>NZ_CP099738.1:5347500-9676823 GCF_024125735.1 Lentzea sp. HUAS12
TCGACTCGCCGCCGTTCGCGCCGGTGAACTGGTGGTTGTAGAAGTAGTTGTGGTGGATCCACGTCCGCTTGGCGATCTCGCTGCCCGGACCGGTGATCTGCAGGTAGACGCCCTCGTTGTTCCGGTTCTGGAACGTGTTGTGGTCGACCTGGACGTCGTCCGCGCTGACGGAGAGCGAGGCGCCGTCCTTGTTCCCGCTGTAGGTGTTGCGGGTGATGCGCGTGGCCTGCGCCTCGGGCGGGACGGACATCGAGCTGGTGCCGTCGAACACGAACCCCTCGATCGTCACGTCGCGGACAGCCCCGAGTTCGAGGCCCCCTCGCGTGAAGACCGTGCGGCCGGCGTGCGCGGCGGCGACGGTGATGCCGGACTTCGTGATCTTGACGGGCTGGTCGGTGGCGTGCACACCGTCCGCCAGGACGATGCGCTGACCAGGTCGTGCGGTGTCGAGTGCGGCCTGCAGGGAGGACACGCTGGAGACGCCGACGACAGCAGCGAAAGCAGGCACGTGAACGAAGGACGACAGCAGGGCGGCCGCGCCGACTGCGGCCAGTGATCGGATCATTCGCCAACTCCGGTGTTGGGTCGTCGGCGGCGGTAGGGGGAAGCTACCGCAAGATTCCGGCTGGTGGCGAGGTCCGGTACAGACCGAGAGCCGTGTCCAGTGACGGCACGCGCTCCAGCTGTCCGATGTCTGCCAGCGGGAACCACTGGGCGAGGTCGGTCGAGCCGCCCACCTCGTTGCGCAGCTCGCCGCCCACGATCCGCACCTCGTACATGATCCGAAGTGCGTGGTAGTCGCGGTCGGGCTCCTCGCGGAACTCGGAGTCGATGCCGAGCAGGCGGACCACCTCGGCGACGTAGCCGGTCTCCTCCTCGACCTCCCGGACGACCCCGTCGTACGGGTGCTCGCCGTGGTCGATGCCGCCTCCGGGGAGGATCCAACGTTTGCCCTTAGGGCCAAGCCAGCGCGCGAGCAGGATCTCGTCGTTCTCGTTGATGCACACCCCGTACGCGGCCACGCGCTGCTTCTTCGCCCTCATGCGACGCAGCGTAACTTGCGATCACCGCGAAAAAAGTGATATCACTTAGCTACTACTTCGCTAGGGGGTCCTGGATGAGTGCATCCATCGAAACGACGGTTCAGATGCCGGCGCCTGTCGTCCGCGAGAAGCAAGCGCGGGAACTGCCCGGTCTCCTCATGTTCTTCGCTGGGTTGGCGGTGCTGGCTGTGAGCGTGTGGACGTTCATCGAGGGGATCAAGACGACCGATGCCGCCGACGGCGACCCGGCGGTCGGGCTGCTGCTCACCGGAGTGCTGTTGTTCCTGGCTGCCGCTGTGATCTGGAAGGGGCTCTTCACGGTCGCACCCGGTGAGGTGCGCGTGCTGCAGTTCCTCGGCCGTTACGTGGGCACGGTGCGCACGGACGGTCTGCGGTGGGCGAACCCGCTCACCACGCGGGAGAAGATCTCCGTCCGGATCCGCAACCACGAGACGGCGACGCTGAAGGTCAACGACGCCGACGGCAACCCGATCGAGATCGCCGCGGTGGTCGTGTGGCAGGTCGAGGACACTGCGCGCGCACGGTTCGAGGTCGACGACTTCGTGCGGTTCGTCGGCATCCAGACCGAGACCGCAGTGCGGCACATCGCGAACAGCTACCCGTACGACAACCACGCCGAGACGGGCCTGTCGTTGCGGGAGAACGCGGACGAGATCACCGAGACGCTCGCGATCGAGATCGCGGCGCGCGTGCAGTCCGCCGGCGTGAGGGTGATCGAGTCGCGGCTCACGCACCTCGCGTACGCGCCGGAGATCGCCCACGCCATGTTGCAGCGGCAGCAGGCGGGCGCCGTCGTGGCGGCGCGGACGCGGATCGTCGAAGGCGCCGTCGGCATGGTCGAGCTGGCGCTGGAGCGGCTCGCCGACCACGAGGTCATCGAGCTCGACGAGGAGCGCAAGGCCGCGATGGTGTCGAACCTGCTCGTGGTCCTGTGCGGTGACCGTTCCACTCAGCCCGTGGTGAACACCGGGTCGCTGTACACCTGATGGCGGATCGCAAAAGCGTTCTGCTCAGGCTCGATCCGGCCGTGCACGACGCGTTGAGCAGGTGGGCGAACGACGAGCTGCGCAGCACCAACGCGCAGATCGAGTTCCTGCTGCGGCGTGCGCTGGCGGACGCGGGCCGGCTGCCGGGCGAGGCGAAGAAGATGCCTCGCCGCGGCAGGCCGCCGAAGAAGCCCGACGACGAGTCCTAGAACTCGGGCGGTGCTTGGAGGTCGTGGGCGCGGAAGAGCACGGCGTGCTCGACGCCCATGGCCTTGCCGCCCATCGTGGCGAACATCGGGATGAGGTCCGCGGGGGCCGGGTGGTCCGGCAGCGCGGCGAGGTACGCGGCATGCGCTTCGAGCGAGGCCACGCCCCGGCGCAACGGCTCGCCCGTGACGTCGACCCCGTGCGTGGCGTCGTCGCCCATCGCGACCTGCAGGTACCAGCGCGGTGAGTGCGGTTCGAGGCCCTCTTCCACCTGCTCGGGGAAGACCCAGCGGTTGCCGGCGTCGCGCAGCGCGTCGAGGGTGGCGAGGCCGGCCGCGCGGTGGTCGGCCTGGTCGAAGCCCCACGGCGTCTCGATCTCGTACCCGCTGCCGAACACGACGTCGGGTTTGAACCGGCGGATCTCGCGGCAGATGTCGCGGCGCAGGTCGAGTCCGTGGACGAGGACGCCGTCCGGGTGTTCGAGAACGGTCAGGTGCTCGACGCCGACGACGTCGCACGCGGCCCGTTGCTCGGCGACCCGCAGCCGTGCGGTCTCCTCCGGCGGGTTCGGCATTCCTGCCTCACCCCGGGTCAGCAGGAGGTAGCCGACCTCGATGCCTTTGGCGGTCCAGCGGGCGACCGCCGCGGACGTGCCGTACTCCATGTCGTCGGGGTGCGCGACGACGCAGAGCACCCGTCTGAACGACTCCTCGGGTAGCGCGGGCACTGTCATGGCGGCCATTTTTCCTCCTTTCGGCGCAGGTGGCTGATCAGGCGTTTCACCAGTATGAAAACGCTTGCAGCGAGTTCCTCCGTTCGGAGGTGTGCCGGTCGTGTTCGCCCACGCGATCGTGTGCGGCGGGCGCACCGGGAACGTGGAGGAGTCTTGTCTTTGTTCTCCCGCAAACGCGCCGGTCTCGGCGTGCTGGGCGTCGCTGTGGTGATCGCGTCGATGACACCGGCCGGTGGTCTGGCGGCCGGCAAGGAGCTGTACCTCGACAACCGGGCGTCGACGGAACGGCGGGTCGAGGACCTGCTGCGACGGATGACGCTCGAGGAGAAGGTCGGGCAGATGACCCAGATCCGCGTCGGGAAACTGCGCGGTGATTGCAACAACGTCAACGGGCCGTTGGTCGAGTCCTGCCTGAAGGCCGTTCTCTCGGACGCGCACGTGGGCTCGATCCTGTCCGGCGGCGGTGACTCACCGGTCGAGAACACGCCCAGGGCGTGGGCCGAGATGAACAACGCCATCCAGCGCCACGCGTTGGAGAAGAACCGGTTGAAGATCCCGATCATCTACGGGTCGGACGGCGTGCACGGGCACAACAACGTCATCTCGGCGACGATGTTCCCGCACCAGATCGGGCTCGGCGCGACGTGGGATCCCGCGTTGCAGGAGAAGATCGGTGTGTCCGCGTCGAAAGCGTTGCGCGCCACCGGTGTCTTCTGGAACTTCGCGCCCGTCTCGGACATCGCGCGGGACACGCGGTGGGGCCGGTACTACGAGACCTACAGCGAGGACCCGTTCCTGGCGGGGCAGCTGGCGGCGGCGAACGTGCGCGGGCAGCAGTCCAAGGTGGACGACACCGCGCAGCTGACCGCCACCGCGAAGCACTTCGCCGGGTACTCGGCGCCCGCGAACGGGCACGACCGGGCGGCGGCGCAGATCCCGATCCGGCAGTTGCAGGACCTGGTGCTGCCGTCGTTCCAGGCGCAGTTCGACGCGGGCGTGCGCACGGTGATGATCAACTCGGGTTCGGTGAACGGTGTGCCCGTGCACGCGTCGAAGTACATGCTGCAGACGCAGTTGCGGGACCGCATGGGGTTCAAGGGCGTCGCGGTCTCGGACTGGCAGGACATGCGGTACCTGGTCGACCGGCACAAGGTCGCGCCCGACTACAAGACGGCGATCGCGATGAGCGTCAACGCCGGGGTGGACATGGCGATGGAACCGTCGAACGCGGCCGAGTTCACGTCGCTGCTGCTGGCGAACGTGCGTGACGGCTCGGTGTCGCGCGGGCGGATCGATCAGGCCGTGCGGCGGGTGCTGACGCTCAAGTTCGACCTCGGGCTGTTCGAGAAGCCGTACGTGGACCCGGCGAAGGCCGACGGCACCGTGGTGGGCGTGGACCGGGACCTCGCGCGCAAGGCCGCCGCCGAGGGCACCGTGCTGCTGAAGAACGACGGCGTGCTGCCGTTGTCGGTCGGCGCCAAGAAGATCGTCGTGACCGGGGAGACCGCCGACGACGTGCGCCGCCAGCTCGGTGGGTGGACCGTCGACTGGCAGGGCGTGCCGGACGACTCGCCGTTGCCGCCCACCGCGACCGTGCTGACGGGTGTGCGCGAGGCCGTTCCCGGTGCGTCCGTGGTGCACGCCCCGACTCAGGCCGCGGCGGTGTCCGAGGCGGCGGGAGCGGACGCGGTGGTCGTGGTGCTGGGTGAGAAGCCCGGCGCGGAGGGGCCCGCCGACACGGAGAACCCGGTGCTGACGCCGGAGCAGCAGGCGTGGGTGGACGCGGTGCAGGCGACCGGCAAGCCGGTGGTCGTGGTGCTGCTGACCGCGCGGCCGCAGGTGCTGGGAGCTGCTGCCGACGCGAACGCGTTGGTCGCGGGCTGGTTGCCGGGCAGCGAGGGCGGACGGGCGATCGCCGACGTGCTGTTCGGTGCCGTCAACCCGAGCGGCAAGCTGCCGATCTCGTGGCCCCGGACGCTGGGCGATCCGACGCTCACCTACGACCAGCTGCCGGGCGCGAACACCTCGGCCGGCGCGAAGTACGACCCGCTCTACGCTTTCGGGCACGGGCTGTCGTACACGTCGTTCACGACTTCGGGGCCGTCGGTGTCGGTGGACCGTTCGAACGGCGTGGTGAAGTTCACCGTGGCGAACACCGGCCCGCGTGCGGGCACGGCCGTGGTGCCGGTCCACGTCCGCCAACCGGCCTCCCCGGTGCTGACCCCGGACGCCCGTCTGGTGGGCTTCACCCGCGTGGAACTCGCCGCAGGGCAGTCGAAGCAGGTCGAGGTGCCGTTCGCGCTCTCCCAGCTGGCCCTGACCGTCGGCGACGTGGACGGCGGCGGACGGCGTGAGGTCGCCCGCGGTGGCTACGAGGCCGTGGTGGGTGCCGACAAGGCCACCTTCACGGTGCGCTGAGCTGGCCTGATATCCTTCGTCGTCGTGAACGCGCGGCTCTCCGCCGTGGAGGAGACCCGGTCCTCGTGGCCGGTGCCGACCAAGCGCGTCACGAACCCCGGTTTCGACAAGAAGGGTGATGTCGCATGGCGAACATCAAGTCCCAGCTCAAGCGGATCAAGACCAACGAGAAGGCCCGCCTTCGCAACAAGTCGGTCAAGTCGTCCCTGAAGACGGCCATCCGCAAGTTCCGCGAGGCTGCCGAGGCCGGTGACAAGGCGAAGGCCCTGGAGCTGCTGCAGGACGCGTCCCGCAAGCTCGACAAGGCCGCCAGCAAGGGCGTCATCCACGCCAACCAGGCCGCCAACAAGAAGTCGGCGATGGCGCTGCGCGCGAACTCCCTCGAGGGCTGATCTCGCACGCGGAGCTTCGAGCTTCTGCTGAGAGGGCTCCACCTCCTCCGGGAGGTGGAGCCCTTTCGTGTTCATGCGCACACGACCGCGTCATTGGTGTAGGCGTAGTCCTCATGGAATCGCTGCCGCGTCTCGACTTCTTCGAGCTGCACGACCTCGACGGCACCCCGCCCGTGCTGCGGACCCTGCACACGGAGTCGATCCTCACGATCTACCGGCTGACGGACGCGGCGCGCGAGTACTCCCGCCCGCTGGCGCTCGCCCTGCGGTCGGGCGCGGACCACCGGATCGTCGACCTCTGCTCGGGTTCGGGAGGGCCGCTGCCGCTGATCCAGCGGCGGTTGCACGCCTCAGGTGTCCACACCTGGGTGACGCTGACCGACCTGGTGCCGAACGTGCCCGCGTTCGAGCGCGTCGCCGCTTCCAATCGGCGACGGCTGGACTCGTGCTGCTCGGTGGACCACGTGTCGTCGTCGGTCGACGCCACGGACTGCCGGCTGGAAGGCACGCGGACGATCTACGGCGCCTTCCACCACTTCCCGCCCGCGCTGGCGACGCGCATGCTGCAGAACGCCGTCGACACCCGGCAGCCCATAGTGGTCGTGGACACCAAACGGTCGTGGCTCTACGTGCTGGTGTTCCCGTTCTTCCTGACGCTGGCCGTGCTGCTCGCGGCGCCGTTCCAGCGCAATCCCCTGCCGCGCTACCTGCTGCGGCTGGCGCTGACGTACGTCGTGCCGGTGCTGCCGTTCATGATGTTCTTCGACAGCTTGGTGTCGTTCCTGCGCATGTACGGGCGCGCGGAACTGCGGCGGATGGTCGACGGCTTGCGCGACACCGCGACGTTCACGTGGACGATCGGCGTCGAACCCGGCTTCACCGGCGCCCAGTACCTGATCGGGATTCCGAGGCGCTGACCTAGCGTCGGCTGTGCGCGGCCACGATCCGGAGCACCGCGCGCTCCAGCGCGTAGTCGGCGTCGGCCGCCACGCCCTTCACGTCCGCGTTGAGCCCCGCGACCACCTGCATCGCGTCCGCGAGACCCGTCTGGTCCCAGCCTCGGGCCTGGGCCTGCGCCTTCTTGATCTTCCACGGCGGCATGCCGAGCGGCCCGGCCAGGCTGAACGGGTCGGCGCGGCCCACGGCGGACACCCGCGCGACCGTGCGCACCGCGTCCGCCAGCGCGTCCGCGACCAGCACGTGCGGCACACCGAGCTGCATGGCCCAGCGCAACGCCTCCATGGCGCCCGCCCTGTCCCCCACGACGGCCTTCTCCGCGACGGCGAACCCCGTCACCTCGGCCTTGCCCTGGTGGTAGCGGCGGATCTCCTCGATCGTCACCTTGCCGTCGGTGTCGGACACGAGCTGCGAGGCGGCCGCCGCGAGCTCGCGCAGGTTCGTGCCGACGGCGTCGATGAGCGTGGCGACGGCCTCCGGGTCGATCTTGCCGCCCGCCTGCCGCACCTCGTTGCGCACGAACGCCTCGCGCTCCGCGGGCTTGGTGACCTTGCCGCACTCGGTGACCGCGGCACCGGCCTTCTTCAGCTGCCCCGGCAGGTCCTTGGCCGCCTTGCTGCGACCACCGCCCGTGTGCACGACGACGAGCGTGACCCCGTCCGCGGGCGCCTTGACGTAGGAGAGCACCGTGTCGGCGACCTCCTTGCTGATGTCCTGACCGTTCTGCAGGACGATCACCCGCCCCTCCGCGAACAGCGACGGACTCACCAGTTCGGCGAGCTCAGGAGGGGTGAGATCAGTCACCTGGACGCGGGTCAGGTCGGCGCTCGGATCGACCTTCCGCGCGGCCTCGAGAGCCGCGCGAACAGCCCGTTCGACCAGCAGCTCCTCTTCGCCGACGACGAGGTGCAGTGACTCCGGTGCGCTCACGACCGGCATCCTCCCACGTCCCGGATCGTGGGCGATTGTGGATCGGCAACCGACACATGCCGTAGGTTGGTGGCCACAACTGAACACCGCTCATCCAGAGGGGCAGAGGGACCGGCCCGAAGAAGCCCCGGCAACCGGCGTCAGCGCTGTGTGCACACATACCTGTGCGCGCATCTGAGTGCAGACGATCACGGTGCCAATTCCGACCCGTTCGATTTCGCGGGACAGATGAGGAGATACCTCGCGATGACTGCTGTCAGTGTGCCCACGAGCACCAAGTTCGACCTCGGCCCCGCCCGCGCGCTGCTGTGCCGGGAGTGCGGCAACGAAACCCCTCTCGCTCCTGAATACGCCTGTCTCGAGTGTTTCGGGCCGCTGGAAGTGGCCTACGACTTCGGGAAGATCCGGCGCGAGGACATCGAGGCCGGCCCCAAGTCCATCTGGCGCTACCGCGGCCTCCTCCCCGTTCCGTCCACTGTGGAACAGCACCCGAACACCGACCCCGGCGGCACCCGCCTGGTCGAGGCCCACAACCTCGCCAAGGCCCTGGGCGTCCGCAAGGTCTGGGTGAAGGACGACACCGGCAACCCCACGCACTCGTTCAAGGACCGGGTGGTCGGCGTCGCCCTCGCCGCCGCCCGCGAACTCGGCTTCAAGGTGCTGGCCTGCCCGTCCACCGGCAACCTGGCGAACGCCGTCGCCGCGGCCGCGGCCCGCGCCGGCTGGAAGTCCGTCGTCCTCGTCCCCTCCAACCTCGAGCGCGCCAAGATTCTGATGAGCGCCGTCTACGACGGCTCGCTGATCGCCGTCGACGGCAACTACGACGACGTCAACCGCCTCGCCCAGGAGCTCGCCGCGGAGAACGAGGACTGGGCGTTCGTCAACGTCAACGTCCGCCCGTACTACGCGGAAGGCTCCAAGACCCTCGGCTACGAGGTCGCCGAACAGCTCGGCTGGCGCCTGCCCGACCAGATCGTCGTGCCGATCGCCTCCGGCTCGCAGCTCACCAAGGTCGACAAGGCGTTCCGCGAACTCGGCCAGCTCGACCTCGTGGAAGCCTCCCCGTACAAGGTGTTCGGCGCGCAGGCCACGGGCTGCTCCCCGATCTCCGCCGCCTTCAAGGCGGGCCACGACGTCATCCGCCCGGTCCGCCCGGACACGATCGCCCGCTCGCTGGCGATCGGGGCCCCGGCCGACGGCCCGTACGTGCTCGACGCGGTCCGCCGCACCAACGGCGCCATCGAGGACGTCACCGACGAAGAGGTCGTCGAGGGCATCAAGCTCCTCGCCCGCACCGAGGGCATCTTCGCCGAGACCGCCGGCGGCGTGACCGTCGCGACGGCGAAGAAGCTGATCGAGACGGGCCAGCTCGACCCCGACGCCGAGACCGTGCTGCTGATCACCGGCGACGGCCTCAAGACCCTCGACGCACTGGGCGACACGGTCGGCCCGCGCGCGACGGTCCCGCCGTCGGCCGAGGCCGTCATCAAGGCACTGGGTTAATCACCCCGGATCACCTCCTTCCGGCTCGGGGGCGCACACGCGTCCCCGAGCCGCTTTGTGACTGCGCGGGACGCCTCACAGGGCGATCGCGTCCGTCTCGAGCCAGCCCGTGCGGGGAAAGCGCAGCAGGCCGTCGACCACGTGCGGCCCGACCTGCTCCACGGTCGCGCGCCACGCCACGATCCGTTGCGGCCACGGGGCTTCCGCCTTCAGCGCGTTGTAGTGGTAGTCGTGCCAGATGTCCGGCGCGATCCGCAGTTCGTCGTCGAAGACGTGCTCCGCGACGAGGTCGTATGCCTCTTCCGGCGACTCGGCCTTCGTCGGGGGCAGCACGTGCGTGGTCGTCGCCCGGTACGTGACGGCGCGGGTGCCGTCTTCGAGTGTTTCGCAGATGTAGTAACCGAAATCGGGCTTGAGTTCGTCGTGCGGCCACGGCGTCGCCGTGTAGTTCGTCTGCCACAGCGCCCATGCGAGGCCGGGCGTGCCGCCGGCGATCGGGTAGCGCGCGTTGAACAACCTGACCCAGACCATCTCTTCTCCTTCGTACGATTCGGTTTCCCGGCAGTACCGCCAGGTCTCCGTCCTTGTCCGTGCGCAACACCAAGGCGCCTCCCGCCCGCAACACGTCGATGACGTGCGCGCTCGGGTGCCCGTACCTGTTGCCCGTGCCGACGCTGACCAGCGCCACCCGCGGCCGCACGGCCTTGAGAAACGCGGGCAGTGAGTAGCGGCTGCCGTGGTGAGGCACCTTGAGCACCTCGGCGTTCAGGTCCCGCTCCCCCAGCAGCGCCGCCTGGCCGGCCAGTTCGACGTCGCCGGTGAGCAACACCCGGCCCGCTCTCGTGTGTGCCTTGAGCACGAGCGAGTAGTCGTTCACCGTCGTGTTCTCGTCCTCGGCGACCGGTGGCCTCCTGGGGCCCATCACCTCCAACTCCAGTCCTGGCAAGGCGAACCGCTCGCCCGCCTTCGGCTCGACGACCCGCACGGCGTGAGCGCGCGTTCGTCTGCTGACCTCCCTCCACGCCCACGCGGGCTCCTTGAGCGGCCCGACCGCGACCGCCCCCACCACACGCCCGGTGAGCACGGCGTCGAGGCCACCGACGTGGTCCGCGTGCAGGTGTGTCAGCACGACCAGCGGAATCTTGTTGATTCCCAACGTCTTCAGGCACCGGTCGACCGCGCCGGGATCCGGCCCGGTGTCGACCAGCACCGCCGTCTCCGGGTCGTCGGTGGCGAGCACCAGCGCGTCGCCCTGGCCCACGTCACAACTGACGACCTTCCACCCGTCGGGCGGCCAGACCGGCGCCACCACTCGCAACGGCACCAGCACCACGAACCCGCCGACGAGCACAGCGACGACCAACGTCCGCGTCTTCTTGAACCGCAACAACAACACGACCGCCACGGTGACCGCCGTGAGCGCGATGGCCCCGCTCCAGCCGTCCGGCCAGCCGACCGCCGCTCCGGGCACGACCGACGCCTGCCGCCCGACCAGAACCAGCCAACTCACCGCCGGCCCGGCCACGTGGGTGACGACCTCAGCGACCTGAGGCGAGAGCGGCGCAACTGCCGCCGCCACCACACCCAGCACCGTCGCCGGCGCCACCACCGGTCCGGCGACCAGGTTGGCCACCACCGACACGAGGCTCACCTGCCCGGACAACCCGGCCACCACGGGAGCCGTGGCGAGGCTCGCGGCCATCGGCACGACGATCGCCTCGGCCACCCCGTTCGGCACACCGCGTTTCTTCAGCGCCCGCGCCCACTTCGGCGCGACGAGCACCAACGCAGCCGTTGCCACCACGGACAACGCGAACCCCGGCTCACCACCCAGCGCCGGATCGTGCAACACCAGCACGAGCACGGCCGTCGCCAGACTGGGCACCGCGGACCGCTGCCGCCCCACCACCAAAGCCAGCAGCGCGACGGCGCCCATGACCGCCGCCCTGAGCACACTCGGCTCGGGCCCGGCCAGGACGACGAACCCGACCAGCGCGACGAACGCCGCAGCCGCCGCCGGACGCGGCCCGAGCCGCCTCGTCAGGAGGTAGACAGCACCGCAGATGATCGCCAGGTTCGCGCCGCTCACCGCGAGCAGGTGAGCAAGCCCTGCTGTGCGGAACTCCTCGACGATGCGCGGCACCATCCGCTCGGTGTCGCCCACCACCAGTGCGGGCAGCAGTCCGGCTTCTTCGTCGTCCAGGACCGCACTGGCCTGCCTCAGCCCGTCACGGTGCTGGTCGGCCCAGGTCTGCCAGAACGGCGGCGGTCGCACGTCCTGCGGCGGCCCGCGCACTCGGAGCAACGCCGACGCCAGATCTCCGCCCCTGGGTGGGGCGAGCGAGCCTTTGACCGTGACCTGCTGACCTGGCAGCAGATCCCGCCACCCGTCCGCCGGCGTCAGCAGCACCAACTGGGCACCGTCCGCCGTCGCCCGGATCACGACGTTCTCCACGCCGGCCTGCGTCCCGCCGAAGCCCGCGGCCCGGATTCCCTTCGGTCTGGTGGTGAGCTCGACGGTGAGCGTGGTGCTGCGGCCTTCGTTCGCAGCGAGGCGGAGCGGGTGGGTTTCGGCTTTGAGCACGTGGCCGCCCACCCAGGCCGCTGCCAGCGGGCCGGAGACCAGGAGAGCGATCGCGCAGGTCCTGTTCCACCAGGCCCTGCGCCACGCCGCCAGGCCGATCGCTCCTGCTGCCAGGCCGGTGATCGCTGCCGCCTGCCAGCTGAGGAAGAGGCCTGCCACGGCTGTTGCCCAGACTGCGGCGGCTGCCGGGACCAGGCGGAAGTCGTGGGTTATCGGGTGCTTGCGGAGCATTGGGGGCTCCCTGGGGCGGCGGGAGGTCTTGTGTCACGGGTGGGGCTGCCTTGGCGGGGTTGGGGCAGGTTCGGGTGGGCGGGGTGGTGGGCGCGGCGGGGTAGGCGGGGTGGGTGGGATGTGCGGGCGGCAGAACTTCGGGGCGGCGGCCGACGGGTGGTGGCGGGCGGTGTCGCTGCGGGGGTGGCGGGGTGTGGTGGTGATGCGGACGGATGGCATGGCTGGCTCCGATCGGATCGGTTGGGGGAAGACCGGGACTTCGAGGCGAAGGGAAGGTCGCTGGGCCCAGGAGGACGGGTGGGATCGGCCGGGTGCAGTGGACAGGCGCCTGGGTGGGGCCGGTTGGGTTGGGGCTGGCCGGATCGGCCTGGGCGAGGTGTGTCGTGCCTGGACAGGCGCCTGCGTGGGCTCGTGACCTGCGAAGCCGGGCTTGCGGGCTCGGTGAGAGCACGGCCGAGCCTGCGGAACGTGGGGCGGGCTGGGGTGGGACGTGGGTTCGGTGGCGCTAGCCGTGGTGGTCGGGGGCGGCGCTTGGGTTTGTTGCCTCGCAGAAGCGGCAGGCGCGCTGTGTGAGGTGCGTCGGTGCTGGGGCCGGGGCTGACGGGGCCGGGGCTGACGGGGCCGGGGCTGACGGGGCTGGGGCTGGCAGTGGCGGGAAGGCTGCGGCCAGGAAGTGGTGCATCACCCTGGCCAGTGGGCGGCGGCGGGGTGTGGCGGGTCGGGGTTGGGAGCGGTGCAGCGGGAAGGTGAGCGTCAGGGGGCGCGGGAGGTTGTTGTGGTCGGCCGGGATCAGGGTCTGGCGGGTGAGGTGCAGGTACTGGGCCCTGGTGCGGTGGTAGAGGGCCACGGCCGCGGCGGCCTTGCCGGCGGTGGTTCTGGCGATGCCGGTGGTGGTCATGTGTGGACCAGGTCGGCCAGCTTGGCCAGCTTCGAGTCGCCGATGCCTTCTACGTCGCGGAGTTGGTCCACCGAGGCGAAGGGGCCCTTGCGGGTGCGGTGGTCGACTATTCGCTGGGCCGTCACCGGGCCTACGCCGGGGAGGGCGTCCAGTTCGGTCGGGGTGGCGGAGTTCAGGTTCAGCTTGGGCTGGGGCGCGGCTGCCTGAGGTGCGCCTGGCTGGGCTGGGGGTGGGAGTGGGATGCCCACAGCTATCTGTTCGCCGTCGGTGAGTTTGCGGGCGAGGTTGAGGTTGTGGAGGTCGGTGCCCGGCTTCATGCCGCCCGCGAGGTGGATGGCGTCGGCCACCCTGGCGCCGGACGTCGTGGTGACGAGGCCCGGGGTGGCCACCTCGCCGATCACGTTCACCACCAGGTCGGGGGCCGGGGCCGACGTGCTGACCAGGGCCAGGTCCGGGGCCGGTTCGGCGGCGGGGCTCTGCCACCAGCTGCCCAGGCCTATGACCGCGCACGCCACGGCCACGCCCAGGGCCAGCAGGCCCCGGCGGGGGAGGTTCGGCAGGCGGAAGCGGCGGCGGAGTGGCGGGCCGTGTTCGTCCGAGTCCTCTGATCGGGCGTAGACCAGGGTCGGGTCGGCTCTCACCTTGTCGGCCAGGGCGGCCAGGCGTTCGGTCGGGAGGGGGTCCGGGTGGGAGCGGGGGAGCATGCGAGCGACGTTACGGAGCGGGGTGGGCGGGGAGGTGGGGTCAGCTCCGGGTCTGTGGATTACTCGCGGGTTGTGGACAGGTCGCGATCACTCGTCGCTCTGGGACGGGGAATTGTCGGGGGTGTGTGGGATGCTGTCGGGTCCTCCCGGCAGCACCACGACGCCCAGCACGCCTGGACCCGTGTGCGCGCCGATCACCGCACCGACCTCTGAGATCACGCATCCCGTCGAGCCGGGCAGGCGTTCGTCGAGACGAGTGGCAAGCTCCGCGGCGCGTTCGGGAGCGGCCAGGTGGTGCACGGCCAGTCCGACGGGGCCGTCGCCCGCCGCGGCCGCCGCCAGGTCGACCAGGCGGCCCACCGCGCGGCCCATCGTGCGCACCTTCTCGAGCGGCACGATCCGGCCGTCGTCCATGTGCAGCAACGGTTTCACGGCCAGCGCGGTCCCCACCAGCGCTGCCGCCGTGCCGATCCGGCCACCCCGGCGCAGGTGTTCGAGCGTCTCGAGGCAGAAGAACATCCGCGTCTCGGAGGCGGCCGCCGCGGCAGCCTCCTCCACCTCGGCGGACGAATGGCCGGCGGTCACGGCCGTGCACGCGCGCAGCACCGAGAACCCGAGGCCCATCCCCGTCGAGCGCGAGTCGACGACGCGGATCCGGGACGGATCGACCTCCTCGGCCGCCAGCCGCGCGGCCTCCCACGTGCCGGACAGCTCGCGGGAGAGGTGCACGGACACGACCTCGTCCGACGTCGACAACGCCTCGCGGTACACGTCGGCCATCTCGCCGGGCGTGGGACGGGAGGTGGTCACCCTGCGGTGCTCGGCGAGGGCGGCGGCCAGCTCGAAGGGGCCGAAGTCGACGCCGTCGAGGCGTCCGGCACCGTCCACCGCCACGTGCAACGGCACCACGGTGATCGCATGGCGCTTCGCGAACCCCTCGGGCAGGTATGCCGTGGAGTCGGTGACGATGGAGATGCGCACGAGCGACGAGCCTACGTGGCTCACTCCTCCGAGGGACTCAGCGCCACGGAGGAGATGAGTTCGGCCATCGCCTTGCCCACGAGTTCATGCCCCTCCCAGCCCCAGTGCATCCCGTCCGGGTTCCCGGCACCGGACCGCACGTGCTCCCCGATCACCGCTGGCAGGTCGAGCAACGGCACTTCCGCACCTGAGGCCCACCCGCGCACGGCCGCGACCGCAGCCGCGTGTCCCTGATGCGCGTACGCGTACGTAGCCGCGCGGTGCACCGACGGCACGATCCCGACCGCCGGCATCGTGTACTGGAGGTTGCGAACGGACTGCAACATGTCCCGCAGGTACCGCGCCGTCAGCGCGGGAGGCAGCGACGCCCGCGTGTAAGGCGCCAACCGCGGCTGCACGGACTGATAGCGCGCACGCACCCAACGCCGCAGCCAGTCCGGCCGCACATAACGCAGCCCCTCACGCAGGTACGTGGGCAACGGCGAGGGCAGCGTGTCCATGCTGCCCACCGCGAACACCAGCACGTCCGTGCGGGGCAGCAACGACCAGATCCGCGGATCCCCGGTCAACGCCCACCAGGCGTCCCGCGCCGTCCACCCGAACCCGGCCGCCAGCTCCGCCGAACCCCCCAGGGCGGAGGCGCAGATGTTGTGCCACAGCTGCGGATGATCAGCGGGAAGCGGCCCGGAAGGCCCGAAGAACGACAGCGAGTCCCCGAGGACGAGCAGTCTCAACGCGTGGTGCCCGCGTTGTACGACGACAGCCGCCACCGGTCGTTGCGGCGGGTGAACACCGTCCAGTGGCAGTTCGAGATGCCGCCGAGCTGCGACCAGTTCTCCACCGGCAGGTCGAGCAACCGGCCGGTCAGAGCGCTGATCAGGCCACCGTGCGCGCACAGCAGGACGGTCTCGGAGAACTCCGCGTCGACCTCGTTCACGACCTGGATGGCCCGCTCGGCCACCTCGACGCGCGACTCGCCGTCGGGCGGCGTGTAGGTCGGGTCGGTGCGCCAGACGCCGACGGCACCCGGCCACTCCTGCTCCACCTCGGCGACGGTCAGGCCCTGCCACTTGCCCAGATGGGTCTCGCGCAGCCGCTCGTCGATCCGCAGCGGGACGTCCGCGGACGACGTGAACACGCCGGCGGTGTTGCGCGCGCGTTGCAGGTCGGAGGCCACGACGATCTCCGGTTCGAACCCGGCGAGCACCGGCACGGCGAACCTGGCCTGGTTCAAGCCGGTCTCGGTGAGCGCCGAGTCCAGATGACCCTGCAGGCGACCTGTCGCGTTGTAGTCGGTCTCACCGTGCCGCCACAGCACGAGCCGGCTCAGGGCCATCAGCTACCTCATTCAGCCGTGGATTCGGCGGGGACGTCCGCTTCGAACTCGATGCGCGGGCAGTCCTTCCACAGCCGCTCCAGGCCGTAGAAGCTGCGCTCCTCGACGTGCTGCACGTGCACCACGACGTCGACGAAGTCCAGCAGCACCCACCGGCCCTCGCGGGCCCCTTCGCGGCGCACCGGCTTCGTGCCGGCCTCCCGCAGCTTCTCCTCGATGTTGTCGACGATCGCGCCGACCTGCCGCTCGTTGGGAGCGGACGCGATCACGAACACGTCCGTGATCACGAGCTGGTCGGAGACGTCGAGCACCGTCACGTCGTGCGCCTTCTTGTCGGCCGCTGCGTTCGCCGCGACCAGCGCCAGCCGTCGTGCCTCGTCGGTGGCTGCCACGTCACTCCTCTGACTTCCGGCGGGCGTCGATACGCCCACACGAGTTACTGAGGGTACCGGCGAGCGCCAACGGGTACTTCGCGCCCACGCATGACGAAGGCCACCTCAGCGCCCTGAGGTGGCCTTCGCCGGTGCCGAAGCTTAGAGCGGGCGGACCTGCTGGGCCTGCGGCCCCTTCTGGCCCTGGCCGACCTCGAACTCGACCTTCTGGTTCTCCTCGAGCGAACGGAAACCCTTGGACTGGATCTCCGAGTAGTGCACGAAGACGTCTGCCGAGCCGTCGTCGGGCGCGATGAACCCGAAGCCCTTTTCGGCGTTGAACCACTTCACGGTGCCTGTAGCCAAAGTCTTGCCTTCCACGAACCAGCAACAACCCGCTGATTGTTGCTCCCCGCGCGCTCGAATGCACGCAAAATCCACTCGAACGTGGTTACGACTCGGAGTACAGGCCTGTTTTCGCGATGTATTGGACGACTCCGTCGGGCACGAGGTACCAGACCGGCTGACCCGAGGCGGTGCGGGCACGACAGCCGGTCGACGAAATGGCCATGGCCGGGACCTCGACCAACGAGACGGACCCCGGAGGCAGGTGCCGGTCGTTCAGCGTGTAGCCCGGACGGGTGACGCCGATGAAGTGGGCCAGCTCGAACGCGTCCGCGGCGCGCTTCCAGGACAGGATCTGCTCCAGCGCGTCGGCGCCGGTGATGAAGAACAGGTCGGCGTCCGGGTACTGCTTCTTGAGGTCCGTGAGCGTGTCCACGGTGTACGTGGGGCCGTCGCGGTCGATGTCGACCCTGCTGACGGAGAACCGGGGGTTGGAGGCCGTGGCGATGACCGTCATCAGGTAGCGGTCCTCGGCGGCGGAGACCTCCCGCGACGCCTTCTGCCAGGGCTGACCCGTCGGCACGAAGATCACGCGGTCCAGGTCGAACCTGGCCTGCACCTCGCTGGCGGCCACGAGGTGGCCGTGGTGGATGGGATCGAACGTGCCACCCATGACGCCGATGCGCATCGAAACAGCGTAGACCGGCGCCGGGCCGCTCCCGAGACCTGACGCCGGTCGTGCTGATCACACCGAACGGCCCAGGGGGAGGGCGGGCCGTGCGGGTCGCGGCTTACCCCGAAGCAAAGCCGCGCGCACTGGAGGAACGCGCGGGCCGCTCCCCCATTACGCGGTTCGCCCAAGATTTTCCTTCACCAGGCCACGGCGAGCCTCAAAGGCCCCCTGACCAGCGAACCCTTGCGGAACTCGACGGGTTCGGCGAGCCGCAGACCAGGCATCCGGCGCAGCAGGGTGCCCAGCGCGACCTGCAGTTCCATCCGGGCGAGCTGCGAGCCGAGGCAGAAGTGGATGCCGTGGCCGAACTGCATGTGCTGGCCGACTTCGCGCTCGAGGTCCAGTTCGGCGCCGTTGGTGTACATCGTCTCGTCACGGTTCGCCGACGACGCGACCACCAGCAGGGCGTCACCCCGCTTCACCAGCGCGTTGCCGACCTGGACGTCCTCGGTCGCGATGCGGGGGAACCCGGCGCCGCTGCCCAGCGGGATGTACCGCAGCAGTTCCTCGATGGCGTTCGGCAGCTTCTCGGGGTCGTCCTGGAGGCTCTTCATGGCGTCCGGGTGCTCGAACAGCGTGATGACGCTGTTCGCGAGCATGTTCGCCGTCGTCTCGTGGCCGGCCACGAGGAGCGTGATGCCGAACCGGACGAGTTCGTCCTCGGACAGCCTGTCGTCGTTGTCCCGCGCGGCGACGAGTGCGCCCATCAGGTCGTCCGTGGGATGCGCACGGCGCTTCGCGACGAGCTCGACGAAGTAGGCGTGCAGCTTCATCATGCCGTGCATGGCCTCTTCGGGGGTGTGCCCGCCGATCGTGGCCAGCACCTGGTTCGACCACCCGCGGAACTCCTCGCGGTCCTCGAAGGGCACGCCGAGCAGCTCGCAGATGATCGTGATCGGGAACGGCATGGTGAAGCCCTCGACCAGGTCGCCGGGGTCGGGAAGGCGGTCGAGGAGTTCATCGGTGATCTGTTGGGCGCGCGGCCGCAGTTCCTCGATCCGGCGCACCGTGAACGCCTTCGACACCAGCCGGCGCATGCGCGCGTGGTCGGCGCCGTCGTGCGTGAGGATCGACCCGCCGGGTGCGATGAGCGGCTGCATCCGCGGCACGTCCTGGCCGACCGTCAGCGCACGGCTGAACCTCGGGTCGCCCAGGACGAACTTCGTCTCTTCGTACGACGTGACGAGCCAACCCTCGCCGCCGTACGGGTACGTCACGCGCGAGACGGGCTCATCGCGCCGTAGACGTTCATAGGTCGGATCGAGGGTCAGGCCGTCAGCTTCGGAGAACGGATAGGTGGGAGCCATGTCTCCGAACGTAGGAGCTACGCCTTCGGACGTGTGTGCCCTTCGCCCCACACGACCCATTTAGAGGAGGTGAGCTCGGTTAGGCCCATGGGACCGCGGGCGTGCAGCTTCTGCGTGGAGATGCCGATCTCCGCGCCCATGCCGAACTCCGCGCCGTCCGTGAAGGCCGTGGAGGCGTTGACGAACACGGCCGCCGCGTCCACACGGGCCGTGAACCTGCGTGCCGCCGCCACGTCGTTCGTGACGATGGCCTCACTGTGGCCGGAGCCGTACGTCGCGATGTGCTTCACCGCGTCGTCGAGGGAGTCGACGACCCTCGCCGCGATGTCGAGGCTCAGGTACTCGGTGCCCCAGTCTTCGTCGTTGGCCTGCAGGACGTCCGCCTGCCGCGCGAACTGCTCGTCGCCGTGGATCGTCACGCTCTCCTGCTGCAACGCCTTGGTGATGCGCGGGACGAACTCGTCCGCAACGTCCTTGTGCACCAGGAGGGACTCCGCCGCGTTGCACACGCTCGTGCGGCGCGTCTTGGCGTTGAGGACGATCGCCTCGGCCATGTCGAGGTCGGCGTGCGCGTCCACGTAGACGTGGCAGTTGCCGACGCCGGTCTCGATCGTGGGAACCGTGGCCTGCTCGACGACGGCGTTGATGAGACCGGAGCCGCCGCGCGGAATGACCAGGTCGACGAGGCCGCGGGCGGTGATGAGGTGGGTGACGGACGCGCGGTCGTGGCACGGCAGGAGCTGCACCGCGTCGGCCGGCAGGTTCACGCTTTCGAGTGCGTCGCGCAGGACCTCGACCAGCTTGGTGTTGGAGTTCTCGGCGGTCGAGGACCCCCGCAGCAGCGCGGCGTTGCCGGACTTCAGCGCGAGGCCGGCGGCGTCGACCGTCACGTTCGGACGGCCCTCGTAGACCATGCCGACGACGCCCATCGGGACGCGGACCTGCTTGAGCTCGAGCCCGTTCGGCAGGATGCCGCCGGTGATCACCTGGCCGACCGGGTCGCCCAGTCCCGCAACGGTTTCCAGGCCGACGGCGACGCCTTCGACGCGGTCCTCGTTCAGCTTGAGGCGGTCGAGGATGTTGTCCGGCAGACCTGCTGCCCTGCCGGCGTCGAGGTCCTTCTGGTTGGCCTCGATGATCTCTGGCGCGCGCTTGCGGAGGGCGGCGGCCATCTCGCGGAGCGCGGTGTCCTTGCGCTCGCGGGTGGCGAGGACGAGTTCGTCGGCGGCGACGCGGGCGCGGCGAGCTGCTGCGTGTACCTGGTCGCGCAGGTCATCAGTCACGTCACACAGCTTACGACCTGCGACAATCACAATTGTCAGACCTCCCTGGCAGGCTTGCTGCCACGACCACGACCGACTTCGCGAGTTCGCGTCGGTCGTCCGGCCGCCGGTTCAGGTCAACCGCCGAAGGCGATTCGGCCCGAACCGGCGGCCGGACGGCAGACTTCCCGGCGAACTCGCCGCCGCTGCGGAGCAGCGGCCAACAGACACAGGCTGGCAAGCTTGCTCCCCATGGACGACATCGCGTTGCGTGAACTGGCCGAGGAACGGCTCCGGGCACTGGCGGGCCCGCAGGCCGTCCTGCGTGAGGACCAGTGGACCGCGATCCACACGCTCGTGGCCCAGCGCCGCCGGGCTCTCGTCGTCCAGCGCACGGGCTGGGGCAAGTCGGCCGTGTACTTCATCGCGACGGCGTTGCTGCGCCAGCTCGGTGAGGGGCCCACGGTCATCGTGTCGCCGTTGCTCGCGTTGATGCGCAACCAGATCGACGCGGCGGCGCGGGCCGGGGTGCACGCGGTGACGATCAACTCGGCCAACCCCGGCGAGTGGGACGCCGTGCAGGAGCAGGTCGCGGCGGGTGAGGTCGACGTGCTCCTGGTGAGTCCGGAGCGGCTGAACAACCCCGACTTCCGCGATTCGGTGCTGCCTTCGCTGACGGCGTCGGCGGGCATGCTCGTCGTCGACGAGGCGCACTGCATCTCGGACTGGGGGCACGACTTCCGGCCGGACTACCGGAGGCTGCGGACGTTGCTGACGGAGCTGCCGCCGGGTGTGCCGGTGCTGGCGACGACGGCGACGGCCAACGACAGGGTGGTCCACGACGTCACCGAGCAGCTGGGGCTCGGGGCCGACGAGGGCACGCTGGTGCTGCGCGGGCCGCTGGACCGCGACAGCCTGCGGTTGTCGGTCGCGTTGCTGCCGACCGCGGAGTCGCGGCTCGGGTGGCTGGCCGAGCAGCTCGAACGCCTGCCGGGGTCCGGGATCATCTACACGCTCACGGTGGCGGCGGCGGACGACATCGCGGCGTTCCTCGCCTCGCGCGGCTTCGCGGTGGCCGCGTACTCGGGCAAGACCGAGCCCGCCGAGCGGGAGCGGGCCGAGGAAGACCTGTTGAGCAACAAGGTCAAGGCTCTCGTCGCCACCTCCGCGCTCGGCATGGGGTTCGACAAGCCGGACCTGGGGTTCGTCGTGCACGTCGGCGCGCCGTCCTCGCCGATCGCGTACTACCAGCAGATCGGCCGTGCGGGCCGTGGTGTCGAACGGGCCGAGGTGGTGCTGCTGCCGGGTCACGAGGACCGGGACATCTGGGCCTACTTCGCGTCGCTGGCGTTCCCGCCCGAGGTGGTGGTGCGGCAGGTGCTGTCCGCGCTCGACGGCGCCGGCCGGGCTCTGTCGACGGCGGCGCTGGAGCCGATGGTCGAGCTGTCGCGCGGGCGGCTCGAGGTGGTGCTGAAGGTGCTGGACGTCGACGGCGCGGTCCGGCGGGTGAAGGGCGGCTGGGAGTCGACGGGCCGGCCGTGGGAGTACGACGGTGAGCGGTACGCGCGCATCGCGGAGGCGCGTCGGGCCGAGCAGCAGGTGATGATCGAGTACCTGCGCACCGACGCGTGCCGGATGAAGTTCCTGCAGGACCAGCTCGACGACCCGACGTCGCACGACTGCGGCCGTTGCGACAACTGCACCGGCGAGCGGCTGTCGGTCGAGGTGTCGGAGACCGCGGCGGGTGCGGCTCGCGAGCGGTTGCTGCGGCCCGGCCTGGACGTGGCGCCGCGCAAGATGTGGCCGACGGGCATGAACGCGATCGGCGTCCCGCTGTCCGGCAAGATCCCCGCGGCCGAGGTGGCGGCCACGGGCAGGGCGCTCGGCCGCCTCACCGACATCGGCTGGGGCAACCGCCTGCGCGACCTGCTCGCGGACGGCGCCGACCGCGAGATCCCGGACGACGTGTTCGCGGCGTGCGTGAAGGTGCTGACGGCGTGGGGCTGGGACGAACGCCCGGTCGGCGTGGTGACGGTCGGCTCGCGCCGACGTCCTGAACTGGTCGGCAGCTTCGGCCAGAAGATCGCGGAGATCGGCCGGCTGCCGTTCCTCGGCACCGTGTGGCTCGGCGAGTCGACGCACAAGGCCAACTCCGCGCAGCGTCTCGCCGGTCTGGTGCGGGCGGGTGAGACGCCGGACGTGTCCGGTGTGGACGGTCCGGTTCTGCTGGTGGACGACCACATCGACACCGGGTGGACGATGACGGTGGCGGCTCGGATGCTCAGGAAGGAGGGCGTGCCGGCCGTGCTGCCCTTCGCGCTGGCGGTGACGAACTGACGGTGCCGGACCGGCCGGGCCGTGTGGCACTGTCAGCGGCATGACTCCGGAGGTCGTGCGGTACCGGCAGGCTGATCTGCTGATCGGGCTGTACCGGCGGTTCGGGCCGGTCGTGCGGCTGGGGCCGTACACCTACCTGCTCGGGCCCGAGGCGAACCGGTTCCTCTTCGCCCACCCCGAGTTGTTCGAGGTGGAGCGGGCCTTCCAGTCGCTCGTGCCAGTGGACGGGCCCACGTCGTTGATCGTGAGCGACGGTGAGGACCACCAGCGGCGGCGCCGGTTCGTGCAGCCCGCGTTGGCTCATCGGCAGATCGCGGGTTACGTGCCGGTCATGCGGGCCAACGCCGAGGCTGCGGTGGACTCGTGGCGGGCCGGTGAGGTGGTGGACGCCTACCAGGAGTTCCGGCGGGCCATTCGGCGCAGCACGATTCATGCGTTGTTCGGTGAGGAACTGGCGAAGGAGTCGGACTTCTTCGGTGCGCACCTGCAGGTGCTGATCAACCTGATCGACCGCAACCCGGCCGTCGTCACCCTGCTCAGGACGTTGAGGGCGCCTGCCTGGCACAACGCCATGAGGGCGCGGCGCGCTGTGGACGCGAAGGTGTACCAGGCGATCGAGGCGGCTCGTCAGGGCGGGGAGGCCGGTGCCGTGCTCGCCTCTCTCGTGCGGGGTGACGGGCTGAGCGACCTCGAGGTGCGGGACCAGGTCGTCACGCTGATCGCGGCCGGGTACGAGACGACCAGTGGCGCAATGGCGTGGGCGGTGTTCAACCTGTTGCGGCACAACGGGGCTTGGGAGCGGGCGCAGAAGGACGACGAGTACCTGGCCGGTGTCGTCAACGAGACGCTGCGGCTGTACCCGCCGGCCGTGGTGTCGGCGCGGGTCGCGGCACAGCCGTTCGAGTTCGCCGGGAAGAAGATCGGGCAGGGCACGTTCCTGATGTACAGCCCGTACGTCACGCATCGGCTGGCCGAGGTCTTCCCGGACCCGCTGAGGTTCGACCCCGGCCGGTGGGAGGCGAAGCCGGCGCCGCACGAGTTCCTGCCGTTCGGTGGCGGGCCGCATCGGTGCGTCGGCGCCGGGTTGGCCACGACCGAGTTGACGGTGATGCTGAAGGTGTTGCTGGAGAAGGAGAAGCCGGAGCTGCTGCCCCAGCGCCTCACGCCGACCGGGCTCGCCGCCATGCGTCCGAGGAACGGGCTCAGAATCCGAGTAGCAGGGTGACGGTCGAGGCGGTACAGGCGATGGCGCGCACGTGGTTCCAGAGCGTCCACCTGCGCAGGTAGTCGGGCCAGTAGGCGTCGTCGGTCCGTTCGAGGCGGTTGTTCATCGGCACGTTGACGACCATCGTCAGCACGAAGCAGCCGAGGACGTAGAGCAGGCCGCCGGTGATCCGGCCCTGGAAGACCTCGATGCCGCACACGACCGCGGTGCCGAGGAACAGCAGCAGGAACACCGGGTTCTGGATGCGGGCGTTGATCCGGCGCATGGCGGCGCGGGCGTCTGCGGGGGTCAGGTCCGCGAGGCCCGGCATGACGGCGACGGAGAAGGCGAAGAACACCCCGGCCATCAGGCCGGTGGCGGTGACTGCGATCAGCGTGAGTGTCCCCATGAGCGACAACTCTGACCGCCCGACGCCGGACTCTCAATGATAGTTCATCGCGCGGGCTTGCTCGTTCGTCCAGAATGAGCGGCATGACGGACGCGCTGGGCGAGGCACTGCACCTGTTGAGGATGTCCGGCACCTTCTACTGCCGCAACGAGCTCACGGCGCCGTGGGGTGCGGTGATGCCCGACATGGGCGACTGCCTGTGGTTCCACGTCCTCACCAGCGGCCGGTGCGACGTCGAGGTCGACGGGCAGGTGCTCTCGCTCGAGCCCGGCGACGTGCTGCTCGTGCCGGGTGGGCAGCAGCACCGGCTGTTCCACGGCGAGGCGGAGTCACCGGTCGTCACGACGCTGCCGCACGAGTTCGAGACCGACAACTACGCGATCCTGCGGCACGGGGGCGGCGGCGAGGTGACGCACCTCGTGTGCGGCGCGGTCCGCTTCGACCACCCGGCCGCGAAGCACCTCGTGACCATGTTGCCGAACGTGCTGTACGTGCGGCGCGCCGACGACATGCGGGCCACGATCGACCTGATCGCCGCCGAGTCGCGGGCCGTGCGGCCTGGTGGTGAGGCGGTCATCACGAGGCTCGCGGACGTGCTCGTGATCCAGACGATCCGCTCGTGGCTCGCCAACGACCCGGCCGCGCGCACCGGCTGGCTGGGGGCGTTGCAGGACCAGCACATCGGGCAGGCTCTCGCGCTGATCCACCGGGATCCCGCGCAGCCTTGGACCGTCGAACGTCTCGCGCACCAGGCGGCCATGTCGCGGTCGGCGTTCGCGGCGCGGTTCACCGAGCTCGTCGGTGAGCCGGCCATGCGGTACGTCACGCGGTGGCGCATGCACGTCGCGATGAACCGCCTCAAGGACCGCGACAGCACGGTCAGCGAGATCGCCCGTGGTCTCGGCTACGAGTCGGAGGCCGCGTTCAGCAGGGCGTTCAAGCGGATCGTCGGGGTGTCGCCCGGTCAGGCGCGGGCGGGCTGAAGGAGGTCCCAGCGGTTGCCGTAGAGGTCCTCGAACACGGCCACGCGGCCGTAGACCTCGTCGCGCGGCGCCTCGCGGAAGTACACGCCGTACGCGGTCATGCGGGCGTGGTCGCGGTCGAAGTCGTCGGTGTTGAGGAAGAACCCGACCCGGCCACCGGTCTGGTCGCCCACTCGTGCCTGCTGCTGACCTGTGTCAGCCTGTGCCAGCAACAGCGACGTCCCCTCCCCCGCCGACACCACGACCCAGCGCTTGTCGCCCTGCGGAAGGTCCTCGACCAGCGTGAACCCGAGTCCCTCCACGTAGAAGCGGATCGCCTCGTCGTAGTCGCGGACCACCAACGTCACCAAACCAATTGATCGCACGGCGATGAGTATCGACGACGAGAGAGGTCCACACGCACATGGCTGACTCACTTGTGCTCCTGCACCCCGGCGGCGCGGACCCCTCGGCGTTCGGACCGCAGTTCGACGCCTTCGCCGATTTCGCCCTGCACGCACCACATCGGACGAACCAGGCCACTCAGGACCACACCGAGATGGCCCACGAGACCGTCGAGTTCCTGGAACGGACCGGGCCCGCCCACCTGCTCGGGTGCAGCGACGGCGCCACCGTGGCGCTTCTCACCGCCGTGCTGAGACCTGACCTCGTGCAACGGCTTGTGGTCGTGTGCGGCGTATACCACCACGACGGCTGGGACCCGGCCACGGAACTCACGCCGATGCACCACCGCTCCCCCGCCCTGACCGGGACGGACCTCGGGACGCTCCAGAACCGCACGCTGGTCATGATCGGCGACGACGACGAGGTGACGCTGGAACACGCCACGGCCATGTACCGGGCGCTGCCGAACGCCGAGCTGGCAGTCGTTCCCGGCACGTCACACGGCTTGCTGCACGAGAAACCCGCGCTCTGCAACGCGATCATCGTCGACTTCCTGACCAACGATCCGGTCGAGACATACGCACCGATTCGTCGCCGTATGTGATTGGGTGCGTCTATGGCGGTTACATCGCAGACGCATCGACTGCCCGTGCGCACGCTCGTCGCATCCAGCGCCGGCAACGCGGTGGAGTGGTACGACTGGGGCATCTACACGGCCTTCAGCATCTACTTCGCCACGCAGATCTTCCCCTCCGGCAACGAGACCGCGGCGCTGCTGAGCACGTTCGCGACGTTCGCGCTGGCCTTCTTCTTCCGCCCGCTCGGCGGTTACCTGCTGGGCCGGTTCGCCGACCTCAAGGGCCGCCGCACCGCGATGCTGCTGACGATCGTGCTGATGTCCGGCGGCAGTGTCGTGATCGGCCTGCTGCCGACGTTCGAGCAGGTCGGCTGGCTGTCACCGGCGTTGCTGGTGCTCGCCCGCATCGCGCAGGGCATGGCGTTGGGCGGCGAGGTGTCGAACGCGTCGGCGTACCTCGCGGAGATCGCGCCCGCCTCCCACCGCGGCCGCTACTCGTCGTTCTTCTACATCTCGACGGGCGCGGCGGTGCTGATCGCGTCGCTGCTCGGTTTCTTCCTGTCCCGCAACCTCGACAAGGCCGCGATGGCCTCCTACGGCTGGCGCGTGCCGTTCCTGATCGGCGGTGTCCTCGGCCTGATCGGGCTGTGGCTGCGCCGGGAGCTCAAGGAGACCGAGCAGTTCGAGGAGAACAAGGCCAAGGCCGAGCAGCTCCGCAACCCGCTGCTGATCACGTTGAAGGAGCACCCGAAGGCCGTCGGGCAGCTGATCGGCATCACGCTGCTCTCGACGCTGAGCTTCTACACGTTCTTCTCCGCGCTGACGCCGTTCGCCGTGAAGAGCAAGGGCGTCAACGACATCGACGTGTTCCTGGCGCTCTCGATCGGCACCGTCGTGTTCATCGCACTGCAGTACCCGCTGGGGTGGACGGCCGACCGCTACGGCCGCAAACCGCAGATGCTCGTGTGGTCGGCGGCGATGGCGTTGCTGGTCGTGCCACTGTCGTCGCTGGTCCAACCGGGTCTCGTGAACCTCGTGATCGTGTTCGCCGTGGGACTGGGGCTGTACACGGCGATGACGTCGATCGCGCCCGCGATCATGAGCGAGCTGTTCCCGACCGAACTGCGCGGGCTCGGCATCGGCGCCTGGTACAACCTGACCGTCGCGGTGTTCGGCGGCACCGCGCCGCTGGTGATCCAGGCCGTGGGCGGCACGGTGTTCTTCTGGTACGTCGCCGTCGCCGCCGTGATCACGTTTCTGACGGTGCTCACCCTTCCGGAGACAAAGGGTGTTCGGTTGAGCTGAGGCAGAACTCGTTGCCCTCGGGGTCGGCCAGCACGAACCAGATCCCGTCGCGGCTCACCACCGACGCCCCCAGGGCGACGAGCCGGGCCACCTCGGCTTCGACGTCGTCGCACCACAGGTCGACGTGCACGCGGTTCTTGACGGTCTTCGGCTCCGGCACGCGGTTGAAGAAGAACCGCGGCGACCCGTCGAGCAGCACCGACGGGTCGTCCTCCGGGTCGTCGACGCCCATGGCGCTCAACCGCGCCAGCTCGGCGTCGTCGTACGGGGCGATCTCGTGGTCGTCGAGCGCCTGCGCCCAGAACCGGGCTAACGACGCGGGGTGGGCGCAGTCGATGACGACGTCATGCATCCGGGCCATGCACCGACATTAGCGGTGCAGCGGCACCAGATCGTCCGCGTGCACGACCTCACGGCGGTGTTCCAGAGCCAGGTCGTGGCTCTTGCGGCCGATCAACGACGGCAGCTCGGCCGCGTCGTACCCGACCACGCCACGGGCCACGACCTCGCCAGCGAGGCTGACCAGCTCCACGACGTCGCCCGCCTCGAAGTAGCCGTCCACGCCGGTGATGCCGGCGGCCAGCAGCGAGCGACGCCTGCCCACGACCGCGGCGACCGCGCCGTCGTCGAGGTGCAGGCGGCCGTTGGCGTCAGTGGCGTACCCGAGCCAGAAGCGGCGGGCGGTGAGGCGCGACCCGGTTGCGGCGAAGGCGGTGCCGACGTCCGCGGTGCTCAGCGCGCGGCCCGCTTCGGTGGCACTGGCGAGCAGCACCGGGATGCCCGCGGACGACGCCAGCCGTGCCGCGGCGAGCTTCGAGGCCATGCCCCCGGTGCCGAGGCCGGAGGCACCCGCGGTTCCGGCCTGCACACCGTCCACATCGGACGCCGACACGACCTCGGAGATGCGCACGGCACCCGGCTTGCGCGGGTCGCCCGAGTAGAGGGCGTCCACGTCGGACAGCAGGAACAACGCGTCCGCGCCGATCAGGTGGGCCACCAGGGCGGCGAGGCGGTCGTTGTCGCCGAAGCGGATCTCCTCGGTGGCAACGGTGTCGTTCTCGTTCACGACCGGCACCGCGCCGAGGGCGAGCAGGCGGTCGAACGTGCGCTGGGCGTTGCGGTAGTGCGCGCGGCGCACCACGTCGTCCGCGGTCAGCAGGACCTGGCCGACCGTCAGCGAGTAGCGGCCGAACGAGTTCGCGTAGGCGTGCGCGAGCGTGAGCTGCCCGACGCTCGCCGCGGCCTGCTGGGTGGCGAGGTCGCGCGGGCGGCGGGAGATCTTCAACGGCGCCAGGCCGGCGGCGATCGCGCCCGAGGACACGAGCACGACCTGACTGCCTGCGGCGGACCGTGCGGCGAGGGCGTCGACCAGCGCGTCAAGACGCGCCGGGTCGAGGCCACCTTCCGCTGTGGTCAAAGAGGAAGACCCGACCTTGACCACGATGCGGTGCGCCGAAGCGACCGCCTGCCGAGCCTGTGAGACCGCGGGGGCCGTCACCGTTTACTCCTCGTCGAAGTCGTCGCCGTACTCGCCGGGCGCGCGGCGGGCCTTCTTCAGGGCCTTGCGCTCGTGGGCGCCGATGCGGTCGTTGCGCTCGAGACGGGCGTCCGTGCCACGTCCGGTCATCGTCATCGCGATGCCGGCCGGGGTCGTCGGTTCCCAGTCGAAGATCAGGTCGCCGATGGTGACCTGGCAGCCGGGAACAGCGCCCATCTTCACGAGCTTCTCCTCGACGCCCAGCCTGTTCAGGCGGTCCGCGAGGTAACCGACGGCTTCGTCGTTGGAGAAGTCGGTCTGGCGGATCCAGCGCTCCGGGCGTTCGCCCTTCACGATGAAGCCACCCTCGACCGAGGGGTCCTCGGTCACGGTGAAGCCCTGGTCGTCCACGGCGGTCGGCCGCAGCACGATTCGGGTCGACTCCTTCTTCGGCTGGGCCTCGCGGTACTCGCGCACGACCTCGGCCAGCTTGAACGTCAGCTCCCGCAGGCCCTGGCGGGACACCGTCGACACCTCGAAGACCGGCAGGCCGCGGGCCTCGATCTCGGGGCGGACGATGTCGGCGAGGTCCTGGGCGTCCGGGATGTCGACCTTGTTGAGGATCACCACGCGCGGGCGGTCCTCGAAGTTGCCGCCCAGCGCCGGGGTGTACTCGGAGAGTTCCTTCTCCAGCGCGTCGATGTCCGCGATCGGGTCGCGGCCGGGCTCGTACGTCGCGCAGTCGACGACGTGGGCGAGCACGGCGGTGCGCTCGATGTGGCGCAGGAAGTCGAGGCCGAGGCCCTTGCCCTGCGACGCTCCGGGGATCAGGCCGGGAACGTCCGCCATCGTGAAGATGGTCTCGCCCGCGGTGATCACGCCGAGGTTCGGCACCAGCGTCGTGAACGGGTAGTCGGCGATCTTCGGCTTCGCGGCGGAGAGCACGGAGATCAGCGACGACTTGCCGGCCGACGGGAAGCCGAGCAGGCCGACGTCCGCGACGGACTTGAGCTCCAGCACCAGGTCGCGCGTCTCGCCCGGCTCACCGAGCAGCGCGAAACCGGGGGCCTTGCGCGCCTTGGACGCGAGCGAGGCGTTGCCCAGACCGCCACGGCCACCCGCGGCAGCGATGAGCTGCGTGCCCTCGCCGACGAGGTCCGCGACGATCTCGCCGTCCTCGGTCAGCACGACGGTGCCGTCCGGGACGCGCAGGACCAGGTCCTCGCCGTTGGCGCCGTCGCGGTTCGCACCGGCGCCGGCCTTGCCGTTGGTGGCGGAGGCGTGCGGGCGGAAGTGGAAGTCCAGCAGGGTGTGCACCTGCGAGTCGACGACGAGGATGACGTTGCCGCCACTGCCCCCGTTGCCGCCGTCCGGGCCGCCGAGCGGCTTGAACTTCTCGCGGTGCACTGAAGCACACCCGTTGCCCCCGTTGCCGGCGGCAGCGTGGATCACCACCCGGTCTACGAAGCGGGCCACGGAACTACTTCCCTTCAAGCAACTTGCTCGCGAGCAAGCAAGACGGAGACAAAAACGAGGGGCGGAGCCGGGTGACCGGTGTCATCCGGCCCGTCGCAACAACTCGTCAAACAAAAACGAGCGACGTGGCCCGCGCAGTCGGCGGGCACACGTCGCTCGGTAGATCGTGCTAACTACGTCGCGGAGACGGTCCTCAGACCGCGACCGGGACGATGTTGACGGTCTTGCGACCGCGCTTCGTACCGAACTCCACCGCACCCGGCAGCAGGGCGAACAGCGTGTCGTCCTTGCCGATGCCGACGCCGACGCCGGGGTGGAACTTGGTGCCGCGCTGGCGGATCAGGATCTCGCCGGCCTTGACGACCTGACCGCCGAACCGCTTCACACCCAGGTACTGGGGGTTGGAGTCACGGCCGTTGCGGGAACTGGATGCACCCTTTTTGTGTGCCATGAGAAGTCAGGTCCTCACTTACCGGTGATGCCGGTGACCTCGACGCGGGTCAGCTTCTGACGGTGACCCTGTCGCTTGTGGTAGCCGGTCTTGTTCTTGAACTTGTGGATGCGAATCTTCGGGCCCTTGGTGTGCTCGACCAGCTTGCCGGTAACCGAGAACTTCGCCAGGGCGTCCGCGTCAGCGGTGACGTCGGTGCCGTCGACCACGAGCAGCGCCTGGAGGGAGATTTCGGTGCCCGGCTCGCCCTCGAGCTTCTCGACCTCGACGATGTCGCCGACAGCGACCTTGTACTGCTTGCCGCCGGTCTTGACGATCGCGTACATCAGGACGGAAGTCTCCTGCTACTCGATGGTGACGGGCCATGCGCCAACCAATCTGGGAACGGTGTTTCCACCACAGGCACCAGAGGAGGCACACGACAGGACCCGTCGGATGGCGGGCCGTCAACAAGGTTACGGGAGTGGGTACGCCGGGAGCAAACCGGGGGGCCCGGATCGCGTTCCCGCAGGCTATGCCGTCCCTCACATCCCTTTGGCGCAAAGCAAAACCGGGGCCGCCTGAGCAGGCGACCCCGGTCTCACTTCTCGCGCGTCAGTCCTCCTGGACCGGCGGTCCCGCGGGCCGCGACACGGCGCGGCGCCTGCGGGTGGTGGTGACCACCGGTGCGGGCATCTGGACCTCGGGCTGCTTGGGCACCTCCACGACGACCGGGGCGGGCGCCTCGGTCGCGGCGGGGGCACCGGCCGCGCGCTTGGCCGCACGGCGCCGCGGGCGGGCCGCGGGGGCCTCCACGACGGCCGCTGGGGCCTCGGCGACGGGTTCGGGTGCGGTGACCGGCGCGGGAGCGGTGACCGACTCAGCGGCCTGCACGGGCTCCTGCTCGGGCTCGGCGACCGGTGCGGGCAGCTGCGCGCCGATGCGGCCGGTGACAGCGGGCTGCTGCGCACCGATGCGACCGGTGACGGCAGGCTGCTGCGCACCGATGCGGCCCGTCACGACGGGCTGCTCGGCGGCGGGCTCCGGCGAGACCGGCTCGACGAGCTCCTCGGCCGTCTCCTCGATCACCACGGGCTCGGGCTCGGCGACGACGACCGGGTCGACCTCGACCGGGGCCGGGTCCTCGGCGACCTCGTGCGGCACGTGGCCGTTGACCGCCTGCTCCTCGACCACGACCGCGTCGACGACGGCCTGCGGCTCCTTGTCGCGACCGCGGCGACGCCGGCGACGACGGCCGTGGCCCTCGTGCTCCTGGTCGGCCGCGACCACGTCCTCGGAGGTGTCCTCCGGCTCGCCCGGCTCGATGACGACCTCGGGCTCGGCCGGCGCCTCGGGGGCCTCGACCGACGCCTCGACGACCTCGGTGGTCTCAACAGCCTGATCGCCGCCGCCCTTGTTGCGGCGCGACTTGCGGCCACCGCCCTGCGCCTGCTGCTGCTGGCCGCCACCGTTGCCACCGCCGTGCGAGTGCACGGGCTCGGTGGACACGACGACGCCGCGGCCGCGGCAGTGCTCGCACGTCTGGCTGAACGCCTCGAGCAGGCCGGTGCCGACCCGCTTGCGCGTCATCTGCACGAGGCCGAGCGAGGTGACCTCGGCGACCTGGTGGCGCGTGCGGTCGCGGCCGAGGCACTCGGTCAGGCGGCGCAGCACCAGGTCGCGGTTCGACTCGAGCACCATGTCGATGAAGTCGATGACGATGATGCCGCCGATGTCGCGCAGCCGGAGCTGGCGGACGATCTCCTCCGCCGACTCCAGGTTGTTGCGGGTGACGGTCTCCTCGAGGTTGCCGCCCGACCCGGTGAACTTGCCGGTGTTGACGTCGATGACCGTCATCGCCTCGGTGCGGTCGATGATCAGGTAGCCGCCCGAGGGCAGCCAGACCTTGCGGTCGAGCGCCTTCATCAGCTGCTCGTCGATGCGGTACTCGACGAACGCGTCGTTGTTGCCGACGTGCTTCTTCAGGCGGTCCTGCAGGTCCGGCGCCACGTGGCGGACGTAGCCGTCGATGACGTCCCACGCCTCGTCGCCCTGGACGACGAGCTGGGCGAAGTCCTCGGTGAACAGGTCGCGGACGACCTTCACCAGCAGGTCCGGCTCCTCGTAGAGCAGCGTCGGGGCCTTGGTGGAGGTGCTCTCGGACTTCTCCTTGATGACCTTCCACTGGGCCTGCAGACGCGTGACGTCGCGGCCGAGCTCCTCCTCGGAGATGCCCTCCGAGGCGGTGCGGATGATCACGCCGGCGTCCTCGGGGACGACGCGCTTGAGGATGTCCTTGAGGCGCTTGCGCTCGTTGTCCGGCAGCTTGCGGCTGATGCCCGTGGCACCGCCGCCCGGCACGTAGACGAGGAAGCGGCCGGGGAGGCTGATCTGCGTCGTGAGGCGGGCGCCCTTGTGGCCGACCGGGTCCTTGGTGACCTGGACGAGCACCGAGTCGCCGCTCGAGAGCGCCTGCTCGATCTTGCGGGACTTGCCCTCGAGACCGGCGGCGTCCCAGTCGACCTCACCGGCGTAGAGCACGGCGTTGCGGCCGCGGCCGATGTCGATGAACGCGGCCTCCATGCTCGGCAGCACGTTCTGCACGCGGCCGAGGTACACGTTGCCCACGATCGAGCCGGAGCCCGACGACGTGACGAAGTGCTCGACCAGCACGCCGTCTTCCAGCACGCCGATCTGGGTGCGGTCGCCGCGCTCGCGGACGACCATCGTGCGGGCCACGGCCTCGCGGCGGGCCAGGAACTCGGCCTCGGTCAGCACCGGGGCGCGGCGGCGGCCGGCCTCGCGACCGTCGCGGCGGCGCTGGCGCTTGGCCTCCAGGCGCGTGGAGCCGCGGATGCTGCGCACCTCGCTCTGCGCGGCCTCGGAGTCGGCCTTGTCGTCGCGCGCGTCGCGGGACTCGCGGACGTGCACGACCGTGTTCGGCGGGTCGTCCTCGGACGTCACCTCGTCGTCGGCGCCCGTCTTGCGACGGCGACGGCGGCGGCGACGGCGGGTCGAGCTCTCGTCGCCCTCGTCCTCGGCCTCGGCGGCGTCGTCGGACTCGGTGCTCTCGGAGGACTCCTCGGCCTGGGCCTCGTCGGTCTCCTCGCCGGTCTCGGCGTCGGTGCCCTTGCCGCGGCCGCGGCCACGACGGCCCCGGCGGCGGCGACGGCGGCTGTCGCCCTCGTCGTCACCGTCGACGTCGGCATCGGCGTCCGCGTCCTGCTCGGCCTCGGCGGCGTCGAGCTCGTCCGCGGCGATCTCACCGACGGACTTCTCCTCGGCGACCGGTTCCTCCTCGACCACGAACGGCGAGACGGGCGCCTTCGGGCGCTCGACAGGCGTCGGCGGCAGGAAGACCGCGCTCGGCGCGGCGAAGACCGGCGCGAGCGCCGGTGCCTCGAACGCCGGGATCGCGGGGGCCTCGTAGTCCTCGGTGACCTCACCGGTGACCACGTCGTCCCACTCGACCAGCGTCTCGGCGACCTTCAGCGCCACGTCGCGGCTCACGCTCGACTGCGCGCTGCGGGCGACCTCACCGAGGTCGGCCAGCGCCGTCATCACGTCCTTGCTGCTGACGGACAGCAGCTTCGCCAGTGCGTGGACCCGCAGCTTGTCCGGCAGGTCCGCCAGTTCAGGGCGCGCGGCAACGACACCCTGCCCGCCGGTCCCACCGGCAGGCTGTTCCTTGTTCGACATGCAGCTCCTCCACCCCCGGGCGCGTCCCGTGAGGACGCGGCCGCGCAGGGGCCTCTCTTTTGTCTCTCCACCGCTGCTCGCGGCGGGAATCCTTGCCTCGCGCGCAGTGGCGTGGCGCCTCACCGGGCGCACGCTTGCGCAGGTCCCACGACGACGCCGCTGTCAGCGCCGCTCCTCCTGTTTGCTTCGCGGACGTGACGTCCCGTCGCTCGTCAGGACTCCTTGTCCTGCTGGAGCGGGTCCACCAGTCCGCCATCGCCGTCGAGCCTTCCCTGCGCCATCCGGGTTGCTCTCGCAGGTACCGGCGGCACGAGATCGGCCACGACGCGAAGCGCATTCAGCACGTCGTCGGGTCGGACGGTAGGCGTTACCTGCCGCACGACCGTCATGAGTATCCCACACGGTTGTGACAAAGCGGTGTCATCGTGTCGGGCGTCGCTCGAACGGGGTTCGACCAGCGCCGACACGACGGCGGGCCGCACGTCCAGCATCTTCGTGCCGTTCTTGGTGAGGCGTTCGACCTCGACGGACTCGGCGGCGAGGAAGACCTCCACCGCCTTCGCGAGCTCGGCGGGCTCCACCCCGTCGAGCTCGATCCGCCACTCGCTCGCGTCGATGCGCTCGGTGAGGTTGCCCCCGCGCGCCTGGACGATGTCGACGACGTCGATGCCGGGCGGCAACGCCTCGTCGAGCGCGGCCCTGAGCGCCACCGGGTCCACCTGCTCGACCACGGACACCTCGACGTACTCCGCCTCGCTGGCGACGCCGGTCGGCGCGGCGCCGACCCACGACACCTTCGGGTGAGGGCTGAACCCCTGGGAGTAGGCCATGGGTACGCCTGCCCGGCGCAGCGCGCGTTCGAACGTGCGAGCGATGTCGCGGTGCGAAGTGAATCGCAGCCTCCCCCGCTTGGTGTAGCGCAGGCGCAGTTTCTGCACCGCGGCGGCGGAGGGGTTGTTGGGCAGGTTGCGGCTCAGTGGTGCTCCCGAGTGGTGTTCCGACGGGTGAGCGGTCCCATCGGCGCAGGCTGTTCGTCCATGAGGACGGTACCGTGAACCTGATTCAGAACGTTCAGCTTGTCTAGATCGTTGCGCGTGGCTACGGTCCGGCTGACTGGACGCCCTGCCTACCTGGAGGTCCCTGGTGCCTCTGCTCCACCGCGCTCGAGCGGCGGCGATGACCGCACTGCTCGCGGCCGGGTGTTTGGCGGCGTCCCTGCCCGCGGCCGCGCAGCCCTGGGTCTCCCCGGTGACCCCGGAATGCATCCAGCCCGGTCCGCTGCTGCGCTACCTGGTGGTGTTCTCGCAGCTCACGACCCCTGCGATGGCGGACGCGGAGATCACAGAGGCCTGCGGCACGACGACCGTCTACTACCCCGAGATCTCGGTCGCCGTGGCGACCTCACCGGACCCGTCGTTCCTCAAGCTGATCGGCCCGCAGCGCGCGTACAGCGCCCAGGCCGAGAGCGTGAAGCGCTCCCCGAAGCGCAAGAAGGACGACACGGAACTGCTCCGCCCGTCCGGCGTGCGCTCCGGCGAGCAGTGGGACATGGATCTCATCAAGGCCCCCGCCGCCCACGAGGTCACGACGGGGTCCAAGTCCGTCGTCGTGGGCGTGCTGGACTCGGGCGTCGACGCCCGCCACCCGGACCTGGTGGACGCGCTGGCCCCGGAGCTCTCCGCCGGTTGCCTGACCGGCAAGCCCGACACGACCCCGTCCGCGTGGGCCCCGACGACCTCGCCCCATGGCACGCACGTCGCCGGCACCATCGCCGCGGCGGACGACGGCCGCGGTGTCGTGGGCGTCGCGCCCGGTGTGCGCATCGCGTCCGTGAAGGTCGTCGACGACGAGGGCTTCATCTACCCCGAGTACGCCGTGTGCGGCTTCATGTGGGCCGCCGCACAGGGCATGACGATCACCAACAACAGCTACTTCATCGACCCGTACCTCTTCACCTGCCAGAGCGAGCCGGGCCAGCGCGTCATCTACGAGGCCGTGCGCCGCGCCGTCGACTACGCCACCTCGCAGAACGTCCTGACGGTCGCCGCCGCCGGCAACGCCGCCGCGGACCTGTCCCGCCCCGGCCGCGACTCGATGTCGCCGACCAACGGCGACGCGCAGACCAGGCCGGTCGACTCGACCTGCGTGGTGCTGCCGGCGCAGCTCAAGAACGTGGTCGGCGTGTCGGCGGTGGAGTCGACCAAGACCAAGGCGGGGTACAGCTCGTACGGGCTGGGCGCGATCGACGTGACGGCTCCCGGTGGTGATGTGCGCTCGCCCAACGGGTGTGTGTTGTCGACCGTGCCTTCCGGGTACGACTACTCGTGTGGCACGTCGATGGCGGCGCCGCACGCGGCCGGGGTGGCGGCTTTGATCGCGTCCGTGCACCCCGAGGCCGATGCGGTGTCGTTGGGGCGGATGTTGAACTCGCAGGCCGAGACGCTGGCTTGCCCGGCGGACTACGACTTGAACGGGACCGGGGTGCAGGACGCCTTCTGCACCGGGTACTCGGAGTACAACTCGTTCTACGGTCACGGGCTGGTGGACGCTTTGGCCGCGGTGACGAAGTAGCCGCTCTGGTTCTGGGCTGGTGTTGGGGCACGGCTGCCGGGTGGTGGCTTGTGTGGGTCTCTCGCGGTGGGGTGCGCGCGTCGAGCGCGAGTGGTGGTGTGCGCGCGTGCAGGCGCGAACGGTTGCGTGCGCGCGTAGGGCACGAACAGTCGCGTGGGTCGCGTGGGTCGCGTGGGTCGCGTGGGTCGCGTGGATCGCGTGGGTCGCGTGGGTCGCGTGGGTCGCGTGGATCGCGTGAGGCGCGAACGGAGGCCGCACGCGTTCGGTGCGACGGGCGGCCTTGCGCGGGTGGGGCGCGAATGGTGGCGTGCGCGTAGGGCGCCGACGGTGACGTGCGCGTGTTGGGTGGCCGTGCGCGCCCAGCGTCTGCGGGCGACGTTGTGTGGGCTGCCCGCCCGCCCAGAGGCCGTGCCCACGCCGTGTGGCCCACAACGCGAAACAGGGCCCGCTTTCGCAGGCCCTGTCCCTCAGCTCGTGTCCCCTACCCGCGCCTCACGGCGTGAGGGCCGGGTTCTTCACCGGTGAGCCGACGCCGACCGGTGAGATCGGCAGCAGCTTGCGGCCCGTCGGGCCGACCTCGATGTCCGTGCCCATGGCCGGGCAGACGCCGCAGTCGAAGCACGGGGTCCAGCGGCAGTCGTCCTGCTCGCGCTCGTCGAGGGCGTCCTGCCAGTCGGCCCAGAGCCATTCCTTGTCGAGGCCCGAGTCGAGGTGGTCCCAGGGCAGGACCTCCAGCTCCTCGCGCTCGCGGGTCGTGTACCAGGCGAGGTCGACGCCGAGCGGTTCGAGCTGCTCCGCGGCCTTGGCGGTCCAGCGGTCGTAGCTGAAGTGCTCGCTCCAGCCGTCGAACCGGCCGCCGTCGCGCCACACGGCCTCGATGACCTTGCCGATGCGGCGGTCACCGCGGCTGAGCAGGCCTTCGATGAGGCTCGGCTTGCCGTCGTGGTAGCGCATGCCGATGTTGCGGCCGAGGCTGCGGTCGGCGTTGACGGCCTCGCGGAGCTTGCGCAGCCTGTCGTCGACCGTGTCCGGGTCGCACTGCGGGGCCCACTGGAACGGCGTGTGCGGCTTGGGCACGAAACCGCCGATCGAGATGGTGCAGCGGACGTCGTTGCGGCCGCTGGCCTGGCGGCCGGCGCGGATGACGTTCTTCGCCATCTCGGCGATCTGCAGGACGTCCTCGTCCTCCTCGGTCGGGAGGCCGCACATGAAGTAGAGCTTCACCTGCCGCCAGCCGTTGGAGAACGCGGCCGACACCGTCCTGATGAGGTCCTCTTCGGACACCATCTTGTTGATGACGCGGCGCATCCGCTCGCTGCCGCCCTCGGGCGCGAAGGTGAGGCCCGAGCGGCGTCCGTTGCGGGAGAGCTCGTTCGCGAGGTCGATGTTGAACGCGTCCACGCGGGTGCTCGGCAGGCTCAGGCCCGTGTTCGTGCCCTCGTAGCGGTCGGCGAGGCCCTTGGTGATCTCGGCGATCTCGCTGTGGTCGGCGCTCGACAACGAAAGCAGGCCGACCTCTTCGAAGCCGGTGGCCTCCAGGCCCTTCTGCACCATGGCGCCGATGCCCTCGATGGACCGCTCGCGCACCGGGCGGGTGATCATGCCCGCCTGGCAGAAGCGGCAGCCTCGGGTGCAGCCGCGGAAGATCTCGACGCTCATCCGCTCGTGCACGCTCTCGGCCAGCGGCACCAGCGGCTGCTTCGGGTACGGCCACGCGTCGAGGTCCATCGTGGTGCGCTTGAAGACGCGGTACGGGACCCGGTCGCGGTTCGGCACGACGCGCTGGATGCGGCCGTCGGGCAGGTACTCCACGTCGTAGAAGCGCGGGATGTACACGCCGCCGGTCTCGGCGAGGCGCGTCAGCACCTCGTCGCGGCCGCCGGGGCAGCCCTCGGCCTTCCACGTCTTGACGATCTCGGTGATCTCGAGGACGGCCTCCTCGCCGTCGCCGAGCACCGCCGCGTCCACGAAGTCCGCGATCGGCTCCGGGTTGAACGCCGCGTGCCCGCCGGCGACCACGATCGGGTCGGCCTCGGTGCGGTCGGCGGCGTGCAGCGGGATGCCGGCGAGGTCCAGCGCCGTCAGCATGTTCGTGTAGCCCAGCTCCGTCGCGAAGCTGATGCCCATCAGGTCGAACGCCTTCAGCGGGCGGTGCCCGTCGACCGTGAACTGCGGGACGTCGTGCTCGCGCATGAGCTTCTCGAGGTCCGGCCACACGGCGTACGTGCGCTCGGCGAGCACGTCCGGCAGCTCGTTGAGGATCTCGTAGAGGATCATGACGCCCTGGTTGGGCAGGCCGACCTCGTACGCGTCGGGGTACATCAAAGCCCAGCGCACGGACGCCGCGTCCCAGTCCTTGACGGTCGCGTTGAGCTCCCCGCCGACGTACTGCACCGGCTTGGAGATCCGCGGCAGCAGAGGCTCCAACCTGGGGAAAACAGACTCGACACTCACACGACCAGAGTAACGGCCCCGTGGCGGCGGGGCCGAACGCGGTCAGTCCAGCAACAACTTCCCCAGCCGGCGCGCCGCCACGACCGTCCCGAAGGCCGCCAGGACGGCGAAGTACGCGAGGTGGCCGAGCATGCCCCAGCCGACCACGCCCAGCGTGAGGCCGCGCATGAGCTCGATGGCGTGGTAGAGCGGCGTCCACGTCACCACGGTCTGCAGCCAGCCCGGGTAGACCGACAGCGGGTAGAACGTCGTCGAGAACAGGAACAGCGGCAGCACCGCCAGTTGCACCAGGTCGAAGTCCTGCCACGACCGCATGAACGTCGTCGCCGCCATGCCCACCGCCGCGAAGGCGAACGCCACCAGCAGCGCCGCGGGCAGGGCGAGCAACGCCCACGGCGAGGCGATGAGCCCCATAGCGAGCATCACGCCGAGGAACCCCGCCGAGTACAGGCCGCCCCGCAGCAACGCCCACGAGATCTCGCCGATCGCGATGTCCATCGGCCCCATCGGCGTCGTGAGCATCGCGTCGTAGAGCTTCGCGTACTTGAACTTGAAGAACACGTTGAACGTCGCGTCGTACACGGCACCGTTCATCGCGCTCGCCGCCAGCAGCGCGGGCGCCACGAACGCCGCGTAGCTGATCGGCCGCCCGTCCGGCCCGGCCACCGCCGTGACCATCTGCCCGAACCCGAGCCCCAGCGACCACAGGAACAGCATCGGCTCGAACGCCCCGCCGACCAGCACGAACCACGCCCGCTTGTTGACCACCGCGGACCGTTCGACGAGCATGCTCGCCCTGCGCCCGTAGAGCCCCGGCGGGATCACGCGCCACAGCAGCCCCACGCTGGCGGGCTTGGCCTGGTCGGCGCGGTCGAGGGTCTGCGTCATACCGCCAGCCTCCGGTGGAAGAACTTCACGCCGAGCGCGACGCCGACAGCGACCAACGCGCCGAGGTACGCGGTGTGCCCCAACGCCGGTAAGAGGTCCAACGTGCCGAAGGTGGCGCCTCGCGCAAGCTCGATGCCGTGCCACGCCGGCGTCAGCCACACGAGCGGCAGCAACCAGTCAGGCAGCTGGCTGACCGGGAAGAACGCGCCGGTGAACAACGTCATCGGCATCAGCACGAACCGGAAGATGTTGTTGAACGCCTCGGGTTTCTCCAGCGTCGCGCTGTAGGCCACCAGCGGCGCGCTGAACGCCAGCCCCGCCAGCGTCGCGACCGGGATCGCCAGCAGAATGCCCGGCCCCGCCGCCGCACCGAGCGCCACGGCGATGCCGACGAACACGATCGACCGCAGCAACAACTGCGATCCGATCCACATCACCTGCGAGTAGAGCACCTGCGCCGGCGTGATCGGGGTGGCCACCATGGCGATGAACGACTTCTGCCACATGAACTGCGACATGACCGGGAACGTCGACTCGAACGTCGCCCCCTGCACCGCCGTGACCACGACCAGCGCGGGCGCGAGGTACTGCAGGTACGGCACGCCGCCGATCAACGCCGTCGACTGCACCTGCGACCCGAACCCCAGCCCGAGCGCCAGCAGGAACAGCACCGGCGTCAGGAAGCTCGACACCGCCGTGGCCCGCCAGTTGCGCCGGTACCACGTCCAGGTCTTCTCGAACCCGAACCAGGAAGCCCTCAACGTCTCCATCAGTCCACCAACGTCCGGCCGGTGAGCCTCAGGAACACGTCCTCCAGCGAACTGCGCCGCACCAGGCTCTGCACCGGCTGCACCCCGTGGGCGTGCACCTCGCTCAGCGCGTGCTCACCGTCCTGCGTGTAGAGCAGCAACCTGTCCGGCAAGACCTCGACCCGTTCGGCGAACCGCGCGAGGTCGGGCTTCTCCGCACCGGGCTGGAACCGCAGCTCCAGCACCTCGCGGGTCGAGTACCGGTTGATCAGCTCGCTGGGCGACCCCTCGGCCGCGATCCGCCCGCCGTCCATGACCACGAGCCGGTCGCAGAGCTGCTCCGCCTCGTCCATGTAGTGCGTGGTGATGATGAGCGTGACACCGTCCTGCTTGAGCCGGAACAGCCTGTCCCACAACAGATGTCGCGCCTGCGGGTCGAGCCCCGTCGTCGGCTCGTCGAGCAGCAGCAGCTCCGGGTCGTTGACGAGCGACCGCGCGATCGTGAGCCGCCGCTTCATGCCACCGCTGAGCGGCTCGACCTCGTGGTCGGCCCGGTCCGAGAGCTGCGCGAACTCCAGCAACTCCTCGGCCTTCGCGCGGCACTTCGCCCGCGACATCCCGAAGTACCGCCCGTAGATCTGCAGGTTCTGCCGGACCGTCAACTCGGTGTCGAGGTTGTCGAGCTGCGGCACCACGCCGAGCCGCGCCCGGATCTGCGGCCCCTGCGTGGCCGGGTCCATGCCGAGGACCTTCAGATCCCCGCCCGTGCGCCCGGACACGCACGAGATCATCCGCATGGTCGACGACTTCCCGGCCCCGTTGGGCCCGAGGAACCCGAACGCCTCCCCCCGCCGCACCTCGACGTCGATGCCGCGCACGGCCTCGAACGATCCGAAGTGCTTGGTCAGGGCCTTGGCCTCAACGAGGTTGTCCACCCACCCGACGTTAACGAAGGGGTCTGACAATTCTCGACGCAATTACGATCAGCGCATGTCCAGGACGCTGCACTGGCTCTCGGAAGCCGACGACCACCTCCGCGCCGAGATCCACGAGGTGGTGCACGACGTGGTGGCGGCGGGCGGCGCGGTCGGCTACCACTCGCCGCCCTCCTTCGAGCGCGTCTCTTCGTGGCTGGACACCGTGCTGAAGCTGGTGAGGGACGGCGACGCGGCCTTCGCGGTGGCGCGCGTGGACGGCGTGGTGCGGGCCGTGGGCCTGTGGCGGCGCGGCTCGACCGCCGTCTTCCAGCACCGGGCGGAGATCCAGCAGATCATGGCGCACCCCTCGGCCCGGGGTTTGGGGCTGGGGCGGCTGGTGGTCGAGGGGCTGGTGGAGAACGCGCGTGCTGGCGGCCTCGAGATCTTGATGCTCGGGGTGCGCGGGAACAACCACGGCGCGATCGAGCTGTATGAGGCTCTCGGGTTCCGGGAGTGCGGGCGGATGCCCAATGCGATCGCCGTGGGGAGCGAGCGGTGGGATGACGTGTGGATGTACCTGCCGCTCGGCTATCCGGAGGGGACGGTTTTGAACGGGGCCGCGGCTGGCGGGTTGGGGAGCAGCCCACGGAGGAGGAGCTGATCACCCGCGACGCCGCAGGCGAGCCGTCTTTACGAAACCACCCCACGGACCGCAACCAACCAACGCAACGCGCAGCCGCCGTGAGCACCAGGCGTGCCATCTACCTGCCGAGGGCGCTGGCCCGGTTTTTGATCAGATTGGCGGGGTCCGGGGCGGAGCCCCAGGAAGCAGCCGGAACATCCGAGCAGCGCGCCAACGAAACAGGGGGACGACCCGCGCACCAGCTGCGCAGACCGTCCCCCGAAAACCCAGAACCCTCAGAGGTTCGGGAACCAGATCTTGATCTCGCGCTCCGCCGACTCGGCCGAGTCCGACCCGTGGACCAGGTTGTACTGGACCTCGGTGCCGAAGTCGCCGCGGATCGTGCCGGGCGTGGCCTTCTCGACGGGGTCGGTGCCGCCGGCGAGCTGGCGGAAGGCCGGGATGGCCCGGACGCCCTCGACGACCAGCGCGACCAGCGGGCCGCCGGTGATGAAGTCGACCAGGTCGCCGTAGAACGGCTTGCCGTCGTGCTCCGCGTAGTGCTGCTCGGCGGTGGCGCGGTCGGCGGTGCGCAGCTCGAGGGCGGCGAGCTTCAGGCCCTTGCGCTCGATGCGGGCGATCACCTCGCCAACGAGACCACGGGCGACGCCATCGGGCTTAACGAGAACCAGGGTGCGCTCGGACACGACGGTGTGACTCCTCGAAAACAGGTACGGGATGTGCGGACAAGGGTAACCGCGCACGTCCGGACCACTGTGACCCGGGATACGCCAACGCAGCTGCATCGGTGGCCGATGCGACATAGTGCTGCGCGTGAGTGCAAAGCACACGGGTTCCGCGCTGACCGGCGCCGCCGTCCTCTTCGTCCTCCTGCGCCTCCTCGCCGTCTCCCACTACGACTGGCACACGGCGTTCGCGCTCCTGCACACGCTCGAGCTGGACGACGCGCCCGGTCTGTTCCTCGGCACGTTCATGGCCGATGACCGCATCAGCACGGTGCTGCTGATGATCGTCACGCCCGCGACGTTCTTCTTCTACCTGCGCACGCGCAGGGATCCCGAGCGGGCGAACACGACGGCGTTGCTCACGCTGATCGTGCTCATCGCGTTGATGGTGTCGCACACGCTGACGTACCACCGGTGGTGGCTGGCGGCCGGGGCCGTGGTGATCGGGGCGGCGATGGTGCTGGCCATCCGGAACGCGCGGTGGTTGCTCAAGTGGTTCGCGTGGTTGCTGGCCGGGTCCGCGCTCGTGGTGGCCGCCGTCGTCAGCACGCCGTGGGTGCCGAAGGAGCGGATCAACGACGACCGCGAGGTCTACGTGTTCGAGACGAGCCCGGGCTTCCTGAAAGTGCTCGGCGCGCACGACCGGAAGTTCGCCATTCTGCGGACCGACGAGGTGCGCGAGCGCGAAGAACTCGCCGACCACTGAAAAGCCCATAGAAGTCGAATAAATACTTTTCGAAAATGTTGCCACGCGATCTGGAATCATTCACTCGATCGTGTAGTTACCCGCACACTTTTCCGATACCGACAGGTAAGAAGTAACGGCGTCGGTCACTCCTTCGATGAGCCAGAAGTGCCCGATTGGGCGGTTATTCGACACGATTCCGCTCGGTTAGATCGAATTGACTCGGAGTGACCTCTGTTACGCGACCATCGAGCCGCATTCGACGCCCTCGAATGTGCCTTGACGCAATCCCACGACCGCCGTGTCACGGGGGTGTTGCGTGTTTCCGGCAATGCCGGTGGGGTGTTCCACCTGCACGAAGGCGTGGTGGTCGCCGTGGAGAGCGCCGGTTCCCCGGGAGCGGACACGCTGCTGGTGAGCTCGGGCGTGATCAGCGCGGAGGAGTGGGACGCGGCGCTCGTGGAGAGCGTCGCCGCCGGGTCTCTCCGGGACGCGCTCGTCGCGCGCGGGTCCGTCGGGCCCGCCGAGGTGGAGGCGGTCGCCCTGGCCGCCCTGCACGACGGAGCGTTCGCCACCGCCGCCGGTGACGTGGAGGAATGCGTCATCGACACCGATTCCACCGACGTGCCGTTGCTGCCCGCGAACGGCATCGCGCCGGCTCTCCTGCTCGAGCACGTGGCAGGCCTGCTCGACGCGCTGACGGTCCCGTTCTCCCCCTACCGGGACCGGCTGGTGCCGGGACGGAGGACGCCGTCGTCCGAGGAACGACGGGAGATCGTCGCGCACGCCACGGGAAGGCGCAGTGCGCGGGACATCGCTTTCGCGACCGGCAGGAGCCTCCACCCGGTCACCGCCGAGATCTCCCGAATGCTCGGTGAGGAACTGCTGGACATCGCCCCGCCGGCGACGGCCTTCAGTTTTTCGCACTGGGGTCTGCCCTCCCTGCGCCCTCGGGCTCCGGGGCCGGGCAGCGGAAAGGAACTGGATTGGACTACGACGCCCTGGCCGCCGAACTGCGGAAAGTCAGAGAGAACGTCGCCGGAGTGACGGACACGGTGATCGCCGCGTCCGACGGGATCCCGATTCTCACCGACGTCGCGAAGAACGTCGAACCCTCGCACATCTCGGCGCTCGCGGCCGCCGATCTCGGCATCGCGCGCCAGGCGGCCGAGGTGGTCGGTCTGGGCGCGCTCCGCCAGACCGTTGTGTTCGGCAGCGAAGGCTACATGGCCGTGTACTCCATCAGCCGGACCGCGCTGATGGTCGTGCTCGGGGACAAGGGCCTGAACCTCGGGCGCCTCCTGCACGAGACCCGGCCGGCGATCGAACGGATCGGTTCGATCATGACCCCCTGACGCACCATCCACCGAAAAAAATGGTCGTAGCACATGTCCGCATTCGGTTCATTGCTCTCATCGATGTGGAGACGTGTCCGCACGCGATCGGGGAGCGAGCCGACCACGTTGCCTCGATCACCAGTTGACACAGAAAAGTGGAGTTTGATGAACATCGACACCGCACTAAAAGAGGCCATGTCCATCTCCGGCGCCGTCGGCGTCGCGCTGGTCGACTACGACAGCGGGATGTCGCTCGGCACGAGCGGCGGCGGCGACTGGCTGAACCTGGAGATCGCGGCCGCCGGCAACACCGAGGTCGTCCGGTCGAAGCTCCGGGTCATCCAGACGCTGGGTCTCAGCGACACCATCGAGGACATCCTGATCACCCTGCACCGCCAGTACCACCTCATCCGGTTGATGGGCGGCGTGAAGGCCAGGGGCTCGCTGTTCCTCTACCTGGTCCTGGAGAGGGACGTCTCGAACCTCGCCCTGGCGCGGCACCAGCTCAAGCGCATCGAGACCGAGCTGCAGATCTGATCGAACGGGCGGAGGGCGCACGGTTCGTGCGCCCTCCCCTTCTCCTAGTGCACCAGAACGGGCTGGGCGTCCCGCGCCACGGCGACCTGCCGCAGCACGAACACCGCGAGACCGAGCGCCACCGCGACGAGCGCGGCCGAGATCCAGAACGCCAGGTGGAAGCCCGAGGTCAGCGCCTCCAGCCGGCCGACGCCCGACGCGAGCAACGACGACGTGTAGCTCGTCGAGGTCGTCGCCAGCACCGCGAGCCCCAGCGCGCCACCGACCTGCGCGGTCGTGTTCACCAGACCGGACGCCAGCCCTTCCTCGCCGTGCGAGGCACCGGACATCGCCAGCGTCATCAGGGCCGGGAACGACAGCCCCAGCCCGATCCCCAGCGGCGCGACCGCGGGCAGGATGTGCGCGACGTACGACCCGTCGACCGGCACCTGCGTGAACACCAGCATGCCGGCGAGCATGAACAGCAGGCCCACGATCAGCATGTTCCGCTCGCCGAACCGGGTGTTGAGGCGTGCCGACAGCGACACCGAGAACATCGCGATGGCACCGGCGACGGGCATGAACGCCAGACCGATCTGCAACGGCGTGTACTGCAGCACGAGCTGCATGTAGAGCGTGCCGAGGAAGAACAGCCCGAACATGCCGGCGACCATCGAGATCTGGACGAGGTTCGCGCCCGTCACGTTGCGGGACTTGAACACCCGCAACGGCAGCAACGGCTTCGCGGCAGTCCGTTGGCGCAGCACGAATCCCACCAACAACGCCACCGCCACGGCACCGAGGCCCAGCGTGTGCGCGGAGCCGAAGCCGTAGTGCTCGGCCTTGACGATCGTGTAGACGCCGAGCATCACCGCGGCCACGATCAGCAACGCCCCGAGGACGTCCGCGCCTTCCCGCAGCCCCAGGCCTTCCGAGTCGGGCACCAGGCGCACGGCCGCAACGGCGGCGACGAGGCCGATCGGGATGTTCACGAAGAAGATCCAGTGCCACGACATGGCGTCCGTGAGCACGCCACCGAGCAACAGCCCGAGGGACGCGCCCGCCGCCGCGACGAAGCTGAACACACCGATGGCACGCCTCTGCTCGTCGGGCTTCGGGAACATCGTCACGACCATGCCCAGCGTCACGGACGTGGCCAGCGCACCGCCCGCACCCTGCACGAAGCGGGACACGATCAACATCTCGGCGCTGACGGACAGACCGCACAGCAACGACGCGACCGTGAAGACGCCGAGGCCGATCAGGAACACCTTCTTGTGCCCGATCAGGTCACCCAGGCGACCCGCGAGCAGGAGGAGACCGCCGTAGGCGATCAGGTACGCGTTCACGACCCAGGCCAACCCGGCCTGGCCGAACTTGAGGTCCTCCTCGATCGCGGGCAGCGCGACGTTCACGATCGTCTGGTCCAGCACGATCATCAACATCCCCGCGCACAGCACGATCAGCGCGAGCCAGCGCGCGTCGGTTCTCGATCCCCCTGAAGTCATAAGAGGGACCGTAGCAGATAGTTTTGTACGGGACTATCTTCTACCCAACCGCATGACGAAGAGCACGCTTGCGCGGCGGCCTCTCACAGGCGACAGGAGTGCCCAACCGGCCTTCGACCAGCCTCGTCAGGCCGTTGACCATGCCCTCTCGCTCGTCTTCAGGCAGCGACCCCAGCACGCTGCCGACCACCTCGTCGTGCACGTCAGCGGCCTTCGCCACGATCTCGCGGCCCAGATCCGTCACCACCACAACGCGCGCACGGCGGTCCGTCGGTGAAGGCTTGCGCTCCGCGTACCCAGCGGATTCGAGGGCGTCCATCGTCACGACCATGGTCGTCTTGTCGATGCTGACGCGATCGGCGATCTCGGTCTGCGTGAGATCCGCGTCGAGGGCGCTGGACAACACGCAGCGGGCTCGCGGAGTCAGTCCGATCTCCGCGAGCCGCGCCGTCAGTTCGGTCTCCAGTGCGTGACCCGTCCGGTGCAGCAGCATCAACAGGTCGGTACACCCCTTCGTGCCCATGAGCACCAAGGTACCAAACCAATCTGCAACAAAACTGTTTTGCGGCGGGACTATCGCTCCAGCACGACTACCGATCGTGCCGCACCGACCTTCTTCTCGCTGGTCACAGCCTTCCAGTCACCGGCGGGCAGCGTGACCGCCCTGTCCGTCGGGTACGGGTTGATGACCACGACCAGTCCTCGACGCGCCGGGTCCACGTCCGGCCCGACGGTGTCGTCGACGTGCATGACGATCACACCGGGCTCGGCCGCGGGGAACGAGACCTTCTGCTGCACCAGGTCCGCGCTGCCCAGCGAGAACAACGGCGACGTCTGGCGGATCCGCAGCAACTCGAGGGTCGCGTCGAGCGAGGCCTTCATGTCCGCCGGCGCGGGCTTCGGCCCGGCCAGCAACGGCTTCGCGTACGGCCACTTCGCCTCGTTGTCGGCCTTGGGCGGCAGCCCGCGACCGAACCCGTTGTCGCGCAACGACGGGTCGTAGGCGTTGAACCAGTCGCCCGAGTCGTAGCTGTTGCGGTCCAACGACTTCGAGCGCAGGAACTCCGTACCCGCGTGCACGAACGGCCGCCCCTGCCCGAGCAACGCGGGCGCCAGGGACACGGTCTGCATCTTCACCCGGTCGACCATCGACGTCTCGGGCTTCAGCTTGTACATCAACGCGTCGAACAGCGCTTCGTTGTCGTGCGCGTCCACGTACGTGATGGCCTCCAACGGCTGCCCCGTGTACCCGGCGGGAGAGCCGTTGTACTGCACATCGCGCCCGGCGACGACGGGACCGGCCGTGGACTGGAACCGGTACGACGCCATGTTGCCCGCCATGCCGAGCTTCACCAGGTCGCTGTAGTTCTCCAGCCGCGCAGCCACGTTCCCGTTGGCGGGTGAGGAGTTAACGTCGCCGGCCAGACCGGAGCCGATGCCCTGCACGCGCGGGTCGTCGTCGAACGGACCGCCTCCGCGCACCGCGTCCCGGAGCCGGTCGCTGAACGTGCCGACGCCCGTGCCGGCCATGTTCGCCTGGGTTGCCTGCTCGAACCGGGCGTTGCCCGCGACCTCGCCGAAGTCCCAGCCCTCGCCGTAGACGCCGATCTTGCGCCCGTCCACGCCGTCGCGTTCGACCGTCAGCGCGTCCAGGGCGGCGCGCACCGCGAGGATGTTCGCCTTCGGGTGGTGGCCCATCAGGTCGAACCGGAACCCGTCGACCTTGTACGTGCGCGCCCACCGCACCACCGAGTCCACGACGAGCTTGCCCATCATGGCGTTCTCGGTCGCCGTGTTGGCGCAGCACGTGGAGTTCGCGACCGAGCCGTCGAGGTTGAGCCGCTGGTAGTAGCCGGGCACGACCTTGTCGAGCACGGACGTCGGTGCGTCGCCGAACGCCGCCGTGTGGTTGTAGACGACGTCCACCACGACGCGGTTGCCGTTGTCGTGCAACGACTTCACCATCTCGCGGTACTGCTTCGACCGCGCCCAGCCGTTCTGCGCGTCCGCCGTGGCGTACGAGCCCTCGGGCACGTCGTAGTGGAACGGGTCGTAACCCCAGTTGAAGCCGTCCTTCGCCGCGACCGCACCGACGCAGGCCTGCTGCTGGTCGGAGTCGGCGGGCAGCGAGGGCAGGTCGCACGCGGGCGTGGCCTGGTCGGACCGCTTCTCGGGGATCGTCGCGATGTCGAACGTCGGCAGCAGGTGCACGGTGTCCATGCCCGCCGCGGCCAGCGTCTTCAGGTGCTTCATGCCGGTCGAGTCGCGGTGCGTGAACGCCTTGTAGGTGCCGCGGTCCGATGCCGGAACCGACTGGTCGTTGATCGAGAAGTCGCGCACGTGCAGCTCGGTGATCGCGCCGCCCATGCCCTTCGCGACGTCCTTCGCCCACCCGGACGGCATCGACCGGCTGTCCTTGAGGTCGGCGAACTGCGAGTGCGTCGAGTTCACCGACAACGCCACGGAGTACGGGTCGGTGACCACGACCGTGCGCTCCCAGTTGGTGACTTCGAACTGGTAGTACTTGTTCTTCCAGTTGCCGTCACCGGACCACGAGCCGGACGCGTCGTCGCGTTTGAGCTGCACGACCTTGCGAGGCTCACCGGACGGCTCGTCGAACAGCCGCAGCTTCACGTTGGTAGCAGTCGGCGCCCACAACCGGACCGACGCGCGGTCGCGGTCGAACGCCGGCCCGAACGCCAGTCTCGTCGCCGCGGCGGCATAGCGGTCGTCCAGCACCCCCGCGATCTGCACGCTCGTGCGGTGCCGGATCGCGCCGCCCGCGTCGACGTGCACGGCCACGAGCCTGTCCCGCAACGCCTCGTCCACGAACCCGCGCACGGCGAACACCGGCTTCCCGCGCAGGTGCGGGAACTGCGCCGGGACCTCGTCGGTCGTGGGCGAGAGCCGCAGCACCTTCGCGCCGTACTCCAGCCGGTAGCCGTCGGACTGCACCGACGGCACGTCCCAGACGACCTTGTCCTTGGAGATCCAGATCGCCTTGGCCTTGGTCAGGTCGTCGTCGGCGGCCGGACCGGCGTTCGGCGGCAGCAGGTAGGTCTCGTCGCCCTGCAACTGCCACACCTCGTTCCCCTTCTGCCCCAGGTCGAGGAACTGGTCGGGCCCGGGGTCCTTGGCGTCGCCGCGGTGGACGATGTAGCTCAGGCCCGCCGCACCGGCCGCGAGCGGCACGGACCAGTAGACGCCGAACTGGTCACGTCCGTCCGGCACGCGCGACTGGTTCCAGCCCGGTGACGGCTCCGCGGAGCCGGTCCAGTGGTACATCGTCCAGTCGGTGTAGTCGCCGTCCGGGCGGTTGTAGTGGATCACCGCGCGGCTCTCGGCGGCGGCAAGAGAAGCGTGCACCTTGCCGTTCGCCACCCACGAGTGGCCACTCGTGAACTTGCCCGAGGCCTCCACGGTCGTGCCGCGCACGACGGAGAAGTCCGTGGTGGGCGGTAGTTCAGCAATACCATTCGAGAGCAGCACATCAGGCCGCCCAGCAACACGTACAACAACGCCTGCGGAGTCACCGACGTAGTGCACGACCGCCTTGCCGGTGGCCGCCTGCTCGGACGGGTGCACGGACGGGTCGCCCTGCTTCAGCCACACCTCGGGCGTGACGCTCGGGTCCACGACCCGGTCGACGGACGTGTCCTTCTCGTCGCCCTTGTGCGCGATGAGCCCGACGGACTTGGCGCCCGGCTTCAGCTTCACCCAGGCGAAGCGCCCGTAGGCGTCCTCCCCGGCGAACGGCAGAGGAGCGCTCCACTCGGTCGGCGTCTCGACGTCGCCCCAGACGTGCAGGCCCCACCCGTCGTAGTTGTCGCGGGCGTAGTGCACAACCAGCCAGTCCGGGTTCTTCGTGCCGGGCTCGGGCAGCGGCGGGGCGGCCACGAGCGACACGAACGCGCCGTCCGCGCCGAGTTCCCCCGACTTCGCCACGACACGCAGTTCGACGCGCTTGCCCACAGCCGCACCCGGAAGTGCCGAGAGGTCGGCGAACACGCGGTACGGCGCGGCGTCGTCGGTGCCGAGCACCGTCCAGTCGCGCGTGCCCTCGACGCGAGCGGCGAAGGTCGCGGCGGCGTTCGGGGCGGTGATGCCGTCCGCGCGGAGCTCGACGCGCTCGTCCAGCACGGTTCCGGCGGCCGGGGCGACCAGCGTCGGCGCCGGCTTGGACTTGGCGACGTCGCCGGTCCCCTTGAGCACCACCGTCGACAGCGCGGGCACGGTCACCGTGACGCGCCCGTTCCGCACAGCGGCGTTCTCGAAACCGGCGGACGACACCGGCACGGTGACGGTCGCGGGCGCGGTGCCCGCGTTCGCGACGACGAGGTGCTCACGGCCGAGGATCCGGCTGAACGCGAACACGTCCCCGTCGGCGTAGCGGAGGACCTGGTTGCCGTCGCGCCACACCGGGTCCTTGTCGACCTGCGCGGCCAGCGCCTTGAGCTGCTGGTACAGCGGGTGCGAGGTGGTGAAGTTGTCGACGGCGCCCGTGCGGTCGGAGCCGACGAACTTCTCCGCCGCGTACTCGGGCGTCTTCGAGGCGAACATGTCCTGACGTGCGAGCTTGTCGCCGCCCGTGCCCGCGAAGCCCTGCTCGTCGCCGTAGTAGACGACCGGGTTGCCGCGCCACAGGTACATCAGCTGGTTGCCGAGCTTCAGCCGTTCCAGCAGCTCGGCGTCCGAGATGCCGGGCCGGTCGTTGCGGATCATCCACGCGATGCGGCCCATGTCGTGGTTGCCGAGGAACGTGGGCAGCGACGAGGCGTTGGAGTCGGCGTCGGTGTAGCGGTCGTCGTCGAGCAGGACCTCACCGAGGCGCTGGGAACCCTTGCCGGACAGGAAGGTCAGCGCGCTGCTCTGGAACGGGAAGTCGAGCGTGGCCTGCATGCGGCCTTCGGTCGTGTACTTCGAGGTGTTCTCGGGCGAGGAGTCGAAGACCTCGCCGAACACGAAGAAGTCCTTCTTGCCCTTGCGGTTCGCGTACTGCTTCACGTGCGGCGCGAGGGCCTGCCAGAACTCCAGGTTGACGTGCTTGACCGTGTCGACGCGGTAGCCGTCGATGTCGAGCGTGTCGATCCAGCTGGTGAAGATGTCCTTCATGCCGTTGACCACGCGCGGGTGCTCGGTCATGAGGTCGTCGAGGCCGGAGAAGTCGCCCTGCTCGCTCGACTCGCCGGAGAACGTCGAGTCACCGCGGTTGTGGTAGAGCGTGGAGTCGTTGAGCCACAACGGGAACTTCGTCGGACCGTCCTTCACCGGCGTGTACGGGAACGACTTGGCCGCGTCGAGCTTCGGGAAGTCTTTGCGGCCCGCGTACTCCGCGATGTCGAACGGCTTGCCCGACGCGTCCAGGTACGGCTGGGCACCCGTCGAGACGTACTGGGTCTTGCCCTCCTGGTACTTGATCACGTCGGCGGTGTGGTTCGCGACGATGTCGAAGAAGACCTTGATGCCCCGCCGGTGCGCGTCGCGGATCAGGTCGCGCATCTCCTGCGTGGTGCCGAAGTGCGGGTCGAGCTTGGTGAAGTCGAGCGTCCAGTAGCCGTGGTAGCCGGCGGAGTCGCCCTGCACCCAGCGGTTGAGGAACATCGGCGTCATCCAGATCGCCGTGATGCCCATGCCGTCGAGGTAGTCGAGCTTCTGGCGCAGCCCCTTGAGGTCGCCACCGTGGTAGAAGCCCTTGTCGGCGGGGTTGAACCCGTGCTCGGCGGCCTTCGAGCGGCCGCGGTCGTTGCCGGGGTCGCCGTTCGCGAACCGGTCGGGCATCACGAAGTAGAAGCGCTCGCCCCGGAGGTCGTCGCGCTTGGGCGGCAAGGCGAGCCTCGCGTCCCCGTCGCGCACACCGGGCGCGACGTCCACCACCTCGCCCACGGCGAGGCGTTGCGGTGGAGCGGCAACGGCCTGGACCGGTGTGAGGGGGAGTAGAACCAGTGCAGCGAGCGCGGCGACGACCCGACGCATCGCGACCTCCTTGTCGCAACTTCTTGCAGGGTTGCTGCACGAAACCACGGCAAACAGCAGGAAACAATACGTCGGGTTCTGCAAATATTTGCGATCAGCCCGCCGGACGCCGGTAGGTGATCGCCATGTTCAACGGATGTGAGCGCCACTCGTTGACCGCCAGCCCGGCGATCACGCCGATGCCCTCGACGGACTCGGGCGTGGCCGGAGCGCTGCGGCTCGCCGAGCCCGCGAGCGGTCCGCCGGCCGGCGGCGGCGAGAACTGGGCGATGACCACCTGCTGCCCCTCGTGCGGCTGGACGGCCAGCAGCACGTGCGGATCGGCCTGCTCGCCGTCGTTCTCGATCGGCTCCAGCGACAGGAACTCGCCGCGTTCCGCCGCCTCGCCGCACTTCCGCCCTGCCCACTTGAAGGCGTCCATGACGTCGTCGTCGGAGAGCGCGGCATTGGCTTCGGCCAGCGTGACCTGCTGCAGACGCGTGCTGTGCGCGGTCATCTGGCCGTTGGTGGTGAAGCGGTCGGGGATCATCGCGTCGCCGGTCTCGACGTCGATCATGAGCATGTCGCGGAACCGGGTGTCGGCGAGCGGCGAGCGCCCCATGAGGCCGCGGCCGAGCATCTCCCCCAGCGTCGCGTCGGTCGTGCGCCAGTACGTCGTCTGCTCACCGATCCGCAGGCCGACGAAGTCCCTGACCGGGAGGCTCGGCAGGGCGGTGACGAGCCTCTGGCCGGGCTCGACCGGAGACGGCGGAGGCTGCGGCCGGAACGGCGGCAACGAGGCGAACCCGGGATCCACCTGCGCCGTGCGGACCACATGGTGGGCCCACGCGCGCACACGCGACAACGGGTGGTCGGGGAATCTCGGGTCGTGGCGCGGGTCGTCGCCCGCGTGGAACGGCAGCACGCCCTGCAGCTCGGGCGCGTACGGGTGTTGCCTGACCCAGTTCTCGAACCCGAGCTCGGCGGCGAGCACGGCCTCCCGCGCGCCCGTCATCCCCCGCTCCGCCGCCACCAGCTGCAGCACGGCGCTGGAGCGCTCCTTCGGGATGGTGAACGAGCAGGTGAAGACCTGCCCGTTGGGCTGGTTCGGCAGCGGCAGCTTGACGATCCGCAGCAACGCGGGCGCCCCTCCGAGCTGGACGACGTGCGCCTCGACCAGGCAGCCGGCCTCGCCGTGGATGACCGCGAGGTCGTGCCGGAGCTTCGGCAGGTCGTCGAGCCCTGCCGGGAGGTCCGGGACCAGGCCGAAGTAGGTGAGCACGGCCTGGTCACCGTTGGCGTGCTGCCAGGTGTTCTGGTCAAGCTGACGGAAGCCGGTGGTGTCGAACGAGATGGGCACGCACCGACACTACGTCCCTGCTAGGCGGCTTTCAGCGTGCGGGACCACAGCGACGCGCCGGTGGAGTCGCGCAGCCACACCGTGAGCTCGTGGTGCGACGCCTTGACCTCGCCGAAGTGCTGGAACCCGTCCAGCGGCGAGGTGTTGGCGGCAGGTGGCGCGTGCACGAACACGGCCTGCGGGCCGAACGTCGGGTCGAGCGTGTTCGGACCGAACGCGCCGGAGTGCAGCGGACCGGACACGAACTCCCAGAACGGGTCGAAGTCGCCGACGGCCGCGCGGTCGGGCGAGTAGTGGTGCGCGGCCGTGTAGTGGACGTCCGCCGTCAGCCACACCGTGTTCTTGACGCGGCGCTTCTTGAGCTCCCTGAGCACCCATGCGATCTCGTGCTCACGGCCGTTGGGCGCGCCCGGCAGACCGTTCGCGACGCCCTCGACGTCGGCGCCGTCCGGCACGGTGAGGCCGATCGGCAGGTCCGCCGCGATGATCTTCCACGTGGCCGTGCTGCGGCTCAGGGAGTCGACGAGCCACCTGGCCTGCTTCGCGCCGAGGATGACGCCGGGCTGGTCCTTGGGCGAGGTGTTCCTGTCCTTGTAGGTGCGCATGTCGAGCACGAAGATCTCGACGTTGCGGCCGTAGGAGAACTTCCGGTACACGCGACCGTCGACCGCACGCTTCTGATCGATCGGCATCCACTCGTGGAAAGCCTGGAAAGCGCGCTGTGCCAGCACGTCCACGCGCTTCTCGGTGTACTGCGGCAACTCCAGGATCTCGCCGGGGTACCAGTTGTTGGTGACCTCGTGGTCGTCCCACTGGACGAAGCTCGGGACCTGGGCGGCGAACCGCTTCACGTTGTCGTCGAGCAGGTTGTAGGCGAACTGGCCGCGGTACTCGTCGAGCGTTTCGGCCACTTTGGACTTCTCCGGCGTGACGACGTTGCGCCACACCCGGCCGTCCGGAAGCGTCACGCTCGCCTGCATCGGGTTGTCGGAGTAGACGCTGTCGCCGCTGTGGACGAAGAAGTCGGGCCTGCGGTCGGCCATCGCCTTGAAGATCGGCATGCCGCCGATGTCCGGGTTGATCCCCCAGCCCTGGCCCGCGACGTCACCGGACCAGACGAAGCTGACCTCCTCCCGGCCGAGCGGGGCCGTCGTGAAGCTGCCCGTGACCGGTTCGCTGCGGCTGCGGCCGTGCAGGTCCTCGGCCGTCACGCGGTAGTAGGCCGGACGGCCGGGCAGCAGGCTCGAGACGCGCAGCCGGCCCGTGCCGCCGGTCTCCGGGGTGAGCAACGGACCGCGGAAGTGGCGGGAGAGGCGAAACTTCGGGTCGTGGGACACCTCGACGAGCATCCGGGACGGCCGGTCCGCGCGGGTCCAGACGATGCCTCCGTCCCAGGTGACGTCGCCGGACTGCACGCCGTGCGTGAGGATCGGGCGGTCGGTCTTCGCGAGGCCGACGCCACCCGGCACCAGGGCGGCGGCCGTGCCGAGTGCGCCTGCCTTGAACAACGTACGACGGTCGAAGGTCATGCGCGGTTTCTAGTCGCCGGTTCTGACCAGCGGCCGAACCGCGGGTGAACTTCAGCAGCGCTTGTCGGTCCAGCCGCTCACGTAGCCGCCACCGGGCACGGTGACGCTGGCCACCGCGCGGGTGCACTTGTCCAGCGTGGCGCCGCCGGCACCCCAGAGCTCCTGCCTGGTGGTGCTGCGGGACTCGCTGCCGGGGTACTCCTCGGTGCCGTCGATCACCGCGATCCAGTTGGTGACGCGGAAGGAGTGGTTCTGGGCGTAGGAGTCCCAGACCCAGGTGTAGGCGTAGTTCTTGCCGCAGCCGGCGAACTGCTTCACCGACGCGATGGTCGCGCCCTGGTACTTCACGTACCCGGTGGTGCCGATCTGCTTGGCGGAGGCACATCCCGGGACGGTCTCGGCGTGGGCGGTGCCCGAGAACCCGGCGGACAGCAGCGTCGCGGCCAGTGCGGAGGCGATGGCGAAAGGCTTTCTCACGGCCGCGACGCTGCGGCAGTCCGGTTAGGCGGTGGTAAATCCCTCAGGTCAGGCGCTTCAGCCAGTCGGCGACGACCTGGCGGGACGCGGGTGTGGCGTGCACCCACGTCTGGTGGTTCTCGTCGGTGTACTTGACCACGAGCCAGCGGCCGTCCTCGAAGTCGATCGTGGTGAGGAACGTCTTGGCCCGCTGCCTGCCCTCGCCGTCGTGCCTGGCCGCGTACAGCTTCGCCGTGCCCTTGCGGGGCCGGGCGAGCAACCGGCGCAACGAGAGCGTCGGCGACGCCAGGCCCTGCTGGTGCAGGTTGATCTCCGTCTCGTGCACGTTGATCGACGCGCCGCGGCCCGCCGGGACGTCCGGCAGCTGCATCGCGAGGACCTCCGGCGCGTTCTCCGGCCGGATCGGGTGCAGCTGCACGAACCCGTTGTCGTGCACGGCGAGCACGCCTTCCTGCGCGTTCGCCGCCACGACGACGGGCCTGGTCTCGTGCGGCGCGACCGCGATCCAGGCCGAGTAGTCGTGCTCCGCCTTGGCGATCAGGTGCAGCGCGCCCCTCACGTCCGGGTGGTCGAGCCCCACTCGGTGCAGCTCAGCGAGGACGTCGCTCTGGTCCTCGGTCTCGCCGGGCGAGCCGACCGGCAGGGCGGGGTGGTGCTCCCCCAGCTCCTCCTGCTTCCACAGCACGTCGAAGGCCAGGTCGGACAGTTCGATGGACGACCGCAGCACGTCATCCCCCAGGTCGGTGCTTTCCCGCAGAATCGTGCGCCGATCAGCATAGCGCCAGGTCGCAGGCCTCGTCCGGGCTTCGGGGCCCGATCGGGTGAACCCGGACGGCTGCCGAAAGCGACCTGCCGTCGCCTTCCCGGTGTCTAGGGTGGGCGGGTGCGCGCACTCGCTTTCGGACTCGCCGCCGTCCTCGCCTTCCTGGCCCTGGCCACGACGATCCGCACCACGGACGTCCTGACCGGCGCGCTCGAAGCACGGCAGGTCGGCACGGCCACCGTGACGTCGTGCACCGAGCACGGCCCGATCGGGCGGTGGGGCGTCGGCACGTCCCACGCGTGTGAGGCGGACGTGCGGTGGGACGGCGGCGGCACCGAGCGGGTCGCGTTCGCGCCGGGGCAACTGGAGCCAGATGAGCAGGACGTTGCCGTGTTCCGGTCCACGAGGGAGGCCGGGCGCAACGACAGCGCGCGCTGGTTCCTCGCCGGACCGCTCGCCGCCGTCGCGCTCGGATTGCTGACGCTGTGGTTCCTCCTGGCCGCGGTGTTGTCGCTGGTGCCGGGGCGGGGCACGGCGAAGCCGGACGAGAAGTGGCCGGTCACCAAGGCGGAGGTGAAGGCCACTCCGGTCACGCGGCGGGTGCGGCGGTTGCGTCTGCTGGCGTGGCTCGCGCTGGGCACGGCCGCCGCGGAGGGGCTGGCCTCGATGCCGTTCTTCGACGCTCCGCGCCGCGCCGGGGAGTTCGTGTCGCCGTGGCCCGCGATCGAGGACGCCTGGCTCGTCGACCTGCCGTCCGGGGTGCTGGCCGGGTTCGCGGTGCTCGTCGCCGCGGTCATCGGGCTGATCGCGGAGGGTGTGCGCAAGGACGCCGCCCGCATCGTCCGCTATGGACAGTCCTACCTCGACGCGAAGAAGGTGCCGCAGGGCGGGAGCAGCTGGGTGCCGGCGGCGGTCCTCGCGGCGCTCGCGGTGTGGGCGGTCGTCGAGGTGGTGCTCGCGATCCACGACGCGCCGGTCGTCGTGTGGCTGGCCGGTGGACGGGACGCGCTGGTGCTGCTGGCCCTGCTGGGCGTCGTGCTGTCCACCCGGCAGTCCGCAAAGGACATGGCCTCGCAACTGGTGGCGAAGTAAGGGGAACCGGAACGCCGCCCGATCAGTCTGACGGGGCATGAGTTCCGCAGAACTGGGCGCTGGGCAGCAGCGGCTCGACGACTACATGCGTCGCGTCAACGACATCCAGCGCAGAGCCGAGGAGACGCAGGCCCAGCTCAAGGCGTTGCGCGCGGACGTGAGCAGTCCCGACAGGTCGGTCGCGGTGCGGATGGCGCCGGGCGGGCGGCTCGAGAAGCTCAGCCTGACGCCCGCGGCGATGCGGATGTCGCACGACCAGCTCGCCGCCCTGATCACCGAAACGGTGAGCAGGGCACACGCGGCCGTCGCCGGGCAGATGGAGGCGACCATGCAGCCGTTGATCGGCGGCACGCCGGCCATGGACTTCCTGCGCGACCAGGTCACCGCGGCGCAGGCGCCGGAGGAGACCGAGGAACAGCCTCCGAGGCAACAACAACGGCCGCGCGACGACGACGAGCCGTTCGGCACCATCTACCGGTAAGGGGTCCCGGTGACAGGATTTTCCATGGAGCCCGCCGACGTGATCAGTCACGCGGGCACCGTGCAGTCGTTCGGAATGGAGCTCACGCGCGCCGCCGGACGAGGCGAGAGCGTTGATCTCGGCGTCGAGACGTACGGGCTCATCGGCCAGGTCTTCAGCATTCCCGTGCGCATCCACATCGCGGCGATCGCGAACTCCATCAACGAGCTGGCGAACGCGCTGCCGGACGTGGCCGACGCGCTGCGCGACAGCGCGGACGCGACGCGCGAGACCGACGACGACCACGCGAAGCTCTTCGCGAAGTACAAGGGGTAGCAGATGGTTCTCGACGTCAGTGCCGACAACGCCACCGACGGTGCGCGGATCGTCGACACCGTCTGGAAGTGCGCGGAGGACTTCAACAACCCGAGCGACTGGGCGTTCGACGGCGTCGCCCTCGGGCTCGACGTGCTCGGCTTCGTGGCGAACCCGCTCGGCACCCTCGTGGGCGCGGGCATCGGCTGGCTGATCGAGCACGTGTCGTTCCTCAAGGAACCGCTCGACGACCTGGCGGGCGATCCCGGCGCGATCAACGTCGTCGCGGCCGCCTGGGGCGAGGTCGCGAAGGCGTGCGCCAAGGTGGGCAACGACTACGCGGCCGCCGCCACCAGCCAGACCAGCACGTGGACCGGCCAGTCCGGCGACGGCTACCGCAAGGCGGCCTCCACGCTGGCCGAGCAGATCAAGGCGCTGGAAGGCGCCGCGAACGCCGTGGCCACCGGCATCCGGGGCACGGGCATCCTGGTCGCGGCGGTGCGCGGCATCATCCGCGACATCGTGGCGGACGTGGTGGCGGAGTTCATCATCGCCGCCGTGACCGCGCTCGCGACGAGCTGGTGCAGCTTCGGCGCCTCGATCGCCGCGTTCACCGGCTGGGCCGTCGCCCGTGCGGCGTCGACCGCGGGCAAGATCGCGGGCAAGGTCAGCAAGCTGCTGATGAAGCTCGCGCAGGCCGTGCGCAAGTTCGACAACCTCAAGGGCGTGTCCGACGCGCTCGCCAAGGCCGCGGTCAACATCGGCCGCAAGGCCAAGGGCGTCGGCCGGTCGATCGGCAAGAACCACGCCGCCGTCAAGCAGATCGAGGACGGCTTCGCGAGCGCCAACAACGCGATCCGCGACAAGCTGACGTTCGGCAACGACGCGGCGAAGAACGCGGCGAACCGGGTCGACGACATCATGGCGCCGCGCGGCCGGGACGGGTTCGCGGACACGGTGAAGCCCGTGGCCCTGGGGCGGACCGGCGCGTCCGAGGCGTTCAAGGAAGGCGCCAACTGGGACGAGAGTTACGAGAAGGGCCAGGAGGATCTGAACAAGCAGAGGTGACGTGCCGGGCCTGACCGCCGCACGCGGTCAGGCCTGCTCCTGCTCCGCCTGCTCCCGTGCCGCCTGTTGCTGCGCGGGCAGCCGCCCCTCGGCCATCCGCTGCAGCAGGTCCCTGCGCAGCCACAGCAGGTAGCCCCACACCAGCCCGAAGATCACGCCGATCACGCCCATCGCCGGCAGCAGCAGCCACGAGGCGATCAGCAGCACGTGCAGGCCCACCACGACCGGGATCGCCCACGGCCGGCGGACGAACGCGCACATCGCGATGAACACCGCGATGAAGCCGAACGCGATCCAGCCGACGAGCGAGGTGACGCCGCCGTGCAGCTTGGCGATGACCGGCAGGGCCAGGGCGACGACGATGACCTCGAGGATCAGCGTGCCGGCCATGATGCCCCGGAACGCCTTCATCGGGTCCTTCTTCAGAGGGGCCGGGGTGGTCATGCCGGCTCCTTTCCGAACAGCGCGCGGGCCTCACCGGCGGTGACGACCGAGCCGGTGACGATGATGCCGCCGCCGGACTGCTCGTCCTCGGTGAGGTGGATGGCTTCCTCGATGGCGTCGACCAGTCTCGGGCGCACCTCGAACCGGTCCTCGCCGAAGATCGGCACGGCGAGGCCGGCGAGCACGTCCGGGTCCATGGCGCGCGGCGAGGAGTTGGTGGTGATCACCAGTTCCTGCACGACCGGTTCCAGGGCGGACAGGATGCCCTCGGCGTCCTTGTCGGACATGACCGCGACGACGGCGACCAGCTTGCGGAAGCCGAACTCCGACTCCAGCGCCTTGGCGAGTGCCGCGGCGCCGTGCGGGTTGTGCGCGGCGTCGACGAACACGTTGGGGGCGCTGCGAACGCGCTCCAGCCTGCCCGGCGTGATGACCGACGCGAAGCCCTCGCGGACGAAGTCGACGTTGACCTGGCGGTCCGGGCCCGCGCCGAAGAACGCCTCGACGGCGGCCAGCGCGATCGCCGCGTTCGCCGCCTGGTGTTCTCCGTGCAGCGGCAGGAAGATGTCCTCGTACACGCCGCTGAGGCCCTGCAACGTGATCATCTGGCCGCCGACCGCGACGGCCCGCGAGATCACGCCGAACTCGCTGCCGAACCGGGCCACGGTCGCGTCGACCTCGGCCACCCGCTCCAGCAGCACCCGCATGACCTCGGGCGTCTGCTCGCCGATGATCGCGACCGAGCCCGGCTTGATGATGCCGGACTTCTCGACCGCGATGTCCTCGGGGCGGTTGCCCAGGTACTCGGTGTGGTCGACGCCGATCGGGGTCAGCACGGCGACGCGGGTGTCCACGATGGACGTCGCGTCCCACGTGCCGCCCATGCCGACCTCGACCACGGCGACGTCGACCGGCGCGTCCGCGAAGGCCGCGTAGGCCATGCCGGTGAGCACCTCGAACTTGCTCATCCGGATCTCGGACCGCGAGTCGACCATCGCGACGTACGGCTCGATGTCGCGGTAGACCTCGACGTAGCGCTCCGGCGAGATCGGCTGGTTGTCGAGGCTGATCCGCTCGGTCGCGAGCTGCAGGTGCGGGCTCGTGAACCGGCCCGTGCGCAGGCCGATGCGCGTGAAGAGCGCGTCGACCATGCGCGACGTCGACGTCTTGCCGTTCGTGCCCGTCAGCTGCACGACCGGGTAGGACGTCTGCGGGTCGCCCAGCACGTGGGCGAGCGCCTTGATCCGGTCCAGCGACGGCTCGAGCTTGGTCTCGGGCCACCGCTGGTTCAGCTCGTTCTCGACGTCGAGGAACTCGTCGAGGTTCGTTTCCACTGTTCTTACGCCTCCGGCAACGCCGCGAGGCGCTCGTTGATGCGGGCGATCTCGGACTCGGCCACGGCCTTGCGCTCCTCGATCTTGGCCTTGACGTCGGCGGGCGCCTTGGCGAGGAACGCCTCGTTGCCCAGCTTCTTCGTCGTGCCGTCGAGCTCCTTCTGCGCCACGGCCAGGTCCTTCGCGAGGCGCTTGCGCTCCGCGGCGACGTCGATCGCGCCGGACAGGTCCAGCTCGACCTTCACCGCGCCCTTGGGCAGACCGACCTCGAGCGTCGCCGAGACGGTGAACTCCTCGCCGGGCTCGGTGAGCCGCGTCATCGCGCGGACCGACGGGACCTGGTCGAGCAGACCGACGCAGCACGCGCCGCGGACCTTGCCCGCGACCTTCTGGCCGGGCTTGAGGCCCTGCTCGGAACGGAACCGGCGGATCTCGGTCGCGAGCTTCTTCAGGCCCTCGACCTCGGCCTTGGCGTCCAGGTCGCGCTCGGCACCGGACGGCTTCGGCCAGTCGGCGACGACCAGCGACTCACCGCCGGTCAGCGACGTCCACAGCGTCTCGGTGATGAACGGGATCGCCGGGTGCAGCAGGCGCAGCAGCGTGTCGAGGACGTGGCCCAGGACGGACTGCGTGGCCTCGGCGCGGCCGTCCGCGATCTGGACCTTCGCGATCTCCAGGTACCAGTCGCAGAACTCGTCCCACGTGAAGCTGTAGAGCGCCTCGCAGGCACGGGAGAACTGGAACGCCTCGAAGTTGGAGTCCACGGTGGACACCAACGCGTCGAGCTCGTCGAGGATCCAGCGGTCGGCCGCCGTCAGCTCGTCCCGAGCGGGCAGCGGACGCTCCACCGTCGCGCCGTTGGCCAGCGCGAACCGGGTGGCGTTCCACAGCTTCGTGGTGAAGTTGCGGGAGCCGGCCGCCCACTCCTCGGCGACGGCCATGTCCGAACCGGGGTTCGTGCCGCGCAGCAGCGTGAACCGGGTGGCGTCCGCGCCGTAGCGCTCCATCCAGTCCAGCGGGTCGATGCCGTTGCCCTTGGACTTCGACATCTTCTTGCCGTACTGGTCGCGGATCAGGCCGTGCAGGAAGACGTGGTCGAACGGCTGGACCTCGTCCATCGCGTACAGGCCGAACATCATCATCCGGACGACCCAGAAGAACAGGATGTCGTAGCCGGTGGACAGGACCGAGGTCGGGTAGAACTTCTTCAGGTCCTCGGTGGAGTCCGGCCAGCCCAGCGTCGAGAACGGCCACAGGCCCGAGGAGAACCACGTGTCGAGGACGTCCTCGTCCTGGCGCCAGCCCTCACCGGTGGGCACCTCGTCGTCCGGTCCGACGCAGACGACCTCGCCGTTCGGGCCGTAGTGGACCGGGATCCGGTGGCCCCACCACAGCTGCCGCGAGATGCACCAGTCGTGCAGGTTGTCGGTCCAGTCGAAGTACCGCTTGTTCAGCTCGGCCGGGTGGATCTTGGTGCGGCCGTCGCGGACGGCGGCGGACGCGGCGGCGGCGATCGAATCGACCTTGACCCACCACTGCAGCGACAGGCGCGGCTCGACGACCGTGTTGCAGCGCGAGCAGTGGCCGACGGAGTGGACGTACGGCCGCTTCTCCGCGACGATCCGGCCCTCCGCGCGCAGTGCGGCGACGATCGCCGGGCGCGCCTCGAACCGGTCGAGGCCGAGGAACGGGCCGGGCACGGTGATGGTGGCGCGGCCGTCCATGACCGTGAGGTTCGGCAGGCCGTGGCGCTGGCCGATCTCGAAGTCGTTCGGGTCGTGAGCGGGCGTGACCTTGACGGCGCCCGTGCCGAACTTCGGGTCGACGTGCGCGTCGGCGACGATCGGGATGCGGCGGCCGGTCAGCGGCAGCTCGACCTCGGTGCCGATGAGGTGCCGGTAGCGCTCGTCGTCCGGGTGGACGGCGACCGCGGTGTCACCCAGCATCGTCTCGGCGCGAGTGGTCGCGACGACGATCGAGTTCTCCCCGTCGCCGTAGCGGATCGAGACGAGCTCGCCCTCGTCGTCGCTGTGGTCGACCTCGATGTCCGACAGCGCCGTCTGGCAGCGCGGGCACCAGTTGATGATCCGCTCGGCCTGGTAGATCAGGCCGTCGTCGTACATCTTCTTGAAGATCGTCTGGACGGCGCGGGACAGGCCCTCGTCCATGGTGAAGCGCTCGCGCGACCAGTCGATGCCGTCGCCGAGCCGCTTCATCTGGTCGAGGATCTTGCCGCCGTACTCCTCTTTCCACTCCCAGACGCGCTCGACGAACTTCTCGCGCCCGAGGTCCTGCCGCGACAGGCCCTGCTTCGCGAGGTCGCGCTCGACGGCGTTCTGCGTCGCGATGCCGGCGTGGTCCATGCCCGGCAGCCACAGGACCTCGTAGCCCTGCATGCGGCGGCGGCGCGTCAGCGCGTCCATGACGCTGTGGTTCATGGCGTGACCCATGTGCAGCGAGCCGGTGACGTTCGGCGGGGGCAGCACGATCGTGAACGGCGGCTTGTCGCTCTTGACGTCCGCCTCGAAGTACCGCCGGTCGACCCACCGCTGGTACAGCTCCGCCTCTACCTCCGCCGGAGTCCACGCGGCGGGGAGTTCGGGACGCTGGGTTGCGGTGTCGAGTTCAGTCACAGCCGAGAAGTCTACGGAGGCCGGGGTCTCGACTTGAAACGAGATACCTGATAACGGCCCGGCGACGATTCCCGCAGGGCGGACCACGTCCCCACCGGGGTGCCCGATGATGTGCGCCGATCATCTGGGGGAACACGTGCACCACGACATCGAAGATCATCCTGATCTGAAGGACGCGGCCTGGATCCGCGCCGCGAACAGACGCGCGAAGCGGGACGTCCGCAAGATGCGCAGACGGGCGCGCCTGCGCAGGCACAGCGGCAAGGTCGTGTCGCTGATCGCCCTCGTCGTCATCGGCGGGGTGCTCTACGGCATGCACCGCGCGGGCGAGTTCCGCGACGTCTCGCTGCCGGACGTCACGCTGCCGACCGAGGTCGCGCCGTACCGGGGCGTCAACACCGAGGTCCCGTTCGCCGGCACGCCCGCCGAGCAGTGGGCCGACGGCGAGAAGGGCATCGTCGCGCCCGACCAGAACCCGGAGTACGCGGCCGGGTACGAGGCCGCGCGCAAGGCGCTGGTCGCCGGGCACCTCGACCCGAAGGTGATCGCCGACCACGACCTGGAGCCGTTGCTGGGCATGATGTCGCCCGAGACGAGGGACATGCTGGCGACCAGCTCCGGCTCCATTTCGCTGACCAGGCTCAAGAAGGGCAGCACGCTGCTGCCGAACGGGATCAAGGTCGACGGCCGCATGTGGCCGGGCCGCGACGAGCACGGCCGCCCGGTCGTGCACACGAGCTACCGGTTCGCCTACGCCTTCGACCCCGGCGACCAGAAGTCGTTGCTCGACCAGTACGAGATCGTCGCGCTGCAACGGGCAGACGTCGACTACCAGCTCGTGGACGGCCGGATCTGGCTGCCCAAGGTCGACGGCTTCGTCTACTCGATGGGGTGCCAGGCCGCGAAGGAAGGCTTCCTCGCGCCCATGTTCAGCGAGAAGCGGTTCCGGCCGACGACGACGCAGAGCCCGGAGGACGACCGCAAGCCCGAGGAGTGGTTCGACCCGAACGCGCCGATGCCGACCAGCGGCTGCGATTGATCACTCTTTCAGAGGTGCCGGGCGAGAGTGACGGCGATCACAATTGAGCGTCACGGACCGCTCAACCCCTTGGGGCCCGTGACGGGCGACGCCGCCGCGTTCTTCGGGGGCGCTGGCGGCGCCGACGTCCATAAGCGTTGAATGGGACGCATGAGCAGCAAGCCCCCGCAGCACGACGTCGACGAGTCCGCGATCGAAGTCAGCACCCCGAAGACATGGGCCGCGGGGATCCCCGGCGTGCTCGTGTCGCTCGACCGCGCGGTCGAGCAGATGGGTGTCGGGCGCACGGTGAAGACGTTGCGACTGCTCAACCAGCGCGAAGGTTTCGACTGCCCCGGTTGCGCGTGGCCGGAGCCGCAGGGGCACCGCAAGATGGCGGAGTTCTGCGAGAACGGCGCCAAGGCCGTCGCGGAGGAGGCCACCAAGCGCCGCATCGGGCCCGCGTTCTTCGCCGAGCACTCCATCGAGAGCCTGCGGACGAAGACCGACTACTGGCTCGGGCAGCAGGGCCGGATCACCGAACCGATGGTGCTGCGGCCGGGTGCGACGCATTACACACCGATCGCCTGGGACGAGGCGTTCACGCTGATCGCCGACGAGCTGAACGCGTTGCCGACCCCGGACGAGGCGATCTTCTACACCTCGGGCCGCACCAGCAACGAGGCCGCGTTCCTCTACCAGCTGCTGGTACGCTCGTTCGGCACGAACAACCTGCCGGACTGCTCGAACATGTGCCACGAGTCGTCCGGCTCGGCGCTGAACGAGACGATCGGCATCGGCAAGGGCTCGGTGTCGATCAAGGACTTCGACCTCGCCGACCTCATCGTGGTCATCGGCCAGAACCCCGGCACGAACCACCCGCGCATGCTCAGCGCGCTCGAGGACGCCAAGAAGAACGGCGCGAAGATCATCGCGATCAACCCGCTGCCGGAGGCGGGCCTGATGCGGTTCAAGAACCCGCAGAACGTCGCGGGCGTCGTCGGCAGGGGCACCGCGCTGTCCGACGAGTTCGTGCAGATCAAGGTCGGCGGCGACCAGGCGCTGTTCCAGGCGATCGGGCACCTGCTGCTGCAGTGGGACCAGCTCGACAAGACGTTCATCGAGGCGAAGACGCACGGCTTCGAGGCCTACGCCGAGAGCCTGCGCGAGCTCGACTGGGACCGCGTGCTCACCGCGACCGGCCTGACCCGCGAGCAGATCACCCGCGTGGCGGGCATGTTCGTCGACTCGAAGGCCACCATCGCCTGCTGGGCCATGGGTCTCACGCAGCACAAGCACAGCGTGCCGACGATCCGCGAGATCACGAACGTCATGTTCCTGCGCGGCATGATCGGCAAGCCCGGCGCGGGCCTGTGCCCCGTGCGCGGCCACTCGAACGTGCAGGGCGACCGCACGATGGGCATCTACGAGAAGATGCCGGAGTTCTTCCTGAAGGCGCTGGAGATCGAGTTCGGCATCTCGGTGCCGCGCAAGCACGGCTACGACACCGTCGACGCCATCAACGCGATGCGCCACGGCCGCGGCAAGGTCTTCATCGCCATGGGCGGCAACTTCGTCAGCGCCACCCCGGACACCCCGGTGACCGAGAAGGCGCTGGAGCAGTGCTCGCTCACGGTCCACGTGTCGACGAAGCTCAACCGCTCGCACGTGGTCCACGGGAGGACGGCGCTGATCCTGCCCGCCCTGGGCCGCACCGAGAGCGACGTGCAGCACTCGGGCGAGCAGTTCGTCACGGTCGAGGACTCGATGTCGGTCGTGCACCGGTCCCGCGGCCGGCTGGCGCCCGCGTCGGAGCAGCTGCTGTCCGAGGTCTCGATCGTCTGCCGCCTGGCGCGCAGGACCCTCGGCGCCGCGCACCCCGTGGCGTGGGAGGAGTTCGAGAAGGACTACGACGTCATCCGCGAGCACATCTCGCGGGTCGTGCCGGGCTGCGCCGACTACAACACGCGCGTGCGCCAGCCCGACGGTTTCGTGCTGCCGCACCCGCCGCGCGACTCGCAGGAGTTCGCGACGACGACCGGCAAGGCCAACTTCACGGCCAACGAGATGACGGTCATCGACGTGCCGGAGGGCCGCCTGCTGATGCAGACCCTGCGCAGCCACGACCAGTACAACACCACGATCTACGGCCTGGACGACCGCTACCGCGGCGTGAAGGACGGCCGCCGCGTGGTGTTCGTGAACCCGGAGGACGTGGCGGCGCTCGGGTTCTCCGACGGCCAGATGGTCAACATCGTCTCAGAGTGGAAGGACGACCCGACGGGCGTCGTCGAGCGCCGCGCCGACTCGTTCCGGATCGTCGCCTACTCGACCGCCCGCGGCTGCGTGGCGACGTACTTCCCCGAGGCGAACCCGTTGGTGCCGCTGGACTCCAAGGCGGACATCTCCGGGACGCCCACCTCCAAGTCGGTCATCGTGCGACTGGAGCCCGTGGCCTGACTCAGGCGTGCCGGACCCGGACGGAGAGCCGTAAGCGGCGCCGTTCGGGTTCGGCCTTCGTCTCCTCGGTCTTCTTGACGAGCCGGCGCGCGGCCGCGTCGGCCTCGAAGTCCTGCTGACGGTACTTCGCGATAGCAAACGCGTCGTGGTGCGAGATCATGCGAGTTCTCCTCAGGTGGGTTGTTATTCGGGTGCGACCGTCACGGCCAGGAAGTACCTGACCGCCCGCGCGCCCTCGGGCCGCAGCGACTCGTCGAGACGGCGGTCGTCGTACTTCTCCAGGAGCGCCTGCACCTCGGCGTGGTACTCGACGGCCTCCTCCGCCGTCAGGAACTTGACGGTGCCCTGGGTGCCGACCGTCCTGCGCCAGTCCTCCGGGAGGTGCTCGTGCCGCCGCAGGCGTTCACGGGTGCGCTCGAACTCCTGGTCCAGGTAGGCCATCGCGGCGGCTTCGGCGGCCAGCGCGGCCTCCCCCTCGAGCCCCTCCGACGAGATGGACTGGCGTCCGCGCACGATCCGCCACGGCTTCTGCCGGCCCGCGCCCTCGACCTCCTCGACGAACCCGTACTTGGCCAGCATGTTCAGGTGGTACGAGCAGCTCGCGACGCTTTCACCGAGCTTCTCCGAGCACTGCGTGGCGGTGTGCGGCCCCTGCTCGGTGAGCACCTGCAGCAGCTTCCACCGGAACGGGTGCGAGAGCGCCCGCAGCGCCTTGGGGTCGGTGATGGGACTGTCGGTCATGCCACCAAGGTCTCACATCAAGGAACCTTTAGCAAGAAACCTTGATATATAAACCCTGATATAAACCCGTCCATGACTCGGGGGAAGTGGTGGCTGCTGGGCGCGTTCGGCGCACTGGTGGCGGTGACGTGGATGAGGCCGATCTGGCCGGCCGAGCAGGCGTTGCACAGCTCGCTGACGGCAGTGGCACTGCTCGCGTTGTGGCTGTTCAGGAAGCGCCTCGACACGGCGCAGTGGGCGTGGGCGCTGCTGTTCCTCGCGCTGCACACGGTCGCGGCGCGGTGGATCTACTCGTTCGTCCCGTACGACGACTGGACGGACGCGCTGTTCGGCGTGCGGCTGTCGGAGGCGTTCTCCTGGGAGCGCAACCACTTCGACCGGCTCGTGCACTTCAGCTACGGCGTGTGCCTCGCCGCGGTGCTGCGGTGGAAGTGGTTGCGGTCGCTGGAGGTCGTGCTCGCGACGAGCGCCGCGTACGAACTGCTGGAGTGGGCGATCGCGATGACGCTCGCACCCGAGGTCGCCGAGGCCTACAACGGCCAGCAGGGCGACATGTGGGACGCCCACGCGGACATGGCACTGGCCGCGCTCGGCGCCCTCGTCACCAGTCTGGTGAGTTCCGCGCCACGGCGGTCACGAGCGGAAGCGACTCGATCACCGGCACCCGGAGCAGTTCGGCCGGCACATCAGGATCCCGGACGGGCTCGATGAGCTCGCGCAGCAGCGCGCCGACGACGTCGTCCGCCGACTGGTCGACCTCGTGGATCAGGTCGCGCAACTGGTCCGCGGCCTCGTTGAGCACCCGCGGCCGCTGGGGTTCCTCCAGCATCAGCGCCGCCAGCCTCAGCACGCGACGGCACGTGCGCAGCCTCAGGCTCCTGCTCGCGGACTCGCGCGTGCCGGCGAGGCCCAGGCGGCCGCGCGTGCGTTCGATCCACGGCTCGACCGTCTCACGCCGCCAGATCGGGCCGGACGCGAGTTCGGCGTCCGGCTCGGGAATGCCGTGGGAGCGCCGTTTTCTCCACACAGCCACCAGCTGCCGACTGAGCCCCATGGCGTCGGCGATCTCCGCGATCCCGTAGAAGTCCCCCACACGCGCAACTGTAACCAGAGATGACGTTGGGTGTCATCGAACATGTCTCAAATTCGTTCGAGGACCGCTTTCGCCGCGTTGTGGCCACCGATGCCGCTGACCCCGCCGCCGCGCCGGGATCCCGCGCCGCAGACGAGGACGTTGTCCACATCGGTCTCGACGCCCCACCTGCCGACCTGGTCCCCGGTCTCGGCGAACGGCCAGTCGAGCTCGCCGTGGAAGATGTTGCCGCCCGGCAGTCCCAGCTCGGACTCCAGGTCGAGCGGGGTGCGGGCCTCGATGCAGGGTTTGCCGTCGGCGTCGGTGGTGAGGCAGTCCCGGATCGGCTCCACGAGGTGCGCGTCGAGCTGGTCGAGGTAGCGCCGCACGAGCTCGTCGCGCAGTTCCTCGTTGCGGCCCTGGAAGAGCGACGCGGGCAGGTGCAGGCCGAACAACGTCAGCGTCTCGTGGCCCCGCAGCGACGGCCCGAGGATCGACGGGTCCGTCAGCGAGTGGCAGTACATCTCGCCCGGCAGCACCGACGGCACCTGGCCGGCCGCGCTCTCCAGGTACGCGGTCTCCAGCTGGTCGTAGGACTCGTCGAGGTGGAACGTGCCGGCGAACGCCAGCCGCGGGTCGACGCCGGACTTCAGCTCGGGCAGCCTGCGCAGCAACATGTTGATCTTCAGCTGGCAGCCGGGCGCGTCCTCGACCTCCTTGCCCCGCAAGCGTCCCAGCACCGATGGTGCCACGTTCGAGAGCACGAACCGGGACTCGACCGTGGTGTCCCCGTAGGTCACCGCCGCGGTCTTGCCGTCCGACTCGACGGACGTCACCTCGGCGCCCGTGACGATCTGCGCGCCGGCCTCGCGCGCGACCCGTTCCAGCTCGGCGGTGACCCCGCCCATGCCGCCGACCGGGACCTTCCACTCGCCCGTGCCGTTGCCGATCACGTGGTAGAGGAAGCACTTGTTGGCGCTCAACGAGTGCAGCGAGGCGTGCGTGCCGATCAACGCGTCCGTCGCGACGACGCCGCGCACCAGGTTGTTGTCGAACAGCTCCTGCAGCGTCGCGCCGATCGGCCGTTCGAAGACCTGCTCCCACACCCGCCCGCGCGCCACCGCGTCGACGTGCACGCGCAGGTGGTCGCGGGACACCAGCGGTTCCAGCAGGGTCGGCGCCAGGGCCTGGGCCATCAGCTCCAGGTCGGCGTACCAGCGCTGCCACCGCTCCCAGTCGTCGAGCGACCCGCAGACGGCCTCGAACGACTCCACCGTCGCCGCACCCGGCGAGCGTTCGACGAGCAGCCCCGTCTTGCCGTTGGGGGTGTACGAGGACGCGGCGCGCGACTTCAGCGCCAGCCGCAGTCCGAGGTCCGACACGATCCGGTCGGGCAGCAGCGACACGAGGTACGAGAAGCGCGAGAGCCGGGCGTCGACGCCCTCCCAGGGTGACGCGCTCACCGCGGCCCCGCCGACGTGCGGCAGCTTCTCCAGCACCCTGACCGACTTCCCCGCCCGCGCGAGGTACGCGGCCGCCACCAAACCGTTGTGGCCGCCTCCCACGATCACGACGTCGTCCATGCCCCGGAATCCCTCCCACGTAGCCTGGTCGGTGGGGAACATAGCGGTCCGAAGGAGATGTGCACATGGGCCGAGTGACGGTGCGCCGAGCGGTCGAACGGGTGTCGCCGAGCGGTCGTCGCCGCAGGGTGGACGCGCTCGCCGCCGAGGAGCCGCTGGAGCTGAGGGTCAACGGCAAGGCGTTGGCCGTCACGATGCGCACGCCCGGTCAGGACGTGGAGCTCGCGCACGGCTTCCTGCTCAGCGAGGGCGTGATCGGGTCGTCGCAGGACATCTCGATCGCCCGGTTCTGCGAGGGCACCGGGCCCGACGGCATGAACACCTACAACGTGCTGGACATCGCACTGGCCGAGGGCGTGCCGCCACCGGACACGGGGGTGGAGCGGAACTTCTACACCACGTCGTCGTGCGGGGTGTGCGGCAAGGGCGCGCTGGACGCGGTGAAGCTCAAGACCCGCTACTCCCCCGCGTTCGACGAGGTGAAGGTCACGCCCGAGATGCTCACGGGGTTCCCGGACGCGTTGCGGGAGCGGCAGAAGGTCTTCGAGAGCACCGGTGGGCTGCACGCGGCCGGGCTGTTCGTCGACGGGGAACTGCTCGTCGTGCGCGAGGACGTGGGCCGGCACAACGCCGTCGACAAGGTCCTGGGCTGGGCGGTGCTGCAGGACCTGGTGCCGTTGCGCGGCGCGGTGCTGATGGTGTCCGGTCGGGCGTCGTTCGAGCTGGTGCAGAAGGCCGCGATGTCCGGCATCCCGGTCCTCGCGGCGGTGTCGGCGCCGTCGTCGCTCGCCGTCGAGCTGGCCGAGGAGCAGGGCATGACGCTCGTCGGCTTCCTGCGCGGTGACTCGATGAACGTCTACACCGGTGGGGAGCGCGTGGTTGAGACCGCTTGACGGCGTCGTGGTGGTGAGCCTGGAGCAGGCCGTCGCCGTGCCGTACGCGACGCGGCTGCTGGCCGATCTGGGCGCGCGGGTCGTCAAGGTCGAACGGCCTGGTACCGGCGACTTCGCCCGCCACTACGACTCGGCGTGCGGCGAGGTGTCCTCGTACTTCGCGTGGACGAACGCGGGCAAGGAGTCGGTGACGCTCGACATCACCCACCCCGACGGCCGCGAGGTGCTGGAGCGGCTGGTCGCGCGTGCCGACGTGCTGCTGTGCAACCTGTCGCCGCGGGTGTGGTCGCGGCTGGCGCTGGACCTGCCGCCGTCGCTGGTCGTCGGCGAGATGTCCGGCTACGGCTGGGACGGCCCGTACGCCGACCGCAAGGCGTTCGACGCGCTGGTGCAGTCCGAGGCGGGGCTGGTGTCGCTGACCGGTGAGGGCGACGTGGTGGCCCGTGCGGGCATCTCGGTCGCGGACATCGCGGCGGGCGTCCAGCTCCAGGCGGCCGTGCTCGCGGCGTTGCTCCAGCGCGGCCGGACGGGTGAAGGCGCACGACTGCGGTTGTCACTCTTCGAAGCGATGGCCGAGTGGATGCACCAGCCGATGCTCTACGCCGCCGGGACGGGCGCCTCGGCCCCGCGGTCGGGCGCCCACCACCCGAGCATCGCGCCGTACGGGCCGGTGGCCTGCGCGGACGGCGCCGTGCACCTGGCCGTGCAGAACGACGGGCAGTGGCAGCGGCTGTGCGGCCTGATCGGGCTCGCCCCGGAGGAGAGGTTCGCCACAGTGGCGTCCCGCGTGGAGCACCGCGCGGAGCTCCAGGAACTGCTCGAACAGGCGTTTTCGGGCCTCACCGCGGCCGAGTTGCTGACCACTCTGGACGGTGCGGACGTGCCGGCAGCCCTGACCAGGCCGATCACCGACCTGTCCACCCACCCGCAGCTCGACACGTGGGTTGACGTGCGCGTTCCCGGTGGAACGGCCCGGATGCTGCCGCCGCCCGTGGCCGGTTTCGAGTGGTCGCCGGGTGCGGTTCCGGCTCTCGGCGAGCACACTGACGCCGTGCTGACCTGGCTGGGCTATTCGAGTGAGGAACGAACTGCCTTACGCGTGCGTTCCGTCCTCTGAGCAGGAAACGAGGAACGGTGCCCACGCGATGAGGTGAGCATGGGGGAACCGAGGTACAGCCGCCGCACCCTCCTCGCGGCGATGGGCGTGGTCATCGCGACAGCCACCGGCGTCGCGACGTACGTGTCGTCGTCGTCCGGTCCCGTCGAGCAGCAGATCGCGACGGCGGACAAGGTGCGCGCCACCCCGGTCGCGAAGCCCGTGATCCGGTTCGAGCGCGTCTACTCGGCCGCCCGCCACCGCGAGATCACCCTCGCCTTCTACCTCCCGGCCGGCGCGAGCACGCGCGGCCTGCCGATGTCGATCCTGCTGCACGGCCTGCGCGGCGACGCCCGGCACGCCGCCGTCGGCGACCTCCCCCAGGTCCTGACCTCGGCCGTCGCGAAGGGCTCGGTACCCGCGTTCGGGTTCGTCGCGGTCGACGGCGGCGACAACTACTGGCACGAGAACGTCCCCGGTGACGACCCGATGGCCATGCTGCTCGACGAGGTCCCGCGCTGGCTCAAGGAACGCGGCTACGGCGAACCGTTCGCGGTGACGGGCGTGTCGATGGGCGGCTTCGGTTCGCTGCTCTACGCACGCCGCCGTGCCGAACGGGGCGACCCGGTCGCAGCCGCCGCGGCCATCTCCCCCGGCCTCATCACGACGTGGCCGGAGATGGCGAAGCGCCGCGCGTTCAAGAGCGAGGCCGAGTGGGCGTCGCTCGACCCGCTGCGCCACCTCAGGGCGACCGGCCCGACCGCGCTGGGCGTGTGGATCGGCGACAAGGACAAGTTCATCGAGGGCACCCGCCGGTTCATCCGCGACGTGCGCCCCCAGGTGAGCGCGGTCAAGCCCGGCGGCCACGACGACGGGCTGTACCGGAAGGTGACGCCCGACGTCGTGCAGTTCCTCGCCAAGTACGCGAAGCGCGCCGTCTAGACGCGCTGGGCCGCGCGGCCCCAGTGCAGGTACTTCACCCTGTCGTCCTCGTCGCGTCCGCACAGGACGATGACCGGGTGGTGGCCCTCGTCCTTCTCGACGGCGATCAGCGCGTCGCCCCGCAGCCCGGTGTACTCGCGTTCGCCGTCCTCGAAGAAGGCCTCCCAGAGGGGGTCGAGCGCCACGTACCGGACGTTCACCCTCCCGCCCGCACCCTCGGAGACGTGCACCTCCACGCCCGCCGACCGGTACACGCCGACGACCCGCTCGACGTCGACCGGCACCGGCAGGGGCGGCGGCGTGGGGAACTCGGGCAGCCTGACACCCGCCAGTTCGCCGAACACCTGCTCGTAGACCGCGCGCACCAGCGGCAGCTCCTCACCGCCGTTGGTGAGGACCGCGACCGCGAGCCCGGCCTCGGGAACCACCCGCAGGTAGGCGTTGAAGCCCAGCGTCGACCCCGTGTGCCCCATGCCGGTGACACCACCCGCGTACTCGTGCAGCGCCCACCCGAGCCCTTGCTTCCCGCCGAGGCCGAAGTCGGGCGGCACGACCTGCGTGACGCGCAGCGCGTCGAACTCACCGGTGCCGAGGTGCATCCCGACGAACACCAGGAGGTCCCGCGCGCTCATCGCGAGCACACTGCCCGCCGGCGCGTCGGCCTCGGTCATGAGCTTCCCGGCGGGAGTGCGCTCCTTGCCCAGGTGCCCGGTGGCGCATTCCCGCGAGGCGTACTCGGCGTGGCTCACGGCGGCGGTGCGCAGTCCGAGCCGCTCGATCAGGCGTTCCCGCAGGACGACGCGGAAAGGCTTGCCGCGCAGCACTTCCACGACCCGCCCGAGCAGCGTGAAGCCGCTGTTGCAGTACGAGTACAACTCGCCCGGCGCGACCACCTGCCGCGCGTCCGCCAGGCGCTCGACGTACTTCTCGAGCATGTCGTCACCGCTGCCGGTGTCGTGGAAGAGATCCCCCTCGAACCCACCGGTGTGCGTGAGCAGGTGCCGGGGCGTGACGACCCGCGCGGCCTCCTCGTCGGCCAGCCGGAACCCGGGCAGCACGTCCCGCACCGGCCGGTCGAGGTCGAGCAGGCCCTCGTTCACCAGCTCCTGGACGAGCGTCGCCGTCCAGACCTTGGTGATCGACCCGATCTGGAAGATCGAGCCGGTCGTCACCTTCTCCCCCGTGACGTTGTTCAGCACGCCTGCCGCCACATCGGTGATCTCACCGTTGTGCAGCACGGCGACCTGAGCGCCCACGACACCATGTTCGGCGACGAGCGCGTCCAGTTCGATCATGCATCCCCCCAGGATTCGTCCAGTGGCTCGGAACGTTTGGCGGCGTATCCGCCAACGTCCTGAGCCACACCGCTAGCGCGGCGAGAGCGGCACCGTCCTCGACCGCACCCACTTGAGCACCGCGGGCCACTCCCCGTAGCCCGAGTCGATGTTGATGTGCCCGGCCCCCGGCACCACGTCGACCTCGATCCGCAAGGCCTCCGCGAGCTGCTTCGCGTCCTGCATCGAGCAGTGCGGGTCCCCCTCCCCCGCGACCAGCCGCGTCTCCGTGGCGGCCCGGCGCAGGTTCGCCGGGTCGAGCGGCGACGGCAGGAACGACTTGATCGCCGGCTCCGGGTGGTCCAGCCGAGGCGGCGCCACGAGCAGCACGCGGTCGACGTGGGCGATGCCCTCGCGAGCCGCGTGGTGCAGCCACAGGTGGCACCCGAGCGAGTGGGCGACGACCACGCGTTCGCGGTCGGTCGGCATCGCCTCCAGGTGCGTGTCGAGCTCACGCAGCCACGTGTCGCGGTCGGGTGCCTCGGGGCTGCTGAAGTGCGGCAGGTCGGCGAGGCCGCCGTGCTCGGAGACGGTCTGGGCGAGCCAGCGCTGCCAGTGGCCGGGGCCGGAGCCGGTGTAGCCGTGGAGCAGGAGCACATGGGGCAGCGACATGGCTCCCACCCTAGCGGCGTGCTGGTCGGCGACGCTGGCACGTGAGCGCTGGGGCTTGGGGGTTGTGCCTGGGGGCTGGGGGCGCGAAGCCGCCGCTGGGGAGGGAGCGCGGGGAGGCGGGCGGGCAGGAAGCGGCAGGGCGGGCGGCGGGCAGGGCGAGCGGCGGCCAACCGGAGAGCGGCCTGCCGGAGAGCGGGAAACAACCGCGCGGCACGCGGCTGGGCGGCACGCGGCTGGGCGGCACGCGGCTGGCGCCCAGCCTGCCAAGCGACAGCGGCAGGCCAGCGGGTGGGCGGCAGGCAGGCGCGCGGGCGGCAGGCGCGCGGGTGGCAGGCGCGCGGGTGGGAAGCCGGCAGGCAGGCGGGCAGGCGGGCAGGCGCTCGGTGGCCAGCGGGCGGCAGGCGGTAGGCAGACGCGCGGACGGCGGGCGCGCGGGTGGGAAGCGGCAGGCGGGCGCGGGACGCGGGACGCGGCAGGCAGGAGCCAGTTGAGCGGCGGGCGAAAGGAAGTCGTGGTTGCGTCCCATGGCCCCAGGCGGCCGGATTGGGCCGCCACCTCACCCTCATCGACGCCGAGAAGCGCGGCGCACCCGCCACGTCCCCGCCGCATCAACGCCGGCTCGGGTGCCCGGCGCCATCACCGCCCCGCCGCCCCATCTCCGGCTCGCCCCACCACGCCCCAAGCCGCGCGCCCTACAACGCCGCAACGCGAAGGGCGCCCGGTTTCCCGGGCGCCCTTCGCGTTGTGGCTCGAACCTAGGCCGACTTCTCGCGGCGCTCTCGGCGCGAGGGCTGCCGGGCCACGATGGTCGGGTTCACGTTCTCCTTCACCGTCTGCTCGGTGATGACGACCTTGGCGACGTCCGTGCGGCTCGGGATGTCGTACATCACCGGGAGCAGGACCTCCTCCATGATCGCGCGCAGGCCTCGGGCACCGGTGCCGCGCAGGATCGCCTGGTCGGCGACCGCTTCGAGTGCGGTCTTGGTGAACTCGAGTTCTACGCCGTCCATCTCGAAGAGCTTCTGGTACTGCTTGACCAGGGCGTTCTTCGGCTCGGTGAGGATCGAGACCAGCGACGGCTTGTCGAGGTTCGTGACGGAGGCGACCATCGGCAGACGCCCGATGAACTCGGGGATCAGGCCGAACTTGATCAGGTCTTCCGGCATCGAGTCGGCGAAGTAGTCCGCCGCGTCCGTCTCGGCCTTGGAGCGGACCTCGGCGCCGAAGCCCAGGCCCCTCTTGCCGACCCGGTCCTGGATGATCTTCTCCAGGCCTGCGAAGGCACCGGCCACGATGAACAGCACGTTCGTCGTGTCGATCTGGATGAACTCCTGGTGCGGGTGCTTGCGGCCGCCCTGCGGGGGCACCGAGGCGGTGGTGCCTTCCAGGATCTTGAGCAGCGCCTGCTGCACGCCCTCACCGGACACGTCGCGCGTGATCGACGGGTTTTCACTCTTCCGAGCGATCTTGTCGACCTCGTCGATGTAGATGATGCCCGTCTCGGCGCGCTTGACGTCGTAGTCGGCGGCCTGGATGAGCTTCAGGAGGATGTTCTCGACGTCCTCGCCGACGTACCCGGCCTCCGTCAGCGCCGTCGCGTCGGCGATGGCGAACGGCACGTTCAGCATCTTCGCGAGCGTCTGCGCGAGATAGGTCTTGCCGCACCCCGTCGGGCCGAGCATCAGGATGTTCGACTTGGCCAGCTCGACGCCGTCGTCACGACCCTCGCGCCCGCGGTCGCCCGCCTGGATGCGCTTGTAGTGGTTGTAGACGGCGACGGAGAGGGTGCGCTTGGCATCACTCTGGCCGATGACGTACTGGTCGAGGAACTCGTGGATCTCGGCGGGCTTCGGCAGCTCGTCGAGCTTCACGTCACCGGCTTCGGCCAGCTCCTCCTCGATGATCTCGTTGCAGAGATCGATGCACTCATCGCAGATGTAGACGCCGGGGCCGGCGATGAGTTTCTTCACCTGCTTTTGGCTCTTTCCGCAGAAAGAGCACTTCAGCAAGTCGCCGCCGTCACCGATACGCGCCATGACCGCTGACCTATGTCCCCTCCGGCGCACACCTGCTGTAGTGCGCCTGCTGACTTGCTGTGGCAGTCCCACTGGCTGTGGGTGCGAAGCCCGTTCTCCTGACGGTACCTGGCCGACCCCGTTTCAGGGGAGGACCCGCGTGCCCCCGACGCGCCGATCAGGCCAGATGACCGGTCACATCGGCGTGTCGGGTGGGCGAGCGATGTCCGCGGAGTGGTTTCCCAGCCCCTGGGACGTACCCAGGGTCGGGGACCTCCCCGGACGGCGGGTGGGCGAGCGCTCCTCACGAGCACGCCTCGCCCGTCCGCCGGCACCTCAGGACTTGGCGGAAAGCTTCCGGTAGGGCAGCACCGAGTCGACGATGCCGTACTCCTTGGCCTCGTCGGCCGTGAGGATGCGGTCGCGCTCGATGCTCTCGCGAACCTCCTCCGCCGTCCGGTTGGTGTGCCGCGCGAGGGTGGTCTCCATCAGGCGGCGCACGCGCTGGATCTCGTTCGACTGGATCTCCAGGTCGGACACCTGACCGTACGCACCCTCCATGGAGGGCTGGTGGATCAGGATTCGCGCGTTCGGCAGCGCGTGGCGCTTGCCGGGCGTGCCGGCGGCCAGCAGCACCGCGGCGGCCGAGGCGGCCTGGCCGAGGCAGTACGTCTGGATGTCCGGACGCACGAACTGCATGGTGTCGTAGATGGCCATCAGCGAGGTGAACGAGCCACCCGGCGAGTTGATGTACATCAGGATGTCGCGGTCCGGGTCCTCGGACTCGAGGACCAGCAACTGCGCCATGACGTCGTTGGCCGAAGCGTCGTCAACCTGCACGCCGAGGAAGATGATGCGCTCCTCGAACAGCTTGTTGTACGGGTTCGACTCCTTCATGCCGTAGCTGGTGCGCTCGACGAACGACGGCAGCACGTACCGCGACTGAGGCATGTGGAACTGGCTCACTTGAGGTCTCCTAGCTGACGTCAGTGGTTCGAGTCGCCGACCGGCTGCGCGCGGGTGACGACCTTGTCGACGAAGCCGTACTCCAGCGCTTCCTGCGCCGTGAACCAGCGGTCGCGGTCGGAGTCACGGGTGATGGTCTCCACCGACTGCCCGGTGTGCTCGGCGATGAGCTCGGCCATCTCGCGCTTGGTGCGCGTCAGCATGTCCGCCTGGATCGCGATGTCCGCGGCCGTACCGCCGACACCGGCCGACGGCTGGTGCATGAGGATGCGCGCGTGCGGGAGCGCGTGGCGCTTGCCGGGCGCGCCCGCCGAGAGCAGGAACTGCCCCATCGAGGCCGCGAGGCCCATCGCGTACGTGGCCACGTCCGGCTGGATCAGCTGCATCGTGTCGTAGATGGCCATGCCCGCCGTGACGGAGCCACCCGGCGAGTTGATGTAGAGCGTGATGTCCTTCTCGGGGTCCTCAGCGGCGAGGAGCAGCAACTGAGCGGTGATCTGGTTGGCGATGCCCTCTTCGACCTGCGATCCCAGGACGATGATCCGCTCGCGGAGCAGCCGCTCGTACACCGAGTCGTTGAGGTTCATCCCGGCGGTGGCCGACCGCATCTCGGGGGTCGGGAAGGAGTGCTGCGTCACGTCTGCCTGCCTAACTCCAGGTGGAACGAATCTGGAAGCGAAAACTCTCTGCGATCGACCTTAACGAAGGCGGGCGGCGTCAGATGCCCGACACCGCCCGCGTTCGCTATCAGCTGTATTTCATGGAGCTCGCCCGCTCGCGGTAGGGCGCGTGAACTGCCCGTCTGAGATGGGCTTCACCCGTCTCAGACGATCCACTCACGCCTCCTGGCCGTCCTCATCGGACTTGGTCTCGCCGAAGAGCTCGTCGAGGTCCAGCTTGGCGCCCGCGGTGTCGGACACCTCGGCCTGGCGCACGACGCTCGCGAGCGCCTTGCCGCGGCGGACGTCGGCGAAGATCGCGCCGAGCTGGCCGGACTGCTGCGCGCGCTTGACGTACTCGTCCGGCGAGATGCCGAAGCGCTGGGCCTGGTAGATGATCCGCTCGGTCAGCTCGCCGTCGGACACCGTGACCTGCTCGGCGTCGGCGATCGAGTCGAGCACCAGCTGGGTCTTGACGGCCTGCTCGGCCGCCGTGCGCAGCTCGGCGTCGAACTCCTCCTCGGTCTGACCCTGCTCGGTCAGCCACGCGGCGAACTTCGCGTCGTCGTGGTCGAACGCGTGCACGGCGTCGTGCTTGCGCGCGTCGATCTCGCCCTGGACGATGCCCTCGGGCAGCGGGACCTCGGTGGTCTCCAGCAGCGCCTCGAGGACCTTGTCGCGCGCCTGCACGCCCTGCTGCATCTTCTTGACGCGGCCCAGGCGGGTCTGCAGGTCGGCCTTGAGCTCCTCCAGCGTGTCGAACTCGCTGGCGAGCTGCGCGAACTCGTCGTCGAGCTCGGGGAGCTGGCGCTCCTTGACGGTGCTCAGCACGACGGTGACCTCGGCCTCACGGCCCTCGTGCTCACCGGCGACGAGCGTCGTGGTGAAGGTCTTGGTCTCCCCCTCGGAGGCGCCGACGAGAGCCTCGTCGATGCCCTCGACGAGCTGGCCGGAGCCGACCTCGTAGGACAGGCCGCTGGTGCGCGCCTCCTCGACCTCTTCGCCGTCGACGGTGGCGGACAGGTCGACGATCACGAAGTCGCCGGTCTGCACCGGGCGGGAGACGCCGGTCAGCGTGCCGAAGCGGGCGCGGAGCTCGTCGAGCTGGGTGGTCACGTCCTCGTCGGTGACCTCCTGCTCGTCGACGGTCACGGCGAGCTCGCCGAAGGCGGGCACGGTGATCTCGGGGCGGACGTCGACCTCGGCGGTGAACTCGAGCGTCTGGCCGTCCTCGATCTTGGTGACCTCGAAGTCCGGACGGCCGAGCGTGCGCACCTCACCCGCGTTGACCGCCTCCAGGTACTTGGCCGGGATGGCCTCCTGGATGACCTCGTCCAGCACCGGGGCGCGGCCGATGCGGTTCTCCAGGACCTTGGCGGGGGCCTTGCCCGGGCGGAAGCCGGGGATGCGGACCTGCTTCGCGAGCTTCCGGTACGCCTGGTCGAAGTTCGACTTGAGCTCGTCGAACGGCACCTCGACGTTGATCCGGACCCTCGTCGGGCTCAGGTGCTCGACGGTGCTCTTCAACGTGGACTCCTCGATACGAACAAGAACGTGCAAGACAGCCGGTACCACCACTGCGGGCGCCCGGATTCCCAGCGAGTCTAGGCGAGACCCGCACCGTGACCGCCGCCACCCCGCTCCGAGCGGCAACGGACCGCCGGCCCGGCCGTCGCACGCGCCCCGGAACCGCCGCGCCGCGGCACACGTCCAAGCGATCTCCGGACAGGTCCGCACCGCTTCCCGCCGGCCCGTTCATTGTTCGCCTCGCGAAAGGCTTCACAGAAGGAAGTCACCCCACTACGGCGCGTCAAAACATTGCCCACAATTTCACTCGTTCGGCGGAAACAGCCTTTCCGTGCCCCGTGGAGATGACTCCATAAGCACCAATCATCCCGCCTCCGCGGACAGGTAGCGTTACTGCTCCCGCACCATCCGTAACAGGACCACGGGAACGAACGAGAAAAAGACGTCGCACCGTTTTACCCCGAGGATCCGCCTGATGGAGACACGCCAGCTTCTCGCGTTCACGACCGTGGTTCAGACAGGGAGCTTCACCAAGGCCGCAGCCACGCTCAACTGCTCGCAGCCGACCATCACCACCCGCATCAAGGCGCTGGAGGAGGCCCTCGGGGTCGTCCTTTTCCGACGTCTCCCCAGAGGTATCCAGATGACGTCCGCGGGCGTGGAGTTACTCCCGTTCGCACGAAACATCATCAACCTCACCGAAAAGGCTCGAAAAGCCATCACGATGAACGGCGAGCCGCACGGCAAACTCGTCATCGGTTCCGCTCAGAGCCTGACCGACTACCGTCTGCTACCACTCATCGAATACATGTGCTGGCGCTACCCGTCGGTCCAACTCTCACTCCACTCGCGCAACGCGCTGAACAACCTGAACTCGGTGCGCGACGGCCAACTCGACTGCGCGTTCTTCATCGGCGCCATCGAACCGCGCGACGGCCTGGAAACGACGGTGCTGTGCCCGGAACCCCTCGTCATGGTGGCGGGCCCGAACCACATGCTCACCCAACGCCAGTCGCTCACCGAGGACGACCTCACGAGCAGCACCCTCATCCGCGCGGAGAACGGCGCCTCGTACCACGAGCTCTTCGAGCACTCCCTCGGCTACGACGACACGAGGGCCCCGGTCCTGGAACTGGACTCCGTCGACGCCGCCAAGCGAGCGGTCGCCTCGGGCCTGGGCATCGCCCTCATGCCGGAGGTGACGGTGTCCGCCGAACTGGCCGACGGCAGGCTGGTCCGCTTGCCCTGGTCCCCGACCTTCCGCGTGTACACGCAGTTCGGGTGGCGCCAGGACAACTCGACGAACCCGGCGGTGACGGCCCTGGTGTCGGCGGCGGCCCAGGTGGTGAGCGACCAGGTCGCGTCGCTGACCTGACGCCCGGAGTCGCACGCGGGTGCCGCGTGCGACTCCTCAGGCTCCCGGCGCGACCCCGGAACTGGCCCGCACGACCAGTTCCGGCAGGACGTCCTCGACGTCGGTGGGCGAAGCGCCCTCGATCACCGCGACCAGCGCCCGCGCGGCCCTGGCCCCGAAGGCGAACGTGTCCCGCGACAACGCGGTGAGCCGTCCGTGCTGGCACAGCACCGAGTCGTCCCACGCGACGATCGACAGCTCCTGCGGCACGGCGACCCCCAGGTCCGCGGCCACCTCGGCTCCCGCGACCGCCATCACGTCGTTGTCGTACACGATCGCCGTAGGCGGAGCATCCGAGGACAACAACGCCCGAGTGGCGGCAGCTCCCGACTCGGCCGTGTAGTCGCCGGCCACCACCACACCGTCCACAACGGACGAGGCGAAGGCCGCGTCCCGCCGGACCGTGTGCAGCAACGACGACAACCCGGCCACCCGCGCGATCCGCTTGTGCCCCAACGACTTCAGGTGCTCCACCACGGACGTCATGGCCGCGTAGTCGTCAGCCCACACCGAAGCCAGCGAACCGTGGTGGCCGGCTCCACCGACCACCACGGCCGGCAGCCCGAGCGCGGTCATCAACTCGACCCGGGGGTCCGACACCAGCAGGTCGACCAGGAACACCCCGTCGACCCGGTGCTCCGCCCACCACCGCTGGTAGAGCGCGATCTCCTCCTCCCGGGACGAGACCACCTGCAACAACAGCGCGCAGGACATCTCGGACTGCATCCCGGCGATCAGCTGGAAGAAGAACGCCTCGTCCCCCAGCGCACGCGGCGGGCGCACCAGCACCAGCCCGACCGCGTCGGCGGAGGCGGACGACAGGGCACGGGCGGTGACCGAGGGCCGGTACCCGAGCGAGGACGCGACCTCCAGCACCCGCGCGCGGGTCGACTCCGACACGCCGGAACGGCCGTTCAGGGCCAACGACACGGCGCCTTTGGAGACCCCCGCGGCCGCGGCGATGTCCTTGATCGTTGGCCTCTTCACACGCGCACCCTGTCCAGAACCAGACAACAAGACGTTCGGAGGCTAGCCGGAGATAAACCGGTTTAGCTAGGGTCCGCGACCAAGGAGGTGGGTGTCAATGAAGAGGCGCACGTTCCTCGCGGGCCTGGCGGCGGTGCCCGTGGCGGGCTGTGGACTGTCCGGCACGTCCAACACGTCATCGAGCGCATCAGGCCAGGTCACGGGCGAGATCACGTTCCAGACCTGGTCCCTCAAGCCCAAGTACACCGACTACGTCAACGGTGTCGTCGACGCTTTCCAGAAGCAGCACCAGGGCACCACCGTGAAGTGGGTCGACCAGCCCGCGGACGGGTACCTGGCCAAGGTCATGGCGGACGCGAGCGCGGGCAGCCTGCCCGACGTCATCAACGTGCCGCCGGACCTCAGCTTCCCGCTCGCCAAGGCGGGGCAGCTCGTCGACCTCGACGAGAGCCTCAAGGACGCCAGGCCCGAGTACCTCGAGAACGCCTGGCAGGCGTTCGAGATCCCCGGCAAGGGCGGCTGCTACGGCTTCCCCTGGTACCTCAACACCGGCCCGATCTTCTACAACAAGGCCCTGTTCCAGCAGGCGGGCCTCGACCCGGCCAAACCCCCGACGAACTTCAAGGAACTCGAGGCCACGGCGCTCAAGCTGGCTGAGAAGAAGGTCGCGATCCTCGGCCAGACCCCGAGCATCGCCGACTTCGGCCTGTACGGCGTCAAGCTGTTCGAGAACGACAAGTTCACGTTCAACGAGCCCAAGGGCGTCGAGTTCGTCGAGACCTACAAGCGCATGTACGACGCGGGCGCGCTCATCCCCGAGGCGCTCACGCAGAACTACACGGGCGCCGGCGCGAAGTTCATGGCGCAGCAGACGGCGATGAACGCGGGCAGCGCGTACGACCTCGGCAAGTTCAAGACCGACGCGCCCAGCCTCTACGCGAACATCGGCATCACCACGCCCATCACGAACACGGGCAGCGCCAACATGTTCCTGCACGGCGTGAGCGTGCCGAAGAGCAGCAAGAACCAGGCCACGGCACTGGCGTTCGGCCGCTTCCTCACCAACGCGGAGAACCAGGTGGCGTTCGCCAAGCTCGCCTCGATCTTCCCCAGCACCAGCAAGGGCGGCGACGACCCGTACTTCACCACCGAGGACGGGTCGGACGAGGCACGGGTCCGGGTGGCCGCGGCCAAGCAGCTCAAGACGGCGGTGAACTACACGCCCGTGCAGTTCAGCGACCAGATGCGCGAGGCGCTGCTGCAGCAGCTCGCCGACGCCATGCTCGGCAAGAAGTCGCCGAAGCAGGCGCTGGACGACGCCGTCGCCGAGTGCAACCGGCTTCTGAAGTAGGCACCGTGACCCACCGCCCGTACACGCCGTGGCTGTTCCTGGCCCCAGGACTGGCCATCTGCCTGCTGTTCGTCATCTTCCCGTTCTTCAACATGATCGTGCTGGCGTTCACCGACGCGAGCGCGCTGGGCGGCGGCCGGTTCACCGGCGTGGACAACTTCGCGCGGATGGTCCAGGACCCCAAGTTCTGGGCCGCCGCGCGTAACAGCCTGCTGTACATGGTGGGCGTCGTCCCGCCGCTGGTGCTGTTGCCGCTGCTGATCGCGATGCTCGCGCAGAAGGTCGTGCCGGGCATCGGGATCTTCCGGACGGCGTTCTTCACGCCGGTGATCGCGTCCACGGTCGTGGTCGGGCTCATCTGGACGTGGCTGCTCGACAGCCGCGGCCTGGTCAACAGCGTGGTGGAGGCGTTGGGCGGCACCAGGATCGGGTTCCTGACCGACTCCACGCTGCTGCTGGTCAGCTCGATGGTGGTGACGGTCTGGCGCGGCCTGGGCTACTACATGGTGATCTACCTGGCCGCGCTCGCGAACGTGCCGAAGGACCTGCACGAGGCCGCGATGGTCGACGGCGCGGGACCGGTCAGGAGGTTCTGGTCGGTCACCGTGCCGAGCCTGCGGCCCACGATGGTGCTGGTCGCGGCGCTGAGCGCGGTCAACGGGTTCCGCGTGTTCTCCGAGATCTACCTGCTGTCGGGCGGCACCGGCGGGCCGGGCGGGGCGAGCACCACGCTGGTGATGCTCATCCAGTCGGTCGGCCGCGGCCTCACCGGTGAGGTCGGGTACGCGTCGGCGCTCAGCGTGGTGCTCTTCGTCATCCTGCTCGGCCTGCTGCTGATCACCCTCAGGCTCAACCGCAGGGAGGACCAGCTGTGAAGCGCGCCCACGGCTCCCTGGCACTGCGCTACCTCGGTCTGCTCGCCATCCTCGCGATCAGCATCGGCCCGTTCCTGTGGCAGTTCGTCACGAGCATCAAGGGGCCGGACGAGGACGTGTTCGTCCCCGACTTCATCCCGGACGACCCGACCTTCGCCAACTACGCGGCCGTCGCCGACGTGGTGCCGGTCTGGTCGTTCGTGCTCAACTCGCTCGGCGTCGCGAGCGTCAACGTCATCACGAACTGCCTGGGCGCGGCCATGGCCGGTTACGCGTTGGCACGCCTGGAGTTCCGCGGCCGCCGGTTCGCCGCGGTGATCTTCGCGAGCAGCATCCTGGTGCCGTTCGAGGCGATCATGATCTCGCTGTTCCTGGTGATGCGCGGGTTCGGCCTCACCAACACGCTCACGGCGGTCGTGCTGCCCGGCGCGATCGCCGCGCTCAACGTCCTGTTGATGCGCAACGCCTTCCTCGCACTCCCCGCCGAAGTCGAGGAGGCCGCGGTCATCGACGGCGCCAACGCGTGGCAGCGCTTCACCCGCCTCGCGCTGCCGTCGGTGAAGGGCACGCTGGTCGTGGTGGCGCTGTTCTCGTTCATGTTCAGCTGGGACGACTTCCTCTGGCCGCTCATCGTGCTGAGCGACCAGGAGAAGTACACGCTCACCATCGGCCTGGCGTACCTCCAGGGCACGTTCGTGCAGAACCAGCGGCTGGTCGCGGCGGGCACGATCATCGCCGTCGTGCCGCTGATCCTGCTGTTCCTGTTGCTGCAGAAGCACTTCTTCCGCGGAGTGGGAGAAGGCGCGATCAAGGGATGATCCATTGCGTTTCGGCGTGAACTACACCCCGTCCCACGGCTGGTTCCACCACTGGCTCGACTTCTCCCTCGACGACGTCCAGCGCGACTTCGAGTCCATCGCGGGTCTCGGCCTCGACCACGTGCGGGTCTTCCCGCTGTGGCCGGTGTTCCAGCCCAACCGCGGTCTGGTCCGCCCGCAGGCCGTCGAGCAGCTCGCCCTGGTGCTCGACGCGGCTCGCGAAACAGGACTCGACGTCCAGGTCGACGTCCTGCAGGGGCACCTGTCGAGCTTCGACTTCTACCCGTCGTGGGTGCAGACCTGGCACCGCCGCAACATCTTCACCGACCCCGACGTGATCGACGGGCAGCGCCTCTACGTCCGCACGCTCGCCGAGGCCCTGAAGGACAAGCCGAACTTCCTCGGCTTCACCCTGGGCAACGAGGTCAACCTGCTCACCGAGTCGAACCCGTGCGTGCCCGAGCAGGCCGGCGAGTGGATCGACGCGCTGCTCGACGAGTGTGAGAAGGCCGCACCGGGCCTCCCGCACGTCCACTCCGAGTACGACGCCGTCTGGTACGAGAGCGACCACGCGTTCCTGCCGGAGCACGCGGCCAACAAGGGCGCGATGACCACCGTGCACTCATGGGTCTTCAACGGCACCGCGCAGCGCTACGGGCCGATGTCCGTGGAGAGCGTCCACCACGCCGAGTACCTCGTCGAGCTGGCGAAGGCGCACGCGAAGGACCCGGACCGGCCCGTGTGGCTGCAGGAGGTCGGTGCCGCCCAGCCCGAGATCAGCGCGGAGCAGGCGCCGCGGTTCGCCGAGCAAACGCTTGCGAACGTGCTGACGTGCTCGAACCTGTGGGGCGTCACGTGGTGGTGCTCGCACGACGTCGACCGTGCGTTGGTGGACTTCCCCGAACGCGAGTACGAGTTGGGGTTGTTGACGACGGAACGCGAGGCCAAGCCGCTCGGCGAGGCGATCGCCCGGATCGTGCGCGAGGCAGTGCACGCACCGGTCGAGCGCACGCCGATCACGCTGCACGGCGACCGGCCCTCCTGGGGTCCGGGCGGCGCTTTCTTCGACGAGTGGATGAGCCTCGCGCGCCAGGGCGTGCGGGCTTCGATCGAGCTGGGGTGAACACGTGCACGACGAACGCGCGCTGCTGGAAGAACGACTCAACCGCACGCTGAAGGAACGCATCCGCCCGGCCGTCTACGGCGAGACCGCACCGCTGGAGCTCGCCGTCTGGACCGTGCCGGACGAACCCGTCCCGGTCGCCGAAGCCCTCGCGGCCACCTACGCGCCGGCGCAGGTCGGCGACGCCTGGGGCGCGCCGTGGAGCACGAGCTGGTTCCGGCTGACCGGCACGGTCCCCGAGGCGTGGAAAGGAAAGCAGGTCGAGGTCGTGCTGGACCTCGGCTTCACCCACCCCGGCCCCGGTTTCCAGTCCGAGGGCCTCGCCTACACGGCGTCCGGTGAGCCCATCAAAGGCATCGAGCCGCGCAACACCTACCTGCCCGTCGACGGCTCCGAGGTGCTGTTCTACCTGGAGGCCGCGGGCAACCCGACGATCCTCGACTTCCACCCGTTCCTGCCGACCGCGCTGGGCGACAAGGAGACCGCGGGCACCGAGCCGCTGTACAAGATCCTCAAGGCCGAGCTCGCGGTCTTCCAGCCGCAGGTGTGGCACCTGATGCTCGACATCGAGGTGCTGCAGGGCCTGATGAAGGAGCTCCCCGACCACGACCCGCGCCGGCACAAGATCCTGCACGCGCTGGACCGGGCGATGGACGCGCTCGATCTGAACGAGGTCGCCGCCACCGCCGACCTGGCCCGCGAGGAACTGGCCGGTGTGCTGGCACTGCCCGCCAACGCCTCCGCGCACAAGGTCTCCGCGATCGGTCACGCCCACATCGACTCCGCCTGGCTGTGGCCGCTGCGCGAGACCGTCCGCAAGTGCGCGCGCACGTTCTCGAACGTCACCAAGCTGATGGACGAGTACCCGGACTTCTACTTCGCCTGCTCGCAGGCGCAGCAGTACGCGTGGATGAAGGACCACCACCCGCACGTCTGGGACCGCGTCCGCGAGAAGGTCCGGAGTGGACAGTTCGTGCCGGTCGGCGGCATGTGGGTCGAGTCGGACACGAACATGCCCGGCGGCGAGGCGATGGCCCGCCAGCTCGTGCACGGCAAGCGCTTCTTCCTGGACAACTTCGGCGTGGAGACCGAGGAGGTCTGGCTGCCCGACTCGTTCGGCTACAGCGCCGCACTCCCCCAGCTGATCAAGCTCTCGGGCTCCCGGTGGTTCCTCACCCAGAAGCTGTCGTGGAACCAGATCAACAAGTTCCCGCACCACACCTTCTGGTGGGAGGGCATCGACGGCACGCGGATCTTCACGCACTTCCCGCCCGTCGACACCTACAACTCGTCGTTGTCCGGCGAGGAACTGGCCCGTGCGTCTCGCCAGTTCGCCGAGCACGCCAAGGCCTCGCGGTCGCTGGTGCCGTTCGGCTACGGCGACGGCGGCGGTGGCCCCACCCGCGAGATGATGGAGACCGCGCACCGCGTCGCGAACCTCGAAGGCTCCCCGACCGTGCGCGTCGAACCGCCGCGCGAGTTCTTCCAGGCCGCGCAGGACGAGTATCCGGACGCGCCGGTGTGGGCGGGCGAGCTGTACCTGGAGAAGCACCGCGCCACCTACACCACCCAGGCCAAGACCAAGCAGGGCAACCGCCGCAGCGAACACCTGCTGCGCGAGGCCGAGCACTGGGCCACAGCCGCGGCGCTCCAGCGCCACGACTACCCGTACGACGAGCTCGACCGGCTGTGGAAGACCGTGCTGCTGCACCAGTTCCACGACATCCTGCCGGGCAGCTCGATCGCCTGGGTGCACCGCGAGGCCGAGGCCACCTACGCCCGTGTGGCGTCCGAGCTGAAGGCCCTGACCGCTACCGCCATCGACGCGCTGAAGGGCGACGGCGACGACGAGCTGACGTTCGACGTGCTCGGCGGCGACGCCCCCAGGCCGTTCGTCGCGCCGGCCGACGGCGTGCTGGACAACGGCAGGCTGCGCGTCACGATCGACGCCGAGGGCATCGTCACCTCGATCCTCGATTTGGAGGAGGACCGCGAGGTCCTGCCGCCGCACGGGTTCGCCGGCATGCCGCAGCTGCACCGCGACAACCCGAACCAGTGGGACGCCTGGGACATCGACCCGTTCTACCGCAACTGGAAGGCCGACCTGATCCCGTCCGAGCGGATCGATGTCTCGGACGGTGTCGTGGTCAGGGCGAAGTTCGGCAACTCCGTGCTCACCCAGACCATCCGGCTGCGCGAGGGCGCGAAGCAGGTCGACTTCGACACCGAGGTCGACTGGCAGGAACGGGAGAAGCTGCTCAAGATCGCGTTCCCGCTCGACCTGCGCGCCGAGGTCTCCACGGCCGAGACCCAGTTCGGCCACCTGCACCGCCCGGTGCACACCAACACCTCGTGGGAGGCCGCGAAGTTCGAGATCTGCGCCCACCGCTTCCTGCACGTCGGCGAGCCCGGCTACGGCGTCGCGGTGGTCAACGACTCGACCTACGGCCACGAGGTCACCCGCACCACCCGTGAGGACGGTGGAACCACCACGACCGTGCGCCTGTCCCTGCTGCGCGCACCCCGTTTCCCCGACCCGGAGACCGACCAGGGCGAGCACCGCTTCCGCTACGCCCTCGTGGTCGGCGACCTGCCGGCGGCCATCGACGCCGGCTACCGCATCAACCTGCCGCCGCAGGCCGTCCGCGGCTCCGTGACGCCGGAACCCCTGGTGCGCACGGACAACCCCGCGGTCAGGGTCGAGGCCGTGAAGCTGGCCGACGACCGGTCGGGCGACGTCGTCGTCCGGCTCTACGAGGCGCACGGCGGCCGTGCCCGCGCCTCGATCAGCACCTCCTTCGCCCACACGCGGATCCAGGAGACCGACCTGCTCGAACGGCCGCTGGCCGACGCGACGGCCGAGGTGGTGCTGCGCCCGTTCCAAGTGATCACCCTGCGATTCACGAGGTAGCGCATGAAGAAGCTGTTCCTGGCCCTGCTGCTGGTGGCGCTCGCCGCGCCACCGGCCCAGGCGGCCACCCAGAAGCGAACCGTCGTCTACTACCAGACCCAGTACAGCAACGGCGCGACCGGCACGTACGTCTCGCCCAAGCCCCTGCTCGACCGCGGCACCGGCGTCACCGACGTCCTCGTCGCCGCGATCCACCTCAACGACAACAGGATCGTCCACCTCAACGACCACCCGCCGTCGCACTCGCGGTACACCCAGATGTGGGCCGACCTCGCCGCCATGCAGGCCCGCGGCGTCAACGTGATCGGCATGGTCGGCGGCGCCGCGCAGGGCTCGTTCGCGCGGCTCGACACGCAGTTCGACACCTACTACCCGTTGCTGCGCGACACGATCCGCACCTACAGGCTCAACGGCGTCGACCTCGACGTCGAGGAGCGGATGTCGATCGCGGGCATCCGCCGCGTGATCGACCAGCTCAAGACCGACTTCGGCGCGAACTTCATCGTCACGCTCTCGCCGGTCGCGTCGGCGTTGTGGGGTGGCGGCAACCTGTCCGGCTTCAACTACGAGGACCTGTACCGCAGCCACGGCTCGAAGATCGCGTGGTTCAACGGCCAGTTCTACAACGGCTGGGGCAACGCGGGCAGCACGGCGAACTACGACCAGATCATCAACCGGCGGCTGATCCCGGCGAACAAGGTCGTGCTCGGTGTCCTCACCAACTCGGCCAACGGCGGGTCGGGCTACGTGTCCACGACGACCCTGAAGAACACCGTGACCAGTCTCAAGACCAAGTACACGAACTTCGGTGGGGTGGCGGGCTGGGAGTACTTCAACTCGCTGCCCGGTGGCACCGCGGAGCCGTGGCGGTGGGCGGCAGACGTGACGGCCATGCAGAAGTAGGCCGTTCGGGGCAACTTGCGGCGGGGTGGTCAACTTCCACCCCGCCTGGCGCATCATGTGCCCGAGTGCCTCCGTCGGGGGAAGGTGGAGGCAGGGGGTTTTGGGGGGTCTTTTTCGCATGCCTTCTTGGAGATCGATCGCGGCTGTCGTCGTGGTCGCATTGGGGATCGTCACTCCGGGTGTCGCGCACGCGGCACCACCGTCGAACGACGACATCGGCACCGCGACGCCGATCACCGCGCTGCCGTTCACCGCGCAGCAGAGCCTGTCGGAGGCGACCACCGCCCCCGACGACCCCGGTGCGTGCGACGGCTACTCGCCGCGCGGCTCGGTGTGGTTCAGCCACACCGCCACCGAGGACGGGTTCCTGCGGATCAGCACGGACGGCAGCAGCCGGCAGCTGCTCACCACGGCGTTCACCGGTGAACGGGGTGATCTCAGGTACTTCCCGAACAACTGCACCTCGGCCAACAGCAGGCCGATCACGTTCCGGGCGAAGGCCGGCACCAGGTACCACTTCATGGTCAGCGACTCCTCCACGCCGGGCGCGCAGGTGAACCTGACGGTCCAGCGGGTGGCACCGCTCGCCAACGACGACTTCGCCGACGCGCAGTCCGTGCCGTCGCTGCCGTTCAGCACGCCGGGCCCTGACCTCGCGCTGGCGGGCTACGAGACCGACGAACCGGTGGCGCAGGGCTGCTCCGGTGCCGAGGGATCGCCGAGCGCCTGGTACTCCTACACGCCCGCGACGACCCAGTCGGTGCTCGCCCGCGTGCAGACGAACGGCAGCGGGCCCCGCCTCGCGATCTACGACGGCCCGTCGCTCACCGAACTGCGCCAGGTCGGGTGCACCGGCGCGAGCTACTACGACGGCAAGGCGATGCGCCTGAACGCGGGCACGACCTACTACATCCAGGTCTCCGGCCCCACCTCCAACTCCTCGCCCGTCACGGTGCGGCTGGACGAGGCGCCCGCGCTGCAAACGTCCGTCTACTCCGGCTCGTCGGGGGACCGGTCGGTCTACGAGACCGTCGGGTTCACCCTCGACCACTCCGCCCAGTGGGGCAACGCGGTGACCTCCGTCGTCGACTTCGGGGACGGCACCACCTCGGCGCCCACCGGTGAGGAGCAGGTCGGGCACCGCTACTCGGTGGACGGCGTCTACACGGTGACGGTCAGCGCCACGTCCGCCGACGGCCGCACCGCCACGGACACCACCACGGTGACGGTGAAGACGCACGACGTCGCGATCACCAAGTTCACCCCGCCCGCCTCGGCACGGGCCGGGCAGCAGAAGCAGATCACCGTCCAGGTCGGCAACACCCGGTACCTGGAGAAGGCCACGGTCACGCTGTTCCGCAGCGACGGCGACTGGTGGGAGGAGGTCGGTGTGCTCACGCTCGACGTGCCGGCGCACCCGACCCGCAAGGTCTCCTTCCCGTTCGCGTACACCTTCACCCCGGAGGACGCCGCGATCGGCAAGGTGACGTTCCGCGCCGTGCTCTCGCTGCCCTACCCGGTGCAGGACGCACGCCCGATGGACAACGAGGTGATCGCGATCGCGACCACCGTCCGTCCGGCGGCCACGACCACCGCTCTCGCGAACTGACCTTGGGAACCATGAGACTGTCCACGCGTTTGCGCGTGTCGGTCGTCGCGCTCGCCGCGGCGGTGACGGCGGCGCTGGCACCCGGTGTCGCGCACGCCGCCCCGCCCGCGGGCGACGACTTCGACACCGCCACCGAGATCACGGCGCTGCCGTTCAGCGCGACCATCGACACCACGGGCTCCACCAAGGCGCCGGACGACCCGACCTCCTGCTACTCCTACAGCCAGGGATCCGTGTGGCTCAAGTACACGGCTCCCAGCGACGGCATCGTCCGCGCGAAGGCGCAGAGCGGCCGCTACGGACCGCTCCTGTCCGTCCACACCGGACAGCGTGGCGCGTTGTCCATGGAGCCGGGCACCTGCACGTACAGCGTCGGCGGCGCCAAGTCGGTGCACGTCGAGGCGGGTAGGACCTACTACTTCCTGCTGGCCGAGTACTACGCGGGCGGGGGCGGCCCGGTGACGTTCACGCTCAACGCCTCCGCGCCGGAACCCAACGACAGCAGGGCTTCCGCCGCGGTGGCGTCCCTGCCGTCCACGTTCGACGGCGACCTGTCCCGGGCGACGGCCGAACCCGGCGAGGTGCCGCCGAGCTGCGACACCGCGGCGACCCGGTCCGTCTGGTACTCCTACACCACGACCCGCGACCGGTTCGTCCAGGTGGTCACGCAGCGGGCGTCGATCAGCGTGCACCTCGCCACGGACCTGTCCGAAGTGGACTGCGTGTCGTCCGAGGCCGAGGACCAGGGCGCGGTGTTCGCGGCCAAGGCGGGCCAGACCTACCTGGTGCGGCTGGCCGAGGACGCCGAAGACGCCGGCACGTTCACGGCGTGGCTCCAGACCGCTCCGGAGATCAGCCCGTTCACGTACGTCTCCGGCTTCCCGTCGGTGTACGCCGACCTGTGGTTCAACAACTACTCCGGCGACCCGGCCGGGCGGCCTCTCGTCAGCGGCACCGTCGACCTGGGTGACGGCACGACCCACCCGGTGACGACGCCCGTGTTCCAGCACCGCTACGCCGAGGACGGCACGTACCGGGTCGTCACGACCGGCACCACGGCCGACGGGCGCACCGGGTCGAGCGAGACCGAGGTCAAGGTCGAGACGCACGACGTGTCGATCGCGGCTCTGACCGTGCCCACGTCGGCACGGGCGGGTCAGACGAAGCCGATCAAGGTGTCCGTGGCGAACACCCGGTACGCCGAGGACGTCAAGGTCACGCTCTACAAGGTCGGCGTGAACGGCGCCTACGACCAGGAGATCGGGCACTCCACCCAGCGGGTGGCGGCGTCCCCGACCGGTCAGGTCGTGTTCCCGTTCGCCTACACCTACTCCGCTCAGGACGCGACCACGGGCGCGGTGACGTTCCGCGCGAAGGCCGTGATCGAGAACTGGTCGCCGGGTGACCCGAAGCCCGACGACAACGAGGCCCGCGCCACGACGGCCACCGTCCGGCCGGCGGCAGGCGGCAACGCACGAACCGACTGACCGGTCGCGGCCCCCGGGTAAGGGGTTCGCGGCGATGCCTTAGGTGATCGTCCGATGCAAGCGGCCACCCCTCAGGAGCACTCTCATCGTTGTCAGCAACGACCTGAGGAGTGAGTCGGATGGAGTGGACGCCCGAGGCGATCAAGGCGGAGATGGACTACCGGCAGGAAGCCCTGCGGGAGGACGCCCGCCGCGTGCAGGAGTACTACCGCAACGGCGGGAAGCCGCGGTCGTGGTGGCACCGGATGACGCACCGCCACGAGCCCGAGGTTCCCGCCGGACCGAAGGCCGCGTGATGCCACAACAGCAGCGGGGTGTGGTTCCTCTCGTCCAGGAACCACACCCCGCTGCCGTGCTCAGGCTCTGACTAGGCCTTGGGCAGCCACGCCTTGATCTTGTCGGCGTTGGCGTCCGCCCACTTCTTGGCGGCGTCCTCGGGCTTCATCTTGTCCTCGGCGATGTACCTCGCCACGGTGTTCTGGTCCTCGTTGGTCCACTTGAAGTTCTTGACCAGCTGGGCGGCGGGGCCGTTGGCGTCGGCGAACTTCTTCGACACGATCTTGTCGAGGTCGTAGTCGGGGTAGTCGCAGGCGATCTTCTCGGCGTCGGCGTCACACCCCGCGGTGTACGCGGGCAGCTTCACCTTCTCGAGCTTGATCTCGTTCAGCAGCCACTGCGGCGAGTAGAAGTAGCCGATGACCCACTTCTTGTCCTTCTCCGCCTGGCGGAAGGCCTGGATCAGCGCGGTCTCGCTGCCGCCGTAGACGACCTTGTAGTTCAGGTTCAGGTTCTTGACCAGGGCCTCGTCGTTGGTCACGAACGACGGGTCGCCGTCGAGCAGCTGGCCCTTGTCGCCGGACTCCGAGGTCTTGAACTGGTCCGCGTACTTGTTGAGGTTGTTCCAGTCCAGGATGTCGGGGTGCTCCTTGGCGAGCCACGGCGGCACGTACCAGCCGATCTGCCCCTTCACGCCCGTGGAACCCGCGCTGACGGCCGTCTTCTGCTCGTCGATGTACTTCTTGCGCAGGTCGTCGTGGCCCCAGTTCTCGACCACGGCGTCGACCTCACCGGTGCCGAAGCCCTGCCAGGCGACCTCTTCCTTCAGCTCCTTCTTGGTCACCTTGCACTTGAGCTCCTTCTCGGCCACGTGCGCGAGCACGGCCGCGTTCGCCTCGTAACCGACCCACGGGTTGATCGCGAGGTTGAACGTGCCGCAGTCGCCGGTCGCACCCGAGGAGGTGTCACCGACCTTGGCGCCACCGCAACCAGACAGAACCACGAGCGCCACGAGCCCCGCGCTCACAGTTCCGAGCACGCTGTGCCTTGCCACTGTCCAGACCTCCTAGTTGGTCCACCGCTTGGCGGCCGCCTGGGTGAGGCGGTCGAGCATGACGCCGAGCACGACGATCGCGACACCGGCCGCGAGCCCCTTGCCGTACAACTGGCCCTGCGAGAACCCGGCCACCACGTCGTAGCCGAGCGCGCCGGCACCGACGAGACCGCCGACGACGACCATCGAGAGCACGTAGATCAGGCCCTGGTTGGCGGCGAGCGTCAACGCTCCGCGCGCCATGGGCAGCTGCACCTTCACGATCGTCTGCCACGAGCTCGACCCCAGCGCCGTGGACGCCTCGACCGTTGCGGGCGACACCGCCCGGATGCCGTCCGCGATGATCTTGATGGCCACCGGTGCGGCGAACACCACCGCGGCGATGATCGCGGTGAAGCGCGACGCGGAGAACAACGCCAGGAACGGCACCAGGTAGACGAAGGCGGGCATGACCTGCGCCGCGTCGAGGACCGGGCGGATCACGCGGTCCACCCGCCTGCTGCGGCCCATCCACACGCCGACGACGACCCCGAGGACCATCACCAGGATCGTGGCGACCAGCGTGGACGCCAGCGTGATCATCGAGTCCTGCCACAGGCCGGTCGCGATCAGCAGCGCGACGCACGCGGCGGACACGACCGCGGACCGGACGCCGCCGACCAGGAACGACACCGCGACGACCACCAGCGCCACCAGGAACCACGGCGACTCGGCCAGCAGCGCCTGCAGCGGGTTGATCAACGCGAACGTGACGAAGTCCTTGAACCCGCCGGTGAGCACGGGAAGCGAGTCCTGCGCCCACTCCGTCACAGCCGTCGCGCCCTTGTTGATCGAGCTGCCGATCTCCACGTCCGACTGGAACTCCGCCGCCCACAGGTAGGTGTAGGAGAGGTAGACGCAGACGGCCGTCACGGCGGCACCGCCGAACAACGCCCAGCGCGGAAGCCCGCGGCGCTCGTTCGCGGCGGCGGTCGTGACGCGGTCCAGCACGATGGCCAGCACCACGATCGCGAGGCCCGCGTTGAACGCCGTGCCGACGTCGAGGGTCTGCAGCGCCTTCACGACGGTCTTGCCGAGGCCCGGCGCGTCGATCAGCGCGGCGATCGTGACCATGGCCAGCGCGGCCATGATCGTCTGGTTGACGCCGAGCACGATGGTCTTGCGCGCGGACGGCAGCAGCACCTTCACGAGCGTCTGGTTCCGCGTCGCGCCGAGGGACTCGCTCGCCTCGACGGTGTTGCGCGGCACCGAGCGGATGGCGTGCGCGGTGATCCGGATCGCCGGCGGGGCGGCGTAGATCAGCGTCGCGATGGTCGCGGACGCCGGCCCGATCAGGAAGAACAGCGTGAGCGGCGCCAGGTAGACGAACGTCGGCATCGTCTGCATGAAGTCGAGCACCGGCGTCAGGAGCCGGTGGGCCCGGTCGGACAGGCCCGCCCAGATCCCCAGCGGGATGCCGATGAGCAGCGAGATCACGACGGCCGCGAGGGTCAGCGAGAGCGTGTCCATGCTCTCCTGCCACAACCCCTGCAGGCCGAGGAACACGAAGCCCGCGACGGCGAGCAGCGCGACCCGCCAGCCGGCGACCGCGAGGCTCACGAAGCCCGCGATCGCGACCACGCCGAGCCAGCCGATCACCGGCACCGGCCTGCCGAACGACGGCTGCGCGATCAGGGCCTGAACGAACGTCACGAACTCGTCGATGACGAGCCGGATCTCGTTGAAGAAGTACAGGAACACGGGGTTCGAGTTCCTGGACGCGCCGACGGCGTCGTTGACGTCGTTGATCCAGCGGTGCAGCGGCGTCAGGTCGGCGGCGCCGAGCGAGAGCGTCCAGACGTTGCGGAACAGCACCCACAGCACCAGCCAGACGACGACGATCCCGGCGAGGACCAGCGACTTCCTGTGCTGCAACGCCCTGGGCTGCGAGGTGGGGACGGCGACGGCTACCAAGATCACGCCTCCCCGGCCACGACCCCGAGGATCTCCTCGTCTGCGACGACCCCGAGCAGTTCGCCGTCACGGACGACCTTCACCGGCCTGCCCGCGCTCAGCACGCTGCGCACCGCTTCCCGCACCACGGTTTCCGGCGCCAGCTCGGGGCCGTCGAGGTCGTCGTCGGGCCGCGGCGGCCGCATGATCCACTTCAGCGTCAGCACGTTCGAGCGGGGCACGTCCCTCACGAAGTCGCGCACGTAGTCGTCCGCCGGCGCGCCGACGAGCTCGTCCCCGGTGCCGACCTGCACGACCTTGCCGTCGCGCATGATCAGGATGCGGTCGCCCAGCTTGAGGGCCTCGCTCAGGTCGTGGGTGATGAAGACCATCGTCTTGCCGACCTCGCGGTGCAGCCTGATGACCTCGGACTGCATGTCGCGCCGGATCAGCGGGTCGAGCGCGGAGAAGGGTTCGTCGAAGAACAGGACGTCGGGGTCGCCCGCGAGTGCGCGCGCCAGGCCGACGCGTTGTTGCATACCACCGGAAAGTTGATCCGGAAAGGACTTCTCGTAACCGGTCAGCCCCACCAGGTCGATCACTTCCTGGGAGCGCTCCCCACGTTTCGCGCGCGGTACCCCGCGGATTTCCAGGCCGTAACCGACGTTGTCGGCGACCGTCCTGTGCGGAAGCAGACCGAAGTGCTGAAAGACCATGGAGAACTTGTTCCTGCGCAGGTCTCGCAGACGTTTCGCGTCCGCTTCGAGAATGTTCTCGCCTTCGAACGTGATCGTTCCAGCGGTCGGTTCCACGAGCCTCGTGAGACAACGGACCAGTGTGGACTTGCCCGAACCGGACAATCCCATGACGACGAACATCTCACCGGGAGCGACGTCGAAGTCCACTCCGCGCACGGCGGCGACGGCACCGGTCCGGTCCATCAACTCCTGCCGTGACAACGCTTTGAGCTCGTCCGATGCCGCCACCCGAGCTGCGCTGGGGCCAAAAACCTTCCACAGGTCCCTGACCGAAATCACGGGATCCACGCCAAACCACTCCGACCTGTTGCGGACTGCGCACACCGTTTCTCGATGCGCGACAGCATTGACCTTCACACGAGTACGGTCAAGGGCCGATACAAACCTGATCCTTTGTGGACAACCGGTCATCCCATGACTTGACGCGATCTCACGGATGGGGAAAAGCTGAACTGAGCGGTCTTCTTGCCCCGCTTCTTCCCCTCCGATGAGGAGCTGTTGTTCGTGCAAGCGCCCAGAATCGCTCTGGCAATGACGCTCGTGTTGACGATTGCCGGTTGTGGCGGTGGTTCAACGGCATCACCGCGCTCCAGTTCGGCAGCACCCACCGAGCCCTGCGACTCGATCACCATCGCGGTCAACCCGTGGGTCGGCTACGAGGCGAACGCGGCCGTGGTCGCGTACCTCGCCGAGAAGCGGCTCGGCTGCAAGGTGACGAAGAAGGAGGTCGACGAGCAGACCGCCTGGCAGGGCCTCGACTCCGGCGAGATCGACGTGATCCTCGAGAACTGGGGACACGAGGACCTGAAGCAGAAGTACATCGACGAGAAGCGCTCCGCCGTGCGGGTCGGCCCGTCCGGCAACAAGGGAGTGATCGGCTGGTACGTGCCTCCGTGGATGAAGAAGGAGTTCCCGGACATCACGAACTGGCAGAACCTGAACAAGTACGCCGAGAAGTTCAGGACGGCGCAGTCCGAGGGCAAGGGCCAGGTGCTCGACGGCGACCCGTCGTTCGTCACCAACGACGAGGCCCTCGTCAAGAACCTGGACCTGAACTACAAGGTCGTCTACGCGGGCAGCGAGGAAGCGCTGATCAAGGCGTTCCGCCAGGCCCAGGAGAAGAAGACGCCGCTGATCGGCTACTTCTTCGAGCCGCAGTGGCTGCACCTCGACATCGAGCTGGTCAAGGTCGACCTGCCGCAGTACCAGGCCGGGTGCGACGCGGACGCGGCCAAGGTCGCCTGCGACTACCCGCGCTACGAACTCGACAAGATCGCGTCCAAGAAGTTCATGGACAAGGGCGGCCCCGCGGCACGGCTCGTCCAGAACTTCCAGTGGAGCAACGACGAGCAGGACACGGTCGCGTCGTTCATCGCGAAGTACAAGATGTCGCCCGACGAGGCGGCGAAGCGGTGGGTCGAGGCGAACCCGGACCGGGTCGAGGACTGGCTCACCAAGGCCAAGCCGTAACTTTCGGCCTCAACTCCTCCCCCGCGACCACCACTTCTCGTCAGGCCCGGAGATGTCCTCGACGCTGAGCCTCCGGACCGATCCCGCCCGCTTGAGCCGGGCGACCAGCTGGTCCTGCCGTTGCGCGAGCCGGCGGTAGATCTCCACGGCGGAGGTCTCCCGCCGGCCCTGCCGCCTCTCGACGGTCCGCCAGTTGCCGAGGAACTCGAGCGTGAGGTCCGCCACGGCCTGTCCGGCGTGCGCGGTGAGCGTGTCGGTCGGCGAGGCGAACCTCCCGGCGTGGAACGCGAGGTTCCTGGTGACGTAGAGCCACTCCAGCAGCGCGGCGGCGGTGTCCTCCTGTTCGCGCAGCCAGGCCGCGAGCGCCTTCGAGTCGGCGAGCCTGCCCCGCCACAGTTCGACGAGGTCCCGCACCAGACCGCCCTCGCTCTCCGCGAGCGCGGTCACGGCCTCCTGGGCGGCTGCGAGCGGCGCGTGCGGGCGGGTGTGCGGGATCAGCACCTCGAGCCACGAGTCGACCGACTTCAGGTGGTGCTTCACGCCGGTGGTCGGCACCTGCGCGTCGAGCGGCCCGCGCAGCCCGGAGTCGTGGTTGGTGACCACGACGTGCAGGCTGACGAGGTGCTGCCGCAGCATCTGCAGCGCACAGCCCTTGGCGAGCCACGCGATCTTGCCCGGGTCGAGCCCCGTCGCCTCCAGCGCGCTCCACGCGAGCCCGGCGCCCGCCATCGGCGCGTCGACCTGACGCGCGAGGTTCGCCACCCGCATCGCGCTGCGCAGCTCCTCGGGCCAGTACGCGGTGAGCGGGTAGGCGTTGTTCACGGTCCGCTGGTGCTCGGCGCCCCGCGTGACCCGCCCACTCGGCCCGCTGACCTGCCAGAGCGGCGCGATGTGCAACTCGGTGAGCCGCTCCCCCGCCGCGTACTGGTCGAGCACCTCGCTCAGCACCCGGCGCCCGCGCAGCGCGGCCGTGTGCACGTCCGCCGCCTCGACCGGCAGCCGCACCAGCACCGACGACCCGGTGACGGCGTCCTTGAGGAAGTCGTCCTTCGGCAACCTGGTGCGGTGCAACGGCTCCTGCCGCGCCTGTGGCAACAGCTCGTCCAGGTGCCTGAGGTGCCGTGCACCCCGGACCACGAGCGCCACGACGTGCCGTTGTTCGCGCGGCCACAGCAACGCGGTCAGGTCGCCGGGCTTCTTGAGCCACCGCAACAGATCCGCGCGCAGGTTCCCGCCGTCCCGCCCGTGCACCGCCACGACGACGGCGACCTCGGCGATCATCCTGGCGCGCAACGGAAGCGCGACACCGTTCCACAGTGGAGCGACCCACCCCTTGACGGCCTCCGCCAGCGCGTCCGGATCGAGCTTCGCGGCCGCCGCTGCCGTGACCTGCGGATCCAGCTTCTGCCCGTCCTCGGCGATGGCCGCGTCGACGCCCTTGAGGATCCTGCGCGCTCCGGCGAGTTCGCCCGCCCCGCCGTGGACGAATGCCGGCTTGGCCGCGTCCGTGCACGCCAGCGAGGTGGTGATGATGCGGCGCAGGAGGTTCCACCGGGGCTGGTCCTCCGTCGCGTGGCTCTCCAACGCCGTCCGCGCACGCGTGACCGCGAGCACGGCACTGGTCAGCCCGGCCACGTGCTCCCCGAGGTGCGCGTCCGGATCCAGCGCCCGCAACACGCCCTGCAGCAACGCCCGCTGCCCGCGATCGAGCCCGGCGTCGTCGAACGCCTGCCGCAGCCGGCCGTCGAGGTACTGGTAACGCACGTGACGCACCATAGAGGTCATGAACAACCGGAAAGCGGTCTTCGAGGGCACCCACGGCCAGGAACTCGCGGGCCGCCTGGAACTGCCCGAGGGGGACGTGGTCGCCACCGCGGTGTTCGCGCACTGCTTCACCTGCGGCAAGGACTCGGTGGCGGCAACCCGCATAGCCCGCAGGCTCGCCGAACGAGGCGTGGCCGTGCTGCGGTTCGACTTCACCGGCCTCGGCCAGTCCGGCGGCGACTTCGCCAACACCACCTTCACCTCGAACGTCGACGACCTCGTCTGCGCCGCACACCACCTGCGCGACACGATCGGCGCTCCCAGCGTCCTCATCGGACACTCCCTGGGCGGCACCGCGGTCCTGTCCGCCGCACACCAGATCCCGGAGGCACGCGCGGTCGTCACGATCGGAGCCCCCTTCGACACCTCCCACGTCGAGCACCTCTTCGGCTCGTCGAAGTCGCGGATCGAGGCGGAAGGCGTGGCCGAGGTGCTGCTGGCCGGCCGCCCGTTCCGCATCAGCAACGACTTCCTGCTCGACATCAACCAGCAGAACCAGACGGCGTGCATCTCCGGCCTGCGCCGGGCCCTGCTCGTCATGCACTCCCCGCAGGACGACACGGTGGGCATCGAGAACGCGCGGCTCGTCTTCGACTCGGCCCGGCACCCGAAGTCGTTCGTGGCGCTGGACGGGGCCGACCACCTGCTGACCGATCGGGCCGACGCGGGCTACGTGGCGGAGGTGCTGGCGGCCTGGGTGAGCCGGTACCTGGCCTAGGAGGCCGGACGTCGAAAGCCCCCGACGGCACGTGTCGTCGAGGGCTTTCGTCAACCGATCGGGGCGACAGGATTTGAACCTGCGACCCCCCGCTCCCAAAGCGGGTGCGCTACCAAACTGCGCCACGCCCCGGTTGCAACCAGCTTACCGCCACCCGCTAAAGTAACGACCGCAGCCCCACACAGGGCGGCAACGCGGGCGTAGCTCAATGGTAGAGCCCTAGTCTTCCAAACTAGCTACGCGGGTTCGATTCCCGTCGCCCGCTCGTGACCGAGGCCGACTCGTGTCTGCGGAGGGCGCAGACCGGGTCGGTCTCTTGCATTTTCTTCTGGGGGCCGAGCCCCCAGACCCCCACGCCGGGGGCCCGCCCCCGGACCCCCATCTCCCCTGGCCGGCCAGTCCAAGCAGTGACTTAGGTCACGCTGAGGCTATGCCCAGCTGCGTGTGGCGGTGGGTTGGGTGGTCGATCTCGTTTACCACTGCCAGGGCGAAGTCCTCATAGGTCAGGGTGTCGGACGGGGTCGCCTGGCTCAGGCGGTAGCGGCCCGTCGGGGTGCCGCCGAAGTTGCCCGCCGGGCTCATCACCAGCCAGTCCGCGGTGGACGCCGCCAGCACCTCCACTCCTGCCGCGTGGCCCAGGCAGAACGGCCGGAACTCCGCCGGGAAGTCCGGGGAGTCGACCACGCGCACGCCCGGTGCCGTTTCGAGGAGGGTGTAGATGCCGACCACGATGATGCGGCCCGCTCCGGAGGCGACCAGCGCGCGGGAGACCTCCGTGTAGAACTCCGCCGGGTCCCGTGCCAGGTCGACCACCGAGCTCACCGCCACGTCGTGGTTCGCCGCCACGTCCGGTCGCACGCCGGGGTCGCGACCGACCCTGGTCACCTCGTGGCCGCGGGCCTGCGCGGTGTTCGCGATCTGGAGGCCCGCTCTGCCGGACGCACCGAAAACAACGATCTTCGCCATGAGCGCGAAGGTAGGGTGCGGACAGCCGGTTTCCGCAACGATATCGGGGGTGAGCAGGTGGAATGCACGCACGACCTGCCGTACCGCATCGGTGACAAGTGGACCGCGCACGTGTTGCGGGCGTTGCAGGACGGGCGGCGGCGGTTCACGCAGCTCCGTGCCGAGATGCCGTGGGTGACGCCCAAGGTGCTCGCCGAGACGTTGCGGGCGATGGAGCGCGACGGGACGGTTTCGCGCGAGGCGTTCGTGGAGAACCCGCCGCGGGTCGAGTACGAGCTGACGGCGCGGGGGCACAAGGTGCTCGGACTGCTCGACCTCTGTTGTGACTGGGCCCGAGAGAACCTGGTGGAGACGTGAGGCTGGAACAGATCGTCATCGACAGCAACGACCCGGGCAGGCTCGTCCGGTTCTGGGCGGAACTGCTCGGCGGTGAGCCGGTGAACCGCGAGCTCGGGTGGGCGCACGTCGAACCGCCCGGCGGGGTGCGGATGTCGTTCCAGCCCGTGCCCGAGCGCAAGGACGTGAAGAACCGGTTCCACCTCGACTTCGAGGTCGACGACATCGAGGCCGCGGTCGTGAGGGCGGTGAGCCTCGGCGCCACCCGCGAAGGTGTCGTGCACACCGACGAGAAGGGCAGCTTCCAGGTCATGCGCGACCCGGAGGGCAACGAGTTCTGCTTCGTCCACTGAGGAACTAGTGGAACGCCCGCCAGAGCGCCTCACCGAAGCGGATCGCGAGGACCAGGAGCAGCACGCCGATCGCGAGACTGATGAGGCACCGCACGACCACCAGCAGTTTGGCGCCCTTCACGCGGACATGGTTCACCGTCGGCGGGCATGAACGACAGGGCCGATCGGTACCAATACGATGCGGGCGTGACCGACTGCCTGTTCTGCCGCATCGTCGCGGGCGAGATCCCGGCGAGCGTCGTGACCGAGACCGACACGACGCTCGCGTTCCGCGACATCGACCCCAAGGCGCCCACGCACGTTCTGGTGATCCCCAAGGAGCACCACGCGGCGATCGGCGACGTCGACCCGGTGCTCGCGGGGCAGGTTCTCGCCACCGCGCACCAGGTGGCGAAGGCCGAGGGGATCGACGAGTCCGGCTACCGGCTCGTCTTCAACACAGGCAAGGACGGCGGCCAGACCGTCTTCCACGTGCACTGCCACGTCCTGGGCGGGCGCGGCCTCACGTGGCCTCCGGGATAGCCATCTCCCTCACGAACCGGGCGTCGACCGGGTCCCCGTGGCCCGGCACGACGACGCGCGGGTCCAGTTCCAGCAGCCGGTCGAGGACGTGGCGCCAGTTCGACGGCGTCGCGTCCGGACCCGCCTGAGCGGGCGCGCCCTGCTCCACCAGGTCACCCGCGAACACGACACCGCAGTCCGGCACGTGCACGACCACGTCGTGCGAGGTGTGCGCGGGACCGAAGTGGTGCAGGTCGACGCGCCGCCCGCCCACGTCCAGCGTGACGGTGTCGCGGAACGTGTGCGTGGGCGCGACGAGAGTGCCGGTGAAGGGGTCGTCGTAGTACTTCGCCCGGTCTTCGAGCAGCCCGGAGTCCACGACGCAGTCCTCGTGCGCCCACACCTCGCACGGCAGGAACGCCTCGGTCGCCAGCACGTGGTCGAAGTGGTTGTGCGTCAACACGATCCGGGACGGACGCACCTCGCGTGCCAACGCGACGTCCATGCCGGAGTCGACGAGCAGCGACTCGCCGAACCCCACGACGAGCCCGAGCGTCAGGTCGAGTTCGGCGTGCCGGCGGACGAACACGCCCGGAGCGATCCCGATCACCGCAGGACCCCGTCGACCAGCACGGGGACGGCGCTGCTGACGTTGATCCGCACCGCGAGGTCGACGTCGGCGCGGTGGCCGTTCTCGACCAGCTCCCGGCCCGACCCGCAGCCCCGCACCGCGGCCGGCACGTCGGTGGTCCGGAACGCGGTGGCCGCGAGCCGCGCCTCCGGCGACGCCTTCCCCGCCAGCGCCGCGATGACCGCGCCCGCACCCAGGTAGTCCTCGACGCACGGGCGCAACGGCCCGAACTCGCGCGGACCCGAGTGGAGGACGTCGAGGCCCCAGCGCTCGCCGCCGGGGACCACCCCGATGGTCTTCCCCAGCTCCTGGGCCCTCCTGGCGACGGCGGACGCGTTGCGCAGGCACGCCGCGAGCACGTGTGCGCCGGTCTCCCCCGCGAGCGCGCAGAGGTTCGACCCGTTCGGCGACGGCAGCTCGACCAGCCCGGTCGCGTCGACGAGTGACGCTGGTCGCAAAGTCCGGCCCGAAGCGGGCTTCCAGCGGGACGGGCGCACCTGGCCCCCGTTGCCGACGACCAGGTCGACGGACGTCGTGAACGACAGGACGTCCACGACGACCAGCACGTCGCAGTCCCGCAGCGCGTGGACGCCCTCGGGCCCCCATTCCAGCTTCAGCTGGTACCCCTCTTGGCTGAACACACACACCAGCGTGTCAGACTCGTGACGTGCGCGTTTATCTGGCAGCAGACCACGCTGGCTTCGAGCTGAAGTCCCACCTGTCCAAGGCTCTCACCGAGCAGGGCTACGAGGTCGTCGACGTCGGCGCCCACGAGTACGACGCCCAGGACGACTACGTGTCGTTCTGCGTCGACGCCGCCGAGAAGGTCGTCGCCGACCCCGGCAGCCTGGGCGTCGTCATCGGCGGCTCCGGCAACGGCGAGCAGATCGCCGCGAACAAGGTGAAGGGCGCCCGCGCGGCACTGGCGTGGAACGTCGACACCGCGCAGCTCGCCCGTCAGCACAACGACGCCAACCTGGTCGGCATCGGCGCCCGCCAGCACACGACCGAGGAGGCGACCGAGATCGTGTCGGAGTTCCTCAGGACGCCGTTCTCGGGTGAGCCGCGCCACCAGCGCCGCATCGACCAGGTCAGCGCCTACGAGAACAGGGCCTGATGCCCGAAGGCCACACGCTGCACCGCCTCGCGCGGCTGCACCAGCGCCGGTACGCGGGCGGGCCCGTCGCCGTCACGAGTCCACAGGGGCGCTTCGCGGCGTCCCTTGTGGACGGGCGGAAGCTCGTCCGCGCCGAGGCGCACGGTAAGCACCTGTTCCACGTGTACGGCCCGGACGCGATCGTGCACGTCCACCTCGGCCTGTACGGCACGTTCACCGAGTCGCCGCTGCCGGTCCTGCTGCCCGTGGGCCAGGTCCGCATGCGGATGGTCGGCGAGACGCACTGGACGGACCTGCGCGGCCCGACGGCGTGCGAGGTGCTGAACAAGGCCGAGGTCAAGGCGATCCGCGACCGGCTCGGGCCCGACCCCTTGCGCCGCGACGCCGACCCGGACCGCGCCTACGAGCGGATCATCCGGTCGAAGCAGTCGCTGGCCGTGCTGCTGATGGACCAGAGCGTCCTCGCGGGCGTCGGCAACGTCTACCGCGCCGAGGTGCTGTTCCGGCACAACGTGAACCCGATGCTGACCGGCACCAAGGTGAGCCGCGAGCTGTGGGACGCGATCTGGGCCGACCTCGTCGTGCTCATGAAGGACGGCGTGAAGGTCGGGCAGATCAACACCGTGCGCCGCGAGCACATGCCGAAGGCCATGGGCCGGGCGCCGCGCGTGGACCGGCACGGCGGTGAGGTGTACGTCTACCGCCGCGCCGGGGAGCCGTGCTTCCTCTGCGGCACCGAGGTCCTGACCACCGAACTCGCGGGTCGCAACCTCTTCTGGTGCCCGGTCTGCCAGCCGTAGCGGGCTAGAAGTCGAACCCGCCGCCCATGTCGCCGAAGTCGAAGCCCCCGGTGTCGCCCATGTCGACGGCGTCGGAGACACCGCCCATGTCCCCCATGTCGCCCATGCCCATGTCGCCCATGCCGTAGTCGCCGACGCCGTGCATGCCGGAGAACATGGCGTCCATCAGCAGGAACGTGCCCACGCCCCAGGCGCCGGCCACGAGCGCGGGCTTCCACCACGGCTCGGAGTACCAGCCACGCGGCACCGGACGTCCGGCGACCATGCCACCGGGGTAGTAGTAGGGCGTGCCCGAACCGGAGTGCGGCGACGCGGCGTACTGGTGGCCCTCGACGCTGACCTGGCGGTCCTCGCTGACGGCACCCGCCTGCTTCTGGCCGGCGCTCTCGGGCAGGGCGGGACCGGGGTCCATGTCCATGGCCTGCCGGGCCGCGCGCACGTAGTGCAGGCCCTCCATCGCGGTCTCGGTGACCAGCTTGGCCTGCGGGATCGTGCGGGCCTGCTCCATCTGCGACCCGGCGGCGGTGAAGCGCTCGGACGCGTCGGCCAGCGCCTGCGTCGCGGCGGCGTTGCTGCCGGTGAGGCTCATCACCTGCCCGCCCAGCCGCTCGACCCAGCGACGTGCCTCCGCCTTGGCGTCGTCGAGCTCCCGCGCCTTGCGCGCGTTGCTCTGACTGACCAGGTAGAACACACCAGCGACCAGCAGTACCAGCACTACGACCCACACGACGGTGCCCACGGCATTACCTCCCACACCAGGTGATCCGTCAACGAGCAACAACGGCCGTGAGTTCCGTCAGAACACCTCGGGGCAATGTGGCTCACGTGTGCCGAGGAACGCCAACGTCAGCGCGTCCACGTGTCCGGGCGTGTGCTCGACCACGCGGTGTGCGTGCCTGAGCACGGAAAGCCGTGGCCCGCCGAGGAAAACACTGCCGAGCGCGGCGACGTCCAGCGACACGTCCGCCGGGTCCTCGGTGCGCGTGACCGCCGCCTCCCCGTTCTTCACCGTGAGGCGCCAACGGCCGGAGTTCCACGGGCAGAACGAGTCCTCGACCTCCAGCACGCTGTCCACATCGGACGAGTACGCGCGTAGCGGCAGCGCCCGGTCGACGTCGACGATCCGGATCCACAGCGCGTCGGTCGCCTCGCGGCGGACCTTCCGCGGGTTGTCGACCATGTGCAGAATCGGGTCGTCCCAGGCGGTGTAGAAGGAGATGCTCGCCGCCAGGTCCATGTCCAGCAGGAACCGGTAGAGGTCGGCGTACGCCTGGTCCGTCTCGCAAACGAGCTCGCGGACGTGCAGTTCGTTGGCCGGACCGCCGGAATCCCCCGCGTACTTGACCCGGAACACCACGTACCCCTCGGGGTGCAGGGCGTACCGGTAGGAGGTGAGCCCGTTGCGGTCGACCTCGCGGTCCCCCAGCTGCACGTCCCACGTCTGCTCGACCCGGCTCACCCAACCGACCCGCTTGCGCCACACCCTTTCGTGGATCTCGCGCATGACCGGCAGCGCTTCTTCTCGCGTCACCTGACGGATCCGTGCGTCGCTCACATGCACGTTGCTGTGGAACGGCATACGCGTCGGCATCGTCAGCATGGCGAGGCTTGTGGCGTATTCGCCGTACCCGTACCTGCGGTAGATCGCCCCCTCGGACGCCCACAGCATCGCGACCGCCTCACCGTTCTCGTGCATGCCGTGCAGCTGCGTCTTCATCAGCAGCGAAGCCACGCCACGACGCCGATGGCCGGGTTTCACCGACACGACGGTCACGGCTCCGGCCGGGGCTTGGCGTTCACCCGGAACGGTGATCTGCCGACTCAGGATCCCGGCGGTGCCGATCATCTCGTCGCCGTCGAACACCGCGTGCGCCCGGTCCGGTTCGAGGACCTTGAGCCACTTGCTGTCCTCCCCCGCCGGATCGCTGAGGAAGGCCCACGCCATCACCCCCTGGAAGTCGCGGAGGTCGGCTTCGGTGATGGTCCGGATGCTCAGCGCCGAGTCAGCCATGCCCGCAGTGATACGCGCGTGCGGCGCCGCGCGCAGCTCAATTACCGCTGGACCGACTTGACCTCGCAGAACTCGTCCAGCCCGAACCGCCCGAACTCGCGGCCGTTGCCCGACTGCCGGTACCCGCCGAACGGCGCGCTCGTGTTGAACGCGGCCGCGTTGATGTCGACCTGCCCGGTGCGGAGCCTCCTCGCGACCCGCAGCGCCCGGTCGGTGTCCGCGGAGAACACGGCACCCGCCAGTCCGTAGATGGTCGAGTTCGCGATGCGCACCGCGTCGGCCTCGTCGGCGTACGGCATGACCGACAGCACCGGCCCGAAGATCTCCTCCTGCGCGATGGTCATCTCCGGCGTCACGCCCCCGAACACCGTCGGCGTGACGTAGAAACCGCGCGGCAGCGGGGCTTCCGGCCCACCGGCGGCGAGCGTCGCCCCCTCCTCGACACCCTTGCGGATGTAGCCGAAGACGCGGTCGCGCTGCGCCTTCGACACCGCCGGCCCGATCCGCGTCGACGGCTCAGCGGGGTCGGCCGGGGTGTACTTCTTCGCCGCCTGGGCGGCCAGCTCGACCGCCTCGTCGTGGCGTTCGGCGGGCACCAGCAGCCGGGTCCACGCGCTGCACGCCTGGCCGTTGTTCATGAACGAGTTCGCGACCGCGATCTTCACCGCGCGCCCGAGGTCGGCGTCGTCGAGCACGATGCACGCGGACTTGCCGCCCAGCTCGAGCGCCACCCGCTTGACCGTCTCCGCGGCCACGGCGGACACCCGCCGCCCCGCCTTCGTCGAGCCGGTGAACGACACCATGTCGACGTCCGGGTGAGCGGCCAGCGCCTCCCCGACGACCGGCCCGGTGCCGTGGACGAGCTGGAACACGTCCGGCGGAGTCGCGCCGGCGATGATCTCGGCGAGCAGGTCGGCGGTCCCCCGCGCGAGCTCGCTCGGCTTGAGCACCACGGTGTTACCCGCGGCGAGCGCCGGGACGACCTTCGCGACCATCTGCTGCAGCGGAAAGTTCCACGGCGTGATCGCCGCGACGACCCCGACCGGCTCGCGGAAGACCAGCGAGTTGCCGATCTCCTCCGGTTCGAAGTAGCCGGCCTCCAGCACCTTCGCGACGCCTTCGGCGATCGAAACGGGGTTCGCGACCTGCACCTTCTGGCTGAAGGTGAGGGGCGTGCCCATCTCGCGGGTCATGGTGGCGGCCAGTTCGTCCGCGCGCTCCTTCAGGCCGTCGATGATCGCCTGGACGGCCTTGGCGCGTTCCTCGACCGGGGTCTCCGACCACGCGGGGAAGGCCTGGACGGCCTTGGCCACGGCCGCGTCCACGTCGGCCGGTGTGCCTTCGGGGAGCGTGCCGATGACTTCCTCGGTGGCGGGGTTGACGACCTCGATCACGAGAGCCCTCCAGGCGGATGTGACACCACTGCGCTGACAGCAGGTCAGCCTGTCACATCGGCTGGCGGCGGTCACGTCGGAGTGGGGCGGGGATGGGGCGGGGCGGGGATGGGCGGGGGTCGGGGTGGAGATGGGGGCGGAGTTGCAGAGGCGGCGGGCAAGCCCACGCCGGAAGCGCGGTACGGCTGTCGCGACGCGGTTCAGCGAGGCAGGGCTGGGCCGGGCGCGACTCAGCGAGACGCGAGCTCGGCCAGGCGCGACTCCGCAAGACGCGGCTCAGCCAAGCGCGGGCTCGGCCGGACGCGGCTCAGCGAAGCGCCGTTCAGCCAAGCGCCGCTCAGCCACGGCGCGGCTCAGCCAGGCACGGCCTCGGCCTGCGCACCTGCCGGCACCCCTGCCAGCCGCCGCTCCCGCAACACCCGCAGGTGCACCGAAGCCCACGTCCGGTAAGGCCGCCAAGCCTCCGACACCTCGGCCAGCGGCCTGCCGTACCGCTCCGCCACCTCGTCGCTGAGCCGGGCCTCGTTGTGCGGCACGGCGTCCGGGGCGTTGGCCCCGCGCAGCACCACCAGCTCCGCCGCGAACGGCCCCAGCCCCTTGACCTGCTGCACCTCCAGCACGGCGGCGGCCGGCTTCAGGGCACGCAGGCGAGGGCCGTCCAGCACCCCGTCCAGCGCGGCCTCGGCCACCGCCCGCAGGTACTCGGCCTTGCGGCCGGGTAGGTCGAGGGCGGCACCGCGCAGCTCCGCCGGTGGGATGAACACCCCGTCACGGAGCAGCGAGGCCTTCAGGGCGGCCGCCTGCGACATGCGGATCCGCTGGGCCAGCACCGACCACGCCGCCGCCTCGTACGGCGAGTAGAAGCCGCACGGCCGCAAGCCGGGCAACGACGATTGGGCGAGAGCTATGACCGGGTCTCGCAGACCTACGTCGGGCCACGCGCGGCCGTCGACGTCCAGGGACAGGAAGCGGCACACCTGCGCCGCCGCGCGGTCGAGGTCGCCGGCGCCGGACAGCGACAGAACAGCAGTGGCGCCGTGCTGGGTCACGGAGACCGAAGCACGGCGCCACTCACCTTCGACCAGGAAGGTCGCCTCCAGCGCCTCGCCCGTGCGCTCGGGGAGCGCGGACGGGGTGAAGCCCTCCCAGAACGCGCGGGAGGTGGCCAGCGACCAAGGGCCCTGGACTGCGACTTCGACGCGGTGAACTGCCATGTCAGGGACGGTAGCGAGCACCCCTGACAGAAAATCCGGGCTCAGCTGAAGTCGAGGTCACCCGTCCGGGTGCGCTTCAGCTCGAAGAAGTACGGGTAGCCGGCCAGCAGCCGGGCGCCGTCGAAGATCGTGCCCGCCTCCTCGCCCCGCGGGATCTTCGTCAGCACCGGGCCGAAGAACGCGACGCCGTCGATGTGGATGGTCGGCGTGCCGACGTCCATGCCGACCGGGTCCATGCCGCGGTGGTGCGAGGCCCGCAGCGCCTCGTCGTACTCGGTCGAGTCGGCGGCCTCGGCGAGCTCGGCGGGCAGGCCGGCCTCCTCGAGCGCCTTCGGGATGACCTCGTCGAAGTCCTTGATGCCCTCGTTGTGGATGCGCGTGCCCAGCGCCGTGTACAGCTTCGGCAGCACCTCGTTGCCGAACTTCTGCTCGGCGGCGATGGCCACGCGGACCGGACCCCAGCCCTTCGTCATGAGCTCCTTGTACTGCTCGGGCAGGTCACGGCCCTCGTTCAGCACGGAAAGACTCATCACGTGGAAGCTCAGGTCGATGTCGCGGACCTTCTCCACCTCGAGGATCCACCGGGAGGTGATCCAGGCGAACGGACAAAGAGGGTCGAAGTAGAAGTCGACCTTCGCCTTGTCGGCCATGCGTGCCCCTTCGGTCGCGTTCTGTCGCGTCGGGTGCGGTTATCGCCCCATCAGCCCAACCAGATCACCCTGTCATCTCTTCCCGTACGCCGGTTCCGTGATTGGATGCGGGAGTCATAACCATTCCCGACGACGTCAGCGCGTAACCAAACGCGTGGCAGACGAGGTGACCAGTGGCCGCGCCCAACCTCACCCGCGACCAGGCTCAGGACCGTGCTGAGCTGCTGGAAGTGGAGTCCTACCGGATCGAGCTGGACCTGACCGACGGCGGCGGAAAGCCGGGTACGGACACGTTCCGCTCCACCACCACCGTGGTGTTCCGCAGCCGGACTCCGGGTGCTTCCTCGTGGATCGACATCGTGGCGGCGACCGTGCACCGCGCTGTGCTCAACGGGAGCGAGATCGACGTCTCCGACTACCGCGAGGAGGACGGCATCAGGCTGCCGGACCTCGCGGAGACCAACGAGCTCACGATCGAGGCCGACTGCCGGTACATGAACACCGGCGAGGGTCTGCACCGCTTCGTCGACCCGGTCGACGGCGGTGTGTACCTGTACTCGCAGTTCGAGACCGCGGACGCCAAGCGCATGTTCGCGTGCTTCGACCAGCCCGACCTCAAGTCCGTCTACTCCATGCAGGTGACGGCACCGCACGACTGGAAGGTCATCTCGAACGGCGAGATCACCGCCACCGAGGACGGCGAGGGCGGCTCGGCCGTTCACACGTTCGCGACCACCAAGCCGATGTCGACCTACATCGTGGCCCTGGTCGCCGGCCCGTACGCCGAGTGGCGCGACGAGTTCGTCGAGGGCGACTTCAAGATCCCGCTCGGCATCTACTGCCGCGCCTCGCTCGCCCCGCACATGGACCACGAGCGGCTGTTCACGGAGACCAAGCAGGGCTTCGGGTTCTTCCACAAGGCGTTCGGGGTGCAGTACCCGTTCGGCAAGTACGACCAGTGCTTCGTGCCGGAGTTCAACGCGGGCGCGATGGAGAACGCGGGCTGCGTCACGTTCCTCGAGGACTACGTCTTCCGCAGCCGCGTCACGCGCTACCTCTACGAGCGCCGCGCCGAGACCGTGCTGCACGAGATGGCGCACATGTGGTTCGGCGACCTGGTCACCATGCGCTGGTGGGACGACCTGTGGCTGAACGAGTCGTTCGCCACCTGGGCGTCCGTGCTCGCGCAGGCCGAGGCCACCGAGTACCGCCAGGCCTGGACGACGTTCGCGAAGATCGAGAAGTCGTGGGCGTACCGGCAGGACCAGCTGCCGTCCACGCACCCGGTCGCCGCGGACATCTCCGACGTGCAGGCGGTCGAGGTCAACTTCGACGGCATCACCTACGCCAAGGGCGCTTCGGTCCTCAAGCAGCTCGTCGCGTACGTCGGGCTGGAGAACTTCCTGGCGGGCCTGCGGGTCTACTTCGCCAAGCACGCCTGGGGCAACGCGACCCTCGCGGACCTGCTGGGCGCGCTGGAGGAGGCGTCGGGCCGCGACCTGTCGTGGTGGAGCGCGCAGTGGCTGGAGACGACGGGCCTGAACCTGTTGCGCCCCAAGTTCACCGTGGACGCCGACGGCAAGTTCACCGAGTTCGCCGTGCTGCAGGGCGGCGCGCGTCCGGGTGCCGGCGAGCTGCGCACGCACCGCATCGCGATCGGCGTCTACGACGACGACGGCTCCGGCAAGCTCGTCCGCACGCACCGCCACGAGCTGGACGTGACGGGCGACCGCACCGAGGTCCCCGAGCTCGTCGGCGTGCACCGCGGCAAGATCGTGCTGGTCAACGACGACGACCTGACGTACTGCACGATGCGCCTCGACCCCGACTCGCTGGCCGGGCTGATCGACCACATCTCGGACATCGCCGAACCGCTGCCGCGCACGCTGTGCTGGTCGGCCGCGTGGGAGATGACCCGCGAGGCCGAGCTCAAGGCCCGCGACTTCGTGAACCTGGTCCTCGGCGGCCTGGGCTCGGAGTCCGAGGTCGGTGTGGTGCAACGCCTTCTGCTGCAGGCCCAGACCTCGCTGTCGTCCTACGCGGACAGCTCGTGGCGGGCGGAGGGCTGGCGCCGGTTCGTGGCGAAGGCCCTCGAACTGGCCCAGGCGGCCGAGCCGGGTTCCGACCACCAGCTGGCGTTCGTGAACGCGCTGGCCTCGTCGGTGCTCGACGACGCCACGGTCGAGGTCCTGCGCGGCTGGTACGACGGTTCCGCGAGCCTGGAGGGCCTGGAGGTCGACACCGACCTGCGCTGGCGCCTGCTGCAGGCGCTCGTCGCGCACGGCAAGGCCGACCTGGCGGAGATCACCGCCGAGGAGGAGCGCGACCCGACCTCCACCGGCCACCGCCGCGCCCAGTCGACGCGCGCGCTGCGCCCGACCAAGGAGGCCAAGGACGAGGCCTGGGACCGCGCCGTGAACGACGACGAGCTGCCCAACGCGGTCAGCGAGGCGATCATCGCGGGCATCTCGCACCCCGGCCAGAAGGAGCTGCTCGCGCCGTACGTCGAGCGCTACTTCGCCGACGTCAAGGGCGTGTGGGACCGCCGCTCGTCCGAGCGCGCGCAGTCGATGGTCGTGGGCATGTTCCCGGCGTGGTCGATCGCGAAGTCCACTGTGGACGCCGCTGACGCGTGGCTGGCCGACGAGCACCCGCCGGCCCTGCGCCGCCTGGTGTCCGAGGGCAGGGCGGGCATCGTGCGCGCACTGGCCGCGCAGGAGTTCGACCGCTCCTGAAATCGCTTGGAGGGGAAGGCCCCGTGCCGCTTTGATGGCGGCACGGGGCCTTCCCGTCTCCCGGGGGTGCGTTTGTTCGGCTACGAGGTCGTGCGCGGCGGTGGTGAGGTCCTGACCAGGGCGACGGACGTCGAGGGCCTGTCCGGGGACGTCGTGACGCTGATCGGGTGCGACACCCCGTACCGCCTCCTGCCCTGCGACAGCGGTGTGGCGCTCCGCGTCCTCGACCGCGACGGCCGGGTGCTCGACCTCGCCGGGATCGTGCTGGACGTCGTGTCGGTGGTCCCGTCCGCCGCGGGTGAGGACCTGTCCGACGTCGTGCTCGACCAGTCCCGCCGCGACGAAGTCCCGGTGCTGGGCCACCGTCCCCCGCCCGCCGCACGCGAGGTGTGGCGCCTGTGGCGGGAGGGCGTGCCGGCGGAGCGGAACCTGTGGGCACCACTGGGTTCCGAGGGCCGGAGGTGGTGGAACGAGGTCGCTCTCAGGACACCCCACGTGCACCCCTCGGCCGGTGTGCACGTGGTCGACGGCACGTACGCCACCGACGAACACGGCCTGCACCTGGCGTTGTGCGAGGCGCTCGTCGGGCCCGGCCACTCCCTCGGTGAGGCGTACTCGATCACGCCGGTGCGCGAGAACTGGTGGTTCCTGCCGGGGATCGAGCTCGTGTGGCAGGCGGCGGAGGTGGCGTACGAGGCCGTTCCCGACCACTTCCTCGGACTGCTGAAGTACCTGCGGCGCAACGGTGTCGCGGTAAAACTGTCCACGGCGGAACTGGAGCGGCGGCTCGAGCTGTGCGTGGAGCTCGGCGTGCTGGTCGACCGCTGGGTCGCGGGCTGGTCGAGGGCGGAGTCGCTGGAACCGCACCCGTTGCTGGACAACTGGCACGTCTGGGCCGACCTGCCCGGGAGGCGGGAGGAACGGATCCTCGCCGGTGACGCGAACGTGGTGGCCCACGCCGAGGACGTCCGGCTCTCGTTCGTGCCGACCAGGCTGACGGTGCCGACCACGGTGCCGGACGAGGTGACCCGGGTGGCCGAGAAGGCCGGACTCGTGGTCCACGACCGGCAGACCTTCTTGAGGCGCGGCCTCTTCGACCACCCGAAGCCGAGACCTCCCGAGGGCTGCTCGGTGCGGGTCACGCCAGGAGAGGTGATCGAGGTCGTGGCGTCGCTCGGCGGCGAGGACGTCGCGAGCGGACTGATCGCCGTCGTGGGCGAGGACGCCGTGCCGCACCGCCTCAGGACGAAGCCGGGGCACCGGGGCCGGGGACTCGGCAGCCTGGTGATGAACGTGCTGGTCGAGGAGGCCGTCAGGGCCGGCGCACAGGAGGGGCTGGTGTTCGCGAACGCGGACGGCCTGCGGCTGTGCCGGAAGCTGGGCTGGTACAGGATCTCCGACGTGGTGATCGCGTCCAACGGCGAGGGGGAAGCATGATCGGCGAACTGGTGGAGCGCTGGCACCGCGGCTGGATCGCGGCCGACGGGCTGACGTCCGAGCACCGCGACGGCCACCTGGTCGTCCACGTGAACCGGCCGCACCGGGTGTTCGAGTGGATCGCGACGGACGACGCGGAGACCGCCGCGCTGGCCGCGGTCGTGGCCGCGTCCGCCGAACCGAACTGGCTGAGCGTCCCCACGCACTCACCGGAGAAGGTGATCGCGGAGCTCGAAGCCGCCGGTCTGGTCGTGGCACGGCCGGACGAGACGTTCATGCGGCGCGACCTGGCGGGTCACCCGGCGCCGGAACCGCCCGCGGGGTACGTCGTGGAGGTGACCGGGGACGCGGTGATCGGCGTGCGGGTGCTGGCGGACGGTGAGGTGGCGGCGAGCGGGCTGATGGCCGTCGTCGGGGAGGACGCCGTCGCCCACCGCATCGAGACCGCGGAGACACATCGGCGGCGTGGCCTGGGCAGCGTCGTGATGGGCGCGTTGATCACCGAGGCGCTGGCCAGGGGCGCGGTGACGGGGCTGCTGTTCGCCTCGACCGACGGCGTGCACCTGTACCGCAGGCTGGGCTGGGAGAAGATCTCCGACCTCGTGGTGGCCCAGAACGCCGTCAGCCCGTGAACACGCGAACGCCCCCGGTGCGGCACCGGGGGCGGTTCGGAGGAGCAGGATCAGGAACGGGTCGTGCTGCCGGCCTGGTCGGTCAGCATGCGCAGGCCCGAGATGAGGCCGCCCGCGAGGTCGCCCTCCTTGAAGGACGCGACCATGCTCATCACCGCGAGCTTGGCGCCGCGGTCGGCGAGACGGCGGTGGGACTCCTCGCCCGTCACGACCTCGACGACGCGCTCGCCCGGCGACACGGCCACGAGGACGTGGTGCGACGGGCGCTCGGTGGAGCCGTGCAGCTCCTGAGCGCGCTCGTGGGCGTTCGAGCCGAGCTCGCCCAGGTACACGCTGAAGTCGAGGCCCGTGGTGCGGCTGGAGAGCGTCAGCGCCTCGTCCAGCTGCGCGAGCTGGGCCGGCGTGAACGGCAGCTCCGGCGCGTGCGGCTCGTACATCTTCGCCGCGGACACCCGGCCGCTGTTCGTCACGACGGCACCGAGCGGCAGCGACGCCGGGTCGACGGCCTCGATCGCCTTACCAGTTGCCACGTGCGCCTCCCTTGGCGGTCGAGCCCGCGGTACCGGGCTCGGCGACGCTGTGGTGCTCCGCGCTCAACCCAGCCGGGTTCGCGCTCCACCACACCGGGGCGTAGCCCCACTCCTGGCCGGGCCTGTACCGGGGAATCCGGGTGGCCTTTGGCCTCACCGTCAGCAGCGTGATCACGCCGTAGATCGCCAGCGGGATCAGCGCGAAGACGAGAACGGTCTCCACGATGGTCACGGCGGGTACGGTAGCCGAACTCAGCCGCGCACGAGCGGCCGGGCCAGCAAGATCGCGGTGAATCCCACGATCGAGCCCGCCACGACGTAGACGGTGCCCAGCGACGTGGCCTGCGCCAACGGTCCGGCGAGGCCCGCGCCGAGCGGCGAGAGGCCCCAGGCGAGCACCCGGTAAGCGCTGGTCACACGCCCCATCATCGGTCCGGGCGTGAGTCGTTGCCGCCGGGTCGCGGACAGCACGTTCCACCCCGCGGACGCCAGGCCGAACAGCACGCACGCGATCACCGCGACCACCAGCCACGGCGTGAGCCCGAACAACGCGAACGCGGCGCCGAGCAACGCCAGGAACCCGACCATGACCCGGCCCGCACCCCACCGCCTCGCGAGCCGCGGGGACAGCCACGCACCTAGCAGAGCACCGGCCGCCATACAAACGACCAGGGCGGGAACCACCGGTTCGGCGAGGCCGAGTACCTGGATGGAGTAGAGCGCCAGCATCGCGTTGATCGCGGCGGCGCAGAAAGCTGTGATTGCAACGGCAACTACCAGTGACCGCAGCCCAGGAGTCCGCACGAGGAACCGCGCGCCCTCGGCCAGTTGCCCCCGGAGATCACCTCCGGAGCGTTCCGCGGCGACGTCCGGCACGCGGGACACGAACACCGCGGCGACGGCGAACGAGAGCGCGTCGAGGGCGAAGCAGGCCGCCGGGTCCCACCAGAACAGCGCCGCGGCGGCCAGCGGACCGGCGAGGTCCATGCCGACCGTTTCGACGGCCACGAACCTGCCGTTCGCCGCCTCCAGCTCCCCCGGCCCCGCGAGCTCGACCAGCAGCACCTGGGACGCCGAGTCCGCGAACGTCTCGGCGGAGGTCAGCACGAAAGCCGTGGCGCACAAGACGACGACCGTCGCGTGTCCGGTGTGGACCGCCAGCGCGAGCACTCCGGTCACCCCGGCGCGCAGCCAATGCGCCACCACGACAACGGTCCGGGGCCTCCAGCGGTCCACGAGCGCGCCGGCGGGCAGCGCGACGAGCAACCAGGGCAACGTGAGTGCGACGGCCACAGCGGACACGGCGAGCGGGCTGCGGGTGCTCGCGGCGGTGAACAACGGCAGCGCGACGACCCGCACGCCGTCGCCCACGAGCGACACCGCCCAGGCCCTGGTGAGCGCTCGGAAACCCTGTTCCCGCACGCCTTTCACGGTATGACCCACATCACGTTCCATCAGATCGAACGTTACAGAGCGTGTCCATACCGGCCAGTAAGGCCAACGAGTGCTCTCGTGCGGCGCAGCGGTTACACCCGGTCAGGCCTCACCCGGTCGGAGGCGAACGGGTGCCGGTTTGGGGTCTTGTTCCCGGATCACCCACCTCTTAGCTTTTCACCTATACGGGTCTTGCGCACCCGCCCCGGACGAGTTGGAGGACACAAAATGTTCACGATGACCCCCGCCCAGGCCGTGACCTTCACTCTTCCGAGCTACAAGGACGATTCAGTGCGTATCACCGCGAGTGACTCCGTCCGGATCACGCGGGACGACTCCGTTCGGATCACCGCGTCCGATTCGGTGCGCATCACGGCGAGCGACTCCGTGCGCATCACCATGAGCGACTCCGTGCGCATCACGGCGAGCGATTCGGTCAGGATCACGTGCGCCGACTCGGTGCGCATCACGGCCCTCGACGACTCCGTGCGCATCACCGCTCAGAGCGATTCGGTCAGGATCACGGCGCACGACGACTCGGTCCGCATCACCGCACACGACGACTCGGTGCGCATCACCGCACACGACGACTCGGTGCGCATCACGGCAACGGACGACTCCGTCCGCATCACCGCACACGACGATTCCGTCCGGATCACCGCGCACGACGACTCGGTCCGCATCACCGCTACCGACGATTCCGTGCGCATCACCGCCACGGACGACTCGGTCCGCATCACCGCGCAGCAGGACTCGGTCCGCATCACGGCCCACGACTCCGTACGCATCACGGCACGCCGGAACGACTTCTCCCTCGCGGCCTGACCCGCCCGGACGCGGCAGATCAGGCCGCGGGTTCACCCAGGTACGGCAACCACTGCGGATCCGCCTCGGCCACCCCGGCGAGCAACCGCCAGTGCGGGCCCCGCGGCGCCGCCGGAACGACGCGCAGCCGCCAGCCCAGTTCGGACAGCAGCTTGTCCGCCTTGCGGTGGTTGCACTTCGCACAGCAGGCGACGCAGTTGGTCCAGGTGTGAGGTCCGCCACGCGAACGCGGCACGACGTGGTCGATCGTCTCGGCCCGCCCGCCGCAGTAGGCGCAGCGGTACCGGTCGCGGTGCATGAGCCCGGCACGGGTCATCGGCACGCGGCCGCGATAAGGCACGCGCACGTAGGAGCTCAGCCGGATCACGGACGGCACGAGCACCTCGGACTTCGACGAGTGCAGCACCAGCCCGGAGGCGTCCCCGTGGACGACCTCGGCTTTCCCGCAGACCACGAGCACGACCGCGCGGCGCAGCGACAACGCCGTGAGCGGCTCGAAAGTGGCGTTGAGCAGCAGGACCTTGCGTCTGCCCCAGGGGAAGACCACCGGCGTCGGACCGGAACCTCCCCCGTCTCGATCCCCGTCGGGCACCGCCCGCAGCTCGGGCTGATTTCGGCATGGGGGGACCGTCGGCGCGATCTCGCCCTGGAGCGAGCCGCCGATAGGGGTCGGTTGTCGGTCTGGCACGCGACCACCTCCACCGGTTCAGCCATAGGAGACCACACTTACCAGGAAAAAATCACGTGTGATAAGTGACGCGTCACGGATGCGTGATCGAACCTGAGGTGAACCCGCTCCCTATCGAAGATGGTTTTCAAGAGACCGCTACCCTTGACAAGGTGACAGAGGTCCCTTCCACTCCACTGCCTGCGACGATCACCTACCCGATCGCCGAGCGGCTGAACATCGCCGAGCAGCTCCACGGGCGCACCGTCGCCGATCCGTACCGCTGGCTCGAGGACACGGCAGACCCCCGCACCGCGGAGTGGTCGCAGGCGCAGGACGTGCTCGCGCGCTCCTGGCTGGACGCGATGCCCGGCCGCGAGCGCCTGGACGCCCGGCTGCGGGAGCTGATGCGCACGGGATCGGTGTCCACTCCGACCTGGCGCGCCGGCAGGGCGTTCTTCACCCGCCGCGGTCCCGAGCAGGACCACCCCGTCGTCCTGGTGCGCGAGAGCGACGGCACCGAACGCGTGCTGCTCGACGTGAGCGCCCTCGACCCGTCCGGCAGGACCACTCTGGACGCCTGGTCCCCCAGTCTCGAAGGCACCCGCCTCGCGTACCAGGTGTCCGTCGGCGGCAACGAGCACTCGCTGCTGCACGTGATCGACGTCGAGACCGGCGAGCTCGTCGAGGGTCCCATCGACCGGTGCCGCTACTCCGCGATCGGCTGGCTGCCCGGCGGCGAGGAGTTCTACTACGTGCGCCAGCTCGACCCGGCGCTGCTGCCCGAGGACGAGAAGCTGTTCCACCGCCGCGTGTGGCGCCACCGGGTCGGCACGGACCCGCAGACCGACCTCAACGTGCACGGCGACGACCAGGCGCACACCTTCTACTACTCGGTGACGGTCTCGCACGACGGCCGCTGGCTCGTCGTGAGCGGGTCGCCCAGCACGCTGAAGCACGACTCCGTGTGGATCGCGGACCTGCACGGCGACGGCGAGCTCAAGCCCGTGATCCTCACCGAGGCGGGCGTCCAGTGCTCCGCGTCCGTGGCCAGGGACGGCAGGCTCTACCTCCACACCAACCACGGCGCGCCCCGGCAGCGCCTGTGCGTCGCCGATCCCGCGAACCCCACCGAGTGGACGGAGCTGATCGCCGAGGAGCCCGACTCGGTGCTCGACGGCGTGCGCTGGCTCGACGGCGACCTGGTCGTCCTGCGCACCCGGCACGCGGTGTCCGAACTGCACCTGCACGACGCCGCGACCGGCGCGCACAAGCGGGAGATCCCGCTGCCCGGCACGGGTTCGCTGCACGGGATGTCCGTCGTGGACTCCCAGACGCCGCACGACCAGGACACCGTGTGGTTCGGGTGGACGGACTTCGTGACGCCGCAGTCGGTGTTCCGGTACTCGCGCGCCACCGGTGAGACGGTGCTGCACGAGGCCGCGCCGGGTCGCGTCGAGCTGCCGGCCGTGACGACGCAGCAGATCGCGTACTCCTCCAAGGACGGCACGACGGTCCGGATGTTCGTCGTGAGCGGCGAGCAGAAGCCCGACCTGCCCCGTCCCGCGCTGCTCACCGGCTACGGCGGCTTCGCGATCGGCCGCGGCCCCGGCTACAGCGCGACCACGCTGGCGTGGGTCGAGGCGGGCGGTGTGTGGGTGCACGTGTCGTTGCGCGGCGGCGACGAGGAGGGCGAGGACTGGCACGTCGCCGGCATGCGCGCCAACAAGCAGAACGTGTTCGACGACTTCCACGCCGCGGCGGAGCACCTGGTCCGCACGGGGTGGACGACGCCGCAGCAGCTGTCGATCATGGGAGGCTCCAACGGGGGCCTGCTCGTGGGCGCCGCGCTGACCCAGCGCCCCGAGCTGTACGCGGCCGTGGTGTGCTCAGCGCCACTGCTCGACATGGTGCGCTACGAGAAGTTCCTGCTCGGGCGGCTGTGGGCGGACGAGTACGGCAGCGCAAGCGTGTCCGAGGAACTGGGCTGGCTGCTCTCCTACTCGCCTTATCACCAAGTGGTAACGGACGTTGAGTACCCTTCTGTGTTGTTCACGGTGTTCGAGTCGGATTCTCGTGTGGACCCCAACCACGCCAGGAAGATGTGCGCGGCGCTGCAGCACGCTTCGTCAAGTGATCCGACCAAGCACCCGGTGCTGATCCGCCGCGAGACCGAAGTCGGTCACGCCGGGCGGTCGGTGAGCCGGACGGTGTCTCTCGCCGTGGACCAACTGACGTTTCTCGCGAATGCCACCGGCATGGAGTTGTAGGAGGGCACGACCACGTGACGAGTCCCGTGGACGACATCTCGAACAAGACCGCGCAGGCGGTCGGCTTCTTCGAGAAGTACGGCCCGATGATCCTGACGGGCGCGATCAAGATCGTCGTGATCCTGATCGCCGCCTTCATCCTCCGGGCTCTGCTCCGCAAGGTCATCGACCGGATCACCATCCCCGGCAAGGAGGGCAAGAAGCCGGGGCTGCTCAAGCCGTTGCGGGAACGCGCTCCGCAGGCGCTCGGGAACCTCGTCTCCGAGCGCCGTGAGCAGCGCGCCCGCACGATCGGCTCGGTGCTGAAGTCGATCGTCACGATCCTGATCTTCGGAATCGCGTTCCTGGAGATCATGATCGTGGTCGGGCTGGACATCACGCCCGTGCTGACGTCGGCGGGCATCCTGGGCGTCGCGATCGGTTTCGGCGCCCAGAACCTGGTGAAGGACTTCCTGTCCGGCATGTTCATGCTGCTGGAGGACCAGTACGGCGTGGGCGACGTCGTCGACCTCGGCCCGTCCATCACCGGCACCGTCGAGGCGGTCGCCCTGCGCACCACCACGATCCGCGACACCGGGGGCACGGTCTGGTACGTCCGCAACGGCGAGATCCTGCGCGTCGGCAACTCGTCGCAGGGCTTCGCGGTCGCGGTCGTCGACCTGCCGCTGAGCTACGGCGCGAACCTCGCCGAGGCCACCGCCGTGCTGGAGCGCACGGCCGCCGAGGTGGCCGAGAAGGAGCCGCTCAAGACGGACATCACGGCCAAGCCCGAGGTCCTCGGCGTGGAGAAGTTCACCGTCGACGGCATCACCCTGCGGGTCACCGTGAAGACGCGCCCCGGCCGCCAGTGGGCGGTCCAGCGCAACCTGCGCGCGCAGCTGATGCCCGCGCTGGAAGAGGCCGGCTTCACCGCCAAGTGAGGTCCAAACGCAGGCGCCGGGTGAGTTAGAACACCCATTCGAGACGATGATCACCCGGCGTCCTGCCAGTTCACACCCCTATGGCACGGCCTACACCCGGGGCGCCCTGCACGGGGTGGCCCGCGTGAGTCAGGATGGGTGTGTGGGAAACCCCGTGAGCTTCTTCGAACAGGTCGGTGGCGAGGAGACGTTCCACCGCATCGTCGCGCGCTTCTACAAAGAGGTGAAGTCCGACGAGGTCCTCCTCCCCCTGTACCCCGAAGAAGACCTCGGACCTGCGGAGGAGCGGCTGCGGTTGTTCCTGATGCAGTACTGGGGCGGACCGCACACCTACTCGGACAACCGGGGCCACCCGAGGCTGCGGATGCGCCACGTGCCGTTCAAGATCGGACCGATCGAACGGGACGCGTGGCTGCGCTGCATGAGGATCGCCGTCGACGAAGCCGGCCTGGACGAGGCTCACCGCAAGCAGCTCTGGGACTACATGGAGATGGCCGCGAACAGCTTGATGAACAGCTTCTCGTAACCGACCATCACCCGTTCGGGTCTTTTAGCAGCGAGACGAATGGCAGGATGACCCCCCGTGCGACGATCCTCCGACCTCAGCCCCGAGATCGCCGAAGAGGCCGCCTGGTGGCGTGACGCCGTCTTCTACCAGGTGTACGTGCGCTCCTTCGCCGACTCCAACGGCGACGGCGTCGGCGACCTCGACGGCATCAGGTCCCGCCTCGGCTACCTGGAGCTGCTCGGCGTCGACGCCCTGTGGCTCACCCCGTTCTACCGCTCGCCGATGGCCGACCACGGCTACGACGTCGCCGACCCGCGCGACGTGGACCCGCTCTTCGGCGACCTGGCCGCGTTCGACCGGCTGGTGGCGGACGCGCACGAGCACAACATCCGGGTGACGGTCGACCTGGTGCCGAACCACTCGAGCGACCTGCACGAGTGGTTCCAGGAGGCCCTGCACGCGGGCCCCGGCAGCATGGAGCGCGCCCGCTACATCTTCCGCGAGGGCCGCGGTTTCGACGGCTCGCAGCCGCCGAACAACTGGACGTCGGTCTTCGGCGGTCCCGCGTGGACCCGCGTCCCGGACGGCCAGTGGTACCTGCACCTGTTCGCGCCGGAACAGCCGGACCTGAACTGGGAGCACCCGGAGGTCCGCGCGGACCTGGAGCGCACCCTGCGGTTCTGGCTCGACCGCGGCGTCGACGGCTTCCGCATCGACGTGGCGCACGGCATGGCCAAGCCCGAGGGCCTGCCGGACATGGAGATCCGCCCGCAGGCGCCCGGCGTGCTGAGCGACGACGCGCACGACCCGCGGTTCGACAACGACGGCGTGCACGAGATCCACCGCATGATCCGCAAGGTCATGGACGGCTACCCCGGCACCATGGCCGTCGGCGAGATCTGGGTGAAGGACGACGAGCGCTTCGCCGCCTACGTCCGTCCCGACGAGCTGCACCTGGGCTTCAACTTCCGCCTGGTCGAGGCGAGTTTCGACGCGGACGCGGTCCGTTCGGCGATCGAGCACTCGCTGGCCGCGGTCGCCCTGACCGGCACCCCCGCCACGTGGACGCTCTCGAACCACGACGTCGTCCGCCACGTGACCCGCTACGGCGGCGGCGCGGTGGGCGAGCAGCGGGCCCGCGCGATGACGCTGGTCGAGCTGGCGCTGCCGGGGGTCATCTACCTCTACAACGGCGAAGAGCTCGGCCTGCCGAACGTGGAGCTGCCGGACTGGGCCCTGCAGGACCCGACCTGGGAGCGTTCCGGGCACACCGAACGCGGCCGTGACGGCTGCCGCGTGCCGATCCCGTGGGAGGGCGCGAGCCCGCCGTTCGGGTTCTCCACGGCCGTGAACACCTGGCTGCCGCAGCCGAACGAGTGGGACCACCTCACCGCCGAGGCGCAGCTCGAGGACCCGGGCTCGATGCTCTCGCTGTACCGCGAGGCGCTGGAGCACCGGAAGTCCAACGCGTCGTTCGCCGGCACGGAGCTCGAGTGGTACGGCGCCCCGGCCGGCTGCTTCGCGTTCCGGCGCAAGGGCGGCGGGCTGATCTGCGCCCTGAACACGTCGGGCGCGTCCGTGCCGCTGCCGCCGGGTCAGGTGCTGCTGTCGTCCGGCCCGATGGACGGCGACCAACTGCCGCCCGACACGGCCGTCTGGCTGGCCTGACGCCGTCCCGCTGCGGGCGTGCCGGTCACGCCCGCAGCCTGCCCTCCACGGCCAGCAGCGCACCGAACACGAGGACCAGCGCGGCCACCTGGGCGATCGCCAGCCACAGGCCGATCGGGATGGTCGCGAGCGCGACCACACCGGCGATCACCCGCCACCGGACCGTGCCGATGCCCATGCGGTGGCGGAAGAACACCTGCCCGGCCAGGAAGACGGCCGCTCCCGCGCCCAGCGCCAGCGCGCCGCTGAGGTAGAGGTGCTCGGTGGCGTGCCCGATGGTCTTCTTGATGCCGACGCACACGACGATGATGCCCAGCAGGATCGGCACGTGCGCCCAGCCGAACGCCGACAGCGCCGCGCGAGACCGTTCGACCTGCGTCATGGCCGCGAGGCTGTGCTCGGCCCGGACGTCCTGGTCCCGGCCGAAGTGGCACCACCAGAGCTGGTAGGCGAGCGTCAGGCCCAGCAGGGCCGCCACGACGAGCTGGAAGTTGAGCGGCAGGCCCGCAGCCCCGATGCCCATCGCGATGATCGACTCGCCGAGGGCGATGATCACCACGAGCCCGTGCCGTTCGACGAAGTGCACCGGCCTGATGCGGAACTCGCCGTGCCGCCGGTTCACGTACGGCGACACGACCATGAGCACCACGGCCGCGAACCAGGCGGCGGCCCGCCACACGGGCGGCAGGAACCCGCCGGCCAGCACCAGGACCGCCGAGCCGAGGTTGAACGGCGCCAGCCGTGCCATCGCCGCGGCCGACCCCGGCCCGCCCGCCGAGATGAAGAGCCCGGAGTGGACCAGGTTCACGATCAGGTACCCGATCCCGAACGCGGGCCCGGCGGCGGCGAACCCGGAGGGGATCGCCAGCGCGATGATCAGGAACCCGCCCATGCCGCACATGAGCAGCACCCGCCGCAGCGTGGTGTTCGGCGGGACGGCGTTCGTGAGCCAGACGTACCCGAAGTACATCCAGAGGATCACGAACAGCATGAGCAGGACCTGCCCGAAACCGGCCGGCGACATGTCGTCGGCCAGCTTCTGGGTCAGCTGCGTGATCGTGAAGACGAAGACCAGGTCGAAGAAGAGCTCCAGGGTCGAGACCCGGTACTCGGTCTCCTCCTGCGGCGATTCGGCAGACACGCGCGACATGGTGCCACGCGCATCCGCTTGCGGCGCAGTGATTTCCCGAAAAGAACCTGCAGTTAACTCCAGGTCAGACGAGTAGCGGCAGCATGGAGTGGCGGCGCCGGACGACCGCGCCGAACCGGGCGTCGATCCGCAGCCACGAGTCGGTCGCCGTCACGCGGACGTCCCCGTCGTCGCCGAGGAAACCCATGCCCGACAACGCGAACAGGACCCGCAGCGGGATCTTGACGTCCAGCCCGGACCCGCTCACGGTCAGCACCGTCTGGTCCAGCAACGAGGCCGGCGGCGTGCCCTGCGGGCCGGTGTTCTCGCGCGCCACCTCGACACCCTCGTCGGCGATCTTCGCGACGACCTCGACGGGCAGCCGGTCGACCACCAGCCAGCCCTCGGCGGGCGGCAGGGCCGAGCGCCACATCAGGTCCTTGGCCGGTCCGGGGTCGATGCGGTCGTCGCGCATGACCGCGAGCCCCGTCAGCAGCTCCGAGCCGGACACCGTCACGTCGGCCGGGTTCGCCTGTCCCGCAACGGTTCGCGTGGCGAGCGCGTCGAACGGCGTGGCCACCCACGCGTCCAGCAGCTCCTCGTTGCGGTTGCGCAGCCGCACGACGCCCTGCGCGTCGAGCCGCACCGCCCGCGCGGCGAACGCCCCGAGGTCGTCTCTCTCGGCCGCGTCGGCCAACACCAGCTCAGGCACCGTTTCCCCCTGCCCGCCACCCGGCGAGAAAGTCGCGCTCGGCCTCGGTCAGGCGGCGCGGTCGTGCTGTCGTCACGTTGTAGGGCGCCATGAGCGTCTCCGCCCTGACGACCACCGGGCTGTTCGCGTCCCGGCTGGAGCGCACCACGTAGTCGAGCGTCAGCGACGCGGACTTCAACTCCCGCACCGACATCTCGACGATGATGTCCTCACCGGTGAACACGATCGGCGCGAGGTACTCGACCACGAGCTTCGCCACGACCATGCCCTCGGCCAGCTCCTTGACCCCGTGGCGGGCCGCCTCCGTGAACAGCAGCTCGATCCGGGCCTCTTCGAGCAACGTCACCGTTTTGGCGTGGTTGACGTGGCCGAACGCATCCATGTCCGACCATCGCGGCCGCACACCAGTGACGAAGACACCCATGGAGGGACCCTACCGCCCACGACCGCGTGAACCTTCACAGGACCTCCACACCAGCCGATTGAAAATCGATAGGCAGCTGTCGATACTCGATTCATGACCCGCGCACTGGTGTTCTTCCTGCAGACCCTGCTCGCCATCGCGTTCCTCAGCGGGCTGTTCGCCCAGGTCGTGGTGATCCCGACGACCGCGGCGGACGAGGCCGGGCTCTTCCCGCCGTACGAGTCCGTGCGGGTGCCGTTGGTGGTGTTCGCGATCGTCTTCGTCGCCTGCCTGCAGGTGCTGGCGGTCTCCCTCGGAGTGATGCTGCAGCGGGCGGGGGACGACACCGTGTTCGAGTCCCGTTCGGTCACCTGGACGAACATCGCGATCGGCGCCATCACCGCGGGGGCCGTCGTGATGGCGGCCCTGTTCGTCTACGTGACGTTCGCGGACATCCCCTCCCCCGCCGACGGCATGGAGGTCCTGGGGCTGTGGATGGGATCCGGCGCCGGCACGGTCGCGGCGGTCGGCGTGGCCTTGCTCGTCTACCTGGGCCGCAGGTGGCTGGGACAGGCGATCGCGCAGCGCGCGGAACTCGAACAGGTCGTCTGACGTTGACACAGAACGGGGCGCCGCGGAGGGGATTCCGCGGCGCCCCGTTTTCGCTGCCTGCTACCTGACCATGCTCCGCACCTGGCGCGCGGCCACGGAGAGGGTCGCCAGGTCCAGCTGGTGCACCCGGTTGATCTCCTCCAGCGCACCGCGCGAGCGGGACAGGCGCGAGGCGTTGGCCTGCTCCCACTTGGCGATCTTCTCGCTCGCCGTGTCGTCCTCGTCGCTCGCCCGCAGCACGTCGACCGAGATGGCCCGCAGCGACGAGTAGAAGTCGTCGCGCAGTGCAAGCCGGGCCAGGGCGTGCCAGCGGTTGCCTCGCTCCAGGCTCGTCACCGAGTCCAGCATGTGGTCGATGTCGAGGTGGTCGGACAGCGCGAAGTACAGCTCGGCCGTCTCCCGGTGCGTGCGCTCCGGGCCGGCGCCGCCGGTCGGGCCGAACTCGCGCTCGGCCAGTTCGGCGATCTCGGTGACGTCGAGCAGGCCGTACATGTAGAGCAGCGCCGCGACCTTGCGGGCCAACTCGGCCGGGACGCCCTGCTCGACGTAGCGGTCCGCCTTGCCGGCGACCACGTCGAGTTCCTTGCCCTGCAACAGGTCGAAGGCGTGCGGGCTGAGGTCCTCGACCACCTTGCGGAAGCGGTTGATCGTCGAGCCCACCGCGAGCGGCTGCGGGCGGTTGGACAGCAGCCAGCGGGACGCCCGGTCCAGCAGGCGGCGGGTCTCGAGGACCATGTTGTCCTGCACGTCCGTCGGCACCACGGTGTCGAGCGCCTCGATCTCGCGCCAGATCGACGGCAGGTCGAAGACCTGGGTGACCACGGCGTAGGCGCGGACCGCGTCCGTCGCCGAGGCGCTCGTCTCCTCGGCCAGGCGGAAGGCGTAGGAGATGCCGCCGCCGTCGACGACCTCGTTGACGACGACCGTGGTGATGATCTGCCGCGCCAGCGGGTGGTTCGGGATCTCGGCGCCGAAGCGTTCGCGCAGCAGGCTCGGGAAGTAGTCCGGGAGCTTGCGGGTGAACGTGTCGATCGTCGGGATGTCGCTCGAGAGCAGCTCTTCCTTCAGCGTGAGCTTGGTGAACGCGAGCAGCGTGGCGAGTTCGGGCGAGGTGAGGCCCTGGCCGCTCTTCTCCAGCGCCTTGAACTCGGCCGGGCTCGGCAGGGCCTCCAGCTTGCGGTTGAGCGCGCCGCGCGCCTCCAGGTCCGCCGTGAGGCGCGCGTGCACCGACAGCATCGGGGCCGCGTGCGCCCGGCTGACACCGAGGACGCTGTTCTGCGAGTAGTTGTCCGCCAGCACGAGCTCGCCGACCTCGTCGGTCATCTCGGCGAGGACCTCGTTGCGCTGCTGCTGCTCCACCGAGCCCTCCCGGACCAGGTGGTCCAGCAGGATCTTGATGTTGACCTCGTGGTCGGAGCAGTCGACGCCGGCGGAGTTGTCGAGCGCGTCGGTGTTGACCTTGCCGCCCTTGCGGGCGAACTCGATGCGGCCGCGCTGGGTCAGGCCCAGGTTGCCGCCCTCACCGATGACCTTGACCCGCAGCTCGTCGCCGTTGACGCGGATCGTGTCGTTGGCCTTGTCGCCGACGTCGGCGTGCGACTCGGTCGACGCCTTGACGTACGTGCCGATGCCGCCGTTCCACAGCAGGTCGACCGGCGAGAGCAGGATCGCCTTCTTGAGCTCCGGCGGGGACAGCTTGGTGACGCCCTCGTCGAGACCCAGCGCGACGCGGGCCTGCTCGGAGATCGGGATCGACTTGGCCGTGAGCGGGAAGATGCCGCCGCCCTCGCTGATCAGCGAGCGGTCGTAGTCGTCCCACGACGAGCGCGGGACGTTGAACAGCCGCACGCGCTCGGCGAACGACGTGGCCGCCACCGGGTTCGGGTCGAGGAAGACGTGCCGGTGGTCGAACGCCGCCACGAGCCGGATGTGCTCGGACAGCATCATGCCGTTGCCGAACACGTCACCGGACATGTCGCCGATGCCGACGACGGTGAACTCCTCGGTCTGCGTGTCCACGCCGAGCTCGCGGAACGAGCGCTTCACGCTCTCCCACGCGCCCTTGGCCGTGATGCCCATGGCCTTGTGGTCGTAGCCGATCGAGCCACCGGACGCGAACGCGTCGCCCAGCCAGAAGCCGTATCTCTGGCTCACGCCGTTCGCGATGTCGGAGAACGTCGCGGTGCCCTTGTCCGCGGCCACGACCAGGTACGTGTCGTCGCCGTCGTAGCGCACGACCTGCGGCGCGGGCACGACCTCGTTGTTGATCAGGTTGTCGGTGAGGTCGAGCAGGCCCGAGATGAACATCTTGTAGCAGGCGATGCCCTCGGACATGAAGTTCTCGCGGTCGATGCCGGGATCGCCCGTCGCCGGGATCGGCTTCTTGACGACGAAGCCGCCCTTCGCGCCGACCGGCACGATCACCGCGTTCTTCACGGCCTGCGCCTTGACCAGGCCGAGGATCTCCGTGCGGAAGTCCTCGCGGCGGTCGGACCAGCGCAGGCCACCGCGCGCGACGCTGCCGAAGCGCAGGTGCACGCCCTCGACGCGCGGGGAGTACACGAAGATCTCGAACTTCGGCCGCGGCTGCGGCAGGTCCGGGATCGCCTGCGGGTCGAGCTTGACCGACAGGTACGGCCGCCCGTTGCCGTCGGCGTCGCGGAAGAAGTAGTTCGTCCGCAGCGTGGCGTTGATCAGGCTCAGCAGGCTGCGCAGGATGCGGTCCGCGTCGAGGCTCGTCACGTCGTCGATCAGCTTGCCGATCTCGGTGACCATGGTCTCGGTGTGCGCGGCCCTGGTCGCGTCGCTCAGCGCCGGGTTGAACCGGGCCTCGAACAACGCCACGAGCGCGATCGCCACGCTCGTGTGGCCGAGCACGGCGTCCTCGATGTAGTCCTGCGAGTACGGCGTGCCCGCCTGGCGCAGGTACTTCGCGTACGCGCGCAGCATCGCGGCCTGCTGCCAGGTGAGCCCGGCCTGCAGCACCAGCGAGTTGAACCTGTCGACCTCGGCCTCACCACGCCAGACCGCGGCGAACGCGTCCTGGAACCGCACGCGCACGCCGTCGAGGTCGGCCTCGGAGAGCTGCGCGAGCGCGGCCTTGTCGATGCGCAGGCCGAAGTCGTAGATCCAGCACTGCACGCCGTCCTCGCGCGCGATCTCGTACGGCCGCTCGTCGACCACGATGACGCCCATGCGCTGCAGCATCGGCAGCACGTCCGAGAGCGTGATGCCCTCGCCCGTCACGAACAGCTTGAAGCGCCGCTCGCCCGGTTCAGCGTTCTCGGGCACGTAGAAGACCATGTCGAGGTCGCCCTCGACGAGCTTCTCGATGCGCCGGAAGTCCTCGAGGCCCGTGGCGGCCGGGAAGTCCTCCTTGTAGGCCTCGGGGAACACCGAGGCGAACCGCTGGCCCTGCTCCGTGGCGGACTCGGCGCCGAGGTCGTCGCCCCCGACGGCCTCGACCATGCGGTCGTCCCAGCTGCGGACGGCCTCGCCCAGCTTCGCCTGGATCGCCTGCACGTCCGGCTCCAGCGTGCGCGCCGGGTCCGTGTGGACCATGAAGTGCACGCGGGCCAGCGCGGACTCGCCGATGCGCGCGCTGTACTCGAGGTTCAGGCCGCCGAGCTCGGCGAGCAGCACCTCCTGCATCGCGAGGCGGCTCGTCGTCGTGTAGCGGTCGCGCGGCAGGTAGACCAGGCAGCTGAAGAAGCGGCCGAACGGGTCGCGGCGCAGGAACAGCCGCAGCCGGCGGCGTTCCGCGAGAGCGATGACGCCCGTGGTCGTCTGGTAGAGCGTCTCGGTGTCGACGGAGAACAGCTCGGTGCGCGGGTAGTTCTGGATCACCTCGAGCATCCGCTGGCCCGAGTACGACTGCAGCGGGAAGCCGGCGCGGTGGATCACCTCGCGCACGCGGCGCTCGACGACCGGGATGTCCAGCACGTTCTCGTGCAGCGCCGTGGTGCTGAAGATGCCGAGGAACCGGTGCTCGCCGGTGACGTTGCCCTCGCCGTCGAACGTCTTCACGCCCACGTAGTAGGGGTAGACGCTGCGGTGCACGCTGCTCTGCGCGCTCGCCTGCGTCAGCACCAGCAGGTCGGGGCTCAGGGCCTGCGCGCCGTTGTCCGGCCCGGCGGTGAGGCTGCGCGCGGCGAGGCTGTCCTGGCGCAGCACGCCCAGGCCGCTCGCGAGCACGGCCCGCAGCGCCGGTTCGCCGTCCTCGCGCACCAGCTCGTACTGCCGGTAGCCCATGAACGTGAAGTGCCCGTCCGCGAGCCACCTCAGCAGGTTCGCGCCGTCCGTGGTGGCCTCGGACGAGTCCTTGCCGAGCTCCTCGGCCAGCTGCAACGCCGTGGTGACCATGCGGTCGGTGTCCTCGACGACCTCGCGGACGTCGGTCAGCACCGCCAGCAGGCGCGTCTCGAGCTCACGGGCGCGGTCGGCGTCGGTGATGAGGTCGACCTCGATGTTCATCCACGACTCGGCCAGCGCGTCCGCGGGCGGATCCGCCGGATCGGCCGTCGGCAGCACCTCGGTGCGCTCGCCGGTGACCGGGTCGCGCCGCACCACGACGATCGGGTGCACGACACGCTGCACCTGCACACCACCGCGCGTGAGCTCGGACGCGACCGAGTCGACGAGGTAGGGCATGTCGTCCGTGACGACCTGGACGACGGTGACAGGACACTGCCACCCGTCGGCACTGCGCGTCGGGTTGAGGATGCGCACCGCGGGGCGTCCGGGGACGCGGCTCTCGGCGAGCTGGTAGTTCGACCGCACCGCACCGACCAGGTCCACCGGGTCGTCGTCGTTGACTTCCTCGGCGGGCACGTGGCGGTAGAAGAGGCGGATCAGGTCAGCGAGTTCGGGGGCATTGGCGGCGGCCCGTTCGATCAGCTCGTCACGGACCTGCTCAGGACTGGCCGTTCGACTGCCATCACCCGCGGCGGGGGCCGCGGAGACGTCGTCGGTTCGGGTCGGGGCTCCAGTCGAGGTCATGTTCAGGCGACTCCACGCTATCCGGCACCTCTGTGTGCCGGGTCCGGCCCCACCATAGATGGGGTGGCGGCCGTCACCGGCAACAGGAGGGGCACTGACTGGCCACTGAATCGTGGGCTGAATCGAGTCACATCATCAGTGGGGACAAGGCTTTCCACATCCGCGGGCACGACAGGACGCCGGCTGTCTCCGCCGGCCCCGACACCCCGTCGCTCCACACGTTCATCCGATCATGGGCCCCACGACGGCGTGACCTCCGTGGAACCGCCGGCCGTCACCGGCCGCCCCTTCCGGGTGAGCACGGGACCGCTCGTGCGACCTCTGCCCAGGTACCCGGCGGGGAGGGGTTGGGCAAGGCTTGAGGTGTGGCGCTGGCCACCCTCACACCCCCGGCAGCGTCCACCCGGGAGGCCCGTCCGCCCGGAAAGGACGAATCGGACCGGTCGTCTCGGTGTCCGACACCGGTGCCACCGGGCGGATCGGCCCGGTCTTCTCCTGCTCGGACTCCGCGAAGGCGGGCCCACCGACCCGGAACAGCGCGTCCGCGTGGTTCTCGCGGTCCTCCGGCGAGGGCCCGGCAGGTCTGTTCAGCTGCACGATGTACGACGCGCCCGACCCGAACATCTCCTCCACGGAGGCCTCGGCCTCCGAGTCGTCCTCAGGCCGGCTGGTCCGGAACAACGACTCCATGCTGAACGCCGTCCCCGCTCCCGGGTCCGACCCCACCGCGCGCTCCTCGGCCACCACGCCGAACGACTCCCCCGGCCGGAAGCCCGTGTCCGCGGGCTCGGCCTCGACGGGACGGTCCGGCCGATCCACCACCGCGGCCTGCGCCGCGGGTTCGTCGGACGACCACTCCGGCGCGGCCAGGTCCGACGCGTCCAGCTGCTCCTCGTCCGAGCGGCGCCCGGTCTCGTAGGCGACCAGCGCCTCGGCCAGCAGGTCGGCGAGGCTCATCTCGCTCGGCCTGCGGCGACTGCTCGGACGGCCCGCCGGGTCGTCCGGCACCGCCGCGGCACTGATCTTCTCGGTGGCCGCGTCCCCGCCCTCGGACCTGGTGGCGAAGAAGTCGTACGACTCGACCGAGCCGGGTGACGCGGCCTCGCTGGACGCCGGCTCCGTCGCGGTCGACGGCTGCGGATCCGTCGCGCTCGGGTCGGAGGTGAGGTCTGCCGAGCCGGGGGACGCCGTCTGGCCGATGGCCTGCCCGGGCTCCGCGCCGTAGGCGAAGTCCGTGCTGTACGCGGACTCCTGGCCGCCACCGGACCCCGCGCCACGGGCTGGACCGGTGCCGGCGCCCCACTCGTCGCCGTCGCCCCGCTCGGTGCCGCCCGCCTCCGTGCTGCGGCTGGGCGCGCTGCCGTACTCCGCCTCGATGCTGTAGACGGGCTGCGCACCGAACCCCGCCTGCCCGCCGAAGGCCGACTGCCCACCGAAAGCCGACTGGGTGCCGAACGTCTGCGTGCCGAAGGTCGGTTGCGTGCCGAAGCCGGCCTGGCTGCCGAAGGTCGGCTGGGCCTGCTCCGCCTGCTGTGCGCGGACCGGGGTCGTGGGGACGTCCGAGGGGTCGTCGTCGACGTCGGCCGAGCTCAGGAAGCTCGTCGACAGCAGGTCCGGTTCGGGAGTCTTCGGGATCTCGTCCGGGACCGGTACGTCCGGGACCGGGTCCGGGAGGGGCGGGAGCGGCTTCTTCTCCGGCTCCGCCGGGTCCGGGTGCTCCTCGGGCGCGGGCGGCGGGGACGGAACGGACGCGGTCGACTTCGAGGCACCGAAGTCGAGGCCGCTGAAGTCCAGTCCGCTGAAGTCGAGGTCGGGGAGCCTGCGCTCGTCCGGGTCGGCCGTGACGGCCGGGAAACCGTCGGCCGGGGTGTGCAGCGGGAAGGCGGGCTCGTCGGTGTGGGGGCCGAAGTCCGGGGACTCCGGCGGGCGCGAGAACGCCGCGGCCAGGCCCGACCGCGCCGGACCGTCCGGGTTCACCTGGTCGGCCAGGCGTTCGGAGCGGGAACGGGTGCCGGCGTCCGCGAAGTAGTTCGGCGACGCGTCTGCCGCCTGGTCGTCACCGCGCCGGCTCGACGGCGGTTCGACGCGCCACGACGGGGCGCCGGACTGCGCCTCGGCCTCGCGGGCACGGCGGCGGCCGCCTGCCCGCAGACCCTGCGCCTTGAGCATGTCGAGGACGCTTTCCGGCTGCGACCCGGACGCGTCGGCACGCCCTGCGGCCTCCGCGCGGGCGGCTTCCTCGCGTTCGAGGGCCTGGCGGGCGGCCTCCTCGCGTTCGACGGCCTGGCGGGCGACCTCCTCGCGTTCGACGGCCTGGCGGGCGACCTCCTCGCGTTCGACGGCCTGGCGGGCGACCTCCTGGTGCGCCGCCTCCTGCCGGGCGACGTCCCTGCGCACCGCTTCCTGACGCGCCGCCTCGCGGCGGGCCTCCTCCTGGCGCACGCTCTCCAGGCGAGCCACCTCGTGGCGCACCGCCTCGTCACGGGCGGCCAGCTGACGAGCGGCTTCCAGGCGAGCGGCCTCGTCGCGGGCGGCTTGCTCCCGCGCCGCCTCTTGCCGCGCTGCCTCCGCGCGAGCCTCTTCCAGGCGGGCCACCTCCTGGCGCGCGACCTCTGCACGGGCCGCCTCCAGGCGGGCGGCCGCTTCACGCTCCGACTCCAGACGAGCGGCTTCCTTGCGCGCGGCCTCTTCGCGCGCCGCCTCCTGGCGGGCGGCCTCTTCGCGCGCCGCCTCCTGGCGGATCGTCTCCTGGCGCGCCGCCTCCTGGCGGGCCGCCTCCTGGCGGGCCGCTTCCTGGCGCGCCGCCTCCTCACGGGCGGCTTCCTGGCGGGCCGCCTCCTCACGGGCGGCTTCCTGGCGGGCCGCCTCCTCGGCGGCCTGGGCCTCGCGTTCGGCCTGGGCGCGTTGTTCGGCGCGGGCCTGGCGTTCCGCCTCGATCTGGCGGCGGGCCTCGCGCTGCAGCTCCATGAGCTGCTGCTCGACCTTGCGCTTGCGTTCCTGCTCGACGGTCAGCTGGGGCCGCGGCTCGGCCTGGGGTGGCTGCTCCGGCTCGGGAGCCGCGGGGGTGATGGGGATTTCGGCGATGGTGGTGGGCCGGTCGTCGTCGATCTCACCGGCGGCCACGCGGGCGGCACGACGCCGGCCGCTCACCATGGCGCCCGCGGAGGCGATCAGGCCCGACGCGGGGACCGTGCGGTCGGAAGGGGAAGAGGGAGGGGAGGAAGAAGGCAGGGGTGCGGGTGGCGGTTCCACGGCTTCCGGGGTCTTGTCATCGGGCTCGCCGAACGGCTGGACCATGCGCCACCGGTCGGCGGCGTGTTGTCGGGCCGCGGACAAACCCTCCACGGTCATGTCTTCGGCAGCGCGCCGAGCACGCTTGGCGTTCAGCCCGTCGCCCTTGCGGACCTGGACCGGGCGCCACTGCCGGAGTTGTTGCTTCAGTGCGGCGGACAGCACGCCGTCGGTGACCACCTGCATGCCCTCGACCGGCCTGAGCACGCTCGCCAGTTGCTGGTGCAGGTCGGCCGGCTGGCGGTGCACACCGGCGAACTCCGCGGCGAGCCGGGCGCGCACCGCGTAGACGGCGCGGGCGCGGCGGCGTTCGGCGGCGTGGGCCGAGCGCAGGTCCTTCAGCGCGTCGGCCAGGTCGCCGGACACCTCGTGCACGTGGGCCAGCGCCAGCAGGCTTTCCGCCAGCAGCGTGTCGAGCTGGTGGCGTTCGGCGCTCGCCACCGCCTCGCGCAACATCTCGCGGGCCAGTCCGACCCTGCCCGCGGGCAGGTGCACCCGCGTGGCGAGGGCCAGGCGCAACCAGCCGGTGGTGGACGCCGAAGGCGCGCGCACCGGGCGGTCGAGCAGCGGGGCGCCGACGTCGCTCGCGTCGAGCAGCCGGTTCGCGTCCATCAGCGCGAGCGCGAGTTCCAGCCTGAGCCTGCCGACACCCTGACCGCTGTCCGCGTCGGGATCGGAGAACCTGCTCAGCAGGTCGAGGCCCTCGCGTGCGGCCCCGATCGCCGCGGCGAGGTCGCCCCAGCGCCGGTGCTGCGCGGCCTGCACGGCACGGATCTGACCGCGCAGCAGCAGACGCGTGTCCTCGTCGAGCGTGGTGTCGGCGACGTAGAGCTGATCGGCCTCGGCGAGCGCCCGCGCGGGTTCGTCACCGCGGCCGACCGTGACGAGGCATTCGCTCGCCTGCACCAGGGCCGAGGCCCGCAGTTCCGCGGGCACGTCCGGCGCTTCCAGCACCGGGGTGACCGCCGCGAACCCCGTCAGCGGTGCGCCCACGGACCGGGCGCACGCCGCGAGCTCGACCCGCAGCAGCCACCCGGTCTCGTGCTCACCAGCGGCCTGGGCCGCCTTCAGGGCGTCGATCGCCCTGTCGGCGACGCGGACGCCGCGGCCCATGCGGTTGCCCGCGAAGACCACGAGCGACTCCGCTCTCAGGCGGTCGGCTTCGTCGCGGCGGGTCGAGGCGAGCGCGACAGCGCGCTCACCCAGCACCAGAGCGAGCTCCGGTGCGCGCCAACGCAGCATCCAGGCGGGCACGACCAGCGTGCTCACCTCGACGTTCGCCTGCGTCTCGCCCCTCGCCGCCACGACGTCGCCGTTGCCCTCTCAGTCCCGTGTCAACTTGCGGTACGTGACACGGTGCGGCCTCGCGGCGTCGGCACCCAGGCGCTCGAGCTTGTTCTTCTCGTAGCCCTCGAAGTTGCCCTCGAACCAGTACCACTTCGACGGGTCCTCGTCCGTGCCCTCCCACGCGAGGATGTGCGTGGCGACGCGGTCGAGGAACCACCGGTCGTGGGAGATGACCACGGCGCAGCCGGGGAACTGCTCAAGAGCGTTCTCCAGCGACCCCAGGGTCTCGACGTCCAGGTCGTTCGTCGGCTCGTCCAGCAGGATCAGGTTGCCGCCGAGCTTGAGCGTGAGCGCCAGGTTCAGGCGGTTGCGCTCACCACCGGACAGCACGCCCGCGGGCTTCTGCTGGTCCGGGCCCTTGAAGCCGAACGCGCTGACGTACGCGCGCGAGGGCATCTCGACGTTGCCGACGTGGATGTAGTCGAGCCCGCCGGACACGACCTCCCACACGTTCTTCTTCGGGTCGATGCCGCCGCGGTTCTGGTCGACGTAGGACAGCAGGACCGTCTCGCCGACCTTCACGTCGCCGTTGTCCGGCTGCTCGAGACCGACGATGGTCTTGAACAGCGTGGTCTTGCCGACGCCGTTCGGGCCGATGACGCCGACGATGCCGTTGCGCGGCAACGTGAACGACAGGTCGTTGATCAGGACCCGGTCGCCGAAGCCCTTCTTGAGCTTGTCGACCTCGACCACGACGTTGCCCAGACGCGGGCCCGGCGGGATCTGGATCTCCTCGAAGTCGAGCTTGCGGGTCTTCTCCGCCTCGGCCGCCATCTCCTCGTAGCGGTCGAGACGCGCCTTGGACTTCGCCTGGCGGGCCTTGGCCCCGGAGCGCACCCACTCGAGCTCGTCCTTGAGGCGCTTCTGCAGCTTCTGGTCCTTCTTGCCCTGGACCGCGAGACGCTCGGCCTTCTTCTCCAGGTAGGTGGAGTAGTTGCCCTCGTACGGGTGGGTCCGGCCGCGGTCGATCTCGAGGATCCACTCGGCCAGGTTGTCCAGGAAGTACCGGTCGTGGGTCACGGCGAGCACGGCGCCGGTGTACTGCGCGAGGTGCTGCTCCAGCCACAGGACGCTCTCCGCGTCCAGGTGGTTGGTGGGCTCGTCGAGCAGCAGCAGGTCGGGCTTGCTCAGCAGCAGCTTGCACAGCGCGACACGGCGGCGCTCACCACCGGAGAGCTTGGTGACGTCGGCGTCGGGCGGCGGGCAGCGCAGGGCGTCCATCGCCTGCTCCAGCTGGGAGTCGAGGTCCCACGCGTCGGCGTGGTCGAGCTCCTCCTGGAGCTTGCCCATCTCCTCCATCAGCTCGTCGGAGTAGTCGGTCGCCATCAGCTCGGCGATCTCGTTGAAGCGGTCCAGCTTCACCTTGATCTCGCCCAGGCCCTCCTGGACGTTGCCGAGGACGGTCTTCTCCTCGTTGAGCGGCGGCTCCTGCTGCAGGATGCCCACGGTGTAACCGGGCGACAGGTACGCCTCGCCGTTGTTGGGCTGGTCCAACCCCGCCATGATCTTGAGCACGCTCGACTTGCCGGCGCCGTTGGGACCGACCACACCGATCTTCGCGCCGGGGTAGAACATGATCGTGACGTCATCGAGGATGACCTTGTCACCGTGCGCCTTGCGCACCTTTTTCATGGTGTAGATGAACTCGGCCATGGCGGCGATCGTAGAGCGGTGCCCAGAGGCTCCTGACCTCGGTCGCCGACAAGCGGCCGCCCACACCCGCGACGAGCGTCACGTGGGTCGGTGACCTGCTTGTTCCGTTCGAACGTGAACGGTTGTCGGCGATCGGTCCTCAGCGGCTCCGACCTACGAGCTTCCCTCCTTCTCCGTGGATCTCGGTACGTACATCTTCTCCGGCACGCGCTACCCGATCGGGTGGGTTCCCGAAGTCCGGCACAGGGTTGCCCCGAACGGCTCAGAACGGAACGGTTTCCTCCGAGAGATCTTCCGCGACCCGAGGCTCAACGAGCGTGGCGGCGCCCAGTGACTGCACGCGGCTCAAGTCCAACCCGACGTGCATGGCGTCCACGTGAACAGCGAGCTTCTTCCCGTCGTCCTTCTCGTAATAACGCATGCGCAACTTGCCCTGGACGATCACCGGATCGCCCTTGGACAGCGTGGTCTTCACGCTGTCGGCGAGCTTCCGCCAGCACGAGACGTTCATCCACAACGTCTCCCCGTCCTCCCAGTCGCCGGCCGCCGTGTTGTACCGGCGCTCGGTCGAGCTCATGCGGAAGAACGCGGACGTCTTGCCGTCTTCGCCGTGCTTGTACGTGATCTCGCTGACGACAGTGCCAACGCAGGTGATCAGCGTGGAATTCCAGGACATCGGGCTCGCCTCCAGGTCGCGGGGTCGTGGTCCAGGCTGCTCCGGGAGCGGTCGGGCCGGGCGGGGCGGCGGCGGATCTGTGGACAACTCGCGAGCTGTGGACAGGTCGAGATCTTGAACGGGCTCGGACCGCGGAATCGTCAGGGGTGTGTGCTAGGCCGCCGCGAGTGAGTGAGCGCCCACTCATTGACATGAGTGAGTACTCACTCATACAGTGGCGGACGTGTCAGAGGAACCACGCCGCCGCCGCGCCCCCGCGATGAGCCCGGAAGACCGCCGCGAGGCGATCGTCCAGGCCACGCTGCCGCTCGTCGTCAAGGCGGGCGCGAACGTCACCACCAGCCAGATCGCCGCCGCGGCCGGCATCGCGGAAGGCACGGTGTTCCGAGTCTTCAAGGACAAGGCGGAGCTGCTGGAGGCGTGCGTCCAGCGCGCGCTGCATTCCGACGAAGAGGTCGCACGCCTCGATGCCATCCCGTCGGACGTGCCACTGGAGGAACGGCTCACGGCGGGAGTCGCCGCGTTCAGCGGCTATCTCGACCGCATGTGGGGCCTCATCGGTGCGCTCCGCGAGTCCGGCTACCACCCGAACGACGAGGACCACAAGAAGCACAAGGGGCCACCGATCGGCATGCAGCAGCTGTCCGACGCCGTCGGCCGCCTGTTCGGCGACGCGGACCTGCGCGTGAGCCCCGACCTGGCCGGACGGATGCTGCTCGGCACCGTCTTCACGAACCGCATGGGCTCGGGCTTCGGCCAGACCGCCGCCGAACCCGCCGCCATCGTCGAGCTTTTCCTGCACGGCGCGCTCAAGGGGGAGACAAGATGAGTGAGCTCATGATCGAAGCGCATGACGTGAGCAAGAGGTTCGGTGACGTGAACGCGCTCGACGGCGTGAGCGTCACCGCGAAGAAGGGCTCCGTTCTAGGCCTCCTCGGCCACAACGGCGCCGGCAAGACCACGCTGGTCAACCTCCTCACCACGATGCTGCCGCCCTCCGGCGGCACCGCGAAGGTCGCGGGGTTCGACGTGGTGAAGCAGAGCCACGAGGTCCGCAGCCGCATCGGCCTGACCGGCCAGTTCGCCGCCGTCGACGAGCAGCTGAGCGGCCACGACAACCTGGTCCTGATCGCCCGCCTGCTCGGCGCGAGCCGCAGGCAGGCCCACGCCCGCGCGGACGACCTGCTGGCGCAGTTCGACCTCACCGACGCCGCCAAGCGCAACGCCAAGACCTACTCCGGCGGCATGCGGCGGCGCCTCGACCTGGCCGCGTCCCTGGTCGGCAACCCCGAGGTGCTGTTCCTGGACGAGCCGACCACCGGCCTCGACCCCGCCAGCCGCCTCGCGATGTGGGAGATCGTCGAGAAGCTCGTCGCGGACGGCACGACCGTGCTGCTCACGACCCAGTACCTCGACGAGGCCGACCGGCTCGCCGACTCGATCACCGTGCTGTCGCACGGCAAGGTCGTCGCGTCCGGCACCTCGGCCGAGCTCAAGGCGCAGGTCGGCCAGCGCACGGTGACCGTCACGCTCGACTCGGCGTCCGAAGTGGACACGGCGCTCAAGGCCATCAACTCCGTGGGGCTCACGCCGGTCGCGGAAGGCCTCACGCTCACGACCCCCGTCAGCGCGTCACGCGACCTTGCGACGGTCGTGCGCGCGCTGGACGACAACGGCTTGGAGGCGCACGAAATCGGCCTCAAGGAGCCCACGCTCGACGACGTCTACCTCACTCTCGCCGCGAACTAGGGGGAATCATGGCGACCTTGACCTGGCACGGCAGCAGCTACCCGACCCAAGTCCTCGTACTGACCGGCCGCTCTCTGCGCGCGCTGCTGCGCACGCCCGCACTCGTGTTCTTCAGCATCCTGCAGCCGTTGATCATGCTGACGCTGTTCAGCCAGATCTTCGGCAGCATCACGTCCACGGCGAATTTCCCGCCGGGCATGAGCTACATCAACTTCCTTCTGCCCGCGATCCTCGTGAACACCGCGATGCAGTCCTCTCTCGCGTCCGGCATCGGACTCGTGCAGGACATGTCGAACGGTGTGCTCGCGCGGTTCCGCTCGCTGCCCATCCGCCCGAGCACGGTCCTGCTGGCACGCAACCTCTCCGACGCGGTCCGCACGGCGTTCCAGCTGGTGCTGATGATCGCGTTCGGCGTCCTGGTGTTCGGCTTCCGCCCGGACGGCGGCATGCTCGGCACCCTCGCCGCTCTGGGCCTGGCCCTGGTCGTCGGATGGGCGCTGAGCTGGGTGTTCATCGCGATCGCCGCCTGGGTGCGCAAGGCGGAGCTCATGCAGACCGTCGGTTTCCTGGCGATGTTCCCGCTGATGTTCGCGTCCAGCGCGTTCGTGCCGGTGGGCGGCCTGCCCGGCTGGCTGCAGGCGATCGCGAAGGTCAACCCGCTCACCTACGCGGTCGACGCCGCCCGCAGCCTGGCGCTCGCCCACCCGGTCACCGGTGTGGCCGGCGCGCTGGTCACGAGCGGCGTGATCGCGGCGGTCGGCGCGTTCTTCGCGGTCCGCGGCTTCCGCCGCCCCCTGTCGGTCTAACCCTTCTCGGAGATCTTCCGCAGCATCGCGTTGTAGGCCTCGAGGTCGGCGTCCCCATCGGCGTCGGCCTTGCGGTCGTACCGCTTCGCGTCCCGGCCGTCCTGCCGCGCCCATTGCGTGAGCAGGGCGACCATGACCACCAGCAACGGGATCTCCCCCGCCGCCCACGCGATGCCGCCGCCGAGCCGCTGGTCCTCCAGCAGGTTCTGCACCCACGGCAGCGAGAGGCCGCGGTAGAACTGCTCGCCGATCACGGTCGTGGAGCTCATCAGGATGACGCCGAAGAACGCGTGGAACGGGATCGACGCGAACAACAGCCCCAACCGGCCGAGCGGCGGCAGCTTGTTCGGTGACGGGTCCACGCCGATCACGGGCCAGTAGAAGACGTACCCGGCGAGGATGAAGTGCGCGTTCATCGCGAGGTGCGCCCAGTGGAACGGCAGCGCGGCCTCGAAGAGCCCCGAGAAGTACAGGGCGTAGAACGAGCCGACGAACAGTGCCAGCGCCACGAACGGGTTCGTCAGCAGCCGCGCGACCGGGGAGTGCACGAACGCCAGCACCCACTCCCGCGGCCCCGGCACCTCCTTGTTGACCGGCAGCGCGCGCAACGCCAGCGTGACCGGCCCGCCCAGGACGAACAGGATCGGCGTCAGCATGGAGAGCACCATGTGCGCCTCCATGTGCACGCTGAACATCGCCGGCGAGTACCGGCCCATGCCCGACGACGTCGCGAACAACAGCGAGAAGCAGCCGCAGAGCCACGCGACGGTGCGTCCGACCGGCCACTTGTCGCCGCGCCGGGTCAGCCTGCGCACGCCCAGCACGTAGAGCGCGGCGAGGACCAGCGCCGCGGTGCCGAAGATGAGGTCGAAGCGCCAGTCGAACAGGATGGCCGCGAGCGTCGGCGGCCCGTCGAGGTCGTAGCCGATCGCGATCTCCGTGCGACTGGGCAGCTCGGTGCTGCCGCCGGGCGGGGGCGTGCGGGCGAGCGCCACGGCCAGGCCGATGGTGAACATCATCAGCAGGATCTCGAGGCCGGCCAGCTTGAGCAGGGCGTGCGGCCTGCCGTCGACCACGCCCTTCACGCCGCGTTCGCGCTGGAAGTAGCCGAACACGCCGAGCGCCAGCAGACACGCCAGCTTGCCGAGCGTCAGCCGGCCGTAGGTGGACGTCACCAGGTCTGCCAGCGTGATGCGCACCAGCGCGTTGACCACGCCGGAGACCGCCATGACGATCCAGCAGACCAGCGCGATCTTCGAGAACCTCGTCGCGGCGAGCGGGAGGTGCGCACCGCCACGCCTGCCGTGCGCGAGCAACGCGATCAAGCCACCCACCCAGAGCACCGCGGCGACGAGGTGGAACAACAGGCTGTTCGTCGCCATGTCGTGCGAGCCGCCGGACGACGAGTGGCCCGTGACGGCAACCGGCACCAACGCGAAGATGGCGCCGAACAGCAGGACGGTCGTCCATCCCCACGTGAGCACCAGACGGCACCCCAGTGCGAGCAACGCCACGATGATCGCCGTCAGCAGCCATGCCTTCGACTGCTCCAGCAGCATCGCCGTCGCGATCATCTGGCTGAACGTGAACGAGCTCACCGGCCTGTCGATCGCGGCCGCCGTGGTGAAGGGCACGGACAGCAGTGCACCGACGAGCCACACGAGCGCGAACCACCCGGCGGTGCGCATCGCCGCGTAACCGTCCGCTGCGAGAGTGCCGGACTTCTGCGGTGGCACGAGGAACGCCGCCAGCAGCAACGAGCCGATGGTCACCACCGCACCCGTCTCGGTCAGCACCCGCACGATCTGGACACCGACCGGCGGGTTGCTCTCGAACGAGCTCAGCGCGACGGCCGCGAGGGCGGCCACGGCGAAGCCGATGGCGACGAGGGGCACCAAACCCGTTCTGGTGGAGCGTTCGATTGGCACGCCCCGGAGCCTACGACGCTCTAGTGTTGCCCCGTGTGAGACGTTCTCTCCTCCTGCTGTTCGTGCTGGTCTCGCTGACCGGCTGCGCGTACTCGGTCCAGGGCGACCCGGTCGCGGCCCCGCTGCCGCCGCTCGCCATCGCGACCCCGCGCAAGACCGCCGGCGTCGACCCGTGCGCCCTGGTGACGGAGAAGGACCTCAAGCCGCTCGGCACGCTGAAGTTCCAACCCGTTCCGCGCACCGAGCTCGCGAACTCGTGCCTGTTCACGCTCAACGAGGGCTCGTACGTGATGGTGGCGGTGCCGTACCGGTCGTTCGAGGCGTCGAAGAAGTCGCAGACGGAGGGCCGCGAGGTCGAGACGTCCAAGCACGCCACCTGGCTCAGCTGCACGCGGCCGGGCGCGGGCAAGGACACGGTGTGCACGGCCACCATCGCCGTGACGCGCGACGAGTCGTTGCTGGTGGCCGTCGGCATGAGCGGTGACGCCACCGAGAGCGAGGCGAGCAGGGCGTTGGAGCCGCTCAGGCAGGAAGCGCTCAAACGGATGCCGCCTGCCTAGCCGCCCTCCTGGCCAGCAGGGTCGTCGGAATGATCAGCGCCGTGACGACCGCCACGAACCCGAGGGACACCACGAGAGAGCTGACGTGCGCCAGCCCGCCCACGATCGGCGGACCTGCCAAGAAGCCGCTGTAGGCGATCGTCGTGACCAGCCCGAGCTGCCTCTCCCCACCGCTGCCGTCAGCGCGCTTGCCGGTCTCGCTCGCCAGATCCATGACCACGGGGAACGAGAACGCGAGGCCCAGGCCGGCCAGGCCGAACCCCAGGTACCCGGCCGCCGGGATCGGGACCAGCACCGCGAGCCCCAGGCCCGTCGCGGCGAGGCCACCACCCGCGGCGAGCAGGCCGTGCGGGCCCAGGCGGCGCTGGAACGGTTCGCCGAACCACCGTGCGAGCGCCATCGCGACCGAGAAGCCCGCATAGGTGTACGCGCCCGCCGCGTCGCTCATACCGCGCTCACGCACCATGAACAACGCAGACCAGTCCGCCGCCGCCCCCTCCGCGATGGCACTGCACAGCGCGACGCCCGCCAACAGCCAGAGGACCGGGCTCTTGAGCACGTTCACGTGTTCGGCAGCCTCGTCCCTGTGGCGCTCCCCCACTCCTCCGGGGACGTTCTTCGCGATGAGCACGGCCACCAGTGCACCGACGAGCGCCGCCAGGAGGAAGTGCTTCATGGGCGTCCACTGCGCCTGAGCGGCGGCGGCACTGCCCAACGAGCCGATGAGGCCGCCGACGCTGAACCCCGCGTGGAACTGCGGCATCAACGGCCGCTGCAGACTGCGGACGACGACGACCGCGGCCATGTTCATCGACACGTCCATCGCGGCGATGCTCGCCCCTAGAGCCACAAGCGTCAGTCCGAACTGCAGCGGTGACTCCGACAACGCGAGCACGGGCAGAAGCAGCGGACTGAGGAGGCTGCTAGCTATCAGCACCCAACGCGAGCCGTAGAGCGCACAGACCCGTGCCGCCAACGGCGCCGTGAATGCCAGACCGGCACTAGCCCCGAGCAGCGCCAGGCCGAGGCTGCCGACCTCCGCACCGATCTGTTCGGCGAGCGCGGGCACGCGGGAGGCCCAAGTGCCGAAGACGGCACCGTTCAAGAGGAAGACGACGAACGTGGCCAGACGCGGGGACATGCGATCCAGCATGACTGAAGCGCTTCAGGAGCGCCAGCGGATGCGTTGCGATCTCTCGCATACGATGCGTTCGTGGACTCCGACCGCCGACGCAGGCCGACGCTGGACACCGTCGCCGCGGCCGTCGGGGTCTCCAGGGCAACGGTGTCGAACGCGTACAACCGCCCAGACCAGCTGTCGTCGTCGTTGCGCGAACGCATCCTCGAAACGGCCCGCACCCTCGGCTACGCGGGCCCCGACCCGGTGGCCCGCTCACTAGCGACCCGCTCGTCCGCAGCAGTGGGCTTCATGCTGCCCCAAGGCCTGTCCGGAGCGTTCTCGGACCCGGCGCTGTCGATCGTGCTCGACGGCCTCGCCCAGACCGTCGACGGCCACGACCACAGCCTCGTCCTGATGCCGGGCGACTCGACCGGCGGCCCGCGCCCGTCCATCGTGTCGCGCGCCCAAGCGGACGTGATGGTCGCCTACTCCCTGCCGGACCACGCACCGGCTTTGGACGCAGTGGCCGCCCGAGGCCTGCCGCTAGTGGTGATCGACCAACCGATACTGCCGAACTCCGCACGCGTGGAGGTGCAGGACTACACCGGCACCTCCGCGGCCGCGACACACCTGCTGGAACTGGGCCACACGAGGTTCGGCGTCCTGACGTTCGCGCTACACCCGGACGGCCTAGAGGGACCGGTCTCGCACGAGCGCCGTTCGGCCGTGCCGTTCCGCGTGAGCCGCGACCGCCTGGGCGGCTACCTCGACACTTTGGAAAAAGCAGGGGTGAAACCGGACAATGTTCCGGTGTGGGAGGCGCGCGGCAGTGATCGCGAGTTCGGACGTCTAGGCGCGCGGTGGTTGCTCACCCGCACGCCACGCCCGAGCGCCTTGCTGTGCGCGTCGGACCAACTGGCCTTCGGCGCCCTCCAGGCAGCCCGCGACCTGAGCCTGTCCGTTCCCGCGGACATCTCGGTGGTCGGCTTCGACGACGTCCCCGAAGCGGCCTACAGCGACCCACCGCTGACTACCGTGCGTCAACCCCTGGCCGACAAGGGCCGCAGAGCGGGCGAGCTGGCCCTGAAATTACTGGCCGGCGGAAGACCACCCCGCCCGACGAGACTCGGCGTCTCCCTCGTGGAGAGAGCCTCAACGGCCCCACGGAAGTGATCTGAGTCACGTTTAGACTGTTTTCATCACCCGATTGGACGTAGGGCGGAAACAGTCGATCGACTCCGGACGATGTGTCCGGTGGGGGCACCGGTGGCCACGCGTCGTGGCCGCTTTCGCACCCCTCCAGCCTCTGTAGCTCAGTGGAGAGAGCGAGGGACTTCTAATCCCGAGGTCGCAGGTTCGAATCCTGCCAGGGGCGCTGGAACATGTGGCCGCTGACCTGCGTGAACAGGTCAGCGGCCCTCTTCGTGTCCGGGCACGGGCCACGCCGTGGAGCCATTCGTGGTGCATCAAGACCACGTGGCCGTGACCGCGATGAAGTGGTCGGTGATCGCCTTCTCACAAGGACCGTCAGCGAACTTGGCGCCGTCGAGCGAGGCGTAAGCGGGGTAGTCGCTCAGGGACGAGGCCAGCACGACGCGCCAGGTGGTGGGGTCGACCGCGAGCAGGTCGTTGTCGAACAGCAGATGCACGTCCGCGCGCAGCAACACGCCCTCGGCCGGGTTGTGGGTCTCGTGCTCGGCGAAGTTGCGCAGATGTGCTGCTTGCAGCACCTCGGCCGGACAAGGGCCGGTGATCGCGCAGACGTGGCCGTACCGCTGGATCAGTGCCTTCCGGAAACCGCCTTGGCCGTTGCGCGCCTTCGTCTTGCTCTCACGTCGACCGCCCTTGGGAGCGTTTCCGTCGCCTTCGCCAATGGCGCTGCGCGCTGATTTCACCTTTGCCGCGGTACGGGCCTCAGCCTCCAGTGAGGGCAGTGGCACTGCCACTTGTGCCAGCATCGCTTCGAGCTTGCCGAGTTCCAGAGGTCGGATGGTGCCTTCCCACGCCTCGTCTGCGCAGGCTTCCTTGACCTCGTCCGCAGTAATGGCTCCATCGAGTGCGCGCCAGGTACCGCCGTAGTACGCGACGTACTGCTTAACGGTGATGTGCTTGGTGCTCGGTTCATCGAACTCGTGGTTGCAGCCCTCACGGCGGCACCGGTAACGGGGGCGCTGACTCCCGCGTTCGTCGAACTGTCCGCTCTCGCAGTGAGGGCACACCTCCTGCTGCTTCAGCACACCGTCCTGGCGGTCGATGCGGCTGATCCGGCCGATGCCGAGCACGTCCTCGCTGTCGCAGATGACGATCACATGGCCTTCGCGGACCTGGTGCGCGCGGTGGGCCTCGTCGTCGTACACGTAGCTCGACCCCAGGACGTCCGGGTAGCCGGTGTTGCCGCTGTACTTGCGGTTGTCCTCGGCGGAGAAGAGAGCCCATGCCCTGGGGATGTGCGCAGCACGGATGGCGGCGGCCTGACGGTGCATTGTGATCTCGTCGGCGACGAACTCCTCGACGATGATCTCGTCGAGCGCTCCGCCTCGGGTCTTCTTCTTCGCGTAGTTGGGAAGGCTGGTTTCCAGGTCGTAGAGCTTGCGCTGGACGCTGTTGACCGAACGGAAGCTGTGCCCGCGGTCCTGCGGAGCGTGGAACGGCAGCTGCCGCAGGAGCACCGCGAGTTCCTGCACCGCTGGCTCCTTGGCCTTCTGCGCCACCCTGTTGTTCGAGAACAACTGCGAGCACGCGAGGATCAGCTCCTCGCGCGACCACGGGGGTGGTCGCAGCTCCTTGACCTCGAACCCCAGGCTCTTCAAGATCTCGTTGACGACCTCGTCGTCCGCGACGTCCGATGGATGCAACGGTGCCAGACCGGGCAGGTGGCCGTGAGCGGCGGCTGTGATCACCCGAGAGCCGTACCTGCGTCCGCCGGCAGCGATCACGTAATTGCGCAACCGGTCGAAGCCGTGGTGGTCGCAGAAGTCCGGCAACCCCATCCGGTCGTGCTCCGCCAGCGCCGCACGCACCGCATCAGCGGTGATGTCCCCAAGTCCCACTTGAAGACGATTTCAACCGAACGCCGAGCAAACAGCCGCCAGATGCAGCAATGAAGGAGCACGGCACGGCACGGCGGTGGTCGGCGCACGCCCGAAAGACCCCGGCTGAATAATCGGCACGTGGACAAGACGCGGTTGGGTGTCGGGCTGGTCGTCGGCGTGCTCGTGCTGCAAACGGTGGCGAGCCTGGTCTGGAGCGCCGACGCAACGCTGACCGGCATCGCCCTCGCCTTCAACGCCGTGGCCGCGGTGTCCACCTTCCTCTTCGTCAAGCGGGGCGGCACGGCCGCCTGGGCGGTGGCCGGGTGGTGTGCCGGGTTCTTCGGGTGGCACGTGCTCGGGCTCGGTGAGCTGGCCGGCTGGTGGACGACCGGGCTGGAGGCCGCGTTCATGGTCGGCGGCGGGTACCAGGTGTCGGTCGTCTACCAGGCGGTGCTGGCGACGGCGGCCGGGTTCGCCGTGCACCTGTTGTTGCCTCGTCAGCGCCAGGTGTCCGAGACGTAGGTGTCGAAGCTGGTGGCCGGGCGGCCGAGGAGGCGGGCGATGTCGTCTGTCGGGGTGGCCAGGATGCCTGCTCGCATTGCGTCGTAGAGCGCGTTGAGTTCTGTCGCCACCTCTTCTGGGAGGCCTTCTGCCAGGAGGTACGAGCGGTACTCGGCCGGGGTCAGGCGGGTCAGGGTCTTGCGGTGGCCCGTGGCGGCGGAGATCTTGGCGACGGCCTCGTCGAAGGTCAGGGCTTGCGGGCCGCTCAGGTCGTAGGTCTGGCCGTGGTGGTCGTCCGTGGTGAGGGCGAGGGTTGCCACCTCGGCGATGTCGCGGACGTCCACGAACGGTTCCGGAGTGTCGTCGACCGGGAGGGCCAGGTCGTCCGCGGTCCAGGCCTCTTCGGAGAAGTTCTGGCTGAAGTTGTTGGCCCGCAGGATGGTCCACGGGGTGGTGCCGGTTCGGAGGGCTGCCTCGGCGGCGTGCATGCCTGGTGCGAAGGTCGTGGGGACCTGGTCCAGGGAACGGCCGGAGAGCAGGACCAGGCGGCGTACGCCCGCGGTCGTGGCCAGGTCCGTGAACTGTGCCGCGTGCGCCGGGTCTTGTGGGGCGATCAGGTACACGGCGGTGACCTCGTGGAGGAACTGCTTCCACGTCGTCGGGTCGTTCCAGTCGAAGCCGGTGGCGCGGGACGCCTTGCGCGGCGTCACCCCTGCGGCCTCGAGGGAGTCGACCACGCGGCGGCCCGTCTTGCCCGTTGCGCCCAGAACCAGGATGTCGTCTGTCATGAGGCCAGCCAACCGCGAGGGCCGCGAAGGCGACATGGGCGAGAGTTCATCGATGATGTTCGATCGTTCGGGCCGTATCTTGGAGGCATGGAGCCGTTCGACGAGCTGTTGCGGGGGATGCGGGCGGATGGGGCCGGGGTGCGCCGGACCGAGGTGTCGGGGTCGGAGGTGTTCGGCGGGCTCACCCTGTGCGCGGTGACGGCCGGGGAGGTGCGGGCCGCGGACGTGGTCGCGCGGGCCGGTGACGTGCTGGTGGTGCAGGGATCCGTCGCGGTGCTGGGGGACGCGACGATGATCAGTGGCACGTACGACGTCATGGGGTCGGTGGCGCGCAAGCTCACCGAGATCCTGCCCGCGGCGCTCGTGGCGCCCGGCGAGGACGGGTGCGCGGAGTTCTACGACTCCATCGGCACGGGCGGGCCGGCTGTGGTGGCGGACCGGTTGCTGGACTGGCTGATGGTCTGCTCGCTCAAGGAGTGGTTCGACCGCGAGCACGGGGACGGGTGGCTGGGCGCTCAGGCCGACGCGGTGGTCGGGCCGGCGCTGAAGGCGATGCACGCCCATCCCGAACGGCCCTGGACGCTCGCGTTGCTGGCTCGGGAGGCCGGGGTGGCGCGGACGACGCTGGCCAGCAGGTTCGCCAAGCTGGTCGGGGTGCCGCCGCTGACGTACCTGACGGAGTGGCGGATGGCCGTGGCGGCCGATCTGCTGGCCGAGTCGTCGGCGACGGTGGCGTCGGTGGCGCGCAAGGTCGGGTACGCGGACGCGTTCGGGTTCAGCGCCGCGTTCAAGCGCGTGCACGGGTTCAGCCCGAGCGAATGTCGCAGCCGGTGCGCCGTGAGCGCGTGACGCGGCGGCTCACGGGTATGGCCAACCATTGGGCGTGCACACCTTCCCGTCCTGCGGGATGACCGCGCCCTGCGGCACGCCCTGCGTGATGCGCACGATCTCGTCGTTGGACACGCTGAACGTCTGCTGCATCATCACCGGCGCCGGACCACCCGCCACGCCGCACGGCGCGTGGCCCTGCCCGAACGCGTGCCCGACCTCGTGGTTGACCATGTACGTCCGGTAGGCGGTCAGGTCCGGCAGGAACGCGACCGCGCCGCGGAACCAGCGGGCGGCGCTCAGGAACACGAAGTTGCCGTCACGGCACGAGACGTCGACCGGGATCTCGAACCCGCACACGGAACGCGCTGTCTGCTGCGACGTGAGCCGGATGCGCACCGACGCGGCGCCGGACACGCGTTGCACCGAGCGCGCGCCACGGGCCGTCCAGCCGCGCGGGTCCGTGAGTGTGGCGTCCACGAACGCCGCGAACGCCTGTTCGTCGACCGTGATGCCGTTTTCGACCTCGACGGCGTAGGTGCGCAACGGGCCTGTGCCGACGACCGGGCCGTTGCCCGGGACCACGTGGAACGTGCCCGCGCCGGCCACCGGGAACTCCGGGCCGTCCGGCAGGTCCGAGCTGGACGCGTACACCCGAACCGGCGGCGCTGGCGAGACCGGGACGGGCTCCGGGGACGACGTGGTGGTGGTGGTGGTCGGCGCGGCCGCGGGAGCTGTTTCGCCTGCCAGCTGGGTCGTCGTGAGCAGCAGGGCCGTCAGGCCGACGGCCGCCAGGGCGAGGTGCACCTTCATGACGGCAACGCTCGCCGGAACTGATGAAGAACCTGTTTGCGTTCCGCTTGGCTGTCGTGAAGAGCTGCATACTCGCTCTGTGTGTGCCCACATCCTCGTCGCCGAGGACAACGTCCACCAGGCCGAACTCGTGCGCCGGTACCTCCAGCACGACGGGCATTCGGTGGTGGTCGTCCACGACGGACGCGCGGCGATCGACGAGACCCGGCGGCGCAACCCCGACCTGCTGGTCCTCGACGTCATGATGCCGCTGGTCGACGGCATCGACGTGGTGCGCGCCGTCCGCGCCGAGTCCGACGTGCCGATCGTGCTGCTCACCGCGCGGTCCACCGAGGACGACGTGCTGCTCGGGTTCGACCTCGGCGCCGACGACTACATCACCAAGCCGTTCCGGCCGCGGCAGATGGTGGCGCGCGTGCGCACGATCCTGCGGCGTACCGGCCGTGCGCGCGAGACGAACGCCACGGTGCTGAAGGTCGGGGATTTGACCGTCGACCCGATCCGTCACGAAGTGCGCATCAACGACGAGCTGGTGAGCCTCACGCCCGCGGAGTTCCGCCTGCTGGCCAAGATGGCCGCACAGCCGCAACGGGTGTTCACGCGCGAACAGCTGCTGGAGGACGGGTTCATCACCGCGCGCACGGTCGACGTGCACATGATGAAGCTGCGCCGCAAGATCGAGCAGGACTCGCGCCGGCCGGAACGCCTCCTCACCGTCTACGGCATCGGGTACAAGCTCGTATGAGAAGCCTCCTCGTCCGGTTCTTCCTGTTCTCCCTGGTGATCGCGGCCTGCTCGATCGCCGTCACGGCGTGGCTCGCGAGCCAGGCGACGACCGGCGCGATCCGGCAGGAGCAGGGCGAGGCGCTCGAGACCGATGCCGCGATCGTCGACGAACTGGTGGGGTACGCGGCGACCCACCAGGACTGGTCGGGCGCGAAGGGCACGGCGGACGAGATCGCGCGGAAGTACGACCGGCGCATCGCGCTGGCCGACCACACCGGCAGGAAGCTCGTCGACACCGGCGACGAGAACTCGCCGCAGCTTCCCATCACCCCCAGAGCGGTCGTCGACCCGTTGAACGTCAACGGCAAGATCGACCGGCGGGCGGTCGGACCGTTCAAGCTGACCGACGAGGAGCACCGGCTCCTGCACGCCTATTCGGCGCAGCTCAGCGAATGCAACCGCTACATCACCATCGTGGACGCACCGAACGGCAGGCCGCGGCTCTCCAACGACCAGCCCGGCAACCTGTCGAAGTGGGAGGACTGCACGGTCGGCGACCGGCTCTACACCCTCACGGCCACGGAGACCGCCGCGTACGAGGAACTGCAGGCGTTGTTCACCAAGTGCCTCGCCGCGCAGAAGGGTGAACCGTCCATCGTGGACAAGCCGCCGAGCAGGGTGATGCTCGACTGGGACGTCCTGATGGTCCGCGACTCCCCACCGGACGTGGTGAGCTGCATGGACACCGCGCGCCGCGAGCAGCTCCAGCCGTACGTCGCCGAGCCGGTGCAGCTGTTCCTCACGCAGGTGACGGGCGACGAGCCCCGGCCGATCGACCTGTCGACGACCGGTGCGACCCGGATCACGCTGGTGGCGCTGGGAATCCTCGCGATCGCAGGCTTCGCGTCGTGGGTCACCGCGACACAGCTCGTACGGCCTATCCGCGCACTCACGGCTGCTACCAAGCGCACGGCGGAAGGCGACCGCACGGCACGGGTCGACGGCGGTGCCGGGGAGATCGGCGAGCTGGCCAAGTCGTTCAACGCCATGTCGGAGAAGCTCGCCGAGACCGAACGGCAGCGACAGGCGATGGTCAGCGACGTGGCCCACGAGCTGCGCACGCCGCTGGGCAACATCACCGGCTGGCTGGAGGCGACGCAGGACGGGCTGGCCGAGCCGGACCCGCACCTGATCGGCATGCTGCTGGAGGAATCCCTCCTGCTGCAACGACTCGTCGACGACCTGCACGACCTCGCCCAGGCCGACGCGGGCACGCTGCGGCTGCACCCCGAGCCGATCGCGCTCGACGACGTCGTGGAGCAGGTCGTCACCGCGCAGCAGAACCGCGAGGTCCTGCTGCGCGCCGAGACCACGCCGGTGCACATCACCGCGGACCCGGTGCGGCTGCGGCAGGCGCTCGGCAACCTCGTCGCGAACGCCGTCCGCTACACCGCGCCCGGAGGCGAGGTCGTCGTGAAGCTGTTCCGGGAGCAGGACAACGCGGTCCTGGAGGTCACCGACACCGGAAGCGGCATCGCGCCCGAGGACGTGCCGCACGTGTTCGACCGGTTCTGGCGGGCCGACAAGTCCCGCAGCCGTCGCACGGGCGGCAGCGGGCTCGGACTCGCGATCACGCGGCACCTCGTGGAGGCGCACGGTGGCACGCTGTCGGTGACCAGCGCACTCGGTGAGGGCTCCACGTTCCGGATCAGCCTGCCGGCATGAGCCCCAGCAGGTCCACGTTGATCATCCCGGCCGCCTGGGCGCCCTGGGCGGCGGCGACGATCACGATGGCCGCGGGGTCCGTGACGTTGCCTGCCGCGTAGACGCCGGGAACGCTCGTGCGGCCCCTCGCGTCCGTGCGCACGAACGGGCCCATCATCGTTTCCTCGGTTTCGGCGCCCAACGCCAGGAGGAACTCGTCACGCGGCTTGACCGGTGCGGAGTACACGAGCGCATCGGCCGGCACGCGCTCGCCGTTCGAGATCACCGCGACCAGCCTGTCGTCCACGACCTCGATGCCGTCGACGGACGGGACGTGCGTGACGTCGTCCGACCACTGCCGGACCAGCGCCACCTTCATCTCCTCGCCGAACACCACCAGCTTCTGGTCGCGGACCTCGTAACCGTGGCAGTACGGGCAGCTGAAGACGTCACGGCCCCAGCGGGCGCGCAGGACCTCCGGCACCTCGTCGACCAGGCCGGTCGCGAACAGCAGGCGCTGGGCGTGCACGGTTCGTCCGGAGAGCTCGACGGCGAACCCGTCATCGGTCTTGGTCACGCCGCGCACCTCGTCGTTGACGATCTCGCCGCCGTATCCTTCGACCTCGGCCCGTCCGTGCTTGAGCAGCTCCAACGGCGAAAGGCCGTCGCGAGAGAGGTAGTTGTGCATGTGCGCGGCCGGCGCGTTGCGCGGCTCGGCACCGTCGACCACGAGCACGCTGCGGCGCGCCCTGGTCAGCATCAGGGCGGCGCTCAGCCCGGCCGCTCCCCCACCAATGATCACCACTTCGTACGTCATGGTTCGAGGGTGCGGTCGACAGTCCAGTTTTGGCAAAGTAAGTTGCCATTATGGCAACAACCGTGGGGCAACGGCTCGCCGCGCTGCGAGCGGAGCACGACCTGACGCTGGCGGCGTTGTCCGAGATGACGGGCATCTCCAAGTCGACGCTGTCGCGCCTCGAGACCGACCAGCGCAAGCCGACGCTGGAGCTGCTGATGCCGTTGTCGCGGACCTACCAGGTGACCCTGGACGACCTGGTCGGCGCGCCCGAGGTGGGTGATCCGCGCGTCGTGATGAAGCCGCGCGAACTGGGTCACGGCCGTGTCGGCATCCCGCTGACCAGGTCGATCGGTCCGCTGCAGGCGTGGAAGATGATCATCACCGACTCCGACCTGCAAGAACCGCGCGTGCACGAGGGGTACGAGTGGTTCTACGTGCTGAGCGGGCGGATCCGGCTGCGCCTGGGCGACCAGGAGGTCGTGCTGCGCGCGGGTGAGGTGGCCGAGTTCGACTGCCGGCAGCCGCACAGCTTCAGCAGCGCGGACGGGCGGCCGGCCGAGATCCTCAGCCTGTTCGGCAAGCAGGGAGAACGCATCCACACCCGCGCGGCGCCGCCCAGCAGGTCATAGTGGAGGCATGTGCCGAAACATCCGGGTGCTCCACAACTTCGAACCGCCCGCCACGTCCGACGAGGTGCAGGCCGCGGCGCTGCAGTACGTGCGGAAGGTGGGCGGGTCGACCAAGCCGTCGGCGGTGAACCAGGCGGCGTTCGACAAGGCGGTCGCGGCCGTGGCGGCGGCGACGCAGGAACTGCTCGACGCGCTGGTCACGACGGCGCCGCCGAAGGACCGCGAGGTCGAGGCGGCGAAGGCCAAAGCGCGTTCGGCGGAGCGCTACGGGCGCTAGTTGCTCTCGCGGGTGTCGAGGTACATGCAGATCAGCTTGGCCGCGACGCCCGCGGAGCCGACGATGAAGGCCTGGTCGGGGCCGAGGGTCACGGCGATCGCCCACAGCAGCAGCGCGATCAGCACGAGGATCACGGTCACCTGGACCGCGTGCGGCCAGGTGGCGGGGTGGGCCGGCCATCTCGCCGGCTGCCACGACTGCGGAACCTCCACGTCACCCGCTCTATCGGGTGAACGCTCCGCTTTGACCGCCATCGTGCTCCCTCGCCGAAACTCTTCCTGACGAAGTCCATTCTTCCGTGTTGATCTTCTACGGAGTGTTACAGCCGCTGGTCTTGCGGTGAGCGTTCGGTGAGCGTCGGCGAACGGCAGACGAACGGTCATGTCCGTGATCGGTTGCCGGTTCGTCACGGTCCGTTCACCGATTGCGATCGAGGTCGCAACTCTATGTGTCACCTAATCGAGTGATTGTTCAACATTCCGTGACGGTTGGACCGTTCGGAGCAGCCCCGTTTTTGTCGGACCCCTCGGATAACGTCAGGTGAAGCTCGCGGTACGAGGGGAGAAAACGTTGCCGGACAACAACGTCAGCGTCACCGCACTGTCGTTCACCGAGTACGTCATGAGCGGTCAGCGTGGACGCATCAACATCGTGTCGGAACAGCGGGGGATGTACCTGGCCTCGGACACCAGGGTCTGCGGGTTCTACAACCCGATCCGCGACGCCATGCGACGAGCGGTCAACTCGACCGAACCGGAGATCGAGCTCAAGAAGGCGGTCCAGAACGCCAACCGCACGGGCCAGCCGCGGGCGTTCGAGGAGATCGCCGACGGCTTCCTGCCCTGGCTGACGTCGTTCAAGGCGACCGGCGTGCCCGTGGAGGGGGCCACCTACCGCGCCGGTGAGCTCACGTTGAAGGTGCGGCCGCACCTGGGGCTGCGCAAGAAGGACGGCACGACGTACGCGGTGCTCGTGCACACCAAGGAGGTGCCGCTGACCAGGGAGGCGGCCAACGTCGGGCTGCGGATCCTGCAGCACACGGTCGCGGACACGCTGCCGGGCGCCGTCCCGATGGTGCTCGACGCGCGGCGCGGCAAGGCGTACCAGATGCCGGCGCGCACGAACCTCGGCAAGCTCGACGTGCTGATCGCGGCCGAGGCGATGGGGTACGTGACGCACTGGAAGCTGTCCGGCCTGTTCGAGTCCGTCCAGGTCGGATAGGGGGAAACCGGCCTGTCGTGGGGACTGGCCGGGCGAGAGGGATGGCGATGCGGCCCGCCTGGGGGGTCGGGCCGTGTCGCACAACCCGCACACGAGGGAGAAGAGTTGCCGGGGAGCGCGGACCTGCTCAGGTTGCTCGGGCAGGAGCCGAAGGGTGTGCCCGGACAGTTGTGGGCGGAGGCCGAGGAGCACCTGGGGCTCGTGTTCCCCGGCGACTACAAGGAGTTGATGTCCGCGCTGGGCAACGGCGTCTTCGACCACGTCGTCGAGGTGGTCTCGCCCATCGCGGACGACGAGTCGCTAGACGACTACCTGAGCGCCCTGCACGAGGCACCGGACGGTCTCGTCCCGTGGGGCACGGCGGACAGGGGCGTCACCTTCTTCTGGCGCGCCGACGGTGAGCCGGACCAGTGGACGATCGCCTTGTGCGACGCCGAGTTCTCCAGCTGGGAAGAGCACGACGGACCGGTGAGCGCGTTCCTGCTCGACCTGCTCACCGGCGGGTTCCGCAGCGGGCTCCTCGACTTCACGCCCACCCGGAACCCGGGGTTCTGGCCGGGCTAACAGGTCTTGAGCAACACGGCCAGCGCGTCGTGCTCGGCCTGGTCGACGGTCAGCTTGTAGGTGATCTTCACGGCGATCCAGTGCTGCGCGTACGTGCACCCGTACGCCGCGACCGGCGGCTTCCACTTCGCCGGGTCCTGGTCGCCCTTGCTGCGGTTGGACTTCGCGGTCACGGCGAGCAGCTGGATGCCGCCGAGGTCGTTGGCGAACGCCTTGCGCTCGTCGTCGGTCCACTTGTCGGCGCCGGAACGCCACGCCTCGGCCAGCGGGACGGTGTGGTCGATGTCGACCTCGCCGGCCTCCTTGATCACCACGCCGTCGTAGACGCTGTTCCAGGTGCCGGAGACGGCCTTGCAGTCCTTGTCGGTCTTGACGTCGGTGCCCTGCTTCTGCAGCACGATCTCCCTGGTGTCGCAGGAGTTCCCCTGCGAGGCCCAGTGGGGGAAGCGGTCGCGGCTGTAGCCAGCCATCTTGCCCTCCGGCGCGATCACCAAGGCGCCCAGATCGGACGAACCGGCCGGAGCGGAACCGGTGGGCACGGGCGGCGTGGGCGGGTTCTCCTGGGAGGACTGGAGATTCGTGAGGTACCAACCCAACGCCACGAGCAGCACGAAGACCACCAGTGACGTCACCGCCGCGCGATTCATGCGGCAATGATCGACCATGCGGATCACGAGCCGGTCACCCGGCCCGTGTTCCGCGTGTCGTGTCAGGGACGGGAAGTCAGGTAACCGCCCATGTTCTTGAAGTACTCGTGCGCCTTGAGCTCGGTGCCATCGGCGGTGCGAACCTTCTTGACCAGCAACGCCTTGCTGCGGCCGCGCCGTGCCTCGGCGCCCGCGACGACCGCCACGCCGTCGCCCTCGCGGTAGAAGATCCGGCCGGGGGTTCCGCCGTAGACCTCGGAGGAGACGTCCGCCTCGATGACCTCCAGGCGCTGACCGCGGTGGAAGCAGAACGCGCTGGGGTACGGCGCGCACTGCGCGCGCACCAGGCGGTCGAGCTCCTCGGCCGTCCAGGTGAAGTCGATGCGCAGGTCCTCTTCCGCGCGCTTGTGGAAGAACGAGGCCTGCGAACGGTCCTGCTTGGTGAAGTCCGTGCGGCCGGACGCGATCTCGGCGAGGCCGTCGACCGTGATCGGCCCGAAGAGCTCCAGCGTCTTCTCGAACAGCACCGCGGTCGTGTCGCGCGGGCCGACCGGGACCGAGCGCTGCAGCACGATGTCGCCGGCGTCGAGCGTGTCGTCCATCATGTGGGCCGTCACGCCGACTTCCTTCTCGTCGTTGAGAAGCGCCCAGATCAACGGCGAGAAGCCCGCGTACTTCGGCAGCAGCGAGTCGTGCACGTTCAACGTGCCGTGCTTGGGCAACGCGAAGACCTGCGGCGGGATCCAGGTCCGCCAGTTGCAGGCGACGATCACGTCGGGCTCGGCGGCCTTGAGCGCGTCGAGCAGCTCCTGGTCCTCCGGGCGTTCGCGGACGATCACGTCGACGCCGTTCTCCCGGGCCAGGTCCTCGACCGAATCGCTCCAGACCTTCTCGTACGCGCCCTCACCCTTGGGGTGGGTCACCACCAGGACGACCTCGTGCTCGGACGCCAAAAGTGCCTGCAGGGTGCGATGACCCCAGGTCTGGAACCCGAACATGACGACCCTCATGGGGGTGTCCTCCTTCACCTCGGTGCGATACGGTCAGGCTAACCTAACTGACGGCTTGCCAAGCAAGCTTAGGCTGCCCTAAGTTCGGTGCTCATGCATCCGATCTACGACATCGTCGGTATCGGGTTCGGTCCCTCGAACCTGGCGCTCGCCATCGCTCTGACCGAGCACAACGAGCAGGCCGAAACCCCTGTCACCGCGGTGTTCCTGGAACGCCAGCAGGCCTTCGGCTGGCATCGGGGCATGCTCCTCGACGACGCCACCATGCAGGTGTCGTTCCTCAAGGACCTCGTCACCCTGAGGAACCCGACCAGCCGCTTCTCGTTCCTGTGCTACCTCCGCGACCGCGGCCGGCTGATCGACTTCGTCAACCACAAGAACCTGTTCCCGCTGCGCGTCGAGTTCCACGACTACTTCGAGTGGGCCGCCGCGCAGGTCGACGACGTGGTCGCGTACGGCATCGAAGCCGTTGGCGTGGAAGCGATCCAGGACGACCTGTTCGAGGTGACGACGGCCACTGGTGACGTGTACCACGCCCGCAACCTCGTCTTCGCCACCGGACTCAGGCCGTCCGTCCCCGACGGCATCACGCTGTCGGACCGCGTGTGGCACAACAGCGAGTTCCTGCACCGGGTGGGCGAGCTGAAGAACCCGGAGCGCTGCGTCGTCGTCGGTGCCGGGCAGAGCGCCGCCGAGGCCGTGGCGTACCTGCACCGCGAGTTCCCCGGTGCCGAGGTGTGCTCGGTGTTCTCCCGCTACGGCTACTCCCCCGCCGACGACAGCTCGTTCGCGAACCGGATCTTCGACCCCGAGGCCGTCGACCACTACTACGACGCCCCGGTCGACGTGAAGCAGCGGTTGATGGACTACCACCGCAACACCAACTACTCCGTGGTCGACGTCGACCTCATCGCGCAGCTCTACCGCACCGCGTACCAGGAGAAGGTGCTCGGCACCGAGCGGCTGAAGATGATGAAGATGACCCGGCTCGTCGCGGTCGAGGAGACCGCGGAAGGCGCTCGCGCGGTGATCCAGTCGCTGGTCACCGGCGAGCAGGAGTTCGTCGACACCGACCTCGTGCTGCTCGCGACCGGCTACGACGAGGCCGCGCCGATGCTCGGCTCTCTCGAGACGGCGTGCGAACGGGACCAGAGGGGCCGTCTCGTCATAGGCCGCGACTACCGCGTGCAGACGTCGTTGCGCGGCGGCATCTACCTGCAGGGCGGCACCGAGCACTCGCACGGCATCACGTCGTCGCTCCTGTCCAACGTCGCGGTGCGCTCGGGTGAGATCCTGGCGTCCGTGCTGACCAACACCCCCGTGCCGGTTCTCGCGACGGCGTAGACACTCACGGGGTGGAACTCGACCTCAAGCTGACGGGCTGCCGGGCCCTCACGATGGACCCGGCACGCCCCGCCGCGCACACGATCGGCATCTGGCAGGGCCGCATCGCCGGGCTGGACGAGCAGGTCGAGGGCCTGCCCGCCGCTGAGACCGTCGACTTGGGCGGCACCGTGGTGCTGCCCGGTTTCATCGACGCCCACACCCACCTGGCGTGGAACGGCCGCCGCACGGTCGACGTCACCGGACTGGCGACGGTGTCCGGGGTCCTCGACCGGCTCGCCGGCGCTCCCGGCACGGGATGGATCGAGGCGTCCGGGTACGACCCGCGGATCATGGACCGCCCGCTCACCGCCACCGACCTCGACGGCATCAGCGGCGGCAGGCCCGTGTACGTGGCCGACCTGTCCGGGCACGCGTGCGTCGTCAACTCCGTGGTGCTGCGCCAACTCCCGGGCATCACGAGCGACGGCTGGCTGACCGAGAACGAGCAACTGGCCGCGCGCACGTTGCGACTGCCGTACTCGCTCGACGAGATCGTCGCCGAACTGCGGACGAGCGCCGGGCAGGTGCTGGCCGAGGGCGTGACGATGTGCGCGGAGGCGGGCATCGGCGCGGGCCTGATCGCCAGCAGTCCCCTCGAAGCGGCCGCGTACCAGCGCGCCCGGCTGCCGATCCGCGTGCAGCTCATGGTGTCCGCGTACGTCCTGCACGACGCCGCCGCCGACCCGGCCGACGGGATCCCGCGCGCGATCGACCTGGGCCTGCACACCGGCTTCGGCGACGACATGCTGTCGTTGGGCGCCATGAAGCTGTGGACCGACGGCGGCATGATCGCGCGCACGGCCGCGTTGACCGAGCCGTACGCGGGCACGGACAACTCCGGTCAGCTCGCCGAGTCCGAGGAGTTCATGCGGGCGGCGATCCTCGACGGGCACCACGCGGGCTGGCAGCTCGCGATCCACGCGATCGGTGACCGCGCCATCGACTTCACCCTGGACGCGGTGGCCGAGGCCCAGCGGCAACGGCCGCGCGCCGACGCCCGGCACCGCATCGAGCACTGCGGGCTCGTCCGTCCCGACCAGCTCGGCCGGATCGCGGAGCTCGGCATGATCCCCGTCGTCCAGCCGACGTTCCTGCACGCCTACGGCGACGACTACAGCGAGATCATGGGCTCCCGGCGGGCGCCGTGGATGTACCGCGGGCGCTCGTTCCTCGACCACGGCATCACCGTCGCGGGCAGCTCCGACCGGCCCGTCGCGGACGGGGCGCCGTTGCGCGCCATCGAGTTCATGGTGCGGCGGCGCTCGTCCGGTGGCCGGGCGGTCGGTCCGGACGAGGCGGTCACCGTCGAGGAGGCGATCCGCGCGTACACGCTCGGCGGCGCCTACGCGTGCCGCAAGGAGGACGTGCTGGGCAGCCTCACGCCCGGCAAGCTCGCGGACCTCGTCGTGCTCGGCGAGGACCCGCGCACGAGCGACGCGATCGCGGACATCCCGGTGCTGGCGACGATGGTCGGCGGAAACCTGATGCCGCAGCGCACGGGCTGATCCCGTCGGCTACTGCAGGTGGAAGGTCGCGGCCAGCGTCGTGAGGCGGTCGGTGATGTCGGCGTGGACGTTCGCGCGGCGCACCCAGTTCTGGCTGCCCGAGGCGGCGGACGGCGGCGTGCCGAGCGGTGTGACCGCGTCCGTGACGCCGTACTCCAGCCGGTACGCGAGCACGGCGATCGCCGACTCGAGCCAGAACGACGGGTCCGGCGTGGGGATCTCCCCCAGTCCGACGCGGAACCACACGGGCATGCGCGCGTACTGGCCGAGCGCGTCGGAGATGCGCCGCGCGGCCGCGTCCTTGATCTCCTCACGCGCCTTGTCGCCCGCGAGCACGGCCTCGGTGCGCCACTCCTCACCGGAGGCGTCCTCGTCGGCCTCCAGCCGCTCGGCCGCCCGCCGCGCGCTCGCCTCGTTCGCATTGATCAGCCACTCCATCTGCCGCACCTCGTGCGACAGCGCGTCCCGTTCGAACCGCGGCACCCGGCCACCGTCCAACTTGGACCGCGCGTCGTCGCGGCGGGCCTTGAGGCCGTCGAACTCGAGCACCTCCTGCCGGAGCTCCACGCGCGCGGGGCCGGAGAGGATCTCCTGCTCGGCGTCCCACGCCTTGCGCAGCGCCTCGACCACCGGCTCGACGTCGTCGGCCACGGCGTCCAGGTCCACCAGCGGCCCGTCGCCGGCTCCGGAGAGCCGCCGCTCCAGCACGGTCAGCCGGGCCGTGACGCGCTCGAGCTCGGCGCCGAGCTGACCGACGTGGCTGATCAGGGTGGCGACCTGCGGCTCGACCACGTCGAGCCGTTCCTTCTCCGTGGGCACGCGACCAGCGAACCGGACACTGAGGACCGCGCAAAGCGGGTACCCGCCCAATACACGCATTCGAGGCGTGGTTCCGCCCGCCCGTGGCACCACCCCTCACGCACCGTCACGACGCTGGGTGAACCCGGACAAAACGAGGTATTAATAGAAAATGGCGACCTCCGTTACTGAGACCGAACGCAAGTACGAGGCACCATCGGACGCGAGCCTGCCGGATCTCACAGAGATCACCGGCGTGGCGACCGGCCCGGAAGAGTTCGACCTCGAAGCCACGTACTTCGACACCGACGACTACCGACTGGCCCGCGCGGGCGTGACCCTGCGCCGGAGGACGGGCGGCTCGGACGAGGGCTGGCACCTCAAGCTGCCGGCGGGTGAGGACTCCCGCCAGGAGGTCCGCGTCCCTCTCGGCCGCACGGTGAAGAAGCCCCCGAAGGACCTCTCCTCGTTGGTCCGCGCCCACACCCGAGGCCAGAGCCTCACGCCCGTGGCCGAGATCCGCACCAACCGCCGCCGCTGGCAGCTCTCGAACGGCCAGGGCGACATGCTGGCCGAGGTCGTCGACGACGTGGTCACCGCCCAGACCATGGGCTCCTCCACCACGACCACCTCGTGGCGCGAGATCGAGGTGGAACTCGGCGAGAGCGGCGACCGCGCGCTCCTCGACACGGTCGAACGCCACCTGGGCGACGCGGGCATCCACCCGTCGTCGTCGAAGTCCAAGCTCTCCCAGGTGATCGGCGTGAAGCGGGACTCCGGCCCCACCCTGGGCAAGAAGCCGACGGCGGGCGACGTCGTCCTCGCGTACCTCTACGAACAGCGGGCGGCCCTGCAGAACCAGGACCCGCGCGTCCGCCGCGACGAGCACGACGCCGTCCACCAGATGCGCGTGGCCACCCGCCGCATGCGCTCGGCACTCCAGGCCTTCGGCAAGATCGTCGACCGCGAGCAGACCCGAGCCCTCACCGACGAACTGAAGTGGCTCGCCGGTGTCCTCGGCACCTCGCGAGACCTCGAAGTCCTCCGCAAGCGTTTCGAGGACGGCCTGCACGCCCTCCCGCCGGAACTGGCCCTGGGCGACGTGGCCGCCCGCATGACCCGCCACTTCGCCCCGCTGGAAGCCCAGGCGCACAAGGACTCCGTCGCCGCCCTGGACAGCGAGCGCTACTTCACCCTGCTGAACTCCATCGACGAGCTGCTGACCTCGCCGCCGCTCACGTCGTCGGCGTCGGGCAAGGCGAAGGACGTGCTCCCGCGTCTGGTGGAGAAGGCGCGCCACCGCCTGGACGTCCGCATCGAAGCGGCGCTGGGCGAGAACGACGGCGACGAACCGCTGCACGAGGCCCGCAAGGCGGCCAAGCGCCTGCGCTACTCGGCAGAGGTGGCGGAACCCGCACTGGGCAAGCACGCCAAGGCGTTGCGCAAGCGCGCCAAGGACGTGCAGACGCTGCTGGGCGACCACCAGGACTCGGTGGTGGCCCGCCCGGTCCTGCTGGCACTGGGCCGGGGCGATGAGAACGGGTTCACGTTCGGCCTGTTGTACGGCAAGGAGGTGGAGCTGGCGCACAGGACGGAGGCGGCGCTGCCCGCCCTGTGGCGCAAGCTGAGCAAGGAGCACCTCTGAGGCAGCGCGGCCACGCCCGACCACCGGCGCGCACCGAAATTGGTCTGAACCTTGACACCGAAACCGGCCTCCTGAAACGGTGATCGAAGGCCGCCACCAGCAGCGGTGGCGGCGATCGCCGGATCAGGAGTGCTGGTGACCGAGACAGCTGGCCGTCTGCAGGAGTTGCTCCCCCACCCGGTCCGGGTGGAGCCCGAGCCCGACGTCACCTTCACCCTGACGCCGAACACCAAGATCCACGCGACCTCCGAGGACGCAACAGCCGCAGCCGAACTGCTGGCCTCGATCCTGCGCCCCTCCACGGGTTTCGCCCTGCCGATCGAGCACACCACGGCGGACGAGGGCATCGTCCTGACCGACGGCGCACCCGCGGAAACCGGCCAGGAGGGCTACCTGCTGGACGTCACCGAAACCCGGATCGTCATCCGGGCGAACTTCGCGGCGGGCCACTTCAACGGCGTCCAGACGCTCCGCCAATTACTCCCGGCCGAGATCGAGGCCGAAACCGAGCAGCAGGTCGAGTGGCAGATCCCGGGGGTGAGCGTCCTCGACCACCCCCGGTACCACCACCGCGGCGCGATGCTCGACGTCACGCGGCACTTCTTCACCCCGGACCAGGTCAAGCGCTACCTCGACCAGGTCGCCGCGTTCAAGATCAACTATTTTCACCTCCACCTCACCGACGACCAGGGCTGGCGCCTGGAGATCCAGAGCTGGCCTGAGCTCACGACCATCGGCGGCAGCACCGAGGTGGGCGGCCGCACGGGCAAGTTCTTCTACACCCAGGACGAGTACCGCGACCTGGTCACCTACGCCCAGGCCAGGGGCATCACGGTCATCCCGGAGTTCGACATGCCGGGCCACACCAACGCCGCGCAGGCGAGCTACGCCGAGCTCAACGGGGACGGCGAGAAGCGCCCGCTCTACACCGGCATCGACGTCGGCTTCAGCTCGTTGGCCATCAACGACGACGTCACGTACCGGTTCGTCGAGGACGTGATCCGCGAGATCGCCGCGATCACCCCCGGCCCGTACCTCCACATCGGCGGTGACGAGGCGCTGACGACCTCCGACGAGGACTACGCGACGTTCATGAGCCGCGTGCTGCCGCTCGTGGAGAAGTACGGCAAGACGGTCATCGGCTGGCACGAGTTCGTCAAGACCAGCGAGAACCCCGAGGCGATCCCGCAGTTCTGGGGCACCACGACGACCGACGACAACGTGGCCGCCGCGGTGAAGCGCGGCCACAAGGTCATCATGTCGCCCGGGAACCGCGTCTACCTCGACATGAAGTACGACGAGGACACCGAACTGGGCCTGAAGTGGGCGGGCCTGGTCGACGTCCGGGACTCCTACGACTGGAACCCCGGCGCCTACCTGGAGGGTGTCACCGAGGAGGACGTCCTCGGCGTCGAGGCTCCACTGTGGACGGAGACCGTCAAGACCTCCGCCGACGTCGAGCACCTGGCGTTCCCGCGCCTCGCGGTGGCAGCGGAGCTCGGCTGGGCACCGGCGGAGGTCCACGACTGGACGGGGTTCGCGCGACGGCTCGGCGCGCAGGCACCGCGGTGGAGGGTCCAGGGCATCAACTTCCACCCCGGCAAGCAGGTGCCCTGGAAGGACTAGAAGTACCCCTGCCCGCGGTCGGAGTAGCTGACCACGAGGTGCTTCACGCGGCGGTAGTCGGCGAGCACGGCCGTGCTCGCCGGGTACGCGTAGTAGTTGTTGACCCACACGCGTTCGGCGCGCAGCTCGTGGCCGACGTTGTGCGCCAGCGCGAGGTCGCGGGACCAGATGCCGGCGCCGAGCTGGGCGGTGGCCTCGTTGGCGATCTTCAGGGCGTCGTCGCGGTCGTCGAACCTCGTCACCGACACGACCGGGCCGAGGACGTCGTCGGCGAAGACGGCCGAGCGGTGGTCGCCCTCGAAGATCACCGGCTGGACGTAGTGGCCCGAGGCCTCGCCACCGGTCACCAGGCGCGCGCCCTCGGCCTTGCCGCGCTCCACGTACGCGAGAACGCGATCGCGCTGTGCGAGGCTCACGACCGCGCCGACCATGGTGTCGGTGTCGAGCGGGTCTCCCACGCGCAACGCCTGCGTGCGCACGGTCGCGAGGTGCAGCAGCTCCTCGTAGGCGGCGGTCTGGATCAACGCGCGCGACGGGGCCGTCGCGATCTCGCCCTGGTTGGCCGCGAACATCGCGAAGCCCTCCAGCGCCTTGTCCAGGAAGTTGTCGCGCTGCGCCGTGACGTCGGCGAAGAAGATGTTCGGGCAACGGCCGATGGCGACCGGGTGGTCGTCGGAGCCGGTGACGACGTTGACGACGCCGGGCGGCAGCAGGTCGGCGACCACGTTCATCAGCACGTGGATCGAGGCCGGCGTCTGCAGCGCGGGCTCCAGCACCACGGCGTTGCCGGCGGCCAGCGCCGGGGCGAGCACGCGGCACGCGTTGAGCAGCGGGAACGTCCACGAGAGGCGCTCGTGCACCACGCCGAGCGGCTGGTACGAGCGGTAGTCGCAGGTGTTGCGGCCGAGCTGCTCGACCTCGCCGCTCTCGGCGCGGACGACGGCGGCGAACTGGCGGAACAGCTCGATCACCATCGGCACGTCGGCGACCAGGGCCTCGCGGACCGGCTTGCCGTTGTCCCACGTCTCGGCGACGGCGAGCTCGGTCGCGTGCTCCTCGATGCGGTCGGCGATCTCGCACAGCACGGTGGCGCGCTCTCGGGCCGTGGTGTCGCCCCACGCGCGTGCGGCGCCGCTGGCCGCGTGCAACGCACGGGCGCGGTCGGCGTCGGTGCCGCGGGCGACCTCGGTGAACACCTCCCCGGTCACCGGGGTGACGTTCTCCACGTACTCGCCGCTCACGGGCGACACGTGGTCGCCGCCGATGAAGTGGTCGTACCTCGCCCGGTACGCGACCACGCTGCCGGGCTGCCCCGGCGCCGCGTACTGCGTCATCCTCGACTCCCTGCCAGAGACGGCCCACCGCGCAAGCGGGGTGGGGAAAATGAGAAAGTAGGCAGCAGAACGTTGCATGCTCGTTGCAAGCCGTGGATGGATCGGTGGCCCACGAACCCGGGCAACACAGACTGTTGCTGAGCAGAGTCAGAGATGCCGTGTTGAGTGGTACTCACACGGTTGATTTGCCACGCTCAGTGATTTCCGCGTCGTGGCAGCGGTCACTCGCCGCCAACGTCGATCCGGACCTGCACACCGCGCCGACCGTCTTCGCCGCCGACGAGCTCTCCGACCTGCGCGAGAGGCACCCGCTGCACCCGATGCTGCCGTTGCTGCGCGAGACGCTGCTGGGCTTCGCGGAGGAGGCCGGGCACATCATGGTCGTCGCGGACGCCCAGGGCCACATCCTGTGGTGCGAGGGTTCCAAGTGCACCCGCAGCTACGCGGAGAACGTCGGCCTGGCGGAGGGAACGCTCTGGTCGGAGGGTGCGGCGGGCACGAACGGCATGGGCACCGCGCTGGCGTTGAACTCGCCCGTCACGGTCCACTCGGCCGAGCACCTCGTGCGGACCTACCACCACTGGACCTGCGCGGCGAGCCCGATCCGCGACCCCGATTCGGGGACCACGATCGGGGTCGTCGACCTCAGTGGCCCGATCGAGACCGTCCACCCCTCGATGGTGGCGCTGGTGTCGGCCTCGGCACGCCTCGCGGAGCTGGAGATGCTCGCGCGCATGCACTCGCAGGACGAGGAGCTGCGGTCGCGCAACATGCGGCACCTGATCGCGTTGCGCGGGGAGCCGGGCGCACTGCTCAGCCAGACGGGCCGGGTCGTCGCCGTCGAGCCGCACGGGCTGCTGCCCTCGCGCGTCGACGTGTCCGCGGACCGGGTCGAACTGCCCGACGGCCGCGAGGCGGTGCTCGAACCGCTGTCCGACGGCTACCTGCTGCGCATCCCCCGGCAGCGGCACGTGCGGCGCAGCGTGCTGTCGCTGTCGTTCCTGCTGCCCGAGCCCAAGGTGGTGCTGGACGGCCGCGAGGTGCCGATCTCGTCGCGGCACGCGGAGATCCTGTGCGCGCTCGCGTTGCACGGCAGGCTGACCGCCGACCAGCTCGCGCTGCGGCTCTACGGCGAACGCGGCAACCCGACGACCGTGCGCGCGGAGCTGCACCGGCTGCGCGCCCAGTTGGGGCCGGACGTGCTCGCGACCAGGCCGTACCGGCTCACCGCGGACGTCGAGGCCGACTTCCTCGCCGTCCGGACCGCGTTGAAGGCCGCCGACGTGCCACTGGCCGCGAGCCGGTACCGCGGCTCGCTGCTGCGGCGCTCCGAGGCGCCCGTGGTGCTGGCCGAGCGGGACGACCTGGCGACCAGCGTGCGCAAGGCGGTCCTGCAGCGCGGCGACGGCAACGCGCTCTGGGCGTTCACCCAGACCGACTCCGGCGAACACGACGTCGAGGCCCTGGAACAGCTGGTCAAGCTGCTCGCACCGGACGACGTCAGGCTCGCGCTCGCCACCGCGCGCCTCCGGAGACTCGGTCAGGACGATTGACAAGACTCTCAATAACTGAATATCTTCCCAACTAAGAGATTTAGTGAGGGGGAGGTTGTCATGCGTGTACTCGTCATCGGTGCGGGGACCGGCGGTCTGTGCCTGGCGCACGGCCTGAAGAAGGGTGGCGTGGACGTCGCCGTCTTCGAACGCGACCGGACACCGCGCAGCATGCTGATCGGCTATCGCGTCGGGATCAGCCCGGACGGCAGCAAGGCGCTGCACAGCTGCCTGCCGCCGGAGGTGTTCGCCGAGTTCGTCCGCACCACCGCCCGGCCACCGCGGCACATCGTCATGCGGACCGAGAAGTACAAGGAACTGCTGGTCGGCGAGATCGACACGGACCGCGACGACAGCCGCAGCGAGAAGTCGGTCAGCCGGATCGCGATGCGCACGGCGTTGCTCGGCGGCCTGGAAGACGTCGTGCGCTTCGGCAAGACGTTCACGCACTTCACCCAGAACGACGACGGCACGGTCACGGCGTTCTTCGACGACGGCACGTCCGAGACCGGCGACGTGCTGGTGGGGGCGGACGGCGCGCAGTCGAAGGTGCGCCGGCAGCACCTGCCGCACGCCAAGGTGGTCGACACCGGCATCACGTCGGTCGCGGGCAAGCTGCCGCTGACCGAGGAGAACGCGAAACTGCTGCCCCCGCTGGCCGACGGCGGCATCACGCTGCTGTTCGGGCCGCACGGCGAGTTCGTGATCCTGCACGTCATGCGCTTCGACGGCACCGGCGTCGAGGACGACTACATCATGTGGGGCTACGCGGCCTCGCACGACAAGTTCCCGGACATGAAGGGCATGAGCCAGGCCGAGCTCAAGCAGGTCGTGCTGAACCTGACCCCGCGCTTCCACCCGGACCTGCGGAAGCTGTTCGCGCTGGCCACTCCGGAGACCGTGTTCCAGATCAAGGTCCGCACGTCCGAACGGCTGGAGCCCTGGCAGCCGAGCAACGTCACGCTGATCGGCGACTCGGTGCACCTCATGACGCCCGGCCGCGGCATCGGCGCGAACACGGCGCTGCGGGACGCGGAACTGTTGTCCCGCAAGCTCACCGAGGCCGCCGGGGGCAAGGACGTCGTGCAGGCCGTCGGCGAGTACGAGCGGGAGATGGTCGAGTACGGCTTCCAGGCCGTGGAGGCGTCGCGCGAGATGATGGACGGCCGCGGCCTCGTCCACAAGCCCGTGATCGGACGGGTCGTGGCGGCGTTCTCGCGGACGTTCCTGCGCGTGACCAACGCCGTGCCGCCGCTCAAGCGGAAGATGATGGCCGAGGACGCCGCCGAGCGTGATCACGTAAGTTCGGCGCATGAGGTTGTTCGCGCCGGGTGAGGTCGTGGTGCGGCGCGAGGTGCTGCACGGCAAGGTCTGGTCGGAGATGCCGACCAGGGTGGTCGTCGACGAGCCGGGGCTGCTCGCGGTGTTCGTGGAGCCCGGCACGCGGCTCACCTACCCCGACCACCACCACCCGCACCCGTGGGACAAACCGGACCGAGGCTTCTGGCGCGGCCACGGCAAGCTCATGCTGCACCGCCCGCAGGACGCCTACTCCGTCGACCTGTTCTGGAAGGGCGAGAACCGGGTCTTCGGCAACTACTACCTGAACCTGCAGGCGCCGTACCGCCGCGTCGAGGACGGGTTCGAGACGCTCGACCACGCCCTGGACTACACCGTCGCCCCGGACGGCACGTGGGCGCAGCGCGACCTCGACGAGTTCGAGGAGCAGGTGGCGTCCGGCAAGTACTCGGCGGCCGAGGCCGAGTCGATCAGGGCCGAGGCGTCGAAGATCGAGAAGATGCTGGCCTCCGGGGACGTCTGGTGGGGCACCGCCTGGGCGGACTGGCAGCCGTGAAGGTTCGGCCGCTGACCTTCGACACGCTCGTCGCCGAGATCGTCGACCAGGTGTCGGAGCTCGACGGACGGGTGCGCGTCCTCGTCGACGGCGCACCCGCCGCCGAACCCGGGAGGCTCGCGGACGCCGTCGTGGAACCGTTGCGCGCCTTGGGCCGCGCGGTGCAGCGGGTGTCCCTCGACGACTTCCTGCGCCCGGCGTCGGTGCGGCTCGAACACGGCCGCACGGACTCGTACTCGTACCGGCACGACTGGTTCGACTACAAGGGCCTGCAACGGGAGGTGCTCGACCCGGCGCTGGACGGCAGGGTGCTGCCGTCGCTGTGGAACGCCGCCACCGACCGCGCGAGCCGCGCCGAGTACGTCGACCTGCCGGAGAACGGCGTCGTGCTCGTCGACGGCACCCTGATGCTCGACCGCTGGCTGCCCGCCGAACTGACCGTGCACCTCTGGCTCTCCCCCGGTGCCTTGAAGCGCAAGACGGACGAGGAGTGGACGCTGCCGGCGTTCGACGACTACGACCCGGTGGCCGACCTCTTCGTGCGCTACGACCACCCCGAACGGCCGGGTCTGGTCGAGTCGTGAACCGGACGCCTCTCTGCGGACATGAGTGGAGCAGAGAGGAGGGTCCGTGACCGACGAAGAACTCTGGGGGCAGGTCCGGGCCGGTGACGGCGACGCGTTCGGGCTGCTGTTCGAACGCCACGCCCAAGCCGTGTTCGCGTACTGCCTGCGCCGCACCGGCACCTGGGCGGTCGCCGAGGACCTGGTGTCCGTGGTGTTCATGGAGACCTGGCGCAAACGCACGTCCGTGACGGTCGAGGGGTCCCTGCTGCCGTGGCTGTACACCGTCGCCCTGGGCGCCACCCGCAATCACCAACGCGCCCGCACGCGGTACAAGGCAGCGCTGGGCAAGGTTCCGCCACACGGATCGGACGACGACCACGCCGATGACGTCGCACGGCGCGTGGACGCGGAGGCTCGCACACGGGCGGTGATCGCGGAGCTGGAGAACCTGCCCGCCGGGGACCGGGAGGTGCTGGAGATGTCCGCGTGGTCGGACCTGTCCCAGGCCCAGATCGCCCAGGTGCTCGGCATCCCGGTCGGCACGGTGAAGTCCCGACTCGCTCGCGCGCAACGCACCGTGCGTGGCGCCCTGGTGGAGGAGGCACTGTGAACATCACGCCCGACATCCCGCAGCTCGACCCGATGCGGTTGCAGACCCGCAAGCACGCACTGCTGAACGAGATCGACGCGAAGCCGTCGCGCCGGTGGTGGCGCTTCACGGTGCCCGCGACGGCTCTCGTGGCCGCCGTGGCCGTGACGCTGGTGCTGTGGACACCGACGAACCAGGACGCCTCCGCGTCGTGGACCGCCGAACCGCGGGCCCCCGGCGATCTGGCACCCGTGCTGGCGGACTGCGGGAAGACGCTCGACCGGCACGACGCCGAACGGGGGGTGAACGGGCCGGACTGGCCTGCTCCCCGGGACGTGGCCGTCGTCGACCAGCGCGGAGACATGACGATGGTCCAGTACATCGGTCCGGAGTCCGAGATGTTGTGTCTGCGGACACCGGCGGGCGTCGGCGGGAGCGGAAGGGGGAACCTCCAGAACCAGGAACCGCTCGGCGACAGGCTGTTCGCCGACTTCTCCCCGGTCGTGGGCATGCACGACGTGGGTGGTCGCAACGCCATGACCGTCCTGAACGGACGGGTGAGCCGCGCGGTCGGCAAGGTGGTCATCAGCACCGAGGACGGGCTGGAGGTGACCGCGACCATCGGCAACGGCCGGGTTCTGGCCTGGTGGCCGAGCCTGGGCAGGCCGAAGGACGTCAGGCTCCTCGACGAAGCGGGCGTTGTCCTGCAGACCGCCCCGATTCCCGTCGAACACAGGTAGTCTGCAAGGCATGTGGCGGCCGGAGACCAAGCAGCGGGCGATGCTCGTGCTCGCCGTCTTCCTGCCCGCCCTCTACGCCTTCACGCTGTTCTCGTCGCCGACCGAGGTCGTCGCGGCCGTGACCGCGCTCGCCCTCGCGCTGATCGTGGTCGTCGCGCTGGTGCCGCTCTCGGTGGCGCCGGCGCGGTCGCTCTCGATCCGGGAACGAGCCCAGCGCACGGCACAGCTGCGTCTGCGAAACCCCGACGCGGCAGGGAAACCCCGTCCCCGAGCACCGGGATGCCGGACGTTCTGACACGTCCGCAAGTCCCAACTCAAGACGGAGAAAACCCCCTTGTTCGCTGACCTGGGCGCTGCCCTGGCGAGCTTCGGCACGCCCGCGCTCGCCATCGTTCTGTTCACGATCGTCGTGCGGCTCGCGCTGCACCCCTTCTACCGCGCGGCCGTGCGTGGCGAGAAGGCCAAGGCCAGGCTGGCACCGGAGATCCAGAAGCTGCAGAAGAAGTACGGCAAGGACCTGATGCGGTTCTCGGAGGAGTCGCAGAAGGTCTACAAGAGCAACGGCGTGTCGATGTTCGCGGGCATGTTGCCGATGCTCGCCACCATCCCGTTCTTCATGGTCATCTACCAGGTGGTCACGACACCGAACCCGTTGCTGGAAGGCACCTTGTTCGGTGTTTCGCTCGGCTCGCACTTCACGACCGGCTTCGCGTGGGTGTTCTTCGTGCTGTTCGGGCTGCTGGCCGTGGTCGCCTATCTGACCGTGAAGTGGCAGCAGTCGCGGATGACCGCCGCGCCGCAGCCCGGGTTCATGACCGGGCTGGTCAAGGTGCTGCCGTTCGGGACGATCCTGGTGGCGGCCTACCTGCCGCTGGCCGCCGGGGTGTACCTGCTCACGACCACGACGTGGACGATCGCGGAACGCGCGCTGCTCTACCGCATCCTGAGCTGAAGCTGGGCGATCAACCGCACGAGCGGGTCGTCCAGGTCGAGGTCGATCCGCTTGAGGCGGTACCTCAACGTGTTGGGGTGCACGTGCAGCCGGTCTGCCGCCGCGCGCACGTCGCCCAACGCGTCGAGGTACGCCAGTAGTGACTTGGCGAGTTCCGGGTCGAGCGCGTCGATCCTGGGATCGCGGATCCTCGGGTTGTCCTGGAGCAGGGCCAGGATCTCGCTGACGAGCACCTGCGAGCGGACGTCGGCGAGCGTCGCGACCTCGGCGTCGAGGTCGCGCGCCATCGCGTCCAGCACGCGTTCGGCCTCCTGGCGGGAGATCCGCGCGTCGTCCAGTGTGGACACCGTCGAGCCGACCGCGGCCTGCACCGCCGTGTGCAGGTGGCGGCGTGCGGTGGTGACGATCTCCCGCGTCAGGTTCAGCAGCTGCGCGTTCGGGGCGAGGTCCGGGAGCAGGACGTAGGTGCGGCCGCCGGACTCGCTGACGAGCGCGCTGCGCCGGTACGCGGCCGCGTGCACGGAGATCAGGCCGGTCATCTCGGCGCGGCGGAGTTCGTGCTCGCTGCGGTCGCCCTCGGCGCCGCGGACCGCGAACACCACGACGGCGGCGGGTTTCCCGGGATCGGCGCCGATCTGGCCGGCGACCGTGGCGGCGTCCATGCGGCCGGTGAGCAACGCGGCCAGCAGGTTCTCGCGGAACCTCGACGTGGGCTGGTTGCGCTGCTGGATGAGGTGCGGGGCGGTGACGCGGGCGGCGCCGAGCAAGGCTCGTTCGGCCTGCTCGGTCAGCGGCTGGTCGCCCTCCTGCACCCAGATCGTTCCGAGCGGCTGCTGCCCCGCGTGGATGCCGACAGCGATGCGCCTGCGGATGCCGAGCTCGGGGCGTTCGTCGATGCGGACGACCTCCTCGCCCGAGCGGAGCAGGTTGTAGACGCCCCACTCGCGCAGCATCTTCAGGTACGGCTCGGGACCCTGGCGGCCGAGGATCGAGAGGCGGCGCAGCTCGTCGACCTCGTCGGACGAGCGGGAGTAGGCCAGCACGCGGCTCGCGGTGTCCTCGATGCTGACGATGCCGCCGGTCAGGGTGGCAATCGTTTGCGCCAGCGCGAACAGGTCGCCGAGGACCTCGCCGTCGTCGGTGGTCGTGGTGAGAACGCCCTTGGCGAGCGACTCCAGGTGCCCCCAGCGGACCTCGGGCCTGACCTCCAGCAGCGCCACGCCCGCGTCCGTTGCCGCCTGTTCGAGCGCCTGGGAACTCTCCTTGACCGCGACGGCCGCCGCTTTCGCCCGTCCCGCAGCTCTGACCAGCGGCAACGCGGCCCGGCCGCGGGCACCGATCACCAGGGCGAGATCACCGGCCGACACGTCCGGCGGGTCGTCCGGGTCCACGATCACCACCTCGCGCACGTCCACCTCCAGGCCCTGCGGGGCGACCTGCAGTTCGACGAGCGGATCGCCGAGTGCGATGAGGACGTGGCGGAGGCTCGACACTGTTCGATCGTACATCTGACCTGGTGAATCTTGGCGGTTCGGACAACCGAGGCCAGGTCGCGCGGACTTACGGTGTGCGTACCGAACAAGCCCAGAAGGAGTTGCGAGTGGACGCGGTCACCCAGGTTCCCGCCCCGGTCAACGAGCCGGTCCTGCAGTACGCCCCCGGCACCCCGGAGCGCGCTGAGCTGCAGGCCAAGCTGGTCGAGCTGCAGAAGGAGCCGCTCGACCTCACGCTGACCATCGGTGGCGAGCAGCGCATGGGTGGCGGTGAGCGTTTCGACGTCGTCCAGCCGCACAACCACCGCTCGGTCCTCGGCACGCTCGCCGGCGCGACCCAGCAGGACACCGTCGACGCCCTGGCTGCGGCCCGCGAGGCCGCCCCGGCGTGGCGCGCGCTGTCGTTCGACGACCGCGCGGCGATCATCCTGCGCGCCGCCGACCTGCTCGCCGGCCCGTGGCGCTCCACCCTGAACGCGGCCACGATGCTCGGCCAGTCGAAGACCGCGATCCAGGCGGAGATCGACTCGGCGTGCGAGCTCATCGACTTCTGGCGCTTCAACGTGCAGTTCGCCCGCAACCTGATGGCCGAGCAGCCGATCTCCTCCCCCGGCGTGTGGAACCGCACGGACCACCGTCCGCTCGAGGGTTTCGTCTACGCGATCACGCCGTTCAACTTCACCGCCATCGCCGGCAACCTGCCGACCGCGCCCGCGCTGATGGGCAACGTGGTGCTGTGGAAGCCGTCGCCCACCCAGTCGTTCGCCGCGCACCTCACCATGCGGCTGCTGGAAGAGGCGGGCATGCCGCCCGGCGTCATCAACCTGCTGCCCGGTGACGGTCTCGCCGTGTCCGAGGTCGCGCTCAACTCCCCCGACCTCGCGGGCATCCACTTCACCGGTTCCACGCCGACGTTCCAGAAGCTGTGGGCGCAGGTCGGGTCGAACATCGCGAACTACCGCTCGTACCCGCGCATCGTCGGCGAGACCGGCGGCAAGGACTTCATCCTCGCCCACCCGTCGGCCGACCCGGACGTGCTGCGCGTCGCCCTGATCCGCGGCGCCTTCGAGTACCAGGGCCAGAAGTGCTCCGCCGCCTCGCGCGCCTACGTGCCGCGCTCGGTGTGGAACAAGATCAAGGACCGGTTCCTCGACGAGGTCAACGCCCTGACCTACGGTGACGTCACCGACTTCTCGAACTTCGGTGGCGCGGTGATCGACCGCCGTTCGTTCGACAAGCTGTCGGGCGTGCTGCAGGCCGCGCGCGCCGACTCGTCGCTGGAGATCGCCGCCGGTGGCACCGCGGACGACTCGGACGGCTTCTTCGTGCGGCCGACCGTGCTGCTCGGCACCGACCCGACGAACTCCGTGTTCACCACCGAGTTCTTCGGTCCGGTGCTCGCGATCCACGTGTTCGAGGACGCGGACTACCTGACCGTGCTCAAGCAGATGGAGAACGCGGCGCCGTACGGCCTGACCGGCTCGATCATCGCCCGTGACCGCGCCGCCGTGGCGCACGCGCAGGAGGAGCTGCGGTTCGCCGCCGGCAACTTCTACGTCAACGACAAGCCCACCGGTGCCGTCGTGGGTCAGCAGCCGTTCGGCGGCGGCCGCGCGTCCGGCACGAACGACAAGGCGGGGTCGGTCCACAACCTGCTCCGCTGGGTCAGCCCGCGCTCCATCAAGGAGACCTTCGCGGCGCCCACCTCCCACCTCCACCCGCACCAGGGCTAGATCCGGCCCTCCCGAGTGAGGGGAACGTCGTTGTGCCACAAGCACTTCGACGTTCCCCTCACCTTTCACACCCTGAGGACGTGAACCTATGTTGCGCTCCAGCCTCCTTCTGGCGTCCCGCAGCGCGGGTGCCCGCAAGCTCGTCGAGTCGACGCCGCTGACCCGGCCGGTCGTCGACCGGTTCATCGCCGGTGACGACGTCTCGTCCGCGATCCGGGCGACCGCCGAGGTGCTCGGTGACGGCCGTCTGGTCACCCTCGACCACCTCGGTGAGGACACCCTCGAGGAGTCGCAGGCGAACGACACCGTCGAGGCGTACCTGACGCTGCTGTCGCGACTGGAGGCGCACGGGCTCACCGAGGGCGCCGAGGTGTCGGTGAAGCTGTCGGCCGTCGGTCAGTCGCTGGCCGTGGACGGCGAGAAGATCGCGCTGGAGAACGCCCGGCGCATCTGTGCCGCCGCCGCTGTCGTCGGCACGACCGTGACGCTCGACATGGAGGACCACACCACCACGGACTCCACGCTGGGCATCCTGCGGGAGCTGCGCGTGGACTTCCCGTGGGTCGGCGCGGTGCTGCAGGCCTACCTCCGCCGGACCGAGCAGGACTGCCGCGACCTCGCGCACTCCGGTTCGCGCGTGCGGCTGTGCAAGGGCGCCTACCAGGAGCCCGCAACCGTTGCCTACCAGGACAAGCACGACGTCGACCTGTCGTACGTGCGCTGCCTGAAGATCCTCATGGAGGGTCAGGGCTACCCGATGGTGGCCTCGCACGACCCGCGTCTGATCGCGATCGCCACCGACCTGGCGTCCTCGCGTTCCAAGGACAGCTACGAGTTCCAGATGCTGTACGGCATCCGGCCCGAGGAGCAGAAGCGCATCGCCGGTGAGGGCAACCGCATGCGCGTGTACCTGCCGTACGGCGACGAGTGGTACGGCTACTTCATGCGCCGTCTCGCGGAGCGCCCGGCCAACGTCGCGTTCTTCGCGCGGTCGCTGCTCACCAAGAGCTGAGCTCCTCGGCCGTCGCCAGGGCGAACTGCAGTTTCACCGGCTCACCCACCTCGCGCAGGATGTCGACCGCGCGGTGGGTGAGCCGGAGTGCTTTCCCGGTCTCGAACCGCGTTTCCGCGCAGAGCTTTCCGTAGATCGTCAGGGCGTCGGCGTAGTCCACGTGCCGGTCGAGCTCGACGCCGGCCAGGTGCCACAGCACGACGGCCGTGTGCGCCGTGTCGCGCGCCTCCTCCTTGCGTTCCGCCGCCCGAAGCCGGCACACATGCCGTTGCAGCGCGTCGAGGTAGACGGTGGGCGCGGTTCTCGACCTGATCGCCTCGCAGACCCCGACGGTGAACTCGGACATGCCCAGCGCGCGGACGTGGTGGTCCGAATCGGACAGTGCGCGGGCCGTGTTCTGCAGCGGTGGGGCCAGGTTCGCGCCGAAGAACTCGACCAGTTGCGACGGCAGGCGGCGGCAGAGGTCGAGGCATTCGTCGGCGGTGGTCAGCGCTTCGCCGTCCTGGCCGTGCAGGAGCTGCTGGCGGACTAGGGTCGCGAGGGCGATCACCAGTCCGGCCTGGTTCCAGACGAGGTCCTGCGCGACCAGGTCCCGGTACACCCGCACGGCCTCCTCGGCCGCGCCGACGTCACCGACGACCTGGGCGACGTTGAGCAGTGCCGCGGCCAGCCCCTTGAGGTCTCCCGTCTCCCGCCACAGCATCACGGCCTCGCGGGCGGTGAGCGCGGCGTCGACGTCGTCGGCCAGCTCCAGCAACGCCTTGCTGCGGTGCGTCAGCGCTTCGGCGAGCTCCTTGCCGAACGTGCCGGGGTTGGCGACGGCGAGGCGGCGGAACAGGTCGACGGCCTCCTTCAGCGTCTCGCTCGCGGCCTCGGCCCTGCCCAGGTCGGTGAGCATGGTGCCGGCCGCGACGAGGTTGCGGGCGAGCTCGGGTTCGAAGCGCGGGTCCTCCTGGGCGAGCACCCGCCAGTTCGCGATGGCGAGCTGCATCGAGTCGGCGGCGTGCTGCCTGTTGCCCTCGACGTGGAAGCGGCGGGCCATCGCGGCGGCGACCCGCGCGAAGTCGGCGCGGAAGAGCGCCGGGTGGTTCTTGGCGAGCTCCTGGAAGAGCAGGGTGGCGCGGCTGATCGCGGTCATCGCGTCCTCGTCGCGGCCGAGCGCCTGGTAGCGGTAGCTGATCTGCTCCAGGGCGGACGCGAGCTGCGGGACGGTCTCCGGGTCGTCCTCCGCGATCTCGCGCCAGAGGTCGATCGCCTCCTCCGAGACGGCGAGCACCTCGTCGTTGCGGTGCGCGTTGATCAGCCTGAGTCCCAGGTCCCCCAGCGCGTCCGCGAGCAGCGGCCGGTTCTCGCGGTCCCGCGCGACGAGCTCGCGGTAGCAGGCGACCTCGGCCTGCGACGCCTCGACGGACTCCTGGCGCAGGCCGCACACCATCGTGCGGGCGCTGAGCATCCCGTACATCTCGGCGCGGTCGAGGACGTCCTCGGCGCGCTCGGCCAGGCGCCGGGTGAGGATCGACGGGAGGGCGTCGGTGGCGAACCGCTCGTCGCGGAAGATCTTGCGCGCGATGGCCTCCACGGTCGCGCACGACCCGATCTCGGCGGCGATGCGGAGGCTGTCGGGGGCCATGACGTGCACGACGCCGGGGTCGCCGGTGATCAACTCGTCGAGCCTGGGCCGGAGGGCCGGCCACCGCTGGGCGGCTCGGGCGAGCAGGTCCGGGTCCGGCGTGGCGGGGGTGGCGACCGCGAGGTGGTCCTCGGCGAGGCGGCCGGTCGCGGGGCCGTCGTCGCGCTGGAGGAGCTGCCGGAGCAGTTGGGTGCGGTTCACGTCGCAGGGGTCGCCGTGCACGACCGTCAGCGCGGCCACGTGCAGGTCGAGGACCGTCTCCTGGGCGATGTTGGGCGGCGGCTCGTCCGGGGCGGTGACGTCGAGGTGCTTCGCGAAGTGCTGGCAGGCGAGCGTGAACGACTCCTCCCGGCCGTCGAGCGTCGGCGCCAGCTCGACGGCGGTGACCTCGTGGTCGAAGTCCGCGATGCGCTGGCGGGTGGAGGACCACCACCACCCCGTGGTCCGCGCGGCCAGCAGGACCCGCGTGCGCGCCGGGCCGTGGCGCAGCGTGTCCTGCAGCTGCCGGAAGACGTCCTGCCACGGGAGGCGGTCGGCGTCGTCGACGACCAGCAGCCTGCCGTGCTCCTCGTCGGCCCAGTGCTCGTCCCGGAAGTGCTGGAGCAGCCTGGTCTTGCCCGCACCGGCCGGGCCGTGCAGCAGCAGCGACGCCTGGGGCACGGGGCTGTCGCGCCAGAGCGCGAGCGAGCGGAGCTCGGATTCTCTGCCGTGAAAGGGGACCACCTGACGGGTGGGATCCAGCAAAGCGGCGACGCTGAGTGCTCGGTCCACCAGTTCATAGTCGGTCGCGGCTCAGGTCAGGGGTAGCAAGACCACACCATCGTGGTCTTTTGCCGTTTTTCCTTCACACCTTTGCTGACTGGCTTGGAGAACCTCCACCGGATAGCCACTGACTGCAAACGTTTTCTGTTCAGCCCGCACTGAAACTGTCGGACCTCCTCTGCACAATCTGGGGTGTGCTGGTCGCCCTGGTTCTGGACGCGGACGGTGCGGGGCGGTGGCAGAAGCTGCACGACGACGGGAGCCCGGCGGGTCCCGCGATGGCGGCTTCGTCCGCCGCCGCGGCCGTCGCGTCGCTGGAGCGCGCCCACCGGCCGCGGTGGGTGTGGGCGGACACGTCCGAGGTCTACCCCGTGCTGCTGCGTGCCGGCGTGCGCGTCGAACGGTGCTGGGACCTGCACCTGACGGAGGCGTTGCTGCTCGGCGCCGAGGGGCGGCACCGCGAGCCGCGCGAGCTGGCGGGCGCGCTGGCGCGGGTGCTGGGGCTGCCCGCCCCGGCCGACGTGGGACCGCCGAAGAAGGACGACGCGCTGACGTTGTTCGGGCCGGAACCGGTGATGCTGCCGGGCGGGACGGACGAGCTGGCCGCGCTGTCGCTGGTCTTCCGGGCGCAGCAACGGAATCCGGCGCTGGGGCTGCTGATCGCGGCGGAGTCGGCGTCGGCGTTGGTGGCGGCCGAGATGACGTTCCACGGGCTGCCGTGGCGCGAGGACGTGCACACGCGGTTGCTGGAGGAGGTGCTCGGGCCCCGTCCCGCCCCCGGCCAGCGGCCGAAGTTGTTGCAGGACCTGGCCGATCGGATCCAGGAGGCGTTCGGCGGCAAGGAGATCAACCCGGACGCGCCCGCGAGCATCGTGCGGGCGTTCGCGCGGGCGGGCGTCGAGGTGCCGTCGGCGCGGCGGTGGGTGCTGAAGAAGGTCGATCATCCTGCTGTGGCACCGCTTCTGGACTACAAGGAGCGCGCACGGCTGTGGGTGGCGCACGGCTGGACGTGGCTCGACGCGTGGGTGTCGGAGGGGCGGTTCCGGCCGGATTACGTCGTGGGAGGCGTGGTTTCGGGGCGGTGGGCGTCGCGGGGCGGTGCGGCGTTGCAGATCCCGCGGCTGATGCGGCAGGCCGTGATCGCGGACGACGGCTGGGTGCTCGTGGCGGCGGACGCGTCGCAGCTCGAACCGCGGATTCTCGCTGCCCTGTCAGGGGATGCGCGCCTGATCGACGTGTGCGGGGACGACGACCTGTACGCCGCGCTGGCCGCGGACTCGTTCCGGGGCGAGCGGCCGCGCGCGAAGATCGCGATGCTGTCGGCGATGTACGGCGGCACGTCGGGTGAGGCCGGGCCGCTGCTCGCCGTGCTGCGCAAGAGGTTCCCCGTCGCCGTCGGGTACGTGGAGGCGGCGGCGCAGGCCGGTGAACAGGGCCGGATGGTGCGCACGCGGCTCGGGCGCACCTCGCCCACGCCGTCCGCGGCCTGGCAGGAGCTGACCGGGGGCGCGGACGACTCGGGGGACGTGTCGCGGTCGTCGCGGCAGGCGGCGCGCAACTGGGGCCGGTTCACCCGCAACTTCGTCGTGCAGGGCAGCGCGGCGGACTGGACGGCGGCGTTGCTGGCCGTGCTGCGAGGCCGTCTGCCCGCCGAGGCGCAGCTCGTGTTCTTCCAGCACGACGAGGTGCTCGTGCACTGCCCGCGCGCCGACGCGGACGCGGTGGTCGAGGCGATCGCCGAGGCCGGGCGCGAGGCGACGCGGTTGCTCTTCGGCGAGACATCGGTGCGCTTCCCGATGAACGCGGTGCCCGTGACCTGCTACGCCGACGCGAAGTGAGTCCAAACGAGACTCCGCGTAATTTCCCCGTTACGCCGATTGGTCGCTTGTTCTTGCACCGTGAGAGCGCTCTCATAAATGGACTGCACCCGTGACGAGGAGGTCACTCGCGCATGAAGCAACGCCGCCGCGTCCTCGCGGCCTCGACAGCTCTTCTTGCCGCGGTACCCCTGGCGATCGCCGCCATGTCCGCCAACGCTTCGATCCCACCCCCTGCATCGGGATGGACGCAGGTGTGGGGTGACGACTTCAACGGTTCGAACGGATCGCTGCCGTCGAGCGCCAACTGGATCATCGACACCGGCCACGGCTACCCGGGCGGCCCCGCCAACTGGGGCACGGGCGAGATCCAGAACTACACGAACAGCACCAACAACCTCAAGCTCGACGGCAACGGCAACCTGCGCATCACCGCCCTGAAGGACGGTGCCGGCAACTGGACGTCGGCGCGCATCGAGACCCAGCGCTCCAACTTCAAGCCCCCGGCGGGCGGCAAGCTCGCCATCGAGGGCCGCATCCAGATGCCGAACGTGACGGGCGAAGCGGCCCTGGGTTACTGGCCCGCGTTCTGGACCCTGGGTTCGCCCTACCGCGGCAACTACTGGAACTGGCCGGGCATCGGCGAGTTCGACATCATGGAGAACGTCAACGGCCTCAACTCGGTCTGGGGCGTCCTGCACTGCGACGTCGCCCCCGGCGGCGCCTGCGGCGAGTTCACCGGCATCGGCAACTCGCGGGCGTGCCCCGGCTCGTCCTGCCAGAGCGCCTTCCACACGTACCGCTTCGAGTGGGACGACGCCGCGAAGACGTTCACCTGGTTCGTCGACGGCCAGTCGTTCCACCAGGTCACGCAGGCCCGCGTGGGCGTCAACGTGTGGAACGCGATGACGTCGCACGCAGGCCACTTCATCCTGCTCAACCTCGCGATGGGCGGCGCGTTCCCGAACGCGCTGAACAACAACCAGCCGACCCCTGTCGCGGCCACCCAGTCCGGGCACTCCATGGTCGTGGACTACGTGGCCGTCTACTCGTCTGGTGGCGGGACCACCACTCCCCCGACGACCACGACCACGACGTCGAACCCCGGCGGTGGGGGTTCCGCGTACAGCGACCTGCAGGCGGAGAACGCCTCCGAACGCTCCGGCGGCTCAGTCGCCCCCGGTGACGGCGGCTCCGGCGTCCACCAGATCGCGAACGGCGGCTACCTGAAGTTCTCCGGCGTCAACTTCGGCACCGGACCGGCCCGGCAGTTCTACGCGCGAGTCGCCTCGGGCGCCGCCGGCGGCGTGAGCGGCCTGGTCGAGGTCCGCCTCGGCTCGCGCACGGCCACACCGGTCGGCTCGATCGCGGTCGGCAACACCGGGGGCTGGGACGCGTGGAGAACCATCCCCGCGAACATCTCGAACATCTCCGGCACGCACGACGTCTACATCACCTTCACGAGCGGGCAGCCTGCGCCGTACGTGAGCGTGAACTGGGTGAAGTTCGGAACCTGACCCCTGGATTCGGTGTCGGGGAGGCCCGTCCGCTAAGATGACATCCGCACGACCACGGATGATTAGCTCAGCGGGAGAGCACTACCTTGACACGGTAGGGGTCACTGGTTCAATCCCAGTATCGTCCACTCCACTCGGAGCGAGTTGTGTTCGCGGAAAGCGCGAACCGACTTGCTCCGTTGTGTTTTCCAGGGGTGCAACCCCCGGACCCCGCTCAGCTGGCGCCGCGTCCTCCGGGACGCGGCGCCATTTGCTTTGATGGACCCGTGTACGCCGAACGTCCCGCTCCCGCCGGACTGGCCTGCCTCTGGACGCGCACGGTGTCGTCGCCGACCGTGCAGCGCGTCGTGCCGGACGGCTGCACGGACCTCATGTGGACACCTGCCTCCGGCGCTCTCTTCGTGGCCGGCCCGGACGCTGTCGCACAGCTCGCCTCCGTTGCTCCCGGCACGTTGTACGGAGTGCGACTGCCTCCGGGCGCGTTCCCGTCCGTTTTCGGCGTGCCCGCCCATGCTGTGCGCGACCTGCGGGTGCCGCTGTCGGACCTGGTGCCTTCGGCGCGCCTGACGTCGTTCTCTTCGATGGTGGAGTTCTGCGCCTCACGGGTCGTCGTCGATCCGGCTCTCGCCGCGACGGCGTCGTTGCTGCGCACCGGCGACGTGGCCTCGGCGGCGTGGGAGATCGGCCTGAGCTCGCGCCAGCTGCGACGCCGGTGCCTCGACGCGTTCGGCTACCCGCCCAAGGTGCTGCAGCGCGTGCTGCGGTTCGACTTCGCGGTGAAGCGCGCCTGGGCGGGCCGACCTTTCGCTTCCGTGGCCTTCGAGGCGGGTTACGCGGACCAGGCGCACCTGGCCCGCGAGGTGAAGGCGCTGGCAGGGGTGTCTTTGGGTCAGCTGATCCGGCCGTAGCGGCGCAGCGTCAGCAACGAGTCGAGGGTGGCGATCGAACGCCATTCGAAGTTGACGACCGGCGTGAAGGCGGGAAAGCCGAAGTTCCAGCCGCCGTCCGCCTGCTGGCCGTTCTGGAGCGCGTCGAGGTCTTTCTCGATCTCCTCCGGCGTGAACCAGCGGCTCGCGACGCTACTGGGCTTCTGCGCGAACTCGTGCGGGTCGAGCCCCTCGCCCTCCGCGTACCCCTCGGTGCTCGGCGTCAGGTGCCTGAGCTTCTCGGCCACCAGCTCGGCCCGCGCCCGGTCCGGCACGGCGTCGAGGAACATCGCCGCACCCCGCAGCTCGTACGGGTGGGTCTGCTCGAGCTCTTCGATCTCGCGCCAGCAGTAGTCCGTCGCCTTGTCGAGCCACGGGTCGCTCACCCCGAGCTCGTGCAGGGCCGCGGCGATCTGCGAGGTGATGAGGAGCCCGCCCTGGTCGTCGGCCGCGACCCACGGCGCCTTGGGGTGGTCCTTGGAGGTGGAGAACCCGAACGGCACGCTGCCGTCAGGACAGGTGTCGGTCAGCCAGGCAAGGATCGATTCGGCCTGCTCAGGGGCACCGGCCTGCCCGAACATCTGCAGCGCGCGCAGGGCGTGCAACGGCTGGCTGGTCGGCCCCCGGTGGTCGGGTTCGAGCCCGTGCCCGTACCCGCCGTCGTCGTTGCGGTAGGCCAGCACCGCCCTGACCACCGCGTCCGCACTCCCGCCGTCGAAGGCGTGCTCGAACCAGCGCTGTTCCAGCGTGCGGGCGTTCAGCCAGAGGAAGGTCCTCGCTTCTTCGATCATGCGTCGAACCTAGGCCGATCGTGACACGCGGTCTTGAACGAATCGGCCATGTGACCTGATCTGCTGATTCGTTCGCCTCCTCCGGGAACCGGTCCTATGCGAAAATCCTCCAACAGGGGTGTGGAGAGTTCTGAGGGGAGCTGGCTGAGATGCTGATGTTCGACGCACTCGTACCCGTGAAGACCGCCGGGTCCGTCGGCAAGGGCGTCGGAGCGGCGCTCGGCGCGGCGGCTGGGGCTGCTGCCGGTGCTGGTGGCGGCGGTGTGGCGAAGTTCAGCGTCGACCCGGACCAGGCGCAGAAGATGATCGACGGCCTGAAGCTCGCCATCGAGAAGCTGGTCCAACTTCGGGACAAGTCCGATGAGATCCAGGCGTCAGGCGCTCCCGGTCCAGATCCCTACAGCGGCTACGCGACGCTCGCGATGCGCAAAACCGCAGGTGCTGAGCAAGGCGGGTACCTGTGGGCGAACCAGGAAGCGCAGAAGGCCCTGGAACAGACTGTGATGAACATCGAGAAGGCTCTGGCCGAGTACCGGAAGACCGACGAAGCGGCGACGTCCGCGATGAAGGGCTGACAGACCTTGAAGCGCATGACCGCCCTGCTGACCGCCGTGCTCGCTCTCGGTGTGCTGGCGGGGTGCACCAGCACCCAGACCGGCGGAAATCCGACCTCGGCATCCACGACGGGCGCCGGACAGACGAGCAGCCAGCCGACCAGCGACGGATCTGACGCGGGGCTCAGCATCGCCAAGTACGTGAGCAGCCCTTGCAGCATCCTCACCGCGAGCCAGGTGTCCTCGCTGGGTTCGGTCCGCGAGCCCGCTCCCGGATCGGGAACGCTGGGCCCCAACTGCGTGTGGATGGGCCAGGACGTCATCAAGAACTCGAAGTACACGGTGCATGTGACCGAGAACAAGTCCTTTGAAGACCTCGTGGCCAACGTCAAAGCCAACCCGGTCTTCACGGACAAGACGATCGATGGCGTGAGGGTCATCTCGACCAGTCAGACCGACGCGTCGACCGGCTGCCTGACTTCTCTGCAAGCGTCCAAGACCGACTCGATCACGGTGCAGGTCTCCACCGCCGCTGAAGAGCGTGCGAGCAAACCCGCCTGCCAGGAGTCCGAGCGGGTCGCACAGCTGATCATCACAAACCTGAAGGGGTAGCGAGATGGCTGGGGATGAGCCGAACATCGGCGGTTTCGCCTTTCTGCCCCTCGCGGGCGGTGAAACGATCTACAAGTGGTTCGAGAACGGCAGTGGCCCTGGTCAGAGCACGTCGCTCATGGCGCAGGCATGGCGTGATCTGTCCAGTGGTCACGGAGATGTCGCCCAGCTGATCGAGAAGGCCGTGCGCGACTCCGGGGCTGCCTGGGAGGGTTCCGCCGGTGACTCGGCCCGCAGCGGCACCTCACCGCTCGCCACCTGGGCAACCGTCACGGGCGACTCGGCGACTCAGGCAGGAACCACGGCCGACACGGTTGGCAGCGCATACGTCGACGCCAAGAACTCGATGGCCATGCCGCCGTCCGTCCCGGACAAGCCCTTCCTCAACGACCTGCGCCCGTGGGACACGGACTACGACAAGGCGCTGGAAAAGAACCAGCAGGTCAGCGAACAGAACATCCGCGCCTTCAACCAGTACGCGGGTGCGGTCAACGCGAGCATGAACAACCAGCCGACGTTCATCGCGCCGACCGCCACCGAGGGCTCCGTCGACGAGCAGTCGAGCGGTCAGTACAACGTCGACGAGGTCGGCAAGGTCGGGAACAACACCCCGCCGAGCATCGGCAACCCCGGCGGCGGCGACCGCAGCGGCGGAACCGACACGGGCACGTCCGGCTGGACCCCGCCCGGCACCGGTGGCAACAACGGCGGCAGCGACGGCACCAACACGGCCGGCGTGAACGACCCCAAGTTCACCCCGCCGCCCACTGACGACGGCGGCCGGCGTACGCCGCCCAACATCGGCAACCCGACCGATCCGCCCGGCGGTGTGTTCAACCCGAACGACCCGCGGCGGCCCGGTGGACCGCTCGACCCCAACAACCCGCGCAACCGTCCCGGCGGGCCCGGTAACCCCAACGGTCCTGGTGGCCGCGGGGTCGGTGGACCCGGTGGCGGTGGTGGCGGTGCCGGAGGCGGCGGGCGTGGTGCCGGTGGTCTGGGTGGACCCGGTGGCGGTGGCCTCGGTGGTGCCGCGGCCGCGAAGGGTCTCGGTGGGCCCGGTGGCATGGGCGGTGGCTTCGGCGGCGCGGCCGGTGTGGCCGGCAGCGGTTCCGGTGGCGCCGGTGGCTTCGGACCTTCCGGTGGTGCCGCGGGTGCCGCCGGTCGTGGTGGCGCGGCGGGCATGGGTGCCGGCGGCATGGGCGCGGGTGGCGCGCGTGGTGACGGAGCGGAAGACTCCGAGCACAAGTCGGCGTCCTACCTTCAGGAGACCGAGGACATCTTCGGCGACGGAACGATGGTTGCTCCGCCGGTCATCGGCGGATAAGGGGGAAACGTGCTGCGGAGCAGGGTCGCCATCCCTGTCACGGCGCTTTATCAGGCCTGGCAGGCCGCGGGCCTGCCGACGATGCACCGGGCGCTGCTCGCCCAGGTCGAGTTCGACGAGGCACTCCTCGAGTCGGGCGACGTGAGCGAGCTCGAACGGTTGCAGCGCTCGGCGTGGGCGCAGCTCGAGCAGTACGGGCTCGCGCGCGGCAACCAGATCCACCCGGACCTGGCCAACGCGCTGCGGCTCGTGGTCGAGGCCGGCGTGGAGTACTGGGCGTTCTTCAGCCTCAAGGACGGCCCGCAGCAGAGCGCGCTGGTCGTGTCGAACGGCCAGGACGCGCTGCGGATCGTGCTCACGGCGGACCAGCAGTTCGTGCTCGAACCGATTAGGGCGGACGAGGCACCGCAGGCGTTGGTCGGTGCCCTGCCGCCCACCCCGGCGGGCAGGGGTGCCCCGATCACGCTGCCGGAGGACGCGTTGCAGCCGAAGCGGCAACCGTCCTATGAGGACACCGGTTCGTTCCTGCAGCAGAGCAGGCCGACGAGCACGCCGAACGACCAGCTCGTCGCGCAGCTCACGGAGATCATGAGCCAGCCGCGCACCGGCGGTGGTCAGGTCTTCTCGGCCAAGCGCGACCACCTGGGCCGCAAGCAGCGCTGCGTCAACCCGCTCACCTACATCGACACGCCGAGCGGGCGGTACCTCGCGGCCAAGAGCGACGGCTGGCTGCGGGTGCAGCCGGCCGACTTCGGGACGCTGGCCCACATGACGGCCACGATGCCCTGAGAGACAAGCGAACCGGGTGGGCCGCGATCGCGGCCCACCCGTTGTCGTTTCAGGAGAACCGCAGCGCGTCCGGCCCCAGGTCGGCCGGGCTGCGGTGACCCGACAACCCCAGCGTCAGGTCGAAGTCCGCGAGCAGGCTGCGCAGCACGTGCTTCACCCCGACCTGCCCGCCGTGCGCGAGCCCGTACGCGAACGGCCGCCCGACCATCACGGCCTTGGCGCCCAGCGCCAACGCCTTCACGATGTCGGAGCCGGTGCGGATCCCGGAGTCGAACAGCACGTCGACCTGCTCCCCCACCGCCTCGACGATCGACGGCAACGCGTCCAGCGACCCGACCGCGCCGTCGACCTGGCGCCCGCCGTGGTTCGAGACGACGACACCGTCCATTCCGCACTCCACAGCCTTGCGGGCGTCGTCCGCGTGCTGGATTCCTTTGAGGACGATCGGGCCGTCCCAGTGCTCGCGCAGGAACGACAGCTGGTCCCACGACTTGTCGGTGCCGGTGAACAGCTGCACCCACCGCAGGATCGCCATCGGCATGTCCTCCTCGGGCGACTTCTGCAGCCCCGCGCGGAAGGCCGGGTCGCTGAACGGGATCGCCGTGCCGATGCCGCGCAGGAACGGCAGGTAGGCCTGGTCCAGGTCGTGCGGCCGCCACGCCAGCGTCCACGTGTCCAGCGTGACGACCAGCGCCGTGTACCCGGCCTTCTTCGCCCGCTCCAGCAGCGACGCGCACACGTCGGGGTCGTTCGGCCAGTAGAGCTGGTACCAGCGCGGCCCGTCACCAGAGGCCTCCGCGACCTCCTCGATGGTGTGGGAGGACGCCGTCGACAACACCATCGGCACGCCGAGCTCGGCCGCCGCCCGCGCCGTCGCCAGCTCGCCGTCCGGGTGCAGGATCGCCTGCACGCCAACGGGTGCGAGCATCACCGGGGCGGGCAGCTCGGTACCCAGCACGGTCACGCCGAGGTGCCGCTCGGTCGCGTTGGTCAGCATCCGCGGCACGAGCTGCACGCGCTCGAAAGCGGCGCGGTTCGCGCGCACGGTCGCGCCGGAGCCCGCGCCTCCCGCCACGTACCAGAACGGACCCGGCCCGAGCCTGTCGCGCGCCGACTGCTCCAGCGCGTCCGGGTCGGTGGTGAACGGGGGCACGGCGCCACCGAGCCCCTGCAGGTAGATCTCGTTCTGGTACGAGGCGAAGGAGGTCATGCCGCCCACTCTGCTAGAAGCGGGCGGCACGGGCTAGACCCGCGCGGCCGCCGGGCGCTTCTTCGACGACGCCCCCTGCCGCGGCCACCGCGACTCGAGCCAGATGGCGATCGGCGCGGCGGTGACCACTGTGGACACCGTGCCCGCCACGAGGCCGATCAGCAGCGCCACGGCGAAGTCCGCCAGGGAACCGTCGCCCAGCACGAGCAGCGCGGACAGGACGAAAAGCACGCCGATGCCCGTGTTCACGGTGCGTGGCACGGTCTGCACGACCGCGTCCGACACCACGTCCGGGTACGACCCCTTGAAGCGGGAGCCGCGGAGCTCGCGCAGGCGGTCGAAGACGACCACCGAGTCGTTGACCGAGTAGCCGATCACGGTCAGCAGGGCCGCGAGGAACACGCCGTCCGCCGTCTTGCCCATCCACGCGAACAGGCCGACCAGCACCAGGACGTCGCTGATCAGCGCGGCCACCGTGGCGAGGCCGAGGCGCCAGTCGAAGCGGATGGCCAGGTAGACCAGCTGAGCGGCGACGGCGATGGCGAGGCCGATCAGCGCGTTGCGGCGCAGCTCCGACGAGAGCGACGGGCCGATCAGCTCGTTGCTGGACTGGCGGGCGCCGCCGTCGACGGCCGAGGAGACGACCTGGCCGATGCGGGACGACGTGGCGTCGTCGATCGGGCCGGTGCGCAAAGACACCTCGTTGCCCGAGGACGACACGACGACGTCGGAGAAGCCCGCATCGGACAACGCGTCACGGACGCGGCCGGAGTCCACGGCGCCGCCCGCGGTGAAGTCGAGCATGCGGCCGCCGGTGAACTCGACGCCCAGGTTGAGGCCGCGCACGAACAGTCCGGCGAACGCCACGAGCACCAGCACGCCGGCGCTGATCAGCCACCGCGACGGGCGCCGGTACAGCACGACCGACAGGCGCTGGCGGACGTAGCCCAGCGTGTGCAGGCCGCTCAGCTTCGGGCGACGCGCCATCCACCTGCTGCCGACGATCGACACCACGAGCACGCGCGACAGCACCAGGGCGCTGAACATCGACGCGAGCACACCGATCGTGAGCGTGACGCCGAAGCCACGCACCGGGCCCGTGGCCAGCCAGAACAGCAAGCCGGCCGCCAGCAGCGTCGTCACGTTCGAGTCGGCGATCGCGCTCAACGCGCCGCGGAAGCCGCTCTCCGAGGCGCGCCGGAGGTTCGGTTTGCGCGCGTACTCCTCGCGCGCTCGTTCGAAGATCAGGACGTTCGCGTCGACCGCCATGCCGATCGCCAGCACGAAGCCGGCCAGGCCCGGCAAGGTCAGCGTCGCCCCCACGGCCAGCAGACCGGCGTAGGCGACGCCCGCGTACCCGACCAGGGCGACGACGGCCAGGAATCCGGCCAGGCGGTAGGCGAACATCAGGAACAACGAGGTCAGGGCGATGCCGATGATCGCGGCCTTGGCGCTGGCCTCGATGGCGTCGGCACCCAGGGTGGCGCCGACGGTGCGCTGTTCGATGACCTCGACCGGCACGGGCAGCGCGCCGGAGCGGATGACGAGGGCGAGTTCCTTGGCCTCCGGCTGGGAGAAGCGGCCGGTGATCGTGGTCGCGCCCCCGGCCTGACCGGCGCCGCAGGGCGTGTCGAGGCTGACCTCGGGTGACGAGATCGGCTTGCCGTCGAGCACGAACGCGATCTGGCGGCCGGGCGTGCCGGACGGTTCGCAGGCCGCCTCGCCGGTGACCTTCTGCCAGGTCTTCGAGCCCTCGCCCTGGAACTGGACGTTGACCACGAACCCCGCACCCTGGGGGTTGGCGTTGGCCGAAGCGTCCGAGATGCCTTCGCCGGTCATGACGGTCTGGCCGTTGCGCTGCACGGTGAGCTGCGCGGTCTGGCCGAGGACCTTCACGGCCTCCTCGGGGTCCTGGACCCCGGGCAGTTCGACGACGATGCGGTTCTCGCCGGAGCGGGCGATCACCGGTTCGGCGACGCCCAGCGCGTCGACGCGGCGCCGCAGGACCTCCATGGAACGGTCGGCGGCGTCGGAGTCGCCCTTGGCTTCGAGCACGATCTGGGTTCCGCCGCGCAGGTCGAGGCCGAGGCGCGGATCGGAGGTGAGCAGCAGGAATGCGGATGCGACGAGGACCCCGAGCGCTGTGAGACCGCGCACGAGCAGGCCCCGTCGCGCGGTGTCGCGCGACATGGGTGAAAGGCCTTCCGGAGAAGAAAGTGGTTGCTGGAGAAGGGACTTCAGCGACCGGAAGGCGGGGAGCGCGCGGGCTGCGGGGTCCAGCGGATGCCCTCGGGCGTGCGGTGCACGCGCCGGGCGAAGGAGACGACGTACCGCATCGGCAGCGCGGGCTTCGCGACCGGTGGCACGTCGGACGGCACCTGGGTCTGCGGGACCTGGGCGGCGTTCGGGTTGTGCGGCTTGGGCGCGGTGACCGGCAGGTTCGCGTAGTCGTGGCCGTGGCGGACGACGGCACCGGAGGCGGTGGGCTCGGCGGGCGCGGCGACGATGAACAGCTGTCCGAGGAACAGCAGGAACGCGAGCGCGACCGCGTTGCGACGCATCACCGCTTCCTGCCTCCGCCGACGTAGACGAGCGCTCCCCCGACGACAGCGCACAACCAGGAAAGCACAAGTGGCTGCATCGTCGTAGCCCCGAACATCAACGCGACGGTCCAGCCGAGCAGGACGAGCGCCGACGCGGCGAGCAGCGACACCGTCACGGCGAGCTTGCGCAGGCTGAAGAGCAGCTTGAACGGACGCAGCCGCAGCGCCACGACCAGGCAGCACAGCACCAGCGCGCCCGTGAAGAACGCGAGGTAGGGCGTCGGCCGGGGCATGCCGGCGACGAGCGCGAGTAAACCGCCGCCGACCAGCAGCAACGAGAGCGTGCGCAGCGAACGCCACACCTGCACCTTGTTGAGGCGCTGCGGCGCGGGCCTGGCCGAACGCCGCCGTTGCACGGTCGCGAGGTTCGCCTTCGAGTCCGCGTCGGACGGGTCGAGCTTGATCGCCGAGCGGTACGCGTGCTCGGCGGTGCCCCAGTCGCGCATCCGCAGCGCCGCGTCACCCAGCACCTGGAACGCGCGCGCCTCGGTCGGGGCGAGCTGCGAGGCGTGCAGGGCCGAGTCGAACGCCTCGACGGCGCCGTCCTGCACGTCGGCCAGGACCTCGGCGAGCACGACGTAGCCGCGCCAGTCACCGGGCTTGCGCCGCACGGACTCCCGCGCCGCGACCGCCGCCTCCTGGTGCCGGCCGAGGTCGCTCAGCGCCAGCGCCGCGAGCCGCTGGGGCCACGCGGGCTCGCCGTCGAGGATCATCGCGCGCTTGGCGGAGTCGAGTGCCTGGTCCGCCTCACCCAGGTCGAGGTGGGCGGCGGCGAGGCGGCACCACGCCTCGGCGTGCCGAGGGTTCGCCGCCACGAGGGGCCGCAACAGGTCGACGGCCTGCCGCGGCTTCCCCGAGGCGGTGAGTTCCGCGGCGCGCAGGAGAACCGCTGTCATCGGCTCGGACACGGGCACCAGTGTGACAAAGCGCCTCCGGCCCTCGAACGGGTGACCTCGGGCGGCGGACCGCGGCCGGGGTGGCGGCCCCGTCCCGCCACCCCGGCCGGGTGCTCAGCGCGCGGCCCCGAACCAGCGCGCCAGCGCCCCCTCCACCCCCGCCTGGTCCTCTCCCGCCCACGCCACGTGCCCGTCCGGCCGGATCAGCACCGCGGGTGCGTCGAGGTCCTCGCTCACGTCCACCAGGTGGTCGACCCGGTCCGCCCAGCCACCGACCGACAGCGTCCCGGCCTGGTCGAGCAGGATGCCGCGTCCGGCGTGCATCTGGTCGTAGAGCCCGCCGCGCTTGAGCGCCAGGTCCCCGATCCGCCGCCCGACCAGCTCGTCGTCGGACCCGAGGTCGTACCGGACGGCGACCGCGATGATCTTCTCGATCAGGTACCGGTTGACCTCCTCGAACCGCACGAGCTCGGTCAGCAGCCGCCGCACCGACTGCGGGCCGGGCTCGACCTTCATCAGCTCGATCTGCGCGCGGGTGTTGTTCAGCACCTCCTCGGCCACCGGGTGCCGCTCGGCCTCGTAGGTGTCCAGCAGGTCCGCGGGCGCCCACCCGTGCACAGCCGCGGCGAGCTTCCAGCCCAGGTTGAACGCGTCCTGCACGCCCAGGTTGAGGCCCTGGCCGCCGGTCGGCGGGTGGACGTGCGCGGCGTCGCCCGCGAGGAACACGCGGCCCGACCGGTACCGCTCGGCCTGGCGGGTGGCGTCGCCGAAGCGGGACATCCACCGCGGCGAGTGCACGCCGAAGTCGGTGCCCGCGATCCTGACGAGCTGCTGCTTGAAGTCGTCGAGGGTCGGCATGACCGCGCGGTCCTCGTTGACGCCCTCCGCGGGCACGACGACGCGGTACGTCGCGGAACCGCCGATCGGGCCGACGCCGAAGCGCTTCTGCGTCTTGCGGACCTCCAGCATCAGCGGCATCGCCTCCTCCCACGGGATGCCGATCTCCATCTCGCCGAGCAGCGTCTCCACCCGCGAGGGCTCGCCGGGGAAGTCGATGCCGGCCAGCTTGCGCACGGTGCTGCGGCCGCCGTCGCATCCGACCAGGTACCGCGCCCGCAGCGAGGTGCCGTCCGCGAGCTCGACGGTCACGCCCTCGTCGTCCTGCGCCAGCCCGACGACCGTGGTCGAACGCCGGACGTCGGCACCGGCCGCGACGGCGTGCTCGGTGAGCAGCCGCTCGATCTGCGGCTGCGGCAGACCGAGGACGACCGGGTACTTCGTGTCCAGCCGCTCCGGCGCCGGCCGGTCGATGCCCGCGAAGAACCCGGCGAGCGGATGGGTCGTGCCCGCGTCCAGGAACCGGCCGGCGATGCCGCGCTGGTCCATCACCTCGATGCTGCGGGCGTGCAGCCCGAGCGCCCGGACGACCTTCGTCGGCTCCGCGTCCCGTTCCAGCACGACCACGTCCACGCCGTGCAGGCGCAGTTCCCCGGCCAGCATCATGCCGGTCGGCCCGCCGCCGGCGATGATGACGTCGATCATGGAGTTCCCCATTTCCCCAGGTGGATGACGTTGGCCGGGAAATGATGGGGTACGCCCGGGGTCTTGTGGCAAGGCCCCCGGTGCGCTATATGTTGAAGTGGGAGGAGAGCGGAGCTCTCCCCCTTTCGTCGTTTCAGGGGTCAGCGAAGAAGGCCCGCTGACTCCAGGTGGGCGAAGATGATCCGGTCGACCGGGGAGATCCGGTCCGCGTCGGCGGTGGTCAGCCAGGCGAGTTCCTCGATCTCGGCCGATGCCACCGGTTCCCCGTCGAACGACGCGGTGTAGCAGGTCATGCGCACGGTCACCCCCGACGAGTGGCCGTGTGCCTGCGCTTCGAACGTCCCCAGGTGCTCCGCCGACGCCGCGTCGATCTCGATCGACAGCTCCTCGCGGATCTCGCGCACGAGCGTCTCGACGTCGGACTCGCCCGGCTCGCGCTTGCCACCGGGCAGGTAGAACGTGTCCTTGCCCTTCGACCGGGTGCCGAGCACCTGGCCGTCCCTGAGATGGATCCAAGCAACCTTGTCGATCACAAGGCCGAACCCTAGGCGCTGGCCAGCTCCTTGACCACGCGGTGCGCGTCGGCCAGCGACTCGACGGCGAGCTCGCGGAACTGGTGCATCTGCGGCACCACGTCCGCCAGGGTCAGCTCGGCGTGCACGAACTCCAGGTTCTGGTCGAGGCCGACCATCGACAGCACGGCGCGCAGGTACGGCTCCTGGAAGTCGAAACCCTCGCGGGGCGTGCCCGGCTTGTAGGAACCGCCGCGGGCGGTCACGACGACGACGCGCTTGCCGCCCCACGCGAACGTGCCGTCCTCGCGGGCGAAGTTCGCCGAGGTCGCGACCTGGTCGATCCAGGCCTTGAGGGTCGACGGGATCGAGAAGTTGTACATCGGCGCGCCGAGGAGGATCACGTCGGCCGCGTCGACCTCGGCGATCAGGTCGGCGGCGATGCCCTGCTCCGTGCCGTCCTTGTGCGGGATCGGCGACGCGTGCAGGTCCCGGTAGGTGTAGCCGGACCCCGGGTTCGCGGCACGCCAGTTCTCGGCGAACGCACCGGAGATCTCGCGGGTCACGGACCCCTCGTACCGAATGCTCGTGTCGATGTGAAGCAGAGTGGTCATACCCAGAACATACGAGTTAAGAACTTCCGAGTCAAGATGTTCCTAGCCGAGAACATCTCTCCCGGGATGTAGGATGGGACACATGGAGGAGCAGCCGGATCTCGTCGAAGCCTGCGTGGAGAAGTGGGACTTCAACTGGCTGCTGCACCGCGCCACTCAGCGCGTCGGCGCCGCGTATGCCGAGGAGATCGCGAAGTTCGGGATCTCACTGCGCGGTCAGCTCGTCCTGCAGGCGCTCGCCAACGAGGAGCTCCAGCGCACGCAGCTCAAGCTCGGCGCGATGCTCGGCCTCGACAAGACCACGCTGACGAGCGAGCTCGACAAGCTGGAGCGGGCGGGCCTCGTCCAGCGCGTGCCCGACCCCAGCGACCGGCGCGTGCGCACGCCGGTGATCACGGACAAGGGCCGTGAGCTGCAGAAGGAGGCGGGCGACGCGCTCGCCGAGGTCGACAGGGCGTTCCAGGCGCGCTTCACCCACCAGGAGATGGTGATCATCCGCAAGGCCCTGCAGGACCTCTCGCGCGGCGAGGGCCCGATGCACGGCTCCTGCATCTAGCTCTAGACGAGCGCTCCGAGGTCCGCCTCGCGCAGTTGTTCCGACGTCACGGTCGCCTGCGCGTCCACCAGCGCCTTCAACGCCGTGCCGTGGTCCCAGACGTTGACGTTCATCGCGGCCCGCAGCCGCCCGTCGCGCAGCCAGAACGCGATGAACTCCCGCGCGGACACGTCGCCGCGCACCACCAGTTCGTCGTCCGGGCCGGCGAGGCCGCGGTACTCCATGCCCAGGTCGTACTGGTCGGTGAAGAAGTACGGCGACTTCGCGTACGGCTCGTCCAGCCCGAGCAACGACCCCGCGACGTGCGTGCCCTGGTCCTTCGCGTTCGCCCAGTGCTCGACGCGCACCCGCCCGCCGTGGCGCGGGTGGTCGTGCGCGGCGATGTCGCCCGCCGCGAACACGTCCGGCGCGGAGGTGCGCAGTGCCGCGTCGACCGCCACGCCGCCTTCGGCCAGTTCCAGGCCGGCGGCCTCGGCGAGTTCGAGGCGGGGTGTCGCACCCACGGCCAGCACCGTCACGTCCGGCAGCAGTTCGGTGCCGTCGGAGAGGCGCACTCCGGAGGGGGAGAAGCCCTCGACGCCCGTGCCGAGCTCGAACTCCACGCCGTGTTCCTCGTGCAGGCCGCGGAACACCGCGCCCATCTCCGGTCCGAGCACGCGCACGAGCGGTTCGGCCAGCGGGTCGACGACCGTGACGCGGCAACCGTGCGCGCGAGCGGCGGAGGCCACCTCGCAGCCGATCCAGCCCGCGCCGATCACCACGACGTGCCTGCCTTCGCGCAACGCGGACCGCAACGCGAGGGAGTCGTCCAGCGTGCGCAGCACATGTCCTTGCGCCCCAGGCAGAACGCGGGGGCGCGACCCGGTCGCGAGCAGCAACCGGTCGTAGGAGCGCACTGCTCCGTCCGAGTCGACGATCGTGTGATCACCCGGTCGCAGCTCCAACACGGACACCCCGAGCCGGAGGTCGATCTCGTTGTCGGCGTAGAAACCCGGTTCGTGCACCCACGCCGGTTCGCCCGCCTTGCCCAGCAGGACGTCCTTGGACAGCGCGGGAAGTTCGTACGGGCGGTGGCGTTCGGTGCCGTACACGACGATCTCGCCGCCGTAGCCGCGGTCTCGGAGCGCGCCTGCCGCAGAGGCACCGGCGAGGCCGGTCCCCACGATCACGATGCGTTGCGGTTCCGCCATTTTCACCCCTCCAGGTGACCTGAACTCGTCCCACGTGCGACGCTATCCGCAGCTCGGCGCAGTCGCTCGACGAAGAACGGAAACCTTCGTCATGACTTCCGGTGACGCACGTCTCTTCTTCGTGGGCACCGGGTACACCGGGCCGGTGCATCGAGTGAGCTGGAGGAAGAACCCCGTGGGAGCCAAAGAGGAGTGGCAGGTGAGCTGCCGCGACATCGCTTCGCGCCGACGGGACATGACGGTGTTCGTCAGCCAGGGGCACATAGTGATCACCGTGCCGCCGGGAGAGGCCGCCGTCCTGACGCCTCTGGAGGTCGGCCGGCTGCGGGCCGCGTTGCGCGACGCCGTCGTGAGCGCGTCCAACACTGAGGCGTGACCGCCGTCACACCGTTACCTACTCGCAAGTAGGTTGATGGCACAGTGGGTCCCATGGTGACCCGCGTGCTGCTGACCCTGGTCAAAGCCGGAGTGATCCGGCCGCTGGGCCCGCGAGGGCTCGCCGGTACCGTGCGCGGCTACCTGCACTGGGACATCACGCTGGCGTGGGGCTACCAGACGGGGGCCGGGCGCCACCCGGACCGTGCGGCGATCATCGACGACGACGGCGTGCTCACGTACGCGCAGGTGAACGAGCGCACCAGCCGTCTGGCACATGCCTTCCGCCCCAGGGAACGCGTCGGGCTGTTGTGCCGCAACGGCCGTGCGTTCATCGAGACGATGACGGCGTGCACGAAGGTCGGCGCCGACGCCGTCCTGCTCAACACCGGGTTGAGCCAGGGGCAGCTCGCGCAGGTCGCGGCGGATCAGGAGATCGACAGGATCGTCGCCGACCGCGAGTTCGCCGGCGTGCTGCCGGACCTCCCGGTGCACTTCACCGACGAGCTCGAGTCGCTGATCGCCGGCGGGCCTGCCGCGCCGCTGCCCCGCAGGCCTCCGCGCGGCAGGCTGATCATCCTCACCTCCGGCACCACCGGCACGCCGAAGGGCGCCCGCAGACCGGAACCCGCGAGCCTCGCCCCCGCCGCCGCGCTGCTGTCGCGGATCCCGCTGAGGCACGGCGACGTCATCTCCATCACCTCCCCGCTCTTCCACGCCTGGGGACTCGCCGCGTTCCAGCTCGGGCTCGTGCTCGGCGCGACCCTGGTGCTGCGCCGCCGCTTCGACCCGGCGCAGGCGTTGCGGGACGCCGACAAGTGCACGGCGATGTTCGTCGTTCCCGTGATGCTGCAACGGATGCTGGAGCAGGAGCACCGGCCGGAACTGCGGATCATCGCCTCCAGCGGGTCGGCGCTGCCGCCGAAGGTCGCCGCCCGCACGCTCGAGGAGTTCGGCCCGGTGCTGTACAACCTCTACGGCTCAACGGAAGTGAGCTGGGCGAGCATCGCCACGCCCGAGGAGATGCTGCGCGAGCCCGGCACGGCGGGGAAACCGCCACTCGGCACGCGACTGGCCATTGTGGACGACCAGGGCAGGCCGGTGCCGGAGGGCGAGACCGGGCGGATCTTCGTCGGCAACGAGATGCTGTTCGACGGCTACACCAACGGCACGAGCAAGGAGTCGCTGGACGGCCTGATGTCGACCGGCGACCTCGGTTACCGCAAGGGCGGCCTGCTGTTCGTGGCGGGCCGCGACGACGAGATGATCGTCTCAGGTGGCGAGAACGTCTACCCGCACGACGTCGAGGACCTCCTCTCGACGCTCGACGGCGTGACGGAGGTCGCGGTGCTCGGGGTGCCGGACGAGGAGTGGGGCCAGCGCCTCGCCGCCTTCGTCGTCGGCGCGGAAACCCTGACCGCCGAACAGATCCGCGACCACGTGAAGGCGAACCTGGCGCGGTACTCCGTTCCCCGCGATGTTTTCTTCGTCAACGAGTTGCCGCGCAACGCGGCCGGAAAAGTGTTGAAACGTCAATTGCGCGAGCAGCACTAGCACCGCGGCGGCCGGTCGCCGCGGCGCTAGAGTCAGCCCCGAGTCGAGGGGGCTTGACCATGACGGTTCCCGGCAGGACCGCGGATCCGCGGTCCACCGCCGTGCACAACCTGCGCGAGGCGAGGATCGCACTGGACGAAGGCAGACCGGGCGATGCCTTGGAGCACGCGGAGAAGGCCGTGGCGGCGTTCTCGTGGCTGGACGACGCGGAAGGCGTCGCCGAGGGGGTGCTGGCGCAGTCGGTGGCGCTGGGCAAGCGGGGGCTGTGGCCCAGCGCGCTCGACACGATCGACAAGGTGCAGGCGATCGCGGCGGCCAACCGCCACATCGGACTCCAGGCGCGGTGCAGCTTCTCCCGTGCCGTGGTGGAACTGCGTCTCGATTCGCGGGAACGGAGCTTCCACTCGTTCGCCCGCGCGCTCGGACTCGCGGAGCTCACCGGTGACAACGAGCTGATCGGCTCGGTGCTGTTCGAACAGGCGAAGTCGCTGCGCTCGCAGTACCACGAGCACTGCATGATCCGCACCGAGGAGAACCGCTGCAACCTCGACGGGGAGCCGTGCGTGCGCAAACTCCGCCGCGCGGAGGCGTTGTGCGCCCAGGTGCGCGACCGGTGGAAGACGCTCGGCGACCCCGTGCGGATGGCGATGGTCAACGTCCTGCTGACACACGTCCGCATCGATCTGGGTGAACTTGACCGCGCGCACCGCAGCTGGCAGCGCGCTGACCAGTTGCTTGCCGGAAGGAACCGCCCGGTGGCGCGGGCGGAGGCGCTGATGGCACGGGCGCGGCTGAGCGGTGCGCGGGAGCGGCACCCCGAGCAGATCGCCCAGCTCACCCAGGCCGCCGAGCTCGCGATGAGCTGCCTCGCCCGGGAGGTGGCGGTGCACGCGCACCAGCAGCTGAGTGAGGCGCACGAACGGTCCGGCGACCTCGAACGCGCACTGCGGCACGCGCGGATGCAGCTGGAGCAGTACCGGTTGTGGGAGCTGCAGGAGGGCAGGGACCTCCTGCGGATGCGCGAGCACGACCTGTCGTCACGACTCGTGGAACAGCTGGCGCACAAGCGTTTCGAGCCGAAACGGGAAGGCACCGCGATGCGCGTCCCGCACTCCGGCGAACTGCACGAGACCGGCACCGCGGAGCACACGAACACCCGCATCGCCCGCGCTTTGAGGGCGGGGCTCACGAAACGCGGCATCGAGGTGCTGCGGCTCGTGGCCGCCGGGGCGAGCACGGCGATGATCGCGGAGTCGCTCGGCCTGTCCCCCAAGACCGTGCAGAACCACCTCCAGCGCATCTACACGACTCTGGACGTCAACGGCCGCGCCGGCGCCATCGTGTGGTGGATGAACCTGACGGCAACGTAGTCATGCGTTGTCAAGCCGCTGACAAGTAGTCCGTGCGGGCGATGCTGATCATCGCCCGTTCGGCCGCTTGCCCCTCCCGGGGAACTGCCGGTTACCGGGTGTTCTACCCACGTACGTGCGGCGCAATTGGGTGATGTGATGGGTAACTGGTCTGTGTCATGCTCCGTTAACAAGGTGCCCGGTGAGTGAGCGAGGGGCGGTCATGACGAGGCAACGCCGCCCGGCGCCAGGACACGGGGCCTCAGTGCTTGCGCAGCGCGATGCGCGCCACGTCCCGCCACAGCAGCGGGTCGACGCCCTCGGGGTCGATGTGCTCCAGCAGTGCGGCGAGCGCCTCCCGCGCGGCGCCGCCGTCGGTGTCGTCCTCGTCCGCGGCCCGCACGAGCAGGAGGTGGCACCGCAGCCGCTGCTCGGCGTTGAGGCGCCCCGTCGCGAGCGCGGCCTCCGCGAGCTCGCGCGCCCGGCCGACCTCGCCGTCGCGCAACGCGAGCTCCGCCCGCAGGGCGCGGGCGTGTGCGAGGAGGTTCTCGTGCCGGCGCAACGCCGTGACCGTGGTCTCGACCTCGTCCAGCGCCGCGGTCACGTCGCCGAGGTTCGCCTCCGGTGCGCGCAGCGCGATGGCGGCGCCGGCGAGGCGGACGCGGCACCGGTACTCGGGGTCGCCGTCGAAGTCCTCGAGCAGCGCGAGCGCCTCGCGGATGCAGTGCGCGGCCTCCATCCGGTCCCCCAGCCGATCAGCGACCTTCGCGCGCACCCACCACGTGGAGATCGCGAGCCGGTCGCCGCCGAGCTCGGGCAGCCGCGCGGAGAGCTGGTCCACGACCTGCTCGGCGTCGGCGAGACGGCCTGCCGCGGTGAGCTCCGCGCACAGCGCGACGAGCGCGCGGGTGTGGACGCGGCGCACCCGTTCGCCGTCCCCCGCCGCCAGCTCCACGGCCTCGGTCGCGGCCTTCACGGATTCGGCCGTCCGGCCGAGGCGCCGCAACGAGGATGCGCGCAGGATCTCCACGAGCGCGTCCACGGCCGGACCGGGAGACCACGACTTGCGCAGCTTCGCCGCCGCCAGGAGCAGGCCCTCGTGGTCCCGCTGCCGGGCGAGCACGCCCAGGCGGGTCCAGCGCACGCACCAGCCGAACATCTCCTCGTCGGACCGCTTTCCCAGTGCCTCCAGCAGGTCGCCCGCCAGCACCAGGTCGCCGTCGTGGTAGGCCAGCACCGCCTCGCACCACGTCAGCGCCTCGTCCTGCATCGCGGTGCCGTCCTCGTCGGCCACGAGCTCGGACGGGTCGACGCCGAGCACCTCGGCGAGCCTGCGCACGACCGCGGGCGACGGCACCCGTTCACCGGACTCGAGGCGCGACACGTAGCTCATCGAGACGCCGGGGCAGGCGAGGTCCTTTTGCGACAGACCGCGTTGCAGCCGGACCGCCCGCAACCGCGCACCGAACCTCGTCAACGACTTCCTGCCCTCAGTCACGGCCGCCACCTAACGAAGGAGCCCCTTCATGAAGTTGAACACTATCGCCCGCACCGCCGCCGCCGTGCTCCTCAGTTTGGGCGCACTGCTGGCGACCAGTGGCGGCGCGTCCGCGGCTGAGTCCGTGCAACCGCCGGTCTTCACGCCGCCGTACTGCGCACAGCCCTGACCGGTCGTCGGTGGTGCGGTGGTCCTGCCTCCCTCGCATGCGGGACCACCACACCACCGACACACCAATTGACACACCTGTCCACACCACCGGGTTCCGGTGAGGCACCCTGGTGGGGTGACTCTGCAACTGCGCACGCCTCGTCACCAGGTGAGCCCGAAGTCGGTCCTGCTGTGGACGATGCAGGCCGCCCTCTTCTGGCTCGTGCTGTTCGTGCCCCAGCTGGTCGTGTACCTGCTGGTGAGGAACCCGCCGACGTGGGAGTTCGTGCTCCTGGTCGCCACCGGGGTCGTCGGCCTCGTGCACACCGCGGTCGAACCGAGCTGGCGCTACCGCGTCCACCGCTGGGAGACCACGCCGGACGCCGTCTACACCCTCTCCGGCTGGCTGAACCAGGAGTGGCGGGTCGCGCCCGTGTCGCGCATCCAGACGATCGACACGAAACGCGGCCCGTTCCAGCAGTTGCTCGGCCTGTCGACCGTCACGGTGACGACGGCGTCGGCCGCCGGTCCGGTGGAGATCGAGGGGCTCGAGCACGAGACCGCGCAGAGGCTCGTCGTGGAACTGACGAACACCACCCAGGCCACGCCGGGTGATGCGACGTGAGCCTGCCGTCCGAGGTGCCGGCCGGGCTCCCCGCCGCACCGGAGTTCACGGAGCCGTTGCAGGAGTGGCACCGCCTGCACGTGCGGATGCTGGTCGTGCGGCCGCTCAACGAGGGCATCGCGATGCTGGTGCCGATCCTCGTGCTGCTGTTCACCGGCAACGGCGAGAAGTGGCGGCTGATCGCGAGCGGTGTGACGGTCGCGGCGATCCTGTCGTTCAGCTACCTCATCTGGCGCACCACGAAGTACCGCATCACCGACGACCAGGTCGAGCTGCACACGGGACTGCTGACCCGCAAGCAGCTCGCGGTGCCGCGTGATCGCATCAGGACGGTCGACCTCACCTCCAAGCCGGGCCACCGGATCTTCGGGCTCTCGGCGGTGCGGATCGGCACGGGCCAGCAGGACGTGCCCGGCACCGACGGGCTGACCCTCGACGCGGTGACGCAGCAGGAGGCCGAACGGCTGCGGTTGTTGTTGCTGCAGAAGGGTGCCGCGCCCAAGGCGGCCTCACCGGACGAGCCCGGCGCGGAACCGGTCCCGCTGCCCGAGTCCGAGGTGATCTCGCAGCTCGACCTGAAGTGGCTGAAGTTCGCGCCGCTGTCGTTGTCCGGTCTCGTCGCGATCGGCGCCCTGTTCGGCGTGCTGTCCAACTACGCGGACGACCTCGGCCTGCACCCGGTGCAGGACCTGTGGGAGTGGCTGTTCGAGAACCCGAGCTTCGCGCTGTTCGCCGGGTTCCTCGTCGTGCTGGCCGTAGTCGGGCTCGTGCTGTCGATCCCGCTCTACGTCCTGCAGTTCTGGAACTACCGGCTGACCCGCGAGCCGGACGGAACCCTGCGGGTGCAACGGGGTCTGCTCACCACCCGCTCGGTTTCGGTGGAGGAGCAACGGCTCCGGGGCGTCGACATCCAGGAACCGCTGCTGGTGCGCGCGGGCAAGGGCGCGAAGCTCGCCGCGGTGACGACGGGCCTCGGCTCGAAGGGCGAGAGCAACCTGCTGCTGCCGCCCGCGCCGTTGTCCGTGGCGCACCAGGTGTCACGGGACGTGCTGAAAGTCGGCAACGACCCGACGACGCTGCGCCTGCGCAAGCACCCGTTCGCCGCGTTGCGCCGCAGCGTCTTCCGGCACGTGGTGCCGTGGGTCGTGATCGCGGTCGGCCTGGCGGTCTGGGCACCCTCGTGGGCGTGGCCGATCCCGGCCGCCGTCATCCCGCTCGCCGCGCTGGTCGGCTGGGACAACTACCGGTCGCTCGGCAACGCGATGGACGAGCGCTACCTGGTGACGCGCAACAACTCCGTCGTGCGCAGCACCGTCGCCCTGCAACGCACCGGCATCATCGGCTGGCGCATCCGGCGGTCGTTCTTCCAGCGCCGCAGCGGGTTGATGACGATCGGCGCCACCACGGCGGCCGGTGCGGGCATCTACCACGTCACGGACGTCGGCGAGTCCCACGGGCTGGCGCTGGCCGACGAGGCCGTGCCGGACCTGCTGCGGCCGTTCCTGGTCGAGTCCGATGTGGACGGTCAGGCGGAACGGAACGTCTGACGGTAGGCGCTCGGCGAGACCCCGATCGAGGCCGCCAGCTGCTGACGCAGGGCCGCGCCGGTGCCGAAGCCGGCGTGGCTCGCGACCTGGTCGATCGGCAGGTCGGTGGACTCCAGCAGGTGCCGGGCCCTGTCGACGCGCTGCTGCGTCAGCCACTGGCCCGGTGACATGCCGGTCTCCGCGCGGAACCGGCGGGTGAACGTGCGCACGCTCATCCGCACCTGCCCGGCCATCGCGGCGAGGTCGAGCGGTTCCTGGAGCCGCTCCAGGGCCCACTCGCGGGCGAGCGCCGTGGAGGTGTCCGGATAGCTCGGCACCGGCCGGTCGACGAACTGCGACTGGCCGCCCTGCCGCCACGCCGGAACGACGCAGTAGCGGGCGATCCAGTTCGCCACCTCGCTGCCGTGGTCGGACCGGATGACGTGCAGGCACAGGTCGATGCCCGCCGCGACGCCCGCCGACGTGAGCACGTCGCCGTCGTCGATGAACAGCACGTCCGGGTTGAGCCGCACCTTCGGGTACAGCCGCTGGAACTCGTCGGTGGTCCGCCAGTGCGTGGTCGCGGGCCTGCCGTCGAGCAACCCGGCCGCGGCCAGCACGAACGCGCCCGTGCAGATCGACATGATCCGCGACGCGTTCGTCGTCGTGAGCGCTTCCAGGACGGCCGGTTCGAGCCACCCCTCCCGTGCGGGCTGGTAGTGGGTGCCCGGCACGAGCACCGTGTCCGCGTCCTTCAGAGCTTCGAGACCGTGCTCGGGCGCGATGGTGAAGCCGCCGGTCGTGGGGATCGGGCGGCGGTCCGGCGAGCACACGACGACCTCGTAGCGGTCGGCGAGCCGGGCGAACATGTGCGTCGAGCTGCCGATGTCGAACGCCACCGACTGCTCCAGCGCGAGAACGGCGATCCGGTGCATGGCCCGATTCTTTCACATGTTGGCCATCGGGCCACTGGTTGGAGCGTCGGTCATCGTCGAACCTGGTCGGCGTGAGACTGCATTGGGCCTGGGTTGTCGCAGGTGTGTCCTTCATCGCCCTGGTGGGCGCGGCGTCGTTCCGCGCGGCGCCGGGTGCGTTGATCGAGCCGCTGCGGGCGGAGTTCGGCTGGTCGACCGGCACGATCTCGCTCGCCATCTCGATCAACCTGTTGCTGTACGGGCTGACCGCGCCGTTCGCGGCCGCTCTGATGGACAAGTTCGGCGTGCGGGTCGTGGTGACCTACGCGCTGACGATGGTCGCGATCGGCAGCGGGCTGACCGTGTTCATGACCGCGTCCTGGCAGCTGATCCTGCTGTGGGGTGTCGTGGTCGGGCTCGGCACCGGTTCGATGGCGCTCGCGTTCGTCGCGACGATCACCGGGCGCTGGTTCGTGAAGCACCGCGGCCTGGTCACGGGCGTGCTGACGGCGGGTGGCGCGGCCGGGCAGCTGGTGTTCCTGCCCCTGGTGGCGTGGCTGTCGGAGAGCTACGGCTGGCGGCCCGCGTCGCTGGTGATCTGCATCGCCGCGTTCGCCGTGGTGCCGCTGGCGGCGTTCTTCCTGCGCGAGTACCCGCGTGACGTGGGGCTGCTGCCGCTGGGCGCCACCGAGGACACTCCCCCGCCGCCGTCCGGTGGCGCGGCTCGTCGTGCGCTGGGCGCGTTGGCCACCGCCGCGAGGACCCGGCCGTTCTGGTTGCTGGCCGGTGGGTTCGCGATCTGCGGGGCGTCCACGAACGGCCTGGTGGGCACGCACTTCATCCCTGCCGCGCACGACCACGGCATGCCGACGACGACCGCGGCCGGCCTGCTGGCACTGGTGGGCGTGTTCGACATCGTGGGCACGATCGCGTCCGGCTGGCTGACCGACAAGGTCGACTCGCGGATGCTGCTCGCGGGCTACTACGCGTTGCGCGGCCTGTCGCTGATGATCCTGCCGCAGCTCTTCAGCGAGTCGGCGCACCCGTCGATGCTGGTGTTCATCATCTTCTACGGCCTCGACTGGGTCGCGACCGTGCCGCCGACCGTCGCGTTGTGCCGCCAGTACTTCGGCATGTCCGGGCCCGTCGTGTTCGGCTGGGTCTTCGCCTCGCACCAGCTCGGCGCGGCACTCGCGGCGTCGGCGGCCGGCCTCACCCGCGACCACCTGGGCAGCTACGACCTGGCCTGGTACGTCGCGGGCGGGCTCTGCATCGGCGCGGCGGCGCTGTCAGCGTCGCTTGCGCGAGGTCCCGAAGATGCCGCGCGTGATCTCGCGCGCCAGGGCGCTGCCCGCTGACCGCAGGAAGGACTTCACGGCGCTGTTGCCGAGCACCTTCTCGACGAGCCCCGGTTCCTCCTTCTCCTGCCGCTGAGGAGGAGCTTCCGGGGCCTGGTGCTGTTCTTCCTGTGGTGGCGCGACCTTCTGCATCAGCTGCTCGTAGGCAGACTCGCGGTCGACGGTCTCCGCGTACTTGCCGTGCAGGTCGCTTTGGGACGAGGCCTGCTTGATCGCGTCGTTGCCGATGGTGTCCATCAACGACCGCGGCGCCCGCAACCGGGTCCACGCGACCGGCGTCGGCGCGCCCTTCTCGCTCAGCACGGTGATGACCGCCTCGCCGATGCCGAGCGACGTGAGCGCCTTCTCCAGGTCGTAGTGCGGTGTCGTCGGGTACGTCTTCACCGTGCGGGCCAACGCCTTCTGGTCGTCCGGCGTGAACGCGCGCAGGGCGTGCTGGACGCGTGCGCCGAGCTGCGACAGCACGTCGTTCGGGATGTCGGTCGGCAGCTGGGTGCAGAAGAAGACGCCGATCCCCTTGGACCGGATGAGCTTCACGGTCTGGGTGATCTGGTCGAGGAACGCCTTGGAGGCGCCTGAGAACAGCAGATGCGCCTCGTCGAAGAAGAAGACGAGCTTGGGCTTCTCGACGTCCCCCTCCTCCGGCAACGTCTCGAACAACTCGGCCAGCAGCCACATCAGGAACGTGGAGAACAGCGCCGGGTTGCCCTGCAGCTCCGCCAGTTCCAGCAGGCTGACGACGCCCTTGCCGTCGCGTTCGCGCATCAGGTCGGCGGGGTCGAGCTCGGGTTCGCCGAAGAACCGGTCGCCGCCCTGCGCCTCCAGGTTCACCAGGGCCCGCAGGATCACACCGGCCGTGGAGCTGGAGACTCCGCCGATGCCCTTGAGGTCGGCCTTGCCCTCGTCACCGGTGAGGTGCTGGATGACGCTGCGCAGGTCCTTGGTGTCGAGCAGCGGGAGGCCCCGCGAGTCGGCCCAGTGGAAGATCAGGCCGAGCGTCGACTCCTGCGTGTCGTTCAGGCCGAGCACCTTCGACAGCAGGACCGGCCCGAAGCTCGTGACCGTCGCCCGCAGCGGCACGCCGATGCCGCCGGTGCCGATCGACAGGAACTGCACGGGGAACGACTGCGGCTGCCAGTCGTCGCCGGTGTCGGCGGCCCTGGTCTTCGTGCGGTCGCTCTCCGCGCCCTGCCGGGACAGACCGGACAGGTCGCCCTTCACGTCCGCCATGAGCACGGGAACGCCGTTGTTCGACAGCTGCTCGGCGAGCAGCTGGAGGGTCTTCGTCTTGCCGGTTCCCGTTGCGCCCGCGACAAGTCCGTGGCGGTTGACCATGGACAACGGGATGCGGACGTGCGCGGCCGGCTCGACGGTCCCGTCGACCAGCACGGCGCCGAGTTCGATGGCCGCGCCCTCGGACGCGTACCCCGCGGCGATCTCAGCTTGAGCCGTCATGCACGGGGAGCGTAACCAGGTTGCTGCACGCCGCCACTCGAAGTTGACGCTCCGCGCAGTAATGTTCAGCCCGTGATGGATCGTCTGGTGTGGATCGACTGCGAGATGACCGGACTCGACCTGGGCAAGGACGCTCTGATCGAGATCGCGGCACTGGTCACGGACGCCGAGCTCAACGTGCTCGGCGAGGGTGTGGACATCGTGATCCACGCCTCCGACGAAGTGCTCGCCTCGATGCCGGAAGTCGTCATGGAGATGCACGCCAAGTCGGGCCTGACCGAGGAGGTGCGCGCGTCCACCGTCTCCCTGGAGGAGGCCGAGGCCGCCGTGCTGGCCTACATCAAGGAGTGGGTGCCGGACCCCCGCACCGCTCCCCTGGCCGGCAACTCTATCGCCACGGACCGCGGCTTCATCGCCCGCGACATGCCGGCGCTGGACGCCCACCTGCACTACCGCATGGTCGACGTGTCGTCGATCAAGGAGCTGTGCCGGCGCTGGTACCCGCGCATCTACTACGCGCAGCCGGGCAAGGGTCTCGCGCACCGGGCGCTCGCCGACATCGTCGAGTCGATCCGGGAGCTCGCGTACTACCGGCGGACGGCGTTCGTGCCGCAGCCGGGGCCGTCGACCGAGCAGGCCCAGGCGGTGGCCGCTGACCTGCTGAAGGACGTCAAGTAGACCCCGATTTCAATATCGGTGGCTGCCGTTGCTATGCTTTCCCCGCCGGTCAGAGACCGGTACGTGGTGGGTGTAGCTCAGTCGGTAGAGCACTGGGTTGTGATCCCAGGTGTCGCGGGTTCAAGTCCCGTCACTCACCCTTTGTCGAAAGGCCTCCGCTTTTGCGGGGGCCTTTCTTCACGTTTACGGGAGCCTTCATGACCACGCTCGTCGCCAAGGACCTCGCCGCCGGTCACGGTGATCGCGTCCTGTTCTCCGGCCTGGACCTCGTCGTCGCTCCCGGCGACGTAATCGGCCTGGTCGGGGTGAACGGCGCGGGCAAGTCGACCTTGCTTCGAACGCTCGCCGGGCTGATCCCGGCCGAGTCGGGCCGCGTCACGCTGAACCCGCCGTCGGCCAACGTCGGGCACCTCGCCCAGGAGCCGGAACGCCTCGAAGGCGAGACCGTGCGCGACTTCCTGGCCCGCCGCACCGGTGTCGCCGAGGCGCAGCGTGCGCTGGACGTGGCCACGGAGGCGTTGACCGCGGGCAACGACGAGGGCTACTCGGACGCGCTGGACCAGTGGCTCGCCCTGGGCGGCGCGGACCTGGAGGAACGCTCGCTGGAGGTCATCGCCGACCTCGGGCTCTCGGTCGGCCTCGACGCGCTGATGACCTCGCTGTCCGGTGGCCAGGCCGCACGGGCTGGCATGGCGTCGCTGCTGCTGAGCCGCTACGACGTCTTCCTGCTCGACGAGCCGACCAACGACCTGGACCTCGACGGCCTGGAGCGGCTGGAGAAGTTCGTCACGGGTCTGCGCGCCGCCACCGTGCTGGTGTCGCACGACCGCGAGTTCCTGGCCCGCACGGTCACCAGCGTGCTGGAACTGGACCTGCACCAGAACTCCGTGCGCATGTACGGCGGCGGCTACGAGTCGTACCTCGAGGAGCGCGCACGGGCGCGTCAGCACGCCCGTGACGACTACGAGGAGTACGCGGACACCAAGGCCTCGTTGGAGGCCCGTGGGCGCATGCAGCGGGCGTGGATGGACAAGGGCGTGAAGAACGCACGGCGCAAGGCGGGCGACAACGACAAGAACGCCCGCAAGTTCCGTGCCGACGCCACGGAGAAGCAGGCCTCGAAGGCCCGGCAGACCGACCGCATGATCGAACGCCTGGACGTCGTCGAGGAGCCCCGCAAGGAGTGGGAGCTGCGGATGGAGATCGCGTCCGCACCCCGTTCCGGCGCCGTCGTGGCGTCGCTGCGGGCGGCCGTGGTCGAACGCGGTGGATTCCGCTTGGGCCCGGTGGACCTGCAGATCGACTGGGCGGACCGGGTCGCGATCACCGGCGCGAACGGCGCGGGCAAGTCGACGCTGCTCGCCGCCCTGCTCGGAAGGGCGGAACTGTCCTCCGGCCACGCGACCCTGGGGTCCGGCGTCGTCGTCGGCGAGGTCGACCAGGCGCGCGGCCTGTTCCTGGGCGACCTGCCGCTGGTGGACGCGTTCCAGGAGGCCGTGCCGGAGATGAACCCGGCCGACGTGCGCACGTTGCTGGCGAAGTTCGGCCTGAAGGCGGCGCACGTGCTGCGGACCGCCGCGTCGCTGTCCCCTGGCGAACGGACGCGGGCGGCGCTCGCGTTGCTCCAGGGCCGCGGCGTGAACCTGCTGGTGCTGGACGAGCCGACGAACCACCTGGACCTGGCCGCGATCGAGCAGCTGGAGTCGGCGCTCGAGAGCTACACCGGCACGTTGCTGCTGGTCACGCACGACCGGCGGATGCTGGAGGCCGTGCAGGTGAACCGTCACCTGACCGTGGCGGCCGGCCAGGTGACGGTGTCGTAGCTAGTGGCGCGTCCCAGGAGGTCGGCGCCACACCACTAGCGGTTGCCCTGGACCCAGGTCGACCACGGGACCTGCCAGTCGCCGAAGCCGTCCCACGACTCCAGCGCGGGGCCGCCGGAGTTGGTGACGATGACGACGTCGCCCTGCTTGCTGTTGTCGAACACCCACCTGGCGTTCTCCGGCGACAGGTTGAGGCAGCCGTGGCTCACGTTGCGGTGCCCCTGGTCCCCGACCGACCACGGGGCGCTGTGGAAGAAGATGCCGCTGTTGGACATGCGGTACGCCCAGTCGACCGGCGTCTTGTAGCCGCCGTTCTCCAGCGCGAGGCCGTACGTCGTCGAGTCCATGATCATGTGGTCGTGCTTCTCCATCAGCACGTAGGTGCCGGTGGGAGTGGTGTTGGCGGCGTTGCCCATCGACGTCGGCATGGTGCGCACGACCTGGCCGTTGACCTTGGTGATCACCTGGTGCGTCTGGCCGTCGGCCTCGTGGATGACCTCGTCGCCGACCGTCGTGGTGATCGTGCGGTCCTCTTGGCCGTAGATGCCGTCACCGACGTGCTTGCCGTACACCTTGACGTGCATGGTGATCTTGGTGCCCGACTTCCAGAACTTCTCCGGACGCCAGTGCACCTCCTTCTTGTTGAACCAGTAGAAGGCGCCCTCGACCTTGGGCTCGGTGGTGATCTCCAGCATCTTCTCGGCCGCGACCTTGTCGGCCACCGGCTCGTCGAAGTAGAAGGCGAGCGGCTGCCCCACGCCGATCGTGGTGCCGTCCTGGGGGTTCGTCGACACGTACGTGAGCGTGCGCGGCTTCACCGTGGTGAAGGACGACTCCTTGGTCTCCGTCTTGCCGTCCGCACCCGTGGCCGTCGCGACGAGCTTGTACGTCTTGGCGTACCCGAGCGGCTCCGTGTTCGTCCACTGCGTCGACTCGGGGTTCATCTTCCCCTCGACGACCTTGCCCTCGGGGTTGGTCAGCTTGACGTCGGTCAGCTTCCCGTCCGCGGCCGTGGCGATCACGGGCAGGCCGGGCGACACGTCGGCCGCACCGTTGTTCAGCGCCAGCGTCAGCGTGACGGGCTTGGGCGGCGGAGGAGCACTGCTCGACTCACCACCGGCACCCCCGCTCGCGGTGTCGGCTCCACCTGAACAGCCTGCGATCAGCATCACAGCGACTCCCGCCATGACCACCCCACGACCGCGCCTGCTCCACATCCCCATCGGCGTACTTCCGATCTGCTTGTCGCCACTCCCGAGACTGCCTGCACGTAAGGCGTTTTGGCGTCCCCCGATTAGGTGACGACACGAGGTGGCCCCGAGTTGCGCGAGTGGCCGGATCGTTACGTGGCCGATGCTCCCCCAAACCGGCACTGACCAGCCGATTGGGAGCGCGCGAAGGCGCTGTGCTAACGTTCTTCACGTCGGAACGAGCAAGCCTCCGGCACACAAACAAGCGCCGCTAGCTCAGTTGGTTAGAGCAGCTGACTCTTAATCAGCGGGTCCGGGGTTCGAGTCCCTGGCGGCGTACACCGGAGAAGCGGGTAGAGATTCGTCTCTACCCGCTTCTCTGCTTTTCGCGTACTCATCCGAATTCTGCCTTTCGTGGCTCTGGATCATGGTTCGCGAGCCCGAGGACATCCCTGGGATCAAGGGCTCACGCCGCAGCCAGGTGGCAGGCCCGGGCGGTGGTCTCGTGGTAGGTGGTGCGGCTGGTGAAACAGCCGTGGGGGATGCCGACGAGGTGGCGCAGTGCGGCGTTGTGCGGCACGCCGCGCGTCCACCACCTCGATGTCGGTGATGACCTTCGGCCCGGTCATCACCGACGAACAACACCTCACGCACTTCCACGCCACTCGATCAGCGGGAGAACGCCGGCAGCCGATGGTCCTGTGCTCACACCAGCGCTACGGCGGACACCTACCGCGCCCGGCCGGCGAGCCCTACCACGAAACGCCTGCGACTTCTCCCGCTGGGACAACGGGAACAGCGGTGACGTCGCGGCCCGGAGTCGTGGAGGCCTTTCACTGCTGCCCTTGCCTGGCCCTCGTGCTCGCGATGGTGGCGAGGACGGCGGTCCGCGCCTCATCGAGAAGCCGAAGACCTTCCGCCGCAACCGCTTCGACGTCGTGCTGCTCCGCGGAGGACGAGCCGAGCAGCGCGTCCACGGTGGCGGCCAGCACCTCGGGGCTGGACACGTCACTCGGGTTCGCCGCACCGTCGAGTTCGACGAATCCCGCCAGGACCGCCTGCAGTGCGTACGCCTGGTCCTGCACGGACCAGTCGGTGCGGGCCATGCCGTGCGCACGCCACACGGGCAGCACCACCCGCAGCATCGCACCGTAGCCGAACCGGGAGAGCAGGTCCTGTGCGTTGGGGTGTTCGGTCAGCACCCCGAGGAGATCGGTGTCGCCGTACTGGATGGCTCGGATGAAGTGGTGGTCGCGGGCGCTCTGCTGGAGCATCGCGCAGAACCTCCGCGGTACCACCACACCGGGATCCTCGGTGAACGCCACGATGAACCCGTCGATCTCAGCGAGGAAGTCCCGGGCGCACAGTCCGAGGACGAGGTCCTCCTTGGTCGCCCAGTACAGGTAGATCGTGCCCTTTCCGACGTGGGCCTTCTCGGCGATCTCCGCGATCGAGACCCCCTTCGCCCCGCGTTTGAGGACGAGCTCCCCGGCCACCGCGAGGATGCGGGCAGCCTTGGGTGACTCGTGTTCGACCAGTGCTTCCATGGGCGGGAAACTACCGGTCACACGCACGCGATGTCGGCTTCCTTCATCCGGCTCGCTTTGCCCGAGGTCCGCTGCTGTTCGATGAACCGGCCGACGACGGGCATCTTGTGGCCGCGCGTGAGGAACCACCGCAGCAGCATTTCCCAGCGGTTCACGGGCAGGAAGAACGCGCGCTGCTGCACGGCGTTGTGCTGGTAGAAGTCGATGTACGGGCGGAGTCGCCGCTCCCATTCGGCCAGCGCCCGGTCCACCGGGTACCGCTGCAGCATCGTCGCGAGCAGGTCGGCGCCGGCGAGTCCTGCCGACACCCCCATGCCCGCCCACAGCGTCACGCACCAGGCCGAGTCACCGACGAGGACGACCCTTCCCCGGCTCCATCTGCCCATCCGCACCTGCGCGATCGAATCGAACAGCATGGCTTCCGCGTGCTCGGCGGCGGCCAGCGTCTCCTCGAGCGCCCTGCCGAGCGGTTCCGGCCCGAACACCTCGCGCAGACGTTCCGCGTGGGGCTTGGTGAACTCCGCGTCCACGTCCTCCGTCTGCCACGACAACATGGCGCACGGCGCGTGATCGGCGAACGGGAAGATCCACATCGACCTGCCGGGCTCCAGCAGCGTGGCACCGTCCCCACCGGCGAGCTCGGACAACGAGTCGGGAAGGGCGAACGCCGCCACCATCTTGTCGAACCTGTGCAGGTACGACTCGTGCGGCCCGAACACCATCTGCCGGACGCTTGACCGGAGCCCATCCGCACCGACGACGAGGTCGAAGCGTTCGGTGCTGGTCCGCCCACCGCCCGACAGGGTCACGGTGACGCCGTCCGCGTCCTGCGTGATCGCCGTGGGGACGGTGCCGAAGCGGATCTCCACGTCGTCCGGGAGCCCCTCGAACGCCGCCTGCTCGACATCACCGCGCAACAACATCAGCGGCTTGCCCGGCAGATCGCGGAATCCGATCGACACACGCCTGTTGCCGGTCCGGTCGATCTCGAAGTTGTGCCCTCCGACCGACGTCCTGTCCTTGATCCGGTCGAGCACGCCCATCCGTCGTGCCGCGGCCTTGCCCGCGCCGAACAGCCCGACGAAGTATCCGCCGGTGCGCCGCTCCGGCGCCCTCTCGATGATCACGGGCGTCCAGCCGATCTCCCTCAGGCGCAGCGCCGTCGTGATCCCGCTGATTCCCAGGCCGACCACCAGGACCCGGTGGCCTCCGTCTTGAGTCTTGGTCATGCCACCAACGTAGAACCACTGACCGTTTCGGTCAAATGGTCATTCAGCGCTGTGGGTCACACTCCGCGCACTGCTGGCCCGTGCACCACGCGGCCCGGAAGTCGTTCTGCGACAAGCGGTGTGCGCGGGCAGGCGCGAGCACGCCGCCACCTGTTCAGCGCGTCCGGGTTCTCACGAACCGCGCTCGCTCCGGGCCTGAACCAGGTGGCGGCATGTCCGACCAGGACGTGCTCCTGGCCGGACGGTCCTTCGACCGCGCGACTTCAGGTCGCGAGAGGACGTTCCGGCCTGTGCGGACTCATCGTGAGGCCGGGCTCCGACCGGGTGCGAAGAGTGCGACCGCGAGGAGCACGGCGACCCCGAGCACGGTCACCTGGCCGATGGCGTCCGCCCGGGACATGTGGCCGAGGTGGGCGACGTGGTAGGCGATGTGCAGCACCCCGAAGACCGTCCACGCGATGCCGAGCAGCTGGTAGACGTGTCGTGAAGGGCGGAGGAGTCCGAACACGCTCCCGGCTCCCAGTGCGAGGTACATCGCACCGTGGTCGCGGACGAGGTGCTCGTTGTACGGACCGTCCTGGGAGATCCACTCCCCCAGCACCACCGGGAAGTGGTCGAAGAACGACTCCGCGAAGAAGTAGGACCAGACCCCCACCACCCCCGCGATGACGACGGAGGCGACCAGTGCCCCCTTCTGAACGGGGCCCGCATGTTCCGCGCCGTGGGCCGCCGCACGCCCTCGTGCCGACGTCTCAGACATTCCCCTCACCTCTTCCGCTGTCGCCCGGGACCCGGATCCAGCTGGTGAGCTTCTCCGGATTGATCATGATCAGAACCTGGGTGATCAGCCCTTCGTGCGCGCCGAAGCTCACGACACCGGTCAGCACGTGACCGTTCTGGATCCGCACACCGAGTCCGTCTCCCAACCGCTGCTCCTCGAGGGCGAGCATCGGCAGCTTCGCCTGAGACCCGAGCAGGAAGCGCGCGACCCGGTCCTGGCCCTCCACGACGTTGGCCGCCGCGTTGACGTAGCCGCCGCCGTCCACGCGCAGCTGAACGTCCGGCGCCAGCGTCCGCATGAGCGACTGGACGTCTCCGGTGCGGCTGGCGGCGAGGAACGCCCGTACCGCGCGATCGTGTTCCGCGCGGGACACGCCGGCCACCCGGCTCTCGCGAACGTGCCGCCGTCCAGCCGTGGCGAGCTGTCTGACGGCCGCGGGAGACCGCCCGACGACCTCCGCGATCTCGTTGAACGAGATGCCGAAGACGTCGTGCATCACGAACGCGACGCGCTCCGCGGGCGTCATCGCCTCCAGCACGACGAGCAGAGCGGAGCCGACGGCGTCATCGAGAGTCACCCGATCGAGCGGATCGACGAGATCCGCGGTTCCCCGGACCTGACCGTCGCGGTGAGGGGCGGTGTACCTGAAGAGCTCGGCGTTCACGGGTTCGGGCAGCCACTGCCCGATGTACCGCTCCCGTCGTCGGCGTGCCGATCCGAGCAGGTCGAGGGCGACGCGGCTCGCGACGCGGGTCAGCCACCCGACAGGATTGGCGATCGCCTCGCGCTCCGCCTCCTCGAGCCGGTACCAGCGCAGATAGGTCTCCTGCACGACGTCTTCCGCGTCCGCGAGGGTCCCTGTCATGCGAAAGGCGAGCGACATCAGCCGACGCCGCTCGCCGAAAAGCTCATCGAGTTCCATCAACGGTTCCTAGGGTTCCGAGCGCTCTTGTCCGGCGTTCAACTCAGGGGAATGACGATGCAGATCGACGAAGTGTGAGGTGCGGCGCTTCGTCTCACACTTCTCGCTCTTCCGTCGTCATGTCGGCGAAGGGCGTTGACGGCCGGCGAGCCGGCCCACCAATGCGGGTGAGAACGAGCATCGGAGAACGAGAGTGAAGATCGCAGTGGCCGGCGGAACAGGAACCGTCGGCCGTCATGTCGTATCCGCCGCACGGAGTCGAGGACACGACGTCGTCGTTCTCGCGCGCGCCGAGGGGGTGGACGTCATCACCGGCGCCGGACTGAGGACGGCGCTCGCCGGAGTGGACGCGGTCATCGACACGACCAACCTCACGACGATGTCCGCACGCAGGTCCCGGAAGTTCTTCGAGACCGCGACGCGCACTCTGCTCAAGGCCGGGGAAGAAGCCGGAGTGGGCCATCACATCGCTCTCTCGATCGTGGGCATCGACGATCTGGACGCGTCGTACTACGCGGGCAAGCTCGCACAGGAACGCGCGGTGGCAGCCGGGAGAGTGCCCTACAGCATCGCGCGCACCGGCCAGTTCCACGAGTTCGCCGAGCAACTCCTGTCCACCATGAGGGGGCCGGTCGTCTTGGTTCCCCGAACGCTGCTGCGATCCGTCTCGGCACGTGAGGCCGGAGGACATCTGGTCGACGTCGCGGAGGCGGGTCCGGTCGGTCGAGCCGTGGACTTCGTCGGCCCCGAGGACGAACGGCTCGCGGACCTCGTCCGCCGCATGCTGGCCCACGACGGCTCCAGGCGCCGGGCCGTGGAGCTCGGACTGCCCGGTCTGTACGGAAGGGGGCTGGCTTCCGGCGCGCTGCGGGGAACCCCACCTCGTCTGGAAGGCGAGACGACCTTCGACGACTGGCTGAACAGCGAGGACCACCGCCCGGTCGAGTGAGACAGGGGGCCGGCCGTCGCACTCACCACGAGAAGCGGACGCGGCCGAGGAGCCAGGACGGCGTTCCCGCGTGCTCGCCTCACATTCTTCTCCGTTGCGTCGTCATAGAGGTGAGGGCAGCGGGCGCTGCCTCGAACGGAGTCGCGAAGTGAAGGTCTTCATCGCAGGTGGACGCGGTCGTGTGGGGGCTCGTCTCGCCTCCAATCTGGAGGAGAAAGGAATCGAGGTCGTGTCCGGTGGGCTCGAGGACGGGATCGACGTGATCTCGAACGACGGGCTCGCTGACGCACTCGTCGGAGTCGACACCATCGTGAACGTGCTCAACACCGACCGCTTCGATCCCGAAGGGGCGATCTCCTTCTTCGAGACGTCCACGAAGAACCTGATCTCCGAAGGCGAGCGGGCAGGCGTGCGCCACCACGTCGTGCTCTCCATCGTCGGAGTCGGAGACGAGAACGCTTCCGAGGTCGGCTACTACCTGGGCAAAGTGGCGCAGGAGAGGACAGCGAGGTCCGGCTCGATTCCCGCCACCATCGTGCGCGCCACCCAGTTCCAGAGTTACGTTCCGGTCCTGGCCGATCAGCACACCGTGGACGGAAAGGTCCTCGCCCCGAGATCGCTCATCCAGCCGGTCGAACTGGACGAGGTCGTCGAACTGCTCGCCGAGGCCGTCACCACGCTGGAGAGGGGCAGCGTGGTCGAGATCGCCGGCCCCGACCGCTACTACCTCGACGACCTCTTCCGCGCCACGCTCGCCGAGCGGGGGGACGACCGCGAGGTCGTCACCGTGGCCGGGAACGAAACCTCGAACGCCCTGGTCCCGCACGGCGACCACCGCACGGGCCTGGTGCGGTACCCGATCGCCGGGATCGCCACCGTCTGAACCGGGAAGGCCGGCCGAGAACCCGGGCCTCTCCTGGCCGGGCCGGGAGCGGTGGACTGCCCGACCACCGGTGGCACGGTTCACGCCGTCCCGCGGAGTCCCCGGCGGCGTGCTCCGGGAGGGACCCGTCTCCCGGCCTGCGCCGCGTTTCGCGTCGACACCAATCCGCACCGCGGAAGTCGCCGAATCACCGGTGTCCGCGGCGCTGGGCGGCGTGGCTCGGCGCTGAAGCCCGTCCGAGAGGCCGATCGGCTTGTACCAGACCGGCATCGTGCTGATCGCCGTGCTCGCGGCGGTGTCGCTGCTCCCCTCCCCCGCACCGGTGCTGTGGGTGGTGCGCGCGCTGGCGCTGAGCCTCGCGCCTCCTCTGGCACTGCTCGCGACCGCGCTGGCCGTCGTGGCCGCGGTCGACGGGGACCTCGTCTTCGCGGTCGTCGCGGCGGTCACGGCGGGCGCGCAGGTCTGCGTGGCCGGAGCGCAGTGGGGGCAGGCGCTGGCGATAGGTGTTCGTCCCTCCCTGACTTCCGCGTTCTTCGACCTCACCGGGTTCCTTCGCGCTCGTGCGCCGGAGACGCACGAGCTCGTCTCGCGCGACGGCGTTCGTCTTCCGCTCGGTGTCTGGCATCCGGCGGACCGCACGACGACAGGACCCGCTGTGGTGCTTGTGCACGGCGGCGGGTGGGCGAGCGGGAACTGGCGGCAGCTGCGCGCGTACGCGAACTGGTTGGCGGACAACGGTTATCGCGCCGTGTGCATCAGCTATCGGCTGGCTCCCCCTGCCCGGTGGGACGTCGCTCCGTTCGACGTGGTCGACGGGGTGCGGTGGGTGGAGGCGCACGCGGGTGAGCTCGGTGTCGATCCGGATCGGATCGCGTTGTTCGGTTCGTCCGCGGGCGGGCACCTCGCGTTGCTCGCGGCGAGTCTTGACGAGCTCCCGCGGGCGGTCGTGTCGGTGTACGGGCCGGTGGACCTGCTGTCGCTCTACGACACGTTGCGGCGCAGGCGCGTCAGTCCGGTCGACCGGGAGGTGTCTCCGCTGGTCGACTTCCTCGGTGGCACGCCGCGGGAGGTGGCGGACCGCTGGGAGTGGAGTTCGCCCCTCGCTCACGTCGAGTCCGCGCCGGCACGCGTCTGCGTCGTCACGGGGGCCCAGGACCAGTGGGTGCCGCTGGAGACGATCACGCCGTACATGGTGGCCCCGGAACTGCCGACGCTGGTCGCGCTCAAGCGGGCCGATCACTGCTTCGACCTCGTCTGGGGCTCGATCCCCGCCCAGGCCGCGCGCTTCGTCGTGCTGGAGTTCCTCCGCCATGCCCTCGCGGGGCGGTGACGGAGGAACTCCGGCAGCACGGCCGCTACTTCGCGAACGCCACGCCGACGACCTCGCCGCCCGCGAGTCCGACGGCCGAGGCCCGGCCGGTCTCCAGGTTGATCCTCACCAGCAGCGACCCGCCCAGCAGCGACGGACGCACGGCCGCGAGGGCGTGGTGGCGGCCGTTGACGGTCGCGATGTCGAAACCGTTGGTCTTCTCCACGTCGACGCCGAGCCTGCCGACGGTGAAGAGCTGGCCGGTGTTCGGCGACACGACCGGGGTGACGCCCGCGGCGGTGCCCTGGGTGACGAGCGTGTCCTTGCCGGCGTCGAGGTCGTAGAGCGTCGTGGAGGTCGCTCCGGCGACGCTGTTGGTGTAGCCGGCCGCGGACACCTTGGGCGTGGAGCCCGCCGCGCGGTCGCCCGGCGCGTAGGACAGCGGGACGTCCGTCGAGGCGAGTGCGCCGGTGTCGGGAACGAGGCGCAGGTTCTGGCCGTTCGAGGTGACCAGGCGGATGCGGTCGACGGTCGGGTTGAAGTCGAACCCGATCGCCGTGCCGTCGAGGGCGACCGGGGTGCCGACGGCGGTGGCGCGGCCGGTGCGGGCGTCGAGCGTGTAGAGCTGACCGGAACGGGCGATCGCGTAGAGGACGCCGGTGGCGGGGCGCACGTCGATGCCCGCCAGCCGGTCGTGGGCCTTCAGGCCGGTGACGCGGACGCGGTGCTGGGCGAACAGCGGGGACGACCAGGTGCGGGTGCTGAGCACGCCGTCGTCGGTGAGCAGGTGGACGCGGAGCTGGTCGCCGGACGCCGAGGCGGGCGCCGCGCCGAGCACGCCGGCGAGCAGTGCCGCCGCCGCGGCGATGACGGTCGTGCGAACGATGCGCATGGTTTCTCCCAGGTGCGGTGAACGCGGAACACGGGTGTGTACGACGCGTCGGCCGCCGCTGTTGAAGCGCGAACCGAACAAATCAGACCCATCCGTCCCGGCCCCGGCGCCGAACTGGCTTCCAGGAGAGGCGACGGGGAGCTCATGGCGATCATCGGCAAACGAGGGGACCTGGACCTCCGCGACGTCTACGCCGCACACGGCCCGGAGATCTACCGCTTCGCGCTCCGGCAGCTCGGGAACGGCCAGGCTGCGGAGGAGGCCGTGCAGGAGGTGTTCCTGCGGGCCTGGCGCTCCGCCGCGCGGTTCGACCCGGACCTGGCGAGCCTGCGCGTGTGGCTCTTCGCCATCGCCCGCAACGTCGTGATCGACGAGGCGCGGGCACGCGTCCGGCACGAGCGGCGGCTTCTCGCGGTGGCGGCGGACCCGCCCGCGACCACCTCCGACTTCGCCGACTCGGTGCTCGACCAACGCCTGGTGGAGCAGGCCCTGCTGAGGATCAGCGACGACCACCGCGTGGCCCTGGTGGAGACTTACCTGCGCGGCCGGTCCTACGAGGACGTCGCGGCCGAGGTCGGGGTGTCGAAGGTGACGCTGCGCAGCCGGGTCTTCTTCGGGCTGAAGGCGCTGCGGCTCGCGATGGAGGAGATGGGGGTGCGGCTGTGAACGACTTCGTGCACCAACGGCGAACGGACCTGCTCGGCGCCTACGTCCTCGACCACCTGGCCGAGCCCGAGCTCACCGCGGTGCGGGACCACCTCGACGCGTGCGCGGACTGCCGTCTCACGGTCGCCGAGCTCACTCCCGTGGCACGGGCGCTGTCCGGCGTGAACGCCGACGACGTCACCGTGCCCGCACACCTCGAAGAGCTCGTGGTGCGGCGAGTCGGGGCCCACCGCGGCCGGCGGCTACGCCGATCCCTGCTGCTCGCCGCCGCGGCCGCCGCGGTGATCGCGGGCGGCGCCGCCTGGTGGTACCTGCGCCCCACCGCACCTCTCGAACCGGTCGCGCTCGTCCTGCAGGCACCGGGCGTGACGGCGGAGGCGTCCCTCGTCCCGCACACCTGGGGCGTCGAGATCAAGCTCGACGGACAGGGGTTCGTCTCCGGGCAGACCTACCGGGTCGCCGTCACCGGCACCGACGGCAGCGAGGTGTCCGCCGGTTCGTTCATCGGCACCGGCGAGAACCTCCTGCGCTGCAACCTGAACAGCTCCGTGTTGCGCGCGAACGCCTCCGGCCTCGTCGTCCGCGACGCCGCAGGGACGGTCGCGCTCACCTCGACCTTCCCCCGGCGCTGAAACACGGGAAAGGCGGGGCCGGCAGCTGCCGGCCCCGCCTGGTGGTGTCACGGAGTGGTGGGTCAGACGACGGTTACGAGCACTTGCGCCCGTCGTTCACGCACTTCACGATCTTCGCCATCGTCTGCTCGGAGTTGACGTTCGCGAAGTCGTTGTGGTCGGAGAAGGGGTTGTGCTCCTCCTCCGGGAAGGCGTCGAGCTGGTACTGGCCCTTCTGCTGGACGTCGCGGGAGATGTTGTAGGAGATGCTGATCCGCAGCTGCGGGATGGCCTTGAAGCCCTGCGGGCACGCGCCGGTCTGCTTGTCGGCGAACCGGACGTGGTCGCGGTGGTTGGCGCTGTCGGCGTTCTGACCGTCCCAGCAGCCCGCGAAGTCGTGCACGCGCATGACCTTGCTGCCGTTGGGGCAGATCACGTACTTGTCGGAGAGCCGGTCCTCGAACCCGCTGCAGGTCCACGTCGCGCGGGCGTTGGCGGGGCCGCGGCTCGTCGGCTTGGCGTCACCGGTGACCATCTTCAGGAACTTCGGCATGCCCGTGACCTTGCTGGTCGCGTTGCCGCGGTACTCGATCTTCACCTGGGCCGGGCGGACGATCTTGCCGTTGTTGCCGACGAGCTCGAGGTTCTTGCCCGTCGGGGCGGCCAGCGGCGGGGCGGTGGTGGCGGGAGCCGTCGTGGTGGCAGGAGCGGCCGTGGTGGCACCGCCGTTGTTGTTGCCGCCGTTGTTGTTACCGCCGTTGTTGTTCTCGTTGCCGTTGTTGTTCTCGCCGTTGTTGCCGTTGCCCTCTTCGCCCTCGTTGAGGCCGCACTTCGCGAGGCGCTCCAGGCCCTGCGGCTTCTCGCCGGCTCGGCCGATCGCGATCGCGATCCGGTCGATCGTCGCGATCCGCTTGTCCTTCAACGGCCCGAGGATCGCGTTGTCGATGAAGTTCGGCCCGCCCTGCCCCTTGGTCGTCACCAGGCGCTGGTTGCCCTCGGCGATCTGCTTGTCCAGCTGATCGAGGTTGTTGTCCACCTCGTCCAGTGCCTGGTCCGGAACTCCGGGCAGCGCCTCGCGCACCGACGGGCACTTGATGGTGGGCGTGGCGGCGTCCTGCTCGGCACCGTTCTGCTCCGCCTGCTGCAGAACGCCGTCAGCGGCGAACTTGCGCGGCTTCGAGTGGTTGTGGCCGCTGCCGCCGCCGTGGTTGCCGTGGCCCCACCGCAGGTCGCAGTCCGCGAGGGAGGTCAGGTTCGGCTTGCGGCCGGACCGGCTCAGCGCGGTCGCGATGCGGTCGAGGGTCGCGGCGCGCTTGGCGCGCAACGGGCCGAGGACGGTGTTGTTGACGAAGTTCGGGTCGGCCGGGTTCTGAGCGCGCGTCACCCGGTCGTTGGCCTCCCTGAGCTGCTGGGCGAGCTGCTGGAGGTTGCGGATGATCTCGTCGCGCACCCGCTGCGGCACGGCGGGCAGCCGGTTCGCGACACCGGGGCAGGCGACCTCGCCCGGGCCGTTCTCCTTGATCTTGTCCGGGTTCGAGCCCACGGACGACGGGTTGGCCTTCGGGTTGATGCGCACGACAGGCCAGAAGTAGGACGAACGGTCACCGTTGCGGCAGGTCGTCTCGGAGTCGACCAGGCTCTCGTCGGTCGACTCCGCGCTGATCGAGAGGTTGCCGACGAAGTCGTGGACGTGCTGGGCACCGTGCTTCAGACCCGGCTGGGCGACCGGGTTGTCGGCGCTGAACTTGCCGTTCTCGTTCGTGCCGCAGTCGACGGTGAACACGCCCGCGGCGCCGTTCTTCCCGACCTTCGGCTCGACGACGTTCTTGCCCACCTGCTCAATGGGTACGAACGCGGTGAGCGGTGCCGGCTCACCGTTCTTGGCGGCCAACGCCACCGTGGCGGTGCCCGCCGCGACCACGGCCACCGCCGACAACGAAGCGATCAGGCGGAACTTCCGTCTGTCCGTCACTCGGTGCGTCATACGTACTCCTCGCTCATGCGGCGCATGACCGGGAGTACGTACGGAGAGGTTCATCGGCTCAACCGAATTGTTACCCGCGATCTCGGCCGGGCCGGGCGGCGAGTTGCACCGGCCCGTCGTAACAATTACGGTTACTTCCAACGGGAGGAGGTGGACGTGAGCGCGAACAGCAGGCTCACCGTGGCCGTGCACGCCCTGGCGTGGATCGGTCTGAACGAGCGCCTCGGGAACGGGATCGCCACCTCCGAACAGGTCGCCACCAGCGTCAACACCAATCCCGTGGTGATCAGGCGCCTGCTCGGCGAACTGCGCGCAGCTGGGCTGGTGAAGTCGCAGCGCGGCTCCGGCGCCGGCTGGACGGTGACCCGCGAGCTGGCCGGCATCACGCTGCTGGACGTCTACGAGGCGATCGACCCCGGCCCGCTGTTCGGCATGCACCGGGGCGAGCCGAAACAGGACTGCGTGGTGGGCGCGAACATCCAGCCCGCCATGAACTCCGTGTACGACCGGCTCGAGCAGACCCTTCGGGCCGAACTGGCCGGCACGACCGTGGAGGACGTCCTCCGAGACGTCCTCGCCCCTCACTAGAAGAACTCGCGTGACCCCGACCGGGACTCACGCCGCCCTCCGATGTAACAGTTTTGGTTACTTCCGATTGGTGGATCATGGGAACGATGACCGGCAAGACGGCGCTCGTCACCGGCGGCTCGACCGGGATCGGGCGCGCCATCGCGCAGCGCTTCGCCGACGACGGCGCGCGGGTCTACCTGACCGGCCGGCGCGAGGCCGAGCTGGAGACGGCCGCGAAGGAGATCGGGCCGAACGCCGTGGCCGTGCGCTGCGACGTGTCCGTGGCCTCCGACCTCGACCACGTCTTCGACGTCGTCCGCCAGGACGGCCGCACCCTGGACACCGTCGTCGCCAACGCGGGCCTGGGGACGACGGCCAGCCTCGTGGACGCCACCGGTGAGCAGTTCGACCACGAGTTCGGCGTCAACGTCAAGGGCGCCCTGCAGACCGTGCAGAAGGCGTTGCCGCTGATGGGAACCGGTACGACGGTGATCCTGCTGTCGTCGTCCACGACGAGCCAGGGCGTTCCCGGCCTGGGCGTGTACGCCGCGTCGAAGGCCGCCATCCGCAGCCTGGGGCGCACGTTCGCCGCCGAGCTCGCACCACGCGGGATCAGGGTCAACGTGATCACGCCGGGCCCGGTCGAGACGCCCGCCATCGCCGGTCTCGCCGCCGAGGCCGGCCAGAGCACCGCGGACTTCCAGCAGGCGCTCGCCTCCTCGACCGCCCTCCAGCGCATGGGCAGGCCCGAGGAGGTCGCCTCGATGGCCGCGTTCCTCGCGAGCGAGCAGAGCTCGTTCTCCACCGGGGCCGAGTTCTTCGTGGACGGAGGACAGGTCCAGGTCTGACCCGCTCCGGCTCAGGTGGCGCGCCCCTGCTCGGCGACCAGCCGGCACAGGCAGAACGGGTGGCCGGCGGGGTCGGCGTACACCTGGAAGTCGTCCCCGGCGGTGGCACCGCGCGCCGGCTTCAGCACGGTGGCACCGAGCGCCATGACCTGGTCGTACGCCTCGGAAAGATCCTCCACCCCAGGCTCTCCGCGGCGAGGTCGGCGGCGTCGAAGGTGACGACCTGGAATTTGATCCGCATCACCCCGTCCTGCCGGGGAATCGCTAGGTTCGAAGGACATCGACCTGCTGGGGGCGGACGTGGTCCTGTACGACGACATCGGTGCCGGGTACGCGTCGGGACGGCGCACCGATCCGCGGTGGATGACCGAGATCGCCTCCGCGCTCGGCACCGCCCGCTCCGTCGCGGACGTCGGCGCGGGCACCGGTTCCTACGAACCGCGCGACCGGACGGTGGTGGCGCTGGAGCCGTCCGCCGGGATGATCGGCCAGCGGCCGCCGGGCGCGAGCCCGGCCGTTCGCGCCGTGGCCGAAGCGCTTCCGTTGCGGGACAACGCGGTCGACGCCGTGCTGGCCGTGCTCACCGTGCACCACTGGACAGACTGGCGGGCGGGGCTCGCCGAACTCCGCCGGGTCGCGCCGCTGCGGGTCGTCCTCGCCTACGACACGCGCCGGCACACCGAGTTCTGGTTCGTGCGCGAGTACGTGCCGGAGATCGCCGAGCTCGAGCTCGGCCGGCCGTCCGCCGACGACATCGCGGACGAACTGGGCGCGGACACCGTCCTGCACCTGCCGGTCCCCTGGGACTTCACCGACGGCGTGTTCCCGGCCCACTGGCGGCGCCCCGCCGCGTACCTCGACCCCGGTGTCCGCCGCGCGTGCTCGGCCCTCGCCCAGACCGACCCGGTGGCCGTCGAGCGCGGGATCTCCCGGCTGCGCGCGGACCTGGAGACCGGCCGGTGGCACGACCGGCACCAGGACCTGCTCGGCCTCGACTCGTGGGACGCCGGGTTCCGGCTCGTCGTGTCACGGCGCTGAGCGCGCGCCTATCATCGACGCGCTGGCCGCCGTCCTCGGTGCTCGGCCCGGACCGAGGAGGAGACGGTGCCCGACCTGCACGCGCTCTACCGCGACCTGCACCAGCACCCGGAGCTGTCGCTGCAGGAGTTCCGCACGGCCGGCGTGCTGGCGGACGCGGTGCGGCCGTTGGGGTACGAGGTCACCACCGAGGTCGGCGGCACCGGCGTGGTGGGCGTGCTGCGCAACGGCGACGGCCCGCTCGTCATGCTCCGGGCGGACATCGACGCGTTGCCCGTCGAGGAGACGACGGGGCTTCCCTACGCCTCAACGGCTCGGGCGACCACTGTGGACGGTGAGGACGTGCCGGTGGCGCACGCGTGCGGGCACGACATGCACGCGACGTGCCTCGTCGGGGCGGCCGCCGAGCTCGCGCGGACCCGCGAGGAGTGGGCCGGAACGCTGCTCGTCGTGTTCCAGCCGGCGGAGGAACTGGGCCGGGCGCCCGGGACATGGTCGCCGACGGGCTGTTCGAGCGGTTCGGCAAGCCGGAAGTCGTGCTGGCGCAACACGTCAGCCCGCTGCCAGCCGGGATGATCGCGTACGGCGGCGGTCCGGTGATGGCGGCGTCCGACTCGGTGCGCGTCACGCTGTTCGGGCGCGGCGGCCACGGTTCGGCACCGGAGGGCGCGGTCGACCCGGTGCTGATGGCCGCGCACACCGTCGTGCGGTTGCAGGGCATCGTCGCGCGCGAGGTGGCGCCGTCCGAGCGGGCGGTCGTCACGGTGGGCCGGTTGCACGCCGGCACCAAGGAGAACGTCATCCCGGAGACGGCCGAGATCGGCGTCAACATCCGGACGTTCAACGAGCAAGTGCGCGGCGTCGTGCGTGCCGCAGTTGAACGCATCGCACGTGCCGAGGCCGCGGCGTCCGGCGCACCGCGCGAGCCCGAGTTCGACTGGTACGACGGCACTCCCGTGCTCGTGTCCGACCCGGACGCGACCACGACGACGATGGCCGCGTTCGCCGAGCGCTTCGGCAAGGAGAACCTGATCCCCGGTGCGGTGGTCAACGCGAGCGAGGACGTCGGCGTTTTCGGTTCTGCCGCAGGGGTTTCGACCGTGTTCTGGTTCCTCGGCGGCACCGACTTCGGCCGCCGCGAGCCCGGCAGGCCGGTCGCGATGAACCACTCCCCCGAGTACGCGCCGGACGTCGAGCCGACGCTGTCCATCGGAGTGGCCGCTCTCGTCGTCGCCGCGCGGACGTGGCTGCGGTAAACGGTTTCCCGGTTCCGGAAAAGCGCGGAGCACCGCGCACCTCCTCCATCGCCCGGTGTGTCGCAGGCGTTACGCATAGCGCACAAATAGGTTGTGACCTGCGCTTCGTGCCGATTAGATGGCGGCGTCGGACACGACAGATTTCTTTGGGGGAAGTCGAATCATGCGTTTGAAGCGTGCAATCGCGGCCGTGGTCGGCCTGTCGGCCATGATCACCGTCATCAGCGCGGCGCCGAGCTCCGCGCAGGGGGATGTTCCGTCCATCAAGGGTGTCGAGCGCGAGCGGGGACCGAAGCCCCTCACGACCGACGGCCAGTCGTTCCTGGAGATCAACGGCGTCGGTGAGCTCGTGCACTGGCAGCGTTCCGGCGAGAGCTACGCGAAACAGCTCCGCGGCTGGGGCTGGCAGAACACCCGCGCCATCACGACCCTCGACAACCAGACGTTCCTGGAGGTCAAGGGCGACGGCCGCCTGTCCAAGTGGACGTGGAACGGCGGCACGTACATCGAGGCCGTCGTCGGGCGGGGCTGGGACAACGCGCGCCTCGTGACGGGCGTCGCGGGCAACCAGTTCATCGAGATCAACAACCAGGGCGAGCTCGCCTACTGGACGTTCGACGGCTCCAACAACCTGTCCAAGGTCGTCCGCGGCTGGGGCTGGCAGGGCACGAAGAGCATCACGGGTCTCGACCAGTTCCTCTTCTTCGAGCTCAAGGGCGACGAGCTGAACACCCTATCGTGGTGGGTCAACACGTCGACCGGCCTGCAGGAGTTCCGCGAGAACGACGGTTCCGACAACACCTGGATGCGTCTCATCGCCGGTAACGACGCCGAGCACTTCACGGTCGTCACCACCGATGGCACGTTGCTCGAATACGCGCTCGACGCGGCGAGCAACTGGGTCCCCACCGTGCGCGGCTGGGGCTGGAACGGCACCCGCCTGATCGGCTGATCGGGCAAGCGGTTCTTCCCGCGGTGACGAAGGGCCCGACCGGTTCGCCGGTCGGGCCCTTCGGCGTTCCCCGGTCAGCGGGCCGCGATGCCGTCGTACATCACGCGCCGCAGCGCTTCGCTTTGTGCCGCTTGGGCTTCCGGCGTGCGCAACGACGAGATGGCCGTGCCGAGGATCATGCCGTTGATGGCCCTGGCCGTGTTCTCGACGTCGAGATCCGCGCGCAGGTAACCGAGTTCGACGCCGTGCGAGAGGTAGGCGGCCGTCAGCGCGGCGGCGAGGTCGAACAGGTCGAGGATCCGCTCGGCCATCGCCCGGTCGATGCCGGGCGCCTCGAACAGCAGCAGGCGCGGCACCCGCGGGTCCTCGCCGAAGATGCGGCCGAGCGCCTCGCCGATGCGCGCGGACTGCGCGCGGTACTCGTCGAGCGTCGACACCGCGTCCGGCGCGTTCTCGGCCGTCAGGGCGCCGGTGACGCGCCCCACCAGGTCGTCCACCACGTGGTCGACGATGTCCCGCTTGTTCTGGAAGTAGCGGTAGAACGTGCCGTGCCCGATGCCGAGCCGCGCGGCGACGTCGGCGATCCCCGTGGCGTGGTAACCGCGTTCGGCGAAGCAGTCGAAGGCCGCGTCGATGATCTCGCGGCGCAACTCCTGCTTCTTGCGCTCGGCGCGGCTGACGGGCTCGGCACTGGACGTCATGCACCCAAGTCTATGACCTGCGGACTCTTGCGATCACCTCGGAACTGACATACGGTTCCGAAACTGACACGCGATTCCGTTCGACTCGGGAGGCCGGGATGACCAGGCGGTACGACGCGGTCGTGGTCGGAGCGGGGTTCGGCGGCATGGGCGCGGCCATCGAGCTGAAACGGCTCGGACTGCACGACCTGCTGATCCTCGAGCGCGAGGACGACCTCGGCGGCACCTGGCACGTGAACCGCTACCCGGGCCTCGCCGTGGACATCCCGTCCTCGACCTACTCGTACTCGTTCGAGCCGAATCCGCACTGGTCACGGCTGTTCGCACCCGGCGAGGAACTCAAGCGCTACGCCGAGCACGTGGCCGTGAAGTACGGGCTGAGGCCGCTGATGCGCTTCGGCGTGACCGTCACCGGCGCCCGCTGGCAGGGCGAGCACTGGGAGGTGAGTGCGGGCGGGGAGACCTTCACCGCGCGGTACCTCGTGACCGCCACGGGATTCCTGTCGATGCCGAGGAAGCCGGACATCGCGGGCATCGACTCGTTCCGGGGCGAGGTCGTCCACACGGCCGCGTGGGAGCCGTGCGACCTGGCGGGCAAGCGGGTCGCGGTCATCGGCACCGGCGCGACCGCCGTGCAACTGATCCCGGAACTGGCACGGGAGGCGTCCGCCCTGACCGTCTTCCAGCGCACGCCGATCTGGGTCAGCCCGAAGCCCGACCTCCCGATCCCGCCGGCGGTCAGGAAGGTGTTCGCACGCCTGCCGTTCGTCCAACGGGCCGTGCGGTGGCTGGGCAACTCCGTCCTGGAGCTGATGATGATCTCGGGAGTGGTCCGCTACAAGCAGTTGCGCGTCGCGAACCGCCTGGCCGAACTGTGGTGCCGCGCGCACCTGCACCGGCAGGTCCGCGATCCGGGGCTCCGCGGCAAGCTCACGCCGGACTACTCGTTCGGCTGCAAGCGCCCCACGTTCTCCAACGACTACTTCCGCACGTTCACGCGCCCGCACGTGCACCTCGAAACGTCCACGATCGACCGGATCGACGAGACCGGCATCGTCACGGCGGACGGCCGCACCGACGTCGACGTTCTCGTGCTGGCAACGGGATTCGACCTCTGGGACACCAACTTCCCGGCGTTCGAGGTGATCGGCCGCGACGGCGAGGACCTGGGCACGTGGTGGCGGCAGAACCGCTTCCAGGCCTACGAGGGCGTGACCGTGCCGGGGTTCCCGAACTACCTGTCGCTCAACAGCCCGTACTCCTACAGCGGCCTGTCGTACTTCACGACGATCGAGTGCCAGATGACGCACATGCGCCGCCTGTTCACGGCGATGCGCTCCCGCGGCGCGTCGACCTTCGAGATCACCCGGCGCGCCAACGACGAGTTCCTCGACCGCATGCGCGCGAAGGTCACGCAGAACACGGTGTTCTCCCTCGGCCAGTGCGCCACCGCCCGCAGCTACTACTTCAACCAGCACGGCGAGGCCACCCTGCTGCGACCGACGTCGACCGCGAGCGCACACCGCGCCGCCGGCAGCTTCCCGGTGTCGCACTACGACTTCGCACCGGCCCGCGTCTCCTAGTCTGAGCGCCTTGACGACGAGGGGTGTTCCATGAAGAAGCAGGCGTACGCGGTGGCCGCAGCCGTCGACTCGATCGCGGCGGCCGTGCGCGGCACCAGATCCGTGCGCAAAGTCACGAAAACATCCCTCATGCCCGCCCTGGCCGTGGCCACCCCACCCCGAGACCCCGGAATGGCACTGGGCCTCGCCGGCTCGTGGGCAGGCGACGTGGCCCTGCTGGGCGACTCCGACCAGGCATTCCGAACAGGACTGTTCAGCTTCCTGATGGCCCACGTCGGCTACACCGCGGCACTGGCCCGCCGCTCGGAACCGGGCTCGCGCAAGGCGGTGGTGCCGATCCTCACAGCATCGGCCGCGGGCGCGGCGGTCTTCGCCCGCGCGGCAGGCCCGCTGGGCAGGCCGGTGGCCCTCTACGTCCTCACCCTGGGCACGATGGTCGCCGCGGCCTCCACGGCCCGGGGCACCGGCGCACGACGCGTTTTCGGTGGTGCGGCACTGTTCGCGGCCTCGGACGCCCTCCTCGGCGCGAGCCGGTTCGTCCTCTCGGGACGCGCGGCACGGGTGGCGTCGGCCGGCGTCATGCCGACCTACACGGCCGCCCAGTGGCTCCTGCACACGGGCTTCGCGCGGCGCGGGTGACCCCGCGTGAAAACCCGTTGGATGCCCTGTGCTAACGTTCTTCACGTCGGAACGAGCAAGGCTCCGGCACACAAACAAGCGCCGCTAGCTCAGTTGGTTAGAGCAGCTGACTCTTAATCAGCGGGTCCGGGGTTCGAGTCCCTGGCGGCGTACACCGGAGAAGCGGGTGGAGATTCGTCTCTACCCGCTTCTCCGTTTTTCCGACGCGCGGCGGAACAGAGGGCCGGTTCCGGGAGTTGGGAGTGGACATGAGCCAACTCCTCGACCGCACGATCACCGCCCTGCGTGCCGAGCACGACGTGCTCGCCGGTCTCGTCGGCACCTTGACCGACGAGCAGTTGGCGCTCACCAGTGGTGCTGCGGACTGGACCGTCGCCCAAGCCCTCTCACATCTCGGCAGTGGCGCGGAGATCGGTCACGCGCCGATCGCCGTGGCCGCCGGGGAGACCGTGGCGGCCGAGGACAACCGGACGATCTGGGCCCGCTGGGACGCGTCCGCGCCGCGCGTGCAGGCCGAGGGCTTCCTGGAGCACAACGGCCGCTGGCTCGACCTGGTCGAGGCGCTCACGCCCGAACAGCGCTCGTCGCTGACCGTCGACCTCGGCTTCCTGCCGGAGCCGGTCCCGCTGCTGACCGCGCTGGGCATGCGGCTCAACGAAGTGGCCAACCACTCCTGGGACGTGCGCGTGGCGTTCGATCCGCACGCCGGAGTGCACGCCGATTCGGCCGCGGTGCTCGTGGACCTCCTGGCCGGACCCATGGGCTTCCTGCTGGGCTTCTTCTCGAAGCCGGCCGAGCTCACGGCCCCCACGTCGGTCGCGATCCCCGGTGGCGGCCTGGTGATCGATGGCGCGGTCACCGTGACGGACCACCTCGAGTCGCCCTCCGCGACCTTCACCGGGCCGCAGGAAGCGTTCGTCCGCTTGACCAGCGGCCGTCTCAAGGCACCCCACGACAACGGCGTCACCGTCGAGGGCGCCGTCACACTCGACGACCTGCGTCGCGTGTTCCCCGGTTTCTGACAGGGGTGGAGCAGACTCCACCCCGAGAACGCCCCTTGGCTGCACTGACTCCGGCAAGGTCGATTTCTAGTGTTCCGACCATGACTTCGACCACCCCTGCGGACTCCGGCCGTGCTGCCCGCAACCGCTGGCAGGCGCTGGTCCAGCGCTTCCCGCTGATCACGTTCTTCACCCTGGCCAACGGCATCAGCTGGCTGGCCTGGTTGCCCTACATCCTGTCGCTGGACGGGTTCGGCGTGCTGCACTTCCGGTACCCGGACCTGCTGATGGGCAACCAGCTCACCGCCATCCTGCCCGGCGCGTACCTCGGTCCTCTGACGGCCGCGTTCACGGTCACCGCCGTCACCGAGGGCAGGGAAGGCCTGCGGCGGTGGCGCAAGCGGCTGTTCCAGTTCCGGGCCGGCGTCCTGTGGTACGCGTTCGCACTCTTCGCCGTTCCCGTGGCGGTCCTGCTCGGCACGCTGGCGGCAAGCGACGGCCAGGGTTTCCAGGTGCCGTCGTTGATGGTGCTGGCCCTCTACGTGCCGATGCTGGTGCTCCAGTTCTTCACCACCGGCCTCGCCGAGGAACCGGGCTGGCGCGACTTCGCTCTGAGCCGTCTCCAGCAGCGCCACCAGCCCATGATCGCCACGTTCGTCCTGGGCGTCCTGTGGATCATCTGGCACCTGCCGCTGTTCCTCACGCCCTGGGGAGGCCCGGACGTCACCGCCGAGACGATCGTCCGCTTCGCCGTCCTGGCGATGGAGATGAGCTTCCTGATCACGCTGGTCTACAACAAGGGACGCCAGAGCCTGCCGCTGGTCATGCTGCTGCACTGCTCGATCAACAACTTCCAGTCCGTCGCCTTCTCCGAGTTCTTCCCCGGCGCGAGCGAGCACCTGCTGTGGGGCCCCGTGCTCGGACTCGGCGTGCTGGCCCTCGTCGTCATCGTCCTCACCAAGGGCCGGCTCGGGTACACCGACGCCGAGGTTCGTGCGGTTGCGACAACCGCATAGCCCCGCACAGCAAGAAGTCCGAGAGCCACGCGAGGCGGCTCCCGGACTTCAGGCGGTTCGAAGACGTCAGGCCGGCATCAGCACCGAGTCGATGAGGTACACGGTGGCGTTGGCGGTCTTCACGCCACCGCAGATCACGTTGGCGTCGTTGACCTTCAGCGCGTCCTTGGTGCCGGTGACCTTGACGGTGCCGGTCTGGACGGTCTTCTGGTCGCCGACGATCTTGTCGGGCGTGATCTGGCCGGGGACGACGTGGTAGGTCAGGATCTTGGTCAGCAGCGCGTCGTCCGTCTTGAGCGTCTCGATCGTCGCGGCGTCGATCTTGGCGAACGCGGAGTCGACCGGGGCGAAGACGGTGAACTCGCCGCCGTTGAGGGTCGAGACGAGGTTGACCTTCGGGTTCAGCTTGCCGGAGACGGCGCTGACGAGGGTGGTGAGCAGCGGGTTGTTGCTCGCGGCGGTGGCGACCGGGTCGGCGGCCATGCCCGAGACCGAACCGGCGCCGGTCGGGACCTGCTTCGCGTAGTCGGCACAGCCGGGGCCGACGAGGTTGGCGGCCGGGTCGGCCATCGCCGCGGACGACGAGGTCGCCGTCGAGGTCGGCGCGGCGCTGGAGGAGCTGCTGCCGCTGCTGGCCATGTCACCCGAGCCGCACGCCGCGCCGAACAGGGCGAGGGACGCGACGCCGAGGGCGAGAGCGGTGTTGCGGACGGTCTTCTTCATGACAGGACATCTCCAAGGGTGATCGAGCGGTTGCTGCTCGTGATTCGGCACCCCCTCGGAGGCGGATGGGTGCGGTTACCGATCCGTTACCGAACTCGATCGTCCACAGTCGATTCCAGAGCTCTTCTTCGCAGTACAGGGCACCTATCCAGGCGAAGTGATGTGGCGACGCATTCCCGACCGATCCACCGGGGCTCCTGCTGCGAATACCAGACGGACAACGCTCGAGGAGAGGACCCGGGATGCCTGAGCGTGAGCGGGCGCTGCAAAGCCTGCAGAGCACCCCTCGTGACGTCGGCCCGACCGCCGACGACCTGCTCGCGCTGGTCGCACGGGGGGACGAGGCCGCGTTCGAGCGGCTCTACGACGTCGTGTCGGGCTCGGTGTTCGGGCTGATCAGACGAGTGGTGCGGGACCAGGCGCAGTCGGAGGAGGTGTTCCAGGAGGTGATGCTCGAGGTGTGGCGGACCGCGACGAGGTTCGACCCCGAGCGGGGTAGTGCGACCACCTGGATCCTCACGCTGACGCACCGGCGCGCCGTCGACCGGGTCCGGTCCGCGCAGGCGGCCAGCCACCGCGAGGACCGCGCGGCCCGCCTCGACCCGGCCAGGCCGTTCGACGAGGTGAGCGAGCAGGTCAACGGCAGACTCGAACAACGCCAGGTGCGGCGGTGTCTCAGCTTCCTGACCGAGTTGCAGCGCGAGTCCGTGCTGCTCGCCTACTACCAGGGCTACTCCTATCCGGAGGTCGCGAGCCTGCTGGGCATCCCGCTCGGCACGGTCAAGACCAGGATGCGCGACGGCCTGATCCGACTGCGGGACTGCATGGGGGTGACCGGATGAGGACCACATCCGCTGATCTGCACACGCTCACCGGCGCCTACGCCGTGAACGCGTTGTCCGACATCGAGAGAACCGCCTTCGAGGCGCACCTGCCCCGGTGCGAGAGCTGTGCCACCGAGGTCGCCGAGCTCACGTCCACGGCCTCGCGGCTGGGGCTCGCGGTCGAGTTCGCGCCACCTCCGCAGCTGCGCGCCCGCGTGCTCGCCGCCGCGGCCGAGACCCGGCAGGTGCCCCCGCGCACGGCTCGCGTGCCGAACCCGCGCCGGGTGCGCTGGGCGGGCGGGCTGCTCGCGGCGGCGTGCCTCGTCGCCGCTGTGTTCTTGACGGTGCAGTACACCGAGTCGAGCCAGGAACGGCAGCTCGCGCAGCTCTCCAGCGAGTACAGCCGGTTCGCCGACTTCCTGTCCACACCGGACGCGAGGCTCGTCAACGGCACGGCTCCGAACGGCGCCACCGGCACGGCCGTGGTGTCGGCCAGCCGCGACGAAGCGCTGTTCCTCGCCAAGGGCCTGCCCGATCCCGGTGGCGAGAAGGACTACCAGCTCTGGACGATCGGCGCCGACGGTGAGCCGCACTCGGCCGGGCTGATCGGCTCGCGTTCGGCTCCGGTCGTGCTCAACGGCCTGTCCGGCGTGGAGAAGGTCGCGCTCACGGTGGAGCCGCGCGGAGGTTCGGAGAAGCCGGCCGGCGAGACGGTGATGGCGATGGCGCTCGTCTAGCGAGAACCAGGGCGGCGGATGTCCGCAACGGGTGTCACCATGCCGCGCATGATCGGACGGTGGCACGGCCTGGTGATCGACTGCCCGGAACCCCGGGCGTTGGCGGAGTTCTACGAGGAGCTGCTGGGAATGGTCCGGGTGCAGGACGACGACGGGTTCGTCGTCATCGGTGACGCCCCGGACCGGCCCGGCGTGGCGTTCGCACGGGTCGAGGGGTGGTTACCACCGAAGTGGCCGGAGGAAACCGCGCGGATGCACTTCGACGTGCGCGCGGACGACCTCGCGTCGGCGGGCGAACAGGTGCTGGCCCTCGGCGCGCGCAGGCTCGAAGGGGGTGGCGAGCGGTTCCACGTCTACGCGGATCCCGCCGGCCACCCCTTCTGCCTCGTCAGCTGGTGATCGGCCGGGCGCGCATGACGTGCGCGTCCAACGGCAGCGCGTGCGTCTCGACCAGCTCGAAGCCCGCCTCCGCGAGCAATGCGCGGTAGTGCGACTCGGTGCGTTCGCGGCCGCCGGTGTTGCACAGCATGTGGATGTCCCACGGGATCGCGAGGGAGTCGGCCTCCCCCTCCTCGGGCAGCAGCCGCTCGATCACCAGGAGCTCGGCGTGTGCGGGCATGTCCCGCGCGCACGTGGCCAGGATCGTGCGGCACTGCTCGTCGTCCCAGTCGTGCAGCACGCGGGACAGCAGGTAGACGTCGCCGGACTCGGGGATCGCGCGGGTGAAGTCGCCGGGCACCAGCCGGACGCGGTCCGCGAGGTCGGCGAGGCGCGGCCGGGCGGCGGCGAGGGCGTTCGGGAGGTCGAGCAGGACGCCGCGCGACGCCGGGTTGGCGTGCAGCACGCGCGCCAGCAGCTCGCCGTTGCCCCCGGCCACGTCGACGACCGTGCGGGCGGTCGAGAAGTCGACGACCTTGGTGACCCCGGTGAACATGGCGTTGCTCGCCGCCATGGACCCGTGGAACAGCTCCGACAACGCCGGATCCGCTGCCATGTGGGCGAAGTGGTGCGCGCCGAACGCCTTCGCGTACGACTCCTCACCGCTGCGGACGGCCTCGGTCAGCTCGGCGAACGACCGGTAGAACGGACCGCCGTACATCAGCGCGAGCGGGCGCATCGAGCCCGTCAGGTCCGAGCGCAGCAGCTCGCCGAGGTCGGTGAGGCTGTGACTCTCACCGGACAGGTGGACGACGCCGAGCGAGGTGAGGTAGCGCAGAAGCCTTGCGAGACTGCGGGGTTCGGTGCCGGTCGCCGCGGCGAGCCCCTCCAGACCGGGGATCGTGACGAGGTGGTCGAGCAATCGGAGCTCGGCCGCGGTCGCGATGGCCTGCGTCGCCCACGCGCCGGTCAGCAGGCGCAGCAGCTCCGTTCCCGCGCACGACTCGCGCTGGTGGGTGGCCTGCAGCTGCGCGAACCTGCCGGTCGCGAGCAGTTCCAGCCGGCGGAACGCGGGGTCGGCGCAGCGGGCGTCGCGGAAGTAGAGCACCGAGGTGTTCTCGTAGCCGTTGTACCCACCGCCGTCCGGGCGCATGACGCCCGCGATCATCGTGCGCAGACCGCGCAGCAGCACCGGGTCCGGCCTGCGGACGGCGAGCGCGACGTGGTTCTCGTGTTCGTGGCGGCGTTCGTCCTCGGCGATGTGCGCGAGCTCCGGCGGCGTCACCATCACGAAGATCTCCAGCTCGCACGGCCAGCCGTTGCGGTCGGAGACGGGGGCGCGCAGGATGCCGACGTTCAGGTCCGCCACCGGCACCGAGTACCGCGTGCTCAGCCGTTCGCGGACGACGACGCTCGGGGTCATCGTGCCGACCTCGATGCCGTGGTGCGCGAGCTCGTCCGCAAGTCCCGCAAGGGTTTCCGGGAAGATGAGCAATGCGGCGTGATCCAGCGTGGCGTGCCGCGCCACGGCGGCGCGCTGGTCCGCGGGCAGCGAAGGCACGGCGGCGGCGAGGGCCGAGTGCGTGTCGTGGGCGCCGATGAGGGCCATCGCGGCGGTCAGGCGGTCGAGGTCGGCCGCGGCGATGACGGGTGTGCTGGTCGTGATCATGGTGGAGGTTCCTGTGGCTCAGATGCCGACGTAGTGCTCGGCGAAGAAGTCCTGGTGGGTGCGGGAGTCGCGCAGGCTGTGCAGCCGGGCGCGGCGCAGCGCGCGGTGGAAGTCGTCGTCCTGGGGGTGGAGGAGGTCGATCATCCAGCGGGAGAACTCCTGCGCCCGCCAGATGCGGGGCAGGCAGGTGCGCGAGTACGCGACCAAGGGCCGTTCGTCGTCGTGTCGCAGTGCGGAGATCAGGGCGGAGGCCAGCAGCTCGGCCTCCATGATCGCCAGGTTGGCGCCCTTGGCGGCGGAGGGGCTGATCGAACTCGCCGCGTCACCGACGAGGAAGAGCCGGGCGTGCTGGATCGGGTCGAGGACCTCCGACCGCAGCCGCACGATCCGCCGTTCGGCGATCGGGCCCTTCTTGAGCTGCCCGAACTCCTCGGTGCGCATCCGGGTGTCGAGCGCCGCCCAGATCCGTTCGTCGGTCCACTCCCCGGGGTCGTCGCCGGGAGGGACCTGCAGGTAGTACCGCGTCACCCCGGGGCTGCGCGCCATGTGGCCCGCGAAGCCGTCGTCGTGGACCGCGTAGGTGACCGCCGCCATGCTCTGCGGCGCCTCGGCGAGCACGGCGAGCCAGCTGACGCCGTGGTCCTGGGTGAGGCGCGGGCCCGGCACGGCCTGCCTCGTCACCCCGTTGCCGCCGTCGCAGCCCGCGAGGAAACGGCCTGTCGCAACGCCTTCGCCGCGCTCGTCGCGGTAGCGGATCGTGGCGGTGCTCGCGTCGACGTCCGTGACGGTGCTGCCGAACCGGATCTCACCGCCGCGGTCCAGGTACTCGGCGACGAGGTCCGTCACGAGGTCCTGCTGCGGGTACACGGTGTGCACCTCGCCGCGTCCGAGGGTCGAGTAGTCGAGCTCGAACTCCCCGTCCTCACCGCGAAACGCGCACACCCCGTGCGATCGTCCTTTGTGGAGCATTCCGGCCGCGAGGCCGTGCTCGGTGAGGATCCTGGCGGTGTTCGGACCCAAGAACCCCGCCCTGGCACGGGTCTGCACCTGCTCCCGGCTCGCCCGCTCGACGACGAGCGTGTCAATCCCTTGAGCCTGCAACAAGTTGCCTAACACGAGCCCCGCCGGCCCCGCGCCCGCGATGAGCACGGCTGTGTGGTCGACCACGCCTTCTGGTCCTCTCTACCGATCCGGTTTCGGCAGCACTGGACAACAACGGCACGAGCGGATGCGCGCGGCTCGCCGGAGATGAAGATCATGATCACTCCATCGTGTCGATGCGAGACCGCGCCGTACCGCAGAAGGGCCCGACCGCGGCGGTTTGTAACGACTTCACCGGCCGTCTATGACTTCGTCGCCGCGATCCGGCATTCTTCGCGAATGGCGCTTCGGCAGGCGAGTGACTTCGCCCAGTTGTCCGCCCTGGTCAAGCAGGCCGGGCTGCTCGAACGACGACGCGGGTACTACTACGCCCGCATCGGGGTGAACCTCGCGGTCTACGCGGCGACGTGGGTGGTCTTCGCGCTGCTCGGCGACTCGTGGTGGCAGCTCGCGGTGGCCGTCGTGCTCGCGGCGATGAGCACCCAGCTCGCGTTCATCGGACACGACGCCGGGCACAAGCAGATCTTCGCGTCGAGGAAGTGGAACGAGGTCGTCGGCTACGTCCACAGCGGACTGGTCGGCGTCAGCTACGACTGGTGGGTGGGCAAGCACAACCGGCACCACGCCAACCCGAACCACGAGGACGAGGACCCGGACGTCGACATCACGGTGCTGGCGTTCACGCAGCGGCAGGGCCTCGCGAAGCGCGGCCCGCTGAGGTGGATCGCCTCGCACCAGGCCGTGCTGTTCTTCCCGTTGCTGTTCCTCGAGGGCTTCGCGCTGCACTGGCACTCGATCCGGCACTCGGGCCGCGAGCGGGCCGTGATGATCGCGAACGTGGTGGTGTACCTGGCCGTCGTGTTCTGGGTGCTCTCCCCCGTGTACGCGATCGCGTTCGTGCTGGTGCACCAGGCGTTGTGGGGCTTCTACATGGGGTGCTCGTTCGCCCCCAACCACAAGGGGATGCCGGTGCTGTCGGCCGGGCACACGCTCGACTTCCTGCGCAAGCAGGTGCTGACCTCGCGCAACATCCGCGGCGGCTGGTTCACCGACATCCTGCTCGGCGGGCTGAACTACCAGATCGAGCACCACCTGTTCCCGAGCATGCCGCGGCCCGCGCTGCGCAAGGCCCAGGTGATCGTGCACGACTTCTGCGACCAGCGCGGCATCTCCTACGCGCAGTGCGGGCTGTTCCGCTCGTACGGCCACGTCCTCCAGCACCTGCACGAGGTCGCCGCGCCGTTGCGGGCCAGGCCCCTCGTCCCCGGGGCGAACTGACGGTCCGATTCCCGCCAGATCCCCGGCCGCCGGTGCAGCAGGCTGAACGGCATGGGATCACTTGCGGGGAAAGCCGCTCTCGTCACCGGTGGGAGCCGCGGCATCGGGGCCGCGGTCGCCGAGAAGCTCACCGCCCTCGGCGCCCACGTCGCCGTCACGTACCAGAACACCAAGCCGGACAACGGTTTCGCCATTCGGGCGGACAGCGCCGACCCGGACGCCGTCGTGGCCGCGGTCGAGGAGACCGCGGTCCACTTCGGACGCCTCGACGTGCTCGTCAACAACGCCGGGGTCTTCCAGGTCGGCCCGCTAGACGAGCTGGGACGCGAGGAGTTCGACCACACCATGGCCGTGAACGTGCGCGCGCCTTTTCTCGCGGCGCGTGCGGCGGCCAAGCACATGCGTGGAGGTGGCCGGATCATCAGCATCGGGAGCAACGTCGCGGTGTACGCGCCGTTCCCCGGCTTCGCCCTGTACTCGGCCAGCAAGACCGCGCTGATCGGGATGACGAAGGGGCTCGCTCGCGAGCTGGGCCCGCTGGGCATCACGGCGAACGTCGTCAACCCCGGTCCCACCGACACGGACATGAACCCCGCGGACGGGCCGATGTCGGACACGATCCGCGGACTGACCGCGTTGGGACGCTACGGAACACCCGCGGAGATCGCGGAGGTGGTGGCGGCGCTGGCGGGGGAGGCCGGTGCGTACGTCACCGGCGCCAGCATCAACGCCGACGGTGGGTTCACCGTCTGACGGCTACGCCCAGGTGACCGGCAGGGCGTGCACGCCGTAGATGTTCATGTCGGTCTTGAGCTTCACCTCGTCCGCCGGAACGGCGAGTCGCAGCGAGGGGAAGCGGTGCAGCAGTCCCTCGAACCCGGCGCGCATCTCGATGCGGGCCAGCTGCTGACCGAGGCACTGGTGCACGCCGTGCCCGAACGCCAGGTGGCCCCGGGCGTTGCGGTGGACGTCCAGTTCGTCGCCGTTCTCGTAGCGCCCGGGGTCGTGGTTGCCGGCCAGCAGTGACAGCACGACCGTCGAGCCCTCGCGGATGGTCTCACCGTGGAACTCGATGTCCTCCGCCGCGTAGCGGAAGAAGATGTCGACGACCGTCAGGTAGCGCAGCAGCTCCTCGACGGCGTCCGCGATCAGCTCCGGCTCCGCCCGCAGCGCCGCCAGCTGGTCCGGGTGTTCCAGCAGTGCGAACGTGCCCAGCGCCAGCATGTTCGCGGTCGTCTCGTGGCCGGCGAGCAGCAGCAGGAACGACATCCCGACGAGCTCCTGGTCGCTGAGGTCCTCGTCGCGGGCCAGGTCGGACAGCAGGTCGTCGGTGGGTTCGGCGCGCTTGGCCGCGATCAGGCCGGCCAGGAAGGTGTTGGTCGCGATGTACGCGGCCATCTTGTCCTCGAGGGAGATCTCGCGTTCCATGAACCTCGCGGTGTTCGTCTGGAACGTGTCGCGGTCCTCGTACGGGACGCCGAGCAGCTCGCAGATCACCAGCGACGGCACGGGAAGCGCGAACTCCCGCACCAGGTCGACCGGCGGGGTGAGCTTCGCGAGCTCGTCGAGCTGCCGGGTGGTGATCTCGGCGATGCGGTCCTCCAGCGCCTTCATCCGCCGGACGGTGAACGCCCCGGTCAGCTTGCGCCGCAGCCGGGTGTGCTCGGGCGCGTCCATGCTGATGAACACGCCGGGTTCCGGCGGGGCGGGCTCGGTGAACTCGGGCATGCCGGGTGTCGGGTACGGCGCGTGCAGGACGCCGAGGTCCTGCCGGGAGCTGAACCTGGTGTCGGCCAACGCCTGCCGGACGGCGTCGTAGCCGCTGATCAGCCAGCCCTCGTGGCCGTCGGGGAAGAGCATCGGGCTGACCGGGCGGGTCGAGCGCACCTTCGTGATCGCGCTCGGCGGATCGAACGGCGTGACGTCGCGGTCCATCGGTAAACCGTGCAGCATGATCGGTGTTCTCCTTGTCAGCGGGTGGATTCGCGGTTGAAGAGCTTCTTGGACCAGAGGTAGCCGCCGAAGCCGATGACGGCGCACCAGGCGAAGGCGATGTAGCCGCTGTTGCCGATCGGCGTGCCCATCAGCAGGCCGCGCAGGGCGTCGATGAACGGGGTGAACGGCTGGTACTCGGCGAACCAGCGCAGCACGGTCGGCATCGAGTCGGTGGGCACGAAACCGTTGCCGAAGAACGGGAGCAGGATCAGCGGCAGGCCGACGTTGCTCGACGACTCGACGGACTTGCTGGCGAGGCCGAGCGCCGCGGAGAACCAGATCAGCGCGAACGCCATCGCCACCAGCAGGCCGGCCAGCGCGAGCCAGTCGAGGGCGCTCGCCTGCGGCCGGAACCCGATCGCGACCGCGACGCCGAAGACGAACGCCATGGCGAGGACCGTCTGGACCAGGCTGCCCACGACGTGTCCGGTGAGGACGGACACCCGTGCGATCTTCATGGTGCGGAAGCGGTCGACGATGCCCTCGGTCATGTCCATCGCGATCGAGATGCTCGTGCCCTGCACCGCGGCGGTGATCGCCATCAGGACGATCGTCGGCGTCACGTAGTTCAGGTACTCGGCCCGGCCGCCGGAGGGCCCGCCGAGCCCGGCGCCCAGCGTGCCGCCGAAGACGTAGACGAACAGCAGCAGGAACACGACCGGCATGATCAGGAGCTGGAACGTCATCGACGGGTAGCGGATCATCCGCTTCAGGTTGCGGCGCACCATCGTCGCCGAGTCGGTCAGCACGTAGGTCATCTCTGGGCCACCTTGTCGGGAGTGCCGGTGAGGGCGAGGAAGACGTCGTCGAGGTCGGGGGTGTGCGTGCTGAGCGACTCGACGGCGACCGCGTTCTCGTCGAGCCGGTCGAGCAGTGCCTTGAGCGAACGGACGTTGCCGTCGCTCGGCACCCGCAGGGACAGCGCGTCACCGTCGCGCGAGGCGTGGCGGATGATCCGCGCGGCGGACTCCAGCTCGCGCAGTTCCGCGAACTGCAGCAGGACGTGGCCACCGGGGATGCGGCGCTTGAGCTCGTCCGCGGTGCCCTCGGCGACGATCCTGCCGTGGTCCAGCACCGCGATCCGGTCGGCGAGCTCGTCGGCCTCCTCGAGGTACTGGGTGGTGAGGAAGATCGTGACGCCGCTCGCCACCAGTCCCCGCACGATGTGCCACATGGTGCGGCGGCTGCGCGGGTCGAGGCCGGTGGTCGGCTCGTCCAGGAAGATCACCTGTGGCGACCCGACGAGCGTCATCGCGAGGTCGAGCCGGCGCCGCATGCCGCCCGAGTAGGTGGACGCGGACTTGTCGGCGGCGTCGACGAGGTCGAACTGCTCCAGCAGCTGCTCGGCCCTGCGCCTGCCACCGGCCTTGCCGAGGTGGTGCAGGTCGGCCATCAGCTTCAGGTTCTCGCGACCCGTCATCAGGTTGTCGACGGCGGAGAACTGGCCCGTCACCCCGATCGCGGCGCGGACGGCGTCGGCGTCGCCCACCACGTCGTGACCGGCGACGGACGCGCTGCCGCCGTCCGCCCGGATCAACGTGGACAGGATCTTGACGGTGGTGGTCTTGCCGGCGCCGTTCGCGCCCAGCAACGAGAAGACGGTGCCGCGCTTGACGTTCAGGTCGACGCCTTTGAGAACCTCGTTGTCGCCGTAGGACCGGCGCAGGCCTCTTGCCTCGATCGCGTTCATGGGGTTCCCCTCAGGCACGGCGGACGGAGATGTCGCCGAAGGACGTGTGGGCGGTGACCTTGACGGTCTGGGCGGCGTTGCCGGGGCCGTCGCTGCCGTCGAGGGTGTTGCTGACGCGGCCGAACGACGTCTTGGCGTCGATCCACGCGGCGGTGCCCTGGGCGATCCCGAGCTCGATGCCGCCCATCGCGGTGTTCAGCGAGACGGTGTCGCGGACGACCTCGGCGACCTCGATGGAGCCCATCGCGGTCCGGGCGTCCACCAGCGCGCCGGCGCGTTCGACGTTGATGTCGCCGTTGGCGGAACGGGCCCGCAGCTCGCCCTCGACCGTGCCGACGTCGATGTGGCCGTTGGAGTTCTTGACGACCAGCGAGCCGTCGACCCTGCCGACGCGGATGTGGCCGCTGCCGGTCTTGACCTCGGCGTCGCCGGTGACCGCGCCGATCTTGACCTGCCCGGCGCCCGTGTCGGCCTTCAGCGGGCCGGTGCGGTCGAGGTGGATGTTGCCCGCGGACAGGTCGACCTCGGTCACGCCGAGCACGCCGGAGGTGCGGGCGCTGCCGGCCGCCAGGTCGATGTCCACCCTGGACCCGGTCGGGAGCTCGATCACGACGTCGACCGAGCGCGTCTTGCGGGAGAAGTCGAAGGTCCGCTTCGGGCCGCGCACGACGAGGGTGCCGTCGGCGTAGTCGACCCTGATCTTCTCGGCGGCCTCCCGGTCCGAGGCGTCGGACGAGTCGGTGGGCCGCACCTCGACCGCGGTGGTGGCGCGGTCGGACGCGACCACCTGGACGTGGCCCGCGTAGACGTCGAGCAGTACGGAAATCGGTTCTGGCGTGTCGTAAGAAGGCATGGCTGTCCCCTCAGAAGGTGTCGGTGGAGCATCCCCGCAGGTCGGGGCGATGTGATGAGAAGCCGGTGCTAGCGGACCCAGCCGACGAAACGCTGCGAGCCGGTGATGTTGCTCGTCACCGCCTCGGCGACGGTCTGCTCGCGCTTCGGGTTCAGCTGGGCGGACGCGGCGCGCACGAGCCACGCGTTGACCGAACGCCCCTCCTTGGCCGCCGCCTCGTCGATCGCGGCCTTGAGCGGCTCGGGCAGGCGGACGTTGATGCGCACGGTGGTGCCGTCCTCGAAGCCGGCCGCCACGTCCTCGGCGGGCGGCGCGGGGGCGGGCTCCGGCGCGACGGCCGGTTCGGGCGCCCTGCGCGTCACGACGAACTTCGGGTCACGGCCCCGCAGCAACACCTGCACCGAGTCCGGTGCCAGGTCCGCGGTGATCTCGTCGGCGGCGGCGGACAGCGCTTCGAGCAGTGCCAGCCGGATCGCCGACTCCATCGTCACGGTCAACCGCTCGACCAGCGCACTCGCTTCGCCGCCGCCGGTCTCGACGGCGGTCAGCAGTTCGCGACCGAGGGAAGCCACATACGGGGTCAGATCCATGGCACCACTATGGCACACGGTGGCACCACCCACAAGCAATTCTGGCTCAATTTGGCATCATTTTGGCTCAGCGCAGGTCAGGAGTGGTGCCATCGCGGCTCAGCCGAGGGCGTCGGCGAACGCCTGGAAGGTCGGCGCGCCCTTCTGGCGGTCGAGCACCGCGAAGACGACGTGCTCGAAGTAGCGGTTGTCCCGCAGCGCGAGCCCGAAGATCCGGGCGACGGTCGCGGGGTCGTTGCCGAAGACCCCGCACCCCCACGCGCCCAGTACGAGCCTGCGGTGGCCGTGCGACGCGGCGACGTGCAGGACGCGGATGGCGCGGCGCAGCAACGCGAGCGGCACGCCGTCGGCGCGTTCGGGCTGGTTGCGCAGGACGGCCGCCAGGTTCGGCGCGGCCGCGGTGAGGAACGAGACCTCGTACGGCTCCGGCAGCAACGTGCCCTCGTCGTCCTTGAACAACGGCACGCGCGGCGAGTAGATCACGCGGTCGGTGTAGGTGAGGTCCTCGTGCGCGCGGTGGTACGTGTAGAACTCGCCTGCGGCACGCAGGCACGGGTAGAGCGCCGACGCACGGGCGAGGCTCTCCTCCTGGGCCTGCGCGCCGTTGAGGAAACCGCCGCCGGCGTTGCGGGCGGACGCGAAGTTCAGCGCCGCGACGTCACCGCCGAGCCGGCGACTCGCGTCCAAAGTGGACTCGTTGGTGACGTCGATCCGCGCCTCGCCCGTCTCCGGGGGCAGCGGGAGCACCTCGTCCGGCAGGTGCAGCCGGGTCCCCTCGACCGCGGGTGTGACGGCGACGGCGACCTCGCCGGCGGGGGTGGAGTAGGAACCGCGCTCCGAGATGGCGACGGTGTCGTGGGCGATCGCTCGCAACCTTGCGCTCATGGTGCCCACGAGTCTGGCTGGCGTTCCCGTGCCCGCCAAGCGCTTAAATCCGGGCGTAGACCTCGGCGACGGCACCGAACGCGGCCTTGGGCTCCCAGCGGCCGTCCTCGTGCACCTTCACGATCCCGGGACCCGCCATGTCGAGGTCTCGGGACGGGTCGTCCGGCCGGTGGGTGTAGTCGGCGAGCGCGAACATGTACACGAACGCGCTGTCGACGCCCTCGGCCTCGAAGGTCTCCAGCACCTCGCGCAGGTACGTGGCCTGCTCCTCCTCGTCGCGCACGTAGCCGTCCTTCACGCGGACCGGCAGCCCGGCCTCGTCGTGCTCGACGATCTCCATGCTGCGCGGCGCGACGGCGCCCGACCCGTGCCACGCCGCCGTGCCGAAGCCCGTGATGGCGACCGGTTTCCCCTGCGCCACCACGTTCCTGATGCTCTCGGCGTAGACGCCGGCGACCTCGGCGGACCGGATCAGCTCGAACGACTTGAAGTCGAACAGGTCCCAGTCGGGGTTCTCGAACGGGATGCAGGCGTAGGTGAGCTCGCCGTGGAAGTGTCGCCGCACAACGCCGACGGCTTCGGCGAGGAACGCGTTGAGCCTCTCCCCCGCCTCCCGCATCCGCTCGGGTCGTCCCATGAGCTGCTCCACCCGCTGCAGGACGTCGTCACCCGGCAGGAAGCCCGGGTTCATGACGCTGAGCTCGACGCCCGTCACGAACACGACCTCCGCGTGCGCCCGGACCCGCTCGGCCCTGCGCGCGCAGTCGGCGAACAGGTCGAGGACCTCGGACGGCGTGAGCTCCAGCGGATAGGGCGAGAACCAGATCTCCAGCCCCAGCCCGGCGGCGATCTCCGCAGCCCGTTCGAGCCGTTCGGGATCACCTCCGACGAGGTGGACGGCGTTGCAGTGCAGGTCGTCCCTGATCGCGGTCAGGTCCCGCCTGACCTCGTCCAGGTCGAACGTCTTGAGCGAAATGTCCCCGTGGCGCACGAAACCGGTGTCGTACGCGATGCCTTTGGCTCGCATGGCCTCAGGCTATGCGAGAAAAGTGCGTGCGCGCAAGTTTGCGCTCAGGCAGTTATGTCGGCCAGACGAGGAGCACCGGGCACGGGGCGTGGTCGACGACGAAGCGGGTCGCCGGGCCGAGGCTGCGCGGACCGGCGTGACTGACGTCGCCGTCACGGCAGAGGACCAGCAGCGACGCTTCCCGTGCCGCCTCGACGACCTCGTGCTCGACCCGGCCGACGCGCGCCTGTGTCGCGCACGGGCGCCCGAGGCGTTCGGCGGCCGCGTCCAGCAGGTGCGTGGCGTGGTCGGCGGCCAGGTCGTCGAGGCGCGTGCCGGGGTCGAGCGAGGAGTGCCTGCCCAGCAGCCCGGCGAACGCGCCGTGGGCCGTACCGGCCACATCGCTGACGTGCAGCAGCAGGAAGTCCCCGTCCTGCGCACGAGCCGCGTCGACGCAGTCCTGCCAGGTGTCGTCGGCGATCCACACGACCACCGTCATGATCATCCTCCGATCAGCCGCAGGGACGCCCACAGTGCCACGACGGCGCCGATCAGGGTGGCAGGCACGGCGAGCAGGCCGAGCTTCGTGAACTCCGGCAGGTGCACCTCGGCGTCGTGGTCGTGCACGATCCGCCGCCACAGCAACGTCGCGAGCGACCCGGCGTAGGTGAGGTTCGGGCCGAGGTTCACGCCCAGCAGCACCGCCAGCACGACGCCCGGCCCCATCGGCGCCACGAGCGGCAGCAGCACGAGGACCGCGGGCAGGTTGTTGATCACGTTGGCGAGCACGGCGGCGACCGCGGCCACGCCGAGCAACGCCAGCAGGCCGTCGCCACCCGGGATCGCGAGCTTCAGCACCTCGTCGAGCCCGTTGTCGACCACCGCGCGCACCACGATGCCGAGGCCGAGCACGAACGCGAGGAACGGCAACGAGGCCGCACGCACCACCTTGACCGCGGTCGTGCGCTTCTTCGCGAGCGCCCGGACCGCCATGACCACGGCACCCGCGCAGGCGGCCCACGCCGGGTCGACACCGGTGGCGGAGGCGACCACGAACCCGACGAGCGTCAGCCCGACCACGGTCAGCGCGAACACCGGCAGCTCGGCGGCGGGCCGCGTGTCCGGCTCGTGCACCGGCGCGTCGAGGTCGGTGCGGAAGAACCGCCGGAACACCACGTACTCGATGACGATCGCCACGACCCACGGCAACGCCATCAGCGCCGCGAACCGCGTGAAGCTCAGCCCGCTCGACGCGAACGCCAGCAGGTTCGTCAGGTTCGACACCGGCAGCAGCAGCGACGCGCTGTTCGACAGGTGCGTGCACGCGTAGACGTGCGGTTTCGGCCGGACGCCGAGCTGCGCGGCCGTCGCGAACACCACGGGCGTGAGGAGCACGACCGTCGCGTCCAGGCTCAGCACCGCCGTGGTGACCGAGGCCGTGACGAACACACCGCCCAGCAACGTTCTCGGCCTGCCGCCGGACGCCCGCGCCATCCACGTGCCCGCCGCGTGGAACAGGCCCTCGTCGTCGCAGAGCTGCGCGAGCACGAGGATGGCGGCCAGGAACCCGATCACGGGCCCCAGCCGCACCGCCTCGTCCACGACGTGGTCGAACGGCAACGCGCCGACGAGCACGACCAGCACGGCCGCCGGCACCGCGACCGCCGCCTCGGGCAGACCCCACGGCCGGACGACCGCGCAGACCAGAACAGCCACCAGCAACACGACGGACAGCGCCAGCACGGGATCCTCCTGCGCCGGCGGGCCCCGGCTACCTCACATCTTGGCCGCCGCTGACTTTATGGCCTGGCGGATGCGGAAGTAGGTACCGCACCGGCACACGTTCGCGATCCGGTCGATGTCCTCGTCCGTTATCTCCTGCTTCGTCCGGAGCAACGCCGCCGCGGCCATGATCTGGCCGGGCTGGCAGTAGCCGCACTGCGCGACGTCCTGCTCCAGCCACGCCTCCTGGACGGGGTGCAGGTCGTCACCCGAGGCGAGGCCCTCGATCGTGGTGACCTCCTGCCCGGAGCACTCCGCGACGGGCGTGACGCACGGCTGGATCTCCGCGCCGTTGAGGTGGGACGTGCAGGCGCGGCAGACGCCGATCCCGCAGCCGAACTTGGGCCCGCGCACGCCGAGCTTGTCGCGCAGCACCCAGAGCAGTGCCATGTCGGCGGGGGCCTCGACGGTGACCGGCTTCCCGTTGACGATCATGGTGTAGGTAGGCACAGGGGGACGCTCCTTCAGCGCGGGAACGGCTCGAAGTCGACCGGGAAGATGATCGGGAAGCTGCGCGGCACGACGCCGGTGGCCCGCGCGTAGGCGTTGGCGATGGCACCGACCGCGGCCGGCACGCCCAGCTCGCCCGCGCCGCCCGGTTCGCCGGTCGCCGGCATGACGTGGATCTTCACGTCGAGCGGCGCGTCCTTCTGGCGCGCGTAGTGGAACTGCGAGTACGAGCCCTCCAGCGGCAGACCCCTGTCGATGTGCAGACCGGCGCGCAACGTGGTGGAGATGGCGTCGGTCAGGCCGCCGAGCATCTGCGCCTCAAGGCCGCGCGGGTTGATCGGGCGGCCGACGTCGACCGCGATCGTCGCCCTGACCACGCGCGGGTTCTTCGGGTCGCGGGCATCGATCTCGACCAGGCACGCCGTGCACGACTTGTACTCGTCGTGGAAGCCGATGCCCTGCGCGAAGCCCCGGGGCATCGCCTTGCCCCACTCGCCTTCGGCCACGACCTTGTTCAGCACGGCGCGTTGCCGCGCGGTCTTGAGGAACTCGCGGCGGAACTCGACCGGGTCCTTGCCCATCTTCTTCGCGAGCTGGTCGACGAGGATCTCCTCGGCGCCACGGGTGTTCGCGGAGTAGACCGAGCGCCACGAACCCGTGTGCATCCGCAGCGGCACCTCGTTGAGCAGCGAGGTGACGACGCCGAAGTTGTACGGCACCTTGCACGTCGTGAGGAACACCGTCTGCGCGAACGACAGGTTGCCCCCGACGGGCAGCTTCGCGGCGGTGGCGGTGAGGATCTCGCCGAGGCCGTGCCGGAAGTCGGTCTCGACCGACGCCACGCGGTGCTCGAACGTCAGCACGTTGCCGAGCCCGAACGTCGCCCGCAGCTTGTGGTGGCTCGCGGCGCGCGCCCGGCCGTGCCGCATGTCGTCCTTGCGGTCCCACATGAGCTTCACCGGGCGCCGCAACGCCTTCGAGATCTGCGCGGCCTCCAGCGCGGCGTCGAAGAAGAGCCTGCGGCCGAACGAGCCGCCGCCCTGCATCACGTGCACCTTCACCGCCGACTCGGGCAGTCCGATGGCGGCGGCGATGGTCTGCTGCGCCACGATCGGCGACTTCAGGCCCGCCCAGATCTCGGCCCGGTCGTCGCGGACGTCCGCGATCGCCGAGTTCGTCTCCATCGGCGCGTGGCTGACGAACGCGAAGTCGAAGTCCATGTCGAGGTGCTGGGTCAGCAGCGGTGGCACCACGAACGGCAGCGCCGCGGCCTGCAACTTCGCGCGGATCTCCTTGTCCGACAACGAGTCGATCGTGCCGGCGTTCCAGGTCACCTTGAGCGCGTCCCGTGCGGCCATGGCCTGCCCGAACGTCTCGGCGACCACCGCGACCCCGGTCGGCACGACCCCGATCGCCAGTACACCGGGCATCGCCTTGGCAGCCGCCGAGTCGACCGACCTCACCGAGCCGTTGATCGTCGGTGGCCGGCGCACGACCGTCGGCATCGCGCCCGGCACGTCCTGGTCGAGCGTGTACCTGAACTGACCGGTGACCATCGCGCGGGCGTCGATGCGCGACTGCGGGGTGCCGACGAGCCGGTGTTCCTCGGCCGGTTTCGGTTGTGCGGCGAAGGTTCCGGTGAGCTGCGCGGCGGCCGAGGTCAGCAGCCCGTACACGATCGGGCGGCCGTCCGGGAGGATCACCGCACCGTCCTTCGTGGACAGTCGCTCGACCGGGACGCCGTGCCTCTGGGCGGCCGCCGCGAGCAGCCTGGCCCGTGCGGCCGCCGCCGCCTGACGGACCGGGCCGTACACCGACCGCATCGTGTTGGAACCGCCCGTGAGCTGGTTCATCAGCAACTCGGGCCGCGCGTCGGCGAGCGTCACGCGGACCTTCTCGAGCGGCAGGTCGAGTTCCTCCGCGACGAGCATCGCGCACGCCGTCGTGATGCCCTGACCGACCTCGGCGCGAGGCAGTTCGAGGGTGACCACACCGTCCTCGCCGACGCTGAGCACGGCGAGCGCTCCGGCCGTGGGCGTGCCGGCCAGGATGAGGACGTCGCCGAGGTCGAGGACCTCGGCCGGTTGCGGCAGTGTCGGGATGACGGCCTCGGCCGTGCCGGGGACAGCGACGGTGAGCACCGGCGCGGCCACCAGGAACGTGAGGAACTGCCGACGACGCACCGGGGCCCGGACTTCGGGGACCGGGACTTCGTTGTCACAGGTCATGTACTCGTCAACGACATCTGGTCCACACGGGTACGACCGTCAGCCGAATGGGTGCACGACCGAACAGCGGACCACCGTAACTGCGGATCTACCCGGGACGATCCGCCGTACATGAGACGATTAGCAGTACTGCTGCTGGCACTTGTCCTGGTCTCTCCCACTCCGGCCCTCGCCGCGGACTCGCCGATGGCGATGATCTTCGCGCCCACCGCCGAGGCCTCCGTCCCGCTGAACGAACCGCTGCTCGTGGTCGGCGGCGCCGTCAACGGCGAGTCGGGCGGCATCTCCGAGGTCGACTTCTCCACCGACGACGGCACCAACTGGACCACCGCGGACGCCCACGGCGAACGGTGGTCCGTCGTGCTGTGGCCCTCCGTCCCCGGCCCGCTGACGATCAAGGCGCGCGCCCGCACCGCGTCCACGACCGGCCCGGTCACGGTCTCGCGCACCGTCCACGTCGGCGGCACGACGACCCCGCCGCTCGCCGGTGACACCCTGCTCATCCTCAACGACACGCACAGCCCGACGATCAACGACCCGGACACCGAGGCCGTCGAACTCGGCGTGCGCCTGCGGGTCGACCGCGCGGGCTCGATCCCGGCCGTGATCATCTACCGCGGCACGTACACAGGTCCCGTTACCGCGCGGATCTGGGCCGACGGCGTCCTGCTGGCCGAGCAGGACGCCCCCGCCGCCGCCTACGTCCAGCGGATCACCTTCGGCACACCGGTTCCCGTGGCACCGGGCACCGAGTACGTCGTCTCGTACTACACGCCGTCCGGTGGCTACCGGGCCACGCAGGACTACTTCGCCGGCAACGTCGTGCAGACGCCGTTCACGCTGCCGGTGAACGCCGGCGTGTACCGCTACGGCGGCGGGTTCCCGACCGACACCTGGAACGCGAGCAACTACTGGATCGAGCCGATCTTCCGGCCGTAGGAAAACGGCGCCCGTCTTCCAGAGCCGCCGGGCGCCTCATCCTCGCCACGACTGCCGCCCGGCGCTGTTCCGCAAGCAGTGTGCGCAGCGAACGGACGCGTGTGTCCGGCAGGCGGAAATGTCGGTGCCCGCCACCTGCGAAAGTAGGGTCGATCCCCTGCTCCAGTAGGTGATCCGGAGCACAACGCAGCAGTATCGTCACCCGCGTGACACGGGCAGGAGACCTGGGGCTGGTGCTGCTCGTGGCAGCGCTGGGGATGTGGCGCGAGTTCACGCCGCCCCAACTCCCACCGGCGTCCCTGGCGTTCCACCTCGCCGTCCACCTGCTCGCGGCCGCGGCCCTGTGGTGGCGGCGCACGCACCCCGTCGCGTCCAGCCTGGTGATCACCTTCTTCACGCTGCTCACGCCGAACTACGCATCGGTGGTGTCCGCGTACTCCGTCGCCGCGCACGCCACCCGGTACCGCTGGCTCTTCCCGCTCCACGCCCTCGCGTGGGCGATCGGAGCCGGGACGTGGGTGTTGCCCGATTGTCTGGTCGGTCCCGGCCTGATCGTGATCGCCGGCCTGCTCGGCCTGCACCTGGGCGACCGGCGCAGGCTCACGCGCTCGATCGCCGAGCGGGAGTGCGCACTGCGCGTGGAACAGGCTCGTGCCGACGAACGCACCCGGCTCGCCGCCGAGATGCACGACGTCGTCACGCACCGGCTGAACCTGATGGTGCTGCACGCGGGCGCGTTGCGGATGGCCGCGAAGGACGACGGCGTGCGCAAGGCAGCCGAGGAACTGCGCACCGCGGGCTGCCAGGCGCTGGCCGAACTGCGCGACCTCGTCGGTGTGCTGCGCTCGGGCCGCGCGCCGCGCATTCCGGACGTGCTGCCCGACCGGCTCTCGCGGCTGGTCGCCGACTCCGCCGCCACGGGGCTGGAGGTCACGCTGACCGAGCACGGCGACGACGGCACCATCTCCCCCGCCGTGCGCCGCACGATGTACCGGGTCGTGCAGGAGTCGCTCACGAACGTGCACAAGCACGCGCCGGGCGCCCTCACCGAGATCACCATCCACTGTGGACCGAGCAGCGTCCGCGCGGTCATCCGCAACGCCAGGCCGTCGGTCCTGCCGCCCCTCGCCCTGCCCGGTTCCGGCAGCGGGCTGCTCGGCCTGCGCGGCCGCGTGGAGGTGGTCGGGGGAACGCTGACCGCCGGCCCGACCGACGACGGCGGCTTCGAGGTGGACGCCGTGCTGCCCGCGTTCGTGCCGACCTGACGTCAGGCGGCCTTCATGTCGCGGTTGGTGGCACGGCGAGTACGCATCCTCAACAGGTTCAGCCGCCCAGCACACACATACAGCGCAAACGCGAGCACGAGAGAGTTCACGCCCGACTGTCCGATCGGCGCGAGCTCACCTATCACCGCTGACGCAGGCCAGATCACCACCGTGGCGGGCACCCACGACGGCGCCGAGCGCGGCACGTTCGGCCGCGTGGAGATGATCTCGTTGCGCCACCGCCGCACGACGTAGTACTCAGCGAGCATGATCCCGGCGACCGGCGGGAAGACCACGCCGAGCAGCACCAGGAAGTGGGTGAACTGGTGCACGACGCCCGCGGCCGCGAGGGAGCTGCCCGCGCACCCGACCACGACCGTCATCTGCGTCCGGCTGATCCTGAGCGAGAACACGGCGTCGAAGAAGTTCACGAGGCCGAGCGAGGCCGAGTAGAGGTTCCAGTCGTTGATCTTCAGCACCGCCGTGACCACGATCAGCGCGCCGACCCAGCCACCGGTCTCGCTGAGGACGCCCATGACGTCCGTCGTGCCGAGCCCGTGCGCGAGCACCACGCCGGCCAGCCCGATGACCCACTCCCCGGCCGCGACCCCCAGAACCGTCTGCTTGACGACGTCCCGCCCACTGCGGTGGAAGCGCGTCAGGTCCGGCGCGATCGCCGCCCCGACGATGAAGCTGCCGATGACCAGCGTGATCGCCGTCAGCATCCCGATCGAGGGCCCCGGCGCCGGACCACCGAGGACGCCGACATCGTTGACATTCCTGATGACGAGCCACGCCAGCAACCCCAGGAACGCGGGCACGGCCACATACGACGTCCACGCCATCCACCGCACACCGCAGGCGGCGACGACCGTGATGACGATCCCGACCAGCAACGACCACACGGGCGCCGGCACCACCCCGGCGGTCGCGGCGAGCGCCGCGCCGGCCAGCCCGGTCTGCACCCCGAACCACCCGGTGCACGACAGGGCGATGACCAGCCCGAGCACCGCCGACCCGGCGTGCCCGAACCCGGTCCACCGGCTCAGGATGGCCGTCGGCAGCCCCTCACGTTGCCCGATCACACCCACGGCGACCGCGACGGCACTGAGCAGCACCGCCCCGATCGTGAGCGCGAGGACCGCGTCCCAGAACCGCATGCCGAACCCGAGCGCCGCCCCCAGCACCAACTGGCTCAGCGCCGTCGTCTGCCCGAACCGCTGAACGGCGACGGACCACCAGGGGTGCCGCGCCACGCCGGGCACACGACTGAGGGCCTGATCATCACGCCCGGCGACCATCCCGCTGATCACACAGGGACAGTAATGGCAACCCCACGATCGAGCGACAGACACACCGCACAACCGTGTCACGAAAGCTGATTCATCGCGAGCGCGATCCGCCGCCGCGCAACAAGCCGCGTCTGGTGCACGTCCAGGCTCACCCCGAGCCCGGGCCGCCGCTCGAACCGGTCGTAACTGCGGCTCAACAGCCAATGAGCGGCCTCGGGCGTGATCGACTCCAACCGCATCTCACCCCGCAGCCCGTCCAACGCCTCCCCCACCTCCCGAGTGAGGAACGCGTGCCGCGTAAGGCTCCCGTTGAGCTCGTCGATCATGAACACCATCGCGTGCCCCACATCCCCATACGCATAACTGCACAGCAGCGCCAAATACCCGGCGTCGATCGACCGGTCCCCGATCCAGCACTCGCCGAACGTCAACCCGCCAAGATCCCACCGAGGCCTGGCCTGCCGCCGCGCCGCCTCCCGGGCCCACCCCCCGGGCCGCCCGGGCAGGAGATGTGCCAACGCCGTCAACAGCGCCGCACTGCGCCGGCTCGGCACCTCCCCCAGGTGCCGGACGACGACCTCCCACAGCTCCTCGTTGTCGGCGAACGGCCCGGCGACCGCGCTGACCTGGAGCTCGACCTCGAGCGGATCGGTGAGCTGCGGCAGAGGGCGCCCGGCGTCCACCACCGCCTGCTGCATGGGGGTCAGCCTCGTCCGCACGGCCGGAGGTTAGCCCGATCGGCGCAACGCGACCCGTTCTCCGATCAACGCCACCACGCGGATCACCCCATCGTGATCACGTCACGCAGCCCTTCGACGAGCAGGTCACCGGGAATCTCGAACTGCACCCCGCCCTGCGCGGTGACCAGCAGCGTGACGGGCCGGTCGAGCGCGTCGACGACGACCGCCAGCTCCACCCCGCGAAAGCGGTGCCAGTGCGGCGGCCAGTCACGCGGCCGGGCCTGCTCCGAGGCGAAGACGTCAACGGTGTCGCCGCGCATCACCAGGTGCCTGCGCGGCTCGCGAGCCGGATCGGCGGGCAGCACCAGATCGGCCGCGAGCACCGCGTCCACGAGCGCCTGCTTGTCCCCGTATCCGCGCTGCACGAGGTACATCACCGATTCGAGGTCGTTCTCGAAGGTGACCTCACGCGGCTGATACCGGGGATTCGGCACGTACTGGTCGGTGATCTCGCCTCGAGCGTCGACGAGGTACCGCCCGATCACAGCTTCCGCAGGAACGTCAGCGGCGCTGTCGTGTGCGGGGTCGATCACGTGCAGCCAGTTGTTGGGCACACGCCTGGCGCGTTCCCTCATCTCCCTCGTCACGAGCGGCTTGACCATGCACGCATTGTGCCGAATCGTGCGCGGAGAGTGCGACCAAATGGGATCATCCGGTCGTGACAGATCCGCACCAGTACCTCGCCGACTTCGAACAGCGCCTCCAGCAAGCCCAGGAACAGGCGAACGCCATCCAGACCGCGTTCCGCGAGTCCCGCACCGAGGCCCAGAGCCCGGACGGCTCGGTCATCGTCACGGTGGGCTCCGGCGGCCGCATCGAGTCGCTCCAGCTCACTCCGCGCGCCGACGACCTCGGCCACACCGCGTTGGGCCGCACGATCATGGACACCATTCGCCGCGCCCAGGTGGAAGCCGCGCGCAAGATCGAGGACACGATGCGCCCGTTGCTGGGCGAGGGCGAAGGCATGGCGTTCCTGCGCGAACAGGTCGAGCAGGGCATCGCCGTGATCGACCCGGCGGGCACGGTCGAAGAGCCGAGGCCGGCGTCACCTCGCCCCGCGCCGCCGCAGGGTGATGACGACGACTTCGGCGGAAACTCGGTGCTGCGATGAGCGGCGGCTTCCAGACCCAGGCCGAGACCGTCGCCGCCCACGGCAAGATGCTCGTCGGCCGGCTGTCCCCGTCGTTGCAGGAGGCCGTGTCCGCCTCGCAGGTGAGCCTGGGGCCGAACGTGATGGGCGAACTCTGCCAAGCGTGGTCGTGGATCTTCAACGAGGAACTTGACGACGCCAAGAGCCTGTTGGCGGCCCTGCCCAAGGCGTTCGAGGCGACCGGTGACGAACTCTGCTCGACCGCCGAGACCTACCAGCAGGTCGACGAAGGCAACCGCAGCGCCATGCAGGGGATGGACCGATGAGCAACCCCCTGATCGCGCAGAAGGAGGACGACAGGAAGCGGCTCGCCGGCGCCGGCCTGTTCGACACCGCCGAAGACCTGGTCAAGCCGTTCGCCGAGGGCAAGACCATCGACCCGGTCGCGCTCGGCATCGACGGCGCCGCGCTGGCACTGGACGTCGCAGGCTTCCTCACGGACCCGCTGGGAACGCTGGCTTCGTCGGTGGTCGGCTGGATCATCGAGAACGTCGGCTTCATCCGGGAACCGTTCGACAAGCTCATGGGTGATCCACCGTCCATCGAGGCGATCGGCACCACTTGGGAGAACATCTCCAAGCGCCTGAGCGATGAGGCCACCGCGTACGAGTCTCACGCCAAGACGCTCGCTGACTGGACGGGTGACGCCGCCGATGGCTACCGGAGCCGTTGCACCACCCTTGCCGCACAACTGCGCGGGTCATCCGCTGCGGCGTCGTCCGCCGCGAACAAGATCAAGGTGGCCGGAGCGGTGGTCGCCGCGACGAGAGCCCTGATCCGCGATCTGCTGGCCGATCTGGCGGGCACCCTGTTGATGTGGGGTATTCCGGCCGCGGCGTCGGCGGTCCCGACCGCGGGTGCCTCGATAGCAGCCTTCATCACGCGAGCGGTCACCAAGGCCGTCGAGATCGGCACCAAGATCGCCCGGTTCGTCGCCAAGCTGTTCAATGCGTTGGACAAGCTCGGCTCGCTGGCGAAGAGCGCGGGCGCCGCGATGCGCAAGCAGGCTGACGACCTCGCCGCCCTGAGCCGGCAGATGCCCAACAGCCGCTACGGCAACCAACGAGCAGCAGAACTCGCCGCCGACTCCTCGACGAAGGTGTCGAGGGCGGACTCGCTCGACAACCTCGGCGACGGGCTCGGCAACGCGAGCAGGCGCATCCAGGACGGCGTCGACAACGCGATGAACAAAATCGACGACATGGCGCAGCGCACGAGCCAGAAGGTCGACGACTGGGCAGCTCGCGTGAAGGACAACGGGCCGGCGCGCAAACAGAGAGTCCGGGACTTCTACGAGTCGATGAACCAGCCGCCGTTGTCCACGCGCAAGGAGAACATGGGCGATCCTCAGTCCGGGCTCGGCCGCGCCGCCGACCGGGTGGACGCGCCGATGAGCAAGGGACTGCTGGACGGGCAGAACTGGGTCCGCGCCGTGGCCAGCAGGGACATCAGCCACCTGATGCCGAACTGGGGCGACCTCGTGCATCCGGCGAAGGAGCTGTCGAAGGAGCTGAACAAGGCCGAAGGCGGCGGCCACAAGGACCCGAAGGAAGACCAGGGATGAAGACGAAGCGCATCGCCGTCGCCGCGGTCCTGTGGATCGTCGCCCTATACACCGCCCACGCGGGCACGCTGTTCTTCGACGGTGAGGCGGGCTCAGGCGGGCAGCCGAAGGGCTACGCGGAGAACGTCTCGTGCAAGCGCAACTGGTGGGCCTTCGGCGCCCTCTGGTACTGCGATGCCACCATCGTGGCCGATGACGGCAAGCGGTATCCCTACAGCAGCAAGAACTCCGGTCTCACCCCCACGGACATCGGCAAGCAAGTCCCGATGACCAACAACCTCGTGCGATCCGGAAGATCGTCACAGGCAAGCCCGACGTGGGCACTCGCCGAACGCAGGGAGCCGAACAAGGTCGCATACATGCTGTGCCTCATGGGCCTTCCCGGGATCGCGCTGTTCATCACGTTCCGCATGTTCCGCGACAAGAAGCCGATCACGTGAAAGGACATCACCAACGCTGGCTAGCCCTGGCATGGCTCGCATTGTGCGCCTACGCCTCAGCTTTCCTCCTGCTGTTCTGGGAGGACCACGGTCCAGCAGGCAGCCCGGTCGCGCAGGCCGACGACATCCACTGCGAACGCAACTGGCTGCTCCTCGGAACCCGCTGGAGCTGCACCGCGATCCTCACCGACAACGGGATGCGGTACCGCTACACCAGCGACTCCTCGCTGCTGTCGCCCGCCGACACCTCCGTCCCCATGCAACGCCTCGCCCCGCAGCACTTCGCCCCTGCCCGCGCATCCTTCAATCCCGCACCGTGGCCGACCACGGGCGCCGTCACCTCCATCGCGCTCGGCCTCGTCGGCGCCGGTGTGCTGTGGCAGAACAGCCGCGGGAAACGACCGGCCGCCAAGGGGAGGTGCGGCGCCTGCGCGCCCAGGCCCGTTGGTACGTCGGAGCAGGCATGCTCGCCTTCCTCGCTGCCCACTTCACCCACGGCGTGCTGATCACCGCCCGCGCCGACGTCTGGCCCCGACGGGCCGAGGGCACGGGTGTGGCGACATCGTGTGAGCGAGACTGGCGCTACCTAGGGGCCCTGTGGCGTTGCGATGTCGACATAACCGCGGACACCGGCCAGAAGCTCATGCGGACGTTGAGCCACTCGCAGTTCGCTCAGGCGGAGATCGGCATCCCGAAGCCCGTGACAGCCGTCGGCGCCAGATGGGAGGTCGTCGACCAGCCCTTTGAACACAGATTCGCCAAGGCGTTGTTCGTCCTGTTGCTGGCCGGCGGCATCGCGTTGCTGATCAAGCCGACGTACGACCTGGCGAGGATCCGGGAGCTGGAGGACCCGAACCTGCCGGCGCGGTTCCTGCCCATCCGGTGACCGGGTGGTGGGCGAGCGGCAGCGACGGCTCGTGATGACCGTGCACCGTGCCACCCGGAGGAGGTGCGGGCACAAGCTACGGTGGCACAGGTGACGACGTTTCCACCGGTGCCCGCGGACCTGTTCCGCTTCACCACGACCGACCAGGCGGAGCTGCACACAGCGGTGCTGCGCGTGTTCGGGGTGGCGAACGAGCGCCTGCAGACCGTCCTCACCGCCGATGACGTGCAGCAACGGCTCCGCACCGTCGGCTGGTCCGAGCAGCTGGCCGACGACGACCTGCAGGCATCCCTCGCCGCTCTGAGGGGCTGGGGTCTGCTGGACGCCGCACAGCACCGTTACGGGCTCACGAAGCTAGGCGAGGCCGCGTACGCCGGCGTCCAGCACGCGACACACACACTCGCGGCGAACGGTGCGTTGCAGACCGCCGTGCTCGACGCCATCGCGGCCCGCCTCGACGCCCTCGCAGGGCCGTTGAACGACCACGACGCCTTCACGACGCTCTCCGAACTCGAAGGGCACCTCGAAGCCTTCAAGGCGAACACGACGCGGTTCAACGCCGACCTGCAGCGCATCCTGCGGGACGACCAGGCCGACCTGGACACGTTCCAGGACGTCAAGCGCACCACGGTCACCTACCTGCGCGACTTCATCGCCGACCTGGACGCGCGCAAGCACGGGATTCGCGAGGCCGTCGTCTCCATCGACGCCGCCGAGCTGCACGAACGCGCGCGGCGCGGTGCCGGGCTCGTCCAGGACGAGCAGTGGGCGCAGCAGCGGAAGGCCAGGTGGACCGAGCTGCGGAGCTGGTTCTGCGACAACCCGCCGCGCGTCGAGGAGTTGCAGGACGTGTCGCGCAAGGCGATCGTGCAGCTGCTCAGGGTGCTCGACCGGATCAGCGAGCAGCGCAAGAAGCCCACGAACACCGCGGCCGACTTCAAGGCGCTCGCCCAGTGGTTCGCGCGGACCGAGACCGAGGACGAGGCGCACGAGTTGTTCAACGCCGCGTTCGGGCTCTACTCCGCGCGGCACGCGCACCTCGCGCACGCCGACGGGGAGCTGTTGCCCAGTGCCGAGGCGTGGGAGAACACGCCGCCCGTGCCCGTGTCGCCGCAGCTGCGCGCGACCGGCAAGCAGGAGCACATCGGTGCCACGGGCAAGGTCCGCAACGTCGACGAGGTGCGCCGCAACCGTCGTGAACAGGCGCAGAAGGAGCGTGAGGAGCTGGAGTACGCGTGGTCGCAGATCCAGACCGACGGCGCGATTCGCATCTCCACGCTCACGAACCTCGACCACGACACGTTCCACCGGCTGATCGACCTCGTCGGCAGGGCGCTCGGCAGCGATCCGGACAGCACCGGCACGCGCTCGGCCGGCACGAGTGACGGGCGGATGCAGATCAACCTCCGCAACGCCCGCGGCTGGGCGACCATGACCACCCAGAAGGGCACGCTGAGCGGGCCCGACTACGTAATCGACGTGCAGAGCCGATGAGGAACACGGGAAACCAGCTCGCACGGCTGGAGAGCGAGGAAGTGGCGCGTGGCGTTCGTCTGCTGCTCGCGCGCCCGTTGCTGACCAACGGCCAGGATCCGGACGGCTTCGACCTCATCAGGAGGCGCCGCGAGCCGATCACGAAGTGGTTCGACTACTACTGCGGCTGGCGCGTGGTCGTCGAGCCGCGGGCCGGGTACGCGCGTCTCTTCAAGACCACCCAACGGCCTGACCGCACGCGACCGGCGTTCGACCGGCGCCGGTACGTCCTGCTGTGCCTGATGTGCGCGGAGCTGCTGACCACACCGCTGACGACGCTCGACGAGCTGACGTCGCGCCTCAAGCAGGCCGACGAGATCGAGTTCGAGCCGGGCAGGCGCAGCGACCGGAACGCGTTCAACGACGTGCTGACGTTCCTCGAGGAGCACGGCGCGATCGAGGTCGACGAGCAGGTCCGCGCGGATCCGACGCTCATCACGCGACTGCTGTCCGCGCCTGTGGCTCCCTCCACTGTGGACACGGTCGAGGACCTGACCTACGAGTCGCGGTACGAGAACGCGCACCGCAGTCTGTGGCAACGGCACTCCGTCATGCGCAGGCTGATCGACGATCCCGTGGTGTACAAGGAAGACCTGAACGCGAGTCAGCTCGCGTTCCTCGGCTCCCCCGCCGGCCGCAAGGTCGTGCAGACCGGCATCACGCTCGCCGGCTGCACGCTGGAGGAGCGCAAGGAGGGGTACGTCGTGGTCGACGCCGACGCGATCGCCACGGACACGAGGTTCCCGGACGACGACAACAACGCGAAGGTCGCCGCGTTGCTGCTGCTCGACCGGCTGGCGCTGGGCCCTGCCACGACGGAGGAGCTGACCGAGGAAGCACGCGAGGTGCTCACCAGGTTCCGGAACTGGGCCAAGGCCTACCAGTCGGACGGTGGTGCGGACAGGCTCGCGGCGGACGGGCTCGAACTGCTCGAGGCGTTCGGGCTCGCGCGCACGGAGAACGGCACCGTTCACAGGCTGCCCGCCGCAGCCAGGTACGCGGTCGAGGAGCTGCATGACTGACCGGTGGCAACCGAGCCGCGCCGGCATCATCAACGTCTGGCGCTACTACGACGAGATCTTCTCGTTCTACCAGGGCAGACTGCTGCTCAGGGGTCCCAACGGCACGGGCAAGTCGAAGGCGCTCGAGTTGCTGCTGCCGTACCTGTTCGACGCGAACCTGCGTCCGCACCGCCTGTCGACGTTCGGCAGCGCGGACCGCACGATGCACTGGAACCTCATGGGCGAGGGCAACCAGGGCAGCACGCGCGTCGGGTACGTGTGGCTGGAGTTCCAGCACGGCGAAGAGTGGTTCACGTGCGGTGCGCGCCTTCAGGCCACCACGAACACCACGAACGTCTCCGCCACGTACTTCACGACGTCGTTGCGGGTCGGCGACCTGGCGCTGGTGAACGAGGCCGGGCGCCCGTTGACCACCACGGACCTCACGGCGGCGATCGGCGAGCACGGCGTCGTGCACACCTCACCGGCCGATTACCGGCACACGGTGCGGACGACGTTGTTCCCCGGCGTGACCGAGCAACGGTACGACTCGCTGATCACGGCTCTGCTGCAGCTGCGCACGCCGAAGCTGTCCGAGCGGCTCGACCCGAGCGTGCTGTCCTCGTTGCTGTCCAAGGCACTTCCGCCGCTCGACCAGTCCGATCTCACGGAGATCGCCGAGGGCTTCGAACGCCTCGACCGCCAGCGCGAGGGCCTGCGGCGGCTCGACGAGGAGATCACCACCGCCGAACGGCTTGCGGGCGTGCAGCGCGTCTACGCCCAGCGCGTGCTGGGCTCGGCCGCGTGGGCGTTGGAGACCGCGACCGAGCAGCTCGATGAGCTGACCAGGGCCGCGCGGATGAGCGACCGGCGCTACGAGCGCCAGATCACGCTCACCGACGAGGCGTTCGACCAGCTCGCGGCGCTGGGACGCGAGGCGAGAGCGGTCGACGCGGAGATCTCCGGCATCTCCGACCTGCCCGCGTACCAGGAGGGCAGGCAGCTCGACCAGTTGCGGCAGCAGCTCTCCGCCGCGTCGCAGCGCGCTGCGGAGGCGGCCGCGCACGCCGCGAAGCTCCGCGCACGGGCCGTCGCCGACGAGGAACTGGCCGGGCAGGCCAAGTCCGAGGCGGCCGCACGGGCCGATGAACTGCGACGGTCCGTCGTCCTCGCACGGGAAGCGGCTGAGCAGGCGGGCATGCCGTCGGTGCTCGAGGAGATCGAGTCCGGCGCCGACGCGAAGGCGGGGCGTCAGCTGCTCACCGCCGCCGTCGAGGCCCGGTCCGCCGAGATCAACTCGATCACGCGTGCCGTCACCGCACACAAGAGAGCCGTCGACGCACGGAACGCCGCACGCCAACGGCTCGAGGAAACCCGTGACGAGCTCGAACTCGCCACGGAAGCCGAGACCGCGGCGCAGCGCACGTTCGAGCAAGCGTTTGCGAAGTTCTGCGCGGACGTCGACACGTGGGCGCGCGGCTGTTCCGAGCTGAACGTGTCCGAGCACCACGAGGTCGTCGAGGCCGCCGCTCTCGCGCGCGAGGAGTTCAGCCGCATCGAGGCGCGCCTGGACGAGACGCGCACGGCGTTGAACGGCCAGCTCTCGCAGTACAGGTCGATCCGCGAGAAGCTCGCCAACCAGGTCGACGTGCCGCCACCGGCGCCGTACACGCGTGACGACGACTTCCGCGTTTCCGCCGCAGGGGCCCCTCTGTGGCGTCTGGTCGACTTCCGCCCCGGCACACCGCCATCCGTGTGCGCTGCGGTCGAGGCGGCGCTGGAGGCGTCGGGACTGCTCGACGCGTGGCTCACGCCGGACGCCTCGTTCGATCTGACCGCCCGGGACCGCTTCGCCGAACCGCTGCTCTCCGGCCCCGCCCCCGGCACGACGCTGCTGGAGGTGCTCGTCACCGACGACGAGCGCTGCCACCGGTTCCTCGACGGCGTCGCGTTCGGCGAGACCGCGTCCGGCCACACGACCGCGATCGGCGCGGACGGCACGTGGCGCCTGGGCAACGCCCACGGCCGCTGGACCAAGCCCGCTCCCACCTACATCGGCGCCGACGCCCGCAAACGCGCCCGCGCGGGCCGGATCGCCGAGCTCACCGGACTGATCGAGCAACTCGCGACGGACCTGTCCGGAGTGGACGCGGCACGGAACCAGATCGCCGTCCGCCGCGCGACCCTCGCCGGTGAGATGGCGCGCAAGCCCTCGACCGACCCGATGGACGTCGCCGAGGAACAGCGCACGAAGGCCCAGTTGCGGTCGGCGGCGCGCAAGGACGCCGTCGCCGCCGACCAGCTCCGGGTGACCGAGACCGAGGCCGCCGTGGCCCGGCTCGGCCAGGTCGCCGAGGTGCCCGACGCGGACGAGCTGACGGCGTTCGGCACGGCGGCCCACCGCTGGCTGGACGACCGCCGTGACGCCCTCACCGCGGAAGCGCTGTCGGTCGAGGCCGGCAGCCGTGCGTCCGCCAGCAGCGCGCTGGCCGACGAGGCGGAGGAGACGGCCTCGGCACGTCAGCAGGAGGCCTCCGACCTCGCCGTCACGCTGGAGACCGTCGAACGGGCCGCGAGCTCCGAGTTCCACGCCCTCGACCAGCGGCTCATCACGTTGCGCGCCAAGGCCCTCGAACTGGCCGAGCAACGCGAACTGCTGCAGGACAAGCAAACGGGCCTGGCGCGCACACTCGGCACGTTGGAGGAGAAGCGCAGGACAGACACCTCACGCGCCGCGGAAGCCACCTTCGCGCACGAGGCCGCCGAAACGCGCTATCGCCACCTCACGAGCGGCCACCTCCCCGCCGACGCGGGCGAGGTGCCCGACGGCCCGGTCGACCCGCGCCTGATCCGCGACTCCGAGTCCCGCCTGGGCATGGCGGTGCACGAGGCCCAGCAGCAACTCGCCGGCCGCATCGAGCTGTCGCTGGACCCCGACGACGACGTCACCGTCCTCACCGCAACGCTCGACGGCACGCGCATGGGCGCCCACGCCCTGTTGCAGACACTGCAGGCCGAACGCGACCGCATGCGCACGCACATCACGGACGTCGAACGCGACCTCTTCGACCAGACCCTCACCGGCGACACCCGCAGGCACATCGCCCAGCGCATCCAGGGCGCCTCCGAGCTCGTCGCCACCATGAACCACCGCCTGGAGCGCGTCCAGACCGCGTCCGGCATCCGCGTGCAGCTCGACTGGCAGGTCGACCCCCAGCTGCCACCGGGCACGCGCGAGGCCCGCGACCTCCTGCTGCGCTCAGACCTGAACGACCACGAACGCGCGTTGCTGCACGACTTCTTCCGCGAGCGCGTGGAAGAAGCACGCGCGCACGACTCCGCAACGGGCTGGGAACAACAACTCGCCCAGGTGCTCGACTACACGACGTGGCACCAGTTCGTCGTGAAGGTGGACAGAGGCGAGGGCTGGGTACCGGTCACCAAACGCGTGCACGGCGCGTTGTCCGGCGGCGAGAAGGCCATCGTGCTGCACCTCCCGCTCTTCGCCGCGGCGGCCGCGCACTACCACGCCACCCCGACCGCACCCCGGCTGATCCTGCTGGACGAGGTCTTCGTCGGCGTCGACGCCACCAACCGCGGGCAGCTGCTGGAGCTGCTGGTCAACTTCGACCTCGACCTGGTGCTCACGTCGGACCACGAGTGGTGCGACTACCGGGAGCTGACCGGCATCGCCATCCACCAGCTCACCACGGGCACGGACGGCGATGACGCCGTCACGACCGTGCGGTTCACATGGGACGGTCACAGCCTCACGGCTGATGAGGACTGAACAACGCCAACAGCTGCCGCTCGTCGTCGGTGAGCGGGAACGCGGGGTTGGGCCGCGGATAGACCTCCGCGGCCCGCCAGAGTTCTTCACGCACGCTGGACGCCATGCCTATGTTGCATCCACGCGCGCGCAGGTCGTCCATGAGCGCGGCGGCGTCGAACAGGTACACGGCCTCGATCACCAGCGGCCGCGAGGTGCCCACCGAACTCGCCGGCACCGACTTCGGCCCGGTGAGCACCAGGTAGGTCTCCGGGCCGCCCTCCTTCAGGTCGAGGATGTTCTCGCGCTTCGGGTACCACCGGATGCCCACCGTTCGGCCGTCGTCGAGCCGCCCGCCGACGGCCTTGTTCGCCTGCGGCTCCAGCGTGATGCCGAAGATCCGTGCCGCGATCCAGTCGCCGAGGTGGCCGGGCAACGCCGGCCGCCGGATGATCGCGGCCAGCTCGGTGTCGATGCTGTTGCGTTGCTCAATCAGCTTTGCCACACGTCGCACGTCGTCACTCATCGCGCTCCTCCGCTGCGTTGCATGGCATACGCACGCACAGTCCGCGGCACCTCGAGGCGTACCGGCTCCACGGTCCCGATGCGGTCGAGACTCCGCACGAGCAGACGGGCCGACGCCCGTGCGTCCTGCAAGGCGATCCCCCTCGGTGCTTCCAGCGGCCCGGTGCTGAGGCCGGAGACGGCGAAGGCGTGGCCCAGCCGCGCGTACTCCGCGGTGAGGAATCCCTGGCAGAACGTCAGGTCCTGTGCCGCGAACACCCGGCCGGACAGCCGTGCGGCGAGCTCTCCGGCGACGCCCGCGAACTGCGGCGCCCTGCGCACGTCGGCGGGACTGATGCCGTGCCGGGGGCCGAAGTCGCGGCGCGGGTTGACCAGCGTGCACCACTCGTCGGTCCGGCGCCCGGACGCGTCGAGGTGCACCACGGCGACCTCGATCACCCTGTCGCCCGGAGCAGGTCCCGTGGTGGCGACGTCGACGACCGCGTACCCCTTGCCCATGCCGGAATGTCGTTCGAACGGGTGCCTCGCGTTATCCCCGGCCGCCGAGGTCATCCGTAAGGACCAACGCCAGCTCGCCGCGGGTCGTGATGCCGAGCTTCGAGTACGTGTTGGACAGATGGTTGTCCACGGTCCGCACGGAGATCACCAACGACGACGCGATCTCCTTGTTCGTCAGGCCGCGTGCGGCGAGCACGGCTACTTCGCGCTCACGGGGCGTGAGTGGCGTCAACGTCGCCAGCGCCGACGTGCTCGCACTCTCGCACAGGGCGATCAGGCGGCCCGCCAGCGCGCGGTTGCCCGATTCGGCGGCGGCTTCGGCCGCGAGCAGCATGAAACCGGCTTCCTCGAACCGTGCGGCCACCGTCTCCAACCCTGCGGAGTCGTTGCGCACCAACGCCTCGGCGTGGGCGGCGAACACCGGTACCAGCAGGCCAGTGATCGTGGAGGCGAGCTCGTGCAGGCGTTCCACGACTTCGGCGGCACGCCCCAGACGCACGGCCTCGTGCAGAAGGAGGGCTTCTGCCGCGAACTCGCCGTGCGCGCGTGCCTCCGCCGCACCTTCCAACGGCGAGGCGCCGCCCGCCCAGATCCGCGCCGTCCACAGGCCGTGCCGGTACACCCGCATCCCTTGTGGCACGTGCTTTTCGGCCTCGGCGAGCACGCCGCGCGCGTCGTTGCCCAGCAGGGCCTCGACCTGTGCAAGTTCGCAGAGCCGGACGAACGGCTGGGCGGGCCGCGCCTCCTGGAGCAGCCGCCGGGCTTCGAGCAGTCGTCCCCCGGCTCGCGCCAGGCCCGCGCACGACACGGCCCAGCTCGACCGCATGGAGTCCCACTCCGCCTTCTCGCGATGCGCCTGCACGGCAAGATGTTCCGCACGGGCCAGATCGCCGTGCAAGGAGTGTACGAACACCTCGGAGAACGCGTTCATCTCCGCACTCAGCGCGAACTCGGGGTTCGGCGGGACGGCCGGGAACGGCCCCGTGTAGCGGCCCTGCACCACGTCGATCATCGCGATGATCGACGCCTCACCCGGATCGGACTCCGAGAGCAGCGCACGGGCCTCTTCGTACTTGCCGGCGAAGAACAGGAGCGCCGCCCGTGCCGCCGGCATCACGTCCATCTCGGCGGCCTCGTCGCTGCGCCCGAGCCCCCAGCCCAGGTTCATGGCGCGCATCGTGCGCACCTCGATCGGGTCGTCGTCGGTCGCGGCCATCGCGAAGACCTCTTCGGCCTCCTCCGGACGGTCCGTGAACAGCAGGACGTACGCCAACAGCCGTGCTGCCTCCACACCACCACCGATGGACCATGCGGCGCGTGCGAGTCGTTCTGCCAGGACGACGCCGCCTGTGGCGCTGGCGATGTTCGCGGCCGTGAGCAGCTGCGCGGGGTCATCTGCCGTGCCGCTGTCCAGGCGCAGCACCGCCACCCGCAACGGATCGTCGAGCAACGAGGCCAGGTGACGCTGATGGTTCCGCTTGCGCAGAGGAGGGCACTGCGCGCGCAACACCTCGCCGTACAGCGGATGCGCGAGCCGCAGGCCGTCGTCCGTCACGGTCACGAGGCCGTCCAACGCCTCCGACGCGGCCAGGTCCAGCGGCTCACCGAACGCGAGCAGCTCCAGCACGCGGCGCTCGTCCGCGGGAACTGCGGCGAGGTGTACTTCGATCAGCTCCACGAGCCGTGGGGACAACGGCAGCGGGCCGTCCAACGACCAGACACCGCCGTGCGACACCCATTGCGCGGCGAAGTGCATCTCCCGCAGCAGCAGCATGTTCCCGGCCGACGCCGTCCACAGCCGATCGGCCGTGACGCTGTCCAGCACTCCGCCGAGCACGGTCTCCAGCACCTCGACCACCGCCGTGCGCCCGAGCGGCTCGAGCTCGATGCGCGGCAGCAGTTCGTCCTTCCAGAGCGCCACCACCGGGTCGGGCGCGCGTTCGCCCGACCGCAGCGTCGCCACGACGACGGCTTCCCGGTGTTGCACGAGCTGGTGCAGCAGGCCCGCCGAGGCGTCGTCGAGCAGATGGACGTCATCCACCACCACGACACGACCACGCAACGCCATCCGTACGGCGGTCAACATCGCCAACGGTGAGGAGTCGGCCGATGGCAAGAAGGGCGCCATCACGCCCAGCGGGATCTCGGACATCGCCGCGGACGCCCGCAGCCGGACGTCGCACGTGACCTCGTCCAGCAGCCGCGTCTTGCCGACGCCGGCCGGGCCCGCCACGATCAGCCCGGCGCCGCGAACAGCCCGCCGGACCGCGGCGAGCTCGGCGTCCCTCCCCACGAACGGCCACCCCACGCGACCAGGCTAGGGGATCGCCACCGACGAGATGGGTGATCGCCCACTCATGCCTCTGAGCAGCGCGAACACCACGATGGGCGCATGAGCTTCTTCACCGATCCGACCCCGTACTTCGACGAGTGGCGGGCGCGGGGCCCCGCTCTGGTCGAGACCCCGGACGGCCAGACGTCGTGGGTGATCAGCAGCTACGACGACGTCGTCCAGGCCCTCAGCCATCCCGCCCTGAGCAGCGCCATCATCCCGGGCGGGATGCTGAACCACACCGATCCGCCGGAGCACACGCAGTTGCGCAAGCCCATCGCGCGCGCGTTCTCCACACGACGCGTGGAGGCGCTACGGCCGCGCATCGAGGAAATCACCAACGAGCTGCTCGACGTGTGGCAGGGCGCGGAGGAGGTGGACGTCGTCGAGACGTTCGCCTACCCGCTGCCCATCACCGTCATCTGTGAACTCCTGGGTCTGCCCGAAGAGGACAGGAACGAGGTCCGCGGACTCACCTCGGACCTGCTGAACCCGGCGACGATGGCCGAGGCCTACGGCAGGTTCGCCGCCTACGTGCAGCGCCTGCTGGAGACCAAGGAGCCCGGTGACGACCTCATCACCGAGCTCCGCGACGAGCCGAACCTCGTGAACACCCTCGTGCTGCTCATCACAGCGGGGCATGAGACGACCTCGCACCTCATCGGCAACGGCCTGCTCGCGCTGCTGCGCCGGCCCGCGCTGAAGCAGTCGCTGATCGACGATCCGATCCTCATCCCGGAGGCCGTCGAGGAGTTCCTGCGCCACGACGGTCCGCTCGCGCTGGGCGTGGGGCGGGTCACCACGTCCGACGTGGTGATCGGAGGGGTCACGATTCCAAGATCTTCGCAGGTCACCGTCTCACTTGGGGCGGCGAACCGGGATCCGTCCCGGTTTCCCGGACCCGACGTGGTGCAGCTGGGCAGAGACCCACACGTCGCGTTCGGTCACGGGATCCACTACTGCGTGGGCGCACGGCTCGCCCGCATCGAGGGTGAGATCGCTTTCGGAACGCTCCTCCGTCGTTTCCCGGAACTCGCGCTCGTCGCTGAGCCCGAGTGGCGGGAGTCATTCATCCGAGGCTTGGCATCATTTCGCGTGCGACCGAAGCCTTGACGGCGGCACGGGCAGCCGACAGGTCGTCGACCGCGTAAATCTCCGGACAGGACGCGATGACGAGGTCCTTGTCTGACGCGACCGTCAGCAGAGAAACTTTCTCAGTCAACGACTTCGCTTGCCGGACAACTCCCTTGGCATCAACGCGGATCAACGTGACCCACGTCTCTGACCAGGGAAAGTCCGCGACGGCGCTGGATTTTCTCAGGCCTTCCACATCGAACTCGGCAAATCTGGGCATGACACCAAGATAACGAGTCGAGGTAGCGGAAAGGCAAAGATCACCCTTTCACCGCAATGCAGCCAGCAGATGGGACAGGTTGACACCAACGGCGTCCGCCAACCGGCGCACGACTTCCGGTGCGGGTGCCAACGGGTGTGTCTCGCGGGTGAACGGCAGGCCTTCACCGCCCGAAAACTTCGATTGCGGCGTGACGGGCGCGAGGATCGGGTAGACGCGCCAGCGCGGCACCTTCGAGTCGGCCATGGCGAGCGTGTTCTCCTGCCACAGCATCACGGCCGACTGCTTCGCGTTGCGCGCGAGGACGCAGCCGTGGCCCGTGAGCGTGATCGCGCGCGCAGCGGCACGCACGGGGTTGCGGAACTCACCTTCCACGACCCACACGCCGTTCATGAACTCCGCGGTGAAGCCCTCCGTCTCCAGCGCGGCGATCGTCTCGGCGTGGTCGTCGTCCGCCGCGGCCGTGGCGAGCTCGACGACCTCCTGGACCTCCGAGGCCGTGACGACGCGCGCACCGGCCTCCGTGGAGTGGTGCAGGAGCCGTTCGACGTGGCGGTCCTCCGCGTAGGCCGCCCACTCCTGGGCCTTCTCCCATGCGGACCGTGCGATGACATCGGCCTCGGAGCCGCCGCGCAGCCGTGCGTCCTGCAGCAGCTGTGCGAGCACCACGGCGATGACAGAGCTCAACAGGGCGTCGTCACGCGATTCGTCGTTTTCGGGCACGAGAGAGACGACCAGGTCACGCAGCTCTGCGCGCCAGCTCTCGTCGCCCGCCCATACGCCGATGGCGAGCAGGTTCAGGTAGTGGTCCGCGAGGGCCATCCGCACGAGCAACGGCTGGCCTGCCGCCTCCCGTGCGTCGCGGCGCGCGGTCGCCTTCACCTGCTGCCGTTCCGCGGGATCCACCACGCTCACGCGGATCTTGTCGAGTTCGTCGAGGAAGTCGTCCCACCGGTCGTCCGAAAACCGGGCGAAGACGTCGTCCACCTGATACCTCCAGCTCACAGTCGAGCGACGGACTCGAGTACTCGTCTGGTGCGCGCCACCTCGTGCGCGCGGAAGACCGCGGCGCCCGCCAACGCCGCGATCGCGGTCGCGACGAGGGTGCCCTCGACGCGCTCGTGCAGTTCCACGCCGAGGGTCTCCCCGACGAAGTCCTTGTTGGACAACGCCATCAGCACGGGCCAGCCGGTCGCCACCAGGGCGTCCGTGTGCCGCACCAGCGCGAGGCTGTGCCATGTGTTCTTGCCGAAGTCGTGTGTGGGGTCGATCAGCACGCTCTTGCGAGGCACACCGAGCGCGACCACCCTCTCGGCGCGTTCAGTCGTCTCCGCGACGACGTCCGCGACGAGGTTCGGGTAACTCACCCTATGCGGACGCGTGCGGGGCACCGCACCGCCCGTGTGCGAGCAGACGTAACCGGCGCCGTACTCCGCGGCGACCTCGGCCAGTTGCGGGTCCGCGCCCGCCCAGGTGTCGTTGAGCAGGTCGGCGCCGGCCTCGCAGACGAGCCTGCCGACGTCCGCGCGCCAGGTGTCGCTGCTGATGATCAGATCGGGGTACGCGTCGCGCACGCGGGCGATGAACGGCACGACGCGACGCACTTCCTCGCTCGCGTCGACCAGATCGCCGGGGCCCGCCTTCACGCCGCCGATGTCCACTATGTCCGCACCCTCGGCCACCACGCGGTGCACGGCCTCCATGGCCACGTCTTCGGCGTAGGTGGCGCCCTTGTCGTAGAACGAGTCGGGGGTGCGGTTGATGATCGCCATCACCAGCGCGTGGTCGCGGACGACGGTCCGGCCGCGGAACTGGAGCTCGATCACATCCCGTGTCTACCAGGTGGTCCCCGACCTTTGCACATGGCGGACGTCTCATACTGCGTGGCGTGGAACTGGTGAAAGCGGTCGACGCGCTCTGGCAGCGCGGCTGGCTGCCGTACGACGTGCGCGAGATCGTGGCGCGTTCGCTCGATGAGTCGGCCATCTCTCTCGTGGTGGACGTGATCGCTTTGTCCTGTTCGCCGCACGTCGAGTCGACGGTGCACCCGCGGTGGCGGCGTCAGCTGGACGAGATCGGCGCTTCGGTGTGGTGGGAGGGGCCGCTGCTGGAGGCGTGGGCGACGCGGCACATCGAGACGCGGTCGTACGCCGAACGCACGGCGGCCGAGCTGCTGAAGTTCCTCGGGCGCTTGCCGTCGTTGCCGCAGATCCTGCCGTTGCCGGGTGACGCGCTGATGTCGGCCGTGCGCGCGGGACTGGACCCGAAGGTGCTCAACCGGGTGCGCGGCCTGCTCGCGAAGGCCGAGTCGACGGCGTTCCCCGAGGAGGCGGAGGCGCTGTCGGCCAAGGCGCAGGAGCTGATGAACCGGCACGCGCTGGAACGGGCGGTGCTCGACGCCGACCTGCCCGCCCAGGCGACGTCGCGGCGGTTGTGGCTCGACAAGAGCTACTTCAAGGAGAAGTCGCAGCTCGTGCACGTGGTGGCGGAGGCGTTCCGGTCGCGGGCGGTGGCGTACGACGGGTTCGGGTTCGTCGCGCTGGTCGGTGACGAGGTGGACCTGGAGAGCGTGGAGCTGCTGGCGACGTCTCTGCTCGTGCAGGCGACACGGGCGATGGTCGCCGTGGGCGGGCGGGCCGGGAAGGGCAGTGAGGCGCGCTCGCGGCCGTTCCGGAAGTCGTTCCTGGTGGCCTACGCGTCGCGGATCGGGGAGCGGCTGACGCCGGACACCCCGGAGGCCGAGGACGAGCGGCTGCTGCCGGTGCTCGCGAACCGCAAGCAGGCCGTGGACACGTTGTTCTCGGAGATGTTCACGCGCACGCGCACCTCGCGCGTGACCGTGCGTTCGGCCGCCGGGTGGGGTGCGGGACGTGCCGCCGCGGACGCCGCCGACATCGGCGCGGGCCGCGGCGCGGTGACCTCCGGCCACCCCTTCGAGTGAACCCCTGGCCCACAACGGCCTCCGGAGCGCCCCAACCCCGGAAAACCGTCAGACCCCCTCCCTAACGTCGACCCCATGACATCCACCTTCCACAACGAGGTCCAGCTCGGTGAGGTCCACTACCGGCTGAGCGCGACGACCGACTCCGACGAGTCGATGGTGCTCGACCTGCTGGGGTCGCTCGGCTCCGGCGAGGTGGTCGCGGACGGCCGCCTCCGCCTGCCGGTCGAGGGCGGCGCCACGATCGGCAAGCTCCTCTCGCGCGTCCTGGGCGCCCACACGCGCCTGCGCAGCCGTCCGACCCGCCACGCCAACGCCAACCAGCCCTGGACCGAAGCCCTCGACACCGCACTGCGCACCGCCTGGCTCACCCCGACCGAGTCCGACTCGCCGAAGCTGATCAGGTCCCTGGCCGACGACATGGAGCGCTCCCCCACCGCCATCCGCGCCCGCCTCGCTCGCGTGGGCTGCGACCCGGACGTACCGGGCCGCGAACTCTCCGCGGCGGGCGCGGTGCTGCTAGGGGGAAACTCAGGGGCGGGTCAGGGAAAGACCTGATTCGCGAGCCCCCGCGCCCGGCAGACCCTGGAGGAGCAGGCACCAGAGTCTCAGCAGGGGGTACGCAGTGGAAATCGGCGGCTTGTTCACCGCACTGCTCTTCGGAGCGATCATCGGCGGCCTGGGCCGCCTGGTGATGCCGGGCAGGCAACACATCTCGTTGCTCGCCACCGTTCTCGTGGGCATCGTCGCCGCCCTCCTGGGCACCGCGGCGGCCACGGCCCTGGGCGTCGCCGACACCCCGGGCATCGACTGGATCGAACTGGCCCTGCAGGTAGGCCTCGCCGGCGCCGGCGTGACCCTGTGGTCCACCCGTTCCAGGCGCAAGCTCCCCCACTGACCCCCGGCGACGGGCGGCCGCACAGCCGCCCTCCCACCCCACCCCGCTGCCGGTACGCCCGAGCCGCGAAGCCCTCCGCGCGCCACCGCGCCCGGACCGCCCAGCGCCCAACGGGCCCGGCAGCCCGTCCCGGCCACCGACCGCCCGCATCCCGAGCCACGCTGCCGTCCCGCGCCGGATCGCGGAACCCCAGCGCCGCCACCGGGCGCCGCAGCCCCGCCACCACCGGACAGCCGAAGCCTTCGGTCACCTCGTCGCCGCCGTCCTGCGCCTGAACGCGCGCACCCCGGCGCCATCAACGGGCCGAGACCTCAGCACCCGCTCCACAACCGGCCACCTCGCCACGCTGCCAAGCACCATCTCGCGCGCAGCCATCCGCGAGCGCATCCCGCTGCCGCACCGGGCCTGAACGCGCGTGCCCCAGCGCTCTGACAGCTCCGGCAGCCGCACCCCGGCAACCAGCCGACGCCCCGAGGACACGTCGTCCCGCTGCCGCACCGCGCTTGAGCGTGCGTGCCCCAGCGCAAGACCGGTCTCGCGCATCCGGCAACCCGGCGATCAGGCTGGCGCCTGCCACATCAAGACGCCACGACTCATCTACCGCTCCAGCCGCCTGCCCCGCACAGCCCCGCCACCCGCCTACCGCCCCTCCGAAAGGAGGCCGCCCCAACCCTGATCCGCCCGCTCCCCGCCCACCACAGCCTCCAACCGCCCACCGCCCCCGCCGCCCGACCGAAAGGACCCCGCCCCACCTCCAGACCGCCCTCCCCACAACAGAATCGCCCCACCCTCAACCCGGTCCACCCCGGATGATCAGCGAACGTTCATCCGGCAGTCGCCCAGGTCGGCCACAATGCGCGCCTCCGAGCCTTGAGGAGGACCAGTGGTCCGGTTGTGCACAGGCCTGGTGGCCTTGGTGTTGCTCGTGTCGGCCGCACCGGCGCAGGCGTCGGCGCCGTCGCGGTTCCAGCGGTTCGACACGATGCCGGTGTTCCGCAACAGTTCCGCGGCGGAGCACACGGCCGCCGAGATCGCGGCCGCCACCGCGGACGGGCGGCTGGTCGTCTACACCGACTCGCCCGCGCGCCGTATCGGGTTCGCCAGACCGGCCAGATCGGGGCGGGCGCTGACACCGGACGGTGTGCTGGCCATGCCGGGTGAGCCGACGTCGGTCGACGTCGTCGGCGGGCTCGCGCTGGTCGCGGTCAACACCTCGAAGTCGTACACCGAGCCGTCGGGTGTGCTGGTGGTCGTCGACCTCGGCAGGCGCGCGGTCGTGGCCACGCACGAGCTGGGCGGGCAGCCCGACTCGATCGACATCTCGAAGGACGGCCGGTACGCGGCCGTCGCGATCGAGAACGAGCGCGACGAGGACGTCAACGGGGGCGCGATCCCGCAGGCGCCCGCGGGGTTCCTCACCATCGTCGATCTGGCCGGGCAGAAGCCCGACCGGTGGACGCTGCGCAAGGTCGGGCTGACCGGGATCGCGGAGGTCGCGCCCACCGACCCGGAGCCGGAGTACGTCAGCATCAACGGTCGCAACCAGGTGGCCGTGACGTTGCAGGAGAACAACCACATCGCGATCGTGGACCTCAGGTCCGGCACCGTGGTCAAGCACTTCTCCGCGGGCACGGCCACGGTCCGCGACACCGACACCAAGGACGACGGGAGGTACGACCCCACCGAGACCATCACCGCCGCGCGCGAACCCGACGCGGTCGCGTGGCTGGACGACCACACGCTCGGCACCGCCGACGAGGGCGACTACCTCGGCGGGTCGCGCACGTGGACCGTCTTCGACGCCGACTCCGGCCGGGTCGTGTTCTCCTCGGGCAACGAGCTCCAGCGGATCGCGGTCGAGCAGGGGCAGTACCCGGACGGCCGGTCGGACAACAAGGGTGTCGAGCCGGAGGGTCTGGCCGTAGCGACGTTCGGGCGTGACCGGTACGCGTTCGTCGGGCTGGAGCGCGCCAACCTCGTCGCGGTCTACGACGTGAACGACCCGCGCAGGCCGCGTTTCCTGCAGGCGCTGCCCACCGGTGTCGCGCCGGAGGGTCTGCTGCCGATCCCCGCGACCGGCACGCTCGTCGTCGCGGCGGAGGAGGACTCGGCGCAGGACGGCATCCGCTCGTCGCTCAGCGGGTACCGGCTGACCCGCACGCCGCTCGCGTTGTCGTTGGCGCGCAACCAGGGCACGCCGTCGATCGTGTCGGACGGCATCGGGTTCGGGGCGCTGTCGGGGCTGTCCGGCGTTCCGGGTGACCACCGGAACGTCGTCGCCGTGACGGACGCCGCCTTCGACCCGACGCGGATCCTGACGATCGACACGGCGGTGGCGCCGGCGAAGGTCCGCGGGGAGCTGACGCTGACCAAGGACGGCGAGCCCGTCGGGTACGACGGTGAGGGCATCGCCGCGCGGAAGAGCGGTTACTGGATCGCGGTGGAGGGAGACGGCAAGCAGAAGCCCAACCTGCTCGTGGAGGTCGCCGCGAACGGGGCGGTCACGAGGGAGGTCCCGCTGCCCGAGGTGGTCGCGAAGACCGCCACGAGCAACGGGTTCGAAGGTGTGACCGTGACCGGCAGCGGCACGTCCGAGCAGGTGTGGCTCGCCGTGCAGCGGGAGTGGAAGGCCGACAGGGCGGGCCAGGCCACGCTCGCGCGCTTCACCCCGGCGACCGGTGAGTGGGCGTTCGCGGCGTACCCGCTCGACGCGCCTCAGGCCGGTGCGTGGATCGGCCTGTCCGAGATCACGGCGCTCGACGACCGCACGCTGCTCGTCCTCGAACGCGACAACCAGCGTGGTGACGCGGCCAGGACCAAGAAGGTCTACCGCGTCGACATCAGCGGGCTCCAGCCGGTGCCGGCGGGCGCCGAGAAGCCGGTGGTGTCGAAGGAACTGGCGCAGGACCTCGTTCCCGCGCTGAGGGCGGGCGGCGCCGCCACGCACGACAAGCCCGAGGGCCTGGCCGTGGTCGGCAGCGGCCCGTTCCGGAGGCTGGTCGGCGTGGTGGACAACGACGGGCTGGACGACGCTCCCGGTGAGTCGGTGTTCCTGCGCCTCGGCCGGATCTGATCAGGCGGGCGGCCGGTCCTCCGGCGGCAGGGAGAGGTAGGCCGGGCGCAGCAGCTCCACGAGCGACGCCCGGCCCACCGTGATCGGCACGGCGTCGAGCTGGTCGAGCACCGCGTCCGCGCGCACGGCGGCGGTCGGGTCGCCGAGGCTCACGCCGGACACGGTCTGCTTCTGCCAGAACGTTTCCAGGCACTTGGTGAGCGGTGGCGCCTCCTCGCGGGCCACGACGCTGCGCGCGGTGCCGCGCAGCGTGCGGAGGCGTTCGAGCAGGTCCTCCCGGCCACGGCCGCGCCAGGCCAGGATCTCGAACGGGTCGTTGTCGAACGACTCGGCCAGCAGGTAGCAGGTGGCGGCGAGGTGCTTGCACGGCACCTCCCAGTCCGGGCAGGTGCAGTCCATCGTCAGCTCGCGCTGCGTCGCCGGGAAGAGCTGGAGGCCGAGCGACGAGAACAGGCTCTCGATGTCGGCCGGCATCTCGCCGGCCAGCAGTTTCGCGGCGTACAGGGCCTTGCCCGCCAGGGCGTGCTCGATGCGCTGCCACTCCTGGCCGGTGAATGCCTTGATGGCGATCCGCGTCTTGTACGGCGTGGGCCGCGAGCCCTGCACCAACGCGATGACCATGCTCGTCGAGAGCGACAACGACAGGACCTGGCCCTGCCGCGCGTAGTTGCGGCCGCGGGTCAGCCGCCCGCCCATGCCGAACGACTCCAGCACCTCGATGAAGCGCCGCGACCACCAGGTGGCGCCGATGTCGCCGCGCTTGCTGCGCGCCTTGATGCCGTTGTCCACCTTGATGGTCTTGCCGTAGCGCGGGCGTTCGCCCGACCAGTGCTCACTCACCGACGGCCTCCCCGGACAACGTCAGCAGGTCCCGCAGCTGCGCGGTGGACAGGTCGGTGAGCCAGTTCTCGCCGGCGCCGACCACCAGCTGGGCCAGGGCGCGCTTCTCCTCGATCATGGCGTCGATGCGCTCCTCCAGGGTGCCGATGCAGACGAACTTGCGCACCTGCACGTTGCGGCGCTGGCCGATCCGGAACGCGCGGTCGGTCGCCTGGTCCTCGACGGCCGGGTTCCACCAGCGGTCGAGGTGGATCACGTGGTTCGCGGCGGTGAGGTTGAGCCCGGTGCCGCCCGCCTTCAGCGACAGCAGGAACAGCGACGGCCCCTTGCTGTCTTGGAAGCGCTCGACCATGCGGTCGCGGGACGCCTTGTTCGTGCCGCCGTGCAGGAACATCACCTCGGTGTCGAAGCGCGCGGCCAGGTAGGGCACGAGCATGCTGCCGAACTCGGTGAACTGCGTGAAGCACAACGCCTTGTCGCCCTCGGCGAGCACTTCCTCCAGCACCTCCTCGAGGCGCGCGAGCTTGCCGGAACGGCCGGCGACGCGGGAGCCGTCGCCGAGGAAGTGGGCCGGGTGGTTGCAGACCTGCTTGAGCTTCGACATGGTCGCGAGCACCAGTCCCTTGCGGCCGATGCCCTCCGCCTCTTCGATCTTCTCCAGCATGTCGTTGACGACGGCCTGGTAGAGCGAGGCCTGCTCGGTCGTCAGGTTGCACAGCTGGCGCATCTCGACCTTGTCCGGCAGGTCGCTGATGATGCGCGGGTCGGTCTTCACGCGCCGCAACACGAACGGGTTCGTGATCTTGCGCAGGCGGGCGGCGGCGTCCTGGTCGTTGTGGCGCTCCACGGGGACGGCGAAGCGCGCGCGGAACGTGTTGACCGTGCCGAGCACGCCGGGGTTGGCGAAGTCCATGATCGACCACAGCTCGGCCAGGCGGTTCTCGACGGGCGTGCCGGTCAGCGCGACGCGGTGGCGCGCCTTGAGCTGCCGCACGGCCTGGGACTGGCGGGTGGCGCTGTTCTTGATGTTCTGCGCCTCATCGAGCACCACGCGGTCGAAGGTGAGCTCGCTCAACGCGTCGGCGTCGCGTGCGGCCAGCGCGTAGGTGGTGAGCACCAGGTCGTTGCTCTCCACGGCCTCGCGCAGCGCGTCGCCGTCCAGGCGGCCGGTGCCGTGGTGCACGTGCACCTTCAGCTCCGGGGTGAACCGCGCTGCTTCACGCTGCCAGTTGCCGACGACCGACATCGGGCAGATCAGCAACGTCGGCGGGCGCGTGCCGTGTGCGCGGTTGAGCGCCTCCAGTGCCAGCAGCTGAACGGTCTTGCCGAGGCCCATGTCGTCGGCCAGGCAGGCACCCAGGCCGATCTTGTCGAGGAACGCGAGCCAGGCCAGGCCGCGCTGCTGGTACGGACGCAGCTGCGCGCCGAAGTTCGCCGGCGGCTCAACGGGTTCGAGCTGTTCGTCGGCCCTGCCGGACAGCAGGTCGCCCAGCCAGCCGTCGGCCTCGACCGACATCAGCGGGAGCGGCAGGCTCTCGTCCTCCTCGGTGAGTCCGCTGTGGAGCATCACCTCGGCCGCGGTCATCTGCCCGCCGCCGCGCTGGAGGAACGCGAGCCCGGCCGCGAGCCGCTTCTGGTCGACCTGGACCCACTGGCCGCGCACCTTGACCAGCGGCACCTTCGCGCGCGCCAGCTCGGCCAGTTCGGCGTCGGTGAGCGTGTCCTCGCCGAGAGCGAGCTCCCACTTGTAGTCCACAATGGACTTCAGGCCGATCTCGCTCTCCTTGGCGACGGTCCCGGCCGTGCCGCGGCTCTTCGTCGTGAGCTTCAGCCCCAGTTTCGTGGTCTGCTGCCACCACGACGGCAGCAGCACACCGAACCCCGCCTGCGCCAGCACGGGCGCCGCCTGCAGGAACCGGTACGCGCCCTCGGCACCGACCTCCATCTCGGCCGGGTGCGAGCCGCGCAACGCCTCGTCGAGGTCGGGGTGCAGCTTGCTCGCTCGTCCGAGGTCGGCCAGCAGGTGTTCCTGCGGCGCGGGGATCCAGCGCCGCAGCACGCCGTCGTCCGCGAACCAGACCTGCTGCGCGGGCACGAGGACGCTCGGCTCGTCGACGGCCTGCAGCAGGAACTCGACGGCCCACTCGTCCTCGTCGCGCTGTTCGGGCGAACGCAGCCGGAAGCACGTGCGCACAGGGCTCTCGTTGCCCGCGCTGACGCGCCAGCGGTCCAGCTGCTCGCGCAGTTCGTAGAGCTCGACCGGGTCCGCGTCGAACGCGGGCTCGCCCGTGAGCGCGGCGAGCCACGCCTCCGCCGTCGTCTCGCGGCCCCGCTTCCCCGGGAGGAGGCCGGTGCCCCTCAACCGGTCGCGCACCTGCTCGTCGACGGCGTTCGTGAGCGCGGCGCGGACCAGTTCCGCCGGGTCGCCGGCGATCTCCTCGCACCGGCAGGCGGGCGGCATCGCGGCCTGCAACGCCGCGAACCGCGCCGAGTCCGTTCCCGACAGCACCGGCACCCACCGCGCGACGGCCCGCTCCGGCGCGACCGAGGGCAGCACACGGCCGCGGTCGACCAGGTCGGTGGCGAACCCGGCCACGTCGAACACGAACCGCGCGGAGTCGCTCAGCCTCGTCTCGGCGCCCAGCTCCGGCACGCCGTCGAGAGGAATCGTGGGCACACCCCACTGCCTCAGCTGCACCTTGCCGCGCGGTGCCCGTCCCGCCGTCAGCGGATCGCGCACCAGCTCGGGCGAGGCCATCGGTCCCGACGCGAACGACGGCAGCAGCAACGCGCGCGCGGTCGTTTTGCGTGGTTCCTGCCCGAGCGCGGCGGCCAGCGATTCGGCCGAGGCCGCGAACGGGTGCGGCGCGTCCCGGCGCGTGCTCTCACTGCGTGCGGGCAGGCCGGAGTCCTCGGCCCACAGCGTGAGGACGCCATCGGTCGTGCACAGGCCATGCAGTACGAGCACCTCCGAACCCTATGTGCTCACATTGGGGCCATGGTCGAAGACTCCCCTGTCGTGCTGGACGGTCAGTCCCTCAGCGCCGACGACGTGGTGCGTGTCGCGCGGTATCACGCGCCGGTGTCTCTGCACGCTGATGGCATCGCACGGCTCGAAGCGTCGTGGGGCGCCAGCCAGCGTCTTGTGGTGCGACGACAGGTGTACGGCCGCACGACCGGTGTCGGCGCGAATCGCGACCAGCTCGTCAGCACCGAGGGATGGGCCGAGCACGGTCTGCGCCTGCTGCGCAGCCACGCGGGCGGGCTCGGCGGCATGCTCCCCGAGGAGCAGGTGCGCGCGATGATGGTCGTGCGCCTGAACCAGCTCCTCGCGGGTGGCGCCGGCGTGCGCAGGGCCGTGGCCGACGCGCTGCTCGCCGCGTTGAACAGCAGCTGCTACCCCGGCGTGCACGAGTACGGCGCCATCGGCACCGGCGACCTCACCGCGCTGGCCGAGACGGGCCTGACCCTGCTCGGCGAGCGCTACTGGCTCGGCTCGACGCAGACCCCGGACCCGATCGAGCTCGACTCGGGCGACGCGCTGGCGTTGATCAGCAGCAACGCCCTCACGATCGGCATGGCGGGCCTCGCCTGGAAGGACGCCCACGAGCTGCTGAAGGCGACCCACGTCGTCGCCGCGCTGTCGTTCCTCGCCGTGGACGGTGCCGTCGAGGCCTACGACGAACGCGTCCACCTCGGCCGCCCGCACCCCGGTCAGCTGGCGGTCGCCGCGGAGATGCGCCGCCTGATCGGCGACCCGCCGCGCCCGCCCGCCCGCATCCAGGACCCGTTCGGCTACCGCTGCTTCCCGCAGATCCACGGCCCGGCCGTGGACGCCGCCACCGACCTAGCCCGCGTGCTCGACGTCGAGTTCAACGCGGCCGCCGAGAACCCGCTGATCGTCGCCGACCACTTCGGACCGGAGGACGACGCCGCGTACCACCACGGCGCCTTCCACAGCGCCTACCTGGGCCAGGCGCTCGACCGGTTGCGGCTCGCGATGCTGCACACCGGCCACATCTCGACCGCGCGTCTCGCGACGCTGGTCGAGCCGAACTTCACGGGCCTGCGCCCGTTCCTCGCGGAGGGTGTGCGCGGCAGCTCGGGCGTGATGATCCTGGAGTACAGCGCGAACTCCGCGCTGGCCGAGGTCCGCACCCTCGCCGAGCCCGCGAGCATCGGCAACGCCGTGGTGTCGCGGGGCCAGGAGGAGAACTCGAGCTTCGCGTTCCAGTCCGCCTCACAGGCCCTGCGCTCGCTGGGCGCGTTCCGCCTGGTGCTCGCGTGCGAGGTCGTCGCCGCCGTCCGCGCGCTGCGGCTGCGCGGCATCACGCCCCTGACACCGCCGCTGCGCGCCGCCTTCGAGGCAGCCGAGGCGAAGCTCAACCCGGACATGTCCGACCGGCAGCTCAGCCCGGACGTGGAGGTGGCCTCGGCGCTGCTGGACGACTTCGCCGCCTGCTGAGGCTTGACCTCCACTTTGCTGGAGCTCCTACGGTCGCCACCACCAGGTTGTCCGAGGTGGGGGATGTGACTGTGATGCGTGCCGTCCGTGTGCACGAGTTCGGCGGGCCTTCGGTGCTCCGCGTGGAAGAGGTTCCCGAGGTGGTGGCCGGCCCCGGCCAGGTCGTGGTGGCTCTGGAGGTCGCTGACGTGATCTTCCTGCACGCACTGCTCCGCGGCGGCTGGGGCCGCGAGTACTTCCCGCTGACGCTGCCGCACGTGCCCGGCCAGGGCGGCGCGGGCCGGGTGATCTCCGTGGGCGAGGGGGTGGACCCGTCGTGGCTCGGCAGGCGCGTCGCATCCCGCAACTCGGTGACCGGCGCCTACGCCGAGCAGGCCGTCTTCCCGGTCGACGGGATCGTCGAGGTGCCGGACGGCCTCAGCTCGGCCGAGGCCGCGGCCATGGTGCACGACGGCGTGACGGCACTGCTGATCCTCCGCCGCGTGCGGGTGGAGAAGGGCGCGTGGGTCCTGGTCGGGGCCGCGACAGGGGGTGCCGGGTCGCTGCTCGTGCAGCTGCTGCGCGCGGCAGGCGCACGGGTCGTCGGCGCGGCGCGCGGCGCGCGCAAACTCGAGCTGGCCCGCGAACTGGGCGCCGAGGTGGTCGTCGACTACTCGCTTCCGGGCTGGCAGGACCAGGTGCGCTCGGCGACGGGTGGTGTCGGGCTGGCGTTCGACGGCGCGGGCGGGGTGCTCGGCCGGGAGACGTTCGGGGTTGTGGCCGAGGGGGGCCGGTTCGTCACCTACGGGTCTTCGGACGGGTTGGCCGACATCGATCCGGAGGAGGCGGCACGGCGGCGGGTGCACGTGGACAACGTGCTGGCGGACGGGGCGCCTGAGGTGGGTGTGGTGACGGAGCTCCTTGCTGAGGCGCTCGAGTTGGTGGTGCGGGGGCGGATTCGGCCGGTGATCAGTGCGACGTATCCGCTGGAGGAGGCGGAGAAGGCGCACCGGTCGTTGGAGGAGCGGGCGACGCTCGGCAAGTCGCTGCTGCTGGTGGTGTGAGCGCGGGCGGTTGAGGGACGGCCGGGTGGCGGGGGCGGCCGGGTGGCGGGGGCGGTCGGGGATAGGGGCGCGGCGGTGGTCGCGGGGGGCGGTGGTCGCGGGGGGGCGGCGGCAGTGGCGGAGGCCGATGGGTCGTGGAGGCAGGCGGGTCGCGGGGTGGAGGCGGCGTGAGCAGCAGCAGGGCGGGCGGCAGCGGGCAGGTGCTGGCAGGGCAGGCGGCAGCAGACAGGTCGCTGGCGGCAGCAGGTGCCAGCGGGCAGCAAGCAGCGGCCTGGCACGCAGGCGGCAGCCACCACCCGTCGCCGAGGCGGTGACCGGGCAGCGCGTGGGTGCGTGCGGCCGCCGGGGCCGGGTTGCGCTGCCATCCCCGTGCGGCGCAGCCCGGCCGGCCGGGCGGTCAGCCTCCTGCCACGCTTGGCAGGATCTGGATCTCCGCGCCTGCCGGGAGCGGTGTGTCCGGGCCTGACAGGCGGCGGCACTCCTCGCCGTTGACGTAGAAGTTCACGTAGCGGCGCAGGCCCGCTCGTTCGTCGCGGAGGCGGCGGTCCAGGCCCGGGTAGGTCTCTGCCAGCACGTCCAGTGCCGCGCCCAGGGTGGCTGGGGGTGGGACTTCGACGTCCAGGTGGGCGGCGCCGGCCGCTGCTGACCTGAGGACGCCTGGGATCAGGACCTTCACCTTCACGCCGGGATCACCGCCGCCCTGACCGACATCACGTCCGGGAGGTGCGCCGCCACCTGGTGCCAGGTCTCGCCCTCGTCGGGGCTCGCGTAGACCTCGCCCGAGCGGGAGCCGAAGTAGACGCCGGGGACCTCGGCGGTGTCGGTGCACATGGCGTCGCGCATCACGGCCGTCCAGAAGTCGTCCGGCAGGCCCGCGCCGAGGGACTGCCAGGTCTCGCCCGCGTCCCGGGAGCGGTAGACGCGGCACTTGCCCTCCGGCGGGAAGCGGCGGCCGTCGGCCTCGATCGGGAACGTGAAGATCGTGTCCGGGTCGTGGGGGTGGACGACCATCGCGAAGCCGAAGTCGGTGGGGAGGCCCTCGGCGATCGACTGCCAGGTGTCGCCTCCGTCGTCGCTGCGGTAGACGCCGTGGTGGTTCTGGGCGTAGAAGCGGGAAGTCAGCGCCGGGTGTTGCGCGACCTTGTGGACGCACTGGCCGAACTCCGGCCAGGGGTCCGGGAAGAAGTACGCCTTGATGCCCTTGTTGCGGGCCTCCCAGGACTTGCCTCCGTCGGCGGTGCGGTAGACGCCGCCGGTGGACATCGCCACCAGCATGCGGTCGGGGTCGGCCGGGTCGGGCACGATCGTGTGGACGGCCTGGCCGCCGAAGCCCGCCTCCCACTCCGGGCGGTGCGGGTGGTTCCACAGGCCCTCGACGAACTCGAACGAGCGGCCGCCGTCGGAGGACTTGAACAGCGCCGACGGCTGCGTGCCCGCCCAGACGACGCCCGGCTGGGAGGCCGGGGCGGGTTGCAGCTGCCAGACGCGCTCCAGGGCGGCGTCCTCCACCGGGAACGCGATCGGCGGCGTCGCGGACTCCTCCCACGACGCCCCCAGGTCGTCCGAAATGGACACGCCGGGGCCGAAGTGCGGTGAGGCCACGCCGGCCAGCAGGCGGACGCCGGCGCGCGTGTCGAAAGCGACCGCGTACACCTCCTGCATCGCGTGGTGCGGACCGTCGACCTGCCACGAGACACGGTCCTCGCTGCGGGCGAGCCACAGCCCCTTGCGCGTACCGATCGCCACGACCACCGTCATCGCAACGCCGCCTCCAGACTCCATAGGTGTGATGCGGAGCACGTTACGCCGGGGGTCTGACAATTTCCGAGGGCGCGGGAAACCCCACGTAGACCCACAAGTTACTCACTGGTAGCGTCCGAAGCAGAAGACGCAAGGAGGCGACCAGTGCTGCTCGACCCGAACCACTACGACCCCGCCCACCTCGACGAGGAGACGCGCCGCCTGCTCAGGGCGACCGTCGACTGGTTCGAGGCCCGCGGCAAGCGGCAGCTCATCGCGGACGCGCAGGACAGGGTCTGGTACACGGACTTCCTCGACTTCGTGAAGCGCGAGAAGCTCTTCGCCACCTTCTGCACGCCGAGCGGCGTCGACGGCACCAAGCGCTGGGACGCCGCCCGCAACGCCGCGTTCAGCGAGGTGCTCGGCTTCTACGGCCTGCAGTACTGGTACGCGTGGCAGGTCACGGTCCTCGGCCTCGGCCCCATCTGGATGAGCGGCAACGAGGAGGCCAAGCAGAAGGCGGCCGCCCTCCTCGACTCGGGCGCGGTCTTCGCGTTCGGCCTCTCCGAGAAGGAGCACGGCGCCGACGTCTACAGCACCGACATGATCGTCACGAAGACCGAGGACGGCTACCGCGCCAACGGCAGCAAGTACTACATCGGCAACGGCAACGTCGCCGGCATGGTCAGCGTCTTCGGCAAGATCGACGACGAGTACCTCTTCTTCGCCGTCGACAGCCGGCACGAGAGCTTCGAGCTCGTCAAGAACGTCGTCGACAGCCAGATGTTCGTCAGCGAGTTCCGCCTCAATGACTACCCTCTCACCGATGCGGACATCCTCCACCGCGGCCCCGACGCCTTCAGCGCAGCGCTGAACACCGTCAACGTCGGCAAGTTCAACCTCTGCACGGCGAGCATCGGCATCTGCGAGCACTCGTTCCACGAGGCGATCACCCACGCCCACAACCGGATCCTCTACGGCAACCCGGTCACGGACTTCCCGCACGTGCGCCAGAACTTCGTGGACGCCTACGCGCGCCTCACCGCCATGAAGCTCTTCTCGGACCGCGCGGTCGACTACTTCCGCAGCGCGAACGAGGAAGACCGCCGCTACCTGCTCTTCAACCCCATCACCAAGATGAAGGTGACGAGCGAGGGCGAGCAGGTCATCGACCTGCTCTGGGACGTCATCGCGGCCAAGGGCTTCGAGAAGGACACCTACTTCACCCGCGCCACGGCCGACATCCGCGCGCTGCCCAAGCTCGAGGGCACCGTGCACGTGAACCTGGCCCTGGTGCTCAAGTTCATGCCGAACTACCTGTTCAACCCCGCAGAGTACGAAGAGGTCCCGACCCGCCACGACGCGGCGGACGACGACTTCTTCTGGCGCCAGGGCCCCGCGCGCGGCCTCGGCAAGATCCAGTTCCACGACTGGGAGCCGGTCTACGCCGAGCACGCCCACCTGCCGAACGTGAAGCTGTTCCACGAGCAGGCGAGCGCCATCAAGACCCTCCTCGCCACGGCGGCGCCGGACGAGGCCCAGCAGAAGGACCTCGACTTCCTGCTGAACCTCGGCCACCTCTTCACGCTGGTCGTCTACGGCCAGCTCGTGCTGGAGCAGGCCAAGATCACGGGCACCGACCAGCACGTGCTCGACCAGGTCTTCGACGTCCTGGTCCGCGACTTCGCGGGCTACGCGACCGCCCTGCACGGCAAGGCGAGCAGCACCGAGGCCCAGCAGCAGTGGGCGCTCGGCCAGATCCGCAAGCCGCACGTCGACCAGGCCCGGTTCGACGCCGTCTGGCAGCAGGTGGAAGCGCTCTCCGGCCGGTACGAGATGCGCCCCTAGGACTGGTAGCGCTCCAACGCCGCGATCATGAGTTCGAGCCCGAACTCGAACTCATGATCGTGGTCGTAAGTTCCCAGCTCGTCCATCACCTCAGCGGACAGCGGGAACGCCGACACGTCGACCTCGGAGTACGGCGACAACGCGATCCCGCCGAGCTCCGGCGACGTCGCGACCTCCCGCATCAACGTACCGAGCAGGTACGACACCATCGCCCGCATCATCCCGACGGCGATCTCGCCCCGGAACCCCGCGCGGTCGAAGTTCACCAACGCCGCCTCGATCGTCCGGAACCCCGCCTCGCTGCTCAGCCGCCGCGTCGCCAGCATCACGAACGCGCGGGGGTGCCGGCGGGCCAGTTCCCGCACCGCACGGGCGTGCGCCCGGATGTGGTCACGCCAGTCGTCGCTGTCCACGTGGTACGGACGCGCCTCGGCCATGATCCGCTCGGCCGCGAGGTCGACCAGCACGGCCTTGTTCGGCACGTGGTTGTACAACGACATCGTGCCCGCGCCCAGTTCGGCCGCGAGGCGCCGCATCGAGACGGCCTCGACGCCTTCTCGCTCGATCAACCGCACCGCCGCATCCACGATGCGGCCGCGGGTCAGCGGTTCACGGGACGACACTGGCGAAGACCCCGTGACGTGGAGTAGCTTCCCTGCGACGTACGGCGTACGTAGGAGGGTCGGCCGGAATGACCGAGTCCAAGGCGCTCAGAGCGCTGCGTGAAGCGATCGTCTTGGAGCACATGGAGTCGCAGAACGAGCACGACTTCGACACCTCTCTGAACACGTTTCCGCACCCCCGTTACGAGATCATGGCGTCCGGCCAGGTCTTCGAAGGCGTGGACGCCGTGCGCGGCTACTGGCAGCGCACCCGCGCGGCGTTCCCCGACCAGCGCAACAAGGTCGTGGACGTCCACCACGCGGACGACGCCGTGATCCTCGAGTTCGAGCTGGAGGGCACCCACCTCGGCAGCCTCACCGGCGAAGAGGTCACCGGACGGTCGTTCAAGGTGAGGATGGTCGGTTTCTTCCTGTTCGACAAGGACGTCCTCACCTGTCAGCGCGTCTACGGCGACACGGCGACCGTGATGGCCCAACTCGGCCTGCTGGACGTCCCCGAGAGGTTCTAGATCACCACCCGGACCTCTCCGACGACCTGCCCGCCGCCGAGCACGGGCACCGACAGCAGCTCCCGCGCGGGCGACACGTCGAACCCCATCGCCGCCAGCGCGGTCAGCCCCACGGCCGTGGTGGCGCGGGGGTTCCCGTCGAGCACCTTCACCGCGACGGCGTGCCCGGCGGCGGACGCGAGCACCAGCACGCCCTCGGCACCACCCTTCGCCACCACCCCCGGCAACCGCTGCATGACCAGGGTGTTCACGTGCCCGGTCCCGCCGACGTACTCGGGGAACTCCCGCATGGCCTCGGCCACCGGAGTGCGCACCAACCCCTGCATCGCGCGCGCCAGGCCGTGCAACGACAACCCGTACACGGGCGCACCACAGCCGTCGATCGCCGTGTGCGCAACGGACTCAAAGGACAAATCCTCCACCGTGCGCTTCACCGCGTGCTGCAACGGATGTGAAGGCTCCAGATAGGTCTCCACGGGCCACCCCGCCGCCACACACGCCGCCAGCATCGCCGCGTGTTTGCCGGAACAGTTCATCCGCACCCGAGACGGCTTCTCGAGCCGAGCACGCGTCTCCTCGTCCTCGGGCCAGGAGGCAGGGCACTGCAACGAGTCCGGGGACAGCCCGCCGAGCAGCCGCGACACGAGTTCGACGTGCCGGTCCTCCCCCGTGTGCGACCCGGCCGCGATCGCCAGGCCGGGCCCGGTCAACGGGGCTCCCGCCGACAGGCACGCGAGCGCCTGGAACGGTTTCATGCACGACCGCGGCAGCACCACGTCCCGCACCGAGCCGAGGGACACGCCCACCTCACCGGACGGCAGCAGGCCGACGACGCTGCCGTGATGCAGGCTCTCGACGAACCCCGACCGGGTCACCTCAGCGAGCAGTGCGGGCACGGGCGGCCTCCAGCCGGTGGGCCAGCCTGGACAGTCCCAGGTTGACCACGAGGTAGACGAACGCGACGACGATGAAGGTCTGGATCAGCAGACCGTTGTAGTTGGCGAGCACACGGCCGTTGAACAACAACTCCGTGTAGGACACGACATACCCCAGCGAGGTGTCCTTCAACAGGCTCACGGCCTGAGTGACGAGCAACGGCGTCATGTGCCGCACGGCCTGTGGCAGCACCACGAACCGCGTCACCACCCCGTCCGGCATCCCGAGCGACAGCCCGGCCTCGCGCTGACCGGGGTCGACCGACGCGACACCGGCCCGGAAGATCACCGCGTAGGAGGCCGCGTGCGACAACGCCAACGGCACCACGAGCTTCCAGAACAGCGGCAGGTTCACACCGAACGACGGCAGCACGAACAGCATCACGTACACGAGCAGCAGCACCGGGACCGTGCGCATGACCTCGGCGTAGGCGCGGGTGAACCGGTTGGGCCGCAACGCGAGCACCAGCCCTCCCGCCGCCGCCAGCACGCCCGTCGCACCCGCCGCCAGCACCGTCGACCGGAGACCGTCCAGCAGGTAGCGCCACACGGGCCAGGTCAGGTACGGCCGCCACCGCGCGGGATCCAGTTGCCCGTTCGACGCGAACTGCCGCAGCCCCAGCGCCACGAGCCCGAGCAGCACCAGGGCGGACACCACCGAGACCCAGAAGACCCTGCGGCGGGACCGGGGGCCGGGAGCGTCGAACATCAGGCCAGCCGCCGTTCCAGCGCACGGGCCCCGAACCCGATCCCGGCCGCCATCACCAGGTAGCAGAGCCCGACCCCGGTGAAGACCAGCAACGGCTGCGCGAGCTCCAGGTTGATCCGTTGTGCCGCACGGGTCATGTCCACCAAGCCGACCGCACCGGCCAGTGCCGTGGCCATCGTCAACGCGATCGCGATGTTCGCCAGCGGCTGCACGACCCGCCGGGAGGCCTGGGGCAACACCACGTGCCGCAACGACTGCCGCAACGACAGCCCCAGCGCCCGCGCGGCCTCGCCCTGGCCGGACGCCACCGAGTTCACGCCCGACCGCAGCGCCTCCGCCACGAAAGCCGCCTCGTACAGCGAGATCGCCAGGAAAGCGGTCCAGAACAACGGCATCGTCACGCCCACCTCGGGCAGCCCGAACACGAACAGCACCAGCCACGCGAGCAGCGGGACGTTCCGCCACACCTCGACGTACACCGCTCCGACGCCCCGCAACAGCGGCACCGGAACGATCCTCAGCACCGCGACCAGCAGACCGGCCAGAAGAGCGCCCGCGAACGACAGCAGGGTGAGGGCGACGGTGTTCAGAAAGCCTTCGAGGACCAGGCTCATGAGGCGATCGCGGGTGGCGCCGGCGCGTCGCCGGTGACCACGGTGCCGATCGTCTGCTTCCAGACCTCCTGCCACAGCCCGGACTTGCCGATCTCGCGCAACCAGTCGTCGACGAACGCGGTGAACTCGGCGTCGCCGTGCCTGATCCCGATGCCGTACGGGTCCTCGGTGAAAGGCTCGCCGACGAGCTGCAGTTCCTCGTCCTTCGACGCGTCCGCCACCAGGATCGCCTGGTCCTGCACGTAGGCCTCGCCGCGGCCCTGCTTCAACGCCGTCACGCACTCGGGGTCGGAGCCGAACTCGACGATCTTCGCGGTGGGCGCCGCGTCCCGCACCGCCTTCACCCCGGGGGTGTTGGCGCCGACGATGACGGTCCTGCCCGCCAGATCGGCGGGTTTCGCGATGCCGGACGTGCCCTTCCGCACCGCGATCGCCTGTCCCGACTGGTAGTAAGGCCCGGCGAACGACACGCGCTCCTCGCGCGCGGGTGTGATCGTGTACGTCTGGATGATCACGTCGACCGTGCCGTTGGCCAGCAACGGTTCCCTCGTCTCGGACGTCGCGGTGAGCAGTTCCGTCGAGGGCTTGCCGACGATGTAGTGCGCGAGCAGCTTGCCGAGGTAGGCGTCGAAGCCGGTGAGCTCGCCGCTGATCGGGTCGAGCTGCGAGAGCAGCGGGGCGTCCTGGGAGCCGCCGATGAGCAGCTCACCGCGCTTCCTGATGCGGTCGACGGCCGAACCGGGGGTGACCTCACCTGCGTAGACAGGGGCTTTGGCCAGCAGCGCGTCGATCTTGCCCGCGCCGGGAACGGCTTCGGAACCGCCGGAGCACCCGGCCACGAAGAGCAACAGCGCGGCTACGAACAGTCTCCCCATGCGCCGAAGCTACTGATCGTGTTCGGCCTGGCACAAGACGCACCGAAGCCGTCTGTCCGGAACAGGACAGACGGCTTCGGTGTCAGATCAGATGTGCTGACCGGTCAGACTCAGACGGCGCGAACGCCCTGGGCCTGCGGGCCCTTCTGGCCCTGACCGATCTCGAACTCGACCCGCTGGTTCTCCTCGAGAGCCTTGTAGCCGTTCATCTGGATCTCGGAGTAGTGGACGAACACGTCGGCGCCACCGTTGTCGGGGGAGATGAAGCCGAAGCCCTTCTCCGCGTTGAACCACTTGACGGTGCCCTGTACTGCCATCTTGCTACTTCTCCTCTAACAGGTGCCGGATCGCGCTCGCGACCACCGGGTCAAGTCACAGCAGCGAGAGCTCCGGAACCTGGAGAACCCGCACACTCGCGACCTCGTTCCGCGAGCGGGGTGATCCACGAACACGAAACGTACGACCGCAGACAGTCAACCACGGCTCCCCGCCCTCAGTCGAGCCATCGATTTCGCTGCTACCGTGAGATCCCGAACGAACGCGCGGAGGTCCTCGTGTCCGAGCTGACGACGATGTCGATCACGGTCGCCGTCGCCCCGCCGGTCCCGGGCGGCCTGTCCGCGTTCGTCCTGCGACACCTCCCGAGCGCCCAGCAGAAGGGCCGCGGCGAGGGGCGCAGGTCGGTGGTCAACAAGGTGACGGGTGACGTCCACGGCACCCTGTTCCAGATCGGCCACGTGAACAACATGAACCTGCCGGACGGCCGGTAACCTGGAGGGTCGTACACCCAGGGGGCCGTGGCTTTGACCGGCAGCGAACGACTGCTCTTCTTCTTCATCGGCTTGGTGACCACGTTCGTGTTCATCCGCATCAGCGTGCGCATGATCAGGGCGAAGGTGCGCTGGTGGCCGGGCAACATCGTGGCCGGTGACACGCACGTGCACCACGTCGTGTTCGGCACGGTGCTGCTGCTCCTGTCGAGCGTCACGAGCCTCGTCATCCCGGACGACCTGCACGGCGCCCGGCTGGTCGCCGCGGCCGGGCTCGGCGTGGGCGCGGCGCTCGTGCTGGACGAGTTCGCGCTGATCCTGCACCTCAGGGACGTGTACTGGACCAAGGCGGGCCGGTTGTCCGTCGACGCGGTGTTCCTCGCCGTGGGCCTCACGGGCCTGTTCCTGCTCGGCGCACGGCCGCTCGGCTACGACGAGGTGCTGTCGCTCAACCCGGAGACCACGCCCGCGTCCACGTTCACGCTCCGGCTGATCGCCATCGGGGTGAACCTGTGCTTCGCCATCGCGGCGCTGCTCAAGGGCAAGATCTGGACCGGCCTGCTCGGGCTGCTCGTGCCGGTGGTGCCCGCCGTGGGCGCCGTGCGGCTGGCCAGGCCCGGCTCACCGTGGGCGCGCTGGCGCTACCCGGAGGGCTCGCGCAAGCTGACCCGCGCCTACCGCCGGGAGGCCCGGATCCGGCAGCCGATCATCCGGGCGAAGATCGCCGTGCAGGAGTTCATCTCGGGGCGTCACGACCTGCCTGATCAAGACAGGCCGTGACGGGTCCGGGCGCCGGCTAACCGCCGACGATGTCCTGCTGGGCGCAGACCGGGGCGAGCTCACCGGCGCACAGCTCCGCCGGCTTGACGATGCCCTCCGTGACCAGCGTCCGGACGGTGTCCTTCTTGATGAGCGTCGCGCCGAGCAGCACCGACTTGATGTCGCGCCGCGCGACCGGGTCCCTGAGGTTGCCGGTGGCGAGGTCGTCGGCACCCTCGAGGTCTCCGCGGGCGATGGCGATCGCCAGCCTGGCGGCGGCCTCGGCCTCGTCGCGCACCGGCTTGTAGACGGTGACGCACTGGTCGCCGCCGAGCACGGCCCGCAGACCGTCCACAGTGGCGTCCTGGCCGGTGACCGGGACCCTGATGCCCTTCTTCTTGAGCACGCCGATGACCGCACCCGCGAGACCGTCGTTGGCCGCGACGACGCCGTCGACCTTGCCGCCGTTCTCGGTGAGGATCTGCTCGAACAGCTTGCCGCCGAGCTCGTTGTTCCAGTCGGCGACCGGCTGCGTCTTCACGAGCTTCAGCGAACCGCTGTCGTACTTCGGCGCGAGCCTCGACTTCTGGCCCTGGGCGAAGAGCGTGGCGTTGTGGTCCGTCGGCGCGCCCTGGATCTCGATGATCTGGGCTCCCGGCTTCTCGCCGAGGCAGCCGAGCAGGCCGTCCGCCTGCAGCTGGCCGACGTTCACGCTGTCGAAACCGACGTGGTACTCCGCCTGGCCGCCGAGCGTCACGCGGTCGTAGTCGATGACCGGGATGCCCGCGGCCTTCGCCTTCTTCTGCACCGCGAGGCCGCCCGCCGCCGACAACGGCGTGATCATCATGACCTTCACCTTGCGGCGGATCATCTCGTCGGCGATCTGCGCGAACTTCGCCTCGTCGCCCTCGGCGTTCTCCATGAACGGTTCGATGTCCGCGTAGTTGAACGCCTGTGTGAGCAGGGGGCGGTCTTGCTCTTCCCAACGCGCGGATGTCGTTCGGTCGGGAAGGATTACCCCGACGATTGGTTTGGGACCGCGCGTAGGCAGCGTCGGAGAGCCCTGACCAGCATCACCACAAGCAGTCAGGAGAAAGAGCAGGCACGCCGACGATGCCATTACCCGTCTTCGCATAAACGCGGAGTTCAGTCCTTGAATCTTGTTAAGTCAAGATTTCTTCTCATAACATCACGCTCCGCTTCCGTTCGGCTACAGTTCGATTCCGTACGAAAGGCGCTGATGTAGGACGCTTTTTCGTGTCAGTGTGTCGGACTTGGGCGGCGAACGGGGGCCGTTCCGTGTTGTTGGATCCAGCCCTGACCGGGTGTGAGGAGACAGCTAGGTGAGAACGCGCAGAACCGTGATGGCGGTGGCGGCGACGGTGTCGCTGATCGCGGCGGGCACATCGGCGGCGGGGGCCGCTCCGGCCTCCACGGGGCCGACCATGGAGTACACCGTCCTCCTGGAGGAACCCGGAAACCGCGACTTCGCGATCGACGCCGTGGAGGCGGCGGGTGGCGAGGTCGTGCGGAGCAACGACGCCGTCGGCCTGCTGACGGTCAAGGCGCCCGCGACAGGCTTCGCGGAGAAGGTCTCCGCTTCGAGCGCGATCGTCGGTGCCGCTCGGGCCAAGCCGATCGGGCACGCGCCCGCGGCGAAGAAGGCCGAGAAGACCAAGCGCGACAACGTCGAGAAGGAGAACAAGGGCGAGAAGCCGAACAAGGCTCCCGCCCAGCAGGGGTCGACGGCCGGCATGGACCCGCTCGACGGGGACCTGTGGGGCCTGAACCTCGTCCGCTCCAACATCGCGCGGGCCAAGCAGGCCGGCGACAAGCGCGTGTACGTCGGAATCCTCGACACCGGTGTGGACGGTTCCCACCCGGACATCGCGCCGAACTTCAACAACGAGCTCTCGCGCAACTTCACCGTCGACATCCCGAACGACTCCGACGGTGGCGTGTTCGACGGCCCGTGTGAGTTCCGCGGTTGCGTGGACCCGGCGAACTGGGACGACGGCGGCCACGGCACGCACGTCGCCGGCACCATCGGCGCCGCTGCCAACGGTTTCGGCATCTCCGGTGTCGCACCGGGCGTGTCGCTCGTCAACATCCGCGGCGGCCAGGACGCGGGCTCGTTCTTCCTGACGCCCGTCGTCGACGCGCTCACCTACGGCGCCGACATCGGCCTGGACGTCATCAACATGTCGTTCTACGTCGACCCCTGGTACATGAACTGCGCCAACGACCCCACGGCCTCGGCCGAGGAGCAGCTGGAGCAGCGCACGATCATCGCGACCGTGCAGCGCGCGTTGAACTACGCGCACCGCAAGGGCGTCACGCTGATCGGTGCCGGTGGCAACAACCACGAGGACCTGGGCAAGCCGCGCCAGGACACCGTGAGCCCGAACTACCCGCCGGGCCACAACCGTCCGCGTCCGGTCGACAACGCGACCTGCCTCAACCTGCCGACCGAGGGTGACCACGTCATCTCCGTGTCGTCCCTCGGCCCGTCGACCAACAAGGCCGACTACTCGAACTACGGCGTCGAGCAGACCGCGGTCTCGGCTCCCGGTGGCTACTTCCGCGACGGCCTCGGCACGCCGTGGTACCGCACCAACGAGAACATGATCCTGTCGACCTACCCGCGCAACGTCGCTCTCGCCGAAGGCGCGATCGACGAGGCCGGCAACATCACCCCCGACGGTGAGGCCGCGGGCGTGAAGAAGGCCGTGCAGGGCGACAAGGTCGGCTACTACCAGTTCCTGCAGGGCACCTCGATGGCCGCCCCGCACGCCGCCGGTGTCGCCGCGCTGATCGTCAGCCAGTACGGCAAGAAGGACAAGAAGAACCCCGGCCTGACCCTCGACCCCGACAAGGTCGAGAAGGTGCTCTACAAGACCGCGACCCAGCGCGCCTGCCCGAACCCGCGCACTGTCTCGTACGTCAACGTGGGCCGCACGCCGGAGTTCGACGCCACCTGTGAGGGTGACGCGAAGTTCAACGGCTTCTACGGTCACGGCATCGTGGACGCCTACGGTGCTGTCACCCGCGGTGGTCAGTTCCTGTAACCCCTGCTCGACGACGAAGGCCCCCGGTGTCTTGCCGGGGGCCTTTCTCGTGCGACGAAAGTGGACTACCGGAACCACCTTCGTCTGAACTGTTCCGGCGTGCCTTGACCGTGCCGTAGCGGCATGGTTTCCACTGATCGTCGTCAGAGCGGAACGAGAACGGGAGGCGTCGTGGGGTGGAGCACCAGCCAGCTGGCCGACCTCGCCGGCACGACGTTGCGCACGATCCGGCACTACCACGACGTGGGACTGCTGGCCGAGCCCGAACGCAGGGCCAACGGCTACAAGAGCTACGGCGTGCCGCACCTGGTGCGGGTGCTCAGGATCAAGCGGCTCACCGACCTCGGGCTGTCGCTCGCGCAGATCGCGGACCTCGGTGACTCCGACGAACACCCGCGCGAGGCGTTGCGGGAGCTCGACGCCGAGCTGGAGGCGCAGATCGAACGTCTGCAACGGGTGCGGGCCGAGCTCGCGCTGGTCCTGCGCCAGGAGACGCCGACCGATCTGCCGCCGGACGTGGCGGTGATGATCGAGGACGCGGACCTCTCGCCGCAGGACCGCTCGTTCACGGTCGTGCTGGCCCAGCTGCTCTCACCGGAGACGCTGGTGAGGTACGCCGAGACGCTGAAGGACTACTCGCGGGATCCGGCGGTCATCGAGTTCGACCACCTGCCGGAGGACGCGGACGAGCAGACTCGGCAGCGCCTGGCCGAACGCATGCGCGCCATGCCCTACATGGCCGAGATGCGTGCGGCGTTTCCTGATCCGACCGGTTTGTGGAGCGACGCGCCCCGTGGCGTGGAGCACGCGAGGCGAACGGTCGTGAAGGTCATGGTCGAGCTCTACAACAAGGCCCAGCTGGACGTTCTCGTCCGCATGAACGCCTGACGTTCCATTGGTCTGACGTGCCGAGGGGGCACGTCGTCGGGGAGGTATTTGCTAATGCGAAAAACGTTGTCGCTGGCCGCGGTCGTGACCGCCGCCGCAGCCCTGGTGGCGGTGCCGGGGGTGTCGTCCGCCGCCACGCCGAAGCCCGAGGTGCAGTGGGTCACCTGCCCCACCGACGTGGGGCTGCCGGGCCTGGAGTGCGGGAAGCTCCAGCTGCCGCTCGACTACCGCAAGCCGCAGGGGCGCAAGACCGAGGTGATGATCACCCGGCTGGCGAGCAAGAACCCCGCGCAGCGCAAGGGGATCCTGCTGACGAACCCCGGCGGGCCGAGCGAGGGGCTGACGTTCCCGGCCGTGCTGAAGGCGGTGGGACTGCCGCAGAGCGTGCTGGATTCGTACGACATCATCGGCATGGACCCGCGGGGCATCGGTTACAGCTCACCGTCCACGTGCGACATGACCGAGGAGCAGATGGCGGACGGCAGCGTGCCGCCGTACGCCAACAACTCCGCCGAGGTGCGCCAGCGTGCCGAGGAGGTCAAGAAGATCGCCGAGCAGTGCCTGAAGTCGCACTCGGCGGACGAACTGCCGTACAACACGACCGCGAACATCGCGCGTGACATGGACTCGGTTCGTGCGGCGCTGGGCGAGAAGAAGGCGTCGTTCCTCGGGTACTCGTACGGCTCGTACCTGGGTTCGGTGTACGCCACGCTGTTCCCGAAGACCTCGGACCGCGTCGTGATCGACAGCAACCTGCCGAAGGGCGGCTGGGACGTCGAGGGCGGCCGGATGATGGGCCGCGGCGTCGAGGACACGTTCCCCGACTTCGCGAAGTGGGCGGCGGCGCACCCCGAGTACGGCCTCGGCACCACACCGCAGCAGGTGCGCGCCAAGTTCTTCGACCTGGCGGCGCGCCTCGACGAGAAGCCCTCGGTCGAGGGCGTCGACGGCAGGCTGTTCCGCTTCCTGACGTTCTCGGGGCTCTACGCCACCGGTGACCAGGCCTTCAAGAAGCTCGCCGCCTCCTACCAGGCGTTCGACACCGGCAAGCCGCAGCCGCCGCAGGAGTACCCGGAGGTCCCGCGCGTGCAGGCCCTGCTGGCGGGTCGCCTGAACGTGATGTGCGGTGACTCGGCCTGGCCGTCGTCGGTCGGCGCGTACGAGCGCAACGTGGCGATCGACCGGATCCGCCACCCGATGTTCGGTGCGGCGGCGGCGAACATCCAGCCGTGCGCCTTCTTCCCGAAGCCGGTGGAGAAGCAGGTCCTGCCGTCCGACCGGGGCCCGCGCAACGTGCTGCTGGTGCAGAACGAGCGCGACCCCGCGACGCCGCTGGCCGGCGCCCTGACGACGCGCCGCGCGTTCGGCGACAGGGCCGCGATGATCACCATCGACCAGGGCGGCCACGGCGCCTACGTGTTCGGCAAGAACACGTGCGCCAACGACAAGGTGACCGAGTACCTGCTCGGCGGCATGCGCCCGAACGACACGAAGTGTGCGGCCCAGACCGGCTGACGCACGACAGGCCGGCTCACCCGGGGGTGAGCCGGCCTCGCCGCGTCCACAGTGGACCGAGACGACATGCCCCGGAATGCACCGCCTGGCAACAATTGTCCGTTTCGCGAATTAGTAAAGACCCTTGCCAATAAAGGTCTGCACCCCTTACCGTGGCATTCACGCCGCCCGGGACCCCACCATCCCTGCCCCGGAGGGACAGTCGTGAAAACCACTGGTCGCATCGCGGCCGCACTGCTCACGTGCGCCGCGCTCTTCACCACCACCATCGGCACCGCGTCCGCCGCCAACCTGGACGAACCGCGCCTCAAGGACATCGCGATGCAGATCGTGTCCAGCGCGGAGAACTCCTCCACGGACTGGAAGGCGCAGTTCGGCTACATCGAGGACATCGACGACGGCCGCGGCTACACCGCGGGCATCATCGGTTTCTGCAGCGGCACCGGCGACATGCTCGACCTCGTCGAGCTGTACAAGAACCGCAAACCCGGCAACGTGCTGGAGAAGTACCTCCCCGCCCTGCGCAAGGTGAACGGCAGCGATTCCCACACGGGCCTCGACCCGAACTTCACCAAGGACTGGAAGACCGCCGCGAAGGACTCCACCTTCAAGGCGGCACAGGAGTCCGAACGCGACCGCGTCTACTTCAACCCCGCTGTGGCGCAAGGCAAAGCGGACGGCGTGCGAGCCCTCGGCCAGTTCGCCTACTACGACGCGATCGTCGTGCACGGCGACGGCGGCGACAAGACGAGCTTCAGCAACATCCGCAAGCGCGCCCTCGGCAAGGCGAAGCCCCCGTCGCAGGGCGGCAACGAGACCACGTGGCTCAATGCCTTCATGGACGCACGGGTGTGGGCGATGAAGCAGGAGGCGGCCCACGAGGACGTCTCCCGCATCGAGACCGCCCAGCGCGTGTGGCTCAAGGCGGGCAACTTCGACCTGAAGACGCCGCTGAAGTGGAAGGTCTACGGGGACAGCTTCAGCATCAACTGAACCCTGGTGCCACAGCACAAGAGGGGCGCTCCGCCTGGAGCGCCCCTCTTGTGCACGTCGGTCCTACAGCTGGGTCCAGTCCAGCACCGGCGCCGCGAAGTCGCGGATCGATGCCAGCAACCCGAGCCGGGCCGCCTTCACCTTCTCGTCCTCGGCCATCACGAGCACCTCGTCGAAGAACGTGTTGATCGGCCCGGTGAGCCCCTCGGCGGCGGCGAAGAACGCCGCCAGACCGGTGACGTCACGCGGCACGCCGTCGAACGCCTCGTGCAGCGCCACCTCCGCCGGCTCGGACAGCACCGAGGCGTCGTACGAGGCCTCGACCGCGCCCGGCACGATGCGCCGCACGCGTTGCAACGCGGCCACCAGGGCATCGAAGGACTCGTTGCCCGCCAACGACTCCAGCTGCGCGAGCGTCTCGTCCGCGAGCACGGGCGAATCGGCCAGCGGCAGCACGGCCTGCACGAACCGGTGCTCGTGCCCGGCGTCGAGCAACGCCTGCTCGTACCGCCGGACGGCGAACTCGCGTGCCGTCTCCAGGGCCTCCGCGGAGACCTCGAGCCCAACGGATGCGAGGGACAGCGCCACCGGCAGCGTGATCTCCCGCAGATCCGGGAAGGCCCGCAGCACCGTCACCGCGCCCAGAGCGGCCCGGCGCAGACCGAACGGGTCGGACGAGCCGGTCGGCTGCGCGCCGATCCCGAACAGCCCGGCCAGCAGGTCGAACCGGTCCGCGAGCGACAGCAGCGCACCCGGCACCGACGACGGCAGCGCGTCACCGGCCGAGCGGGGCAGCTCCATCTCCCACAGCGCCAGCGCGACCTCGGGCGTCTCCCCCGCCCGTGCCGCGTACTCCCTCGCCATCACCCCGGCGAGCGACGACAGCTCGATCACCATCTGCGAGCCGAGGTCGAACTTGGCCAGCGCGCCGGCCCGGTCCAGGGTCTCGCGATCCACCTCGACCACCGAGGCGAACCGGCCGGCCAGCGCGGCGATCCGGGCCGCGCGGTCGGCCATCGAGCCGAGCTTGTCCGCGAACGTCAGCTTCGCGAGACCGGCCTTCATCTCCTCCAGCGGCGTCTTGAGGTCCGCCCGCCAGAAGAACGCCGCGTCCTCGTACCGCGCCCGCAGCACGGCCTCGTTGCCCGCCCGCACCAGGTCCGCGTCCACGGACCCGTTCGCCACGGCCACGAAGTGCGGCAGCAGCGCGCCGTCGGCGGTGCGCACCGGCAGGTAGCGCTGGTGCTTGCGCATCACGGTCGTCAGGATCTGCGCGGGCAGCTCGAGGTACCGCTCCTCGAACGAGCCGAGGATCGGCGTCGGCCACTCGACGAGGTTCGTGACCTCGTCCAGCAGGCCGTCGACCTCGACCACGCCACCGACGGACGCGGCCAGTTCCTGCGCGGCGGCGACGATCGTGGCCGCACGGGCGGTGCCGTCGACCTGGATGCCGTGCCCCGCCAGGAAGTCCAGGTACCCGTCCGCCGTGGACACCTCGACGACCGGCTCGTCCGCGGTCCGGTGAACGCGGGTCGACGTGCCCGAGGCGAGCGACGACACCGCGACCGGCACCGGGGTCCGGCCGAGCAGCGCGAGCAGCCAGCGGATCGGCCGCGTGAACGACAGCTTCGGGTCGTTCCACTTCATGTTCTTCTCGGCGCGCAGCTCCGCGACGACCTCGCCCAGCAGTCCGCTCAGCACCTCGACGGCACCGCGGCCGGCCTCGGTCCTCGTCGACGCCACGAACTCGACGTCGTTCTCGACCACACGTCCCAGCGAGGACACCTCGACGCCCTGGCCGCGCGCGAAGCCCTGCACGGCCTTCGTCGGGTTGCCGTCGGCGTCGAAGGCGGCGGAGACGCGCGGGCCGCGCACGGTGCGCTCGGCGTCCGGCTCCCGCGGGGAGACGGCGGGCACCAGCACCACGATCCGGCGCGGGGTGCCGTGCACGGTCACCTCGCCGGACGTCAGCCTCGTGGCCTCCAGCTTCGCCGTCACGGCCGAGCGCACCGCGTCGACGGTCCGCAGCACCTCGTGCGGCGGCAGTTCCTCGGTGCCGATCTCGAACAGCAGCGTCGCGGGCGCGACGACGTCCTCGAAGGACGAGGGCTTCTCGACGACGGCCGGGAGTTCGGCGACCCCGAGCGGGTGTCCGAGCTCGGACCGGCGCTCGGCCCACAGCGCGGCCACCTCGCGGGCCAGTCCGCGCATCCGGCCGAACGCACGGGCGCGCTCGGTCGTCGAGATCGAGCCGCGCGCGTCCAGCACGTTGAAGATGTGCGAGCACTTCAGCACGAAGCTGTGCGCGGGAACGGGAAGCCGGGCGTCGAGCATGCGGCGGGCCTCGGTCGCGAACTCCTCGAAGAGGCGCTTGTTCGCCTCCACGTCCGCGTCGTCGAGGTAGTACCGCGACATCTCGTACTCGGCCTGGCCGAACGCCTCGCCGTAGGAGATGCCGGGCGCGTAGGCGATCTTCTTGAAGTGGTCGACGCCCTGCAGCGCCATCATGATCCGCTCGATGCCGTAGGTGATCTCCACCGACACCGGGTCGAGCGTCATGCCACCGGCCTGCTGGAAGTACGTGAACTGGGTGATCTCGAGGCCGTCCAGCCAGACCTCCCAGCCGAGGCCCCAGGCACCCAGCGCGGGCGAGGCCCAGTTGTCCTCGACGAACCGGACGTCGTGCGCGCGCACGTCGATGCCCAGCGCCTCCAGCGAACCGAGGTAGAGCTCCTGCGGGTCGCCCGGGTCGGGCTTGAGGATCACCTGGAACTGGGTGTGGGTCTGCAGCCGGTTCGGGTTCTCGCCGTAACGGGCGTCGTCGGGCCGCACGGACGGCTCCACGTACGCGACGCGCCACGGCTCGGGACCCAGCACCCTCAGCACGGTGGCGGGGTTCAGCGTCCCCGCCCCGACCTCGGTGTTGAACGGCTGCACCACGATGCAACCTCGGTCGGTCCAGTACTTGGTCAGCGCGAGCAGCGCGTCCTGCATCGTCAACACGGCGACGAGTCTACGAAACAGACAAAACCGCTGGTCAAGGGGCCTGAATCGGGTGGCCTCCGCCACTGTGTCACGCTTTGCACAACCGAGTGGACCTCCCGCACGTCTACTTGGAGTACCCGAATGCGCTGAGAGGAGTGGGTGTGGACAACCGGCCGCCGCGGCCGGGAGACCCGAACGGGAATCCCAGGCGACCCTCTGCCACCCCGCGTCCGCAGGCGGGCCAGCCCCGCCGCCCGCAGGTGCCGCCGCGCGGCTCCGACCAGCCCCGCAGGGAGCCGGGCAAGGCCGAACCGCCGAGGCGGGAGCCCCCGAAGCGCTCCGAACCCCCGCGCGGGTCGGCGGGCCGCGGTGAGCCCCCGCGTCGCAGCGAGCCCCCACGGCGCGGCGAACCAGCCGGTCGCTCCGAGTCCCCGCGCCGCGGCGAGTCCGCCGGCCGCAACGACTCCCCCCGCCGCGAATCAGCGAGCCGCAGCGAGTCCGCGCGCCGATCCGAACCGCCCCGCCGCGAGTCCCCGCGCCGCGTGCCGGGCCGCGAGTCGTCCTCCGCACCGCGCCCGCGTCCGGTCGCCGACCGCCCCACGGTCCGCACGACCCCGGCCAAGGCGAAGGCCGAGGCCCCCGCGCCCCGCCCGAGGCCCAGGCCCGCCGCCGCCGCCGCCCGCCGTCCGAGCAGGGCCGACCGCGGCGCCCCCACCGGCGCCAAGATCTTCATCACCATGCTGTCGGCGACGATCCTGCTGGTCACCGGCATCGCCTGGCAGAACCTGACGGCGCTGACCGACGGCCTGACCAAGCAGGACCTGAACCTGGCCGACGCGGGCGAGCGGCCCGCCGACGGCGCGATCGACATCCTGCTGGTCGGCATGGACAGCCGCACCGACTCCAAGGGCAACCCGCTGCCGCAGAACATCCTGAACGAACTGCAGGCGGGCGGCAGCGACGACGGCGGGTTCAACACCGACACGCTGATCCTGTTGCACATCCCGAACGACAGCGGCAAGGCCTACGCCGTGTCGTTCCCGCGCGACTCCTACGTGAAGATCGCGGGCGGGTTCGGGCGGCACAAGATCAACTCTGCCTACGGCTACGCCAAGGGTCAAGCCGCCGAGAAGCTGCAGGGCAGCGGCAAGACCGGGCCCGAGGTCGAGATGGAGTCGCGCAAGGCCGGCGCGAACAACCTCATCCAGACCATCCAGGACCTGACCGGCGCCACGATCGACCACTACGCCGAGGTCAACCTCGTCGGCTTCTACGACATCACCAAGGCCATCGGCGGCATCGACGTCTGCCTCAACGCCAAGGTCCGCGACAGCTTCTCCGGCGCGAACTTCCCCGCGGGCCAGCAGACCATCGCGGGCAAGGACGCGCTCGCGTTCGTCCGCCAGCGCCACGGCCTGCCGATGGGCGACCTCGACCGCGTCGTGCGCCAGCAGGTGTTCATGGCGGGCCTGGCGAAGAAGGTGCTGTCCGCGGGCGTGCTCACCGACAGCACCAAGCGCGCCGACCTGATCAAGGCCCTGGGCAGCGCGATCGTGCTCGACGACGGCTGGGACATCACCAACTTCGCCCTGCAGATGAAGGACCTGACGGGCGGCAACCTGACGTTCCAGACGATCCCGACCGGCAACCCCGACCTGCAGACGCCGGAGGACGGCTCGGCGGTCGAGGTCGACGCCGCCGAGGTGAAGTCGTTCGTCAAGAACCTGGGCAAGGCACCCGCGTCGTCGAACCCGGCCGACCCGAAGTTCGACAGGTCCACGGTCACCGTCGACGTCCGCAACGCGTCCGGCCAGGCAGGCCTCGCGGGCCAGGTGCTCCAGTCGCTCGTCGCGAAGGGCTTCAAGGAGGGCCAGACGGGCAACGCCGAGGCCATGACGAAGTCCGTCGTCCGCTACGGCAAGGGCGGCGAGGCAGGTGCCAACGCCGTCCAGGAGGCCCTCGGCGGCCTCAAGATCGAGGAGGACGTCAACGTGCCGGCCGGTGCCGCCCGCGTCTTCCTCGGCTCCGACTACGCCGGTCCCGGCTCCCAGGGCTTCGCCGGGTCCGGGATGCTCGCCCTGGACGGTGCGCGTCGGCAACCGGCTGACCCCGCGGCCCCTCCGCCCATCTCCGCAGACGGTGTGCGCTGCGTGAACTGATACTCAGAGTAGAGATGTATCCCCCATTCGGGGGGTTCTGCCAGCAAGTTGCGTAAGCGACGAAGCACCAGCGCCTTCCATCACCGTGAGACCCGCTCACGGGGTGGAGGACCAGAGTGCAGACTGCGAACGGCCAAATCGACACAGCGGCGTACCAGCGCGTGCTCGGTGATGAGATCCGCAGCCTTCGCAAGCAGCGCGGATGGACCCGCAAGGAGCTGAACAAGCGCCTGCAGACCGAGATCTCGCTGCAGACGCTGGCGACGTACGAGCTCGGCACGCGGCAGTGCTCCGTCGTGCGCCTCGTCGAGATCTGCCACGCCCTCGACGTCCCGGCGCACGAGGTCCTCGCCCGCGTGCACGAGCGCTTCTTCGGCGACACCCCGGCCGGCCACCTGTCGCTCAGCCTCACCGCGGTCGCCGCCACCGACAACCCGCGGATCCTGCCGCTGCGGCGGTGGGCGGCCGGACGGCTGCACGCGCTTCCGCCAGGTGCCTCACCCGAGGTGCACCTCGACCTGCCCGCGCTCGAGAACATGGCACAGCTGTGCCAGCTACCGACCGTCGAACTCATCCGGATCCTGCGCGGCCTGAGCAGGTGAGCTGAGCCGGTAGTTGTACCGAACCCCGTTCACACCAACGCAACGACCGTCCGGAAAGGGTGGAATTCCACCGCCGGTAGAGTCGCCTGCGTGAACGATTCCCCCGCCCGCCTCCCCCTGCGGACCGCAGCCGCCGTGAAGCTGGGCAACCTGAGCTCCACGTTGTCGCAGAAGATGGGCCTCGGCGCCGGCGGCATGATCGGCGGCCGGGTCGCGCTGAAGCTCGACCCGCAGGCGCTGAACCGCCTCACCCAGGGCCGCAGGGTCGCCGTCGTGACGGGCACCAACGGCAAGACCACCAGCACGATGATGCTGGCACGAGCCGTGGGCGCGCTGGGCGAGGTCGCCACGAACCACAGCGGCGCGAACATGCCCGACGGCCACGTCACGGCGCTCTCGAAGCAGCCGGACGCCCCCTACGCGGTGCTGGAGTGCGACGAGGCCTACTTCCCGGCCGTCGCGGGCGCCAGCAACCCGTCCGTCGCCGTGATCCTGAACCTGAGCCGCGACCAGCTCGACCGCGTCGGCGAGGTCCGCACCATCGAGCGCTCGCTGCGCGACGCGATCGACAAGCTGCAGAACTGCACGATCGTCGCCAACTGCGACGACGTGATGGTGACGAGCGCGGCTTGGAACGCCTCCAAGGTCGTCTGGGTCGCCACCGGCACCGGCTGGCACCACGACTCGGCGAGCTGCCCGCGCTGCGGCAGCCCCATCCAGTGGCAGGGCGAGCACTGGCACTGCACGGGCTGCGACCTCGCGCGCCCGCACCCGAACTGGATCACCGCCGACGAAGCGATGATCACGCCGGAGCACCAGAAGCTCGAGCTGCGCCTCACGCTGCCGGGCAAGTTCAACCAGGCCAACGCCGTCATGGCGTCCGCGGCCGCCCACGCGATGGGCGTCTCCGCGGACGAGGCCGTGCGCAGGCTGCGCGGCGTCTCGAACGTGAGCGGCCGCTACCGCACGATCCAGCGCAACGGCCGCAGTGCGCGCCTGTTGCTCAGCAAGAACCCGGCGGGCTGGAGCGAGACCCTCACGGTCGTCAAGGAGGCCAACCACCCGGCCGCCCTGGTGATCAACGCCCAGGAGGCCGACGGCCGCGACCTGAGCTGGCTGTGGGACGTCCCCTTCGAGCGCCTGCAGGGCCGCACGGTCATCGCGTCCGGCGAGCGCGCCACCGACCTGGCCGTCCGCCTGACCTACGCCGAGGTCCAGCACACGATCGTGCCCGACCCCCTGAAGGCCATCGACCAGATGCCGCAGGGCGCGGTCGAGGTCATCGCCAACTACACCGCGTTCCGCGACTTGAATGCCAGGGCTGCCGCTGATGAGTGAGTCGACAATCCAGATCGCGCTCGTGCTGCCGGATCTCCTCGGCACCTACGGCGACTTCGGCAACGCCGTGGTCCTCGAGAAGCGCATGACGTGGCGCGGGATCTCCGCCGAGATCGTGCCGATCAACTACGGCCAGCCGGTGCCGGACTCCTGCGACATCTACGTCGTGGGCGGTGGTGAGGACACCGCGCAGACGCTGGCGGTGAAGCACCTCCGCGAGCACCCCGGCCTGCAGCGCGCCGTCACGAAGAACGCCGTCGTGCTCGGCGTCTGCGCCGGCATCCAGATCTTCGGCGAGAGCTTCACCCGCGCCGACAACGTGACGCACCCCGGCATGGGCCTGATCGACTCGACCTCGCACGCCGGCGGCAGCCGCGCGATCGGCGAGGTCATCGCCGAGCCCGCAGACGGCCTGTTCGCGGGCCCGCTGACCGGGTTCGAGAACCACCAGGGCCGCACGGTGCTGGGCCCGGCCGCGCGTCCGCTGGCGCACGTCAAGGTGGGCACGGGCAACGACGGCAGCGTCGAAGGCGCTGTTCAGGGCCGGATCGTGTGCACGTACCTGCACGGGCCGGTGCTGCCGCGCAACCCGGCGCTCGCCGACATGCTGATCGAGTGGGCCACGGGCACGAAGGTCGCGCCGATCGACCTGCCCGCCGTCACCGCTATGCGTGCGGAACGGGTGCGGGCAGCTTCCTGATTGAAGCGGAAAAGGGTGCCCGGTCCTTCAGGACCGCGCGCCCTTTTCGCTTCAATCAGGACGTGATCTTCAGGTGTGTCATAGCCACTCCAGGCCAGATCACGTTCATGACGTAATCGGTTGCGAGCGCAGGTCCCACGGTGGGCCTGCGCTCCATCCACACCGCGAGCCGTTCGGTCGCCCCGACGACCATCTCCGCGAACGCCTCCGCCTCCAGCGGGTCGATCTCCGGTGTGAACGACGCCAGCACGGCCCCGATCATGTCCGTCTGCTGCTGGCGGATGCCCTCGACCTCCTCCTGCGCCGACGGCACGGCCACGGCCGCCTCCTGCCGCAGCAGCGCCCACGACCTGCGGTGCTCGTCGATGAACTCGAAGAACGCGAGCAGCCCGAGCCGGAGGAACTCCTCCGGGGTCGCCGCGCCCGCTATCGCCGCCGCCGTCTTCTCGCGCAGTTCGGTGCGCGCACGGTGGATGCAGCCGATGAGCAGGCCTTCCTTCGAGCCGAAGTACTCGTACAGCATCGGCTTCGAGACGCCGACGCGTTCGGCGATCTCGTCCATCGACGTGGCCAGATACCCCTGCTCGGCGAAGATCTCCTCGGCGACGGTGAGCATCTGCGCCATGCGCTGGGCCTTGGGCATGCGGCGCCGCGGAGCAGTCACGAAAGGAGTCTACCGCTCGTAACTTACTTCGAGTAACCTACTGCGAAGTAGCCACCGCGAGCGGAGGGACCTCCCCATGCACCGAGAGACGAAAGTCCTCGTCATCGGCACCGGATTCTCCGGCCTGGGCATGGCCGTCGAGTTGAAGCGCCGCGGCGAGCACGACTTCGTGGTTCTCGAGAAGGCCGCCGACCTCGGCGGCACGTGGCGGGACAACTCCTACCCGGGCTGCGCGTGTGACGTGCCGTCGCACATGTACTCGTTCTCGTTCGAGATGAACCCGAAGTGGTCGCGGATGTTCGCGCAGCAGGGCGAGATCTTCGACTACCTGCAGCGCGTGGCCGACAAGTACCGGCTGCGGCCGCACATCCGGTTCAACACCAAGGTCTCCGGCGCGCGCTGGGACGACGAGGCCAAGCGCTGGAACGTGACGACCGAGCAGGGCGACACGTACACCGCGCAGGCCCTGGTGGCGGGCGTCGGCGCGTTGCACATCCCGCACATCCCCGAACTGCCGGGCATCGAGAACTTCACCGGCAAGACGTTCCACTCCGCGCAGTGGGACCACGACCACGACCTGACCGGCAAGCGCGTCGCCGTGATCGGCACGGGCGCGTCGGCGATCCAGTTCGTGCCGAAGATCGCGGGCCAGGTCGGGTCGATGAAGATCTTCCAGCGCACGCCGCCGTGGATCATGCCCAAGGCCGACCGGTCGATCAACGGCTGGGAGCAGAAGCTGTTCCGCGCCCTGCCGTTCACGCAGCGGGCCTACCGCAACTTCGTGTACTGGACGCGCGAGTCGTCCGCGCTGGGCTTCGCGGTGAACCCGAAGATCATGCAGTTCGCGCAGGGCATCGCGTTGCGGCACATGAAGAAGCAGGTGCCGGACCCCGCGCTGCGCCGCAAGCTCAAGCCCGACTACACCATGGGCTGCAAGCGCGTGCTGATCTCCAACGACTTCTACCCCGCGCTGGGCCACCCGAACGTCGACCTGGTGACCGACAAGGTCTCCGAGGTGCGCGAGAAGTCCATCGTGGACAGTGCGGGCGTCGAGCACGAGGTCGACGTCATCATCTACGGCACCGGGTTCCACGTCGTCGACTCGTTCGACTACCTGGACATCCAGGGCAAGGACGGCGTCGACCTCGCCAAGAAGTGGCGTCAGCAGGGGATCGAGACCTACTACGGCATCACGGTCTCGGGCTTCCCCAACCTGTTCTTCCTGCTGGGCCCCAACACCGGACTCGGGCACAACTCGGTCGTGTTCATGATCGAGTCCCAGATCCGGTACATCGCGCAGTGCCTCCGGCTCCTCGACCAACACCGCGCAGCGGAGCTGGACGTGCGGTTGGAGGCCCAGCAGGAGTTCAACACCGAGATCCAGCAGAAGCTCACCAAGGGCGTGTGGACCCAGGGCGGCTGCAAGAGCTGGTACCTCGACGCGCAGGGTGTGAACCGCACCGTGTGGCCGGGCTTCACCTGGCGGTACTGGATGCGGACCAAGCGCGTGCGCGCCGAGGACTATGTTCTGACTACGGCTTCACGATGACCTTCAGGGCGGTCCGCTCGTCCATCGCCTGGTAGCCCTGGGCGACGTCGGCGAGCGAGACCGTCCTGTCGAACACGGGTCCGGGGTCGATGCGGCCGGCGAGCACGTCGGCCAGCAGTTCCGGCAGGTACGCCCGTGCGGGCGCGACACCGCCGCCGATGGCGATGTTGCGGCCGAACAGCTTGCCCAGCGGCAGGCCCGGCATCTCGTGCGGCACGCCGACGTACCCGATCCTGCCGCCGTCGCGCACGATGCCCATCGCGGTCTCCCACGACTGCTCGGTGCCGACGCACTCCAGCACCGCCGACGCGCCGAGGCCGCCGGTCATCTCCTTGATGCGCTCGACCGCGGCCTCACCGCGTTCGGCGACCTGGTCCGTGGCGCCGAAGAGCTGCGCGATCTTCGCGCGGTCCTCGTGGCGGCCCATCGCGATGATCCGCTCGGCACCGAGCCGCTTGGCTGCCAGCACGCCGCACAGGCCCACGGCGCCGTCACCGACCACGGCGACCGTCGCACCGGGACCGACTCCCGCGCCCATGGCGGCGTGGTGGCCGGTGCCCATGACGTCGCTCAGGCTCAGGAACGCGGGCAGCAGCTCGGCCGGCGCGTCCGCGGGGACCCGCACCAGCGTGCCGTCGGCCTGCGGCACGCGCACGGCTTCGCCCTGGCCACCGTCACTGCCCTTGCTGCCCCAGAAACCACCGTTGCGGCACGACGTCTGCAGCCCGGCCGCGCAGTACGCGCACGTGCCGTCGCTCCACACGAACGGCGCGATGACGCGGTCGCCGACCTGGACGCTTTTCACGTCCCCGCCGACCTCCTCGACGATGCCGAGGAACTCGTGCCCGATCCGCTGCCCCTCCTCGCGCTTGGCCACGCCCCGGTACGCCCACAGGTCGCTGCCGCAGATGCACGCGAGCTCGACCCGGACGACGACGTCCGTGGCCTCCTGGACGGCCGCGTCCGGCACCTCCTCGACGCGGATGTCCCGGGTGCCGTAGATCGTCGTAGCCCGCACGGGGCGCCTCCTCTGCCTCGGTGTTCGTCCTTTGCATCGTGCTCCTGGTCGGCGCTTCCCGCCGAATCGGGACGCTGTGGAGTTGGTTACGCGTGCCTAGGATCGGGAGCGTGCTGATCAACGATGGTCTCGTCCGGGCGCGCGGTATCCGTTATGCGACGGCTTCCCGTTTCGCGAAGCCCGAACCGCTCGCCTGGGACGGTGCGCGCCCCTCCGAGCGCGGCCCGGCCTGCCCGCAACCGCCGTCGGCACTGGTCGCGCTGGTCGGCAACTCGGTCGAGGGGCTGTCGTTCGACGAGCGGTGCCAGGTGCTCTCGGTGACCGCTCCCGCCGACGCCTCCGGACTGCCGGTGATGGTCTGGTTCCACGGCGGCGCCTACGTGACCGGCAGCGGTGAGTCCACGAAGTACGAGGCCTCACTGCTGGCCTCGGAGGGTGTGGTCGTGGTCAACGTCAGCTACCGCCTCGGCGTCTTCGGCTACCTGCGCGACAACCTGGGGCTGCTCGACCAGCTCGCGGCGCTGCGGTGGGTGCGGGACAACATCACGGCGTTCGGCGGCGACCCGGCGAACGTGACGGCGTTCGGGCAGTCGGCGGGCGGCGACTCCGTCTACGCGCTGATGCTCGTCGACACCGAGAACCTCTTCCACCGCGCGATCCTGCAGAGCGCGCCGCTGGGCACGCGGAGCCCGGAGCGCGCGGAGATGACGGCCGCGCTGCGATCGTCCATTTCGGTCGACGAGTCCACGCCGGTCGAGGACGCGCTGGCGGCCCAGACCGCCGCCGTCACCGAGGTGGGGCCGAAGTTCCCGCCGTCGGGCGGCATGCCGTTCGCGCCGGTGCTGGACGACGTCGACCTCACCGCGGCGGCGTCCCGGGTCGAACTGCTCGTCGGGCACACGGCCGACGACGGCAGCCCGTACGTGCCGAGCCGCGAGCACTGGGAGGCCGTGACCGAGCTGATCTTCGCCGGCGGTGCCCGCGAGCTGGCGCGGGACTGGGCGGCGGCCTGCGGCCAGGTCGCCACGTACACCTTCAGGTGGGCGCCCGCTGACGCGCCGCTGGGCTCGTGCCACTGCATGGAGCTGCCGTTCCTGTTCGACCCGGACGGCTGGCGCGGCGCCGGCATGCTCGCCGGGCAGGAGCCGGATCCCGTGCTGGCCGGGACGATGCGCTCGCTGTGGGCCGGGTTCGCGCGAAACGGGATGGACGCGCTGCCGTCCCGCTCGCTTGAATTCGGCGGGTGAGCGACCGCGAGCACCTGCGCACGACGTTCGGAACGGACGCCGCCCGCTACCACCGGGCGCGTCCCGGTTACCCCGCCGAGCTGTTCGCCCTGCTGTCCGGTCCCCGGATCCTCGAGATCGGGCCGGGCACCGGGCAGGCCACGCTGCCGCTGACGTCGCTCGGGGACGTGACGGCCGTCGAGCTGAGTCCTGATCTCGCCGCCGTCGCCCGCGCGCACGCGCCGGCCGCCGAGGTGGTCGTGGCGGACTTCGACGTCTGGCCGCTGCCCGCGGAGCCCTTCGACCTCGTGGTGTCCGCGACGGCGTTCCACTGGCTCGACCCGGCCACGCGGATGGCCCGTTGTGCGGCGGCGTTGCGGCCCAGCGGCGTGCTCGCGGTGATCTCGACGCACCACGTGGCGGGCGGGACCGAACAGTTCTTCGTGGACGTGCAGGAGTGCTACGAGCGCTGGGACCCTTCCACACCACCGGGTCTGCGGCAGTCCGCCGCGGCGGAGATCCCCTTCGAGTTCGACGAGAGCGAGGATTTCGAACCGCCGGAGTTCTTCCGGTTCGAGTGGGAGCAGGCCTACGACACCGAGCAGTACGTCGACCTGTTGCTCACGTACTCGAACCACATCGCGCTGCCGGACCGCGACTCGCTGATCGCGGACATCCGGCGGTTGATCGACACGCGGCACGGCGGACGGGTCGTGAAGCGGTACATGACCCAGCTGGCCAGGGCACGGGCTGTTTCCCGGTACCGGTGAGCGCATCGCGCAAAACCCGACCGACTACAACACGATGCAACATACGGGTGCTGCTCACCCTCAGAGGTGGGCAGGACGCCTAGGATGTTCGGCCAAAGGGGCGGGGAGACACGCGGCGTGCCGTGCCCGTGTACGAGGAGGTGGCATGGCCGTGTCGACAACGGCGTTCAACGAGGGCAGGACCCCGCAACGGGGCCGTCCTCGCGACGCCAGCAGGGACGACGCTTTACGTCAGGCAGCGCTCGAGGTGATGGCCGAGGTCGGGTACCGGGCCCTCACCATGGACGCGGTGGCGGCCCGTGCGCGAGCGGGCAAGGCGACGATCTACCGGCGGTGGGAGTCGAAGCTCGATCTCGTGATCGACACGTGCACCCAGCTCGCCACGCAGAACCTCGCGGCACCGGACACCGGTTCCCTCGCAGGAGACCTGCGGGAGTTCCTCTCGTCGTTCGCCGCGTTCCTCTCGGGACCGATCGGCAAGGCGGCCCAGGCGCTCGTGGGCGAACTACCGCACGAGCCCGAGCTCGCGACGGCGTTCCGCGAGACGTTCCTGATCTCCCAGCGCGACGTGCTGCGCGGCATCCTGGACCGCGCCGCCGACCGGGGCGAGCTGCGGGCCGACGCCCCGCGCGGCATGGCCGTCGAGATCGCGGGCGCCGCCCTGATCTACCGGCTGATGCTGACCGGGGACCCGCTCGACGAGCCGTTCGTGGAGAAGGTCGTCGAGCAGGTGCTCCTGCCCCTGGTGCGGATCTCCTAGCGGAAGAGCTTGCGCACCAGCGCGAAGCCGACCACCGCGCCGACCGCGATCAGCGTGTACTTGACCTTGGGCTGGCTCAGCACGTCGAGCACGGACGACTTGCCCTGCTCGACGAGCTTCTGCGGGTTGGCCCGCTCGCTGAGCTCGTCCAGGGTGGCGGCCAGCGCGGTGCGAGCCTGCTCGATCTCGCGCTGGATGGTGTCGGGATCGCGAGCCACATGTCCTCCTGGGGCCTGTTGCGAGGTCTGGTTCGAGGAGAGCCGCGCTCGAGGTGGTCCGGCTGTCGCGGATCAGACCTCGACACAGCCCCCTAGCAGCGGTTCTGCTCTCAACCGTAGTGGACGGTCCTCGGCGGGGCTTCGCGCGACCCGCGAGAGCGGGTCCACGGCAGGCGGATAGGCTTTCCCGCGAGGGGTCGTAGCCCAATTGGCAGAGGCACTGGGTTTAGGTCCCAGCCAGTGGGGGTTCGAGTCCCCCCGACCTCATTGATCAGCGGTTTCAGCGGTTCGCCGCGGTGCTCTGACCGCGGCGGGCCTGCTCCGCCAGCCGTTCCCGGCCGTAGAGCCTGATCGACTCCAGCTGCTCGAACCGGCCGGTGCCGGTGGACGTGAGCAACGACTTGGCCACGAGCGCGGACAGCAGCACCAGCACCCGGTCCGTCGGCAGGTCGCACGCCTGCACGGCGCCGTCGAGCCCGAAGTCCTCCGCTCCCTGCGAGATGCACCGGAACACGTGCTGCTCCTCGGCGCTGAGGTGGTCGTAGCTCCAGCCGATCGCGGCGCGCAGGCTCTGGTGGCGTTCGGCGGCGGTGCGGTTGCCGCGGTTGAGCAGCTCCAGCCGGTCGTCGAGCCGGTTCAGCAGCTCGTCGACGGGCAGCACGGTCACGAGCCGTGCCGCGAGCTCGATGGCGAGCGGCAGGCGGTCGAGCTTGGCGCACAGGGCGGCGAGCGCGTCCCGTCCGCCGAGCCGCAGGCCCACCTGGTTCGCACTGGCCCGGTCGGCGAACAGCTCCACGGCGTTCGTGATCGACAGCGGCCGCACGGGGAACAGCACCTCGCCCGGCACGCGCAGCGGTTCCCTGCTGGTGGCGACGACCTTCAGGGCCGGGCAGCCGAGCAGCAGCGGTTCGAGCAACGCCGCGCAGTCCGCCGCGACGCGTTCGCAGTTGTCCAGCACCAGCAGCGGTTTCTCGTCGAGCGCGCGGACCAACGTGCCGAGAACGGGTTCCTCGGTGGGCCGGCCGAGCGCCACCGCGCACGCCTTCGCCACCTCCGACGTCCCGGCGAGGTCGACCCACGCCGCCCGGTCCCCCGCGAACTCCTTGGCCAGCCTGCTCTTCCCGACGCCGGCGGGCCCGACGAGGGTGAGCACGCGGGCGTCGCTCCTCGCGAGGTGCGCCAGTTCGGTGTCGCGGCCGATGAAGCTGTCCAGCGCCGGACCCGGTTCGTTCACGCGCTGCCGGTAGGCCCGCTGCCGGCACGCGTTCGAGCAGTACCGCGCGCGCCTGCGCCGGGAGGCGGCGGTCGCGGTGCCGCAGGTCGAGCACGTCCCCACCTGGTCAGCCATCGAAATGATCGTAGTCAAACGAATCCCGTCCGGAAAAGCCTTTCCCGCGCGATGTGCACCAACGGACCGGAATTCGTCCTTTGTAGACCCTCTATTGTGAATAATGTTCGGATCAGCCTGTCCACTAGTGGACTTCCCCGAGGGCCGGGGTGGGGTGAACCCCACCCCAAGTGTGCGGATCACCCCAATGTCACCAGCCGATCCCGTCCGTAACGTGGAAGGCATGAACCTGGTCGACTGGGTCACCGACCTGATGCACACACTCGGCGCACCCGGAGCGGCACTGGCGATCGCGCTGGAGAACCTGTTCCCGCCCCTGCCCAGCGAGGTGTTCCTGCCGCTGGCCGGCTTCACCGCGGCCCAGGGCAAGATGTCGCTCTTCGACGCCATCGCCTGGACCACCTTCGGCTCCGTGGCCGGCGCGCTCCTGCTCTACTGGGTGGGCGCGTCGCTGGGCCGCGAACGGGTCCGCCGCATCGCCGCCCGCATGCCGCTGGTCCGGGTGTCCGATGTGGACAGAACTGAGGCCTGGTTCCTGCGCAACGGTTACCGCGCGGTCTTCTTCGGCCGCATGATCCCGGTCTTCCGCAGCCTGGTCTCGATCCCGGCCGGCGTCGAACGCATGCGCCTGGTGCCGTTCCTCGCCTACACCGCCGCGGGCAGCCTGCTCTGGAACACGGCCCTGATCCTCGCGGGCTACCTGCTGGGCGACAACTGGCACCTGGTCGAGCAGTACGTGGGCCTCGGCTCGAAGGTGGTCCTGGGCCTCGCGGCCGTGGCCGTCGTCGTCTTCGTGGTCACCCGCGTCTCGAAACGCCGGGCCGGCACCAACGCCTGACCGCGTGAGCTACCCGGCGACCTTCGCGCCGTCCAGGTGCGCCGTCAGCTCCCGGACAGCGGACCGCCCGGCCCGGTTGGCCCCGATGGTGCTGGCCGAAGGCCCGTACCCCACCAGGTGGATCCGCGGGTCCGACACCACGCGCGTGCCGTCGACCTGGATCCCGCCCCCGGCCGCACGCAGGTGCAACGGCGCGAGGTGCTCGAGGTCGTGCCGGAACCCGGTCGCCCACAGGATCACGTCGGCGTCGAACCTCTCCCCGGAGGCCCACTCCACACCGGACGGCGTGATCCGTTCGAACATCGGCCACCGGTCCAGCACCCCGGCTTCCAGCCCGGCGCGGGTCTCGGCGTTCAGGGCGAGCCCGGTGACGCTGACGACACTGCGCGGGATCAGGCCCGCCCGCACGCGTTCGTCGACCATGCCGACCACCCACCGGCCGTAGTCCTCGGTGAACGGGCCCTCCCGCCAGACCGGTTCGTGCCGGGTGACCCAGCGGGTCTCCGCTGCGAGAGGAGCGAGTTCCAGCAACTGCTGCGTGGCCGAGGCACCCCCGCCGACGACCACGACGCGCTTGCCGGCGAACGAGGCCGGGCCCTGGTAGTCGGCGGTGTGGAGCTGGCGGCCGCGGAACGTCTCCTGGCCGGGGTAGTACGGCCAGAACGGGCGGCGCCAGGTGCCCGTCGCGTTGATCAGGCCGCGGGTGGTCCAGACGCCGTCACTGGTCTCGACCTTGAGCAACGCGCCGTCGTTCACGACCTGGGTGACGTTCACCGGGCGCACGACGGGCAGGTCGAAGAGCTGTTCGTAGCGGGCGAAGTAGGACGGGATCGCCTCGTTCGCGGGTTCGTCGGGTGCGGGCTGCTCGAACGGCATGCCCGGCAGCTCGTGGATGCCGTGCACGGTCCGCATGCGCAGGCTCGGCCAGCGGTGCAGCCACGCGCCGCCGGGAGCGGGGTTCGCGTCCAGCACGACGTGGTCCACACCGCGCCGCCGCAGGAAGTAGGAGGCGGACAGGCCCGCCTGTCCGGCACCGATCACCACCACGTCCGTCACATCACGAACAACGAACCGGGGCAACCGGTCCGTCTCACGTGTGAGCTACGAAACATCGGGCGAAAGGTCCGGGACCTCGCTAGCTTCCGGGGCCGTGCACCTACTTCTGACGATGGCGTTGCTCGCGGCACCGACGACCCCGGCCCCGGTCCCCGCACCGACGGCCTCCTACGCGGTCTACGACCGGATCACGCACCAGGTGACCGGCCGGGACGTGCACAAGAAGATCAGGTCCGCCTCCCTGGTGAAGATCCTGATCGCGATCGAACAGCTGGAGACGCGCGGCGACGACCCGCGCGTCGAACCCATGCTGCGGGTCAGCGACGACAACGCGGCCAGTGAGCTGTGGGTGGAGAACGGCTGGGAGCAGCTCGTCGTGCGCACGGCCGAGCGGTTGAAGCTCAAGGACACGCTGCCGCCCGAGAACCGGGGCATGTGGGGCTACACGGCCGTGAGTGCGCATGACGTCGTGAAGATCTACAAGTACCTCCTGGAGGACGCCAAACCACACGTGCGGCGCACGATCATGGGGCACCTCCAACGGGCCGAGAAGTGCGCGTCGGACGGGTTCGACCAGTCGTTCGGACTGCCGTCGGTGACGTGGAACCCCGCGTTCAAGCAGGGCTGGTCGGGGTTCGGCGACCCCGCGAAACCGTGCGTCGACCGGCCGCGGCCGCGCATCCAGTGGGAGCTGGACACGAAGTCACCTGCCCTGCACACCTCGGGGACGTGCTGGTTCAGCGTCGTCGCGGTGCTGACCCTGCACCCCGAGGGCACCAGCTACGAGAAGGCGGCGAAACGAGTTACCCGGCTCACGGAAGAAGTGACGAAGTATCGGTGTTGATCGATGTATGAGCCGTCTGAGTGAGATCCCGCTGTCCGTACTCGACCTCGCGCCCATCACGGCGGGGTCCGACGCGACGACCGCCCTGCGGAACTCGCGGGAACTCGCTCAGCAGGCAGAACGCCTCGGCTACCACCGCTACTGGTTCGCCGAGCACCACAACATGCCCGGCATCGCCTCGTCGGCGCCCGCCGTGCTCATCGGGCACGTCGCGGACGCCACCGAGACGATCCGCGTCGGTTCGGGCGGCGTCATGCTGCCCAACCACGCCCCGCTCGTCGTCGCCGAGCAGTTCGGCATGCTGGAGGCGCTGCACCCCGGCCGCATCGACCTGGGCATCGGCCGCGCCCCCGGCACCGACCAGAAGACGGCGCGGGCGTTGCGGCGCACGGAGGCCGGTCTGTCCGCGGAGAACTTCCCGCAGGAGCTGACCGAGCTGATCAAGTACTTCGAGGGCACCGCCGAGCTCAACGCCGTGCCGGCCGCGGGCAACAAGCCGCCGATCTGGCTGCTGGGTTCGTCCGGCTACAGCGCGCAGGCCGCCGGGCTGCTGGGCCTGCCGTTCGCGTTCGCCCACCACTTCAGCGCCCAGAACACGTTGCCGGCGCTGGAGCTGTACCGGCGGAACTTCCGGCCGTCCGAGACGCTCGACGCGCCGTACGCGATGGTGTGCGCCTCGGTCCTCATCGCCGACGACGACGAGCAGGCGCGGTACCTGGCGGGCCCGGGAGCGCTCTCCTTCGTGAAGCTGCGCCAGGGCCGCCCCGGTCCGCTGGCGACGCCGCAGGAGGCCGCGGACTACCCGTACACCGAGATCGACCAGCTGGTGGTGGAGGACCGCATGTCCACCCAGATCATCGGATCCCCCTCAACGGTCCGCGCCGGGCTGGACGAGTTGATGGAGTCGACGGCGGCCGACGAGCTCATGGTGACGACCATCGTCCACGGGCACGATGACCGTCTGCGTTCGTTCCAACTGCTCAGCGAAGTGGCCGAACGGACGCCGTCGCTGGGCCGTTCAGCCGCACATACGTGAGTCGCCCAGGCGTGAGCTTCACGTTTTGTACGACTGGCGTTGCTCTGAACGGGTGAAAACCGGCTCCGCTTGTAGCGCGTGGCACACAGTGGGCGATGATCGGAGTGAGCGCGCACGCCCCCCGACGCGCTCCCTAGCTTCACCCAGTGGTCTCGACCACTAGGACGGCGTGGGGCCGGTGCCGCTGTGGCGCCGCCCACGCCGCCCATCACGAGTCGGCCACGGCCCGGCACCAGGTCCGCTTCTTCAGGGCTCTTTCGTTCGCACTCCCCCTTCAGCACCGTCACAGTTGACGGGAGTCGCTCACACCCACCGCCGGGGTGGGAAAGGGGAGTTCGTGAAGTTCGCCAACACGGCCGCGGGCCTGTGCCTGCTGCTGGCCGTGGCGGGATGTGCGGGCCCCAGTGTCGCCGTCACCCCCGACGAGAACCTGACCGTCGAACAGCGGGCCGAGACGCCGAGCGCGTCCGGTGCCGCCGCGTTCGGCACGCAACGCGTGTGGGCGTCGGGTCTGTCCGTTGTGGTCTCCGCGCCCCGCTCGCTCAAGCCGTCCGAGACGGCCGTTCCCCCGGCCAGGCGCACGGCGGTCTTCACGATCACCGTCTACAACGGCTCCAAGACGTCCTACCGCCCCTCCCAGCTCGCCGTCAGAGCACTGGCGAACGGCCAGCCCGCCCCCGAGCTCGTCGACTCCGTGCAGGGCCTCAACGGCCTCGCCACGGCCGTGGCGGAGCTCCCGCCGGGCCGCGACACGCAACTCCAGCTGGCGTTCGTGGTGCCGGAGTCGCCGGCGCAGGTGGAACTGACCATCAAGCCGGGCGGGCAGGACCAGGACGCGCCCACCGTCTTCGAGGGCCAGGCGTAGCTCCCCGGAATAGTCTCTGGGGCATGACCAGTCGTCTCGAACCTGGTGACACCGCGCCCGCGTTCACGCTGCCCGACAGCGAGGGCAAGCCGGTGTCCCTGTCCGACTACCTCGGCAAGTCCGTGGTCGTGTACTTCTACCCGGCAGCGAGCACGCCGGGCTGCACGAAGCAGGCCTGCGACTTCCGCGACAACCTCGGCGTGCTCGCCGACTCGGGCTACGAGGTCGTCGGCATCTCGCCCGACAAGCAGGAGAAGCTCGCGAAGTTCCGCGACAGCGAGGGCCTGAACTTCCCGCTGCTCGGCGACCCGGACAAGAAGGTCCTCACCGAGTGGGGCGCGTTCGGCGAGAAGCAGAACTACGGCAGGACCGTCCAGGGCGTCATCCGCTCGACGTTCCTCGTGGGCCCCGACGGCAAGATCGTCAAGGCGATGTACAACGTCCGCGCCACCGGCCACGTCGCCAAGCTCCTGCGCGAACTCCCCGCCTGAATTCCCACCCGATGTGAGGCCGCCGTCGCAATGGTTGCAACGGCGGCCCTTTTTTCAGGTATGGTCGGATGGAGGGCGTGCAACAAAGCCGCCCCTGTTCCGGTGAGGGTGATACACCGTGTGTCGTTTGACGGCACCTAACGGCCCCGACATCCCGTCTGATTTCACCTTGCGAGTCCACTTCCCCGCACGCGGCGGCTGACCAGGACTTTTCGCCTCGACGTCACCTGTTGTCTTCCACGCGCACGCCTCAGGCTGCGCGCATTTCGTGCTGGGAAAATTCAATGCTCAAGTGGATGTTGCTCGCCCTCGCCGTGGGCGCGGAGGTTTTCGCGACCCTCTGCCTCAAATACTCCGAGGGCTTCACAAAACCGTGGCCCGTCGCCGGTCTGGCCGCGGGCTTCCTCACCGCGCTCTACCTGGAATCGCTCGTGATCAGAATGGGCCTGCCCGTCGCCATCACCTACGCGATCTGGGCGGGCGCCGGCATCGCGCTCGTGGCCATCACGAGCCGCGTGCTGTTCGCCGACCCGCTGAACCTCGCGATGCTGGGCGGCATGGCCCTGATCGCCGCGGGCGTCTGCGTCGTGTCGGTGGCCTCGCACGCCCAGGCGGCCGTCTAACCTCGTTTGGGTGGGCTTAGAAATCGCCGCCGTCTCCAAGCTGGGCCAGTCCGTCGCCCTGCGCGCCGCCACCGAGTGGCTCGCCACCAACACCGACGAACGAACCCTGTCGCTGACCGAGATCGCCGCGGCCGAACTCTCCAAGCCCACCCAGCAGGCCAAGCTCAAGACGTTGGTCGACCACATCGGCCACCAGGTCACCGAGCAGCTGGAGACCGCGCTGGAACGCTTCTCCGACGCCGACATCGCCTCCTCCCTCACCGCGGTGGAGGAGGCGCTGTCGTCAGTGGACCTCTCCGACGCGGCACTGCTGGCGGCCGACGCGGACCCGGAAGTCCTGGCCCAGCGGATCCGCCGCTCACTACCGCGGGCCGACCTGGGCCGCTGCCACGAGATCGCACTGGACCAGTCCTGCCGCTACCTGGTGCAGATCATCCGCAACCTGCCGTCCTTCCAGCCCCGCGCGCTGGCCGAGGTGTTGTCCCGCGCCACCGCCCAGGCCGCGATGCTGGACGACGTCCTCTCCCGCCTCCCACGAACCTCGCTCTACGCCCCGCAGGGCACCGACAACGACGACGAGTTCCGCGACGAGTACCTCCGCTACATCGGCGCCACCCTCGACCGCCTCGAACTCCTCGGCCTGACCATGAAGGACCGCCCCCGCCTGGCGCTGAGCGTCGCCTACCTGAGCCTCACCGTCTCCGGCGAGAAACGGGCACGCGACAACTGGTTCGCCGAACCCGACCAGCACGCCTACTCCGGCATGCGAGTCGAGTCGGCACTGGTGAGGCGCACCTACGTGCGGGGCGAAGCGGGTTCGGGCAAGACGACGTTGCTCGACTGGCTGGCCGTCACCGCGGCCCGCAGCGGCTTCACCGGCAGACTCCAGCGGTGGAACGGCATGGTCCCGTTCCCGATCCGCCTGCGCTCCTACGCCGACAAGCCGCTCCCGACCAGGCCGGAGGACTTCGTCACCGGCTGGCTGGCGGGCATCATGCCGGCGGGTTGGGTGCACCGAGTTCTCCGCGCGGGCAAAGGACTTCTGCTCGTGGACGGCGTCGACGAGGTGCCGCTCGAGATACGCCCGAAGGTCCGCGAGTGGCTGCGCGACCTGTTGCAGGCCTTCCCCGACGCACGGGCCGTTGTGACCGCACGCCCCGCCGCCACGGACGACAAGTGGTTGGCAGAGCTGAACTTCTCCGCTGTCTCGCTGGAGCAGATGAGCCCCGCCGACGTGAAGGCCTTCCTGCAACGCTGGCACGAAGCGGCCGAGGCATCCGAGGAAGCCCAGCGGCGTCTGGTCACCCAGATCGAAAGCCGCCAGCACCTCCAGGGCCTGGCCTCTTCTCCCTTGCTGTGCGCGATGTTGTGCGCTTTGAACCTGGGCCGCGTCTCCGACCTCCCGCACAACCGCATGGAGTTGTACGCGGCGGCGTTGACCATGCTGCTCGACCTGCGTGACGCGGAACGCGGCATCGCCCGCATCTTGACCACGTCGGACAAGACGGTGTTGCTGCGAGACCTGGCCTGGCGCCTGACCCTGGGTGGCCTGTCGCAGCTGCCGACCGCCAAGGTGCACGAGCACGTCGCCCGCAAGATCCGCTCCATGCCCAACGTGGACGAGGAACCGGACGCCGTCGTCGCGCACCTGCTGGAGCGCAGCGGTGTGATCCGCGAGCCTGTGCCGGGGCAGGTCGACTTCGTGCACAGGACCTTCCAGGAGTACCTGGCGGGTGAGGAGGCGATGCAGGACGGCCAGGTCGAGACCTTGGTCGCGCACGCCGTTCAGGACTCGTGGACGCAGACGATCGTGCTGGCCTGCGGGCACGGCCAGCGCTCCCAGGTGAACGAACTGCTGACGTCGTTGCTGGACCTCGCCGAGCGACAGCCGGAGGACGCACGCCGGCTGCACCTGCTGGCGGCCGCGTGCCTGGAGACCGTCAGCGATGTCGACGCCGACCTGTGCGACCGGATCGACGCGATCGTCAAGGACCGGCTGGTACCACCACGCACCCCGGAAGAGACCGCGTCACTCGCGACGATCGGTCATCGAATCCTCCGCTACCTGCCGGCTTCGCTGGACGAACTCTCCCTGGCCGAAGCTGAGGAGACGGTACGCAGCGCTGCGTTAGTGGCATCACCGGAAGCCATGGCCAAACTCGCCAGCTACGCAAGCGATCGACGGGTCCAGTCAGAACTGCTGAAAGCGTGGCAAAGCTTTGATCTTCGGCTGTATGCGGAAAAGGTCCTCGCGGAAGCACCGCTGATCAACGGCATGGCCATCGTGAAGTCGACCACGCAGCTACCTCACCTGATCCACCTTCGGCACCTGACACGCGTGGACATGTCGCTGACGGAGGAGCGGCTGTCGAGCTTGGGTTTCGTCGGGCAGCTGTCTTCGCTGGTACATCTTTCTGCGAATCTGACGGGCGAGATCGATCTAACCCCCTTGGCGGGGCACCCCCTGCAGACGATTTATCTGGTGAATGCCCAGCGGTACAGAAACGTCGAGCACCTGCCCGAGGTCATCTCGCTGGCCTTGTACCAACTCGAGAAGTGGCGAAGCCTCGACTTCCTGCGTGGCAGGTCGTTGTTGAGCCTGCACTTGAGCGCGCCGGCCACCGGCTGTGATCTGAGCGTGCTCAACGAGCTGCCGCGGTTGGAAAGCCTCTACTGCAGAAACTGGAGTGATCCGGAGATGCTCGCAGCGCTACCGCTCCTAAAGGATCTCTCCCTGGCGGGAACAGAGCCGATCGACGTTCGTCCGCTGAGCAAGCGGTCACTCACCCTGCGACTGCGCCGAACGAGCACCTATGTCGGGATCGAAGAACTCGGCCCCGACGTCAGGGTGTACTGGTTCGACTAAGCGAGCTTGCGGAGGTGCGGGACCAGGAGCTTGAGGGCGCGGCCCCGATGGGACTCCGCGTCCTTCTCCTCCGCCGTCATCTCGGCCGACGTGATCTCCGACCCCTCCGGCACGAAGATCGGGTCGTACCCGAACCCGTTGGTCCCACGACGAGCCCGCAACAACGTGCCGCGCCACTCCCCGCGAACGACGACCTCTTCGCCGCCAGGAACAACAAGAGCCACCACGGACACGAAGGCCGCACCACGCCGCTCGTCAGGCACGTCGCCCAACTGCCCCAGCAGCAGGTCCAGGTTGGCCTCGTCGTCACCGTGCCGGCCCGACCACCGCGCGGACAACACGCCGGGCATGCCGTTCAACTCGTCCACGGCCAGCCCGGAGTCGTCGGCGACGGACACCAGACCGGTGGCCGCGGCGGCGTCACGCGCCTTGGCCAGGGCGTTGCCCTCGAAGTCGGGCGCGGTCTCGGGCGCCTCGGGGAACTCGGGCACGTCGGCCAGCGACAGCACCTCGATGCCGTCCAAAGACTCCGCCACGACGATGCGCTGGAGTTCGCGGAGCTTCTTCGCGTTGCGCGAAGCCAGCAACAGCTTCATCGCTTGCTCGCCTTGGGCTCGGGCAGGACGCCGGGGTACGGGGCGGAGAGCGCCTCGGCCTGGAGGCGGTTCAGCTCGGCACAGCCCTGCAGGGCGACGTCGAGCATGCGGTCCAAAGTGGACCGGGCGAAGGTGGCGCCCTCGCCGGTGCCCTGCACCTCGATCAGGGTGCCGGCGTCGGTGGCGACGACGTTCATGTCGACCTCCGCCCGCGAGTCCTCCTCGTACGGCAGGTCGAGGCGCACGCGGCCGTCGACCACGCCCACCGACACGGCCGAGACCGCGCACGACAGGGGCGACGGGTCGGCCAGGCGGCCGGCCGCGCCGAGGTACGTCACGGCGTCGGCCAGGGCCACGTAGGCGCCGGTGATCGCGGCCGTGCGGGTGCCGCCGTCGGCCTGGATGACGTCGCAGTCGATGACGATCGTGTTCTCGCCCAGGGCCGCCAGGTCGATGCAGGCGCGCAGCGAACGGCCGATGAGGCGCGAGATCTCGTGCGTGCGGCCGCCGATGCGGCCCTTCACGGACTCGCGGTCGCTGCGGCTGTGCGTGGCGGAGGGGAGCATCGCGTACTCGGCGGTCACCCAGCCGAGGCCGGAGCCTTGGCGCCACCGGGGGACGCCTTCGGTGACACTCGCGGCGCAGAGCACGCGGGTGTTCCCGAACTCGATCAGGACCGAGCCCGCGGGCCAGGTCTGATATCCACGCGTGATCCGGATGTCACGCAACACGTCGTCGTTTCGCCCGTCGCTTCGCACCACGGCGCCTACCCTAATGAACCCTGCGGAGCGCCATGGCGTAGGGAGAGACATGCTGACGATCGACGGTATTCCGCTTCACCCGTTGCTGGTGCACGCGGTGGTCGTGCTGCTGCCCCTCGCGGCGCTCAGCTCGATCGCGATCGCCCTGGTCCCGGCCTGGCGGCGCAGGTACGCGTGGCCCGTTCTGGGCGTCACGCTGGCCGGTGTCGCGGCCGTTCCCGTCGCCAAGCAGGCCGGTGAGGACCTCCAGGCGGCGCTCGAGTCCAGGGTCGGGCCCAACCCCGCCATCCAGACCCACGCGGACCTAGGCGACATGCTGCTGCCCATCGCGCTCGGCTTCGGCGTCGCGGTGATCGCGCTGCTCGTGGCCGGGCGGCTCGCGGACCGCGAACGCCAGGCCGAGGCCCCCACCACGAAGACGTGGCGGGTGGTCTCAGTCGTGGTGTCCGTGCTGGTCGTACTGCTCGCGATCGGGACGACCGTCCAGACCGTGCGCGCCGGTCACAGCGGGTCGGAGGCCGTCTGGAGCGGTGTCGGCAGCTGAAGCGGGGCGGTCGCCGACTGCTTCAGCGTCCGCGTGACCGTGCAGAACTGCTCCACGGCGCGCCGGACGACGACTTCGAGCGCCTCCGGGTCGTCGACGGCGGACAGGTCGTACGAGAGCGTCACCGGGATGGAGATCACCTCGTTGCCGCTCTCGGACTGCACCGCGTCCGCCACGGCGGTCAGCTCCTCGCCGCCCGTTCGCCGCAGGATCAGCGTCTCCGACGTCACCGCCGCGCAGCCCGCGGCGGCCGCGACCAGCAGTTCGACCGGGCTGAACGAGCCGTCCTGGCCCTTGCGCCCGATCCGCACCGACGCGCCTCTGTCGTTCGTCGCGACGAACTCGTGCTCGCCGACGCGCTCCAGGTTGATCATGTCCGCTCCCCCACCTCGTACCGGCCGCCCTGCACGACCAGCTCACTGGGCCCGCCGAACGCCGACCGGGCCTCCTGCAGCACGGCCTCGCGGGACGTCCACGGCGGCACGTGCGTGATCAGCAGCCGCCCGGCTCCCGCCCGCGCGGCCAGTTCGCCCGCCTCGCGCCCGGACAGGTGCAGGTCCGCCTGGCGGCCGGGGGCGTGCGTCCAGCTCGCCTCGCTCAGCAGCACGTCGACGCCGTCGGCCAGCGAGTCCAGCGCCGCGCACGGCCCGCTGTCCCCGGTGTAGGCGAGCGTCACGCCGCCGCACGAGATGCGGAACCCGTAGGCCTCGCAAGGATGTGCGACCACGGCGGAGTCCACGGTGAACGGGCCGATCTCGACCTTCGCACCCAGGCCGTGGAACGAGAACACGTCGGTGAAGTCCAGTGAGGACCGCTCGTCGGCGTTCGGGGCGTAGGCGGCGACGAACCGCGACGGGGCCTCGGCGGGCGCGTAGACCGGCAACGGTCCCGCAGGCGGCTCCGGGTGGTACTTGCGCGCCACGTAGAGGGACGACACGTCGACGCAGTGGTCGGGGTGCAGGTGCGAGAGCACCAGGGCGTCCATCGAGAACAGCGGCCGTTCCTCCTGGAACCGCGACAGCACGCCGTTGCCGAACTCCAGCACCAGCGTGAAGCCGTCGGCTTCCAGCAGGTAGCCCGACGCGGCCTCGCCCGGTCCGGGGATGCTGCCGGAGCAGCCGAGCACGGTCAGCAGCACGTCAGCCCCACTGTTCGAAGGTCGGCAGGAACCGGGCGGCGAGCTTCGCGAACCGCTCGGGCGGGCCGGTGCACGTCACGCGGTGCACGGCGGGTTCGGTGGCGAACTCGTCCCGCTCGGTCAGCAGCCGCACGACGTCCTTGACCGTCTCCTCGGCGCTCGACACCAGCGTCACGTGCTCGCCCATCACGATCTGGATCACGCCCGTCAGCAACGGGTAGTGCGTGCAGCCCAGGACGACCGTGTCGACGTCGGCGCGTTGCAACGGTTCCAGGTACGCCTGCGCCAGCCCGAGCACCTGCCGGCCGGAGGTGACGCCGCGTTCCACGAAGTCGACGAACCGCGGGCACGGCGCCGCCGTCACCGTCACGTCGCGCGCGGCCTGGAACGAGTCCTGGTAGGCGTGCGAGTTGATCGTGCCGACCGTCGCGATCACGCCGACGCGGCCGGAGCGGGTCGTCATCACCGCGCGCCGCACGGCCGGGAGGATCACCTCGACCACCGGCACGTCGTAGCGCTCGCGGGCGTCGCGGAAGCAGGCGGCGGACGCGGTGTTGCACGCGATCACCAGCATCTTCGCGCCCTCGTCCACGAGCCGGTCGCAGACCTCCAGCGCGTGCTTGCGCGCCTGCGCGATCGGGAGCGGCCCATAGGGACCGTGCGCCGTGTCGCCGATGTAGTGGATCGACTCGCCCGGCAACTGGTCCATGATCGCGCGGGCGACCGTGAGGCCGCCGACGCCCGAGTCCATGATCCCGATCGTCACGCGGTGAATGTAGCCGGTGTTGTACTGCGGCGGTGGTCACGAGCCACGCCCCACGCGGCCAGGACGCCACCGATTGCGCCGAACAGGTGGCCTTCCCACGACACACCCGGCTGACCGGGCAGCACGCCCCACAGCGCGGCGCCGTACAGCGCGAACACGCCGACCGCGATCACGAGTTGCAGCCACGAGCGCGCGAAGACGCCGCGCACCAGCAGGAACGCGAGGAACCCGAACACCAGCCCGGACGCGCCGATGTGGCTGCCGGGACTGCCGAACACCCACACGCCGAGCGCGCTGCTGAGCCAGATGACCGCGGTGATCTGGAAGAACTGCTTCAACCCGCCCGACGTCGCGAGGAACCCGAGCAGCAGCAACGGAACGGCGTTGCCGGTGAGGTGGCTCCAGTCACCGTGGACGAGCGGCATCCAGAGCAGGTTGTCCCACTCGCTGAAGTCGCGCGGCCGCACGCCGTCGTCCTCCAGCGAGCCGCCGGTCGCCACGTCGAAGGCCTCGACGACGTAGAGGAAGCCGACGAACCCGGCCACGACGAGCAACGACAGCACGGGGTGCGGCGGGATGACCCGTTTCGCGAGCGCGGTGCGGTCCACGTCCTCAGAGTACGTGGCGTTTAGGGTGGTTGGGTGTCGATCGAAGTAGCGGTGCGCGCGTCCGCCCAGCTGGGCGAAGGCCCGACGTGGGACCACAGCAGTTCCACGTTGCTGTGGGTGGACATCCTCGCCTCCGAGGTGCACCGGTACGCACCGGCGCGCGACGACGACGCGGTGCTGACCGTGCCGCAGCACGTCGGCGCCGCCAAGCCGCGCGCGCAGGGTGGCATCGTCTGCAACCTGCGCGACGGCATCGCGCTGATCGACCGCGACGGCACCAAGTCGTGGCTCGTCTACTGGGCGCGCGAGGGCGTGCGCGGCAACGACGCGGGCATCGATCCGTCGGGCCGCCTGTGGGCCGGCACGATGCGCTACGACCAGGCCGCCGACGAGGGCTGGCTCGCCAGGGTCACCGGCGAGGGCGCGGCGAAGGTCATGCTGGACAAGGTGAACACGAGCAACGGCGTCGGCTGGAGCCCGGACGCGAAGCTCATGTACTTCATCGACACGCCGACCCGCCGCATCGACGTCCTCGACTTCGACAACGCCTCCGGAACGATCGCGCACCGGCGTCCGTTCGTGCACGTCGGCAACACCGAGGGCTGGCCGGACGGACTGACCGTGGACGCCGACGGCTGCGTGTGGGTCGCGTTGTGGGGCGGGCACGCGGTGCGCCGGTACACGCCCGGCGGGGAGCTGGACCGGGAGATCGAACTGCCGGTCGACAACCCGACGGCGTGCTGCTTCGGCGGAGCGGACTTCACCGACCTCTACGTGACCTCAGCGCGGTCGGGGCTGTCCGACCAGGCGCTGATGGACCGGCAGCTCAACGGGTCCGTGCTGGTGCTGCCGGGTGTGGGCCAGGGCGTGCCGGGCACCGCGTTCAACGGCTGACGCTCACTCCGGCGGGCCCTGCCAGCGCCAGCCCGTCTGCGGCGCGCGGCCGGGCAGGCTGACCCGGTCGGTCGCCCACAGCAGACCGGTCCAGGGATCCACGTCGAGGTCGTCGTGGGGGAACATCGCGGCGAGCACGCGGGCGCAGACGTCGCGGGGCGGGTCGAGCGCCAGTCCGAGGCCGCGGGCGACGTCCTCGCCGTGCACCAGCACCTCGACGCAGCCCATGCCGGCGAAGTGCGCGGGACCGGCCACGCCGGTGGGGTGGTAGGCGCGCGCGGACGGCTCCGTCGTCCGCACCACCGAGGCGAGGATCCTGCCGCCGGCCACCGCGAACTCGAGCACCTCGGCCGGGCTCGCCTTCTCGTCCGCGACGGCGAGGAAGCGCACGTAGCGGTCGGCGGGCCGGGCGACGAGCTGGGCCGCGTAGGACAGCAGGCAGTCGCCGAGGTGTTCGGCGGTCTGGCGGGCGTGCCACTCCCCCGTGCCGGGCCGGGTCGTCCAGTCGCGGGTGGTCGCGGGGGCGAGCGCGTCGGCCAGGCAGGAGACGGCGGCTTCGAGGTCGTCAGCGGTCACCGGCACCGCCGCAGGATAGTGGTCACCGGCGACCCCACAGCCCTGTGGTCACCCGTACCACCCCACGTCACCGGCCGCGCTCGCGCAGGGGTACCCCCGAGCCGGGAACCCCTGCGTCACAACGTACTCGGCACCACCGACAAGATCGGCCGGCTCACGCCCAGAGGTGCCCGTCCAGCTTCGCCGCGGCCTCGTCCAGCGTCCCCGCGTACGCCCCGGTCGACAGGTACTTCCACCCGGCGTCGCAGACGATGAACACGATGTCCGCGGACTTCCCCGCCACCAACGCCTTCTGCGCCACGGCCAGCGCCGCGTGCAGGATCGCGCCCGTCGAGATGCCCGCGAAGATGCCCTCGGTCTCGAGGAGTTGCCGGGTGCGGCGCAACGCGTCGTACGAGCCGACCGAGTAGCGGCCGGTCAGCACCGACTCGTCGTACAGCTCCGGCACGAAGCCCTCGTCGAGGTTCCGCAGGCCGTAGACCAGCTCGCCGTAGCGGGGTTCGGCGGCGATGATCTGCACGTCCGGCTTCGCCTCGCGCAGGTACCGGCCGACGCCCACCAGCGTGCCCGTCGTGCCGAGTCCGGCCACGAAGTGCGTGATCTCAGGCAGGTCCTTCAAGATCTCCGGACCGGTGCCGCGGAAGTGCGCCTCGGCGTTCGCCGGGTTCCCGTACTGGTACAGCATGATCCAGTCCGGGTTCTGCTTGGCGAGCTCCTTGGCGGTGGCGACGGCCTGGTTCGACCCGCCGGCGGCGGGTGAGAACACGATCCGCGCGCCGTACGCCTGCAGCAGCTGCTTGCGTTCGGTCGAGGTGTTCTCGGGCATCACGCAGACCAGGCCGTAGCCCTTGAGCTTCGCGGCCATGGCGAGCGAGATGCCGGTGTTGCCGGACGTCGGCTCCAGGATCGTCGCGCCGGGACGCAGCACGCCGTCCCGCTCCGCCGCCTCGATCATGGCCAGCGCGGGCCGGTCCTTGATCGAGCCGGTCGGGTTGCGGTCCTCGAGCTTCGCCCAGATGCGCACGTCCTCGGACGGCGACAGGCGCGGCAGGCCGACCAGTGGCGTGCCGCCGAGCGCGTCCAGGAGCGAGTCGTAGCGGGCCATGGGGAGGATCAGCCTCCGGCGACGGCCGGGAGGATGGTGACGTTGTCGCCGTCCTTCACCTCGGCCGCGAGGCCACCGGAGAAGCGCACGTCCTCGTCGTTGACGTAGACGTTGACGAAGCGGTGCAGCGAGCCCTCCTTGACCAGGCGGGCCTTGAGGCCGCCGTGGTTGTTCTCCAGGTCGTCGATGACCTCGGCGAGCGTCGTACCGCTGGCGGACACCGACTTCTCGCCCCCGGTGTGGGTGCGCAGGATGGTCGGGATCGACACGGTGACTGCCATGGTGGTTCTACCTCCGGGAAACAGGGGCAACTCAGGATTCGGTGATCTTGACCGGTTCCTCGGTCACGACACCGTCGACGATCCGGTACGACCGCAGCTCGTGCTCGATCGGGTCACGCGTGGAGACCAGCACGTAGTGCGCCTCCGGCTCGCCCGCGAACGAGATGTCGGTGCGGGACGGGTACGCCTCCGTCGCGGTGTGCGAGTGGTAGATGACCACGGGCACCTCGTCGTTCGCGTCCATCTCGCGCCACACCTTGAGCTGCTCGGCCGCGTCGAACCGGTAGAACGTCGGTGACCGCTCCGCGTTCTCCATCTCGATGAAGCGCTCGGGGCGGTCGGAGCCGTACGGCCCTGCGATCACCCCGCACGCCTCGTCGGGATGGTCGCGGCGCGCGTGGGCCACCATCGCGTCCACCAGGTCACGGCGAATCACCAGCACGCGCTCAATCCTACGGGCTGGCGAGAGTTGTCTCGGTATGCGAGATACCCACGTCACGCAGCATTATTCAGTACTGGCTTATATTAGCGATGACTACTACAGTGGGCGCCGTGCACGCGTTCGACGTACTCGCGGACCCGGTCCGCCGGCGGATCCTGGAGCTGCTCGCCAGTGGCGAACGGGCGGCCGGGGACGTCGGCGAGGTGGTCCAGGCCGAGTTCGGGATCACCCAGCCTGCTGTGTCACAGCACCTCAAGGTGCTGCGTTCGAACGGGTTCGTCGAGGTCAGAGCGTCCGGAACCCGGCGGCTGTACGCGGTCGCGCCCGGCCCGTTGCGGGAGGTCGACGCGTGGCTCGCCCACTTCCGGCGGTTCTGGGAACCGCACCTCGACGCGCTCGCCACCGAACTGGCACGGGGCAAAAGGGAACGCAGACTGGAGGCAGAAGGTGACTGACCGCGCCTACGAGGACGGCAAGCTCGTCATCCGGCGGATCTACAAGGCGGACCGCGAGGACGTCTGGGACGCCATCACCACACCGGAACGCCTGGTCAGGTGGTTCCTCCCGATCAGCGGCGACCTGTCTGTCGGCGGCCGGTACCAGCTGGAGGGCAACGCCGGCGGCGAGATCGTCCGGTGCGACCGGCCCGCCGAGATCGGCCTGACCTGGGAGATGGGCGGTGGTGTCACCGAGGTCGTCGTGCGACTGGAGGCGGAAGGCGACTCCACGGTGCTCACGCTGTCGCACTCCCCAGTGCCCGGCGAGCTCGTCCCGAACGCGTCCCCCGCGGTCTGGGGTCTCGGCGCGGGCTGGGAGATGGGCCTGAACGCGCTGGAGAAGTTCCTCGACGGCGAACTGCCGGAGGGCGCCGCGAAGGACTGGATCGCCACCGCGTCCCCCGAGGACCTGATGGCCGCGGGTGTCCAGGCACAGCAGATCAGCGACGCGTGGACGGAGGTGCTGCGATGAGGTTCACCCAGGAGGTCGTCCTCGAGCAGCCGATCGAACGGGTGCGGGTGCTCACGTCCGACCCCGCGCACCTGCACCGCTGGCAGCCGGACCTGGTCGGCATCACCCCGCACGGTGAGACGCCCGGCGCGGTGGGCTCCACGGCGACGCTGACCTACCGCAAGTTCACGCTCGAGGAGACCGTGCTGGCAGCGAACGCCGACGAACGGATCTCCCGCTACGAGACGCGCGGCATGGTCCACACGATCACCAACCGCTACTCGGCGATCGACGACCAGCGCACGCTCCTGGTGTGCGACAACGAGTTCCAGCTCTCCGGCCTGCTCGCGCTCGGCCGCAGGATGCTGGAGAAGTCGCTGCGCGAGCAGGTCGAACGCAACGTCGGCAACTTCAAGACGTTCATCGACGCCGACTGAGCACCACCACGGCGTAGAGCGCGAGCAACGCCACCCCGCGCCGCCGCTGCGCCTGGTCGAGTCCCCGCCACGCGGCCAGCTCCGCCCAGGCGGCGAGCGGCGTGGCGGCGACGCCCAGCTTCATCAGCACCTTGCCCACTCCGGGCGGCACCAGGAACGCGAGCGCGAACAACCCGGCGGGCGCGACCACGGCCAGTTCCCTGCCGGGGATCTCGCGGGCCGCACCGGGCGGCGCGAGCTCGGTGACGACACCTGCTGCTTGATCGATGACATCGGCCATGCGAGGTGGTTACCCAGGCTCAGAGGTCGCGGAACGCCGTCACACCGTTGAGCGAAGTCGCCTCGTGCGCACCGGACACCACGGCCTCCGCGAACACCTCGGCGGCGGCGGTGCACAGCGCGTCCAACGCGAACGCACGCGGCTCCGCCAGCGGCACGGCACCCGTGGCCAGCGCGAACACCGTGTCGCCGTCGAACATCGAGTGCGCGGGCCGCACGGCGCGGGCCAGGCCGTCCTGCGCGGCCATCGCGAGCCGCTGGCACTCCGCCTTGGACAGGTCCGCGTCGACCGCGACGACCCCGATCGTGGTGTTCAGGCCCTCGGGCTTGCGGTCGGGCAACGCCACGGGAGACGTCCCGAGCGAGGGCAGCCACGGCAGCCCGGAAGCGCGGTCGACGACCTCGCCGGCCGCGTTGACCACGGCCAGCGCACCGATCCGGTGCGCTCCGACCGTCGACGAGGCCGCGCCCACGCCGCCCTTCAGCGATCCGACCCGCGCACCGGCACCGGCGCCGACACAGCCCAGGTCGAACGACTCGGCGGCGTTCTCGCAGGCCGCGTGGCCGAACGAGGCGTCCGGCCGGTTGCCCCACTCCGACATCGGCAGGTCGAAGATCACCGCGCCGGGCACGATCGGCACGACGTGGTGCGGCTCGGCGCCCACGCGGAAGCCGATCGAGCGCGCGGAGAGCCAGCTCATGACGCCGTCCGCGGCCGCGAGCCCGTACGCGGACCCGCCGGACAGGCACACCGCGTGCACCTGCTGGACCAGGTTCGCCGGGTCCAGCAGGTCGGTCTCCCGCGTGCCGGGCGCGCCACCGCGTCCGTCCACGGCGCCGACGGCCCCGGAAGGCACGAGCACGACGGTCGTGCCCGTCGCCCAGCCGTCCTCGATGCGGTGGTGGTGACCGACGAGAACGCCGGGGATCACGGCATCATCGCTTCGACCAGGGTGTCCTGCACCCAGGTCAGCCAGTGGTAGACGCCGAGGTGCGGCGATCTCGGGTCCTCCGGCGGCAGCTCGTCCGGCATGTCCTCGGTGACGTCGAGAGCGGTCCCGAGGGCCAGCCGCACGTCGTTGAGCGACGCCATCCAGGCCTCGGCCTGCGCGATGGTCAGCCGCAGCTCACCGCCGTCGGGCGAGCACGTCTGCAGCACGGTCTCGGCCGCCGCCGTCTTGTGGTCCAGAAGCTCCGGTTCGTGCAGCGAGCGCAACGCCGCGGCCGAGTTGACCTCGTCCGGGTCGGGCGCGTCGTCGTCGAGGCGGTGGAAGTCGGGCAGGAGCCTGCCCAGGATCGGGTCGTCGGGAGCCTCCGACGGGCCCGTCCTGATGCCGGTCAGCTCCGCGAGCTCGTCCTGGGGCGCTTCCTCGGCGCGCGCCAGCAGCATGTCCTGGATCTGGCTCACCAGACCGCGCACGACCGCGGCCTCCTGCCGGTCCAGCCTGCCGACGACGACGTCACCGTCGCGCATCCACCTCTTCACGAGGCCCGCTGCATGGTCGCCCAGAGCCCTGCCGCGTGGAGCTTCGCCACGTCGGCCTCCACCTTGTCCTTCGTCCCCGATGTCACGATCGCCTTGCCCTTGTGGTGCACGTCGAGCATCAGCTTGGTCGCATGGTCCCTGCTGAAGCCGAACAGCTTCTGGAACACGTACGTCACGTAGGACATGAGGTTTACCGGGTCGTTCCAGACCACGGTCTGCCAGGGTCGGTCCTCGGCGGCGACTTCCTCACCGACGGCCTCCGGCTGCGTCCGTTCCTGTTCGACGGGCGTGGTCATACCGCCAATGGTGTCATGTTCGCCGCAGTGACGGAGACCGCGTGCGGGTAAACCGGATGCGACCTTAGGGTTGGTGACCATGAACTCGACGGCCTTGCTGACCGACCACTACGAGCTCACGATGCTCGCGGCCGCGCTCCGTGACGGCACCGGTGACCGTCCGTGCGTGTTCGAGGTCTTCGCGCGCCGGCTCCCGGACGGGCGCCGCTACGGCGTGGTCGGCGGCGTGAACCGGCTGCTGGACGCGATCGGCGACTTCCGCTTCGGCGAGGAGGAGATCGAGCAGCTGCGCCGGAACTCGGTGGTCGACGACTCCACTTTGGAATGGCTCGCGAACTACCGTTTCTCCGGCGAGATCGACGGCTACCCCGAGGGCGAGCTCTACTTCCCCGGATCGCCGGTGCTCACGGTCCGGGCGTCGTTCGCCGAGGGGGTCGTGCTGGAGACGCTCGCCCTCTCGATCCTCAACCACGACAGCGCGATCGCGTCCGCCGCCGCCCGCATGGTGACCGCCGCCAACGGCCGTCACATGATCGAGATGGGCTCGCGCCGCACGCACGAGGAGTCCGCTGTGGCGTGTGCCCGCGTGGCCTACCTGGCGGGCTTCCACGCGACGTCCAACCTGGAGGCCGGGCGCCGCCACGGCATCCCGACGGCCGGCACGTGCGCGCACGCGTTCACGTTGCTGCACGACACCGAGGAAGAGGCGTTCCGCAGCCAGGTCGAGGCCCTGGGCGTCGGCACGACGTTGCTGGTCGACACCTACGACATCACCGAGGGCATCAAGACCGCGGTCGCGGTAGCCGGCCCCGAACTGGGCGCGATCCGCATCGACTCGGGCGACCTGGGCGTGATGGCCCGGCAGGCCCGCGACCTGCTGGACTCGCTGGGCGCGAAGAACACCCGGATCGTCGTGTCGAGCGACCTCGACGAGTACGCCATCGCCGCCCTGCGCGCCGAGCCCGTGGACGCGTACGGCGTCGGCACGTCGGTCGTGACCGGCTCCGGCGCGCCGACCGCGGGCATGGTCTACAAGCTGGTCGAGGTCGACGGCAGGCACGTCGAGAAGCGCAGCACGTCGAAGCAGTCGCGCGGCGGCTGGAAGAAGGCGTTGCGGCGCCACAAGGACACGGGCACGGCCATCGAGGAGGTCGTGTTCCAGGCCCCGGCGGAACCCGAGCTCGGCCCGCACGACAGGCTGGTGCAGATCCCGCTGGTGCGCGCCGGGGAGCTCACCGACGAGGTGCCCACGCTGGAGCAGAGCCGCGAACGCCTGCGCGCGGCTCTGGTGAGCGTGCCGTGGGAGGGCCTCAAGCTCTCGCGCGGCGAGCCCGCGATCCCGACGATCTACCTGGAGAGCTGACATGACGAAGGCACTGATCGTCGTCGACGTGCAGAACGACTTCTGCGAAGGCGGTTCACTGGCGGTGGCGGGCGGCGCGGCCGTCGCGGCGGCCATCTCGCAGCACATCGCGACCTCGGCGTACGACCACGTCGTGGCGACGCGGGACTACCACGTCGACCCCGGTCCGCACTTCTCGCTGACTCCGGACTTCATCGACTCGTGGCCGGTGCACTGCGTCGCGGGCTCGCCGGGGGCGTCGTTCCACCCGGAGCTCGACGTCTCGGGCATCGAGCAGGTCTTCTCGAAGGGCCGGTTCGCCGCCGCCTACTCGGGCTTCGAGGCGGAGAACGACCTCGCGGGCTGGCTGACGGACAAGGGCGTCACCGAGGTCGACGTGGTCGGCATCGCGACCGACCACTGCGTGCGCGCCACCGCCCTCGACGCGCACCGCAACGGCTTCCGCACGACGGTGCTCGTCGACCTGACGGCGGCCGTCGCCCAGACGACCCGCGACGCGGCAGTCGAAGAACTGCTCGCCGCGGGCGTCCGCGTGTCCTAGTGTGGCACTAAGGCGTCGGTGAACAGGCCACCGTGCCGACGGTGACGCTTCCGGTGTAGCCGGACGACGGTTCGAAGGTGATCTTCAACAGCGTCAGCGCGATGCTGCCGTCGTTCGGCACCGGGAGCACCGAGTCGTTGAACTTGGCCCTGGCGAGCACGGTTCCGCTGCCCGACTTGATGTCGTGCACGTAGCCGGGCGTGAGGTCCTGCGGCAGCCCGGTCCACCCCGAGATCTTCTCGAGCGACCAGCCCGCGGTCGTCTTCTTGTCGTCGGCGTCGCAGGTGACCGTCCACTTGCCGATCTTCAGGCGCGGCCCGCCCGCGGCGACCAGCGCGGACAGCTCGAAGGCCGTGCCCGTGGCCACCGACTTCGTCCTCGTCAGCAGCTCGGCCGGGTTCACCACCTCGGTCGTGCAGGTCGAGCCGGTCTCGCCGATCTTGAGACCGGTCCTGCTCACGGCCGGGCTGGAGCCGGTGACCGTGCCCGCCTGGTCCGGGTTGACGTCGCACACCGCGAGCGGCTCGACCTTGTACGCCTGCCCCGCCTTCGCGAAGTCGGCGGACCCCGCCGACGCGGTGCCGGGCGGGTTGGCCGCGAGCGCGGGGCCCGCGGTCGCGAACGTCAACGCGACCACAGCGCCTGCGATCGCACTCTTGCGCATTTTTCGCATTGCCTCGATTCCCACCGCCCGATAATGGTTGGGGCACGAGTCGCTGATAACGACCCAGGACCTCATGTCACCCATTCGTGTAGGCAATTACCTGGTTGAGTGACGATGATTCTTGGTCAGCGGGATCCCACGCCGACCAGCGTGGCGTACGGCTCCCGGCGCGGCAGGGCCGTGGGCAGACCCGCGAGCCTCTCCAGGGCGGAGCACACCCTCACGGCGGCACGCCCGTCGCCGAACGGGTTGCGCCCCAGGGGAAGCCGCAGCCGGGAGCCGAGCACCCAGCCCGCCTCGGCGAGGATGCGGGTGGTGTCGGTGCCGACGAGCCAGGCGCACCCGGCGTCGACGGCGAGCATGCGTTCGGTCGTCTCGCGCAGCACCAGCACCGGCACGCCGAACGAGGGCGCCTCCTCCTGGATTCCGCCGGAGTCGGTCAGCACGAGGGCGGCGCGCTTGAGCACGCGCACGAGGTCCGGGTAGTCGAGCGGGTCGGTGATGACGACGCGCTCGTGGCCGCCGAGGTGCGACACGACCTGTTCGCGCACACCGGGGTTCGGGTGCGCGGGGATCAGCACGTGCAGGTCGGGGTGGCGGTCGGCGATGGCGCGCACGGCGTTGAGCACGCGCATCAGCGGGCGGCCCCACGACTCGCGCCGGTGCACGGTGACGAGCATCAGCCGGCCGCCGGTGGCGTCCAGGCTGCGTTCCAGGGCCACGAGGTCGGGGCTGGACGCGGGCAGGCCGGCGGAGGCGACGCGCTGCACGGCGTCCACGACGGTGTTGCCGGTGACGACGATGTGGCTGTCCGGCAGGCATTCCGAGTTGAGCGCGTTCGCGGCGTCGTCGGTCGGCGCGAGGTGCAGCGACGTGATGCGGGAGATCATCTGCCGGTTCCCCTCCTCGGGGAACGGGCCGTACAGGTCACCGGTGCGCAGACCGGCTTCCAGGTGCGCCACGGGGATTCCGCGCCAGTAGGAGGCGAGCGCCGCGGCCAGGGTCGTCGTGGTGTCACCCTGCACGAGGGTGACCGCGGGGTCGCGCTCCTGCAGCACCGCGTCGAACTCGGGCAGCAGCCGGGAGACCAGTTCGGCCTGCGTACCGGTGCTGCGGGGCACGTCCAGCCGCACGTCCGGCACCAGGTCGAACGCGCCGAGCGCCTGCTCGACCATGCCGGAGTGCTGTCCGCTGTGGACGATCGTGGGGCGGAGGCCGGGGTGCCCCCGCAGTGCGATGGCGACCGGGGCGATCTTCAGTGCTTCTGGCCGCGTACCGGCGACCAGCAAAACCTCTTTGCTCACCGTTGTCCTCTCTCGGGGAGACCGGGAGGTCCGCCTGGGGCCGGGGGCAACCCCAGGCGGACCGGTTCAGCCGGCTCGATTCGGTCTGGTCTGGACGGGGACGGCCGCGCGGCGCTTCTGCCTCGTCAGGTGCAGGACCACCGCACCCGTGACGAGCAGGACGATTCCCGCGACGATCCACCACGTCACGTCCGCGCCGGTGACCGCGAGGGCACCCACTCCAGTGCCGACACCCACGCCGGTACCAGGGACCTTGTACATCCGCCGCTCTCCTAGGTCAGGCCGCGTTGAGCGACGCGCGGCGGCGCAGCGCCACGAAGGCGACCGGAGCGGCGACGACACCGAGCAGGCCGAGGCCGATCCACAGGCCGGCACCCGACGCCATCGGGATGGGCAGGCCGGCGGGACCGCACGTGGCCGACGAGATGATCACGTCGCCGGTGCCGATCGAGCCGAGCACGCCCTGCAGCAGCTTGATGTGAATCGCGTTCACAGTGAGGCTGCCGTCCTTGTTCTTGACCTGCTCGTTGAAGATCACCTCGGCGATCTTGATCCCCGCGAGCTGCACGTCGAGCTTGGTGTTCGCAGCGGGATCGGCGTTGACCTCGCCGAGCTTGCCGAGGTTCACTCCCGCGAGCTTGGCCTTGCCCACCAGACCCTTCTGGGTCGCGGTGCACTCCGCCTCCACCAGCTCGGCGGAGATCTTCCCGGTGACCTTGGAGAGCAGGTCGAGCCGGACGTCCGCGGTGCTCGCCCGCGAGTACACACCGCCGGAGTTCTCGTCCCGCGACGCGGAAGCGTTGATGACACCGGTCTTCAGAATCCCGGTGAGGTCGACGCCTGCGAACGTGTTCTGCGTCGGGCCGTTCGCGTTGGCGGCGGCAAAAGGCGCCGCGCTGACCGCGGGGCTGCCGAGCAGCGTCACGTCGAGCTTCGCACCGTAGGCCGAGGCGTCCCCCGGAGCGGCCGAAGCAGGGGCGGCACCGACCAGGAGTGCGGCAATCGCGACGACTCCAGCCAGTCCCGTCATTCGGACACGCATGAAACTCCTTCCCTTGATTCCTCCGGCCCCCAGGGCGTGCCGATACCACTCTGGTTTCACGCTTTCCGGGGGCAATTACCGGCATCGGCTTTCTTTCGAGGGAACTGAGGGTTACTCCCCGTATCGGGCGACACGACCACTCGTCTCGACCAATCGGCGCCACTCATCGTGGGTTTTTTGATCAATTTCCGGTTACGGCCTCACCCGATCCGGGGGTGAGGGATGACGTTGCGTCTACCGATGGAACGTCAAGTAGCCCGTCTGGGCGCTCCCTCATCGGTGGAAAGGATCTTCGGGTGTCGCTTGCCCTGCGCCGCACCTCATTCCCGAGCCGGGTGACCGTGGTGGTCCTGCTGGCCGTCGCCGCGGGACTCGTCTTCGCACACCGCCTGTACCGCACGGCCGAGATCTCCCTGTCCGGCGCGGTCCTGACCGTGTTCAGCTCGTACGGCGTCGACGTCGTCGCCGAACGCCAGACCGTCTACTTCGGACTCGGCTCGGACACCCCGCTGGGCCTGCGCATGACGCCGGAGTGCACCTCGGCGTTCCTGGTGCTGCCGCTGATCGTGGTCGGCGCGGTGATGATCGCGCTGCGCCCGCGCATCCAGAACCGCGTGCTGGTCGCCCTGGCGGTCGCCGGGTTCGCCGTCGTGGTCGTCAACCAGTTCCGCGTGCTGACGCTGGTGGGCCTGGTGAACTGGCTGGGCGTCGACACCGGGTACTACTGGGGTCACACGCTGCTCGGCTCGATGGTGAGCGTGTTCGGTGGCGCGGCCGCGCTGGTCGCGTTCGTCTGGCTGGCCACGCGCAAGTGAGCCTCGACCTCGTCCTCGGGTTCACGCAGGCGCTCGCCCTGACGATGAGCGTGGCCTTCGTGACGTACGTGTTCGTGATCGTGATCCCCTACCTGAAGCGCAAGCCCGCGCCCGTCGGGGAACCCTCGTCGTTCGAGTGGCACTTCTTCGTGCCGTGCCGCGACGAGGAGGCCGTCATCGGCGGCACGATCAGGTACCTGCGCGAGACGTTCCCCATCGCGCACGTGTGGGTCATCGACGACGACTCGGACGACCGCACCGCCGGTGTCGTGCGCACGTTGAAGCGCAACGGCGGCATCCGCGATCCGCAGATCCACCTCGTGCAGCGCCAACGGCCCTATGCCCGCACCGGCAAGGGCAACGCGCTGAACGACGCCTACCGCACGTTGAAGATGTGGATGGGCCGCCGGGCGGACGCCGACCGCGCCATCGTCGTCGTGGTGGACGCGGACGGCCGTCCCGCCGCGAACTGCCTGGAGGTCTGCGCGGCCACACACCTCTTCGGCAACCCGCGGATCGGCGCCGTGCAGGTCGACGTGCGGATGATCAACGCCGGGGAGCGGCAGCCGGGCGTGACGCGGTGGCGGCGCGCGTTCGGTGCCGGCCTCGTGCGGATGCAGGACCTGGAGTTCCGCACGGCCATCGCGGCGATCCAGATGTCGCGCGGTGCGACGGGCACGATCTCCATGGGCGGCAACGGTCAGTTCACGCGTCTGTCCGCTTTGGACTCGATCGCGGGACCGACCGGATCACCCTGGCGCGGTTCGTTGCTGGAGGACTTCGAGCTCGGCGTGCACCTGCTGACGGCGGGCTGGCACACGGGTTTCTCGTTGGACACGCACGTGAACCAGGAGGCGCTGTACTCGTTGCGCCGGTTCCTCGCCCAACGCACCCGTTGGGGGCAGGGAACCATGCAGTGCATGCGTTATCTGCGGCGCATCTGGGACTCCGACCACCTGACCACCCTCGGTGCGGCCGAGATGATGTACTACCTCGCCCAGCCGTGGATGCAGTTGCTCGGCACGCTCATCTACCCGATCCCGATGGCGATGATGGCCTATCGGTTCGTGGTGTCACCTTCGGAAGTCGTCACGTGGTTCTTCGAGGGCGCGTGGATCCTCTTCACCGTGTACGGCGCGTTCGGGCTGTTGCCGTTCGTCCTGTGGGGGCCGGTGTACCGCGCGCGTTGCGTGGACGTCGGGTTCTGGAAGTCCATCGGGTACGGGTTCGGCTACGCGCTGTACATCTACACCTTCTACATCACGTCGTGGCGCGCGCTGATCCGTTTGGTGCGCGGGCACAACGGCTGGACGAAGACGCGTCGCAACGAGGAACGAGTGGCGGGCAAGGTGGCTCTCGACGTGTGACGGGCGCGTGTGTGACCGGTCACTTTGTAGAGATCGAACAAAGACGTTCTCGAGTCTCCCTGGTTAACCTCGGTTCACTCGATTCCGCCTGGGAGGGAACGTGACTCTCGCACTCGCGCCTCGTCGCACCGTGCTCGCCGACTTCGTGCCGGGCGCACTGGCCCGCGACCTGACCCTGGTCGTCGCCGGTGCCGCCTTCACCGGTCTCGCCGCCCAGGTGGCACTGCCGATCCCCGGCAGCCCGGTACCGCTGACCGGCCAGACGTTCGCCGCGCTGCTGGTCGGCGCGTCCCTGGGCTGGCAGCGCGGGGCGACCTCGATGCTGCTGTACCTGATCGCGGGCGTCGCGGGCGTGCCGTGGTTCCAGGGCGGTTCGTCGGGCGTCCCGGTGTCGCTCGGCTACGTCGTGGGCTTCGTGTTCGCCGGCGCCCTGGTCGGCTATCTGGCCGGACGCGGTGGCGACCGCACGCCGTTGCGGACGATCGGCACGATGGCGCTGGGCAACCTGGCCATCTACTCGGTCGGCGTGCCGTGGCTGATGACCGCGGCGGGCCTGTCGTTCGGCAAGGCCCTGGCCGTCGGCGTGCTGCCGTTCCTGATCGGGGACGCGCTGAAGATCGCGCTGGCCGCGGGCCTGCTGCCGGGGGCCTGGGCGCTCGTCCGCCGCCGGTAGCTTGGACCAGGTGATCACGCCTGGGGAGTACTTGTCTTTCTTGGATGCGCGCCTGCCGGGTCTCGTGGCAGGCGCGCATCTTTATGGGTCCCGAGTTCTGGACGACCTGGTGCCCGATTCGGACCTGGACATCGTGATCGAGCTGTCGTCCGCGGCCGAGGTGCCCGCGTTCGAGGGCGCCGACGTCGCCGTGGTCCTGGCGGGCTCGCTGGAGAAGCCGGTCTTCGACGTGACGCCACTGGCCGGGGAGATCACCCCCGTGCTGTGGCAACAGCTGCGGACCGTCGGCCAGACCGTGCGCGGCGCACGGCCCACATGCCCCGGAACGGCCGCGGACGTCGAGGACTACTGCCGCACGAACCTCGTCAGCTACTGGAAGGTGGACTTCGACCGCTTGCGCGAGGTGCTCCCGTCCCTCGATCTGGCGGCGCCGATCCCGCGCGAGTCGCTGCTGTGGGTGGGCCTCGGCCCGGCGAGGCTGTGGCACACGATCCGCACGGGCGAGATCGTCAGCAAGTCCCGCGCCGGCGAACTGGCGGCGGCGAGGTGGCCCGACCTGCCGGTCCTGGACCTGGTCGCCTCCCGCAGGGGCGCGGACGTGCCGCTGACCGTCGCACACGCCCAGGCCTCGCTCGAGCTGTTCGACCGGATCATGGCCGACGTAACGGCGTGAGGTCCGCGGCCGAGAAATCCGCGTGACGACGCATACCCACGAAGAGCTGGGCTGCCTCGCGGGTGGCCCGGCCCGCGCGGCGGAGGTCGCCCTGGCCCGCCTGATCCAGGCAGGCCTGGTCCGGGTCTCGCGCGAGGGCGTGCTGAGCGCCGTCCACGTACCCGGCCAGGGCCCCGCAACCCCGTTGGAGGCGCAGATCCTGCGGGCCGTGCGCCACGGAAGGCTTTTGAACGACGTCGTCTACGGCGCGTACAGCTCACCCGAAGCGGAAGGCCTGCGCACCCACCTGGTGAACCGCCGCCTGCTGCGCCGCCGCCGCTCGTGGCGCCCGCGCCTGTACCCGTGGCTGTTCCTGGCGGCGCCGGTGCTGTTCGTAGCCGGAGTGCTGAGCGCTGTGGCACCACAGCTCCTGGTGGACTTCCTCGACTTCGGCCCACCCTTCACCGAGTTCCCGTTCTGGTACTTCTTCGCGGGCGCGGTGGTGGCGATCGTCTGGGCCTCCGTGCTGCGCTCCCGCGACCCGGGCCGGCTGCGCACCCGTGCCGGGTACCTGCTGGTCAAGCGGGCCCAGCGGAGGGTGACCTCGAAGGACCCGGTAGGTGCCGTCGCGGCAAGGGGACTGCGCGGGCGGGCGAGCGGGCTCGCGATCGCGGGGATGTTCGGGTTGTCCGCGCTCGCGCTCGGGATGCTGCCGGGGCGCGAGACGACGTCCAGCAGCAGTTGCGGAGGCGGGTGCTCGTCGGACAGCGGCTGCGGGTCGAGCGACAGCGGTGGCAGCGGATGCGGCGGAGGAGGGTGCGGCGGTGGTTGCGGTGGGGGCGGCGACTGAGCGGCGGCCTCGCCGCCTCGGTCCGGTGCTCACCGCCCGAGGCCCGAAACCCCGCAGCCCCGGGCCTCGCGGGCCTCTCACGCGCCGCCCACCTGCCGCACCCACCAGCCCGCCTCCGCCGCCTTCCTCCCGCCGCCTCCCCGCACCCCACCTCCTCCCACCACCGCGACCCCAGCGGGTCTGACGGGACTGTCGGACCTGGCGGGTACGGTCTGTCCCGTGCCTGAAGTTCCCCCCACCCTGAGCCTGCTCGAAACCGCCGTCCACGCCGTCGGCGGCGCGGAGCGCCCTGGTCAGGTGGAGATGGCCGAGGCCGTCGACCACTCGATCCGCACGGGCGAGCACCTCGCGGTGCAGGCGGGCACCGGTACCGGCAAGTCGCTGGCGTACCTGGTGCCGTCCATCCGGCACGCGGTGGCCGAGGACGAGACGGTGGTGGTGAGCACGGCCACGATCGCGTTGCAGCGGCAGCTGGTCGACCGGGACCTGCCGCGGCTGTCGAAGGCCCTGAAGAAGGAGCTGGGGCGGGAGCCCACGTTCGCGATCCTCAAGGGCCGCAGGAACTACCTGTGCATGCACCGCGTGCACAACGGCGCGCCCGACGAGCCCGAGGACGACGCGCTGTTCGACCCGTTCGCCGTGTCCAAGCTCGGGCGCGAGGTGAAGCGGCTGCACGAGTGGTCGTCCGACACCGAGACCGGTGACCGCGACGAGCTGGTGCCCGGTGTGAGCGAGCAGGCGTGGCGGCAGGTCAGCGTCACGGCCCGCGAGTGCCTCGGCGTGAGCAAGTGCCCGATCGGGTCCGACTGCTTCGCGGAACGCGCTCGGGCCGAGGCCGGCAAGGCCGATGTGGTGGTCACGAACCACGCGATGCTCGCCATCGACGCGCTGGAGGGCTACCAGGTCCTGCCCGACCACGACGTGGTGGTGATCGACGAGGCGCACGACCTGGTCGACCGCGTCACGTCGGTGGCGACGGAGGAGCTGAGCGGCGCGAGCGTCTCCATGGCCGCGCGCCGGTGCGGCAGGCTGATCGACCAGGACATCGCCGACCGGCTGGCCGAGGCGAGCGACGGGCTCGCGATGATCCTCGAGGACATGCCGCCGGGTCGCCTCGACGCACTGCCGCGCGCTCTCGCGGGTGCGCTGGCCGCCACCCGGGACGCGGCGCACAACTGCGTGTCCGCGATGGGGCCCGAACGCAAGGAGGACCCGGACGGGGCGACGGCGCGCAAGCTCGCTCTCGCCCTGCTCGAAGAGGTCCACGACTGCGCGGTGCGGGTGCTGGAGGCGTTCGACGAGGAACACGACGTCGTGTGGATCTCCGGCGACTTCAACCAGAAGGCCCCGTCCATCCGGGTCGCGCCGCTCGGGGTGGGCGGGCTGCTCCGGGAGCGGCTGTTCGCCAAGCGCACCACCGTGCTCACGTCCGCGACGCTCACGCTCGGCGGCGCCTTCGACGCGATGGCGCGCCAGTGGGGCCTGCCGCCGTCGGAGAAGGTCCGCAAGATCGAGGGCGCGGCGACCGAGAAGGACCTCGACGGTCCGAAGTGGACGGGTCTCGACGTCGGCTCGCCGTTCCAGCACGGCACGAGCGGAATCCTCTACGTGGCAAGGCATCTGCCGCAGCCGGGGCGTGACGGCCTGCCCCAGGAGTACCTGGACGAGATCGAGGGCCTGGTGAACGCGGCGGGTGGTCGCGCGCTCGGGCTGTTCTCCTCCATGCGCGCCGCCAAGCAGGCCACGGAAGCGTTGCGGGACAAGCTCGACCACCCGATCCTGTGCCAGGGCGACGACGCGACGGGCCTGCTGGTCAAGAAGTTCGCCGAGGACGAGCGCTCGTGCCTGTTCGGCACCCTGTCGCTGTGGCAGGGCGTCGACGTGCCCGGCCCCAGCCTCCAGCTCGTGATCATGGACAGGATCCCGTTCCCCCGCCCGGACGACCCGCTGGCGTCGGCCCGGCAGAAGGCCGTGAGTTCCCGTGGCGGCAACGGTTTCCTCACCGTCGCCGCCACGCACGCCGCCCTGCTGATGGCCCAGGGTGCCGGCCGCCTGCTGCGGTCGATGTCGGACAAGGGCGTGGTGGCCGTCCTCGACCCGCGCATCGCCACGGCCCGCTACGGCGGCTTCATCAGGGCCTCGCTGCCCCCGTTCTGGACGACCTACGACCCCGAGGTCGTCCGCGCCGCCCTCAAGCGCCTGGACGCGGCCCAGACGAAGTGATCCGCTCGACCAGTTCGTCGCGGTAGGCCTGGGCGTCCGGCAGTTCGGGCTCGTCACCGGACGCCTTCTTCAGCGCGCCTTCGAGGATCTTCAACGCCTGCCGCTCGTCCCCGCGCGCGTCGGCCTGCCGGGCCGCGTTCTCCATCGCGCGGGAGAGTGGAGTGCGCGCTTCGGGTTCCTGGGCCGCCTTGGTGATCCGGATCCAGTTGCCGGCCGGATCCACGACGGCGAACCCGGTGTACCGGTCGTTGCGCACCCGCGGCCGGGTCATCCGCGGGATGCCGGAGATCAGCACCTTCCCGTGCACCGCGCGCATCCCCGCCGCGAACGCCTCGAACAACGGCCCGGTGTCCTCGACGATGACGACGCACGTGCTGTGCGACTGCTCCGGGACGTGTCCTTCCATCCCGTAGAAGTGCAGGTTCAGGTCCTCACGCCGCAACGCGACGTACGGGTTCGGCTTCATCTGCCGGTAGGTGACCGAGAAGCCGAGCATCTCGTAGAAGGACGCCATTTCATCGATGTCGACACACGGCAGAAGCGGGATAGTCAGTTCGTTGGCCATCGGCCGAAGCTAAGCCCGGTCCCGCCGAAACGACACCGAGCTATTTGCTCAAGCGAACAGCAGCACGACTCCGCCCAACAGCATCAACGCCGACACGACGGCGATCGCCACCACCCGCCCGCGCGACGTCCCGGCGTGCTTCAACGCGATTCCCAACGGTCCGACCACGACAGCTCCTCTCGACGGCATGACAACAGCGGCACGCACAGCCCCGAACGCCACCCTCAACGGCGACAGGCCGAGCTCACGCGCCCCGACCACATCCGCTTCCCACTGCTCACGCCAACGCTCGTCCGGCGCCATGAGCCGCACCAACAACAACGCCGCTCTCACGTCGCCGCCCGAGGAACGAACCGAGGCGCCGGAGCGGCCCGCGCCACGACCTTGCGCGCCTCCGCGGCCCCTTCGGCCGTCAGCCGGTACATCCGCCGGCGCGGCCCGCGCCGCTGAGCGTCGTCCTCCCACTCGGACGTCACCCACCCGGCCCGTTCCAGCCGGTCGAGCAACGGGTAGACGCTGCCCGACGGCCTGCCGGTGAGCTTGATGATCTCCAGGCCCCAGCGCGGCTCGTCCGCGCCGAGCAGGACCGAGAGCACGTCGACGGTGGCCTTGCCGATGCGTTGCAGTGGCTCCACGCCACTAAGACTACCTATGTAGATTAAGCCGTTCAAGCAGCTCTTCGCGGAACTCCAGCGCCGACGCCCGCTCCTCCTCCGAGGCGTGCACCTCCCGCACCAACGCGCCTTCGAGGATCTTCAACGCCTGCCGCTCGGCCCCGTGCGACCCTGCCAGAGTCACCGCGCTGGTCAACGCCCTGGACAGCCCGTTCGTCCGCACGGACTCCCGCACGGCCGGCACCACCCGGATCCAGTTGCCGCCGGGGTCGACGAACAGGAACCCGTCGCGGCGCGGCCTGGTCATCCGCGGGATCCCCGTGAGCAGCACCTGCCCGTAGACGGCGCGCATGCCGGCGGCGAACGCCTCGTGCAGCTCACGCGGGTCCTCGACCTGGATCAGGCACGAGCTGTACGACTGGTCCGCCTGGTAACCGGGGATGCCGAAGAAGTGGAGGTTGATCTCCTCCCGCCGCACCGACAGGTACGCGTTCGGCCGGTACTGCCGGTACGTGACCGTGAACCCGAGCATCACGTAGAACTCGGCCACCTCGTCGATGGAGGCGCACGGCAGCAGCGGGATCGTCACCTCGTTGGCCACCCGGCCACGCTAGCGCCGCAGGTCAGCCGTCGACCAGCAATCCGCGTAACGGTCCTTGCAATCTTCCGGCACGGCGGGACACACCGGGCAGCGACGTCACGCGGGCCGGGCGTTCCAGGGCCGGGCGCCACAGGGTGTCGACGACCTCGTGCACGGGCCCGGAGACGTCACCACCGAGCCCCTGCAGGTGCTCGGCCCAGAGCTTCAGCCGCGTCTCGCGCACGACCGAGGCGTCGTCGGTGACCACGTTGACCTCGGTGTCGTTGAACAGCGAGTGCTCGTTCAGGTTCGCCGAGCCGACCGACATCCACTTGTCGTCCACAATGGACAACTTGGCGTGGATGTAGACCGGTGCGTCCCCGTGCGAGACCAGGGTCGCGGCCAGGACCCGCCTGTCCGGGTCGGCGTCGAGCAGGCGGCCCAGCTGCCCGCGCGTGGTGTCGGCGCCGTTGCTGGGCTTCTGCGGCAACAACAGCACCATCCGGAACTCCGGCGACGGCGGGTTGTGCAGCTTCTCGAGGAGCACCTCGGTGATCTCCGGCGACCACAGGAACTGGTTCTCCACGTACACGAACGACTCCGCCGCCCGCAGCGCCCGCAGGTACGAGTCGAGCAGGCTGAAGTCGCCGTGCGGCGCGAAGTCGTAGGTCTTCTCCGGGATCGTGCGGACCAGCTGCACCGACGAGGAACCGGCCTCCGGCGGCACCTCGGGTGAGGGCAGGGTCTCGCCCGCGATCTCGAGCCAGCGCGCCGCGAAGTGCGCGGCCACCTCCGCGACGACGGGCCCGCCGAGACGGGCGATGTGGTCGTGCCACCCCAGGTCGCGCGGCGGGTGCTCCGGCGAGTCGTGCCGGTCGCCCTCCACCGCGGTCATGTCGAGCCCGCCGACGAACGCCACGTCGTCGACGATCACGATCTTCTCGTGGTGGCAGTGCAGGGTCCGTTCCCGCGCGTCGAGTTCGCAGCGGATCGCGCCGCTCTCCTGGAACTCCTTCTGCGCGGCGAGGGCCCGCTTCCGCGTCGGTTCGAAGAACGGCACGGGCGGACCGGCCCACAGCAGCACGCGCACCGGGATCCGTTCCGCCGCGGCCGACAGCAGCTCGCGCAACTGCGGCGCGCCCGGTTCGCGGGTCAGCCGGAAGTCGGGCGAGGCGTGCCAGTTGGCGATGTGCACGTACTTCTGCGCGCCCTCGATCGCCTTGGCGATGACGGGGAACGCGTTGGCGCCGTCGACCAGCACCTCGATGGAGTTGCCGTGCTGCACCGGCCGGCGCGGGGTGAACCACCCCGCGCCGTCGCCTTCGAGCACGTCGCCCCACCCCAGTCGGCGCAGCCTGCGCGTGTGATGGGAGCACAGCATGTTCTCCAGCCCGTCGCCGAGCCGGGCGTCGAGAACGTCGAGTAAGCCCACGAGACGCGGATTTACCCGATAAGCGCGCTTCTAAACCGCGAGCACCGTGGTCGTGCCCGGCTCGACCTCCGTGAAACCGGCGTCCCGCACCGCCACGACGTCCGCGCTGTGGACGAGCGCGTCCCACTCGGCGGCGGACGGGGTCCGCACGGCACAGCGGTAGTCGAGCGCCGCCCACGCCTTCAGCTCCGTCTCGGAGAGCCTGGGCGCGAGCAGCATCGACGCGTGCCCCACCTGAGCCGCGAGCTTGCCGGCCGACATCTCCACCCGCGGGTTCACGTACAGCAGCCGTGCGCCCTCAGGCACCTCGCCGGGTTCGTCGACGGGCAGGTCGGAGCCGGAGATCTGCAGCTTGGCGATCTCCCGCGGCGTCTCGGTCACCAGCACCGGCAGCAGCGAGCGGACCGACGCACCGTTCACGGTGATCGTCACGCCGGGCAGGGCCTGCACGGCCTCCCACTGCGCGCCGCGGGCCCGTCGCGCCACCTTGCGGATCCGCCCGGCCACCCACGCCCGCACGGGTTCGTGCCACTCGCCCCCGACGTCGGCACGCGGGTCGAGGCACACCGCGACCGCCGAAGCGGCCGCGGCCTCCAGCAGTGCCGTCCGCGACGGCGGGTCGACGCGTTCGATGCGCAGCACCATCGGCATCGCGCGGACTTCGGTCTCCTCGGCGTAGTTCCGGGAGGCGATCAGGTCGAGGATCATCACAGCCGGGTCAGCTCCAGGCCGTCGGCCGCGTCGGCGGCCTCCACCTCCGCGCGGGTGACGCCGAGGATGAACAGCACGGCGTCGAGGAACGGGTGCGACAGCGCCGTGTCGGCCACCTCGCGCAGCGCGGGCTTGGCGTTGAACGCGATGCCGAGGCCCGCCGCGTTGAGCATGTCGATGTCGTTCGCACCGTCACCGACCGCCACGCACTGCGCCAGCGAGACGCCGACCTCGTCGGCGAACCGGCGCAGCGCCACCGCCTTGCCGGGCCGGTCGACGATGTCGCCGACGACCTTGCCGGTCAGCTTGCCGTCGACGACCTCCAGCGTGTTCGCGGCGCAGAAGTCGAGGTGGAGCTCGTCGGCGAGGCCCGTGATGACCTTCGTGAACCCGCCGGACACCACACCGCAGAAGAAGCCGAGCCGCTTGAGCGTGCGGATCGTCGTGCGCGCACCGGGCGTGAGCTCGAGCGACGCCCCGACCTCGTCCAGCACCTTCTCGTCGAGGCCCTCCAGCAACGCGACCCGGCGCCGCAGCGACTCGGCGAAGTCGAGCTCCCCGCGCATAGCGGCCTCGGTGATCTCGCGCACCTGCTCCTCGCACCCGACGTGCGCCGCGAGCATCTCGATCACCTCGCCCTGGATCAGCGTGGAGTCGACGTCGAACACGACCAGGCGCTTGGCGCGACGAGTCAGTCCGGCACGTTCGACGGCGATGTCGAGCCCCACCCGCACCGACACCTCGGCGAGCGCGGACCGCAGCGCGCCGTCGTTCTCCATCGTGTCGTCCGCGACCGAAACGCGCAGCTCAAGGCCCGTGACGGGGTAGTCGGCGACACCGCGAATGGCGTCGATGTTCACACCCAGGGACGCGAGCCGGCGCGCGACCTCGGTGAACGCCTTGGCCGTCACCGGGCGGCCGAGCACGATCAGCACGTGCGACGACTCCAGGCGGGCGGTCCGCTTCGAGTCGGCGCCGATCTCGATCTCCACCTGCATGGAGACGGTGGCCATGGCCTGCTCGACCGCTTCCTGCAGACCCTCGGGGTCGTGTTCGGTCGACACCAGCGCGCCGAGCACCAGCCGGCCCCGGATCACGACCTGCTCCACGTCCAGCACCTCGACGCCGTGCCTGGTCAGCACCGCGAAGAGCACGGAGGAGACACCGGGCTTGTCGGGGCCGGTCACGGTGATGAGCACGGGCGTTTTCACGTCGTCGTCTCCTCGTCAGACGCGAAGAGCCCCGGCTCGCACAAGCGACCGGGGCTCATCGTTGAACCTGTTACTCGCAGGTTACTTGTCGTGCTCGGAATCGTCCTTCTCGGACGCCGTACCCGACTTGATCGCCGATGCAGCCATCTCCGACAGGGCCGGAGCCGCCTTCTCGTGCGGGATCGTCTTGCCGGTGAAGGTCACGTGACCCTCGTTGCGGATCCGCTCGATCATGTGCGGGTAGTGCAGCTCGAACGCCGGGCGCTCCGAACGGATCCGGGGCAGCTCGGTGAAGTTGTGCCGCGGCGGCGGGGACGACGTCGCCCACTCGAGCGAGTTGCCGTAGCCCCACGGGTCGTCCACCGTCACGACCTCACCGAAGCGGTAGCTCCGGAAGACGTTCCAGATGAACGGCAGCGTCGACGCGCCCAGGATGTAGGCGCCGATCGTCGAGATCATGTTGAGCGTGGTGAAGCCGTCGGACGCGAGGTAGTCGGCGTACCGGCGCGGCATGCCCTCGTTGCCCAGCCAGTGCTGGACGAGGAAGGTCGCGTGGAAGCCGATGAACGTCGTCCAGAAGTGCAGCTTGCCGAGCGGCTCGTCCATGAAGCGACCGGTGATCTTCGGGAACCAGAAGTAGATACCCGCGAAGGTCGCGAACACGATCGTGCCGTACAGCACGTAGTGGAAGTGCGCCACGACGAAGTACGTGTCGGACACGTGGAAGTCGATCGCCGGGGCGGCCAGCAGGATGCCGGACAGACCACCGAAGAGGAACGTGACGATGAAGCCGATGCTGAACAGCATGGGCGTCTCGAACGTCAGCTGGCCCTTCCACATCGTGCCGATCCAGTTGAAGAACTTCACACCGGTCGGGACCGCGATGAGGAACGTCATGAAGGCGAAGAACGGCAGCAGCACGGCGCCGGTCGCGTACATGTGGTGCGCCCACACGGCGACGGACAGGGCCGCGATGCCGAGCGTCGCGTACACGAGGCCGTTGTAACCGAAGATCGGCTTGCGGCTGAACACCGGGAAGATCTCCGACACGATGCCGAAGAACGGCAAGGCGACGATGTAGACCTCCGGATGGCCGAAGAACCAGAAGAGGTGCTGCCACAGGATCACGCCGCCGTTGGCGGGGTCGAACACGTGGGCGCCGAGGTGCCGGTCCGCCAGCAGGCCCAGCAGGGCCGCGGTCAGGATCGGGAACGCGAGCAGCACCAGCACGGACGTCACCAGGATGTTCCAGGTGAAGATCGGCATCCGGAACATCGTCATGCCGGGCGCGCGCAGGCAGACCACGGTGGTGATCATGTTGACCGCGCCGAGGATGGTGCCGAGACCACCGACCACCAGGCCGGAGATCCACAGGTCGGCACCCGCGCCGGGCGAGTGGATCGCGCTGCTCAGCGGCGTGTACGCGAACCAGCCGAAGTCGGCCGCACCACCGGGGGTGATGAAGCCCGCCATCACGATCAGGCCACCGAAGAGGTAGAGCCAGTACGAGAAGGCGTTCAGCCGCGGGAACGCGACGTCGGGCGAGCCGATCTGGAGCGGGAGCACGAAGTTCGCGAAACCGAACACGATCGGGGTCGCGTACAGCAACAGCATCACGGTGCCGTGCATCGTGAAGAGCTGGTTGAACTGTTCCTGCGAGAGGAACTGCATGCCGGGCCGAGCCAGCTCGGTCCGCATCAGCATGGCCATCGCGCCGCCGACCATGAAGAAGGCGAACGAGGTGACCAGGTACATGATGCCGATTTGCTTGTGGTCCGTGGTGCGGAACATCCGCAGCAGGAAGGACCCCTTGACCGCGGTGCGCGTCGGATAAGGACGCGTTGCGATCGGCTGCGGGGCTACGGCCGTCACGGTACCTCCAGGCCTTGGTGGGACCAGTAGTTCGGGAAACTCCCCGGATATTAGACGGAGCCGATCAGCTCCGTTCGGGTGGCCCATGGCCGGTGGCCAGCGGCGTAGCGCACGTCACACGTATCCTGCCGCCGTGCTCCGATTGCTCGCTGTCGCTTCTGTCCTGTTGCTGGCCGCCTGTGGCACCCCCGCCACGCACAACTCCGCGGACGTCGCGTTCGCCCAGGGGATGGTGCCGCACCACGAGCAGGCGCTGGAGATGTCCGGCCTGGTCGCGTCCCGCACGGAGAACCCGCGCGTGATCGACCTGGCCAAGCGCATCGCCGACGCCCAGAAGCCCGAGATCGACCGCATGAACGGCTGGCTGCGCACGTGGAACGCCCCGGTCCAGGCGTCCTCGCACACCTCGCACGGCCACACCGAGTCGCACGGCATGGTCGACCTCGGCAACCTCGCCGACCTGGACGACGCCGAGTTCGACCGCCAGTGGCTGTCGCTGATGATCCAGCACCACCGCGGCGCCGTGGAGATGGCGCAGAAGCACCTCTCGGCCGGCACCGACCCCGAGACCCGCAAGCTGGCGCAGGACGTCGTCGCGCACCAGGAGAAGGAGATCGCCGAAATGCAGTCGCTCCTCCCCCAGGGCTGATGCCAGCCTTCATGGTGTGAGTGCTTCTGCTGCTGTAAGCGCTGCCGTCTCGTTGGCCGCGTCGCACGGCGTGATGTGTGACGATCCCGACGTGCTGTCCACCGGCAGCAACGTCATCGTGCACCTGCGCCCGGCCCCGGTGGTGGCGCGCATCGCCGCCCGCACGGCCCTGGTGCGGCCGTTGGTGGCTGGACACTTCGCCCGTGACCTGTCTGTTTCGGCGTTCCTGGACTCACGCGGCGTGCCGGTCGTGACGCCTTCTGCGGAACTGCCCGCCGGACCTCAGCTGCACGACGGCTTCGTGATGTCGTTCAGCACCTATGTGCCGCACTTCGCCGACGTGGAGCTCTCACGGCCTGACGTGCTCAAACTACTGCCGGGCCTGCATGCCGAACTGCGGTTGTACGAGGGTGCTCTGCCCGTGCGGGGGCCTTTGGACGACGTCGACCACACGCTGGCCTATTTGGACGGTTTGGGCGTCCCTGAACTGGAGGCGTTCCGTTCTCGGCGGGATGAGCTGCTGGCTTCGTGGGACGCGCACTACAACGACGTCCAGCCGCTGCACGGCGACTCGCACTACGGGAACCTGCTGATGACATCCGGCGGGCCGGTTTGGAACGACTTCGAGGACACCTGGCTCGGGCCGATCGCGTGGGATCTGGCCTGCTTGGCGGGTGCTCGTGGGTCTGAGGCTGCTCACCGCGCCGTGGAGGTGTACGGCGGGGGCGTTTCTCCGGCTGACGTGGAGTTCTGGCTGGAGGTGCGGGTGCTGTTCGGCGGCCTCTGGGGCCTGCTGATGGAGCACAGCTAGGCATCCGGGCGCACGAATGCCGAAGGGGGCCTGTGAAAACGGCCCCCTTCAACGCACGAAACTCAGCTGTGCTGGCCCTCGGTGGGCTTCACGTAGACCGTTCCCCCGGTCGGCATGCGCCTGAACCACTGAACGGGGGTGACCGGCTGGCCGATCACCGGACCCATCACGGGCGACGGGTGGGCAACAGGCATGCCGGGGTTCTGCGGGAACTGCGGCAAGCGTGGAAGCTGGTTCGGGGAGGTCATTGTTCCTTCTCGGGAGGCGTTAATGTACTTCGGGCGACCCGGCGATCGATGAGGACAGCAATGAGCCGATTGCGGCTCTCAGGCGCTTCGCTGCCACTGCGAAGTCAGCCTGCCATTCCTCGGCTGCCCGGGCGAGAAGCCGCCCGAACATTTCCGTCGCACTATCCTTATGCCACTGATCTACAGCCCAACTCGCGTCTTGATCGAGCCAGAAGATCTGAACGGGTCGTGCAGCCCTGCCCACCACTACTCGCCCTGAGGCCGCGCGCTTGAAGCTGACGTCCGGGAGCAGGCGAAAGTGGCCGTTTTCTGAGATCTCAGACGATAGTGTGACATCGTCCACTTCGGACCGCACACCGCCCCCGCCTTCGAGATCAACCGCATCGTTCGCGAGGGCGCGAAGGAGCCAGCGCGCATCTGAACGCAAATCGATTTCATGTGCGAGCAACCACCGACCGATCTCGTCGGCACGCACTTTTGCTTTCGAAAGCAATGAATCGGGACCAAGTCGTTCGGGTCCAATTGACGCGTTGAACTGCGCAAGGCAGCTGTAGGCGTGCCACGCCGCGAACGTCTGTTCCAGTGGCCATCGAGCCTGCGACCACGAATTCTCGAAATAATCCGCGGCCTCGGCGTTCAAGTCAAGAAAATCTCTTGTGATGGCGAGGTCGAAGAACTTTTCGTGCGCACCTTCGTGCACCAGCGCTTCGGCGACTTCCATCGGCAGCGCGGGTTCGTCGATCAGCACGATGCCGGGCACGTACCGCGACGACGCCGACACCAGCCCGCCAGAGGTCTCGCGCTTCAACACCGCGAGCATCGAGACGTGGGCGAGTAGGTCCTCCGCCATGTCCGGCGCGAACTTCCACAGCAGCCGGACACCTTCTTCCACCACGTGCAGAGCACTCTCGAACCGTTCGCCGTCGGCTTCGGTCAACGGCTCCGGCCGCGCACCGGACGGAGCGACGATGCGCAGCGGCGCCTCGATCACCTCAGCTGCGGCCGGGTCTGATACGACCGGCACGCCGGCATCACGCACGCCCATCGACGCGACTCGGGTCAGCACCGCGGGGTCGAGGTCACCGTGACCGGCGAGCGCCCTGCCGATCTCGTATCGGACGATCGGGTGATCCGCGAGGTTGTCGGACAACTCGGTTCCTGGCGCGAACATCTCCGCCGCGAGGCGGTAAAGCGTGCGTCTCTCGTCCACCAGAGCGGGCGCAGGAACCAGCGCCGCATGCAGCGCATGCGTGCTCGTGGTGGGCGAACCCGTCATCGAACGACCCCGTACTCACGTCCCCCGACGCCAACGAGTCATGGCCGCACCTCCGTGCGGCCATGATGGCGCGCAGCGTAGAGCACACAGCGAAATCCGCAACCCATAGGTGTCCCCCACTAACAGTGGTGCCCCGGACACGTCCTGTGGGAGACGCGTCCGGGGCACGTTTTTCAGGTTGGCCTGCTCATCAGCCGAACATGATGCTGGTGACGTTCACGAAGCCGACGACAGCCAGCGCGATGACCGAGACGGCGATCATGGTGAGCACGGTGCGCCAGCCGATCGCGGTGACGGCGACGGCGACGACTCCTGCGATTCCGAGTGCACTCCCTGCGGACATCTCGTTCCCCTCCCGACTAGGCGAGCACGTGCTCCCAGGTGTGGGCGGTCCTGGGCGTGTCGCCATGGTCTTAGGGTCCCGTGTTGTAGGTTGTCTGTCAACGGTCGACTGGTTGCCAGACAAGTTGCAACCAGGAGGCAACAGGCCTAAGCTGGACCAATGCCCGCCGACGACGTCCATCTCGGCGAGAGCTGGTCGCTCTCGCCCGATTCGCGACGGCCTCTTCCGGAACTCATCGAGCACAAGCTCCGCGAGCTGATCATCGGCGGCACCTTCAAGGCAGGTGATCGCCTGCCCACCGAGCCCGTCCTGGCGGACAAGCTGAACGTCGCGCGGTCCTCCCTGCGCACCGCCCTGCAGAGGCTGCAGCTGCAGGGCATCGTCGAGGTCCGCCGCGGTCTGGGCTGGTACGTCCGCCGCACCGATCTCGCCGACGTCGACCAGAACCTCGAGGGCAGGCTCGCCGCGAAGCAGTTCTCCCACACCGATCTCCTGGAAGTGCGGATCGCACTGGAGACCACGGCGGTGAGTCTCGCCGCTGTGCGCGCGGACGCCGGCGAGCTCGACGAGCTCGCCAAGCTGAACCTCCGCTACCAGCGCGCTTCCGTCGACGACGTGCAGGAGGTGATCGAGTCGGACGAGGAGTTCCACTCGGCGCTGATCCGCGCGAGCCACAACGAACTGCTGGAGAACATGTACCAGGCGCTAGTGCCGGGTCTGCAGGACTGCAAGCGGCACGCACACCCGTCGCGCGAGGTGCACAGCCGTTCTGCGGGTGAGCACGAGCAGGTCGTCTGGTTCCTCCGCCGGCACGACGAAGTCGGCGCGAAGAGCGCGATGACGAGGCACCTGCTCGGTCTCTACAACGACATCGTCGAGGAAGACGGGACCCCGAAGGCCACGCACAGCACCTATGTAGGGGTGTCAGACAACCCCATCTGGGGCACCTCGCGCTGACGCGTCGCTGATACGGCACGGGCCGAAAGGGTCTGGCGCTGATCGCCCTCCACTCCCACCATGTATGGACAACCGGGTGGAGTGAGGGGGCGGCGACCAGGTGACGGCGGCGCGCAGGGAAAGACGAGCGCTGGCCGTCGCGTTCCTCCTGGTGCTCGTGGCTGCCGCCGACCTGACCGCGGTGCTGCTGTGGCAACCGACCTCGCGAAGCCTGCTGCACGACGTGCTGGTGGTGCTGTGGCCGTTGCCGGCGCTGGCGGGTTTCCTGCTCGGTTCCTACGAACTCTTTCTGCACAAGCGCCTCGTCAGCGAGATCGGCCGCATCTCCGGTCCCGGCATCGTCGAGCACCTGTTGCCGAGCGAGGTGCTCAGGACGTTCCTGTCGAGGATCTACGGCACCGGCCAGCAGAACGACGACGTGGTGTCCGGGGTGCTGGGCGGCAGCGGCATGCGCCCCAAGGGTGACGACCTGACGATCAGCACCCGCACCACGGTCCGTTTGACGCTGCAGGGCGTCGACACCAAGACCTACCACCTGACCACGACGCAGAGGCACCAGTTCCGGCACAGCGTGCCCGTCGACCGGTTCGTCATCTTCGCCACCAGCAACGCCACTTTGCGCGACACGATCAGCGCCGCGTGCCGCTTCCCCCTCTTCGAGCTCTACTTCATGCCGGACGCCTCGCTGTTCCTCGACTCGGTCGACGACATCCGCGAGTCGACCAAGATCACCATCGACTACCTCGACCACGACGGCCAGAGCCGCTCGGCCGAGCCCAGCCAGATCCCGCCGGTGGAGGTCCGCTTCGACCAGTGGTCGAACTACCTGACGTTCTTCCGCGAGGCCATGGCACCGCTGCCGAAACTCAGCCCCGTCGACCACATGAGCGACCTGCGCATCCTGGAATGCGACCTGAGCGGAATCGCTGACGACCACGTGGTGCGCGCGATCCTCAGCCTGACCGTGTCGTCACGTTCGCTGCAGCGCACCAACGACGGCTTCGCGTACTGGCAGTCGCCCTATCCGTCCTATGTGGACACGATCAGTTTCGACGCGACCGAGCTCGCGGTCGACCACTCCCCCGGTCACGAGTTCCGGATCATGCCGTTCACGTTCCGGTCCGGGACGGAGGCCGCGCAGTGGTTGCGAGCCGACCAGCTCGGAGACCTGGACGTGCGGTCGTGGATGCTGCCGGGGCACGGGGTCGCGCTGCTGTGGCGGGAACAGCGCCGCTGACTCACCAGATCGCGATCGCTCCCTGCCCCTGCACGACCCAGCGGTCGAGTCGCAGCGATAGGTAGCCGTCCTCGGCGTCGAGCACCAGCGAGTCGACGCTTCCGAGGAACACCTGGACGTAAGCCTTCCCGCGCTGCTCCCGGACGATCTCCTTCACGTCCATGGTGAGCGTCCTGACGAACATGGGGCGGTCGGCGTACCACCACAGGCAGTGCTCGTCGACGTCGCCGGACCAGCGCAACTGGCATCGGACGCGCACGAACTCCTCTTCCTCCTTGCTCGTGTCGGCCGAGAACAGAGCGATGTCGGACACCGCGATCCCGACCCGGCAGGACGATGTGCCGGCGAACCGCGTTGGCAGGCACCCTGCGGAAGTCGACCCGCCTCGTCTTGCCCCGGTGCGGCTCCACGTAACACTCGATCTGGTCCCCGAACCGCTTCGCGTCCTCCTCGAACGCCGTCGACGTGTCCAGGGTCGAGACGTTGAACAGCTCGGGGCAGGCGTCGCACAGCGCGATCGAATGCGTCGACGACGAGGTCACGGCGATCAGCAACGGTCCTCGCGGAGCGATCAGCTCGTACCTGATGCTGAGGTCGACGTCCTTGCCGGCCACGGCTTCCACCCTCGCCGTCACCGAGACGTCGTAGTGAGCGGGCCTCGGCGAGAGAACCAGCGACACCAACGAGGACTTGTCCTCCATGCGCGGCATGTGGCGGTCCAGCGCGGTCCTGACCAGCTCTTCGGGCGGCGTGGTGTCGAGCACGAGCTTGCGGACGGCAGGCGCCGTCACGAGGCCCGTCGCGTCCAGCTTGCGGTCGATCCCGCGCAGCAGCTCGGCCTGTTCCTTGGTGCGCACCCGTTCGAAGTAGATCGAGACGAGCAGCACCAGCACGAGGTCCTTGGTGATCGACCCGAGGCTGCGCGCGACCGCGTCACCGGCCTCGGGGTTGAGCACCGCCGACACGACGATCCGCGGAACCGGCGTGTTGATCAGGGCGATCGTCGCGAGCAGGCTTGTGAAGTAGACCGGCGCGCGGGACCGCATGAGGTCAGTCGGCGGGCCGCTGGTAGACCGTGCCGCCACCGTTCGGCATGCGCAGGAACCAGTCCACGCCTCGCACCGGCTTGTCCTTCGCCGGCGACTTGAGCGGCCAGCAGGAGGACGGGTCGTCCTTCGGGACCGGGGTCGGTACGGGCTTGAGCGGGTCGGTGGCCATCGTGGTCTCCCCTCGCGGATGGCGGAGAAGCCTACCGGCGGCGCGGTCGGCGAGCGCCTGCCGAGCGGGTGAGGCTCGTTTGCAAACGGACGCAAGAAATTGCGTACACTTGCGCCATGACGCAACGGAGGCTGGCCGAGGTCGCGGCCAAGGTCGGGGTCAGCGAGGCCACTGTCAGCCGGGTGCTGAACGGCAAGCCCGGCGTCTCGGACGCCACGCGCAGTGCCGTGCTCACGGCGCTTGACGTGCTCGGATACGAGCGACCGACCCAACTCAGGGGTGAACGCGCCAGGCTTGTCGGCCTCGTGCTGCCCGAGCTGCAGAACCCCATCTTCCCCGCCTTCGCGGACGTGGTCGGGAACGCGCTGGCGCAAAGGGGTTTCACGCCTGTCCTCTGCACCAGGACGGCCGGCGGGGTCACCGAGGCCGAGTACCTGGAGCTGCTGCTGGAGCAGCACGTCAGCGGGATCGTGTTCGCCGGCGGGCACTACGCGCAGAAGGACGCCAGTCACGGGCACTACCAGCAGATGATGTCCCGGAAGTTGCCTGCGGTGCTGGTCAACGCCGCGATAGACGACCTCGCGTTCCCTCGGGTGTCGTGTGACGACGCGGTGGCGGTGGAGCAGGCGTACGGGCACCTGACTTCCCTCGGGCACAAGCGGATCGGGGCTGTGCTCGGGCCGACCGACCACGTGCCGAGCCTGCGGAAGCTCGAGGCCATCAACCGGTGTGGCGGGGCCGATGTCGAGCACGCCATGTTCAGCCTCGAAGGCGGGCAGGCCGCTGCCACGAAGCTCGTGCAGCGCGGGGTCACGGCCATCATCTGCGCCAGCGATCCCCTCGCGCTGGGCGCGATAAGGGCCGTCAGGAGGGCCGGGCTGGACGTGCCCAAGGACGTGTCGATCATCGGGTACGACGATTCCGCCTTCATGACCTGCACCGATCCGCCGCTGACGACGGTGCGGCAGCCGATCGAGGCGATGGGGCGGGCCGCGGTGGAGTTGCTGGCGAACCAGATTTCCGGCAACGCCGTGGCGCCGGACGAGTTGCTGTTCGAGCCCGAGTTGGTGGTGAGGGCCAGCAGCGCGCCCGCGAGGTAACGAACGCAGTCAGCTTCTTGCGAGTTTTCGTCTGGATATTGCGTTCAGATGTAACGGGGACTTATGGTCGCCGTCACATCGACGCGCTCGCGAGAAGGGCGGCTCCACCATGAAGAAGTCCGCTGCCGTGCTGATTGGCGGTGTCCTGGCCCTAAGCTCGGTCGGCTGTGGGAGCGGTTCCACGACCGAGCCGGGCGGCAAGGTCCAGGTCAACATCAACGGCCAGCCGCCGCAGACCCAGGCGTTCGACCGCAAGGTGTTCGACGAGGACGTCGCGGAGTTCGAGGCGGCGAACCCGGACATCGACCTCGTGCCGCACGAGGGGTTCATGGACCCGAAGACGTTCAGCGCCAAGCTCGCCGGCGGGCAGCTGGAGGACGTCTTCTACGTCTACTTCACGGATCCCGCGGCGCTGATCGCCCGCAGGCAGGCCGCCGACCTCACGGACTACGTGAAGGACGTGCCGCACTACGGCGACATCAAGCAGGAGCTCAAGGACGTCTTCACGGCCGACGGCAAGGTCTACGGGCTGCCGACGGCCAACTACACGATGGGCCTGCTCTACAGCCGCACCAACTTCACCAAGGCGGGACTCGATCCCGACACCCCTCCGAAGACGTGGGACGAGGTGCGCGCGGCGGCCAAGAAGCTCAAGGACGCCGGTGTCACCGGGTTCGCCGAGTACAGCAAGAGCAACCAGGGCGGCTGGCACTTCACCACGTGGATGAAGTCCGTCGGTGGGGACATCGCCAAGAAGAACGGTGACAAGTACGTCGCCGACTTCAACAACGACAAGGGCAAGGAAGTCCTGCGCAGGCTCAAGGAGATGCGCTGGGACGACAACTCCATGGGCGAGAAGCAGCTCCTGGAGATCGGCGACGTGCAGAACATGATGGGCGCCGGGCAGCTCGGCATGTACCTGGCCGCGCCCGACAACGTCGCCGCGATCGTCAACCAGTTCAAGGGCAAGTACGACGACTACGGCCTGGCCGCGATCCCGGAGCAGAAGGGCACCCTGCTCGGCGGCGAGGGCTACATGATCAACCCGAAGGCCACGCCCGAGAAGATCAAGGCCGGCCTCAAGTGGGTCCAGTGGAAGTACCTGAACCCGGACCGCCTCGAGACCAACCTGCAGAAGTACAAGGACCGCGGTCAGCCCGTGGGTCTGCCGATCCCGCCGATCGCCGACATCTGGACCGGCGAGCCGCGCAGCAAGCAGGAAGAGCTCAAGGCCAAGTACGCCACCATGCCGGTGAAGAACTTCCAGGCCTATGTGGACGGTTCGGAGAAGACCAAGGGCTCGCTCGAACCGCCGCAGGCGCAGCAGGTCTACGCGATCCTCGACTCCGTGGTGCAGGCCGTGCTGACCAACTCCGGCGCGGACCACGCGGCGTTGCTCGCCGACGCCGAGACCAAGGTCAACGCCGTCCTGGCGCAGGTGAAGTAGGTGCGGCGCCACGTCACCGCGTACGGCTTCCTGAGTGCCGCGCTGGTCGTCTTCGCGGTGTTCTCCTGGTACCCGATCGTGCGCGGGGTGGTCCTGAGCTTCCAGCAGGTCAACTTCGTCACGAGTCCCGACTGGGTGGGCTGGGAGAACTTCGAGAGGCTCTTCGCGGACCCGCTGTTCGGGGTGGCGTGGCGCAACACGCTGTACTTCACGCTTCTCGCACTGCTCCTCGGCTTCGGCGTCCCGTTCCTGACGGCCGTCGTGCTCAACGAGCTGCGGCACGCCAAGGGGTACTTCCGCCTGCTGGTCTACCTGCCGGTGATGTTGCCACCGGTCGTCACGGCCCTGCTGTGGAAGTGGTTCTACGACCCGGGACCCGGCCTGTTCAACTCCGTCCTCAGAGGACTGGGCCTGCCCGCGCTCCAGTGGCTGGACTCCGCGGACACCAGCATGATCAGCCTCGTGCTGGTGATCACCTGGGCGAACATGGGCTCGGCGACGCTGATCTACCTGGCGGCGCTGCAGACCATCCCCGGTGAGCTGTACGAGGCCGCGGACCTGGACGGTGCGGGCATCGTCAAGAAGGTCTGGCACATCACGATCCCGCAGACCAAGTTCGTGATCCTGATGCTGCTGCTCCTGCAGGTCGTCGCGACCATGCAGATCTTCACCGAGCCGTTCATCATGACCGGCGGCGGGCCGGAGGAGTCCACGGTCACCGTGCTGCTCCTGCTGTACCGGTACGCCTTCTACTACAACGACTTCGGCACCGCGAGCGCGCTGAGCCTGATCCTGTTCGCGGTGCTGGGCGTCTTCTCCTTCCTCTACCTCAAGATCACGAAGAAGGCCGACGCATGAGGACGCTCACCAGGGGAACGGGCAAGACGTACTGGATCGTCCTCACGATCACACTGGTCCTCTTCACCGCCGCGTTCCTGCTCCCGCTCGTCTGGGTGCTGCTCGGCGCGTTCAAGCCGCCGGCGGAACTGGCCCAGCAACCACCGACGATCCTGCCGCGGACGTGGGAACCGGGCGCGTACGTCGAGGCCTGGAACTACATGGAACTCGGCAAGTTCTTCCTCAACACGCTCGTCGTCGCGCTCGGCGCGTGGGCGGTGCAGATGGCCGTGATCGTCCCCGCGGCCTACGCGCTGAGCAAGCTGCGCCCGATCTTCGGCGGCGCGATCATGGGCCTGATGCTGGCGACGCTGATGTTGCCCTCGACGGCCGTGCTCGTGCCGGTCTACCTCACGCTCACCGACCTCGACCTGCTGAACAACCCGGCGGGCATCTGGTTGCCGGCCGCGGCGAACGCGCTGAACGTCTACCTGCTCAAACGCTTCTTCGACCAGATCCCGGAAGAGCTCCTCGAAGCGGCCAGGATCGACGGCGCGGGCACCTGGACCACCCTCGTGCGCATCGTGCTGCCGATCTCGCGGCCCATCCTCGCCGTCGTCTCGATCTTCGCGGTCGTGGCGGCGTGGAAGGACTTCATCTGGCCGCTGCTCGTGTTCCCCGATCCGGCGAAGCAGACGCTCAGCGTTGCGCTTCAACGCTTCGCGCCGGACACCCCGATCAACCTCCTGCTCGCGGGCCTCGTGCTGGCGAGCCTGCCGATGGTGGCGCTGTTCCTGGCGTTCCAGCGGCACATCCTCGCGGGGCTCACCGCGGGCGGCGTAAAAGGCTGAAAGGACACCAGATGAGTTGGTGGCGCAACGCATCCATCTACCAGGTCTACCTGCGCAGCTTCGCAGACGGGAACGGGGACGGCATCGGTGACATCGCCGGCCTCCGCGCCAAGCTCCAGCACATCGCGAGCCTCGGTTTCGACGCGATCTGGCTGAACCCCTGGTACCCGAGCCCGCTCGCGGACGGCGGCTACGACGTGGCGGACTACCGCGACATCGAGCCGGTGTTCGGATCGCTCGCCGACGCCGAGAAGCTGATCGCGGACGCGCACGGCCTCGGCATCCGGATCATCATCGACCTCGTCCCGAACCACTGCAGCGACCAGCACCCGTGGTTCAAGGACGGCCTGTGGGACCGCTTCCACGTCCGCGACACCGAGGACCTGCCGAACGACTGGCAGTCGCGCTTCGGCGGCCCCGCGTGGAGCAGGCTCGACGACGGCCGCTGGTACCTGCACCTCTACGCCGCGGAGCAACCGGACTTCAACTGGGAGAACCCCGTCGTCCACGACGAGTTCGAGGACATCCTCCGGTTCTGGCTCGACCGCGGCGTCGACGGCTTCCGCATCGACGTGGCCGACGGCCTGGTCAAGGACTTCTCCAGGCCCAACGCCGATCTCCCCTACTCCGACCAGGACGGCGTGCACGACATCTACCGCCGCTGGCGCCAGATCGTCGACGAGTACGACGGCGACCGCATCCTCGTCGGCGAGATGTGGCTGCCGGACCCGGTGCGGTTCGCCCGCTACCTGCGCCAGGACGAGATGCACAGCGCGTTCAACTTCGACTTCCTGTGCTGCCCGTGGGACGCCGACGAGCTGCGCAAGGTCGTCGACAGCACGCTCGCCGCGCACGAACCCGTTGGCGCGCCACCGACCTGGGTGCTCTCCAACCACGACGTCACGAGGCACGTGACCCGCTACGGCCGCGAGAAGACCGGCTTCTCCTTCGCGGACCGGCAGCACGGCGCCCCGACCGACTTCGAACTGGGCACGCGCAGGGCCCGCGCGGCGATCATGCTCACCGCCGCGCTGCCCGGTGGCGTGTACGTCTACCAGGGCGAGGAACTGGGGCTCTGGGAGGTCGAGGACCTGCCGGACGAACTGCGCGAGGACCCGGTGTGGCACCGCTCCGGCTTCACCGACCGGGGTCGCGACGGCTGCCGCGTGCCGCTGCCCTGGTCCACTGAGGACGGACCGAGCTGGTTGCCGCAGCCGGAGAACTGGCAGGACTTCTCGGTCGCGGCCCAGCAGGACGACCCCGGCTCGATGCTCGCCCTGTACCGCGAGGTGTTCGCACAGCGCCGCGGCATCGACGGCGACCTGGAGTGGCTCGACCTCGGCGACGACGTGCTGGCGTTCCGGCGCGGCGACCACACGTGCGTGGTCAACCTGTCGGACGCACCGATCGCCCTGCCGGGCGTGCCAACGTTGTCAAGCGTTCCGCTGGAGGACGGCAAGCTGCCCGCGGACGCGGCGGCCTGGCTGTAGGGGAAGGCGAGGGGTGGCCGGGACGGGCCACCCCCGCGTTCTCACCTGGTCGCGTAGGGCGAGTCGTCGACCTTCGCGGCCTCGGTGGGCAGGTTCTTCGCGATGCCGATCGCGGTGGTGTCCACGATCGCGTCCGCCGCACCCTTCGGCATGATCGCCGCCAGGCCCGTCTTGCACTTCTCCAGGACCTCGAAGATCTTGCTGACGACCTTCGACAGGTTCTTGATCGTCGTGATCACCTTCTCGAGCCAGTCCGAGACCTTCTTGGCCCACTTCATGACCAGCCGGATGCCGTCGGCGACGATGCCCGGCGTGGCGAGGCCGACCGTGATCAGCGCGGCCGCGGCCCAGCGGATCAGCGCCTGCACCAGCTCGCTCATCGCCATCGAGATCAGGTCTCGCACGATCGTCCGCACGGTCGCGACGGCGACGCCCGCACCGGTCAGCGCGGCACCGACGCCCTCGGCGGCGAGACCCGCGGCCTTCACCCCGGTCGCCTCCGCCTTCGCCACGGCGGCGTAGGCCGAGACCGCGGCGCCCTGCCACGCGCTGGTGTCGGCGTCGACCACGCGGGCCATGTCCTCGCCGGCCCTCTTGAGGTGATCACCGACGTTGCCCCAGGTCGCGGCGTTCTGGTTGATCACACCGGGGTTGCCCGCGAGCGAGTTGAGCATCGACGTCAACGGCTCGACGTGCTCGATGAACCACGCGAACGCCGACGACAGCAGCGTGCCGAACGGGTCGGTCAGGAAGCCCAGCGCGTCGACGCCCGCGCCGAGGATGTTGATGCCCGCCTCCGCCCAGTCACCGCGCTGGACCGCCGAGACCGCGTCCGCCGCCGGCTCGACCAGGTTGAGACCTGCGCTCCAGGCAGTGGGACCAGGAGCGTTGGCCACCAACGGGTTCGGTGCGGTCATGACGTCAGCTCCCCGAGCTTCTCGACGATCTTCTTGAAGTTGCCGCCGAGCGCCTGGTCGACGTTGTCGTACACGTCGGCCATGCCGTTGACACCGTCCACAGTGGCGTTGACGACGCCGTGCGCGGTGTTCACGGCGCCGGTACCAGCAGCCTCGATGGTGCCCATGAGCGGCTCCAGCAACGGACTGCAGAGGATCCCGTACGCGTTGGCGCCGTTGATCTGCGCCTGCCCGATGGCCTGCTGCGCCGTCTCGATCTGCCTGACGATGCCGTCGATCCGCCGGGCGTGATCGCGCATCGCCTGCGTGTGGACGTTGAACCCGGGAGAGGTCATGCTGATCACCAGCCCTTGTCGTCGCGGGCGAAGTTGTGCCCGCCGAAGTCGTCGTCATCAACGGGACCGGTGGGACGCGGAGGCGTCGGGTTCACGGGCGGAGGCTCCGGGAAGCGTTCCTCGTAGCCGCCCATCAGCGCGTCCATGGTCGCGGAGTCCTCACCGATGATCGGCGCCATGACCTCGTGCATCTTGGCGGCGATCTGCGCCTGGGCGGTCCGCATCGCGCCCAGGATGTCGGCCGACAGCTGCGCGGGCTGCTTGCGCAGCGCCGCGTCGGTCAGGTCCAGCGCCGAGACGATGCCGTTCTGGTCGACCGTGACAGACACCGAGCCGTCAGAGGAGCGCTGGGTCACCGAGACCGCGTTCGCGACCTGCTTCATCTCGTCGGCTTGCCGGAGCTTCGCCTGGATCTGCTCGTTCCACTGGCGCATCATCGCGTCGGGATCAGCTGCAGCCGGATTCATCTAGTAGTCCCTCTCCTGTGCTTTCTTGCGACGGGACGCCAGCGTGCCGATGACGGCCAGCGCCCCGATCCCACCGACCGCGAGGCCCCCGAGCATCGAACCGATGCCCAGGAGGACGCTCGGCTCGAAGTCCGCGCGGTAGACCGGCGCGTTGCCGGGCCCGTTGCGGACCTTGCTCGAGCCCCGCTGCACCACCGGCACCTCGGTGCCCTGGTCGGACGGGGTGAGCTGATCCGGTTCGGCCGTGACCCGTGTCTGCCGCCCGCTCTCCCAGGTCACATCGGCCTGACAGGTCCACCAGGTGCCGAAGCCCCGAATGCTGACCGGTCCGCTCGACGTGCAACCGGTCACACGGGCGACGCCCCGGTCCGTTACGGGCCTGCTGTTCGTGCCCGCGGTGGGATCGAACCTCGTGAAGCCCGTCAGGCCCAGCAGGACGCCGGCACCCAAGATCACCAGGGCGAACAACCCAGCGACCCACTTCATGCGTCTCGTCCCCTCGTCGGTCCCGGTTGGACTTCGTGCCGTCTCGCCCGGTTCCACCGAATTCAGCAGTCGCCTGGAGGCCATCCGGGCACACGAGGAGGGCGAATCGGGCGTGCCCAGTCTGGTCGACCTGCGTGAACGAGGCGTCACGCAGGGCGAACCGGGCGAAAATCGGGCAGGATGTCACCCAGTTGTGGTGCCGACCACAATGTTTCAAGGGTGTTTCATCTATGCACGGCCCGAACGGGCAACCAGATAGCCGAGTGGGCAGGTGACATGCGAGCCGAGGAACGCAAACGGCGCATCCTGGCCAGGGCCCGCGCCGACGGCCGGGTCGACGTGGTGGAGATGGCGCAGGAACTGCGCGTCGCTCCCGAAACGGTCAGGCGCGACCTGCGCGTGCTCGACGAGCACGGCCTGGTCCGCCGCACGCACGGCGGCGGCGTCCCGGTCGAGAGCGCCGGCTTCGAGACGGGGCTCCGGTTCCGCGCCGGGTCCCACGTGCCGGAGAAGCGGCGGATCGCGAAGGCCGCCGCCGAACGGCTCGACGACGCCGAGACGGTCTTCATCGACGAGGGGTACACGCCGCAACTCGTCGCGGAGGCGTTGCCCACCACCAACCCGCTCACGATCATCACCGCGTCGCTGCCGACTGCGGCGGCGATGTCCGAGCACCCGTCGTGCACCGTCCTGCTGCTGGGCGGTCGCGTCAGGGGCCACACACTGGCCACTGTGGACCACTGGACCACCAGGATGCTCGGCGAGATGGTCATCGACCTCGCCTACATCGGCGCCAACGGCATCTCCCGCGAGCACGGCCTGACCACGCCCGACCCGGCGGTCGGCGCGGTGAAGGCCAAGGCGCTCGGCGCGTCCCGCAGAAAGATCTTCGTCGGGACGCACACGAAGTTCGGCGTCTCCAGCTTCCACCGGTTCGCCGAGGTCTCCGATCTGGAGGCGGTCGTCACCGACAGCGGTCTCAGCGCGCACGAGGCCCACCGGTACACGTTGCTAGGCCCCAAGGTCATCAGAGCCTGACTTGCCCTCACCCTTCGGGCGTACATCCCCCCTTGTGTTCGACGCGCCCGAAAACCCTTGAAAGGAACCGACGATGTCGTCGATTCGCACACTCGGAGCCGCCACCGCGGTGTTGCTGCTCGCGTCCGCCTGCTCGGGAGCCGGTGGTGGGGGCGGCGGTGAGAACTCGGTGAACGTCCTGATGGTGAACAACCCGCAGATGCAGGACCTGCAGAAGCTCACCGCGGACAACTTCACCAAGGAGACGGGCATCAAGGTGAACTTCACCGTGCTGCCCGAGAACGACGTCCGTGACAAGATCAGCCAGGACTTCTCCAGCCAGGCCGGGCAGTACGACGTCGCGACGATCTCCAACTACGAGACGCCGATGTACGCCAAGAACGGCTGGCTCGCGCCGATGGACGACTTCGTGTCCAAGGACAGCGGGTTCGACCAGGCCGACATCCTCGAGCCGATCAAGCAGTCGCTGACCGCCGCCGACGGCAAGGTCTACGCGCAGCCGTTCTACGGCGAGTCGTCGTTCCTCATGTACCGCAAGGACATCTTCGCCGAGAAGGGCGTCACACTGCCCGACAAGCCGACCTGGCAGCAGGTCGCCGAGGCCGCCGCGAAGGTCTCCACCCCCGAGGTCCGCGGCATCTGCCTGCGCGGCCAGCCGGGCTGGGGCCAGGTCATGGCGCCGCTGACGACGGTCGTGAACACCTTCGGCGGCACGTGGTTCACCAAGGACTGGCAGGCGCAGGTCAACGCGCCGGAGTTCAAGGAGGCCACCAAGTTCTACGTCGACCTCGTCCGCACCCACGGTGAGAACGGCGCCCCGCAGGCAGGCTTCGCCGAGTGCCTCAACAACATGACGCAGGGCAAGGTCGCGATGTGGTACGACGCCACGGTCGCCGCGGGCCTGCTCGAAGCGGCCGACTCCCCCGTCAAGGGCAAGCTCGGCTTCACCCAGGCACCGGTCGTGAAGACCGACAGCTCCGGCTGGCTCTACACCTGGGCGTTCGGCATCCAGAAGGCGTCGAAGAAGCAGGACAACGCCTGGAAGTTCATCTCGTGGGCGTCCGGCAAGGGCTACGAGGAGCTCGCGGGCAAGACGCTCGGCTGGTCGAAGGTCCCGGACGGCAAGCGCTCGTCGACCTACCAGCGCGCCGAGTACAAGCAGTCTTCGGGCACGTTCTCCGCGATGGCCGAGGCCGCGATCAAGAGCGCGAAGCCGCTCAACCCCGGTGTGCAGGAGCGTCCGGCCCCCGGCATCCAGTTCGTCGGCATCCCCGAGTTCACCGACCTCGGCACCCAGGTGTCGCAGCAGATCAGCTCCGCGATCGCGGGTGCGACGTCCGTGGACGACGCGCTGAACAACGGTCAGGGTCTCGCCGAGAAGGTCGCCGCGAAGTACAAGGGACAGTGACATGGCTGTCATGACGCGGGAGCGGTCGGTCGTCGACCGGCCGCCTCCCGTCCCCCGCAAGGGGTACTCGAAGTGGGCGCGGCGGGCGCCGCTGCTGCCCGCCCTGATCTTCCTGATCATCGTGACGCAGCTGCCGTTCGTGGCGACTCTCGTCATCTCGTTCATGAAGTGGAACTCCCTCGACCCCACCAACCGCGGGTTCGCCGGGTTCGACAACTACGTCAACGTCTTCACCGACCCCGACCTGCGCTCCTCCGTCGTCAACACGATCGTGCTGACGGCGTCCGTGGTCCTGATCAGCCTGGTGCTCGGCCTCGGCCTCGCGCTGTTGCTGGACAAGAAGTTCGCGGGCCGCGGATTCGTGCGGACCATGCTCATCGCGCCGTTCCTGGTGGTCCCGGTGGCGGCGGCGCTGATCTGGAAGCACGTGCTCTACAACCCGGAGTACGGCCTGTTCAACGGCATCCTGAACTGGCTGGGCTTCGACGCCCAGCCGGACTGGATCTCCAACATGCCGATGAGCGCCGTGGTGCTGTCGCTGGTGTGGCAGTGGACGCCGTTCATGATGCTGATCCTGCTGGCGGGCCTGCAGTCCAAGCCGATCGAACCGGTCGAGGCCGCGACGATCGACGGCGCGTCGTCGTTCCAGATCTTCCGGTACCTGACGTTCCCGCACCTGCGCCAGTACCTGGAGCTCGGCGGGCTGCTCGGGTCGATCTACATCGTGCAGAACTTCGACGCGGTCTTCACGATCACGTCCGGTGGTCTGGGCACGGCGAACCTGCCGTACATGATCTACCAGACCTTCTACCAGGCCCACGAGTACGGCGAGGCCTCCGCGGCCGGTGTCATCGTGGTGGCGGGGTCGATCATCATCGCGACCTTCGCGTTGCGCACGGTCTCCTCGCTGTTCAAGGAGGAGAAGCGATGAGCCGCGTTTGGGGTGTGCTCGCCTGGTTCGCGGGCATCGTCTTCTTCGCACCGGTGGCGTGGATGTTCCTGACCTCGCTGCACAGCGAGACGGACGCGGCCACGAACCCGCCGTCGGTGCTGGCGCCGCTGACGTTCGACGGCTACGCGGAGTTCTTCGACTCCGGCGCGTGGCCGCCGCTGATCAACTCGTTCAGCGCCTCGATCGGGTCGACGATCATCGTGCTGCTGCTGGCGATCCCGGCCGCGTACGCGTTGTCGATCAAGCCGGTGGAGAAGTGGACGGACGTCCTGTTCTTCTTCCTCTCCACCAAGATGATGCCGGTCGTCGCGGCGCTGCTGCCGATCTACCTGATCGCGCAGTTCTCCGGGATGCTCGACAACATCTCGTTCCTCACGCTGCTGTACTGCTCGATGAACCTGCCGATCGCGGTGTGGCTCATGCGCTCGTTCCTGTCCGAGGTCCCCAAGGAGATCCTCGAGGCGGCCTCGATCGACGGCGCCGGGCTGGTCACGATCCTGCGCAGGGTGGTCGCGCCCATCGCGATGCCCGGCATCGCGGCGACGGCGCTGATCTGCTTCATCTTCAGCTGGAACGAGCTGCTCTTCGCACGGGTGCTCACCGGTGTCGTCGCCGGCACCGCCCCCGTGTACCTCACCGGGTTCGTCACCTCCCAGGGCCTGTTCCTGGCCAAGGTGTGCGCGGCCGCGGTCGTGGTGTCTCTGCCGGTGCTCATCGCCGGGTTCGCCGCCCAGGACAAGCTCGTCCAGGGCCTTTCGTTGGGAGCGGTCAAGTGAAAGCAGCAGTGATCACCGGCGTCGGGTCCGTCGAAGTGACCACTGTGGACGATCCCACGTGCGGTCCCCGCGAGGTCGTCGTCCAGGTCGCCGCCTGCGGCCTGTGCGGCACGGACCTGCACATCCTGCAGGGCGAGTTCGCGCCCACCCTGCCGGTCGTGCCGGGCCACGAGTTCGCCGGCACGGTCGTCGAGATCGGTTCGCAGGTGGGCGAGGTGGCTGTGGGCGACCGGGTCGCCGTCGACCCGTCGCTCTACTGCTACGAGTGCCGCATGTGCCGTTCCGGCAAGAACAACCTGTGCGAGCGCTGGGCGGCCATCGGCGTCACGACGTCCGGTGGCGCGGCGGAGTTCGCGAAGGCCCCGGTGGCGAACTGCGTGAAGCTGCCGGACCACGTCCGGACGGAGGACGCGGCCCTGATCGAGCCGCTGTCGTGCGCCGTGCGCGGCTACGACGTGCTGCGGTCGCAGATGGCGTCGCGGGTGCTGATCTACGGCTCGGGCACGATGGGCCTGATGATGCTGCAGCTCGGCAAGCTGACCGGCGCGTCGTCGATCGAGGTCGTGGACCTCAACCCGGACCGGCTGGCGACGGCGAAGCAGCTCGGCGTCACGGCCGTGGCGGCGACGCCGGACGAGCTCGACCGGCCGCAGGGCTGGGACGTCGTCATCGACGCCACCGGCAACGAGAAGGCCATCCAGGACGGGCTGAACCGGGTCGCCAAGGGCGGCACGTTCCTCCAGTTCGGCGTCTCGGACTACTCCGCCCGCGTCACCATCGAGCCGTACAAGATCTACAACCAGGAGATCACCATCACCGGCTCGATGGCGGTGCTGCACTCGTTCGAACGGGCGGCGGACCTCTTCGCGACCGGAGTACTCGACCCCGAGATCTTCATCAGTGACAGGGTGCCGCTGGACGACTACGCGGGGGCGTTGGACCAGTTCAAGGCGGGTAAGGGCCGCAAGATCCAGGTCCTGCCGTAGGTCGTTCTCAGAAAGTTCTCGAAGTTCGTGGGCACTCGTGTATCCAGACGAGTGCCCACGACTCCTTCCAGACATGTCGAAGTCCGGGCAGAAAGTGGTACCGCCGTACTTTTCGCACATGTCCGACGAAGAGCTCCTCGCCTGGTACGCGGAGCTTCAGGCGCGCGCGGTCAACCCGCCGCCTGGGGACGTCGATTTCGACCACGTCCACAAGGCAGCCGAACCGGTGACGGTCGAGCAGTTGCGTCACCGGATCATGACGTTCCAGGGCTGGCCGGGAGGTCTGAGCACCTTGGACGCCGGTTCTCCGTTCCACAACCTGTGGCACTGGCTCAGCGACTGACGCGACGCGAGGTCCTCCTCGCTCGCGTCATTGGTGCGTTGGTGGCCGCCTGTGTGCTCTTCGCCGTCGTGCACACAGCGGTCACCGGCGCCGTCTCGCATCCGCGGAACTGGCTGGTCGCGTTCGCCTGCACCCTGCTCGGGGTGCGGGTGATCGGCCACGTCCGCAGGTCGGCCGTCGGGTGGCTGCTGCTCGCCATGGGCCTGTTCGGCGGCGTCGCCGTCGCGGTCGCGGGCCAGCCCGACGACCACCCCGCCCGGTGGGTCGAGGCGTGGGTCTGGTGGCCCACGTACGCGTTGCTGCCCGCGGTGGCCCTGGTGTTCCCGAACGGCAGGCCGTTGAGCGGCCGCTGGTGGATCGCCATCGGCGCGTCGCTGTTCAGCGCTGTCGTCGGCACCGTGGGGATCGCCTGGGCTTCGTGGGGCGATCCCGCCTCGTTCTGGCAGTCGGGTGGGGGCGGGCTCGCGAAGACGATCACGCTGGTCGCCGTGCTGGCGGCCGGGGTCTCGGTGATCGCGGCGGTGGTGTCCTTGGCTCTGCGGTGGCGGAGGGCTGAAGGGGACGAACGCCGGTTGCTCGTGTGGGCGTTCGCGTTGCTGACGCTGGCGGGCGTGGCGACCGTCGTGGAGACGACGGACGGGCACGTCGCGTGGGTCGTTGGTGTGCTCGCGTTTCCGGCTGCCGCTGTCATCGCCATCGTGCGGTACGGCCTTTATGACATCAGCCTGCTCATCCACCGTTCGTTGCTCTACGGCTCGTTGACCGTGGTCTTGCTGCTGCTCTACCTCGGCGTGATGGTCGGGGCCGGCGAGTTGTTCGCCCGGGACGCCGAGGTCATCGGGGTCGTGGCCGCCGGGCTGGCGTTCGCGCCTCTTCGAACGTGGGTGCAGCGCAGGCTCGATCTGTGGCTTTATGGTCAGCGCTCGGATCCTTATGCCGCGCTGTCGACGTTGAGCGAGAAGCTCGAACGGTCGCAGGACGTGCTCCCGACCGTGGCCGCCACTGTCGCGGAGTCGTTGAAACTGCCGTACGTGGCCATTCGCGGTGGATCGGTGTTGGCCGAGCACGGCCGGAGTCGCGGGTGGCCGCAGCTGCGTTTTCCCATGACGTACCGGGGATCTGCCGTCGGTGACCTCGTCGTCGAGCCGCGTGCTCCCGACGAACGGCTGAGCGACCGCGAGCTGAGCCTGCTCGTCGAGCTCGCGCGGTCGACCGCTCCCGCGGCCCAGTCGATCAAGCTGACCGCGGATCTGCAGCTCGCGCGGGAGCGGCTCGTTCGTGCGCGCGAAGAAGAACGGCTGCGGTTGCGGCGCGACCTGCACGACGGCGTCGGACCGGCGTTGGTCGGCATTCGGTTGCAGCTCAAGGCGTTGCGGCGGTCTCTCGGTGACGTGCTCGACCCGGTGCTGGCCGACGTCGACACGACCGCGCTGGAGGTGCGCAGCCTGGTGGACGGGCTGCGGCCGCCGATCCTCGACCAGGGACTGGCGCTGGCCGTGCGGGACGAGGCCGCGCGGTTCAACGGCGAGCTGCGCGTGGAGGTCGACGCCGAGCCGATCGAGGGCCTGTCCGCGGCCGTCGAGGTCGCCGCCTACCGGATCGTGGCCGAGGCGCTGACCAACACCGCCCGCCACTCGGGCGCTTCGTCGTGCGTGATCACGGTGCGCGCCGACGGCGACCTGGTGGTGGAGATCGTGGACGACGGACGCGGCGTCGCGGCCGATTCCAAGCCGGGTGTGGGCCTGGATTCGATGCGAGAACGCTGCGCCGAGCTGGGTGGATCGTGCACAGTGGGACCCGCGGAACCACACGGCACCAAGGTGGTGGCACGGATCCCGTTGGAGGCCCAGTGACGCGCGTTGTGATCGCGGACGACCACCCGGTGTTCCGGCGCGGCCTGAAGGCGTTGCTGGACGGCGAGGACGGTGTCGACGTCGTCGGCGACGCCGCGGACGGGCAGGAGGCCGTCCGGGTGGTCCTGGAGCTGGAGCCGGACGTCGTCGTGATGGACCTGCACATGCCCGTGCTCGGCGGTGTCGAGGCGGCGAAGCAGATCCTGGACGTGCTGCCGTCCGTCGGTGTCCTCGTGCTGACGATGCACGAGGACGACGAACTGGTGTTCGCGGCGATGAAGGCCGGCGCGCGCGGCTACCTGGTCAAGACGACCGACGACGACGAGATCGTGCGGGCCGTGCAGGCCATCGGCGCCGGCGAGGCGATCTTCAGCGCGACCATCGCGCAGCGGATGATGGGCTACTTCACCGCGATCTCGTCGTCCAAGGCGGTGCTGTTCCCGCAGCTCACCGACCGGGAGCGGGACGTGCTGGAGCTGATGGCGTCCGGGCTCGACAACCCGTCGATCGCGCACCGGCTGAGCCTGTCGGGCAAGACCGTGCGCAACCGGGTGTCCGCGATCTTCACCAAGTTGCAGGTGGCCGACCGCGCGCAGGCGATCGTGCGGGCGCGGGAGGCGGGACTGGGAAGTCCCACCTGAGTCGGGACACCGGTCACCTGACAGCGGGACACGGCCCCCGATGGGATCGGCGTATCCGCCGAAGGGGGCCCGATGGACATCACCTGGGACGTCGCTCACGCGCGACTCAGCCACGACCGCATGTTGCACGTAGCCCAAGCGCTCATCTCGATGCGCCCGGAGACCGTCACGCTGGGCGGCGGCGAACCGCTCGGAGTGCCCGGCCTGTTCGAGATCGTCGAACTCTTCCGCGAGGCCGGCATCGACGTCGTCCTGCGCACGTCCGGCAAGTCGCTGCACCCGTCGATGGTGCGCACCCTGCTGGAATCGTGCTCGCGCATCGAGGTGTGCGCCATGGCTTTCACGCACGCCATGCACGCGTTGCACCTGCTGGACATCGGTGCGGCGAAGCTGTCGTCGCACGCCGTGTTCGGGCTCGACGCGACCGGGATCCGGCGCGGGTTCGACCGGCTGGAGGACTTCTGCGCCACCACGGCGTTCGAGATGCCCCGGCTGGCGTTCATCGCGTTCAGCGACACGATCGGGTCGGACCACGCGCAGTACCTGCAGTCGTTGGCGCCTCAGACCGTGCGGGTGACCGTGGAGACCGCGAACACCTCGGTGGTCAGAGCGATTTGAGGAGGGCGCGCCAGGCAGGGGTGGAGAACGCGAGAACGTCGCCGCTCGCGTTCTTCGTGTCCCGCACGAGCGCGTCCTCGGTGAGGGAGACCTCCACGCAGCTCTGCGCAGTACCACCGTTGCTGTAGCTGCTCTTACGCCAGGCCCGTTCCGCCGACATGAGGATCCTCTCGAAGACCGCTGACGTACTCCGCCAGCTTGCGCTTCGATTGTTCCGCATCCAGCGCGACGGCATCCAGCCGCTGAAAGAGCCTCCTGGCCTGAGCGACGGCCACCGTGTCCTGTGACCACACCTGCGCCGTGTCGGACTCGGTGTACGCGACCGGCGCCGCCTTGCCGAACTCGTAGAGCGTGACCGCAGAGCGAAAAGCCCAGTTGCCGGCAGGCACGACCCTGAGGATGTGGGTGTTGAAGAGAAGACGCAGGTACTGGTCTTCGCGAATCCGCACATCACCCAACTGCATCCGCAAGGCGAGCTCGTGCACGAAGAACACGCATTCGGGCCGGTTCGGCCGCCTCAGGATCGTCTGCCGATCCATGCGCGCCTGGACGAGCCTCGCGATGTCCTCGGGCGCTTCGATGTGGGAGTCGATGAACAGCTGTCGCGCGTACTCCTCCGTCTGCATCAGACCGTGCACGATCAGCACGTCGTAGGAAAAGATCTTCGTCGCCATCGCCTCTGTCAGCGCGAGCGTGCCCACGTTGTCCGACGCCTGGGCGAAGTACAGGTCGAACGCGTTGTAGTAGCGACGGCGGAACGCATCGATGAAGTCGATGTCCTTGCCACACGTCGCCAGGTACTGCACGACATCGACGTCGCTCGCCCGCACCTTGCCCAGTTCGATGTCGGACACCTTGCTCGGATCCCAGCCCAGGTGGATGGCCATTCCGCGGCCGTGGAACTGGGTGGACGACTCCCGGACTCGGCGTAGCTCGTCGCCGAGCTCTCGGCTGCAAGGGGTGGAAATGGTCGCGGTCATGCTCAGTGACCGTATGGATTGGATTCACTCCACGCCACGGGCTCGTTCGGGTGAAAACGTAGCGGCCTATGAGCGCGTGTGGCGCGCACGGCGCCATAGGCCCTGACCTGCGCGTTCACCTCATCGAGGAATGGCATTCGAACACCTGTTCATGCCACGATCAACGCATGCCGCCCCTCGCACTCTCCTCCCCGCTTGAGCTCCTCGACGAGCTCAAGCGGAAGGTCCGTGCGCTGCAACGGCTGCAGTTCCAGGTGCTGGAGATCATCGGCGCGCTCGACCAGCAGGGCGCGGCGGAGGCTTTGGGGTACAAGGATCTCGTCGAGGTCTTCAAGCACACGTTGCGCTGGGATCCGAGGGCGTCGCGCCGCCGGATCACCCAGGCGCGGGTGGTGTGCCCGTCGGTGACGCCCACCGGTTCCCCGGTCGGCCCGGCGCTGCCCGCTGTCGCGGCCGCGATGGCCGAGGGCGAGCTGTCCGAGGACCACGTCGAGGTGCTGGCCGAGGCGATGGCGGGTCTTCCCGCCGTGGCGGAGCAGCACGTCGTCGGGTACGCGCTGGAGCACGAACCGCGGTCGGCGAAGGCGTTCTGCAAGGAGCTGGCCTACCGGCTCGACCAGGACGGTCCGGAGCCGAAGGAGCCGAAGCCCTCCCAGGCCAAGAACTCCCTGCGGCGCCAATGGAGGGGCGGCCGGTACCTGCTGTCCGCCGACCTCGACACCGAGACGGGCGCGAAGCTCGACGCGCTGATCGACCCGCTGGCCAAGCCGGAACCGAACGACGCGAGGCTCGCCCCCGAACGGGACGGCGACGCGCTGTGCGAGATCGTCGACCTGGCCCTGCGCGGCGCCGGCACCAGGATCCACGGCGGCGAGCGCGTCCAGCTGACGGTCACCGTCGACTACGACAAGCTGCGAGCAGGCCTCGGCACCGCGCTCCTCGACAACGGCGAGCACCTCCCGATGAACCAGGTCCGCAAGATCGCCTGCGACTCGGGCATCATCCCCACCCTGCTCGGCAGCCGATCCCAGGTCCACGACGTTGGCCGCAGGACCAGGGCCGTCAACGCAGGCCTCCGTCGAGTGCTGGTGGCCCGCGACAAGGGCTGCGCCTTCCCCGGCTGCACCCGTCCGCCGAAGCACTGCCAGGCCCACCACATCAGGTTCTGGTCCGACGGCGGCGCAACCACCATCGACAACCTGGTCCTGCTCTGCCGCCGCCACCACGACCTGGTCCACCACTCGGACTGGCAGGTGCGGATGGCAGCCGGCCTGCCGGTGTTCCACCCACCCGCGTTCGTGGACCCGCGCCGAAGACCGAGAACCAACCCGATCCACGTCGCCTAGGTGCGGTGCCCAGGGACTGCACGCTCCCGGACACCGCACCTGGGCCACCCACGCCACCACCATCGCTCCAGGTCCCAGCCCACCACCCGAACCCCGCCCCACTGGTCCCGGCCGCGTCCCCCGACCCTGGCCGCACCGAACCCCCACCGCACCACCCGACCCCACCCCCGAGGTCGGCGCGGTCAGAAGATCGCGCCGCGGGCCCCGAACACGTCTTCGACGTGGCTGTCCGAACCGAGAGCGAGCCTGAGGAGGACGCGTGCCTTGCGCGGACACAACCACCCGGCCATCACCGCACCGCGCCCGATCAGGTCCGACTCGGACCCGACGAACCCGTAGGTGTCGCGGAACGTCGTCCCTGACCCGGTCCGCGACGCCACCACCACCGGGAACCGGGCACGCGAGATCGCCTCCGCCATGCCGCCGGACACGTGCCCGACGCCGGAGGCGGCGACCACCACGCCCTTGACGTCGAGCCAGTCGAGCAGTGAGCCGTCATCGTCCACAGTGGCCTCCAGCAGCGGCACCGCGGGCACGTCGAGGGGGCGCGGCAGCGCAGCCTGGCGGTGGGCCGGGTGGAAGTACTGCGGTGCGCCCTCGACGACGAGTCCGAGGGGGCCGGGGTACGACGTGAAGGCGTTCATGAGGCTGCTGTGGGTCTTGCGGACCCAGCGGGCGGCGTGGACCTCGTCGTTCAGCACCAGCAGCGCGCCTCGGCCGCGGGAGTTCGCGGCAGCCGCGACGGCGACGGCGGCGGCGAGGTTGGCGGGGCCGTCGGCTCCGGGGAGGCCGGGGTGGCGCATCGCGCCGGTGACGACGATCGGTTCGTCGTGGGGCCAGAGGCAGTCGAAGAAGTACGCGGTCTCTTCGAGGGTGTCGGTGCCCTGGATGACGACGACGCCCGCGGCACCGTCGAAGACCTGCTTCTGGGCCCAGTCGAAGGTCTCCAGCAACGTGGTGGAGGTGAGGGAGGCGCCGGGGATCGTCGCCAGGGTGGCGATCTCGCCGACCTCCAGGCCCTGCACGAGGTCCTGGGCTCCCAGGGTCGGTGACACCGCACCGGAGCCCGTCATCGTGATCGTGCCGCCGAGCGATGCCACCGCCACCTTTGAGCTCATGCCAGCCACTCTAGGGTCAATGTCATGACCGGACCTGCTGCCTGGCCGCCCGCCCCGATCAAGACCGAACGGCTCGTGCTGCGCGCGTCCGAGGCACGCGACCGGGACGCGTTCGTCGAGCTGTTCTCGTCGCCGGAGGTGGGCACCTACATCGGCGGTTCCCAGTCGCGTGACGAGGTCGACCGCACGGCGCCGGAGGTGCCGGGCCGGCGTCACGGGGTGTTCGTCGTCGAGTTGGACGGCGAGATGATCGGCATGATCTCGTTCGACGTGGTGGACGAAGGCCGCGAGCTGGGCTACCTGTTCCTGCCTTCGTCGTGGGGCAAGGGTTTCGCGTATGAGGCGTGTGTGGCGGCGCTCGACTGGTACGCCGCCGCACACCCCGGTGAGCCGCTCGCGAGCATCACCCAAACGGCCAACGTCGCCTCAATGCGTCTCCTGGCGAAGCTGGGCTTCACCGAAGGCGAGCACTTCGAGGCTTATGGCGCCGAGCAGTGTCACTGGCGCCAGTAGGTGATGTTGCGGAAACGGGCCTCCGCTCGGCCGCTGCCGTGGTGGTAGACGCCGTTCTTGAAGTAACGGGTGGCGGGGCCTTCGTCCTGGTGCGTCAATTTCAGGGCGCCGTTGTAGTAGGTCTTCACGGTGCCGCGGCCGCCTGCCACGGCGGTGTGTTCGACGCGGATCTTGAACCATTTGTTGTAGATGCCGGTGGCGATGACCTGGTTGCTGTCCTTGCGGAGGGTGCCGCCGTTGATGTTGGCGACGTTCAGCATCACGTCGGTGGCGCGGGTGCCGTCGGGGCGGCTGCCGCGCAGGATCTGCACGACGGTCGGGCCGCTGACACCGGACGGGATGTAGATCTCGCCCTCCCAGGCGCGTGAGCCGCTCGAGTACTCCTGGTTGAAGCGGATCTCGGTGCGCGGATCCGTTGGGCTGCCTTGGGTGTGCGGCTGGTCGTAGTCGTACACCCACATCGTGTGGACGCCGCCTTCGAACTTGTAGCGCGCGCTCGTGGCGAGGTTGTACGGCTTCTGGACGGTGTAGGTGTACGGCGCCGACACCCACTGCGCTGAAACGTCCTGGGCGACCGGCTGGGCGAGGGCTGCGCCGGCCGGGGCCACGAGCAGGGGTGCGGTCAACGCGAGGGCGAGCACGGAGCGTCGCGTGTGGAGTGCAGGGGTTTCCACGGTGAATCCCTCCGACCTTCCATAAGTGGTCTGTACCACTGTGGAGATGGAAGGCGGAGGGAGCAATACTTCGTTCAATTTCCGGAACAATGTTCAGATGGGCGAACTTTTCACATTCATGAATTCACCGAGAAACGGTCCGTGGCTGTGCGGATCGCGTCGAACATGCTGCCGCCGCCGTGGCCGGTGTCGTCCAGGACCACGAGCTCGCTGCCCGGCCACGCGCGGTGCAGTGCCCAGGCCGTGCCGAGCGGACCGCTGACGTCGAAACGACCGTGGATCAGCACGCCGGGGATGCCGTGGAGCCGCTCCACGTTCCGCAGGAGTTGGTTCTCCTCCAAGAAGCAGCCGTGGGACCAGTAGTGCGTCACCAGGCGGGCGAACGCCAGCTGGAAGCCGGGGTCGGCGACCGAGAGGAACGGTTCGGCGTCGGGGGCCAGCGACATGTGCGTGTCCTCCCACAGACACCACTCGTGCGCTGCCCGTGCGCGTACCTCGGCGTCCGGGTCGTGCAGCAGGCGGCTGTACGCGGCCGCCAGGTCGCCGTCGCGTTCGGCGGGAGGCACGCCGTCGCGGAACCGTTCCCACTCGCGCGGGAACACGCGGCCCATGTCGCGGGTGATCCAGTCGGTCTCGGCGCGGTCCCCCGCCGTCACGGCCGCGAGCACCAGTTCGGTCACCCGTTCCGGATGCGCCTGGGCGTAGGCCAGACCGAGCGTGACGCCCCACGAGCCGCCCTCGACGAGCCAGCGCTCGATGCCGAGGTGGACGCGGATGGCCTCGATGTCGGCAATCAGGTGCTGGGTGGTGTTCGCCGAGAGATCGACGACCGGGCCGGCGGCGGAAGGCGTGCTGCGGCCCGCGTTGCGCTGGTCGAACTGGACCACGCGGTAGCGGTCCGGGTCGAACAGGTTCCGCGTGCGCGGCGAACTGCCCGACCCCGGACCGCCGTGCAGCACGACAGCGGGTTTGCCGTCCGGGTTTCCGGACGTCTCCCAGTACAGCGAGTGGCCGTCGCCGACCTCAAGCGTGCCGGACTCGATCACAGCCCGGCGCGCAGCTCGTCGAACGTCGGGAACCTCGTGGCGATGTCGCTGCCGGTGAAGTTGCCGATCCAGCCGTCGTCGTCGTGGAAGAACCGGATCGACACGTAGTCGGGCTCGGTGCCCATGTCGAACCAGTGCGTCGTGTTCGCCGGGACGCTCAGCAGGTCGCCCGCCGTGCAGTACACCGCGTACACCTTGTCACCGATGTGCAGGTAGAAAACGCCTGCGCCACGGGCGAAGTAGCGGTCCTCGTCGTCGTCGTGCGTGTGCTCGGCGAGGAACTTGTTGCGGAACTCGACGGCCTTGGCGCGGTACTCGTCCGTGTCGGCCGGGGTCATCTCCATCGCGTCGACGTAGCCGTAGCCCTCCGTCTCGCTGACGCGGGAGATGTCGGCTTCGAAGACCTGCAGGGCGTTCTCGGCGGTGACACCGTCCACAACGGACCACCGGCTGAAGCGCACGCCGTGCTCCTTGAGCGCGGTGGCGATCTCCTCGGCGTCGGTGGTGCGCAGCACGGTCTCCTCGGGGCCGGTCTCCGGCCACACGGTCAGCAGCGTCATGCGTTCCTCCCCGTAAAGATGTCTCGCGTCTCCACCTTGAAGCGCAGCAACCACTCCAGGCATTCCAACCGGTGCCGGGCCTGCACCAGGTCGTCGCCCCACACGTACACGCCGTGCCGGGCGACGAGCAGCGCGGGAACCCCCGGGTCGAAGCCCTTCTCGAAGGCGTCGCCCAGTTCGAGCATGTCCTGGGAGTTGCGGACGACCGGGATCACGACCTCCTCGTGGTCGTAGCGGCCGAACCCCTTGAGCATCTCGAGGTCCTTGAGCACCACGCCGTTCGGCCAGTGCTCGGCCGCCACGACCGGTGCCAGCGCGTGGACGTGCACCACGGCGCCGGCTCCCGCCACGTGGGCGATCCGCGCGTGCAGACCGGCTTCGGCGGACGGGACCTTGTCGCTGTCCACGGCGTTGCCGTCGACGTCGATCACCACGCTGTCCTCGGCCGTGATCTCACCCTTGTCGACACCGCTGACGGTGACGGCGAGCCGGAGCGGATCACGTTGCAGGACGACGGAGAGGTTGCCGCTGGTGCCGCGCATCCAGCCCATCTGGGCGTAGCGGACGCACTCGCGGGCGAGCTCCGCCGTCACGAGAGCTCCCAGACCGTCGGGTGGGGCGTGAAGTCGGCGTTGCCGTACGGTTCACCGGCGCGCGCGACGCCGACCGTCTTCCAGCCCGCCTCCTGCGCGGCGTGCAGCTCCGCGGGAACGTCGCTGTAGAACGTGATGTCGTCGGACCGCAGCGTCTCGGCGATCTTGTGGTACGACGCGGCCTCGCGCTTCGGGCCGGCGTTGACCGTGTCGAAGTGGTGCTCCAGCAACGGGGTCAGGTCGCCGTCCGTGGTGTGCTGGAAGAACGCGATCTGGCCCGCGACCGAGCCGCTCGAGAAGATCGCGAGCTTGATGCCGTCGTCGTGCCACTTGCGCATCGCGGGGACGACGTCCGGGAAGAACTCCGCGACGAGGTCGCCCTGCGCGTAGCCCTGCTGCCAGATGAGGCCCTGCAACGTCTTGAGGGGCGTGACCTTCTGGTCGGCGTCCATCCAGTCGTGCAGCGCCCTGACGACGTCGTCGTGTCCGCTGAGCTCCTTGATCTGCTTCACGGCTTCGGCGACCACCGGGTCGTCACCGTGCTGCTCGATCCACGGCCCGAGGCGCGGACGCGCGTAGTCGTACAGGACGACCAGCACCTGGTCCGTCGCGCTCAGCGTGCCCTCGATGTCGAGCACGACCCACTTGCTCACCGCTGTTCTCCCTCGTAGTACTTGTCGAGCTCGCCGGCGCGGTAGACGCCCCGGTCCGTCACCACGTCGGTGACGAAGCGCGGCGGCGTCACGTCGAACGCCGGGTAGTGGCCTTTCACCCTGGGCGTGGCGCTCGGCCTGCCCAGGACCTGCAACACCTCGGCGCCGTCGCGGTACTCGATCTCCACCTGGGCCGTCGTGGGCGCCAGCAGGTCGGGTGCCTGCACCTGGGCGTGGAACGGCACCCCGAACGCGTGCGCGGCCACGGCCAGTCCCAGTGTGCCGACCTTGTTGACGACGTGCCCGTCCATGGTGACGCGATCCGCCGCCGTGACCAAAGCGTCGACCTCGCCGCTCTGCAGGACCGCGGCGCCCATGCCGTCGGTGATGAGCGTGGTGTCGACGCCCATCTCGATCAACGTCTCCGCGGTGAGCCGGGCCCCCTGCAGGTACGGCCTGGTCTCGGTGCAGAAGAACCGCAGCGTCTTGCCCTGCGCCTGGGCCGCCCTGACGGTCTCCGTCAGGTAGAGGTCGGCCCAGCAGTGCGTCAGGACGGTCGCCTTGTCGGGCAACAGGGTCGCGGTGTGCTCCCCCAGCGCCTGGCTCTTGGCGCGGTACCGGCGGTCGCCTTCTTCCGCGCCCAGCAGGGCGTGCGTGACGTCCTGGGCGGTGTCGACCGCCTCCAGGACGACCTCGGTCGCCTTGCGCAGGGCGTTGTTGGTGCGCCTGGTGTTCTCCAGCAGCCGAGCGGTTTCACCCAGCTGTGCGCGGGCCTGGTCGAACGGCAGGGCTTCGAGGGTGCGCGCCTTGAGCACCATGCCGTACAGGACGGCGAAGTACGGGCCGGAGGACTGGGTGACCATGTCCTCGATGGCCCGGGCGACCTCCTCGGCCGTCCGGCACAGCACCCAGTCGCGTTCGAACGGGAACTGGCGGCGGTCGAGGATCAGCACGCCGTCGCCGGTGAGCCGCACCGAGTCGGCGAGCACCGGCTGCATCAGCTGTACCCGGTGTGGGCGGGGCGCGCGCCGGTCAGGAAGTTCTCGCCGACCTCGCGGGCCTTGTAGACGACCGGGTCGTGCAAGGTGAGCGTGCGCGCGTTGCGCCAGAAGCGGTCCACGCCGTACTTGGCGGCCGTGCCGCGTGCGCCGACCTGCTCGAAGATGCGGGAAGTGACCTCGTTGACGAGCTTGGTGCTGACGACCTTCGCCTCGGAGATCGTGACGGCGACCTCGCCGCGCTTGGCGGGCGTGAGGTGGCGGCCGAGTTCGGACGCCTCGTGGAGCCGGCGGGCGGCCTCGTCGGCGAGCAGCCCGGCGGCCCTCGTCTGCGACACCATCTCGCCGTACGCGACGACGATGTACGGGTCCTCGGTGGCCGCCTCGACACCGCTGACGAACCACGGGCGGGTCTTCGTGCGGGTGTAGTCGGCGGCCTCGGCGAGCGCGCCCTCCGCGATGGCCACGTAGAGCTGGGCGAGCACGAGCTGGAAGCCGAGGGCGGCGAGGCTCAGGCGCGGGTCCTCGTTCGCCGGCTGGACGCCGAGGACCTCGCTCACCTGGACGTTCTCGAAGTTCACGCCACCGGACGCGGTGAGGCGCTGGCCGATGTTGTCCCAATCGTCCAAATAGGTGATTCCGTCGGCCTTGCCGTCGAGCAGGAAGGTGAGTTTCTCGCCGTTGTCGGTGCGGGTCGCGCTGACCACGAGGCGGTCGGCGACGGCGGCTCCGGTGGCGAAGGTCTTGCGGCCGTTGAGCGTGTAGCCGCTGCCGTGGGGGGTGAGTTCGAGAGCCGCGTCGAGCGGGTTGCTCACGCCCGCCCAGAACTGGTCGGGGTGGACGGTGAACTGGGCGTCGAACAGGCCGCTGCGCCAGATCTGCAGGTAGTGGTACCCGAGGAGGTGGCCGGCGTTGGCGTCGGCGGCGCCGACGACCCGGCCGATCCGCTGCTGCTCGGTCCAGTCGGTGACGTTCAGGAGGCCGCTCTGCCGGAGCAGTTCGACCTCTTTGGCGGGTGGCTGGTTGGCCCGGTCCCTGTCGGCCGCGTCGGACCTGAGCGTCGCCGCGACCTCGTGCGCGACGTCCAGCCAGTTCGTCATCCCTGCTCCTCTCGGTGGTACCCGGTCCAACTTACTTCTTCACACCACTGGGCTAACCACGATGTGAGAGAGACCTGTGCCTGGCAGACTGCGCGCGAACCTCGCTCTGGCGGGGGTCCATCATCTAGGGAGCAATCGGTATGGCGCAGGGCACCGTGAAGTGGTTCAACGGCGAGAAGGGCTTCGGATTCATCGCGCAGGACGGCGGTGGTCCGGACGTGTTCGTGCACTACTCGCAGATCTCCGGCTCGGGCTTCAAGTCGCTCGACGAGCAGCAGCGCGTGGAGTTCGAGATCGGTCAGGGTCAGAAGGGACCGCAGGCGCAGGACGTCCGCGTCATCTGATGTGAGCTCTTCTGGGCCCGTCCGGCATTCGTGCCGGGCGGGCCTTTTTGGTGTCTGAACTGCGGTTTCCCGGAATTGTCAGACCTACCTGCCATGGTGATCACGTGCTTCGACCGGAGCACTCCACGATCGAAAGGCCGGTACCCGCTGTGCGCATCGTCGCCTCGTTCCGCGGTGAGCTCCCCACCCAGGTCTCGGCCCGCAGGCTCGGGACGGGTCTCGGGGACCAGCGGGCCGACGTGGTGTCGCGCGCTCCTCGGGGGCGGTGGGGAGGTCCGGGTGCGGCCCGGCCGTCCGGGCGGGACGGGCGCTGAGACGGCACCCCGGATGCGACACAGGCGCCGCGGCCCGTCGGCCACGACGCCTGTCCTACCCGCCGCGGGATGTCGACGAGGAAGTGCTCGGCAGGAGGTCCTGCGAGCGAGTGGCAACCGAGGGAGTCGAACCCTGCGCGGCTTGTGAAGGCGGCGCCCGAGTACCGGCCCTAACCCTTCGGCTGGGCGACGGCTGCCGTGGAGTTGTACTGCTCTTTTCGTGCGGTGTGCCCTGCTCGGTAAGAGCGGTTCACGGTGCGTGGGATACCCACAGTGTTAAACGTCCAAACGGTTGAAGCGGTTTCATGTTTCACCCGGATGGATGACCCTGGTCACATGCGATACCTCCCTGCCATCGCAGCCCTGCTGCTCCTGCCCCTGGTGCCCGCCCCCGCGCAAGCGGCCCCGGCCGGCACGTTCTACGTCACCAGTGTCCGGACCGGTCTCAACGTCGCCCAGAGCGGCGCTGGAGTCGAACTGCACCGCCCCAAAGGCAACGAGGACCGCCAGCAGTGGCGGTTGAGCGACGGGAGGTTCGAGAACACCGACTCGCCGGGTCAGTGCATCACCCGTCAGCTCACCATGGGTTCGTGTTCCCAGGGGGATGCGGTTCACCAGCCCGTCCAGTTCGGTGATCAATGGGAGTTCTTCAGCCTCAGCGGTGAGTCGCGCTGGTACCTGACGCCGGTCACCGCTCAGACCTCGCCGATGCCGGCGGATCCCCGGCTCGACGAGATGACGTTCCTGACGTCGCACAACGCGTACGCGAACGGGGTGGACGGCGGGTTCGCGCCGCCGTTCGTCAACCTCGCCAAGAACCAGACGCGCGGCATCGTGCAGCAGCTGAACGACGGCGTGCGGGGCTTCATGCTCGACATCCACCAGACGCCCGACGGCGCGATCCTGTGCCACAACAGCTGCACACTCGTGAGCAAGCCGGTGGCGCTGAACGTGGACGTGCAGCGGATCGTGGACTTCCTGCGCGCCAACCGCAGCGAGATCGTCACGGTGTTCCTGGAGGACTACGTCGACGCGAACACCCTCAGGGCCGAGCTGCGGAAGGTGCAGGGGCTGAACGACGTCCTGTACCGGGCCGAGGGCGTGCAGCAGAACGGCTGGCCCACGCGCAGCCAGATGCAGAACAGCGACAAGCGGCTGCTGATCTTCACCGACCACGGCAAGGACGGGCGCGAGGACTCGGGGGTGCTCTACCAGAAGGACTGGACGGTCGAGAACTACTGGTCGATGGGATCGGGGCTGGGCAGCTCCGACTGGTCCTGCTACTCCCGATGGGATGAAAAACCGCTCACGGCGACGGGCGGCTTCCGGCCGTTGTTCGTCATGAACCACTTCCGGGACGTTCCGTTCACGAGCACCGCCACGACCGACAACGGCAAGCTCGCGAACCGGGCCCAGCAGTTCTGCCAGCCCGCGGCCAGGAAGAAGCCCAACTTCCTCGCCGTCGACCACTACGACCTCGGCGGCGCGGCGCAGGCCGTCGGCCGCCTGAACTCATACGTATATGGGCCGTAGCCCAAATGCTGGGAGTTGTACGCTCCGCGCATGGCCTCGATCCTGTTCACGCGCGGAGCGCCCTCTCTCGACATCATCGACCAGGAAGGCCTGCGCGAAGCGGCGCAGAAAGCCTTCACGGACGACCCCGGCGGCACCTTCGCGTACGGCACGAGCGTGGGCTACGTGCCGTTGCGCGCCTGGCTGGCGGAGCAGCACGGCGTGGAGCCGGAGCAGGTGCTCGTCACCAACGGCTCGATGCAGGCCGACGCGTTCCTGTTCGAGCTGCTCGTCGGCAAGGGCGACGACGTGGTGGTCGAGTCGCCGACCTACGACCGCACGCTGCTGAACCTGCGCCAGCGCGGCGCGAACGTCCACGCCATCGAGCTCGAGACCGACGGCATCAACGTCGACGCGCTCGAGAAGCTGCTGGAGAGCGGGGTGCGCCCGAAGCTCGCGCACATCATCCCGAACTTCCAGAACCCGGCCGGCTACACGCTGTCCGAGGCGAAGCGCGCGCGGCTGCTGGACCTCGCGGCCCAGTACGACTTCGTGCTGTTCGAGGACGACCCGTACGTCAAGGTGCGGTTCGAGGGCGAGGCCCTGCCGACGATGCTGTCGCAGGACGAGAACGACAAGGTCGTCTACGCGTCGTCGTTCTCGAAGACCATGGCGCCCGGCATCCGCTGTGGCTACCTGGTGGGCCCGAAGGCGACCATCAAGGCCATCCAGGACATCGCCACCACCACGTACATCTCGCCGAACATGGTGGCGCAGTCGATCGTGAACTCGTACTGCCGTTCCGGCCGTCTCGAGGAGTCGGTCGTGAACGTCCGCACGGCGTTGCGTGCGCGCAGGGACGCTCTCGTGGCGGCTCTGCAGCGCGAGCTGCCGGAGGCGGTCTTCACAGCGCCGCAGGGCGGTTACTTCATGTGGGTCGAGCTGCCGGGTGTGTCGATCGACAAGCTGGCGCCTGTCGCGAAGGAGCACGGCGTCGAGTTCGTGAAGGGCTCCGACTTCCTGCTGGAGGGCGGCGACAACGCGCTGCGCCTCGCGTTCTCGGGCGTCACGCCGGAGCAGATCGACGAGGGCATCACGCGCCTCGCCGCGGCCGTTCGATCGCTCTGACCTGCGCTTCCAGGTGTTCCGGCAGCTCTCGGCGCTGCCGGAGCGCCTGGCGCAGCCGGGGCAAGGCCGCCCGGAAGGCACGCGGGTCCTTCACCGACGCCGCGAGTGCCCGGTCGAACGGCCTGCGCATCCACGCCGACAGCACGGCGTTGCGCCGCTGGACCAGCTCCCCGCCCGGTGACCGGCCGGTGGCCGGGTGGTGGTGCGCCACCACGTCCTCGACGTAGCAGAGCGCCCACCCCGCCGCCGCGAGGTCCCACGACAGCAACGTCTCCTCGCCGCGGAAGAACAACACCGGGCTGAACCCGCCCGCCTCGACGAACGCCTGCCGCCGCACGATGGCCGAGCAGGCGAGGAACCCCAGCACGGACGGTCCCGCCACCCCGTCGCCCAACGGGCTGTGGCGCAGCAGCGGCGTGATCGGATCCGGCCTGTCCGACGGCCCGACGAGCGTGCGCGCCGCGATGAGCCCCAGGCCGGGGTGCTCGTCGAAGATCGGCTCGGCTCGTTCGAACGCGTCGGGCGCCCACCACGAGTCGTCGTCCGCGAAGGCCACGAACGGTGTGAGCGCGGCGAGCACACCGTGGTTGCGCGCGACCGCGCCCTGGTTCGCCGGCGCCTCGAACACGGTGGCCTTCGGGAAGTCCCTCCGCACCCGCGTGACCGTGTCGTCGGTGGAGGCGTTGTCCACCACGATCACCGGCACGGCGAGTTCGCTGAGCCGCGAGAGCGTGTGCAGCAGGCTGTCCGCGCGGTTTCGCGTGGCGATGACGACCGTGGTCCGGGCCATGTCCTCCAGTACCCCGACGCCCGACGCCTACACATGACATCAACTGCCACTAAATATGGCAGTTACTGACTTTCTCGGCTACGGTGACGGCGTGGACACCTTGACCACCCGCGCCGCGAAGGAGCTGCGCACCCGCCTGGCGATCCAGGAGGCGGCCATCACCCTGTGCCTCGACCGGGGTTTCGCGGCCACGTCGACCAAGGCCATCGCCGATCGCGCGGGCGTGTCGGAACGCACCCTCTTCCGCACGTTCGGCACCAAGGCAGCGATCTTCTGGTACGACGCGTTCCTCAGCCGCGTCGTCCGCGCACTCACGCCGGATCCGGATCCCGTTGCGGCACTGGCGAAAGCCGTGCGCACGGCCATCGACACGATCACCCCGGAGCAGTGGGCGCTGGAACTCGGCCGCCGCGCGGTGATCATCTCCGAGCCCGACCTGATCGCGACCGGCACGCAGGAGCTCACCACCGGCGCCCAGCAGATCGCGACGATCCTGACGCCGCCGCTCGCGTCCCCCGCCCAGGCCTTCGACCTGCTGCTCTTCGCGCGGTTCGCGGTGGCGGGCATGGGGGTCGTGCCCGTCCACGCGGACACCACCCCGCCGGCGTGGGGCGCGGAACTGGAACGCGTGGTGCACAAGGCCGCGCACGGCGCGTTGGAGAGGTCATGAAGCTCATCACGGACCCGAACACCCTGGCCGGACTCAGCCACGACGAGGCCGAGTGGGCACCGGTGGGCACGCCGTACGCGGCGTTCCGTCCGCAGTCCACAAAGGACGTCCAGGAGGCCGTCAGGTTCTGCGCGGAGAAGCACATCCCGATCGTGCCGCGCGGTGCGGGCACGGGACTGTCCGGTGGCGCCAACGCCGTCGACGGCTGCCTGGTGCTCGACCTCAGCCGGATGACCGAGGTCGTGGAGATCGACAGGGACAACCTGCTCGCCGTCGTGCAACCGGGTGTCGTCAACGACGACCTCAAGAAAGCCGTTGCGGCGCAGGGCCTCTGGTACCCGCCGGACCCGGCCAGCTCGCCGTGGTCGACGATCGGCGGCAACGTCGCCACGAACGCGGGCGGCCTGTGCTGCCTCAAGTACGGCGTGACGCGCGACTACGTGCTCGGCCTGGAGGCCGTGATGGGCGGGCCCGTCGAGTACGGCACGGCGGTGCGGCTCGGCCGGCGCACCACCAAGGGCGTCGCCGGGTACGACCTGACCAGCCTGCTCGTCGGCTCGGAGGGCACGCTCGGCGTCGTCACCGAGATCACCGTCCGCCTGCGTCCCGCCCCGCGCCCGGCGGACACCGTCGTCGGCGCGTTCGACAGCCTCGTCGCCGCGGGTCAGGCCGTTGCGCTGGCGACCGGCCGCGGCCTGCAGCCCGCCGCGCTGGAACTGGTCGACCGCGCGTGCCTGCAGGCCGTCGAGGACTGGAAGCACCTCGGCATCGAGCCGGACACCGAGGCCATGCTGCTGGCCCGCGCCGAGACGGCCGAGGACGCCGACGGCCTGGTCGCGGCCTTCACGGACGCGGGTGCTGCCTGGACGGAACGGTCCACGGACTCGACCGAGGCCGAAGCCCTCTTCGCCGCCCGCCGCCTCACCTACCCGGCGCTGGAACGCCTCGGTCCGCTGCTCACCGAGGACGTGTGCGTGCCGCGCACTCAGGTGCCCGCGATGCTCGCACGCATCGAGGAGATCGGCGCACGCCACGGCGTCAAGATCGCCACCATCGCGCATGCGGGCGACGGCAACCTGCACCCGTTGCTGATCACGCCGCCCGGCGACGAGAACGCGCACGTCGCGGCCCAGGCGGCGTTCGAGGACATCATCGACGGGGCCTTCGAGCTGGGCGGCACCGTCACCGGCGAGCACGGCGTGGGCCTGCTCAAGCGCGACGGCATGATCCGCGAACTCGGCCCCGACGCGCACGCCGTCCACCGCGCCGTCAAGAACACGCTCGACCCGCTGAACATCTTCAACCCGGGCAAGGCCTAAGGAGTTCGCATGCTCGTTCCCGTTGAGGGCGGCGACCTCGCCGTCGAGACCCACGACGGCGACACCGTGCCCGTGCTGGCCATCCACGGCGTCAGCGGCAGCCGCAAGCTGTGGAACCGGGTCGCCGCCCACGGGTTCTCACTGATCACCCCCGACCTGCGCGGCCGGGGTGACAGCTCCGATGTCCCCGGCGCCACGATCCGGCAGCACGCCGACGACATGGTCCGCGTGCTCGACGCCCTGGACCTCCCCACGGCGACGGTGGCCGGCATGTCGATGGGCGGCTACGTCGCCGTGGACCTCGCCGTGCGCCATCCGGACCGAGTGCGCGCGCTCGTGCTCGTGGACGGCGGCTTCCCCATGCCCGCGCACGCGCAGATGACCGAGGAGATCCTCACAGCGGCTCTCGCGCCGCAAGTGGCGGCCCGCGAGCGCACGTGGACCGTCGACGAGTACCTGGCCGTCCAGGCGATGGTGGACCCGCTCATCGACACGACCGACCCGCTGGTCCGCGAGTACTACGCGCACGACCTGACCGCTGACGGGCACCTGCGGCTGTCCGCGGAGACGCTGCTCGCCGACACCCGTGACGTCATCTTCGGTGAGTCGCGCTGGCAGGAGCTGACCGTGCCGACGTGGTTCGTGCACGCCGAGTGGAGCGTCGGCGCGGACAGCGCGCCCGCGTACACCGCGGAACAGGCTGCCGGGTTCCGCACGGCGCTGCCCGTGCTGCGCGAGCCGGTGCTGATCACCGAGGTCGACCACGGGGGCACGGTGCTGACGCGGAAGGGCGCCGCCGTCACGGCGGAGGTGCTCGCGGAGGCCTTGAAGTAGCCGAGTCTCGTGCACCACACCTCGTGGACCTGAGCCTGCCCTCCAGTTAGTGTGTACACCAATGATTAGTACACCAAGCGTTCCGGAGAACCCGCTCGAGCTGGAGCGGCAGGTTTGCTTCGCCCTCGCCGTGGCATCCCGCACGGTGATCGCGGTCTACCGGCCGATCCTGGAGCCGCTGAACCTCACGCATCCCCAGTACCTGGTGATGCTGGCGCTCTGGGAGCGGTCGCCGCGCACGGTCAAGGACCTGAGCAACGCCCTTCAGCTCGACCCCGGCACCCTCAGCCCGCTGCTCAAGCGGCTGGAGGCGATCGGCTACGTCGAACGGCAGCGGGACAAGGCGGACGAGCGCGCGCTCGCGCTCACGCTGACGGCGACGGGGCAGGAACTCCGCAACGAGGCGCTCAAGATCCCCTTCAAGGTCGTGGAGCAGCTGGACATGACGTTCGAAGAGCTCGCGCAGCTGAACCAGGTGCTGCACAAGGTGATCGCGAAGGCGACCCGATGAACCCGGCGCTGAAACTCTGGTACTACGCGGGCGGCAGGCTGCCGCAGCGCTACCGGCAGTTCGTCTACGACGACGTGACCGGTCCGAAGTGGTTGCTGCGCTTCACGGTGCGCAGCCTCGTGCAGGTCACGCCACTCACCACGGTCATCGCGCTCGCACTCGTGTTCGGACTCGGTTCGCCGTGGCCGCTCGCGATCGCGTGCGGTGCGCTCGGTTTCGTTGTGGGGCTGTACTTCGCGCTGTCCTACGCACCTGAAAGTGTGGACCATAGGCTGACGAAATACGGGTATCCGAGAGGAACGGCGACGCAGGGGCGCCGGGACCGCAACGCCGTGCAGGACCGCGAGAAGCAGGCCAAGTACGACGCGGTCTGGCGGCGATCCGAAGGGTAGGGACCCATGGCCTTGTCGACCGCGCAGTTCGAGTTCACAAGGCCACAGGCGCTCACGCTCACGGCGGGCGCGTTGCAGCTCGCGTTCGGATGGCTGGACCTGTTCGGCCTGAACCCCAACTACCGCGTCGTCCAGCTCGGCGTCGGGGTCATGGGCATCGTGATGGCGTGGCGGCTCGACACCGCGCGGATGTACGGCCTCGTCCTGCTGCTCGGGTTCGGGATCCTGGCGTTCTCCCTCGACGACATCACGACCGAGGGGTTCCTCGGCGTGCGAACGGCACTGGTCGGACTCGTGATCACGCTGGCCAGGCCGGCAAAGCGCGCTCCTGGCTGACGTCGCGGCCGACGGAGCGCAGTGCCGTCAGGGTCGCGAAACCCTCTGCCAGCAACGCGGTGTCCGTGCCCGGCACGAGGGACTGCTCCGCGTAGACGTGGACGAGTTCCACCTCGCCGTCGCCCACGTCGTCCACCCGGCTCTGCACGGTGCCGAAGCGGGCGAGCTCGGCCCAGCGGAGTCCTCGTACGTCGGCGTTCGGCACGTTCAGCGACAGCACCGGGGTCTCCGGCATCTCCAGCAGCACCGGCAGCACGACGCGCACGACCTCGCCCGCCTTGTCCCACAACGGTTCGGGTCCCTCCAGGCCCACGTCGAGCGACACCGCCATCGACGTCACGTCGTTGAGGTGCGCCGTGAGCGCCGCGCCGACCGTGCCGGAGTGCAGGACCGCGCGGCCCACGTTCGCGCCGAGGTTGATCCCGGACAGCACCACGTCGGGCTTGCCGCCGAAACCGCCGCGGCACGCGATCAGCGAGATCAGTCCCGGGTGCGCGGCGACCGAGTAGGCCTCCACGTCGAGGCCGGGCAGTGAGCGGCGTTCGCTGACGACGCGGCCGTCGTCGCCGATCGCCGCGACCGACGCACTGGTGCCGCTGGCCTGGGTGACCGGTGCCGCCACCACCACGTCCAGGCCGGAGTCCGCGGCGGCCGCCGCCAGGGTCCACAGGCCGGGTGAGTCGATTCCGTCGTCGTTCGTGATCAGCGCGCGCATCCGCTCATTCCTCGATCGGCTCCAGTTCCACGCGTTTGCTCAGCTCGCGCACGGCCTCCCCGCTACCGCTGCCGAGGCCGTGCCGCGTCACGTTCACCGCGCCGGCGGCCGCGCCGAGCTTCACCGCGTCCGTCAACGACATACCCAGTGCCAGGCCCGCTGAAATCCCCGCGGTCATCGAGTCGCCGGCACCGCGCGTGTCGACGGGCTCCAGCTTGGGCATGCGCACCAGGTACAGCTGGTCCTCCAGCAACGCCAGCGCGGGCTCGTCGGCACGGGAGACGACCACGCCGTGCACGCAGGAAGAAGCGATCTCGCGGGCCTTCTCGATGAGCTTCGGAAGTTCTTCCTCGCCCAGTTCCTCGTGCGAGACCTTGACGACGTGCGGACCGCCGCGTACGGCCTCGGCGAGCCGGTCTCCCGCCAGGTCCACGATCACACGGCAGCCGTTGCCGGCCAGGTCGGAAGTGAGGCGGTAGTACGTCTCGTGGGGCAGCACGCGGTCGTCGGACGGCCCGCTCAGCACGGCGGTGCCCGCGCGGATCCCTTCGACCAGCGCCAACTCGTAGACGTCGTCGAGCTCGTGGCGGGACAACGCGTCCGGGAGCATCTCGACCATCTCGGAACGGCTGCCGTCGCGGCGGTCGTGCACGTAGGCGCCGTTGCGCGCGGCGACCTGCCGTGAGCGCAGGTCGACGTGTTCGCCTTCTAACAACGTGTGCAGCACACGGCCTGTCTCGCCGCCGAACGTCGCGCAGACGACGGCCTCGACGCCCAGGGCGGCGATCATCCTGGACTGCCAGAAACCCTGGCCGCCGGCGTGCAGGTGCACGTCCGGCTCACCGTCGAGGTCCTCGACGGTGACGGTCAGCTGAGGGGACGGGGCAAATACGGCAACTCGGGCATCCACGACAGCCTGGTACCCGGTGCGGGCGAACACTATTCGCCCGCACCGGATGAATCAGACATCACGCCCCGAAGAAGTCAGCAAACGCCTCCGTCACGCCAGACGCCCCACTGACCGGTGGTGCCGGGCTCCTCGCCCTGCGTCCACCACTGCGCGGTCCACTTCCTGCCGTTGTGCGACACGACGTTGCCGCCGGTGTAGACCTTGCCGCGCTCCCACGCCGGCTGCGTGCAGGGACCGGGCCCCGGACCGCCGCCGGTGTCCCACGGGACCTGCGTGGACCTGTAGAAGTTGATGCCCATCGTGGTCCAGCGCGGGCCCTGCGCGCCCAGCCGCACCTTGAACTGGTCCCAGTTGTGCGTCGACCACGGCGACCAGCCCAGTTCGGCGATCGCGGCCAGCCTCGGGAACGCCATGAACTCGATGTCCTGCCCCGTCACGATCGTCTCGCTCCACAGTGGAGCCTCGACGCCGCGGACCGCCGACTCCGGCACCCCGCTCACGTGCGTGCCTGGGTTCCAGTCGTACGCGGTCTGGACCTCGATCAGCCCGGCCCAGGACAGGCCGAGCGGCGTGCTGGAGTTGTACTTCATGTCCAGGTACGCCTTGTTCGCGGGCGACATGACGACCTTGTGGCCGCGCGCCGCCGCTGCCTGCACCACGGCGTTGGACGTCGAGGTGCCCCAGTACTGCGGGATGGTGGCGGTGTCGGTCGTGGTCTTCACGAACTCGTGCCAGCCGAGCGCCGTCTTGCCGTACTTCTTCACGATCGGCAGCGTCCGGTCCATGAACGTCTGGTAGTCGGCGTCGGGCGTGGAGTGCGCTTCGTCGCCGCCGATGTGGAAGTACGGGCCGGGCGTGAGCGCGGCGATCTCGCGGATCACGTCGTCCACGAACTGGTAGGTGATCTCCTTGTTCACGCACAGCGAGGAGTAGCCGACCTCGATGTCCGTGCGCAGCGGCGGGGCCTGGCCGTTGCAGTTGAGCTCCGCGTACGACGCCAGCGCGGCGTTGGTGTGGCCGGGCAGGTCGATCTCGGGGATCACCGTGATCTTGCGCGAGGCCGCGTACTGCACGATCTCGCTGTACTGCGCCTTGGTGTAGTACCCGCCGGGGCCGCCGCCGACCTGCGTGCTGCCGCCGTACGTCGCGAGGCGCGGCCAGCTGTCGATGACGATCCGCCAGCCCTGGTCGTCGCTCAGGTGGAGGTGGAAGTAGTTGATCTTGTAGAGCGCCAGCTGGTCGATGTAGCGCTTGACCGTCTGCACGGGGTGGAAGTGACGGGCAACGTCGAGCATCGCGCCGCGATAGGAGAAGCGCGGGTGGTCGACGACCAGGGCGCCCGGCACGGTCCACGGACCGGCCTGCGCGGTCGTGCTCTCCACCTTGGTGGGCAGCAGCTGCCGCAGCGTCTGCACGCCCGCGAACAGGCCTTCCGAGGTGTTGGCGCGCAGGACGACGCTGCCCGTCGAGACGTCGAGCTGGTAGCCCTGCTGACCGACCGCGGCCGGCGCGCCCGAGAGCAGCAGCGAGATGCCGTCCGACGGCGTGCCGGACGTGTCGGAGACCGGGAACGCGTAGCCGGTCGAGGGCCGCAGCACGCCGGCCAGGAAGGTGCCCACGTCACGGGCGGCCGGTGCGGTGTAGATCTTCGTGGCGGCCGTCAGCGTGTGCGTGACACCGCTCTTGGCCTGCACCGACACCGGGACCGGCACCAGGCTCTGCAGTGGCTCCGCGGCTTGCGACTGCGCGCTCACGGACAGCGCTGCGGTGACAGCGACGACCGCGGCCAGAACGCGAGTTCTCACGACTCCTCCTCACGAGTCGGGGGCGGCGACCCTGCCTCCAGCGTGCTCAAGCATCCCTTTTGTCGTCAATGGTCTGGGCCAATTCTTTGTTCGGGACCGGCTCGAAAGCAGCCTTCCGGGCCGCCCGGCGCAGCGTCCGGAGCAGCACGGGCGCCGTCACCGCGACGAGAACGGCGGTCGTGACGGCCCGCATCAGGTCCCAGCCGAGCGAGGTGGCCAGCGTGAACGCGGCCAGCCGCACGAGGTTCGTGCCCGGTGAGGAGTTCGGGTCGAAGCTGACGGACGTGCCCTCGCCGACCGCGAACGGCCAGAACGACAGGTTGAGCAGGAACCCGTAGACGAGCGAGCTCACGACGCCGTAGCTCGCGAGCAGCGCGATCTCGGCCCGGCCGCGCCACTGCGGCAGCAGCCCGGCGCCCAGGGCGACCCAGGCCGCGCCGAGCATCTGGAACGGCAACCACGGCCCGACCCCGCCGGTCAGCAGGGCCGAGGCGAACAACGTGGTGTTGCCCAGCACGAACCCGAAGCCCGGCCCGAACACGCGGCCGCCGAGCACCATCAGGAAGAAGACGGTCTCGATGCCGGCGGTGCCCGGACCGAGCGGGCGGATCGCGGCGCCGAGCGCGGACAGCACGCCGAGCATCGCGATCGCCTTGGAGTCCATGCCCTTGTCGCTGAGCTCGGCGAGCACGACCGCGAGCACCAGTGGCAGGAGGAGTGCGAACGTCCAGGGCGCGTCGCCGCCCCGGGCGATGTCACTCGACGGTGCGATGACCAGCGGCCAGGTGAACGCGGCCAGCCCGATCACCCCGGAGAGCGTCAGCGCGACCGCCGAGCGCCTCCTGATCGCGATCACAGTGCCGCCTCGACGTCCGCGACCGTCAGCCACGGTCCGAGGACCTTGCTGACCTGCGGGGCGAAGATCGGCGACGACGTGACGACCTCGCGCGCCGGACCGTCCGCGACGACCTCGCCCTCGGCCATCACGACGACGCGGGTGGCGTACTCGGCGACGAACTCGACGTCGTGCGTGGCCAGGACCGTCGTGGTGGGGAGGTCGTGGAGGACCTTCGCCAGCGCCTCCTTGGCCGGGTGGTCGAGGCCGCGCGTGGGTTCGTCGAGCAGCAGGACGTCGGGTGTGCCGGTCAGCATCACCGCGAGCACCAGCGCGAGCTTCTGGCCTTCGGACAGGTCGCGCGGGTGGGCCTGCGGTTCCAGGGAGACCAGGCCGTCGAGGAGTGCGCGGCACGTTCCGGCGGGTCTGCCCGTCTCGGTGTCGGCCTGGGCGCACTCCTCCGCGACCGTTTCGAGGTAGAGCAGGTCGGAGGGTTGCTGGGGCACGAGCGCGACGGTTCGGCGTCGTTCGGCGGGCTTCAGCGCCTTCGGGTCGGTGCCGCCGACCGCGACGGTGCCGGACGTGCGCTTGCCGCTGCCCTGCACCGCCCACAGCAGCGACGACTTGCCGGAACCGTTGCGTCCCATGAGCGCGATCCGCTCGCCCTTGCCCGCGGTGAGCGAGACTCCGCGCACGGCCTGGACTTCTCCGTACCGGACGACGACATCGCGTGCTTCGAGGACGGGTTCCGCCTTCCGGACGGGCTCGGTCGCGGGTTCGGGCAGGCGGGCGCGCAGGGAGGCGGCCTGGCGGCGGGCGTCGCGGACCGAGACCGGCACCGGGGTCCAGCCCGCGAGCCGGGCGAGCCGGACGACCGGTGGCGCGACCGGTGACCTGGTGAGGACCTCGCCGACCTCGCCGAGTTCTCCCTGCGGCAACAGGAGAGCGCGGTCGGCGTACTGCGCCACGCGTTCGAGGCGGTGCTCGGCGATCACGACGGTCATGCCGAGGTCGTGCACGAGCCGTTGCACGGCGGCGAGAACGTCCTCGGCGGCGCCGGGGTCGAGGGCGGAGGTGGGTTCGTCGAGGACGAGGACCCTCGGATGCGCGGTGAGGGCGGCGCCGATCGCGACCCGTTGCTGCTGGCCGCCGCTGAGTGTCGCGAGTGGACGGTCGCGGAGCGCGGCCAGGCCGAGCAGGTCCAGGGTCTCCTCGACGCGCTTGCGCATGACGTCGTTCGGCAGGCCGAGCGACTCCATCGAGTAGGCGAGCTCGTCCTCGACGTTGTCCGCGACGAAGCCGGCCAGCGGGTCCTGGCCGACGAATCCGACGACGTCGGCCAGTTCGCGGGGCGGGTGCGTGGCGGTGTCGCGGCCGTCGACCAGCACGCGCCCGGCGAGCGTGCCGCCGCTGAAGTGCGGGACCAGGCCGTTGATCGCGCGCAGGAAGGTCGACTTGCCGGAGCCGGTGCGGCCGACGACCAGGCAGAGCTCGCCCTCGGGAATCTCCAGGGAGAGGTGCGCGAGCACGGGCCGCTCGGCGTAGGTGATGGTGACGTCCTCGAACCTGATCATCGTTCCCTCACGAGTCCCACCGGTGCCAGGGCCAGCAGCACCCCGATCGCCGGAACCAGCGGCAGTTCCGGCGCCTGCAACGGCACCGTCGACGGCGACAACGCCGGATCGGCCGAGAACACCAGCACCACCGCCCCGGCCACCCCGCTCACCGCCACCGCGATCGCCGTGGGCGTCCACCGGTCCGGCCGGTACCGCGTGCGCGGCACCCGGCGCGCCCCGACCTTGAGCCCCGCGACCGCCAGCACTCCTCCGACCGCGAGCAACGGCCAGCCGGTGTACGCACCGGCGAGCAACCCGTAGGTGCCGATGCAGATCCCGGCCAACCCGGCCAGCACCAACGCCCCGGTCCACGCCCGGTCCCGGCGCGAGATCCCGGCCGTGCGCCCGTACCCCCGCGAGTCCATCGAGGCGGCCAGCACCAGCGACCGGTCGAGCGCGTCCTCCAGCACCGGCACCAGCATCGTGCGGATCGCGCGCGGCCCCTTCGCCGTGTCGCCGCGCAACTGCCTCGCCCTGCGCACCGACCGCGCGGACGCGACCAGCTGCGGCGCCACGGTCAGCGCGACCACGACGGCCACGCTCACCTCGTACAGCGCGGCCGGGAGCGACCGGAGAAGGCGCTTGGGGTTCGCGAGGGCGTTGGCGGCGCCGACACAACTGAGGATCGTCGCGAGCAACAGACCTTGGTACAGCGCGAAAACCATGCCTTCGGCCGTGACCGGGCCGCCGACGCGGATGCCCTGGGCCCAGTCGGGGAGCGGGACCTGCGGCAGGGTGAAGAGCACGGTCGGGCCCGTGACGCCGCCGAGCAACGCGTGCACGAGCACCCGGAGACCGATGACCAGCAGGCCGAACTTGAGGAAGACGCCGTAGGTGCCGGCCCACGGTGTGGTGGCCCGGCACGTCACGACGACCACGCCCGCGACGGCGAGGACCAGGCCCAGCAGCAACGGGTTCGTGGTGCGGCTGGCGGCGGTGGCGAGGCCGAGGGCCCACAGCCACCACGCGCCGGAGTGCAGCCTCACGCCCGCGTCACCTGAGGTCGCGTGACTCGGGGCTTCACTCGTCTTCCACCGCACGGCGCCGACGTGCCACGAGCAACCCCGCCACCACCAGTGCCGCGATCACCAGCACTGCCAACAGCGTCCACACCCACCCGAGGCCCGGCTTCTCCTCCACCTGCCGCGACTTCTCCGCGACAGCCGGAGCCGACGTCTCCCCCGCCGCCACCGACGACACCTCCGCTGACGAAGCCGGAACAACGGACGACGGCGCCGCGACCGAGGACGACGACGGTGGAGGCGCCGTGGTCGTCTGCGCGGGCGGTTGCTGGGCAGGCGGTTGCTGGGCGGGCGGCTGCGGGGCAGGAGGCTGCCGCACCGGCGGTTGCGGCGGCGCGGGCGCGGCCGGTGGTGCGATGCCGGGCTGTTCGCCGGCGCCGAACGACCACCCCTGCACGGTGCCGCGCGCCGGGACGTAAGTCGCCGCGCCCTGGTTGCTGTACGTCCACGCGCCGCCAGCCGGAGCGTGCCAGTACGACCAGTACGCGGTGGCGGGTGAGGCGCTGACGCACTTGTCGGCGTCGGTGCCCGGCCTGCCGTTGATGCGGCAGACGAAACCGGCCTGCCGCGAGGCGTAGGTGTAGCCGAAACCCGCCGCCGTCAGGGCCGCGACACCGGAGGACGGGCTGCCGGGTGCGCAGCCCTGCTGGACCCCTCCGCCCAGGCCGCGGTAGTCGACGACGACGGTGACGCCGTCACAGCCCGCGGCCGACGCCGGCACCGGCACGAACGCGGCCACCAGTGCCAGCGCGACGAAGAGCCTCCTCACGGAGTGGCCGCCGGGGCGACGCCCGCGCCGAACGCCCAGCCCTCGACCGAGCCGGGAGCGGGGTCGTAACCGCTCGCGCCCGAGGTGCTGTAGGACCAGGTGCCACCGGGGCTCGCGTGCCAGTACGACCAGTACGCGCTGGTCGTGGGCACGGTGCACGGGTTCGGGAGCGCGTTGATGCGGCACACGAAACCGGGCTGGCGCGGCACGAACGAGTACGTGAAGCCGGCGCCGGTCAGAGCGGTGAGGCCCGTGGCGGGGTCACCGGCGGCGCACCCGGTCTGGACGCCTCCGCCCAGCGAACCGAAGTCCACGACGACCTCGACACCCGCGCACGAGGCCGCGGAGGCCGGTGAGGTGGCGGCGAACGACCCCGCGACCAGCGCGAGGACAGCGAGCAGACGGCGCATCACGCACCACCCTTCCGGCGACGGGAGACGAGGACGAGGGCGGCACCGGCGAGCACCGCGAAGGAACCGAACAGGCTCAGCGGCACGGCCTGCTCCGGTCCGGTGGCGGCGAGCGGAGGGTCGGCCGGGGTCTCGGGGCCGGCCGGAGCGGGCACCGTCGGTTCGGGCGACGGAGACGGCGACGACGAGGTCGGAGGCGCGGTGGTGCAGTCGATCGCGGGCACACCGGCCGTGGCGGACGCCGCGGACACGTCGGCGAGGCTCACGCGGGCCAAGCCCAGGATCGCCTGCGTGGTGGCGCGGATCGCCGGGTACTGCTGGTAGCCCGTGGCGTCGTAGGCGACCGCCCCGCGCTGCGCTTCCGGTCCGGAACACCCGACCTGCACCGACTTCAGGTAAGCGACGGCCCTGTCCGCCTCGGCGGCACGACCGCCCGCGACGAGCGCGCCGACCGCGAGACCCGTGCTGTTCGAGTTCGACCCGGCCGTCGCCGACGGGAACCCGCCGTCCGCCTTCTGCTGCGCCGCGAGCCACTGCACGGCCTTGGGAGCAGCGGTCTTCTCCCCCGCTGTCAGCAACGCCTGCAACACCATGGCCGTTCCGTCTACATCGGACTGACAGGTCGCCTGCCCGAACGCGATCGGGAAGCCTCCGTCCGGGCACTGCGTGGACACCTGGTACGCCACCGCCTTCCCGGTCGGCAGCCCGGCGCGCTTCAGCACGATGATCGCCAGCGCCTGCGTGAACGCGTTGGTCTGCTCCGCGGCGGGATCGGCGGTGCCGTCGCGGAACCGCCCCGACTCCTCCTGCAACGGCGCGAGCCGCTCCAGCAGGTCGGCTCCGGCGAACGCGTGCGGGTCGGTGCCGAGCGTCTGCGCGACCAGCGCGAGCTTCACCAGGCCACCGACGTACGACTCGGTCTCACCGTCCCCGATCAGGAACGACAGCTGGTCCGGCTGGGCGAGCCAAGCAGCGGCCTTGACCGCCGTCGACTTGCCGACCCCCGCGGCCGCCAGCGCGTAGACGCCGTCCGCGGTCAGCCCGGGATCGACGATGCCGGGACCTTGCAGCAGGTGGTCCCCGTCGGCGAACTGGGCGGCGAGCCACGTCCCCGCCGACGGCGGTTCGGCCGCCTGTGCCTGCGGTGTCACCACGAGCGCTGTCGCCATCACGGCGACCAACGCGGATCTCCTGATCACTGCGCCTCCCTGCCCCGCTGTCCTCGACGGGTCGATGGAGCTACCGCGCGCCACGGGCAATCGGACTATCACCGTTGCGGGTCAGTGCCGGAGTTGCACCGGCTTCCCCCGCGGCGTGCGGATGCTGTTGTCAACCCAGGATCGTGCGGGAGGGATCGATTCGAGTCAAATGGCTGTGAGCTGGGCCATCCACCGGCAGAATCGGCGGCATGGGGGATTTCGAAGAGCTGGTCCGCACCGCCGCGCCCTCGGTCGAGGCGCTGATCCCGGCTGAACCGGCGGCCGAACTGGGCCGGCACACCGTGCGCAGGAGCCCGGACCGCTTCTCCGGCGGATCGGTCGCGCAGCAGGCGCTGCACCTGTTTCCCGGGCTGATCGCGGAACGGCTGCTGGGCGCGCTGGAACTGGGTGTCGCCCGGCTGGACCTGACCGCGCCCGCCCACGTCGTCGCGCGCCTGCGGCCGCTGCCGGACGGCAGCAGCTTCATGTTGCTGTCGGCGAACGGGCAGAGCGCGATGACGACACCGATGAGCATGGTGAACGCGGTGCACCCCGGCGCCGCAGACCTCGTCGTCGACCAGGTGCGCGCACTGCTCCCGGACCTCGGCGACGTCACGGGCGACGAGGCGGCCATCGCCGCGAAACGCGGCGCCGCGCACCTCGCGGTGGCGGTGGTCGTGTCGAGGGCCGTGCTGAACGCGCTGGGCACGCCGACCGCGGCGGATCCGGCCGCCGCCATCGGGATCGCGATCGGCGCGATCGCCGAGGTCCTGCCGGACGTCCCGATGCCGGCCGCGTACGAGCAGGCGGTGCTGGAGAAGCGGCGCGCCGAGTACAGGGGCTCCTCCTGGAGCACGACCGTCCCGGTGTTCGACCACGAGTTCGTGTTCGCGGAGGAGGCGGCCTTCCCCGGCACGGACTTCACGGCGACCGGGCTCGTCGCCGCGATCGACACCGGGTTCGCCGTGCGCACCGGGATCGCGGAGGGCACCGTTCCGGTGTCGGTGCGGGTGGTGCTCGACGAGCCGGGAGAGCCGGACCTCGCCGACTGGGACGAGGTGGCCGAGACGAGCTTCGCCGCTCGCAGGGGCGACGCTCGGTTCGGGCACGGCGGGATGCCGCCCTGGCCGGGCGAGTTCCGCGTCCGTGTTCACGCGCACGGCCGCGACGGGGACGACGACGAGAGCCACCACCTGTTGATCTGGCCCGCGCCGCACGCGGAACCGCTGGTGCACAAGAAGACCGACCGGGTCGGCCACCGCCTGCGCGGGGAACCGGAGCCCGCCCGCGCGGCAGCTCCGGAGGCCGCGCTGAGGTGGCTGCCGGCCCTGCTCGGTGCGGCGGCGACCGTCACGGTGGTCACCGGTGTGGCCGACGTCGACGGCTTCGGGCCGGACGCGATCACCGCCGAGGTCGACGGCGGCGTGGTCGTGCTGGAGCTCGACGGCTTCGCCGGTACCGAACGCGCGGTGCTGGAACGCCTGTCCCGCAACGGGAGGGCCGCCAGCCACTTCTGGAACGGCAACGGCGACAGGTGCCTGTCGTTCGCGAGGGCCGGTCGCGTCCTCGTCTCCCGGGAACCCTGGGAGCACACGAACTTCGGCGACGACCCGGAGGTCGTCGCCGCCCTCGCCGGACTCGACTTCGATGCGTGGCGGCACAAGGAGGCCAAGGGTGTCACGGCGGTGACCCGCTTCACCGGCGTCGTGCTCCCCCAGGACGACCTCACCGCCGTGATCCGCGAGAGGGTCAGTAGGTGGGAAGGCTGAGGCTGTTCACGACCTCGGCGAACTCGTCGGTGGGCGCGCCCCCGTTGGCCTGGTTCTTCAGCGCCATGTCCTGGTTCGCGAGCACGTAAGGGCGCAGGATCTCCTCGTAGCGCCGGAAAGCCGTCGAGGGGTCCTTCGCCAGCTCTCCGGCAAGCACGTACGCGCCGACCAGCGCCATGCTGGTGCCCTGCCCGGACAACGGCGAGCCGCAGTAGCCGGCGTCGCCGAGCAGCACGACGGTGCCGCGGGACCAGGAGTCCATCCGGATCTGGCTCATCGAGTCCATGTGGAAGTCCGGTGCCTCCCACATGTGCTTCACGGCGGTCGGCCACACCCAGCCGGCGCCCTCGAACTTCTCGGCGATCAACCGGCGCTGCGCGTCCACGTCGCGGTGGTCGAAGTCGACCTCGCCCGTGAAACCCATGTAGACGCGGCACTCCGTGTTCGACCGGGCGCTCATGATCCCGCCGCCGATGACGTCGCCCTGCTGGAACGTCTGCCAGTGGTCGAGGCCGAGGAAGTTCGGCGCGGTGAAGACGGCGAGGTTCGTGCCGAGGTGCGAGACGAACCGCGACTCGGGCCCGAACACGAGCCTGCGGACCTGGGAGTGCAGGCCGTCCGCGCCGACGACCACGTCGAAGTCGCGCGGTGGCGCCTTCTCGAACGTGACGCGGGTGCCGTCGATCGAGGTGATGGTGTCGTCGAAGAGGTACTCGACGCCCTCGGCCGCGTCGAACAGCATGCGGGCGAGGTCGTCGCGCAGCAGTTCGACGTCGGGGCTCGACAGGTCGCCGCCGCTCACGGTGTGGGTGGTGGAGCGGAAGAGTTCGGTGCCGTCGGCGTCGACCACGTTCATGCCGCGCATGTTCGTGCTGGACGACCGCAGCCGGTCGCCGAGACCCATTCGCTCGACGACCTCCAGCGCGGGTCCGCGGACGTCGATGGCCTGGCCGCCGGGTCGCAGACCGCGGTGGCGCTCGACCACCGTGACGTGGAAGCCGTGGTGGCGCAGCCAGTACGCGAGGGCGGGGCCGCCGATGCTGGCGCCGGAGATCAGGACGTTCTTCACGGTGTTCCCCCTGTGGGTCGGTGGTGCCCACAAGGTGCCGACCGGCGCTGACCACCGGCTGACCGGACGCGGTCAGCGCCGGACAGCGATCCGGTACGCCGAGGTGCCGAGGCCGGAGGGCCCCTGCTGGAACGAGGGGACCTCCGCGGTTTCGGTGTAGCGGCTGGTCTCCTCGTGCCAGTGCACGATGCCGGCGATCCAGTCCTTCAGCTCGTCGGCGTACCGGGTCAGGCCGGCGCGCGCCCCGGCATCGAGTGCCAGGTCCTCGAAGAGCTTCGGCAGATCGGTCTCGACCGACTCGACGAACTGGCCGAGGCGGGCGTCCATCAACGCGTAAGTGATCTCGAAGGCGCGTTTCTGGGGCACGCCGAGGAAGTTCTCGACGACGCGCACCATGTTGTGCACCTCGCCCTCGTGCTGGATCTCCTTGCGGTACGAGAAGACGTCGTTGAGCATCGTGCAGTAGTCCATGGCCGAACGCTCCATCGTCTGCAAGACCCGCGTTTCCCACAGCTCCGGCGGGACGGTGGCGGAGTGCGAGAAGCGCGAGAGCGACGTCGTCAGCTCGGAGCCGAACGTGCTGCGCCGCATCTCCACGTAGTCGATCGGGTCGGGGATGCGGTTGTGGTGCATGTTGACCACCTCCCACACCCACGCGTCGAGCATCGCGTCGATCGTGTCCCGGAACGTCGCCCGGAACGCGGGCGTCATGGGTGCCGCGGTGCGCCCCCACAGGTCGGCCAGCGAGAGCTCCATGGCGTTGGCGGGGAGCAGGGTCTGCACGAGGTCGAGCGGCATGCACGCCTTGAGCCGGGCCGTCTGCGTCTTCAGGCCGAGCAGGTTGCGGGTCTGGCCGAACCACAACGGGTAGACGTCGTCGGCGTAGGTGCCCCAGGTGAGCCAGCAGCCGGACAGGAACAGCTCTTCCGGCGTCGCGTCCGGGTCGATGCCGGCCGAGCACAGCGGGAAGTCGAACCCGCGCACCTTCCCCGCGTCCCAGACGCCCTCGCTCGTCATGCCGTGCTCGACGGCCCACGCGACGCACTCGTCCCTGGCCTGGTCGACGTGCGGGCTCAGGGTCAGCGCGAACGGCGTCGTGAACTCCGGCAGCACGTACGGCTCGACGACCTTCGGCGTGCTGGAGAACTGCCGGATCCGTTGCGGCATCGTCTTGGCGTACGAGCCGAGGATCCCCGGTCGCGGCTTCGGGGCCTGCTTGCTGTACCGCGACGACCGCAGGTGCCACTCGTGCCCGCCCGCCTGCCAGTCCTGCAGGCCCTTCACGTAGCCCAGGACGGCCGCGCGCCCGATGGGGTCGATCGCGTGCTCGTCCAGCAGGATCGGCACCTCGGTGAGCGCCGTGTGCTCGAACTGGTGCAGCCGCGAGGTCAGCAGGTCGTTGACGGCCTCGGCGGCCTGCTGGGTCGGGAGGCCAAGGAACTTCTCGAACACCAGCACGCCGTTGGACAGCTCGCCCTCGTCGAGCACCTCGCGTTCGTAGGAGAACAGGTCGTTGCGCAGGTGCACGGCGTCGCTGAAGGTGTCCCTGAGCACCCCGACGGGCCTGCTGGACGCGATGCCCGCCGGCATCTCCAGGCCGACGGCGTGCTCGACGAGGTTCGCGCTCCACGGCGCGCCCCCGACCTTGCGGCGCATCTCGACGTACTCGATGGGGTTGGACAGCCTGTTGGAGCTGATGTTGTGCAGCTCCCACATCGACTCGTCCAGCAGGTGCTTCGTGTTGGCGGCGAACCGTTCGCGCCAGTCGCGTGAATGCGCCGGGACGGTGCGGCGCCAGAGGTCGGCGAGACCTTTCTCGACCGGGTTGGCGGGGGTTTCCCTGATGACGCCGTTGAGGGGCATGAAGAGCGGGAGGCGGCCGAGGTGGGCCTGCGCGCCCTCGATGTCCGGGTTCCGCTTGTACAGCTCGACGAAGTGGTCGTCGAAGTAGAAGACCCACACGTACCAGTCGGTGACGAGGTCGAGCGCCTCACCGTCGCAGTCGGGGTGGGTGTAGGCGCAGAGCAACCCGTAGTCGTGCGACTCCAGGTCCTCGGCGGTCCAGACCCCGGTGCCGATCATGTCCATCTCGTGCGCCCAGGCGCGGCTGTGGACGCGGGCGCGGTCGAGGTTCGGGTTCAGCCGGGCCGGGTGGGGCGTGTAGAACTCCGGCAGCTGGAACGGCATGTGCGTTGGACCTCCGCGCGTCGGGCTGGACGCACTGCACGCAACCAGCCCGGCACGCGCGAACGCCAGATGGTGGCACCGTGATCCACACGAGCGTGGCGTGGTGTCGCCCGTTCAGCCCAGCGAGGTCGCGGAGGGCGATACTCAGCGCACCAGCGACTGGGCGCTGAGCTTCACCGGGAACGGGAATTGCAGCTCGATGATCTCCTCGCCGTCGGAACGGGCCTGTTCGACGTAGACGCCGTTTTCCAGGTGCAGGCACCGCAACCACGGGGCGTCGTAATCGATCATCCAGTAGTTCTCGCAACCGACTTCCTGGAACTTCGCCCGCTTGAGTTCGAGGTCCACGTGCCGCGTGCGCGGCGAAAGGACCTCGACCGCCAGCACCGGCGGTCCGATGAGCGCCTGTTTCGAGAACTGCTCCCGCCGCCCCACGACCAGGTCGGGGATGAACACCGTGTCGTCGGCGAGCACGACGTCGACCGGAGCCGGGAGGACCTCGAGCTCCGGTGGGCAGGCAGCGGTCAGCGCCACCAGCAGGCGGGCGACCACGCGCTGGTGCACGGGGCGGGGTGAGGGGCTCATGACCAGCACCCCGTCGACGAGTTCGAAACGGTGCCCGTCATCAGGCATCGCCTCCAGGTCCGCCCACGTCAGCGGTCTGCCGTGGGGAAACGTCGGGACACCACCCATGGTGCGTTCCACCCCCTGGTCGAGGCCACCGTCCGCCGGACGGATCCCGGCGATGCCATTAGACAAGACTGGTCCGGTTCGCACGACTCGCAAGCCCCTTTTGGCCGACCCCACACCACTGCACGCACACCACTCCGTCAACACCGTCCCGCAGGGTGAGCGGTGACTGGTCCTGCCGTGGACGGCACCACCCGGACGGAGCAGCGAGATGGTTTCAATCGAACAAGTGGCTAATTTTTGATCAATTTTCGGGCGATTTTCGGTAACGCACCCCGCCCCGCCAATTGTCCGCGAATGCGACCCTAACGGAATCTTACGAGCGCGCCAAGCACTCCGTTGGAGCAATACCTCACGAGTACCTCACACTGCGGTGATCAAAACACGTCCCGACGCATTCCGATGAATCCGTGTGATCGCGGTGGGGACGGCGTGGGGACGGGCTCGCACACCCTCGGTGGCATCACCACCGAGGGGAGCCAGGGGATGCGCAGGACGTCGGACAGGATCGGTCAGTGGGTGGCCTTCGCCTTGGTGGCGGCGGCCGTGATCACGGTGGTGGCGCTGGGGATTGCGCTTTAGCGAGCGTGTCCCTGGCGACGGCGAGGATCCGGGGCTGGTGGCCGCGCTCTGCGGCCTCCACCGCCCGCTCCGCGTACCGGACGGCCGCCTCCCGCTCACCCAGTTCCAGGTGCGCAGCCGCGAACTGCTGGAACACGCGTTCATCGCTCCACCAGCGGCGCACCCTCTCGAGCTCCTGGAACCGCCTCAGGTAGCGGATCGACTCGGCAGGACGGCCACCCGTCAGGGCGTCGAGCGACAACGACATCAACAGCGTCATCTGCCCGACGTGGTCGCGAACCTCCTTCATCGCAGCCAGCACGGCTTCGTCGTCGGGCAGGTTCATGTACTCCCGGCACAGCCTCGCGACGTCGCGCGCCATCGCGCCCGCGGCGGCGAGGTGGCCCATTTCGTAGCGCCATCGGGCGAAGTCGGACAGGGCGAGCGCTTCACCCCGCCGGTCACCGCACTCCCGGTAGCACGCGAGCGACCGTTCCATGCAGTCGAGGCATTCCTCGTCCTGGTAGGCGTCGAAGTGCGCGTGGGCGATGTTGTTCAGCGTCACCCCGAACTCGCGGACGTCACCGCGCGCCTGCACCAGCGCGGCCGCTTCCCACATGTGCGCGAGGGCTTGCTCGTTCTGCCCCAGCTCCGCGTGGTTGATGCCGATGTTGTGCAACGCGACGGCGATCCCGCTGGGCGCGCCGGCTTCGCGCATGAGCTCGAGACCGCGTTGGAAGTGCTCCATCGACGTGTCGTAGTCGCGCCGTTCGCGCGCGATCATGCCGAGGAAACCCAGCGTGGAGGCCTCGCCTCGCAGATCACCGATCTGCCGCATGAGGGCGAGTGCTTCCCGCAGGTGTTCCTCGGCCTTCGGGTTGCCGTCGTCCATGTACGCCGCCCCCAGGCCGCGCAACGCTTCCGCGCGGGCCTTCAGGTCACCGAGCGCGTGCGCGGCCGCGAGCGCGACGCTCTGCACCTCGACTCGTTCCCTGCCCGATCCGTGCAACCACAGGTAGTGCGCGAAGTTGCTCGGCAACTGCCAGGCGTGCTGGTAATGCCCTTCGTACGCGGCCAGGTACACGGCGACCTTGAGGTTGCGCCGTTCCGCCTCCTGCCACGCCAACGCCTGCACCGGTGTGGCGAACACCGGTGGATCGACGGGGTCGTGGGTGATCGCGGACGCGAACTTCGGGCGGCCGGGGGCGATTTTGCGGGCGGAGTCCTCCGCGCCGCGCAGGTAGAAGTCGAGGATCCGGGTGATCGTCTCGCCTCTCTCCTCCGGCTCGACGCACGCCTTCGCCTGGTCCGCCAGCAGGTCGTGGAACCGGTAGCGCCCGTTCTCCTTCTGCTGCACCAGGTGCGCGTCGAGCAGCTCGTCCAGCAGCCGTTCGGCCTCGGCGCGGGTCGTGCCGATCACCGCCGCCGCCAGGTGGGCGTCCCAGTCCTCCCCCGTGTGCAGTCCCAGCAACCGGAACAGCCGCTGCTGCTCGGCGGTGAGTTGCTGGTAGGACAACGCGAACGCGCCCGCGACGCTGCGTTCGCCCGCGGTCAGTTCGACGAGGCGCTGCTCGCTCAGGCGGCGGACCAGGTCCTGCGCGGACCACGCCGGCCTGGTGCGCCAGCGGGCGCCGACGATCCGCACGGCGAGCGGGAGGTAGCCGCAGAGCCGCACGACCTCCCGGCAGTCCTCGCCGGTCCTGCGGGCGATGCTCGCCAGCAGCTTCAGCGAGTCCTCTTCGGACAGCACGTCCAGCGAGATGGTGTGGGCGGCGTCCAGGTCCACCAGGCGGCGCCTGCTGGTGACGAGCACGAGACCGGTGCCCGGCAGGAGTGGGCGGACCTGGGCGGCGCTGCCCGCGTTGTCGAGGACCACGAGTGCCTTGCGGTGCGCCATTTCCGCGCGCCACCGGGCGGCGCGGGCGTCCAGGCCGTCCGGGATGCTCTGCGCGGGCACGCCGAGGGCCGTGAGCAACGCCATCAGGGCGTCCGACGGGGTGCGCGGCTCGACGCCCGCCGTGTACGAGTGCAGGTCCACGAAGAGCTGTGCGTCGGGGAAACGGCCTGCCAGGCGGTGGGCGGCGCGGACGGCGATGGTCGTCTTGCCGATGCCCGCCATGCCGTCGATCGCGGTGATCGCGACGCACCCGGACGGCACGGCGGCGAGGATCTCGTCCAGGTCCTCGGTGCGGCCCGCGAAGTCGGCGATGTCGCCCGGGAGGTCGTTGCGGGCGCGCGGTCTGTTGTCGGCCGTGAGCACCTGCTGGTGGGCTCGTTGCAGGTCCCGGCCGGGGTCCAGGCCGAGTTCGTCGGCGAGGCGGCCGCGGATGTCGTCGTACGCCTGCAACGCCTCGGTCTGCCGGTCGCAGCGGTGCAGCGCCACGACCAGCTGGGCCCACAGCCGTTCCCGGACGGGGTGCTGACGGGTGAGCGACCGCAGTTCGGGCACCAGCTGTTCGTGGCCGCCGCGCGCGAGGTCGGCCTCGATCCGGGCTTCCAGCGCCGTCAGGTACTTCTCGGTCAGCGCGGGCACGTGGTCGCGTTCCAGGGCGTCGCTGCCGATGTCGGCGAACGGGCGCCCGCGCCACAACGCGAGTGCCTCACGGGGTTCCAGGTGGTCGAACCGGTGGACGTCGACCTCGTCGGGCCGCACGTCCAGCAGGTATCCGCCGGGCCTGGAGAGCACCAGCGAGGGCAGCACCTCGCGCAGGCGGCCGACCGCGGTCTGCAACGCGTTGCGCGAACCACCGGCCAGTTCGACCAGCTCGTCGACCGGAACGACCTGACCCGGCCGCAGCAGCAACGCGGCGAGCACCACGCGCCGCTTGCCCGGCGGGACGTGGACCCGGCGCCCGTCGAGCACCACCTCCAGCGGCCCGAGCAGGCCGAACGACCTCACGTCCACTGACCCCAGTGCACGACCTCGTCGAACGCCTTGCGCTTGCGCCGCAGCGGCGAGGCGCCCTCGGAGATGCCCTCCTCCGCCGGGTGCCCGATCGCGATCATGCCGATCGGCACGTACGCGTCCGGCACGCCGAAGGCCGCACGCAGCTCCGGCCAGGTCTCCTTGTCCGTGCCGAAGAAGACGGCACCCAGACCCTCGTCGACGGCCGTCTGCAGGATCAGCAGCGCGGCCATGCCGGTGTCGACGTCCCAGTACGGCACCGGCCAGCGCTCCTCGTCGCCGAGCGAGGTCCAGGCCTTGTCCTCCTGGGAGTAGCGCTCGAGGTAGACGGACTTGGCCGAGAACGGGATGACGACGACGGGCGCCGTCTTCGGGTCCTCCCCGGCCCACCACTCGAACATCTCGCGCAGCCGCTGCAGCTGCTCACCCTGCAGCACCAGGAACCCCTGGCCCTGCGAGAACCCCGCCGACGGACCGCGCACGGCGTTGCGCATGATCCGCTGGATGCTCTCGTCGCTGACCGGCTCGTCGGTGAACTTGCGCACCATCCGCCGGCGACGGACCACGTCCTGGAACTCCACGGCTACCCCCAGTCGTCTCGACTCGACCGTAGCGCAGGGGTCAGAGCCGGCGCAGGCCCGCCAGCACGCGTTCGAGCAGCATCCCGTCCGGCCGGTCGCCGCCGTAGGACGACGCCGTGCGGTGCACGTCGATCAGCCCGTGCCCGGCCATGTCGCCGAGCAGCACCTTGGTGACGCCCAGCGGCAGCCCGCGCAGGGCGGCGATCTCCGCCACCGAACGGGGCTGTGCGCACAGCGCCAGCACGTCCTGGTGTTCCGGGCGCACGGCCGTGGCCGAGAACTCGTTGACCGAGACCAGGGTCTCGATCTCCAGGTGCACGTCGGAGGTGGTGCGGCCGCCGGTCCACGCGTAGGCGCGCACGATCGACGACGAGTCGTAGCCCGACTCGACCGACGGCAGCGGCGGGATCTCGTCGAACGGGAGGGTCGCGTACGGGTCCGGCTCCGGCGGCGGTTCCGGCGCGCGCTGGGCCTTCTTCTTGCCGCGCTTGCGGATCCGCTCGCTGTCGAAGCTGAACCCGCTCATCAGGTCACCGAAGTTGACCTGATCGTCCGGTTCCCCGCTCACAGGAGCTCAGCCCTCAGCTCGGGAGTGAGCAGCTGGCCCACCTGGCGGACGACGACCGTCATCTCGTAGGCGACCTGCGCGACGTCGGCGGTCGAGGACGCCAGCACCGCGAGGACCGAGCCGTCGCTGATCGAGGACAGCAGCATGACGCCCTTGTCCATCTGCACGACCGTGCGGACGACCGCCTCACCGGCGAAGCACTGCGACGCCGACTCGGCGAGCGAGACCACTCCGGCCACGATCGCCGCGAACTGCGGCGCGACGTGCGCCGGCAGCTTCGACGTCGAGATCAACACCAGGCCGTCCGCGGAGATCACCACGGCGTGCTCGAGACCGGGCGTGCGTTCGGCGAAGTTGGTGACCAGCCAGCCGAACTGGTCCACCTGCGTGCTCATCGACTCTCCTGGTTTTCGGGAAGGCCGCGCTGCACACCGCGCTGGAAGGCGTTGAGGAAACCTCGAGCGGCTTCTGGCGTCTGGCGTGCGGGTGCGGGGGGAGGCGGCGGTGCGGCGGCGGGCGTCGTCTGCTGGAACCACGAGGTCTGCTGCCGTTCGATCGCCTCCCCTCGGAAAGACTCCCAGGACTCTTCCCGCCGTGGTGCCAGTTCGGCCGGAACCAACACGATCGCGCGAGTCCCCTTGCCTTGTTTCGCGTCCAGACGTACCACGATCTGGTGGCTCGCGGCGAGCCTTCCGACGACGAAGAGACCCATCTCCCGGAAGACCTGCACGTCCACGCCCTCGCCCGCGGCCTCGAGGCGTTGGTTCACCGCGGCGAGCGCCTCGGGGTCGATGCCGATGCCGTTGTCGACGACGTCGATCTGGACGATGCCGCCCGCCTCGATCGACGCGCTGATCGAGACCTGGGTGTGCGGCGGCGAGAACGCCGTCGCGTTGTCGAGGAGCTCGGCGAGCAGGCGGACCAGGTCGCTCGCCACGTAGCCGACGACCTCGGCGTTGGGTGCCGTGTGCACCATGACCCGCTGGTACTGCTCGATCTCCGCGGCCGCCGCGCGCAGCACGTCGGTGAGCGGGATCGGCTTGTGGAACCGCCGGGCCACGTCGCCGCCGGAGAGCACCATCAGGTTCTCGTTGTTGCGGCGCATGCGGGTGGCGAGGTGGTCGAGCTTGAAGAGGTTCGCCAGCTGGTCCGGGTCCTCCTCGTACTTCTCCAGCTCCTCCATCAGCTTGAGCTGGCGTTCGACGAGGCTCTGGCTGCGGCGCGAGAGGTTCACGAAGATGTTGCGCATGTTCGCGCGCATCGCGGCCTGCTCGATCACCGACTTCACGGCCTGCTTGTGCACCTCGTCGAACGCGCGCGCCACCTCGCCGAGTTCCTCGGTCGTGTCCACGGGCACGGGCTCGATCTTCGTGTTGCCGCGTCCGGTGGCGACCATCTCGGGGAGCTTGTTCCACGCCACGTCGAGAGCGGACCTGCGCAGCGTGTTCAGCGAACGCAGCAGGTAGCGGCCCACGCCGAAGCCGATGGTGGCCGCGAGGATCAGGGTGGCGAACAGGATGACGGACGCCGTGCCGGCCTGGTCGCTGGTCTCGTCGCGCAGCCGGTTCGCGGTGCTGAGCAGGTCGTCCTGCATGCCCTGCACGACGCTGTCCATCGACTTGCCGACCGCGCCGGAGGCACCGCTCCAGTCCGCCGCCGAGATCGGCAGCGGGGTGGGCCTGGTGCCGGCGCCCGGACCGTCGGAGGTCGGGTGCAGCATCGCGGCGGCGAGCATCTTGCGGTGCGCCTCGATGTCCGGCCCGTTGAACTTCGACGTCCAGTAGGTGGTCATCTGCTCGGGCGTCGCGAGAGCGGCGAACTGGTCGGCGATGTAGCCGAGCTTGACGTTCGACTCGAGCAGCGCGCGCACCTCGGCGCTGGTCAGCTGGCCGCGTTCGAGCCCGGCCAGCACGATCGACTGCTGGTTCATCACCTCTTCCTGCACGTGCAGGGCGTGGTGCATGCCCATCGCCGTGCGGGAGAGCGCGATGTCGCTGAACTCGCCGGCGAGGACCTCGTCCACGGCGAGCATCGACTCGGTGACGGCGGTGTACCCCGCGAGCGCGGCCGGCACGTCGCCCGCCTGCTCGCGCAACCGCGGCAGGCTGCCGATCTTCGCCGTCACGTCGGCCACCCTGGCCGACATGACGTCGCTGAACACGGTCTGGCCGATCTGGCCGCGCAGTCCCTCCAGCGCTCGTTCGGTGCGGCGCGACCGGTCGGTGAGCGACTCGGCGCCCGATCCCTCGGCGATGGCCCGCCGCTCTCCCTGCACCCCCTCGATCACGGGGACGAGGGAGGCGCGGACCTTCACCAGCCGCTGGAACTCCGCGTAGGAGTCGGCCCGGTCGATGTAGGACATGATCTGCAGAACGCCGACGCCCGTCGCGATGATGACCGGAACGATCAACACCGCGGCGAGCTTCACCGGCAGGCGCCAGTTGCGCCAGTTGACGAGCGCGTTGAACATCAGACGAAGAGCTTGGCCGCGTTCAGGAAGAGCCGGTACAGGCCGTAGGCGAGCGGCAGGCCCACCCACAGCCACGCTCCGATCAGCAACAACGTGCTCGATCGGTTCTCCTGGGGTGAGCTCACTTCTTCACCGCGCCTTCCGCGTCCTGCTTCTCGGCCGACTCGGCGGCGTCCGCAGCTTCTGCTTCGTTCCACTTGGCGACCGCGTCCTCGTCCTGCGCGGGCGAGGGCTGCGCGGTCCCGGCCGCGGGTTCGTGGAACTTCGGGTTGACCGGGCGGATCAACTCGTTCGCGACGAAACCGACGACCAGCAGCGAGATCATGATGTAGAACGACGTGGCGTACAAGTCAGGACCGGTGTGTCCCGCCTTCTTGCCCGCGTCCGCGATGGCGTTGACGATCAGCGGCCCGAGGACGCCGGCCACGGACCACGCCGTGAGCAGGCGGCCGTGGATCGCGCCGACCTGGTAGGTGCCGAACAGGTCCCGCAGGTAGGCCGGGACGGTCGCGAAGCCCGCGCCGTAGAACGACAGGATCACCATCGCCGCGATCACGAACAGCGGGGTGCTGGTCGAGCCGACGGTCAGCAGCACCAGGTAGAGCAGGGCGCCGACGCCGAGGTAGAGGCGGTAGATGTTCTTGCGGCCCACGATGTCCGAAGTGGACGACCAGATGAAGCGGCCCGCCATGTTCGCGGCGGAGAGCAGCGCGACGAAACCGGTGGCGGCGGTCGCGGCGACCGGCGTCGAGGACTCCTTGAAGAAGTCGACCAGCATCGGGGCGGCCTTCTCCAGGATGCCGATGCCCGCGGTGACGTTGAAGCACAGCACGACCCACAGCAGCCAGAACTGCGGCGTCTTGATCGCGTTGTTGGCGGAGACGTTGAACGCGACGGTCGCCTTCGGCCTGTCCTTGAGCAGCGCTTCCTTCTCCGCCGTGAACTCCTTGGAGGGCAGGCGGATCAGCAGGACGCCGAGGCTCATGAAGACCGCGTAGGCGATGCCGTGCACGAGGAAGGCCTGGCCGATGCCCGTCGTCGTGGAGCCGAACGCCGTCAGCATCGAGGTCGACCACGGCGACGCGATCAGCGCACCGCCGCCGAAGCCCATGATCGCGATGCCGGTGGCCATGCCCGGCCGGTCGGGGAACCACTTGATCAGGGTGGAGACCGGCGAGATGTAGCCGATGCCGAGGCCGATGCCGCCGACCAGGCCGTAGCCGAGCACGACGACCCAGTACTGGCCGGCCCAGACGCCGAGCGCCGAGATCAGCAGACCGGAGCAGAAGGCGATCGTGGACATCAGCATGGCCCAGCGCGGGCCCCTGCGCTCCACCGTCGTGCCCAGCACGGCGGCGGACAGCCCGAGCATCACGATGCCGAGCTGGAACGGGAGTGCGGACTGCGTTCCCGTGATGCCAAGCGATTTCTCCAGGGGCGTCTTGAAGACGCTCCAGGCGTACGCCTGACCAATGGAGAGATGAATCGCCAGAGCCGCAGGCGGAACGAGCCAGCGGTTCCATCCGGGAGGCGCGACTTGGCGTTCGCGCGCTAAGAACCCCACTTTATCCCCAACCGTCACCAATAACGTGGACCGACCGGATCCTAGGCCAGGTGCACACGTGCGACAACGGTCTTGAGGAAGCCTTCAGGTGTTGCACGTCTCGCAACTTCCGCGATCAGCTTGGTACAACCCCCGGTTCGAACCATTTGAGACGAATGAAAAGCCCGGGATCCTGTCCGGTTGTGGTCCGATTCGGGTTCGCGGTTGGTCCGGTTTGGCCCGATTCCGCGCACCACGCGACATTGACTGCACACGTGAGGGCGCTACAGTAGGCGCCGCACACCGAGGGGCAGGGCCACATGACCAAGGCGATGAGGTCGCCTGGCGAAGCGCACCACGAGTACCGGGAAATCCGGGGTTTCGCGTCGTTCGACGACCCCGATGCTTTGTCGTACGTCGATTCCGACGGACGCCCGAACTTCGCGCTGATTCAGCAGACCGACGAATTCCGCGTGTTGCGTCGCCGACTCACGACGTTCATCTTCCCGATGACCGCGCTTTTCCTGGCGTCCTACCTGACCTTCGTACTGCTGTCCGCGTACGCGAAAGACTTCGTCAGCACCAAGGTGATCGGCGTGATCAACCTCGGGATCCTGCTGGGCCTCGGACAGTTTGTGACTTCGATCATCATCACGCTCGGTTATGCCCGTTACGCAAAGCGACGGCTGGACCCGCAGCGGAAATTGCTCGCCGAGATGACAGGCGTCGAGGAGTAAGGCATGCCCACCACCGGCAACCCGGTGCTGAACCTCAGCGTCTTCGCGGTGTTCGTCCTGATCACCCTGTACATCGTCTACCGCTTCAGCAGCCGCAACGTCACGGCGTCGGACTACTACGCCGCGGGCAGCTCGTTCACCGGCGCGCAGAACGGCGTGGCGCTGTCCGGCGACTTCCTGTCCGCCGCGTCGTTCCTCGGCATCTCCGGCGGCATCGCGGCGCACGGCTACGACGGCTTCCTGTACTCGGTCGGCTGGGTCGTCGCGTGGCTCGTCGGCCTGCTGCTGATCGCGGAGGGCCTGCGCAACACCGGCCGCTTCACCGTCGGCGACGTGCTGGCGTTCCGGATGCGGCAGCGCCCGGTCCGCGCGGCCGCGGCGAACGCGACGCTGGTGATCTCGTTCTTCTACATGATCGCGCAGATGGCGGGCGCGGGCGGCCTGATCGCGTTGCTGCTCAACGTGACCTCGAAGTGGGGCCAGGCGGTCCTGATCGCGGTGGTCGGCATGGTCATGGTGCTCTACGTGCTGCTGGGCGGCATGAAGGGCACGACCTGGGTGCAGATCATCAAGGCCGTCCTGCTGCTGCTCTGCGTGACGATGATGAGCATCTTCCTGCTGGGCAAGTTCGGCTTCAGCCTGTCCGGGATCATGCAGCAGGCCACCGAGAACAACCGGCTCGGCGACGCCGTGCTGGATCCCGGCGCCAAGTACGGGTTCAGCTCGACGTCCAAACTGGACTTCGTCTCGCTGGCGCTCTCGCTGGTGCTGGGCATCGCCTCGCTGCCGCACGTGCTGATGCGCTTCTACACCGTGCCGAACGCCTCCGAGGCCCGCCGCTCGGTCGTGTGGGCGACGTGGACGATGGTCATCTTCTACCTGTGCACGCTGGTGATCGGCTTCGGCGCGATGGCGCTGGTGGGCACGGACAAGATCGCCGCCGCACCCGGTGGCGAGAACTCGGCCGCGCCGCTGCTCGCGTTCGAGATCGGTGGCGCGGTGCTGCTCGGCATCGTGTCCGCGGTCGCGTTCGCCACGATCCTCGCCGTCGTCGCCGGCCTGACCCTGGCGGCCTCCGCCTCGTTCGCCCACGACGTCTACGCGAACGTGATCAAGCGCGGCAACGTGGAACCGCGCAGGGAGATCCGCGTCGCCCGGCTGACCGCCGTGGTCGTCGGTTTCCTGTCGATCCTCGGCGGCATCGCGGCGAACGGGCAGAACGTCGCGTTCCTCGTGTCGCTCGCGCTGGCGCTGGCCGCCTCGGCGAACCTGTCGACGATCCTCTACACGATCTTCTGGCGGCGCTTCAACACCATCGGCACGCTGTGGAGCATCTACGGCGGCCTCGGCTCGTGCCTGGTGCTGATCATCTTCTCGCCGGTGATGTCGGGCGCGAAGACGTCGATCTTCCCGGACGTCGACTTCGCGTGGTTCCCGCTCGGCAACCCCGGGCTGGTGTCGATCCCGTTCTCGTTCCTCTGCGGGTTCCTGGCGACGATCTTCTCGAAGCGCGAGCCGGAGATGGACGGCAAGGCCGCGGAGATGGAGGTCCGGGCGATCTCGGGGATCGGTGCCCGGACCTGACGCTCACGCCCTGCGGTCCGGCACCCCGGCGTAGTCCGGCAGCTCGACACCGTTCAGCGCGCGGTCGACCAGCGCCATGAACGCGTCCATGTCGGGCTCCGGACCCGGCTCGGCGTCCGGGTCGGGCACGGCGAGGCTCGCCACGTGCATCCGGCCGACCTCCTGGCTCGCCTCGACCATCGGGCGCATCCGCGCCTCGTAGGCGGCGAACCCCTTCTCCGGGTCCCACCCGGCGGCCGCGAGCTCCCCCGCCAGCACGTAGGCGCCCACCAGGGCGAGGCCGGTGCCCTGGCCCGACATCGGTGACGGGCTGAACGCGGCGTCGCCGATCAGCGCCACCCGTCCGTCCGACCAGCGGTCCATCACGACCTGGGCGACCTGGTCGAGGTAGAAGTCCGGGGCGTCGTCCGCGTGGGCGAGGATCCGCGGGGCCAGCCAGCCGAGACCCGCGGCGTGCTCGCGGAGCAGGCACTTCTGGGCCTCGACGTCGCGGTGGTCGATGTCGAAGCCGGTGGCGGGGAACGAGAACATCGCCATCGCCTGCGTGGCGTCCCGGAGTGGCCGCAGGCCCGCGGAGCGGCCGGTCGCGGCGTCCTTGTGGTCGATCATCCAGCGGTCGATCCCGAACTCGTTGGGCACGGTGAAGAACGCCAGCACGAGCCCGAGGTGGTGCAGGTACCGCTCGCGCGGCCCGAAGACCATCGCGCGCAGCGACGAGTGCAGCCCGTCAGCCCCGATGACGAGGTCGAAGCGCCTGCTGCCGCCGCTCGCGAAGGTCACGTCGACCCCGTCCGCGTCCTGGACGAGCCCGGCGATCCGGTCGGCGAACACGTACTCGACGCCGTCGCGGGTGTCGTCGTGCAGCAACCGGGACAGGTCTCCGCGCAGGATCTCGATGTCCGCGATGTAGCCGTCACCGCCGTCGTCCTCGGCGCGGAAGGTCTCCACGACGTTCCCGTCGGCGTCCACGTTGTGAGCGCCCGCGGTGTCGGTGCAGGCCGCGCGCACCTCCGCGTCGAGGCCCATCCGCGCGATGACCTCCTTGGTCACGCCGCGCGCGTCCACCGCCTGACCTCCTGGACGCAGGCCGGGCGCCCGTTCCACGACGGTCACCTCGGCTCCCCGCCTGTGCAACCAGTGCGCGAGCGCGGGTCCCGCGATGCTCGCCCCTGCCACCAACACCCTGACACCGCTCACCGCGGCCTCCGATCGCCCGTTCCAGGAAGGTCCGAAGTGTACGGAGATTCGGGCCACGCGCGACCGCTTTCGCTTGCACGGCAAGCACATACCGGCAGAATTCGGTCAGTCCGGGATGATCCCCGACTCGTGGGCGATGATCGCGGCCTGCACGCGGTTCCTCACGCCCAGCTGCCGGAAGATCGTGCTCACGTACACCTTCACGGTGCCCTCGACGACGTGGAGGCGTGCCGCGATCTCGGCGTTGGACAGGCCGGCGCCGACCAGGCCGAGGACCTCGCGTTCGCGTGCGGTCAGGACCTCGATCCGTTGCGTCGCAAGCGGTCGTGGATGGGCGCGGGAGAGCTGGTCGACGACCCGCTTGGCCACCAGCGGGGACAGGAACGCGCCGCCGCCCGCGACCGCGCGGACGCCGGAGATGATCTCCTGCGGGTCCCCGGTCTTCAGCACGAACCCGGCCGCGCCCTCCCCCAGGGCGCGGCTGATGTACGAGTCGTCCGCGAACGTCGTCAGCACCAGCGTCTTCGTGCCCGAATGGCACTCGCGGATCACCTTGGCCGCGTCCAGGCCGTCGAACACGGGCATGCGGATGTCGAGCACGGCCACGTCGGGCCGGTACCGGGCGACGAGGTCGATCGCCGCGCTGCCGTTCTCCGCCTCCGCGACCACCTCGACGTCCCCCGCGGTCGCGAGGACGGCCTTCACGCCGAACCTGACCACCGGTTCGTCGTCCGCGAGCACGACCCTGATCAACCGCTCCTCCTGGCGAGCCACTGCTTGGACACGAGCCGATCATCCCGGAAGCACAGCTGGTGCAGGTCGTGGCGGTCGCCGTCGAACGGGTTGGGGTGCGTGCTGTAGTAGCGGCACTCGGTGCCGGGCGGCGCGGTGACGCCGAGCGGGTTGTCGACGCGGGTGCGCCACGGCAAGTCGAGGGCGTCCTCGTCTTGCCCGATTTCCGCCCGTTCGAACTGCTGCGGCGTCAGCACCGATGTCACCGCGTCGAACACCATGTAGCCCGGCACGCCGATCGCGATTCCGGCGCACACGACCGATGTGATCAGCACGGTCCGGCGCGCGCTCTTGCGGATCTCCTCCTCCGTGCGCTCGCGACGCACGTGCGTCGGGGTCGTCCGGGCGCGCGGGCGTTCCGGCAGCTTCGCCCTGACCTCGAACCCGCCGTCGTCGCTCGGCGCCGCCTCGAACCAGCCGCCGACGAGCGCGACGCGTTCGGCGAGCCCCACCAGGCCCTTGCCGCTGCCGACCGCCTGGGTCCGCGGCGCCGGGCCGTTCGTGATCCGCAGTTCGAGGTTCGCGGTGAGGGTGACGGTGACCTTCGCGCCGGGCGCGTGCTTGATCACGTTGGTCAGCGCCTCGGCGGTCACCCTGTGCACGGTCCGCGCGATGATCCCGTCGATCGCGGTCCTGCGGTGGTTCGCGAGCTCGACGTCGAGCCCGCTCCTCGCGACGACCTCCTCGATCGTCGCGACGGGCTCGTCCTCGTCGGCCCGCAGCACCTGCATGACGTCGGCGAGCCGTTCCGCGGCGGCCGTGACGCTGGCACGGGCGGTCTTGGCGGCCTCGCGTTGCTGCGCGGTGAGGGTCGGTTCCAGTTCGAGGGCGCCGACGAGGAGTGCGGCCCGCGCGAGTTCGTGGCCGACGAGGTCGTGCATCTCGCCGGCGAGCCGGGCGCGTTCGGCGTTGCGGGCGTTGTCGACGCTGCGCTCCAGCAGGGCCGCGTGCTCCCAGCCGACCTCCCGCAGTTCCGCGAACCGGCGCCGGAACCGGCCGAACGCCCACGGCACCACGCCGAGCACGCCGACGCCGGAGGTGACGGCGAGCGCGGTGTCGGAACCACCGCGCTCGGTCAGGGCGACGACGACACCGGCGAACTCGGCCAGGGTCAGCGCGATCGCGGTCGGCCTCGGGTCGGCGGCGTGCCGTCCGGCGAGGAAGCTGAGCAGTGCCAGTGCGGGAGCGAGCGCCACCACCCGGACGTCGAACTCGACGGTGACGAGGTAGCAGACGATCCACGTCCCGAGCCCGGTCCCCAGGGCGACCGCGGGCCGGGTGCGCACGAACGCGAACGCCACCGCGAACAGGACCAGGTAGAGCAGTACCTCCCACACGGCGGCAATCATCGCAGCCGCTGCATCACCACGGTCGGCGCGTCCGCCTCCTCGCGCCTCACCGGCATCTTCTTCTTCAGCAGCAACGCGATCCCCCACGACACCAACGCTCCGAGCGCCAGCCCGGCCATGACGTCGTGTACATAGTGGACACCCACGACGACACGCGAGGCCGCCGCCGCGATCGCGCACACCACGGCGATCCAGCCGTAGGTCCGGTGCAGCAGGAAGATCGCCATCGCCGAGGCGCCCGCGATCGTGGAGTGGTTGCTGGGGAACGACCAGTCACCGGGCGCAGGGCACTCCGCGATCGACGGCGCGGTGCGGCAAGGCCGTTCCTCCTGCACGACCAGCTTGACGACCTCGCTGACCGCGTAGGCCACCACGACACCGGCTCCCGCGAGGAACGCGCGGAGCTTGTACTGCAACCACAACAACAAGAACATCAACGCGAACACACCGAGCACCGCGTCGGTGCCCACAGTCAGCCAAGTCACCCAGCCGAAACTACGAAGGTCCTCTCGCGCGCGCCTCTGCCCATCGGAACCGGTTGCCCCTAACTTTCGACAGGGTCCCGGTCAGGCGGGCCCGGTGACCGACTGGCTCGCCATCCGGAGGACCAGGTCGTGGTAGCCCTCGGGGTTGTCGGCGCCGGACCGGCCGTCGACCAGGTCGCTCCCAGGCCGAGGGCTCGCAGCATGCGACGAGTCTGGCAGCACCCGGTCGTGAAGTTTGTGCGTTCGGATCAGCGGCAACCACGAAGCATGAGCGAACACCAGTTCACGACGCCCGAAGGCGGCGGCGAGCCCGTCGACCAGGAGCCGGACGCGGTCGCGCTGGACGTCGAGGGCGAGCACGTCACCGCCCCTGAGGAGACCGCGATGCACATCGAGGAGACGGAGGAGGGCGGCGGCCGCGTCGACCGCCCGGACGACGGCTACCTCGACAGTTGAGCAGCGCTCAAGGGGACCACTTCAGGATGATTCACGCACAGTGACCCCAGGTCAGCGCGCGATCGCTCGAACGTCGGTGGAGTTTCGCTGGAGCGGCCGTTCCTCTAGGACACAAGCTGACCGCAAGTGGTCATACAGTCCTTCGTGTCGGGACAAACGAGCGAAGGACAGGACCAATGACCACCACCGAGACCCTCACCGGCGACCGCGCGGACCTCCTCGAGGCCCTGCAGCAGCACCGCTGGTTCCTGATGTTCACCGCGCAGGGTCTGAGCGACGAGCAGGCGGCCTCGACGCCGACGGTCAGTGCTCTGAGCGTCGGCGGCCTGATCAAGCACGTGACGTCGGTCGAGGCGAACTGGATCAGGTTCATCGAGGAGGGCACCTCGGCCATGGAGGCCGACCCCGGCTCCGAGGCCTACGACAGCCACGAGGCGAACTTCAAGATGGCGCCGGGCGAGACGCTGGAGGGCCTGCTCGCGCGCTACCAGGAGGTCGCGGCCCACACCGACGAGCTGATCAAGACCGTCGACATGGACCTGTCGCACCCGCTGCCGGCCGCGCCGTGGTTCCCCGAGGGCAAGTCGTGGTCGGCGCGGCGCGTGTTCGCGCACATCGTCGCGGAGACCTCGCAGCACGCGGGCCACGCGGACATCATCCGCGAGACGATCGACGGCCAGAAGACGATGGGCTGAGCGGTCGTTCGTTCGCCCAGTTAGACCTTCGGCGGGCTGAAGGCCGAGAGGAACTGGTCCCGGAAGTCGCTCATCCGCGACACCGGGGCCGACCCTCCCGGCTTGATCCCGTCGTCCCACTTCCACGAGTCGGTCCCGGCCACCACGGCCGGGTCCTTGGCGACGATGGTGATCGGCACGTCCCGGGAGGCCCCCTCGCCGGTCACCATCTGCGCCGGCTGGTGGTCGCCGAGGAACACCATCACCAGGTTCTCGTCGCCGTAGCGCTCCAGGTACGAGATGACGGACTCCAACGAGTACGAGATCGAGTGCGCGTAGTCGGCGCGCACGGCACCGGGGTCGCGGCCGAAGATGGACTCCGGCGGGTCGTTCGATGCGGGCATCGTCGAGTAGATGGAGCCGTCGCCCAGCTTCTCCCAGTCGACGGAGTCCGGCGTCGGTGACCACGGCGCGTGCGAGGACACCATCGGAATCGCCGCCATCACCGGGCCGTGCTGCTTCGCGCGTTCGTTGCGTTGGAACGACTCCAAGGTGAACTGGTCCGGCGTCGTGGCGTAGCCGAAGCGCGGGCCGGAGTACCCGAGGTCCTGGGCGGCGTAGATCTCGTCGTAGTGGAAGAAGTCGCCCTCCGGCCACGCCTGCGTGATGCCGGGGACGACGCCGACCGAACGCCACGACGACTCGCGGAACGCGCGCGGCAGCGTCAGGCGGTCGGAGGCCACCAGGTTGCGGTAGCGCTGCTGGTTGTCGATCCACAGCCCGGACAGCAGCGTCGCCTGCGCCATCCAGCTGCCACCGCCCGCGGTCGGCGAGGTCAGGTAGGCCGAACGGGCCGTGTACCCCGCCGCCTTCAGACGATCGTCGCCCTGCGCCAGTTTCGCGGCCACGTCCGGCATGTCGAGCGCCGACTTGCCGTAGCTCTCCACGAACGTGAACACGACGTCCTTGCCCTGCAACGAGGACAGCAGGTCCGAGCGGCCGCGGAACGCGTCGACCGAGGCCTCCGCCGCGAACACCTCGCGGTCGTTCAGGCCCGCCTGCACGCGCCGCGCGTGGTCGACCAGCGACGTGGCGGCGGCGTCGGAGTAGACCGGAACGCCGGGCACCGCAAGCGAAACGCACGCGACGGCCAGCACCGCCACCGCGCGGATCGCCACGGGACGGCGGCCGGCGGCCACGGAACCCAGGCGCAGCACGGAAACAGCCGCGACCCACACGATGCCGACGACCAGCGCCACGGCCAGACCGACGGCCAGCACCGAGGCGAAGCGGCCGAAGGTCACGTCGACGAAGTCGAGGGCGGGCACCAGCAACGGCCAGTCCAGCACGAGGTCGAACGGCCGGTACAGCACCATGTCGAAGCCGATGTCCATGATCTTCACGACCGTGAACAGGCCCAGCGCGATCCCGCCGGCGATCGCGGCGGGCCTGCGGAACCGGTCCGGCAGCAGCACGAGCACCATCACGCCGATGAGGCCTTCGAGCGGCACCCGCAGGAACGCTTCGAACGTGAACTTCTCGAGGTCGCTCGGTGCGATGAGCACGAACAACACGAACAGTCCCGCCAGGACCGTCATCGTCCGCCGCAGCAACGTCTTCACCGAGCACCCCTTTCCCGAACCCTACGAGGTAAACGCGGCGCGGCACGCCACCGGTTCAACTCCTCTACGATCGGCCTCGTGACCCGCCCGCACGTTCTGCTGAGCGTCGCCGTCAGCCTCGACGGCCACATCGACGACCGCGGCACCGAGAGGTTCCCGCTTTCCAACGCCGAGGACTTCGACCACGTCGACAGGATGCGCGCGGAGTCCGACGCGATTCTCGCCGGAGCCGAGACGTTGCGCCGCGACAACGCGCGACTGCTCGTCTACAGCGACGAGCGGCGCGCGCGGAGAATCGCTGACGGAAAACCGGAGTTCCCCTTGCGCGTCACCGTCACCAGGAGCGGCGAACTGGACCCCGACCTGCGGTTCTTCCACTGCGGCGGCGAGCGGCTGGTCTACACGAGGAGCGCCGGGACCACCGTCGAGCACCTGGCCGAAACGAAGACCTTCAGCGATTTCGCGGAGATCCTCGACGACCTCGGCGCGCGGGGCGTGAGAAAGCTCATGGTCGAAGGCGGCACGAGCATTCACACGGCGTTCCTCGAAGCCGGACTGGCCGACGAGATCCGGGTGGCGGTGGCACCTATGCTGATCGGACAGGCGACGGCCCCGCGTTTCGTGAATCCCGCGGAATTCCCCGGTGGACCGGCACGCCGTTTCCACCTGGAGGACGTCACGAAAGTCGGGGACGTCGCGGTGCTGCGCTACTTCCCGAAAGTCACTTCCGAACGAGCTTGAGCGCCCCGAAGATCTGCTCGCGGCGGTAGACCGCGATCACCAGCGCCCACACCACGAACATCAACGGCATCCACGCGCCCTTGAAGCCGCCGTTGGTGACGAGGAACAGCTCGGTCAGCGCGGCGCCGGCCATGATGCCCGCCAGCGCGAGGGCCGCGAGACCGCAGATGCGCGGGATGAGCAGGCCGATCGCGGTCGCGATCTCCAGCACACCGGTGAAGTACCGGAACCACTGGCCGAAGCCGATGTCGTCGAACTTCGCGACGAACTGGTCGGTGAACAGCGCGTAGCCGTTCATGAAGAACTGCACGGCGAGCGCGATCTGCAGGATCCAGACGACGACGTTGCCGACCTTCGCCGCGGTGGAGGTCTGCTCAGGCATGGCGGGATTCTCCCACCGCGACGGCGCTGTTGTTCCACAGCCAGAGCACATCGCGACCGAACGACCACACCAGCGACACCAGCGCGAGACCGACGAGCACCTCGGCGAACGGCAGCAGGCCCGACGCGGCCACGACGAGGAAGATCCCCTGCACCGCGGCCACGACCTTGCGCGCGTAGCTGGCAGGCAGCGGCGCGTTCATCCAGCGCAGGCGCCACGAGGCGGCGACGAACACGTACCGCATGAGCCCGATCGCGAGCACCCACGGACCCATGTGCACCGCCACGTAGGCGCTGAGCACCAGGATCAGGAACGCGTCGACCTCCATGTCGAACCGCGCGCCCAATTCGGTCGACGTGCCGGTGCGGCGCGCCACCTGGCCGTCCACCCAGTCGAGCGACAACGCGACGGCCGCCAGCGTCACGACCAGCGCGACCGGGACGTCCTGACCCGCGCGGTCCGCCACCAGCGCGGTCACCGCGCCGACCATCAGGCCGCGGGCCAGCGTGACGCGGTCAGCGGGGCCTAACGCGGCGATGCGGTGCCGTTGCATGCCGTAGCCGAGGAACGCCCACGTGGCGAAGCCGTAGGCCAGCCCGGCGGCCCAGCCCAGCGGACCGAGCCCGGCGGTGGCACCGACCACGGCCAGCGCGACGACCTGGAAACCGGCCCAGATGGCAGGCTCCCGCAGGACGGGCGCGGTCCTGGTGTGCTGAAGTGTGATCATCAGGTGCCCCTAACGAACTTCGTGCGGCGGAGGTGTTGTGAGTGACACGTACGGCGAGTGCCTTTTGGCTCAATGAATCCGGAAAAGGAGAGGTTCGGCAGGTCGCACTGGCCGAGCCCGGTCCGGGTGAGGTCGAGGTGCGCACGCTGTTCTCGGGCGTGAGCCGGGGCACGGAGACCCTGGTCTTCCGCGGCGGTGTCCCGGAGAACCAGTACGCGGTGATGAGGGCTCCCTTCCAGGAGGGCGACTTCCCGTGGCCGGTCAAGTACGGGTACCTCAACGTGGGCGTCGTCGAACACGGGCCCGCACACCTGCGCGGGCGCGCGGTGTTCTGCCTCTATCCACATCAGACCCGTTACGTGGTGCCGGAAAGCTCGGTCACGCCCGTGCCGGAGGCGGTGCCGGCTGCTCGCGCCGTGCTCGCGGGCACCGTGGAGACCGCGGTCAACGCCGTGTGGGACGCGCGTCCGCTGGTCGGCGACCGGATCGCGGTGGTCGGCGGCGGCATGGTCGGGTCGAGCATCGCCGCGGTGCTGGCGACGTTCCCCGGCGCTCGGGTGGAGCTCGTGGACGCGGATCCGGCACGGGAGGAGATCGCCCGCAGGCTCGGGGTCGGGTTCGCCCTGCCGGACGACGCCCTCGACGGCTGCGACCTGGTGTTCCACGCGAGTGCGACCGAACCCGGCCTCACCACCGCGCTGAACCTGCTCGCGCCGGAAGGCCGGGTGATCGAACTGAGCTGGTACGGCGACAGGAAGATCTCGGTTCCGCTCGGCGAGTTCTTCCACTCGCGCCGGCTCACGATCCGCAGCAGCCAGGTCGGCGCTGTCGGCCGCCCGGACCGCACCTACGCCGAACGCATGGCCGTCGCGCTGGACCTGCTGGCCGACGCCAGGTTCGACGCGCTGATCACGGGCCACAGCGCGTTCGAGGAGCTCCCGGACGTCATGCCGCGACTGGCCGACGGCACGATTCCTGCGCTGTGCCACCGGATTGACTACGGTCAGGCCCATGTTCCCGAGTGACACCACGGTCGACGTCCGGGGTAAGGGCGTGGCCGTGCTCCCGGTCGGCAGCACCGAGCAGCACGGCCCGCACCTGCCGCTCGCCACGGACTCGGTGATCGCGTGGACCATCGCGTCGGAGATCGCCGCGAGGTACCCCGAGGTGCGACTGCTGCCGCCGATCCAGTTCTCGTGCTCGCAGGAGCACGCCGACTGGCCGGGGACCGTCAGCATCTCCGCGCGCACGTTGATCTCAGTGGTCGAGGACATCGCGGAGTCCTTGCGGCGCAACGGTGTCACGCACGTCGTGCTGGTCAACGGCCACGGCGGCAACTACGTGCTGTCGAACGTCGTGCAGGAGGGTGAAGGGCTGGCCCTGTTCCCCGGACGGGACGACTGGGCGTTCGCGCGGGAGAAGGCGGGGATCGAGACCTCGGCCTACAGCGACATGCACGCCGGCGAGCTGGAGACCTCGATCCTGCTGCACGCGCACCCCGATCTGATCCGTCCCGGCTACGAAACCTCTGACCACCTGGCGGAGGACCGGCGGCACATGCTCACCCTGGGTCTGGCGCCGTACACCGGGTCCGGTGTCGTCGGGCGTCCGTCCCTCGCGTCAGCGCGCAAGGGCGAGCTCCTGCTCGCGGGTCTGGCCGACTCGTTCCGCCACTACCTCGACCTGTTCGGTCCTCGGACGGCGTGACAGGAACAGCACGACCGCGCCGGGCAGGGCGGCGACGAGCGCCAGCACGCCGTAGACGATGCCCGTGGTGAAGCCCTGCGCGGCGCCCAGACCGGCGGCACCGAACGCCACCGCGAGGAACGCCTCGCGCGGGCCGAACCCACCGATGTTGACCGGGATCGCCATGATCAACAGCGCCAGCACGACGACCGGCGCGAGCTGGGTGGTCGTGGCGTCCGACCCGGCGGCGCGGGCGGCCACCAGGAACAGCGCGACGTAGCCCGCGACCGCGGCGGCCGACAGCCCGAGGACCGCGGGCCAGGTCCTGAAAGACAGCAGCCTGATGCCGTCCGCGAGGGTGTCGACCAGCGCCCTGCGCACCGGCCGGATGTGCCAGCCGACGGCCACCAGAGCGGCCAGACCGGCGAGGACGAGCGCGACGGTGGTGCCGTCGGGTGCGAGGTCGAGGCCGGGCGCGGGGTGCGTGAGCAGCACCGCGAGCCCGATCCCGATGAGCACGACCTGGCCGGCGGTGCGCTCGAAGAACACGGCGCGCACGCCCCGTCCGACGTCGCCCGACTCCCGGCCGTGGTTGACCGCGCGGTGCACGTCACCGAGCACGCCGGCGGGCAGCACGGCGTTGACGAGCTGGGCGCGGTAGTAGTCGCTGACGGCGGTCTTCAACGTCAGCGGCAGGCCGAGGCGGCGCGCGACGAGGACCCAGCGCCCCGCGCTGAGCACCGTCGTCACGAGCCCGATCGCCAGCGCGGCGGCCACGGAGAACGCGTCGATCGCGCGCAGTCCGTCGAGGAAGGCACCGGTGCCCAGGCGCACGCCCAGGGCCACCAGGATGCCCACCGCCAGCAGCAGTCGGAGCCACGGCCAGAACTTCTTCATCTCACACAGCTCCCGGTAGTGCCAGCAGGTCGACGTGGTGGACCACCGCGGAGGCCGTTGACCTGCGACGCAGGTACTCGGGTGCCTCGGCGGCGAGTGCGGGTTCCTGCTCCACCGCTGCCTCGACCCAGCCCTTCAGCCATTCCTGCTGCAGGGCGTCGCCGTTCATGCGCCAGGGGCTCTGAGCCGTTCGAACCGAGGCGCCGGCCGCCGCGAACGCCTCTTCGGCGGCGGCGGGGGCGTCCGGCCCGAGGAGACGGCGCCCGTCCACGACGCGACGCTGGTGGGCGTTGAACGCGTCCTGGAAGGCGGCGTCGAGCGGCTCGGCCGGATCCAGTTCGATCCGGCCTGCCACCGAGAGCGTGAACAGTGCGGGCACATGAGCTTCTACGCAGGCCATGGCCAGTTCGTTCATCTCTTCGGCGGTGAGCAGGTCGAGCAACGCGGAGCACGTGACGAGGTCGGCGCCCGCGAGGTCGGCGGCTTCGAGGGACGTGAGGTCGCCCTCACGCGTCTCGACGGTGACGTTCTCGAAGGCGCTCATGCCGGCCTCCGCCAGCCCGAGCAGCCGGGGGTCGCGGTCGTGCAGCACCCAGTGCTGCACGCCGCCGAGCCTGCCGGCGAGCCATCGTCCCATCGATCCCGTTCCACACCCGAGGTCACGGATGGTCAGGGGGGTTCGGTTCACCAGAGTTTCGCGGAGGGTGTCCACGAGCTCGGTCGAGCGCGCCCGTGCGTCGGCGTTTTCCCGCAGTGCCAGCCATTCCGGGGAGAAGGTCATGGCCGGAGCGTAGCCAGCACCCTCCGCAGGTCCTCTGTGGATTCGTCCCAAGTGGACAGAACGGCCCGTCGCGCGAGTGCTTTCGCGCGGAGCTCCGACCGGAAATCTTGATCTTGGAACCAGCGCGTCAGTGCAGCTTCCAATGCATTTTCGTCCCCGGCGGGAAGGAGCAGTCCGCCGTCGCCGAGCGCGTCCGGGACGGCACTCGCGATGACCGGCAGACCGTGCGCGAGGGCCTCGGTGACGACCATGCCGTAGGTCTCGGCGCGGGAGGCCAGGACGAAGAGGTCCGCACCCGCATACGCGCTGGTCAGGGCCTCGCCGGCGAGGGGGCCTGGGAAGCTGACGCGGTCGTCGTGCGGCAGTTCGCGCAGGAACGGCCGGTGCGGGCCCACGCACGTCAGCCGCCAGTCGCGGTCGATCCTCCGCAACGCCCTGACCAGCAGGTCGTGGCCTTTGCGGGGTGTGATGGACGCGACGCAGAGCAGGTGGTGCACGCCGTCCGTGCCGTGCGCGAGCGGCGCCGGATCGGTGCCCGGGACGACCACGTGGACGTGGTCGAGCCCGTGCCGCGTCCTGATGTCCCGCGCGGCCGTCGGGCTGGTCGCGACGACGGCGCTCGCGGCCCGCAGGACCTGGCCTTCCTTCTCGTTCAAGAACGCGGCGGTCGCCGGGTCGAGGCCCGTCTCGTCCGCCAGCGGCAGGTGGACGAGCACGACGATCTCCAGCCTGCGCGTGTGGGGAACGACGACTTCGGGTAGCCCGCAGCTCACGAGACCGTCGAGGAGCACGACGTCTCCGCGCGGGATGTCCGCAAGCGCTTGCTCCAACGCGGTGGGGTCGCTCGGACGCGGCCAGTCACCAGCGACGAGCACACGGTCGAGGCCCGCGCTCACACGCAGGTCGTAGACGTTGCCGCCGCTGGGACTGCCGGTGTCCCCGACGTCAGCCGGAAGGACGAAGTGCACGTTCGTAGCTCGCCCACGCCACATGCGACTCGTGGAGTGTGACGGCGATCGCATCGATCCCGTGAGCGCCCTCACCCAGGGCACCCGCGGAGATCTTGTCCGCGAGCTGGTCGGCGATGTGCTTCGCGAGCCACTCCGTGGACGTGTTGATGCCCGCGAACTGCGGTTCTTCGTCCAGGTTGCGGTAGTTGAACTCCGCCAGGACGCCGTTCAGCTCCTGGGTCGCGAGTCCGATGTCGACGACGATGTTGTCCGAATCGAGCTCAGCCCGTTTGAACGTTGCGTCCACCAGGAACGTTGCTCCATGCAGACGTTGCGCTGGACCGAAGACCTCGCCGCGGAAACTGTGGGCGATCATCACGTGATCGCGGACGGTGATGCTGAACAGGATGACCTCCGCTGTGCGGTTGGGTTACGGTGCGACCTCCATCCGAGCGTAGCTGCACGTTCGGAAGGCGCCTGGCGACAAGGGGACCGGAGATGTTCGAGCAGGCCTTCAACGACGAAGACGTGGCGGAGTCCGATCTGGTGACACGGCGTGGCACCTTCCGCGCAGTCGCGTTCCGCGCGGACGGCCACGAACACATGGCTCTCGTGCACGGCAAGACGAAGCTGCGCGAGAACGTGCTGGTGCGCATCCACTCCGAGTGCATGACCGGCGACATCTTCGGGGCCATGCGCTGCGAGTGCGGGGAACAGCTCGACGCCGCGCTGAACACGATCGTGCGCGAGGGCAGCGGCATCCTCGTCTACCTGCGCGGCCACGAGGGCCGCGGAATCGGGCTGGTGGACAAGATCCGCACGCACGTGCTGCAGGACGAGGGACTGGACACGTTGGACTCCGCCACGTCGCTCGGGCTCCCCGTCGACGTGCGCGACTACACCCCGGCGGCGCGCGTGCTCAAGCACCTGCGCGTGCAGTCCGTGCGGCTGATGTCGAACAACCCGGACAAGATCGCGGCGCTGGAGTCCCACGGGATCCCGGTCACCGCGCGGGTGCCGTCGCTGATGAAGCCCAACCAGCACAACATCGCGTACCTGACCGCGAAGCGCGACCGGCTCGGGCACGACCTGCCCCAGGTGGAGGGGTTCACGACGCTGCCGCACGCCCGCTGACCGTTGCTTTCCCAGCAGGTGGGGCGCACGATGTGGCGATGCTGGCGCTGCGGGCTGCGCGCGCGTTCGACGGTGAGCGGTCGATCGCGGGTCCCGTCACGGTCGTCACCGAGGACGGGAAGATCAGGGCCGTCGAGCGCGGCCACCCCGACGTGGCGGGTGCCGAGGTCGTCGACCTCGGCACCGCGACCGTCCTGCCCGGACTGATCGACACCCACGTGCACCTGTGCGCGGACAGCGAGAACGGTGCGCTGGACCGCCTGCCCGAGTTCACCTCCGAACACTTGGACATGGTGGTCGCGGACGGTCTCGACCGGCACCTGAGGGCCGGTGTCACGACCGTCCGCGACCTGGGCGACCGCGCGTGGGCCGTGGTGGACCAGCGCGACCGGCACCGGCAGCGCGTCCTCGCCTCCGGCCCGCCCATCACGAGCCCGCGCGGTCACTGCTGGTCGATGGGCGGTGAGGCGTCCGGCGACGAGGCGCTCCGCTCGGCCGTGCGGGAACGGGCCGAGCGGCGGGTCGACGTCGTCAAGGTCATGGCCAGCGGCGGGTTCGCGACCCCCGGCACGATCGCCGACGACTGCCAGTTCACCGAGCACGAACTGCGCGTGGTGGTCGAGGAGGCCCACTCGCTCGGCCTCCCGGTGACCGCCCACGCCCACAGCCTCGCGGCCGTGCAGCGGTCCGTGGCCGCGGGCGTCGACGGCATCGAGCACTGCACGTGCCTGTCCGGCGGGGCCATGGTGGTCCCCGTCGACCTGATGGACGCGCTCGCCGAGGCCGACATCGCCGTCTGCCACACGCTCGGCTCCACGGAGACGCCGCCCCCGCACATCAGGGAGGCGTTCGAGCGCATGGGGATGAGCCTGGCGGCCAAGATCAACGCGGTCGGCCGCATGTACGACCACGGCGTGCGCGCTGTCTCCGGCACCGACGGCGGGATCGGCGCGGGCAAGGCCCACGGGATCACCGCCCACGCCCTCGGCGACATGGTCGAGGCCGGGATGCCGAACTCGGTGGTGCTGGCGAGCGCCACCAGTGGGGCGGCCAGGGCCTGCGGGGTCACCAAGGGCGCGCTGAAGCCGGGATGGGACGCGGATGTGATCGCCGTGCAAGGAGATCCCATGCGGGACATCACGGCGTTGCACCACGTGACGACCGTGGTGATCGGTGGTCAGATCGCGACGACCGTCTTGCCGGCCGACCGTCGCGAGTAGACGTGGTCGACCGCGTCCAGTGCCTCGGACAGCGGGAAGACCTTGCCCACGGCGGGTTTCACGAGGCCGGCCTCGACCAGCACGCGCAGCTCGTCGAAGATCTCGGCGCGTTCGCGCGCCACCAGCGGGACGAACCTCTGCTTGATGAACGGGTTCTGCAGGACCGAGGCCAGTGACTTCTCGAACCCGCCCGTGACCGCTCCCCCGTCCTCGGAACCGACCAGGACGATCCGGCCACCCGCGACCGTCGCCCGGCGCAGCCTGGACAACGGCCTGGCCCCGCCGCACGACAGGATCAGGTCGTACGTGCCGGTGAAGTCCGCGACCGTGTGGTCGAAGACCTCGTCGGCGCCCAATGACCGCACCAGCTCGACCTTGGTCGTGCTGCACACGCCGGTCACGTGCGCGCCCAGGGCTTTCGCGATCTGGACGCCGTACGAGCCGACACCGCCGCCCGCGCCGAGCACCAGGACCCGGTGTCCCGGCCGGACTCCGCGCAGTCCTTCCAGCGCGGTTCCTCCCGAGATCGGCACCGCGGCCGCCTCGGTGAACGAGATCCCCTCCGGTTTGCGCGCCAGCCGCGAGACCGGCGCGACGGCGTACTCGGCGAACGACCCCTCGCACGTGCCGAACACCTCGTCGCCCACCGCGAACGCGGTGACGCCCGGCCCGACCTCCTTCACGACGCCGGAGACGTCCCGTCCCGGCACCGGCGACTTCGGTCCGCGGAACCCGAACCCGAGGATCCGCACCACGTACGGCTTGCCCTCGAGCAGGTGCCAGACGCCCATGTCGACGCCCGCCGCCCGCACCTCCAGCAGAACCTCGCCCTCCCGAGGCACAGGCACAGCGAGCTCACCGAACACCGCCGATCCGTATCTTCGTTGCACGACAGCCTTCATCAGTCCTCCTCCGGGTACTGGAACACCTCGTCGAGCGACACCCCGAACGCCCGCGCGATCTTGAAAGCGACCTCCAGCGAGGGCGAGTACTTCCCCTGTTCGATGGCGATCAACGTCTGCCGCGTCACGCCGACGGCCGCGGCGAGGTCGGCCTGCTTCATCTCGCCGTGCGCGAACCGCAGCGCACGGATGGAGTTCGTGACCTTCGTCGGTTTCACAGCATTCCCCGCTGGTAGAGCGCGATCTTCGCCAGCGAGCCGAGCACCGCGGACAGCACGAAGCACAGGTAGAGCACGTTCGCGATCCAGAAGTGCGGGGCCTCGGCCATCGCCAGCGCCATCGCGGACACGCCGCCGATGACGACGAACGACTGGCCGATGTTGTCGGCGATCCGGCCGATCTCGCGGTCGCGCTCGTCGGCCTGCAGGCCGTCGTTGCGCGCGGCGATGCCGAACCAGATGCCCGACACGATGCCGGCGACGACGCCGAGCCCGATCGTCCACAGCATCGGTGTGACGTACGGCGCATTCACCAGCGGTCTGCCCGCCGCGCCATTCACCACAAGCACGACGTACAAGGCATATCCGACCACGGAGATGACCGCCAACGCCCACGCCCGCTTCTCTTCGAACGCCATGGTCCCGCTCCTGATGTCAAAGAAACCTGACATCACCAAGGTAAAGCGAACCAGACACCGTGTCAAACATCTTTGACTCGACGCCCGCACGGCCGCGGCGGCCGGATGGCGGTCGACTACGTCCGATCGGACCCGTTAGCGTGCCGCGCATGCTCCGTCCGATGCTCGTCGCGTGCGCGCTCGCCCTCACGGCCTGCGGTCACGCAGTGACGGCGGAACCACCCGCCGCCGCGCACACGCCGGCGGCGGCGCCCCTCGTCGCGACGCCCGAGGTCTGCCCGCTGCCCGACAGCGGGTTCGAGTGCGACTTCCAGAAGCGCATCAGAGCCGCCGAGGACTACGCCGAGACCAGGCCCGGATCCGTCGGTTTCGTGCTGCGCGACCGCAAGACCGGCGTGGTCTGGCGCAACGAGCACGCGGGCGACCTGACCTGGACGGCCTCGACGATCAAGCTCGCCATGGTCGTCAACCTGCTCGAACGCCACCGCGCCGGCAAGATCACGCTGAGCGCCGGCGACCGCACGCTGATGAGCGCGATGCTGCACACGTCCGACGACGACGCGGCGGACTCGCTGTGGAAGAAGTACAACGGCACGACGTTCAACGCGGCGTTCGCCAAGTACGGGATGACCGACCTGGTGCCGCAAAAGGGGTATTCGTCCACGTTCCCCTACTGGGGCTTCGAGAAGTGCACGGCGAACGACCTCGACCGGCTGATGAACCACGTCCTCGACGCCGTGCCCGCCGCCGACCGCGACTACATCGTCGGGCAGATGCGCGACGTCGGCCCGGTGCAGCAGTGGGGTGTCTGGGGCCCCGACTCCGGCGCGAAGAACGGCTGGTCGGAGGAGGACGGCGGCTGGGTCATGAACTCCGTCGGGTTCGTCGGGAAGGACGAGCGGTACACGCTCGCGATCATGAACGACCTCCGGGGCGAGGGCGCCTACGACGAGGGTCGTGAGACGGACACGGAGATCACGCGCATCCTGTTCCGCTGAGTGTCAGCCCCGAAGCGACTCCCACAGGCAGAGCACACTGCCCTCGCTGTCCTTCACGTACCGCGAGAACCCGAAGTCGCCGACACGTTCCTTGGCGTTGAGGAGCTCACCACCGGCCGCCTCGACCTTCCGCGACACCTCGTCGATGCTCGGCACGTCGATCATCAGCACCGGCCCCTGCACGAACTCGCCGCGCGGCGAGATCCCACCGTCCGCGTCCGCGACGTCGACCGGCTTCCCACCGGAGTCGACGAGCACGTAGTCGAACGGCAACCGCTGCGCCGACCACCCGAACACGTCGCGGTAGAACGCCGTCGCCCGCGCCAGGTCGTCCGCGGGCAGCTCGAACTTGACCCTCGTCATCGCGCGAGGTCCGGCACCTGGGCGATCAGCTCCTCCGGAGCCGACAACCGCCACGCCTCGAAGACCAGCTCCTTCATCTCGTCCGCCTCGACGCCCTCGAGGTACGCCACGACCCAGCCGAACCCACCCGCCGTGAACTGCACCTCGAACACGTCGGGCCGCTCCGCCACCAGCGCCAGCTGCTCGGACAGCGTCTGCTTCAACCCGACCGTCTGCGTGCGGGGCCAGTAGTACCCGAACACCTTGCCGCGCACGCGGAACGTGTCGTACTGCTGCCCCGACGAGCGCGTCGCCTCGGCGAGCCCGTCCACGATCCTGAAGAGCTGCTTGTTCGTCGTCGCCACAACCGACCCCCAAAGCCGAAGAGCGGAAAGTATAAATCCGGCTTTCAGGACGCGTGCGCGGCGAGCCGCCCGAGATGATCAACGATCAGCGCGGCGTGCGACAACGGCGTGCCGAGGTCCTCGACGTCCCCGTTCGTCGTGTAGTCGAGCAGCACGACATCGGCCGACGCGGCCAACTCCTGGAGCTGCGCCACTTCGTGGTGGAGACGGTGCTCCAGCACCCACCGGTAAGCCGGCAAGTAGATCTCCTGCCGCGCCGTCCGGTAGTCGAGCAGGCGCTCCCCCGCCAGGCCCGCCCGATGCCCGCGCACCGGACCGAGGCGACGCACCGTGCGCTTGAGGCCCTTCATCGACGTGACCGCGAGCTTCGCCGGGTCGACGTCCTCACCCTCGAAGACCTTCAGCGCCTGCCACAGACCTTCGACCGACTCGCTCGTCACGCCCGGCGACAACGGCACCGGTATGCCGCCGTGCGGGAAGAACGGGCTGAAGCGCACCCACGGCTCAGGACCGCGCGAGGTCACGTCGACGACCACGGCGTCCGGGCGGTTCACCTTGCGTCGCTTGCTCGCGACTTCGACGGACATGGTTCGAGCATGGCAGGGGGGTCTGACAATTCCGGGCCGCTCGGCACGCGGCTGCGCTGGGTCAGCACCACGCAGACGAGCACGACCGCCGCGGTGACCACGGCAGGCCAGCCGACCGGTTCCCCCAGCACCACCGCGGACCACAGCAGCGTGAGGACGGGTTGCGCCAGCTGGATCTGACCGATCTTGGCGACACCGCCCGCGGCCAGGCCCGCGTACCAGGCGAAGAAGCCCAGGAACATCGAGATCAGGGCCACGTAGGCGAAACTGAGCCACACGACGCCGTCGGCGCGGGAGAAGTCCGCTGTGCACAAGGAGATCGGGATCGTCACGGGCAGGGAGACGACCAGGGCCCAGCAGACGGTCCTGGCACCGCCCAGTTCGCGGGACAGCGCGCCTCCTTCGGCGTATCCCAGGCCGCACAGCACAACGGCGACGAACAGGTAGAGGTCGGCGAGGCTCAGCGAGCCGGAGAGGCCGCCGCCGGTGGCCACGAACGCCAGGACGGCGAGCAGGCCCGCGCCGCTCGAGAGCCAGAACGCGAGGGGCGGGCGTTCCGAGGCGCGCAGGACCGCCCAGATCGCCGTGGACATGGGGAGGACGGCGATCACGACGGCGCCGTGGGCCGAGGTCTGGGTGGTGAGAGCCAGGGACGTGAAGAGCGGGAAGCCGATCACGATGCCGATCGCGACGACGACCAGGCGGCGGAGCTGTGTCACCGTTGGGCGGGGTGCGCGCGATAACGCGAGATAGGCGATGGCCAGGACGCCGGCCACCAGTGCGCGGCCGAACGCGACGAACCACGGGTCCAGACCTGCCACCGCCAGCCGGGTCGCGGGCAGGGAGAAGCTGAAACCCAGGACGCCGAGCGCGCCGAGTGTTACCCCCGCTGGCACGATAACGTTACTCTTGGCTCTCATGAATGAGGATAACGCAGCCACTCGCGTTATCGAGGAGTTGAGAGCCGCGGCACGTGCCGGTCGCGCCGGCGAGCGGATGCCCTCGGTGCGCGACCTGATGGCGCGGCACCGGGCCTCGCCCGCGACGGTCCAGCAGGCCATCCAGCGGGTGGCCGCCGAAGGACTCGTCGAGGTGCGGCCCGGCCGGGGCAGTTTCGTCGCCCCGCGCACGTCCACCCCGGGCCACGACCTCTCGTGGCAGGCCGTCGCGCTCGGCGAGGGCCGGCCGGGTGAGGACCTCGTGGCGAACCTCGTCGCGGTGCCGAAGCCCGAGGCCATCCCGCTGACCAGCGGCTACCTCGACCCCGAGCTGCAACCCACCGACGCGCTCGGCGCGGCGCTCGCCCGTGCCGCGCGCCGGCCCGCGAGCTGGGGGCGCGTGCCGGTCGAGGGCAGGGAGGAGTTGCGCGCGTGGTTCGCGAAGGAGGCCGGCGGTGAGCTCAGGGCCGGGGACATCACGGTGTGCGCGGGCGCCCAGGAGGCGCTCGCGACGGTGTTCCGCGGGCTCGGCGACCGGGGTGACGCCGTGCTCGTCGAGTCGCCCACCTACCTCGGCGCGATCGCCGCGGCACGGGACGCGGGACTCAAGGTCGTGCCCGTGCCCGCGGACCAGGACGGCGTGCGGCCCGACCTGTTGCAGGCCGCGTTCGAACGGACCGGCGCGAAGGTCTTCTACTGCCAGCCGTTGCACGCGAACCCGCACGGCGCCGTGCTGTCCGACGAGCGCCGCGCCGAGGTGATGCGGATCGTCCGCCGCGTGGGCGCGTTCCTGGTCGAGGACGACTGGGCGCGCGGCTTCACCATCGACGGCACCGCGCCGCCGACGCTGGTCTCGCAGGACACCGACGGACACGTCGTCCACGTCCGCTCGCTCACCAAGGTCGCCGCGCCCGGACTGCGCGTCGCCGCGATCGGGGCGCGCGGACCGGCGGGCACCCGACTCAAGAACACGCGGTCCCGGCAGGACCTGTACGTCGCGGGGCCGTTGCAGGACGCGGCGATCGACTTCGTGACGTCCCCGGCCTGGCGACGGCACCTCCGCACGCTCCAGCAGGCGCTGCGGTCCCGGCGCGACGCGCTGGCGCGGGCGATCGGCGAGCACCTGCCCGAGTTCGAGATCGCCAGGTCGTCCGGCGGCCTGCACCTGTGGGCGGCGTTGCCGGAGGGCGTGGACGACCTGGAGCTGACGACGGCGGCCGCGGCGCGGGACGTCGTGGTGTTCCCCGGGCGGCCGTGGTTCGCCGCTGAACCACCGGGCAGCTTTCTCCGTTTGACCTATGGCGGTGCCCCCGAGCACGTGCTCGCCGAGGGTGTCCGGCGGCTGGCCGAGGCCGTGTCCGCCGTGCGGCGGTGACCGGATCGGGTGACTTGCATCATTCGTTAACTTGACTCAATCCAGAAAAGACGGCAGGGTGGCGTCCGTGCCCACGACTTCCGATTTCGAGCGCATGTTGCGTGGAGCGTCGCTCCGGGTGACGGCTCCGCGGATGGCCGTGCTGTCCGCGGTGCACTCCCACCCGCACGCCGACACGGACTCGATCATCGGTGTCGTGCGTCAGAACCTCGGCGCGGTCTCCCACCAGGCCGTGTACGACGTGCTCCGCGCACTGACCGGAGCCGGCCTGCTGCGCAAGATCGAGCCCCAGGGCTCGGTCGCCCGCTACGAGGCGCGCGTCGGGGACAACCACCACCACGTCGTGTGCAGATCCTGCGGTGCCATCGCCGACGTCGACTGCGCGGTCGGCCACGCGCCCTGCCTGGACGCATCCGACGACCACGGGTTCGTCATCGACGAGGCCGAGGTCATCTACTGGGGCTCCTGCCCCGAGTGCACGACCGCCGCGAAAAGTTCCTGAACACCCGGAAGGATTCCCGTGTCCGACAGCACTGACGCCAAGGTGAGCGAGTCGAAGGGTGAGTGCCCGGTGGCTCACAGCCGGCGCAGCCACCCCAGCGAGGGCGGCAGCAACCGAGACTGGTGGCCGAACCAGCTCAACCTCCGGATCCTCCGCAAGCACCCCGTCCAGGCGAACCCCATGGGCGGTGACTTCGACTACGGCAAGGAGTTCCTGACCGTCGACCTCGACGAGCTGGCGCGCGACGTCGACGCCGTGCTCACCGAGTCGAAGGACTGGTGGCCCGCGGACTTCGGGCACTACGGCCCGTTCATGATCCGCATGGCGTGGCACAGCGCGGGCACCTACCGCACCCACGACGGCCGTGGTGGCGCCGGCGCGGGCATGCAGCGCTTCGCGCCGCTCAACAGCTGGCCGGACAACGGCAACCTGGACAAGGCCCGCCGCCTCCTGTGGCCCGTCAAGAAGAAGTGGGGCGCCAAGGTCTCCTGGGCCGACCTCATGATCTTCACGGGCAACCGCGCGCTGGAGACCATGGGCTTCAAGACCTTCGGCTTCGCCGGTGGCCGCGCGGACGTGTGGGAGCCGGACGAGGACGTCTACTGGGGCCCGGAGACCGAGTGGCTCGGTGGCGACTCCCGCTACAGCGGTGAGCGCGAACTCGAGACGCCGCTCGCGGCCGTCCAGATGGGTCTGATCTACGTCAACCCCGAGGGCCCGAACAGCAACCCGGACCCGCTGGCCTCCGCCCGCGACATCCGCGAGACGTTCGGCCGCATGGGCATGAACGACGAGGAGACCGTCGCCCTCATCGCCGGTGGCCACACCTTCGGCAAGGCGCACGGCGCCGGCGACCCGTCGCTCGTGGGCTCCGAGCCCGAGGGCTCGCTGATGGACGCGCAGGGCTTCGGCTGGGTCAGCACGCACGGCACCGGCAAGGGCCGCGACGCCATCACCTCCGGCCTGGAGGTGACCTGGACGCAGCAGCCCACCAAGTGGACGAACCTGTTCTTCAAGAACCTGTTCGAGTTCGAGTGGGAGCTCACCAAGTCCCCGGCGGGCGCGCACCAGTGGAAGCCGAAGGGCGACGCGGGCGCCAACACCGTCCCGGACCCCGAGGACGGCACCCTCAACCGCCAGCCGATGATGCTCACCTCGGACCTCGCGCTGCGCGTCGACCCGATCTACGAGCCGATCTCGCGCAGGTTCGCCGAGGACCACGAGGCGTTCGCGGAGGCCTTCTCCCGTGCGTGGTTCAAGCTGACCCACCGCGACATGGGCCCGATCCAGCGCTACCTCGGCCCGCAGGTGCCGCAGGAGGAGCTCATCTGGCAGGACCGCCTGCCGGTGCGCGACTTCGAGCTGATCGACGACGCCGACGTCGCGTCGCTCAAGGCCAAGATCCTCGAGTCCGGCCTCTCGATCTCGCAGCTCGTGAAGACCGCGTGGGCCTCGGCCTCGTCGTTCCGCCAGAGCGACAAGCGCGGTGGCGCCAACGGTGCCCGCATCCGCCTCGAGCCGCAGCGCGGCTGGGAGGTCAACGAGCCCGACCAGCTCGCCCAGGTGCTGCGCACCCTGGAAGGCGTGCAGGAGGCGTTCAACAGCTCCGCGACCGGCGGCAAGAAGGTCTCGCTGGCCGACGTGATCGTCCTCGGCGGCGCCGCGGCGATCGAGCAGGCCGCCAAGGCCGCGGGCCACGACGTCGAGGTGCCGTTCCTCGCGGGCCGCACCGACGCGACCCAGGAGCAGACGGACGCCGAGTCGTTCGCCGTCCTGGAGCCCAAGGTCGACGGCTTCCGCAACTTCGGCAGCAAGGCCAACCCGCTGCCGTCGGAGTACCTGCTGATCGACAAGGCCAACCTGCTCGGCCTCTCCGCCCCGGAGATGACCGTGCTCGTCGGCGGCCTGCGCGTGCTGGGCGCCAACCACGGCGGTTCGCAGGCGGGTGTCCTCACGGCCAAGCCGGAGACGCTGACCAACGACTTCTTCGTCAACCTCCTCGACATGGAGACGGAGTGGAAGTCGGTCACCGAGGACCAGGAGAACTTCGAGGGCCGCGACCGCGCCACCGGTGCCGTCCGCTGGACCGCCACCCGCAACGACCTGGTGTTCGGCTCGAACTCCGAGCTGCGCGCCGTCGCCGAGGTCTACGCGAGTGACGACGCCTCCTCCAAGTTCGTCACGGACTTCGTGTCCGCGTGGAACAAGGTGATGAACGCGGACCGGTACGACGTGCACGCGGGTCTCTGACCTCAGCGCGTTCTCCAGGCACCCCAGGCCGGTCCCCCGGCCTGGGGTGCTTTCGTGTTGCGCACGTTCGTCCTGCTCACGGCGATCGTACGGGGCCATAACGGCGGACTTCACCCGTCCGGGTGACCTGATCTCTATGATGGGCGCGTGCCCCTGAGTCGCCCACCTGTCGCGTTGCTCGCTGCGCTCACGCTTCTCAGTGCGGTCACGGCGTGCACCAACGCGGCGGTCGGCGACCCGATCGGTGTGGCGGTCGAGTCGCAGAAGCCCACGTCGACGAAGAAGGCGCCTCCGGCGGCACCGCCCCGGAACAAGATCACCCTCGGCGTGGAGAACGGCAGGCAGAGCGGCGGAACGGTGATCGCCGGCGCCGGTGACGCGCCGTACAACTACGCGCCCGCCGTGATGGTCGACGGCGACCGCGTGCGCGCGTGGTGGTGCAGCCAGCTCAGCGCGGCCCCTCCCGGCGGCGACGACATCCTCTACAGCGAGGGCCCTGCCGTCGGCGGACCGTTCTCGACGGCGGTCCCGGTGTTCTCCGGCAGCGGCGGCAGCTTCGACGCGATGCACACGTGCGACCCGTCGCTGATCAAGATCGGCGACACGTACTTCATGTATTACACGGGCGCGGCGCGGGACAACCACGCGAACGGCAGCTCGGTCGGCGTCGCCTCCAGCAAGGACGGCGTCAGCTGGACGCGGGAGAACGGCGGCCAGGCGCTGCTGGGTCCCGCCGGTGACAACATCCGCGAGAACACCTATGGCGCGGGCCAGCAGTCGGCCGTCTACCTCGACGGCTGGGTGTACCTGATGTTCACCGACACCACCGGTCTCGCCTCGCACCAGAACGGCGCCGGCCAGTACGTGCTGCGGTCGCAGGACCCGACGTTCACCAAGGGCGTCGAGGCGCTCGGCACGCAGGGCTTCAAGCCGGTGACGTCGAACAACAGCCCGCGCACGCGGTCGGTCGTCGAGGCGTTCAGCGCGGACTGGATGTGGATCGAGGCGGCGGGCTCGTTCGCCATCGCCCACGAGACCGACGCCGGCACCACGATCACCTTCTGGAACAGGGACTTCACCCGCCACCCGTTCGAGTCCGTGGTGATCCCCGGCCCCTGGAAGGAAGGTCCCGGCCTGCTGCGCACCCCGCAGGGGCACGCGGTGGTCGACCCCCGGGACCCGTGCGGGCGCGTGGCGATCGACGTGCTGCGCGGCACCGTCGAGGGTCCGGCGGGACCGACGAACATCGCCCACTTCGGCATCGACGCGGTCGGTCTCAAGGGGTGCGCCACCACGAGTGAGGCGAAGGCGCTCAACGGGTTCGCGGTGCCGTCCCCGGAACGCACGCTCGACGTCGTCGTGGGCGGCAGCGTGATGCGCTTCGAGCGCCGATCGGTGGCCGAGAGGTTCTCGCGCGGTGTGCTCGGTTCACGGCCGCAGGGCGTCGACGGCCTCGAGCTCGCGTTCACCGTCCCGGCAGGCGCTCCCGCGGTGAGCCGCCCGGACGGCCAGGTCGGGCTCCTGCTCGACGGCAGGCTGTGGGTGGTCGGTTCCCCCGAGGTCGCGACGCTGAACTCGTCGACGATCACGCAGGTGTCCGCCGAGAAGTGGGCGGAGTACGAACGCCTGCCGGATCTCGTCCGGCGCTGACCGGCTAGGTTCTCCCCCACGTCGAATCGGACATGGGGACCGAAAGATGACATCAACGACATTGCGGCGCGCGGATCTGGCGGACGGCGTCCTGCCCCTGCCGGACGAGCCGCGGCACGAACTGGCGTGGCTCGGCCACGGTGCCGCGTTCGTGGCCTCCGTGGCGTTCCTGCTGCTGATCCCGGCCGGCTGGGCCAGGCTCGACCACCTGTGGGCCGAGGACGGCGCCCGGTTCCTGCTCGACGCCCTGAGCTCACCCGCCCTGGCGAACCTGGCCGACCCGTACGGCGGCTACCTGCACGCAGTGCCGCGCCTGGTCGCCGAACTCGTCGCGCTGCTGCCGGTCGAGCAGACGGCGGCGGGGTTCGCGGTCTGCTCGGCGGTGCTGCGCGCTCTCGTCGCGTTGATCACGTTCGCGGGTTCGAAGGCGTACCTGCGGTCGGCGCCCGTGCGGTTCGCGCTGGCCGCGCTCGTCGTCGTGCTGCCCGCGGGCAACTCCGAAACGTTGAGCAACGTGACGAACCTGCACTGGTTCCTGCTCTACGGCACCTTCTGGGCGTTGTTGTGGCGCAACGCCCCGCGTGTGCCGGTCGCGGTGTTCGTGGCCCTCTCCGCCCTGACCAGCCCGCTGATCTTCCTGCTGGCACCGATCGCGCTCGTGCGGCTCCTCCAGCCGCGCCGGGAGGTGCCGATCGCGTTCCTCGCCGCGCTGGCCGTGCAGGGCCTGACGATGGCGTTCACGTCCAGGACGCCGTACTCCCACGACGAGGTGGACCCGGTGCAGGTGCTGCTCGCGAGCCTGCTGCGGGTGCCCGTGGTCGCGTTCACCGGCTCCGAGCGGGTCAGCGAGTTCTACCCGGCGAACGGCAACCTCGTGATCCTCGCGGCGGTGCTGGTCGCCGCCGTGCCGATCGCGGCGGGCCTGCGGTTCGGCGATCGGCACGGCCGGGCGCTGGTGCTGGTCGCGACGGCCTTCAGCGTGGTCCTGGTCGTCGCGTGCCTGGTGCTGAACTGGGCGCAGGTCCTGCAGGTGCAGGCGCCGGGCGTCGTGATGGCCGCGCAGCGCTACAGCATCGCGCCGTGCCTGTTCCTGTTCACCGCGGTCCTCGCCGGCCTCGACGCGGTGCCGGCGCGGACCTGGGAGCGCGCGGTGGTCGCCGGGAGCCGCTACCTCGTCGGAATCCTCGTGGTCGTCAGCGTTTTCGCCCACCTGCGCGAGCCCGGCACGGTGCTGGGCGGCGTCCCGTGGGACGAGAGCGTGGCCAACGCCCGTGCCGAGTGCGCGGCAGGCAAGGAGAACGCACGGCTCGAGCACGAGCCGCAGGACTGGTTCTTCATCGTTCCGTGCGCAGCGTTGCGCTGACGAAGTCGCGGAACGACCGGGCCGGCCTGCCCGTCACGTCCTGGACGGTCGTGGTGACGCGGTCCTCCGCTCCCCCGCGGATGTCCTCGTCCAGACGTGCCAGCACCTCGGCGAACTCGCGCGGCAGCACGGCGGCGATGCGCTCCGCCAACTCCGCGGTGCCGACCGAACGGTGCCGGACGGTCCTGCCGGTGACATCGGTGATGATCGCGGCGGCGTCCGCGTAGCTGAGCGCCTCCGGGCCGGTGATGAGGTGTTCGGTGTTGTGCGGCAACGGATCTGTCAACGCGCGGGCGGCCACGGCGGCGATGTCGGCGGCGTCGACGAACCCGACCCTGCCGTCCCCGGTGGCCGTCACGACCTCGCCGGCGCGGACCCCGGCCGCCACGAGGTGGTCGCCGGTGAAGTTCTGCATGAACCACGACGGCCGCAGCACCGCCCACTCCGGCATCGCGCGCACGAGTGCTGGGAGAGCGCCCATCCCCGTGGCGCTCTCCGGCACCGCGGACGAGCTGAGCAACACCACTCGCCGCACGAGCCGCGCCCGCGCGAGCAGCGACTCGACCACCGGCGCGGGATCGACGACACCGACCGGGGGGATCAGGTAGAGACGATCTATCCCTTCCAGGGCGCCGTCAAACGTCCCGGGCGCGTCCCAGTCGAAGCGGACCTGGTCGGCGCGATCCGGTTTCCGGGTGGCGACACGGGCGCCGGGCAGCAGCGACGCGAGCCGGCTGCCGGTCGTGCCGGTACCGCCGATGATCAACGTGGTCACGCGAGCTCCTGTGCCAGCAACGGGTTCCAGTAGTCGCGGTAGTGCGCGATCTCGCCGTCGCGGGTCGTGACGACGGCGATGTACGACGCCCGGTACGGCTTGCCGGACGCGACCACGACTCCTTCCGCGTCGAACTCGGCGACGACGACGTCCGGATCGGTCGTCACGTGCACGACTTGCTTCGGAAAGCCCTGGATGTCGAGCGTCTTCGGGTAGTCGCGCAGGTAGTCCTCGATCGCGGCACGGCCCTCCAGCCTGGCGGGCCAGCCGGGTGGGGCGAAGGGGAACTCCATCACGCCGTCGGGCGCCCACAGGCCCGCGAACCCGAGCATGTCCTTGTCCAGCAGCAGTTGCAGCGCCCTCGGGATGAGGTCCACGACAGCCTCCGAAAGAAATGGACGAGACGGTCCCGTCCCATCCAACTTAAACGGGACGGGACCGTCTCGTCCAGTCCTATGATGTGTGCCATGACCAAGCGCACCCCGACCGGCGCCGCCGTGCTGCAGCCCCAGGTGACGCAGGCGATCACCGACGCCGTGTTCGACGAGCTCGCCCTGAACGGCTACGGCCGGCTGTCGATGGAGGCCGTCGCCAAGCGCGCGGAGGTCGGCAAGAGCGCGCTGTACCGGCGGTGGCCGTCGAAGCAGGACATGGTCGTCGCGGCGCTCTCGGAGTTCTCCGTGCCGCTGGCCGAGGTCCCGGACACCGGGTCACTGCGCGGCGACCTGCTGGCCACGGTCACGGCCGTGCACGACTGGCTGACGCATCCCCGGTTCGCCACGATCCTCCCCGACCTCACCGCCGAGGCCGTCCGCAACCCGGCGTTGTCCGAGGCGATCGCGGCGACGATCGGCGAACCCCGGCGCGCGCTCGGTGCCGTGACCCTCCAGCGCGCGGTGGCACGCGGTGAGCTGCCGCCCGACCTCGACGTCGAGATCGCGCTGGACCTGGTCGCGGCACCGGTCTACTGGCGGCTGTCCGTCCGGCGCGCCCCTGTGGAACCCGGTTACCTCGAACGGCTCGTCGACCACCTGGTGCGCGCGCTTCAGTGCTGATAGCTGGGGTAGTCGACGTACCCGTTGGGCGCTCCGAACCACGTCTCGCGGTCGGTGACGCGCAGCGGCAGGCCCAGCCGGAACCGTTCGACGAGGTCGGGGTTGCCGAGGTAGGCGCGGCCGTAGCTGATCAGGTCGGCGCCGTTGGCGAGCCAGCGCCGCCCCTGCTCCAGGGTGCCCTCCTCCGGGCCGATCTGGCCGCCGGGGTTGAACAGGAACGCGGTGGGCCACGCCTTGCGCAGGTCCATCAGCACCTCGTCGTCCGCGGTGGCCATGACGTGGATGTAGGCGATGTCCGGCAACGCCTTCAGCAGCTCGCCGTAGAGCACCGGCACGTTGTCCTCGACGATGCCCTGGATCCGACCGCCGGGCGAGAGCCGGATGCCGACGCGGTCCGCCCCGATGGCGTCCACCGCCGCCTCGACCGCCTCGACGGCGAACCGGATGCGCCCGGCGGTCGAGCCGCCGTAGCCGTCGGTGCGCTCGTTCGCGCTGGAGGACAGGAACTGCTGGATCAGGTACCCGTTGGCGCCGTGCAGCTCGACCCCGTCGAACCCGGCGTCGACGGCCCGTCGTGCCGCGTCGCCGAACGCTTGGACCTGGTCGGCGACCTCGGCCGTCGTCAGCGCGCGGGGCACCGGTGCCGGCCGCATCCCGGTGGGCGTGAAGACCTGGGCGTCGGCGGCGATCGCGGACGGGCCGACGGGCTGGTGGCCCGCGACCTCGACGTGCCCGATGCGCCCACCGTGCATGAGCTGGGCGAAGATGCGGCCGCCGTTGGCGTGCACGGCGTCGGTGACCACGCGCCACGCCGTCACCTGCTCGTCGGTGTGCAGGCCGGGCATGGCCGGACCGGCCTGGCCGACCGCGCTCGGGTGCACGCCTTCGGTGACGATGAGTCCGGCGGTGGCGCGCTGGGCGTAGTAGGTGGCCGTCTCCGCGGTCGGAACGCCGTCAACGGCCCGTGAGCGGGTCATCGGCGCCATGACGACGCGGTTCGGGAGGGTCAGGTTGCCGAGTCGGTAGCTCGTGAGCAGCATGAGAGCTAGGCTAGAAACCTGACACTAACGTCAGAGGTAGCTTTTGTGGCGGAGGTCTCAATGCGCATCGGTGAGCTCGCGGAACGCACAGGCGTGAGCGTGCGCGCGTTGCGCTACTACGAGGAGCAGGGCCTTCTCGCAGCTCAACGCAGCGAGAGCGGGCAGCGGCACTACGAGGAGCACGCCATCGGCAGGGTGCGGCTGATCCAGCAGCTCTACGCGGCCGGGATCTCCAGTGCGTCGATCCTCGAGATGCTGCCGTGCGTGGTTACGGGCGTGGGCGCGCCGCACGTCATCGACAAGCTCCGGGGACACCGGTCGTCGGTGGTCAAGCAGATCGAGGAGCTGCAGGAGACACTCCTGCAGCTCGACAACGTGATCGTCAGCGCCACGGCGGCCTACGAGACCGGAAGGCCGTGCCCGCCCTCCTGACCGGGCACGCCCCTCAGATGGTGGCGGTGTCGATCACGAACCGGTAGCGCACGTCGCTCGACTGCACGCGCTCGTAGGCGGTGTTGATCTGGTCGGCGCTGATCAGCTCGATCTCCGCGCCCAGGTCGTGCTCGGCGCAGAAGTCGAGCATCTCCTGGGTCTCCGCGATCCCGCCGATCATCGAGCCCGCGAGCGTCCTGCGGCCCCCGATCAGCGCGAACAGGTTGACCGAGACGGGCTCCTCTGGCGCGCCGACGTTCACCAGGGCGCCGTCGGTCTTGAGGAGGCTGACGTAGGAGGTGAAGTCGAGCGGCGCGGACACCGTGGAGACGATCACGTCGAACTTGCCGGCGAGCTCGGTGAACGTGGCCGGGTCGCTCGTGGCGCGGTAGTCCTGGGCGCCGAGCTTGAGCCCGTCCTCCTTCTTGCGCAGCGACTGCGACAGCACGGTCACGTCGGCGCCCAGCGCGGCGGCGATCTTCACGCCCATGTGGCCGAGGCCGCCCAGGCCCACGATGGCGACCTTCTTGCCCGGTCCGACGCCCCAGTGCTTGAGCGGCGAGTACAGCGTGATGCCGGCGCACAGCAGCGGCGCGGCCACGTCCAGCGGGAGCGAGTCCGGGATGCGCACGACGTAGTTCTCGTCGACGACGATCTGCTGCGAGTAGCCGCCGTACGTGACGTCGCCGCGGCGGTCGACGCCGTTGTAGGTCATGGTGTTGCCGTTGGCGCAGTACTGCTCCAGCCCACGCCGGCAGAAGTCGCACTCGCGGCACGAGTCGACCATGCAGCCGACGCCGACGTGGTCGCCGACGGCGTGGCGGGTGACCTCGGAGCCGACCTCGACGACCACGCCCGCGATCTCGTGGCCGGGCACCATCGGGAAGATGGCCTCGCCCCAGCCCTCGTTGACCTGGTGGATGTCGGAGTGGCAGATGCCGGCGAACTTGATGTCGATCAGGACGTCGTGCGCGCCGACCGCGCGACGCTCGATGGTGGTGCGCTCCAGCGGTGCCTTCGGTGCGGCAGCGGCGTAGGCAGCGACGGTGCTCATCAGGCTGTTCTCCTCGTTTCGTCGTGTCGGTGACGACACTGCTCCCGTTCGCGAGGCTTACCCAGGCACCTGGTTTTCGTATGCGCGCTGTGCCTACCACCAGCAATATCAGGCACGCCGCCTGGGACGCGGGGATACTCGGCCCCATGACCGTCGATCCGCGCACCGAGCTGAGCGACTTCCTGCGCAGCCGCCGCGCACGGCTGTCGCCGGACGACGTCGGGCTGCCGCAGTACGGCCGGGCCCGCCGCGTACCGGGCCTGCGCCGGGAGGAACTGGCGCAGCTCGCGGGTGTCTCCGTCGCCTACTACACGCGCCTGGAGCAGGGCAACGGGCGCAACGTCTCGACCGAGGTCCTGGACTCGATCGCCCGCGCGTTGCGGCTCACCGACGCCGAGCGCGACTACCTGGGCAACCTGACCCGCAGCAAGCGCCCGAAGAAGAAGGCCGCCACGCGCACGATGATCCGACCCGCGTTGCGGCACCTGCTCGACAGCATCGGCGTGCCCGCGTACATCAGCGGGCGGCGCACGGACATCCTCGCGTGGAACCCCATGGCCGAGGCGTTGTTCGGCGACTGGGGCGAGCTCGAGCCGCGCGACCGCAACTGGGCGCGCCTGATCTTCCTGCGGCCCCGCTACCAGGAGCTCTTCGTCAACTGGGAGGCCAAGGCCGCCGACATCGTCGCGTTCCTGCGCTCCGACGCCGCCTGCTGCATCGACGACCCCGAGATGGCCGCGCTGGTCGGCGAGCTGTCGCTGAAGAGCGACCTGTTCCGGCAGCTCTGGGCCGCGCACGAGGTCAAGGACAAGAGCTTCGGCACGAAGGTGGTGCGCCACCCGCTCGTGGGCGAGCTGACGCTGTCCTACGAGGCGCTGGCGATGCCGGCCGAGCCCGGCATGTTCCTCAACACCTACCACGCCGAGCCCGGCTCCCCTTCCGCCGAGGGCCTGCAGCTGCTGGCCAACTGGGGTACCGACGCCTCCCGCTCTGTTACTACCAAGGCGTGAGAACACCGCGTCTGGAGATCGAGTACTGCACCCAGTGCCGCTGGCTGCTGCGTGCCGGGTGGACGGCCCAGGAGCTGCTGACCACGTTCACCGCGGAGCTGGGCGAGGTCGCGCTGATCCCCGGCACCGGTGGCGTGTTCGACGTGCGGCTCGACGGCGAGACCCTCTGGTCGCGCAAGGAGCAGGAGGGCTTCCCGGACCTCGCCGTGCTCAAGCAGCTCGTGCGCGACCGGGTGGCGCCGGAGCGTTCGCTGGGCCACACCGACCGCAAGGGCTCGGCCGACTCCTGACGCGGGCCGATCGCCCACCGGGACCGGCGAATTCGCTGCGGCACGGACTGGCGGGCTCGTAGGGTGACGCCCGTGCATCCGAACCAGGGCTGGCAGGTGCAACAACCGCGCGCACACGGGCCGGGGTACGGTCCGGCGCCGGGCTGGGGCCAGCCGCTGCGGCCGAGCACCGCGCCCGCCTACCTCGCGGGCGGGCTGTGGATCGCCGTCGCCGTGCTGTGCTTCGTGCTGGCCGGGCTGAACTCGGCGGACGGCAAGGGAGTCCGGCAGACCCCGGAGGCCGCAGTCGCGTTGCTGGGCCTCGCCTTCGGGCGCGGTGTCATCGCCAACGGTGACCCGGCGATCGTCGCCACCTACGTCGCGGGCGGGGTGGTGCTGCTGCTCGCCGCACTGGTGTTCGCGCGTCTCGCCTTCGCCCGCTGGGTGCTCGCCGGGCTCGGGTTCCTCGTGGTCGCGTACTACGTGTTCGCCGTCGTCCGGCTCACGGTCAACGGCGCCGGCACGCTGATCATCGTGCCGGGCGTCGCGCTGATGCTGTGGCTGGCCGCCTCGATGGTGTCGGTGCTGCCGCCGGTCGGCCGGGCGATGCGGTGAGCGCCGCCCTCAGTCCGTCGTGATGAACCCCTTCGACACCATCCAGTCCCGCGCGACCTCGCCCGCGTCCTCGCCCTCCACGTCGACCTGACGGCACAGTTCGATCATCTGCTCGTTGGTCAGCGCGGCGCCGACCTCCTCCAGCGGGCCGCGGATCTGCGGGTACCGGGCCAGGAACTCCGCCCGGACGGTCGGAGCGACGTTGTACTGCGGGAAGGCCTTCTTGTCGTCCTCCAGCACGCGGAGCTCCTGCGCGGCGATGCGGCCGTCGGTCGTGAAGACCTCGCCGATCGGGCACGTGCCGCTCGCCACGGCCGAGTAGATCGTGCCGATGCCGAAGTTCTTCACCTCGGTCGCCGGGAAGCCGTAGGTCCGTTGCGCCGCCGGGAAACCGTCCTGTCGGCTGGTGAACTCGGTCTCCAGGCAGAACACCGCCTCGCCGGGGTTCTGCGCCAGGAACGCCGCCAGGTCCGAGGTCGTGCGCAGCCCGTGCTGCTCGCCGTAGGCCTCCGTGACGGCGAACGCGTACTGGTCGTTCAAGGGCGAGTAGGCGAGCCACTCGACGCCGAACTCCTCCAGGTCGGCCTTCTTCGTGGCGTCGTACTGCGCCTGTTCGCCGCCGGGGACCGGCAGCTCGTTGCCCTGGTAGTTGATCCAGCCGGTGCCGGTGTACTCCCAGACGACGTCGATCTCGCCGTTGAGCAACGCCTGGCGCGCGGTCTGCGAGCCCTTCAGGTCCGTCAGGTCGATCACGTCCGCGCCGGCCGCGGACAGCGCCATCTCGGCGAGGTAGCCGAGCAGGATGTTCTCGGTGAAGTCCTTGGACCCCACGGTGATCTCGACGCCCTGCAGCGACGGGTCCGGCTTGATCGAGCCCGGCAGGACCTTGTACGGCAACGCGCTGTTGACGTCCAGGCCGCAACCGGCCAGGCACAGCACGAGGACGAGCGCGAGCTTCCTCACCTGACCCCCTTGGGTCCGAACCGCTGCTCCATCACGGCGCCCGCCCAGTCGACGAGCAGCGCGAGCCCCGCCGCCAGCACCGAACCGGTCACCAGGACCTTCATCAGGTTGAGCTTGTAGCCCGTGTCGATCAGCAGTCCGAACCCGCCGGCGTTGACGAACAGGCCGAACGTCGCCGTGCCCACCGCGAGCACCAGCGACGTGCGCAGGCCGGCGAGGATCAGCGGGACGGCCAAGGGGAGCTCGACGCGCCACAGCACGCTCGACGCCGACATGCCGATGCCGCGCCCGGCGTCCACAAGGGACGGATCCACCTGCTGGATGCCGACGATCGTGTTGCGCAGCACGGGGAGCAGCGAGTAGAACGCGAGCGGCAGCGCGGCGACCCACAGTCCGCCGGACGCACCGGTGACGAGGAACCACAGCACCAGCACGCCGAGTGCGGGCGCGGCCTGGCCAACGTTCGCGACCGCCAGCAGCACCGGCGCGAGGAAGCGCGCCCACGTCCTGGTCGCGACGACGCCCGCGGGCACCGCCACCACCACGACGATCGCGGTCACCACGACCGTCATCAGCAGGTGGTCCTTCAACGCCGTGAGCAACGACGCCGCGTTCAGCGTGCTCTTCTCGGTCGCCGAGAGCTCACCGCCGAACACCCACGCCAGCACCCCGCCGACGATCAGCAGCACCGCGACGGGCTGCGCCCAGAACCGGATCCGCTCGGCCGTCACGAGTTCGCCCGCAGCTGCTGCACGACGTCGGTCACGGTCGAGAGGTCGAGGGTGCCCACGTACTCGCCGCGGCCGCCCGTGACGACGGCGCGACCGCCCTCGGTGACCATCGCCTCCAGCGCGTCCCGCAGGGTCGACTGCAGCGTCACGGAGTCCTGCACCGGGCGTCCGATCGAAGCGAGCGAGGAAGCCCTCCTCAGCTCGTTCTGAGTCACCCAGCGCACGGGCCTGTTGCGCTGGTCGAGCACCAGCAACCACTTCTCGGCACCGAGGTCCACAGTGGACGGGTCGGCGTCGGCGCGGGCCGTCACCGCCTGGCCCAGCTCGACGTCGCGCACCCTGGTGAGCGTCAACGCCTTCAGTGACGCCCCGGCGCCGACGAACCCGGCGACCGTGTCGTCCGCGGGGTTGGCGAGGATCGCGTCCGGGGTGTCGTACTGCAGGATCGTGGAGCGGTCGCCGAGCACCGCGATCTTGTCCCCGAGCTTCACGGCCTCGTCGAAGTCGTGGGTGACGAACACGATCGTCTTGTGGAGCTCGTTCTGCAGCCTCAGCAACTCGTCCTGCAGGTGCCCGCGCGTGATCGGGTCGACCGCGCCGAACGGCTCGTCCATCAGCAGCACCGGCGGGTCGGCGGCCAACGCGCGCGCGACGCCGACCCGTTGCTGCTGACCTCCGGAGAGCTGGCGGGGGAAGCGGTCGGCGAACTCGCCGGGGTCGAGCCCGACGAGGTCCATCATCTCCTCGACGCGGCCGGCGGTCCTCTTCTTGTCCCAGCCGAGCAGTCCCGGCACGACACCGATGTTCTGCGCCACCGTGAAGTGCGGGAACAACCCCGCCTGCTGGATCGCGTAACCGACGCGCCGCCGCAGGTCGTCCGGGTCGATCTTCAGCGCGTCCTCGCCGCCGATCGTGATCGTGCCCGAGGTCGGTTCGATCAACCGGTTGATCATCCGCATGGTCGTGGTCTTGCCGCAGCCGGACGGCCCGACGAACACCACGATCTGCCCGGCGGGCACGACCATCGAGAAGTCGTCGACGGCGGCGGCCTTCTGGCCCGGGTACCGCTTGGTGACGTGCTCGAGCTCGATCTCAATGCCTTTTTCAGCCACGAACGCCCCTCGACACGGTGAAACGGTTGATCAGCACGTAGACGCCGTCGAGCAGCAGGGCGAGGACCACCACGCCGATCGTGCCGGTGAGGGCCTGGTTCATCGCGTTGGCGCTGCCCGCGTTCGCGAGGCCGGAGAACACCTCGGACCCCAGCCCCGGCCCTTTCGCATAGGCCGCGATGACCGCGATCCCCATCAGCATCTGCGTCGCCACTCGCATTCCCGCGAGGATCGCGGGCCACGCCAACCGCAACTCGACGCGTGTGAGCACCCCGAGTCTGCTCATCCCGATCCCTCTGGCGGCATCGCTCACCGCCGGGTCCACACCGGCCAGCCCGACGATCGTGTTCCGCACGATCGGCAGCAGCGCGTACAGCACCAGAGCGACCACCGTGGTGTCCGCGCCGAGGCCGAACACCGGGATCAGCAACGCCAGCAAGGCGAACGAAGGAATGGTGAGGATCGTGCTCGCCAACGCCGTGGCCAGCGCGGATCCGGCCGGACTGCGGTAGACGGCGACGCCGATCAGCACTCCCAGCAACGCCGCCAGAACCGTGCACTGCACAACGGCACTGACGTGCAAGAACGCTTGCAAGGACAGCCGATCCCACCGATCGGCCACGTACTCGAACACATCCACCTGGTGGCCCCGCCCGCCGAAGTTGGCGTCAACCCAACACCATTGTGGACGGTCCGGCAACCGTTCGCCTGTGGACTGACCGCGGAAAAGACCGCGCTACCAGGGATTACTCCGCAGAAGTTGCGGACGAGAGCAGATCGTGCAGTCCGGTGAGGAACGGTGGGAGCGCGTACACGGGCGCGCCATCCGGCAGACCGAGCGCGAACTGCGTTCCACCGCCGTCGGATCCGAAGCTCACGACGTCGATGCGCTCGGGTCCGTCGAGCCGGACGGGCCACCTGCCGTCCATCGACGACAGCCACTGCTCGTGGTCGAAGCCGTACACGAATCGCAACTCACCCGGGAGACGAACGTCCGGGACTCCCCGCGGACGGTCACGGCAATACCAGAACGAACCGGAGAGCTCCTCGTCGATGCGTCGAGCGAACCGCGCGATCCGCGACCGGTTCGCGTTCGGGTTCCGGCACGACCGGCCTCCGGTCTCGTCCCGGCCGCAAGACAAGGCGCTCCAGCCGGTTTCGAGCCGGCGTTCGTAGATTTCTCGAGGTAGTCAGCTCACGTACCCGCTGGTGCCGTTTGCTACCTTGGGGGATTTCTGAGATGTCGCACGAAGCTGAAGTGGACGGCGGCTGCCTTCCCGACCTGTTGCGCAAGCAGGTGGAGGAACACCCCGATCGCACAGCCGTCGTCTTCGGCGAGGAAAGCATCACCTACGGCGAACTCTTCGAACAGAGTTCCGCGCTGGCGACACACCTCCGCCGGCTCGGGATCAGCGAGGACGACTGCGTCGGCATCTTCGTCGAACCGTCGCTCGACCTCGTCGTCGGCGCGTGGGGGATCCTCTGCGGTGGTGGCGCGTACCTGCCGCTGAGCCCGGAATATCCCGAGGAACGCCTGCGGTACATGATCGAGGACTCGCGCACGAAGGTCGTCGTGACGCAGCCCGCGCTCAAGCAGCGCCTGACGGAGCTCGCGCCCGCCACGACGCGGGTCGTCACGCTCGCCGACTGCGACGAGGCGTTCGACGACGGCTTCTCCCCCACGCACGACAGCCTGGCGTACATCATCTACACGTCGGGCAGCACCGGGCGCCCCAAGGGCGTGATGATCGAGCACCGCAGCATCGTCAACCAGATGCAGTGGCTGCACGACTTCCACGCCATCGACGACACCAAGCGCGTGGTCCAGAAGACGCCGATGAGCTTCGACGCTGCGCAGTGGGAGATCCTCGCGCCCGCGGTCGGCAGCACGGTGGTGATGGGCCGTCCCGGCATCTACCGCGACCCGGAGATGCTGATCGAGACGATGCGCGAGCACGGCGTGACGACGTTGCAGTGCGTGCCGACGCTGCTCCAGGCGTTGATCGACACCGAGGAGTTCGGCACGGTCACGTCGCTGGAGCAGGTCTTCAGCGGCGGCGAGGCGTTGTCGCGCACGCTGGCACAGGCGTTCGTCGCGGAGATGCCCGGTGTCGCGCTCATCAACGTCTACGGGCCGACGGAGACGACGATCAACTCGTCGTCGCACGTGGTCGATCCCGACGAGCTCGCCGAGGCCCCGAAGTCCATCTCCATCGGCCTTCCCGTCGCGGGCACCACCTACCTGGTGCTCGACGAGAACCGGGAGGTGGTCACGCCCGGCGAGATCGGGGAGCTCTACATCGGCGGTGTCCAGGTCGCCCGCGGGTACCTGCACCAGCCGGAGCTGACGCGGGAACGCTTCGTGGACGGCATGTTCCGCACCGGCGACCTGGTGACGCAGAACCTCGACGGCACCGTGCAGTTCGCCGGGCGCGCCGACAGCCAGGTCAAGCTGCGCGGCTACCGCGTCGAGCTGGACGAGATCCGGCTGGCGATCGAGACGCACGACTGGGTGCGCAACGCCGCCGTGATCGTGAAGGAGGACCAGCGCACCGGGTTCCAGAACCTCATCGCGTGCGTCGAGCTGAACCCCAAGGAAGCCGCCCTGATGGACCAGGGCAACGCCGGCTCGCACCACCAGTCGAAGGCCAGCCGCCTGCAGGTTCGCGCGCAGCTGTCGAACCCCGGCGTGCGCGACGACCTCGGCGGGCGGCACACGGTCGACCTGCCCGGCGAGGAAGCGTCCTGCCTGCAACGGAAAGTGGTCTTCTCGCGCAAGTCCTACCGCTTCTACGAGGGCGGTCAGGTCACCGACGACGACCTGCGGCGGTTGCTGGAGCGCAAGCCCTCCGGCGCCGGTTCGAAGTCGCCGGAGAAGGTGAACGTCCTGGAGCTGGGCGAGATCCTGCGCTACTTCGGTGCGCACTTCAGCGACCAGCGCCTGCTGCCGAAGTACGGGTACGCCTCACCGGGTTCGCTCTACGCGACCCAGCTCTACCTGGAGCTGCACCACGTCGCGAACCTGCCGGCCGGGCTGTACTACTACCACCCGCTGCGCCACCAGCTCGTGCTGATCGCGCCGGTAGTCGAAAGCGCTGGGACACAGGCGAAGTTCCACTTCATCGGACGCAAGGCCGCCATCGAGTCGGTGTACCTCAACAACATTCGCGAGGTGCTCGAGATCGAGACCGGCCACATGGTCGGGCTCTTCGAGGAGGTCCTGCCGGGCTACGGACTCGACGTCCGGGCCGCCGCGCACACGCCGGAGACCAAGGAACTGCTGGAGGTCTCCGACGAGGACTACTACCTCGGCACGTTCGAACTGTGCGCGTACACCGGTGTCCACGAGGACGACGTCGACCTCTACGTCCAGACGCACCCCGGCCGCGTCGCGAACCTGCCCGGCGGCCAGTACCGGTACTCGGACGGCGAGTTCGAGCGCGTGTCCGACGAACTGGTGCTGCGCAAGCACGTCATCGCCATCAACCAGGCTGTCTACGAGCGGGCGAGCTTCGGCGTCACCGCGATCAGCAGGTCCGCGGAGGACTGGCGGCGCTACGTCGACCTTGGCCGGACCATGCACCGGTTGTCCGCCAACGACGTCGACCTCGGCTTCATGTCGTCGGGCTACAGCTCGAAGTCGGACAACGACCTGCCCTCGGCCCGGCGCATCAACGGCATCCTGACCGACATCGGTGAGGAACCCGGACCGTCGTACTTCTTCCTGGGCGGCAAGGTGTCCTACGCCCAGCGCCGCAGCCCCGGCATGAAGGAGGACGTGGTCCACATGAAGGGGCCGGCCGAGCTGATCCGCGACGACCTGGTCAACTTCCTGCCGGACTACATGATCCCGAACAAGGTCGTGGTCCTCGACGCGCTGCCGGTCACCGCGAACGGCAAGATCGACGTCAAGGCCCTGGAGGCGTCGGACAAGACCGACGCCGACGACCAGGACCGGCCGTTCGTCGCGCCGCGCACCATCACCGAGCGCCGCATCAGCGAGATGTGGAAGAAGCTGATGAAGCGCGAGACCGTCTCGACGCACGACGACTTCTTCGAGACCGGCGGCAACTCGCTGATCGCGGTCGGCCTGGTCAACCGCATCAACAAGGAGTTCGGCAGCAGCCTGCCGCTGCAGGTCGTGTTCGAGTCGCCGACGATCGAGCAGCTGTCGCGCCGGGTCGACGGCCTGCACGAGGGTCCGGTCTCCCGCCTCGTCCCGTTGCAGGCGGGCGGGGACGGGCCGCCGGTGTTCTGCTGGCCCGGTCTCGGCGGTTACCCGATGAACCTGCGCACGCTCGCAAGCCGTTCGGAGCGCCCGTTCTACGGCGTGCAGGCGCACGGCATCAACGAGGGCGAGACGCCGTACGGCACGATCCGCGAGATGGCCGCCAACGACATCGAGGCGATCAAGAAGGTCCAGCCGGAGGGCCCGTACACGCTGTGGGGCTACTCCTTCGGCGCGCGGGTCGCGTTCGAGACGGCCTACCAGCTGGAGCAGGCGGGCGAGGAGGTCACGACCCTCCACCTGATCGCGCCGGGATCACCGGAGGTCCGGTCGGAGCGCGACAGCGACGAGGCGTCCTTCGGCAACAGGGCGTTCGTGACGATCCTGTTCTCGGTCTTCGCGGGCAGCATCACCGACCCGCGACTCGCCCGCTGCCTGGAGGTCTCGAAGGACGAGTACACGTTCTCCGGCTTCATCAGCAGCGAGTTCCCCGACCTCGACCGCGAGCTGGTCCGCCGCATCACGAAGATCGTCACCGAGACGTTCTCCTTCAAGTACACGTTCAGCGAGCTGGCCGAGCGCACGATCTCCGCGCCGCTCACGATCTTCAAGGCGCGGGGCGACGACTACTCGTTCATCGAGGGCAGCGAGGGCTTCTCCGCCGACGGCCCGGTGGTCGTCGAGCTCGAGGCCGACCACTACAGCCTGCTGCGCGAGCCCGACGTCGACGAGCTGCTCACGTCGATGCGGCGCCGTGCCGCGGTGCGCCAGGAGGTCGACCGCGTGCCGGTGGTGCTGTCCGCCGACCAGATGGCCGAACTGATCGCGGCCGTCACCAAAGCCGTCACCCTCGCCATCACGGGAGGCCAGTCGTGAGGAGTCCGGCATGCCGCACGTGAACATCAAGCACTTCCCTGCCCCGCTCAACGAAGAGCAGGCGTCCGAGCTGGTCGCGGCGATCACCGGGGCGGTGACGCGCGCGTTCGGCTGTGACGAGGGCGTCGTGTCCATCGCGCTGGAACCCGTCGACCCGCAGGCGTGGCAGGACCAGGTCTACGCGCCGGAGATCGTGGAACGCAAGGAACTCCTGCGCAAGACCCCGACCTACTGAGGTGCCGATGCGCATTCCGCTGGTGTACTGCGAGGAAGTGGCCGAGGCGGTCACGGCGGGCCAGCCCGTCGTGGCGCTCCCGTCGGGCGTGATCACCCGCGGCCCGGACGGTGCCGAGACCGCGCGCCGGGCCGAGGACGCGATCCGGGCGAGCGGGTCGGTGCCGGCCACGATCGGTGTCGACAAGGGACGGATCCTCGTCGGCCTCTCGGACGTCGACCTCGACAGGTTCGCCTCCGCGCGAGCGGTTCCGGTCGTCGACGGCCGGGACCTCCCGGTCGTGCTGGCCCACGGGACGCCGGCCGCGACGACCGTCTCGTCGTCGGTGGTAGTGGCCGCGCTCGCGGGGCTGAAGTTCGTGTCCTCGGCCGCGATCGGCGCGGACCTCGTGCACCTCACGCGGTCCGGGGTCGTGGTGGTCTGCGCGGGCGCGGAGACCGATCCCCGTGCCGCGCTGGAGTTCCTGGAGTCGCACGGCGTCCCGGTCGTGGCCTACCGGTCCGACGACTTCCCCGGCCACCTCCGCGTCTCCAGCGGACTGCGCAGCCCGCACCGCGTCGACGACCTCCCGGTGCTGGTCAGGGCGATCGAGGCGCACTGGGCCCTCGGCAACCCCGGCTCGTTCGTCGTCACCACCCCGACCAAGGCCTCGGACGCGGCCGACGGCACCGAGGACACCTCCACGTTCTCCAAGGAGGCCGCCGCGGTGCTGGTCACCGTCGCCGAGGTCGCGGGAGAGCTGGCCGCCGCCCACGCGAAGGAGTTCTCCGGATGAGACGGTGCGCGATCTTCGACCTCGACGGCACGCTCGTCGACACCCCGCGCGGGATCGTCACGACGTTCGCCGCCGTGTTCGCCCAGCTCGACCTGCCCACCGCGGACTCCCCGACGATCCGCGGCACGATCGGCCTCGGCCTGCCGGCCGCGTTCGCGAAGGTCCTCGGCGTGCCCGAGGACGAGCCGGTGGTGTCCCGGTGCGTCGACCTCTACCGGCCGACGTTCCGCAAGATCGTGCTGCCGGTGGCGGCCCAGCTCGTGTTCCCCGGTGTGTACGACGGGCTGAGGTCGTTGCGGGACAACGGCTTCCTGCTCGCCGTGGCGACGAACAGGTTCATCGCGCCCGCCGAGGAGCTGCTCACGGCGGCCGGCCTGCGCGACGAGTTCTCCGTCGTCGTCGGGGCGGACGAGGTCGCGCACCCGAAGCCCGACCCCGGTGCCGGTCTGCTCGTGCTGGACCGGCTCGGGGTGGCGCCGCGCAACGCCGTGATGGTCGGCGACACGACGTACGACATCGACATGGCGCACGGCGCCGGGATGTCGTCCGTCGCTGTCACCTACGGGGTGCACGGCGTCGACCAGCTGCTCAGCGCGGAACCCACCTGCCTCGCCGGTTCGTTCGGCGAGGCGGTGGCCGCCGTTCAGCGCACGACGTCGTAGACCAGCTTCTGGATGCCGTTCGAGTACGACTCGCTCTCGACGACCTTCAGCAGCTGCTTGTCCTTGTCGGTCTCGCTGAACAGCCGCTTGCCCGCGCCGAGCAGCACCGGGAACACCAGCAGGTGGTAGCGGTCGATCAGACCCGCGTCCGAGAGGTTGCGGTTGAGCGTCGCGCTGCCGTGGATGGAGATCGGGCCGCCCTCGGTCTCCTTCAGCGCGGCCACGTCGTCGAGCGACCGCAGGATCGTGATGTCGCCCCAGTTGTCGACCAGCTGGTCGTCCTTGAGCGTGCTGGAGACGACGAACTTCGGCATCACGTTGTACTGCGGGAAGTAGTCGAGCGTCGGCCACACCGGGGAGAACGCCTCGTAGCTGACCCGGCCCATCATCATCGCCGTGGCCTCCTCCTGCTCACGGCCCTTGATCTCGTAGGCGGCCTCGTCGAACTCGATGTCCTTGAAGGTCCAGCCGGAGCTGCGGTGGCCGGGCTCGCCACCGGGTGCCTCGACGACGCCGTCGAGGGAGACGAAGGCGGTGGCGATGAGGGTGCGCATCTGGTTCTCCTTGGTGTTCGCGCTTGCTGTCATCAATGCGTCGAACGGGAGATGGCGGGAATCGACATCTCGCGCCAGAAGATTTTCAAGCATGGGTCTCGGCGGCGCCGAACACCCCTCCGAGTTCGGCGCCGCCGGCTGATCGGGGAGTCTTCCCGCTGCTCAGGACCTTCACATGGGGGTGGAGCCCCCAATTAACGGGCGGGCGTGGCTGATCAGGTCGGCGCGGGTCCGGCGGCCGGTGCGGGCTTTGAGGCTCGCGACGTGGCGTTCGACCGTCCGCGGGGACAGGAAGAGCCGCTCGGCGATCTCGGCGTTGCCGAACCGTTCGACGACGAGGCACAGCACCTCGTACTCGCGGACGGTGACGCCCGCTTTGCGCAGCGCGGCGGGCACGGTCTCGTGGTCGCGGCGGCGGCGTTGCTTCGGTGCGCCCGCCTCGCGCAGCACCGCCCGGCACGCGGCGGCGACGGCGGGCACGCCGAGCTGGTGGAAGTACTCCTCGGCCTCGCGCAGCCACTCCAGCGGCTCGCCCCAGCCGTCCGCCAGCGCCCGCGGACCGGCCAGCCGCAGGCCCAGGTACCGGGGCAGGCCGAGGCCCTTGCTCAGGTCGAGGGCCTCGGCCGCGGCGGCGTTCGCCTCGGTCGTGCGGCCCTCGCGGCCCAGCAGGATCGCGCGGCTCCACGCGAAGTACGTGCGGTGCAGCTGGACCTGCGAGAGGTGCGACTCGGCCAGCCGGTCGAACTCGGACCTGCCGGCGAGGCCGAGCGCGACCCGGACCAGCAGCCGCGGTCCCTGGTAGAAGGTGCCGCGGAGGATGCGCGGTTCCGTGACGGCCTTCTCCACCTCGTCGAACTCGGCCAGCGCCCGGTCGTACCGCTCCTCCATCAGCGCGCAGACCGCCGAGCTGTACGACCAGATCTCCTCGGACTCCCCGTGGTCGCGCAGCCGTGCCAGCGCCCGGTCGGTCGCCCTCCTGTCGCCGTGCATGGCCGCGATGCCCGCCTCGATCGCGACGGCGAGACCCCCGAGGGCGTGCAGCCCCAGCTTCCCGGCCGCCTCCCCCGCGCTCGCGCCGTGCCACGCGGACTTCTCGTACTCACCCCGGACCAGGTAGGTGGCGCCCAGGTGCAGGTCGGCGGCGATCAGGATGACGATCGCGCCGGTGTCGAGCGCGGCCTGCCGGGCGGCGAGCAGGGTGCCGACGCCGGTCGTCAGGTACTTGTCGGTGATGCCCAGCTCCAGCAACGCCCGCAGCCGCCACGCCGCGAGCCCGTGCTGTTCGGCCGTCCGGAGCCAGCGCTGGACGTGCTGGCGCGCCTCGGCCAGGTCCTGCCCCCGCGTGCACCGGGTGAGCACCTCGAGGGCTTCGCAGACGATCTCCGGGGTGCCCGTGGCGGCGGCGCGTTCGGCCAGGGCGCGGGCCTTGGGCAGCAGGTCGAGCTGGTTGAGGCCGAGCAGCAGCGCGGCCTTGACGACGTCGACGGCCGCCGAGGTCTCCCTGGCGCTCTCCAGCAGGTCGAGACCTCGTTCCCACTGACCGGCGACGGCGGCGACCCTGGCCTGCGCGAGCCGGACGGCGCCGCGTCGCCGCGGCTCGGCGTGCGACTCGGTCAGGGCCTGCTGGAGCCGTTCTCCGAGAGCGAAGGCCCTCGCCCCGTTGTCGGCGGGGACCACGACCGCGGCCAGCGGCAGCACGGCGGCGAGCGCGTCGAGCAGGTCCGCGGTGAGGTCCGGTTCCTCCGTCAGCGCCTGCCCGCGTTCGAGCAGCTCGACGGCGGTGCCGAACCGGCCGAGCGCCGCCGCGTGCCGTCCGGCCCGCACCAGGCACCGCACGGCCTTCGCGGTCTCACCGCCCACCTCCCACAGCTCCGCGACGAGCTCCGGTTCGCCGGGCCGCAACGCCTCCGCGGCCTCGGCGGCTCTGCGGGCGAGCGCCGCCCGCGCGGTCGGCGTCATCCGCCCCGTGATCGCGTCGGCGGTCAGCGCGTGCCGGAACTGGTGACCGTGCAGGAGCTGCGCGCGTTCGGCCTCCAGCACCGCCTCCGACACGTCCGCGCTCTCCACGACGGCCGCGACGACGTCGAGCGGGAACGTCCGGCCGAAGAGCGCGGCGGCCTCCAGCACCGCCCTGCTCCCTGGCCCGAGCGCGTCGACCCGCTGGAGCGTGGCCGCCGCGACCGTCGGGGGAACGGCCAGCGGGTCACCGTCGAGCAGCTCCTCCACGACGAACGGCACGCCGTCGGAGACCGCGACCAGCTGCCGCACCACGTCGTCCGGCGCCGGTTCGCCCCGGCAGTGGCGGGCGAGCTCGGCGACCTCGGCGTCGCCCAGCCCGGTGAGCCGCAGCGTCGTGGCGGTGCGCCGCGCGGTGGCCGCGTCCGCGAGTCGTTGCGCGCCTTCGGGATGCGGCCGCGTCGTGGCGAGCAGCAGCACCGGCGCGTCCGCGAGGTTGTCGAGCAGGTAGTCGACGACGGCCAGCGTCTCGTCGTCCGCCTCGTGCAGATCCTCCAGCAGCAGAACGGTCTTCTCCGCCGTGAGCAACCGCAGCACCGCCTCGGCCCTGACGACGGCCGGGTCCGGCACGCCCGCGGGCGCGTCCGGCGTCATCCGCAGCAGCACGGGCAGGTACGCGCCGAGCTGCGTCTCGCCCGGTGCCCCGCCTCGGCGGAACGCCGACAGGACCGCCTCGCACAACGCCCTGAGCGGCACCGCGCGGCTAGCGCGCCCCTTGAGCACCCGGAACCCGCGGTGCGACGCGTGCCCGGCGGCCTCGGACGCCAGCCGCGACTTGCCGATCCCGGGTTCCCCCACCAGGAACACCGCGCCGCCACGACCGTGCTCGGCCCTCGTGACCGCCGCCCGCAGTGCGGAGGTCTCCTCCGCGCGACCGACCAGCACCGGGGACTGCATGGCGCCCGAGGGTACTCGTGGACCAGCCGATCAGGAATCGAGAAGCGGTGCAGGGCACCCGGTCCTACCGTTGTCCTCACCACCATCCAGGGAGGACAGAGAAATGGCCGGTAGCAAGGGAATCCGCCAGTTCCACCGCGTCGTGAGCATGGTCTTCATGGCCACCGTGGTGTTCACCGCGGTCGCGCTCACCGTGAACGCCGAGGCGGTGTGGGTGTCGTACGTGCCGCTGCTGCCGCTGTTCGTCCTGATGGGAACGGGCGTCTACATGTGGTTCCTGCCGCAGATCGCCCGCCGCCGGGCCCGCAGGGCCGTCTAGCCGTCGAGCCGGTTCTCCAGGTGCGTGAGGGTGGCCTCCAAGGCCACCCCGTACACCGCGATCCGGCACGCCAGCCGCCACAGCGTCGCCTCCGACGGCGCCACGGCCAGGCCGACCACCAGCTCCCGCACGAGCCGCCGGGTCTGCGCGACCAGCACCCCGACGCTCTCGGTGATCTCCCCGAACGCCGCCGACACCGACGCGAGCCCCCGGATCGCCTCGACGTTGTGGCCCATCAGCCGCACGTGCTCCTCGGCGCCGGTCCACGCAGGGACGTCGTGCTCCAGGAACGCCTCGAGCTCCTCCGCCATGGCCCGCTGCTCGGCCGCGATGTTGTACCAGGTCGTGGCGTGCGCGGCGATGACGTCGGGCAGCCCGGTGAGGTCGTCCAGCACCTCCCGCAACGGCCCGATCCGCTCCATCGCCGCCCGCGCCGAGTCCTCGACCGGTGCCACCAGCGACGGCACGGCGGCCTCGCGCACGGGATCCGGTTGCGGCCGCCGCACCCCGTAGAGGTCGTGCAGGCCGGCGACGATCAGCCGCAGGTTCTCCTCGACGTAGGAGACCAGCTCGTCCTGCCGGGCGTGCTTCTCCAGGACGGTGCCGATGATCCACCGGCACAGCCGCCCGTAGAGGGTCTCGTCGCCCACGACGACCGCGCTGGCCTCGTGCACGGCCGCGAACCGGACGCGCACGGCTTCGACCTGGGCGGCGTGGCGGACGATCTGACCGGTCACTCGTCTCCCCCGGATAAGCGAACTCACCGCCAAAGTAGCTTGACCCTGCACCACGGTGCAGGGCGCATCGTGACCGGCATGACGCAAGATCCCGTGGCCCGCTGGGGCCGAGCCGGAGCCCTGTACGACTTCGTGGCGAGCATCTCGTTCGTCACGCCCTGGACCGCCGCACTCGCACTCGACCTGCTCGGCACACCCCACACGTCCGAGACGCTGTTGTTCGCCACGCTGTTCGGCACGGTCGTGGTGATGTGGTCGATCGTCCGCTGGCTGCGCCCCCAGCCGTTGCTGATCGCCGCGGACACGGCCGGCCGCGCGCTGTTCAGCGTCTGGTTCACGTGGGCGCTGCTGCAGGGCCACACGCCCGCGCTGGCCGGGTTCCTCGTGCTGGAGCTGTTCTGGGGAGCGGCCCAGCTCCGCGCGTTGCTGCGGAGGTAGTTTCCGGTGGTGCGCATATCCGAACTGGCCCGCGCCGCCGGGGTGGGCATCAGCACCGTGCGGTTCTACGAGCGCCGCGGCCTCGTCGTGCCCACCGCCCGCACCCACGGCGGCTACCGCCACTACGACCAGGAGGCGTTGCGGCGGTTGAGGTTCATCCGCCGCGCCGCCCGGCTCGGCTTCACGCTGACCGAGGTCGAGCAGCTCCTCAGCGCGTCCGCCAAGCCCGACGTGGGCGACGTCGTCACCGGCAAGGTCGCCGAGATCGAACAGCGGATGCGCGACCTGGAGCGGGTGCGCCTCGCGTTGCTCGACGTCGCCGAGAACGGCGTGCGGGAGCAGTGCCCGGTGGTCGCGGCGCTGAGCGACTGAGGTCAGCCGGTCAGCCGGTGGAGCCGCCGGGTCAGGTCGTCGAGGTCCCGGCGCAGGCGCTCGACCGAGCTCCACAGGGTGTCCACCCGGCCGGGTGGTTCCAGGTCCGCGGTGAGGATCCTCTGGTGCAGCAGGCGGAGCTCGGGCCCCGGATCGGTGCCGAGCTCGTCGGCCAGCCGCACGCGGACCTGGTCGTAGCGCACCAGCGCGTCGGCCTGCCGGCCGCACCGGTACAGCGCCAGCACCAGCTGCCCGGCCAGCCGTTCGTCCAGCGGGAACGCGTCCGCCATCGCCTCCAGCTCGGCCGGCAGCCCCGCGTGCCGTCCTCGCGCGAGCAGCAGGTCGTTGCGGTCGAGCACGGCCGCGAACCGCCGCGCCTCCAACGCCGTCCGCAGCGCCGAGAACCACGGTGTGTCCACAGTGGAGAACGGTTCGCCCCGCCACAGCCGCAGCGCCTCGCCGAGCACGGACTCGTCCGGCGTCCGTTCCAGCAACGCGTGGAACCGGTGCAGGTCAACGGACATCGGGTCGGCGGTCAGCACGTACCCGCCCTGCCGCCCGGTGATCCGCACCCCCGGCAGCACCTGCCGCAGCCGCGACACGTACCCGGCGACCGCGTTGCGCGCCCGGTGCGGCACGTGCTCGCCCCACACCCGGTCGACGAGCACGTCGACCGGCACCAGCCGGTTCACCTCCACCAGCAGCACCGCGAGCACGCACCGCTGCCGGGCGTGACCGACGTCCACGACCCGGCCGTCCACGCGGACCTCGACGTCGCCGAGCAGTCCGAACTCCACCGCCCCTGACCTGCCGATCACACGATCACCGAATCCCCGCCGAACACCGGGTGGGAAAGCTCCGCCACGACAGATCGGTCGCAGGGACCCGATCAGAGCTTCGGAGGACACCATGACTTCTCTTCGCCGCATCAGCGCAGCGATCGCGCTGGCCGCCGCCGCGACGGCGCTCGCGGGCGCGGGGACCTCGTCCGCCGCCGTCACCTACGACCTGCTGCGCAACTCCCACAGCGCCAAGTGCCTCGACGTCGCCGACGGCAGCCGCGACAACAAGACCGCGATCGTCCAGTACACCTGCGACGCGTCGAAGTCGCACCAGCAGTGGACGCTCGAGCAGGTCGGCGACGGCAGCGGCGCCGTGCGGCTCAAGGTCGCGCACAGCGGCAAGTGCGTCGACATCTGGGACTCGAGCCAGGACCCGACCGCGGACGCCATCCAGTACACCTGCAGCGCCACCAAGTGGAACCAGCAGTTCCTCGTCGAGACGACCGCGACCGGCACGACGAAGTTCCGGGCCCGTCACAGCGGCCTCTGCCTCGAGATCGACGGCAGGAACTTCGACAACAAGTCGAAGCTGCACCAGAACACCTGCATCACCCACCGCGCCCAGGAGTTCACCATCGGCTGACCACCCCTCTGCTCGCGGGTCGTGTCTCGGGGCACGACCCGCGTTCCGAGCTCGTAGGCTGTCGGGCACCGGTGGCGAACGGGAGGTCGAGCGGTGGCGGAGACGGTGACGGGCCTGATGGCCGAGCTGGCGGCCCTGGAGGACCCGAAAGCACGTGCGGTCAACGAGAAGCACGGCGACGACCACGGCGTGAACCTCGGCAAGCTCCGCGCGATCGCGAAGCGCCTCAAGACCCAGCAGGACCTGGCGCTCGAACTGTGGGCGACCGGCGACACCGCGGCCAGGCTGCTGGCGCTGCTGGTCTGCCGCCCCAAGGCGTTCTCCCAGAACGAGCTGGACGCCATGCTGCGCGAGGCCGTGCGCCCCAAGGTGCACGACTGGCTCGTCAACTACGTGGTCAAGAAGAGCCCGCACGCCGAGGCCCTGCGCGTGCTGTGGTTCGACGACCCGGACCCGGTGGTCGCGAGCGCCGGCTGGGCCCTCACCGTCGACCGCGTGGCGAAGAAGCCGGAGGGCCTCGACCTCGACGGCCTGCTCGACGTCATCGAGAAGGACATGAAGGACGCCCCGCCACGCCTGCAGTGGGCGCAGAACCACTGCCTGGCGCAGATCGGGATCGAGCACCCGGCGCTGCGGGCCCGTGCGCTGGAGATCGGCGAACGCCTGGAGGTCCTCAAGGACTACCCGACGCCACCGAACTGCACCTCGCCGTTCGCACCGATCTGGATCAACGAGATGGTGCGGCGCAAGGGTTAGAGCCAGCCGCGTTCCTTCGCGGTCCTCGCCGCCTCCGACCGGTTGCGCGCCCCCAGCTTCGCCATCGCCGTCGACAGGTAGTTCCGCACCGTCCCCTCGGCCAGGTTCAGCCGCACGGCGATGTCCGCGTTGCTGGCCCCGGTCAGGACCTCCTGCAACAGCTCGCGTTCCCGCGGCGTCAACGGGTCCGCGCTGTCCCAAGCGGCCATCGCGAGCTCCGGCGCCACCACGCGCTCACCGGCGTGCACGCGGCGCAGTGCCGACACGAGCTCCGCGATCGGCGCGTCCTTCAGCACGTACCCCGCGACGCCGGCGTCCATCGCGCGCCGCAGGTACCCGCTGCGGGCGAACGTCGTGATGATCAGGACGCGGGTCCGCTCCCCGCGCAGCTCCTGCGCCACGTCCAACCCCGTGCGGCCGGGCATCTCGATGTCGGTCAGCAGCACGTCCGGCCGGTGTTCCGCCACGGCCGCAAGGGCTTCGTCGCCGTCACCCGCGGTCGCGACCACCGTCACGTCCGGCTGCAGGTCGAGCAGCTGGGCGAACGCGCCGCGCACCATCGCCTGGTCCTCCGCCAGCACGACCCTGATCACGTCGCCACCTCCAGCGGCACGGCGATCGTCACGGTGGTGCCCGCGGTGACCGTGCGCGCGACCACGCCGCCCAGTGCGGCGATCCGTTCCCGCATGCCCGTCAGACCGTTGCCCTCCCGCGCGTGCCCGCCGACGCCGTCGTCGGCGATCACCAGCCGCAGTTCGCCGTCACGCGCCTCGACGCCGATGTGACAGGTGCGAGCGCGGGCGTGCCGGGCCACGTTCGTCACGGCCTCCCGCAGCGCCAGCGCCAGTTCGTGCTCGGTGGAGCCGACGATCACCAGGTCCGGGTCCCGTCGCACGACCACCTCCACGCCCAGGCTCGCCAGCGCGCCGCGTGCCGCCTCCAGCTCGGTCTCGAGGGACGCGGTGCGCCACCCGGTGACGGCGTCGCGGATCTCCCCCAGCGCCGCACGGGCCGTGCGTTCGATCTCCGCCGCCTCCGCCTGCGCCCGTGCGGGATCCGCGGCGACCAGCTGGGCGCGCACGATGATCGCGGTCAGCGTGTGGCCGAGCAGGTCGTGCAGGTCGCGGGCGATGCGCTCCCGTTCGGCGAGGGTGGCGAGGTGCTCGACCCGCGCGGTGCGGATGCGCAGCTCGGAACCCTCGCGTTCGCGCTCGGCCCACTCGACCTGCACCAGGCCGACCACCCACAGGAAGACCAGCGACGGCAGCAGCGCCCACACCCGGTACGGCATCTCGACCACCGACACCACGCCGAACACGCAGATCAGCGCGGACAGGCCGACGAACCACCTCATCGCCACCCGCCGCGACTCCGACAGGCCCGCGAACACCGCCGCGTAGACGAAGAGCACGGCGGCGCCGGCGTTGAACGGGGTCGCGAGCGCGCCGAGCACGACCGTCGGCACCAGGCTCCAGCGGCGGACGTGCTCAGGACGGCGCCACGACAGCACGTACATCGGGACGAAGGCCACCACCACGACGGCGACGAGCGCCCAGTCCACCCAGTCGGCGGCCGGGTCGAACACCGGCGCCCACAACAGGTTCCCGAGATAGATCAGGTGGAACCAGCGGGAGACTCCAACATTTCTCTTCATGACCGCGCACGACGATACGACACGGCCGCGAGCAGCGCGGCCACGATCGCGAAGCCCAGCAGCACGAGCACGTGGACGAGCACCGGACCACCGGCGAGCTGCGCGCGGGCCAGTTCGGACAGGTGGTAGTTGGGCAGGAACACCGCCACGTCGCGGAAGAACGCGGGCATGATGTCGAGCGGCATCCACAGTCCCGACACGACGGAGGTCGGGATGAGGACCGCGTTGAGCAGCGCCGCGCCCGCCCCCGCCCCGACCTGGAACCCGACCGCGAGGCTCAGCAGCGCGAACGGCAGCGCGCCCACCACCAGCACGACCAGCACCCGCAGCAACGCGGGCAGGGGCGCGTTCAACGCACCGGTCAGCGCCGCCGTCACCGTCATCGCGATCAGCACCCCGGCCGCGTAAGGCAGTGCCGCGACCACTTTCGCGGCCAGCGTCACGCCGATCGGCACCGCGGACACCTGCTTGGAGCGCAGCCACCCGCGTTCGCGATCGGACGCCACCCCGAGGCCGGGGTTCATCAGCACGACGGAGATGACACCGAACGCGCCGAACGTGGCGATCATCGTCGTGCCCGCGGACAGGCCGCCGTCGCTGAACTTCCCGAACAGCGACACGAAGAGCGCGAAGAACGCCACCGGCATGACGATCGAGAAGAACAACGCGGCCGGTTCGCGGACGATACCCCTCAGCTCGTCCGCGACCTCGACACCGAAGACCTTCGCACTCATGCCGCACCCCTCTCGATCAGACCCGCCACCGCTTCCTCCAGCCCGGCGCCCTCGACCCGCAGGCCGGTGAGGCCGGGGTCCTCCGCGAGCAGCACCCGCAGCAACGCCTCCGGGGCGCGCGTGCCCAGGCGGACGTGCTCCCCGTCGGTGCGCAGCGACACGACGCCCGGCAGCGCTTGGAGGCGCTCCAAGCCCAACCCCGTCCGGGCGATCACCGTGCGGTCGGGCAGCCGCGCCACGAGTTCGTCCGGCGTGCCCCCGGCGAGCACGCGGCCGCGGTCGAGCACGACGACGCGATCGGCGACGGCCGACGACTCCTCGATGATGTGGGTGGTCAGCAGCACGCCGGTGCCGCGCTCGCGCCGCTCCGCGAGGATCTGCCAAAACCGCCGGCGGGCCGGCACGTCCAGGCCCGCGGTCGGTTCGTCCAGCACCAGCAGCCGCGGGTCGCCGACCAGCGCCATCGCGAGCTGCAGCCGTTGCTTCTGACCACCCGAGAGCTTCGACGCGCGCCGTCCCGCCAGCTCCGTCAGGTCGAGCTCCGCCATCACCGGCCCGGCCGCCGCGCGGGGCTTGCTCGCGCGCACCGCGGCCCCGGTGACCAGCTCGGACACCTTCAACGTGTTCGGGAAGCCGAGCGCCTGCTGCACCACCCCGAGCCGCCGGCGGGTCGCCGCGACGCGCGGGTCCCCGCCGCACACGCGCACCTGGCCCTCTCCTGCCGGGAGCAGGCCGATCACCTGGTTCACCAGCGTCGTCTTGCCCGCGCCGTTCGGCCCGAGCAGCGCCACGCACTCCCCCGCGGCGACGTCGAGATCAACGCCGTCCAACGCCTGCGTGGCACCGTAGTTGTGCCGTGCCCCTCGCACCTCCAGCACCGTTTCCATGCCCGGAAGCCTGGCCGGAACGAGCGCTCGTCAGTAGTGAAGCCCAGTCACGAGGTCCGGATGACAAATGTCATTCGGGCCGGACGGCCTGCGCCCTCGGGTACTTGCGGCCGGGCATCGGTGCGGGCGACCCGGTGAACGACACGGGTGTGCCCGCGAGCAGCAACGTCAGTCCCGACGGCAGCTCGTCGCGCGAGACGAACCACGACCCGCCGCGCGTGTCCGTGATGAACCCGTGCGCCTGCCCGGTCTTCCAGCTGGCCACGGTGCCCTTGCGACGACCGCGCGGCGCGCCCACCGGCGACGCCACCGCCTGCGACGACCGCACGAACGCGCGCCGCAACGGGTAGTCGGCCTGGTCGCCGGGCGCGAACAGCGCGTCGAAGCCGGGCGTGAACGGCGTGGCGGCCCGCAGCGGCGCGGCGGTGCGCGGAGTCCACGCCGGAGGCGCCTGCACTGTCCTGATGTCGACCACCGGCACGATCACGTGCACGCCCCGCGCCGTCAGCCGGGACGCCAGGGGCGCGAAGTCCGAGTCGCCGGTCAGCAGCACCACCCACTGCAGCGGCACCGTCATCGCCCTGTCCCACGCCTCCAGCGCGAGCTGGACGTCGACGCCCTTCTCCTTGCCGTTGTGCAGCGGCAGGTCGTGGCGCGTGATGCCGGCGGCGGCCAGGGCCCGGTCGAACGACTCGGCGGGCGTGTCGATGCGGCCGCGCACGTAGTGGGCCTCCGCGACCACGCACTCGTCGAGCGGACGGCCCGTCTCGGTGTGGACGTACCAGCGCACCGCGTCGTGCAGGCCGTCGAGGGCGATGCGCGCGCCCCGGGGGTGCGCGGTGGCGTAGAAATCGCTGAGGTAGGCGAACCACGTGCCGTCGTAGAACACTCCGATCCGGACGGTCTCACCCACCAGCCGAGATTACTACTTTCCCCCGAACGCCGAGTGACCAGGCGCTGCCGGTAACTCCAGGAGCTGGGCCGCGACGTCCAGGAACTCGCCGCCGCACTGCCACAGCGTCAGGTCCGGGTCCACGACGAACGGGTCCGCGGGGTCCGCGTCGGCCTCCCGCACGCGGTAGGCCAGGGCCTCGGTCTCCGACAGCGCGAGCACCGTCTCGTTGGTGCCACGCCACACCCTCCTGAACATCACGGCGTTGGTGCAGGTGAACCGATCGTGCACGACACTTCGCTTGAACCCGCGGCGCAGCAACAACTTCATGCATTCCTCGACGCTGCTCACAACGTCCGATTCTGGCCGCGTGCACGAGCCGTCCTCGACTTCCGTCACTCGATAGGGTCAAACGTTTGAGGCACGTGCACAACGCTGGGCTCCCTCTTTCGTGCACACAACCAGACCGGAACGGGCTATCGCCCCGAGCGGCCGGATGCGCAAGCCTCTGGCGGTGGTCGACATCCCCGCCCCGGACCCCGCCGCACCGCTCTACGACCGTGCCGCGACCCAGATCCCCCGCATCGCGGAGAAGGTGCTGGAGGCGTTCTTCGCCAGATCCGCGACCTACCGGCAGCTGCCGCACCAGCTGGTCGACCGCGAGATCACCGAGGCGGTGACCCGCCACCTGCAGGTCTTCCTGCGCGCGCTGCGGGAGCAACGGCCCCCGGCGGCCGAGGAGCTCGACATGCAGATCGCCACGGCCGTGCGGCGCGCCCAGCAGGGCGTTCCGCTCGACATCGTGCTCAGCACCTATCACGTCGCCGCGACCGTCGGCTGGGAGGCGATGGCCGCCGTCGCCGAACCGGAGGAGGTGCCGGACCTGCTCGCGACGGTGCCCGCGCTGCTGCGGTACCTGAGCGTCGCCGTGCCCGCGGTGGCCGGGTCGTACCTCGCCGAGCAGCAGGCCCTGCACGCCGAACGCCGCGAGGCGGGCCGGGCGCTGGTCGCGGCCCTGCTGACCGGCAGGGAGGCCGAGCCGCTCGCCGAACGGATCGGGCTGGAGCTGGCCGGCCACCACGTCGTGGTCGCCGTGCGCGTCGAGGCGCCGCCGTTGGCCGATGGCGCCGACGCACGGCTCGCCGCTCATGGCCTCGTGCGCCGCCTACGAGCCGAACTCCCGAAGCACGCCCTCTCGGCGTTGGACCACGACGGCGGCACGGTGCTCCTGCCGACCACCGCCGACGGCGTGGACGACGAGCTGGAGAGCGCGGCCGAGCTCGTCCGCACCCTGCACACCGCCGCCGGCACCGGCCTGATCGGCGGGATCGCGGCCGCCGAGAGCAGGGAGGACGTCCCCGCCGCCGCCCGGCAGGCCGCCGACATCGCGGAGCTCGCCCAGCGCCTCGGCCGGCAGCCCGGCGCGTACGTTCTCGACGACGTGCTGCTGGAGTACCAGCTCTGCCGTCCCGGCCCCGGCCGCAAGCGCCTGGCACGCGTGATGGACCGGCTGTCCGAGCACCCGGACCTGCTGCACACGCTGCGGACGTTCATCAACAGCGACCACAACCGCCACCGCACGGCCGACGAGCTGCACCTGCACCGCAACACGCTGAACTACCGCCTGCGCCGCGTCGCCGAGCTCACCGGCTACAACCCCGCCGACCCCACCGACATCAGGCTGCTCTCGGCGTCGTTGATCGTGCACGACCTGAGGACCTGAAACGCCCCGAAGGCGAGCGCACCGGAGTGCGCTCGCCTTCTGGGTCGCCCGGATCGGATCAGTCGCCGTGCGGGTTCTGCACGGAGACGTGCACGTGGTCGTAGTGACCACCGGTGACACCGCTACCGGCGGTGTAGGTGCGCCAGCCCTCGGACGCGCGGGCGACGCTCCAGATCTTGCCCTGCCAGATCACGTAGCGGACGTCGAGCTTCGACGCGTACTTCTGCAGCCAGTAGGCCAGCTTCCAGCCCTGGGCCTTCTGCGACTCGGTCGGGTAGGTGCCGATCGCGTTCGAGATGGTGCAGTCGAGCGCGTTGCCCGTGTTGTGGTTGCTCGTCGCCGACTCGTAGCTGCGGTAGTCGCCCACCCAGCACTGCTTCTCGCCGGTCTTCGAGGCGATCTGGTCGTCGATGAACTGCGTCCGCTTGGTCGCGTTCGGCGCCTTCGCCGTCGCCTCCGGGTACGGGTTCGCCTCCGGCGCCGGGTAGGTGCCCGGAGCCGGATCCGGGTCGCCCCCGGCGTCACCGATGCGGTGCGAGGCGTTCTCGTTCTTGAGCTCGGCCTTCAGGTTGCCCTTGGCGCCGGCCGCGAACGTCTGCTTCGCGCCACCGTAGTTGCTGTTGTAGAAGACCGTGACGGCCTTGCTGGTCTTGTTCCAGACCGACGCGGCGTTGTTCTTGACGCAGACGCCCTGGCCGTTGCCCGCGCTCTTGAACTCGTAGCAGCTCGGCTGCGAGTCGCCGTAGTCCGCGATCGAGCCCGCGAAGTCGGACACCGAACCGGCCTGGTCGCTGTTGTAGTAGAGGCAGAACTCGCCCGACTCGCAGGAACCGTTGCGCTCCGTCGCCGCGTTGGCGACACCGGCACCGAAGGACGCGCTGACCAGCGCGCCCATCAACGCCACAAAGGTGAACTTCTTCAGCACGATCGACCCTTTTCGCTCACAGGTCCCCCGGCCTGTGCAGGGGAATCTTCGTTACGGCCGAAGAATTCCGCGAGGCGCTGACATTCCGCTGACACCGGGGGCCACCGAAGTGTCAGCGGGTGAGGTGCCGGGTCACTCGCAGGCGACGCCGTCCCCGTCCCGGTCGAGCCCCGCGCGGTAGCCGGGTGATCCCCGGTGCAGCGGTGCCGCGCCGGCCGCCTTGGCCGCGGCGCAGTTCGCGAAGTAGGCGGGAGCCGGTGCCGGCTGGGGTGGTGGCGGAGGCTGCGGGACCACGGGCTGGGGCGCAGGGGGTGCGGGCTTCACGTCGAGGCCGCCGCACGACGGTCCCCAGAAGCCCAGCGCGGCCTTCCTGGCCGCCGCCTCCGCGGCCTCGATCGCCGCTCCCGCCCCCGCCGCCGCACGCGCGGCGCCCTCGCTCACGGCGAGGATCGCGTAGTCCCCGCCACCCACCAGCCGCAGGCTCGACACCACGGCATCGGCGGGCAGACCCGACGCCACCACCCGGACGGCCTTGCCCACCAGCCTCTTCGTCGCGAAGTCGGTCGCCGACGCCGCCCAGCACTCACCCGGCGCCGCGAGCCCCGAGACCTGAACCTTGACCCCACTGGACAGCACCACCGTCCGACCGTCCACAACGGACTGCACGGTGACCGGCGGAGGGGTGGTCGTCGTGGTCGTCGTGGTGACGGCCGTGGTGGCCGTGGTCCTCGCGGTGGAGGCGACGGCCGCGAGTTCGGTGGGCTCCCGCGTGCCGCACGCGGACACCACCAGCAGGGCGCCGGCCGCGATCGCGGCAGCCTTCGACAGCTGCGTGAAAACGGTCATGGCCGCCACATCGTGGCGATCGCGACGCCTCGTTACACAAGTCCGCGCGACTGGGCATAAAGCGCCGCTTGTGTCCTGTCCCGCAGTCCGAGCCTGCCCAGAATGCGCGAGATGTGGTTCTTCACCGTGCCCTCGGACAGGTACAACCGCTCGGCGATCTCCTTGTTCGTCGCCCCGCTCGCGACCAGCCGCAGCACCTCGACCTCGCGCACGGTCAGCGGTTCGCGCTCACCACCGGACCTGTCCAGCACCGCCGCCAGCCGTGCCGCCGCGGCCGGGTCGAACTGCGCCACCCCCGCCGCGGCCAGCCTGACCGCCGCGGCGAGCGACACCGACCAGGACGTGACGCACGCTGACCACGGCCAGAGCGCCAGTTGCACCGACCACGCCGAAGACGGGCACCAGGCAGCACGAGAGGCATACGGCACCGTCCCGCAGAAGAAGGCGCTGCCTCCACCTGTGCCATTCTGGATGGAATGGGGAACCGGGACTTCACCCCGTGCACCCCAGCGCATCAGTCGCGCTGGCGTGGTGCGCACTGATCATCGAAGCCCTTGGTCGCGATCTTCCCTCTGTCGCAAGAAGGAATGATCAACCAAGGGCTTCGTTCATGATCAACCAGGTGTCGAATCGGACGCCCGGACCTCAAGACTCCGCGTGTCAGGACTGAACTGCGGCCGGCCGTGTTTGCCGCGCACGGGCGGGATCTGGTCGATCAGCGGCATCAGCTGGGTGACGTCGTTGCGGTTGCCGCCCGGTGAGCAACACGGCCAACGGGACGCCGTGTCCTTCCGTGATCAGGTGGTACTTCGAGCCCGTTCTGGCGCGGTCGACCGGGCTCGCACCCGTTTCGGGCCGCCTTTGAGGGTGCGGACGTGCGAGCCGTTGATCACCGCCCGCGACCAGTCCAGGGCGCCTGCGGCGTCGAGCTCGGCGAGCAGGTTCTCGTGCAGCCGTTGCCACACCCCGGCCTGGTGCCCGTCCCGCAACCGCCACCAGGCGGTCATGCCGGAACCGAATCCTCGGTTCCTGGGACAGGAACTCCCACGGGATGCCGGTGTAGAGCACGAACAGGATGCCGCACAACACCTTGCGGTCATCCAGCCGTTTGCGCCCCGTACGGTTCGCACGACGTGGTACCACCGGCAGCAGTGGTTCGATCCGCGCCCACAACTCGTCCGACACGATCCACGGAAGCTGCTCATCCTCCTCACACCGAGGTCAACACGCCAATGATCAACCGTTTCCAAGATCATTCTGTTGGAAGTCAAGACCTCTGCACGACTGATCCGCTCAACGGCGGATAGTCGATGTACCCCCTGTCGCCACCGCTGTAGAACGTCGCCTGGTCGGGCAGGGCTTCCTCCGCGCCGGTCTGCCAGCGGGCGGGCAGATCGGGATTCGCGATGGCGGCCCGTCCGACGGCGACCACGTCAGCGGCACCGGATTCGATGATGTGCCGGGCTTCTTCGTGGTCCGTGACAGCTACGAAACCGGTGTTGGCGACCAGTGGAGCGCCGAACGCGCGCCTCAGCCGCTGCACGAGTGCTCCGCAGATGTCGGGGTGGATGACGCTGACGTAGGCCAGTCCGAGCGGCTGGACCGCACGGGCGAGTGCGGTGTAGGTGGCGAGGAGGTCTTCGGGGTCGTTCTCCTCGATGCCCTGGATGTTCGCGCCTGGTGAGAGCCGGATGCCCACTCGGTCCGCTCCGATGGCGGCGGAGACGGCTTCGACGACCTCGATGACGAACCGAGCCCGGTTGGCAGGGCTGCCGCCGTAGCGGTCGGTGCGCTGGTTGGTGTTGGGGGCGAGGAACTGCTGTAGCAGGTAGCCGTTGGCACTGTGGAGTTCGACGCCATCGAAGCCGGCTTCGATGGCGCGCTTCGCCGCGGTGGCGTGGTCGTCGATGAGTTGGTCGATGTCGGCAGTGGTGGCCGCCTGCGGTAGGCGGTTGGGCTTCGCGTTGTGGGCGTGTCCTGCCTGTGGGTCTACGGCTGAGGGAGCGAGGACGGTCGGCACGCCCGTGGTGTCGGGATGGGTCACCCGGCCGGCGTGCATGAGCTGGAGGACGATTTTCGCGCCCTGCCGGTGAACTGCTTCGGTCACGGGTACCCAGCCGGCGGTGTGGTGATCGAGGACCCCCGGCTGGAAGGGATAGGCCCGGCCTTCGACGCTGGGGTAGGTCCCCTCCACGATGACCAGTCCGAAGGAACCTCGCTGTGCGTAGTACTCGGCCATCCGCGGTGTCGGCTGTCCGTCTGTGTCCGCCCGGCGGCGCGTCATCGGCGCCAGCGCCAGCCGGTTGGCGAGGGTGATCTGGCCGAGCCGGACCGGGGTGGTCGTGGTGACGGCGGCTTCGGGGCGCGAGTTCACAGAACTGCCTTTCGTGGTGCGGGAATGACGGTGATGGCGATGACGGCCGCGAGGGCGTAGAGGACGGTCGCGGCGGAGAACGTCAGCCGCAGTGCCGCGGACGACACGTCGCCGCCGGCTCCGGCGCTGACCACGTAGATGCCGTTGAGCAACGCGACGCCGACCGCGCCGCCGATCTGCTGTGTGACGCTGAACATGGCGCTCGCCACGCCGACGTCGTCCGAAGGCACGTCCGCGACGACGCTGCTGTTGAGCGGGGTGAACACGAAGCCGATCCCGGCGCCCATGACGGTGGTGGTGACGAGAATCCCCACCAGGGCGTCAGGCAGTGTGATCACCACGGCGAGTCCGGCCATCGCGACGGTCGCGACAGCGATGCCACCGATCAGCACGGTCCTGGAGGAGAACCGCTGCAGGAGCCGGGGCACGACCAGGGAGGCCGCCACGAGGGCGACGCTGAACGGCACGATGACGACGCCGGTGGCCAGCGGGGTGTAGGCGAGGTCCTCCTGCAGGTAGTACGGCAGCAGCAGGAACATGCCGAACATGCCGGCTGCCAGGAAGCCCGCCATCAGGTATGCCCCGCCGCGCGTGCGATCCGCGACCACACGCCCCGGCAGCAGTGGGTCAGCGGTACGCCTCTGTCGCCACACGAATGCTCCGATGAGGACAGCGGCGGCCAGGAAGAGCGCGTACGGCGTGGAAGAAGTCCAGCCGTCCGGTTCCGAGGCCACGCTGAACGCCCCTACCAGAGCCGCCGACCCGAGGGTGGCAAGCACGGCACCGGCGACGTCGTGCCGTCCGCCGACCAGCGAGTCGGAGCGGGTGATGCTCGGCAGCCCGATGGCGAGCGCCACCAGAGCGATCGGGATGTTGATGAACAGGGACCAGCGCCACCCGAACGCTTCGGTGAGCGCTCCGCCCAGCAGCAGGCCGATCGCTCCGCCGCTGCCCTGGGTGGCGGCGAAGATCGCGAAGGCACGGACGCGTTCGCGCGGCTCGGTGAACGTCACGGCCACAAGGGACAGCGCGGCTGGTGCCAGCGCCGCGGCGAACACGCCCTGCAACGCGCGCGCCGCGATCAACGTGCCGGGCCCCGTGGCGAGGCCACCGATCAGGGACGCGACGGCGAACCCGGTCAGCGAGATCAGCAGGACTCGTTTGCGGCCGGCGTAGTCCGCAATTCGGCCGCCCAGCAGCAGCAAGCCGCCGAAGGCGACGGCGTAGGCGGTGATCGCCCAGCTGCGGGCGGCGTCGCTGAGACCTAGTTCCTGCTGCATCCGGGGCACGGCGATGTTGATCACCGAGGCGTCGAGGACCACCATCAACGCCGCCGTGGTGATGGCCCCGAGCGCGATCCACCGGGTGGTGGACGCGGTGTCGGCGCGTGCTGGCGAACTCATGAGCCAAAGCCTTTCCAGACGAATCGGTGTGGAAGCCAAGAGTGCGTTCGCTTCGAGGCGGACAGCAAGTAGAGTTGCGAAACATGCAAACAAGCGAAGATCGCACCGGCCATCCGGAAGGTCTCGTCGAGAGCATGCTCGAAGGCGTCGGGCCGCGGTTGCGCGAGCTGCGGCAGCGACGGCAGATGAAGCTCTCCGACGTCGCCACCGCCACCGGATTCTCGGTCAGCACGCTGTCCCGGCTCGAGTCCGGGAACCGCCGGCCCACGCTGGACCTGCTGATCCCGCTCGCCCTGATCTACCGGGTCGCCCTCGACGACGTCGTCGGCGCGCCGCCCACGGGGGACCCGCGCATCCACCCGAAGCCGATCCGCAAGCACGGCCGGGTCTACCTGCCGCTGACGGGTCCGGTCGCGCCGGTGCAGGCGTTCAAGGTGGTCCTGCCGCCCCGTCGCGACGGCAAACCCGCGAAGCAGGCTGTCCACGGCGGCTACGAGTGGATCTACGTGTTGAGCGGCTCGGTCGACCTGGCTCTCGGGTCCGAAGTCACGACGCTGGTCGCGGGGGACGCCGCCGAGTTCGACACGCGTCAGCCACACAGCATCACCGGAAGTGGTGAGAGCGCGTCGGAGATCCTCACGCTGTTCAGCCCGCAGGGAGAGCAGCTTCACATCCGCGACGCCTGACAGCACGGCGGCTGTTTGCAGTATCCGCAACTCTGCTTGCAGAAGGCGAGTCCGCGCGGCACATTGGCCGACATGAACGCGGATATGTGGGACGTCGTGGTGGTCGGTGGCGGTGCCGCCGGCTTGAGCGGGGCGCTCATGCTGGGGCGCGCACGTCGGCGAGTGCTAGTGGTCGACTCGGGCGAGCCGCGGAACCGGTTCACCAGCAGGATGCACGGTGTTCTGGGACGAGATTCCACCTCGCCGGCCGACCTGCTGGCGGACGGCCGGCGAGAGGTCGAGTCGTACCGTGGCACCATTCACCGCGGCGCCGCCACCGCAGCGCGGACCGCCGAGGGCGTGTTCGCCGTCGAGATCACCGATCTGGACGGCAACCGGTTTGAAGTGCTCGCCCGCCGGCTCCTCGTCGCCACCGGCGTGCGCGATGACTTGCCCGCCATCGCCGGACTTCGCGAGTGGTGGGGTCGCGGAGTGGCGACCTGTCCTTACTGCGACGCCTACGAAGTCGGAGACGGGCGCATAGGTGTGCTCGCCACCGGCCCGGGCAGCCCTGGGCAGGCGCAACTGCTGCGCCAGTGGTCCGACTCGATCGTCTACCTGGCCGACTCCGTCGGTCCACCGCAGGGCGACGAACTCTCCGACTTCCGCACGCGTGGCATCGAGATCGCCGAAGGACTCGTCGAGCGGGTGCTCGACAACGGCGACCGACTGCGCGGAGTCCGGCTCCAGGACGGCACCGACGTGCTGCTCGACGCCATCTTCACCATCCCCACCCTCGTCGCGGCCGATGGTCTGCTGCGCTCACTCGGCGCCACCGTCGCGCCCGGACCGATGGGCGAGTTCGTCACGGTCGACGGATCGGGACGCACGAGCGTGGACGGCGTCTGGGCGGCGGGCAATGTCGTCAACCCCGCTGCCAACGTGCCCATGTCCATCGGGGCGGGCGCCATGGCAGGCGGCGCGATCAACCACGACCTCGTCCTCGCGGACATCGCCGGCACTCGCACAGCGAACAGGAGCTGAGCATGAACGTCACGAACGGGCAGTTCTGGGAAGAGCTCCATGCCGGCAGGCAGGCACCAGCGGTACCCCCGAGGCCGAACGACGCCCTGGTGGATCTCATCCTCGCGTCCGGCCTGGCGCCGGGACGGGCTCTCGACCTCGGAGCCGGCTCCGGAGGTGACGCGCTCTGGCTCGCCTCATTGGGCTGGCAAGTCACCGCCGTCGACATCTCCCTGACCGCCGCCGACCGCATCCAGAAGCTCGCCGACGCGGAAGGGCTGGCGAAGAACCTCACCGCGATTCAGCTGGACCTCTCCCGAACCCAGCCGTCGGGCACGTTCGACCTGGTGTACGCCTGCTACCTCCACACCCCGGTGAACATCGGCCGCGGCGGCATCCTCCACCGCGCGGCAGATCTCATGGGCGTGGGCGGGACCTTGGTGGTGGTCGACCACGCCTCCACCGCTCCTTGGTCGTGGGCGCACCGCGACACGCGGTATCCGACGCCTGAGCAGACCTATGCCACCTTCGATCTCGGCGACGACTGGGAGCCGTCGCTGCTCGCCGCGCGGGAACGCGTCGCGACCGGACCGAACGGCGAGACCGCCACGGTCACCGACAACCTCATCGTGTCGCGGCGCGTACGCGAGCAACCCTTCTCCGCACGAGCCGAACGCGAAAGCCACGACCGGCGACTCTCCCGCGGGATCTCCTGATGTGCTGACGAAGGCATGGATCACACACGCGCGATCAGCCGCCGAAACCCACCTTTCGGGGCGGCGAACTTCCCGACCAAGATTTGCGACGCGATCGACCGCGCCCGACGCTGGACACCTCCGGCATGCACTACTCCACCACGATGCGTGGTGAGGGCAGGTCACTCGCCTTGGCTGTCGAGGTCCGCAGCGATGCGTGCGACGTTGCGGCCAACCTCGAGGAAGCGGTTCCCCCTGCGGTGAGGCTGATGCACCGAGCCGCTAGGTGCATGCTCGGAGCCACATACACGCCCGCTCCGAGTCCCACGAACGGCGTGGCGGCGAGAGGATTGAAGTCGAGCCGACGCAGCCGGTCGTCGTCGTGCCGACCGGTCCTCGCCTGATCGTGGAGCGGCAGGAGTTCAGCAGCGAAGTAGTGATGGAACACCTGGAGGACCTCGGCGGCCGTGACGCCGTACTCCTCTAGTTCCGGATCAGCGAGTACCGCCACGTCAAAGCGCCCCGACGAGATGTGCGCCTGGCTCATGACGAGGAACGCCGCTTTGACGAACTTCTCGAGCGTGAGTCCACCCAAGGGGTTCCAGCCGGCCGCCACCGTCTCCAGCTTCAGCGCGGTGAGGTCCTGGCCGAGCACCGCGAAGATGCGTGCGATCTCCGCGAATGGATCGACGTGCTGAAAGGGCCCCTGCTGGAACATGAGTCGGACGACGATGGAGTTGAGCGCGGGGTCCCGGTCGAGCTTGGAGGGGTCGAGCTCGGCGAGGTTGCGACGTTCAGTGATGTACGGATCGGCGAGCTCTCGGCTGACGTTCCGGATCCGAACGAGGTCGGCGTGCGTCACCGGCCCACGACCGCGGTCCGCGTTACTGGACGCGATGTTCTCCCGAGCCACCGCCGCGATGTCCCACGGCTCCCGGCCAACCGCTCTGTCCCTGTCCGCGGAACTGCGCAGCCGAGATCCCTGCGAGCACAGGCAGTAGGACATCAGGGGCATGACGCCTCGCGACGTCTACCAAGTCGGTGTGGTTGAAGACGGGTACCGCACCAGCCAAGGATCCCAGGCCCATGGCGAACTGCGAGCGAATATCGCTCCGACCGGGCGGTGCGCTGCCACCCCAGCCGGGCGCCAGCCCAGCGGCCTGACGCTGCGATAGGGGCCCTGAGCTGCCCCTGCCGGCACAGCGTTGGCGCAGGTCGCCCCGATGACCGCAGCGGCGCAGCAGAAGTCCTCGATCAGATTCACCCAGACGGGATCCCGATCCTGGAGCAAAACCGTGACCCTGTTTCAGGGTTCTCGGGCCCCTGCTCCAGTTTTGCTCCAGTCCGGTGCGTAACTGTCCAAAGTAGACGGAAAAACAAAATCGCCCGCCGAACCTGTTTACGCAGGTCAGCAGGCGATTTGCACGCTATATCAAATTGTGGAGCTGAGGGGACTCGAACCCCTGACCCTCACACTGCCAGTGTGATGCGCTACCAGCTGCGCCACAGCCCCTTGAAGGTCCACGTTCCCGGCGGGTTTCCCTGTCGTTCTCGTGTGGCAATACCGTACAACACCCGTGCCACAAGATAAAAATCGGGGGTCCCCGAACCACGTTCAGCCTGGTAGGACCGGGTGCCCACAACCAGAGCACTCCCACGGAGCAGCCAGAATTCCAGGCCTCCGCCCACCACAGCCGGAAGTGATTCGCGGCACAGACGAGCCCCAACCGCAGAACGCCCGGCCCCGCGAGAAGCAGGGCCGGGCGTCAACCGGCGCGGAAGGCCTTACTTGGCCAGGTCGGAAAGCCAGTTCTTGTTGTCCAGGTCGACGAGCTTGCCGCCGGCAGCGACGCTCGGCGTGCCGCGGAACCGGCCCGTCTCGGCGTCGCGGAGGACCGGGTCGTTGCTGGTCTTGGACATCAGCTCGTCCAGCTGCGCCTTGTAGGTCTGGTTCTGCACGCACGACTCGAAGCCGGCCGACGTCACGCCGACCTCCTTGCCCAGCTTGATGAGCTGGTCCTTGGTGTAGCCGGCGTCGCCCTCCTCGGGCTGGCTGTTGAACAGCGCCGCGTGGAACGCGTTGAACTTGCCGTCGTCGGCCACGCACAGGGCAGCGTTGGCCGACTCGGTCGAGTAGCCCTCGGGCTTCGAGAGGCGGTTGAGCATCGGCAGGATGTTGTAGCGGATCTTGACCTTGCCGTCCTCGACGGCCTTCTTGATGTCGGTGCCGTAGGTCTTCTCGAACGTGCCGCAGATCGGGCACAGGAAGTCCTCGTACACGTCGACCGTGACGGTGGCCGTGTCCTTGCCGACGAGCACCGTGTTGCCCTCGCGGACGGCGGGGGCCGAGATCGTGTGGTCCGCGGGGGCCAGGGGGATGGCGTCCGAGGCGGATGTCGACGGCTTCATCTGCTCGTAGACGACGTATCCGATGACCGCCACGGCCAGGACCGCCACGACGGCGATGCCCGCGATCACCTTCGTGCGATCGGAACCGCCCGTCGAACGGGCCTGGACCACCGCACGCGCGGCCTGCTTCTTCTTCCGCGCACTGCGCTCTGCTCCACCCACGGCGACGAGGGTAGCGACACAAACTAAAAGAAAGCTGAGCGCGCAATCACGCTTCCGGGTGACGTGGCTTGCCGCCCACGCGTTCGCCGGTCGGGATCTCGGCGCTTTCGTCGAGGCAGCCGCATTCGGGTGCGACCGCGGCTGCCGTGTGCTCCTCTTCATGCGTGGGCAGCGTCTCGGGGGCGGTGAACCAGAAGAGCACGGAGAGCAGCAGTGCGGCGCCGGTGATCGCGAACGACGCCTCGAAGCCGAACGAGTCGGCGAGCACGCCCGCGCACAGCGGGCCGATGATCGCGCCCAGGTCCGTCACCATCTGGAAGCCCGCGAGGACGGGGCCGCCCTTGCCGCGCGGGCCGATGACGTCGGCCACGACGGCGTTCTGCGGCGGGTTCAGCAGGCCGGCGCCCATGCCCGCGACCAGGGACGCGGCCATGAACGTCCAGAGGTCTCCGGTGAAGCCCATCCAGACCGTCGCGGCACCGCTCACGAGCAGGCCGGCGATGGCGACGGGCTTGCGGCCGCGGGTGTCGGCGAGCCGGCCGGACAGGAACAGCATCGCCGCGTTGCCGCCGGCGAACACGGACATCGAGATGCCCGCCACGGCCGGGCTGTGCTTCAGGGCCTCGATGACGAACACCGGCACCAGCGAGATCCGGACGCCGAACACCGCCCAGCCGTTCGCGAACCCGGACGCCAGCGCGGCCCGGTAGGCGCCGTGCCGCACGGCCTCGCGCACGGTCATGGGCGTCTCGGTGTTGGTCCTGTCGATCTCCACCAGCGTCGAGCGCCGCAGGAAGAACCAGACCACGAACGCCGCGAGGCACAGCAACAGGCCGTACGACACGAACGGCACCCAGAGCCCGAACGGCACGAGCCCGGCGCCGAGGATCGGCCCCGCCACGTTGCCGATGAGGAAGCCCGCGGCCCACATCCCGGAGGCCCGCCCGCGCATCGGCGCCGGGGTGATCCGGATCAGCAGGCCGAGCGCGGCGACGGTGAACATCGTCGACCCCACGCCGGCCACCGCGCGCCACGACAGCATCTCGGCGTAGCTCGTCGAGAACCCGCACATCGCCGTGCCCAGGGCCACGATGAGGATGCCGACGATGTACACACGCGGCTCGCCGAACCGGTTGACCAGCCTGCCGCTGACCGGCGCGAACGCCAGCCGGACGAACGCGAAAGCGCTGATCAGGGCCGCGACGGCGGTGTGACCGACGCCGAACGAGGCCGCGTACACCGGCAAAACGGGCGCCACGATCCCGAACCCCACGGCGATGATGAAGCTCGCCGCGACCAGAACCCACACCTCGACCGGCAACCGCTCGCGCACAAAGCCTCCCTTAGCCCTGCTAAGGATATGTCACGCGGCAACTAAGTAACTCAGTCGAGTAGCTCATCAACCCTGCGTACGTACGCCGTCACCGGATACGCCGCGACGAACCCGCAGGCCTCGGCGAAGCGCTCGCCCGGACCCTCGTCGACCTGCGACGCGACCAGCATCGCGCCCGCCGACCGCAGCGCGGCCACGGCGGAGACGACCAGCGACCGCCCGACACCCCGCCGACGCCGCGCCGGACGCACGACGCACTGCTCGACGAGGCCCACACCGCGTTCGGCGAACCCCGAGGCGAACCCGCCGATCCGGTCACCGTCGTCGACCACGAGCACCAGGCACCTCGGGTCGTCGAGCCGGTGCCCGAGCCACCGCGACAACCGCTCCCGGTTCCCGACCAGCTCGTCGGACAGCAGCTCCACGATCCCCGGAACGTCCGCGTCGACGGCCCGCCTGACCTCGGCGGACGCCGACGAAGCCCCGCGGTGCACGACGGTCAGCAACTCCTCGACCGCGTACCAGCCGGAGTCGTCCGCAATGCCCTCGATCTCGTCCACAGTGGTCGGCGACGCGTACACGACGGCCTCCGCGCGCCCCACGTCCGCGAACGTCTGCTCCAGCTGCAGCAGGGTCGACGCGACCTCGACCGACGTCCCGTCGAGGGCGCAGCCGAAGTTGCCGGACGGCAGCGGGTTCTCGCGGTTGACCACCACCGCGGCGCTGCCGACCTTGCCCACCTTCCCGTACCGGACGGCGCCGGACGCGAGCCGCGCCCCTTCCACCAGGATCGCGAGCGACCGCGACTGGTAGGGGTCGAGCAGCTCCGGGTCGTCCGGGTCTCGCAACGGGTCAACCAACGCGGCAGTCCTTCCAGTGGGCTCCTGCAACCCTGACACACTGGACGACGTGGACCTGCCCGACCTCCCGGTGAAATCCGTCCTCCCGCGACTCCTGGAGCAGCTCCGGGAACGCGGGGCAGCCGTCCTCGTGGCACCGCCGGGCACCGGCAAGACGACACTGGTCCCGCTGGCCCTCGAAGGCAGGGTCGTCGTCGCCGAACCGCGGAGGATCGCCGCCAGGGCCGCGGCGGCACGGATGGCGAGCCTGCTGGGCGAACCGGTCGGTCACACCGTCGGCTACTCGGTCAGGGGTGACCGCAAGACGAGCAGGCACACCCGCATCGAGGTCGTGACCAGCGGTCTTCTCGTCCGCCGGCTCCAGCACGACCAGGAGCTCAAGGGCGTGGGCACGGTCCTGCTGGACGAGTGCCACGAACGCCACCTCGACGCCGACCTGCTCCTCGCGCTCCTGCTGGACGCCAGGGCGGGCCTGCGCCCGGACCTCAGGCTGCTCGCCACGAGCGCGACCGTTGCCGCGCAGCGGCTCTCGGACCTGCTCGACGCCCCGGTCCTGGAGTCCGAGTCGCGCATGTTCCCGACGGAGATCACGTACGTCCCGCCGACGCGCAACGAGCACCTCGAGAACACGGTCGCGCGGGCCATCAACAAAGCACTGTCCGAAGTGGATGGCGACGTGCTCGCGTTCCTGCCCGGCGTCCGGGAGATCAACCGCACCAGGGGTCTGATCAACGCGGAGACCGTGATCCTGCACGGCCAGCTGAACTCACGGATCCAGGACGAGGCGCTGCGACCCGGCCCGCACCAACGGGTCGTGCTCGCCACGAGCATCGCCGAGTCGAGCCTCACCGTCCCCGGAGTCCGCGCCGTGGTGGACGCGGGCCTCGCCCGAGTGCCGCGCGTCGACCACCGCCGCGGTCTCGCCGGCCTCGCCACGATCCGCGTCTCCCAGGCCGTCGCCGACCAACGCGCCGGACGGGCCGGACGTGAGGCGCCCGGTCGCGTCTACCGCTGCTGGCCCGAGCACGAGCACTCGACGCTCCCCCGCTACCCCGAACCGGAGATCAAGACCGCCGACCTCACCCGTCTCGCGCTCGAGCTCGCGGTGTGGGGCACCCCGGACGGCAGCGCCCTGAACTGGTGGGACGCCCCGCCGGAGGGTGCGCTCAAGGCGGCGCAGGAGACGTTGAACGCCATCGGCGCGCTCGACCCCGACCGCCGCGACCGCATCGCGAACGTCGGCCTGCACCCGAGGCTCGGCCGCGCCCTCATCGACGGCAGCGCGCTCGCGGGCAACCGGACCGCCGCCGAGGTCGTGGCGCTGCTCGACGACAGCGCGCACCCCGCCACCAGCGACCTCGCGACGGCGCTCAAGTCCCCCGGCAAGTGGCGCCAGGAAGCCAAGAAGCTGGAAAAGCTCGGCACGAACCCGGCGGGCAACGGCGACCCGGCGCTGGTCGTCGCCCTCGCCTACCCGGAACGGCTGGCGAAGCGCAGGTCCAAGAACAGCAACGTCTACCTGATGGCCAACGGCACGGCCGTCGAGCACACCGACTCGCACAACAAGTGGCTGGCGGTCGCGATCGCCGACCGCGAACCGGGCAGCAAGCACGGTCGCGTCCGCCTCGCCGCCCCGGCCGACGAGGAGCTCGCCGTCACCGCCGCGAAGGCCTTGGTGCACACCGAGGACGACATCCGGTGGGGCGGCGACGTCATCGCGAACGAGGTCCGCAAGCTCGGCGCGATCACCCTCGACGAACGCCCGCTGAACGACCTCGCCAAGTCGCAGCAGGCACTGCGCCTGGGTCTGGAGACCGAAGGTCTGGGCCTGCTCAAGTGGCCCGACGCCGCGCTGCGCCTGCGCGAGCGGATGGCGTTCCTGCACCGGACCCGCGACTGGCCGAGCGTCGACGACGAGGCTTTGGTCCGCGCGATCGACCTCGGCAAGGCGAAGAAGCGCTCCGACCTGGCGAAGATCGACACGGTGGCCCTGCTGCGGAGCCTGCTGCCGTGGCCGGAGGCGGCGGAGTTCGACAAGCTCGCCCCGGAACGCATCGGCCAGGGCAAGGTCGACTACACGCAGGACCAGCCCGTCCTGTCCGTCCGCATCCAGGACGCGATGAAGTGGGCCGACACCCCGCAGATCGCGGGAGTGCCGGTGGTGGTGCACCTGCTGTCCCCCGCCGGTCGCCCGACCGCGGTGACGAGCGACCTCAGAACGTTCTGGCGCAACGGTTACGCGCGCGTCCGCAGCGAGCTCAAGGGCCGGTACCCCAAGCACCACTGGCCGGAGCGCCCGTGGGACAGGAGCAGGTGAGCGTGGAGGGCGTCCGCCCGCTGATGGATCGACCGGCCACTGATTCCGCGATTCCCGCGCGGGTGGGGGCCATGCGGCGCATGATGCACCGGGCGGCCGGCAGCGCGGCCGCCGCGGACGTCGTCGAGGAGGAGCTGGCGCGGTGAGACGGGTCTGGGACGACGCGGTCCGCACGCTCGGTGGTGCACCGGACGCGGGCGATCTGATGGAGCGCTACGCCGAACCGCACCGGACTTACCACAACACGTTCCACGTCGTGTCGGTCGTGCGCGACTCGTCGGCGCTGGCGGACGCGTTCGCGTTCACCGTGGAGGAGCGCGCGGTGCTCGCACTCGCGGCCTGCGCGCACGACGTGATCTACGAGGGCGCGCCCGGCGAGGACGAACGCGCGTCGGCGGTGTGGGCCCGCGAACGCCTGGCAGGCCTGGAGGAACCGCACATCGCGCGCGTGGAGTCGTTGGTGCTGGCCACGATCACGCACTCGTCCGACGACCCGCTGGCGCACGTGCTGCTCGACGCCGACCTGGCCATCCTCGGCTCGGAGCCCGGGCACTACGACCGCTACAGCCTCGCCGTGCGGCAGGAGTACTCGCGGTACGACGACGCGTCGTGGCGCGCGGGCCGGTCGAAGGTGCTCGAGACCCTGCTCGACCGCGAGGCGCTGTTCGTGACCGAGCCCGCGCGGCAGCTGTGGGACGCCGCCGCGCGGGCCAACCTGGCGAGGGAACTTCAGTCCCTGGCCTGAACCTCGAGCCGCGCCTTCCGGACGCTGTAGCCGAAGTAGATGGCGAACCCCAGCACCATCCAGGCGAGGAACGCGATCCAGGTGTCCAGCCCGAGGCTGAACATCATGTAGACGCAGAAGGCCAGGCCCAGCAACGGCGTCACGGGCGAGAACGGCACCCGGAAGCTGCGCTCGCGGTCCGGCTCGGTGCGGCGCAGGATGATCACCGCGACGTTGACCAGCCCGAACGCGAACAGCGTGCCGATGCTCGTCGCGTCGGCCAGTGATCCGAGCGGCACGAGCGCGGCCAGCACGGCGATGAACAGGCCGACGATCACGGTGTTCGCGAACGGCACACCGGTGCGCGGGCTGAGCTTCGAGAAGATCGACGGCACGAGTCCGTCGCGCGACATGGAGTAGAGGATGCGGGTCTGTCCGTAGAGGACGGTCAGCACCACGGACGTGATCGCCACGACCGCGCCGATCGACAGCAGGATCGGCCAGATCGTGCTGCCGGTGTTGTCCGTCAGCACCCGCGCCAGCGCCGCCTCCGTGCCCTCGAACGTCTGCCACGGCATCGCCCCGACCGCGGCCAGCGCGACGGCGCAGTACAGCGCGGTGACGACGACCAGCGAGATGATGATCGCGCGCGGGAGATCGCGCTGCGGGTTCCTCGCCTCCTCACCGGCGGTCGACGCGGCGTCGAACCCGATGTAGGAGAAGAACAACGTGGCCGCGCCGGCGCTCATCCCGGCCAGCCCCAACGGGAACAGCGGCGCGAAGTTGCCCGCCCTGAACGCCGTGAACGCGACCGCGCAGAACATCAGCAGCGCGCCGACCTTCACCCACACCAGGACGGTGTTCGTGCGCGCACTGCCCTTGGCGCCGCCGAGCAGCACCAGCATCGCGATGACCACGACCAGCACGGCGGGCACGTTGACGATCCCGCCCGCCCCCGGCGCCTGGCTCAGCGCGTCCGGGATCCGCAGCCCCGTCACGAGGTGCAGCAGCTCGTTGACGTACTGCCCCCACCCGACCGCGACCGCCGCGACCGAGACGCCGTACTCCAGCACGAGGCACCAGCCGCAGACCCACGCGACGAGCTCGCCCAGGGTCGCGTAGGTGTAGGAGTACGAGGACCCGGACGCGGGGATCAGGCCCGCGAGCTCGGCGTACGACAGCGCGGAGAACAACGCCGTGATGCCCGCCAGCACGAACGACAGCACGATGGCAGGTCCGGCGAGCGGCACCGCCTCGCCCAGCACGACGAAGATGCCGGTGCCGAGCGTGGCACCGATGCTGATCATCGTGAGGTGGCCGACACCCATGGTGCGCTTGAGTTCGCTGCCGGGATGAGTCAGCTGGTCGATCGGCTTGCGCCGCAACACCCGCGCCCCGATGCGCTGTCCGTTGCTCATCAGGACAACCTAACGCCAGGGCCCGAACCTATCTGCCACCCGTGGGGCGGAACGTGCGGCGGTACGTGTCCGGCGGCACACCGACGGTCCGGTGGAAGTGCCGGCGCAACGTCGTGGCCGTCCCCATCCCGGACGCCTCCGCGATCTGGTCCACGCTGTCGTCCGTCATCTCCAGCAGTTCCTGCGCCCGCCGGATCCGCTGGGTGTGCAGCCACTGCAGCGGAGTGGTGCCCGTCACGGCCTTGAAGAGCCGCGTGAGGTGCCGCGAGCTCATGCCGGCCTGCCGCGCCATGTCCTCGACGCTGATCATCTGGTCGAACCGCGCCGACACCCACTCGAACAACTCGGTGAGCGGGTGCCCCTCCCCCGACGGCACCGGCGCCGGCACGAACTGCGCCTGCCCGCCGTCCCGGTGCGGCGGCACGACGAGCCGGCGCGCGGCCGTGTTCGCCGTGGCGGCACCGTGATCGCCGCGGATCACGTGCAGGCTCAGGTCGATCGCCGCCGCCTTGCCCGCACTCGTCAGCACCTGCCCGTTGTCGACGTAGAGCACGTCGGGGTCGACCTCCACCCGCGGATACCGCCGGGCCAGCTCGTCGGTGTGCCCCCAGTGCGTCGTGGCCCGCAACCCGTCCAGCAGCCCGGCCTCGGCCAGCACGAACGCCCCCGTGCACAACGACATGATCCGCGCCCCTCGCCCGTGGGCGGCCTTCACGGCCTCTACGAGATCCGGGTCAAGCGGCCGGTCGACGTCATCGATGGCTGGCACGACCACCGTGTCCGCGTGCGCGAGCCCGTTCAGCGGCAGATCGGGCTCCACCGTGAACCGCCCGACCCGCACCGGCGAGTCACCGCAGATCCGGACCTCGTAGTCGAGCTGCGGGGCGGTGAAGATCTCGTACGTCGCGGTCAGCTCGAAGTGCAGCATCCCGTCCGTCACGGCAAACGCCAGCATGTCCGAAACTGTACGCATCTCGTCGTTCCAGACACTGGCCGGGGGCCGCGCCCGCGGCTTGGATGGTCCACATGGGACACCACATCGCGGTCTACGGCGCCTCCGGCCTCACGGGACGCTTCGTCCTGGCAGAACTGGAGAAGCGCGGCCACACCCCACTCCCGTTCGGCCGGGCCCAGGCGACGGCCGACGACCCGGAGGCCCTCGACCGAGCCCTCTCCGGCGCCGCAGCGGTGATCAACACCGCGGGCCCGTTCGCCGTGACGGCCCTACCGCTGATCGCCGCCGCAGAACGAGCCGGCATCCCGTACGTCGACGTGGCGGCCGAGATCGAGGCGAACGCCGAGACGTTCGCCCGAGGCGCCTCCGTCCCGGTGGTCCCGGCGATGGCGTTCTTCGGCGGCCTCGCCGACCTCCTGACCACCACCGCGATGGCCGACTGGCCCGCAGCCGACGAGGCCCACATCGCCTACGGCCTGAGCGACTGGCAACCCAGCCCGGGCACCCTCACCGCGGGCGAGGTCTCCCGAGACCGCCGAGGCGGCCGCCGCGTCCGCTTCCACAACGGCGAACTGGCCTACCACGACGACACCCCGACCACCCTCGACTGGGACTTCCCGGACGGCCCCCGCGAGGTGATCGCCGAGTTCTCGATGGCCGACGTCGTCACGATCCCCAGCCACCTGAAAATCGCCACGGTGACCGACCACATGGCCACCACGGCCGCCACCGGCCTGGCCGCCGCAGGAGTGCGCCAGGAACCCGAGACCTTCGAGGTGGACGTCCGAGTCCACCGGGCAGGCGAGGAACGCCGCCTGACCGCGACGGGCAAGGACATCTACGCCGTGAGCGCCCCTCTGGCCGTAGAAGCCACCGAACGCCTCCTGTCCGGCCGCTTCACCACGACCGGCGTGGCCTCCGCGGGCAAGATGTTCGACGCACCCGACTTCCTGAGCTCGCTGGCAGACGTCATCAAGGTCAGCGGCAGTTCTTGACAAGCTCCACAAAATCGGCGCGCCGCCGCAACCCATGATGGGCCGCGATGTCGCACACCCGATGGGCCGCGATGTCGCGAAGCGACGAGCCGGCCCGGGGGTCCGGGGGCGGAGCCCGCCGGCTGGGGGTCTGGGGGCTCGGCCCCCAGAAGACACCCGGAACGACAAAGGGTGAGCGCTGTCCGCGAACAGCGCTCACCCATGGAGTGGAGGTGCCGGGAATCGAACCCGGGTCCTGTGGCGGTTCATCAGGGCTTCTCCGTGCGCAGTCCGCTATGTCTCTGCTTGACCCCACCAGTCATGCGGACGAGCTGGTGTGACGGGCCCAGTCGCTGTGAGTTTCCCGAACAGCCCCCGCGACCGGGACTGCTGGTAAGCCCTCTAGCTGATGCCGAGCACTAGGCCGAAGGCACTCCTAGGTCGACAACCACTAGCTCTGCTGTCAGGCAGCGAGAGCGTAAGCGGTGCGCTTGTCGTTAGACGTGGCGCTTATTGGTTTGCGATGACGCTTGCGGTGGTCTCTCGCCTGCACCGGCACGCTTCCCCTGAATCAACGTCCACAGTCGAAACCGTTCACCCCCTTGTAGTGGTGCGCATAGCATAACGACTGCAGCCACTGAGTTCTTCCCGAGGCAGGTAGGGCTGTCCCCACCTTCGACCGGATGGCTGGCCAGATGGTCTCTGACCAGCGGGAACGACAGCATGGACGTCATGAGGAAACCGAACGCGCTCGCAGCCGGGTTCTACCTGCTGACCAACCTGGTGACCGGCATCTTCTGGTTCACCCTCACGGTCGTGCTGACCGTGGTCGGGTTCGCGACGGCGATCCTCTGGGTGGGTCTTCCGCTGCTGTGGCTCGCGATGAACGTCGTGCGGGGCGGCGCGACGGTCGAGCGGGCGTGGGTCAGGGCGGCGTTGCGCACGGACATCCCCACGCCGTACCGCGACCGGCCGGAGGGCACGCTCTGGCAGCGCTGGAAGTCCCAGTTCACGGACCCGGCGACGTGGCGCGACTTCGGTTACCTCCTCCTGCTGCTGCCGCTCGGCATCCTCGAGTTCGGCGCGGTCGTCGCCATGTGGTCGGTCGCGGCGGCGTTCATCGCCGTGCCGTTCTGGATCGGCGACGCGCCGTTCGCGGTGGTCGTGGGCGAGTTCTGGACCATCGACTCGTTCGCGTCGGCGCTGCCGGTGACGCTGATCGGGCTGGCGCTGATCCCGTTCGCGGCGCTCGGCACGCGGTGGCTGGGGACTCTGCACGGGCGGTTCGCTCGGGGGATGCTCGGGCCGACGCGGGCCGACGCGCTGGCGATCGAGGCGGAGCGGCTGCAGTCGAGCCGGGCGCGGGGTGTGGAGGCGGCCGAGGCGGAGCGCCGGCGCATCGAACGCGACCTGCACGACGGCGCGCAGCAGCGGCTCGTGGCCGTGGCGATGGGGCTGGGCCGGGCGAAGTCGAAGATGGACACCGATCCGCAGGGTGCCGCCGAGCTCATCGCGGAGGCGCACGCGGACGCGAAGCTCGCCATCAAGGAGCTGCGGGACCTGGCGCGGGGCATCTACCCGTCGGTCCTGGGCGACCGAGGGCTCGACGCGGCGCTGTCCGCACTCGCCGCCCGCGTGCCGATCGAGGTCGACCTGCAGGTCAACGTCGACCCGCGGCCGCCGACGGCGGTCGAAAGCGCCGCGTACTTCACCGTCGGCGAGGCGCTCACGAACATCACCAAGCACTCCAACGGCACCAGGGCGACCGTGCGGGTCAACAGGGTGGACACGGGGGTGCTGGTGGAGGTCACCGACAACGGTCAGGGCGGCGCCGAGCTGAAGCCGGGCGGCGGTCTCGCCGGGCTCGCGGACCGGGCTGCCACGATCGACGGTGTGGTTGTCGTCGTCAGCCCCGTGGGTGGGCCGACCGTCATTCGAGCGGAGTTGCCGTGCGCGTGGTGATCGCTGAGGACTCGGTCCTGCTGAGAGAGGGCGTGCAGCGGCTGCTCGCCGACGAGGGCATCGAGACCGTCGCGGCCGTGGAGAACGGCGACGACCTGCTGGACGCCGTGACGGAGCACAAGCCGGACCTGTGCGTGGTGGACGTGCGGATGCCGCCGACGTTCACCGACGAGGGCCTGCGGGCCGCCATCGAGTGCCGCCGCCGCTACCCCGGCCTGCCGGTGCTGGTGCTCTCGCAGTACGTCGAGGAGCGCTACGCCGTGGAGCTCCTCGCGGGCGGCGCGAGCGGCGTCGGGTACCTGCTCAAGGAACGGGTCGCGGACGTGAAGGAGTTCGTCGACGCGGTGCGGAGGGTCGCCGACGGCGGCACGAGCATCGACCACGAGGTGATCACGCAGCTCATGGTGCGCAGCAAGAAGAGCCCCGTCGACAAGCTGACGCCGCGCGAACGCGAGGTGCTCGGGCTGATGGCGCAGGGCCTGTCCAACACGGCCATCGCCGCCGCGCTCGTCGTCTCCGACGGCGCCGTCGAGAAGCACGTCGGCAACATCTTCGCGAAGCTCGGCCTGGAGCCGTCGAACTCCGAGCACCGCCGCGTGCGCGCCGTCCTCGCCTACCTGGACAGCTGAAGCAGTCGGGCGCCGTTGTCGTGCAGCACCATCTGCAGGGCGGCGGCGTCCAGACCCCACGACCTGATGGCGTCGATCTGCACGTCGTACGGGTACGGGATGTTCGGAAAATCGGACCCCAGCACCACACGGTCCGCAAGCCCCGCGACGCGCGCACGCCAGTCGGCCGGCAACGGCACCATGGCCTCCGAGAAGGGAACGCCCACCATCGTCGTGTCGACGTGCACGTTCGAATAGCGCTCCACGAGGTCCAAAGCGCCTGAGTAGTTCGGCATGCCCGCGTGCGCGAGGACCGCCGTCAGCCGCGGATGCCGCCGGAGCACCTCCTCGAAGACGTCCAGCCCGGTGAACTCACCCGGCATCGGCCCGTCGCCGCAGTGCACGACCACCGGCACGCCGGCCTCCGCCAGCTGGCCCCAGACACCGTCCAGCAGGGCGTCACGCGGGTCGTAGGCACCGACCTGGACGTGCGACTTGAAGCACCGCGCACCGGCCTCCAGGGCCTTGCGCACGTACGCCTCGGCACCGGGTTCGGCGTAGAACGTGCCGGTCGGAACGGCCTCGGGCACGCGGACCGCGAAGTCGGCCGCCCACGCGTTCAGCCACTCCGCCATCCCGGGCCTGTGCGGGTAGAGCAGGGGCGCGAACGCGGAGACGCCCAGCTCCCGCAGTGCGGTGAGCCGGGCGTTCTCGTCAGTTCGGTACCAGATGATCCAGTCGACACCGCTTTCGCGCACGCGGTCGAAGTACGCCCAGACCTTGTCCAGGACGTTCTGCGGCATGAAGTGGACGTGGACGTCCACCAATGCCATCAGTAACGGCCCTTCAACGCCCGTCCGTGCGCACGCGCGATCTCGCGGTTCGCGTCGCGCTTCGCCAGGTCCTGGCGCTTGTCGTAGGCCTTCTTGCCCTTCGCGAGGGCGATCTCGACCTTGACGTAGCCGTCCTTGAAGTACATCTGCAGCGGCACGAGCGACAGACCCGACTCCTTGGTCTTGCCGATGAGCCGTTCGATCTCGCTCTTGTGCAGCAGCAGCTTGCGCTTGCGCCGGACCTCGTGGTTCGTCCAGGTGCCCGCGACGTACTCCGGGATGTGCAGCGCGTGCAGCCAGATCTCGCCGTCGTCGACCTGGGCGAAGGCGTCCACGAGGGACGCCCGGCCCATGCGCAGGCTCTTCACCTCGGTGCCGACGAGCTGAATGCCCGCCTCGTAGGTGTCCAGAATGGACCAGTCGTGCCGAGCCTTGCGGTTCGACGCGATGACCTTCTGCCCGCGTTCCTTGACCATGACAACCAGTCTAAGTGGTCGGCAAAACTCTTAAAGCCGCACGTAGAGACGCAGTGTCACGTAGCCGGTCGTCGCCGAGATGACGATGGCGACGAGGAACAGCCACGGCGACACGATCAGGATGTCCAGGTACCCGATCGGCGGGATGATCCCCGACTCGGTGAGGTTCCTGGTGATCCGGTCGAGGAAGAACGCCTTGAACAGCACCAGGCCGGCGACCGCGGTGACCGAGCCGATGATGCCCGCGACGACCGCCTCGATGAGGAACGGCAGCTGCGTGTACCACCGGGTCGCGCCCACCAGTCGCATGATGCCGACCTCGACGCGGCGGGTGAACGCCGACACCTGGATGGTGTTCGAGATCAGCAGCAGCGCGGCGAACGCCTGGATGAGCGCGAGGATCAGGGCGACGTCACGAAGGCCGTTGAGGCCCTCGAAGAACCTCTCCAGGAACTTGCCCTGGTCGTCGACGCCCTTCACACCGGGCTTGCCCTCGAAGGCCTGCTTGATGACGTCGGTGCGCTCCGGGTCCTCGAGCTTCACGCGGAACGTGGCGGGGATCGCCTCGGGACGCGCGAGCTTGAGCAGTTCCGGCTGGGCCTCGAAGATGCGCTTGAAGCGCTCGAAGCCCTCGTCGCGGTTCTGGAACACCACTGTCTCGACACCGGACGTCTGCTCCAGCTGCGAGCGCAGACCCGCGCACGGCTGCTGGGTGCAGTCCTTGTCGTTGGCGCTGACGTCGTTGGTCAGCAGCACGGAGACCTCGAGCTTGCCCGCGTAGTTGGCCTGCATCTTGTCGACCATGCGGACGACGAGCAGGCCACCGCCGAGCAGCCCGAGCGAGATGGCGGTCGTGAGGATCATCGCGATCGTCATCGTGACGTTCCGGCGAAGTCCGGTGATGACCTCGCTGAACACGAAGCTGGTACGCATCGGGGGCGGGGTTCCTTGGGGTTCGGGGGCTTAGGGACGCTTAACGGCCAACGCCGTAAACGCCGCGCGCGTCATCACGGACGACCTTGCCGTACGAGAGCTCCACCACTCGGCGGCGCATCGAGTCGACGATGCCGTGGTCGTGCGTGGCCATGATGACGGTCGTGCCGGTGCGGTTGATCCGCTCCAGCAGCAACATGATGTCCTGGCTCGTGTCGGGGTCCAGGTTTCCGGTCGGCTCGTCGGCGATCAGCACCAGCGGGCGGTTCACGAACGCACGGGCGATCGCGACGCGCTGCTGCTCACCACCGGACAGCTCGGTCGGGAACCGGTCCTCCTTGCCGTCGAGGCCCACCAGCTGCAGCACCTCCGGCACCACCTTGACGATGGTGTTGCGGGGCTTGCCGATGACCTCGAGCGCGAACGCCACGTTCTCGGCGACCGTCTTCGTGGGCAGAAGGCGGAAGTCCTGGAACACGCAGCCGATCGACTGGCGCAGGCGAGGGACCCTGCGCCGCGACATCTTGGCGACGTCGAAGTTGGAGACGTAGACGCGTCCCCTGGTCGGCACCTCTTCGCGCAGCAGCAGGCGCAGGAACGTCGACTTGCCGGACCCGGAGGGCCCGATCAGGAAGACGAACTCGCCCTTTTCCATCTCGACGGACACGTCGTCGAGCGCGGGACGCGTGGAGGTCTTGTAGACCTTGGAAACGTGTTCGAGACGAATCACGAGGCGCGAGTCTACTCATGGCCGGGGTAAAGCCCCCGTTCCGGTTACTTCCTGCCCCGGAAGGGCGGTCCGAATCTCGACCCGGCGTGTCCGACCAGGCACTACGCGTCCACGAAAAGAGCACGTCCTGCCCTCGTTCGGGGCGGAACGTGCTCTTCGGCTCTCGGATCAGCCCGGGACTACGCCTGCTGGGACTGCTTGCGCCAGCGGATGCCCGCCTCGAGGAAGTCGTCGATCTCGCCGTCGAGCACCGCGGACGGGTTGCCGACCTCGTGCTCGGTGCGGAGGTCCTTGACCATCTGGTACGGGTGCAGCACGTAGGAGCGCATCTGGTTGCCCCAGCTGGAGCCGGAGTCCTTCAGCGCGTCCATCTTCGCCTGCTCCTCCTGCCGGCGGCGCTCGAGCAGCTTCGCCTGCAGGACGTTCATGGCCGTGGCCTTGTTCTGCAGCTGCGAGCGCTCGTTCTGGCAGGACACCACGATGCCGGTCGGGATGTGCGTGAGGCGCACCGCCGAGTCCGTGGTGTTGACGCCCTGGCCGCCGGGGCCGGACGAGCGGTAGACGTCGACGCGCAGGTCCTTCTCGTCGATCTCGACGTGGTCGGTCTGCTCGACGACGGGCACGACCTCGACACCGGCGAACGACGTCTGGCGGCGGCCCTGGTTGTCGAACGGCGAGATGCGCACGAGGCGGTGCGTGCCCTGCTCGACGCTCAGCGTGCCGTAGGCGTACGGGGCGGTGACGCGGAACGTGGCGGACTTGATGCCGGCCTCTTCCGCGTAGGAGGTGTCGAAGACCTCGACGCCGTACTGGTGGCGCTCGGCCCAGCGCGAGTACATGCGCAGCAGCATCTCGGCGAAGTCCGCGGCGTCGACGCCACCGGCCTCGGCGCGGATGGTGACCAGCGCGTTGCGCTCGTCGTACTCGCCGGACAGCAGCGTGCGCACTTCCAGGCTCGCGATCTCCTCGCGCAGCTTGGCCCTGTCGTTGTCCGCGTCGGCCTGCGCCTCCGCGTCCTCGGCCTCTTCGGCGAGTTCGTAGAGCAGCGGCAGGTCGTCGAGGCGGGAGCGGAGGCCGGTGACCCGACGGAGCTCGCCCTGCTTGTGCGACAGCTGGCTGGTGACCTTCTGCGCCTTCTCCTGGTCGTCCCAGAGGTCAGGGCGGGTGGCCTGCGTCTCCAGGTCCGCGACAGCAGCGCGCAACGCATCGAGGTCCATCACCGCCTCGATGCTCGACAGCGTCGCGGAGAGGTCCTTGATGTCTGCTTCGACGTCCGGGTTCACGCAAAAAGATTACGCCAGCACCGGTCGCAGTTCGCGACCGGTGCTCGCAGGCGCCTTCCGGACGACGCCACCGCCGTGGTGCTTAAGCGGTGGGGATCGCGTCGAGGAGCTTGAGAACCGCCTTCGCGTGAGCGAGGCCGAACTCGGCCACCGCCTTGGCGTAGGGGTCCTCCGCCGTCTTGGCCGCGCTCTTGGCGCTCTCCTGCTCCTGACCGTAGGTGGTGCGTGCGGTCGTGATCAGGGACTCGCGCTGCTTCGCGGTCAACGAGCCGGCGTGCACCAGGCGCAGGATGAGCGGACTGCGCAGGTGGTCCGGGCCGGGCTCGGACAGCAGCCAGTTCTTGAAGGCCTTCTTGCCCGCGGCCGTCAGCACGTACTGCTGGCTCGACCGCGGTCCCTGCTTGCCGAGGCGAAGCAGGCCTTGGTCAGCCAGCGCGGGCAGCTCGCGGTACACCTGGGAGCGGGTCACGCTGAAGAACGCGCCGAAGCGGTCTCCTGCCTCCGCCACCAACTGGCCACCGGTCTTGGGTCCGTCGTGCAGCAGCCCGAGCAGGGCGGCTGCGGTCGCATTCAGGTCTGACACAACGACAACGTTCCCACGTCTGGGGGAAGCTGTCCACAATGGTCAGCCGTTCTGTCCACAGTGGCTGATCACCGGGCTAGTCTGATGGGCCATGCGGAGCAACGAAAAGTCTCGCTGAGTAAGCGGCAGTTTCACAGGCTCACGCGTTTGGCCGCTTGACCGTCCGTGTCCATCCCGGATGGAAAAGTCCTTTGTCAGAAACGAAACTCCCCCGCTCTCACTCGATCGGCGGTACGAGTCTCACCGGCCGGAGCCACCCGAATGGACGGTCGGGGGCCAGGCGTCGCACGACCTGGTGATGTCCGCGCGGACCTCTTTCCAGCGCCCGCAACTCCGGGAAAATGATCACTGCCAGGCAGGCGGCACGACGACGGAGGTCGGGGAGACCATGAAGAACCTGAACCTGAAGTGGCTGGACCACAAGAAGGTGGCGGCGCACACCAGGGCGTGGGTCACGGGCGGCATCCCGGAGCAGGCGGGCAAGGACGAGTGCATGGTGTGCGGCAAGCAGATCCGCAAGCACCGCACCGTCAACGGGGAGGGCCGCATCTGCTCCAGCATGCTGTGCGCCCAGTACTGGGCGGAGAACATGACCTGAACGACCGCCACGGCGTCCGGGGGTTCGCCCCCGGCACGGGCCTCGCCCTCGGGCAAGGCCCCATGCTCACTCAGCACAAAGCAGAAGGCCCGGTTCACGTTGTCCGTGAACCGGGCCTTCCGACTAGTAGCGGGGACAGGATTTGAACCTGCGACCTCTGGGTTATGAGCCCAGCGAGCTACCGAGCTGCTCCACCCCGCGCCGCTTCTAGCTTGTCTTGCTGTCTTGCTGTTGTAAGTAGAACTCTACACCCCCGGAAAACCGCTTTTTCACCACCCCCCACTAACCGCATCACCGCAGGTCATCCTCACCGGCACCGCCCGGCGCAGAGGAACCGGGAAACCTACGGGGGTCTGGGGGCGAAGCCCTCCAGGGCGGGGTTTGGAGGCTGCGCCCCCAATGTGAAATGCGAAAAAGCCCTGTCTGCGATCTCCGCAGACAGGGCTTCCTCACTTTGTAGCGGGGACAGGATTTGAACCTGCGACCTCTGGGTTATGAGCCCAGCGAGCTACCGAGCTGCTCCACCCCGCGTCGGTATGAATAGAACCTTACGCGGGGTGGAGCGGATAAAGCAAATCGTCAGGTCAGCCGGACGGTGTGGGGCTCGGCACAACCGACGACTGGCCCGTGGGCGGCGGCGCGGCCGCCCCGGTGTTGTACTGCTTGAACCTCTTCGTCGCGTCGTCCAGCTTCGCGTACGCCTGGCCGAGCTCGGTGAAGTTGCCGCTCGACTGCGCCCGCTTGATGTCGGCCAGCGCCGCGTCGATGTCGTTGACCGCCTTCTGCAGGTCGGGGCTGAGCGTCCCGTTGGCAGGCGGCGTGGACGACGGCGGCGTGGAGGTCTGGCCGTTGCCGTTGTTGTTGCCGTCCGAAGGCGGCGGCACGACCGCGCCGGCGCCGCTGAGCACCTGGTCCAGCGCCTCGTTCAGCGTGGACGCGTAGCCGACCCGGTCGCCGTACCAGACGAGCACCTTGGACAGCTGCGGGTACGACGTGTTGTTCGACGCCCGTTCGATGTACACGGGCTCCACGTAGAGCAACGCTCCGCCCACCGGAAGGGTCAGCAGGTTGCCGTAGACGACCGTCGTCTTCTGCTGGGTCAGCAGGTTGAGCTCACGGCTGACGTTGTCCGACGTGAGGAACTGCGTCTGGATCTGCTGCGGGCCCTTCGCGTCCTGGTTGAGCTGCAGGACGCTGATCTTCCCGTAGTTGTCCGGATCGGACGCGACCGAGACGTAGGCCGCCATGAACTCGCGGTTCTCGCGGACCAGCGGACTCTGCAGCTGGAAGCTGACCTTCTTCGGGTCGTTCGGGTCACCCGCCAGCACGTAGAACGGCGGCTGCCGGTCCCGGCGCTTGCTCACCGCGTCGCGCTGGGCGTCCGCCGTCGTGGCGTTGTCGATCGTCGGGTCCTGCGGCGGCTCCCAGTAGCCGACACCGGAGTAGAAGTCGGACGGCGACGAGACGTGGTACTTCGACAGCATCTGCCGCTGCACCTTGAACAGGTCCTCGGGGTAGCGGAAGTGCTGGCGCAGCTCGGTCGAGACCTCGCTGCCCGGCTTCACCGTGCCCGGGAAGACGCCCATCCACGCCTTGAGGACCGGGTCCTTGTCGTCGACCTGGTACAGGTTCACCGAGCCGTCGTAAGCGTCCACAGTGGCCTTGACCGAGTTGCGGATGTAGTTGACGGGCTTGTTGACCTGCGAGATGACGACGCCGTCCGCGGTGAGCGAGTCGTTGGTCGCGTCACCGAGCTGCGTGCGCTGCGCGTAGGGGTAGCTGTCGAGCGTCGTGTAGCCGTCGACGATCCACGTGATGCGGCCGTTGATGACGGCGGGGTACGGGTCGCTGTCGACCGTCAGCCACGGTGCCACCGCCTGCACGCGGTCCCTCGGCGTGCGCTTGAACAGGATCTTCGACTCGTCCGCGATCGACTGGTTGAAGAGGATGTTCCGCTCGCCGTAGTAGGCCGCGAACGCGAGCTTGTTGATCAGGCTGCCGATCGGGACGCCACCTGCGCCGGTGTAGGTGTAGGACTTGGCGTCCGTGTCGTACTCGGCGGCCGCGCCGTCCGGCCGGCCCCCGACGATCGAGTAGTCGTTCACGCCGAACAGCTCGCCGTAGTACGTGCGCGGCTGTTCGACCTTGATGCCGTTCTGCACGTTGCCGACCTCGCCGTTGGACTTGACCTCACCGGTCTTGAAGTCCGGGTAGCCGCCGTTGGTCTCGTCGGCGACCGCGTTGACCTTGTTCGCCTCGGCGTAGACGAAGCCGTTGCCGTGCGTGTAGACGAGGTGCTGGTTGATCCAGTCCCGCTGGCCCTGCGGCAGGCTGTCGAGCTTGAGCTCGCGCACCGCCACGATGTAGTCCCGCAGCTTGCCGTCCACTGTGTACCGGTCGACGTCGAGCTTGTTCGGGAACCCGTAGAACGGCCGCAGCTGCTGGAACTGGGTGAACGTCCGCGACAGGACGGCCGGGTCGAGCAGGCGGACGTTGCTCAGCGTGGCCGCGTCGTTGGTCTTGATCTGGTCGTTCGTGATGTTCTGCTTGCCCTCGTAGGGCTTCGTCTCGACCTTGTCCTCCGTCAACCCGAAGGACTGCCTCGTCGCCGCGATGTTGCGGGTGATCGACTCGGCCTCCTTCTGGATGGCGTTCGGCTTGACCGAGAACTGCTCCAGCACCGCGGGCCACGCGGCGCCGACGAGCACGCTCGACAGCACCAGCAGGACGGTCGCGATGGCGGGCAGCTGCACGTTGCGCATGAACGCGCCCGCGAAGAACGCCACGGCGCAGAACACCGCGATGCACATCAGGATCAGCTTGGCGGGCAGCACCGCGTTGAGGTCGGTGTAGCTCGCGCCGACGAACTTGTCGGTGTCGTGCAGCAGCAGCGTGTACCGGTCGAAGAAGTACGCCACGGCCTTGAGCAGCACGAACGCGCCGGCGACGAGCGCCAGGTGCAGCCGGGCCGGGCCGGAGAGCTGACCGCCCCGACCGGCCAGCCGGATGCCGCCGAACAGGTAGTGCGCGATCACCGCGCCGATGAACGAGACCGCCGTCGCGATGAACAGCCACGACAGCAACCACTCGTAGAACGGCAGCTGGAACGCGTAGAAGCCGATGTCGTGCCCGAACTGCGGGTCGGTCACGCCGAACGGCTGCGAGTTCATGAACAGCTGGATCTGCTGCCAGTCCGCCTGCGCCGACGCGCCCGCGATCAGCCCGACGAAGACGGGGATGCCGATCGCGAACAACCGCATCCGCCGCATCACGACGGTCCGGTAGCGCGCCACCGGGTCGTCGGGCCCGGACACCGGCACGAACACCGGCCGCGCCCGGTAGGCGAGGTAGAGGTTGAGCGCGACGATGCCGCCGACCACGGCGCCGACGGCCACGAACAGCCCCAGGCGGGTGACCAGCACTGTGCTGTAGACGTCGCGGAATTTCACCTCGCCGAACCACAGCCAGTTCACGTAGGTGTCGAGCAGCCGCGATCCCGTGATGAGACCGAACAGGAGCACTACACCCACGATGAGCAGTATTCGGCTGCGCCGGGACAGTTTCGGCAGTCCGACCGGAGGCCGTGTGGCCACGAGGCACGCTCCTGGATCGCGGTAAATCGATACGTACGTTTAGTCCAACTCTACGGACGACGCCCTGGGTTCCCGTGAAGTCCGCCGTCTTACGATGACACGCGTGTCAGCGAGTGAAACGCCAGCGGTCATCCTTCCGACGGTCGCCCGCGAGGTCGAGGAGTTCGTAGCGGCGGGCGGCTGGGACCAGCCCCCGCAGCTCTTCGCCCTCGTCTCCACCTCGGACCTGCTCGAGCAGCAGCCGGAGCTGCGCAGCCAGCTCGACCCGGAGTCGAGCCCGCTGACCCCGATCGCCCAGGACGCCCTGGAAGGCGATCTGGGCGACGCGCTCGCGGGCATCGAGTGGCCGCAGACCGTCACCGGCTGCGCACTGGCCCAGGAGATCGTCGTCCTCCCGCCGGAGGCGGAGACGGAACTGAGCCACGGCGAGCTGGACGACGAGGCGGCCCGCAGGTTCGCCGCCGAGCACCCGTCACGCCGCGAGGCCCGCCTGGTCGCGGCCGTGCTGCGCGACGGCTCGGTCTCCTGCGTGCTGCGCCTGCGCGGCACGGTCGAGGTGCCCGAGGAGTTCGTCGAGCACCCCGAGCTGGCCCCCAACCTCACCGACGCGCTGCTCGCCACGCTGCGGCCCTAGCGGCACTGGTCGTCACAGTCCCAGGCTGGCACAACCCCGGCGGGTGATCCCGCCGGGGTTGTCAAGTCGTTGTGCGCTGTTCGCGGCGAGCGGACAGGTCAGCAGCTCGGCGTCTCCTTGCCGGAGTTGAGCGCCTCCAGCGACGACACGGCGTCCGACAGGTTCTCGACCTTGATCAGCTTGAGCCCCTCCGGCGCCTGCTGCTTCGCGTCGTTGCAGTTGGCCGAGGGCACGAGGAACGCCTCCGCGCCGGCCTCCTTCGCGGCGACCATCTTGAAGGCGATGCCGCCGATGGGCTTCACGGTGCCGTCGCCGGTGATCTCGCCGGTGCCCGCGATGGCCTTGCCGCCGTTGAGCTCGCCCGGCGTCAGCTTGTCGACGATCGCGAGCGCGAAGATCAGGCCCGCCGAGGGACCGCCGACGTCCGACAGGCTGATCTTGATCTTGAACGGCACGTCCGCGCGGTCGACCGGCGAGATGCCGATGAAGCCCGCCGGGCGGCCGTCGTCGCGGGTGCCGAGGGTGAGCTGGGTCGACTGGGAGGTGCCGTCCTTCTCGAACGCCACCTCGATCCGGTCGCCCGGCTTGGTGTTCTCGAGCGCGGCGCTGACGTCCGCGGCGCTCTGCACCTGCTTGCCGTTGACCGAGATGATGCGGGCGCCGAGCGGGATGACGTTGTCCGCGGGGCTGCCCTTGGTGACCTGGTTCGCGATCACCATGCCCGGATACTTGAGGTAGTGCAGCGCGGCGACCTCGGCGGAGGTCTGCGACTCGCTGAACGCGAGCTCGTTGTTCTTCTGCACCTGTTCCTCGGACTCGCCGGGCTTGAAGAACTCCTCGCGCGGCGCCAGGGCGTACCGGCCGGACAACCACAGGCCGAGCGCGCCGAACAGCGAGACGTCGTCGGTGAGCGAGACCGTCGTCATGCGCAGCGTTCCCCCGGTGGGGAAGGTGTCCTGGCCGTCGACCGACACCACGTCGGCGTCCTTCACCTTGCTGAGCACGTCGTAGGTCGGGCCGGGGCCCAGCGCGACGTACGGGACCTGGACGAAGCCGCCCGCTGTCCCGAGTATCGCCACCACCAGGAAGCTGACGATCAGCGTCCACGTCCGGCGGGTCAGTCCGCGTTCCCTCGGCGGGGGCGCGGGTGGGGGTGCGGTCGTGACGGTTTCACTCACGGCTGAACAGCGTACGACCATGTCGATCCGCGTACGGTAGAGGCATGAGTGACGTGCCGTTCGGGTTCAGCCCGCACGACCCCGACGACAAGAGCGGGAAGCCGGGAGACAACCCGTTCGACTTCTCTCAGCTGGGCAACATGCTGAGCCAGCTGGGCGCGATGCTGAGCAGCGCCGGGACGTCGAGCGGGCCGGTCAACTACGACCTCGCCAAGCAGATCGCGTTCCAGCAGCTGTCCTCGACGACGACCACAATCGGGTTCGCGTCCGACCAGTCGAGCGCGGTCACCGACGCCGTGCACCTGGCGGAGATGTGGCTCGACCCGGTCACCTCGCTGCCCGCCGGCACCCGCACGACGCAGGCGTGGACCGCGCGCGACTGGATCGAGCGCACCATCCCGACGTGGCAGCGGCTGTGCGACCCGGTCGCGCAGCGCATGTCCGGCGCCTGGGTCGAGGCGATGCCCGCCGAGGCGAAGCAGGCGGCCGGTCCGCTGCTGTCCATGCTCGGGCAGATGGGCGGCATGGCGTTCGGCTCGCAGCTGGGCAACGCGCTCGCGCAGCTCGGCTCCGAGGTCCTCACCTCGACCGACGTCGGACTGCCGCTCGGGCCCGAGGGCACCGCGGCGCTGCTGCCGGCGAACATCGAGAAGTTCACCGAGGGCCTGGAGCGTCCCGCGTCCGAGGTGATGGTGTTCCTCGCCGCCCGCGAGGCCGCGCACCAGCGCCTCTTCACGCACGTGCCGTGGCTGCGGCAGCGCCTGCTCGACACCGTCGAGGAGTTCGCCAAGGGCATCAAGGTCGACACCTCCGCGCTGGAGCAGCTCGCGGGCCAGATCGACCCGTCGAACCCCGCCTCCATCGAGGAGGCCATGGGCTCGGGCCTGCTCGAACCGCAGACCACCCCGGAGCAGAAGGCGGCGCTGAACCGCCTGGAGACGCTCCTCGCCCTGGTCGAGGGCTGGGTGGACGTCGTGGTCGACGCCGCCGTCTCCGAACGCCTGCCCGGCGCCCCCGCGCTGCGCGAGACGCTGCGCCGCCGCCGCGCCTCCGGTGGCCCGGCCGAGCAGACGTTCGCGACGCTCGTCGGCCTGGAGCTGCGCCCGCGCAAGCTGCGCGCCGCCTCCGCGCTGTGGAAGCTCATCGGCGACCAGCACGGCGTCGAGGTGCGCGACGGCGTCTGGGAGCACGCCGAGCTCGTCCCGACGGCCGAGGACCTGGACGACCCGCTGGAGTTCGCCGAGCGCCTGACCAACACGCGCAACGCCCTCGAGGACCCGATCGCCGAGCTGGAGCGCACCATGCGCGAGGACGGCGGCAAGGGCGACAAGCCGGAGGACGGCCAGCCCGACGCGAGCTGACCTGCGGTTGCGGAACGTGCGACGCGCCCGGCGAGGTTCTCCTCACCGGGCGCGTCGCTCGTGTTCGAGGAGGCCCGGCGAGCACACCCCCGCCAGGCCCTTCGCGGCGATTCGATCAGTCTTCGGTGATCCCCCAGCCTGCGGCGGCCGAGAGGCCCTCCAGATACCCCATGGCCCGCTCGGTCTTCTGGTAGCGGTGGACCCACTCCCAGAAGTCCTTGCCGTGCCCTGGGACCAGCAGGTGCGCGAGCTCGTGCACCAGCACGTAGTCGAGCACCCACGGCGGCACGTCGCGCAGCCGTTCGGACACGCGGATCGTGCCCTCCGTCGGCGTGCACGACGCCCAGCGCGTGCGCATGGGCGGCACCCAGCGCACGCTCACCGGATCAGCCAGCGAGTCCAGGTAGCGCGCCGACAGCTCGGCGCACCGCGCCATCAACGCCTCGTCCGATGTCCGCGCAGGGGACTTCCTGCGCGTCTCGCTGCGCTGGAGGCGGCTCAACATCTCCGCCACCCAGTGCTTCTCTTCCCCCTTGGTCATCCGTGCCGGTAGGAGGACGACGACGGTGTCACCCTCCCGGTACGCGCTGACCATGCGGCGGCGCCGGGGGCTCCGCCGCACTTCCACCCGCGGTTCGGCCATGCAGTCACCGTAAACGGCGTCACCGACAATTTTCGGCCCCCAACCGGCGGCAGGCGCGCACCCGGCGGGTGAAGTTCCACCGAACGGCGGCTGGACACGCGCGGGAACGACATGCGCGGTTTCACGCCCTCGCAGAGGTACCGTCGCGCCAAGGTCCCCGAGTGTGTCCGCACTCACAACTGCAAGGGAGGGGCTGTGGCCGAGTCCTACAACGGCTATTGCGTCAAGTGCCGCGAGAAGCGGGACTTCGACGGCAACGTCGAGGAGACCAATGGTCGGCGCATGGCGAAGGGCACCTGCCCTGTCTGTGGCACGAAGATGACGCGGATCCTCGGCAAGGCCAAGGTCTGACGTTCGCGCTGGCAGGGGGCGCCGCCCCCTGCCAGTCTTGCCGTCGTGGACATGAGACCTCGCGTGCGTGCAGGACTGGCCGTGGTGCGCAGATCCCCCGGCGTCGTCCAGGTCGGCATCGACCCGAAGCACGCGGTCGTGATCGACTCGCTGCCCGAGGCGCTGGTCGACGAGCTGGTCACCCTCGACGGCCGGCACACGGTCGCTGAACTGGGTGAAAAGCTGAAATCCCGCGGCGAGGACCCCACCCAGCTGGGTGAAGTTCTCGCTTCACTCGACGAAGCAGGTCTGCTCGACGGCGAGTCCTCCGCGAGGGGTGGGACGGCCGCCGTTCACGGGTCCGGGCACCTCGCGCTTTCCATCACTTCGCTCCTGGCCGAATCCAACGTCCAGCTCGCGCACAACGCGGATCTGACGGTGCTGGCGGCGACTCTCGTCCCCGATCCGAACCTCGTCAGCACGCTGATGGCGTTCCGAACGCCTCATCTGGCCGTGCGCGTGCGTGAGGGCGTGGGCATCGTCGGGCCGTTGGTGCTGCCAGGGCGTTCGTCATGCCTGAACTGCGCGGACCTGCACCGTGCCGACCAGGACCCGGCCTGGCCCGTCATCGCGGCCCAGCTCGTGGGCAGGCCCGCGTCCACCGACGTGTTGTTCGCGTCGGGCACGGCGGCGCTGGCCGTGGCGCAGGTCCTGGAGTCGCTGGTCTACGTCAACGGGCACGAGCAGGCCCCGCCGGCAGTGCTGAACGCCACCCTCGAACTGGACCTCGCGACCGGGGTTGCTGAGAGGCGAAGCTGGTATCCGCACCCTGACTGTCAGTGCTCCGCACATAACATGGCCGAGTGACCGAGATTCCGCGCAAGGCCGTGCAGCGCACCGCCAAGCTGGCGAGCCTCCCGATCGGGGTGGCCGGCCGGGTTGTCGGCGGCTGGGGGAAGCGACTCACCGGACGCGCGGCCGACGAGGTCAACGCCGAGGTGACGGCCAAGACGGCGGAACAGGTCTTCGCGGTGCTGGGCCAGCTCAAGGGCGGCGCCATGAAGTTCGGCCAGGCCCTGAGCGTGTTCGAGGCCGCGGTCCCGGACGAGCTCGCCGCGCCGTACCGCGAGGCCCTGACGAAGCTGCAGACCGCGGCCCCGCCGATGCCCGCCCGCACCACGCACCGCGTCCTCGCCGAGCAGCTCGGCGCGTCCTGGGCGAAGCGCTTCCAGTCGTTCGACGACACGCCCGCCGCCTCGGCGTCCATCGGCCAGGTGCACCGCGCCGTGTGGCACGACGGCCGCGACGTGGCGGTGAAGGTCCAGTACCCCGGCGCGGACGAGGCCCTGCGCGCCGACCTGAAGCAGCTGCTGCGCTTCTCGAGGCTGCTGCAGGCGATCATGCCCGGCGCCGAGGTGCGCCCGCTGCTCGAGGAGCTGCGCGACCGGTACCTGGAGGAGCTCGACTACCGCGACGAGGCCGCGAACCAGCGCACGTTCGCGAAGGCCTTCGAGAACGACCCGCACGTGGTGGTCCCCCGCGTGATCGCCTCGGCGCCCAAGGTCATGGTGACCGAGTGGACCTCCGGCGTCGGCCTGTCGCACATCATCCGCGAGGGCACGGTCGAGGAGCGCGACCTGGCCGGGCAGCGGCTGGCCGAGTTTCACTTCTCGGCCCCGTCCCGCTCGGGCCTGCTGCACGCCGACCCGCACCCCGGCAACTTCATGCTGGGCGACGACGGCCGCCTGCGCGTGATCGACTTCGGCGCCGTGGCCCGCCTCCCCGACGGCCTGCCGAAGACCCTGGGCCTGATGACCCGCCTGGCCCTGGACGGCCGCTCCGCCGACCTGGTCGAACTGCTGCGCACCGAGAACTTCATCCGCGAGGGCATGGAACTGCACGGCGAGGACGTCCTCGGCTACCTGGCGCCCTTCGTGGAGCCGCTGCGCACCGAGTCGTTCCACTTCACCCGCCGGTGGCTGCAGTCGCAGGCGGAGCGCGTGGGCGACCTGCGCAGCCCGGACTCGCAGACGGGCCGCTCCCTGAACCTGCCGCCGCAGTACCTGCTGATCCACCGCGTGACGCTGGGCGCGACGGGCATCCTCTGCCAGCTCGACGCCCACGTGACGGCCCGCGAGATCGTCGCCCGCTGGCAGCCGGGATTCGACGACTAACTCGTCCGAGTGAACCCGGGCAGAGTTGTCCACAGGTTGCGGTCGACCCCGATCTCCCCCTGTCCGCATGGGCCACGATGACCCCATGGCACCCATCACAACCACCGCCGACCTGCGCCGATCCGGATACTCCTCACGTCAGGCAGTGCGCCACTGCGCCCCACTCGGGCCGTGGCAGCGCCTGCTGCCCGGCGTGGTCCTGACCTCCCCGTCCCCGCCCACCCGCCTGGACAGGCTGCGCGCCGTCCTCGCCTTCACCGGCCCCACGTCGGTCATCACAGGAGCCGACGCCCTGGTCCGCCAAGGCGCAGCGGTCCCCCTCCCCCGCCACGTCCACGTGCTCGCCGGCTCGAACACGCGAAGAGCCCACCCAGGCATCCTGTTGGAACGCACCAGCCGCCCACCCGCCGTGGTGGAGCGCCACGGCCTACGGCTCGCCGCCGCCGCACGGGCCGCGGTGGACCTGGCCCGGCGAGAGCTGAACCCGCGCACCGTGGTGGCCGTCCTCGACGCCGTGGTGGAGGCGCGGTTGTGCTCGCCCGCCGACCTGCGGGAGGAGGTGAAGGCGGGATGCCGACGGGGAACGGCGCTGGTCAGGCAGGCCTTGGCCCACCTCTACCCGACCTGACGGCGGCGGCGCGTGTTGTGCGACGCGCGCCTCCTTGACCCGAGTCAGCGGACGGCCTCCGCTGCGACTGTCCCGGCTTGCCGCACCAGCTCGCGGACGCCCACCCGGTATCCGCGCTGGGCCTCGCACCCAACCCACGGCAACGCGGCGCCCTGCGGCTGGCGGCTCACACCCATGAGCCCGCCCGCACGCCAGCCACCCCAGAACTCGCGCTTCCCTCAACACCCCACCCACCAGCGCGGGGCCCGCGCCCCAGGGTGGCTCAACGCCAGTACTCGTCCGGCAACTTCCCCTCGATGTCCCGCACGTGGCTCTTGGAACACCCCACGCACAACCACCGCAGTCCCCCACCCACCCGCTCCGAAGACCAGGCCAGCAACTCGAGGTCGGAAACGGAGGAACGCAGCCGCCCACATCTGTGGCAAGAGGCCGAAGGATCCGACGAAGCCGCCGAACCAGCCGTCACCGGCGCCGTCCCACGTGCACGGTGTCGGTCTCCAGCAGGAAGACGTCCTCGCGGGCGCCGACGTACTCCGAGTCGGAGGGGTTGAGCAGGCGGCGCAACGCCTCGCGGTCGGCCGGGTGCAGTGAAGGGCTCGTGACCTCGGCCAGCCAGGTCAGGCGGTCTGCTGCCCAGTCCCGGACCAGCTGCTTCGCCGGGGCCGGGTGGTCGACGACGAAGCTGAAGGCGCTGATCTCGCCGAGGCCCGCGTCGGCCAGAGCCACGTTCCAGCCGACGGGGAGGCGGACGGCGCCCGTCATGTTCTCGCGCATCGACACGAACCAGTCGGCTCGGGCCGCGGCCAGGCGGTCCTGGAGGCCCGGTGCGCCGACGCCGAGGTCCCACGGGAGGAAGCGGGTTTCGAGGCCGCCTTCCGCGAGGGCCAGCCAGCCGCCGGGGGCGAGGGCCGAGACCAGGCGCTTGACGCCGCGCAACTGATCGGGGAGGTGGTGGATCACGCGGGAGCCCCAGATGAGCTCGACCGGACCCGCGAACGACAGCGGGTCCTCGGACGACAGGTCTGCGAGGACCGGTTTGACCTGCACGACGCCGTCCGATTCGAGACGTGCCGCGGTGCAGGCCGCGTCCAGCAACTCGGGGGTGGCGTCGACCAGGACCAGCACGCCGCCGCCGTGGTCGCGCAGCGCGGAGACCAGGGGGACGCTCATGGAGCCGGCGCCGCAGCCGACGTCCATCACCACCGGTGAGTCGGGCAGTGGTTGGACGAGGCGGCGCGCGACCGAGGTCAGCGCCTCCGCCTGGAGCGAGCCGTAGCGCCTCATCGCGTGGAGGCGGGAGGACCAGTCGATTCCGTCGTGTGTGTGGTGCGGCACAAAGGGGACGGTACGGAGGAACGGCCGAGGCCGCCATCCACCTTCTCGTGGATGACGGCCTCAGCTCGAGACTGTCAGAGGTCGAAGCGAGCCGCTCTGCGTCCCGCCCATCGCGACAACCTGCGCCAACGTTGCGCTGACGCGAGGCGGTTCGCCACGCGTTGCTCTTCAGCGAACCTCTGGGCTTCTTGTATTCGTATTCGCACGAGTTCTTCGTTCAGAGACATGGGAGTCAGGCCCTCGTTCAGGTAGGCGGGCATTGCGCTGCGGTTGAGCTGCACGGTGTTCACGCCGCCGACTCCGTCCTGCTGGCCGGAACGACTGCCGCGTCCTTGCGCGGACGGCCACGCGGCCGCTTCCGCGCGATGACGACACCGCGCTCGAAGATCTCTCCACCCCAGACGCCCCACGGCTCGTGACGAGCGATCGCGCCGGCAAGGCACTCCGCGAGCACCGGGCAGGTGCCGCAGAAGGACTTCGCCTTCTCGAGGTCGGCAGGAGCGTCGGCGAACCAGAGGTCGGGGTTGTGGGTGCGGCAGGGGATGTCGAGCCCCTCCGCGAGGTCCGGAAGTGCCTCGCCCGTGAGCGGGACAGTCGCGGTCAACATCAGGGTTTTCTCCTTGTGTGGGGTACTGCAAAAACACGAAAGCCGCGGACTCTGTGCGAGTCCGCGGCTTTCGTGAGCCTGGTGGTCCTTCGACCCCCTCTATGGGGTCGGCAGGAGCCTTCTCACTTGATGCGCGGACAGCGCATTCGTGTAGTTGTGGACGCCATCGATCACCGGCAGCGCGACGATCGGCTGCTCGCTGCGCAGGGCGGTGCCGCGCAGTCCGGTGGCCCGCTCGCGGGTCTGCGGTGCGGCCGGCTTCAGGGCAGATTCCTGCCACATGGCCTGGGCGCGGGCAGACGCGCAGAAGCCCTCGGACACGGGGAGGCCGAGCGCGCGCGAAGTCAAGTCGAACCTCACAACGGCCACCTCCTCCATAGAGAGCTCTGCTGCAGAGAGCTAGAGCGTGTAGTAGTAGTTCTTCTTCCCCAGACGGGTCCTCCGGACCCGGCATGAGCAGGTTATGACCCCGTACCTGGGGCTCGCAACCTATTTAACGAAACTTGTCCCGATCAGGTGGCGGGGTACCCGACACCGGCTCGGACCAGGCCCAACACGTCGTCGCCGAACTTGTCGAGCTTCGAGGCGCCGATGCCCGAGATCGCCACGAGTCCGGCCGAATCCGTGGGTCGCTGCTCCGCGATCGCCATCAGCGTGGCGTCCGTGAAGACGACGTACGCGGGCACCTTCAGCTCCCGCGCCCGTCCCGCACGCCACTGGCGCAACGACTCCAGCAGCTCCTCGTCCACATCGGACGGACAGCCGCGGCACCGGCCCAGCTTGACGGCCTGCGCCTCGACCAACGTCGACGCGCACACCCGGCAGGTCGGCTTCTCCTTCTTCATGAGAGGAGGCCGGGCGGCGCCCGCGGATACACGGGCGGCCGGGTGGTTCTCGGGAACGAGGCTGTAGAGGAACCGCGAACGACGGCGGTACTTGCGCCCGCCCGCGGCACGCGCCAGCGCCCACGACAGCCAGATGTGCTCACGCGCGCGCGTGACACCTACGTACAGAAGGCGGCGTTCTTCTTCGATCTTGGCGTCGTCGCCGTCGGCGTACTGGATCGGCATCGTGCCCTCGACCAGTCCGACGAGGAACACGGCGTCCCATTCGAGGCCCTTCGACGCGTGCAGCGACGCCAGCGTCACGCCCTCGACCGTCGGCGGGTGCTGCGCCTCCGCACGCAGGTCCAGCTCGACGCAGAACCGCGGCAGGTCGGCCTCCGGAGAGGACACCGCGAACTCCTCGGCGAGTTCGACCAGCGCGAGCAAAGACTCCCAGCGTTCCCGCGCGCTGCCACCGGTCGGCGGCTCGTCGGTGAGCCCGACGCGGCCCAGCGCCGACCGGACGACCTCCGGCAGGCTGCCTTCAGGGGAACCCGCCGACCGCAGCGTGATCATCGCCTGGCGCACCTCGGCGCGCTCGAAGAAGCGCTCACCGCCGCGCACCAGGTACGGGATGCCGAGCGACGCGAGCGCCTGCTCGTACACCTCCGACTGCGCGTTGACGCGGTAGAGGATCGCGATCTCCGACGCCGCGACGCCCTCGTCCAGCAGCGCCTTCACGCGACTGGCGACGGCATCGGCCTCGCCCGGCTCGTCGTCGAACTCGTGGAACCGCGGCTTCGGGCCGTCCTGGCGCTGCCCGATCAGCTGCAGCCGCGACCCGGCGGGACGTCCACGCGCCCACTTGATCACGTCGTTGGCCAGCTCCACGACCTGCGGCGTCGACCGGTAGTCGCGCTCCAGCCGCACGACGACCGCTTCGGGGAACCGGCGCCCGAAGTTGAGCAGCGGCTGCGGCGAGGCGCCCGCGAACGAGTAGATGGTCTGGTTCGCGTCGCCGACCACGGTCAGGTCGTCGCGGTTGCCGAGCCACGAGTCGAGCACGCGCTGCTGCAGCGGCGTCACGTCCTGGTACTCGTCGACGACGAAGCAGCGGTAGCGGTCGCGGAACTCCTGCGCGACCTCCGCGTTGTCCTCCAGCGCGCCCGCCGTGTAGAGCAGCAGGTCGTCGAAGTCGAGCAGCTGCGCCTCGTTCTTGAGCTGCTCGTAGGTCGTGTAGAGCTTCATGATCTGCTCGGCGGGCGCCGGGATGTCCCGCGCGGCGCGAGCGGCCGCGACCGGGTAGTCCTCCGGAGTCAGCAGCGACGCCTTCGCCCACTCGATCTCGCTGGTCAGGTCGCGCAGCGCGTCGGGCTCGGTCGGCATGCCCAGCCTGGTCGCGGCGCGGGCGACGACGCGGATCTTCTGGTCGACGAGGTCCCAGCGCGGCCCGCCGATGACACGCGGCCAGAAGTAGCGCAGCTGGCGTGAGGCGGCGGCGTGGAACGTCACGGCCTGTGCGCCGTGCACGTCCAGGGAGCGCAAACGCGTGCGCATCTCCCCAGCAGCGCGTTTGGTGAACGTGACCGCGAGGACCTGCGACGGAGCGACGTGGCCGCGTTGGCACAGGTAGGCGATGCGGTGCGTGATGGTGCGCGTTTTGCCGGTTCCGGCGCCCGCGAGCACGCACACGGGGCCACGCGGAGCCTCGACCGCTGCACGCTGTTCCGGATCGAGACCCTCCAGCAACGCGTCCATAGCCAGGCAGTCTCGCAGACGGCCGATGCAACACCGAGACCAGCGCGCCGTATCCTTGAGGGCATGGCTGGCAAGCAGGACAAAGCGGCGGCGAAGGAAGCGGCGAAGGTTCGCCGCGCGGCATCGCGCGAACGGCGCAAGCAGATCTTCGAGGCGTTCAAGATGCAGCGCCGCGAGGACAAGGCGCTCGTTCCGATGATGCTGGGCGCCCTGCTGGGCGTCACCGCGATCGCCGTGGTCCTGGGCATCGTCTTCGACGCGGTGTGGATGTTCGTGCCGCTGGGCGTCGCGCTCGGCGCGCTGCTGGCCGTGATCATCTTCGGCCGCCGCGTGCAGAGCAACGTCTTCCGCAAGGCGGACGGCCAGCCCGGCGCGGGCGCCTGGGCGCTCGAGAACCTGCGCGGCCGCTGGCGCGTCACGCCCGCCGTCGCGGGCACCACCCAGCTCGACGCCGTGCACCGCGTGCTGGGCCGTCCGGGCGTCGTCCTGGTCGCCGAGGGCGCCCCGCAGCGCGTCAAGCCGCTCCTCGCGCAGGAGAAGAAGCGCATCTCCCGCGTCATCGGCGAGACCCCGATCTACGACTTCATCATCGGCTCCGGCGACGGCCAAGTGCCGCTGAAGAAGCTGCAGTCGACGCTGATGAAGCTCCCGCGCAACATCACGGCCGCCCAGGTCGACACTCTCGAGACCCGCCTCGCCGCGCTGGCCAGCCGCGGCGCCGCGCTGCCCAAGGGCCCGATGCCGGCAGGCGCCAAGATGCGCAACGTCCAGCGCGCCATGCGCCGCCGGGGCTGACCAGCAGTTCTCACGAAACGGCGCCTGTCCCCCACCAGAGGGGCAGGCGCCGTTTCGCGTCGTCAGGCCTCGCCGACGACGACCCGCACGGTCGAATACCGGCGCCGCAGCTCCTTGAGAGGCTGGTACGCGGGCGAGTCCCAGAACTCCTGCACGGCCTGCCGGCTCTCGAACTCGTGGATCACGAGCCTGCGCCACGACCAGTCGCCCTCGAGCACGAGCGGCGTGGCCTCGTCGAGGACGTTGCGGGCTCCCGCCTTCTCCAGGAGAGGGAAGACCTGGTCCACGTACTGCTGGAAGCCCTCGTCGTCGGCGATGTCGGAGTCGATCACTACATAAGCGGTCATGGGTTCGACCGTAGGAACCACGCATCGGTCTTTTCCATGCCGAGAACGACCTCGTAGATACGCGAAAGACCACGCCGGCAGGATCCGGCGCGCGGCTACCGGACCTTGATGACGACGGTGCCGGCCGCCTTGTCGTGCAGGCAGCGCCCGTCCGAGTCCCAGACCAGCGCCGGGATCAGCGGGAAGATGAGGACGGTCCGCAGCAGGGCGCGCGGCAGGTGCACGAACGCCTTGCCGTCGATCCGCGCCACCCGCAGCCCGAACAGCGCGTGACCAGGCGTGAACCCGAAGAACGCGACCGCGACCGTGGTGATCGCGAACCAGGCCAGCAGGCTCCAGTTCTTCGGCAGGTCGGGCATGGTGAAGAGGCCCGCTACGCCGGCCGCCAGGAGGAAGTCGACGAGGATCGCGAACGTGCGCCGCCCGATCGAGGCGATCGAGCCCGGCCCCTTCTCGGGGAAGCCGTGGCGCTCGCCGCGCCAGCGCTGCTGCGTGCCGTCGTTCGAGTCGTCACCCGGTGACAGCACCGAATTGGGTCCAGACAGCCACGTACCGGTCCACCTGCTCACCCCACCAGAGTAAGGCCGTGCTCAACGGGTGAGCACGGCCAGGTCGCCTTGCCCTGTTCAGCGTCCCCGTTAACACTGGCGAAACATCGGAGTGACGGACGGGCAACACCGCCGACATACGGTCGCTCCTGATGACAAGCCGTTGTCCATAGTCAAGGAGTCGACGAGGGTGTTCAAGAATTCCGACGAGGTGCTGAAGTTCATCACCGACGAGGGCGTCAAGTTCGTCGACGTGCGGTTCAGCGACCTGCCCGGCGTCATGCAGCACTTCACGCTGCCGGCGAAGGCGTTCGACGCCGACGCCATCGAAGAGGGTCTCGCCTTCGACGGCTCCTCCGTGCGCGGCTTCCAGTCCATCCACGAGTCGGACATGCTCCTGCTGCCCGACCTCTACACCGCGCGCCTCGACCCGTTCCGGATCGAGAAGACGCTGATCGTCAACTTCTTCGTGCACGACCCGTTCACGCGTGAGGCGTACAGCCGCGACCCGCGCAACATCGCGCGAAAGGCCGAGCAGTACATCACCGACTCGGGCATCGCCGACACCGCGTACTTCGGCGCCGAGGCCGAGTTCTACATCTTCGACTCGGTGCAGTTCGACACCACCGCGAACGGCTCGTTCCACAAGGTCGACGCGGTCTCCGGCTGGTGGAACACCGGCCGTGAGGAAGAGGGCGGCAACCTCGGCTACAAGGTCAAGTACAAGGGCGGCTACTTCCCCGTCACCCCGAACGACCACTACGCCGACCTGCGCGACCAGATGGTCCTCAACATGGAGGCCCAGGGCTTCACCGTCGAGCGCGCCCACCACGAGGTCGGCACCGGCGGCCAGGCCGAGATCAACTACAAGTTCAACACGCTGCTGCACGCCGCGGACGACCTGATGCTGTTCAAGTACATCATCAAGAACACCGCGTGGCAGGCCGGCAAGACCGTCACCTTCATGCCGAAGCCGCTGTTCGGCGACAACGGCTCGGGCATGCACACGCACCAGTCGCTGTGGAAGGACGGCGCGCCGCTGTTCCACGACGAGAGCGGCTACGCGGGCCTGTCCGACACCGCCCGCCACTACATCGGCGGCATCCTGCACCACGCCCCGTCGCTGCTGGCCTTCACCAACCCGACGGTGAACAGCTACCACCGCCTGGTCCCGGGCTACGAGGCCCCGGTCTCGCTGGTCTACTCCCAGCGCAACCGCTCGGCGTGCGTCCGCATCCCGATCACGGGCAACAACCCGAAGGCCAAGCGCATCGAGTTCCGCTGCCCCGACTCCTCGGGCAACCCGTACCTCGCCTTCTCGGCGATGGTCATGGCGGGCCTCGACGGCGTGAAGAACAAGATCGAGCCGCCGGCCCCGATCGACAAGGACCTCTACGAGCTGCCGCCCGAGGAGGCCCGCGACGTCAAGCAGGTCCCCGCGACCCTCGACGCCGTGCTCGACAACCTCGAGGCGGACCACGAGTTCCTGCTCGAGGGCGGCGTGTTCACGCCGGACGTCATCGACACCTGGATCTCGTACAAGCGCGAGCAGGAGATCGACCCGCTGCGTCTGCGCCCGAACCCCTACGAGTTCGCGCTCTACTACGACGTGTGATCGGTTGAGCAGTGCGTTGAGGGCCCGGCGGGATTCCCGCCGGGCCCTCGGCCTGTTCTAGACCCCGAGCAGCGTCACGGTCGACGACGATCCGCTGACCCGGACGTTGGAGACGAGGACGTCGGCCTCCCCGCCGGTCGGCAGCTTGATCCGGGCCTCGCCGCCGGTGAGCTCCTCGGCGGCGGTGCCGGCCCCGGAGAGCTGCCACTCACCGCCGTCGTTCACGGTCTCGATCATGTCGACGCGCTCCATCGCGAACGCGGTGCCGTCCGCGTAGATGAGCCTGGCCGGTCCCGAGTAGCTGAACATCAGTTCTCCCCTGCGAGATGTCCCTGACGCAGTGACACACGTGCGGGACGGCCGCGGGGTTCACGATGATCCACAGAGGACTCACGCGGCGAGGCGCGACCTGGCCTCCATCAGGGCCTCGCCGAGCAGGTTCAGCCCCAGCCACTGCGACGGGTCCGAGGCGCGCGGATCGGACGCCACCAGCCCGATGCCCCACACGCGGTCCTGCGGACTCGCCTCGACCAGGACGCGGGATCCGGTGCCCAGCAGGTACGAGCGCAGCGCCGGGTCCTGGCCGAACTTCGCCAGGTTGCCCTCGACCACGATCTGCAGGCGCTGCGCGTCCCAGACCTCGCCGGCGAAACCCGACACCTGGCGGCCGAGAGACTTGGCCTCGGCCGGGGTGCGGGCGGTCAGCACGCGCGCCGCCACAGCGGTGTCGTCGAACAGCAACGCCTTGCGCCACATCATGTAGTGCTCGGCGGAGGCGAACTCCTGGCCGTCCACGACAAACGTGCACGGCCACCACTGCGACAGGCAGCCCTTGCCGACGCTGCCGTCTCGTTCGGGCTGGTGGCCCCAGAAGAACAGGTATTTCACACGGGCAGGTTAAGCGAACTACTCGCGCGATTCCTCGGGCTTTTCGTCCGGCTCCGGCATCTCCGGTTCGCGCCACGCCTCGGCGCGTGTCGGGCCGTTGGCGCGGAGCTCGTTCTCGACCTCCTTCTTCAGGTGGTCGTCCTTCATGAAGCCGTGCGTGTCACTTCCGCGTTGCGTCATGCAACTGGAGGTACCCGGAACGGCCGGGAAATCACTTCGGGAGCGGGATTCCGGTGACCGTGATGGCGGCGCCGGTGGGCGCGAACTGGCCGGAGATCGACGAGAACGTCAGGGTGAGCGAGTTCACACCGTTGGCGATCTTCTCGTCGAGGACGACGGTGCCCGAGGTGGTGGTGCCCTGGGTGACGAGGCCGTCCCACTTGCTGCTCGACGCCGCGTAGGTGCGGTTCGAGTCGTCCAGGACCGCGATTCCGACGACGGGGAGGGTCATCCTGGCCTGGGAGGCGTTGGTGGCCGTCACGAAGAGCTTCACGCGGCCGTTCGCGGCTTCCACTCGGTTGACCTCTATGGTCAGCATGCCGCGCTGTTGCTTGAACGAGCCCGTCTGGACCTTCACGTCCGCGGACGGCTCTGTTGTTTCCAGTGCGGCGTCAGGAGTGTCTACGACGTTCGACGTGGTCGTCGTGGCGGTGGCGTTGGGCTGAGCGGCGGAGTTGTTGCCACTCAGTGCATACTCGATCACACCGAGTAGTGCGAGCACTCCGGCAGCCACGCCCGCGATGGCGATCACGGTCTTTCCTCGGCGCGTGACCCTGCGATGCTGCATGACTTCCTCTGCTAGACCCCCGAGACGACTACAGCTCCCCGCTGAGCGCGCCCTAGTCTCATCTCGATTGGGTGAAACGTCAATGCGCTAGTGTCCGCGCGTGTCTCAAGATGTCGCCGAATTCACGGCTCCGCAGCTGCTCACCACCCACGTCGTCGACTCGGCGGCCGAGGCCCTCGAGGCGGTTCAGGCCGCTGACGTGCTCGATCTCGGTGTCCGCGTCTACAACAGGCTCGTCCCGGACACCGACGACACCGAGTCGCTGGTCGAGGAATGGGTCGTCGAGGTCTACACCAGCGCTCCGGCGGTGGACCCCGATTCCGACGAGGACTGAGCAGGACAGGTTCGGGGGCGTTCCGCGCGGAACGCCCCCGAACCTGAAGAAATAGCTGAAGATTTCAGACGGTCAGCACGACTTTTCCGCGCACGTGGCCACCTTCGAGCAGCTTGTGCGCCTTGACGGCTTCCTCCAAGGGAAAGGTCTGCTGCACCTCGACACGCAGCCTGCCGTCCGCGACGAGGTCCACGAGCCACTGCGTCTGCTCGGCGTTCGGCCGCGCCCAGGTGTTGACCACGCCGTTCTCCAGTGCCCTCGGGCCGTCCACAATGGACGTCATCCGCGCCCGGTCGCGCACCAGCTGCAACGACTGGTCGAACGCGAGTCCTCCCGCGTTGTCGACCACCACGTCGACCCGGCCGTCGCCGCCGACGAGCTCCGCGACCGCGTCCACCAGCGCGTCGCCGTAGGAGACCGGTTCGGCGCCCAGCGACCGCACGAACTCGTGGTTGCGCGGCGACGCCGTCCCGATCACCCGCGACGCGCCCAGTTCCCGCGCGATCTGCACCTGGAGGTGCCCGACACCGCCGGCGGCCGCGTGCACGAGGACGACGTCACCGGAACCGGCACCGACGGCCTTCAGCGACTGCAGTGCCGTCAGCCCCGCCAGCGGCAGCGCGGCCGCGGTCACGAAGTCCACGGTGGACGGTTTGCGCGCGACCATCCGGTCCGGCAGCGAGACCAGCTCGGCGTAGGTGCCGAACTGGACGTGGTCCTTGCGCGCGTATGCGAGCACCTCGTCGCCAGGTTTCCAGTCCTGCACGCCGATGCCGACGGCGCGCACGACGCCCGCCACGTCCCAGCCCGGGATCAACGGCGTGTGGTGCGGCATCAGCCCCTGCAGGTACCCGGCTCTGATCTTGTAGTCCACCGGGTTCACCCCGGCGGCACGCACCTCCACCAGGACCTGGTCGGGCCCGAGCAACGGGTCGGGCAGCTCCTGCAACGACATGACCTCGGCGTCGCCGAACTCGGTCAGCGCGATGGCTTTCACGGTTTCTCACCGTAGAAGACACGCTCCGCCACCGCACGTGCACGGCGGGTGGTTCTGCGGTATTCCTCCAGGAACTCCCCCGGATCGCCGCCGGGTGGGTACCCCATCACCGACGCCACCGCGACGAGATCGCGCCCGGACGTCGGCAGTTGGTCGGAGGCCTTGCCCCGCACCAGCGTCACGGCGTTGCGGGCCTGCGTCGCCAGGTTCCACGCGGCGGCCAGTTCGGCGGCGTCCCCGGCGGCGAGCAGACCGGCGTCGACGGCGGCCTCCATCGCGGCCATTGTGGACGGTGTGCGCAGCCCCGGCACGGCCCCGGAGTGCTGCAGCTGCAACAACTGCACGGTCCACTCGACGTCCGCGAGCCCGCCGCGGCCGAGCTTGGTGTGCGTGCTCGGGTCGGCGCCGCGCGGCAGCCGTTCCGCGTCGACCCGCGCCTTGATCCGCCGGATCTCCCGCACGGACGCCGCGTCGAGGCCGTCGGCCGGGTACCGCAGCGGCGCGATCAACGCCTCGAACTCGGTCCCCAGTTCGACGTCACCCGCGAGGAACCGGGCGCGCAGCAACGCCTGCTTCTCCCAGATCTCCGCCCACTGCCGGTAGTACGCGCGGTAGGAGTCGAGCGTCCGGACCAGCGGTCCCTGCCTGCCCTCGGGCCGCAGGTCCGCGTCGACCTGCAGGGGCGGGTCCTGCGACGGCGCGCCGAGCAGCCGCCGGATCTTCTCCACGGCCCCGCTCGCCCACTTCACCGCGTCGGCGTCGGACACGCCCTCCAGCGGCTTGCAGACGAACAGCACGTCCGCGTCGGAGCCGTAGCCGAGCTCGTGGCCGCCGAGCCGTCCCATGCCGATCACGGACAGCGCGGCGACGGGATCACCGGACGAGCGCACGGCCGCGTCCAACGCGCTCTGCAGCACCGAACCCCACACCTCGGACAGCGAGACGCACACCGTCTCCAGGGGCATGAACCCCAGCAGGTCCGCGGCGGCGATCCGCAGCATCTCGTGGCGCCGCAACGACCGCGCGGCCGCGATGGCCCGCGCCGCGTCGCCGTACCGGGAAACGGCGCTGCGCAAGGGTTTCCCGATCGCGTGCGGGTCACCGCCGACGAGCGCGTCGGTGTCCGCCAGCAGCCGCAGCACCTCCGGCGCGCGCACGAGCAGGTCTGGCACGAGCCGCGAGGTGCCCAGCAGCACCGCGAGCCGTTCGACGACCGCGCCCTCGTCCCGCAGGAGCCTCAGGTACCAGGGGGTTTCCGCGAGCGCCTCGGACACCTTCCGGTACGCGAGCAGCCCGCCGTCCGCGTCGGGCGTGCCCGCGAACAGGTCGAGCAGCACCGGCAGCAACGCACCCTGGATGCGGGCACGACGGGACATCCCGTGCGTCAACGCCTGGATGTGCCGCAACGCGCCGTCCGGCGAGGTGTAGCCCAGGGCCGCCAGCCGGGCCACGGCCTCCTTGGTGGTGAGCCGCAACGCCTCGGTCGGCACGCCCGCCACGGACTGCAGCAGCGGCCGGTAGAAGAGCTTCTCGTGCAGCCGCCGGACCTGGTTGGCGTGCCTGCGGAACTCCGCGAGCAGCACCTGCCCCTCGGACCTGCGCCCGTCCGCTGCCAGGCCCACCGACCGCGCGAGCCACCGCAGCGCCGTCACGTCGTCGTCGGCCGGGAAGAGGTGCGTGCGCAGCAGACGCTGCAACTGCAGCCGGTGCTCCAGAGTGCGCAGGAACCGGTACGAACGCCCGAAGTCCGCGGCGTCGTCCCGCCCGACGTACCCGCCCTGGCCCAGCGCGGCCAGCGCGGCCGTCGTCGCCTGGATGCGCAGGCTCTCGTCGGAACGCCCGTGCACGAGCTGCAGCAGCTGCACCGCGAACTCGACGTCACGCAGACCGCCGCGGCCGAGCTTCAGCTCGCGGTCTGCGAGCGGGGTCGGCACGTGGTCCTCGACCCGGCGCCGCATCGCCTGCACGTCCTCGACGAAGTTCTCGCGTTCCGCCGCCGTCCACACGTACGGCCGCACGACGTCGAGGTACGCCTGCCCCAGCTCGGCGTCCCCCGCGACCGGCCGTGCCTTGAGCAGCGCCTGGAACTCCCAGGTCCGCGCCCACTTCTTGTAGTACGACGCGTGCCCGTCGAGCGTCCTGACCAGCGCGCCCGCCTTGCCCTCCGGCCGCAGCGCCGCGTCGACCTCGAAGCACGACTGGCCCGCGATCTGCATCATCGTGCTGGCCAGCCGGGTCGCCACGCCCAGATCACCCTCGGCGACGAACACGACGTCGACGTCGCTCACGTAGTTCAGCTCGTTGGCGCCGCACTTGCCCATGGCGATCACCGCGAGCTGACACCGGTCCGAGGCCCCGTTCACGCGTGCCTCGGCGAGCTTCAACGAAGCCCGAAGAGCGGACACGGCCAAATCGGACAGCTGCGCGGCCACCGTGTCGTACGGGACGAACGGCAGATCGGGCTCGACGACGTGCGCCAGGTCGTTGGCGGCCACGAGCAGCAACTTCGCCCGGTACTCGGTGCGCAGCACGTCGCCGTCGCCCAGCTCGAGCGACACGTCGACCTCGTCGGTGAGGGAACGCCACCGTTCGGGGTTCACGACGAGGAAGTCCGACAGCGCGGTGGACGAGCCGAGCACGGCGAGCAGCCGCCCGCGCACGGCGACGTCCTCGTGCAGCGCGGCCGACAGGGCGTCCCAGTCGGCGACGGCGTGCAGGCGTTCGAGGCCCCGCAGCGCGAGGTCGGGATCGGGGCAGCGGGACAGCGCGGAGAGCACCGGCTCGGAACCCTCGGTGGGCCGGCGGTCGGCCCACAGGCCGAGACCGCGCAGCACTTCCTCGCTGCGCGGCTCGGTGAGGCCGAATCTCGCGGGAGACGCGTGGCGGACTGGTTCGCTCATCGTGGAGCCAACCCTAATGCCCGCACACCTCTAGAAGACGATCAGCGAGAGCCCGTAGAGCACCACGGCCACGCACCCGGCGAAGCTCGCGTACGCGGGGACCTTCTTGTCACCCGACAGTGCGCGGATGCCGACGACGAACAACGTCACGACCAGAACCGTGACCAGCAGCGTGGCGCCGAAGACCTGGAGCAGCGCCGTCCAGTCGACCTTCATGCCGCCACCTTGTGCAGCTCGGCCTGGGCGGCGACCTCGTCGACGATGTGCTCGGGCTTGACCGGCTCGCGCCGCGCCATGATCCAGATGACGAGCGACACGACGATGCCGATGGCGGCGACTCCGATGATGCCGCCGGTGCCGGTGGACGCCCATTTGCCCGCGAGCGCGCCGACGATGCCGGCGGCGGGGAGGGTGAGCAGCCAGCCCGCGGCCATCTTGCCCATGGTGCCCCACTTGACGCCGCGGCGGTCGCGGCCGAGGCCGGAGCCCATGATGCCGCCGGACGCCACGTGCGTGGTCGACAGGGCGAAGCCGAGGTGCGACGACGCGAGGATCGCGGTGGCGGTCGAGGTCTGCGCCGCGAAGCCCTGGGCGGGCTCGATGGTCGTCAGGCCTCGGCCCAGCGTGTGCGTGATGCGCCAGCCGCCGAGGTACGTGCCCGCCGCGATCGCGAGACCGGCGCTGATGATCACCCAGGTGGGCGGGCCGGAGCCGGGGGCGAGGGAGCCGGACGTGATCAGCGCGAGCGTGATGATGCCCATCGTCTTCTGCGCGTCGTTCGTGCCGTGCGCGAGGGAGACGAGCGAGGCGGACGCGACCTGGCCGACCTTGAAGCCGGTGTGCGCGACGCGCGGGTCGGCGGCCTTCTTGAGGCGGTAGACGACGATCGTGGCGATGGCCGCGACCAGGCCGGCGACGAGCGGCGCCACGATGGCGGGCACCAGGACCTTGTCGACGACCTTGGCGAAGTGGATGGCGTCCACACCGGACGCGACCCAGGCGGCGCCGATCAGGCCGCCGAACAGCGCGTGCGACGAGCTGGAGGGCAGGCCGACGTACCACGTGACGAGGTTCCACATGATCGCGCCGACCAGCCCGCCGAAGATGATCGCGGGCGTGATCTGGGCGTCGTCGACGATGCCGCCGGAGATGGTCTTGGCCACCTCGACGGACAGGAACGCCCCCACGAGGTTGAGAACCGCCGACAACGCGACCGCCGTGCGGGGCTTCAGAGCGCCCGTGGCGATGGAGGTGGCCATGGCGTTGGCCGTGTCGTGGAACCCGTTGGTGAAATCGAAGATGAGAGCAGTGACAACAACGATGATCACTACAAGTGCGGGATCCACACTGATCCTCCGGCTGGATCGAACAAGCTGTCCAGGAGGTTACGGTACCGCCAACGGAGGACGTCTTAAAACCTACGAAAGTAACGTCACACCAACGGAAGTTGTGTGCCGAGACCGCCTGCGGGCAACAGTTCTCCCCGAACGAGTTTCGCGAATCTGGCGACGAACGGCTGCCACACCTCCTCGAAGTCGCGGTGCGCCTGCTCGAGGAACTCCTGGTCGAAGTGGTGCGCCCGCGCGCACGCCGCCGAATCAGGGTCCTTGGCCGCCCAGTTCAAGACGATTTCCGGCGTCGTCTCGATGTGGAACTGCAGGCCGTAAGCACTCGCACCGACACGGAACGCCTGATTCGGATATTTCGGGGACGCCGCGAGCTGTTCGGCGCCGGGCGGCAGCAGGTGCACCTCGTCGTTGTGGAACTGCAGGACGTCCGGGGTGAACGGCAGGTCGGCGAACAACGGGTCGGTGCCCGCCGCGTCCCGCTTCGCGACCAGAAGCACGCCGACCTCCGGCCCTTGTGGACCCTTGCGCACCTGACCGCCCGTGGCGGCCGCGAGCAGCTGCGCGCCGAGGCAGATCGCGAGCGTCGGCAGCTTCTTCGACACGGCGCTCGACAACAGCCGGCGAGCGTCGGCGAGCCACGGGTGGTCGAGGTCGTCGAGCGCCCCCATCTCGCCGCCGAGGCAGATGACGCCCTGGTAGCCGTCGAGGTTCTGCGGCGCGGGCTCGGTCTTCAGCTGCACGAGGTCGAGCTCGACGCCCTCGGCTTCGAGCCAGTCGCCGAGCTTGGCCAGCGGGTCCGACTCCGAGGGCTGCAGAACGAGCAGGCGTGGTGCGTTCACGCACCCGAGCCTAGGTGGGCTCTGGTCAGCAATGACACGCGACCTTCGATACACCCTCCGTGACGAGCCCGTCCGACTCGATCGGGTAACCCGCCTCCCGCCAGGCGGTGATCCCGCCGGACAGCCGCTTCACCCGGTAACCCCGCTGGGCGAGCGCGAGGGCGCCCTTGGTGGCCGCGTTGCACTGGAAGCTCTCGCAATAGCAGATGTAGACCAGGCTCGGGTCGAGGTCGAGGGTGGCGGGCAGGTCGCGGTAGGGCAGGTTGATCGCGCCGGGGATGCGCGCCTGCGCAAACGCTTCCGGTGCCCGCGTCTCCACCAGGACGTAGCCGGTGGTGCCGCCGTTCTGGAGGTCGCGGTGCACGTCGTCGGGGTCGGCCTCGAACGCGAGGTCGGCGGCGAAGTGGGCGGCGGCGGCCTCCGGGGTGGCGGCGGGGAAGCGCAGTGCGTTCGTCATGCCCTCGATCCTGCTGGCGCCGGTCCTCTGAGGACATGCGGAAGTCCAGGCGTCAGGGCGGTTCTCCCTATGATTTCCAGGTGGAACTGGACGCTGTGGACTGGAAGATCCTGTCGCTGTTGCAGGAGGACGGGCGCATGTCGTTCACCGCCCTGGGACGCGAGGTGTCGCTGTCCGCGCCGGCGGTGACCGAACGGGTCCGCCGACTGGAGGCGCTCGGGGTGATCACGGGCTTCACCGCCGTGGTGTCGCCGGGGCGGCTGGGGCTGCCGATCGAGTCGATCGTGCGGGTGCGGGTGCGGTCGCTCGACACACCTCGGTTCCGCACGCAGGTCCTGGTGCTGCCTCAGGTCCTCGACGCCGACCACGTGACCGGTGACGACTGCTGGTTGCTGCGGGTCGTCTGCCGGTCGATGGTCGAACTGGAGGAGCTCGTCGAGGTGATGCAGCGGTACGGCGACACGACGACGTCGCTGGTGTTCTCGTCGCACGTGCGCAACCGCCCGCTGTCACCTGAGCTGTTCCGCTAGAACCAGCGGTACTCAGACCAGTCGGAGACCGGGCGGAACCCGATGCCCTGGTACACCGAGTTCGCCGTGGGGTCGGCCAGGTCCGCGGTCAGCACGACGTGGTCGACGCCTTCGCCGTACGCCCACTGGCTGACCGCCGCGGTGGCCGCGGCCGCGTAGCCGTGCCGGCGGTGCTCGGGCGGGGTGTAGACAGGACCGACCCTGGAGACGCCGCCGACCGGGGCGGTGCTGCCCGCCCAGGACACCGGGACGCCGTACACGAGCCACAGGACGTGTCCCGCGTCCATCCAGCGGCTGTCCATCGCCCGCTTCTCGGCTTCTTCGCGCGGCAGGCCGTCGAGCTCCTCCACGAACCGGATCCACCACTCGGTGATCAGGTCGTCGTCGGCCGGGGTGGTGAGCCTCGACTCCCCCGGGACGTCCGGCACGACCAGTTCCTCCAGCCGGTACAGGCGCAGGGCGTACGTCTCCGTGCCGCCGTCCCGCCAGAGCCGGCGGAACGCCTCGACCCTGTCCCGTGTGCCGGTGACCTCGTTGATGTCCTGATCTCTCAGGACCTCGGCCACGAGAGGTGCCGCGGTGACCGGCATGGCGGCGACGTGCAACGGGCGGCCCTCCATCCTGGTCACCGCGCCGACGACGTTCCCGTTGTCGTGCAGGGAGATCAGCGTGACCGCCGGTCTGCGTCCCCGCAGCACCGCGTCGACGCCGGTGAGGTGCACGCTGTGGTTCACCGGGTCCGCGTCGAGGAAGTCGCCCGCCGCGGCGAGGAAATCGCTGATGTCGTTGTGGCTCAGTGCTTCCACCAGAACTCCGCCCAGTCGTCGAGTGGTTCGTAGCCGATCTGCCGGTAGATCGAGTTCGAGGTCGGGTTGCTCAGGTCCGCGAAGAGCAGGACGTCCGTGGCGCCCTGGTCGAGTGCCCACTGCGTGGCGGACGCGCTGACTGCGGCCCCGTAGCCGCGGCGGCGGTGCTCCGGCGGGGTGTAGACCGGACCGACTCTCGTCATGCCGGCCTGCGGGAGGCTGGCCGCCGCCCAGGCGACCGGTGTGCCGTCGATCACCCAGAGCGCGTGGCCCTGCCCCAGTCGCAACGACGTGCGCATCGCGTCCGCGGCCGGGGCGGGTGGTGCCTCCGGCACGGCCTCCGCGACGAACGCTTCGCGCCAGGCGGCGAGGAGTTCCACGTCGTCTTCCGTCGCCATGCGGCTGGCGCCTTCCACGGCCGGTGGGGTCAGGGTCGTCAGCCGGTACTGCCGGGTGGCCAGGGACTCCGTGTAGTCCTTGCCGGTCGCTGTGGCGAAGGCCTCAGATCTCTCCCGCGGACCGGTCACGCCGGGAGCGTCCGGATCGACCCTGCCGGCCACGGAGACCGCCAGATCGACCGCGTTGAGGGGGAGGTCGGCTGTCTGGAAGGGCCAGGGCGGGGTGCGGACGAGAGAGCCGACGACTTCGCCGCGGTCGTGGAAGGTGATCAGGATCGGCGCTTCCTCGGTGGCCGGCGAGCGTCGGATCCGGTCCAGGGACGTCAGGGCCACCGTGTTCCGCACCGGATCGGCTGTCAGCCGTTCGTGGGTGGCGGCGTCGAACGATTCGAGTGTGACGTGCACGACCGCGTCCATGGGATCCATCGAATCAGGCCGCGCAAGCGAGATCCGGGTACGCAAAAGACCCCTGAGGGGAGCACCGGAGTGCTCGACCCTCAGGGGTCTTCTGGAAAGAATGTTCGGCGACGACCTACTCTCCCACACCGTAACCAGTGCAGTACCATCGGCGCAGAAGGGCTTAACTACCGGGTTCGGAATGGGACCGGGTGTTTCCCCAACGCTATGATCACCGAAACTCTGTGGAGTTGTACCTGCGGCGATCGGTATGCCGCTCGGTTCTTCCAGAACCGCACAGTGGATGCGTAGCGTCTTTGCAACAAGTCCTCGGCCTATTAGTACCAGTCAGCTCCAACCGTTACCGGTCTTCCACCTCTGGCCTATCAACCCAGTGGTCTAGCTGGGGGCCTTAACCCACAAAGGGTGGGATACCTCATCTTGGAACGAGCTTCCCGCTTAGATGCCTTCAGCGGTTATCCCTTCCGAACGTAGCCAACCAGCAATGCTCTTGGCAGAACAACTGGCACACCAGCGGTCCGTCCGTCCCGGTCCTCTCGTACTAGGGACAGCCTTCCTCAAGTATCCTACGCGCGCGGCGGATAGGGACCGAACTGTCTCACGACGTTCTAAACCCAGCTCGCGTACCGCTTTAATGGGCGAACAGCCCAACCCTTGGGACCTACTCCAGCCCCAGGATGCGACGAGCCGACATCGAGGTGCCAAACCATCCCGTCGATATGGACTCTTGGGGAAGATCAGCCTGTTATCCCCGGGGTACCTTTTATCCGTTGAGCGACCACGCTTCCACAAGCCATGGCCGGATCACTAGTTCCGACTTTCGTCCCTGCTCGACCCGTCAGTCTCACAGTCAAGCTCCCTTGTGCACTTGCACTCAACACCTGATTGCCAACCAGGCTGAGGGAACCTTTGAGCGCCTCCGTTACTCTTTGGGAGGCAACCGCCCCAGTTAAACTACCCACCAGGCACTGTCCCTGATCCGGATCACGGACCGAGGTTAGACATCCAATACGACCAGAGTGGTATTTCAACGATGACTCCACAACCACTGGCGTGGCCGCTTCACAGTCTCCCACCTATCCTACACAAGCCGAATCGAACACCAATACCAAGCTATAGTAAAGGTCCCGGGGTCTTTCCGTCCTGCCGCGCGTAACGAGCATCTTTACTCGTAATGCAATTTCGCCGGGCCTGCGGTTGAGACAGTCGAGAAGTCGTTACGCCATTCGTGCAGGTCGGAACTTACCCGACAAGGAATTTCGCTACCTTAGGATGGTTATAGTTACCACCGCCGTTTACTGGCGCTTAAGTTCTCAGCTTCGCCACCGAAGTGACTAACCGGTCCCCTTAACGTTCCAGCACCGGGCAGGCGTCAGTCCATATACATCGTCTTGCGACTTCGCATGGACCTGTGTTTTTAGTAAACAGTCGCTTCTCGCTGGTCTCTGCGGCCGTCTCGCCCTAGCCTGCAAGAGGCTTCAAGCGCTACGGCCCCCCTTCTCCCGAAGTTACGGGGGCATTTTGCCGAGTTCCTTAACCACAGTTCGCCCGATCGCCTCGGTATTCTCTACCTGACCACCTGTGTCGGTTTGGGGTACGGGCCGCGTGAAAGCTCGCTAGAGGCTTTTCTCGGCAGCATGGGATCACTCTACTTCGCCTCAATCGGCTACGCATCACGTCTCAGGATATATGCCTGGCGGATTTGCCTACCAGACTCCCTACACGCTTGCACCAGTACTACCACTCACTGGCGGAGCTACCCTCCTGCGTCACCCCATCGCTTGACTACTACAAGTTCAGGTCCCGCGCTCCACAGTCCGCTAGATCCCGAAGGATCGTCGCAGGTGCTTTGGGCGGTTAGTATCACAAGGTTCATCATGGGCGCGTTCACACGGGTACGGGAATATCAACCCGTTGTCCATCGACTACGCCTGTCGGCCTCGCCTTAGGTCCCGACTTACCCTGGGCGGATTAGCCTGGCCCAGGAACCCTTGGTCATCCGGCGGACGAGTTTCTCACTCGTCTTTCGCTACTCATGCCTGCATTCTCACTCGCATAGCGTCCACGGCTGGATTACTCCGCCGCTTCAACCGCTACACGACGCTCCCCTACCCATCCCGAGTCAAGCTCGAAATGACACAGCTTCGGTGGTGTGCTTAAGCCCCGCTACATTGTCGGCGCAGGACCACTTGACCAGTGAGCTATTACGCACTCTTTAAAGGGTGGCTGCTTCTAAGCCAACCTCCTGGCTGTCTGTGCGACCCCACATCCTTTCCCACTTAGCACACACTTAGGGACCTTAGCTGGCGTTCTGGGCTGTTTCCCTCTCGACTACGAAGCTTATCCCCCGCAGTCTCACTGCCGCGCTCTCACACCTCGGTATTCGGAGTTTGGTTGATTTCGGTAAGCTTGTGGGCCCCCTAGACCATCCAGTGCTCTACCCCCGAGGTGAAACACACGACGCTGCACCTAAATGCATTTCGGGGAGAACCAGCTATCACGGTGTTTGATTGGCCTTTCACCCCTAACCACAGCTCATCCCCCAGGTTTTCAACCCTGGTGGGTTCGGGCCTCCACGCGGTCTTACCCGCGCTTCACCCTGGCCATGGCTAGATCACACCGCTTCGGGTCTAGACCACGCGACTCAAGCGCCCTATTCAGACTCGCTTTCGCTACGGCTACCCCACACGGGTTAACCTCGCCACGTAGCACTAACTCGCAGGCTCATTCTTCAAAAGGCACGCCGTCACCCCTAAAGGCTCCGACGGATTGTAGGCACACGGTTTCAGGTACTATTTCACTCCCCTCCCGGGGTACTTTTCATCTTTCCCTCACGGTACTAGTCCGCTATCGGTCACCAGGGAGTATTTAGGCTTAGCGGGTGGTCCCGCCAGATTCACAGCGAATTTCACGAGTACGCTGCTACTTGGGAACACTCTAAACAGACGCTAGGTTTTCGAGTACGAGGGTTTCACTCTCTACGCCCGTGCTTTCCAGACACGTTCCTCTAACCACGCGTTTTCTGACTGTTTGCTAGCTCGGCAGAACTAGCCAAGAGGTCCCACGACCCCGCGAATGCAACCCCTGCCGGGTATCACACAGACGCGGTTTAGCCTCATCCGCTTTCGCTCGCCACTACTCACGGAATCACGGTTGTTTTCTCTTCCTGCGGGTACTGAGATGTTTCACTTCCCCGCGTTCCCTCCACATACCCTATGTGTTCAGGTATGGGTGACCCCACATGACTGGGGCCGGGTTTCCCCATTCGGAAATTCTAGGATCTCAGCTCGGTTGACAGCTCCCCTAGACTTTTCGCAGTCTCCTACGTCCTTCATCGGCTCCTGGTGCCAAGACATCCACCGTATGCCCTTACTAACTTGCTACAAAGATGCTCGCATCCACTGTGCAGTTCTCAAAGAACGAACGGTCATCATCTCTTCTGTGCAGCTCGCCTGCTGACCCGGAGGTCGGTGGTTCGAGCGCTGAGATGATCCGATCTGCTGAAAGACACTTGCGTGTTCTCTCAGGACCCAACAGCGTACCGATCTGTTCATCCAGCCCTCGCGACACCTTTCCACGCTCCGAAGAGCAGTACTCACTGTCGTGACAACCGAACGTCTAGCCAGCCAGCATCCACTAATGAGCCCACCCGGCATCGAGGCCGGCGTGGTTCTGACTACCGCTCGGAACATTTGCCCAAGATCGGTAGTAGATGCTCCTTAGAAAGGAGGTGATCCAGCCGCACCTTCCGGTACGGCTACCTTGTTACGACTTCGTCCCAATCGCCAGTCCCACCTTCGACCGCTCTCCCCCTTGCGGGTTGAGCCACGGGCTTCGGGTGTTACCGACTTTCGTGACGTGACGGGCGGTGTGTACAAGGCCCGGGAACGTATTCACCGCAGCGTTGCTGATCTGCGATTACTAGCGACTCCGACTTCACGGGGTCGAGTTGCAGACCCCGATCCGAACTGAGACCGGCTTTATGGGATTCGCTCCACCTCACGGCTTAGCAGCCCTTTGTACCGGCCATTGTAGCATGTGTGAAGCCCTGGACATAAGGGGCATGATGACTTGACGTCATCCCCACCTTCCTCCGAGTTGACCCCGGCAGTCTCCCATGAGTCCCCACCATTACGTGCTGGCAACATGGAACGAGGGTTGCGCTCGTTGCGGGACTTAACCCAACATCTCACGACACGAGCTGACGACAGCCATGCACCACCTGTACACCGGCCACAAGGGGCCAATATCTCTACTGGTTTCCAGTGCATGTCAAGCCCAGGTAAGGTTCTTCGCGTTGCATCGAATTAATCCACATGCTCCGCCGCTTGTGCGGGCCCCCGTCAATTCCTTTGAGTTTTAGCCTTGCGGCCGTACTCCCCAGGCGGGGTGCTTAATGCGTTAGCTGCGGCACAGAGGGCGTGGAAGCCCCCCACACCTAGCACCCACCGTTTACGGCGTGGACTACCAGGGTATCTAATCCTGTTCGCTCCCCACGCTTTCGCTCCTCAGCGTCAGTATCGGCCCAGAGACCCGCCTTCGCCACCGGTGTTCCTCCTGATATCTGCGCATTTCACCGCTACACCAGGAATTCCAGTCTCCCTGCCGAACTCAAGTCTGCCCGTATCGACCGCAAGCTTGGAGTTAAGCCCCAAGTTTTCACGGCCGACGCGACAAACCGCCTACGAGCTCTTTACGCCCAATAATTCCGGACAACGCTCGCACCCTACGTATTACCGCGGCTGCTGGCACGTAGTTAGCCGGTGCTTCTTCTGCAGGTACCGTCACTTGCGCTTCGTCCCTGCTGAAAGAGGTTTACAACCCGAAGGCCGTCATCCCTCACGCGGCGTCGCTGCATCAGGCTTTCGCCCATTGTGCAATATTCCCCACTGCTGCCTCCCGTAGGAGTCTGGGCCGTGTCTCAGTCCCAGTGTGGCCGGTCACCCTCTCAGGCCGGCTACCCGTCGTCGCCTTGGTAGGCCATTACCCCACCAACAAGCTGATAGGCCGCGGGTCCATCCCATACCGCCGGAACTTTCCACCACCGAACATGCATTCAGTGGTCGTATCCGGTATTAGACCTCGTTTCCAAGGCTTATCCCAGAGTACAGGGCAGGTTACCCACGTGTTACTCACCCGTTCGCCGCTCGTGTACCCCGAAGGGCCTTACCGCTCGACTTGCATGTGTTAAGCACGCCGCCAGCGTTCGTCCTGAGCCAGGATCAAACTCTCCAATAAGGATCGTTGTGATCGCTCCAGACGGAATATGTCTGGCAATCTGGTCTTGCATCTCAAAGGAATACCCCGACGAGGGGTATTCATATTACTGGCTGTGTTTCGGCACGCTGTTGAGTTCTCAAAGAACACGCGCTCACCGGATCCAATCTCCGTTTCCGGAGGCTTTCTCTCGGGGCTTGTGCTGAAAGCTTAGCTCGTTCATTTTCGCTTTGTCAAATCGGCCGTTTCGGCTTCTTCAGCTCGGCGCAAACTCGCTTCGCATTCAGTTTTTGCTTGGTTCAGAAGTTATCTGAGTGGCTTTCCCGGTGTCAAATCGGGGTCATTTTCAGATCCCGGACAGCACGTTAGGCCGTTCATTTACTTCTGGGGGTTTGACGCCGTGAAACTCTACCCGGCCCGATTCGCGGTGTCAACCGCTCGTTCCGGGGGTCTCGCTTGCGACCTGGAGAAAGTTACTCACGGGGACGATCAAAGTCAAATCGCCTGGTCAGCGGGCTGTTTGATCGGCACGGACGGCGCCGGAGCAGCCGGCTTGGCCCCGACCGGACGCGGTCGCAGCCACAGGGTGATGGAACGGAGTCCCTCCATCGCCCGCACGATCTGGTCCGGCGCGGCGGGCTGACGCGTCGCCACCGGCACCAGGTCGTAGCCCCAGACGCCGAACTCCTTGAGCACCGTCACCGGATCGTCACCGAAGTCCGTGGTCGCGGTCGCCGAGAACTCGAGGAACACGTGCGGCCTGTCGCGGCGCAACAACCGGACGAGTCCCGCGAGAGCGCGATGCCCACGTCCAGGCGTGTCGACGCGCACGACGGAAAGCTTCATGCCCTGCACCAGTGCGATGTCCTCAAGCGCCTTGTCCAGGCGCACGGCCGGAACGCGGGCCACGTCCTCGCCGGCGTCCTCGGCCAGCGGCGACACCGACACACCACCGGTCAACGTCGGCGAAGCGGCGAGCTCGCCCGCGCTCTCCCACGCGGCACCCTCGACCACGGTCAGCCGGGAGGCGACCGCGGCGGGGAGGTTCGCCGACACGTTGTGCCGCAGCAGTGCGGCCGCGGACGCGTCCGGCTCCACGGCGACAACGGCGCCCATCAGCCCGAGGCGCGACAACACGCGAATCGAGTGGTAGCCGACGTACGCGCCGACGTCGAGGAAGATCCCGTCCGGTTCCAGCACCGAGTCGAGCAGTTCGGCGAGGTCGGGCTCCCACACGCCGTTGGACGACAACAGCGGGAGCATGAACGCGTCGTCGGAGGGCAGCCGCATCATGCCCGCGTCGCACAACACCAGCGACGAACGCACTTCAGGCGCGTCGCCCGAGGCCTCGTGCTGACGGACCACCACGCGACGCAACGCGTCCGCGGTCTGCTGAGCGTGGTTGGCCGCACGGATCGCGACGTCCAGGCGCGAGTCGCGTTCGCGGAAGACCTCGACGACCTTGGACTCCAGGCCGTCGATCCGGTCCAGCGTCCGGTCGAGCGCCACGGTCAGCTTGTCGATCCGCTCGGCGAGCACCTCGTCGGACTTGGCGCGCTTGGCGGCCTCGGCGACGACCGCGTCCTCGACGTCGCGCTGCCGGCGGCCCTGACCGGCCATGTCCGCGCGCACGCGCACGACCCCGTCGTCCACGCCGACCAGCTGGTCGGAGAAGTGCGACTGCCGTGCCGCGACCTGCTCGATCTCGGCGCGGAGCAGTTCGAGCTCGCCGGCACCGACGCCGGCCTTGAGCGCGTCCTGCCTGTTCACCAGCTCGGACACCGTGCGCTCGACCCCGTCGATCAGGGTGTGCAGCACCTGGCGCATGTGGTTGTCGTAGTGGTCCAGCGCGCGCAGCACGACCTTGCGCAGCGCGGGTGCCATCGGCGTGCGGCTCGGGCCGTCGACGGTCGGTTGCCTCAGTAAAGCGTGCTTGGCCGACTGCAGGGCGAGCATCGGGTCGACCTCGGCCTTGGGCTTCGGCCGGCGGGCCCGCCATCCCCGGTACGCGTGCTCGACGCGTTCGCGCAGGACCTCGGCCACGCGCGAAACCGAGCGCACGGACAAGACGTGCTCTCGTCCGGCAGCACCGAGCGCCACGGCCGTGGGCAGGTCGTCGGCCAGCGAACGCAGCAGCTTCGCGGCGGCCTGCACGTCCGGCTCGGCGCCCTGGTGGCACGGCACGAGAACCGCCGTCTTGCCGAACAGCTCGGCAACGGCGCCGTGGTCCGACGCGACGACGGGGACGCCCCGCACGGCCAGTTCGGCCAGGCGCAACGCGATCCGGTCGTCCGCCCCGCCGCGGTGCAACGACACCACGGCATCGGCGACCTCGGCCACGTCGAGGTCCTCGATCAGCGAAATGCGCTGGTCGGACGCGGTCGCGAGGCGCAGCCGCTCGGCCGCCTCCGGGTGGTCGAACGCCCCCGAGACGGCGATCCGCAGCTCCACGTCCGTCCGGTCGGGGAACGCGGTCAGGAACGCCGAGACCGCGCCCAGCACGTTGCCGGGCCTGTCGAGCTCGTGGTCCGCTATCGCCGCGAACACCACCACTTCGCCGGTCTCGTGCTCACGCGCACCGGTGTCGTGCACGGGTACTGGGACCACACGCACGATGGGCCCGCCGATGCGTTCGGCGGCGGCACGCGACACGTCCGAAGAAAGCCAAAGTTCGTTCACGCCCGTGCGGTCGTCCGCAGCGGTGGCGTCCAACGCGACCTCGACGACGAAACGGCCCGGAGGCACCTCGTCGGAAGATGCGCGCACCACGACGGGATAACCGCCGTCGGTCGACACGGGCAGTCCGGACGCGCGGGCGGCGGCGAGCATCAGCTCCGCCACCGGCCCCGAGCCCACGACGGACACGCCGAGCTGGTCGAGCAGCGCCGGGCCTTCCGACCGGGGCTGCGGCACGGCGGGGGCGGGCAGCCGTCCCGAGGCGACGCCGACCCCGGCGCACCACTCGCGCCACGCGTCAGCGTCCGCACCGAAAGGCGCCGGGAACTGCTGTTGCAGAGAAGGATCGGCGCGCCACACCGCGTCGGCCCACCGCGTGCCACCGTGCTCGGTCGGCTCGCACGCCCAGATGAGGAACCCGCCCCCACCGTCCTCGCCGAACGCCGGCGGCGGCGTGAGCACGGAGGCGCGGTAGTCGGCGCGCAGCTCGGACGGGATGGACGTCCCGTCGATCAACGCGTCGAACCGGTACGGCACGGGTGCGACGGACCAGCCGTGACGCACCAGTTCGGCGCGGTAGGCCTGGCAGAGCTCGGCGACCTCCGTGTGCTCCGAGAGCAGCACACGGGGACGTTCGGCGAAATCGGCGGAGAGCAGCCACGGGCGACGTGGGTCGAATCCGCGGAAGTGCACCGTCAGCAGGTCTTGACCCACCACGGCGAGAGAGCCGGACTCGGTGCGGTGCAACGGCCGGTCGGCGACGTTCCACACGGACAATCCGACCCGTGCGTCACGCACGACGTGGTGCGGCACGATCGCCGGCATGTCCAGAGAGGTCAGGTAGGGCTCGGAGCCCTTGCCCACGGCGATGAACCCGGGGTCGAACGCGCCCTGGTCGTGCAGGTCGGACGGCCCCGGCTGCAGCCCGTCCGCCGCCAGCGGCCGCAACGTGCGGGGCAGCAGCACGACCGGCGCGTTCTGCAACGCCTCCAGCACGAGCTTCGTCAGCGACCCGAACACCTGCACCCACGGGTCGAGGTACAGCACGGGCATGCCCTGCGGCAGCAACGCCTCCAGCAGCTTCGGCACCATGGCGGCCTTGAGCTCGGAGGCGTCGAGCGAGGTCGCGAGCACGTGCAGGTCGTGCTCGTCGACACCGATGTCCAGCGGCGTCATCAGTCCCGGTCCCGAGTGCTCGGGCTGCGCGTCGACGACCAGTGCGACGAACCGGCCCTCGGGGTGCTCCGCGAGGAACGAGCTGGACAGGACCTTGACCGCGGGCAGCTCGGCCGCCGTGGCGACCGTGCACGCGCAGATCGTCGGCTGGAACTCGGGTACCTCAGTCACGGACAGCACGTGAACGCCTCACAGCATGGGAAGAAGTGTGCGCAGCTCGTACGGAGTGACGCTACGACGGTACGCGTCCCACTCCGTACGCTTGTTGCGCAGGAAGAAGTCGTAGACGTGCTCGCCCAGCGCTTCGGGGAGCAGCTCGGAGTTCTCCATCTCGGTGAGCGCCTCACCGAGGTTCTGCGGCAGGTTCGCGTAGCCCGCGGCGCGGCGTTCGCGGTCGGTCAGCGACCACACGTCGTCCTCGGCGGGCGGCGGCAGCTCGTAGCCCTTCTCGATGCCGCGCAGGCCGGCGGCCAGGACGACCGAGTACGCCAGGTACGGGTTGCACGCGGAGTCGAGCGAGCGGACCTCGACGCGGCGCGACGACGACTTGCCGGGCGAGTACATCGGCACGCGGACCAGTGCGGAGCGGTTCGCGTGACCCCAGCACACGGCCGTGGGGGCCTCACCGCCGACGATCAGCCTCTTGTAGGAGTTGACCCACTGGTTCGTGACGCCGGAGATCTCGCGCGCGTGCTTGAGGATGCCCGCGACGAACTGCTTGCCGATGTCGGAGAGCTGGTACGGGTCCTCCTCGTCGTAGAAGGCGTTGCGGTCGCCCTCGAACAGCGAGAAGTGGGTGTGCATGCCCGAGCCCGGCTGCTCGGAGAACGGCTTGGGCATGAACGAGGCGCGCACGCCCTGCGTGATCGCGACCTCCTTCACCAGGTAGCGGAACGTCATGACGTTGTCCGCCATGGTCAGCGCGTCGGCGTAGCGCAGGTCGATCTCCTGCTGGCCGGGCGCTCCCTCGTGGTGGCTGAACTCGACGGAGATGCCCATGGCCTCCAGCGCCTCGATGGCGTGGCGGCGGAAGTGGGTGGCCGTCTCGTGCGAGGTCTGGTCGAAGAACCCGCCGTTGTCCGCGGGCTCGGGCTCGCTGCCGTCGCCGGGCAGGCCCTTGAGCAGGAAGAACTCGATCTCGGGGTGGACGTAGCAGGTGAACCCGGCCTCGCTGGCCTTCGACAGCGTGCGGCGCAGCACGTGGCGCGGGTCGGCCCACGACGGGGAGCCGTCCGGCATGGTGATGTCGCAGAACATGCGCGCGGAGTAGTTGGTGCCCTCCGGCGTCTGCCACGGCAGCACCTGGAACGTGCCGGGGTCCGGCTTCGCGACCATGTCCGACTCGTAGACGCGGGCGAAGCCCTCGATCGCGGAACCGTCGAACCCGATGCCCTCGCTGAAGGCACCCTCGAGCTCGGCCGGTGCGACCGCCACGGACTTCAAGAAGCCCAGGACGTCCGTGAACCAGAGCCGGACGAACCGGATGTCGCGTTCCTCTAGCGTGCGGAGCACGAACTCCTGCTGGCGGTCCATAGTGCGCAGCTTAAGGGCTCCTGAGTCTCTACGATCAACGCATGTCGGCACGTTGGTTGTTGGTTTGCGCACTCGCCCTGCTCACGAGCTGCACCTCCGGGGGAGATCTCCCCGATGGTGCGACCTTGCTCTCGAAATCGGCCGAGTCGATGAAGTCGGTCAAGACGGTGCACTTCACCATCAAGGTCGACGGTGAGCTGCCGGACGTGCCGGTGAAGGACGCCGACGGCGACCTCACCTCCGCCGGGGACTCGAAGGGCACCGCGAAGGTCACGTTCGGCGGGCAGCTGCTGTCGATCGAGTACGTGCTGACGGGCGGGAACCTGCACTTCAAGGGCCCGACGGGCGGGTTCACGAAGCTGCCGGCGGCGTTCGCGGGGCAGGTGTACGACCCGTCCGCGATCCTGAACCCGGACAAGGGCGTGGCCAAGGTGCTGAGCAGCGCCAAGGACGCGAAGACCAAGTCGTCCGGTGACGTGTCGGTGGTCGAGGCGACGGTGCCGAAGGACGTGGCGGCCGGGCTGGTGCCGGGCATCTCCGCGGACGTGAAGTCGACGTTCTCGATCGGGAGCGACAACAAGCTCAAGAGCGCGCTGTTCGAGCTCCCCGGTGGTCAGAAGGTCGACATCGGCCTGACCGACTTCGACAAGCCCGTCACCGTGACAGCGCCCGCGTAATGCGGAAAGTCGCTCTCGCCGCGTCCGGCGCGGCTGTGCTGCTGGGGGCCCTCGACGCGTACGTCGTCGTCGGGGTCCTCACGGACATGGTGCGTGATCTCGGCATCGCGGTGAACGAGCTGGAGCAGGCGACGCCGATCGTCACCGGGTACCTGCTCGGGTACGTGGCGGGCATGCCGCTGCTCGGGCAGCTGTCGGACCGGCTCGGGCGGCGGTTCGTGCTGCAGGTCTCGCTGCTCGGGTTCCTGGTCGGCTCGGTCATCACGGCGTTGGCCGCTGACGTGCCGTTGCTCGTCCTCGGGCGCGTGGTTCAGGGCCTGGCCGGTGGCGCGTTGCTGCCGGTGACGATGGCGCTGGTCGCGGACCTGTGGGAGGAGCACCGGCGGTCGGCCGCTCTGGGGACCGTGGGTGCCACTCAGGAGCTGGGGTCCGTTCTCGGCACGCTGTACGGCATCGCGGTGGCGTCGCTGTTCAACGCCCTGCCGTTGTTCGAGGCGTGGGAGCCGCAGAGCTGGCGGTGGATTTTCTGGGTGAACATCCCGTTGGCGGTCATCGCGATGGTGATCGTGCAACGGACCGTGCCGAACACACGGCGTGAGGTGCGCATCGACGTCGTGGGCGGCGTTCTGCTCGCCGCCGCGCTGTCGTTGCTGGTCGTGGCGCTCTACAACCCGACTCCGGCCGAGTCGGTGCTGCCGTCGTGGGGCTGGCCGACGTTGGCGGCGGCCTTCGTCGTGCTGGGTGCCTTCTTCTTGTGGGAACGCCGTAGCGCCGTGCGGCTCCTCGATCCCGAGGGTGTGCAGTGGCGGCCGTTCTGGGCCGTGCTCGGGGTGTCACTGGCCGCCGGGGCGGCGTTGATGGTGACGCTGGTCGACGTGGAGTTGTTCGCGCAGACGGTGTTGCGGCGGGATTCCGCGGCCGCCGCCACGCTGCTGACGCGGTTCCTGGTCGCGTTGCCGGTCGGTGCCGTGCTGGGCGGGTTCCTCGCGTCGCGGATCGGCGACCGCTGGGTGTCGTTCGGCGGCCTTGCACTCGCGTCAGTGTCGTACGTGTTCATCGCGCAGTGGCCCGCGGACGTCAGCGGGCTCGTGCTCACGCGTGACCTGGCCATCGCCGGTTTCGGGCTGGGCCTGGTCATCGCGCCGTTGTCCGGTGCTGTGCTGCGCGTCGTCCCGTCAGTGCGTCACGGCGTGGCGTCGGCGTTCGTCGTCGTCGCGCGCATGACGGGCATGCTCGTCGGAGTGGCGGCGTTGTCCGCGTGGGGACTGCACCGGTTCCGCGAGCTCACGGCAGGCTTGAACACGCCGCTGCCGTTCGGCGTCGAACCCGCTGAGTTCCAGCGGCAGATGGCCGAGTACCAGCGCGGGCTCACCGAGGCGCTGCTCACCGAGTACCACGAGATCTTCCTGATCACGGCGGTGGTCTGCGCGTTCGGAGCGCTGGGATCGGTCTTCCTCCCCGGTAGGGCTCAGCAGGTCGAATCCGTCTCGGGCAGCCTCAGGTCGACCAGGTAGTTCGTGCCCACGCCGTCCACGCAGCCGATGCCCGCGAGGAACGCCGTGTGCTGGTTGCCGTTGTACGTCAGCAGGCGCGCGCCGAGGGCCTGCGCGAGGTCGACGCCGGACTGGTAGGGCGTCGCCGGGTCACCGGTCGTCGACACCACCAGCACCTGCGGCAGCCCGTTCACGATCGGCGGGTGCGGTTCCGACGTGTGCGGGGCCGGCCAGAACGCGCACGGGCCGAGCGCCGTCTCGTCGGTGGGGACGGTGTCGTTGCCCAGCAGTTCCAACAGCCTCCGACGGTTGGACTCCAGGGTGGCGCGGTCCTTGATCGGCGGCTCGTCGACGCAGCGGATGGCCACGAACGCGTCCTGGATGCGGCTGTAGGTGCCGTCCTGGGCGCGGCCGAGGTACTGGTCGGCGAGCTGCAGCAGGGTGGTGCCCTTGTTCTGCTTGAGCTCCTGCAGTCCCTTGTAGGCGGTCTCCCACAGCCGGTCCGTGTACATCGCCTGGATGATGGCGGTGTTCGCGTCCGAGTGGGACAGCTTGCGGTCGCCGACCTGCAGCGGGGCCTTCTTGAGCGGCTCGATCATCTGGCGGAACTTCGACTCGGCCGTGGCCGTGTCCCTCCCGATCGGACAGTCGCGCTGGGCGCACCAGCCCGCGAAGCGGTTGAACGACTCCTCGAAGCCCTGCGCCTGACGCGCTGACGCGGCCACCTTGTCGGCGTTGGTCTCCACAGCGCCGTCGAGCACCATCGCGCGCACGTTGCGAGGGAACATCTCGGCGTACAACGTGCCGATGCGCGTGCCGTAGGAGTAGCCGAGGTAGCTCAGCTTCTTCTCCCCCAGCGCGGCGCGCAGCACGTCGACGTCCCGCACGACGTCACGGGTGCCGACGTTGCGCAGCAGGTCGATGCCGCTGCGTTCGGCGCACTTGTCGACGAAGTACTTGTTCTCCTGCTCGGTCTGGTTCGCGCTCTCGCCCTTGGGCCGCAACCGCTGCGCGTCGCGTTCCGCGTCGGTCAGGCACTGGACGCGGGGCTGGCTCGCCCCGACGCCGCGCGGGTCGAACCCGACGACGTCGAACCGCTTGCCGACCGGGTTGCCCGCCTGCATGTTCGCGACGTGCGCCATGCCCGACCCGCCCGGGCCGCCGGGGTTCACCACGAGGGAGCCGACCCTGCGGTCCTTCTCGGTGGCGGGCCTGCGCAGCAGTCCGACGGTGATCGTTCCGGCGTCCGGCTTCTCGTAGTCGAGCGGGACCGCTAATCGCGCGCACTGGATGCCCTCGCGCTCGTACAGCCCCTTGCTCTTCGCATCGGTCGCGTAGGGCTGGCACGCGCCCCACGCCAACACCTGCGCGTAGAAGCGCTCGATGCCCTTGCGGCCGGCGACGGGCGTGCCGTCGATGCGCGCGTAGGAGGTGGACGTGCTGAGCACAACGATCAAGGCGAACAAGGCCGCGGTGACTCGGGATCGCCTCTTCGTCATTAGGCGCACCGGGTTCCGTCGGCGGGCAACGTCTGGTCGATCAGGTACTTCACGCCCGCGTCGTCCACGCACCGGTCGCCCTGCAGGAAGACCGTGTGCTGCACGCCCTCGAACGTGAGCAGGCGCGAGTTGAGCGCTTTGGCCAGGTTCACGCCCGCCTCGTACGGCGTCGCCGGGTCACCGGTCGTGGAGATGACCAGCAGCGGCGGGATGCCGTCGGCCTTGGGCGGGCCGGTGCGGGCGGTGACGGGGGCGGGCCAGAAGGCGCACGAGTCGAGTGCCGCGCCGGGCGGGTTGCCGTCGTCGAGGAACGGCGCCGCCTCCTTGTACTTCTTCTGCGTCTCCAACAGCGCGTTCTTGTCCGTCAGCCGTGGATCGTCGACGCAGTGCACGGCGTTGAACGCGTCCGTGATGGTCGAGTACTGGCCCTGGTCGTCGCGGTCGAAGTAGGCGTCCGCGAGGCGCAGCAGCGTCGTGCCCTTGCCGGCCTTGAGCTCCTGCAGGCCGTTGAGCAGGATCGGCCACAGCTGCTCCGAGTACATCGCCTGGATCGCGGCGGTGATGGCGTCGTTGTAGGACAGCTTGCGGTCACCGACGTCGACCGGCTTCTGGATCAACGGCGTCGTGAGCTGCCGGAAGCTCGAGTTGGCATCGGCGCCCAGGGGACAGTCCTTCTTCCCGCGGCACCACTTCACGAACTCGTCGAAGGCCTTCTGGAAGCCCGCGGCCTGGGCGACCAGCGACGCGAGCTGGTCCTGGGTGGGGTCGACGGCACCGTCGAGGATGAGCGCGCGCACGTTCTGGGGGAAGGTCTCGGCGTACTCGGTGCCTATACGTGTGCCGTACGAGTAACCGACGTAGCTCAGCTTCGCGTCGCCGAGCGCAGAGCGGAGGACATCCATGTCCTTAACTACGTCCCGCGTGCCCAAATTGGCGAGCATTGCCGCCCCGAATTTTGTCCCGGCGGCACACTTCTCGGCATACGTCCTGTTCTCTTGCTCCGTTTGGGCGATTCCGGCCGGAGAAGTGTCCGTGTCGAGGTCCAGGCGCTCGGCGTCGCGCTCCGGTCCGGTGAGGCAGGTGACCGCCGGTTCGCTCGCGCCGATGCCCCTCGGGTCGAACCCGATGAGGTCGAACTTCTCCGCGAGGTCGGTCTTGCGGTACTCGGAGACCATGCCGGCGGCCGACGCCATGCCGGACGCGCCGGGGCCGCCGGGGTTGGTCAGCAGCGAGCCGATCTTCTGCCCGGTCGCCTTGTACCGGAGCACGCCGATCGTGATCGTGTCGCCGGTTGGTTTGCTGTAGTCGAGGGGAACCCTCAAGCGAGTGCACTCGACGTCGCGCTTGGTGCCGTAGGCGTCCCTGCTGGACCCGGTGGTGGCATAAGGAGCGCAGTTCTCCCAGCCGAGTTTTTGGCCGTAGAACTCCTCCAGACCAGCGGGAACGACGCCGGCGGGGCCTGAGGACTCGAAGGAGACGCCGGGCTTGGACGTCCCCTCGATGACCGACGTGCAGGACGCGAGCAGCGGAATGACGAGCAACACGCTCAAGAGACGGACCACAGCCCGATGGTATGGGAGATGATGAGGGCATGCCGCAGCTTCGGATCGCGCTAGCCCAGGTCAACGCCACTGTTGGCGATCTTCGGGGCAACGCTTCGCTGGTCGTGGACTGGACGCGCAAGGCCCGTGAGGGCGGCGCGCACCTCGTCGTGTTCCCCGAGATGGTGCTGACCGGCTACCCGGTCGAGGACCTGGCGATCCGCACGTCGTTCGCACGGGCGTCCGCCGAGGCGCTGGAGGCGCTGGCCGGGTCGCTGGAGACGGCCGGGCTCGGTGACGTCGCGGCCGTCGTGGGGTACCTGGAGCACGACTCCGTCGGCCCGCGCAACGCCGCGGCGGTGCTGCACGGCGGCCAGGTCGTCGCGCGGCAGTTCAAGCACCACCTCCCGAACTACGGCGTGTTCGACGAGCGCCGCTACTTCAAGTCCGGCTCGGCCCTCGACGTCGTGCGGGTCAACGGCGTCGAGGTCGGCATGGTGATCTGCGAGGACCTGTGGCAGGACGGCGGCCCGATCACCGCGCTCGGTGACGCGGGCGTCGACGTCGTGGTCTCGCCCAACGCCTCCCCGTACGAGCGCAACAAGGACGACCTGCGCCTGCCGCTGGTGGCCCGCCGCGCCGCCGAGGCCCGCGCGCCGCTGGCCTACTGCAACCTGGTCGGCGGCCAGGACGAGCTGGTGTTCGACGGCGACTCGCTCGTCGTGTCGGCCGAGGGCGCGCTCGTCGGGCGCGCGCCGCAGTTCGTCGAGCACCTGATGTTCGTCGACTTCGACCTGCCCGGCGGCGGTACCTACAAGACCGGTCAGATCGGCGACTTCGACGTGCGCCGCGTGTTCGTCTCGGACGCCGTGCCGGCCTACGAGCCGTTGCCCGCGCCTCGCGTGTTCGAGCCGCTGTCCGACGAGGCCGAGGTGTGGCACGCCCTGGTCACCGGCCTGCGCGACTACGTGCACAAGAACGGCTTCCGGTCCGTGGTGCTCGGTCTGTCCGGTGGCATCGACTCGGCCGTGGTCGCCTCTCTGGCCGTGGACGCCCTCGGCGCCGACGCGGTCTACGGCGTCTCGATGCCGTCCTCGTACTCGTCCGAGCACTCGCGGTCGGACGCCTCCGACATGGCCGAGCGCACCGGCCTGCACTTCACGACCGAACCGATCGGCGAGATGGTCGACGTGTACGTCTCGCAGCTCAAGCTGACCGGCCTGGCCGAGGAGAACATCCAGGCCCGGTGCCGCGGCATGCTGCTGATGGCGCTGTCGAACCAGCACGGCCACCTGGTGCTCGCGACCGGCAACAAGTCCGAGCTGGCCGTCGGCTACTCGACGATCTACGGAGACGCGGTCGGCGGCTACGCCCCGATCAAGGACGTGCTGAAGACGCTGGTCTGGGACCTCGCCCGCTGGCGCAACGCCGAGGCGGAGAAGCGCGGCGAGACCCCGCCGATCCCGGAGAACTCGATCTCCAAGCCGCCGTCGGCCGAACTGCGCCCCGGCCAGGTCGACACCGACTCGCTGCCGGACTACGAGGTCCTCGACGCCCTGCTCGACGACTACGTGCACTGCGACCGCGGGTACGACGCCCTGCTGGCCGCCGGGCACTCGCCGGAGCTGGTCGACCGGGTGCTGCGGATGGTCGACAAGGCCGAGTACAAGCGGCGCCAGTACCCGCCGGGCACGAAGATCTCGAACAAGGCGTTCGGGCGGGACCGGCGGCTGCCGATCACCAACGGGTGGCGCGAGGGCTGAGGCCCCGGGGGCCGGTGGCCTTAGCTGCCGGGGCGAGAGTGGAGCCTGCTGTACCGCGCCGCCCCAGGTCGGACCGTTAGGTTTCTCGGCATGAAACGGATCTGGGCCGCGATCGTCTACCTGGCGAGCGGCCTGTTGACGGCCATCGCCTCGTGGCTCGCGCTGGGCATCCTGTTGCTGTCGGTGGTCGTGCTGCCGTTGCTGCCGATCACCGCGCCCTACCTGCGCCGGATCGTCGACTTCGACCGGCGGCGGCTCGCCCGGTACGCCGGTGTCGAGATCCCGCCGCCACCTCCGCTCGACGGGCCGTGGCTGCACCGGGCCCAGCGCGTGCTGGCCGATCCGGAGAGCCGGCGCGAGGGGTTGTGGCTGGTCACGCACGCCCTGTTCGGGACGGTGTTCGGGGCGCTCGCGATCGGGATCCCCGGCTCGTTGATCCAGCAGCCGTTCGTGCTGCTGACGTGGTGGACGGTCCCCGGCGGCAACGACAACTCGTTCGGCGTCCACGTCGACTCCTGGCCGAAGGCGTTGCTGAGCGTGCCCATCGCGCTCGTGCTCTGGCTGGTCGTCCTGCAGTTCCCGAAGCTCGCGAACCTCGACGCGCGGTGGACGGGCAAGATGCTGTCGCCGCCCAAGGCGTCGCTCGAGAAGCGGCTCGCCGAGGTCGTCGCCACCCGTGCCGCCGCGTTGCAGGCGCACGGGGCCGAGCTGCGGCGCATCGAGCGGAACCTGCACGACGGCACGCAGAACAAGCTGGTCGGCGTCGTCATGATGCTCGGCATCGCGGAGCGGACGCTCAAGCAGAACCCCGACAACGCGTTGCAGGCGTTGCTGCGGGCGCAGGACGCGGCGGGTGACGCCCTCGAAGAGCTCCGCAACGTCGTGCGCAGCATCCACCCGCCGGTGCTGGAGGACCTGGGACTCGACGGCGCGATCCAGGCGCTCGCGGCGCGGTGCCCGGTGCCGTGCGTGCTCACGGCCGAGCACCTGGGCAGGCTGCCGGCGGCGGTGGAGGCGGCGGCGTACTTCGCGGTGGCCGAAGCGCTGACGAACGTGGCCAAGCACAGCGGTGCCCGGCACGCGTGGGTCAGCCTGAACCTCGACCGGGACCGGCTCGCCGTGGTCGTCCACGACGACGGCAAGGGCGGCGCGGACGAGAAGCAGGGGACGGGGCTGGACGGCATTCGCGGCAGGGTCGCGGCGCTCGACGGCACCGCGGAAGTGAGCAGTCCCGAGGGTGGCCCTACCGTTCTCACCGTCGTGCTACCTGTGGGGAAGTGAACTCATGCGCATCGTGATCGCCGAAGACGACGCCCTGCTCCGCGAAGGGCTGACGTTGTTGCTGCGCAACGAAGGCATCGAAGTGGCGGCGGCGACCGACAACCCGGACGACTTCCTGGTGGCCGTCGCCGAGCACGAGCCCGACATCGCCGTCGTCGACGTGCGGATGCCGCCGACGTTCACCGACGAGGGCCTGCGGGCCGCGGTGGAAGCGCGGCGACGGCACCCGAAGCTGGCCGTGCTGGTCCTGTCCGCGTGGGTCGAGCAGAGCTACGCGCACGAACTGCTCGCCGGCACCAACGGCGGCGTTGGCTATCTCTTGAAGGAACGCGTCGGCAAGGTCGCGGACTTCCTCGACTCGCTGCACCGCGTCGCGAACGGCGGCACGGCGCTCGACCCCGAGGTCGTGTCACAACTCCTGGTGCGGCGCAAGGCGGACGACGCGCTGAGTGTGTTGTCTCCGCGCGAACGCGAGGTCCTCGGACTGATGGCGGAAGGGCTGTCGAACGCAGCCATCGGCGAGAAGCTCGTCCTCAGCGCGGGAGCCGTGCACAAGCACATCGGCAACGTGTTCCTGAAGCTCGGCCTCAACAGCGAGGACGGCTCGGGCGACCGCCGGGTGCAAGCGGTCCTGGCGTACCTGGACCACTGAGCCCCGATCACTGGGGCCGGACGAACGGGAACAGCACGGTCTGCCGGATCGACGTGCCGGTCAGCATCATCAGCAACCGGTCGACGCCCATGCCGAGCCCGCCGGTCGGTGGCATGCCGTGCTCCAGCGCCCGCAGGAAGTCCTCGTCCAGCTCCATCGCCTCGACGTCACCGGACGCGGCCTTCAGCGACTGCGCCTCCAACCGTCGCCGCTGCTCCAGCGGGTCGGTCAGCTCCGAGTAGGCCGTGCCGATCTCCGCGCCGAACGCCACCAGGTCCCACCGCTCGGCCAGGCGCGGGTCGACGCGGTGCTGCCGGGTCAGCGGCGACACCGACGTCGGGAAGTCGATGTAGAAGGTCGGGCCGACGGTCGTGGCCTCGACGAACGAGTCGTACGCCTCCTGCACGAGCTGGCCGTGGTCCCAGTCCTCGTTGACCTCCACGCCCCGCGCGCCCAGCAACGACCGCAGGTCTGCGACGGACGTGTCCGGGGTGACCGAGGTGCCCAAGGCCGACGACACGGCCTCGTAGACCGGAACCACCGGCCACTCCCCCGAGATGTCGAAGACGCCCTCGGGCCGGTGTGCGACCTCCTCGCCGAACGCCTCGCGCGCCGCGTGCTGGATCAGCGAACGGACCAGGTCGAGCATGACCCGGTAGTCCGCATAGGACTGGTAGGCCTCCAGCATCGTGAACTCGGGGTTGTGGGTCGCGTCCGCGCCCTCGTTGCGGAAGTTGCGGTTCAGCTCGAACACCCGGTCCACGCCCGCGACGCAGAGCCGCTTCAGGTACAGCTCCGGCGCGATCCGCAGGTACATCCGCATGTCGTAGGCGTTGATGTGGGTGACGAACGGGCGTGCGTTCGCGCCGCCGTGCACCGCCTGCAGCATCGGCGTCTCGACCTCGAGGTACTCCTGCGCGTGCAGGAACTCCCGCACGCTGCGGATGACGTCGCTGCGCAGCTTCAGCAGGTGCGCCGAGTCGGAGTTGACCACCAGGTCGAGGTAGCGCTGGCGGACGCGGGCCTCCGGGTCGGTGAAGCCCTTCCGCTTGTCCGGCAACGGGTGCAGGCACTTCGCGGTCATCGTCCACGACGACGCGAGCACGGAGATCTCGCCGTGGTCGGACTTGATCACGCGTCCGGTCACGCCGACGTGGTCGCCGAGGTCGACGTCCGACTTCCAGGACGTCAGCGCGTCGCCCAGCGAGTCGGCGGTCAGCATCAGCTGGATCTCGCCGCTGAAGTCCCGGATCCGCGCGAAGCAGAGCCTGCCCATCTCCCGCAACGCCACCACGCGTCCGGTGACCGACACCTCCTCGCCGAAGCGTTCCCGTGCTCCCGCGAGGAGGTCCGTGCGCGCGAACCCGACCGGGTACGGGTCGACGCCCTGCGACAGGAGCCGTTCGACCTTCGCGATCCGCACCCGGACCTGCTCGGGCCGTCGTACGGACTTCGGCTCGACCCGGATCGCGTCGATCTCGGCCACGCGGGCCGCGAACTCGTCGCTGACGTCCGTCTTCTGCAACGCCCGCTTGCGCAACGACCGCAGCGACGGCACGAACCCCTCGGCGACACCGGCGGCGATGCTGACCCGCGGCAACGACCGCGAGCGCTGGTAGCACAGGAAACGCGGCTCCCACTCCGGCAGGTACTTGGCGTTCGACCGGTACAGCGACTCCAGCTGGAAGAACCGCGACGCGAGCGACAGCACGCTCCGCCACGCCCGCAGCACCGGGCCGGCGCCGATCTTCTCGCCCTCCTCGAACACCGCGCGGAACATCGCGAAGTTGAGCGAGATCCGTTGCACGCCGAGGTGTCCGGCGGCGGCCGCGAGCTGGGCGACCATGTACTCGTTGAGGCCGTTCTCCGCGGCACGGTCACGCCGCATCAAGTCCAGCGAGACCCCGCGGCGGCCCCACGGCACGAACGACAACAGGCCGCGCAACGCACCTGAGGCGTCGTACGCCTCGACCATCACGCACCGGCCGTCGCTCGGATCTCCCAAGCGCCCCAACGCCATCGAGAACCCGCGTTCGGTCTCGGCACCGCGCCACGCCTCCGCCAGGTCCAGGATGGACGCCATCTCGTCCGGCGCGATCTCGCTGTGGCGGCGGACACGGGTGGTGTACCCGGCCCGTTCCACGCGCGACACCGCCTGGCGCAGTCCCTTGCGCTCCGGACCGGCGAGCACGAACCGGCGGACGTCGAGGATCGCCTCGTCCCCGATCTCCAGTGCCTTCAGCCCGGCGTCGGAGTAGACCTGCGCACCCCGTTCGGACGCGCCGAGCACGCCGGGCATCCAGCCGTACGTGCGCGCCTCGGCCAGCCACGCGCGCACGGCCTCGGGCCAGTGCTCCTCGTCGCCGATCGGGTCGGCCGACGCGAGCGTCACGCCGCCGATCACCCGGTACGTCAGGGCGGCCCGGCCGGAGGCGGCGAACACGACGCTCTTGTCGCGCCGGGTCGCGAAGTAGCCCAGCGAGTCGGGCTCGCCGTCGGCCGCGAGCAGCCGGCGCACGTCCAGCTCCTGCTCGGGGGTGATCATGCTCTGGGTGCGGACACCGCGGAAGAACAGGTACATCGCACGCACCGCGACGAGCGCGCCGCCGAGGCCCAGCACCACGCTCAGCCACTGCGGGCCCTCGGGGATGTCGAGCCGGCCGAGCCGCACGACCTCACCCGTGGCCTGGTTCGCCGCCCACGCGAGCTTGTCGGTCTGCGCGACCAGCTTCCCGGGGAACACCTCGGTGAGGGCCCAGCCGACGCCGATCAGCGCGATCATGCCCACCACGAACGACACGAGCGCCCGCAGCCACGCGCCGCGGGCCAGCCGGGCGGGGAACGCGTCGCGCACCACGAACAGCAGCGTCACCAGCACCAGCGAGGTCGCGACGCCGACACCGAGGAACACCCAGTGCGGCTTCTCGCCCTCATCCAGGATTTCTTCAGGCGCCAGGGCCAAGATGACCATGATGAACCCGACCAGCAGCAGGCCCAGGAACTGGAACAGCAGCAGCGTCCACAGCGCCGCTCGCTTGTGCCTGCGCAGGGCGGCGCCGAGGACGAAGAAGACCATGGCGATGAACAGGTTGCCGTCGATCGGCAGACCGAAGAAGTACCCGATGCCGTCCGCGACGTCGGTGAACCAGCTCTCCTCGGGGAGGATCACCCTGAGCAGCGACAACACCCCGGCCAGCTGGACGATCGTCGCGATCGCCCCCGCGGTCTTCCACTTCCACGCCGGTGCCACAACCACTCCCGAGGTCAGCCGATGACCGCCATGATCCCGTCTTCCGCCGGGCGGGTGCACGTCGCGGCGTCCGGGCGTGTCGACGGACCCGTCGTGGTGCTCAGCTCGGGCCTGGGCGGGGCGTGGTTCGACTGGGACCGGACCGTGCGGCTGCTCGCACCACTCGCGCGGGTGATCGTGTTCGACCGGCCCGGTCTCGGACTGAGCGGTCCCGCCCGGCGCGGGCCGTCGCTCGCGCGGGAGGTGGCGGTGCTCGACGCCGTGCTGCGCGGGGTGCCGAGGGCGGTCCTGATCGGACATTCGATGGCGTCGATGCACGTCGAGGCCTACGCGCGGCTGCGGCCGCACCGGGTCGACGGGGTGGTCCTGCTGGACCCGGACACCGAGACGCCGGGCGCGGGAGCCCCGTTCGACGTGTCGGCGGTGCTCGCGCAGGGCGTGCGGGCGTTCGGCAGCCGCTGGCTCGGCGCCCGGATCACGCGGCGCTACGGGCACTCGTTCCGCAACCTGCTGACGGCGGTCTCGACGCTCGGCGTCACCGATCCCGCACCGGCCGACCTGGTCGAGATGGTCTACCGGCGGCCCGGTGTCGGGCGGGCGGTGTTGTGGGAGCTCGCGTCCTACCCCGGCCAGGTGGCGACCCTGGAACGGCTGCGGACACGTCGGCCGTTGCCCCGCGTGCCGTGGCTCGTGCTCACGGCCGGACGGAAGGTCTGGCCGGAGCACCGGTCGTTGGCCGCCCTCGTGCCGTGGGGACGCAACGTGCCGGTGCCCGGCAGCCGTCACATGATCCAGATGGACCGGCCGGACGCCGTGGTCATGGCCGTCCGGGAGGTGCTCAGGGGTCTGCCCGACCGCTGAGCAGGCAGAACTCGTTGCCCTCCGGGTCGGCAAGGGTGTGCCAGCTCACGTCCTCGCCCTGGCCGATGTCGACGCGGGTGGCGCCGAGCACGAGGAGCCGCTCCAGCTCCTCGGCCTGCGAGCGGTCGGTGGCCTTCACGTCGATGTGCAGCCGGAGCTTCTGCAGCTTGCGGTCGTGGTTGCGCAGGAACAGCAGGGTCGTGCGCTTGTCCGGCGGTCCGATCTCCACCGAGTCGTCGTCGCGGTCGAGCACCTCGTAGCCCAGGACCTCCCCCCAGAAGGTGGCAAGGCGTTCGGGATCGGTGCAGTCGAGTACCAGTTCTGTGATTCGTGCTGCCACCCGTGTGACGGTAGCCGCATCTCCGTTCCGTTTCCGGTCAACGGTGCCACTCTGGAGTTCGGCAACCGTGCACAAGCGCCCGGGGACCCACCGACGTGGGCCTCGAGGAAAGGAACGGTCGACGATGACCACTGCCGAAGTTTCCGCGCCCTACGGCTCCGGAGCGGGCCAGAAGGCCCCCGCCAAGCGCGTTCGCGTCCACCACCTGCGTGAGATGAAGGAACGCGGCGAGGCGTGGCCCATGCTCACCTCGTACGACACCTTCACCGCCCAGATCTTCGACGAGGCCGGCATCCCCGTGCTGCTCGTCGGCGACTCAGCCTCGAACACCGTCTTCGGCAACGACACCTCGCTGCCCGTGACGGTCGACGAGCTCGTACCGCTGGTGCGCGCGGTGTCCCGCTCGGTCAAGCGCTCTCTCGTGGTCGCCGACCTGCCGTTCGGCTCCTACCAGGTGTCGGTCGAGCAGGCCGTCGCGACGGCCGTCCGGTTCATGAAGGAAGGCCAGGCGCACGCGGTCAAGCTGGAGGGCGGCGCCTACTTCGCGCCGCACATCCGCGCGATCACGGCCGCGGGCATCCCGGTCATGGCGCACATCGGCTTCACCCCGCAGTCCGAGCACGCGCTCGGCGGCTACCGCGTGCAGGGCCGCCACGACAACCACGACGTCGTGGTGCAGGACGCGCTGGCCGTGCAGGAGGCGGGCGCGTTCGCGGTCGTGCTGGAGATGGTGACCGCCGAGGTCGCCAAGCAGATCACGCACGACCTCGTCATCCCGACCGTGGGCATCGGCGCCGGTCCCGACACCGACGCCCAGGTGCTGGTGTGGCAGGACATGATGGGCCTGAACCGCGGCAAGGCGCCCCGGTTCGTGAAGCGCTACGCGGACATCGGCAACATCATGCTCGGCGCGGCGACCGAGTTCGCCAACGAGGTGCGCGGGCAGCAGTTCCCCGGCCCCGAGCACACCTTCCACTGAGCCTCTAGCGGGTCCAGACCTCCGGGTCTGGACCCGCCGGCACGATGCCGGTCGGGTTGATCTGGTGGTGCGTCACGTAGTAGTGGCGCTTGATGTGGTCCCAGTTCACCGTGTCCCCGAACTGGGCGTAGAGGCGCTTCGCGTACGCCCACAGGTTCGGCATCTCGGTGAGCTTGGTGCGGTTGCACTTGAAGTGGCCGTGGTAGACGGCGTCGAACCGGACCAGCGTGGTCCAGAGCCGGATGTCCGCCTCGGTGAGCTGCCCGCCCACGAGGTAGGTGGCCGAGGCGAGGTGGGCCTCGATGCGGTCGAGTTCGGCGAACAGGTTCGTGTACGCCTCCTCGTAGGCCTCCTGTGACGTGGCGAAACCGGCCTTGTAGACGCCGTTGTTGACGTTGTGGAAGATCGGCTCGATCCAGGCGTCGATCTCCTCGCGCAGGTGCTCCGGGTAGAGGGTGCTCTCCGGGCGCCACTTCAGGCTGAAGTCCAGGGTGATCTGCGGGTAGTCGTTGGTGACGACCTGCTTCGTCGTCGTGTCGACCAGCGCGGGGACGGTCACGCGGCCTTCGTAGTGCTCGTCGGCGTTGTCGTAGGCCTCTTTCAGGTAGTCGATGCCCAGCACGGGGTCGGTCTCGGCGAACCGCCAGCCCTTCTCGTCGCGGATCGGGTCGACGACGGCCAGGGAGATGGCGTCCTCGAGGCCCAGGAGCTTGCGGACGATGACCGCGCGGTGCGCCCACGGGCAGGCGAGGCTGACGACGAGCCGGTAGCGGCCCGGTTCGGGTTCCGGCCGCGCGGTGAAGCGGTTGGGCTGCCGGACGAACGCGCCGGTGGTGGACGTCTCCTTCGTGAACTGCGCCATGTGTCCGACGATAGGCCCATGTACCCCGAGATCGAGCCCCACGCGTCAGGACACCTCGAGACCGGAGACGGCAACCAGGTGTACTGGGAGGAGTGCGGCAACCCGGACGGCAAGCCCGTCGTCTTCCTGCACGGCGGCCCCGGCGGCGGCTGCTCGCCGTCGCACCGCCGCCTCTTCGACCCGTCCGCCTACCGGATCGTCCTGTTCGACCAGCGCGGGTGCGGGCGTTCGCTGCCGCACGCCTCCACGTCCGGTGACCTGTCGACGAACACGACCTGGCACCTCGTGGCGGACATGGAGCTGCTGCGGGAGTCGCTGGGCATCTCGCGGTGGCAGGTCTTCGGCGGCTCGTGGGGGTCGACCCTGGCGCTGGCCTACGCGCAGAAGCACCCGGACCGCGTGTCGGAACTGGTGCTGCGCGGCATCTTCACGCTGCGGTCGTCCGAAGTGGACTGGTACTACCGCGGCGGTGCGGCCCAGCTCTTCCCGGACCTGTGGGAGCGGTTCACGGCGCCGTTGGCCGGGCTGTCGGGTGATCCCGTCGAGCTGTACGCGAAGCTGCTCGCGTCCGACGACCCCGCGGTCCACGGGCCGGCGGCCGTCGCGTGGAGCACGTGGGAGGGCGCGACGGTGACGTTGCTGCCCCGGCCGGAGCTCGTGGCGGAGTTCGCCGTGCCGGAGTACGCGCTGGCGTTCGCGCGGATCGAGAACCACTACTTCGTGCACGGCGGCTGGTTCGAGGAGGGGCAGCTGATCCGGGACGCGGGGCGGCTGGAGGGCATTCCGGGCGTGATCGTGCAGGGGCGGTACGACATCGCCACGCCCGCCGTGTCGGCGTGGGACCTGCACAAGGCGTGGCCGGGGTCGGAACTGGTGCTGGTGCCGGACGCCGGGCACGCCTACGACGAGCCCGGCATCCTGGCGGCGTTGCTGGAAGCGACGGACCGGTTCCGGGACTAGCGGAGAGCGTTCCACTTGGCGCTCGCGGTGGTGCAGGTCGCGACGGTGACGGTCGCCGTCAGGCACTTGTTCGTGCCGACGTTGCGAAACTGGAAGGAGCTTCCGGACGTCGTGCGGCGCCAACGCTGGTTGGAGCTCGTCGTGCACGCCTGCGTCAGCACGTCACCGGCGGCGGTCGCGCCGAGGCACCGGTCGGTCGCGATGTTGTGCGGCCAGTCGACGCCGCCGCTGATCGGGACGATCCAGCGCTGCTGGTCGTCGAGCTCGTCGCAGGGCTTCAGGACGGCGTTGCCGCTCGCGTCCGCGAGGCAGCGGTTGCTGCCGGCGAGCTGGTACACGACAACGGGTTCGGCGCTCGCCGGGAGGGCGGTGAGCGTGACGGTGGCGGCGGCTGTCGCGATGATCGCGGCTAGTTTCCCCATGGCCGAGGATCCTGGCAGCGCACCGGGTTTCGCGAATCCACCCGGAGTTGTCAACCCTGGCCGTAGTCGAGCGCTCTCTCCAGGGCAGGCTTTGCTTCCACGAGCGAAGGCCCGTACCAGGTGAGGTGCCGGCCGTTCACGAGCACGTACGGCAGTCCCGGGAAGCTCTCCGGGCCGTCGTCGTGGGTGAACTCGTACGGCTCGTCGGGCAGCACGACCAGGTCGGGACGCCGCTCGTTGAGCTCGGCGAGGGTGGGGCGCGGGTAGCGCTCCTCGTGGTCCGCGTAGACGTTCTCGATCCCCAGGCGGCGCAACACGTCCGTGGCGAACGTGTCCCTGCCGACGACGACCCACGGGCGGCGCCAGACGGGGATCAGCGCGGTCAGCCCGGCCGGTTTCGCGTCGCGCCACAGCTCCTCGGCCTCGGTGAGCCAGTCCGGTTCGAGGTCCCAGGCCAGTGCGAAGAGCCGCTTCAACGACTCCAGCGCCATCGGCACCGTCTTCGGCGCCTCGGTGACCCAGACGTTGATCCCGTTGGCGCGCAACCGGTCCACGTCCTCCGGGCGGTTCTCCTCGGAGTTGGCGACGACCAGGTCGGGCTTCACGTCGAGGATCTTGTCGACGTCCGGGTACTTCGACCCGCCGACCCGCTGGACGTCGAGACCGGCCGGGTGGGTGCAGTAGTCCGTGGCACCGGCCAGGGAGCCGGGCACGCTCCGCGCGACGGCCTCGGTGATCGAAGGCACCAGGCTGACCACTCGTCGCGGCTGGTCCAGCGGGACCGGCTCACCGAGGTCGTCGGCGGGGAGCATCAGACGCCCGTGATCTTCAGACCGGCGTGGGTCTTGTAGCGGCGGTTGACCGCGATGAGGTTCGCGGTGAACGCCTCGACCTGGTGCGCGTTGCGCAGCCGCCCGCCGTAGACGCCCCGGAAGCCCGGCACGAGCTCGGCCAGTTCCCGGACGGTGTCGGTGGCCTCGCGGTCGTCGCCCAGGACCAGGACGTCCATGTCCACTTCGGACACGCTCAGGTCGGCCAGCAGCACCGCCGACACGTGGTGGAACGCGGCCGTGACGCGGGACTCCGGCAGCAGCAGCTCGGCCTGCTGCGCGGCACTGCCCTCGGTGACCGGCAGGGCGAACGGCCCCTGCTTGTCGAAGCCGAGCGGGTTCACGCAGTCGATGACGATCTTGCCGGCCAACTGGTCGCGCAGGGCCGTGAGGAGGTCGCCGTGGCCGTCCCACGGCACGGCCACCAGCACGATGTCGGAGTCGGCCGCGCAGTCGGAGTTGTCCGCGCCCCGCACGTCGCCGCCGGCGATCTCCTGGATCTCCTTGGCGGCCACCTCGGCCCGGTCTGCGCTGCGGGAGCCGATGATCACCTTGACGCCCGCCTTGGCCCAGCGGATGGCGAGGCCCTTGCCCTGGGCGCCGGTACCGCCGAGGACGCCGACGGTGAGGTCACGAATGTCAGTCACCCCTGCATCTTCACACGAGGCGGTGTTGGCCTGGGTCACACCGGGCCCGCGAAACGGACCTTGCGCTCAACCGGGTCCGCCTCCACCAGGCGCACCCGGATCCGCTCCCCCTCCGGCAGCCGCTCACCCGCGCACTTGGCCAGGATCGGCGGCTCCGCCACGAACACCTCGGCCTCGTCTTCGCCGGCCCGCAGCACCACCGCGTCGAACTCCTGCCCGGCACGTCCGGCCAGCACCCAGGCCTCCACCTGGTCCGTGGCCGCGCGGTCCACCTTCGACGCCAGCGAGTCCGACGACCCCATGAGCGACGGCAGCTGCGGCAGGGCCTCGGCCAGCCACGGCGGCAGCTCCTCCCCGGCGGTGACCGCCAGGCAGACCTCGGTGGCGAAACGGTCGACCAGCCGCCGCAGAGGTGCGGTGACGTGCGTGTAGGGAGCTGCGACACCGGCGTGGGTCACCACTTCGGGCACAGAACCGGCGAACGCCGAGTAGCCCGCGCCCCGCAGCAGGCGGGTGGCGTCGGTGAACAACGCCAGCGCCTCGGGCGTGGCGGGGTCGAGTCCGGCCAGGAAGGCGCCGGGCGACAGGTCGGCCGGCCACTTCACGTCCAGGGCGGCGGCCGACCGGCGCAGCGACGCCACGGCGGCGTCGTCGGGGTCCGGCAGCGTGCGGAGGACGCCGACCCGCGCCTCCAGCATGATCGAGGCGGCCGCCATGCCCGTCATCAGGGAGATCTCGGCGTTCCAGGAGTCCACGGCCGTACGCGGGCGGGTCACGAGCTTCCAGCCCGAGCCGTCCTGCTCGATCTCCTGCTCCGGCAGCTGGAGCTCGATCGCACCCCGGGAGAGGGCGTACGCGCGGCGCAGCGGGCCGAACTCGGCCAGCGCGGCCACGGACGGGTGCGGGTCACCGGCGTCGAACGAGGCCTGGACGGTGGCGTAGTCGAACTGGGCCGTCGACCGGACCAGGGCCCGGCGCACCTCGACGTCGGACGGGATGCCGTCGGCGCCGCACGTGAAGGTCCACAGCACCGCGGGGCGCACCACGCCGGGCAACAACGACGCCGCGCCCTCGGAGAGCGCGGTCGGGTGCAGCGGGACGTTGCCGTCGGGCAGGTAGATCGTCTGGCCGCGGCGGCGGACCTCGAGGTCCAACGGACCGCCGGGCGTCACGAAGAGGCCCAGGTCGGCGATCGCGTAGTGCACGACGAAGCCGTCACCCGAGCGCTCCACGCACAGCGCCTGGTCGAGGTCCTTGGCGCCGGGCGGGTCGATCGTCACCAGCGGCAGCGAGGTGAGGTCGGGGCGGTCTCCCGGGGAACGGGAGACCGCCACCTCGGCCTCGGCCAGCACCTCCGCCGGGAACGCGGGAGGCAGGCTGAACTCGGAGCGCAGGCCGTCGAACGACAGGTCGGCACGGCCAGTGCGGATCACCTGGGAAGGCACCCGCACAGACTAAAGACCGGACGATCAGTCCTCGTCGTCGCCGCGCCACTTCTTGTCGGACTCGTCGGCCGCCTTGGTCCGTTCCCTGGCGATCTCCAGGGCACGGGCCGCGGTGGCCTCGTCCGGGTACGGGCCCATCCGGTCGGGGCCCTTGCAGCCCTTGCCGTGCTCCACCGTCTGGTGGGTCAGGCAGAAGTACCACCCGCTGCTGTCACTCATACGCGTTCGCCTCCCAAAGGCGCCGGGAATCCCCGCGGCGGCGTCGACTGGTTGGCGTTGGCGTACTCCGACGGGATCGGGTCCAAACACGAGACCAGCACCGTGCGGTCTTCGGCGTTCTCGATCTTACGTCCGGAGCGGTCGCGGTAGACGAGCGATCCGTCGGAGTCGATCTCCATGATCGCGCCGACCTCGGCCAGCTGTTCCTCGTCGAGGTCCGCGAGCTTCTCGTAGCGGGACGGCACCACGCGGTAGACCGGCCACTTGAGGTGCCCGTACGTGCGGTGGAAGTCGGCCAGCAGGTGCACCAGGTGCTGCTGGAACGGCAACGGCATCGCCTCGGCCAACGCCCGTGGGATCACCACGTAGTCGGACGAGACCCCCGGAGCACCGGCCGCCATGTAGTCACGCACCGGAGTGCTCGACGCGGGCGGTCCGGAAGGCCTCGGGATGGGGTCGTGGTTGAACATGCAGCGCCTCCCCGCGATCTACACGCCCGGCCGGACGGCCAGCGGCATCAACTCGTAATAATCCCAGTTGATCTTGCTGATCTTCACGACATCACCCGTTTGAGGTGCGTGGATGTACTCGTCGCCGCCGAGGTACATGGCCACGTGGTGCACCGTGCGCGGGTTCGACGTGTCGGTCGCCCAGAAGATCAGGTCGCCTGCCTGGGCGTCGCGCACCGGGAGGTGGGCGCCGCCCTTCTCGTACTGGTCGTTCGCGACGCGCGGGATGCTCACGCCCGCCGCGCCGAAGGCCTTCACCAGGATGCCCGAGCAGTCCCACGCGTCCGGGCCGTTGCCGCCCCACAGGTACGGCTCGCCCAGCTGCTGCTTGGTGAACTCGATCGCGATGCCCGCCGCGTTCGACGCCAGCAGGAACTCCCCCGCGCCGGAACCGCAGCCGGCCGGGTCGCTGATCTGCCCGAGCTCGCTCAGCAGGAAAGTCGCCATGGGTTCCCAGTTGTGGTACCGGTCCGGGAACGCCGACCGCTCCACCGCCTGCGCCGAGTCGCCGGGCCGCTTGTTCTCCCAGTCCGGCACCTTCAACAGCACGTCGTAGAACTTGTTGATCGCGTACGTCGGGTCGATCACCTCGGCCGGGGTGCCCCAGCCCATCGACGGGCGCATCTGGAAGATGCCGAGCGAGTCGCGGTCGCCGTAGTTGAGCGGGCGCAGGCCCGACTCGGTCATGCCGGCCTGGATCGCGATCTGCCACGCGAGCGGCGGCAGCTGGCGCTCCTGGCCGATGGAGATGATGCGCGCGACGATGTTGCGCTGCTCCTCGTTGAGGCGGGCCGCGTCGGCCTGGCCCTTGGCCTCGCCGCCCTTGATCGTCCACGGTCCGATGGCCGCGTTGCAGCTCATCTTCATGACGTTCCCGCCCACGGCGGGGTTCGTGGAGTTGCTGACCACCTGCGACACGCCCGACGTCGCCACGGCGATCACGACGATCATGGCGAGCGCCCCGATCAGCAACATCACGCGCATGGTCAGTCCACCTTCGTGTAGCTGTTCACACGCCAGGACCCGTCCGGCGCCTTCACCAGCGTGATCCGCACCTTGCCCTGGTCGGTCGGGACCTCGTAGTCGACCGAGGACGTCGTCGACTTCACCGCGTTGACCTTGCCGGTGATCTTGTCGGGCACGTTGCGCGGGTCGATCGTCGCCATCTGCGCCAGGAACTCGGGGGTGGTGTAGTCCTCGAGCTGCTTGAGCCACTTGGTGACGTCGTTGTCCGGCGGCGGCTTGATCCAGGTCTCGGCCCACAGCTCGGCGACCAGACCCGCGTCGACCGGCGGCGGTGCCGCCTTCGCGGAGTTGGACGGCGCCGGCTGCTTGGTCGGCAGCGAGGCGCCGCTCGACGGCAGCTGCCCGACCTGGGTGCCCTGCGACGACGTCGAGGGCTGACCGGCCGCGGTCGGATCAGCCGGCCTGCGGTCGAGCACCCTGGGGATGATCACGCCGAGAGCGACGACCACCACCACGAAGATGATGATCGACGCGGCCAGGTGACGCGGGGAACGCAGCGGCCATCCCCACAGCCTGCGGTAGACCGCGGCGCGGCCGCGGTTGGTCCGGATCGGCACCTACGCCTCCCTTCAGTTGTCCCTGACTTCGAAACCGCGTGACGGTCGGTAGATCACGTGCACCGGGCGTCCTGCCACCACTTCCGTCTCGGCCCTGCGGGGTTCCTGCACCGGAGCCGCGTAGGCGCTGGAGCGCGACGGCACGAGCACCGCGTCGTCGACCCTGTCCCACTGCCGGTCGGTGACCGTGGGGCTGTCCACCACGCGCGAGCGGGCCACCGGCAGCGCCGCCGGCCCCGATCCGGCGGGCAGCGCGCCCGTTCGCACCGGCGCGGAGGAGTCGCCGCCGTTGACGATCTGGACCGGCACCGCGTCGCGGTCGAGCCGTTGCGCCGTCGCCATGACCGGGCTGGACGCCTCGGGACGGATCCGGCCGCGGCCGCGCTGCGGCACGTCCGCGCCCTCGCCGTCGTTGTCGCGCACGGACTCCCAGAACTCGTCCTGCGGCGTCGGGCCGACCTGCTTCCGGCGGCCCATCATCTTGGACCAGACGCCCCCGCTCATCGGCAGGACGTTGGACGCGGAGCCGACGGACATCTCGACCATCTGCCACATGCGGCGCAACGGTTTGCCGATCACGAAGCACACGAGCGTCAGCATCAGGCCGAGCAACGTGCGCGTCAGCAACGACAGCCCCGTCGCGTTGAAGATGGCCTGCAGCAGCAACGCGTGGACACCAGCGAGGACCGCGAGCACCAGCACGTTGAACACCGTCACGGCGGCCGCGCGGGCGACCTTGCGGAGCAGGTCGTGGTGCAGCAGCGCGACGAGACCGATGAGCGGGCCGGCGAGCGTGAGGATGCGCAGCAGCAGCTGGGCGAGCAGCACGGCGGCCTTCGCGAACAGCTGGAACAGCGAGAACGCGATCGACTGCAGCAGCGCGAGGAATCCCGCGCCGGTGCGGCTGCCGTCGGTGCCGTCGAAGTAGCCCTTGGCCGTGCCGAGCTGGGCTTCGAGGGCCTTCCACTCGGACTTCTTCGCGTCCAGGGCGGCCTGGTCGCCGTCCTTGCCCTCGGCGATCTCGGCCGTGGTCCACGCCTGCGTCTTCAGGATGCGCGGGCCGTACTCGGCGGCCTGCGGTGCCTCGGGCGTGCCGAACGCGCCGCGCAGCCAGCTTTGATAAACGACGGCGTCGTGCAACTTCGTCGGTAGGACGTGGAGCGTGCCTTGTTCTTCTGGTGCCTCGATGAACCCGGCCTGGATCTCCGACGTCTTGGAGACCAGCGTGTTGTCGAGGAGGTTGTAGAACTGCGGTAGCGCGAGGGTGGACGTCGCGAGCCACATGGCCGCCAGCGCCCAGAGCCCGCGTTTGGAGATCGTGGCGAAGTCGCCGGTCCAGATCTGCCGGAACATCAGGATCGCGAGGATCAGCGCCACCAGGCCGAACCAGCGCAGGTAGACGTTGTCGTAGACCTTCTGCACGCCGTTCTTCACGGCGTCGTCCAGCGGGACCAGCAGGCCGCGGCCCATCACGGTGTAGTGCAACGCGTTCGTGGCGCCGACGATGTTCTTGCCGATGCTGAACAGCTCGTTGCCCGCCCACGTGTCGAGCGTGGCGTTCGCGTCCGGCAGGACACCGCACTTGGCGTTGTACTGGTGCCAGACCATGCCGGCGTAGCCGTACTCGAGGTACGGCGAGCCGGGCAGGCCGTTGCCGACGGGCGGGTCGAGCGCGCCGACCATGCCCGCGCCGGGCCGTTCCGGGTTCGGTGCCTCGCCACAGGTTTGGGCGTGCGCCATCGGGGCACCTATGACCACCTGAAGCGCCAGGATGGCGGCCACGAGGCCCACCGACCTGGTGCGTGCTGACGTGCGCAGCGCGAACCGCCGCCTCGCCCAGAGCAAGGCGGCGATCGCGAGCACGATCGTCAGCGCGGTCATGCGCCGCCGTCCCGGTGGCGGTTCGGGCCGTCACCGTGGCCCACCAGTTGGGCCTCTTCCTCCGTCAGGCCGAGCTCCATGTCCGCCGCCAGTTCGTCGTCGATCTCGTCGGGCACGTAGGCGGGCGGCTGCGGCGCCGCGGGCTGGTCGTCCACCGGCACGAGCTCGCCCTTGCCGTTGTCGCGCTTGGCGTCGGGCGTCGTGTCGAGGGCGGTGCGCAGGTGCTCCAGGTGCGGGCCGCTGAAGTCGATGCGGATCCGCTCCACACCACCGGCACCGTCGCCGAAGATGAACTGGCGGGGCGCCCGGTCGCGCTCGGTCGCGGTGCGCTCGCCACCGGGACGGCGGCCGAGCGACGCGACGACCTGCTCGTACCCGGCGCCGACCGGCACCTTGAGCAGCCGCAGCGCGTCGGCCTGCGCCTGGTCGTCGTCGAGGCGGCCGACGAAGACCGAGTCGAGCAGCGCGACGAAGCCCTGGATCCGGAGGAAGTCGGCGGGGATCTGCGAGGACAGCAGCACGCGGACGTTCCACTTGCGCGAGTCACGCGCGAAGCGGTTCATCAGCACGCGGCCGGTCGGGACCTCGGAGAGGAAGAACGCCTCGTCGATCCAGACGCCCTTGCGGAGGTCCTTCGGCCGGTCGTAGATCGAGCGCTGGGTGAGCCAGGCGGCGAGGTTCAGCATCTCGACGCCGAGCGACTCCGCGTCGGTCCAGTGCTCGCGGCCGACGCCGTCCTTCGGCAGGTTGAGGCCCGCCATCGTGAGGACGGTGAGCCGGTCGTCGCGCTGCTCGTTGTACGGGTCGTGGTTGTCCTCGGGGATCAGCAACGACATGCGCTCGCGCATCTCGTCGAGGAAGTCCGCGACGACGACCGCGTGCTCGTGGTGCTCGGACGCGTCCCGGCGCAGCGCCTCGAAGACGAGACCGGGGTGGGCGTCGAAGCGGCCACCGACCGTGCGGACGGCGCGCAGCAGCACGATGCGCGTCTGCGGGAGCCTCGCGACCTCGAACGGCAGCAGGCCGGTGAGCACGTCCAGCACGAGACGGCGGCGGGTGGCGGCCGCGAGGGCCTTCTCCCGGCGCCAGGCCCGTTCCGGGTCGTCCTCGTCGAGGAAGTGCTCGATCATCGGCTCGGCGACCACCCGGTAGGGGTTGAGGATGCCGGGCTGGGCGTTGAGCAGGTTGATCGGACGCGCGTACGGCCGCAACTCGGGCAGTTCGCACAGCGCCGACAGCGGGCCGGACGGGTCGAGCAGGGTCCAGTGGGCGCCCGCGCGCAGCGTCTTGTAGACCATGCCGCCGCCGAGGAACGACTTGCCGGCACCCAAGCCCGCGACCATCGCCGTCAGACCGGAGGCGTCGCGCAGCTCCTGCGCCATCCACGGGTCCCACGCGACCGGGCGCCGCGTGGCCGTGACGGTCTCGCCGAGCAGGATGCCGCGGCGGTCACCGACCTCGGCCGTCGCCGTGGGCACGGCGCTCGCGGCCCACAGCACGCTGCCGCGGCGCAGGTACGCGCCGTTGGACAGCGGTTCGCCGGGGATGAACTCGCGGGCGATCGCGTACTGGGCCTCGGGGTGCTCGATCGCGACCTTCGGCTTGTACAGCTCCAGCAACGACTGGGCGAGGCGCAGTGCCTCGCGCTCGGTCGGGCCGCTGACGGCGAGGCGCCACCACGAGCGCACCCGGGTGCCCAGCGCGGTGAAGCCCGACGTCATCTCGTCGTCGATCTCCAGCACGCGCCCGGCCTGGCGGGCCAGCGACTGCGGCGGTTCCAGCTCGTGCTCGTCGGTGTAGTGGCGGACCTGAGAGCGGACCTTGCTCATCTGCCGCGACAGCTCGCCGGAGACCTCCTCCGGCCTGCGGACGTAGATGCGGGCGGACCACTCGACACTCGCCGGCAGCCGGTCGGCGCGCTGCACCCACGGGTCGTCGACCTCGGGGATCTGCAGGCCGTGCATGAGCCCGACCGTGAGCACGGCGACGTGGCGCTTGATGCCCGCGTTCGAGCCGGTGCGGCCGCGCACGGTCACCGTCGGCGAGTAGGGCTCCTGGTGGAAGTCCGCGGCGTCGGTGAACGACGCCAGGTCCTCCGGCTCCCAGGCGGCGCCCGGCACGGCGGGCAGGTTGCGCGGCGCGGGCAGGCCCAGCGAGCACGACCGGTGCATCAGCCAGGACATCTCCTCGGCCGTCGCGGGACGGCCTTCGAGACCGGCGGACCCGATGACCTGGTCGAGGTGCTCGACCTCGGAGTCGAGCGCGACGAGCTCGGCGTCGACGGCGTCCGGGAAGACCTTGCGCAGCACGGGGGCGGCGCGTTCGACGGCGCGGTCCATCATGTTGCGGGTCTGCACCTGGACGCCCAGGTAGACCTCTTTCTCCGCCATCGAGCGGCCCATGAGCTGCTGCTGCTCGCCGACCATGTAGTCGTCGAACGACAGCGTGCCGGGGGTGTCCGGAAGGCGCTTGACGGCGTTGTGCACGTGCGCCTCGGCCCACATGCGGATCGGGTACGGCCGCGTGGTGACGCGCAGGTGCATCCAGCGGCCCTGCAGCTCGGCGTACTGGCCCGCGATGGCGGCGATCAGGTCCTGGCGCTGCGAGTCGCTGCGGAACGACCAGCGCTGCGGCGCGAGCCGGTACCAGGCGTAGACCTCCTGGCCGGTGCGCAGCAGGTGACCGTCGATGCTGCGGGCGCTGATCGACGGCGTGTAGCTCGGCACGGCCTGCTCGCCGGGCAGGCGGCGGCCGCGCTTCGAATAGGCGGCCCGGTCGCGGTCGCGCGGGTCGGCGGCGGCGTGCTGGGCGATGTGCTGGGCGGAGCGACGGTCACGGTCTCGCCGGCGTCCGAACACCGCGAACCTCCTTCTTACGGCTGGCTGACGTCCGGCGGGGCTGGGCCTGCTGTCTCGCCCGTCGTTGTTGTTTCTTGCTCAACTTGGGACGAGGGCGCTGAGGGCTGACCCGGATCCGGGCGGCACTGGCCGCTCCGCCGGTGCTGGCCGTGCGTTCTCGAGGTGCGGTGAGCTCGCGGACCCACATCGACATGACGGCCGTGAGGGGCCGTTCATGGCTGATCCGCTGGGTGATGAAGCGCGTCAGGATGATCGTCGCGACGAGGGCCCACGCGGTCGAGAAGAACCCGAACCCGACGCCCACCTGCCGCTCGATCGTGAGTACGACGAGGAAAACGACGATCCCGACGCCCCACGCGACGTATCGCGCGCGCCAGGGGAAAGTCGCTTTGGGCGGGCCGAGCCAGACGGCGTCGACCCGGTAGACCTCGTCGTCGGTGCGGACCCGCACGTGTCAGCCTCCGACGAACAAACCGGCGAGCCACTGGCCGATGTTCGCGCCAGCGTCTGTGGTGACGGCGAGGCCGATGATGGCCAGCGCGACGATCACGCCACCGAGGCGGCGCATCACGCCCGCGTTGTCGCCCTTGCCACCGCCAAGCCAGAGGAGCAGCAGCGCGACGGTCAGCAGCAGGAGCGGGACGATGTTGTCCAGGATCCAGTCCCGGACATTGCCTGTGCCCGGCACCGTCGGCTGCTGCTGAGCGAGTGTCACCAGGTCCATGGCGATCATTAGGTACTCCAGAGTGCGCGGGGGCTAGCGCTACGAGTAGAACACGAGTTCGTCACGGCGTGTGGGGCAAGTGAAGCGGGGTGTAGATCATCTGGCCGTTCCCCCTGGGAGGAATTACGTCTAATCTGGCCGACACATCATCACCGAGCAGAGGTCAGCGGGGAACACCCGGATCAAGATTCTCTCCGTCGCTGGCAAGGTTCACCCGACTGCGAACGCCCTGGTCACCCACAGTGCGTGCGTCTCAAACATGCGCACGTGCGCACCCATGTGAACGCCCTGATCGGCCGGTTCGCGAGCCCCGGGACGGACACCGCGGGCGCGCGCCGGAGCGACGACCCCGAGGAGATTCGCCCATGCTCGAACCTGACCTCGTGCCGGATGGAAGTGTGGACGGAATCACAGCCTCCCCTAGTGCTCCAGGCGTGGACGAGCCTACCGGGCAGAGCGCGCAATCCCGGCGTCGGGTCCAAAGGACGATCAACTTCGACCGGTCCGTGCTGGAGCGGGCCCGTGCGGCGGCCACCTACCTCTCCTCCTACGAGCCCCAGGCGGGGGTCCGCTCGCTCGCCGACATCGTCAACCCGGCCGTGCTGGCGTACGTGACGGAGTTGGAGGAGCTCTACAACGGCGGGGAGCCGTTCCGGCCGGTGCTGCGGATGCCGTCGGGACGCCCGGCGAACCGCTGAGACCTCAGGTCGCCGTCTGGTTGAAGGAGCGGTAGCCGGCGAACTGACCGACGTACACCGTGAGCAGTGCGAGGTCGACGCCGAGAACCACCCAGGCGACCCAGTTGGGGTTCGCCAGTGCCAGGGGCATCGCCACCACCGCCGGCGCCATCGCGATCAGGGCGAGCGACAGCTGGTAGGGGACGAGCCGCCGGGCGAAGCGGTACCTGGGCTCGCGCTTGTACACGTGCCAGCCCACGAAGCCGTCGACCCGCTCGGCCAGCGGCCCTTCGAACCGCCTGCGCAGGTGCTGCGAGATCTCCGCGATCTGCACGTTGTGGAAGAGGATCAACGTCCCCAGCAGCAGCGAGACCAGAGGGGAGACCAGGAGCAGAGCTCCGCTCCTGCGGTCGATGCCGAACCCCAGCACGGCGGAACTGACGGTCACCGAGCACACGACCAACGAGGTCCTGTGGTCCATCTTCTTCAGGATCTCGTCGCGGAGCGACTTGTACTCGGCGAGCATGACGTCCGCCGCGAACTTCGGGTCACCGAGCACCACGTCCAGTTTCGTTCCACCATCTGCCTCAGCGGCACGCTCAGCGTCCATGCCCCTAGCTCGGCACCGGCCTCGAGCCCGTTACCCGCGACCGGTGAAGCCCGGCGACCAGCGGGTCACCGGGCTTCGTCGCGCGAGGGTCAGCTGGTGCCGGAGATCCGCCAGAACCAGCCGGTCGAGGCGTAGTCGGGCCCGACCGAGCCCTTGCCCCAGAAGTAGTCGTCGTAGTTGCCGAGCCCGCCGGACGCCGGCAGGTAGACACCCATGGTCGCCCACCGGACCGACGCCGGCTGGGTGTCGATGCTGGCCTGCGCCCACGCGTCGCGGACCTTCATCGGGTTGTTCCACCACAGGAACGGCGAGCGCCACATGTAGTGGCCGAACTTGCCGCCGTGGTTGGCCGAGTTGTAGCTCACCGTCGTGAAGCTGTTGATCTGGTGCAGACCGCGGAAGGCCTGGCCCCAGCGCTGCGCCCACGTCTGCCCGCCGGTCGAGTCCTCCAGGACCTGGCAGGTGAAGAGGCTCATCCACTCGACGTCGTTCTGACCCCACCGGGCGTCGGTGTTCGCGAGCTTGTCGTCGGTGTGGTTGGAGCAGCCGGTGAAGTAGAAGCCGGTGCCGCTGCCGTGGCCCTGCCAGTAGGTGAGGTCGACGTCGTCGGCCCAGTTCGTGTCGTCACCGCCCGCGAAGGCCGGGTCCTTGAAGTCGCTCTCCCAGGCGTTGCCGTCGAGCCAGCTGAACTGGCGGGTGATGCCGTGGTTGCCCGCCTCGGTGTTGAACGTGCCGATGTTGGCGGCGGTGTTGGGCAGGCCGGCGCAGTTGCCGGTGCCCTCGCTGCCGACCTGGGTGCCGGCTCCCTGGATCTTGAACTGGGCCTCCGGCCGGGGCTCCTGGCCCGGACCCGGCTGCGGCAGTTCGGCGCCGACCGCGGCGGGCAGGGTGATGGCCTGGGGTGCGCCGCCGTCGTCGTTGCGGCCGGTGCAGCGGAACGAGGGCTCGACCTTGTCGGTCTTGTCCTCCAGCGGCGCCGCGACGTAGACGTAGCTCGCCTCCGCCTTGACCGAGGCGCCCAGGTACTTCTGGCACAGCTTGGCGCCGTGGGCGAGGTCGTTGACCTTGACCGTGCCGGCCTTGTCGTACGTGCGGGCGGCGTGGCTGACGGCCGTCACGCCCTGCGCGTCGAACGACACGCGGATGTTCGCGCCCTCGCCCTCCAGCGGGATGCCGCCGAGCTGGAACGTGTACGACACGCTGGTGTCGAGGTTGGCCGTGAGTGCGTTGCGCCCGTTGGGGTCCGCGAGTTCGAACGTCGTGTGCTGCGCGGTGGGCGACGCGTTGCCGGGCAGCACGCCCGCCGCTCTCAGGCCCTCCTGCGCGCGCTTGGTGGCCTCCTCCGTCGAGATGGTCCTGATGCGCTTGAGCGCCTCGGTGTCGAGCGCGGTCTGCGTGGTGTCGTTGCCGTCCTCGTCGGGTCTGCCCTGTCCTTTGTCGACGGTCGGCAGGTACTGGTAGCGCTGCTCGTCCGCGAAGGACACCGCGCCGGACTCGGATCTCTGGACGTCTTTGAGGCCGAACGCCCGTTGCAGCTGCTGGGCCTGCTCCTGGTCGAGACCGGAACTCGTGACCCCGTAGACGGGCAACTCCGAGACGTCGGCGGTCGCGACACCGACCGCTCCGGCGGCGACGAGGCTGGACAGGGCCAGCACGACCGTCAGCTTGCGTTGCATGTCTCTTCCCTCCCTTTGGGGACGGCCGGCTGCAGGGGCCGACCGTCTGACAGGAGGATCTGGCGTTATTCCTGGTGATACCGAGAGTGGACAAGTGCGGGCCGCGCACCACTCGAACAGCCGAAATTCTGTAACACCCTTGGGGCAGTGGGGGACCTAGAGGCGGAGAGATGGGTATTTGATGCCCGCTCCGGTGTTCAGCACGACCACTTCGTCGTCAGCCCCGAGCCACCCGGTCCCGCGCAGGTGCCGGACGGCGCTGATCGTCGCGGCGCCCTCCGGGCAGAGGAACACGCCTTCGAGGCGCGCGGTCTCGGCTCGGTCGGCCTCGATCTGCTCGTCGGTCACCGCCACCGCGGTGCCATCGGTCTCGTTGATGCCCTGCAGGATGATGAAGTCCCCCAGCGGTTTCGGCACGTTGATGCCGAACGCGCCGGTGTAGGCGGCGTCCCAGAACACCGACTCCCGCTCGCCCGCGTCGAACGCCCGGACGATCGGGGCGCAGCCCGTGGACTGGACGGCGACGAGGCGCGGCGGCTTCCCGCTGATCCAGCCGAGCTCCAGCATCTCGGTGAGCGCCTTGTGGATGCCGATGAGGCCGACACCCCCGCCCGTCGGGTAAATGATCACGTCGGGGACGCGCCAGCCCAGCTGTTCGACTATCTCGTAGCCCATCGTCTTCTTGCCCTCGATGCGGTACGGCTCGCGCAGCGTCGACGCGTCGAAGAGGTCGACGTCCGCGAGGGCCTTGCCTGCGTCGGCGATGGTGCCCGGCACGATCCGCAGCTCGGCGCCGCTCGCCCGGACCTCCTCGCGGGTGATCAGCGGGGCGTCCTCGGGCATCGCGATGACGCTGCGCAGACCGGCGCGCGCCGCGTACAGGGCCCAGGCGGCGCCCGCGTTGCCGTTGGTCGGCATCTTGATGCCCTTGACGCCGAGCTCCTTCGCCCGCGCCACGCCGACGGCCGCGCCACGGGCCTTGAACGAGCCCGTCGGGACGAGCGACTCGTCCTTCATGAGCACCTTCGCGTCCAGTGCCCGGCTCAGCGCGGGCAGCGGCACGAGTGGCGTCATGCCCTCGCCGAGGCTGAACGCCGGGTCGGGGTCGCGGACCGGCAGGACGTCGCGGTAGCGCCAGAGGCTGTTCTCGCCGGTCGGCCTGCCCACCTTCGTGAGGTCGTAGCGGGCGAGCAACGGCGACGCGCACTCGTGGCAGAGGTTCTGGACGGCGTCGGCGTCGTGGTGGCGGCCGCAGCGGGCACATTCCAGGTGCGAGAGCATGACTTCATGCATACAGGCGGATGAGCCGGCATGTAAGCCGGATCCTGTTCGTGGGACCGAGGTCCCAGTCGGCGGCCATCCATCTGGGCCTGCCGTCGCCGGCAGGCTCTAGCGGCCTACCCGCGAGCATCGGGCGGGCAGCCCTCGAACGCTCGCGCAGGCACCTTCTCTTGCGATCCGGTGCCCCTCTTGGCCTTGCTCCGGGTGGGGTTTACCTAGCCGCCCCAGTCACCTGGGGCGCTGGTGGTCTCTTACACCACCGTTTCACCCTTACCTCGACAAGCGAGGCGGTCTGTTCTCTGTGGCACTGTCCCGAGGGTCACCCCTGGTTGCCGTTAACAACCACCCTGCCCTGTGGAGTCCGGACTTTCCTCGACGCTCACGCGCCGCGGCCGCCCTGCCGACTCATCCGCGTTCACCAGGATATCCCAGCGTCTGGAACCGGTTGTCCACCGGTGCGGACGTTGGTTGACTTCGGCCATGACACGACGTCGCCACGTCGACTACGGCCGCGTGGCAGCAAGCCTCTGTTGCCTTCCCTGAGTCTGTCGTCCTCAGTCCGCGACCTCGGGAGTGCCTCGTCATGTCCGATCTGCTGATCATCTCCGGCGCGCCGTCCCACTCCGCGCCCACCGGGGTCGTCGTGTCGTACGTCGAGGACCACCTCCGGGCCTCCGGGCACCGCGTGGCGCTGCTCGACGTGCGGGCGTTGCCCACGTTGTCGCTGCTCACCGAGGACCTGCGCGATCCGGAGATCGCGGACGCGGTGAGCGGCGTGCTGTCGGCGGACGGCGTGGTGGTCGCTTCGCCCGTCTACCGCGCCGCCTACAGCGGCCTGGTCAAGGCCCTGCTGGACCTGCTGCCGAAGAAGGCGCTGCGTGGCCGCGCGGTGCTGCCGCTGGCGACGGGCGGCAGCCAGGGCTTCCTCGTGGCGATGGACTACGCGCTGCACCCGCTGCTCGCCGCCAAGGGCGCCGACCAGGTGGTGCGGGGCGAGTTCGTGCTGGACCAGAACGTGGGCACCCCCGCGGCGAACGCGGCCCTGGAGGCGGCGGCGGACCGGTTCACGACGGCGCTGACGCCACGTCTGCGCCGGGTGAGCTGACCTTCCGCTTTGATGGGGAGAGTGAAGCCGCTCCTCGCCGTCCTGTCCGCGGTGGCCGTCGTGGGTGCCTTCCTGCTGCTCGGCGTGCTGGACGGACCGTCCCCGGCCCGCGCGAAGGACATCACAGCAGGCCCAGGCGTCGCGGTGCTCGTGGCCGTTCTCGTCGTGGCCGGGGCGGCCGTCTTCGTGGTGCGCCGCCGTTCCTCGTCGCGCTGACCTCAGCCGAGGTGCGAGGTGTCGTTGATGAGCTTCACCGACGCGTGCCCGTCCGGGTAGAACTCGGCGATCGACACCCCGGTCAGGTCGAGGTGCATCCGGAACAGGAACTGCGGCCCCACGTCCAGCGCCTGCCGGAGCATCGTCTTGATCGGCGTGACGTGGCTGACCAGCACGACCGTCTTGCCGCCGTACTTCGAGATGATGTCCGTGCGCGCCCTGCGCACCCTGGCGTGCACCTGGTCGAAGCTCTCGCCGTTCGGCGGTGTGATGGAGGTGTCACCAAGCCACCGGCGGTGCACCTCGGGGTCCTGCGCGCTCGCCTCGGCGAACGTCAGCCCCTCCCACGTGCCGAAGTCGGTCTCGATGAGGCCCTGGTGCGTGACCACCTCGAGGCCGATCTTGTCGGCGAGCTTCTGGGCGGTCTGGTGCGCGCGCTGCAGCGGTGAGGAGATGACGGCCGCGATGCCGTCCAACTTGGACAGCCTGGCCGCCGCCTTCTCCGCCTGCTCCAGCCCGAGGTCCGTCAACGGGTGGTCGCCCCGCCCCGAGTAGCGCCGGTCGACCGACAGCTTCGTCTGCCCGTGCCGCAGCAGGATGATCCGCGTGGGCTCCCCGACCGCACCGCTCCAATGCGGCTGCTTGTCCCCCTCGGCCTTGGCCTCCGCGGGCTCTTCGGCCCTCTCGGGGCGGCCCTCGCCGTCCATGGCCTCGTTGGCCAGCCGGTCGGCCTGCTTGTTGCGCTCCCGCGGGATCCACTCGTAGGTGATCTTCGCGAACCCGCGCGCCACCTCCTGCGCCTCCCGCGCGAGCGGCTGCATCGAGGGGTGCTTGATCTTCCAGCGCCCGGACATCTGCTCGACGACGAGCTTGGAGTCCATCCGCACGTCCACGACCTCGGCACCGAGCTCCCGCGCGGCCCGAAGCCCGGCGATCAGCCCCTGGTACTCGGCCACGTTGTTGGTCGCGACCCCGATGAACCCCTTGCGCTCGGCCAAGGTCTCGCCGCTGAGCCTGTCGCGCACGACCGCACCGTAACCAGCAGGTCCGGGGTTGCCCCGCGAGCCGCCATCCGCCTCGACGATCACCTTCACGGGCCGATCGTAACCCCGCGTTCAGACCCCTCCTGGCACCCTGTATTCTGTTCACATCAGTCTGGGTGGCGGAATGGCAGACGCGCTAGCTTGAGGTGCTAGTGCCCGTAAGGGCGTGGGGGTTCAAGTCCCCCCTCGGACACCAGTGTTAACCACACGCAGAAGAGGTCGTCGCACAGACGGCCTCTTCTGCGTTTTACGCCGAAGCACAATCCCGATTGCCCGTAGAGCCGAGCGAGCATCTCCGGGGTTCTACGGCGTAATGACCTCCGTCACATCATCGAGCACCGCCGACGGCACGGGGGCTGCAACCGGGGACCGCGGCGGCAGCGCGCACCTCCAGCAATGATGGTTGGAGTTCGACGACCGCCGTCTCGGCGACCAGGTCGTGGCGCTATGAAGCGTCGAGGTTCTTGATGAACTTCAGCAGGGATTCGAAGCTCTCCTTCTTGGTCAGGTCCGCACGCATCTTCTCCGAGAGGAGCAGGGGAATGGCCCTTTCGCTGTCAGACCCGTCCAGGCTGAGCGGAATGACGCGACGCGCGGTGTCACCGCTGAACTCCCGGTAGAGGATCGCGCCGTACTCGGCTCGTGAGTAGCCGTTGTGCCCCAGGATCTCACTGAGTGCCACGATCACGAAGCGGCTGTCCCGCAGGCCGTCCTCGATCTTGCCGATGACGGGATCGCCGAACGTGATCTGCTCCTCGTCCATCCAGTACGTGATGCCCGCATCGCGAAAGGCTCGGGTGACCTCCGCGACCAGTACTTCGTCACCTTTGGCGTGTGACAGGAAAACGTCGTACTCGTACTGGCGGGTAGCGTTCGCAACGGTCTCGTCGGGCAGGACCGGTCTCGTACCGATCTCTTCGACGGCAACGCCACGGGCGAAGACGGGACAGTCGTAGAACCGCACCAGACCCGCGTGACCGGAGAACGGAATCTCCGGGACCAGTCGCTCGATGGTGGCGACGCGGTCGCCGCTGCGCACCTCACCGCGAAGCGTTCCGGAGAAGAACTGCAGCGAGAAGTGCGCCTCGTCGTCGGTCAACTCGAAGGGCTCGGTTAGTGCCGCCATCGCCACTGTTGTGCCGAACTTGAACGCGGTGACGCGGACCGAGAAGACCCCTGGCGTCGCGGGGTCGCAGATGATGTAGAAGGCCACGAGCGAACGCAGGTCATCGGCTCTGCACACGACCCCGGCTCCGGCAGGCCGGTCGGTACGCCCCATTCGGATGGTGGCGGACACGCGTCCGTTGAGAATGCGCCGACCGGTGTCGGCGGTGTAGGCCATACCGAACGGGCTCGCACCCCGGCCGAAGCCGCTGAAGCTGCCGCGGACGTCCGCCCACGACCGCTCAGGAAAGGCGCGCCAGCTGCTCATCGATGTCACCCAGGATGCTGTTGAGTTCCGCCGCCGCGGCGGGGTACGCCTTGATCGATTTCAGGCACACCTGACGGGCTTCGGCCAACTTCTCGTGGAGCGAGTGCCTGTCGAGCGACGCGTCGGCCGCGGAGTCCCCCCAGAAGTTGTTCCGCATTCCTCGCTCGCGGATCTTCTTCCGGTAGCTGCTGACCATGAACGACTTGGAGACGACGCGCGACACGTCGGCCGTGGCACCGAGGCCCTGCAGGATCTGCAGCAGCTGTGCCACCGCCATCAGAGCGGTGTTCTCCCGGAGAATGCGTGCTGCCTTCTGAGGGAACGCCAGAAAGGCGCCTGGAAGAGTAGTGGGAACTGATCACCGATGTGACCCGCCGCCAGGTCCCGGCGAGCTGGAGCCCCGCCGGTGTCGTCATGCGCTGGCGCTGCCGGCGGGCGCGACCTCGGCCAGCCTGACGGGCGCCTCGGCGAACAGATACGTGGCCGGGGTCGTCACGGGTCCCGCCATCGCGACCACGGCGGTGCGCTGGAGCCCGGATGGCAGCGTGACCGTCCTCAGCGGGCTGGCGGTCGACTCCACGACCAGTGCGACGGCGGTCAACTCGCTCGGCGAGACGGTCGGCTCCACCCTGGCCGGGGGGCAACCAGGTGCCGGTCTTCTGGGAGAGGGGTGGCACGCGGCTCGAGTTCGGGTTCCCCGCCTGTGTCACCAGTGCCGGTGCGTTGGACATCACAACGGTGTCGTCGTGGGGGCGGCGGGTCTCGGGCGGTGAAGTGGGTCGTCTAGCGAGCTGAGACGATCACCCGGAACCCTCGCGTCACTCGTCGCCGCGAGGGTTCCGGGCATCTCGCCCAGACGTTCTGCGGTGGGAACGGACTGGCTCTCGCGTTGTACGTTCTGGACATGATCAAGCCCTCGCCGGACCTGGTGGAGATCGCCTCCGCACTGCTGCCGGGCGTACGGCTCGACAAGGCCGTCCGAGCCACCGAGGGCAACATCCACGAGGTGTTGCTGGTCCCCGGCGTCGCCGCCGTCCGGGTCACTAAGGGCCCGCTCACCACCGCCTCGATGCCCCGCCGCGTGGAGGTGTTGCGCCACCTGGCCTCCGCGGGCCTGCCGTTGCAGGTGCCGCAACCGCTCGGCCCCGTGACGACGTTCGGCGACCGGGCCGCCGTCGCCGTGTCGTGGATCGACGGCACCCACCTGCCCGAGGGGGTCGGCGATCCGGCGCAGATCGCCGAGGTGCTGGACGCCGTGCGGTCCGTTCCCCTGACCGGATCGCTGCTGGAGGTGGTGGACGACCGGGCGCAGGGGCCGTCCTGGTCGGCGATCGTCACCGAGGAGATCCTGCCCCGGCTGCCTGTTGGATGGCAGGCCGAGGGCCGGCGGCGCCTCGACGCCGTGCTGGCGCTGGAACCCGTGTCCGACGCGCTGGTGCACGGGGACCTGAGCGGGTCCAACGTGCACTGGTCCGGAAACGGCAAGCTGCTCGGCGTCCTCGACTGGGACATGGCCATGCCCGCCGACCCCGCCGTCAACGCCGCCCAGATGGCATGGCACGGCTGGGAGAACGTGCGCCGCGCCGTCTCCGCCGAGACCTACCGGCGGGCGCGCACGTGGGACGCGCTGTTCGGCGTCGGGCACCTGGTCGCCACCATGAACGGCCGGCCGATGAGCAGTCCGGACGGTTTCATCCGGGCAATCGTGCCGTGGCTGGAGGCCAACGCCTGACGCCCTCGGCCGAGAACGTCAGCTTCTACGAATCGAACTTCGGCTTGAGAGTCGACTCCGCAGCCTCGATCTCCTTGCGCAACCGTCCGATTGCCCGATGTTGTGCCACTCGAACCGCACCAGGCGTGCTCCCCACCGCTTCAGCGGTCTCCTCCGCCGACAACCCCACCATGACCCTCAGCACCAAGATCTCCCGCTGCTTCTCAGGAAGAAGTTGAAAAAGCCTGCTCAACTCGCTGGGCAGTTCAGCACCCAGCCGTTCTCCAGATGCCGACTGCGTGGCCATCCCGTGTTCCTCCAGCATGGATTTCATGACCTCGTTCGTCCGGCTTCTGAGGTGGCGACTCGATGCCCGTGAACGTGCGAGACGAGCCTGCGGGCGCCCCAATGATGACTGCTCGATCAGCCTCGCGATGCCGACACCTGTCGAACCGAGCACCTGATCATGAAGGTGGTTCCGCCGTCGGTACGAATCAGCCACTTTGTGCGCGGCGATTCCGTACACAAAGGCGAGAAAGGGTCGCCCCTGGTCGCGATAGCTCGGCAGCGATGTCAGAACAGCAAGGCATACATCCTGAGCAACATCGTCGGGGAGGTCGCTTCCACCAGACACACGCGCCCTGCAGTACCTGACCACCAGCGGCCTTATGTAGGCCAGGACTCGCTCTATCGCCCGGCGATCGCCGGCCACCGCCGCGGGAAGGAAGTCGCCGAGCACCGACTGGGGCCGGCCGCTGGCCGCATCCGGGAGGAATTCGGCGAACACGGATCGCAGTGGAGATACCATCACGCTTCCCTCCAATTCTTCGGACGGAATCCGCGCACTTTGGCTCTAGCGTGTGCTATCCGCCTTTCGACGGTCTTCGCCGTGACACCGAAGTGCTCAGCGATCTCGCTTTGCAGGTAGCCGTCCCGGACCATGCCGAACATCTGCATGACTTCGCCACCGAGAACATCCGTGAGCTGATCGAGCAGCTCCTCGCAGTCGTCGTCATTCAAAGTCTCATGGTCGAACAGGAACGGCGACAGATCATCGCAGAGATGCTCGTGTTCGAAAACTCGACGGTGGCGCCTGCGTCTGGCCTGATACACGTCTCTGAAGGCAAGTTTGCAGGCCCCCATGAAGTAGGTCGTCAGTGAGGCTCCCTTGGCCGGATCCCACTGTCGGCCGACCAGGCCCTTCCTCACGAATATCGCAAACCCGGCGAGGACGACGTCGTCGATCAGTTCGTCGGCCTCGCCCGGCTGATCGAGCAGGCCGCTGTACCTCTGTGTCCGCCCGAACACGGTGTCCTCCTCGAAGATCACCCCTGTGCTGATGAGCAGCCTCAGCCTGGCGATGCCATAGCTCGTCAGAGCGTCGACGAACTCCTCCCATTCCGGCCCCTGATACTTCAACTCCCTGAGCCGCCGGCACAACTCCGCGTCACCTTGTAGCCGAGAACCTGTTTCAGCGAACTCACTCGGCCCATCTGCCGATGATGCAAGCAAGCACACTCCTCCGTCCGCAGCTCGTCTTCACCTTGTACGTGCCGCAACGCAAGCCAACCCCCAACCAGCAAGATGTTCTTCGATTCCACAACACCTTGGGGGTTCGACCAACAAGGGGCACGTACAGGCTGGGCGAGGTGATGGACCGATGACGAGAAACAAACGAGCTGTTGGACTTGCAGTCGTCAGCGGCCTGACCGGAGCTGCCACACTGCACCCGATGTTGGGCTATGGAATCGCCGCGACCGTAGTGGCCGTTTTCCTACTGTCGTCCGCGATCCTGCTGCCAGCCGCTTGGTCCGGAGATCCGGCGCGCCGCAAAGCTGCCATGGACTTGGTTCGACTGCTTCTGAACAAGAAGTAGATCTCTCACGTCGTCGATCCTGTTACGCATGTGAGAAAATTCCAGCTCACACAGCGACAGTCGAGACCAACGCCGTGCGGCGAGCGTCTTCCTACAGAAGGGATCTCCGCAGCACTATCAGGGTGTAAAGACCTCGTGGACGCAAGAAGTCGACGATCCGAAGGCCGCAAGGCAGCTGTCACACTGACACTGCGCATCGAAAATGCCCGCCATCTTGCTCGCTCGAGAACACCAGCTGGGCCCCCACCGCGGCGCGGGCCTTTATCATAGCGCCTGCGTACTCTGCGGCGGTGTCGCAGAGCCGCTCACTCGTTCCAGGCCCTGCCCAGGGCGATCCGGATCTTGTTCTTCAGCTCGTGCTCGAAGGTTGTGTAGCTGTCTGTGCCGTCGGAATCTCCCACCAGGAGCAACTCGCCCGCCGAGGTGACGCCGTGCTTCACCCGCCCGGCGCTCAGCCGCACCACCGTCTCCGACCGCGGTGACCGCGCGGCCGGGTAGTCGCGGTAGACCAGCACGGTGACGAGGTCGGCCTTCAGCTCTTCGAGCGGCCGCAGGACGGGCTGCTCGCCGCTGTCGGCGACCAGTTCGCCGGTCAGCGTGATGCCGATGCCCGTCAACCCGATGGAGTGGTACTCGATGACGGTCGTCTCGGTGGCGGTGCGGCCGAAGCGCTTCTTGACGACGCGCTCGGTGCGGTGTTGGAGCGGCTTCATGCCGATCTCCGCAGCGACCCTCAGGAAAGCGCGCGCCTGGTCCGTCCAGGTCGCGCGGTACACGGCCATGTTCGCCAGCACTTCGGCGATCTGGTTCCGCTCCTGGTCGTCCTGCCGCCGGGCCCGGTGGACCTGCTCACGCAGCTGATCTTCGAAATCGCCCATGAGCAGGACTATCGGGGACGGTGCGGAGCTGTTACTGCTGCTGGCCCGGCTGGGCGATGCGGACCAGGATCGCGCCGCACTCCTCGCAGCGCACGACCTCGTCGGCTGCCGCGTCCTTCACCTTCGCCAGCGCGCTGCGGTCGAGCTCGATGCGGCAGGCGCCGCAACTGCGCGACTGGAAGACCGCCGCGCCGATGCCCCGCTGCTCGCGCTGGCGGTCGTAGAGCTTCAGCAGGTCGTCGGGGAAGCCCTTGGCCATCGTCGAGCGGTCGGTGGTGCGCCTGGTCTCGACGGCCTCGAGGTCGGCGAGGGCGGCGTCGCGGCGGCCCTTGGCGTCTTCGAGCTTCTCGCTGGCCTTGTCGAGCTCGACCCTCGCGAAGGAGACGTCGGCCTCGACGGCCTCGCGGCGTTCCATGAGCTCCAGGAGGTCGTCCTCGAGGATGCCCTGGCGGCGCTGGATGGTGGCGAGCTCGTGCTCGAGGTCGGTGAGCTGCTTGGCGCCGACGGAGCCGGACTGCAGCAGCTTGCGGTCGCGCTCGCCGCGGGCGCGGACCTGGTCGATCTCGGTCTCCTGGCGCTTCACGTCGCGGTCGAGGTCGGTGAGCGTCGTCTCGACGGCCACCAGCGCGTCCTGCTTGGTGCGCACCAGCTGCTCGACCTCGGTGATCTCCGCGATCTCGGGCAGCGTGCGGCGACGGTGGGTGACGCGCGCCAGTTCGGCGTCGACCTCGGCCAGGTCGAGCAGCCTGCGCTGCACTGCGGGATCGGCTTTCACGCAAGTCCTCCTGCTGCTGTGCTCGTCGCACCGACGGTCCACGGATCGGTCCGGCGAGTGGAGACGAGTACGTCGACCCTACCGCCGAAGGCCGACCGCAGGATCTCCGCCGCCTGCTCGCACCACGGCCACTCGCTGGCCCAGTGCGCGACGTCGACCAACGCGGGCCCGCCGGACTCGATGTGCTCGCTGGCGGGGTGGTGCCTGAGGTCGGCCGTCACGTAGGCGTCGACGCCGGCCCGCTTCGCCGTCGCCAGGTAACTGTCGCCCGCTCCACCGCACACCGCGACGCGCCTGATCGGGCGGTCCGGGTCCCCCGCGGCCCGCACGCCCTGCACGGTGACGGGCAGGGCGTCGGCCACCCTCTGGGCGAACGCGCTGAGCGGCTCGGGGGCGGCGAGCTCACCGATGCGGCCGATGCCGGTGCCGCTCTCCTCGCCTGCTTCGAGCGGGCCGGTGACCGTGAGGCCGATGGCCTGCGCGAGGGCGTCCGAGACGCCGGGCAACGCGCTGTCGGCGTTGGTGTGCGCGCAGTAGAGCGCGGCGCCGCCCCGGATCAGCCTGTGCACCAACGCACCCTTGGGCTCGTCGGCCGGAACCCCGTTGACACCGCGCAGGAGCAGCGGGTGGTGGGCGAGCAGGAGCTGCGCGCCGCCCTCCAGGGCCTCGTCCACTGTGGACGACGTGGGGTCGACGCAGACCAGGACCCTGGTGACCTCCTCCCCGGGGTCACCGCAGACCAGGCCGACCGCGTCCCACGACTCGGCGGTCTTCGGCGGATACGCGGACTCCAGGACCGCGATCACGTCGGCGAGCTTCACGCCAGTTCCTCCATCACTACCCGCAGCGCGTCCACGAACACCGCGAACTCCTCCGGCGGACGGATCGCCACCCGCAGGTACGTGTCGTCCAGTCCGGGGAACGTGTCGCAGCGGCGGACCGCGATCCCCTTGTCCCGCAACGCCTCTCGCGTGCCGCGCGGCGCCCTGATCAGCAGGAACGGCCCTTTCGGGGCAACGACGACGAGGTCTTGGAGCTGCTCCAAAGCGGACGCGGCGTGCCGTTCGGCCTCCAGCGCGAACCGCGCGGACTCCTCCAGCGCGAACGGCTCGCAGCACGCCGTGATCGCTTCCAGCGTGAGACTGCCCACGGGCCAATGCGGACGGCCGTGCGCCAGCCGCCGCAGCGTGTCCGGGTCGCCGAGGAAGTAGCCGGCGCGCAGGCCCGCGAGGCCCCAGGTCTTGGTCAGGCTGCGCAGCACCAGCACGTCCGGGTCGTGCGCGAGCGACTCGGGCTCGCCGGGCACGGCGTCCATGAACGCCTCGTCGACGACCAGCCTGCCGGGCAGCGCCTTGAGCGCGGCGGCCTCGTGCAGCACGGACGTCGGGTTCGTGGGGTTGCCGATGACGACGAGGTCGGCGTCGGTCGTGATCGGACGCAGCCGGAAGTCGCCGTCGAGCAGCACGTGCTCGACGGGGATCCCGGCGTCGCGGAACGCCACCTCGGGCTCGGTGAAGCCGGGGTGGACGATGGCGGCACGGCGCGGCGCGAGCTTCGGCAGCAGCGCGAAGCCCTCGGCGGCACCGTTGAGCAGGAGGACCTCGTCCGGCGAGCGCCCGTGACGGCGTGCGACCGCCTCACGGGCGCGCTCTTCAGCCGAAACCGAGGGATAACGTCCGAGCTCGCCGAGCGCCGCGGCCAGCCGTTCGCGCAGCCAATCGGGCGGGTGCGGCACCCGCACGTTGACGGCGAAGTCGGCGAGGCCCGGCGCGGCGTCGACGTCACCGTGGTGGCGCAGGTCTGGGCTGGTCATCGCGCGAATTCTAGGCGACCGGCCCAGAGCACCACGTCACTGCATGTAGCGGCGGAGCTCGGTGAGGTGGCTGATCAGCTCGTCCAGCTGGAACGCGTCGAGCTGCGCGGACTCACCGGGCGGGGTGCGGAAGCAGACGCGACCCTTCTCGTTGAGGTACACCTCGAACGCACGACGGCGCCCGAGGGCGTCGGTACACCCGATGATCTCCCGTTGCGGGGGCACGTCGGTACCTGTCTGCATGGGCGGCCTCCATGTCGTTTGTCCGTACATCTTGCGACAGCGGTTGAGCGTTACCGTGCGGCGGCACCGCATAGGCTGCGTTCCATGCACGTCTCGTTCGTCTGCACCGGCAACATCTGCCGGTCCCCCGTGGCAGCGCTCGTGTTCAGGGAATGGCTGTCCCGGGAAGGATTGTCGCACCAGGTCCGGGTGTCCAGTGCCGGAACCGGCGGATGGCACGTCGGCGACCCCGCTGATCCCCGCGCGGTGAAGTCCCTGGCGGACAACGGATATCCCGTCGACCACGTGGCCGCGCAGGTCGGCGCCGAACACCTGGACGCCGACCTGCTGGTGGCGCTCGACTCCGGCCACGCCCGCGCGTTGCGCCGGATGGTCGATCCGGACCGCGTGCGACTGCTCCGTTCGTTCGACCCGGACGCCGACGGCGTGGACGTGCCGGACCCGTACTACGGCGATGACGCCGGGTTCGCCGAGGTGCTGGTCATGACGGAGGCGGCGATGCCGGGGCTGATCGCGTGGGTCCGCGAGCAGCTCTGATGCGCAAGCACCAGTCACCTCGGGCCACCACCGCCGAGGCGGCCGGCCTGCGGTGGCTGCGCGTCGAGGGCGGCCCGCCGGTCCCGTTCGTCCACAGTGCGCACGAGGGCGAGCTGGTGATCGACGAGATCCCGCACGGCGAGCTGGATCTTCAGGCGGCCGTGACCTTCGGACGCCGCCTGGCCGCCCTGCACCTCGCCGGAGCCCCGGCGTTCGGCGCTCCCCCGCCCGGCGGTCCGCGCGAAGCCACGATCGGCATGGCCTCGATGCTCAACGAGCCCGCGTCGGAGTGGCCGTCGTGGTTCGCGTCACACCGCATCGAGCCGTACGCGCGGGAAGCGGGCATCGACATGAGCGAGGTGTGCGCGCGTATCGACGAACTCACCGGCCCGCCCGAACCTCCCGCACGGCTGCATGGCGACCTGTGGAGCGGCAACGTGCTGTGGGGCGCCGACGACCAGGTGTGGCTCATCGACCCCGCGGCCCACGGCGGCCACCGCGAGAGCGACCTCGCGATGCTTCAGCTCTTCGGCTGCCCGTTCCTCGACCACGTGCTGGGCGCGTACCGGGAGGTCGCGCCACTGGCCGACGGCTGGCAGGCGCGCGTGCCGCTGCACCAGCTGTTCCCGCTGCTCGTGCACGCCGTCCTGTTCGGCGGCGGCTACCGCACGCAGGCGATCAGCGCGGCCAGGGCCGCTTTGCTTGGATGAAGTCCATGGACGTCACCGGCTGGACCTGGCTCAACGAACCGCGTGAGTGGTCGCCCACCCCGCTGACCGTGCGCGCCGATCCGGGCAGCGACTTCTGGCGCCTCACCGGCAACGGCGTCGTCCGCGACAACGGCCACCTCTACGGCATGAGCGTCACCGGCGACTTCACCGTCACCGCGACCTTCAGCGGCGAGTACGCGGCGCAGTACGACCACGCGGGCGTCGGGCTGCTGCTCGACGGCGAGAACTGGATCAAGGCCGGGGTCGAGGTGTTCGACGGGAAGCGGCAGGCCAGCACGGTCGTGACGCGCGGGTTCTCGGACTGGAACCTGGCGCTCGTCGGGTCGTTCGAGCGGTTCACCGTCAGCGCCGAACGCAAGGGTGACGCGGTGTGGGTGCGGTACGGCCTGGACGGTCAGGAGCCCACGAACCTGCTGCGCAAGGCCTACTTCCCGCCCGACGTCGAGGTGCGGGCCGGGATCATGGCGGCGAGCCCGGAGGGGGAGGGGTTCGTGACCCAGTTCCACGAGGTCCAGCTCACGCAACTACCGTGAGGACGTGCGGTTCAAGTTCCTCTTCAAGCCGGGCTGGCTGGCGCTGACCCTGGCCGTCTGGGTGTTCGCGGGTGCCTGCATCTACTTCCTGTCGCCGTGGCAGTTCGGCCGCAACGACGAACGGCAGCAGCAGAACTCCGCCATCACCAAGTCGCTGAAGAGCGACCCGGCCCCGTTCGGCGCGCGGCACGACGAGTGGCAGAAGGTCGAGATCAAGGGCCGCTACCTGCCGGAACTGGAAGCGCTCGCACGACTGAGGACCGTTCAGGGCGAGGCGGCGTTCGAGGTCATCACGCCGTTCGAGACCACCACGGGCCACCGGATCCTGATCGACCGCGGGTACGTGCGGCCGGTCAACGGAATCAAGCCGCCGGACTTCGCAGCGCCCCCCACGAACGAGGTCACGCTCATCGGGCTGGCCAGGCCCAACGAGTCGAACGAGCAGCCGGCGTTCCAGCAGGACGGCCGCAAGCAGATCTACTCGATCAACAACAAGGCCGTCGGCGAGAACATCGAGCCCGGCTACTACCAGCTGATCGAGAACCAGCCGGGCGCGCTCGACACGCTGCCGCTGCCCCGGCTCGAGTCCGGGCCGTTCTTCTCCTACGCGCTGCAGTGGATCGCGTTCGGGGTGATGGCGGTCGGTGGCTGGCTGTACTTCACGATCCGCGAGGCACGGCCTGGTGGCGTGCTCTACGAGGGCCGCACGAAGAAGAAGTCGATCGCCGAGCTACTTGCGGAAGAGGGCGATGAAGGCGCTGACCAGGCCCGCGCCGAAGCCGACGACGCGGGACAGCTCCACGGCTCGCGTCACGTGACCTGAGTCCGGGTTGCGGCCGTGGCCGAGCACCGGGCGTTCCTCGACGCCGTGTGAGTAGGCGGTGCGGCCGCCGAGCCTGATCTCCAGGGCGCCCGCGAAGGCCGCTTCCACCTGGCCCGCGTTGGGGGACGGGTGCGCGGCCGCGTCGCGGCGCCAGGTCTCGAGGGCCTGCGGGGCCGAGCCGCCGACGACCGGGGCGCCGCCGACCGTCAGCAACGCCGCCAGCCGCGACGGGATGAGGTTCAGCAGGTCGTCCAGCCGCGCCGAGGCCCAGCCGAAGCGCAGGTAGCGAGGGGACTTGTGGCCGACCATCGCGTCCAGGGTGTTGGCCGCGCGGTACGCCAGCAGCCCCGGCACGCCCGAGACGGCGCCCCAGAACAGCGGGGCAACGACGGCGTCCGACGTGTTCTCGGCCACGGACTCCACGGTCGCGCGCGCCAGGCCCGTCGTGTCGAGGCGGGCGGCGTCGCGGCCGCACAGGTTGGGCAGGCGCGTCCGAGCCGCGTCGAGATCACCGTCGGCGAGTTCGCGGCCCATCGACGTGCCCTCGGTGGCCAGCGAGTGACCGCCGAGCACCACCCACGTCGCCGCGCCGGTCGCGAGGGCCTGCGTCAGCCAGTTGCGGCGTGTGGCCCGTTCCACGGCCACACCGAGCGCCACGGTCCCACCGACGAGCACGGCCGTGTACGCCGCACCGGCCGCCTCGGAGTTCGCGTAAAGGCGCTTCTCCAGGGCCGCCGCGGACGTCCCGAATGCCGCTACCGGGTGAAATCGGCGTGGATCACCGAACACCGCGTCCGCCGCCACGCCCAGCAACAACCCCAACGCGCGACCCGCACCCACGGCTTCCTCCCCAGTTCGTCGAAGGCACGGTAGCGCCGCGTCGCCCCGGCGCGCGCATTAGGGTGGCCGGTCGTGGAGCACAAGCGGCTGAAGCTGTACGCCTATCTGGACGCGCGCGATCATCAGCGCACGTACCTGGCGATCATGCGCCTGTTCACCTCCACGCTGCTGGCCGACCTGTCTGCGGGCGAGGTCGCCGGAGCACTGGCCGGGCAGGAGCGCGAGGGCCGCGTCGAGCAGGGCGAGTCGCGCATCGAGAACGTCATCAACCGCCTCCGGCAGCTGGTCGAGTGGGGCAACCTCGTCCAGGGCCGGCGCGAGGTAGTCGCGGCCAGCATCGCCGAGTTCCAGCACGGCAGCGTCCGCTACCAGGTCTCCAAGCTCGCCGTCCGCGTCCAGCGCGACGTCGACGAGCTGCTGCGGGTCCCCGAGGGCGCCCGCGAGGTCTCCCGCGAGCTGCTCCCCGCGATCGAACGCGGCCTCAACGAGCTGGGCGGGTCCCTGAGCGTCGCGCTGCTCAACGAGGGCGACCGCACCAAGGAGCTGCTGGCCGAACGCGTCACCACGCTGTTCCTGCAGCACGCCGAGCTCGCGGCGACGGTCCGCGACTTCTACGCCTACCTCGGCCAGGTCGTCACGCGGAACCACCTGGCGCCCGAGGAGATCGCGGGCTTCCGGAACCTGCTGGTCGAGTACATCCAGCGGGTCGTCGAGGACGTCCTCAAGTTCACGCCCCCGATCGCCACGGCCCTCGCCGGCCTCACGAGGGCCCGCGCCGAACTGCTCCGGCTCCTCGGCACCGACCTCGGCCAGAACGTCGAACGCGCCCGCGGCCGCACGCCGGAGGACTGGCAGGAGCTGACGGACTGGTTCGTCGACCGCCCCGGCCGCCCATCGCAGGTCACGGCGTTGCGCGAGGCCACCGCCCGCGCCATCGGCAGCCTGCTGGCGAGCGTGAAGCGCGCGACCTCCGGCGGTGGCCTGCTCCCCGGACGCCGTGCCGAACTGCTGAAGCTCGCGGCCTGGTTCGACAACTCCACGCGCGAGGAGGCGCACGAGATCTACGCCTCGGCGTTCGGTCTCTACAGCGCCCGGCACCTCTCCCCCGCGCCCGAGCACGACTCGGACAACGAGCGCACGCCGTGGCGCGACGGCCCGGTCTGCGACGTCACCGTGAGCGTCCGCACGCGGGGCGACCGCGGCGGGCGCGGCAGACCGTCGCGGATCCTCGACGACCCGATGACCGAGCAGTCGCTGCTGGCGGAGGCCCGTGAGGCGGACGAGATCCGCGCGCGGCACGTCGCCGAGCTGACGCAGGCCGCCGGGAACCTGGAGAACACGACGCTCACGCACGGCGCGTTGGAGGTCTTCTGCGAGCTGCTGACGCTCGCGATGGCCCAGCGCGACTCGCCGAACGACAGCGGCTCCGCGAGCGACCCCGTGCGCGGCCTCAAACTCGAGATCGCCCACGGCACCACGACGCAGATCAGGTCGGCCGCCGGCACCCTCACCCTGCACGACGCGACGGTGGCACTGAAGCGATGAACCACTTGGACACCCTCTCCGACATCGACGCCGCCAACGTGGTGCGGTGCGCGCGAACGTTGCTGCGCAGGCCTTTGCTGCGTTCCGACGGTCCCGACGGGGAGCTGCTCGGCCTCGTCTACCGGCACCGGGCGACGTTGCAGGACCTGTTCGCCGGTCTGCTCGGCTACCGGCTCGTCGTCGAACGGCGGTTCGCGCGCCTGTACAAGTCGGGCCCCGGCAACGACGACACGCGCGGAGTGCTCAGCATGTCCCCGCGCGGCTACGCGTACCTGGCGCTGACCCTCGCGGTGCTCACCGGCATCGGACGGCAGACCCTGCTGTCCCGGCTCGTGGCCGACATCCGTTCCGCCGCGGTGGAAGCGGGCATCGACGCGCCGGACGACATCTCCGAACGGCGTGCGCTCACCGCGGCGCTCCGGCACCTCGTCTCCCTGGGAGTGCTGCACGAGACCGAGGGCTCGGTCGCGCAGGACGTGCTGCCCCAGGAAGCCCTGATCACGATCGACACCGACCTGCTGGGCCAGCTCGTGACGGGCCCGGTCGGCGAGGCGCAGAGCCCCGCCCACCTCGTCGAACTGGCCGCGCGCCCCGGTCCGCGCGGCATCGAGCACGCCGTGCGGCGCAGGCTCGTCGAGACGCCGCTGGTGCTCTACGCGGACCTGCGGGACGAGCAGGCGGACTGGTTGCGGCGCAACCAGCGCAAGGAGACGGCGTTGCTGGAGCAGGCCTTCGGCCTGCACACCGAGTGCCGCGTCGAGGGCGTGCTGGCCGCCGACCCCGAGGACTTCCTGACCGACCTCTCGTTCCCCGGCGTCTCGACGGTCGCGCGCATCACGTTGCTGGCGCTGCCGGACCTGCTCGACGGCGAGGACGAGGACGCGCCGGCCCGGTACGTGGTCACCACCGAACGCCTGCGCGAGGTCTGCGCCGGGCTGGTCGAGGACTACCCCGCGGCGTGGTCGAAGCAGTTCACCGACGACCTCGACCGGCTGGTCGCCGAGGTGACGGAGTTGTTGCGCCGCATGGGCTTGGCCGCGCGCACCGAGGACGGTGCCTGGTCGATCAGCGCGGCCGCGCACCGCTGGCTGCCGTCCCCCGACGGCGATCCCGAACGAGAACAACAACCCGAACCCGTTGTGGTGCAAGAAGTACCGAGCTGGTCCCTGTTCGACGAGGAGAACGTTTCATGAGCAGGTGGCGGCTGCACCGCGGCGGCGTGGTCAACATCTGGCAGTACACCGAGCAGACGTTCGACTTCTCCGGTGGCCGCGCGATCTTCCAGGGCACCAACGGGTCCGGCAAGTCCCGCACGCTCGAGCTGCTGCTCCCGCTGTGCCTCGACGGCGACCTGCGCCAGCTCGGCTCGAAGGGCTTCGACACCGTCAGCCTGCGGCGCCTCATGCTGGACGACTACGACGGCGGCCCGAACCGCATCGGCTACGCGTGGGTCGAGCTGATCCGCGAGGCCGCCGACCACAGCGGCAACGAGTACCTGACGTGCGGTCTCGGCGTGAAGGCGTCGAAGACCTCGCAGGCCATCACGGACTCGTGGCGGTTCGTCACACCCCAGCGCGTCGGCGCGGAACTGCAGCTCGCGGGCCCGGAACGCGTCCCGCACGGCCCGGCGCAGCTGCGCGACCTCATCGGCGCGGACTGCATGTTCGAGGAGCCGGCGTTCCGCGCGAAGATCGCCGAGACCGTCTACGGCGTGCCCGCGGCGCGGTACGGCGACCTGCTGCACCTCCAGCGGACGCTGCGCAACCCGGACGTCGGCCTGAAGGTGCTGGAGGGCCAGCTCGAACAGATCCTGTCCGACGCCCTGCCGCCGCTCGACCAGGCGATGGTCGAGCAGCTCGCGACGTCGTTCGACGACCTGGAGTCGATCCGCGAGAACATCGTGCGACTGTCCTCTGCGGACAGTGCGCTGTCGACGTTCCTCAAGACCTACCGGGACTACGCGTTCGGCGGGCTGCGCGGCGCGTCCGAACGGCTGGAGTCCGCCGAGAAGTCGGTGGCGAAGCTGCGGCGCGAGCAGGCGAAGCTCTCCCAGGAGCTCGACCTCACGCGCGTGGAGCGCTCCGCGTCCGAGCAGGCGCTGGTCGACATGGAGACCGGGGAGCAGCAGGCCGAGGAGACGATCGCGGCGCTGAAGGAGCTGCCGGCGTTCCGCGACCTGCAGGACCTCAAGACGCGCGAGAACCTGGTGGCGCAGATGCGTTCCTCCGCCGTCGCGGCCCTGGAGACGGCCCACCGGCAGCGCGCGCAGGAGGACGCGGCCGTCGACACCGTGCTGCGCCTGCTGAAGCGCCTCGCGGAGGACCTCCAGGCCGCCGACGCGCTGAGCGAGCCGTTGCGCGAGAACCTGCGCCTCGCGGGCATGGACCCGGACCTCGCGCCGGACGTGCCGCAGGTCCCGGCCGCCGAGGCCGCGGTGACCACGGACTCCGTGCGCGCCAAGCCGGATCCCGAGGCGGGACCGCTGCCGATCGAACGCCGCGTGCCTCCCGCCGCCGCGACCGAGGACGTGCTGACCGCGCTGGCGTCGGTGACCGACCAGACCGCGGGCATCGCTTCCCTTGCACGCCAGCGAGGTGCGCTCGCGATGGCGCTGCACGAGCAGGCGCTGGCGCTGGACGCGCAGCAGCGCGAGGTGGAGTCGTTGCGGCAGAAGGCCCGTGACGCCCAGCTCGGCGCGACCGAGTCGACGTCGCTGCGCAACCAGGAGGCGCAGGAGCTGGCCGAGGTCGTGCAGGCCTGGCTGGAGCAGGTCGAGGTGTGGACGTCGAGCGGCCCGTTGCTCGACGAGCGCCCGGCGGAGGCGTTGGAGCTGCCGCGGACCGCCGACCCAGCCGCCGCGAGGACGTTGAGCACCGCCGCCCGCGAGTGGGCGGGGCCGCTCGTGCAGACGGCCCGCGACGCCGCGCACGCGTTCGCCCAGCAGCGTGCCGACCTGCGCGCCCGCCTCGACGCGCTGGACGAGGAGCTCGTCGGTCTGCGTTCCGGCAACGAGCGCGTGCCGGCGCCGGGCCGGTATGTGTCAGCGAACCGCGATGCCTCTCAGGGCGCGCCGTTCTACCGGCTCGTGGACTTCGCGCCGTCGCTCACCGACGAGGAACGGGCCGGGCTGGAGGCGGCGTTGCAGGCGAGCGGCCTGCTCGACGCCTGGGTCACGCTGGCCGACACCGAGCTGAACGACGTGCTGGCCGTCGCGAGCTCCCCGGTCGGCGGCCGCACCCTCGCGGACGTGCTCGTGCCCGCGGTCGAGGGCTCGCCGGTGCCGGAGGGGTTCGTCGCGGACCTGCTGCGCGCGGTGTCGCTGGACGACCAGGACACGCTGAGCCTCACCACGGACGGCGTCTGGCGCTCCGGCGTGCTGACCGGCCGCTTCACCAAGCCCGAGGCCGAGTTCATCGGCGCGGGCGCCCGGCAGGCGGCGCGTGGCCGTCGCATCGCCGCCCTGGAAGAGGAACTGGCCGACCTGCGGGCCCGGCTCGGCACCGCGGAAGACGAACTGGCGCGCGCCCACGAGCACGTCGCCACGTGGGAGGCGCACCTCGCGGCGTTCCCCGGCGACGGCGAGCTGATCGCGAAGCACAGCCGCGTCCAGGCCGCCGAGGAGTCGGCGGTGCGCGCGCGGCAACGCACGTTCGAGCTGCGGGAGGCGTTGGAGGACGCGCAGTCCCGGCTGGAGGCGGCGAGGTCGGAACTGACCCGCCAGGCCGGGGACGCCGGGCTGCCGCCGGACACCGAGGCGCTCCGCCAGGCCCGCGCGGCCGCCGGGGACGCCCAGCGGACCGCCGACCTGCTCGGGGACGCGGTGAAGAGGCGGTGCCAGGGCACGATCTCCGACCTCACGGACGCCTCGCACCGCTACCACGAGGCCGTCGCCGACCGGCGGACCGCCGAGGCCGACGCCGACAGCCGCTGCGTCGACCACGCCGCCCAGGCAGGAACACTGGCCGAGCTGACCGACGCCGTCGGCGGCGAGGCCAAGGAGATCAGCGAGCAGCTCACGTCGCTGGAGAAGTCGCGCAAGAAGATGCGCGAGGACCTCAAGGGCGTGCGGGAGAGCATCACGACCGCGCGCGAGCAGGCGGCGAAGCTGGAAGCGTTGCTGGAGACCAACTCCACGCAGGTCGCCGAGTCCGAGGAGGCGCTCGCGCGGGCGTCCGCGAACTTCGGCGCCACGGTCCGCGCGCCGGGCCTGGTGGTGGCCGCGTTCCCGGACCACGACGGTGCGTCCGACGAGGCCTCGGTCCGCGCCCTGATCGCGGAGACCCCCGACCGCCGCGGCGGCACCGAGGCCACCGTGATCGCGAAGCTCCAGGCGTTGCAGACCTCCCTGGCGGGCAGCCACGACATCGCCGCCGAACAGCACGCGGGCCTGCTCACCGTCACCGTGACCGGCGAGGAGGGCGCGAAGCCCGTCGCCGTCGCCGCCCGCACCGTGACGACGAAACTGGCCGAGCAGCGCGGGTTCCTCGACGAGCAGTACCAGGGCATCTTCGCCGACTACCTGATCCGCGACCTGGCCGAGTGGCTGCGCGGCCAGATCACCGTCGCGGAGGACCTGACCAAGCGCATGAACGAGGTGCTCGGCCAGGCCCGCTCCAGCCAGGGCGTGCACGTCAAGCTGGCCTGGAAGTCGTCGAGCGCGCTGGACGACGCGACGCGGCAAGCGCTTGCGCTGGTGCGCCTGCCGTTCGGCGAACGCACCCCCGAGCAGGACGCCACGCTGCGCCGCGTCTTCACCGAGCGGATCGAGAACGAGCGCGACACGCACTCCGGCGGCTACGCCGAGATCCTGTCCCGCGCCCTCGACTACCGCACGTGGCACCAGTTCACCGTGACCGTCGCCGACACGGGCCCGGACGGCGGCCCGCGCGAACGGCGCCTCAAGCAGCTGTCGTCCGGCGAGACCCGCCTGATCTCGTACGTGACGCTGTTCGCGGCCGCCGCGAGCTTCTACGACGCCGTGAGCGACGAGTTCGACCCACTCCGCCTGGTGCTGCTCGACGAGGCCTTCGAACGCCTCGACGACCCGACCATCGCGCGCATGCTGGGCCTGCTGGTCGACCTCGACATGGACTGGGTGATCACCTGGCCGTCCGGCTGGGGCGTGTCGGACAAGATCCCGCGCATGCACATCTACGACGTGCTGCGGCCGAAGAACGGCCGGGGTGTGGCGTGCACGCAGACGACGTGGGACGGGGCGGCGCTGGACCGCATCGACCCCTGACGGGCGGGAGACTCCGCCGCGGCCCTAGCCGAACGCCGGTGTGCCGCGGCGGTGCGGACGTGCTCCCACCGCCGACGGTCACCGTGACCACTCAGAACGGCACCTCGGTGCCCAGCGGCGCGACCCCACGCCCCGCGAGCGCCCGGCAGAATTCGACCGCGTCGAGCTCCACCTCCGGCTCCCCGTCGCCCCACACCCCGCCCGCGGGCCCGGTCAGCCGCAGCGACACCACCCGGCCGACCCGGTCGAACCACTCGCGCACCACGTCGTCGACCAGCACACCGTCGTGCTCGGCCGTCAGCTCCAACGCGGCCCCGGTGGCCCGGGCGAGGTCGGTGCGGTGCATCCACGGGTCGCGGGTCATGATCACGTCGGAGAGGAACCCGAGCGTCCACGTCTCGTCGCGCCCGTTCACGTGCTGGGTTCCGGGCATTCGGCGCGCACGCACGAAACGCGGCATGCGGCGGCGCGCTTTCGCGGCCTTCGGGGCCACCTCGGCGAACCGGGCGACGATGGCGGCCGGGGTCAGGCCGGCGCGTTCGTCCACCTGCAGGGCGGTCAGCTCGTCGATGAACACGCCGTCGCGGGCCTGGGCGGCCCTGGCCTGGCGCAGGCCCTCGCGCATCGACGCGGACATCTCGGCCATGCCGAGGACGTGCGTGGCCATCGCGCGCACGTCCCATCCCGGGCACGAGGTCGGCTTGTCCCAGTCGTGCGGGGCGAGGGCGGCGAGCAGGGCGGCGACGCGGTCGTACTCGGTCGCGGCGAGACGCATCGCGACCGCGCGGTCCAACGGTGACGTTCGGGGTCTGGCGGCGAGTGCTGTGGTCATCGGGAGCTCCTCAGGGACGGTCCTGGCAGGCCGACCTCGTCGGCGAACATGTCGATCACGCGGGGCAGCTGGCGGGTCCAGCGGTCGCCGCCGGGCTCGTTCGCGAGCTGCCGTTCGAGCAGGCCTCCGCACAGGGCGAGGAAGAGGTCGGCGTCGGCGCGGTCGGGGACGCCGAGCCGGTCGAACGTCTCGTGCAGCAGGCCGATGACCTCGACCGACGGCGCGTAGGCGGCCTCGGACGGGACGAAACCGGGGATCGAGCGCTGGTTCAGCAGCTGGTAGCGGGCGACGTCGGTGATCGAGAAGGCGAAGAAGTGCTCGGCGATCGCGAGCAACGCCTCCCTCGGCGCCGCGGGCAGGTCGTGCTGCCTCATCTCGTCCAGGTAGACGGTCCAGGCCTGCCCGAACATGGCGTCGTAGATCGCGTTCTTCGAGTCGAAGTGCGAGTACAGCGACGGCGACCGCATGCCGATCATGGCCGCGACCTCGCGCAACGTGACGGCGGCCAGGCCGTCGCGGCGTGCGATCTCCCACGCGGCGTCGACGATCTCCCGGCGGGTCGCCTCACGGCGTTCGGCTTGCCTATCACGATTAGGCGCGGCGCTCATGGTTAGGCAGACTCCGCTCAACGGCGAGTTCTGTCAAGGCCTAGGTTGGTGCGGTGACCGAGTACGAGCGCCCCGAGCTGGCCGACTTCTGGCGCCTCGCCCGCGAGACGATGGAGGGCGGCGGCCGGTCGGCGTTCAGCTTCCGCGTCGAGGACGCGGGCACCGCGGCCGTCCTCGGTGAACTCCTGCGCAAGCCCATCGCGCACCCGGCCCGCCGGCAGATCTCGCTGGCACGCCTGGACGAGCACCTCCGCGCGCACGGCAGCACGTTGCCCGAGGTGCTGGAATCGGTGCACGGCAAGCCGATCGGCATGTCCACCTCCGAAGAGGCCTCTACGGCGGACGCCGTGCTGAAGTTCGCGTTGCGCGAGAACGGGTTGCTGTCCCGCCCGTGGGCCGCCGAGTGGATCGACCACGTCCGCCGGTACGGCAAGATCCCGCAGCCCGCTCTGCCGATGATCGCGAACCAGGCCGCGTCGATCCTCGCGCGGCTGCACCCCGAGCCCCGCCGCTGGACCACGCGGTTCGCGTTGGCGGGCAACGACCTCGACGACGGCCGCCCGCTCACCCGGATCGTCCACAAAGCACTGGCGCTGGCCGGGCTCGACTGGGAGCGCGCGGGTGTGCTGCCCGACGCCTACAGCGACCCCGTCCTCACCTCGCAGGGCTACCTGACGCTGAACGACACCCTGGAAGCACAGGAGGTCACCGTCGTCCGCAGCCCGCGCCTGCTCGAGTCAGGCCTGCCCGGCCCGGTGGTGGTGCTCCCCCACGGCCTGACGCCGCAGGCGAAGCACCACCTCGACGGCAAGACGGTGAAGTGCCACAACGACTTCACCCCGGACGGCCTCCGCGTCGCCAACGAGGTGCTCGCCTGGACCGGCGGCACGGCGTGGCGGATGTCAGCGCAGGACTACCGCGACGCCGTGGCCACGCTGATCGCCCGCGGCGTGGAACTGCCGACGCTGAACAGCCGCCCGGTGGAGGCGAGCTGGGACCCCGCGCTCGCCGGGACCATGGCCACGACCGGGCTCGTGGTCACCGAGGAGCACGTGCTGCCGTCACTGCTCTGACTGACCGGCGCCCGACCAGCTCTGCAACATCCGGAACGCGATCGACGCGCCACCGGCGAGCCCGAGGCCCGGAACGCTGCCCGGTTCCTCGATCGACCGCCGCACGTCGGCCCGCGACACCCACTTCGCCTCCGCGATCTCGCCCTCGGCGAGCGTCAGCGGGTCGGCGGGGTCGGCCACGGCCTCGAACCCGATCATCAGCGACCGGGGGAACGGCCACGGCTGCGAGCCGAGGTAGCGGATGTCCCGGACGGTGACGCCGACCTCCTCGCAGATCTCCCGCGCCACGCAGGCCTCCAGCGACTCGCCGGCCTCGACGAACCCGGCGAGCACGGAGAACCGGCCCTCGGGCCATTCCGGGCCGCGCGCGACGAGCACCTGGTCCGCGCCGTCGTGCACGAGGCAGATCACGGCCGCGTCGGTGCGCGGGTACTCCTCGCGCCCGCAGCCCGAGCAGACCGACGTCCAGCCGGACTTCTCCAGCACGGTCCTGGCGCCGCACTTCGCGCAGTACTTGCCGAGGCGGTGCCACTGGAACAGCGCGGCGGCCGTCGTGAACAGCCCCGCCGACGTGTCGTCCAGCGTCGCGCCCGCCTGGCGCAGGTCGAGCCACTGCGGCTCGTCCGTGAGCTCGGGCGGGCCCCAGGCGCGGCTCGGCGGCGTCGCCTCGCCCTCCTCGGCGGGCATCAGCACGGCGAAGTACGCCACGCCGTCCTGCTCACCCAGCAGGACGGCGTTGACCGGGGGCAGGTCGCCGAACTCGACGGCCGGCCGGTCGGCGAGCCTCGTGCCGCGGTCGGCGACCAGGGTGCGGCCGCGCGTGTCCACGACGATCATCCGGGCCTTGGGCCAGAGCGCGGCGAGCTTCTCGTCGTCGCCGCGCAACGGCTCGCCCCGGTCGATCGCGGACCGCGACAGCGCCGGCAGCCCGATCAGGTCGAAGCTCACTGGAACGAGACCCCGCCGAAATCGATCCCACCCAGCGCGGACAGCTTCGGCTTGAGCAGGTCGGCGTCACCGACGAGCACACCGGTGAAGTTGGCCGGCGCGAAGAACTCCAGCGCGGCCGCGGCCACCTGCTCGGGCGTGACGGCCGCCAGTCGCTGCGGGTGCGCGACCAGCCAGTCGAGGCCGAGGCCCAGCGCGACGAGGTTCACGAGGAACGACGCCAGGCCGCCCTGCGAGGACGTGCTGGTGAGCAACGTGCCGACGGCGTAGCTGCGCGCGGTGTCCACTTCGGACTCCGACGGCGGCACGAGGCCGAGGCGCGCCAGTTCGTAGCGGGTCTCCAGCAGCGCCGCCGCCGTCACGTCCGACGCCGTGTCGGCGTCGATCAGCAACGTCGCGCCGTGCACGGTGAACTCGGGGTGCGACCGGGCGCTGTAGGTGTAGCCCTTGTCCTCGCGGATGTTCTCGACCAGGCGCGACGAGAAGAACCCGCCGTAGACGAGGTTCGCGAGCTGCAGCGCCGGGTAGCGCTCGTCGGTGCGCGGGATCGCCTGTGCGGCGAGGCGGATCTGCGACTGCACGGCACCGGCGCGGTGCACCAGCGCCACGTCGCCACCGGACACCTCCGGCAGCGGCGGCAGCTGGACGGCCTCGCCGTCGCCCTGCCACGCACCGAGGGCGTCGCCGATCTGGGACACGGCCTCGGCGGGCTCGACGTCACCGACGACGACCAGCACCGAACCGCGCGGCAGCAGTGCCTTGCCGTGCAGGGCCACCACGTCCTCGCGGGAGACGGCGGCGACCTCGTCGGCCTCCGGCATCTCCTTCGCGTACGGGTGGTCGCCGTAGAGCAGCTTCTGCAGCGCCTCACGGGCGATGACGCTCGGCTGCGACCGGGCGAGCGTGATGCGCTCGACCAGGCGGGCGCGCTCGCGCTCGACCTCGTCGGCCGGGTAGGCAGCGCCGGTCAGAACGTCGGCCAGCACCTCCAGCACGGTGCCGAGGCCGCTCGCCAGGGCGTTGCCGGTGAAGCTCAGGCGCTCCGGGTCGACCACGGCGTCGAGCTCGCCGCCGACCAGCGCCAGCTCGGTGTCGATCTCGACGCGCGAGCGGGTGGACGTGCCCGTCAGCACGGTGTTCGCGAGGATCTCGGCCGCCGCGGAGTGCTGGGAGCCGGCGCTGGTGCCGGACGGGTCGGCGAACGGGACCCTCAGGCGCAGCTCGACCATCGGCACGGTGGCGCGGCGGACGGCGATGACGCGCAGGCCGTTCGACAGCGTCGTGTCCACAGTGGACAGCTCCGCGGCCGCCTTCTGCTCACCCAGAGGTGGCAGCGGGCGCGGGCCCGTTGCGGTGCGCCCGATCTCCTCGGCGGTGCGGTGGGTCTTTGCCGAGGTCACTGGGCTCCTCCGGTGGGCTTGACGAGAAGAAGGGCGCGGGAGTCGGGACGCAGCGCCTTGGCCGCGGCGGACACCTCGTCGACGGTCACCGAGGCGATCCGCTCGGGCAGTTCGTAGATCAGCTCGGCGCGGCCGAACAGCAGCTCCGCGGAGCCGAGGCCCAGCGTGCGGTTCGTGAGCCGGTCGTGCTCCTTGTGCATGGTCGACGCCCAACGCGCCGTGACCTTCGCGAGTTCCTCGGCCGACGGCGGCTCCTGCGCGAGCTTCTGCAGCTCCTCGTCGATGGCCGCGACGACCTGGGCGGCCTCGACCTCGGCGGCGTGGATCGCGGTGATGCTGAACGTGTCCGGGTCGCGCGCCTCGAGCGGGCCGAACAGGCCGCAGCCCGCGTTCAGGTCGATCACGATGCCCTCGCGGTGCACGAGGCGCTGCTGCAGGCGCGAGCTGTCGCCGTCCGCGAGCACGCCGGCGAGCACCAGGTAGGCGAGGTAGCCGTCGATGTCGGTGGTCGGGTCCGGCACGCGGTAGCCGATCGCGATCGCGGGCAGCGGGGCCAGCGCGTCGCCGTGCTCGTGGCGGACCTCGCCCTGCGGGGCGGGCTCGGCGAACGAGGGGCGCTCGGGCTTCGGCCGCGCGGGCACGTCACCGAAGTGCTTCTCCACCAACGCCTTCGTCGCCTCGACGTCGAGGTCGCCCGCCACGGTCAGCACCGCGTTGGCGGGGCTGTAGTAGGTGTCGAAGAACTCCGCGCAGTCGTCGACCGTCGCGCTCTCCAGGTCGACGAAGTCGCCGTAGCCGTTGTGCGCGTTGGCGAACGTCTTGAACAGCACCGCGGGCAGCAGGATCCAGGGGAACCCGCCGTACGGGCGGTTCAGCACGTTGAGCCGGATCTCCTCCTTCACCACGTCGATCTGGTTGCGGAGGTTCTCCTCGGTGAGCTTCGGCGCGCGCATGCGGTCGGCTTCGAGGAACAGCGCCCGCTCCAGGGCCGCGCTCGGCAGCACCTGGTAGTAGTCGGTGTAGTCGGGGTGCGTGGACCCGTTGAACGTGCCGCCCGACGACTGCACGTGCCGGAAGTGCGCCAGCTTCTCGAGGCTCTCGCTGCCCTGGAACATCAGATGTTCGAAGAGGTGCGCGAACCCGGTGCGCCCTTCGGGCTCGGAGCGGAAGCCGACGTCGTAGTGCACGCTGACGCCGACGACCGGTGCGCTGGCGTCGGGGGCGAGCACCACCCGCAGGCCGTTGGGCAACGTGAACCTGTGCAGTTCGGGTGAGGCCATGGAGCAAGACTACGGGTTCGGCTCCCGGAGCGATCGCAGGTGGCCCGCCTGGGCGAGCACGCCGTCGAGCGCCCCGAGGAACGCGGGGAAGCCGCGCCGGAAGTCGGTGGCGTTGCCGTACCAGTAGAGGTCCTGCTGGCCGAACGTGGAGAGCCAGTGCTCGGTCGCGCCGAGCACCACCGCGTACGGCAGCGACCGGGAGAACACGAGCTCGCGGTCGGCCTCGGGGACGTCCGCGGGCGTCACCCCGTGGAGGTACCCGCGCAACCCCCGGACGTGTTCGAGCAACTCGCTGCCGCGCCTGGTGCGCGCGGGCATCGACCGCGCACCGAACGCGAGCGCCACGCCACCGACCGCGACCGCGAGCCCGAACAGCGCGTTGCCAACCGTCAGCGCGAGCACGACCGTGGCGGCCACGCCGAGCACCGCGATCGCGATTCCAGCCCACCAGAACAGGTTCCGCTCGGCGTCGGGGCGGCGCGCGAACCAGCGCTTCTCCACGACGTCGGCGTAAAGCCGGTCGCGGACGTGCGCGAGGTCGATCTGCCTCCCGCGCAGCTCGGACACGCTCACCGCGTCGGTCCCCTGCGGCAGCAGCGCTTCGCAGACGGCCTTCTCGTACCCGGACAACGAGTCGTCGACCGGGTTGCGGCGCACGATCTGCCAGTCGTGGCCCTCGGTCTCGGTGATCCAGAGGTAGTTGCGGACGGCGAGGTCGATCACCGTGGCGGTGACGTCGACCACGTCCACGTGCTCGTCGACGACCGTGCCGACCTGGCCCGGCAGCACCCCGTCGGGCGAGGCGAACGCGACGCGGCCGTCCTGGTCGCGGACCAGCACGGACACCGCGCCGACCTCGCTCGCGAGCGCCGCGGCGTCCCGGCCGCGCAGGTACCAGAGCAGCGCCACACCGCCGAGCAGCAGCACGAGCAGCGCACCGAGCGCGGCACCGCTGACCGGCGTGAGCGCGAACGCGGCCGCGAGACCGGACTGCTCGACCACGACGGCGTTCGGGGGCACGACCCCGGCGGACAGTCCGATCGCGACGTCCACGCGTTCGCCGGCGCCGAGCTTGATCTCCTGCGCCCGCACGCCCTTGCCGTCCGCGAGGTCCGCGCTCGTGCACGGCTGCGACGACCCGACGGGGCCGGCGAGGCAGTTCACCGACGTCGGTGAGTCGGGTGCGGAGAACGAGAGCGCGACCTTGTCCAGTTCGGTGTCCCAGCCGCCCGCGACCTGCCAGCGCACCTCCAGCACGTCCCCGACCGGCGCCACCGCGCCGACGACCGTGTAGGTGAGCGTGGAGGTGCCTTCGAGCGTGACGGTGAAGGTGTCGTCACCCGTGGAGGTGCTGCCCTTGCCCTCGACCTTCGCGTCGGTGACCTGGTACAGCCGCTCGAGGTCGTTGCCGACCGCGAGTCGCAAGGGGACGGTCCGCTTCACGGTCCTGCCCTCGGGCACCTGGACCGTCTCGGTGACGGACAGCCGGGCGTCGCGCTCCAGCTTCAGCCGCACCTCGGTGCTGACGGTGCCGGGAAGGGGCTGCGCCAGCGCGCCGGCAGCCGTCCCCGGAGACGTGACGGACGTCAGCGCGACGGCGACGAAGATCGCCGCACCCCAGTTCTTCGACACGGCTGCGGACAATAGCGGAGTCCTCATATGCTCCGGCGGACTTTCGAACGGACGCCATCTGGGGGATCTCCGGCGATGACGCAACCACCGCCACCGGGCACCTGGCCGCCGCCACGCCCGGCAGCTCCGCCGCCGGCACCTCACCCGGTCCAGGGGCCGTCGCGTCCGCCGATGGGTCGACCGCCCGTGGGCGCACCACCTCAGTACGGCGCGCCTCCCGCGTACAGGCCGCCGCCCGGCCGTGCGCCGCTTCCGCCGCCCATGCCGATGGGTCCGCCACCGCCGTACGGCGCGCCTCCTCCTTATGGCCCACCTCCCGGTCGTCCCCCGCTCCCCCCACCGCACCCGGTCATGCCGCCGCCGCGTCCGGTCATGCCCCCTCCGCGACCGACGTGGGGCCACGGCCACCCCGGCGCGTACGCACCCCCGCCCTACCCCATGGCTCCGCCGCGCCGCAGCGGCAGCGGCCCGATCGTGGCCCTGGTCCTGGGCGGAGTGGTCGTCCTCGGCCTGGGCGCGATCGGCGTCTTCGCGGCAGCCCTCAACAGCAAGGTCAAGGACACGGGCTACTCGAACTACACGACCTACAGCCCGACCTACACCTACACGTCGACCACCGCGGAACCGACCACCACGACCACCCGCCCCACCACGACCCGCACCCCGAGCACCCAGCCGACCCCGGCCGGCCCCAAGGCGGTCTACAAGCTCGCCGACCACCCGATCTTCGCCACGAACGTCGGCGCCAACGACTTCGACGCGTGTCCGTTGCCGCGGATGGAATACAGCCCGGCGGGCGAGAAGAGGTTCCTCGAGGCCGCGCTGCCGTGCATCGAGAAGGCGTGGCAGCCGGCGCTCAAGGCCGCGAACCTGCCGTACCAGCCGGCGGAGCTGCAGGTGTTCACCGGCACCGTGCAGACGCCGTGCGGGTCGCGGCAGAACAACACGACGGCGATGTTCTGCCGGGGCGTCATCTACTGGCCCGGCACGTTCTACGCCAACGAGGGCGGCTCGACCGTCCGGCACCCCGGGGTCTACCTGGGGCAGCTCAGTCACGAGTACGGCCACCACGTCCAGTGGCTGACCGGCATGCTGCGCGCGGCCGACCAGGCGCAGTACGACGTCGGCGGGTTCGACACCCCGAAGGGCCTGGAGCTCAACCGCAGGCTCGAGCTCCAGGCGACGTGCCTGGGCGGGATGACGCTGGCGCCGTTCTCGCACAAGAACGTCATCCCGATGGAAGTCGTGAACACCGGTCTGAGCGACGCGGGCAAGCGCGGTGACTACGACCGCAGGCCCGACCACGGAAGTGCGCCCAACAACGAACGTTGGGTGATGCACGGCCACAAGCAGAACAAGATCAACGCGTGCAACACCTGGGCGGCGAGTTCCGCGGACGTCTCGTGAACCGAACGCCCGGCCCGCGCGTCTCCAGTACGGGGACGTGTTAGCCCGGTCGGGGGACGGGCGATCCCGGTCCGCCTATGCTCGTACCCGACCCAGGATGACCAATGGGGGGACCTCAGGCGATGACGCAACCACCGCCGGGCACCTGGCCACCACCGCGCCCGGTGGGCCCGCCGCCGATGCCCGCACCGCTCGGGCAGCGTCCGCCCCAGGGCCCACCGCCGCCCTACGTCCAGCCGCAGGGCCCGCCACCGGGCTACTACGGCCCGCCGCCTCCCGGCCAGGTCATGCCCCCGCCGCAGCCGGCGTGGGGCCCTCCTCCCGGTTACGGGCCGTATCCGGGGGGACCGCCGCCGCGGCGCAGGAACAACGGCGCGATCGTCGCCCTCGTCCTGGGCGGTGTCGTGATCCTCGGCCTCGGCGCGGTCGGCCTCTTCGCGGCGACGCTGAACAGCAAGGTGAAGGACACGGGCTACTCGAACTACACGACGTACAGCCCGACGTTCACCCTCCCGAGCACGACCGAGGAGGCCGCGGCGACGACCACCGCACCGCCCACCTCGGCCTCGCGCACCCCGTCCGCCCCGGCGACCCCGGCCGGCCCGAAGGCCGTCTACGCGCTGGCGGACCACCCGTTCCTCAAGCCGGGCTTCGGCGCGAACACGATCTCCGGCTGCGGTCTCCCGGCGATGGACTACTCGCCGGCGGGCCAGGACCGCTTCCTGCGCGCGGCCCTGCCGTGCATCGAGAACATGTGGAAGCCGGCGCTGCAGGCCGCGAACCTGCCGTACCAGCCCGTTGAGCTGCACGTCATCACCGAGACCACGCAGTACCCGTGCGGCACGGTCCGCGCGGACCAGACGGCGCGGTACTGCCAGGGCGGCATCTACTGGACGGCGAACGCGTACGCCGCCGAGCGCAACCCGAACAACCCGAACCACCCCGGCAAGTACCTGGGCCAGCTCGCCCACGAGTACGGCCACCACGTCCAGTGGCTCACCGGGATGCTCAAAGCGTCGGACCGCGCGCAGTACGACGCGGGCGGATGGGATACTCCGAAGGGCCTCGACCTGAACCGCCGGATGGAGCTGCAGGCGACCTGCTTCGGAGGCATGTCGCTGGCCCCGTTGTCGCACGGCGCCATCCCGATCGACGTGATCAGGGTGGCCCTGACCGACGCGGGCAACCGCGGCGACTACGACATCTATCCGACGAAGGACCACGGCACACCGCAGAACAACGCGACCTGGGTAGACCGCGGCTACAAGTCGAACAAGGCGTCCGAGTGCAACACCTGGGCCGCCGACCCAGGTTCCGTCTCCTAGGAAGGGGAGAGCGTGACCCGACCGGCCCAGAACAACCCTGTCCTGCTCGCGGGGGTCTTCGTGCTGGTGGTCGCGTTCGTCCTCGGGATCGGTCAACTGGGCCGTCCCAGAGTGGTCACGGGCCACGCGCTGGCGGACTCCCGCCAGGCCACGGCCCCGTCGACCGAGCCGTCGACGGCGATCCGGCCGCGCGCGGTGTACCGGCTGGCCGACCACCCGCTCCTGGTGAAGCCGGTCGCGCTGGCGCCGGTCACCTGCTCGCTGCCGCCGTTCGGTGTCTCGGACGGGCAGCTCGCCGCCTACTACGCGGCGGGCGTCGAGTGCCTGGACGCGGCCTGGGGCCCGGTGCTGACCGGCGCGAACCTGCCGTTCGACAAGCCCGTCCTGGACTCCTCGCCGACGTTGAAGGACGGCCCGTGCGGCGCCGCGCCGCAGTCGGACCACGCGGTGGCCTACTACTGCGGCCGCAACCGCACGATCTACATGCCCACGTCCCGTCTGCGCGACAACGGCGGCGGTGAGGCCCCGGCGACGCACCTGGCCACGCTGTCGCACGAGTACGGCCACCACGTCCAGGCGCTGACGGGCCTGCTGCGGGCGGCGGATCTGAAGATCACCGACGCGGGCGAGAAGAGCGCCGCGGGCCTTGAGATGTCGCGCCGGATCGAGCTGCAGGCGAACTGCTTCGCGGGCATGTTCCTGAACTCGGCGTCCGGCCGCGGTTCCGTGACGGCGAACCTGGCGCGCCAGGCCCAGGAGGACTTCCAGTTCGCCGTCGAGGAGAAGCCGGAGGACAACGCGCACGGGTCCGCCAGGAACCAGGCGCAGTGGGCGTCCGCGGGCTTCAAGGCCAATTCGACGGACGCCTGCAACACGTTCGCCGCTCCGGCGCCCTCCGTCGGTTAACGGAGCCGGGCCCGCTCGTCCACGTACCGCGTGGGCGTGCCGAGGAACAGCTTCGCGTCGCCGACGGGCCCGTAGGCGAGGTTCAGCGTGACCAGCAGGTAGTTCCAGCCGCCGTCGCGCGGGCGCGCCCACCGGTGGTTGATCTGCCAGCGCAGCCACTCGCCGCGGGCGAGCCGCACGGGCGACGGGCGGTGCTGCCGGCGTGGGGTGGCGATCATGGTGTCCTGGAGCTGCACGGCGAGGACCCCGTCGTCCTCGCGCAGGCTCAGGGTCATCCGGTCGGGCTCGGCGCGCTCCGGGGCCCAGTCCGGGGCGAAGTCGTGCCACTCCAGCAGGCGCACCTCGTGCACCGCGGGCCTCAGGTGCGGCAGCGGGAACGCCTCCGGCACGGCGTTGCGCCGGGTCGCCTCGGGCTCACCCCGGGACTGCTTGGTCCACTCGGTACGAACCCACTGCACGACGACGTTTACGCGGTCATGGAATCAGACGAGGCCCGGCTGGGCGACCGGATTGATGGCGGGCAGCACGACGCGGAACACGGCGCCTTCCGCGGACCGCTCGCAGGTCAGGTCGCCGCCGTGCGCGCGGACCACGCCGCGGGCGATGGCGAGGCCCAGCCCGGAGCCGCCGGAACGCCGGTCGCGGGCGTCGTCGAGCCGCACCAGCCGGTCGAAGATCCGTTCCCGTTCGGCCTCGGGGACGCCCGGCCCGTTGTCGGAGACGGTGAACCCGGTGAGGTCGACCCGGATGCGCACGGTCCCGGACGGGCCGGTGGCCTGCCGGGCGTTGTCGACGAGGTTCGCGAGCACCTGCGCGAGCCGTTGCCCGTCACCGACGACCGCGACCGGGACGCCCTCGGCCGCGATGTCGAAGTCGGGCGCCACGAACCGGGTCCGCGCCACCTCGGCCTCCGCGAGCGCGAGCAGGTCGACCGACTCGCGCTGCATCTCGTACCCGGCGTCGAGCTGGGCCAGCGCGAGCAGGTCGTCGACGAGTCGCCCGGCCCGCCGCGCCTCCCGGACCAGCAGGAACGACATCTGGTCGCGGTCGGGTGAGTCGACGGGCGCCTGCACGAGGGCCTCGGCGACGGCCTGCACGCCGGTGATGGGCGTCCTCAGTTCGTGGGCGGCGTCGGCGACGAACCGCCGGGTGCGTTGCTCGGAGCCCTCCAGGGAGTCGAGCATGCCGTCGAACGCGGCCGCGGTGCGCCCGAGTTCGGTGTCGGTCCGCGACGGGTTGAGCCGCCCGCCTCTGTGCCCGGCCGCGATGGCCTGCGCCAACGACGTCATGGCGTCCAACGGCGCCAACGCGCGCCGCACGACCACGACGATCAGCACGCCGGTGACGGCGATCGCCCCGAGTCCGAGGATGAGCAGCAGCTTGCGCAACCGGTGCTGCGCCTGCGAGATCACCTCGGTGTCGGCGTAGACGGTGATCTTGTTGCGGCCGAAGTTGCGGACCCTGCTCTCGAGCTCGCCGCCGTCCGGCACGCTGCCGACCTTCGTGCCGTTCGGTAGGTCGATGGTGACGTGGATGTTCCGCTTGCTCAGCGCGCCGACGACCTCGGCGGGGCGCCTGCCGTTCTTCAACATCTCCACGGCGCGGTTGCCGGAGCTGACGAGCACGCCGTCGACGTCCTTCGAGGACTGCCCGGCGAACGTCCGGTCGACCGAGATGACCAGCGCCACGAGCACGAGGAACAGCACGAGCAGCACGGACACCGCGACCCGCCGCCGCAACGAGACCGTGCGGAGGTTCATTCTTCGGCCCGCAGCACGTACCCAAGGCCGCGCACGGTGTGCACGAGCCGGGTGCCGTGTTCCTCGAGCTTGCGGCGAACGGCGCTGACGTGGACCTCGACCAGGTTGGGGTCGTAGTCCTCGTAGCCCCACACGGCCGTGAGGATCTGCGTCTTCGACACTACGCGCCCGCGTTGCGCGGCCAGGTACACCAGCAGGCGCAGCTCGGTCGCCGTCAGTTCGATCGGCCGGTCGGCACGCATGACGACACCCGCGTCGGCGTCCACGACCAGGTCACCGACCTGCACCGTCGACGGCGTGCGGCCGAGGCGGCGCAGCACCGCCGACACCCGTGCCACGAGCTCGGCCAGCACGAACGGCTTGCCCACGTAGTCGTCGGCGCCGCCGGCGAGGCCGCGCAGCCGGTCGGGGACGCCGTCGCGCGCGGTGAGCATGACGACCCCGGCGCCGGACGAGCGCCGGATGACCTCGAGGAGCTGGAAGCCGTCGCGGCCGGGCAGCATCACGTCGAGCACGACGAGGTCGGGGCGGAAGCGGCCGAGGTCGGTCTCCAGCTGGCGCCCGTCCAGGCGGTGCTGCACCTCGTACCCGGACTCGCGCAACGCGGACGACACCGCGGCGCCGATCGCCTCGGCGTCCTCGATCACCAACACCCTGGCGGACACGTGTCCATTCTGCTGATCATCGGGACTTCGGGCGACTCGCCTTCAGCTCGCGCTCAGAATGGGCGCGCACGCTGGTCCGCATGTCGAAGAAATCAGCGTGGGCCGGCGCCATCGTCGCGGCCGTCGGGCTCACCGTCGGCGGCATCGCGGTCGCGACGGCGGCCGAGGGCCCCGACGGCCCGCCCGCGGCGTTCGCGGAACGCCACCCCGGAGGTCCCGGTGGTCACGGCAAGGGCGGCCCCGGCAAGGAGAAGCTCAAGGACAGCACGCTCGTCGTCGGCCGGGTCAAGTCGGTCGAGTCCGGCAAGCTCACGATCACCAAGGACGACGGCGGCGAGGTGTCGTTGAGCACGGACGGCTCGACGAAGCTGCGCGGCGGCGACCTCGCGGGCCTCAAGGCCGACCAGCGCGTGACCGTGCGCGTGAAGGACGGCAAGGCGCTCAACGTGGCGCTGGCGAAGGCGCAGGAGCGCGGCACCGTCAAGGACGTCAACGGCAACAACGCGACGTTGGTGCAGGTCGACGGCCTGCAGACGCCGCTCGACCTGTCCGCCGTGAGCGAGAAGCCGAAGAACGGCGACCTCGTCGCGGTGACCGGCACCGTGTCCGACGGCAAGACCATCAAGGTCGAGAAGCTGCGTCAGCTGCCGAAGTAAAACCTGGGCTCCACGCGGGCCGCCGCGTCTGCGAACATCGCAGTGTGGCGGTTCCGCGAAGCCCGGACAGATGGGTGTTCATCCTGCTGGTCGTAGGACTGGTGGGGATCGGGGTCGCGGTCGCGCTTCTGGTGCCCGCCAGGATGTTGGGCGCCGAGGAACCCCCTAGACCCGTGATGGCGACAGTCGTCGAGAGCGGGTCGTGCGGCTCCGGCATGGACACGGTCGAGTGGGACGCCGACGGCCAGAAGAAGCAGGCGAAGCTCGACGGCTGCGGCCACACCAAGGGCGAGAGCGTCGAGATCGTCAACACCGGCGGCGAGGTGGTGTCGTCCGCCGCGTCCGTCCCGGCCGGACTCCCGGTCGGGCGCCGCCTCACCGCGCTGCTGCTGTGCATGGCGGCGCTGGCGGGCGGCTTCTACGCGTTCCTGTTCCGCTACGCGCCTCTGCGCGCGCCGGCCGTGCTGCCTACTCCGCGTTCCTGACGCTCCCGAGCGCCTTGACGACGTCGTGCGTCAGACCGATCACGTGGTCGAGCTCGCCGGCGACGGCCAGGTCGGTGAAGGTGAAGCAGGCGAGCCCGTCGGTGATCTCCAGGACGGGCACCTGGTAGGGCTTGAGCGCGGACACGACCCGCGACCCGGGGTCCACCGCCGCGTCCGCGGGGAGTTCCGGCGCGTCGAACACCACCACGAGCGCGAAGGTGGTCGTGCCGTTCTGCGCCCCGGCCGCCTGGTTGGGGGCGTACGAGCTGAGAACGGCGACCTTGACCGCCCGTCCCTCGTGAGTTCCCGCCACCGCCACGCTCCGCCCGACGTTCGGCAGGCCCTTCAGCAGCCCGGCCGGGACGTGCTCCTCCTTGGGAACGTGCGTCCAGCCGGCCGTCTTCGCGTAGCGGTCGACCGCGCCGGTGGCCTCCTTGGCGGCGCGGAGACTCGCGCTCTCCTCGCCGGTTTTCGTGATCGCCACCAGCACCACCCCGACCAGCAGGACGAGGCCGGCCGCCATCAGGACATCAGGAAAACTCATGCATCCCCCCGGAGTGCGTTCCCCGTACGACCCGCCATTGGACAGGCCGCACGGGTGAAAGTCACTCCTCGCCGGGCGGAGTCACCTTCTTGACGTAGAGCAGCCGGTCGCCGGGCTCGATCGCGTCGGCCTCCGGGGCGTCCACCCGGTAGAGCGTCCCGCCCCGCACCACGCCGAGCACTATGTCGGGCAGGTGCCGCGGCGAGCCACCGATCTCGGACGGTTCGACGTCCCGTTCGGAGATCGCGAGACCCTGGTCGGGCGTGAGCAGGTCCTCGACCATGGCCACCACGGACGGCGTGGCCGTGGCCATGCCGAGCAGCCGTCCCGCCGTCTCCGACGACACGACCACCGAGTCGGCACCGGACTGGCGCAGCAGGTGCTCGTTCTCGCGTTCCCGCACGGACGCCACGATCTGCGCCTTGGGGGCGAGTTCGCGGGCCGTCAACGTCACCAGCACCGCCGTGTCGTCCCGGTTGGGCGCAACGACGATCGCGCGCGCACGGGCCGCACCGGCGACCCTCAGCACGTCGTTGCGCGTACCGGACCCGTGCACGACCACGAGCCCCTTGGCGGTGGCCGCGTCGAGCGACTCCTGCACGGTGTCGACGACGACGATCGAGCCGGGCTCGACACCGTCACCGAGCAGCGCGGCGACAGCCGACCGCCCCTTGGTGCCGTACCCCACGACCACGACGTGGTCCCTCACGACCCGCCTCCACTTTTGAATGCGCAACGCCTGACGGGAGCGCTCGGTGAGAACTTCGAGTGTCGTGCCGACCAGCACGATCAGGAACAGGACCCGCAACGGCGTGATGACCAGGACGTTGACCAGCCGCGCCGACGACGACGCGGGCGTGATGTCGCCGTAGCCCGTCGTCGAGAGAGACACCGTCGCGTAGTAGAACGCGTCGAGAAGACTGACGCCGTCCTCGTTGACGTCGCGATAGCCGTCGCGATCCAGGTAAACGATCAACACCGCGAGCATCAGCGCCGCCATGGCGCCGATGACGCGTTTCAGGATCGCGCGGACAGGGCTCTCGACCTTGTCCGGCATCCTGATCACGCCGACGAGGGAGTGCGACGCTTCGTCGGTCAGGCTCATCAGGGCACCCTCTTCGCGATCTCCGCTTCGGCGAGCATCCGCCACAGGTGAGCGGCCGCCTCCGCGCCTTTGAGGAGCAACGGCACCACTACGCGCTCGTTCGGCGCGTGGACGCGATCATCCGGCAACGTCGCGCCGAGGTAGACGAGGGGCACCCCGAGCTTCTGCTGGAGCACCGCCGCGGGCCCGGACCCACCGGCCCGCGCGAACCGGACGGGCCGGTCGAACGCCATCTCCAGTGCCTTCTTGACGGTGGCGTTGGCGGGGTCGTCCGGACTGATCGCGTACGGCGGCACCCCCTCACCCCGGATGGTGACGGTGGCGGTGATGCCGTCCGGCGTGTGGTCCTCGACGAACCTCCGGAGCTGCGCCGTGGTCCTGCCGGGGTGCTGGTCGGGCACGAGCCGGAAGCTGATCTTCGCCGTGGCGCCGGCGGGAATGATCGTCTTGAACCCGGGGCCGGTGTAGCCGCCGCTGATCCCGTTGACCTCGGCGGTGGGCCGCACCCACAACCGTTCGTACGTCGTGTAGCCGGGCTCGCCGTGCGTCTTCTGCGCGCCACCCCCGTTGCGCTTGAGCCAGTCCTGCTCGTCGAACGGCAGCGACCCGTAGTCCTCGCGCTCCTTCGCGGACGGCTCGCGGACGTCGTCGTAGAAGTGCGGGAGCTGGATCCTGCCGTCGTCGTCGTGCAGCGCGGCGATCAGTTTCACGAGGGCCGTGGCGGGATTGGGAATGGCACCGCCCGCACGTCCGGAATGAACGTCCTCGGTGCCGCCTTCGAACACGATCTCGGCACCGAGAACACCCCGTTGCCCGGTGTTGACCGTGGGCGCGTCACGTTCGTGCAATGCCGTGTCGGTGAACACGACAAGATCGCATTCGAGTCGCTCTCCGCGATCTTCGAGCGTCTTCCGGAAGTGCGGCGACCCCGATTCCTCTTCCCCTTCGACGAACAACTTGAGCGTGACGCTCGGCGCGCTCTGCTTCGTGGCCGCGAGATGGGCCTTGACCGCGAGCAGGTGCATCGCGACCTGCCCCTTGTCGTCGCTGGCGCCCCGGCCCCGGATCTCCTCGCCAACGACCCGCGGCTCGAACGGCGGGTGCTCCCACTTCTCGACGGGATCGACCGGCTGCACGTCGTGGTGCCCGTAGACGAGCACCGTCGGCGCGTCCGGGTCCTCCGCCGGCCAGCACGCGAAGACCGCCGGGAGCGCGGGGCCCTCGTCCCAGACCTCGACCTCGGGCCAGCCGTCCTTCCTGAGCTGGGCCGCCAGCCAGTCGGCGGATCTGCGCACGTCGGGGTGGTGGGCCGGGTCGACGCCGATGCTCGGGATCCTGAGCCAGTCGCAGAGGGCGGGCACGAAGGAGTCGCTCAGGGCGGTTACGGCGGTGCGTTCGGGGTTGGTGGGCTGTTCGGCACGTTCGCGGGTGGGCTGTTCGGCATGTTCGACGTGAGCCGTCCACTCACCACCCCCGGCGTCGGCCGACCCGTCACCGCCCCCGGCGCCGACCGCTCCCTCAGCACGCTCAGCTGCAACAGCCCCCGCGTCGTGCTCACCATGCTCGCCGCGCTCGGCGTGAGCGGTCCGTTCGGCGTGAACGGTCCCCTCACCGAATCCGGTGCGTTCGGCGTGAACGGACCGCTCAGGACGTTCGGAATGACGAGAATCACCTGCCACGCCCGTGGAGAATAGGCCAGCCCCGCCTCGCCTACGCGGCGTAGGCATGACAGGGTGACTCCATGGAACCAACCCGTTCCCGAACGCGGTCGGCGCTGGCACTGGCCGCACTGCTCGGCCTCGCGGGCGCCACCCACTTCGCCAGGCCGAAGTACTACGACGCGATCGTCCCCCGCGCACTCCCCGGCACCCCGAGGCAGTGGACGTACGCGTCAGGCGTGGCCGAACTCGCCGTGGCAGCCGCAGTGGCCACTCCCAAGACGCGCCGCCTGGGCGGCCTCGCCGCCGTAGCGCTGTTCGCGGCCGTCTTTCCAGCGAACGTGAAAATGGCTCTGGATTTCCGGGACAAATCCCCCAAAGCCCGCGCCATCGCCTACGGCCGCCTGCCGCTGCAGATCCCACTTGTCGCATGGGCGTGGAAAGTCGCGAAAGCGACCAACGACCACCCTGGGTAATCCTTAACCAAGTATCCCGCAAACGCTGTCATTTCCCGCGCGAGGAACCTTAGGATGCGCCCTGTGCAAACGCTTCTCCAGCGCGCCGCGACAGCGCTCGGCTGGGACGGAGTCGTCGTTCCCGACGTCGCCGTCCTGGGCCAGCAGGTGTCCGCGGTGGTGCGTTTGCGGTCCGACGTGCACGAGTGGCGAACCCAGAACGGCTGGCCCCCGAGAGCCGACCCGTCGTGGTTCCGCTCCTGGTTCGAGCCGGCCGCACACGACCGCCTCCCGGTCGCCGCGGTGGAACTGGTCGGCGTCCTCGTGAGCGAGTCCACAACGGACCGGGCCCTCCAGTCGTGCGGCACCCTCCTGACCCTCGCCCCGTGCGCGGTCATGCTCCCCCGCACCGACGAGTCCCAGGCGTGGTCGTTCATCGAGCTCGACTACTACGGCATCGGCGTCGTGGTGGGCGACGACACCTCGGCCGACCTCATGGTGCCGCCGGAGGACCGCTCGCCGGAATTCGGGCCGTCCCTGTTCGGGCGGTGGCTGCTCGAGGTGCTCTACGAGCGGGTGCTGAAGGTCTCGCACGCGCCGGCCGGCAGCAGCCCGGGCTCGCAGGGCTGAGCTGGGTCTCACGTCGCAACAGGTGTCTCGAGTCGCAGCTGGGTCTCGCGGCGCAAAGGTGCCTCGCGTCGCCGCTCGGCCTAGCGCCGCCGCAGGCCTCACGCCACAGGTGGTCCTGCATCGCAGCGGATCTCACGTCCCAGCCCTGCGGTCACGGGCTGCGGGGTCTCGCATCCAGCTGGGTCCCGCATTCGGAGCTCGACCTCGCGTCGGTGGCGGGTCGGCGGGCCTCCACAACCTGGCCTGCTGCTGCCCCCGCGCGCTTCCTTGCCACGCAACGAGCGAACCGCGACTTAGGTTCCCGGCTGTCCACAGGTTACCGCCCAGACGATAACCGCAGTTCAGAAAGCCAAGGCCTGTGGACAACTCGCGATCATGGCCAGGCGGCACAACCCGAAGATCACGACTCGACGGACCGGATCAGGTCCTTGAGGCCCTGCTCCTCCAGCAGGTCCGCCGGCCGCACCGTGTGGTCGTGCCGCACGTAGTGGAACGCTGCCCGCACCTGCTCCAGCGGCGCGCCGACCAGGGCCGCCCACGCCAGGCGGTAGGCCGCCAGCTGCACCGAGAGCGCGGGTAGGGCGTCGGCGTCCGGGACGGCGCCGGTTTTCCAGTCCACGACGGTCCAGCCGTCCGGGTCGCGGTAGACGGCGTCCATCCGGCCTCGGACCGAGATTCCGTCGAACTCCGCCTCGAACGGCACCTCCACGTCGTGTGGTGTGCGGTCTGCCCAGGCGCTGGCGAGGAACGCCTGCTTCAGGCGTTCCAGGTCCGCGTCCGGGGCCGCGTCCGCGTCGCCTGCTCCGGGGAGCTCGTCTATGTCCAGGAGGCGGGTGGCGCCGAAGCGGTTCTCCAGCCACGTGTGGAAGGCGGTGCCCCTGCGGGCCAGCGGGTTCGGGGGGAACGGGAGTGGGCGGCGCAGGCGGCGGGCCAGGAGGTCCGGGTCCTTGGCCAGTTCCACCAGTTGTGAGACGGAGAGGTGGCCCGGGAGTTCCACCTGTTCCCGGCGGGTCTGGGAGGCGGCGCGTTCTGCCAGGAGCACGTCGACGTCGCGGGCCCAGCCTTCCGGGTCCTCGTCCGGCGGCATTTCCGGGTCGTCCGGGACGACGTCGTCCGGGAGTGGTTCCGGTTCGGGCGGGAAGTCGTCGTCCGGCGGCTCTTCGGTGGGGGGTGGGTAGTCCTCGTCCACCAGTTCTGGTTCTGGCTCGTCGAAGATCAGCGCCAGCGGCTCGGGTGGGGCGTTGCGCAGCTCGTCGAGGGCGGTCAGGACCATCTTGGCGCCTTCCACGACGGCGTCGCGGCGCTTGCCCAGGGGGTCGGAGGGCCAGATCGACGACTTCACGTCCTCGGCCAGCGGGTTCGGGGTGTCGGCGTCGGGTTCCGGGGCCCAGACCGAGATGTCGCCCGGGGCGTTGTCGCGTTGCAGGACCTCGTGCATCTCCTGCAGGAAGACCGACGGGCCCTTCGGCTTGTCGCCTGCCTCGGCCCACCAGTGGCCGGACATCAGGAGGCTGTGTTCGGCTCGCGTGACTCCTACGTAGAAGAGGCGGCGTTCCTCGACGAGGCGGCGCTCCTCGAACTCCTCCGCGTGGACGGTCAGGGCCTCGTCGACCTCCTTGCGGTTGTAGCCGGCGGTCAGTTTCAACGTCGGCAGGTCTGCCGAGTCTCCTCGCAGGGAGGCGGGGAGGTCGGTCACGTTCTTGAGCCAGCAGGAGGACTTCTTGCGGCCCGGGAACACGTCGCGGACGAGGTGCGGGAGTGCGACGATCCGCCACTCCAGGCCCTTCGCGGAGTGGACGGTCAGGATCTGCACGCGGTCCTCGGAGACCTCGACCTCGCCCGGTTCCAGGCCGTCCTCGGCGTGCTCGGCGGTGTAGAGGTAGTCGAGCAACGACGGGAGCGTCGCGGACGGGGAGGCGGCGGCGAAGTCCATGACCACGTCGGAGAAGGCGTCGAGGTGTGCGCGGCCGACCATGCCGGGGCGGGACATCGACTCGATGTCCAGCAGGAGGGTGCGTTCCACGTCGGCGACCAGTTCGGGCAGCGGCTGGTCGAGCCTGCGCCGCAACGCCGCGAGCTCGCCGCCGAGCCTGCGGATGCGCCGGTAGCCGTCGGCCGAGTACGCGTCGGGGTCTCCGGGGTCGTCGAGCGCGTCGGCGAGGCCCGCCTGTTCGGCGTGTTCGCCGGGCAGGGCGTCCGCCAGCACCATGAGTGGATCGTCCACAACGGACTGTCGCGGTGCGACACCCGCCAGTTCGCGCGCCCTGGACCACAGGGCGGCGAGGTCCACCGCCGCCAGGCGCCAGCGCGAGCCGGTGAGCAGGCGGGCGGCGGCCGTGCCCGCGAGCGGGTCGACCAGGACCCTCAACGCCGACACTAGGTCGCGCACCTCGGGTTCGTCGAGCAGGCCGCCGAGGCCGACGACCTCGACCGGCAGGCCTCGTTCGCGCAGGGCGGCGGCGATGGCGGCCATGTCCGAACGGCGGCGCACCAGCACCGCTGCCGTCGGCGGGACTCCTTCGGCGTCGAGGTGCGCTTCCCATTGCGCCGCAACGTTGTCCGCCATCCAGTCGAGCTCGGCGCGGATGTCGGCGTGCAGCGCCAGGCGGACGTCACCGGCGCCGGCACCGGGGCGGGCCCGCAGCTCCTCGACGTCGAGGCCGGCCTCGCGCAACGGCAGCGACACCGCGTTCGCGAGCTCCAGGACCTCCGGCGGGTTGCGGAAGCTGGTCAGCAGCCCGTACTTGCGGGCGGGCGGGAAGTCGTCGACGAAGCGCGGAAGGTTCGCGGCCGACGCGCCGCGCCAGCCGTAGATGGCCTGCGCCGGGTCGCCCACGGACGTCACCGGCATCGGCGCGCCGTCGCCGAACAACGACCTCAGCAGCACGCGTTGCGCGTGCCCGGTGTCCTGGTACTCGTCGAGCAGCACCGCGCCGTACCGCTCGCGTTCACCCGAGGACACCTCGTCGAAGGCGGCGAGCTGTGCGGCCAGCGACATCTGGTCCGCGAAGTCCAGCGCCGCCTCCTTGCGCTTGCGCTGCTGGTACGCGTCCAGCAACGGCAGCAGCGCAACGCGCAACCGTTGTGCCGCAACGATCTCGCGGAGCTTCTCCGGCAACGCGTCCCGCTGGCGGGGTGCGCGCGGCGCGTTCTCGACCAGCGCGCAGAACTCGAGGGCGTGCGCTTCCAACGCCTCGGGCGTCACGAGGTGCTCGCCCAGCTCACCGGCCAGCGACAGCAGGTATCCGGTGATCGTCGCCGGCACCTTGTCGGTGTCGAGGTCACGGGCCCACGTCGACACGACCCGGTGGGCGAGCTGCCAGGACGCCGTCTCGGTCAGCAGCCGCACGCCGGGTTCCACCGGCAACCGGAGCCCGTGCTCCGTCACCAGGCGCCCCGCGTAGGCGTGGTAGGTCAGCACCACGGGCTCGCCGGTGAGCACGGACATCTTGCGCTCGCCGGACGGGTCGAGCTCGTCCAGCAGGGACGATCCCGCCAGCCTGCGCAGCCGGGCCCGCACGCGGTCCGCGAGCTGGCGCGCGGCCTTGCGCGTGAACGTCAGGCCGAGCACGCGGTCGGGCTGCACGAGCCCGTTCGCGACCAGCCAGACGACGCGCGCGGCCATGGTCTCGGTCTTGCCCGCGCCGGCGCCCGCCACGACCAGCGCGGGTTGCGCGGGTGCGGCGATCACCTCGGCCTGCTCGGGGGTCGGCTTGTTCAGCCCGAGCGCCTCAGCGATCTCAAACGGGCTGACGGTCACCAGTACATCTTCCTACCCGGTACATCGGCGCCCGCACCACCCGGGACGGTGTGTTCGCCGACAGTTCCAACGCGAGAAACACGCAGGTCAACAGTACTTACTCGCTGACCTGCCGCCCGGACGGGTGGACCGGGCACGTCGTGCGCGCCGGGCACCGGTCGCAGTCCGCGTTCTCGCGCGCGGTGTACTCGGGGCCGAGCACCGACTCCGCGGCGCCCTGCACGACCTCCAGCCACGCCTGCACGCCCTGTTCGTCCAGGGGCGCCTGGGTGCGTTCGACGGCTCCTGTCTTCTTGTCCTCCTTCGCCACGTAGAGCAGGCGGGCACCGCCTGGCTCCGATCCCAGTCCGATGTGGGTGAAGCCGCCCAGGGACGACGCGAGCTGGTAGACGGCCAGCTGCGGGTGTTCCTGCGCCGACTCCTTCGACACCGGGCTCTTGCCGGTCTTGAGGTCGATCACGATCGGGCGGCCGTCCTCGTCGCGTTCGAGGCGGTCGACGCGGCCCCTGACCTGGAGCCACGGGCCTCCGTCGCGCTTGGGGACCTCGACGACCATCTCCTCCTCGACCGCGACCTGGGTGAGCTGGCCGCGGCTCATCGTCAGCCACGCGAGGAACGTGTCGAGCATCTTCTCCACGCGCATCCGTTCGCGGCGGGAGAACCACGGCGCTCCGGCGTCGACCGCGGCCCACGCCTCGTCGAGCTTCACCCGCAGCTGCGCGGAATCGGCTCCCGAGGCGGCGGCCTGAGCCAGCGCGTGCACGAGGGTGCCCGTCACCGAGGCGAGCTCCGCCGGGTCCTGCCCGCCGTGCCGCTCGACGACCCAGCGCAGCGGGCACTTCGTGATCACCTCGATGGTCGACGGCGTCACGCTGACCTTCTGGTCTGCCGTCCACAGTGGAGCGTCGACGGACACCTCGGCCAGGCCGTACCAGGACTCGGGGTGTGCGCCGGGCACGCCTGCCTCGGCCAGCCGCGCCAGCTGGACGGCGGCCCGCGAGCGGCGGTCCGGGTCCTCGGAGTCCGAGCACACCACCCGGCGCAGCTCGCCGACGAGCTCGCCGAGCACGAGACCGCGTTGCGGCCGGTGCAGCTTGCGCTCGTCCTCGGCGGACGACTCGATCTCGTCGAGGAACCGCGACGGCTGCTCGTCCTCGCCCCGCACCGCGCTGATCAGCAGCTTCGACCGCGCCCGCGACGCCGCGACCAGCAGCAGCCGGCGTTCCTCGGCCAGGATCGGCGCCACCGCCGACACCGAGGGCTCGAGCCCGGCCAGCACGTCCACCATGCGTTCGACGCCCAGGACCGTGCCGCGCAGCCGCAGGTCGGGCCAGCTGCCCTCCTGCACGCCCGGCACGGCGACGACCTCCCACTCGCGCCCGGCCGCCGAGTGCGCCGTCAGCACCGACACCGCCTCACCGGTCGGGGCCGACGCGGCCAGCGTGTCGCCCACGATCCGCTGGGACTCCAGGTAGTCCGCGAACCCGGCCACACCGGACCCCGGCAGCCTGTCGACGTACTTCGCCGCGGCCTCGAACAGCGCCACGATCGCGTCGAGGTCGCGGTCCGCCTGCATGCCGGGCATCCCGCGCCGGGCCGACTGCCCGACCCAGCGCTCCTGCAGGCCCGACTCCGTCCACAGGTCCCACAGCACGACCTCGACGGACTTCCCGGCCCCGATCGCCTTGCGCGCCAGCGACAGCAGGCGGCCGATCCGGCGCGCGGGCAACGACTCCGCGTCCTCCAGCGCCGCCAGCCTGTCCGCCGTCTCGACGACCTCGACCAGCAGGTCACCGCTCGGCCTGTCACCCCCGGCGGCCATCTCCAGCCGCCGGAGTCCTCGCCGCAACCGCCGCAGCGCCAGCGGATCCGCGCCACCGTACGAAGAGGACAGCAGCATCGCCGCCGTGTCCTCGTCCAACGACCCCGGCACGGCGGCCGCGCGAACCAGGGCGAGCAACGGACGCACGGCGGGCTGCTGCGCCAACGGCAACTCGTCCGACGAGACGGACACCGGGATGCCCGCGGCGAGCAGAGCCCGTTGCAGCACGGGCAGGGACAACGTCGCCGACCGCACCACCACGGCCATCCGCGACCACGGCACCTCGTCGGCCAGGTGCGAGCGCCGCAACTGGTCCGCCACCCACGTCGCCTCCTGCGCGGACGACGCGAGCAACCGCACCTGCACGGACCCCTCGCCCTCGACCGGGTCCACCACCCGCGCGGGAGAGGCGCCGGGCAGCCGGGCCGCGAGCCGCGCCACCGCGTCCCGGATCTCCGGCATCATCCGGTGCGACTGCCGCAGCACGACCGTCTCGCCGCCGGCGTCCCGCAGGATCTCCGGATCGGCGCCGCGGAACGTGAAGATCGCCTGGTCCGGGTCGCCCGCCAGGACGAACCGCGCGGCACCGGACCCGAGCGTGCGGACCAGCGAGTACTGCATCGGGTCGAGGTGCTGCGCGTCGTCGACCAGCAGGTACCGCACCCGCCGCCGTTCGGCGAACAGCAGGTCCTCGTCGTTGACGAACGCCGCGTAGGCCGAGGACACCAGTTCCGCCGCGTCGTAGGCCGGGGCGTACGCCGTCGCGGAGTCCATGCCCGACAACAGGTTCACGGCCTCGTACTGCGCCCCGAACCGCCCGGCCGCCACCCACTCGTCACGCCCGTGCCGCTCGCCGAGCTCGACCAGGTCCTCCGGCCCGAGACCGCGTTCCGCCGCCCGCAGCAGCAGATCCCGCAACTCGTGCGCGAAGCCCGGCAGCTCCAGGGCGGGCCGCAGCCTCTCCGGCCACTTCACCGCGCCCATCTCGACGTCACCGGCCAGCAGCTCGCGCACCATCGCGTCCTGATCAGGCCCGGACAGCAGCCGCGGCGGCGGCTCGCCCAGCAGCACCGCCTGGTTGCGCAGCACCGCGAACGCGTAGGAGTGCACGGTCCGCACCAACGGCTCGCGGATCGCCGACAGGTGCCCCGTCAGCAACGACGTGATCTGCGCGCGCAACGCCACCGATGCGCGCCGGTTCGCCGTCAGCACGAGCACGTTCTCCGGATCGGCCCCGCCCTCCAGCACGACGTGCGCGGCCAGTTCGGCGAGCAGCGTCGTCTTGCCGGTGCCGGGGCCGCCGAGCACGCGGACGAAGCCCTCGTGCTCGAAGACCCGCTGGGCAGCGGCGTCCCACCGGGGACGCGGGCGCGTCTCCGGCTTCCGGCGGATCAGCTGGGGTGGAAGTGCCACGCATCGATTGCACCACGCGGCACCGACAAGATCGTTCAGGGCCGCCGCGGCACGCGGATCGGCGCTGTTCAGAGCCGTGAACGCACCACGCGACCATCAAGCCGAACCCGAGGACCGATTTCGTCTACCTTCTTGACAGAGAGAGGTGGTCCAGTCCACTTTTGAAGACGTTGTGAGCCCCCTCACTGCCAGCTCCGCCGCCCTGGACCGAGCAGTTCTTGGAGGACTGATGAAGCGGTTCCTCGTCGGCGCGGTCGCCGCCACGTGCGCGGCGATCATGCTGCCCACGACCGCCCAGGCGGCCGTCGACCCCGTGCTCGCGGCGCCTTATCTCTACCAGTGGGGCGGTCAGCCCAACCCCGCCGCGGTCATGCAGCAGACGGGCATCAAGTCGTTCACCCTCGCGTTCATCCTCAGCGACGGCACGTGCAACCCCAAGTGGGACGGCAGCCGTTCCCTGACCGGGTCGGACAAGACCCTCATCAACTCGATCCGCGCGGCCGGCGGTGACGCGGTGCCGTCGGTCGGCGGCTGGTCCGGCAACAAGCTCGGCCAGTTCTGCACGAGCCCGCAAGCACTCGCGGGCGCCTACCAGAAGGTGATCGACGCCTACGCGCTCAAGGCGATCGACATCGACATCGAGGCAGCCGAGTTCGAGAACACCACCACGCAGGACCGCGTGCTCGGCGCCTTGAAGATCATCAAGCAGAACAACCCCGGCGTGAAGACCGTCATCACCATGCCGACCGACCGCACCGGCCCGAACTCGTGGGGCAAGCGCCTGGTCACGCGCGCCAAGGAGCTGAACGCGCCTATCGACACGTGGGCCGTCATGCCGTTCGACTGGGGCAGCGGCGGTGACATGCTCGCCCTCACCAAGAGCGCGGTCGACGGCCTGAAGAACCACGTCAAGTCGACGTTCGGCCTCTCCGACGACGCGGCGTACCGGCGCAGCGGCCTGTCGTCGATGAACGGCAAGACCGACACCGGCGAGACCGTCACCCCGCAGAACTTCCGCGACATCGTGACGTGGGCGAACTCCAAGCACCTCTCGCGCGTGTCGTTCTGGGCCGTGAACCGGGACCGCGGCAACTGCGGGGCGATGAGCTCCTCGTGCAGCGGCATCAACCAGCAGACCTACGAGTTCACCAAGGCGCTGGCGAAGTTCAGCGGCTGACGATCTGCTCCGGTGGCCGGACGTGACCCCGACCCCGTCCGGTCACCGGAGTTCCAAGGTCTGCAGGAAGTCTCCCGGCGTGCGTGCCTTCCCGAAGTGGTCACCGGTCGCGAAGTCCGCGCCCGCGACGCGCCACCACGACGCCTGCTCGGCGCTGTCGATGCCCTCGACGGCGATCCGCACGCCCCGCTCCCGCAGCAACGGCAACAACGCCGCCACGTAAAGGGATCGCGACGCCACGAGCTCGCGAGCGATCCGCACGGCGCGCACCGGCACGTCGGACGCGAGCAGGCCGAAGTCCAGCGGTCCCATGCCGAAGTCGTCGATCGCCGTCAGCACGCCCACGCGCGTCAGGACCGCGAGGTTGTCCACCGCGTCGGCCAGCACCAGCACGCCGCCGGGGACGCTGATCATCAGTTTCTCCGCAGGCACGCCGATCTCGTCGAGCACCGCCACCACCCGCGAGACCAGGTCCGCGTCGGACGCCTGGTGCGCGGTGAGCCGCACGGCCAGCGGCAGGTCGAACTGGCCGCGCTGCCGCCACCACGCCGACTGGCCGCCCGCGACCTTCAGCAGCCACCCGCCGAGCGGCAGGATGAGCCCGGTCTGCTCGGCGAGGCCCGCGCACCGGTCGTGGTCCAGCGCACCGGAATCCGGCCTGTCCCAGTGCAGTTCGGCCTCGACGCCCGTGACCTCACCGCTGGACAGCCGGACGACGGGCCGGTAGCGCACGGTGATCTCGCCGTCCTCCCACGCGGCCGGCATCGCCACGGCCAGCGCGTCGTCGCGGCGCTCTTCGGCGTCCTGGCCGGCGTGGAACAGCTCCCACTGGCCGCGCCTGCCCTTCTTGGCGCGCCGCAACGACCTCTCCGCCGAGCGCAGCACGTCGAGCGGTTCCACGCCGCCCGCCGGCCGGTGCACGACGCCCGCGCTCATCGACGCCGCGAGCCCGTGGCCGTCCACGAAGGTCGGCTCGGACATCAGGTCCTCGTTGATGCTCTTCATGATCGTGTCGATGCCGGGCGTGGTCGCCGAGTTCTCCACGAGGACGCCGAACTCGTCGCCGCCGAAGCGCGCGATCATGACCTTTTCGCCCGCCAGCAACGCTTTCAGCCTGCCCGCGACGTGCTGCAGGTACCGTTCGACGACCCGGCCGCCGAACGTGTCGCGCAGCATGCCGAACGCGTCGAGGTCGAGGTGGAAGACGGTGATGCCGTGCTCGGGATCGGCCTTGCGCAGCGCGATCTCCAGCTGGGTGGTGAAGAACTGGCGGTTCGGCAGACCGGTCAGCGGGTCGTGCAGCGCCTGCCGCTGGAGCTCGCTCTGCAGCAGCTCGAGCTCGGTGCCGTCCTCGACCACCACGACGAAGTGCATCGGCTTGTCGTCGGCACCGCGCAGCAACGACACCGTGAGCGTCACCCGCGCGGACTCGCCGTCGTCGCGCCGCAGCCGCTGCGACTGCCGGACCCGGTCCGTGGCACCCGCGGCGAGGTCGGTCAGCGCCTCCCGCAGCATCTCGGTGAAGGAGGGCTCGATCAGGTCGAGCAGCGGTGTGCCGGTGAGCTCCTCCGGAGTGCGGCCGAGGATCTGTCCGATGGCCGCGTTCACCTGCAGCAGCCGGCCTTCGAGGTCGACGATCAGCACACCGTTGGTGGACGACGTGACGACCTCGTTGAAGCGGGCCTCGCTCTCCCTCAGGTTCCAGTTCGCGTCGCGCACGGCCTTGAGCAGAGACTTCTGCATGCTCTCCTGCTGCGCGAGCACCGACTCGGCGTTGGCCGCGGTGAAACCGGCGCCGAGCGCGCCCAGGGCGAGCGCGATCCGTTCGGCGTACTTCTGCAGCGGCTGGAACTCCGGCAGCGCGAGCAGGCCCTTGCCGAGCACCTCCGCGGTGCACCGCAGGCCGAGCCTGCCGAGGTGACCGAGTGTCGCGAAGTCCGCGCCCGCCGCCTCGATCGGGGCCGTGGTGAACGGCTCCGCGTGCAGCATCGAGCACAACGCGTCCAATCGGACGCCCAGTTCCGCGTCCAGATCTTCTCGCCCCATCGGAATCGCGACTGCTCCGAGCAGGCGATACGACCATTTCCGGGCAAGTGTCTCCCGCGCCCGCTCATTGTCCTGAGGCGAGGGCGATGCGCCGGGTATTCGACTCGGGTTGGACATTCGGGGCAGCCTCACATCGGCTCTGAGGACAGGGAGCTTACCCACGCACAGTCGATCCCACCTCAACCGGCAGCGTGAATCGACTTCACCCTATCGACAACTCCTATGGCTTTCGACCGACACCCGCGAACGCGATCTTGTTCACAGCCGGGTCGTCCGAGATGTCCCCGGGACCTGTCGGACGCCATTCGGCGAACTTGACGAGTCCGGGTTCGACCAGTTCGAAATCACCGAAGAACGACTCGAGTTCGGCGCGGTCCCGATAGGTGACGTCACCACCGCCGGACTTCGACATCCGGTCCGTCACGGACCTGGCGTCCTCGTTCACGTGGTCGCCCGCCATGTGCGAGATCGCGAGGTAGCTCCCGCTCGGCAACGCCTCGCGGTAGCGCTTGAGCAGCCCCTGCGGGTCCGCCTCGTCCGGCACCCAGTGCACCATGAACAGCATCAGCAGCCCGATCGGCTGGTCGAAGTCGAGCAGCCGGTTCACCTCGCCGCTGGCCAGGATGCTCTCGGGGTCGCGCATGTCGGCCTGCAGCACGCCGACGCGGTCGTTGCCCGCGATGATGAGCTCACCGTGCGCCACCGCGACGGGATCGCGGTCGACGTACACGACCCGGCACTCGGGCGCCTCGTCCTGCGCGACCTCGTGCACGTTCGCCACGGTGGGGATGCCGGAGCCGATGTCGAGGAACTGGCGCACGCCCTGGTCGGTCATGAACCGCACGGCGCGCCGCAGGAACGCCCTGTTCAGCCTGGCCGCGTTGCGCGAGTTCGGCATCATCTCCTCGGCCTTGTCGCCCATCAGGCGGTCGACCGCGAAGTTGTGCGCGCCCCCGAGGAGGTAGTCGTACACGCGCGCCGCACTGGGCACGGAAACATCGACGCTCTGCGGAATCCAGCTCTGCCCGTCGGACACGACGACCCACCTCTTAAGGTTGCGGACGCACTAGCTTAGTCATGCACAAAGCGCGCTCGACTACGCCGCTAGTGTGAACGCGCACCACCCGATCGGGCACTGTTACGGTCCCCCGAACGACTCATAGGGTGGCTCGGTCTCTTTCCGGCTCACGAGGAGCGATGATGTCCGTCCCGGTGGCGCCCGGCCGGCTGCCATTTCTCGGGCATTCGTTACCGATGCTCAGGAAAAGATTCGCTTTCACCGGGAATTTACGGGGGCAGGGCGAACTCGTCGAAGTCCACCTCGGCCCGATGCGCGCCTATTTCGTCGCCAGCGCCCGTTTGACGCACCAAGTGCTGGTCACGGACGCGCCGAAGTTCCACAAAGGCCGGATGTACGACAAGTTCCGCGCGTTCGTCGGCAACGGGCTGGCGGTCTCCAGCGGGGCTTTCCACCTGCGCCAGCGCCGGATGATGCAGCCGGCGTTCCACCGCGACCGGATCGCGGGCTACGCGACCACGATGGTCCGCGCGACCCTCGACCTCGTCGAGAGCTGGCGGCCCGGTGAGGTGCGGCAGCTGGAGGCCGACATGCAGGGCCTCGCCGTCACGATCGTCGGCGAGTCGTTGTTCTCCACCGAGATCGGCCAGAAGGCGATCGCCGAGGCCCGCCGCTCGGTGTTCGTGATCATCAAGAACGGCATCCTGCGCGCGCTGTCGCCGGGGTTCGTCGAGAAGCTGCCGATCCCCGCGAACCGCGAGTTCGACGAGGCCATCGCCCGGATGCGCGCGATCGTGCACGAGGTCGTCGAGAGCCGCCGCGGCGACGACACCGACCACGGCGACCTGCTGTCGACCCTGGTGCAGGCCAGGGATCCCGAGACCGGCGAACCGATGACCGACGAGCAGGTCTTCGACGAGGTCGTGACGCTGCTGACCGCGGGCATCGAGACCACCGCGCTCGCGCTCGCCTGGATCTTCCACGAGATCGCCGCCGACCCCGAGGTCGAACGACGGGTGCTGGCGGAGGTCGACGAGGTGCTGGCGGGTCGTCAGGTCACCGTCGACGACGTGCCGAGGCTGACGTACGTCGGTCGTGTCGCGCAGGAGGTCCTGCGCAAGTACCCGCTCTGGCTCGTCATGCGCCGCACCGCCGAGGAGGTGCGGCTCGGCGACGCCGTCCTGCCTCCGGGCACCGAGGTGATCGTCAGCCCGCACACCATGCACCACAACCCGGAGCACTTCCCGGACCCCGAGCGGTTCGACCCGGACCGCTGGCTGCCCGAACGCGCGAAGCAGCTGCCCAAGGGCGCGTTCGTGCCGTTCGGCGGCGGCATCCACCAGTGCATCGGCAACCACTTCGCCCTGACCGAGATCGCCATCGTCGTGGCGACGGTCTGCTCGCGCCACCGGCTGGTCCCCGACCGGCCCGTGCGCACCAGGTTCACGAACGCGGCCTACCCCAACGACCTGATGATGAAGGTCGTCCCCCGCTAGCTGGAGGTTGTTCCCCCATGCGTTTCCGCCGGCTCTGTGCCGCCGTGCTGCTCGCAGCGTTCCTGCCGGTCCCCACGCCCGCGAACGCCGCCGCTCCGACCACCTGCGAGGACGTCTACACACCCGTTCAGTTCGGGCTCATCCGGCAGACGATGTACGGCAGGCTCTGCGTCCCGAGGGGAGCCACGACCGTCCAGGTGCTCGTCCCCGGCGGCACGTACACGAGCGGCTACTGGGACATCCCGGTGGACGGCGAGACCCGTTCCGTCACCAAGGCCATGAACAGCGCGGGCATCGCCACGATGACGGTGGACCGCATCGGTTCCGGCAAGAGCTCGAAGCCGCTCAGCATCCTCGTCGACGTGCCGAACCAGGCCCAGGCCGTGCACCAGGTGATCCAGAACCTGCGGCCGCGGTTCTCGAAGGTGCTGGTGGGCGGGCATTCCATCGGCTCGGCCATCGCGATGGCGGAGGCCGGCACCTACCGCGACGTCGACGGTGTGCTGGTGACCGGGATGACGCACCAGTGGGACTACCTGCGGGCCGTGCCCGCGCTGACGAACCTGATCCCCGCGCCGCTCGACTCCAGGCTCAGCCTGCGCGGCCTCGACGTCGGCTACCTGACGACGGTGCCGGGCACGCGCTACACCATGTTCCACGCGCCGGGGCCGAACATCCCCGACGTGATCGACCTCGACGAGGCCACCAAGGACGTCGTCTCGGCGGGCGAGTTCGTCACGACGACGTTGATGTCGAACCTGGTGCTGCCCGTCAGCGCGTTGATCAACGTGCCGGTGATGACCGTTCAGACGTCGGCGGACTACTTCTGCGGCACCCCGCCCCTCGGTGCCGACTGCTCGTCCGCGGACGCACTCGTCCGTTCGGAGAAGCCGTTCTACCCCAAGGCTCCGCGGGTGGACGGGTTCGTCGTCAACGGGTACGGGCACGTGTTCAACTTCGACACGCGGACCGCGGACCAGTACCACGCGGCGGTCGTCGGGTGGCAGCGCGGCTTCTAGCCGGCGAACTCGTGGCGCCTCGCCTGAGGCGCCACAAGCGTTCTGTCAGTTGAGCTTGCGCAGGAACTCGCCCGCGTCGCGCGGCGGGCCGTAGAGGGGGCCGATCGCCAGGTCTGCGCCCCTCTCCTGCCACCACGCCGCCTGCTCCGCCGTCTCGATGCCGTCGACGCAGAGGTTCACACCGAGTTCGTGCACAGCCGGGATCAGCGCGGCCGAGCGGGGGTCCTGGAGCTTCACCAGGTCCGTCGGCACGAGCACGGACACGATCGGCAGTTCGGAGAGCCACGCCAGGTCTCGCGGGCCCAGACCGAAGTCGTCCAACGCTATGCGGACACCCATGTCGGCGAGGGTGCCGAGGTTGTCGGCCGCGTCGGCCACGCCCAAGACGCCCACCGGCATGGTCAGGGTCAGCCTGGCGGCGGGCATCGCCGTCTCCTCCAGCACCTGCGCCACCCGGGACACGAGGTCCGCGTCGGTCGACTGGTGGTGGGTCAGGCGGATGCCGAACTGCTGGTCCATCTCGCCCCGCTGGCGCCACCACTGCGCCTGGCCCGCGGCGATCCTGATGAGCCACTCGCCCATCGGCAGGATCAGGCCGCTCTCGTCGGCCAGTGCGGCGCAGCGGTCGGAGAGTTCCCAGTGCAGCAGGGCTTCCACGCCCGCGAGGGCTCCGGTCGCCAGTTCCCGCACCGGGCGGTAGGCGACGCCGATGTCACCCTGTTCCCAGGCTCCCGGCATGACGACGGCCAGTGCCGCGTCCCGGCGGCCGGCGGCGTCCTCGTTGGTGTGGAACAGTTCCCACTGGCCCCGGCGGTCGCGTTTCGCCTGGCGCAGGGCCATGTCCGCGGTGCGCAGCAGTTCCACCGGGTCCACGTCGGGGGCCGGTTTGTGCACGACGCCCGCGCTCACCGAGACGGCGAGGCCGTGATCGTCCACATAGGTCGGTTCGCCCAGGTCCGCGTTGATGGTCGCCATCGTGGTCGCGACGTCCGGTGTCAGAGCCGTGTTCTCGACGACGATGCCGAACTCGTCGCCGTCGAACCGGGCGACCATGGCCCTCTCGTGGGACATCAGGGTCTGGAGCCTGCGGGCGACGTGCTGGAGCAGGTGTTCGCCGACCCGTGCGCCCAGGCTGTTGCACACCAGGCCGAACGCGTCGAGGTCGAGATGGAAGATCGTCACGCCGAACTCGGGATCCGCCCTGCGCAGCACGGTCTCGAGGTGCGTGGTGAAGAACTGCCTGTTCGGCAGGCCGGTCAGCACGTCGTGCAGTGACTGGCGGCGCAGTTCTCCTTGCAGCAGCGCGAGTTCCGTGTCGTCGTCCGCCATCACGAGGACGTGGCTCGCCTTGCCGTCGTCGTCGCGCAGCAGGGACGCGGTGAGCGTGACCTTGGCGAAGTCGCCGTCGCCGCGCACCAGCTGCATCGGCTCGCGTTCGAACTCACCGCGCTCGGAGAGGACTCGTTCCATCATCTCGCGGAACACGACGATCGAGGTCGGCGCGATGAGCTCGACCAGCCGCGTGCCCGGTTCCGGCTCGCGGCCGATGATCGCGCGGATCGACTCGTTGCTCCAGGCGAGCCGGCCGTCGAGACCGACGATCAGCACGCCGTTGGTGGACGAGGACGCGATGCCCTCGAACTTCGCCTCGCTCTGCCGCTGGTCCCGTTGCGCGTCGTGGGCGGCCTTGAGCAGCGAGCGCTGCATGCTCTCCTGCTGGTCCAGGATCGACCGCGCCCGCGCCGCGGCGAAACCGCACGCCAGGGCTCCGATGCCGCCGACGACGTGGACCGTGTGCTGGTCGTGCGAGCGGAACTCCGCCAGCGCGAGCAAGCCCTTTCCGAGCACGTCGACCGTGCGTCTGAGACCGGGCTCGTTCACGTGACCCAGAGCGACGAGCCGTTCACCCACCGCCTCGAAAGGCGCAGGGTCGAACGGCGCGCGGTGCAGCGCCGCGCACAACGCGTCGAGCTGGGCGCCCAGTTCGGCGTCCAGCTCCTCCCTGCTCAGCGCGACCACAACTACGCTGCTGAGCAGGTAGCTCCACTTGCGCGACAAGGCTTCTCGCGCGCGGGCGGCGGCGGCGGTGTCCGCGGGTGGAGCGGCATCGGGTCTTCGGCTCGGTTTCGTCATTCCCGTTGCCCTGTATGGGTTGGAGAGTGTCCGGGAGTTTACCTACCGGCGGTCGACGCCCATTGCGCCAACCGTGTGATCCTCCGACACTACCGCGTGGTTTCAGTCCTTACGACCAATGTCAGCGTACAAGAACACGCTCACGACCGCCTCGTGAGCGAAGTCCCCGGAGTCCGACCGCTCAGCCACCATCGGAGTGACGCCGAACCACCCGTTCAGGCACTGTCGTCTCGCCCCAAACGGAACCTAGGGTGGTCCGTCCCCAACCGGCCCCACCTCGTGACGACTCTTTCGCCGACTCACGAAGTTCTTGTCCCGCAGGAGTCCGAGCTCTCGCGAATGGAATGGAACCCATGCCCCGACGATGGCTCGTGCTGCTGCTCCGCTGGCTGCGCGGCGGAGCCCCGGCCAGATCCACGTCGCCGACGACCACCTGCAGCACTTCACGGTCACGATCGTCGACGAGACGCCCGCCCCGACGGAGACCGGCGCCCACACGGCCGATGCGGCGACCGCTACGCCCCCGCGGCCGAACACCGTCTGGCTAGACTCGCGGGATGGACGAGGAGATCCACGAGCGAGTCCGCGAACTCATCAAGGCCATCCCCCGCGGACGAGTCGCCACCTACGGCGACATCGCGGACCTCGCCAAGGCCCCGTCACCACGTCTGGTGGGCCGCATCCTCAACGAGGACGGCCACGACCTGCCGTGGCAACGAGTCCTGAAGGCCGACGGCACCTGCGCGCCGCACCTGCGCGACACCCAGCTCCAGATGCTGCACGAGGAGGGCGTGCCCAACCTCGACGGCAAGGTGAACCTGCGGGACTACCGCTGGGAGGACGCCCGCAAGGAAGCGCCGGCCGAGCCGCCGGGCCTCTGGTGACGCCGGGGAACGCAGGGGTGCGGTGCCAACCGCACTCGCCCACCCAACGCAGCCTGGCGTGGCGATGCGCAGCGAGCCGTCCGAACTATGACGCGATGGGAGCCGGTGCACACCCGCATTGGCCCCGATCACACCCCGAACTCGTCAAGACCCGCGCAACGCGACCCGAACCCACAAACGCGACCAACCCCGCCAAAACCGGCACGATCCGCGAGCGAAACTCGACCACCGGGGCTCAAGCTGACCGGTGCAACACCCGAAGAGCCTCGTAGTACCTGCGCAACAAAGCCTCGACCACCAGAGGATGCGCCCCGACCGGTTCGGACACGACGTCCGCACCGCACCCGGCCAGCACCCCGTGGAATGCCCCCGGTGCCAGGAGCCACGAGGCCACGGCCACCCGACGCCCCCGCACGGCACCCACGACATCGGCCACGCGGGGCGTCGCGGTGGTCACGTACCCGACGGCCTCGGCTCCCACCAGAGCCGCCGCCCTCCGCACGGTCGCCAACGCCCGCGCGTCAGAGGATCCCGCCGCGGCAAGCACTACTGCGTCACCGCGGCGGACACCTGCCTCGCGCAGCCGGTCGAGCACGGCCGGTACCGCGTCCAGCCCCAAGGGCGGCGTCAGCACCACTCCGGCGCGATCGCCGATCTGCGCGGGAATGTCCACTCGAACGTGATAGCCGGCGGCGAGGAACACCGGCACCACCACACAAGGTCCGTCCACAACGGACCGCACGTCCGGTTGCACCACGTCGGCGTAGGCCAAGGCAACAGGCACGTCGACCGAGGCAGCGACCATGGACGCGATCGCGGAACACACCTCGAGCCCACGGGGATCGCGCGTCCCGTGGAACGCCAGCACCAGTTTCATGCGGGCTCCATCGCCAGCCGGTACCCGCGCTTCACCACGGTGCACACCATCTGCGGCGACCCCAAGGCGGTCCGCAGCCGTCCGACAGCGGTCTCGACGGCGTGCTCCTCCCCGCCGGACGGCAAGGCGGCCAACAGGTCCTGCCGCGACACCACCCGGCCACGAGCGGCCACCAGCGTGCGCAACACGGCCATGGGAGCCGGGGCCACCGGACGGAGCTCGCCGTCGACCAACACGGCCTGAGCCCGCATCTCCATGTCCCGCGAGGCGATCCGCAACCGCAGCGCACGGGAAGGCAGCTCCAGGGCCAACTCCCGCACCATCGACCCGATCCGGGACCGGGCGGGCTGCACCACGGGGATACCGGCGGCCACCAGCGGCCCGGCGGTGATCGCTCCGACCCCGACGACCAGGACATCGCGTCGCAAACACGAAACCAGAGCACCGAAGTCCGGCGCGGTCCGCAGCACGGAGGCAGCCGCCGGTGCCGAGGTGAACGTCAGGGCATCCACCTGCCCGGCCACCACGGCGTCGATCAACCGCTGCAACGGGCCGAGATCGGCGGGCGGCTCCCACCGGTAGACGGGGATCTCGACGACATCGGCTCCGGCGGCGGCGAGGGTGTTCACGAAGTCCGGCAGCGGTTCGCCGTGCAGCTGAACGGCGACGCGCTTGCCGGACACGCCCATCCGCAGCAGGTACTGCAACAGCTCGGCGTTCGACTCCGACGAGGGCGACCAGGTCTCGGTCAGGCCGGCCGCCCGCACCGCGCCCTTCGCCTTGGGGCCGCGCGGCAGCACCACCGCCCCTTCCAGCGCGCGGTGCAGCCGCGAGGCGAGTCCCCACCCCTCGGCCGCCTCGAACCAGCCGCGGAAGCCGATCGCGGTCGTGGCGACGACCACGTCGACCGGGGACGACACGAGTTCCAGCGTCGCCGCGTGCAGGGTGGCGTCGTCGGGCAGCGGCACGATCCGCAGGGCCGGGCCGTGCAGGACGGCGGCGCCCTTGCGTTCCAGCAACGCGATGAGCTCGTCCGCGCGGCGGGCCGCGGTGACGCCGATGGTGAAGCCCGCCAGCGGGCCCGTCACGTCAGCTCCACGACACCGTCGCGCACGCGCACGCCGTGCACGGTGACGGAGACGTCCGGCTGGTCCAGGCACTTGCCGGTCGCCAGCTCGAACGCCTGCTTGTAGACCGGTGACACCACCACGGGAACGCCGCCGCGGTCGCCCACTATGCCGCGCGACAGCACGGCCGCCCCGCTGAACGGGTCGATGTTGTCCAGCGCGTGCACCGAGCCGTCGGCGGTCAGGAACACCGCCACCTGCGAGCCGTCGGGCAGCAACGCCGCGACGCCCTGGTCCGGCCTCAACACGTCGAAGTCACAGACGATCACCTGACGACCTCCGGGATGCCCAGGGAGACGGGGACGCGCTGACCGCGTTCAGCGCGGAACGAGATCGTGGGGTCGGGGGTGCCGGGCGCGTTCACGAACGACGTGAACCGCGCCAGCTTCTCCGGATCCTCCAGCACACCGCGCCACTCGTCGGCGTAGTCGGCGACGTGCGACTCCATCGCGGCCTCCAGGTCGGCGCAGATGCCGAGCTTGTCGTCCACGACGACCTCGCGCAGGTGGTCGAGCCCGCCGTCGAGCCCCTCCAGCCACGCCGCGGTGCGCTGCAGGCGGTCCGCCGTGCGGATGTAGAACATCAGGAACCGGTCGATCACCCGGATCAGCTGCTCGGTGTCCACATCGGACACCAGCAGGTCGGCGTGGCGCGGGGTGAAGCCGCCGTTGCCGGCCACGTACAGGTTCCAGCCGTTCTCGGTGGCGATGATGCCGAAGTCCTTGCTGCGCGCCTCGGCGCACTCGCGCGCACAACCGGACACCGCCGACTTGAGCTTGTGCGGCGACCGCAGACCCCGGTAGCGCAGTTCCAGCTCGATCGCCAGGCCGACGGAGTCCTGCACGCCGTAACGGCACCAGGTCGTGCCGACGCAGGACTTCACCGTGCGCAACGACTTGCCGTACGCGTGCCCGGACTCGAACCCGGCATCGACGAGCCGGCGCCAGATCTCGGGCAGCTGGTCGACGGTCGCGCCGAACAGGTCGATGCGCTGGCCACCGGTGATCTTGGTGTAGAGCCCGTAGTCGCGGGCGACCTCACCGATGACGATCAGCTTCTCCGGCGTGATCTCGCCACCGGGGATGCGCGGCACGACCGAGTACGTGCCGTTGCGCTGCAGGTTCGCGAGGAACCTGTCGTTGGTGTCCTGCAACGACACCTGCTCCGAGCCGAGGATGTGCCCGTTGCCGAGCGACGCCAGGATCGAGGCCACCGCGGGCTTGCAGATGTCGCAGCCACGTCCGGTGCCGTGCTTCTCCACGAGCGCGGAGAACGTCGTGATTCGGGTCGCCCGGACGATCTCGAACAGCTCCGCGCGGGAGTGCGTGAAGTGCTCGCACAACGCCTTGGACTGCTCGACACCGCACTCCGTCAGCAGCTTCTTCAGCATCGGCACGCACGAGCCGCAGCCCGTGCCGGCCTTGGTGCACGCCTTCAGCTCGGCCACGTCGCAGGCCACGCCGGACACGATCGCGTCCGTGATCGTCTGCTTGGTCACCGCGAGACACGAGCAGACCTGCGCGTCAGCGGGCATTTCCACGTCCACGGCACCGCCGGGTTGCAGCAGGGCGGCGGGAACCTCCTTGCCCACCAACGGCCGCAGCGACAGGTACGAGGAAGCGTCGCCGACGAGCACGCCGCCCAGCAGGATCCGGGCGTCGTCCGACACCACGAGCTTGCTGTAGGTGCCCGCGACGGCGTTGTTCACGACCACTTCCAAAGCGCCTTCGGTGGTGGCGTGCGCGTCGCCGAACGACGCCACGTCCACCCCGAGCAGCTTCAGCTTGGTCGACACGTCGGCGCCCGGGAACACCCGCGCACCACCGGCGAGCTGGTCCGCGACCACCTCGGCCATCGAGTAGCCGGGAGCGACGAGTCCGTACGTCACGCCGTCGACCGCGGCGCACTCGCCGATCGCGAACACGTGCGGATCGGACGTCCGGCAGGCCTCGTCGACCAGGTACCCACCGCGTGGCCCGAGCGGGAGCCCGAGGTCCAGGTCGGTGCGAGGCCGGATGCCGGCGCTGAACACCACCACGTCGAGGTCCAGTTCGAGACCGGACGCCAGCTTCGCGATCAACCGCGACCCGTCGCGTTCGATCGAGGAGGCGGAGGTGCCGGTGTGCACGGTCAGGTCGAGCTTCTCGACCAGCCGCTTCAGCAACCCGGCGCCGCCCTCGTCCACCTGGATCGGCATCAGCCGCGGCGCGAGTTCGACGACGTGCGGCGAGACCCCCATGCCGCGCAACGCGTTGGCCGCCTCCAGCCCCAGCAGGCCACCGCCGAGCACCATGCCGGACTTCCGGCCGGGACGTGAGGCCGACTCGACCGTCGCCCGGATCTCGTCGAGGTCGTCGATGGTCCGGTAGACGTGGCAGCCGGGCAGGTCGCGGCCGGGGACCGGGGGTACGAACGGCACCGATCCGGTGGCCAGCACCAGGGCGTCGTACGTCACCTCGATGCCGGAGGCACCGACCACGACCCGGCGGTCGCGGTCCACGGACACGACCTTCTCGCCGAGGCGGAGCTCACATCCGGTCAGGGCGGGCAGTTCGAGGTCGGCGGAACTCCAACTGTCCACATAGGACGAGAGTGCGACGCGGTCGTAGGCGGGGCGGGATTCCTCGCCGAACACCACGATCCGCCACCCGGAGTCGCGCAGGAGGTCGGTGAGCCGGTGGCCGACCATGCCGTAGCCGATCACGACGAGCGTTCGAGTCATCGGAACCCCTCCTTCCGCCCGGCATCGTCACCGGGCGGTGTGTCGTGCCTGGGTCAGCCGCGTGTCCGCGGTGTTAAACGCCTGCGTAGGCGAGCGATGGACGAGCGGCGAACACGGTGCGCCTCAGGTAGAACCACCAGGTCGTACCGAGGCAGAGCGCGTAGAACACGAGGATGGCGGTCAGCGCGGGTGTCAGGGTCTTCGAGCCCTCCAGCGAGAACTTGAAGACGAGGTTCACCAGCACGCCCCCGGCCGCGCCGATCGCACCCGCGATGCCGACCACGGCGGCGGCCTGGCGCTTGGCGGACTTGTCGTCCTCGGACTGGGTGCGGAAGATCGCCGGGATCATCCGGTACGTGGAGCCGTTGCCCACGCCCGCCAGCACGAACAGCGCGATGAACGAACCGAAGAACAGCGCGAAGTTCCGCGTGTCCACGCTGACGATCACGCCGAGAGTGCCGGCGGCGAGCCCTAGGAACGTCCAGAGCGTCACCTTCGCACCGCCGACGCGGTCGGCCAGCCAGCCGCCGAACGGGCGGGCGATCGACCCGATCAGCGCGCCGAGGAACGCGAGCGCCACCCAGCCCTTGTAGTCGACGAAGCTCAGTTTGATCAGTGACGGGAACGCGAACGAGTACCCGATGAACGACCCGAACGTGCCGATGTACAGGAACGACATCACCCACGTGTGCTGGTTCGACAGCGCCAGCTTGTACGACTGCCCGTCGGGCTTGGCCTGCGTGAGGCTGTCCATGAAGAACCACGCGAGCGCGGTCGCGAGCACGATGAACGGCATCCAGATCAGCGCCGCGTAGGCCAGGTTGATCCCGGTGCCGAGGGTGATCACGAACGGCACGATGAGCTGCGTGACCGCGACGCCGAGGTTGCCGCCGGCCGCGTTCATGCCGAGCGCCAGGCCCTTCTTGCCCTCCGGGTAGAAGAACGAGATGTTCGCCATCGAGGACGAGAAGTTCCCGCCGCCGAGGCCCATCGCGGCCGACGTGAGCAGGAAGAACCAGAACGGCGTGCCCGGGGTGGAGACGGCGTAGGCGAGCATCGCGCACGGGATCAGCAGCAACCCGGCGCTGATCGTCGTCCACAACCGCCCGCCGAAGCGCGGCACGGCGAACGTGTACGGCACCCGCAGCACGGCGCCGACCAGGTTCGGCACGATCAGCAGCCAGAACTGCTGGCCGACGCTGAAGGCGAACCCGACGGAGTTCAGGCTCACCACCACGATGCTCATCAGCACCCACACGCTGAACCCGAGGTTCTCCGCGAAGATGCTGAGCGCGAGGTTCTTGCGGGCGATCCGCTTGCCCGTCGACTCCCAGAACTCGGGCTTCTCCGGTTCCCAGTGGTCGATCCAGCTCATGAACGTCCTCCACAAGGGTTCGGCGACTGCCGCAGAACCTAGGAACCGCGCATTACCAGGGCGTTCTGGCGCGTGACGGCGGAGGCAACTAAGCCGCACATCACGCCGGGGCGGGCTGTGAGGCGCCGAGCCAGTCGAGCAGCCCGCACACCGCGTCCTTGCAGCCGCCGCACCCGGTCGTCGCCCGCGTGGCCTCCGCGAGCTGCGGCAACGACTCCGCACCCGCCCGCCAGGCCGACACGATCTGTCCTTTGGAGACGGTGTTGCAGCGGCAGATCACCGCGCTGGACGGCAGGTCGGCGGGGGACGCGGCCTCCGCCGGCAGCGCCCGTCCGAGCAGCAGCGCGAGCCGGTCGGTCGGCGCGGGGATGCCGCGGTCGTAGAGCTGCGTGATCGTGGCCGCCGCGTCGGGAGCGCCGAGCACGATCGCCCCCGCGACCCGGTCGTCGCGCAGCACGAGCTTGGCGTACCGGCCGCGCGAGGGTTCCTGGAAGCACAGGACCTCGGAGTCGGGGCAGTCGACGCCGGTGTGCACGTCCCCCAGCGCCGCCAGGTCCACGTCCCGCGCCTTCAACCGCGTGACGACGGACGTCCCCCGGTACCGCGCGGCGGGGTTCGCGCCGGTCAGGCGGTCCGCGAGCACGGCGGCCTGGTCCCAGGCGGGTTGCACCAGGCCCGACACCGTTCCGGGGTGCTGGGCGCAGTCGCCGATCGCGTGGACGCGCGGGTCGCTGGTGCGCAACGCGTCGTCCACGACGATGCCGCGGTCGACGGTCAGGCCCGCCTTGCGCGCCAACGACGTCTCGGCGCGCACACCGGCGGAGACCACGACCAGTTCGGCGGGGAGGTGGGTGCCGTCGTCGAGGACCAGGCCGTCGCCGGGGAGGTACTTGGCGGCCGTGGAGTTGAGCCGGAACTCGATGCCGAGGCCGCCCAGCGTGCGGGCGAGGACGTGGCCCGCACCGGGGTCGAGCTGGCGTTCCATGAGGTGGCCGACGGGGTGGACGACCGTGACGAGGCAGCCCCGGCCGGCCAGGCCGCGGGCGGCCTCGATGCCGAGCAGGCCGCCGCCGAGGACGACCACGGGAGCGCCCCGGTGGGCCTTGGCCTCGATCTCGGCGCAGTCGTCGAGCGTGCGGAACGCGACGACGCCGGGGGCGAGTCCACCGTCCTCGACCAGGCCTTCTGCGGGCGGGACCCACGGGGTGCTGCCGGTGGCGAGGACGAGGGCGTCGTAGGGAACGAGTTCACCGGAATCGAGTTCCACGGTCCGCGCGGCGCGGTCGATCTCCAGCACCTCGCAGCCCACCCGCAGGTCGACGTCGTGCTCCGCCGCCCACCGCTCGTCGTGCAGCCGCGTCGACTCCGGCGTCATCGTGCCCGCCACCACCGTCGACAGCAGCACCCGGTTGTACGCGGCGTGCGGCTCGGCGCCCACCACCGTCACCGACACGTCCGGATCGCGGCGGCGCAGCTCGTCCGCCAGTCGTGCCCCCGCCATGCCGTACCCGACGACCACCACTCGCCTCATGCCGGCTCCAATCGCACAGCGCAGACCTTGAACTCGGGCATCCGGCTCGTGGGATCGAGCGCGGGGTTGGTGAGCAGGTTCGCCCGGCCGTCACCGGGGAAGTGGAACGGCAGGAACACCGCGTCGGGGCGCATGCTCGGCACGCACCGCACGACCGCGGTCACGGTTCCCCGCCGGGACACGACGTGCGCGGACTCGCCGGCGGCCAGTCCCGCCCGGGACGCCGTGTCCGGGTGCACCTCCACGTACATCTCGGGCACGGCGGCCAGCAGTTCGCCGATGCGCCGCGTCTGCGCGCCCGACTGGTAGTGCTGCAACACGCGTCCCGTGGTGGCCTGCAACGGGAACTCGCCGTCGGGCGGTTCTGCGGGGCCGCGGTGGTCGACCGGGACGAACCGCGCGAGGCCGTCGGCGTGCGCGAACCGGTCGAGGAAGAGCCTTGGTGTGCCTGGATGTTCCACCGAGGGCACCGGCCAGTGCAGTTGCTCGGAGTCGAGCCGCTCGTAGGTGATGCCGGAGTAGTCGGAGAGCCCGCCGGCGGACGCGCGGCGCAGCTCCTCGAAGACCTCGGCCGGTTCCGCCGGGAACCCGTTCGGCACGCCGAGCCGGGAAGCCAGGCCCTGCAGCAACTCCAGGTCGCTGCGCACTCCGGGCGGTGGGTCGAGTGCCTTGCGGCGCCTGATGATCCGGCCTTCGAGGTTGGTCATCGTGCCGTCCTCCTCGGCCCACTGCGTGACCGGGAACACGACGTCGGCCATCGCGGCGGTCTCCGACATCACGAAGTCCGCCACCACCAGCAGGTCCAGTGACCGCAACCGGTCGGCCACACCGGACGCGCGCGGCGCCGACACCACCGGGTTGCTGCCGAACACCAGCATCGCCTTGACGTCCTCGGCGACGAGCAGTTCGTAGGCGCTGCGGCCCGGTCCGGGCAGCCACGACACACCCCACACGTCCATGACGTGCCTGCGTGCCACGGGATCGTCGATCTTGCGGTAACCGGGGAGCTGGTCGGCCTTCTGCCCGTGCTCGCGGCCGCCCTGGCCGTTGCCCTGCCCGGTCAGGCAGCCGTACCCGGAGCCCACGCGGCCGGGAAGTCCCAGCGCCAGCGCCAGGTTGATCCACGCCGAGACGGTGTCGGTGCCGGACGCGTGCTGCTCGGTGCCGCGCCCGGTCAGCACGTACGACCGCCCGGCCAGCATGTGCACGGCGGCGCGCTGGTCGGCGGCGGAGACACCGGTCACGCGCTCGGTCCGCTCGGGCCACCACTGCGCCGCGATCCGCCACGCGTCGTCGAAACCCGTGGTGCGCGAGGTGATGTACTCCTTGTCGATCACGCCCTCAATGACCGCCGTGTGCAACAACCCCAGTGCCAGCGCCAGGTCCGTGCCCGGTGCGGGCTGCAGGTGCAGCGTCGCGCGTTCGGCGGTGGGCGTGCGGCGCGGGTCGATGACGACCAGCCGCGCGCCTTCCAGGTGCCGCAGGAAAGGCGGCATCGTCTCGGCCGGGTTGGAGCCCGCCAGCAGCACGGTGTCGGCGGAACGCAGGTCCGTCAACGGGAACGGCAGGCCGCGGTCCAGCCCGAACGCCTTGTTGCCCGCGGCCGCGGCGGACGACATGCAGAACCGGCCGTTGTAGTCGATCTGCGAGGTCTTCAGCGCCACGCGGGCGAACTTCCCGAGCGCGTAGGCCTTTTCGTTCGTCAGCCCGCCGCCGCCGAACACGGCGACCTCGTCGGGCTCGAAGGAGGCGATCCGCGACGCCACGAAGTCCAGCGCCTCGTCCCACGACACGGGCCGGCCGTGCAGCAACGGCGTGGTGAGCCGGCCGGGATGGCGCAGCAGCTCGCCCGCCGTCCAGCCCTTCTGGCACAGCCCACCGGGACCAGGAGTCACCTGGCCGTCGATGACGCTCATGGAGCACTGCAGCGCGCAGTAGGGGCAATGGGTCACGCCGCTGACGCTAGGAACCGCGCGTTAACCCGATGCTCCGCAATGTTTCGTACCTGCTAATTGGCCCGCTCAGAGCAGGGTCGTGACGTGGTGAGCCGCCCGCTCCAGACCCGCGAAGGACTGCGGTGTCGACAGCGGGTGCAACGCGTGCACGGCCAGGCGGAACAGCGTCGCGCGCAGCAGCGCCTGCTCCCATTCGGCCTGGTGGCTCCACCGGTGGAACAGGCCGGAGTCCGCGCCGCCCCACGCGACGGCGTCCACCGCGATCACGGCCGCGGCCCACTCGGCGGGGCGCCAGTACGCGGTGAAGTCGATGACGGCCGGCGGCGCGTTGCCCGCGAACAGCACGTTGCCGAACAGGTCCCCGTGCACGACCTGCGGTCTGAGGTTGATCGGCTTGCGCAGTTCCTTCAGCGCGTCGAACGTCCGCCCGCCGAGGTCGGCTTCGAGCGGCACGTCCTCCTCGCCCCACGCCTTGCGGTCCGCGACGGCGAACACGTCCGTGCGGGCGTCGAGGAACCGGGGTTTGGGCAGCTCGGCCGTGGCCTGGTGCAGGCGCTGCGCGACGGCGATGACCTCGTCGTGACGCGACTCGGCCCGGCCGGCGAGGAACTTGGTGGCGGACCAGCCGCCGACGACGTACCGGCCGTCGGTCGATCTGAGCGGACGGCCGATGCGCAGGTGGTGCACGTCGAGGCCGTCGAGGGTCTTGGCGATCCAGGTGGCCTCGGCGGGCTTGGGCGCGGGCCTGATCGTGGCGTCGCCGCAGCGCCAGGCGGGACCGCCGTCGATGAGTTCGGGTTCGGCGTCACGTGCCCCGAACGCCGCACGCACGTGCGCAGGGGGCGGTTCGGGGGACCGGGTCACGGTCGGGCACGCTACCTGCTTAGACCGTCCGGGTGGTGGATCACGACACGCCGTGATTCGCGCCGCCACCCGAACAGCGCATCAGCTGGTACGTGCATTCGGGCACCGAAGCACCCGAATGCACCAGTGTTCGACGGCCACTGCTCCGCAGGTGGCGGCGAGTTCGTCGAGAAGCCGGTCGTCCGGCCGAATCGTTCTCGTCGAATTGGGCTACGCCGAATTCGACGAGAACGGTTGACCGGACGACCGGCACGAACTCGCGTCAGTAAGTGGGCAGGCTCGGGTCGACCTCGCGGGCCCACGCCAGCACACCGCCACCGACGTGCACCGCGTCCTTGAACCCCGCCTTGTGCAGCGCGGCGAGGGCCTCGGCGGACCGGGCACCGGACTTGCAGTGCAGCACCAGCGGCTTGTCCTGCGGCAGCTCCGAGAACGCCTCGCCCGAGAGGATCCTGTCCTTCGGGATCAGCACCGAGCCCGGGATCTTGACGATCTCGTACTCGTGCGGCTCGCGCACGTCCACCAGCAGGAAGTCCTCACCGGACTCCTGCTTGTGCTTGAGCTCGAGCGGCGTGATCGTGTTGCCCGCGGCGGCCTGCTGCGCGTCCGTGGACACGACTCCGCAGAACGCCTCGTAGTCGATCAGCTCGGTGATCTTCGGTGACTCCGGGTCCTTGCGGATCTTGATGGTCCGGTACGACATCTCGAGCGCGTCGTAGACCATCAGGCGGCCCAGCAGCGGGTCGCCGATGCCCGTGAGCAGCTTGATCGCCTCGGTCACCATGATCGAGCCGATGGACGCGCACAGCACGCCCAGCACGCCGCCCTCGGCGCAGGAGGGGACCATGCCAGGAGGCGGCGGCTCCGGGTAGAGGTCGCGGTAGTTGAGGCCCTGGCCGTTCGGGGCGTCCTCCCAGAAGACGCTGACCTGGCCCTCGAACCGGAAGATCGAACCCCACACGTACGGCTTGCCCAGCAGCACCGCGGCGTCGTTCACCAGGTACCTGGTGGCGAAGTTGTCGGTGCCGTCGAGGATCAGGTCGTAGTCGCGGAAGATCTCCAGCGCGTTCTCGGAGTTGAGGTGCGTCTGGTGCAGGACCACCTTGACGAACGGGTTGATCTCGGCGACCGAGTCGCGCGCCGACTCCGCCTTGGGGCGGCCGACGTCGGACTGGCCGTGGATCACCTGGCGCTGCAGGTTCGACTCGTCCACGACGTCGAAGTCGACGACGCCGAGCGTGCCGACCCCGGCCGCGGCCAGGTACAGCAGCGCCGGGCTGCCGAGGCCGCCCGCGCCGACGACGAGCACCTTCGCGTTCTTCAGGCGCTTCTGCCCGTCCACCCCGACGTCCGGGATGATCAGGTGCCGGCTGTAGCGCGCGACTTCTTCCTTGGTCAGCTCCGCGGCTGGCTCAACGAGCGGCGGAAGCGCCATGCTGGTCCTCCTCGACGAATGTCTCCGTGTCCGAGACAACGTCTACCCTGCCTCGGCTCTTCCCCGTTGGAAAGCCGTCTCACCCAGCGGGAAACGCGTTCGGCTTGCACACCTTGCCGTCGGCCGGCACGACGTCCTGGCCCGCGTTGAGCTGCGAGACGAAGTCGTTCGAGACGCCGAACGTCTGCTGCATCATCACGGGGGCCGGCGCGTCGTTCTCGGCGCACGCCGCGTGGCCGCTGCCCAGGGCGTGCCCGACCTCGTGGTTGATCACGTACGTGCGGTATCCGGCCAGGTCGGAGCCGTAGACCATGGCACCGCGGACCCAGCGCGCGACGTTGATGATCACGCGCTTCTGGCCGGGGTTGAAGCAGGAGGTCTCGAACGGGATCTCCTTGCCGCAGAGCGTGTGCGTCGTCTTCGTCGTGGTCAGCGCCACGACGAAGTCCGGGTTCTGGTTCGCCTCGACGCGCTGCAGCGCGACCTGCTTGGTGCCGATCCAGCTGCGCGGGTCGGAGAGGATCCCCTCGACCGTGCGGGCGAACGCGGCCGCGTCGTCGTTGTAGTCGGCCGGCTTGACGCCGTCCTCGATCGCGATCGCGTACCTGCGGAACTTCGGCGCGCCGCCCTCGCCGACGCGGGGGCCGCTGCCCGCGACGACCTTGAACGTGCCGACGCCGTCCTGCGAGAAGTCCGGACCGGCGGGCAGCTCGGCGGTCGGGATCTTCAGGTCGGGCTTGCGGCCCGGCAGCTCCGACGGGGGAACCTCGGGCGTGCTCACGGGCGTCTCGGCGGCGTTCGTGCTGGTGCCGTCGCTCCCGGTCGCGGGCGCCTTCGGCTGGACCGTGTCGAGCACCACCAGAGCCGTCAGCACGAGCAGGACGGGGATCGCGTAGATCCGCCACCCGTAGTTGGCGACGAGCCTCTTCACGCCGCGGGCCTTGCGGGGCCGCCGCATCGCCTGCGTGGCGTCCGGTTCCCAGGAGGCCGCGAGCGGTTCCGCGCTGGTCCGGCGCTCGCCGCGGCGGTAGCGGTCAGCGGGCGGAGCAGAGCGTCCTCGCTCGGGGGCGCGATTCACGTGGTCCAGGGTCCCACATCCCCCGTATGGCCGTCGTTCGTCACCATGCGTTCTGGTCGACGGCCTCCCACATGCCCAGCACGGCCCTCGCCACGGTGGCGGGCCGCTCCATCTGGGCGACGTGGCCGGTCTTCGGGAGCACCAGCAGTCGCCCCTTCGGCAGCGCCCGCGCCGTCCGCGGGCCCTTCCGGACGCTGACGAGCCTGTCGTTCTCGCCCCACAGCACCAGCGTCGGCGCCTCTACCAGCGGCAGGAGCCGCCACAGGGACCTCGCGCCGGGTGTGAGCCAGCTCTGCACGAGACCGACCGTGCTGCGGTTGAGGGCGTGCCCCGCCCACCTCTGCCGGGCGCGCTCCTCGTTCTCCGCGATCGACTCCTCGATGCGGTTGTCCGGTACGACGCTCGGGTCGGCGAAGCACAGCTCCAGCATCTGCCTGGTGCGCTGGTGCGGCGTGAGCTTCGCGAGCTCGCGGCGGACCCTGGCGCCGACGACCGGCAGGACGGCGAGGGCCATCCGCGGATCGGACATGCGGTCGAGGCGGGGCCGGAAGTCCGGCACGGCCGGGGAGACCAGTGTGAGCGTCTTCACGAGGTCCGGCCTGCTCGCGGCGACGATGACCGAGATGGCGCCGCCCATGGAGTTGCCGAACAGGTGCACGGGCTGTGAGAGCGTTTCCAGGTACTTGGTCACCGTGCGCGCGTGCGTGGCCAGGCTGAAGTCGTAGCCCGGGATCGGCTCCGACCGCCCGAACCCCGGCAGGTCGATCGAGTGGCCGGTGACGTGGTCGCGCAGCTGGGCCGCGAGATCCGTCCAGTTCGTCGCGGACCCGCCGAGGCCGTGCACGTACACGGCGGGAGGACCGTCGCCGGGGGTGGTCCTGATGTGCACCTCGTGGCCGTCGACCTGCTGGAACTCGCCGGGCCACGGCGTCTGGGACGTGTCCAGCGGCGGCAGCGCGACGGTGGACAGCGGGGCGGGGATGAACGTGCTCACCGGACCAGGATGCGGGAAATCGGGCCCAGATGGTTCCCGCATGTGGGCTACCAGCGAGTAAGGTTGCGCTCAGCCCCGGTCAGGCAACCCCTCTCCGACGGCGCATCACTCGTGCTGGAGGCACCAATGACGGAGACGGCGCAGAGCGCACCCGCAGGAAGGGGCGTTCGACTGCCGCGCACCGCCCGCCGCGCGCAACTGCTGGCAGCGGCGCAGGACGTGTTCGTCGCCAACGGCTACCACGCCGCGGCGATGGACGAGATCGCCGAACGTGCCGGCGTGTCCAAGCCTGTGCTGTACCAACACTTCCCGGGCAAGCTCGAGCTCTACATGGCACTGCTCGAGTCCCATGTGGACGAGCTGGTCGGCCGCGTGCGCACCGCCATCGGCTCCACGAGTGACAACAAGCTGCGCGTGCGTGCCGCCGTGGCCGCGTTCTACGACTTCGTGGACGGCGAGGGCCAGGCGTTCCGCATGGTGTTCGAGTCGGACCTGCGCTCGGAGCCGTCGGTGCAGTCCGCGGTCGAGCGCGCCACGACGGACTCCGTCGACGCGATCACCGAGACCATCACGGCGGACGCCGGCCTCGACGAGGAGCGCGCCCGCCTGCTGGCCGTCGGTCTCGTCGGCCTGTCGCAGGTCACCGCCCGGTCCTGGCTCGCCGACAACCGCCGGGTGCCGAAGGAGGAGGCGGTCGCGCTGATCTCCAACCTGGCGTGGCGCGGCATCGGTGGCGGTTTCCCGCTCCAGCACTGACCGAGTGGCGTCCAGGGCTTCCCCGACCGACGACGAAGCCCTGGACGCGCCCTCTACAGGCGGCGGCGCTGCCGTCGTTGGCCTTCACTCACGAGCAGCCGCCCTCGCGAGACCTGACCCGCCGGAACGACATCGACCTTCATCGCACCCACGCCCATCGCGTCGTGCTTGTCGACGATCTTGCGGTAGTTCGCCAGGAACCGTGCCAGATCGCGTTCGAGGACCGACGACGGTCCCGTCGACGAGGTGTCACGCAGATCGGCCCACACCCTGACGAGCGCGTCGACCTGGCGCACGGACAGGCCGCAGGCCGTCGCGAACGCCCGCACCTGTCCGAGCTTGGTCGGCAGGCCGGTGCGGCCGTCCCTGACCATCTCGTACGCCTGGCTGCGCGGCAGTTCCAGCCCTGCGCGCTTCGCGAGGACCGCGGGACTGACCCCTGAACGCTGGTGCAGCAGCCTCAACAGGGCGTTGAACCCCAGAGGTGTCGCCGCACGCAGTTCCTCGTCCGATGTCGGGCGCGCCGGCCTGTGTCCAGCCGATTCCTCGACCAGGTCCTCCCGCTGAAAGGCCGCCTTCAGGCGCTTCCTGGTTCCCGCGGAAATATCGAGATCGAACATTTGCGCCGCGAACCAAGGCCAGGACGCACCACGGCGTCCGAGCATCGATTTCATCTGAGCTGGAATTTCTTGGCCCGCCTCGCGGTAGGCGGCGGCCACTACCGCCGCCAGCGGCACGAATCGACTTCTCAGATCATCCGGATTCACCGCGCCTCCAGCGCCCGGCTGAGAACCGCGCGAAGACCCGGCGCGGGACGGGTCACCACGGAGACCAGTACGAGCAGGACTGCCGCCATCGTCCCCACCACCTGTGGTTCGTGACCTTCCGAAAGCAACAGCACGACGAAGACGTACGCCATTGCCGCCTGCAGGAGCTGCAGCAGGACGGCGGAACGGCAAGAAGTGCGCGGCGCGCACACCGAAGAAAGAGCGGTTCCCAAAGGAGCTTCCTATCCGCATGAAGGGTCACGGTTACCGGGCTCAGCCGAGGCTGGTGAAACGCTGGTGCCCGAATCGGCGCAGTTGGCGCTGCTTCGATCCGGCTCAGGACCTGCCTGATGACACACGATCTTGACACCGATAGAAGCGATTCACAAAACACACGGCACCATCACGTGCGTACAGAAACATCCAGAACCGTCCAGGACTATCCATGCAGCGCAATAAGCGCAGGTCTCGCCATTGCACTTGGAGCGCTTCCAACCTGCGACCCGGAGTCCATAAGCGTCCAGAACTCGGACCGTCCGTTTTACCTGCCGCTGAAACAGGACTATCGTAAGCTAGCAGTTTGTTTTGACACCAAAACGACTGCAGCGACGCAGCTTCCCCAGGCACGCTGAGGGCTCAGCCGAGCACGGGGATCAGCGGCCTCCTGTTGGCGCAGGAGGCCGCACAAAAGTTGATGTGTGGCGAACGCAGAACGGCCCTCGCCTGCAGGCGAGGGCCGTTCGCCCAGTCTGACGACGCGAAAAGGGCCCGCCAGGTGCGGGCCCTTCCTCACATCAGCGCGGCGATCCGTCTGGCGACGTCCTCGGAACGTTCGAGCGGCAGCATGTGCCCGGTCTTCGGGTAGATCACGAACCGCGCCGACGGCAGCGCCTCGGCGAGCACCCGCGAGTGCCGCATGGGCGTCAGCACGTCCCACGACCCCGCCATCACGACGGTCGGGACGTCCGACAGCACGGCCAGCGCCTCGCGCCGCTGGTGCAGCGTCAGCTCCTCGCGGATCCCGACGAACGCCTCACCGGACGTGTTCCCGGCCATCGCCGCGGCGGCCCGCACGTCGGTCCAGCGCGGACGACGCCCGAACGTCACCCGCAGGCCCGGCGCGAGCACCCGGCCGAACCCGACCTTGGGCCGCTTGACCAGCCACTTCCCCGCGAGCCGCTCGACCGCGCTCTGCCGCGGCAGGTTCCCGCACGACGTGGCGATCAGCGCCACGCCCGAGACGCGCTCGAACAGCTCGGGGCGCTGCTCGGCGAGCGCCATGATCGTCATGCCGCCCAGCGAGTGGCCGGCGAGCACGATCCGCCCGGTGGGGACGTGCCTGTCCAGCACGGCCGCCAGGTCGTCGGCGAGGTCCGCGATGGTGCCGGTGCCGGTACCGGCCGAGAGCCCGTGACCGCGCACGTCGTAGCGCACGACCCGGCCGGGCAGTGCGGCGGCGACGCGGTCCCACGTCGTGAGGTCCATGGTCCAGCCGTGCAGCAGGACGGCGGTCACGTCGGCGGACGAAGGCCCCGACGTGACGACGTTCAGCCGATCAAGAACGAGCGGCGCCACGAGCGCATCCCCGGCTTTCCGACGAGTCCGGCCTCATCCAGGAACGACATGATCCGCTCCCCCGACCAGCGGATGGTCTCCTGGAACTTCGGGTTGCCGAGCGCCTGGCGGTGCGCCTCGCGCACGTCCAGGCCGACGGCCGCGTACACCTGCGGGTTGATGATCGCGCGCGTGATCATCATCGACACGTACCCGATCAGCCACTTCTGGTACGGCTTCTCGAAGCCCTTGAGCTCCGCCATGCCGCGCTGGAGCTCCTCGCGGGCGAACCGCACGTGGCGGGCCTCCTCGAGCACGTGGATCCGGTTCACCATCCGCACGATCGGCTGGACGGTCTCGTCGGTCATCGCCTCGCGCTGCAGCCGGTCGAGGATCTCCTCGGCGACCAGGATCGAGCCGTACATCGCGGGGCCGTAGCCGATGACCGGCAGCAGCTTGCCCATGCGGTGCGTGTGCTTCGTCGGCCCGTAAGCCGGGCAGCCGATCCGCTCGACCAGGCGCGCGAACATCGTCGAATGACGGCACTCGTCGGCGACCTCGGTCAGCGCGTACTGGGCGTGCCGCGAGGTCGGGTCGGTGTTGTAGACCATCTTGACCAGCATCTGCATGAGCAGCAGCTCGAACCACAGGCCCACGGACGCGATGGACGCCAGCTCGTGCTTCGACAGCTCGATGCGCTGCTCCTGCGTGAGCGAGTCGTAGAGAGGCGTGCCGTAGAGCGAAATGCGCTGTTCAGGGATGTAGAAGAGGCCCTCGGCCAGAGGTGCGGACCAGTCGATGTCCACCTCGGGGTCGTAGAACTTCTCGGCGGACGACTTGAGCAGCCTCTCCGCGGTCTTCTCCCGATCGGCGACCCTCATCGGTTGCCCTCCCCGGTAAGTGTTACTTGAGGTAACGGTTACTTCTGGTAGCGTGCGTCACATGGCACGTACTGTCAAGGGGCCGGACGCGCGACGTGAGCGGTGGAAGGGTCACCGCGAACAGCGCAGGGCGGAGTTCGTGGAGGCCACGATCGCCGCCGTGGCGAGGAAGGGCCCGGACGTCGGCATGGACGACGTGGCCGCCGAGGCCGGCGTCAGCAAGCCGGTGCTGTACCGGCACTTCACCGACAAGTCCGACCTCTACCTGGCAGTGGGCCAGAAGGCCACCGAACTGCTGATGGACCGCATGGGCCCGGCCCTGGTCGCCGACGGGCCGATCCGCGGCCGCATCGCGGGCATCGTCGACGCCTACCTGTCGGTGATCGAGGAGAACCCGAACCTCTACAAGTTCGTGGTGAAGGGCTCGTTCGTCGACCGGCCGGTGGAGAAGGACCTGGTCGCGGAGGACAAGAACCTCATCGCGACGACCCTGGCCCGAATCCTCGGCGACTACCTGCGCTCGTTCGACATGGACTCCGGCGGTGCCGAGCCCTGGGCGCACGCGCTCGTCGGCATGGTGCAGAACGCGGGCGACTGGTGGCTCGACCGCCAGACCATGTCCCGCGCGAACCTCAGCGACTACCTCGCCACGCTGATCTGGCACGCCATCGACGGGCTGCTGCGGTCGGCGGGCATCCAGGCGGACCCCGGACAGCCCCTCACCCCTCTGCGATTGGTTGATTGATGAGCGAGCACGAGCACGACGAAGAGGGTTACAGCGGCTCCGCGGTCCTGGTGTTCGGCGAGGACGAGGTCCCGGTCGAGGTCGACCTCCGGGGCTACTTCCAGCCGATCGACGGCCGCTACCACTGGTACGGGCGCGTGAAGGCCAGCGACGACGTCACGAGCCGCGTCGAAGGGGGCGCCCGCAAGGCGGTGCTGCGCACCCCCACCGGCGAGGCGGAGGGGACGCTCACCGACCAGGACCCGTGGGGCCGGTACCGGGTCGGTGGCACGTCCACCCCGCCGTACAAGATCGAGGAGCCGGTCGAGCACTAGGCCCGGACGAGCGCCGGGCCACCACGGCTACGCGTTCCTCCTCCTCAGCAGCACGCCCGCGAGCACCAGGACCAGGCCGAACGCCGCCAGGGGCAGCGCCGGGAAACCGGTCCACGCGATCGGCGGGTCCTGCCGCACCTTCACCGTCGCCGAGCACCTCGGGTCGGAGCCGCCCGGCTTGCAGTTCGAGCCCGGCACGTCCGAGGTCACGACGTTGCGCAGCTCGCCGGGCCCGGTCGCGGTCACCCGGTACGTGACCGTGGCCGTGGCGCCGACCGCCAGCTCGCCGGACCAGGTCAGCACGGGTGACGCGAAGGTGCCCGCGTCGGTGCCGTCCCAGGTCGCGTGCTTCAGCACGTCGGCCAGCGAGTCGCTGAACGACGCGTCGACCGGCGTCCGGCCCGTGTTCCGGACGGTCACGGTGTAGGTGATCCGGTCGCCCGGTTTCGCCTCGGTCCGGTCCGCCTTCTTGACGATCTCGAGGCCCGACACCGGGGTCTCGGTGCCGCACTGCTCGCCGGGGCAGTTCGACGGCGTGTCGGACGTGACCACGTTGCGGAGGCGGAAGTCACCGGTCGGCGGGTCGTTCACCCGCACCCGGTACGTGACGGACTTCGTGGCCCCGACGGCGAGTTCGCCGGTCCACGTGAGCTTCGGCGCGGTGAACGCGCCGGCGCTCGTGTCCACGAAGGACGCGTCGTCGAGCACGCCGCTCAGGTCGTCGACGAAGCTCGCCGCCGGCAACGCGGTCTGGCCCGTGTTCGTGACCGTCACGGTGTAGGTGACGAGGTCGCCGGGCTTGGCCGACGCCACGTCCACCTTCTTCACGATCTCCAGTCGCGGCACGAGGACCTCGACCGCGCAGCCGTCGCGGCAGTTCGAGCCCGGGGTGTCGGACGTGACGACGTTCTTCAGCCGCAGGTCGCCCTTGCTCGTGACCGTCACGGAGTACCGGACCGTCGCCTCGGCGCCCTGCCCGAGCGTGCCCTTCCACGTCAGCTTCGGCTCGGCATAGGTCGCGAAGCCCGAGGTTGAAGCCGCGTCGCCGTTGTACGTGGCGTCGTCGAGCACCTCGGTCATGTCGTCGACGAACGCGGCGTCCTGCAGCACCGTGGCGCCGGTGTTCTTGACGACGATCGTGTACGTGACCTTCTCGCCGGGCTTCGCCTCGGTCCGGTCCGCCTTCTTCACGATCTGGAAGCCGGCGACCGGGGTGTCCGTGGTGCAGCCGTCCGAGCAGTCGGTCTCCGGCACGTCCGACGTCACGGCGTTCTTGAGCCGCTTGTCGCCGTCGCCGGTCACCTTCACCGAGTACGTGATCGTCACCGACGCGCCGACCGCGAGGTCACCCGTCCACGTCAGCACGGGCGAGGTGAACGTGCCCGCGTCCGTGCCGATCCAGGTGGCGTCGTCCAGCACACCGGACAGGTCGTCGGTGACCGAGATTCCACTGTGGACCGTCTTGCCGGTGTTGGTGACCATCACGGTGTACCGGACGGTGTCACCCGGCTTGGCGGACTCCGGCTCGGACTTCTTCACCAGCTTCAGACCGGCGATCGGCGTCACCGTCGTGCACTCGACGCACTTGCCGCCCGGTGTCTTCGTCGTCACGACGTTGTCCAGGCTGAAGTCGCCGGTCACCGGGTTCTTCACGACGACCGTGTACGTCACGGTCACCGAGGTGCCGACCAGAAGATCGCCGGTCCACGTCAGCGTCGGCTCGGCGACCGCCACCGTGCCGCCCGACGCCGACCACGTGCCGAACGTCGCGTCGTCCAGCACCTTGCCCAGGTCGTCGGAGAACGAGGCTCCGAGCAGGTCGGTCTGGCCGGTGTTCACGACCTTGACGGTGTACGTCACGGTGTCACCCGGCTTGGCCGACTTCACGTCGACGGACTTGCTGACCTCCATGCCGGGCAACGGGGTCGAGGTCGAGCACTGCGGATCGGTCGACCCCGGCGGGCAGTTGCCGCCGGGCGTGTCCGAGGTGACGACGTTGGTGAGCCTGTGGTCACCGTCGCCGGTCACCTTCACCGAGTACGTGATGACGGCCTGCGAGCCGATCGGCAGGTCACCGGTCCACGTCAGCGCCGGAGCCGTGTAGGCGACTTCGCCCACCGTCGCCGCCGCGTCGTCGTTCCAGGTCGCGTCGTCCAGCACGCCGGTCAGGTCGTCGCGGAACGACGCCTTCTGGGCCGTCTGGCCGGTGTTCTTCACGGTCACCGTGTAGGTCACGACGTCACCCGGCACGGGCTTGTCCGGCGAGACCTCCTTCTCGATCGCGAGGCCCGCCACCGGGGTGTCGGTCGTGCAACCCTCCGAGCAGTCGGTGCCCGGAGTCTCCGACGACACCACGTTCTTCAGCCGCTTGTCCCCCGCTCCCGTGACCTTCACCGAGTACGTGACCGTCACCGACGCCCCGACCGCGAGATCACCTGTCCACGTCAGCCTCGGCGCCGCGAAGGACAGCGTGCCCGCGCTGGGGACCTGATCGCCGTTCCAGGTCGCGTCGTCCAGCACCCCGGTCAGGTCGTCCACCACGGAGATTCCACTGTGGACCGTCTGACCGGTGTTGGAGATCGTCACCACGTACTTGACGGTGTCACCGGGTTTCGCCGTGGCGGGCTCGGACCTCTTCACGAGTTTCAGCGAGGCGACCGGCGTGTCGGTCGTGCAGCCGTCGGCGCAGTTGTTGCCCGGCGTCTCGGACGTCACGACGTTCTTGAGCCGCTTGTCGCCGGCGCCGGTCACCTTCACCGTGTACGTGACGGTCGCCGTCCCGCCCACCGCGAGCTGTCCGGACCAGGTCAGCACGGGCGAGGCGAACGTGCCCGCGCTCGCGCCGATCCACGTGGCGTCGTCCAGCACACCGGTCAGGTCGTCGCGGAACGACGCGTCGAGCACGGTCCTGCCGGTGTTCCGCACGGTCACCGCGTACTTCACGGTGTCGCCCGGCTTGGCCGACGACGGCTCGGCGGTCTTCGTGATCTCCACGCCGGACACCGGGGTGGTCGTCGTGCAGTTCGGCACGCAGTTGTTGCCGGGGGTGTCGGACGTGACGACGTTCGTCAGCTGGTGATCACCCTTGCCGGTCACGACGACCGAGTACCTGATCGTGGCGGTCCCGCCGACCGGCAGCGTTCCGTTCCAGGTCAGCACGGGCGAGGTGAACGTGCCCGCGTCCGCGCCGCCCCACGTCGCGTCGTCGAGGACCTGGGTGAGGTCGTCGCGGAACGACGCGTTCAACTCGGTCTTGCCCGTGTTCCGCACGGTCACGGTGTAGGTGACGGTGTCGCCGGGGTTCGCGGACTTCCGGTCGACCTCCTTCACGATCTCCATGCCGGGCAACGGGGTCGTGGTGCCGCAACGGGGATCCGTCGAGCCGGGCGGGCAGTTGCCGGGGATCTCGGTGCTGACGCGGTTGACCAGCGCGTGATCGCCCTTGATCGGGTCGTCGACGCGGACCACGTACGTGACCGTCGCCGTGGCCCCGATCGCGAGGTCACCGGTCCACGTCAGCGTCGGTGCCACCAGCGCCACCGCGCCCGGAGTCGCCTGCCCGGACACCCACGTGGCGTCGTCGAGCACGCCGGACAGGTCGTCCGTCACCTTCGCGCCGGTCAGCGGCACCTGGCCGGTGTTGGTGATCGTCACGGTGTAGGTGACCGGGTCACCGGGGTTCGCGGACTGCCGGTCCACCTTCTTCTCGATCGTCAGCTCACGGCCGGGCGTCTCCGTGCTGCACGACGGGTCCTTCGACCCCGGCGGGCAGTTGGTGCCGGGCGTGTCCGAGGTGATCCTGTTGTTGAGCCTCTTGTCGCCGGGGTTCGGGTCCTTCACCGTCACCGTGTAGGTGATCGTGGCGGTGGCGCCGATCGGCAGGTCGCCCTTCCACTCCAGCCTCGGCCACACCAGCGTGACGGCGCCGATCGAGGCCTGCGCGTCGTCGTTGTAGCGCGCGTCGTCCAGGACCTGCGTCAGGTCGTCGGTGAACGACGCTCCTGTGTGGACGGTCTGGCCGGTGTTGGTGACCTTGATCGTGTAGGTCACGGTGTCACCGGGCACGACCTGGTCGCGGTCGTCGGACTTCTCGATCCGCAGCCCGGCGATCGGCGTGCTGGTCGAACACTTGTCGCCGCCGGGGCAGTTCGCGCCGGGCGTGGTCGACGTGATGACGTTGTCCAGCCTGAAGTCCGCCGGGTCGCCGACCTTCACCGCATAGGTGACGGTCGCCGTGCCGCCGGCCGCGAGATCACCGGTCCACGTCAGCTTCGGAGCCGTGAAGGTCGCCGAACCCGTTGAGGCTTCAGCGGAAACCCACTCGGCGTCGTCCAGCACCTTCGTCAGGTCGTCGGTGAACGTAACTCCCTGCAAAGGGGTCTTGCCCGTGTTGCGCACGGTCACCGTGTACTTGACGGTGTCGCCGGGCTTGGCCGACTGCCGGTCGACCGCCTTCTCGAACTCCACACCCGACACCGGGGTGGTGGTCGTGCAGTTCGGCACGCAGTTGTTCCCGGGCGTCTCCGAGGTGACGACGTTCGTCAGCTGCTTGTCGCCCTTGCCGTTCACGACGACCGTGTAGGTGACGGTCGCCGACTCCCCCACGGCCAGCGCGCCGTTCCAGGTCAGCGTCGGAGAGGCGAAGCTCGCCGTGCCGGTGGACGCCGTCACGCCGCCCCAGGTCGCGTCGTCGAGGACCTGCGTCAGGTCGTCGGTGAACGACGGGGTCAACGCCGTCTTGCCGGTGTTCCGCACGGTCACCGTGTACTTCACGGTGTCGCCGGGGTTCGCGGACTGCCGGTCGACGTCCTTCTTGATCTCCACCCCGGACACGGGCGTGGAGGTGCGGCAGTCCGCGTCCGCGGACCCCTCCGGGCAGTTGGAGCCGGGCGTGGTCGAGGTGATCACGTTGTCCAGCAGGTGATCGCCCTTGCCGGTCACCTTCACCGAGTACGTGACGGTGGCCGAGCCACCGACCGCGAGCGAACCGGTCCACGTCAGCACCGGCGAGGTGAACGTGCCCGCGCTGCTGCCGATCCAGTCGGCGTCGTCCAGCACCTTCGACAGGTCGTCGGCGAACGTGGCGTTCAGCGCGGTCTTGCCGGTGTTGGTGACCTTCACCGTGTACGTGACGGTGTCGCCGGGGTTCGCGGACTGCCGGTCGACGGCCTTCTCGATCTTCAAGCCGGCGACCGGTGTGGTCGTGCCGCACTTCGGATCGGTCGACCCCGGCGGGCAGTTGCCGCCCGGCGTGGTGGACGTGATCGCGTTGGCCAGCTGGAAGTCGCCCTGGACGGGGTTGGTGACCTTCACCGCGTAGGTGACGGTCGCGGAGCCGCCGATCGGCAGGTTGCCGGTCCAGGTCAGCTTCGGCGCGGTGAACTCGGCGGTGCCCGACGACGCTGCCGCCGACACCCACTCGGCGTCGTCGAGGACGCGCGCCAGGTCGTCGGTGAAAGTGGCGCCCTGCCAAGGAGTCTTGCCGGTGTTCGTGACGGTGACCGTGTACGTGACGGTCTCACCGGGGTTCGCCGACTGCTTGTCGGCCTTCTTCTCGAAGGTGATGCCGGAGACCGGGGTGTCGGTCGTGCAGCTCGGCACGCAGTTGTTGCCGGGCGTGTCCGAGGTGACGACGTTGGTCAGCTGCTTGTCGCCCTTGCCGGTCACGACGACCGTGTAGGTGACCGTCGCCGACGCGCCGACGGCCAGCGCGCCCGTCCAGGTCAGCGTCGGGGACACGAAGTCCGCCGTGCCGCTGGACGCCGTCGCGGAGCCCCAGGTCGCGTCGTCGAGCACCTTCGTCAGGTCGTCGGCGAACATCGCGTTCAGCGGCGTCTTGCCCGTGTTGGTGACCTTGACCGTGTACTTCACCGTGTCGCCGGGGTTGGCGGACTGCCGGTCCACGGACTTCTCGATCTTCACGCCCGGTGTGTTCACCGTGGTCGAGCAGTCGGGGTCGGTCGAGCCTGCCAGGCAGTTGCCCGCGCTGCTGACGACGGCGTTGCGCAGCTGGTGGTCGCCGGTGATCGGGTTCTTCACCGTGACGGAGTAGGTGAGGGTGACCGTCTTCCCCTTGCCGATGTCACCGGACCACGTCAGTTTCGGCGCGGTGTAGGAGATCGAGCCGGAGGTCGCGGCCTGGTCGTTGTTGAACGCCGCGTCGTCCAGCACCTGCGTCAGGTCGTCCGACACGCTCAGGCCGGTGACGTCGGTGGCGCCGGAGTTGGTGATGGTGACCGTGTACGGCACCTGCTCACCGGGGTTCGCCGTGGTCCTGGTCGTGGACTTCTTGATGTCCAGGCACTCGACCGGCAGGCGGTAGTCCTCGACCTCACCGCTGTCCGCGAGGCCCTTCTCGTTGCGCACCTGGTCGACGTTGTAGCTCGCCCGAAAGCGCGCGTAGGTGGTGCCGCACCTGATGCTCCCGGGGATCTTCCACGTGATCGTGACCGAGGTGGCACCGGCCGGGAAGTCCGTGCAGGCGCGTTCGTTGCCGCTGTCGAACGTGTCGTTGCCGTTGAAGTCGATCCACGCGCAGGTTCGACCTGGTTGCGAGGCGCCGGACAAGGCGACCCGCACCGAGTAGTCCTCGCCCGCGTCCGACCTGGCGAGGCGCGGGAACGCCGCCACGCCGTCGTCGAGGTCGTCGCCGCCCGGCAGGTTGTTGTCCGCGCCCGCCGCCACGGCCTTCGGGCTCGGCGTCACGGACCCGGTGTTGATCGTCGCCGGGTTGTCGGCCGACACGCCCGAGCCCAGCACCAGATCGCTGATGGTGTGGCTCGCGGCGGAACCGGCGTCGTAGCTCGCGGGCGCGTCGCCGAAGTCCTCGTCCACGGAGACGCCCGCGACGTAGAAGTCGTCGGTCGGCGTGCTGCTGTTGGTGAGCATGTCGATCTGGAAGCTCACGGAGCTGATCGTGCCGTTGAGCTTCACGCTGCCGCACGACGCGGGCGCCAGCCTCGCGCCGTTGGAGTTGCACAGCACGTTGAGGTTGCGGTTCGGCGCCTCGATGCGGGTGCCGCTCTGCCCGATCGTCATGTTGGTCGCGCCCGCGAGGGGCCCGTCGAGCGTGATCCCCGGCGTGGTCAGCGTGTGGGCGACGTGCGTGCTGCCGGTGTTGCCGACGGTCGCGCCGCTGCCCGCGATGTGCAGCACGGGGTCGCGCACCGGCCGGTTGAACGAGAACGTGAGCGTGCCCCGGTTGAAGCAGTCGACGAACGCCGCACACCCGGCGGCCGCCGCCGTCAGGCCGATCAGCGCCGTGTTCGCCGGGATCTGCGGCCGGAAGTTGCCGGGCACCGCCCCCCGGTCGCCGGGAGGGGAGTTCAGCGTGGTCAGCCGCAGGTTCGCCCCCGACACGGAGGCGGTGACCTGCGTGCCGGACGACAGCGTCGAGCGCGCGGAGGCGTTGGTCGCGGGCAGCGCGGAGGACGTGGACCACGACCCGGCCGCGTGCGACTGGTACGCCTGCGCGGGCAGCGAGAAGGTCGTTGCCGAGACCACGAGCAACAGGGCCAGCAGGGCGGCGCGCATAACACTCCTCAACAGCGTGACGACTCCGTCACGCTAGGTGCGCTCAAACGCTCCTACCAGCGCAATCACCGCTTCAGGCGACCTCGACGCACGGCGGGGATGCGGGTTGCCGGACCTTGTCCGATACTGCGCCGTTCCCGAAACGGGAAGGGCCCCGGTCGTGACGACCGGGGCCCTTCTCCGCTCTGACGACTCAGGCGCCGAACCCGACCTTGCGCGAGTCCTGCGGGCCGATCTCCACGTACGCGACGCGGCCAGCGGGCACGACGAACCGCGCGCCCTTGGCGTCCACCAGCGTCAGCACGCTGGACTTGCCGGACACCGCGTCCGCCACCAGGGACTCGACCTCGGACGGGTTGAGCTCACTGGTCACGACGAGTTCGCGCCCGCTGTCCGCGACGCCGATCCTGACCTCCACGCTGACCTCCGTGCTCAAGAGAAAAATCCAGGGCCGAGCCTACCTAGCCCAGACCCAGCTGCGTCATGCGCCGCGCGTGCGACTGCTGGAGCCGGCGGAACAGCTGACCGATCCCGGCGAGGTCTCCCGACCCCCGCACGATGAGCTCCGAGAGCCCGTCCCGCTCCGCCACCACGTACTGGGCCTGCGTCAACGCCTCTCCGAGGAGCCGGCGGCCCCACAGCGCGAGCCGGTCGCGGACCCGCGGATCGGACTCGACGGCGGCCAGGACTTCGCGTTCAGCGAACGCCGAGTGACCCGTGTCGGCGAGCACGTGGAGCACGAGCTCCTTCGTCGGCTCGTCGAGCCAGTTCGCCACCTCGCGGTAGAAGTCGGCCGCGAGCCCGTCACCGACGTACGCCTTCACGAGCGACTCGAGCCACGACTTGGGGCTCGTCGACTCGTGGAACGCGTCGAAACCCTTCACGAACGGCGCCATCGCGTCCTCGACGGCGATCCCCTCGGCGGCGAGGTGCTTCTGCAACAGCGTGAAGTGCCCGATCTCGGCCGCCGCCATCTGCGCGAGCGCCGCGCGGCCCGCCAGGGTCGGCGCCGTGCGCGAGTCCTCCGTCATCCGGTCGAAAGCCGAGAGCTCGCCATATGCGAGCGCTCCCAGAAGATCGACAACACCCTCCGCAACACCCATGAGACGCAAGCCTAGTGGTCAAATGCGTCTGGGCAGGTAGAATGGGCCTGGACGCCCGGCGTGACGAGTGTGACGAACCGCCGCGAGGCGCACGAAATGGTGCGCGTACACCTTTCCCGCAGCTGATTCCCAAGCGCGGTCGAGAGGCCCGGCAGGGCTCGTACGCGCTTGGTACGAGAGAGGCTGATCACCCTGACCGCTGAAGTAGAAGCACATCTGGACCCGGTCCTGCTGGAGCACAGCGAGGCCGGAGTGCCCGAAGAGGACACGTCCCACCCGCTGCTGGCCGACGCGCCGGTGGCACCCGAATCCCCCACGTTCGCCGAGCTCGGAGTGCGCGACGAGATCGTCAAGGCGCTCAGCGAGGCGGGCATCGAACGCACGTTCGCCATCCAGGAGCTGACGCTCCCCATCGCGCTCGCCGGCGACGACGTCATCGGCCAGGCGCGCACCGGCACCGGCAAGACGCTCGGGTTCGGCGTGCCGCTGCTGCACCGCACCGAACTGCCCGGCGACGGCACCCCGCAGGCCCTGGTGGTCGTGCCCACCCGTGAGCTGTGCCTCCAGGTCTCGCACGACCTGACCGACGCCGCGAAGCACCTCGACCTGAAGGTCGCCGCGATCTACGGCGGCATCCCGTACGAGCGGCAGATCGCGCAGCTCCGCAAGGGCGTCGACGTCGTCATCGGCACGCCCGGCCGCCTGCTCGACCTGGCCGAACAGCAGCACCTGGTGCTCGGCAAGGTCCGCATGCTGGTGCTCGACGAGGCCGACGAGATGCTCGACCTGGGCTTCCTGCCCGACATCGAGCGCATCCTCACCATGGTCCCGGACAAGCGCCAGACGATGCTGTTCAGCGCGACCATGCCGGGCCCGATCATCACGCTGGCCCGCACGTTCCTGAACCAGCCGACGCACATCCGCGCGGAGGAGAACAACGCTCCGCAGACGCACGAGAACATCTCGCAGTTCGTCTACCGCGCACACTCGATGGACAAGCCGGAGATGCTGGCCCGCGTGCTGCAGGCCCGCGACCGCGGTCTGACGATGGTGTTCGCGCGGACCAAGCGCACCGCGCAGAAGGTCGCCGACGACCTGACCGAGCGCGGGTTCGCCGCGGCCGCCGTGCACGGTGACCTGGGCCAGGGTGCGCGCGAGAAGGCGCTGCGGGCGTTCCGCAGCGGCAAGGTCGACGTGCTCGTGGCCACCGACGTCGCCGCGCGCGGCATCGACATCGACGACGTGACGCACGTCATCAACTACCAGTGCCCCGAGGACGAGAAGACCTACGTCCACCGCATCGGCCGCACGGGCCGTGCCGGACGCATGGGCATCGCGGTCACGTTCGTCGACTGGGACGAGACGAACCGCTGGCAGGTCGTCAACGACCTGCTCGGCCTGGGCGCGCCGCTGCCGGTGGAGACGTACTCGACGTCCGACCACCTGTTCGCCGACATGGGCATCCCGTCCGGTTCGACCGGCCGGCTGCCGCTGAGCCACCGCACCCGCGCGGGCCTCGACGCCGAAGAGGAGGAGCAGCTCGACGCCGGCAAGCGCAAGCGCCGCAGCCGCCGTCCCGGCTCGTCCCGCTCCGAGGGCGACCAGGCCGCGGAGGCGAACAACGAGGAGACCAGGCCGAAGCGGACCCGTTCGCGCACGCGCAGCCGTGCCGGCGTGTCGCAGGAGTCCGGTGAGCAGGCGCAGTCCGCGTCCGAGGGCGCCGAGAAGTCCGCCTCGGACAAGCCGCGCCGGCGCCGTCGTCGCCGAAGCTCTGCCGAACAGGCCGCTCCTTCGGCAGACTGATCACATGTCGTCCCCCGGTTCCGACGTCACCGACGTCGAGGACGTCCTCGACGAGCCCGCGCACGAGACAGCGCCGCCCGTCGAGGAACGTCCGCCCGCCCGGTCCTGGCGCACCCGCGCCGACTTCATCGCGGTCGCCGTGATCGCGGTGGTGTCGGTGGTGGCGTCGGTGCTGACGTGGGCCTTCAGCGATGCCCGCGCCACGACGTCGATCACCGGGCCGTCGTCGTGGGCCCCGCTGCCCGAGGCGGCCGCGCTGCCGCCGTCGCTCTCCGAGGTGTGGCGGGCGCGCAGCGGCGCGTCGCAGTCGCCCGTGGTCGTGCTGACGCCGTCGAAGGACACCGGCGAGGAGAAGCCCTCGACGGTCGTCACCGGCGACGGCGGCGAGGTCAACGGGCGCGACCCGCTGACCGGGGACGTGCGGTGGACGTACAGGCGCGATCTGCCGTTGTGCGTCGTGAGCTCGGCGTGGGGCCGGGCCATGGCGCTGTACTCCAAGGGCGAGAACTGCTCGGAGCTCACGTCGCTCGACGGCGTGACCGGCGAGCGGCGGGCGCAGCGCAACGGCGACGCGGAACCGGGCACGGCACTGCTCAACGAGGGGTCGCACCTGATCACGACGGGCTCGAAGTTCGTCGAGGTCTACCGGCGTGACGACCTGGTGCGCTCCCTCGAGTACGGCGGCCTGCGGGCGATCGTGAACCCGGGCAAGCAGCCGCGCGTCGGCTGCACGTACGGCTCGGTGGCCGTCACGTCCGGCAGGTTCGCGATGATCGAGCGTTGCCCCGAGGACGCGTCGGACCGCGTGACGATCCTCAAGCCGAACCCGGACAAGTCCGACGAGCCCAAGGTGTTCGGCAGCTCCGTCACCGGCGCCAAGGGCGCGCAGGTCGTCGCCGTCACCGAGAAGCTCGTCGCGGTGGCGGTGCCGAACCCGAGCAGGCTGCTGATCTACGACGCCGAGACCGGCAACCAGGTCAACGAGGCCCCGATCGACGTGCCGGCCGCCGACTTCACCGACCCGCCGAACCACGTGTCCCGCGTCTTCAACACCAAGACGAACGCCTTCTGGTTCACCGGATCGCGCACGATCGCGCTGTCGCTCGACACGCTCACTCCACTGTGGACCGCCAACGGCACGCTGGGCGCCGGCACCACTCTCGCGGGCCGCGCGATCATCCCGGTGCAGGAGGGCCTGCGCGTGTTCGAGCAGGCCACCGGCGCCGTCGTCGGCACGGTCAAGCTGGACCGCGAAGGCCACACGGGCCCTGTGCAACTCGCCACAGCGGGTTCCGTCGTCCTCGAGCAGCGTGGCGAAACCCTGGTCGCGCTGCGATAGTTCAGCTCGTGTACTCGCAGATCAGTCCGCACCGAGCGCAACGCGTCGACTTCCAGGGCCGCCACGGCACGATCGCCGCGTTGCGCGCGCCCGCGATGGGCGACGACGCGATGCGCACCACCGTGCTGCTGGTGCCCGGCTACACGGGGTCCAAAGAGGACTTCGCACCGATGATCGACCCGATCGCCGACGCGGGCTTCGAGGTCGTCGCCCTGGACCTGCCGGGCCAGCAGGACTCGGCGGGCCCGGACGACGAGGCGCTCTACCGCCCCGGCCCACTCGGTTCGGTCATCGCCGAGCTGATCGGCAAGATCGCCGCGGACGGCCGGAAAGTCCTGCTGCTGGGCCACTCCTACGGCGGCCTGGTGGTACGCGCCGCGGTCTTCGCGGGCGCCCCGATCACCGGCCTGACCCTGATGTCGTCGGGCCCCGCGGAAATCCCGGCAGGCGAACGCCGCACCGTCCTGGAAGTGGGCGAGCACGTCCTGGCCGAACAGGGCGTGGAGGGCACCCAGAGGCTGAACGAACTGCGGTCGCACCAGAACCCGGCCTACGCCGCACTACCGCAGGAGCTGCGCGACTTCTACCGCGCGAGGTTCCTCAAGTCGAACGCCGCCGCCCTCCTGGGCATGGCCAACGGCCTGCGCTTCGAACCGGACCAGGTGGCCAAACTGGCCCGAGCCCTCCGCTCCTCGGGCACGCCGTGCCTGGTGGTGTGCGGCGACGCGGACGACGCCTGGACCCCAGCCGCCCAGCGGGACATGGCGGAACGCCTGGACGCGGACTTCGCCGTGCTGCCGGGCGTGATGCACTCCCCGAACACCGAGGCGCCGCTGGACCTCATCGCCACGCTCCTGCCGACCTGGCGGGCGTGGCTGACGTCCTGAGCCGACCTGCTGGGGCGCGGCGCGGCCTCGGCCGGCGGCGCGCCGCGACTCAACCTCGGGCTAGGCCCACCAGAACGTCCACAACGTCACGCCCGTGACCACGAGCACCACGACGGACGCGACCGGCGCCTTCCAGTCCGCGTACCGGTCGGCCACGATCTGCGCCGCGACCACCAGCAACGCCGCCACCACGTGCGCGACCACGGACAACGTGCCGGGCCCCGGCAGGTCGCGGGAGTTCGCGTAGAACTGGACGCCGATGTTCCCCAGGGCGAGCAGCACCAAGCCCACCGCGAGCACACCGCTCACGGCGCGCAGGAGTCCGTAGGTCCGCGACGGCCGCTTTGCTGCTTCCACGTCCACTCCCGCCACCCTACGGGGCTGGGGGTGCGCGGGCAGGCATGACCCGGACGGCCCCCGCCGCGGCTACGGCAAAAGCCGCACTCCAGGCACCCTTCCGGGCCACACGACGGCAAGCCGGGACGACCGCCCAGAAGGAGCGGCAGCCAAGCGGAGCGGCAGCGAGCCGGAGACCGCCACCAAACTAAGGCGCCAACAGCGCCCAAGGCTCCAACGAGGGAGCCGCCGCCTGCCCCTCCGCACAACTACGCCGAAAGTCGCACCACTGGCACTGCCGCCCGGTCACCGGCGGGAACAGCACCTCCCGGTCCCCACCCGCCTTCAACGTCTCCGTCGCCAGGTCGATCTCGTCGGCCGCCTCCTCCGCCCGCCGCACGTGCCGCGCCAGCGACTCCTCCGTGTGCTCCCACACGGCGATCGAGCCGGACGGCAGGTGGTGCAGTTCGACGCGGCGGCACGGTTTGCGCAGCGTGCGGCGGGCCGCCAGCGCGTACAGCGCCAGGGCCTGGGAGCCTCGGGCGTCGTCGGAGGTCAGGACGTGGCGGCCGGTCTTGTAGTCGACGATGACCAGTTCGCCGTCGCGGTGGTCGATGCGGTCCACGCGGCCCTCGGCGACGATGCGCTCCGTCGGGGAGGACACCCAGCGTTCGACGCCGAGTGGTTCGAAGTCGACGTCCAGGGACGAGACGTACTCGTGGACCCAGCCCTGGGCTCGGGTGCGGTACTCGGCGGCCTGGTCCACGTCGCGGAAGCCCTCGGACTTCCACTGGCGGCTGACCAAGGCCACGGCCTGGTCCGGGGTGCGGCGCTCGGCCGGCAGGTCGAACAGGGCCTTCAGCGCGTTGTGCACGACGGCGCCCAGCGTGTTGTGCGCCCAGGCGCCGCCTCGGGGTGGTGAGGGGCGGTCGAGGTACGTCATCCGGAAGCGGCGCGGGCAGTCCGTCCACGTCGCGAGCTTCGCGGGCGTGACGCGCACGAGCCGACGTGGTGCCGCGGTGCCGAAGTCGAAGCCGAGTTGTTCCACCCCGGCCAAGTTACTCAGCCACCCTGACAGAAAATCAACCGCATGGAGATCTGGCACAACCCCCGCTGCTCGAAGAGCCGCGCGGCCAAGCAGCGCCTCGACGAGAGCAACGTCGAGTACACCGAACGGCGCTACCTCGACGACGTGCCCACCCCCGACGAGCTCGACCACGTCCTCGAGTTGCTGAACAAGCAGCCCTGGGAGATCGCGCGCAAGAAGGAGGCCGCCTACCCCGCGACCCTCGAACACGACCGCGCGAAGTGGATCGAACACATGGTCGCCAACCCGAGCCTCATCGAACGGCCGATCATCATCGACGGCGACAGCGCGCGCATCGAGCGCTAGACGCCCGACGTGATGAAGCCCTGCACGGACGACGCGACGAGCTGCACGGCGATCGCGGCCAGCAGCAGACCGGCGATCTTGGCCATCAGCAGGATGCCGCTCTCCTTGAACACCTTGATCAGCAGGCCGGCGGACCGCAGCGTCCCCAGCAGCACGAGGTGCACGGCCACGATCGCCGCGGCCAGCGCGAAGTAGGAACCCCACGCACCGTCCGCCTGGCGCACGAACACGATCGTCGCCGCGATCGCACCGGGCCCGGCCAGCAGCGGCGTCCCCAGCGGCACGAGGGCGATGTTCACGTCCTCGACCTCGGGGTGGTTGGTCGCGCCCTTGCCTGTCAGCAGGTCGAGCGCGATCAGCAACAGCAGCAGCCCGCCCGCGCCCTGCAGGGCGGGGATGCCGATGTGCATGTACGCGAGGATCGAGTTGCCGGCGACGGCGAACAGCGTGATCACCAGGAACGACACCAGCACGCCCTGCCGTGCGGCCCTCTTGCGGGCCTCGCGGGACTTGCGCCCCACCAGGCCCAGGAACACGGGCACGGTGCCGGGCGGGTCCATGATCACCAGCAGGGTGATCGAGGCCTCGATGAAGAGCCGCAGGTTGAACACGCGAACACCGCCTTATCCGACGAGGATCTTGCAGCCCGTCGCCCTCTCGGCCAGAGCATCCAGCATCTCGGGCGCCGTCGTCTCCGCGCCGAGCCGCACGGTCTTGTTCGTGCCGTGGTAGTCACTCGACCCGGTGACGATCAGCCCCAGCGAGTCCGCGAGCGACCTCAGCGACCGCCGGGTCTCGAGGTCGTGGTCCGGGTGGTCGACCTCGACGCCGGCCAGGCCGATCGAGGCGAGCGACTGCACGACCGAGGGCGCCACGACGGGGCCGCGGGAGCGGGCGAACGGGTGGGCCAGCACGGTCACGCCGCCCGCCTCGGTGATCATCTCGATCGCGCGCTCGACGGGGGTGTCGGTGCGGCCCACGTAGTACTGGCCGCCGGTCAGGAACGTCGCGAACGCCTCGTCGACCGACGTGACCACGCCGGCGCGGATCAGCGCCTGGGCGAGGTGCGGGCGTCCGGCCGGCGCGTCGAACGGCAGGCGGGACATCAGGTCGACCGGGTCGATCGGGAAGCCGTCGGCCTGCATCATCTCGGCCATCTTCTGCAGCCGCGCGCGCCGTTCCTCACGCAGGCGTGACTGCTCCTTCATCAACATGGCGTGCGTCGGGTCGTAGAGGTACGCCAGCAGATGAACGGTGATCGTGCGGCCGTAGCCGTCCGCCGAGGAGCACGACAGCTCGGCGCCGCGCACCAGCCGCAGGCCCGACGGCAGCGCCGCCTCGGCCTCGGCCCACCCGGCCGCCGTGTCGTGGTCCGTGATCGCCACCGCGTCGAGCCCCGCGAGGGCCGCGGCCCTCACCAGGTCTGCGGGGCTGTCGGTGCCGTCGGACTCGGACGAATGGGTGTGCAGATCGATGACCACGTCGTCCAGTGTGGACGACGTGGTGCACGACCGGTGTTACGGGACCATCTTCTTGCCGCGCGCGGCGCGCTGGGCCTTGATCATCGAGAACCGCTCGGCCTGCGCCTTCTTGTCGCCGAAGGTCAGCTCCGAGATGGCGTCGTAGACCTCTTCGGGGTTCGGCAGGAACTCCAGGCGGTTCAGCGCCTGGATCTGACCCGCCGACTCCACGATGAGCGTGCCGTAGCCGAGCATGCGCCCGCCCACGGTGCGTTCGTAGGTGAGGTCGGTGACCTTGGTGATGGGCATCATCGCGACCTTGGTCTCGAAGACGCCCGAGGTCAGCATGAAGCGCTTGTCGGTGACGACGATGCGCTCCACCCACCACTCGATGATGAAGTACGCCACGCGCAGCAGCACGAGCAGAGCCCCGTACCAGAGCACGTTCTGGAGCAACCCGGCGTCCGCCGGGAGCAGGTAGGAGATCATCATGAAGCCGGCGAGCAGCGCCGCCGCCTCCAGGACGTCCCAGATCAGGTAGGACCAGTGCCTGCGCACACGGATGACCCGACGCTCGCTCGGCAGGAGGTAGTCGTCCGGATCACGTGGTGCGAACATGCGCTACCAGCCCTTTCCCGATGCCAGCCAGTGCTCAGTCCTGCCCCGGGCGAACCCGTGGGGCCTAGAACAATTGTCGCACGAAGGTGATCAGGGCCTCAGCCGCAGTTCGCAGCGAGTTGAGGATGTTCTGCACGAGTTGGGCCGCCTGCTGGGGCTCCGCGATGAGGAAGAAGAGCAGCAAGGCGATTCCAGCGAAAGTGAGAATCTTCTTCAAGTTCACGGTGTCCACCCCGTCCGCGTCGCACCCGTTTGGCGCCGTTCGTGACCGTTGTACAGCACGATTCAGCACCTTGGGAGATTTGTACCGCAGCCGGGGTAGCGAACTGCACCGCCGTTCCGGTGTGACTACGCTTCGTGATCGTGACGCCCAGCAGCAAGCGCACGATCCGTTGCGTCGGAGCCGTCGTTCATGACTCGTTCGGGCGACTGCTGCTCGTGCGACGTGCCAATCCGCCTGGTGAGGGCATGTGGTCGATACCGGGTGGGCGCGTGGAGCCGGGTGAGACCGATGAGGCGGCTGTGACTAGGGAACTGGTCGAGGAGACGGGACTCTCCGTCACCGTCGGACGCCTCGTCGGCCACGTGGAGCGACCGGCCCCGAACGGGGTTTTCCAGATCTTCGACTACGAATGCCAGGTCACGTCGGGTGTGCTCCGAGCGGGCGACGACGCATCGGATGTCGCCTGGGTCGACGGTGCGACCTTGGACACACTTCCGACCACCGACGGGCTCGTGGAAGCGCTCTCCGACTGGAACTGCCTGCCCAGGGCCTGATCAGGGTTCACGCGATCGGGGACGGGCGTTCACCGCCAAACAAGACGTTGCCCGTGGGCCTCGGTCGTCGCCAGAACGGTCGTCTCCGCGCCCGAATCACCGATTCGGACCAACCGCAGCTCACCGGCCTCGTGCGCGGCCCACCAGACAGGTCTGCCCAAAGCCGACAATGCGGGCACCAGGTCGAGGCCGGACCCGCTCGTGATGACGACGAGCGGCGCGTCGATCGGCTCGACGGCCTTCGCGAGGTCCGCGACCGGGTCACCGGCCACGAGGCGCGGCGGGTTCTTGCGCAGGACTCCGGACGCCACCCCGAACAGACGCAGCCGTTCCGGTTGGTCGGCCCACACGCAGGCCTCCAGCCACGCGTAGGCGTCCTCGTCGGCGAGGTCGGCGGGGGCCTCCCCGATCCCGGCCTTCGCGGCGACCTTGACCGTCTTGGGCAGCTTCGGCAGCGCGGCGCCGGGAGCGAGCTCCAGGGCGCAGTGCAGGCCGAGGGCGGCCTTCGCGGGCCCGGCGACGACCTGCCCGGCCTCCGCGGTCTGGTAGCGGTACGAGTACTGGTCGAGCCCGAGCAGCAGACCGGCCGTCGTCGCGACCTCCACGAGCCCGATCGGCCCGCCCGCCTGCTTCGCCGCGGCCGCGACGGCCGGGTAGAGCAGGGCCGCGCGCCGCACCTCGTTCGCTTGGACGACCTGCGAGCTCACCAGCGCCCGCACGCGGTCGGCGCGTTGGAGCAGGAAGTCCCGGAACAACGGCCAGGTGCTCTCGTCCGCGCCGTAGGTCCCGCCGAGCGACGGGTAGTAGTTCGAGAGCTGATGGAACGGCTCGGCCTGCACGAGCCGGTGCGCCGCCGCCAGCAGGAGCTCGCCCGTGGCGTTGTCCTCGCTGGCGGCGGTGAGCAGGCCGGCGACCTCCGGATCGGCGGCGGCGCGGGACGCGAGGTGCTTGTAGAGCGGCGAGATCGCCGCGGCCTCCTCCGCGAACTCACGCAGACGTCGCTGTGCCAGATCCAGAGAAGTCACTTCACTCCTTGGGTTCAGGGCGCCCCGGCTGCTCGCCTCCGCGAGCCTCGCCGTAGGACTGCTTCGGCACCATGACCTTCCGCCGGAAGATGCACACGACCGTGCCGTCCTGCTTGTAACCGCGAGTCTCCACGTAGACGACGCCCCTGTCGTCCTTCGACTTGGACGGCGTCTTGTCGAGCACCTCCGTCTCACCGTAGATCGTGTCGCCGTGGAACGTCGGCTTCACGTGCCGCAGCGACTCGATCTCCAGGTTGGCGATCGCCTTGCCGGAGACGTCGGGCACGGACATGCCCAGCAGCAACGAGTAGATGTAGTTGCCGACGACGACGTTCTTGCCGAAGTCCGTCGTGTTCTCCGCGTAGTTCACGTCCATGTGGAGCGGGTGGTGGTTCATCGTCAGCAGGCAGAACAGGTGGTCGTCGTACTCCGTCACCGTCTTGCCGGGCCAGTGCCTGTAGACCGCGCCGACCTCGAACTCCTCGTAGTACCGACCGAACTGCACCGCGCCTCCAGCTACGTGTGATCGAGATCTGTGTCAGGTGGGGAGACAGTCTTTACGCGGGGGGAGTACCCTCGGCAACCGGTGTGTGAGGATTTCCACCACCAGTGACTTCGCCCCGAGGAGGTGAGGACCCCTAAATGAGCAAGGACCCCCACCCTGCCAGTACCAAGCGCGTCCTCACCGAGGTGGCCTTCTAGGTTCGTCTAGAACGTTCCAGTTCCACCGGGTCAGGACGCCCGTCGTGCTTCCGCACAACACGTCGGCGTGTGTACCTGGAGGAACTCACCATGCCCAGCCTGCCCTCGATCCGCGGACGAGGCTCCCAGCGCGGCCCCGTCGGGCAAGTGCCGCACGTCCCCGTGCCGTTGTCGCACTACGTCGTCGACTGCGCGGTGTACGTCGACGGCAAGCGCCTGCCGGGCCGCTGGACGCACACCGACGCCGTCAAAGAGGTGCGCAAGCGCAAGGACGGCTTCGTCTGGATCGGCCTGCACGAGCCGGACGCGGAGCAGATCGAGGGCATCGCCGAGACGTTCGGACTGCACGAGCTCGCCGTCGAGGACGCGGTGCACGCGCACCAGCGCCCGAAGCTCGAGCGGTACGACAACACGCTCTTCATGGTCTTCAAGACCGTGCGCTACGTGACGAACGAGCACCCGGACACCGCCAACGAGATCGTCGAGTCCGGCGAGATCATGGTGTTCCTGGGCAAGGACTTCGTCATCACCGTGCGGCACGGCAACCACTCCGGCCTGTCCAAGCTCCGGCACGTGCTGGAGGAGGACCCGGAGCGGCTCGAGATCGGCCCGTCCGCGGTGATGCACGCGATCGCCGACCAGGTGGTCGACAACTACCTCGAGGTCACCGACCACATCGAGGACGACATCGACCGCATGGAGGAACGGGTCTTCGCACCGCGCACCGAGGTGAGCGCGGAGCAGATCTACATGTTCAAGCGCGAGGTCGTGGAGCTGCGCCGCGCGGTCATGCCGCTCGCGAACCCGTTGCGCCGCCTGGCGGAGGGCTACACGCCGCTCATCCCCGAGCAGGTGCGGGCGTTCTTCCGCGACGTCGACGACCACCTCACCGAGGTCTCCGAGCGCGTCACCGCGTTCGACGAACTGCTGACGACGCTGGTCGACGCGACGCTCGCGAAGATCACGCTGCAGCAGAACACCGACATGCGCAAGATCACCTCGTGGGTCGCGATCATCTCCGTGCCCACCATGGTCGTCGGCGTGTACGGCATGAACTTCGACTACATGCCCGAGCTGAAGTGGAAGTTCGGCTATCCCCTGGTGATGAGCCTGGTCCTCGTCGCCTGCCTCACGCTCTACCGAATACTGCGCCGAAATCGCTGGCTGTAGCCCCGTTTTCGCTCGCTTTGTTCGTTGTAGGAGGGCCCTGTCATGACCAGAATCCTGACCAACATCCGCTTCTGGATCCTCGCGTTCCTGCTCTGCTGGATCACCACCGTGTTCGTGCTGATCAGCGGAACGCCCTGACGTGCGGAGGCAGCTGACCAACCTGCGGTTCTGGATCATGGTGTTCGCCGTGGGCTGGCTGCTGATGGTCTTCGCGTCCATCGCGTTCTGGCCGGAGCCCGGCGAGGAGTCGCCGGACCGGCTCGCCGCCGAGGTGACGAACGCCCTGCGGGCACACGACTTCCACCGGCTGGAGCCGTTGCTCGCGGTCGGTGGTGAGGACGTCGCCAAGTCGACGGTCGACCACTTCAAGACCGCGCAGGTGGAAAGCGGCACCTACCGCGACGGAGCGATCGTCGTCGCGTACTCGCACGCCGGCACGCGCGCGGAGTTCCGGCTGCCCGTGGAACTGCAGGACGGGCGGTACGTGGTGAACCCGGTGGTCACTCCCAAGGGGTGACGTCCCAGGTGAACGGCGTGCCGTGCCCCGCGCCGTGGCCGAGGTTCAGCGAGAGCCCGGCGGGCCACAGCTTGAGCAGCAGCTCGAAGCGGTACACCTCGGCCGGGTCGTCGCTCCTGCGGGGTTCGAAGACCAGCAGTGCCAACGGTGTCGTGGGCGTCGCCTTCGCGGCCGCGTCGGCCAGCACGGCCCTGCCCATCGCCCGGTCCGCGGGCGAGGCGTACTGCCACACCACGGAATGCCACACGACGGTGAGCACGTCGTGTTCGGTCCGGGCGAGCTGTTTCGCGAGCCATTCCGGGCCCGGCGACCGCTCGACGCGGACCGGATCGGTCGCGGCGAGGTCGAGGGCGTCGCGCAGGCGGTTCCACCGGTCGACCTGGTCCGCCCAGACGAACGAGCTCAGGTGCAGCCGTCCGTCCTCTGTGGACACGTCGACCGGGTGCAGGTCGCAGCCCGCCCTGCCGACGACGCGCAGCCGGTGGTCCAGGTCCGCGGGCGGCCTGCCGGTCCACCCGGGGTCGAGCACCAGCAGGCTGTCCGGATCGCCGAGAACCCTGTCCGGGAGCTGGTAGCCGACGTGGTGCGGGCGCAGGTTGAGCCCGCCGCTCGCGCCGACCTCCAGCAGCCGCACGCAGAACGGCACGTGCCGGCCGGCGGCCTTCGCGGCCTCCTGCGCGGCGACCGCCAGTCCTCCGTAGAGGGGTGCGCTGCGGCCGGGTTCGTTGGTCTGCACGACGGTGGCCTGGATCCGCTGCCGGAGCAGGTCGGTGTGCTCGGTGAGGGCGGGCACCGCGTCCTCCCACAACGCGGGCAGGTCCGGGCGGCCACCGGCGGTCGGGTAGTGCTTCGCGAGGGCCGGCGCGCGTCCTTCGAGCACGAGCCGGTGGACGGCGCCCGCGAACCGCAGGCCCGGCACCGTGCCCTCCCGGTCGCGTTCGGAGCCCGCCATGATCCTGGCGGTGACACCGCCCCGCTCCAGGTCGGCGGCGGCGTCGGTGAGGAGTCGCTGGGTCAGCGGACTGCGGTCGCGGCAGCCGTGGGCGGCCGCGGCGAACAGCTCGGCAAGCACGGTGTTCACGCTAACGGCAGCTCCGCCGCCCGTCATGTGGTGAAAGACCTCATTACGCTGCTGGGATGGCACGGATTCTGGCGGTCGCGGACGAGGTGGTCGAGCAGCTGTGGACCGACCAGGTGCACCAGTACGCGGGTGTGGACCTGGTGCTCGCGGCGGGCGACCTGCCGTTCGACTACCTGGAACACCTGGCCAACGCGCTGGAGAAGCCCGTCGTGTTCGTGCCGGGCAACCACGACGCCGACCTGTCCGGCTACTCGAACGTGCGCGGCCTGTGGACCAAGGCGGGCGTGCCGGTGCGCTGGCCAGGTCCAACCGGTGCGGTGAACGCGGACGAACGCGTGGTCGACGTGGCCGGGCTGCGCATCGCCGGTCTCGGTGGTTCGATCCGCTACAACAAAGGCCCGAACCAGTGGACGGAACGGCAGCAGGCCCGCCGCGCCCGCCGGGTGTCCCGGCTGGCCGGCTGGCGCAGGCTGCGGGACGGACGTGGCGTGGACGTGCTGCTGACCCACTCACCGCCGCGCGACTGCGGCGACGAACCCGACGCGCCGCACCGCGGCTTCGAATGTCTCGGTGCGCTCGTCTCGCGCTTGCAGCCCTCGTTCATGCTGCACGGCCACATCCACCCGCACGGCCACGTGCGCCCAGACCGCTCGTTGGGCACCACCCGCGTGGTCAACGTCGTTCCGCTGAAGGTGCTCGACGTCCCAGGAGGACGCGATGAGGCGTGACACCGGTTTCCCCGCGGCCGACGCCGAGAACGACTTCCAGCGCGCCCGCCGCAGCCAGGTGATGTCGCGCCTGGCCACGTGGCTGCGCCGCGAGCCGGACGACGTCAACATCATGCTGCCGTTCCACGAGGTCGTGGAGGCGCTCGGCATGGCGTCGGAGAAGCGCCTGGGCCTGCAGTCGATCAGGCTCGACTCGATCGTGGGCAGCGTCGACCGCACCCGCGACTTCGACCGCCGCTTCCGCCCGACCTCGAGCCGCGTCCGCGAACGCTGGCAACGCCTCGCCCTGGCCGCCCGCCGAGGCGAGAGCGTGCCGCCGATCGAGGTGTACCGGGTCGGCGAGCTGCACTTCATCATCGACGGCCACCACCGCGTCTCGGTCGCGCACGCCCTCGGCCTGGAGGTGATCGACGCGTACGTGACGCAGGTGATCACCCGCCTCAACTCCTCGGGCATCCGCTACCGCGGCGACCTGATCGTGAAGGACTACCGCCGCCTCTTCCTGGAACGAGTCCCCCTGTCGGGCGAGGCCCGCGCGGCCGTCGTCCTGTCCGACCCGTGGCACTACGCGCAGCTCGGCGAGCACGTCGAGGCGTGGGGCTTCCGGCTCATGCAGGACACGGGCCAGTTCCTCGACCGCGCCGAGGTGGCGCGCCGGTGGTACGCCGACGAGTACCGGCCCGTCGTGGCGATGCTGCGGCAGGCCGACATGATCAGGGACAGGACCGAGACCGAGGCGTACATGTGGGTCGCGGCGGAGCGGTACCGGCTGATCCGGACGCACCGGTGGGACGCCGACGTCATCAACGCCGTGCGGGAGGAGAGCCAGTCGCAGGGGCGGGGCTCCCGCGGCTAGCGCTCCGGCTGCGGCGTAGCGCGGCCGGAAAAGCGCGGCCGCGACACCGCACTCAGCGCGGCGCCACCCGAGGCGCGTCCGCGTCCGGCAGCGGCCTCGCCTGGTCCAGCACCTCGTCGGTGTACTTGTCGAGCAGCCGCGTGCCGATCTGCTGCGCGTAACCGAAGATGACCGCCCACAGCAGCAGGGCCGCCGCCGACGGGATGCCGATCAGGCCGCTCGTGACGCCCGCGCCGAGCGCCAGGATCCCGACCACCGCCAGTGCCGCGCCGAGCATGATCTTGATGAGGGCCTGGTACCCGATCATCACATACGGCGAGAGCGATGGCCGGCGGCGTAAGAGCAGCACCACAGCGGCCAGCACCGCGCCGAACGCGCCGAGCACCTGCACCAGCCAGACGTCCACTCCGGACGCCTTCGCAGTGCCGCCGGGGCAGACCGTCGGGAGCGCGTTCTCCTTCGGGTCGACGCACAGCGGGATGATGCCCGGCTTCACGATGCCGACGACGCCGAGCACCGTGTTGATCACGAACAGCACGAGGGACGCGGCGATCAGCTTGTTGCGCAGCGCGCGGGAGCCCGCGTGGGCGAAGTCCGAGTTGTCGTAGGCCGCGCGCAACGCGTCCACGACGATGGCCCGTTCCACCGCGGGCGTGAACTCCCCCGGCCGCAACGCTTCCAGGCCGCGGCGGCGCGGGTCGTCCTCGTCGAGGTACTGCGCCACCCGCGCCCGCAGGCCGGGCAGGCGACCCAGGAAGCCGCGCTCGGCCGAGATCGTCGCCACCTCGGCCTCGTGCAGGGCGCGCCACGCCCGTTCGATGTACCAGCCCGACCACCACGACGGCAGCATGCGCCACCACGGTTCGCGGGAGCTCAGCATCTCCTCGACCACGGCGGCCTGCGATTCGGCCGTGCGGCGCCACACGTCGCCCTCGGGATCGACCGGGTCGGACGGGCCGAGGGCAGCCAGATCCGCGCGGACCCGGTCCAACCGGGACTGCACGACGAGTCGCCAGTCGGTGACTCTGGGTTTGCGCTCGGCCATGTCCCGATGGTGACAGCCACCACCGACAATTTCGGCAGCCATCCGTGTGACGTGCGCAAACGTCACCCGAACACCTCATCCGGTGATCAGGTACCCCAGACGCGGAACGTAGCGGCCTCCGCCAGCTCGTCCTTGTCGAACCGGTAGAGCCCCGCCACCCTCAGCCGCCCGCTGAGCCACTGCAGCACCGTGCCCTCGAGCGAACCGGACAACCGCGACTCCTCGTCCTCGTGCCTCGGCATCAGCACCAACTGCCACTCGTCCGGCGAACCGGAGGTGAGCCAGCCGATCCGGTCACCGTCGATCGAGTCCCCGAACGGGAGGTAGCCACCGGGTTCCGGGTACAGCGGCAGCCGGTAGTGGTGGGGGAACTCCGCCCTGGCCTGCCGTTCGGCACCGAGCAGGCTTCCCGCGCACGCCGCCAGCCCCATGTCCCCGGCGTCCAGCGGCGCCCACAACCGCAGCCAGCCGGCCCACGCGCCGCCGCCGTAGGTCTCCATGAACTCCACGTAGTCGGCGGGAAGTCGCGAACCCAGCCTCGTGAACAGCCATTCCCACGTCTGGTCACCGAGCTGCGGCCGGGCAGGGGGCGGGACGAGTTCCCGCAGGCCGTCGAGGTCTTCTCTCACCGCCCCAACCTAAAGCATAACCTTGTGCGTATATACGCATAACGTTATAAATGCCGGTGTGGACGTCTTCGAGGCAGTGGCCGAACCCAACCGCCGGCACCTGATCACGCTGCTGGCCGAACGCGAGCGCACCGCGGGCGAGCTCGTCGACAGCCTGCCGTCGCTCACCCAGCCCGCCGTGTCCCGGCACCTGCGCGTACTCAGGGAGACCGGACTGGTGGAGGTCAGGCCCGACGGCCAGCGCCGCATCTACGCGCTCAAACCCGAAGGCCTGCAACGCATCGACGACTGGATCACCCCGTACCGCCGCTTCTGGCGCACCCACCTCGACGCACTGCGACAGCACCTGGAGAACGAATGAACGACCTCGGCACCATCACCGTCGACGGCGAGCACGCCACCCTCACGTTCCACCGCAGGTTCGCGTTCCCGATCGACCGCGTGTGGTCGGCCATCACCGACGACGCCGAGCGCAAGACGTGGTTCGGCGAGGGAACCGTCGACCCGCGGAGCGGATCGGTCGTCATCGAGCCCGAGGACCCGCCCGCGCCGATGGACGCCAAGCGCGTGACGGGCCGCATCCTCACCTGGCAGCCGCCGCAGAACGGCCACGCGGTCTTCGAACACGAGTGGCACCAGCGGATCGTGGAGGACAGCGTCGTGCGCTACGAGCTCACCGCCGACGGCGACGAGACCCTGCTCGAGTTCACCCACACCGGACTCTCCGAACGCAACGCCAAGGGCTTCGCGCCGGGCACGCACGCGTTCTTCGACCGCGCGAACGCCTTCCTGCGCGACGAGACGCCGCCGGCGTGGAGCGAGCGCTACGCGGAGGTCGCGCCGGGCTACCCGTCCTGGCGCTAGCTGTACTTGGCCAACACGTTGGTGACGGTGTGTTGGCTTGATCATGGGTGAGGCCTCCGGTGCGGTGGTGATTGCGAAGTCAGTCACCACAGCCGGAGGCCTCGATGGCACACGCTAACGCCCGCCTGACTGTGCACGGACGCCTGGTCCTGGTTTCCAGGGTCGCCGCGGGCAGACCGGTCGCCCACGTGGCCAAAGAGCTCGGTGTGTCACGGCAGTGCGCGCACCGCTGGGTCCGCCGATTCCGTGACGAAGGCGCCGCCGGCCTGGCCGATCGGTCCAGCCGACCGCATCACATACCGTCGCGGACATCGGCTCGAACGGAGCAGCAGATCGTGACGGCACGCAGCGAGCTGCGGTGCGGACCGGCCCGGATCAGCGCCCGCACCGGCGTACCCGCTCGCACTGTGTCGCGGGTGCTGGCCCGGTATGGCGTGCCGAGGCTGGCCGAGTGCGATCCGCTGACCGGGCAACGCATCCGCGCCAGCCGACACACCACCCGCCGCTACGAACACCCGCAGCCAGGTGACCTGATCCACCTCGACGTCAAGAAGATCGGCAAGATCCCGCCCGGAGGCGGCTGGCGCGCTCACGGCCGCGGCCTGCGTCCCGGCTCCCGCCGCGGCCTGGGCTACGACTACGTCCACGCCGCCATCGACGACCACTCCCGGCTCGCCTACGCCGAAGTCCTCGCCGACGAACGCGGCACCACCTGCGCCGGGTTCCTGCTCCGCGCCACAGCCTGGTTCGCCGAGCAAGGCATCCCACGTGTTCACCGAGTCCTGACCGATAACGCCAAGAACTATCTGATCTCCCGCGACTTCGCCGCCGCGATCGCGGCGATCGGCGCTCGCCACAAGACCATCAAGCCACATTGCCCCTGGCAGAACGGCAAAGTCGAGCGCCTCAACCGCACCCTGCAAACCGAGTGGGCCTACCGCGAAATCTTCCTGGACAACGACGCCCGCACCGCAGCGCTGGCGCCCTGGCTCAACCACTACAACACTGAACGCGGTCACCACGCACTCAACGGGCACCCACCCATCAGCCGCGTTCAGTCACCAACCTCATGACCAAGTACAGCTAGCCGAGGGAAGCGAGCGCGCGGGCCTTGCGGAAGCGGTCGTTCGGGTTGCCGAAGTACTCCCAAGGCCACCGCATCACTCGTTCACCGCCGCGCACCAGGTGCTTCGCAAGCCTGCCCTTCGCGCGGATCTCGTAGTAGTACACCGAGAAGATCTGGTGTGCCCACAAGGAGTGCGGATGCCCGTCAGGACCGGCGAGCAACCGGTCGGACGCGGCGTCGACCTCGGCTCGCTGTCTCCTGAGGTATACGGCGCTCAGCTCGTGCCACCTCTGCAGCATCCCGTTGCCGGTCCACTCCTTCAGCAACTGCACCTCGATGTGCGCGATCGGGATCAGGCACAGCAAAGGATGTCCGTCGGGCAGGTTCACGACGCCGCCGCGGGCGAACGCGGACATCTCCCCCCGGCTGCCCTGCCACTTCTCCGCCGTCGACTGCAGTCGGCGCAGCGTCGCGTTGACCATGTCGGGCACCCGCCTGACGACCTCGTCGTACACCTCCGCGGCCTCGTTGCGGTGCCTGGGTGCTCCCACGGCCACCGACATCAACGCGGACCACGGCACCGCGTCGTCCGGCGCCAGTTCCGCCGCGCGGTGCAGCGTCTCGCGCGCCAGTCGGGAAAAGGCCTCCAGGCCGCGGAACTGCTCCGCGGTCGTGTCCTGCGCCCACGCGGCCCCCCGTGACTTCCAGCCTTCCGCGGCCTGCGCCACGCCGAGCAACAGCACCAGGTCGACATCGTCCGGCCGCTCCCTCACCGCCTTCACCAGCGCGGGCAGCACCACGGTGCCCGCAGCGCCGAGCACGTCGGCCGCGAGCTCGCGGCGGTGCGGCTGGTCACGGGTGGCGGCGAGGACGTCGCGAGCGGGCACGAGGTCTCCGTGCACCAGTGCGATGGCCGCACGCAGGAGTTCGTCGTCGTCGAAATTGGTGTTGACGTAGGCGGGAAGCACGGGCACGCGCGGAAGCTAGCACCGCGTCGCGCGCGACCGTCCACAGTTGATCGAAACGATGCGGGAGGCGCCGACAGGGCACCGAACGACGCCTCCCCCACCCACTCAGGCGGTCTGCGAAGGCTCCACCAGCGCACGGAGCCGGGGAGGCATCCTCTTCTCCAACCCGTACGGTTCGAGGTGCGCCTGCAGCACGCCCGTGAACGCCCGCTCGACCGAAGCGGTGTCCCAGTTGTCGCTCTCCAGGATCGGTTGCTTGAAGTACGGCTGGCCGACGATGTGCAGCTGCCTGCCGTTGCACCGGATGACCTGCCCGGTGATGCCCTCGGCGCGGTCCGAGAGCAGGAACAGCACCAGCGGCGCCACCTTGCCCGGCGTGCGGTCGGCCGGGATGGCGCGCAGGGAGCGTTCGGACTTCCACACCATCCGCGTGTGCGCGACGGGGCACACGGCGTTCACGCGGATGCCTTCGGATTCCAGGTCGAGAGCCCACGAGTAGCTCAGCGACGCCACCGCGCCCTTGGTCGCCGAATAGGTGGCGAGTTTGCGCTGGCCGAATGACGCGCCGGAGGAAATGTTGATGATGGAACCGCCACCGGTGGCCCGCATCGCCCGCATCGCCGCGATTCCGGTGTAGATGACGCCGAGAACGTTCACCTCGACCACGTGCTTGATGGTCTCGGGATCGTCCTCCCACGGCGCGGTCTCGTAGTTGAGCCCCGCGTTGTTCACGAGGCCGTCGACGCGGCCGAACTCGTCCAGGCACAGGTCGACGATCTTGGCCGCCTCGCTCGGGTCCGCGACCGTGTGGTTCGAGGCGACGGCTCGGCCGCCGAACTCGCGGATGTGCTCGGCCACCCGTTCTGCCAGGTCACCATCGTTGTCGTTGACCACCACGGACGCGCCGGCGAGGGCGGCGTGCATGGCGTAGGCCTCACCCAGTCCTCGGCCCGCCCCGGTGATGACGACAGCTTTTCCGTCCAGGATCCCCATTGCACGCTCTCTTTCACTCGGGCGGCGGTTCCCCTGACCCCCCTGTGGTCCTGTAGCCGCCTTCGACAAGCGTGCGGACGTTCCGGAGCCGCGTACTCCATGTTTCGATGAGATGTCGCTGCCGAGCGCCCAATGGTCGGGGTGAATTCAGCCCGGCAGTTTCCCCGGACTGATCGGCCCATGAGGACGGAGGGCTTTGTGCCTCACTCGTTCGAGTGACACGAACGGGCCGCCTTCCCGCATGGGGAAGACGGCCCGCAAAACGAGAATTCACCGTTCCGTGTAAGTCAGGTTCCTGCCGCTGGACGGGTCGAACAGCTGCACCTTGTCCGCGTCGAACCAGATGTCCGCCGAGGCTCCTTCCACCGCGCCGGACGCCGACGACAGCCGCGTCACGAGCGAGATGCCGTCACCCGGCACGTCGTCCGATCCCGCGTCCGCCGCGAGCTCCTGGAGCTCCGCCGAGGCCGCCTGCTCACCGGTGAGGTTGAAGTAGGCGTACTTGTCCGAGCCCATCGACTCCAGCACGTCCACCTGGTGCGTGAACTTGCCGCCCTCCGACAGCTTGGCCGGCTCGACCAGCGCCGCGTCCTCGAAGTGCTCCGGGCGGATGCCCAGGATCACCTCGCGGGGCGCGTCGGCGGCCTCGACGAGCTGGCGGACCCGGTCCGTCAGCGTCACGTCGCCGATGACCGACCGCAGCGCGCCGTTCTCCAGCGTCGCCGGCACGAAGTTCATCGACGGGGAGCCGATGAAGCCCGCGACGAACAGGTTCGCCGGCTGGTCGTAGAGGAACTGCGGCGCGCCGATCTGCTGCACGACACCGCCGCGCATGACGACGACCCGGTCGCCGAGGGTCATCGCCTCGGTCTGGTCGTGCGTCACGTACACCGTGGTCGTGCCGAGCTGCTTCTGCAGGCGCGACACCGAGGTGCGCATCTGCACGCGGAGCTTGGCGTCCAGGTTGGACAGCGGTTCGTCCATGAGGAACGCCTTGGGGCTGCGCACGATCGCGCGGCCCATCGCCACGCGCTGCCGCTGGCCACCGGACAGGTTGGACGGTTTGCGGTCGAGGTGCTGCGAGAGGTCGAGGATCTCCGCGGCCTCCTTGACCTTCTTCTCGACCGTCGCGTTGTCGACCTTGGCCAGCCGCAACGGGAAGGCCATGTTCTCCTTCACCGTCATGTGCGGGTAGAGCGCGTAGGACTGGAACACCATCGCGATGTCGCGGTCCTTGGGCGCCTTCTCGTTGACGCGCTGCCCGCCGATGCGCAGCTCGCCGTCGGTGATGTCCTCCAGGCCAGCGATCATGTTGAGCGTGGTGGACTTCCCGCAGCCGGACGGTCCGACCAGGATGATGAACTCGCCGTCGGCGATCTCCAGGTTGACCTCCTGCACGGCCAAAGCGCCGTCGGGGTACCTCTTGGTCACCTTGTCCAGAACGATCTCTGCCATTGGTCAACTCACCCCTTGACGGCGCCGGAGGTCAGGCCGGCGACGATCCGGCGCTGGAAGAACAACACGAAGAGGATGATCGGGATGGTGATCACGACGGCGGCCGCCGCGATCGACCCGGCCGGGTCCTCGAACTGCGAGCTGCCGGTGAAGAACGACAGCGCCACCGGCACGGTCCGCGACTGCTCGGTCGAGGTGAGCGAGATCGCGAACAGGAAGTCGTTCCAGCAGAAGATGAACACGAGGATCGCCGTCGTGAACACACCCGGTGCCGCGAGCGGCGCGATGACCCGCCGGAACGCCTGCCCCGGCGTCGCGCCGTCCATCTTCGCCGCCTTCTCGAGCTCCCAGGGGATCTCGCGGAAGAACGCCGACAGGGTGTAGATCGCGAGCGGCAGCGCGAACGTGATGTACGGCAGGATCAGGCCGGGCCACGTGTCGAAGAGGCCGAGCGAGCGCTCGATCTCGAACAGCGGGGACACCAGCGAGACCTGCGGGAACATCGCGATCAGCAGCGAGACGCCCACCAGCAGGCTCTTGCCGGGGAAGTCGAGCCGCGCGATGGCGTAGGCGGCCATCGTGCCGAACACCACGGCGATCGCGGTCGCGATGAGCGCGATGCCGATGGAGTTGATCAGCGCCCGCGTGAACTCGGACGTCGAGAAGATGTTCTGGTAGTTCTCAAGGCTCCACTCCCGGGGGATGAAGTTGCCGTCCGCCAGCGTCGCCGACGACTTGAACGACAACGACACGATCCACAGCACCGGGAACAGCGCGTAGATCACGACGACCGCGTTGAGGACACCCCAGCCGACCTTCTTGCCGGTGGTCTCCGCTCCTCCGATTCCAGCCATCAGCGCTTCCCCCCGTCGTCACTGCCGGGGGCAGCGGTGCCGAAGAGCTTGATGAACACGAACGCGATGATCGCGACCATGATGAATATCAGGACCGACATGGTCGACCCGATACCGAGGTTCAAGCCCTTGATCAGGTTGTTGTAGGTCAGCATCGACACCGACGACGTGCCCTGCGAGCCCGCGGTGAGCACGAAGAGGTTGTCGAAGATGCGGAACGCGTCGAGCGTGCGGAACAGCAGTGCGACCAGGATCGCCGGCTTCATGATCGGCACGGTGATCTTGATGAACCGCTGCCACCCGCTCGCGCCGTCCATCGCCGCGGCCTTGAGGAGGTCGTCCGGCACCAGCGCCAGGCCCGCCATCAGCAGCAGGGCCATGAACGGCGTGGTCTTCCAGATCTCCGCGATGCTCACGACGATCAGCGCGGGCACCTTCTCGGTCAGCACCGGGTCGCCGCCCAGCGCCTCGGCGAGGTAGCCGGTGCCGGGCGTCCAGGCGAAGCGCCAGGAGAACGCGGCCACGACCGTGACGATGCCGTACGGGATCAGCGTCGTCGTGCGGACGATGCCCCGGCCGACGAGCGCCCGGTGCATGATCAGCGCGAGCGACATGCCCAGCACCAGCTCGATCGCGACGGTGACGACGGTCAGCACGACCGTCACCCACACCGCGTTCCACCAGTACGGGCTGCTGAGCACGGTGACGTAGTTGTCGAACCAGATCCACTCGGTCCGGTCGGGGAACTTGAGGTCGAACCTCTGCATCGACAGCAGCAGCGAGTAGAGGATCGGCCAGCCGGTCACCGCGATCATGGTGAGCGCGGCGGGCGCGCAGAGGAGCCAGCCGAGCCTGCGCTCGGCCTTCTTGCCCTCGCTCAGCGCGACCTTCTTCTTGGCCGCGACGGGCGCCGGTGAGGCACCGGATCCCGTCGCGGTGTCCTCTGTCGTCGTCTGGCTCACGGTAGCACCCCCTTCGAGTCGAGAGCGTCCTGCAGTTCCTTGCGCAGCCTGTCCGCCGTGGCCTGCGGGTCGATGCCCGCGGGCGGCGACAGGATCGTGGAGATCACCGTCGAGACGTTCTGGTAGGCGGGCGTGCGCGGCCGCACACTCGCGTTCTTCAGCGTCTCCTTGATGTCGTCGCGCATCGGGTACGCCTCGGCCATCTCGGGCTCGTCGTAGACGGCCTCGATGGTCGGCGGCACACCGTCCTTGAGCGCGGCGAGCTTCTGGCTTTCGGCGCCGCGCAAGCACAACACGGCGTCGAACGACTCGTTCGGCTTCGTGGTGTAGTTGCTGACGGCGTAGTTGATCCCACCGACGGTGACCTTCGACTGCTCACCGCTCACCGTGGGGTACGGCGCCCACTTGAAGTTCTTCGCGAAGTCCGGCTTCTTCTGCGCCGCCGCGTAGACGTAGGGCCAGTTGAGCTGGAACGCCGCGTTGCCGTTCTCCATGGCGAGGCGCGCGTTGTCCTCGGCCGCGTTGGAGAACGACGGGTCGATCGCCTTCGACGTGGCGAGCTTCTTCAACGCCGCCAACGCTTCCACGGCCTTGTCGTCGACGACGGCCTTGGTGCCGTTCTCGTCGAGGATCGTGCCGCCGTTGGAGTTGACGAGCGTGTTGTACAGCACGACGAGCCCCTCGTACTGCTTTCCCTGCCCCACGATCTGGCCGGGCTTCCCTTCCGCCACCAGCGCCTCGGCCATGGAGATCATCTCGTCCCACGTCTTCGGCGGCGTGGGCACGAGGTCCGAGCGGTACCAGAGCAACTGGACGTTGGTGTTGTCCGGAGCCCCGTACAGCTTGCCCTCGTAGGTCGCCGTGTCGAGCGGCGTCTTCAGCGTGCCGGACTCCACCTGCGACTTGACGGAGCCGGTGAACTCCTTGATCCAGCCCGCCTTGGCGAGTTCCGCCGTCCACGTGACGTCGAGCCCGAGGACGTCCATGCTGTCGTCCTCGGCCGCGAGTCTGCGCACCATTTGTTCGCGCTGGCCGTCCGCCTCACGCGGCAGCTTGTTGTAGACGATGTTGTACCGCCCGCCGGCCTTCGCGTTGCACGCGTCGACGATGGCCTGGAAGTTCTCCTGGGGGTACTTGTAGACGTTCACGGTGATGCCCTGGTCGCCAGACCCGCACGCCGTCAGAGTCCCCGCCGCGAGCATCGCGGCTCCCACTCCGGCCGCGAGTCGATAGCGCCTTGTCGCACCCATCGGCCCTGCCTCCTTCCCGACTGCACGGAGGAGCCAGACCGCAGCGCCCGGCACCCCTTCGTGCCACCGGCAGCACCCGGCTGACCGGTCAACCGAACCTAGGCCCGGTGATCAGGTGCCGCAACCAAGGGAAGCAACGATTCAGAACCAATGACCTTATGAGACCTTTAAGAGCTCGGGTTCGCAGGCCGCATCGCGAGCCTCGCGAGCAGGTCACGGCCCTTCTCGGCCGACTTCGGGTGACAGAGCACGTCATACCTGTTGGCGACCAACTGGGACGCGGACTGGAAGTCGCGCTTGCCCTTGGCCGACCCGTACCCGACCGCGGCGAACACGAGCCCGAAGAACACACCGGTGATGAGACCCGTCAGCACCGGCCCGACGGTGACACCGGGCTCGGGGCTGAAGAGGGTCAGGAGCAGGCCGACGAAGAGGCCGAACCAGGCACCGCTCGCCGCTCCTGTCGCGAGGACGCGGCCCCACGTGAGCTTGCCGGTGATCCGTTCGACGAGCATCAGGTCCACGCCGACGATCATCACGTCCTGCACCGTGAAGTCCTCGGTGGCGAGGTGGTCGACCGCGCGCTGCGCCTCCTCGTACGTGGCGTACGAGCCGATCGGCCACCCCGTGGGCGGGGTGGGCAGGCGGGGAGGGACGCCGGGCCGGTTCGGGTTGGCGAACGGACTCGTCACGGGGACCACCTCTGTCGGACGCTGATCGTTCCATCCTGCCAGTGCCCGGTGCGGGATGCCGAGACGCCTACGGGTGTTTTGCCGGTTTCACGAGAAGGGGCGGCCGGAGCTACCTGTTCCAGCCGCCCCTCAACGGACTGCCTACGACACCTCGGCAGTGGTGACGATTCCGTCCTGCATGAACTCCACCAGCGCCATCCGAGATGGCAAGAAGATCCAGAAGTCAGGAGCCTCCTGCACGATCTCGTTCAGGTGCCCAAGCGCTACAGCACTCGACATCGACACAGTGGGCATGACGAGCGTTCCCCAGAAGATGACCAGGTCTGTTTCCTCTCCGAGGACTTCGAGAAGTCTCTCCCCGAGGACCTGCACACCGTGATCCTCATCCCTGAAGGAAGTCGTCACAACCGGCACGCCTTCCCATCGGATACGGCCGCTGGAGAGGTGCGCGAACCGGTTCAGACTTCGTTCTTCGAGAGCATGATTTTCCTCCGCCGTCAGAACCTCGACTCCGAGTACATCACGCTTCTTAGCGGTCGCCATGAAAGCCGGGAGCAGGTCAGGGCGACTACCGTAGAGGTTTTCACTCATCACGAGTTCCCCTTCAAGAGTCGCAGGAAGTCCTCTTCGGTCCCCCGCCAAGGAACAGCCCACTTCTTCGCTGACTCACCCTTGCCGACCATGACGTTGATGTGCGGCCCCTTGTCCGGATCCCAATCCATTCTGAACTGCTTGTAAACTCCGTTGACCCGAGTGGTGAAGCCGACCGTCTTGTTGTAGGTCGAAGTCGCCTTCTCAAGGCGTCCAACCATGGGCTGCCTCGTCGACGGATCGATCTCGCCGAGCAGATTGAGGGCTTCGTTGCGGGCTTGTTCAAACGAATCAAACCGGTCGAGGATGATTTCCTTGCACGGCCCTGCGTTGTGCACCAGGACCGACTGGGATCCAGCGACCACATAATACGTGTGGACACCGTCGATCGCCAGGTTGTAAGTCCGCAGGTCGGCTTGGTACTGCCTGAGGCCTGAGATCTCAACACGCCCGTTGCCAGGCGCGTTGAGCTTTTCGCCGACCTCGAGGTCCGCCGCATCCACCCACTCCTGCTCGGAGACGTTGTAGAACGGGTGGTGTGCAGTGGCGCGAATCGTCTCCGGCCCCGTCGGCGTCGACACGGTGACGTCGACATAATGCTTGTCCTCGTCCGTGACGATGACTGCCAAAACCTCGTGCTGTTCGGTTTTTTCACTCGACGGCTCACTGTTCGCGACGATGTCGCCGACCTTGACCTCATCGATGCGCTTGGCCGTTCCATCGGCCATCAACACCAAGGTGTCCCCTGTGAAGCTGTTGCGACCGCAAGCCCTTTTCACGAACCGCTGGACGGACCTCGCCAGCGGAGCGTTCCCGCCTCGCCCGTTGCCGGAAAGCGCCCCGGTCTCACCGAGGAACAACAACCAGGGAACGCTGATCTCGTTGTAGTCGTCGATCGAGCAGCTTCGGTTGCAGTAGGCGATGAGCGCGTTGAAGGTGTTCTCTACGTTGTCCTCGGATCCGATCTCACCGGAGACAGGACCACCGAGCGCCTTCATCGCCCTCGGAATGTGGACATCGGCCTCAGCCGGGGTCCACGGCAACTTCACACCGTTCAGGTAAGCAGCTCCCTCGGTGTAGTCGGCGACGAAGCCATTGCCGTAGTCCTTGACGTCTTGCAGCGCCACGCCGCCGGGAGCGTCGCTGCCACTCGAGTAGTTGTTGTGGCTGAGGTGGCAGTTGTGGACGCACTGGCCGCTGACGTTGTTGCGCGGCCCGTTGGGGTTGTGACCGGGGTCGCCCGCGCAGACGTTGTAGTCGCAGTAAGCCAGGCCGGTCGGATCGCTGAACGTGATCGGGCTGTTGTTGGCGTACGCGTAGGCGTTCCACTGCTGCGGGTCGGCGTGGTCCATGATCGGATCGACCGACGTGAACCTGCCGAGCGCCGCGTCGTACTGCCGTGCCCCGATGTGCACCAGACCGGTGGATTCGTCATCGGTACCGCCGACGAATCCACGCTCGCCGGGGAAGTCGGTGACGGGACCGCGAGATTCACCGAACGGCAGTTGACGACGTTGCTGCACCTCCATCGTCGACCTGTTGACCGCGATCTGGTTCGTGCCCTGCATGTCCGAGGCGAGCCAGGTCAGTTTGGTCTTGCCTTCGCGCATCGCGACGGTGCTGCCGCCGTGCGCGTAGTAGCGGGTCACGCTGGGAGTGGCGGCGCCCTTCGCCAGTCGCAACTCCTGGTCTCCCAGGTACAGCGTGGTGCCATCCGGGTCGCGGCGGATCAGCCTCGATCCATCCGCGCCGTAGACGAACTCGGTGACCTTGGCGCCTTCCGTCACCTTGGTCACGCGACCTTCCGCGTCCCAGTCGAGGGTCTGGCTGTTGCCCTTGACCTTGCGCGTCGCGGTGGCACCGATCGCGTTGTAGGTGAACTCGTCGACCTGGTTCACCCCTGGACCTGCCGTCGTCACGGAGTTCACAGCGTGCGCCCGCGGCGAGCCGCTCGCCGGGTAGCCGTAGGTCCGCGTCGTGTCACCGGCCGCGGCGTGCCGCGTCTCGGTGAGCCGGTTGCCGGTCTGGTCGTAGCCGAAGGAGTGCCAGTAAGGGGCCGGCCCCGACAACGACGCCGTTGACGGCGCACCCGCGCAGTCGCCGCCTGGGGTCCACGCCTCGGTGAGCCGCCGGAGGTAGTCGTACTTGAAGCACTGGCGGTCGAGGGGCTTGCCCTGCGCCGCGTCGGTGATCGAGTTGATGTTGCCAACGGCGTCGTAGGCGTAGTTCACGTCAGCCTGCATCGGCGACGCGACTTCGGCGTCGACGATGTAGCGGTTCATCCGGCGCGTGTTGTCGTCGTAGTAATTCGACAACCACATGCGCTTGCCGGTCGTGCCGAGCTCGAGCCGGTACAGCTCGCCCAGGCGCGTGTAGGCGGTGGTGTTGACCAGCGTGTCCGTTCCCGAACCGCTCAGCCCCGCCGACGTCTTGAGCGGCCGGCCGAAGTCGTCGTACTCCGTCAGCACCGTTTCCGACGGCATGCCCGCCACGGTGATGGCGCCGTACCCGATGGCTGACCGGCTACCGTCCGGCTTGTAGGTGAAGCTGGCCTTGTAGAGGCCCTTGAGGGGACCTTCGCTGTCCGGGATCTGCGTCTCTACGGAGAGCGGCTTGTCCAGCGACGAATATGCCTTGATGCGGTTGACGTAGGCCTGCCCACCGGAGTACTGGGTCGACGACGCCAGCAGACCCTTGCCGTATTGAGCGGTGTCGTACGTGAACTCCTGCAGGACCGTCGCGCCGGACTTGACCGACATCTTCCGGCCCAACGCGTCATAGGTGGATGTCAGCGTGGAGTTGCGTGCGTCCGTCACGGACTCGACACGGTTGAGGGCGTCATAGGTGTAGGTCGACGTGCCCTTGTCGACGTCCTCCGCCTTCGTCAGGCGGCCGCGCAGGTCGTAGCTCCACCGCCACGTGTTGCCCGCCTGGTCGGTGACCGATGCGAGCTTGCCGGACGAGGTGTAGCTGTACCGGGTGGTGTCGTGGTCTCCGGAAGCGGCGGCACCCTTGTACTGGTGCAGCTCGGTCATCTCGCCACGAGCGTTGCTCACCACCGTCGTCGGTGTGCCTCCGGAGGGCGGTGTGGTTTCGACGCGGTCACCGCCGTATGCGGTCGTCGAGCGCCATTTCTCCTGACCGCCGGCCTGGAAGATCGTGTGCTTGGCCCTGCCCGCCTCGTCGTACTCGGTGCGGGTGAGGCCGGGCACGTCGGTCTCGCTGAAGGACAGGAGGTTCTTGTCGACCGGGTTGGCGTTGAAGAACTCCTGGGTCGCACGGACGACACGGCCCTGCGAGTCGTACCTGGTGTCGACGATCAGCCGGCCGCCGTAGGTCGGGTACTGGTTCTGGCGCACCCGGTAAAGTCCGTCGTAGACGACCGTGGCCTTGAGGTAGTTCCCGTTCGGCGCCAGTGTCGTGGAGGTGATCGAACTCGGAGCGTCCCGCTGGACGTCGTAGAGCAGCGACATGCTCGGCCGGTCGGAGAAGTCCTCACGCGGGCGGTTCGGCTTCCACAAGTGCATGGTGCGGCCCAGGGGGTCGAACGCGGCCTCGGTCGTGTTCCCGTTGGCGTCGACGATCTTCGAGGCCAGGCCCCAGGCGGGCTCGACCGTGCTCGTGACGGCATGTCCCAGTGGATCCGTGACAACGGTGCCGGTCACAGGCCCGCCGGTCGCCGGCGTGTACTCCGTCCGCGAAGTGTTGTTCAGCGCGTCCGTGACCGTGAGGGGTCGGCCGTATGCGTCGTAGGTCGTCGTCGAAGTCGTTGCCCAGACAGGATTCGACGCGGGCCTCTGGTCGATCACCTCGACCTTGGTCACGTTCGCGGAATCGTCGTAAGTGGACTTGCTCCCGCCCAATGCCTGAGCGGGGAAGACCGCCGTGGTTCCGCAACTGACGGCCACGGTCTCGGTCTGGGACGGGTAGGACCACATCCACTTCGCCGAGTTCTGCGCGTACGCCGTCCTCGTGCACCGGTCGTCCGCCGCGGTGCTGACGTCGCCCAGATCGTTGGCCACGACGACCTGGCCGTGATCGTCGTACTCGCTCTCCGACTTCGTGACGCGCCAGCCGCCCGCACGCAGCTTCGTGTAGGAGGACGTGGACGCGGTGCCGGTCCAGTAGGCCTTGAAGTCCCCGCGCGTCGAGGTAGGGCCCGACCAGGCCGGAGTCGAGATCGACTTGGCGACGACGTCCTCGCTCGTCCCGCTGTGGGTCTGGCTCTCGAAGCTGAAGCCGTGCAGCCAGTCCGAGTCCTCCCTCTCGCCCCCTTCCGAATCCTTGACCTTCGCCGATCGCACCCCGTTGTTCGGCAGCTTGTCACCGTGCATACCGCGGTAGAAGCGTTCCTCGGTCATCGTCACCGGGCCACCGGCATCGTTCTCGTGGCCGCTTCGGATCCGGACCCGGCCAAAACCGCGGAACTCGTTCCAGGACTTCTTGTCGTCCTTGGTGAACTCCGACCGGTCGTAACGCCATGCGGCGCCGTCCAGGTACTCGTACTTCACGATCTGCTCGGCACCGCCGGCGTACCGGTCCGAAGTCGTGATCGACTCGACCACGTACTTGTGGAAGTAGTCGTCACGTTCAGCACCGAGGTCGGGAGCCCACTTCACGGGGTAGCAGCGCAGGGTGTTCGACTCCGCGTTCGCGGGCATCGTTCCACCCGGCACGCAGTCCGGAGCCGCGTACTTGATCGTGGTGACACCACCTGCCTCGGAGACGACACCCGTGATGCGATAGCGCTTCAACGGACCGACGCCCGTCGGGACGTCGACGCGGTTCGACATCGCCGTGCCCTCGAAGGTGACCTCAGGAAGCCCGGCGTCTCCACCGACCAGTCCGGTGTGAGTGATGCCCTTGAGCCACAACGCGGCCTGGTAGACGTCGTCCCCCTTCGGGAACTCGTGCCGCAACGTCCAGCGGTCCACGTCGGTGTAGTTGGTGCCGCGCAGCACCTGCGTCGTGACCGTGGACAGCTTCTTCGTCGACCAGAACGTGGGCGAGTAGTTGTCCTTGCACGTCCCCGTGTCACAGCGTGCAGAGATCGGCGCGTCCGGCCAGTTCTCCTTCTTGTCGAAGGTGCACGTGGAGTCCTTGACGCACCTGTCGGTGAGGCCGAACTCCACCCTGCCCGTCGCCTGCCCGGGCACGGTGCTGTGCAGGCCGTATTCGATGCGCTTCAACGTGCCCGCGCGCACGTAAGTGGCGGCCGCCTCCTTGAGGTTCTTGCCGTAGTTGTTCGTCTCGGTCTCGTACGAGTACAGGATCACGTTGCCACGCGGATCGATGACCTTGTCGAGCATCCACCGCCATGCCTGATCGCACGACGAGGTGTCGAAGGTCGTCTGGTGGCAGGGCTCACCGTTGTCGTCGCCGAAAACGGGAACGGTCCACGTCGACTTGGCCTCGGGCCGCGAGCCGAACAGGTACTGGGTACCGTCGACCGTCGTGATCTTCCACGACTCGCCGTCGTTGTCACCGTTGCCGGCCACCGTCAGGCGCTCGATCCGCGATCGGTCGTCGGACTTGCCGTGCCAGGTGCCGGTGGCGTCGTCCTTGATCAGCATGCCCCCGCGGCCGCCGTACGAGGCGGTCGCGTTGTCGCTGCGCCAGCAGAGGTCACCGGTTTTCGGTGGCGTGGTGCCACCGGAGTCGTCCTGGGAGCACGCACCGTAGGCACGTTCGATGAATCCTGCGGAGAGGTCCCAGCCCTCACCGATCCACGAGGGCTGGTTGTTCGTGACCGAGGTCAGACCGTCCACTGCGGACGACCGGTAGGACAACCCGAGGGAGGGAACGAATCCGCCGGGTGCCGGCGGAACCCGCAGGGGATACGCCCAGCTGAAGTCACCGCTCTGCTTCGACACCTCCCACGAGGCCGAAGCGGAGAACGGTGTCGCGGCGAAGGAACCACCGCCCTGCTGGTTCCCCGCCGCCGGTTGGTTGCCGGACAGAGCGCGGGTGGTCGCCTCGTCTTGGCCGCGCGAGGTCAGGGAGCCGTTGGTGGTGGAGACAGACTTCACGTCCGGCGCGTTGACGGACGGGCCGGGGGCGGCGATCGCCTGCTGTTCGACGGTGGCGGTGACCGCCGTCAAAGCCAGGCAGACCGCCAGCCCTCTGATGAGGGCGCGCTTCAGTTTCATTTGTTCGTCTCCCCAGAGGTCAGAACGTCGCAGCGGTGGTCGGCGGGCTCACGAGCACGAAGCCGAGCGACTGCTCGACCGGATGTCCTTCGCAGTTCACCGAGTCGAACCTGTTGCCGACGCCGTTGGCACGGCAGCGGAACAGCTCCTTGGACGGCATGCCGGCCGGTGCGGTGGTCCAGATGTTGCCCGCGCTGCCGATCTTCTGCTTGCCGCCACAGGTCGAGTCCAGCGAGCTGAAGGTGTCGGTGCCTTCGCGGCACACCCACAGCGTCGTGGTGCCCTGCTCACCGGTCATGGCCAGGTAGCCGAGGATTCCCTCGGACTTGTAGCCCGGCAGCACGCCCTGGGTGGTGCTCCAGTGGTCCCAGGGGAACTGGGTGGTGAGGTAGCGGACGAGCGGCGTGTAGGCGCGCAGCCAGCCGAGGCGCTTCACCTTGGTCTGGCCCTCGCAGTCGGCCGCGAGGGACGTGAACCGGTCCGCGTTGACCACGCAGAGGGTGAGCTCGACGGTCGGGATGTTGGTCGGCTTCACGGAGTAGACGGCTCCGGTCTCGCCGATCAGCGTCGCGCCCTCGCAGTCCGCCGCGGTCGAGCTGAAGTGGTCGTTGCCCGACTTGCACGAGTACAGCCGTTGCGCGTTCGGCTCGGTCGGCGACACCGGCCGGCCTGCCACGCCCTCGTAGCGGTAGTTGGGCAGCGGCGGCACCGAGGTGAGGCCCGTGTAGTGCTCGCCGGTGCCGTTGATGCTGACGTAGCGACCCAACTGGCCCGCGGCCGGCAACGGACGGGACGCGTGCTCGAGGATCTGCGCCTCGGCCACCGCGCCGTCCACCGTCCGGACCTCGTCGACGAGTCCGGCGAACAGGTCGGCGTCCTTGCCCTGCCACCTGCCCTTGCCGATCGTCATCCCGCCGTCGGACGGCCACAGCCTGGCCGACTCGCTGCCCGCGAGCTTGCCGTCGACGTAGAGCCGCAGCTGGCCGGCCCCGTGGTCGTACACGCCGGCGAGATGCGTCCAGCTCCACGTCACGGCGGGATCGGCGGACTGCGCCTTCGCCAACGGCGCCTGGTCGGTGTCCTGGCCGGGTGCGGCGAAAACCCACCTCTTCGACTCGGGCCGGTACTGCAGGACGAACGCGCTGACGTTGGTGCCGTTCTGGCCGAGCACGGTGTAGGTCTTGTCGTCGCGCTCCAGCCTCGCCCACGCCTCGACGGTGAAGCTGTCACGGGTGTTGACGCCGTGCCACTGCGCTGCCGCCGAACCGGTGCCGTCGAGCTTGAGCGCGTTGCCGATCACGCCCTGGACGTACGAGGCGCCGCCCGTCGTCGTCACGGGGTTGTTGCGCCAGGTGCTGTCCTTGCCGCTGTTCTCGTCGAACTTCCACAGCCCGTTGTCGTTGGTCGGCACGTCGTCGTGGACCTTGGCGATCTCTCCCGCCGTCAGCGCGCCGCGGTAGACGCGGACGTCGTCGATGCCGCGGTAGAACCAGCTGCCCTTCACACCGTTCCACTTGTTGCGACCGATGGTGAACGGACCGGTGGCGTTGAACAGGACCGCGCCGGTCTTCACCGCCGACAGAACACCGTTGACGTACAAGCGAAGATGCTTCGCTTTGGTGTCGTAGACGACCGCCAGGTGCGTCCACCGGTCGGTTTTCGCGAGCTCGGTCGACACCAGCACCGTGGCGGGTGCCCCGTCCTCGTCCTTGCTCGGCTGGACGACCGCCCACTTGCCGGAGTCGCCGTTGTAGGACAACACGAACGCGCTCTGCCGGTTGCCGTCCTGCGCCAGGATTCCGCGGTTGCCGGTGATGCCGGACTGCGCGTAGGCCCAGGCGGAGACGGTGAAGCTGCTCAAGGTGTCGATGATCGGTCCAGCGGTCTCGGCCGCGGAGGTGGAGCCGTCGAGCGAGACACCGGCCGCGCTGCGCCCACCGATCCAGGTGGGGGCGGTACCGACGAACGTCGCCGTGTTGTTGCGGCCACTGCTGTCGGCCGCGGTCGTGCCGCTGCCTTCGTTCATCTTCCAGTGGCCGAGGTCCGCGACGGGCAGCGTCGCGACCGGCTGGTCGTCCTTCGGGTACGACTCGTAGAGGCCGAACACACCTTCGTTGCTCAGGGCACCGGTGTAGAAGCGGACGTCGTCGACCGACCCGGTCCAGCGCTCGGCCGCGACGCTGCGAGCCTTCGCCCGGCCGATCTGGAGACCGCCGTTGGCCTGCCACGTCGAGTTGACGATGCCGTCGCCGACGCGGTTGCCCTGCACGAAGAGCAGGACCTGCTTCGCGTCGCGGTCGTACACGCCGACGAGGTGTACCCACTCCCCGAAGTCCTCGACCTCCGCCGACACCGCGGCCACGGTGACCTTGGTGGCGTCGGTGTCCTCCTCGGTCATCTCGAACAACCAGTTGCCCGTGAGGTCGCGGTTCTTGACGAAACCGAGGCGGAACTTGCTGTTGTGCGCTCCGTCCTGGCTCACCGCGACGCGCTTGCAGTCCCCGTCGCACGCGGGCATCCGCACCCAGGCCGACACCGTGAAGTTCTGGTCGGTGCGGACCACCGCGCCGGTCGAGACCTCCGCGTTGGTGCCGTTGAACGACACCGCGTCGCCCAGCTTACCCGGGGTGTAGGTGGCGTTGGTCAGCGTGCCGCCCTTGCCGCCGACCGAGTCGCCCGCGGCGGTACCGGTGCCCTCGTCGAACTGCCACTTGTGCACGAGGCTGAGGTCACGACCGGCCTTGTCGCGGATCTCGTCCGCGAACAGGAGGCGGTTGTGCACCTCGACGTCGTCGATCGCGCCGGGGAAGTAGTCGGCCTGTCCGCTGTTCCACAGGCCCCTGCCGATGCGGAACTGGCCCGTCGCGTGGTTCCACGCGTTGGGGTGCGCGGCGAAGCCGGACTCAACACCGTTGACGTACAACGTCATCACGTCACGTGCGGCGTCGTACTGGCCGACCAGGTGGGTCCAGATGCCCAGCTGGGCCACGGCACCGACCGCGCGGTCGCGGCGGCCGCCGCCTGCCTGGTCGGTCTCGTACATCGTGAACGCCCAGTGCCCGTCGGGCGTCGCCTGGAGCTGGAACGCGCTCGTCGTGGTGCCGTCCTGGGACAACACGGTCGGCGACTGGTTGTCGACGAGCTTGTCGAGCCGTGCCCAGGCGCTGACGGAGAAGTTGCGTGACGTGTTCAGGACGTGTGAGGCGTAGAGCGACGCACCGGGCACCCCGGTGAGGCGCACGCCGAGGTCCTTCGGATCGGAGTTCTCGCTCTGCCCGCCGGCCCAGCTGACCGGGTCGCCGAGTGACGCGGTGCCGTTGTAGCCCGAGGCGTCGACGCCGTCGCCGTCCAAGCGCCACTGGCGCAGCGGACCGGCGTCGAGCTCCACGATGTCGGCGATCTCGTCGGCCGCCAGGGTCCTGCTGTGGACCCGGACGTCGTCGAGGTCACCGCGCAGCGCGGCACCCTGCTGGTCGTTGCCCATGACGAAGGCACCGGCCGAGTCCCAGAACGGCTTGGTCGCCGCCGTGCTCGTCGCGGCAGGCACGCCGTCGACGTAGAGGGTCGCCTTCTTGGTGCCGGAGTCGAAGACCGCGGCCAGGTGCGTCGGCGTGTTCGCCACCGCGGTGGCGGGACCGGTCTGCGCGAGCACGTTCCACGCGGTGCTGCCGTTGCCCTCGGTCATGCCGAACTGCCAGTGGCCGTCCTTCTGCTGCAACACGAACCCGCTGGAGTCCGGGCCGTCCTGGGACAGCACGGTCATCGGGTCGTTCGTGTCCGTGAGCGAGACGTGGGCCGAGACGCTGAAACTCTTGTCCGTGCGCACGACCGGGCCCGTGGTGCGGACCTGGCCCGAGCCGTCGAAGCGCAGCGCGTTGTCCTTCGGCTGGGAACGCTGCTCGAAGAACGAGACACCGCCCGACAACGCCGCGGACTCGCCGTTGGCGGCGGAGTTGCGCGCGACGGTGGCGCCGTCCTCCTCGAAACGCCAGTGGCCGGCCTGCACGTTGTCGCGCCGGACCTCGCCGCGCACCTCGGTCTCGCTGAGAGCGCGGTCGTAGGTCCGCACGTCGTCGATCGCGCCGAGCCAGTTGTTGACGAACGTGCTCTGCGCCTTGGCCTGGCCGATGCGCAGGACGCCCGCGGCGTTCCACGGAGAGGTGGCCTGCGAGGTGCCCTGCAGGACTCCGTTGACGTAGAGCCGGACCTGCTTGGTCTCCGCGTCGAACGTGCCGGTGAGGTGCGTCCAGGCGCCGAGGGTCGGTTCCTCGAGCGACCTCACGCCCGCCCAGGCGGTCGGGTTCGCGGAGTCCTGTTGCGGCATCACGAAGAACCAGCGGCGGTGGTCGGCCTGGTACTGCAGGCAGAAGGCGCACACCACGTTGCCGTCCTGGCTGACCGCGGAACGCCACCACTGGTCGAGGCTCCCGTCGAGCCGCACCCAGGCGGACACGCTGAAGCTCGAGTCGGTGCGCACCGAGTTGGGTGCCGTGGCGTGGCCGCCCATGCCGTCGAGCGCCAGTGCGGAACCCGAGGCCCCCGTGGTGTAGCTCGTCGTGCCGTGCGTGGTGCCGTGGCGGTCGCCCAGGTACGCACTGTCGTTGACGTTGCCGTCCATTGTGTACTGGGCGATCGCGCCGCTGCCCGCACGGACGTAGATGTGGTGGGTGTTCGTCGGGCCGGGGTTGTTCGCCCTGTCCCTGGAGCGGACGAACAGGTCGCGCGGACCGTCGCCCGGCGGTGTCAGCGTCACGGACGCGGTGCCGCCGAGCCGGTCGGCGTTGACGAACTGCGGTGGCGTGGTGTCCCCGCCCCACCAGTACTCGAACCTGTCGGTGTCGGCGTCCTTGGCGGTGAAGGTGAACTTGCCCGGGACGGTGGTGCCGCCGTGCCAGCGGTTGTCCGCGGGGTAGGCGAGGCTCGTGACGTCCGGCTGGTTCGCCGGAGCGGTGCGGTCGATGCGGAACTGCTTCGGCCCGATCACGTAGCCGCCCTGCTTGGCGCCGTCGGACGCCGCCACGAACCACGTGATGAGCCGGTTGTCCTCGACGTTGGTGAACGAGACGTCCCGTGCGGCCAGGGAACCAGAACCGTGCGGGCCGGACGAGAGCACGCGCTTGTTCTGCTTCGCGGGATCGCCGGGAACGACGTCGTCGTAGACGTCCCAGATGCCGTTGACCTGGTCACCGTCCGGATCGGACAGTCGTGCGCGCAGCTGGACCGTCGAGTCGCCCACCCACGGCATGCCCTCGCAGTTGGCGCAGGCCTGGGGGTCGGGGTTGGTCGACGGCTCGGTCGGCGTGTTCGGGGTGCCGTTGTAGTAGACGACGAGCTTCGACTCGCCCGGGTTGAACTTCCGCCAGAAGTCCTGGTTGTTCTCGTCGGCGGCGCGGATCGAGAAGGTCGAGTTGCCGCCCTTGTCGATCTGGTCGGGGAAGTTGTTCGCCGTGAACGAGAGGTACTTGTGGCCGGAGCAGCCGCTGTAGACGGAGGAGATGCCGATCTCGCTGATCACGCCCCAGTCGGCGGGCTGGTTGTTCCAGTTCGTGCCCGAGCCGACGTCCCACTGGGACTGGTAGAGGCGGTGGTTGTGCGTGACGTTGCACGTCGGCGAGTGCACGACCGCGACGTCGAGCCTCGCGGAGGAGATGTCCTTGCCGGCGAGGAAGCCGGTGTAGTACTGGAAGTACGTCCTGGTCTTCAGGTTCCACCCGTAGGCGCGACCGGACCTGGCGGTGGGGTTGATCCCGATCCACCAGGCGTTCGGGTCCTCGGCCTGGGTGTCGAACCCGTTCCAGTGCGTGCCTTCCCGCATCGCGTGGGTGCCGTCGTCGTAGACCGTGGTCCAGCCGTCGTTGGTGCCGACGTGGGGTCCGGGGTCGACGTACACCGGGTAGACCGTCGCGGGGTCGGTGAGCATGCCCTGGTGCGGCACCAGGGTGAGGGCGTCGGCGGCGAGCTCCACGCCGACGACCTGCTTGTCCGTGCGCGGAGCCTCCGGGTTCTCCTGCTTCTTCGAGTCCCACATCAGCGAGGTGGGCACCTCGAACACCTTCGCGCCCACCGCGTCGACCATGGTGAACGCGCCGTTGTCGCCGGGCTTCAGCGTGAGACCGTCGGTCTTCACTCCGAACCGGACGCGCGCGACCTCCTTGGCCGCCTCGCGGTTCTTGACCACGAGGAGCTGCTGGTAGCCGTCGTTGCGCGCGATCATCCGCAGGTCGACACCGGGCAGGACCTCGGTGTAGGTCGCGACCGGGCCGTCGAGCTTCGGCGCGGGCAGGGTGCCGGGCCAGGTCAGCTCGAACGTTTTGCCGTCCTTCGCCAACCGGACGAGCGGCTCCTTCTCACCGCCGTCGGAGAACGTGAGGCCGGCCTCGGTGGCCTTGGGCGCGACGCCGCCGTCCACCGGGGCGAGATCGGTGCTGATCGCGACCCATTCGCCGTCGCGCCGCACGCGCTGCGGGGTGGTGGAGAGCATGGCCTTGAGCTGCCCGTCCGGCTGTGCGAAGACCTCACGCGTCGAAGTGCGCAGGTTGAGCGCCTCGACCTCCCTGCCCTGCGCGCGGGCGGCCGTCAACGCGGTGCCGGTGTCCGGCGCCTCGGTGACGGGCTGCGGTGCGGCGGGGGTCGGCGGCTGGTCGGCGACGACGGCCACCACGGTGGCGGTCAGGGCGAGTGACAGCAGGGCTGCGGAGACGTTTCTGGACGTGCGCAGGCGCGACTGACTCACCGCACGGCGGCGGTTGAACAAGGTGGGCCCCCAGGCTCGCGCATGTCCCCCGACGACACGCGAACTAAGTTATGTCGGCGTGAAGCGTGACTGACGAACCCTGAGATACCTATAGGCCGAACGGGTGAGGAGCATCACGCGTGAGCGAAACGTGAGTTCGGACATTCCGGACATGCACTCGTCATTTGACGCCAGCAGACGAGCGTTACATAGAACGTTTGTTCGATTGCTTAGCGCATGAATGCGAGCTCGAACCGGTGCGCGAAGGCGCGGTACGAACGCGCGTAGACGTCACGGCTGTCCGCGACCCTCTCCCGCTCCTTCTTCAGCACCTCACCGGCGGCGGCCGCGTTGCCGTTCAGCACGTGGATGATCGCGAGCTTCCGCGCCCGCTCGAAGTCGAGCAGCGTCTCGGGCTTCGCGACGAGCTCACGGGACAGCGCGTCCCACTTCGCGTGCTTGTCGACGTACGGCTTGCCGTACTTCAGGAACGTTGTCACCAAAGAGGAAGCGGTGGCGGCGTGGTCACCACCCGAGGCGAAGTTCCAGTGCCACACCGGCTTCTCGGGCATCAGGGCGCCGAGAGGCGCAGAAACCATTGGCGTGGTGGGGATTCCCACGCCGAGGGTGCGGCAGATCTCGTCGTAGCGCTGGAAGCAGACGCCGACCAGCGGGGTGAGGTCGAGCTCGCCCGCGATGCCGAAGCCGAGCCAGCCGGAGACGCCGTCACCGCGGTCCTGGAGCCAGACGTGGCCCCGCCGGACGAAGCCCGTGGGGCGCAGTGCGGTGTCCACGGCGAACAGCGCGTCGGTTTTCGGTGAAGGCCTCACGGACGACAGGGTCCCAAACGATGACGCATCCCGCCCGTCAGTGCAGGACGGGGCCCATGAACTCGGCCAGTTTGCGGACCATGTCCGGTGGCACCTCGTCCAGGTGTTCGGTCAGTTGCAGGAGGATGCGGCCGCCACCGAGGTTCTCGACGGCGAAGCACGGTGCGGTCGCGGTCACCTCCTGCACGCCTCCCAGGGCGGCGACCTGGCGTGGTCCCAGCAGCGTCGCCCAGTGCGGGCCGCGCGAGAGTTCCGCGGCCATGAAGAGCGACTCGTCGAGGCCCACGCCGACGGCCACCTCGTGCGCGGTGCGCACGCCCACGCGGTCCAGCGTGATCCAGCCGCCGGACGCCCTCGTCAGGGTGGCGCCCGCACGGAAGGCGGAGAGCCAGTCCTGTTGCACGACATGGGAGATCCAGCCGCCGAACAGCGAGCGGGAGGCCGTGACGACGACCTGGTGCGGGAACGCCGGATCGTCCTTCAGCAGCACCTCGGCGGTCCAGCCGTCCTCGACGAGGGGCAGCCCCTGGGAGTCGAGCTGGACGAGTTGCACGCGCAGGAACGACGGCAGGTCCCGCAGGGCCGCCGACCACGCCGGGAGGGTGAACTCACCCGAGGAGAGCAGCAGGCGGGCGTAGCCCGGCGGGCCCCACGGGGTCGTGTCGGAGGGCTTGTAGTCGCGGGCCACGGCCACCAGTTCCTCCACCGACGCCGGGCAGAGGGGCGCGAGGAGGTCGGTGAACACGTCACCGATCCACTTGGCCAGCGCTGGACGGTCGACACCGGAGAACGTGTCCAGTTCCATGCGGACGACGTGTGGCGGCGACACAGGTCTGGGAAGAGTCAGGTCTGAGCTCAAAGTGAGCGAACCTTATGACTCACCGGGAGAAACCGTTAGGGGCCAGTCCCGTGAAAGATTGGCCCCGAACGGGGGAACGTCGGAACGTGACTAGCCGCGTGACTGGTAGTCGCGGAGCAGGCCCCGCGAGATGATCGTCTTCTGGATTTCCGAGGTGCCCTCGCCGATCAGCAGGAACGGGGCCTCGCGCATCAGGCGCTCGATCTCGTACTCCTTGGAGTAGCCGTAACCGCCGTGGATGCGGAACGACTCCTGCGTCACCTCGGCGCAGTACTCGGACGCGATGAGCTTCGCCATGCCGGCCTCGACGTCGTTGCGCTGACCCGAGTCCTTCAACCGCGCCGCGTTCACCATCATCAGGTGCGCGGCCTCGACCTTGGTGGCCATCTCGGCGAGCTTGAAGGCGATGGCCTGGTGTTCGGCGATGGCCTTGCCGAACGTCCTGCGCTGCTGCGAGTAGTCGATCGCGAGCTCGAAGGCGCGGATCGCGATGCCGCACGCGCGGGCGGCCACGTTCACGCGGCCCACCTCGACGCCGTCCATCATGTGGCGGAAGCCCTGGCCCGTGACGCCGCCCAGCACCTGGTCGGCGGCGATCTCGAAGCCGTCGAACACCATCTCGGTGGTGTCGACGCCCTTGTAGCCCATCTTGTCGATCTTGCCGGGGATCGTGAGGCCCGGCACGACCTCGCCGTAGCCCTCGGGCTTCTCGACCAGGAACGTCGTAAGGTTCTGGTGCGGCTTCTCGGCGCCCTCGTCGGTCTTCACCAGCACGGCCGTGAGGTTCGACGTGCCGCCGTTGGTCAGCCACATCTTCTGACCGTTGATGGTGTAACCCGCGTCCGACTTCGTCGCGCGCGTGCGGATCGCGGCCACGTCGGAGCCGAGTTCGGGCTCGGACATGGAGAACGAGCCGCGCACCTCGCCCGCGGCCATGCGCGGCAGGTACTTCTGCTTCTGCTCGGGCGTGCCGTGCTGCTTGAGCATGTGCGCCACGATGAAGTGCGTGTTGATGACACCGGAGACGCTCATCCAGCCGCGCGCGATCTGCTCGACCACCAGCGCGTAGGTCAGCAACGACTCACCGAGGCCGCCGTACTCCTCGGGGATCGTCAGGCCGAAGAGACCCATCTCCTTCATGCCGTCGACGATGTCGGCGGGGTACGTGTCGCCGTGCTCCAGCGTCTGGGCGTGCGGGATGATTTCCTTGTCCACGAACGTGCGAACGGTCGCGAGGATTTCTTCCTGGATGTCCGTGAGACCCGCGGTCTGGGCGAGGCGCGCCATCGCACTTCCCTTCCGAAGCAAGAGTTACCGGCGAGTATGGACCGGTTAACGCTCGTTTGCGACCGGGGTGTGCTCTCCGCAACAACACCGGTGCCCGCTGTACCGAAACAGCATCGCTGACTAGTCGAATCGCACACCCGCAGGCGACGGACGGCGCGTCGAGACCTTAAGATCCCCGCTCAACACTTCCAGGGGGAGCCGCGATGACGTACGACCCGTACAACCCGAAGCAGCCCGGTGATCCGTACGGCCAGCAGCCCTACGGCCAGCCCGGCCCGTACGGCCAGCAGCAGCCCATGTACGGCGGCTACGGATACGTGCAGCCCAAGCCCCAGACGAACGCGATCCTCGCGCTGGTCCTGTCGTGCGTCGGGTTCGTCACCTGTGGCGTGACGTCGATCGTCGGCGTCATCTTCGGCCACATCGCGATGGGGAAGATCAAGCGGGGCGAGGAGGACGGGCACGGCATGGCGGTCGCCGGTCTGATCGTCGGCTACCTGGTCATCGCCGGCTGGCTGGCGTACGCGGCGTTCATCATCATCGCGATCATCGCGGCCGCGAACTCCACGACCTACTGAGCTCAGCCCGCGAGGGCGATCTCCAGGGCGCCACCGCAGTGGCGGCAGACGTCGGCGAACACGTGGACGTCGGCGGAGCATCCGGGGCAGCTGCGGAAGCTGCGCTCCAGCAGGTCGTCTTCGCGCCGCTTGAAGAGCCTCAGCCGTCTGCTCGTCTTGCCGTTACTCGAACGTGACATGCCGACGAGCATGCGCCCACCCAGGGGTCGCAGCGCAAATCCCGGTGACGGATTGTGCGCCACTTCACCAGTTTCGAACGCAACCTGTGACGGTCGACCACGTCGGGTGACATTCGTGGTGAAATGGCGCACAATCCGTAACGATCACTCGAGCGACCGAAGCCACGCGTCCAAGTGAGGACAACGAGCCCTCAAGCGATCAAGGCCCAGCTCCTCGATCGCGATCGGACCGTCCGAGGTCTTGGCATAGCCCGAGCAGTACCGGAGGAGCCGCTTCGAGGGCGCGGTCAGCGGACCGTCGTTCACCAACTCGGGTCCGCCGGCGAGTTCTTCGTCCTTCCGGAGCCGCTCGGCGACCTCAGGGCCGTGCAGCAAGCCGAGCTCGTTCGCGGCGGCGAAGACCCATGCTTCCAGCTCGTGCAACACCAGATGAGGCCGGAAGCGGTGATCGCCGATCTCCGCGGCGAATGCCTGCTCGACATGCTCGACGCGGGCATGAGCGTCACCGGCGGGGCGGTTTCGCATGCCGGGGAAGTCAGCGGGCAGGCCGTAATAGTCGAACAGTGTGGTCAACACGGTGATGCTCGTGTCGCCGAGCAGTAGACGAACATCCGTTTCCACCTGTTTCCAGGTGGAAATCCCGCCCTTGTGACTGGGGCCGCCGGCAGGGCGTTTCGTCTTCACCAACGAGGTCGTCACCGCCCAGCCGACCGACGACAGGTGCGGTCCCAACACGCCGTTGACCACGGTCTCCTCCGTCTGCCCCTCGACCAGGAGGTGCAGACGCCGATATGGCCCCGTCATGAGTTGCCGCTCGGCCTGCCACCGATGAGGTTCTTCTCCCACAGCTCACCGAGCGAATACTCCGCCAGCCACGCCTGCAACCGCTCCGCGTCCGGGCGGATGAAGCGCGAGCCACCGTCCGAACGCTCGACGACGATCAGATCGCCGAGCTCGAACTGGTTCATCAGCGTCACCGACTGGGTAGCGATGATCACCTGGCTGCTCACCGAAGCCCGGCGCAGCAACTCCGCCAGGTGCACGATCGCGTACGGATGCAGGCCAAGCTCTGGTTCGTCCAAAACCATCAAAGCGGGCGGATCAGGATGCAGCAGCAACGCAGCCAGACAAACGAAGCGGAGCGTTCCGTCCGACATCTGGTCGGCGGAGAACACCGCGTCGCTGTCCTTCTGACTCCACCTGAGCCGAATTCTGTCGCCTCGTTCAGACGCGAGCACGAAGTCGCGGAAGAACGGAGCCACGAGCCGGATGGTGCCGACGATGCGGCGATACGCGGCAGGATCTGCATCCCGCAGCGCCAGCAGCACAGCCGCGAGATTTCCGGCGTCATCGCGAAGCTTGATGTTGTCGGCGGTCGACACCATCTGCTTGACCGGTGCATCCCGACTCGTGTCGTGGAAGTGGTAGACCCGACAGCCCCGCAGGAGATCACTCACGTACGTAGCCACCGGCCGCCGAGTCTCCGAAAGCCGCGTTTCACGCTGCCCACTGCCGATCATCAGGTTCCAGGGCCGCTCATGGCTGGGATCGTGAAACTCGATGACTTCGCTCTCGAAAATGAGCTCGTCGCCAGAGGCCGGAACGAGCTTTGCTTCGTAAGCGTTCGGCGGTGCGTCCAGCCGAAGCCTGAGTTGCGACGACCCTCCGCCGTGGTGAAGGAGCGCCGAGGCACCGCCGTTGAGGCCGACGAAGAGGCCAAGCCGCTGTTCAACGATGCGTCCCAGCATCTCCAGCGCACGGATGAAGTTGCTCTTGCCCGCGCCGTTGGCTCCGACCAGAACGTTCAATCGTCCGAGTTCGACCGTGGCTGAGCGGATCGAGGTGTACCCCTCGATCTCGATCGATTTCAGCGGCCTGTCGGTCATACGCCCCACCTTAAGGCGCACGACCGACAAACCGCGTGACGGGATCAGTCCTCCGGCGGCGTCCAGACGTTCGCGCGCGACATGCCCGCGGCACGCCCCTTGCCGGAGATCACCAACGCCATCTTGCGCGACGCCTCGTCGATCATCTCGTCGCCGAGCATCACCGCGCCGCGCTTGCCGCCCGCCTCCGACGTGTAGAACTCGTACGCGTCGAGGATGTTCTCGGCGTGGTCGTAGTCGTCCTGCTTCGGGCTGAAGACCTCGTTGGCCGCCTCGATCTGGCCGGGGTGCAGCACCCACTTGCCGTCGAAGCCCAGCGCCGCGGAACGGCCGGCGACGCGCTTGTAGCCCTCGACGTCGCGGATCTGCAGGTAGGGGCCGTCGATGGCCTGCTTGTCGTGAGCCCGCGCCGCCATCAGGATCCGCATGAGGATGTAGTGGTAGGCGTCGCCGACGTCGTAGCCGGGCGGCTGCTCGCCGACGACCAGGGACTTCATGTTGATCGACGCCATGAAGTCGGCCGGGCCGAAGATGATCGTCTCGACGCGCGGGGACGCGGTGGCGATCGCGTTGACGTTGTTCAGGCCCAGGGCGTTCTCGATCTGCGCCTCGATGCCGATCTTGCCGACCTCGTAGCCCATGGTCTTCTCGATCTGGGTGATCAGGAAGTCGAGCGCCACGACCTGCTCGGGCGTCTGCACCTTCGGCAGCATGATGCAGTCGAGGTTCGCGCCGGCGCCCTCGACGACCTCGGTGACGTCGCGGTAGGTCCACTCCGTCGTCCAGTCGTTGACGCGCACGACGCGGGCCTTGTCGCCCCAGCCGCCCTCGTTCAGCGAGGCGACGATGGTCTTGCGCGCGTCCGGCTTGGCCAGCGGGGCGCAGGCGTCCTCCAGGTCCAGGAACACCTGGTCCGCCGGCAGCGTGCGCGCCTTGTCGATCATCTTCTGGCTGGAGCCGGGCACCGCAAGGCACGAACGACGGGGACGCTGCTGGTCGACCACTGGAGTACCTCCTCGTACCGGCCGGTAACTATCGCGCCACAGTGGCACGCATCGACTCCTGCCGCACATCCGCTGAGTCCGGATTCACAAACCCGAGTTCGCGTCGGTCGTCCGGTCAACCGCTCGCGGCGGATTCGGCGAAGCCCAATCCGCCGCGAGCGATTCGGCCGGACGGCCGACTTCCCGGCGAACTCGCCGCCGTCTGCGGAGCAGCGGCAATCCAACACTGGCAGTCTGAACCGGTGGAGATCACGCGAATCCTGGACGCGGCGCTGCGCAAGGCGGCGGCCGTCTGGATCACCTCACCCGGTCACGGGCCCCGTCTCGTGCACGCGCACTGGCGCGCCGACTCGCTGTGGGTCATCTCCGGCGGCACCGAACCGGAGGTGCCCCTGACCGACGGGGCGGAGGTCACCGTCACCGTCCGCTCCCCCAGCACGCACTCGCACCTCGTCGACGCGCCCGCCGTCGCCCACCTGACCGAGCCCGACGAGGAGACCGCGCAGGCGTTGAGGACCGCGCGGCTCAACACCAAGCCGGAGTGGGAAGCCGTGTACCGCCTGGAGTTCAGCGCATGATCACCGTGCCGGACGGGTTCGGCGAGGGCCTCGGCGACGGTGCCGGCGAGTGGGTCGCGAAGCTGCCGAAGCTCGCCACCAAGGCGTGTGCGCGCTGGCGGCTCGCCCCGGACGACGCGCTGATGAACGGCTTCTGCGCCGTCGTGCTGCCGGTGCGCCAGGCCGACGGGCACCCGGCCGTGCTCAAGCTCACCTGGGTCGACGCCGAGACCGAGCACGAACCGCTCGCGCTGAAGCTCTACGACGGCAACGGCGCCGTGCGGCTGCTGGACCACGACGCCGAACTGGGCGCGTTGCTGCTGGAACGGCTCGACCCGCATTCGCTCGACGACGAGCCGATCGACCTCGCGGTCGGCGTGATCGGCGACCTGCTACGCCGCCACCGCGGAATCCAGGCACCGGACGGGATCCGCCGGTTCGCGAGTTCACTGGCAGAGCACCCCGCCGTGCCGCGGACGTTGCTCGACGCGGCCCGCGAGGCCGGGACCAGGCCGATGGGCACGACGCTCGTCAACGAGGACCTGCACTACGAGAACGTGCTGCGCGGCGACCGCGAACCGTGGCTGGTGATCGACCCGAAGCCGCTCGCCGGTGATCCCGAGTACTGCATGATCCCGTTGCTGTGGAACAGGTTCGACGAGCTCGACGGCCACCGGGGGCTCACCGACCGGTTCCTGGCGATCTGCGACGCGGGCGAGCTCGACGCCGACAAGGCGCGGGACTGGACCCTGCACCGGGCCGTCGCCAACTGGATCTGGTCCCTGGAAGAGGATCTCGGTGAGATGGCGGCGGTCTGCGGTGAGATCGCCCGGTGGGCGGCCCGGACCTGATCTAGCCTGGGGGGTGTGGTGGCTGTGAACCGGGTCTTCATCGCTCAGCTGGCCGGACTTCCCGTGTTCGGCCCCGACGGCGAACCCATCGGCAAGGCCCGTGACGTCGTGATCAGTCTTCGCATCGACCGGCAACCGCCGCGCGTGCTCGGCATGGTCGTCGAGCTGGTGACGCGCCGGCGGATCTTCGTGCCGATGCTGCGGGTCACCTCGGTCGAGCCGAACGCCGTGACGCTCGCGACCGGGTCGGTGAACCTTCGGCCGTTCCACCAGCGCGTCAACGAGGTGCTGGTGATCGGCGAGCTGCTCGACGCCAAGATCCAGCTCGACGACGGCGGCTCGGCGGTCGTCGTGGACGCCGCGATGGAGCTGACCCGCACGCGGGACTGGCGCATGGTCCGCGTCGCCGGGCGGGAGCGCACCGGCCGGTTCAGCCTCAAGGGCCCGGTGCAGGTGTGGAACTGGGAGGACGTCGGCGGCCTGAGCGTCAACGAGATCGCGGGCCAGCCGCAGGGCGCGCAGCAGCTCGTCGCCGTCTTCGAGGGCATGCGCGCGGCGGACGTCGCGCACGCGTTGCACGAGCTCCCGCCCAAGCGCCGCCACGAGGTCGCGGACGCGCTGGACGACGAACGGCTCGCCGACGTCATCGAGGAACTGTCCGAAGAGGACCAGAAGGACGTCCTGTCGCACCTGGACGAGGAACGCGCCGCGGACATCCTGGAGGCGATGAACCCGGACGACGCTGCGGACCTGCTGGGAGAGCTGTCCGAGGGCACCAAGGACCGGCTGCTGGAACTGATGGAACCGGAGGAGTCGGCCCCGGTCCGGCGCCTGCTGGAGTACTCGTTCGACACGGCGGGCGGTCTGATGACCCCGGAGCCGATCATCCTCACGCCGGACGCGACGATCGCGGAAGCGCTGGCACGGGTGAGGAATCCCGACCTCACGCCCGCGCTGGCGTCGATGGTCTTCGTCTGCCGCTCCCCCTCCGCGACGCCGACGGGCCGCTACCTCGGCTGCGTGCACATCCAGCGCCTGCTGCGCGAACCGCCGTTCGACCTCGTCGCGGGCGTCCTCGACACGAACATGGCGTACCTGTCACCCGGAGCGTCGCTGAGCGACGTGACGCGCTACTTCGCCACCTACAACCTGGTGTGCGCCCCGGTGCTCGACGAGACCGAGCACCTGCTCGGCGCCGTCACCGTGGACGACGTGCTGGACCACCTGCTGCCGGCCAACTGGCGCGAGACGGGACTGAGCCATGCCTGAAGTACTTCCCCGGCGCAGACTGGACCAGCCGCGCGAGCCCCGCGGCTTCCGCGTGTCGATCGACCCGGACGCGTTCGGCCAGCTCTCCGAACGGCTCGCTCGTTTCCTGGGTACGGGCAAGTTCCTGTTCTGGCAGACGCTGATCGTCGTCGCGTGGATCGTCGTGAACCTCGTCGCCGTGTCGCTGCGGTGGGACCCGTACCCGTTCATCCTGCTCAACCTGGCCTTCTCGACGCAGGCCGCGTACGCCGCGCCGCTGATCCTGCTCGCGCAGAACCGGCAGGACGACCGGGACCGGGTGTCGCTGGAGGAGGATCGGGCACGGGCGGCGCAGACCAAGGCGGACACCGAGTACCTGGCCCGGGAACTGGCCGCGTTGAGGCTCGCGGTGGGTGAGGTCGCGACCCGCGACTTCATCCGCGGGGAGCTCGAGAAGCTCGTGAAGGAGCAGAACAACTTGAAGAAGGTCAGGCCTTGAAGGTCGAGGAGTTCCGCGACGTCGTCGCGTCGTGGCATGCCGACGAGATCACGGACGGCGACGTCGTGCAGGCCGCGGGCGAGCTGGTGGTCGCGGGTGTCGACGGTCCCGCGGTCAGCACGCTGGCCGCCACGTCGTTGCAGCACGCGCAGGAGGAGATGCCTCCGCTACTGGGCGACGCACTCGGTGAACTGGGGCTCGAACACCACGAGCACGGCACCGACGGCGGGCGGACGGAGGCCCTGCGGCTGATGGCCCGGCGCACGCTGGCCGGGCAGATGGCACCGCGTGAACTGGCGCGGTGGGTGCGCCGGAAGCTCGGGTCCTCGCTGCCGGAGGCGGAGAAGCTCGCCTACATGGACGGCGCGTACCGGACGCTGGACTACCGGCCGGGCCTCTCCGAGGCCGACGTCGACTTCCAGGTGATGGCGGAGGTCCGCCGCCTCACGAGCTGATCCGCCCGCTCGCGACCAGGTCGTCCAGCACCTCGTGGATCGCGGGCGCGGTCTCGGCGTGCTCGCGGTACTCGGCGCGGGTCACGTAGGTCATCTCGGCGATCTCGCCCGCGGGCCGGGGTGTGGCGAGCAGGCGGGCCGTGAAGCAGGTCATGTCGACCATCGCGCCTTCGCCCTCGCCGTACGCGGGTGAGACGTAGCGCTTCAGCCGCGCGGGTGCGTCCAGTTCGACGCCGAGCTCCTCGCGGACCTCGCGGCGGACGGCGTCCTCGGGGGTTTCGCCCGGCTCGATCTTGCCGCCGGGGAGGTAGAAGGCCTTCTTGTTGCGTGAGCGCACAACGAGGAGGCGGCCAGCCTCGACGTGCACGAGTCCCACCACCGTGATCATGCGATCACGGGAACACGTCGTCCGCGGCGAGCCGGTCGCACGTGCGGCCGAAGGCCTCGAGCTCACCGGGGCCGAAGCTCTCCCCGAAGTGCTCGGCGACGCCGGCGAGGTGGGTCGCGGAAGCACTGCGGAGGCGCTCGGCGCCCAGCGGTGTGAGCACGGCCACGATGCCGCGTCCGTCACCGTCGGCGCGTTCGCGCCCGACGAGACCGGCCCGTTCCAAACGGTCCACCAGGCGGGTCACGCCAGAGCGGGACAGCAGGACGGCATCGGCCAGTTCGGTCATGCGCATGCGCATGGAAGGCGTCTCGGCCAGTTGGACCAGCACGTCGTACGCCGCGAGCGATAGGCGCTGCTCAGCAATCAGTTCGGCCTCGAGGACCCTCGTGATCCGTGCATGCGCGCGGAGGAACGATCGCCACACCCCGAGCTCGACACGGGTGGGCAACCGGGAACTACCCGATTCCGGCACGGGCGTCGATGTTACGGACAGCTCCCCCGTGGCTACGACCTGGGCCTGTGGTGGAAAGTGACCGGCCGGTAGGACGGGCACGAACCGGACGTAGCATGGATCGGTGACCACCACGCAGCCCCTCCCCACCGTCGACGACGTCCGCAAGGCGCTCGCCGGTGTGCAGGACCCCGAGATCCGCCGCCCGATCACCGAGATCGGCATGGTCAAGGACGTCGAGGTCGGCGCGGACGGTGCCGTGGCCGTGGGCATCTTTCTGACGGTCGCGGGCTGCCCGATGCGGGACAAGATCACCAAGGACGTCACCGCGGCGGTGCAGGCGCTGGACGGCGTCTCGTCCGTGCGCGTCGACCTGGACGTCATGAGCGACGCCCAGCGCACCGAGCTGCGCAAGACGCTGCGCGGCGGCACCGAGGAGCCGGTCATCCCGTTCGCCCAGCCGGGCTCGCTGACGCGCGTGTACTGCGTCGCGTCCGGCAAGGGCGGCGTCGGCAAGTCCTCGGTGACGGTCAACCTGGCCGTGGCGATGGCCGCGCGAGGCCTGTCGGTCGGCATCGTCGACGCGGACATCTACGGCCACTCGATCCCCCGCATGCTGGGCGCCGACGGCCGCCCCACCCAGGTCGAGAAGATGATCATGCCGCCGCAGGCGCACGGCGTGAAGGTCATCTCGATCGGCATGTTCACCCCGGGCAACACGCCCGTGGTGTGGCGCGGGCCGATGCTGCACCGCGCTCTCCAGCAGTTCCTGGCGGACGTGTTCTGGGGCGACCTGGACGTGCTGCTGCTCGACCTGCCGCCCGGCACCGGTGACGTGGCCATCTCGGTAGCGCAGCTCGTGCCGAACGCCGAGATCCTGGTGGTGACGACGCCGCAGCAGGCGGCCGCCGAGGTGGCGGAGCGCGCCGGGTCGATCGCGTTGCAGACCCGTCAGCGGGTGGCCGGGGTCATCGAGAACATGTCGTGGCTGGAGATGCCCGATGGTTCTCGCATGGAGGTCTTCGGGTCCGGTGGTGGTGCGGCTGTGGCGGAGTCGTTGACCCAGGCGATCGGGTCCGAGGTGCCGTTGCTCGGGCAGGTGCCGCTGGACCCGCGGTTGCGGGAGAACGGGGACACCGGGACGCCGATCGTGCAGGCCGTGCCGGACTCGGCTGCCGCGAAGGTCCTCACCGAGGTGGCGACGAAGCTGTCCGTGCGGTCGCGTGGGCTGGCTGGGCGACTGTTGAACGTGTCGCCTGCTGGTCGCTGATTTTGCGGGTCAGCCTGCGTTGGCCGAGTCCTGTTCCAGCGGGGTGGTCACCTGGGTTGCGGGTGGTCACCTTGCTCGGGTGGTTGCTCGGGTCTTGACGAGCCGGGTCGAGTCATCGCCGCTGCGCGCCGATAGCGTGCGTGGTCGGGTTGGCACCGCACGTCACCATTACCGCTGATCAGAGCAGCGAGGTAGGGACGGCTCGGCTTCGCCGTTGCGTGGGGTGGCCGGCGTGACTCAGGTCGCGTCCGGGTCGTACGGCGGGCGCTCGCCCGGTGCCAGCGGGCGCTGTTCGGTGGCCGGCGGGGTCGACGGGGCCGGGTAGCCGTTGGACTTGGTCGGCTCCGGGTCTTCGAACAGGTGCTTGGTCACGGCGCGCTTCGGGTCGAAGTTGCGCAGCTCGCGGAGGTCTTCGAGGGGCTTGCGGAGCGACTCGAACTCCGGGCCCATCTCCTGCTTGAGCTGTTCGCGCGCGCCCGTCGCGTACTCGCGGACCTGCCTCACCGTCTTGCCCAGCCAGGCCGCGGCCGAGGGCAGGCGTTCGGGGCCCAGGATGAAGAGACCCGCGACGACGATGATGAGGATCTCTACCCATCCGATGCTGTCGAACACAGGTCCCAGCCTACTTCTCAGTCGCTCTTCAATGTCACGTCGAGTTTGAGTTCACGGCCTTGGCGCGCAAGCGTTACCTGCACCGTTTGCCCGATTTCGTGCTCGCGGACCGCCACGACCAGTTCCGCGGCGTTGCGGACCATGCGGTCGCCGACCCTCGTGATGACGTCGCCCTCCTGGATGCCCGCGGCCGCGGCGGCGCCGCCTGCCGGGACGTTCTGCACCTGGGCGCCTTCGGAGGTCTCGGCGGAGACGGACTTGACGTTCACGTTCATGTCGGCGTGCTTGACCTGGCCGCTGCGGATCAGCTCCTGGCTGATCTTGCGGGCCTGGTTGCCGGAGATCGCGAAGCCGAGGCCCACCGAACCGCCGGTCTCGGTGCGGATCGACGAGTTGATGCCGACCAGGGCGCCGCGCGAGTCGACCAGCGCGCCGCCCGAGTTGCCCGGGTTGATGGCGGCGTCGGTCTGGATCGCGTCGTAGGTGACCTGGGGGCCGCCGTTCTCGCCCGCCGCCGTCACGGGGCGGTGCAGCGCGGAGACGATGCCCTCGGTGACGGTGTTGGAGAGCTGCAGCGGCGAGCCGATGGCGATCACGCTGTCGCCGACCTGGAGTTCGTCGGAGTTGCCGAACTGCAGGACGGTCGGGTTGGTGACCTCGACCTTGATGACGGCGAGGTCGGTCTTCGGGTCGCGGCCGACCACGCGTGCCGCGGCGCGGGTGCCGTCGGTGAAGACGGCGCTGAGCTTCGCGGACGAGTCCTGCGCGGCCGGGGCGACGACGTGGTCGTTGGTGAGGATGTAGCCGCCGCCCTCGATGACGACGCCGGAGCCGACGCCCGCGACGTTCGCGCCCTTGAACTCGATCGAGACGACGCTGGGCGTGACGCGCTTCGCGATGTCGGAGATCGAACCCGCGGGGCGCTCCTTGCCCTGCGCGACCTCGGACAGCGTGACGGTCGAGTCGGTCAGCGGGTTGCCGGCGCGGCCGATCAGCCAGCCGACGAGGCCGCCGACGGCGCCGAGCACGAGTGCCACGGTGAGCAGCAACGCGAGGGCCGTCGGCTTCACGCGGCGGCCGAACAGCAGCTCGGGGACGCTCAGCTGGGGGCCGGGCTCGGGCTTGCGCTCGGGTTCGCCGGGGGGTTCCTCACCGACGGCGGGCGGGCCGATCACGGCACCGGAGGCCGGGTCGCGCCACGGGTCGCCGGCGGGCTTGTCGCCCCAGAACACGGGATCGACGTCCGGGTCCGGGTCGGACGTGGGCTGCGGCGGGCGCTGCAGGAGTTCCTGGGAGCCCTGGCGGCCGAACGCCGTCACGAGGGACTCGGGGGGCGGCGGCGCGGACTGGACCTGCGTCGCGGGCACGTCGCGCGAGGCGAACGCTCCGGCGACACCGGCCGGGCGGCCGAAGGCGGTGGCGGACGCGGGGTCGACCGGCGGCTGCACCAGTGGCCGGGGCCGGAGCCTGCGGTGTGCTCCGTCGTCCACTCCGGAAACGGGTGTGGACGTCTGGCCGTTGGGCGACTGCTGGCTCATCTCTCCCCGAATTCTCCGCTAGGAGTGCTGAACCACAGAGTGCCCGACGAGCGGTGAAATGGCTGTCAGGGGGTGGTCGCGAAGACCGCGCCGGCGTTCTGCGGCACCGGGGTGGGCGCGGGCGGCTCGCCGCCGTCGGCCGTGGTGAACGCGAGCGCGCTCAGCAACATGCCGCTCACGACGACACCGGCACCCTGACGGGCACGGCGGCCGCTGAACCAGCCGTTGCTGCCCAGGGGTCTCGACGACCCCAGCACCGGCCCGGAGCCGAACGCGGGCTTGTCCGTGCGCTGGACGGCGACGAACTGGCCGTCCTCCGTGATGGCGAGCCCGTCCGGAGCGGACGGCAGCTCGACCTCCTGGGGAATCGCTCCGAGCCTGTCCAGCAGCGACGCCGACGCCGTGGGCGCCGGTGCGGAGCGCACGACGGCGCGCGCCTGCTGCTGCGTGTAGGCCTCGAAGGCGCAGAAGCCGCAGCTCTGGATGTGGGCGGAGGCTCGTTCGTGGGCGGTCGAGGAAAGCTCCCCGTCCACGAACGCCACCACGGCATCCAGCGCTAGGTGCTGCTCAGGCAGTCCCCAACCACGGAGGTCGGTCATGCAGAGTCCTCCAGCAACGATTCCTGACGACGGCGTTCGAGCGCGACCTTCAGGGCCTGGCGGCCCCGATGGATCCTGCTCCTCACGGTACCCATCTTCACCCCGAGCGTGGCGCCGATCTCCTCGTAGGAGAGACCTTCCACGTCACAGAGCACGACCGCGGCGCGGAACTCCGGCGGGAGCTCGTCGAGCGCGGCCTGCAGGTCGGGGTCGAGGTGGTTCTCGTCGTAGATTTCCTCGGGGGACAGGTCGTCACCCTCGAGGCGGTCGTTGTCCTCGGGCAGCGCCTCCATGCGCACGCGGCTGCGCCTGCGTGCCATGTCGAGGAAGAGGTTGGTGGTGATGCGGTGCAGCCACCCCTCGAAGGTGCCCGGCTTGTACGACGCGAGCGACCGGAACACGCGGATGAACGTCTCCTGCGTCAGGTCCTCGGCGTCGTGCTGGTTGCCGGTCAGGCGGTACGCGAGCCGGTAGACCCTGTCCGCGTGCTCGCGGACGATGGCGTCCCACGAGGGCGGCGTCCAGTCGGCCGTCTCGATGGGCGCGACGGCCTCCGGCGAACTCGACTGCGTGCGCATCAGGTGTTTCGGCACCTCCATGTGGGCCGCCCGGCGACCCTTATGCGGCTCAACGGGCGACGGGTCCGGCTTGTTCCCGACTAGAGCCTGGCTTGTTGCTTCTGTACCTTCTCGTGCTCCCTTTAAACGATCGTGAGAGTGGGCTGAGAGCATCCTGAGAATCTCGGTTCGGGCCGCGTTCACCCGTTTTGGGCACGCTTGGCACTAACCTGCTACCCCGTGACCACGGAATCGGCCCTGCGGGAGTACGTCGAGCAGTACCTCCCCGAGGACGACGTGCACCTGGCGGCGCGAGCACGCGGCCAGGAACTGGGCTGCGTGCCCATCGGCGCGGGCGGAGGCGCCGCCCTGCGGTTCCTCGCGACCGCACTCCAGGCCCGCGCGGTGGTCGAGATCGGCACCGGAGCGGGCACCAGCGGCCTCTACCTCCTGGCGGGCATGCCCAAGTCGGGCATCCTGACCTCGATCGACGTGGCCTCGGAACACCAGCGCGCCGCCCGCGAGGCCTACGCGGCGGCGGGCATCTCCCCGTCGCGCACCCGCCTGATCATGGGCAAGGCACTCGACGTGCTCCCCCGGCTGACCGACGCGGCGTACGACCTCGTGTTCGTGGACGCCTACAAGCCCGAGTACCCGCAGTACCTGGAGCACGGCGTGCGCATGCTGCGGCCGGGTGGCGTCATCGCGTTCGACAACGTGCTGTGGCACGGGGCCGTGGTCGACGCCTCGAAGCGGGACGAGTCGACGCAGGCGATGCGGGACATCGCGCGCCTGGTGAAGGAGGACGCGCGGCTGGTGCCGGTCATCCTGCCGCTGGGAGACGGCCTGCTGGTGGCGGCCCGCCGCCCCTGAGACACGACGTGAGGTGGGATCCGAGCCGGATCCCACCTCACGAACGTTCGTCTCAGTAAGCCCTGACGCCCTTGCCGAGGACCGTGACCCCGCTCGCGGACACCGTGTAGCGCTCACGGTCCATCGGCGCGTCCACGCCGATCAAAGCCCCGTCCGGCACCACGACGTTCTTGTCCAAAATGGCCCGCCGAACCACAGCACCCTTGCCGATCCGAACCCCGGGCAGCAGCACGGACCCCTGCACCACCGACCCGACCTCAACAGTCACGTCGGACGAGATCACCGACCCGTGGATCTTCCCGGAGATGATCGACCCGGGCCCCACCATCGAGTCCTCAGCGGACCCACCCGCGATGAACTTGGCCGGCGGCAACGGCGGCGTGGCCGTCCGAATAGGCCACAACTGGTTGTACAAATTAAAAATCGGATGGACCGAAACCAGGTCCATGTGCGCGTCGTAGTAGGCGTCGATCGTCCCCACGTCACGCCAGTACCCGCGGTCCCGGTCGGTCGCGCCGGGGACCTCGTTGTCCTGGAAGTCGTAGACGTGCGCCTTCCCGCGGTCCACCAGCATGGGGATGATGTCGCCGCCCATGTCGTGGTCCGAGTCGGGGTTCAGCGCGTCACCGCGCAGGGCGTCGAGCAACGCCTCCGTCGTGAAGACGTAGTTGCCCATTGAAGCGAAAGTCACATCCGGGTCGTCCGGCACGTGCGGCGGCTCGGACGGCTTCTCCAGGAACCGGGTGATCTTCCCGGACGCATCGGAGTCGATGCAGCCGAACGCCTTGGCCTCGTTCCGCGGCACGCGGATGCCGGCGACGGTCACGGCCGCGCCCGACTCGACGTGCTGCGAGATCATCTGGCCCGGGTCCATCCGGTACACGTGGTCGGCTCCGAAGATGACCACGTGGTCCGGTTTCTCGTCGTGGACGAGGTTCAGCGACTGGAAGATCGCGTCGGCCGAGCCCGTGTACCAGCGCGGACCCAGTCTCTGCTGGGCCGGGACCGGGGTCACGTACTGACCGAGCACATTGGACAGGCGCCACGTCGTCGAGATGTGGCGGTCCAGCGAGTGCGACTTGTACTGCGTCAGCACGCAGAGCTTCGCGAGACCCGCGTTGACCAGGTTCGACAGCACGAAATCGACCAGCCTGTAGTTGCCCCCGAAGGGCACAGCCGGTTTCGCGCGGTCGGCCGTCAGCGGCCAGAGGCGCTTGCCTTCACCACCGGCAAGCACAATTCCGAGAACGTGCGGCTGCCCCTTCACGGTATGTGACCCTATCCGTGCGATCGTTCTCGAACCAGACGCAAACCGGTTCGTCCCAACAAGTACATCTGTGATCTACGGTGGGTGCGTGCGAGTTGCGCTGTTGACAAGGGAGTACCCGCCAGAGGTCTACGGTGGGGCTGGAGTGCACGTGGGATTCCTCGTGCCCCACCTCCGCAAACTCGTGGACGTCGACGTGCACTGCTTCGGTGCGCCCAGATCGGACGCCACGGCCCACAACCCACCGCACAGCCTGGAGCAGGCGAACGCGGCCCTCACGACGCTCGCGGTCGACCTGGAAATGGCGTCCGCGATCTCCACGGCGAACCTCGTGCACTCGCACACCTGGTACGCCAACATGGGCGGTCACCTGGGCAAACTCCTGCACGGCATCCCCCACGTGGTGACGGCGCACTCGCTCGAGCCGCGCCGGCCGTGGAAGGCCGAGCAGCTCGGCGGCGGGTACCGGATCTCCTCCTGGGCCGAGCGCACGGCCTACGAACACGCCGACGCGGTGATCGCCGTGAGCGAGGGCATGCGGGCCGACGTGCTCGACGCCTACCCCGCGCTCGACCCCGCCAGGGTGCACGTCGTGCGCAACGGCATCGACAGCAACGCCTACCACCCCGTCACCGAGACGGACGCGCTCACGGCGTACGGGATCGATCCGGCCAAGCCGATCGTGGCGTTCGTCGGGCGGATCACCCGGCAGAAGGGCGTCGGCCACCTCGTCGCGGCCGCGCACCACATCGACCCCGAGGCGCAGGTCGTGCTGTGCGCGGGGGCGCCGGACACACCGGAGATCGCCGAGGAGACCCGGCAGGCGGTCAGCGAGCTCTCCCAGGCCAGGCCGGGGGTGTTCTGGATCCAGAAGATGCTCCAGCCCGCCGAGGTGCGGCAGATCCTGAGCCACGCGACGGTGTTCGCGTGCCCGTCGGTCTACGAGCCGCTGGGCATCGTGAACCTGGAGGCGATGGCGTGCGGCACGGCGGTCGTCGCGAGTGACGTCGGCGGCATCCCCGAGGTCGTCGTGCACGGCGAGACGGGCCTTCTCGTCCACTACGACGAGCAGGATTTGTCGACATATCGACACCAGCTCGCCGAAGCCATCAACGACTTGATCACAGACCCCGAGCGCGCGAAGCGGTTCGGAACGGCCGGGCGAGCGCGGGCTGAGCAGGAGTTCTCGTGGTCCGCGATGGCGGAGCAGACGGTCGAGGTCTACCGCAGTGTGATCTGAGACACACTCGTCGGGGGCAACCCCGACGAGTGAGAGCCGCCTTTAACCAGTAGTGATGTTGTGGCTTCAACTGGTGAGGGGCGCGAGGACTGTGCGTGCTGCGGTACTGGGTCTGGCGGTCCTCCTGGCAGTGACGGGATGTGGCACGTCGGCCCCGGCCGGACAGCAGGCCGCCCCTCGGCTCACCGTGGACGGCAAGAAGCTCGCCGACGCCTCCGACCTGCAGGCGAACGCCGAAGCCCAGCTCGCCTACACCCTCGAGTACGGCTACGTGGCACGCGCGGGCGCCGCCGCCGTCAGCTGCTGGTTCGCGAAGACGGGCGTCGAGTCGGAGGTCGACAAGCGGCTGTGGTGCGGGCCCGTCCAGGTCCCCGGCACCGGCGCGGGCACCGACTGGGTTCCCGTCCCGCTGAAGGAAGTCACCAAGACGGATGACGAGGTCCGTTACGAAGTGCAGTCGCCGCAGGTGCCGGAGAAGGGCAACCGCAGCTCTCCCGGCGGGACGCTCGTGCGCACCGACGGCAAGGAGTTCGACCCGTCCAAGCAGCAGGACCTGACGGCCGGGCGCGACTTCCTGGCAGTGCTGCCCGACGACGGCAAGCGCTCCAACGTCGACCTCGGCCTCGGCGGCGCCGACATCAAGCTGCGCGACGACCTGCTCGGCACCGCCGTCACCGGCTGGGCCAACCCGGACGTCTGGTACACCGCCGAGGGCACGATCCGCGCCGAGTCCGGCTCACGGCTGCGCGTGGTCAGGATGAAGGTCGAGAAGCTCAACGAGACCGACAGCGGCTTCCACCGCACCAACTGGCAGGGATTCGCCCCGCAGCCGTCCGAGCTCGCGCTGGAGGTGCCGGGCAAGCGCCAGGTCCTGCCCGCCGACCGGCTGCCCGCGAACGGCTCTGTCTTCGTCGTCTACACCGTGCCGGATCCGCAGGAGGGCGCCGAGCACCTCGTCCTCGGCACGCTCGGCGCCAAGTCGCTCGAGCAGCGCGTCGAGGTCCCGTCCGGCAAGCGCGCCGGCACCCCGCCGCACGTGCTGCAGCGCGCCGCGGCACCCGGCCAGTTCCAGGAGCAGACGCAGAAGATCCGCTTCGGAGACCGCGAGCTCGGCATGAAGATCACCGGCGTCCGGCTCGGCCGCCAGCGCCCGGTCAAGCTCGGCGAGAGCCAGTACGACGTGGCCACGATCTCCGCGCCCGACAAGGCGTTGCTGGAGGTGCGGGTCGAGGCCTCGGGCGACCTCCCCGACACCGCCGGTGGACTGCTGACCAAGGACCTGATCACCGTCACGCTGCCGGACGGTTCGGCCGCCCCGCAGGTCGGCAGCCGCTACGACGGCGGCCCGCTGCCGTTCGCGGTCGTGGTCGAGATCCCGGCGGACACCCGCTCGGTCTCGGTCGGCATGGTCGCCGGCACGCTCGACCTGCCGAGGCTCGGCAGGACCGCGATCTCCCCCGTCGACTCGCGCGCGACCCTCGCCCTGGAGTTCTGAGCGAGCATGGCCGCGAGGGCCAGCCAGCCCAGGATCACGAGCACCAGCCCCGTCCAGCCCCACTCCTCGTACGAGGTGGCGCCGGACGTCCCGCCGACGCTGCTGCCCACGTAGAAGCCGGCGAGGTAGAGGCCGGAGGCCTGGCCGCGGGCGTGTTCGGGCGCTCGCGCGGCGACCCAGCCGCTCGCCGTGGTGTGCGAGGCGAAGAACCCCGCGGTCACGACCGCCAGGCCGAGCGGCACCCACAGCAGGCTCGCCAGCGCGCCGACCGCCACCACGCCGATGCACAGCAGCAGCACGCGGCCCCGGCCGAACCGGTCGGCGAGCCTGCCCGCGACGGCCGCCGCGGTGCTGCCGAAGCCGTAGAAGAGGAACACCAGCGTCTCGAGCCACGCCGGGCCGGACAGCTGGAACCCCGCCACGTTGTAGAACGAGATGAACGTGCCCACGAGCAGCACGGCGACGACGTACATCGACAGCAGCACCGGGTCCTTCAGCGCCGCCTTCATGCCGGCGGGCGCCCGCTTCGGCCGGGTGCTCGCCCTGGGCAGCAGGAACACCACGATCAAAGCGGCGACCAGCCCGAACACGCCGGCGAGCAGCACGGAGCCGCGCCACCCCAGCCAGTCCGACGTCATGCCGGCGACGAGACGCCCGGACATGCCGCCCAGGCTGTTGCCGGCGATCATCGCGCCCATCGCGGCGCCCAGCCGCTTCTTCGACAGCTCGTCCGCGAGGTAGGCCATGGACGCCGCGGGCACCCCGGCCGCGGCGACGCCCTGCAGCACCCGCAGGCCCAGGAACACGTCGTAATTCGGCGCGAACGGCAGCACGAGCCCGAGCACCGCCGCGACCAGCACGCTGACCACGATCACCGGCCGGCGCCCGACCCGTTCCGACAGCATCGCGATCGGCACGACCACGACCGCCAGCGCGAGCGTCGCCGCGGACAGGGCGAGCGAGGCGCTGCCCGGCCCGAGCCCGTAGTCGGCGGCGATCTGCGGCATGACCGGCTGCGGGGTGTACAGCAGCGCGAAGCACGCGAACCCCGAAGCGGCGATGGACGCGGTCAACCTGTTCACGCTTCTGACGCTAAGCCATACGTCCAATACGGAAATGAGCCACAATCGATCCGTGCATGAATCAGACCTGGCACCGAAGCTGGCGGTGCTGAAAGCGCTTGCCGCGGACGAGCACGTGACCCGCGTCGCAGAACGGGTCGGGCTGCCCCAGCCCACGGTCAGCCGCTGGATCGCCGAACTGGGTGAGCAGCTCGGCGCGCCGCTGCTGGTCAGGAGCGGCCGCCGGGTGCGCCTCACGCGGGCGGGCCGGTTGCTGGCCGAGGCGGCCACCCGGTCGCTGGCCGCGCTGGAACCGGGGCTGCGCGAGGTCGAGGAGGAGCTCGACCCGGAGAAGGGCCGCGTCGTGCTGGGATTCCTGCACATGCTCGGCCGCGCGATCGTGCCGGAACTGGTCCGCGGTTACCGCGCCGAGCACCCGCACGTGCGGTTCGGGCTCGTCCAGAACGCCCGTCAGGCCGTGGTCGACAAGCTCGTCAGCGGGGAGATCGACCTCGCGCTCGTCGCCCCGCCGCCCACCGGGCCCGAGTTCGAGTCGGTCGTCGTGTTCGAGCAGCCCCTGATCGTCGTGGTGCCGGCGGGGCACCGGCTCGAGTCCAGGAAGGCCGTGCGGATCGAGGACCTGGCCGACGAGGACCTGATCACCCTGGAACACGGCTACGGCCTGCGCCAGATCACCGACGACATGTGCGCCGCGGCCGGGGTCGTGCCCCGCTACGTGTTCGAGTGCCAGGAGATCGAGACCGTGCGCGGGCTGGTCGCGGCGGGACTCGGCGTGGCACTGCTCACCCACGCCGAGTTCGCGCCGCCTCCCGGCTTGCGGGAGCTGTCACTGACGCCGCGGACCGGCCGGATCTTCGGGCTCACGTGGTTGAGCGACAACCCGCTGACGCCCGCGGTCCGCGCGTTCCGCGACCACGCGCTGAGGACTCACGGCGTCCAGCGCTGAGTGCCCGACCACGTCCGCAGGTACGACTCGGCGCCCCCGAGCATGTCCCGCACGAGCTGGTCGCCGCCCAGCTGGCGGACCTTCTCGACCCAGTCCGGCAGCAGGCCGATGTGCGCGCCGCCGTCGACGTTGATGTCCCAGACCCGCTCGCCGGTGCGCTGCCGGTCGACCAGCGGGCCGTCCGGGTAGCTGCGGAACGGGTAGGTCACGCCGGTCTGCGGTGCCGGGTGCGAGCCCACGCCGTTGTAGTCGGAGCCGAAGCCGATGCCCACGTCGTACTTGCGCCGCAACGGTTCCGCGGCCGCGGCCTGCGAGACGTAGCCGCCGGGGTCGTTCTCGTAGCCCGCGACGAACCCGCCGAGCTGGTAGACCTTCTCGGTCCACTGGGCGTCCATCCAGCTGTGGCTCGACACGATGCCCGGGAACTTCGCCTGCGCGGCCAGGTCCAGCGTGCGACCGGCGGCCTTCACGCTCATGTGGTCGATCTCGATCATCATGTGCTTGCGCATCATCGCCTGCACCGCGTACTCGCCGAGCGAGGTCAGGCCGCGCACGTTGCACCGCTTCGCCGGGTCGTACTGCGGCGCGACGACACCCGCCGGGATCAGCGCGTTCGGGCCGACGGTGCCGATCGGGTTGTCCTGCTGCGGGCCCTTGCACTGCTCGGTCTGCCACCACTGGCCGGTGCGCAGGAACTGACCCGCGTTGATGACGCCGCCCTGCGTGCCCGAGTCGAACCGGACGCCGCACAGCGCGTTGTCGAACTTGTGGCACAGGAACGCGCTGCGGACGCCGAGCGCGTAGACCTCGTCCAGCCCCCGGTCGATGGCGGCCTTCGTGCACAGCGGGAGGTCGAGCAACGTCCGGCAGCCGAACAGCTCCGAGGTCTCGATGCCGAGCACCACGGCGAGCTTGCCCTGGGTGATCACGTCACGGGCCTGCTCGGCCGACGTGACGATGCGGAACCAGCCCTTGCCGGGCCCGCCGAACTGCTTGTCGATGAACGCCTGCAGCTCGTAGGTGCGCTGTGCCTGCAGCCGGACCGACGCCATCTCGTCGCAGCCGCGGTCCTTGAACGGGTGGATGATGCACAACGTCGCGTTGCTGGTCAGGTCGGTGACGAGCACGCGCTGGCCGCCCCGCCAGGCCCGTTCCAGCCAGGCGTAGTAGTTCTGCTGGTGCGAGACCGTCGTGTCGGACGGCCAGTCCTTGAACGTCGGCCAGCCCACCGGGTCGTGGCCGTCGAGGTCGCCCGTCACGATCGCCTCGAAGATCGCGCCGAGGCCCGCCGGGTGGTGCTCGGGGCAGTCCTTCAGCGCGTCCGCGACGCCCTGCTCCGAGAACGGCTTGCCGCAGATCAGCCTGCCGCCGAAGCCCTCGTTGGTCATGAGGTGGTTGTGCGCGTCGACGAGCCCGCGCACCCTGCCCTGGCCGTCCGTGCCCCGGAACGGCTCCCCCGTCACGTTGATCTGCGAGTCCGGCGCGGGCCGGGCGACCGGTTCCCACCACGGCGCGGCGGCGGTGGCAGGGGATAACGACGCGATGACCAGCGAGACGGCGAGAGCCAGGCGGAGTAACACGAGCGCTCCTCTACGACGTTGTGAAGGAGCTCACATCATGCCGTGGAACGCCGCCGTCTCGTATCGGTCGATCGTCGGTTAACGCGAATATTTTTCAGCCAGTTCGACCAGCGTCCGCGCGCCGAACCCGGTGGCGCCCGCGACGACCTCGTCGTAGACCTTCTCCGAGCGAGCGGGGCCCGCGATGTCGAGGTGCGCCCACGGCACGTCGCCCGCGAACTTCTGCAGGAACAGCGCCGCCGTGATGCCGCCGGGGCCGGGCGGGGTCTGCCTGTAGTCGGCGATCTCGCTGGTGACGGCGTCGACGTGCTCCTCCAGCAGCGGCATCCGCCACCACTTCTCGCCAGCGTTCGCGCCCGCCTCGACCACCTCGGCCGCCAGCGAGTCGGACGGGGTCAGCACCGCGCCCGTGCGCAGGCCGAGCGACACCTTCATCGCGCCGGTGAGCGTCGCGATGTCCACGAGCAGGTCGGGCTTCAGGTTCTTCACCGCGTACGCCATCGCGTCGGCCAGGACCATGCGGCCCTCGGCGTCGGTGTTCTGGACCTCGGTCGTCGCGCCGCCGTAGTGCCGCACGACGTCACCGGGCCGGTACGCCGAGCCGGAGACGTGGTTCTCGGCGCACGGCACGAGCCCGGTGACCCTGACCGGCAGCCCGCGCCGGGCCACGGCCAGCAGCGCGGAGATCACCGCGGCGCCGCCCGCCATGTCGGTGCGCATGAGGTGCATGCCGTCGGCGGGCTTCACCGAGATGCCGCCCGTGTCGAACGTGATGCCCTTGCCGACGAACACCAGGTGCGGGCCGGTGGTGCCGTAGGTCAGCTCGAGGAACCGCGGCGGGCGGGACGAGCCGCCGCCGACCGCCAGCACGCCGCCGAAGCCCTGCTGCGCCAGCCACTTCTCGTCGCGCACGGTCGCCGTCAGCCCGTCGACCCTGTCCGCGAGCTTCGCGGCGGTCGTGGTGAGCCAGCGCGGGTCCTTGACGTTGGACGGGGTGTTGGCGAGGTCGCGCGTGAGCGAGGTGGCGGTGGCCAGCGCGTGGGCCTTCAGCGCGGCCGACGTGAGCACCTCCTCGAACCCGGTGTCCGCGGTGACGAGGCGCAGCGAGCCGACGCGCTTCGGGGCGTCCTCCCCGGTGACCTTGAAGCGGTAGCCGCCGAGCGCCGCGCCCAGCACGAGGGCGCGCACCTTCTCGGTGTCGAAGTCCGGGGTCAGCAGGACGTCGGCCGTCTTCGGCGCGTCGTCGCCGCTCAGCGCGCGCACGAGCGCCGCGCCGGCGGTGCGGTAGTCGGCGGGCGTCCCGGTGCCGACGCCGAGCGTCCAGGTCTCGTCGTGGCGGACCGCCTCACCGGCCTTGCCGGTCAGGTCGGAGACGTCGATGCCGTCGCCACCCGGTCCGAGCGCCGGTCCGGTGGCGGCGAGCACGACCGCCGGCACGCCGCGGCGCGCGGTGGTGGCCACCTCGACGTCCACGAGCTTGGTGGGCACTGACGGAACCGTCGACGGCACGGCTGGACCTCCCTGTTGCATTGACGACCGCTCATTCTCGCCTGGGCCGAGAACGAAGCGATGCCCCGGTCTCCACTGTGGAAACCGGGGCTCAACACTGCTTCCTCGCCGGGTGCCTCAGCCGGCGGCGGCCTTCAGCGCGTCGCCCAAGGCGCTGGCCTCGTCCGCCGACATCTCGACGACAAGGCGCCCACCACCCTCGAGCGGCACGCGCATGACGATGCCGCGTCCCTCCTTGGTGACCTCGAGGGGACCGTCGCCGGTCCGGGGCTTCATGGCCGCCATCGCGTGCTCCCTCCGTCAACATCTTCCCCGTCCGGCCAGGCCGGATCTGCTCCATTCTCCCCTATCGCGACTCAGGGGCGAAACCGAACCGATCTTTTGGCGAGTCCGGGTGACAGTTGTCGATCTTCACTTGTGCCTGATCAACACCTGTTTTCACCAACTCACAACACTTTGGCCACCCTCGGACGTGTCGTGACAGACTGGGCCGGGTGCGAGCCCGTTCCGCGCTCTTCGACGTCTACGGCGGCCACCTTCGCGAACGCGGCGGCGCCGCCACCATCGCCGCGCTCGTCCGGTTGCTCGAGCCCCTCGGTTTCGCCGCGCCGGCCGTCCGCACGGCCGTGTCGCGCACGGTCAGACAGGGCTGGTTGCAGCCCAGCAGGCTGCCTGACGGGCCCGGATACGCCATGACACCCCGCGGGGAACGCCGGCTCGACGAGGCCGCTGCCCGCATCTACCGCACCGGGCCGTCCACGTGGGACGGTCGCTGGCACGTCGTGGTGCTGGAGGAGATGCCCGGCCGCGACTCGCGCGACCACCTGGCGTCGGAACTGCAGCTGCTGGGCTACGGCGCGCTCGGTCCTGTGACGTGGATCGCTCCCCGGCCGTCCTCCGGACTGGCCGACGTGCTGGCCGCCGGAGAAATCGCCGCACGAACTTTTCACGGTTCACACGACGGTGGCGACGCCGAGCTGGCCGCGAAGGCCTGGGACCTGGCCGAGCTGCGCCGCGACTACGCCGGGTTCGTCGCGCACTGGACCGAGAAGGTGTCCGTTGTGGACGAAACGGACGACGCGGCGGCGTTCGCGGCCTCGCAGCAGCTGCTGCACGCGTGGCGCAAGTTCCTGTTCCGCGATCCCGGTCTTCCTGCTGAACTGTTGCCACCGGACTGGCCGGGGCACGCGGCAGCGTCGTTCTTCGACGAACAGACCCTGCGGCTGGCACCGGGCACGAGTCGCTTCGTCGACGGGTGCCTGCGGCCGGTGCGCAACGTTTCCACTGCTTGATGGAGGTCCAGTGTCCGAGCTCCTCGTCGAAGACGCCGATGGTGTGCGCACGCTCACGTTCAACCGCCCCGAGTCGTTCAACGCCTTCACGGTCTCGCTGAAGGAGGCGTTCCTCGCCGAGCTGAAGGCCGCCGCGGTGGACGCGTCGGTGCGCGCGGTGGTGATCACGGGTGCGGGCAGGGCGTTCTGCGCGGGGCAGGACCTCAAGGAGCACATCGGCCTGCTGCAGGCCGGTGATCCCGCCCCTCTGCACACCGTCGAGAAGCACTACAACCCGATCGTGCGCGAGCTGATCGGCATGCCGAAGCCGGTGATCGCCGCGGTCAACGGCAGCGCGGCCGGCGCCGGTGCCTCCTTCGCCTACGCCGCCGACCTGCGGATCGCGGGCCAGTCGGCGAAGTTCCTGATGGCCTTCGCGAACGTCGGCCTCACCGCGGACTCCGGCGCGTCGTACACGCTGCCGCGGCTGATCGGCCACGGCCGCGCGATGGAGATGATGCTGCTCGCCCAGCCCGTCGGCGCCGAGGAGGCGTTGCGGGTCGGCATGGTCAACCAGGTCGTGCCCGACTCCGAACTGCTCTCCACCGCGCACCTGCTGGCCGCGAAGCTCGCCGCCGGGCCCACGACGGCCTACGCGAAGATCAAGGAGGCGCTGGCCGCCGCGGCCGACGGGACGCTGGAGGACGCGCTGGAGGCCGAGCGCCGCACCCAGGCGGACTGCGGGGCGACCGAGGACCACCGCGAGGCCGTGGACGCGTTCGTGAACAAGCGGGCGCCGAAGTTCACCGGGAAGTGAGGGCAGCGGGTCACCCGCTCACTGTCCCGTCCCGGAACTGCTGACGGGTTCCTGCTGCCACTCGACCGCGGCCGGGAGCCCGCCATCGGATTCCATGAACTGCAGGATCGCGCGGCGCACGACGTCGATCGGGTACAGGGAGTTGGCGGGGAAGTCCCTCCGGTTGTTCATGTAGTAGAACAACCGGACTTCCGATGCGGGCGCGGTCGAGTCGGGATTCTTGCTGTAAACGCCGTCGGTGTGCTCGCCACCGGCATACCGCAGCGCGCCCCTGTCGAGACAGATCCCAACGTTGAGCACCACTCGATAAGGGGAGGCGGCGTCGAGCACTTCCAGCAGAACGCCGTGGTCACCGTGATCAACACCACCGGTGCGTTCCAGCAAGACGTCGAGCTCTTCAGGCGTCCGGATCAGCAGTGGCTCGTCGCTGTCCTCGGCGCCCCACACTTCTAGCTCCACGGCGCGGGCGCTCCTCCCGAATAGGTCTTCCTCATGATCCTCCCGTCCGGGGTGATCCCGTGGACAGTCAGGGTGCTGCCCTCGGGAAGCACGACCGGCACCAAGGCGTCGCATCCGAAGCGACCCTTGCACGGCGTGTTGTTCAGCACGACAGTCGCGTGCTGGATGTTGTTGCGCGCCATGTGCACGGCCAGTTTGATCTCGACATCAACAGCTGTCACAGGCGTGGCGGGCACGCCTCTTTCCTTGAGGTGCTGCTTGGCGACCTCGTACCACTCGTCCTCACCGCTGGTGAGCTCGCGGATGGGCTCGTCGGCGTTCGCGAACCAGCTGCCGTGCGTCCTCTGGCCTGAACGGGGCTGCACCGGCGGCGGCTGACCACGGCGCAGTTGTTCGACGTGGTCGCGGCTGCCGCGCTCTGGTCTCGTCCCCACCGCTTCGGCCGAAGGTGTGTCCACCGCGAGTCCGAGTCGATGCAGCATCGACTCGACGGACGAGATGCCGGCTCCGAGGAAGCGGTGCAGTCCGGCGACTCCTCCGACAACCTCAGCGAAGTGCGCGTTCGTCGTCTCGACATCCGCTTGCGCGCTTCCGCCGGCGGCCGACATCAGAAGCTGCTGTGCGTCCTCTGCCAACTCCGCTGCAACCTGCAGTGCGGCGCCCGCGTCCGCCGCCTTGTCAAGCACGCTGTTGAGACCGTCGCCGACCTCCCGGAGCGATGCCACGCCGCGCCCCTCCCCAAGCCGGCTCAGCCGTTCGCCCGGAAGCAGGTCGAGATGTGGTCGTCGACCATCCCGGTCGCCTGCATCAGCGCATAACAGGTCGTGGGGCCGAGGAACTTGAAGCCGCGCTTCTTCAGTTCCTTGGCCATCGCCTTCGACTCGTCCGTGATCGCCGGCACGTCCGCGAACGTCTTCGGCCGCTCGTGCACGGCCGGCGCGAACGACCACAGCAGCGCGTCGAGGTCGACGCCCTCCGAGACGATCACGCGGGCGTTGTGGATCGCCGCGTCGATCTTCAGGCGGTTGCGGACGATGCCCGCGTCGGCCATCAGCCGTTCGACGTCGGCGGGGCCGAAGTCCGCGACGAGCGACGGGTCGAAGTCGCAGAAGGCCGCGCGGAACGCCGGGCGCTTGCGCAGGATCGTGATCCACGACAGGCCGGACTGGAACGCCTCCAGCGACATCCGCTCGTAGAGCTCGGGGGTGCCGTGGAGTTCCACGCCCCACTCGGTGTCGTGGTACTCGACGTAGTCCGGGGTCGAGTCTCCCCAGGGACAGCGGGAGAGCGGCTCAGGCCGGGTGCTCACTGCTCTCCCGGTCCTCGAGCTCCGCGACGCGCGCCCGCAGGGTCTCGACCTCGGTCGCGAGCCGCTGCAGCGCCCAGTCCACCTCGGTCATCTTGTAGCCGCGGAAGACCTGCTGGAACTTGAGCTCGCGGACGTCCTGCGCGGTGATGTCGTCGGCGGGCAGCCTCGTCGGCGAGGCACCGGGCGGCAGCGGCGCGAGCTCCTCGCCGCGCCCGAACACCAACGCCGCGAGCAGGAACACCACTGCCGCGACGGCGATCATCACGATCAGGTAGATCAGGGCGTTGGTCACGCGACGATCGTGGCACAGCTCAGGCAGCGGCGAGCGAGCAGACCGAGACGAACGATCACGATCCAGGTGATCACGCTCGCGATGGTCATCGGCAGCGACTGCGCGAGCCGCGCCACGTCGAGGTGCGCGGTCGCCAGGATGATCGAGACGTTGCCCAGGAACACGGCGCCGACGGCCGTGAGCGCGACGCCCGCGCCGATCTTCGCGAGCCGTTTCGAGTCGTACTTGCGGGCGAGGACCCGGCCCAGCACCAACGTCACCAGGGCCACCCCGGACGCGATGCCGCTAATCAGGTCGTTGGCCTTGGCGATGAACAGGTACCAGGCGGGCGGCATCGTGGCGAAGTCCTGCCACGGGCCGATGAGCAGCATCCGCCCGTACTCCCACGCCATGTGCATCAACGGCAGCACGATCGCGAGCCACACGAGCGTGCGCGTGCCATAGGCGACGGCGAGTTCGGCCTGGTACTCGTTCGCGATCTCGCGCACGGGACCGAACTCCTCGACCGCGCGCTCCTGGGCCTCCTGCTCGGTGAGGCCGCGGCCGACGTGCGCCTCGGTGGCGTCGGCCAGGCTGTCGCGGGTCTCGGTGAGCAGGTCCCGGACCTGCTTCTTCGACCCCTGCAACCGCGCACCGAGGTCGGTGACGTACCGGTCGATCACTGCTGTGCCCACTTCCCCCCTCCCAGCACCCCGTCGATGACCGTCGTGAACTCGCGCCACGCGCTGCGCTCCGCGTTCAGCGCGCGTTGTCCCGCCTGCGTGAGCTTGTACGTGCGGCGCTTGCGGCCGCCGACCGTGCTCCAGTCGCTGGTGACGTGCCCGGCCCGTTCCAGCCGCCGCAGCGCCGGGTAGACCGTGCCCGTCGGGAGGTCCAGCGCGCCCCCGCTGCCCTGCTGCAACGCCTCGATGATCGCGTAGCCGTGCAGCTGCTTCCCGTCGAGCGTGGCCAGCAGCAACGCGTCGAGGTGGCCGCGGAGCGCGTCGGGCTTCATGGGTCGCGACTCTAGTCATCGCGCACTCGGAGTGGTCCCTGAAATCCTCGGTCAGGGTCAGCCCTGAGATCCCCCTGAGATGCGGTTTCCGGCCTTAATAAGTAGCGGCGCTACACATACCGTCGCTACTCATGAGCGCAGCAGACCTCGCACGGCTCCAGTTCGCCTTGACGACCTCGTTCCACTTCCTGTTCGTGCTGCTCACGCTCGGCCTGGTGACGCTGCTCGTGGTCATGCAGACGAGGTTCACGATCACCGGCGCGCCCGTGCACGAGCGGATGACGCGGTTCTGGGGCCGGATCTACGTGATCAACTACGCGCTCGGGATCGTCACCGGCGTCGTGATGGAGTTCCAGTTCGGCCTCAACTGGTCGGGTCTCGCGACCTACGCCGGCGACGTGTTCGGGGCGCCGCTCGCGCTGGAGACGCTGATCGCGTTCTTCCTGGAGTCGACGTTCCTCGGGCTCTGGATCTTCGGCTGGGGCAGGCTCCACCGCTGGGTGCACCTGGCGCTGCTGTACCTGACGGCGCTGACCGCGTTCGCCTCGGCGTTCTGGATCATGGCGGCGAACGGGTTCCTCCAGCACCCCGTCGGCTACCGGGTCGACGGGAACGTGCTGCGGCTGGACGACTTCGGCGCGTTGCTGACCAATCCGACGTTCACCTCCGCGTTCGTGCACGTGGTCTTCGCGGCGATCACGGCCGGCGGCGTGTTCCTGACCGGCGTCTCGGCGTACCACTTCATCAGGCGCACGCCCGAGACCGACTTCTTCCGGCGGTCGCTGCGGACGGGCGTGGTGACCACGGCGCTCGCCACGCCGGTGCTGATCGGCGCCGGGTTCGCGCAGTTCCCGGTGATCGCCGCGCACCAGCCGGGCAAGACCGGGGCGGCGCCGTGGATCGGCGCGCCGCTCGGGTTCATGATCCTGATCGGGATGGGGCTGACGGTGGTCAGCTGGCTCACCCTGCCGTTGCTGCTCCGCGACGCCGTGATCCGGATGCGCTTCCCGTTGTACCTCATGGTGTTCGGCATCCCGTTCCCGTTCGCCGCCGCGATCTTCGGGTGGATGTTCCGGGAGGTGGGGCGCCAGCCGTGGCTCGTGTACGGGTTGTTGCGCGCCGAGGACGCGGTGTCGCATGTGGACGCCTCGCAGATCCTCATGTCGCTCGTCGTGTTCACCTCCCTGTTCGTGGTGCTGGCCTGCGTCGACTGGGCGTTGATCGCACGCGCGGTCCGTCGTGGTCCGGACGTGGAGCCGGCTCCTGTCTCGCCGTTGGTGGTGACGCTCTGATGGAAGCTCTGTGGTTGACCGTGCTCGGTGTTCTGACCGTCGGCTACTTCGCGCTGGCCGGCTTCGACTACGGCAGCGGGCTGCTGTTGCCCTTCAGCAGACGAGAGGCCGTGCTGCACCGCATGACCCCGTTCTTCCTGGGCAACGAGGTGTGGCTGGTCGCCGTGGTCGGGGTGCTGTTCGCGGCGTTCCCGCGCCTCGAAGGCGAACTGCTCTCCGGCGCGCACAGCACGTTCACGCTGCTCCTGGCCGGGTTGGTGCTGTTCATGGCCTCGGTCCAGCTCAGGTTGTGGTGGTGGCTCGTGTTCACGGGCGCGCTGATGGTGTCCGCGGGCTGGGGGCTCTTCCTGGTGCACCTGCTCGACGCGCCCTGGCCCGTCGCGTTCGTGATGCCGGTGCTGTTCGCCTTGCACGGCTGGGCGTTCCAGCACAGGAAGGCCCTCTTCCCGGTGACGGCGGCGTTGTGCGGGTTGCCGATCCCGCTCGCGTTCAGCTCGATCGACGTCACCGGCCTCATGGCGCACCCCGACACCCTCGGCCTGCTCGCGTGGGTCGCGATCCCGGTCATCCCGCTGGTGGTGGTGTTGCAGTGGTCGATCGTCGTCCTCTCCTCGCGCTGATCCCGGTTCCTTTCCTGGTGCTGGCCCAGGCCGAACTGCTGGCGTCGGTGCTCAGCGGTGGCACCGGCTTTTTCCTGCTGTGCCTGGTGATCGGCGCGCGGGTGCTGGTGTGGTGGGCGCACCGCGAGTGGGCCCACCGGGCCGCCGAACGCACCCGCGTCCGCCTGCGGGAGGCGTTCCTGCGCTCCCCCGGCACCAAGGCCGGCGAGGTCGCCACGCTGGTCACCCGGGGCGTGCACGACGTGACCCCGTACGTCGTCGGGTACCTGCCCATGCGGGTCCTGGCCGTCGTGGTGCCGCTCGCGGTGGTGGTCAGGCTGGCGTTCGCCGACCTCACCGCGGCCCTGACGATCCTGGTGACGCTGCCGTTGATCCCGATCTTCGGGGCGCTGGTCGGCGCGCACACCCGTGAGCGCACTGCGCGGCAGTGGGACGCGCTGGCCGCTCTCGGCGGGCACTTCCTCGACGTGGTCAGGGGAATCGGCACGCTGCGGGCGTTCGGACGGGCCGAAGCGCAGTCCGCCACGGTCCGCAGGCTGGCCGCGCAGCACAGGGCCGAGACGATGTCGGCGTTGCGCGTCGCGTTCCTGTCGGCGTTCGTGCTCGAACTCGTGGCCACGATGTCGGTCGCGCTCGTCGCCGTGCCGGTCGGACTCAGGCTGCTCGACGGCGGCGTGCCGCTCCACACCGCACTGCTCGTGCTCTTCCTTGCTCCAGAAGCGTTTCTGCCGCTGCGAGCCGCCGGAGCGCAGTACCACGCCAGCGCACAGGGACGGGAGGTGCTCGCCAAAGTGCCGGCACCCCAGGAGATCACAGGCCGGACGCCACCTGATCTCACGCAAGCCGAGATCGTGTTCGACAACGTGAGCGTCCGCAGCCTGAAGAACCTCACCCTGCACATCCGCCCCGGTGAACGGATCGCCCTCGTCGGCCCGAGCGGCGCCGGCAAGAGCACGGTTCTCGGGCTGCTGCTGGGTTTCGTGCGCCCCGACCGCGGCCGGGTGCTGGTCGGTGGCGTCGACCTGCGGGAGATCGACCAGCGGAAGTGGCTGGAAGCTCTGGCCTGGGTGCCCCAACGCCCGGTGCTCGTCCCGGCGAACCTCTCCTCGGGCGAGCAGCAACGGGTCGCGGTGGCGAACGCGCTCGACCGGCGCCGGGCCGGACTCTTCCTGCTCGACGAACCGACCGCCCACCTCGACGCGGAGACGGAGGCACTGGTGCTCGAAGCGACACGCGACTTCATCCGGGGCCGGACCGCCGTGATCGTCGCGCACCGACCGGCGCTGCTCACCGAGGTCGACAGGGTGGTGCGGATATGAAGTTCGCGATCCTCATGGGAACGCTCGCCGAACTGGCGGGAGTCGGCCTCACCGCCACCGCGACCTGGCTGGTCCTGCGCGCCGCCGAGCACCCACCGGTGCAGGCGCTCACCGTCGCGATCGTCGCCGTCCGCACCCTGGCGCTAGCCAAGGGCGCCCTGCGCTACCTGGAACGCCTGAGCAGCCACCAGGCCGTGCTCAGCGAGGCCGTGGAGCTGCGCGGCCAGGTCTACGACGACCTCGTGCACCGCAAGCGCGTCCCGTCCGGCACGGCACTGACCCGCATCGTCAGCAACGTCGACCAGCACCTCGACGCCCGGCTCCGCACCACCCTGCCGTGGATCACCGCCGCCCTGGCCGGCGCCGTCGTCGCGGCGGCGTCGGGCTTCTCGCTGCCGCTGATCATCGGACTGCTGGTCAACCTCGCCCTGCTCCCCTGGCTGGCGATCCGCAAGCCGCGGGACCTCACGCCGCTGCGCGCCAGGCTGACCGAACAAACCACGGAACTGGTCCACGGCAAAGAAGAACTGATCGCCTACGGCCTGTTCGACGAGAAGCTTCGCATCGCCAAGAAAACCGCGAAAGAACTGTCCCGAAAGGAACGCACGCGCGACCTGACTCCGTTGGCGATCGCCGTCCAGTTCGGCGCGGCCCTGCTGATGCTGGCCCAGCACGAACCGGCGTGGCTGGTCATGGCCGCCGTCGCCGCGTTCGAGATCACCGTCCCGCTCGCCGCGCTGTCCAGGCCCGCGCACGAGCCTGCGGACGAGCCCGAACCGGCGCACACCCCGGACGTCCCGGAACTGCACGGCCGAACGGCGATCGTCGGGCCGAGCGGAGCGGGCAAGACCACGCTGCTCAACGCTCTCGCACACCGCCTGGAACCCAGCAAGGGCGCGCTGGCCGACGCGCACGTCTTCCACACCACGGTCCGCACGAACGTCCTGCTGGCGAAACCCGATGCCACGCAGGAGGAACTCGACCGAGCGGCCGGGATCACCGAACTCGACCTCGACTGGGACCGGGTCGTCGGCGAACGCGGCGAGGAGATCTCCGGCGGCCAGCGCCAGCGGCTCGTCCTCACCAGATCGGTGCTCGCGCACCCCGAGGTCCTGCTGCTGGACGAGCCCACCGAGGGCCTCGACCCCGACCAGGCCGACCGGGTGCTCGCCCAGGTCCTGGACGACAGCAGGGGCACCGCCCTGGTCGTCACGCACCGGACCGAACAGCTAGCCCTCTTCGACCACGTGCACCATCGGCGGCCGATCGGCGACGAGCACGTCGGTCGAGTCGGGTAGCCACTCCCCGCCGACCTGCACGAACTGCGTCAACGGCCCGGAGTCCGCGGACACCCCGCACCGGGCCAGCGCCGTGCCCATGATCTGCGACGACATCGCGCCGAGCTGCAGCAACGACCGGTTCCGGTGCTTGCGCACCCCGAGGTTCACCTGCGCCAGGGCGGACAGGCCGTGCACCCGGTGCACGTCCAGCAACAGCCCGATCTCCACGCCGTACCCGGCCGCGAAGGGAACGGACTCCAAAAAGGACCGCGTGGCCGCGTACTCCCCGCCGAGCGGTTGCACCACACCGGAGAGCTCGGGCCGCAACGTGTTCAGCAACGGCCGCGCCACGAGCTCCGTCACCCGCCCGCCACCGGTGCTCTCCAGCCGCAACGGCCGGCGGTAGAACCCCTTCACCAGGTGCACGCCGGAGTCCAGCAGCAACGGCCCGAGGAGCGCCGTGACGAACGCGGTCTCCGGGTCCACGAGGTCGGAGTCGAGGAAGACGATCAGGTCACCGGTGGTCGCGGCCAGCGACCGCCACAGCACCTCGCCCTTGCCGGGCAACGGTGGAAGCCACGGCACGACGTCCTCGCGCAGCACGACCCGCGCGCCGGCGGCCGAGGCGGCCTCGACGGTGCGGTCGGTGGACCCGGAGTCCATCACGACCAGCTCGTCCACGAGCGTGCCGACCAACGGCCGGACCGCGGAGACGACGTCGCCGACGGTCTCCTCCTCGTTCAGCGCGGGCAGCACCACGGACACGGTCCGGCCGCGCTTCAGCGCGACCAGTTCGTCGACCGTCCAGGACGGCTGCTGCCAGGTGTGCGAGGCGAACCAGGCCTCGGTGGCGGGCAGCATCAGGCCAGCGCCCGCATCGCCCGCGCCGGCGGACGGGTCCCCGTCACGCTCGCCACCATCTCCACGACCTTCCTCGCCTGCCGCACGTCAGACGCACGAACGGCGCGTGCTCCGGACAGCGCGGCCACCGTGGCGGCCGCGAGCGTCTCGTCCTCGTCCCCTGGTGGGATCGTCACCACGTCCAACGTCCCGGTGAGTGACGGCAATTCCAGCTCGCCGTCGAACTCGACGACGTCCGCACCCGCCTCCACGGCCCGTCTCAGCTCGTCCGCGCTGGTCAGATGCGCGACGACCAGTACGCGGTCTTCCGGCAGGTCAGTGACGCGGAATCGGTTCACGCCACCCAGCGTAGACAGTGACCTGACTCACAGCTTCTTGCTACCCACGAGTAGCAACCTGGTTTACTCGCCGGTAACACCCTGTGTGATCTACGTCATGGTCAAGGAGGACCAGCGTGCGACGATCACTTGTTCTAGCCCTCGTACTCCTCACAACCCTGCTCGGTGCTCCGGTCGCCGCCACGGCGGCTCCAGGACACCAGATCACCTACCGATCGATCCCCGGCGTCGGCGGCACCGCTCTGAAGGCCCTCGTCGTCGAGCCCACCGGCCGGGGCGGCGGCCCGTTCCCGCTGCTCGTCATGCCGTCCAGCTGGGCGGTTCCCAACATCGAGTACGTCGGCGCCGCCGCGAAGCTCGCCAAGGAGTCCGGCTACGTCGTCGTGAGCTACACCAGCCGCGGCTTCTGGGACTCCGGCGGCCAGATCGACGTCGCCGGCCCTGACACCGTCGGTGACGTCAGCAAGGTCATCGACTGGGCCGTCGCCAACGCGAACGCCGACGGCACCAAGGTCGGCGCGGCCGGGATCTCCTACGGCGCCGGGCAGTCCCTGCTCGCCGCGGCGTCGGACAGGCGCATCAAGGCCGCGGCGGCGCTCAGCACGTGGACCGACCTGGCCCGCTCGCTCTACCCGAACAGCACCGTGAACAAGCAGGCCGTCGAGGTCCTGCTGGCCGCGGGCAAGGCCACCGGACGTCCCGGCCCCGTGCTCGTCGAGGCCGAGGACGCCTACCGCGACGGCAGGTTCTGGGAGGTCGTGCCGATCTCGGCGGACCGCTCGGCCGCCACCGCCGCGAAGATCGCGCAGATCAACTCCAACGGCACCGCGGTCCTGCTCGGCAACGCCTGGAACGACGGCATCTTCGCGCCGGGTCAGATCGCGGACTTCTACGGCGAGCTCACCGGCCCGAAGCGGCTCATGCTCTCGCCGGGTGACCACGCCACCGCCGAACTGTTCGGCGCGGCGGGCCTGCCCAACGAGATCTGGGAGTCGGTCGGCCGCTGGTTCGACCGCTACGTCAAGGGCACGGCCAACGGCATCGACGCCGAGCAGCCGGTGCAGCTCAAGCCCAACAACGGCGGCACGTGGAGGAAGTTCGGCGCCTGGCCGAACGGCAACGCCGACACGGTCGCGCTCGACGGCAGGCGGATCACCGCGGGCTGGAACACGGTCGCGGACAGCGGCACGATCCTGCTCTCCGGTGCGCTGCAAGGGTTCCTCAACATCCCGACCGGCGTCTCGCTGCCGTTCGTCGACCGGGGCGTCGCCGGGGTGTGGAGCGGGCCGCAGTACCCGAACGGCGCGACGCTCGCCGGCACGCCGAAGCTCCGGCTCCAGGTGACCCCGAGCGCGGAGACGACGACGTTGTTCGCGTACCTGTACGAGGTCGGCCCGCTCGGCCTGGGCGCGCTGATCACGCACAAGCCGGTGAAGGTGACCGGCGCGGGCCGCACGCAGACGCTCGACGTGGACCTCGAGCCGACCGTGTGGACCGTCGGCGCGGGCAACCGGATCGCACTGGTGATCGACACGGTGGACCCGCGTTACCTGTCGGAATCGACGCGTGGCTCAACCGTCACCTTCGGACCGTCGAGCCTCACGGTTCCGAAGGCGTAAGAATGTCCGGGTGGACCTCACCCGGCGACAGGTGCTCCTCCACCGGATCCACCAGCACGAGCTGGACCGGCGGACCGGCGACGCGGCCGAGCTGGCGGTGTTCTCCCTGGGCGTCCAGGACAACACCTCCGGCTCGGCCCTGCTGAGTCTCGCCGCGAGGCTGGACGCACCGTCGACAGAAGACTTCACCGTGACCTGGTCGGTGCGCGGTGCCCCGCACCTGCACCGGGCGGGCGAGCTGAAGGCGTTCTCCCGCGCGCTGTGGCCGTGGAGCGACGCCGACGCGCGAGCCCGTGCGGCCCGCCCGAAGGTCGACGACCTGCTGGACGCGTTGCGGCACATCGCCACCGCGATGAGGTCGATCGTCACCAAGCCCATGACCAAGGGCGAGGTGAGCAAGGCCCTGACCCCGCTGGCGCCCAAGCAGACGATCGAACCGTGCCGGGGCTGCCGGACCGAGCACGTCAGCGACCCGATCTTCCGCCTCGGCGCGCTCCCGGCGGGCCTCCGGATCATCCCGGAGGAGAAGACCGTGACGTTCGAACGCATCCACGGCTGGCCGGGTGTCCCCCGCAGGACCGCGGGCTTCGACGAGCTCGTCCACCGCTACCTGACCCTGCACGGCCCTGCCGGACCGTCCGAAGTGGCCGGTTACTTCGGCACGTCGACGCGTGAGGTGAAGAAGCGCTGGCCCAAGGAGGGCCTCGTCGAGGTGACCGTCGACGGCGCACCGGCGTGGCTGCCCGAGGACGTCGAAATCGCCGACGCCGAACCCCCGGACGTCCGCCTGCTGCCGCCCACCGACCCGTACCTCCAGGCACGGGACCGCGACCTGCTCCTGCCGGACAAGGCCGCGCAGAAGGACATCTTCCGCATCCTCGGCCGCCGCGGCGCGATCCTGGTCGACGGCGAGATCGCGGGCTCCTGGCAGGGCAGGGTGGTCTCCGGCAAGCGCTTCGAGGTCACCGCGACCCCGTACCGCCCGCTCCCGGACCTCCTGCCGGAGACCCAGCTCCTGGCCAAGGCCAAGGGACTAGACGACGCAAGCGTCAAGAGCGACTGACACGTCGTCCGTGACGACCAGCGACTTCAACGCCGCGTGCGACACGAACCCCTTGTCCCGCAACTCACCCAGCCACTCGACGAGGCCCTTGTAGTGGTTGTCGACGTCCAGGAGCACCACGGGCTTGCCGTGCATGCCGAGCACACCGGCGGTCCAGACCTCGAAGAACTCCTCCGCGGTCCCGATGCCACCGGGCAGCGTCAGGAACGCGTCGGCCTTGTCGTCCATCATCTTCTTGCGCTCGCGCATGGTGTCGACCACGTGCAGCTCGGTCGACTCGCGGTCCGCGATCTCCCTGGTGGCGAGCCCCTTCGGGATGACGCCGTAGGTGTGCGCGCCACCGGCCCGGACCGCACGGGCCACCGCGCCCATCATCGACGTCTGCCCGCCGCCCCACACGAGGTGCCACCCGCGTTCGGCGATCTGCCGGCCGACCTCGGCGGCCAGGTCGACGTAGCTCTGGGGGACGGTGGCGAGGCTTCCGCAGTAAACAGCTACGTACATCAGTGTGCGTCCGCCCAGGCCTTGTGCGCGTCCTTCACGACCCGGACCGCGTCGTCGATGTCGTCGGTCAGGTGCAGCAGGGCGAGGTCCTTCTCCCCGACCTTGCCGCCCTCCAGCACGGAGTTCTGGATCCAGTCGTACAGCCCCTGCCAGTACGAGGTGCCGAACAGGACCACCGGGAACTTGGTGACCTTCTTCGTCTGCACCAGCGTCAACGCCTCGAACAGCTCGTCGAGCGTGCCGAACCCGCCGGGCAGGCAGATGAACGCCTGCGAGTACTTGATGAACATCGTCTTGCGCACGAAGAAGTACCGGAAGTTCACCCCGAGGTCGACCCACGGGTTCAGGCCCTGCTCGAACGGCAGCTCGATGCCCAGGCCGATCGAGAAGCCACCGGCCTCCGAACAGCCGCGGTTGACGGCCTCCATCGCGCCGGGACCACCACCGGTGATCGCGGCGAACCCGGCCTCGGCCAGCGCCGCGCCCAGGTCGCGGCCGAGCTGGTACTCCGGGTGGTCCCGTCCGGTGCGCGCCGAGCCGAACACGGTCACCGCACTCGGCACCTCGGCCAGCGCGCCGAAGCCCTCGACGAACTCGGCCTGGATCCGCAGCACCCGCCACGGGTCGGTGTGCACCCAGTCCGACGGGCCGCGGGAGTCGAGCAGCCGCTGGTCCGTGGTGGTGGTGCGGTCGTCCTTGCGATGACGCCGCTCCACGACGGGGCCGCGTTGTTTCTCGGTGGGGCGCTCGTCCACGACGCCGTTCTTCTCTTCCGTCATCACTGAGATGCTAGTGATCAGCTCAACAGAAATCGCTTAAGCACGTCGAAACACCCGGTGATCTGTCGGACCTCCACGTGCTCCTCGCGGGTGTGCGCCAGGGTCGGGTCGCCGGGGCCGAAGTTGACCGCGGGCATGCCCAGCGCGGCGAACCGCGCCACGTCCGTCCAGCCCAGCTTGGCCACCGGGGTGCCGCCGGCCGCCGTGACCAACTCCTGCGCCGCCGGAGCGCCCAGACCGGGCAGCGCGCCCGCGGCGACGTCCGTGACGGTGACGTCGAAGCCCTCGAAGACCTCGCGGAGGTGCTGTTCGGCCTGCTCCGCGGAACGGTCGGGGGCGAAGCGGTGGTTCACGGTGAGCACGGCGGAGTCCGGCACCACGTTGCCCGCGACGCCGCCGGAGATCTTCACCGCCTGCAGGCCCTCGTGGTAGTGGCAGCCGTCGATCTCGGGCTGCCGCGGCACGTACGACTCCAGCCGCCGCAGCGCCTCGCCGAGCGAGTGGATGGCGTTCTCGCCCATCCACGCGCGGGCCGTGTGGGCGCGCTCGCCCGACGTGCGGATCTCGATGCGCATCGTGCCCTGGCAGCCGGCCTCGACCGTGCCGTTCGACGGCTCGCAGACGATCGCGAGGTCGCCCAGCAGCCACTCGCCCAGGTCGCGCTGGATGCGCGTGAGCCCGTTGCGCTCGGCCTCGATCTCCTCGCAGTCGTAGAAGACGAACGTGAGGTCGTGGCGCGCGTCGGTGCTCAGGGCCGCGATCGCGAGCATGACCGCGTCGCCGCCCTTCATGTCGACGGTGCCGCAGCCGTGCAGGACGTCGCCCTCGCGCCGGCTCGGGAAGTTCTCGTTGATCGGCACGGTGTCCAGGTGCCCGGCGAGCACGACGCGGCGGTCGCGGCCGAGGTGCGTGCGGGCCAGCACCGCGTTCCCCGATCGGGTGATCTCCAGGTGGGGCGCGTGCAGGGCCAGTGACCGCTCCACGAGGTCCGCGATCTCCCCCTCCTCCCCGGACACGCTGCGCACATCCACGAGCGCGGTCGTCAGGTCGATCGGGTCGGCGAGGAGGTCAAGGGTGTCGGACACGCGTTCACCCTACTCAGGCCGCTTGGGCGCTACGCCGTTCAGCCGATACCGTGCGCTGCGTGATCAAGCGCACACTCCTGGTCATCTCCCTGCTGCTCCTGCCCACCGGCTGCGGTGAGGTCCCCGCCGCCTGCGACCGGCAGTGCGGCGAGATCCGGGCGTTGTTCACCGCGCCGTGCGGCTCGCAGCACAGCGGTACCCCCGCCGAGTGCGCGCGGTGGGTCGCCGAGGTCGGCACGATGACCCGGCTGCTCGACGAGTCGTTGCAGGGCAAGCCCGTCCAGGACGACGTGAGCGAGGTCCTGCCCCGCCTGATGACGGCCGTCGGCGACTTCGAGAACCTCCGGTGCGGCGCCATCGACGTCGACAACCTGTCGAGCACCGACTCGTTGCAGGCCAAGTGCAACGAGGCCCTGATCGCCACGCGGGGCGACCTGGGCTCGCTGTACTTCAGCGCCGAGGTTCCGGACTGACCTTCCACTGGCGATTCCGGCTCTCCGCGATGCCGGCGAACGACGGCACCGACTCGTCGGCGGGCCAGTCCTCCGGGTTCCACAGCGACGACCGGGCAACGGAGCGGGCGCCGGCCACTCACGCAGGAACGGCGCATCGCGCACGACCTCCGCGCGTCCGGCGACCAGGAACAACATGCCCGCGCGCGGGTGTTCGGGCAGGGTGCGGCAGCTGTCCGCGCGCCGGCCGCCGGCCGGTCGGCGAACGCGGCGGTGCGTTCGCCGAGGACCTTCTTCCTGCCCGCCGGGTCGCCGCGCAGGAAGAACGTCGAGGCCTCGAGGAACCCGCGTGAGCCCTCGTCCACGACGGTGACGGCCTTGTCCCGCAGGTAGGGCAACGGTTCCGGGATCAGCTCGCGCAGCTGCGCGAGCGTGCGGATAGGGGTTCCGGTCACGACGTCACGGACGTCCACTTCGGACACTGCGCGCTCCACTCCCTCCGCCGGACGGTGGCGGTGCTGTTCGGCGGACTAAGCTCGGTACCCGTGAGCACCGCATACGGCATCGGCCTGGCCACTGTGACCCCGGACGGCACCGTCCTCGACACCTGGTACCCGTCCCCCGCCCTCGGTGAGGCGGGAGAGCTCGGCACGGTCCGCGTGTCGTCCGCGGAGATCGCGGAGGCGCTCGGCGAGTCCGCCGCGAAGCTGCTCGGCGAGGACCTGGAGCGCGGCGTCGAGGTCGTCGGCGTCCGGGTCGCGGTCGACCTGGACGCGGCCCCGGCCGACACCTACGACGTCTGGCTGCGCCTGCACCTGCTCAGCCACCGCCTGGTGCAGCCGCACGGTGCGAACCTCGACGGCATCTTCGGCCTGCTGACGAACGTCGTGTGGACGAACCACGGCCCGTGCGCGGTCGACGGCTTCGAGCAGACCCGCACCCGCCTGCGCGTGCGCGGCCCGGTCACGGTCTACAGCGTCGACAAGTTCCCGCGCATGGTCGACTACGTCGTCCCGTCCGGTGTCCGCATCGGCGACGCGGACCGCGTCCGCCTGGGCGCGCACCTCGCGTCCGGCACCACGGTCATGCACGAGGGCTTCGTGAACTTCAACGCCGGCACGCTCGGCGGCTCGATGGTCGAGGGCCGCATCTCCGGCGGTGTCGTGGTCGGCGACGGCTCGGACGTCGGCGGCGGCGCGTCGATCATGGGCACCCTGTCCGGCGGCGGCAAGCAGGTCATCAGCATCGGCGAGCGCAACCTGCTCGGCGCGAACGCGGGCCTCGGCATCTCCCTCGGCGACGACTGCGTGGTCGAGGCCGGTCTCTACATCACCGCGGGCACGAAGGTCACGCTCCCGGACGGCGAGGTCGTCAAGGCGCTGTCCCTGAGCGGACGGTCGAACCTGCTCTTCATCCGGGACTCCGTCACCGGCACGGTCCTGGTCAAGCCCCGCAAGGGCACCGGCGTCGAGCTGAACGCGGCGCTGCACGCGAACGACTGAGCAGGGCCCGGTCCCTGCTGTCCCCGGGGAGGTGCACGTGCTGAAACAGCGACTCGAGTTGAACGCTCGCGCCGCGATCGAGCGTGCCCTCCAGGGGGCGCAGTCGGAGGACTCCTTCGTGGAGTTCAAGACGCAGTGGCCGGTCGACCACGGCAAGGCGGCCCGCCAGATCGCCGCGCTGTGCAACGCCGCGCGCGGCTCCGAGGCGATGTGGATCGTCGGCGTCGACGAGAAGGGCCGCTACGTCAAGGGCGCGCCGGCCGAGGAGCTGTCGTCGTGGTGGCCTCGGGTCGAGAGCCACTTCGACGGCGTCGCACCGGGTCTCACCACGGTCGCGTTCGACTGGGCGCGCGGCCGCACCGTCGTCGTCCTCTCGCTGCAGACCGACAACGCGCCGTACGTGTTCGTCACCAAGAAAGAGCCGTACAGCAGGGAGATCCCGTGGCGCTCGGGCGAACGCACCCGCTCGGCGCGCCGCGGTGAGGTGCTGGAACTGCTGGTGCCCAAGCTCGACATGCCGGGCTGGGAGTTCGTCAGCGCGAGAGCGACCCTGAGCCAGCACTCGCCGACGCTGCGGTTCGAGGGCGACCTCTACCTGGAGACGAACCAGCCGTTGTCGTTGCCGCACCACCGATGTCACTCGTACGCGACGTACGGTCTCGACCTCGCGACGGTGGACCTGCAGTTCAGCTTCCGCACGAACACGCGGGACGTGCGGGCGGTGGAACGGGTCGTGCGCGTCGCGGAACCGGCCGTGCTCCACGTGAGCGCGGACGCCGACGTGGAACTGGACGCGTTCGCGGACCTGTGGGACCTGCACTGGCACCTGGTGCTGGGCCTCGGCCTGAGCGGCGAGGAGATCAGCACGAGCGTCCGCCTGACGACGGACGCCGTCCCTCCGAACCAGTTCACGCGACGGGTCTGGTCGGCCCTCAAGCCCTGAGGCGTTCCGCGGCCGCGGCGACCCGTTCGTCGGTGGCCGTCAGCGCGACCCGGACGTGCTGCGCGCCCTCCGGCCCGTAGAACGTGCCCGGAGCCGCGAGGATGCCGCGGTCGGCCAGCCAGGAGATCGTCTCCCAGGCGGCCTCACCGCGCGTCGACCACAGGTAGAGCCCCGCCTCGGAGTGCGACACGGTGAACCCGGCCGCCTCCAGCGCGGGCTTGAGCACCTCGCGCCGGGCCAGGTACCTCGACCGCTGCTCGGCCACGTGCGCGTCGTCCTCCAGGGCGGCGCGCATGGCCTCCTGCACCGGCCGGGGCACGATCATGCCCGCGTGCTTGCGCAGCTCCAGCAGGCCCGCGACCAGTTCCGGATCACCGGTGACGAACCCGGCCCGGTACCCCGCGAGCGACGACGACTTCGACAGCGAGTGCACGGCCAGCACGCCGTCGAAGGAGTCCACGACGGACGGGTGCAGCACCGACACCGGGGACGAGTCCCACGGCAGCGCCAGGTAGCACTCGTCCGAAGCCACGACGGCACCCACCGCGCGGGCGGCGGCCACGGCGTCGCGCAACTGCGCGGCCGACAGCACGCGCCCCGTCGGGTTGGACGGCGAGTTGAGCCACACCAGCCGGGTGCCGGCGGGCGGGGCCTCCCCGTCGGCCAGGCGGACGACCCGCGCCCCCGCCATCAGCGCGCCCACCTCGTAGGTGGGGTACGCGACGGCGGGCACGGCGACGACGTCACCCGGCCCGATGCCGAGCAGGGTGGGCAGCCACGCCACGAGCTCCTTGGAGCCGATCGTGGGCAGCACCGCCGCCTCGCTGAGTCCGACGACCCCGTACCGCCGCTCCACGGCGGCGACGAAGGCCGCGCGCAGCTCAGGGGTGCCGTGGGTGGTCGGGTAGCCGGGGACGTCGGAGACCGACGCCAGCGCGGACCTGATCACCGCCGGGACCGGGTCGACGGGCGTGCCGACGGACAGGTCGACCACGCCACCGGGGTGCGTGCGCGCCTTGGCGGCGTGGTCGGCCAGCTGGTCCCACGGGAAGTCCGGCAGCGCCGGGCCCCTGCCTGCGATGATCAATGCCCTTCGGCCTGCTGCGGCTCGAGCGCCTTGACGAACGGCGGGTCGTTGCTGACCTTGCCGACCTTCGACGCGCCACCCGGCGAACCGAGCTCGTCGAAGAAGTCGACGTTCGCCTTGGTGTAGTCCTTCCACTCGTCGGGGACGTCGTCCTCGTAGTAGATGGCTTCCACCGGGCACACCGGCTCGCACGCACCACAGTCCACGCACTCGTCCGGGTGGATGTAGAGCATCCGGTCGCCTTCGTAGATGCAGTCGACGGGGCACTCTTCGATGCACGCCTTGTCGAGCAGATCCACGCACGGCTGGGCGATCACATAAGTCACTGCGCTCTCCAACTTCATCGGTCACACCGCGCAAGCCGGAGAGTACGCGGCACGTTCGAGTATCACCCGGTCAGGCTTGCCTTATCTAAGCGGTGTTCCACGTCACAACACCTGGTGGGACAGGATGAACGCGTGCACACCGTCGATCATCTGGAGTCACTCTGCGCGCGAGCATGGCCCGCCCTGGCAGAAGTTCCGCTAGGAGACTGGTCGATGCGCGCTGCCGCGGGCTTCACCGGCCGCGCCAACAGCACGCTGACCTGCGGTGATCCCGGCATTCCCATACCCGACGCCTTGAGGGTCGTCCAGGGGTTCGCCGCCGGGCACGGCATCAAACCCACAGCGCACGTGGTCAGGGGCTCGGCACAGGAGTCCGCGATCGCCGCCGCGGGCTGGCACGTCGACCTCGACCACCCCGGCGGCGCCGAGTCGCTGGTCATGACCGGTCCGCTGGAGAAGTTCGCCGAGGGCGTAGCCGAGAATCTCGATCTTCCCGGATGGTGGGAACTGACGGCGGGATCAGAGGTCTCCGCCGCCCAGCGGCACGTGCTCGGCAGCGGCGGCACCGTCTGCTTCGCGAGCCTCACCGACGACGGTGAGGTGGTCGCGGCCGTCCGTGGCGCCGTCGTGGAGGACGTGCTGCACGTGGCCCGCCTCGCCGTGCGGCCGTCCCACCGCCGTCAGGGCCTGGCCAGGAAGCTCATGGGCGAACTCGCGGGCTGGGGCCTGCAGCAGGGCGCCACGACGTGCGCGCTGCAGGTCGCCGAGCACAACCACCCGGCGATCAGGCTGTACGAGGAGCTCGGCTGCACCGAGCACCACCGCTACCGCTACTGGATCCCGGCGGTCTCGTAGAGGCCGGGCCGGTTCGCCGCGTTGCGCGCCATCACGGCGCCCACGGCGACCGCGCCAGGCATCGCGCCGCCCGCGATCAGCAGCAGCGTGCGCCAGTCCCCGAGCAGGAACTGGCCCTGGCCGCCCGGCTCGAGGAACCCGAGCGTGAAGATCGTGAAGAACCACACGACCAACGGCGCCGCGGCGGCCGACACCCGGCCGGACAGGCCGGCCGCCCACTGCACGAGCAGCGGCGTGGTGACGACGGCCACGACGATCGTGACCGGGAACGGGACGTCGCCCAGCCTCGGCAGGATCACGCCGTCGAGTCTGAGCGGCAGGAAGAACGTTTCGAGCACGGCGAGCGCCGCTGCCTCCACGCACAGAAGCAGCAACAGGAACCCACGCGTGCCAGCGCTGTGACCGCCAACCGTCGCCGCGTTGTCGTGGTGCTCAGGCGGGTGCATCGTGGTTCCACCCCCGCGCCCTCATGTCGGGCACATGGGGGCGCGGGGGTGGGGCCGCGAGGTGCCCCACTGAGCGCCACGACAACCCGGTGGCGATTGCGGTCACAGCGCTTGCGCTCACCCAAGTCCTCCGAACAAGTCTGTGGCCGCACCTTCCGGTGAGCCCTTCGCGAGCACGTAGTACTCGCCCCCGACCAGCGGCTGCGCGATGTCGTTCGACAACGCGTACCCGCCGTCCCACACACTGACCTGCGTCGAGTGTGCCCTCAACGCCCGCCGCTTGGCCGTCAGGTGCTCGGAGATGTCGACAACCGTTGTGATCTCTTCATCCGGCGTCACCGGCAGCTCGCCGGGCTCGGGCAGCCGGAACGCCTCGGGAACGTCCTGCAGGGCCGCCACACCGGCGTTCGTGGCGTCGCGGGACGTCACCGCGTAGAAGACCCGCTCGACGTCCGAGACCTGGGCGCACGCGGCCACCGTGATCTCGTGCGCGCGGATGTGGTCCGGGTGGCCGTAGCCGCCGAACGCGTCGTAGCTCACCACGACCTGAGGCTTCACCTCGCGCAGGATCTCGACCAGTTGGGCGGTCTGCTCGTCGAGCGGTCCCTGGATGAACGCGCGCGGGTGGGCGTTGGACGGCACGTCGACCATGCCGGAGTCGCGCCAGCGGCCGATGCCGCCGAGGAAGCGGTGGTCGGTCACACCGAGTGCGGCGCAGGCGGATCTCAGCTCACCCACCCGGTATCCGCCGAGCTGATCGGCGGCACCGGCGGCGAGGTTCGCCAGGGCGGGCGGGATGATCTCGCCCTCTTCGCCCAGCGTGCAGGTGACCACGGTGACGTGCGCGCCCGCGGCGGCGTAGCGCGCGATGGTGCCGCCGGTCCACAGACTTTCGTCGTCGGGGTGGGCGTGCACGAAGAGCAACCGTGGTGGGGCAGTCAGGGTCACCGTAAAAGAGTAAAGCTGTGTTTATGGCCCCTGCTCCGCAGGGGCGGCGAGATCGCCGGGAAGTCGGTCGTCCGGCGCGATCTCGCGGTCCCTTGGTGTGGCGGCAGTAGGCCTTGCCAGACGGCGCGATCTCGTGGCGCGGCAGCACCACGCCCCGCCGCCAACGGCTCATGCAGCACGGCAGCGGCCCCCGCAAACCACTCCCCGACACGGCGAACGGCCAGGGGGCGCGCCGGCGGCGCGTCCCCTGGCCGATGTCCCGCGTGGCCTGCGTGGCCTCAGACCACCGAACGTTCCTCCGCGAAGTGGCACGCGGACAACGTTCCCTCCGGCCCACCCCGCCTCTCCAGCTTGGGCTCCTCGGTGGCGCAGATGTCCTGCGCCTTCCAGCACCGCGTGCGGAACCGGCACCCCGACGGGGGGTTGACCGGCGACGGCACGTCGCCCGTCAGCACGATCCGCTGGCGCTTGCGCTCCGCCTTCGGGTCCGGCATCGGCACCGCGGACAGCAACGCCTGCGTGTACGGGTGCATCGGCTTGGCGTAGATGGCCTCGCGCTCGCCCATCTCGATGATCTTGCCGAGGTACATGACCGCGACCCGGTCCGAGATGTGCCGCACCACAGAGAGGTCGTGCGCGACGAACAGGTACGCGAGCCCGAGCCGTTCCTGCAGCTCCTCCAGCAGGTTCACGACACCGGCCTGCACCGAGACGTCCAAAGCGGACACCGGCTCGTCGAGCACCAGGAACCGCGGGTTCAGCGCCAGGGCGCGGGCGATGCCGATGCGCTGGCGCTGGCCGCCGGAGAACTCGTGCGCGTACCTGTTGCGGTGCTCGGGGTTCAGGCCGACGAGCTCCATCAGCTCGTTGACCCGCCGCTGCACGCCGCCCTCGACACCGTGGATCACCAGGGGTTCCGCGATGATGTCGTTGACCTGCCACTTGGGGTTCAGCGACGCGTACGGGTCCTGGAAGACGATCTGGATGTCCTTGCGCAGCGGCCGCAGCTGCTTGGTGCTCATGGACGTGAGCTCGCGGCCCTCGAACTTCACCGAGCCCGAGGTCGGCTTGTGCAGCTGCAGGATCGCGCGGCCGGTCGTGGACTTGCCGCAGCCGGACTCGCCGACGAGGCCGAGCGTCTCACCGGGGTGCAGCGTGAACGACACGCCGGACACGGCCTGCACCGTGCCGATGTTGCGCGGGATGATCCCCTTGCCGCGCACGGGGAACTCCTTGACGAGGTCGGTGACCTCCAGCAGTGGCGCGGTCACTTCGCCTCCTCATCCGTGAGCAACGACCCGTGCACGGCGGTCACCTCGAGCGACTCGTCGGGGTTGGCCGCGGCGAACGCGGCCGGGTTCTCGACGGTGCCGATCTCGTCGTGCAGGAACAACTTCTGCGGTGTCTCGATCGTCGCCAGGTGCTCCCAGCGGTGGCAGCGCGTCCGGTGGTTCGCGGCGCCGGCCTCCTCCAGCAGCGGCTCGTACTCGTGGCACACGTCGGCGACGAGCGGGCAGCGCGGCGAGAACGAGCAGCCGGTCGGCAGGTTCACCAGCGAGGGCGGCGCGCCCTTGATCGGGGTGAGCCGCTTGCCCAGCGTGGACGGGTTCGGCACCGAACCGAGGAGCCCGACCGTGTAGGGCATCCGCGGCCGTTCGAAGACGTCGTCGACCGGGCCGGACTCGACCACGGTGCCGCCGTACATCACCTGCACCCGGTTGACCATGCCCGCGACCACGCCGAGGTCGTGCGTGATCATGATGATCGCCGCGTCGGTCTCGGACTGCAGGCGCAGCATGGTGTCGAGGATCTGCGCCTGCACCGTCACGTCGAGCGCGGTGGTCGGCTCGTCGGCGATGATCACGCTGGGGTCGTTGATGATCGCCATCGCGATCACCACGCGCTGCCGCATGCCGCCGGAGAACTCGTGCGGGTACTGGGCCGCGCGCTTGTCCGGTTGCGGGATGCCGACCAGTTCGAGCGCCTCGACCGCCTTGGCCCACGCCGCCTTCTTCGAGACGTCGTGGTGCGCGCGGTAGGTCTCGGCGAGCTGCCACCCCACGGTGTAGACGGGGTTCAGCGACGTCATCGGGTCCTGGAAGATCATCGAGATGTGCTTGCTGCGGAACGGCTGCATCTGCTTGTAGGTGCGGCCGTTCAGCTCCTCGCCGCGGTAGCGGATCGAGCCCTCGATGACGGCGTTCTTGGGCAGCAGGCCCATGATCGCCATGGACGACACGGACTTGCCGGAACCCGACTCGCCGACGATGCCCAGCACGTCGCCGGGGTTGAGGTCGAACGAGACGTTGCGCACGGCGCGGACGTCGCCGTCGTCGGTCGGGAAGGTGACCGACAGGTCCTTGACCGAGAGCAGCGGTGCGGTGGAACCGGAGGGCAGGAAGTCCTCCGACAGTTCGGAAACAGTGGACATCAGGCACGCACCTTCGTCTGCCTCGGGTCGAACGCGTCGCGCAGACCGTCACCGATGAAGTTGACGGCCAGGGAGAGCGACACGAGCACGATGAACGGACCCCAGAACAGCCACGGCCGGTTCAGGAACTGCCCGTAGTTCTCCAGCACGATCACGCCGAGCGAGGTGTCCGGGGGCTGGACGCCCAGTCCCAGGAACGACAGCGCCGCCTCGGTCAGCACCGCGCTCGCGATCGCCAGCGTGGCGTTGACCGTGATGCTGCCGATCATGTTCGGCACGAGGTGCTTGAAGATGATGCGCGAGGTCGAGGCGCCGCACGCCCGCGCGGCCTCGATGAACTCGCGCTGCGCCAGGGAGAGCGTCTCACCGCGGGTGATGCGGGCGATCTGCATCCAGGCGAACGCGGCGAGCACCAGCGCGACGACGTACCAGCTGCCGGAGAAGCCCTTGACGACGATCGCGGCGACCGCGATCTGCGGGATGATCAGCAGCAGGTCGACCAGGCGCATCAGCGTCGTGTCGACGAAACCGCGCAGATATCCGGCGAGAGCGCCGAAGGTCACGCCGATGGCCGTGGCCAGCGCGGCCACGATCAGCGCGATCTGCAGCGAGTACCCGGTGCCGCGCATGAGCAGCGCGAGCATGTCCTTGCCGACCTGGGTGGTGCCGAGCGGGTGGGTGCCGCTCATCGGCTGGTAGGACTTGCTGCTCACGTCCTCGAAGTCGAAGGTCCAGATGAACGGGCCGACGAACGCGAACAGGACGAGGAAGACGAAGACGCCGAGGCTCACCATCGCGAGCCGGTGGCGCAGGAAGCGCCGCAGGACGAGCTGGCCCTGCGTGCGGGTCTGGGAGGCGTCGAACTCGTGGGAGTCGGACTGGGGAGCGCTGTTCACCACGCCGCCCTCGGACGCCAAGTTGATGTTAGCCAAGGCGAATCCTAGGGTCGAGGAAGCCGTACACGATGTCGGCGAACAGGTTGAACAGCACGATCAGGGTGGCCGTGACCGCGAGCCAGCCCATCAGCATCGGCGGGTCGAACTGCCGCACGGAGTTCACCAGCAGCGTGCCCATGCCGGCCCAGCCGAACACGGTCTCGGTGATGATCGCGCCGGAGAGCACGGCACCGAAGTTCAGCGAGAACAGCGTGGCGACGGGGATGAGCGCGTTGCGGAACGCGTGCTTGAAGATCACGCGGCCCTGGGAGATGCCCTTCGCCCGCGCGGTCCGCACGAAGTCGGAGTGCAGGATCTCGAGCATCGAGGCGCGTTCGAACCGGCTGTACGCGGCGAAGCTGATCAGCATCAGCGCGACGGTCGGCAGCAGGAACGTGCCGGTGTACTTGAAGATGACCTCGCCGAAGCTGCCGCTGAAGCCTCCCGGCCGCGGCCCCGCGGTGGTGAGCCAGCGGTCCAGCCCCATCGACTCCAGGACGTTGTTGAACTGGATGCCGTAGTTCTTCACGATGACCGCGACGCAGAAGATCGGCATCGAGAACATGAGGAACGCGGTGCTGGTGGCGAGGTAGTCGAAGATCGAGTACTGGCGCACGGCGGCGAGCACGCCGACCGAGACTCCCAGTGTCAGAGCGAGGAGTTCGGCGCCGATGACGAGGCGGCCGGTGGTCCACAGCGCGTCGGTGACGGCCGGGAAGACGGCGGTCTTGGCCTGACCGAGGGCGATGCTCTGGCCCCAGTCACCGGACAGGAAGTCGGTGAGCCAGTTCCAGTAGCGGATGATGACGGGCTTGTCGAGGCCCAGGGAGATCTCCGCGGCCTTGATGTCGGCTTCGGTGACACCCGGTCGGAATCGCATTTCCGCCAACGGGTTTCCGGCGGTGGCGACGAGGACGTAACAGGCGAAGCTGCCGATCAGCAGGATGGGTATCGAGATCAGCAGGCGCCGGATGATGTAGCGGATCACGGGCGGGCTCCTAGGGGGCAACCCGGCTCGGGCGGGGCCGGACTCGTGGTCCGGCCCCGCCCGGTCAGGCGTTGCGCACTTCAGCTATGGCGATTACTTGGTCTGCCACTCGTTGGCGTTCCACAGCGCGCCGTAGTAGCTCTGGAAGTACACGCGGTCGAGTCCCTTGAACGCCCACATGTTCGGCATCTGGAACAGCGGGAAGGACGCGTACGCCCCGGCGATCGCCTCGTCGGCCTCCTGGAAGTACTTCAGGGAGTCCGAGATCGACGTCTGCGAGACGGCCTGCTTCAGGGCCTCGTCGGCCTTCGGCACGGACAGGTTCTGCCAGTTCTGGCCACCACCGGTCTCGTAGATGGACTTCTTGCCGCTCTTGAACGGCGAGCTGGACCAGGCGAACAGCGCCACGTCGTAGTCACCGGCGGAGACGCGCTCGTCGAGGAAGTTCGGGTCGGTGTCGTCCTTGACCTCGATGCCGGCTTCCTTGCACTGGCCCTGGATCAGCTCGACGGTCTGCTTGCGGCGCGGGATGTCGGTGTGGCTGATCCGGAAGGAGGCGCGGACGCCGTCCTTCGCGAACACGCCGTCGGCACCCTGGGCCCAGCCCGCGTCGGTCAGGATCTTCTTGGCCTCGTTCGGGTCGCCCTTGGCCTTCTCGCCGTAGACGTCCTTGTAGCCCTCGTCCTTCGGGAAGAACATGAGGCTGCCCATGGGCTTCGCGTCGGTCTGGACCTCGGAGATCAGCTTGTCGATGATGTCCTGGCGCTTGACGCACATGAAGAAGGCCTTGCGGACCTCCTCCTTCGACAGCACCGGGTGCTTCATCTGGATGTCGAGGTGCTCGAACGACAGGCCGGGACCCGCGCCGAACGTCACGCCCTGGGCGTTGAGGCTCTTGAGCTTGGTGGCCGCGTTCGCGTCCGGCTGGGCGAAGGAGTTGACGGCGAGCTCACCGTTCTCCAGCGCCTGCGCCTGCGCGACGGGGTCCGGGATCGCCTTCAGGATGATCTTGGCCGGACCACCGGGCTTGCCGGCCCACTTGGCGTTGCGCTCCAGCGTCACCGACTGGTTCGGCTCGAAGCCGGTCATGACGTAGGGGCCCGCACCCGGCATGAGCTCCTTGGTGAAGCCGTTCCACTTCTCGTTCCAGAAGTCGGCGGCCTTCTGCAGCTCGGCGGGGTCGCTGGCCTTGGTCAGCTTGGTGACGTCCGCGATGCCCGTGTTCTTCTCGAGGATGTGCGCGGGGAGGACGTCGGCGTTGAACATGTCCTCGTAGTCCGGGTACGGCGAGGAGAACGTGCCGACGAACGTCTGGTCGTCCTTGCACTCACCGGTCGCGAGGTCGTAGCCCGTCGTGCCGGCCGGCTTGAAGAGCTTGGTGTTGTCGGCCTTCTTCGCGGTGTTCGACTGCGTGAACCACGCCATGTAGAAGTCGTCGCAGTCCCAGGCCTCGCCGTCGGACCAGGTGACGCCCTTCTTGAGCTTCCAGGTCACGACCTGGGGAGACTTCGAGGTGACCTCGATCGACTCCATGGTGTCCTTGTTCAGGACGACCTTGTTGTTGCCGTTCGTGATGTGCGCGCCAGGCTGCACGAGCACCAACGCGAACGTGTTGTAGGACTGGTTGGCGTCCTCCGTCGCGTTGTTGTACGAGGTGAACGGCTTGTCGGTCGAAACGACCACCTGGTCGCTCTGCTTCGTATCCGGCGCGGTGTAGCCGTCCGCGGACTCACCGCGGGCGGTCGCCATCTCCGCGATGGTGGCGTCGCCACCGTCGGCGTCGCTGCTCCCGCCGCCGCCACCGCACGCACCCAGCACGAGAGACGCGCTGGCGACCAGCGCGATCGCCGGAAGTGCTTTGGTTCTCCTCATCGACACGTGCCCTCCTAGCACTGGGCGGCCGTTGCCTGGTCGGCCTGCACGCCCATAACCGAGATGTGCCATACGCGCCCCGAACCGGCACATCGTGGGCAGCACGGTAGAAACCCGGTGAGGTGGCGGTCACTACCTAAGAGGGCGATCGTGACCCAATGGAAACAGGTTGTTGCAGGCCGCAATGGCCCGATTACCGGGCGAATGCGTTCGTTGACCGGGCGACAGGAATTCTGTCAACGAGAACGGCCGAACGTAGCAACGCGAAAAGGGCACGCGCAACAGATTTACGGCGGCGGCTACTTGTCGAGCCGTCGCCATTCGGGCGCTCCGCTGAGCACGCCCGCCAGGGGTGCCCCGGTGTCGACTCCTGAAACCGTCGGGAGCACACCGAGCAGGTCGACGACCTGGAACAGCGGTACCGAGACGGCCTGGGCCGCGATCAACGGCTCGACGCGGGCCAGCACGTCCGACAGCAGCGCCTTGCCGGTGAGGGCGGCGTCGATGTCGGCCTGGATCGCCGGGTCGCAGAAGCCCGCCGGGTTCTGGGGGCTGGGCGTCGCGCCGTCCGGGGCGTCACCGGCACAGCCGAACTCGCTCGCGAGCGCCGCCGCCGAGTCGCCCGCGTCGACCCGCGGGACGACGGCGATGTCCACGTCGGACTCCGTGAGCTGCTTGCTGAAGAGCTCCTCGGCGTTCGGCGTGACGACCTCGGAGTCGATCCCGCGCTCGGCCAGCTGGGCCTTGATCCGGTTCGCGATGCCGGCGTAGGGCTCGGTCTTCTCCGGTGCGGCGATCTTCAGCTTGAGCGCCTTGCCGGCCTTCTGCCACTCCGCGCCGGCCTTCGCGTAGCCGGCCTCGGTCAGCAGCTGCTCGCTCGCCGCCACGTCCAGGGTGTTCGCGGTGATCGACTTCGCGTACCCGGCGCGGCTCGGCGGCACCACGTACGAGTCGGCCCGGAACGACGTGCTCGGCCCGCTCTGCGTCCCGAACGCGATGAGCGCCTCGCGGTCGAGCGCGGCGACGACGGCCTTGCGCGTCTTGACGTCCTTGAGCCGCTCGCTCGCGGGCCGCAGCAGCACCTGCACGACCTCGTTGCGCGGCACGGGCTTGGTGGTGACCTTCTCGATGCCCGCGAGCAGGTTCACGTCCGACGCGTCGGCCCTGAGCAACGCCGCCTGGTTGTCGCCTTTGGACAGTGACTCGGCCATCGCGCTGTGCGTGGCCCTGCGGATGACGACCCGGTCGAGCGTGGTCGGCGTCTCCCAGTACCGGTCGCTGCGCTCCAGCACGACCTCACCGCGCGGCTCGTCGAGGCTACGCACCTGGAAGGGACCCGCGGTGGCGGGGAAACCGGTGGCGAGCACGTTCGACCACGTGCCGGGCGCGTCCTTGAGCAGGTGCGCGGGCAGCAGGTTCGCGAAGAGGGAGCGCCAGCCGGGGAACGGCTTGCCGAAGGCGACCTCGACGACCTTGCCGCCCTCCCGCGCGCTGATGTTGTTGACGAGCCTGTAACCCGCCGGATCCACCACGCCGGGCTCGGCCCTCATACGCTGCCAGAGGTAGTAGAAGTCCTCGGCGGCGATGGGAGCGCTGTCCGACCAGCTGGCGTCCTTGCGGATCGTGTAGGTGACGGTGAACGGCTCGGCCTTGGTGACCCTGGCGCTCACCATGAGGTTGCGGTCGAGCTGCGGCGCGCCGTCGTTGCCCGGCCGGAAGACGCTCGGCAGCAACAGCGAGCTGAGCGCCGTCGTGATGGGACTCTGCGCCGCGAGGGCGTGCGGGTTGTAGCCGCCCGCCACGTCGTCCACGCCGACCACGATCTCGGTGACCTTCGGCCCCGTGGTGGTGATGACGGGCGCCTCGGACGCGGGCACCAGGGGCGGAGGAGGCGCGTTCGTGCACGCCGCCGCGCTGCCGCACAGGACGGCAGCGACGAGCACTCCCCCAAGTCGCCTCATGGTCCTCACATTGCCAGAAGAGTATTGGTGGCGTTCGAGCAACCCAGGTTTTGTCACCCGCGCCACTACGGGTGACGTGTGGCGCCGTCGCGGGGTTGCTCGCCCGGTGGGTAGTACGGCTCACCTGGAAGAGTGGTTCGGCACCGGGGTCGGCGGAATCGCGGGGGTCGGAACGCGTTCCGCGGGTACCTGGATCCCCGTGCACCCCGGAGACGACGAAGGGCGGCCAGGCCACCGGCCCGGCCGCCCTCGTCAGGCGTTCGACTCAGCCGCGCTGCTTGAGACGCGAGCGCTCGCGGCCGCGCAGGTTGGCGTCCAGCGTGACCTTGCGGACGCGGATGACCTCCGGGGCCACCTCCACGCACTCGTCGGACGCGCAGAACTCCAGCGCCTCCTCCAGCGAGAGCTTGCGGGGGCGGGCCAGCGTCTCCATCACGTCCGCCGTGGAGGAGCGCATGTTCGTGAGCTTCTTCTCGCGCGTGATGTTGACGTCGAGGTCCTCGGCACGCGGGTTCTCGCCCACGACCATGCCCTCGTAGGCGTCGGCACCCGGCTCGACGAAGAACGTGCCGCGGTCGGCCAGCTGGATCATCGCGTAGGCGGTGATGGAGCCGGTGCGGTCGGCGACCAGGGAGCCGTTGTGGCGGGTGCGGATCTCGCCCGCCCACGGGCCGTAGCCCTCGGACACGGCGTTCGCGATGCCGGTGCCTCGGGTCTCGGTGAGGAACTCCGTGCGGAAGCCGATGAGGCCGCGCGACGGGACCACGTAGTCGAGCTTGATGCGGCCCGTGCCGTGGCCCGACATGTTCTCCATGCGGCCCTTGCGGTTGGCCAGCAGCTGCGTGACGGCGCCGAGGTGCTCCTCGGGGCAGTCGACGGACAGGCGCTCGAACGGCTCGTGGATCTTGCCGTCGACCGTGTGCGTGACCACCTGGGGCTTGCCCACGGTCAGCTCGAAGCCCTCGCGGCGCATCTGTTCCACCAGGATGGCCAGCGCCAGCTCACCGCGGCCCTGCACCTCCCAGGTGTCCGGGCGCTCGGTCGGCAGGACCTTCACCGACACGTTGCCGACGAGCTCGGCGTCGAGACGCGCCTTGAGGACGCGGGCGGTGAGCTTGGTGCCACCGTTGCGGCCGGCCAGCGGCGAGGTGTTCACACCGACGGTCATCGAGATGGCCGGCTGGTCGACCGTGATCCGGGGCAGCGCCTCGGGGGTCTCGGCGTCGGCCAGCGTGTCACCGATGGTGATGTCCGCGATGCCGGCGATGGCGACCAGGTCACCCGCGCGGGCGAACTCGGCGGGAATGCGGTCGAGCGCCTCGGTGATGAGGAGCTCGGTGATGCGGACCTTCTGCGGCTCGCCGTCCTCGCGGCACCACGCCACGGTCTCGCCCTTGCGCAGCGTGCCGCGGTGGATGCGGCACAGCGCGATGCGGCCGAGGAAGGTCGACGCGTCGAGGTTCGTGACGAGCGCCTGCAGCGGCCCGTCGACGTCGACGTGCGGAGCGGGGATGTGGTCGAGCAGCACCTGGAACAGCGTGTCCAGGTTCTCCTCGTCCGGCAGGCCGCCGTCCTCGGGCTGGGTGAGCGACGCACGACCGGCACGCGCGGACGCGTAGACGACCGGCAGGTCGAGCACCGACTCGTCGGCGCCCACCTCGGTCGCGAGGTCGAGCAGCAGGTCGTGGGCTTCCTCGACGACCTCGGAGATCCGGGCGTCGGGGCGGTCGACCTTGTTGACGAGCAGGATCACCGGCAGGCCGGCGGCGAGGGTCTTGCGGAGCACGAAGCGCGTCTGGGGCAGCGGGCCCTCGGACGCGTCGACGAGCAGGACGACACCGTCGACCATCGACAGCGCGCGCTCGACCTCGCCGCCGAAGTCGGCGTGGCCGGGGGTGTCGACGACGTTGATGATCACGTCACCATCCGGCGTGTGCCTGCGCACAGCCGTGTTCTTGGCGAGGATCGTGATGCCCTTCTCCCGCTCGAGCTCGCCCGAGTCCATGACCCGGTCGACGAGCTCGGCACGCGCGGAGAAGGCGCCGGACTGGCGCAACATGGCGTCGACCAGCGTGGTCTTGCCGTGGTCGACGTGCGCGACGATCGCGACGTTTCGCAGGTCAGTTCGCGTCTGAAGGGCGGACGCGGTGGCCGTGGGCACGCAGAACTCCTAGAGCTTCGAAGGCGTTGGAGGGGCTCGCGCCGGACACTTCGATGCGCAGGGCCGTTGCTCATACTACCGGCTGCGTCGCCATTACCACACAAGAGTGCCAGTGAAGTGAGCCTCACCTACTCTAGCGATACGTGTCGGAGTGGAGTTCAACCAGTGGGTAAGAAGCTCAAGAAGAAGTGCTGCCGATCGACGCCCCGCTGCAAGCGCTGCCCGGTTCCGTTCCTGCTCAAGGAACGCGACAAGGCCCGCAAGAAGGCCGCGAAGAAGGCGGAGAAGGCGGCCAGGAAGGCTCTGAAGAAGGCCGCGTGAGACCCGGTGGGGTCCGGGCGTGCGTCGACCGCGCTCGCCACTCGATCGAGAGCCCCCGCGCGGACTGGCCCGCGTTGCGTGCCGAAGCTCACGTCTTCGAGGACGCCCACGACGCGATCCGTCACGTGATCGCCGCGCTCGGCAACCCCCACACCCACCTGCTCACCGCCCAGCGGCTGGCCTCGCTCACGCCCGCCGTGCCGCCCACCGGCCGGCTGCTGGGCACGACCGGCCTGCTGGTCCTCCCCCCACGTCCACGCCCGCCACGGCCACGCGTACGTCAAGGCCGGTCTGGAGATCCTGCGCGGCCTGATCGCGCGGCGGCCGGCGGGGTGGGTGGTCGACCTGCGCGGCAACGGTGGCGGCGCCATGCACCCGATGCTCACGGTGGTCGCCCCGCTGCTGGGCGAGGGCGAGCGGGGCAGGTTCGTCGGCCCGGACGGGGAGACGGCCTGGGGAGTCCGGCGCCGCCACGTCCACCACGGCCGGTCCAGGACGTACCGCTGGCACCGGGTCCCGGCCGCCCGGCACGAGCCGGTGGCGGTGCTCGTCGACCGCCGCACCGCGAGTTCGGGGGGAGGCCGTGCTGATCTCGTTCCTCGGCGCCGGGGACGTCCGCACGTTCGGCGAACCCACGGCGGGGTTCGCGACGGCGAACCAGACGTTCGCGCTGCCCGATGGCGCGCAGCTCGCCATCACCACCGCGGTCATGGCCGACCGGACCGGCAGGACGTACGGCAACGACCCGATCGTCCCGCACGTGGTCACCGAGGACCCGCTGGCGGCGGCGGTCGAGTGGCTGGCCGGGTCGCAGGCCTAGGATCGGCTCCGGCAAGGACCTGCACATTGCCTGCGCCGGTTCCGAGGGATGGACCACCGGCGTTCGGCAGATGCGACCTGGTCTACTGATTGCCCAGCGCTGGAGCCCAGGGCGACCAGGTGGCGTGATGAACCGGGAGATCGGCCTCTCTCAGTTGGCTGACCACGCGCGGATCGTCGTCCACGACCAGTGCGATCGTGCGGTGCTGTCGAAGCTCCAACAGGCGTTCCAGCTTCACCAACCGAGCCGGTCTCTTGTCGCCGTGTGGCTGCATCAGCAGTTCGCCCGTTGGCAGGCCCTGTTCGAGGAGCCATCGGCGGGTCAGCTCGGCCAGTCGTACCGGCCGGCCGGTGAGCCACACGATGTCGTGCTCCACAGCCAGCTTGCGAGCCAACTCGGCACCCTCCGGGAGCACTGGATCGTCACCGGCCGCGTCGAAGAAGTCCGCCCACTTGGTGGAGGAGTCGGAGTCGAGGAGGTGGAGGCGATGCCGGACGTCGGCCACGGTGCCGTCGATGTCCATCACCGCTACCGGCCGCGTCACGCCGTCGCCACCAGCTTCGCCGAGAAGAGGTCCTCGGCGTCGATGAGCTGGCGGCGCCCGATGAACCGGCTGGTCACGAGGAGTCCCGCCTCGTGCGCTTCCTGTCCCGCGTGGCTGTAGACCGCGTCCTTGACCACCCAGGGTGTCAGGCCGCGCTCGAACGCGTCGCACGCCGTCTTGAGCACGCACGACTCGGTCGCGATCCCGACGATCACGATGTCGGTCCAGCCGTGGTGCGCCACGGTCGCGGCGCCTTCCTCGGTGAACAGCGAATAGATCGGCTTGTCCAGCACCACGACCGCACGCCGCGACGCCGGGGCCAGGTCATCGACGATGTCTGTCTCGGGGGAGGTCTGCATCCGCGACCAGTTGATCAGCCGCTCGTAGGGCGATCCGGGATGGTTGACGAATCGGGTGAACACGGTCGCACCTCCGGCTTCTTCCCAGCGACGCACGACATCGGCCACGTGCGGAACGACGGGTGCTGACTTGCTGGACACGAAGCCGTTCTGCACATCGACGACGACCAGCACGCTCTTGGCAAGGTCCACCTGATCAGTCTCCGCTCGCGTCTCGCAGCAACTCCAGCGCGGTCGTGAGGTGCTTGCCCAGCTCGCTGGTCTCGAGCACCGCCCGCCGCATCGCGGCGTGTTGCGCTGTCTCCTGCGGCCTGGCCATGGTCAACCGCGACCTGACCGCGCGGATCCAACGCCACCCGTACTCAGGTGGAACAACTGGATCACATCCTTGTTCCACCTGCTCGTGCACGCGGTGGCAGTAACACCACAACGCCTGGACCAGCAACTCACACTCGATCAGGTCGGACATCTGGAGTGCTCGTGCCGCCGCCTGCGGGTAGTAGCTGAGCCCTGCCCAGCTGGCGCAGCCGATGGACAGGCCGCGGATGCCGAACTCATCGATGCGGCTGTCGTGAAATCCTTCGCGCAGCAGTGTCTGCTCCACCAACTCCGCGTGGTGCAGGGACGGCCCGGTTTCGTCCGTTCCGCGGTCGAGCAGGACCCGCGGCATGCTCAACAACCGCATCGCGGTGTCGAGGTCCGGGCCGCTCCATGGTGACTCGTGCAGCCAGTAGGCCGACAGCACGTAATGCGCGAAGGGTCTGTCCGAGCCGGTCAGCGCGCGGAGCCACTCGGTCGCCCACTGCCTGGTCTCCCGATAGGTCTGCCGGCGCCACATCGCCAGGCTGGCGATGTTCGGCACGCTCAGCTCCTCCGCCAGGTGGAAGACCGCGACACCCCACGGGAACGCGTACAACTCGCAGTGACCGGCCGGATGGTCGACCTGTCCGACGTGGCAGTCCGCCCACTGCACCGAGCCGCGCACGAGGTTCGCTCGCTGAATGAGCGTGGAGAGCAGGTCGGGGCCGAGGTACACCGGCACGAACTTGTGGCTCGTAAGGCCGCACGACTGGTTGTTCTCCGCACCTGTGCTGAGGGTGCCGAACAGCTCATGCGGTGTGGCTTCGAACGCGGCGCAGTACAGCCGGATGTAGACCTCATCGCGCACCGCGGCTCTGCCGGTCTCGTGCCGGTAGATCGCCTTGGCCATGGCCCCCAGCTCAGGCGTGGTGAGCTCCAGTTGGCGACCGAGCCGCTCGAACTCCCTGGCGAGCCGGTCTCGTCCCCACCCCTTGGCCTGCCGTCGGCCGATCAGCACGAGGTTCGGAGTCGGACGCTTCCCCCCACCGATCGCAGCGGCGTCGCTGGACATGATCGATGTCCTTCCGTGTCCGTGCCTGTCATCTGCCGCACGACCGTCGTCCGAACCATATTTGAGTCAACACGAATGAACCCGGTCTTCGACGTTCAAGCTCATGTCCGCGAAAACGCACCGGAGGAGCGATGGCCCCTTGGATGGCCGAACAGCCCAAGACCATCGTCGCCCAGCCGACAACGCTGTGCCCGATGGACTGCACCTACTGCTACCTGCTCGAACGGCACCTCAAGCAAGAAATGACGCCTCAGGTGGCCTCCGCGATCGCGCACGGCATCGCCGCGTCGTGGGAGCCGGTCGAGGTGGTGTGGCACGGCGGCGAACCATTGGCGGTCGGGCTCGAGCGGTTCGCGGAGTTGTTGCAGCCCTTCGAGCCTCTGCGCCGGGCAGGACGCGTGCGGCACAAAGTCCAGACCGGCGGTGGGAGGCCGATCACCGACGCCTGGTGCGATGTGTTCGAGCAGTACGAGATCGGCGTGGGTGTGAGCATCGACGGACCTCGTGAACTCAACCGCCACCGCGTCGACCGCGGTGGCCGTCCGATGTTCGACCGGACCATGGCAGGTATCGAGACGCTGAAACGGCGCGGCATCCCGTTCACCGTCCTGGCGGTCGTCAGCCAGGACGGCACGGGGCAGGCCGGGCAGGTCCTGGATTTCATGCGAGACCTGGGCACCTCGTGGGTCGGGTTCAACGTCGAAGCCAAGGAAGGCGCGAACTCCGACGGGCAAACTCCCTCGATCGACCACGCCCGCCGGTTCTGGCGTGACACGTTCGAGTGGTGCCGCCGCAGCAACGACGTGACCGTGCGGGAGGTCTCGAACCTGTGGGGGTTCCTCGGCTTGACGCAAGACCGGCGCGACGCGGACTCCCGGCACGACCCCATTCCGACGATCGCGTGGAACGGGGACGTGGTGCTGCTGTCGCCGGAGCTGCTCGGCGTTCGCAGCATCACCTACGACGACTTCATCGCGGGCAACGTGCTGGAAAACGACCTGCCCACGATCTTGCTGCGCGCTGACGAACTGCTGTACGTCCAGGAGTTCGCGGCCGCGCTGAAGACCTGCAAGCAGACGTGCGAGTTCTTCTCCTTCTGTCAGGGAGCGCACGCGGGTGATCGGTTCTTCGAGCACGGCACCTTCGCCGCGACCGAGACCGACCACTGTCGAAATTCCGTTCAAGCGCCCGTTCTGGCGCTTGCCGAACTACTGAACAGGCGAGGGGAAGCGGATGACGGTCTTGGAGCACATGGTGCGTGCGGTGTCGAACCGCGACACTGAGTGGGCACGGTTCGTGGCCGCGAGCACCACGACGAGCGTGAACACCAGCGGCGTGGACTGGGGCCGCAAGGGCGGCAGCTGGGGCAAAGAAGGCGAGTTCTGGAAGAAGTGAACATGGACGCCCTGGAGATCGAGAGGGCTGTCGAGCGACGACGGGTCTGGCTCGACAGGCAGCTCGACGTGGCAGCGACGGCGCTGGACGTGAGTGTGGTCGGCGAGCCGGTGAACACCTTCGACATGCGCTCGGCCGGCGCGGTCGCCCGCGTCGAGAGCAGCGATGTCTGGCTGAGGGTCGTGGTGGAAGACGCCGACTACGAGCCCGTCTGCCGGTGGGACGGCAACGTCTCCGCCAACTCGATCCGTGGCGTCGCCAAACCCGCGGTTCTCCGGTGGCACGACTGGCAGCACGACGACGAGTACCTGCGGGGCCGCCGTCTTCGGGGCGAGGTGATGACCCTCGCCCTGGGGACGACGGTCGCTCCCGGCGGCGTGCTGCACGACGACCCCCGGCTACCGGACACCTGGTGGCAGGACCTGCGCCGGTCACTGGAAGCGCTGGCGGCACATCCGACGGAATGGCACCACGAGCTGGGTGCGGTGGCCTCCACCATCCGCAGCGTCGAACACCACTTCGGCATCACGTTGGCCGAAGACGTCTTCGCCGATGTCAGCTGGACGACAGCGCACGCGGACTTGCACTGGGCCAATCTGCGCCGGCCACAGATGTGCATCCTCGACTGGGAGAGCTGGCGTCCCATGTTCGCCGGGTACGACCTCGCCACGCTCTACTGCAACAGCCTTCGAGACCCGGTAACCGCCCGGCGAATCCGCGACATGCCCGAGCTGCACACGCGCAGCGGCCGTCTGGCTCTTTTGTCCGCGATCTGCCGTTACCTCTGGATCGTGGGCGAAGGCAGCGACTGGGACCTGCTCGAACCACACCTCCGAACCGAAGCCGAGCCGATTCTCTCCAGCATGACGCGGAGAACCGACTGAAGCGCTGTCCTGCAAGTCCTGTTGGTCGACAGTGGCCGCTGAGGGCCTCGAAGCTCGCCGACCGGACCGGCAGGACGTACGGCAACGACCCGATCGTCCCGCACGTGGTCACCGGGGACCCGCTGGCGGCGGCGGTCGAGTGGCTGGCCGGACGGGACCGGGCGTGACCGTCCGGGGAAACCGGCCTAGGCCGGCAGCACGGCCTCGTTCAGCTTGGAGAGTTCGGGCGCCGTGCGGGTCGCCTCGAACTCGCAGATCTCGTACTTCACGAGCTTCTGCTCCGCCCACGGGTCGGTGGCGAGCAGCGCCTCGAGCCTGCCCCGGGGCATGGGGCGCGTGATGATCACGCCGCCCGTCCTCGGCACCTGACGCCCCGAAGCGAGGAACAGGCCCCGCTCGTACTGCTTCTCGACCCACTCGCGGTGGTCGGGGAGGGCGTAGTCGATCTGTTCCAGTGGCGCGGCGTACTTCAGCAGCACGATGAACATGCGTTGACGGTAGACCTATACTCGTGGTCGTGCGCATCCTCAACGCCTTCTGGCAGGCCGCTTTCAGGCGGCCGGAGTAGCAGCGCGCAGACACCACTGACGCGAACCACGGGCCGCCCCGACGGGCGGCTTTTTTGATGCGTTCCGGACGGGCGGTCCCCCACGAGAGGACCGATCATGATCCGGCTTTCCGCCATCACGCCGTCCGGCCAGGTGCACCTCGGCAACTACCTGGGGGCGCTGCGCACGTGGGCGAAGGAGGGCACCGACGAGGACGTGTACTTCATCAGCGACCTGCACGCGATGACGTCGTCGCACAACCCGCAACGGCTGCGATCGATGACGCGCGAGCAGCTCGCGGTGCTCGTCGCGTCCGGCATCGACCCGGCCAGCGTGTGCGTGCAGAGCGACCTCATCCGCGAGCTGGGGGCGCTCAACTGGGTCCTGGAGTGCACCTGCACGTACGGGGAGGCGGCCCGGATGATCCAGTTCAAGGAGAAGTCGCTCGGGCGCGAGTCGGTGCGGCTGAGCCTGCTCACCTATCCGGTGCTGATGGCGGCGGACATCCTGTTGCAGGGCACCGCGGAGGTGCCGGTGGGCGAGGACCAGTTGCAGCACGTCGAGTTGGCGCGGGCGCTCGCGCGGCGGTTCAACCACGCGTACGGGGACGCGTTCATCGTGCCGAACGCGGTGGTGCCCAAGGTCGGGGCGCGCATCAAGGACCTGTCGGACCCGGCGCGCAAGATGGACAAGTCGGCGCAGAACTCGGCCGGGGTCGTGTTCGTGCTGGACGAGCCGGACCTCGTGCGGCGCAAGGTGCGCCGGGCCGTGTCGTCGACCGACGGGATCGCGAACCTCGTCGAGATCCTCGCCTCCTGCACCGGCAAGGAGCCCGAGGACTACACGAGCAGGTTCGCCGAGCTCAAGGACGTGGTGGCGGAGGCGGTGATCGAGGAGCTCAAGCCCGTGCGCGACCGGACCCTGGAGCTTCTCGCCGACCCCGCGGAGCTCGACAGGATCCGCGCGGCCGGGGCCGACCGGGCCAGGGAGCGCGCCCAGCACCGGCTGAACGCGGCCCTGCGCCTGTCCGGGCTCAGTTGAGGAGCATCAGGTGAGCAGCTGCTGAAGGGCCGGGACCAGCACCCGGTCGGCCGGCAGCCAGTCCAGGGAGGGCAGCTCGTCGGCGGTGAGCCACCGGACAGCGTTGTGCTCCAACGCTTCCGGCTCACCGCCGGCGAGCTCCGCGGCGAAGATCCGCAACACCAGATCGCGCTTCAACGGCACGTCGGGGCCGACCTGCGGGCCGACGACGACCGGGACGCCCAGCTCCTCCACGCACTCGCGCACCAGCGCGTCCTCGGGCTTCTCGCCGGGCTCGACCCGTCCGCCGGGCAGTTCCCACCGCCCCGCGTGGCTTTCCGGGAAGGAGCGCTGCTGCGCCAGCAACCGTCCACCCCGGACGACCGCCGCGCCGACCACCACCCGCGCCCCGGCCAGTTCCGCGCACCGGCGGGACAGCAACGCCGAACGCTTCTCCAGCACCCGCAACGCGATCCCGCGCGCGACGGTCACGTCGGCGAACCGCCCGACGACGCCGCGCACGGACTTCCACGAGACCCGGTCGATCACCATCGTCCCGGCCCCGGTGACGACGAGATCCGTGTGCAGCTCCAGGAAGTCACCCGCGGCCGACACACCGGACAGATCGGCGCGCGTCACCGTCAACCGGACCCCGAACGGCCCGGCCAGGGCATCTCCCACGCACAGCAGCGGACCGGAGGCCCGGACACCGAGACCCGTGATCAGCGACGTGTCCACCAGGGCACCCGCCACCACCGAAACAGGCGCGTCGACCAGCGCCGACGCTCGCAACTCTGGCACCGGAGCTTGCTACCAGGACGGCCAGCGGATCTCCAAACGCGCACCACCGGCGGGCGACTCCGCGGCCCGCACCGACCCGCCGCGGCGCTGCACGAGGTGCGCCACCAGCGCGAGGCCCAGCCCGAACCCGCCGGAGCGGCGCCCGCGGTCCTCCTCCACCCGGTAGAACCGGTCGAACACCTTGGTGCGGTGCTCGGCGGGGATCCCGTGCCCGTCGTCGTCCACGAGCAGCCGCACGTCCCGGCCCACCGGCACCAGCGTCAGGGTGATCGTTGAGTACGCGTACCGGGCGGCGTTGCGCAGCAGGTTGTCCAGCACCAGCTCGACCTCGGAGCGCGTGGCCGACACCAGGCACGCCGACGGGGGCGCGTTGAGCCGCACCAGCAACTCCGTGTCGAGCCGCGAGATCGCCGCCTCCGCCTCCAGCACCAGGTCCACCGCCTCGGCGCGCGGCGGCGCCCCGGTGTCGGCGCGCGCCAGGATCAGCAGCGACTCCACCAGCGCGCTGAGCCGGATCGACTCCTCGACCACCGACTCCAGCACCTCGATGGAGAAGTCGGGGTCCGGGTGCGCCACCGCGACCTCGGCCTGCGCCCGCACCGACGCGACCGGCGAGCGGAGCTCGTGCGCCGCGTCGCCGGTGAACCTCCGCAGCCGGTCGGAGGCCTCGTCCCGCCTGGCCAGCAGCGCGTTCAACGCCTCGGCCAACGCCTGCAGCTCGTCCCGCGCGAGCGGCACCGGCAGCCGTTCGCCGTGCGGCAGCTCGCCCGCGGCGACGCGCATCCGCTCGACGGGCCGCAACGACGACCGCACCGAGAGCCAGGTCGCGATCCCCACGAACCCGGCCACGAGCACCGCCGCGACGGCCAGCCAGCGCGTGCCCAGCGTGTTGGCCTTGCCGTACCCGAGCAACGTGCTCGCGTAGACCTCCAGCCGGGGCGTCCCGTCGCCGGCGAACACCACGCGCCCGCGGAACCGCAGCGCGGACTCCCCCTCCAGCCGCAGCACCGGTTCCCCGGACCTCAGCACCCGGACGTCCTGCGCCGTCAGGGGAAGCGGCGGCCCACCGTCCACAGGGGACCCCGCCACGTCCAGCAGGCGCGGTTCCGACCTGGCGAGCTCCTGGTCCACCGCGGTGATCTGGATCAACCCGATCAACGCGGGCGCGAACCCGGTGAAGGCCAGCAGGCACAGCAACGCCACCCCGGTGGCGACCACGGTGATGCGGAAGCGCAGCGTCCGCCGCAACCACCAGCGGCGAGGGTTCACCTGTTGCCGAGCGCGCTGTCGAGGTCGGGGGTGGACGCGATGTAGCCGTGGCCGCGGATCGTCCGCACGACCTCACCCGCCCCGACGGCCTCCAGCTTGCGCCGCAGGTACCCGACGTAGACCTCGACGGCGTTGCGGGTGGCCGCCTGCTCGTCCCCCCAGACCGTCCGCAGCAGCTCGTCCTTCGTCACCACGGATCCCGCGCGCGACGCCAGCACGTCGAGCACCGCGTACTCGCGCGGCGACAGCGACACGTCCTGCCCGCCCCAGCTGACCTCGCGCAGCCCGCGGTCGATCACCAGGTGCCCCAGCGTCAGCTTGCGACGGGCCCCTCCCCCGCGCCGCAGCAACGCCCTGACCTGCGCGACCAGCACCACGAAGCTGAACGGCTTGACGAGGTACCCGTCGGCGCCGAGGTCGAGCCCGTCCGCCTGGTCGACCTCGCCGTCCTTGGCCGACACCATCAGCACGGGCGTGCGCACCCCGTCGGCCCGCATGCGTTGCAGCACGCGGTACCCGGACAGGCCGGGCAGCATGATGTCGAGCAGCACCACGTCGAACGCCCCGGTCAGCGCGACCCGCAACGCCGTGGGCCCGTCGGAGGCCGTGACGACCTCCATGCCCTCGGCCGACAGGCCACGCTCCAACGCCCGGCGCACGCCGGCTTCGTCGTCCACGACCAGCACTCGAGGCTTCACACCGCACAGCATGCCGCCCGAGGCTCTCAGCTGCCCGCAAGATCTCAGCCGACTCTCAGAAAAAAGCAGGGCGCAGGCGGGAAACCGCAGGTCCGAGTAGTCTCAGCACCATCTCAGCAACCCACCACCAAGCTATGGGTACAAGCCCTTGGAGGAGGGGAACCACTGATGAACAAGCGAAAGGTGACCCTGGCCGCCGCGGCGGCCGGTGTGATCACCGGAGCGGCAGGCCTGAGCCTGCTCGCGATGCCGGCGGGTGCGGGCCAGCCGCCCACCCTTCCGGACGTCTCCCCGGAGGCGCTCGTCGAGCAGGTCCTGACGAGCAAGCCCGGCGCGTTCGGCGGAACCGTGGAGGTCGACAACAAGCTCGGCCTCCCGTCGATCGCCGAGATCCCGCAGCTCGCCGACGGCAAGCACAGCGCCCGCATCTGGACCGACGGCAACGGCAAGTTCCGCGCCGCCCTGCCGAACGGCCAGTCCGAGCAGACCATCGTCAACGACGGCACGACCACGTGGGCGTGGAACTCCGCGGACAACGAGGTCACGAAGTCCGAGCACAAGGCGGACGAGCCGAAGCCCGCCGACGAGAAGGCCAAGTCGGTCGACCCGGCCGAGGCCGCCAAGCAGATCGTCGGCCTGACCAAGGAGTTCAGCGAGATCAGCGTGGACGGGACGGCGCGCGTCGCGAACCGTGCCGCCTACGAGCTCGTGCTGACCCCCAAGGCCAGCGAGAAGACGCTGATCCGCGAGGTGCGGGTCGCCGTCGACTCCGAGCTCAAGATGCCGCTGCGCGTCGCCGTCCTGACCAACGGCACGAGCGAGCCCGCGGGCACGGTCGGCTTCAGCGAGATCAACGTCGGCCCGCAGGACTCGAAGCTGTTCGAGTTCACGCCGCCCGCCAACGCCAAGGTCACCACGCCGGAGGCCAAGGAGCAGCGGGCGGACCGCACGCCCGAGCTGGGTCTCGAGCAGGCCCTGCAGGGTGAGGACCCGCAGATCTTCGGCACGGGCTGGGACACGGTCGTCGGCGCGAGGATTCCCGCCCAGGCCATGACGCAGGTCCCGGCCGAGGCACAGGGTCTGGTCGACAAGTTCACGAAGAAGGTCAGCGGCACCTGGGGCAGCGGCCAGCTGTTCACCACCAAGGTCGCCACGATCCTGATCTCCGACGACGGCCGCGTGGTCGCGGGCGCCGTTCCGGAGCAGGTGCTGTTCGACACGATCGGACAGGTGAAGTGACCACCTCGACCAGCGCGCCGGTGACAGCGCCTTCGAAGACCGCTGTCGCCGCGCGGACCAAGGGACTGCGCAAGGAGTACGGGAGCACGGTCGCCGTCGACCGCGTCGACCTCGAGCTGCCGGAAGGAGCCGTGCTCGGCATGCTGGGCCCCAACGGGTCCGGCAAGACGACCACGATCCGGATGCTGCTCGGGCTGGTCCGCCCCACGCAGGGGGAGATCGAACTGCTCGGACGGCCGCTGCCGGAGGGAGCCGAGCAGGCGCTGCCCCACGTGGGCGCGCTGGTCGAGGGTCCGGGGTTCCACCCGTTCCTCAGTGGACGGGAGAACCTCGTCAGGTGTGCCGCGTTCGAGCCCTTGCTGCCTCGCAAGGAGATCAAGCAGGCGGTCGAGGACGCCATCGAACGCGTCGGGCTCGCCCAGGCGGCCCACCGCAGGTACCGGGGGTACTCGCTCGGCATGAAGCAACGCCTCGGCCTGGCCGCGGCGTTGCTCGTGCCGCGCAAGCTCGTCGTGCTCGACGAGCCGACCAACGGCCTCGACCCGGCGGGCACGCGGGAGATCCGCAAGATCATCGCGGACCTGCACGCGGCCGGCAGCACGGTGCTGGTGTCGAGCCACCTGCTGAGCGAGGTCGAGGCGACGTGCACGCACGTCGCGGTGCTGCACCGCGGAACCGTGGTGGCGCAAGGAGAGCTGACCGAGCTCCTGCAGGCGGGGGGATCCGCGCTGCAGGTGATCACGCCGGACGTCGAGAAGGCGCTGAGCGCGTTGCGGCAGGCCAAGATCTCCGCGCGCCCGCTCGGTGACGGCCTGCGCGTCGAGCTCGCGGGGACGAGCGCGCCGCAGGTGATCGAGACGCTCGTGCAGGGAGGCGCCCGCGTCTTCGAGGCGACGCGCTGGAAGACGGGCCTGGAGGAGCTGTTCGCGCGGCTCACCGAGGCCGAGGAGGCCGAGCGCGGGATGTCCGCCGTGGACACCCTGGACGGGGGACGGCGATGATCACGCGTCAGTTCGGTTCCGAGGTGCGCTGGATGCTGCGCAGGCCTCGCACGATCATCGGCCTGTTCGGCCTGGTGCTGGTGCCGATCATCATCAGCTTCGGCATCTGGACCGCGGGCGACGACGAGGGCGGTGGCGGCGGCCCGGGACTCGCCGCGATCATCCAGGGCAACGGCCTGGTCGTGCCGATCTTCACGTTGTTCCTGTCGCTCAACCTGTTGTTGCCGCTGGTGGCGTCGATCTGGGCGGCGGACGGCCTGGCGGGCGAGGCGCAGCACGGCACGTTGCGCGGCCTGCTGGTCGCACCGGTGTCGCGCGTGCGGCTGCTGTTCGTGAAGCTCTTCGGCCTCACCGCGATGTCGTTGTTCGCCGTCACGCTGATGGCCGTCGTCGGCATCATCGCCGGCACCGCGTTCCTCGGCTCCGACGGCATGATGACGTTGTCCGGCACCACGCTGGGCACGGGCGAAGGCCTGCTGCGCATCGCGTTGTTCATCGTCCTGGTGACGTTCCAGATGGTGTCGATCGGCGCGGTCGCCCTCGCCGTCTCGGCGACCACCGAGCACCCGCTGGTGGTGCAGGCGGCGACGATGACGACGATCATCGTGTTCCAGGTGCTGTCGCAGTTCCCGTCACTCGACTGGCTGCACCCGTTCCTGATCACGACCGGCTTCCCCGGCCTGATCGACGTGATGCGCGACCCGATCCCGCTCGGCCAGATCTGGGACAGCACGCTGCTCGCGGGCTGCTACCTGCTGATCGGCACGGGCCTGGCCGCGATGCGCCTCATCACGAAGGACAACTAACGCCGGAAGCCGCCTTCGCTGTTGATCACCTGACCGGTGATCCACTGAGCGTCGTCGGTGCACAGCCAGGAGATCAGCCGGGCGGCGTCGTCCGGCCGGCCCCAGCGCTTCAACGGCATCCGCTCGTTCACCAGTTCCGTGAGCTCCGGTCCGGCCCACCCCGTGTCGGTCGGGCCGGGGTTCACGGCGTTGACGGTGACGCCCCGGTCCGCGAGCTCGTGCGACAGCGTCGCGACGATCGCCGCCAGCGCCCCCTTCGAGGCCGCGTAGGCCACCTCGCCGGGCATCGGGCCGAGGTTCTGCCCCGACGTCAGGAACACGACCCGCCCGCCGTCGTTCCCGGTCCACCGCTTGGCAAACGCTTGCGCGAGCAGGATCGACGACCGCGTGTTCACCGCGTAGTGCTCGTCGAGCATCGCCGCGTCCACCTCGGCCAGCGAGCCGTCGCCACCGGACCGCGCGTGGTTGCACACCAGCACGTCGACCCGTCCGAACGCTTCGACGGCCGCGGCCAGCAACTCCTCCGGCGCCTCGGGCCGGGCCAGGTCGACGGCCAGCCCTGAAGCGCCGAGGTCCGCCAGCACCTCGTCCACGTCGTCGGCGCCCCACGGCTGTGAGACGTCGTGTGCGACGTGGTGCTGCACGAACACTTCGGCGCCCAGCCCGCGCAACCGCGAGGCGATCGCGTAGCCGATTCCCTGCCGCCGGCTCACACCCGTGACCAGCGCGACGCGTCCCTCGAGAAGTCCCATAGGGCTCCATGCCTACCCGACGCGCGCGACGCCGTCCAAGTCGATTGCGAGCCGCACGCGGTCGCCGACGGACACCGGCCCGACGGCCTCGTACTCCTCGCCGCCGATCTCCACGAGCAGCCGCACGTGGTCGCGCCGGTGGACCCGTTCGACGACGGTGCCCTCCAGCAGGCCGTCGGGGTCGACCCGCAGCGCCGTGGCCCGCAACCCGACTCGTTCGACGTCCAGCCCGACGAACGAACCGGGCACGAACTTGTTGCAACCCAAAAACTTCGCCGTCTCCACGTCCACGGGGGACGACCACACCTCGGCGGGCGGGCCGACCTGGACGATCCGGCCGCGCGACATGATCGCCACGCGGTCGGCCAGGGTGAACGCCTCGTCGTGGTCGTGCGTCACGACCAGGGCCGTCGTCGCGGCCTCGCGCAGCAGCCGGGCCAGGTCGACCGCGAGCTGTTCGCGCAACGCCCTGTCCAGCGCTGACAGCGGTTCGTCCAGCAGCAGCAACCGGGGCGAGGGCGCCAGAGCACGTGCCAGCGCGACCCGTTGCTGCTCACCGCCGGACAGCTGCGTGACCCGGCGGTCGGCATAGCCTTCGAGCCCGACGAGTTCCAGCAGCGACAGCACGCGCTTGTCCCGCGCCTCGCGCTCGGTCTTCTTCATCCGCAGGCCGAACGCCACGTTGCCGGCGACCGTGCGGTGCGGGAACAGCTGGCCGTCCTGGAACACCAGCCCGAACTCGCGCCGGTGCACCGGGACACCGGCCAGGTCGGCGGAGTCCCACCGCACCGCACCGGCGGAGGGCTTCTCCAGCCCGGCGACCGTGCGCAGCAACGTCGACTTCCCGCACCCCGAGGGCCCGAGCAACGCCACGACCTCGCCGTCGGCCACCTCCAGCGACACGTCCGACACCGCGGCCGTCCGTCCATAGCGGACGGTGATCGAGTCCAGCTGCAGTGCCATCAGAACTCCCCGCTGCCCGGCACGCGCAGCCGCTCGATCAGCAGCACGCACCCGACCGTCACGACCATCAGCAGCGCGCACGCCGCGTAGGCCATCTGGCTGTTCAACTCCCCCGGCCGCGACATCAGCCGCGCGATCACCACCGGCAACGTCGGCGCGTCCGGCCGCGCCAGGAAACTAGTCGCCCCGAACTCGCCCAGCGCCACCACGTACCCGAACCCGGCCGCGGCGGCCAGAGACCGGCCCACCAGAGGCAGGTCCACCTCACGCCAGACCCGCGCCGGCGAGGCGCCCAGGGTCGCCGCCGCCTGCCGCAGCCGTTCGTCGACGGCCCGCAGCACCGGCAGCACCATCCGCACGATCAACGGCGTCACCACGAGAGCTTGGGCCAGCGGCACCAGCATCGGCGACGTCCGGAAGTCGCCGGGCAGCGCGTCCATCGTGATCAGGTAACCGAAGCCGACCGTCACCGCGGACACCCCGAGCGGCAGCATCAACGCCGTGTCGAGCACCTCGGCGAACCGGGCCCCCGACCTGCGCAACCCGACCAGCACCACGGCCGAGAACACCCCGACCACCAGCGCCACGAGGGTCGCGTCGAAGGCCGTCCGCAGCGAGTTCACCGCGGCGTCGATCCCCGTCACGGCCAGCGTTCCGCGGTCGCCCCGGGTGTTCAGCGCCACGTACCCGGCGAGGCTCCAGCCGTCCCGAGTGGACAGTGAGCGCGCCACGAGCCCGACCACGGGCGTCAGCAACGCCACGACGACGGCGAACGCGGCGGTCACCACGTACCACTCACCACCGGACGGCTTCCGGGCGAGTTCCTCCCTGCCGCGCAACGCCAGCGCGGTCTCGCGCCGACGCCGGGCCAGAGCTCCCAGCACCAGCACCGCCAGCACGGCGGCGAACTGCAGCAACGACAACGCGGCCGCCCCGGACAGGTCGAACAGCTCGACCGTCCGCAGGTAGATCTCGGTCTCGAGCGTCCGGTACCGCGACCCGCCGAGCACCAGCACGACGCCGAAACTCGTGGCGCAGAACAGGAACACGACCGCGGCGGCCGACCCGATCGCCGGCGCCAGCGCGGGCAGCACCACCGACGCGAACGCCCGCGGCCGCGAGGCACCCAACGCCCGCGCCGCGTCCTCGGCGCGCCGATCCGTGTGCGCCCACAGCCCGCCGACGGTCCGCGCGACCACGGCGACGTTGAAGAACGCGTTGGCCAGCACGATCGGCAGGAGCCCGCCGTCGGGCCAGAACGTCCGGAAAGCCAGGCCCACCACGACGGTCGGCAGCACGAACGGCACCATCACGGCCGCGCGGACCAGTCCGAGGCCGCGGATCTCGCAGCGTGCCAGCACGAACGCGAGCGGCATGCCGGCGAGGACCGCCACGAGCGTGGAGGCCGCGGCCTGGCCGAGGGTGAAGGCGACGAGCTCCCAGGTGTCGGCTTCGAGGACCGCGGCGAGCACACCGCCCTCGCGCAGGCCCAGGTCGACGATCGCGAGGACCGGCCAGGCGAAGAAGAGCGCGAGGAAGGCCAGCGGCAGCAGCGCTGCCGCCGACCACCCGGCACGAGCGGAGATCCGGCGAACCGGCCCGCCCGTCCGCGAACTCAGCCCTGCACCAGCTTGCGCCACTGCTCGACCCACGCCTCGCGGTTGTCCTTCACCTCGTCCGCGGGCAACGACTGCGGCGAGGCGGGAAGCGGCGCGTCCTTGGCCCACGACTCGGGCAGCGCGACGCCCTCGCGCGACGGGTACACGTACATCTGCTCGGCCACCTGGGCCTGGAACTCCTCGCCCAGCAGGAAGTCGAGGACCTTCTTGGCGTCCTCGGTGTTCTTGGCGCCCGACAGCACGCCCGCGTACTCGACCTGGCGGTAGCAGGTGTCGAGCACGGCCTTGGTCCTGCCGCCCTCCGCCGACGGCGACGACGCGTACGACACCACGATCGGCCGGGTGCCCTTGGTGGCCGAGAACTCCTGGTTGTAGGCCTCTTCCCAGCCGCTCACGACCTTGACGCCGTTGGCCTTGAGCTTGGTCCAGTACTCCTGCCAGCCGTCCTCGCCGAACTTCGCGATCGTGCCGAGCAGGAACGCGAGACCGGGCGAGGACGTGGCCGGGTTCTCGACGACCAGCTGGTCCTTGAACTTCGGGTCGACCAGGTCCTCGTACGACTTCGGCTCGCCGGCCGTGAGCTTGGCCGGGTCGATGTTGAGGCACACGTCACCGACGTCGACGGCCTGGAGCCGGTTCGAGTCGTCGGCCTTGTACCGCTGGGCGCCCTTCGAGGCCTCCGGCGAGGCGTACTCGGCGAACACGCCCTCGCTGAGGGCACGCGACGCGAACGTCGAGTCGACGCCGAACGCGACGTCGCCGATCGGGTTCGACTTGGTCAGCACCAGCTTGTTCGTCAGCTCGCCCGCGTCCCCGCTCGCGAGCTGCTTCACGGTGATGCCCGAGGACTTCTGGAACTCGTCCAGCACCTCCTGCTTCACCGCGAACGAGTCGTGGGTCACCAGCGTGACCTCGCGCGACTGCGGCGCGGTCGACGTGCCGGCCGAGCAGCCCGTCAGCGCCAGAGCAGCGAAAACAGCACAAATCCTTCTCACAGCAACCTCTCCCTACGCCGGTATGACCCGGATCAGGTGGACGGTCGAGGGCTTGCGAGCCCTCCTCTCAGCCCGGCGCTTCACCGGACTCCCGTGGTAAACGCGCAGCTTACGTGACGTGGTGGGACGATCAGGACATGGCCGAGCTGTTGAGCGACGATCAGTTGGACGACCTGCTGCCGAAACTCCCCGGCTGGTGCCCGCAGGACGCGGCACTGGTGAAGACCGTCGAGCTGGAGAGCTTCTCCAAGGCGATCATGGTCGTGAACCGGATCGCGGAGATCGCCGAGAACGACAACCACCACCCGGACATCGACATCCGCTACAAGACGCTGACATTCCGCCTGAGCACGCACTACAAGGGAGGAATCACCGCCCTGGACGTGAGTCTCGCCGAGGAGATCGACGGAGTCCTGGACGCCCTGGCCTGATTCGGTCAAGATGTGCGCTGCCGCCGCCCGCGGAAATGAGAGGGAACACCCTCATGCGGATGCGCACACCTCTGTTCGTCGTGGCGCTGGCCGGCAGTCTCCTCCTCGTCCCGGCCGCGGCCCAGGCCGTGCCCTGTGCCGTGACGGACACGATGATCGAGGCCAGCCAGGCCTGGGTGACCAGGGGAACCGATCTCGCGGCGAACACCTGGTCCAACGCGGGTTTCCACACCGGCAACCTCGCCCAGGTGCGGACGACCGGGATCAGCAACCACAAGACGTGGCCGTGGGTGCAGGCGAACCACTACCTGCTGCCGGTCGACCCGGCGCACCCCTTCGCCCCGGACGCGCAGGCGACCGGTGAGCCGTACCTCGACGTGGCGTACTTCCACCCGGAACCCGAGGTGCTGCAGCCGTTGCGCGACAACCTGCGCGCCCAGGTGCGGGATGGTGGCACGTACTGGAGGTCGCCGGACGCGCTGAACATGGCGCTGCCGTCGTTCACGCGGATCGCACTCGCCGACCACGACCAGGCGATGCTGGACTACTCGTTCCGCTCCTACCAGAGCCTCAAGGCGCGCACGTTCAACGAGTTCACGGGCCTGTGGAGCCTGAACGCGCAGACGAACGGCTGGGCTGTGCAGGGCCTGGCCAAGGCGGTGGTCGCGCTCCCCGCCGACCACCCGTACCGCGCCGAGTACGCCAGGACGCTGGCCAAGAGCGTGCGGACGTTGACGTTCCTGCAACGCCACGACGGCTTCTGGGGCGCCACCGGCAAGGACTCGGCCGCCACCGCGATGATCACTTACGCGATCGCGGCGGGTGTCAACGCGGGCGTGCTCGACCGCGCCACCTACCTGCCGCACGCTCAGAAGGGCTGGCAGGCGTTGCTGACCGCGCTCGACGCCGGCGGACTGCTCGGCTGGACCGCGGCCCGCAACTCCTTCAAGCCCGCGTCAGCCGGCGACTCGGCTGGGTTCGCCGTCGGCAGCCTCCTGCTCGCCGGACAGCAGCTCGTCCCGCTGACGCCGGGCTGCTAGCCCGATCGCGACCAGCGTGAGCACGCCCGCGGCCGGATAACCCCAGCCGAGCACGACGAAGATCCACGGCCGCGGGAAGTCCCAGATGTTCGGCTGGGCGAGCAGCAGGAACGAGATCAGGTAACCGCCGGTCAGCAGCACCCACAGGCCGGCGGTGATCTTGCAGAGCAGGTGCCCGCCCTCGTAGACCAGCCACAGCAGGGCGGGCACCATCCACACCCAGTGGTGGCTCCACGAGATCGGCGAGACGAGCAGGCCGAGCATCTGCACGCTGACGATCAACGCCAGCACGTCCTTCGTCCTGCTGACCGCGAACCACGTCAACGCCGCGGCGACGAGCACGGCGACGATGTAGATCGGCCCGGTCTTCACGTCGTAACCGACCGTGCGGCTCAACGCACCGCGCAGTGACTGGTTGATGGCGCTGCCGACCGGCCCGACGCGACTCGCGTCACCGAGGAGCTGGAACCAGAACTTGTCCGACTGCGACGGCGAGATCGCCCAGCCGATCCCGTACACGACCACAAAAGCGACGAACGACCACACAGCGGCCATCCACCGCCGCTGGATCAGGAAGTACAGCCCCGAGATCGCGGGCGTGAGCTTGATGCCCGCGGCGAAACCGACCCCCGCCCCACCGATCCAGTTGCGCGCGCTGGCGAGCGTGCCGATGAGGATCGCGACCAGCACCAGGTTGATCTGGCCGTAGTTGAGCGTGGTGCGGACCGGCTCGATCCACAGCGTCAGCGCGGTCCACAGCATCACGCGGCGCGGGTCCTGCAGCTTCAGCAGTTTCAGCGTGACGTGCACGATGTAGTAGAGGCAGCCCAGGCAGATCAGCTGCCAGATCCAGCGCGAGGCCTCCCACGGCACCCAGCTCATCGGCGTGAAGATCGCGGCCGCGAACGGCGGGTAGGTGAACGGCAGCGGGAACACGTCCGCGTACTGGTCGAGCCGCCACTCGTAGAGGTCGCCGGAGAACAGGTGCGGCGAGCCGTTGCGGTACACCAGCAGGTCGATCATGGTCATCTTCGTCTGGAACGCGACCATGAACAGGTGCCCGAGCACCGACAACGCGAACAGCCACGGCGCTACGGAGAGCACTCGCGCTTCCACAGCACGGAGTTTCACCCCGAAAACGTTACCCGAGGCAACGTTGTGGGGTACCCCGGCGTCATAAGGACGGGAGAGATCGCAAGAGGGAGTTTTTCTGATCATGTCTGTTGATCTTGTTGTTGCCGCTGTCGCCGCTCTGGCCATGCTGGGGGTCGCGTTCGGAGTGTTCGCCGCTGCCGCACGCACGAGGAACAACGTGTGAAACCGTTGTGAGACAAAAAGAAGGGGGAGCCTCCACAAAGGAGGCTCCCCCTTCACCGTTTCCGAGGGGAGGAACGGTGAGCGATGAGTCTTTAGAAGTAGTGAGCCCGGCCGCCGATCGGCTTGCCGACCGCGCCGAGGACGGCGAGGATCGCGCCGATCACCAGGAGCACCACGCCCAGCGTCGTCAGGATGCTGATACCCATCAGCCATCCGACGACCAGCAGAATCAGACCGAGGACGATCATTCCAACCTCCAGGTGGGGAATCCTGATGTAGAGGTACCCGACCGCGGTAGGTACAAACCTCGCTTCATACATTCGTCAGTGATATAAGCAGCTTGCGCGCTTCCTCGGTGCCGCGGTGCCGCAACATCTCGTAGATCGGCAGGGCTTCCGCCAGGTGTTCTCGTGCGGCGTCGTGCTCCCCCAGCAGGATGTGGACCTTCGCCAGCCGTACGAGGCCCTCTCCGAGGTAGTAGGTGTGGTGCATCTCCCGCATCCGGTCGACCGACAGCCGATAGCTGTGGACGGCCTCGGCGTAACTGCCCAGCTCGACGTGGATGTCCCCCAGCGTCTCGGCGTTGTTCGCGTGGGGCATGGACAGCGGGCCTGTGTACCCGGCGAACGACACCTCCGCCTCCATGCACAGCTCGATCGCCCGTTCGCGGTCACCGACCTGTTGGTGAGCCCGCGCGTATGCCGCGAGGTAGCAGCCTCGCTGGTACTCGCCGAGGTCGGAGAGCTTCGGGTACAAACCGGCCAAGATGTCCAGCGACCGTTGGTGCTGCCCGAGTTCCTCGTACACGAGAGCCAGCCCGCGCGAGACGTCAGCCTGGCCGTCGACGTTGTCCATCTCCTCTTCACAACGCAGTGCCGAGCGCAGGTGGAACTCGGCCTCGAGAAAAGCCCGTTTCGCCATGTAGATCCCACCGAGAGCGCGGTGAAGGCGCTGTCGGCCGAACACGTCGTCCCGTCGTTGTGCCGCGGCCAGCGCGAGCAGTTCAACTTCCTCGACCTCGGCCAGCAGTCCTTGACGCAGCATGGAGAGGTGGAGCGTGTAGACCAGCCGCCAGGTGAGGTCATCCGCACCTGCCGCCACCATCTCCCTCACCAAGCCCAGGAGCACCGGCTGCTCGACCTGGATCCAGAGTTTCGAGGCCTGCACGTCCGGTATCGGCGTGACCACGGCCCCTGGCGACGGAGGTGCCATCGACGTCCACCTGGCCCTGGGCTCGGTCAGGCTGTTCGCCTTCAGCGCGGTGTGCACGTAGTGGTCGAACATCCGCTGCTGCGCTTCGACCTGCTGGTCCTGCGACAGCTCGCCGAACCGTTCGGCTGCGTAGTCCCGCACCAGGTCGTGCAGCAGGAACCGTCCGGTGCTCGTCGTGGAGACGAGGCTGCCCGCGACCAATTCGCTGAGCGCGCGCCGTGCCTCCTCGACCGACACGGCGGCGAGGCTCGCGGCGGCCTCGACGGTGAACTCCGGGCCGGGGTGGCGGCCCAGCGCCACGAACACGTCCGCCGCGACCCCGCTGACGGACCGCAACGACCAGGAGAAGACGGTGCGGACGTCCGTGGCGGGGTCGTCGATGTCGAGGGCCTTCAGGCGTTCCCGCTCCAGCTCGTCCGCGAGTGACGTGAGCGGGTCGCCGTAGGCCGCGCGGGCGGCCACGATGCCCAGCGCGAGCGGCAGTCCCGCACACCGCTCGACGAGCCGCGCGACGGCGTCCGGCTCGGCCGCGACCCGTGCCGCACCGATCCGCTCGGTCAGCACCTCGACCGCGGCCCGCTCGTCCATGACGTCCAGCGCCACGGGACGGCCCGTGAGCCCGTCGAGCCGGTTGCGGCTGGTGACGAGGACGAGGTTGGCCGGTCCGCCGGGCAACAACGGGCGCACCTGCGTCACGTCCCTGGCGTTGTCCAGGACCACGAGCATCCGACGCTGCGCAGACAACGACCTGTACTGGCCGATCACGGCCTCGTCGGTCGGAGGCAGCTCCTGGGCGGGCACACCGAGCGCCACGAGGAAGTCGCGGGCCACCGCGATCGGGTCGAGCGGCTCCGCGCGGAGGTCGAAGCCGCGCAGGTTCACGTGCAGCTGACCGTCCGGAAAGCGGTGCGCCGCCTGGTTCGCCCACTGGAGCGCGAGCGCCGTCTTGCCGACGCCGCCGATGCCGTTGATCGCGGAGATCACCAGGGGCGCGCCCGGCCGGGCAACCTCGGTCAGCCGCGCCAGCTCGGCCTCGCGGCCGACGAAGTGCGGGTGCGCCGGGGGAAGCTGCCGGGGCACGACGCGCGGGGCTGGCGTCTCGCCGCTGAGGACCTGTTCGTGCGCCGCACGCAGTCGCTCGCCGGGAGTCGTCCCCAACTCGTCGGCCAGGCGTCGGCGAACCTCCTGGTACGCCGTGAGCGCCTCCGCCTGCTGGCCCGTGCGGTGCAACGCGAGCATCAGCTGCGCCCAGAACGCCTCGTGCAGTGGGTGTTGCTCGGTGAGCGACCGCAGTTCCGGCACCAGCACGTCCGTGGCGCCGGCGAGGTCCTCGTCGATCCGGCGTTCCAGCGCGATGAGGTGCTCCTCGACCAGCGGCGGCACGTCCTCGCTGTGCAACGACTCCGACGCCACGTCGCCGAGCACCGGACCGCGCCAGAGCGCCAATGCCGTGCGGTGTTCGCCCAGCGCGGCGAGGCGACGGAACTCGGCCAGGTCGAGCTGCCCCGGCCCGACCTCGGCCGTGTAGCCGCGCGACGACGTGCGGACGCAGTTGGCAGCTCCCAGCGACTGCCGCAGGCGCAGCACGACCGTCTGCAACGTCTTGTGCGCGCGGTCCGGGGCCGGCGGCCTGCCGTCCCAGACCCGTTCGACCAGCTCGTTCACCGGCACGATCTCGTTGGCGCGCAACAGCAGGGTGGCGAGCAGGACACGGCCGCGTCCTGCCGGTACCGCGACGGGCTCGCCGTCGAGCAGCACTTCCAACGGGCCCAGAACGCGGTACTCGGCAGTCACCTGGGCGAACCTACCGGCACGCCGCAGTCCCGGAAGACCTCCACCGCCGCTGCTTCCGCCTCCGCCGTCCGCAGAGCTTCCGGGTGGTCGCCGAGCGCCAGGATCAACAGCGCTCGTCCTCGCCCGGCGGGCACCGGAACCGGTTCCCCGTCGACGAGCACCTCCAACGGCCCCAGGACGCGGTACTCGACCCTCACCCGGCCGAACCTACCGGCACACCGCAGTCCCGCAGGGCCTCGGCGGCCAGTGCCTCCGCGGCCGCGGCGCCGTCCTCGTCACCCGTCGCGCGGCGGACGGTCGCGAGTGCCTGGAGCGACTGGGCCTCCAGGTGCCGCTGGTGGTGGCGGCGGTGCGTGGCGACCGCCTCCTCCGCGAGCCGCAACGCCTCCTCCCGTTCGCCCAGCGCGAGGTGGAACAGCGCGCGTTCCCTCAGTTCGTCCCCGGCGATCAGGAGGTAGTCCCCGCTCAGACTCGCGCGCAGCTCGGCCAGGTGGTGGGCGGCCGCGTCGAGGTCGCCCCGCTCGCGGTGCGACCGCGCGACCGTCCAGTGGGCGCCCATCCGCTGGTGCACCGACGCCTGCTGGTCGGCGAGTGCGAGCATCACCTTCCCGGCGGCCAGGGCGTCCTCGTGCGCGCCTTCGTCGTGGAACAGGTCGGTCAACGCGGCCCAGGTGTCGATCTCCGCCTCGAAGTCGGCCTTCAGCCGCAGCCCGTCGAGCAGGTCGAGCGCGAGGTCGAACGCCTCGTCGGCCTGCCCGATCGCCAGCTTCGCCCGCACCGCCGCGCAGGCACCGAGCGTGATCCGCCGCGGGCTGCCGAGCTCCTCCTGCAGCGCGAGGTAGGCCTCGTGCTGGCGGATGACGTCCGGCAGCCTGCCCATTTCGATGTAGACGCTGTTCAGCGCGGTGTGGGCGTGACCGCGGACCGCGGGCGAGGTGGCGAGCTCCAGCGCTCTGAGCAGGGACCGCTCCGCGGCGGGGAGGTCAGGCTCGTGGAACGAGACGGTGGCGATGTTGATCAGCACGACCGCCTGGTTCTCGACCGCGCCCGTCTGCTCGTGGATGGCGAGCGCCTCCCGCTGGTGGTGCAGGGAGGTGGCCACGTCACCCCGGAGGCGGGTCAACGCGCCGAGGATGTTGTGCGCGGTCGCCTGCGTCGGCAGGTCGTCCGCCCGGACTCCCCTCTCCAGCGACTCCCGTGCCAGCTGCTCGGCGCTCGTGAAGTCGCCCTGGCAGAAGCGGTAGGTCGACGTGGAGAGGTCCGAGGCGGCGACCAGCACCTCGTCGCCGGACGCGCGGGCCGCCCGGCCGCGGACGTCGCACAGCTCCGACCAGCTCGTGTCGTCGCGGATCTCGTAGCAGTAGGCGCTGAGCACCGCGGCGATCTCGTTGGCCTGCCGGTACTCGTGCCGCTCGGTCGCGACGACGACCGCCGCGAACACGTTCTGGTACTCGGCGTTCAACCAGCCGAACGCCTCTTCCGACGTCTTCAGCACGACGTCCGGGAGCTGCGTCGTGGTGGTGGCGAGCGGGAACCGCCGCTGGTCGGGGAACAGCAGTTCGGCGGCGTCGTCGGTCATCCGGCGGTAGAAGTCGTACAACCGCCCGATGGCCTCGTCGACCTCGTCGTTCGTGCACCTCTCCCGCGCGTACACGCGCAGGAGGTCGTGCAGGGCGAAGCGGTCGCCGCGCTGCTCCACCAGGTGCACGGCGACGAGCTGGTCGAGGTGGCGGCGGGCGTCGGGCAGGCCGGCGACGACCGCGGCGTCGTGGGCGGTGAAGTCCACCCCGGGCAGCACCCCGAGCCGGCGCAGCACCAGCCGGGAGTCCCCGGGCAACGCGGAGTAGCTCTCGTCGAAGACGATGCCGACCGCGGCCGCCGGGTCACCGGGCACGGCCAGCTCACCGAGGCGGTCGGTCTCCAGCTGGGCGACCTTGTCCGCGATCGTCATGTCGTCCTGCGCGCGCAGGTCCGCGGCCGCGATGCGCAGCGCCAGCGGCAGCCCGCCGCACAACCGCACGAGCGCGGCGGCCGCGTCCCGCTCCGCGCGCACGCGGCCGGTGCCGAGCACGCGTTCCAGCAGGCGCAGCCCGCCGTCGTCGCCCAACGACGGCAAGCGCAGCAGGTCGGCGTCGTTCAGGGTCAGTCCACGCAGGTCGCCGCGGCTGGTGACGAGCGTGAGCGCCCTGCCGGACGACGGCAGCAGCGGCCTCACCTGCTCGGCGTTCGCCGCGTTGTCCAGCAACAGCAACAGCTTCCGGTCCGCGGCGAGCGACCGGTAGAGCGCCACCTGTTCGTCCATCCCGACCGGCACCGCGTCCACGCCCAGTCCTTTGAGGACCAGCGTGAGCGCCTCCTGCGGTGACATCGCCCGCACCTGGTCCTGCCCGCGCAGGTTCACGAAGATCTGCCCGTCGTCGAACCGGTCCGCGACCCGGTGCGCCCAGTGCACGGCGAGCGAGGTCTTGCCCACACCCCCGGTGCCCGAGATGACCAGCACCGCGGCCTCACTGGCCGCGAGCCGTGCCACGTCGTCCTCGCGCCCGGCGAACGTGGTGAGGTTCGGCGGCAGCTGCCGCGGCGTGACGCGCTTCTCCTTCGGCGGCGCGACCTCCCCGCGCAGGATCTGCTCGTGCAACTCGCGCAGCGCGGGCCCCGGGTCGATCCCCAGCTCGTCCGCGAGCATCTCGCTGACCTGCCGGTACGCCGCCAGGGCACCCGCCTGTTGCCCGGACCGGTAGAGCGCCAGCATCAGGTGGCCCCAGAACCGGTCGCGCAACGGGTGCCTGCGGGTCAGGTCCTGCAGCTCCGGCACGAGGTCCGCGGACCGCCCGGCCGCGAGGTCCTTCTCGATCCGCATCTCCAGCGCCGCGAGCTGCTCCTCCACCAGCGGCGGCACGTCGTCGCGGTGCAGTGACTCCGACACGACGTTGCCCAGCACGGGCCCCCGCCACAACGCGAGCGCCTGCCCGAACTCCTGCCGGGCGACCAGCGCGCGGAACCGCAGCAGGTCGAGCTGCTCGGGTGCGATCTCGGCCAGGTACCCGCCCGGCTCGTGCCGCACGCAGTTCGCCTCGCCGAGCGCCTGCCGCAGTCGCATGACGACCGTCTGCAGCGTTTTGTGCGCGCGGTGGAGGTCGGGCGGCGTGCCCTCCCACACGCGGTCGACCAGCTCGTCCACCGAGATGAACGTGTTGGCGCGCAACAGGAGTGTCGCGAGGAGCACTCGGCCGCGCCCGGTCGGCACCGTCACCGGTTCACCGTCGAGCAGCACCTCGAGGGGCCCCAGCACCCGGTACTCGACTCTCACGAGCCGGAAGTCTAGGTGCGCGGGCCGGGAGGCGCGTCCGATGCCCGGACACGCCGATGCCGGGCCACCCTCGGACCCGGCACCACCTTGCGCACCTCAGACGTTGAAGCGGAACTCCACCACGTCGCCGTCCGCCATCACGTAGTCCTTGCCCTCCATGCGGACCTTGCCCGCCGCCTTCGCGTCGGCCTTCGAGCCCGAGGCGACCAGGTCGTCGAACGACACGACCTCGGCCTTGATGAAGCCCTTCTCGAAGTCCGTGTGGATCACGCCGGCGGCCTGCGGGGCGGTGGCGCCCTGCGGGATCGTCCAGGCGCGCGCCTCCTTCGGGCCCGCCGTGAGGTAGGTCTGCAGGCCGAGGGTGTGGAAGCCGGCACGGGCCAGGGCGTGCAGGCCCGGCTCGGTCTGGCCGATCGACTCCAGCAGCTCCAGGGCCTCCGCCTCGTCGAGCTCGAGGAGCTCCGACTCGACCTTGGCGTCGAGGAAGACGGCGTCGGCCGGGGCGACGAGCTCGCGCAGTTCCTTCACGCGGGCCTCGTCGCTCAGGACGCCCTCGTCGGCGTTGAAGACGTAGAGGAACGGCTTGGTGGTGAGCAGGGAGAGCTCGCGCAGCAGCTCTCCGTCCACTTCGGACTGCGCCGAGAACAGGGTGCGGCCGGAGTCCAGGATGTCCTTGGCCTTCTTGGCGTTCTCGAGGGCGGCGCGGCGGTCCTTCTGCATCCGCGCCTCCTTCTCGATGCGCGGGATGGCCTTCTCGAGGGTCTGGAGGTCCGCGAGGATCAGCTCGGTGTTGATCGTCTCGATGTCGCTCGACGGGTCGACGCGGCCGTCGACGTGCACGACGTCCGGGTCGTCGAAGACGCGGATGACCTGGCAGATCGCGTTCGCCTCGCGGATGTTCGCGAGGAACTTGTTGCCGAGGCCCTCGCCCTCCGACGCGCCCTTGACGATGCCCGCGATGTCGACGAACGACACGACGGCGGGCACCTCGCGTTCGGAGCCGAAGATCTCCGCGAGCTTGGTGAGGCGCGCGTCCGGCAGCGGCACGACGCCCACGTTCGGCTCGATGGTCGCGAACGGGTAGTTCGCGGCGAGCACGTCGTTGCGCGTCAGCGCATTGAACAGGGTGGACTTGCCGACGTTGGGCAGGCCGACGATACCGAGGGTCAAACTCACGGGAAGCGAGTCTACGGCAGGCGACGGTCGTGTCCGATTCCCGCGAGCCATTGACCGTTCCCGCTGGCAGGATCGCCTGCATGGTCATCGACGAAGAACACGCGTACCGGGTGTGCTCCGCACGTGACGCCCGTTTCGACGGGTGCTTCATCCACGCGGTCCGCACGACGGGCATCTACTGCCGGCCCTCGTGCCCCGCGGTGACCCCGAAGCGCCGCAACAGCCGGTTCTTCCTGACGGCCGCGGCGGCCCAGTCGGCGGGGTTCCGCGCCTGCCGCCGCTGCCTGCCGGACGCGACCCCCGGCTCCCCCGAGTGGAACCTCCGCGCGGACCTGGCGGGCCGGGCGATGCGCCTGATCAGCGACGGAGTCGTGGAACGGGACGGCGTGAGCGGTCTCGCGTCGAAGCTCGGCTACTCGGAACGCCACCTCACCCGCGTGCTGACCGCCGAACTGGGCGCCGGCCCGCTGGCACTGGCCCGCGCGCACCGGGCGCACGCCGCCCGCCTGCTGATCGAGACGACCGAACTGCCGTTCGCCGACATCGCGTTCGCCGCGGGCTTCGCGTCGGTGCGGCAGTTCAACGACACGATCCGCATGGTGTTCGCCTCGACGCCGTCCGACATGCGCGGCCGCGGCAAGGCACCGGTCGGCACGCCGGGGCGGATCGTCCTGCGCCTGCCGTACCGCGCGCCGTTCGACGCGGAGGGCCTGCTCACGTACTTCCGGGCGCACGCGCTGCCCGGCGTCGAGGAGGTCACCGACGACTCCTACGCGCGCACCATGTCGTTGCCGCACGGCGAGGCGACGGTCCGCCTGACGTTCCCGGCGGACCACGTCCTGTGCTCGCTGCGCCTCGCCGACGTGCGTGACCTGGGCGCGGCCGTGTCCCGTGTGAGACGGCTGCTGGACCTCGACGCCGACCCGGTGGCCGTGGACACGTTCCTCGGCGCCGACCCGGTGATGGGCCCGCTGGTCCGCGCGGTGCCCGGGGTCCGGGTGGCGGGCAGCGTCGACGGCGCCGAGACGCTGCTGCGGCTGGTGGCGCCGTTCGAGGGCGTGCCGCTGCGGGTCCCGGACGGTGCGCTGACCCACCTCTACTCGGCCGGGGACCACCCTGTCACCGAGGCGCTCGCGAGCGGGAGACTCGTCGTCGACGTGGGCCGCTCGATCGAGGACCTGACCGAAGAGCTCGCACACCTCGTGGGCGCGGAAGTGGCCGACGAGGTGGCCATGCGGGTGCTGGGCGCACCGGACGTGCTCGTACTCCCCGAGACCGCACGACACCTGGCTTCCCACGGCCCCGAGTGGCGGCCGTGGCGCTCCTACGCCGGAGCACACCTGACTAGGAAGGCAGCAACATCATGAGCGTCGCGCACACGTCCACTGTGGACACCCCGGCGGGCCCGTTCACGTCGGTCGTCGCGCCGGACGGGGCGGTGCTGGCGAGCGGCTGGACCGCCGACCTGGCCCTGCTGACGCCCCAGATTCACGCCACCCTCATGCCGTCGGAGATCACGCCCCGGCCGGACCTGGGCGACGTCACCAAGGCCGCGATCGCCTACCACGAGGGCGACCTGACGGCGATCGACACGATCCCGGTCCGCCAGAGGTCGGGCCCGTTCCTGCAGCACGCGTGGGACGTCCTGCGCACGGTCCGCGCCGGCGAACCGGTCACCTACACCGAGTACGCGGAGCTCTCCGGCCGCCCGGCGGCGATCAGGGCGGCGGCCTCGGCCTGCGCGCGCAACTCGGTGGCGCTGTTCGTCCCGTGCCACCGCGTGATCCGGCTCGGCGGCGACCTGGGCGGCTTCCGCTGGGGCCTCGACGTCAAGCGCTGGCTGCTCGCCCACGAGGGCTAGCCGACGAGCCGGATCTCCGGTGGCTCGGTCATGGTGACGAGGTCCGTGCCGCACTTGCGGCACGGCCTGGCGACCGGCCAGACCGCGTTGGTCTGCAGGGACTGCTCCCCGTTGAACCACTGGTCCTCGCCGGCGTCGCGGCAGGCGTGGCAGCCGACGCGGTAGAACAGCCGGACCCACGGGCCGGTGCCCAGCTCACCGCCCCGGGCCTGCGGGCGCTCCACGTCGGCGAACGGCGACCACCAGAACGACAACCGGCAGCGCAGCGTGTTGTCGTCGCGGCTTCCGACGGCGTCGAAGCCGGTGATGCGGATCGGGGCGGGGTGGCTTCCCGGGGGCACCGCGGGATCGCCCCCGGCCACCGCGCCGTCCCCCGCCTCGTCCGGCCCAGCCTGCCACTCCAGCGGCCTCTGCGCCGACTGGCACACGCCGTGCGCGGCCCCGTGGTGCACGGTGACGGTCCGGCCGGTCCGGCGGCACACGAAGCAGTCGTGCGAGTACTCGATCCTGTTCGCCCACCAGAAGTGGGCGGCCTCGGTGAGCTCGACGCGCGCGGTGATCTCCACGTGGGACAGCACGCGCCGAGGGTAGACGCCGATCAGCCCAGTGACATCTCCAGCGTCGACCCGGTCCGGGCCTTGCGCACCCGCAGCCGGGTGGGGATGCGCTGCCGCAGCTCCTCCACGTGCGACACCAGCCCGACCACGCGGCCACCGGCCCGCAACTCGTCCAGCGTGTTCATGACGATGTCCAGCGTGTCCGAGTCGAGCGTGCCGAACCCCTCGTCGACGAACAGGGTGTCGAGCAGCGCCCCACCGGTCTCGTTCGCCACCACGTCCGCGAGCCCCAGCGCGAGCGACAGCGACGCCAGGAACGACTCGCCGCCCGACAGCGTCTTGGCGGGGCGGGAGCGGCCGGAGTAGTCGTCCAGCACGTCGAGGCTCAGGCCGCCGCGCGTGCCGCGGGCACCGGCCGAGTCGGAGTGCACGAAGCTGTACCGGCCCTGGCTCATCCGGTGCAGCCGGGCCGACGCCGCCACGGCGACCTCCTCCAGCCGGGCCGCCAGCACGTACGAGCGCAGCGTCATCTTCTTCGAGTTCTGGCCGCGGCCGTTGATCACGTCGGTCAGCGCGTCCAGCTCGGCGTAGGTGGCCTCCAGCGGCTCCAGGGACTTCCGCTCGGCCCGCAGGCGCGATGCCAGCTCGCTCACGCGCTCCAGAGCCGCTCGGGCGCGCGCCAGGCCCGTCGCGGCGGAGGAGGCGGCCGCACGGGCGGTGGAGGCCTGCGCCGTCACCTCGTTCAGGTCGACCTCGTCCTCGGGGTCGATCCCGGCCAGCTCCTCCAGCGTCGCGAGGGCCGAGGCGCGGGCTCGTTCCCACTTCGCGATGCGGTCGTCCAGCGCCTCCAGCTTGATCGCCGGGCGGTGCGCGGCCAGGGCGGCGTCCACGTCCGGGAAGCCCGCTTCGGCGGCCAGCGCGGCGACCGAGGCCTGCTGCTCCCGCACGCGGGCCAGCGCGCTGTCGCGGGCGTTGCGGCGTTCGTCCAGCTCCACCAGGGCCTTCGCGAGGCGCAGGAGGTGGTCGCGGCGGGTCAGGACGTCCTCGTGCTCGCCGCGGGCCTTGTCGAGGCGGGCGCCGCGCTCCTCGACGACCGTCACGAGCGACTTGTGTTCGGTGTGCAGGCCGACCAGGTCCTGTTCGACGCGGGCCTTCTCGGCTCCCAGGTCACGGGTCTTGGCTTCGAGGCCGACGAACTCGGTCTGCCGCTGCGACCGGGTGCGGGCGAGCTCCGCCGCGGCGCGGTACTCGGACAGCGCGACGGCCGGTTCTTCGGACCCCAGCGCCTCCCAGCAGGCCTGGATGCGCAGCTCGGCGGCGTGGGCGGCCCGTTCGGCCTCGTTGCGGCGGTCCAGGGCGGCCTGCTCGTCGCGGGCGGCCTCCTCCTCGTCCGTCGCGTCGACGCCGCCCAGCATCGGCTGGGCGGGCGCGGGGTGGCTCGGGGAACCGCAGACGGCGCAGGGCTTGCCGCGTTTCAACGCCGCGGCCAGCTCGATCGCCATGTTCTCCAGGCGCTGGTGGCGGACCTGCTGCAGGACGTCCTTGGCCTTCTGGTGCACGTCGATCGCCTGGTGCAGCTCGTTCTTGGTGCGCTCCAGCGCCTTCGCCGCCCCCGGCAACGCCTCGGCCGCGTCGGCGCGGGCCTTGAGCGACTCCAGGCGGGCGGACGCCTCGACGGCGGCGTCGAGCTGGGCGCGGCACCGGGCCAGCCGCTCCGGCAGGACGTCCAGCTCGGCGTTCAGCGCGAGCAACCGGCGTTCGACCTGGTGCGAGGAGTTCTTCAGCTCCGACAGACGGCGCACGTCGGCCTGCTGGCGTTCGGCCTCGGCCGCCAGCTCGCCCAGACCGCCCGCCTCCTCGCGGTGGCGTTCGGCGTCCTCGCGCAACGACGAACCCTCGTACCCCAAGCGCGCCAACGCTTCCGCGGCCCGCGTCTCGTCGCGCACCGCGAACTCGTAGGACTGCTGGAGCTTCGCGATCTCGGCGTGGGCCGGCACGACGGGGATCGCGCGGCGGGCCGCGTCGCGTTCGGCGAACCACGACGCCGAGTCGGCCGCCTCGACGCGGGCCAGCAGCTCGCGGGCCTCGCGCACGCGGCGCAGCTGGTCGGCCTGCACGCGGGCCTGGTCCAGCAGGACCTGCGCGCCGTCGGCCACCCCCGCCGTCTCCTCCGACAGCGCCTCGGCCTCCCCCACGGCCAGGGACAGCCGCTCCAGCACCGACTCCAGCCAGCCCGGCTCGTCCGAGGGTTCCTCGCCGGCCGCCTCCGCCACGCGCTGCACGAGACGGGAGGCGCCCTGGCGGCGTTCCTCCAGCACGCGCCAGGCGGCCACGCGCCTGTCGCGGAACCACTTCTCGACGTCGAGGAACCGCTCGGTGCCGAAGAGCTTCTCCAGCAACACCTCGCGCTCGGCCGTGTCCGAGCGCAGGAACTTCGCGAACTCCCCCTGCGGCAGCAGCACGACCTGGAAGAACTGCTCGTACGACATGCCCAGCATGTCCTCGACCGCGCGCGCCACGTCGTCGATGCGCGTGATGCCCTCGCCGTCCCAGCCCTCGAGCCAGGTCAGCGAGCACTTCGCGGGCTGGGTGGTGAAGCCGCCGCCGCGCTTCTTCGGGCGGTCGAACTCCGGCGAGCGCACGATCCGGAACCGCCGCGACTGCACGGTCAGCTCCAGCGACACCTCCGTCGGCACCTCGGGATCGGCGTACTCGCACCGCAGCTTCTTCACGTCGCCGCGCGCGCCCGGCACCCGGCCGAACAGCGCGAACGCCACCGCGTCGAGCAGCGTCGTCTTGCCCGCGCCCGTGTCGCCGTGCAGCAGGAACAACCCGTCCGCGCCCAGCTCGTCGAAGTCGACGGCCTCGGGCGACGGGTAGGGCCCGAACGCCGTGAGCTCCAGGCGGTGCAGTCTCATTGCTCCTGCTCCCTCGCCACCGACGCGAAAGCCTCACGCAACAACGCCATCTCCGCGACCGTCGGTTCGGAGCCGCGCGCGTCGGACACGAAGCAGCAGGCCACTTCCTCGTCCGTGCGGCCGCGCACCCGTTCCGCGTACGTCATGTCGTGCTGCGGGCCCTGCTCCGGCCGCCACTCGACGTGCACCGCGTGCTCGAACCGCTTCTGCAGCTGCCGCAACGCGTCCATCGGCCGCACCTGGTCCGTCAGCACGACCGACAGGAAGTGGTCTTCCAGCGGTGTGTGCGCCGGGTCCTCCAGCACGTCGGCCAGCATCCCGGAGACCACCGCCAACTGCCGCGGCACGGGCAGATCCCGCCGCTCCACGCCGACGAGCCCGCCGGAGTCCAGCTCGACCAGCCACACCGACTTGCGGTGCCGTGCCTCGGAGAACGAGTACGCCAGCGGACTCCCCGAGTACCTCAGGTTCTCCGCCAGCGTCTGCGGGCCGTGCAGGTGCCCCAGGGCCACGTAGTCGACGCCCGCGAACACCTGCATCGACACGTCCTGCACACCGCCGACCGCGATGGTGCGCTCGGACTCCGACGGCGCCCCGCCCGTCACGAAGGCGTGCGCCAGCACCACGGACCGCGCCTCGCGCGATGCCAGGTCGGCGCGAATCCGCCGCATCGCCTCACCGAGCACGGGCGCGTGCCCCTTGTCCGCCACGCCCAGCGCGTGCCGCGCCGGTTCGGGCTCCAGGAACGGGATCCCGTACACGGCGACCGGCCCGTGCTCGTCCTCCAGCTCGACCGGCTTGTCCAGCAACGAGATCTGCGTGCGCAGGTACAGCCCGCCCGCCGCCGCGAACTCGCCGAACACGCCGATGCGGGCCGCCGAGTCGTGGTTGCCGGGCGTGATCACGATCCGCGCCCCGGCCGCCCTGATCCGCATCAGCACCCGCGCGCACAACGCCACCGCGTCGGCCGAGGGCACCGCCCGGTCGTACAGGTCGCCGGAGATGACCACGACGTCGACCTTCTCGGTGGACACCAGGTCAGCGAGGCCGCTCAGCACCGACTCCTGCTCCACGAGCAGGTCGCGGCCGTGGAAGGTGCGCCCCACGTGCCAGTCGGAGGTGTGCAGGATCCGCATGGCCCCAACCGTAGAGACGGGGTCCGACAAATCTCCGGGAGGGTTCCCGGCGTGTCACCCGATCGAGTTCAACATCTCTGGAGGAGCATCATCGGTGCCGTGACCGCAGTGATCATCACCGCCCTGATCGTCCTGGCGCTCGTCAGCGCCGGGGCGCTGCTGTTCGTCTGGCGCCTGTACCAGGACAGCGTCCGGCGCACCGACGAGGCGCTAGCCGCCATCAACGTCGAACGCGCGCGCTACGACACGCAGCAGCAAGCTTTGCAACGCTACGAAGTGGCGTTCTCCAGCGTCTCAGGTCGTGGTGAACTCGGCGAACAGGTGCTCGTCGAAACGGCGCGCGCCCTCGGCCTGAGGGAAAACCTCCACTACACGCTCCAGACGGACGTGGCGGGCGGCGGCGCGGTCCGGCCGGACATGGTGCTGAACGTCGGCGGCGGCCGCGCGGTCCCGGTCGACTCGAAGATGTCCATGGCCACCTGGGCCGAGGCCGTCGAGACGGACGACCCGCAGGAACGCCAGGACGCGTTGCGCGTGCACGTCCGCAACATCCGTTCGCGTGCCGCCGAACTGGCCGGCAAGGGCTACCAGCGCTGGGCCGACGCCATCTACGGCACGATCATGTTCGTCCCCAACGACGGCGCGGTCGTCGCCGCCCTAGACACCGACCCCGAACTGCTGCGCTGGCTGCTCGACCGCCGCGTGTTCCTGTGCGGCCCGACGGGGTTCGCCGTGATCGCCTCCAGCGCCATGTTCGCGGTCACCGAACGCGCGCTGGCCGAGGACGTCGAGCAGGTCAGGCTGTCCGCGGGCCGCGCGAACCGGGCGGCCGACAGCGCCATCGAGGCGGTCAACCTCTCCACCACGCACCTGCAGCGCTTCCTGAGCGCGCGGCGCCGGGAGCTCGAGGCGCTGGAGGGTTTCCGGGCGAGCGTGGAGCCCCTGACGGACGCCTCCGCCACTCCTACACCCCTCCCGTTGGTCCGAAGGGCGGACGAACAGTCCGCATAGAACGCACTCAGCGTGCCCGCAGGTTGCTTCTGGGTGAGAAAGCTGCGGACTGACGAACACCGAATGGCCGAACGGCTACCGTGTGCCTCGTGAGTGAGTTGCGCGAGCGTTCAGCAGCCTTCGACGACGACCTCGAAGACTACGACGCGGTTCCGTGGAACTACCGGGCCATCTTCGGCGAGTTCAAGGGCATCCCGTGGTGGGCCGCGATCCTCGCTGCCCTGGTCCCGGCGTTCATCGGCGCGTTCATCGACATCAACTCCAGCAAGACCGTCGGCTGGACGTTCAACGTCGTGTTCTTCCTCGGCGCGCTGGCCGCGATCCTGCTGGTGCAGCGCCGCAGCCTGTTCGGGCCCATGGTGCAGCCGCCGCTGGTCCTCGCCGCCACGGTGCCGATCCTGGTGCTGCTCACCGGCGGCGTCCAGAAGGCGGGCCTGTCCGCCATGGCGCTGGGCCTGGGCAAGCCGCTCATCGACAGCTTCCCGGTCATGGCCGTCACCACCGCCGTCACGGTCGGCCTCGGCATCCTGCGGATCTTCCTGCAGAAGAACCCGAACCGGCCGTCCAAGGACGAGCTCCGCGAGGCCAAGGCGGAGGTCAAGGGGCGCTCCAAGCCCGTCCGCAGGCCCCGCGAGGAGCCGGTGGAGGAAGAGGAGCGCCCGCGCCGCCCCCGCCCGGAACGCGCTGAGGGGGCCCCTGCGCGTCGTCCGCGTCCCGAGGGCGCGCCCGCCCGCCGCCCGCGCCCGGACGGTGCCCGCGGCGAACGCCCGGCCGGCCAGCGCAGGCCCCGCCCGCCGCGCGACGACCGCTGACAAGCCCCGGAACGCCCGAAGGGCCGCCACCGATCCCGGTGGCGGCCCTTCGCACGTCTCGGCTCTAGCGCACGAGGTCCTTGCGGAGCTCACGCGGCAACGAGAACGCGATCTTCTCGTTGGCCGTGGTGATCTCCTCGACCTCGCCGTACCCCTGCGATTCCAGGTACTTCAGCAGCTCCATCACCAGCAGGTCCGGCACCGACGCACCGGACGTCACGCCGACGGTCTCGACGCCCTCGAGCCACGCCGGGTCGACCTCCTTGGCGTAGTCGATGAGGTACGAGGCCTTGGCGCCGTGCTGCAGCGCCACCTCGACCAGCCGCACGGAGTTGGAGGAGTTCTTCGAGCCCACCACGAGCACGAGGTCGCACGACGGCGCCATCGTCTTCACCGCGGTCTGGCGGTTCGAGGTGGCGTAGCAGATGTCGTCGGACGGCGGGTCCTGCAGCTCGGGGAAGCGGTCCTTGAGCTGGCGCACGCGCACCATGGTCTCGTCGACCGAGAGCGTCGTCTGCGACAGCCAGATGACCTTGGAGGGGTCGCGCACCTCGACGGTGGCGGCGTCCTCGGCGGTGTCGACGAGCTGGACGTGGTCCGGCGCCTCACCGGCGGTGCCCTCGACCTCCTCGTGGCCCTCGTGGCCGATCAGGAGGATGTCGTAGTCCTCCTTGGCGAACCGCACCGCTTCCTTGTGGACCTTCGTCACCAGCGGGCAGGTGGCGTCGATCGTGCGCAGCGAGCGCTGCTCGGCCTCCGCGTGGACGGCCGGCGACACGCCGTGCGCCGAGAACACCACGAGCGCGCCCTCGGGGACCTCGTCCGTCTCGTTGACGAAGATGGCACCGCGGTCGGACAGCGTCTCCACGACGTACTTGTTGTGGACGATCTCCTTGCGCACGTAGACAGGTGCGCCGTACTTCTCGAGGGCGAGCTCGACCGTCTCGACGGCACGATCAACGCCCGCGCAGTAACCACGCGGCTTCGCCAACAGGACTCGCTTGGGCATGCCCTCAGGGTACCCAGGCCCGGTCCTAGGCATTTCAGACGCGGTTGCGGCAGGCTTAGGTCCATGAAGCCACTGCCACTGGGTGTCCGCGTCGCCGCCGGCCTCGCCGTGACCGCCCTCGAACAGGCCCGCAGGCTGCCCCAGCAGCTCGCCGGACTCCCGTTGACGGTGGTCAGCGAGGCGATGCAGCTCTCGATGCGCGTGCAGCAGCATGTGACCGAACTCGCCATCAAGGGCGACGACGTCCTCTCCGGACTGCGCCCCGCCGAGGAAGAACCGGAGTGGGCGACCTTCGACGAGGACGAGACGCCCGTCACGACTTCTCAGGAAACTCCCGCCGACGACCCGTGGGAGGAGGAGGAACGCGCCATCGCCGAGGTGCCCGTGTTCCTGCCGTCCTACGACGAGCTGTCGATCGCCCAGCTCCGCGCGCGGCTGCGCAACCTCGACGTCGAGCAGCTCGAAGAGCTCCTGCGCTACGAGAAGGCGCACGAGTCGCGGCCTGAGTTCGTCGGGATGCTCAACCGCCGGATCGCGACGGTGAAAGCGCAGTCGTGACCGAGGGAAAATCCACGCCGGAGAACCCGTGGCCGGTGCGGACGGTCGCCCGCAAGCTGCTCGACTGGATCAACCGGCTCGGCGACGTCTGGGTCGAGGGCCAGGTCACGCAGCTCAACGCGCGCAGCTCGACGGCGTTCCTGACGCTGCGCGACCCGAGCGTCGACATGTCCATGTCGATCACCGCCAACGCGTCGATGGTCCGCGAGCTGCAGCTCACCGAGGGCAGCAGGGTGATCGCGCACGGGAAGATCAGCTTCTACCCGAACCGCGGCACGCTGAGCCTGAGGGCGGACGACATCCGCGCCGTCGGCATCGGCGAGTTGCTGGCGCGCATGGAACGGCTGCGCAAGCTGCTGCACGCCGAGGGCCTGTTCGACCCGCGCCGCAAGCGCCGCCCGCCGTTCCTGCCGAACAAGATCGGGCTCATCACCGGTCGCGCCTCGGCGGCCGAGCGGGACGTGCTCACGAACGCCCGGAACCGGTGGCCCGGCGCGCACTTCCGCGTCATCAACGTCGCCGTGCAGGGTCCGACCGCCGTCACGCAGGTGATGACCGCACTGTCCACTCTGGAACGCGACCCCGAGTGCGACGTGATCATCATCGCCCGCGGCGGCGGCAGCGTGGAGGACCTGCTGCCGTTCTCCGACGAGGCGCTGTGCCGCGCGGTCTCCCAGTGCCGCACGCCGGTCATGTCCGCGATCGGCCACGAACCGGACACCCCGCTGCTCGACCACGTCGCTGACGTGCGGTGTTCGACGCCCACCGACGCTGGCAAACGGGTGGTTCCCGATGTCGCCGAAGAGAGTGAACGCGTCCGCCAGATGCGCGACCGCGGCCGGCGCGCGCTGCACGGCTGGGTCGATCGGGAGCGCAGGCTGCTCGACGCGCTGAGGTCCCGACCAGTGCTTTCGGACCCGCACGGCCCGCTGGAGCGCAGGTCAGAGGAAGTGAAGCGGTTTCGCGACCAGGGCCGCCGGGCGGTCACGCAACGACTCGACCGCGAGGACGTCCACCTGTCGGGGACCAAGGCCCGCTTGACGACCCTCGGACCAGCCGCCACTCTGGCCCGCGGATACGCCGTTGTGCAACTCGTCACACCTGACGGTCCGGACGGCGTGCTGCGATCTGTGACGGACGCGCCGAGCGGAACACAACTGCGGGTACGCGTCGTTGACGGAGCAGTGCACGCCACTGTCACCACTGCGGAAGGGGGAGGTACCGATGATGCGTGATGCCGTGTTCCTGCCCCTGACCATGGAGGCGGCCGGCGAGTGCGCGACGGGGCTGCGATCGAAGGCGGAGGCGGCGAACCGCGCCGCGGCCGAGTGCTGGACGGCGATGGTGGGCGACTGCGACACCCCGAGCCGCCGCACGCTGATCCTGACGTTGCACGACCTGAGCGAGGCCACCGCCGGCACCGTGCAGTACCGGCGCGTCGCGGAGGCCGAGGCGCTCATCGACGAGGCGGTGCGAGAGGGTGACGGCGAGGAGTTCGCGGAGGCGCTGGTCGGTTACGACCTGGCCGTCGCGACCGTGCTGAGCCGTCTGAGGAGCCAATCCGCGTGAGTTCGGAAACACTCGGTTACGAAGCCGCCCGTGACGAGCTGGTCGAGGTGGTCCGCAAGCTGGAGGCCGGTGGCCTGTCGCTGGAGGACTCCCTCGCGCTGTGGGAACGCGGGGAGGCGCTCGCCAAGACGTGTGAGCAGCATCTCGCCGGTGCACGTGAGCGAATCGATGCAGCTCTCGCTGTCGTCGAGGAGGACGTTTCCGACGCGTGATCCCGTGCAAGGATTCAGTTGCCGATCACAAAATCCGGCACGCTGAGTAGTCGCATGGAGGCGCGCAATGGTGAACACCCCCGCGGAACGACGTCGCGAAGCCCCCGACCGGAACCTGGCATTGGAGCTCGTGCGCGTCACCGAGGCCGCGGCGATGGCCGCGGGCCGCTGGGTGGGCCGGGGCGACAAGAACGGCGGTGACGGCGCGGCCGTCGACGCGATGCGCAAGCTCATCCACACCGTCTCGATGAGAGGCGTCGTGGTGATCGGCGAGGGCGAGAAGGACGAGGCGCCCATGCTGTTCAACGGCGAAGAGGTCGGCAACGGCGAGGGCCCCGAGTGCGACGTCGCGGTCGACCCGATCGACGGCACCACGCTGATGTCGAAGGGCATGCCGAACGCGCTGGCGGTGCTGGCCGTGGCCGAGCGCGGGGCGATGTTCGACCCGTCCGCCGTGTTCTACATGGAGAAGCTCGCCGTGGGCCCGGAGGCGGCCGACGTCATCGACATCACCGCGCCGCTCGCCGAGAACATCCGGCGCGTCGCGAAGGCCAAGCACAGCGACGTCTCCGACGTGAACGTGTGCATCCTCGACCGGCCGCGGCACGAGGGCATCGTGCAGGAGGTCCGCCAGGCGGGCGCGCGCATCCACTTCATCTCCGACGGCGACGTGGCGGGTGCGATCGCGGCGGCGCGGCCGACGTCGGGCGTGGACATGCTCGTGGGCATCGGCGGCACGCCCGAGGGCATCATCGCGGCGGCGGCGCTGAAGTGCGTCGGTGGGGCCATCCAGGGCCGGTTGTGGCCCAAGGACGACGAGGAGCGCGAGAAGGCGATCGGCGCGGGCCACGACCTGTCGCGCGTGCTGACGACGAACGACCTCGTCAGCGGCGACAACGTCTTCTTCTGCGCGACGGGTGTGACCGATGGTGACCTTCTGCGCGGCGTGCACTACCGCGCGGGCGGCTGCACCACGCAGTCGATCGTCATGCGGTCCAAGTCCGGCACCGTGCGCATGATCGACGGCTTCCACAGCCTGCACAAGCTGCGCGAATACTCCTCGGTCGACTTCGACCTGCCTGAGGGCGCACAGCAGCCGCTGCCGTAAATGTCCCATTCACTGTGAACTGTGAACGCTCGGTGACCAGACGAGTGACCCTAGTGACGGTGTGACCTTCGTCCTTAGTTTTCGTCCTGACCCCGGCAACCCTGCGCCGGGTTCAGGAAAGGACACTCAACGATGAGGGCACGTTCGTTGTTCTCCGCAGTCGTCGTGGCCGCGGGCGCCCTGCTCGCCTCGGCCGTCGCGGCCACCGCGGCTCCGGCTCCGACCACCGACGGCGACGTCTCGCCGATGATCGTCGGCGGCGGCAACGCCACGCAGGTCTACTCCTGGATGGTCTCCCTGCAGAGCACCTCCGGCAGCCACTTCTGCGGCGGCACCCTGATCAAGGCCAACTGGGTCGTGACGGCGAAGCACTGCGTCCAGGGCTCGTCCGCGTCGTCGATCCGCACCCGGATCGGCACGACCAACCGCACCAGCGGCGGCACCACCACCGGGGCGTCCCGGATCATCACGCACCCGTCCGCCGACCTGGCGCTCGTGCAGCTCAACACGTCCGTCAGCCAGGCGCCCGCCCCCGTGGCGGCGTCGTCGGGCGCGGTCGGCACGGCCACGCGCATCATCGGCTGGGGCCAGACCTGCCCCGTCCGCGGTGCCTGTGGTGCTCCGGTCACCCTGCAGGAGCTCAACACGTCGATCGTCTCGGACAGCCGCTGCTCCGGCATCAGCGCCGCGTCGGAGATCTGCACCAACAACACCGACGGCAACAAGGGCGCCTGCTACGGCGACTCGGGTGGCCCCGAGGTGAAGTCCGTCAACGGCCGCTGGGAGCTCATCGGCGCGACCAGCCGCTCCGGCGGTGGCGCGAACTGCGCCCAGGCCCCGTCGATCTACGTGGACGTCCCGTACTTCCGCTCGTGGATCAGCCAGTACGCCGGCACCGTCTGAGGTTCTGACGTAGACCGGTAAGCGCGTTCCGAGGCCCGTCTCCCAACCGTTACGGGAGGCGGGCCTCCTCGTTGCAACCCCCGTGGTCCTCCCGCCGTCTACTTCGGCAAGGGATGGAACGAGCATGGGGGTGCGCGATGAGGATGCTGGTCGTGGCTGTCGCGTTGATGTCCGTGGCGGGGTGTGCGCAGGGGGCCGTGCAGGCGGAAACCCCCACGGCGCCACCACCTTCGTCGTCCACGGTCAGTTCGACAGCTCCCCCGCCCTCGTCCTCCGAGACGCCTCCCCCGCCGCCTCCTCCCCCGCCCGTCGTGAAGCCGACGCCGTGCAGCATCAGTGACGGCGCGTGCATCCAGCTGTCGACGAACCAGTCGTGGGTCGTGCGGGGCGACAAGATCGTCCACGGGCCGTCGAAGATCACGCACGGGCGTCGCGGCTTCGAGACGCCGCTCGGCGACTTCCCGGTGCTGCGCAAGGTGAAGAACGAGTGGAGCCGGCCGTACAACGCGCCGATGCCGTGGTCGACGTACTTCACCGAGAGCGGCATCGCGTTCCACGAGGGTTCGCTGACCGACCCGTCGCACGGCTGCATCCACCTCGACCCGCAGGCCGCCCGGTACTACTTCGAGAACCTCTCGATTGGCGAGACCGTGCAGGTGGTCTCATGATCATCGACCATGAGACTCCTGGCCGTCACGGCCTTGCTGCTGCTTGGCTTCGCGGCACCCGCGCACGCCTCCGGCTGCACCGTCCACAACGGAGCGTGCGTGCAGAAGCACACGAACCTGGCCTGGCTCGTCACCAACGGCGTGACGAGCTACGGACCGGTGCGGATCAGCCACGGCAAGCCCGGCTTCGGCACACCGGTGGGCACCTTCCCCGTGCTCCGCAAGGTGAAGAACGACTGGAGCGTCCCCTACAACGGCCCGATGCCCAACGCCGTCTACTTCACCGCCGACGGCATCGCGTTCCACCAGGGCGACCTGAACTCCCAGTCGCACGGCTGCGTGCGCCTCTCGTGGAACGACTCCGAGGTCTTCTACAACAACCTCTTCCCCGGCGAGCGCGTCCAGGTACTTCCATAAAAACATGATTGAGATCACCCCATAGTGGCAACTCCACTACTGAGGGGTGATGTGAGATGCGAGTTCTGATCGCGACGGTGCTCCTGATCCTCGGTTTCGCTGTTCCCGCGCAGGCTCAGGCGGGATGCACCGTCCACAACGGAGCGTGCCTGGAAAAGCACACCAACAAGGCGTGGCTGGTGTTCAACGGCCAGATGAGCTACGGGCCGGTGACCATCAGCCACGGCAAACCGGGGTACGAGACCCCGGTGGGCACGTTCTCGGTGCTGCGCAAGGTGAAGAACGACTGGAGCGTCCCCTACAACGGCCCGATGCCGAACGCGGTGTACTTCACCACGACCGGCATCGCGTTCCACCAGGGTGACACGGCGGTCCAGTCGCACGGCTGCATCCGGATGCCCATGGATGCGTCGCTCGTGTTCTACGACAACCTGATGGTCGGCGAGCAGGTCCAGGTCCTGCCCTGACCGGTCACCGGACGACCTGCCCGCCGGGGTCTCACATCCCGATGGGCAGGTCGTGCCGACTCGTCCGGAGCAGCTCCTCCACCGTCGCCTCGATGCGGTCGACCTTCTTCAGCGCCGTCTCGTGGTCGGCCCCGTCGTCCTCCCTGGCGAGCGTGTAGATCACCCCGCCGGCGCTCGCGACGTGGTCGGGCACCCAGACGATGCCGCGCTCCTCCAGCAACGCGGCGACGCCGTCGTCGGTGAGCTGGTTGTTGGCGGGCCCGACGACCAGCCGCACGTCGAGGTCCCGCACGGTCTCCGGGCTGAGCACCCCGCCCACGGCCGCGGGGACCAGCACGTCGGCCTTGGTCCGGTAAGCCTGATCCGGTTCCACCCAGCCGAACTCGTCCGTCCGCCTGCCTCCGTCCACATCGGACACGACGATGTCCGCGCCGTGGAGTCCTCTCGCGATCAGCTCACCGACCGAGCCGAACCCGCTGATCACGACCCTCCTGCCGGTCAGGTCGCTGGTGCCGAAGGTGTGCCGCGCCGCCGCCCTCAACGCCGCCAGCACACCCCGTGCCGTGGGCCCGCTCGACGAACCCGTGCCGCCGTGCTCCTCGGGCAGGCAGTAGGCGTGCGGCGTGAGTTCCCTCAGCACCAGCATGTCGTCCGGTCCCGTGCCGACGTCGGGGCCCGCCCGGTAGGCGCCGCCGAACTCGTTGATCAGGTCGGCGTGGTCGAGCAGCACGGCGCGCCTGACCTCCGGGGTGAGCTCGCGGTCGGCCACGATCACGCTCTTGGCTCCCCCGTGCGGAATCCCGGCCGCCTCGCACTTCAGCGTCATGGCCTTCGACAACCGCAGCACGTCCTCGACGGCGTCGGTGATCCGCGCGTAGGGCTTCATCCGGCACCCGCCGACCGCCGGGCCCGCCGCGGTCGAGTGCAGGGCGACCATGGTGGTCATCCCGGACCGCTTCCCCGTGCGGACGACGAGCCGTTCGTGCTCCCACATGTACGTTCCCTCCCGAACTTCGACCAACTCTCGACGTCGAAGCTAGGGTGATCGTCACCGGTGTGGGCGCTGCGCCGAACTTCGTTCGGTGCGACGAGGTGGGAAGCGACATGGACGAACTTGATTCGGCGATCGTGCGGGAACTGCAGCGCGATGCCCGGCAGTCGAACCGCGACATCGCGCGCAAGGTGGGCATCGCCCCGTCGACGTGCCTCGAACGCACCAGGCTGCTGCGCGAACGGGGCGTGATCCGGGGGTACCACGCCGACATCGCCCCGGCGGCGCTGAACCGGGGCGTGCAGGCGCTGGTCTCGGTACAGGTCCGCCCGCTCAGCCGGGCCGTGATCGACGCCTTCAAGGCGTTCACCCACGGCCTGCCCGAGGTGACGGCGGTGTTCGTGATGGCGGGCAGCGACGACTTCGTGATCCACGTGGGCGCGCAGGACAACGAGCACCTGCACGCGTTCCTGGTCGACCGGCTCAGTCAGCGCAAGGAGATCGTCGGCTTCCGCACGTCGATCATCTTCCAGCACCTGGCGAAGCACGACCCGGCTCCACTGGCCTGAGTCAGGTGCCGTCGCTCGAGTGGCCGGGGAACAGGTGCGCCGACGGGTTGAGCGCCACCGCGATGTTGTTGACGGCGGTCGCCGCCTCCCCGAACCCGGTCGCGATGAGCTTGACCTTGCCGAGGTACTGCGCGACGTCGCCCGCCGCGTAGATCCGGTCGAGCTTCGTCTTCATCGTGGTGTCGACGAGGACCGCGCGGTGGTCGAGCTCCAGCCCCCACGACTCGATCGGCCCGAGGTCGGCGGTGAACCCGAGCGCGGCGACGACGGTGTGCGCGGGCAAAGTCCGCGCGTCCCCGCCCTTGACCTTGACGTCCACTTCGGACAGCGGCTCGCCGCGCAACGCGAGCACCTCGGCGTCGGTGATGATCTCGACGCCGAGCTCCCGCACCTGCCGCACGGTGGCCGCGTGCGCGCGGAAGTTGGCCCTGCGGTGCACGATCTTGACGCTCGCGGCGATCGGGTGCAGCGCGAGCGCCCAGTCGAACGCCGAGTCGCCCCCGCCGACGATCACGACGTGCTGCCCGGCGTGTTCGGCCAGCACCGGCACGAAGTGCACCATGCCGCGTCCCAGCCACCCGTCGCCCGCGGGCAGCGGACGCGGGTTGAACTCGCCCATGCCGGCCGTGATCAGCACGGCCCTGGCGTTGATCACCGACCCGTCCGCCAGCCCGACCCGCAGACCGTCCTCAATGGACTCGCAAGTGCGCGCCTGGCGGCCGAGCAGGTAGGCGGGCTTGAACTGCGCAGCCTGCTCCACCAGTCCGTTGACGAGGTCACGCCCCCGCACGGCGGGGAAGCCGGCGACGTCGAAGATCATCTTCTCCGGGTACATCGCCGTGACCTGGCCGCCCGGTTCGGGCAGGGCGTCCACGACCGCGACGTTCATCTCCCGGAAGCCTGCGTAGTAAGCGGCGAACAACCCCGTGGGACCAGCGCCCACGATGAGGAGGTCGACGTCACGCTCCATGAGGGGGCCCTTCTGCCAGTGGTGGGTGGCAGTGCTGTGATCGACCATAGAGACTCGATGGCATGTCTGAACAGGAGTACCGCGTCGAGCACGACACGATGGGCGAGGTCCGCGTGCCGGTCGACGCATTGTGGCGCGCCCAAACACAACGCGCGGTCGAGAACTTCCCGATTTCCGGTCGAGGCCTGGAACGCGCCCAGATCCGAGCACTGGGCCTGCTCAAGGCAGCGGCGGCGCGGGTCAACGCCCAGCTCGGCGTCCTCCCCGAAGACGTGGCCTCCGCCATCGCCACCGCGGCCGACGAGGTCGCCGCCGGCCGGTGGGACGCCCACTTCCCGGTCGACGTCTTCCAGACGGGCTCCGGCACGTCGTCGAACATGAACGCCAACGAGGTCATCGCCACCCTCGCCACGAAGGCGCTGGGCCGCGACGTGCACCCGAACGACCACGTCAACGCCTCGCAGTCGTCCAACGACACGTTCCCGACGACCCTGCGCGTGGCCGCCACCGAGGCCGTCGTCACCGACGTGATCCCGTCGTTGCGGCACCTGCTGGAAGTGCTGGAGTCCCGCGCGTCGGAGTGGGCCGACCTGGTCAAGTCGGGTCGCACGCACCTCATGGACGCCGTCCCGATCACGCTGGGCCAGGAGGCGGGCGCCTGGGCGGCGCAGGTCCGCTACTCGGTGGAGCGCCTGCAGGCGTCGATCCCGCGCCTCGCGGAACTCCCGATCGGCGGCACGGCGGTCGGCAGCGGCCTCAACGCGCCCGCCGAGTTCGGTGCCCTGGTAGCGGCCGAACTGGCCTCCGCGACCGACCTCCCGCTGGTCGAGGCCCGCGACCACTTCGAGGCCCAGGCCACCCAGGACGGCGTGGTCGAGATCTCGGGGCAGCTCCGCGCGTCGGCCGTGGCGTTGTTCAAGATCGCCAACGACCTCCGCTGGCTGGGCTCGGGCCCCCGCACGGGCCTCGGCGAACTGGCCCTGCCGGACCTCCAGCCGGGCTCGTCGATCATGCCGGGCAAGGTCAACCCGGTGATCTCCGAGGCCACGATGATGGTCGTCGCCCAGGTCATCGGCAACGACGCCACCGTCGCGTTCGCCGGCTCGCAGGGCAACTTCCAGCTCAACGTGATGCTGCCGGTCATCGCCCGCAACGTCCTGGAGTCCTCTCGCCTGCTCGCCGCCGTCGCCCGCCTGCTCGCGGACAAGGTGCTCGCCGGCACCGAAGCCCAGGCCTCGCGGATGCGGGAGTACGCCGAGTCGTCGCCGTCGATCGTCACGCCCCTGAACCGGTACATCGGGTACGAGGAGGCGGCGTCGATCGCCAAGCAGTCGTTGAAGGAGCGCAAGACGATCCGCGAGGTGGTGCTGGAGCGCGGTCACGTGCCTTCGAAGCTCACCGAGGAGCAGCTGGACGCCGCTCTGGACGTGCTGCACATGGCCCGCGGAGGGCGCTGAAGTGGGAAAGGGGCTCTTCCAGGTGGAAGAGCCCCTTGGAAAGCCGGGAAGCTAGGAGTACATCGCGAGCCAAATGGCGATGTAGTGGCAGATCGCCGCCACCACGGTCGCCGCGTGGAAGAACTCGTGGTACCCGAACACCTGCGGCCACGGGTTCGGCCACCGAGTCGCGTAGAAGACAGCGCCGACGGTGTAAAGAGCCCCACCCACCAGCAACAACACCAAAGCCGCGACCCCGGCGTGGTGCAGCAGCTCGGGCAGCACGAACACCGCGACCCACCCGAGCGCGATGTAGATGGGCACCCCGAGCCACCGCGGCGCGTGCGGCCAGGCCAGCTTCAGCGTCACGCCGAGCAGGGCCCCGATCCACACCACCCACAACACGGTCGAGCCGGTGCCGGGATCCATCGCCAGCAACGCGAACGGCGTGTAGGTGCCGGCGATGAACACGAAGATCATCGAGTGGTCCATGCGCTTCATCCACGTGCGCACGCGGTCGGACTTCCACGTCACGCGGTGGTACAGCGCCGAGACGCCGAAGAGGCCGAGGACTGTCAGGCCGTAGACGGAGGTGGCCAGGGCAGCGCGCGCGGACACCGTGGACGCCGCCAGGGCGATGAGGGTCGCGCCTGTCGCCACCGAGGCGATGAACGACCAGAGGTGCAGCCATCCACGCAGGCGCGGCCGCAGTCCGGGCTGGGGAGGAACGGTCGCAGTGGTCACAGGTCCCTAGGTTACGCGACCGTAGGTTTCCCACCACGCCTCAGTGATGAACTCCGCACGGCGTACGCTGTTCGGACGTGGCACTCCGCACCCGTGTGAAAGACGTCGCTATCCACTTCTACGAGTGGATTCTCCGTCGCGAGCTGAGCGCGACGCCACAGGCTCCCAAGCACGTGGGCGTGGTCCTCGACGGCAACCGCAGGTGGGCCAGGGAGGCCGGGTTCACCGACGTGGCGCACGGGCACAGGGCCGGCGCGCGCAAGATCCTCGAGCTGCTCGACTGGTGCGGTGACGCCAAAGTGGAGGTCGTCACCCTCTGGATGCTGAGCACCGACAACCTGAACCGGGACAACGACGAGCTCGCGCCGTTGCTCGACATCATCGCGGACATCACCGACGAGCTGGCCGAGGACGACAAGCCGTTCCGGATCCGGCACGTCGGCGCGCTCGACATGCTGCCCAGGGAGCACGCCGAGCGCCTCACGAACGCCGCCGCGCGCACCAAGAACCGCACGGGCATCCAGGTCAACGTCGCCGTCGCGTACGGCGGGCGGCAGGAGATCGCGGACGCGGTCCGCAAGTTGCTGCAGGCGCACGCGGAGCGGGGCGGCACCATCGAGGAGCTGGCCGAGGTCCTCGACGTCGACCACATCGCCGAGCACCTCTACACGTCCGGGCAGCCCGACCCCGACCTGATCATCCGCACGTCCGGTGAGCAGCGGCTCTCCGGTTTCATGCTGTGGCAGTCGGCGCACTCGGAGTTCTGGTTCTGCGAGGCCTACTGGCCCGGTTTCCGGCGCACCGACTTCCTGCGGGCCATGCGCGAGTACGCCAAGCGCCACCGCCGTTACGGCAGCTGAGACGCCGAAGGGGCGCCCACCGCGAGGTGAGCGCCCCTTCAACTGCCGGAAGGCGGGATCAGTCGTCCCAGCCCCAGTTCCAGTCGTCGCCGTCGACGATGCCGCCGGCCGCGCAGGTCTCGGTGATGGAGGGCGAGTTCACCGGAACCGCCGCGCCGAGCACACCGACGTTGTTGCCGCACACGCCGGCGGTCACGTTCAGGTTGTTGGAGTTGCCCGCGACGAGCAGCGGAGCGTTGTTCCAGTGGTAGCCGGGGTCGGCCATCGCCGGCGAACCAACGGCAAGGAAAGCGGCAGCGACAGCGAGAGCTGCGCCGGTCTGCTTCAGCACGATTTTCTCCTCATGAAGGTTTAACTTGAGGTAAAACGATCTGGGGGCGCCAAGAATGACGCCCCCAAATTCAGAACGAAGAGGGAGATCAGCCCTCGTCGACGATGCCGCCGGCAGCGCAGGTGCCGGTGATCGACGGGGAGTTGATCGGCACGGCGGCGCCGAGAACGCCGACGTTGTTGCCGCAGGCGCCGACGGTGCCGTTGACGTTGTTGCCGTTCAGGAGGACCAGCAGGGGGCCGTTCGACCAGTGGTAACCGTGGCCGTGGCCCTCGTGGCCCTCGCCGGCCATGGCGGCCGGGGCGAACGCGAGCGACAGCGCGGCTGCGGCGGCAACCACGGCACAAGCCTTCTTCATGTGATTCTCCTTCATGTCGGGTTATCCCCGTCATTTCCGGAGTCTTCGGGGATCTCCGGAGCGGTGGGGTCTCCGGGCGGAAACGCTATAGGTGTTGATCGCAATCGGCCGCACGAGTGACACCATTGTGTGACGGCAAGATCAACAACATTCCCCGATCAGGTGGTCGTCGATTCACGGTTCGGTCGCGGGTAAGACGCTGTGGTAGACGCCCTAAGCTCTCCGACTCATGGACGCTGACGAGCTCGTACGCGGATATCTGGTGCTGGGGCTGCGGCTCGGGCGCCTGGTTCCCGGGTTCGTCGACTCGTTCACCGGCGACCCGGCGCTGAGCCGCTCCGTCGACAACGAACCGCGCCTGCACCCCAGGGCGCTGGGCGAGCACGCCCGGCTGCTGATCAGGGAACTCCCCGGCACCGACCTGGCCGACCAGCGCAAACAGTTCCTCGAGGGGCACCTGAGGGCCCTGGAGTGCACGGCGCGCAAGCTCGACGGGCAGCGGGTCTCGTTCGTCGACGAGGTGCAGCAGTACTTCCAGGTGCGCATCCGGCCCGGCGACGAGGACGCGTACGCGCAGGCCCACCGCAAGCTCGACGCGGTCCTCGAAGGCCCCGGCACGCTCACCGACCGCCTCACGGCGTTCCGCACGGCCGACGAGGTGCCCGCGCGCAGGCTCCAGGGCGCCGTGCAGGCCCTCTCCAGCGCCCTGCGGGACCGCGTGCGCCAGAAGTACGCGCTGCCCGAGCAGGAGATCGTCGAGTACCAGGTCGTGACGAACAAGCCGTGGAGCGGCTTCAACTACTACCTGGGCGGCTACCGCAGCCGCGTCGCCGTGAACGCCGACCTCGGCCACCGCATGTCGAATTTGCCGCACCTGGTCGCGCACGAGTCCTACCCCGGCCACCACACCGAGCACTGCCGCAAGGACGCGGGCCTGGTCGCGAAGCGCGGCCACGCGGAGCAGTCCATCTTCCTGATCAACACGCCCCAGTGCCTGATGGCCGAGGGCATGGCGGACCTCGGCCTGCACGCCGCCGTCGGACCCGGCTGGGGCCGGTGGACGGAGCAGATCTTCGGCGACCTGGGGTTGCGAATGGACGGCGAACTGTCCGAAAAGGTCGAGGCGGCGGCATCGGGCCTGCTCACGGTCCGGCAGGACGCCGCCCTGCTGCTACACGATCGTGGTGCGGACCAGGATGACGTGGTTGCGCATCTGCGCAGGTGGCTGCTAGTTCCGGACCGCCGCGCACGGCAGATGGTTCGTTTCCTGGCGGATCCGCTGTGGCGCGCGTACACGACGACATACGTCGAAGGAGTGCGTCTCGTGCGGGCGTGGCTCGACGTCCGGGCGCCCGGCGAATCGCTCGACTCCCGATACCTGAGACTTCTCGACGAGCCCCTCACGCCGAAATCACTCGAATCCCAGGTGAGGGACGGAGTGTCGTGGCTCGCCCGCAACGCCCACGAGAACACCATCTGACCAGCTGAAACACGGAAGCGGTCACGTTTCGGGTTGTTGTCCGGAAGATGACAAATTCGGATTCACCTGTGTGGCTTCGTGCCTTTGGGGCACTTCCACAGGTAACTTCGAAAGCGGCGGGACGCGACCACTGCGGACCGCGCAGGGAGGCTCTGATCGTGGCAGAAAACGTCGCGAGGGGGCCGGCACCCGGCCCTCGTGGTCGACCTGCCTGACGCCGCACCGGCGGAAGGCGAGACGACCGATCAGGGTGGTGCCTGGCCCAGCGAGGAGCGGACGCGGGTGCCGCGTTCGTGAGGGAGTTGCCGTGAACGCACGACGTCCCGCGAGCCGTACCTCAGGCTCATCGCGCAGTTCTTCCTCCCGGCGCAAGTCCGCCGCACCGGCCATCACGACATATGTGCTGGACACGTCGGTACTGCTGTCCGATCCCCTCGCCCCCACCCGGTTCGCGGAGCACGAGGTCGTGCTCCCGCTCGTGGTGATCAGCGAGCTGGAGGGCAAGCGCCACCACCCCGAACTGGGCTGGTTCGCGAGGGAAGCCCTGCGCCTCCTCGACGACCTGCGCTTGCGGCATGGTCGCCTCGATTCGCCGGTTCCCATCGGGGACCTGGGAGGCACCTTGCACGTCGAGCTCAACCACTCCGACCAGGAGGTGTTGCCATCAGGTTTCCGAACGGACTCCAACGACGCCCGAATCCTCGCCTGCTCCCTCAACCTCGCTGCTGAGGGGCGCAACGTCACCCTGGTGACGAAGGACATGCCGCTGCGGGTCAAGGCCGGATCGGTCGGCCTGCCGGCGGAGGAGTACCGGGCGCACGACGTCACCCTGTCCGGCTGGACGGGGATGTCCGACATGGACGTTCCCCAGTCCCTCGTGGACGGCCTGTTCAAGGAAGGCGTCGTCGACCCCACCCAGTACGAGGACCTGGAGCACATCGCCGAACTGCCCTGCCACACCGGAATCCGGTTGCTGGCGGGCACGTCGAGCGCTCTGGGCCGGGTGACCGCGGACAAGCAGATCAGGCTGGTGCGCGGAGATCGGGAGGCGTTCGGACTGCACGGGAGGTCCGCGGAACAGCGGATCGCCCTGGACCTGCTGCTGGACTCCGAAGTCGGCATCGTCTCGCTGGGCGGACGTGCGGGCACCGGCAAGTCGGCACTGGCGCTGTGCGCCGGTCTCGAAGCCGTGATGGAGCGCAGGCAGCACCGCAAGGTCGTGGTCTTCCGGCCGTTGTACGCGGTCGGCGGCCAGGAGCTCGGTTACCTGCCGGGCAGTGAGAACGAGAAGATGGGGCCGTGGGCGCAGGCGGTGTTCGACACCCTCGGCGCACTGGTGAGCCAGGCGGTCGTGGAAGAGGTGATGGACCGCGGAATGCTCGAGGTCCTGCCCCTCACCCACATCCGCGGCCGTTCGCTGCACGACTCCTTCGTGATCGTCGACGAGGCGCAGTCGTTGGAGCGCAACGTGTTGCTGACCGTGCTGTCGCGTCTGGGCAGCAACTCGCGGGTGGTGCTGACGCACGACGTGGCGCAGCGCGACAACCTGCGGGTCGGTCGGCACGACGGCGTGGCGGCGGTGATCGAGAAGCTGAAGGGCCACCCGCTCTTCGCCCACGTCACCCTGACGCGCTCGGAGCGTTCGCCGATCGCGGCCCTCGTCACCGAGATGCTGGAGGACTACGCCTCCTAGTGTCGTTGTGAGAACGGCCCCGCGCTTTCGTTGCGCGGGGCCGTTTTCTCGTGGGGTTCTAGTCCAGGGCTCGCTTCATGAAGCCCCGCAGGCCGAGCCCGCCGAAGCCCGCGATCGCGACGACGAGCACCAGCAGCACGATCGGCAACGGGATGTGCGGCACGTCCGGCACCAGTTCCGCGCGCATGCCCTCGCTCACGTACGTCAGCGGGTTGAGCGCGCAGACCACCTTGAACCACAACAGGTCGTCGCTGAGCGACCGCCACGGGAACTGCGCGGACCCGGTGAACAGGATCGGCGTGAGGATCACCGCGAACATCACGTTCACCCGGCGCGCGGGCACCGACGTGCCGATGACCAGGCCGACGCTGCCGCCCGCGAGACAGCCGAGGACGATCACCAGCAGTGCGCCGGGAATCCCCGACCACGCCCAGGAGACGTCGAGCATGACGAACCCGACGGGCACCATCAGCACGGCCGCGAAGAAGCCGCGGATCGCGCCGAACACGATCTTCTCCACCGCGACGAGCGGGATGGAGATCGGCGCGAGCAGCCGGTCCTCGATCTCGCGCGTCCAGGAGAAGTCGAGCACCAGTGGCAGCGTCGTGTTCTGCAGCGCGCCCAGGAACCCGTTCATCGCGATGATGCCCGGTAACAACACCTGCGCGAAGTCGTCCTGCACGTAGCCGATGTCCCCCAGCACCTTCGCGAAGATGAAGAGGATGAAGAACGGCTGGATGATCACCTGCGCTAGGAAGCTCGGCAGTTCGCGGCCCGTGACGAAGACGTCGCGCCACAGGATCGCCCGGAACGTCGTCAGCTGGCTCACCGGAGCTCCCTCCCGGTCAGGTGGATGAAGACGTCCTCGAGGCTGGGCTTGCCGATCGCGACGTCGCTGACCGTGACGTCGAGGTCCCGCAGGACGTTCAGCACGGCCGGCAGTGTGATCGCGGTGTCGGCGTCGGTGTAGACGCGGAACATGTTCCCGACCTCCTCGACCCGCTGTGCTCCGTCCACTTCGGACAGCACCTGGGTGATCTTGGCGGAGTCGTGGCCGTTCGGGCTCACCGAGACGCTGACCGTGTTGCTGCCCGGCAGGTTCTTGGTGAGCTCGTCCGGGGTGTCGAGGGTGAGCAGCTTGCCGTGGTCGACGATGCCGACGCGGTCGCACAGCTTGGTGGCCTCGTCCATGTCGTGCGTGGTGAGCACGACCGTGACGCCGTCCGCGTGCAGTGCCGCGACGCGTTCGTGGACGAAGAGCCGGGCCTGCGGGTCGAGTCCGGTGCTCGGTTCGTCGAGGAACAGGACCCTGGGCCGGTGCATCAGCGCGCGGGCGATCATCAGCCGCTGCGCCTGGCCGCCGGACAACGTGTCGACGAGCGCGTTCTGGTGGTCCTTGAGGCCCATCCGCTCGATGATGTCGTCGGCGAGCCGCTGACGTTCCTTCGGCCCGATGCCGTGGTAGGCCGCGTGGAACAGCAGGTTCTGCCGCGCGTTGAGCGAGCGGTCGAGGTTGTTGCGCTGCGGCACGACGGCGAGCAGCTGCCGCGCGCGCTTCGAGTCGGCCACCACGTCGACGCCCTCCACGAGCGCCTGCCCCGAGGTGGGGCGGACGCGCGTGGTGAGGACGCCGACCGTGGTCGTCTTGCCCGCGCCGTTGGGCCCGAGCAGTCCGAAGACCTCACCGCGGCGGACGTCGAAGCTCAGTCCGTCCACCGCAGGCTTTTGTCCTGTTTTATAGACTTTGCGGAGATCTCTCACCGAGACCGCTTCGTCCACTTTCTCACCATCCCCCTGGCAACGGCCTTCCTTCCGCGAATCCGGCGGCGGACTGGATGCCGAGCACAGACTTGTCGTGGAATTCCTCCAGCGAGGTCGCACCGGCATACGTGCAGGCCGAGCGAACGCCGGACGTTATCGCATCCAGCAGATCCTCCACGCTCGGACGCACCGGGTCCAAGCGCATTTTCGACGTCGAGATGCCTTCTTCGAACAGCCCCTTCTTGGCCCGTTCGAACGCGTTGTCCCCTCGCGTCCGCGCCGTCACGGCACGCTTCGACGCCATTCCGAAGGATTCTTTGTAGAGGTTCCCGCGCTCGTCCCGCTGCAGATCGCCTGGAGACTCGTACGTCCCCGCGAACCAGCTGCCGACCATGACGCTGCTGGCACCGGCGGCGAGGGCCAGAGCCACGTCGCGAGGGTGCCGCACGCCGCCATCGGCCCACACGTGCTTGCCGAGCCTGCGCGCCTCCGCGGCGCACTCGGCCACCGCGCTGAACTGGGGCCTGCCGACACCGGTCATCATCCGCGTCGTGCACATCGCGCCGGGCCCGACACCGACCTTGACGATGTCCGCGCCGGCCTCGACCAGGTCCCGCACGCCCTCGGCGGTCACGACGTTGCCGGCCGCCACCGGCACACCGGGGTTCGCGTCCTTGACGGCCCTGAGAGCCGCGATCATCTTCTCCTGGTGCCCGTGCGCGGTGTCGACGACGAGCACGTCCACCCCGGCCTTGACCAGCGCCTCGGCCTTGGCCCGCACGTCCCCGTTGACCCCGACGGCCGCGGCGACCCGCAGCTTCCCGTCGTCGTCCGTGGCCGGCTTGTAGACCTCGGCCCGCAACGCCGTCAGCTCGGTCAGCACGCCCCGCAGCCGAAGCGCCTCGTCCACGCCGAGCGCGACCTTGTGCGCGCTGTGGTGCAGCTCGTCGAACACGTCCTGCGGCCGCGAGTCGAGCGACAGCTTCAGCACGTCGGTGTTCATGACGTCGCCGAGCCGCGCGAACCGGTCGACCCCGGTGAGCGCCGCCTCGTCGACGACCCCGAGCGGCCGCCCGCCGTCGTCCACGACCACGACGGCCCCGTGCGCCCGCTTGTGCAGCAGGTTCCACGCGTCCGCGACCGCGTCACCCGTGGTGAGCGTCAACGGCGTGTCCCACACGGGGTGCCGCTCCTTGACCCACGAGATGATCTCCGCGACGGCCTCGGTCGGCACGTCCTGCGGGATGACGACGAGCCCGCCGCGCCGCGCGATGGTCTCGGCCATCCGGCGCCCGGCCACCGCCGTCATGTTCGCGACGACGATCGGGATCGTGGCCCCGGTGCCGTCCGAGGTGGAGAGGTCGACGCCGAACCGCGACTCCACGGCACTCCGGCCGGGCACGAGGAACACGTCGTCGTAGGTCAGGTCGTAAGAGGGTCGATGCCCTTCGATGAACCGCACGTGCTTCCACGCTACCCGCAGCGTCTCATCTGGGCACTGAGCCCGCCCGCCCCCCGCGCTTCCTCACCTTGCGGAACGATGAAAATCCGGTTCTGGTTCCCGTCTGTCCACAGCTTATCGGCCTGGACGTCTCCGCAGGTCAGGACGCCTGCAACCTGTGGACAACTCGCGATCTTGCGGCGCTTGTCGTCCGCTCGTCGTCAACGCCCGCGGTCCGCCGGGCCGCTCCCGCGCGAGTTCACCGGGGGTTCCAGACGTAGCCGGTGGTCGTGGTGACCGGCACGAAGCCGAGCCGCTCCAGGATCGGCCGGCTGTCCTCGGTGGCGTCGACCTGCAGGTACTTGACGCCGCGCTCGACGGCCAGCCGGGCCCGGTACGCCACCAGAGCGCGGTAGATGCCCTTGCCGCGCCACTCGGGCAGCGTGCCGCCACCCCACAGACCAGCGAACTCCGTGCCCGCCACGACCTCGATGCGCGAGGACGACACGATCAGGTTGTTCGCCTCCGCGAGCACCGCGACGACGTTCGGGTCGTCCGCCTTCTCGAGCAGGCGGTCGATCAGCCAGTCGTGCCCGCGCCCGAACACCGTCGTGGCCGTGAGCGCGAGCCGGTGCACGTCCGCCACGCCTCTCGCCTCCCGCACGACGATGCCGTCGAGCTCGACCGGCCGCGCCATCTCCTCGGCCAGGCCGACCAGCACGGTCTCGCGCCCCTCGGACTCGAACCCGGCCGCCTCCAGCCGTCCGGGCAGGTCGGCGGGGGTGTCGTGGCCCCACGTCTTCCACTCGACGCTCTGCCCGCGCTCCGTGAAGAAGTCGCGTTGCCGGGCGATGAGGTCGTCCAGGTCGGAGCCGCTGACGCCCAGGTCGGGCGGGCCCGCCACGAACCCCCGCCGCTGCGGCCAGGTCACCCGGAACACGGGGCCGTCGCGGTGGACGACGGCGTCGGGCTCGGGGAACGTCCACTCGGCGGAGCGGACTTGGGTGTCGAAGGCGCTGAGCAGCGCGGAGGCGTCGGGCACCGGGCGACGCTAGTGGTGTGGGCGGGTCGGCCGCACGCGGATTTGCGCCGTTCGAGGCGGTGCCGGGAGGCGCGGGGCTGTCGGTGGGGGCAAATGGCGGGGGTGGCCGGATGGCCGTGTGGTGGTCAGGCGACTGGGTTGGTGGTGTGGTGGGCAGCCAGCCGAGGGCTCGGTCGTGCGGTGCGCACGCAGCAACGGGATCGGGTCGTGCGGTGAGCACGCAACGAGGAGCCCAGGCGTGCGGTGAGCACGCAACGAGGAGCCCGGGCGTGCGGTGAGCACGCAACGAGGAGCCCGGGCGTGCGGTGAGCACGCAACGAGGAGCCCGGGCGTGCGGTGAGCACGCAACGACGGGCCTGGGCGTGCGGTGCGCACACAGTAAGGGGCTCGGCCTTGTGGTGAGCACGCAGCAGAGGGCTCGTTCGTGCGGTAAGCACGCAGCCACGGGCCCGGCCGTGGGGTGGGCAGCCCGCAGGGCCGGTTCGTGATGGGCCGGCGGGCAGTCGCGTGGTGGGCAGGCGGACCCGGACCGAGACGGGTCCGGGCTCCGCTCGTCCCGCCGCGGGGCGAGTCGGCCCCTCCGGATTCGGCTCAGGCGGACGTGCGCCAGCCACGTCCCGGGCGCGCCGGCGACCGGTCAGGCCTCCTGCTGCGACTGGGCGGTCGGCAGGAGCGCCCTCACCTCCTCGATCGTCGTCGCCTCCGACGGGTCCTTGTCCGGGCGGTAGCGCACGACGCGGGCGAACCGCAGCGCCACGCCGCCGGGGTAGCGCGGCGAGACCTGGACGCCGTCGAGTTCGATCTCGATGACCAGTTCCGGGCGGACCGTCACCACCCAGTCGTTCTGCTCGGTGGCGATCTGCTGGAGGGCCTCGGTCTGCCACTTGAGCAGGTCGTCGGTGAGGCCCTTGAAGGTCTTGCCGACCATCACGGGTGGGCCGCCGTCCGGGTCGCGGGCGCCCAGGTGCAGGTTCGACAGCCAGCCGCGGCGGCGGCCGCTGCCCCATTCGACGCCGAGCACCACCAGGTCGAGGGTGTGGACGGGCTTCACCTTCTGCCAGGCTCGGCCTCGGCGGCCCGCGGCGTAGGGCGAGGCGAGCGACTTCACCATCACGCCCTCGTGGCCCGCGGACAGCGACGCCGTCACCACGTCCGCCGCCTGCTCCGGTGTCGGGTCCTGGACGCCGGGGATGACGTGTTCGCCCGCCACCCGGCGCAGGGCGGTGAGGCGGTCGCGGAGCGGGTCGTCGAGCAGGTCCTGGCCGTCGAGGTGCAGGCAGTCGAAGAAGTACGGGTGCAGGAGCAGCTCGCGTTCGTCCTGCGCGCCGAAGCGGCTCATCGTCTCCTGGAACGGGCGGGGTCTGCCCTCGTCGGTCAGCGCCAGTGTCTCGCCGTCGAGCACCACGGAGGTGCACGGCAGGCCGCGGACCAGTTCGACGAGTTCCGGCACCGTCTTGGTGATCTCGCGCAGCGTGCGCGTGTAGACGTGGACCTCGTCGCCGGCTCGGTGCACCTGGATGCGGGCGCCGTCGAGCTTGTGCTCGACCACGCAGCTGCCGAGTTCGGTGAGCGCCTCGTCCAGCGACTCCGCCGGGGAGGCGAGCATGGGGCGCAGGGGGCGGCCGACCTCCAGCCGGATCGCTTCCAGGGCCGTCGCGCCGCCGTCCAGCGCCGCGACCGCCGTCTCGGGCAGGCGGCCGGACAGCATGAACGCCCGCCGCACAACCTCGCCCGGCACGTCCGCGGCGGAGGCGATGGCGTCCAGCATCACGCCCTCCAGGGCGCCCTGGCGGAGCTCGCCGGTGAGCAACCGGCGTAAGAAGTCCTGCTCCGCTTCTGTCGAGCGCTTGAACAGCGCCGTCAGCAGGTCGACCCGGCGTTGCGCCGAGCCCTTGCCGGACGTCGTGGCCACCTCGGCGAGCGCGGCGTCGACCTCGGCGATCGTCAGCTCGGCGTGGGCGGTGGGCGGCACGGCCAGGTCGACGACGGTGCGCCAGCCCGTGCCGATGCGACCCTGCCGCGGTGTGCCTATGAGGAACGACACGACCGCGACCACCACATCCGCCGTCGCCGAGCGCAGCAACGCCGACAGCGCCTTGACCTTGGCCAGGCGCGACCGGGTCGCCGCCACGGCGGCTGACGTGTCGACCACTTCGGATAGGAGCACGTGTTCATGGTGCACCCGCGCACTGACAATTTCTGGAGGAGCGGGTTAGGCTGCCTCGGTCAACCGTTCTACCTGGGGGTTTACCGAACCGTGAACGCAATCAAGATCGCTGCCGCCGCTCTGCTGTTCGCCGCCGTCGCCGTGACGGCCCTGAACGGGGCCGCGTCCGGCACCGACCGCGAGCACATCATGAGCGAGCCCCGCGAGCACATCATGGGCACCGACCGCGAGCACATCCTTTAGGCGGCGGCAGCGATCTCCCTGACCGCCTCCCGCAGGCGGTCGGGGGTGAGCGCGGCATACCCCACCACGAGGCCCGGCCATGTGGGCGTGCGCGTGTACTGCGCCAACGCCCAGACGTTCACGCCACGGTCCGCAAGACTGCTCTTCAACGCGAGGTCGTCGGTCCCGTCCGGCATGCGCAGCACGACGTGCAGCCCGGCCGCGACACCGATGGGCTGCCACGCGGGCAGATGCTCCGCAACGGCATCCAGCAGCGCGTCACGCCTCTTGCGGTAGAGCGCGCGCGTACGGCGCAGATGCCGGTCGTAGCCGCCTGTCCGCAGCAGGTGTGCGAACGCGGCTTGAGGGATCGTGCCCGTGCCCATGTCGTTGTACTGCTTGCGTTGCACGATGCTCTCGCGCAGGCGTTCGGGCACCACGAGCCAGCCCAGCCTGAGCGCGGGCGCCAGCACTTTGCTCGTCGTGCCCTGGTAGACGACGTGCTCGGGTGCGAGCGCCTGCAACGCCCCCAGCGCCGGCCGGTCGTAGCGGTGCTCGGCGTCGTAGTCGTCTTCGATGATCAACGCGTCCCGCTCGCGCGCCCAGTCGACGAGGGCCCGCCTCCGCTCCGGGTGCAGCACCACGCCCAGCGGGAACTGGTGTGCGGCGGTGACCAGCACCGCCTTGCAGTCCGTTGTGGACAGAAGGTCGACGCGGATCCCCTTGTCGTCCACCGGGATCGGCACGGTGTGAAGTCCGTGCGAGCGCAGCATGTTCTCGCCGCCGAAGTGGCTCGGCTCCTCGATCGCGATGCTGCCGCCCAGGACCCTCGCGGTGAGTTGCAGACCGTCCGCGGAGCCGTTGGTGATCACGGCGTCCTTCGCGACGACCGCCCGCACCCGCGCCAGGTAGTCGACGACCTCCTTGCGCAGCCCCGCGAAACCGGCGGGGTCGGGGTAGGCGAGGTCGTCGTCGGGGAGCTCGGCGAGCGCCGCCCGGTGGGCCGCCACCCACTCGGCGCGGGGGAACGCGCCCAGCGCGGGCAGGCCGGGCCGCAGGTTGTACCGCCACCGCGGCGGCGGTTCGGGCACACCGCTGTCCCCGGCGGGGCCGAGGCTCGCGACCGTCGTCCCCGACCCGCGCCGCGTGGTCAGGTACCCCTCCGCGACGAGCTGCGTGTACGCCGAGGTCACGGTGCCGCGCGCCACGTCGAGCTGCGCGGCCAGGTCCCGGCTCGACGGCAGCCGCGTGCCGGGCGGGAGCCGCCCGTCCCGGATCGCCCGGCGCAGTTCGGCCTCCACGCCTCGGCGCCGCTGGTGTCCCGGCAGCAGCAGCTCGCGGAAAGTGGACCAGTTCGTGGTCATTGAAGTGGAGCTTAAACCTGGACCAGTTCGGCGCAAGGCTTCGAGGCATGAAACTCGGGGTGGCCGCGGGAGCGACAGCGGCAACGATCGTCGGAGCGTCGGTGCCCGTCACGGGGATGCTGGAGGGCTACCCGGTGCTGACCGGTCAGGCCATGCGCTACGCCCTCGGCGCGGCCGTGTTGCTGCTGGTGGCACGCCGTCTGCCGATGCCGTCGTGGCGTGATCTGCCGCCACTGCTCGGCGTGGTCGTCACGGGCATGCTCGGCTTCAACGCCCTGCTCATCGCCGCTCAGCAGTACGCGGAACCGGGCTTCGTGGCCGCCGTCATGGGCGGCTCGCCCGTCGCACTGGCGCTGCTCTCCCGCAAGCGCACCACATCTGCCGTGGTGGGTGCCGTGGTGGTGGCGGCAGGCATCGTGCTGTTGTCCGGCGGTGGCTCGTGGCACGGTCCCGGCCTTGTGCTGGCGTTGCTCACGATGGCCGGCGAGGTCTGTTTCACGCTGTTCGCCGTGGGTGTCGTACGGCGCCTTGGTGTGCTCGGTGTGGCCACTTGGACCTGCATCCTCGCGACGGTGATCGGCGCGGTGCTCGGCACGTTCGTCGGCGGCTGGCAGGTGCCCACTCCCCGGCAGGGCTTCGCGCTCGCGCTGCTGGCCGTGGTGGTGACGGCGCTGGCCTTCGGACTTTGGTACTTCGCCGTGAACCGCCTGGGCTCCGACCGCGCGGGCGTGCTCATCGGGCTGATGCCGGTGTCCGGGCTCGCGACTTCCGTCTTGCTGGGCGTGCAGGAACTGACGCTGGTGTCGGTTCTCGGTGTCACCACGGTCGCGCTCGGGTGCGTCATCGGCCTCAGGACGGGAACGAGCCGGCCGGACGCGAGCCGGGAGAGGTCCGGCGAACCCCTCCCGACCGCGACCGCCCTCTGACTCAGGCCAGATCAGGCCCCTGCGAACGAAGATCGTCCACACGCGACATGGCGTCGCGCAGCTCACCGAGCCACGAGTCGGCGTGCTCGCCCACCAGGCGCACGGCCCACGCCAGTGCGTCTGCCCGTGAGCGGGCCACGCCGGCGGCCACCAGCGTGTCGAGCACCTGGCGTTCCGGCTGGCGCAGGCGCGTCATGACCGGCACGGCCAGGTGCGTGAACAGCTCGCGCGTGCCGCCCTGCACCGCGCCCCACGCGACCTTGCGGCCGTAGCGGTGCTCGGCCTGGCGCGCGATCTCGATGCGTTCGTCGCGGGTCTCCTCGCGCCAGCGCGAGATGCGACCGGACTCGGCCGCGGCGCGCGAGGCGTCGTCGAACTCGCCCTCCAGGTCGGGGAGCGTGCCGACGACCGTGATCTCCTCGCGGTCGACGACCACCTCCGCCGCGCCCGTGAACCAGCCGTCCGGGAGCCTGCCCGCGAACCAGGCCGCCGCGTCGTCGGCCGGGGGCAGGTCAGCCTGCTGCCACCCGCCCCTTCCTCGCCATCCACGTCCCATTTCGACCATCCCTGATTACATGATTACGTCGTTACCGACGTTACGCCTGCAATCAGCTAGGAGGCGTTCGCCGTCAGCGAAGTGACCAGGGCTTCTTCCGTGACGACCGGCCGGTCGCAGACGTAGCCGCGGCACACGTAAGCCGCCGGGCCCTCGTCGACCAACGGCCGGTCTTCCAGCAACGGCACGGAGGCGGGCTCTCCGGCCACGACGACGCCGCCTCCGGGCACATGAGCCACCGCCGCCGCCCACAGCGACGCACGGCGCGAGTCGTCGGCACCCACCACGGCCACCTGCAACGGTCCCGCGACCAGCGCTTCGGCGACCGTCAGCCAGTGCCCGGCGAACCGAGGGGCCCGCGCCGCCAGCAGCCCCGCACGGGTCACGGCGGCCACAGCCGCTTCGTAGTAGCGCGAGGAACGGTCGGCGCCGGACAGCAGGGACGCCGTCAGCAGGGCCGAGGCCAGCGAGGACGCGCCCGAAGGCGACGCGTTGTCGGTCGAGTCGGCGGGGCGCCGTACGAGCGCTTCGGCGTCGTCAGCGGTGTCGTAGTAGGCGCCTGGAGAGTCCGGCACGGCGAACCGTGCGAGAGCGGTGTCCAGGAGCCCGCACGCCAGGTCGAGCCACCGGATCGAGCCGGTGACCTGGTGCAACGCCAGCAGCCCGTCGGCGAGGCAACCGTAGTCCTCCAGCACGCCGAACGACGGGCCCGCCGCGCCGTCGCGGGAGGTGCGCAGCAGCCGCCCCTCGACCAGGTGCACCGAGGCCAGCAACGACGCCGCCTCCCCGGCCGCCGCGATCCACGCCGGTTCCCCGAAGAACGCGCCCGCCTCGGCCAGCGCGGCGATCGCCATGCCGTTCCAGGAGGCGATGACCTTGTCGTCACGGCCGGGCTGCGGTCGCAGGGCCCGCTTGGCCAGCAACGACGCCCGCACCTGCTCCCCCGGTTCCGACACGAACCCCAGCGTCGACCTGCCGTCCTCGAAGTTCGGCTCGGCGGTCACGCCGAAGGCCGCGGCGGCCTCCCCCAGTTCCTCGTACGTCCACACGTAGGTCAGGCCCTCGACGCCGTCGGTGTCCGCGTCCAGCGAGGCCGCGAACCCGCCTTCGGGCGTGCGCAGGTCCCGCAGCAGGAACGCCGCCGTGTCCCGCGCCACCCGTTCGTAGCGCTCCGACCGCGTCACCCGCGTCAGGTGCGTGTAGAAGCGCAGCAGCAAAGCGTTGTCGTACAACATCTTCTCGAAGTGCGGCACGACCCACGACGCGTCGACGCTGTAGCGCGCGAACCCGCCGCCGAGCTGGTCGTACATGCCGCCGTCGGCCATCGCGTCGGCCGTCGAGGTGGCCATCGACACCGCCTCGACCGACCCGGTGCGTTCGTGGTGGCGCAGCAGGAACTCGAGCACCATCGACGGCGGGAACTTCGGCGCGCCACCGAATCCTCCGTTGCGGCGGTCGAACTCGCCCAGCAACGACACCACGGCGCCCGCCAGCGCGTCCGAGTCCACAGCGGACGGTGGCAGCGGAGCCGCGTGGCGCGAGATCTCCTCCACTACGGCCGAGGCGGACTCCAGGATCTCGTCCGGCCGCGCGGTCCACGTCGCCGACACGGCCTCGATGAGCTGCGTGAACGACGGCATGCCCGGCCGTGGCGACGGCGGGTAGTAGGTGCCCGCGTGGAACGGCCGCGCGTCCGGCGTGAGGAACACCGTCATCGGCCACCCGCCGTGGCCCGTCATGGCCTGCGTGACCTCCATGTACACGGCGTCGACGTCCGGGCGTTCCTCGCGATCCACCTTCACCGGCACGAAGTTCTCGTTGAGGTACGAGGCGACTTCCGCGTCCTCGAACGACTCGTGCGCCATCACGTGGCACCAGTGGCAGGCCGCGTAGCCGACGGACAGCAGCACCGGCACGTTGCGCCGCCGGGCCTCCTCGAACGCCTCCTCGGACCACGGCCACCAGTCGACCGGGTTGTCCGCGTGCTGCAGCAGGTAGGGGCTGGTCGCGTCCGCGAGTCGGTTCGCCATACCGGCAGCCTAATTCGCCTGCGGATCAGGCGACTCTCGATCAGACTCAGGCACGTGTTGCTCACCATGACCACGACGCACCAGCCGGCGACCGACCTCGGCCACCTGCTGCACAAGCATCCCGACCGGGCCCAGTCGTTCACGACGAGCTCGGGCGTCGCGCACGTCTTCTACCCGAAGGCGACGAACGAGGAATGCACGGTCGCCCTCCTGCTGGAGGTCGACCCCATCGCGCTCGTCCGAGGTCCCGGCAGCACGCTCACCCAATACGTCAACGACAGGCCGTACGCGGCCGGGTCCTTGCTCACGGTCGCGCTCGGCAGCGTCTTCCGCACCGCCATGAACGGCCGCAGCGACAGCTTCCCAGAGCTCGCGCGGACGCCGATCCCGCTGGTCGTCCGCGTCCCCGCGTTGCCTTACAAGCTCGCGGAGCGCCTGTTCACGCCGCTGGGCTGGGACGTCACGATCACCGCGCACGGCGACTCGCGCTACGGCGACGTGACGCTGACCGGCACGCAGAGGCTCAGCGACGCGTTGAAGCACCTCTACGTGCTGCTGCCCGTGCTCGACGGCGGCAAGCACTACTGGGTGGCGGCCGACGAGGTCGACAAGCTGCTCAAGGCCGGGGACGGCTGGCTGGCGCAGCACCCGGACAAGGAGCTGATCACCACCCGCTACCTCGCACGCAAGCGCCCGTTGATCACCTCCGCCCTGGAACGGCTCGCGGACGTCGACGAGGTCGAGCCCGAGGAGCTCGACAACGCCCTGGCCGAACCGAAGGTCTCCCTTGCGGCACAGCGCAAGGAGGCCGTGGTCGAGGCGCTGAAGCAGGCGCGGGCCAAGCGCGTGCTCGACCTCGGGTGCGGTGGCGGGGCGTTGTTGCGCGCTTTGGTCAACGAGCCCGAGTTCACCGAGATCCACGGTGTCGACGTGTCCGCGAAGGCGTTGCAGGAGGCCGCGCGCAAGCTGCGCCTCGACCGCATGGGCGAGCGGCAGCGCGAGCGGATCACGTTGCGGCAGTCGGCCTTGACGTACGCGGACACCGAACTGGCCGGCTTCGACGCGGCGGTGCTGATGGAGGTCGTCGAGCACGTCGACCCGTCGCGCCTGCCCGCGCTGGAGCACTCCGTGTTCACCGTCGCACGACCGGCGACCGTGCTGGTGACGACGCCGAACGTCGAGTACAACGCGCTGTTCGACACGTTGCCGCAGGGCCAGATGCGCCATGCGGACCACCGTTTCGAATGGACCCGGGCGGAGTTCCGGAAGTGGGCGGACGGCGTCGCGGAACGCCGCGGATACACCGTCCGGTACGTGCCGATCGGGCCGGAGGACGCCGAGCGCGGCGCGCCGACGCAGATGGCCGTGTTCAGCCTGGGGGAAGAAGTCTGATGGAGCTGAAGATCCCCGACCTGTGTCTCGTGGTGCTGGTCGGCGCCTCGGGTTCGGGCAAGTCGACGTTCGCGCGCAAGCACTTCCTGCCGACGCAGGTGCTGTCGAGCGACTACTTCCGCGGGCTCGTGTCCGACGACGAAAACGACCAGTCGGCTTCGGCGGCGGCGTTCGAGGCGCTGCACTTCGTGGCGCGCAAGCGGCTGGAGGCCGGGCGGGTCACCGTGGTCGACGCGACCAACGTGCAGCCGCAGGACCGCGCCCAGCTGGTCGAGGTCGCGAAGCGGGCGAACGTGCTGCCGGTCGCGATCGTGCTCGACACCCCGACGGAGGTGTGCCTGGCGCGCAACGCGCAGCGCCCCGACCGCGACTTCGGCGCGCACGTCGTGAAGCGGCACCGGGCGGCGTTGCGGCGGTCGTTGAAGTTCCTCGGCAAGGAGGGGTTCAAGCGCGTCCACGTGCTGCGCTCCGAGTCCGATGTGGACAACTCGACGATCGTGTACGAGCGGCTGCTCAACGACCTCCGGCACGAGACCGGGCCGTTCGACGTGTTCGGTGACGTGCACGGCTGCCGCGCGGAGCTGGAGGAGCTGCTGGTCGAGCTCGGCTACACCCTCGTGCGGGACGACGAGGGCCGCGCGGTCGACGCCGTGCCGCCGGGTGACCGCAAGGCCGTGTTCGTCGGCGACCTCGTCGACCGCGGCCCGGACTCGCCCGGTGTGCTGCGCCTGGTCATGGGCATGGTGGCGGCCGGGCACGCCCTGAGCGTGCGCGGGAACCACGAGGAGAAGTTCGTGCGGGCCATGCGCGGCCACAAGGTGACCGTCCGGCACGGGCTGGAGAAGTCGCTGGAGCAGTTCGCGCACGAGCCGGAGGAGTTCCGTCTGGCGGCGACGAGGTTCTGCGACGGACTGGTCGCGCACTACGTGCTGGACGGCGGGAACCTCGTCGTCGCGCACGCCGGGCTGCCCGAGCGCTACCACGGCCGTGCGTCCGCGAAGGTGCGCAGTTTCGCGCTGTACGGCGACACGACCGGCGAGACCGACGCGCACGGACTGCCGGTGCGCCTGCCGTGGGCGAACGACTACCGCGGCTCGGCGATGGTGCTGTACGGGCACGTCCTGACGCCCGAGGCGGAGTGGGTCAACAACACCATGTGCCTCGAGACGGGTGTGGTGTTCGGCGGGAAGCTGACCGCGTTGCGCTACCCGGAGAAGGAACTGGTCTCCGTGAAGGCGCACCAGGTCTGGTACGAGAACGACGCGCCGTTCCCGCCGAAGGCCGCCGAGCGAGCGCCGGACGTGCTGGCGCTGACCGACGTCACGGGCCTGCGCCGGATCGACACGTCGCTGATCGGCGCCGTGACGATCCGCGCGGAGCAGTCGGCGTCGGCGCTGGAGGTCATGAGCCGGTTCGCGATCGACCCGCACGAGCTGCTGTACCTGCCGCCGACGATGGCGCCCGTCGCGACCTCGCAGCGCGACGACGTGCTGGAGCACCCGGAGGAGGCGTTCGCGGAGTACCGGTCCGGCCGCGTGGATCAAGTGATCTGCGAGGAGAAGCACATGGGCTCGCGTGCGGTGTTGCTGGTGCGCAAGGTCGGTGGCGCGATCTACACGCGCACCGGACGCGCGTTCTTCGACGGCGAGCTGGGTACCGCGCTGCTGGACCGCGTGCGTGCGGCCTGCGGCGGGTTGTTCGCGGAGCTCGGCACGGACTGGCTGCTGATCGACGCCGAGCTGATGCCCTGGAACGCCAAGGCTTCCGGGCTGATCCGCGAGCAGTACGCGGCGGTGGGCGCGGCGGCCGGCGGTGTGTTGCCGGTGGCGGTCGACGTGTTGGAGGCGGCCGCTTCGCGCGGTGTGGACGTCGCGAACCTGTTGGGGCGCACCGCTCTTCGCGCCTCGAACGCGGCCGCGTACCGCTCGGCGTACGAGCGGTACTGCTGGCCGATCGACGGGCTGGAAGGTGTGCGGATCGCGCCGTTCCAGCTGCTCGCGGCGGAGGGGCGGACGTTCCACGACCGCTCGCACCTGTGGCACCTGGAGACCTTGGGGCGGCTGGAAGGACCGCTGTTCCAGCAGACCCGGCACCTCGTGGTGGACGTGAACGACCCCGCGCAGGTGGAAGCGGGCGTGCGGTGGTGGGAGGAGCTGACCGCGGAGGGGGGCGAGGGGATGGTCGTCAAGCCGCTGGCGAACCTCGGCGGGCGGGTGCAGCCGGGTGTGAAGGTGCGCGGGCGCGAGTACCTGCGGATCATCTACGGCCCGGACTACACGTCGCCGGAGAACCTCTCGCGGCTGCGCAAGCGTTCGCTGGGCCGCAAGCGCGGACTCGCCCTGCGCGAGTACGCCCTGGGCATCGAGGCGCTCGAACGCCTCGTGCGCGGCGAACCGCTGTGGCGGGTGCACGAGTGCGTCTTCGGCGTGCTCGCGCTGGAATCGGAACCGGTGGACCCACGACTGTGATCCTCGAAGTGGTGATCGGCTCGCACGCCTACGGGCTCGCGTCGCCGGAGTCCGATGTGGACAGACGCGGGGTGTTCGTCGCGCCCACGGAAGCGTTCTGGCGCTTCGACAAACCCCCGACCTCGGTCGAGGGACCCGATCCGGAACAGCTCAGCTGGGAGGTCGAGCACTTCTGCCGGCTGGGCCTGAAGTCGAACCCGACGGTGCTCGAGGCGCTGGTGAGCCCGTTGGTCGAGATCAGCACGCCGCTGGGGGAGGAACTGCGGGACCTGCTGCCCGCCTTCCTCTCCCGCTACGCCGTGCGGTCGTTCACGCGCGCGACGGAGATGCAGCTGTCGCGCGCGGGCCGCAACCTCAAGCCGAAGCAACTCATGCACGTCGTGCGGCTGCGGCTCGTGGGCCTGAACCTGCTGCGCACCGGCCGCTACGACATCGCGGCGGACCGGGCGCTGCTCGGGATCCGCGACGGCTCGATGCCCTGGGACGACGCCGTGGCGTGGGCGCACAGGCTGGGTTCCGAGATCTCGGCTGCCGAGGGACCGCTGCCGGAAGAGCCGGACCGGGCGCGGGTGGAGGACTGGTTGATGTCGGTGCGCAGGAGGATGTTGTGAGCTACGAGGTACCGGACCTCGGCGCGGTGGTCGCCGAGCAGTCGCACGACCTGCTGTTCGCGACGGTCTCCGGCGCGCACCTGTACGGCTTCCCGTCGCGCGACTCGGACGTGGACCTGCGCGGCGTGCACGTGCTGCCGCCGGCCGAGGTGCTGGGACTGCGGCACGGCCCGGAGACCAAGGAACGCATGTGGGTGCGCGACGGCGTCGAGATCGACCTCGTCACGCACGACGTGCAGAAGTTCTGCCGGCTCCTGGTCCGCCCCAACGGCTACGTGCTGGAGCAACTGCTCTCCCCGCTGGTCGTGCACACGACGGAGGCGCACGCGAAGCTGTCCGCGCTCGCCTTTGGGTGCCTGACCTCGCGGCACGGGCACCACTACCGCGGGTTCGCCGTGACGCAGTGGCGGCTGTTCGAGAAGACCGGCGAGATCAAACCGCTGCTGTACACGTTCCGCGCGCTGCTGACCGGCGTGCACCTGCTGCGCACCGGCGAGGTGGTCGCGCACCTGCCGACGCTGCTGGACCGGCTCGACGGACCCGCGTACCTGCCCGAGCTGATCGAGGCGAAGGTCCTCGGCGAGCACCGGGGGCTGGCCGGGGTTCCGGGACGGCCCGGGCCCGAGCGGCTGGAGGCGGACCTCGCGCACTGGCACGAGGAGTTGCGGCTGGCCCGGGAGGGCAGCGACCTGCCTTTGGAGCCGGTGGCGTTCGAGGAGGTCCACGACTTCGTCGTGGGGCTCCGGATGGGGTGACGCGAGCTGACGCGGGTGACACGCGTCGGTGCGGGCCGTGCCGGGCCGCGCTGTGCCAACGGGCGCTGTGCCAACGGGCGGGCGCGGGCCGGTGCGGTGCGGGCACGGGCTGAGCTGGTCCGGGCTGAGCTGGTCCGGACCGACCTTGCCCGAAAGCCGAGCCGACCTCGCCCGAAACCCTTCCGAGCCGCCCGCCCCCGCGCTTCCTCACCTTGCGGAACGAGCGAAGCGCGTCCGAGGTTCCCGCGTATCCACAGGCTAACAGTCCGAAGCATCACCGCAGGTCAAACCCACCACAGCCTGTGGACAACTCGCGATCATGCCAACCACGGACCCCGGCAGGCGACCAAGAAGCCCGACCGAACTAGTCCTTCTTGGGCGCGTCGGAGGCCGGCGCTTCCTTGGGAGCTTCCGCCGGCTCGTCGAAAGACGCCGGCAGCCCCTTGATGTGCTTGTTCATCGACTTCACGAGGAAGAACACCGCGATGAAGAAGACGATCAGCAGGACGAGGCCGACCGGGGAGGACTTGCCGAAGTCCTCGCCCTGGCCGCCCTTGTCGTTCTCGTTCGGGTTCGACGGCTGCACGGCGACGAGCGCCACCGTGCTGCCGAGGGAGAAGTCTGGGGAGAGCACCCCTAGACCTTAACTCCGGCGAACAGGTCGTTCTCCGGCAGCGTCGAGTCGACCTGGGAGCGGACGAGCTCGTACTCCTCGGTCGGCCAGATCTCGCGCTGCAGGTCCATCGGGATGGCGAACCAGCGGCTGGTCGGGTCGATCTGGGTGGCGTGGGCCTTGAGGGCCTCGTCGCGGACGTCGAAGTAGTCGGCGCACTCGACCTGGGTGGTGACGCGCTCCATGACGTCCGGGCGGTCGCTGTTCCAGTTCGCGAGCCACTCGGCGTACGGCGACTCCATGCCGCGGGCCTCCATGGCCTCGTGGAACGCGAGGATCTTGGCGCGGGAGAAGCCGTGGCCGTAGTAGACCTTCTGCGTTTCCCAGGCCTCGCCGAGTTCCGGCTTGTAGGAGGCGTCGGCGGCGGCGTCGAGGGCCGCCATCGAGATCTCGTGCGTGCGGATGTGGTCCGGGTGCGGGTAGCCGCCGTTCTCGTCGTAGGTGACGACTACGTGCGGGCGGAAGTCGCGGATGGCCTCCACCAGGGACGGCACCGACTCCTCCAGCGGCACGAGGGCGAAGCAGCCCTCGGGCAGTGGCGGCAGCGGGTCGCCCTCGGGCAGGCCCGAGTCCTTGAAGCCCAGCCAGCGGTGCTGGATGCCGAGGATCTTGGCCGCGGTGGCCATTTCCTGGCGGCGGACCTCGATGATGTTCTCGAGCACGTCCGGCTTGTCCATCGCCGGGTTGAGGATGCTGCCCGCGCCACCGTCGGTGCAGGTCACGACCATCACGTCGTGTCCTTCCGCGATGTAGCGAGCCATCGAGGCCGCGCCCTTGCTCGACTCGTCGTCGGGATGTGCGTGCACTGCCATAAGGCGCAGCTTGTCGGCCATGACCCCCGTGGTCCTCCTGTGTCAACGGTCCTGCGACACTCATCAACTGAACGTCGGGCACCATTGTTCCCCAGAGGCCGAGGAGGGCGCGGAGTAGTGGCACAGCGCGTGCTCCCCGAGGGGCGCTACAGCAAGCAGAACCGCAAGCCGCTGAGCAAGTGGGCGCGGTGGGCGTTACTCGCTGTAGCTGTCGCGGTGGGTGCCGTCATCGCCTTCGTCGGTTACCGAAATCTCGGCACAAAGCCGATCGAGGCGAAGCAGACCGCGTTCACCATCCTCGGCGACGACCAGGTGAAGGTCAGTTTCGAGGTTTCCCGCGATCAACCGGAGCGCGCCGCCGTCTGCATCATTCGGGCCCGATCACAGGACGGGGACGAAGCAGGTCGGCGTGAAGTTCTGGTGCCGCCGGGAAATGACGTCGTCGTCGAGACAACTGTTCTCCGCACCTCGAAGCCGCCGGTCACCGGCGAAGTGTTCGGGTGCTCCTACCAGGTTCCCGCCTACTTGTCCACGAGCTAGCGGCCAAGCGGGTGATCTGCGGTTTAAACGGCGAGATGCGGAACAAATCGCCGTCGCTGAACGTTGTCTCCGTGTTACTATTACAGCTCAAGCACGGCCCCGGCGCGGGCCGTGTTTTTCCGTTCCGGGCCACGGCCCGGGAACTATCTGGGGCACACGTGTGCACCAGAGCAAGACGAGGAGTTGGTGACCGTGAGCGACACCCAGGTGACCTGGCTGACCCAGGAGGCCTACGACCGGCTCAAGGCTGAGCTGGACGAACTGATCGCGTACCGCCCGGTCATGGCTGCCGAGATCAACGCTCGTCGCGAAGAGGGCGACCTCCGCGAGAACGGCGGCTACCACGCGGCTCGCGAGGAGCAGGGCAAGCAGGAGGCGCGCATCCGCCAGCTGCACGAGCTGCTCCAGGCCGCGAAGGTCGGCGAGGCTCCCACCACGAAGGGTGTCGCGGCACCGGGCACGGTGCTCACCATCCGCTACGAGGGTGACGACGAGACCGAGACCTTCCTGCTCGCGACCCGCGAAGAGGGCGCGCACGGCGAGATGGAGGTCTACTCGCCGGTTTCGCCGCTGGGCAAGGCCCTGAACGGCGCGAAGGACGGCGAGACCGTCGAGTACGAGCTGCCCAACGGCAAGCTCCAGAAGGTCACGCTCATCTCCGCGGTTCCTTACCAGGCGTAGTCACGCCACACGACGTGCGAAGGGCCGGTCACTTCGGTGGCCGGCCCTTCACGCGTTCCAGGAGGGGCCGCACGCGCGGGGGCACGGGTGTCGACAGGGCGATCGATGTCGAGAGCCTCCGGACGTGAGGAACGTCAACGATGTGATCGACCACGCGCTGCAGGTCGGAGTTCGACCGCGCGACCACGCGCACGAACAGGTCGCCCTGGCCGGTCGTCGCGTGCACCTCGCACACCTCGGGGATCGCGGCGAGACCGTCGCACACCTCGGCCCGTCGTCCCTGCGCGATCTCGACGACCGCGAACGCCGTGAGCCCGAACCCCATCGCGCCGAGGTCGAGCGCCGGCGGGAACCCGGTGAGCACGCCGCGTTCGACGAGCCGGTCGAGCCTGGCCTGCACGGTTCCCCGCGCGACCCCGAGCCGGCGCGAGCATTCGAGGACGCCCAGGCGGGGTTCGTCTGTCAAGAGCAGGAGCAGCCTGGCGTCCAACTCGTCCACGACCTGGTCAGAGTGCTCACTCTGTTGATCCGAAGGCATAGATCACTATACAAATTGTCCTGAGAAATCGCTGACTGTTGCTCACCCTGCTAGGTCGAATCATGCTGATGGGCATGACGCAGCAGCTTGACGACGTGAGCTACGACCAGCTCCGCCAGCTCGTGGGGTTGGTCGACTACGACGCGACCAAGGACCCCTTTCCTGTGCGCGCCATGGACGCCGTGGTGTTCGTCGCGGGCAACGCCACGCAGACCGCGTGGCTCTACCAGGTGGCGTTCGGCATGGAGCTCGTGGCCTACGCGGGCCCCGAGACCGGCCAGCGCACCCACAAGTCGTTCGTGCTGAAGTCGGGTTCGGCCCGCTTCGTGATCCACGGCGGCGTCACCCCGAACTCCGACCTCCTCGACCACCACCGCCGCCACGGCGACGGCGTCGTGGACCTCGCGCTCGAGGTCGGCGACGTCGACCAGTGCATCAAGCACGCCCGCGAGCAGGGCGCGACCGTCCTCGAAGAGCCGCACGACGTGTCCGACGAGCACGGCACCGTGCGCCTGGCCGCGATCGCGACGTACGGCGAGACCCGCCACACGCTCGTCGACCGCTCCAAGTACACCGGCCCCTACCTGCCCGGTTACGTCGCGCGCAGCTCGTCCGTGAAGCGTCCGGAAGGCGCCCCGAAGCGCCTGTTCCAGGCCGTCGACCACTGCGTCGGCAACGTCGAGCTCGGCAAGATGGACTACTGGGTCGAGTGGTACAACCGCGTCATGGGCTTCGTGAACATGGCGGAGTTCATCGGCGACGACATCGCCACGGACTACTCGGCGCTCATGTCGAAGGTCGTCTCCAACGGCAACCACCGCGTCAAGTTCCCGCTGAACGAGCCGGCGATCGCGAAGAAGAAGTCGCAGATCGACGAGTACCTCGAGTTCTACGAGGGCGCGGGCGTCCAGCACATCGCGCTGGCCACGAACGACATCATCAAGACCGTCACCGCCATGCGCGACGCGGGCGTCGAGTTCCTGGAGACCCCGGACTCCTACTACGACGACCCGGAGCTGCGTGCCCGCATCGGCGAGGTCCGCGTCCCGATCGAGACGCTGAAGGAGCACCGCATCCTCGTCGACCGCGACGAGGACGGCTACCTGCTGCAGATCTTCACGAAGCCGATCGGCGACCGCCCGACCGTCTTCTACGAACTGATCGAGCGCCACGGCTCCCTCGGCTTCGGCAAGGGCAACTTCAAGGCCCTCTTCGAGGCGATCGAACGCGAGCAGGAGCGGCGCGGCAACCTCTAGTGACGCCACTGGTGCCGATCCCCCGGTAGGCTGCCTTACGGGGGACTCACATCGGGTGGAGGTGGCATGGCATTCGCGCGACGCGTGGCCGCGGTAGTTCCGCTGGTAGGAGCCGTGACCACGGCTGTGGCACTGACCGGCGCGGCGTTCCTGACCGTGGCGCACGCGGGTTGTGACGAGGCCGGCCGCTTCGTCCGCACCGGCGACACGCTCCAGTTCGTCGGCGGCTGTGTGAACGGCGCCGAGCTACCGGCGGCACCGACGGCCGAGGCCGAGAACGTGGACAGGTTCGGCTCGAAGAAGCCGTGAGACGCAGGAAGGCCCCCTCCCAGCCGGGAGGGGGCCTTTCGCGTTGCGGGGAGTGCTCAGCCCAGCGCCTCGAGCAGGTCGGCCACCAGGTCGTCCCCGGACTCGATGCCCACCGACACGCGCACGAGATCCGCGGGCACCTCGAGCAGAGACCCGGAGGTGGACGCGTGCGTCATCTTCCCGGGGTGCTCGATCAACGACTCGACGCCGCCCAGCGACTCGGCCAGCGTGAACAGCTTCGTCCGGGCGCAGACCTCCAGCGCCGCGGCCTCGCCACCGTCGACGATGAACGACACCATGCCGCCGAAGCGGCTCATCTGCTTCGCCGCGACGACGTGGCCGGGGTGCGACTCCAGGCCGGGGTAGATGACCTTCTTGACCCGCGGGTGCCGGGTCAGGGCCTCGGCGACCAGCTCGGCGTTGTCCGAGTGCTTCTCCATGCGCAGCTGCAGCGTCTTGATGCCGCGCAGCGTCAGGTACGCGTCGAACGGGCCGGGCACCGCGCCCGCGCCGTTCTGCAGGAACCCGAACGCGGCGTCGATCTCCTCGTCGGAGGTGATCAGCGCGCCCCCGACGACGTCGGAGTGGCCGCCGACGTACTTGGTCGTCGAGTGCAGGACGACGTCGGCGCCGAGCTCCAGCGGGGTCTGCAGGGCGGGTGAGGCGAACGTGTTGTCGACGACCAGCTTGGCGCCGGCGCCGTGGGCGACGGAGGCGATGGCCGCGATGTCGCCGATGTTCAGCAGCGGGTTGGTGGGGGTCTCGATCCACACCAGCTTGGTCTCGGGGCGGATGGCCGCGCGGATCGCGTCGACGTCCGAGACGGGGGCCGGGGAGTGGGTGACGCCCCACTGCGAGAAGACCTTGTCGATCAGGCGGAACGTGCCGCCGTAGGCGTCGTTCGGGATGACGATGTGGTCGCCGGGCTTGAGGAACGTGCGCAGCGCGGCGTCGGTGGCGCCCATGCCGGAGGAGAACGCACGGCCGTAGCGGCCGCGTTCGAGCGACGCGAGGCAGGTCTCCAGCGCGCGGCGGGTCGGGTTGCCGGTCCTCGAGTACTCGAAGCCCTCCCGCAGGCCGCCCACGCCGTCCTGGGCGTACGTGGAGGTCGCGTAGATGGGGACGTTCACCGCGCCCGTCGTCGGGTCCGGGTCCTGACCGGCGTGAATCGCCCTGGTGGCGAAGCCGTATGGCGTGCTCATGTCCGAAGGGTACTCACCCGTCTGGCGGTCGACGGCCGCAGTCCACGTCGTGAACACCCCGGAAAAGACGGAGCCCCCGGCCACCTGGGGTGCTTTCAAGGGGTCGTTGCAACACAGATGGCTAACTGGCTTCGGTCAGGAGCTTAACGAGACGCTCGGCTGGGTTGTCCCAGCCGAGCGTTTTGCGTGGGCGGCCGTTGAGTCGTGCGGCGATCATGTTGAGGTGTTCGGCGCTGTGGACCGAGAGGTCGGTGCCTTTGGGGAAGTACTGGCGCAGCAGGCCGTTGGTGTTCTCGTTGCTGCCGCGTTGCCAGGGTGAGTGCGGGTCGCAGAAGTAGACCGGCAGGCCCGCGGCGGTGCTGAACTGGTGGTGCAGAGCCATTTCCGTGCCCTGGTCCCAGGTCAGGGAGCGTTTCAGCTCGGCGGGCAGGGTGGCGATGGTGGCGGCCAGGGCGTCACGGACGGTCTCGGCGGTCCGGTCGCCGGGCAGGTGCACGAGCATCACGTAGCGAGTCGCGCGTTCAACCAGGGTACCGATCTGGGATTTCTGGTCCTTGCCGATGATCAGATCGCCTTCCCAGTGTCCAGGGACGGCCCGGTCCTCGGCTTCGGCGGGACGGTCACTGATCATCACCATCGGCGCGATGAACCGGGAAGCACGCTGATCGGACCTGGTCTGGGGCTTGCGATAGGTGCGGCCGGTGCGCAACGCCCGTGTCAGCTCGCGCCGCAACTCACCGCGGCCTTGGACGTAGAGGGCTTGATAGATGGTCTCGTGCGACACCCGCATCTCCGGCCGGTCGGGAAACTCCCGCCGCAGGCTACGGCTGATCTGCTCCGGGCTCCATTCCAGCCCCAGCCACCCCTGAACGACCTCGCGCAACTCCGGGCAAGCGGCCAGTTTCCCGCCCTTCGGACGAGCCCGTCGCGCATCCGCACGAGACTGCGCGGCATGCGGCCGATAATCGCCACTGACCTGGTGAGAGTTGCGTTTGAGTTCCCGGCTGATCGTCGAGGGCGGCCGGCCCAGCTCGACCGCGATCGCCCGCACCGTCACCCTGGCCCGCCGCAGATCCGCGATCACGATCCGCTCGTCCTCGGTCAGGAAACGAGACGAGGTCCCGTCCACCCGCACCGTCTTGCGCGCTGGTGGACGAGACCTCTTCACACGGCCTTCCGGCCGTCCTCGACGCCACTCACGCCCGGTCCGCTCGTTGACCCCCACGACCCGGCACGCCTGAGTGTTGCTCATCCCCTGATCCATCAGGGAAAGGTAAAGCTCCCGCTCACGTACCAGCTTCTTCCGGCCCTGCGGCCCCCGATCGCTCCGGATCTCGAAGTCCACCGCAACCCCTCAACTCAGGTGTTGCAACGACCACTTGAACCCAAGTGGAGGTGACCGGGGGCTGCGCCGTTGGCTCTACCAGCCCTGCTGCTGACCGCCGTAGCCCTGCTGCGGGGGCTGGCCGTAGCCGCCCTGCTGGGGCTGCTGCGGGTAGCCGCCGGTGTTCGGCTGCTGCGGGTAACCGCCGGTGCCGGGTTGCTGCGGGTAACCGCCGCCGTAGGCCGCGGTTCCCGGCCAGTTGATGACGACCGTGCCGCAGATCTTGTCGGAGTAGGTCTCCTTCTTCGGCTGGTTCCACAACGGCGCGAGGTAGTTGATCAGCGCACCGATGCCGCAGAGCAGGCCGAAGGCGTAGTTCAGGAGCAGGCGGAGGAACGCGACGCCACCGCCGGGCGGCTGCTGCGTGTCCTCCTTGATGACCTTGATCTTCGCGACCTTCTTGCCGATCGACTGCCCCGTGGAACCGCCCTTGAGGACCGTGTTCCAGATGAAGAAGCCGAACAGGCCGCCGTAGCCGACGACGTAGGCGATCAGCACGAACAGGCCCGCCGAGGACGGGTCACCCGTGCTCGCGCCGATCCCGGCGACGAGGCCGATGATCAGGCCGGCGACGAGGCCGGGGGCGGCGTAGTCGATCAGGCCGGCGACCGCGCGCGAACCCCACTCGGCGTAGCCGGTGGGAGGCTGCGGGGCACCGCCGTAGGCGGGCTGGCCGTAGCCGCCGGGCTGGCCGTACGCACCCGCGGCCGGCTGGCCGTACGGGTTCGACTGCGGCGCGCCGTAGGGCTGCTGCGGCTGACCGTACGCACCCGCGGCCGGCTGGCCGTACGGGTTCGACTGCGGTGCGCCGTACGGCTGCTGCTGCGGCGCGCCGTAGGCCGGCGGCTGCTGCGGCGGTGCGCCGTACGGAGGCGGCGGCTGCTGGGCGGGGAACCCGCCGGAGCCGGGGCCCTGCGCGGGGAAGCCACCCGAGGAGGGCGGCGTCTGCCCGGGGCTGACGACCTGGGTGGCGTCCGCGTTCTGCTGCGGTGCGGCAGGAGCCTGTCCCGGCGAGACGACCTGCGTCGCGTCCGGGTTGGGGTTCGCCGCTGACGGCTGGCCACCTCCCGGGACGATCTGCGTTGCGTCCGCGTTGGGCTCCTGCGGCTGACCGCCGAACGGATTTCCTGGCGGCTGCGGAGCGTTCATCCGGTTTCCAACCCCCTTGGCTGGGCCGTGTACGAGTGAGACTGGTGTTGATCGGGCGTCACGCTATCGGACGCACGGGGTTCCACGCTCAGCGACCAGCCAAGAAGCCCAGAATGTCCTGCCGCGTGACGACGCCGGCGGGCTTGCCGTCCTCGAGCACGAGGGCCGCGTCGGCGTGTGACAGAGCGTTCATGGCGATGCCGACGGGCTCGCCGGCGCCGAGGGTCGGCAGCGGCGGCGACATGTGCTTGTCGAGGCGGTCCGACAGCTGCGCCTTGCCGGTGAACAGCGCGTCGAGCAGGTCGCGCTCGTTGACCGCGCCCGCGACCTCGGCGGCCATGACCGGCGGTTCGGCGTTGACGACGGGCATCTGCGAGACGCCGAACTCGCGCAGGATCGCGACGGCGTCACCGACGGTCTCGTTGGGGTGGGCGTGCACGAGGTCGGGGAGCATGCCGCCCTTGCGGCGCAGCACGTCGCCGACGGTGGCGCCGGTCGAGTCGGGCGGCAGGAAGCCGTAGGAGGCCATCCAGCGGTCGTTGAAGACCTTGGACAGGTAGCCGCGGCCGCCGTCGGGGAGGATCACGACGACGACGGCGTCCTCGGGCAGGTCGCGGGCGATGCGCAGCGCCGCGGCGGCGGCCATGCCGCAGGAGCCGCCGACGAGCAGGCCCTCCTCGCGGGCGAGGCGGCGGGTGATGTCGAACGAGTCGGCGTCGGAGACCTCGACGATCTGGTCGGCGACGGTCTTGTCGTAGGCCTCGGGCCAGAAGTCCTCGCCGACGCCCTCGACGAGGTACGGGCGGCCGGTGCCGCCGGAGTAGACGGAGCCCTCCGGGTCGGCGCCGACGACCGTCACGGCGCCGTTCGAGATCTCCTTGAGGTAGCGGCCGGTGCCGGAGATCGTGCCGCCGGTGCCGACGCCGGCGACGAAGTGCGTGATCCTGCCTTCGGTCTGGCGCCAGATCTCGGGGCCGGTCTGGTGGTAGTGGCTCGCCGGGTTCTCCGGGTTGGAGTACTGGTCGGGCTTCCACGCGCCGGGGATCTCGCGGACCAGCCGGTCGGAGACGTTGTAGTAGGAGTCCGGGTGCTCGGGCGCGACGGCGGTCGGGCACACCACGACCTCGGCGCCGTAGGCCTTGAGGACGTTGCGCTTGTCCTCGCTGACCTTGTCCGGGCAGACGAACACGCACTTGTAGCCCTTGCGCTGGGCGACGAGGGCGAGTCCGACGCCGGTGTTGCCGGACGTGGGCTCGACGATCGTGCCGCCGGGCTTGAGCTCACCGGAGCGCTCGGCCGCCTCGACCATGCGCAGCGCGATGCGGTCCTTCACGCTGCCGCCGGGGTTCAGGTACTCGACCTTCGCCAGCACCGTGGCCTTGATGCCCGTCGTCAGCGAGTTGAGCTTGACCAGCGGCGTGTTGCCGACCAGATCGACGACGTGTTCGACGTACTCCACCGGTATCTACTCCCCTGCTCCCACTCTCCGAGATAGCGGGACGAAGCGTAGCTCTAGTGGCTGCGGAGGTTGATTCGAACAGCGCGGCCGACGATTCCGGGGAAGGAGGTGGCGCGGATGATCGGGCTGAGAACGCTGCGCGCGGTGGCGATGACCGCCGCGACGCTCGGAGGGCTGTCCGGTGCGCTGGTCGGCCTGCTGACGGAGCAGGGAAGACGTGCTCGGGTGGCCATCGGCGTGCTGGAGCACCTGTGGCCGGCGCCGGACGGCGTGTACCTCGACGACGGCGGCGACCCGGTGCGGCTGGCGGTGCTCGGCGACTCGATGGCGGTGGGGGTCGGTGTGACCCATCCCTCGCAGATGCCGGGCGTGTTGCTGGCGGAGGCGCTGGCGGAGGAGGCGGGGCGGCCGGTGCGCCTGTCGACGTACGCCGTGAGCGGGTCGACCACGCGTGACCTGGTGCCGCAGGTCGACGCGGCCGTGCGGGACGCGCCGCAGGTCGCGTTGATCATCATCGGCGCGAACGACGTGACGTCGCGGATGGGGACCGGCGAGTCGGCGCGACTGCTGGCCGAGCAGGTGCGCAGGCTGCGCGCGGTCGGGTGCGGCGTGGTCGTCGGCACGTGCCCGGACCTCGGGACCGTGCGGCCGATCGCGCAGCCGTTGCGGGCGATCGGGCACCGCTACAGCGTGCGTCTCGCGGCCGCGCAGACGGTCGCCGTGCGCCGGGCGGGTGGTGTTCCGGTGTCGCTGGGGAACCTGCTGGCGCCGGAGTTCATGGCGCGGCACACCGACATGTTCAGCTCGGACCGGTTCCACCCCAGTGCGGCGGGCTACGAGGCGGCTGCGGGCGTGCTGCTGGCGCCGTTGTGCCAGGTCGCCGGCCTGTGGGCGGGGTGGACCGGGCCGAGCACGCCGATCCGGTCCGCGGCGGCGCTGGCGATGCGGCCGTCACGCGTGCCGGCGTGGCTGCAGAAGCGGCACGTGTGAGTTTCGGAATGCTCGTCACTCGCGCTGGCCGGGGTGAGCGGCCGTTAACTAGGCTCGACGGCGACTTTGACTCTCAACGAGGAGTTCCGTGATGCCTGAGGCCGTGATCGTCTCCGCTGCCCGCTCCCCCATCGGCCGCGCGGGCAAGGGCTCGCTGAAGGACGTCCGTCCCGACGACCTGGTGGCACGGATGATCCGCGCGGCACTGGACAAGGTGCCGCAGCTCGACCCCGCGCAGATCGACGACCTGATGCTCGGCTGCGGCCTCCCCGGCGGCGAGCAGGGCTTCAACATGGCGCGCGTCGTGTCCGTGCTGCTGGGCTACGACAACCTGCCCGGCACGACCGTCACCCGGTACTGCGCCTCGTCGCTGCAGACCACCCGCATGGCCCTGCACGCCATCAAGGCGGGCGAGGGCGACGTGTTCATCTCGGCCGGTGTCGAGACCGTGTCGCGGTTCGCCAAGGGCAGCTCCGACTCGTGGCCCGACACGCACAACCCGCTGTTCGCCGAGGCCGAGGCGCGCACCGCCGCCACGAAGGCCGCCGGCGCCGAGGAGTGGGTCGACCCGCGCACGCTGGACGTCGTCCCGGACGTCTACATCCCCATGGGCGAGACCGCCGAGAACCTGGCTCTGCTCAAGGGGATCTCGCGCCAGGAGATGGACGAGTTCGGCGTCCGCTCGCAGAACCTCGCCGAGAAGGCCATCGCGGACGGCTTCTGGGCCCGCGAGATCACGCCGGTCGAACTGCCCGACGGCACCGTGGTCTCCGCCGACGACGGCCCGCGCGCCGGCGTCACCTACGAGGCCGTCTCCCAGCTGAAGCCGGTCTTCCGCCCGAACGGCCGGATCAACGCGGGCAACTGCTGCCCTCTCAACGACGGCGCCGCGGCCCTCGTGATCATGTCCGACACGAAGGCCCGCGAACTCGGCCTCACTCCGCTCGCCCGCATCGTGTCGACCGGCGTCTCGGGCCTGTCGCCGGAGATCATGGGCCTCGGCCCGGTCGAGGCCTCGAAGCGCGCGCTGGCGCTCGCGGGCCTGTCGGTCTCCGACATCGACCTCGTGGAGATCAACGAGGCGTTCGCCGCCCAGGTCATCCCGTCCTACCAGGACCTCGGCATCGACCTGGACCGCCTGAACGTCAACGGTGGCGCCATCGCCGTCGGCCACCCGTTCGGCATGACCGGTGCCCGCATCACCACGACCCTGATCAACTCGCTGCAGTTCCACGACAAGCAGTTCGGTCTCGAGACCATGTGCGTCGGCGGCGGCCAGGGCATGGCGATGGTCATCGAGCGCCTGAGCTGACCATTCGTCAAGATCTGCAAATTGACGCCTGCAAGTAGCTCCGCTTCACCCGAACGGAGCTACTTGCCTGCCCCCTTTCCGCCGATGAGACAAACATCGCTCAATGGCGTCATCAGGCGAGGGGAAGTCCGTCCCTACCGATGAGCAAGGAGGGGCCGGACATGCCGTACGTGTGGTGGCAAAGCGAATACGACCTGCAATGCCACGCTTTCTCTCTCGATCAAGCCGATGGGTCGCGCAGCTTTTACGAGGCCGTGTGCGAACATTCGGTTCCCGACGAACGCGTCTCGCGCGCCCAGGCCGGTGCGTTGTGCACCGACTGCCTGATCAAGGTGGGCAGCGACCTGCCGGACGTGCGCTGGCGGGTCTAGCGCCGCCACATCCCGACTGAGTCCGGTGCGCTCTCCACGAAGCCGTGTCGTGCGTAGAGACGACGGCCGGGCGGGTCGGCGAGCAGGCTCACGAGCGCGCCTGGTGCTGTCTCGTGGATCTTCGCGAGCAGCGCGGTCAGGATCGCGTCACCCAGGCCTTTGCGCTGGTGCTCGGGCAGCACCGCCATGTCGATGACGACGAAGTACGTGCCTCCGTCACCGACCACGCGGCCCATGCCCGCGGTTTCGCCTGATTCCACGTGAATGACACTTGCGCTGGCCCATGCGCCGGTGAGGCCCTTTTCGGCTTCTTCGCGAGGGCGTTCGCTCAGTCCTGATTCTTTGCGCAGGCGCTGGTAGTCGTCGAGCGACGGTGGTTCCAGGACAAGCCGATATGCGGTGTCCACGCATTCCCCCTCAGTTGTGCGCGTTGTTCGTGCGATGACGGTAGAGGGCGATTCGCGCCTCCTTGGTCCGCAAGGGCGACCGGATCGACGGCACACCACCCGCTCACCGTCGATTCGGAACATCTCAGTCAGTTCCTCGACAAGCTCGGCCACAGGCGGTCGCAGCAGAGCGGAACCGTCCTCGGATCATGCCGATCACGGCGGCGTCACGAGGTTCGGCGGGCCTCGTCCCCGCCGAACGCCGAAGGGGCGCCCCGCCGCAGCGGAACGCCCCTCCAGCACACCCGAAGCGTCAGTCCGAGTTGAAGTACGACAGCAGGCGCAGGATCTCGGTGTACAGCCACACCAGGGTGACCGTGAGACCGAACGCGATCTGCCACGCGAACTTGGCCGGCACGCCGGCGCGGATCGCCTGGTCGGCGGCGTCGAAGTCGATCAGGAAGCTGAACGCCGCGAGGCCGATGCAGACGAGGCTGAAGATGATCGCGAGCGGACCACCGTTGCGCAGGCCGAGGCCGCCGTCGGTGAAGAAGCTCATGATCAGGTTGAAGAGCATGAGGACACCGACGCCGATGAGCGCGCCGACGATCCACTTGGTGAACTTCGGCGTGACGCGGACGGCGCCCGTCTTGTAGACGACGAGCATGCCGGCGAAGACACCGATCGTGCCGATGATCGCCTGACCGATGACCACCACGCCCTGTCCGGGCTTGTTGGTCATGCCGTCGATCATGTTGCCGATGATGCCGCTGAACGCGCCGAGGAAGATGCCCTCGACGGCCGCGTAGGCGATGACCAGCGGCGGGCTCGGCATGCGCTTGAACGTGATGATCAGCGCGAGCACGAGGCCGATGATCGCGGCCGGGAACAGCAGGAACCACGCCTGCATGAGGTAGGTGACGACGGCGGTCGCGGCCACCACGGCGAGCGTGATGCCCGTCTTGGTAACGACGTCGTCGATCGTCATCGGCCGCTCGCTGGTCAGCGGCGGCGGGGCCTGCTGGTAGCCAGCCTGTTCTGGCTGGCCGAAGCCTGCGTAGCCTCCGTACCCGCCGCCGGTCGGCAGGTTACGGAAAGCCGGGTTGCTGCTCGAGCGCACCTGGTCCTCCTGGGGCGTTGCTTTACGCCGTCACGGGGTACAACGAGCACGCTCGGTGCCATGTTCCCCGTCGGTAAAGGCGACTTTACCCCCGACGACGATCACACGTGCGCAAATACTGCGGTAACTCCGGAGCGTTATGAGACTGCGGCGTGTCGCGGCGTGTCTTCCACCGCAGACGTAAGCCCAGTCACATTCCATTCACAGTCACACCCTCAGTGACGACACACTTCCCCCTCGTGGCGGCTTGTCCCCGGTGTGGGGGAACGAGAAGCTCGCACGCGGGATCTCACAGGTCAGAGGGGATGACGATTCACCATGGGCTGGAAACGTCTGGCCGCCGTGGCGATGGTTTCGGGGCTCGCGCTCCTGACCGTCCCCGCGACGGCGACCGCTGTCGGCGTCAAGGGCATCGGCCACAACGCGTCAGGGCTCCAGCCCAACGCCACACCGGGTAGCGAGTGGCACGGCTCATACATCTGGCAGGACAAGCAGGTGTGGTGCGTGCAGTACGCGCTGCCCGCGCCGGACAGCACCGTCGGCTACAAGGAAGGCGACGCGCTGCGCACCAAGGCGGGCAAGGACCTCGCCCCCGACATCGCGGCGAACATCTCCTACCTGCTGCTGCGCTACTCGACGACCAAGTCCCCGGACGAGGCCGCAGCGCTCGCGCACCTGCTGCACAGCTGGACGTCGGCTCCCGACGGCGAGGTCACGTACGACACGACCGACGCCAAGCGCCTCGCCTACAACGCGGAGTTCTACGCCGCGCGCCTGCCGCAGTCCGTCATGGACACCGTCGCGCGCATCAAGGCCGACGCCGAGGCCAACCGCGGCCCGTGGACGCTCACCGCGACCGCGCCGAAGGAACCGCTGGTCATCGACGCCGAGTCCAGCTGGACGCTGTCGCTGGTCAAGGCCAACGACAAGGGCGTCACGAACGCCCCGATCGCCTTCACCCTGACCGACGCGAAGCTCGCCGACGGCGCCACCAGCGGCACGGCGACCACGGGTGCGGACGGCAGCCCCGCCGTGGTCAAGCTCATCGCCACCGGCCCGAAGCCGTCGATCGCGGCCGTCGCGGACTCCCCCGCCGACCGCCCGGTCGTGCACTTCCCCATCCAGACCGAGAACATGCAGCGCATGGTGACGACCGGTGGCGAGAAGAAGCTGAACGCCGCCGCGAACACCACCGCGAAGACCGCGCCCGGCGCCGTGAAGATCACGAAGATCGACTCCGAGACGAAGAAGTCGATCGCGGGCGTCGCGCTGCGCGTCACGGCCAAGGACCAGACGTCCGCGGCGAAGAAGCAGGACGACACCGACCTCGTCGGCACGGACGGCAAGCCGCTGGTGCTGCAGACCGGCGCCGACGGCACGGTCGAGGTGCCGGACCTGCGCACCCCGCAGGAGATCTGCCTCGTCGAGGTGGCCGCCCCCAAGGGGTACGAGGAGTTCTTCGACCCGAAGGCGCCGCCGTCCGCGTGCGGCACGCTCGCGGCGGGTCAGACGCTCGCGCTGGAACTGGTGAACAAGCCGAACAAGCCGGTCTTGCCCAGCACGATCCCGGCGGGCGCGGACGGGCAGACGCCGGTCGCGACGGCGTCGTTCGACACGCAGCTGCGTCCGGGCCTGATGCTGGCGGTGGGCGGCCTCGTGCTGTTCGGTGCGGCACTGGCAGGCTTCCTGGTGTGGCGGAGGCAGTGAGTGGCAGGGCTTTTCTGACCGGGGCGCTGGTGGCGGGTGTGGCCGCCGCCAGCGTTCTGGTCGGCACGTCCGAGACCGCGGTCGTCAAGGGACGCGCGGTCGCGGACGAGATCCCGGTGGTCGCGCCGGGGCCGGTCGCGGACAGCCTGAGCACCGGCCGCGGTCCCGACCTCACCGGCCTGGTCGGTGGTGCGAACACGGCCAACGCCAAGCCCGCCGAGCCGGCTCCGCAGCAACAGCAGCCCGCGCCGCCCAAGGCGGGTCCGGGGTCCGTGCGGCTGCCTGCGGGCGGTTCGGCGACGCTGGTGCGCAAAGAGGTGAAGGACGGCGTGCTGCCCGTGCCCGACGGCATCGGCGAGGCGACGTGGTGGGGCACCGAGATCAGTGGCGCCGAGGGCGCGACGGTGCTGGCCGGGCACGTCGACTGGAAGGGCGCGAAGGGCCCGTTCGCGGAGCTGTGGCAGGCGCAGAACGGCCGTGAGGTCGTGATCGCCGACAGCGCGGGCAAGGAGTTCCGGTTCCGCATCAAGCAGATCGAGACCGTGCGCAAGGAGGAGCTCCCGGCGCGCGCGGTCGAGTTCTTCGGCCCGCGCGGCCCGCACCGGCTGGTCCTCGTCACCTGCGGCGGCACCTGGATCGGTGGTCAGCAGGGGTACGAGGCGAACAGAGTGGTCATCGCCGAACCCGTTCAGTGACCAATCCTGTACCTCACGCAACCCGTTCGGGTAACTAGTCGTCTCCTTTAGTGTGAAACGGTGGGGATGGTTGACCACGGGTGTGGCGCTGGGTCTGGTACTGGCAATGGTGTGGACCCTCGGGTCGCACGACGAACAGACCCCGGTGTCGGACTCGGGTCCCCTGCCGATGGCGCCGAGACTGCCCGCTCCGAAGGACGCGGGGCCGACGCCGACGGTGCCCGCCCCCACCCCCGAGCAGCTCGCCAAGCAGCCGTGGATGCACAAGCTCGCACCCGGTGAGAAGCCCCCGCAGTTCGTGCTCTTCTCCTTCGACGGCGCGGTGTCGAAGCAGCACTGGGACAAGGTCCTGCCGATCGCGAAGGCCAAGAACGCGCACGTCACCGGTCTGCTGTCCGGCGTGTACATGCTGGCCGACCAGGACAAGCTGCAGTACCAGCCACCGGCGGGCCTCAAGCGCGGCGTCTCCGACATCTCGTTCGGCGGCACCAGGCAGGACATCACCGCCCGCATCGGCTACCTGAACCAGGTGATCGCCGACGGCCACGAGATCGGCACCCACTACAACGGCCACTTCTGCTCCGGCGGCACGCAGCCGTCGGTCGACAAGTGGGACACCGCGGCCTGGAACCAGGAGCTCGACCAGTTCAAGCAGCTCGTCGACTCCTCCCGAGCCGCGGGCCTCAACCTGCCCGCCGACGCCGTCCGGGGTGGACGGACGCCGTGCCTGGAGGGCAACTGGGACCAGGCCTTCCCGGCGATGGCCGCGCACGGGCTCGTCTACGACACGAGCAAGGTCGCGCTCGGCGTGCAGTGGCCGACCGTCCAGAACGGACTGTACGAGTTCCCGATGCCCGAGGTACGCGTTCCTGCGCTGGGCAAGCAGGTCGTGATGATGGACTTCAACCTCTGGTACTCGCTCAACAAGGCGCAGGACGAACCGCACCGCGCCGCCGACTTCGCCCAGATCGTCCTCGACACCTACAAGTCGGTGCACCAGGCCGCGCTGAACGGCAACCGCGCGCCGATCGTCGTCGGCAACCACTTCAACGAGTGGAACGGCAACGCGTTCTCGACGGCCATGGAGCAGTTCATGGAGTACGTGTGCGACAAGCCGGAGACGGTGTGCGCCACCTACACCGAGGTGATCCAGTGGATGCAGCTGCAGGACCCGGCGGTGCTCGACCAGCTCCGCCGGATGCCCGCAGCCCGCAACTGACAGCGACCCGGGTCGCTAGCCGTCGGTCGAGATGATCCGGTCGTCGTTCGCTCCCGGCGAGCCGTTCGCGTCCTGGTTGGACGTGCCCAGCCACAGCGTGCCGTCCGGCGCCGTCGTCACCGCGCGCACGCGGCCGTAGCCCGTGAACACGGCCTGCGGGGTGCCGAGGGTGGTGCCGCTGACCGGGATCTTCCACACGCGCTTGCCGGTGACGGCGCCGACGTACAGGGCGTTCTTGTAGAACGCGATGCCGGTCGGGCCCGCCTGACTCGTCGACCAGGTCTTGACCGGGTTCGTCATGCCCGAGACGTTGCAGTTGCCCTCACACGTGGGCCAACCGTAGTTCTTGCCGGCCTCGATGCGGTTGACCTCGTCGGTCGTGTTGTTGCCGAACTCCGTGGCGTACGCGGTGCTGCCGATCCACGTGATGCCCTGGACGTTGCGGTGGCCGATCGAGTAGACGACGCTGCCCGCGCGGGGGTTGCCCGCCGCGGGCTGCCCCGCGGTGTCGAAGCGGAGGACCTTGCCTCCCAGCGAGTTCCAGTTCTGGGCGTTCGCGGTGTTCTGCCCGTCGCCCGTGGTGGCCCACAGGAAGCCGTCCGGACCCCATTCGAGCCCGCCGCCGTTGTGGTAGCGGTTCTTGGGGATGCCTGTCACGATCGGCTGCGGCGTACCGCCGAGCTGCAACTTGGCGACGCGGTTGTCGCTCGCCGTCGAGTAGTAGATGAAGACCGAGTTGTCGGTCGCGAAGCTCTTCGAGACCGCGAGGCCGAGCAGTCCGCCCTCGCCGCCCGTGGTCTGGGCCTGTTCCACCGTGTCCAGTTCGGTCACGGTCGTGCCGGAGATCTTCTTGATCTTGCGGGTGTCCCGCTCGGTGAAGATGCCGCTGCCGTCCGGCAGGAACTCGATGTCCCACGGGATGTCCAGCTTCGTGGCGAGGGTCCGCTCGGCCAGGACGGAGGGATAGTCCTGGGCCGACGCGGGCACCGCGCAGAGGGTCGCGGCCAGGGCAGTGCAGGCTGCCGCCGCTGCGATTCGACGAGCACGCATGTGCTCTCCTTCTCGTCCGCTCGAGGTGTGGCTGCGGCGGCGGTGTTGCAGGGCGTGTTCACGCAATCACACATCGCGAAGCGCCGCAACAGTCGTCGGAGGTCCCGGTATTCCCGGTCGTCGTCTGAGTGAAACCGGCGGCGATCCCTCCGATGACTTCAGGTCACTTTCTGTACGGTCTAGACCGTGGTGGCCCGCACCACCTACCGTGTGGTGCGCCGCCGCGCCCTCACGGAAAGCGCTTGCACGCCCGGCCGGGCCTGCGGGCAGGAGACCGAGGAGTTGCGCATGAACGTTGCCGTCACCACGACCGAGACCAAGCTCCCCGAGGTCAGGCGCGAGTGGGTCAAGCCCGACTTCCGCGACTTCGAGACGCCGATGGAGGTCACCGCCTACGCGGCGCGCAGCTGACGTCAGGTGGTGGGCCGGGGTTCCGCGCCGGAGCCCCGGCCTCTCGCGCGCCCTCCCCTGCCGACCGAGGAGTTCCCATGTCCGCCGTTCCTCCCGCGGAGTTCGTCGCCGAACTGCGCGCCCTCGCACCCCGGTACTGGGACAGCCACCCGTTCCACCTGCGCATGCACGCGGGACAACTGGGCAAGCACGAGCTGCAGGCGTGGGCCGCGAACCGGTGGTACTACCAGCGCTGCATCGCGCAGAAGGACGCCGCGATCCTCTCCAACTGCCCGTTGCCCGAGATCCGCCGCCAGTGGCGCGAGCGGATCGTCTGGCACGACGGCACGAAGCCCGGTGAGGGCGGTGCGGAGAACTGGATCCGCCTCGCCGAGGCCGTGGGGCTGACCAGGGACGAGGTGCTCGACGAACGGCACGTGCTGCCCGGCACGCGCTTCGCCGTCGACGCCTACGTGAACTTCGCGCGCACCAAGCCGTGGGTCGAGGCCATCGCGTCCGGACTCACCGAGATGTTCTCGGGGGCGTTGATGCGCAAGCGTTTGACGGCTCTGCGGGAGCAGTACCCGTGGATCGCCGAGGAGGGGTTCGCCTACTTCACGAACCGCATCGAGGCCGTCGCGGGTGAAGGCCGGGCCACTGTGGACATCGTGGTCGAGCACTCGCGGACCCGTGAACAGCAACTGGCCGCCGTCGCCGCGCTGTCGTTCAAGTGCGATGTGCTGCGGGCCGTGCTGGACGCCGTCGACTACTACTCGGGCAGGGGCAGGCCGTGACCGTGGCGCTGGACGCCGTGCCGCGGATCCGGCGCGGGGTGAAGTGCACCTACGACCAGATCCGGGAGGCGCACGTCGTGCTGTTCCCCGAGGGTGTGCTGGTGCTGAACGAGACCGCGGCTTCCGTTGTGGCGCTGTGCGACGGTGTCCGGTCCATCGGGGACATCGCGGTCGCGCTGGCCGACGAGTACGCCGGGGTCGAGCCCGGCGACGTGGTCTCCCTGGTCGTCCGCATGGTCGAACGGAGGGTGGTGGACGTGGATGGCTGAGGCGCCCTTCGGGCTGCTGGCCGAGCTGACGCACCGGTGCCCGTTGCAGTGCGGCTACTGCTCGAACCCGCTGGAGCTGGTGCGCCGCGACGCCGAGCTGTCGACCGAGGACTGGCGGCGCGTCTTCGACCAGGCCCGCGCGCTCGGCGCGTTGCAGATCCACCTGTCCGGCGGGGAACCGCTGCTGCGCCCCGATCTCCCCGAACTGGTGGCGCACGCGAACAGCCTCGGCTGCTACGTCAACCTCGTCACGTCCGGCGTGGGACTCTCGCGCGACCGGTTGCGAACGCTGGCATCTCTCGGCGTCGACCACGTGCAGCTCTCGTTGCAGGACGCGACTCGCGCCGGCAACGACCGGATCGCGGGCATCAAGGCGTTCGACCGCAAGGTGGAAGCGGCCTCCCACGTGCTGGACGAGGGCCTTCCGCTGACGGTGAACACCGTGCTGCACCGGCAGAACCTCGACAACGTCGCCGGCATCATCGCGATGGCCGAGCGGATGGGCGCCGAGCGTCTGGAGCTCGCGAACACCCAGTACTACGGCTGGGCGCTGCGCAACCGCGCGGTACTCCTGCCGACGCGGGAGCAACTCGCCGCCGCCGATCCGGTCGTCGCCGCGGCGCAGGAACGGCTGCGCGGGCGCATGGAGATCGTCTACGTCATCGCGGACTACCACGAGGCCCACCCGAAACCGTGCATGTACGGGTGGGGTGCGCGGCAGCTGACGGTGGCGCCGAACGGGGACGTGCTGCCCTGCCCTGCCGCCACGGTGATCTCGTCGCTCGAGATCGAGAACGTGCGCGACTCGTCGTTGCACGACATCTGGCACCACTCGCCGTCGTTCAACGCCTTCCGCGGCTTCGAGTGGATGAAGGACCCGTGCCGGTCGTGCCCGCGCAAGGAGGTCGACTTCGGCGGCTGCCGCTGCCAGGCGTTCCAGCTGACCGGCGACGCCGCCGCCACCGACCCCGTCTGCTCGCTGTCGCCTGATCGGTCCACTGTGGACCTGATCCTGGAGACCGAGATGGCGCCCGCCGAAGTGCCCGCGATGGCGATGAGGAAGATGCGGTGAAGGCGGTTCTGCTCGGCACGACGGCCGGTGGTGGTTTCCCGCAGTGGAACTGCGCGTGCTCGTTGTGCGTGCGTGCCCGTTCGGGGGCGTTGCCGTCGCGGTCTCAGGACTGTCTGGCGATCAGCGGCGACGGCGCGGACTGGTGGCTGGTCAACGCCTCCCCGGACATCCGCACGCAGATCACCTCGTGCTCGTTCCTCGACCCCGGTCCCGGCGCGCGCGAGACCCCGTTGCGCGGCGCCCTGTTCACCGACGCGGAGCTCGACCACACCCTCGGGCTGCTGACGTTGCGGGGTGGCAAGGGTGTGACGGTGTGGGCGCCGGCTCCGGTCCTGCGCGCGCTGAAGGACGAGTTCGACCTGCGCACGGTGATCGACGGGTACGCGCCGGTGGCGTGGCGGGAGGCGGCCGGCTCGTTCGACCTCGGCGGCCTGCGCGTGACGGCGATCCCGATCAGCGGCAAGCGGCCGAAGTACGCGCGGTCGTCCACTGTGGACGGTGACTGGGTGGTCGCCTACCGGTTCGAGGACCCGGTCTCCGGTGGTGTGCTGGTCTACGCGCCCTGCCTGGCGGCGTGGCCGGACGGGTTCGACGAGGTGGTCGCGGGGGCGGACTGCCTGCTGCTCGACGGCACGTTCCACGCGGCCTCGGAGATGGGATCGGCGACCGGCAGCGCGTCCGGGCAGGCCGCGATGGGCCACCTCCCGATCACCGCGAGCCTGCCCGAGCTGCGGCGGTTCCCCGGCGTGCGCCGCCTCTACACGCACCTCAACAACACCAACCCGGTGCTCGACCCGTCGTCCCCGGAAGCGGTGGAACTGCACGAGGCGGGTGTGGAGGTTCCGCTCGACGGCACGGTGATCGAGCTGTAGATCGGCCACAATCACGGGATGTCCTACGTGATCGGCGGCCGGCCGCTGGCGGCGCGACTCGTCGCGGAGATGCCGTCGTTCGTGCGGCAGGTGATCGAGGCGCTGGTGGAGCGCGTACCGGCGTACTCCCAGCTGCCCGCCGAAGAACTCGCCGGCGACATCCACCGCGTCACCGAGCACGCCCTGCGCGCGTTCGCCCAGGTGCTCTCGACCGGTGAGCTGCCGTCCGCCGCAGAGCTCGCGTTCCTGCGCGAGTCGGCGGCGCGGCGGGCCGAGGAGGGCGTGCCGATCGACGTGGTGCTCACCGCGTACCACGTGGGGATCCAGGTCGTGTGGGACGTGCTGGTGCCCGAGGCGCGTCCCGAGGAGGTCCAGGACGTGCTGGCGCTGAACGCGCTGGCGTTGCGGTACCTGCAGCTCGTGACGCCCGTGGTGAGCGCCGGGTACCTCGACGAGCGCCAGACGATGTTCGACGACGAGCGCTCGGCCCGTGCCACGCTGCTGACCGGCCTGCTCGCCGGAACCGTGGAGGCGCCGGGACCTTTCGTCGTGTTCGCCCTGCACCTGCCGCCCCACCCCGACGAGCTGCTGCCCGGGGTGGACGCCGCCGTCGCGTCCCGGCGGAAGCTGCGGCGGGTGCGCACGGAACTGGAGCGGCACAGCCGCGAACCGGTGCTGTCGTCGCTCACGTCCGACGGCGGCCTCGCCCTGCTGCCGGGCGAGGACCTGCCGTGCGAACGGATCGTGGCGGACGTGACGCGGGCCGCCGGTGTGCCGGTGACGGTGGCGGCGGTCGCGGCCGGTGCGTCCGGCGTCGCGGCCGCCGCCGTGCTGGCACGGGAGGTGCTGGCCGTCGCGGTGCGGTCGGGTCCGGGCCTGTACCGGCTCACGGACGTGCTGCTGGAGTACCAGCTCTCCCGCCCCAGCGCCGCATTGGAGCCGTTGGCCGCCATCGTCGAGCCGCTGACCGACGAGCTGGTGCAGACCCTGGAGGTCTACCTCCGGCGCGGCTCACGGCGCCCGGCCGCCACCGAGCTGCACGTGCACCCGAACACCGTCGACTACCGGCTGCGGCGCGTCGCGGAGCTGACCGGGCTGGACCCGACGCGGATCGAGCACGTCACGCTTTTGACGGCTGCGCTGGCCGCACGGCGTTCGCGACCGTAGCGCCGAAGGCCGCCATGCCCGCCGCGTTGGGGTGCAGCGGCGCCGCGACCGTCGTCGGGACCAGGCCCTCCAGGTACCGGTCGGCGGGCTTGGCGCACGTGTCGTGCCCGACGCTGACGGCTGCGAGGTCCACGTAGGTCGCGCCGCGCTTCTCCGCCTCAGCCTTGGCCGTGGCGCTGAGCAGGTCCACCGACCTCTGCAGGAAGTCGGCGTCGCGGCCCCAGATCGGCTGGACCGGGTAGCAGCCGCCGGGACGGATGTAGGTGCCGTAGCCGGTGACGAGGACCTTGGCGTGCGGTGCGCGGCGCTTGACCTCGTCGAGGGCGGCCCCGAACTCGGGCGCCCACCCGCGGATGGCCGCGGCGACCTGGTCACCGCCCGCGGTCAGCCGGGCCTCGCACGAGAGACCGACGGGTTCGGGGAGCAGGTTGATGCAGCCCAGCGCGGTCTGCACGAGCCCGACGTCGTTGCCGCCGATGGTGATCGACACCAGGTCGGTGGTGGGCTTCAGCGCGTCGTACTGCGGCGCGACGAACCCGAACTGGCGGCCGGCGAAGTCGTCGGTCTTGGCGCCGGAGCAGGTGACGTCGGTCAGCCTCGCGCCGAGCAGCTTCGCGGCGACCTGCGGGTAGTTGCGGTCGCTGCGCAGGCACCACAGCGCCGGGTCCGGGTTCGGGATCAGCGGTCCCGCCGCCGCCGAGTCGCCCAGGGCGACGTAGTCGAGGGTGTCCGCCTGCGCGGTGCTTGTTCCGGCGACCAACATCGCCACGACAGCCAGCCCGGCCACGATTCGCATCCCGATCCTCCAACGTCGTTGTCAGGTCAGCTCATCGTGGTGGCTCTGGTCACCGGTGCGGGTAGGACGTTGCCCAGAGTCATCCGGTCGTGTTTGTGACCGATCACAATGGGAGTGTGACTCCTGCGGATCTCCTGTCGTTGGCCACCCAGTCCTGCGTGGACGCCGCGAAGCTGTTGCGCGAGATCCGCGTGGACGTGTCCGCGAAGGGCGCCTACGACCAGGTCAGCACCGCCGACCTCGAACTGGAGGCGTTCCTGCGGGCGTGCCTGACCGAGGGCGCTCCCGGCTCTGCGGTCGTCGGCGAGGAGCTCGGCAGCGCGTCCGCCGAGGTCACGTGGTTCGTCGACCCGATCGACGGCACGCGGAACTTCGTGCGCGGCCTCCCGTTGTCGTGCATCTCCGTGGCCGCCGCCGTCGACGGCGTGCTGGTCGCGGGCTGCGTGCTCGACCCGTTCCGCGACGAGCTGTTCACGGCGGCGGCGGGCGTGCCGTTCGGCGTTCGCTCGACCGGCCTGGTGATTCCGCCGGGGGTGAGCCCGCGGCCGCTCGTGCTGACCGACATCCCGTTGCCCGGCAGCCCGTACGAGGGCGAGGTGGAGTTCCTGGCCGACCTGATGGAACGGGCGGACGTGCGGCGCGTCTACTCGACTGCGCTGTCGCTCGCGTGGGTGGCGGCGGGCAGGGCGGACGCGGTGACGAACATCGGCATCCACCCGTGGGACGTCGCGGCGGGCGCGGTGCTCGTGCGCGAGGCCGGCGGGGTGTTCACCGGGATCGGCCACACCGCGTTCGCCGCGGGCAGGGGTGAGATCGTCGGCTGGCTGGCGGACCGGGTGGAGGGCATCGTCTCGTGATCGATCTCAGCGGCAAGGTCGTGCTGGTCACCGGAGCGGGCGGCACCATCGGCGCGGGGATCGCCGCCCGGTTCGAGGCCGCGGGCGCACTGGTCGTCCGCCACCTGGGCCGCGAGGACGGCGACCTGCGCACGGAGGCGGAGCGCGTGGTCGGTGAGGCGGCCGCACGGCACGGCAGGCTGGACGCCGTCGTGAACAACGCGGGCGCGCAGCCCGTGGACCCGTTGCCGGGCATGACCTCCGAGCGGTGGCGGTCCGTCCTGGACACGAACCTGACCGGTCCGTTCTCCGTCACCCAGGCCGCCGTCGCACACCTGCCGGCGGGAGGCTCGGTCACGCACATCGCGTCGATCGAGGGCACGCACCCCGCTCCCGGGCACGCCCACTACGCGGCCTCCAAGGCCGGGCTGATCATGCACGCGCGGGCGGCCGCGCTGGAGTACGGGCCGCGCGGGATCCGGGTCAACACGGTCTCCCCCGGCCTCATCGCGCGGCCCGGCATCGAGGAGCAGTGGCCCGAAGGCGTCGCGCGGTGGCGGGAGGCCGCGCCGCTGACCCGCCTCGGCACGCCCGAGGACGTCGGCGACGCGTGCGTGTTCCTGGCGAGCGACCTCGCGAAGTGGATCACCGGGCACGACCTCGTGGTGGACGGCGGAGTGACGGCTCGGCCGACGTGGTGATCCCGTTGCGGCGGCTGCCACTACACAGTTGACACCTTTCCGTCACGTTCAGTAGTCAATCACACCACTACCCCAATTCGTACAGAACCGACAGGGTCCGACGGCCTGTCGGCGGCTTTACTTATCACCTGGCATAAGACCAGGTTAGACGCGGTACGTGACGTCCCCTCTACCGTGCGTATCAATCGACTATGGAATGTCTCAACTGGGTCACAGGATGGATTTGAGCTACCCAGAGTGATAACACCCGCGTCTCTTCCGTCGAAAGGTCAACAGTCGACTTGGACCGGAGGGGGACGGACGACATGACATCCGAGTACCGACCGATTTCCCGACGCACGCTCCTGACCGCCGCACTCGGCGGGGCTGCTGTGGGCGTCGTCGGACAAGGCCTGTTCGCGGGAGCCGCCGGCGCGGCACCCAAGGCGGGCCGCCAGAAGCTTCTGATCGGCAGCGTGGACCGCCTCGGCAACGGCGTGGTGCAGCTGACCGACCCGAGCCTGACCGGCGAGCAGACGCTCGTGCCGGTCAACGGACAGCCGAACGGGATCGTGGGCTCGCCCGACGGTCTGCGCGCTTACGTGGGGACGGTCTTCGGGCCGGGTCTGAGCGTCGTGGACGTCGACGGCGGCCGCGTGACCGGCGAGGTCGCCGTCGGCGGGTTCGCCAACGAGCTGCTCGTCTCGCCCGACGGCAGGACGGTGTACGTGGCGACCGGCTCCGCCGGTGCCGGTGGCTCCAGCGGGCACGTGGCCGTGGTGGACACGGCGAGCGGCGAGGTCCGGGCGAGGATCAAGGCAGGCCTGCTGCCGCGCTCGCTCGCACTCAGCCCGGACGGCAAGCAGCTGTTCGTCGGTGACGAGCGGGCCAAGGGCGTCACGATCGTCGACACCGCGAAGAACGCCGTGTCGGGCAGGTTCGAGACCGACGGCACGCCGCTGCTGATCGCCATCGATCCCAAGGGCAAGAACCTGTACGTGGCGCAGTCGCGTGAGCTGGCCACGTTCGGCCTGCGCGGCGGCAAGTCCGGGGCGACCGCACTCGACGGCGTCCCGTGCGGCCTGGCGGTGCACCCGAACGGCACGTTCGCGGCCGTGAGCCTTTACGCGGGCCGCAACTCCGACTCGCAGCTGGTCACGGTGAACATCAACTCGAACAAGGTCAGGACGAAGGAGTCCAACGGCAAGGCGAACGGTCCTCTCGCGATGAGCAAGGACGGTGGCCGGGCGTTCGTGCTGGACGAGAAGAACCGCAAGGTCACGTCCGCGGACACGAACTCCGGCAAGCCGGACAGCTCTTTGCCGACCCCCAACTCGAACACGCCGACCTCCGTCGCGTTCGTCGAGACCGCCTGAGCGCCGGAGGGAACTCGCGATGCCCATCTCCATGTCCGTGAAGACCCTGGACTACACCCCGACCTGGCCGCCGTACCCCAGTCTGTGGATGGGCGGCTACGGCGGTGCGCCGCGCGGCAACCAGGGCGCGGTCGACCGCAGGCTGCGCGCCCAGTGCATCGTCATCGACGACGGAGCCGGCCCCAAGGTCATGCTCCGCATCGACGTCGTCAGCATTCCCAGATACGTGCACCAGTCGATCAGATCCCAGGTGCTGCCGTTGGTGAACAACGAGAACGGCAACTTCCTGATCATCTGCAGCCACACGCACTCCGGCCCGTTCATCGGCACCACGCGCCCGCACCCGTACGTGATGATGAGCCTCACCCCGGCGGACATCAGCGCGATCGAGGACACGACCAACGTGTTCATCTCGCAGATGGTCACCCTCGTGCAGCAGACCCTCGCGATGGCCCGCACGCAGGTCACGTTGTGGTACAAGGAAGGCAACGCGTCGATCGGCTACAACCGCGCCGGTGAGCCCAACGTCCTCACCACGGTCAACGCGCTGATCGCCCGCCGCACGAGTGACAACGCCCTGCAGACCGTCCTCTTCGGATACGCCTGCCACGCCGTCGCGCGCGGCAACGACAAGACGTTCTGCAGCGACTTCCCCGGCGCCGCCACCGACGTGATCAGCAACGCGCTCGGCGTGCAGGCGCTGTTCTTCCAGGGCGCGGCCGGCGACCAGGAGCCCAACGATCCCCACAGCCCGAGCCAGGTCACGAACCTCGGCACGATCCTCGGCAACGCGGTCGTGTCGATGGTGAACTCGGGCGGCTGGACCGCCGTCACCGCCCCGATCACCACGTACTACCAGGAACTCAGCCTCCCGTTCACCGTGGACTTCGGCGACCCGGCCGCGGTGATCCGCGCCCGCAACAGCTACAACGCCCGGCTCGACAACCTCGCACCGGGCGACTACGCCTACCGCCACGCCGAGGTCATGCTCGAGCAGATCGCGGGCCCGGGCCTGCCGCGCGTGTTCCCGATGCCCATCCAGCGCTGGAAGCTGGGCGGCCTCAACATCTTCGCGATGTCGCACGAGGTCCTGTCGGAGTACGCCGTGAACCTGCGCAACCAGATCCCGGGCAACCTCTGGGTCATGGCCTACGCCAACGAGACCGAGGGTTACGTGGCGGCCAACGGCATCCTGCAGGACGGCGGCGCCGTGCGCTGGGGCTACGAGGCCGGCTGGGTCGACGACCCCGAGATCTCCGGCGAAGCCACGTGGACGACGTTCTACCCCTGGCCCGCACCGCTCAAGTTCAGCCCGAGCGGGCCCGCAGCGCCGGGAACGACCGAGCGCATCGTCATGGACGCCAGCACAGCAATGCTGAACCTCTGAGGGGTGGATCGAAGAAATGCCAGGACCAAGCACCACTTTGTCGTCCCGCTACGGCCTCGCACCGGTCTACCCGTGCGGCACGACCGGTAACCTCTTCCTGTTCGAGCACTCGACACCGGCCACCGGAACCTTCGCCTGGGGCCAGAGCTACCAGATCGGCGCGGGCTGGCAGGGCCGCGTCATCGCCGGCCCGAGCGGCTGGATGTTCAGCATCACCACCGGCGGCGAGCTCAGAGTCCTGCACTACAACGGAACCGGCTGGGACCTGCTCAACGGCAGCCAGTACCTCGTTCTCGGCCAGGGCTGGAACTACACCGCGGCGAACACCCGCAACCGGATCACGGTGGACGAGGACGGCGTCATCTACACCCTCGACGCCGCAGGCAACCTCAAAGCGCACTACTTCAACTTCACGACCCAGCAGTGGGCCGTGCAGGGTGCGCTGCTCGAGACGGGCCTGACCCAGTACAACGCGATCGTTGCCACCAGCCGAGGCGTCATCTACGCGCGCAACGCGGGCGGCGCGATGTACCGCTACTACATCGACTTCTGGTCCGGCGCCACGGCGACCTGGGTCAAGCCGGTGTCGACGGTCACCACGGGCTGGCAGAACCTGAAGCACCTCAGCTCGGCCGGCGGCGAGACGTTCTACGCCGTGAACCAGAACAACGGCAACCTGCTCTGGTACAGCTACAACCCGGTCACCAAGGTGTGGAAGAACGCCAAGATCATCGGTTCGGGCTGGAACAGCGAGCAGGACGTCGTCGTGCAGTCCAACATCTGTTCGCGCTTCCCCTGGGAGACCGCGTGCAACTCGTTCGGGATGCAGGACGGCGGGGCCGTGATCACGCGGCTCAACCAGGTGAAGAAGAACTGATCTCCGCTTTTGGGGCCCGCTCTCGGCATTCGTGCCGGGAGCGGGCCCTTCGCGTCACTCGCCGACGAGGTACCGGTAGGACACCGGCGTGAGGTTGGGCTCCTTGACCGCCCACGGGCGGATCACGCGCAGGGTGCCGCCCGACGCCTCCGGCGGTGACACCGAGCGGTCGAGCACGATGCCGCTGACGACCAACAGCATGTTGTTCGGGTACTCGCGCAGGTGCAGCTCGACCTCCTTGCGCGTCAGGATGATCTCGGAGGCGTCCGTCCACGTCGTGGTGGTGCCTTTGACCTCGACGTAGACGCGCTCGTCCGCACGACGGGCATCGAGGTCGTAGGACTCCTTCGTCCCGACGTCCTCCACGTCGTACCCCTGCTCCTCCAGGTACTCCGTCGCCACCGCGACCGCGCGTCGTTCGATCGCGATCCGTTCCGGCGCACTCTGACGAAGTCCCTGCCCACTGCGGGCCTTGCCCGCCGACCGCTCCGCCTCGACCTCCGCGTCGGCGATCTCGGGAGCCGTCGTACCGTGGTCGAGGAGCTCGTACAGCTCGCTGAGGACGGAGACGAGGAAGGTCAGGTCGTCGGCAAGTACCTCGTCAGAAGGCAAGTCCCGCAACGGGTACTCGAACGCGACGACGGTGCCGTCCTCGTACGCCCGCCCCAACTCGGACCGGGTGGCCTTGAGTTCGATCGCGTCGACGAGGTCCGGCCGCGCCCGCAGACTCGCCGACAGCGCCTCCCGCATCTCGTGCGCCCGTTGCCGCAGTCCACTCCCCGGCAACCCCTTGTACTCGCGGTTCTTCTTGCGGCTGGCGGCCTGCATCAGCGACAGGTAGACCCGATCGCCCGGTGCCGCGAACAGGTAGACGACGTACCAGCCCTTCGTCGCGGAAGGCGAACGGCTGCTCGAATGCACTCGCGCCCAAGGGATCTCGGCCCTGTTGCCGGCGCCGTCACTGCTCCCGACCCGCCAGTCGGTGATCTCGACCGGAGCCGCACGTCGGAGGTCGGGCAACCGCTCCCGCAGCCAGTTCGAGATGTCGTGGCGGATCAGTCGGCCGCGTTCCTGCATCTCAGACGTGCTTTCGGAAGTCCACTCGGCCTGGAGGACCATGACGTCACGGAGAAGCTCACGCATCGGGAACGGGCCACCACCTTCACAGCACGATCAGTAATCTCAAGATCGCACATGGACCGTTCGGGTGTTACTCGATCGTGGCGGTTGCACACCCAGCGCACCCGGTGATCTGCGGGCCGCCAGAGAGCTGTGATCACCAACACAAGGCGGCGGCAGTGGTACGCGGGCACCACTTCGGCACGGGACGGGGCGCGCGGAGCGGGAGCCGAGCCGGTGTCACCGGGAGTTACATGATCATCGCCTGACGGCGTCTGCGCTGGTCAGGCGATGATCCATACAGGTGAACGGAAGTACCCCCGACACGGTACGCACTAGTCCCTCCCCTTCGCGCACCTGCCGTGAACTGCAGATATCCGCCACCGTCCCAATCACGCACCATAGCCAACGGCGTGGCAGTAAATCTTCCCGAACGATGGCGCCAGCCGATTCAGAACCCGAAAATCCCGCATCCTCCTGAAAATGCCCAGGAAACATTGTCATAAATATCTCAACGGCGCGAGCGGCATGTGCAATAAAGTGGCCCAGCAACAGTGTTCCAACAGATTTCCGCAGACTCGCTTGCCTGAAACGGCGAACCTTCCGAACAGAAAGACTCCGGATTAAAGTGCTGAATGGTTACCAAATTCTCCCTTGACGCGCCCCGTAACGCTCCGAAGGCGCGTGATAAAATCGCGTACGAATAACCCTACCCTTGCTATCGCGAGGCTCATTAACGACAAAAATCCGCTCCCGCACATCCGGAAATGCCGCCAACTTCTCAACGAGACGAACATTGTCAGTCACGATTTGATATTGACCTGCAGTTAATGTCTTTTCATCAAACACGTCTTCCATGCCACGAATATCGAGCAGCCTAAGGTTCGGCAACTCATTAAGCACCGCAAAACTCGATATCCCCTCACAAGACACAAGCGAGACCACTTGCAGATCCTCATGCCCCAGAAGGGAGTCGAAATTCTTTACATCGCAACTGAAAAGCTGAAGATCCCGCAACCTCATGCCATCGAGCTGGCGCAGGTCTATCTGCTCCAAGGGTTCCGATACCAGCAAAGATGAGATACGGCTATCTCGCCCCAGGGTCTTAATCAACGAGGCGCACGCGGAATGCAGCTCCAGGTCTCCAAGACTCGACAGACTTGAAAGATCAAGAGCGACGTTACGCGCGTTCCTCAAGTACAAGCTCTTGAGGTTTTCAAGTCCGTGTAGATTAGCAAGACTAAGCCCTTCAGCGACCGAGCCCAGGGAAAGCGAGTCAAGCTTTTCCAATGAAGCAAGGAAATTACTTTCCGACAGCTCCGCCCTAGATCCCAGGAACAGTGACGAAAGGCCAGCAGCGCTAGATAGCGCATGGATATTAAGATACTCAGTAGCGAGCGGAATAGAGAGCACTCGCAATCCAGCGGTCGGCAGAAGAGATAAATCTACTGACTCCCTGCCCAAAAGTTCAATTGAGTCAATGCCATTCAAACCCACAAGTTCCTCAAGACTTGCTTTACGGAGCTGCACATGCAAGCGTGTAACGTGCTTAAGATAACTTACGCATTTAACCGTGCGATCGTCGACTGTTATGCTGCCATTGAGTAGCGGAGCATCGGCTAGGACTCGCTTAGCGTACTCGACCTCATCAAAATACCGCCACGCTGTCAATAGTTCTCTTTGGACACCCCTGCGCTGATCACACGAGTAACTCGAAAGTGTCCGCAGCGCGGCATCTCCATTAACCAAAGCGACCGTGCGCACCGTAGCTTCCGCTTGAGCAGAACTAAGACCAGAGAGACTCTGCGGGAGATGATTGAGAAGTCGCTCACCAATTTGAGCAAGCGATCCTACCTCATTTACTCCTTTAGGTGGGACCACCTTCTCCAACGCAGCGTCCAGCGCAGGAAGAACTTCCGGAGGGATCGTCGGGGCAGTTTCTTGGCATGCCACAGCAAGCAGTCGGAGGCGCCTCCGATTTTGCTTTTCGTTTTCAGACCTACCTAGAAGACCGTTTAGAAGCTGGACTCGCTGAGGTGTGTTGGCATGCCCAGCCGCCATGACTACTACGTGCCACCACTGATCGAGGTGCGCCTTACTAATAAGATCGCCAACGTAGTCCTCGTCAGCAACTTCTTTAGCAGTTAGATACTCCTGAAAAGTGCGGTGGATGAAATCAATTCGTCCGCCTACTGGCTCTCGAATCACCCCGCTTCGCTCCACCAAGTGCTGAACGACCTCTCGCCCACCTACACTGGCATTAGGCATAGAAGTGAGACGTTTATCGGCGTACTGCTCGGCTTCCTCCTTCGCCAGCTCACTTCGTCCGTTCATACTCAGTCGCCATGCGAGGTTCTGAAGGACCGAAACTTTTCCAGTTGGATCAAGGGAGAACTGCGCAAGCCCGCGCTCTGCGTCTCGCCGCTCAATGAGCATGTCGAGGGCAGCCCTATAGAGCTCCAGCCTTTCCTGAGGGAGCTGCTTACGGCGGTCTAGATTAAGGGCACAGAGCATAGCGCAGAGCAGCGGGCTCGTTGCGAGCTCTCGAAGTTTCGGCCTACCAGCCAAATGCGCCATAAGCGCACGACGATACTCAGGCAGTAATTCAGGAGCACAAGGAAGCGAGTCATTTCGCTTAACCGCCTCATGCCAGCGGTCTACAAAAATGTTCACATCCGCTGGCGTCATCGGATGCAAATGCACTGACATGAAGCTTTGCTCGGACAACCATTTGTGGGTGGCCGCAGCTGGCCGAGAGGTGACCACCACACGAATATCTGGATAGGTACCGAGAAGATCACCTAACCACGATCGAACCTTCTTGCGATTAACAGACGCAACCTCGTCGACCCCGTCCACAAGAAGAAGCGCTTTTCCGGAAGACAGTACTCTATGGGCCCACAGTTTAGGCTCCGTAGCACCTAACGACGCACTGAAATGCGACACGAAGTGCTCGGGTCCTGGAAGTTCGCCTTCTGTCCAATGACGCAGTCGGATGAAGAATGGAACGCAACCATTCCAAGCCTCAAGTTCCTCAACAAACTGTCGCCGGGCAGCGCAGACTGCGAGCCACTGAAGAAGCGTTGTTTTACCATGCCCCGCTTCTCCCCTGATCAGCGTCCGCCCGCTCTGAGAGAGAATCGCTGGGACGCGTACGGTTTGAACAGCACCGCGATCCGCTGCCGAGTCAGTCCACGAGACTAGATCATTCATCTTCAGTCGGCGACGTGAGCGACGCACCTGTTGAACCGGACCCGAAAACTTGGTCTCATCACTGGCAGACAAATTCAAGTATGCGACCGTAAGTGTTGGTCGCATTTCATGATCACGCATGCGGATTCCGAAAAGCTCAAGACGATCGAGATCCGTGCTAATCCTACGAAGATAGGTCCGCTCAAAATCTTTATCGTGCTCGGCACCTGCGGGCGCATCTAGGCTCGTTATCGGAGTCCTTTCGAGAATCAGGCCCAGCTTGAAGCTGATGTCTCGAAGCCTCTCTAGCTCCTCTTTATGAGCCCTGCCGGAAAAGACCGGAAGGTTAGTGACTATCTGCACCAAGGAAAGGCACACATCGTCCAACATTCGGTCGTAAAGCAAACTTGCCGATTGACTCAGCCCAGCTCGAATCGGAGCCGACGGATACCTGCGACGTAGACTCTTAGCCAGTTTGTGCGCGTCAACGTCTAAATCAAATAGGTCACGGTCGGAGATTTCCGATTCCGTCACCACGTCTATCACCGCTAGAATCGCAGCGTTTACTTCAGCCTCATCGACATCGCGAAACTCTCGCTGAATTAGAACCGTCAACCGCTCTCCGACTCGATCGCCGATTGAGTCGAGTTCACGCTTCAAGCTTCGCTGGGCGGACAGCCCTGGAATCTGAAGTCCAATCAAATGAATAAGATCATTCTTTTCGTTGGATTTCTTCTGATGAGCTCCGAGCCACAGCTTTGCGGCTTGAACGATGACGACACGACCCAGGTCGAACGCAACCTTCTCGATGCCTGTCACAGAGCTCCTCCAGGGCGAGGCTAGAACTTCAGTGCTCTGTCCATCGCACAGAGTCTGCGAAAGTTACATCCACCACCTGGAACGACGGCGCAAGATTGATTCCATGTCGACTCGAATAGTGTTGCGCATTGGCTAAGCTAGCCCAGCACCAAGCGAAGGTTGAGGCTCAGCCCCTTGTAGGTCTCCAACGCCTGAAGCCATGCGACGATGACACCAGGTCAGTGCCTGCAACGGTCCAGCTTGACCTGCATGAGAAACCTGGACCATGCGCTTGTGCTGACGTTGAGCATCCCGCCACCAGGGTCCTTGCTGTCGCGGATCGCGGCCTGACTGTTGCTGACAGCAAGCTCGACACAGTTGTTGTCGGGTGCGGTGTAGCTGGACTTGCGCCACGTCTTGTCAGGGCTCGTCATGTCGCTGGAGTCTCTCCTTGAAGAGTTCAGCCTGTTCGCGGATGACCTTGAGCGACTCTTCGGGCGTGAAGGCCAGCTCCTCCGCGATCTCGTTGAACGACTTGCGGAACTTGTCTACGTCGACGTCATTCTCCACCCACCGGCCCCCTCCCCTGGTCTCCAGGTAGACGACGTCGGGGAAGTCCTCGTCGTCGAAGCTTAGGATGGTCACGCCGTCGATGGCGTAGGCGCCGGCCTCCTCGCCGATCACCTGGATCGTCACGTTCGGGAGAGCCGCGGACGCCTGCAGGTGGAGCAGCTGCGCGTACATTGCAGCGGGGCCGCCGACTGCGCGGCGGAGAGCTGCGATGTCGATCAGGAAGTGCGCTCGCAGTGGAGCATCGCCGTGTAGCCGCATCTGGCGGCTCTGCCGAGCGGCGACGGTGCGATTGGCGGGAACCTTCGGGTTGACGAAGAGGTGCGCCGCTTCGCGGAGGGCGAGCGTGTACTCCGGAACTTGCAGCATGCCTGGGATCCAGACCGCTTCTACCTGCTTCAGCTTTGAGGCGTCGGCCTCGGCGCGGGCGTACGAGCGGGCGGCCTGGTTGTACGCGGCTGGGTGTTGGACGCGCGTGCTGTCCTGCTTCGCGTCTTCCCAGTACTCGGTTGCCTTGCGCCGGCGGTCTTCGTCCGCTTCTACGAGGTCGAGGTACAGGCCGAGGTCTGCCCAGCCGAGGAGGTTCGTGCCGTTCAGGCACTTCGAGAGGTGCGCCTCGGTCTTGCGGAGTTCGCTCGCCAGGTAGCTGAGGTCCTTGCCCGCGTCCTTGCGCAGCTGATCGAGCAGGCGGCCCAGCTTGGACTTCCTGTACGTCTTGTCGCTCGGCACCCGGTTGCCTCCTCGCGCTGCGGAACTCGTGATCACCCTAGTCACGCGCTGGTCAGGGCAGGTTCACACGTTCTGGTTATCGCATTAGGGGTTAATTAACCCCTAATGTGGTCGCTGTCGGCGGGATCCTTGGCCCCTTGTGGGAGCTGGCCTGGACGGGCGTGTCCGGTCGGTAGCGCGCCACGCCCGAGGGTTCCGTCGGCCCCTGATCGGTCCGACGAAGGGTTCTGGCGATGGAGCGTGTTGAGGATGTTGTTCCCGTCGTTGTGAACCTGACGCGGGCGCAGACCGCGGTGCTTTCGCGCGCTGCCGTGGTGGTCACTTCTGCATTGGATTGCAGGGAGGCCAATGCTGCGGAGCAAGGGCTTCTTGTGTTCCGCCAAGCGGTTGCGCGTGCCTTTGCGAACGACAGGGCGTCGGAACCGTCTGGGCTGCCCCGGGGTTCCCGTCTCCGGGCCAGCTAGTCGAAGGGTGTGCGGTCATGGGCAACCACGTCTTGTTTTCCGAGCTGCGCCGACGGCTTGTCGAGCATCTGGATCTTGTGTCTCGGATTGCTGCTGACGGTGATGGTGCGTCCGCGTTGTTCATGGCACGGCACGAAGTTCCGCGATTGGTGGCCGCGTTGCGTGTGTTCGTCGACGAGCACCAGCCGGACGAGAACGGCTGGTGCAGGAAGTGTCGCAGCGGGCCCGCTTGGCGGAGAGTGCCGGCGCCTTGCCGGATGTTGCTCGACGTTCATCTTGCCGCCCAGGCAGCGACTGCGACGACGCACGAGCGCACGCGTTGGCAGCCGAAGAAGCACCGGGCGTGAAGCCCATGGATCAAGAACAGGTTGATGAGACATGGCTCTACAACTGGTCGGCGGGAGAGCCAGTCTGGAGGTCCGCGCCCTGAGTCGGACCGTGCTGGGCTGGCGTACGAGGCGCGACTGGTCGCTCTTGGAGTTGGGTGCTCAGGTTGGCTTCTCCACCGCGAAGTTGTCGCACCTCTGTCGAGCTGCCCAACGCATGTCTCCTAGTGAAGTCGTCCTGATCGGAGCTGCGTGCGGTGCATCCGATGACGAAGTTGAACTGTGCATGCGGGTTGCGCAGCGAGCCGTTGATCCCCAGATGTGGGATCGGATCAACGGCGACGCTTGGGCTCGGCTGACGTGGACACCGTGGGACGTTCTGGCAGAGGCGAGTGAACTGGTGATTGTGGCGGCGGAAACGCTGCCTGAGCTTGTGCGGACCAGCGGCTACCACGCCGCCCTTGTCGAGTCCGGCGCAGCGGCGAATGACATCGATCTTGCGAACCAGCAGGAGGCCATCGACCGCTTGCGAGTGGGCAACAAGCAGGCCGAGAAACTGCGGCGGCTGAACGTTCGACTGATCGTGACAGAGCAGGCGCTCAAGGGCGGCGTTGGCGATTCGAGAGTTATGGCGGACCAGCTGGAGCACCTGGAGGAGCTGGGCGAACTGCCTGGCTTTGAGCTTCGAATCGTGGACGGCGATGTCGGCCCCTACTTCGGCATGGGCGTGTCCTTCACCTTGATGCGGTTCGTGGAGAAGCGGTTTGACGACGTCGTTCTCCTGCACACGCTGCACGGCGGCAACACCTGGCTTGAGTCGGCTGCCGAGCGCGCTCCCTACGAACGAGTCCTCACCGCGCTCGACGATGTTGTCCGCACCGAGGAGCGGTCCTTGCTCCGGTTGAACGAGGCCTCGCTGCGGCTTCGGGAACCGGCACGGCATTTGCAGCTGGTTACCGATCAGGCGAGGAGCTAGGTATGCCGAAGAGGATCTCCACTGCGCGTGGCCGTGAGCTTGGCGCTGGCATACGGGCGGCCATCGCAGGAGCTGGCATGACCTCACGAGGGGCCGCTGAGGTCATGGACTGGGACGAGGCCAAGGTCTCGGATGTGGTGAACGGTAAGGGTGGCGCCAACCTCGTTGAGATCGCTGCGCTGCTCGGTGCGTGCCGGGTCAAGTCGGATGAACGTGCTCACCTTCTGGCGCTGCACAGTGAGACGGGTGTGGTGGGCTGGTGGCAGCAGCACGGGGTGTGTTCGCCCATAGAGCTTCGTACTGTCGTTGAGAACCTGGCGGTGGCGGAGACACTTACGTGCTGGCACACACACGCGGTGCCGTTGTTCCTGCAGACGGCCGACTACATGCGTGAGGCATTGCGCGCCTCGGCAACCTCGCCGGCCGATGAGCTGGAAGACCGAGTTCAGGCAGGCCTTGCGATGCAGCGGCTGCCTCGACGAGGCACCACATGGACGTTCTTCATTCACGAGTTGGCGTTGCAACTTCAGGTTGGTGGCGCTGAGGTGCAGGCCGGGCAGCTGCTGCATCTCATGTTCATGGCGAACCGGCCGAACGTCGAGATCCGGATCTTGCCAGCCGCACGGGGTGCGCACGCGGGACTGGCTGGGCCGTTCACCCTGCTGACGTTTCCGAAGTACGAACCGTTGGTTTGGGTTGGTGCGGAGAACTCCACGCTTCTTGCCGAGTCGCGAGATGCGGTCGCGGGATACGAGGCTGTCATCCGCGCGCTGGACGCAGAGAGCCTCGACGAGGCCGAATCCAAGGAGCTGCTTCTCCACCTCCATGACGTGACGAAGCCATAACGATCGACGACCGCGTGTCCCATAAAGCCTCGAAATCCGGAGTTCAGTAGTGCTTGAGCGATCACCGCTTGAGCAACTCCGAAGGGAGCGGCCGATGGGTGACAGCGCGGGTTGGTCAGCGCGTGGTCCGGCACATGGGGAGGCGGATGTCCGGCGTTCTGAATCCGCTGCCCCAACCGCCGAGACGCAAAGCCACGTCACCGCACGTCAGCAGTGGTATCGAGGAAGGCCGACCAAAAGCCGACTGAGGAGTGACGACAAAGGAACTCCACACACTCGTGTATGGCGCGGCAGCCGAGTTGGCGAGCCGGATGCGGCCCTGTGGTTTCGGCTCGTTGAGCGGGATCGGCGGATCCTCGCTCTCTTGCACGAGCACAAGGTGCTCACCACCAACCAGATTGCGGCGATCGAGTTCTCCTCGGTACGGCGTGCTCAGGATCGGCTGCGACAGCTGCGCGAGCTCGGTGTGGTGTTCGCGTTTCGCGACTCTTACAGCACGGGAGGCACGAGTCAGACGCGGTACGCGCTCGGTTACCGCGGTGCGCGGGTGATCGCTGCTCAGCGCGCGGAGAAGCCGCCGGTGGCCGGTGCGTACGCGGAACGGCTGGAGCGGCTGGGGTTGTGGCCGAAGCTGGCGCATCAGCTTGGCGTCAACGACTTCTTCTGCGAGCTAGCGGCATACGCCCGTACTCGGCCGGACGCCGGCCTTACGCAGTGGTGGCCGGAGAAGGTTTGCACCGACTTCTTCTGGCACGGGGACATCAAGCTGAGGCCCGACGCCTACGGCTGTTGGGATGAGAACGGGCAGCGGGTTCGATTCTTCCTGGAACACGACACTGGGACCGAACCGCTGTCCAAAGTGGTCGGCAAGCTTGATGACTACAGCCGGTTCGGTACCGATGTCTTCGGCGTTCTGCTGTTCTCGGTTCACTCGTCGTTGCGAGAAAGGAACCTTCGCTCGGCGATGCGCCAGCAGCTCGGCTACGAGAAGCTCGGCTTCGTCATCGCTACCGCGTCTCGTGATCACGGCCATCCTGATGGACCTGCTGGGCCGATCTGGGCGTTGTGGTCCTTCCAAGAGCAGGTTTCGGAACGGCGGCGGCTGGCAGAGCTTCCGCAACGTGGTCCGCGCGTCCCAGAGCACGCATCGCCCGTAGGACTCCCCTTCAGCGAAGCGGCGTGGGATCCCAAGAACACCACCGTGATTGGACAGATCACGGGCGTTGAGAGGCGATGGGCATGAACATTGTTCCGCTGCCTCAGAGACCACCCATTAGTGACACAGAACCTCTGTGCGACAACGGTTCTGACCATCCGGAGTGGCACTACAATCAGATTGGAAACCGCACGAAGAGCTGGGCTTTCTCCGGTCACGTGTGTTATGTCAGCGGCGCCGAAGGCGATCGTCTGCGCGGCGAACTGGCCGCCGTGATCAGAGACCTCCTCGACTGGGCTGCCAGTCAGCGCGCCGATCAGGCCGATAATCAGGAGGCTGCCTGATGAATCAACCGCGGCTGCAGGCCGTACCGTCTGGGCCATCCGGGCTCTCGGACTACGCGGTTTCACCGCTCGGTATGCCGGTTGCGTTGCTGCGCAATGAGGTTCGGGTGGCGTTTCTCGGACGGACGTCCACCGACGATCAGCAGGATCCGCGTCAGTCGATGCTTCGGCAGCTCGGGAACTGCAAGGCGTCCATCCCTGAGTCGTGGGTGATCGTCGCGCACTTCTACGACGTCGAGTCCGGGCGCATGGAATTGGAGCAGCGTGGGCGCGGCGAGAACTACGAGCGCTATGACATCCCGATCGCTCGTGACGGTGGCGTCACCGACCTGCTCGACGAGGCTGCGCACAAAGGTCGCCGGTTCGACGTCGTGATCTGCGAGAGCGTCTCGCGCGTCGCTCGGCGCACCTACGAAGGACTCTCGATCGAACGAGAGCTGGAACGGGTCGAAGTTCCGCTGTTTGCCTCCAACGAGCCGATCACGCTGACCGGGAGCAGGGCTCAACGGATCCTGCAGCGGCGGATCAACCAGTCCGTGGCCGAGTACGAGGTGCTCAACACGCTGGAGCAGTCGTGGGGCGGGTTGTGCACGCACGTCCGCGAAGGTTGGAACATCGGTAAGCCGCCGTACGGCTACAAGGCCAAGACGTACCGGCATCCCAATCCGACCAAGGCCGCCAAGGGGCAGACGAAGACGCGACTGGAACCGGACGGCATCAGGGCCGAGGCCGTCACTCAGATAGCGATGTGGCGGTATCACCAGGGCCTGGGCTATGGCACGATCGCCGACCTGCTCAACGCGGATCTGGCCAAATACCCGCCGCCTCAGCCGCCCAGCAAGGCGCGTGCCCGAGGCGCTTGGAGCAAGTCCAGCGTCTGCGACCTCCTGCGGAACCCGAAGTACACCGGGTTCCAGGTGTTCAACCGGCGGGCTACGCGGTCGAAGCGCGGGAAGGTCAACTCGCCGGTTCTGTGGGTGTGGTCGCCCGAGCCTGTGCACGAGCCGCTGATTCCGAAGTGGATGTTCGACGAGATGGCCGCGAAGAGGCGGGCGAAGCAGGGCTCGCGTGACGACGACACGAGTGTGCACTCCACGGCCACGCGTACGTACCTGCTGCGCGGCATGGTGTTCGACGCGTGTGGCCGGCGGATGTACGGCAGCTTCCGAAACAAGCGCGTCTACTACATGTGCTCAGCGCGCAGTAACAACCGCGGACGGCCTGACCGGTACTCCGACCATGCCGAGGTGGTCTACGTCCGCGAGGACGCGATCTTGGAGGGCATTGCGGCCTTCTTCGCGGATCGTGTGTTCGGTCCTGAGCGCCGCGCTCTGCTCGAAGCCGATCTTGCAGCCGTCGATGATCGTGAAGCCGAGGAGCAACGCGCCGAAGCCCGGCGGGTTGAGAGGGCGCTGGCCGACATCGAACGGCGGCAGGCGACGATCCTCCGCCAGGCCCAGGACGGCGACGACGCGTTCAGTCGTGGACTGCGGCAGACCTACAACGAACTGGACGCGCAAAAGCGGTCGCTCGTGACGAACAACACAGCGATTGGTACACCAGTGCCAACTGGGCCGAAAGCCGAGGACGTCGCGCTGCTCGACGCTCTTCCGCTCCTGGTCACGGACCTGACCAAGGCTCCTGACCTGTTGCTACGGCGACTGTTCAAGGTCACCCAGCTCGGCGTCCGCCTGAACGATGACCATGATCATCTTTTGGTTACTCTCCGGCTCCCCTCCGCGCATCTATTGGAGGTAGCCGAAGCAGCCGAACGGATCGCCGAAGCGACCTGCGAAACCAGTGAAACGCCTGATCAGGCACCGAATCCTTATGCGGATCTAGTTGGTACCCCCGACGGGATTCGAACCCGTACTGTGATCCTTTTAAGGGACCTGCCTCTACCGATTGGGCTACGGGGGCGCGGTGAGCCTAGGCCTTGATCGTCGGCTTGTGTGAGCGGATGGTCGTTTCTCGCCCGAGCGGCCCAGCGAATTGGACTAGAGCGAGCACTCCCGTAAGCGTCGAACGGTCGCGGGCATCAGCGTCCCCTTCCGGCGCCGAGCAGCTCCTTGAAGCGCAGTGCCACCCAGTCGTGCACGGCCGTGGAGACGCTGTTGTCGTCGGCCCTGTGCTCGAACCAGCGCCAGTCGCAGTTGACGTTGATCTCCAGGAACACGTGGTCTCCGCCGGCGGTCACGAGCAGGTCGAATGCCGCCACCTGCACGCGCCAGTGGCGGGCTAGGGCGAGCAACTTGTCCGAGAGGGACGTCGGGACCGTGGTCCTCGTGACGCGGACCGCGTCGGGATCCACCCAGAGTTGGGCCGGGTCCAGTTTGTCGACCTGGTAGGCGATGCACTGCTCGCCCACCACGAAGACGCGCAGTTCCGTCTCCGACGGCACGTACTCCTGGACGATCACCGGGGCGGGTTCCGGGGCGTCTGACGCCCTGGAGGTCTCCAGGGGGCGTGGGAAGAGGCCGTGCTGGACGCCTGGGCGTGGCTCCAGGAGGTGGCGGCCGGCTGTTTTGACGATGCAGCTGCCGCCTCCTGGGCGGGTGCGGCCCGGTCGAGTCGTCACAGCCGTGCGGGGTACGCGCAGTCCGAACGAGCTGGCGTCGGAGAGCTGCGTGAGGCGGTCCAGGTGCGTTGAGAAGCGCGACGGGTTCACGTGGGCCCAGTCGGAGCGTGAGGACAGCCAGTTGGCCACTGAGGCCCACTGGTCGACGGCGTAGGCGCCGGCGAGGGTGCCCGGTTCGACGGGGACCGCGGAGAGTTCGAAGTGGCGGCGCCAGACCAGCAGTGGGCGCAGGAGCCAGCGGTCCAGTTCCACGAGGGGCTGGTCGGTGTAGACCGACAGCGGGAGGTCGACGCAGCGGTCGGCGTCGATGCGGGCCATGCGGATGCCGCGCTCTGCCAGGGCGATGGAGAGTTCGTTCATCTCCATGTCGGCGGCGCGGGCCAGGACGAGCACGCAGGGCTGCGGGTTGCCGTCGCCCTCGTCGACCATGCCGAGGCGGTGGACCTGCTCCTGGAAGTCGAGGCACTTGGGCGGGGAACGGAAGAGGTACTCCTGGCCCTGCAGGAGAAGGGGCCTCGCAGCCTCGGACGGGGCACCCGGCACCCGCCCGTCAGCCGACCTGGTCAATCGTCCTTCTTGCTGCGGAAAACCTGCCCCGCCTGCGCGTACTCTGCGGCGTACTGCGCCAACGCGGGGTCCTCGATCTCGCCACGACGAAGCTGTGCGGCCAGCTCCTCGAGAGACATCGGGATCACCTCTCTCCCCACATGGCGAATCACGCATTCAGGTGATGCACCAGCCGTAGTCTCCGAAACACGTAACGCAATGTCAAGACGACCCTCGGAGCTTACTCCGATCGGGGGCTCAAGTTCCGCCTCCAGACCAACGAAGTGCCCCGAACGAAGTCTCGTTCGGGGCACTTGTGCACTCACAGGGAGTAAGGACTAACCCTGCGTCGGCAGGCGCGTCAGGACTGCACCGCGCGGTCGAAGTCCGACTTCGGGTCGTTGATCTGGCCCAGGGCGACGACCTCGCGGCCGTAGAACAGCGCCTGCGTCCAGTCCATCAGCACGCGCAGCTTGCGGTTCACGGTCGGCATGAACGCGACGTGGTAGCTGCGGTGCATGAACCACGCCGGCACGCCCTTGAAGCGCAGGCCGAACACGTCCGCGACGCCCTTGTAGAGGCCGAGGCCCGCGACCGAGCCGAGGTACTTGTGGAAGTAGTCCTTCGGCTTCTGGCCGCGCAGCGACGCGACGATGTTCTTCGCGAGCAGCTTCGACTGGCGGATGGCGTGCTGCGCGTTCGGCACGCACGTCGCCGTCGGGTCCTCGTCGGTGCGCGAGAGGTCCGGCACCGCGGAGCAGTCACCGGCGGCCCACACGCCGTCGAGGCCCTGGACCTGCATGGCGGCGGTGCACCGGACGCGGCCGCGCTCGTCGAGCGGGAGGTCCGTGTTGCGCAGCACCGGGTTCGCCTTCATGCCGGCGGTCCAGATGATCGTGTCCGAGTCGAACTCGGTGCCGTCGTCGAGGATGACGTGGCCACCCTCGAGCGACTTCACGCGGGTGTCGAGGTAGATCTTGATGCCGCGCTTCTCCAGCGCCTCGACGGTCCACGCGCCGAGCTTGGCGGACACCTCGGGCATGATCCGGCCCATCGCCTCGACGAGGACCCAGTTCATCTCTTCGGGCTTGATGCCCTCGTAGTACTTGAGCGCATACCGCGTCATGTCCTCGAGCTCGGCGAGCGTCTCGATGCCCGCGAAGCCACCACCGATCACGACGAAGCTCAGGAGCTTCTTGCGCAGGTCCGCGTTGTTGGTGCTGGCGGCCTGGTCCAGGCGCGAGAGCACGTGGTTGCGGACGTAGATCGCCTCGCCGATCGTCTTCATGCCGATGCCGACCTCGGCCAGGCCGGGGATCGGGAGCGTGCGGGAGATCGCACCCAGCGCGGAGACGAGCACGTCGTACTCGATCTCCTCGACGTGGCCGTCCGACAGCTCGGCGGTCACGATCTTGCGCGAGTGCTCGATCTTCGTGACGCGGCCGGTGACGACGTGGCAGCGCTTGAGCACCTTGCGCAGTGGAGCGACGACGTGGCGCGGCTCGATCGAGCCGGCCGCCGCCTCGGGCAGGAAGGGCTGGTAGGTCATGTGCGGCTGCGGGTCGATCACCGTGACGGAGGCCTCACCGGAGCGCAGTTTCTTCTGCAGTCCGAGAGCCGTGTACATCCCGACGTAACCGCCGCCGACGATAACAATCCTCGTGGGGTTCGACTTCACAGCAGCCATACACACATGGTCGCACCAGGACCCCCTTTTTCGCGCGTCCGGAGGGGCCGTTGTGACTACCGTCGCCGGGTGATGCCGGACACCCTCCCGGCTGACCTGCGACTTGAGCTGAACCTGAGACGTTCTCCCTGAGAGTGTCGATTCAGATCCTCAGCGCCACGACCCCGATGACGACCGTCAGAGCGCCCAGTCCGAGCACCTCCACGAGGCCGATCCCGGCACTCGAAGGTACGACCGCGGCGAACGCCGTGACGACAAATGTGATCACTTGGACAATGGTGAACCGGCGTGCCGGTGCTTTCAGCGCGGCGGCTTCGATTCTCGTTTTCACCGGAACGACCGCGGCGAGCGCGGAAGTGATGTGAACGAGGTGCAACGCCGGGATCAACACCAGCACACCGAGCCGCAGCGGGTGCCCGTCGGCGAACGCCGTCGCGAGTGCCGCGTAGCCGATCAGCAACGCCGCTCCCGCGCTCCCCGGCATCAGGACGGTGAGCACCGTCAGCCCGGAAACGATCAGCAACGGCCCGATCGACGACGACTCCAGGTGCAGGACCACCGCCACGGGCAGCGCCGCGAGCACGATCGCCAGCCGCATCAGCATTCGCGCGTCACCGCCACCCCGTGCTCGGCCATGCGCCGCAGCCTCAGCCGGTGCTCCGCCGCGATCACCTCGGCCGCGACCTCGCCCCACGGCGTCTCGGGATCGGGCGTCAACGGCAGCGGCAGCGTGTTGATCGCGAGCACCACGTGACCGTGCCTGCGCGTGGACACGGCCAGTTCCGCGATCTCGTCGTCGAGGAACGGCGACAGCAGCACGACCACGCTCCCGTGCGGGAGTCTGCGCAACGCCACGTGCGACGACCACCCGGCGGCCTGCACGCACACGACGAGCTGCGTGCGGATGCGCATCAGGTGCCGCCGCCCGACTCCGGAACGGACGTTGAGCTGCGGGCGCGAGAGGTCCATCAACGCCACCCGGTCGCCCTGCCGCAGGTATCCCGCGGCCATCGACGCCGCCCTCCGCACCGCGCGGTCCAGGCTGCCGCCAGGGCGGGTCGAGGAGCCTTGGTGGGGCGAGGACCAGTCCGCCACCTCCGCGCCGACGTCCGCGCGCGTGTCGAGGGCCAGCACGACCTCCGCGTCGGCCTCGGCGTGCCGCTCGCGGACGTGCAGGGTGCCGGTGCGGGTCGTGACGCGCCAGTCGACGCGCTTGAGCCTGTCCCCCGGCTGGAACGCCCTGATGTCGCGCAGCTCGGTCGAGTCGCCGGCCCGCGGCGAGCGGTGGATGCCGACCAGTCCGGCGGGCCGCGGCGGCAGCGGTCCGGACGGGTGGTGCTCGACCGGCGGCAGGATCGTGCGGACGTGCTCGACGCCGACGACCGGACCGTAGACGTGCATGCCGTCCGGACCGGCGAACAGATGGTCCAGCCGCAGGTCGACGCCCGGTCCCCAGGCGTCGCGCCGGATCTCCACCGGCAGGTCGGGCGAGTGCGCGGGCACGACCCTGGCGCCGCCGGGCAGCTTGACCACGGCGATCTCGGCGTCCGCGCCGTCGACGTGCGCGACGGTGTGCACGACGCCCAGGCCCGCCCCGCGCGGCACGGGACGCACGCTGACCGTCGGGGTGCCTCGGGGTTTGGAGGTCAGCAGCACGGACAGGATCAGCGGCACACCGAACAGCACCAGTTCGACCTCGTGCAGGAACATCCCGGCGACGACGAGCCCGACCCCCAGCCAGACGGCGCGCGAGTACGCGTCCGTGGGGTGCCAGTGCGCGCCGTGCGACTGGGCGAAGGCCTCCCTGATCCTGTCGGCCCTGCTCATGAGCTGGGTGGGCCCGGGACCTTGCCGAGCAGCTCGGTGACGACCTGCACGCCGGTCACACCGGACGTCCACGTCTCGGGCTTCATCACCAGCCGGTGCGCCAGCACGGCCACCGCGCACTCCTTGACGTCCTCGGGCGTCACGAACGCGCGGTCGTCCACAGTGGCCAGTGCGCGGGCGACGAGCACGAGCGCCTGCGCGCCCCGAGGTGACGCCCCGACCTCGACGGACGGGTGCCTGCGCGTGGCGACGGCCAGGTCGACGCAGTACCGCAGGAGATCGTCGTCCACAGTGGTCTTCTCCAGCTCGGCCTGCAGCTCGGCGAGCCGGCCTTCCGCGAGCACCGGCGCCACCTCGGCCTCCTCGCGCTGCCGGGCGATCCGGCGCCGCAGCACCTCGACCTCCTCCTCGGCGGGCGGGTAGCCGATGTCGAGCCGCACCAGGAACCGGTCGAGCTGCGCCTCGGGCAACGGGTAGGTGCCCTCGTACTCGACCGGGTTCGAGGTCGCGAGCACGTGGAACGGCCTGGGCAGCTCGAACGTGCGCCCCTCGACCGTGACCTGCCGCTCCTGCATGGCCTCCAGCAGCGCGGACTGCGTCTTCGGCGGCGTGCGGTTGATCTCGTCGGCCAGCAGCAGCCCGGTGAACACCGGTCCCCGGTGGAACTCGAACTCGCGGCTGCCGGGGTCGTAGAGGAACGACCCGGTGACGTCCGCGGGCAGCAGGTCCGGCGTGCACTGCAGGCGGCGGAACTCGAGGCTCAGCGCCTGCGCGAGCGACCGCGCGATCAGCGTCTTGCCGAGCCCCGGCACGTCCTCCAGCAGCACGTGCCCACCCGCCAGCACGGCCGCGAGCGCGAGCCGCAGCGTCCGGGTGCGCCCGACGACGACCTTGCCGATCTCGTCGAGGACGGCCTCGGCCTCCCGTGCGATCGTCACTCGACCCTCCTGAGCCTTTCCGCGAGTTCTTCCGGATCCGGCATCTCGGACGCCTCGATCCCCAGCCGCGCGAACCGGGCGCGGAACCGTTCCCGGTAGCGCCTCGGGTCCTCCGCCGCCTCGGCCAGCCTGCTCGCGAGCGTGCTGGCGTGCGCGGTGCTGATCGACCCGGGAGGCGGCGGCGCCGAGCTCCAGACGATGTCGGTGGCGCGCGGCACCCTGCTGACCAGCACGCCGAACGCGGTCGGCGGCACCGCCAGCACCGCGGCCCACTCGGGCGAGGCGCCGAGGAACCAGATCACGACGCCGACGACCACCCCGACGACGAGTGCCAGCGCGGTCTTCACGCGAGCTCCCGGACGATGCGGCTCAGCTCGTTCCGGGCCTTCTCGGCCTGTGCCGCCGTCACGTCCTCGTGCCCGAACCGCGCGCGTTGGTAGAGGTCCTTGAGCACCACCGCGTCCACGCCGAGCTTCTCGGTGAACTCGGTGGGCGTCTGGTGCGGCAGGCGTTCCTCGGCCCGTTCGAGGGCGAGCCAGGCGGCGATCACGGCGTCACGAGGCGGCCGGCCGGGGTGCGAGGTGAACTCCTGCAACGCCTTCTCGACGCGCCGCACCACCGCAGTCTCCCCGAATTCGGCGGCCTCGACCTCGACCCCGCGGACGCCCTTCCGGCGGCGCCACCGCGGCAGCTCGACCGCGAGGACGATCCCGACCAGCCCGAACAGCACGAGCCCGGCCAGGAGGAGCAGGTACGCGGTCAGCGGCACGGCCAGGGCGTCCGGCAGGTCGGTCGGCAGCGGGAGGTCGGCGCGGGGGCTGGAGTCCTGCGGGGGCGGGCGGTCGTCGAGGCGGTTGACGAAGGTGACGGGCGACGTGCCGCCGGCCGCGACGACGACGATCAGCAACGCCGCCACCGCCACCCCGGCCCGCCACCACTTCATGACGAGCAGCCTTACACGTGCGGGCGGACTTCGGATGATCCTTTGGTCGGTCAGTCGGATTTCAGCTCACGCGACCGAACTCGCGCAGGAGCTCGTCAACCAGTACGACCATGGACATCTTGATCTCGTCCGGGTCACCGAAGTCCTCTTCAGCTTTCGCGGCAAGTGCCGGAAGCAGGTCATCGGGACTCGCCGCCAGCACTCGGAGTTCCCGCACGGCCTTTTCGGTCACCGGACCCGACAGCTCGTTCGAGACCAGGGAGTGGAGTCCGCGCGCCAGTCTCGTGATGTCCTGCTCCGCGCGAAGGAGACGGAGCACGTCCAGTCCGTCCTACGGTTTCAACCGATGAGGCGCTTCTCGCCGCTCCGCGACCTTGATGACCTTCGAGACGAGAAGCGCTCCGGGACCCGCGACCTTGATGTCGAACGATCGCGAGTCCGTCGAATCCAACGCCGAGATCACACGGAGTTCGTTGTCCACCACCGCCGCTTCGAGCCCAAGCGTTCTGCGAGCGGTCATCGTGTCGCCGTGCGGAGGCTGAAGGCGCGCAGATCGGTGTTTCGAGCTGCCACCGCACAACGCTTCCGGTGCCATCAGGTCAACCGCGATCTCACCAGATCCCAGCCACCTACCTGGTTGAGTGCCCGGTACGAATCCGGCCTTGCGCATGGCATCCACGACAGCGGGTTCGTCCGCCAGCATCTCCGGGATGAGCGCGAGGTCTGCATCGGTCGTGGTGGGCGCGGTCGCGAAGTCCGCCGTACCTGCGTGCAGATAAACCGCCTGTGCGCCAACGAGAACCACCGCATCGCGGTGCGCACCCAATCCTTCGAGGGCGTCGAGCAACACCGCCCGCGCCTGGACGTACTCAGGCGAGATCATTCTTCCATCCAGTTTCACCGGTTTCGAGCACTGCCATCAGTTGCTCGGCTTCTTCCGTCGAACGACCCGGCCCCGTCAAAAGATCAGCCACGACCTGTGCGGGAGCCACGTAGTCGAGCTCTCCGACTTTTCTTGATCGCGTGTAGACGACATCGTCGTACGGCCGCATCACGAACACGTTCATTCCTCGTTCGACAGGTCTCAGACCGAGATGTTCCATTAGTCCGATCGGATCCTCGGCGTACAAGCTCAGTGACACCATGGGTGAGACCGGTGTCAGGCCAGGCGGCAAGTACGCGCGAGCAGCCGCGGATCCCGTCAGAGCAACGCGCGAGTCCACCGTGCTCAAGGCCGCCATTGCGTGATTCAGTCCACGCGGATCCAAGGTGGCGATGACTTCGTTGGACGACGTCACTTTGTAGTCCTGGACCCATCGGTCGACCAACGCCCGCCGGCGCACAGCGGTCACCGTCCCGTCCTCAGCTCTCGTGATGACGGCTTCTCGGTGCAACAACTCCAACACCCGTGCGCTCGTGGCGGCACCGACCTGTGCACGCGCGGCAAGATCCCTCACTCCGACAGGTACAGGTGTGTCGCAGAGTTCCAGAACGACCTTCGCCGCAGCGGGACCGCGAAGGGACTTGAGCAGCCGGTCAGCGGGATCGCGAAATCCGCTCCGATCCGCGCCTGCGCGGTCGAGGAAGAGAGCTGGCCGATCAAGTCGCAGGCGCAGGTTTCCGGTCAGATCGAACCAACCCATGAGCTCGTGACGCTCAATCTGCGCGCGGGTCGTCGGTGACACGAAGGGCGCCACCAACATCGACCCACCGATTTCGAATCCGTGCTCCTCCGCAGCCATGGCGTAGTGCTCGAGCTGCTTGGCAACGGTGTGCACATCTCTCGGCACCACGGCGCTCTTGCATTCGAGCAGCACCGTCGCGCTCGCCCCATCCGGCGCCGTGATGAGCACCTGGCCATCCGGGACGTACCCGCGACGGGACTCGATCCGTGGCACCTGTGCACCGGCCTCGACAGTCCAGGTCGAAGGCAGTGCGGAACGGATGGCACGCAGCGCGGACGAGATCAGCTCGATTTCACCCGTTCCACGTTCCCGGCTGTTCCGCGACACATGGAACATGATGGTTTGCGGAACGCGCTGTCGCAAGGGTTCACCCAGAGCACGATCGGGTGAGATTCGGCCTGCCTCTCGGGCCGTGAAGCTCGTGCCTGCACACCGGCAGGTCAGTCGAAGCTGTTCTCGGGCACCAAGCCGGCCAGGAACGTGGGCAGGTCCGGCGCCAGCCGCAGCTCCGACTCGTCGTCGGCGTCAAGCCACACGACCGGCGGTTCGCCGCCTTCCCGGTAGTCGAGGGCGATCCACGTGTGGCCGTCGCCGGTCAGCAGCACCACCGGGGACGGCAGTCCCCACTCCTCGACCAGGTAGGGCGTGTCGAGCAGGGACAGCGTGCCCTCCGCGGTGCCGATGCCCATCAAGCTGTCGAACGGCACGTGGTCCGGTGCCCACGAGGTGCGCTCGGTGGTCGGGAAGGCGTTCCGCTCTCCGACCACCGTGCCGCCGTTCTGGACGCGCAGCAGCTCCAGCAGGGCTTGCGGAAGGCGCACGCCGAGGAGTGCTTCGGCGTCGCGGACGGCCTCGTCGGTGAGAGGTGCCTGGACGCCGTAGGTGCCGTCGGCCCAGAAGTTCACGGACCGGATCCTAAGTGGAGGCGAACGGAAACGTCCGGAAGTCGTCGCCACAACGGAGCGTCTGCTCCTCGTGGCGGTCCTCCCAGAACACGACCCGCCAGCCCGGCCAGCGGGCCGCGATCTCCTCGACGGTGCCGGTGAAGTTCTCGACCGTCCAGAAGCCGAGCTCAAGGCTCGCGAGGTCGAAGTGCAAGCCGAGCTCAGGGCCGCAGTCGTGCTTCGACTGGGGCTCCCAGGACCGCACAGGAGTCAGTGCCGCAAGCCCGTCCAACAACCCGGGCCCGGCCCACCGCGGCTCGCAATGCACGTGTTGCAGCCGGTACCCGTACACCACACCGCCGGCGTGCCGGACCGTCACCACGCAGTTGTCGTCTTCCGGGTACTCGATCGACCCAGGCAACGGTACGAACTCCCTGCGGTGGGCGACACGGACGGAGGCCCTGTCGAGCCCGAGGTACGCGACCACGTCCTCAATCCCGCCGTACGCCCAGCGGACCTCCCAGCCAGGCCAAGCGGTTTTGATCGCGGTCGAGCGACGTGCCCTGTCTCCGACGCCGTCGTGGTGCCAGGTGAAGAGCACCAGGACGTGGCTCACGGTGTCGATGAGGGCGGCGCCTTCGCACCAGACGTCATCCAGCCATGCCTCGGCCGGCCGCTCGTCACGGACGTACTCGATCGCGTACGCGGGCCCGGCCGCGAACGTCCCGAGCAACGACACCGCGCCGCCGTTCGAGAAGTACAGCTCCCAGCCCTGCTCGTCGATGATCGCGTAGTTCGCCCTTCACCCACCACTAGCCCTTCGCCTTCCTCAGCACGTCCTGCAGCATCTCCTGGGTCAGCCGTCCGGTGTACGTGTTGTGCGGCGACACGTGGTAGCACCCGAACACCCGCACCCCACCGGCGAGCACCTCCACCCCGTGCCCGAACTTCGGCGGCCGCGCGACCCCCACCAGCGGCAGGAACGCCTTCCACCCGAACCCACCGAGCACCATGACCGACCTCAGGTTCGGCATCAACGAGATCTCCTCGCGCAGGAACGGCGAGCACCGGTCCCGTTCCTCGGCGGTCGGCTTGTTCTCGGGCGGTGCGCACCGCACGGGCGAGGCCATGCGCACGCCGTAGAGCTCCATGCCGTCGTCCCGGGACACGGCCGTGGGCTGCGAAGCCATCCCCACCTCGTACAACGCCCGGTACAGGAAGTCGCCGGACGGGTCGCCGGTGAACATCCGGCCGGTCCGGTTGCCGCCGTGCGCGGCGGGTGCGAGGCCCACGATGAGCAGCGAGGCGTCGAGGGGACCGAAGCCCGGGACCGGCCTGCCCCAGTACTCCTGGTCCAGGAACGCCGCGCGCTTCACGGACGCCACGGACTCGCGCCACGCGACCAGGCGCGGGCACGCTCGGCAGGCCGTGATCCGTTCGTCGAGTTCCGTAATGTTGCTCCCATGTCCGAGGAGAAGACCGACGAGAAGCCATCGTCTCCCGCTGATGATCTGGTCACCACCCAGCACAGCATCACCGTCAAGGGCCGCGAGCTGAACTACACCGCCACCACCGGGCGGATCGTGCTCAAGGAGGAGGTGATGAAGGACGGCGTGTTCGAGGGGCACAAGCCCAAGGCCGAGGTCTTCGTCACCACGTACACGCTCGACGGCGCCGACCCGCTGAAGAGGCCCGTGACGTTCGCGTTCAACGGTGGCCCCGGCTCCGCCAGCGTGTGGCTGCACATGGGGCTCCTCGGGCCGCGCCGGGTGCTCAGCGGCGACGTCGGCGACCTCACGCCGCCGCCGTACGGGATCGCGGACAACGAGGAGACGCTCCTCGCGGACAGCGACCTGGTGTTCATCGACCCGGTGTCGACCGGGTTCTCGCGCGCCGCCGAGGGTGAGAAGCCCGGCAGCTACCACGGCTACCAGCCCGACATCGAGTCCATCGGCGAGCTCATCCGGCTCTGGACGGCCCGCAACGGCCGGTGGATGTCGCCGAAGTACCTCTGCGGCGAGTCGTACGGCACGCTGCGCGCGGCCGGTCTGGCCGAGCACCTGCAGAAGAAGTACGGCATGTACCTCAACGGGCTCATGCTGATCTCGAGCGTGCTCGACTTCGCGACGCTGGAGTTCAACGAGGGCCACGACCTCGGCTACACGCTCTTCCTGCCGACGTACGCGGCCATCGCGCACTACCACGGCCTGCACGGCGACCGCTCGCTCGAGGAGGTGCTCGCCGAGGCCGAGGAGTTCGCGGTCCGCGACTACCCCTACGCCCTCGCGCGCGGCAACCGGCTCAGCGACGTCGAGCGCGCCGCGACCATCGAGAAGCTCGCGCGGCTCACCGGCCTGTCCGAGGAGTACGTGGACGCGGTCGACCTGCGCATCGAGCACATCCGGTTCTTCACCGAACTGCTGCGCCGCGACCGCAAGACCGTCGGCCGCATCGACGGCCGCTTCACCGGCTGGGACACGGACTACGGCCGCGAGGGCATCTCCGCGGACCCGTCCATCGACGCGATCCTCGGCCCGTACTCGGCGGTGCTCAACCACTACGTGCACGCCGAACTCGGCTACAAGAGCGACCTGCCGTACGAGGTCCTCGCACGGGTCATCGAGAACTGGTCGTACAAGGAGTTCGAGGGCCGCCACGTCACGACGGCGGGCAAGCTCTCCGCGGCGATGCGCGCCAACCCGCACCTGAAGGTCCACGTCGCTTTCGGCTGGTTCGACGGCGCCACGCCGTACTTCGCGGCCGAGCACCTCATCGCGCACCTGCAGATCCCGAAGGAGCTCACGGCGAACATCGAGTCGGCCTACTACCCGGCCGGCCACATGATGTACGTCCACGAGCCGTCGCGCGTGCGGCAGTCCGAGGACCTGGCGGCGTTCGTGCGGAACTCGTCCAACACGTGATCCTCGACCTGTCCGACGACACCGTCCTGCACGAGCTGTGGACGGTGCAACGTCTGGCGTACGCCGTCGAGGCCGAGCTCATCGGCTTCGACGGCATCCCGCCGCTGCACGAGTCGCTCGACGAGCTCCGCGCCTGCGGCGAGACCTTCCTCGGGCTGTACGACGAGGAAGGTCTCGCCGGGGCGGTGTCGTACCGACTCGACGGGTCCACTGTGGACATCCACCGGCTGGTCGTGCACCCGCGTGCCCACCGTCGCGGGATCGCGTCCCGGCTCCTCGACGCGTTGCCGGACGGGCCGCAGGTCGTCAGCACGGGCACGAAGAACGAGCCGGCGCTGGCGCTGTACCGGGGGCGCGGGTTCGTCGAGACGGGCACGCGGGAGGTCGGTCCCGGGGTGTCGCTCACGGACCTGGCCAAGCCGTGATCATCTTTCTGAACGGGACGTCCAGCTCCGGCAAGTCGAGCATCGCGGCGGAGCTCTTGGAGGTGCTGGACACCCCGTGGTTCCACCTGGGCGTCGACGCCTTCGGCGCCATGCGCGCCGTGGAACGCACCCTGGAGCTGGACGGGCCCGAGCTCGCCGCCGTCCTGCGGCGCACGCGGGCGGGCTTCCACCGCGCGGTGGCGGGAATGGCGCGGGCGGGCAACGACGTCGTGGTCGACCACGTGCTGAGCGAGCCGTGGCGTCTCCAGGACTGCCTGGAGGTCATGGACGGCCTGGACGTCGTGTTCGTGGGCGTGCACTGCCCTCCGGAGGAGCTGGAGAGGCGCGAACGGGCTCGGGGTGACCGCACACCCGGCGCGGCGGCGGAACAGCTTCAGAGCGTCCACCAGCACGGGGTGTACGACTTCGAGGTCGACACCGGCACGAGCAGTGCGCGCAAGTGCGCGGAAGCCATCAAGCAGTTCGTCTGCCAGGCACCGGCCACGAGGGCCTTCGACGAGCTGAGGGGCCGCGCCCGCAGGCACGACCCCTCGACCACGTAGAACAGCGATCAGACGACCGCGCGCTCCTCCGCGAAGTGGCACGCGGCCGGGTGGCCCCCGTTGCGCACCACGAGCTCGGGAACCTCGGTCGCGCAGATGTCCTGCGCCTTCCAGCACCGCGTGCGGAACCGGCACCCCGAGGGCGGGTCGATCGGCGACGGCACGTCACCCGTCAGGCGGATGACGTCACGACGTCCGCGCTGCGTCGGGTCCGGCACCGGCACGGCGGAGAGCAGTGCCTGGGTGTACGGGTGCATCGGGCGCTCGTAGATCTCGTCCTCGGTGCCGATCTCCACGATCTTGCCGAGGTACATCACCGCGACGCGGTCCGACAGGTGGCGGACCACCGACAGGTCGTGCGCGATGAAGACGTACGAGAGGCCCATCTCCGACTGGAGGTCGCCCAGCAGGTTCATGACCTGCGCCTGGATCGACACGTCCAGAGCGGACACCGGCTCGTCGCACACGATCACCTTCGGCTTCAACGCCAGAGCACGCGCGATGCCGATGCGCTGGCGCTGACCGCCGGAGAACTGGTGCGGGTACCGGTTGATGTGCTCCGGGTTGAGGCCCACGGTCTCCAGCAGCTCCTGGACCTTGCGCCGCCGGTCGCCCTTGGGCGCGACCTCGGTGTGGATCTCGTAGGGCTCACCGACGATGTCGCCGACCGTCATGCGCGGGTTCAGCGACGTGTACGGGTCCTGCAGCACGATCTGGATGTCGCGGCGCAGCTTGCGCAGCTCCGCGCCCTTCATGCCGAAGATGTCGCGGCCCTCGAAGCGCGCGACGCCCGCGGTCGGCGGCTCCAGGCGCATCAGCACCTGGGCCAGGGTGGACTTGCCGCAGCCCGACTCGCCCACGACGCCGAGGGTCTCGCCCTTGTTCAGCGAGAACGAGACGCCGTCGACGGCCTTGACGTGGCCCACGGTGCGCTTGAACAGCACGCCGACGCGGACCGGGAAGTGCTTGACGAGGTTCTCGACCTCGAGGATCGGCTCAGCCACGAGCGACCACCTCCTCCGCGATGTGGCACCGGCTGGTGCGGCCCATGCCGAGGTCGTGCACGGCGGGGACCTCGGTGGTGCACCGGTCGAACACGCGCGGGCAGCGCGGGTTGAACGGGCAGCCGGGCGGGATGTTGGTCAGCGACGGCGGCAGACCCTTGATCGTCTTGAGCTCCTGGCCGCGCAGGTCGACGCGGGGCAGGGACTCGAGCAGCGACTCCGTGTACGGGTGCCCCGGCGCGCGGAACAGCTCGTAGACGTCGGCGTGCTCGACGATGCGGCCCGCGTACATGACCGAGATCCGGTCCGCGACGTCGGCGACGACGCCGAGGTCGTGGGTGATCAGGATCATGCCCATGTCGCGTTCCTTCTGGATCTCCGCGAGCAGGTCCATGATCTGGGCCTGCACGGTGACGTCCAGCGCGGTCGTGGGCTCGTCCGCGATCAGCAGCTCCGGGTCGAGCGCGAGCGACATCGCGATCATCGCGCGCTGCCGCATGCCGCCGGAGAACTGGTGCGGGTAGTCCGAGATCCGTCCCTTGGCGTTCGGGATCTTGACCTGGTCGAGCAGCTCGATCGCCCGCTTGCGGGCGTCCGCCTTGGACATCCCGCGGCGGACCTTGAGCTGCTCCTCGATCTGGAACCCGACGGTGAAGACGGGGTTCAGCGCCGAGAGCGCGTCCTGGAAGATCATGGCGATGCCCTCGCCACGGATCTGCCGGCGGGCCTCCGCCGACTGGGTCAGCAGGTCCTCACCGCGGAACTTGATGGAGCCCTTGGTGATGAACGCCGGCGGCATGTCCAGGATGCCCATGATCGTCTGGGCGGTCACGGACTTGCCGGAACCGGATTCACCCAGCACGGCAAGGGTTTCACCGGCGGAGACGTGGTAGTTCACGCCGTTGAGCACCTTCGCGACACCGTCGCGGGTGCGGAATTCCACGTGGAGATCCTCGACCTCCAGCAATGGCTGAGTCACAGGATTCCCCTATCGGGACTTGGGGTCGAGGGCGTCGCGCACGGCGTCACCGAGCATGACGAAGGCCAGCACGGTGATCGTGACGAAGCCCGCGGGGAACAGCAGCATGTGCGGAGCCGACTGGAAGTAGTCGCGCGACTCCGAGATCATCACGCCCCACGACACGACCGGCGGACGCAGGCCGATGCCGAGGAACGCGAGCGTCGCCTCGGCGCCGATGAAGGCGCCCAGGGCGATCGTCGCGTACACCAGCACGGGCGCCACGGTGTTCGGCAGCAGGTGCCGGAACACGATCCGCAGCGGTGAGGCACCGAGGCCACGCGCGGCACGCACGTAGTCCTGCTGCTTCGCCACCAGCGTCGCCGACCGCATGATGCGCATGGCCACCGGCCACGACAACACGGCGATCGAGAGCACCACCTGAGTGATGATCTGGAACGCGCCGGGGTTCTCCGTCGGCGCGTTCAGCGTCGTGAGGATGACGATGGCACCGAGCACGAACGGGATGCCCGCGAAGATGTCGCCGAAGCGCGACAGCAGCGAGTCGATCCACGTCTTGGCGTAGCCCGCGAAGATGCCGATGGCCGATCCGATGAGGACGGTCAGGATCGTCGCGAACAACCCGACGAGCAGCGACGCGCGGGCGCCGTGCATGGCACGGGCGTAGACGTCGTAGCCCTGCAGGTCGTAGCCGAACCACGCGTCACCGGACGGCGGCTGCAGCGACTTGTCGAGGTTCGCGGCGCGCGGGTCGACCGACGTGAACAGCGTCGGCCAGATCGCCATCAGCACGATGACCGCGATGATCACCAGCGAGATGATGAACGTGGGCTTGCGCCGCAGCTCGCCCCACGCGTCGCTCCAGAGCGAACGGGGCTTGCGCTGCTTCTGCGACGAGTCGTCGAGGTGGCTGGCCTGGTCGACACCGGCCGCCGCGGACGCCTCGAGTCCGGCTCCACCGGACACGGATCCTGGGTCACTCATAGCGAATCCTCGGGTCGAGAACGGCGTACAGGAGGTCGACGAGCAGGCTCATCAGCAGGTACACCAGCACCAGCAGGGTCACGATGCCCGTGACCATGACGCCTTCCTTCTCCTGGATGCCGCGGAAGATCAGGCCGCCGATGCCGTTGATGTTGAAGACGCCCTCGGTGACGATCGCGCCGCCGAGGAGGCTGCCGAGGTCGGTGCCGAGGAACGTGATCACCGGGATCAGCGAGTTGCGCAGCAGGTGGATGCCGACGACGCGGGACTGCGGCTGGCCCTTCGCGATGGCCGTGCGCACGAAGTCGGCGCGGCGGTTCTCGACGATGCTGGTGCGGGTCAGCCTGGCCACGTAGGCCATGGAGAGGCTGCCGAGCACGAAGCCGGGCAGGAGCAGCTCGCCGAACGTCGGATCGGAGCTGACCGAGGTGTCCATCAGGTCGAAGCCCTGCGGGCCGAGGTAGAGCCGCAGCACGAAACCGGTGACGAAGACCGGCAGGGAGATCAGGAACAGGGTCGAGACCAGGACCAGGTTGTCCAGGAAGCCCGACTTGCGCAGACCGGTGAGGACGCCGGCGATGATGCCGATGACGGCCTCGATGATCAGCGCGATGATGCCCATCTTGAGGGTGATCGGCCACGAGGTGGCGATCTGCTCACCGACGGACACGCCGTTGAAGGTGGTACCGAAGTCACCGACGACCAGGTTGCCCAGGTACTTGAAGTACTGGATGACCAACGGGTCGTTCAGGTTGAGCTTTTGGCTCATCTCGGCGATGTAGGCCGGGTCACACGGCCGCTGGCCGCACTTGCCCGCGAAGGGGTCCTGCGGGATCGCCCAGACCAGGGCGTAGATCAGGAAGGTGGTCCCCAGGAAGACCGGTATCAGCTGCAGCAGACGGCGCAGCACATAGCGACCCATTAGGTCGGCTCCTTGCGTGGTGGGGGGCGCCCAAGGTCCTGGACACCGCTCCGGCCCCGCGCCCGTAACGCTCGAGGGACGCGGGGCCGGACGGTGTGCTCAGAACTCAGGTGTTCGGCAATCAGGCCTTGACTCGGAACGACTCCAGGACGCCCTGACGCTTGAACGACATCTTGGCGTCGAGCAGGTTCTTCGAACGGCCGCCGATGCCCTTCTCGTTCCAGGTCGGCATGGAGGGCAGCTCCTTGGCGATGATGTCCTCCGCCTGCTGGTAGAGCTTGATCGCCTCATCCTCGTTGGCCGTGCTGTCGGCCTTCTTGAGGAGCTCGTCGACCTGCGGGTTCGAGAAGTTCGAGTCGTTGGACGACCCACCCGTGCGGTACAGCGGGTTGAGGAAGTTCTCGATCGACGGGTAGTCGGCCGACCAGTCCGAACGGCTCATGCCGGTCAGCTGCTTGCCGTCGACGATCTGGCGGAACGCACCGAAGTTGGTGGCACCGACGAACTCGCACTCAACGCCCAGGGCCTGCTTGATGCTGTTGCACGCGGCCTCGAGCGGCTCCTTGCGGCCACCGTCCTGGTTGGACTGGATGGTCAGCTTGCCGGTGAAGCCCGACTCCTGGAACAGCTGCTTGGCCTTCTCCGGGTTGTACTTGCAGTACTCGCCGCAGGTGTCGGGGCGGTAGCCCTTGATGCCGGGCGAGACGAAGCTCGTGGACGGCACGTACGAGCCGGCCAGCACGGTCTTCGTGATCTGCTCCCGGTTGATGGCCATCGAGACGGCCTGGCGCAGCTTCACGTTCTTGAAGGCGTCGATGTACTGCGGGAACGCGATCGCGCTCTGGCCGAGCAGGTTCGCGGTCACGACGGCGTCACCGAGGTCCGCCTTGTACTTCTCGCCGACCTTGGCCGACGGGGGCAGGGCCTCCATGAAGTCCAGCTTGCCCGCGACCAGGTCCTGGTACGCGGTCTCCTGGGAGGAGTAGATCTTGTAGTCCAAGGTCTTGAAGTGGACCTTGTCCTCGCCCTTGTAGTCGTCGAAGCGCTCCATCTTGATCAGCGCGTTCGGCGTGCGGGAGACGAACTTGACCGGGCCGTTGCCGATCGGCTTGGCCTCGGCCGCCTTGGGGTCGGCGAAGAACGAGTCGGCCATCGGCGAGAACGGCGTGTAGCCGATCATCGTCGTGAAGACCGAGGTCGGGCCGTTGAGGGTGACCTTGAACTCGTAATCGCCCACGAGCTCGAGACCGGACATCTTGTCCTTGGCCGGCTTCGCGTTCTCGTCGGCCGGGTGGACCTCGTCGAAGCCCTGGATCACGGAGAAGAACGACGCTGCCTGCTGCGCGTTCGGCGCGTACGCGGCCCAGTTCCAGGCGTCGACGAAGTTCTTCGCCTTCACCTCGGTGCCGTCGTGGAACTTCCAGCCCTGCTTGATCTTGATGTTGTAGACCTTGGCGTCATCCGACTTGATCTCTTCAGCCATCAAGTTGTAGGGCGCGCCGTCTTCGGCCTTGTAGCCGACCAGCCGCGAGAACAGGGAGTCGGTGACCTTGCCACCGCCCGCCTCGGTCGTGTTGGCCGGGAACAGCGTGCTCTTGGGCTCGGTGCCGTAGATGGACACCGTGCCGTCCGGGTTGTCCTTGCCATCAGCGGCGTTGTTGCTGCCACCGCCGCCGCCACCGCATGCGCTGAGCGTCATGGCGAGCGCGGCTGGCAGAGCCACCCACGCAACCCGTGATCGCGACATCAGTCTCTCCCGCCTTTCCCCGGCGCCGCTCCGCAGATATTGCGTGCGCGCGCCTCCCCGGGAGGTCTCGTCCACCTCCCAAAACGTGAGAGGACGTTAACCGGGGCGTCCAGCAGTACGCGCATCGAAATCGGTCACAAAATTGTCACGATCACCTCAAGCGCACCTTAATTCGGCGCTAGACCAGCGAAAACGCGATGCCGTCGAGGATGTCGTGCTCGCTGCACACGAGCGTGCTGATTCCCGCGCGATTCTCGAGCTCGTCGGCAATCGCACGCAGTACCACCGCTCCACCGCAGATCACGTCCACCCGACCGGGGTGCATGGGCCCCAGCGAGGCACGTTCATCATGCGTCATGGAGAGGATACGGTCGGTGATTTCACGAACATTGTCAAGTGTGATGCGGCTGAGGTGAATATCGTCGCTGTTGTACACCTCCAGCCCCTGGACCAGGGCTGACAATGTCGTAACGGTGCCGGCGACCCCGATCCACGTCTTCGTCTTCTCGACGGGCACCACTTCGAATGCCTGTGTGATTGCGGCACGCGCAAACGCTTCCGCCTTCTCGATTTCGTCCTTCTTGGGCGGATCGGAGTGCAGGAAACGCTCCGTCAGCCGCACGCAGCCGATGTCCATCGACCTCGCGGCCTCGACCTCGGAGCCCGTCCCGAGGACGAACTCGGTGCTGCCACCACCCAGATCGGTGACGAGGAAGGGTCCCTCTTCCGGGTCGAGATCGGCCACCGCGCCGAGGTAGGAGAGCCTCGCCTCCTCGTCCCCGGTGATCACCTCCGCGGGCGCGCCGAGGATCTGCTCGGTCATGCCGAAGAACTCGTCGCGGTTGCTCGCGTCCCGCGTGGCGCTCGTGGCGACCATCCGTGCCGACTCGACGCCTTTGCGTTGCATCGTGCGCGCGTAGTCGAGGAGGGCCTGGCGGGTGCGCTCGATGGCGTCGGGGTGCAGCCGCCCGGTGGCGTCCACGCCCTGGCCGAGCCGAACGATCTTCATCTCGCGGTGGACGTCCCGCAACCACGCCGTGCCGTCCTCACGCCTGGTCACGTCCGCGACGAGCAGACGGATCGAGTTGGTCCCGCAGTCGATGGCCGCGACCCGCGACATGAGCACTCCTCAGTGGTTCGGATGTTCTCCGGCAAGCATCGCGCAGACGCCACCGCCGGCTCACGCGCGCCCTCGCGGTGGCGAGCGAGGTCCGTGGTCTCGAACGGCCGCAGCCCCCCGCCGTTCGGTCGTGACCGGGTGCTCAAGCCTGAGCGCGTGCGTACTCCTCCTCCAGCATCGCGTAGACGAAGAGGTCGCCCCACTCGCCCTTGAAGATCTCCAGCTCGCGGAAGTGCGCCTCCCGGCGCATGCCGAGCCGTTCCATCACCCGCCAGGACGGCTCGTTGCGCGGGTCGCACTCGGCCACGATGCGGTGCAGACCCAGGTGCCCGAAACCGAGTTCGAGCATCTTGGCGGCTGCCTCGGTGGCGTAGCCGTGTCCCTGGAAGTCGGGGTTGAGGCTGTAGCCGATCTCGCCCTGGCGGTCGCTCTCGCTGCGCCACTTCAGGACGGCGCTGCCGATGACGCGGTCGGCCTCCGGGAGGTGGACCGCCAGCGCGAGTCGGTCACCTTCGGCGGTGAGTTCGTGGTCGGCCATGAGCTTGTCGAGGAGTTCCGCGCATTCCTCGCGGGTGACGGACTCGCCGTAGAGGTAGCGGAAGACGTCCGGGCGCGAGCGGTAGGCGTAGAAGTCGTCGAGGTCGCCCGGTTCGAACGGGCGGAGCAGCAGGCGGGCGGTCTTCAGCGGGTAGTCGGGCTTGAGCACACCTCGCACCCTGCCAAGGACCGCCGCCCTGCGCCTCCCGATTTCAACGGTGCGTCGAGGCGGTGCGCAGATCGTTGACGTCCTGCTCGTCCATCCAGCCCGAGAAGACCCGCGGATCGTCGACGGCTCCGGTGAAGCCGCGGCCGACCACGAGGTCACCGGTCAGGTCGGCGGGCTGGAGCACGGTCCGCGTGCCGGACTGCCGCGTACCGTTGACGTGCAACGCGACCGTGCCGGTGGTCGCGTCGAACGTCGCGGCGAGGTGCACCCAGTCGTTCGTCAGCACCGGTATGTCGGCGAGGAGAACCTCCTCGCCCCACTGGAAGCTCCACCTGTTGCTGTCCGGCCGGTACGCCAGTCCGAAAGGCGCGTCGCCCAGCCCGAGCACGGTTGCCGCGAGGTCGCCCTGGGGCCGCACCCACGCGGAGATCACGAACGACCGGTCGGTGCGCAGGTTCGCCGGACGCGGACCGGTGATCAGACCGGTCGAGTCGAAGCCCGCCCACTTGTCCTTGCTCGTCGGGATCTGGTTCGGGTCGTCGGGGTCGAGCGGCGTGCCCGCCCAGGTGACGCCTCCGGAGAGCGTGGCGTTCTGGCCCGTCACCTCGTCCTTGGCCGTGGTGCCTTCGCGCTCGTCGAGGAGGTAGTGGGCACGTTCCGCCACCAGGTTGTTGTGCTTGACCACTTCCACCGCACTCAGCACGCGGTCCCACACCTGGACGTGGTCGACCGCGGCCGTCGCCTGCCCCTGGCCGAGGACGAACGGCCCCGAGGCGCCCGCGAACGTCGCGTTCCCCGTGCCTTCGAGCTTTCCGTTGACGTACAGCGACACCTTGCCCGGCTCGTACACACCGGCCAGGTGCGTCCACTCACCGGCCGAGGGCGTCGTGGCGGAGGACGCCGTGCCGAACGACCAGTGACCACCCGTGTACCCGAGGGAGAAACCGCTCTGCTGGCCCGCGACCGCGTGGCTGGAGCCCGTCTCGCCGAGCTTCACCCACGCCGACACGGAGAAGGCACGCGAGCTGTCGACGACCCCGGTACCGGTCGACGAGGACGAGCCGATCAGGCCGTTGCCCGAGTAGCCCGGCCCGAAGCTCGCGCCGTGCAACGTCAGCGCATGACCGTGTCCGGTGCTGTCGGCCGCGGTCGTCCCGCTCGTCTCGTCGAGGTTCCACGCCGCCACCGGCTTGGACGGACTCGCGACCATGAACTCGTAGACCTGCCTGGCCGACGGGTTCCCGGCCCTGTCGTACGCACGGACGTAGAGCGAGTTGGGACCGCTCACCGTCGGCGTGATCGGCACGTCGACCGGACCGTTCGCGCTGACCCGGTTGGCGAAGGTGTCGACGTTCAATGACCAGCCGTAGCCGACGACGTCCGTCGAGGTGCCGGGTGCGAACGTGAAGACGCCGGTGCGGCCGGGACTGCCGTTGAACCCGCCCTTCGGGTAGTCCACCGACGTCACGACGGGCTGCTCCGGCGCGGTGGAGTCCACCTGGAAACCGCAGTCGGCCCACTTGGACTTGCGCTTGCCGTCGCTCGCGCGCACCGACCACCGGTAGATGCCGCCCTCGGCGAGAACGCCCTGCGGCACCACCACCTCGGCGAACGAGCCGGACGATGCGCCGCTCGCGGTCAACTCGACGACGCGGTCGGCTCCCTGGTAAACGATGAAGTCCGCGCTCGAGCCCTGACCGTCGGACAGTTTCGCGCGGAGCGTGGGCGTGCGAGTGGGCACGAGGACACCGGCCTCGCACGATCGGGACTCGATGCTCAGGTCGGTCGGCGGGTTCGGGCGCGCGTGCGCGCTCGCCGTGGCCGAGCCGAGCAGGACGAGTGCGGCGGTGAACGCGGGCAGCGCGAATCTCCGCCCGTTGGCGTTGATCAAGACGAGTTCCCCCAGGTCGATGGTCCCTGGAGACTATGAACGAGCGGACGCCGAAACGGAATACCTCAGAAAGGCGACCCACGCCTCACGCGAGACGGGGAGGTGGGTGGCGGGGGCCTTGCTGTCGCGGAGGCCGACGCCGTGGCCGACCTCGACGCAGTCGCTCGCCTCAGGGCTGTAGCTGCTCTTGCGCCACTCGGACATGCGGCACGCTCCTCAGGCAAGCATCGCGGTGATCAGCCTCCTTGATTCTTCCGCATCCAAGGCGTCCTGATCCAACCGCTTCAACACTTCGTCGTAGCTGGCCAGGGAGGCCGCGTCTTCGAGGAAGAGGCCCGAGTTCTGGCTCTCGATGAAGACCACCGGCTCGAACTTGTCGAAGCTGAGCCGGGTGAACGAGCCGGACAACCCGGAGTGGGCGCCGATCGCGGTCGGCACGATCCGGAAGGTGATGTACTGCCGCACCAGCATCACGTGGATGTGGGTGAGCTGCGCCCGCATCACGTCGTGACCGCCGACCGGCAGCCGCAACGCCTGCTCGTGCACGTAGAAGACGAACTCCCTGCCAGGCCTGAGGATCACCTGCCGGTCGAGCTTCGCACGGATCAGCGAGTCGACGTCGGCGGGCTTGATCTTGGCTGACTTCTCGGCGGCGGCCCGGATGTAGCCGGCGATCTGGAGGTGGCCGGGGACGAGGTTCATCGACCACACGGTGATCCCGCTGGCGAGGCGTTCCTGGCTGATGAGCGAGTGCACCTGGTCCGGCACCCCGTCCTCGGGGAACTGCAGCCAGCCCCGCTCCCGCGACTCGCGGTGGAGCGCGACCAGGCGGTCGACTTCTTCATGCGGGGTGCGGCAGTAGGACAACAGCCGGACGAGGTCGATCTCGCTCACGCCGCCCTTGCCCTGCACCAGGTCCGAGACCTTGGCTTCCTGCCAGTCGACCAGTTCGGCGAGTCTGCGCTGGGTCATGCCGCTCTGCTCGATGGCGTCGCGGACGCCATCGCCGAACTCCCGGCCCACCACGCTCGAGTTGCGCTTCGGCATGTGGACGAAGCTAGGAGACGAACTCCCCTGCACTCCAACGTTTCTGCCCGAATCGCACCGAAGGAGGTACGGGTTGGAATCGTTCCAACCCGACACGCCGCGCTAGCTCGGCGTGCTCGTGATGATCGCCGGCGGGGTGGACGACGACGCACCGCTGTTGCTCGACGGGGCCTGCGACGACTGCTGCTGCGACGACGACTGGACCGGGGTCGAGGCCGACGTCTGCGCGGGCGGGACCGTCGTCGTCGTGGTGGTCGTTGTCGTCGTCGTGGTGGTCGTGGTGGTGGTCGGCGTCGTCGTGGTGGTCGTCGTGCACGTGGACGGGGACGTCGTCGTGGTCGGCGTCGTCGTCGACGTGGTGGTGGAGGTCGTGGTCGACGTGGTGGTGGACGTCGTCGTGGTCGGGCAGTTCGGCGTCGTCGTGGTGGTCGTCGTGGTCGTGGTCGTCGGCGGCGTGGTCGTCGTCGGCGGGTTCGTCGGCGTGCCGGGGTCGGGGTTGCCCGGCGTCGGGTTCTGCTGGCCGTTGCCGATGTCGGTGAGCGGCGGCAGGGTTTCGACGTTCTCGCTGTACTCCGTGGCCCACTTGAGGACCGTCTCGACGTACGCCGGGGAGCGGTTGTAGCGGAAGACGGCCGCGGCCTTGTCGGCCTGCTTGGTCATGTCGCCGCCACCCGCGCAGAGGTAGCGGCCGGCGCCGAGGGCGGCGTCGTAGATGTTGTTCGGGTTGACGTTGTTGTCGTCGTTCAGGTCGCCGCCGAAGCTCGCCCACGTCGACGGGATGAACTGCATCGGGCCGACCGCGCGGTCCCACGCGGTGTCGCCGTCGAGGCGGCCGCCGTCGGTGTCGCGGATCGCGGCGATGCCGGGGGCGCCGTTCAGCACCGGGCCGAGGATCTTGGGGGTGGCGTCGCCGACGGCGTTCACGCGGCCGTTGTTGGCGTGGTTCGACTCGACCTTGCCGATGCCCGCGAGCAGGTACCAGGGGAGGTTGCAGCCGGGGACGAGCTCGGCCATCTTGTCCTCGGCGCGGAGGTAGGCCTCCACCATGACGCCGGGAATGCCGTGCTGGCCGGGGAAGCCGTCGAGCAGGCTGCCCTCGTCGAGGTCGAGGCTGCCGTCCTCGAGGTCGGCGAGCAGGGCGGCGCTCAGTTCCTCGGACAGCGGCAGGCGGCCGGAGGCGCCCAGTTCGGCCGGATCGCGCTGCAGGGCGCTGAAGACGTCGGCGGGTCCTAAGGAGACGGCGATGTCGTTGTGCTTCGAGAGGTTGACCCAGTCGACGAGCTTGGTGCCGACGATCATGGCCGGGGCGAGCATCGCGGCGAGCGCGGCCACGGCGAAGCCCTTTTGCCTAGGGCTCAACGCCGACGGTCCACGCAGTTTGGCCATTGCCACGAATTCTCACCTCTCGTGTGTCATCGCGGCTCGCCGTCCTGCCATTACGGCGAATGCCTCAATCGGTGACCTGTCCCACCCTGCCCCACTACGAAGCCTAGGTGTACCCAAGACGGAGTGAAGCGTGTGTTCGGTTCCGTTGACCGTTAACTCGCCGCGCATTCCCCTGCCGGCCACAGGCCCTGCTCGCCCAGGATCGCCAGCGCCTCGTCGCCCATGGGGTTCACGCCGGGGCCCTTCGCGAGGGCGTGCGCGACGTGCACGTGCAGGCACTTGACCCGCACCGGCATGCCGCCCGCGGTGACCTGGGTGCCCAGCGACTCGATGGCGTCGCGCTCGGCGAGGTACGACTCGTGCGCGCGCTGGTAGGCGGCCGCGAGCTCCTCGTCGGTGGCCAGCCGGTCCTGCTGCTCCTTCATCAGCCCGCCGCTCTCGAGCGTGCTGACCAGGGAGTTCAGCTTGGGGCAGGTCAGGTAGTACAGCGTCGGGAACGGCGTCCCGTCGGGCAGCCTCGGGGCGGTCTGCACGACGTTCGGGTGCCCGCCGGGGCACCTCGAAGCGATCGCACGCGTCCCGCGTGGCGTGCGACCGAGCTGCTTGGCGACCGTTTCCAGGTCAGCAGCACTTACTTGTGCGTCACCGATTCCCACAGTTCCTCGTACCAAGACCCTTGTGCCGCCTGCTTGCCCGACGGCCTCTCCGTTTCCGTGTTGCGACTCTCGTCACCCGGCAGTTGCACGATGTAGGGCGTCTCGCCGGGCCGCACCCAGTGCAGCCGCTTGCGCGCCTCGATCTCCACGTACGCCGGGTCGTTCAGTTCGGCCTTGCGCTTCTCCAGGGCGGCGACCGTCTCGCGGAGCTTCTGCTGCTCCGCCCCCACGTCCCGCAGCTCGTCGCGTTGCGAGAGGTAGGTCCGCAACGGGACCGCGATGCTCAACGCCAGTGCGCACAGCACCATCGCGAACAACGCGGCCCGCCGCGTACCGGTCATGCCGAACGCGCCGCCCGTGCCCTCACCGCGCCGCGTCGGCGCCTTCGGGCGAGGAGGCTTGCGCGCGCGTGCGGGCCTCGCCTCCCGCTCTTCGCGGGGGCGACGGGGACGACGCGCGCGCTCGGCCATGCCTTGCAGCCTCTCAGCTCTCCGGCGTGTAGCGCGGGAACGCGAGCTCGCCCGCGTAGCGCGCCGCGTCGCCGAGGCTCTCCTCGATGCGGAGCAGCTGGTTGTACTTCGCGGTGCGCTCACCACGAGCCGGCGCACCGGTCTTGATCTGGCCGGCACCGGTCGCGACGGCGAGGTCGGCGATGGTCGTGTCCTCGGTCTCGCCCGAGCGGTGCGACATCATCGACTTGTAGCCGTACGACGTGGCCAGCGAGACCGCGTCGAGCGTCTCGGAGAGCGTGCCGATCTGGTTGACCTTCACCAGCAGCGCGTTGGCGGCGCGGCGGGAGATGCCCTCCTCCAGGCGCTCCGGGTTCGTGACGAAGAGGTCGTCGCCGACGATCTGGACCTTGTCGCCCAGCTCGGCGGTCATCTGGACCCAGCCGTCCCAGTCGTCCTCGGACAGCGGGTCCTCGATGGAGACCATCGGGTAGTCGCGGACGAGCTCGGAGTAGTAGCCGATCATCTGCTCGGCGGAGCGCTTGTTGTTCTCGAACGAGTAGGCGCCGTCCGAGAAGAACTCGGTGGCGGCCACGTCGAGCGCGAGCGCGACGTCGCGGCCCGCCCGGTAGCCCGCCTTCTCGATGGCCTCGAGGATGAGGTCGAGCGCGTCGCGGTTGCTGCCGAGGTTCGGCGCGAAGCCGCCCTCGTCACCCAGACCCGTCGCGAGGCCCTTGCTCTTCAGCACGGACTTCAGCGCGTGGTAGACCTCGGTGCCCCAGCGCAGGCCCTCGCGGAACGTCTCCGCGCCGATCGGCGCGATCATGAACTCCTGGATGTCCACGTCGGTGTCGGCGTGCGAGCCACCGTTGAGGATGTTCAGCATCGGCACCGGCAGCACGTGCGCGTTCGGGCCACCGACGTACCGGAACAGCTCCAGGCCGCTCGAGGTCGCCGCCGCCTTCGCGACCGCGAGGCTCACACCGAGGATCGCGTTGGCGCCGAGACGACCCTTGTCCGGCGTGCCGTCCAGGTCGACGAGCTTCTGGTCCACGACGCGCTGCTCGACGGCCTCGATGCCGACCAGCTCGGGCCCGATCTCGTCCAGCACCGCGGTGACCGCGCGCTCGACGCCCTTGCCCAGGTACCGCTTGGCGTCGCCGTCCCGCAGCTCCACCGCCTCGTGCTCACCGGTCGAGGCACCCGACGGAACAGCCGCACGCTCCAGCGTGCCGTCGTCCAGCGCCACCTCGACCTCGACGGTGGGGTTGCCGCGAGAGTCCAGGATCTCGCGTGCTCCGACCTGCTCGATGACCGCCACTTGCGCTCCCTGTTTCTCCTGCGTCTCGTCTCGCGACGAGCCTACTTGGGCCAGGTGACCGGCTGGGGCTCGACACCGTCAGATCACAGTGGTGCTCCCGCGCCTGTCGTCTGAATCGTGCCAGACGGATCGGGAGCTGCCTACAGCGCTCGGCTCAGGCCTCGATCGGCTCGCCGGCGACACCGCTGAACCCCACGAGGCCGTGCTGCTTCGCCAGAGCCAGGAGGTCGACGAGGTGGTCGAGTTGACGGACCGACAGGGTCAGCAGCACGTACCTGCCGGCGATCTCCGGGTCCTCCGCCACGTCGTGCTCGTCCGGTTCGAGCACGTCCCCCAGGTCCGGCCAGCGCGACAGCAGCTCCGCGCGGAACCGCAGCACGTTCGGACTGCTCGCCAGCGCGGCGGCATCCCCCTCGGCGAGGTTGTCGAAGATGTCCCCCGGGTCACCGGAACCCCGTGCCCAGAAGGCGAAATCACTGCTCACCGTCGACCAGCCCCGCCGCCGTCAACGAAAGGTGCCGCACCAGCACCGCGACAGCACCATCGGCGTCCCGGGCCAGCACGGCTTCCTCCAAAGCCCGGTGCTCTCCCACGTGGTCCCGCTCCCCGTTGCGCCGGGCTGAGAACCGCCGCCCCAGCTCACTGGCCGTCCACAACCGGTCGAAGGTCTCCAGCAGCACGGAGTTCCCGCACCCCTCCAACAGTGTCCGGTGGAACGCGCGGTGGGCCTCGGCCCAGGCGTCGCTGTAGTACTCGCCTTCCGAGTACTCGCCTTCCGCGAACGCCGGCGTGCGCGCGAGGCGGTGGTGCGCGGCCCGCACGCGCGCCTCCCAGTCCACGTCGCCCCGGTCGATCGCCATGCGCAGCAGGACGGGTTCGACGGCCAGGCGGGCCTCGGTGATCTCCTGCCAGCGGCGGTCGGTGATGGTCGGGACGGCGAAGCCGCGGTTCGGCAGGCGGTCGGCCAGGCCCTCGCCGACCAGGCGGACGAGGGTCTCGCGGACCACGGCGAGGCTCACGCCCTGCTCTTTGGCCAGGTCCTGGGGCTTCAGGGCGTCGCCGGGGGCGTGCAGGCCGTGCATGATCGCGTCCCGCAGGCGGGCGTGGACCTGCTCGGAGAGCATCGGCTTCGTCACGGCGGAAATCATAGAACCATCATATAATCGATTATTGGTGCTATCGTCGATCTCATGAGCAACGATCCGTTCGCCCGCCTCCCCGAGGCGGCCTCGTTCACCGTCACCAGCACGTCGATCACCGATGGCGCGCCGCTGCCGCCGGAGCAGTTGTCCGGCAAGGACATCTCTCCCCAGTTGAGCTGGAGCGGGGCGCCCGCGGGCACGAAGAGCTACGCCGTCACCGTCTACGACCCCGACGCGCCCACCGGGTCCGGGTTCTGGCACTGGGCGGTCGCCGACATCCCCGCCACCTGCACCGAACTGCCCGAGGGCGCGAGCGGGTCGGGGTTGCCGGAGGGCGCGGTCCAGTTGCCCAACGACGCTCGCGTCGCGCAGTTCGCCGGGGCCGCGCCGCCCGCAGGGCACGGTGAGCACCGGTACTTCTTCGTCGTGCACGCCCTTGACGTCGAGTCGATCGGGGTGCCCGCCGACGGCACGCCCGCGCTGCTCGGCTTCCTCATGTCCGCGCACACCCTCGGGCGTGCGGTGCTGGTCGCCACGGCGGAGACGCCGGGGCCCGAGTCGATCGAGGTGTCGCGGTTCGTGCCGGCACCGGCCGACGCGATCTTCGCCGTGCTGACCGACCCGTCCGGGCACGTGGACATCGACGCGTCGGGGATGCTCATGGGCGCGGACGGCGAGGTGGTCACGCGTGCGGGAGACCGGTTCGTCGTGCACATGGACCGGGAGGCGCTCGGCGACGTGCCGCTGGGCCGGTACGACGTCGACGTGGTGATCACCGAGTTCGTGCCCGGCGAGGAGATCGCCTGGACCGTCAAAGGCGAGTGGGAACCGCCCGTGGGGCACGTGTACGGGTACCGGCTGGCGCCTTCTGGCGACGGCACCCTCGTGACCTCCTACTACGACTGGTCGGGGGTGGGCGCGCTGTGGCGGGAGCGCGTCCGGTTCCCGGTGGTCTCCGAGGCCGCGCTCAAAGCGACGCTCGGGATCCTGGAGCGCGTCGTCCGGCGGAGGTCACCGGGAGGTGCTTCACGCCGTTCTGGAAGTTCGACCGCAGCCGGCTGATCTCGCCGTCGAGCTCCAGCACCCGCGGCAGGTCCAGGACGGCGTCGAAGATCGCCCGCATCTGGGTCCGGGCGAGCTGCGCGCCCAGGCAGAAGTGCGGGCCGTGCCCGAAGCTCAGGTGGTCGGCCTCGCGCCTGGCCACGTCGAACCGGTGCGGGTCGGTGAACACGCGCTCGTCCCGGTTGGCCGACGAGAACCAGACGACGACCTTGTCGCCCGCCCTGATCTCCTGGCCGGACAACGAGGTGTCGCGCACGCAGGTCCGGCGGAAGTGCATGACGGGCGTCCACCACCGCAGCATCTCCTCCACCGCGAGGGGAAGCAGTGCACGGTCGGCGCGCAGGCGCGCGTATTCGCCGGGGTGGGAGAGCAACGCGATCATGCCGCCGGGGATGCCGTTGCGCAGGGTCTCGTTGCCCGCCACGGAGAACAGCCAGAAGAGGTTCTCGAACTCCTCCAGCGTCAGGTCCTCCCGCATGAGGTTGCTGACCACGTCGTCGGACGGGTGCGAGCGCTTGTGGGCACCCAGCGCGTGCGCGTAGGCGTACAGATCGGGCATGCCGTCGCGTGCGCGCGGGTCGCGGCCGTCGTCCGGGCGCAGTTCCAACGCCTGCAGGGCCATGTCGGTCATGCCGGCGGTGGAGCTCGACGACAGCGCGTACTCGGGGTCCTGGAAGCCGATCACGCGGTTGCTCCAGTCGTAGAGCAGCGCGCGGTCCTGGCGGGGCACGCCGAAGACGTCGGCCAGCGTCAGCAGCGGCAGGTCGGCGACGTCGTGGGCGAAGTCGCCGGACAGGCCCGCGACGATCTCGCGGGCGTTCGCGCGGATCCGATCCTCCAGCAACGCGACCGCTCGCGGGGTGAACGCCCTGGTCAGCATGCGGCGCAACCGGGTGTGCGAGGGCGGGTCCTGGTTGAGCATCATGCGCTGGACGTACGCGAGGTCGCCCGGCCGCGGGTCGCGGATCTGGGTCGCGCCGCAGTGCGAGGAGAAGACGGACGGCGTGCGCAGGACCGTGCGGACGTCCTCGTGGCGGAAGACCGCCCAGAAGTCGTCGATGCGCACCACGTTGCTCTCACGCAGCCGGGTCAGTGCGTCGTGCGGGACTCCCGAGGTATACGTGTCCGGGTCGACGATGAGGTCGGCATCGGTCCTGGGCATAGAACGGATTCTGACGTGCTTCATGTCGAACGTGGTGGGAACGGGCCGTTGCTGGTGCTGCTGCACGGGCTGGGCGCGACCGGTGAGGTGTGGCGGGACGTCGTCGGCGACTGGGAGGGCAGCTGGCTCGTGCCCGACCTGCCCGGTCACGGCCGCAGCGCCGCGATCGACCGCTACTCGTTCGGCTCGCTCGCCGCGGAGGTCGCGAAGGTCGTCCCGCCGGAGCCCGTCACGGTCGTAGGGCACTCGCTGGGCGGGGTCGTCGGGCTGGCGCTGGCGAGCGGCTGGTTCGGCGTCGAGGTGACCACGTGCGTCGGCGTCGGCATCAAGGTGCGGTGGACCGACGAGGAGCTGGAGAAGGCCGCGGCACTGGCCGGCAAACCGCAGAAGGTCTTCGCCACCAGGGAGGAGGCGGAGGAACGGGCCTCGAAGATGGCCGGGGTGCCGCTGCGGCACGGTGTGTCCGAAGTGGACGGCGGGTGGGCGCCGTCGCTCGACATGAGGGCCTTCGGCGTGGGCCGGCCGGACATGGCCGGGCTGGTCATGGCCTCGCAGGCCCACGTCGTGCTGGCGGCGGGCGAGAACGACCCGATGAGCCCCCAGGAGCACCTGAAGGAGCTGGTGCCCGAACCGGTGGTGATCCCCGGCGCGGGCCACAACGTGCACGTCGAGTCGCCCTCGTCCCTGCGGCCACTGCTCGCCAGGGCCTAGGCCACGACGAGCCCGCCGTCGACGTTCAGCACGGCGCCGTTGACGAAGCCCGCCTTGTCGGAGGCCACGAACAGCACGGCCTCCGCGACCTCCTCGGCCGTGCCGTGCCGGCCGACCGGGACGACCTCGACGAAGCTCTCGAACACCTCGCCGACCTGCGTCACGGCCGCCTCGGTGCGGATCGGGCCGGGTGCGACGGAGTTGACGCGGACGCCCGAACCGCCGAACTCGAGGGCCCACGACCTGGTCAGGCCGTCCATCGCGGACTTCGAGGCGTGGTAGACGGACCCGACCGGCGAGCCGAGCTGGCTCGCCACGGACGAGACGTTGACGATCGCGCCCCTGCCCTTCGCGACCATGGCGGGCGCGAGGGCCGCGGTGAGGAAGTAGGTGCCGCGGACGTTGACGTCGAACACCTTGTCGTAGGTCTCGACGGACTGCTCGGGGGTCGGCGAGAACGGGAAGATGCCCGCGTTGTTCACGAGGACGTCGACGTCGCCGACCTCCTGCACCAGCTTGCGGACGTCGTCGAGGTCGCCGACGTCCGCGACGACGAAGTGGCCGGTGCCGCCCGCCTGCTCGATGAGCTCGACAGTCTCCTTGCCGAGCTCGGCGCGGCGGCCGGTGACGTAGACGGTGGCGCCCTCCTCGGCGAGGCGGACCGCGATCGCGCGGCCGATGCCCGAGGTGGCTCCGGTGACGAGTGCCTTCTTGTCCTGGAATTCCTTGGTCGACATGTCTCCGAACTTGCCGACGGCACATCGTCGCGCCATAAATTGCGGATGAATCAGCTGGTCAGCGCGGGTGTGCGGAGCGAGTAGTAGATGCGGACGTACGACGGGATGCGGTAGCGGCCGAGCTCCAGCGGTTCGATCAGGTGCACGTCGGCGAGGGCTTCCATCAGCAGCTCGATGGCCGCGACGTCACCGCCGGACATCGCCGCGGCCTCGCACACGTCGACCTCCTCGGCGCCCTGCCGGGTGAAGCACTCCAGCAGGTGCCGCTGGTCGCCGGTCAGCTGCCGGTCGGCCTTGTCCATGGGCGCGAGCACCGCCTGGCAGTCCGACGGCACCGCCTCGCCGAGCGCGGTCTCCCGCTCCATCTGCCGCAGCAGCATCGCGACGGTGAAGCGCGGGCGGCTGCTGAGCTTGCCGCCGAGCACGCGGATCGGGTTCGGCAGGTGCGAGACGCGGTCGAGGACCCTCGTCACCAGCTCCGGCTCGGCCGCGAGCCGCGCAGGGTCCGCGACCTTGGCGAAGAACTCGCGGGCCTCCGGCACGGCGAGCCCGGCGACGACCAGCCACGTCACGCCCGGCAGCTCGTTCCAGCGGCGCACGCTGGTGAGGATCATGGCCGAACCGGGCACGTGCAGGTCCTTCACGGAGGCGGGGTCCTGCAGGTCGTCGACGACGACCAGGAACCGCTTGCCGCGCGCCTTCTCCCGCCACAACGCGGCCCTGTCCCCCGCCGGGTTCTCCACCCCGACCGCGCGCAACAGCTCGCTCGCGACGTCGTGGCCCTGTACGAAGATCTGCCCGTCGGGGAACCGATCCCCGGCGAGGTGCCCGATGCGCACGGCCAGCGCGGTCTTGCCGCTGCCGTGCATGCCCGCGATGCCGACCGTGCGCGGCAGGGTCTCGAGCGCCCGCGCGATCTCCTCGGCGCGGCCGGTGAAGTCGTCGATGTCGGGCGGCAGCTGCTCGGGCCGTCGCTGGACGGTGAGCTCGCCCCTCAGGATCTGCGCGTGCACCTCACGCAGGTCGGGGCCGGGTTCGAGGCCCAGTTCGTCGTTCAGCAGAGCCCGCGCCTGGTGGAACTGCTCCAACGCCTCGGCCTGCCTGCCCTCGCGGTAGAGCGCGCGCATCAGCAGCGCACGCGGGCGTTCCCGGTGCGGGAAGGCGGCGACGTGCTTCTGCAGTTCGAGGACGTCCATCTCGCGTTCGAGCAGGGCCTCCCGGCACTGGAGCCGCTCGTTGGCGACCCGCACGCGCTGCGCCTCGAAGTAGGTGCTGGTCATCCCCACGAACGGCTCGTCGCGGCAGTCGTCGAAGAGCTCGGCGCGCAGGGTGTAGCCGCCGTCCTTCGACCTCAGGTCCAGCTCCGGCATCAGCTTGCGGAGCTTGTAGGTGTACGTCCGCAACGCCATGACCGCGCTCGGCGTGGGGTCGTCCCACACCATGCCGATCAGCTGGTCGTTGCTCAGGCGGATGCCGTTGTTCAGCAGCAACGCCGCCAGGACCGCGCGCTGCTGGCGCGGGCCCAGGTCGATCTCCTCGTCGTCGCGCCAGGCTCGTACCGGACCCATCAGTGAGAAGCGCAGGCTCATGCAACGTGTCAACGCTCGGGCACATTCCCGGCATGCCCGACCGAAACTAGTACTATGAGCGTAGGGTCCTGGCCCACGGAGGTTGTATGAGTGATCGCGTCACCCTGCCGACGGCGCTCGCCAGGAGAGCCAACAAGGTGCTGCGCCCCAGGGACGCGGCTGACGTGTACACCCACCCCCGCAGCGAGTTCGAGCGATTGCTCGACCAGGCGGTGCTTTGGCGCATCAGCACCGGCTACTACGCGCTCGCACCGATGGAACGGCTCGGTGACCCGCGATGGAGGCCGGACCTGGCGGCAATCGCGTTGGGAGTGGCCCAGGCCGACTACGGCAGGGACGCCGCCGCGCTGATGAGCGTCACCGCGGCACGTCGTCACGGCGCTCTGCCACGCGCCGTCGCCACCGCGGTCGTGGCCGTCCCCAAACAGCGGCCGGTCCTGCACACCGCCGTGGGCGACGTGGTCTTCGTGAAGCGGGACGTGCGACGCCTCGACCTCGAACGCACGGAAACCGAACTCACGACCGGCTGGATGACGACGCCGGAGCAGACAGCCCTCGATGTCGCCGCACGTCCGGAGCTCGGCGGCCTGGAGCGTGCCGCCGCCGAGTCGGTCCTTCGGGCTCTCGCTCGCAAGATCGACTGGGCGGTCACCGAGGAGCTCGCACGGGACCAGCACCGGCCGGGGGCACTGGCCAGGCTGAAGGAGGCGGCGGATGCTTGATCACGAGGAGCTCGCCGCGGTCGCCGACCTGTTCGGCGTCGCGGAGGAGCAGGTCAGACGCGATCACCTGATCAGCCACGTGTTGGCGTGCCTGCCGCGAGTAGCACCCGACGTCCTCTTCGTCGGTGGAACGGCACTGGCCAGAACACACCTCGCGGACCCGGCCGCAGGAGGACGCCTGTCGGAGGACATCGACCTCTGGGCGCCGGACCGCCGAGCCGTCGCGGACGCACTCGACGAAGGCCTTCCAGGGCTCCTGCGCCGCGAGTTTCCCAGGACCTCCTGGGATCCGCCGTTGCGGTCCGCGAGGTCCGCGGTCGAGCCCGGGGTTCTCGTGACGACGTCCGATCTCCGCGTCCGGGTCCAGCTCCTCGATCACGAGGAGTGGGCTCTGTGGCCGAGCGAAGCGGTTCGGATCGAGACCAGGTACAGCGACATCACCTCGGACGTCGTGCTCAGAGTGCCGACACTGCCGGCGTTCGCAGCGATGAAGACCCTCGCCTGGGCGGACCGGCATGCGGCCAGGGATCTGTACGACCTCGCCCGCCTCGCCGAACTGGGCGCGTTGACGTCCGAGGCAGCAGGCCTGGTCCGCGACACGACGGGAGCCTCGGTGCAGAAGTACGACTTCGCCTCCTTGCCGTCCGGGCTGGACTGGCACTCGCAACTGGCACACCAGACGGGGGAGGTACCCGCAGCGCAGTGGTGTCTCGGTGTGGTCCGAGAGGCCTACGGGAAGGCGCTCGGCTGGTAGGACTGGACCACGCGGATCACGCCCGGCTTCGCCGCCACGACCGTGCTGGTCCGGACGTCCGCCACCCGGTCGGCGCGCTCGCCGTGGCCGTGACGCCGTCCGAATTGGACCGGAACGTGCCGGCCCGGGACGGCCACTCCTTCAGGTCCTGTCGCCCGGACGGCAGTCGAAGAACGCGCGAGCGGTGGGTAGCCTTGATCGAATGACGGACGGCACCTTCGAAGCGTTTCGGAAGGCCGAGGCGTTGATGGCGCAGCGCAGGCCTCTCGACGCGCTGCGCGAACTGAGGCCGGTGCTGGACGAGGCCGGCGAGGCGCCGTCCGTGCAGCTGCTGGCCGGCCGGGCCTATCTCGGGTCCGCGCAGCTCAACCGGGCCGAAGAGGCGTTCCGCAAGGTCCTCGACCTCGACCCGAGCGACCACTACGCCCGGTTCGCGCTCGGCAAGACGCTGCAACGGCAGGGGCGCCTCCCCGAGGCGCTCGCCCAGCTCCGGATGGCGGTCGCGATGCACCCGTCACCGGAGTACCAGGAGGCGCTCGGAGAGGTCAAAGCCCGGCTGGCCCTGGGGAACTAGCGGAACAGCCCGTCTCCCCAGAACCCGCCCTCCCGCACGCCCGGCGGCACCGCGAAGTGCCCGGACCCGGTGTGCTCCACGTACTCCATCATGTCGTCCTTTGTGGACAACGCCTGCTGCATCGGCACGAACTGCGTGCGGGTGTCGCGGTTGAACGCCACGAAGAACAGTCCCGCGTCGAGGTGGCCGAGGCCGTCCGAGCCGTCGGTGAAGTTGTAGCCGCGGCGCAGGATCCTGGCGCCGTTCAACGACTCCGGCGACGCGAGCCGGATGTGCGCGATCTCGCCGATCAACGGGACACCGCCCGCGCCCTTGACGTGCAGGTCGGGCTCGTCGAACTCCTTGGTCTGCCCGAGCGGCGCGCCCTCGCCCTTGGTGCGGCCGACGATCTGCTCCTGCTCGACCAGCGACGTGCGGTCCCAGATCTCGATGTGCATCCGGATGCGGCGCGTGACCAGGTACGTGCCGCCGACGAGCCAGTCCGGGCCGTCCTCCCGCGAGACCCAGACGTGGTCGCGCAGGTGGTCGGTGTCCTCGGCCTTGATGTTGCGGGTGCCGTCCTTGAACCCGAACATGTTGCGCGGCGTCGCCTGGTCGCGCGTGGTCGAGGAGGTGCGGCCGAAGCCGAGCTGCGACCAGCGGACCGCGACCTTGCCGAACCCGATGCGCACCAGGTTGCGGACGGCGTGCACGGCGACCTGCGGGTCGTTCGCGCAGGCCTGGATGCAGATGTCGCCGTTGCTGCGCGCGGGGTCCAGGTCGTCCTTCGGGAACCGCGGCAGGTCGATCAACCGCTCCGGTCGCTTCGACGCGAGCCCGAACCTGTCGTCGAACAGCGACGGGCCGAAGCCGATCGTGATCGTCAGCGCGGACGCGGGCAGGTCGAGCGCCTCGCCGGTGTCCTTGGGCGGCGCCTCCGCGTTGCCGCCGACCGCGCCGTTCTCCGCGGCCTCCTGGCCTGCCGTCATCCGTTCCGCGGCGACGGTCCACTGCTTGAGCAGGTCCACCAGCTCGTCGCGGCTCTTCGTCTTCACGTCCAGCGCGACGAAGTGCATGTGGTCCTGCGCGGGTGTGGTGATGCCGGCCTGGACGTCCCCGCGGAACGGGACCTTGGCCGCCGCGACGTTCTCGACGGCCGTCGACTCGCGCGAGGCGAACGCACCGGCGGCGGCACCCGCGCCCGCGAGCGCCACACCGGCGCCCGCGAACCCGAGCAGCCTGCGCCTGGGCAGCCCCGTCACTTGGCCGACACCACTTCCGCGACCTTGCTGACCGGCTCGCCCAGCGCGTCGACGGCCTCGGCGAGCGCCTTGACCTCGTCCTGCGAGAGCTCGGTGTAGAGCTTGAAGCCGTCGCCCTTGCGCTGCTTCTCCAGGGCCTCGTCGAGCGCCTTGAACTTCTCGTCCAAAGTGGACACGAGCGCCTTGTCCTTCTGCTCCACCACGGGGCGCAGCGCGGCGATCGCGGCCTGCGAGCCGTCGACGTTGGCGCGGAAGTCCCACAGGTCGGTGTGCGAGTAGCGGTCCTCCTCACCGGTGATCTTGCCGGTGGCGACCTCGTCGAGCAGCTCCTTGGCGCCGTTGGCGAGCTGCACGGGCGTCAGCTCGACGGCCTTGGCCTTGGTGACGATCTCCTTGACGTTCGTCAGCAGGTCGTCGGCGATCTTGTCGGAGTCGGCCTGCAACCCGGAGGACCACAGGTCCTTCTCGAGCCGGTGGTAGCCGGTGAACGCCATGCCCTCCTCGATGACGTCCTCGCGGCCGTCGATCTTGGGGTCGAGGTCGCCGAAGCTCTCCGCGACGGGCTCGATGCGCTCCCAGTAGACCCGCGAGACGGGGAAGAGCGCCTTGGCCTCGTCGACCTTCTTGGCCTTGACGGCGTTGACGAACTCCTCGGTCTTCACGAGCAGCTGGTCGGCCTGCGAGGTGACGTAGCGCTGGTAGTTCTTGGTCGCCTCGGCCAGCAACGCGTTGCCGTCGGTCGACTTCTTGGCGTCACCGGTGACCGTGAAGTCGCCCCGGATGCCGTCGCCCTTCATGCCGGGCTTGCACGCGGTCTGGAACTTGCCGGACTCCGTGACCTCGACGATCAGCTTGCGGCTCAGCCCCGGCCCGATGTTCTCGACCTCGCCGAGGATCCGGTCGCCCTCGGCGTAGAGGTAGAACTCGGTGACCTTGGTGCCCTTGTTCGTCACCTCGAACGTGACGTTGCCGGTGTTCGCCTCGGTCTTCGCGACCTTGCACGCGTCGTCGCTCGCCTCGACGGCGATGTCGCCGCTCGCGCCGGACGTGCCGCCGTTGCTGCTGCACGCCGCCAGCACCGCGAGAGAACTCAGGATGACTGCTGCCTTGCGCACGGTTGCTCCAGTGATCAGTTGGCCACGGCGGCGCGACGGCGCGGCCGGATGAGGAACAGGGACAGGACCACCACCACGTAGGCGACCCACGCGATGGCCTGCAGCACGGAGGTCCGCTGCGAGTAGTTGAAGAAGCCCTTGAGCAGCGCCCCGTACCAGGAGTCCTCCGGCAGGGTGTCGCTGATGTCGAACGCCAGCGTGTTCAGACCGGGCAGGATCGCGGCCTCCTGCAGGTCGTGGATGCCGTAGCTGAGGACGCCGGCGGCCACGAACACGAGCAGCACACCCGTGACCGTGAAGAACTTTCCAAGATCGAACCGGATCGCGCCCTGGTACAGAAGTGCGGCAATCACCACAGCAACCCCGATGCCACCCAGGAACCCGATCAACGGCTGCGCCGTTCCGCCACCGGCGGCCTGCACGCTGGAATAGAAGAAGACCGCCGTCTCGAGCCCTTCCCGTCCGACGGACAAAAGGGACACGACAATGATCGCAAGAGGTCCGATTTCGAGCGCTTCGTCCAATTTTCCGCGCAGCTCGGCCGCAATGGTCTTGGCCGCCTTGCGCATCCAGAAGATCATTCCCGTGACGAACGCGACCGCGATGATCGACATCGTCCCGCCGAACGCTTCTTGCTGCTCGAACGTCATGCCGGCGGTACTGAAGGTGATGATCGCGCCGGCCGTCACGGACAGTGCCACCGCGGTCGCGACACCGACCCACACCCACTTGAGCGCGTACCTTCTGTCCGTTTTCACGAGAAACGCGATCAGGATGCTCACCACGAGCGCGGCTTCCAGCCCCTCGCGCAGCCCGATGAGCCCATTGGCCAACAGCATCCCGACGCCTCCGAAAATTAGGTCGCCCTATTTAAGGTAAGCCTCACCTGAATGTCCAGACGCCATCAGTGCCGGTTGCGTCACGCTCCAGCCCGCCGCGAGCCCCGGGAAGCACGTAGCCTGGGTGCCGTGGTCCCGCCGTCGTCACTCCAGGAACCCGCCCGCCGCAACCGCACAGGCAACATCGCCGGCCGCATCGTCTTGGTGCTGCTGCTCCTCGTCGTGGTCGCCGCGGGCGCCTGGGGCCTGGGTGCCCTGAACCGCAGGGAAGCCGCCCCGCTGGGCCCGCCGCCGTTCCTGGTCCCCATCCAGGAGGTCGAGCCGGGCGCCGCCGCCCCGGGCAGCGCCGCGTCCCCCGGCACCACCGAGACCGCAAACCCGCTCTCCGACTGGGCGACCCGCGTCGCGTCGAAGACCGACATCCCGGCCCGCGCCCTGCACGCCTACGCATCAGCCGACCTGACGATGCAGCGCGAGGCCCCGGCCTGCCGCATCAGCTGGGCCACCCTCGCGGGCATCGGCAGGATCGAGTCGCACCACGGCAACATCAACGGCGCCCGCCTCCAGGAGAACGGCATGCCGTCCCGCCCGATCATCGGCATCCCGCTGGACGGCGGCCCCGGCGTCAAGGCCATCCACGACACCGACGGCGGCCGCCTCGACGGCGACACCACGTGGGACCGGGCCGTGGGCCCGATGCAGTTCATCCCGGGCACCTGGAACCGCTGGGCGAAGCGCGCGGCGGGCGACGGCCTCCCCGCGGACCCGCAGAACATCGACGACGCGGCGCTCACCGCCGCCCGGTACCTGTGCGGGGGCGGGGCGCGCGACCTCGGCACCGGGTCGGGGTGGTGGGCGGCCGTGCTCGCGTACAACAACTCCGTGGAGTACGGGCAGAACGTGTTCAGCGGGGCGGACGCCTACGCACGGGCGAGCGCGCAGCAGTAGACGGGAAGAAGAGGACCGGGACCAGGCGGAAGAAGGCCCCGGCCCTCGACCTCACTCCCCTGCCGAGGACGAGCCGGACGCGTCCGGCACCTCAGCGGGGACGACGGGAATCTGCGTTTCGCCACCAGGTCCGGGTTCCGACCGGTCGCACGGGGGCTCGGCAGGCGTCGTCACCGGCACAACCGGGTCCTCGGCCCGCGGCGTCGAAGGCGGCACCTCAACCGACGGAGGCGGCGTCACCACAGGCGTCTCCACCAAGGGCGGCGGCGAACTCTCCACTGTGGACACCACAACTGACGTGGTCGTCACCACCGGCGTCTCCGGTTCGGAAGCCGCCGGCACCGACTCCTCCGGCGCAGAAGGCTCGTTCCGTTCCACCGCAGCGGGTTTCGTCGAACTCACCCGCACGGTCTCGGTCACGGTCGCGCCGCCGACCACCCGCGTCTGGGTGGCCATCCGCGCGGCCCGCACCTCCCGCGCCGCTCCCTCCGCCACCACGGTCTCGGTGACGGTGGCCAGCGAGACGCCGGTCTCGAAGGGCTCGGTCCACCACGACGCGGTGGGCCGGACGGAGGACGGCGGTGCGGCCAGCGGCTTCTCGGCCGCGCCTCCGGTGAAGGCGATCAGCGCGAACATGCCGCCCAGCGCCAAGAACGGCACCACGACCACGGCTCCGAAGCACCCGCGGCCACTGCGCGGCTCTTCACGGTGACTCATCTCCTGCACACCCCCGAACGGTGAGGACTGTCCTTTGTGGCTTCCACTTGGTTGATCGTCCACAAAGAACAGTCCGTCACAGTTCTTTAGTCACACGATGGGGTGTTCACTTCAGGGGCGGCAACTCCGGAGCGTGAGCGGCAGGCGTCTCGGACAGGGTCTCCAGCGCCAGGGACACGGCCTTCTCCAGCTGCGGGTCACGGCCTGCCACGCGGTCGGCGGGCGACATGACGACCTCGATGTCCGGGTCGACGCCGTAGTTCTCGACGTCCCAGCCGTGGCCCTTGAAGTACGACGCGTACCTCGGCTGGGTGACCATCGTGCCGTCGACGAGCGAGAACATCATGTCGATGCCGATCACGCCGCCCCATGTGCGCATGCCCACGACCGGGCCGATGCCGAGCTCCTTGATCGCCACGTTGACGATGTCGCCGTCGGACCCGGCGAACTCGTCGGCGACGGCGACCACCGGGCCGCGCGGCGCGTCCTGCGGGTACGACTCGGAGGCCGTGTAGCCGCGGGCGACCGACCAGCCGATGACCTTGCGGCCCAGCTTCTCGATCACCAGCTGGGAGGTGTGGCCGCCGCCGTTCTCGCGGACGTCCAGCACCAGGGCCTCGCGTGCCAGCTCAACGCGCAGGTCGCGGTGCAGCTGGGCCCAGCCGGCGCCCATCATGTCCGGGACGTGCAGGTAGCCCACGCGTCCGCCGGAGGCCTCGTGCGTGAACGCACGGCGGTTCGCGACCCAATCGTGGTAGCGCAGAGGCTCCTCATCGGCCAGAGGCACCACCACGACCCGACGCAGCTTCCCACCACCAGCGGGACGCACGGTCAGTTCCACGGGCTTGCCCGCGGTGCCCACGAGCAACGCGCCGGGGCCGGCGTCACCCACCGGACGGCCGTCCACGGCCACGATGGCATCACCCGCGCGCACGGCCACACCGGGCGCGCACAGCGGCGAACGGGCGTGCGGGTCGGACGACTCGCCCGGGATCACGCGCTTGATGACCCAGGAGTCACCGTCACGTGCCAGGTCGGCACCCAGGAGGCCCTGGCGGCGGGACGCGGGCACGTGCGGGGACGAGCCCCACACGTAGGCGTGCGAGGTGCCCAGTTCGCCCTGCACCTCCCACAGCAGGTCGACCAGGTCGTCGTGGCTGCCCACCTCGGCCACCAGCGGCCGGTAGCGGTCCAGCTCGCCCTGCCAGTCGACGCCGCCCATGTCGGTGCGCCAGAAGTGGTCGCGCATCAGGCGGCCGTTCTCGGCGTACATCTGCGCCCACTCCGCGGCGGGCTCGACCACGACCCGCACGCGCGCGAGGTCGATCTCCACGTACTCGGGCGAGTCGTCGTCGGTCTTGCTGTCGGACGGCACGACCCTCAGGTCGCCGCGGTCCTCGATGACGATGCGCTTGCCGTCGCCGGACACCGCGAACGCCTCCGCGCTGTCCGCCAGGCACTCGGTCTTGGCCTTCGCGAAGTCGAACCGCTCCAGCACCGTGCGCGGCGGGCGGGCGTCGGGCGAGGCCAGGTTGTCGCCCAGCACGCCGAGCAACGGCCGGCGCAGCCACAGCAGGCCACCGCGAGCCGCCTTCAGCGACACGTAGTCGGCGGCGGCGACGGGCACCGGCACCACGCGGTCGGCGAGGCCTTCGAGGTCGACCTTCGTGGTCGGCGTCTTCTCGTCCTCGTCGTCGGAGTCCTTGTCCTCGTCACCGACCGGGCGGCCACCCTGCATCGGCGCGAACGGCGACGGCGTGGTCGCGGCCAGCGGCACGAGGTGCGGGCGGCAGCCCGTCGGGAACGACAGGTCGAACACGTGCGCGTCGTAGACCGGGTCGAACGTCCTGATCGACAGGAACGCCAGGTGCTTGCCGTCCTCGGTGAACGTCGGCGCGAAGTCGGCGAACCGCAGCGGCGTCACGTCCACGACGGACAGATCCGCCGCGTTCACCATCTTGATGTGCCGCAACGGGCTCGGCCCCGGATGCGACCACGCGAGCCACGACGAGTCCGGGGAGAACGCGAGGTGCGTGACGTGCGCGTTCGCCCCGCGGACGACCTCGCGCACCTCACCGGAGGCCACGTCCACCAGCAGCAGCCGGCCGTCGTGCGTCGCGACGCCGACGCGCGAACCGTCGGGCGCGGCGACCAGCGACATCACGCGACCGAGCTGACCGGACGCGATCCGGCGCGCGGTGCTGCCCGGCTCGACGCCGCCGACGGGCGCGATCTCCAGCGCCTCCTCGCCCTCGACGTCGGTCACCCACACGACCTGCTCGGACTTGCCGAGCACCTTCGGCAGCCGCGCGCGGACGTCCGACCGGTCGGCCAGCACGCGCACCGGGCCGTCGCGGTGCGTCACCCAGTGCACCGTGCCGCGGACCTCGAGGGCCGACGCGCGGCCGCTGTGGTCGACGCTGAACGACTCGACGTTGCCGGAAGCCTTGACGTGGTGGGGTTGCAGGCCGGTGCGCGGCCCGCCGAGCTTGATGTCGAGCTTGCGCAGTTCGGACAGGCCGTCGAGCAGCCACAGCTCCCCGGCCTGGTGGAAGATCACCCGCGAACCGTCGGTGGAGGCGTTGCGGGCGTAGAACTCACCGGAGGTGTGGCGCTGGAGGTCGGTGCCGTCCGGCAGCACCGAGTACACGCTGCCGACGCCCTCGTGGTCGGACAGGAACGCGATCCGCCCGCCGACCCACATCGGGTTCGACAGCGACGACTTCAGGTCGCCCAGGATCCGGGTGAAGTCACCGGAGCCCTCGGTGTCGACCCACAGCTTGCCCGCGGTGCCACCGCGGTAGCGCTTCCAGTAGGCCGGGTCCTGCATGTAGCTCGACGACGTGACGACCTGGCCGTCCGGGCCGAACGAGACGTCGTTGACCCACCCGTACGGCAGCACCTCGGCGGGCCCGCCGTCCAGCGGCACGGCGTGCGCCTGCTTGCGGTGCCGGGACATCTGCCCGGTCGTCGACACGGCCAGCACTCGCCCGTCCGGCGTCCACCCGGACACGGCCGTGCGGACGACGCCCCAGTGCGTCAAACGGCGTGCGGGGCCACCGTCCACAGGGGCCACGCGCACTTCCGGAGCGCCGTCGATCCAGCTGGCCCAGGCCAGGTGCGTGCCGTCGGGCGAGAAACGGGGTGTGCGGGCCGGCACCTGATCAGCGGACGCGCGCCAGGCCCGTCCTCCGTCGACGGGCGCGAGCCACACGTCGTCCTCGGCCACGAAGGTCACCAAGTCACCGCGCAGATGCGGATACCGCAGGTAAGTCACGAGATCGACGTTAGCCCACAGCCACCCGTTCAGGAGGGGGAAAAGCGCCGCCAGTCTTCAGCCGCAAGAGAATCAAGACCTTCGGCCCGTGCCTTGGCTTCCGCCTCGCGGACGTTCGCGGCGAAACGGCGGCACACCTGGCGCAGCTCGGTCTCCGGGTCCTCGCCCGCGAGCTTGGACAAAGCGGTCACGGCGAACAACGTCGTGCCCGTGTCGTCGCCTTCGGGAAGCAGGTCGACGGGGAAGCCCGCGCGTTTGGTGCGCTGCACCAGCTTCGCGGCCAGCGCGACCGCCGGCTGACCGAGCGCCACACCGTCCACACTGGACTCGCGCTTCTTCTCGACCTGCTTGAGCTCCTCCCAGCGGTGCTGCTGCGAGGTCGCGTCGTGCACGGCCGGGTCGCCGCCCTCGAAGACGTGCGGGTGCCGGCCGACGAGCTTCGCGACCAGTTCGGACGCCACGGCGTCGATGTCGAACGGGTCCTCGGCGTCCTCGGCGGCGACGCGGGCGTGGAAGAGCACCTGGAGCAGCACGTCGCCCAGCTCCTCGCGCATCGCAGCGCGGTCGCCGTCCTCGATCGCCTCCAGCAGCTCGTAGGTCTCCTCGAGCAGGTACTGGCGCAACGAGTCGTGCGTCTGCTCGGCGTCCCACGGACATCCACCCGGCGACCGCAGCCGGTGCATCACCGCGGCCGCGTCGAGCAGCGCGGCGCCCAGCGGCTCCGGCGTCGTGATCACGTCGGCGTCCGGGTAGCCGGACGCGTCCGTCGTGATCACCACCGAGCCGTCGGGCACGACGGCGGGCGCGGGCCCGTCGACGCCCAGCGCGGACCACGCCTCCAGGGGCACGCCCTCGCCCGCGTACACGGCCTCGGCTGTGCGCAACGCGGGCAGGGCGGCGGCGGGCAGCACGGCGTCGAGCCGCCCGCTCAGGACGACAACGGTGATCAAGACTTGTTCTTCGTCGCGGCCACGCCGACGAAACCGGCGCGCTCACCGGCGTTGCCGACGACCTGCGCGTTGGTCGGGTCCCACACGCCGTAGCGGGGGTTGACCTCGATGTTCAGGTCCGCGGAGAGGAACTGCGCGATCCGCAGGCCGAAGGCCGCGAGCAGCTGCGGGTCGATGCGCTCGACGAGGTCCTCCTCGCCCGGCCGCGCCGAGACCTTGTTGCGCTCCTTGACGAGCGCGACCATCCAGCTGGACTGCTGCTCGTCGGCCGGGAAGGCGACGACGGTGCCGGGCTTCACGCCCCACAGCATCGTGTGCACCAGCGACGGGTTCTCGGTGACGCGGACCCGCTGGTTCGTCGCCGAGGCCTGCTGACCGGTGCTGGTGCGCGGGGCCTCCTGCACGAACCGCGACATCTTCGAGGAGTCGGCGACGACCTCGGCCGCCTTCTCCTTGGCCTCCTTCGGGTCCTGGACCTGGAAGAAGTCGATCACGACCTCGAGCGTGGAGAGGTTGCGGCGGGCGAGTTCCCCCATCACCAGCACGTCGCGCTGGCGGCGGTAGATCGTGGTCTCGTCCTGCTCGCTCTGCTTGGCCGCGGCCTCGGGGCCGCCCTTCTCCTGGATCGCGTCGTACACCTTGGTCTCGTCGACCGTGATGTTCTCGCGCTCCGCCGCCCGCGCGGCGATGAGGTGGGAGATCTCGTCGGCCAGCACCAGCTTGGAGACCTGGTCGAGCTTGCCCTGGTCCTGCATCTGCTGGGCGGCGGGCTCCTTCTTGAGCACCTTCACGGTGCGGTCCTGGACGGTCTCCAGGTTGATCGTCTGGTCACCGACGATCGCGGCCGACCCGGCCTTGGCAGGACCGGTGCCACATCCGGTGGCCAGAAGAGCCACAGCCACACCGACCAGCGAGAAACGCTTCAGAACAGTGCTCACGAGGATCTACCTTCTCACGCCTTGGTGACCGCGGTCACGGGAGTCCCCGCGAGTGAGTCGAGGAACGCACCGCACCAGTCCAGCAGCTCCTGGTCGCGCAGCTGCGGTGCACCCATCCGGCCGCCCGCCGCTCCCTCCGTCGGCCGGGGCACGGTGACCGTCCCGACGGCCTGCTTGTAGACGGCCTTCGGGAACAGCCGGCGCAGCCTGACCAGCTGCGAGTCCTTCAGCTCCAGCTTCGCGAACCGCAGGTTCTGACCCATCGCGATCACCTCGGTGACCCCGTGGCGGCGGCAGGCGTGGCGCAGCCGGGCGACGCCGAGCAGGCGCTCGACCGGTTCCGGCGGGGTGCCGTAGCGGTCCTTGAGCTCGTCCCACACGGACTGGAGCGCGGCCTCGTCGGAGGCGGCCGCGATCTTGCGGTACGCCTCCAGCCGCAGCCGCTCGCCCGGCACGTACTCGTGCGGGATGTGCGCGTCCACGGGCAGGTCGACCCGGACCTCGGCGAGCTCTTCCTCCTCGACGCCCCCGTCGGCTCCGGCGTGCTTGCGGAACGCCTCGACGGCCTCGCCGACCAGCCGCACGTAGAGGTCGAAGCCGACGCCGGCGATGTGCCCGGACTGCTCGGCGCCGAGGATGTTGCCGGCGCCGCGGATCTCCAGGTCCTTCATCGCGACGGCCATGCCGGCGCCCAGCTCGGTGTTCTGCGCGATCGTCGCGAGCCGGTCGTGCGCGGTCTCGGTCAGCGGCGTCTCGGACGGGTACAGGAAGTACGCGTACCCGCGCTCGCGGCCGCGGCCGACGCGACCGCGCAGCTGGTGCAGCTGGGCGAGGCCGAGCAGGTCGCCCCGTTCGACGATCAGCGTGTTGGCGTTGGAGATGTCGAGACCGGTCTCGACGATCGTGGTGCAGACCAGGACGTCGAACTCGCGTTCCCAGAAGCCCTGGATGATCTTCTCGAGCCTGTCCTCGTTCATCTGGCCGTGCGCGGTGACGACCCGCGCCTCCGGCACCAGCTCGCGGATGCGGCGCGCGGCCTTCTCGATCGACGAGACCCTGTTGTGCACGAAGAAGACCTGGCCGTCGCGCAGCAGCTCGCGGCGGATCGCGGCACCGACCTGCTTGTCGTCGTACGCGCCGACGTAGGTGAGGATCGGGTGCCGTTCCTCCGGCGGGGTCAGGATCGTGGACATCTCGCGGATGCCGGCGAGCGACATCTCCAGCGTGCGCGGGATCGGCGTCGCGGACATCGTCAGCACGTCGACGTGCGTGCGCAGCGCCTTGATGTGCTCCTTGTGCTCCACACCGAAGCGCTGCTCCTCGTCGACGATCACGAGGCCCAGGTCCTTGTACCGCACGGTCTTCTGCAGCAGCCGGTGCGTGCCGATCACGATGTCGACCTCGCCGTCGGCCAGGCCCGCGATGGTCTGCTCGGACTCCTGCGCGTCGGTGAACCTGCTGAGCCCCTTGATGTTCACCGGGAACTGGCGCATGCGCTCGGAGAACGTGTTGAGGTGCTGCTGGGCCAGCAGGGTCGTCGGCACCAGCACGGCGACCTGCTTGCCGTCCTGCACGGCCTTGAACGCCGCGCGGACCGCGATCTCCGTCTTGCCGTAGCCGACGTCACCGCAGATCACGCGGTCCATCGGGACACCGCGCTCCATGTCGGCCTTGACCTCGTCGATCGCGGCCATCTGGTCCTGCGTCTCGGTGAACGCGAACGCGTCCTCCAGCTCGCGCTGCCAGGGCGTGTCACTCGCGAACGCGTGCCCGGGAGCGCTCTGGCGGGCCGCGTAGAGCTGCACCAGTTCGGCCGCGATCTGCTTGACCGCCTTGCGCGCCTTGGACTTCGTGTTCTTCCAGTCGCTGCCGCCGAGCTTGTTGAGCGTGGGCAGCTCGCCGCCGACGTACCGGCTGACCTCGTCGAGCTGGTCGGTCGGCACGAACAGCCGGTCGCCGGGCTGGCCGCGCTTGGACGACGCGTACTCCAGCACGAGGTACTCGCGGGTGGCACCCGCGACCGTGCGCTGGACCATCTCCACGTACTTGCCGATGCCGTGCTGCTCGTGCACCACGAAGTCGCCGGCCTTCAGCGCGAGCGGGTCGACCGCGTTGCGCCGCTTGGACGGCATCTTGCGCATGTCCTTCGTGGACGTGCCGCCGCGGCCACCGGTCAGGTCGGTCTCGGTGAGCACCACCAGCGCGAGGTCGGGCAGCGAGAAGCCGTCCTCGAGGCAGCCGCGCACGACCGTGACGGTGCTCGTCCTCGGCGCCTCGTCGAGGGAGTCGAGGCAGACGGCGGAGACTTCGGCTTCCCTGAGGCGTTCGTAAGCGCGTTGCGCGGTGCCGGCGCCCGGCACGACCAGGACGGCCGCGCCACCGGTCGCGGTGTGCGCCTTCAGGTCGGCGAACGCGCGCTCGACGTCGCCGGAGTAGGCCTCGACCGGCTTGACGTCGAGGTGCACGACGTCCGGCGCGTCGGTGGTGAGCTGGCTGAGCGTCCACCACGGACGGTCGTTCGCCTTCGCCTGCTCCGCGACCTCGCCGATGCCCTGGTAGGCGCTGCGCCCGAGGTCGATCGGCGCCTTGCCACCGCCGGCGGCCGCCATCCACGACGCCTCGAGGAACTCCTGCCCGGTGCGGACCAGGTCGGCGGCGCGGGCCCGGATCTTCTCCGGGTCGTTGAGCAGCACGTGCGTGCCGGGTTCCACGACCTCGGTGAGCAGCTGCAGCTCGCCGGGGCACAGCGCGGGGATGAGCGCCTCCATGCCCTCGACCGCGACGCCGCCCGAGATCTTCTCCAGCATCTCCGCGAGGTGCGCGTCCGACCGGTGCTCCTCGGCGAGCTCGGCCGCGCGCTGCTTCACGTCCTCGGTCAGCAGCAGCTCGCGGCACGGCGGCGCGACGAACTCCTGGACCTCCTCGGGCAGCGAGCGCTGGTCCTGCACCGAGAACGGCCGGATCTCGCTGACCTCGTCGCCCCAGAACTCGACGCGGTAGGGGTGCTCGGCCGTGGGCGGGAAGATGTCGAGGATGCCGCCGCGGGTCGCGTACTCGCCGCGCTTCTCGACCATGTCGACGCGGCTGTAGGCGTTCTCGGCCAGGCGCGTGACCAGCTCGACGAAGTCCTGCTCCTCCCCGACCACGAGGTGCACGGGCCTGAGGTCGCCCAGCCCCGGCGCCATCGGCTGGATGAGGCTGCGGACCGTCGTGACCAGCACCTTGATCGGGTTGCCCTCGGGGTGCTTGAGGCGGCGGAGCACCTGCAGGCGGGCGCCGACCGTGTCCGCGCGCGGCGACAGGCGCTCGTGCGGCAGCGTCTCCCAGCTCGGGAAGAACGCGACCTTGTCCGCGCCGATCAGGTCTTTGAGGACGTTCGTCAGCTCTTCGGCTTCTCTGCCCGTGGCGGTGACGGCCAGGACGGGCCTGACCGTGGACAGCGCGGCCGTCACGAGCGGGCGGGCGGCGAGCGGGCCGTCGAGCTCCAGCTCGGGGATACCGGCGGAGTCGATCAGCGTGCGGAGTGCTTTGTCGGGCAGGACACCATCGAGCAGGCCGAGCAGCGGCATGTGAGAAACCCCGGTCGAGTGCGGAGCGGCGGAGGATTTGCCAACGCCGGGCAGACCCCTGCCTGGGACGAGGGGTCTCACCACCCACTTTAGCTCGTTCCGCGAACCCTCATCGGGTGGTTCGAGTGCCGCTCAGGCGGGTTCCCACGCGATGAGCCGTTCGAACACGCGCCGGTCGCCCCGGGACTCCAGCTCGCTCAGGTCACGGCGGCCGTACATGAACAGGACCAGGTCACTGGCGGTGGCACTGGCCTCGGCGGTCGGCGTGACCTGGGACGTGGTGCGCGCGCCGTTCTCGTCGAGCCTCAGCCACCAGCTCGGGCCCTCCGCCGCGTGGTAGGCGATGGTCGCGGGCTCGTGCGGCCACGGGGACGTCGTCGTGACGCAGGTCTGCAGGAACTCGTCGACGCCGTCGAGCGCGATCTCCTCCGGCAGCGGTTCCGCGGCGCCGATGGTGATCTGGGCGTCGTAGGTGTGGACCGCGAGCTGCTGGAGCTGGTGGCGGGCGACGGCGGCGGCGTTGTGCGGCGACCCGGTCCACCAGGCCCAGCACCCCTGGTCGGGGCCTGCCGCCTCGAGGGCGGCCAGGAGCTCGGCGGTGGCGTCCTCCAGCCAGGCGAGCAGCTCGTCGCGCTGCTCGGGCATCGGGACGTCGGTGACGGCGGCCTTCGCGGTCGCGGGGCCCGCGGCGACGGTGGCGGCCCAGGCGCGGCGGCCGTCGCCGATGTGCCGCGCGAGGTCGGCGAGCGTCCACTCGGGGCAGGTCGGGACCTTCACGTCGAGGCTCGGGGCGGCGGCGACGGCGGCCCGGAACGCGGCGGAGCGTTCGTCGATCAGGCGGAGCAGGTCGGAAAACCCCAGGGTGTTCTGCACCGGGGGTGTCTAACATCCCGGCGCTGTGGGACAAAGGGAAATACGGGCCGACTACGACGATCGGTCCATCGTGGTCTACCAGGCCTATTCGCCGGCGATCGCCGAGCCCGCCGTGGCGGCGCAACGGTTCGTGCCGCCGTTCAAGATGGAGCGGATGACGTGGATCAAGCCGTCGTTCCTCTGGATGATGTACCGCTGCGGGTACGCGCTCAAGGAAGGCCAGGAACGCGTCCTGGCCGTGCGGATCACCCGATCGGGCTTCGATTGGGCGGTCTCCAACGCCGTGTCGAGCCGCATCCCCGGCAAACCGGCCGTGCGCGTGCAGTGGGACCCGGAGCGCGGCCTGCACCACGAGGCGCTCCCGTGCAGATCCATCCAGATCGGCCTGACGCGCGAGGCCGTCGACAGGTACGTGAACGAGTGGACGGTCGGCATCACCGACGTGACCGCACTGGCGCACCAGGTCCACGAGAAGGTGCGTGAGGGTGATCTGGACGGAGCGCGCGCGTTGCTGCCCGTGGAGCGGCCTTACGGAACCACCACGGCACAAAACGCATAGTTGGGACATGCGCGCACTCGTTGCTGCAGGGTTGGTGCTGGTCGTCGCGGCCTGCTCGTCGCCGGAACCGGGCGGCAACGCGCCGTCGAAGGCTCCCGCACCTGCGGGCTTGAAGGTCGAGGAGGTCGCGGGCGGGTTCCAGCACGCGTGGGACATCGGGTTCCTGCCCGGCGGCGCGATGCTCGTCACCGAACGGCCGGGCACCCTCAAGCTGGTCGAGGGCGGCCGGGTCACGCCCGTCGACATCGACCTGGGCGACGTCCAGGCGCGTGGCGAGGGCGGCCTGATGGGGCTCGTCATCCACCCCGACGACCAGCGCTTCACCGTTTGCTACAACACCAGCACCGACGTGCGGCTGGTGACGTTCCGCCTCGAAGGCACCCGCGCCACTAAGGTGAAGGACCTGCTCACCGGCATGCCGTCGAACTCGAGCGGCCGCCACTCCGGCTGCCGGCCGACGCTGGCGCCGGACGGCACGATGTTCGTCGCGACCGGGGACATCGCCCAGGCCCGCAACCCGCAGGACCGCACCAGCCTCGGCGGCAAGGTGCTGCGGATCGACCCCGAGACCGGCGAGGGCGCGAAGGACAACCCGTTCGCGAGCTCCGGCAACGCCAACGAGCGCCGCGTCTACAGCTACGGCCACCGCAACGTGCAGGGCGTGGTGTTCCGCCCGGACACCGACCAGATCTTCTCGAGCGAGCACGGCCCGTCCGTCGACGACGAGGTCAACCTCGTGCAGAAGGGTGCCAACTACGGCTGGGACCCGTCGCAGGGCGGCACGCAGAGCAGGTACGACGAGAGCGTTCCCATGACCGACCTGGAGCGGTTCCCGGACGCGGTGCCGGCGGTGTGGTCGTCGGGTTCGCCGACCGAGGCGATCTGCCAGGCGGCGTTCTGGAACGGCAAGCTCGCGATCACGGCGCTGAAGGGCACGAAGCTGCTGTTGTTCACGCTCGACGCGGACGGCAAGGTCCAGAACGTCAGCATCCCGGACGAGCTGAACGACAAGTACGGACGACTCCGCGCCGCGCGCACGGGGCCGGACGGGGCGCTCTACGTGACGTCGTCGAACGGCAGCGACGACAAGCTGCTGAAGCTGACCGGGAACGCGTGAAGTCCGTCCGGGCTGTCCGACCCCTCGACGAACAGCCCGGACTTCAAGCCGTCCCACTGGGAGTCATCGCTGCGGCGTGCACGCGCCGTTTCACCCTCCGCCACGACTTCAGCCTTGTGCACTAACAAAGGGCGCGCCGTACGTGCAGATGCACTAAGAGGTCAGGACCGGCTGCGCAGCCTGGGTTTGTGCTCCAGGGCCGACAGCCCGTTCCACGCCAGGTTCACGAGGTGCGCCGCCACCTCGTCCTTCTTCGGCTTGCGCGCCTCGAGCCACCACTGCCCGGTCAGCGCGACCATCCCGACCAGCGCCTGCGCGTAGAGCGCGGCGAGCTTGCGGTCGTAGCCCTGCTCGGCGAAGTGCAGCGCGAGGACGTGCTCGACCTGCGACGCGATGTCGTTGAGCAGCGACGAGAACGTGCCCGAGGACGACGCGACGGGCGAGTCGCGCACCAGGATCCGGAACCCGTCCGTCGAGCCCTCGATGTAGTCGAGCAACGCGCAGGCGGCCCGTTCGAGCAGCTCACGCGGGTGCGAGCCGCCGTCCAGCGCGTCGACGATCTGGTCCATCAGGCGCTGCATCTCGCGGTCGACCACGACGGCGTAGACGCCTTCCTTGCCGCCGAAGTGCTCGTAGACGACGGGCTTCGACACGCTGGCACGGGCGGCGATCTCCTCGACCGACGTCGCGTCGAAGCCCTTCTCGGCGAACAGGGAGCGGGAGACGTCCAGGAGCTGTTCTCGGCGCTCCTTGCCCGTCATCCTGACCCTGGCCACCGAGTCAGCCTACAAAGGTCACTTCCTCGCGGTGATCCTGGCCGGACGCCGTTCGCGGGAACACCACGCCGTGTCGCCTGGAATCGAGACCTCGACCGGGCATCATCGACGGATGGCCAGACGCAAGATCATCCGGATCACCGCGACCTCGTTGCTCGTCCTGCTCGTGCTGGTCACGGCGGCCCTGGGCGGCATCGGCTGGTACTACAGCAACGAGCTGCTCAAACCCGCGGAGGCGTTCCCGCAGCGCTACCCGGAGACCGCGCTCGGCCTGGACGACGAGAACCTCGTCCTCGCCGAGTCGAAGCTCAGCACGTTGCGCGGCACGTTCGGCGTCGTCTGGCCCGGCGGCACCGCGAAGGTCGGCGACGTCGCCTCGAACAAGGACGGCCGCGTGCAACGTCCTCTGCTCGAAGGCACCGCACCGCCCGAGGGCACGAAGGTGCGCATCGAGACCGACGTCTACGAGGGCAACCCCAAGACGTCGCTCGGACTGGTCTACAGCGACGTCGCGATCCCCGGCGAGCTCGGCGACATGCCCGCGTGGCTCGTCCCGGCGTCGAACAGGGACACGTGGGTGATCACGGTGCACGGGCGGGGCGCGTCGCGCGAGGAGGCGCTGCGGGTGGTCCCCCAGCTCCACGCCGCCGGGCTGCCGGTCCTGCTGATCACCTACCGCAACGACCCCGGCGTGCCGAAGTCGCCGGACGGCCTCTACCACCTGGGCGACACGGAGTGGCACGACGTCGAGGCCGCCATCCACTACGCGCAGGGGCAGGGCGCGAAGAAGGTCGTGCTCTACGGCTGGTCGATGGGCGGCGCGATCGTCGGCCAGACGCTGGCGCGGTCCAGCTCCGCGTCCACCGTGAGCGCCGTGGTGCTCGACTCCCCGGTCACGAACTGGACGCAGACGTTGAACCTCCAGGCGCAGAACCGGGGCGTGCCGACGTGGCTCACGCCCGTGGCGGAGGTCGTGTCCGGCTGGCGCGCGGACCTCGACTTCGACCGGTTCGACCTGGTCGCGAACCCTCCCGCGGTCAAGCCTCCGACGCTGGTCATCCACGGCTCGGCGGACGGCACGGTGCCGGCCCAGTCGTCCCGCGACCTCGCGACCGCGGCGGACGGCCTGGGGTGGCCCCTGCGGTACGTCGAGATCCCGGGCGCCGACCACACCTCGGGGTGGAATGTGGCGACGGACACGTACCGCGCCGCGCTGGGCGACTTCCTGACCAGGTCAATCGGCGCCGGTCCCTGATCTTGAACTGAGCCGAGCGAGTGGTGGTTGGACAAGAGCAGGACCACTCGTGACAACATGTGCCCTGAGGCGGGCGCGAGTCCGCCCGTTCCGCCATGGTGTAAAGGCAGCACCTCTGATTTTGGTTCAGATGGTCCAGGTTCGAATCCTGGTGGCGGAGCAGGGGGCCTTGAGGGCACAGGGTCGCGGTCCTGGGAGGTGGAAGCTGCCCGAGGAAACGGTCGACGAGCACGGGAACGTGGGCCACCGCCACCACGAGATGTCCGACGCGTGGCTGGTGGGTCGCGCGAGCGAACTTGTCGCCGTGGCCCAGAGCAGCCACCTGGCCGCGCAGCTCGACGCGGCGTCCGAGATCGACCACATCCTCGCCGAGGCGCAGGGCCGTGGAGAGCCCCGCATCGTCGCGCAGCTGCTCAGAGCCGCGGCCGTGGTCCGGTTGGTCACGCCCGGCCTGGTCGACATGTCCGACCCGCAGCTCGACGAGATGCTCAGCCACTGCCGCCGCCACGGCCTGATCGTGCTGGAGGCGGACGCGCGGGCGTTGCGCGGACGCCGGTTCCTGCTGGGCAACGCCGAGGACAAGGCGCTCACCGAGATCGCGGCGGCGCTCGCGATGATGCTCGACGAGGAACCGGACGTCGACCCGGTCTTCGACAAGCGCGTCTGGGACCAGCTGCTGGCCAACACGTTCCAGGACATCGCGCTGGTGCTGACCCAGCTCGGCGTCTACGAGATGGCGGACGACGTGCTGGCGGGCGCGAACAACGCGTTGCGCGAGAGCGGCCAGCCCCACCAGATCTACGTGCACCTGGTCAACCGCGCGCGGTTGCGGATCGGCTGGGGCCTGCGGCTCGAACGGGTGAACCTGCACGACGCCGCGCACGAGCAGTTCCGCGTCGCGTCCGGGCTCGCCGAGGCCGCCGAGGTCCCGTTCCGGCAGTCGCTGCACCCCGGCCGGCGGGACATGGACGCCGCCGAGCAGGTGCCGATCCTCGGTGCCGCCCACGCGCTGACGAACCCGAGCGAGGGCCACCTCGACCGGCTGTGGTCGTTGCGCGGCCTGTCGATGTACGCGCGGGAGCTGATCATCGTCGCGATCGCGCTGGCCCGGTGCCTGGTCGAGGCGAACCGGCTGGACGACGCGCTGAAGGTCCTCGACGACACGCGCACGCAGATGGAGCACGACACGTCGGAGCCGTCGCTGGTGCTGTCGCTGGAGCGCGAGTACGCGCACCTCTGCGGCCCGCACACGACGTCGGCGTTGCAGGCGTACAACGCGGCGCTGGAGCTGGAGCTGTGGCAGATGCGCGAGTCGCGCGTGGCCACGTTGCAGACGCGCCGCGAGCACGAACGGCTGACACGCGCGCACGGCGCCATCGCGCAGCAGGCGTTGCAGGACCCGTTGACCGGGCTGCCGAACCGCCGCGCGCTCGACGACAAGATGGCCGAGCTCATCGCCGGTCAGGTCGACCCGTTCTCCATCGCGCTGGTCGACCTGGACGGGTTCAAGGGCGTGAACGACCGGCATTCACATGCCGAGGGTGATGATGTCCTCCGGGTGATTGCCAGCACACTCCGGCAGGCCCTGCGGGGTGACGACATGGTGGCCCGCTACGGCGGCGACGAGTTCGTCGTGCTGCTGCCGGGAGCCCCTCTGCACGCCGCGGAAGCGGCACTCGGCCGAGCCGTGGATGCGGTGGCGGGCTTGCCAATCGACCTCTCCCGAGGGGTGACGCTGTCGGTCGGCGTCATCTCCCTGCGCCCCCGCGAATCCGCGAACCAGGCCCTGTCAAGGGCCGACTCCGCGATGTACGTGGCGAAGCGCCAAGGTGGCTGCCAGGTAGCGGCCGTGGCCGGGGAGCCCTCCGCGGAGGCTTAGGCTGGTCCGCGGACTTCGAACCACCCAGCCTGTTAGGGAGAGCATTGATGCTCGAGGGCCCTGTCAGCACGGTCGTGCTCGCCGCCGGGGAAGGCACCCGCATGCGGTCGTCCACGCCCAAGGTGCTGCACCGGATCGCCGGACGCTCACTCGTCGAACACGCGGTGCGCGCGGCGGCCGGCACAGACCCCGACCACCTCGCCGTCGTCGTCGGACACGGCCGTGAAGCAGTCACCGAGCATCTGGAATCTCTCGCCGGGGCGCTGGGCCGCAAGGTCACCGTCGCGGTGCAGGCCGAGCAGAAGGGCACCGGGCACGCGGTCGGCTGCGGCCTGGCCGAGCTGCCCCACGACCTGGCCGGCACGGTCATCGTGAGCTACGGCGACGTGCCGCTGCTCGACACCCAGACGTTCACGGCGCTGCTGGCCGAGCACTCGGCGGCGGGCAACGCGGTCACCGTCCTCACGGCCGTGGTGGACAACCCCACCGGGTACGGCCGGATCGTCCGCGACACCGACGGCAGCGTGCAGCGGATCGTGGAGCAGAAGGACGCCTCCGCGACCGAGCAGCTGATCACCGAGATCAACTCGGGCGTGTACGCGTTCGACGCGGCGGTGCTGCGCGACGGGCTCTCGCGGTTGTCCACCGACAACGCGCAGGGCGAGCTCTACCTGACCGACGTCCTGGGCATCGCCCGCGGCGACGGCCTGCGCGTCGGGGCGCTGATCGCGTCCGACCCGTGGCTGGTCGAGGGCATCAACGACCGCGTGCAGCTCGCGGCCGTCGGCGCCGAGATGAACCGCCGCATCGTCGAGGGCCTGATGCGCGGCGGCGTGACCGTCGTCAACCCGGCCTCGGTGTGGGTGGACGCGGACGTGCAGGTCGGCCAGGACGCCCTGATCGAGCCGAACGTGCAGCTCCGCGCGGGCACCGTGATCGGCTCCGGCGCGGTGGTCGGCCCGGACACGACGCTCTCCGGCGTGACGGTCGGCGCCGGCGCCTCGGTCGTGCGGACCCACGGCAGCGACTCGGTGATCGGCGACGGCGCGTCCGTCGGCCCGTTCGCCTACCTCCGCCCCGGCACCTCCCTGGGCGTGAAGGGCAAGATCGGCACCTTCGTCGAGACGAAGAACTCGACCATCGGCGAGGGCTCCAAGGTCCCCCACCTGTCGTACATCGGTGACGCCACGATCGGCGACCACAGCAACATCGGCGCGGCTTCGGTGACCGTCAACTACGACGGGGTGAACAAGCACCGCACGATCGTCGGTTCCCACTGCCGCACCGGCTCGGACAACATGTTCGTAGCGCCGGTGACCGTGGGCGACGGCGCGTACACCGGCGCGGGCACCGTCCTGCGCCGCGACGTCCCACCGGGCGCGCTCGCCGTGTCCGGGGGCCCACAGCGCAACCTCGAAGGCTGGGTCCTCAGCCGTCGTGAGGGCACGGCCGCCGCTCAGGCAGCGGCCGAGGCCCTGGCGAAGCAGAATGCCGACGAGAAGACAGAGGAGGGTCGCTGACCGTGAACCCGCAGATGCCCGGCACACCGAAGAAGAACCTGATGCTCTTCGGCGGGCGTGCCTACCCGGAGCTGACGGAAGAGGTCGCGAAGCACCTCAACGTCACGGTGACCCCGCAGTCGGCCTACGACTTCGCGAACGGCGAGATCTTCGTCCGCTTCGAGGAGTCCGTGCGCGGCTGCGACGCCTTCGTCATCCAGTCGCACACCGCGCCCATCAACCAGTGGCTGATGGAACAGCTGATCATGGTCGACGCCCTGAAGCGCGCCAGCGCCAAGCGCATCACCGTGATCATGCCGTTCTACCCGTACAGCCGTCAGGACAAGAAGCACCGCGGCCGCGAACCGATCTCCGCGCGCCTCGTCGCCGACCTGTTCAAGACCGCGGGCGCCGACCGCCTGGTCTCCGTCGACCTGCACACCGCGCAGATCCAGGGCTTCTTCGACGGCCCGGTCGACCACCTGTGGGCCATGCCCCTGCTCGCGGACCACATCCGCGGCAAGTACGCGGGCCACGACATCACCGTCGTCTCCCCCGACTCGGGCCGCACCAAGCTGGCGGAGAAGTGGGCGGACACCCTCGGCGGCACGCCGATCGCGTTCATCCACAAGACCCGCGACCCCCTCCGCCCGAACGAGGTCGTCTCGAACCGCGTCGTCGGCAAGGTCGAGGGCCGCCTCTGCATCGTGATCGACGACATGGTCGACACCGGCGGCACCATCGCCGGCGCCGTGAAGCAGCTGTTGAACGAGGGCGCCTCCGACGTGGTCATCGCCGCCACGCACGGCATCCTCTCGGGCCCGGCGACCGAGCGCCTGCAGGACTCGGGCGCCCGCGAGGTCGTGTTCACCGACACGCTCCCGATCCCGGCCGAGAAGCGCTTCGCGAACATGACCGTCCTCTCGATCGCGCCGCTCCTGGCCCGCGTGATCCAGGAGGTGTTCGAGGACGGCTCGGTCACGAGCCTGTTCGACGGCAACGCCTGACGTTCCCTTCGAAAGGGGCCTCCCCGTCCACACGGACGGAGAGGCCCCTTTCGCTTCGCCGCGACGCCGAAGGCGAGCCGTCCTGAGCGCGAGGCCTGGACGGGACCCCACCGCCAACGCAACAGGCAGCCGCCCAACGCACCAGGCGTGCCATCAACCCGCGAGCGGCGCCACCCCGATTCAGATTGCCGGGGGTCTGGGGGCAGAGCCCCCAGGGGAAGCACGCACCGCGACAGGCCGCACGCAAGGTGCCCACGCCCAAGCCCGGCCCACCCGCCCCGTCCCCAAGCGCCACAGCCCCGGAACCACCCCGAACCGCTCCCAAGCACCCCCAAGCACCCCCGATTGGCCTCCACAACCAGCACTCACCTACACTGGTCGGGTTGCCTCGGCGAGGGCGAGCTCCCCAGCTCGGCGTGATCGACGCGGTGGCTTGATGCCGCGCGTGTTGACCCTATTTCCGCGCTGCTCGCCGCCGCAGGCCACCACCAAGCCTCAACCGCTGAAAACTTGTGCACCGCCCCGACGTACAAGGCCAGACTTGTGTAAGGAGTACCCCACCGTGTCCGAGGTTCGTCTCGCCGCTGAGCAGCGCACCGAATTCGGCAAGGGCGCAGCCCGCCGTACCCGTCGCGCCGGCAAGATCCCCGCGGTCCTCTACGGCCACGGTTCCGACCCGAAGCACCTGGCCCTGCCGGCGCTCGAGTTCGCCCGTGTCGTCCGCGAGCACGGCCAGAACGCCGTCCTCACCCTCGCCCTCGGTGGCGAGAGCGAGCTGGCGCTCACCAAGACCGTCACCACGCACCCCATCAAGAACTACATCGAGCACGTCGACCTGCTGCTCGTGAAGCGCGGCGAGAAGGTCACCGTCGAGGTGCCCCTGGCCATCTCGGGCGAGCCCGCCTCGGGCACGCTGCTGACGCAGGACCTCAGCACGATCCAGATCGAGGCCGACGCGCTGAACATCCCCGAGCAGATCGAGCTGTCGATCGCGGGTCTCGCCGCCGGCACCCAGATCCACGCCAGCGACCTGACGCTGCCCGCGGGTGCCGTCCTGATCACCGACGCCGAGGCTCTGGTCGTCGCCGTCAACGAGGCGCCGTCCGCGGCGCAGCTCGAGGGTGACGACGCGGCTGCCCCGGCCGAGGTCACCGAGGAAGACTGAGCCCCATCACGTCGGGCCGAAACGACGGCGCGTCGCCTCCTCACGAGGGGGGCGGCGCGCCGTCGCAGTACCTGCGCCCGGCCGATGTCCGGTCGAAGACCTTCCGCCGCAAGCGGCAGGGCTACGACCCCGGGCAGGTCAACGAGTTCCTGCAGATCATCGCCGACGCCCTGTCCGGTCGTCTCCGGCTGAACCCGGACCACATCCGCACCGTCAGGTTCGCGGCGGTCCCCAACGGCTACGACCCGCTGAGCGTCGACGGTGTCCTGCACCTGCTGGAGTTCCAGGTCCGCAACGGCATCGTGCCGCCGACGGGCCTGAACAGCGGCGAGGACCTGCGCGGGCGCAAGCTCCCGAAGGCGGGCACCGGCTACGACCGCGCCGAGGTCGACGCCTTCATCGCCCGTGCCGCGGCCAACCTGGACGGCCGTGGCTCGATGACCTCGACCGAGATCCGCAACACCCGGTTCAGCACCACGTCCGGCCTGCTGGGCAAGGGGTACCAGGTTCAGGCCGTCGACACGTTGCTGGACGATCTCGAGCAGGAGTTGCGGTTCCGTGGACGCTGACCTCGCCCTCGTCGTCGGGCTGGGCAACCCAGGCCCCAAGTACGAGGGCAACCGCCACAACATCGGCTTCCTCGTCCTCGACGAGCTGGCCGCGCGCATGAGCGGCAAGTTCAAGGCGCACAAGTCGGGCGCCGAGGTCGTCGAGGGCCGTCTCGCGGGCCACCGCGTCGTCCTCGCCAAGCCGCGCAGCTTCATGAACCTCTCCGGCGGCCCCGTCGCGAGCGCCGTGAAGTTCTTCAAGCCCACCACGATCCTCGTGGTCCACGACGAGCTGGATCTGCCGTTCGCCCAGCTGCGCATGAAGCTCGGTGGCGGCGACAACGGCCACAACGGACTCCGCTCCATCACGAAGTCCCTGGGCACCAAGGACTACCACCGCCTCCGCTTCGGCGTGGACCGCCCGTCGGGCCGCCAGGACCCGGCCGACTACGTCCTGAAGGACTTCTCGACCGTCGAACGCAAGCAGCTCGCCCTGGAGATCGACCGGGCGGCGGACGCGGCGGAAGCCCTCGTCACCAAGGGCCTGGAAGCCGCACAAAACGCTTTCCACTAGCGGCACAATGGACGGCATGACCAACCGAAAGGGCCATGCCGCCTAAGCGCCGCCCCGACGTGCTGAAGGGCCTCTCCGGCCGCCTCGTGGCCGATCTGGAGCGCCTGGAACGCAGCCGCGACCACTTCTACCAAGGCGCTGTCACGAGCGCGCTCCGCACCTGGACCGCGTGGCAACGCTCCCCGGCCAGCAACCACTGGCCCGATGGGCCGCAGGACCACGACCTCTACCCGGACCACGACCCGTTCCACGCCCGTGAGGTCCTCGAAGCCGCCGCCCACGCACTCCCCCGCAGGACCGCGAGGGAGCTGCGCGAACGACTCCGGGAACTCGACGACATCTAGACCAGGGCGGCCGCCGAGGACCGCCGGAGCTTGCCCGACGGCGTCTTCGGCAACGTCCCCGGCGGCTGCACCACCACGGCGAACGGCCTCAACCCGACGGCGTCGACCACGCGTGCCGTGACCTGCTTGACCAGGTCCTTCTCGGCGTCGGCGTCACCGGCGAGCTTCGACTCCAGCACGACGGCGAACCGTTCGCGCTGGGTGCCGGCGTCCAGCCGCACGGCGACGGCGTTGCCGGGGCGCACGCCCTCGACCGAGCAGGCCGCGCGCTCCACGTCGGTCGGGTAGATGTTGCGCCCGCCCATGATGATGACGTCCTTGCGGCGCCCGCAGACGACGACCTGGCCGTCCTCCACCAGGTAGCCGAGGTCCCCGGTGGACAGCCAGCCCTCGGCGTCCTGAGTGGCCAGTGGGCCGTTCACGGTCAGGTAGCCGGGCGTCACGGCCTCGCCGCGGATCTGCAGCTCGCCGACGTCCCGGACGCCCAGCACGGCGCCGTCGTCCGACACGACCCGCAGTTCCAGGCCGGGCAGCGGCGGACCGAGCAACGGGAACGCGCGCCCGCCCTCCGTGGGCACCGCGCGGTGCTTGGACTCCAACGCGTCCGCGTCCACGACGTCCACCGACAGGCCGGTGAACAGGGGTGCGAACGCGACGCCCAGGGTGGTCTCCGCCATCCCGTAGGCCGCGAGGATCGACTCGGGGCGCAGACCGAACCGCGCACCGGCCGTCACGAACGCCTCCACGGCCGCCGGGTCGATCGGCTCGGCGCCGTTCAGAGCCAGGCGCATCGAGGACAGGTCGAACGAGTCGGACGACGAGGCCAGGCGGCGCGCCACGATCGCGTAGGCGAAGTTCGGCGCGGCGGTGATCGTGCCGCGGTGGCGGGTGATCAGGTCGGCCCACAGCGTCGGGCGCGACAGGAAGTCGACGGGCGTGACCTTCACCAGTTCCAGGCCGAACAGCATCGGCACGGTCAGGAAGCCGACCATGCCCATGTCGTGGAACAGCGGCAGCCACGAGATCATGACGTCGGAGGACGGGTCCAGGGCCGCCGCGACGCGCATGCCCTCGGCGTTCGCCATGAGGTTGCGGTGGGTGATGCGCACGGCTTTCGGATCAGCCGTCGATCCACTCGTCAACTGCAGCAGTGCCGTGGCATCCTCGTCGGTGGGAACAGGAGCAGCGATCGGTTCCGCGTCGAGTTCGGAGAGCAGCTTGTAGGGCACTCCGTGCTGGTCCAGGACGGCAGCCAGGGCGTCGAAGGGGCTGCCGAGCAGGACCAGGTGCGAATCGATCATGGCGAGCACCCGCAGCGTGTCCTCGGCCCACTCGGCCAGGTCGGTGCGCGGTGTGGGTTGATGCAACATCGTGACGCTGCCACCACAAAGCCATGCGGCCTGCACGGCTGGGGCGATCACGGCTGGTTCGGCGGCGAGCACGGCGATCGCGGTGCCCGGTGCCACGTCGAGCGCACCGGCCATCCGCCGGGCGCGTTCGTGCACCTCGGCCCACGTCCGGCGGACGGGCGCGGCGGGTTCCCCCGTCGTCATGCCCCTGTCGCTGCCGCTGGAGGCCGTCGCCAGCATCACATCCACGAACTGACTCATGTTCGCGATCGTAGTGGCGGCCTTTGGTCCATCAGGGCGAAACGTTATGCCACGCGAAACGCGATACTCCCCAGTACAGGTACGCAGGAGGAGGTCATTGGTGGATCGGGGCGGTCCCGGAGCGCAGCATCGTCTACCCGCGCATCCGGCTCCTCTGCTCTCCGCGCAGGACGTGGCACTGGTCGCGTTCCACCGTCCCCCGCGTGGTCAGCGCGGGTACGACGCGGCTGAGGTGGACGCGTTCCTCGACAGGGTCGAGGGCACCATGAAGAGCAAGGACATCCTCACGCGCGAGGACGTGCTCAACGTCAGGTTCAGCACGGCGACCCGAGACCCGGGCTACGACGTGAACGAGGTCAACGTCTTCATGGAACTCGTGGCGGACACGCTGCGGTCCACTCCGCAACGGGTGCAGGCCGCCGCGCCGGCGCAGGGCGCGCACGCCACGTCGCAGGCGATGAGACCCGCGGTCAGGTTGTCCCCCGACGACGTCGCCGCCGTGCGCTTCCACAAGCCCAGACCGGGGACCCGCGGCTACCACGAGGGGCAGATCGACGCGTTCCTCGACCGCATCGAGCAGACCCTGCGAGGCAGGGACAACCTGACCGCCCAGCAGGTGCAGGACGCCGTGTTCGGCGAGACCGCCCCCGGCACGTTCGGCTACGACTCCGAGGACGTCGACACGTTCCTCGACCTCGTGGTCCTGATGTTCGAGACCGCACCGCCGCCGCGCGACCCGGGCCCGCCGACCACGCAGATCCCGCCGCAGCTCCCCCAGCAGCAGCAACGCCCGCAGCAGCGCGGCGCCCAGCCGGACCCGCGTCCCCAGCCGCAGCAGCGCCCCCGCAAGGCCCAGCAGCAGCCGCGGACGCCCGCGCAGCAGCCCGCGTCCCAGCAGTCCGTCGACGCGGCGAAGTTCACCGCCGCGGACATCCGCAACATCGCGTTCCACCGCCCTCCGCGCGGCCGCCGCGGCTACCAGGAGTCCCAGGTGGACGCGTTCCTCGACCGCATCGAGGCGACACTGCTCGGCCAGGACAACCTGACCGCGAAGGACGTCCGCGACATCCGGTTCTCCCGTCCCCTGATCGGCAGGCGCGGGTACGACGAGACCGAGGTCGACGCGTTCCTCGGCCAGATCGAGCAGCAGTTCTCCGGCCCGGTGCGCAGCAGCATGCCGACGGTGAAGTCCTGGAAGGACCTGCGCCAGCTGCGGATCCCGCAGGCGGCATCCGGTCAGCGCGGCTACCGCACCGCGCAGGTCGACAGGATGCTGGAGGAGATCGGCGTCGCGCTCGACGGCATGCTCGGGGCGACCGCCGACGAGGTCATGAAGGCGCGCTTCAGCTACGCGCTGCTCTCGGGCCAGGGCTACGACACGTCGTTCATCGACGAGTTGCTGCCCCAGCTCGCCGAGGAGCTGCGCCGCCGGGGCAAGTAGCCCCGGCGCGGGCTAGGCCAGGTACCGCTCGGGACGGTGCCGCTCAGCCCTCGACGACCTCGGCGGCGGCCATCCACGCGGTCTCCACTTCGGACTCCTCCGCCAGCACGGCCCTCAGCTCGGCGTCGAGCTTGAGCAGCCGGTCGGGCTCGGTCGCGGCCTCGGCCAGCGCCGCGTGCAGCTCGGCTTCCTTCTTGTGCAGCACCTCGAGGCGCCGCTCCAGCCGGGCCAGCTCCTTGCGGGCGGCGCGCTGGTCGGCGGCGTTCGACGGCGCCTTCTCGGCGGCCGGCGCGGCGGTGGACTGCCTGTCGCGCAGCGAGTCCCGGCGCTGCAGGTACTCCTCGATGCCGCCGGGCAGGTCGGTCAGCTTGCCGTCGCCGAAGAGCGCCACGACCTTGTCGCAGACGCGCTCGACGAGGTAGCGGTCGTGGGAGATCACGACGAGCGTGCCGGCCCACGAGTCGAGCAGGTCTTCCAGCTGCTGCAACGTGTCGATGTCGAGGTCGTTGGTCGGCTCGTCGAGCAGCAGCACGTTCGGCTCGGCCATCAGCAGCCGGCAGAGCTGCAAGCGCCGCCGCTCGCCACCGGACAGGTCCGAGACGGGCGTCCACTGCTTCTGCGACGAGAACCCGAAGCGCTCGCCCAGCTGCGAGGCCGACATCTCGTACTTGCCGAGCACGACGCGGCGCGCGACCTCCTCGATGGCCTCCAGCACGCGCATCGACCCGTTGAGGTCGAGCAGCTCCTGCGAGAGGTGCGCGATCTTGACCGTCGCGCCCTGGATCCGCTTGCCCGACTCGGTTTCCCGTTCTCCGGCCAGCAGGCGGAGCAACGTCGTCTTGCCCGATCCGTTGACGCCGACGAGACCGATCCGCTCACCGGGACCGATCCGCCACGTCAGGTCCTGCACCAGCACGCGGTCCGGAATGGACAGCGTGGCGTCCTCGAGCTCGATCACCGTGCGGCCCAGGCGCTTCTTGGCGAACGCCAGCAGCTCCACGTTGTCCCGCAGCGGCGGCACGTCCGCGATCAGGGCCTCGGCGGCCTCGATGCGGTAGCGCGGCTTCGAGGTGCGGGCGGGCGCGCCGCGGCGCAGCCAGGCGAGCTCCTTGCGCGCCAGGTTCTGCCGCTTCTCCTCCGCCGCGTCCGCGAGCCGCTGCCGCTCGGCGCGCGCGAAGATCCAGTCGGCGTAGCCGCCCTCGTACTGCTCGACCTTTCCCAGCACCACTTCCCACGTGCGGTTGCAGACCGTGTCGAGGAACCACCTGTCGTGCGTGACGACGACGAGCGCGCACTTGCGGGCCAGCAGGTGCTCCGCGAGCCACCGCACGCCCTCGACGTCGAGGTGGTTCGTCGGCTCGTCGAGCACGAGGAGTTCGAGGTCCTGGATCAGCGCGGCCGCCAGTGCGACGCGGCGGCGCTCGCCACCGGACATCGTGGAGACCACGGAGTCGAGGCCCAGCGCCGTGATCCCGAGTCCGTCCAAAATGGACCGGACGCGGGCGTCGGACGCCCACTCGTGCTCCGCGTCGAAGCCGAGCGGGTCGATCACCGCGTTGCGCACGGTCGAGCCCTCGGGCAGTTCGGTCCGCTGCGTCACGACGGCCATCCGCAGGTCGCGCGATCGCGACACGCGGCCGTCGTCGGCGGGCTCCACCCCGGCCAGCACCTCGAGCAGCGTCGTCTTGCCGCCGCCGTTCAGACCGACGACGCCGATGCGGTCGCCCTCGTTGACGCCGAGCGACACGCGGTCGAGCAACGGCCGGACGCCGAACGACTTCGACACGGACTCCAGGTTGACCAGGTTGGCCATCAAAACCTCACGACTAGTAAGAAACTGCCCGGTGCAGGCTACCCAGGCAGGCCAAATCCCCCGACGGCTACGCGTGCACCTCGGGAGGGGTGGGCTTGGGCTCTTCAGTCGTGATCACGCGCGCTCCGGGCACCGGGCCGTGCGCCACGCGAACCGTCCGGCACACGCCGGCGCCGGCCAGTTCGGCGGCCACCTTCACCGCCGCGTCGCCGTCCTCGCACAGGAACGCCGTCGTGGGGCCGGAACCGGACACGATGCCGGCCAGCGCGCCCGCGTCGACACCCGCGCGCAGCGTCCGGCGCAGGTTCGGGCGCAGGGACACGGCCGCCGCCTGGAGGTCGTTGCCCAGCAGCAGGGCGAGCTGCCGCGGGTCGCCGGAGGACAGGCCCTCCAGCACGGCCTCGACCTCGCCCACGCGGGGCGGGTCCCCCTCGGCGCGCAGGCGGTCCAGCTCGTCGAAGACGTCCGGAGTGGACAGTCCGCGGCGGTCGAACGCCAGCACCCAGTGGAACTGGTGGCGGCCGAGCACGGGCACGATCCGCTCGCCGCGGCCGGTGCCGAGGGCGGTCGCGCCGTAGAGGGCGAAGGGGACGTCCGCGCCGAGCTTCGCGGCCAGTTCGGCCAGCTCGTCACGGCTGATGTCGAGGCGCCACAACGACGACAGGCCGACCAGCGCCGCCGCCGCGTCCGCGCTGCCGCCCGCCATGCCGCCCGCGACCGGGATGGCCTTGCGGATGACGACGCGGACCTTGGGGTCGTCGGCGTCCCTGCCGACGTGCGCGGCGAGCAGCTGGACGGCGCGCCACGCGAGGTTCGAGGCACCGGTGGGCACCTGGTCGGCGCCCTCGCCGTGGACCTCGACGCCCGGCTCGTCGGCGACCGCGACCGTGACCTCGTCGACCAGCGACAGCGCCTGGAAGACCGTCACCAGGTCGTGGTAACCGTCCGGACGCACGTCACCTACGGCCAGGTGCAGGTTGACCTTGGCCGGGACGCGAACTGTGACCGGGGGAGGAACGACTGCGAGCACCATGTCAGCCTACGGGCGTTCTCGGGTCCCGGACTCCTCCCCCGGTCGCAGTCGCGCTCAGACCGGGATGACCGAACCGTTGTACTTCTGCTTGATGTAGTCCTTGACCTGCTGCGACGCGAGCAGCTCCGCCAGGTCCCTGATGCGCTTGTCGTCCTTGAGCTCGGTGCGGGTGACCAGGCCGTTCGCGTTCGGGTTGTTCTCGGCCTTCTCCAGCGCGAGCGAGTCGGTGGCCGGCTTGAGGCCCGCGTCGATGGCGTAGTTGCCGTTGATGACCGACGCGTCGGTGTCCTCCAGCGACCGCGGCAGCTGAGCGGCCTCCAGGGGCACGAACTGCAGGTTCTTGGGGTTCTCCGCCAGGTCGCGCACGGTGGGCTGGTCGACGGCCTTGAGCTTGATCAGGCCGTTCGCCTCCAGCAGCTTCAGGCCGCGGGCCTCGTTCGTCGCGTCGTTGGCGACGGCGATCTTGGCACCGTTCGGCAGCTCGTCGAGCTTCTTGGCCTTCTTCGAGTAGAGGCCGAGCGGCTCGACGTGGACGGGCTGGACCCACTCGACCTTCGCGCCGGACTCCTTGGTGAAGGTCTCCAGGTACGGGACGGTCTGGAAGTAGTTGGCGTCGAGCGACCCGTCGACCAGCGCCGTGTTCGGCTGCACGTAGTCGGTGAACTCGACGACATCGATCTTGAGACCCTTCGACGAGGCGAGGTTGTCCGCCACGTACTTGAGGATCTCGGCGTGCGGGACCGGCGAGACGCCGACCTTGAGCGTGTCGGAGGCGCTGCTCGCACCACCCGACGAGCAGGCGGACAGAGCAGTCAAACCGGTCAAAGCGACTGCGATCAGGGCAGCACGAATACGCATGACGTTCCTTTTGAGAATTGCTACGGGTCAGACGGAGGCGTGCCGGCGCCGGTCGAAGGCGCGGGCGGCACGGGTGAAACCGAGCTGGATCACGGTGGTGAGCACGGCGAGCCACGCCACGGTGCTCCACAGGATCCGGTCGTTGAAGCGCTGGTAGCCCTCGCGGATCGCCAGGTCGCCGAGGCCACCGCCGCCGATCACGCCGGCCATCGCCGAGTACCCGATGAGGGCGATCACGGTGACGCCGATGGCGTTGATCAGCGCGGGCAGCGACTCGCGGATCAGCACGCTCTTGACGATCTTGAGGGTCGAGGCGCCGGTCGTGATCGCGGCTTCCACCACGGTCACGTGCACCTCGGACAGGATGTTCTGCACCAGCCTGCCCACGAACGGGATCGCTCCCACGGCCAGCGGCACGATGACCGCCGTGCTGCCGATCGAGCCGCCGACGATCAGGCGGGTGACCGACGTGAGCGCGACGAGCAGCACGATGAACGGCATCGAGCGGCCCAGGTCGGTGACGAAGCTCAGGATCCTGTGCACCGCGGCGTTCGGCCGCAGCCCGCCCTTGGCGGTGAGCTGCAGCCAAACACCCACGGGAACGCCCAGCAGTGTTGCGATGACAGTGGAGACGCCGACCATGTACAGCGTTTCTCCGGTGGCCTCGACGAGATACGCGATCACGTCGGACCAGGGTGTTGCAGACCTCACGCAGCTACTCCCTGCGGCCCCTTCAGGGACCTCTGCACAGCGCCGCCGGCCTCGCCGATCCACTCGAGAGCGGAGTCGGAGCGTTCGCCGTTCAGCCCCAGGCGGAAGCGCGCGACCGGGGTCTCCCCGAGACGCGTCAGGCCACCGCCGACGATGTTCAGTTCCACGCCGAACCGGTGCGCGGCCTCGGGCAGCAGCGCCCCGACCGCGGCGAACCCGACGAGCACGACGTCCGCGACGCGGTCGTAGCTGCTCTCGTTGATCGGGTTCAGGTCGACCGCGGGCAGCAGCGCACTGCTCGTGCGGCTCACCGGGTTGTTGACCAGGTCGAGGACCTTGCCGTGTTCGACGACGCGCCCCTGCTCCAGCACGGCGACGTCGTCGCAGATCTTCCGGACCACACCCATGTCGTGCGTGACGACGAGGACGGTCACACCCAGCTCAGCGCGCGCACGGTCGAGCACGGTCAGCACGGAACCGGTGGTCTCCGGGTCCAGCGCGGACGTCGGCTCGTCGGCGAGCAGCACGGACGGGTTGGCGGCGAGGGCACGCGCCACGGCGATGCGCTGGCGCTGCCCGCCGGACAGCTGGTCGGGGTACGCGGCGGCCTTGTCGGTGAGCCCGACGAGGTCGAGCAGCTCGCCGACCCTCGTCCGCCGCTGAGGTCCGGGGACTCCCGCGCTCTCGAGCGGCAGCGCGATGTTGCCGGCCGCCGTGCGCTGGCGGAGGAGCGAATCCCCTTGCGGCACAACGCCGATCTGCCTGCGAGCAGCCCTGAGGGCCGACCCGTCGAGGCTCGTGATGTCGGTGCCGTCGACGCGGATCGCCCCGGAGTCGGGACGCTCCAGCAGCGCGACGCAGCGGGCGAGAGTGGACTTGCCGGCACCGCTCGGGCCGACGACACCGAGCACGGTGCCGGCCTCGACGTCGAGGGTCACGCCGTTGAGGGCGCTGACACCCTGGAAGGACTTGGTGAGGTTTTCGACAGTGATCACTTCTGCTCCACGGCTGCGCGCGACGGCACCTCGTCCGCTCGTGGCGGACGTGCGCGGTCGAAGATTGCTGCTCAGGGGTGTGCGCCACTCTTCGTTCGAGTGCGCGTCAAAGGACTTTGAAAAGGCGCCTTAGACGAGGTGGCGACGACATGCAGAAGACGAGCGACGGCACTGGTCGATGACTCGACGGCGCGTCAGCATTCGCACGGTACCCATGGTGCTCCTCCATCGGTCCTGGCGTTAGCACCTGCCCGCATCCAGCGGGTGGTTGCTGCGACGTCGTAGAGCCAGGTCTCTCAGTCGCTCCGGATGGCAAGTAGCAGTCAACCGGACGGACGTTCGGTTGCGCAAGCCAGATTCGGATTCGTTCGACAGATCACACTGATGGCCGAAGGATCCCCGGCCTAGACCTCCGCAATCCGGATGAAGTCGATCACGCTGAGCTGCTCCCCCCGCAGCTGCGGGTCGACACCGGCCTTCTCGAGCAGTTCGTCGACGTTCGGGGTGTGTGCTTTGAGAGCAGCCCTGAGGGTCTTGCGGCGCTGCGCGAAGGCGGCGTCCACGATCTTGAAGAGCTTGGATCGGTCCACTGTGGACAGCGGCTTCTCGTGGCGCTGGAACCAGACCAGCCCCGAGTCGACGTTCGGCGCGGGCCAGAAGACGTTCTTGCCGATCGCGCCGGCCTTCTTCGCCTCGGCGTACCAGGCGAGCTTCACGCTGGGGACGCCGTAGATCTTGTTGCCGGGCTTCGCTGCCATCCGGTCGGCCACCTCGGCCTGCACCATCACCAGCCCCTTCTGGAGGCTGGGGAGCTCGGCCAGGAGGTGGAGGACCACCGGCACCGCCACGTTGTAGGGCAGGTTGGCGACGATCGCGGTGGGCTGGAACGGCAGGTCTTCCCGGGTGACTTTCATGGCGTCCTTGAGGACGACGTGGAGCTTGTGGGCGTTCTCCGGATCCATCTCTTGGACGGTCTGCGGGAGCCTTTGCGCCAGCGGGGGGTCGATTTCCACGGCCACCACCTGGCTGGCGCTCGGGAGGAGGGCGAGGGTGAGCGAGCCCAGGCCCGGGCCCACCTCCAGGACGACGTCGTCCTCGGTGAGCTCGGCCGCGGTGACGATCTTGCGGACGGTGTTGGGGTCGTGGACGAAGTTCTGGCCCAGTTTCTTGGTGGGGCGGATGTCCAGCTCTGCGGCTAGACGGCGGACTTCGGCAGGACCCAGCAGGCTCACCCCGGCATTCTCGCAGGCCTGGTGGTGGGTGGGGTGGGTGGTACCTGGGGTTGGCGGTGACGAGCGTGGGCGGTGACGAGCCGGGTCATGTCATCGCCGCTTCGCGACGATCGCGATCGGGGCTTGACTTCGGGGCCCTTGCGAGGCCTTTCTCGGCCTGATGAAGGCCGGTCTGTGAAGCCCGGCCGAGTGGTCAAGTTCAAGGACTCGCACCCGAAGTCAAGCCCCGATCGCCGTCGGGGTCGGGTCATTACCGCTGGTCAGAGTGGGTAGAGGTAGGGGCGGCTCGGCTTCGCCATTGCGCTGGGTGGTGGGGTGGCTCGCCTTCGGCTTCGCCTGGACCTGCACCGCCTCACGCCGGGCCTGGGTGGTCTCACCCGTGCCGCGCCTCACGCCTGCCGCGATCCGCCGCATCTCCCATGCCGCGCCGCACCTCACCCAGCCCTGCCGCGCGCCACCGTGGCGGGTGCGCTCCCCCGGCAACCCGCCCGCAGACGCGTCCCAGCCGTCCAGCCCCACCAAGTCCCCGCCCAGCGGGCCCCGGACGCGACGAAGGCCGCCCCTGGCGGTCCAGGAGCGGCCTTCGTCGGGGGACGGAGAGGGTTTACGGCAGGCCGAGCTTCGCGCGGCAGCCCGGCCACGCCGAGTACGTGCCGCCGCGGCCGTCGCGGAGCTTGGTGGCGATGGCGATCTGCTGCTCGCGGGTGGCCTGGTGCGGGAGCTGCGCGTAGGCGGTGCCGCCGTAGGCGGCCCAGGTGCTCGCGTTGAACTGGAGGCCGCCGTAGTAGCCGTTGCCGGTGTTGATCGCCCAGTTGCCGCCCGCCTCGCACTTGGCCAGGCGGTCCCACACCTCGCCGTCGGGGAGGGGCTTGGTGCCGACGGTGATCTTCTTCGGCTTCGGCTCCTTGGTGACCTTGCTGCTCAGCTTCTCGCGGCTGATCTCCTTGCCGTTCTTCACCGTCACGCGGTACTGCGAGGTCTGCTCGCCGGCCTCGCCCGGGTCGGTGACCTTCTGCTCGCCCGCGTTCATGTTCGGGTCGTTGGTCTTCTCGACGGGCGGGGCGACCGGCTCGTTCACGTTGATGACCGTGACGCCGGTGCGGGAGATGTAGACCTCGGCGCCGGTCGCGATCTTGACGTCCGTGCCGGACGAGACGGCGTCCTCCGGGCCGAGGGTGAGGTTCTCGGCCTTGAGGAGCTCGTCGACGGTCAGGGCGGTGGTCTTGATCTCGCGGACCGGGTTCGCGCCGTCGAACAGCTTGACGAGCTTGCTGGTCTTGACCTCGAGGTTCATGCCCTCGAGCGGGATGTCCTGCGAACCGGGCGCGGACATCCAGGCGCCTTCGAGGTTCACGCCGAGCTGCTTCGCGGCTTCCTCGACGGTGATCGAGCGAACCCAGTCCTCGCGGGCCTGGCCGTCGACGCTCGTCTTGAGCAGGCGGCCGCGGTCGAGGCTGATCTTGCCGCCGTCGGAGATCGGGGCGTTCAGCGACGGGGACAGGGCGTCGTGCTCACCGACGACGATGCCTTCCTCTGCCAGGACCTCGCCGACCGTGCCCTCGTACGAGTGGACGGTCTGCAGCGCTCCGTCGACCTCGACGGTCAGCGACTTGTCCATCGCCATCGCGGTCACGCCGCCGCCGGAGATCGACACGAGGACCGCGGCAACGGCGCCCTTGAGGAAGCGGCGCTTCCACGTCGAGGCGGCCTTGACGAGGACCTGCGGGTCGCGCTTCTCCTCTTCCTCCGACGGGAGGACGAGGGGCGGCATGATCGTCGTCTCGGCGTTGATGAGACGGATCAGCTCGTCGACGTCGACGTTGGCCGAGGCGAGCAGGTCGTCGGCGTCCGGGCCGAGCACCTCGAGCACGTCCGCGGGCGTGATGGTCAGCGCGCCGGGGGGAAAGCTCGGGTGGGGATCAGCGACGCCCACCGCGGTGCCGCCGACCGGCGTGAACCAGTCGGTGTCCTCGTTGAAGTCGTACGACGCGGCGGCAGTTCTGTCGCTACCGGACATCAGGGTCGATACCTCCATTGCGGAAGCTTTGAGGCCACCGCACAGTTGGCGTTGACAAGATCATTCGAGTTGGAGCTCGAAGGTTCCCGGCAACTCCTCCTACGTGGTCTCGCTTCTTCGCGCTTCTGGCTTCGGTCCCGCCCCGACTGCGGGCGTGCTCCGAACCGACAACGTCGGCTCTGGTGGCACGGTCACGGGACAGTAACGGGGCGAAGCACGTTGCGCAAACACCCCCACCGATGTTGTGACCTCAGTCACCCCATGGAGGTAGGAACCCTGTACTCCGTTCGCTCTACGTCGCATTTCAGTGGTCGAACCCGAACACTCGTTGAGCAGTACGGGTGACGGCGGCGCAGAGTTCAGAAAGATCTTCGCCACGGACCGTAGCGAGATCCCGAACTGTGTAATTCACACAATAGGGTTCGTTTGGACGTCCCCGGAACGGATGGGGCGTCAGGAACGGCGCGTCCGTCTCGACCAGGAGCTGGTCCTGGGGCACGAGCTGGGCCGCCTCGCGCAGGGCACGCGCGTTCTTGAACGTCACCGGGCCCGCGAACGACAGGACGTACCCCGCGTCGACGCAGCGGCGGGCGAAGTCCGCGTCACCGGAGAAGCAGTGGAAGACCACTGTGGACGGTGCGCCCTCGGCGTCCAGGATCTTGAGGATGTCCTCGTGCGCGTCCCTGTCGTGGATCATCAACGGCTTGCCGACGCGCTTGGAAAGGTCGATGTGCCAACGGAAAGCCTCGTGCTGCGCGGCCGGCGGCGAGTAGTCCCAGTAGTAGTCCAGACCCGTCTCGCCGATCGCGACCACACGCGGCAGAACGGCCAGACGCTCCAGTTCGGACTTCTCCGCGTCCCCGAACGACGCCGTGCGCGTCGGGTGCACGGCCACCGCCGCGTAGACCCGCGGGTCCCAAGTGGACGCTTCGGCGGCCCAGCGGGCGGCGGCCAGGTCGTCCGCCACGGTGATCACGTGCGAGACGCCGGCGGCCTCCGCCCGGTCGAGCAGGACCGCCACGTCGGCGGCGGTCGAGGCGCCGCACGCGTCGAGGTGGGTGTGGGCGTCGACCACCGGCACCGGAAGGGCTTCCGGCACCGGCGGTCGTTCCCGCTTCTCCGCCACTAGTCGGTGACGATCGGAGCCCACTCGGGCCCGGTCTCGCCGAGCTTCGCGTCGAGCTTGGTGAACAGCGGCGACGGCTTCTGCAGCGGCCGGCCCACCTCGAGCGGCGTGGACTCCCACTTCGCCTGCTCACCCGCGTAGTCACCGGTCAGCACCGGGTACGAGCGGTCGGGCACGTCGAGGTCGGAGACCTCGTTCATCTGGGGCTGTGCGGCCCACACGCCCGTGCCGCCCAACGCCTCGTGCACCTTCTGCGCCGAGTGCGGCAGGAACGGCGTCATGAGCGTGTTCGCGTCCTGCACGACCTGCAACGCCGTGTGCAGCACCGAGTCGCGGCGGTCCGGGTCGTCCTTGAGCTTCCACGGCTCCTGGTCCGACAGGTACTTGTTCGCCGCCGAGATCACGCGCATCGCCTCGCCGGAGGCCTGCTTGAACCGCGAGCGGCGCAGGTGCGCGCCGACCGTGTCGAACGCCGCCTTGGACTGCGCGAGCAGCTCGTGGTCGGCGGGGGTCAGAGCGGTGGCCTTCGGGATGGCGCCGACGTTCTTGTGCGCCATCGAGACCGAGCGGTTGACCAGGTTGCCCCACTCGTTCGCCAGCTCGAAGTTCGTCCGGCGGACGAACTCCTCCCAGGTGAAGTCCGTGTCCTGGTTCTCGGGACCCGCGACGGAGATGAAGTACCGCAGCGCGTCCGGCCCGAACTCCTTCAGGAAGTCGCCGACGTAGATCACGGTGCCGCGCGAGGTGGAGAACTTCGAGCCGCTCATCGTCAGGTACTCCGACGACACGACCTCGGTCGGCAGGTTCAGCGTGCCGAACCGGCCGGGCTCGCCGCCCTTGTCGCCCGCGCCGTTCTGCCCGAGCAGCAGCGACGGCCAGATGAGCGAGTGGAAGACGATGTTGTCCTTGCCCATGAAGTAGTAGCCCTGAGCGTCACCCGTCCAGAACTCCTGCCACGCGTCCGGATTGCCGGAACGGCGGGCCCACTCGACCGAGGCGCTCAAGTAGCCGATGACCGCGTCGAACCACACGTAGAACCGCTTCATCGGCTGGTCGCTCCACCCGTCGAGCGGGATCGGCACACCCCAGTCGAGGTCGCGGGTGATGGCGCGCGGCCGCAGGTCCTTGATCAGGTTCTGCGAGAACTTGAGCACGTTCGGGCGCCACTCGGTCCGCGTGCCCATCCACGAGCCCAGCGACTCGATGAACGACGGCAGATCGAGGAACAGGTGCTCGGTCTCGATGAACTTCGGCGTCTCGCCGTTGATCCGCGAGCGCGGGTTCTTCAGGTCGATCGGGTCGAGCTGGTTGCCGCAGTTGTCGCACTGGTCGCCGCGCGCGCCGTCGTACCCGCAGATCGGGCAGGTGCCCTCGATGAAGCGGTCGGGCAGCGTCCTGCCGGTCGACGGACTGATGGCGCCCATCTCCGTCTTGGGGATGACGTAGCCGTTCTTCCACAGCGCGGAGAACAGGTCCTGCACCACCTGGTAGTGGTTGCCGGTGGTGGTGCGGGTGAACAGGTCGTAGGACAGGCCGAGGCCCTGCAGGTCGCCGGCGATGACGCGGTTGTACTTGTCGGCGAGCTCGCGGGCCGTCAGGCCCTCCTTCTCGGCCTGCACCTGGATGGGTGTGCCGTGCTCGTCCGTGCCGCTGACCATGAGCACCCGGTGTCCGGACATTCGCATGTAGCGGGAGAAGACGTCGGACGGGACACCGAAACCGGAGACGTGACCGATGTGCCTGGGGCCGTTGGCATAAGGCCAGGCCACCGCGGTCAGTACGGAGGCACTCATGTGCATAGCCTACGGAGGCGGTGCCAGCCGCTTTTCACTGCATGGGAGGTCGGTTTGTCCGCGACCAGGATGCTGGTGCTCGGCGTGGTCAAGCTCGTCGGCGAGGCGCACGGCTACGTGGTGCGCCGCGAGCTCAGGTCGTGGTCGGCCGACAGCTGGGCGAACGTGCAGCCCGGCTCGATCTACCACGCGCTGAAGTCGCTGGCCAAGGACGGACTGCTGGAGCCGGTCGGCGTCGAGTCCGGCGAGGGACCGGCCCGCACGAGCTACCGGATCACGCCCGCCGGCGAGCACGAACTGGACGACCTGCTCGGCCACGCGCTGGCGAACCCCGCGGCCGGCAACGACGAGGTCTCCGCGGGCGTGGCGATGCTCAACCTCGTCCCCCGCAGGCAGGCCGTGGTGCTGCTGAAGAACCGGCTGGCGGGTCTCGAAGGCCAGCTCACGCCGACGCGCCACGGCATTGAGTCGATGCCGGAGATGGGCAAGCCCGCGCACGTCAGCGAGCTGTTTCGACTGTGGCTCGTCCACCTCGAAGGCCAGGTGCGCTGGACTCGGGAGTTGATCGAACGGCTGGAGGCCGGGGAGTACGACCTGAGGGACTAGTCAAACTTGATTAGTTCTCGCTAGCCTCTAGTCAAAGTTGACTAGAGGGGGTTCAGTCATGATCGAGGCACGCGGCCTCGCGCGCCGGTTCACGACCAAGGCCGGTCCCGTGGACGCCGTGCGCGGCGTGGACTTCGACGTCGCCGAGGGCGAGCTCGTCGGGTTCCTCGGCCCGAACGGCGCCGGCAAGTCCACGACGTTGCGCATGCTCACGACCCTGCTGCGGCCGACCGCGGGTGAGGCGGTGATCGCCGGGCACGACCTGCTGACCGATCCGGCGGGCGTGCGCCGCACCATCGGCTACGTCGGCCAGAAGGGCGGCGGCGGACTCGACCAGCGCGTCGGTGACGAGCTGGAGTTCCAGGCCCGGTTCTACGGCCTGTCCGCGGCCGACGCCCGCAGGAAGGCCCGTGACCTGCTCGAACGATTCGACCTGGCCGGTCTCGAGAAGCGCGGGATCGTCACGCTGTCGGGCGGCCAGCAACGCAGGCTCGACATCGCGATGGGCATGCTGCACGACCCGCGCCTGCTGTTCCTGGACGAGCCGTCGACCGCGCTCGACCCGCAGAGCCGCCGCAACCTGTGGGAGCACATCAGGCAGCTCAGGGCCGACGGCGTCACGGTCTTCCTGACCACGCACTACCTGGACGAGGCCGACTTCCTCTGCGACCGGCTGCTGGTCATCGACCACGGCGCGATCGTCGGCGAGGGCTCACCGGACGAGCTGAAGCACCGCGTCTCCGGCGACCTCGTCGTGCTCGGCACGCCCCAGGCGCAGCTCGTCGCCACGAAGTTCGAGAACGCCGTGGTCGACGGCGAGGTGGTCAGCTTCCGCATCCCGAACGGCGACCGAGCGCTGCCGTCGTTGCTCAAGGACCTCGACCACATCGGCGTCGAGCTGCACTCCGTCCAGGTGCACCGGCCGACGCTCGACGACGTGTTCCTGACCATGACCGGTCGTTCCCTGCGGGAGGACAGCAATGCTGCGTGACACCTGGCTCGTCTTCTCCCGCGTCATGCTGCCGGTGCTGCGCAACCCGGTCGCGATCGTTTTCGGGCTCGCCCAGCCGTTGCTCTACCTCGGGCTCTTCGGGCCGTTGCTGGGCGAGGGCAGCTGGCAGTGGTTCGTGCCCGGCCTGCTGGTGCAGATGGCGTTGTTCGGCACGGCCTACGCGGGCTTCTCGCTGTTGCCCGAGGTCCGCACGGGCGTGATGGAACGGCTGCGGGTCACCCCGGTCAGCCGGGTCGCGCTGCTCGTCGGGCGCGTCGGCAAGGACGTGGTGCTGCTGGTCGTGCAGAGCCTGCTGATCGTGCTGGCCGCGATGCTGTTCGGGTTCCGGGCGTCGGCGGGGCAGGTGCTGCTCGGGCTCGGGCTGGTGGCGTTGCTCGGCATCGCGATCGGCTCCGTGTCGTACGCGGTCGCGCTGAAGGTGAAGCTGGAGTACGTCTTCGCGTCGGTGCTGTCCGCGACCATCGTGCCGTTGATGCTCCTCAGCGGCGTGCTGCTGCCCATGTCGAACGGCCCACAGTGGCTTTACTGGCTGTCGCGGGTCAACCCGCTGGCGCACGTCGTGGACGCCGAGAGGTCGATCTTCAACCCCGGCACCGCGCTCTACGGGCTGATCTCCGTGGTCGCGTTGGTGCTGGTCGGCGTGTTCTACGGCGTGCGCACGTTCAACAAGGAGTCAGCTTGACTTGATCGCCGCGTCGTAGAGCGTCTTCTTGCTGATCCCGGCCGCCTCCGCGACCTCGGCGGCGGCCGACTTCATCCGCTCCCCGTCGGCGACGCGCTGCTTCACCTCGGCCACCAGCGTGTCGAGGTCCGGCGTGTCGGCGACGGGAGCGGGACCGAGCACCACGGTGATCTCGCCGCGTGCGCCTTCCACGGCCCACTCGGCGAGCTCACCGAGGGTGCCGCGCACGACCTCCTCGTACTTCTTCGTCAGCTCCCGGCACACGGCGGCGCGGCGGTCCGGTCCGAGCACCTCGACGGCGTCCGCGAGCGTGTCCGCGAGCCGGTGGGGCGCCTCGAAGAAGACGACGGTGCGCTGCTCGGTGGCCAGCGGGGCGAACCAGCGCCTGCGCTCACCCGACTTGCGTGGAGGGAAGCCGTCGAACGCGAACCTGTCGCTCGGCAGGCCGGACAGCGCCAGTGCCGTCGTCACCGCGGACGGCCCCGGCAGGCACGTGACCGTGAGGTCCTGCTCGACGCACGCGGCGACGAGCCGGTAACCGGGATCGGAGACCGACGGCATTCCGGCATCCGTCACGAGCAGCACGGTCTCGCCGTTGTGCAGCGATTCGAGCAGGCCGGGGAGGCGCCCGACCTCGTTCTGGTCGTAGAAGCTGATCACCCGCCCGGACGGCTTGACCTGCAACGCGGCGGCGAGGCCGTGCAGTCTCCTGGTGTCCTCGGCGGCGATCACGTCGGCCGTCTCGAGGGCCTCGACCAGGCGCGCGGAGGCGTCGCGGATGTCCCCGAGAGGGGTGGCTGCCAGAACAAGACGGCCTGAACCGGATACAGGACTCACAAGCTTCACCCTACGATCGGCGGCGTGACAGTCCTCGTGCAGCCAGGAGAGGCGCCCGTCGTCGTCGAGGAGCCGCGCACGGATCGTGCGGCAACGCTCGACCCGCCTCCGTCCGGAGACCGGATGCGCGGGTGGCTGATGACGGCCGTCGTGACGCTGATCGGTGCCGTCGTGCGCTTCTGGAACGTCGGTTATCCGACGGACAAGGGCACGCCGATCTTCGACGAGAAGCACTACGTGCCGCAGACGGCACAGGTGCTGCGCAACGGCGGCTACGAGGACAACCCGGGCTACGAGCTGATCGTGCACCCGCCGCTCGCGAAGCAGCTGATGGCGATCGGCCAGGAGCTCTTCGGCTACGACGGCATCGGCTGGCGGTTCGCCTCGGCGCTGGCCGGCGCGATCACGATCCTGCTGATCGTCCGGATCGCCCGCCGCCTGACCCGCTCGGACCTGCTGGGCGCGCTCGCCGGCGTGCTGCTCATCGCGGACGGCGTCTCGCACGTCCAGTCGCGGATGGGCATGCTCGACATCTTCCTGGCGCTGTTCGTCGTGGCGGCGTTCGGCTGTCTCGTGGTCGACCGCGAACAAGTGCGCTCGCGCCTGGCCGTGGCCGTGCGCGAGGGGTTCGTCAACAACTCGGCCTTCGGCCCGTGGCTCGGCTTCCGCTGGTGGCGCTTCGGTGCGGGCGTGATGCTCGGTGCGGCGTGCGGCATCAAGTGGTCGGGCATCTGGTACATCGCCGCGTTCGGCCTGCTGACGGTCGTGTGGAGCGCCCTGGCCCGTCGTGCCGCGGGCGTCGAGGAGCCGTGGCTGGGCGCGCTGGCGAAGGACGTGCTGCCGTCGCTGGGCGGCCTGGTCGCGATCCCGGTGCTCGTCTACATCGCGACGTGGTTCCCGTGGATGGCGAGCGAGACCGGCATCGACCGGCACGTGGTCGGTGGCAAGGTCCAGGACATCTCGTACATCCCCGACGTCCTGCAGTCGCTCTGGTACAACGCGAAGAACGTCTACAAGTTCCACGTCGAGCTGGTCACCTCGGAGACCAACCGGCACCCGTGGGAGTCGAAGCCGTGGACGTGGCCGATGGGCCTGCGTCCGATGCTCTACTACTACGACAACACCGTCACGGACTGCGGCGCCGCGTCCTGCCTCGGCGCGATCATGCTCATCGGCACGCCCGCGATGTGGTGGCTCGCGTTCCCGGTGATCGGCTGGGCGCTGTTCCGCACGATCGGCCGCATGGACTGGCGCTACGCGGGCGTCCTCGTCGGCTACGCCGCCGGCCTGCTGCCGTGGTTCCTCAACCTCGACCGGCAGATGTACTTCTTCTACGTCACGCCGATGGCGCCGTTCCTGGTGTTGATGATCGTGCTGGCGCTGGGCGAGGTCCTGGGTCGTCGGACCGCCGGTTCCGAACGCCGCGGCACCGGACTTCTGGTCGTGGCGCTGTACGTCGGCATCGTGGTCGCGAACTTCGTGTGGCTCTGGCCGATCCTGAACGGCAACCCGATCACACCGGAGATGTGGCAACAGCAGCTGTGGCTGCCTAGCTGGCGCTGATCTCCAGCGCTCGTTGTCTGGTCAGGTCGCCTTCGAGTCTCATGGTGACCTGACCTCGTTGCCAGAGCAGGGTTTGACCGGCCAGCTGCGGCTCCTCGGTGTGCCACTGGCCGTCGCGGTCGATGTAGAAGAACGCGTGCGGGTAGGGGATCCAGATCTTGTCGCCGATCTGCTCGACCCCTTCGCCGTGGACGAGCTTGCCGACGGTCGAGCTGATGGTGCCGTCGAACTGGTCCAGCCTCAGCTCGCCGTAGTGCAGCGTGACGAACCGTCCTTCGTGGACGGTCACCTTGTCCGGCGTGCCCAGGGCCTGCGGCAGGTGGATGTCGAAGGGCATCTGCCGCCTGGCCTGGTCCAGCCCGACGTCCTGGCTGTGCAGCGGCGGCGCGACGGACCGCGGCGCCTCGGTGCGGAACTCGACGCCGGCGAACTCCAGCAGCTGCTGCACGCCCGCCCGCACCGCCGGGGACACCGCGAAGGCGATGGCGAACGCGGTGACGGCCGCTATGACCGCCTGGAGCCGGCGGTTCTTCCTGCGCGGCGCGTTGATCCTGGTCAGCACCTGCGCCGTGACGTCCGGCGGATCGGGCACGTGGAGGTGCACGGCGAGGTCGCGGAGGGCGGCCTCCGTCGGGTCATCGGTCATGGGCCACCTCCTCCAGCATCGGGCGCAGCCTGGCGAGCGCGCGGGACAGCCGCGACTTCACGGTTCCCTTGGCGAGACCGAGGATCTGGGCGGTCTCGGCCTCGCTCAGGTCGAGCAGGTACCGGCACGTGACGACCTGGCGGTCCGCCTCGCTGAGGCTCCGCACGGCCTTCAGGAGCTTCGCGCGGGAGTCGTCCACGAGCGTGCCGGGGTCGTCGTGGTCGACGGTCTCGGTGATGGTCGCGAGCCTGAGCTCCACAAGGTTGCGCCGGCGCCTGCCGCGGTGCAGGTTCTTGGTCTCGTTGGCGACGATCTTGAGCAGCCACGGCTTGAAGTCGAGGCCCTGCTTGAACGTGTGGAGCTTCCGGTAGGCCTTCACGAACGCCTCCTGCACCACGTCCCCGGCGTCCGCACCCGCCCCGAGCAGGTAGGCCGTCCGGTGCGCGAGCGCGGTGTACCGGGCGACCAGCTCGCCGTAGGCCGCCTGGTCACCTGCGATCGCCCGTGCCACCGCGTCGTCCGTGATGCCCTCTCTACACCGGGAACCCCACTTGGGTTCCCGGTGTATCCGCCTCATGAGAATTCTCTTGCTGATGTGCGCTTTCTTGCTGATAGGCGCACCCAACGCGCACGCGGGCGCCTGGGCCGTCACGTACGTCGACCCGGTGCCGTCGATCCAGCCCTCCACGACCCACACCGTCGGCTACTGGGTGCTGCAACACGGCGTGCGCCCGTTCGCTGGCAACCTGGACGAGACGGGCCTGAAGTTCCGCAACGGCGCGGACGAGAAGGTGTTCGTCGGCGTGAGGCTGCCCGAGCCCGCGCACTACGCCGTGGCGTTCACCCTGCCCGCCGGCACGTACGAGGTCTTCGGCGTGCAGGGGATCTTCCCCGACCACCCGCTGGGCACGCTGACGGTCCCGGGCACGTTGCTCGTCAAGCCGGTGGACCCACAGCTAGTGCTGGGACCGGTCGAGGGCCCGTCGCCCTGGCAGGAGATCGCACCACCGCTGCCCAAGCCAGCGGTGTCCGCCGCCCCCGAACCGGCCGCCGCCGTGGAGTCGTCGGGAAAGCCCTTGCCGGTCTGGATCGCGGGGCTCGTCGTGGCCGGCGCGGCCGGGGTGTTCCTGCTGCTGCGCAAGCGGTTGCGGCCCGCGACCCGAAGGTGAGTGGTGAGGCGATCGGCGGAAACCGCCTCACCACTCTTCGCATGGCATCCCGTGAGATGCCGAGGCTTCCGGGTGAACCACGACCTAGGTCGTTGAGCGGTGAACCACCGTTACGGACCGGTTCGACGTTCACCCGGATCGCCTAAGCGTCGACCGAGACCTCGGAGGACTCCTGCGCCGGCACCACGACGGGAGCGTGGAGTTCCGGTCCGTCCTGCGACGAGGGCGCCGTCGACACGAGCGCGACCGGGACGTCCTCGGGCGGCACGAACGCGGCCTCCGCCCGGATCTTCGGCGGCGTGGCGGACCACGGCTTGAGGTTCTGCACGATCTCCTCGTAGAACGAGGACACCGCGTTCAGCACCGAGTCGATGAACGAGTTGCGCCCGGTACCGCGCTTCGAGCCCATCGGCACCGAGATCTCGACCCGGAACCCCCGGATCTCCTTCTACGGGTCCGCGATGAGCAACGCGGGCGTGACGTCCGTGCCGAGGCGGCGGCCGAGCTGCAGTCCGGCGAACCGGAGCAACGCCTCGAACCGCAGCACCACGTCGGGTGCGGTCCTGTCGGTCGTCCGCAGCGTGCGGGTCTCCACCGCGTCGCGCAGCGGAACCCACGAAGGTCCCATGTCCTCGAACGCCATCGCCCCTGACCGCGGGTGCTCGAGGTACCTGCTCCTCCTGCATGACTGCCTCGCAGAGCACCTCGCTCCACGACCGGTGGTGCAGCGCCACCTTCTTGAGCTTTCCGCGGTCGCGAACAGAGGTCGTGGACGTCGAGCTCGAACGGGACCTCGATGAAGCTCTGCACCGCGGCGGCGGGTGCACCGAGCGGCCGGGTCAGCGCCCGGCCGAACTCGCGCACCGCCTACATGACGGCCGGCAACGCCGATGGCGCCCGGATCGCCTACATCGGCATGTGCCTCGTCGGCGGTGGAGTCGGCTTGCTGATCATCTTGGTGACCGGGCCTTCCTTGCTCATGCCCTGCTGGTCCAGGAACTGCGACAGCTGCGACCGCACCTGCACGAGCGAAGGCCGGCGGTTCGGTTCCGGGTCCATCGCGGCGAGCAGGAGACGGGCGTGCGCGCTGTTCTGCGGCAGCTTGGTGATCGGTTCGCCCTGGGCGGCGGCCATCAGCGAGGAGATCGGGTTCTCGCGGGAGCCGCGCGGCGGGTGGCCGGTCAGCGCGTACGAGACCGTGGCGGCGAGCTGCCACGAGTCGGACGCCGGGGACGCCGTTTCGCCGCGGGCCGTCTCCGGGGCGAGGAAGTCCGGCGTGCCGACCATCATGCCGGTCGCGGTGAGGGTGCTGTCGCCCTTGGAGCGGGCGATGCCGAAGTCGATCAGGTGCGCGGTGCCCTGGCCGTCCACGATGACGTTCGACGGCTTCACGTCGCGGTGCAGCACGCCCCGGTCGTGGGCTGCCGCGAGCGCGTCGGCCATGTTCAGCCACAGGCGGGCGGCGAGCTTGTCGTCGATCAGGCCGTTCTTCAGCACCGTCTCGGACAGCGACGCGCCCTCGATGTACTCCATCACCAGGGCGAGGCCGTCCGGGTCCTGGACGATGTCGAACACGCGCACGCAGTTCGGGTGCCGGACCGCGGCCAGCGCGCGGGCCTCGCGGAGCATGCGCGCCTCGGTCTCGTTGTCCGGGGCGTGCGCGAGCTTCACCGCGACCGTGCGGTCGAGCTGCTCGTCGACGGCCAGCCAGACCGTGCCGAAGCCGCCGGAACCGAGCTGGCGGACGCGGCGGAACCGGCCGTTGCCGGGGTTCCAGACCTTGCCCGACTTCTGCACGGGCGCGGGCGACTCGGCGTTGGCCGCGCCCGGACCGAACGGCAGCGGGCCGGGCGTGTCCGCGAGCACCGCCGGGTTCGACGGCTGCGGCGCCTTCGGCTGGGGCAGCACCTCGGCGACGCGGGTCGGCGGGTACTGCCGCGGCGGCGGGTTCTGCGGGTGGTTCGTGGGCTGCGGTTGCGGCTGCGTCACCGGGCGCATCGGCCGGTTCATCGGCGCCGGCTGGTACTTCGGCACCTGCGCAGGCTGGTAAGGCGGCGGGTTCTGCGACGAGTGCTGCGGTGGGTTGTGCGGCGGCTGGTGCGCGGAGGCGTTGATCGGCTTCGTCGCGGCCTTCTTCTGCGGCTGGCCCTGCGGGAGCTGGTTGCTCTGGGGCTGCGGCGTGCGCGCCACCGGCTGCGGTGGCTGGTTCTGCGAGTTGCGGTCCTGGGACCGATCGCGGCCGGGGCGGTTCAGCATGGCGGTAGTCAACCCGAAAATCCGCACGACGATTGACCCGATTACCGCAATCGGCAGAAACCCGAGGAGCACATGGCCCACAAGGGTCACGGGGAATGCCGACGTCGTCACGAGCAGTACCAGGAACATCGGCCAGAACACCCGGCGCGGCCAGTTCGGCCCGAGCCGGAACGCCGAACCGGACTGCAGCATCACGAACAGCAGGCACAGCAGCGCGAGCGCCACCGTCACACCCGCGGCGGCGAGGAACAACGGCTGCGCCGTGGGCTGCTTGATCACGCCCAGGACCGAGGGGGCCTCGATGAGGTAGGAGCCCTGCGAGAACGTGCCGAAGCAGGTGGCCGCATCCAGGGAGTCGGCGCCGATGATGGCGCGCCCGGACAGCCCCTGCACGGTTCCGCGCAGCACGAGCCACGGCAGCACCAGGCAGCTGGCGACGCCGAGCACGGTGAAGACGGCACCGGTCACGGGACCGTAGGAGTTGCCGACCACCCGGCGCACCGCGATGGACAGCAGCGCCCCGACCGTCGGGAACAACCCGAGCACCGCACCGAGCGCCGTGGTGGTCCACACCCAGTCACCGGGGCAGACACTCGCACCCACGAAGCCGTGCAGCCACGTGAGCAAGGACTCAGCGAGCCCCACGACTCACACCACCCCTTTCGAGATCACCCCCAGCCTAGGTGCCTTCTCAGCCTACGGTGCGTGATTGGTCTGCGGTTGATCCCACAGCAACCCTTTCCTTGATCACTGCGTTGTACCTGCGTGCCGATGAGCTCTGCCAGGCTCTGAACCCATGAGACGCCCTGCCCTGTCCTCCTCTGCAACGCATCTGCGTCCACTTCCGTTGAACCTCACCGGTGATGTCGGCGAGTGGCCGGAGAGCGTCACACGCGTCGGCAAGGGTCCGCACTAATGGATGACTCTCACGGTGACCAAGGGCGCGCCGTCTTGCGCGCAGGCAGACGATCACGTCCCTTCCGGCGCGGCGAGCACCTGATCACCGCGGGTACGCCGAGCGACGAGGTGCTGCTGCTGGAGTCCGGCCTGGTCAAGGTGGTCCTTCCCACGGGTGGCGCCCGAGAGCCGATCAGCGGCCTGTACGGCTCCGGCACCCTGCTCGGTGAGATCGGCGTGACCAGCGGCGCCCCGCGCAGTGCACACGTGATCGCCTTGACCCCGGGAGCGGCGTGGCACATCGCAGGCAGCCACTTCCTCGCCATGCGGGACGACAGGGGCGTCCAGCGGCTCGTCGAGGAGACGTGGCGGGCGAGGCAGCGCAACGCCGACGAGAACCAACGCAGGCAGATGCGTTCCGGTGCCGCGCGGGTGGCGATGTGCCTGCTCGCGTGGGCGCGCGAGTTCGGCACCGAAGCCGGCTCCGGTCTCGAACTGCGCGGAGTGAGCCAGCAGGACGTGGCGCACGCCGTCGCGATGTCGGTGAAGACGATCGAGCCGTTCCTGCACTCCCTGCGCGAACGCGGTCTGCTCCGGACGGGCAGGCTGTACTACCTGCTGCCGTCACCGGACCGCCTTGGCCATTTCATTGCCAACGCGGATGGCATGAATTGACAACTTCTTAACCCTGCATTCCGGGTGAGCGCGGGGGCGAGAACCACCAAACTCTCTGTCTTCGTCGAATTGGAGGCAGCGAGTGAACCCAGTTCCGCAGCACCGTGCGTTGCTCGGCGTCGACGTCATCGGCTCGGCGCAACTGCCCGGCTACCTGATGAACGCGATCCCCGCCACGATCTCGAAGCTCCTCGACGCTGCGCTGAGGCAGAGCGGCATCGAACCGGACGCCGTGCTCTCCCTGGAGTCACCGGGCGACGGGGCCTTGCTGGTGCTGCCGAGCGAGCGGCTCGGCGCGGTCCTGGACGCGGCCGCACGACTCGACGAGATCACGGTCGAGCACAACCGGTGGAGCAAGCCGGAGGTGCGGCTGCGCGTGGCGGTCCACGTCGGACCGGTCGGCGAGAGCGGCTTCCACCGCGCCCGCGTCGTCCACGCGCGGCTGCTCGACGCACCGGAGTTCAAAGACCTGCTGAAGCGCTGCCACGACGCCGCTGCCGAAGAGACCGCGACCACCGCGCTGATCGTCTCGGCCGAAGCCCTCGACACGGCGTTCGGCGGCGATCACACGCAGGTTGCCAAGCGCAGCGACTTCGCTTCGTTGCGCGTGTCGCACAAGGAGTACCGGCACGAGGCATGGGTTCGGGTGCCGGGCTTCGACCCCCGCAGCCTGGCCGCGTTCGCCGAGACCGCTGATGCGCCCCGATCCACGGCAAGCGTCCACAACGTGGTGCACGGCGACATGCACGGCATCCAGGCCGGCACGGTCAACGGCGGCCTGACCTTCTACGGAGGCCGGCGGCCATGAGTGAGGACGAGAAGAAGCCAGCGGAGATCGCAGCCCCGGCGCCACCGGCCGAGACCTCACCCTTGTCACCGAACGAAGCCCGGTACCTCCCGCAGAACGTCACCAACGGCGCGATGCACGGCATCCAGGCAGGGGAGGTCACCGGCGACATCCACTACTACGCCTCGGTGACTTCCGAGAAGGCGGATCTGATCGTTCGGTACGCGACACCGCACGACGTAAAGGATGTCCGAACCGGATTCGTCGCTCCGGGACGGTTCGCCACTGCGGTCGGCATCCTGCGACGGGAAAGCGTGGTGGTGCTCTGCGGTCGGGGAACAGGCCGCACGTTCGCCGCTCGGCGGATGCTCGTCGTCGACCTCGGGATCACGAAAATCGCCGACATGAACCGGTCTCGCACGATCGGCAGCATCCGCGAACCCGAGCTGGAGCCGGACACCGCCCTCGTCCTCGACCTCAGGGGCACTCGCGACCGGCCGTTCACCGATCCGGACTTCAACCAGTGCCTCCGTGTCGTGAAGGACGCGGGGTGCCGTCTCGTGATCCTGCTCGACGACCTCTTCCAGGCGCCGAACAGCGCGTCGAAGCACGCCGTCGCGCTGACCGCGCCCTCAGCGGTCGAGGTGGCCCTTGCGACCTTGCGGCGCCGCGGGCAGGTGGACGGCCCCGTACAGCTCACGATCAAGAGCGACTTCGCCGAGGCACTGGAGGACGCGTCGCCGGACAAGGCGGTGCAGGCTGCCGACCTGGCTGTGCAGGTCCACGAGGGCACGGTGAACGTCGCCAAGGCGATCGCTCTGCTGAAGGAAGAGGTCACCGACGCCGTCGCACGCTGGTTCGAGAAGCTGGACGTTCGCGGGCATGCGTACTCGTTCGCGGTCGCCGTGCTGGAGAACCAGCCGGTCGAGTACGTCTGGCAACGCGCTTTGGCTCTCGACCAGCACCTGAGGAAGGCACGACTGCCCGACGACGGCAAGCTGCGGCCGCGGTGCCCGTTGATCCAGCCGTCCGACCAGACGCTGCGGGAGATCCGGGCGAAGGTCGAGGAACGCGCTCACCCGAAGCACGAGAACCTCACAGAGGAGACCATCCGGTTCGAGCGGCACGACTGGGCACGCGGCGTCTTCATGCACATGTGGCGGCAGTACCCGGCCGCCCAGGAGGTCCTGCGGGACTGGATGTGCGAGGACGCGACGTTCGACCGGTTCCAGGAGGAGAGCGTCAAGGCCGTCTGCGACGTCGCCCGCAACGTTCCGGCACACGAACCGTTGGCGATCATCGAGAACCTGGCCTCTCAGCGGTCCTACGGCCGTCGAGCGCTGGCCGCGCGGGCGATGGAAGTGCTGATGGACGACGACGTCATGCGCCCGCTCGTCGAAAAGGCGATCAAGCGGTGGACGAAGTACGGCAACGCGTACGAGAAGTGGACGGTGGCGCGCGTCTACTCGTCGGACTTCGGCCGGCGGAACCTCACCGCGTCCCTGGCGGTGCTGACCGAGATCGGCAAGTCCGACAAGTACACGCCGCAGAACGCGGTGGTGTTCGGCGTGCTGTCGATGCTCGCGACCAAGAAGATCCGCGGCATCGCCCTGGACACGGTCGTGTCGTGGACCGGGGCGAGGTACCGCCGCACCGGCCTGCAGCCCATCACCCTGGCGTTGGGGCTGTGGGTGATCGGCTTCTACAAGCACAGCCGCGACTACTTCACCGAGTTCGCCGAAGCCTTCCCCAAGCAGGTCACCGACCTGTTCAAACACGTGATCGCCGATCCGGAGTTCGGTGAGCTCGTGGTGGAGCACCTGGGCGAACTGGCCCTGCACGCCCGCTGGGACCAGGCGAAGGCGGCCGAGCTCGTCCGACTGACCAGGCTCATCGCCCCCGACCTGAGGTGGTGGAAGCGCCGGGACGCCGTCGACGCCCTGTGCTTCCAGCACCCCGCCAAGCGTTCGGAGATCCACCGGATCTTCCGGATCGCGCGCAAGGTGCAGAAGGGCAAGGTGGAGGAGTTTCAGGCTCCGTGAACCCGGTGGTCGGAGACGGTGTGCGAACTGCCGGCCTCCACCGATCCCCCAGCGGCCCTCACCACCGGATCGAACGCCACCGGCAACTCCCCCAGCCCGGCGAGGAACTCGACGGTCCACCGGTGCCGCGCGGCCGGGTCGCGCTCCGCGTACGAGTCGCCGAGGCCGTAGGTGACGGCACGGGTCTGGTCGCGCATCTCGACGGTGATCCGCGAGCCGAGCTCGCCGGTCTCACCGGGCGCGCATTCCACTTCCAGGCGGGCGCGGATCCACTGCGGCTCGGTGGCCGGGTCCGCTTCGAGCTCTTCGGAGATCGCGGTGCAGGAGGTGCCGTGTGCGCGCAGGGTCATGGACGCCTGGAACACGACGAGCTCACCGGCCGTGCAGCCGGTGAGAACGCGCGCTTCTACGACTGTCTCCGTGCTGGAGACGACGGGGCGGGCGGCCGTGCACCGGGCGGCGTGGGCTTCGGTCGCCGCTGCACCGCTGGAGGTGACGGCCCCGAGTAATAACGCGGCGACCACAGATCTCATAGGAGAAAACTATTTGTGGGCGCCGCGTTCTTCACCGAACTTCACCCCATAGATGGGTGAGCGTGCAATTAATGGTCGTGGTGGTCGTGCTCGGGCGCGAACGGTTGGTAGACGTAGAACATCGTGACGGGCTCGTCGCCCGCGACCGTTTCGTGGTCGACGCCCGGCGGGACGAACGCGTACGAACCCGCCGTCGCCTCCACACCGCCGATGCTCACGGTGCCGTCGATGACCCAGGTGTGCTGCGTCGCCGACGGGTGGTTGTGGCCGACGTCGCGGGCGCCGGGCGCCATCTGGATCAGGCCGACGATCGTGCCGCCGTCCGGCGACTTCCACAGGAGCTTGTTCTGCAGCCGTTCGTCGCCGTGCAGCGGGAACGCCTTCAGCTGGGCGAGGGCTTCGGCGGACAGGACCGTGACCTTGTCCTGTGGCGCGTCGCTCATGGGTACTGCCTTTCGGGAGCCGAACGAGCTTACGGCCGTTATATAGACGAACAGGCCGCCCGCATTACGACGGACGGCCTGGAATCGCTCAGCTCAGGCGCACGCGGCCTCGGTGTTGAACAGCATGAACGCCGTGAGCTTCCCTTCGGCGAAGTGGAAGCTCAGCACGAACCCCTTCTGGTCGGGCACGGGCACGTCGAACATGTCGTCGCCGGCGCTGGTGGCGTTCGGGTAGGCCGCCTTGAGCTGCTCGACCGTGGCGCCCTTGCCGAGGTCCTTCGCCGCCGTGGCACCGGGAGGCGGCAGGATCATCCGGATCTTGTCGCCGGCGAACAGCACGCCGCCGTGGGCCTCGCGCGCCTCGGCCCGGTCGGCGATGCGCTTCGTGGACTCCACGGTCAGCTGCACCACCTTGTTGCTCGCCTCGGCCGACGCCGCGAGCCGTTCCGCCGACGCGGCGTAGTCCGCGGCACCCGCGTTCGGACCGGGCTCCGGCCCGATCGCCGCCTTGGCGGCGTCCGCGGCCTTCTGCGCCTCGGCGATCTTCTGCTCGAGCGCGTCGTCCTCGGCCACCTGCTTCGGGTCGGCCGCGGGCCCGTCCTTGTAGCGGTAGTCCTCGCAGCTGCCGGTCTTCCCCGCGCCCGTGGCCGCGAGGTCACCGGTGGCGAGAGCGTCCTGTTTGGACATTCCGGGCTTCAGCTTCCCCCAGCCCGTGACGTCGAAGTGCTTCTCCTGCGGCGCCGCCGGCTGCTGCTCCTGCCCCGGCGAACAGCTGACGGCGGCGAGTGCCGTCCCTACGACGAACAGAGCTTTCAATCCCCCAAGGATGTTCACGCGCCCAAGGTATCCGGCGGTGAGGCGGAGACCGAACGCGTTTCCGCTACCTGCCCCAGATCGCGTCCAGCGCCGTGTCGACGGCCGCGGTCAGCCGCTCCAGGGGCTGCCCGGCCCTGTCCCGCACCCGCAGGCCGGCGACGGTGGTGAACAGGAGCTCGGACCAGCCGCGGACGTCGATCTCACGCGTGATCTCGCCCTCGGCGACGGCCTTCTGCAGCAGGTCCGCGATCACGGTGACGTTGCCGTCGAAGGCCGCGTGCACCCGCTCGCGGGTCGGTGAGTCCTCGGCGCCCAGTTCGGCGGCGGTGTTCACCATCAGGCACCCCCAGGCGTGGTCCTGCTCCTCGGTGATCATGTGCACCAGCCATCGGCGCAGTGCGGAGCGCACGCTGTCCGAGCTGCTCGTGATCTCCCCGGTGGCCTCGTCCTGGACGGTCTGGTAGCTGTCCAGGGCCCGCAGGAACAGCGCGTGCTTGTCGCCGTAGGCCCGGTACAGGCTCGACGGGTTCAGGCCCATCGCCGCGCCCAGGTCCCGCGTCGACGTGCCGTGGTAGCCCTGGCGGCGGAACACTTCGATCGCCTTCCGGACTGCGTCGTGGTCGTCGAACTGACGGGGACGTGGCATGCCTCATCCTAACTCCGGGTTGTGTAGCGATCGCTCCCGTATTACGGTCACACCCAGATAGGGAGCGATCGCTCCCGAACAAGCCGAGGAGTGTCATGCCGAACAACGTCGCCGTCGTCAGCGGAGGAACGAAGGGGATCGGCGCCGCTGTCGTCCAACGCCTCCTCAAGGACGGCTACGAGGTCGTCACCGGATCGCGCTCGGCCTCGCCGGAGCAGACCGGGAACCTCACGGTCGTGCAGGCCGACCTGGCCACCGCCGAGGGCAACCTGCGCCTGGCCGAGGCCGCCCGCGCCCGCGGCAGGGTGTCCGCCCTGGTGAACAACGTCGGCAACTGGGACTTCCGCTCCTCGTTCCTCGACGTGACCGACGAACAGTGGGAAGCCGGGTTCACGATCAACGTGATGTCCGCGGTCCGGCTCAGCCGGGCGCTGCTGCCCGACCTGCTCGACGGCGGCGGTGCGATCGTCAACATCTCCTCGGTCAACGCCCGCCTGCCGTTCACGGGCGTCGTCGACTACTCCGCCCACAAGGCCTCGATGTCGAACCTGACCCAGGCCCTGTCGGAGGAGTTCGCCGCGCGAGGCGTGCGGGTGAACACCGTGTCCCCCGGCCCGACCCGCACCCCCGGCTGGACGGACGAGGGCGGGACCGTCGACTGGATGGTCGCCCAGTCCGGCGCCACCAGGGAAGAGGTGCTGAACCACAAGGCGCCCACCGACATGGGTGTCACGATGGGCCGCCTGGGCGAGCCCGAGGAGGTCGCGGCCGCCGTCGCGTTCCTGCTCGGGGACGAGGCGAGCTGGATCACCGGAACCGACCTGGTCGTCGACGGCGGCGTCATCAAGACGTTCTAGGCGCCGACGCCAGGACACGACGACGAAAGGGCCGCCCGCGTTCCCGGGGCGGCCCTTTCGTCGTCGCCGAGATCAGTCGAACAGGTCGGGGGACTCCGCGACGACCTGGTCCCAGAGGGGCCGGAACTGGAACCAGCCGGCGACCGGGTTCCCGGTCTGGTCGCGCACGCCGACCGCTGTGTCGTGGTCGATGAGGGTCGGCTCACCGGCGGCCATCGCCAGCAGCTGGGCCTGGCAGGAGCGCTCCATGGTGATGAACCACCAGGCGGCGGCCGCGACGGTCTGCCCCACGGTGAGCAGGCCGTGGTTCTGCAGGATGACCGCCTTCGCGTCACCCAGGGCGACGCCGATCCGGCGGCCCTCCTCGATGTCGTTCACCACGCCGCGGAAGTCCGAGTAGAGCCCGTGGTCCTCGTAGAACGCGCAGGCGTCCTGGGTGATCGGCGCGAGTGGGATGCCGAGCGAGGCGAAGGCCTTGCCGTTCAGCGAGTGGGCGTGGGCGGCGGCGACCGCGTCCGGCCGCGCCCTGTGCACCTCGGAGTGGATGCAGAACGCCGCCCGGTTGACCGGGCGCTTGCCGTGCAGCAGGTTGCCGACGTGGTCGACGTGGATCAGGTCGGACACCTTGATCTGGCTGAAGCTCATGCCGAACGGGTTGACCCAGAAGGTGTCGGGGTGCTCGGGATCGCGGGCCGTGATGTGGCCGGCCACCCCCTCCGAGAAACCGAACTTGGCGAACACCCGGAACGCGGCCGCGAGTTCGCGCTTGCGGTACTCCCGCTCCTCCTCCACCGAGAGGTTGATCGGCGGCAGCGGCAGCTCGAAGTCGTCGGGGGCGGGTCCGATGCTGGCGCGGACCATCTCCAGGATGTCCGGCGTAACCGTGCTCGTCATGACGGTCCCATCTATGAGATACAGAGTCGTATCGAAGACTGGGGCCACTATCACAGCTGCTCAGAACCAGCGTCAAGAGCAGCTAGTCAAAGCAGCCGCGTGCAGATACGTTCCTGTATCGAAACGGGCAGAGCGGAGGAGTGGTGCCACGAGGGACGACCGGTCAGCGCGCCGTGACGAGGTCGCGGCTGCTGACGAGTGCCGCCGAGGTCTTCGCCGAGCGCGGCTTCAACGGGGCCAGCATCGAGATGATCTGCGACAGGGCCGGCTTCACCCGAGGCGCGTTCTACTCCAACTTCGCGAGCAAGGACGAGCTCTTCTTCACCATGTTCGAGGCGCACGCCGCCGTGGTGCTCACGCGGTTGCGAAGCGCACTCGACCAGGCCCGTCAGGCGAGCGATCCGTTGCAGCACTTCGTGAACCTCGCGAACCGCCCGTCCGAGGACGAGCGCCAGTGGTTCCTCATCTCGACCGAGTTCACCCTGTACGCCATCCGCAACCCCGAGGCGGCGGCCGTCCTCGCCCGCAAGGACGAGGAGGTCCGCCAGGGGATCGCGCGGATCTTCGCCGAACTGCTGGCGGCGTCGGGCCGCGAGTTCGTCATCGATCCCGCACTGGTGGCCCGCTTCGCGGTCGCCCTGCGCGAAGGCGGCAACGCCCAGGAACTGGTGGAGCCGGGCAGCATCGACTCCCGACTGGTGGAGCGACTGGTCCTGCCGGTCGTTCTCGACGCGTTCTCGCGGGCGTCCTCCGACCGCCGTTCCCCGTGACCTCCGCGGGCCTGGGAGCAGCCGACCGCTGCTCCGGACGACTGCGATTGCCGGAGGACAAGGCAATCGCAGTGCGGGAGGGACAAACGTGCGACTAATGCAAAATCGCCCGGTCCGCGTTTACGCGGACCGGGCGATTATCAATCTGTGGACCTGAGGCCACAGCACGAGAACCCCGCCCCACCGGGCAACCTACGGGGGTCCGGGGGCTTGCTCCCGGCTGGGGTCTGGGGGCTTGGCCCCAGAAGACACGTGGAACGCAAAATGGCGAGTGCTCTTTGCGAGCACTCGCCATTTATTGCGTGGAGCTGAGGGGAATCGAACCCCTGACCTTCTCGATGCGAACGAGACGCGCTACCAACTGTGCTACAGCCCCTTGCTGTCTTACGGGGAGAACTATAGCAGTCCCGGAGGGGGTGTTTTCACCACCCCCTCCTAAGCGCCGACCGCACCTCGGTACCGCAGCGACTCCAGTCCGTCGAGCTCGACGAAGACCGGGTCCTCGTCGTCGGAGTCGACCGGGATGGTGCCCGGACGCACGTGGTGCTCGAAGCGCGGCAACGGCGGCAGCGCGGGCCTGTCCTCGACGACCTCGACCTGGGTGGTCTCGGCCTCCTCGGCGACCTGCACGGGCTCGGGCTCGGCGGCGGGGGGCTCCTGCAGCTGCGGACCCGTCGCACGGCGGCGGCGCACCTGCTGAAGGCGGGCGAGCCGGCGCGCGCGGATCTCCTCCTCGATCCGCACCTGCCGGCGCAGGTACGTGAGGTACCCGACGAGCACCAGGTCGATCGCGGCGTGGCCGTACCAGAGCTTCGTGAAGAAGACTCCGGCGACGATCCCGGACGCGACGGCGGCGACCAGCAGGAACGCCACCACTCTGCGTCGGAACGCGTACTTCGCCTGCGCGACCAGCGCGGCGGTCTCCGGGTCGTAGCCACCGCGGCCGCGCCGGAAGGGGCGCTCGACGTACTCCTCCTCGTCGAAGTAGTCGTCGTCGATGTCGTGGATGTCGTCGTACTCGGCGTCCGGCATGGCGTCGTACTCCTCCCCCACGCTGCGCGCACTCTCCTGGCGCTTGCGGGCCATCATGGGGACGAGGACCACGAGCCAGGCGACGACCAGCGCAACGATGATCAGCGAACTCGGCATTCCCCGTTCACCTCCCCCGGCCCACGCGTGGTGCTGTCACCACGCTAGTCACAACAGTCACACCTGTGTCGGAGGCTCGCCGACTGCCGTGCGTACGAAAGTGTGGTCTATCACCCACTTTTGGGTGAAGTGATTAGGACGAACGGAAGCAATCGTCAGGGAAGACGGGCCTCTCCGCGTGCGACCAAACGGCGCACTAGGCCATCCGGGACCTCTTCGGTCGTCAGCGCGAAGCAGAGGTGGTCGCGCCACTGTCCGGCAACATCCAGATAACGCTTGAAGAGACCTTCCTCGCGATAGCCGGACTTCGTGAGCACACGGATCGAGGCGCCGTTCTCGGGACGCACGGTGGCCTCGAGGCGGTGCAGTCCGGCGTCGCGGAAGGCGTGGTCCGTGAGCAACGCCACGGCCGCTGTGGCGACTCCGCCCCCGGCGCGGTCAGCGGCCACCCAGTAGCCGATCCACGCCGAGAGCAGCGAGCCGCGCACGATGTTGCCGACGGTGATCTGACCGGCGACCTCGCCGTCCACCAAGATCATGAACGGCAGCGTGGTGCCGCGCCGGGCCATGCCGCGCAACGACGACCACTGCGCGGGCCAGGACAGCGTCGCGTTGCGCTCGTCCCAGCCCTCCTGCGCCGTGGGCTCCCACTGCTCCAGGTAGGCGCGGTCGCGGATGCGCAGCCTCGACCAGCGCGACCCGTCGAACAGGCGCGGGCCGCGCAGCTCGACGGTTCCGGCGCGCACGTGCAGGGGCCCCAGCCGGACGGGCCAGCCGGGGTGTCTGCCCAGATCGGCGAAAACGCTCATCCACGCTGCGCTAGGAAGCTGACCAGCACCTCTTCGCCGACGGAGACCTCGGTGACGTCCTCGTCGACCATGATGAGGCAGTTGGCCTCGGCCAGTGACGCGAGCAGGTGCGACCCGGACGTGCCGAGCGGCTGCACCAGGTACTCGCCGTTGTCCGCGTCGCGCAGCAGCTGACCGCGCAGGAAGCCCCGGCGGCCCTTCGTCGACTGCAGCGGCGACAGCAGGCGCGCCGACACCGCGCGGCGGTACGGGTTCTTCTTGCCGAGCGCCGCCCTGATCAGCGGCCTGACCAGCACCTCGAACACGACGAGCGCGCTCATCGGGTTCGCCGGCAGCAGGAACGTCGGCACGGCGTCGGGGCCGAGCCTGCCGAAGCCCTGCGCGGAGCCGGGGTGCATCGCGACGCGGCTGACGTCCATGTCGCCGAGCTCGGTGATCGCGGCCTTGACCTCGTCGCCGATCGTGCCGCCCACGCCGCCCGCGATGACGACGATCTCGGACAGCAGGAGCCTGCCCTCGATCACCTCGCGCAGCCGGCGCGGGTCGGCCGACATGATGCCGACCCGGCTGACCTCGGCGCCCGCGTCACGGGCGGCGGCGGCCAGCGCGTACGAGTTCACGTCGTAGACCTGGCCCTGGCCCGGCGTGCGGTCGACGTCGACGAGCTCCTCGCCGAGCGAGATGACCGACACGCGCGGCCGTGGGTGCACGAGCACCTTGTTGCGTCCGACAGCGGCCAGCAGACCCACTTGAGCAGCACCGATGGACGCGCCGCGGCGCACGGCGACGTCACCGGTCTGCACGTCCTCGCCGGTGCGGCGAACGAACCCGGCGGACGGCACGCTGCGGTTGACCGTCACCTTGGCCTGATGGCCGTCGGTGTAGCCGAGCGGCACGACCGCGTCGGCCAGCGTCGGCAGCGGGGCGCCTGTCGCGATCCGCACCGCCTGGCCGGGCTGCAGCCTGCGCGGCTGCCGGGAGCCGGCCGGGATCTCACCCACGACCGGCAGCTGCACCGGACTCGCGTTGGCGCCGGACACGTCGACGCTGCGCACCGCGTACCCGTCCACGGCGGCCTGGTCGAAGCCGGGCAACGCGCGTTCCGCGACGACCTCCTCGGCGCAGAGCAGACCCTGCGACTCGGAGATCGCGACTCGCACGGGTGCGGGCCGCACTGCGGCCGCGATCACCCGAGCGAGCTGCTCGTCCACTGACCTCATGTGATTGGTCCTCGCGCTCAGGAGTTGTCGAGGCGTTCCCGCAACCACTCGCGCAGATCGGGTCCGTACTCCGGGGTGTTGAGTGCGAAGTCAACCGCAGCGCGCAGGAATCCGGCGGGATTGCCGAGGTCGTGTCGCCCGCCGCGGTGGACCACGACGTGCACGGGGTGGCCCTCGTTGATCAGCAGCGCGATGGCGTCGGTGAGCTGCAGCTCGCCGCCGGCACCGGGGGTGATGCGCTTGAGGGCGTCGAAGATCGCCCGGTCGAGGAGGTACCGGCCCGCCGCCGCGAACGTCGACGGCGCCTCCTCCGGCTTCGGCTTCTCCACCATGCCGACGACCTGCTTCACGTCGTCGCTGCCGGTGTCGCGGACGTCGAACACGCCGTACGCGGAGATCTGCTCGCGCGGGATGTCGAACGCCAGCAGGACGCTGCCGCCCTTCTCCTGACGGACCTCGGCCATCTTCTTCAGCGCGCCGGTCGGCAGGATGATGTCGTCGGGCAGCAGCACCGCGACGGCCTCGTCCTCACCGGTCAGGTTGCCCTCGGCGCAGCCGACCGCGTGGCCGAGGCCGAGCGCCTGGTCCTGGATCGCGGTCTCGGCCTTGATCAGCTGCGGGGCGCGCCGGATCTTCTCGACGAGCTCGGTCTTGCCCTTGTCGGTCAGCGACTGCTCGAGGTCGGGGTTCGCGTCGAAGTAGTCCGCGACCGACGCCTTGGTCGGCGACGTCACGATGACCAGCTTCTTCGCACCGGCCTCTGCTGCCTCGCGCGCCACGTACTCGATGGCGGGGGTGTCGACCAGGGGCAGCAGTTCCTTCGGCACGGCTTTGGTCGTGGGGAGGAAACGGGTGCCCAGACCGGCCGCGGGCACGATAGCGGTGTGGAAGGCGCTGCTCATGGGCTGCGATGCTAACGACATACCGGGGGATACCCACCATGACGTCCGATCTTCGTGACCGGAAGGCCACACTGCGTTCACGGTTGCTCGCCGCGCGGCGTGCGCTGTCGCCCGAAGTCCGCGCCCTGGAAGCCGCCGCGCTGGCCGCGCACGTCGCCGCTCTGGATCTTTCACCTGATCAGACGGTGTGCGCCTTCCTGCCGGTCGGTTCCGAGCCCGGTGACGCGTCGTGGCTCGACGGGCTGCGGTGCCGGGTGCTGCTGCCGGTCGTGACGGGGGCGTCGCCGCTGGACTGGGCGGAGCACACCGGTGAGGTCGCGCCGGCGGGGTTCAGGCTGCTGGAGCCGACCGGCCCGCGGCTCGGCGCCTCGGCGATCGCTGGAGCCTCGCTGGTGCTCGTGCCCGCCCTGGCCGTGTCGGTCACCGGGGTGCGGATCGGGAAGGGGCAGGGCCACTACGACCGGTCGTTGCCGCTGGTCAAAGCGCCTTTGGTCGGTGTCGTGCGGGACTGCGAGGTGCTGGCGGAGGTGCCGGGCGAGCCCCACGACGTGCGGATGAACGGCGTTCTGACTCCCTCGATCGGGCTGCGCTGGCTGTGACTTTGATCGGGGGTGTTTGCGCTCCGGGAAGGTCCTGGGCGAAAATCGTGTTGGCACTCACAACGGTCGAGTGCCAGAGCTAGGAGCAGACCCAGTGCCTACGTACCAGTACGCCTGCACCGCGTGTGAGCACCGGTTCGAGGCGGTGCAGTCGTTCAGCGACGCCTCCCTCACCGAGTGCCCGGAGTGCTCGGGCAAGCTGCGCAAGCTGTTCGGCGCCGTCGGTGTCGTCTTCAAGGGCAGCGGCTTCTACCGCACGGACAGCCGTTCGGGCTCGTCGAAGAGCACGTCCTCGACGTCCACCTCGTCCTCCTCGGAGACGAAGTCGTCGGACACGAAGTCCACCTCGTCGTCCTCTTCGGATTCGAAGTCCTCGAGCGCTCCGGCGGCCGCCGCTTCCTGAAGATCGCGAGTTGTCCACAACTTGCGTTCCAGCCCCACCAGCCATGCCTCCGACCGCCCTACGGTCGGAGGCATGACGCTTTCCGCCTCCACCCTCGACCGGGTCCGCTCCTTCTCGCGCCGCCGCCCTTCTCCCGCGTGGCGCCGCTTCCTGGCCCTGGGCCTCGCCCTGATGGCCCTGTCGACGTTCTTCTGGCCGGACGTGGGCCATCCCGCCGTGGTCGCCTCCCGCGATCTGCCGGCCGGGGCCCCGCTCACGGCCTCCGACGTCCGGGTCGTGTCCCTGAGCGCGCCGCTACCGGGCTCGTTCCCGGGTTCCGAGGCCGTGGTGGGCCGCGCGTTGTCGTCGCCCGCGCGGGCAGGCGTCCCGCTGACCGACTACGACCTCTCCGACGTGTCCCCGGACCAGGCGTCGGTGGCCGTCCGCGTGGCTGACCAGGGCCTCGCTGCCGTCGTCAGACCGGGCGGCCGGGTCGACGTGGTGTCGTCGTCCGGCGAGGTCGTCGCGGAGAACGCGGCGGTGCGGGAGACGCGCGGCCAGGTCGTCGTGCTCACGTTGCCGAGACTTAATGCAACTCGTGTGGCCGCGATGTCACTGGATCAAGCATTAGCCGTTACTCTCCGCTGATGCTGAAGGGATTCAAAGACTTTCTGATGCGCGGAAACGTCGTCGACCTGGCCGTGGCCGTGGTCATCGGCACGGCGTTCACCGCGATCGTCACCGCGTTCACCACGAGCCTCATCAAGCCGCTCATCGCGTCGCTGGGCAGCGCCGAGACCAAGGGCCTCGGCATCCAGCTCCGCGAGGGCAAGGACGACACGTACCTCGACTTCAGCAACGTCATCAACGCCGCGATCAACTTCATCATCGTGGCCGCTGTCGTCTACTTCGTCCTGGTGCTGCCGATCAAGAAGATCCAGGAGCGCCGCAAGAGGGGCGAGGAGCCCGGCCCGGCCGAGCCGACGAACGTCGAGCTGCTCATCGAGATCCGCGACCTCCTCGCGGCACAGCAGAACAACCACCAGCAGCAGCCCACCGTGGTGCAGGACCGCCGCGGCCCAGCCATCTGATCTCAACCCGTCCCGCCGAGACGAAGCGCGCCCGCCGCACCAGCGGTCCAGCGCGCTTTGTCCTGGCTTCGCTCCAGCCCGCCGGCCGACGTCCGGGGCAGACCCAGGCCGCCTGATCACGGCGCCGAAGCTGGCGCACCACACTCGCAGCCATCCCACGAGGCCCGCTGCCCACTGGGGCTGGCAACAACTGTCCCAGCGGCGCAGGCCGGTCTCAGCGGCGCCAGCTCACGCCAGCCGCGTCAGCCCGCCTCAGTCCGCCAGCCCGTGTCAGCCGCCGTGGTGCGGCGGCCTGTTCTCGCGGTACCAGGCCTCGCGGTCATCCGTCCCAGCCCCGGCCCCACCACCGCGCTCGTCCGAAGTGGTCTCCGGCAGCACGTCGCCGAACACCTCCGCCAACCGGCGACGACGCGCTGCCGCGTCGTCGTCGGCCGGCTTCGGTGAATCACTCTTCGTCAAGACCGCTCAGCTGCTCGATCACGTAGGGCACCAGGGCCGACAGGGTTGCCATGCCGTCGCGGACCGCGGAGCGCGAGCCCGCGAGGTTCACGACGAGCGTGCTGCCGGAGACGCCGGCGAGACCGCGCGAGATACCCGCGTCGACCGCTCCCGCGGCGAGGCCGGAGGCGCGGAGCGCCTCGGCGATGCCGTGGATCGGGCGGTCGAGCAGGCCCTGCGTGGCGTCGGGGGTGACGTCGCGCGGGGACACGCCTGTGCCTCCCACGGTGACCACGAGGTCGACGCCACCGATGACGGCCGTGTTGAGGGCGGCCCGGATGTCGACCACCTCACCCTCGACCGCGACGGTGCCGTCGACGATGAAGCCCACTTCTTCGAGGAGCTCGGTGACGAGAGGCCCGGAGTTGTCGTCCTGCTCGCCGTGCGCCACCCGGTCGTCCACGATCACGACCAAAGCGCGGCCAAGGCGCTGCGCGCTGCGTTCCATACCGATCACCGTAGCGGGAGTCGGACCTCGAAGCGGCAGCCAGGACCGTGGTTCTCGACGCCGATCCGCCCGTGGTGCGCGTCGGCGAGGCCGCGTGCGATGGAAAGGCCCAGTCCGGCGCCCGACGGGTTGCGCGCGTACGAGCCGCGGAAGCCCACGTCGAACACCTGTGGCAGCACGTCATCGGGGATGCCGCCGCACGAGTCGTCCACTCGCACCACCGCTTCGGGTCCGTCCACATCGACCTGGACGGCGACGGCACCGCCCTCCGGTGTGTGGCGGATGGCGTTGGACACAAGGTTGCGCACGACACGCATCAGTTCCGGTTCGGAGCCCCGCACGACGGGCCAGGCGCGGGCGTCCGCGCGCAACTCGACGCCCTCGCGCGACGCGATCGGGCGGGACGCGGCGACGACGTCGCTCACCACGTCGGCCAGCGCCACGTCGTGCATCGGCAGGTTCAGGGCGCCCGCGGTGATCCGCGAGAGCTGGAACAGGTCGTCCACGAGCTTCGACAGGTGGTCGGCCTCCAGCGCGATCTGCTTGGCGTAGACGGCGACCTCGCCCGGATCGGAGACGACGCCGTCTTCCAACGCCTCGGTCATCGCCCTGATCCCGGCCAGCGGCGTCCGCAGGTCGTGGCTGATCCACGCCACCAGCTGCCGCCGCGCCGCCTCGGCCTCGCGCTCCCACATCGTGCGTCGCGCGATCGCCCGGCCCAGCAGGATCGAGAACGGCACGGTGACCAGGCCGACCACCACGCACGCCATGAGGGTGGCGCCGAGCATCGGCGTGAACATGAACCCGCTGACCATCAGCACGCCGGCGATGGTGGCCACCACCGGCACGATGACCATGACGGTCATCGCGGTGGTCAGCGAGACGCGGCTCAGTCGATCGAACACGGGTCGTACCTGTAGCCGACGCCCCACACGGTGCTCAGCCGGCGCGGCTTCGCGGGGTCCTCCTCGATCTTCTCCCGCAACCGTCGCACGTGGACGGTCACCGTCGACTGGTCGCCGAACTGCCAGCCCCACACCCGTTCCAGCAGCTCCGCCCGGCCGAACGCCTTGCCCGCGTTGCCGATGAAGAACGCCAGCAGGTCGAACTCGCGGGTCGTCAGCTGCAACGGCCGCCCGTCCAACGTCGCCGTGTGCGCGGCCACGTCCAGCACGAGGTTCCCGTCCCGCACGACCCGCGGCTCGAACGCCCGGTGCGCCCGCCGCAGCACCGACGACACGCGCAACGCCAGCTCACGCGGGCTGAAGGGCTTGGTCACGTAGTCGTCCGCGCCGATCTGCAGCCCGGCGATGCGGTCTTCCTCCTCGCCGAGCGCCGTCAGCATGACGACGGGCGTGCTGCCGCGCTCCCGGATCCTCCGCGCCACCTCGAGGCCGTCGATGCCGGGCAGCATCAGGTCCAGCACCACGATGTCCGGCTCCTGCGCGGCCATCAGCCGCAGCGCGCTCTCCCCGTCGCCGGCGAGCTCGACCTCGTACCCGGCGTGTTCGAGGTAGCGGCGCACGACATCGCGCACCGTCGTGTCGTCGTCGACGACCAGCACCCGTTCCACCACGTCACCACGGTAGGTCACGCAAGCGCGCCTGGCCCGTGTTCGTCACGAGGACGTAAGAAGAGGCCCGGGCCTGTGTGCGGGGCAGGTGCGCACAGGTCCGGGCCTCTCCGGGGTCGTCACGCCCGGGTCCTGGCGGGCGGCGGCTGCCAGGACCCGGGCGTCCCCCGACCTATCCCACCTCGACGCCGTCGAGGGTGGCTTCCACGGTCCTGTTGTCGGACAGGGTGATCGTCACCTTGTCGCCAGGAGCCTTCGACCGGACGGCGGCGACGAGCGTGTCCGACTCGTCGATGCGGCGGTCGCCGAACTTCGTGATCACGTCACCGGCCTTCAGCCCGGCCTTCTCGGCAGCGCCGCCGGCGGTGATCTCCGTGATCCTCGCGCCCTGCTCGGTCGACTCGACCTTCACGCCGAGCACGGTCTGCTTGGGCTTGCCGCTCTTCACGATCTCGTCGATCGTGCGGCGGGCCTGGTCCATCGGGATCGCGAAGCCGATGCCGACGGATCCGGCCTGGCCCTGACCCTGGCTCGGGCTGTAGATCGCCGAGTTGATGCCGACGACCTGGCCCTGCATGTTGACGAGCGGGCCGCCCGAGTTGCCGGGGTTGATCGCGGCGTCGGTCTGGATGGCGTTCAGGACCGTCGCCTGCGAGTTCGAGCCGCGGTCACCGCCCGCCGAGACCGGGCGGTTCAGCGAGCTGACGATGCCGGACGTCACCGTGCCGGACAGTTCGAACGGCGAGCCGATCGCGACGACGCCCTGGCCGATCTTCATGTCGCCGGAGTTGCCGAGCTGCACGACCGGGAGGTTCGAGACGCCGTCGGCCTGGATGACGGCGATGTCGGAGCTCGGGTCGCGGCCGAGGATCTTGGCGGACGCGGTCCTGCCGTCCTGGAAGACGACCTTGATGTCACCGCCGGCGGCAGCGCCCTCGATGACGTGGTTGTTCGTCACGATCTGGCCGTTGCCGGAGATGATGAAGCCCGAGCCCTCGCCGGCGCCGGCCCTCGTCGTGACCTGGATCTGGACGACGGACGGCAGCAGCTTGTTCGCCACGTCCTCGACCGAGCCCGCGGGGGCGTTCGAGGTCTGCGAGGCCGGGCGGGGCGAGTCGAGCGAGCTCACCGACGACGAGTCGTTCGCGAAGTTGTAGCCCAGGTAGCCGCCGAGGCCGCCGGAGAGCCCGCCCACGAGGAGCACGAGGGCGGCGACGCCCGCCACGACCTTGCCGCGGCCCTTGGGACGCGGTTCGACGGGCGGCTGGTAGCCGGGAGGAAGGTAGTACTGACCCGTCTGAGAACCCTGCTGAGGTGCGGCGAACGGGTTCGACGGCGGACCGGCGGGCTGCTGCCCACCGAACGGTGACTCCGCGCCGAACTGCGCGGTCGTCGCGCCGAGGCCGAGCGGGTGAGGTTGGCCGGACCCTGAGGGTGAAGAGAGCTGCTGGCCGGGTCCGGACCCGCCGAGCTGCGTCTGGCCCGCGTCAGGTGAGGGCACCTGCGGCTGGGCCGAAGTGAAGGAGGCGGGAACGTCGCCGAGGCCCGCGGGCGCGGCCGGCTGGCCGGACGGGGAGGCGTACCCGGTGCTCCCGGCCTGGCCTGTCGTCCCGGTCTGAGCGGTAGCCCCAGCCTGGCCGGATCCCCCCTGCAAAGGATCCGGCTGGCCGGGTTCCGGCAGCGACGGGCCCTGCTCCCGCGCGCCGGAGTCTGTCTGACCGGCGCTCGACGGCACGGAGTCCGGCTGGTCCGGCTGCTGCGCTGGCTGGTTGCTCTCGGTCATGCCCATAGTCTCGGGTGTCGTCCTGAGAGAACCCTTAAACCAGCCTGGGAGCTACTTGTGTGTTCCCCGGAGCCGTTCCGCGATCTGCTCGGGCGTCACGTCGTTGATCCACACGGCCTCGCCGGACTCGGAGCCCGCGAGGTACTTGAGCTTGTCCTTCGTCCTGAGCACCGAGAAGACCTGCAGGTGCAGCCACATCTCCTCGCGGCCCTGGTTGACCGGGGCCTGGTGCCAGGCGGCGATGTAGGGCAACGGCCGGTCGTAGAGGGCGTCCAGGCGGTGCAGCACCTTCAGGTACAGCGACGCGAAGTCGTCGCGCTCCACTGAGGACAGTGCGGCGATGTCGGGAACCTGGCGGCGCGGCGCCAGCACGACCTCGACGGGCCAGCGGGCGGCGGCCGGCACGAAGGCGACCCAGTGCTCGGACTCGTCCACCACCCGCGCGCCCGCGCGGAGCTCGGCCTCCAGGACGTCGCCGAACAGCGGGCGGCCGTGTTCGGCGTAGTAGGCCTGAGCAGCCGTCAGCATGCGCTCGGTGCGCGGGGTGACGAACGGGTACGCGTAGATCTGGCCGTGCGGGTGGGAGAGCGTCACGCCGATCTCTTCGCCGCGGTTCTCGAACGGGAAGACCTGCTCGACCCCTGGCAACGTTGACAAGAAGGCGACGCGGTCCGCCCAGGCGTCCACGACGGTGCGCACGCGCGACTCGGAGAGCTCGCCGAACGACTTGTTGTGGTCCGACGTGAAGCAGACGACCTCGCAGCGCCCGCGGCCCGGCGCGCGCACGAACAGCTCCTCACCATCCACAGTGGACGGCACGTCGGGCACGTTCTGGGCCAGCGACGGGAACCTGTTCTCGAACACGACGACGTCGTAGTCGGCCTCGGGGATCTCGGTGGGCCTGCCCGGCGTCGACGGGCACAGCGGGCAGAGGTCCGCCGGCGGCTTGTACGTCCGCGTCTGGCGGTGGGCCGCCATGGCGACCCACTCGCGGGTCAACGGGTCCAGCCGGACTTCGGACATCGGCTGGGTCTCGGGGAGGTCCCGGGTGTCCACCGCGGCCCGCGGCGGCGCCTCAGCGCTGTCGTCGAAGTAGATGATCTCCCGGCCGTCCGCCAGTTTTCCCGCGGTACGCCTCACGCCAGCTCCTCGCCACTTCCCGGTACATGTGCCAACACCAACTCGCCGACCTGCTCGCTCAGGATGGCCCTGGCGTCGTCCGGCAAACCTTCGTCCGTCACCAGGACGTGCGCCTCGTCGAGGTCGGCGATCGTGGAGATGCCGACGGTGCCCCACTTCTCGTGGTCCGCGACCACGACCACGCGGCCGGCGGCGTCGACGAGCGCTCGGTCGGTCTCGCTCTCGTTGAGGTTCGGGGTGGTGAAACCGGAGCGCTCGGCCATGCCGTGCACGCCCAGGAACACCACGTCGAGGTGCAGCGACCGCAACGCCTGCACGGCCACGGGGCCCACCAACGCGTCGGACGGCGTGCGCACGCCACCGGTCAGCACGACCGTGCGGTCCGTGCGCCCGCTCTGCTGCAGCACGTCGGCGACGCGGATGGAGTTCGTGACGACGGTCAGGTCGGGGATGTCGTCGAGGAAACGAGCTAACGTCCACGTCGTGGTGCCCGCGGACAGACCGATGGCCGTCCCCGGACGCACGAGGCCCGCGGCGGCGGCCGCGATCGCCTCCTTCTCGGGCAGCTGCCGAACCGACTTGGCCTCGAAACCGGGCTCGTCGGTCGAGCGCCCGACGACGGACGTCGCGCCGCCGTAGACCTTCTCCACCAGCCCGCGCGCGGCGAGCACGTCGAGGTCCCGGCGCACGGTCATGTCCGAGACGCCGAGCCGCACGACGAGGTCGCTCACGCGGACCGCTCCCGTGCGGCGGACCTCTTCGATGATCACGGCTTGCCGCTGACGTGCCAGCACCTCACACCTCTTCCCTGAGGACGACCACGTCCCCGGCTCGCACGGTGAGGCGTCCGGAGACCTGCGTGCCGGACAACACGTCGACACCGGACGCCTCGATCTGCGCGTCGGTGTCGGTGTGGTTGACGGCGAAGAGGAACGATACGTCGCCCCTGCGCCGCACGAGCTCAATCGGCGAACGCGACACCCCTGCGCCCGCACCGGAAAGTGCGTTTTCCACCGTTCGGCTCAGACCGTCGCCGTCGAGATCGCACGCCACGTACCAGGCGACACCGTTGCCGAACGCGTTGCGCGTCACCGCCGGCACCCCGGGCAACGGCCCGTCCACGTAGGAGACAACGGTGTCAGCGGTGCGCGTGTGCAGGTGCTCCGTCCACAACGAGGCGGTCGAGCCGTCGCTCAGCGAGACGGTCTCGTCCTGCCGCAGCGGGAAGAACTCCTCGGACCACACGCCGAGCACGTCGCGGAACGCCCCGGGGTACCCGCCCAGTCGCACTCGCGTGTACTGGTCGGCGACACCGGACAGGTACGTGACGACGACGTGGCCGCCGCCCGCCACGTAGTCCGCGATCACGGCGGCATGCGCGTCGGACACCGCGTAGAACGCCGGCACGACCACCAGCGAGTACTTCGAGAGGTTGGTGCCCGGCGCGACGAAGTCGACGGTGACACCCGCCTGCCACAGGGCCTTGTAGTACCCGAGCACGTGCTGCCAGTAGTCGAAGTCCTGCGTCGGGTGGGCGTCCTGGCGCAGCGCCCAGCCGGACTGGAAGTCGAACAGGACCGCGACGGAGGCGTCCACAGTGGAGCCGACGACCTCGGCGAGCTTCCGGTACTCGGCACCGACCTCGCAGACCTCGCGGTACACCTTGGTGTCCGGGCCGGCGTGCGGGACCATCGCCGAGTGGTAGCGCTCGCTGCCACCGCGGGACTGCCGCCACTGGAAGAACAGCGTGCCGTCCGCGCCGCGCGCGATGTTCTGGAACGAGTGCCGCCGCTGCTCCCCCGGCAGCTTGGCGATGTTGCGCCGCTGCCAGTTCACCGCGGACGTCGAGTTCTCCATGAGCAGCCACGGTTTGCCGCCGGCCAGGCCGCGCACGAGGTCGGCGGACATGGCGAGCTCGATGTGCCGGTCGGGCGACTGGGCCTCGGTGTAGTGGTCGTTGGAGACGAAGTCGACCTCGCGCGCCCACTTCCAGTAGTCGAGGTCGCCGAACGTCCAGTTGACCATGAAGTTCGTGGTGACCGGCACCTCGGGCGTGATCATGCGCAGCACGTCGCGCTCGGCCTTGTAGAGCTCGAGGATCGCGTCGTCGGAGAACCTGTCGTAGTCGAGCACGTGCGCCGGGTTCGAGAACGTCGGCGTGACGCGCGGCGGCAGGACCTGCGCGAAGTCGGTGTAGCCCTGGCTCCAGAACGCCGTCGACCACGCGTCGTTGAGCTGGTCGAGCGTGTAGCGGGCGGCCAGCCACTCGCGGAACGAGGCGGCGCACGTGTCGCAGTAGCAGCGCTTCACGTGGCACGCGTACTCGTTGCCGACGTGCCAGGCGGCGAGGGCGGGGTGGTCGCGGTAGTGCGAGGCCATCTCGGCGGCCAGCGCCGTCGCCCGGTCGCGGTAGATCGGCGACGACGGGCAGTACGCCTGCCGCGAGCCGTGCGACAGCCGCACGCCGTCCGCGCGGACGGGCAGCATCTCGGGGTGCTCGGTGGTCAGCCACGGCGGGGGCGCGGCGGTGGCGGTCGCGAGGTCGACGCGGATGCCGCCGGCGTGCAGCAGGTCCATCACGCGGTCGAGCCAGTCGAACCGGTACTCGCCCTTGCTGACCTCGATCTTCGCCCAGCTGAAGATCCCGACGCTGACCATGGTCACGCCGGCGCGCCGCATGAGCTCGACGTCCTCGGTCCAGACGTGTTCGGGCCACTGCTCGGGGTTGTAGTCAGCCCCCCAGCCGAGGCCTGGCAGGTCTGTTGGCCAAGTCGTCACGGCCGCAAGCGTGGCCGACGACAGCCCCCAACGTCAACACAAGCAAACACAACTTCGCGTTGAGGTCTGTGGAGCAAAAGACCGGGAAAAGTACCGGGAAGTGGCCCGGACGCCGCTGCGCACCGGTTTAACAGCTGCGTAACAGGGCTTGACATGCTGTATGACTCGGACCACATTGTGCGCAACTTTGTTTGAGTCATGTTCGGTTCGCACGAGCGCGTGTCACCCGTAGGAGCGATGATGGTTCTGCAGACGCCTGGTTCCACCCCGTTACCGCAGCTCGGTCGGCGGACGATGCTGCGAGTCATGCTGGCCGGTGCCGGCGTCGCCGCGACCAGTGGTCTTCTCTCGGCGTGCGGGGGCGGTTCCGGCTCGGGCGGCGACTCCAAGGTCGTCACTTTCGGCAACAACCTGTCCGACCAGGTGCCGAAGGACGCGATCACGGCCGCGCTCAAGGGCTTCGAGGGCCAGTCGGGCGGCCTGTCCGTCACGATCAACACGAAGCAGCACGAGCAGTACCAGGAGCAGATCAACAACTACCTGCAGGGCAAGCCGGACGACGTGCTCGCGTGGTTCGCCGGCTACCGGATGCGGTTCTTCGCCGACCAGGGACTCACCGGCGACGTCAGCGACCTGTGGGGCAAGATCGGCGGCAACTACTCCGACGCGCTCAAGCAGGCGTCGACGGCCACCGACGGCAAGCAGTACTTCGTGCCGTTCACGCAGTACCCCTGGGGCATGTTCTACCGCAAGAGCGTGTGGCAGGAGCGCGGTTACGCCGTCCCCAAGACGCTCGACGAGCTCGTCGCGCTCGCCACGAAGATGAAGGCCGACGGCCTGATCCCGATCGCCTTCGCGCAGAAGCAGGGCTGGCCGGGCATGGGCACGTTCGACCAGTTGAACTTCCGCACCAACGGCTACCAGTTCCACGTGGACCTCCTCGCGGGCAAGGAGGACTGGCAGGACAAGCGGGTCAAGGACGTCTTCGACACGTGGAAGCGGCTGCTGCCGTTCCACCAGGAGAACGCGCTCGGCCGCGAGTGGCAGGAAGCCGCACAGTCGTTGCAGCAGAAGAAGTCCGGCATGTACCTGCTGGGCTCGTTCCTCGGTCAGCAGTTCCCGGACGCGGAGAAGGAGGACCTCGACTTCTTCCCGTTCCCGGAGATCAACCCGGAGCACGGCACCGACACGGTCGAGGCGCCGATCGACGGGTACATGATGGCGAAGAAGCCCGGCAACCCCGAGGGCGCGCTCAAGCTGCTCGAGTACCTGTCGACGGCCGAGCCGCAGCTCACCTACCTGAAGTCCGACTCGTCCGTGGTCGCGACCAACCAGAAGGCCGACACCTCCAGCTACAACTCGCTGCAGAAGAAGGCGGCCGAGGTCATCAAGGGCGCCAAGCACATCACGCAGTTCCTCGACCGCGACACCGACCCGGGCTTCGCGAGCGAGGCCGCCACCAACGGCCTGATCGAGTTCATCAAGGACCCGAACAGCGTCGACTCCGTGCTCAAGGGCATGGCCGACCAGGCGAAGAACATCTTCAAGTGACCGCGGTGCAGGAGAAGCCGAAGGCGGTGGCCCCCAGCGGGCCGCCGCCTCGTCGGCGTGGAAAGCGTGCCACGGCCCTCGCCGGCACGGACAAGCTCGTGCTGGCGCTCATGCTGGGCATCCCCGCGGTCGTGCACCTGCTGTTCGTGTGGGTGCCGACGCTGGGCTCGATCGCGTTGTCGTTCAGCAGGTGGAACGGCATCGGCGGCCTCGAGGACATCGAGTGGATCGGTGTCGCGAACTACGTCGAGATCTTCAGCGAGTACCCGCGGTTCTGGCCCGCGGTGCAGCACAACCTGATCTGGCTGCTGTTCCTGCTCGTCGTGCCGACGACGGCGGGTCTGCTGCTCGCCGTGCTGCTCGACCGCGAACTCCGGTTCAGCCGGATCTACCAGAGCGCGCTGTACATGCCGATGGTGCTGTCGCTCGCCCTCGTGGGCTTCATCTGGCAGCTGATCTACACACCGGACGGCGGCCTGCTGAACTCGCTGCTGGGCCTGAGCGCCGACCCGGTCGACTGGATCGGCGACTCGGACATCAACCTCTACGCCGTGCTGGTCGCGGCGGCGTGGCGGCACACCGGCTACATCATGCTGCTGTACCTGGCGGGCCTGAAGTCGGTGGACCCGGCGTTGAAGGAAGCGGCGGCACTGGACGGCGCCTCCTCGGCGCAGACGTTCTTCCGCGTGACGTTCCCGGTGATGAAGCCGGTGAACATCGTGGTCGCCGTCGTGACCGTGATCGAGGCGCTGCGCGCGTTCGACATCGTCTACGTCATCAACAAGGGCCGCAACGGCCTGGAGCTGCTGTCGGTGCTCGTGACCGACAACATCATCGGCGAGGCCTCGCGCATCGGCCGCGGCTCCGCGGTCGCCGTGATCCTGCTGACGATCTCGCTCGGCGTCATCATCCCGTACCTGTACCAGGTGTTCAGCAAGGAGAACCGGACGTGACGGCCACGCTGGAACGCCCGTTGCCGATCAAGAAGCAGCCGATCAGGCCGGCCCGCATCGCGCTGCACGTGTTCCTCGTCCTGACGTGCCTGATGACGCTCACCCCGTTGCTGTGGGCGGTGTACGCGTCGCTGCGGACGTACGACGACACCTCGGTCAACGGGTACTTCTCGATCGCGAAGTCACTGACGTTCGAGAACTTCGCCAAGGCGTGGGAGATCGGCGACCTGCCGCACTTCTACTGGAACACGTTCCTCATCACCGTGCCGGCGCTGATCCTGACGCTGGTGCTGAGCTCGATGGTGGCGTTCGGGGTCTCGCGGTTCAGCTTCAAGTTCAACATCGCGCTGCTGATGCTGTTCACCGCGGGCAACCTGTTGCCGCAGCAGGTGATCGTGACGCCGCTGTGGAGGCTGTACCGCCTGATCGAACTGCCGGCGTGGATGTCGGAGAGCGAGTCGCTGATCGACTCGCCGCTCGGCGTGATCCTGATCCACATCGCGTTCCAGATGGGCTTCTGCACGTTCGTGCTGTCGAACTACATGAAGACCATCCCGTACGAGCTCACCGAGGCCGCTCGGGTGGACGGAGCGTCGGTGTTCCGGCAGTACTGGCAGTTGACCCTGCCGCTGTGCCGGCCCGTGCTCGCCGCGCTGGCGACGTTGGAGTTCACCTGGATCTACAACGACTTCCTGTGGGCGTTGGTGTTGATCCAGGACGGCGACAAGATGCCGGTGACGTCGGCCTTGCAGAACCTCAAGGGGACGTTCTTCACCGACAACAACCTGATCGCGGCCGGGTCTTTGCTGGTGGCTTTGCCGACGTTGGTGGTGTTCTTCGTGTTGCAGCGGCAGTTCGTGGGTGGACTGACGCTGGGGTCGACGAAGGGCTAGGAGCAGACGAGAGGGCGGGGTGCCGATGTCGGCACCCCGCCCTCTCGCGTGCTCTTGGCTCGGCTACTTCCCGCCGGTCTGCGGGTTGAAGTCCGAAATGCCGCCCCAACGCCCCACCGGGATCACGATCACGCGGGCCTTGCCCACCACGTTCTCCACCGGGATCGCGCCGTCGGCCGGCGTCGGGTCGCCGTGCTTGCGCGAGTCCGACGAGTTGTTGCGGTTGTCGCCCATCACCCACAGCTTGCCCGCGGGGACGGTGACCTTCTCGAACGAGTCCTGCTGGCGCGGGCCGCCGCCGAAGTTCAGGTACGGCTCGTCCAGCGGCTTGCCGTCGACCAGGACGCGGCCCTCGTCGTCGCAGCACTCGACGGTCTGGCCGCCGACGGCGATGACGCGCTTGATGAAGTCCGTGCCGCTGGGCTCGGAGAGGTTCACCATCGAGCCGAGGTCCTGCAGCGTGCCGACCACGAAGTTCGGGGGCTGCTTGCCGCCGGTCCAGTTCGGCGGGCCGCGGAAGACGATGACGTCGCCGGGGCGCGGGTCGTTGAACAGGTACGTGATCTTCTCGACCAGCACCTTGTCGTTCACGCAGCCCGTGCAGCCGTGCAGCGTCGTCTCCATCGAGGCCGACGGGATGACGAACACGCGCGCGACGAACGTCTGGATCACGACGGTCAGCAGCAGCGCCACGCTGAAGATGACCAGCAGCTCTTTCCAGAACGGCTGCTTCTTCTTCGTCTTCTTCCTGGAGAACTTCGGCGCGTCGTCCTCGTCGTAGGCCGACGAGCGGGACGAAGCTCGCGAACCGGACGTCGAGAAGCGCGTCGTGGGTTCGGCGGGACCGTCTCCGGCGGGAGGCGTCGTCTCCCAGGTCGACGAAGAATCGTCGTTCACGCGATGACTCACACGCCCCACCTTACGGACGTCCGGGTAGGCGCAACGTGAACAGGGCACCGCCCTCGGGCGCACGGCCCGCCGTGGCCGTGCCGCCGTGCCGTTGCGCCACCTGCTTGACGATGGCGAGCCCGAGGCCCGAACCCGGCAGGGTCCGCGCCTCGGAGGAGCGGTAGAACCGCTCGAAAACGTGAGGTAGATCGGCGTCCGCGATGCCGGGGCCCGCGTCCGCGACCTCCACCACCGCGCTGCCGTCCCCCACCTGGCGGAGGTTCAGGCGAACGGACGAACCGGACGGACTGAACTTCACCGCGTTGTCGAGGAGGTTCAGCACCGCGCGCTCCAGCGCGCTCGAATCACCCAGAAGTGTCCACGGCTGGAGCTGAACGTCGAAGCGAACGGCGCCCGAACCACGACGACGGGCCCGGTCGAGGGACCGTTCGACCACCTCGACGAGGTCGACCGGCTCGTGGACGACCTGCGGGGCGTCCTCGCGGGCGAGTTCGACCAGGTCGCCGATCAACGTGGTCAGCTCGTCGATCTGCGCGCGCACGTCCGCCTGGATCTCCGTCTTGTCCTCCTGCGACAACGTCGGGGAGTCCGGGCGTTCCGAGGCGAGCAGCAGCTCCAGGTTGGTGCGCATCGAGGTCAGCGGCGTGCGCAGCTCGTGGCCCGCGTCGGCGACCAGGCGGCGTTGCCGTTCCTGCGACTCGGCGACGGCACCGAGCATCGCGTTGAAGCTGTGCGTGAGCCGGGCCAGCTCGTCGTCACCCGACACCGGGATCGGCGTCAGGTCGCCGGTGTTCGCGACGCGTTCGGTGGCCTCGGTCAGTCTCTGCACCGGCCGCAGACTCGTGCGGGCGACGGCCGTGCCCGCGATGGCCGCGAGCAGCACGCCCGCCCCGCCGATCAGCAGCAGGACGACGCTGAGCTTCGCCAGCGTGGTGCGCTGGGGCGCCATCGACTGGGCGATGATGATCGCCTGGTCGGGCTGGTACCGGACCGCGATCACGCGCGTCTCGGTCTTGTGGTCGGTCCAGATGAACTCGGGCCGCTCGCCGTCCGCGACGTCCCACGCCTCCGGCACGGTCGGCGGCGGCTCGGACTCCCTCGGGTAGGTGAGCTTCCCGGTGTCCGAGAGCAGCACGCCCATCTTCACGTCGCCGGCCGCGAGGAACGCCGCCGGGTAGTTCGCGACCTCGTCGGGAGAACTGACCTTCTTGCCGTTCGCCACCGTGGCGGCGCGCTGGCGCAGGCCGTCGTCGAGCGCGTCGTACGTGCTCTTGCGCACGACCATGTACGCGCCGAGGGACACCAACGCGACCGCCCCGGCGACGCAGAACGCCGCGAGCCACGTGACCCGAGCCCGCAGCGACGCCCGCTGGAGGCGTCCCTGGGGTTCGTGGATCACGGAGGGGTCTCCCGCAGGACGTAGCCCACTCCACGCACCGTGTGGATCAGCCTGGGTTCCCCCTCGGCCTCCGTCTTGCGGCGCAGGTACCCCACGTAGACTTCGAGTGCGTTGCCCGAGGTCGGGAAGTCGTATCCCCACACGTCCTCCAGGATGCGGCTGCGGGTGAGCACCTGGCGCGGGTGCGCCAGCAGGAGCTCGAGCAGCGCGAACTCGGTGCGGGTGAGGCTGATCGGGCGCTCGCCGCGGCGGACGTCCCTGGTGGACGGGTCCAGCTCCAGGTCGGCGAACTTGAGCGCGGCCGCGGAGTGCTGGGCCGCGTCGTCGTCGTGGGCGGCCCTGCGCAGCAACGCGCGCAGCCGGGCCAGCAACTCCTCCAGCGCGAACGGCTTGGGCAGGTAGTCGTCGGCACCGGCGTCCAGACCGGACACCCTGTCGCTCACGGCGTCCCGTGCGGTCAGCACGAGGATCGGCAGGTCGTCACCGGTGCTGCGCAGCCTGCGGCACACCTCGAGGCCGTCGAGGCGGGGCATCATCACGTCGAGCACCATCGCGTCCGGCCTGGCGGCGGTCACCGACTCCAGGGCCTGCATGCCGTCTCCGGCAGTCTCGACCTGGTAGCCGTTGAACTGGAGCGAGCGGCGGAGTGACTCCCGGACCGCCCGATCGTCATCGACAACGAGGATGCGCATGAGGGCAGTCTTGCCGAGGGATCTGAGAAGTGCCTGAGAAGGGCCCTAACTGCGGGTGTGAGTTCGGCGTTAGCCCTCAAGCCCCCTTGCGACCGGTGCGTTCCACTTCCGCCAGAGCGCGATCAGCCGGATGGTGATGATCAGCAACGCACCGGTGAGCGCGACCAGGCCTTTCGGCAGACGCGCCCATTCCCCCACCGCGACGACGACGGCACCGCACAACGCCGCCACCGCATAGATCTCTCTCCTGAGGACCAACGGGATCTCTCGGAGGAGGAGATCGCGCATCGCACCGCCGCCGATGCCGGTGGTCATCCCGATCAGGCAGGCCGCGTACGGGGTGGCGCCGAGCGCGAGCGCGGTCGACGTGCCGGACGTGACGAACAGCCCGAGCCCCACGGCGTCGAGCAGCAGCACGCTGCGGCGGAGCTTCGCGACCTGCGGGTGGAACCAGAACACGATCAGCCCCGTACCGCCCGCGACCAGCAGGTACGGCCAGTTCCGCAGGCTCGTCGGCGGGTGCACGCCGAGCAGCACGTCGCGGATGATGCCGCCGCCCAGCGCGGTGGTGAGGGCCAGGATGATCACGCCGAACACGTCGAGGCGCGCGCGGACCGCCGCCACCGCCCCGGAGGCGGCGAAGACCGCGATACCGATCAGCTCCAGGACGATGAGCAGCACGAACGGAAAGAATAGTTGGTCATCGGTGTGGCGCTGCCCGGCGGTAACCGGCCTCCATGCGCCCGCCCGCGGACTCCAGCACGGCCTCCACGACGGTGATGAACCGCTCGGCGCCCTCGCCCCGCACCAGCGCCCGGTAGGAGTCGACGAGCTCGTCCTCCTTGGCGTCGCGCAGCCGGCGCAGCAGCCACTTGCCGTGCCCGAGCCACCGGTTCTGCACGACCAGCGCCAGCTCGCCGACGCAGGTCAGCAGCCGTGCCGCGACGAACAGCCGTTCGTCCTCGTCCCGTGCGCCGATCAGGTCCTCGAGCAGGTCCGTGGTGCCGTAACGGCGGTCCTCCAGCTCGGTGACCGTCGCGGGTGGAGGCCCCGCGTCCAGCAGAACGCGCGCTTCGGCCCGCATCCGCGCGCCCGTGCCGTCGGCGTCGAGCATGAGGAAACCCTCGGCGCACATGTGCAGCAACGGAGGCCGTCGGCCCTCGGTGTCGCGGGCCACGAAGTCCTGGAAGGACTCGATCGTGTGGCAGAACAGCTCGACCGGCCAGCCGCGGTGCCGCAGCGTCTCGCGGAACGCGCCGGGCAGGTCGTCGACGATCACGATCATGTCCAGGTCGGAGTTCGCCGTGTAGGTGCCCGTCGCGACGCTGCCGCCGAGGAACGCCGCCCTCGCGAGCGGGTAGTACGTGTCGAGCAGGTCTCTGGCGACCTGCACCGGGTCCTTGTCCCAGTCCAGCGGGTGGCCGGTGACGTAGTAGTCCTCGTCGGGGCTGAGCGGGCCGAGCACCTCCTCGACGAACGGCCGGATCTGCGGGACCACCTCGTTCAGGTCCACGAGCCACGGGTTGTCGTCGCAGTCGAACAGCGGTCTGATCGCCAGGAACTCGTCCCGGGAGAGCTCGCGCACGCTGACCGGTGGCCCGCTGTGCCGTTTCGCGTAGCCCTTCAGGCGCCAACCCATGTTGTCGCCGTAGGCATGCCTGACCTCGTCCTGGTCCCCCGCCACCCGTCCATTGTTACTGGACGCGACCGATCGGGTGAATTGCGACGCGCTGGCGCGTCAGAAGAAGTCGGCGAGGCGCGGGGTGCCCGCGGAGCCGGCGAGCTGGTCCAGCACCACCGCGTCGGCCGGGTCGCCCTCCAGCAGACCCCCTCGCCGCAACGCGTGCGTGGTCTGCGCGCCGGAGAACCACGGCCCGAGCGCCCGTGCGTGCAGCCGCACCGCACCCGTGCCACCGGGTTCGACGCGGACGGCGCCGTCCTCCACGACGACGCGCTGCGGGCCCGCGTGCCACGGCGCGTGCTCGTCGGCCACGTCCAGGTCCACCGCGACGTCGGGCAGGCGCGGCCAGCCCCGCGCGGCCACGGCGGCGGGCAGGTCGACGACGCGCTGCATCCACGTCGAGGTCCACACCGAGTACCGCAGCGGCGTGGCGCCCAGCAGGTTCACCGTCGCCGGGTCGGTGATCCGCAGGTCGACGGCTTCGAGCAGACCCGCCCACGACGCCAGCGACGCGAGAAGGGTCAGCTGGGCCTCGACGTCGACGCCGATGAGGTCGTGGACCTTGAGCCGGCCCAGGTCACCACCGGACTCGCGGGTGGCGGTGAGGTAGCCGCGCAGGCCGTTCGGGCCGGGCAGCACGGTCACCACGTCCATCTCGAGCACCTTCTCGAGCTCGATCCGCGGTGGACGGCGGTCGGCCATGCCGTCGACGGTCCGCGCGACCTCCAGGTAGCACTCGTGCAGCGCGGGCAGGTCGCTCTCCACCGCCGGGCGCGACTCGATCCGCTCGGTGGGCTTCGGCACCGAGAGCAGTCTGTCCATCGGCAGCTCGACCCACTCGAACACGCCGGCGCGCTCCCAGCCGCGTTTGCGGTACAGGTTCGGCACGGTCGGGTAGAGCGCCGAGATCGGCTGGCCGTGCTCCCTCATCGTGGTCAGCGCGGCGTCGAGCAACGCGTTCGCGATCCCGCGGCCCCGGTAGGCCCCGTCGACGGCGACACCGCCGATGCCGCCCATGGGCACCGCGGCGCCGCCGTAGAACTGGGCGTACGAGCCGATGCCGAGCACGCCCGCGACCCGCCCGTCGACCTCGGCGAGGATCCCGTGCGACCCGGGCCGTAGCAACGGCCCCGGCGGCGGCGTCCCGTTGAACGCCACCTTGCGCAGGCGGAACACGGCGTCGCGGTCGTCCTCGGTGAACTCTCGGATGCGCACGGACGACTATCTACCAGGAGAAGAAGCCCTGGCCCGACTTCTTCCCCAGCTCACCGCGGGCGACCTTGTCCCGCAGCAGCCCCGGCGGCTCGAACCGCGGTCCCAGTTCGGCCGCGAGGTGCTCGGCGATCGCGAGCCGCACGTCGAGGCCGACCAGGTCGGTGAGTTCCAGCGGGCCCATCGGCCAGCGGTAGCCGAGCTTCATGCCGGTGTCGATGTCGGCGGCGGACGCGACCCCCTCCTCCAGCATGCGGATCGCCTCCATGCCGACGGCGACGCCCAGCCGCGAGGTCGCGAAGCCCGGCGAGTCGCGCACCTCGATGACGGTCTTGCCCATCTCCTCGGCCCACGCCCGCGCCCTGGCCACGTTCGCCGGGTCGACGCCCTCGTGGTGGACCAGCTCGACGAGCTGCTGCACCGGGACGGGGTTGAAGAAGTGCATGCCCAGCACGCGTTCGCCGGGCAGTCCCCCGGCGATCTCCGAGATCGACAGCGACGAGGTGTTGGACGCGAGAACCGCCTGCGGGCACTTCTCGGCCGCGATGCCGAGCACATGCTGCTTGAGCGGCACGTTCTCCGGGACCGCCTCGACGACCAGTTCGGCGTCCGCGGGCAGGTCACCGGTGCTCAGGTTCGCGAACACCGCGTCGGCGTCGTCGAGCTTGCCCTTCTCCTGCGCCCTGCCGAGCGACCGCCGGACGGCGAGCCTGCCCTGCTCGGCGCGTTCGGCATCGGCCTCCGACAAGGTGACCTCGTGGCCGTGGGCGAGCAGGAGGTGCGCGATGCCCGCGCCCATGGTGCCGCCGCCGATGACGACGGCCTTCACTCGCCGACCACCTCGGCGCTGAACATCGCGACGAGCTCCATCCCGCCGATCTCGGCGAGGTTGGCGCCCGACGTGGCCCACTCCGGCGACTGCAGGGCGGCCTTGAACGACTCCTCGGACTCGAAGTACATCTCCGCGACCAGGTGCAGTTCGTTCTCGCCGAGGAAACCGGCCAGGAACACCCGCTGCACCTTCGCGACCTCGGCGCGCACGATGCCGGGCACCGACTCCACGATCGGCAGGTGCGACTCGAAGTACTTCTCGTCGAAACCCTCGGGGTCGGCGGGCTTCTTGTACAGAGCGATGTACTTGATCATGTGACGCCATCCTCCTCGACTCGCCGAGCACTGTAACGCCCGGACCACTCGCGGAGCTGAGGCACGATGGTGAGGTGCGGATCATCCTGCTGCGCCACGGACAGAGCCTCGGCAACGTCGACGAGCTCGCCTACTGCCGCATCCCCGACCACGCCCTCCCCCTGACCGAAACAGGCGAACGACAGGCCCGCGCCGCCGGCCCGGTGATCAAGGAGCTGATCGGCGACGGCCCGGTCGCGGCCTACGTCTCGCCGTACCGCAGGACGAAGCACACGTTCGACCTGCTGGGCGTCGACGCCGAGCGGATCGTCACCGAGCCGAGGGTGCGCGAGCAGGACTGGGGCAATCTCCAGGACCCGGTGCAGCAGGAGGTGCTCAAGCACCAGCGGCACGCGTTCGGCCACTTCTTCTTCCGGCTGCCCAACGGCGAGTCCGGCGCGGACGTGGACGACCGGGTGGCGGCGTTCCTCGACGGCCTGACCGTGCGGATGCACAAGGACGAGGCGCACCCGAAGACGGTGCTCGTCGTGTCGCACGGACTGACGATCAGGTTGCTGTGCCGCAGGTTCTTCGACTGGAGCATCGACCTGTTCGAGTCGCTGTCCAATCCGGACACCTGCGAGAACCGGGTGCTCGACCACGACGGCACGGGATGGAGGCTGGACCGCCCCTTCGACCAGTGGCGCGACTCACCGGACGGAACGGTCCAGCTGCCCCGCTAGAGCAACCCGCGCTTGTAGGCGGCGACGAGACGACGGGGAACGAGGAGTTCCTTGCCGTCCAACGTCCGCACGCGCACGAGGTCGGGCGCGCTGGCCTTCCACTGCGACCGGCGGTGCCGCGTGTTGGACCGGGACGTCTTGCGCTTGGGAACGGCCATCAGCGCTCTCGCTTTCCGTAGCGGCGGTTGAACTTCTCGACCCGGCCGGCGGTGTCCATGACCCGCTGCGTGCCCGTCCAGAACGGGTGGGAGTCGGCGGTGATGTCGACGACCAGCAACGGGTAGGTGTTGCCGTCCTCCCACTCGATCGTCTTGGCCGAGGTCGCGGTCGACCGGGTCAGGAACGTCTTGCCCGTGGACGCGTCCTGGAAGACGACCGGGTGGTAGTCGGGGTGGATTCCGGGTTTCATGACGCCAGCTTTCGGATCGAGTCCATGAAGGACAGTTCGTCGTCGGTGAGCAGCGCGCCCGCGAAGGCCGCCGTGATGGCGTCCGGCTCGCCCAGGGTGATCGCCACGATCTGGGTGGTCCTGTCGCCACGCGGCCCGCCCTCGCCGACGTGCATCCCGCACCCGGCGGATTCCAGGTGCAGCGCGACGTCCGGCTCGTCGGCGACCCAGAGCCGGCCGCGCGAGCGCACGACCGTTCCGTCGAGCAACGAGTCGAGCGCGTCGTTCAGCCGGGCCGGGTGAAACGGCCGGTTCGCCGTGAAAACCGCTGTCGAGACACCGCATTCGGGCGTCAGGGGCAGCATCCGGGGCTTGGTCGACCGGTGCACCACCACCGTTTCCGGTGTGCAGCGGTGCGCGCCGGGAGCCAGCCGGTCCAGCACGGCGAGCGTCCGTTCGTCGGCATCCCCTTGCAGCACCAGGACATCCGCTGCCTCGGCCTGCGCGACGACGACCTGCGCCACCGTGCGCCGGTCGCTGGTCATGGACGCGTCGCTCAGCGCGTCGTCCAGCCAGGTCGCCGCGTCGAGCACGGTGATGACGCACTCGACGTCGACACCGAGGTCGCGGCGCACCGCGTCCGGTTCCAGCAGCGGGTCGAGGTGCAGCACGACCGTGTGCCCCTCCAGGTCGGCGAGCAGCCCGCGGAGGTCCTCGCGGACGGTGCAGGACACGCAGTCGTGCTGCAACTCCACGTCGGTCGCGATGCCGTCGACCCACCGCCGCACGCACGTTTCCGCGGCCACGTGCCGCACGAGCACCGATCCGGGCCGGTCGCGCCACACCTTCACGGCGACGTCGTGCTCGACCAGCCCCGCCACCATGACGACAACGGTTTTCATGTGAGGTACCGTAGATGAAAACGAAAGTCGTTTCAAACAGGAGGTACTCAGGTGCGCTGCCAGCTGACCGGCCGGGAGCCGGGCTTCGGCAACCGCGTCTCGCACTCGCAACGCAAGACGCGCCGCCGGTGGAACCCGAACGTCCAGCGCAAGCGGTACTGGGTGCCGTCGCTGAACAGGTTCGTGACCCTGACGCTGTCCGCGAAGGGCATCAAGACCGTCGACAAGCTGGGTGTCGAGGCCGCCGTGGCCCGCCTGCGCGCGCAGGGGGTGAAGGTCTGATGGCCAAGGCGACGGACGTCCGGCCGATCATCAAGATGAGGTCGACCGCGGGAACCGGCTACACCTACGTGACGCGCAAGAACCGGCGCAACGACCCGGATCGCCTGGTGCTGCGCAAGTACGACCCGGTGGCGCGCAGGCACGTCGAGTTCAAGGAAGAGCGCTGATGGCGAAGAAGTCGAAGATCGCCGCGGACCAGCGCCGCCGCGAGGTCGTGGCCCGGTACGCGGAACGCCGCGCCGAGCTCAAGGAGAAGCTGCGGCACCCGGAGACGCGCGCGGAAGCGTTGCGGGGCCTGCAGAAGCTGCCGCGCGACGCGTCGCCGACCCGGCTGCGCAACCGCGACGTCGTGGACGGACGGCCGCGCGCGTTCAACCGGAAGTTCGGCCTGTCCCGCGTCCGGCTGAGGGAGATGGCCCACCGCGGCGAGCTGCCCGGCGTGTCGAAGGCGAGCTGGTGATGCGCGAGAAGAGGCCTCTCAAGCGCAGGGTGAACCTCCTGGTGAAGGAGGGCGTGACCGTCGTCGACTGGAAGGACGTCACGCTGCTGCGCAAGTTCATCTCGGACCGGGGCAAGATCCGGTCCCGCCGGGTGACCGGCCTGACGCCGCAACAGCAGCGCCAGGTCGCCACGGCGATCAAGAACGCACGGGAGATGGCCCTGCTGCCATACCCGTCACAAGGGCGATGACGCGGATCGCCGCGCTGGCGAGCAGGGCCAGCGCGGCGAGCTGCACCAGCAACGCGAGCACCCAGGTCGTGTGTTCGTCGACCGTCAGATCGCCACGAACACCCACCAAGAAGGTCGCGTAGAGGCCCCAGCACTGCACCGCGGCCAAGCCCGCACCGACGATCGTGGTCCTCAGCGAGACGATCACGACGACCGCCGCGAGCAGGACGAGGGCGAGCAGCGGCCAGGCCCCGGTGAACGTGGTCACGCCGACTCCGCCGCCGAATCCGAGCGCGGAGCCATAACCACCTCTCATTCTTCGCATCCGATCGGTGTATCGCCTCAGGTGAGATCAGCGCCACCTCTCCAGCGTGAAGTTGGTGCTTTCGAGTGAGGCACGATCGATCGAATGAACCTGTACGACGTGGTCCACCGCCGCAGGGACACCCGCGCCGAGTTCTCCGGTGAAGAAATCCCTTCCGACGTCCTGCGCAGGGTGCTGACGGCCGCGCACGCCGCCCCCAGCGTCGGCCTCTCCCAGCCGTGGGACTTCGTCCTGGTGCGCGATGAATCGATCCGGAGGGCGTTCCGCGACCACGTCCAGGCCGAGCGCAGCGTGTTCGCGGCCGAGCTCGACGGGGAACGGGCCGAGACGTTCTCCCGCATCAAGGTCGAGGGCGTCATGGAGTCGTCGCTCGGCATCGTCGTCACCTACGACCCCGACAGGGGCTCGCCCGCGGTGCTCGGCAGGCACGCCATCGCGGACGCGGGTTTGTACTCCGTCTGCCTGGCCATCCAGAACCTGTGGCTCGCGGCGACCGAAGAGGGACTCGGGGTTGGCTGGGTGAGCTTCTACCGAGAAGATGTGCTGCGCCGCCTGCTGGACATCCCCACCAGGGTCCGCCCGGTTGCGTGGTTGTGCGTCGGTCCGGTTCGATCACTGCCCGAAACGCCCGATCTGGAACGTCACGGTTGGCGCAACCGACTACCCCTTGATGACGTCCTGCACCACGATCGGTACGGGGCGCGACCGACCCGGTAGCCTGTGCGGGCCGCTCGGCAAGTCGGAACGGAGTCGATGAACGAGTGGAGCAGCGCGATCCGCTGGTAGCGGGCCAGATTCCGCGATTGGACCTAGAGGTCCGCGCGTTGTACAACGCTGGCCGCGTGCCGGAGGCGAACAGCCTCTTCGACGAGGTGGTCACGAAGGTGTCCCCCGGCGCCGACCGCTGGGTCCGATCAGCCGTGCTGGTCAACCGGGCGGTCATGGCGTGGCGGCTCGGCCGCATACCGCTGGCGCTGGAACTGGCCGCCGAGGGCTGGACCGACCTCGACGCCGACCGTTCCGACAGCCCGGCCGTGGCCCACACGATGGGCTCCCTCGGTTATCTGATGGAGGGCATCGGCAACCGGCGCGCCGCCCTCGAGATGCTGCGGATGTCCGTTCAGGTGGCGCGGCGGGCGGGCAACACCGACGTGCTGGCCCAGTGCCTGCAACGCCTCGGCGGCTCGCTCAACTTCCGCGCCTGCGCCGGATCGCCCGCGGCCGCGCCGGCGATCTTCGAGGAAGCCCTGGCGTACCTCGACGAGGGCTTGGGCATCGTCAAGGACGAGATGCACCACCGGGCGCTCCTCGGTGCGTGCGGCCGGTCCCTGGCCGGTGTCGGCCAGCTGGACAAGGCCGAGGAGCTGGGCGAGGAGACCCTGCGGCTGTCGTTGGACGCCGACGACCTGTGGGGCATCTCGGTCGGCAACTGGGTTCTCTCCGTCGTGCGCCGCGAACAGGACGACCTCGACGAGGCGCGCACTCTCGCGTCCCGCGCGGTGACGAACGCCGAACGCATCAACGACACGTCACTGCTGCTGCGGTTCTCCACGGAGCTCGCGGACATCTGCCACGCCCTGGGTGACTCGGTGGGCGAGGCGGCGGCGTTGCGGCGGTCGATGCAGGCCTCCCGCACGGCCACGGAGACGTTGCAGGAAGGCCTGGGCCAGGCCCTGGAACAACGCCGGGTGGCCGTGCAGGCCCAACGGCTCGCGGTGGCGGCGCAGGAGGCCGCGGCGCGCGATCCGTTGACTGGCCTCGCGAACCGGCTGGGGCTGGAACGCGCGGCGGCGACGTTGCTCGAGTCGACGGCGGCCCGCGGGCGCGTGCCGTGGCTGGTGCTGGTCGACGTCGACTGGTTCAAGAGCGTCAACGACGACGCCGGGCACGCGACGGGCGACGCGGCGTTGCGCGAGATAGCGGCGTTGCTGCGGCGCGAGTGCCGCGCGGACGACCTGGTGGCGCGCTGGGCAGGCGACGAGTTCGTGGTGCTGCTGGGCGACACCGGGACGAACAGGGACGTCGGCCCGAACGTGGCGGAGCGGATCCGCGCGGCCGTCGACGGGCACGACTGGACGATGGTGCTCGGCGCCGTCCGCCGCCCGACGGTCAGCATCGGTGTCGCGGCGGGACCCGCCAAGCTGGACCAGTTGTTCGCGGCCGCCGACATGGCGCTGTACCGGGCGAAGCGGCACGGCCGCAACAGGGTCGAGGTGGAGCCGTCGGTGGACGAGGTGCCCGAGATCGTGTCGGGCAACTAGAACCGGCCGTCCGCCGCGACGCGGCGGACGACTCCTGTGTGGGTTCTAGGCGATCAGGCCGCCGCGGTAGGCCACCAGCGCGGCCTGCACGCGGTTGACCGCGCCGATCTTGCCGAGCACGGACGAGACGTAGCCCTTCACCGTCGCCTCCGACAGGTGCAGGGTGCCGCCGATCTCCGCGTTGGACATGCCCTGCCCGATCAGCACGAGCACCTCGCGCTCGCGTTCGGACAGGCTCTGCAGGAGCCTGCGCGCAGGCTCCGCCATCCGTTCACCGTCGGCGACCGCCGCGAGGACTCTCGCCGCGACACCGGGATCGAGCACCGCTCCACCGCGCGCAAGGTCGCGCACGGCCTTCACGAGCTGTTCGGGCTCGGTGTCCTTCAACAGGAAGCCGGCCGCGCCGAGGCGCAGGGCTTCCGACACGTACTCGTCGACGTCGAACGTGGTCAGGATGCAGACCCTGGGTGGGTCCGGCAGGGTCCGCAGCCTCCGCAGGGCCACGAGTCCGTCCGAGGTGCGCATCCGGATGTCGAGCAGAACCACGTGCGGACGGTGCTGGCGCGCCAGGTCGGCTACCAGGTGTCCGTCGTCGGCCTCAGCAACAACTTCGATGTCTCCGACGCTGCTCAGGATCATGCGAAGGCCGGAACGGACGAGGTCCTCGTCGTCGGCCAGCAGAACCTTGATCACGACGCCTCCCGCATTGGCGTTCCGTGCTCCCTCATGTTCGCGATCTTCGCGTACATCTGCCGAAGGTCACGTTAATTCTCAGTTATCTCATCATGTGGTTACAGATTTTCGAGATCAACGACGGCGTTCACAGTTACCGGAATTGAGCTGCGACTTCGCTGCGTAGGCATGCCACCTGGAGTTGAGCGGGATCATCGGAACACTGAGTGACCAAACATGAAAATCCCACTCAGTGGAATGTGGGACCAGAAACACGGATACGGCCTCGGTAATCCGATTCAGATGTCTCGATTGGACTCGTTTCTGCCCATATGTGACCTTGATGGGTTTCGGGATCGATACAGGCGCTCTCGCGATGCGCGTTAAAACGCGAAGGTCTTTCGCAATAGCCGCACCGGAAAGTAACGTGCGTCACAACAGTCCTGCCCTGCACGGAGAGGAGCTTCGCGCGATGCGGAGAGCCAATCCGGTGACGACCCTGCTGGCGACCGCCGCCGTCACCGCCTCCCTTCTTCTCGTCCCGACCGCCCAGGCCGAGGAGCCGCGCGCCGCGGCGTTCGCGGCCGACGACTACTGCCTGGGCCAGTGCGGCGACATCGTGCCGCCCGGCAACAACGGCAACGCGACGCTGGCCGAGATCCTCACGCACAAGGCGTTCGGCACCAGGCCCGCGCACTCGGCCGACCAGCTGGGCAAGTACGACGCCCTGGTGTCCGGCTACGCCGGCCTGACGAACTCGCAGCTGACGGACTTCTTCAACGACGCGTCGTTCGGCGTGCCGTCCGACCAGGTCGAGAGCACCGTGAAGCCGCGGTCGGACGTGACGATCGTGCGCGACAAGAAGATCGGCATGCCGCACATCACCGGCACCACGCGGTCCGGGACGATGTTCGGCGCCGGTTTCGCGGCCGGGCAGGACCGCCTCTGGCTGATGGACCTGTTCCGCCACCTCGGCCGCGGCCAGCTGACCGGGTTCGCCGGCGGGGCGCCGTCGAACCGGGTGCTGGAGCAGAGCTTCTACAACCAGATCCCGTACACCGAGGAGGACCTGCAGAAGCAGATCGACTCGGCGGCGGCCAACGGCGGTGAGCGCGGGCGGCAGGCGTTGGCGGACGTCAACGACTACATCGCGGGCATCAACGCCTACATCACCCAGTCCGTCTCCGCGCGGAACTTCCCCGGCGAGTACGTGCTGACCGGGCACGCCGACGCGATCACGAACTGGAACGACATCCAGCCGTTCAAGTCGACCGACATGGTGGCGATCGCCTCGGTCGTCGGCGGCCTGTTCGGTGCCGGCGGTGGCGGTGAGGTGCAGTCGGCGCTGGTGAAGCTGGCCGCGCAGAACAGGTACGGCGCCGCCGTCGGTGAGCAGGTGTGGAAGGCGTTCCGCGCGCAGAACGACCCCGAGGCCGTGCTGACCCTCCACGACGGACAGTCCTTCCCGTACTCGGCCTCGCCCGCTTCCCCTCAGGGCGTGGCGCTTCCGGACGGTGGTTCCATCACGCCGGAGCGGATGGTCTACGACGAGGTGGGCGGAACGGGCACCTCCGTCGCCGTGCCCGCCTCAGCGGACGTGGCGAAGGCCCGCGGGATCTTCGAGGACGGCGTGCTGCCGCCCGACCTGTTGAACAAGAAGCACGGCATGTCCAACGCCCTCGCGGTGTCCGGCGCCCACACCGATTCCGGCAACCCGATCGCCGTGTGGGGGCCGCAGACCGGGTACTTCGCGCCGCAGTTGCTCATGCTGCAGGAGCTGAACGGCCCCGGCATCCGTTCGCGCGGCGTCTCGTTCGCGGGCGTCTCGATGTACGTGCAGCTCGGCCGCGGTGTCGACTACTCGTGGAGCGCGACCTCGTCGGCGCAGGACATCATCGACACCTACGCCGTCGAGCTGTGCAACCCCGACGGTTCTCCCGCCACGAAGGCGTCGTCCTCGTACCTGTACCACGGCGCCTGCCTGCCGATGGAACGCCTGGAGCGCAAGAACGCCTGGAAGCCGACGGTCGCGGACGGCACGCCGGCGGGTTCCTACACGCTGGTGATGTTCCGGACCAAGTACGGGCTGGTGACGAGCCGTGCGACGGTCGGTGGCAAGGTCGTGGCGTACACGACGTTGCGTTCGACGTACATGCACGAGGTCGACTCGATCATCGGGTTCCAGGAGCTCAACGACCCGACCGCGATCCGTTCGGCGAGTGATTTCCAGCGGGCGGCCTCGAAGATCGGGTACGCGTTCAACTGGTTCTACGTGGACTCGCGTGACACGGCGTACTTCAACTCGGGCCTGAACCCGGTCCGCCGGTCCACAGTGGATCCGAACCTGCCGACCTGGGCCCGTGCCGAGTACGAGTGGGTGAACTGGAACGGCGACGAGAACACGTCCGACGTCCTGCCGTTCGCCGGGCACCCGAACTCGATCAACCAGGACTTCTACATCTCCTGGAACAACAAGCAGGCCAAGGACTTCACGTTCGGCGGCTTTGGCCACAGCTCCGTGCATCGCGGCGACCTGCTCGACCGCAGGGTGCGCGCGCTGATCGCGTCCGGCACCAAGGTCACCCGTGCGTCCCTGACCCGCGCCATGGCCGAGGCGGCCGTCGCCGACCTGCGCGCCGAGCAGGTGCTGCCGGAGTTGCTGAGGGTGGTCGAGTCGGCACCCGTCGACGCGGCGCTGGCCCCGGCCGTGCAGAAGCTGAAGGACTGGCAGCGCTCCGGCTCGTTGCGCAAGGAGACCGCCAAGGGCAGCAAGGCCTACGGCCACGCCGAAGCCATCCGGATTCTCGATGCCTGGTGGCCGCTCCTGGTCGAGGCGCAGTTCAAGCCGTCACTGGGCGACGGGCTCTTCGGGGCACTGGTGAGCGCCCAGCAGGTGGACGAGGCCCCGTCCGACACGCACGGCGCGGCGCCGCACAAGGGTTCCTCGTTCCAGTACGGCTGGTGGGGCTACGTCGACAAGGACCTGCGCAAGGTCCTGGGCGACCCGGTCCAGGGAGCCTTCCCGCAGACCTACTGCGGTGGCGGCACTTTGTCCGGTTGCCGATCCGCTCTGGTGACCTCGCTGCAGGCCGCCGTGGCCAAGCCGGCGAACGCCGTCTACCCCGGCGACGCCGACTGCGCCGCAGGCGACCAGTGGTGCGCCGACACGATCATCCACCGAGCCATGGGCGGCATCACCCACGACAAGATCCACTGGCAGAACCGCCCGACCTACCAGCAGGTCGTGCAGTTCCCGTCCCGCAGGGGCCAGAACATCACCAACCTGGCGGCCGGCCGCACCGCCACCGCGTCGTCACACGAGACGGGCTGGAACACCCTCCCGCCGTCGCACGTGGTCGACGGAAACCCGGCCACGCGCTGGGCCAGCGACTGGAACGACAACCAATGGATACAAGTAGACCTTGGCTCTGTGCAACGGATCGGTCGCACGGTGTTGCGCTGGGAGTCGGCCTTCGGCAAGGGCTACCGCATCGAGATTTCCAATGACGGCACGAGCTGGCGCAACGTTTTCTCCACAAGTGCTGGCGATGGCGGCGATGATGTCGTAGCGTTCTCACCACAGGACGCGAGATACCTGCGGTTGACCGGCACACAACGGTCAGGCCAGTACGGGTACTCCCTGTACGAACTTGAGGTCTACAGCTCGTAGGCCTTCGAGATGAGGACGCCGATCCACCCCCAGGGGTCGGCGTCCTCTACTTTTTCAGGCCCTGAACAGGTAGTTCCTGACCTCGTCCCCGATGACGTTCGTCGGCACCCAAGCACCACCGCGCCACGTGGTCATCCGGTACCCGCGCTCGGTCAGGAAGTCCGCGACGTCCTTCGCCTGGTACCCGAACCGTTCGACGTGCCGTTCCTCGATCTCCAGCAGGAATGCGGGCTTGAGCCGTTCGATCGTCCCCTTGGCCCCCTCGAGAACCTTGAGCTCGGCTCCCTCGACGTCGGCCTTGACGAAGTCGAGCCGCCCGATCCCCTGCTCCTCGACGAAGTGGTCGAGCGTGTCCGTCTTCACGAGCACGTCGAGGTGCTGCTCGAACTCCTCGTTGGACCCCAGCCCGTTCGCCCCCGCCGTGAGGAACGACCGTCCAGTGATCGGACTCCCGTGCCGCACAGGAACGCTCATGACCTCGCGCCCCTGCTCCTCAGCACCAAGCGCCACCGAATGCCGCTTGATGTTCGCGCCTTCCCGAGGCCGCAACACGTACGAAAGGGCAGGATGCGCGAACACGAGAGGCTCGATGCTGTGCACAGTCCCATGTGGACCGACCAGTCTCGCCAAGGTCACCGTGTACAGCCCCAACGCGGCCCCGACGTCAATGCAGACGTCTCCGGGCCTGACGACCTTCCGGAGCCCGATGAGCTCCGCCTCGGCATAGGGCGTGAGCCGGGCGAGCGCCTGCAACCCGGCGACAACCGCGGCACTGCGAAGTTGGGTCAACACCCCGCTGAGCCTAGACGTGCCCGTTGTTGTGCCGTTCGCCCGCAGGCAACCCGATCTGGTCCGCGAACTCGGCAGCCACCCGCTCACCACCGTAAACGCTGAGCGCTTTCACCAGGTGCAACCGCAGGTCCTTCCGATGAGCGTCCCCCAGCTCAGGCATGGCGCGTTCAACACTGCTCACCAACGACTCGGCCCAATGCCCGGCAGGCTCCCGCTGCGCGATCTTCACGAGCTCGGCGAGGTGGTCGGCCAGCTTGACCGCCTCCTCGACCTGGTACCCGTTGCGCTGCAACCACCAGATCGTCGCGGTCCCGACGTCCGTCAGCACCTCGTCGCGCAGGTACCGGATCTCAGCCCGTTCGACGTCCCGCTCAGCCAACTTGAACGTGGAGTTCCTCAACAGCTCGACGTGCTTCTTGGCCATCTCGAGGTCGTCCCCGTCGACCTCGACCTTGACCTGCTCGGCCCGAGCCCACACGTGCGTGCCGGGCACCTGCCGTTCCACGGCGAGCTCATCCCCCAACTGCACCTGCAGGGCGGCGTGGTGCACCAACATCGCCTTGCAGCTGATCTCCTTCGCCCGCTGCAGAACGTGGTGGATGGCAGCGTTGCGGGGCGAGTTGTGCCGGAGCCCGGTCGCCAGATCAAGGCGCCACACCACAGTCAGCCTCAGCTGGAAGTCCAGCCCGTACACCGCGCTGGCGAGCGGCGTGGCGAACTCCTGCTGATGACTGCTGACGGGCGGCACGAAGGTGATGTCGTCGGCCCGCGTGGGCACCAGCCGGCGCCACCAGGCCTTGAGGGAACCGAGAGGGCCAGGACGGAAGTCGGGCCAAGGTCTGCTCACAAGCCCTCCCTACCTGACGTTTGTGCCCGATAGAAGGTGGCCTGTCTCACTTCCCTCCAACGGCCGCAGGCCTGCTCGTCGGGTCTTCACCGAGCGTGAGCGGGACCCAGGTCCGAGCGCCGGCGCAGCCTAGGCCGGCGCTAGACGGGGGCGCTGGTCAACTCGGTGGCGGCACCCCGCTAGACTGCTGTCGCCAGCCCTAGTAGCTCAGGGGATAGAGCATCGGTTTCCTAAACCGTGTGTCGCAGGTTCGAATCCTGCCTGGGGCACCACCTTTCGCCGGGTGAAACTAAGGGCTCTGACCAGTGCAAACAGGTCGGAGCCCTTGGTCTTTAGTCGGGACTGAAGTCGATCTCATCGCCCGTTCGTGGGGCTAGACGTGGTGCGAGTCCGGCGTACGGTCGCACCATGAGCACCCCGAAGCGCCCCACCAAGGGCCGCCAGCGAGGGGAGATCGAGCCCCTCCCGAGCGGTTCGCTGCGCGTCAAGGTCTACGCCGGCATCGACCCGATCAGCGGTCGTCGGCACTACATCTACGAGACCATCCCGGCCGGTCCGGACGCCGCGAAGAAAGCCGAGAAGGCTCGCACGCGGATCATCAACGAAATCGACGAGCAGCGGAACTCCACCACCAACGCCACGGTCAACCGGCTGATGGACCGCTACCTCGAACTGCTGGACGTCGACAAGAAGACGCGCAAGAGCTACGAGGGCTACATCCGCAATCACATCCGGCCGATCCTCGGGAAGCTTCAGGTAGGCAGGCTCAACGGCGAAACACTGGACTCGTTCTACAGCGTGCTCCGCCGCTGCCGCGCTCACTGCGACGGCAGGCCGTTCATCGAGAAGCACAAGACCACCGACGCCCACGATTGCGCGGAGCAGCAGTGCACTCCGCACGTGTGCCGCCCACTCGCGAAGTCGTCCATTCGACAGGTGCACTGGTGCCTGAGCGGTGCACTGAAGCGGGCCGTCAAATGGCGCTGGACCGGCACGAATCCGCTCGCACAGGCAGAGACGCCCAGGTCCGTAGCAGCGGACCCTCACCCACCCACGCCGGAGCAAGCAGCCGCCATCGTCAACGAAGCCTTCAAAGACCTCTCCTGGGGAATGTTCGTGTGGTTGGCGATGACCACAGGTGCCCGACGTGGCGAGGTGTGCGCATTGCGCCTCGATCTGCTCGACCTGGAGAACGCGGTCCTGCCGGTCAAGACGAGCATCAGCCAGGACGGCGCAGAGACGTGGGAGAAGGACACCAAGACCCACCAGCAACGCCGAATCGCGCTGGACCCGGAAACTGTGGGGCTTCTCCGCGCGTACCTCCAGTACCGAGGAACGAAGGCAGACGAGTTGGGCGTGAAGGTCGCAAAGGACGGCCGTCTCTTCTCCCCCAGGTTCGACCACGCGGACTGGATCAAGCCGGACACCGTGACGCAGCGATACCGCCGGATGTGCGCAAGGCTCGGCTGGGACATGCACATTCACTCGCTCCGCCACTACTCCGCAACGGAACTGATCGCGTCCGGTGTGGACGTGCGCACGGTCGCGGGACGACTCGGCCACGGCGGTGGAGGCGCAACCACCTTGCGCGTCTATTCAGCGTGGGTCTCGGAGGCAGACCAGCGCGCGGCAGGAACCATCGCCGGACGGATGCCAACTCCGCCGATCAAAATTGACCTGTCAGGCGCTCCGGTCTCCACTCTCGAACCGGCAGCAGACAACCCATATCAGAAGATCGCTGCTGACCTACGGGGAGCCATCACCTGCGGTGCTCTCAAGCCCGGTGATCTCGTCCCTACCGTCATAGAACTGAAAACGCGCTACGGCGTGTCCGCAGGCACCGCAAACCGAGCCATCGCAGAACTGAAAGCTAATGGACTCGTGAACGCCAGCCGTGGAAAGCGTGCCGTAGTGCTCGAGCGGGGAGAGGAACCCGACGCGGCGGACGTCGTGAGCATCAAGCACAAGCGAAAGGCTGAGTGACCTAGTAGGCCGCCGATGCGGGCCGAATACTGGGCTACTACTGACTACGGCACATGGTACGGCCGAAGCGCATATGCAACAGTTTTGGCAAACACTGCCGGCACATGGCTGGGACGGAAATTTGCGGCGAGGTGAATTAGGTTCCAGGCGTCCCCGTAGTTCTTTTTCGGGTCAACCTTCGGCACGATCTCGCAGTGGTTGCAAACCCAGGTAACCACCGGACGTAGACCGGCAGCATACTTCTCGGCCACCGAAAGCGCGGCTTTCTCGTTTCTCCTAGGCGGGTGAGCCTGCCCGTCAAGGGAAGGACGCCCCAGAGCCATGCCGTACCGGTCTTTCGCCTCGACCACGAGCAGCTCTCGGGAGTTGGGCTCCGGGGTGGACACGGTGACGTCAGGACTGAATTCACGCGACTCGACTTTGCGATGCCGTTCTCGCCACACGTCCAGGACGATTGTCGGATCTGCGCCGTATCGAAGCTTGGCGACCGGCGCATCGCCTCTGTTCCTCGGAAGCACCCACACATTTCCGTCATGCAATCCGGTTAACTCCACCTCCCACCCCGCCTGTTCACATGCACCCAACGTCTCACAGAGGACCCAGATCTCATACAGAAGGTCCCGTTGGCCCCAGAGCGGCAGATTCAGAAACTCGCGGATAGCATCGACCCACTGCCACACGTCAATGGAGTCTTCTCTCCGAAATACTTCATCATTCAGCCATATCGATGCTCGTCTACAAGACTCAGCCACCGATTCCAACCATTGCGCAAGGGCCAAGGCGTCGCAAGACAGACTCTCACGCCTGCGAACTACATCCAATTCATATAAGTCAAGGCGATACATCAAAACGAATCCAGCAAGCGAATTCATCGCCGAACCGGCGGGCCAGTTGCGAGGAAGAACAATGGACCTGGGAACGTCAGTCAAGTCCACGTTTACTACTTCAAGATCTTTCACAGCCATCTGTCCACGGAGAGCGCGCTCGGCGTGATCGATAAGTTCATCGGCGGCTTCCTTCGCTCTCTGCATGGCGTCATCAACGGAGCACCAGGCTGGATCCGAGGCCGCTCTTGCGGAAACATCGGGCGCCATCGAGCTCAAGCGAAGGATACTATCAGCCAATCTTAAGGATTCCCTGGAATCGAGGGGGAAATGACCATAGAATTCCCAATTGTCCCACCCAAGGAATTCCTTGATGGCTTCCGTGTCCACATTAATTATGTCCACCGAGCGCAGCACCCTTTCTAGGTGGCGCAGCTGCTCAATGAACGCCGGACTGATGGTCAGATGACCAGTATTCACTTCGGAGCTTTCCAGCCGAATGGCCTCCGAGGTCCCGGTCGTCGTGGCGGCGTGGCTAGCAAGGCGGCGATATACCTCCTCGACCATATCCACGATCCACCCGCCGCACTGAATCAATTTGCTGATCAGCGCTTCCGCACTCGGGGCCGCCGAGGCCAACCGCTTGGCGGCAGCACCCCTCTTGTTGAACTTCCGGCTGGGGCCGCGTGGGTCCGCTAGGCTCGCAAAATCGACGCCGAACGCCCGGAACAACGCGTTGATCGTGTCCTGCTCCATCTTTCCGTTGCCCACTTCAAGCGCGTCAACGATGAGTCGCGCCAAGCGCTCTCGCAGATCTTCCTCGACCATCGGCGGCTCAACCTTCCGAAACGGCTTCCACAACTCAGACACCACGGCAGGACTGTTCACAGACTAGCGATCCGCCACATCCTAGTTGTACTAAAACGATTTTTGTGCACCCAGACGCTCGTCTCTGAGAACCTTGAATCTTGCGCCCTAAGCGAGCGCGGTAAGCCGCTTCTGCTGCCGATGTGAGCCAACCTGGGCCGCGAGCAGCCGCGCACGTTCGACGTGCACGGCTGCTTCATCCTTGTCACCGTTGGCTATGAGCACCTGAGCGAGATCCACTCGAAGCGTCGTCTCTGCGCGTGAGAAGGTCGGGTCAAGGCGCCGCAGGACCTCCGAGAGCACCTCGATCGCCTCTTGGTCACCGAGCCGAGCAAGGGCGTTGCCCCGCCACCGGGCAAGGTGTGTTGAATCGAACACTAGGTAGGGCGTCTCAGATCCATCGACCTGCGCCGGCATCGCCCGCAACGCGTCATCGAAGGCGATCAAGCAATGCGCACGATCGCCGCTCGCGGCGCACGCTTCGCCGTAGCCCGCAGACAGCCACGAATAGAGCAGACGCGGCACTCGACCACGAGCAAGTTCGAGCGCGTGCCGCGTCAACTCCACGGCGGCATCCGCTTCACCGATGTCGAGCAGAACCACGGCCTGCCCGGCACACGCGTACGCCTCAAGCTCGACCGACCTAGCTTCCCGTGCGGCAGCCTTGGCGGTGTCGTAGTGGTTCCAAGAATCGTTGACCAGTCCCTGGTCAAGCGACTGCCACCCGGCAAGCGCGGCCGCATCCACCAAGAGTTCGGCTAACGCTGCCCTAATCGATTGATCGAGAACGTCCCGAAGCACACGTTCCATCTGGTCGATCTGAGCGCACAACTCGCCGCGCAAGGCGGACGCACCTAGCTTCCGGTCTATGACCCGAGTGATGTCGAGCTTCTGCCGCATCAACCCGACGGTGTCCATATCGAGTGCGCGACCGGCCGCGAACCTCGCGCGCAAGGCGAGTTCATCTTCCGTGGCAGTGTGAGCGACCTGTCCAACTGACTCCAGCAGACGTTCGATCGGCACACCCAACATCTCTTCGAGAAGGCGCCCGGTCGCTGCCGTGACGGGCCCCAGGTCGCGGCCGTCATCCCGTTTGCCAGATGCCAGGCGGCGCACGTGCCGAGGACTGATCGTGCCTTTCAGACCGTGGTCGCGTGCGAACACCTCAGCAGCTTCGCTGAACTCTTCCGCGGTCTGCCTGCGCTGCCGCAGCAGCTTGCCGAACAGCGTGTGCGCCCGTTCCTGTCCGCCTGCCGAGCCCATCGGTTGACCTCTCATGCGCCAATGTCAGCGTTGCTTAGTCCAGGTCCAATCATGGCATCTCAGGTCAATACCAGGTCATTTACACCTCGCGCGCCCGAGCGAAAGCTGATGTCTGCGGTTCTGAGATGATGATCTGAGGTGATGAACAGTGAAGTCGAGCGAAGACTGGTGGGCCAAAGCCGCCAGGGCAGAAACGCTGATGCAGGCTCACGAGGCGCTGAGCCGCGCACGTCCACGGCCAGGCACGGACAACCCGCGCGCGTGGCGCGACTACCACCTACGCAGCGCGGCCATCTACACCGAAGTCGCCCAGATCGACCGGGGGCACTTCCACGAGGCGACGGCGTGGGCCACTTGCGAGCGCCAACGCGGTGAAGAGTTCGACCGGCAGATCAAGTCCAAGAAGGCGGACAACGCAGCCGCTGCATCCTCAGTGGACAAGGCGAGCTGACGACATGGCGCAAAAACTCACCGGAGGCAGGGCAAGCCTCGAAGTACGGGCGTTGAGCAGGACCGTGCTGGGATGGCGTCGCATCCGAGGCTGGTCCCTCGCGGAGTTGGGCGAACTGGTCGGCTTCTCAGCGGCGACACTCTCCCAGATCACCAGGGCCGTGGTACGTCCGTCTCCCAGCGATGTTCTGAAGATCGGCGCCGCCTGCCGCGCACCCGACGACGAGATCGAACTTTGCGTTCGTGTGGCACAACGGGCGAACGATCCTCAGATGTGGGACCGAATCAACGGTGACGCGTGGGCTCGTCTGGCCTGGACACCCTGGGACGTCATGGCAGAGGCCAACGAACTCCTGATCGTGGCAACCGAGGTACTGCCCGAACTGCTCCGCACCAGCGCCTACCACGAGGCGCTGTGCAGGTTCGGTGCAGCGACCAACGGCCTTGATCTCGACGTACAGCAGTCCGTTCTAACCCGCCTGGGCATGGACGCGAAGGAAGCAGCACGACCAGGCAGCCACGGGCCCCTGCGCGTTCGGCTTCTGGTGACGGAGGCCGTTCTCACGAGCAGCGTTGGCGGAGCGCGGACCATGATCGAGCAGTTGGGACGCCTGGAAGACCTGGCAGTACAGACAGGGTTCGACCTTGCCGTCGTGAACAGCGACGCAGGACCGTTTTTCGGTCATCACCAGTCGTTCACCGTCATGCGCTTCCGCGCCCCTCGTTTCGAGGACGTCGTTCTCACGCGCACCCTGCACGGCGGTGACACTTGGCTTGAGTCTGCTGCTGAATGCGCACCCTACGAACGCGCTCTACTCGTCCTCAACGACGTCGTCAGGACGCCAGAAGAGTCGACGCGTTGGCTAAGTCAGGCATCGCTCGCTCTGCACGAACCGTTGCCTGACAACAACTCCGACTGCCACCCACCCATGACCACTGTCCAGGCGGGAACCTAGAGATGCCGAAGAGAATCTCGACCGTCCGAGGTCGCGAGTTCGGTGCAGGAGTGCGGGCAGCGATCGAACGCAGCGAACTCACCTCCCGCGAGGTCGCTGAAGTCATGGGCTGTCATGAAGCCAAGGTCTCAGATGTCCTGACCGGCAAGGGTGGCGTCACTCAGATCGAGGTCGCTCTGCTGCTGGGCATCTGCCGGACCAAGGCGCCAGAAGTGGCGCACTTGATGGACTTGTTCCCCATGCGGCACCACGTCGGGGGCTGGTGGCAGAGACACGGCGCCTGCCCGCCTATCGTGCTGCATACGGCCTTGGAGAACCTGAAGGCCGCCAAGACGCTCGTCAGCTGGCACGGGAACATGGTGCCGTTCTTCCTTCAGACGGCTGACTACATCCGCGAGATACTCCGAGCCTCCGCCTCGACTCCCGCCGAAGAACTCGAAGAGCGCGCGAAGGCGCACCTCGTGATGCAACAAGCCCTGCCACGCAAGGCGAAACGCCTGTTCTTCGTCCATGAGTCGGCGCTACGTCTGCAAGTCGGTGGGCCCGAGGTGCACGCGTGGCAGACGCAGCACCTCGCCGTCACCGCGAACCAGTCGAACACCACGATCAGGATCGTCCCGGCAGCACGCGGCGCCCACGCTGGCATGGCTGGGCCGTTCACGCTGTTGACCTTCGAGAAGTACGAACCGCTCGTGTGGGTGGACACGGAGAACTCCAGTCTGTTCGCCGAAACGACAGATGCGGTCAAGGGCTACAACAGAGTCGTTGAGGCGCTCACGGACACGAGCCTGAGTGAGGGCGACTCCAAGGCACTGATCGCCGAGTTGTCCGAGATGGCATGGGCCCGCGCGGACGAAAGCGCAGGGTTGCAGGAACCACCGCCAGGACAAGCCCTAACCGTGCCGTAGCGGCACGCCCTCAAGCCGCCAGCCTTGGCGCCTCCGTCACATGCCCCCGCCAAGGCTGGCATCCAAGCCGTCGCGGTACCCGATTTCACGTCATCGGGTACCGCGACGGCCGCATGTGACGGGTGGACCCGTCACACGTCACACCCGTCACGGCGGACCGTTTGTGCAGGTGAAGCACCGTTCTGGACCCGTCACAGGGCTTGTGACGGCGTGACGGGTCCGTGGGACGGGGTGTGACGGGTCAGCGCTCACCGTCGATCACCTCGCCCTCTAGGACAGCAGCATCCCGCAGACGCTCGGCAGCGCCGAGCAGATCCGCGACGGCGTAGCCGCGTATTTGCTTCACGCCGTCAGCCGTCGCCACCCGGTCCCGAGTCGACCGGCAACCCAACTCCACCATGTCGCGTCCGAACGTCGTCATCTCCAGTCCCAACGCCTCTACAAGCTCAGACGTGGGAACGAAGTCGCGGCCATCATCTCCTTCCCTGAGGTAGTCCACGACGGACGCCAGTGGCTCAGGCAGTTCGACGTCCGCCGCGCGCACGGCCTCCGCTGCCACCGGAGCACTGCTCCCGATCGCCTTCGCGACGGCCGCGTGATCGAGCATCGGCTGTGCCTCTTGCCCTGCCGCATGTCCGGTCAACGTCCCCTCCGCTTCACGCAGGCCACGCCCGCGCTCGCACAACTCCCTCCAGTCCTCGTTTGGCATGTAGAACGTGCGTACGGTCAGCGCCAGCACGTCTGCGCCAGCCTCCGTCTCACCGTCCGGCCGCAGGATGCCCACGCCCTTATGTGACGGCAGCAGGCGACTGCTGTCATAGCCACGCGTGTTCATCTGCTCGCCCAAGACGATGTTGCTGTCTCGCCAGTCGATCACCCGCAATGCGAACCGCGAGCCGAGCACCGCGCGCAGCTTGGACGGGATGGTCTTGCTGTCCGGACGCTGCGTCGCGAGCACCAGGACCAGCCCAGCAGCCGGCGCCTTCTTGGCGAGCCACGTCAGCAACTCGCCGATGTACTCCCCCGCAGTGAGCTTCTTCCCCTGCACCTCAACAGGTGTGCGGTCTTCGAGCGGTAGCTGAACCTCATCGATGAACACGGCCGTGATCGGCATGTCGAGGGCTCGATCACGCGACATGTCCGGCGTGACCTTCGACTCCGGACACGTGAGGTCGTCCAACTCCTGCATCCGCCGGTAGCGCCCCTGGACCTCACCCACGAGTTCCACGAGCCAGTCAATGAGCGCCAGCACGTGTTCGGTGTCGTCTCCGGACATGAACCGGTGCGCCACCTGCGCCGCTGAAATCCAGTCCTTCCCCGCCTTGAAGTCAGCGACGTACAACCGAACATGCGGATCCAAGATCAAGGCCGCGGCGACCAGTCGAGCAGCCATCGTCTTACCCTGCCTGGGGATCGCGCCGATGAGCAACGACGTCCACACCAACGGAAGATCGATCCGCCGATCACGAGCGTCCCGCCCGAACGGCAACGGCCGCCACGCGTCCCACCTCTGCACCGCAAGCAGCGGCGTCCGCAACGGAGGCGCGGCGTACGGGTCCTCATCAGCAACCCACATCGCCACTCGGCCGGCGTGGCCGCCGTTCCCCCGGACTCGCTCCACAATGAGCTGCACCTCATCGACCGCAAGAGCGGAGGCCAGAGCGTCCCGGTTCTTCACGACGTCAGCAGCCTTGCGGGTTGCCGGGAGATCCACGGTGATGGTCCACCCGTCACCCTGCCTGGTAGCCCGCTCGACCAGGCGCAGCGTCTCGTCCTTCCCGATCAGCTTCGCGTCCCGGAACGCGTCCACGAGCACCTGAGGGTCCATCGTCCACGTCAACGTGCGCGGACCGGCGAGCACCGCCTTACGTCCCGGACTGCCGTCCTTCCGCCTACCGAGGACAGCGAGCGCTACGGCGACGACACCGCCACCGATCCACAACGCCCGGTGCCCGTACACGAGATCGGCGACGGCGCCGACGATCGCTACTCCTGCGACCATTGCCCCGGTGACCTTCCACCGGAAGAGCGTCAGTTCACGGATGTCGCCGAACTTGTCCGCGAGCTTCTCCGACTGCTCGGCAGCCTCCCGGTAGTCCCGCACGGTGACCCATGACCGCCACCATCGGACGGCGACCACCAAGCCGCGCACCACGGCCCCGAGGAACCGGAACGGTGAACGCAGCAGAGCCACGACGAGATCCTTCGCGGCCTGCACCGCGTGAACGCGATCCTTCGCCCAAAGCGGTACGCGCGGTGAACGCTTCCACCAGTTCATGAACCGACGCACCGGTGTGACGCGCGGAGCCTGCGGAGCGTCGTTCACGAACTCGCCTTCGAGCGCCGCACGCACCGGCAGACGCGGGCACGTGACAGCCAACTCCCGATCGTCCTCACTCATGGCCGTCACCACCTTCAGCGATCTCTGCCGCGAGCACCGAAGCCAGCCGCGACGAGAGCCCGCGCGAGCACCCCGTGACCTCGCGAACCCACGCGGGACTCACCACGACTTCAGACGTCCACATTTCGCGAGCCTTGGCTAGATACTCCGCAGAGGACACACGTCCCGCCGTGCTTCTGTTGGACCGCTTCACCTTTGAGGGCTTGGGCTCTGTCGCAGCGAGCGCAGGAGGCTTCGCCGCGGTGACCGGCGCTGTCAGCTGTTCCGCCTCTGTGAACGCAGCGGTCACGGCCTCCGTGAGCTTGTCCCGCAGGTCTGTGACAGCCTCCGCCGCGACGAACACCACGAGCGGCGGAACCGAGTGCAGGACCACACCGGACACAGACCCGGCAGCCCATGAATGCCACGTGTTCATGACGTACGTAGCGGCGAGCGTGAACCACTTCGCACGACGCGTCCACGAGCCCGTACGCACCCGGTATCGCGCGGTCACCTGCTCCGCTCGAAGGATCGCCAGCAGCACCAGCGACACCGTGGGATCGAGCAACCACGCAGCGAGCCACGGCAACGACCAGGCCGGCGTGCCCGCTGCCGCGAAGCTCTGCACGTTGGTCATCGTGAAGCCGAGACCAAGCACGATCCCCGCCCAGCACAGCCGGTCGACCTCCGCCCGGACCCGTTCGACGCGAAGCGCCACCACGTCCGGATGCGTCGCGTAGGCCCGCAACTCGGCAGCCTCCGCCGCATCGGCGGCGAGCTGCTGCGCTGCCGGGGCGGCGGGCAGCCGCCCGAAGGCGGCTACCCCTTCCCGAACCCGAGTGACCGCGTTCATCGCCGATCACCCTTGCCGTGCTGACTGTCGTAGGACGTGATCGTGAGGGCACGGGTCAACGTGTACGCGGCGAACAGCGCGGGGAGGCCCAGCACCACGAGCAACAACACGGTGTCGCCCCGGTGCGTGATCACCACCCACTGAACCCCGACGATGACGCCGGCCATCACGAGCACCCGCCCGGTGAGCGAGAGCAACCGAGCACCCGTCCGTGCTGCGCTCGCCGCAGCCTTCGCCCTACGGGCGCTCGCTCGCCAGATCCACAGCACCACAACAACCGCACCCAGCACCGCGAGAATCTGCGTGGGAGTCAGGTTGATCGTCATGACGGCTCACCGCCTTCACGGCGAGCCCGCCACACGCGGTAGAGCGCGCGTCGATCGTCCTGCGACAGCCCACCCCACACACCGATCGTCTCCGCACCGGCCGTGCGCAACTCCAGCTCCAAGCACACGTTGCGGATGGGGCAGCCCGCGCACAACCGCGCGGCCAACTCCCGATCGGTCAGGTTCTCGTTCTGCCACTCCGGCTCTTCCTCGCTCGCCCACAACCACATGCAGGCGCCGTCACGCGTCACGATCTCCAGCAGTACGTCATCCGGGACCTTCGCGTAGCGGTCAAGCTCGGCCGCGATCACCTCGTAGTAGTTCTCCGGGTTCACCACGCACCCCCGGTCTTGGCCTCGAATTCGCGAGCAGACCGGCGCTCGGCCGTCATCCGGGCGACGTCGACGACGCTGCCGGACTCCGACGCCTGCCGAACGATCTCCTCAACGGCACGTGCAGGGATCACGTAGCGAGTGCGCAGGCGCACCGCCGGAAACGCGTCCTCTCGGATGGCCCTGTAGATGGTCGCGACGTCCACGCGCAGGATGCGTGCAGCTTCCGCGACCGTGTAGAAGATCGGCGGGTTACTCCCCGCCATGCCTGAAGTACTCATCAGATGTAGCCCTTTCGAAAGACTGACTTCTTCTCCGAAAGCGCTGACGTTGGCGTTGATTAGTAGCGATCTGCCGCCGATGTCAGCGCTAAGCCCGTTTCAGAGCAAGAACGCGCGCTAACGTCGGCGCTGAAGGCGGAGCCCGGAGGCGTACGTGACAGAGGATTGGTCGGCAGTCGCGGAGGCAATGAACGCCCGCGCGGCAGAGCTGGCTTTGAAGCAGAAGGAACTCGCGGAGAGGTCCGGGGTTTCCCTCGCGATCGTTCGCGAGATGCAACAGGGACGAATCAAGCGGCGCCGAAACCCGCGAACGCTCGAAGCTCTGTCGATCGCCCTCGACTGGCACCCACAGCACCTGGGAGCGGTGCTGCAAGGGAAAACGCCGCCGGAGGTCGACTCGCCGGCCACGACTGGAGACGACCCGCTCGTCCCGCTGCTCAACACGATTATTCGAGAACTCCGCGGCCTTCGAGCCCAGGTCGGAGCGCTCACAAATCGTCTCGATGACGGAGGTCGACGAAAGGACTAGGTCGCCTTCGCTGATTTGTTTCGGTGTCGCTGTCATGTGAACAGAAGACAGCCGGAGAGGGGGTCGAAATAATTGCCAGCGGCTATCACGCCGCTTGTTAGGAGGAGTTAGGTCCGCAGGTCACGACCGTTGGGGAACGGGGGGACGTGGCAGCAAAGAAGCGCGGTGAGCAGCCTCGATCGAGGCTGCGAACAGTCCGCGACGAGCTGGGGTATACGCAGGCGCAGGTGGTCAGGTTCTTCCTGGCGCGTAGGCAACAGATCGGCGGGGCTCAGGCGACAGAGCAATCAATGCTCATCATGATGTCGCGCTGGGAGAACAGCCACGTAGAGGTGACCGATCCCGCCTACCAACGGCTCTTCCGTGAGTTCTACGGGCGCACCAACGAAGAGCTTGGATTCCCGTCCGAGGTCGAGAACCAGAGCGCGGAAGAGCTGCGCGAGCGGCTGATCATCGCGCGCAGCATCGATCCCGCCACCCTCGACATGTTCCAACGACAGGTCAACGACCTACGAAGCTCAGACCACAAGTTCGGCGCCGTCGTGGTCCTGGACCAGCTGAACAGCCTCGTCCGGCAGATCGAGGACTACCGCACGTTCAGCGTGAGTTCTCGTCACCGCGAACGCCTTGCCGCGATCCTCACGGACGCGCGAACACTCGCCGGTTGGACAGCCCTCGACAGGGGCTCACAGCTTCAGGCGTGGCAGTACCACGAGGACGCGAAAGTCTCTGCGCGTGAAGCCGATTCGCCGCACCTCCTGGCGCACGCGGCCGCGCAGCAGGCAGTGATTCTGCTCGACATCGGGCAGCCGGCCGAAGCTGTCGAGCTGCTGGAGTACGCGCGGTACGTCGCGGAGAACCGCGCGCCGTCGCTGCTGCAATCGTGGCTCGCCGCAGCACACGGCGAAGGTCTCGCCGCCGATGGCCAACGGGATGCGGCGCTACGCGCGTTCGATGACGCAAGCTCTTTGCTGCCAGCAAATCCTGTCGATCCAGAGATGCCCTTCCTGCTTCTCAACGACGGGCAACTCGTACGTTGGCGCGGCAGTTCGCTTCTGCGGCTGGGAGACCAGGACGCGATCAACCAACTTGAAGCCGCAGTTCGAGGTCTCGCCACGCCTGGGCTCAACGCCGTACGAGGCCAAACCAACCTGTACGTCGATCTCGCCTTCGCGTACGCCGCTGCTGGCGATAGTCGGGGTGCACTTGAGTACGCGCGCACAGCACGACAGCTTGCATCCCGCATCAAGTCCGATCGTCAGCAACGACGCCTTGCGGCCCTTGAGCTACCTGTCCCGAGAGGAGGCTCCAGCATTGCGTGACGCGAGGTAGTACAGAAGGGGAACGATCGCGCCAGAGCCGAGCACTTCACCACGCCGGACCAGATCCAAGATCCTGTCGACATGAATCCACTCGATACGCGCAGCCTCCTCACCATCTGTTGGCTCGCCAACCTTCTCCGCAGCACGCCAAAGGTAAGCGTCCACGGGGGCGTCGATGATGCCAGGCAGAGGTTGGAAAGTAGCGATGTGCTCAGGTTCTCCGACTGGTCGCCAGCCAGTCTCCTCTTCGGCTTCACGAGCGGCCGTCGCTGCTGGAAGTTCGCCAGCCTCAACGAGCCCTCCAATAAGCTCATACCCCCATTTGTCTACCGCGAACCGATAACGCCACAGCGTCAGAACTTCTTCATTATCATTTAGCAGAAGAGCAACCGCTACGGCGTCGAGCTTGACGACATGATGCTCGAACCTTGAACCATCTGGAGGTCCGACATCAACCAGCTTGAGCTTCACCCATCTGTCGTCGTAGACGGTTCGCTCACCGTAGATTTTCCACGTCAGTTCTTCCGGGTATTCCGTCACGATGCGCAGCCTAGCGCTTACGCGCCAAACTGCACAAGATCGAATAGAACGGACATAGGTCTAGTCGGCGGGCAAGTCATCGATACGGATGAAATCAACCACAATATCGGAAGGATGAATCGTCTGGATCGAGCTTCCAAACTCAATCTCAACCGCAGGCGCGCCGTCTGAGTCGACTTCCCCCTTATCCACTACAGACAATGATATTCGGTCCCCATCGATCGGCTTCAACACTCCGCCCACCTCAGGAAAACGAGCGAGACGAGGAATCTTAGTTCGATCCAAAAGTGCGATATGCTCCTCAATATCGTCGTGAACAAGTAGCTGCATCGCAGCTACGGTTGCTCCACCGACTGTCACCGAAGAGCCTTCATGATTGAAATTGAGCATCGAGGCAGCCTCATAAGATCCAAAGATCACCACAAGCGGATCTGAGGCCGTTGCCACCCACTTTGAAATCTTCTGAACGGTTCTGGCGAAACTTAGGGATGTCGATGTACCCCATGCCAGCAACTGCGTGAGAGCGAGGGCTTCCTCATTGGCACGAATCATGCGCCCTACCTGCTGCCCAAGAAATCCTGGGTCACCGAGCACTTCAGTCTCGACAAAGAACAGCTTTGCAACCGTCAGGCGATGCCCCCAAACTCGCGAATTAGCAGGGTCGTGGATCACCTGTTCGGCATCGATAAATCGAACAAGATTGCTGACCTTCTGAACTTCAGCCGAAACGGCCTCAGTAAATTTAGCGATGCGCTCATCATCCAGAGCCGCAATCTTCAACTGTTGCTGCGATTCACCTTGATAGCGCTCAATAAGCAGACCCAAGATCATATCCACATTCGAAAGAGTATCCTTACTTATACCCCATCGAATGTCGAACGATTCCCTCAATGGTCCAACTTGCTGATTGGCAGCTAGAGAAAAGTCATAGACTTCCCGCGGAACGCTCCCAGGAGCCAAGGGGGGAAACTTGGCAAGGAGAAGCAGGCCCGCCCTGAGAACGAAGTCGCCGGCGCGTACCACCCGCATTTCTAGCGGCAGAGACGTGGACATCTCCCAACGCCTGATCAGCTCGTAGCTGTCTTCGCGCCGAGCTTCTACGGCCGCAAGGAGAACACTATTTGGATACATGAAGTCGGGCTGGATACTCGCAAGAACTTCACCAACCTCGGCACCGGTGTCATCTTCCAGGATTTCTTGGCGATACAGAAGCCATGCAATGACCAAGATCGAAGATTGATGAACACGCGATCTCATCTTCACAGACTCTGACGCGAAGCGAAACAGCCTGGACTGAAAGCCCAGCGCCCGAGTCGCCCAAACACTCTCACCCTTATCGTATGCATCCCTAAGTATGGTTGTCCACACTTCAAGCGCAGCGCCAGCCAAGCGATCGACGTGCTGCCTATTGTGGTTCCCACTATAGGGAACCGTGTATTCAGTAAGGTTTTGCAACGAAACCAAGAGGTGCTCTAGCGCGTTCTCATTCTCTTTCGCCTTCAGGAGGAGTACCGACCAGATCTGAAAATAGTTCTGGGCTTGAGCAACGAAGAATCCGATATCCGTGCTCGACAAGGCGTCAACGCAGCGCCCATATATGGCACCGGTAGCCTCCATCGCAACCCGGTCGCCAACCCTAGCCGCAACGTCGTTAAGTTCCCAAACGTGAGTACTCAACCACCTCCAGTTAGTTTCGTACGAGGAGGTGGTCAAATCTCCTGACTCTTCCATCACTTCACGGACCGCAAGAACGATTCTTCTATAGTGTTTAAACCCGCGTTTTATGCTTGGATACCTCGCCGCCTGCATAGCGCTCATTAGAACCTCCTGGAGGTCTTCGAGAGCCCGCAGCAGCAATTCTGCTGGATCATCAACAGAACTTGATACCAAGACCGCGCTTACCGCCAACTTTTGCAATTGATTGCGAGCCCTGAGAGGAACTTTGTCGATGCCATAAACGTCAACGATGCTCGCTCCCGCAGACGCGTTGCTTCCAGGCTGAGCCTTGATAAACGCTATCGGGCCATCTGCTTCAACGAATTCTATTGGGTCATCCGCCTCGGCTTCCATCTTTTCCAGCGAAATAGTGGACGAAAGCAAAACAGAGATCTGCTCGATCTTCTTTAGATCTACATCCTGCACAACGCCGCCTTGCGGCGGCCCTGCAAGGCGCACGCTCATCACCGATTTAGCTTTGTCACTTCCCGGGCTTTCCAGGACGACATTGGAGAGCAAGCTCGCAGACTCAGCCAGTGCCCGCGCCTTTTCGTTGTAGCCGGCAAGTTGCTTAGCTGTCGCTTGGACAGTGGAGACCAGGTCCTCGATAGTCAGCTTTTCTACCTCGTGAGGTCGACCGAACAGATACGCGGAGTACGCATACGTGATTCCGATCGCCAGCACACTCGGAACGAACGCAAAAAGAAACATCAGGAGGACGTTGGCGTGACTTTGAAACCAGATAGCCGCCATTCCGGTTGCTATGTCCGAGCTGATACCTACGGCCAATAGCTGATTGAATCGGATTCGTCGAATCACTGCTCGGCGAGCGGGTCCGGGTGATAGTTGCGGATCTGCGAGGAGCTGAAACGCGATAGCAAGGCCCGTAAATCCGACCGAAATAACGGCAGCGTGCACTTGCCACATGACGCTGAGCGCATCTTTCGAGTTTGGGGCTAGATGCGCAACGAAGTCGACGTTGACATACCGGGCGCCGACGACTCCAAGTACGATGATCACGATGTACGAACCGACAATAGGCCACGTCATCATCTGCCGGTAGCGTCGCGCCACGGTCTCCAACATCGCCCGATTCTAGAGCCTTGCTACGTCGCGAACTCTGAGTTCATCCCCGCGAGTTTGCTGCAGTCCAGCCGCACGGCTGGTACGCACGCTGCCCGCGAGCGTCCCCGGCTCGTGGTGCGAGTCATGGTGCGAACTGTGGCCAAACCGAGACAACACAGGGCATGGTGCGACCTAGCTTATCCACATCGCCGCAGGTAGAAGTCCACTCTGGGCTCGATCTGCACATTCCTAAACCGTGTGTCGCAGGTTCGAATCCTGCCTGGGGCACCACCTTTCGCCGGGTGAAATCAAGCTCTGACCAGCGGCAACGCGGTCGGAGCTTGATCTTTTCCAAGGCGATCATCCACCCGACCGGACGTGCGCGATGTAGGGCTCGTAGGCCGTCAGATCGCGGTGCGGCTCGTACCGGCTGAGGTAGTAGTAATCGGCGATGATGTTGGCCTGCTGTTCGGTGTTGAAGTCACCGAACGTCTTGCCGTGCAGGCCTTCCGCGCCGCCGTAGTCGTAAAGGCTCTTCTTGAAGAAGCCGGCGATGGCAGTAGGTAGGAGACTGAACACGCTCCGGCCGTGTTGGTACTGGTAGGCGTGCGTCAGTTCGTGGACCAGCCAGCGCTCGTAGCGGGCCTGGTGTTGTGGCGTGGTCAGGACGCCCTTGGGGAAGGTGACGAGGCGGGGCAGGGTGCGGGCCACGCCGAAGCTGCCCAGGACGCCGCCCTCGGCCAGGGTCAGGGCGCTGATGTCGAGGGCGTCGCCGAACACCTCGTGGGCCAGCGAGACCTCGTGTGTTTCGAGGGCTCTGCGGAACGCTGGTCGGAACACCATGGTGGCTCCACGTGGCGGTGCTGTTTTCAGGCGGGTTCTGAGTTTATCGACGTGGTGGCGGTGAACCGGTAGCGCATTTCCTTGAGTTCTACGCCGCCGAGGGTCTCGGTCTGCACGGCGCCGTCGGCGCGGAAGCCCAGCTGTTCGTAGAAGCGCCGCGCTCGCGGGTTCTCCTCGAACACCCACAGGATCACGTCCTGCTGGCCCGCGAGGGCCGCGCGTGCCAGCTCCTGGCCCAGGCCGGTGCCGGACGCCGAGGGGAGCACGTAGATCGCGTACAGCTTGAAGGCCGCGTCCGGTTCGTCGGACGGGCCCACCGCGACGAAGCCCACCACGGTGTCGTCGACCAGCGCCACCCACACGCCGCCGCGGGGGATGGCTCGTTGCCACATCGCGGTGCGCTGTTCCAGCGAGAGGGCGTCCAGCTCGGAGTCCGGGACGAGGCCGCGGTAGGCCGACTGCCAGGTTCGGACGTGCACCGATGCGACAGCCGGAGCGTCGGAGAGGAGTGCGGGACGGACCGTCATGGCATCCCCCGGTGGCATGATCGAAAGTATGAGGATCATCGTCGACGCGGACCCCGGCATCGATGATGCCCTTGCTTTGTACTACCTGCGCGCGCGGCCCGACACCGAAATAGTCGCCATCGGCACGGTCCACGGCAACGTGCCGGTGCAGCAGGCCACCGCCAACGCGTTGAGGCTCGTCGAGCGCCTCAACCTCGACGTGCCCGTGGCCATGGGCGCCGCGAAACCGCTCGCGCAGCCCCTCATGACCGCGGAGGACGTGCATGGCGAGGACGGTCTTGGTGGGTACGCGGGCGACGAGCCGAAGACCAGCCACTTGAAAGAGAGTGCCGCCGAGCAGTTGGCGAGTCTGGCGCGGAGCAACCCCGGTGAGTTGAGCCTGCTCGCGATCGGGCCGCTCACCAACGTCGCGCTGGCCCTGCAGATCGAGCCGCGGCTGCCGGAGTTGCTGGACAAGGTCGTGGTCATGGGCGGTGCGCTGAACGTTCCCGGCAACATCACCTCGCACGCCGAGGCCAACTTCTGGCACGACCCCGAGGCGGCGGACCTCGTTCTGGCGGCCGGTTTCGAGGACCTCACGATCGTCGGACTCGACGTCACCATGGCGAGCCACGCGCCGCAGGAGTGGCTCGACGCGCTTCCGCACGACTGCTATCCGCGGCAGATCCTCGGCTTCTACGCGGACTTCTACGGCAGCTTCCTCGGCAAGGCCGGCTTCGTGCCGCACGACCCGCTGGCGGCGGCGGTCCTGCTCGAACCCGGCCTCGCGACGTACCACGAGGACCGGTTCGCGATCGAGCTCACCGGGCGGTACACGCGTGGCAAGATCGTTGCCGACCAACGGTTCCTGGCGCCGGGGAGCCCGTTCGGGCGGGACATCGCCACCGAACGCACGAAGGCCAGGTACGCCGTCACGGCCGACCACGCCACGTTCCTCGACCAGCTGAGGCACGCTGTAACACAACCATGACGAACCGCCAACGCGACCTGGACAAACACCGGGGACCGTGGGAGGCATGAACGTCCACTTGAAACGATGGCTCGTGGTCTCGGGGGCCGCGGTGGTCATCGCGGCGGGCGTCGTGGCCGGGGGGTCCTACTGGCGGCTCGAGAGCAATCTCCAGACCGTCGATCTCGCCAAGGAGATCACCCACCCCAGGCCTCCGTCGACGCCTGGCCGGCCCCTCAACATCCTCCTCCTCGGCAAAGATGACGGGCGGTCCGACACCGCCATGGTCGTGCAGCTCAACGCCAAGGGCGACCAGGCGCGGGTGGTCAGCATCCCGCGCGACACGATGGTGCCGCGGCCGAGGTGCGGGACGAACCCGCCGGCCGCGATCGCGATGTTCAACAGCGCGTTCACCACGGGTGGCGCGGCCTGCACGGTGGCGACGGTCGAGCAGCTGAGCGGCATCCGGATCGACCACTTCGTGCAGATCGACTTCAACGGCTTCCGGGACGTCATCGACCGGCTCGGCGGCATCGACGTCACGCTGCCCGAGGCGATCGACGACGACAAGAGCGGGCTGCACGTGCCGGCCGGGCCGACCAGGCTGGACGGGACGCAGGCGCTCGCGTTCGTGCGCACCCGCTACAGCATCGGTGACGGCAGCGACCTGAACCGGATCAAGAACCAGCAGCTGTTCATGCGGGCGCTGAGCGAGAAACTGGCGAACGAGAACTGGCTCGGCAGCCCGGCGAAAACGCTCGAACTCGCCGACATCCTGACGAAGTCCATCGTCACGGACAGCGAAATCGGCTCGATTCCGAAATTGGCCGATCTGGCGGGAAAGCTCACCGCTTTGAAACCGGACGCCATCACGTACGTGACGCTGCCGACCGAGACCTACCCACCCGATCCGAACCGGGTCCAGCCGAAGCAGCCCGAGGCGGACGCGCTCTGGCAGGCCGCCTGAGCTAGCAGGCCGCGCCCTGCCACTCGCGGCGAACCGAACCTGCGGTCCACGGCTGAGGAAACCCCCGGAACCCCTCAGCCGTGGACGCCGTGCCCCAGTCAGCCACTCTCACTTCGTCGGTCTCCCGGTCTCGTGAAGGACGTGGAGTCGAGGTTGTCAGACCGCCTCGTTATGGTGGGGTTCTGACCACCTGTCCGGTGCGTGCGCCGCAGCTCAGGCGGGCAGCACGCGTTTTCCGGACCGGACGAGGAGGAGGGCTGCTTGGGACCCCGTGGCGTCTTCGCGGAGCGCTTCGCGCTGCTCTACGCGGAGGCAGGCGACCCTCCTCTGAAACGAGTCACGGAGTCGGTCGCCCGTGCCCGCCGGACGGACGAACGGGGGCGTCCGCTGCGGGTGCCCGCCCAGCGCGTCAGCGACTGGCGGCGCGGGCGCAACGTCCCCGCCAGGTTCAGCGGGCTGAGCGCGGTCCTCGAGGTCCTGGTCGGCGAGGCCCGCAAGCGCAGGCCCCAGCCGGCGATCGACGGCCTGTACGAACTCGACGCGTGGCGTGCTCTCTGGGAAGAGGCGCTCGCGAGTCCCGTGACGGATTCCGGAACGCAGGTCCCAGAAGACAGCTCCGTCTGCCCGTACATGGGTCTGAGCGAATTCGGGCCGCAGGACGCGAATTGGTTCTTCGGCCGGGAAAGGGCGACGAACGCACTTCTCGACAGGCTGGACGACAACGGCATCACAATGCTCGTCGGCGCGTCCGGGGCGGGGAAGTCGAGCCTGATGAAGGCGGGCGTCCTGCCCCGGCTGAGCAAGGACGCCGTCGTCTTCTCCCCCGGCACCGACCCGCTGAAGGAGTTCGCGCTCCAGGTGCCGGAGCTGCTCCACACCCTGGAGGCGGCCGACGCGGACGCGCTCGCCGAGTTCGCGCACGAGGTGCAGGCCGCGGTCGGCGACCGGGTGGTGGTCGTCGACCAGTTCGAGGAGGCCTTCACCCTCGGCGGCGACGAGAACCGCCTGCGGATCTTCGTGCAGGCCCTGCACGCGGCCGCGGGGAAGACGTCGGTGGTGCTCGGCGTGCGGGCCGACTTCTACGCCCGCTGCCTCGACTTCCCCGAGCTCGCCGAGGCCCTGCAGAGCAGGCAGATGGTGCTCGGCGCGATGTCGGCGGCCGAGGTGCGCGACGCCGTGACGAACCCGGCCAAGGCCGCGGGCCTGCAGCTGGAGGCCGGTCTGGTCGACCTGGTGCTGCGCGACCTCGGCACGCACAACCGCCGCGGCAAGGACGCCTACGACGCGGGCGCGCTCCCCCTGCTCAGTCACGCGCTGCTGGTCACGTGGCAGCGCAGGCAGGCGGGCCGCCTCACGATCGCCGGGTACCGGGCGGCGGGCGGCATCCAGGGCGCCGTCGCCGCCACCGCCGAACGCGCCTGGTCCGATCTCGACGAACCGGCCAGGGCCGCCGCGCGGCAGCTGCTGTTGCGCCTGGTCAGGGTCGGTGACGACACCCAGGACACGCGCCGCCGCTCCACCCGGCGCAGCCTGCTGGAGGCGAGCACCAACCTGCCCGCCACGGAACGCGCGCTCGAGGTCCTCACGCACGCCCGTCTGATCACCACGGACGCGGGCTCGGTCGAGATCACCCATGAGGCGTTGCTGCACGCCTGGCCGCGGTTGCGCAGCTGGATCGACGAGGACAGGGCCGGCAACCTCACCCGGCAGCGCCTGGAGGAGGACGCGGCGGCGTGGTCCGAGAACGACCACGACTCCTCACTGCTCTACCGCGGCGCACGGCTGGAGGGCGTGCGCCACCAGCAGGACGTCACCACGATCGCCAAGGAGTTCGTGCGGACGTCGGAGCGCCAGCACCGCAAGAGCGTCTGGCTGCGCAGGTCGGCGGTCGCGCTGGTGGCGGTGTTCGCGCTGATCGCGGCGGGTGCGGCGGTGATAGCGGTGAACCAGCGCGACGACGCGCAGTTCCGCCAGGTCGTCTCCGAGGCCGACAGGCTGGCCGACACCGACCCGTCGCTCGCCGCCCAGCTGCTCCTCGCCGCGCACCGCATGCGTCCCGACGACGCCGAGGTCGGCTCCCGGCTGCTCGCGAACCAGCAGACCCCGCTCGCCGTGCCGTTGCAGGGGCACACCGGAGCGGTCTACCTGACGTCGTTCACCAGGGACGGCACGGTTCTCGCGACGGCGAGCTACGACCGCACCGCCCGGCTGTGGGACGTGCGGGACCGCTCGAACCCGAAGCCGCTCGCGGTGATCACCGGCCACGACGACTGGCTGACGTCGGCGGTGTTCTCGCCCGACGACAGCGTGCTCGCGACCACCGGCAACGACAGGACGATCCGGCTGTGGGACGTCACTGACAAGGCGCACCCCAAGGCGCTCAAGACGATCGAGACGGGCAACGGCACCAGCTACCTGCTGGAGTTCAGCCCGGACGGCAGGACTCTGGCCGCCGCGAACGAGGACAGGACCGCGAGGCTGTGGGACGTCGGCGATCCGGCGAACCCGCAGCCTCTCGGCGAACCGTTGCGCGGCGCGACGGCGGCGGTGCGCACGCTCGCGTTCTCCCCGGACGGAAGGACGCTCGCCACGTCCGGGGACGACCAGATCATCCGGCTCTGGGACGTCGCCACGAGGACGTCGATCGGCAAACCCATGCCCGGCCACACCGCCGGCGTGCACTCGGTGACGTTCAGCCCGGACGGCAGGCTCCTCGCGTCCGCCGCCGACGACACGACGGTGCGGCTCTGGGACCCGGCCGCGCAGGCTCCGGTCGGCGACCCGCTCGTCGGCCACACCGCCGGCGTGTGGTCGGTGAAGTTCAGCCCCGACGGGCAGATGCTCGCGTCCGGTGCCGGCGACGGCACCGCGCGGCTGTGGAACGTCACCGACCCGGCCGGCGCGGGCCAGATCGGCAAACCGCTCGCGGCGCCCAGCGGGGGCGTGTTCGCGGTCGGCTTCACACCGGACGGCCAGACCCTCGCCACGGGCGCGGGCGAGAACTCGGTGCGGCTGTGGTCGTTGCCGAAGCACGTGGCCAGGACGCCCACCGGGAACGCCGGCGTGACGTCGTTCAGCAAAGACGGCAGGCTGCTCGTGACGGCCGACGGCAACGGCGGCAAGGAGGGCAAGACCGCGCGGTTGTGGGACACCTCCGACCCGTTCACGCCGAAGCTCCTCGGTTCGGTGAAGGTGAGCCCGGACAAGGGTTCCGTGCGGGTGCAGCTGCGGCCGGACGGCAAGGTGCTCGGCACCTACGCGGGCGAGAAGGTGTTGCAGCTGTGGGACGCGAGCGATCCCGCGCGCGTCGTACCGCTCACGCCGCCGATGCCGCTCGGCACGAGGTTCACCAACCAGATCGTCTTCTCCCCCGACGGCCGGGTCATGGTGACCGGCGCCGACGACGAGTCCGTGCAACTGTGGGACGTCGGCGATCCCGCGAAGCCGGTCAAGCTCGGCGCTCCTCTCACCGGGCACGACGGATACGTCAACGACACGACGTTCAGCCCCGACGGCAGGACGATGGTGACCGCGAGCAGCGACCGCATGTTCCGGCTGTGGGACGTGTCCGACCCGGCGGGACCGAGGCTGCTCGGCAAGCCGATCGGCGACCACCGCGAACCGGTGCAGCGCGCCGTCTTCACGCCGGACGGCAGGACGTTGGTCACCGGCGGCACCGACAGGGCGATCCGGCTGTGGGACGTCCGCGACCGCGAGAAGCCGCAGGCGCTCAGCGTTCTCACCGGCCACACCCAGCAGGTCAGTTCGCTGGCGGTGACACCGGACGGCAGGATGCTGGTGAGCGGCAGCGCGGACAAAACGCTTCGCCTGTGGGACATGAGCAATCCCGCCGAGGCGAAGGCGCTGGGCACGCCGATGGCGCTCGCGTCCGGCGCGGAGCCGGGCGTCCAGTTCCGGCCGGGCAGCCGGGCGCTGGTGCTGTCGGGCGCGGGCGACGGTCTGTTGCGCGTGTGGGACGTCGACGTCTCCCACGAGGCCGAGCGCATCTGCGCCACGACGCGCGGTGCGCTCACGGAGGAGGTGTGGCGGACGCGCCTTCCGCAGGTCGAGTTCCACTCCCCTTGTTGAACCGCCTCACCGACAGCACTCCATCGATTACTGTCCGCTCCATGGGTCTTCTTGCTCGGGTCGGCAGCTTGCGCGCGGTCGTCGCGGTGACCGTGGGGTTCATCGCCCTCAACATGATTCTCGTGGTGCTCGGCAACGTCACGGACTACGGCACGAACGAGGCGTTCGTGCGGCACGTCCTGGCGATGGACACGACGTTCGGCGAAGGCCTGAAGTGGCGGGCGATCACGAGCCCGGCCGTCGTCACGATCGTTTACGTCGCGATCATCGCGTGGGAGGCGGTCTCCGCCGTCCTGCTGACCGCGGGCACCATCGCCTACCTCCGCGACAAGGAGGACAGCGCGCGCAGGTTCGCGTCCGCCGGTCTGCTGATGGTCGTGGCGCTGTTCCTCGGTGGCTTCATCACCATCGGCGGCGAGTGGTTCGCGATGTGGCAGTCGAAGGACTGGAACGGCATCAGCGCCGCCCTGCGCATGGTGACCATCGCGGGCTTCGCGTTGATCCTCGTGCACCTCAACCCGCGTCGGGCCACTCCGTAGTCGGCTTCACGCAGAACACCGGCCCGACCCCGGCGTCGGCGCCGAGTGCCGTCCACCAGTCGCGCTGCTCGGCGTCCTCGATCGCGTCGACCACGACGAGCCCACCGGCCTCGTGCACGAACCCGATGAGGTCGCTGAGCACGTGCGACACCAGCTCGTCCGGCTTCTGGCAACGCCCCTTCACCCGCACGGCCGTGACGCCGAGCGACCGCACCAGTTCGATCTCCGCGGTGGAGCCCTGGAAGTCGCGGGCGCCGATGTGGATTCCCATGTCCGACAACAGGATCAGGTTGTCGGCGGCCTCGCTGTCCTCCGCCGCGAGCACGTGGACGGGGAACCCGAGCAGCAACCGCCCGGCCTGCAGCCCGGTGTCCGCGAGCACGCGCCGGACGTCCCGCACCAGGTCCGGGCTGTTCGCCATGCTCTCGGTCAGGCAGACGGCGAGCCTCTCCTCGTGCAGGCACGCGGTCTCCGCGGCCGTCCGCAACATCCACTCGCCGAGCGGCAGCATCAGCCCGGTGTGCTCGGCCATGGCCACGCACTTCTCGTTCGGGATGAGCCCGACGTCGCGGTGCCGCCAGTTGAGCTCGGCCTCGACACAGATCCGCCCCGTCCCGTCGAGCTTCATGACGGGGTTGAACACGACGTCGATCTCGCCGCTCTCCCAGGCACCGGGCATGACCGCGGCGAGAGCGAACTCCTCCTGCTCCCGCTTGTCCTGCGTGGCGTCGTGCAGCCCCCACTGCCGCCGCCCGATGCGCTGGGCACGCCGCAACGTCATGTCCGAGGCCCGTAAGACCTCGGCGGGATGATCACCGGGGTGCAGCCGCGGCAACACCCCGATCGTCGCCGACACCGCCACCCCGTGCTCCCCGAAGTAGACGGGCTCGGCCAGTTCGTGCTCGATCGTCCGGATCGTCGTGTCGACGTCCGGCGTCTCGGGCCCGTTCTCGACCAGCACGGCGAACTCGTCACCCTCGAGCCGCGCGACCATCGCCTTCTCGGCGGAGAACACGGAACTCAACCGCTCCGCCACGAGCTTCAACACCTTGTCGCCGACCTCGCGCCCCAGCCCGTCCGTGATCACCGCGAAGGCGTCGAGGTCCAGGTGGTACAGCGTCACGCCGAACTCGATGTCGCTGTGCAGCAACGACTCCAGGCGCGTCGTGAGGTACTGCCGGTTCGGCAGCCCGGTCAACGCGTCGTGCAACGACTGGTACTGCAACCGCCCACCCAGCAACGTGAGCTGGCTGTCGTCGTCGATCATCAACACGAAGTGCCGCGGGTTGTCCTCGGCGTCCTTCTGCATGGTGGCCGCCATCAACACCCGGAAGTGCTCGCCATCCCGATCGATGAGCCGGGGCCGTTCCTCGACGCGCCGCATCCGCCCGTACCGCAGACTCATCAGCGCGTCGTTGACGAGCGGCAGATCCGCGGGCGCGATCAAATCGGTGAGCGTCATCCCCGCGATGTCCTCGCGCCGCAGGATGGTGCACAAGGCCTCGTTGGCCCGTTCCAGCGACCCGTCGAGGCCGACCATCGCAATTCCGGTCGACGAGTGCGTGAAAATGTCCTCGAACCGCTCCTCGCTGGCCTGCAAATCCAGCTGCACAGCCCGATTGGCCCGCAACAGGGCCTGGCTGACACTCTCCTGCTGCTCCAGCACGAATGCCTGAATCGCGGCGGTATAAGCAGCCGACACGGCCCCGATCACCAACGCGGCCCGCTCGGCATCCGCCCCCTCCCGAGCGACGAAACGCGCAAGGAAGTCGAGCGACACCCGCAGACTGTCCGCGCCCACGCAGTGGATCTCCACCAGCCGAGTCCCCACCCGCGAGGCGACGTCGGGCTCCTCGACCAGCGCCTCGGCCACCACGTTGAGCAGCTCGTGCAACTCTTCGATCAGCTTGGCCGCGGAGAACGGTACGTACGCGGTCCGACTGACCTTGATCGCCCAGTCGCGCGCCAGCTCGTCACGTCCCAGAGGGCGTGACGGTCTCGCGTCGTCCTGGCTCGGCAATCCGTTCCACCTGACCTGCTCGGCGAGCAACGGTGCGGAAGCCTACCGCCAGCAATCCACACCGTCCCATTGCGCGGGGCCGTTCCCCCCAACGGGGGTATAGCGATGTCTGAGTGTTACACCCTTTACTCGCTCAATCGGACCAATTTTCTCACGACGCGGCGCAACCCTCGACCCACGATCGGGGCAGAGGCGACCAACGGAGGTTTGGCAACGGTGAACGGCGGTGGGTGACGGCAGGGCGGGGTGGGGCGGGCAGGGCGGGACAGCGAGGTGGGGCGTCCTCGGCGAGGAGGAACCGGCGGAGGGGTCCCATCGCCACCGCGACCGAACCAGGCAACGCGCAGCCGCTCCGAACAACAGGCGTGCCGCGAAAGCAGCGATCAGGCTCCCAAGATGTGCCGCAACTGCCCCAGCAGATCCGACCGCGACGTGGACCCCAACCGTTGCCTCATCCGAGCCATGTGGTGCTCAACGGTCTTGGCGGAGATGAACAACCGATCCCCCACCTGCCGATAGGTCATCCCCTCCAACACCAACTGAGCCACCTCCCGCTCCCGATCACTCAACTTCCCGGCATCCTCAGCGACAGGAACGACATCCGCGGCCTCAGAAGCCCGCCGAGCAGAAACCGGCCGCCCCTGCAACAACCGAGCACAGTCCAGCAACCGCACCATCGCCTGCCGGTCAGACGTCCGAATAGCAGCCTGCCCGGCCAACCGCGAGGCGTCCCACCACAGCCCGACCGCATGCAGACTGCGGGCAGCTTCCTCTACCCGATCCGCGTCGACCTTCCCGGCGACGACGTCCAGCCAGCACTCAGCGGCACCGGACAGGATCAGGCAATACCGGCTGGAATCCCGGCAGGCAGCCAAAGCGGCCGCGTGTTCCTCCGCAGCAGCGGAGTTCTCGTCGATGATCGCCGCGTGCAGCAACCCCCAGTGGATCTGCGCGGCCCACAACGGCGGGTTCCCCAGGGAGCGCAGCAGAGCGGAGGCCTGCGCGAGGTGCGGCGCCAGCCGCTCCTGGTCGCGCAGCCGGGCCGCCGCGGCGGCGAACTCGCCCAGCGGCAGCAGGCTGAACAGGTCCACGGGGTGCCGCAGCACTGCCTCGCAGGCCTGTTCCCAGGTGCGGCGCAACGTGGCCAGGTCGGAGTTGCGCCGGGCGACGCCCACTTCCAGGGCCACCGCGAAGATCCAGTCACGGGGTTCGAAAGCGCCCCGGACGGACAGCAGGGTCTCGCGGGCCACGGCCAGGTTGCCGCGCAGCATGTGCAGCCAGGCCTGCAACAGGCGGTGGCGGACGGACATCAGCACTCCGCCGGTGCCGTTCTCGACGGCCCGGTCGAGCACGGACTCGGCCACGTTCGGCTCGCCGCAGTGCAGGGCCACGAGGGCTGCCAGGGCGGCTGGGCTGTCCGGCAGCAGCACGGCTCCGCCGGCGGGTTCGAGCATCGAGGATGCTCTGACCAAAGTGGACAGTGCGGCTGTTTCCGCTCCCGCCACCGACTGGCGGACGCCCTGCAGCATCAGCGATGCCGCGCCGCCCAGCATCGTCGGGGGTTGCGGGGGCGTCTCCTCGAACAGGTGGCCGGTGCCGATCAGGCCGATGCCGGCGAAGGCGGCGGCGTAGGGGGTGGCCGCCCAGCGGAAGAGTTCGGTGCTGCGGGCCAGCTGGCCGCGGTGGGCCAGGGCGACGGCCGCCACCTCGGCCGCGGTTCTGCGGTGGGGTGAGTCCGGGGCGCTGATGACCAGGTCCGCGAGGCGCAGTGCGCCGTCCAGGTCTCCTGCCATCGCCGAGGCCGTGGCCCAGGAGGCGGCGGTTTCGGCGGACGGGGTTCCGCCGCCGGTGGAGGCCTTGAACAGGCCTGCTGCCAGGGCGGGGTCCGACGACAGGGCCTCGCGGGCGGCCGCGACGAACACCGGGCCGCCGATGCCGGTGTCCAGCAGGGGGCGGACGAGGTCGAGCACGGGGCCGCCGCGGTCCAGTTGCAGCTGGGCGAGTTTCTGGCGCACGGCGATGCGGCGTTCGGTGCGGGTCAGGGATCCGACGGCGCGCAGGGCCAGCGGCAGCAGGGTGCCGTCCTCGGCGAGCATGCCGGTGGCGCGGGCGGCCTCGATGATGTCGCTGACCTCGTCGAAGTCCTTGTCCAGCAACGCGGACAGCAGATCGAGCCGCTGGCCCGCGCCGGCTTCGGCGGCGATCAGGAACTTCTGCAGGTCCGGGTCGAGCCAGTCGAGCTCGGCGCGGAACGCGGCCAGCGCGTCGGCGGAGACCTCGGACGTGGCGCCGAGGCGTTCCACGAACCGCGGCACGCCAAGGGTTTGCGCGTACACGAAGTCCGCGACGGGCTTACCGGCGTTCAGCAGCTCGCGGACCTGGTCACGGGTCAGGGGCGCCAACGGCACGACGACGGCGCCGTGGGTCAGTTCGGCCAGCGCCGCGCGGCGTGGCCAGGGGCGGTGGGCAAGCACCAGAAGCGGTTCCGCGGCAAGGGCGCGCAACGAAGCATCGTCCAGCAGGTGCGCGTCGTCCACCACGCGCACAGCGGTGTTGGTGATCTCCGAAAGCAGCGCTGTCTTGCCGTAACCACCAGGTGCCGCGACGACGACGCGCAGGCGGGTGCCGGCGTCGGCGTCGTTGATCCGGTCGAGGACACCCCGCACGGGGGCGTCCAGCACCAACCTGTCTCGCGTGGTCACGCTCAACGGCCGTCCTCATCATCGTCTCGGGATCGGGAGCCGGAACCGGCGCGGCGTCCGGCGGGTTTGAGCGCGCTCGTGACGCGCTTCACCCGCCTCGGCGGCAGTTCCAGCGGGGACACGTCCACCGGGGGGCGGGGCGGTGGCGCGGAGAACTCGTCGTCGTCGGGGTTCGGGACCTCGCCGACGGGGAAGCGCAACGACGCTTCGCGGGTGTGCACCAGGACCGAGGTCTCGAGCGGTTCGGGCTCGACCTCGGGACCCAGCAGGACCAGGCGCGCGGCGACGGCGAGGCCCTTGGCGACCGAGTGCTCGGGGGCGGCCTCGGCCAGCACGCGGCAGTCGACCGACGACGACAGCGCGTCGCCGATCACGGTCAGCCGGCAGCCGCCGCCGACGAGCAGCACGGCGTCGGGCTGCGCCGGTCCGAGCGCCCGGACGAAAGTGCCGACCAGGTGGTCGACGGACGGGCGGACCTCGTCGACGAACTCGTCGCGCGTGATCTCCACGCCGCTGACCACCACGGACGGGCCGAACGCGCGCTTCGCCGCCTCGCACTCGGCGGCCGAAACCCGGCCGTCCTTGCCGAGCCGCCCGCGCACCAGGCCGAGCAGCAGGTCGTCGAAGTCGGCGCCGGTGTGGTGGTCGACGCCTTCGACGTGGTTGACCAGCTCGAACGTCCGGTTCTGCGCGCGGCGGACGACCGACGCGGAGAACGCGTGGCTGCCCAGCGAGAACACCGCCAACGTCGCCTCCGGCACCACCCGTGCGCGCACGGCGTGGTTCTCGGCGGCCGCCAACGGCTCGGGAACGAGCGTCACGTCGTGCAGGCCGACGGCCCGCAACGCCGCGTAGAGCTGCCCTCGGCGATAGGGGCCCCACCCGGCAGGGTGACTCACCGCCAGATGACGGGGCTTCTCACCCTCCCGGGCGACCACCTCGCCGACGACCCACATCACGAGCAGCGCGGTGAGCTCCTCGGCCGGGCACATCTCCGGGCCCAGCGAGAACGGCACCGCGTCGCCGACCCGCCGGGCGAAACCGGAGGCCGTCCAGCCGGGTGCGCCACGGTCGCCGACCGAGAACGTGCCGGCATCCGTGAGCTGCAGCAGCGACGGCACGACCAGGGCGATCTCGGCATCCCGGGCACCGTCGAGGCGGCACACGGCAGCCGTCGTCCGGGTGGTCCCGACATCGACTCCGAGTACGTACGCCAAGTCCCTACCTCACCTGTTCGCAGCAGCGAGCACTACCTACACGGGTGAATGAGAGACGCTCAAGCGAGGCCCCTAATCCCCTAGGGGGTCAACGAACGTCACCCCATTGGGGAACGGGGATTCACTGGGAGTGATCCCCGATGCAGGTAGACGCCCCGCTCTCATAGCTTTCGAGCCGCACACCCCGACCTAGCTACGTGCCACAACAGGAGTTCCTTCGATGATCCAGCCCACGACGCTCCACGACTTCGTCCTCAGCCTCCTGAGCGACCCCGCCCTGAAGACCGCGTTCGCGAACGACGCCCAGGGCACCCTGGAGCAGGCCGGGCTGGCCGACATCACGGCAGTCGACGTGCAGGAAGTCATCCCGCTGGTGCTCGACCTGGTCCCCGCTGTCGACGGTCTGCCCACCATCGAGAGCCTCGACCTGAACCTGCCGGCCGACGACCTGCTCGCCGAAGGCCCGCTCGGCGCCATCAGCCAGCTGCAGGCCGTCGCGTCTCAGCTGACCTCGTCGGGTGTGAGCCTCAGCGACCTCCACACCTCCTCCGCGGGTGTGCTCGCCGCCGATGCGGACGGTCTCAACCTCCTGATCGGCAACAACACCCTGGGTGACATCACCTCGGCCGGCCTCGGCCTGGGCGGCGACTTCTCCGTCGTCGGCGACGTGACCTCGGTGCTCGACCAGACCACGTCCCCGCTGACCGGCACCGTCCTCGACGTGGCCGACACGGCCACCGCGACCGTCGACGCGCCGCTCGAGGGCGTCACCTCGACCGTTCCGGCCGTGGACGGCGTGCTCGGCGAGCTGACCGGCGTGACCGGTCTCGCCCACGACGCCCTGGGCGTGCTCGGCGGCAGCGACGTCCTCCTGGGCGGCCTGCACGCCGGCGGCATCGACACCCTGTCCACCGGCAACGTCGCGGTGCACTCCACCGAGACCGTCGCGGACGTGCACAACACCGTCACCGGTGTCGTCGGCACGGCGACCGGCACCGCGACCGGCCTGGTCGGCGACGCGGGCGTCGGCAACGTGCTGGGCACCGTCACCGACGTGACCCACAACGTCCCGGTCGTCGGCGACCTGGACCTGGGCCTGCTCGGCTGAGCCACCCTCCCCACGCGGACCGGCCCTGTCTTTCGCGGACAGGGCCGGTTCGTCGTCTCGGCTGACAAAAAGATCAAAGCGGTTCACGTCTCATCTGGTGAGCAACGTCACGGTCCTCCCGAACAGGCCCACCAGCCCGAACAAACCCGCTATCGCATTCGAGGCTTTCACCCAAGGGGGTGAACACGGCACTATGAGTCAGGTGATGGCACCGCCCTGGCTCGACGTGCTCGACGAGACGATCGGGGCCTGCGTCACGCACCGGAGGCCCGACCTGGAGGCCCGGCTGCGGGAGAAGCGGGCACAGCAACTGGACCCCAAGTTGCGCGTTCTCGTCGTCGGCGAGTCCAAACAAGGCAAGAGTCAGCTCGTCAACGCGTTGCTCAACGCCCCCGTGTGCGCGGTGGGCGACGACATCACGACGACCGTGCCGACCTTCGTCCAGCACGCCGACACGCCGTCGGCGGCGCTGGTCCGCAACGCGTCCGCGGGCGGGTCGATCTTCCACACCCCGACCGAGCGCATCGCCGTGCCGATCGACCAGGTGACGAAACAGGCCGCCGCCCAGCACGTCGTGCGCGCCGAGATCGGCATCCCGCGCGCGCTGCTCGACAGCGGGCTCGTCCTGATCGACACGCCCGGCGTCGGCGACACCCGCTCCGCGCACACCGCCAGCACCTTCGCGACGCTGATGCAGGCGGACGCCGTGCTGCTGGTGTCCGACGCGACCGGCGAGCTGACCGCGGCGGAGATGACGCTGCTCAAGAAGGTCATGGAGGCCTGCCCGAACGTCACGGTGGTCGTCACCAAGATCGACCTCGTGCCGAGCTGGCGCAGCGTCGTGGAGCGCAACCGGGTGCTGCTGGCCAGGGCCGGCGTCCGCGCGAAGCTCATCCCCGTGTCGAGCGCGCTGCGACTGCGCGCCGCGAAGACCGGCGACCAGCGCCTCAACACCGAGTCCGGCTTCCCCGAGCTGGTGTCGTGCGTGCAGAGCGACATCGTGGCGAGCGCAGACCTGCTGGCCCGCCGCGCCGTGGCCGTCGTGGCGTCCAGTGCGCTCACGCAGCTCGTCACGCCGTTGCGCGAGGAGCTGACGGCCCACGACTCGTCCCGCACCGTCGCCACGATCTCGACGCTGCAGGAGGCCCAGCGGCGCGTCGACGAGTTGCGGCGCCGGTCCGCGCGCTGGCAGAACGTGCTGAACGACGAGATGGCCGACCTGATCTCCGACGTCGAGTACGACCTGCGCGACCGCACGCGCAAGATCCTGCGCGAGGTCGACAAGACCTACGACGAGGCCGATCCCGCGATCGGCTGGGACAAGTTCGAGCAGTGGCTCGAGGACAACCTCAACGAGGCCGCCACCACGAACTTCGCCTGGCTCATGGAACGCGCGGAGTGGGTCGCCGCGAAGGTCGCGCGGAACTTCCCCGTCTACCGCGAGGACCTGATCCCCGGCTCGGTGCTGCCGGACGACCTGCTGGAGCCCGCGAGCAAGCTGGAGAAGCCGAAGATCGAGCCGTTCTCCGTGCCGCAGAAGCTCTTCACGGGTCTGCGCGGCTCCTACGGCGGTGTGCTGATGTTCGGTCTGGTCACGTCGCTGGCGGGCATGCCGCTGATCAACGTGATCTCGCTCGGCGCTGGCGCGCTGTTCGGCGGGAAGTCCATCCTGGACGAGTCGGACCAGCGGCTGAAGCGCCGCCAGGCCGCCGCGAAGGCCGCCGCGCAGCGGCACGTCGACGACTTCTTCATGAAGTTCTCCAAGGACGTCCGCGACTCCGGGCGGCACATCCAGCGCTCGCTGCGCAACCACTTCAGCACCCTCGCCGAGGAGCTGCAGGAGACGTTGCTGGAGTCGGCCCGCAGCGCCAAGCGCGCGGTGCAGGACGACCAGACCGACCGCGAGCGCAGGATGCGGGAGGGCCGCAAGGAGCTGGACAAGCTCGTCACGCTCTACAAGAGGGTTCAGGCGCTCGGGGGTCCCGCGATGGAGCTCACCGCGTGACCTTGGACCGCGTCGTCTGGTCGATGCTGCAGGAGGCGATGGGGGTCTACCGCGACAGCCCCCGCGCCACGGCCTGGCTGCGCTCGCACGCCGAGCGCTACACCGAACCCGTGCGGATCGCGGTGGCCGGCCGGTCGCGGATCGGCAAGTCCACCGTGGTCAACGCGCTGATCGGCGACGAGTTCACGCCGCAGGCCTCGTTCGTCTGGTACCGCGGCGGTGCCGAGCCCCGTGCGCACGTGTTCACCGGTCCCGGACGTCCGCACGAGCTCGCGCTCGGCAGGCGCGGCCACCGCCACCACGTCGAGGCGGGCCAGTTCGACCGCGCCGACCGGGTCGTCGTGGACTGGCCGGCGCGGACGCTGCGCGACGTCGTGCTGATCGACACCCCGTCCGAGGCGACACCGGAGCAGGTGCTCGGGGACGCGGACGCGTTGGTGTACCTGATGCGGCACGTGCAGGACGAGGACCTGAAGTTCCTGCAGTCCGCCAACGACCATCCCATCGCGCGGAGTGCCGCGGTCCACACGGTCGCGGTGCTCGCGCGCGCCGACGAGATCGGAGCCGGGCGGATCGACGCGCTGTCGTCGGCCAAGCAGATCGCGCGCCGCTACCGCCGCGACCCGGCCGTGCAACCGTTGTGCCAGAACGTGGTCTCGGTCGCGGGGTTGCTGGCGGTGGCGGCGAGGACGTTGCGGGAGGACGAGTTCGCGGCGCTGCGGCTGCTGTCGTCGCTGGGGCGGGAGGAGCTCGAGGACCACCTGCTGTCGGCGGACCGGTTCGCCGGCGACCAGTTCCCGCTGACGATGGAACCCGTTGTGCGGCAGGCGTTGCTGGAACGCTTCGGGATCTTCGGCGTGCGGCTGATCACCGCGTTGATCCGCCAGGGCTTCGACTCGCAGGTGAAGCTGACCGGGCAACTGGTGCAGCGCAGCGGGCTCGGCGAGCTGCGCGACTCGATCGCCGTGCACTTCACCGAACGGCGTGAGGTGCTCAAGGCGCGGTCGGCGTTGCTGGCGCTCGACGTGCTGTTCCGGATGGAGCCGCGGCAGAACGCCCGCAAGCTGGTGGCCGACCTCGAACGGGTCGTCGCCTCCGCGCACGACTTCCGCGAGCTCCGGCTGATCGCCGCACTGCAGTCGGGACGCACGAAACTGCCCGCCGAGCTGCAGACCGAGGCGTTGCGGCTCGTCGGCGCCGAGGGCGTGGCCCCGGCGGCGCGGCTCGGGTTCGAGTACGAGGCCGACGGCCGTGAGCTGCGCGAGGCGTTGCTCGACGCGCTGGTGCGGTGGCAGGCGCAGGCCGCGGACGTGCACGCGTCGCACGACCACCGGAAGGCCGCCCAGATCGTGGTGCGCACGTGCGAGGGGCTACTCGCCCAGTTCGGCTGAGGCACGATGGGGCCCATGGAACTCGTGCGGTGGGAGCCTGACCACTTCGGCTACATGCTGCGGTGGGCGTCCGATCCCCGGATGACGGCACACGTCGGCAACGGCATGCCCTGGACGCCGGACTACGTGACCGAACGCCACGAGCAGGCGCTGAAGCACTGGGAGGACCACGGTTTCGGCCTGCACCTGGTGGTCGAGGACGGCGTCGGCGTCGGGCTGGGGCAGATGCTCGACGGCGACCTGGGGCAGATCGAGATCGGCTACTGGATCGACCCGGCGTGGTGGGGCCGCGGGATCGCCACGGTCGTCGCCACCGAACTGCGGGACAAGGCGCTCGCCATCGCCGACCGGGTCGTCGCGGCGCACCAGGCGGACAACACCGCGTCCGGGCGCGTGCTCGAGAAGGCCGGACTGACGTACTTCACCAGCAGGTACCGGGGCGGAAGACTCGAGCACCATTACGCGTTGCAGCGTGGCATGAGCGACACGGGGGTTTTGCGCTACAGCGCGTTCACGGAGGACCCGGCGGGCGGCAACCCGGCCGGGGTGGTGCTCGACGCGAGCGACCTGACCGACGAGGAGATGCTCGCGATCGCCGCGCGCGTCGGGTACTCGGAGACGGCGTTCGTGGTGCCGCGGGCCGAGGAACGGGCGTTCGACGTCCGGTACTTCAGCCCCAAGGCGGAGGTGCCGTTCTGCGGGCACGCCACCATCGCCACGGGCGTCGCGCTGGCCGAGCGGATCGGGGACGGGCCGCTGACCTTCTTCACCCCGGCCGGCGAGGTGGCGGTGCAGACCTCCGGCGGCACGGCATCGCTGACCAGCGTGCCGACCTCGTCCGCCGTCGCCGACCCCGCGCTGGTCTCCGCGGCCCTCAAGGCGTTGGGGTACGCGGAGATCGGGGACGCGCCGGTGCACATCGGGTTCGGCGGCGCACGGCACCTGCTGGTCCCGATGAAGGACCGCGCGCAGCTCGCTGCCCTGGAGTACGACTTCGACGCGTTGCGGGACCTGATGCTGGAGCACGACCTGACGACGGTGCACCTGTACTGGCGCGAGTCGGCGGACGTCGTGCACGCGCGGGACCCGTTCCCGGTCGGCGGGGTCGTGGAGGACGCGGCCACCGGTGCCGCGGCGGCCGCGTTCGGCGGCTACCTGCGTGATCTCGAAGGGCCGCAGCGGTTCGTGATCCTGCAGGGCGAGGACATGGGGCGGCCGTCACGGCTGGAGGTCGACGCCACCCGCGAGGACCGGCGGGTCACCGTGACCGGTGCCGCCGTCGTCATTTCCTGAGTTGTGCTCGACGCTGCTGCCGCAGTGCGCAGGGTGTACCACGGCAGCAGCGTCGAACGAGGGGTGCGCACCCTCCCGCGCCGGACCCCTGTGCGCTGCCGCAAAGCGCCGGGCCGGAAGATCGATCGAAGTCACTATGCCCCGATCGAAGGGTGGCGGCGCATTCAGAACGGGGATAGAAGGTCTTTATGCCCGAGCTGGAGCTACGCCACCTCCGCGCGGTTCGAACGATCGCCGAGGAAGGCAGCGTCACCAGGGCCGCGACGCGGCTCGGACTCACCCAACCCGCCCTGTCGGCCCAGCTGCGCACGGTGGAGAGACTGGTCGGCGGCCAGCTGTTCGACCGGACGCGCAACGGTTGCGTCCCAACGGACCTGGGCCGCCGCGTGCTGGGGACCGCACGTCTCGTGCTGGACGAGATGGCGCAGCTGATGAGCACGACGCCGGCCGCGGACCGGCGCGGGCCGCTCATCTTCGGGTGCATCCCGATCCTGTACTTCGCGCGGCTCGTGGAGGGGCTGCGCGGGCTCAACGCCGACGTGCGGGCGGAGGTCCGGCCGTCGTCCGCCGAGATCGTGGACATGCTGGAGGGCGGGCAGGTCCACGTGGCGTTGTTCGAGTTCTTCGACGGCATGCACGCGCGGGACCTGGCCGGCATCGAGCTGCGCAAGCTCGTGACCGAACCGGCCTTCGTGGCGTTGTCGGAGACGGACCCGCTGGCCGGGCTCGAGGAGGTCGACCTGGCCCAGTTGGCCGACCGGGACTGGGTCACGCCGCCCAAGCAGCACATCGGGAGCCGGACGCAGATGTTCCAGGTGTGCGCGGACGCCGGGTTCGTGCCGCGGCTCACGCACCACACCGGGGAGGCGAGCATGGCTCGCGGGCTGGTGGCGGGCGGGTGCGTCTCGTTCGCCGCCGCGCCGTCGCGGACCGGCGAGGGGATCGTGATCCGGCGGTTGCGGGGGATGCCGTTGATGACGGACATCTTCGTGGCCACCCGGCGGGATTCGCCGGCGGCCGGGCGGGCGCACGAGGTGTTCGCCTGCGCGGCCGAGGCCTACCGGTCCGTGCTGGACCGCAACCCGGAGTACCGGAAGTGGTGGGATGCGCATCCGGAGGCGCATCCCGAGTTCACCTGAGCCCCGCGCGTCCCCTCAGCCGACCTTGATGGGCGTCGACGGACGGCCGAGCAGCTTCTCGAGGTCCGGGCGGACCTCGGCGAACACGCCCTCGCGGATCGCCTTGAAGAAGTCCACGAAGATCGCCGGGACGCCGGCCGCGACCAGGTCCTCGTCGGAGACGTCCTGGTACCGGTCCCCGGCCAGCTCCGGGAACGACCAGGTGGTCGAGCCGGTGAGTTCGTAGACGGCGTTCTCGTGGCCCGGGGTGGTGAGGGCGACGGCGGCCGCCTGGGCGAAGTCGTCACGGGCGGCGCTCGCGACCCGGCCGTCCTTGGTGGAGATCGCGACGGTGTCGCCGGCGAGCACGCCGAGGTAGTTCTCGTGGTACATGCCGTTGCGCAGGAAGGTGAACGGGATGCCGGTGGCGCGGATGGCCTCCTCGGTGGCCTTGTGCACGACGGCCACGCCGACGGTGGAGGTGTCGGCGTCGGTGATGCTCGTGTAGAAGATGTGGCCCACGCCGTGCTCCACGGCCTTGGCGATGGCGTTCTCGTGCTGCTGGATCCGGGCGGCGGCGTCGGGGGCCTCGGCGGACACGATCAGGAGCTTGTCCGCGCCCTGGAAGTTCAGGGTCCCGGGCTGGTCGAAGTCGCCCTGGCGGACCTCGACGCCCTCGGTGGTGAACTTCTTCGGGTCCCTGACCGACACGACGACCTGTTCGTCCGTGCGGGCGAGGACGTGGCGGACGACTGCGCTGCCGAGCTGGCCGGTGGCACCGGTGATGAGGATCGTCATGCACCCATAGTGGAGAAAGCGCTAACCTTTCGTAAGTACCCACTTGAGAGTGGGGTACTTACGCGGAGGTGAGCATGCAGGTCACGATGTGTCCCGAGCGAGCGATCATGGAGCACGTCACAAGCCGGTGGGGCGTGCTGGTCCTGCAGGCGCTGTCGAACGGGGAGGCGTGGCGGTTCAGCGAGTTGCGGCGCGAGCTGGAGCCGGCCAGCGAGAAGATGCTCACGCAGACGCTGCGGACGCTGGAACGGGACGGGTTCGTGCACCGGGAGGTCTACCCGGTGATCCCGCCGCACGTCGAGTACTGGCTGACGCCCCTCGGAAAGGGGGCGGCCGGGCACCTCGTGGCACTGGCGTCGTGGATCGCGGACAACCAGCCCGAGGTCGCCCAAGCGCAGGCGCGCTATGACTTCTCCTGAGGTCCGCCGGAGCGGAATCGACCAGACATCGGGTCAGTCACCCGATTGCGCAGTGAAGGTGGTCACTCCGACGCCTGTATCTCGGGCTGGAGATCGGATGGGTCACGATTAGGGGGCGCCATTCACAGCCTTGGACTGGCACAATGGACCAATGGCCCAACCGTTCACCGACGAAAGCCATCCGGCGGAGCCCTATCCGGGCACTCGTCCAGACCACTGTTTCGTTCACGTGGACGAAACAGGCTGGCCAGTGCGACCGGACCTCACGATGGAGTCGGGATGGCGTGTTGAGCCGGAGAACATCGATCTAGACCAATGGCTCGCGAACCACGGTGAGCCTCCCCTGGCGGGCCGGATGCCGGTGCTCGGCTACGGCTCCAACGCCAATCCGAGCAAGCTCACCTGGCTCCGCGAGGAGCTCGGTCTCGAAGGCCCCGCTGTCGTGCTCCGCGCACGGTGCGAGGGCCTTTCTGCTGTCTGGGCCGCGGGCCTGCGGATGCGCGACGGGCAGCGGCCGGCGACCCTCGCGGGCGCACCCGGCGTCACCGAGGAGCACTCCATCTGGTTCGCCACGCCCGAGCAGCTCCGCGTGCTGGACCGGTGCGAGGGACGCGGGCTGCGCTATCGGCTCGTACGTGTGCACACGGGCCGTGTGGTGCTCTACAACGGTGGCGTCATCGACAGCGTTCTGGCGTACACGGCGGGGTCCAAGAAGCGGATGCCCGTGCTCTTCAACGGCCGCATGGTCCGGTGCGCGGACGTCTCGCAGCGAGGCGCTCGGGTGCTGGGCGAGAGGCCTGCGATGAGCGATGGACTGGACGTGACCGAGGTCCACGGCGAGCCGTCCGCGGACGACTGGCCCGAGCTGCTGTTCGTCTACGGCACGCTCCAGCCGGGCGCAAGCGCTTGGCACCTGATGGAGCCGCACGTCGTGGAGTCCGAGGAGACCCACCTGCCCGGCACGTTGTTCGACACGGGCCTGGGTTACCCCGCGCTGCGTCCCGGCGCCGGGCTCGGCGTGCCCGGCTTCGTGCTGCGGCTCCGCTCGCCCGAGGACGCCCTGCCGCTGCTCGACGAGTACGAGGGCGGCGACTACCGCCGCGTGCGCGTCGTGCTGCCCGACGGCCGGATCGCCTGGACCTACATCTGGACCGCGGCCCTGGAGGGCATGGCGGAGCTTCCGGACGGATGGGACGTCCACCAGATACGGTGAATTTCCGGCACGGTGCATGAGCGACTCGTCAGTTGGGAACATCCTCGGTGGTAGGAGGTGCACCCATGACTCGACGGTTGATCGCTTGCGGACTGCTGGTGCTCGCTTCCGTTACGGCTTGCGGGACGAGAACACCGGACAACGCGTCGCAAACGCTGCCGACGGCCCCGTCGACGCCCTCGTCGACCGCTTCGTCCAGCTCGTCCGCTCCCGCGACGGACAACCCCGGCGCGGCCGCCGGTGGTGTCGCGCGCTGCGGCCCGGCCACGTTGAAGGGCGAGATCACCCCCACGGACGCCGGCGCGGGCAACAGGTACGGCAAGTTCGTGGTGACGAACACCGGAAGCGCGCCGTGCACGTTGAACGGCTACAGCGGTTTCCAGCTGGAGAACGGCTCCGGCGCGGTGCCGACCAAGCTGGAGCGCAAGGCCGACCCCGGTCCCGCCACCCTGACCCTCGCGCCCGGCGCGAAGGCCTCGGCGAACCTGCACTGGAGCGTCGTGCCCGCGGGCGGTGAGCCGGTGGAGGGCGCCTGCCAGCCGGAGCCGTCGAAGGTGGCGGCGATCCCGCCGAACGAGACGGCGCCGCTCAGCGTGCCGTGGACCCTTGGCCCCGTCTGTTCCGGTGGCCGGATCGAGATCAGCGCCTTCTACGCTTCCTAGATGCACGAACCCGGATGGCTCGCCGTGCTCCCGCACGGCGAGCGCATCGCCTTGTCGCTGCGCGCCGCGGGCGTTCCGGCCGTGCGCGTCGACGACATCGCGGAAGCGGTGGAAGGCGCCGGGGCGCCGGTCGTCCTGATCGGACACTTCACCGGAGCTCCCGCCGCGATTCGTTACGCGCAAACGCATTCGGGGCTCGCCGCCCTCGTCCTCGTCTCACCGGTGCTCGGCATGTGGGACGGCGCTTCCGCCGAACTCGCCGACCTGATGGACGAGGTCGCTCTCGGGCCGGCGCTGGGCGACCTGCCGACGTTGTGGCTGCACGGGTCGGACGACGAGATAGTGCCGATCGCGGCCACGCGGGCGGGCACGGACCGGATCCGCGGGCTCAGGTTCGAGGAGCACGTCGTGCCGGGCCTGCTGACTGACGGAGAGGTTGTCACCCAGGTGCTGGAGTTCGCGCGCCGGGTCGTCTGACACCATCTCTGCTGCCATGGAACAAGACGACCTCGTGCTGCTGATCACCGTGGTGGTCGAGGCGGCGAACGAGCCCCAGGCGCGTGCCGCGTGCGACGCGCTCCTGCAGCGTGCCGACGCCCAGATCGTGGACGCCCGTGACTGCTCCGACGAGGAGCCCGGCTGCTGGGCCGTCGTCATCACGCGGCCGAGCACGGAGAAGGCCACCCACAACGTCTCGGCGGCGCTGGCGCGGGCCGTTCGCACCTTCGTGCGCGGACTGGGTGACGGCTTCCCGACGCCGCGGGTGGCGTGCGAGCCGCCGACGGCGTGGACCGTCCTGGACGAACCCGAGTTGATCAGCGGCCTCGTGCCGGGGGCCGAACGGGTACTGGTCGAGGCGTGGGCAGGAGATGACCCTTTCAGGGCAGGCACTCCGCGTGACAACTCGCCCAGCAGACCGTCTTGATTCACCCGGCCGGTAGGCATGAATCCACGACAGGCTGTAGGCGTCGGTGTGAGAGTTGCTACACCCGTGGACGAGGGGCCAGCCGCGCGCTCAACTGATCATTAAATCAAGGCCCGTTCGAGCGAATTCAGGCATCCACCCGGTTAGCCGATCTTCGCTCTCAACTGTGAAAATCTGGGCACAATCTCTACCAAGGGTGGTCGTCAGACCATCTTGTGTTCCGGAGGGTTCGGGAGCCGACATGGCCAGCATCGAAGAGGTCCGTGCCGCAATTGCCCAGGCGATCGACAAGGCTGCGCAAAGCCAGTCGGCCCTCCAGCAGGCGGCTGAGCTCGCCGAGGACGCGCAGCAGCTGCTGACATCGGTCACGCAGGGCTCCGTGCAGGCGGACGTCGAGACGACGAACGCGCAGTTCGCCCAGGTCGTGTCCGGCGTGAGCGAGCTGCAGAACTACCTCGGCGCCGGCATCTCCGGGGCCGAGGGCATCAACAGCAGGCTTTGATGGCGTCCATCGGCGAGGTTCGTGCCGCGCTCGAGCAGGCGAGCGAGATCCTGCGTGAGTCGTACCGCAACGTGCGATCAGCGCAGGAGGGCCTCGACGAGGCGGTCGCCATCCTCGCCGAGTCGAGCGAGAACCACCACGAGTCGCTGCTTCCACCGGAGTTCGTGCGCGCGAAGGAAAGATTCCCCGATCAGCTGGAGCTGATGGTGGGAACCCTGGAGCGCATACAACAACTCACCGTGGAGCTGTGATGAGCAGGCGCGACGACCGGCGGGCGAGGATCGAGAACGCCTTCTTGGAGTTCCAGCGCGCCGTTTCGGCCGCGCTGGGCTCCGTGGCGCGCGAGCACCGGGCGCTCGCCACCGAGCACGCCAAGGACATGTTCGAGTTCACCGTGCGCGGCATGGGCGTCGACAAGGCGTTGCAGGACCCCGCGCTGAGGGACGTGACGGCGTTCCTCACGGTCGACGAGAAGCGCACGAAGAACCCGCGCCAGGCACCGCTCTCGATGGCCCAGTTCAGGGAGCGGCTCGACCAGATCGAGTACGACTGGCGGCAGTCGTTCCACGAGTGGACCTCCTCCGGCCCCGACCAGATCACCGAACTGGTGAACTCCGTCGCCGCCGGGCCGGCCTCGTGGCCGCACGAGTCGTGGCTGGGTGACCCCGGCACGCACGACGGCAGCGAGGGCGTGCCGGAGCTGTGGCGGATCGGCACCGGCGTGGTGACGTCGGCGCCGGAAGCCGCCCCGTTCCCCGTCGCGGTGCCGCTGCTGGACCAGGCGCACCTGCACATCTCGTCCACTTCGGACACCCGCCAGCTCGCGGACTCTCTGGTGGAGACGCTGTTGCTGCGGGTGCTGTCGCACTTCCAGCCGGGGCTCGTGCACGTGCACGTGTGGGACGTCGGCCAGCTCACCGGGTCGTTGCCCGGCCTGTACCCGCTGACGCGGGCGAACCTGCTGACGGTGCACGACCCGGCGCGGTTGCACGAGCTGCTCGACGAGCTGTCCGAGCACATCCGCCAGGTGCACACCAAGGTCCTGGTCGACGGCCACCTGACGGTGCGGTCGGTCAGCGGTGAGGGCCGGCGCACCGAGCCGTGGCGGATCGCCGTGCTGTTCGGCAACCGCAAGGCGTTGAAGGAAGAACACCAGCAGCAGCTGCAACGCGTGGCGCGCAACGGTTTGGCGTGCGGCGTGCAGCTGTTCATCGTGGACATCCCGATCACGATCAACTCGCCGGTCGAGACGGTGTCGTTGCGCAGCGGTGGTTCCGCGACCTGCACGATGACCGGCAAGGACGTGACGGTCACGCTGGACCCCGCCCTGCCGCGCACCCTGGTGCCGCGCGCCTGCGCCGCCATCGCGGAGAAGCGCGAGGAACGGCGGTCGCGCATGGGCACGTTCGGCGACCTGCTGCCGGACCGGCCGTGGACGGAGAACTCGTCCGCCGGGGTCATCGCGCCCGTGGGGTTCGACGACGGTGAACAGGTCTGCGTGCAGCTCGGCGACACCTCGCCGCACGCGTTGATCGGTGGTCCCTCGGGTTCGGGCAAGACGAACTTCCTCTACGCGATGCTCGGTTCGTTGTGCGCGCGGTACTCGCCGGACGAGCTGGAGCTCTACCTGCTGGACTTCAAGGAAGGCGTGTCGTTCGCGCAGTTCGCGCCGGGCCGCAAGGACCCGTCGTGGCTGCCGCACGCGCGCCTGGTCGGCGTGAACGTCAACACCGACCGCGAGTTCGGCGTGGCGCTGCTGCGGTACCTGTCCGACGAGATGCGCCGGCGTGCGGACGCGGCCAAGCAGCACGAGGTCACCAAGCTGCAGGACCTGCGCGCCGAGGACCCGTCCGGCCGCTGGCCGCGGATCGTCGCGGTGATCGACGAGTTCCAGTACCTCTTCGGCGAACGCGACCAGGTCACCGCCGCCGCCACGCAACTGCTGGAGGACGTGGCGCGCCGCGGCCGTTCGCAGGGCATCCACCTCGTGCTGTCGTCGCAGGACGTCTCGGGCATCGAGGGTTTCTGGGGCAAGTCGGCGATCTTCGAGCAGTTCACCGTCCGCATCGCGCTGCCCAAGGCGCGCCGGGTGCTGGCCGAGCCGCAGAACGACGCCGCGGTGGAGCTCCCGCGCTGGCACGCGGTGATCAACCACGAGTCGGGTGTGAAGCCCGGCAACGAGATCTGCCGCATCCCGGACTCGACGTCCAAGGGCACCATGGACTTCCTGCAGACGGAGCTGTGGCGCCGCGAACCCGGACGGGCACCGAGCCTGTTCGACGGCAGCAAGATCCCCCTGATCGACGCCGTCCCGGACTTCTCCGTTCTGCGGCCCGGCGAGGCATCGCCTACCGTGCTTCTCGGGCAGGTGATCGACGTCGCGGGCAGCGCGGCACGGGTGCGGTTCGCCCGCACGCCGGGCCGCAACATCGCGGTGATCGGTTCCGTGGTCCAGGACGCGGCCGCCGTGCTCGGCGGAGCGGCCGCGTCTCTGGGCAGGCAGCACCACCCGCACGAGGCGGTGTTCACGCTGGCCTGCCTGGTGGAAGAGGCGATGCCCTCGGCGCTGCACCTGATGAAGCGCCTGAACTCCGACGGGCACGACGCCTCGGTGATCGGCATGAACGAGATCAAGGACGTGCTGGCCAGGACCGCCGCCGAGCTGCAGGCGATCAACACGGGCCAGGCCGACGCGCCGCTGAAGCCGCACTACCTGGTGCTGTACGGCGTCGACGCCGCGCAGACGTTGCTGGAGCAGAAGGATCCGGTGACGCGGACGTCCGGGGTGGACAGTCTGCGGACGGTGCTGAAGCACGGCCCGGAGAACCGCACGCACGTGCTGGGCTGGTGGCGCGGCGTGACGAGGCTCAAGGCGAGCCTGCCGCCCGGCGTCTACGACGACATCGGCGCCTGGGTGGCGTTCGACGTCCAGGGCAAGGAACTGCTGTCGCTCGGGCCGGAGCAGGTGATGGCGTGGTCGCCGCGACCACGGCGAGGCCTGTTCTTCGACCGGTTCGAGCACTCGCGACCGCAAGTGATCATCCCGTTCGACACAGGAGAAGCGTGATGAACCCGATGATGACCACGATGTTCGACCCGGTCCCGTCACAGCGTCAGAGCGGGGAGGTGATCGAGGTGCCGGCGATCTCCGCGGTCGAGCGCTACAAGGAGATCATCGCCATCGCCGCGGACGCGGCTGCTCGCCAGCGCAAGCTGGACGAGGTGCGGTGCGCCGAACTCGCACAGCGGATCGCGGCGACCCAGCACGAGATCGCCGAGGTGCGCGATCGCGAGCGGGTCGTGCGGATGGGCGCCGCGCTGCACTGGGAGGCCGCGGTCGAGCAGCTCTGGAACGAGCGCTGGCTGCAGATGACCACACCGCCGCGCCCCGACGAGTCCGTCCCGCCGCGTCCCCAGGGCGAGTACAACCGGGCGATGGACCTCGCGTACCAGGGCCTGGAAGACGCGCTGGCGAAGCGGACCCTGTTGCGCCGCAAGCAGAAGGACTGAGTGCGCCGCTTACGCACCACCGCCGACGTCCAGGACGCCAGTGACGACCCGTTGGTCCGCTGGGCTGCCCAGGCGTTGTCGTCGGGCGGTGCCGCCTGGGAGCACAACGGCGCCGTGGCCGTGCACGCCCCCGTGCTGACGCGACGCCGCCGGCTGGTCCTCTCCGGCCCGGCGGAGGGTGTCGCGTCCCTCCTCGCCGCCCACGGTCGCGGTGTGGAGCTGCGGCCGTTGCTGGAACGCCCGCTGGCGCTGGACGTCATGTCCGTCATGCCGACCCCGTGGGTCGAGGACAAGCCCTTCGGCTGGATGGACCGCTCGGGCACGCTGGACCTGCCCGCCGAGGCCTGCTGGCTGGGGGCACCGGACGGCGTGGAGGCGTTGCTGCACGAGGCCAACCCGGACTCCTGGGCGTGGCCGGGCGAGAAGGGCGTCTGCCGCTGGGCGGGCGTGCACGTGGGCGGGGAGCTGGTGGCCACCGCGGCCGAGGCCTGGTCGTCCGCCGACGTCGGTTTCATGATGGGCGTGGCCGTCCACCCGTCCCACACCGGCCAGGGCCTGGGTCAGCGCGTGTGCCAGTTCGTCACGTCCTCGCTGCTGACGCTGTACGGCACGTGCGCGCTCTTCGTGGAGAACTACAACGCTCCGGCCATCGCCCTGTACCGCAAGCTCGGTTTCGCGTACCGCGACGTCACCACACTTCTTCCTGCGGCTTAGGTCACAGTGCGGAACAGTCGTCAACGACAGGCGGTTGAAACGGATAAGTGATCCGCAAAATATCCGGAACCCAGACGAATGGAGATGGTCCGACCATGACCAGCACCGCACTCGAAGTCAGGCTCGCGTCCCGTCCGAAGGGCTGGCCGACCGACGAGAACTTCGAGATCGCCGAGGTGGAGGTCCCCACCCCCGGCGAAGGCCAGATCCTGGTGCGCAACGTGGTCATGAGCGTCGACCCGTACATGCGCGGCCGCATGAACGACGTGAAGTCGTACGTGCCGCCGTTCCAGGTGGGCGCCCCGCTCGAGGGCGGCGCGGTCGGTGAGGTCGTGGCCTCGAACGCCGAGGGCTTCGCCGTGGGCGACCACGTCCTGCACGGCCTGGGCTGGCGCGAGTACGCCGTCGTCGACGGCAAGCGCGCCGCGAAGGTCGACGGCGACGTCGCCCCGCTCACCACCTACCTCGGCGTGCTGGGCATGCCCGGCCTGACCGCCTACGCGGGCCTGCTCGTCACGGCGGAGTTCAAGCCCGGCGACGTCGTCTTCGTCTCCGGCGCCGCGGGTGCCGTGGGCCAGATCGTGGGTCAGATCGCCCGTCTCAAGGGCGCCTCGCGGGTCATCGGCTCCGCCGGTTCCGCCGAGAAGGTCAAGTACCTGACCGAGGAACTGGGCTTCGACGCCGCCTTCAACTACAAGGACGGCCCGGTCGCCGAGCAGCTCGCCGCGGCGGCACCCGACGGCATCGACGTCTACTTCGACAACGTGGGCGGCGAGCACCTCGAGGCCGCCATCGAGTCCCTGAACCTCAACGGCCGCGTCACGATCTGCGGCGCGATCTCGCAGTACAACGCCGACAAGCCCCCGACGGGCCCGCGCAACATCATCCAGGTGCTCTCGAAGCGCCTGACGCTGCGCGGCATGCTGGTGGGCGACCACCAGGCGCTCCAGCCGCAGTTCGTCGCGGAGGTCGCGGCGTGGATCAAGTCGGGTGAGCTGAAGTACTCGGAGACCGTGGTCGAGGGCGGGGTCCGGCAGGCGCCGGCCGCGTTCCTGGGGCTGCTGCGGGGCGAGAACACCGGGAAGATGCTCGTCAAGTTCTGAGGCACGGGTGCGCGGCGGCGGGTTCTTCCCGCCGCCGCGAGTCCCCTCAGATCAGCTTGCCGGGGTTCAGGATCCCGGTCGGGTCCAGCCGGTCCTTCACCGCGCGCAGCACGTCCACCCCGACCGCCCCGATCTCCCTCTCCAGCCACGGCAGGTGGTCCCGCCCGACGGCGTGGTGGTGGGTGATCGTGCCGAGCCGCGAGATCGCCTCCGAGGCGGCGACCTTCGCCTTCGCCCACTGCCCCACCGGGTCGTCGAGGTCCCGCGGCACCAGCACGGTGAAGTACAGCGACGCCCCGGTCTCGTAGGCGTGCGAGACGTGGCACATCACCACGGGGTTCCCGAGCTCGGCGACCAGCGCGTCCCGCACGGCGTCACGCAGTTCGGAGACCCGCGACCAGTGGGTGGCGGTCTCCAGCGTCTCGACGCAGACGCCCGCGTCCAGCAACGCGTCCCGTTGCCGCGGCCCGTTGAACCGCCCGTGCAGCCACGAGGCGCCCATGGCCCGGCCGAGCCGCACGACCTTGTGCCCGCTCAACGCGCTCATGGTCGCGGAGCGGGAGCGGCACTCCCAGCCGAGGATGACCAGGCCGGGTTGCTTGACCCCGCGCAGCTTCAGGTACTTCTTCACGACGTCGGCCTTGGACCCGGCCAGCGCAAGGGCCACCTCGGTCTCGTCCACATCGGACAGCCGGGTGATGTCGGCGAGCGCTCCGGCCTGGGCCAGCGACCGCACGAGCGACACGCCCGCATCCCACCCGTCGACCACGAAACCCTCGTACCGCGGCCCGTACGGCTTGGGGCGCACGCGCACCGAGACCTCGGTGATGACACCGAAAAGTCCCTCGCTGCCCAGCACCAGCTGCTTCAGGTCGGGTCCGGCGGCCGACGCGGGCGCGGCACCGGCCACCCACTCCCCCACGGGTGTGGCGACGCGGACCGACTCGACCACGTCCTCGAACCGCCCGTACCCGGAGGACGCCTGACCGGCGGAGCGGGTGGCGGCGAAACCGCCGATCGTCGCCCGTTCGAACGACTGCGGCACGTGCCCGAGCGTGAAACCGTGCTCTCCCAGCAACCTCTCGGCCTCCGGCCCGGTCAGGCCGGCCTGCAGCACGGCGACCCGCGACACGGGGTCGACGGAGACGAGCGCCCCGAGCCCGGCCAGGTCCAACGCCACGACCGCGGACTTGGACCCGCGCAGGGCGTCGACCCCGCCGACCACGGAGGTGCCGCCGCCGAACGGGACGACGGCCACGTCGTGCTCGACGCAGACCTGGAGCACCTCGGCGACCTCCTCGGGCGAGGCGGGCCGCACGACGGCGTCCGGCACCGCGAGTTCCCCGTGCCCGCGGTGGCGCAGGAGGTCGAGGTAGGACAGGCCACCCGCGCGGCCGAGCCGGTCCTCCGGCTCCAGCGAGATGGCGCTGACCGCCTCCAACGCCGTGAAGGCGTCGGTGGACAGCGCGGACGGCGGCGCCTGCACCGGCACCTCGGCGAACGGCTCGCCCAGCCCGACGCGCTGGCTGAGCCACGCCAGCGCATGCGGCGGCAACGGCACGGTTTCGGTGGTCCATCGAGCCCTGGTCACTGCTACAGTGTTACACATGACGTCTCAACGTCACACCCACGACGCTCTGCTCGACGCCACCCGTGAGTGTGTTCTGGAGGTCGGAGTCCGCCGGACGACCCTCACCGACGTGGCGAAACGGGGCGGCGTGAGCCGCATGACGCTGTACCGCCGCTACCCGGACGTCGACCACCTGGTCCGGGCCCTGATGACCCGTGAGTTCGCCGCGATCCTCGAAGCGGTGGAACGGGCCGGCGGCCACGGGAACGCCCGTCAGCAGCTCGTTCAGCGGGCCGTGGACGCCATCCGGCTGCTCGACGCCAACCCCCTGATGCAACGGGTGCTGCAGCTCGACGCGGACCTGATGCTGCCGTACCTCACGGACCGGCTCGGCAGCACGCAGCGGCTGGTCGAGCAGTTCCTCGTCGCCCAGGTCGAGGCGGGTCACCTCGACGGGTCGATCCGGTTCGGCGACGCCAAGACGCAGGCGCGCGTCGTGCTGCTGAGCACGCAGTCGATGGTGCTGAGCACGAGGCCCGCCACGTCCGGCCTCGACTTCACCGCGTTGCTCGACGAGCTCGCCAAACAGCTGGACGGAGCCCTGAAGCCGTGAACACGTCCCTGAACGCCGCCCGGCGCGAGCACGACCTCGAAGCAGCACAACGGGAAGTGGCCGACGTCCTCGTGATCGGCGGCGGCGTCACGGGTGCCGGTGTCGCGCTCGACGCGGCGTCGAGGGGCCTGAAGACCGTGCTGCTGGAGGCGCACGACCTGGCGTTCGGGACGTCCCGCTGGTCCAGCAAGCTCGTCCACGGCGGTCTGCGCTACCTCGCGAAGGGCGACGTGCGGCTCGCCCACGAGAGCGCCGTCGAGCGCGGCATCCTGATGACCAGGACGGCACCGCACCTCACCCGCACGCTGCCGATGCTCTTCCCGTTGCACTCCACGGCGGGCCACGTCGTCATGTCCGGCTTCCGCGCCGGCAACGCGCTGCGCATCGCCGCCCGCACGCCGTCGGACGTGCTGCCGGGTCCCCGCCGGGTGCCGAGGCACGAAGCCCTGGCGCTGGTCCCCGGACTCGACCCGGCCGGGCTCACCGGCGGACTGCTGAGCTACGACGGCCAGCTCGTCGACGACGCCAAGCTCGTCGTGGCACTGGCCCGCACGGCGGCGGGGTACGGCGCGAGGATCATCACCCGTGCGAAAGTCTCGACGCTGCAAGGAGATGGCGCCGAAGCACAGGACACGCTCACCGGCACCACGTTCACCGTCCGCGCCAAAGCCGTGATCAACGCGACCGGCGTGTGGGCGGGCACGCTCGCCCCGGTGCACCTGCGCCCGTCCCGCGGCTCGCACCTGGTGGTCGACGCGCAGTCGGCCGGCCTCACCGGAACGGCGCTGACCATCCCGGTCCCCGGCGAGCGCCACCGCTACGCCTTCCTGCTGCCCCAGGCGAACGGCCGCGCGTACCTCGGTCTCACCGACGAGCCGGTGGACGACGTCCCGGACGTGCCGGCCGTGCCGGAGTCCGATGTGGACTTCCTGCTCACGATCGCTTCCCAGGTGCTGCAACGGGATCTGACCCGGGCCGACGTCATCGGCAGCTACGCGGGTCTGCGCCCGCTGCTCCAGGCCGAGGGCAGCACCGCGGACCTGTCACGTCACCACGCCGTGCTCACGGCACCGAACGGCGTGATCACGGTCGTCGGCGGCAAGCTCACCACCTACCGCAGGATGGCGGCAGACGCCGTGAACGCCACGAACTTGACCCGGATTCCCTGCCGCACCAAGGACATCCGTCTGGTCGACGACAGGCCCGCGCCCACCACCCCGATCGCGCCCGGCGTCACCGAGGCCGACGTCGTCCACGCGATCCGGCACGAGGGCGCGCTGGACGCCGACGACGTGCTCGACCGGCGCACCCGCATCGGACTGGTGCCGCGGGACCGCGCGAAAGCCGCACCCGAGATCGCGGAACTCCTGACCAACGCGTGAAGAAGCGGGGCGCCCCGGAGGACGCCCCGCTTCTCGGCGCAAGGATCTCAGTGCAGGACCGGCGAGGTCACTCGCCGATGACCGGCTTCGCGGCCTTGGGCGGGTCGACCAGCGCCTCGCCCTCGATCCGGACCTTCCGCTTGTGCTCGTTGCTGCCGCCCTGCTGGCCACCGGCACCGGCCATCGGAGCGCCACCCATCATGCCGGCGCCCATGCCCGCGCCGCCCTTGGCGCCGCCACCGGCACCACCGGCGGCCGCGGGAGCGGCGGGACCGGCACCGCTGCCGGACGCCATGACGCCCGCGGCACCACCGAACTGGGTGGCCGCGGTGCCACCGGCGCCACCGCCACCGGCGGGACCACCGCCGAGGCCTGCGGGCATGCCGCCGCCTCCGCCGCCGCCCATGCCCTTGGGCACGCCGCCGCCTCCGCCACCACCGGCGCCTCCGGAGGCGGCCGTCGCGGCGTGGTCGGTGGTCGTCGGGCGGTACCAGTCGGTGTTCGGCGTCGTCGGCAGGCCACCGATCACCGGGGGCTTCGTGCCGGTGTTGCCGCCGGCCGTCGTGGTCGTGTCGGGCTCCCAGTGACCGGGGACCCAGCGACCGGGACCACCGGTGCCGGTGCCGGTGCCGGGACCCGTGCCGGTGCCGGGCGGGACGTAGCCGCCGGAACCGCCACCGGGACCGGGATTGCCGGGAGTGGTGTAGACGGGACCGGTGGGGGTGCCGGGAGGCGTGTAGATGGGACGCACCGGGGTGCCGGCCCCGGCGCCGCCGCCAGGCCCGTTCGGGCTCACGTAGCCGCCCTGGTCGCCGGGGCTCTGCCAGCCGGGCGAGACCTGCGCGCCGCCACCACCGGCGGGCAGCGGGCCGCCGGCGTAACCGCCACCGGCTCCACTGGTGAACGTGCCGCCCGCACCGGACGAGGCGCGGTCCTGGTCACCGCCGCGGATGCCGTCGAAGCCGCCCGCCGTGTTGCGCACGGGTCCGGCGCCGCCACCGGCCTTGCCGCCGTTCGCGAGCGAGGAGATCGCGTCGATGATCGACTCGGCGGCCTTGGCGATCTGCGAGACCGACTGGATCAGCTTCAGCAGCTTCTGCACGGAGCCGACGAGCTTCTGCAGGAAGTCGGCGAGCTTCTTCGCGTAGTTGACCGCGGTCGTGACGATGTCCGCGATCGCGCCCGCGATGGCCGCGCCGAAGGTCAGGAACGAGGCCGCGAGCCACTGGATGATCTTCATGACCATGTCGGACACGGCCTGGCTGATCAGGTCCATGATCATCTTGCGGACGGTGCCGACCAGCTCACCGGCGCCCTTGACCGCGCCCGCGATGCCGTCGACCGACTTCGCGAGGGTCTCGAGGCCGGTCGCGTGCCGCTTGGCGGCGGCGCGGTAGCCGTCGGCCGCCCTGCCCTGCCACTCGCGGGTCTGCGAGACGCAGATCTTCTCGTACTCGGCCGCGATGCCCTTGACCTGCTTGCCCGCGCTCTTGAACGACTCGGACATCCTGGCGATGGACTCGGGGCTGCCGAGCAGGACGTCGAACGGTTCGCGCAGGAAGTCGACGTGCTGGATGGCCCAGCTGAAGCCGGCGGAGAGGAACCCGCTCAGGGGGTTCGCGGACATGCCGACGATGCCCATGGCCGCGTTCGCGATGCCGAGGCCGCCGCTGACCCAGTCGCCGCTCTCGATGGACTTGTAGGCGTTCGAGACGTTGTTGAACAGCTGCGCGGTGTCACCGCTGCTGGACTGCGTCGCGGGGGCGTTCATCCCCGGCCTCCCTTGAAGCCGAACATGTTGTCGAGGTCGACCTGCTCGTACTGCTCGACGGTCTTCTTGAGCCCGTTACCCATGTCCATCAGCGAGTTCGCGGCCTTGCCGAGCATGTCCTGCGACAGGCCGGCCTCCTGGAGGACCTTCGAGGCCAGGAACCCGAGGAAGACGCCGAAGGCTTCGGTCGTGAGGGCCCCCGGGTCGCACGTCTCGGTGGCCTTGCGCATCCGCTCCATGAGCCGGTCCACACTGGCGGCGTGGGTTCTCAGCTCGTCGAGGTCGATGTTGAAGTGCTGTTGCATGCCGTGCCCCCTCCTCCTGCACTCAGGCCATGACGTCGGGCGGGTTCGTGAAGTACTCGTCGTCGGGCCGCGTGTCCTTGCGCTCCAACTCCGACTTCGGTTCTTCCTCGTCGGTTCCGTCGCCCTTGTACCCGTTCGGCATCTGGGCCTTCACGAACTCCAGCGCGGGGCTGTCGCCGACGAAGTCCGTCATGATCTGCACCACCCGCCCGGAGGCGTCCCGCTGGGCCTTTGCCGAGGCAGTGAGCACCGCGGAGGCGATCTCACCGGGGTCCATGCCGCGCGCTTCGGGCTTGATCTGGAGATCGGTGAGCACACCTGTTGCGTTAACTGTCACCGTGATCAGGCCGTCTGGCGAGCTGGCGCTGCCACCCACACCACCGAGCTGGTCGCGGGCCTGTTCGGCGTTCTGCTTGGCCTGCTCGATCTTGGTCCCGTACTGCTTGAGCCACTGATCCGGGTCGATGGGCTGCATGGTCACCCCCGTTGAGTGAATTGGTCGTTCGTTCGATTCGCCGTAGACGCCCGTATCGTTTCACCCGTTCCCTGCTCATCGATACTTTCAGTGCGATTACCGCCATCCGGGCTAACGAAGGGGTTCACCGTGCCTGAGGGAGTGCTGGAGGTCGACCGGATCTCCAAGCGCTACGGGGAGGTCGTCGCCCTGCGGGACATGTCCTTCGACGTGCGCGCCGGCGAGCTCTTCGGATTCGTCGGCAGCAACGGCGCCGGGAAGACCACGGCCATGCGCATCGCGCTGGGCGTGCTCGCGGCCGACTCCGGCGAGGTGCGGTGGAACGGGAGAACCGTCGACCTCGACACGCGGCGCCGCATCGGCTACATGCCGGAGGAGCGCGGCCTGTACCCGCGGATGAAGGTGCTCGACCAGCTGGTCTACCTGGCCGAGCTGCACGGCATGGGCACCAACGAGGCCCACACGAGCGCGGAGAACTGGATCGCGCGCCTGGGCCTGCGCGACCGCCGCGCGGACGAGGTGCAGCGCCTGAGCCTCGGCAACCAGCAGCGCGTGCAGCTGGCCGCCGCGCTGGTGCACGAGCCGGACGTGCTGGTGCTCGACGAGCCGTTCTCCGGCCTCGACCCGGTCGCGGTCGACGTGATGAGCCAGGTGCTGCGCGAGAAGGCCTCCTCGGGGGTGCCCGTGGTGTTCTCGAGCCACCAGCTCGACCTGGTGGAACGGCTGTGCGACCGGGTCGGCATCGTGAGCGCCGGGTCGATGGTCGCGAGCGGAACAGTGGATGAACTCCGGTCGGGCGGCACACCCCGCCTCGTCGTGGAGTCGCCGACGACCGACTGGGCTGCCACGCTGGGTGGCGTGCGGGTGATCGAGAAGAACGGGACGCGCTGCGTGCTCGAGCTCGCCGACGGCGTGGACGACCAGGCGGTGCTGCACGCGGCCCTCGCGGCGGGTCCCGTCCACGAGTTCTCCCGGCAGCGCCCGTCGCTGACCGAGCTGTTCCGCAACGTCGTGACCACCGAGAGCAGGAGCGCATGACGTCGGCACGAGCGGTCTCGCTGGTGGCGAAGCGCGAGTTCGTCGCGAAGGTGCGCACCAGGTCGTTCCTGATCGGCACGGCGGTGATCATCGCCGTGCTCGCCGGGTACGTGGTGCTGCAGTCGGTCCTGTTCGACGACCAGCAGCGCAGCGTCGTCGGGTTGTCCGGCCAGGCCACGCAGCTCGCGGATCCGTTGAAGGAGAAGGCGGGCGCGTTCGGCATCGAGCTGGAGACGCGTGACGTCACGACCGCGGGCGACGCCGAGCAGCAGGTGCGCGACGGCTCGCTGGACGCGCTCGTCACCGGCGCGCCGCCCGCGCTGAAGATGATCGTCAAGGACTCCGGCGACCAGATGCTGACGACGGCGCTGAACGACGTGCTGCGCCAGCAGGTGCTGATCGCGCAGCTCGCCGAGTCGGGCACCACGCCGCAGGAGGTCGCGCAGAGCCTCGCGGGCGTCAGCGTGGACGTCACCGCGCTCGAACCCGTTGACCCGCAACGAGGTCAGCGCCTCGCGATCGGGTTGATCGTGGCCGCGCTGCTGTACTACTCGCTGCTGGTCTACGGCACGATGGTCGCGCAGGGCGTGGTCGAGGAGAAGTCCAGCCGGGTCGTGGAGATCCTGCTCGCGACCCTGCGGCCGTGGCAGCTGTTGCTGGGCAAGGTGATCGGCCTCGGCGCGGTCGGCCTGCTGCAGCTGGTGGCGATCTCCACCGTCGGCCTGGGACTGTCGTCCGCGTTCGACGTCGTCGACGTGAGCACGCTGGGCGGCGCCGCGCTGCTGACCGGTGTCCTGTGGTACCTGCTCGGTTTCTTCCTGTACGCCACCGTGTTCGCGGCCGCCGCTTCACTGGTGTCCCGGCAGGAGGAGCTGCAGTCGGTGCTGACGCCGATCAGCATGACGATCATCGTGGCGTTCGTGGCGGGCATCAACCTGATGATCGGCAGCCCGTCCGGCACGACGGTCACCGTCCTGTCGCTGCTGCCGCCGTTCGCACCGATCCTGATGCCGGGCCGGATGGCGCTGGGCGTCGCACCGGCCTGGCAGGTGCTGCTCGCCGTCGTGCTGGCGCTGCTGGCCATCGCGGCGATCACGTGGCTGGGCGGCAAGGTCTACGCGAACGCCGTGCTCAGGACCGGCGCTCGCGTCAAGCTCCGCGAGGCCCTCAGGCTTTGATCGCCTGGTAGCGGTCGAGCGCCACCTGGCGTTCGACCGCGTGGTCCACGATCGGCGTGATCTCGTGCGAGTCCGGCGCGTACCTCCTGACGTACACGCCGTCCGGGTCGAACTTCTTGGCCTGCGTCAGGGGGTTGAAGACGCGGAAGAACGGCGAGGCGTCCGTGCCGCACCCCGCGACCCACTGCCAGTTGTGCTGGTTCGAGGCGATGTCGCCGTCGATCAGGTGGTTCATGAAGTGCCGCGCTCCCCACCACCACGGCAGGTGCAGGTCCTTGACCAGGAAGCTCGCCACGATCATGCGCACCCGGTTGTGCATGAAGCCTTCCTGGAGCAGCTGCCGCATCCCGGCGTCCACGATGCCGAACCCGGTGCGCCCCTGCTTCCAGGCCTCGAACAGCTCCTTGTCGTCGTCGAGCCGCATGCGGTCGAACTTGCGGTCGAGGTTCTGCCGCGCGGTCTCCGGCTTGTGCCAGAGCACGTCGGCGTAGAACTCGCGCCACGCGAGCTCGCTGCGGAACGTTCCGTCACAGTCCTGGAGCAGCGTGCGGGGGTGCAGCACGCCCCACCGCAGGAACGCCGACAGCCGGCTCGTGGCGTCGAGGTCGGGCCGGTCGCGGGTGTTGTCGTAGTCGTGGAGCCGTTCGTCGCGGAACTCCTCCCAGAGCTGCTGCGCGTCGGGGAGTTTCTCCTGGGCCTCGGGGATTTCCTCGCTGTGCTCCGGCTTGATCCAGTCCAGAGTGGACGCGTCGGTGTCCGCGGGCTTGCGCCAGCCGTGCTCCAGCCAGGCATTGCGGAAGGGCGTGAAGACCTTGAACGGCGTGCCGTCCTGCTTGCGCACCCGGCCCGGCGCCACGGCGTACGGCGAGCCGGAGCGGACGAGCTCGACGTCCCCGAGCGCTTCCTCGACGGCCTCGTCCCTGCGGCGCCCGTACGGCGCGTAGTCCGCGGAGATGTGGACGCTGCCCGCCCCGATTTCCTTCGCGATGCGCGGAACGACCTTCACCGGATCTCCGTGGACCACCATCAGGCGGCCGCCGAGTTCGTCGTTCAGGGCGTGCAAACAGCGGTGCAGGAAATCGATTCGCGGCTGCCCCGACGGTTTCAGCAACCTGTCGTCGAGAACGAACAGCGCGAGTGCGCGGGGTGATCTTTCCGCGGCCGCGAGAATGGCGGGATGATCGGATGTCCGCAGATCGCGGCGAAACCAGACGATCGAGGGTTCGGAACTCACGGATCGACGCTAAAACGGGCCGGACGGGTCTGCATGACAGGCGGCCTCGGCCGGGTGACGGGCTGTGGGCGGCGCGCTGCCGCGGCGTTGGCGCACTCCGAGCTCGGGCAGCTCTCCGCCCCCTCCATCCCACCCTCCCGCCTGGTCCTCTCCCCACCCCCGGCAACGCGAAGGGCGCGCCACCCTCGGGTGACGCGCCCTTCAACCAGCCGGAGCTAGCCCGTGATCAGCGGTTCTCCATCGCGATGAAGTCGCGCTCGGTCGGGCCGGTGTAGATCTGCCGCGGGCGGCCGATCTTGGTGGCCGGGTCGTTGATCATCTCGCGCCAGTGCGCGATCCAGCCGGGGAGCCGGCCGAGCGCGAACAGCACGGTGAAGAACTTGGTCGGGAAGCCCATCGCCCGGTAGATCAGACCCGTGTAGAAGTCCACGTTCGGGTAGAGCTTGCGGGAGATGAAGTACTCGTCGCTCAGGGCGGCCTCTTCCAGCTGCTTCGCGATGTCGAGCAGCTGGTCGTCGGCGCCGAGCTTGCCGAGGATCTCGTCGGCCGTCTTCTTGATGATCGCGGCACGCGGGTCGTAGTTCTTGTAGACCCGGTGGCCGAAGCCCATCAGGCGGACGCCGTCCTCCTTGTTCTTCACCTTGTTGACGAACGACTTCACGTCGCCGCCGTCGTTCTTGATCTTCTCCAGCATCTCCAGCACCGCGCTGTTCGCGCCGCCGTGCAGCGGGCCGAACAGGGCGTTGATGCCCGCGGAGATGGACGCGAAGAGGTTCGCCTCGGAGGAGCCGACCAGGCGCACGGTCGACGTGGAGCAGTTCTGCTCGTGGTCGGCGTGCAGGATGAAGAGCAGGTCGAGCGCGCGGACCAGGTCCGGGTCGAGGTCGTAGGCCTCGGCCGGGAACCCGAAGGTCATCCGCAGGAAGTTCTCCACCAGGCCAAGCGAGTTGTCCGGGTAGAGGAACGGCTGGCCGACCGACTTCTTGTACGCGTAGGCCGCGATGGTCGGCAGCTTGGCGAGGAGGCGGATCGTGGAGATCTCCACCTGGTTCGCGTCGAACGGCGACAGCGAGTCCTGGTAGAAGGTCGACAGCGCGGAGACCGCGGACGACAGCACCGGCATCGGGTGCGCGTCGCGCGGGAAGCCGTCGAAGAAGCGCTTGAGGTCCTCGTGCAGCAGGGTGTGCCTGCTGATCTTGGAGGTGAAGTCCTCGAGCTGAGCGGCGGTCGGAAGCTCGCCGTAGATCAGGAGGTACGAGACCTCCGCGAAGTTCGAACGCGCGGCCAACTGCTCGATCGGGTACCCGCGGTAACGCAGAATGCCTGCGTCACCGTCGATGTAGGTGATCTCGGAGGAGCAGGAGGCCGTGTTGACGAAGCCGGTGTCCAGGGTTACCAGACCGGTCGTCGACAGCAGCTTGCCGAGATCGATGCCGGACGCGCCTTCGGACGCCCGCACCACCTTCATCTCGAGCTCTGCGTCCCCGTGGCGCAGCGCGACGGTCTGGGGGTCGGTCGGCGCAGTCGTCGCGTCGGGCATTCAAGTCCCTCTCAACGCTCGGACGGGGTGGCGGCAGTCCACGCTGGGCCTGCCGTCGTCTCGGACCACCCCGTTGGGATCTGAGTCTTCAAGTCCACTCACGCTAGTCGGCGGAAGGCCCGCCTCGCAGCAGCGGTGTGAACCGATTCTGTGAGATGGGACCGGCATCACATCCGTAATGCCAGTTTCTAGCGCGGCTACCCCACGGTAGTCCGATCCGTCGTTTTATCCAGCCAACGCGGCGGTGAGTTCGCTCGCAAAGGGCGGTTCGGCACCCGCACGGGAACATGTGATCGCGGCGGCCGCACCCGCATACGTCAATGCGGCGGTCCATTCCTCGGTCGAGAGGCCGCGGATCTTCTCGGCGCCGAGCGCGTCGTGGTCGTGCAGCCACGCGAGCAGGGCGCCTTGCACGGTGTCGCCCGCCCCGATCGTGTCGACCACGTCCACCTTCACGGGTGGCACGTCGACCTGTTCGGTGGCGGTGATCACGGAGAGACCGTCGCCACCTTTCGTCAGGATCACGGCCGCCGGTCCCTGTGAAATCCACGTCCTTGCGATCTCGATCACGTCATCTTCTTCGGCGAGCCACTGCGCGTCCTCGACCGAGAGCTTCAGCAGCCCGACGTCCGGCAGCCACGACCGGAACCGCGCGCGGTAGGCGCCCGGATCGTGGATGAGCCCTGCCCGGATGTTGGGGTCGAGCGCGGTCAACAAGCGCTTGCTCTCCCGCCGCAGCACCGTCTCGTAGACCGAGGCGCCGGGCTCGAGGACGAGCGAGAGCGTGCCGAACGACACGGCCTTCGCGTCCGCGGGCAGCGGGCCGGGGTCCTCGACGAGCCGGTCGGCGGTGCCGTCGACGTAGAACGCGTACCGCGCGCTGCCGTCCTCGGCGAGGCCCACGACGGCGAGCGTGGTGTTCTCCGGTCCACGTTGGACCAGTTCCGTCCCCACGTTCGACGCGTGCAGCCGCTTCACCAGCTGCTCGCCGAAGTGGTCGGTCGAGACCCGCGACAGGAACCCCGTCGCCACGCCCAGCCGGCCGAGCGCGACGGCCACGTTGTACGGCCCGCCACCGAGCTTCGGGGCGAGCGGAGTGAGCTCGTCGTCCCCCACCGGCACCATGTCGACGAGTGCCTCGCCTGCAACCACGATCACGCGTTCTACTCCTTCGGGGAAGCGCCCGTCCTCTGCAGCCCATCCAACAGCAGTTCACCCAGCGCGGTGAACGCCTCGGCGTCCGAAACGCCTGCCCGCTTCGTGAGGACGCCGGTCTGGATGCCCTCGATGAGCAGGCCGGCCATCTCCGCGAACAACGTGGCGTGCACCTCGCGGAACACGTGCCGCTCGACCCCGTCCTGGATGAACGACTTGATGCGATCGGCCGCAGCGCGCGCGTTGCGCTCGTACGTGGCGCGCGTCGGCGGGAAGTCGGACACGTCCGCGATGAACGCCGCCGAGGCCTTGCTCAGCTCCTCCGCGGCGCCCGCGAGGTAGCTGCCGATGCGTTTGCGCACGTCGTTGAGGCCCGCGATGCGCTTCTCGATGCGTTCGGCGGCGCCTTTGAAGTACCGGCCGACGACCCGCACGGCCAGCTGTTCCTTGCTGCCGGCGAGCGCGTACAGCGTGGACTTCGAGCAGTGCAGCCTGCCCGCGATGTCGTCCAGCGTGAAATGCCCGAAGCCCTCGGTGAGGAACAGCGCCTCCAACCGGGTGAGCAGCTCGGCCTGCCGCTGCGTGAGAGCCCGCGTCATGTGACGACCCTGCCACATTCACTGGCTGCTGTACTGCACAGAGCACTAGAGTACTGCTAACAGTACTCAACGGAGGTCGACGATGCCCGCCGAGCGGTTGCTCCCCACGCAAGAGGCCGAGGACCTGATCGCGCTGGTCAAGGAGATCGCGCGGGACGAGCTCAAGCCCCACGCCGCGGACGCGGAGGAGAACGAGAAGTTCCCCCGCGACGCGTTCCGCCTGCTGGGCAGGTCCGGCCTGCTCGGACTGCCGTACTCGGAGGAGTTCGGCGGTGGCGACCAGCCCTACGAGGTGTACCTGCAGGCCCTCGAAGAGGTCGCCTCCGCGTGGATGACGGTCGCCGTCGGCCTCTCCGTGCACGTCATGTCGTGCTACGGCCTCGCCACGTTCGGCACCCGCGAGCAGCAGGACCGCTGGCTGCCGGAGATGCTCGAGGGCGAACTGCTCGGCGGCTACGCCCTCTCCGAGGTCCAGGCGGGCTCCGACCCGGCCGCCATGTCGACCAGGGCCGTCCGCCAGGGCACCGACTACGTCGTGAACGGCACCAAGGCGTGGATCACGCACGCCGGCGCCGCCGACTTCTACACGCTGATGGCCCGCACGTCCCCCGACGCGGGCAGGGGCATCTCCTGCTTCCTCGCACCGGGCGAGGCAGACGGCCTCACGGCGGCCACCCCCGAACGCAAGATGGGCCTCACCGGCTCCATCACCGCGCAGCTGGCGTTCGACGACGTCCGCTTCGGCGCGGACCGCCTGATCGGCAACGAGGGCGACGGCCTCAAGATCGCACTGTCCGCTTTGGACTCGGGCCGCCTCGGCATCGCCGCCTGCGCCGTGGGCCTCGCACAGGCGGCCCTCGACGAGGCCGTGACGTACGCGAAGACCCGCACCCAGTTCGGCCGCCCGATCATCGAGTTCCAGGGCCTCGAGTTCCTGCTGGCCGACATGGCCGCCGCCGTCGAGTCGGCCCGCGCCACGTACATCTCGGCAGCCCGCCGCCGCGACCGCGGCCTGCCGTTCCGCCAGCAGGCGTCGATCGCCAAGCTCGTCGCCACGGACGCGGCGATGAAGGTGACGACCGACGCCGTGCAGGTGCTCGGCGGCGCGGGCTACACCCGCGACTTCCCGGTCGAGCGCTACATGCGCGAGGCCAAGGTCCTGCAGATCTTCGAGGGCACCAACCAGATCCAGCGCCTCGTCATCGGCCGGGGACTCCGCTAGCCCTCCCGGTAGAAGGGGTCGGCCACGACCCCTTCACCCTTCTCCTCGTTCCACGTGTAGACCTCGCGCCCCTGCACGTACACGTGCAGCGCGCGGCTCATCACGTCGAGCGGATCCCCGGACCAGATCACGACGTCACCGTCGAGCCCGGGCTTCAACGACCCGACCCGGTCGTCCAGCCCCATGATCCGAGCAGGGTTCGTGGTGATGGACCTGAGCGCGACGTCGCTGTCCAGCCCCTCCTTCACCGCCAACGTGGCCTGGTGCACCAGGAAGTGGATGGGCACGACGGGGTGGTCGGTCGTGATGGCCAGCTCCACCCCGGCCCGGGCGAGAATCCCGGGATTGCGCAACCCCCGGTTGCGAAGCTCCACTTTGGACCGGCTGGTGAACAGCGGCCCGATGATGACCGGAATCCCCTTGTCCGCGATGACGTCCGCGATCAGATGCCCTTCGGTGCCGTGGTTGAGGATCAACCGGTACCCGAACTCCTCGGACAACCGTATGGCCGTGGCGATGTCGTCGGCCCGGTGCGCGTGCTGGCACCACCCCAGCTCCCCGCTGAGCACCTTGCCGAGGATCTCCATGGTGTTGTCGCGGTCGAACGGCTTCCCGTCCTTCTCCGCCTCGGCCTTCTTGGCCGCGTAGTCCTGCGCCTTGGTCAGCTGGTCGCGAATGACCGCCGCCACCCCCTGCCGCGTGGACGGCAGCTTCCCCTTCTCGCCGTACACCCGCTTCGGGTTCTCCCCGAGCGCGCTCTTCACGCTGACGGGCTCCTTGACGAGCATCTCGTCCACGGTCCGCCCCCAGCACTTGATGGCGACCGTCTGCCCACCGATGGGGTTGCCGGACCCGGGCTTGATCACCGCAGTCGTCACACCACCACTGAGCGCGTCGGCAAAGCCGAGGTCAGCGGGGTTGATGGCGTCGAGCGCCCGCATGCGAGCCCCGACGGGGTCCGTCATCTCGTTGGTGTCCTGCCCGGCCCACCCCTCGGCCTCCTCGTGGACACCGATGTGCCCGTGCGCCTCCACAAATCCGGGCAGCACCCACGCGCCGTCCGCGTCGACGACCTGAACGCCTTCGGGGATGTCGACGTCGGAGCCGACCGCGACGATCTTCCCGTCCTGGATGAGGACAGTGCCGCCTTCGACGGGTTCGCCGTCGACGGGCACGACGTAGCCACCGGTGATCGCGATGTTCATGGTTAGCAACGCTAACGGTTAGGGCGGGAGACGGCCACCCCGAACGGCCGCGAGGCCGGCGTGTGGGCCGAGCCGTGATCGGTGTGATGCCGCGGGCGAACCGTCCTCACCCGAGAGGTACCGGCGGCCCTCAACCCCACCGCCCGCACGAGCGGCCACCCACCGGACTCAGCCCAACGGCCGAATCCCCCACCGAGCCCCCCAGGACTCCCCGGGAGAGACCCAGATCAGATCCACCCCGGAGTTCAAGGCATCAGGCGGGCAGGTCATCGGCTCCACAGCCACAGCCAACCCCCGCCCAGGAAACGAATCAGGCGTGAAAACCTGCACCCACCGAAAAGCAGGATCGGCCCAAACCTCAACCCCACCCGACTCGGCCACGAGCGTGTGGTGCACCAGCCCGTCAGCCCCAGGTTCACACCCGCCGAAGGGCGTGTCCAACCGAACCTCGGCCAACGACCGCCCGCTCCGGAAGTCGAACTCGGTCCCCTCCACTGGAACAGCCGGCCCAGAAGGAACCATCCGCTCGACGTCCAACGGCAACACAGTCGTGGCAGCCAACGTCAACACACACGATTCGGTGGAAGCGGCGCCAGCCCGCGGATAAGGATGCGTACCAACCCCAAAAGGCGTGGCCACATCCCCGACATTGGTAACCCCGTGGGTCACCGTCAACCCGCGATCATCCAACGCATAAGAAACGGTCACGTCCAAAGCAGCAGGCCACCCGGCCTGAGGCTCGATCAAAGTCCGCAACGACACCAAGGACCCGGTGTGCTCGAGAACGGCCCAAGGCCGCCGCCGCACCAGCCCGTGGATCGCGTTCCCCCGAGCAGGCTCGGTGACCTCCAGCGACTGGACGACCCCGCCGAGCTCCCACGTGGCACCGGCGGTCCGGTTGGGCCACGGCACCAGCACCGCGCCGGCGCTCATCGGCGGTTTCTCGTCGGGCCCGAACGTCTCCACGTACGGGACGCCGTCCACCTCGAAGGACCGCAGGCCCGCCCCTACAGTCGTGATCACGGCGGTGGCACCCTCGTACGAGATCCCCAACATGAGGCTGAAGCCTACGGGGCCGGTGGAAGGATTTGCCCATGAAGGTTCATCACCTCAACTGCGCCACGTTCCGGCCGCCCCTGGTCGCGGGCGGGCTGGTGGCCCACTGCCTGCTCATCGAGTCCGACCAGGGGCTGGTGCTGGTCGACACGGGCTTCGGCATGAACGAGGTGACGGACCCGAAGGCGACGATCGACGGGCTGAGCCGCAAGCTGCTGCGGCCGGCGCTCGACATCACCGAGACGGCGATCAGCCAGGTCGAGAAGCGCGGGTACACCGCCGACGACGTGCGGCACGTGCTGCTGACCCACCTCGACCTCGACCACGCCGGAGGGCTGCGCGACTTCCCGAAGGCCACCGTGCACGTGCTCGACACCGAGCTGGAGGCGGCGACCAACCCGCGCAACGCCAAGGAGCGCGCTCGGTACCCGAAGAAGCAGCGCGAGGGTGTCACCTTCCGGACGCACAAGGCGGAGGGTGAGGACTGGTTCGGGTTCGAGGCGGTCAAGAGCATCGACGGGCTGCCCGAGGACGTCCTGATGGTGCCGCTGATCGGGCACACGAAGGGCCACACGGGCATCGCGGTCCGGTCCGGCGACGGCTGGCTGCTGCACGCGGGCGACGCGTACTTCTACCGCGGCGAGGTCGAGACGCCGCCCAGCGACGTCTTCGCGCTCAAGCTCTTCGGGAAGCAGACCGCGATGATCAACCAGCAGCGCATGTCCAATGTGGAGCGTCTGCGTGAACTCAAGGCCCGGGGCGAGGTCGAGGTGTTCTCCGCGCACGACCCGGTCGAGCTGGCGCGCCTCGCGTGACGTTCGTCCACCGGATCCGCCTCGACCAGGCCGGCGACACGCACCGCTACCCGTTCACGCTGCCGGTCGTCCAGCACCTGATCAGGCACCCGCTGGAGCTCCGCAGCCCGATCACGTTCCTCACGGGCGACAACGGCGCGGGCAAGTCGACGCTGGTCGAGGCGATCGCGGTGGCGGCCGGGTTCAACGCGGAGGGCGGCACGCAGTCGTTCCGCTTCGCCACGAAGGCGACGGAGTCGTCGCTCGGCGACCACCTGATCCTGAGCTGGGGCACCAGGAAGCCGCGCACGGGGTTCTTCCTCAGGGCCGAGTCGTTCTACAACGTCGCCACCGAGATCGACCGGATCGGCGAGGGCATCCACGCGTCGTACGGCGGGAAGTCGTTGCACGAGCGGTCACACGGCGAGAGCTTCATCGACCTGATGACGCACCGGTTCGGCAGCAAGGGTCTCTACGTGCTGGACGAGCCGGAGGCCGCGCTGTCGGTCAAAGGCTGTCTCACGGTCCTGCGCCGCATGCACGAGCTCGTCGAGGAGGGCTCGCAGTTCATCATCGCCACGCACTCGCCGATCCTGCTCGCGGCGCCGCGGGCCACGATCCTCGAGATCACCGACACGATCGACGAGATCTCCTACGACACAGCGGAACCGGTCCGGCTCACCCGAGGTTTCCTGGGCGATCCGGACCGGTTCCTGAAGCACCTGCTCGACTAGGGCCTACTTGCCGAGGTTCTCCGGGTGGGTCTCCACCTTGCCGTGCAGCACGCGGTTGATGCCCCAGAGCACCAGGCCGGCGAGCAGCAGCCAGCCCGCGATCTTGTAGTCGTCCCACGGACGGCCCGAGAGCACCGGCATGGCGAGGTACGCGCACGTGATCGCGCCGAGGACCGGGGCCCACGTCGGCGCGCGGAAGTGCTCGTGCTCGGACTTCTCGCGACGCAGCACGAGGCACGCCACGTTGACGATGGTGAAGACGATCAGCAGCAGCAACGACGTGGTGCCGCCGAGCTTGCCGATGTCCGCGGTGGACACCAGGATCACCGCGACGCCGGTCGTGAAGACGATCGAGATCCACGGCGTGCGGCGGAACGGGTGCACCGTGCCGAAGAACGACGGGATGATCTTCTCGTTCGCCATGCCGTACAACAACCTCGACGCCATCAGCATGTTGATCAGTGCCGAGTTGATGACGGCCAGCAGGCCGATCAACGCGAAGATCCACAGCGGGAAGCCGGGCGCGCCGACGGTGACGACCTTCAGCAACGCGCTGCTGCCGGCCTTCGCGAGCTCGTCGGACGGGATCAGCAGCGACGACGTGATCGCGACCAGCACGTAGATCAGGGCCGCGACGCCCATGCCGATCAGCATCGCGCGCGGGAAGATCTTGGCCGGGTTCTTGCACTCCTCGGCCATGTTGACCGAGTCCTCGAAGCCGACCATCGCGAAGAACGCGAGCGCCGTGGCCGAGGTGACCGCGAGCAGCACGCTGCTGCCGTCCGGCACGTGGATCTCGGTGAGCCTGCCGGGCTCGCCGTCGCCGTTCACGACGGCCCAGATGCCGATCAGGATGATGATCACCAGGCCGGACAGCTCGATGCAGGTCAGGACCACGTTGGCCTTGACCGACTCCGAGACGCCGCGGAAGTTGATGACCGCCAGCGCCGCGATGAAGACGATCGCGATGCCGGTGATGACGAGCGACTCCGGCCGCAACGAGACGTCGAAGAACTCCACCAGCAACTGCCGCAGGTACGTGCGGCCGAACGCGAGCGCGGCCGACGACGCCGACGTGATGCCGGAGCACATGACGGCGAACGCGACCATGAACGTCAGGAAGTGGATCCCGAACGCTCTGTTCGTGTAGAGCGCGGCGCCGGCGGCCCTGGGGTACTTGCCGACGAGCTCGAGGTAGCTGAACGCGGTCAGGAACGCCACCACGAACGCGAGCAGGAAGGGCAGCCAGAGAGCACCGCCGATCTTGCCGGCCACGTTGCCGGTGAGGGCGTAGATACCGGTGCCGAGGATGTCGCCGACGACGAAGAACAGCAGGAGCTTCGGGCCGATCGCCCGGTTCAGCTCTGGTTGCTCCGTTTGTGGAGTCGCTTCAGCCATGCCCGAAGATTCTGCCCGTTTCGCCTGGCCACCAGGCACGAACGGACGCCCACCTCACCCAATTGGTGTAACAATCGCACGATGAGACTCGCGGCAACCGCGATCATCGCCGCCCTGGCGCTGACCGCCTGTTCCTCGTCCGAACCCGCGAGCCAGGGCGACGGCCGGTACCGCGACGTGAAGAGCCTGGTGGCCGCGGTGACCAAGTCGGTCGGCGAGAAGAAGACCTACCGGTTCACCATCGCCCCGCCGGCCGCGGGCGGAGGCGTGCGGTACCCGTCGAGCGGCGCCGTGCGGCTCGGCGGCGAGGTGCCCGCCATGGACGCGACCACGACCCGTCCCGTGCAGAGCGGCGGCGAGGCGGTGGAGCTGCGGCTGGTGTCGACCACGCGGGACAGCGCGTTCGTGAAGCTCCCGGCGGCGGTGTTCGGGCTGCCCGCGGACAAGCCGTGGGTGAAGCTGGACCGGGCCGTCGACGACGACTTCACCACGACGTTGTTCGGGTTCCACGACGTCGTCTTCCAGCAGGCCGCGTTCACGACGTACCACCTGCCGGTGATGGAGGCGGGCGGTGAGATCAAGGTGACCGCGCAGATCGGCGGCACGACCCGGTACTCGATCTCCGTCGACTACCGGAAGGCCTACGACGCCCTCACCGACGAGGGCCTGCGCACCGAACTCAAGCTCGCGCTGGACCAGAACGTGCCCGGCGCCACCGGTGAGATCGAACTGGACGGCAGCGGTCTGCCCGTCCGCATCGCGTTCTACACGGAGTTCCAGGGCGCCCGGATCGTCGACGAGGCGCGCTTCTCCGGCTGGGGCGACGAGGTGGCGATCGCGGCGCCGAACGCGGCGGAGATCAGCTCTCGGAGTTGACGCGGTAGCGCCAGATCGCGGGCAGCGCGGCGACCATGACCACGCTCGCGACGACCACCAGCAGACCGCCGACCGACACCGCCGCGGCCGTGCCGAACGCCGCGCCACCGGTGCCGTGCAACAGGTCCGCGATGCGCGGCCCACCGGCCACGACCACGATGAAGACGCCCTGCATCCGTCCGCGCATCTCGTCCGTCGCGGCGGACTGCAGGATCGCGCCGCGGAACGCCATCGACACCATGTCGGCGGCGCCGGCGAGCGCGAGGAACGCGGCCGCGACCCACAGCGAACCGGCGAGGCCGAACCCGGCGATCGCGAGGCCCCAGCCCACGACGGCGAGCGTCAGCGCCACGCCGTGCCTGCTGACGTTGGAGATCCAGCCGGACGTGAGGCCGCACAGGACGGCACCGATGGGGATCGCCGCGAACAGCACGCCGAGCGCGAACCCACCGCCCGCCGGGTCGCCGAACGTGTGCTGGGCCATCTCCGGGAACAGCGCCCGCGGCATGCCGAACACCATCGCGATGATGTCCAGCAGCATGCTCGCCATCAGCACCTTCTGGGCCCAGAGGTAGACGAACCCGTCCAGCACGTCCCGCAGCCCCGCGCGCCGCACCACTCCGTCGAGCGGCGGCAGCGGAGGCAGCTTCCACACCGCGTAGACGGTGGCGACGAGCGCGATCGCGTCCACGAGGTACAGCGTCGACAGCCCGACGACGGGGATGAACGCACCCGCGAGCAACGGCCCGAGCACCGCACCGAACTGCATGACGGTCGACCCCAGCGCGGCGGCCGACGGCAACAGCTCGGCGGGCACCAGCCGGGCGATCGACGCCGACCGCGCGGGCGCGTTGGCCGCGAAGAACACCTGCTGCAGGCCGAGCAACGCGATCACGAGCCACACCGAGCCGACGTTCATCGCCGCCTGCGCCCACAGCAGCACCGAGGAGAGGGCGATGCCGGTGTTGGTGACGAGCAGCAGCTTGCGGCGGTCGACCGTGTCCGCGATCGCGCCGCCCCACAGCCCGAAGACCAGCAGCGGGACGAGCGCGACACCGGCCGCGATGCCGACCCACGCCGACGACCCGGTGAGGTCGTAGACCTGCTTCGGCACGGCGACGGCGGTGAGCTGGGAGCCCACCGCCGTGATGATCGTCGAGATCCACAACCGGCGATAAGCGACGATCTTCAACGGTCGCGTGTCGATCACGAACGCCGAGCGCGTGCTTCTCCCCGCAGTGGTCACTTGGTTAGCCTATGGCAACTAACAAGCCCATTTCGTGGACTTGTCGCCAAGACCACTCGTCAGAGGCGCACCGGGTACACCGGCTCCGGCACCTTCGGGCTGATCCGGCCCTCGACGAAGATCCCGTGCCAGATCATGAAGCACAGCACGCTCCACAGCTGCCGGCTGCGGTCGAACTGCTCCGACTTGTGCTCGGCGAGCAGGTCCAGCACCGCGTTCTTGTCGAGCAGGTGACCGGTCTGCGAGTCGTTGATGATCCCGCGCGCCCAGTCGTACATCTCGGCGCGCAGCCAGTGCCGGATCGGCACCGGGAACCCGAGCTTCGGCCGGTTCAGCACGTGCGCGGGGATGATCTTCGCCAACGCCTTGCGCAGCGCGTACTTCGTCGTGCCCTCGGTGAGCTTCTGGTCGAGCGGCACCTCGGCCGCCACCCGGAACACCTCGGGGTCGAGGAACGGCACGCGCAGCTCGATCGAGTTGGCCATGGTGACCTTGTCGGCCTTGACCAGGATGTCGCCGCGCAGCCACGTGAAGAGGTCGATGTGCTGCATGCGCGCGACCGGGTCCCACGACTCCGACTCGCGGTACCAGGGCGCCGTGACGTCCTGGAAGCCGATGCCCTCGACGTAGCCGGGGAACACCGCGCGCACCTGCGCGTCGCTGAAGTTGCGGGCGTTGCCGTAGTACCGCTCCTCGAGCCGGAGCGACCCGCGCCGCAGCAGGTCCTTGCCGCGCACACCCTCCGGAATGGACTTCGACACGGCACCCATCAGCTTGCGCACGCCGCCCGGCACCTTCTCGAACGGCGACAGCGACAGCGGCTCGTGGTAGATCACGTACCCGCCGAACAGCTCGTCCGCGCCCTCACCGGACAGCACGGCCTTGACGTACTTCCGCGCCTCCTTGGCGATGAAGTACAACGGCACCAACGCCGGGTCCGCCACCGGGTCGTCGAGGTACCAGATGATCAGCGGCAGCTCTTCCATCATCTCGTCCGGCGACACCGTCCGGACGACGTGCCGCACCCCGATCGCCGCCGCCGTCTCCGCCGCGACGTCGACCTCCGAGTACCCCTGCCGGTCGAACCCGCTGGTGAACGCGATGAGGTTCGGGTTGTGCTGCTTCGCAAGCGTCGCCGTGGCCGTCGAGTCGATACCGCCGGACAGGAACGCACCGACCGTGACGTCCGGGTCGGAGATCATGTGCTTGGCCACCGAATCGCGCATCACGTCGGCAATGCGCTCGTGCAGCGCCTCGGCCTCGTGCGCCCCGTTCACCGGCCGCGGCGAGAACACGGGCTTGAAGTACCGGTTGAACAGCACCTGCCCACCCGGCGACACCTTGAACGACGTGCCGGACTCCACCCGCCGGATCGCCTTGTGCAGCGACTCGGGCTCCGGCACGTACTGGAGCACCAGGTAGTGCTGCAACGCCGTCTGGTCCAGCTCCTGGCTGATCCCCAGCACACCGGTCAGCTGCAGCAGGCTCTTCTTCTCGGACGAGAACCCGACCCCACCGGGCCCGGCGGCCCAATACAGCGGCTTGATCCCGAACGGGTCGCGGGCTCCGAAAACAACCCGCTCCTGCGCGTCCCAGATCATGAACGCGAACATGCCGCGCAACATCTTGACCCAGTCCGCCCCGAGGTAGTGGTACCCCGCGACGATGGACTCGCCGTCACCGTTGGTCCGGAACTGCGCGCCGAACTTGCGCATGAGCTCCGCCCGGAGCTCCTTGTAGTTGTAGATCTCGCCGTTGAAGTTCAGCGTGTACCGCGTCGGGTTCTCCGGCGGCCCCCACACCAGCGGCTGGTGCGAGTGCTCGAGGTCGATGAACCCGAGCCGGTTGAACCCGTAGATGACCTCTTTGTCGGCCCAGGTGTCCTGCTCGTCCGGCCCCCGGTGCCGCTGACAACGCAACGCCGAAGCCACCGAGGCACGCGCGGACGCCGCAGTGGCTTCGGTGGAACAGATGAGTCCGAGCACTCCGCACACGGTTAATCGCACCTCGTAGCTAGCTGTTGCCGAATTCCCAGTATGACGAGTCCGGTATCGGACATTCGCGCCACCCGAAGGACGCCCGAACCCCAGGTCAGGTTCCGCGAGGTGCGCCACGGCAGCGATGGCCGGGAGCAGGGTGGGAGGCCCATGGCCGACCGCACTCGCCCACCCACCGCAACCACGCACGCAGGCCCGGCGCGCGGCGCCGACCGGACCGCCGCCCCGGGGTGCTACCCCACTGGCACGGCCGGGCGCTCTTCAGCCCGGCCTTCTCCGGCCGTCGAGCAGCCCGCCAGAGGCTCGAGGTCCAGCCCGATCGCACCCCAAGCCGACCCGCACGAAAAGGGGCGCCTCCCGCCCACAGGAAGCGCCCCAAGCACAAGCCAAACCCTACGGAGCTACTCGCTCCAATGACCACCCGTCCCGCCCGAGCCGGAACCGCAGCCGGTCGTGCATCCGGTCCCGCCGCCCCTGCCAGAACTCGACCTCCTCGGGCCGGATCCGCCACCCACCCCAGTGCGGCGGCACCGGGATCTTCTCGGTGTCGGCGAACTGGCGCTCGATCTTGTGCAGCGCGGAATCCAAAGTGGACCGCCCGTTCACCACACGCGACTGCGGCGAGGCCCAGGCCCCGATCTGCGATCCGCGCGGACGCGAGTTCCAGTACTCGGCGGTCTCCACGGGCCCGACCTTCTCGACCACGCCGCGAACGTGCGCCTGCCGCTGCATCGCGAACCAGGGGAACGTGGCCGACGCGTAGCGCGTGGCCATCAGGTCGTGCGACTTGTTCGACGTGTAGTTGGTGAAGAACACCAGCCCGCGAGCGTCGAGGCCCTTGGCCAGCACCGTCCGCGACGACGGACGGCCCTTCACGTCCGTGGTCGCCAGCACCATGGCGTTGGGTTCGGCGAGGCCCGCACCCGAGGCCTGGTCCAGCCAGAGCTGGAGCTGGTCGTGCCAGGTGGCGGCAAGCTCGGACTCGCTGAGCGAGCCCTGCTCGTAGGACACGCGCATCGCCGGCAGTGCGATGTTCGTGGTCTCCGTCATCGGCGAACCTCCAAGCGGCGGGCAGAACTCGTGGTCCCTGGACCCGCGACCATACGCACGGACAACGGATCCCGAAACCGCCTGCGCGGTGATGACCACCACCTGAACGGTGACTGTCCGTGCAAAGAACAGTTCTGGATCGAGTCCGTGATCGAGTCAGATGGCATCGAGCACACGTGTGACGGTGACCACGTCTTCACCCAGTGCGGTGGCGAGGGTTCCGCCTGCTGCCAAAGGAACGACGCTCCACCACTCACCGCCGTCCGACTCGCGCGCCACCGAGTCCAGGACCAGTTCCGTTCCGACGACCCGTTTGCCCGCCAGACCGGCGGGCGATCCGTCGACCGACGGCGAGCCGACGACGAGCTGCTGGTGCAACAACGGCTTGCCGCAACGGGTTGCGCGCACCGTGGACGACAGCGCGCCGCTCGCCTCACCGGCTCGGCCCAGCACGAGGACCTCGCGCGTCCGCAACTGTGCGTGACCGTCCAATTCGGCCTCCACGACTGCGGTGTGGTTCGCCCGGCCGGTCACGACGGTCGGTTCGGGCTTGTAACAAACGTTTCCCTGAACGTGAAAACGCACGAGGGACGAAGACTCCGCACCGGACGAACCGGGCAGCAGCAGGGTCGCCGCAACACCTCGCAGTTCCAGGGAAGCTCCGCGTTCGACTTCGACGGTCAACGACAACGAATCGCCGCCGAGAGGTGCCGTCACCGAGGAAACCAGGTGCACCAAGGCAACCGGCCCCACCCGGCGGGCCGGCACCAATGTCAACGGTGTCATCGACCGCAGGACCCGCACGACGCTGTTGCCGTGCGAGTCCGGCGACACCACCAGCCGAGCCGAGGCCTTCACAGCTGGGCCAGCACCCACTTCGCCACCTCGGGCGCCTCCGGGGTCTCCACCAGCGACTGCGCGATGACGGGCAGCTCCCCGCGCATCCGGTGCGCGTCGGAGATCATCACGTCCATGTCCGCGCCGACGAACGGCGCCAGGTCGATCTTGTTGATGACCAGGAGGTCCGCCGTCGTCACGCCGGGCCCGCCCTTGCGGGGCACCTTGTCGCCGCCGGCGACGTCGACGACGAAGATCTGCCGGTCGACCAGCCCGCGCGAGAACACCGCCGTCAGGTTGTCGCCGCCGCTCTCGATGATCACCAGGTCCAGTCCGTCGAAACGATGCTCCAGCCGCTCCACCGCGTCCAGGTTCGCCGTGATGTCGTCGCGGATCGCGGTGTGCGGGCAGCACCCGGTCTGCACGGCCTCGATCCTCGACGGGTCGAGCACGCCCGCCCGCCGCAGGAAGTCGGCGTCCTCGGTCGTGTAGATGTCGTTGGTGACGACCGCCAGCGACAGCTGTGACCCCAGCGCCCGGCACAGCGCCGCGGTCAGCGCGGTCTTGCCGCTGCCGACCGGACCGCCGATGCCGATGCGCGGCGCGGCGCCGTGGTGGTGATCATGTGGGTCGGGCCCGTGGTTAGCTCCCAAAGAGACGCACCCCTTCACGTCGTAGATGTGCTTCGGCCAGCAGGTCCAGGGCTGGCGAACCGAGCGCGGGCAGTTCCTTGCACGCCCGCGAAGCAACGTCCTCCACGGGCAGGTCGGCCACGATCGCGTTGACCCCGAACGGATCCAGCCCCAGCAACCGCACCGCCGCCGACGCGGGTCCGCTCACCGCGAGGTAGGCGCAGGTCAGGGCGGCCTCGAAGGGGTCACCGACCAGCACGCCGATCACCAGCGGCTGGTGCGGGTCCTTGGGCAGCGCCGCCAGCCGTTCGGACGGCCAGGCCCGGCGGGCCGCCCGCAGCATGCCCCTCCCCTGGGCCCGCGAAGCCTCGCGCTGGGCGGGGGAAGGCGTGCGGGCGTCCAGCTCCGCGTCCAGCACGTCGAGGTCCTCACCGCGCGCCGCCGCGGCCGCGAACCCCGCCGCCAGCAACCCCGCACCGGCCAACCGGCCGTGCAGGAACGAGCGCAGCGAGGGCTCGTCGGACACGAGCCCGCGCGCGGCGGCCTCCTCCAGCCCGCCGGAGTGCACGTGGCCGCCGCCGGGGAAGCGGGAGTCGGCGAGGATCAGCGCGGTCAGCATCAGAACAGGAAGTACCGTTGCGCCATCGGCAGTTCCGCGACCGGTGACGGCTCGACCAGGTCGCCGTCGACGTGCACGGCGAAGCTGTCCGGGTCGACCCGCACGTCCGGCATCGCGTCGTTCAGCACCATGTCGGCCTTGGTCACCGACCGCGTGGAGGACACGGGCAGCACCCGCCGCGCGTAGCGGTCGGCGATCCCGGCCTCCACGGCCTCGGGCGCCACGAAGAACACAGACGACGCGGCACCGGCCGTCGCACCGAACATCGGCCGCGCCCACACCGGTTGCGGCGTCGGGATCGAGGCGTTCGCGTCGCCCATCGCGCCCCACGCGATGAACCCGCCCTTCAACACCACCGACGGCCGCACGCCGAAGAACTTGGGCTCCCACAGCACGAGGTCCGCGAGCTTGCCGACCTCGACCGAACCCACCTCGTCCGCGATGCCGTGCGCCACGGCGGGGTTGATCGTGTACTTGGCGACGTAGCGCCGCGCCCGCAGGTTCGCGTCCATCGACCGGCGCGACGACATGACGTGCGCGGTCTGCCAGGTCCGGATGATCACCTCGCCGACGCGGCCCATCGCCTGCGAGTCCGACGAGATCATCGAGATCGCGCCCAGGTCGTGCAGCAGGTCCTCGGCCGCGATCGTGGTCGGCCGGATCCGCGACTCCGCGAACGCCAGGTCCTCCGGCACCGACGGGTTGAGGTGGTGGCACACCATCAGCATGTCGAGGTGCTCTTCGAGGGTGTTGACGGTGTGCGGGCGCGTCGGGTTGGTCGACGACGGCAGCACGTTCGGCAGCGAGACCACGCGGATGATGTCCGGCGCGTGCCCGCCGCCCGCGCCCTCGGAGTGGTAGGCGTTGATCGACCGGCCCGCGATGGCGTCCACAGTGGACTCCAGGAACCCGGCTTCGTTCAACGTGTCCGTGTGGATCGCGACCTGCACCCCGGACTCGTCCGCGATGCGCAGGCAGGCGTCGATCGCGGCGGGCGTCGTGCCCCAGTCCTCGTGCAGCTTGAACCCGCCGGCGCCACCGACGAGCTGCTCGCGCAACCCCTCCTCGGAGACCGTGTTCCCCTTGCCCAGCAACAGGACGTTGACCGGCATGTGGTCCATCGACGTCAGCATCCGGTCGAGGTACCAGGCCCCCGGCGTGACGGTCGTGGCCTTCGTGCCCTCCGCGGGACCGGTGCCGCCACCGACCAGCGTCGTCAGCCCGGACGCCAAAGCCTCGTCCACGATCTGCGGGCAGATGAAGTGCACGTGGCAGTCGATGCCGCCCGCGGTCAGGATCTTCCCGTTGCCGGACAGGATCTCCGTCGACGGGCCGATCACCAGCGCGGGGTGCACGCCGTCCATCGTGTCGGGGTTGCCGGCCTTGCCGATCGCGACGATCCGCCCGTCCCGCACACCGACGTCGGCCTTCACCACGCCCCAGTGGTCCAGGACCACGGCACCGGTGATGACCAGGTCGGGAGCGCCCTCGGCGCGGGTCGCGACGCCCTGCCCCATCGACTCGCGGACCACCTTGCCGCCGCCGAAGATCACCTCGTCACCCGAGCCCGCACCACGGCTCAGGTCCTCGGTGACCTCGATGAACAGGTCGGTGTCGGCGAGCCGGATGCGGTCGCCGACCGTCGGCCCGAGCAGCTCGGCGTAACGCTCGCGGTCGATCATCGCTGCAACCCCCGGACGATCCTCAAGCCTGCCAGCGGAACCAGCGTGACCTCGCGCTCGACGCCGGGCTCGAACCGCACGGCCGTGCCGGCCGGGATGTCCAGCCGGTAGCCGAACGCGGCCTCGCGATCGAACTCGAGCCCCGTGTTGACCGAGGCGAAGTGGAAGTGCGACCCGACCTGGACGGGCCGGTCGGCGGTGTTCACGACGACCATCGTCACGCGCGGCCGTCCGGGGTTGAGCTCGACGGGTTCGGACCCGACGACGACCTCCCCCGGCGCCGGACCGGCGGACGGCGCGATCGGGTGGTGCACGGTGACGAGCTTCGTGCCGTCGGGGAACGTCGCCTCCGCCTGCACCGAGTCGATCATCTCCGGGACGCCCCGCATGACCTGCTCCGGCGCGAGCACCGTGCGGCCGCTCTCCATGAGCTCGCTGACCGTGCGGCCGTCCCGCGCGCCCTCCAGCACGTGGTCGGTGATCAACGCGACCGCCTCGGGGTAGTTGAGCAGCACCCCGCGTTCGAGCCTCCGCCGCGCCACGTCGGCGGCGACGTGCACGAGGAGCTTGTCGCGTTCATGCGGCGTCAGATGCACCCCGCCGTTCTAACACGCGCGAGCGCGCTTTCCCGGAGTGGAAACACGGCCGAAACACGACCGCGTGTCCACCGACCGGTTGACAACCGGGGTCAGCGGCACGGTCGTCCCGCGCGACCCCCTCGAAAACGCAGGATTTACGACATGAACGCGATCCGAGTGAGGGGCCTGGTGAAGGCCTACAAGGGCCACCAGGCGGTGGCAGGGGTGGACCTCGACGTCGCCCGCGGTGAGGTCTTCGCGGTCCTCGGACCGAACGGCGCCGGCAAGACCACGAGCGTCGAGATCCTGGAGGGGCACCGCGACCGCGACGCCGGCGAGGTCAGCGTGCTGGGCGTCGACCCGGCCAGGGGCGGCCGCGAGTGGCGTTCGAAGCTCGGCATCGTCCTGCAGAGCGCGACCGACGCGGCGACGTTGTCGGTCCGCGAGGCCGTCCGCCACTACGCCAGGTACTACGGCGACCCGCGTGACCCGGACGAGGTCATCGACCTCGTCGGGCTCACCGAGAAGGCGAAGTCCCGCGCCGGCACGCTGTCCGGCGGCCAGCGGCGCAGGCTCGACGTGGCGCTCGGCATCATCGGACGCCCGGAGCTCGTGTTCCTGGACGAGCCGACCACCGGGTTCGACCCCGAGGCGCGGCGCCAGTTCTGGGGCCTGATCAGGCTGCTCGCCTCCGAGGGCACCACGATCCTGCTGACCACGCACTACCTGGACGAGGCCGAGGCGCTCGCCGACCGCGTCGCCGTGCTCGCGGGCGGCCGGATCGTCGCCGAGGGGACGCCGCGGACCCTCGGGGGCCGCGCACACGCCGACGCCACCGTCCGCTGGCTGTCCGACCGCGGCCACCAGGAGATCAGGACCTCCGAGCCCACCAAGGTGATCGCCGACCTGTCCCGCCACGGCGAGCTGGCCGAGCTCACCGTCACCCGCCCGTCGCTGGAAGACGTCTACCTGGAGCTCATCAATTGACATCTTCCCCTCACGAACGAGGGGATTCCTGCGGCTCGCGCCGTGGGATTTTCTGCTTCATCGCCGACCGCCCGCCCGGAGTGTCCCGTTGAGGTCCTACGTCAGCTCCACAGACCGTCGCCGCCAGCCCGGCGGCCAAAATGTTGCGTGCCGCGTTCACGTCCCGATCATGGGCCGCTCCACAACTGCAGGCCCACGTCCGTACCCGCAGCGGCAGGCTCGCGGTGAGCGTGCCGCAGACCGAGCACAGCTTGGAAGACGGCAACCAGCGGTCCACCGCGATCACGGTGCGGCCGTACCAGTTCGCCTTGTACTCCAGCATGCTCCGGAACTGCGACCAAGACGCGTCCCCGATCGCCCTGGCCAGATTGTGGTTCGACATCATGTTGCGGACGGCGAGATCCTCGATCACGAGCGTTTGAGTCTCACGCACGAGCCGAGTGGTCACCTTGTGCAGGTGGTCACGCCGCCGATCGGCTATCCGGACTTGGATCCGCGCCGCCCGGCGCCGGGCCTTGGCCCGGTTGCTGCTGTCTTTCTGCTTGCGCGACAACGCACGCTGAGCCTTGGCCAGCCGCTCGCGGTCACGCCCTTCGTACCGGGGGTTGGTGATCTTCTCCCCGGTCGAGAAGGTCAGCAGGTGCTCCAGCCCGGCATCGATCCCGATCGCCGAGTCCGCTACGGGCAACGCAGTCACGTTCGGGTCCTGGCACAGCAGGGACACGAACCAGCGACCGGCCGCGTCACGCGACACGCTCACCGTCGAGGGCACCATCCCTCCTGGCAGCGGCCGCGACCACACGATGTCCAGCGGCTCGGCCATCTTCGCCAGCGTCACCTGTCCGTCGCGAAATCGGAACGCCGAGCGCGTGTACTCCGCGCATGCACGGGACCTCTTGCGCGACTTGAACCGAGGATGCTTCGCCCGCTTGCCGAAGAAATTCGTGAACGCCGCCTGCAAGTGCCGCAGCGTCTGTTGCAACGGCACACACGACACCTCGTTGAGGAACGCGAACTCCTCGGTTTTCTTCCACGCGGTCAGCAATGCCGAAGTGTCGGCGTAGCCGATCCGCTCCTGCCTCAGTGTCCACGCCTCGGTGCGGGCCTGCAGCGCCAGGTTGTAGACCTTGCGCACACACCCGAACGTGCGCGACAGCTCCGCCGCCTGCGCCCCGGTCGGGTAGAAGCGGTACCGGAACGCACGATTCACCGGCCTGCCGATCACCTTCCACAACGTACTCACTCGGATCGCTGCTCTGAGAGCAGGTCGATCCACGAGCACGGCAAGCCGGCCCGACCACTGATCACCGCATCAAGCCCTGCTCCGCAGGATCATCGATTCTTCTCCGGCCCGAGGGCCGGGCATCCGAGAAAAAGAGGCCTCACATGACCACCGCTGTCGCGTCCAAGGCGGCCGCCCTGCCCTCGCTGCTGTCGCTCGGTCTCGCGAGGGGTGGGAGCGAGCTGCGGGAGTTCTTCCGGCAGAAGGAGAACCTCCTCTTCACCGTCTCGCTGCCCGCACTGCTGATGCTGCTGCTCGGCACCGTGTACGTGAAGGAACCCGCCGCCGCGCAGATGTTCGCGGCCAGCATGATCGGCGCCGGCATCATCTCGACGTCGTTCGTCGGACTCGGCATGAGCGTCGTGGCCGACCGCGAGGACGGCACGCTCAAGCGCCTGCGCGGCACGCCGATGCCGTTCACGTCCTACTTCATCGGCAAGATCGTCCTGGTCTTCGTGTCGAGTCTCTTCGAGGCCGTGTTGCTGGTCGTGGTCGGGTTGCTGCGGTTCGACCTGGAACTGCCTTCGAGCGCGGAGAAGTGGCTGACGTTCGCCTGGGTCTTCTCCCTCGGCGTCGTCGCGTGCTCGCTGATCGGCGTGGCGCTGAGCTCGATCGCGAAGTCCACCCGCAGCGCGGCGGGCGTGCTGAACCTGCCGTACGTCGTGCTGCAGTTCCTCAGCGGCGTGTTCATCATGCAGTCGGCCCTGCCCGAGTCGCTGCGCACGGTGGGTTCGCTCTTCCCGCTGAAGTGGGTGTGTCAGGGTTTCCGCTCGGTGTTCGCACTGGACGACGGCTACGCGGTCATGGAGGCGGCGGGATCATGGGAGCTCGGCAAGGTCGCGCTGGTGCTCGGGGCGTGGACGATCGTGGGCCTGGCCCTCGTCAGCAGGACGTTCAAGTGGAGCAACACCAGCCGCTGACGACCTGGTACGTGCTCTTCGCACTGACCCAGGTCACCACCATCACCCTCGTCCTGCTGGACGCCAACCCCCTCGCCGACCGGCTGACGGCGGCGGGGTTGCTCGTCCTGAACTCCGCGTGGTTCGTCGCGTTCGGACTGCGGCTGATGAGGAAGGGCGCCGAGGACTGGCGGGGCCTCGTCTACGCGGCCGGTTCGCTCGCCCTCTGGGCCCCGGCGGTCTGGCTGACCGGCAACGCCACGTTCGCGCTGTTCGGCCTCGTTCCGCAGATCTACATGATGATGCCGGTGACGTGGGCGTTCTTCCCGATGGTGGTCTTCGTCTTCACGCCGCAGCTGCTGACCTGGCTGGCGGGCGCCGACCCCGCGCTCCCGTGGCCCGGCGCGCTGCTGATCGTCGGCTTCTCCCAGGCGTTCGGCTGGGCGGTGAGCCGGATCGCGCAGCAGAACGAGCAACGCGGCGAACTCCTGCAACGCATCGAGGCGCTGACCCTCGAAGCCGAACGCGCCCGCTGGTCCGCCGAGATCCACGACACCCTGGCCCAGGGCTTCACGTCGATCATCACCTTGTTGCAGGGCGCCCAACCGAACGTGGAACTCGCTTTGCAGACCGCCCGGGAGAACCTCCGCGAGGCCCGAGCGCTCGTCGCGTCCAACGCACCGTCGCCTTTGGACGGTTCCTCGCTGGAGGACGCGTTGCGGCGCCTGGTCTCCGGCGTCTCACTGCCGTCCACCTTCCGCGTGATCGGCGACGCCCGCCCGCTGGCCACCTCGGCCGAGGTGGTGCTGCTGCGGACCGCGCAGGAGGCGCTGACCAACGTGGTGAGGCACTCGGGGGCGTCCCGCGTCGACGTGGTGATGAGGTTCGACGAGGACGGTGTCTCGCTGGAGGTGCGCGACGACGGCCGCGGCTTCGGCGACGCCCCGGAGGGCTTCGGCCTGCGGGGCATGCGTGCACGGCTCGAACAGGTCGGTGGGACGCTGTCGCTGTCTTCGGACGAGGGGGCGTCAGTGTTGGTGGAGGTACCGCTGTGATCAGGATCTTGCTCGTGGACGACCACCCCGTGGTGCGTCAGGGGCTGCGCGGGATGCTCGTGGGGGACGACCTGGAGGTGGTCGGGGACGCGGGCTCCGGCCAGGAGGCGATCGCTCAGGCCGCCTCGTTGAAGCCGGACGTGGTGCTGATGGACCTGCGGATGCCCGAGATGGACGGGGTGGCCGCGACCGCTCGGATCGTGGGGACGGGGCCTCGGGTTCTCGTGTTGACGACGTACGAGACGGATTCGGACATTCTTCGCGCGGTGGAAGCTGGGGCTTCCGGGTACCTGTTGAAGGACTCGACCACCGAGGACCTGATCGCGGCCATTCGGGCGGCGGCGCGCGGGGAGACGGTGCTGGCTCCTTCGATGGTGGCGAAGGTGGTCGGGCAGGTCAGGACGCCGCCTCTGTCAGTTCGGGAGGTGGAGGTGCTGAAACTGGTCGCCAAGGGGTTGTCCAATGTTGAGATCGGACGGAGTCTGTTCATTTCCGAGGCGACGGTGAAGACCCACTTGTTGCGGGTGTTCAACAAACTGGGCGTCTCCGATCGCACGGCGGCGGTCACCACCGCGATGGATCGCGGCATGCTGCAGTAGACGCGGAACGTGATGGAGCTACGGCAGATCAGTGAAACACCAGGCCGCCCAGGCGACCGTTCGAGTGCCGCCGTCTGACGAACCGGAAATCGGCGCGACAATCTGTTCATTCGACGATAACGGGCAGTGATCGCACTGTTCGCAACATCAGTCGGGGGGACAGGTGCTGCGAGAGACGATTCTCTTCCTGGAGGAATTCCTCCGCGCTCACGGCCCGCCGGCAGTGGCGAAAGCCGCTGTCGGCCTGATGTCGTTCGCCGTGCTGATCGGCGCGGTTCTCGGCAGCACAGCCGTGAAAGCCGGCGCTCTGGTCACCGCCGTGCTCGTGATCACCGCAGCCGGGATCGCACTCGTGACGCGTCTCAAGTCAGGACAACGCGACCTCGAGGTCCACAAAGACCTGGTGTCCCACTACTGCAAGCTCCTCGACGCCACGCGACCCTCGTACGAGGTCGTCGACTGGGACGAGACGATCACGATCGACGACAACGGCGACGCGCACACCAGGATGAAGATCAGGGTCAAGGCGGCGCACGACGACCTGTGGTTCATCAGGATGCGCTTCGACAGCGGATGGCCTCAGCCGTCCCGCTACCGGCACCGAGTCCGCATGACGGTGCGCAACCTGCTGGTCGACGGATCGGCAGGGACCACCTTGCGCACCACGTCATCATGGCCGAGAGACGGGGCCATGGCGGCGATCGTGCACTTCCACACGCCACCACCGGCGAACTCCGAGGTGTCGATCGACATCGACCTCGATTGGCCGAAGAGGTGCGCGCCGTTGTTGAACGGCACACCCGACGAGTTCGGACTCATGTACCGGCAACCGATCAGGCGCGCGACCTATCGGGTGGTACTGCCGAAGGGAATCGAGGTGGTCGTCGAACCTTATGGCAGGACCGAAGTTGTTTCTGGACTTCGATGGCGACGAAAAGTGGACGACGACGGCAGAGAAACGATCAGTTTCAAGCTGTCGGAGCTACCCATACGTCAACGCGGCGGGATTCGGTTGCAGTTGAAGGAGTCACGCCGCCCATCGAGGTCGCGGTGAAGTGGTCACTCGTCTTCGTCGGACGTCCCACTATTGCCGCCTACACACAGCCTCGACACCAGCGTTCTCCGTAGCTCGTGGAAATTTTGACCGATAACATCTAGCAGGGTTCGCACACAAGATCAACTTGGGGGCGGGGCCCGAAGTGACCCAGGACACCCGGCTGTCACCTGCCGGCCACCGGCCTGCAACACTGTGAACTCCGGCAACGGCGCCGGTCAGGTCCCGTTCAGCTCGTCCACCGCCCCGGAGGCGTGACCACATGACCCAGACCGCCGATCCGACCTCGTTGGTGCTTCCAGCCGAGCTCAAGCCGTCTGACGGCCGCTTCGGCTGTGGACCGTCCAAGGTGCGTCCCGAGGCCGTGCAGGCCCTCGCCACCGAGGGTGCCGCGCTGCTCGGCACCTCGCACCGGCAGAAGCCCGTCAAGAACCTCGTCGGCCGTGTCCGCTCCGGACTGCGCGACCTGTTCCAGCTGCCCGAGGGCTACGAGGTCGTGCTCGGCAACGGCGGCACCACGGCGTTCTGGGACGCGGCGTCCTTCGGGCTCGTGCGCGAGACCGCCCAGCACTTCACCAACGGTGAGTTCTCCTCCAAGTTCGCGAAGGTCACGCAGACCGCGCCGTTCCTGAAGGACTCGCTGGTCACCAAGGCCGAGCCGGGCACCGCGCCCGAGCTGTTCTACGCCGAGGGCGCCGACCTGGTCGGCTGGGCGCAGAACGAGACGTCGACCGGTGTCGCGATGCCCGTGACCCGGATCGAGGGTTCGGGCGACGCGCTGATCGCGATCGACGCCACCTCCGGTGCCGGTGGTCTGCCGGTCAAGGCCGAGGACTTCGACGTCTACTACTTCGCGCCGCAGAAGTCGTTCGCGAGCGACGGTGGTCTGTGGCTCGCGCTGATGTCGCCGAAGGCGCTGGAGCGCGTCGAGGAGCTGAAGGACCGGTGGGTGCCGGAGTTCCTGTCGCTGCCGACGGCGCTCGACAACTCCACGAAGGACCAGACGTACAACACGCCGTCGGTCGCCACGCTGTTCCTGCTGGCGCACCAGATCGACTGGATCAACGGCAACGGCGGCCTCGACTGGGCCGTCGCGCGCACCAAGGACAGCAGCGACCGGCTGTACTCGTGGGCCGAGAAGACCGCGTACACCACGCCGTACGTCGAGAAGGCCGCCGACCGGTCGCAGGTGGTCGGCACGATCAACTTCGCTGACGACGTCGACGCGGCGACCGTGGCGAAGGTGTTGCGCGCCAACGGCGTCGTGGACGTCGAGCCGTACCGCAAGCTCGGCAAGAACCAGCTGCGCGTCGCGATGTTCCCGGCCATCGAGCCGGACGACGTCACGATCCTCACGCAGGCGATCGACTGGGTCGTCGGCCAGCTCTGACACCGCGAGCACACCTGGGGCGCACCGAGTTTCCGGTGCGCCCCAGGGCTTTTCAGGCAAGTGCCTCCGTGGGCGACTGGCGTGCCGCCCGCACCGCCGGGTAGACGCCGGCGATGGCGCCGATGAGGACCGCCGAGCCCGCTCCCCCGAGCAGGGCCGGCCACGGCAGTGCCGCAGGCCAGTGCTGACTGATCGAATATCCGGCCGTGACCGCGATTCCCACGATCACGCCGACCAGTCCGCCGAGGCCGGACAGCAGCACCGACTCGGTCAGGAACTGCCACCTGATCTGCCTGCGGGTCGCCCCGAGCGCCCGCCGCAGACCGATCTCCCTCCGGCGTTCCAGCACAGAGATCACCATCGTGTTCGCCACGCCGACGCCACCCACCAACAACGCGACTCCGCCCAGGCCCAGGAACAGCGCGTTGTAGGAACTCTCGGCCAGCTGCTGCGCCTCCAGCGCCTCGGACGGCCGGGAAACCTTGACCTCGTTGGACTTCTCCGGGTTCAGCGTCGGGCCGAGCAGGGTGCGGACGTTGTCGACCTGGTCGGGCGTCGTGCGCACGTAGACCGTGTTCGCGTGGCCCTCGAACCCGAACGCCTCCTTTGCCGCGTCCCAGCCGATCAGCACCGAGCGGTCGATCTCCGGCGAGAGCGGCAGCGGGCCGAGGACGCCGACGACGGTGAACCACTGCCCGTCGATCCACAGCTGCACACCGGGTTCGTCGATGCCGAGGCGCGAGGCCGCGGTGCCCCCGAGCACCACCGCCTTCTCGCCCGACGACAGCCAGCGGCCCGCGCGGACCTCGGCGTTCAGCACCTTCAGCAGGTCCTGCTCCGCCGCCTGCACCTGCAGGCCGAGCGTGTCGCTGGCCGGCACGAGGTCGTTCTTGCGGGCGTTCGCGGAGATCTTGCCGGTGGCGCTGGCCGCCGACACCGCGCCGATCCGCTTGGCCATCGGCACCGCCGTCTCCGGCAGCTTCGCGTCCTGGCCGAAGAAGTCCTGGCCGGGCGCGGCGGTCAGGAGGTTGGTGCCCAGTCTGGACATCTTCTCCTGCAACGCCGCCGCGCTGGAGGCCGGGATGCCGACCACCGCGACCACCGCGGCGATGCCGATCGCGATGCCCAGGGCGGAGAGCACGGCGCGGATCGGGCGGGTCCGCATCCCGAAGAAACCGAGTCGCAGCAGGTCGATCACAACGCCCTCCCGACGAGAACCCGCGTCCGGGAGGTCGCCGCCGTGGCAGCGACAACCGGCACAAGGCGAAGGGCACCCGTGCCCACCGCGAGGTGCGAGACGCGTGGCACGACTTCTTGCATCGCACCAGCACGTTGTTGGTGCGATCGGCGGCCCTGCTCGCCGTCGATGCCTGCGGAGCTGCTGTCAGGCGGTAAGGCCCGGAGCGTGGGAGTCATACGATCACCCCGTCGCGGACCTCGACGCGGCGCGGCGCCCAGGCCGCGATGTCCCGGTCGTGCGTGATCATCACGACCGTCGTGCCGTCGGAGTTGAGGCTTTCCAACAACTCCAGCACGCCGGCGCCGTTCTTCGTGTCCAGGTTCCCTGTCGGCTCGTCGGCCAGCAGGATGCCCGGCGTGTTCACGACGGCGCGGGCGATCGCGACGCGCTGGCGTTCGCCGCCGGACAGCTCGTGCGGCTTGTGCAGCGCCCGGTGGATCAGGCCGACCCTGTCCAGGGCGGACATCGCGAGAGCCCGTCGCTTCGAGCGCGGCACACCGGCGTAGACGAGGCCCGCGGCCACGTTCTCGATCGCGGACAGCCCCTCGGTGAGGAAGAACTGCTGGAACACGAACCCGATCGTGCGGGCCCGCAGCGCCGACAACGCGTTGTCGGACATGGTCGAGATGTCGTGGCCGTCGATCTCGACCTTGCCCGCGGTCGGCTTGTCGAGCGTGCCCATCAGGTGCAGCAGCGTCGACTTGCCCGACCCGGACGGCCCCACGATCGCGAGCAGCTCCCCGCCCCCGACGGTCAGGGAGACGTCGCGCAACGCCTGCACGCCACCGGGGTAGGTCCTGCTCGCGTGGTCGACGGTGATCACTCCGTGGTCACCACCTTCATGCCCTCGGCCAGGCCCTCGCCCTGCACCTCGACCTGTCCCTTGGCGAAGATGCCGACGGTGACCGGGATGGTCCTGCCGTCCTCGGTGACCACGCCGTAGCCGCCCTCGTTCAACGCGAGCAGCGCGCCGATCGGGACCGCGAGCACGCCCTGCTTCTTCGACACCGTGAACAACGCCGTCACGTTGGCCGTGTCCAGGCCTTCCGCCGCCTTGGGGTCGTCGACGGAGATCGTCAGCACGATCTTCGGCTTGGAACCCTGGTTCGGGTCGCCCGCGGTGCGGGTGATGCCGGTGATCGTGCCGGTGGTGGGCTTGCCGCCGGAGATCGACAGCTCGACCTTCTCGCCCTGCTTGGCGAGGCGCTGCTTGGCCGAGTCGAGCTCGACGGTCACGGCGCGCTCGGTGCCGGTGACCTTCAGCAGGTCACCGCCCGCGGGGGCGCCGAGCTGGCCCGTCACCGACGCGACGCGGACCGCTCCCGGCTGCACGATCACGTCGCCGGAGCCGAGCTTTCCGGTCTGCTCCAGGCCGTTGGCCTTCTGCCACTTCTTCAGCGCGGTGGCCGTGTAGTAGGTGAACTTCTCGTCGGGGGCGCCGAAGTCCTTGAACCCCAGTGCGGCGAGGTTCTCCTCCACCACCTTGACGTCGGGTCCGTTCGACATGCCCTGCTCGAGGTCGCGGTAGAGCGGCATCTGGCCGTAGAACAGCGGCACCGGCTTGGCGTCCGCGTGGAACACCGGCTTGCCCTGCTCGATGACGTCGCCCTGCTTCGGCAGGCCGGTGACCGTGCCGCTTTTCCGGCTGGCCAGTGGCCGTTCCGCGCCGAAGCCGAGCTGGCCGGTCACCGACTGCTGGTCGGCGAGGTTCGTCTTCTTCACGGCCGCGGTCTTCGCCGGGTCGTTCTGCAACGGGGCGGCGTTGGCCTGGTTGGACGCGATCCTCGTGAGCACCACGACCCCGCCGGTGCCGAGCACCACGGCGGCGACGAGAGCGGCGATGACGATCTTCCTGTTCACGCGGCGCTTCATCCGACGGGCCTCGCCGCGACCATGCCACCTTCACCGAGGCCGCAGTCCTTCATGTCCTGCTTGACCTTCTCGTCCTCCATGTCGGGCAGCTCGATCGGCTCCAGCGGCTGGCCGACGCCACCCTCGAACTGCGGGTCCGGCCAGTTGTAGCCCTTGTCCCGCATGCACTTCGCCTGCTGGCGCATCTTGTCCTGGTCCTCGGGCGACGGCGGCTTGAACTCGCCACCGTTGGGCAGGAACTTCTTGCACGCCTCGTGCGCGGTCTTCATCTTCTCCGGGTCGAGCCCGCCCTCGCCGCCGATCGTGATGCCGACACCGCCGCCGTCCTCGCTCGGATCCGGCATGTCGACACCGTTCTCCCGCATGCACTTGGCGAACTGGATCGAGTCGCCCTTCTCGTCCTTCTCGGCGTCGGCCGGCTGGTCCTTCGACCCGCAGGCGGTGAGCGCCAGCAGCAGGCCCAGCAGCACTGCGATGGTGGTTTTCATGGCGACAGGTCTACGGAGGCCGTCATTCGGCGGCGTTAAGCGAAAGGGCTTATCCGGCGCTTATGCCCGTTCCCCGGAAAATGGGCGTCATGCGTGTGCTGGTGGTCGAGGACGAACAGCTGCTCGCGGACACGATCGCCGAGGGGCTGCGCAGGTTCTCGATGGCGGTCGACGTCTGCTACGACGGCGAGGCGGCGTTGGAACGCGTGGGGGTGCACGCGTACGACGTCGTGGTGCTCGACCGCGATCTGCCGCTCGTGCACGGGGACGAGGTGTGCAAGGCGGTGCACGCGACCGGCGGCGAGGCGCGGGTGCTGATGCTGACGGCGGCGGCCGAGGTGGACGACCGGGTGGCCGGGCTGGGGCTCGGCGCCGACGACTACCTGACCAAGCCGTTCGCGTTCGCCGAGCTCGTGGCCCGTGTGCAGGCGCTGGGCCGCCGGGCTCGTCCCGCGCTGCCGCCGGTGCTCCACCGGGCGGGCGTGACGCTCGACCTGCCGCGGCACCAGGCGATGCGGGAGGGGAGGTTCCTGCCCCTCTCGCCGAAGGAGTTCGCGGTGCTGGAGGTGCTGATGCGGGCGGAGGGCAACGTCGTGAGTGCCGAGGAGCTGTTGGAGAAGGCCTGGGACGAGCACGCGGACCCGTTCACCAACGCCGTGCGGGTGGCGGTGATGACGCTGCGCCGCAAGCTGGGCGCGCCGCAGGTCATCGAGACCGTGCCCGGCGCCGGCTACCGGTTCGGCTCGTGAAGCTCAGGACCAGGCTGACGGCCTGGTACGCCGGGGTGTTCCTGATCGCGGGCATCGCGCTGATCGGCCTCAACTACTGGTTGCTCGCCGAGTGGATGCCGCTGGAGGGGATGGCCGTGTCCCGCGCGCTGCCCACCGAGGCGGGCGCGACGTACCCCGGCGTCGCGGCGGTCGAGGCGGGGGGCCTGCCCGCGGACACCCTGGTGGTCAGCGGCGCGGACTTCGCCGCGGACACGATGAACACCGTCCTGTGGCAGTCGGTCATCGCGTTGCTGGTCGCCGCGGTGATCGCGGTCTGGCTCGGCTGGGTCGTGGCCGGACGGGTGCTGGCGCCGCTGCAGTCGATCACCTCCACCGCCCACCGGCTGGAGGCGGAGCAGCTGGACCGGCGGATCGAGCTGGACGGGCCGCCGGACGAGCTCAAGGAGCTGGCGGACACCTTCGACGGCATGCTCGACCGGCTCGCGTCGTCGTTCGACAGCCAGAAGCGGTTCGTCGCGAACGCCTCGCACGAGCTGCGCACGCCGCTGGCGGTGCAGCGGACGCTGATCGAGGTGGCGCTGGGCGCTCCGGACGCGTCCGACGACATCCGCCGCCTCGGGGCGCACCTGCTCGACACGAACGAACGGAGCGAGAAGCTCATCGACGGGCTGTTGCTGCTCGCTCGCAGTGACCGCGGGCTCGCCACGCGTGAGCTCGTGTGGCTGGACGAGGTGCTCGACGACGAAATCGAGACGTGCGCGGCACTCGCCGCGGAGAAAAAGGTCACGTTTGGAGTTCGGTCGCGCAGGTATCTGGTGGACGGTGATCCGGTCTTACTTGCCCACCTGGTCGGCAACCTGTTGCGCAACGCGGTCCTCTACAACGAGCCGGGCGGCTCCGTCACCGTCGAGCTTGATCGAGAACTGATCGTCTCCAACACCGGTCCCACCGTGCCTGCCCAGGCAGTACCCGGGTTGTTCGAACCCTTCCGACGTCTGCGCGACCGGACGGGGACCGCCGGATCGGGCCTCGGGCTGTCGATCGTGCAGTCCGTGGCGAGAGCTCACCACGGTTCGGTGAAGGCTCGTCCGAACGGGGGAGGAGGACTGGTGGTCCACGTGAACCTTCCGGAAACGGGCGTGCGGCAACCCTCGTGAACTGGCAAGATCACGTAGAGATATCGGCGAGTCTCCCACTCGTGGAGGGCTCGTTGTCCTAACGTTGTCTGCTGGCGAGGTGCGAATTCAGGGAGGCCACGATGCGAGCGCTGCGAGTCATCGGGCTCGACGAGGACGGCAAGTCCGTCATCCTCGAGGACCCCGAAAACCGCGGCGAGCGCTTCACGCTCCCCGCGGACGAGCGTCTTCGGGCGGCCCTGCGCGGTGACCTCGCGCGCCTCGGCCAGATGCAGATCGAGTCCGGCGAGGCCCAGATGCGGCCGCGCGAGATCCAGTCCCGCATCCGCGCCGGCGAGTCGATCGAGCAGGTCGCGGCCGCTGCGGGCATGCCGGCGCACCGCATCGAGCGCTTCGCCTACCCCGTCCTGCTGGAGCGCTCGCGCACGGCCGACATGGCCCAGCGCGCGCACCCGGTCCGCGAGGACGGCCCGGACGTGCAGACGCTCGGTGAGGTCGTCGCGCACTCGTTCGGCCTGCGCGGCCACGACCTGTCCGACACGAAGTGGGACTCGTGGAAGGGCGACGACGGCCGCTGGATCGTGCAGCTGCACTGGACGACCGGGCGTTCGGACAACCGCGCGCACTGGGCGTTCCACCCGGGTGCCCAGGGCGGCACGGTCACGGCGCTCGACGACGCGGCCGTCGACCTGATGGACCCGAACCCGAACCGCACGCTGCGCACGGTGCGTCCGGTGACGCAGCTCGCGCGACAGGCCCTCGAAGCAACTCCGGTGCTCCCTCCCATCCCCGTGATGGAGGAGCCGCCGGCACCGACGGTTCCGGCGCAGGCGCCCGCCCCCGTGGCGGCACCGGTCGTCGCCGAGAAGCCGGTCGTCCAGGAGAAGCAGCCCGAGCCTGAGCCCGCTCCCGTTCCCGCCGCACCGGCACCGCCGGTGAAGAAGGAGCAGGAGCCCGCCGCGGAGAAGCCGGTCCGCAAGGACCCTCCTCCGAAGCGGGGGAAGAAGAACCACCCCATCGTTCCTTCGTGGGAAGACGTTTTACTGGGCGTGCGGTCGAACCGCTGAGTGAGAAGCTGACGCCGTGGGACGTCGTGTCGCGCTGGCTGCCGGAGTGGGTGCACTCCTCGGGCTGGCCTGGTGGGGACTGTTCGAGCTCCTCGCCTCGGGAGCTGTGTGCACCAAGGACGACTGGGGCTGCCTCGGGGCCTTCGTGACCTCGATACCGGTCTTCGCCGTGGCGGGGTCGGTGGTGGGCGGGCTCGCACTGCGATCACTGAAGGTGTCGCGGGCATGGCTGGTGGCCGTGCCCGCGACCCTCATGGCGGTGGTCGCGATGGTGTTGTTGCTGGGCGTCACCTTCGTGGCGTTCGCGGTGTTCGCCGCGCTGTACGCGTTGATCGCCGTGCTGACGGGCGCGCGTCGTGAAGGTCCTGTGGAGACTTCGGGCTGATCTGCCCGCGAAGCGCCTTGATCGAGTAGTTCTGGGCGCATGTTGTCACGCACAGTCGTGGGGGCGTGCGCCGGAGCGGTCGCGGGCGCCGGGGTGGCGCTGACGCTCGAGGCACTCACGAGGTACTGCTACCTGCGCCCGGGCCGCACCGGGTGCGGCGACTCGCAGCTGCTGGCCCTCCCCCTGACCTTCGGTGCCTGGATGGTGATCGCCGGGGTGTTGATCTGGGCGGGGTTCCGGGTCGCGCGGCAGGAACGCGGGTGGCTCGCGACCTCGATCGGCGGCGTGCTGTGGGTCGTTCTGCTCCTGGCGGTCCTGTGGTTGCGGTACACCTACCTGGACCTGGTCCAGGAGGACGGGGATTTCTTCGTCCTGGGTGCCGCGGTCGTGGTGCCGTGCGTCGCCTACGGGTTCGCGGGCATGATCAGCGGATCGAGGCGGGAGGCCGTGTGAGGCAAGCGTGGGCAGCGGGCGTCGGGGCGGTGTGCGGGGCTGGGTGGTTCGCGTCGGTCGAGCCCGCCGGTGACCTGCCGTGCCCCGAAAGCGGGCTCGGGTGCGCCCTCTTCGCGTTGTTCATCCTCCTTCCGGCGCTCGTGGTCGTCTGGGGTGTCGTCGGATGGGGGCTGCTGCGGCTCGTGCGGTTCCCCGTCGCCGGGCGGACCGCCGCGCTGGGGACCGCCGGTGCCGTGTTGCTGCTGATCATCAGCACGTTCAGCCTGCGGTTCGTGCGGATCCAGCTGCCGGAGTCCAGCGGGATCTTCGTGGTGGCGATCGCGACGGCTTGCGCCTACGCCTTGGCCTCGGTGGTGACCGCTGGTTACCGTGGGAGGCGTGACGGAGCAGAGCACCGCGGGCAGGACGGGTAGGACGGGACGCCGGCTGCTGTTCCGGGTCGTGCTGTCGATGGCCGTCGGCGCCGGGCTGGTGCTCGGGTGGACGTGGGCCTACGAGTCGGGCTTCCTCAAGTCGTGGCTCGACAGCACGTCGATGTCGACGTTCCTGCTGCTGGTGCTGATCGGACTGCCGATCGCGCTCGTGTCGTCCCTCGTGCTGGCCGGGCCGCTCCTGTGGGTCTTCGGGGTGCGGCCGGTGTGGCCGATCATCCTGCTCGGGCCGGTCGTGCTGGGCGTCGGGCTCTACTTCAAGCTGCACGAACCCGCGATGGCGTGGTTCACCAACCGGCACCACGCCGAGGCGTTGCTCGCGGCCGTCGCCTACGGCCTCGTCGGCCTGTTCACCTTCAAGAGGGCGTAGGCACCTCGTCGAGCAGGTTCAGGTCCCAGCCCTCGCGTTCGCACCAGTCCTCGGCGTCCTCCCGGGAGACGAGCACCGCCTTCCTCGGGCGTGGACCCGCCAGGTGATCCCAGCCGTCGGGGGCGAGCACGTAGTTCACCCCGTCGCGTGAAGCGATGAGCCGTCCGTGTGGAAACGCCATCGTCTGCTCGGTTCGCAGAAACCGCGTCATGGTGGTCATCGTGCCCTTGACCTCGACCTAAGTCGAGCCGGGAGGCTCCGGTGGGGAGAAAAACCGGATGCTGACTGTCGGTCCTCCTTCGTACTTTGGAGAGGACCTGGAGGGGGCTCGTCGCGTGAGCGATCAACGTAACTCGACAATTCAGACCTTGCGGAGGTTGTGGCCGTACGTGCGGCCGCACCGCGCACGGATGACTGTCGTGCTGTCGGCGACGATGCTCGCGATGCTGTGCGGTCTCGGCATCCCGCTGCTCACGCAGCGCATCGTCGACGGTCCGATTCAGAACAAGGAGACCGGCCCGCTGCCGTGGCTGATCCTGGGCGTGCTGCTGCTCGGGCTCGGCGAGGCGGTGTTGTTCTACATCCGGCGCAAGGTCGTGGCCCGGCCGGCCGCCGAGGTCGAGGCGCGCATGCGGTTCGACCTGTACCAGCACCTTCAGCGGCTGCCGGTGGCGTTCCACGACAGGTGGCAGTCCGGCCAGCTGCTCTCGCGCGCGACGAACGACCTCACGACCGTGCGGCGGTTCGTGGCGTTCGCGATCGTCTTCCTGATCGTCAACAGCCTGGTCGTGCTGATCGGGCTGGGCATCATCGCGGCCCTGTCGCCGTGGCTGCTGATCGTGTCGCTGTGCGGCGCGCTGCCGCTGATCGTCATCTCGTACTTCTTCGAGGCGAAGTTCAAGGTCGTCGCGCGCAAGGCGCAGGACCAGGCGGGCGACCTGACGACGACGGTCGAGGAGTCGGTGCTCGGCATCCGGGTGCTGAAGGCGTTCGGGCGCGGGCCGGAGCTGTCGAAGCGGTTCCTGGCGCAGGCGCGCGAGCTGCGGACCACGGAACTGCACAAGATCTCGATCCTGGCGTCGCTGTGGTCGGTGCTGATCGTGCTGCCGGAGCTGTCGATCGCGGGCATGCTCGGCGTCGGCGCGATCGGCATCGTGAACGGCTGGATGACGGTCGGCACGCTGGTCGCGGCGGTCGCGGTGAGCGCGTACCTGCGCTGGCCGATCGACTCCATCGGCTGGTTGCTGGCGGAGACGAACCAGGCCGCCTCGGCGCTGGAACGGTACTGGGAGGTCATCGACTCCCCCGTCACCATCACCGGCCCCGCCAAGCCCGCGCCGCTGCCCGTGCCGCTGCGCGGGCACGTCCGCTTCGAGGGCGTGCGATTCGCGTTCGAGGACGGCCGCGAGGTGCTCTCGGGTGTCGACCTCGACCTGCGTCCCGGTGAGACGCTGGCGCTGGTCGGCGCGACGGGGTCGGGCAAGACGACCCTGACGGCGCTGGTGCCGCGCCTCGCCGACGTGACGGGCGGCCGGATCACGATCGACGGCGTCGACGTGCGGGACTTCTCGCTGGAGGACCTGCGGACCGTCGTGGGCACGGCGTTCGAGGAACCGGTGCTGTTCTCGGCGTCGGTGACGGAGAACGTGGGCCTGGGCGTGCCGGACGTGTCCGAGGCCGCCGTGCGCGAGGCGTTGCGGGTGGCCAAGGCGGAGGAGTTCGTGGACGCGCTGCCGTGGGGGCTCGCGACCCGGATCGGCGAGCAGGGCCTGTCGCTGTCCGGTGGCCAGCGGCAGCGGCTGGCGCTGGCCCGCGCGGTCGTCGGCAAGCCGGCGGTGCTGGTGCTGGACGACCCGCTGTCCGCGTTGGACGTCCACACCGAGGCCGAGGTGGAGGGCGCGCTGAGGCGCGTGCTGCGCGACACCACGGCGCTGGTCGTGGCGCACCGGTCGTCGACCGTGCAGCTCGCGGACAGGGTGGCGCTGCTGGTCGACGGCAGGATCGAGGCGATCGGTTCGCACCGGGAGCTGTTGGACACCAACGAGGAGTACAAGCGTCTTCTGTCCTCAATGGACGACGACCTGATCGAAGAGGAGGTGGCGTCGTGAGTGAAGTGGCTGTGGCACAGGAAGAAGAGTGGCGCGGCGTCGCCGCCGAGGAGATCGAGGAGATCACGCACTCGACGGGCCTGCGCCTGCAGGCCCGCTCGCGCAGGCTGCTGGGATCGTTGCTGCGCCCGCACGTCGGCCTCGTGTCGCTGGCGATCGCCGCGGTGGTGGGCGGCAACCTGGCGGCGCTCGCGGGCCCGTTGCTGATCGCGGTCGCGATCGACGACGGCATCCCGTCCGCGATCGGCGGCAGCGCGGCGACCCTGGTCTGGTGCGTCGCCGGGTACGCGGTCTCCGCGGTGCTGATGACGTTCCTGCGCTGGGCGTTCCTGCGCCTGTCCGGCCGGGTCGGCCAGGACGTGCTGCTGGACCTGCGCGGCCGGATCTTCCGGCACTCGCAGAGCCTGTCCGTCGGGTTCCACGAGTCCTACACGTCCGGCAAGGTCATCTCGCGACTGACGAGCGACGTCGACTCGTTGCAGGACCTGCTGGAGGAGGGCCTCGACAGCCTGTTCAACGCGGCGCTGTCGGTGACGGGCATCGCGATCATCCTGCTGTACCTGGACGTCCCACTGGCCCTGGTCGTGATCGCGGGCTTCGTGCCGATCTACTTCATCTGGCGCTGGTTCCGCCGGCGTTCGATGGACGCCTACCGCGGCACGCGCGGCGCGATCGCCAAGATCATCGTGCAGTTCGTGGAGTCCATGAACGGCATCCGCGCGGTGCAGGCGTTCCGCCGCCAGCCCCGCAACGAGCAGATCATGAAGGGCTTCAACGGCCAGTTCCGCGACGCGAACACCGACGCGCTGGGCGTGATGGCGACGTTCGTGTCGTCGGTCCGCGCCATCGGCAACGTGTCGCTGGCGCTGGTCCTCGCCTGGGGCGCCTACCGCGTGGCGGGCGGCTCCCTGGAACTGGGCGTGCTGACGGCGTTCACCGTGTACCTGCGCCGGTTCTACGACCCGTTCGACGAGCTGGCGATGTTCGCGAACTCGTACTCCTCCGCCACCGCCGCCCTGGAGAAGATCTCGGGCGTCCTGGAGGAGGAGCCGTCGGTCCCGGAACCGGCTTCGCCGGTGGCGCTGCCGCACGCGCGGGGCGCCGTCCGGTTCGCCGACGTGGAGTTCCAGTACCCCGGCACGACCCGCCTGGTGCTGCCGCGCTTCTCGCTGGACGTCCCGGCGGGCCAGACCGTGGCCCTGGTGGGCGCGACCGGTGCCGGCAAGACGACCGTGGCGAAGCTCGTGGCCCGCTTCTACGACCCGTCGACGGGTTCGGTGCAGCTCGACGGCACCGACCTGCGCACGGTCGCCGACACGGACCTCCGCCGGGCGGTCACGATGGTGACGCAGGAGAACTTCCTGTTCTCCGGTTCCGTGGCCGACAACATCGCCCTGGGCCGCCCGTCGGCGACCAGGGCGGACATCGAGGCGGCAGCCGCCGAGGTGGGTGCGCACGAGTTCATCGCGGCCCTCCCCGACGGCTACGACACGGACGTCCGCAAGCGAGGCGGCCGCCTGTCCGCGGGCCAGCGCCAGATGGTCGCCTTCGCCCGCGCGTTCCTCGCGGACCCGGCGGTGCTGGTGCTGGACGAGGCGACGTCGTCACTGGACGTGCCCACAGAACGCGCCGTGCAGGCAGCGCTGGAAACGGTGCTGGCGGACCGGACGGCGTTCATCATCGCCCACCGCCTGTCGACGGTCCTGATCGCGGACCGCGTGCTGGTGCTCGATGGTGGCATTGTGGTGGAGGACGGCTCCCCCGAGGAGCTGATCGGTGAGCGGGGCAGGTTCGCCGCCCTGCACACGGCCTGGCGCGACTCGCTCGCCTAGGCCTGCAGGTCGCGTTCGCGCCAATGGGGATCTGGCGCGAACGCGACCTCACGACTTCTGGTGGGGACGGCTCCGGCTGTGGGGCGGCGAGGCCGCCGAGGGTGGTGGCATCAGGTCGCGGCTCCACCCGTGCTCGCTGCCAACTCGGCTTTCCGCCACCCCGTCCTCCCCCAATCCCAACCTTCCCCGCCACCCCGGCTTTTCCGGCCTCTCTGGCCGCCCTCCCACCCCGGCGCCGGCCGACGTCCGTTCTCCCCACCCCACCAGTCCGATAGGTTTCCAGCCGGAAAGCTCCAGACCGAGGAGGCGCAGTGGAGTTGCGAGTCCGGGACGGCCGCGCCGTGCTCGCCGGCGAAGACGAGTCCGGTGAGCGCGAGGTCGACCCGCACAGCCTGCCCCTCGGCTCGGACCTGGCCGAGGCGCTGCACGAGTGGGCGAAGGTCGCCGACGCCGTGGTGCGCACCGAGACGCCTGCCGACGGGGTGGCCAACGCGCTGGTCGCCCGCCGGGGCAGGCAGCTCGCCGGCAGGATCGCGGCGGTCATGAACTCCCCGGTCAGCTACACCGACCCGGTGAGCGGCGACCTGCTCACCGTCGAAGCGCCCGAGGCGCCTGCCGAAGCCGAAGCCGGCGCGGAGGAGCAGGAGGAGTCCGAGCCCACCCCGTGGGGCACCGGGCTCACGGTCAGCGTGATCACCGCGGCGATCGTCGCGGTGACGGTCGTGTCGCTCTCGCTGGGTCTGGGCGAGACCAGCCGGTGGCTCGCGCTCGTGGCGAACGTGCTGGTGGTCGGTGGCCTGGCGCCGAGCGTGTGGCTCGGGCGCAAGGTGCCGGTGTGGCGCTGGGTCGCCTACGGCGTCGTGACCGGGGTGGGCGTCGCCTGGCTCGCGCTGATCCTCACGCTCCTCTAGAGCAACGCGTAGAACGCCACGGCGCCCGCGGTCGCCACGTTCAGGGAGTCCACGCCCGACGACATCGGGATGCGGACGGCGAGGTCGGCCGCGTCGATCGCCTCGTCGGTGAGCCCAGGGCCCTCCGAGCCGAGCAGCACCGCCACGCGCCGTCCGCGCAGGCCCGCGTCCGCGAGGTGCAGGGCGGACGGGCGGGGTGTCAGAGCGGCAACCGTGTAACCCTTTTGCCGCAACAGGTTCAGCGCCGCGGGCCACTCATCCGTGGTAGCGAACGGCACGCGCAGCACGTGGCCCATCGACACGCGCACGCTGCGGCGGTACAGCGGGTCGCTGCAGCCGGGGCCCAGGACGACGCCGTCCACGCCCAGTGCGGCGGCGTTGCGGAAGATCGAACCCAGGTTCTCGTGATCGCCCACGCCCTCCAGCACGGCGAGGCGCTGGGAGCCGGCCGCGAGCTCCTCGAACGACACCGCGGGAGCCCTGTCCGCCGCCGCCAGCACGCCCCGGTTCAGGTGGAAACCGACCACCGACGCCATGACCTCCGCTGACGTCACGTAGGCGGGAACGTCCAGGTCAGCGAGGTCGAGGGCCTCGATCCGGCGGCGCACGCCGAGCAGTCCGCGCACGGGGTACGGGGAGGCCAGCAGGCGTTCCACCACGACGACGCCCTCGGCGATGACGAGACCGCGTCCTCCGGGCCGGTCGGGCCTGCGGTCGGCCGTCGACAGGTCGCGGAAGTCGTCCAGCCGGGGGTCGGCCGGGTCGTTGATCTCGATCACGTCAGCCACGCGGGAAGTTTCGCATCCGACCCGTCGTGGAACAGCCCAGGTAGTCCGGAGGGCGGAACCGCACGCGCCCGACCAGCGGATGATCGCTGGTTGTTACCTCGACGTGACAGAGAGCACCGATTTGGGCGATGTAAAGCAGGTTTCCGCTGTGTCACGTTTGGCGTTCCGCCTGGCCCGCGCCCACCGGCGCCGAGCGAAGGGGTAGCGGCATGGGAAGTGAAGTGTCCAGCCGCACTTTCACCAGAGACGACCGCCAGCGTTATCGGGAGAAGATGCAGCGGAGTCTCGACGCACTGGCCACGATGCTGGCCGAAGACACGTTCTCCTTCCCCCGTCGCCAGATGGGGCTCGAGATCGAGCTGAACCTCGTCGACGACGCGATGCGTCCGGCGATGGCGAACTCGGAGGTCCTCGAGAAGATCGACGATCCCTCCTACACCTTGGAGCTGGGACAGCAGAACCTCGAGATCAACGTCCCCCCGCGCGAGCTCGCCGGGGGCGAGATGCTCGGCCTGGAGGAGGAACTGCGCCAGTCGCTCGACAGCGCGGACTCCAAGGCCAACGACGTGGGCGCCAACCTGGCCATGATCGGTGTGCTGCCCACGTTGCGGGAGCGGCACTTCGACCGCAGATGGCTCTCCGAGTCGCCGCGGTACGCGCTGCTCAACGACACCATCTTCAAGGCCCGCGGCGAGGAGATGGTGCTGCACATGGAAGGCCCGGCGATGCCGGGCAAGGGCCCGGAGAAGCTGTACAGCTACGCGGAGTCGATCCTGCCGGAAGCGGCGTGCACGTCGGTGCAGCTGCACCTGCAGGTCGAGCCCACGAACTTCGCCTCGCACTGGAACGCCGCGCAGTGCCTGGCGGGCGTGCAGGTCGCGATCGCCGCGAACTCGGCGTTCCTGCTGGGCAAGGCGCTGTGGCACGAGACCCGGATCCCGTTGTTCGAGCAGGCCACGGACACGCGCCCGGACGAGCTGAAGAACCAGGGCGTGCGCCCGCGCGTGTGGTTCGGTGAACGGTGGATCACGTCGATCTTCGACCTGTTCGAGGAGAACGTGCGCTACTTCCCCAGCCTGCTGCCCGAAACCGACGACGAGGACCCGTTGGAGGTCCTGGAAGCCGGTGGCGCGCCTCGACTTTCCGAGCTGCGCCTGCACAACGGCACGATCTGGCGCTGGAACAGGCCGGTCTACGACGTCGTCGACGGCGTGCCGCACCTGCGCGTCGAGAACCGGGTGCTGCCCGCCGGCCCCACGGTGCTCGACACGATGGCCAACGCCGCGTTCTTCTACGGCGCCCAGCGCGCGCTCACCTCACAAGAACGTCCACTGTGGACACAGATGTCGTTCCAGGCGGCGGAGGAGAACCTCTACACCGGCGCGCGGCACGGCATGAACGCCCAGCTGTACTGGCCCGGCATCGGCTGGATCCCGCCGGACGAGCTGGTGCTGCGCAGGCTCCTGCCGATGGCGCACGACGGCCTGCGCGACTGCGGCGTCTCCGACGAGGCCCGCGAGCGCTACCTCGGCGTGATCGAACAGCGCTGCCTCGCGCGCCGCACGGGTTCGTCGTGGCAGCGGGAAACCGTTGCGCTGCTGGAGGAACGCGGCCTGTCGAGGGACGCGGCGCTGTCCGGGATGCTCAAGCGGTACATGGAGCTGATGCACGCGGGCGAGCCCGTGCACACCTGGCACGTCGGCTAGCCGCCCGGAGCCCTGACGAGCAACCGGTGCGGGCAGGCATGTCCTCGTGACAGGCCTGCCCGCACCGGCTCGAGCTAGCGGCGGCGGCCGGCCTTCAGGGGCGCCACGTCCGCACCGTCGTGCGAGATCCGGCACTCGTCCGGCGTCACGGCCTCGACCGCCAGCGTGAGCTCGCCCTTCACGCCCGTGTAGATCGACTCGCCGCGCGACGCCAGCGAGGCGTGCACCCGGTTCGAGTCGGTGAAGTCCCGTTCGTCCTTCACGCGCTTCTTGCCCGTCTCCTCGGGCCTCGTCGCGCTGCGGAGGTTGACCTCGAGCCACGCGGCGACCTCGGCCGGCGACGTCAGCACTTCCTCAGGGGTGCGTTCGAGCCGGACCTGTCGAGGAGAGGCGTGGTCGAGTGACGTGTGCTCCACATAGGCGTGCCAGTGGGTGTTGCGCATCGACCAGGTCTGTTCGACCGGCCAGTCCTCCTCGGTGGTCATGACCCATATCTTCCACCCTTCACACGAGGAAACGTGAGAAGGTCGCGGACGTTGATCTCGTGATCCACCCGCACGGCCGAAGCGAGCCGCCGGTCGTGCGTGACCAGCAACAACGTTCCCGCGTAGCTCTCGAGCGCCTGTTCCAGCTGTTCGATGGCCGGGAGGTCGAGGTGGTTCGTCGGTTCGTCGAGCACCAAACAGTTCGTGCCACGGGCTTGCAACAGGGCGAGTCCCGCGCGGGTGCGCTCGCCCGGTGAGAGCTCGCGCGCCGGCCGCAGCACGGCGTCCGCGCCGAGCCGGAACTTCGCCAGCAGCGTGCGCACCTCGACGTCCTGGAGTCCCGACGCGTCCGCCACGATCCGCAGCGCGCTGGTGTCGCTCGCGAACTCGGCCCGCAGCTGGTCGACCTCGCCGACGACCACGCCCGGCCCGATCGAGCGGTCGCCCTCCAGCAGCGGGAGGCGGCCGAGCAGCGCGCCGAGCAACGTCGACTTGCCGGAGCCGTTGGGCCCGGTGATCCGCCACCGCTCGCCCGCGCCGATCGTGAGGTCGACCGGTCCGAGCGTCACGTCGCCGCGGCGGACCACGGCCTGCCGCAACGTGAACGCGACGGAGCTGCCGCGCCCCGCCGACGGCAGGGTGAGCCGGAGCTGCCACGCCTCACGCGGTTCCTCGACCTCCTCCAGCCTCGCCAGCTGACGGTCCACAACGGACGATCGGGACGCCGTGTTCTCCGCTGCCTGCGTGCGGCCGGCGCGGATGTTCTTGTCCGGCTCGTCCCGGCGCGCCTTGGCGCTGTTCGCCCGGTGCACGCCCTGCCGCGACCACTCCTTCACCTGGCGGCTGCGCTGCACCAGCGAGTCGCGCTTCGCCGAGTACGCGTCGTACTCCTCGTGGGCACGGCGTTCCGCGTTCGCCTTCTCCTCGACGTAGGCGTCCCAGCCACCGCCGAAGACGGTGATGCCGTGGCTGAACTCGTCGAGCTCGGCGATGGCGGTCGTGGTGCGCGCGAGGAACTCCCGGTCGTGGCTCACCAGCACGATCGCGCCCTGGTAGCCGTTGACGTGGTTCTCGAGCAGGTCGAGGCCGGCGGCGTCGAGGTCGTTCGTGGGTTCGTCGAGCAGCAGCACGTCGGCACGCGTGAGCAAGACCGCCGCGAGCCGCAGGCGCGCCTGCTGGCCGCCCGACAGCTCGTCGGGCTCCCGGCCGTCGAGGAGGTCCGCCCGCAGGCCGAGGCGTTCGCAGACGGCGTCCGCGCGCTCGTCGAAGTCACCGGCGCCGATGGCGGTCCAGTGGTCGAACGCGTCGGAGTACTCGGCGCCGCCGCCCTCCGCGAGGGCCTCGGCCTCCCGTTGCAGCCACTGCTCGGCCCGCGCGACGCCGGTGCGGCGCGCGAGGTGGTCCCGCAGCGACTCTCCAGCTCGGTGGAGGGTCTCCTGGGTCAGGTGGGCGACGGTCCCGGTGCTTGAGACAGAACCGGTTTCCGGTGGCAGCTCACCGGCGAGCAGGCGGAGCAACGTGGACTTGCCGACGCCGTTCGGCGCGATCAGACCGACGCGGTCACCAGGCGAAACACTGAAATCAACCTCCGAGATCACGGTCCTCGGACCGAACGACAGCGAAATGTTCCTGGCTGTCAGCACGGACACGCTTTCGAAGGTACGACCACCCGCAACTGGTTTACTGACCCTTATTGCTAGTAGGTTGCAAGTACCAAGAGATTGCAGGAGATGTCATGGGCCAGTACGTGCTGCCGGATCTCGACTACGACTACGGCGACCTCGAGCCGGCGATCATCGGCGAGATCAACGAGCTGCACCACGGCAAGCACCACGCGGCGTACGTCAAGGGCGCGAACGACACGATCGAGCAGATCGAGGAGGCCCGCGACAAGGAGGCCTTCGGCTCGATCGTCGGCCTCGAGACCACGCTCGCGTTCCACCTGGCGGGTCACGCGCTGCACCAGGTGTGGTGGAAGAACCTCTCGCCCCACGGCGGTGACAAGCCGGTCGGCGAGCTCGCGGCCGCGATCGACGAGCACTTCGGCTCGTTCGACAAGTTCCGCGGCCAGCTCAACGCCGCCGCGTCGTCGATCCAGGGTTCCGGCTGGGGCATCCTCGCCTGGGAGCCGATCGCGCAGAAGCTGATCACGCTGCAGCTGAAGGACCACCACTCCAACCTGTCGATCGCGGTCACGCCGCTGCTCGCCTTCGACATCTGGGAGCACGCGTACTACCTGCAGTACCGCAACCTCAAGGCCGACTACATCTCGGCGCTGTGGAACGTCGTCAACTGGGAGGACGTCTCCGCCCGCTTCGAGGCGGCACGCTCGGGCCAGAACGGCCTGCTGCTGCCCTGATCCTTCGGCAGTGGATGCTCCGACAAGCGCCCACCGCCGAACACGACGAGGCCCCCGCTCTGCCCAGAGCGGGGGCCTCGTCCGTTCCCGAACTGACTGCCGCTCCCACCACGAAGCGACGAGACTTAGGTTAGCCTAACTTCGGTTGGTTGGGAAGCCCTCCTGACCAGACCTCTCGCGACGAGCTCCACGACGGTTGCCACGGCGGCGGCTTCGACGGCCAGCAATGCCAGGAGCACCACGATCTGGAGCGCGCCCGCCTGCCAGACCGGCGCGCCGCCGAGGAGCATCCCGACGAAAGCACCCGGAAGGGTGACCAGCCCGACCGTCCTGGTCTGGTCGAGCGGCGGCAGCAGCGCCTCCGCGGACGGCTGGCGGATGATCAGGCGCACGGCGTCGCGCTCGCGAAAGCCCATGGCGCGCGCCGCCTCGTACTCGCCGAAGCGTTCGTGCAGCGTGTCGAGGGCCCTGCGCGCCGACAGCGTCGTGGCGGTCATCGCGCCCCCGATCAGGATGCCGCCGACCGGGATGAGCGCGATGCCCTTCGCCGGGAGCAGCCCGATCGCGAGCAGGAAGACGAGTGCGGGCACGGTGCCCACCAGGATCGACGCCGCCACCCAGACACCCTTGCGACCCGCTCCGGTGCGGCGCGCGGAGGTGGCGGTCGCCACGACGGCCATGACGACGAGGAAGGCCCACGTGAGGCCCAGGTGGGTCAGGACGAACGTGATCACGGCGCTGACGGCCGCGAGCTGGAGGACGGCGCGGGCCGCCGCCGTGAGGAACGGCTTCGGGGTGGTGAGGCCGGTGAAGCGCACGATGGCGCAGGCCGCGGCCACGAAGACGACGCAGACGATCAGCAGGCGGACCCAGTCGGTGGCCAGAACCATGAGCAACTATGCGTCGTCGAGGCCCCGCTGCGCAGTTCGTGACCCGCGCCTCGCCGCCCGCCGTTGCCAGTAGAAGACTCCGTACCCGATGATCCCGAGCAGACCTCCGGACAGGGTCGTCCAGAGCAGGGTGCTGTTCGAGCGGTCGAGGACCAGCACCACCAGAAATCCGAGGAACCACAGCGCGGTTCCCCCCAGCACGACCGGCACGGGGTCTGCCAGCCCGTGCGGCAGCGCCGGCGGGTGCGGTGGGGCGGAGTCGCGTTCGGACACGTCGTAAGGAGACCAGATGCTGGACGGGTTCTTCAAGATTTCCGAGCGCGGGTCGACCGTGGCGCGGGAAGTGCGCGGTGGTGTCGTGACGTTCTTCACGATGGCGTACATCGTCGTGCTGAACCCGCTGATCATCGGCAGCTTCGCGCCGTCGGGTCCCGGATCGCACCCCGACGTGCTCGGCAACATCCTCCCGGTCGGTCAGGTCGCCGCGGTGACGGCGCTGGTCGCCGGCGTGATGACCATCCTGTTCGGACTGATCGCCAACTACCCGTTCGCCCTCGCCACCGGGCTCGGCATCAACTCGTTCGTGGCGGTGAGCGTCGCCGCGAAGGTCAGCTGGCCCGAGGCGATGGGCCTCATCCTGGTCAACGGCCTCGTCGTGCTGCTGCTGGTCGTCACGGGTGTGCGGACGGCGGTGTTCAACGCCGTGCCGAACGAGCTCAAGGCCGCGATCGCGGTCGGCATCGGTCTGTTCATCACGTTCATCGGCCTGGTGGACGCCGGGTTCGTCCGCCGCCTGCCGGACGCCGCGAACACCACCGTGCCCGTCGGCCTCGGCATCAACGGGTCGATCGCGAGCTGGCCGACGCTCGTCTTCGTCGTCGGGCTCGTGGTCACGGGCGTGCTGTTCGCGCGCAGGGTCAAGGGCGCGATCCTCATCGGCATCGTCTCGACGGCGATCTTCGCGATCGTCCTGGAGGCGCTCGTGAAGGCCGGTCCGTCCGCGGGCGTCAACGCCAAGGGCTGGAACCTCGGCTACCCGGCCCTGCCCGACCAGGTCTTCGGCGTCCCGGACCTCAGCCTGCTCGGCGACGTGTCGTTCGGCGCCTGGACCCGCCTGCCCGCGCTGGCCGCCGCGTTGATCGTCTTCACGCTCGTCCTCACCGACTTCTTCGACACCGTCGGCACGATGACCGGTCTCGGCAAGGAAGCGGATCTGATCGACGAGGACGGCCAGCTGCCCAACGTCAGCAAGGCCCTCTTCGTCGACGGCCTCGGCGCCGTGGCCGGCGGTGCCGCCTCCAGCTCGTCGAACACCGTCTACATCGAGTCGGCGTCCGGCATCGCGGAAGGCGCCAGGACCGGTCTCGCGAACGTCGTGACCGGCGTGCTGTTCCTGCTCGCGATGTTCTTCACGCCGCTCTACGAGGTCGTGCCGATCGAGGCGGCCGCGCCCGCGCTGGTGATCGTCGGCGCGCTGATGATGATGCAGATCCGCGAGATCGACTTCACCGACTTCACCATCGCCCTGCCCGCGTTCCTCACGATCGTCGTCATGCCGTTCACCTACTCGATCGCGAACGGCATCGGCGCGGGCTTCGTCAGCTACGTCCTGCTCAAGGCCCTCACCGGCAAGGCCCGCGAAATTCACGCGCTCATGTGGATCGTGGCGGCGGCTTTCGTCGTCTACTTCTCGTTGGGACCGATCCAAAGCCTCCTGTCGTGACCTTTCGGCAGGAAACTATTTCGTGAGGTATGCTAACTACGTGGCGACCGATCAGCACGGACTGGCGAGCAGGCTCAGGCTTGCCGTCGTGCGCCTCAACCGCCGCCTGCGGGCACAGCGCACCAACTCGGCGGTGTCGCTCACGCAGGTGTCAGCCCTGTCCACGCTGCACAAGTGCGGACCGCTGACCCCGGGCGAACTGGCGTCGAAGGAAGGCGTGCAGCCGCCGTCGATGACGCGCGTGATCGCCGCCCTGGAGGAGTTCGGCTTCGCGACGCGCAGCCCGCACCCCACCGACGGTCGTCAAGCCATCGTCGAGCTCACGGACGAAGGCTTGTCGTACCTGCGGGACGAGATAACGGCCCGCGAGGCGTGGCTGGACAAGCGGCTGGCCGAGCTGGACCCGGAGGAACGGGAACTGCTCGCCAGGGCCGCCGACATCATCGACAGGATGGCGGGTCAGTAAGAACGTGTCGGGTTACGCGGGTGGTGGAGCAGACAGTGCGCCACCTCGTCGTACCGGAATGTTCGGATCCTTGGGCATCTACAACTATCGCCTCTACGCGTCCGGCCAGATCATCTCGCTGGTCGGCGTGTGGATGCAGCGCGTGGCCCAGGACTGGCTGGTCCTGGAACTCTCCAACGGCTCCCCCGTGGCCCTGGGCTTCGCCGCGTCCCTGCAGTTCCTCCCGGTCCTGCTGCTCTCGATGTGGGGCGGCGTCCTCGCCGACCGCATGGACAAGCGCAAACTCCTGCTCTGGCTGGAGTCCGCCCTGGGAATCTGCGCCCTGGCCCTGGGACTGCTGGACGTCACCGGCGTGGTCGAGCTCTGGCACGTCTACCTCCTCTGCCTGCTGCTGGGCGCCTTCTCGGCAGTGGAAACCCCGGTGCGCCAGTCGTTCGTCGTCGAAATGGTCGGCCGTGACCAGCTCACCAACGCCGTGGCGATCAACTCGATGATGTTCAACCTGGCCCGCATCATCGGCCCGGCCATAGCGGGCGTGACGATCGTGGCGATAGGCACCGGCTGGGTCTTCCTGGCCAACGCCATCAGCTTCGTGGGCGTGGTGGGCGGCATCTGGCTGATGCGAACAGCCCAACTCCTCCGCTCGGACCCGCTACCGCGCGAGAAGGGCCAACTCCTCTCGGGCCTGCGCTACGTCCGCAGCCGCCCGGACCTCATGACGGTCATGCTGCTGGTGTTCTTCATCGCCACCTTCGGCATGAACTTCTACATGACCCTCGCGATCATGGCCCGCAACGTCTTCGGCGGCGACGCCGACGCCTACGGCCTGCTCTCCACCCTGATAGCCGTCGGCACCCTCGCAGGCGCCACGCTGGCAGCCAAGCGCAAGACCCCGAAGATGACCGTCTTCATCGGCTCCGGCATCGTCTTCGGCGCCCTGGAGATCGTCTCCGGCTTCATGCCGACGATCCTCCTGACGGGCCTGATGATGATCCCGGTGGGCGTGGCGATGATGACGTTCAACACCACCGCCAACGCCACCATCCAACTGGCAGTCGAACCAGAGATGCGCGGCCGCGTGATGGGCATCTACATGCTGGTCTTCCTGGGCGGCAACCCGGTGGGCGGCCCGCTGATGGGCTGGCTGGGCGAGATCAACGGCCGCGCGCCCATCATCATCGGCGGCGCCGTGTCGATGCTGGTGACGATCACGGCGTGGATCATCCTGGTGCGCCGCGGGGACATCGCGAAGCCCCGGCTGCGAAGGCGGCGGGAGGCACCGGCGGAGGCGCTGCCGGAACCGGCAGAGGTGGCGAGCTAGGCCCCGGGGGAGGCCCATCTCAGATTGCCGGGGCCTGGGGCGGAGCCCCAGGGGAAGCACGCAGGGCGACCAGGCCGCGCGCAAAGCAGTCACCCGCGAAACAGGCGAAGTCAGCCCAGCAACGTCGCAGCAGTCGGATCCCCGATCAAGGCCACGAACGTGTGCCGATCCCCCCACCGCCCGGAAACCCAGGCCAGGGCCCGCCCCAACCCCTCAGGCGTGTCAGCGGAGTGAGGAACCCCGTCCACCATCCACCACTCAACCCGCTGCCCCTCGACCACCAACGACTCGTGCACAACCACGACACCGTCCGGCAGAGCGACCTCGAGCAACTCGCAGGCCATCCGAACAGCCCCGAGATCACCCCACGCCACAACCTCACCGACGTGATCCGGCAACCCGTCGAACTCCTCGGACGCCAACGCCAGGTCCAACAGATCGGCCAACTCCTCCGACCCGTCAGCCAGCAACACACGAGAAGCGGGAACAACCCCCAACAACCAGGGATGGTCCAAAACGACCACGTCGTCGGCAGCGACCACGTCCCCGCTCAACACCCGAACCCGCTCAGGCGGAGCGAAGTCCAACTCGGGCAACGCCGCATACGCACGCAACACGACAGCGTCCGCGACCACACGGTCGGCATCGCCGAGCCGGTCCAGCACGAACTCGGCGTCCTCGTCGTCCCAGATCTCCAGCGACGACCGCACACCCGCCGCCCTCAGAACATGGTCAGGCAGCTCCAGATCAGGCACCTCGTCGAACAACCCGTCCAGCAACGAGGCCCCGGCCAGCCGGTACGAACGCGGCGGCTTGCCCGCCAACAGCGCGTGCCGCGCGATCCACCAGCCCGTGTAGCCGTCGGGCTCGGTCACCGCGCGCCACGTCACCGGGTCGGAGGCCAGCAGGCGCAACGCGGCGGGCCAGTCGGCCACCAGGTCCAGGTCGCGGACGGCCACGACGCGCCGCGGTTCGTCCGGCACGGACGACCACCACGCGGACTCGTCGGCCAGGTCGTGGTCCGGGCCGGACGGCTCGTCGTCGACCACCAAGGAAAAACCGTCCACCACCCCGACGGCGACCAGCGCGGAACGCGGGTACGTCTCGAGGATCTCCTTGGACAGCAACGGGAACGCGTCCGCCTCGACCACGCCTACCAGCAGTGAGTCGGGCAGCAGCAGTTCGTCGGCGCGGTGCCACTCGCCGTCGGCATCCGGCAGGGCCAGGGCGCCGAGCCACGGTTCCTCGCCGGAGCGCACGCCGGCCAGGTCGACCAGGCGCAGCACGGTCTCGACCAGCTCCAGGCCGTCGAGGCCTGCTTCGGCGTCCTCGACGGACCTGGCCACGTTCTCGCGGAGCGTCGGGTCGGCCAGCAGTTCGGCGGCGCCCGCCTCGACCGCGCCCAGGCGGACCAGCAGCGGGTGCACGGCGTCCGGGTGCACGACCCGCAGGCCGGGCAGCGGCTCGTCGGCGATCAGGGTGGTGCGCGGGCCGGTGACGACGCGGCCGTCGGCCAGGGGGACGGGCAGTGAAGCCAACGCCTCGCGGACGTCCGGGTCCACCTCGGCCAGCGGTGCGAAGGCGGCGTAGACGTCGCGCCACCAGCCCGGGTCGCCGGAGACCTCGGCCAGCGCGGCGACGACCTCGGCGGTCGTGACGCGCGGAACTTCCAGTGCTGCCAGCGCACGCGCGTGCACGGGAGCGGAGAGCTCGGCGTCCAGCAGGCCGGGCAGCGCGTCCTCGACGAGGTCGACGAGCTCCTCGGAGCCGACGTCGAGCACGCGGGCGCGCGCGGGTTCGATCCACTCGCCGGAGGCCAGCGGCAGCCAGGCGGAGGTGCGCAGCGAACGCAGCACGGCCGTGCGCAGGCGGTCGTCCACTTCGGACAGCGGGAAGCCCGGCAGCGGCACCAGGGCGGTGCGCTCGATGGCCGGGACGCGCGCCACCAGCTCCGGGTAGGCGGCTGCGGCGGCGTCCAGCACCGACCACGCGGCGGGGCCCGGCAGGATCCGGCGGCGCGAGGGCTCGACGGGCAGGGTCGCGATCAGGCGGGCGGGCAGCGACAGGCGTTCGTCGGTCGGGGTCGGCGCGTGCAGCACGTCCTCGCCCAGCGGCTCGTCCAGCGGGTACGCCCACGACACAGTCCATTGAGGACGGTGTTCGACGCCCTGGACCAGCTCGGAGGGCAGCTCACCGACGGTGCGCTCCACCAGCCAGCGCGACGAGCCGACGGTGACCACACCGTCCGCCGTGACGAAGCGCTCCCACGACTGCGAGCCGACCTCGATGCGGCGCAGCCCGGGCAGCGCCAGCAGCAGGTCCGGCACCTCCGACGCCAGGTCGTCCAGCGACAGGTCGACCTTCAGCGGCAGCCGGACCTCGGTCGTGAACCCGTCCGGCACCTCTTCGACGACCGGCCAGACCAGGCGCAGCACCGGCACGTCACCGCCGCGCTCGGAAGCCAGCTCCGGCACCTCGGCACGAGTGCGAGAAGCGGAGAACTCGACGCCACCGGAAACAGACACCACGCGCGGTGCGTCCGACACGGCCAGCACGGCCGCGAAGCCGACGCCGAACTGCCCGACCCCGGACTCCTTCGAGGACGCGCGGAGCGAGGCCAGGGCGGCGACCCCGGCCGCGGTCAGCGGGGAACCCGTGTTGGCCGCGCGCAGCTCACCGTCCACGAGAGTGATCCGCAACACACCCGGCGAAGAACCAGCGGCATCGGCCGCGTTCTGGGCGAGCTCGACGAGCAGGCGGTCCCGGTAGCCGCCGAGGCGCAGGTCCTCCTCGGCGTTCGCGTCCTCGCGGAAGCGGGTGGGCGAACCACGCCACGCCGAGAGGACCGAGGTGCGCAGGGCCTCGGTGCCGAACGGATCGGTCACTCCGAGACGTCCAGAACGTCCAGCTGCGCGTCGTCGTAGACCAGGTCCGCGACCGGCACCATCGGGCTGATGTCGACCTCGACCTGCGAGTGCGCGCCGCAGCCGTACTCGACGTGCACGACGTGGCCGTCCGCCGGGGAGATCTCGTTGGCGCAGACGCCGAACGCCGACCCGAACGCGCCGGCGACGCGGGTGTAGAAACCGCAGGTGCCGCAGTGCGCGGGGGCGCTGCGGGCCATGTCGGAGCGCGGACCGAAGTCGGAGGAGGCCCAGCGGTCGGCGGCGTCGAGGCGGCCCTCGCGGGACAGGACGCGGGTGCGGCCGAGGCCGATCTCCAGCGCCACCTCCTCGACCGCCGGGTCGTCGGACTGCACGTACGCCTCGACGAGGCGCGGGTCGTCCTCGCGGGGCGGCATCAGGTCGCCGACGCCCAGGTCACCGGCGCGAACGCGTTCGCTCCACGGGACCCACTCGGGAGCGACCAGGGCGTCCTGGCCGGGCAGCAGCACGACCTCGCTGACCGAGACCGGCGTGCCCTCGCCCGCGTGGGCGACCGTCACCGCCCAGGTCCAGCCGCGGTAACCCGCGTGCTCGGCTTCGAACAGGTGGGTCACCGAGTGCTCGTCCTCGGTGGACACCCCCACATGAGCGCCGACACGTTCCATACCGGCCTCTTCCTGCGCGGCTGCGCGGGCGAGGTCTACGGCGTCGAGGAGCATCTCAGTCGCGGTCACGTCATGAATTGTGCCGCAGGTCTTCGCCGGGACGAAAACTCGTGCCACCCTCCGTGGGGTGCGCTCCCCCGTCTGGCTGGTCGTCGTCGCGGTCCTGGCCGCCTGTTCGACGCCTCAAGAAGCAAAGCCGCAGGTAGAAGTCCTGCAGAAGATTCCGCACGACACGTCGGCGTTCACCCAGGGGTTGGAACTGGTCGACGGCGTCCTCTACGAGGGCACCGGCCTGGAGGGCGAGTCGACGATGCGCGCGCTCGACCCGTCGACCGGCAACGTGCAGAAGAAGGTCGACCTGCCGCCGGACTTCTTCGGTGAGGGCATCACCGTCGTCGGCGACACCATCTGGCAGATCACGTGGCAGAACGGCGTCGCGATCGAGCGCGACCGCAAGACGCTGGACGAGCTCCGCCGCGTCTCCTACGAGGGCGAGGGCTGGGGCATCTGCGACGACGGCAGGCGCCTGGTCATGAGCGACGGCACCGCGAAGCTGACGTTCCGCGACCCGAAGACGTTCGCCGAGACCGGAAGTGTGCAGGTCACGCGCGACGGCAAGCCGCTGACCCAGCTGAACGAGCTGGAGTGCGTCGGCGACAAGGTCTGGTCGAACGTCTGGAAGACCGACGAGATCGTCCGCATCGACCCGGCCACGGGCCAGGTGACGAACACCTACGACCTGTCCTCGCTCAAGCCGAGCGGTGACGTGGACGTCCTCAACGGCATCGCGCACGTCCCCGGGACCAACGAGTTCCTGGTCACAGGCAAGAACTGGCCGACCATCTTCCGGGTGAGGTTCAACGGGATGGGGCAGGATTGACGTGTGACGGGCGACCGCGGGTGGAGTGACGAGCCGGCTCCGAAGCGCTACCCGTGGCAGGACGACGAGTACCGGCCGCGGGAGCGCCGCGAGACGCCGTCCGAACACGGATTCCAGCCGCCGCCACGCCCGCAGAACACGCGTCCGCTGCCCAACCAGGACCAGCAGACGACCCCGACGCCCAAACCGCCGCGCAAGCTCACGGTCACGCGCGTCGCGTGGTTCCGCAGCAAGCAGCTCTCGCAGCAGGCGATCGCGGCGTTCCGGCGCGCGGCCCGTGCCGACGGCGCCGGGAAGTCCGGCATGACGTCGGTCACCTACGCGGTGATGATGAACTACGCCGCCGACGCCGCGATGGCCGTCGCGCTGGCGAACACCCTGTTCTTCTCCGCCGCGAGTGCGGAGTCCAAGACCAAGGTCGCGCTCTACCTGTTGATCACGGTCGCGCCGTTCGCGTTGATCGCGCCGGTGATCGGCCCGTTGCTCGACAGGATCCAGCGCGGGCGCCGGCTCGCGCTGGCGGCGTCGTGCGTGCTCAGGATCGGCCTGAGCGTCGTGATGGCGCTGAACTTCGACAACTGGCTGCTGTACCCGGCGGCGCTCGGCAGCATGGTGCTCTCCAAGTCGTTCACCGTGCTCAAGTCCGCGATCACCCCGCGCGTGCTGCCGCCGGAGATCACGCTGTCCAAGACCAACGCCCGGATGACGGTCTTCGGGCTCGCGGCGGGCGGCGTGTTCGGCGCGCTGGCCGCGGGCTTCGCGAACGTGTTCGGTTCACCGGGCGCGCTGTGGTTCACCGCCGTGCTGTGCGGCGTGAACGCGTGGCTGTGCATGAAGATCCCGTCGTGGGTCGAGGTGACCGAGGGCGAGGTGCCCGCGTCGCTGACGTCCAGACCCCGCAGGCAGCGCATCTCGCGGCACGTCGCGGTCTCCTTGTGGGGCAACGGGTCCATCCGCATGCTGACGGGTTTCCTGACGCTGTTCGCGGCCTTCGTGGTGCGCGAGCAGACGGAGGGTGACGCGGTCCGGCAGCTGCTGCTGCTCGGCGTGATCGCCGGCGCGGCGGGCGTGGGCAGCTTCCTCGGCAACGCGATCGGCGCGCGCCAGCACTTCGGCAAGCCCGACGAGGTGGTCATCGCCTGCGTCGCCACGGCGCTGGTGGCCACGGTCGTCGCCGCCGCGCTGCCCGGTCTCGTCACCGCCGCGATCGTCGGCCTGCTGGGCGCCACGGCGTCGTCGCTCGCGAAGATCAGCCTCGACGCGGTGATCCAGGACGATCTGCCGGAGGAGTCGCGCGCGTCGGCGTTCGGCCGCTCCGAGACGATCCTGCAGCTCGCGTGGGTGTTCGGTGGCGCACTGGGCGTGCTGCTGCCCGCGACGTTCTGGATCGGGTTCACCGTGCTGTCCGTGCTGCTCGCGCTGGGCCTGGCGCAGACGTGGATGTACCGCAACGGAACCTCGTTGCACAGGCTGGTCCGCAGGCCCGCCCCGGTGACCCCGTAGGCTGCCTGACGTGCGTCGACTTGCTTCAGTCATTGCTGCCAGCGTTCTCGTGCTGACGGGGTGCGCGCTGCCCCGCCACTACCCCGAGGTCACGTTCCACGCGAACGGCAAGACGATCAGGGTCGAGCCGGCGGTCTACTGCGACATCGAGGGCAACAACTGCGCGGAGCGGACCAAGCCCGCGCAGCTGAAGGTCCCCGCGGGCAAGGTCGTGCAGATCTCGGTGGACGGCCAGCTCGCCGACGGCCTCTGGGAGGCCGTGTTCCTCTACAAGAAGGCGAACGGCGAGCAGACGACCACGGGCACCGGCCTGCTGGGCAAGGGCGAGAACTTCACCTACACCCTCGCCCTGCCCGACAAGGGCGACCAGCTCCAGGGCATCGAGATCCACGAGGCGGCTGCGGCCGTGCTCGACACCGGTCAGCCGCTGCTGCGCGGCTACTGGGCGGTCGAGGTCACGAACTAACGGCGGCCGAACGCCTCCCACCACTCGGTGGGCGCGATCCGCAGGGCCGAGTCCATCAGCGCCTTGCCGGTGTCGGTGACCACCGAGCCCTGCATGGTCTGGATGAACCGCTCCATCTTGGAGATGCCCGCGGCCTGGTACTCCCTGGCCTGCAACAACAGCTCGAGCTTGTCCGCGTCACGCGAACAGCGCGCCTCGGGCGTGTGGTCGATGTCCTTGGCCGCCTCGTGCTCGGCGACCAGGGCCTCGATGTGCGCGGCCAGCGGCGCGGGCAGGTGCTGGACCTGGTCACGCGCCACGGCCTCCGGCGGCACCTTCACGTCGAGGTAGAGCTTGCCGACGTACGGGATGTCACCGATCCGCGTCTCCGGCACGTCGTGGAAGAGGCCCAGCGTGGCCGCCCTGTCGGGGTTCGCGCCCTCCTGCACGGCAAGTGCGAACGCCAGGACGCCCACCCGGAACGAGTGGGCGGCCACCGACTCGGGGTGCTGCACCCCGGCGAAGAGCCACCCCGCTCTGGGCAGGCGTTTGAGCTGGCCGACCTCGTAGACGAACTCGACGATCCGATCCGCGTCAGACATGACGCCGATCCTTTTACGGATCGAGGTCCCGCGCCACCGCCCGGACGACCTCGGCGATGAGCTTCATGTTCTTCTTGTCGGACGGGTAGCGGCCGCGGCGCAGGTCGGGCTGCACCTTGTTCTCCAGCAGCTTGATCATGTCGTCGATCAGGCCGTGCAGTTCCTCGGCGGGACGGCGGCGCGCCTCGGCGACGGACGGCGCGGGGTCGATCAGGCGCACGGACAGCGCCTGCGGGCCGCGACGGCCCTCGGCCATGCCGAACTCGATGCGCTGGCCGGCTTTCAGACCGGTGACACCCGGAGGCAGGGCGGCCTTGCGGACGTAGACGTCCTCGCCACCGTCCTGGGTGACGAATCCGAAGCCCTTCTCCGTGTCGTACCACTTGACCTTGCCGGTCGGCACCGCGCTCACCATTCCCTTACTCCTGCACAACGAACGCGCCCGGGGCGCACCCAGGACGCGTTCCACCAGAGTAGCCAGAAGACCAGGGCGAAGGCACCTCCGTTAGCGCGACTGGTGCCCTGATCACCAACCCTCGCGGCGGCGCCGTGAGGTGCCCCACTGAGCACCGGACGCGGGCGGTGAGGACGGTGGTCAGGGCACTACCCTGGGGGTATGACCGCTCCGAAGTTGATGCCGCTGGCCATCGGCCTGTTCGCCGTGGGCGTACTGGCGATCATCGCGGTCTTCGTGCTCTTCGCCGCCGGCCACAGCGACCTGCCGGTGTGGCTGAACGTCCTCGCGACCTACCTGCCGGCCGTGGGCCTGGGGCTCGGGATCATCGCCGTGGTCAGGAAGTCACGCCAGAAGAGGTCCTGAGCCACTCCGGGAACTCGCGCAGGTCCTCCAGCACGACGGCCGCGCCCGCCTCCGCCAGTTCCGCGCGGGAGCACGGCCCGGTGACGACCCCGACGCCCAGCGCTCCGGCCGCCGCGGCACCGCGCATGTCGCCGATGTGGTCACCCACGTAGACGCTCGCGCCGTGCAGTTTGAGCGACTCGGCCTTGCCCGTCGACCACAGCTCGCCGTAGAGGTGGTCGACCTCCCAGCCCATGGCTTCGAGGTGCAGCGCGGCGTTCTTGCGGTACTTGCCCGTGACGACCATGGTGCGGCCGCCCAGCTCCCGCACGCACTGCAACGCCGCCGCGGCACCGGGCAGGGCGACCGTCGCGGGGATCACGACGTCCGGGTACAGCGCGCGGAAGAGCGAGACCATCTCGGGGATCTCCTCCTCGGGCACGCCCATCTCGCGGTAGACCATGTCGAGGGGCGGGCCGAGGTTCGACGCGAAGTGCTCGCCGTCGAGGTCGTGCCCGGTGCGGGCGCCCACCTCGTTCAGCACGGCGGCCATGCCCGGTCGCGGGTCGATGAGGGTCATGTCCAGGTCGAAACCCACGGTGAACGGCACAGAACCCGACTCTACGTCTTTACAAAAAATGTAACTGTGTAAAGGTGAACGAGTGAGCGACATCACCGAGCTCTTACTGGACGCGGCCGCCGACCTGCTGGCGGCCCGGGGCTTCCACGGGCTGCGCATGATCGAGGTCGCCAGTCGCGCCGGGGTGAGCAGACAGACCGTCTACAACGAGTTCGGCAACAAGGAGGGGCTCGTCCAGGCCGTCGCGGTCCACAAGACGGAGGAGTACCTGACCGGGATCGCCACCCGGCTCCGGGAGGACCCCGACCCGTGGGAGGCGATGCGGTCGGCGTTCCGCTTCACCTTCGAGCAGACCGAGAAGGACAGACTGGTCTCGGCCGTGCTGACCGGGCAGAACGCCGAGGACCTGCTGCCGTTCATCACCATCCGCGGCCATCCGATCCTGTTCCACGCCACCGAGGTCGTGGAGCAGCACCTCAGCCGGCACTTCCCCGGCAGGCACGTGCGATTCACCGCCGAGACGACGGTGCGGCTCGCCCTGAGCCACCTGCTGATGCCGAGCGGCGACCTGGACGGCGCGATGGACGCCGTCGTGCGGGTCGCCCGAGTGACGATGAACGCATGAGTTAGGTCCTGCGGCCCCTTGTTGCCATAATCTGGCGACAAGGGGAGGTGTCCTGGTGGTCGCTGTCTCGGCGCGTCTGCGCGCGGGTGCGGCGTTGCTCGGTCCGGCGTTCGTCGCCGCGATCGCGTACGTCGATCCGGGGAACGTGGCCACCAACACCGCGGCGGGCGCGACGTACGGGTACCTGCTGGTGTGGGTGCTCGTCGTCGCGAACGTCATGGCCGGGCTCGTGCAGTACCTGTCGGCCAAGCTCGGCCTGGTGACCGGGAAGTCGTTGCCGGAGGCGGTGCGCGACCACCTGCCGCGGCCCGTGCGGCTCGCCTACTGGGGGCAGGCCGAGGTCGTGGCGATGGCGACCGACCTGGCCGAGGTGCTCGGCGGGGCGATCGCGCTGCACCTGCTGTTCGACCTGCCGCTGCTGCTCGGCGGCGTGATCACCGGTGTGGTGTCGACGCTCCTGCTGCTGGTGCAGGACAGGCGCGGGCAGAAGCCGTTCGAGCGCGTGATCACCACGATGCTGGTCGTGATCGCGGTCGGGTTCGTGGCGGGGCTTTTCGTTGCGCCGCCGTCGGTTGCGGGCGCGGTCTCCGGGCTGGTGCCGCGCTTCGACGGCGCCGACAGCGTGCTGCTCGCCGCGGGCATGCTCGGCGCGACCGTGATGCCGCACGCGGTCTACCTGCACTCCGCCCTCGCCCGCGACCGGCACGGCAGGAACCCGTCGGTGCTCGGCGCGACCAAGGTCGACGTCGTGGTGGCGATGGTGCTCGCCGGCGCGGTGAACATGGCGATGCTGCTGCTCGCGGCGTCCGCCTTGCAGGGCCGTGAAGGCGTTGACACGCTGGAAGGAGCGCACGCGGCCGTCGGCTCCACGTTGGGCGGCGGGATCGCGCTGCTGTTCGCGCTCGGCTTGCTGGCGTCGGGTTTTGCGTCCACGGCCGTGGGTTGTTACGCCGGCGCAGTGGTGATGGACGGCCTGCTGCACGTGCGGATTCCTTTGCTGGCACGGCGTTTGGTCACGCTGGTGCCCGCGCTCGCGATCCTGGCGTTCGGGGTCGACCCGACGTTCGCGCTGGTGCTGTCGCAGGTCGTGCTGTCGTTCGGCATCCCGTTCGCACTGGTGCCGCTGGTCTGGCTGACCGCGCGCCGGTCCGTGATGGGTTCGCACACGAACCGGCGCGTCGTCACGTGCGCCGCGTGGGCCGTGGCCTTCGCGGTCGTGGTGCTGAACGTGGCGCTGATCTACCTGACGGTGGTGTAGCTGACGCCGATCTGGCGCAGCGCCTCTTCCAGCGTGCGCATGACCTCCAGGGTGTTGTCCCAGGTGATCGACGGATTCTGGGTGAGCCCGGCGGCGATGCTCTCCTCAACAGCGCGGATCTGGTGCGCGTAGCCCTCGTCCTCGATCGCGTGCTCGACGCCGTTGATCACGACGGCGGTCGGGTTGAACATCGGGTCGACGAGCTCGATGCGGCCCTCGGTGCCGATGATCTCCGCGCGGGCGCCGGTGCCGGCGACGAGCGAGCAGCTGAGCAGCGCGTGCGCGCCGTTGTCGTAGGCCAGCAGGATGCCCGCGTCGGCGTCCACTCCGGTCGGTGCGAGGCTGCCGTGCGCGTGGACGTGTGCCGGCACGCCGAGGAACTGGTGCGCGAGCGCGACCGGGTAGACACCGAGGTCGAGGGTCGCGCCACCGCCTGCCTCCTTGGCCCACAGGCGGTCGCCGTCACTGAAGGCGTGCCGGAAGCCGAAGTCGGCGCGGATCAGCCTGACCTCGCCGATCTCCCCGTTCCGCACGGCGTCGTGGGCCTTGCGGACCAGCGGGTTGAACCGCGTCCACATGGCCTCCATGAGGAAGAGGTCCTTCGACCGCGCCCGCTCGACCATCTCCTCCGCGTCCGCCACCGAGAGGGCGAAGGCCTTCTCGCACAGCACGTGCTTGCCGGCGTCGAGCGCGGCGAGCGTGACCTCGTGGTGCTGGCCGTGCGGCGTCGCGACGTAGACGACCTCCACGTCGGGATCCGCGAGCAGCTCGCGGTAGTCGCCGTACGCGCGCTCGATGCCGAAGCGGTCGGCGAACGCCCGCGCCTTCGTGACGTCGCGGGAGGACACCGCGAGAACCGTGACGCCCTCGACCTTCAGCATGTCGGCGGTCACGGCCTGCGCGATTCCGCCTGTTGCGATCACACCCCACTTCATGCGATCAGCTTAGATTGGAGGCATGCGCCTCATCCTGAACGTGATCTGGCTGGTGCTCGCCGGTTTCTGGATGGCCGTCGGCTACGCGGTCGCCGGCCTGATCTGCTGCATCCTGATCATCACGATCCCGTGGGGCATCGCGTCGTTCCGCATCGCGAACTACGCGCTGTGGCCGTTCGGCCGCGAGGTCGTCGACAAGCCCGGCGCGGGCACCGGCTCGTTGCTGGGCAACGTGATCTGGATCATCGTGGCCGGCCTGTGGCTCGCGATCGGCCACGTCGTCACCGGCATCGCGCTGTGCGTGACGATCATCGGCATCCCGCTCGGCATCGCGAACTTCAAGCTGGTGAAGGTCTCGCTGGTGCCGCTCGGCAAGGAGATCGTCGAGCTGCCTTAGGTTTCGAGCAGCTCGTGCAGGCAGAGGATGTTGCCCTCGGTGTCGAGGAACCACGCCGCGCGCTCGTTGCCCATGACGGCGATGTGTCCGCTGGTCTTGAAGTCGGGCAGGTCGTAGTCCTCGAACCGCACGCCCCTGCCCTCGAGCTCGCGGATCTCGGCTTCGAGGTCCGGCACCTCGAAGCTGAGCACGGTGTGCGCGGTCTGCGAGCCCTTCTCCGCGGGCATCAGGCCGAGCGCGTCGCCCTGGCCGAGCGCGAAGATCCGCGTGCCGTCCGGGTTCGTGGCGACGGGCTTGAGACCGAGCACGTCCGCGTAGAAGCGCTCGGCGCGCTCCGGGTCTTCGACGGGCAGCATCGTGGTGGTCCTGGTGGCGGTGAGCATGATGCCTCCTTGTGCTCCGACCCACCGATGCTGCGCTCGCCGCATGCCCGTTCACCAGGGTCTTTACGCCTCATCGCCCCGTAGTCCCGCGACCACTGTCAGGCGTGTCGCGCGCTGTCGTCGAGGTTCAGCAGCTCCACCGACTTCGCCCGCATCTCCACCTTGCGGATCTTGCCGGTGACCGTCATCGGGAACTCCTCGACCACGTGCACGTACCGCGGGATCTTGTAGTGGGCGAGCTTGCCCGTGCAGAACTCGCGGACGGCCTCGGCGGTCAGCCCCGACACCCCGTCGCGCAGCCGCACCCACGCCATCAGCTCCTCGCCGTAGCGGGCGTCGGGCACGCCGATCACCTGGGCGTCGAGCACGTCCGGATGCGTGTAGAGGAACTCCTCGATCTCGCGCGGGTAGATGTTCTCGCCGCCGCGGATCACCATGTCCTTGATGCGGCCGGTGATGTTGACGTACTCGTCGTCGTCCATCACCGCGAGGTCGCCGGTGTGCATCCAGCCCGCGCCGTCGACGGCCTCGGCGGTCTTCTCCGGCTCGTTCCAGTACCCGAGCATGACGGAGTAGCCGCGCGTGCACAGCTCCCCCGGCTCGCCGCGCGGGACCGTGAGGCCGGTCTCCGGGTCGACGATCTTGACCTCGAGGTGCGGGCCGACGCGGCCGACCGTCCCGACGCGACGGTCGAGGGAGTCGTCGACGCGCGTTTGTGTCGACACGGGCGAGGTTTCCGTCATGCCGTAGCAGATCGAGACCTCGCTCATGCCCATTCGTTCGACGACCTGCTTCATGACCTCGACCGGGCACGGCGAGCCCGCCATGATGCCGGTGCGCAGGCTGCTCAGGTCGTAGCCGTCGACCAGGTCGAGCATCGCGATGAACATCGTCGGCACGCCGTAGAGCGACGTGCACTTCTCTTCCTGAACGGCCGCAAGGGTTTTCGCCGGGTCGAACGCAGGCGCCGGGATCACGACGCACGCACCGTGGCTGGTCGCCGCGAGGTTGCCCATGACCATGCCGAAGCAGTGGTAGAACGGCGGCACCACGCAGATGCGGTCGTGCTCGGTGTAGTTGATCAGCTCGCCGACGAAGTAGCCGTTGTTGAGGATGTTGTGGTGCGAGAGCGTCGCGCCCTTGGGGAAGCCCGTGGTGCCGGACGTGTACTGGATGTTGATCGGGTCGTCCCGGTCCAGCTCGACGTCCGGCAGCTCACCGGGAGTCCACTGCGGATCGTCGGTGAAGACGACGTGCTCCAGCTCCGGGCAGCGCGGCCGGACCTCCTCGATCATGGCCGCGTAGTCCGAGGTCTTGAACGACCGCGCGGACACCAGCGTGTGGATGCCCGCCTGGTTCAGCACGTACTCCAGCTCGTGCACGCGGTAGGCCGGGTTGACGTTGACCAGGATCGCGCCGATCCGGGCCGTCGCGTACTGCACGAACACCCACTCGGCGCAGTTCGGCGCCCAGATCCCGACCCGGTCGCCCTTGCGCACCCCGAGCGCGTGCAGTCCGGCGGCGGCCCTGTCGACCTCGCGGGAGAGCTCCGCGTACGTCCACCGTCGACCTGTCGCCTTGTCGACAAGTGCCTCGCGGTCGCCGAACCGCGCGACCGTGGCCGCGAGGTTCGCGTGGATGGTGTCGCCCAGCAGCGGGGCGGCCGACGTGCCCGAGGAGTAGCTGGCGGTCATCCCCCAGACGGTAGTCAGGCTTCGGCGTATGGCAAGGGCACGACCAGGCACGGACCGCCGCTGTAGAGGCCCGCGTCGATCGCCAGGACCTTGTCGTCGGCGTACACGAGGGGCCCGTCGATCTCGTCCGGCGGCACCCCGAGCTGGTCGGCGATGACGCTGTGCCCGTGCACGATCCGGGTGCCCCCGAGGGTCGCGAGCAGCTCGTCCGCGATCTCGGGCCCCTGCGGACCCCGGAACGCGTACCGGGTCGTCATCTTGCGCCAGCACTCCCACCAGTCGACGAGGTCGTCGCTCTTGAGCACGTGCCGGACGGCCTCGTTGACCTCTTCGATCGAGGCCCCCCATTCGAGGTAGGCCACGGTGTCGGAGTGCATCAGCAGGTGGTCGTCGCGCAGCTTGAGCACCGGTCGCGTCGTCAGCCACTCGACGTGCGCGTCGGTCAGCCGGTCCTGGTCGCTGCGCAGCCCGCCGTTCAGCAGCCAGCTGCGCGCGAACGACCGCGGCCCGAGGCTGTCCGGCACCTGCTCGTCGCCGAACCGGTACATGCCGAGCAGCAGGATCTCGTGGTTGCCGATCAGCGAGTTGACCGAGCCACCCGTCTCCGCCGCCTCGTCACCGAGGCGCATGACCAGGTCGATCACGCCCACGCCGTCGGGCCCGCGGTCCACGAAGTCGCCGAGGAACCACAGCTCGGCCTCGCCGCCGATCCAGTGCCCTTCCTCGTCGCACAACCCGGCGACGTGCAGCGCCCTGATCAGTTCTGCGAGGTGCCCGTGCACGTCTCCCACGACGTACATCGGGCGTCGATCCGTGTCCACCTCCGCGACGATAGGTGATGAACCGTCGCGCGTCAGTGGTCTGCCCGGATCAGCGCTCGCGTCAGGCCTGAACGGCGGCGTTCCAGTCACCGAACGGGTCCTGCGAGTGACCGACGAGCTCCGCGATCGACTTCAGCACGCGCGTCGGCCGGTACGGGAACATCTCGGCGGACTCGGCGCTGAAGACACCGGACAGCACGAGGATGGTCGACAGGCCCGCCTCGAGGCCCGACCGCACGTCGGTGTCCATCCGGTCGCCGATCATCAGCGCCTGCTCGGAGTGCGAGCCCAGGGTGCGCAGGGCCGAGCGCATCATCAGCGGGTTGGGCTTGCCGACGTAGTACGGCTCACGTCCGGTGGCGCGCTCGATCAGGGCCGCGACGGCACCGGTCGCGGGCAGCGAGCCCTCGCGCGACGGGCCGGTGGCGTCCGGGTTGGTCGCGATGAACTTCGCGCCCTCCTCGACCAGCCGGATGGCCTTGGTGATCGCGGTGAAGCTGTAGGTGCGGGTCTCGCCGAGCACCACGTAGTCCGGGTCGCGGTCGGTCAGCACGTAGCCGATCTCGTGCAGCGCGGTGGTGAGGCCGGCCTCGCCGATCACGAACGCCGAGCCGTTCGGGCGCTGCGAGTCGAGGAACTTGGCCGTGGCCAGCGCGGAGGTCCAGATGGACTTCTCCGGGATGTCGAGGCCGGTGCGCTGCAGGCGTGCCCGCAGGTCCCGTGGCGTGTAGATGGAGTTGTTCGTGAGCACGAGGAACGGCGTCTCGGACGCACGCAGCTCCGCGACGAACTCGTCCGCTCCCGGGATCAGGTGCTCCTCGTGCACGAGGACGCCGTCCATGTCCATCAAGTAGTGCCACATGGTCTAAGTATCGATCACGCGCTTGCGAAACGTACCGATCTGGAGCTGGAGATAACGCTCGATCACTTCCAGCTCGGCGTCGTCGAAGTGCCCGAGCACCTCGACCAGGCTGTCGCGGGCCTTCTCGAACGGCGCGCCGAACTTGTCGACGTCCCCCACCGTGACCTCTACGAGGACCTTGCGGCGGTCGTGCGGGTCACGGACACGGCGGACGTATCCGGCACGTTCGAGGCGGTCGATCACGCCCGTGACGGCACCGGTGGAGAGGCCGGAGAGTTCGGCGATCCGGCCCGCGGTGAGCGGTCCGTCCGCCCGCATGGCGAGATCGAGGCACTTCTCGTCGGTCGCGGACAGGCCCATCTGCTCGGCGACCCGCGCGTGGAACATGACGGTGAGGGCGCTCTGCTCCCGCATGTACCAGGTGAACCTCTCCAGCACTTCTGGTTCCATGTGGAACATCTTAGCCAGTAAGAGAATTCCTCGTGAGGTGCTCCAAACGGGCGGAACGTGAGAAAGCTCGTTGTTGGATGCATCTACAACGACTTGTTCATTAAGCTGAACAGGGTGACAGCAGTGGAGTTGGGCATCCCCGTCCTGCGCGGCACCCCGGACACCTCCGCACGTCCGGACACGCCTCAGCTCGTCGACAGATTCGGCCGGGTCGCGAAGGACCTGCGGGTCTCGCTGACCGACCGCTGCAACCTGCGCTGCACCTACTGCATGCCCGCCGAGGGCCTCGACTGGCTGGAGAAGGACGAGCTCCTCACCGACGCCGAGCTGATCAGGCTCATGCGCATCGCCGTGGTCGACCTGGGCATCACCGACATCAGGTTCACCGGCGGCGAGCCGTTGCTGCGCCGCGGCCTCGAGCAGGTCATCGCCGCGACGGCCGAGCTCGAACCGCGTCCGCGCATGTCCATGACGTCCAACGGCATCGGCCTCGCCCGGCGCGCGCGGTCGTTGAAGGACGCCGGCCTGAACCGGATCAACATCTCGCTCGACACCCTCGACCCGGAGAAGTTCGCGACGCTGACCAGGCGCGACCGCATCACCGACGTGCTCGACGGCCTCGACGCCGCCCGCGAGGCCGGCCTGGAGCCGGTCAAGGTCAACTCCGTGCTGATGCGCGGCGTGAACGAGGAGGAAGCCGTCCCGCTGCTGCGGTTCTGCGTGGAGAACGGCTACCAGCTGCGGTTCATCGAACAGATGCCGCTGGACGCGCAGCACGGCTGGACGCGCACGAACATGGTCACGGCCGATGAGATCCTCACGATGCTCTCGTCCGCCTTCACGCTGACCCCGTCCGAGGTCCCCCGCGGCGGCGCCCCGGCCGAGCGCTGGCTGGTCGACGGCGGCCCCGCGGTCGTCGGCGTGATCGCGTCGGTGACCAGGCCGTTCTGCGCGGCCTGCGACCGCACGAGGCTCACCTCGGACGGCCAGATCCGCAACTGCCTGTTCAGCAGCGGCGAGACCGACCTGCGCGCGCTGCTGCGCGACGGCTCCCCCGACTCCGCGATCGCCGACGCCTGGCGCGCGAACATGTGGGTCAAGGCCGCCGGCCACGGCATCAACGACGAGGGCTTCACGCAGCCCGACCGCCCCATGAGCGCCATCGGAGGATGACAGTGAGCACCGCCGTGAACGTCCGCTACTTCGCGGGAGCGCGGGCCGCGGCCGGGGTGGCCGACGAGGACCTGCTGCTCGACGCGCCCGAACCGACCGTGGCGCTCGTGGTCTCGGCCATCGGCGAACGGCACGGCGGCAAGCTCGGCAAGGTGCTCGCCGCGTCGAGCTTCCTGCTGGACGGGATCGCGGTGCGGGACACGTCGACGCGGGTGCCCGCCGGCTCCCAGCTGGACGTGCTGCCGCCGTTCGCGGGCGGCTGAGCGGGCGCTTTCTCTCCTCAGCCGCCGTTCGCGGGCGGCTGGGGCAGCCCCAGCCGGGCCACCGTCGTCCCCACTCCCCTGCGGCCGGTCGCGAGCGCCAGCTCCACCGCCCGCAGCCGTTGGCGTTCGGCCTCCTCGTGGTCTCCCAACGCCTCCCTCGTCAACGCCAGTTCCCCCACCGCCTGCACCTGGCGAACGCGCAGCTGGCCCCGTTCGGCGCGTTCGTCGGCCTCGGTGGCGCACCTCAGTGACACGGCCAGGTCTCCCAGCGCCCGGTGGTCGGCCGCCAGACATGTGAGCGACTGGACCTCGCCCCGCGCGAAGGCCGACTTCCTGCTGATCGCCAGCGCGTGTTCGTGCTGGTCCGCCGCCTCCCGCGCCCGGCCCTGCCGCTCCAGCACCATGCCGAGCGTGATGCGGCCGTCGACCTCGACGATGTCGTCCGCGCACTCGACGCCCATCTCGATCGACCTGCGCGCCAGGGCCTCCGCCTCGTCGAGGTGGCCCTGTTCGAGGCGGAGGAACGCCTGGGTCTCCGTGCCCCTCGCGAAGAACACGGGCCCCAGTTCGGCCGTGGCCACCTCCGCCACCCTGTCCTGGTACTCGGCGACGAGGTCGTGCCGGCCGGTGAACAGGTGCGTTACGGCGAGCCCCCGCAGGCAGAAGGCGATGCCCGCGGTCAGGCCCAGCTCCGTCGAGACCCGCAGCGCCTCCTCGCCGTAGGACACGGCCAGGTCGAGCGGTCCGAGGTCCAGCAGCACGCAGCTGAGGTTGTACAGCGCGTTCGGGCTCGACTCGATGGCGAGCGACGCGCGCATCGCCTCCGCCGCCTCGGCCAGGTCGCCCAGTTCCCAGTGGATGATGCCGAGGTTGCCGAGGAACGACTTGAGCGCCCCGGGGTCGTCCCGCTGCCTGGTGAGCTCCACGGCACGCCGGTACTCGGGCAGGGCCTCGGCGAACTGGCTCGACCGCCAGTGCGCGAGGCCGAGCGAGGCGCTCATGGCCGCCTCCGCGCCGACGTCGCCGAGCGCGCGGGCGGCCGCCAGTCCGGCGCGGGCGGTCGTGAACCAGTCGATGACGTTGCCGGTGTGGTGCAGGAAGCACGAGCGCATGGCGTCGGTCAGCTGCCAGGCGATCGGCCTGGCGCCCGCCGTGAGCACGGCCGCGACGACGTTGGCCCGTTCCGCCTCGAACCACGCGAGGGCGCTCGCCATGTCGCTCAGGTCGTGCGCGGGGAGGTCCCGCGGCAGCGCGGGCACCGGCAGGCGGTGCAGCTCCGGGTTCAGCGTGCGGGCGGCAGCGTCGGCGTTGAGGAGGTAGTACTCGCCGAGCCGGGACGTCACGGGCGCGCCGAGGCCCAGGGCGTACTCGCGAAGCAGGTCGTGGAGGCTGTGGCGGGTGCCGGCGCGGTGCACGAGGTTCGCGGCGACGAGCTGGCCGAGCGGTCCGCTCGCGTCCTCGCCGAGCAGCGCCGAGGCGGCTTCGACGCCGAAGTCCGGTCCGGGGACCTGGCCGAGCAGCCCGAACAGCTCCTGCGCGCGCTCGGGCAGTGCCCGGTGGGAGAGCTCGAACGTCGCCCGCACCGCCGCGTCGCCCTCGATCTCCAGCGCGTCGAGCCGGCCGTCACCCCGCAGGTCGGCGAGGTAGTCGGGCAGGTGGCGGTCGGCGAGGTGCGCGCCCGCGATCCGCAACGCGAGCGGCAGGTGGGCACAGAGCCTGATCAGTTCGGCGCGTTCGTGCGACGAACCGTCGACGCCCAGCCGGTCGAGCAGCTCCCCGGCCTCGCCGCCGCTGAGGACGTCGAGCCCGACCTCCCCCGCCCGCAGCGCGTTGCGGCTGGTCACGATGGCCGTGCAGCCCTCGACGTCCGGCACGAGCGGACTCAGTTCGGTGGCGTTGTCGAGGAGCACCAGCACACGGCGGCCGCGCAAGGTCTCGCGGTAGAGCGCGACCTGGTCGTCGAGTGCGAGCGGGACGTTCTCCGGGGCCACGCCGAGCGCGCGCAGGAACCGGCCGAGGGCCTGCTCGGGCGTGACCGGCGGTGCCGCCGCGAACCCCCGCAGGTTGACGTGCAGCTGCCCGTCGGGGAACCGGTCGCGGATCCGGTGGGCCAGGCGCACGGCGAGCGCGGTCTTGCCGACGCCGGGAGGGCCGGTGATCGCGAGCACGCGGGCGTCCGACCCGGCGAGCGCGGCCAGCTCCCGCTCCCGTCCGACGAAGTCCGGCAGGTCGGCGGGCAACTGGGCCGGGCCGGGCCTGCGCACGACGAGCCGGTAGCCGGAGGCGTCGGTGACGATCTCGTCGCCGACCGACTGCCGCAGCCGCCGCACGAGGTTGCGCAACGCGGGCAAGGGTCTCACCGGAGGCTCGTCGCCCCAGACCTCGCGGACGAGGTCACCGAACAACACGGGCTCGCCGGCCTTCGCGAGCAACGCGCGGTGCAGAGCGGCCTGCCGTGACTCCCTGCTCATCCGAACATCATCAACCAGTCACCGGCGAGGCGTCGCTCGACCGTGACCGAGGCGTCCCCGATGGCCCAACACACGTGAGCCACGCCTCACTTTCCGTGATAGATCTCGGCCGATCTCAGAATGGAAACGGACCGATAACGTAGCTTTTGAGCAGCGCTTTTGTAGCCCCAGCACAACTTTCCAAACTGTTACTGTGATGCGCATCACAGCTCGAAACATTTGGATTCGGCCTCGGCGGTTACGTACGGTCGCTCCTCGGCTGGCCCGAACCAGCCGCGAGCTAGACCGGAGCACCCAGCACCGAACCCAGTCCGACGGGTACTCCGGAACAACCCCGAGCGAGAGAAACCGCCGGACTGGGACGCAGGAGCGCACCGGGCCCCGAACCCGAGTTCCTGGCAGCAGGTGTGGTGGACCGAGAGGCACATGGCTTTCAACCGTGGCAAGCAGGGCAAGCAGAGTTCCGCCGCTCGCACTATCGCCAAGGTCGCGGTCGCCGGCATCATCGCCGGCGCCCCTCTGGGCCTCGCCGTTGGCACCGCCAACGCGGCCCCCGTGAACTGGGACGCGCTCGCGCAGTGCGAGGCAAGTGGCAACTGGGGCGCCAACACCGGCAACGGGTACTACGGCGGCCTGCAGTTCACCCAGCAGACCTGGAACGCCTACGGCGGCCAGGGCAACCCGGCCAACGCCTCCCGCGAACAGCAGATCGCTGTCGCCGAGCGCGTCGCCGCCGGCCAGGGCCTGAACAACGCCTGGCCCGCCTGCAGCCGCAAGCTGGGCGCCACCTCGGGCACCGCGGGCACCGCCCCGAAGCCCCAGGCCGCTCCGCAGCAGCGCAAGGCCCAGCCGCAGCAGCGCCAGGCCGCCGCGCCGGTGCAGCAGGCACCCGCCGCCCCGGCGTCGAAGTCGAACCCGGACGGCAACTACGAGATCAAGCCGGGCGACACCCTGTCGAAGATCGCCGACGCCAACAAGGTCGAAGGCGGCTACCAGGCCATCGTGGAGAAGAACAAGAACTTCCTCACGAACCCGGACCTGATCTTCCCGGGCCACAAGATCCTGATCTGAGCCCCGCGGGCTCGGGCCGGACAGGCCGCATGATCGCCAGCCCTGTCGAGTCGGGCTGACACAGGACCAGGGATCTCACCGTTACCCCCCGACGGTGAGGTCCCTGCCTGCGTTTGCGGGTGCGGTGGCCGCCGAGGTGGGTGGGTGGGGCTTGGGCGAGCGGGCTGGGCACGCAAGCACGCGCACACCAGGCGGGGCGCGCGAGTCGCGCACCACAGACGCACTGGCGCAGGCGAGCAGGCCCTCATCCCGGCCCAACGGACACCAGAACCCTCAGGGGCAGTTGACCCACTCGTCGTCGCCCCCGACGAACACCTGCCGCTTCCACACCGGCAACCGGGCCTTGACCTCGTCGACGAGGTCGGAGCAGAGGGAGAACGCTTCCCCGCGGTGCTCGGCCGCCACCGCGCAGGCCAGCGCCACGTCCCCGATCTTCAACGGCCCCACCCGGTGCGACACGGCGATCCCGTGCACCCCGGGGTACTTCGACGCCAACGACTCGACCACCTCGGCGACCACGTCCGAAGCGGACGGGTGCGAGTGGTACTCGAGCTCCACCACCGAGCGCCCGCCGTCGTGATCGCGCACCACCCCGGAGAAGGTCACCACGGCCCCGGCCCGGTCGGACTCGACCAGCGAGGCGTGCTCCTCCACCGACAACGGCTCCGAAGTCACGACGGCCCGCAGCACGACGCTCATCGGTGGTCACCTCCACGCAGTTGGTCGAGCGCATGGTCCACAACGGAGGCCAGCACGTCCAGGCCGTCCTTCACGCCGCCGGTCGAGCCGGGCAGGTTCACGATCAGCGTCCGTCCCGCCACGCCGGCCACGCCGCGCGACAGAACGGAACCGGGCACCCGCGGCCACCCCGACATTCTGATGACGTCGGCGAGGCCGGGCACCTCGTAGTCGACGACGGCGCGCGTGGCCTCGGGGGTGCCGTCGGTCGGGTTGATGCCGGTGCCACCGGTGGTCAGCACCAGGTCGGCGCCGGACTCCACGGCGGAGACCAGTGCCGCGCGGACCGGCTCGCCGTCCGGCACCACCACCGGCGACGACACGGAGAAGCCGCGCTCCGACAGCCACGAGACGATGACCGGTCCGCTGCGGTCCTCGTAGACGCCGGCGGCGGCGCGGTTCGACGCGGTGATCACGACTGCCCTATACGCGGTCACGGGCGTTCCCACAGGCCGGACTTGCCGCCTTCCTTGCGCTCCACCCGCACCGCGTCCAGGGAGGCGGCCGGGTCGACCGACTTCACCATGTCGTGCAGGGTCAGGCCGGCCACGGAGACCGCGGTCAGGGCCTCCATCTCCACGCCCGTGCGGTCGGTGGTGCGGACGGTGGCGGTGATCAGCACGGCGGAGTCCGCCAGGGCCAGGTCCACCTTCACCGACGACAGCGCGATCGGGTGGCACAGCGGGACTAGTTCCCAGGTGCGCTTCGCGGCCATGATGCCCGCGATCCTGGCCGTGGCCAGGGCGTCGCCCTTGGGCAGGCCGTCGGCGCCCAGCAACTCGACCACCTCGGCGGTCGTGTGCAGGATCCCGGTGGCCACGGCGGTCCGGGTGGTCTGCTCCTTGCCGGAGACGTCGACCATCCGGGCAGCACCGTGGGAGTCCAGGTGGGTGAACTGCTTGGTCATACGGCGATCGTATGCCTGAGTTCACCCTCCAACCTTCAGGAAGTGGCGGCCTTGCGCACCGCTTCGGCCACCGCGGGGGCGACAGTGTTGTCGAAGACCGACGGCACGATGAACGACGCGTTCAGCCTGTCGCCGTCCACCACGTCGGCGATGGCCTGCGCGGCGGCCAGCAGCATCGCGTCGGTGATGGTCTTGGCGTGGGCGTCCAGCAGGCCGCGGAAGACGCCGGGGAACGCCAGCACGTTGTTGATCTGGTTCGGGAAGTCCGAACGGCCCGTGGCGACGACGGCGGCGTGCTGCTGCGCCTCCATCGGGTCGATCTCCGGGTCCGGGTTGGCCAGCGCGAACACGATGGCGTCCTTCGCCATGGTCGCGACCTGGTCCGCGCCGAACAGGTTCGGGGCCGAGACGCCGATGAAGACGTCGGAGCCGACCAGGGCGTCGTGCAGGCGGCCGGACTGGTTGTCCTTGTTGGTCGAGGCCGCGATCGACTTCAGGTTCGAGTCGAGGCCCGGGCGGTCGCGGTGCACGATGCCGTCGACGTCCACGGCGATGATGTCGCCCGGCTCCTGCGCCTGCAGCAGGCGGATGATCGCGGAACCCGCGGCGCCGACACCGCACACGGTGATGCGGCAGTCCTTGATGTCCTTGTTCACGACGCGCAGGGCGTTGCGCAGGGCCGCAACGACGACGATCGCCGTGCCGTGCTGGTCGTCGTGGAAGACGGGGATGTCGAGCTTCTCACGCAGGCGGGCCTCGATCTCGAAGCAGCGCGGCGCGGAGATGTCCTCGAGGTTGATGCCGCCGTACACGGGAGCGATGAGCTCGACCGCGCGGATGATCTCCTCGGTGTCCTGGGTGTCCAGGCAGACCGGCCAGGCGTCGACGCCGGCGAACTTCTTGAACAGCGCGGCCTTGCCCTCCATCACGGGCAGGGCGGCGGCGGGGCCGAGGTTGCCGAGGCCCAGGACCGCGGAGCCGTCCGTCACCACGGCGACGGTGTTGCGCTTGATGGTCAGTCGGCGCGCGTCGTCCGGGTTCTTGGCGATGGCCTCGCACACGCGGGCGACACCCGGCGTGTACGCGCGGGAGAGGTCGTCGCGGTTGCGCAGCGGCACCTTCGACGAAATCTCGATCTTGCCGCCGAGGTGCACGAGGAACGTGCGGTCCGACACCTTGCGGACGACGATGCCGGGCAACGTCTCCAGCGTGTCGGTGATGTCCTTGGCGTGGTTCGCGGAGAGCGCGTTGCACGTGAGGTCGATGACGACGCGGTCGTTGTGCGACTCCACGACGTCGAACGCCGTGATCACGCCACCGGCGCGGCCGACGGCCGAGGTGAGGTCACCCGCGGCGCTCGCTGACGGCGGCGCCTCCAGACGAACGGTGATCGAGTAACCAGGGCCGGGGACCGGCATCGTCTTTCCTCCCACGAAGTGCAGCTCAAGCGGGAAGTGAGCCTATCCCCGGGCCCTTTGCGGTACTCACGCGACTCGACAGTCTTAAGACCGCCCTGACAGTCGCGTCAGGACTTGTTGATCTCCGTCACGGGGTGCGTGTACGGGAGGGTGTCCACCGGCAGCGGGAACGTCACCGTGCCGAACGGCGAGAGCGCTCCCTGCACGTCACTGGTCAGTTCGGTCACGGGGTGACCGCCGTCGGGACCCTCCGGCCAGTGCGGGTCGACCCGTCCAGGGCGTCCTTTCGCCACGATCTCCTCCTCGGTGGTGCCTGCTGACGGGCACAAGTGTGACAGACCCGTTTTCACCTGGGCGACGATGAGATCCCGGCGGCCCATATACCGTGGTGAGAATGTCCGGCACCACTCTCGCCGACTGGCTGCGCTCCCGGGACGACGCCGCTCTCGTCGCGCTGCTGCGCGCGCGTCCCGACCTGGCAACGCCCCCACCTGCCGATATGTCCGTGCTCGCGACACGGGTCGGCACCAGGGCGTCGATCGCGCGCGCCTGCGAGGACCTCGACACGTTCACGCTGGCGGTGCTCGAGGCGCTGGTGGTCGAGGGCGCGGACGTCGAGCCCGTGGCGTTGCCCACACTCGGCCGGCTGCTCGGACCGGACGTGAAGCCGAAGCCGCTCAAGCAGGCGGTCGCGAGGCTCAGGTCGTTCGCCTTGGCCTGGGGTGACGACGACGCGCTGTCCGTGCCGCCGGTCACCAGGGAGGCGTTCGGCGCCTACCCCGGCGGGCTGGGCCGCAGGACCGGGCAGACCTACGACCTCGGCGGCATCAGCGAGGGCGAGCAGCGGGTCCTGCAGAAGCTCGCCGCGGGGCCACCGATCGGCGACACCAAGGACGCGTCCAGGGTCGTGCCCCTAGACAAGGCCGAGACGCCGGTCCAACGCCTGCTCGCCCGCGGTCTGCTGCTGCGGCGCGATCCCGGCACCGTCGAACTGCCGCGCGAGATCGGCCTCGAACTGCGCGGGGAACGCCCGCTGGGCCCGATCCAGGTCACCGAGCCGAAGCCGAAGACCACCGCACTGCAGCAGGACGGCGTCGACGCCACCGGCGGAGGCGAGGCGCTGGAACTGGTCCGGCACGTCGAGAACCTGATCACGAGCTGGTCCGCCGAACCGCCGCCGGTGCTGCGGACGGGCGGCCTGGGCGTCCGCGACCTGCGCAAGGCTGCCAAGGACCTGGGCGTCGACGAGCAGCGCGCGGCCCTGCTGATCGAGCTCGTCGTGGGCGCCGACCTGGTCGCGAACACCGAGGCGACCGAGCCGGAGTGGGTGCCGACGACCAAGGCCGACGTCTGGCTCGCCGCGACCACCGAGGTCCGCTGGTCCACGCTCGCGCACGCCTGGCTGGAACTGCCGCGGCTGCCCGCGCTGGTCGGCCGCCGCGACGAGAAGGACAAGCTCTTCAACCCCCTCGCCGACGAGATCCGCCGCGCCCAGGCGCCGCGCGACCGCCGGTGGGTGCTCGAGACGCTGACCGCGTTCCCCAAGGGCACCGCGATCGCGAACCCCGCCGACCTGGCCGCGTTGCTCGGCTGGCGGGCCCCGCGCCGGGGCGGGCGCCAGCGCGACGAGCTGGTGCGCTGGACCGTCGAGGAGGGCACCGCGGTGGGCGTGCTGGCCCTCGGCGCGATCACCAGCGCCGGCCGCGTGCTGCTCGACGAAGGGCCCGGCCACGCCGCGAAGACGCTGGGCGACGCCCTGCCCGAACCGCTCGACCACGTGCTGGTGCAGGCCGACCTGACCGTCGTCGCCCCCGGTCGCCTCGAACCGGAGCTCGCGGACGAGATGGCGCTGGTCGCGGACGTCGAGTCGGCCGGCAGCGCCACGGTCTACCGGATCAGCGAGACCACCGTGCGGCGCGCGCTCGACGCCGGGCGCACCGCCGACGAACTGCAGGAGCTCTTCAAGGTCCGCTCGCGCACGCCCGTCCCGCAGTCGCTGACGTACCTGATCGACGACGCCGCGCGCCGCCACGGCAGGTTGCGCGGCGGAGCGGCCGGGTCGTTCCTGCGCTGCGACGACCCGGTGCTGATCAGCGAGGTCCTCGCGCACCCGGAGGCCATGCGGCTCGAACTGCGCCGGATCGCCCCGACCGTGGTCGTCAGCCCGTTGCCGCTGGCCGACGTGCTGGACGGGCTGCGCTCGGCCGGGTTCGCCCCGGCGGCCGAGGGTCCGGACGGCCAGGTGCTGGACCTGCGGCCGGGTGGTCGCCGAACCACGCCGAGACAGCGGAGCGCCCGCAAACCGGCGTCACCGACCGTGCCCACCGTCGAGCGGCTGGGTGAACTCGTCCGGCTGGTCCGGGCCGGTGATCGCGCCGCAGCGACACCACGGGGTGAACGCGTGGCCGTCCCCGGCAACCTGGGCGCCGGTCCGTCGGCCACCCTGTCGTTGCTCCAGCAGGCCGCACGGGCGCGCCGCAGGGTGCTCGTCGGGTTCGTCGACTCCCACGGCACGGCGGCACAGCGCGTGATCGAACCGCACGTCGTCGGGGGTGGCGTGCTCGAAGGCTACGACCACAGCTACGGAGAGGTGCTCAGGTTCCCTCTTCACCGCGTCACGTCCGCCGCATTGGTGGACGAGGACTGACACGCCGTCATCCCCCGAAAGGGACCGCTGATCACCCTTACGTGGTCGTGGCGCGACCTAGCGTCGGTTGACGTGGACGTTCCCGAGAGACGTCCGCATCGACCGAGGAGGATTTCCACGATGGTCAGCCCCAGGGCGGCGCTCAGCACCGCCGCAACCTTCACAGCCCTGGCTTTCGCCCTGCTGTTCTCGTCCGGCACGGCGTCGGCCGACACGGATCAGCAGAAGGTCGACGACATCGGCATCGGGCTCGGCGTCGGCATCAGCACCGGACACCACTGGCACGACTGGGACGAGTGGGACGACGACGACTGGGACGACTGGGACCACGGCTGGCACCACCACCACGGCGGCCTGCTCGGCATCGGCATCGGGCTCGGCCTGGTCATCGGGTAGCCACGACCAGCGGCGAAGGGATCACCGCTTGACCGCAGACCCGAGCTGAATCAGACCGCAACGACGAGGCGAGCGCCGTTCCCGAAGGTGGCGCTCGCCTCGTCGCGGTCGTGTGCGGTGGTGACTCCGGCGGAAGGAGTTCAGCCCGCGCGGACGGACATCCACTGGCGCATCGCGTGCTCCACCAGCGTGATGAGCGTCTGCTTCGTCGACTGCCTGTTGCGCGCGTCGCACGTCACGATCGGCACCGACTCGTCGATCGTCAGCGCTTCGCGCACGTCCTCCAGCCTGTGGTGCAGGAGGCCGTCGAAGCAGTTGACGCCGACGACGTACGGCAGCTGCCGGTCGTCGAAGAAGTCGATCGAGGCGAACGCGTCGGCCAGGCGGCGGGTGTCGACCAGCACGATGGCGCCGATGGCACCACGGACCAGGTCGTCCCACATGAACCAGAACCGGTGCTGACCCGGTGTACCGAAGAGGTACAGGATCAGGTCGCTGTCGAGCGACACGCGGCCGAAGTCCATCGCGACGGTCGTCGTGACCTTGTTGGGCGTGGCGGAGAGGTCGTCCACCCCCGCGCTGGCCTCGGTCATCACCGCCTCGGTGGTCAACGGGACGATCTCGGACACCGAGCCGACGAACGTCGTCTTGCCCACACCGAAGCCACCCGCCACCACGATCTTGGCGGAGGTCGTCGGCTTCCGTGCGCCCTCGGCGCCCTGGGGACTAGAGCCTGCGAAGCCCACTGAGCACCCTCTCCAGGAATTCCATGGAAGGCCGGTCCCCCACGACCAGACCGCCCTGGTGAATCAAAACCAAACCCATGCTTGCCATGTCGCCGATCAACACCCGCACGACGCCAAGTGGCAAGCGTAGGAGTGCCGCGACCTCGGCCACCGACCGCGTGTCGACACACAGCCCGCAGATCGACCTGTGCTCGGGAAGCACTGCCGCATCCCGTTCGAGGCCCTTTTCGCTGGTGGAGATCAGCGCCTCGATAGCAAGGTCGTAGTCGGGTCGTGTGCGTCCACCGGTGCGCGTGTACGGCCGCACCAGTGAACCCGAGTCCGCGGAAGCATTCTCCTCCGGGCGCACTTGAGGCTGCGCACCGGTGCTGTACGCCGGTTGCCCGCCGGTGCTGTACACCGGGTGGGAGCCCGTCGTGTACGGCAGTTGTTCCGGCACGGCGTCCGGCATCTCGTGCTGGCCGAACAGGTCCGCACCGGGTCCACCGAACAACCCGGTGCCGTACCCGTCTATGTCGAACCGGTTCGGCACGTCGTCGTACGGGTACGACGACGAGTCGTCCACCTCACGCTGAGACATATCGCCTAGCCCTTGCCCTGTAACCCGCTCATCGAGGGGTGCGTCCTCAGCTTCCTCTGATTCTTGGGGTATCGCGTCAGGCTCGTCGAACTGAAACCCGCCAGAAGCCCACTCCTGGTAGTTGAAGTTCCTACCGAAGCCCCGGCCTCTAGCGCCAGATCTACCAGCCATTTGTTCTCACCCCTGAACTTCAGATGAGGTCTAGCGACGGACCACGCCCTGAAGCTGCGCGCGCAGCTCAGGGGTGAGTTGTTGACCGACTCTCTCCACCAACAGCGTCATCTCGTAGGCCACGAGGCCGATGTCGCAGTTGGGTGCCGCCAGGACGGCAAGGCAAGAACCGTCACTGATCGACATGAGGAACAGGTAGCCCCGCTCCATCTCGACGACCGTCTGGTTGACCCCGCCTGCCTCGAAGCAGCGGGCAGCACCCTGGGTGAGGCTGACCAGTCCGGACGCGACCGCGGAAAGCTGCTCTGCGCGGTCCCGGGGCAAGCCCTGGGAACCCGCGAGCAACAGCCCGTCCGCGGACACCACAACGGAATGTGCCACGCCGGGCACCCTCCGCACGAAGTCGGTGATAAGCCAACCAAAGCTGCCTGGCTGCGCTGCGGTCGTCACTCCTGCTCCTCGTTCTGCCGGCTCGACTGGTCACCAGCGTATGCCTCGATCAATGCGTGCCGGCCTCGCTTGACACCACTTTGCAGGCTCGACATCCGTCCGCGCACCGCGTCGGCGGTGCGGGGCGGCAGCGGCGGGCGCTGCGCTGTCGTGGACAGGGGCGACTGCTTGGGTGCAGCAGATCCTGGCACGAGCTGAGCCTTCGGTGTCCGTTTCGGCAATCCTGCCGTGGTCTTCGTCTCCGGCGTCTTGTTCAACAACGCCTGAGCCGCGTGCCATCCCTCATCGGCAGGCGATTGCCAAGCCGATTCGGAGACGGGTGCCGCCGCTGGAGTCTCCTCCACAACGGGCTCGGGTTCCACAACTCGCTCCTGCTCGGCGGGTGCGGGTACTTCCTCGACCGCCTTCTGGATCTTCGAGCGCGGCGTGCGCACCGGAAGGCCAGCGGCCGACGTGGTGGTGGGTGCCACCGCCGGAACGGGCTTGCGGGTTCGGGTCGGCAGCTCCGGCTCCGGCCCGTCCGAGAGCGGAGGGGTCGTCGGCGGTTCGTCGATGTACTCGACCGAGCCCTTGTCGGTCCCGCCGAGCCTCGACTCGACGTGACCGTTGGTGGCGGCCGGTGCGTCGTCCTCAGCGGCCGCAGGGACCGGCTGAGCGGCCGATGCGGACGTCTCGCTGCCCACGGCCTGGAACCACTGCGACAGGACGGCCTCGTAGATCGGGAGGCGTTCGGTCGGAGCGTCCAGGTCGTGTTCGATCTTCTTGCGCGAGGACTCGGAGGTGCCGTTGCGGTGGCCCATCCCGATGTCCAGCCGGCCCTCGTCGACCGAGGCGCGCGAGACGCCGTTGGACGAGGCGGGCTCGTCCTCGATCGGGGGGATCGGCACGAACTGGGTGGTCTCGTAGCCGGGCTCGAACGAGATCTCGCCGGCTTCCTCGTTGCGGTCCTCGTACGCGGTGAAGAGCGTGGGCTCGCCGAACGAACCCTCCGGCTCCACGGCCGCGAGCTGGTCGCGGCGCCACCGCTCGGACGGTGTCACGTCCTCGATCGGCGGGTCGCTGTAGACCGGGATCGCCGTCGCGCCCGCACCGGTGTCGGTGATTCCGCTCGGCACGAAGCTGACCGGGATGCTCGGGCTCGACTCGTCGACCCGCGGCTGGACACCGGTCGCGCCGCCGAAGGCGCCCGCGATGCCGCTGGCCCTCGTCGCGGTGCTGCCGATCTCCGTCGTGTGCTCCGCCGGCGACATCGGCACGGGCGGCATCGAGGGCGAGGACGCGGTCGGCGACATGCCGAACGCGGACGCCAGCGAGCCCGAGCCGGACGGCGGGGTCGACGACGGTGCCTGACCGGGGATCGCGATGAGCGTCTCCGGCACGATCACCAGTGCCGTCGTGCCGCCCTCGATGTCCTCGTTGCCGCGCAGGCGGACCTTGATGTCGTGGCGCTTGGCGAGCCGCGCGACCACGTACAGGCCCATCCGGCGGGAGACGGCGACGTCGACGTCCGGCGGGTCCGCCAGGCGCTCGTTGGCGTCGATGATCTCCTGGTCGCCCATGCCCACGCCGCGGTCCTGGATCTCGATCGCCAGCTCGCCCTTGCGGGTCTTCGCCGTGCGAACGGTGACCTTGGTGACCGGGTCGGAGAACGCCGTGGCGTTGTCCAGCAGCTCGGCGATGAGGTGCACGAGGTCGTTGACCGCGCGGCCCTGGACCGTGAGGTCCGGGGTCTGGCCGACCTGCACGCGGGCGTACTGCTCGACCTCGGAGACCGCGGCGCCGAGGACCTCGGCGGCCGGGACCGGCCGGGTCAGGCGACGCGAGAGGTCCGTGCCCGAGAGGACCAGGAGGTTCTCCGAGTTGCGGCGCATGCGGGTCGCGAGGTGGTCGAGCTCGAACAGCGAGGCCAGCTGGTCCGGGTCCTGCTCGTCCTGCTCCAGCCGGTCGATCAGGTTCAGCTGGCGCTCGACCAGGGCCTGCGACCTGCGGGACAGGTTGACGAACATCGCGTTGACGTTGTCACGCAGGAGGGCCTGCTGGGCGGCCAGTCGCACCGCTTCACCGTGCACCGCGTCGAACGCGCGCGCCACCTGGCCGACCTCTTCCCGCGTGTGCACGGGCACCGGCTCGACGGCGTTCTTCGCCGCGTTCTCCGGGTCCGGGTCCGCGAGGATCCGCTCGACCGCGTCGGGGAGACCGTGGTCGGCGACGTCGAGGGCGGTGCGGCGCAGCGTGCGCAGCGGGTTGAGGATCGAGCGGGCGACGAACAGCGCCATCAGCAACGCGAGCGCGAGGATCGCGAGCACGATGCCGGACTCGACGTACGCCCTGGTGCGGGTGTCGCCGGCGAGGTCGTCGGTCTTCGTCTGCAGCTGCTCGACCAGCAGGTTCTCGACGTCACGGGTCAGGTTGACCGTCAGCGTGGCGGCGATGTCCCACTTCTCGGGCGTGACCTGCGTGAAGTCCTTCGCGCCCGCCTGCTGGTTGATCGCCGATTCCTGCATGTCGTTCGCGTTGTCGACGATGAGGCCGGTGACGGTGTCGTCGTAGATCTTGGCCTGCTCCGGCGTCGCGGCCTTGCGGAAGTCGTTCCGCGCGGCTTCGAGCTCGGCGTCCGCGGCCTGCAGGGACCGCAGCTGGGACGGGGTGAACGCCTTGCGCTGGAAGACGTCGAGGAGGATCGCCCGCTTGAGCGACTCCTGCTCCTTGATGCGCGCGATGGCGTTCGTGGTCAGGTGCAGTCGCACCAGTTCCGGGTCGTTGATCTCGGAGATCGTCTGCTCACCGAGGTTGATGAGCGTCTCGACGGACTCCGAGTAGGTGCGCTGGACGGCCTCGGCGGGGTACTGCGTGTCGCGCACCGAGTTGCGGAGGCTGTTCAGGCGTTCGAGCTGGTTGAACGCGACCTGGAACCGCTCGACGGCAGCCGGGTTCAGGTCGGAGCTGAGCTCGGAGATCTTGTTGCGGAAAGCCTCGCTGGTGTCGTTCACCCGGCGCAGCTGGCGCTCCAGGACGACCCTGTCGACCTTCTTGTTCGAGGCCACGTAGCTGACCGACAGGTCGCGTTCGCGCTGCAGCTGCTGCACCAGGTCCGCGACAGCGGTCTCGAGGCGGATCTGGTTCGCGAGGTTGTTGAACTCCGTCGCGGCCTGGAGGTCGGTGCGCACGCGCAGACCACCCAGGGCGAGCGCACAGACCGTCGGGATGAGCAGAACGGCGAGCAGCTTCGTGCGCAACCGCCAGTTGCGCAGGCGCCATCCCGCGGATCGGGCAGATCCTGAACCGGGTCCGGCACCGTTGTCGTGCTTCACCGGGTCCGGTGTCACGTCCATCGGTCCGTTACCCAGCGCAGCCAGTCCGTCACCCGATTCGGGCCTTTCGGAGCGTGTGGTGTCACCCACGCCAAACTGGCTGGGACCTCTCTCACGTCGGGCCACTCTGGGCTTCCTCTTCCAGCAGCAGTGTCCCGGTCTCTCCCCAGGACCGAGCATGGACTCGTCAAACGGGCCGAATTGCAGCACAGAGGTTGTTCGCCCGGTGAGGCGCCCTACCCCGTCTGAAGACACGTGGGCCTACTACGACCTGTGCCACCCGAGCGGGAAGGGTAATGGTCACCCCCTCAGTTGGGGAAGTCTCCAGAAGCACTCACCGTATCGAGATGGGGTGTCGTTTCATACGTTCAGGTGGTTAACATCCCCGGTTGTCGGCACACCCCACGTCCGTCCGAACGCGCAGTTCGGACTGCGGACGCCCTGGTCTGTGGTGACACTCACTGATCAATTCGAAGCTACCCAGGCCTACCGGCGAGAGGTGCCATGGCTACCCGAGCCAAAGCTCTGCGGCTTGTCGCAGTGCTCATCACGTGTGTTCTGACCGCGAGCTGCGGCCTGTTCGGAGGCTCGTCGGACGGCGGCGCGGCGGACATGGAACGCAACGTCATCCGCATCGGCGTGCTGCCGGTCGTCGACGTGGCGCCGCTGCGGATCGCCCTCAACGAGAAGCTGTTCGAGAAGAACGGCCTGCAGGTCACCCTGGTGCCCCAGCCCAGCGAGGACGAGGCCATCAAGCAGCTCGACTCGACGCTGGACCTCACGTGGGCGACCCACGTGAACTTCTTCCGCGCGGTCGCGAGCGGCACCGAGCTGCAGCTGCAGGGTGAGGCCTACCAGGCGGGTCCGAACTCGATGGCGCTGGTCGCCGCGGCCGGCTCGGACTACGACGACCCGGGCAAGAAGTCGGCGCCCACCATCGCCGTACCCAGCAAGGACGACGTCGGCGCGCTGACCACGCGTGCCGTGCTGGACACCGCCGCGGTCGAGAAGCAGAAGATCAACTTCAAGACCATGCCGTACTCCGAGATGGAGGGCGCGCTGACGTCCGGCACGGTGGACGCGGCCTTCATGATCGAGCCCTTCATCACGAAGGCGCAGCGCAAGATCGGCGCGAAGATCGTCACCGACACCGCGCGCGGCCCGACACTGGACTTCCCCATGTCCGGGTACGCGTCGTCGAAGAAGTTCGCCGAGGCCAACCCGAAGACGCTGAAGGTGTTCCGGGACGTGCTGCGCGAGGCCCAGCAGCGCGCCCAGGCCAACAAGCTGAGCGTGCAGGACTCGCTGACCAGCTACGCCGACATCGACCAGCCGACCGCCGCGCTCGTGTCCGTGGGCACGTTCCCGCTGTCGCTGAACCCGATCCGGCTCCAGCGCGTCGCCGACATGATGGACACCGAGGACGTGCTGTCCGGGCGTCTGGACGTGCAGCAGCTGCTGCCGCCGGGAACGACGAATTAGTTGCTTTTACGCATAGGAAATGGCGGGCTGCAAGTTGCAGCCCGCCATTTCTCGTTCGTCACTGTCCGCCGAGTGCCGTTACGCAGTAAGTGAGGCCCGGTGAGGGTTCGGTGTACGAAATGGCGGTCGCTTCACCGCAGTCCGCGGTCGCCGATTTGACGACCTTTTCGATCTTGAGGACCTTCTGGACGGCGAACTCGTTGCTGCCCTTGGAGCAGTCGACGACCTTCATTCCCTCCATGTTCATCTTCACGAGCTCTTCCTGGTAGCACTTGCCCTCCTCGAGCTTCTCCACCAGGCAGAGCTTGAGCGACGAGGTGCGCCGGCCGGACTCGGTGTACTCGGCGTAGTCGTCGCTCGGGCACGCCTCCGTCGTCGACTTCATGGCCTTGGCGATGATGTAGTTCGCCTCGGGCGCGGCGCAGTCGACCTTCTTGTAGTTCGGCTTGAAGGTGGTGCCCGTGACGCTCGCGCACTCGCCCGGCTTGGCCGAGGGCTCGCCGATGCTGCTCAGGCCACCGCTGATCAGGGCCTTCACCAGGATGCCGACGCCGACGAGCACGACGATGGTGACGATCGAGCCGATGACCTTGCCGGCGCCGCTCTTCTTGGGCGGCGGGCCGTAGGGCATCGGCTGGCCCAGGGGCTGACCGGGCACCTGGCCGTAGGGGTTCTGCTGGGCGTACGGGTCACCGGGCTGTCCGGGCTGGCCGTACGGACCCGGCTGGCCGTACTGGCCCGGCTGGGGCTGGCCCGGCTGCCCGTACTGGCCGGGCTGGGCGTACGGATCGCCCGGCTGCCCCGGCTGGCCGGGGTAGCCCTGCTGGGGCGGCTGACCGTAGGGGTTCGGCTGGCCGTACGGCTGCGGCTGTCCGCCGGGAGGCGGCCCGTAGGGCCCTGGCTGCTGCGGCTGGTTGGGGTCGGTCATCGGGGATTCCTCTCGGACAGGTCACGCGAAAGACAGCGAAACCGGAGCCGTGGGACACGACTCCGGTTTCATGAGGCCGGACCTCGTCAGGCAGGAGCGCCGAGGCAGTACTGGAGCTTCGCCTCGGGGAAGGACTGCGGCTGCTCGCCCTCCGCGCACTGCGGCGCGGCGGCGTCCTTGACGACCTTGGTCACCTTGAAGGCGGCCGACTCGCCGCACTCGACGGCCTTCGCGCCGATGCCACCGGTGTTCTCGGCGTAGCACTTGCCCTCGGCGAGGACGGGCGCGAGGCACAGCTTCGTCTTCGGGCCGCGGCGCTGCGTCTGCGTGTACTCGTCGTAGCCGTCGCCGCACACCTCGCTGGTGCCGCCGGCCTTGCCGACCACGTAGTTCGCCTCGGCGGCGCCGCAGTCGACCTGCTTGTACTCCGGGCTGGTCGACGTGCCGGTGACCGCGGCGCAGTCACCGACCTTCGCCTGGGCGACGTCGCTGGTGAAGTAGTTGAACGCGTAGAACGCGGCACCGACGACCACCAGGCCGACGACGTAGGTCAGGATCCGCTTGCCGATGCTCGACTTCTTCGGCGCGGGTTCCTGAGCGGGCTCCGGCGCGTGCGCGGGCGAAGCGGATTCAGTCGTGCTCATGCGGTTCTCTCATTTCCGAATACCCCAGATGGCCCATGCCCCCCGACACAGCCGGAGCAGAGAGTGCCACGCGGCGCGGAGATGCGCTCGGGCTTTACGGAAACGTTACGGCGTCTTGGATCCCCTGGAGAGCTGCGCAGGTCACTGCTGCTGGTCGCCGCGTTCGAGGCAGAAGGTGACGGCGGGCTCCGGGAAGACCGCGGCGCGCGCGGAACCGCAGGCAGCGCGGTCGGCCTTGCCGGTGAACACCTTGGCGACCTTCACCGAGTCCTTGGTCGCGCAGGCGACCTTCGCGATGCCGGCGTCGGTGTCCTGGCCGTAGCAGGAGCCCTCGACGAAGTTCGGCATGAGGCACAGGGTGGAGTCACCCGTGAACGTCGAGTAGTCCATGCCGCCGGACGGGCACGCCTTCTCGTTCCAGTCGAGGACCTTGGCGATCTTGACGTTCGCCTGGTCCGACCCGCAGTCGAGGGCCTGGTAGCGCGGGTTGTCGAGCGCGCCGGAGATCCGCGCGCAGTCGCCGGCCTTCGCCGACTTCGCCACGTCGCCGAGCTGGTTCAGCACGAACCCGCCGAGCAGCACGAGGGCGAGGACAACGGCGAAACCCAGGCCGACCTTCTTCATGGCCTGGGTATCGGCGTCAGAGGGGGCTCAACTCAACCGAGTTCACCCGATCAGGATCCTTCGGGGACACCCATGCAGTAGACGGAGGCGGGCTCGCTGAAGCGCCACTCGCCCGCGGTCTCGGGGCACACCGTGCCCTCCTCGGGCAGGCCGTCGACCTTCTTGACGATCTTGACCGGCGACTCGGGGGTGCAGGCCTCCTGCTTGAACACGCCGTCGTCGCCCGAGTTGTAGCACTTGCCCTCGATGAGGTTGGGCATGAGGCAGAGCGTCTCGTTGCCGGACTTGACCGGCTCGTAGAGGCCTTCGGCCGGGCACTGGTCCTCGGCGTTCTTCAGCACGACGGCGACCCGGTGCGTGGCCGCGGTGTCGTTGCAGCCCTCCGACGAGAGGTTCCACTCGCCGTCCGGCTGGTCCGCGTTCTTCGGCGAGGCGCTCACGCAGTCGCCGGCCCCGGTGCTGTTGAGCGACGTCAGCGCCCACACGCCACCACCGACCAGGACGACGGCCAGCACGCCGACGATGACGAACTTCAGCCAGTTGTTCTTCTGGGGCGCCTCGTCGGTCTCGGCCTCGTCCGGAGCCGGGTTCACCACGGCCGGGGGCTCGACGGGATCAGTCGACTCGCTGCTCATGGCCGAGAACGTACGACACGTCGTGTTGGCTTGGTGTGTCGACTCACACTTGTCGTCACCGGTTGACGCAGGTCGAACGCATTTGGCGTCGTCAGGGAGACTTGTCGGCGTGACCGATGGCCCTTTGATCGTCCAGTCGGACAAGACGCTGCTGCTCGAGGTCGACCACCCGCTCGCCGACGACGCGCGCACGTCCATCGCGCCGTTCGCCGAGCTGGAGCGGGCTCCCGAGCACGTGCACACCTACCGCGTGACGCCGCTCGCGTTGTGGAACGCGCGGGCGGCCGGGCACGACGCCGAGCAGGTGGTCGACGCGCTGGTGCGGTTCAGCCGCTATCCGGTGCCGCAGCCGCTGCTGGTCGACGTGGTCGACACGATGAGCCGGTTCGGGCGGCTGGTGCTCACCAACCACCCGGCCCACGGGCTGACGCTGCACACCAACGACCGAGCGGTGCTCGAAGAGGTGCTGCGCAACAAGAAGATCGCGCCGATGTTCGGGGCGCGGATCGACGACGACACGGTCGTCGTGCACCCGAGTGAGCGCGGGCGCCTCAAGCAGTTGCTGCTCAAGGTCGGCTGGCCGGCCGAGGACGAGGCCGGCTACGTCGACGGCGAGGCGCACCCGATCGAACTCGCGGAGGACGGCTGGAAGCTGCGCGACTACCAGCGGCTGGCGGCGCAGGCGTTCTGGGCCGGCGGGTCCGGCGTCGTCGTGCTGCCCTGCGGCGCGGGCAAGACGCTCGTCGGCGCGGCGGCGATGGCCGAGGCGCAGGCGACCACGCTGATCCTGGTCACGAACACCGTGGCGGGCCGGCAGTGGAAGCGGGAGCTGATCGCACGCACGTCGCTCACCGAGGAGGAGATCGGCGAGTACTCGGGTGAGCGCAAGGAGATCCGCCCGGTCACGATCGCGACCTACCAGGTGATCACCCGCAAGTCGAAGGGCGAGTACAAGCACCTGGAGCTGTTCGACTCGCGCGACTGGGGCCTGATCGTCTACGACGAGGTGCACCTGCTGCCCGCGCCGGTGTTCCGGATGACGGCGGACCTGCAGTCCCGCCGCCGCCTCGGGCTCACCGCGACGCTGGTGCGCGAGGACGGCCAGGAGGGCGACGTCTTCTCGTTGATCGGCCCGAAGCGCTACGACGTGCCGTGGCGCGACATCGAGGCGCAGGGCTGGATCGCGCCGGCCGAGTGCACCGAGGTCCGGGTGACCCTCACCGACAACGAGCGCCTGCAGTACGCGACGGCCGAGCCCGAGGAGCGCTACAAGCTCTGCTCGACGGCGAGGACCAAGATCCCGGTCGTCCGCCGGGTGCTGGAGCAGCATCCCGACGAGCCGGCCCTGGTGATCGGTGCTTACCTGGACCAGCTGGACGAGCTGGGCGAGGAACTGGGAGCGCCGGTGATCAAGGGGTCGACGAAGAACAAGGAGCGCGAGGAGCTGTTCGACCGGTTCCGCCGCGGCGAGCTCCGGACGCTGGTGGTGTCGAAGGTCGCGAACTTCTCCATCGACCTGCCCGAGGCGTCGGTGGCCGTGCAGGTGTCCGGCACGTTCGGGTCGCGGCAGGAGGAGGCGCAGCGCCTCGGCCGGTTGCTGCGACCCAAGGGCGACGGCCGGCAGGCGCACTTCTACTCGGTCGTCGCGCGCGACACGCTCGACACCGACTACGCGGCGCACCGGCAGCGGTTCCTGGCCGAGCAGGGGTACGCGTACAAGATCGTCGACGCGGACGACCTGGTCGGATGACCGGCTGGTGGATGTGGAACCCGGCCGGGACCGCGCCCACGCGCCGGTTCCGGTCGGAGGAGTCGCTCGCCCGCTCGGCACCGGACGCGCAGGTCGTCCGGTCCGCTGATTTCACCTGCCCGGCGCAGCGCCGCCGGGCCACGGCCGTGCGGACGGACTTCCTGCGCGTCTCCGGTGACCCGGTGCAGGTGGCGCTGGTCGAGCAGCGGCTCTGGACGCTGCTCGTGGCGCTGCGCCGGGCCCAGCCCGTCCGTGACGCGCTGGCGACCGCGCCACCCAGGGCGGGCCGGGCGGCGCTGGTCGCGGAGCCGTCGCGCGAGCTGGCCGAGCTGGACCGGCGGTTCGACCGGTTCGCGGACGCCCTGCGCGTGCTGGTGTCGGACCCGACGCCGGAGCAGCTGCGCCACACCGCCGCGTTGGACTAGGCAGGTCAGGCCGGCTTGATGATCGTTGCGCAACGATGACGTGGCACGAACGTCCTCATGAGACCCGTCGGGAAGGCTGGAGGGCATGCCGCGCGTACTGCTGATCGAGGACGACGAGGCGGTCCGCGAGGGACTGTCGCTCGCCCTGACCTACCAGGGGCACACCGTGGACGCGGTGCGCACCGGCGAGGAGGGCCTCGACCTGCTGGGCAGCGTCACGCCCGATGTCGTGGTGCTGGACCTGATGCTGCCGGGCGTGGACGGCTTCGAGGTGTGCCGCCGCATCCGCGCGTCCGGTGACCTGCCGATCATCATGCTGACCGCGCGCAACGACGACATCGACGTGGTGGCGGGCCTGGAGGCCGGAGCCGACGACTACGTCGCCAAGCCGGCGCAGGCCCGCGTGCTGGAGGCCCGCATCCGCGCCGTGCTGCGCCGCTCGTCCGCCCCGGTCGCCGAGGTGGTGGCCGAGCGCCACGGCGACCTGACGATCGACCGCGAGGGACTCGTGGTGACGCGGTCGGGCGAGCCGGTCTCGCTCGCGCCCACCGAACTGCGCCTGCTGCTGGAACTCTCCTCGTCACCGGGCCGCGTGATGTCGCGCCAGCAGTTGCTGGGATCGGTGTGGGACCAGGGGTACCTGGGCGACTCGCGGCTGGTCGACGCGTGCGTGCAACGGCTGCGGTCGAAGATCGAGAACGACCCGGCGGCCCCCGTGTACGTCCAGACGGTGCGGGGCTTCGGCTACCGCTTCGGACCGCTGTGACGCTGCGCCTGCGGCTGCTGCTCGCCTTCGCGTTCCTGACGATCGTGACCGCCGCGGCCGTCGCCGGCGCCGGCTACGTGCGGGCGCGCGACGCGATCGTGCAACGCGCCCAGGACAACGCCGTCATCGAGACCACGAACCGCGTCGAGCAGCTCTACCCGCTGCCCGCCCGTCCCGTGGACACCGCCCTCCTGGAACGCGTCGCGGGACGCGTCTCCGGCCGCGAGGGCTCGGCCCTGGCCTACGGCAACGGACTTTCCGCGGGCGGCATGGACCCGTCCGTGATCACCGCCGAACTGCGGTCCCTGGTGTCCTCGGGACGTGTCGGCTGGCAGCGCGTGTCGTACGCGGACTCCGTCTGGCTCGTCGTGGGCATGCAGGTGCGGGTCACCTCCGGCGCCTCGCCGGGCATCGAGGTGTACGTGCTGCGACCGTTCACGTCGGAGGCCGCGTTCGTCGGCGAGCTGGCCCGCAACGCGTGGCTGATCGGCGGCGCGGTGCTGGTCCTGGCCCTGGGCCTGGCCTTCCTGGCCGCGCGCGGTGTCCTGCGCCCCGTCCGCGAACTGCAGCTGGCCGCCTGGAGGCTCGGCCAGGGCGAACTCTCAGCGCGGGTACCGGTCCGCGGCCGCGACGAACTCGCGTCCGTCGCGTCGACCTTCAACAGCACGGCCTCCTCGCTGGAGCACCACGTGGGCGAGCTGCGGCGGATGGAGGCGGACGCGCGGCGGTTCGTGGCGGACGTGTCGCACGAGCTGCGCACGCCGCTGGCCGCGATGACGGCCGTGACGGACGTGCTGGACGCCGAGACCGCCTCCCTGCCCGGCGTGGCGGGCCAGGCCGCGCGGCTGGTGAACCGGGAGACGCAGAACCTGACCCGGCTGGTGAACGACCTGATCGAGGTCACCCGGTTCGACTCGGGGACCGCGGCACTGGCGCTGGACGACGTCGACGTGGCCGAGGTCGTGCGGACCTGCCTGCGGATGCGCGGCTTCTCCGAGGTGTCCGCCTCCCTGCCGGACGGCGTGCGGGCGCGCCTGGACCCGCGGCGGCTGGACGTGGTCGTGGCGAACCTGGTCGGCAACGCCCTGCGGCACGGCTCACCACCGGTGTCGTTGGAGCTGTCGGTCGCTTCGGGGTTCTTGGTGATCGAGGTGGCGGACTCGGGGCCCGGGTTGCCGGCGGAGGTGCTGCCGCACGTGTTCGCGCGGTTCTACAAGGCCGACTCGGCTCGGGGGCGGTCGGAGGGGTCGGGGCTGGGGCTCGCGATCGCCTGGGAGAACGCGCGGCTGCACGGGGGGACGCTGACGGCGGCGAACCGGGCCGGGGGCGGGGCGTTGTTCACGCTGCGGCTGCCGTTGGGCGGTGAGGGGTGAAGCGCTGGTGGGCGTTGGGGAGCGGGCGGGCGTTGGACGTCCGGCATGGGCCGGAAGTCCGCCACGTGCCGGCTGCCAGGCGCAGGCCCCGGCCCCTTCGTGAGCTCGGCCCCGCACTGCTCGTTCTCGCCGCCCTCACCGTCCTGACCGCCTGCGGCATCCGCCCCACCGACCCCATCCCCGGCCTCGAAGCCCCCACCGGCCCCGTCGAGAACACCTCCCCGTCGCTCTACTGGGTCTCCCGAACCGGGGTGCTGCCCGTCCCCCGCCCCGAGGGCAGCCTGAGCGGGTTCGACGTCGTGGGACTCCTCGCCCAGGGCCCGACCGGCGCCGAGCAGGCCCGCGGGCTCACGACCGAGGTGCCGTTCGACGCCGTGCCCGCCACCGTCGACCGGGTGGCCAGCGGGCTCGACGTGACCCTGTCCACCGACGTCTCGCAGCTCAGTGCCGCTGCCGTGCAGCAGATCGTCTGCACGGTGCTCGGCATCCAGCCCGCCGGCTCGGTCAACCTGCGTGGGGGCGGGCATTCGCTGGAGTTCCTCAAGTGCGCTTGAATCGGGCCGTGCACGTCTACTCCATCCCGATGCGCGCCCGGTTCCGCGGCATCACCCGGCGCACCGGCCTGCTGTTCGAAGGTTCGTCCGGGTGGGGCGAGTTCTGCCCGTTCGAGGAGTACGGCGACGCCGAGGCCGCCGCCTGGCTCGCGTGTGCGCTGGAGGCCGCGAACGACGGGTGGCCCGCGCCGGTCCGCGACCGCATCCCGGTCAACTGCACCGTGCCCGTGGTCGGTCCGGAGCGGGCGCACGAGATCGTCACGCGGTCCGGGTGTTCCACGGCCAAGGTGAAGGTCGCCGAGTCGACGCTCGAAGACGACTGCGCGCGGCTCGAGGCCGTGCGGGACGCGCTTGGGCCGCGAGGGGCGATCCGGGTCGACGCGAACATGCTGTGGGACGTCGACACGGCCGTCGCGGCGATCAAGGCCATGGACAAGGCCGCCGGCGGGCTCCAGTACGTGGAACAGCCGTGTCACACGCTGGACGAGCTGGCCGCGGTCAGGCGGAGGGTCGGCGTGCCGATCGCGGCGGACGAGTCGATCCGCAAGGCCGACGACCCGGTGAAGGTGGCCGTGTCCGGGGCCGCGGACATCGCGGTGATCAAGGTGGCGCCGCTCGGCGGGGTGCGGAAGGCCCTCGAGGTCGCGGAGGCCTGTGGGTTGCCGTGTGTGGTGTCGTCGGCGTTGGAGACCTCGGTCGGGATGGCGGCCGGGGTCGCCCTCGCGGCCGCGCTGCCAACGCTCGACTACGCGTGCGGGCTCGCCACGCTGCAGCTGCTGGACGGTGACGTCACGAGTGACCCGCTGCTGCCCGTGGACGGATACCTGCCGGTGCTGACGAAGGCACCCGTGCCGGACCGCATCGAGGAGTTCAGGAGCGATGTGCTCGAAAAGGCCTGGACTGATCGGTACGGCAGGGTGCTGAACGTCCTCAGTCGATGAGTCGGTTCACGTGGATCTTCAGCGAGAACGGCTCGGTCGTCTCGTAGATTCTGCTCACCGCAGGCCGTTCCTGGTAGCCGAACTCACCGGCCAGGTGCATCGCCGCCAGCGAGACCGGCTCATCCAAGTCGACGATCCAGTAATGCGGAATGCCGGCCCACGCGTATTCATCGCGCTTGGCGCGATAGTCGATCTGCCGCGAACTCGGTGACATCACCTCGACAGCGAGCACGACCTCATCAGCCCTGATCAAACCGCCTTCGGCGTTTTGCCGCATCCCGGCGCTGCGCTTGGCCACGACCAGGTCGGGGCGCCGCACATAGCCAGGCATACCCGGCGGGGACAACTCCAGGTTCACGTCTATGTCGTAGAGAACTTCGAAATCATGGGGAATTTGACCCGCGAGCTGCACGACCAGACTGACGCCGGCAGCGACGTGGTTGCGAATGGGGCTGGGGGACATGATCAGACGGCCGTTCACCAATTCCGTGTAGCCGTCTTCGGTTTCTCCGAGCGCGGCGTACTGAGCAACGGTCATAGGACCCGCCGCAACAGCAAGCAGACGCCTCGGAGGCCTGTCGGGTAGCGCGGTCACCGCGTCTCCTTCCGTCTCATCCACCGTCGCACATGGAGAAGCTCCAATTCCCGACGCAATTACACATCTTCAAGCGATCTACGGCTTGCCGCGCTTTAACCCCTGCTCGGCCGCGCCCATGCTGAACACGATCCCCTCGGTCCGGTCGATCGCCTGCGTCCGCCGCTCGGTGGCCGGGACGCGGGTCAGGTCCACCAGCCGGATCGGCGGCCCCAGCTCGACCAGGGTCGGGGTGTAGGAGGCCTCCACCACGGACCACCCGGACGGCCCCTGCTCGAACTTGAACCGGGCGATCGCGCCCTCCTCGGTCACCCCGCGGGGTTCGGCGTGCCGGGCGACCTCGTTGCCGAGCCCGTACGCGACCCACTTGCCGCCGATCTTCTCGAACGGCTGCACCACGTGCACGTGGGTGCCGATGATCAGGTCCAGGGCGGGGTCGGCCAGCAACCGGCGGGCCAGCGCCTTCTGCTCCGCGGTCGCCTCGTGCTGGTACTCGTTGCCCCACTGCACGGACAGCACGACGACCTCGGCGCCGGCGGCACGGGCCGCACGGGCGTCGGCGAGGATCTTGTCGGCGTTGATCTGGTTCGCCCGCCACGGCTGCGGCAGCGGGATCCCGTTGAAGCCGTAGGTGAACGACAGCTGGGCCACCTTCACGCCGCCCGCGTCCAGGATGTGCGGGGCAGCAGCCTCCTCCGGCGTGCGGTAGGAGCCGGTGTGCTTCAGGCCCACGGCGTCCATCGCGTCCAGCGTCGTGCCGATCGCCGAGACACCGCGGTCCAGCGTGTGGTTCGAGGCCGTCGAGCACGAGTCGTACCCCACGTCGACCAGGCCCTTCGCCACCTCGGGCGGCGCGAGGAAGGCCGGGTAGCCGAAGAACGGGCCCTCCTTCGGGCCCAGCGGCACCTCCAGGTGGCACAGCGAGAGGTCGGCTTTCAGCGTCTCCTTGATGCCCGAGAACAACGGCAGGAAGTCGCGCCCGGCCGCGCCCCCGTCGGCCACGGCCTGGTCGGTGAGCGCCGGGTGGATCAGGATGTCCCCGCCCGCGGTCAGCACGAAGGACCGCGCGGCCGGCGGGCTGGAGGAAGTCGGCGCGGGCACCGCGGGTGCCGAGGTGACGACCGTCGGCGAGCCGGTGCACGCGGACAGCAAAAGGCCGGTGGCCAGCACGGATGCCGGCCACCGGACCACACGCCTCAGCGGTGCCGCCTGCGTCGCAGGACCACGAACGCCACGACGGCGAGTGCCGCCGCGACGGGCAGCACGCGCTTCAACACCGGCACGCCTGCCGTGTCGATCAGGTCGATCGGCTCGTCGGGGACCACTCGGAGATGCTGCTGTTGCGCCACCTCGTCAGGATCCACGGATACCAGCGTGCCCGCCAGGCATTCCGCGAACTGGTCGACGAGCTTGCCGCTGACCTCGGCGATCAGCCCGCGGCCCAGTTGCGCCGGACGGCCGGTGATCGCCAGGTCGGTCTCCACCTCGACCGTGTCGCCGACGACGAAGGTCACCAGGGCGGACGCCGTGCCGTTGCCGCGGGTGTCCTTGCCCGCGGCCTTCATGACGGCACGGCGCAGCACCGGGTCGATCTCGACGAACTCGCCGCTCCCCCGGTACAGCAGCTGCACCGGGCCGAGCTTCACCTTCACCTCTCCGCTGAACGTCTTGCCGTCCACCGAGGTCAGCGTGGCGCCGGGCAGGCACGGCGCCACCCGCTCGGGGTCGAGCAGCGCCTCCCACACCTCCTCGGCGGGCGCCGGTGACGGGAACGAATGCGTCAGCTTCATCCCGCGACCGCCGCCGTCAACGCACGTCCGGTCAGCACACGGGCCAGGTTGTCCTTGTAACCGTCACCCGTGGACGCGCGCACGGCGGCGGCCGAGATCGCGTCGGCCGAAGCGGGCTGCCCGACCAGCGCCTCCTCGACCTCGGTGGCGCGCACCGGACCGGAGCCCACGTTCGTGAGACCGACCCGGGCCGCGGCGATGGCACCGTCGCGCACCTGCACGGCGGCCGCGACGGCGACGATCGACCACGCCTGCGCGACCCGGTTGAGCTTCTCGTAGTGCGCGCTCCAGCCGGTGTACTTCGGCACCCGGACGTCGAGCAGGATCTCGGCGGGGCCGAGCGCCGTCGTGAAGTAGTCGACGAAGAACTCCGACGCGGGCACCTCACGCCGCCCGGACGGCCCGGCGATGATCATCACGGCGTCCAGCGCCAGCACGGGCGCCAGCAGGTCACCGGCCGGGTCCGCGTGGCACAGCGAGCCGCCGAACGTGCCGCGGTGCCGGATCTGCGGGTCCGCGATGGTGTCCGTGACCAGCTTCAACAGCAACGCGTGGTCCTGCACGAGATGATCACGCTGCACCTCGTAGTGCGTGGTCATGGCACCGATGAGCAACGAGTCGCCGTCGTCGCGCACGCCGGTCAGCTCGGTCAGGCCACCGATGTCGATCAACGCCGTGGGCGCGGCGAGCCGCATCCTCAGCACCGGCACGAGCGACTGCCCGCCCGCGATGACCTTGGCGTCCTCGCCCTCCTCCGCGAGCATCCGCACGGCTTCGTCCACAGTGGACGGGAACAGGTACCTGAACTCCGCCGGGATCACGACTGCCCTCCCTGCGCGTCGATCGAACCGAGCCCGCCCGCGGCGACCTCGCCCGCACCCGAATCCTCACGACCGCGCAACGCGGTCCACACGCGTTCCGGCGACATCGGCATCTCGATGTCCCGCACGCCCAGGTGCCGCACGGCGTCCAGCACGCTGTTCACCACGGCCGGCGTCGAGGCGATCGTGCCGGCCTCGCCGACTCCCTTGGCGCCCAACGGGTTCGACGTCGCCGGTGTCGCCGTGCGGTCCGTCAGGAACGCCGGCAGGTCGGCCGCGCACGGCACGAGGTAGTCGGCGAACGTCGCCGACGTCAGCGTGCCCATCTCGTCGTGCGTGGCCTCTTCGTACAACGCCTGGGCGATGCCCTGCGCCAGTCCGCCGTGCACCTGACCGTCGACGATCAACGGGTTCACGACCGTGCCGACGTCGTCCACGGCCACGTACCGCACGATCTTGACCATGCCCGTCTCGGTGTCGACCTCCGTCGCGCACAGGTGGGTTCCGTGCGGGTACGAGAAGTTGTCCGGGTCGAACGTGGCATCGGCGTCCATGCCGGGTTCCATGCCCTCGGGCAGGTCGTGCGCGACGTGCGCGGCCAGCACGACATCGCCCAGCGTCCGGGCGGTCGACGTGCCGCGGACGGAGAACGAACCGGAGGCGAACTCCACGTCCGCCTCGTCGCACTCCATCATGTGCGCGGCCAGCGTCCTGGCCTTGGCCAGCACCTTGTCCGCCGCGTACACCAGCGCCGTGCCGCCGACGGCCAGCGAACGCGACCCGTAGCTGTCCATGCCCTTGTGCGAGGTCGCCGTGTCGCCGTGCAGCACCTCGACGTCCTCGAACGGCACGCCGAGCCGGTCCGCGACGATCTGCGACCACACCGTCTCGTGGCCCTGCCCGTGCGGCGAGGTCCCGGTGATCACCTCGACCTTGCCGGTGGGCAGCATGCGGATCGACGCGGTCTCCCACCCGCCCGCGCCGTACCGCAGAGCGCCCAGCACCCGTGACGGCGCGAGGCCGCACATCTCGGTGTAGGTGGAGATCCCGATGCCGAGTTGCTTGACGTCACCGGACGCACGGCGCCGCGCTTGCTCCTCGCGCAGTTCGTCGTACCCGAACAGTTCCATCGCACGGGCCGTCGCGGCCTCGTAGTTGCCGGAGTCGTAGGTGAGTCCGGCGACCGTGGTGAACGGGAACTCCTCGTGCTTGATCCAGTTCATCTCGCGGAGCTTCATCGGCTCCATGCCGAGCTCGACCGCGAGCTCGTCCATCATCCGCTCGATCGCGAACGTCGCCTCGGGCCGTCCGGCACCGCGGTACGCGTCCGTCGGCACCTTGTTCGTGAACACGTTCGTGCACTCGAAGCGGTAGCCGGCGAACTTGTAGATCGAGTTGAACATGAACGCGCCGAGGATCGGCACGCCCGGTGTGACCAGGCGCAGGTAGGCGCCCATGTCGGCGAGCAGCTCGACCTTCAGGCCGGTCACCGTGCCGTCGCGGCGGGCGGCCAACGTGATCTTCTGCAGCTGGTCGCGGCCGTGGTGCGCGGACAGCATCGACTCGGTGCGGGTCTCCGTCCACTTGACCGGACGCCCCATCCGGCGGGCGACCAGCAGGCAGAGCAGCTCCTCCGGCGTGACCTGGAGCTTGCCGCCGAAGCCACCGCCGACGTCCGGTGCGATCACGCGCAGCCGGTGCTCGGGGATGCCCGTGACGGCCGACAGCATCCACCGCAGGATGTGCGGGATCTGCGTCGCCGACCACACGGTGAACATGCCCGCGGTCGAGTCGACGACCACCGAGCGCGGTTCCATGAACGCCGGGATCAGCCGTTGCTGCCGGAACGTCCGCTCGATCACGACGTCGGCGGCCGCGATCTCGTCCTCGACGTTCGTCCCCGCGCCCGCCTCGGCGGAGTCGAAGATCCACGTCGCGCACTTGTTCGTGCCCAGGTCCGGATGCACGAGGTCGTTGTCCCGCAACGCTTCTTCCAGATCGAGCACGACCGGGAGGTCCTCGTAGTCGACGTCGATGGCCTCCAGCGCGTCCGCCGCGTGGTAGGCGCTGTCGGCGATCACGAGTGCGACGGCCTCGCCGGCGAAGTTGACCCGGTCGACGGCCATCGCGGGCGCGGGGGGCGACTTCATGTCCTCGGTGATCGGCCAGGCGCACGGCAGGGAGCCCTGCTCGGCGGCGAAGTCCTCACCGGTCAGCACCAGCGCCACACCGGGCATCGCCGTCGCGCGGCTGACGTCGATGTTCGTGATGCGGGCGTGGGCGACGGGGCTGCGCAGCACGGCCATGTGCAGCATGCCGGTCAGCTGGATGTTGTCGGTCCACCTGGTCTGGCCGGTGATGAGGCGGGCGTCCTCCTTGCGGAGCCGGGCCTTCCCGACCTCCGGCTCGGCCGTGGCGGTCATTCGCCACCTACCGGCTGCTTCGCGGTGACGTGCTCGTCGCTGTGCCGCTCCTGGTCAGGTCCGGCGCCGGGCTTCATCCGCTGGGCGGCGTCCTGCACCGCGCGCACGATGTTCTGGTAGCCGGTGCACCGGCAGAGGTTGCCCTCCAGGCCTTTGCGCACGGTCTCGTCGTCGGGGTCCGGCTCGTCCGCGAGCAGGTCGATCGCCTGCATGATCATGCCGGGGGTGCAGAAACCGCACTGCAGCGCGTGGTTCGAGTGGAAAGCCTCCTGCACGGGATGCAACTTGCCGTCGCGAGCGAGCCCTTCGATCGTGGTGACGTCGTGGCCGTTCGCCTGCACGGCCAACATCTGGCACGACTTCACGCTGTGACCGTCGAGGTGGACGGTGCAGGCACCGCAGTTGCCGGTGTCGCACCCGACGACGGTGCCGGTCTTGCTCAATCGCTCCCGTAGGTAGTGCACGAGCAGGAGGCGGGGTTCGACCTCGTCGGCGTATGTCACTCCGTCGACGTTGACCGAGATGTGCATTGAAACCCTCCCAGGGTGGTGGGCCATGAAGTGACGAGGGTCACTCCAGCTTGCTCCCTGTTTGCGGGTTCAACAACCCGATCAACGATGAATCGGCAGTTCGATCTCCGTCAGCCGCCGCCCGCTTCCCTTCCAGCGCAAGGAAATGATCTCCGCGGCAATCGCAACTGCGGTTTCCTCAGGCGTTCGGCCGCCGAGATCGAGCCCGATCGGCGACGACAGCGCCGCAAGTTCGGATTCGGTCATTCCCGTTTCTCGCAACCGGTTCAGTCGATCTTCGTGCGTCCGGCGGGACCCCATCGCGCCGACGTAGCCGACCTTCAGCCGCAACGCGACCTCCAGCAACGGCACGTCGAACTTCGGGTCGTGGGTGAGCACCGTGATGACCGTGCGTTCGTCGAGCTTGGACGCTTCGCGTTCGAGGTACCGGTGCGGCCAGTCCACGACGACCTCGTCCGCTTCGGGAAAACGGCTGCGTGTGGCGAACACGGGCCGTGCGTCGCAGACCGTCACCCGGTAACCGAGGAACGCGCCGAGCCGTGCCATCGAAGCGGCGAAGTCGATCGCGCCGAACACGAGCATGCGCGGCGGCGGTTCGAACGAGTTCACGAAGACGCTCAGGCCCTCGCCGCGCCGCTGACCGTCCGGTCCGTACTGGAGCACGCCGCTGCGGCCCGAGGCGAGCATGCCGCGGGCGTCGTCCGCGACGGCGTCGTCGATGCGGGCGCTGCCGAGGGTGCCGTCACGCCGGTCGGGCCACACGACCATGCGGCGGCCGACGCCGTCCGGGTGTTCGACGACCGTCGCGACGGCCACGGGCGCCTCGGCGCGGACGGTCTCCACCACCTCGGCGAGCTGCGGGAACGTCTCGGCGTCGACCTTCTCCACGAAGATGTCGATGATCCCGCCGCAGGTCAGCCCCACCGCGAACGCGTCGTCGTCGCTCACCCCGTACCGCTGCAGGACCGGGGTGTCGGTGGACTGCGCGAGGTCGTAGACCGCGCCCTCGACGCAGCCGCCGGACACGCTGCCGACCGCCTCGCCGTCCTGCGTCACGAGCATCGCCGCGCCCGCCGGCCTGGGCGCCGAGCTGAAGGTCGCGACCACCGTGCCGACCCCGACCGTCTCACCGTTCGCCACCCGTTCGGCGAGGTCGAAGAGCACATCACGCACGGCGTACCTCCTTCAGAAGTTCTTCGAGCGCGTGCACGCTGTGTCCGGCGACCATGGTGTCGACGTGCGGGAGCGCCGCCACCACACCGCCCTGCAATGGACGATAACCCTGTTTGCCCGCATGGGGGTTGGCCCAGATGACCTTGTGGCTCAGCCGCCGCAGCCGCGCCATCTCCGCCGCGAGCAGGGTGGTGTCACCGCGTTCCCAGCCGTCGCTGAACAGCACGACGACGGCACCGCGTTGCCGCCACCGCTGGTTGAACCGGCGCAGCGCATCGCCGAGGCGCGTACCGCCCTCGTAGTCGGGGATCGCCCTGCCCGCCGCCCGCAGCGCGCGTTCCGGATCGCGTTCCCGGAGCTGGCGGGTCACGCGGGTCAGCCTGGTGCCGATCGTGTGGACCTCGGCGGGCACGGCGCGGGCGACGACGTGCGCGAACCGCAGCAGCGCGTCCGAGTAGGCGGCCATCGAGCCCGAGACGTCGATCAGCAGCACGAGCCGGCGGGCCTTCTCGCCCCGGCGGCGGTGGCGCGGCAACGCGATCTCGCCGCCGGTCTCGATCATCGCCCGGACCGTGCGGGCCAGGTCCATCCGCCCGCGCCGGGCCTTGCGGAGCCTGCGCGACCGGCGCCTCGGGGGCAGTGGCGTGAGCCGTGCGATCAGCGGTGCCGCGTCGAACTCGGAGATGTCCTTGTGCTTCAGCACTTCCACGTCGGACGCGGCGACGCCGACGGTCACCGAGTCCAGCTCGACCGTTGTGCGTGGACGGGGCGGGGCGCCGCCGAAGTACGCGCGGTAGGCGGCGTCGTAGCGCGGCAGGTCGTCCGGGTCGGCGCACAGCGTGAGGCGCCCGGCCCAGTACAGGTCGACGTGCTCGGTGGCCCGCAGGAACGCCTGGACGCGGTCGGGCCCGCACTGGAGTCCGGCGCCCCGCAGGACGCTCGTGAACCCCACGCAGGCTTCCGTCACCCCACGATTGTGCTCCCGATGACGCGTTCCGCGTCTTCTCGGTACTTCAGCACCGCGCCCAGCGTCTCCGCGTCCGGCTCGGTGCGCCCCAGCGCCTGCAACGCCCGCGCCCAGTCCAGCGACTCCGCGACGCCCGGCGGCTTGAGCAGGTCGAGCCCGCGCATCTTCCCGACGGCCTCGGCGACCTTGCGCGCGAGCCGTTCGTCGAGACCGGGCAGGGTGCGGCGCAGGATGGCCACCTCGCGGTCGAGTGCCGGGTGCTCGAGCCAGTGGTAGAGGCAGCGGCGCTTCAGCGCGTCGTGGACCTCGCGGGTGCGGTTCGAGGTCAGCACGGTCAGCGGCGGTGTCGTGGCCCTGATCTCGCCGAACTCGGGGATGCTCACGGCGTTCTCGGACAGCACCTCCAGCAGGAACGCCTCGAACTCGTCGTCCGCCCTGTCGATCTCGTCGACGAGCAGCACGCACGGCGCGTTCTCCAGCGCCTGCAACAGCGGCCTGGCCAGCAGGAACCGTCGCGTGTAGAGGGACGCCTCGTCCACCTCGCCGCGGGTCTCGAGCACGCGCAGGTGCATGAGCTGACGCGGGTAGTCCCAGTCGTACAGGGCCTGCGTGGCGTCGATGCCCTCGTGGCACTGCAACCTGATCAGCGGGACGTCCATCGCCTTGGCCAGCGCCAGCGCGAGGGAGGTCTTGCCGGTGCCGGGTTCGCCCTCCAGGAACAGCGGCCGCCCCATGCGGACCGCGAGGAACGCCGCCGTGGCCACCCCGCCGTCCGGGAGGTAGCCCGCGCGGTCGAGCCCTGACGCCAGCTCCTCGGGGGACTCCATGACCCTCAGAGTACGACTCAGGGTCGGATTCGGGGTGGTCACCGATGTGCCGGGCGTCGAGAACGACGAGTCTTGAGCCATGACGAACAACGTGCTCAACGACGCGACGGCCCAGGTCAAGAAGCTCCGCAGGAGCCGCAGCGACAAGATGCTCGCCGGCGTCTGCGGCGGTGTCGCCAAGATGATCGGCGTCGACGCCGCGATCCTGCGGATCATCCTCGTGGCGGCGACGCTGCTCGGGTTCGGCACCGGAGCGATCCTCTACGTCGCCGCCTGGATCCTCATGCCCGAGGAAGAGCCGGCCGTGTGATCACCGTGGAAAACCAGGAACTCCGGGGAGCCGCTGCCACGGGTGGGGTCCGGTGAGGGGCCGGTACTCCACCCCCAGTGCGTCGAGCCTCGGCAGGTGGTGCTCCTCGAGCCGCCGCACGAACCCGGGGTCCTTCTCCGCCGGGGACCACACGACCTCGGCGAACGCGGCCAGCCTCGGGAACGCCGCGTAGTCCACCCGCCGGGCCGAGTCGAGGTGCTCGGTCCAGATGTTCGCCTGCGCGCCCAGCAGGCGCCCCGGCTCCTCGCCGGTGAGGCCTCCGGGCACCGGGTCCCACGCGTAGACGTCCTCGAGCGTCGTCAGCGTCCCCACCGGGATCGGCTCGCCGGGCGAGTCCGACTGCCGGTAGTCCAGGTAGACGTGCTGCTCGGGGCACATGACCACGTCGTGGCCGTCGCCCAGCGCCGTGATGCCGCCCTCCACCCCGCGCCACGACGCGACGACCGTGCTCGCGGGCAGCGGACGGGCGTCCAGGACCTCGTCCCACCCGTACGGCCGCCGGCCCCTGCTGACGACGTGCTCGGCGATGGCACGGACCAGCACGCCGTCCTCGTGACCGGGTGCCTCGTCGCCGCCGAGTCCGATGACCTCCGCGGGGAAGACGTCCATCAGCTCGTCGAACACGTTCCGGTAGAAGTCCACTGTGGACTCATTGGTGTTGAGCACGCGTTCGTTGACGCCCCAGTCGGTCCAGACACCGCCGCCGTGCACACCGAGTTCCGGGTAGGCCGCGATCGCCGACTGCGAGTGCCCGGGGATGTCGATCTCCGGGATCACCGCGATGTGCCGCGCCCGCGCGTACGCGACGATCTCGCGCAGGTCGTCCTGCGTGTAGAAACCGCCGTGCGGACGGCCTTTCAGACCGCCGGAGCGCCGGTCGCCGAACCGCGAGTCCTCCCGCCACGACCCGACCTCGGTGAGCTTCGGGTAGCGCTTGACCTCGAAGCGCCAGCCCTGGTCGTCGGTGAGGTGCAGGTGCAGGACGTTGAGCTTGTGCACGGACAGCAGCTCGACGTACCGCAGCACCTCCCGCTTGGGCAGGAAGTGCCGCGCGACGTCGAGCATCACGCCGCGCCACCCGAACCTCGGGTAGTCGACGACCTCGCACGCCGGGATGACCGACGGTTTGTCACCGGCGGCCCGGAACGCCTGTGCGCCCAGGAGTTGCCGCAACGTCTGCAGCGCGTTCATCTCCCCCTCCGCGTCGTGCGCCTCGATCAGCACGCCGTCGTCGGACGAGAGCAACCGGTAGCCGCCGGGAGGACCGTCGACGAGGACGGTCTCCCAGCCCTTGTACTCGCAGAGCCGTCCACCGTCCACGTAGGACACCGGGCGCGGGAGGAGGTTCATCCCTTCACCGCCCCGGCGAGACCGGACACCAGACGACGCTGCACGAAGATGAAGAAGATCAGCACAGGGATGGTCATCAGGGTGGAGCCCGCCATGATCGCGCCCCAATCGTTCTGGTCGGGTTTGACGAACACCTGGAGGGCCAGAGGCAGGGTCTGGTTCTCCACGGCCGAGATGATGAACGTCTTGGCGAACAGGAAGTCGTTCCAGGCGTGGATGAACGACAGCACGCTCGTCGCCACCAGGCCGGGCGCGACGAGCGGGAACAGCACCTGCCACAGGAACCGGAACCGCGAGGCGCCGTCCAGGGTGGCGGCCTCCTCCAGTTCCACCGGCACCGCGGCGACGAAACCCCGCAGCATCCAGATGGCGAACGGCAGGCTGAACGCGAGGTGCACCAGCACGAGCGAGCCGAGGTGGTTCAGGCCGAAGACCGGCACGGAGTCGCCCACGGACCGCATCAGGAAGAACAGCGGCACGGTCAACGCCTCGACCGGCACCATCTGCACGACCAGCAACATGATCAGCAGTGTCGTGCGGCTGCGGAACCGGAAGCGGGTCAGCGCGGTCGCCGCGAGGAACGAGATCAGGATGCTCAGCGCCACCACGATCAACGCGACGACGATGCTGTTCACGAAGTAGCGCCCGAAGTTCGCGACCGTGAGCGCCCGCGTGAAGCTGTCGAGCGTCGGCCGCGTCGTCCACGGCACCGGGTCGGCCGAGATGATCTCGTCCTCCGGCTTGAACGCGGACAGGACCATCCAGAACAGCGGAAACGCCACCACGGCGGCGATGACGAGGACGAAGCCCTCGGTCAGCCAGCGCCTCACAGGACCTCCCCCGACCGCTTGAGTGCACGCAGGTAGAACATCGTGATTCCCAGCAACAGCACGGTCATCACGACACCGATGGCCGCGCCGAGGCCGTACTCCGACGCCGCGAACGCCTGCTGGTAGGCGTAGACGTTGAGCACGAGGTTGCGCCCGGCGATGCCGCCGCCGTTGGTCATCACGTAGATCTGCGTGAAGACCTTGAAGTCCCAGATGATCGACTGGATCGTCACCACGAGGATGATCGGCCGCAGCAACGGCAGGATGACGCTCCACGCCGTGCGGAACGCCGACGCGCCGTCCAGTGCCGCGGCCTCCAGCACCTCGCCCGGGATCGCCTTGATGCCCGCGTAGAGCGTCACCATGACGAACGGGAACGAGCACCAGATCACCTGGGCGGCGACGAGTCCGAACGCCGTCCACTTGTCGAACGTCCAGGAGAAGCCCTGGATGCCCAGTACCTCGTTCACGAACCCGAAGTTCGCGTCGAACAGGAAGAGCCAGATCGTCGACCCGGCGACGGCGGGCGTGGACCACGCACCGAGCGCCGCCAGGAACAACGTCATCCGGACCCAGGTGCGGACCCTCGTGGCGAGGATCGCGAGGAACGCGCCCACGAGCAACGTGCCGACCACGCAGACCGCCGCGAACCCGACGGTCTGCCCGAGCACCGTCCAGAACTGCTGGTCCCCCAGCAGCTTCTGGTAGTTCCCGAGACCGAGGAACTCGAGCGGCGCGCCGCCGCTCACCTGTTCCTGGCCGTAGTCGAAGAGCGAGATGAGCACCAGCTGGTAGATCGGGTAGGCCAGCAGGCCGCCCAGGACCAGCAGCGCTGGAGCCAGGTAGGCGAACGCGGTCCGCCCCTGGCCTTTGGCGGTCATGCTCACGACGTGAAGGCCGCGTTCATCGTCTTGGCGGCGTCGGCGGTGGCCGTGTCGACGTTCTTCGCGCCGGTGACGATCTCCTGGAGCATCGTCGGCACCACCGCCTGGGCCTCGATCTTCGCCCACGCCGGCGTGACGGGGACGAACTTCGTGCCGGACTGCAGCGTCTTCGTGAACGGCTCCAGGAACTTGTCGGAGTCCGCGACCTGCTCCTGCACGTCGGAGAACGTCGGCAGGTTGCCCATCGCCGTGTACATCTTCTGCTGGTACTTCTTCGACGCGAGCAGCTGCGTGAACTCGGTGGCGAGCGTCTTGCGCTGCGTGCCCTTCATGACGCCGAGCAGGTTGCCGCCGGCGAACGCGGGCGCGACCGAGCCCTTGTCCTTGCCGGGCAGCGGCACGACGCCGTACTTGCCGGCCGCGCTGGACGCGTCGACGGACTTGCGGTTGAAGTCGCCGCCGATGGTCATCGCGGCCTTGCCCGCGCGGAACGCCTCGACGCTCGCGTCACCGCCGTTGCCGGCGCAGGTGGCGGGCGGGCAGATGTCGTCCTTGATCAGCTCGGTGTACTCGGCGACACCGGCCTTGGCCTCGGCGCTGTCGATCGTGGCGCTGAACTTGCCGCCGTCGGACTTGGCGATGTCCCCGCCGTTGGCCCAGATGAACGGGAGCGCGGCGAACAGGTACTTGCCGCCCGCGGAGATGCCGATGAGTTCCGGCTTCTTCTGCCTGATCTCACGGGCCGTCGTGGCGATCTCGTCCAGCGTCGTCGGCGGCTGCAGGCCGAGCTCGGTGAACACGTCCGTGCGGTAGTACAACGCGCGCACGCCGACGAACCACGGCACGCCGTACGTCTTGCCGTCGACCTTGGCCGTGTCGAGGATCGTGGGGACCAGGTCCTTGGACTCGTCCCACTTGCCGAGGTCGAGCTCGGAGAAGCCACCGGCGGACACGTAGCCCGCGAGGTCGGTGTTGCCGAACTCGGCCACGTCCGGAGCGCTCTTCGGGTCGCTGAACGCGGCCTTGAAGCGCTCCGCCCGGCTGGAGACCTGGATGTACTGCACGTCGACGGTGACGCCGCTGTGCTTGCCCTGGAACTCGGAGATCGCCTCCTTGACCACGGCCTCCTTGGGTGCCCGGTTGACCTCGTCGAACAGCCACACCCGCAGCTGCCCCGTCTGCTCGTCCGTGCCGGAGTTCGTCGGTCCCGACTGCACCGGGGCGCAGGCGACCACCGCGCCCACGCCCAGCACCGCCGCGAGTGTCTTCAACCGCATCGTCGCGCCCTCCACGTTGCGTATGTTGCAACAGCTATTTCACAGGAAGCAACGTGACTGTAGAACGGACTACGTCAAGGGTCTAGACCAGACGATTGACCCATTCCCGAACTGATGCCGAATCGACCGGCGAGTCCCATCCGGACGGACGGACCGCGCTGCCGACGTGAAAACCCTTCACGCCCGCGGCCAGCAGTTCCGGCACGTGCCGCTGTTGCAGACCGCCTCCGACGAGCAGCGCGGGCGGACCCTGGGTGACCAGCTCCTTCAGGTTCTCGATCCCGTCCTCGACGCCCTTGGCGCTGCCCGCCGCGAGCACGGTGTCGCAGCCGAGGGTCTTGACGACCCCCCAGGAGCGGAAGACGTCGTTCGAGTTGTCGAGGGCGCGGTGGAAGGTCCAGGCGCAGCCCTCCAGTTCGGCGAGGAGGTTGAGCGTGACGCCCTCGTCGACCTCACCGCCCGCGTCGAGGAAGCCGAGCACGAACTCGGTGGCGCCCGCCTCCCTCAGTTCCCAGGCCTGGCGGCGCAGGTGCTTGAGGTTGCCGGGCGCGAACCCCCTGGCGTCCCTGAGCATCACGCGGATGGGGATGTCGACGGCCTTCTGGACGTCCCTGAAGGTGGAGACCGACGGCGTGAGCCCGTCGCTCGCCATGTCGGCGACCAGTTCGAGCCGGTCGGCACCGCCCGCCTGCGCGGCTTCGGCGTCCTTCGCGTCCAGTGCGATCACTTCGAGAATCGGCATGGTCTAGACCATAACGTGTGCTTTCGTGAATCGGGAGCCTTCACGCCGCCCCTTGCGTCAGAGGCTGTATCTGCTCGCCTGAGCACCGCTCCTTACCTGGTGAGCGCAGTGTTCAGGCGTGGAGTCCGCGTCAGCCGGTTCGAGGGGTGCCGGCCGGCGCGGCTCCCACCACTGGCGGCCCGTGACTCGGAGGGGGAATCACGGGCCGCTGGCGTACCCGGAGGAAGATGAGGGCGACCCGGCGGTGATGCTGCTCCAATCGAGTGAATTTTGTATCTACCGCCCAGTTAGCCCTTCATGTGTTGGCGGACGGCGCTGACAAGGGCGGCCGATCGGAGGTGCTGCATGGACGAGCTGCACACGGCGGATGACCGTCCGCCGTGGGACGGGCTTGAAGGCACCGAACGTCATGCGGTGTGCGTGGAAGCCGCACGCGAAGGCAACCGCGAGGCGACGAACGTCCTGGTGACCGAGCTGACGCCGCTCCTGTGGCACGTCGCCCGTGGCCAGGGCTTGGACAGGGCCGCGGCGGAAGACGTCGTGCAGACCGTGTGGCTCGCGTTCCTGAAGAACATCACGAACATCAACGAGCCGAAAGCCCTGGTCGGCTACCTGGTGGTCACGACGAGGCGTGAAGCGCGCCGAACCTGGACACCCAACAAGCGTGAGACGCACCTGTCCGACGAATACGCCGAACAGCTCGAGTCCGACACCGGCCTGCCCGAGGACGTCATGTTGACGGACGACCGCGACCGCCGCCTGTGGCTCGCGTTCGGCCGCCTGAACACGAGGTGCCAGGAACTGCTGCGGCTCACCGTGCTCGCGGGCCGCGCGGAGTACCGGGCAGTCGCAGAGGCGCTCGCCATGCCCCACGGCAGCATCGGTCCGACCAGGGGACGGTGCCTGACACTGCTGCGCAACTACCTGGAGACGGAAGGAGGATCGCGGTGAACGAGATCGACCCGCGCGACGACCGCAGGGGCCCCGAGGACACCGCAGTCCTCTCAGAGCTGAACAGGCTCGTCGACGAACTGGACCCGCCGCCGGCCGACTTGGTCGACCGCGTGAAGTTCGCGATCGCCCTGGAGTCGCTGGACGTGGAAGTGGCGCGGTGGGAACGGGCCGGGTCGTTCGCCGGGGTGCGGGGCGGGCAGACCGGCACGATCACGTTCACCGTGGACAACCTGACGTTGATGGTGAACTTCACCTCGACCGGGTCACGGCACCGGATCGACGGGTGGCTGGTGCCGGCCGGGGAGCACGAGGTGGAGGTTCGGGTGGCCGATCACCAGTCCTCGTGCACGCGGGCCGATGACGGGGGGCGGTTCGTGTTGCCCGACGTGCCGGCTGGGACCACGCAGATTTTGGTGCATTTGGTGAATTCTCGTGGGGAACCTGGGCGGACTGTGGTTACGCCCACGATCATGCTTTGAGTTGTTTTTGAGGCGGCGGCTTTCTGGGGTTCTGGGGTTTTGCGGCGGGGCCGGCTTGCGCAGGTGGTTGCGTGTGTCGTGACGAGCCGGGTTGATTCATCGCCGCTTCGCGACGATCGCGATTGGGGCTTGACTTCGGGGCCCTTGCGAGGCCTTTCCCGGCCTTTTAAAAGCCGGGCATGTGAAGCCCGGCCGAGTGGTCAAGTTCAAGGCCTCGCACCCGAAGTCAAGCCCCGATCGCCGTCGGGGTTGAGTCATTACCGCTGATCAGAGCTGATGCCTCATACGGCTCGGCTTCGCCATTGCGCCGGGCGGCTCGGTGGCGCCGACCCATGCCTCGTCACGCGCGTGAGTTCGTGCCAGCCTCGGGCTTCGCCCCTCGCGGACCTTGCCCTCGCCAAGCGCCCCGCCAACCCGGCAGCCCCCTCACGCCGCTCCATCGCCCGCATCACACCAGGTGTCGGCCCCGGCCCCAGCGGCCCACCATGCCTCGTCACGCGGCCTCACTCCCCACCAGCCCGCCACACCTCGTTCTCGTGCGACCCCGCCCCATCCCCCACCCCGCGCCACCACCCCGGAGACACCGAAAGGCCCGGCTCGCCGAGGCGAGCCGGGCCTTTCAGGAGTGGTGCGTCCTGCGGAGTGGACTCAGAAGTCCATGCCGCCGGCGTCCGGCGCGGCCGGCGCGGCGTTCTTCTCCGGCTTGTCCGCGACGACGGCTTCCGTCGTCAGGAACAGGGCGGCGATGGACGCGGCGTTCTGCAGCGCGGAGCGCGTGACCTTGGCCGGGTCGATGATGCCCGCCTTGATCAGGTCCTTGTACTCGCCGGTCGCGGCGTCCAGGCCCTCGCCCGAGGGGAGGGACTTGACGCGCTCGACCACGACGCCGCCTTCGAGGCCGGCGTTGACGGCGATCTGCTTCAGCGGGGCCTCGACAGCGACCTTGACGATGTTCGCGCCAGTGGCCTCGTCGCCCATGAGCTTCAGGCCCGCGAAGGCGGCCTCGGCGGCCTGGAGCAGCGCGACGCCACCACCGGCGACGATGCCCTCCTCGACGGCGGCCTTGGCGTTGCGGACCGCGTCCTCGATGCGGTGCTTGCGCTCCTTGAGCTCGACCTCGGTGGCCGCGCCCGCCTTGATGACGGCGACGCCGCCGGCGAGCTTGGCGAGGCGCTCCTGGAGCTTCTCGCGGTCGTAGTCGGAGTCCGACTTGTCGATCTCGGCGCGGATCTGGTTGACGCGGCCCTGGATCTGCTCCGCGTCGCCCGAGCCCTCGACGATGGTCGTCTCGTCCTTGGTGACGACGACCTTGCGGGCCTTGCCCAGCAGCGAGATGTCGGCGTTCTCCAGCTTCAGGCCGACGTCCTCGGTGATGACCTGGCCACCGGTGAGGGTGGCGATGTCCTGGAGGATGGCCTTGCGACGGTCACCGAAGCCCGGGGCCTTGACGGCGACGGACTTGAAGGTGCCGCGGATCTTGTTGACGACCAGCGTGGCCAGGGCCTCGCCCTCGACGTCCTCGGAGATGATGAGGAGCGGCTTGCCGCCCTGCATGACCTTCTCGAGCAGCGGGAGCAGGTCCTTGACCGTGGAGATCTTGGAGCCGAACAGCAGGATGTACGGGTCCTCGAGGACCGCTTCCTGGCGCTCGGGGTCGGTCACGAAGTAACCGGAGATGTAGCCCTTGTCGAAGCGCATGCCTTCGGTGAGCTCGAGCTCGAGACCGAGGGTGTTGCTCTCCTCGACGGTGATGACGCCTTCCTTGCCGACCTTGTCCATCGCCTCGGCGATGAGCTCGCCGATCGTGGGGTCAGCGGCGGAGATGGACGCGGTAGCAGCGATCTGCTCCTTCGTCTCGATCTCCTTGGCGTTCTTCAGCAGCTGCTCGGCGATGGCCTCGACGGCCTGCTCGATGCCGCGCTTCAGACCCAGCGGGTTGGCGCCGGCGGCCACGTTGCGCAGGCCCTCGCGGACCAGCGCCTGGGCGAGAACGGTCGCGGTCGTCGTGCCGTCACCGGCGACGTCGTCGGTCTTCTTCGCGACCTCCTTGACGAGCTCGGCCCCGATCTTCTCCCACGGGTCCTCGAGCTCGATCTCCTTCGCGATGGAGACGCCGTCGTTGGTGATCGTCGGCGCACCCCACTTCTTCTCGAGCACGACGTTGCGGCCCTTCGGGCCGAGCGTCACCTTGACGGCGTCAGCGAGGGTGTTCATACCCCGCTCGAGACCGCGGCGGGCGTCCTCGTCGAACGCAATCATCTTGGCCATTGCGGTGTGTTCCTCCGCCTTTGTGGATTCTGGGCCACTGCGGGCCGGCAGAGCCCACAGCGGAACACGGTGCGAGTGACCAGGGTGGTGCCCGCGACGGACGACCCCCGAGAGGGCCTCACCAGTCCTAGCCTCACTGTCTTTGGCACTCGACTCAGCCGAGTGCTAGTTCGTGTTTAGCACTCGGGCACGGCGAGTGCAAGCGCACTCAGGGTGAGGTGCGGACGGGCACGGAGGTCGGCAGCGGCTTGCGCGAGGTCGGCTCGTCGCCGATGTTCAGCGACGGCGCGGAGCTCGTCTTGGGCTGGCGTGCGGGTTCGTCGCCCGGCGACAGGATCACCACCACGATGATGATCACCACGATCGCCACCGCGGCCGCGATGACCGGCGCGAACCACGCGGGCCGTTCCTTCTTGCCGGACGTGAACGCGCTCACGCCCACCTGGTTCGGCGGGCGCAGCCGGACCGGGTCCTGCAACGGCTGCTGGTACCCGCCGCCCTGGAACTGGCCCTGCTGCGCGGGCATCGGCCCGGACACCGGCGACTGGGCGGGGAACGAGCCGGACTGCGGCCCGAGTCGATCGGGAGCCGAGCCCTGCGCGACCCCGGCGAGAGCGACGCGGGCGGCGGCGATGAGCTCGGCGCAGCTCGCGAACCGCTGCGCCGGGTCCTTCGACGTGCCCTTGCGGATCACCTCGTCGATGGCCGGAGGCAACGCCACGACCTGCGACAACGCCGGAACGGGCGTGCTGAGGTGGCCCGCGATGACCTCCTGCACACCGCCCTGGAACGGCGGGCGGCCGGAGAGGCAGGCGAAGAGCATGCAGGCGAGCGCGTACTGGTCGGTGCGGCCGTCGACGGGCTCGCCGCGCAGGTGTTCCGGCGCCGCGTAGGTCGGCGAGCCGAGGAAATCACCCGTCCGGGTGCGGTGGCCGGTGGCGCCGCGGCGGGTCAGGCCGAAGTCGGCGACGTAGACGTGCTCGCGCACGCCCTCCTTCTGCGTGACCAGCACGTTCGCCGGTTTCACGTCGAGGTGCACGAGGCCCTTGCCGTGCAGCATGTCGAGCGCTTCGGCCACCTGGGCGAGCAGCGTCAACGTGCGCGCGGGCGTGAGCGGCCCCTCCTTGATGTGCCCGGCCAGGTCCTGGCCGTCCACGAGCCGCATCGCGATGTAGAGCAGGCCGTCGACCTCGTCGAAGTCGTACAGCGGCACGATGTTGGCGTGGTCGATCGCCGAGGTGTTGCGCGCCTCGTCCACGAACCGCTCGCGGAACTCCGCGTCGGGTGCGAGGTGCTCACCGATGACCTTCAGCGCGACCTTCCGGCCGAGCCTCACGTCCGTGGCCCGGTACGTCACGCTCATGCCACCGCGGCCGAGCACTCCGTCGATCCGGTAATGCGCGATTCGCCGTCCGCTCAGGTCCTCCGACACGCGAGGCAGCCTAACGTCCGGCGAGATCGGCTTGCTCCGGGTTGGCCAAAGCTGTGATCAGAGGGACTCGGGCGCGGGCGTCCCGCGCGGCGCTACCCGGCCCGGCGCACGTCCGACGCCTGGCTGCGCCCGTCCCGTCCGGCCTGCACCTCGAACTCCACCCGGTCGCCTTCTGAGAGCGTCCGGAAGCCTTCCATCTGGATCGCCGAGTAGTGCACGAACACGTCGGGCCCGCCATCGGTCGCGATGAAGCCGTATCCCTTTTCGGAGTTGAACCACTTGACGGTACCGAGAGCCAAGACGTCCTCCTTCAGATCACGCATCTCACGCAAAGCGCAGAGAGCAACGCTAAAAGAAGAAATCTCACGCGGATACCTCCTTACGGAGTCATGAACTCCGGCTGACTCCGTTGGCGCGCAACCAGGTGGTGAGCCGCCGGGGCCCGCGCGTCTGCGTCAGCACGGCCCCGGGACCGGCGAAGTCGAACACCAGGCCCTCACCCGTCTGAATGGATTGCACGCCATCGGGCACTGACGGCCGGAGGCGGCATTGCACGGTGTCCGCGAACGCCACCACGTGGTCGCTGCTGATGGTCACCGCCTCCCCGGCCGCGAGCGTCACGAGGTCGAGCGCGCCGTAGCAGGCGATCACCACGGCGCCCTTGCCGTGCGCGTAGTTCATGAAGCCCTCGGCGCCCCCGAAGATCGCCTGCATCGGCGGCGCCTCCGGGTTCATCGCCACCGTGCTGCTCGACGCGATCCAGCCGTGCCGGGACACGCACCAGCCGTGGGTGCCGTCGAGCTCGAGCTGGTGCAGGTCGCCGGGCAGCACGGGCGTCGCGTCGAGCCAGCCGCCCTCCGCGCCGGCCGTGCACAGCGCGACCGCCTTCGTCCCCGGTCCCTTCACCTCGACCACGAGCCCGTAGCTCGTCGCCGCGATGGTCAGCGGGTCGACCAGCACCGCCTCGCCGGGTGCGAGGACGAGTCTCGCCACGCCGAACGTCGGCGTGTGCCTGGTCCTGACCTGCACGAACAACACCTCCGGGGTGAAACGGGGCAACGCGGTCGTCACGGTCGCCGCGACGTTGGCAGTATGCAGTCGTGTCCCCCACCTCTGTCGCCGAACACCGCAAGCGCGTCGCGGAGCTCGTCGGGCTGATGCCCGTGCTGCAGCTCCCGCTCGACGAGTGCCTCGGGCTCGTGCTCGCCGCCGACGTCATCGCGCCGCTGCCCCTGCCGCCGTTCGACAACTCCGCGATGGACGGGTACGCGGTGCGCGCGGCCGACCTGGCCGGTGAGCTGCCGGTCCGCCTGCGCGTGGCCGACGACATCCCGGCGGGCCGCACCGAGCTGAACGCGCTGGAGCCCGGCACCGTGCAGCGGATCATGACCGGCGCCCCGGTGCCGCCCGGCGCGGACGCGGTGGTGCAGGTCGAGTGGACCGACGGCGCCACGGACACCGTGACGATCAACCGGGCCGTCGTGCCCGGCCAGAACATCCGCACCGGCGGCGACGACGTGCGGAAGGGCGACGCGGTGCTGGCCGCGGGCACGGTGCTGCGCCCGTCCACGCTCGGCCTCGCCTCCGCCCTGGGCCTGCCCGAGCTGCCGGTGCGCCGCCGCCCGCACGTGCTGGTCCTGTCGACGGGCTCCGAGCTGGTCGAACCGGGCACGCCGCTGCAGCCGGGCCAGATCTACGAGTCGAACGGCATGATGCTCGCCTCCTCCGTGCGGGACGCGGGCTGCGTCGCCACGCAGCTGCGGTTCGTGCCGGACGACGTCGAGGCGTTCCACCAGGCGTTGAAGCCCTACCTGGGAGCGGTGGACGTGATCGTGACGTCCGGCGGCGTGAGCGCGGGCGCGTACGAGGTGGTCAAGGACGCCCTGGCGGACCACGAGGTGCAGTTCACCAAGGTCGCGATGCAGCCGGGCGGGCCGCAGGGTTCCGGCCGCTACGAGGGCGTGCCGGTGCTGTCGTTGCCGGGCAACCCGGTGAGCGCGCAGGTGTCGTTCGAGGTGTTCGTGCGGCCGGCGCTGCTGGCGTCGATGGGCCACCCGCGGCCGGAACGCCCCACCGCGCGGGCGGCGATCACGACGGGCCTGTCGTCCCCCGCCGGGAAGACGCAGTTCCGGCGCGGCCTGCACGACCCGTCGTCCGGCCAGGTCGTGACGCCCGTCGGCGGGCCGGGGTCGCACCTGCTGTCGGCGCTCGCGCTGTCCAACTGCCTGATCGAGGTGCCCGAGGACGTCACCGAACTGGCTGCGGGATCCGAGGTCGTCGTGAGATACCTGCAGTAGTTCTGGACGATCTGGGGGAAGCAGGACATGAGAGCGGCACTCGCGCTGGTGATGCTGGCGGGGTTCTTCGTGCTCGCGGTGGGCATCGTGGCGGGACTGGGCGTGCTGGCGGCCGTCCTCTTCGAGCGTGGCGACGACTCGGGCGGCTGGTGGCTGCTGGCACTGGCGCTGGTCGTGGGCGGGCCGATCCTGTTCGCGGTGGTCACGGCGTTCTGGGCGCGTCCGCGGGCGGAAGGCGCCGAGCTGACGCGGTCGGCGCACCCGGAGCTGTGGCGGCACGTCGACGAGCTCGCGAGGATCGCGGGCACCCGCAGCCCCGACGAGATCCGGCTGGTCGCCAAGGCGAACGCGGGCGTCTGGGAGCGCCGCGGCACGCGGTACATGGAGCTCGGCCTGCCGTGGCTCGCCGGGATGACGATCGGCGAACTGCGCTCGGTGCTCGCGCACGAACTCGGCCACTACGGCGGCGGGCACACCCGGCTCTCCGCGCTCACCTCGCGCGCGCAGCACGCCCTCGGCATGGCGTCGCGGCAGGACTTCGCCTTCTTCGGCGTCCTGTACGGGTGGGCGAGGCTGTACGCGCTGGTCGCGGCCTCGGAAAGCCGCAAGCACGAGCGGTTCGCCGACGAGGTGTCGGTCGCGGCGTCCGGGCGCGAGGCGTCGGTGCGGTCGTTGCTGCGCGGCGGCCCGCTCGGCGTGGCGTGGCAGGACTACAAGAGCTGGTACGTGGCACTGGCCGTGGTGGCCGGCCGCACGCCGCCGTTGCTGGAGGGCTTCCGCGCCTACCTCGACCACCCCCGCCGCGTCCACCAGCTGCGCGAGATCGAACCGCTGCTGGCCGCGCAGGAACCGAAGTCGGTGTTCGACAGCCACCCGCCGATCCGGGAGCGGGTCGCGACGATCGCGCGGTTCTCCCAGCTCGGCGGCGGGGTGGCCGAGGCGGTCGACGAACGGTCCTCGTGGCCGTTGCTCGACGGCCTGCCGCCCGAGCAGGTCGCGGCGCTGGTCGGTGTGCAGGGGCCGCCGATCGGCTGGGAGGAGCTCGCCGCGCTGGCCGGGCCGGTGCTGGTGCGGCGGCAGGCCGACCTGCTGCGGCACGCGGGCCGGGTGAGCAAGGTCGGCGAGACGATCGCGGACGTCCTCAGGGCGTTGGAGGGCGCGCAGTTGCACAAGCTCACGGGAGCTCCGGTGGACGCCTCGCTGACCCGCGAAGAGGTGCACGACGCCGCCGTCGAGGCCGTGACGGAACTCCTCGGCTGCATGGTGGCCGACCTGCTCGTGACGGCTAACCGGGCGAGGTTGGAACTCAACTGGGGCGGACTCTTCGTGCTGCGGATGGCGGACGGAGCTGCGGTCTATCCGGACGACGTGGTCGCCCCCGCCGTGCGTGACGCTAATCGGGTGCCCGAAGTGCGCTCCGCGTTGCAGAACCTCGGCGTCAACGGATTGTGACGGAACGCTCACCCAGCGGCGTTGTTAACGCCATGTGACGGGGATTACACTGCCCGCAGGCGCCGGTCGGCCCGTGCGTTCGTCGGGGGATGCACGGGCCTACCGGCCACTTGTCTTCTCCGGCAGTCCCGGTGGGCGGTTTGCGGTGTTGCCGTAGCGTGATGCCGCCCGACAATCCACGGAAGCTACGGAACCCACAGACACGATGAGCAGCGAGAAGCCCGTCTCCCACTTCCTCGAACTCGCGCGCGGCATGGTGCCGCCGATGCACCCGGCAGGGCGCCCGTTCGTCGCCGGTGCGGCGATCGCGACCCTCCTCGTCCGGCTGCGCTTCAAGCGCCTGGGCGTCGTCCTCGCGCTGGTCACGGCGTGGGTGGCGTGGTTCTTCCGCGAGCCGAAGCGCGTGACGCCGACCCGTCCGAACCTCGCCGTGGCCCCGGCCGACGGCACCGTCTCGCACGTGGTCGACGCCGTCCCGCCGGCCGAACTCGGCCTCGGCTCGCAGCCGATGACGCGCGTCAGCGTCTTCCTCTCGGTCTTCGACGTGCACGTCCAGCGCGTGCCCGCCGACGGCGAGGTCGTCCAGGTCTCGTACCACCCCGGCAAGTTCCTCTCGGCCGACCTCGACAAGGCCTCCGAGGAGAACGAGCGCAACACCGTGTGGCTGCGCACCGTCGACGGCCACGACCTGGTCGTCGTCCAGATCGCCGGCCTCGTCGCCCGCCGCATCGTGTGCGAGGTCGCCGAGGGCGAGAAGGTCACCGCAGGCCAGACCTACGGCCTGATCCGCTTCGGCTCGCGCGTGGACCTCTACGTGCCGCGCGGCAGCCGCGTCCTGGTCGAGGCCGGCCAGCGCACCATCGGCGGCGAGACCGTTCTCGCCGAACTCCCGGAGGCGTAAGTGGCACCCAGCGGGCCCGGCGTTCGCCTGCTGCCGAACGCGATCACGGTCCTCGCCATGTGCTCGGGCCTGTCGGCCGTGCACTTCGCGAACGTCGGCATGTGGGGCGCGGCCATCGCCTCGATCGGGGCAGCGGCCGTCTTCGACGGCCTCGACGGCCGCATCGCCCGCCTGCTGGACGCGACGTCGAAGATGGGCGCGGAACTCGACTCACTGGCCGACGCCATCTCCTTCGGCGTCGCACCGGCACTCGCGATCTACCTCTGGAAGTTCGAGGGCAACCGGGCCGGCTGGGTCATCGCGCTGATCTTCGCGGTCTGCATGGTGGTCCGCCTCGCCCGCTTCAACACGTTGCTGGAGAAGGAACAACCGCCGTTCGCGAAGGAGTTCTTCGTCGGCGTCCCGGCTCCGGCCGGCGGCCTGTTGCTGCTGCTGCCCCTGATCATCGAGGAGCAGGTCCGGTCGGACGGCTGGTGGAACAACTCCTACGTCGTCGGCGCGTGGACCGTCCTGGTGGCGATGCTGCTGGTGTCGCGGATCCCGACGCTGTCGGTGAAGACCGTCAAGGTGCCGCCGCGCGCGGTCGCGCCCCTGCTGGTCGCGGTCGGACTGCTGGCCGCCGCCGTGATCACGTACCCGTTGGTGGCGCTGATCATCGCGATGGTCGTGTACCTCGGGCACCTGCCCTACTCGGTGCGGCGGTACATGTGGCTCTCCAAGCACCCTGAGGCCTGGACCGTCACCGGTGCGGACCGCCGCGCGATCAAGCGCGCGCACGGGGTGGCGGCTCGCCGGCTCGGACTGCGCCAGCCCCTGCGCGGCCGTGTGGCCGGTGCGGCCATGCGGGCCGTGCGTCGGCCTCGGCGTGATGGTTCCACTGTGGAGGGCGCTGCGCCTTCCACCAACGGACGCCGTCGTTCCTGGCGGCAACTGGGTCTGAGGCGCCAGCCGAAGCGCTGACTGTGCTGAGGTAAAGGGCCGGACACGTTCATCGTGTCCGGCCCTTTGCCGTTCGAACGGCGGTGAGCTCGTGCTCGTGCCGCGTCCGGCTCGCCGTGAGGAACTAGAGTCGTCGGGGTGATCACGCTGACGGCTCGCCTGTCCCCGTCCGCCCTGGACACCCGGCGCGGCGTCGTCCGCCTCCACCCCGAGGTGCTCGACGCCCTGGGCCTGCGCGCCTGGGACGCGGTGAAGCTGACCGGCGCCCGCGTGAGCGCGGCCCTGGCGGCGTCCGGTGAGCAGCCGCCTGGTGTGGTGCTGGTCGACGACGTGACGCTCACGAACCTCGGCGTGGTCGAGGGTTCCGAGATCGTCGTGGCCCCCGTCCAGGTGACCGCCGCGCGGTCGATCACCGTCGCCGGTTCGCGGCTCGCGACCACCGCCCTGACTCCCGAACACGTGCGGATGGCGTTGACGGGCAAGGTCCTCACGGTCGGCGACAACGTCTCGCTGCTCCCCCAGGACCTCGCGCCGCCGCCCGGTGCGAACGTGTCCGAGACGCGCCGCAAGCTGTCCAACGCCATCGGCATGACGTGGACCAACGAGCTCATCACGATCACCTCCACCGACCCCGCGGGCCCGGTGGCCGTGCAGCCGTCGAGCGTCGTCGGGTGGCGTTCGGCATCGGCTCCCGCCGCCGAGGTGACGCCGGTGGTGGTGCAGGAGAAGCACGAGGCGTTGCCCGTCGCGGATCTGGTGGGTCAGCGTGAGCAGGCGCGGCGGCTGACGGAGTGGCTGGAGCTGATGTTCCGCCAGCCCGACCTGCTCACGAAACTGGGCGCCTCGGCCCGCCTCGCGGCCATGGTCAGCGGCCCGGAAGGCGTCGGCAAGGCGACCCTGGTCCGCGCGGTGGCCCGCTCCGTCGACGCCACGGTCGTGGAACTGGCCGCGCCGAGCATCGCGGTCCTGGAACCGGGCGCGATGGCGAAGCAGCTCGGCGACGCGATCGCGGGCGTCCCCGAGCAGCCCACGGTCCTGCTCCTCACCGACGTAGACGCGCTGCTGCCCACCGCACCGCCCCCGGTCGCGACGGTCGTCCTGGACATCCTGCGCACCGCCATCTCCCGCCCGAACCTGGCCCTCGTCGTCACCTCGGCACGAGCCGAGTCGGTGGACGCCCGCCTGCGCGCCCCAGACCTGGTCGACCGCGAGCTGACGCTCCCCCTCCCGGACGCCGCGGGCCGCACGGAACTGCTCCGCGTGCTGCTGCGCGACGTCCCACTGGAGTCCGATGTGGACTTCGGCGAAGTGGCCGCCCGCACCCCGGGCTTCGTCGCGGCAGACCTCTGCGCCCTGCGCCGCGAGGCAGCAGTCCGGGCGGCCCTGCGCCAGCGCGAGGTGCCGGAACCCCGCGTGGGACAGGAAGACCTGCTGGGCGCCCTGAACACGGTCCGCCCGATCTCCATGTCCGCCTCGGACACCGTCCAGACGGGCGGTCTGACGCTCGACGACGTCGGCGACATGAAAGAGGTCAAGCAGGCCCTCACGGAGGCGGCCCTCTGGCCCCTGCGCTACCCGGACTCGTTCGCCCGCCTGGGCGTAGAACCCCCGCGAGGCCTCCTCCTCTACGGCCCGCCGGGATGCGGCAAGACGTTCCTGGTCCGCGCGCTGGCGGGCACGGGCCAACTGAACGTCCTGACCGTCAAGGGCGCCGAACTGATGGACAAGTTCGTGGGCGAGTCGGAACGAGCAGTCCGCGAACTCTTCCGCCGAGCAGCCGACGCCGCCCCGGCCCTGGTCTTCCTGGACGAGGTGGACGCCCTGGCACCACGCCGAGGCCAGTCCTCGGACTCAGGCGTCGCCGACCGAGTCGTAGCGGCCCTGCTGACCGAACTGGACGGCGTGGAACCCCTCCGCGACGTAGTGGTCATCGCCGCCACCAACCGCCCCGAGCTGATCGACCCGGCGCTGCTCCGCCCAGGCAGGCTCGAACGCATCATCTACGTCCCGCCGCCCGATGCCGAGGCACGCACGGAGATCCTCAAGGCCTCGTCCCGCAACACGCCGCTGGCAGGTGACGTGGACCTGGCGGCGCTGGCCGGTGAGCTGGACATGTACTCGGCGGCGGACTGCGCGGCCCTGGTCAGGGAGGCGGCGCTGACGGCGATGCGCGAGTCGCTGGAGGCGGCCGAGGTGACGCAGGCACACCTGGCGAAGGCCCGCGAGGTGGTGCGGCCGTCGCTGGACCCGGCCCAGCTGGCATCGCTGGCGGCCTACGCCCAGAACCGCTGAGGGCGAGGCCCGCTGGGCCGCTGAGGGTGGACCGCATGACCGGTGCGACGCCGAAGGCGAGCCGTCCTGAGCAATGAGGAACCGGCGGTGGGGTCCGCCACCGCAACCAAACAACTCAACCGGCAGCCGCTCTGAGCAACAGGCGTGCCATCAACCTGCCCCCAGCGCTGGCCCCCATCTCAGATTGCCGGGGGTCTGGGGGCAGAGCCCCCAGGGAAGCACGCAAAGCGACCAGGCCGCCGCAAAGCAGCCACCAGCCCAAACCCGCTACTTGTTCTTAGAAGCACCCTGATAATCGTTGGTCACGATCAAAATGACCCCAGCCGCAGCAGACTGGATCCCGTCGAACCGGGGCTCCACCCGAGCCCGCAACACCGACCCCAACTCCTTGGCCGCAGCCTCTTCCTCAGTCCCAGGCCGGTAGTAAACGGTGGTGGTCGGAATCGTCCCGCCCGAGTAGTTGCCGGTCTCAGCGACCTCCCACCCGTTGGCCCGAACCTCGTCAGAAGCCTTCGAAGCCAACCCGGTGATCGTCGAGTTGTTGTAAACCCGAACAGGAGCCTTGGCGACCCCGGGCTGGGTGACAGGCGGAGGCGGCACCACAGACGACGCAGGCGCGGAAGGCACGGTGGGCGAAGCCGTCGTGGTCACAGGAGGCGCGGAAGACGGCGTGGACGCAGGCGGCTCGGAAGCGGAAGTCGCCACCGGAGGCGCGGTCGACGACCCCTCCGCCACGGGCGGTGTGTCGTCGGAGGAGGAGCCTCCGCCGAACAGCGAGACGACTCCGATCACCAACGCGACGGCGGCGACGCCGAGCAGGGCGAAGCCTGCTGCCTTGGCCGGACGGGACGGGCTTGCGGACTCGGGGGAGGTCATCAGTCCTCGGTGCTCCTGGCGCGGGCGCGAACCCTTTGGCGGCCTGTCCGGACACCGCGCAACCGCTTGACGAGCATCGGATCTGCGGCCAGGGCGGCTTCGGATTCAACGAGCGCGTTGAGCAGCTGGTAGTAGCGGGTCGCGGACATGTCGAACAGTTCCCTGATGGCCTGTTCCTTGGATCCCGAGTACTTCCACCACTGGCGTTCGAACGCGAGCATCGTGCGTTCGCGGCTGGTCAGCCCGTCAGCGGAGGTGAGCGTCTCGGCGTGATCCATCTGGCTCCCCACGGTCGCCACACCATCTCAGGTGCGGGCAATTCAATCACGTGATCGTTCCAACCTACCGCGCGACACCGACAGTTTTGGACGGCTTAAAGTTCAGCCATGGCCGTCCACCGCATCCGCATCGCCGGCGACCCCGTGCTCCACAACCCGACGCGCGAGGTCACCGAGTTCGACACCGAGTTGAAGACCCTCGTCGACGACATGTTCGAGACGATGGCGGCTGCTCGCGGAGTGGGGCTCGCGGCCAACCAGATCGGCGTCGACCTGCGGGTCTTCGTCTACGACTGCCCGGACGACCAGGGGGTGCAGCACCGCGGCGTGATCTGCAACCCCGTGCTCGAGACGTCCGAGGTCCCCGAGACCATGCCGGACCCGGACGACGACTTCGAGGGCTGCCTGAGCGTGCCCGGCGAGGCGTACCCGACCGGACGCGCCCAGTGGGCGAAGGTCACCGGGGTGGACCTCGACGGTCAGCCGTTCGAGGTCGAGGGCACCGGCTTCTTCGCGCGGTGCCTCCAGCACGAGACCGACCACCTCAACGGCTACCTCTACACCGACCGCCTCATCGGCCGGTACAAGAAGGAGGCCAAGCGGATGCTCCGCGACAACGAGTGGAACCAGCCGGGCCTCTCGTGGGACCCGAACGACCCGGCCAACTTCGACGACGACGAGGACTAGGGCCGGAGCACCGCCTCCACCTGCTTCAACTCGTCCGCGCTCAACGGACCGAACTCCACAGCACGAGCGTTCTCCTCGGCCTGGGCCACCGTCCGGACCCCCGGAATCGGAACCAGGCGGGGAGAGCGCGCCCAGAACCACGCCAGCGCACCCTGAACCAGCGTCCGGCCACCTGAAGTCAGCACGTCCCGCACGGCCTCGCGCGCCTCGAAGTACGCGGGCGTCGGCTTGCCGTCCTCGAAGAACAGCAGCCACGCCGGGTCCGAGACGCGCACGTCGTCCGCCGGCAGCGGCGCGAACGTCTCCCGCGCCAGCAGCCCCATGGCCAGCGGGCGCCTGCACAGCACCGCGTACTCCCCCGCGTACATCTCGGGGTTGTCGAACAGCACGTTGATGTCGGCCTGCGCGGCCACACCGTGCTCACCCTCGCAGAAGAACCGCGCCCGCTCCGGGTCGTCGGTGCTCCACCCGTACGCGCGGATCTTGCCCGCGGCCACCAGCGCCTCGCACTCGTCGCGCAGCAGCGCCGCCTGCTCCAGCTCGAGGCCACCGAGGTGCAGCTGGTACAGGTCGATCCGGTCGGTGCCCAGCCGCCGCAACGACCCCTCGACGGCGCGGCGCAGGTACTCGACCGTCCCGTTGTACCCGGTCAGCTCGCGCCTCGCAGGGTCGAACTCGTCGCCCCACTTGGTCGCGATCACCACCTCGTCCCGCACGTCCGCAAACGCTTGCCCGACCAGCTCCTCGGAGTGGCCGCAGCCGTAGACGTCCGCCGTGTCGACCAGGTGAACTCCCAGGTCGAAGCCCCTGCGCAACGCCTTCAGCGACTCCTCGTCGTCGGTCGGACCCCAGCCGACGGGCTGTCCCTCGAACGTCATCGGGCCACCCATGGCCCACGTGCCGAAACCCAACTTCCCCAGTTCCAAGGTCATGGCACCACCGAACATCCTGGACCGCGCTCCAGGTCAAGAAACGAGTTGCGGCGACCGGCGACCATCAGAGGCATGCCACTCGAAAACATCGTCGCCTTCGTCGCGGCCTCGTTCCTCATCGCACTGTCGCCAGGACCCGGCACGGCCATGGTCCTGCGACAGTCGGTGCACGGGCGCAAGGCCGCGCTGGCGACGGTGTTCGGCATGGAGGTCGGCGTGGCCTGCTGGGCGGTCGCCGCGGCTCTCGGCCTCAGCGTCCTGCTCACGGCGTCCGAGATCGCCTACCACGGGCTCCGGATCGCGGGCGCGGTCTTCCTGATCTACCTGGGCGTCAAGGCCCTGATCAGCAAGAGCCTGCCCGGTGCCGAGCCGCCGCCCGCGAGCCACGCGTTCCGCAGCGGCCTGGTCGTGAACCTCGCCAACCCGAAGCTCGGCGTGTTCGCGATCTCGTTCCTACCGCAGTTCGTGCCTGCCGGGGAGGCCGGCCAGGGGGTTCTGCTCTTCCTCGCCGTCGGGTGGGTCCTGATCGACACCGTCTGGTACCTGATCATCGTGTCGGTCCTGCACACCGTTCGCGGCTGGCTGAGCAGGCCGCGGGTCCGTCCCGCGCTCGAGAAGCTGTCGGGCGGCGTGCTGCTGGCGCTCGGAGTCCGGCTGGTACTCGACCCGCGTTGAGTTCGGGTTGCCCCGGCGCCAGAAGAGCTCGGGCAGCCCCGCCAGCTCGGCGAACGTGTGGCAGGCGGCCATCGACGCGTAGCCGCCCGCCAGCACGTGCGCGCGGATGCGGTCCAGGCGGCCGAACTCGATCACCTCACCGGCGATCAGGAAGGGCAGCACCAGCTGCCAGGCCTGCACGACGGCCGGACGACGCCGGTGAGGGGCGCGCAGGGCGGCACGGGCCACGCGCAGCAGGTGCTCGTTCGCGCTCATCGTGGACGGGTGCGCCGCGTGGTCCCAGTTCCACCGGCGCTCCTCGGTGACCGCGCACCGCACGCACTCGACCGGCCCGGTGCCGAGCTCGGCACCGCAGCGCGAGCACGCCAGCAGCGTCATCGCCCAGTCCACGCACGTCCACGGGTACTGGCCGACGTCCGCCGAGGTCACCAGCTCGGCCAGCTCCCGGTCGGCGAGCTGCGAGGACGTGCGCAGCGCCTCCCAGTCGGCGAGCCAGAACTGGTCGAGCAGCTCCGCGCAGAAGCCGCAGTCGGGATAGCCCCGGCCCGCCAGCTCACCGCAGGAAGGGCATGCCGAGACCACGGCGGGGCGCTGACCGCGACGCGCGCCGGGCGGGAACGGCTGGTGATCAGCCACGGGAAGAGATTAGGGGTAAAACGCGGCCTTGGCAGCAGCGGCGCGCGCTGACTATGGTCGGTTCTCGACAACTCAACACAGAACGCGGGAGCTCGCGCCTGAAGCGGGCTGAGAGGGTGACTGGCCGTCGTGCCGGTGTCACCGACCGCCTGAACCTGACCGGGTAATGCCGGCGTAGGGAGGAATGTCGTGACGGCACTTGACGACCGTTCGGTCAAGCCCAGTGTGACCACGGGCCCCATCTCGGGCTCGCGCAAGGTGTACCGCGATGGTGTGCCTTTCCGCAGGGTGGAACTGACCAACGGCGAGCATGTCGATCTCTACGACACTTCCGGTCCGTATACCGACGACAACGCGACGATCGACGTCCACAGTGGACTGCCCGACCTGAGGTCGGAGTGGATCGCCGCACGGGAACCGATCAACGGAGCTGTCAGCCAGCTCGCGTACGCGAAGGCCGGGATCATCACCCCGGAGATGCGCTACGTCGCGACGCGGGAGAACCTCGACGCGGAGTTCGTGCGCGACGAGGTGGCCATCGGGCGTGCGGTGATCCCGTTGAACCGCAAGCACCCCGAGGCCGAGCCGATGATCATCGGCAAGAAGTTCCTCGTGAAGATCAACGCGAACATCGGCAACTCCGCGGTGTCGTCGTCGATCGAGGACGAGGTCGAGAAGATGGTCTGGGCGTCCCGGTGGGGCGCCGACACGATCATGGACCTCTCCACCGGCAAGCGGATCCACGAGACGCGCGAGTGGATCCTGCGCAACTCGCCCGTCCCGATCGGCACCGTGCCGATCTACCAGGCGCTGGAGAAGGTCAACGGCGATCCGGCGGCGCTGTCGTGGGAGGTCTACCGCGACACCGTGATCGAGCAGTGCGAGCAGGGCGTCGACTACATGACCGTGCACGCGGGCGTGCTGCTGCGGTACGTGCCGCTGACGGCCAAGCGCGTCACGGGCATCGTCTCGCGCGGCGGGTCGATCATGGCCGCGTGGTGCCTCGCGCACCACAGGGAGAGCTTCCTCTACACGCACTTCGAGGAGCTCTGCGACATCCTCCGCACCTACGACGTGACGTTCTCGCTGGGTGACGGGCTGCGGCCGGGCTCCATCGCGGACGCCAACGACGAGGCGCAGTTCGCGGAGCTGCGGACGCTCGGCGAGCTCACGCACATCGCACGCGCCAAGGACGTCCAGGTCATGATCGAGGGCCCCGGCCACGTGCCGATGCACAAGATCGCCGAGAACGTCCGGCTCGAGGAGGAGTGGTGCGGCGAGGCGCCGTTCTACACCCTCGGGCCGCTGGCCACGGACATCGCGCCGGCGTACGACCACATCACGTCCGCGATCGGCGCGGCGCAGATCGGCTGGCTCGGCACGGCGATGCTCTGCTACGTCACGCCGAAGGAGCACCTCGGCCTGCCGAACCGCGACGACGTGAAGACCGGCGTGATCACGTACAAGATCGCGGCGCACTCCGCGGACCTCGCCAAGGGCCACCCCGGCGTCCAGGACTGGGACGACGCGTTGTCCAAGGCGCGCTTCGAGTTCCGCTGGGAGGACCAGTTCAACCTGTCGCTCGACCCGGACACCGCGCGCTCGTTCCACGACGAGACGCTCCCCGCGGAGCCGGCGAAGACGGCGCACTTCTGCTCGATGTGCGGGCCGAAGTTCTGCTCCATGAAGATCACGCAGGACGTGCGGCGCTACGCCGAGGAACGCGGACTGTCCACAGTGGAGGCCATCGAGGCGGGCATGGCCGAGAAGTCCGGCGAGTTCGCCGACACGGGCAACAAGGTCTACCTGCCGGTCGTGGAGACCTCGTGACCGAGGCACCCCCGCGGGTGCTCACCATCGCCGGAAGCGATTCCGGCGGTGGTGCGGGCATCCAGGCCGATCTCCGCACGTTCTTCGCGTGCGGAGTGCACGGCTGTGTCGCGCTGACGGCCGTGACGGTCCAGAACTCGTTGGGCGTCACGGGCGTCGTCGAGATCCCGGCGGACACGGTCGCGGCGCAGATCGTCTCGGTCGCCGAGGACATCGGCGTGCAGGCGGCGAAGACCGGCATGCTGGCGTCGGCGCAGATCATCGAGGCCGTCACGCCCGCGCTGGACCGCGTCGGCATCGGGGCGGGGAGGACCCCGCTCGTCGTCGACCCGGTCTCGGCCTCCATGCACGGCAACCAACTCCTCGCCGACAACGCCCTGGACGCGTTGCGGGGCCTGCTGTTCCCGCGCGCGACGCTGGTGACGCCGAACCTCGACGAGGTGCGGCTGATCACCGGCATCGCGGTGAAGGACCGCGAGGACCAGCGCGTGGCGGCGGAGGCGTTGCACGCCATGGGTCCGCAGTGGGTGCTGGTGAAGGGCGGCCACATGTGGGACGACCCGGAGTGCCTCGACCTGCTCTACGACGGCCGTGAGTTCATCGAACTGCCCGGGCCTCGCTACGACACCGAGCACACGCACGGCAGTGGCGACACCTTGGCGTCGTCGATCAGCTCGGCGCTCGCCCGCGGTGCCTCGGTGCCGGAGGCGGTGCGGTTCGGCAAGGACTTCATCGTGAAGTCCGTCGAGGCCGCCTACCCGCTGGGCGCGGGCTCGGGACCGGTGTCACCGTTCTGGAGGCTCGGCGGCTGAGGACCCTGCTGCGCACCCTCGTCGAGGCACAGGCAGAAGGGGTGACCCGCGGGATCCAGCAGCACCCGGACGTGCGGCTGCGGCTGGAACTCCGTGAGAACCGCCCCCAGCGCCACCGCCTCGGCGACGGCCGATTCCAGGTCACCGACCTGGAAGTCGAAGTGCATCATCGGGCGCTGCCGCCCGTCCTCGGGTGGCCAGACCGGCGGCCGGTAGCCGTCCGCCTGCTGGAAGACGAAGAACGGACCGTTCGGCGAGGCCGCCACGATCGCGGTGCCCGGCTCCTCGTGGCCGACGTGCCATCCGAGGAGCTCGGCGTAGAACCGCGCCAGGGCACCGGGGTCGGGGGCTTCGATCGACGTCCCCCACCACATGCCGGCGGTCCGCGACTTCACGGCTACTTGGACTCCTCGCCCACCAGGGTCTCCAGCGCGTCCAGGGCGCTCACGAGCGCGGCGACGTGTTCGGGCGTCAGCTGCTCGATCCGCCGCTGCAGCTCGCGCACCCGCGCGGACCGCACGCCGGACACCATCGTCTCGCCCTCGGGCGTGGGGGTGGCGAGCCAGGCGCGGCCGTCCTGCGGGTCGGGTTCGCGCTTCACGTACCCGGCCTCGACCAGCGCGGCGACGATGCGGGACAGCGTCGGGGGCGCCACGCCCTCCTTGGTCGCCAGGTCGCCCAGACGCATGGGGCCGCACCGGGCGAGGGTGGCGAGCGCGGAGACCGCGCCGGGGCCGAGGCCGGGGGAACCGGTGCGTCGCAGCAACCGGGCCAGCCGGCCGATCGCCAGGTACAGGCGCGCGGTCGCGTCCTCGACCTCGGCGTCAATGGGGGCCGTCACGGCTTGTCGTCCTCCTCGGCGGGAATTCAGCTAGTGCTCAATCATCCCCCAACACGTGAGTACCCAAGGTAGCGACTCAGAGACCCGGCGAAGACGCTTGGGCCCAAAAGCGCTGCGGAATCCGTCCGGCCAAGCGCGCCAGCCGTCCGCCCTCGACCGCACAACGCATGGCGGCGCCCATCCGTTCCGGGTCCTGGGCTCGTGTGACGGCGGTCGCCAACAGGACCGCTGAGCAGCCGAGTTCCATCGCGAGAGCGGCGTCCGAGGCCGTGCCGATGCCCGCGTCGAGAACTACTGGAACAGATGCACGAGAAGTGATCAGCTCGATGTTGTGGGGGTTGCGGATTCCCAGCCCCGTGCCGATGGGAGAACCCAGCGGCATGACCGTCGCGCACCCGATGTCCTCCAGCTTCCGCGCCAGCACCGGGTCGTCGTTGGTGTACGGCAGGACGACGAACCCGTCGTTGACGAGCCGTTCCGCCGCGTCCAGCAGCTCGACCGGGTCGGGCAGCAGGGTCTCCTCGTCGTGGACGACCTCGAGCTTGACCCAGTTCGTCTCCAGCGCCTCCCGCGCGAGCTGCGCGGTCAGCACGGCCTCGGCGGAGGTGCGGCAGCCCGCGGTGTTCGGCAGGACCTCGATTCCAAGGCGCCGCAACAACTCCAGGACGCCGGTCTGCCCGGCCGCGTCGACCCGGCGCATCGCCACGGTCGTCAGCTCGGTGCCGGACGCGACCAGGGCCCGTTCCAGCACCGACAGGTTCGCGGCTCCGCCCGTGCCGGTGATGAGCCTGGAGCGGAACTCCCGGCCCGCGATGATCAGCGGATCGTCCACGTCAGCCTCCCTGGACCGCGGTCAGCACCTCGACGACGCCACCGTCCGGCACGATCGTCGAGTCCCACAACGCCTTCGGCACCACGGCACCGTCCAAGGCCACCGCCACGCCCTTCTCGGGTGCCCCCACCAGCGTCACGACCGCGGCCACCGACGTGCCCTCGGCCAGGTCGCGGGAGGTCCCGTTCACCTGTGCCCTCACGAAGTTCCTCCTCGAAGCAGCTCGACCACGACCTGTGCGGTGTGCGGGGCCAGCAGCAGACCGTTGCGGTGGTGACCCGTCGCCGCGATCACGCCGGGCTCCAGCCACCGCACGACGGGGACGTTGTCCGGGCTGCCCGCGCGGAACCCCACGGCGGCCTCGGTCAGGGCGTACTCGGCGATGCCCGGCAGCACGGTTTCCGCGTCGCGCAACAGGTCCCGCACGCCCGCGACGGACACGTCGGTGTCGAACCCGGCCTCGTACTGGGTCGCGCCGACGACCAGTCCGTCGTCGCGCGGCACCAGGTAGACGGGACGGCCGGAGACCAGCGCGCGGATGGTGTGACGGGGTGGCGGCAACGCTCCGGGGCGGTGTGTGAGCCGCAGGATCTCGCCCTTGACCGGGCGGATCACGTCCCGCAGAGCCGGGTGCAGCGACCCGCTCCACGCCCCGGCCGCGATCACCGTGACCCGTCCGTCCACATCGGAGAGAACACCGGCCTCGCGACAAGCCTTCCGCAGTGCGGAAAGCAGCAGCCTGTTGTCGACGGCGAGGTCACCGGACGCGTACACGCCACCGCGCACCGCCGGCCCGAGCGAGGGTTCGAGGGCCCGGATCTCCCGCGAGGTCAGCAACTCCCCCGCGTGCCGCAGGTCGGCGAGGTCGCCCGGCTGCGTGCCGACGGCCAGCGTTCCGGCGTCGAACAGCGGCACGCCGATCGAGGCGGCGAACGACGGCCACAGCGCGAGGGCCTCGACACCCTGCGCCACCACGGCTTCCTCGCCGGGCCACGCCTCCGTCAGCGGTGCGAGCATCCCGCCCGCGACCCGCGAACCCGCGTGCGGCGAGCCCAGGTCCGTGACGGAGACGGAGAACCCGGCCCGTGCCGCGGACAGGGCCGCGGACAGACCGATGACGCCGCCACCCAGGACGGCCACTTCCACACTGCTCAAGGCATTCACGCTCCCTGCGCCGGCATGACCCGGATCAGGTTCGACGGTCGGAGCGAACCACGCTCCCTCTCAGCCCGGTGTTCTCCAGGCTCCCGTGCGGACCGCCTTCAACATAACGGTTAACGTGCGTGCGTGCCAGGACTCGACGGAAACCTGATCAGGCAACGACTCGCCGACGCGACCCTCTACCTCTGCACGCCGAACCGGCCTGATCTGGCCGAGTTCGCGGACGCGGCCCTCGCGGGCGGCGTCGACATCATCCAGTTGCGGGACAAGTCACTGGAGGCGAAGCAGGAGATCGAGGCGATCGAGCTCCTCGCCGAGGCCACCGAACGCCACGGCAAGCTGCTCGCCGTCAACGACCGCGCCGACATCGCGCACGCCGTCGACGCCGACGTGCTGCACCTCGGCCAGGACGACCTGCCCGTGCCGCTCGCCCGCAGGATCATCGGCGACGAGGTGGTGATCGGCCGCTCCACCCACGACGTCGACCAGATGACGGCGGCCGCCGGGGAACCCGGCGTCGACTACTTCTGCACCGGCCCCTGCTGGCCGACCCCGACCAAGCCGGGCCGCCCCGCACCGGGCCTCGACCTCGTCCGCGCCACCAGGACCGATCGCCCGTGGTTCGCGATCGGCGGCATCGACCTGACGAACCTGCACGAGGTGAAGCAGGCCGGCGCGACCCGGGTCGTCGTGGTCAGGGCCATCACGGACGCCGAGGACCCCCGCCGCGCCGCCGAGTTGTTCAAATCCGAACTTGATCGTTGAAATTTGAACTAAAAGGCGTACGCTCGAAGACGTGAGCGCACCTGTGCTGTACCTGAGCCACGGGGCTCCCCCGCTGGCCGATGACGAGACGTGGACCAGAGAGCTCAAGGACTGGTCCGCCGCCCTTCCGCGCCCGGAGGCCGTGCTCATGGTCTCCGCGCACTGGGAGGAGGCGCCGACGACCATCGGCGCGACCACGACCGTGCCGCTGGTCTACGACTTCTGGGGCTTCCCGCAGCGGTACTACGACGTGACCTACGAGGCACCGGGCGCGCCGGAGCTCGCGGACGACGTCCGCAAGCTGCTGGGCGGCCACGTCGAGCAGGACGAGGAACGCGGCCTCGACCACGGCGCCTACGTGCCGCTCAAGGAGATGTTCCCGGACGCCGACGTGCCGGTGCTGCAGATGTCCTTGCCCACGCTCGACCCGCGCAAGCTGCACGAGGTCGGCCGCAAGCTGGCGCCGTTGCGGGACAAGAACGTCCTGATCGTCGGCAGCGGGTTCATGACGCACAACCTGAGCTGCGTGAACTTCCCGGCCGGACCGGACTACGAGCCGCCGTCGTGGTCGAAGGAGTTCGACGACTGGGCGCACCGGCAGCTGGCCGCCGGTGACGTGGACGCGTTGCTGGACTTCCAGGTGAAGGCGCCCGCCGCCGGGATCGCCCACCCGCGGACCGAGCACTTCGCACCGCTGTTCGTCGCCCTCGGCGCGGCGAGCGACGAGAAGGCGCGCACCAGCGTCGAGGGCTTCTGGTACGGGCTCTCGAAGCGATCAGTGCAGTTCAGCTGAGCCTTCGAGGAACAGGGTGGCGAGCCGCCGCGCGATCGCGGGCGTCCCGTTGCGGACGCCCCCGCTCGCCATCAGCAGCAGCACCAGGTCGTCGACCGAGAAGTCCGCGCGCAGCCTCCCGGTCGCCTTGGCCCGGCGGATCAGCTCGGTGAGCTTGTGAAACGCCGTCTCGCGCACGACGCCGAAGTCGATCGCCCGCGGGTAGGCGGTCGTGAACGCCGCCGCGAACCCGCGGTCGAGCACGTGCAGCCGGCAGATCTCCTCCACCGTGTGGCAGAAGCCGAGCCACGGGTCGGGGTGCGCCAGCCCGTCGTCGACCGCGGCCGTGCACGCCGCCATCTGCTCCGAGAAGGCCTCCACCACGAGCGCCTCCTTGGTGGGGAAGCGGCGGTAGAGGGTCGCCGGACCGACCCCGGCCCGGCGGGCGAGCTCGCGCATCGGCACGTCCAGGCCCTCCGTCGCGAACGCCTCGCGCGCGACCGCCATGATCCGGTCGCGGTTGTCCTGGGCGTCCGAACGCAGGTTGTGGGTCAGATTCGCCGTCACCGTCTCAGTTTCCTCTAAGCGGACGCCCTGTTCCACTAATTTCGCGGCCATGCGAGCACTCCAGTTCACCGAGTACGGGCCCGCCGACGTGCTGCACGTCGCCGAGGTCACCGAACCGCACGCGGGCCCTGGCCAGATCCGGATCGCCGTGCGGGCATCCGGGGTCACGCCCGCCGACGCCGGACTGCGCGCGGGACGGTTCGGCGCGCGGCTGTCGCTCCCGCACGTGCCGGGCGTGGACGCGGCCGGGGTCGTCGACGAGGTCGGCGAGGGGGTGAGCGGTGTCGAGGTGGGCGACGAGGTGTTCGGGATGGTCGACCTGGCCCGGCTCGGCGGCGCCAACGCCGAGTTCGCGGTGCTGGCGGCGTGGGCGCCCAGGCCGTCGGCGCTGAGCTGGGAGCAGGCGGGCGGAGCGGCGGCCAACGTCGAGACCGCCACCAGGGCGCTGGACCTGCTGGACGTGCGCGACGGCCTGACGGTGCTGATCGCGGGTGCGGCGGGAGGCGTCGGAACGGTGGCGCTCCAACTGGCGGCGGCGCGGGGAGCGAACGTGATCGGCACGGCCGGGCCGTCCACGCAGGACTTCGTCGCGGAACTGGGCGCGACTCCGGTGGTCCACGGCGAAGGGCTGGCGGACCGGGTCTCGGCGCTCTCCGCCGACCGGGCCGTCGATGCCGTCCTGCACTGCGCGGGCCCGGTGCCGGACCTGGTGGCGATCGCCGGCTCGCCGGACCGCGTGGTGACGATCGCCGACCTGTCCGGCGAGCACGGGGTTCGGCTGACCCACACGGCGGGCGGTCCCGGCTCGGATCCTCAAGCGCTGCACGGTCTCGCCATCGCGGCCGCGCTCGCGGAGCGGGGCTCGTTCACCGTGCCGCTCGCCGGGGTCTTCCCCCTCGCCGAGGCCGCCGACGCGCACCGGCTGAGCGAGACGGGCCATGCCCACGGGAAGATCGTGCTGGTCCGATGAACGCGAGAGCGCCGCGACACCAGCAGGTGCCGCGGCGCTCTCAGCTCAGGACTAGCCCCGCGTGAGGGTCAGGCCGTAGCGCGACAGGATCGGGTTGACCGGCTGGAAGTACGTGGTGCCGCCGGACGAGCAGTTGCCCGAACCGCCGGAGGTCACGCCCTGGGCCTGGCCGAAGCCGGAGCCCGCCACCCACGAACCACCCGAGTCGCCACCCTCGGCACAGGCGTTGGTGCGGGTGAGGCCGCGCACCTGGCCCTGCGGGTAGTTCACGGTCTGGTTGAACGCCTGGACCGTGCCGCAGCGCCAGCCCGTGGTGGAACCGGAACGGCAGATCTGCGAGCCGACCGCCGCCTGGGTGGAACCCTTCACGACGACGTTCGTGCCGTTGTAGCGGTTCACCCACGGCCGCGAGGTCCAGTTCGCGTTGGTGCGGACCCACGCGTAGTCGTTGCCGGGGAAGACCGAGCCGGCGAAGGTGCCCTGGGCGACGCGGTTGAAGCCGGAGACCGCGGTGCCGGTGGTGCCGCAGTGGCCGGCCGTGACGTAGCCGCCCGTCACGGAGAAGCCGAGCGAGCAGCGGCCGCCGCCCATGTAGATGGCGTCACCGCCGCGCGAGTCGTACAGCGGCGTCGGGCTCTCGGTCACCTCCTCGACCTTGACGGTCGAGCCGATGGACTTCGCGGTGGCGATGAAGCTGTCCGCCGCCGCGTCCCGCGCGTTCTTGTTGACCTCGACCACGACGGCGTTCGACTTCTCGTCGACGCGCCAGCTCGTGATCGACTTGGGCGCGCTCATCATGTCGAGGACCGACTTGGTCCCGTTGAGCTGGGCGAGCGAGCTCTTCACGACCTGGGTGTCCGCACCGGTCACGGAGAGTCCTGATTTGGTCACGGCAACGGTCAGTCTGCCGCTCGCCTGGTCGATCCAGGCTCCGCCGAACGCGTCGCCCAGAGACGCCTTGGCGGACTCCGCGACCTCGCTCGCCTTCTGGTCAGAGGCCAACCGGACGCGGGCCTGGTCAGCGTTCAGGCCCAAATCACGCTCCACCGCTTGGAGCAATTCGGCCGGGTAGCTCTCCGTATCGGAACCGGTTGGGGCGACTGGTGCGGCAGGGGCGCCAAACGCCGGTACGCTGAGAGCAGTGACGACTCCGGTGGCGAGCAACACGGCACCGGTTACACGGGCCGCACTCGTGCGGTTCATCAAGCGTCTCCCTCACTTTCGGGTGCAGGGGAACCCGAGAGTCGGTTGCAGGGACCTCTCTCGGGGGCTCTAGGGGGACGGGTGGTGGGGCGGCGGCAGGGGTCGCCCCACCCCTCCCGTCCTCGGTCGCAACGCGAGTCCACGGCAGGCGCCGGGCTCAAGCGGACGTACCACGAGCCTCATTGCGCCTCCTCCCGGTCTGTTATGACCGATTTACTTCGCCCGTTCGAGTGAAGTTGCGGAACTCTTGGCTATGACGCCCCGCCTCGAACGTGAACGAAGTGTGTCACAGCTCACGACAGATCAACTCCGGTGCGTAGCCATTGACAGTTAACTATCGCTCAACGTAGTGAACTGATCACCGAATGGGGTCGGCGCTGGAGGAGGGCGCGGGACTGTCGCTCGGCTGTCCGGAACCTGTCGACGTCGTCGTGGGTTCGGTGGTCGTCGTGCTGCCCGACGACGACGGGGTGGACGCGCTCGGCGGGACCGTCACGGTGACCGTCTCGGTCTTCGTCGTCTCGGTGTGCGTCTCGGTATGGGTGCTTGTGGACGGTTTGCCCGTATCGGCCGTCACGGGTTTGCCGGTCACGAGCTGGACGCTCGTCGCGGTGAGGACGGTCACGACGAACACGAGCAGACCGCCGACAGCTATTACCTGCCAACGCTTTTCGCGTTCCATCGACCGTTGGTAGAACACGGCGCCGACGGTCGTGACGACACTCGCGAGGATCGCACCGACGATGGTGCCGACGAGGTTGAGGCGAAGGCTCAGAACGGCTGCTGTGGTGGCCGCGAGCACACTCGCGATGAGCTTGACGGGGGTGATCTTCTCCTTCTCAGACATGACACCCGTAGGACGTTGGGCACAGTTCACCGGTTGTGCCCCGGTGACGTGCATCATCGACCCATGCGCCTGGTGACCCTCGAAGACGTCCGCGCGGCCGCAGCCGCCATCGCCCCGCATGTCGTCCGCACCCCGTTGCTCCCCTTCGACTCCGGCCTGTGGATCAAGCCCGAGTCGTTGCAGCCGATCGGTGCGTTCAAGATCCGCGGTGCCGTGAACGCGTTGTCCCGCATACCTTCCGAGGACCGGGCACGCGGTGTCGTGGCGTACTCGAGCGGCAACCACGCGCAGGCGGTCGCCTACGCGGCCAAGACCCTCGGCATGCCGGCCGCGATCGTCGTGCCGGAGAACACCCCGCAGCTCAAGATCGACGCGACGCGCGCGCACGGCGCCGAGGTGTTCGTCGTCGGCATCACCGAGCGCGAGTCCCGCGCGTACGAACTGGTCGAGGAGCGCGGCGCCACGCTGATCCCGCCGTTCGACCACGCGGACGTGATCGCCGGCCAGGGCACCGCCGGTCTGGAGATCATCGCCGATCTCCCCGACGTGGCAACGGTTCTGGTGCCGGTGAGCGGTGGTGGACTGATCTCCGGCGTCGCGGTGGCGGTCAAGGCGCTGCGCCCGGACGTCCGCGTGATCGGCGTCGAACCCGAGCTCGCCGGCGACGCCGCCGCGTCGTTCGCCGAGGGCAAGCAGGTCCGCTGGAACGCGCACGACCGCGCCCGCACGATCGCGGACGGCCTGCGCGCCGAGCCGTCGGAACTCACCTGGGCCCACATCAGCGAGCTCGTCGACGACTTCGTCACCGTCTCCGAGGACGAGATCCGCGACGCCGTGAACCAGATCGCGCGCCGCACGCGGGTCGTCGCCGAGCCGAGCGGCGCCGTGCCCGTCGCCGCGTACCTCAACGCGAAGCTGCCGGACGGTCCGGCCGTCGCGGTGGTCTCCGGCGGCAACATCGAGCCCACCCTCCTGGCGTCGATCCTCGGATGATCGCGCTCCCAGACATCCGATCGGCGGCGGCGGTGATCGCGCCCCACGTCGTGCGAACGCCGCTGCTGCCGTTCGGAACTGGATGGATCAAGCCGGAGAACCTGCAACCGATCGGCGCGTTCAAGCTCCGCGGCGCGCTGAACGCGTTGGCACGCCTGGAGAACAGGTCGAACGGCGTGGTCGCGTACTCCAGCGGCAACCACGCCCAGGCCGTGGCCTACGCGGCCCGCCTGCACGGCGTCCCGGCCGCGATCGTGATGCCGGACAACACCCCGGCGGTCAAGGTCGAGGCCACCCGCGCGCTGGGTGCCGAGGTCTTCATCGTCGGCATCACCGAACGCGTCGAACGCGCGGAAGCCCTGGTCGCGGACCGCGGCGCGGCCCTGATCCCGCCGTTCGACCACCCCGACGTGATCGCCGGCCAGGGCACCATCGGCCTCGAAGTCCTCGAGGACCTGCCGGACGTAGAGACCGTCGTGGTGCCGATGTCCGGCGGCGGTCTGATCTCCGGCGTGGCGACGGCGATCAAGTCGCTGCGCCCGGACGTCCGCGTGCTCGGCGCCGAACCCGAGCTGGCCGCGGACATCGCGGAATCGCTCACAACGGGCGAACTGGTGCGCTGGGACCCGCTGAAGCGCGCTCAGACGGCCGCTGACGCGTTGAGGGATGAGCCCTCGGCGCTCACCTGGGAGCACATCGGCCGGTACGTGGACGACGTGGTCACGGTGTCGGAGGACGAGATCTTCGGGGCGATGGCGCGGCTGGCCCGGCAGGCGCGGCTGGTCGCGGAGCCCAGTGGGGCCGTGGCGGTGGCGGCGCAGGAGAAGATCGGCGGGGGCGGGGGCGGGGTCGCGGTGGTGTCGGGCGGGAACGTGGAGCCCGCGCTGCTGGCGAGGCTGCTGGCGGGCTGAGCTGGGACGCCGGGCTGCGGCTGGCAGCAGGCGGTAGGTGGTAGGTGGTAGGTGCGGAGTGCCGCAGGCACCGGCCCCTACAGCGGCGCCCTCTCCCCGCCCGACCGGATGTGCGTCGGCGGCCCCTCCACCCCGCAGTGCAGGCACTCGCCGGGGTGCGGCGCCTCCTGCTGCTCCGGCGCCGCCGCCAGCACCCGGTTGTCCACGCCGAAGGCCAGCACGCCACCGATGATCGCGGCCACCGCGCACAGCACGAGGGCCATCTCCCACCCGGCGGTCATGACGGCCGGGTTCGTGTAGTCGTCGCCCGTCAACCCGACGGCCGCGGGCAGCACGGCCGTCGCGAGCAGGCCGCCGGTGCGGGCCACGGCGTTGTTCACGCCGGAAGCCACACCCGCGTGGTGATCAGGGGCGGAGGCGAGCACGGTCGCGGTCACCGGGGCCACCACGATCGCCAGGCCGACGCCGAACACCAGCACACCGGGCAGCACACCGGTCACGTACGAGGCACCAGGCGTGGCGTTGCGCAGCAACAGCATGCCCACACCGACGAGGATCGGCCCGACGATCAGCTGCAACCGGGGACCGTAGCGCTGGGCGATGCGCCCGGACGTCGACGAGGCCAGCAGCATGATGATCGTGATCGGCACGCTGGCCAGGCCCGACGCCGTCGGCGAGTAGCCCAGCGAGATCTGCAGTTGCAGCACGAGCAGCACCATCACGCCGCCCAGCGCCGCGTAGACGAGGAACGTCAGGACGTTCGAGACCAGGAACGTCCTGTTGCGGAACAGCTCCGGTGGCACCAGCGGGTCGGACGACCGCTTCTGCACCACGCCGAACGCGATCATCGCGACCAGTCCGGCGAAGGCCACCAGGTAGGACTGCTCGACCAGACCGCCCGTCAGCAGCGCGAGGCCCAGGGCGCCGACCAGGGCGGACAGGTAGTTCGGGTGGCCCGCCTCGTCGTCCTGCGACTCCGGCACGAACCGCAGCGCGAGAACCACGCACAGGGCCGCCACCGGCAGGTTCACCAGGAACGCGAGCCGCCACGACCAGGCCTGCACGAGCAGTCCGCCGACCAGGGGCCCGACGGCGGTGGCCACGCCGGAGAGGCCCGACCACGCGCCGATCGCCCGCGAGCGGTCCTCGCGGTTGAACGACGACTGCAGGATCGCCAGCGCGCCGGGTGTCAGCAACGCGGCGCCGACGCCCTGCAGCACACGGGCCGCCACCAGCACCGGGACGTTCCACGCGGCACCGCACAGCAGCGACGCGACGCCGAACCAGATCACGCCGACGACGTAGACGCGACGACGTCCGAACCGGTCGCCGAGCGAGCCGGCGACCAGGATCAGCGAGGCCAGGGCCAGCAGGTACCCGTTCAGGATCCACTGCAGGTCGGTGACCGACGCGTCGAACTCCGCGCCGATCCTGGGCAGCGCCACGTTGACGATCGTCCCGTCGAGCATGGCCATGCCCGACCCGAGGATCGTCGTGGTCAGCACCCAGCGGGCGCGTGGCGTGCCCCAGGCGATCAAGACGGCCGGTTCAGCGTGGCGACGAACTTGTAGCGGTCGCCGCGGTAGACCGAACGCACCCACTCGATCGGATTGCCGTCGGTGTCGTACGAGTGCCGTGAGAGCAGCAGCATCGGCAGGCCGATGTCCGCGCCGAGCAGTTCTGCCTCTTCAGGCGACGCGAGGGCGGTCTCGATCGTCTCCTCGGCGTGTCCCATCTCGACACCGAACCGCTCGGACAGCACCTGGTACAGCGAGGCGCCGGGCGCCAGGTACCGGCGCAGCCCGCGGAAGCGGCCCAGCGCGAGGTGGGTCGTCTCGATGGCCATCGGCTCGTTGTCGGCGAGGCGCAGGCGGTGCAGCCGCAGGACCTTGGCGCCGGGACGCACGCCGAGCAGCCGCGCGAGCTCGGCCTCCGCGGGCATCTCGGAGGCCTCGATCAGCTTGGACGACGGCACGCGGCCCTGGGCGCGCATGTCCTCTGTGTACGAAGACAGCTGCAACCTCTGGGCGACCTTGGGTTCCGCCGCAAAGGTGCCCTTGCCCTGCACACGGAGCAGCCGGCCTTCCACCGTGAGCTCGGCGAGCGCCTGGCGGACGGTCGTCCTGGAGACGTCGAACTCCGCGGCCAGCGACCGTTCCGTCGGGATCGGCGAACCGGGCGGCAGCGCCCTCAACAGGTCGAGCAGGTGCCGCTTGAGACCCCAGTACTTGGGTTCGCGTTGCGCACGCGTCCTGGCGTCCACGCCTGATGCAGGCGTCGTCTCCAGCATGGCCTCCTCCTCGCACTCCATGTCACGCATCACAAGGATGCCTTGTCCGTGTCGATTCGTGCGTCCGAACCCCCGACATCCGTCCCGAAATTCGTCCGATGACTTCGCAACGTCTTGGTCACGCGCTTGACAGACGCGGTGACGCAGCACACGCTGTTCCGCATTGGTCTACACCACTTGGACGTTCCGGCCGAGAGCCGGGCTTGGTGAAAGGGCGCGAACTGTGAAGGGCTGGAGAGGACTCGCTGTCGGTGCCGCCGCGCTGGCAGTGGCCGTGTCAGGTTGTGGCACGAGCACGAGCAGCGGTGGCGGCACGGAGACCAAAGAGATCACCGTGTGGCTCATGGACGGCTCCGCGGCGCCGACCCTGACCGACGCCTTGAACAAGGAGTTCGAGTCGGCGAACGGCATCAAGGTCAAGTACGAGGTCCAGAAGTGGACCGGCATCCAGGAGAAGCTGACCACCGCGCTGGCCAGCAGCACGCCGCCGGACGTCATCGAGCTCGGCAACACCCAGACGGCGTCCTTCGCCGACCAGGGCACGCTGGCCGACCTGACCGCTGACGCGGGCCAGTTCAACGGTGGCGAGTGGCTCGGCGGTCTCAAGGACTCGCTGACGCTGAACGGCAAGCAGTACGGCGTTCCGTTCTACGCCGCGAACCGCACGGTCATCTACCGCACCGACCTGCTGCAGGCCGCGGGTGTCGCGCAGCCGCCGACCTCGCGTGCCGAGTGGATCGACGCGATCAACAAGCTCAAGGCCGCGAACGCGTCCAACCCGGACTTCCAGGCCCTGTACCTGCCCGGTCAGTCCTGGTACTTCCTGCTGTCCCTCATCTGGGACGAGGGCGGCGACATCGCCAAGCAGGACGGCGGCAAGTGGACCGGCACGCTCGACACCCCGCAGGCGAAGGCGGGCTTCGAGGCCTACAAGGCGATCTACGACGCGTCGGCCACCAAGAAGGTCCCGGCTGACATCGACGAGGCGAAGCCCCAGCAGATGGAGGTCTTCGGCACGGGCAACGTCGGCATGATGGTCGGCCTCCCGTGGGAGCTCGGCGGCGCCGTGAAGGCGAACGCGGACCTGGCCACCAAGACCGCGGCCTTCCCGATCCCGTCCAAGAAGGCCGGCTCGTCCGCCCCCGTGTTCCTCGGCGGCTCGAACCTCGCCATCCCGGCGTCCTCCAAGAACGCGGACGCGGCCAAGAAGTACCTGGCCCTGCTGTCGTCCAAGAAGTACCAGGACATGCTCGCCGAGGGCGGCGCGGTTCCCGGCACCTCGAAGGACACCGCGAAGCTCGCGAGCAACGCGATCGGCAAGGCCATGGCGGACTCGTCCCCCAACGGCAAGGTCACCCCGGTGACCCCGAAGTGGGCGGCCGTCGAGGCGGGCCAGAACCCGCTGAAGGACGCTCTCACCGCGTACCTGACCGGCGCGAAGTCGCTGGACCAGGCCACGAAGGACGCGAGCGACGCCATCACCAAGGCCATGGCCTAGCCAAGCTGAGATGACGGCCGTCGAAACGACCGAAACGGCAGCGCCGGCAGGGGACATCCCTCCGGCGCTGCCGCCTGCCGTGACGGGTGGGGCGCGCAAGCGCCGCCGCCGGGGCAGCGCCTTCGACCGGGCGCTGCCCTACCTGCTGCTCGCTCCCGCTCTCATCGCGATCCTCTGGCTGATCGGCTGGCCGGTCGTCTCCGTCTTCGTGACGAGCTTCCGCCAGCTGAACCTCGGCGAGCTGGTTCGCGGCGAGATCGTGTGGACGGGCCTCGACAACTACACGACCGTGCTGCAGGACGAGCGCTTCTGGGAAGTCTCGCTGCGGACCGTCGTGTTCACCGTCTCCGTCGTCGGGGCGTCGGTGGGCGCGGGCCTCGGCATCGCCCTGCTGATGCGCGTGCTGACGCCGTGGGTGCGGATCGCCCTGCAGATCGCGATGCTCTGCGCGTGGGCCATGCCGATCCTCGCGTCGACCACGGTCTACCAGTGGATGTTCGACCAGAACTACGGCATCTTGAACAAGACGCTGGTGCAGCTGGGCTTCGACTCGTTCGCCGGCTACTCGTGGTTCTCCTCGGGCTCGTCGACGCTGTCCGTCGTCGGCCTGTTGATCATCTGGCAGGCGATCCCCTTCCTCGCCTTCTCGCTGTACGCCGGACTCGTCGGCATCCCGCGCGACCTCTACGAGGCGGCGGGCATCGACGGCGCCTCGCCGTGGCAGACGTTCCGCGCGGTGACGTGGCCGGAGATCAAGTCGCTGCTGATGATGGTGACGTTCCTCTCGACCCTGTGGGACTTCAAGGTCTTCGCCCAGATCTGGGTGTTCCGCGAGGGCGGTCCCAGCGGGCAGAGCACGACGCTGCCGGTCCTGCAGTACCTGGAGGGCATCGCGAAGAGCCACTTCGGCGTCGCGGCCGCGATCTCCGTGCTGATGATGGTCATCCTGGGCCTGATCACGTTCCAGTACCTGCGGAAGCTCCTGCAGACCGAGGAGGGGAAGATCTGATGCTCAAGAAGTCGGCGGCCAACGTCGCTGGTCTCGCACTCGCTCTGTTCTTCCTCTTCCCGACGTACTGGATGATCACGACGGCGTTGAAGCCCAAGGGCTCGACGATCACGTCGGACTACGACCTCGTCCCGTTCTCGGTGACGTTCTCGAACTTCGTCACCGCGTGGACGAAGCCGGGCTTCCTGTCGTCGCTCGGCAACAGCCTCCTGGTGACGCTGACCGCGGTCCTGGCCGCGATCGTCATCGGCATCACGGCGGCGGTCGCCATGTCGCGCTTCGCGTTCCGCGGCCGCAAGAGCTTCGTGCTGCTGATGCTGGTCGCGCAGATGGCGCCGTTCGAGGCGTTGCTGATCCCGATGTTCCTGATGATGCGCGACCTCCAGCTCTACGAACACCTGTCGTCGCTGATCCTCGTGTACTTCGCGGTGACGCTGCCGTTCTGCGCGTGGACGTTGCGCGGGTTCGTCAACGGCATCCCGATCGAGCTCGAGGAGGCCGCGATGGTCGACGGGTGCGGCCGGTGGAAGGCGTTCCAGAAGGTGACGCTGCCGCTGCTCGGTCCGGGTCTCGTGGCGACCTCGGTCTTCGCGTTCATCACCGCGTGGAACGAGTTCCTGTTCGCCAAGGTGCTGATCCGCAGCCAGGACCTGGAGACGCTGCCCGTGTGGCTGTCCGGGTTCCAGACCGCGTTCGGCACCGACTGGGGTGGCGCGATGGCCGCGTCCGTCCTGTTCACCGTGCCCGCGCTGGTGTTCTTCCTGATCGTCCAGCGCAAGATGGTCGCCGGTGTCACCGCCGGTGCCGTGAAGGGATGACGCGTGGATCAGTTGGCCGCTGCCGTTCTGCTTCCCGGTTTCCACGGAACGACCGCCCCCGACTGGTTGCTGCGGCGGGTCGCTGACGGCCTCGGCGGCGTTGTGCTCTTCGGGCGCAACGTCGTCGACGACGCCCAGGTGACCGCGCTCTGCGGCGAACTGCGTTCGGTGCGCCCGGACGCGGTGATCGGCATCGACGAGGAGGGCGGCGACGTCACGCGTCTCGACGCGGGCCGCGGCTCCGAGGTGCCGGGCAACCACGCCCTGGGCGCGGCGGACGACCTCGACCTCACGAGGTCCGTCGCCGCGTCCATCGGGTCCCGCCTCGCGAAGTGCGGGATCTCGCTCAACCTCGCGCCGTCCGCGGACCTGGTGCTGACGCTGGACGACCCGATCATCGGCGTCCGCGCGTTCGGCTCGGACCCGGTGCTCGCCGCCCGGCACGTCGCCGCGTGGGTCGAGGGACTGCAGGCCGTGGGCGTCGCCGCCTGCGCCAAGCACTTCCCGGGCCACGGGGCGTCCACTGAGGACTCGCACGAGCAGCTGCCGGTGCTCCCCCGCACCGAGGAGCAGCTGCGGGCCGTGGAGCTCGTCCCGTTCCGGGCGGCCGTGAACGCGGGCGTCCGCTCGATCATGACCGGCCACCTCGTGGTCCCCGAGTGGGGTCCGCAGCCGGTGACGCTGAACAAGCACGCGATCGACCTGCTGCGCACCGAACTCGGCTTCACCGGCGCGCTGATCACCGACGGCCTGGACATGAAGGCCGTCGGCGGAGACCTGGCCCACGGCGCCGTGCGCGCACTGGCCGCCGGCGTGGACGCGCTCTGCCTCGGCGGGATCGCGTTGGACGACGACGATCTGCAGTGGCTGATCGACTCGATCGTCGCGGCGGTCAAGTCCGGTGACCTCTCCGAGGAACGGCTGACGCAGGCGGCCGCGCGGTCGCTGGCGCTCGGACTGCCGCCGTCCACAGTGGACGCGCATGACGCCGAGATCGGTCTCACAGCCGCTCGGCGTGCCATCGAGGTGCGCGGCCGGGTTAGTGTCGGTCCGAACCCGGTCGTCGTCGACCTCGTGGTGGACCCGTCGATCGCGGTCGGCGACGTCCCGTGGGGCCTCGGCCCGTACCTGCACGAGGTGCTGCCGGGCGCGGAGATCATCGCCGTGCGCGACGTCTCCGCGGCCGAAGTTGCGGAAGTCGCGGGTGACCGCACGATTGTGGTCGTGACCCGGGACGCGCACCGCCACACGAGCGCTCGACAACTGGTAACAAACTTAACTAATCTGGAGCTGGACGTCGTGCACGTCGAAACCGGCGTGCCAGGTCCGGACCTGGGCAGCGTCGCCCGCATCGACACCCACGGCGGTTCTCGGGTGAGCCTCCGAGCCGCGGCCGAGCTGATCCTGAAAGGCACGACATGACCACGCCAGGCCGTCACATGGCAGCGGAGATCGCCGCCCAGCCGTCGATCTTCTCGTCCCTCTACGAGTCGCGCTCGGCGATCGCCGAGGTGGCCGCCGTGATCCGCGAACGCGCGCCGCGCTTCGTGCTGTTCGCGGCCCGCGGCTCGAGCGACCACGCCGCGATCTACGCGAAGTACCTGACCGAGGTCCTGCTGGAGCTCCCGGCGGGCCTGGTCTCCGCGTCGACCACCACCCTGTACGGCGCCGAGCCGGACCTGCGCGACGTGCTGCTCGTGACGGTGTCGCAGTCCGGCGGCTCCCCCGACCTGCTGGAGGTCACCGCCTCCTACCGCAGGCGCGGCGCGCTGACCGTGGCCGTGACGAACACGCCCGACTCGCCCCTGAACGCGGCCGCCGAGCTCTCGGTGAACGTCTCGGCGGGCGTCGAGCACGCGGTCGCCGCCACCAAGACCTACTCGGCGACGTTGCTGGCCCTGTACCTGCTGGTCGACGCGGTGCGCGGCGGCAACGGCGAGGCGGCGGCCAACCTCGGCGAGCTGGCCCAGGTCACGCTCGACGCGTCGGCTCCGACCGTGGAAGAGGCGGTGCGCCGCTACCGGTTCGTGGACCGGGTCCTGACCACCGGCCGCGGCTACTCCTACGCCACGGCACTGGAGGCGTCGCTGAAGCTGGCCGAGACCTCCTACCTGGCGGCCCGCGCGTACAGCGGCGCCGACCTGCTGCACGGCCCGGTCGCCGCCGTCGACGGCGAAACCGCGGTGCTGGCGATCACGTCGCTGGGCAAGGGCGGCGACTCGCTGCGTGACGCCCTCGACGTGGTGCACCAGCGCGGTGCGGACGTCGTGGCGGTCGGCTCGGCCTCGGAGAAGGTCGGGGCGACGCTGTCGATCGGCATCCCGGAGACGGCCGAGGAAGTGGCGCCGGTGCTGGAGATCCTGCCCGTGCAACGCCTGGCCTACGGCCTGGCGCTGGCCCGCGGTGGCGACCCGGACAGCCCGCGCGGCCTGAACAAGGTCACCCGCACGCTCTGAGCCGCACCACCGGAAGAGCCCGCCTGGTCCCCCCAGGCGGGCTCTTCTCTGGTGACTCAGCCGAACACTTCTGCGACGAGCTTCGCCGTGATCTCCTGGAACGCCTGCGCCAGCGACAGGTCCGCGTCGTCGACGTAGTTCAACGCGGCGGTCAGGGACTTGCCGCCGTCGGCCGTGGCGTACATCAGCGCGCCGTGGCCGATCGCGCCGCCGTTGTGGCTGATCACCTTGCCGCTGCCCGTTTCCGTCACGAACACACCCAGGCCGTACGGCACCTTCGGGTGCGGTTCGAGCATCTCGGCGAGCAACGGTGCCGGCAGGAGCTCACCGCGCAGGAGCGCCCGGATGAACGTCCCCAGGTCCGCGGTCGTCGAGATCATGTCGCCGCCGCTCGAGACCCAGGACGGGTCGATGCGGGTGACGTCGACGATCCGCTCCCCGCCGTCGTCGTAGCGGTAGTAGGCGTGGGCGTGGGGCTCGGCGATCTCCGGACCGGTCGGCACCGACGTGTCGTTCAGCCCGAGCGGGTCGAGGACCAGCTTCCGCATCGCCTCGGCGATCGGCGTGCCGGTGACCTTCTCGACCAGCAGCCTGGCGATCACGTAGTTGGTGTTGGCGTAGCTCCAGTCCGTCCCCGGCTCGAACCGCACCGGCTTGGACAGCGCGAACCGCACCAGGTCCTCCGCCTTGTGCGACTGGAACCGGGCTTCCACGAACTCCTTGCCCTGCCAGAGGATTCCCGGCGCGACCGTGCCGTCCTCGTAGTACTCGCCGGTGTGGTTGAACAGCCCGCTGGTGTGCTGGAGCAGCATCCGGACCGTGATCCGGCGGTCGATCCCGAACTCGGGCAGGTGGTCGTCCACCGGGCCGTCGAGCTCGACCAGGCCGTCCGCCACGAGCCGCAGCACCGCGACCGCGACGAACGTCTTGGTGTTGCTGCCGATCCGCACGTGCCCGTTCGGCGGGGGTTCCGCGTTCCCGTCGATCTCACTGCGCCCGGCCCTCCAGGTGCTGTCACCGGATTCGTCGTGCAGGCGCAGCTCCACACCGGTGAAAGCGGCGTCGACCATTTCCTGGGCGATCTTCTGCATCGTCGTGCTCCTAACGGTTTCGAGGTGGTGGTCAGAGGCTGCGGGCGGTGATGTCGCCGTAGGACGTGGTGGCGCGGATGGTGATGCCGTCCGTGCCGTCGTTGCGCAGCGAGTTGGTGACGCGGCCGTGGGACGTGCCGGCGTCGAGCGAGGCGGACCGCGCGGAGGCGACGGTGATGTCGCCCTTGAGGGTGCTGATCTCGGCGGATCCGTTGAGGCGGCCCACGGTGACGTCACCGGCCTGGGTGGTGAGGCGGACGTCGGCGGCCTCGTCGATCTTGATGTCGCTCTGCGCGGCCTCGAACGCGATGTCGCCGAGACGTCCGACGCCGCGGAACTCGGCTGCGGCGACCTTGGCCTCGACCCGCGATCCGGCGGGCAGTCCGACGGTGACCTCGACGGCACCGGACGGGCCGAGGACCTTGCCGCCGGCCTCGGACGTGATGCGCAGGACGCCGTCGGTGAAGTCGACCTCGACCTGCGCGGCGGCCTTCACGTCGCGGCCCCGGGAGGCGTCGGCGGGGAGGACCTCGACGGAGGTGTCGGTGCGGTCGGCGGCGATGAACTGGACCCGGCCCGCGGGGATGTCGAGCACGGTGGCGATGGGGACGGGGGTGGCGAAGGTCTGCATCTCTGGCTCCTGTGGCTCGGTGTTTCTGATGAGCGAAACGCTACGTTGCGTTTCCAAATCTGGCCAACAGGTTCGTTGCACGAAAGCCTTGTTTATGCACCTCAAAGCAGCAATATCGTTGCAACGGTCTGGATTTTCAACGCAACGTTGCGTTGCAATGGATTGATTCTGAATGCTGCGGGCGCACCAAAAAAGGGCGCCTCCCCCGGTTCGCGCGGGGAGGCGCCCTTCTCGGTCGTTCGGTGTTCTACTGGCCCGCGGTGGCGTACCCGGCCGCGACGGGCGGTGCGACGGGCACCTCCGCGTCGAAGACGACCCGGCCGTCGACCCAGACCTTCTTGGGCCGCAGGTCGTCGTCCCACCACACGAGGTCCGCGACGGCACCCGGCGCGAGGCGGCCGAGACCGGACTCGCCGATGACCTCGGCGGGCACGATCGTCGCCGAGGCGAGGGCGTCGGCCACCGGCACACCGACGGAGACGATGTTCCGCACGGCGCGGTCCAGCGTCAGCGCCGAGCCGGCGATCGTGCCCTCCGGCGAACGCGGCACGCCGTCCTCGGTGAGCAGCACGTCCGCGCCACCGAGGTGGTAGCGGCCGGGCGGCATCCCCGCGGCGGCGACGGCATCGGTGACCAGCGCGACCCGTGCACCGGCCGCGTTGAACACGAGGCGGCACACGTCCGGGCCCACGTGGGCCAGGTCCGCGATGAGACCGAGGGTGAAGCGCTCGTCGACCAGAGCCACGCCGGGCACACCGGGTTCGCGGTGCCCCAACGGCCTCTGGGCGTTGAACAGGTGCGTCACCATCCGCGCACCGGCGTCCGCGGCGGCCCGCGTCTGCTCGCCGGTGGCGTCCGAGTGGCCGACGGCGACGAGCACGCCGGCCTCGGCGAGCCTGCGAACGGCTTCGAAACCACCCGGCTGCTCGGGTGCCATCGTCACCATCCGCAGCGCGCGGCGGATCAGGTCGTCGTCCAGCAGCGCCGAGATCTGGTCCGGACCAGGCTCGACCATGAACGACGGGTCGTGCACCCCTGCCCGTTTGGGCGACAGGAAGGGGCCTTCGAGGTGCACGCCCAGCGGCCGCGCACCCACCCCGTCCGGCAGCGCGGCGGAGGCGGCGAGCACGGCACGGGCCTGCCTGAGGACCACGTCGACCGGTGCGGTGATCAACGTGGGCAAGAACCGGGTCACACCGGTGGACGGCAGAGCTTCGGCCACGGAACGCATCCCGTGGGCGTCCACCTCGGCGAAGTCGACGCCGACGGCGCCGTTCACCTGCACGTCGACCAGGCCCGGCGTCAGCAGGCCGTCGGACAGGACCTCCGCGCCGGGTGGTGCTTCACCGGTGGTCACCTCGACGATGCGGCCGTCCCTGATCCGCACCGAGGCAGGACCGACGATCGTGCGACCGAGCAATGCGCGCGGTGCTGCGACAACGGCGTCCAAGATCCCTCCTTGAATGGTCCAGACCATTATGGCCACAACTGCGGTTCTCGTCACGTGTCGTTAGTAGATAACCATCTCACATAGCATTTGGTGAATGAAGCCCGAAATGCCCGGCATGCCACGAAGATGACCATCTGTGGCGCATACTGGGCACCAGACATCCGAGGTCTACGACGAGTTGAGGGTGCTGTGGCAGTCACCGACGATGCGATCCTGCGCGTCAAGGAGATGATCGTTTCGGGCGAACTCAAGCCCGGCGACCGCCTCCCGCGAGAGGCTGACCTGGCAGAACGCCTCGGACTGTCCCGCAACTCGCTGCGCGAGGCCGTCAAGGCGCTGTCCCTGGTGCGCGTTCTCGACGTCCGCCAGGGCGACGGCACGTACGTCTCGTCACTGCGCGCGGACGACCTGCTCGGTGCTCTGTCCTTCGTGCTCGACCTGCACCGAGGCGAGGATTCCGTCTTGGAGGTCCTCCAAGTACGCCGCATCCTGGAGCCCGCGGCGGCCGCGATGGCCGCCCAAAGGGTGGAACCGGACGAGATCGTGAGGCTCCGCGCCCTCTGCGACGCGGCCGAGAGCGCCAAGTCCGTCGAGGAGCTGGTCGAGCACGACCTCGACTTCCACCGCGCCATCGCCGAGTGCTCGGGCAACGCCTACCTGGCCCAGCTCCTCGACACCCTGGCCGGCCCCACCGTGCGGGTGCGGATCTGGCGCGGCATCACCCAGTCGAACGCCGTGGACCGCACGGTGGCCGAGCACCGCGCCATCGTGGACGCGCTGGCCGCACACCAGCCGGAGCTCGCGCGCAGCTGGTCCACGGTGCACGTGGCGGGCGTCGAGCAGTGGCTGTCGGACCTGGCTTAGTCGAAGTCGCCGCGCTTGACGGCGTCCAGGAAGCCGGTCCAGCCGGGCACGACGATGGTCGAAGCCTGATTCTTGGAGTCCCGCACCAGCGCGATGGCGCCGTTCAGCGCAATCTCGACGCAGTTGCCGTTTCCCCCGCTGTTGCTGCGGCTGCCCTTACGCCACACGACGGACACGTCGATCCCTACCTCTCGGCAGCCAACCTCTCGATCAACGCGGCGGACTCCTCCGGGGTCAACGCCAGCTTCGAGAGGTGCTTGAAAGTCAGGGTAGCGGACTTCACCCGAGCCGGATCCTCGATGTGGATCGATCCCTCGGTGTGTTCGACGTACAGCACGCGAGGGTCGCTGGGGTAGGGGAAGTCCAGCAACGCGAATGAGCCGTTGTACCCCTCGTGCAGGCCGATCGAGTCGAGGATGACCTGCAGGGTGACGTTGGGCAACTCGCTCACTTCGTTGATGTGCAGCAGCTGCTCGCGGTCCGCATGCCGAAGCGCGGACTCAGTGATGATCGCGTGGTACTCCACCGGTTGGTCACCACGGAGGCGCTGCTGCCTGCGCCCTCGAATCGCGACCTGATCCTCGACCCACCTCTTCGACCGCGGCGCCCGCACGCTGGCGAACAGCGCACGCATGTACTTCCTGGTCTGCACCAGGCCGGGGATGTAACTGGCCTCGAACGTCCTGATCACCGTGGCGTCGTGTTCGAGGCTGATGTAGCCCTGGTCCTCCAGCCGGTACTGGTGCCACCACGCCTTCTCGTCCGCGAGCTGCCACATCTCGACGTACGGCTCCTGGTCGTCGGCGATCACGCCGTACACGTCCAGCATCGTCTCGAACGCGGAGTAGTCCGGCACCTAGCCGTTCTCGATCCGGCTGACCTTCGCGATGTTGTAGCGCAGCCGCTCGGCGATGTCCTTCTGGCTGAGCCGCGCCCTCTCGCGCAGCGCCTGGAGGGCCCTGCCGAGGCGCCGCTGCCGGAACGTGGGTTCGGACACGAATGAGACGTTATCGGCGTGATCTGGAATCTGAGATTCTCACCGCGCCTAGACCTGGCGCAGCTGTTCCAGGACCACCCGAACGGCTGGCTGCCCGTCCGCCCGGTTCCGCACCACCGCTGACACAGTCCGGAAGATCTGCTGCGTCAACGGCCGCAACGCCACCCCAGGCCGCCGAGCCACCGAGGGCACCAGCGCCACCCCGAGACCCGCCTCGACCAGCCCGCACATCACCCCGAAGTCGTCGCAGTAGGCCTGCGCCCGCGGCACGAACCCGGCAGCACCACACGCCCGCTGCGTCAGCTCGTGGCACGAAGCGTCGGTGCGCGGCATGATCCACGGCCGGTCCGCCAACACCGAAAGATCCACGGAATCCTGCTGCACCAACGGATCCGACAACGGCAGGGCGACGTTCACCGGTTCCACGAACAGCTCGAACGACTCGCACGACTCCGGCAGCGAGCGCGGCATGATGTTGTACGAGTGGATGACCGCGATGTCGATGTCCCCGCGCCGCAACGCGGGCAGGGACGCCTCCGGTTCCATCTCGTGCACGAACAGGTCCACATCGGACCCGTGCTCGGACCGCAGCACCTGGATCACGCGCGGCAGCAACGCGGCGACCGACACGAACGCCCCGACGCGCACCACGCCGGACACCGAGGTCCGCAACGACGCCAGGTCGGCTTCGGCGGCGGCGAGTTGGTCCAGCACCAGTTGCGTGTGCGCGGCCAGCACGTGCCCGGCGCGCGTCAACGCCAACCGACGCCCGTCCCGTTCGACCAGGGCGACGCCGGCCTCGCGTTCCAGGGCCGCGAGCTGCTGGGAGACCGCGGGCGAGGTCACGTGCAGGGCCTCGGCGGCGGCCGTGACCGTGCCGTGGACCGACAAAGCGTGGAGCAGCCGAAGCCGCCGTACGTCCAACACAAAGCTCAGCTTAACGTTCCGAGCAGAACTTCTAACTGGAACTTCGCGAAAACTGGAGCCACGCTGGAGTCATGTTCGGACGAGTGCTGGTAGCGATGGTCACCCCGTTCACCCCCGACGGTGACCTGGACCTCAAGGGTGCGCAGGAGCTGGCGGCGCACCTCGTCGACAAGGGCGGCGCGGACGGGCTGGTCGTCAACGGCACGACCGGCGAGGCGCCCACCACGACCGACGCCGAGAAGGCGCAGGTCATCAAGGCCGTGAAGGAAGCGGTCGGCGACCGCACCCAGATCCTCGCGGGCGTTGGCACCAACTCCACGCGGCACACCATCGAGCTCGCCCACCAGGCGGAGGCCAACGGCGCCGACGGCCTGCTCGTCGTGACGCCGTACTACAGCAAGCCCACGCAGGAAGGCGTCGAGAACCACTTCCGGCAGGTGGCGAACGCGTCCGGGCTGCCGGCGCTGCTCTACGACATCCCCGGCCGCACCGGCACCGCGATCGACACCGAGACGCTGCTCAGGCTGTCGGAGCACCCGCGGATCGTCGGCGTGAAGGACTGCAAGGTCGACCTGCTCGCGACCGCCCGCGTGATCGCCGAAACCGGCCTCGACTACTACTCCGGCAACGACGAGCTGATCCTGCCGCTGTACTCGATCGGCGGCGTCGGCACGGTCAGCACCGTCGGTCACGTCGTCGGCAACGAGATCAAGGCGATGCTCGACGCCTACGACGAGGGCGACAACAAGGAAGCGCTGCGCCGCCACCAGGCGCTGCTGCCGGTGATCACCGCGATCATGACCCGCGAGCCCGGTGCCGTCGCGGTCAAGGCCGCACTCAACCTGCTCGGCCTGCCGTCCGGTCCGGTCCGCGAGCCGCTCGTGGGCGCCACGCCCGAGCTGATCAACGAGCTGAAGGCCCTGTTCTAGAGCCCGTAGATCCGGCGAGCGGTGTCCCCGAAGATCGCGGCCTGCTCGCCGGGCGTCAGTTCCGACACCAGTTCCCGCGCGGTCCCGAGCCATTCGTCGTAGGTGGCCGCGAGCAGCACGACCGGCCAGTCCGAGCCGAACATGAGCCGCGAAGGCCCGAACGCGTCCAGCACGACCTCGAAGTACGGCCGCAGGTCCGAGATGCTCCACGACGTCCAGTCGGCCTCGGTGACCAGGCCGGACAGCTTGCACGTCACGTTTTCGTGCGCCGCCAGCGAGCGAACCAGTTCAGCCCACTCCCCCGGATCCGTGCCGATCGCGGGCTTCGAGCAGTGGTCCACCACGAAAGCCACGTTCGGCAACGCCGCCACGGTCCGGCGCGCGGCGGGCAGTTGACGCGGTAACGTGAGCAGCTCGTACACCAGCCCGTGCGCGCCGACCTGCTGGAGGCCGTGCCGGACGTCCTTGCGGCACAACCACTCCGGATCCGGCTCGCCCTGCACCTGGTGCCGGATCCCGCGCAGCCACGAGCCGTCAGGGCTGTCGACCAGCTCGGACAACGCCTCGCCCACCCCCGCGGACGTCAGGTCGACCCAGCCCACCACCGCGCCGACGACGTCCGAAGAAGCCGCCACGGCGAGGAACTCCGGCGTCTCCTCCGGCACGCACACCGTCTGCACCAGCACGGACGTGGCGACCTCCGGTGCCGCCGCGACGAAGTCGGGCTCCGCGAACGACCGGCGGATCGCGCCCATCGGCGGATCGGTGATCCAGTCCTGGTCGCGGACGGACAGGTCCCACAGGTGGTGGTGCGCGTCGACGATCACGGCGTCGGCACCTCCGCGCCCAGCAGCCCCGACGACTTCAGGTCCTCCCACAGCCCGGGAGGGATCGAAGCCGAGAAGGAGGCCGCGTTCGCCGTCATCTGCCCGGCGTTGCGCGACCCGATCACCACCGACACCACGGCGGGGTGGCCGAGCGCGAACTGGATCGCCACCTCGGGCAACGTCACGCCGTGCCGTTCGCAGACCGCGGCGATGTCCCGGGCGCGCACGATCAACGAAGGGGGCGCGTCCTCGTAGTTGTACTTGGCATCGGCGGGAACGACCGGCTTCGACAGCAGCCCGGAGTTGAACACCCCGCACGCCACCACCGACACACCGCGCTCCACGCACGCGGGCAGGAACGACGGCAGCGAAGGCTGTTCCAGCAGCGTGTACCGCCCGGCCAGCATCACCACGTCGACGTCGGTCTCGCGGACGAACCGCTCCGGCATCTCCCACTGGTTCATGCCGACGCCGATCGCGCCCACCACACCCTGCGACCGCAACGACTCCAGCGCCGGGTAGGCCTCGCCGAAGGCCTCGTCCCAGAAGTCGTCCGGATCGTGGATGTACACGATCTCCACCCGGTCCGTCCCGAGTCGCTCCAAAGAGGACTCAAGAGACCGCTTCACGCCATCGGCCGAGTAGTCCCGCACACGACGGAACGACCGCGGCACCACGAAACCCTCGTCGTCGAACCCGTCCCCGTCGAACGGCTCCAGCACCCGCCCGACCTTGGTCGAGAGGACGAACTCGTCGCGCGGCTTGTCCCGGAGGGCTTCGCCGATCCGCCGTTCCGACAGCCCGAGGCCGTAGTGCGGCGCGGTGTCGAAGTACCGGACACCGCTCTGCCAGGCCGCTTCCACCGCTCCGACGGCCTCCTCGTCGGAGATCGCCCGGTACAGGTTGCCGATCGGCGCGCCGCCGAAGCCCAGACGAGAAACAGCGACCTTCACGGCAGCTCCCACACGAGTCGCACAGACGGTTCGGCGCCGGAGTAGTCGTCGGAGACCTCCAGCAGTTCGGCCATCCGAGCCTGCCACGGCACGTTGGCCGGGTGCGAGGCCAGATGTGCGCGCATCGCGCGGTAGTCGTCGACCTCGACGAGGTGGAACAGCTCGCGCCCGGAACGCCAGATCCGCCAGGAGTGCACGCCTGCCTCGCGCAACGCCTCGTCCAACTCCGTCGGAATCGTCGCGTGGACGCGGTCGTAGTCGGCCTCGCGCCCCTCGCGCAGCCGGGTGTGCAACGCCACGGTCTCCAACGCTCACTCCTGCTTCTGCCCGGTGGCGAACCGCGTCACGATCAGCGCGAGGATGATCACCGCACCGTACGACGCCTTGATGTAGAAGCCGGAGACACCCTGCAACCGCAGGATCTGCTCCACCAGCCCCAGCATCAGCACGCCGGACAACGCCCCGAACAGCGTGCCCTTGCCGCCGTTCAACGAGATGCCGCCGATCACGGCGGCCGCGAAGACCTGGAAGATCATGCCCTCGCCCTGCGTGGCGGCGACGGACCCGAGCCGTCCGGTCATCAGGATGCCCGCGACCACCGCCAGCACCGAGCCGATGATCAGCACGGTCCACACCACCCGGTCGACCCGGATGCCCGCAGCCCGCGCCGCCTCGGAGTTGCCGCCGATCGCGTACAACGACCGCCCGGCGCGCAGGTACTTCAGCACGAAGATGCCCGCGGCGTAACAGACGATGCAGATCCACACCGCCGCCGGCAGCCCGAGCCACGTCGTGGAACCCAGGTACAGGAACGACTCCGGCACGTCGATCAGCGACTTGCCCTCGGTGATCGCGAGCTGCAGACCGCGCAGCATCGTCAGCATGCCCAGCGTCACCATGAACCCGGACAACCCGACCTTGAGGATCAGGAACCCGTTCAGGCCACCGATCGCGATGCCGATCAGGATGCACAACGGCAACGCGAGCCAGGCCGCGAGACCGACGTCGAGACCGCCGGCCGACGCCGGGATGATCAACGCGACGGCCAGCGCGGGTGCGAGACCGACCGTCGACTCGAGCGACAGGTCCATCTTGCCGACGATGAGGATCATCGCCTGGCCCAGCACCAGCAACGACAGCTCGCTCTGCTGGGTCAGCACGGCGATGAGGTTCGCGGGCGTGAGGAAGATCGGCGACAGGACCGCCCCGATCACCAGCAACAGGATGATCACCGGGACCAGCGCGAGGTCCTGGTAGCGCGCCAGCCGGAACTTCTGCTTCTCGGGCGCGGCCGGTGCCGGGACCGGCGGTGTGATGGCCTTGGTCATTCCATTCCCTCAATCGCCGAGATCAGTTCCTGGTCACGCCAGCCGCGGCCGAACTCCCGCACGACCCGGCCGTGGAACAGCACCAGCACGCGGTCGCACACCCGCAGGTCGTCGAGCTCGTCGGAGACGACGATCGCGGCCTTGCCCCGACGCGCCTGCGCGTCGACGACCCCGAGCAGCGACTCCTTGGACTTCACGTCGACACCCGCGGTCGGGTTGATCAGCACCAGCACGGACGGGTCACCGGCCAGGGCCCGTGCCATCACGACCTTCTGCTGGTTGCCGCCGGACAGGTCCGAGACGGGCTGGTCCGGCCCGGCGGCCTTCACGTCGTAGGAGGCGATCGCGGTGCTGCCGGCCGCCCGTTGCGCCGACGGCCACACGAACCCGCCGGCCGTGCTCATCGTCGCGTTCTCCGCGATCGACAGGTCGAGCACGAGCCCCTGGTGGTGCCGATCCCTTGGCACACAGCCGATTCCGGCTTTCAAAGCAGCCGGAACGTCACCGCCGCGCACCACGGAACCGTCCACGGCGATCGAACCCGAAACCGGCTTCCGCAGCCCGTAGACGGTCTCCGCGAACTCGTGCTTGCCCGACGACGCGCTGCCCGCGAGCCCGATGACCTCGCCGCGCGTCGCCGCCAGCGAGATGTCCGAGAAGTGGTCCCCGCTCAACGACGACACGGTCAGCACCTCCTCGGCAGAAGACGGCCGGTCGTCCCCGGAAGGCACGTTCAGCCCTCCGGCCTCACCGGTCATCGCCTCGATCAGGTCGGGCTTGGACATCTCCGCGACCGGCGCGGTGACGACGTGCCGCGCGTCGCGGTAGACCGTCACCGTCTGGCAGACCTCGTAGACCTCCTGCAGGTGGTGGGAGATGAACAGGAACGTCACCCCCTTGTCCTGCAACGACCTCATCCGGTCGAACAGCCGCTCGATCGCCGGGCCGTCGAGCTGCGCGGTCGGTTCGTCGAGGATGACGAACCGCGAGCCGATCGACAGCGCCCGCGCGATCTCGACGAGCTGGCGTTGCTCGACGGTCAGCGTGGACACCAGCGCGTCCGGCCGCACCGCCACGTCGTAGGTCTCCAGCAACTCCGCCGCCTGCAGGCGCAGCCTCTTCCAGTTGATCAGGCCGCCGCCGAGGTCCTGCCGGTTGATGAACAGGTTCTCGGCGACCGACAGCTCCGGCACGACCGTCGACTTCTGGTAGACGCAGGCCACGTGCCGGCGCCAGGCCGAGCGGTCGGCGACGGGCGGCGCGGGTTCGCCGAAGAAGCTCACCTCGCCCGCGTCCGGCACCTGCATGCCGGTGAGGACCGAGACCAGCGTCGACTTGCCGGCGCCGTTGCGGCCGACGAGCGCGTGCGACTCACCGGCGCGGACCTCGATGCCCACGTCGTCCAGGGCGAGGGTCTGCCCGAACCTCTTCGTCACGCCTCGCGCGACGGCCGCGAACTCGGACATCAGATCTGGTTTCCCCAGAACGCCTTGTCGTCGACGTTCTCCTTGGTGATCAGCGGCGCGGGCAGCTGGTCCTCCAGGCGGCCGCCGCCGGTGTCGACGATGGTGGAGTCGTGGTCGGTCGGGCCGGGCTGGAACGTCTTGCCCTCGACCGCGGCCTTGGCGTAGAAGAGCGCCCACTGCGCGTAGAGATCGGCCGGCTGCGAGACGGTCGCGTCGATTTCGCCCTTGCGGATGGCCTCCAGCTCCTGCGGGATGCCGTCGTTGGAGACGATGAAGATGTGCTTCGGGTCGGTCGGCGGCACGATGAGGTTCTTCTGCCGCAACACCTGCAGCGTCGGCGTGAGGAACGCGCCACCGGCCTGCATGTAGATGCCGTTGATGTCCGGGTGCTGGTTGAGGCGGGTCTGCAGGGCCGCGGACGCCTTCGGACCCTCCCAGTCCGTCGGCTCCTCGAACACCGTGATGCCGGGGTAGTTCTGCTTCATGCAGGCGGCGAACGCCTCGGAGCGGTCACGGCCGTTGACCGACGCCAGCGCGCCCTGGAACTCGACGACCTTGCCCTTGCCGCCCAGCTTGTCGCCGAGGAACTTGCAGGCCTTCTCGCCGTACGCCTTGTTGTCCGCGCGCACGACCATGTAGGTCTTGCCCTTGTCCGGACGGGTGTCGACGGTGACGACGGGGATGTTCGCCTTCTCCAGCCGGTCCAGGGTGGACGCGATGGCGCCGGTGTCCTGCGGCGCCATGATGATCGCCTTGGCGCCCTGCGACTGCAGCGACTGGGCGTTGGCGACGAGGTTCTCGACCTTGTTCTGGGAGTTGGTGGGGTTCAGCAGGTTGACGCCGAGGTCCTTGGCCTTCTCCGGGAAGTACTTGATGTAGGAGTTCCAGAAGTCGGTGTCGGCACGCGGGTGGTCGGCGCCGATCGGGCCGACGCCGCCTGCTCCCGATCCGGTGGTCCCGCCACCACAGGCGGACAGTGTCAGAGCACCGGCGAGGGCGAGGCACACCGCGGCGGTGAGGTTGCGACGCTTCATCGTTGAGTTGCCTTTCATCACTGCTGGGGACGCAAGCGCAGGCCGTGCATGCCGCCGTCCACGGCGAGGATCGTGCCGGCGGTGGAACCCGAGAGCGGGCTCGCCAGGTAGGCGATGGCGCCCGCGACCTCGTCCGCGGAGACGAGCCGGCCGTGCGGCTGGCGCGCCTCCAGCGCGGCTCGTTCGGCCTCCGGGTCCGGTGCCGAGTCGAGCAGGCGGCCCACCCACGGGGTGTCCGCCGTGCCGGGGGCGACCGCGTTGACGCGAATGCCTTCGCGCACGTGGTCGGCGGCCATGGCGAGGGTCAGCGAGTACACCGCGCCCTTGCTGGCCGAGTAGAGAGCACGCTGCGGGAGCCCGGCCCAGGCAGCGATCGAGCAGGTGTTGACGATCGCCGCGGACGGCGACCTCCGCAGGTGGGGCAGCGCGGCGCGGGAGACGCGGACCATGCCGAGCACGTTGACGTCGAGCACCCTCGACCACTCCTCGTCGGAGTTGGCCAGCACGTCGCCCTGGGCACCGATGCCCGCGTTGTTCACCACGACGTCGAGCCGTCCGAACCGCTCGACGACCTCGTCGATCGCGGCCTTGACGCTCTCGTCGTCGGACACGTCCGTGCGGATCCCGACGAGCGGTTCCTCCACCTCGGGCTGGAGGTCGAGCGCGACGGCCGTGGCACCGCGGCTCGCCAGCAGGGCCGCGGTGGCCAGGCCGATGCCGGACGCGCCACCCGTGACGACGGCGACGAGTCCCTCGAAGTCACTCACGGCCGCCCTCCAGCTCCGTCCACACAGGACCTCCCGGGTAGACGTACTCGACCAGCGTCCGGTCCTTCAGCTGGGCGGAGAAGCCCGGTTCGGCCGGGGCCAGGTAGCGGCCGCGCTCGACCACGGCCGGGTCCAGGAAGTGCTCGTGCAGGTGGTCGACCCACTCGATCACGCGGTCGCCGATCTCGCCGGAGACGGCGACGTAGTCGAAGAACGACAGGTGCCTGACCAGCTCGCACAGGCCCACACCACCGGCGTGCGGGCACACCGGGACGCCGAACTTCTTCGCCAGCAGGAGAATCGCGATGTTCTCGTTCACGCCCGCGACCCGGCAGGCGTCGAGCTGCAGCACGTCGATCGCGCCGGCCTGCAGGAGCTGCTTGAACACGACGCGGTTCTGCACGTGCTCGCCGGTGGCGATCCGGATCGGGGCCAGCGCGTCGCCGATCGCGCGGTGCGCCAGCACGTCGTCCGGCGAGGTGGGCTCCTCGATCCAGTACGGCTGGTAGGGCGCGAGCTCCTGCATCCAGCGCACGGCCGTGTCGACGTCCCAGCGCTGGTTCGCGTCCACGGCCACCCGCACCTCGTCACCGACGACCTCGCGGGCGAGCTTCATCCGCCGGACGTCGTCGTCGAGGCTGCCGCCGACCTTGAGCTTGATCATGTCGAAGCCGTCGGCGAGGGCCTGCCGCGCCAGTCCGGCGAGCTTCTCGTCGGAGTAGCCGAGCCAGCCCGGCGACGTCGTGTAGGCCGGATAGCCGTCGCGGGTCACGGCTTCCGCGCGTTCGGCCTTGCCGGGCTCGACCTCGCGCAGGATCCGCAACGCCTCGTCCGGCGTCAGCGCGTCGCTGAGGTACCGGAAGTCGACGAGGCTGACGACGTCCTCGGGTGACATCCGGGCGAGGAACCGCCAGACAGGTAACCCGGCGCGCCGGGCGGCGAGGTCCCAGGCCGCGTTGACGACGGCGCCGATCGCCATGTGCGCGACGCCCTTCTCCGGGCCGAGCCAGCGCAGCTGCGAGTCGCCGATCAGCTCGAAGTACAGCTCCGCCAGGGCTTTCGCGTCCTCCGGCACGTCCTTGCCGACGAGGTGCGGCGCCAGCGCCCTGATGGCGGCGGCCTGCACGTCGTTGCCGCGGCCGATGGTGAACGCGAGCCCGTGGCCCTCGGGCCCGTCGTCGGTCCTCAGCACGACGTACGCGGCCGAGTAGTCCGGGTCCGGGTTCATCGCGTCGGAACCGTCGAGCTCGCGCGAGGTGGGGAACCGGATGTCGAGGACGTCCAGTGCGGTGATCTTCGGCATCACGCCTGCCCGAGGATCTGCCGCTGCCTGCCGAGGCCCTCGATCTCGAGCTCGACCACGTCGCCGGCGCGCAGGTACGGCTTCGGCTCCGGCTGCCCGAGCGCCACCCCAGCGGGTGTACCCGTGTTGATGACGTCACCCGGTCGAAGGACAAGGAAGTGGCTGAGGTAGCGCACGATCTCGGCGATCGGGAAGATCATGTTCTTGGTGGACGAGTTCTGCCTGATCTCGCCGTTCACCCAGAGCCGCATGTCGAGGTTCTGCGGGTCGGCGATCTCGCCGGCGGGTACGAGGAAGGGACCGAGAGGGTTGAACGTCTCGCAGTTCTTGCCCTTGTCCCACGTGCCGCCGCGCTCGATCTGGAACTCGCGCTCGGAGACGTCGTGCGAGAGCACGTACGCGCCGACGCACTCCAGAGCGTCCTCTTCGGACTCGAGGTAACGAGCCGTGCGCCCGATGACGACGCCGAGCTCGACCTCCCAGTCGGTCTTCACGGACCGGCGCGGGACGAGCACCTGGTCGTACGGGCCGATGATCGTGTCCGGCGTCTTGAGGAACACCACCGGCTCACCGGGGATGTCGGCGCCGGTCTCCTCCGCGTGGTCGCGGTAGTTGAGGCCGATGCAGATGATCTTGCCCGGATGCGCGAGCGGAGGCCCGACGCGCAGGTCCGCGGTGTCCAGGACCTCCAGCTCACCGGCGTCGAGGGCGGCCCGCACGCGCGCCACGCCGTCGTTCGCGAGGAACGACCCGTCGATGTCCGGGGTGATCGGCAGGAGGTCGTACGTGATCCCGTCGTCGGTCCTGACCGCAGGACGCTCATCGCCGACCGGCCCCAGGCGCAAGAACTGCACGGCCGTTCCTCCTCTGCTCACACGCACGAAATACATCGGATGTATAGCCCCGCGAGACCACCTGCGTCTAGGGCTTGGCGTGAAGTCGTCCGATGAATAGGAGGAGTTGGACATGCATCTGTTGACCACGTCTCTCCTGGTGGGCGCACTGCTAGCGCCGGTCGGGCCGAGAGAGGACGTCACCGTCTTCGTCGAGCTGACCTCGGCCGCTGCGGTCGATTCGGGCAGCTCGGCGCAAGCCCGGTCCGCCCGTGACAGGACCTCGGAGCACGCCTCCCGGGTCGTGTCGCGGTCCGGTGGCCGGGAAGTCGCCCGAACGAGCAACGCGGTGCCCGGCGTCGTGCTGTCGGCGGACCGGTCCCGGCTGGCGGCGCTGTCGCGCATGCCCGAGGTCCGGGCTGTCCACCGGATGGTCCCCAAGAAGCTCACCAACGCGCACGCCGTCCGGCTCACCCGGACGTCCGAGGTGTGGAAGTCGCTCGGCCGCTTCGGCGAGGGCGTGCGGGTCGGCGTGATCGACACCGGCATCGACTACCGGCACGCGGACTTCGGCGGCGGCACCTTCCCGAACGCCAAGGTCGTCGGCGGCTACGACTTCGCGGGCGACGACTACACCGGCACGACCGGGGCGATCCCGGAGCCGGACGCCGACCCTGTGGACTGCCAGGGCCACGGCACGCACGTCGCGGGCACCGCGGCCGGGTACGGCGTCAACGCGGACGGCTCGACCTACCGCGGCCCGTACTCGTCGGTCGACCTCGACGCTCTCAAGATCGGACCGGGGACCGCCCCTCTCGCGTCGCTGTACGCGCTGAAGGTGTTCGGCTGCGAGGGCGGCACGAACCTGACCGCGAAGGCGCTGGACTGGGCGCTCGACCCCAACGGCGACGGCGACTTCTCCGACAGGCTCGACGTGGTCAACCTGTCGCTGGGCAGCGACTTCGGTGCCCCGGACGACCCCGACTCGCTGTTCGTGCGCAAGCTCGTCGAGCACGGCGTCGTCGTGGTCGCGGCGGCCGGCAACGGCGGTGACTTCTACGACGTGTCCGGGTCGCCCGGCAACTCGCCCGAGGCGATCTCGGTGGCGAACAGCCGCGACTCGTTCTCGATGCTGGACGGCCTTGAGGTCGGCGGCAGGAAGCTGGCCGGGCAGTACAGCCAGAACTTCAAGGACGACTTCGACCTCACACGGCCCGTCGTGCGGCTCTCGTCCGGTGTGGACGGTTGCCAGCCGATCCCGGAGTCGCTGGCGGGCAAGGTCGTCTGGCTGGAGTGGGACGACAGCGACGCCACGCGGGCCTGCGGGTCGGGCGCCCGCACGGACAACGCCTGGAAGGCCGGGGCGGCCGGCGTGCTGCTGCCGACCACGCTGCCCGTGTTCGCGGCCGGGATCGCCGGGAACGCCCACATCCCGGCGTTCCAGATGACGGCGGCGGCCTCCCGCGAGCTGCGACCGGCGTTGGAGGCCGGGACGCTGACCGTGCGCCTGACCTCGTCGTTGAAGGTCGCGGTGCCGTCCATCGACCCGTCGATCGCGGACACGATCACGCCGTCGTCGTCGCGCTCGCGGTCTTCGATCGCGGTGGCCGCGCCGGGTGACACGATCTTCTCCGCGGCGTCCGGGACCGCGTCCTCCGGCGTCTCGCTGGGCGGCACGTCGATGGCGTCACCACACGTCGCGGGCATCGCCGCGTTGTTGCGCGAGGTCCATCCCGAGTGGACGGTCGCCGAGGTCAAGGCCGCGCTCGTGAACACCGCGTCCGGCGTCGTCCGGGACGCCTCGGGAGTGCGCGAGGCACCGATGCGGGTGGGTGCCGGCCGGGTGGACGGACTCGCCGCGCTGTCGGCCGACGTGCTGGTGCTGGGCGACGCGTCGTTCGGCACGGTCGAGGCCGCCGGCCCGACGTCTGTTCGCCGCGAGTTGCGGCTGGTCAACAAGGGTTCGCAGACCGTGCGCCTGAACGCGGGCTACGAGCCGATCACCACCGTTCCCGGGGTGTCGGTCCAGGTCGTCAAGCCGTACGTCGTGCTGCGGCCGGGCGGGTCGGAGTCGGTGCCCGTGAAGGTGCGGATCTCGAACCCCTCCGCGTTGCGCAAGACGCCCGACCCGACGGTCTCGCTGGACGAGGGTCGCCAGTTCCTGGCGGAGGCGTCCGGCCTGGTGACGTTCACGGGCGACCGGACGCTGCACGTGCCCCTGTACGCGGCCCCGAAGCCGGTGTCGCGCCTGTCGCTCGCCGGTGGCAGGGTCGCCGGACGCGGCCTCGACCAGCCGGGCTACCAGTCGCGGATGACCGTGCTGACCCTCGGCGCGCGCTCCGACCGGCTGCCCGACTGCGGTCCGGACGTGCAGGACGAGTGCGCCGTCAACCGCACGGCCCGCGGCGGCGACCTCAGGTACGTGGGTGCGACGGCGACGAACGACCTGCTGGCGTTCGGCGTCGCGACCTGGGACACCTGGGCGAACCTCGGCAGCAACACCGCGCCGGAGGTGCGCTTCTCGGTCGGCGGCAAGGACTTCGTGACCACCGCCGTGAAGCCGACCAGTCCCGAGGGCGACGTGACCGCCGACGTCTGGCTCGCCAGGACCGTCGTGGCGGGCTCGGACGAGGTCGTGGACGAGCAGCCGTTGAACGGCTTCGAAGGATCGACCGACACGAACCTGTTCGACAGCGACGTCGTGGTGCTGCCGGTCTCCCGCGCGGCGCTGCCATCCGGCCCGGTCACCTACACCGTTGGCGTGCAAAGCCGTTACACCGGGCCCGCGGATCCGGACGACCTGGTCGACGTCGCCCCCAGCGCGACCTTCGACTACGGCTTGATCGTTCCCGCACTGTCCACTGTGGTTCGTCCGGGTGATCCGGTTCCGTCCGGATCGTTGGTGTTGTTCCACCACAACGCAAGCGGTAACCGCGCTTTCGTGAGGTGACACCCGGTTGGGCGTGCCTAAGGCAGATGTCTCTCGGCATACTCCGCTTATGGATCTGGTCGTGGGACTCGACGCTGGCGGCACGTCGACCAGGGCGTTGGTGCTCGATCTCGACGGCGCCCGCCTGGGCCAGGGCCTGGCGGGCGGCGCGAACCCCAACTCGCACCCGCCCTCCGTCGCCGCGGGCCACATCGGCGAGGCCCTGGCGGAAGCCCTGGACGGCCTCGACTCCCGCAAGGTCCGCTCCGGCGTCCTCGGCATGGCGGGGGCGTCGAAACTGGCGGACCCGACGGTCGCGGCGCTGTTCCAGGAGGCGTGGGAACGCGCGGGCCTGCACTGCCCGATGCGCGTGGTCACCGACAGCGAGGCCGCCTTCGCCACCGGCACGTCGTCCCCGGACGGCACGGTCCTGGTAGCGGGCACGGGTTCCATCGCGGGCCGCATCGCGGGCCACCGCATGGTCGCCCAGTCCGGCGGCTACGGCTGGCTGATCGGCGACGACGGCTCGGCGTTCTGGCTGGGCCGCGAGGCCGTCCGCGCGACCCTGCGGCTGCTGGACCTCGACGCACCGCTGGAAGGCCTGGCCACCGCCGTGCTGACCGCCGCGGGCGTGCGCAACCGCAGCCAGCTGATCAACGCCGTCAACGACCGGCCGCCCATCGCGCTGGCCCGCTTCGCTCCTCTGGTCAGCTCCGCCTACCACCACGGTGATCCCGACGCGCTGACCATCGTGGCCTCGGCCGCCCGCCTGCTCGCCGACACGGCCACGGCGGTCCGCGAGCCGTCCGACACCTCGCCGATCGTGCTGGTGGGCAGCCTGATCAAGACGCCCGTCGGCACGCACCTGAAGCAGGAGCTGCTCACCCGGTGCAACGCCCAGGTGATCATGGCGACGGAGGGTGCGGCGGGCGCTGCCTGGCTGGCGGCCGTGGACGTGCTGGGACCGGACGCGCCGAGGCCGAGCCGTTCCTGACGTCCTGGGATCGGCTCGTCACGACGCCAGCAGCCTGCCCGAGTGCGGCGTCCGTTCGTGGTAGGCCCGCACCAGCCCGGCGTGCACGTCGTCCACGTGCTTGGCCGCGTCGTCGTTCCACACCAGCGTGATCCGCCGGTGCACCGGGTTGCCGATGATCGGCTTGAGCAGCACGCCCGGCGGGTCGTGGCCGGGGAAGAACCCCGCCACGGCACCGGTCGAGCGCACCAGGTCGGCCGCCACCACCGGGTCGGCGCCGAAGTGCGCGCACCGCGGCGTGAACCCGACGGCCTCGCAGGCGAGTTCGAGGTTCAGGCGCCCGCCGTGGTTCTCGTCCGGCACGACCCACTCCTCGCCGGCGAGCTCGGACAACAGCACCTCGCTGCGCCCGGACAGCCGGTGACCGGCGGGCACGCCGACCAGCATGCGTTCCGTGACGACGCCGCGCAGTCCGACCGCCTCCGGGATCCGCAACGGGGCGCGCGGGAACTCCACCACCAGCGCCAGGTCCAGCTCACCCGTGCGGACCAGTTCCAGCACGGTGTCGCCGCCGCGTTCGACGTGCGTGGTCTGCGGCAGGCTCGGCAGCACCTCGCGCACCACCCCGACGAGCAGCGCGGTCGGTGAGCCCGTGACGCCTCCCAGCCGGATGCCCGAGTCGCCGCGGGCGGCCAGCTTGTGCGAGGTGACGAGCAGGTCGTCGAACCGTTCGACCAGGTCCTGGGCCCGCAGCACGACGTGGCGGCCGAGTTCGGTCAGCTCGACGCCGTCGGTGCGGCGCAGGAACAACGGCCCGCCGAGACTCGACTCGATCCTGCGCACCTGCGCGGTCAGCCCGGCCTGCGCGATCTTCAGCTGGGAGGCCGCCCGGCTGATGCTCCCTGCACGCGCCACGGCGAGCACCACGTGCAGATGTCTCAGCTCCATTCGCACTGACGAAGCCTAGGGCAGTGAACGGGACACAAAATCGGCCACGCGGGTGTCACCAGATCACGCTCCGTGGCCGTCGTAGGCGTGGTTGCGCTATCAGGCCGATAACTCGGGAGTTATCGGCATCTCACACCTGCCGCTGCGCGCGTGACCTGCCCCAGGCTCCTGTTGACCACCAAACGACCGCAGGGGTGTGAGCGCCATGAGGAAAGCGTTGCGACTGCGACGCCTTTCCCGTCCGCACGACGACAGGTACCTCTTCGTGCCGTTGGACCACAGCGTGTCGGACGGCCCGGTGGTACCGCGCGACCGGTGGGAGGACCTCATCCGGTCCGTCGTGCTGGGCGGGGCCGACGCCATCATCGTCCACAAAGGACGCGTGAGGATGCTGGACCCGGCGGTGCTCGGCGGGTGCGGACTGGTCGTCCACCTCAGCGCGGGCACGGCGCACATGGCCGACGCCAACGCGAAGGTGCTCGTCGGCGAGGTCGACGAGGCGTTGCGGCTCGGCGCCGACGCGGTGAGCGTGCACGTCAACATCGGCTCGGACACCGAGGCCCGCCAGCTCACCGACCTCGGCACGGTCGCGGCGGCGTGCGACTCCTGGAACGTCCCGCTGGTCGTGATGGCCTACGCCCGCGGCCCGCGCGTCGGCGATCCCCGCGACCCCGCGCTGCTCGCGCACGTCGTCAACATCGCGGCCGACCTGGGCGCGGACATCGTCAAGACGAACCTCGCGCACACCCCGGAGGACATGGCGGACGTCGTCGCAAGCTGCCCGGTTCCCGTTGTGGTGGCAGGGGGCCCGGCCTCCACGACCAGCCTGGCCGGCCACGCGCGTTCCGCGATGGCCGCCGGCTGCGCGGGCCTCGCCGTCGGCCGCCGGGTCTTCACCTCCCCCGCGCCGCTGCCGCTGGTCGCCGAACTGGCGTCGATCGTGCACGCCCCCACCGACGCAAGCCTCATCCACGCACTGACAGCTTTGGAGAACCGGTGAAGTTCGCCTGGATCGACCTCAGGACCGTCCCGGAAGCGCACCGCACCGCCGTGGTCGACGCGGCCGTGCACAGCCGTGTCGCCGGAGTCGTCGCGGACGATCCCGCACTCCTCGACGGCCTCCCGCCGACGATCACCCGAGTGCTGCTGGTGGACTCCCCGCTCGACAGCCCGCACCTGGTGATCACGCCGGTGGACGACCAGGACCGGCTCGACCGGCTGCCGTCGCGTTCGGCGTTCGTGACGGTCAGCGACGACCGCACCTTGAAGCTCGCCTGCGCCGCGGCGGAACGGCTCGACCACACCGTCGTGCACTTCACCGACCCGACCAAGATCCCGCTGGAGATCGTGATCGCGGCGGCGGACGGCGCTCCGGGCAAGCTGATCACCGTCGTGCACGACCTGGTCGAGGCCGCGATCGTCCTGGAATGCCTGGAACACGGCTCGGACGGCGTCCTGATGGCCCCCGCCGACGCGACCGAGGTGTTCAAGCTGGCGCGACTGCTGGAGGTGTCGTCCCCGCCGTTGAGCCTGACCACGCTGACTGTGGAGTCGTTGACCCACAACGGACTGGGCGACCGCGTCTGCGTCGACACCGCCTCGCACTTCGCCGAGGACGAGGGCATCCTGGTGGGTTCGTTCTCCTCGGGCTTCGTGCTGTGCTGCAGCGAGACGCATCCGTTGCCGTACATGCCGACGCGCCCGTTCCGCGTCAACGCGGGCGCCCTGCACTCGTACGTCCTCGGCCCGGCGAACCGCACGAACTACCTGTCCGAACTGCGGTCCGGCAGCAAGGTCCTCGCCGTCAACGCCGACGGCCGCACCCGCGAACTCACCGTCGGCCGCGCCAAGCTCGAGTCCCGCCCGATGCTCACGATCACCGCCCGCTCACCGGAAGGCGTCGTGGTCGACCTGATGGTCCAGGACGACTGGCACGTCCGCGTCCTCGGCCCCGGCGGCAAGGTGCTGAACGTGACCGAACTCCGCCCCGGCGACGAACTCCTGGGCCACATCGCCTCCGAACAACGGCACGTGGGCCTGCCGATCGGCGAGTTCTGCAAGGAGTCCTGACATGCGCGCTTTCATCAGCGGCCTCCTGCACCGCCACGACGACTCCACCCCGATCTTCAGCCACCGCAACACAGTCACGCACGGCCTGCTGCGCGCGGACGTCTCAGCGCACGCCGCCCGTTTCGAGGCCGTCGGCATCGGCGAAGGCAGCACGGTAGCCGTCCAGGTGCCCCCGAGCTTCAGCCACCTGGAGGCCGTCCTCGCACTCTGGACCCTCGGCGCACAGGTGATCTCGATCGACCACCGCCTGCGCCCCGCCGAGGCCCACGCCCTGCACGCGTTGACCCGCCCACAGTTCCTCGTGCACCCGAGCGGCGAGGTGGCCCGGGGTTTCCAGGAGCGGTACGGCCTGGTGGTCTCCCCGGTCGACGGCGCCCCCGCCTCGTCCGCGCACCGCCTGGTGCAGTTCAGCTCCGGCTCGACCGGCCGCTCCAAGGTGATCGGCCGCAGCACCTCGTCCCTGGTCGACGAGGTGGCGCGCTTCGAGGCGTGCGAGGGCGTGCCCCGCTCCGGCGAACGCCTGCTGCTCCTGAACTCCCCGGCCCACAGCTTCGGCCTGATCGGAGGCCTGCTGCATTCCCTGGCAGCAGGCGTGCACCTCGTCTTCGCCGCATCACCCGCCGCCTCGGACGTCCAGCGCCAGGCCCGTGCCTTCGAGGTCGACTTCATCACCGGCCTGCCGTTCCACTTCGACCTCCTGGCCTACTCCCCGGACCGTTCCGCCCTGAGTTCCGCACGGGGCGCGTTCGCCGGCGGCGAGCTGATGCCGCAGGAGGTGGCCTCCCGTTTCCTCACCGAGTACGGCTTCCCGGTGGGTGAGTGCTTCGGCACCACCGAAACCGGCGCCCTGACCATGGCCGTCGGCGGCACCGTCCGCCCGTCGGTAGGCCCGCTGATGCCGGGGATCACCGCCCGAGTGCGCGACGGCCTGGTGGAAGTGGCCCTGCCGGAAACGCCCTACCTGTCCTCGGACGACCCGTCGCGCTACTCCGGCGGCTGGTTCCGCACAGGCGACCGCGGCGAGTTCACGCCGTCCGGCGAACTCCGCCTGCTGGGCCGCGCCGACTCGCTCGTCGTGGTGCGCGGCAACAAGGTCGACCTGACCGAGGTGGAACACGTCCTACGTGGACACCCGCTGGTGACCGAGGCCGTGGCGCTGGGCCCATCGGAAATCCGCGCCTACGTGGGCACGTCGAGTTCGGCACTCACCGCTGATGCCTTGACCGAGTGGTGCACGGAAAGGCTGGCGGAATTCAAGCTCCCGCAACACATCCACGTGATGGACACTCTTCCGCGCACTGCCACCGGCAAGATCGTCCGCAGCATGGAGCCGCTCCATGCGTCCTACCTTCAGGCACATTCGGCTGGAAACAATGGCGCGAAATGAGTTGCCAGCCCTAGCTTTCCCGCATGCCCAAAAGATCGTCCAGCGTGGCGGGGCGGGAGTTCGGTGCGGGCGTTCGCACGATCATCGCCCGTACCGGGCTGACCCACCGCCAGCTCGCCGAACGCCTCGGCTGGCAGGAAGCCAAACTCTCCGACATGACCCTCGGCAAGGGCGGCGTGTCCGAGGTCGAGGTCCAGATCCTGCTCGCCTACTGCCAGGCCACCGTCGAGGAACGCGAGTACCTGCTCGACCTGTTCCGGGAATCGGGCAAGGCGTGGCTCCAGATGCCCGACGACGGCCTGCCGGACCAGGTGCGCACGCTGATCGACCAGGAACGAGACGCTGAGGAGATCATCGACTGGTCGATGATCCTCGTGCCGGGCCTGCTGCAAACACCTGAATACGGGTACGTCGTCACCGAGCACGCCCCCTCGGTGGAGACGGAGAACGTCCCGAAGGTCGCCGCAGCCAGAGCCGCGCGGGCGAACATCCTCGAACCAGGCCGCAAGTTCACGTTCTTCGTGCACGAGCAGGCGCTGTGGCTCCAGGTCGGCGGCCTGGAGGTGTGGCGGGAGCAACTCGCCCACCTGCTGCGGATGTCGGTGCGGAAGTACATCAGCATCCGGATCATTCCGCGCTCAGCAGGAATGCACGCGGGCACGGCCGGCGATTTCCGGATGATGAAGTTCCCGAAGTACCCGCCGGTCGTCTACGCCGAAAGCGTGAACTACTGCCTGTTCTTCGACGACCCGGACACCATCAAGATCCACGAGGAGATCCTGAACTCTCTCGCGGCAATCGCCCTGACTGAGGAAGAATCGAGGGCGGTGATCGACAACATCTTGGAGGGTCTCCAATGACCACCTGGCGCAAGAGCAGCTTCAGCGGCGGCGGCAACAACTGCGTCGAGGTCGGCCACGGCATCGGCATCCGCGACAGCAAGGCGCCGACGACCCACCTCCCACTCTCCACCGAAGCCTGGTCAGCGTTCCTGCGCTTCACCCGTTTCCCGGGCAAAACGCGGTAACTCTCGGTAGCGTCCCCCTAACGCACGTGCAAGGGGGCCCGCATGACCGATCCGAACCAGCTCATCGAGGACTACGAACAGCGCACCGCCGCGCTACTGGAACAGGCCGAAGAGGCCAAGGCTCAAATCGCGAACCTGACCGGCGCCGCCACCAGCTCGGACGGCGCCGTGACGGTGAGCGTCAGCGCAGGGGGTGCGCTGCTCAGCCTGTCGTTCGGCACGAAGGCCGACGAGATGCCCAAGGACCGCCTGGCGGCGCTCGTCCTGTCCACGGCCAAACGCGCCCAAGCCCAGGCCGTAGGCCAGATCACCACGATCATGGCGCCGCTCATCGGCGACAACAGCGAGGCCATGCAGTTCGTCCAGTCCCAGATCCCGCCGATCGACGTCCCGGACGAACCCGAACCCACCGCACCACGCCAGTTCGTGGTGAACGAGGAACAGCAGGACGCGGCCGCCACCCAGCCACCGCCTCCGCCGCGTCCGGCCCGGCGTCCCGTCGAGGACGACGACACGGACTTCGACCAGCGCAGCGTGTTCAAGAAGGAAGGTGGCTGGTGATGTCGGGCTTCCACATCGACCTCCAAATCCTCGACGTCCACCGACGAGAGCTGCAGGCGCTCATCAGCGGACTCCCGGACGCCAAGGCTGCGGGGGCCGACAACGTCGGGAACTTCGAGGCCTGGGGCCTCGCTGGTCAGCCCTTCGCGCTGCTGATGAACCAGTGGACAGGAGACGCCAGCGAGTACGTCGACGCCGTCAAGGAGGCGGGGGACGTGTTGGTCCAGCGGTTCGCCGACATGTGCAAGACCTATGCCGACCAGGAAGAAGCCGCTGTTCAGATGTTCCAGAAGCTCCGCCATGGTCTGGACGGGGGTCAGTCGTGAGCGAGCCCGGCCCGAAGAACATCGGTGAGCTGAACCCGCTCAACGCGACCAGAGAGCCCGAGAGCGACGGGGTGGAGGTCTTCTCCAACTTCGACAGCCCGACTCAGGCTTGGGACGCGGCGGGCATCTTCAGCAGCTCCGCGAACCTGGTCTACGACGGCATCAAGGGTGACTGGACCGCCGTCTTGGGTGATGCGGCCGGCTTCGGCATGGACCTGCTCGGGTTCGTGACGAACCCGCTCGGCAGTCTGCTGTCGGCTGGGATCGGCTGGTTGATCGAGCACATCGCGTTCATCAAGGAAGCGCTCGACATCGTGGCGGGTGACCCGGACGCGGTCAACGCCATCGCCGAGACGTGGACGAACATCGCCAAACGCATGCAGGAGACCGCGGACAAGTACACGAGCACTCTCGGTGCGCTGTCCGGAGCGCAGGGTCCTGCGATCGACGGCTACCGCAGGGCCGTGCAGGACTTCTCGAACGTCGTGGCAGGGGGCGCCAGTCATGCCACCTCCGCCGCTCAGGCGATGACCGTCGCCGCATCCGCGGTGGGCGTGGTCCGCGGCGCGATCCGGGATGCCATCGCGACCTTCATCTCGAACGCGATCATCAAGTTCGCCGCCGCCACCGCCTTGGCACCGGTCACCTTCGGCGCATCCGAGGCGGCGTTCATCGCCGACACCGTTGCGCAAGGCGCGATCACGGCGGGTAAGAACGCCAAGAAGGTCAGCAAAGTCGTCAAACAGCTCGAGAAGGTGTCGGACGAAGCCAAGAACTCGCGCGACATGCTCAAAGGCACGACGAAGAACTTGAAGAAGACCGTTACCGACTACAACCGTGACGCCGCAAAACACGCCAACAAGGCTCTGCACCTCGCCAAGAAGGCCGAGGCCGGCAAGCTGGACGCCGATGACGCCAAGCGGTTGAGAGAAGTCGGCGAGCGGGGCGAGGAGTTGATGGGCGACAAGAAGAAGGTCATCGACGACCTTGTCAACACCCGCGCCGACAACCTCCGCGACCGCATGGGCACCGGCGACCCGCGCTTGAAAGACGCCTCTGACGTGCTCGAACGGGAGCTGAGCCCCAAGATCTTCGGCCACGAGATGCCGTTCTCGGTGCCGAACTACCCCAAGGTCCTCGGAAACGCGGTCGTTCAGGAGTGGAGCGACCAGACGCACCGCGAAGCGGATGCCGAGGTCAAGCAGAACGACAAGGACGAGGCCTGGCGCGAGTACTGGGAGGGCCAGCGCACGAACCTGGAACAGCCGAAGGCGTTCAAGCGCTTGGAAGGCGACCTGTGACCGAATTGTTCGTTCGCAGGGCGAGCGGGTTGTTGCTGATCTTCCTGGCGGCCGCGGTGCCCGTCGTCACCGCCGCTCGGCTGTCCGAATGGGAGAAGTCACTCGCCGCGAGGAAGTCGGTTGAGGCGCTCGGAATCGGCGAAGTCGCCGCAGTCGGCACGCTGCTGTGGGGAATCGTCCTCGTAGGCCTCTGGTGGCACTGGCGACGCGTGACGATGTGGCCGGTCTGGTCCCGCTGGGCGTCGGTGACCGGCCTGTTCGCCGCGTTCCTCGAATCCGCGCAGCTCGCGGGCGACCGGGGCAAGCCCGTCGCGCTCGTCATTTGGCTGGGACTGGTCGTTCTGTGCTGGGCGCTGGGCGAGGCCGTGCGTCTCGTCACGACACGCCCCGTCACACCCGGCCTGATCACGTCGAAGCTGGAGATCCCCTTTCCCGTCCGGGATCTGAAGGCGAGGCTGTGCGTCCGGGCCGACCGCCTCGTCCTGGACAGCCTCGCTTCGCGGCGCAAGCGCTCGCGCGACGTCGCCGCCATCCCGTGGACGGCGTTGCGCTCCATCGAGCTGGTCGAGGTCGAGCAGGAGATGACCTGCACGGTGTTCCTGTTCTCGGGAGGAAGGGAGCCGGACTCCCGGCAGTACGACATCCGGCCGGGTCCGGCACTGCACGTCATCGGCACGGCGCGCGAGCTTCTCGTTCCGGTGACCACACGGACCGGCCGCACCGTGCTGGCGGCGGTGGAGGCGAGATCTGCGGGAGTCGAACCCGACCAGGAACAGCCGGCATTCGACGACTGGTGCCGCAGCGCCGGCGTGTCCCGATACGACGACGAGCAGCCGCGCGGCGGCAGGCGGTACGCCACTGACAGGCGGCCCTATGTGTTGGGAGTCATCGGAGCCTTCCTGCTGGCGCCGCTGTTCATGCTCTGCGGGACCTACCTGTCACTGCTCACCGGATCCGAACGCATGCAGAGGCAGTTCAAGGTGTTCAACGGCGTCATCGACCCCATCTGGGTCGCGACGCTCGGAATCGGCTCGATCGTGTTCCTGTACCTGCTGAACCGCTTCGTGATCCGGTCCTTCTTCGACGCCATGAAGACCCAGGACTTCATCGAGGCCTTCCCGGAACCACCGCCGCCTCCGCCCAAGACCGGCACGGTGCCCGGCTCCGGCAAGAAGCGGAAGAAGCGCTGACCTAAGAGGCAGACTCCGGCACCTGCGGGTGCCGGAACCCGGGGTGCCCAGCAGGCAAAGCCCGCCGAAGCAACCACCCCGACACCAAGATGCACACGATCTGCAACGGCCAAGACAACGCCACCCGCAACGTGGCCAGCCAAAACACCTGTGCATCCAGCCACAAAGGCGTGAACACAGCCACCCGCAACACGTACTGCCCCACCCAAGCCCAAGACGCCACGGAGTAGGCGCGCAACAACGCAGGATCCCGCCGCCACCGAGTCTTCTGCCCCAACAGCGTCCCCACGACCAGCCCGAGGAACGGCCACCGCACCGCGATGGACCCGGCCCACGCCAAAGCAGAAGCCACGTTCGACAGCAGCTGGATCAGGAAGAAGTCCTCGACCCGCCCGGTGTAGAGCGCCACCAGAGCGGCGGCCACCACCAGCAGGACGGACAGCAGGACCGCACGAGGCTTGTCACCCCGCACGAAACGCACGATGCCGATCACGAAGCCGCACACCACAGCCGCCACGGCACCCGCGCCGATCGAATGGCCCCACAGCAGCCACCCCGCCACGAACGCCAGTGGCGGCAGGGAGGCGTCGAGGGCGCCGCCTCGGCCTCCGAGCAGTGATGCGAGCGACTCCTGGCGCACGTCGGTCATGGTTCCAGGGTGCCTTAGGCGAACCTAACTCAGGTAACGGACCCGTATCGGGGATTGACCCCGGTGAACCAGGTCACTACCGTCTCCACGAAATCGTCTGGAAAGTTAACAGACAGGAGCGGACCTAATGCGTGCCGGAAGCCCACGACTGCTGCGGGAGATCAACGACCGCGCAGCCATCGAGGCTCTGCTGCGCAACGGGCCGCTGACCAGGTCGGAGTTGGAAGGCCTGATCGGTCTTTCGAAGCCGGCGACCGCGCAGCTGCTCACGCGCCTCGAATTCGCCGACACCGTGGTCCGCAACGGGCTGCGTGGCGGTGGGCGGGGGCCTCGGGCTCAGCTGTGGTCGGTCAACGGGGCGCTGGCGCACGTCGCGGCTGTCGATCTCACCCCCGAGACGGTCGACATCGCCATCGCGGACATCTCCGGTGCCGTGCTCACCGAGCACAAGGCGCCGATGCCCGCGAAGCACGGCGTGCTGGAGGCGTTCGTCAGCGCGGTCGGCAAGGCCTGCGGGCAAGCGGGTCTGAGCGCCGACCGGTTGCTGCACGTCGTGGTGGGCTGTCCGGGAGCGGTGAACCCCGTGACCGGCGAGCTCGGCTACGCGCCCCACCTGCCCGGCTGGAGCGGGTTCGACGTGCCCGGCCGGTTGCGGGAGCGGCTCGCGACGTCGGTGAGCGTCGAGAACGACGTCAACCTCGTCGCGCTGGAGGAGATGGTCGCCGGGCGGGCCACCGAGGTGAACGACTTCGTCGTCATCTGGCCCGCCGACCTCGTCGGTGCCGCCGTCGTCGTCAACGGATCGCTGCTGCGCGGCGCTTCCGGGGGCGCGGGCGAGATCGACGGGCTGATGATCCCCGACCGCGCGGCGGCCGACACCGACACGGACCGCTCCGGCGGCACGTTCGGCGAGCTGCTCAGCAACACGTCGATCTGCAAGCTCGCCCGGGCCCACGGGCTCGCCGCGCGCAACGGCCACGGGGCCGTGCGCAAGGCGTTGGCCGCGGGGCCGGCGGGCCGCGAGTTCATGGGCGATCTCGCCAGGCGCATCGCCACGGGCGTGGCCAGCGTCGTCGCGGTGCTCGACCCGGAACTCATCCTCCTGTCCGGCGACATCGCGCAGGCGGGCGGAACCACGCTGAACGACCTCGTTGCCGCGGAACTGCGGCAACTGGTGGTGCCGAGAACACCTGTCCAACTGGCTTTGGTGACCGGGAAACCGGTGCGCAGCGGCGCACTGCACTCGGCCCTGGCCGTGGCGCGTGAACAGGTGTTCGGCCTGCCGGCAGCCACCACGGCTCCATTCCGCGGCCCAGTGGTCGCCGGGTCCCCACGTTGATCGAGAAGGAGTGCACATGCGCAAGCACACCCGTGCTGCTTTGCTCTGTGTCGCCGCAGCGCTGACCCTCACCGCATGTGCGGCGGGCAAGGGTGGTGGCGCCGACACCGGTGCCGCAGCTGCTCCTGGCAAGGACGACAAGCTCACCCTCACGGTCTGGAGCAACTACTCCGACCGCGAGCTCGAAGAGGTCACCAAGGCCCTCAAGACGTTCAACAAGAAGTTCCCGAACATCGAGATCAAGCACGAGGGCTCGCAGGACGACGACAAGATCACCGCGGGCATCCGGTCCGGCAACACGCCGGACGTCGCGCTGTCGTTCACGACCGACAACATCGGCCAGTTCTGCTCCTCCGGCGCGTTCCAGCCTCTGAAGGCCTACATCGACCGCGACAAGGTCGACCTGAACCAGCTCTCCCCCGCGGTCCAGGAGTACACCGAGTACAAGGGCAACCGCTGCGCGATGCCCATGCTCACCGACGTGTACGCCATGTACTACAACAAGGACCTGCTCGCGAACGCGGGCATCGCGAACCCGCCGAAGACGCTCGACGAGCTCTACGACGCGGCCGTGAAGGCGACCAAGAAGGCGCCGAACGGGGACATCGAGGTCGCGGGTTACCTGCCCACGATGGGCTTCTACGCCAACCGCCCGACCATCCTCGCGCCGACGTTCGGTGGTGTGTGGGAGAAGGACGGCAAGTCCAACCTCGCCGGCTCCCCCGGCTTCACCGAGATGCTGACGTTCCAGAAGAAGCTCGTCGACTTCTACGGCTACGACGCGCTCGAGCGGTTCCGCGCGGGCCTCGGCCAGGAGTACTCGGCCGACCACGCGTTCCACCAGGGCAAGATCGCGATCATGATCGACGGTGAGTACCGCACCGCGTTCCTCAAGGCGCAGGCACCGCAGATCAAGTTCGGCACCGCCCCGTTCCCGACGGCGAAGGACGTCGCCTACGGCACGGCGTTCACCACCGGCACGATCATGGGCATTCCCAAGGGTGCCAAGAACCCCGGCGCCGCGTGGGAGCTGATCAAGCACCTGACGTTCGACACCGACACGATCGTCGACCTGTCCAACGCCATCAAGAACGTCCCGAGCACCAAGGCCGCCATGGAGAGCCCGAAGCTCGAGGTGGACGAGCAGTTCAAGACGTTCATCGACCTCGCCAAGAGCGACAAGCTCAAGGGCAACCCGGTCACCCCCATCGGTGACGCGCACATCAAGGCCGTCACCGACTTCTCGGTCTCCTACCAGTCCGGCAAGGTCCCGGACCTGGCGGCAGGCCTCAAGGAAGTCGACAAGAACATCGACGACCAGATCGCCAAGAGCGGCAAGTAGGGATTCGTCAGATGACCGCCACGCTCGGCGCCCGTCCCGCCCCCGGCAGGGGGCGGGCACGTGCCCGCCACCGCCTCGCCGTGCTCGGGTTCATGGCCCCGGCCATCATCGGCTTCGTCCTGTTCTTCGTGTACCCGTTGATCGCCACGGTCGTCTTCAGCTTCACGAAGTACGACCTGATCAACGCACCGGAGTTCACGGGGCTCGACAACTACGCGTTCATGTTCAAGGATCCCTTGCTGATCAAGGCGATCACGAACACGCTCTGGTTCGTCGTGGTGCTGACGATCGCGCGGACCGTGTTCGCGCTGGGCGTGGCATCGGTCATCGCTCGCCTCAAGACGGGCGTCGGGTTGATCCGCACGCTCTGCTACCTGCCCTCACTGGCACCGCCGGTGGCCGCGACACTCGTGTTCTTCATGGTGATGCGCCCCAACGGCGGCCCGCTCGACACGTTCCTCGGCTGGTTCGGCGTCGACGCACCGCTGTTCTTCTCCGACCCGGCCTGGGCCAAGCCCGGCATCACCGCGATCATGCTGTGGATCTCCGGCGACCTGATGATCATCATTCTCGCCGCGATCCTCGACGTGCCGCAGGAGCAGTACGAGGCCGCCGAGCTCGACGGCGCCGGCGCGATCCGGCGCTGGTGGCACGTCACGCTGCCGACGATCTCCCCGGTGCTGCTCTTCGGCATCGTGAACTCGGTGATCCTCGCGTTGCAGCTCTTCACGCAGGCGGTCGTCGCGGGGTCGGCCGGCTCGGGAGCGGCGGACGCGACGGGATCGACCAAGTACCTCGGTTTTCCGGACAACTCCACGCTGACGTTCCCGGTCTACCTGTACACGCAAGGGTTCCGCTACTTCGACATGGGCTACGCGGCCGCCATGGCCACGGTCCTGTTCGTCATCTCGTTCGCCGTGACCATCGTCCTGGTCCAGCGGATGCGCAAGAACTCCACGGCTGAGGAAGGGGGTCCGGGAGCATGACCGCCACGCTGACCAAACCACCGGTCGACGTCCCCGCGGAACCGGAGCAGCCGCGCCGGAAGCGTTCCACGGGCAGCTTCCTGAACTGGGTGGCGACGCACGCGATCGGCCTCGCGCTCGGCCTGATGTTCGCCACGCCCGTTGTGTTCGTCTTCCTCACCGCGGTGATGTCGGACAACCAGGCGTTCACCGCGGACCTGTGGCCGCGCGAGTGGCACTGGGAGAACTTCGTCGAGGTCTTCGACAAGGCACCGCTCTTCCAGTACCTGGTCAACAGCCTCACGTACTCGCTGCTCGCGACGCTGGGCATGCTGATCTCGTCGATCCCGGCGGCCTACGCGCTCGCGAAGCTCAAGTGGCGGGGCCGGAACGTGGCATTCATCCTCGTCATCGGCGCCATGATGCTGCCGCCGCAGGTCGTCGCCGTGCCGCTGTACGACACGTGGTCGTCGCTGGGCCTGACCGGCTCACTGGTCCCGCTCATCGCGCCGTACTTCCTGTTCGACGCGTTCAGCATCTTCCTGCTGCGCCAGTTCATGCTGACCATCCCGCAGTCCTACGTGGACGCCGCGCGGGTGGACGGCTGCTCGGAGTTCCAGGCCCTGGTGCGGATCATCGTGCCGATGGCGAAGCCGGGCATCGCGGCGACCGCGCTGTTCTGCTTCCTCTTCACCTGGAACGACTACTTCGGGCCGTTGCTCTACACGGGCGAGGTGAAGGACCAGTGGACGTTGTCGCTGGCCCTGGCGACGTTCAAGGGCATGCACATCGTGCAGTGGAACTCGTCGATGGCGGTGACGTTCCTGACGATGATCCCGGCCGTCGTCCTCTTCGTCTTCGCCCAGAAGTCCTTCGTCAAGGGCATTACGTTCACGGGAGTCAAAGGTTGACTTTCTCTCGCTCGTGCACGAGGAGAGTCCCAAGGCTCGCGCCGCAGGGTTTCTGCTTCATCGCCGACCGCCCGCCCGGAGTGTTCCGTTGAGGACTTACACCAGCTCCACAGACTGTCACCGCCAGCCCGGCGGCCAGGATGTTGCGTGCCGCGTTCACGTCCCGATCGTGGGTCGTGCCGCAGTCACAGGTCCACGTGCGCACGTGGAGCGGCATCGTCGCGACGAGCGCACCGCAGGCCGAGCACAACTTGGACGACGGGAAGAAGCGATCGACCGCGATCACTTGCCGTCCGTACCAGCCGGCCTTGTACTCCAGCAACTGCCGGAACTGTCGCCAGCCCGCGTCGCTGATGGCGCGAGCCAGGTTCCGGTTGCGAACCATGTTGGACACGGCCAGGTCCTCGATCACGAGCGTTTGGTTCTCACGCACGAGCCGAGTGGTGATCTTGTGCAGGAAGTCCGAACGACGATCGGCGATCCGGGCGTGCACGCGGGCGACCCTGACACGTGCCCTGGCCCGGTTGACACTGTCCTTCTGCTTGCGGCACAAGGCTCGTTGGGCCCGGACCAGCGCCGCCCGGTCCCGGCGCTCGTGCTGCGGATTGCAGATCTTCTCACCGGTCGACAGCACCAGCAGGTGATCGATGCCGACGTCGATCCCAACCGCGGAGTCCACCGCGGGCAGGGGCGTCACGCTGGGGTCCTCGCACAGCAGGGACACGAACCAGCGTCCGGCCGCGTCCCGCGACACGGTCACCGTCGAGGGCACTGCGCCGTCCGGCAGCGGCCGCGACCAGCGGACGTCCAGCGGCTCGGCCATCTTGGCCAGCATCAGCTCACCGTCGCGCCAGCGGAAGCCCGAGCGCGTGTACTCGGCGCTGGCGCGCGACCTCTTGCGCGACTTGAACCTCGGATGCCGCGCGCGCTTGGCGAAGAAGTGGGTGAAGGCGGCCTGCAGATGCCGCAGCGTTTGCTGCAGCGGCACCGCCGACACCTCTTTGAGGAACGCCAGCTCCTCGGTGCGTTTCCACGCGGTCAGCAACGCCGAGGTGGCGTCGTAACCGACCCGTTCACCGCGCTGCGTCCACGCGTCGATTCGTTCCTGCAACGCCAGGTTGTAGACCTTGCGGACACATCCGAACGTACGCGACAGCTCCGCCGCCTGCGCCTCAGTCGGATAGAAGCGGTACCGAAACGCCCGCTTCACCTGCGCGTTCACCGTTCAGACGGTATCAAACAGTTCCTCCCCGCCTCGCCGGACGGGGTCTTTTCGAAGGACTTCTCATGAAACTCACGGTCGTCGGTGGCGGGTCCACCTACACACCGGAGCTGATCGACGGCATCGCCGGCCGTCGCACCAGCCTGGCGGTGGACGAGATCGTCCTCGTCGACCCGGACCAGCACCGCCTCTCCCTCGTCGGCCCGTTCAGCCAGCGCCTGCTGGAGCACGCGGGACACCCGGCGAAGGTGCGCACCACCTCGTCGCTCGAAGAGGGCGTCGAAGGCGCGTCCGCCGTCCTGCTCCAGCTGCGGGTGGGCGGCCAGAAGGCGCGCGCCTCGGACGAGACGTTCCCGCTGACCTGCGGGTGCGTCGGCCAGGAGACCACCGGCGCGGGAGGCCTCGCCAAGGCCCTGCGGACCGTGCCGGTGGTCCTGGACATCGCCGAGAAGGTGCGCAGGCTCGCCGGGCCCGACACGTGGATCGTCAACTTCACGAACCCGGTCGGCATCGTGACGCGGGCGCTCCTGCAGGAGGGCCACAAGGCGATCGGGCTGTGCAACGTGGCGATCACGTTCCAGCGCTGGACCTCCGCGCTGCTCGGCGTCGATCCGTCCACTGTGGAGCTGGAACACGTCGGCCTGAACCACCTCACGTGGGAACGCGGCGTGTACGTGGACGGCGTGGACCGGCTGCCGGAACTGCTCGAGGACCACGTCGAGGGCCTGGCGGAGCACATCGGCATCGACGGCGGCCTGATGCGGCGCCTGAACATGGTGCCGTCGTACTACCTGAACTACTTCTACAACCACGACGCCGTCGTGCAGAAGCAGCTCAACGAGCCGCCTCGCGCGGAGGTCGTCGCGGCGGTCGAGAAGGAACTGCTCGACATCTACGGCGACCCGTCGGTCGTGACGAAGCCGGAGCAGCTCGGACAGCGCGGTGGCGCGTACTACTCCGAGGCGGCCGTGCAGCTCGTGCACGCGCTGACCGGGGGCGAAGGCGCCGAGAAGCACGTGGTGAACGTGCAGAACAACGGCTCGCTGCCCTTCCTGCCCGACGACGCCGTGGTCGAAGTCTCGTCCACTGTGGACGGAAATGGCGGACGGCCGTTGCCGATCCGCCCCGTGGAACCGTCCATCTCCGGCCTGATCTCGCACGTCACCGCGTACGAGTACCTGGCGCTGGAAGCCGCGAAGCACGGTGGCCGGGACCGGGTGGCGAACGCGCTGCTCGCCCACCCGCTCATCGGGCAGCACGCGATCGCGGACCGGCTGGCCGACGAGCTGATCGCGCAGAACCGCGATCTGCTGCCGTGGGTGAAGGGAAACTGACAACGATGACCGACCGGGTGCTCGCCATCGACGGCGGGAACAGCAAGACCGCGGTGCTCCTGGTGGACGCGGACGGCAAGGTGCTCGCGCAGGTGCGCGGGCCCGGTGCGCCGCCGCAGACCGTGGGCATGAAGCGCGGACTCGACGTGTTCGAGGCACTGGCACGCGAGGCCGCGGCTCAGGCGGGACTGTCCCCCGACGAGCCGATCGCCGCGCACACGTCCGCCTACCTCGCGGGGGCCGACCTGCCCCGCGAGGAGGAGGACCTGACGCGGGCGATCTCCGAGCGGGGCTGGTCGAGGACGACGTTCGTCGGCAACGACACGTTCGCGCTGCTGAGGGCTGGTACCGCCGCCGCTGGGGGTGTGGCGGTCGTCTGCGGCGCGGGGATCAACGCGGTGGGCGTGGCGCGCGACGGCCGGACGCACCGGTTCCCCGCGCTGGGCGCGATCTCGGGTGACTGGGGTGGCGGTGGCCAGCTCGGCAACGACGCCCTGTGGCACGCGGTGCGCGCGGAGGACGGCCGGGGCAAGCCGACGCTGCTGCTGCCCGCGCTGCTGAAGCACTACGGCGAGAACTCGATCTTCGACGTCGTGGAGAAGATCCACTTCGAGGAGCTCGAACTGGACCCGCACGCGCTCTGCCCGTTGGTCTTCGAGGTGGCCGCGCAGGGTGATGCCGTTGCGCTGCAACAGGTCGACCGCCTCGTCGAGGAGATCGTCCTGCTCGCCACGGTCTCGATGCGCAAGCTCGACCTGATGGACGAGCCCGTGGACGTGGTGCTGGGCGGCGGGGTCCTCACCAACACCGGCGAGGTCGTGGTCGGCCCCGTCCGGCAGCAGATCCTCGAAGCCGCGCCGCTCGCCCAGGTCCGCCTGGTCGACGTGCCCCCCGTGGTGGGCGCGGCTCTTCTGGGCCTCGACCACATCGGGGCCTCGCCGGGCGCGGAGCTGAGGCTGCGCTCGGCGTACAGCGAACAGGTGCCGGCGGCCGCGCTGGACGTGGCCGCCGGCTGACCCGAAGACCCCGTCTCAGGGGGTGAATCGGCGGCGGTACCCCCTGAGACGGTCCCAATCCCCACTGCTCGGGGCAGACAGGCGGCGGCGTCCCGAGCAGTGGCCCCAACCCTTTCCGAGGGGTGGAACCGGCGGCGGCGTCCCCCTCGGAAAGGCCCGGCGACCCCCGCAGCGACCTCACGTGCCGAGGACGCTGCGGGGGTCTTTCACGTGGCGGGCAGGGACGAGGGTTCGATCGGCAGAGCGGCGGACGAGACCGCCGGCACCGCGCCCGAGGGGACCACGGTCGTCGCGGCGACGCTTTCCGGGGACGCTGCGGCCTCCGGGGTGACGACGGGGTTCGAGTGGGGCGGCGGGGTGACCGCGACCGGCCCGCCCGACGGCGGCACCGACGGCCTCACGGGCGGGGTCGGCCTGACCGCGGACCGGCCGGTCGGTTCGGGGCTGAACTCCATCGGCGGCTGGTCGCCCCCGACCTGGGCGGCGTCGGGCGCACCGGATTCCGGCGCGGACCCGGACGACACCGGTCCGCTCAGGACGACCGCGGCCAGGGCGCCGACTGTGAGAAGCGCTACACCGAGCGAAAGGAACGGAAGCGGCAAACCAGAACGCACCCGGCAGAAGTTAGCGAGGCATTGAGACGAATCCCCTGGAATCCCCTCAAGCTTCCCTCGATCGAGTGGTAAAAGAATCGTCACCCACTGCGACAAAACCTACGATGCCGTAACCGACGGTGGCGTAACCACCGGTTGATTGTGCATGCTAACTAGTCGCCTCCGGACGGGAGCCCGCCGGCGAGGAGCAAGGTACGTCGCACGGAAGAAGGGGGATGTTGTGCTGCGTTGGAACAGTCTCGTGTCCCTGGGGGACAGCTTCACCGAAGGCATGGACGATCCCGGCCCGGGAGACACCTACGTCGGCTGGGCGGACCGGCTGGCGGGCATGATCGCCCGGCAGGCACCCGAGTTCCGGTACGCCAACTTCGCGATCCGCGGCAAGATGCTGCAGGAGATCATCGACGACCAGGTGCCGCTCGCGATCTCGCTCAAGCCGGACCTGGTGACGTTCTGCGGTGGCGGCAACGACATCATGCTGCCGAACAGCGACCCGGACGCGCTGGCCGAGGTGTACGAGGTGGCGGTGGCCGACCTCAGGGCGGCCGGGGCCGACGTCGTGATCTTCACCGGCTTCGACACCAAGGCGACACCGCTGCTCAGGAGCCTGCGCGGCAAGGTCGCCATCTACAACGCGCACCTGTGGTCGATCGCCGAGCGCTACCACTGCCGCATGGTCGACCTGTGGTCGATGCACGCGCTGCACGACCGTCGCGCGTGGAGCGAGGACAGGCTGCACCTCTCGCCGGAGGGCCACCAGCGGGTCGCCCTCAAGGCCGCCGAGGTGCTCGGCCTGACCGACGACCACTCGTGGAACGCGCCGTGGCCCGCGCTCGAGGAGGCGGACTGGGTCACCCAGCGCAAGGCGGACCTGAAGTGGGCCCGCGAGTACGTGGTGCCGTGGATCGGCCGCACGCTCCGGGGCGAGTCGATGGGGGACGGCCTCGCGCCGAAACGGCCGGAGTTGCTACCACTCGCGCGTTGCGCCGAAGAGAACTTCCAGTAAAAGGCGAAGGCCCGACCGGCATTCTCCCCCGAGTGCCGGTCGGGCCTTCTTCAAAGCAGACGCCTTGCCCCCTCGGCAATCCCCCACTCGGCAGCCTGCTCGTCCAACATCCCATGCTTTGGGACCAGTCGACTAAACGCGCGCTAAACCTCGGACGAGAGCGAGTCCAGAAGGGTCCGCACCTCGACCGCGCGCGCCGAGTTGACCTGCGCGTACAGGCGCAACGCCTCCGTCAATTCCGCTGCCGCAGCAACCCGTTCCGCCCGCCGGAGCAACACGCCGCCGAGAACGTGCCGCCCGAACCCCTCCAGGTACGTCACCTCGGCCACCGAGGCCTGGTCGACGACCTGGCGGGCCAGTGCCTCCGCCCGGTCCAGCGCGCCGGCCTGCAGGTGCAGCTCGGCGAGGTTGGCGAGGCCGCGCATCAACGCGAGGTCGTCCCCGGAGCGCCGGTAGACGTCGACGGCGTGGGACTGGTGCCGCAGCGCCACTTCCACGTGTCCGCGGGCCTGTTCGACCTGCGCCACGTTGTTGAGCCCGTGGGCCTCGCCGACCACGTCACCGGACTGCTGCGCGAGCTGCACGGACTCCCAGAAGTGCAGCAGCGCCTCGTCGTGCAGCTCCAACCGGAACAGGACGTCGGCGAGCTGGGCGAGCGTCAGCACCAGGTACTGGCGCTCGCCCAGCTCGGTCGCGAGCCGGTGCGCCCGACGGGCGTCCGGCAGCAGGACGGCGCGTCCCAGCCGGGCGTTCGTCGTGTAGGTCGTGTCCAGCATCAGGACCTGTCCGAGGCGGCTCCCCGTCACCTCGGCCGCGGCCAGGCCGAACCCGACCAACGCCACCCACTCGCCGGTGAGTGCGCGCGCGGTCGCGTAGTGGTGCAGCAGCCTCACGAGCTGCCACACCTGGTCGTGCAGGCCCCTTTCCGCCGCCGCGTGCACGACCGCGACGATGTTGGGCCACTCCTGGTCGAACCAGTCGATCGGGTCACCGAACTCCGGCAACGCGGTGGAACCGTTGTCCCCCAGGGCGAAGTCCAGCCCGTCCCGCACCGGCCGGATGGCCCGGCGGACGTGGTCGCACGCGACGAGGTAGTAGTTCACCAGGCGCCGCAACGAGTCCAGGTCCGCCCGGCCCGCGCCGCGCACGTACAGGCGCACCAGCTCGTGCATGGTGAAGCCGTCCGGCCACGGTTCGACCAGCAGGTTCACCCCGACGAGCTGGGCCAGCCGCGAGCGCGCCGACTCGACGCGGGTGCGGGTCAGCGCGGCGACGGCGTGCGGCGACATCCACCGGCCGGGCGCCATGCCGACGGACTGGAAGACCTCGCCGAGCTCGGAGGGCAGGTCGCGGGTCGACAGGTCCAGTGCCCGCGACACCCCCAGTCCCGCCTCCGGCAGGTCGAGGCCGCGCATCCGCTGCCCGTCGTCGGCGAGCTCCCCCACGAGCTCCTCGACCGTCCACTCCGGACTGATCACGAGCTTCGCGGCGGCCACCCGCAGCGCCAGCGGCAGCCCGCCGCACAGCTCGGCGAGCTTCCGCGCGGCCGCCGGGTCCTCGTCGGACAACGGCTTGCCCAGCACGTCGTCCACCAGCGCACGCGCCGAATCGTCGTCCAGCGGGCCGAGCTTGCGCACGCGGGCGCTGTTGGTGACGACCAGCCGTTCCAGCTGCGACCGCGAGGTCACGAGCACCACCGAGCCGGAGCCGGGCGGCAGCAGGGGCTGGACCTGGTCGAACGCAGTCGCGTCGTCGAGCACCACGAGCACGCGGCGGCGGTGCAGCAGCGAGCGGTAGAGCCCGACGCGGTCCTCGACGCCGACCGGCACGCCGTCCGCCGGCACGCCCATCGCCACCAGGAACCGGGTCAGCACCTCGCCCGGCTCGGTGTCGCCGAGCGACGCGAACAGCACGCCGTGCGGGAACATGTCCGAGTTCTCGTGCCCCCACGTGATCGCGAGAGCGCTCTTGCCGACACCGGGCGCACCGGTCAGCACGGCCACCGCGGTGGCCAGCAGGTTCCTGGCGGTGACGACCTCGTCGAGCCACGAGGTGTCGTCCTCGCGGCCGAACAGGCGGGTCGCGGACGCGGGCAGCAACGCCGGCGCCACGATCCCCGCGCGCGGCGCGACCGGCCGTTCGACGGGCCCGATCACGCTCAACGACGGGTCGTCGCGCAGCACCTGCTCGTGCAACGCCCGCAGCTGCGGCCCCGGATCGATGCCCAGCTCGTCCACCGCGCGGCGCTGGAACCGCTGGTACGCCTCGAGAGCGTCGGCGCGCTGCCCGGACCGGTAGAGCGCGCGCATGCTGTGGGCCACCAGGCGTTCCCGGAACGGGTACTCGGTGCACAGCCCGCGCAGCTCGCCCACCAGCTCCAGGTGGCGGCCCAGTTCGAGCTCGGCGTCGATGCGTTCCTCCAACGCGGACAGCCGCAGCTCTTCGAGGTCCGAGGTCATCGGGTCGCCCGGCACGTCGGAGAGCACCGGCCCCCGCCACAGTCCCAGCGCCTCGCGCAGCAAGCCCGCCCTGATGGCGGCGGGCTTGCCGCGGGAGGACGCCACGAGCTGCCGGGCGCGGTGCAGGTCGAGACGCCACGGGTCGACGGTCAGCTCGTAGCCGGTCGGCGTGGTGCGGATCGTCGCGGAGCCCGCGGGATCGGCCTCCTCCAGCACCTTGCGCAACCGCGAGACGTAGCCGTGCACGATCGTCCGCGCGGTGGCCGGAGGCTGCTCCGTCCACAGCGCGTCGACGATCTGGTCGATCGAGACGGGTCGGTTCGCCTCGACGACCAGCATCGCCAGCAGTCCGCGCATGCCTCGACGGCCCATCTGGACGAGCCGTCCGTCCGCGAGCACCTGGAGTGGACCGAGCACGCCGAACTCGAGTCCGGTTTTGCTCCGCATGCCCCTCCTCAGGTGCGCTGACCTCGTCTCTTCAGAAGGTGCGGGCGTCGCAGTCTCAGATACAAGTACGGCTCAGATTCGCGGGACGCTACTGTTCACCCGTGCCGCGAGATCGGAACTCCGTGGTTGACCGCGGCGCCGGGTGCCTTCTCGGCGGCGCTCTCGGTGATGCGCTCGGTGCGCCCGTGCAGTACCTCGGCTGGGCCGACATCCAGCGCGAACACGGTCCCGAGGGCGTCCTGGGACCCCCGAAGCCCGCGCTGTTCACGGACGACACCCAGCTGACCCTCTTCACCGCCGACGGTTACCTGCGCGCGTGGGTGCGCGGGAAACGCACCGGCGAGTGGGAGCCGTCGGAGATGGTCTGGCACAGCTACCGGCGCTGGCTCGTCACGCAGCAGCAGCCGGCCCCGGAACACGGCTCGACCGGCCTGCTCGCGGACGAACGGCTGTACGAGAGCCGCTCGCCGGGCCTCACGTGCCTGCGCGCTCTGGCCGCCGAGACACCGTCCACTCCGGAGAACCCGCACAACGAGTCCTCCGGCTGCAACGGCGTCACGCGCACCGCACCGGCGGGCTTCGCACCGTCCGCGGCGATCGCGTACGACCTCGGCTGCCGCTTCGCGGCCCTGACGCACGGCGGCACCGGCGGCTGGGTGTCCGGCGGCGCGCTGGCGCTGCTGGTGCACCTGCTCGCCGTGAAGGGCAGGCCGCTGCGCGAGGCGATCGACCAGGTGATCGGCCGCGTGCTGCGCGACGACACGTACACCGCGACCGTGCTGACGCGCGCCGTGGTGCTGGCCGAGGAGCACGACGGTTCCGCACCCGTGCGCGTCGACCGGCTCGGCAGCGGCTGGACCGGCCCGGAGGCGCTGGCGATCGCGGTCTACACCGTGCTGACGCACCCGAAGCCGGCGCAGTTCGTGGACGCGATGCGCGCCGCCGCCAACCACTCCGGCGGCAGCGACGCGACGGCGGCGTTGACGGGCAACGTGCTCGGGGCGTTGCACGGCACCGAGGCGCTGCCCCGCGACTGGCTGATGGGGTTGGAGATGGTGGACGTGCTGGACGCGATGGGCCGCGACCTCGGCATGTCCGCGGTGAACCTGGACTTCAACGAAGACCGCTACGTGTAAGCGAGTTCGCGCTGGTCGTCCGTTCGCCTCTTCGTCGTGATTCGGCGAAGCCCAATCACGGCGAAGCGGCGGGCGGACGACCAGCTTCCCGGCGAACTCGCCGCCGTCTGCGGAGCAGCGGCCGACAAACACAGAAAAGGCCTGCTGTGGTGCGCTCCCGAATTCGCGCCACAGCAGGCCTTCTCGCACGAGCAGTTGGTCGACAGCAGGCCGGGACTTGCCCCGAGCGCGAGCTCCGATCCAGCTCTTGATCAACGAAGAACGTGCCCCGGAGTCAACGCTCCGTTGGGCGAGCATGTTAACAGACGTGCACGGGAAGTCCAGGGCTGGAGTGCACCCGACGATCTTCGTCGACGATGAACACCTCGCAGTCCTCCTGCGCCGCCGCCCACTCGATCCCCTCCCTGCCCAGCGCGAACGCTGCTGTGGCAGTGGTGTCCGCGATCGCGAGGTCGTCGGAGAAAACGGTGACCGAGAGAATTCCCGTGACGGGCTGCCCGGTGCGGCCGTCGAGAATGTGCTGCCCGCGTTCGTACAACGCTGACGTGGCAACGGCTCCGTCGCGCACGCCGAGCACGACGCTCAGCTGGTCGGCGAGATCGGGATGCCGAACGCCTACGCGCCAAGGCTTTCCGGGTTCGGGCTCGCCGGCGGTGACGACGTCACCGCCCGCGTTGACGCAGAACGTCGTGGCGCCGCCCTCGCGCAGCAGGTCCGCCGCACGTTGCACGGCCCAGCCCTTCACGACCGCGCACGGGTCGAGTCCACGCCCCGGCACGGACGCCGTGAACGCGCCGCCGGTCGACTGCTCGTACCAGTCGCACAGCGACAGGACCTCGACGAGATCCGGGGTGAGCTCCTCCCTGGTGAGCTCACCCCGGTCCAGCCGGGACACCTCGCTGTCCGGCTTGAACGGCGAGAACCGCGCGTCCGCCTCGCGCAGCCAGGCGAACGCCCGGTCGGCCAGTGCGGCGTCCCCGTCGCGGAGGTCCACCGAGATCGGCAGCCCCATGATCTGCTCGACGCGCCGCACGGCCATCACTTCGCCTGGTCGATCGCGGCCTGCAGCGACTGCTTGTAGCCCTCGGAGGTCGCGGTCGCGCCGGACACCGTGTCGATGTCCGCGCTCTGCGCCTTGAGCGCCGACTCGCGCAGCAGCGGCAGCGCCATCCTGGTCGGGTTGCTGTTGGGCGCCCGCAACGCCTTCACGTCGACGATCTTGGTGCCCTGCAGCGTCACCTGCACCTGCACGGTGCCCTCGGACGTGTTCACCGCGGGCCCGGACACCGTGCGGTTCTGGGCCTGCTGCTGGGTTTGCTGCTGCTGGGTCGTCGTCTTGGGCGCCGCCCCGGTGGTCTTGGGCGCGGCACCGGTGGTCTGCGGAGCGGTCGTGGTCTGCGGTGCGGCCTGCTGTTGCTGCACGGGCGGCGCGGCGACCTCGCTGAGCTCGCCCTCGTGACCGGACGCCGGCGAGTAGAGCCAGACCGGGACCAGGCCGGCCACGCTCAGCGCCAGAACGGGAATTGCCCTCTTCACGTCGTCGGACCCTTCTCAGTTGGCCAGCGCGAAGCGCTCGGCGTGGACCTGGTTGCCGGGAACTCCCAGTTCGTCGAGGCTCTTGATCACCGCGTCGGTCATGCCGCCGGGGCCGCAGATGAAGACGTCGCGGTCCTGCACGTCCGGCACGAGCGCGGCGATGTTCTCGGGGCCGAGCAACGGGCCGTTCGCGGTGATGGTCTTCGACGAACCGGTGACCAGGCGCAGCGCCGCGCCCTTGGCCCTGGCGAGCCCTTCGAGCTCGCGCAGCAGCACGGCCTCGCGGGGGTCGCTGACCCGGTAGAGCACCACGACGTGGCCCTTGATCTCCTCCAGCAGCGCGCGGACCGGCGTGACGCCGACACCGCCCGCGACGAGGAGCGCGTTGGGCTTGGTCTGGTGCATGGTCGTGAACGCGCCGTACGGGCCTTCGGCGAACACGCGCGTGCCGACCTTGATGTTGCGGATGTCCGCACTGCCGGTGCCCAGGGCCTTCGCGGTGAGCCGCAGGTACTTGCCGTTCGGCGCCGCGGACAGCGAGAACGGGTTGGCCTGCCACCAGCGGTCCTTGGTCAGGAAGCGCCAGAGGAAGAACTGGCCGGCGCGGGCGCCGAGCTGGTCCAGGTCCTTGCCCTCGATGTAGACGGAGACGACGTTGTGCGCCTCCGGCACGACGGCGGCGACCCGGAACTGGTGGCGCCAGTTGCGGTAGAGCGGGAGCACCACGCGTCCGATGAGGACGGAGCCGAGCGCGAACGCCCAGAGGCCCCACCAGTAGCCGGTCGCGAGCGCGGACTTGCGGAACGTGCTGCCCACCGCCACCTGGTGCGAGAACGCGAGGAAGATCGCCACGTAGGTGTAGAGGTGGATGAAGTGCCAGGTCTCGTAGGCCAGCCGGCGCCGCGCGAAGCGGGCCGAGACGACGCCGACGACCATGATGATCGCCCACGCCACGAGCGCGCGGAGGATGCCCTCCAGCTCGGTCGCCTGCCGGATGATCTCGGCGATCGGCCCTTCCGAGCCCGCGTTGCCGAACGCGATGAAGACGAGGTGGCCGATCAGGGTGAAGAAGATCGTGAAGCCGACCCAGCGGTGCCACGAGGTGAGCTTGTCCATGCCCAGGCGCCGGTCGAGCCACGGCAGCCGGGCCACCAGCAGCAGCTGGAACGCCATGGCGAGCGCGCCGTAGAGGCCCGCGAGCCTGCCGAAGTTGACCAGCTTGTTCGTGCCGACGCCCGCCGCGTTGAACAGGTACGTCACGAAGGCCGCGTTGGCGAGGAGGAACACGTACAGGCCGGCTTTGGCCAGCACCTTGTGCGGCGTCGCCCGGCCGGCCGGAGCCGGTCGCACGGGGTGCTGCAGGGTGGTCGTCACGGCGGGCTCCTCGGTCAGGGCGGTCTCGGTCGGTCGGTGTCGATCCTCAGCGTTCGAGCTGTGGCTCCCCTTTGCCCGCGCTGTCGACTTCCTGTCGATCGAGCGGAGGAGCCACCGGGTGACGCACCATGAGACACGTGGACAAGGGCAACTCGGTTCGATTGCTCGTCGTGGATGACGAGCCGCACATCGCTGACCTGGTCGCGACGGTCGCCCGGTACGAGGGCTGGCAGGCCGCGACGGCGCTCAACGGCGAAGAGGCGTTGAGAGAGGCGGCCGAGTTCCAGCCGGACATCGTCGTGCTCGACCTCATGCTGCCCGACCTGGACGGGTTCACCGTTCTCGATCGACTCCGGTCGGCCGGCGCGATGGTGCCGGTGGTCTTCCTGACGGCCCGTGACGGCACCGCGGACCGCGTGGCGGGCCTCACCCGCGGCGGCGACGACTACCTCGTGAAACCGTTCTCGGTCGAGGAGCTGATGGCCCGGTTGAGGGCCGTGCTGCGCCGCTCGACGGGTCCGTCGTGGAAGCGTTCGGTGCTGAAGGTGTCCGATCTGGTGATGGACGAGGACACCCGCGAGGTCCGCCGCGGCGGCAAGCTCGTGACGCTGACGCCGACCGAGTACGAGCTGCTGCGGTACCTGATGCGGCGCTCGCCTGCCGTGCTGACGAAGGCGCAGATCCTCGACCACGTGTGGGAGTACGACTTCGGCGGCCGCTCCAACGTCGTCGAGCTGGTCATCTCCCACCTGCGCCGCAAGCTCGACGACGGCCGCGAGCCGTTGATCCACACCGTGCGCGGTGTGGGGTACGTGCTCCGCCGAGCAGCCGAGTGAGTCCCTCGATGGACTTCCGCGTGAAGCCGGTGCGCGACTGGCGGCTCGGCACCCGCCTCGCCCTGGGCCTCGGTGCCCTGGCGCTGACCGTGTTCGCGATCGTCGGCTGGGTCATGGTCTCGTCGATGAAGGACTTCCTCGACCGCCGCCTCGACGACCAGATGGTGATCAGCCAGACGAGCGCGGTCAAGGAGATCGACGCCCACGGCAAGGTCTCCAAGCTGCCGCCGGACTGGTACGCCGTCGTCTACAAGATCGAGGACGGTCAGCTCCAGGCCCAGCCGGGCGACCAGCAGCCCGCCGACCGCGAGGAGTTCGACGCGCTCGCGAGGAGGGCGCTGACCGCCGACGAGTTCCAGACCGAGTACCTGCGCGGCGAGGGCAAGTTCCGGCTGCGCGCGTGCCAGGTCGTCAAGGACGAGTGGATCCTCGTCAGCGCGGCTCCGACCACCGACCGCGACGACACGATCTCCCAGCTGGTCACGGTCGCCGTGATCGCGTTCATGGCCGCGCTGATCGCGCTGGTCGCGGGCGGTCAGGCGCTGATCCGCAAGGGCATGCGGCCGTTGTCGGACATGGCCGACACCGCGCACGACATCTCCTCGCACGACCTCACCGACTCGGGCGACCTCACCGTCCGCGTGGACGGACGAGGCGGCGGCGTCGAGGTCGAGGAGCTGCGCGAGGCGTTCAACAAGATGCTCGCGCACATCGACTCTTCTTTGGCGGCCCGCACGGCCGCAGAGCAACGCCTCCGCCGGTTCATCGCCGACGCCTCACACGAGTTGAGGACGCCCCTCACGTCGTTGCGGGGCTACGCGGACCTCTTCAAGTACGCGGCGGCCAACGAGCCGGGCGAACGCGAGAAGCACCTGGAGAAGCTGCGGTCCGAGGCGTCCCGCATGAGCGTCCTGCTGGACGACCTGTTGTTGCTGGCGCGCCTGGACTCCGCCGAGTCCGAACCGCCGCTGCGCCCCGAGGAGCTCGACCTCTCGGTCGTCGCGGAGGCGGCGGCGGACGCGTTCCAGGCGGCCCGTCCGACGCACTCGCTGTCGCTGGACGCCGACACGGTGACCATGACCGCGGACCCGACCCGGCTGCGGCAGGTGCTCGACAACCTGCTGACCAACGCGGCCGTGCACACGCCCGCGGGCACGTCGGTCCAGCTGAAGGTGACCGCCGAGAACGGCTGGGCGGTGATCCGGGTCAGCGACACCGGTCCCGGCATCCCCGCGGCGGACCAGGCGCGGATCTTCGACCGGTTCTACCGCGTGGACGACTCGCGGACCCGGCAGCGCGGGGGCAGCGGGCTGGGGCTCGCGGTGGTGCAGTCGCTGGTGGAGGCGCACGGCGGGACGATCGAGCTGGCGAGCCGGCCGGGGGCGACGGTGTTCACGATCCGCCTCCCCCGGCACCCGGCCTGACTCAGTTCACTCCGCCTGCGAGCTCGTCGCCCACAGGTCGATGCCCGACTCGACGGCGTACTTGTCGATCTCGGCCAGTTCGTCGTCGGTCAGCGGCGGCGCCTGCAACGCCGCGAGGTTCTGCTCCAGCTGCCCCACCGAGGACGCGCCGATCAACGCCGACGTCACCCGCGGGTCCCGGATCGTCCACGTCAGCGCCAGCTGCGCGAGCGACTGCCCGCGCGACTTGGCGATCTCGTTCAGCGACCGGATGCGGCCGAGGTTCTGCTCGGTCAGCAGGTCCGTCGACAGCGACTTGCCCTGCGTCGCCCGCGACCCCTCGGGGATCCCGTCGAGGTAGCGGTCGGTCAGCATGCCCTGCGCGAGCGGCGAGAACGCGATGCAGCCGGCGCCGACCTCCTCCAGGGTGTCCAGCAGCTCGGGCTCGATCCAGCGGTTGAGCATCGAGTAGGACGGCTGGTGGATCAGCAACGGCACCCCGGCCGACTTCAGCAGCTGTGCGGCCTCGCGGGTCTTCGCGGGCGAGTACGACGAGATGCCGACGTAGAGCGCCTTGCCCTGCTGCACCGCGGACACGAGCGCGCCCATCGTCTCCTCGAGCGGCGTCTCGGGGTCGAACCGGTGCGAGTAGAAGATGTCGACGTAGTCGAGGCCCATCCGGGTCAGCGACTGGTCGAGCGAGCTGAGCAGGTACTTGCGGCTGCCCCACTCGCCGTACGGACCCGGCCACATGTCGTAGCCCGCCTTCGACGAGATCACCAGCTCGTCGCGGTACGGCCGGAGATCGTCCTTCAGGATCTGCCCGAACGTGATCTCCGCCGAGCCGTAGGGCGGACCGTAGTTGTTGGCGAGGTCGAAGTGCGTGACACCGAGGTCGAACGCCCTCCGCGCGATCCCGCGGCCCAGCTCGTACGGCCGGTCGCCGCCGAAGTTGTGCCACAGACCGAGGGAGATGGCGGGCAGCTTGAGACCGCTGCGCCCCGTCCGCCGGTAAGTCATCTGGTCGTAGCGCGCGCTATCCGCGAGGTAGGACATGGGACCAACAATGTCACGTCCTCGTGGGACAGAGCAGGACATGATCCGCTCTGTCTCGAGTGGACAACGAACGCCTATAGCAGCCTGACACCGGCCGAAGACGGTCCTGCCGACGTGTGTTCACGTGTGAACAGGTTCAGTCTTGCGGCGGATCTCGCCGTCCCGCCCGGAAAGCCCGGTGGCACACCGAGTTGCGAACTGGCGAACGGACCAGCCTGGCAGTGGGCGAGCGGAGCAGGCCGGGTCGCGCGGATCCCCGGCTGGTCGTCCGCCACGCCCGGTGCTGCGGGCTTCTCCGAGCTCGTCCGAACAAACGTGGCGGAACACGTTCCGGAATGGGACGGGGGTCCACCCGACCTGGGCGGACCCCCGTTTCCGATGGAGCCGGCGAGGGGAATCGAACCCCTAACCTTTCGCTTACAAGGCGAGTGCTCTGCCAATTGAGCTACGCCGGCCGGCTCGTGTTCGCGAACATCGTAAGCGCCCGTTGCGGGTGCTACCTGCGGCGAACGGTCTGCTCTCAGTGTGATCGGATTGCTCCGACCGGAGTCGGACCAACCAACTGAGTGGATCAATGCGTCGGAGTGACCGCCTTGACCAGGTCAGGAGGGTAACCAACGGACAGTGATCATGTCCTCCTTTTCGGGTCGCCCGATCGGAGGTGGCCGATGACACAGCAACAGCCGAAGTGTCCGTCACGATCACACGACGGAGGTGCGAAAGATTTCCACGAACAGCCTGCACGGCCCCGCTCTGCCCGATGACACCACGGTTCACCTGGTACTCGATCTCGCCCTGAAGATCGGTGAGGTCCAAATGTCCAGTGGAGCCGGTGCGGCCGATGTGACAGCGACGATTCTCTCGGTCACCGAGAGCTATGGACTGCCGCACACCGAGGTCGACGTGATCTACACCTCCATCAGCGTGTCGTGTCATCGCGGCACGGAGGCGTTGCCGATCACGTCGATCAGGGTCGTCCGGCAGCGGAGCCTCGACTACACGCGCCTGGCGGACGTCGAGCACCTCGTGCGCAACCTGGGGCCGATCGAGGAAGCGCACGCACGGCTCGAAGACATCGTGAACGCCAAACACCCGTACCCGCGGTGGGTCGCCACCGCCGCGTGGGGAGGCATGGCCGCCGCGGTCGCGTTCCTCGTGGGCGGCGGGCTCGTGCTCGCGCTCACCGCCGCCGCGATCACCGCCGTGGTCGACCGGGTCGGCCGGGTCCTCAACCGGCGCAACCTGCCGTTCTTCTTCCAGCAGCTGGTCGGTGGCGCGCTCGGCACGGGTGCCGCGCTGGCGATCTACTCGACCGGGTTGCTGCCGGTGCGGCCGAGCCTGCTGGTCGCGGTCGGCATCGTCGTGCTGCTGTCCGGGCTCGCCCTGGTCAGCACCGTGCAGGACGCGATCTCCGGCTACAACGTCACCGCCGCGGGCCGCACCGTCGAGACCGTGCTGCTCAGCGCGGGCCTGATCGCGGGCGTCGCGCTGGCGATCCGCTCAGCCGTCCACTTCGGACTGGACATCAAGCTCAGCGATCCCCTGCCCGCGCTGATCTCCGCCGTGCCGATGCAGTTCGCGGCCGGTGCGGCGACGAGCGCGTTCTTCGCACTCGCCTGCTACGCGCGGCCCCGCGCGCTCGTCGCCGCCGCCGTCTCCGGTGCGATCGGCACGGCCGCCTACGGCCTCATGACGAGCCTCGGCCTGGACGCGCTGCTCAGTTCGGCCGTGGCCGCCGCGATCACCGGGTTCGGCGGCGCGACGCTGACCCGCCGGCTGCGCATCCCGACCCTCGTCGTCGTGCAGGCGGGCGTGGTTCCGCTGCTGCCCGGCTGGACCACCTACCGGGGCCTGTTCCAGCTGACCGCGGAAGGCGATCCGGCCGGGCTGAGCACGCTGGTGTTCGCGAGCGGCATCGCACTCGCCCTGGCGGGAGGCGTCGTGTTCGGCGAGTACCTGGCCCAGCCGGTGCGCACCGGGCTGGGGCGGCTGGAGCGCAAGTTCGCCGGACCGCGGCTGTCCGGGCCGCTCAGGCCGACCAAGCGTCGGTTGGAGTGAACCTCCTTGTGACAGCCGTTACACGACACGCGACACGTTCGCGTCGGCACTAACGTGGGCATTTGTGAGCATGGACATTGGCGAGAACGGGGCGGAATTCGTAGTCGTGGCCAACCGGCTGCCGGTTGACCTGGAGCGCCTGCCCGACGGGACCGAGCGGTGGAAACACAGCCCCGGCGGACTGGTGAGCGCTCTGGAGCCCTTCCTCCGCTCACACAGCGGCGCGTGGGTCGGCTGGCCCGGTGTCGCGGACGCCGAGGTGGCGCCGTTCGAGGACGACGGCCTGCTGCTGCACCCCGTCGAGCTCTCGGCCAAGGACGTCGAGGACTACTACGAGGGCTTCTCCAACGGCACCCTCTGGCCGCTCTACCACGACGTCGTGGCGCAGCCCGCGTTCCACCGGCACTGGTGGAACACCTACGTGAAGGTCAACCAGCGGTTCGCCGACGCGACCGCGAAGGTGGCCGCGCAGGGCGCGACGGTGTGGGTGCAGGACTACCAGCTGCAGCTCGTCCCGGCGATGCTGCGCGAGCAGCGGCCCGACCTCAAGATCGGCTTCTTCCTGCACATCCCGTTCCCGCCCGTCGAGCTGTTCATGCAGCTCCCGTGGCGCACGGAGATCATCCGCGGCCTGCTCGGCGCCGACCTGGTGGGCTTCCACCGTCCCGGCGGCGCGCAGAACTTCCTCTGGCTGGCGCGGCGCCTCGTCGGCCTCGAACCGAGTCGCGGCACCGTCGGCGTCCGCACCCGGCCGGGTGTCGTCCAGGTCGGCGACCGCACGGTGCGCGTCGGCGCGTTCCCGATCTCGATCGACAGCGCGGGCCTCGACGCGGTGGCCCGCCGCAAGGAGACGCAGGCCCGCGCGAAGCAGATTCGAGCGGACCTCGGCAACCCCAAGCGCATCCTGCTGGGCGTGGACCGCCTCGACTACACCAAGGGCATCGACGTCCGGATCCGCGCTCTGTACGAGCTGATCGCGGACGGGCGCGTGGACCCCGAGGACGTCGCGATGGTCCAGCTCGCCACGCCCAGCCGGGAGCGCGTCGACCACTACGTGACGATGCGCAAGGACATCGAGCAGTCCGTCGGCCGGATCAACGGCGAGTTCGGCCGCGTCGGCAAGCCCGTCGTGCACTACCTGCACCAGTCGGTGAACCGCGAGGAGCTCGTCGCGTTCATGAGCGCGGCGGACGTCATGGTCGTCACGCCCGTTCGGGACGGAATGAACCTCGTGTGCAAGGAGTACGTCGCCTGCCGATATGATCTTGGTGGAGCTCTGGTGCTCAGTGAGTTCGCCGGCGCTGCCGCAGAACTGACCAGCGCGTTCCTGGTGAACCCCCATGATCTGGACGGTGTCAAGAACGCACTGCAGGCCGCCCTCGACATCGATCCCGCCGAAGGCCGCCGTAGGATGCGCGCGCTGCGCCGCCAAGTCCTCACCCACGACGTTGATCGCTGGGCAAGGTCGTTCCTGGAGGCGTTGGGCACGCAGACCTCGGTCTGAATCCTTTCAGACCTGCCATATGACCCATCGAGTGCTCCAGGAGGGGCGTTGACCGCCGAGGCCCTCCCCGCCGAACTGCGCAGAGCGATCGTTCAGCTCGCGCGGACCCCACGACTGCTGGTCGCGAGCGACTACGACGGAACACTCGCTCCGATCGTGGCCGACCCGGAGCAGGCCCGACCGCTCCCGGAGTCGGTGAACGCGCTGCGTTCGCTCGCATCGCTGCACGAGACCACATCCGCCGTGATCTCGGGTCGCGCGCTGCGCGACCTGGCCACGCTGTCCCGCCTGCCCGGCGAGGTCCACCTCGTCGGGTCGCACGGTTCCGAGTTCGACGTCGGCTTCGTCCACGCGCTGGACGCGGACGCCAAGGCGTTGTTGCGCCGGCTCGAGGCCGAGCTGGAACAGATCGCCGAAGGCCAGGAGGGCGTCCAGCTCGAGGTCAAGCCCGCCTCCGTCGCCGTGCACGTGCGCCGTGCCGCGACGGAAGCGATCGGCGAGGCCGTGCTGTCCGCCGTCCGCTCCGGCCCGTGCACCTGGGAGGGTGTGCAGGTCACCGAGGGCAAGGCCGTCATCGAGCTGGCCGTCGTCGAGACGAACAAGGGCCAGGCCCTCGACATCCTGCGCCACCAGGTCGGCGCCACCGCGGCGATCTTCCTGGGCGACGACGTGACGGACGAGAAGGCGTTCGCGCGCCTGTCCGGTCCCGACCTCGGCATCCGCGTGGGCGCCGGCGAGTCGCTGGCCGAGCACTACGTGAGCGACCCGTCCGACGTGGCGACGGTGCTGGCGTTCCTGCTGGAGGAGCGCCGCGCGTGGCTGCACGGCGACCAGGCCGTGCCGATCGAGCGCCTGACGATGCTCGCGAACGAGCGTTCGGTGGCCCTCGTGACGCCCGACGCCAAGGTCAACTGGCTGTGCCACCCCGAGCCGGACTCCGCGGCGATCTTCGCGGACCTGCTGGGCGGCCCGGCCGCGGGTCACTTCTCGATCAAGCCGGAGCACGGGTCGCTGCCGCTGGGCCAGCGCTACCTGCCGGGCACGATGATCGTGGAGACCCGCTGGTCGCGGCTCCTGGTGTCGGACTACCTGGAGCACAACCTCGCCTCGCACCGGACGGACCTCGTGCGCCGGATCTCCGGCTCCACGAACGCGGTGATCACGTTCGCGCCGCGCCCCGAGTTCGGGCAGGTGCCGGTGCGGCTGCTGCGCGAGCGCGACGGGCTGCGCGTCGTCGGCACCTCGGACCCGATGGTGCTGCGCTCGCCGGGCGTCGACTGGGAGATCACCTCCGACGGCCAGCAGGAGACCGCGCGCGCCGTCGTCCGGCCGCGTGAGGGCGCTCCGGTGCTGCTGGAGCTGCGTTGCGGCACCGACGACATCTCCGAGCACCCGCTGAACGAGTCGGTGCGCCGCGACCTCGCCGCCAGCTACTGGTCGGACTGGGCCGCGGGCCTGCACCTGCCGAAGGTGCAGACGGACCTGGTGCTGCGCTCGGCGCTGACCCTGCGCGGCCTGGTCCACAAGGACTCCGGCTCGATCATGGCGGCGGCCACCACGTCACTGCCCGAGGAGCTCGGCGGCGTCCGCAACTGGGACTACCGCTACTGCTGGCTGCGCGACGGCGCCATGACCGCGTCCGCTCTCGTGTCCGTGGGCTCGTTCGCGGAGGCCGACGGCTTCCTGGCGTGGCTGCACGGCGTCCTGGAGACCATCCCGGGCCCGGAGCGCCTGCACCCGCTCTACACGCTGCACGGCACCCAGCTGGGCGCCGAGGCGGTCATCGAGTCGCTGCCCGGCTACGCGGGCTCCCGCCCGGTGCGCGTGGGCAACCTCGCCAACCAGCAGGTGCAGCTCGACGTGTTCGGCCCGGTCGTCGACCTGGTCGTCTCCCTGGCCACCGCCCGCGGCTCGCTCTCCGACGCCGACTGGGCCATGGTCCAGGCGATGGCCGAGGCCGTCTCGCGCCGCTGGCACGAGCCCGACCACGGCATCTGGGAGGAACGGCACGCGCCGCGCCACCACGTGTACTCGAAGGTCATGTGCTGGCTGACCATCGACCGCGCGATCAAGCTCGGCGAGCAGTTCGGCCGCTCGTTGGACCCGTCGTGGGTGCCGCTGCGCGACACGATCGCCACCGACGTGCTCAAGAACGGCTGGAACGACGAGGTCCAGTCCTTCACCACGGCCTACGACGGCGACGACCTCGACGCGGCCTCCCTGTTCGTCGGCCTGTCGGGCCTGATCGACCCCACCGACGAGCGCTTCCAGTCGACGGTGACGGCCATCGAGGCGGAACTGCGGTCCGGCTCCACCGTGTACCGCTACCACCGCGACGACGGCCTGCCGGGCGACGAGGGCGGCTTCCACCTCTGCGCCGCCTGGATGATCGAGGCCTACCTGCTCACCGGTCGCCGCACCGAGGCCGAGGAGCTGTTCAGCCAGATCGTCGCCGCAGCCGGCCCCACCGGCCTGCTGCCCGAGGAGTACGACCCGGTGGCCGAGCGCTCGCTGGGCAACCACCCGCAGGCGTACTCGCACCTGGGCCTGATCCGCTGCGCCCAGCTGCTCTCGCAGTGACGTGGTGCCGCCGCGCTCTCAGGGCGCGGCGGCACCCTCTCGATGATCTTCGCCGTCCCCGGCGACCTCCCGTGCAACGTGATCATGTCGCCCCGGATCAGGTGCGCCCACGCCGGCGGCACGAACGGCCGCAGCCGCGCGGTGGCCCGTTCACCGGGGTTGAGCACCGGCTTGGACTCGATCCACAGCGCCGCCACCCGCTGTTGCCTCCCCGTGACGTCCCACAGGGGCCGCTCTCCCCTGGCCCGCAACGGTTCCGCGTCCACCGCCAGCGTCAGCTCGACCCGCAGCACGCCTTGGATCGACTCCACGCACCGCCACTGGTACCAGGCCTCGTCCTGGTCCATCTGGGTCGCCACCTCGGCCAGCAGGGCCCAGAAGCGCGGGGTCTGCCAGGTGTTGCCGTCGAACTCGCCGAGGAGCTGGAGCACGAGCTCCCACTCCTCCAGGTCGAGGTAGTCGAGCAGGTCGGCGCCGCGCACCTCGGAGGGCACCATGGACGCGGCGAACCGCAACAACTCACCGATCTCGCCGTCGTGTCTCCCCAACACGCGCTCATTCGATCACGGCGCGTGCGACGGGCCTCGGCGGGCCGCACCCCGGCCTGGCCGGTTGGTTTCGGCTGGCGCGCCTCGTCTCCAGGCGACGCCGGTTCCGCCACGCAGGCCACCGCACACGCCGCTTCGCGCGACCTCCGTGGTGTCAGAGCCGTGTGTGCACCCTCGCCGGGTCCGCACCACCTGTTGACGCACCACAGGCCTAGCCCGCGCCGCCACCAGTCACCACCCGCCCGGCCCGCGCCGCCACCGCCTGGGACCACCACAGCAGGCCCCATCACGCCGCCGCCATCCCCTCGCCCCCGCGCCGCATCTCTCCCCAGCAGCGCGGCAACGGCGGCCAGCACCTCAGTCGTCGCCCTGGCCCTCGCCACCCTTGCCGTCCCCGCCCTTGCCGCTGCGCCGCCGGTTCAGCCCCAGCACCTCCAGCGCGGACACCAGGTCGTTCGCCACCAGCGCCCGCACCCCGTCCGGCAGCGGCCCGTGGTCCGGCGGCACCAGGGCCTTCTTGAACCCGAGCCGCGCGGCCTCCTGCAGGCGCTTGCCGACGCCGTTGACGCGCCGGATCTCCCCCGCGAGCCCCACCTCGCCGAGCACCACGAGGTCGGCGGGCAGGGCGATCTCGCGTTCGGCGGAGGCCACCGCCAGCACGACGGCGAGGTCGGCGGCCGGCTCGACCAGGCGCATGCCGCCCACCGTCGCCGTGAAGACGTCCTTCTGGAACAGGTTGACCTTGCCTCGCTTCTCCAGCACCGCGAGGGCCATCGAGATGCGCGCCGAGTCGAGGCCGCTCACCGCGCGCCGGGGCGCGGGCAGGTTCGTCTTGGCCACCAGGGCCTGCACCTCGCCGAGCATCGGGCGCTTGCCCTCGACGATCACCGTGACGCAGGTGCCCTCGACGGCCTTCTCGCGGCGCGTCAGGAAGAGGCCCGACGGGTCCGGCACGCCCACGATGCCGTCGTCGCGGAGCTCGAAGCAGCCCACCTCGTCGGCCGCTCCGTAGCGGTTCTTGATGCCGCGCAGCAGCCTCAGGCTGGAGTGGCGGTCGCCCTCGAACTGGAGCACCACGTCGACGAGGTGCTCCAGAACCCTGGGCCCCGCAACGGATCCGTCCTTCGTGACGTGTCCTACCAGGACTACCGGCAGGCCGCGTTCCTTGGCCATCGCGATCAGTCCTGATGCGACGGTGCGCACCTGCGTGACGCCGCCGGGGACGCCCTCGACGCTCACCGTCGACATGGTCTGCACCGAGTCGACGATCAGCATGGACGGCTTCACCTGGTCGACCTGGCCGAGCAACGCGCTGAGCTCGCTCTCGGCCGCCAGGTACATCTCGGCGTGGAGGTTGCCGGTGCGTTCGGCGCGCAGCCGCACCTGGCCCGCGGACTCCTCGCCCGTGACGTAGAGGCAGCGGCCGTGCGACTCGGCCCAGCGGTGCGCCGTCTCCAGCAGCAACGTCGACTTGCCCACGCCGGGCTCACCGGCCAGCAGCACGACGGCACCGGGCACCAGACCGCCGCCGAGCACCCGGTCGAACTCGCTGACGCCGGTGGAGAGCGCCCGCGCCGACTCGATGTCGACCTCGCCGATCGGCCGGGCGGCGGACGTCGGCGCGCCCGCCACCACGCGCGTCACCGACGCGGTGCCCCGTTCCTCGATGCTGCCCCACGCCTGGCACTCGGGGCAGCGGCCGAACCACTTCGCCACCTCGTGCCCGCACTCGGCACAACGGAAGATCGGCCGCGCTGTCTTCGCCACGACCAGAACGTTAGAGGACGACACCGACAGAAACGCGCACCGCAGGTCAGGGCACATCCGACAGAAACTTCGAAGATTTTCGAGGCCTGTTGTCGATCCGGCGCGGTGCCGGTTCGACGCATCAGTGGAAGGACACGACACAGCCTGGAGGACACCGTGAGCACCGCAACCGCAACCACGACGCAGACCCGCAAGTTCGCGCTCGGCCGCTACGCCACCGTCGTCACCCGCGTGCTGACCGGGCTCCTGTTCACCACGACCGGCCTGAACGGCTTCCTGCTCTTCATGCCCGCCCCGGATCCGAGCACGATGGCACCGGGAGGCGTGGCGTTCAACGCCGCGCTCTACGCCACCGGCTACATGCTCCAGCTGACGTGCGCGGTGCAGCTGGTCTCCGGCGTGCTGCTCGTCATCGGCCGGTTCGTGCCGCTGGCGCTGGCGCTGCTGGCCCCGGTGGTCGTGAACATCTTCCTGTTCCACCTCTTCCTGGAGCCGAGCGGCACGGTCATGGGCCTGCTCGTGGTGGCCGCGGAGATCGGCCTGGCGTGGGCGTACCGCGACAAGTTCCGCCCGATGCTCCAGCCCCGCTAGAAGCCCCGAGAACAACAAAACGCCGCCCCTGGGGTAGCCCCAGGGGCGGCGTTTCGAAGTGTTCGCGAGTTCGCGTCGGTCGTCCGGCCGCCGCTTCAGGTCAACCGCCGAAGGCGATTCGGCCCGAAGCGGTGGTCGGACGACCGACTTCCCGGCGAACTCGCCGCCGCTGCGCAGCAGCGGCAGAAGACTCAGTGGCCGCCGGACTCGCCGTGGTCACTCGTGCGCTTGTGCTCGGACGGCGCCACCGGCACCTCGAGCGTCACCGAGCCGGCCTTCTCGAACAGGAACGTGATCTTGACGGTCTGGGCCGCCACCACGTCGCGGTTCAGCTTCTTGAGCGTGCAGCGGATCTGCAGCACCTCGAGGTCGGGGTCGACCGCGGTGGGCGCGGCCGAGGAGTTCGACGGACGACCGGTCGACGACGCAGCAGACGACGCCGCGGACGACGGAGCGCCCGTGGACGACACGCCGGAGGACGGCACGCCCGCGCTGGACGACGGCGTGCCCGCACCGGAGGACGGCGCCGCGCTGGACGACGGCGCACCCGAGGTCGGCACGACCGACGAGGAGGCGGCGGAGGACGACGGCGACGAGGTCTTCGTCGGCGCCTTCGACGCGTCGTACTCGGCCCGCAGCGCGAACCGCGCCGGGATCTCCTTCGCGCCCACGACCTCGGCCTCGGACTCGGAGGCGTCCGACTTGATCGACAGCAGCTTGTCCAGCGTCTCACCCGTGTTGGCGATGACGAACGTCAGCGGCGCGTCCTCGCCCTCGTGGTACCGGTTGCCGTCCGCCGGGAAGGCGAGCATGGCGTTGCGGACCGCGATGGGACCGGCGTTGCCACTCGCACCGTCGACGGCGGCGACCTGGGTGTCGGTCTGGGTGACCTGACCGGCGCTGCAGCCGACCGCCACCAGGCCGAGGCCAGCGGCCAGCGCTGCCGTCACGATAAACCGGCGAGACACTCCTGAGTTCACGGCTCCAGCGTCCTTCCTAGGGAACAACCACCAGGCAAGGAGCCTAACCGGGGCCCGAATCGAGGACGCGTTGGGCTGCCAGTCGATCTTCGGTGAGACGTACCTTGCACGCGAACAGGTGGTTTGTCAACCCCCCGCATGGCCCTGACCAGCACTAACGGATCATCGAGCAGCAATCGGAGGGTTGCTGGACGTGTTAGGATGGAGGCATCGAAAGGGGCAGAGGACACATGGTTTTCAAGGTCGGAGAGACCGTCGTCTACCCGCACCACGGTGCCGCTCTCATCGAAGCAATCGAGACCCGCGTGATCAAGGGCGAGGAGAAGAAGTACCTCGTTCTCAAGGTAGCGCAGGGCGACCTCACCGTTCGGGTTCCCGCTGACAACGCCGAAATCGTAGGCGTGCGTGACGTTGTCGGCCAGGAAGGGCTCGACAAGGTTTTCGAGGTCTTGCGTGCTCCCCACACCGAGGAGCCGACCAACTGGTCTCGGCGGTACAAGGCCAACCTTGAGAAGCTCGCCTCCGGCGACGTGAACAAGGTTGCGGAAGTGGTGCGCGACCTCTGGCGGCGCGAAAAGGATCGCGGGCTTTCCGCCGGCGAGAAGCGGATGCTGGCGAAGGCGCGGCAGATACTGGTCAGCGAGCTGGCGCTGGCCGAGGGCACCGACGAGGACAAGGCCGAGGTTCTCCTCGACGAAGTTCTCGCCACTGCCTCGTAGTTTTCACAACATCACAACAGAGCATCGGATTCAGTCGCGAACATGAGTGTTGTCGCGCTCGTGCCCGCGGCAGGGCGGGGTGAGCGTCTGGGCTACGGGATGCCCAAGGCGCTCGTGCCGGTCAACGGTGTACCGCTGTTGACCCGTGCGGTTCAAGGTCTGTTCGAGTCGGGCCAGGTCCAGCACGTCGTCATCGCCGCTCCACCGTCCGATGTGGATCAAGTGCACACCGCAACCGCCTCGCTGGCCCCGGCCGGCGGGGCGGTGCACGTGCTTTCAGGGGGTGCCGAGCGCACCGACTCGGTTCGCCTCGCCCTCGACCACGCGCTTCGCGTGATTCCGGACACCTCGATCGTGCTGGTCCACGACGCCGCTCGTGCCTTCACCCCTCCCGAGGTCATCGCCGGTGTCGTCGCCGCCGTGCGCGACGGGTTCGACGCCGTCATCCCGGTGTTGCCGGTCGCCGACACGATCAAACAGGTGGACGAGGTCGGAGTGGTCGTCTCCACGCCTGATCGGGCCGGGCTGCGGGTCGTGCAGACCCCGCAGGGATTCAGAGCAGAGACTCTCAAAGCCGCCTACAGCTCCGGTATCGCCGCGACTGATGACGCTGGTCTCGTCGAGAAGAACGGTGTCCGGGTCCACACGGTTCCCGGGCACGCACACGCCATGAAGATCACCACGCCGTTCGACCTCGCGGTCGCGGAAGCACTGTTCAGCGGAGGCCAGGAGTGAGGATCGGCCAGGGCGTCGACGTCCACCCGATCGAGTCAGGTCGTGAGTGCTGGATCGCCGGTCTGCTGTGGGAGGGCGTCGACGGCTGCGCCGGCCACTCCGACGGCGACGTGGCGTCCCACGCGCTGTGCGACGCGTTGCTCTCCGCTGCCGGGCTGGGTGACCTGGGAGCCGTCTTCGGCACGTCCGATCCGCGCTGGTCGGGCGCGCACGGCGTGGTCCTGCTCACGGAGGTGCGCCGCCTCGTCGAAGAGGCGGGCTACCGTGTGGGAAACGCCACAGTGCAGGTCATCGGCAACGAGCCGCGCATCGGCAAGCGCCGCGACGAGGCCCAGAAAGCGCTCTCCGACGCCGTCGGCGGCCCGGTGTCGGTCGCCGGCACCACCACGGACGGTCTGGGTCTCACAGGGCGGAACGAGGGCATCGCCGCGATCGCGACGGCCCTGCTCATCCCCGTAGCCTGACGACCATGGCCACGCTTTCGGAATCGCAGCGCGAACTCCTGGACAGCCCCAACTTCGCCACCGTCGCGACCCTCACCAAGGACGGCAGCCCGCAGACCTCCGTCGTCTGGATCAAGCGCGACGGGGACGACGTCCTGTTCTCCACCGTCGCCGGCCGTGCGAAGGAACGCCATCTGCAGCGCGACCCGCGGGTCAGCATCACCGTGACGAACAAGGACAACCCGTACCAGTACAGCGAGTTCCGCGGTGAGGCGTCGCTGACCACCGAGGGCGGCGACGAGCTGATCAACGAGCTGTCGCACAAGTACGCGGGCCAGGACTACGCCGGCGACGAGGGCACCGACAACGTGCGCGTCGTCGTCCGCGTGCAGGTCGCCAAGACCACCGGCAACGCCTAGCGCGCCTGACGCTGCGCGGGGACGTTGAGCACCGCGGTGCCGCCGTCGAGGTCCACCCGGCTTCGCGGCGGCGCCCCGTCGCCCTCCTCGTCGCGCAACTGCCGCTCCTCCGCGCGGAACTCCAGCTCGTCGCGCTTTCCCGCCTCGAACGTCGCGCCCAGCTCGCCGATGCCCGCCGTGGCCAGCGGCGTGCCCTTCTTCTTGTTGCGCACGAATCTCTCGACCACGGCCAGGAAGAACAGGGCCGCCACCAACGCGGGCAGCGACATCGCGAACAGGAACCCCAGGCTCATACCTCGACAACTCCCCGTTCGAGGGTGTGGTTCCCGCCACTAACATCCACCTGGTGCCCAAGTACGACGTGTGCCTCTCCTTCGCCGGCGAAGACCGCCCCTACGTCGACGAGGTGGCCCGCCACCTCACCGAACTGGGCGTTTCGCGCTTCTACGACACCGACGAGCAAGCCGATCTCTGGGGCAAGAACCTCGTCGAGCACCTCGACCAGATCTACCGCCACGACTCGCGCTACTGCGTGATGTTCATTTCCGAGCACTACGCCAGGAAGATGTGGACCAAGCACGAGCGGCAGTCCGCGTTCGACCGCGCCCTGGTGTCCGACAGCGAGTACGTGCTGCCCGTCCGGTTCGACGACACCGAGATCCCGGCCCTGCGCGTCGGCACCGGCTACCTGGACCTGCGCAACCGCACGCCGCGCGAGCTGGCCGAGATGATCGCGAAGAAGGTCGGCACGCCGGTCGGCACGCCGAAGGCCGGCTGGGAGTACCAGCTGTTCTCCGACCAGGTGGCGCTGCACATGCGCAACCTCAAGGACAAGCGGATCCGCCACGAGATGGGCGCGGCGAAGCCGACCCGGCTGATCACCGAGGACGTCGACGCGCTGGACACGTTCCGGGCCCGCAGCCGCGCGTTCGACGGCATCCTCAACGCGATCGAGGACCTGTTCTCCCCCGGCCGCGTGCAGATGGCGTTCGGGCCGGCGGGCCGGCCGGGTGACCGCGACAAGATCAAGTACCTGGCCAACAGCTTCGTCGAGCAGTACGAGAGCCTGCTCGACTGGTCGGCCGAGCTGCGCGGCACCACGACGCCCGACCGCTACACGGCCCTCTACAAGACCGCGGCCCTGCTCGCGGACGAGCCGCTGAAGCAGATCGAGCAGTTCGTCGAGGAGTTCGCGGCCGCCACCGACCGGGGCGCGGGCGACCTGCGGCTGAACCTGAAGTACGACATCACGCCCGTCGAAGCCGAGCTCAAAAAGGTCCAGACCACTTAGGCCCTGGGCACGTAGAGTCGGGGGCGTGACGATCCGCGCCGCGCTCTTCGACTTCTCCGGCACGCTGTTCCGGCTCGAGCACCCCGAGCTCGCGTCCAACGGCGACCTGATGCGTGCCCTCACCGCCCCGGTCGGCATCGCCGACGGCATGGACCCCGAGCTGGCCGACGGCTGGTACCGCCGCGACCTCGACCCGGACGTCCACCGCTGGGTGCACGTCCGGGTCCTGAACGACTCGCTCGTCCCGAACGCGGCGGCCCTTTACGACCAGCTGATCTCGCCGGAGTCGTGGGTCCCCTACCCCGACACGAAGGCGACGCTGGAGCACCTGGCGGACGTCCCCGTCGCCGTCGTCAGCAACATCGGCTGGGACATCCGGTCCGTGTTCGAGCTGCACGGCCTCACCCACCTCGTGGACGAGTTCGTGCTCTCCTACGAGGAAGGCGTGATCAAGCCCGACCCGAAGATCTTCACCACCGCGTGCGAACGGCTGGGTGTCGATCCCCGGGATGCCGTGATGGTCGGTGACAGCGAGGAGGCGGACGGCGGAGCGGAGGCGATCGGTTGCTCCTTCCGGCTCGTCAACCCGGTTCCGACGAGTGACCGGCCCAACGCTCTTTTGGATGTGGCCCGTACCATTCCCGTGTGAGCCTCCACATCTACGACACCGCGAGCCGGTCCATGCGGGAGTTCCACCCGCAGGTCAACGGAACGGCGTCGATCTACGTGTGTGGGGCGACCGTGCAGGGCGTGCCGCACATCGGGCACATCCGCAGCGGCCTGAACTTCGACGTCCTGCGCCGCTGGCTCGCCCGTGACGGCGCCGACGTCACGCTGGTCCGCAACGTCACCGACATCGACGACAAGATCCTCACCAAGGCCGCCGACCACGGCAGGCCCTGGTGGGAGTGGGCGTACACGCACGAGCGCGCCTTCGAGGACGCCTACGACGCGCTGGGCTGCCTGCCGCCGTCGTACGCGCCGCGCGCCACCGGCCACGTCACGCAGATGGTCGAGCTGATGCGGCGGCTGATCGACAAGGGCCACGCCTACGACGTCGACGGGGACGTCTACTTCGACGTGCGCTCGTTCCCCGAGTACGGGGCGCTGTCCGGGCAGAAGCTCGACGCGGTGGAGCAGGGTGAGACGGCGGTGCGCGGCAAGCGCGACCCGCGCGACTTCACGCTGTGGAAGGCCGCGAAGCCCGGTGAGCCGTCCTGGCCCACCCCGTGGGGCGACGGGCGGCCCGGCTGGCACCTGGAGTGCTCGGCGATGGCCACGACGTACCTCGGCGGCACGTTCGACATCCACGGCGGCGGGCTCGACCTGATCTTCCCGCACCACGAGAACGAGCAGGCCCAGTCCCGCGCGGCCGGTGACGGCTTCGCGAACTACTGGATGCACAACTACTGGGTGACGCTGTCCGGCGAGAAGATGGCCAAGTCGCTCGGCAACACGGTGTCCATCCCCGCGATGCTCGACAAGGTCCGCGCGCAGGAGCTGCGGTACTACCTGGTGGCGCCGCACTACCGGTCGCACATCGAGTACTCCGAGGACGCGTTGCAGGAGGCGGTGACGGCCTACGGCCGCGTCGAGTCGTTCCTGCGCCGCGCCGTCGAGCGGCTCGGCCCGGTCGAGCTGCGCGGGGACATGTGCCCCGACTTCGTGGTCGCGATGGACAACGACCTGAACACGCCCCAAGCCGTGGCCGCACTGCACAACAAGGTGCGCCAGGGCAACACGGCGCTCGCCGACGGCGACGACGACACGGCCCGTTCCGCGGCCGAGTGCGTCCGCCGGATGGCCGACATCCTCGGCGTCGACCCGTTGTCGCCGAAGTGGAACGACGCCTCGCCCGCCGATCTAGGCATGCGGCAGGCGTTGACCACCCTGGTGGACCGGCTGCTCGCCGAACGCCAGGAAGCCCGCAAGAACAAGGACTTCGCGCGCTCCGACGCGCTGAGGGACCAGTTGTACGACGCGGGCATCGCCGTCGAGGACACCCCCGGCGGTCCGCAGTGGACTTTGAGGGATAACTGACTTCCGTGGCTGGCAACTCCAAGCGCAAGGGCGCGATGCGCAATCCGGGCTCGAAGAAGGGCGCGGTCACCGGCTCGGGCGGGCAGAAGTCCAAGGGCCTGCAGGGCAAGGGCCCGACCCCGAAGGCGACCGACCGCCCGAACCACCCGGCGTACAAGCGCGCCAAGGTCGCGGCGAAGATCGACGCGAGCAAGACCCAGCGCCGGCAGACCAAGGAGAAGGCCGCCGCGGAGACCGTGGCGGGCCGCAACCCGGTCGTCGAGTGCCTGCGCGCCGGAACGCCCGCGACGGCGCTCTACGTGGCTCTGGGCATCGACGCGGACGACCGCGTGCAGGAGGCCGTGCGCCTCGCCGCCGACCGGGGCATCTCCGTGCTGGAGGTGGCCCGCGGTGAGCTCGACCGGATCACCGGTGGCGCGATGCACCAGGGCCTCGGCCTGCAGGTGCCTCCGTTCGAGTACGAGACCCCGAACGAGCTGCTCGAGACCGCGCTGCGCGCCTCCACGCCGCCGTTGCTGGTGGCGCTGGACGGCGTGACCGACCCGCGCAACCTCGGTGCGGTCATCCGCTCCGCGGCCGCGTTCGGCGCGCAGGGCGTCGTGCTGCCCCAGCGGCGCAGCGCGTCGATGACGGCGGTCGCGTGGCGCACGAGCGCGGGCACGGCGGCCAAGATGCCGATCGCGATGGCGACGAACCTCACCCGCACGCTGCGTGACTGGGCCGAGGCCGGGCTGATGATCGTGGGCCTGGACGCGGACGGTGACGTGGACGTCGACGGCCTCGACCTCGCGACGGGCCCGCTCGTCGTCGTGGTGGGCTCGGAGGGCCGCGGACTGGGCCGCCTGGTCAAGGAGACCTGCGACCAGACCGTGTCGATCCCGATGGCCGCAGGCGTCGAGTCGCTCAACGCGTCGGTCGCCGCGGGCGTCGTGCTGGCCGAGGTCGCGCGCCGCCGCCGGGTCGCCGCCAAGGGCTGACGCCGGGCGGCCCCCGCCTGACGTTATCTGGCACTCAGCGACGCCAATAGCAGCGTTTCTCCGACGTTAATGATCGTTTTCCTGCCCGCTCAACCGGTTTAGGCGGGCGGGCAGGAAAGTCGACTTTCCACACTTGCCAGAACCTCTCTGCCGTTCGCGTGACAAACGCCGCGGGCTATTACGCGCCACTCCCGGGCGCGGGTACCGTCGTCACGTTCGCCATTAACGGGTCCTGCCGGGCAGGAGTCGGAGCCGGTTGCACCGGTTGGGCGAGCACGAGGCACCCGTTTGGCACCGGCTGACACACTTCGTGACCATTTGGGGTCCAATCAGGCGAACCCGAGGTCAACTGTGAAGAAGATCAGCTCCACGTTTCGCTATTGTAACTACTTTAGGTAACTGGCCTGCTCCGTTTAGGTACACACTGTGGTAGGACAGACGTTGAACGGTCAGGCAGCTTCTACCGTGATTGTCGATAGAAATTGATTACCACCGGCGGGGGCGACGTGACTCGGCGTAGAGCGAATCGGGACGAGCCGATTCGCCGCGTGCGCGCAGCGACTCCCCGAGGCAGCGCATGACGACCCGCGGCGCCGTCCGCGAGCTCGTCGGTTTGCGCGAGTTCCGCGCCATGTGGATCGGTTCGACCGTTTCGACCGCCGGTGACCAACTCGCGGCGGTCGCTTTGTCACTGCTCGTATTCGAGCGGACACGATCCGTCGCGGCGACCGCGTTGACGTGGTCGCTGACGCTGTTCCCGCCGCTGATTTCGGGGCCGTTGCTCGGCTGGGTCGCCGACCGGTTCCCGCGACGCACGGTAATGGTGACGACGGCCTGGTTGCAGGCGCTGCTCATGGCCGCGATGGCCATTCCGGGCATGCCGCTGTGGGCGATGATCGTGTTGCTGGTGACGGTGCTGGCGATCTCGTCGCCGTACCTCGCGGCGCAGGAGGCGAGCCTCCCTCACGTGTTGCCGCCGAAACGCTACGACGACGGCGTGGCGCTCTTCGGCACGTCGGTCGACATAGCTCAGATGGCGGGTCTCGCCGCGGCCGGTTTCCTCGTCGCGCACACCAGTCCCGGCCTCGCGCTGGCGATCAACGCGGCCACGTTCGTCGTGGCGGCGATCTTGGTGCAGACGTCGGTGAAGCACCGCCCGGCCGCGGATCCGCTGGGCCGCAAGCAGAAGAGCGACGACGAACCCCGCGGCGTGCTGACGCTGATGGTGACCGAGCCGCGATTGAGGACCCTGCTGGGCGTGCGCCTGCTCGCGGGCCTCGCGATGGTCCCCGAGGGCCTCGCGGTACCGCTGGCGGCGAGCCTGAACGCGGTCTGGGCGGTGGGCCTGATCCTCGCCATCGAACCCGCGGCGAACGTGCTGGGTGTGGCGCTGCTCTTCCGGCTGGTGCGGGACCCGGCGAAGCGGGAGCGCCTGATCGGCCCGCTCGCGATCCTGTCGCTGGCGCCGTTGATCATGTTCGCTTTCAACCCGAACCTGACCTGGACCATCGTTTTGCTGGTGATCGCCGGTATAGGCGGGGCTTATCACACACCCGCTCGTTCGGCGTGGATGCGGCTGCTACCCGACCAGTACCGCGGAAGGGCTTATGGCATTGGGCGCGCCGCGTTGCGCTCGAGCCAGGGCGGAGGAATGGCGCTGGCCGGCGTCGTCGCTCATTCGATCGGATCGGTGACGGCCACGATCGCGGGAGCGGGCGGTATCGGACTGCTGCTGGCGACGCAGGCGACCTTCGCGTGGCGACGCGCCAGGGGTCGCGACAACACGAAGGCGGTGGCAATCTGAAACAGAACGGTCACCAATAGCGATATCCGAAGTGAAGGCACAGGATGATCCAATGACGGCTTTGAGGCCGAGTAGAGGAAGGGTGGCGTTTCAGAAGTCTCGGTTGCGCATGGAAGGACACCTCCTCGTTGCGACGAGCGGCAGCGCGGTGGTCTACGACCTGGTCAGCGGCGGCTTTGCTCATGGATGCCCCATGAGCGTAGGGGGTCGTGGTGAAGAACAGTTTGACTGATCGCAGGCGATCGCGGGCACTCGGCTTGACTCCGATTCGCAACTGGGACCTTTGGACCGTTGCGCCCACTGCGATCGCTTACTTCTTCGTGCTCGAAGCAGCCGTGGCCGTGGCGTCCATCTGGCTCCTGACGAAGCTCACCGCCGTCTCCACCACGGACTGGCTCCGCTTCGGCGCCCTCGTCGCCGCCATCACCATCCACCTGACCATCGTGCGCAGAGCGGAAGAAGCCCGCCGCAACGAGGCGTCAGGCCCGCACATCGACCTGACCTCGGTCTGGACCTTCGCCGCGGCCGTGGCACTGCCCGGCGGCCTGGCCGTGATCGCCACGATCTGGATGAGGATCCTGATCCAGCCGATCGCCCGCCGCCAGCCCTACCGCTTCGTCTTCGGCACGGCCTCGATGCTCGCCTCGACACTCCTGTCGTGGGCCTTGGTGCACCTGTCCGGCGTGTCCCTGGCCGCCACCGGCAACATCCCGACGGATCTGAGCCTCGTCCTGGTCCTCGCCATAGCAGCGGTTGTCTACTGGTTCGTGCAGGTCATGACCGTCGCCGCCGCCTTCAAGATCGTGACCCCGAACTCGAAGGTCCTCGACTTCCTCGGCTCCAAAGTCGACAACATGCTCGAGATGAGCACCCTCGGCGCAGGCGCCATGCTCGGCATGCTGATGACGTCCCACTGGGTGGGCCCCCTGCTGCTGGCCGTGCCCGTGATCCTCGTGAACGCCCTGCTCTCCCGCGCCGGCGAGCGCCGCACCCACCTGGAGCGTCTGCTGCGCGAGCAGGAACAGCTCCACCAACGCCTCGCCGCAGACGCCCACACCGACTACCGGACGGGCCTGCTCAACACGAACGGCCTGGCCGAGTACGCGGGCCGCCTGGCGGAACGCTGCCGCCTGGACGGCGAACCGATGACCGTCCTGGTCATCGACCTGGACCACTTCAAGCGCATCAACGACACCTGGGGCCACCCGGCAGGCAACGCCGTCCTCGCCGAGGTGGGCCGAATCCTGCGCGAGAAGCTCCGCCCGGGCGACGTAGCGGGCCGAGACGGCGGCGAGGAGTTCGTGGTCGCCCTGAAGGACACCCCGGTCGCCCAGGGCGTGACGATCGCCGAACGCATCCGCGAGGCCATCGGCTCCCTGGCGGTCCCCACCACCGACAAGCACCGCAACGTGGTGACCCTGTACGGCCGCGAGATCCAGCCGCCCGAGCCGGAAGGCGAGTCGCTGCAGGCGATCTCGGCGTCCATCGGCGTGGCCGTCATCCCCGACAACGGCCCCGACATGGCGACGGCCCAGCACTCGGCGGACGCGGCGCTGTACAAGGCCAAGGAGAACGGCCGCAACCAGGTCCGCGTGGCGGGCCTGGACATTCCGCCGCGCCTGATGCCGGCGCCACGGCAGGACGACGTGACGAAGCCGATCTCCTCGCGCACGGCCTGACGCAAGCCGTCAGGCAGAACGCCGCTGCACCGCGCCGACTCCGCGGCACACCAGGTAGATCACGAAACTCACCGCGGTCACCAGAGCGGAAACCGGCAACCCGGGCTGCAGCGACAACAAGATCCCACCGACCGCCGCCACCTCGGCGAAGACGACGGACAGGACCGTCGCCCGCAACGGCGACGCGGTGACGCGCATGGCGGCGGCCGCGGGCGTGATCATCAGCGCCAGCACCAGCAACGCGCCGACGACCTGGACCGACAGCGCCGTCGCGATGCCGACCAGCACCGCGAACACGATCGACAGCGTGCGCACCGGAACCCCGCGCGACACGGCGACGTCCGGGTCGACCGAGGCGAAGAACAACGGCCGGTAGATGAAGGCCAGCACGACGAGCACCACGACCGACGAGACGACCAGCAGGTTCAGGTCCGTCGAGTCGACGCCGACGATCTGGCCGGTGAGCAGGCCGAACTTGTTGCTGGCCCGTCCTTTGTAGAGCGCGAGCATCAGGATGCCCAGGCCGAGTCCGAACGCGAGGATCGCACCGATCACCGAGTCCCGGTCGCTCTCCTTGCGCGACAGCACGCCGAGCAGCACCGCGGCGATGATCGACCCGGCCAGCGCGCCGTAGCCGATGCCGACGCCGAGCAGCAACGCCGCCGCGCCACCGGTGAAGGCGAGTTCGCTGGTCCCGTGCACCGCGAAGGCCATCTTGCGGGTCACCACGAGCGGCCCGAGCACGCCGGCGACCAGGCCGAGCATGGCGGCCGCGATCAGCGCGGTCTGCACGAAGTCCAGTTCGAGCAGGTCGACGAAGCTCACGACGCGGCCTCCGCCGACAGGTGGTGCGTCTGCTCCTCGCAGGCGCCGGCGCCGACCACCAGGATCTGGTCGCGCACCCGCACGACCTCGACCGGCGTCCGGTACAGCTCGGACAGCGTGCGGGAGTTCATGACCTCTTCCGGCGTCCCGATCCGGAACCGCCCGCCGACGAGGTACAGGACCCGGTCGACCAGCGGCAGCACCGGGTTCAGCTCGTGCGTGACGAACAGGACGGCGGTGTCGGCCTCGCGGCGCCGCTTGTCGATCAGCTCGGAGACGACCCGCTGGTTCGCGAGGTCGAGCGAGAGCAGGGGTTCGTCGCACAGCAGCACGGACGGATCGCCGACCAGGGCCTGGGCGACGCGCAGCCGTTGCTGCTCACCGCCCGACAGCAGGCCGATCGGCTCGTCCGCGTACCGGGTGCCGCCGACCGACTCGATGGCCGCGTCGACGCGGATCCTGCGCTCCCGGCGGCCCCGCAGCCCGAAGCCCCACGAGTGGCCGTCGAGCCCCAGCCCCACGAGGTCGCGGCCGCGCAACGTCATGGACTGGTCGAGCGCTCGCTGCTGCGGGACGTACCCGATGGCGTGGTTGCCGCCGGCGATCGACACCGTGCCCGCGGACAGCGGCTGCAGACCCAGCAGCACGCGCATCAGGCTGGTCTTGCCGGAGCCGTTCGGCCCCAGCACCGCCAGGAACTCACCGGGCTCGACGTCGAGGTCGAGCCCGTCCCACAGCACTCTGTCCCCGTAGGACAGCCGTGCCCCGCGCAGCGAGATCGCGGTCATGCCTTGAGCGCCAGCGCCAGCGCGTCCACCTGCTTGCTCATCCAGTCAAGGTAGCCGGTCACGCCCTCGGGCAGCGTCTCGGTGACCGCGACGACCGCGATGCCCGCCGTGCCGGCCTTCTCCACGATGCCCTTCGTGACCTGGTTCTCGGTCTGGGTGTTGTTGATCAGGGCGTTGACCTGCTTGGACTCCACCAGCTGGTTCATCTCGGCGAGAGCGGCGGCCGGCACGTCCGACTCCTCCTCGATCGCCTTGCTGAACGCCTCGGGCGTGACGTCCTGCGCGCCGGACTCCTCGATCAGGTAGTGCGCGATGGGCTCGGTCGCGACGACCTTCTTGCCCTGGCCGACGCCCGCGATCTTCTTCTCGAGCTCCTCGAGCTTGGCCGAGAAGTCGGCGGTGTTCTTCTCGAACGTCGTCTTCTTCTCCGGCGCGAGGGCGCCGAGCTCGTTCGCGGCCGCCTCGGCCACCGCCTGGACGGTGTGCAGGTCGTACCAGACGTGCTCGTTCACGCTGTGGTCGTGACCGTGCTCGTCGGTCTCGGGCGCGCCGGTCTGCGGCTCGGCGTGGTTGTCGGCCAGCGGGAACGCCTCGATCTTCTTCGTGGCGTCGCTGGTGATCAGCTTCGCGAAGAAGTCGTCGTAGCCGCCGCCGTTGAACACGACCAGCTTGGCGTCCTTGACCAGCGCCGCGTCCGCGGGCTTGCTCTCGTAGGAGTGCGGGTCGGCGCCGGGGTCGTCCAGCAGCGCCTTGACCTCGACCTCGTCACCACCGACGGCCTTGACGACGCTGCCCCACACGTTGGTCGAGGCGACGACCTGGATCTTGCCGCTGTCGGAAGACGGCGTGGAAGTGCCGCAGGCAGCCAGGCTCACGACGGCGAGAGTGCCGACCAGAGCGTTGCGGAGAGTCATCACGCCGTCCCTCGATCAGGTAATGGAAACCGTTGTCGAGTTCAGTTTACGACACGAAAAAGCCCCCGGCGGTCACGCCGGGGGCTTTTCGGTCTGTGACTCACGCCTCCAGGCGCTCGCCCGATTCGGGGTGGAACAGGTGGATCTCGCTGTGGTCGCGGACGGCGACCTTGACGTGCTGGCCCAGGGTCGGGGGCGTGCGGCCGTCGACGCGGACGACGAAGCGCTGCGAGCCCTCGCCGATCTTGACAGCACCGTGCACGAGCGCGTCGGCACCGAGCTCCTCGACGAGCTCGACGGTCATGTCCATGCCCTCCTCGGTCGACGGCACGATGCCGAGCGCCTCGGGGCGGATGCCGAAGGTGACCTCGTCCAGACCACCGGCGGCGGCGATCGCGTCACGCGACAGCGGCACGACGACGCCGTCGAGCTTCGCGCCCTCCGACGTGATCGGCACGGTCTTGAGGTTCATGGCCGGCGAGCCGATGAAGCCCGCGACGAACGCGTTGGCCGGGCGGTCGTACAGCGCGCGAGGCGTGTCGCACTGCTGCAGCAGGCCGTCCTTGAGCACCGCGACCCGGTGGCCCATCGTCATGGCCTCGACCTGGTCGTGCGTGACGTAGATCGTGGTGGTGCCGAGGCGCTGCTGGAGCGCGGCGATGTTCGCACGCGTCTCGACGCGCAGCTTGGCGTCCAGGTTGGACAGCGGCTCGTCCATGAGGAACACGGAGGGCTCGCGCACGATGGCGCGGCCCATGGCGACGCGCTGGCGCTGACCACCGGAGAGGGCCTTCGGCTTGCGCTCCAGGTACTTGGTGAGGTCGAGCATCTTGGCGGCCTCTTCGACCTTCGCCTTGATCTCGGCCTTCGACACACCGCGCAGCTTGAGCGCGAAGCCCATGTTCTCCGCGACGGTCATGTGCGGGTAGAGCGCGTAGGACTGGAACACCATCGCGATGTCCCGGCCCTTCGGCGGCACGTTGGTGACGTCCTTGCCACCGATGTGGATGGCGCCCTCGTCGATGTCCTCGAGGCCCGCGAGCATGCGCAGCGCGGTCGACTTGCCGGAACCGGACGGCCCGACCAGCACCAGGAACTCGCCGTCGCTCACCTCGAGGGAGAGCTCGTCGACCGCGCGAACCGGCGGGTTGCCGGAGAACACGCGCGACGCCTTGACGTAGGACACCTCTGCCATGTGACGCACCTTTCACCCTTGTCTGGACGCGACGTTAGGGCTTGCAAGCGCTTACGTGAACAGACGAAAGCGCTTACGTTTCGGGACGGGACAACGTAAGCGCTTACGTCGAAGCGACGAGCGAAGTCGTCGCGAACTCGGTGAACCGCCACGGAGCAACCAGAGCGCCACAGAGTTGCCACAGAGCGCCACAAACTGGCATGCTTGGGAACAGAGACCTGATCTCACGGCGCATAGGCTATGCCGAACGCCACATCCTAGGGCCGCTCTTTCGTGGAGCGGCCTTAGCGTTATCTTCGGGCCGGTGCACCTCTGCTACCTCGATGAATCCGGCGGTTCCGAGCCACCCGACCAAGGCCCGAGCGCCACGCCCGTGATGGTCATCCTGGCTTGATCATCGATGCAAGTCTCGTTGCCGCCATCACGCGCGACTTCCTCGCACTGAAGCGCCGGCACTTCCCCGGCCGGTTCCCCACCGGTCCAGCGTTGAGTCACGTGCTCACCGAGATCAAGGGCAGCGAACTCCTGCAGATGACCCGCAGCGACTCGCGCAACAAACGCCGACAGGCTCACGTCTTCCGCACGGAACTGCTCGATCTGGTCACGCGGTACGACGCCAAGATCGTGGGTCGGGTTTGGGTCAAGGAGAAGGGCAAGAGCCTCAAGGTCACCGCCAGCTACTGCTATGCGGTGCAGGACATCTCGCTCCACTTCAGCCAGTTCCTGCTGGCCAATCGCTCACAGGGGCTGCTCATCGCGGACGGTCGGACGCAGACGCAGAACATCGAGGTCGCGCATTCGATTTTCACGCAGAAATGGCGGACCGGCGGAGACCCGTATCCACCGATGCAAGAAGTGCCGCTGTTCGCGCACAGCGACAACCACGTGGGTCTGCAGATCGCCGACCTGCTCGCCAGCACTCTGGTCTTCCCCATGGCCGCTGCCGGTTACTGCACTCCGGAACGGACTGCGGCGCACTCCTCACCCAGGTACAAAGACGTCGCCAAGTCGTTTGGAGAGGCCCTGAAGGACCTGCAGTTCCGCTACCGCGACGAGACCGGCCGCTGGCGCGGTGGTCTCGTCGTGAGCGACCCGGTGGGCAAGCGCCCCGGCTCAGTCCTGTTCGGCGACTGAGCCGGGGAGGATCTCAGCCCTTCACGGCGCCGGACGCGAGTCCCTGCACCAGGAACCGCTGCACCAGGTAGAACACGATGACCGCCGGGATCGCCACCAGGATCGAGGCGGCGGCGAGGTGCCCCCACTCCGTCCTGTTCTGCTGCACGAACACCTGCAGCCCCACGGCCAGCGTCTTCGACTCGTCCGCCGCGGACAGGAAGGCGGACGCGAACGCCACCTCACCCCACGCCGTGAGGAACGCGTAGAACGCCGTGACCGCGAGACCCGGCTTGGCCAGCGGCATGATCAGCCGCCAGAACACGCCGAACGGAGACAGCCCGTCCACGCGGCCGGCCTCGTCGATGTCGTTGGGCACGGTGTCGAAGTAGCCCTTCAACATGTAGGTGCAGAACGGCACCGCGGTCGTGCAGTAGACCAGGACCAGCCCGATGGACGTGCCGTTGAGGCCCAGCGCGATCAGGATGTTGTACAGCGGCACGATCAGCACCGCGAACGGGAACATCTGCACCAGCAGGAACGACATCATCAGGCCGCGCTTGCCGGGGAACCGGAACCGCGAGGCCGCGTACCCGGCGGTGGCCGAGATGAACACGCCGATGACGGTGGTCATCAGCGCGATCAGCACGGAGTTGCCGAACCAGGCGAGGAAGTCGCCCTTCTCGCCCGACAGCACGCGGGTGTAGTTGTCCAAAGAGGACTCGTTGAACAGCTTCGGGGTCGGCTCGACCGCGCGCGCGTCCGGCTTGAGGGACGTGACGAACACCCAGAAGACCGGGAACACCGCGATGACCGACGCGACGATCAGCGTGGCGTGCAACGCGATCGAGGCGCCCTTGGACCGGTCGGACCTGCGCAGCCGGGCACCGCCCGCCTGCACCATCTTCAGAGACGAAGCGTCGAGCGTCACGTCACCACACCTCGCCCTGCTTGCGCAGCGCCCGCCGGTAGATCGTGGCGAACACCAACAACACCGAAAGGATCAGCACGCCGTACGTCGACGCGATCGCGTAGTCGCGGGACGCGCCGGAGAAGAAGCGCTCGAACGCGTAGGTGACCAGGATCCGGGCGTTCGGGTTGGGACCGGCGATCAGGTAGATGACCGGGAACATGTTGAACGTCCAGATGATGCCCAGCAGCACCACCGTCGACGACACCGAGCGCAGGCCCGGCAGCGTGACGTGGCGGAACCGCTGCCACGGCGTGGCACCGTCCACCTCGGCCGCCTCGTAGAGGTCACCCGGGATCGACTGCAGGCCACCGAGCAGGGCCACCATCATGAACGGCACGCCCAGCCACGTGTTCACGATGATCACCGACACCAGCGCCCAGTTCGACTGGCCGAGCCACACCGGGTCCGGCAGTCCCACGGAGCGCAGGAGCTGGTTGATGATCCCGTACTGCGCGTTGAACATGTACTTCCACGCGAACGCGCTGATGAACGCGGGCACGGCCCACGGCAGGATCAGCATCACGCGGTAGAGCGTGCGGCCCTTCACCTGCCGGTTGAGCAGCATCGCGAGGCCGAGACCGATGGTGTAGTGCAGCAACACGCACGAGAACGTCCAGATCAGCGTGCGGACCAGCGTGCTCCAGAAGTCGCCGAACGACTCACCGCCGGACAGCACGTTGACGTAGTTCTTGAACCCCACGACGTCATAGCTCGCCGGCCGCTCGAGGATCGGGTTCGCGATGTTGCCTTCGTTGATGTTCGTGAAGGTGAAGAACACGCCCTGCGCGAGCGGGTAGAGCACCAACACCGCGATGACCACCACGACCGGCAGCACCATCGCATACGCGTACCAGTACCTGTCCAGGAACCGACGCACCGAGACTCCCCTTCCGGCGAACGGCCGGGGTCGTGAAACCCCGGCCGTTCAACACGATCAGCCGATCGAGTACTCGGTGACGACCTTCTCCTTGTACGCCTTCGCGACGTCGTCCAGAGCGGTCTTGGCGTCCTTCTTGCCGGCCAGGAAGTCGGCGTAGCCCACCTTCAGCGGGTCGAACAGCTCGCCGCCCTCCGGGATCCACGGGCGCTCGTGCGCGACCTTGGTGACCGGCTCGAACGCGGCGACGACGGCGTTGGCCTTGACGTCGGCGTTCTGGTAGGCCGACTTGCGGGTCGGCAGCAGGCCCAGCTCCTTGGCGATGGTCGCCTGCGACTCGACCGACGCCATGCAGGTGATGAACTTGATGGACGACTGCTTCGCCTTGGTGCCCTGGCGGATCACGTAGTCGTGGCCACCGACCGGCGCGCTGCCCTTGCCCGCGGACGGGCCGGGCACCGGGGCGATGCCGAGGTTCGCCGGGTCGCTGAACGCGGCGCCCTTGAGGTAGTCGGCAACGGCCCACGGACCGTTGACGACCATCGCGGCGTCACCGGACGAGAACGCGGCCTGCATGTTCGAGTACGAGTTCGTCGCGTCGAGCGCCGTGGTGGCGGCCTTGCCGTCGAGCAGGCCCTTGGCGGTCTCGAGCGCCTTCACGTTCTGCGCGGAGTTCACGACGATCTTCTTGGCGGAGGCGTCGACCAGGTCGCCGCCCTCGCCGTAGATGAACGGCAGCGCGTAGTACGCGTCGTTGTTCAGGAAGAACGCCTTCTCGCCGCCCAGCTTCGCGGCCGCGGCCTTGAGCTCGTCCCACGTCTTCGGCGGCTCGACGCCGGCGTCGGCGAGCTTCTTCTTGTTGTAGAGCAACGCGAGCGAGTCGGTCACCTGCGGCACCGCGTAGGTCTTGCCCTCGTACTTCGTGGAGCCGAGCGGGGCCTCCAGGAAGTCGGAGGTGTCCTTCGCGAGGTCGGTGTCCGACAGGTCGGCGACGTAGCCCAGCTTCGCGAGCTGGGGCACCCACGCGACCTCGGAGCGGAAGACGTCGGGGCCCTGGCCACCCTGGGCCGCGGTCTTGTAGTTGTTGAGCGCGCCGTCGAAGGCCTGCGTCTCGACCTTGACCTTGTAGCCGTCCTTGGTGGCACAGCCTTCCGCGATCTTCTTGAAGACCGGGCTCTCGTTGGGACCACTGGTGTCCCAGAAGGTCACCTCGCCCGAGTCGGATCCGCTGTTGCTGCTCGATCCACCGCTTCCGCAGGCGGTGAGCACGAGGGCGACACCCGTCGCCATGGCGGTCACGAGGGTTGTCCGTCGCATCGTTGCTGCCGTTCCCTCCAGCTGGGGCCTCGGTCTCGGACTGAGACGAGGGTCTTGCAAGGTTTTGCGAGAATGTTGCGGGCGATTTCACTACCAGAACCATGGTCAGGTCAAGACGTCGACCGTAACCAAGCCGTAACGGCCCTGTCTTGCAAACCGTCGTTGCAAAATTTTTCCGAACGCGGCAGGCTTGCGCCGAACCCGATCTGAGCTGGGAGGCAACGTGTCCGGACTGTCCGAGATCGCCAGGGCAGCCGGGGTGTCCATCTCGACCGTCAGCCGTGTTCTCAACAGGCGCGCAGGTGTGAACGAGGAGACCCGGCAGCGCGTGCTGTCGGTCCTCGCGGAGATGCCGTACACCCCGCGCGGCCTCGGTGCGCTGCAACGCACCGGCGTGATCGGCCTGCTCGTGCCGGAGCTCTCGAACCCGGTGTTCCCCGCGTTCGCCGAGGCGCTGGAGACGCGGGCCGCCCGCCTGGGCTACTCGTCGCTGCTGTGCAACACCCGCAGCGGCGCGCCGATGGGCGAGGAGGAGTACGTCCGGATGCTCCTGGCCCGCGGCGTGGAGGGCATGGTGTTCGTGTCGCCGGAGATCACCAACGTCGAGGTGCCGCTCGGCCAGGCGCCGCGCCCGAGCTACTACGCGAAGCTCCTCGCCGACGGCGTGCACATGGTGTTCCTCAACGGCGCAACGCCCGCTCTGGACGTGCCCGACGTGACGGTGGACGAGCAGCTCGCGGGCTACATGGCCACCCGGCACCTGATCGAGCTGGGCCACGAGCGGATCGGGTTCGTCTCGGGCCCGGCGCGGTCGTTGCCGTCGCGGCTCAAGCGCGCCGGCTGGGCCGCCGCTCTCGAGGAGGACCACCTGCCGGCGGGGTCGGAGTACGTGGCGCACGCGCCGTTCAGCGCGGAGGGCGGCGGCCAGGCCGTGGCGCAGCTGCTCGACACCGTGACGCCGACGGCGGTGATCTGCTCGTCCGACCACATGGCGCTCGGCGTCATGCGCGAGGCACACCAACGAGGGATCTCCGTACCGGACGAGCTCTCGGTCGTCGGGTTCGACGACATCCCGCTCGCCGCCTACTCGTCGCCCGCTTTGACGACGCTCGCGCAGCCGATCGAGGAGATGGCGGCGGCCGCGATCGACGAGCTCGTGTTGCGGCTGGACCCGGATCGCCGCAGGCAGAGCACCGACAACTACACGCGCGTCTTCCGCCCGCGGCTCGTCGTGAGGGAATCGTCTGCCCCTCCGAAATGAGATGACCCTTTCACCTAATTGGTCTGGACCAAATTCTTGACGGGGCAGATGGGTCAACCAGCGCGGATGCGTCATTTGAGGGACGCAGGTCACCCTGACTTCACGAATTGGTTCTGAACCGTTACGGTCCTTTCATGGCGCGGTCGATGCATGTGCGACGTCCGGCAACGTTGGCCTCTCTGGCCGCTGAGCTGGGCGTTTCCCGGACAACGGTGTCCAACGCGTACAACCGGCCCGACCAGCTCTCCCCCGAGCTGCGTCGGCGGGTGTTGGACACGGCCCGAAGGCTGGGTTATCCCGGCCCGGATCCTGTGGCGCGTTCGTTGCGCACGCGCAAGGCCGGTGCGGTGGGCCTGCTGCTCACCGAGAACCTGTCCTACGCGTTCCGCGACCCGGCCGCGATCGGGTTCCTGGAGGGCCTCGCGCTGGCGTGCGAGGACGCCGGGACCGGTCTGCTGCTGGTGCCCGCGAACCCCGAGCGCGAGGACGTCGCCTCCGTGCACCGCGCGGGCGTCGACGGTTTCGTCGTCTACTCGGTCCCGGACGACGACCCGCACCTCGCCGCCGTGCTGGAGCGCCCGGTGCCCACCGTCGTCTGCGACCAGCCGGACCTCGGCACCGTGGACCGCGTCGGCATCGACGACCGAGGCGCCATGTACGAGCTCGCGCGGCACCTCATCGGCCTCGGGCACCGCAGGATCGGCGTCGTGTGCATGCGCCTGGCGCGTGACCGCAACGACGGCTTCGTGACCCCGGACCGCCAGCACGCCGCGCACTTCCACGTGCAGCGCAACCGCCTGTCCGGCCTCGCCGAGGCGTTCAGCGAGGCGGGCGTCGACTGGTCGCAGGTGCCGGTCGTCGAGCGCTTCGACCACAACATGGCCTCCGGCGCGTCGGGTGCCGCCCAGGTGCTGGACCGCGACCCGCAGGTCACCGCCCTGATCTGCACCTCGGACGTGCTGGCGCTCGGCGCCATGACCGAGGCGGCCCGCCGCGGCCTGCGCGTGCCGCACGACATCACCGTCACCGGCTTCGACGGCATCCGCGCCGGCGAGGAGGCGGGGCTCACTACCGTGCGGCAGCCGGTGCTCGAGAAGGGCCGGGCGGCGGGCAAGCTGCTGCTCGACGCGAACGAGCGGTCGCGGCCGCGGTCGGTGAACCTCGCGACGGAGCTGATCATCGGCAAGACGTCGGCGGGGCCGCGCGGCGGTGTCGAGGAGCGCTGGTTCGGTCCGTGAGGCCGGCGCGCCTAATTCTCCAGCCTGAACACCACGGGTGAGCTGGCCTTCCCGGCCAGCTTCGCCACCAGCAGGTAGTCGCCGGCGCCCACCCGCGTGTGGGCCCCGCACCCCTCCTTCGAGGTCGACCCCGCCCACTTCGTGCCGTAGTTGAACGTCTCCTTCGGCTGCAGCACGCGGGTCTCCGTGCCCACCGCGTTCAGGCAGTGGTTGCTCGACCACAGCACCGTCGCGCCGTCCGCGGTCAGCACGGTCAGCTCGCGGTGCTGCCGTCCGATGTCCCTGATGCACGGCACCGGCCCGGTGTTCGTGATGTCCATGGACAGTTCCGGCTGGTCACCAAGGGTGTAGAAGGGCTTGTTCGCCTTCGCCGTGACGCCGATGACGTCGTCCGGGCACGGCTGCGGCGGGCCGGGAGGCGGCGGCGGGGGCGTCTCCGACGTCGGTGAAGGCGGCGGAGTCGTGGACGACGAGGAGGCCGCAGCGCTCTCGGACATGCTCGGCGGCGGGTTCGAGGACGACGCCGCGGCCGCGTTCGTGGGCTGGGACGCCTCGCCGTCGGAGGAGAACATCCCGACGATCCAGACGATCAGCAGGAGTGTGACCAGCGCTGCCCCGATCGCGGCGAGGCGGCGGCGCCAGTACACCGTGGACGGCAGCGGACCTGTGGGCTCGATCACGGCCCGAACGTAACCGGACCAGCGCGGATCCAGGCTTAGGCAAGCATCGCTCGATCGGTTGAACGTGATATTGAGCGGAAACCCCTTGTGAACGTGCGCTAACTCCGGTTCCAATCGACGCGGGGTCCGCCGGTAGGCCATGGAGGTGTGTCACATGACCGCGATCGACGAACTGCTCAAGCGGAACTACGAGCTCGGGAACGTGGTTCCAGGAGACCGTTCGTCCGCGAAGCCGTCCCTGCAGGTAGCCATTCTGACCTGCATGGACTCGCGCATCCGGGTGTTCGAGATCTTCGGTTTGAAGCAGGGTGAGGCGCACGTGCTGCGCAACGCGGGAGGGGTCGTCACCGACGACGCCATCCGTTCTCTCGCGCTGAGCCAGCGCAAGCTCGGCACGCGCGAGGTCCTGCTCGTGCACCACACGAACTGCGGCCTCGAGATGGTCACCGAGGACGACTTCAAGGACGAGCTCGAGGCCGACACCGGCCTGCGCCCGACCTGGGCCGTCGAGGCGTTCAAGGTCGTCGAGCAGAGCGTGCGCGGGTCGATGGCGCGGCTGCGGCGCAGCCCGTTCATCCCGCACACCGACAAGATCCGCGGGTTCGTCTACGACGTGCACACCGGCGAGCTGCGCGAGGTCGACGCCGCCGAGTCCGCCGCGGCCTGACGTCCGTTGCGAAGGGCCCCCTCCGGGGGGCCTTTTCGTTGCGCGACAATGGTGGGCGATGAATCACGAGTTGCTGTTGGGCTGGTGGGACACCGCCGCCCGCGACCTGCCGTGGCGCCGTCCCGACTGCACCGCCTGGGGTGTGCTGATCAGCGAGATCATGCTGCAGCAGACGCCCGTCTCCCGCGTGGAGCCGATCTGGCACGAGTGGCTGGCGCGCTGGCCCGTGCCGTCCGCGATGGCCGCGTCCTCGCAGGGCGAGGTGCTGCGGATGTGGGGCAAGCTCGGTTACCCCCGCCGCGCCATGCGGCTGCACGAGGCCGCGACCGTCATCGCCCGCGACCACGGTGACGTGGTGCCATCGGACGTCGAGACCCTGGAGTCGTTGCCCGGCATCGGCAGCTACACGGCTCGTGCGGTCGCCACGTTCGCGTACGGGCAGAAGTGCGCTGTCGTCGACACGAACGTCCGTCGCGTCGTCGCGCGCGCTGTGCACGGTGCCGGTGACGCCGGTCCGCCGTCCACCAAGCGCGATCTGCGGGACGTCGAGGCGATCCTCCCCGAAGACCAGCACGACGCCGCCGTGTTCTCGGCGGCGTTGATGGAGCTCGGGGCGTTGATCTGCACGGCGAAGAACCAGAGGTGCGCCGACTGCCCGTTGTTCGCCGAGTGCGCGTGGCAGCTGAACGGCCGGCCGGCTTATGCGGGGCCCGAAAAGAAGGTGCAGAAGTTCGCCGGCACCGACCGGCAGGTGCGCGGCAAGCTGCTGGATGTGCTGCGGGGCGCGCCCGGCCCGGTGCCCAAGGTCCAGCTCGACCTCGTGTGGAACGACGTGACCCAGCGCGAGAAGTGCCTGGTGTCCTTGTTGAGCGATGGGCTTGTTGAACAATCCGACGACGGGCTCTTCCACCTGCCGGGTGAGGGGATTGTTCAACAATCCGACGAGCTCCAGGCGTCGGCCTCCTCCGAACAGACTGCAGGTGTGGCGCCGGCCGCAGCCCGCTCGACACTCGCCTCGCTGCCGAGCGACGGAGTTGTTCAACAATCCCACGACGGCCTCTTCCCACTGCCCGATCGAGGGATCGTTCAACAATCCAACAAGGGAACGGCCTGATGCACGCCCTCGTGGCCTTCTTCGACCCCGAAGCGGAACGCAGGATCGTCGGATTGTTGAACGATCTTAGTGTTGAACAATCCCACACCCCCCGCAAACCTCACCTGACCTATGCCGCAGCCACCACCATCGGCCCCAAGGTGCGCAAGGAGCTGCGCGAGGACCTGGAACGGCTGTGGATGCCGGACCTGTGGCTGCACACCCTCGGCACGTTCTCCACCACGGACAACGTGCTGATGCTCGGCGCGGTGGTGGACGCCGAACTCCTCGCCGTCCACTCGGCGATCCACGACGTCCTGGCGAGCAAGGTCAAGAACCCCAGCGCCTACTACCTGCCGGGCAACTGGGTCCCCCACTGCACCCTCGCCCACGGCCTCGACGACGAGGCCATGAAGGCCGCGTTCGCCGCCGTGTTTCCGGTCGAACCGATCCGCGCGAAGGTCCGCGAGGTCTCGATCGTCGACACTCAGACCGGCGAGGTCGACGTGCTCAAGAAGGCCTCCACGGCGCCCCGGTAGACCCAAGGCGCGCTGTCGTGCACCACGTGACCGGCCTCCTCGACGTAGAGGTACTGACCGCGCGAACGTCGTGCCGCCTCGGCCATCTGCCCTGGTAGCTGGCCACCTCTGCCCGCCTCGATCACGAGCGACGGGCACCGCACGGCGTCGATGAAGTCCCAGTACGACCGCGTGCCCCAGTGGCCGGCGATCTCGTACAGGTCGTCCATCGACGCGATCAGGTGCCAGCCGTCCTCGCGTTCCTCGAAGTACTCGGCGAACAGCGGCGAACCGAAGTACGCCCGGATGTGCCCGAGCGACTGGAACGGCACCGGCCAGGCGTCGAAGAGCCACCTCCACTCGTCGACCGTGCGGCCGGAGTTGTCCGGGGCGAAGTCCTCGACCACAATCGCGCGCACCAGGTCCGGACGGGTCGCCGCGAGACACCACGCGTGCAGCCCGCCCATCGAGTGCCCGATCACCACGGCCGGCCCGAGGCCGAGCTCCTCGATCGCCTCGGCGGCGTCGGCGACGAAGTCCTCGGTGCGGAACGGCCCCCGCCGCGGGTTCCTGCCGTGCCCGCGCTGGTCGATCCCGACCACGCGACCGAAGGGCGTGAGCCACTGCGCGACCGGCCACCAGGCGGTGGCCCTGCTCATCAGGCCGTGCAGGAGCAGCACGCCTTGACCCGTTCCGCCGAACTCCACGACCGACACAGGGATGATTAACGCATGAAGGCCCGCCCGTACCTGATCGCCCTGGTGTTGATCGTGCTCGTCGCAGGTCTGCTCGTCGTGTTCAGAACGCCGAGCAACGACCCCGGGCAGCAAGCACAGGAGACGTCACCGCAGGCCGCGGTGGAGGCCGGTGCGGGCGCGGGCGACGCGTACTACCCGACGGACGGCAACAGCGGCTACGACGTCACGCTCTACGACCTGGCCATCACCTACGAGCCGGGGTCCCAGCAGCTCGACGGCGTCGCCACCATCACCGCGACCGCCACCCAGGACCTCTCGCGCTTCAACCTCGACCTGGAGGCGTTGAAGGTCAGCGAGGTGAAGGTCGGCGACCAGCCGGCGAAGTTCGCGCAGGAGGGCGACCACGAGCTGGTGATCACGCCCAGCGCCCCGCTCGCCAAGGGGAAGCCGTTCACCACCAAGGTCACCTACGGCGGCAAGCCCACGACGATCAACGACGCCTCGCTGGGCCGCAGCGGCTGGCAGGTCTCGTCGACGGGCGGGGCGTTCGCCGCAGGTCAGCCCCACTCCGCGACGACGTGGTTCCCCGCCAACGACACCCCGCGCGACAAGGCGGCGCTGAAGCTCGCGGCCCGCGTCCCCGACGGCTGGACGGCCGTCTCGAACGGCCTCGAGGGCCCGGTGACGCGCGACGGCGGCTGGACGACGTTCAACTGGTCCGAGGAGACGCCTCTCGCCACCTACGTCGCCACCGTGGCCATCGACAAGTTCGAGATCGTGCGCTCCCAGTTGCCCAACGGCACGCCCGTGCTCGACGCGTACGCGCCCGGCACGTCCGCGTCGAAGAGGCCGATCCAGTCGCAGATGCCGGAGGTCCTCGCCCACCTGGAGACGCGGTTCGGCCCGTACCCGCAGCGGGCCGCCGGCGGCATCTGGGTGGCCGACCAGATCGGGTTCTCGCTGGAGACCCAGACCCGGCCGATCTACGCGGCGTGGGCCGACCTGGAGACGCTCGTGCACGAGAACGCCCACATGTGGTTCGGCGACTCGGTGTCGATCACGAACTGGGCGGACATCTGCCTGAACGAGTGCCTCGCGTCCTACTCGCAGTGGCTGTGGCTCGAGAAGGAGGGCACGGACCTCGACCAGCGCTACCGCGAGCAGGTCGAACAGCGGCGCGAGCGGTCGTCGTTCTGGGCGCCGAAGCTCTACGACATGGGCCAGGGCAACGAGTTCCGGGGCGTCTACGACAAGGGCATCCTGGGCGTGCACGCGCTGCGCAAGCAGGTCGGGGACGACGTGTTCTTCAAGGGGTTGCAGTCGTGGGTCTCCGAGCACCGCGACGGCAACGCCACGTGGCCGCAGTTCGAGGAGCACTTCAAGAAGGCCTCGGGACAGCCGCTGGACGCGTTCTTCAAGGCGTGGTTCCGGGACTCGGGCATCCCCGCCGACCAGTACCTGCTGCCTGTCGGTGTTCGTCGCTAGTGTGGGTGCCATGGCAGTCGTGAAGATCAACGCGATCAAGGTCCCTGAGGGCAACGGCCCCGAGCTCGAGAAGCGGTTCGCCGCCCGCCTGGGCGCGGTCGACGACCAGCCCGGCTTCCTCGGCTTCGAGCTCCTGCGCCCGGTCGCGGGCGAGGACCGCTACTTCGTCGTCACGCACTGGGAGACCGACGAAGCCTTCGTGGCGTGGCGCGACGGTCAGGCCGGTGCGGCCGCACACTCGGGTGAGCGCGCACGGCCCGTGTCGAGCGGTGCCGACCTGCTGGAGTTCGAGGTCGTGCTGGGCAGCAAGCCCAAGCAGTGATCGAGCAGGACTACGACAGAGCCGCCGAGCTGATCGCCGGCGCGGACGCCGTTCTCGTCTGCGCCGGTGCCGGCATGGGGGTCGACTCGGGGCTCCCCGACTTCCGCGGCACCGAGGGCTTCTGGCGGGCCTACCCGCCCTACGAGCGGCTCGGGCTGAAGTTCGAGGAGATCGCGGACCCGGTCCACTTCGCCGACGACCCCGCGCTGGCGTGGGGCTTCTACGGCCACCGATTAGCGCTGTACCGCGCGACAGTGCCGCACGAGGGTTTCGCTGTGCTGCGGTCGTGGGGTGCGCGGGTCTTCACGTCCAATGTGGACGGCCAGTTCCAGAAGGCCGGTCTAGCGGACGTCGCCGAGGTCCACGGGTCGATCCACCACGCCCAGTGCGTGGAGCCGTGCACCGACGAGATCTGGGAGTGCACGTTCGACGTCGAGGTCGATCCCTCGACCATGCGGGCCGTCGGCGAGCTGCCGTCGTGCCCGCAGTGCGGCGGACTGGCGCGCCCCAACATCCTGATGTTCGGTGACTGGGGCTGGGTGCCGCACCGCAGCCAGCGGCAGCTGGACGCGCTGACGGAGTGGCGTCGCGAGCACCAGAAGCTCGCCGTGGTCGAGATCGGCGCCGGCACCGCCGTGCCGACCGTGCGGCGTCAGGCGGAGCTGGCGAGCGCGGCTTCCGGTGCGTTGATCCGCATCAACACCCGCGAACCCGCCGTGCGCCACGGCCGTGGCGTGTCGCTGCCCGTGGGCGCGCTGGAAGCCCTCACGGCCTTGGCACGACGAACTGCGTGACGACGGCCCGGTGGTCGCTGCCGGGCACGTCGAACACGTCCACCGTGTCCACGACGATCTTCGAGTCGACCAGCACGTGGTCGATGGTGACCGGCGGCGGCCAGAACCCGCTGTTGGAGGGCCACGTGTGGATCAGCCCCTTGCCGACCTGGTCGGCGGCGTCCACGTAGCCCTTGTTGAGCAACCGCGTGAGGCCGACGTGGTCGAGCGTGGCGTTGAAGTCGCCCGCGAGCACCCTGATCGCACCGGTCGAGTCGGGCGCGGGCAGCCCGGCGAGCTCGCGCTGCCACGCCTCCGGTCCGGCGTCGACGACCGGCGGCAGCGGGTGCACCGAGACGACCTCGATGTCCTTGCCCGGCAGGTCCACGAGCGCCCCTGCCTGCTGCAACGTGCCGGGAGGCGTCAGGTTCCGCCGCGAGAGCGGAAACCTGGACGCGATGCCGCTGCCCGAACCACCCGGTTCGTCCAGGAAGACCCGGTTGGGCAGCACCTGGTTCAGGCCGGCGCGTTCGAGGTCGGCCACCATGTCGGGCGTCAGCTCCTGCATCGCGAGGATGTCGACGCGCCGCGCCTTGACCTCCCGGACGATCGCCTCGGCGTCCGCGATGCCGACGAGCAGGTTCGAGGTCATCAGCCTGACCTGCTGCCCGACCCCGTTGGGCCGCGCGTCGGAGAACGCCCGCGGCGCCACGTTGGCGACGAGCACCACCGCCACCAGCGTCATCGTCAGCCCGATGACCCACCTGCGGCGGAACAGGGCGAACAACCCGACGAGCAGCCCGAGAACGGTGATGTACGGGGTCAGCGAGGTCGCCGCGATCATGTACCGCGTGCCGTCGATGCCGAGCAGCCGGACCAGGGCCGCCGTGACGAACGCCAGCGCGCACAGGAACAGCAGGAACGTGGCGAACCCGCTCTTGGGCGGCTTCACCTCGGTGGTGACCACGTCGTGCAGTGTGCCCGAGCGCGCGTCGGTCTCCGGTGTGGTCTTCACACCCACAAGGACGGCCGGAGGTCCACTCCCGTTGCCCGCCGAAAACTGTCAGACCCCTCCGCCACACTGAACCCAACCGACCGGAGGGGGACGCCGTGGGCGCCAAGGACTGGATGCTCTTCTACGCATCGGACGACGTCAGCAAGGTCCTGAGAGCATCACCGAAGCTCGACAGGGAGGCCACCGAGGCCTTCGTGCGCCGCCTTTACCCGTCCCACGACATCACCCCGATCGAGGACGGCAACCTCCACCACGCCAACCCACCGGAGGGAAAGGTCTACGCGGCCGTCTTCCCGGGCCTGTCCATCATCTGCACCTGGGACGCGGCAGGCGACGGGTGGGAGGACCTGCCCGCCCACTTCGTCACCGAGGCGACGGGCCGCACCCTCTACCTGCACGCGATGCACAGCGTCGTCGACTTCTTCTCCTACGCCATCTGGGAACCGGACGGCACCCTGCGCCGCGCGTACAGCCTCTCCCCCGACAGCGGCGTGATCACCGACATCGGCACTCCCCTGCCGTTCGAGGAGGAGTTCCTCGCCGGCGACGAGGAGTTCCTCGCCTCCCTCGACCCCGACGACGACTACCCGTTCCGCTTCCACCCGCTCGAGCTGGCCGAGGCGGCCCTGCACGAGCTGTTCGGCTTCAGCTACGAGGGCCCGTGGGAGGAGGGCGACCCGGAGTTGGAGGACATCGTGCTGGCGGGCTACGCCGTCACACCGCGCTGACTCAGGCCGCCGTCTTCGGGTCTCGGGGCTCCAGGCCGGGCACGCGCTCCAGCAGCGCGACCATCAGGTCAGTCGTCTCCAGAGCCAATCTCGGGAAGATCGGCCCGTCCAGCGTGGTGTGCACGATGCCGGCCTCGAACGTGAGCGTCCGCAACTGCACTTCGTCCAGCAGCAGAGCCAGGAACCCGTGGTTCAGCACTCTCGCCGCTTCGGGCAGGTCACTGGTGAACGCCACGAAGGCGTGGTCGACCGAAGCCGGCAACCTGATCTCCATCCACAGCGGATCTCGCTCGGCCGACACGGTCACCGGCACCTCGGCAGCCCAGCCGCGCTCCTGGGAGTGCGAGCCCGCATGCCTGCGCCGAATGATCTTCAACGTGACCAGATCGGTCGTGGCGACCTCGACCCTGGTCTCCTGCGCGGTTCTGGTGCTGGAGGAGGTGGCGTTCTCGAGCGACGCCTCGCTGATCCGCACCCGCCACCGGCCGCGGGAGAAGTCGAGCGCGTAGTCGAAGCGCCCCTCCGACTGCCGTCCAAGCCAACGGAAGAACGTGCCGTACTCGCTCGCCATCGCGCGCGTGAACTCAGCCGACCACGGCCGCGCCCCCGCTCGGCGATCCTGTACCGACCCGCCGACGCTGTCGGCGAACGCGGTCAACTCGGTGATGCGGGCCTGCTCTTCTCTCTTCTTCTTACGCCACACAAACCACACCACCAGGGCCACGACGATGACAACGCAAACGCCGAAAAGTGCAATGCGCACAGAGAGTCCGTCGCTCATGTTCAGGTATCCCTCAATGCGCTGCTCGGTGTGGACAGCTGGAGGGCATTCCGCACGGCCTTGATCCGGCAGGCCAAGGCTGCGCTCACAACGCTGCCGCCGCAGGATGCCGTGGCCGCATGTCGGGCATCCGGTCGAGCAAGCCGACGATCGTGTCGACGACGAACAGGATGTTCTCCGGGTAGATGTGGTCGGCGATCGTCGTGTAGACGATCCCCGCCTCGATCGTCAACCGCATGTGCTGCGCCATCATCGGCAGCCCTTGCTGCCTGCTCAGCAACCACTTGAGAGCGTCGGCGTCCAGATTGCGCTGCGCAGCGGCGATGTCCTCGCCGTAGACGTAGAACTCCTCATCCATCGGGGGCATCAGGGCGATGTGGTGCCATTCGCATTGTTCGTGCTCGACAGTCTGCGGCGGCTCGCTCGCCCAACCCTCGAACCGCTGCTTCTGCATGAACTTCGGCGACTTCGGACCGGAGAGCCCGGACCGGAGCGGCCGGAGGATCTTCATGGGCGCGAGGCGAACCGTGGCCACCTCGATCCGATGCTCCTGCTCGTACTGCACGGCGTCATTTCCCGCCAGCGCCTTGCGCACCGAGGCCTCCGAAACGCGCACGTGCCACGGCCCGCGCTGGAAGTCCAGCGCAAGGTCGAACTTGGGCACCGAGCGTTGTTCGATCCTGTCGATTCCGCTCAGTACCCGTTCCATCGGCCGCTGAAGACCAGCCGACCAGGCCGTGGCACCTTCCGGCCCGACCACCGTCCCACCGAGTTCGTTCGCCAGCGGCGTCAGCTGTTCGATCTGCGTGGTCCTGGCACTCGCGTGCTTGCGGATCTGCAGCCAACGCCGGATCGCGTAGAACGCGATGACAACGCTGATCCAGATCAGGAACCAGGGTTTGATCAGAACGTTGTGCCAGATGAGCGAGACGACTTCCATCATCAGATGTCCAGGTAGCCTTCGATGCGCTGTTTGTTGGGTCCTGATCCGAACTAGCCGTACTCGTTCGCCTTCTGCACGGCAGCTGCGTCGCGGATTCCCTTGTCCTGGGAGACCTGTGCCTCGCTTCTGCAGCCGTTCGCCCATCTCGCCGTGCTTGCTCCACAGTGTGACGCCGAGCGATGTGTTCCGGTCCGAGAAGTCCTCGTGCAGCTCTGACTGCGGCCTGCGTGGAGCAACCAGCGGGCGAGCGGGCCTCTACTGAGGCATCGGTGCCTCCGCCGGATGCCTCGGCCGCATGTCGGGCATCCGGTCGAGCAGCCCGGCGATCGTGTCGACGACCGGCAGCAACGTCGCTTCGTCGACAGGGCCACGTACCGTCGTGAAGACGATGCCGTTCTCGAACGTCAGCGACAGGAACCGCCCGACGAGAGGAGGCAATGCGTCGGCCTGCGCCAGGAGCCACCGCAGGCTCTCCGGAGTGAAGGCCATCGCCGCGTTGGTGAGGTCATTGGCGAACACGGCGAACTCCTGGTCGGTGTCCGGCGGCAGCCGCAACGGCAACCACTCGCCGTTCTCCCGCGCCACGGTGAGCGGCTGTGCGCTCAGCCACCCGCTCAGGTGATCAGGTCCGACTGGGCGGCCGAGGAAGTCGGAGTGCTGGCGCCGCGTGATCCGCATGGGAGCGACGCGCACGGTGGCCACCTCGAACCGGTGCTCGATCAGCCTGAGCACGCCGTTCGAACCCTGCCGCCTCATCGACGCCTGCGACACCCGCACGTGCCAGGGCCCGCGCCGGAGGTCCACCGCCAGGTCGAACCTGGGCTTCGAGCGCTGCAGGAGCTTGTCGACGACTCCGGTGGTGTGAGCGGCCAAGGGTGCCCTGAGGTCCGCCGACCACGCGGCCGCGCGATCGGCCCCGACCACTGCGCCACCGAGCTCGGCCGCCAGCGGTGCCAGGGCGACAGCTTGTTCCTGATCGGCCCTGCGGTTGCGGCGGACTTGCCACCAACGCCGCAGAGCCACGACGCCGAGCACGAACGCCACCACGGCGGCGCTCGGCAGCAACAGCTTGAAGATCTCCATCAGAGGTCCAGATCACCTTCGATCCGTTGCCTCGAATGGTCCGTGCCGGTGTCTTCGTACTCAGTCGATTTCTGGTACGAACCGATGTTTCGGATCGGCTTGTCAACACCCGCGTTCGCACCTGTGCCAACGCCGAACTGGCCACGCACCGCGTCGAAGGCCGCCTTGCCCATCGCCTTCGGGAAGCCGCTCGCGACCCGCTCGCCGATCATGCCTCCGTCGCTGCCCCACAGCTTGGCGACCGCCGGAACCGGTACACCGGGAAGCCCTTCCGCCGGGTTCTTCTTGCTGATCTCCTTGGTGAGATCGGCGAACGCGACGTTCGTCCTCTTGTCCGCCATGGATTTCTTGAGTGTCGTCTCCACGTTCTTGAAGCGGCCCCCGAGGTTGCGCAGGAAGGCCACGATCTTGTCGAGGAACTGGCGCAACCTGGCCACGATGCGCGCGACTCGGCTACCGGTCGTAGCGACGCGCACACCGGTGGCGGCACCGGCGGCAGCGGTCGACGCCCCGAAACTCGGCACTGCGGCTGCCAGGGCGGGGATCCAGATCATGACCAGCCAGGTGATGAGCTCGGTGAGGATCGCCTTGATGAAGTCCTCGACGATCGTCATGATCATGCTGGAGATCTGCAACATCCTGGCGAGCTCGCCGGCCTGGCCGGCGATGCCGTCGATTCCGTTGGCGAACTCGCCCAGCTTCGTGGCGGCCACCTCGGACGTCTGCCCGCCCCAGGTCTGGATCGCGCTCTGCAGATCCTGATCGAACTTCGCCCGCATGTCCGCGACACCCTTGGCGATGTTGTTGAAGTTCTCGGCCGCCTGTTGCAACGCGGGGCCGTCGCCACTCACGAGGTGAATCGCGTCCTCCAGCGGTTGCACCACACTGATCAGGAAATTGAGTCCCTGCCCCACCAGCCAGCCGATCGGATCCGTGGCGATGCCGTACGCCGAGGTCCCGAGAGCACCTAGCACCGCCGCGCCCTCGGAGACCAGGCCGGTCACCTCGGAGCCGTCCACTCCGTCGCTGAACTTGCCCACAGCTTCAGAGGTCTTGAGGTAGTTCCCGACGAAAGGTACGGCCTCCGCCATCTTCCTGCCGGTGGTCTTCTCGCCGACGGTGATCTCAACGCCACCGGCGTTCGTCTTCTGCTCCACCACGATGTGTGCCGCCTACTTCCGGTCGATCTCGACCTGGATGCCGTTGAAGATCTTCTTCAACGCCTCCTCCTGCTCCGCGTAGCCGTCTGCGGTGCCGCGGAACTTGGCCGCACCGGACTGCAGGCCCGTCTGCATGTCGGCGAACAGATCCTTCAGTTCCGCGAGCCTCTGCGTGTACTCGCCCTTGGTCAGCAGGCCGACAACGCCCCACGACCTGTCCCCGACGTCAGCCATGGCGACGAGACCGGCGATCTCGCCTGCCCGGTTGTGATGGCTGTCCAGCTTGCCCGCGAACTGCCGGAGCTCTTCGGGCTCGACCTCGAAGCCGCTCATCGGCCTCCGTCCTCGTCGTCGTAGAGGTTGAGGAAGCGATCATCCTGTTTCGCCGGTGGAGCCGGCTTCGCCGGGCGTTCGTCCCATGAATCGCCACGAAGCACGTTCTGGTCCGAGAAGTCCTCGGCGGGCTCAGGCCCTGGACGCCGGGGCGGCGTCGGAAGACTGGGAGGTACCGGCGGTCGTACGTCCCCAGAGGGCTGTGGAGGTGTCGGTGGGGCCACGGGTGCAGCAGCCTCGTCCGCCGTCGCACGCCGAAGTTCGTCCGGGGTCATCCCGAACAGCTGCGCCTGGGTTTCCAGCACCTGTTCTCTGAGGTGCATGTCGCTGCCCAGCGCACCCTCGACGATGCCCGCCTGCCGGCGCGCTGCTTCCGCGACCGCCTTCTGCAGGGTGCTCATCAGCTCCGCAGCCAGAACGTGAGGCGGCCGGCGCATGGCCACATCGGTCAGGCGGATGTCCTTGATGGTTCCCGAGGGGCCCGCCACCACGGTCACCGCGTGGTCACCAGACGTCGCCACCGCCTCCATCTCGGTCAACTGCTGCTGCATCTCTCCGATGTTGGCGAACTGCTGGTCGACCCGGTGCATCTGAGCCTGGAACCGCTCGAACTGAGCGACCAGCTGATCGAACTCCGCCGACATGACCACGACCTCCTCGTCTCTCACCGCTGGGCGATCATGCGATCACGCAGGCAGTGCAATGCTGACAGCGAACCGACCACCAGACAGCAAAACAGGCGAATCCACTCGGCAGAGTGACACGCACGACGAGAACGGCCGGATCGACGTCAAACGACCGCCGAGGGGTCTCGTGGCTCCACGTCGCGGACGCGGCCGAGCTTCTCCAAGATCATGTCGACCAGGAAGACGATTTCGTCGGACGGGACCTCGCCCTGGCACACGACGTGCACGAACCCGTCCTCGAACGACAGCGTGAAGAACTCGAGCGGGATCTTCCTGGTGGGCACCGGCATCGTGGCGATCTCGATCCAGTGCTCGTACGCGAGCAGGGCGTCCGAGTGAGGGCGGGGGTTGAAGGCCTGCGTCACGCGGACGTGCCAGGGGCCTCGCTGGAAGTCCAGGCTCAGTTCCGGCTCCAGTTTCGACCGCTGGAGCCGGGGCGACCACGCCGAGGCTTTGGTGGCGAGCTTGCCGCCGAGGCTCTCCGCCAGGACGGCCAGGGCTGAGTTCTGCTGGATGAAGGCCCGTGCGCGGGCGCGAGCACGTTGGTGGGGGCGCAACGCCACGAGGACGGTGATCAGTGCGATCCCGACCATCACGTGTGGCTGCAGGAAGATCAACAGGAAGTCCACGGTTCCCCCCTCGGCGACTGCGCGTCCCTGTCTTGAAGTCGTCGGAGGACGGGGATGTTGAACGAGAACGGCCCCCAGGCCGGAAGCCTGGGGGCCGTTCTCGTTGGTGCTGTCTACGTCACTCGGACTCGGTGGCCGGAGCGTCCTGCTGCTCGGCGGCCGCGGAGGCGGTGAGGTCGACGGGCGGGGCGTCCGGCACGCGGTTCGGCTTGGCCTCGCCGCGGAACACGAACTTCGCCTTGTCGTGCTGCTCGGACTCGCCGTCCCAGCCCTCGACGTCGGTGATGATGATCTGGCCCGGCTGGATCTCGCCGAACAGGATCTTCTCCGACAGGGTGTCCTCGATCTCGCGCTGGATCGTCCTGCGCAGCGGGCGGGCGCCCAGCACCGGGTCGAAGCCGCGCTTGGCCAGCAGAGCCTTGGCCCTGTCGGTCAGCTCGAGGGCCATGTCCTTGTTCTTCAGCTGCGTCTCGACGCGGGCGATCATCAGGTCCACCATCTTGATGATCTCGTCCTGCGTGAGCTGGTGGAAGACGATGATGTCGTCGATGCGGTTGAGGAACTCGGGGCGGAAGTGCTTCTTCAGCTCGTCGTTGACCTTGTTCTTCATGCGCTCGTAGTTGGACGCGCTGTCCTGACCCGAGGTGAAGCCGAGGCCGACGGCCTTGCTGATGTCCGACGTGCCCAGGTTGGACGTGAAGATGATGACGGTGTTCTTGAAGTCCACCGTCCGGCCCTGACCGTCGGTCAGGCGGCCGTCCTCCAGCACCTGGAGCAGCGTGTTGTAGACCTCGTTGTGCGCCTTCTCGATCTCGTCGAAGAGCACGACGGAGAACGGCTTGCGGCGCACCTTCTCGGTGAGCTGGCCGCCCTCTTCGTAGCCGACGTAACCGGGAGGGGCACCGAAGAGCCGCGACGCCGTGTAGCGGTCGTGGAACTCGCCCATGTCGATCTGGATGAGCGCGTCGTCCTCGCCGAACAGGAAGTTCGCGAGCGCCTTCGAGAGCTCGGTCTTACCGACACCGGACGGGCCGGCGAAGATGAACGAGCCGGAGGGGCGCTTCGGGTCCTTCAGGCCGGCGCGGGTGCGGCGGATCGCCTGCGACACGGCCTTGACCGCGTCGGTCTGGCCGATGATCCGCTTGTGCAGCTCGTCCTCCATGCGGAGCAGACGCGTGGTCTCCTCCTCGGTGAGCTTGAACACCGGGATGCCGGTCCAGTTGGCGAGGACCTCGGCGATCTGCTCGTCGTCGACCTCAGCGACGACGTCCAGGTCACCGTCCTTCCACTGCTTCTCCCGCTCGGCCTTCTGGCCCAGGAGCTGCTTCTCCGCGTCACGCAGCTTCGCCGCGCGCTCGAAGTCCTGCGCGTCGATCGCGGACTCCTTGTCGCGACGCACGTCCGCGATCTTCTCGTCGAACTCGCGCAGGTCCGGCGGCGCCGTCATCCGGCGGATGCGCATGCGCGCGCCCGCCTCGTCGATGAGGTCGATCGCCTTGTCCGGCAGGAACCGGTCGTTGATGTACCGGTCGGCCAGCGTGGCCGCGGCGACCAGCGCGGAGTCGGTGATCGAGACGCGGTGGTGCGCCTCGTACCGGTCGCGCAGGCCCTTGAGGATCTCGATGGTGTGCTCGAGCGACGGCTCGCCCACCTGGATCGGCTGGAAGCGGCGCTCCAGCGCGGGGTCCTTCTCGACGTGCTTGCGGTACTCGTCGAGCGTGGTGGCACCGATCGTCTGCAGCTCACCGCGCGCGAGCATCGGCTTCAGGATGGAAGCCGCGTCGATCGCGCCCTCGGCGGCACCCGCACCGACGAGCGTGTGGATCTCGTCGATGAACAGGATGATGTCGCCGCGCGTGCGGATCTCCTTGAGGACCTTCTTCAGGCGCTCTTCGAAGTCACCGCGGTAGCGCGAGCCCGCGACCAGCGAGCCGAGGTCGAGCGTGTAGAGCTGCTTGTCCTTGAGCGTCTCGGGCACCTCGCCCTTGACGACCATCTGCGCGAGACCCTCGACGACGGCGGTCTTGCCGACGCCGGGCTCGCCGATGAGGACCGGGTTGTTCTTGGTGCGGCGGGACAGCACCTGCATGACCCGCTCGATCTCCTTGGTGCGCCCGATGACCGGGTCGAGCTTGCCCTCACGCGCCGAGGCAGTGAGGTTGCGCCCGAACTGGTCCAGCACCAGGGACGACGACGGGGTGCCCTCGCCGCGGCCGGTCGACTCCGACGCGCCCTTCTCCGTCGAGTAACCGGACAGCAGCTGCAGCACCTGCTGCCGCACCCTGTTGAGGTCGGCGCCGAGCTTCACGAGGACCTGGGCGGCGACGCCCTCGCCCTCGCGGATCAGGCCGAGCAGGATGTGCTCGGTGCCGATGTAGTTGTGGCCGAGCTGAAGCGCCTCGCGCAGCGAGAGCTCCAGGACCTTCTTCGCACGGGGGGTGAAGGGGATGTGTCCACTCGGAGCCTGCTGGCCCTGGCCGATGATCTCTTCGACCTGCTGGCGGACGCCCTCCAGCGCAATCCCCAACGACTCGAGCGCCTTGGCGGCGACACCTTCACCCTCGTGGATCAGACCCAGGAGGATGTGCTCGGTGCCGATGTAGTTGTGGTTGAGCATCCGTGCCTCTTCTTGGGCAAGGACAACCACCCGCCTCGCGCGGTCGGTGAACCTTTCGAACATTCGCACTCCCTGACTGCTGCGTCGGCGGTCCTCGGCTCCACCGATCTACCCTGGTGAGCGCGGCACCGTGGCTCCACTGTAGTGGGCGGTACCGAGGCCTGTGGTTCCCATCAGCGGCAAGCCGCGTCCGGCGAACGGTGACATCTGCATCAACGCAGGTCGGGAGCAACGGATTCCACAGATCGGGCGATGTCCGCTCAACGCGAACAACTCGCCGTCGAGCGATACTCCTGTGACCGGGGCCACCTCAGGGGGCGCAACTCCGGGGGATCTGGGTAAGGTTAGGCAAGCCTCATCCAGATGAGATTGGACTTGCGCGTTGACCGTACCTGCGAGGGTCTCACAGCAGAACCCGCGTGCGCTCACGCCACTGGCCGAATCCATCGCCCGCCTCGAGACCGGCACCGAGATCGTCTTCGGCACTCCGTCCGAGGACTGGACGATCTGCTCGGACCTGCTGGCGGAGCCGTCGCGGTTCGACCTGTGGCGCAAGGACCTCGCGGAGTGGATGGTCGAGCAGTACGGCGAGTCCGACGACCGCGCCACCGCCGGCTACATCATGGGCTGGTACCTCCACCAGCCCGGCTACCTGGCGGGCCTCCTCTTCCACACGGCCCGCCGCGTGCCCACCCTCAAGCCTTCCGACATGGCGTTCCGCATCGCCACGGACGGCCGCCCCCACCCGGACGGCATGGCCGTGATGTGCGACGAGTTCGCCTGCCTGCCGGACGACCCGGCCTCGAACCACCCGGCCGCCACCGTCGTGGCCGACGAGGCAGCGCTGGCAGCAGTCCTCCGCGCCCGCTACGCGGCCCACGCCGCCCAGTTCGTCGCGTCCTTCGGCCAGGTGGTCCGCTTCGGCCGCCGCCAGCTCTGGGCCGCCGCCACGGACATGCTGGAGTACGGCCCGTGGGCGGCAGGCCGCCTGTTCGGCGACGAGAACGCCGGTGTCACGGACGCGGCGATGATCCTGCCGGAGAAGCTCGAACCCTTCGTCGCGGCCTCTTCGCTGCACTTCACGGCTGAGGGGTGGAAGCGCAAGCGGAACAGCTGCTGCTTCCACTACGTGCTGCCGAACGCCGAGCCGTGCACGGCGTGCCCACGCACCTGCAACAACTGAGGTCTGCGGCGGCCACCGCACCACTCAACGCAACGGCGGAACGGTCCGACCCGCAGCCGTCCTACGGCACCCGGTGCCGAGACCCCACGGGAACCACCAACGGCGTCCCGGACACGGGATCCTCGACAACCCGAGCATCCAACCCGAACACCTCCAGCAACATCTCCTCGGTCAACACCTCACCAGGCGACCCCTGGGCAACGATCCGCCCACCCCGCATGGCAACGATGGTGTCCGCATACCGAGCAGCCAGGTTCAGGTCGTGCAACACCATCACGATGGTCCGCCCCATGGACGCGTGCAGCTCCTGAACCAGATCCAGCACATCGATCTGATGGGCGAGGTCCAGATAGGTCGTCGGCTCGTCCAACAACAACAGATCCGTCCCTTGCGCCAACGCCATGGAGATCCAAGCCCGCTGCCGCTGCCCCCCGGACAACTCGTCCACGGTGCGATCAGCCAGGTCCAGGATCCCGGTCATCTCCAACGCCGCATCCACAGCCGCGGCGTCATCCGAAGACCACTGCCGGTACCAGGCCTGATGCGGATGCCGCCCACGCGCCACCAGATCAGCGACGGTCAGCCCTTCAGGCGCAGAAGGCGACTGCGGCAACATCCCCAGAACCCGGGCAACGTCGCGGGTCGACATGGAGTCGATCTTCCGACCGTCCAGCAGGACGGCACCCGACCGAGCGGGCAGCAAGCGCCCGAGAGCCTTCAGCAGAGTCGACTTGCCGCACCCGTTGGGCCCGATCACCGCGGTCACGGTGCCGCTGATGATCGAGAGGTCCAGGGTGTCGACGACCAGCCGCTCGCCGTAGCCGATGGACAGCGACGAGGCCTCAAGACGCACACTCATACCCGCGCCTCCCGGCGGCTTCGGATCAACAGGAACATCAGGTAGGGGGCGCCGAGCACGGCGGTGACGACGCCGACCGGCAGTTCGGTGCGGTAGATCGTGCGGGCGACCAGGTCCGACAGCATGACCAGGGCTCCGCCGATCACCACCGAGCCGAACAGCGGCGGCTGCGCGGTGCCGGACAGGCGAAGTGCGATCTGCGGTGACGCCAGGGCCACGAAGGCGATCGGGCCGGCCGCGGCGGTGGCCACGGAGGCCAGGACGATCGCCACGACGATCAGGAACGACCTCGCCGCGTTCACCCGGATGCCCAGGCCTCGGGAGGTCTGGTCGTCGAACTGCAGCGCTCCCAGGACGTGGCCGCCGATCATCGCGACCGGGACCAGCACGACCAGCGCCAACGCGACCGGGACGACGTGTTCCCAGCCGCGGCCGTTCAGGGAGCCGGTGATCCACACCATCGCGCGGCCCGCGTCCTGCACGTCGCCGACGGTCAGGAGGTAGTGCGTGAAGTTGCCGGCCACGGCGGTGATGCCGATGCCGACCAGCACCATCCGGAAGCCCTCGATGCCCTTGCGCCACGCCAGCCCGTAGACGAGCAGGCCCGCGAACAGGCCGCCGAGCAGGCCCGCCAGCGGAACGCCGATGGAGGCCGCGCTGCCGGTCACGACGCCCAGCGAACCCGCGAAGGTGATCACCGAGACGGCTCCGGCGCCGGCTCCCCACGTCACGCCGAGGATGTCGGGTGAGGCCAGCGGGTTGCGGACGATGGCCTGGAAGATCGCGCCGGACAGGCCCAGGGCGCCGCCGACGAGCAGGCCCGTCAGGGCGCGCGGCATGCGCAGTTCCACCACCACGAACTGGTCGCGGCGGGTGCCCCCGCCCAGCAGCGTGTCGACGACCTGGGACACGGTCAGCGGGAAGTCGCCGACCACGATGTCGGCCACGAACAGGGCCGCGAGGACGACGAGCGCGATCGCCACCACGAGGAGCGGCCGGGGGCGGAGCCGGAACGAGGTCGCGCCCACGCGCAGCGCGGGTGCCTTGGCGGCAGGGGTCCTGGTCGCGGTCGTCAAATCTTCACCAGCTTCTTGCGCCGCACCAGGAAGATGAAGAACGGAGCGCCGATCAGCGCCAGCATCACGCCGACCTCCACCTCGGACGGACGGGCGACGACCCTGCCGACGATGTCCGCGAACAGGATCAGGACCGCTCCGAGCAGTGCCGAGTACGGCAGGATCCAGCGGTAGTCCGGGCCGGTGAACGCGCGCGCGATGTGCGGCACGACGAGGCCCAGGAACCCGATCGGCCCGCACGCGGCGACGGCCCCGCCGACCAGCAGCGTGATGGCGAAGATGCCGAGCGTCCGCGTCCTGCTGGTGTGGACGCCGAGCGACTTCGCCACGTCCTCGCCCAGCGACAGGGCGTTCAGGCCGGGCGCGTTGAACGCCGCCACCACCAGGCCGGCGACCAGGAACGGCGCCACCTGCGTCAGCACCGTCAGGTCACGTCCGGCGATCGCGCCGACCTGCCAGAACCGGAACGCGTCGAGCGACTGCTGGTCGATCAGCACGATCGCCGCCACCAGGCCGTTCATCAGCGCGGAGACCGCGGCTCCGGCCAGCGCCAGCGTCACCGGTGACGGTCCGCCGCGCCCGGCCGACCCGAGCAGGAACACCACGACGCTCGCGATCATCGCGCCGGCGAAGGCGAACCAGATGTAGCCCACCAGCGAGTTCACGCCGAGCAGGAAGATGGAGAGCACGACCGCGAGCGCCGCGCCCTGCGTGACGCCGAGGATGCCGGGATCGGCCAGCGGGTTGCGCGTGTGGCCCTGCATGAGCGCGCCACCCACACCGAGTGCGATGCCCACCGCGATGCCGAGCAACGTCCGCGGGATCCGCAGCTCGCGGACCACCACGTCGTCCTCGACGCCGGTCGGCGTGAAGAGACCGTGCCACACCCCGGCGAGCGGGATCTCCTTCGAGCCGATCGCGATGCTCGCCAGGCACACGGCGACCAGCACGACCAGCAGGAAGAGCAGGCCGAACGACCTACGACCCAAGGCCCACCCTCCTAGCTCCAGTAAGGACAGGTAAGCCTAACCGAACCGGCTGAGACGATCGTGCGCCCGGGACGAAGTTCCGGTCACATCCACACCAGGAGTCACAACAGTCGACCGGAGAAATACAAACACGTTGTCAGATCAACTAAAAGATCAGAAGTGTGAACGGCGTCGTTTGGGCACCAAAAACAACGCTTCCGCGGCCGCCGGTAGTTGACCGGTCACACAAAAACACGAAGGGGTTCCGAGGAATCTTCCCCGGAACCCCTTCGTGCTTTACCGAATTTCAGCCCTGCTGGTGGTAGGCGTCGAGCACCTCGGCCGGGATGCGGCCGCGGTCCGACACCTTCATGCCCTGCTTGCGGGCCCACTCGCGAATGGCCTGGTTCTGCTCGCGATCCGCCGACGCCGGACGCGCCTTCACAGCACCGGTACCGGCCGGACGACCCGGGCCGATGCGCTTGCGACCACCGGCACGACGCGCACTTCCGACGAAGTCGGCGAGAGCGTCCCGCAGTTTGCCCGCATTGCCCGAGGAAAGGTCGATCGTGTAGCTGACACCGTCCAGGCCGAACTCGACGGTCTCCTCAGCAGTGGAACCGTCCAGATCGTCGACGAGGGTCACCGTGACCTTCTGCGCCATGCGTTCCTCCAGGACCCCGAATGAGCGGTCACCCGCGTCGCCAACTAAAGCCTTCTGCGAGGCAGGTTAGCGCACGGGTGCCGCATTGCACCTATCGACATCCGGAAAGTTACTCATTCAGGGCGAACGAGCGGGAACAAGATGGTCTCCCGGATACCCAGACCCGTGAGGGCCATCAGCAGCCGATCGATACCCATTCCGACACCACCACTCGGTGGCATTCCGTACTCCAGTGATCGCAGAAAGTCTTCGTCGATCGGCATCGCCTCGTGGTCACCGGCCGCGGCAAGACGCGCCTGCGCTTCCAGTCGCTCCCGCTCGATGACCGGGTCCACCAGTTCGGAGTAACCCGTTCCCAGTTCGAATCCGCGCACGTACAGATCCCACTTTTCGGCCACACCGGGCTTGGTGCGGTGCTGCCTGGTCAGCGGGGACGTCTCGACCGGGTAGTCGCGCACGAACGTCGGCGCGTAGAGCGTCTCGCACACCAGGTGCTCCCACAGCTCCTCGACCAGCTTGCCGTGCCCGAACTTCGGGTTCACCTCGAGTTCGTGGCGGTCACAAAGCTTGCGCAGCGTCTCCGCCGGCGTCTCGGGGGTGATTTCCTCACCGACCGCCCCGGACAACGACTCGTAGATGCTCAGCGTCGTCCATTCACCCGAGAGGTCGTACTCGCTGCCATCGGCCAGCGTGACGATCTGAGAACCCGTCACCGCTTCGGCGGCTTCCTGGATCAGCTCGCGCGTGAGTACGGCGTTCGAGTCGTACGTGGCGTAGGCCTCGTAGTACTCGAGCATCGAAAACTCGGGCGAATGCGACGAGTCGACGCCTTCGTTGCGGAAGTTGCGGTTGATCTCGAAGACCTTCTCGATGCCGCCGACGACGCAACGCTTCAAGTACAGCTCCGGCGCGATGCGCAGGAACAGGTCGATGTCGAGCGCGTTCGAGTGCGTGATGAACGGACGCGCGCTGGCACCGCCCTGCAACGTCTGCAACATCGGCGTCTCGACTTCGAGGAATCCACGCCGGTGGAACGAGTCGCGCAGAGAACGAACGACGTTCGCACGGGTCCGAACCGTATCGCGCGCCGTCGGCCTGAGGATCAGGTCGACGTACCGCTGGCGAATGCGGGTTTCCTCGCCGAGTTCCTTGTGCGCGACCGGCAACGGGCGCAACGACTTCGACGTCAGCTGCCACCCGTCCGCCATCACGGAAAGCTCACCGCGGCGCGAGCTGATGACCTCGCCGTGGATGAAAACGTGGTCGCCGAGGTCGACATCCGCCTTCCACTCGGAAAGCGCTTCTTCACCGACACCGGCGAGGCTCAGCATCGCCTGCAGTTCCGTGCCGTCGCCTTCGCGCAACGTCGCGAAGCACAGCTTTCCGGTGTTGCGCATGAACATCACGCGCCCGGTGATGCCGACGAGCTCGCCGGTCTGCGTGTCGGGTTCGAGTTCGGGGTGTGCTTCGCGAATCTCGCGCAACGTGTGCGTGCGCGCGACTTCGACGGGATACGGCTCCTTACCGGAAGCGAGCAGCCGCGCACGCTTCTCCCGGCGCACGCGCATCTGCTCTGGCAGGTCTTCTTCGCTGGTCACGAGGTTTTGCTTCGGCTGCTCACTCACGTCGAGAAGGGTACGGACACCCGTGACGCCAAAGCGAACCGGATACCACTAATTCGCCGGAAGATCGGCAGGCAGCGCCGACCGGACCAACATGTGCGCCGGTTCTCTCACTAAGTTGGGGAGATGGATCTACACGCGAGGCGAGCGGACTCGTTCGGCGCGCAGGCGGAGGCCTACGCCGAACACCGGCCTGACTATCCCGTGGCGGCGATCCGGTGGGCTCTGGAGCCTCTGGGCACGGACGAGCGCCTCGACGTGCTCGACCTCGCCGCCGGCACCGGCAAGCTGACCGCCGTTCTGTGCGCGGAAGGCCACCGCGTGACAGCCGTGGAGCCGAACGAGCAGATGCTCTCCGAACTGGTGCGCCGCGTGCACGGCGTACGCGCGCTGCCCGGACACGCCGAGCACATCCCGGTACCCGACCAGACCGTCGACGCCGTGTTCGTCGGCACCGCGTTCCACTGGTTCGACCAGGAGAAGGCGCTGCCGGAGATCGCACGCGTGCTGCGGCCCGGTGGCGTGCTGGCGGCCATGTGGGCCGAGCCGGTCTCGGACGTCGAGTGGGTGCGCGAGCTGGAGGAGGTGTCGGCGAGCAGCGTCGAGTCGCAGCGGCAGGACCCCGTCTCGATCATGGCGCACCCGTCGTTCGCACCGGCGGAGCGCGCCACCTTCCCGCACTCGCACCGCCGTGACTCGCCGGAAGCGGCCATCGCGTGGATCAACACGCACTCGCGCATGCTCGTCATCGACGACGAGGAGCGGGCCGCGATCAACGACAAGATGCTCGCGTTCCTCCGCGCACGGCCGGAGACGTCGAACGGGCCGTTCGACGTCCCCCTGCGCGCGGAGGTCTTCCGGACGGTGCGGGTCAGCGAGTAGCCGGCAGGTTGCGCTCGAAGACCATGCGCAGCCCCAGCAGGGTCAGGTCGGGCACGTGGTGCGCGATCGTCGAGGACTCGGAGACGACCAGCGGGGCGAGCCCGCCCGTGGCGATCACCGTCACGGGGCCGGGGTCGGTCTGCTGGAGCTCCTCGGTGATCTTGCGCACCAGTCCGTCCACCTGGCCGACGAACCCGTAGACGATGCCGGACTGCAGGCACTCCACGGTGTTCTTGCCGATCACGTTGCGCGGCCTCACCAGCTCGACCTTGCGCAGCTGGGCGGCGCGGGAGGCCAGCGCGTCGACCGAGATCTCGATGCCCGGTGCCAGCGCGCCGCCGAGGAACTCGCCGCGCGACGAGATCACGTCGAGGTTCGTGGACGTGCCGAAGTCGACGACGATGCACGACGTCGCGTAGAGGTGGTGCGCGGCCAGCGTGTTGATCACGCGGTCCGAGCCCACCTCCTTCGGGTTGTCGACGAGCAGCGGGACGCCGGTCTTCACGCCCGGCTCCACGAGGATCTTCGGCACGGAGTCGTAGTAGCGGCCGAGCATCACCCGCAGCTCGCGCAGCACCGCGGGCACGGTGGACAGCGCGGAGATGCCGGTGATCTTGTCGGCGTACTCGCCGAGCAGGCCGCGCATGGTCAGCGCGAGCTCGTCGGCGGTCATCCTGGCGTCGGTGCGCATCCGCCAGTCGCGCACGAGCGGGGCCGAGTCGCCGACCCCGTCGTACAGACCGAGCACGATGTTGGTGTTGCCGACGTCGATGGCGAGCAGCACGGTGTGTTCCTCAGTTCTCGGTCTTGATCAACGCGTCGAGCGCGGTCGCTTCCACGGTCTCAGAAGAAGGCGCGCTCGTGGAGCCGTTCACCAGTCCGGACCCCTCGGGGGCGTGCGCCGGGTCGGCACCGAGGTCGACGACCTTGTTCTCGGCGTCCACGAACACGACGCGCGGCTTGTAGGTGCGCGACTCGGCGTCGTCCATCTGCCCGTACGCGATCAGGATCACGATGTCGCCGGGGTGCACGAGGTGCGCCGCCGCGCCGTTGATGCCGAGCACGCCGGTGCCGCGCTCGCCGGGGATGACGTAGGTCTCCAGGCGGGCACCGTTGGTGACGTCGACGATGGCGACCTGTTCGCCCGCCAGCAGGTCGGCGGCCTCCATCAGGTCCTCGTCGACCGTCACCGAACCGACGTAGTGCAGGTCGGCCTGCGTCACCGTGGCCCGGTGGATCTTGGACTTCAGCATCGTGCGGAACATGTCATTCCCCCTACTCGTCGCCTTCGCCGAGCAACACCGCGATGTTGTCGATCAGACGGGTCGAACCGACGCGGGCCGCGACCAGCAGCCGGGCGTCGCCGTTCTCCGGCGCGGGACCGAGGTCGGACCCGCGCAGCTCCAGGTAGTCCAGCTCGACCTCGGGCGTCTGCGCCAGCACGTCGTGCGCGGCCTTGAGCACCGCGTCCGCGCCCTGCGCCGACACGTGCGCGCCGGCCGTCAGCGCGGCCGACAGCGTCACGGCGTGGTGGCGCTGTTCCGGGCTCAGGTAGGTGTTGCGCGACGACAGCGCGAGGCCGTCGTGCTCGCGGACGGTCGGCACGCCGACGACGTCCAGCGGGAAGTTGAGGTCGCGCGCCATCTTGTGGATGAGCTGGAGCTGCTGGTAGTCCTTCTGCCCGAACACCGCGTACGTGGGCTGCACGATGTTGAACAGCTTCGCCACGACGGTGAGCACGCCCGCGAAGTGGCCGGGGCGCACGGCGCCCTCCAGCTCGTCGCCGAGCGGTCCGGGGTGGACGGTGACCTGCGCGCCTTCCGGGTACATGTCCTCGACGGACGGCGCGAAGACCAGGCCCACGCCCTCCTCGCGGCAGATGTCCACATCGGACTCGAACTGGCGCGGGTACTTGGCCAGGTCCTCGTTGGGCCCGAACTGCAGCGGGTTCACGAAGATCGACACGACGATCACCGTGTTCTGCATGACCTTCGCCTCGCGGATCAGCTGGCGGTGCCCCGCGTGCAGAGCGCCCATCGTGGGCACCAGCGCGACGTTGCGGCCGGCGCCCCGGAGCGCCTTGACGACCCGGTTCAGCCGGGCCGGGTCGCGGTGCACCGTGACGTCGTCCGGGCGGTAGTCGTCCTTGGTCAGTGGCTTCGTCACGTCAGTCCTCGAGAGTGGTGCGAACGTCGTTGGCCGTGTCGGGCTTGAGCAGCCCTGAGCGTTCGGCCCGCTCGGCGGTGCGGCGGGCGAGCACGCGGTAGCTGGGCAGGGTCTCGGGTGCGTCGTCGGCGAGCACGTCGAGGTGCTTGCGCAACGTACCCGTGTCGCCGCGGGCGACCGGACCGGTGAGGGCCCTGTCGCCGTGGCGCAGCGCGTTGTCGAGCGCGGCCGACAGCAGTGGGCCGAGCAGGCGTTCGGCGTTGGCGACGCCGGCGTTGGTGAGCAGGTCGGCGGCGTCGCGGACCAGCGTGATCAGGTGGTTCGCGCCGTGGGCCAGCGCCGCGTGGTAGAGCGGGCGGACCGACTCGGGCACCCGGACCGGATCGGCGTCCATCTCGACGACCAGCGCCTCGCCGACGCTCCAGGCCACCTCGTCGCCGTCCGGTGCGGTCACGCCGACGCACGCGGAGCTCATCCGCTGCAGGTCCTCGGAGCGGCCGGTGAACGTCATGACGGGGTGCAGCGCGAGTGTGAGGGCGCCGAGCGCGGCGGCGGGCTCCAGGACCTTCACGCCCTGCGCGCCGCTCGTGTGCACGACGATCTGGCCCGCCCGCAGCGACCCGGTGGCGACGAGGCCCTTGACCAGGCCCTCAAGCTCGTCGTCCGGCACGGCCAGCAGCACCAGGTCGGCCCGCGCGGCCACATCGGTGGGGTCGGCGATCGGGACGCCGGGCAACAGCTCGTCCGCGCGGTTGCGGGAGGCCTGGGAGACGGCGGAGGCGCCGGTCACCACGTGGCCGGTCCTGGCCAGCGCAGCGCCCAGCACGGAGCCGACGCGGCCTGCCGAGATGACACCCACGGCGAGCCTCGCCGGACGTGGGGTCGCGTCCATGCGACTAACTCCTTCTGACGTTCCAGTCCCTGGTGCGGGTACCGGACGACGTCGCCGAGGGTAGCTCCGCGGGCGGGGGGATGTGCCTCCCGGTGACCGGATTCACCGGCGGGCGGCCGCCCTGGCGGCGTGCAGCGTGTCGAGCAGCACCCCGTGGCGCTGCTCGGCGCTCTGACCGGCCGTTCCCTGCTCGATGCGGTGCCGCAGGAAGGCCAGCTCGGTGACGGCGATCTGGTAGCTCCGCACGGCCTTGGCCGACGTGTCACCCGACTTGCGCTTGACCGCCCGCAGCCAGTTGCGGCGGCCGTTCAGGCTGGCCAGCAGGGCGACCTCGCTGTTGGCGATCCACCGGTTCTGCGCCATCGCGGCGAGCTGACCGGCGACGATCCGCTGTTCCCTGCGCCGCTGCCACACGACGATCGCGACCGCGCCGGCGAACACCGGCACCATGATCAGGAAGTACAGGTTGATGAAGTCCGACCCGGTGCCGACGGTCGTCGAGAAGTTCCACAGCGAGTGCAGCCCGACGGCCGTGAGGTACCCGCCGATGGGCGCGACGACGCGGACCGTCGCGTTGCTCGTCGTCGCCGCGATGCCGACACCGATGCCCGTCATGGCCGTGAACAGCGGGTGCGCGAACGGCGACAGCACCCCGCGCAGCACGAACAGCGCGATCACGCCGCCGCCCATGTTGCCGAGCCCGTTCTCGAGGAAGACCCGGCCGAAGTACCAGATGTTCTCGGTGAACGCGAAGCCTGCGGCCGTGATGCCCGCGTAGACCATGCCGTCGACCACGCCGTCGAACTCGTGCCGGCGCCGCACGAACACGGCGATGAGGAACACGGCCTTGGTCGCCTCCTCGACGATCGGCGCGCCCACGACGGCGGTGAACGTCGTGCCGTCGTTCGTCAGCAGGTCGCCCAGCACCCTCGACGTCTGGTTGAACGCGAGCGAGCTGATCGTCGCGCCGCACGAACCCCAGATGAACGCGAAGAGCAGCATCTTCGCCGGCTCCGGCTCCCAGCGGTCGATCCACAGGAAGGCGCTCACGACGAACGCGACGGGGATCAGCGCGGCGGCGGCGCCGACCAGCAGCGGCTCGATGCCGATGCTCGACGTGCCCAGCGCGAACAGCACGAGCCCTGCCGCGGCCAGCGCGATCAGCGCCACGACGGGGAACAGGACGGTCCAGCGGCGCTGCTCGATGCGCTTCTTGCCCGGCGCCGGCATCGGCGTCGGTGTCGGCGTCGGTGTGAGGTCGGCGTCGGTCACGGAAATGACCTTAGATGCACACTTGTCCGGTGTTGGACTGGGAAGCCGCTTGGCACGCCGCGCTCTACGGGCCTTCCGGCTTCTTCGCGCGCGGGGAGAAGCCGTCCGGGCACTTCCGGACGTCTCCGCTGGTCGGTCCGGAACTGGCCGAGGCGTTGCTGGTGCTGTTGGCGCGCGTGGACGCCGCTCTGGGATTTCCCCCGGTCGTGGACTTCGTGGACGTCGGCGCGGGCGGCGGTGAACTGGCCTTCGCGGTGCGCACGCTCGCCACCGGTTCGCTGGCATCGCGGCTCCGCGTGACCGCCGTCGAGGTCGGGCCTTTCGTCGAGCTGCCCGGGGTTCGGTGGGTTCGCGAGGTGCCGCCGTGCGTCGGGTTGCTGGTCGGGCACGAGTGGCTGGACGCGATCCCCTGCCCGGTGGTGCGCGGTCCTTCGTCCGATCCGTGGATCACCCGGTGGTGGCCTTCGCTGGAGGACGGTGAGCTGGCCGAGGTGGGTTCGCCTCGGGATGCGGCTTGGGCGGCGGCTGTCTCCGGTGTGCGCGGGGCGGCGTTGGCGATCGACTACGGGCACCTGGTGTCGTCGCGCCGGTTCACGCTGACGGGGTATCGGGGTGGGCGTCAGGTGCCGCCCGTGTTCGACGGGTCCTGTGACATCACGGCGCACGTCGCTCTGGATGCGTGCGCGGCCGCTGCCGGTGGGGACTGGGTGCTGGTGTCGCAGCGGGACGCGTTGTCCGCCTTGGGGTTGTCCGGTTCGGCCTCCGGTTCCGGGTGGGACTGGTTGGAGTCGGCCGCTCGGGCCGGGCGGATCGCCGAGTTGCGTGATCCCGGTGGGTTGGGTGGGTTCGGGTGGTTGTTGCACGGGTGTGGGGTGGGGGTGGCGGACCTGTTGCCCGGGTCGCCCGCGTTGCCGCCCTGGCGTCCGAATCCCGCCAGCTTTTCTGGCGGGTGAGGGCGAGGGTTGGGTTCATGCGAATCCACACCGTGTCGCCGTCCGAGTCGTTCTTCGATGCTGGTCGTGAGTACCGGGCTTCCGAGCCTGATGTGCCTTTGCGGTGTTGTTTGCGGAAGTCTTCGGCTGACGAGCCGGTGTGGTTGTTCCGGTATTCGGCGCCGTTCGGGAAGGGGCCGTACTCCGAGGTCGGGCCGGTGTTCACGCACGTGGACTGCCCTGGCGGCGCTTCGGTGGATCGCCTGCCTGTTGAGTTGTTGAACAATCCCCGGATCCTGCGTTCCTACAACGCCGCCGGTCAGATCTGCGACGGCGTGGTGGTGGAGCCCGGATCGTTCGATCGTGCGATCGAAGGATTGTTCAACGATCCTGCGGTGGAGGCGGTGCAGGTGCGGAGCGTGTCGCACGGGTGCTTCTTCTTCGGGGTCACACGGGCTTGAGCGGGGCGCCGCCTTCCCGGCCCGCCCGAGCACCGCCCACACCCCGCCGGCAATCAGCCCGCAGCTCCGTCCCGCCGGCCGCGCCCAACCGGTCCGCAGCCCGCCATCGCCACCTCCAGGACCCCATCGGCACCACCTCACAACCCACCGGCCGCGTCCAAGCCTCCGCCGCCACCCCTCCGCCCCCCACGCGGCCACCAGCCGAGCCCAGCTCTCGCCACCTCGCCACCTCACCCCACGCGCGACCACAACCCGCGCCCAAGCCCCCGCCGCCTCACCCCACGCACGCCACCGCACCACCCGCCGGCCGCGCCCAAGCCCCGTCGCCACCTCCGCACCTCCACAGCCACCGCACGGCCCACCACCCACACCTCACTGCCGAAGCCCCGCCACCCACCGCGCCCCAAACCACGTCCCGCCCCCTCCCCGCCCCCGTGAAACCATGCTCGGGTGAGCGAGCAGATCACCGTCGGCGTGGGCGCGGGCGCCCAGTACCTGGGTGTCGACCGCGTGATCGACCTCGGCCCCCTGCACCCCTCGGCCCACGGCGCCTACCGCCTGCGCCTGACCGTCACGCCGGACCTCGTCATCACCGCGGCCGAGCCCCTCGTCGGGCACCTGCACCGGGGCGCCGAGAAGTTGTTCGAGGTGCGGGACTACCGGCAGGTGCTGACGCTCGCCAACCGGCACGACTGGCTGTCGGCGTTCTGCAACGAGCTCGCGGTGGCGCTGGCCGTGGAGCGCATGACGGGCATGGACGTGCCGGTGCGGGCGCAGTGGTTGCGAGCGCTGCTGTGCGAGCTCAACCGGCTGATGGCGCACATGGTTTTCCTGACTCCGTTGTCCCCCAACGCCGCCACCTACCGTGAAGGCGTGCAGGCGCTCATGGAGGAGGCGTCGGGCGGGCGCATCCACTTCATGTTCAACCGGATCGGCGGGCTGCGCGAGGACGTGCCGGCCGGGTGGACCGCGCGGGTGGCCGCGTTCCTGTCCACTGTGGACACCAGCACGCTGTCCATCGCCACGGAGAAGTTGGAAGGGCTTGGCGTTCTCACCAAGGAGGACGCGTTGGCGTACGGCGTCACCGGGCCCATCGGACGGGCCAGCGGCGTGGACTTCGACCTGCGGCGCGACGACCCGTTGCCCGCTTACAAAGCCTTGAAGTTCGAGCCTGTCACGCGGACTGAGGGCGACGCGGCGGCACGGGTGCGGTGCCTGCTCGACGAAGTGACCAAGTCAGTCGAGTTGGCGACGCAGTGCCTCGAACAGCTGCCGTCCGGGCCCGTGAACCTCCGGCTGCCCAAGGCCATCAAGGCTCCGGAGGGGTCCGTCTACACGCGGGTCGAGGCGCCGCTCGGAACCTCGGGCGTGCACCTGTCGTCGCGGGGCGAGAAGACGCCGTGGCGGCTCAAGTTGCGCACGCCCTCGTTCAACAACGTGCAGGCGCTGTCGGCGCTCCTGCCCGGCACGAAGGTCGACGACCTGCCTGCCGTGCTGAGCTCGTTCGCCGTCATCGTCGGCGACATCGACAAGTAGCGCGGTCTAGTCGTCGCGGCGGCGACGGCGGCGGGGGGCGTCGCCTCCGCCCAGTGAGGCGAGGAGTTCGCTGACCGACTTGCCGTCGGCGTGGGCGCCCGACTGGTCTTCCGGTGCGGCTCGGCGGCCGGTCGAGACCGAGGGCAGGCGGGTGGACGAGTCCTCGGCGACCCTGCGGCCGGAGACCGGGGCCTCCTCCTGCGTGGCGCGGCGGCTCGGTGCGACCGCGGGGAGCCTCGCCGACGACTGCTCGGACGCGGGGCGGCGCACCGGGGGCAGCGACACCAGCGAGTCCTCGGAGGCGGTGCGGCGGGCCGGGGCCTCGTCGGCGCGGCGGCGGCCGCTCGAGGAACCGGCGCTGTCCGGCTTCAGGGTCTCCCACGAGCCGCTGTCCTGAACGGGGGCCGGGCGCTCGTCTGCGCGGCGGCGACCGGCTGCCTGCAACGACTTCGGGTCGATCATCTCGGTGCGCTCGGCCACGCGGGGCTTGCGGGGCTCCGCCGCCTTCACGGGCTCCGGACGCGCCGGCACCTCGGCGCGCACCGGCGGTTGCGCGGGGCGCTGCACCCGCTCGGTGCGGTGGACCTGGGCCTGCACCGGGGTCGCCTTCACGGTCGGCGGCGCCACTTTGGGCGGCTGCGCCTTCTGCGGCACCTGTGGCGCGGCCGCGTTGCCGAGCCGGGCCGACACGGACGCGGCGGCGGCACCTGGACGGGCCTGCGGGCGGGCCGGTTCCTGCTTCTGCACCTTCACGGGCTCGCGGCGGACGACGGCCGGCTGCGGGCGCGGCGAGGTCCTGCTCGGCTCCGGGCGCACGGGCTCGGGGCGCGCCGGTTCGCGGCGCGGGGGCTGCACCTTGGCGTCGTGGGCGACGCGCTCGATCAGCTCGGTGCGCTCGGAGGGCTTCTCGGCGGACGGCGAGGCGGTGATCGCGGGCTTGGCGTTGATGATGCGCTGGTCGGCGCCGGCGGTCAGCCGGGCGGCCTCCGACGACAGCGAGCGCAGGCGGGTCGACTCGGCGCGCAGGGCCACTCGTTCGACGAGGACGTCACCGCCCAGCAACGCCTGCAGGTTGTCGCGCAACGCGTGCAGGTCGGCGCGCAGGGCCTCGATGTCCGCGCGCGACTCCTCCTCGATGCGCTTGCGCGTCTCCGACTCGATCTCGAGTTCGTACTCGCGGCGCGCGGCCACCTCGCGCTCGAGCTCGAGCTCGTAGACGGACTGGAGGTCGGCCACCTCGTCGTCGCGCTCCGTGACCTGTTTGCGGTATTTGGCGGCGAGGAACGCGCCCACCAGAGCCGCCCACAATGCGGCCACCACGGCAAGACGCAGCATGCGGGCACTGTCGCTCAGCACGAGCACCGCCGCGGCCACGAGGGCGAGCGCCAATGCCGCTACTAACAGCAATCGCCCTGAGCCACGACCGTGATCTTCCTGCTCGCCGTCGATCGACGCGCCACGCCCGGTCATGGGCACTACGGTACCGCGTAGTTATCCGACTGAGACCTACGGTCGGGTATCTATCTCGTTTCCGGAACGCTCGTTGGGCGTTTTGCAGCAGTGCTCGAGCCACAGCGCGGCACCCGTCAGAGCGGCCGCCGAGAGCACCCCGACAACCGCTGCCACCAGGTCGTTCGAGGCCGCCGGGAACGAGTCGCGGACGGGGATCACGAAGATCAACACACCGGTCCAGACACCGAACATCAAAGCGCCCAGAACCGACGAAGCCTTCGCCAGCGCGACGGCTCGGGCGGCCGTCAGCGGCTGCACCGGACGCGCTCCCGCACGCCGCTGGATCCTGGCCCGCAACGAGAAGGCGAGCACGACCTCCACGACCGCGATGACGAACAACGTCGACCCGGCCAGCACGGGCAGCGGCGGCAACGTGTCGTAGGCGAGCCGCAGCAGCAGATGGGCCAGCAACGCGGCGATGATCGCGACGGCCGCCAGGTCGCGGGGACGGGTGAACCTCACGCGTCCATCCAACCCGAAAGCACGAGATCGTCACGCCGCCGCACGCCCTCGGCCGAGAACTCCAGGCCCGCAACGGGTCCGCGGCCCGGCAGCACGGCGTCCGGCTCGACGTCGAGCCACGGGATGAGGACTGTTGCGCGCTCAAACGCCCCAGGATGCGGCAGGAGCAGCTCCGGGTGGTCCGAGGTCACCCCGTCCACCGAAACCACGTCCACGTCCAACGTGCGCGGTCCCCAGCGCTTCTCCCGCACGCGTCCGGCGGCGTTCTCGAGCGCCTGGCCGCGACGGAGCCAGCCCCACTCGTCGACGTCGTCCGCGGACACGATCACGATGGCGTTCAAGAAGTCCGGCTGGTCCTCGACACCCCACGCCGCCGTCTCGTACACCGGCGAAACAGCGATCACGTTGGGGCGCAACCCGTCCACCACCGACTGCAGGAAGGCGAACCGGTCGCCGAGGTTCGAGCCGATCGAGAGGACCGCGCGGCTCAAGGCTTGTCCTTGGGCAGCGGGGCGGCGAGCCGGCGCGAACGGCGGATCGTCACCGACACGTCGTCGAACGTCAGCGGGATCGGTGCGGACGGCTTGTGCACCGTCACCTCGGCCGCGTGCAGCCGCGTGTCCGCCATCGCGGCGTCAGCGATCTTGCCCGCCACCGTCTCGATGAGGTCGTACGGCTCACCACCGACGATCGCCGCGGCCATCTCCGCGAGCTCGCCGTAGTGGTACGTCTCGCGGAGGTCGTCCGTGCGCGACGCCGACGACAGGTCCAGCCACAGCGTGATGTCGACGACGAACTCCTGCCCGTCGCGCTTCTCGTGCTCGAACACCCCGTGGTGGCCGCGCACCCGCAGGCCCGTCAACGCGATCCGGTCAGCCATGTCCCCGCCTCCAAGCACCGGCGACGGCGACCGCGTCCAGCGTCCGGTCGACGTCGTGCACCCGCACACCCCACGCTCCGTTGAACGCGGCCAGAGCGGACACCGCCGCGGTCGCGTCCTCCCTGCCGCCCGGTGGACGACCGCCGAGCAACGTGCCGAGGAAGCGCTTGCGCGACGCCCCCACCAGCACCGGGAAGCCCAGCTCGACCAGTTCGTCCAGGCGCTGCAACAACTCCCAGTTGTGGTCGCCCAGTTTCGCGAAGCCCAGCCCGGGGTCGAGCACGATCGACGACTCGGCGACACCGGCGGCCAGCGCGGCCTCGACGCGCTCCAGCAACTCGCTGCGCACGTCCGTCACCACGTCGTCGTACATCGCCAACGCGTCCATCTCCGTGCTGTGCCCACGCCAGTGCATGAGCACGTACGGAACTCCGGCCGCGGCCACGACAGCGGCCATCTCGGGGTCGGCGAGGCCACCGGACACGTCGTTCACGATCGACGCGCCCGCCTCCAGCGCCGCCGCCGCGACGGAGGCCCGCATGGTGTCGACGCTGACCGGCACCTGCTCGGCGACCAGGGCGCGGATGACCGGCACGATGCGCGCGATCTCCTCGGCCGGGTCGACGCGCTCGGCGCCGGGACGGGTGGACTCGCCGCCGACGTCGATCACGTCCGCGCCACGCTTGAACATCTCGACGCCGTGCGCCACCGCGTCCCGCCGATCGACGTACCGGCCGCCGTCGGAGAACGAGTCGGGCGTCACGTTCAGCACGCCCATCACGACACAGCGGCCGGGACGAGGCAGTCCGTTCACCTCGTCCGGCCCCTGATCAGCTCGATCGCCTCCGCCCGCGTCGAGGCGGAAGTGCGCAGCAACCCGCGCACGGCCGACGTCGTCGTGCGCGAACCGGGCTTGCGCACACCGCGCATGCCCATGCAGAGGTGCTCGGCCTCCATCACGACGATCACGCCGCGCGGTTCGAGCTTGCGCACCAACGCGTCAGCGACCTGCGACGTCAGCCGCTCCTGCACCTGCGGCCGCTTCGAGTAGAGGTCGACGAGCCTCGCGAGCTTCGACAGGCCCGTGACCCGCCCCTGCTCGTTCGGGATGTACCCGACGTGCGCCACGCCGTGGAACGGCAGCAGGTGGTGCTCGCAGAAGCTGAACATCGGGATGTCCGTGACGAGGACGAGCTCCTCGTGGCTCTCGTCGAACGTCTTCGCCAGCACGCTGTCCGCGTCGGTGTACAGACCGGCGAACAACTCCCGGTAGGCACGCGCCACCCGTGCGGGTGTCTCGCGCAACCCCTCCCGGTCAGGATCTTCACCGCACGCGAGCAGCAACTCACGCACCGCAGCCTCGGCCCGCGCCTGGTCGAAGACCCGCCGCGCGGAGACGCCGGCCTCCCCGTTGTGGGTGAGGCCGGCGTCTCCGTCGAGCTGTTGTTGCTCGGTCACTGCCGCTCGTCCTGGTCCGGCTGCGGCTTCTTCGGCTCCCAGACGTTGTGCGGCTTGCCGCCGGGCACGGTCGCCGGGGTCCACCCGGGCGGAGCGCCGTAGTTCGGCGGGCCCGACTGGGCACCGGGCTGGGCCGGCTGGTGCACGCCGTTGGAACCGTTCGGGGAGGGCAGCTGCTCGGTGGGCTCCGCCGCGGCGGCGTCCTCCTGCTTCAGCTCCTCCTCGATCGCGTCCTCGACGACGGGCGGCCACGGCTCGCCGCGCTCCTTGGCGAGCTCGCCGGGCGTCTTGACCGGCGGGATGTCGGACGGCGTGCGGTCACCGAAGTCGTTGAACTGGGTGATGCGCGGCCGCTTCTCGACGCGGGCGAAGATCCGCTCCAGGTCCTTCTGGTGCAGGGTCTCCTTGTCGATCAGCTCGAGCGTGAGGTCGTCGAGGACGTCGCGGTAGGTGTTGAGCACCTCGTACGCCTCGGTGTGCGCGGCCTCGATGAGCTTGCGCACCTCCTCGTCGATCTCGTGCGCGACCTCCAGCGAGTAGTCCGCCTGGCGGCCGGCCGAGCGACCGAGGAACGGCTCGCCCTGCTCCTGCCCGTACTTCACGGCGCCGAGCTTCGCGCTCATGCCGTACTCGGTGACCATCGCGCGGGCGATCTTCGTCGCCTGCTCGATGTCGTTGGACGCGCCCGTCGTGGGCTCGTGGAAGACGAGCTCCTCGGCGGACCGGCCACCCAGTGCGAACACCAGTCGCGCGATCATCTCGGACCTGGTCATCAGGTCCTTGTCCTCTTCCGGCACCGAGAGGGTGTGACCACCCGTGCGGCCGCGGGCGAGGATCGTGACCTTGTAGACCGGGTCGATGTCCGGCATCGCCCACGCGGCCAGGGCGTGCCCTGCCTCGTGGTACGCGGTGATCTTCTTCTCCTTCTCGGAGATGATCCGGCTCTTGCGGGCCGGACCGCCGATCACGCGGTCCACCGACTCCTCGAGGGCGGCACCGTCGATGATGCTGCCGTTCTTGCGCGCGGTGAGCAGCGCGGCCTCGTTGATGACGTTCGCGAGGTCGGCGCCGGAGAACCCGACGGTGCGCTTCGCGAGTCCGTCGAGGTCGGCGTCCGCGGCGAGCGGCTTGCCCTTCGAGTGCACCCGGAGGATCTGCTTGCGGCCCTTCAGGTCCGGCGCGGACACCGGGATCTGGCGGTCGAAGCGGCCGGGGCGCAGCAGGGCGGGGTCGAGGATGTCCGGGCGGTTCGTCGCCGCGATCAGGATGATCCCGCCACGCGAGTCGAAGCCGTCCATCTCGACGAGCAGCTGGTTCAGCGTCTGCTCGCGCTCGTCGTGACCGCCGCCGAGACCGGCACCGCGGTGGCGGCCCACCGCGTCGATCTCGTCGACGAAGATGATGCACGGCGCGTTCTGCTTGGCCTGCTCGAACAGGTCGCGCACACGCGAGGCACCGACACCGACGAACATCTCGACGAAGTCCGAGCCGGAGATCGAGTAGAACGGCACGCCCGCCTCACCGGCGACGGCCCTGGCGAGCAGCGTCTTACCGGTTCCCGGCGGGCCGTAGAGCAGCACGCCCTTCGGGATCTTGGCGCCGAGCGCCTGGTAGCGGCCGGGGTTCTGGAGGAAGTCCTTGATCTCTTCCAGTTCCTCGACGGCCTCTTCGGCACCGGCGACGTCGGCGAACGTCGTCTTGGGCATGTCCTTGGAGAGCTGCTTGGCCTTGGACTTGCCGAAGTTCAGGACGCGGTTGCCGCCGCCCTGGGCGTTGTTCATCATCCACATGAGCAGCAGCAGGAGCAGGCCGAGCGGCACGAGGTAGATCAAGATCTGCATCAGGATGGACTCCTGGCTGACCTTGGTCTCGACGGTCGGCTTGTTGCCGGCCTGGTCGAGGACGTTGAAGATCTCGTCCGTCGAGCTGGCCGGGAACTGCGTGATCAGGCGGTTGCTGCCCTCGAAGGTCGTGCCGTCGGTGAGGGTGAGCCGGAGACGCTGCTCCTTGTCCTCGATCGTGGCTTCCTTGACCTTGCCGTCCCGCACCTGTTGGAGTGCTTGGGAGGTCTTGACCTGGTGATAACCCCGTGAGTCGTCGAAGAGCACGGTGAAGACGAAGTAGAGCAGCAACACCGCAGCGATCCACAGCAGCGGGTTGCGAAGCAGGCGCTTGCGGTCCATGCACTTACGGCCGGCGGGCGGCCTCGACCCTCCCTGACTTGCGCGTCGGGCAGTGGAAGACCCACATACCGCGTCCGACCAGCCTACCGCTCGCTGGCCGGGTACTGAGCAACCAACGGGCGAGGCCCACCTGTGGTTCCCACTGGTGACCCCCGCCACGCACGTTCACGCACTTTGGTTCATCCGGAACAAATACCGCCAGGCAGACGAGTGACGCAGGTCACGCCGTCTCAGTACGTTTGGCGGTCACATGTCATCCTCATGCATTCCCCCGAGTGTTCCCCCGCCACTCGAAAGAGTGAACACGTGACCGAAGGTAAGTAACTGTATGTCAGCACGTCATACGTCCCCCGGCTTGTTCCGGCGGGTCGCCCTCCCCGTGGGCGCCCTGCTCGGGGTCGTCGCGGCGGCGGGCGTCACGGTCGTGGCCCTGCGCGTCACCAGCGGCGCGGACTGCTCAGGCGCACTGCCGTTGAAGGTCGCCGTCACCCCCGCCGCGCTCGACGTGGTGAACTCGGCGGCGCAGGACTACCAGCGGTCACAACCGGTCGTGCGCGGCCGGTGCGTCCAGGTCACGGTCGAGTCGCGCAACGCGGCGGACGTGGCGAACGAACTCCCCACCGCGCAGATCAACCCCCACTCGCTGTGGATCCCCGACTCGTCGATGTGGGCGGCCGAGGCCCAGCGCCAGGCCGCCGAGACCGGCCCCGAGGCGCCGAAGCTGGACATCAAGCCCTCCCTGGCCTCCAGCCCGCTCGTGATGGCCGGGTCCCAGCAGGCGATGTCGAAGATCGGCTTCCCGGTCACGCCCGTCTCGTGGTCCAAGGTCGTCGACCCGAAGGTCCAGATCTCGATGAGCGACCCGACGATGACGTCGGAGGGCCTCGCCTCGCTGTTCGTGATCCGCACCCTGCTGGGCAACGCCGACGGCACGCCCAAGCCGGAACTCGTCGGCACCCTGCTGCGCGTGGGCCGCAGCGCCGTCCCGTCGGTCCGCGACGCGTTCGGCAAGGTCACCACGGACGCCGCGAAGGCACCGCTGTTCGCCGCGACCGAGCAGTCCGTCGTGTCGAACAACCGCACGATGAAGGACAACGCCGTCCTGGGCGCCCCGCCCAAGGAGGGCACGCTCTCGTTCGACTACCCGCTGGTCCGCGTCTCCCGCCCGAACGAGCCCGAGGGCGTCGGCGAGGCGGCGGCGGAGTTCGAGAAGGTCCTGCGCTCGAACGACACCTCGAAGCGCTTCGGCGAGGCGGGCTTCCGCACCGTGAACGGCGCCGCCCCCGCGAAGTGGACGACCGACGTCGAGGGCGTCCAGGCGGGCGACGTGAAGCTGATCGAGACCCCGAACGCCGACCAGGTCTCCGAACTCCTGCGCACCTGGGGCGCCATCAGCCTCGACATGCGCATGCTGACCGTCATCGACGTCTCCGGCTCGATGATCGAGAAGAGCGGCAACGGCAAGACCCGCGTCGAGGCGGCCACCGAGGCCTCGATGACCGCCCTGTCGATGCTCCCGGACACCACGGCCATCGGCCTCTGGGCCTTCTCCACCGACAAGAAGCCCCCGAACGACTGGATCGAACTGGTCCCGATAGGGCCTCTGGGCGAACCCCTGGCAGGCGTCACCCGCCGCAAGCGCCTGGAGGCGGGCGCCTCCCAGCTCCCCGGCCTGGTGGGCGGTGGCACGGCCCTGAACGACACGACCCTGGCGGCGTTCCGCCACGTCCTGCAGGGCTACGACCCGGCCAAGGTGAACTCCGTCGTCCTCATGACCGACGGCCGCAACGACGACATCTCGTCGATCGACACCGGCGCCCTGATCGAGACCCTGAAGCGCGAGGCGGACCCGGCCAAGCCGGTGCCGATCATCATGGTCGGCCTCGGCGACGAGGTGGACATGGACGCGCTCCGCGCGATCTCGGCGGCCACGGGCGGCAAGGCGTACCAGGCGCCGAACCCGGAGGACATCCGCGGCGTGCTGCTGGACGCGGTGTCGCAGCGGCGGTGCCGCCCGAACTGCTGACTCGGGTGGTGCGAGACCTGACGCCGGGCTTCCCTTGGGGAGGCCCGGCGTTTTGCATGTGTGGGGCAAACGCACCCGCCAACGCGAGGCGGCTGCGCACGCAGGCGCGGCGCGCGGTGCCAACCGGACAGCTGTACGCACAAAGCCGCCCACGCATCCAGCCTGGCGTGGCGAGCTGTCCGAACCTTGATCTGACGGACCACCCTCGCAAGGCGACCCGACCCCAGGAACGCGACCACCCGCCAAACGCAAAACGGGGGCGCACCGGCGCCCCCGTCCACGAAAAAGCGCTCAGCTCGAATAGACCTTCGGGTCCAACGTGCCGATGTAGGGCAGATCCCGGTACCGCTCCGCGTAGTCCAACCCGTACCCCACGACGAACTCGTTGGGGATGTCGAACCCGACGTACTTGACCGGCACCTCGACCTTCACCGCGTCGGGCTTGCGCAGCAACGTGCACACCTGCAACGACCGCGGCTTGCGCGACTGCAGGTTCTTCAACAACCAGGACAACGTCAACCCGGAGTCGATGATGTCCTCGACGATCACCACGTTGCGGTCGGCGATGTCGCGGTCCAGGTCCTTCAAGATCCGCACCACGCCCGAGGACGAGGTAGAGGACCCGTAGGACGAGACGGCCATGAACTCCAACTGCACCGGAACTGGCAAAGCGCGGGCAAGGTCGGCCATGAACATCACAGCGCCCTTGAGCACGGTGATCAGCACGAGGTCGGAGTCACCTTCGGGGTGATCATCCGCGACCTGCTTGGCGAGTTCGGTGACCTTGTCGCTGATCTCCTGCTCGGTGATGAGCACGGATGCGATGTCGCCGTCGTACACGGACAGGTCCCCTCTGCTTAAGACTGTGGTTCCACAACGAGCCTGCCATGCGCGCGCCGCACGACAAAGCCACCGGGTAGCCAGACACCGCCCTGACCGCGCCATTCACTCACCAGTGCGTCAACACGTCGCAGGTGCGAATCGGACAGTTCAGGCACGCCCTCGTCGATCAGCCACGTTCTGACCACTCTCCGTCGAAGGGCGGCGGGCAGTTCGGCGATGTCGTCGACGGCACAGCAGTCGCCGGCGAAGGCTTCCGCGAGAGAGTCGAGTGCGTCACAGTCCTCGCGCAGCTGTGCTGCCGTGCGCGCCAACGAAGACGAGACGCCGCCTTGCAGCACCGCTTCGAGCAACGGCAGGACCTCAGATCTCAACCGCACGCGCGTGAACGACGGGTCGGAGTTGTGCGGGTCCTCCCACCACTCGATGCCCTGCTCCACACACGCAGCACGCGTCACGGCCCGAGAGACGCCCAGCAATGGCCGTCCCCAGGGCGCATCGAACGGGCGCATGCCGGCGATCGAGCGCGGACCGGACCCGCGGCCCAGGCCCAGCAGGACCGTCTCGGCCTGGTCGTCCAGCGTGTGGCCGAGCAGCACGACGCCCGAAGCAGGCCTCAACGCCTCGTAGCGGGCGTTGCGCGCAGCCGCCTCGGGCCCACCGGGTCCGGAGACGACGACGGGCTCCACGCGCGCCACGAGTCCGAACGACGAGCACTGGCCGGCCGCCCGCAACGCCACGTCGGCGGACCCCGGCTGCAGCTGGTGGTCGACGACCACGGCGGACGCGCCCGGCATCAGCCGGCCCACGCACGCGGCCAGCGCCAGGGAGTCGGCGCCGCCCGAGACCGCGACGGTCACCGCCTCCGGCTGGACGACGTCCAGGAACCTGCGGACCGCCGTCCGGATCTCGGCGACCGGTCCGTTCACGGCGACACGCGGCGCAGCCAGCTCATCGGCTCGGCGATCTCGACACGGGTCGGCAGCGTGTCGGCGGACGTCCAGATGGCGTTGAAGCCGTCCATCCCCACGCGTTCCACGACGTACGAGGTGAACTGCGCGCCCTCCTCGTACTGGCGCACCTTCGCCTCCACGCCGAGCACCGTGCGCAGGATCCGGTCGAGCAGGCCGCCGCCCTTGCGACGCGCGCTGAAGCGGGTGCGGATCGTCGCCACGGACGGCACGACCGAGGGGCCGACGGCGTCCATCACGTGGTCGGCGTGGCCTTCGAGCAAAGTGGACAGCGCGATCAGCCGGTCCAGCAGGACCTTCTGCTGCGGCGACTGGATGAGGTCGATCAGGCTCATCGGGCCGTCGCCCTCGCGCAGCTTCTGCCGGAAGTCGCGGATCACGTCGGTCAGCGGCGCGCGTTCTTCGTCCATTGAGGACAGCAGTGCGGTGACCTGGTCGGAGAAGTACTTGCGCAGCCACGGCACGCCGGTGAACTGCAGGCGGTGCGTGCACTCGTGCAGGCACACCCACATGCGGAAGTCGTCGTCCGGCACGTCCAGGGCCTGTTGCGCGCCAACGATGTTCGGCGCGACGAGCAGCAACCGCCCGGCGAGCTGGTCGGTCGGGCTGAACGGGTCGTACTGGCCGAGCACGCGCGACGACAGGAACGCCATCACCACACCGGCCTGCACACCGGCCGTGCCTGCCAGGAGGCTCGCCATCGGCCCTGTCGGGCGCGGCATCGCGGGGCCTGTCAGCGCGGCGAGGCCCTGTGCGGCGGCCGCGACCCACGCCGGGCGGTCCACGACCTCGCCCGGCAGCAGCGGCAGTCCCTGCCCGAGCGTGGTCAGCTCGCGGACGTGCACCTCCGCCTGGGGCGCGAGCTCGCGCAGTCTGCCGACGACGTGGTCAGCCTCGTCCTTGCCGATCACGGGGCCCGGCCGGACGAGTCGCACGGCGGTCGAAACCGCCAGCTCCCAGTCCACCGGGCCGAGCTCTGCCTCCGTCGCGCCGTTCACGCTTCCGACGCTACCTGCGCACGGCCCGCTACGAACAGCCACAACCGCGCAACGCAGCGGCCATCACGTCGAGCGCGGGCCGGACCTCGGTCTCCGGGTTGCGGTCGCTCGCGGACATGAACGAGAACACGAGCACCCGTCCGTCCACGTCGACGACCACGCCGGCGAGGGCGTTGACGCCGGTGAGCGTGCCGGTCTTGGCCCGCACCCAGCCCTTGCCCTGCGCCGCCGAGCCCGTGTAGCGGCCGGCGAGGGTGCCGCTGCCGCCCGCGACCGGCAGCGCCGTCAGCAACGGCCGCAGCTTCGCGGTGCGCGGGTCGTCCAGCGTGGGCTTGGCCGCCGCGGTGAGCACGTCGGTGAGCAGCTTGGCCGGGATCTTGTTCGACGCGGACAGCCCGCTGCCGTCCACGAAGTTCGCCCCGGTGAGGTCGAACCCGTTCTTGGTCAGCACGTCCCGCACGGCCTTCACGCCGCCCGCGAACGACGGCTCGTTGCCGGTCTTGATCGCGATCTCGCGGGCGACGGCCTCCGTCAGGACGTTGTCCGAGATCTGCATCATGTTGTCGACGAGCTGCTCGACGGGCGCCGACTTGACCTCGCCGAGCACCGGCGCGCCCTGCGGGGCCGAGCCCGCCGTGGCTCCCGGGGCCCCGATGCGCTGTGCGAACGCGTCCGCCGCCGCCTGCGCGGGACTGCCGGTGCGCACGCCGTTGACGTTGGACTGGTCGACCCGGCCGCCGTCGAGCATGAACGGCACGATCGGCGCGACCGAACCGCCCGCGATGTCCGCCGACTCCCACTGCGGGCCGAGCGGCTCGCCCACGTACCGGCTGAGGTCGAACTGGACCTTGGTGACCGGTCCCTTGGCCTTGACCTGGTTCACCAGGTCGTCGAGCGTCGCGGCGCCGGGGTAGACCGACCTGCCGGGCGCGCCGGAGAGCGTCGGGTCGCCGCCGCCGACGATCACCACCGTGCCGGGCTCCGCGCCCTGGACGACCTTGGTGCTGAGCTGGTCGGTCTTCTCGAGGCTCAGCAGGGCCGCGGCCGCAGTGAGGATCTTGAGGCTCGACGCCGGGGTCGCGGGCGTGGTGTCGCCCCGCTGCCACAGCGCGGCACCGCTGGCCGGGTCGATGACGCTGCCGGTGAGCGTGCCCAGCGCGCCGTTGCCCGCGGGTCCGGCGAGCGCCTGCTGCACGCCTGCCGCCGTCGGCGCCGGGGCACCCGCGGTGACGGCCTTGACCAGCGGCTGGACGGCGGCCGGCGGGGCGGGCGGCCTGGTCTCGACCGCGGTGGTGCCACCGAACTCGTTGACGGCGTAGACGGTGGCGCCGGCGAGGGCCGCGACGACCAGCAGGCTCAGCACCACGAGGAGCGGCTTGCGGCTCTTCCCGGGCTCGTCGGTGGTGAGGCGGTCCTCGGGTTCCTCGTCGTAGCCGGTGACGGGGAGGTCCCGCGGCTCCTGGCGCGGCGGTTCCGGACGCGGTTCAGGACGCGACTCCTGGCGCGGTTCTTGGCGAGGTTCCGGACGCGGCGGTGGCGGCACGGGCCGGGGCTGCTCGGGCCGTGGAGGTTCCTGGCGCGGCGGTGCCGGGGTCTGCAGCTGGTCGACGCGCTTGGTCGGTTCCGGCCGCGGGGCCTGCCGGTCCGGTCTCACCGGCTGGTCGAACCACGACTGGTCGCCGTCGGGCAGCTGGTCGACCCGCGCCGTCCTGGCGTGCGGGACGGACATCTCGGCGGTCCGCTGCTCCCCGTTCGGCTCGACGCGCACCGGGAGGGCCCGGGGTTGGCCGACTTCCGGAGCAATCGGGCCGTGAGACTTCCCACCGGGGTTTCCGCCCGCGTGCCCGTTCGAGACGGGTGGAGGTCCACCGGGAGCACCGGAACCGGGCCGGGAACCGTTCGGAGCGGAACGAACGGGCGAGGAGCGCAGCGGTTCCTGAGTGGACGGTGTCGCGAGCACGGCGGCGAGGGGGAACCGCATCGTCGGCTGGTCCACGGACGGGCGGCTGACCTGCACAGTCGGCTCGGAAGGGACGACTTCTGAATCGATGTCGTCGTCCTCGGTCGGCCACTGGGGGTCGTCCGGCACGGAGACCTCCGTCAGTTCGGTACGGGCAATCTCACACCCACCAACCACCGCTCCGGTGAGGGTTGACAAGGCGTCGTGGTCCACACTAGTGGGCATCACGAATGGGCTACATGAGCGAGGACCAGTGGAATTCGACGTCCTGATCGAGATCCCCAAGGGCGTGCGCAACAAGTACGAGGTGGACCACAAGAGTGGCCGCATCCGCCTCGACCGCACGTTGTTCACGTCGACGCAGTACCCCGCCGACTACGGGTTCATCGAGAACACCCTGGGTGAGGACGGCGACCCGTTGGACGCCCTCGTCCTCGTCCAGGAGCCGACGTTCCCCGGCTGCCTGATCGCCGCTCGTGCGATCGGCATGTTCCGCATGACGGATGAGAAGGGCGGCGACGACAAGGTTCTGTGCGTCCCGGCCAACGACCCGCGCCACGAGCACCTGCGCGACATCCACCACCTGGCGGAGTTCGACCGCCTGGAGATCCAGCACTTCTTCGAGGTCTACAAGGACCTCGAGCCGGGCAAGAGCGTCGAGGGCGCGTCCTGGGTGGGCCGCACCGAGGCCGAGGCCGAGATCAAGCGCTCCTACCAGCGCTTGAAGGACGCCGAGGCACGCGGCGAGACGTTCCACTAAGCACGAAGGAAAAGAGGGGCCGCCCGAAGGCGGCCCCTCTTTTTCGTTGGACGAACGTCAGACCGCGAGGGACTCCGCGTCCGCCACGCGCTCCAGGCCCGACCTGGTCGACAGCGGCTTCTCGCGCAGGAACCACACGAGGACGAACGCCGCGATCATCACGATGCCACCGGTCATGAAGACCGTGTCGATCGCGCCGGAGAACCCGTCGAGGAACGGCTTCGCGAGCACCGGGTCGAGGTGGTTGAGGAACTCGGTGTTGTTGATGTCCACACCGCTTCCGCTCTGCAGCGTCTTCGCGAACTCCGGGTTCTGGGCCAGCGCGGCCTTGAACGCGTCGGTCTGCGCCGCGGCCCGCAGGCCGTCCGCGATCTTGCCGCCGACGGTGCTGAACAGGATCGACAGGAACACCGCGGTGCCGACCGTGCCACCGATCTGGCGGAAGAACGTCGCCGAGGCGGTCGCCACGCCCATGTCACGGGGTTCGGCGTCGTTCTGGATCGCCAGCAGCAGCGTCTGCATGCACTGGCCGAGGCCCGCGCCCATCAGGAACATGTAGATCATGACCTGCCAGGTCGGCGTGTCCGTGCCGATGGTGCTGAGCAGGAACAACGCGATCGCCATGAGCCCCGCGCCGATGATCGGGAACACCTTGTAGCGCCCGGTCGTCGAGGTGACCTTGCCGGCGATGGCGGTGGCCGACATGATGCCGAACGTCATCGGCAGCAGCAGGAGACCCGCGACGGTCGGCGTGACGCCCTTGACGATCTGCAGGTACAGCGGGATGGAGACCATGCCGCCGAACATGCCGATGCCGAGCACGAAGTTGATCGTGTTGCCCAGCGCGAACGTGTGGTTGCGGAACATCCGCATCGGCAGCAGCGCCTCGTCGCCCATGCGGTTCTCGACCCACACGAACGCCAGCAGGCCCAGCACGCCGATCACGTACATCGCGATCGAGAGACCCGACGCCCAACCCCACTCGCGGCCCTGTTCGGCCACGATCAGCAGCGGCACCAGGCCGACGGTCAGCGCGATGGCGCCGCCGAAGTCGATGCGGTGGTTCACCCGCTGGTGCGGGATGTTCAGCACGCGGGCCACGACGAACAGGGCGAGCAGCGCGATCGGGACGTTCACGAGGAACACCCAGCGCCAGCCCGTCACGCCGAGGAACGAGTCCAGACCGGCGAACACGCCGCCGATGACCGGGCCGAGCACGCTGGCCGAGCCGAACACGGCCATGAAGTACGCGGAGTACTTGCTGCGCTCACGCGGCGAGATGATGTCCGCCATGATCGCGAACGCGAGCGACATGAGACCACCGGCGCCGAGGCCCTGCACCGCGCGGAACGCGGCGAGCTCGTACATCGACGTCGCGATGCCGGAGAGCAGCGAACCGGCCAGGAACAGCGTGATCGCCGCCAGGTACATCGGCTTGCGCCCGTAGATGTCCGACAGCTTGCCGTACAACGGGGTCGTGATGGTCGCGGTGATCAGGTAGGCGGTGGTCGCCCACGCCTGCAGCGTCTGCCCGTGCAGCTGGTCGGCAATGGTCTTCATGGCGCTGGCGACGATCATCTGGTCCAGCGCGGCGAGGAACATGCCCAGCAGCAGGCCGGACAGCACCGTCATGATCTGGCGATGCGTCAGGGAAACCCCTGGCGTGGGTGTCGCATCGGTTGTTGATGACATTTTCTAGTCTTCCCCTCCTGCGCGGGTCCCCGTCCCGCGGTCGGTCATGTACGACGGAACAGTGCGCTCGTAGTCCTGCACGAAGCGCTCGAACAGCTCCGCGAAAAGCTTGAATTCCTCTTCCGGCCACTCGGCGAACATCAGCTCGATGGCCTCGTTGCGTTGCCGGCGCCGGTTCTTGATCAGCGTCCGTCCCGCCTCGGTCACCGCGAGAACGCTCGCCCTGCCGTCCGCCGGGTCGGCGTGCCTCTCCACGAGCCCGTCCTTGACCAGCGCGGCGACCTGCCTGCTGACCGTCGACGGGTCGGAGAGCACCGCCTCCGCCAGCGCGCTCGAGCGGCACTCACCGAGACCGGAGAGCGTCGCGAGGAGCACGAAAGCGGACTTGTCCATGCCCTGCTTCGCCATCTGGTGGCTCATCTGGGCGTGCATCTTGTTCAGGCGCACCATGGCCATCCCGATCCGATCCGCGAGCTCGTGCTCGGGATCGAAGGCCCAGGCGTTGCTCGTGCACCTGCCCGGATCGACCATCTGCCACCTCGTTGCTTGTATCACCCAACTAGTTGCTCGCTACAAGCATCCATCTCGGTCCAGCAGATTGCAAGTGAGTTTCAGGTCTCACTCCACCGCGGAGTGGTACGTGCGCGGCAGGTAGTTGTTACCGACGGGTAGCAGGTCGGGTTACCCGCCGGTAGCATCCGGTGCCATGAGCCAAGACGTGTCGTTCGTCGCCGACGCCATGAAGCAGGCGGTGCCGTACGTGAAGACCACCGGCATCGAGTTCGAGGAGGTCTCCGCCGGCCGCGTCGTCGCGTCGCTGCCGGACGAGCCGACGCTGCACAACCACATCGGCGGCCCGCACGCCGCGATGATGTTCGGCCTCGGCGAGTCCGCGTCCGGCGCCGTCGTGATGGCCGCGTTCGCCGCCCACCTCGGCAAGGCCACGCCGCTCGCCGTCCGCGCGGACATCTCCTACAAGAAGATCGCGATGGGCGTGCTGCGCGCGGAGGCCGTGCTGGGCCGCTCCGCGGACGAGGTCCTGGCCGAGCTGGAGTCCGGCACGCGGCCCGAGTTCCCCGTCACCATCACGATCACCAACGCCGAGGGCGTGATCACCGGTGAGATGGTGGTCGTCTGGACGCTCAAGCCCGCACGCTGAACTGGGCATCTCCGTATTTCGGTTCGACATCCCGGTGAACCGATCCGACCGAAATACGTAACCTTGGCCACACCCCGTCCCGACGGCAGTATGCAGGGCTATGTCGGGGTGGAGATCTGTGGGCGGAATCGTGCTGGTCCTGTTCACCGCGGGGTGCGCCACGCAGGTGCAGCAGTCGAGGCCGGTGGCGGTCGAGAAGCCGGCCGAGGACACACCGGTGACCTCGTCGGCGTCGGCGACCGTTCCGCCTGCCCAGCTCGGGATCAGCGTGACGTCGATCGTCGACGGCCGTGCCGTGATGCTCTCCGACGGGTCGAAGGCCGAGGTCGGCGGCCTCGCCCAGCCGGGACCGTGCTGGGCGGAGGCCGCCGGGAAGTTCGCGGCGGCGATGCTGCTCAACCAGCAGGTGCGCTACGACAGGACCACCGGCGCGCTCAGCCTCGCCGACGGCACGGACTACGCGTTGCTCGCGCTGGGCAACGGCGCCGGCCGCACCGCGGGCACCCCGACGCCCGCGCAGAAGGAGGCGGAAGGCGCCGCGCAGCGCGTTCCGATGGGCCTGTGGGGTGCGCCCTGCGGCGGCAAGGAGACCCTCGAGACGTCGACCCCGCCTCCCCCGCCGCCGGTCACGACCACGACGAAGCCGAAGCCCGCCACCACGACGCCCAAGCCGAAGACGGTCTTCTACGCGAGCTGCGACGACGTGGTCCGGGCCGGCAAGGCGCCGCTCTACTGGGGCCAGCCCGGCTACCGCGTCGAGCTCGACGCGAACCGCAACGGCATCGCCTGCGAGTCCCGGTACGGCTACCGGTGACCCAATAGCCTCAGGCCCATGAAGCTGGACAACGCTGCCGTCGACTACACGCCCGGTGAGGCCGGGGCCATCGCGAAGCGGGCGGAGGACCGGGGCTACGACGGGTTCTGGCTCGCCGAGACCAAGCACGACCCGTTCCTGGCGCTGGCCGGTGCCGCCGCGGCGACCGAGCGGATCGAGCTCGGCACGGCCATCGCGGTGGCGTTCGCGCGCAACCCGATGACGGTCGCGACGACGGCGAACGACCTCCAGCTGCTCTCCGGCGGCCGCTTCAACCTCGGACTGGGTTCGCAGGTCGAGGCCCACATCACCAAGCGCTTCTCGATGCCGTGGGGCAAACCGGCGGCGCGGATGCGCGAGTTCGTGCTGGCGATCCGCGCGATCTGGCACGCGTGGGAGACCGGTGAGCGGCTGGCGTTCCGCGGCGAGTTCTACAAGCACACGCTGATGACGCCGTTCTTCGACCCCGGCCCGAACCCGCACGGCACCGCGCCGATCTACCTCGCGGGCGTCGGCGAGCGGATGACGGAGGTGGCGGGCGAGGTCGCGGACGGTTTCCTGTGCCACAACTTCACGACCGAGAGGTACCTGCGCGAGGTGACGCTGCCGGCGCTGGAGCGCGGCCGGGCGAAGGTGGGCAGGACGCTCGAGGGTTTCGAGATCAGCGGGCCCGTGTTCGCGGCGACGAACGACGCGGAGATCGCCGACGTGAAGCGGCAGATCGCGTTCTACGGGTCGACGCCCGCGTACAAGCCCGTGCTGGACCTGCACGGCTGGGGCGCGCTGCACGAGGAGCTGCACCGCATGTCGCGGCGGCAGCAGTGGGCGGAGATGAGCGGGCTGATCACGGACGAGGTGCTCGGCGAGTTCTGCGTCCTCGGCTCCCCGGAGACCGTCACGGCCGCGCTGCTGGACCGCTACGGCGACGTCGTCACGAGGATCTCCCCGTCGGGAGAGGGCCTTCAGCTCCCGGAGAAGTGACTGAGCCCCGCCCGTGCGAGCTCGGCGTGGAAGGCGTCGAGCTCCGCGCGGACCCTCGCCACACCCCGCTTGCGGATCCACCTGCGTCTGCCGACGTTCGCCGCGATCAGGGCGAACGGCATGGCGAGCAGGGTCAGCACGAGCATCAAGATCATGTGTTGTCTCCTCAAGGGTTGCGAACGTGCAACGACCAATCGAGACATCGCTTACGGTACCGGCTCCAACGCCACCCAGGTGGAGCAAAGTCACCGACAGCGCGATAGTTCTTGACTAATTTTGTTTTCGGTGTGACGCTGGCTCCATGTTCGAAGTGGCGGTGATCGAGGACCCTTCCGCGGCCGAGGTGTCGCTGGACCCGGTGCGGGCGCGTCTGCTCGCGGAGCTGGCAGAGCCCGGATCGGCGACGATGCTCGCCGCGAAGGTCGGGCTGCCGAGGCAGAAGGTGAACTACCACCTGCGCACGCTGGAGCAGCACGGCCTGGTGGAGCTCGTCGAGGAACGGCGCAAGGGCAACGTGAACGAGCGCCTGCTGCAGGCGACCGCCGCGTCCTACGTCATCTCCCCGACGGCGCTCGCGGCCGTGCAGCCCGACCCGGCGCGCTCCCCCGACCGGTTGTCCGCGCGGTGGCTGCTCGCGGTCTCGGCCAGGCTGGTGCGCGACGTCGGCACGCTGATCACGGGCGCGACCAGGGCGAAGAAGCGGCTCGCGACCTTCGCGCTCGACGGCGAGGTCCGCTTCGCCTCGGCGGCGGACCGCGCGGCGTTCGCCGAGGAGCTCGCGGGCTTCATGACGCAGCTGGTGGCGAAGTACCACGACGAACAGGCCGAAGGAGGGCGTCCGCACCGAGTCGTCGTCGCCCTGCACCCGAGCGTGAACACGTCCAAGGAGGAAGAGTCGTGACCCGCGAGTTCGAGATCAGCAAGGAAGTCGAGGTCGACGGGACCCCGGAGCAGGTCTGGGACGCCATCGCCACGGGCCCGGGCATCGACTCGTGGTTCATGGGCCCGCACACCGTGGACGGACGCCTCGGCGGACGCATGACTCTCGACATGGGCTTCTTCCAGGAGTCCTCGACCATCACCGCCTGGGAGCCGGGCAAGCACCTCGCCTACTCCAGCGCCAAGGGCGAGGACGGCACGTTCCACGCGATGGAGTACCTGATCGAGGGCCGCGACCAGGGCACGACCGTGCTGCGGTTCGTGCACAGCGGGATCCTCGCCGACGGCTGGGGCGACGAGTTCGTCGACCAGCAGTCGCACGGCTGGAACATGTACCTGTTCACGCTGGGCCAGTACGTGAAGCACTTCCCCGGACAACGCGGCACGTACGTCTTCGCGCAGGCTCCCGAGGAGCAGCCGGAGGACGCGTGGCCGCGCCTGGCCGCCGCGCTCGGCGTGCCGGCGGAGTTCCAGGTCGGCGACGAGGTGACGCTGCGACCGCTGGGTGTCGAGGGAGTCGTCGACTACGGCCTGCCCGGCGTGATGCTCGGCGTGCGCGGACCCGAAGGGCTGTACCGGTTCCACGGCACGAACGCCGTCGGTCACCACGTCTTCGGCGACGCGACCGGCCAGGCCGAGCGGTGGCAGGCGTTCCTGGCTCAGACGCTGGGCGGGCAGACCTCGTAGACGTAGTCCTCGTGCCCGTACGGCACGATGTTCCGGTCGCGGCGGATGACCGACACCCGTCCGCCGCGGTCGGCGCAGGACTTCCGGAAACCCTCGTCGGTGTACTCGATCTGGAAGAAGTCGTCGCCGAAAGCCTCGGCGTAGGACCCGCACTTGCCCTGCGCCTGGCAGTCCTCGGTGATCGCGAAGTCGAAGCCGATCTCCTTCTTGCCCGCGGTGCCCAGTTCGGCGGCGTTCTTCTGCGCTACGGCAAGACCCTGCTCGTGCGCGTACCGCACGAACGCTTTCATGAACTCCTTGGTGGCGTTGAGGTCGAACGCCCCCTCGGCCCGCGTGTAGGAGTCGAGGTTGTCCGGCTCGACGCCCTTGAAGTAGGACGTCTTGCAGTCCTTGATCCACTTCTTCTGGATCTCGAGAATCCGGCTCCGCTTCTCGCCCGTGGAGATGTCGAGGATGCCCTCCTCCCACTTCGGGTCGATCGCGAGCTCACCGCCGGGCTTCTTCACCAGCAGGTCCTCGTGGTTCTTCCGCCACCAGTCGAGCCCGCCGTCGGCGCCGGCCGGCTGCGTCTGCAGGGCGTTGAGGTAGCAGATGTTGTAGCGCCGGCCGTCCACGATCTTGCTGCGGTCGCGCACCACGATCTTGACCGGCACGTCGGGCTGGTAGGCGCCGCCGAGCTGGTAGTCGAGCTGCCCACCGGCCGGCGGCTTCTCCCGCGGCGGCAGCTCGGGCTCGCTGGAACAAGCCGCGACCAGCAACACGGCGAGGACAGGCATCATCAGGGTGCGGAAATCCACGTGTTCGACGACCTCTTCGAGTCGGGCGAGCGGACAGCCTGCTCCACCAAGTGTTGCACCGGCGTGAGGCCGTTCGTGGCGGCGCGAGGACGCCGGAGTTACGCCGTTGAGAGGCCATGGCGGATCGCGCGGCGGGTACTCCCACGTCATGCGGTGGTTGCTGCTGATCATCCTGCTGACCGGCTGTTCCGCGATACCCCTGTCCTCCGCCCCCCAGGTGGACCGGGTACCCGAGGGCACGCTCGACGCCGTTGCCGCGCGCACCTCTCTCGCGGCACTACCTCTGGCCACACCGGGCCGTCTGGACGGCTACGTCCGCGACTGCGAGGACGGCAAGGCGTGCGTCTTCGGCCAGCCGTGGTTCGACACCGATGGCGACGGCTGCGACCAGCGCAGCCAGGTGCTGGCCCGAGACCTCACCGGCGTGGAGCGCAAACCAGGCCGCTGCGGCGTCCAGGCCGGCACCCTCGACGACCCGTACACCGGCACGCAGGTGACCAGCGTGTCGAAGATCCAGATCGACCACGTGGTGCCGCTGGCGGAGATGTGGCGCAGCGGTGCCGCCGCCTGGTCGCCCGAGCAGCGCCTGGCCGCGGCCAACGACCTGCGCAACCTCGTGGCCGTGTCGGGGAAGGTCAACCAGTCGAAGAGCGACAAGACGCCTGACGAGTGGATGCCGCCCAACGACGGGTACGCGTGTTCGTACGGGCGGATCTACGTGACTGTCAAGGCGGCTTACGGACTTTCGGTGGCAGCGGCGGAACGCACTGCGCTGGAGAACGCACTCACGACGTGCGGCTGAGCTCTTCCTCCGCCGCAGCCCGCCGCGCGGCCCACTTCCGGTCGATCTCAGCCGGACGCTGGTGCCCGCATTCGACGTAGTTGCCCTGTTCATCGGTGACGTCGACGTCGTACGAACAGTTCTCGACGTAAATCGTCATGTTCTCGATGCCGTCGGCGCGTTCCTCGTCGTTCGCGTGGTACTCGACGTCGAATGCGAGCTTCTCGCCGTTGTTGTCCGTGCGGATGCACAACATCTCGTCGCGCTTGAGCCAGCGGTCCTGCCCCCAAGGCTCGAGCCAGACAACGAGCCATCTCGACGAACCGTTCCTGACGTGCATCACAGCCATGGGCGCAGCCTAGACAAAGCAGAAGGGCCAGGTCACCGGAGTGACCTGGCCCTTCCGTCTCACCGAGCCGCCTATCGGAATCGAACCGATGACCTGCTCATTACGAGTGAGCCGCTCTGGCCGACTGAGCTAAGGCGGCGAGACGAGATAACTATAACCGACCCGCAAGCCCGTTACTCACGGGGGTCGGGTTCGTTGTACCGACCGTGACTGACGTCACCACCTCCCCACCGTCGAGGAGTGGTTCATGCGCCGATCGTTGTCCGTGCCGCTGGCCGGGATGCTGCTCGCGCTCGTCGCGGCGCCCGCTCTCGCCCAGCCTCCGACCACGCCGGTGCCCGGTCCCCGCGACCCGAACCAGCCGCCTGCCTCGGCGCCGAACGGACCTCAGCCCCTGGCCCACGCCGTTGGGGACGCCGGGACCGGGTTGAGCGTCATCCGGCTGGGGCCGCAGGGCGTTCCCACGAGCACGATCCTGCCCGGGTTCGGCGAGCAGCTTCCGAAGCAGTCGGTGACCGAGTTCGGGCTGGGGCTCGCCAGCGCGCAGGTCAACACCGAGGCGTTCCTCGCGACCGAGCGGGTGGTGACGCAGGCGAACCCGTTCGGGTTCGCGGTGGCGGGGCGGTCGCCGCAGTCGCCCGGCACGCTGGTGCAGACGGCGATCCCGGACAACCCTCAGCCGACGAACGGCGGGCTGCCGATTCCGGAGACGCCGCTCGCGAAGCTCAAGGTGCTCAACGGCAGCGTGCACGCGCGGTGGGACGAGAAGCTCGGGCCGTGCGTCAGTCCGCTGGCCACCTCTAAGACGTCACTTGCGGGCCTGGAGGTGCTGAGCGCGCTGCCTGCCGAGGTGCCGTTGCCGGTGAAGACGAGCCTGATCAGCATCCCGGACACGTTCGAGGCGAACTCCGTCGTCAAGCTCGTCGACCTGCCGGGCAGCAAGAACAAGGCGGTCGAGTCGACGTCGACGATGCGCGCGGTCAGCGTCGAGCTCGCGGGTGGCATCAGGATCGACGTGGCCAGCCCGCCGACCCTCACCGCCACGGCGACCGGGGACGAGAAGACCTCCAAGATCACGTACACCGCGCCGGTGCTGAAGGTCAGCCAGAACGGCAAGGAGCTCGGCACGCTCGACGCCGCTCACCCGACGATCGACATCCCGCTGCTGCTGGACCTGGTCGTCGTCAAGCTGCAGATCGCCGGCCTCACCGAGAAGAAGGACAGGTTCTCCGGCAACGGGTTCAGCGGGTTCCAGCTCGGGGCCACCGCCCGCATGCTCGACGTGCAGGTGCTGCCGACGGACAAGCTCAAGCTGCCGAACCTGCCCGCGGCGCTCGCGCAGATCTCGCTGGGCGAGCAGATCGTGCGGGCCGCCGCGCCGCAGGGTGGCGTGGTCTGCGGGACCGCGCAGCCGCCGCAGACGACCGTGCCGCAGCAGCCGGGCGCACCGGCCGCGCCGCCCAAGGGTGCGCCGCCGCTGGCCTACACCAACGCCGCGTACAACTCGATCCCGCTGTTCTGGACGGGTACGGCGTTGCTGCTCGCGGGTGTGGTGATCTTCGCGGCGCTGCCGGGCAGGAGGCGGACGGCGCCGACCAAGCGCTGACGGGTTCAAGGGCACGCCGACACGTCGCCGAGCCCGTGACGTCAGCCGCGGTGCAGGGTCGTCACCATCGCCTCGACGGCGATGCGCGGCTTCACGTTGACCTCGATCGCCTCCCGGCAGGCCAGGACGGCCTCCAGCCGCCGCAGGATCGACTCGGCCGACCACTGCGCCGCGGCCGTGCGGGAGTCGCCGGCTCGGTCCGGGTGCATCAGCGCGGCCTCGGAGCCGGTCCGCACGACCAGCGCGTCGCGGTAGAAGCCGGCCAGGTCGACCAGGGCCATGTCCAGCGAGTCGCGCTGGGTTCGGGTGGCGCGCGACTTCTGCCGCTTCTCCAGGTCCTTCAGCGCGCCCTTGGCGCCTCGGGTGGCGGCCGCGGTGCCCTTGCCGGTGCCGCCTGCTCCCATGGCGGTCTCCAACGCCTCGCGCTCGGCCTCGTTGCGGGCCTCGTTGGCGGTGGAGGCGTCGTCCTCGGCGGCCTTGATCAGCTCGTCCGCGCAGGTGAACACGTCTCCGGGCCGCCGCAGCGCCAGCGGGATCCGCAGCACGGCCTCGCGCCGGGACCTCGACTCGGCGTCGGAGGCCAGGCGCCGGGCGCGTCCCACGTGGCCGCCGCACACCGAGGCCGCCCACTGGGCCATCTCCGGCGGCACGCCGTCCACGGACTCCAGGGCCGAGGCGATGGCCGCGGGGCGGGGTGAGCCGAGTGACACCAGACGGCAGCGCGAGCGGATGGTCACCGACACGTCGTCCGGGTGGTCGGAGGGCGCGCAGAGCAGGAAGACCGTGCGCTCCGGCGGTTCCTCGACGGCCTTCAGCAGCGCGTTGGCGGCGCCCTCGGTGAGCCTGTCGGCGTCCTCGATGATCACCACCTGCCAGCGGCCCGAGGTGGGGCGGCGGGCGGAGATCTGGACCAGCGACCGCATCTCGGCGACGGAGATCGACAGGCCCTCGGGCGCCACGACGCGCACGTCGGCGTGGGTGCCGTGCAGCGTCGTGCGGCAGCCGGAGCACTCGCCGCAGCCCGGGCGGTCGTCCGTCGCGACGCACTGGAGCGCGCCCGCGAAAGCGCGGGCGGTGGACGAACGGCCCGAGCCGGGCGGGCCGGTGAAGAGCCAGGCGTGGGTCATGACGCCGGGGGCCGGGGTGCCGCCCGCGACGATCGTGGCCGCGGCCTCCGCGGACGCCGACAGGGTCGCCACCGCGTCGGGCTGGCCGACAACCTCGTCCCACACGCTCATGGGGTCCAGTCTTCCAGCGGGGTCAGACAGCGGCTTCGGGGACCGGGCGCCTGCGGCCCGCCAGCAGCGGGACCACGGCGGCGCGGACCCGTTCGGCCACCTCGTCGACGTCGCCCTCCGCCTCGACCACGAGGTAGCGGTCCGGGTCGGCGGCGGCCATCTCGCTCAGCAGCCGCTGGACGCGCCAGTGGTGTTCCGGGCCGATGCGCTTGCCGTCGACGACCGGGCGGTCGAGCAGGATCGTGAGGTCCGGGCGCAGGCGGCCGGTGGCCCAGTCGACCAGGCCTTCGAGCTCCTGGTGCTCGAGCGAGCTCGTGGCGGTGAAGTGCGCGAGCGGTGAGTCGACGTAGCGCTCCATCACGACGATGGAGCCTCCGTCCAACGCGGGGCGCACCTGCCGTTCGACGACATCGGCGCGTACGGCGGCGGCGACCAGGGCTTGCGCGCGCACGCCGGCCAGTTCGGCGGACGACAGCATCGTGCGCAGACGGCGTTCGTCGTGCTCGGGGTCGGCGGCCAGCAGCACATCGAGACCCTCGGCGCGCAACGCGGCGGCCAGCCGGCGGGCCTGCACCGACGTGTCCTCACGGGTGTCGCCCTCGACGGCGATCAGCAGGCCCTTCGTGTGCCGGCGGCCGCGGATCGCCGCGAACAGCGACGACAGCACCGGCTCCTCGCGGCGGTCGTCCATCTGCCGGTACGCGACGAGGCCCAGCACGATGGCGATCACGGCGCCGCCGAGCATCACCGGACGGCTGGCGTCGACCTCCATCGGGTGACCGAACACGCTGATCTGCCGCTTCTGCAGCAGCGTGAGCAGCAGTGGCGCGCCTCCCGACGCACCGAACAGCACGACCTTCAGCAACGTCTGGATCAGCGCGACCGTGCGGCCGCGCATGTCGTCCTGGACCTGCGAGCCCACGATCGTGAGGCCCGTCAGGAACGCCACGCCCGCGCACGCGCCGACCAGCGCCACCGCGAGCAGCGCGATCCACAGGTGCGGGGCCAGCGCGACCAGCACGAGCGTGATGCCGGCGAGCACGATCGTGACGCCGAACAGGCGGTTGTAGGCGAGGCGCTGGGCCAGCCGCGGCGCCGTCGCCATGCCGACCGCGAGCCCGAGGAACACGGCCACGAACAGCAGGCCGAACGTCGAGGCGCCGCCCAGCAGCGACGACGCGTAGAGCTTCGCCGTCCCGATCACGACACCGGCCGCGGCGAACGCGCCGATCATGCCGATGAGCAGGCCGCGGACCAGCGGGGTCTTGCCGGCGAACTTCAGTCCCTCGCCGAGCATCGCGACGAAGCCGGGCTTGTCCTCGTCCTTCTTGCGGGTCGAGGAGACGCGGCCGGAGAGCTCCGGCAGGCGGGTCGCGACCAGGATCGCCGAGGTGAAGTACAGCAGGCCGTTGACCACGACCGCGATCGTCGCGATGGAGAAGTCGAGGTTGCCGCCCTGCAGGTTCAGGTACCCGGGGATGCCCGCGATCAGCGAGTACAGGCCGAAACCGCTGATCGTGGAGATGCCGTAGGTCATCACCAGGCCGAGCTGGTTCGCCGACTCCACCTGGTCGGGGCGGCGCAGCAGGTTCGGGACCGCCGACTCCTTGGCGGGGATCCACAGCATCGCGCAGCAGCCGACGAGGAAGTTCGCCACGAAGAGCCAGATCGGCGAGCCGACCAGCGCGATCGAGATGAACAGCGACCCGCGCAGCACGTCGCAGACCACCATGACCTTGCGGCGGTCGAACTTGTCCGCGAGCACGCCGCCGATGGGCGCGAAGAGGATGCCGGGCAGCAGCTGGGTGAGCACGACGAGGGGCAGCGCGAACGACTGCCACTCGTAGCTCTTCATCATCGTGGAGACCAGACCGGTCAACGCGAGCAGTGACAGCCAGTCACCAACGCTGCACAGGTAGGTGACGAGCCAGAGCCGCCGGAACGGCCGAATGGCGAGTACCGATCGAAGCCGGTGAACCGTGGACACGCTGGACTGGGCCTGCCCTGCCTGGCCTGCCTCGGTCGCCGGTGTGTCCGCGTCCTGAATTTCCGTCACCCCTAAGTCGCCACTCCCGTGCGGTCAGCGTAACCGGATGTGGTGAGTCAGGATGCGGGACTCACAACACGGCTAGCTGAAGATCGCTCCGAGAATGCCGAGCAGGACCAGCACGAAGAACCCGATCACGATCAGGCACCCGATGAACGCGGCCACGCCGCTCGTCTGCTGGGCGGGTTGCTGCTGTTGCTGCTGTTGTTGCGGCACAGGCATTTGCTGAAAGGCCTGGTAGGCGGGAGCGAACTCCTGCGGAGCGTACTGGTGGGGTGCCCGCGGCGCCCGTCCACGCGGCCGCCGCCGCTGTTCCTGCTGCATCTGCGCGTAAATCGCCTGACGCATCTCCTCGGAGGGCGCAGGAGGTGTCGGCACCACCACACGTGAGCTGACCGACGTCCACTGAGGAGCGACGAGGCCGTCGGCCGTCACCAGCCCCGCGAGGGGGTCGGGGAACAGCCGGGGAGGCGGCGGGGCCTGAGTCCCGTCGGGTCCGAACTCGTTGATCGGCACCGCCACCCCCTCGGCGTCAGCTCTTCGACTTGGCCGGGGCCTTCTTGGCCGCGGGCTTCTTCGCCGCCGCCGGCTTCTTGGCCGGGGCCTTCTTCTTGACCGGCCCCTTCGCGCGCTTCTCGGCCAGCAGCTCGGCCGCGCGCTCGTCGGTGATCGACTCGACGCTGTCGGTCTTGCGCAGCGACGCGTTGGCCTCACCGTCGGTGACGTACGGGCCGAAGCGGCCCTCCTTGATCACCATCGGCTTGCCGGACACCGGGTCGTTGCCCATCTCGCGCAACGGCGGCGCGGCGGCCGCACGACCGCGCTTCTTCGGCTCGGAGTAGATCTTCAGCGCCTCTTCGAGCGTGACGGTGAAGATCTGGGACTCGTCGGTCAGCGACCGCGAGTCCGTGCCCTTCTTCAGGTACGGGCCGTAGCGGCCGTTCTGCGCGGTGATCTCGGCGCCCGTCTCCGGGTCCTTGCCGACCACGCGCGGCAGCGACAGCAGCTTCAGCGCGTCGTCCAGCGTCACCGAGCTCAGGTCCATCGACTTGAACAACGAGCCGGTGCGCGGCTTCGGCGCCTTCGCCTTGGACTTCGCCGTGCCGTTCTCGGCGGGCTCGGGCAGCACCTCGGTCACGTACGGGCCGAAGCGGCCCTCCTTGGCCACGATCTCGTTGCCCGAGACCGGGTCGGTGCCGAGCGACCGGCCCTCCTGCGGCGTCGAGAACAGCTTCTCGGCGATCTCGCTGGTCAGCTCGTCGGGAGCCAGGTCGTCGGGCAGGTTGGCGCGCTGCGCGGCCTCGTCGACCTCGCGCTCCAGGTACGGCCCGAAGCGGCCGACGCGCACGACGACCGTGCGGCCCTCGTCGTCGCTGAACAGCGGGATCGAATTGACCGCGCGCGGGTCGATGTCCTCGACACCCGTGCCGACCAGCTTCTTCAGGCCGCCGGAGCGGCCGATCGAGCCGTCGGGACCGACGCTGCCGCCGAAGTAGAACCCGGACAGCCAGTTCGTGCGGCCCTGACGACCTGCGGCGATGCCGTCCAGCTCGTCTTCCAGGGCCGCGGTGAAGTCGTAGTCGACCAGGCGGCCGAAGTGCTGCTCCAGCAGCCCGACCACGGCGAACGCCACCCAGGACGGGACCAGCGCGGCGCCCTTCTTCCACACGTAGCCGCGGTCCTGGATGGTGCTGATGATCGACGAGTAGGTGGAGGGACGGCCGATGCCGAGCTCCTCCATCGTCTTGATCAGCGACGGCTCGGTGTAGCGCGAGGGCGGCGAGGTCGTGTGGCCGTCCGCGGACAGCTCCGCGATCGTCAGGTCCTGGTCCTTGACCAGCAGCGGCAGGCGCGACTCCGCGTCGTCCGACTCACCGCCGGCCTCGGCGTCGACGGTCTCGACGTAGGCCTTGAGGAAGCCGGCGAACGTGATCGTGCGGCCGGACGCGGCGAACGTGACCTCCTGGCCCGTGGCGGCACGGCCCTGGATGCGGATGCTGGTCGTGTTGCCCCGCGCGTCGGCCATCTGGGACGCGATGGTGCGCTGCCAGATCATCTCGTAGAGCTTGAACTCGTCCGGGTCGAGCTCGGCGGCCACCTGACCGGGCGTGCGGAAGACCTCTCCCGCGGGCCTGATCGCCTCGTGGGCCTCCTGCGCGTTCTTGACCTTGCGCGTGTACTGGCGGGGCTTGTCCGCGACGAACTGGGCGCCGTAGAGGTCCGTCGCCTGCGTGCGGGCCGCGTTGATCGCGGTCTCCGACAGCGTCGTGCTGTCGGTTCGCATGTAGGTGATGTAGCCGTTCTCGTACAGCTTCTGCGCCGTGCGCATCGTGCGGTCGGCCGAGAACCGCAGCTTGCGGCCGGCCTCCTGCTGCAGCGTCGAGGTCATGAACGGCGGGTACGGCTTGCGGCTGTACGGCTTCTCCTCGACCGAGGAGACCTTGACCGGCGCGTTCTCCAGACCGGCCGCGATGGCGCGGGCCTGCTGCTCGTCCAGCACGGTGACGTCGGCCTTGCCCGTGAGCTTGCCGTCCGAGCCGAAGTCGCGGCCCGTGGCGAGCCTCGTGCCGTCGACGGCCACGAGACGTGCGCCGAACTGGCGCGGCGTGGCGTCCTCACCGGCGTCCATCTGCGCGGAGATGTCCCAGTAGCTCGCCGAGACGAACTTCATGCGCTCGCGTTCGCGCTCCACGACCAGACGCGTCGCCACGGACTGCACGCGGCCTGCCGAGAGCTTCGGCATGACCTTCTTCCACAGCACCGGGCTGACCTCGTAGCCGTAAAGGCGGTCGAGGATGCGGCGGGTCTCCTGCGCGTCGACCAGGTCCTGGTCGAGGTCGCGGGGGTTGGCGGCGGCGGCCTGGATCGCGGACTCGGTGATCTCGTGGAACACCATCCGGCGGACCGGGATCTTGGGCTTGAGCGTCTCGAGGAGGTGCCAGGCGATGGCCTCGCCCTCGCGGTCACCGTCTGTCGCGAGGTAGAGCTCGTCGACGTCCTTCAGGGCTTCCTTGAGTTCGGTGACCAGCGACTTCTTGTCGGCGGAGACCACGTAGAGCGGCTCGAAGCCGTGGTCGACGTCCACGCCGAGCCTGGCCCAGGCCTGGCCCTTGAACTTCGCGGGGACGTCGGCGGCACCGCGCGGCAGGTCCCGGATGTGTCCCCGGGAGGACTCCACGACGAAGTTGCTGCCGAGGTACGAGGCGATCTTGCGCGCCTTCGTGGGCGACTCGACGATCACCAGTCGTCGGGTGTTGCCCCCGCCTCCGCTGCTCTTTCTCGTCCGTGTCGATCCAGCCACTCGCCGTCCCGCTCTCTTCCAAACCCGTTCCCAGGCCCGCCAGTGTTGCCCAGCGCCGGCCGAAAAGCACACCATCCGTCGTGTGTCTGCGACGCCCGTACGACGGAACAGAGTGACACAACCATGCCCGATCGCCCGCTCAGGCCGCCGGCCAGGTGCTCAGCGCCACTCCCTGCGGAGGGCTTCCGACCAGCTCAGCGAGCCGCGCCAGCCGTCGCCGGCCGGTCACCCGCAACGCCGGTGCCCCTACCAGGGTGCACGGAAGTCCGGATGCGAGCAGGGCATTTTGCAACGGCAGGTGTGTCTGCGGTGCGTTGGGGTCCAAACCGAGCAGGTACGCGGACTCCATCCAGCTGCCCGCGGCCAGCGCCCAGACGCGCAGCACTGCTCCGTTCAGTTCGAAGTCCGCGGGCACCTTCTTGACGGTTCCCTCCAGCCAGCGGGCGGCCAGAGGGGTGAGATCGGTGCGGAACGGCGTGCGGACGAAGTGCGTGCCCGCCTCGTTGACGCACAGCTCGGTGGTGACGCCGCGCTCGGCGCACGCCTGCTTGAGGGGGCTCAGCCGCCAGTCGTCGCGCAGCTCGGTGTACACGCGGGCGGCCGTGCCCCGCGCGAAGCTGACGGCCTGACCCGGCCCGCAGAGGAAGCCGGCGAGGTCCGCCTTGGCCGGGTTCCGCGCCTCGGCCGAGAAGAAGGACAGCTGCCCAACCACGGCCCACAGGGTAGAACAGACGTTCGACTGTGACCAGTGGGACAGCTGTTACGACCCGGTCCCGCGCAGCCCGTCGCACGTCTGCGACCTGCCCAGCGCGTCGGCGTACTTCGGCCGCTTCTCCAGCTCCTGGAACGTCGCCCGGAGGTCCTCCGGCGTGGTCACGACGTTGGTGTCGGCCAGCACCTTCTCGGCGTTCTCCCAGAACTGCGCGTCCGGCGCCAGCGCCTGCACGGGGGCCTGCGCGGCCCCGTAGGACTTCGCGGACTCCGCGACGAACTTCACGAACCGCTCGTGCACGCCGTCGAGGTCGCTCTCCGGCGCGCCCAGGTCCTTCAGCTTCTTCTCGGCGTCCGCGAACGCGGTGGCGTTGGACGTGACGAGCCCGACGTAGGCCGTCTTGACGGCAGCGGGGTCGGCCGGGTCCTGTTTGCGCAGCTCAGCGCCTGCTTTCGCGCCGGGGGCGACACCGCCGCAGACCGCGTCCACCCACTGCCGCTGGGCGTCGGTGATCGGCTTGTCCGCGTCCGAGCCGCAGGCGGTCAGCACGGCGGCACCGGTCAGGACGACGGCGAGCAGGGGTGTCCTCATGCGGCCTATTTTGCTCGGGACGGTCCGGGGCAGGTCCGAGCACACCTCGTTCGCGCGGATCACCCGAACGCGTACACGTTCGGGTGATCCGGTCAGACGTCGTTTCCGCCTGTCAGGTGGTGGGAGGAGCCGCCTGCAGGCCCTTGCAGTTGTTCGCCTTCTGAGCGGCTCCGGCGAGGCCCGTCTCGTCGAACTTCCTCTGCACGTCGGCGCCCGCCTTCTCCAGCTCGCCCGCCCTGCCGACCATCTCGGTGAAGGCGGCGACGACCTGGTTCTCGTCGCCGGCCGCGTCGAGCTTCGACTTGGTGCCGGCGAGCAGGTCCTTGATCTGCCCCATGCCCGAGGAGGCGGCCGAGACCAGCTCCTTCGACTTCGGGTGCGGGCCGTCCTCGAGCGCCTTGAGGTCCGCGATCGACTTGTCGGCCGCCGCGACCTTGGTGCCGAGCCAGTCCGACAGGCCCTTCTTGAGGGTCGACGGGTCGTTCATGTCGATCGGGGGCTCGTCGGCCATGGACTTCACGGTGCCGTCGACGGCGCCGCAGACCTTGTCCATCCACGCCACGACGTCCGCCTCACTGGCGGTGGCCGTGGTCGTGGACGACCCTCCGCTGCTGCACGCGGAGACCGCGAGCAGACAGCTCGTCACAACTGCGATGACTGTGCGGCGCATGGGCTCCGAAGTTACTCCGGGCGGTCGCGGTCAGCTCGTCGGCGTGACGTTGATGCGCTGCATCTCCTGGCACTTCGGCGCCGTCTGCGTGGCCTTCTGCAGCTCGGGGACGTCGTTGAGGTCGCGCAGCGGGTCCGCGAGCTCGGAGAGCTTGGCGATGGCCTCGCCGGCGGCCTGGAGGCCTCCGGTGGCGTTGTTGGCGTCCGCCTGCTCGACCTTGGTCTTGGCCTCGGTGAACAGGGTGCCGAGCGAGGTGAACGTCTCGGCCATCCTCGTGACGGCCTCCTCACCGCCCTGCACGGGCGACGGGCCGACGTTCTTCAGGCCCTCGGCGGACTTGCCGAAGGCGTCGGCGAGCTGGCCCATGTACGCGGCCATCTCGGCCTTGAGCTTGGCGGAGTCGCCCGCGTCGAGCTTCGGGGCCGTCTTCTCGATCTTGGCGAACTCGGAGGCGGCGGCGCACACCTTGTCCATGTAGGCGACGGCCGCTGCGTTGTCCGCGCCGCTGGTGGGCGTGGAGGTGGTGCCGGAGTTGCCGCCGTTGGTGCACCCGGCCAGCGCTAGGGCGGCAACTGCGGCAGTGGCGACGAGGCTGCGCCTCATGTCGGAACTCCTAGGTCGGGGTACGTCGGGGGAGACCCGAACGTACCCCGACCGGAGCAGTTGGAACTAAGCGGCGCCGTTGCTCACGGTCTCCGCGGGGGTGTCCGTGATCGACGTCCCGCGGCGCTTGGACACGACGACCGCACCCACGATGATCAGCGCCGCGACCACGGCGATCGCGATGCGGATCGGGTCGGACGCGCTGTCACCGATGGAGAAGGTGACGATGGCGGGCGCGATCAGCACCGAGACCAGGTTCATCACCTTGATCAGCGGGTTGATGGCCGGGCCGGCGGTGTCCTTGAACGGGTCGCCGACGGTGTCGCCGATGACCGTCGCGGCGTGGGCGTCGGAGCCCTTGCCGCCGTGGTTGCCGTCCTCGACCAGCTTCTTGGCGTTGTCCCAGGCACCACCGGAGTTGGCCAGGAAGACCGCCATGAGCGTGCCGGTCGCGATCGCGCCGGCGAGGTAGCCCGCCAGCGGGCCGACGCCGAGGCCGAAGCCGACGGCGATCGGGGCGAGCACGGCCATCAGGCCGGGGGTCGCGAGCTCGCGCAGCGAGTCCCTGGTGCAGATGTCGACGACGCGGCCGTACTCCGGCTTCACCGAGTAGTCCATGATGCCGGGGTTGTCGCGGAACTGGCGGCGCACCTCGAACACGATGGCACCGGCGGCGCGCGTCACGGCGTTGACCGCGAGGCCCGAGAACATGAAGACGACGGCCGCACCGATGGCGACGCCGACCAGCACGTTCGGGCTGAACACCACGTTGGTGAACGAGATGGGCAGATCACCCGTGAGGTTGCCCACCTTCGCCACGGCCTGGTCGATGGCGTCCTTGTAGGAGCCGAACAGCGCCGTCGCGGCGAGCACGGCCGTCGCGATCGCGATGCCCTTGGTGATGGCCTTGGTGGTGTTGCCCACGGCGTCGAGCTCGGTGAGGATCTGCGCGCCCTCGCCGTGCACGTCACCGGACATCTCGGCGATGCCCTGCGCGTTGTCGGAGACCGGGCCGAAGGTGTCCATCGCCACGATGACGCCGACGGTCGTGAGGAGACCACAACCGGCGAGCGCGATCGCGAACAGCGCGACGACGACCGAACCGGAGAGCAGGAACGCGCCGTAGACGGCGGCACCGATGACCAACGCGGTGTAGACGGCCGACTCGAAGCCGACCGAGATGCCCGACAGGATCACCGTGGCCGCACCGGTCAGCGAGGTCTGGCCGACCTCCTTGACCGGCTTGTGGTCGGTGCCGGTGTAGTAGCCGGTCAGCCAGAGGATGACGCCCGCGAGCACGATGCCGATGATCACCGCGACGGACGCGATCAGCGCCGGGTTGCCGCTGGTGGACTTGACCGCGTCGCTGATGCCGTTGAGGTCCGCGAAGGAGCTCGGCAGGTACGTGAACGCCGCGATGGTGCACAGCACCGCGGAGATGACCGCGGAGATGTAGAAGGCGCGGTTGATGGCCGAGAGGCCGCTCTCGCCCGCCTTGGCCTTCGTCGTGTAGACGCCGATGACCGCGGTGAGCACACCGATCGCCGGGACGATCAGCGGGAACAGCAGGCCCTGCACACCGAACGCCGCGGTGCCGAGGATCAGCGACGCGACGAGCGTCACGGCGTAGGACTCGAAGAGGTCCGCGGCCATGCCGGCGCAGTCACCGACGTTGTCGCCCACGTTGTCCGCGATGGTGGCGGCGTTGCGGGGGTCGTCCTCGGGGATGCCCTGCTCGACCTTGCCGACGAGGTCGGCGCCGACGTCGGCGGCCTTGGTGAAGATGCCGCCACCGACGCGCATGAACATCGCGAGCAGCGCGGCACCGAAGCCGAAGCCCTCCAGTACCTTGGGGGCCTGACCGGCGTAGACGAGCACGACGAGCGCCGCGCCGAAGAGGCCGAGACCGACCGTGGTCATGCCGACCACGCCGCCGGTGCGGAACGCGATGCGCGTCGCCTTTTCGCGACCGCCTTCTTCGTTCGCGGCGGCGGCGACACGCACGTTGGCGCGCGTGGACAACCACATGCCCAGGTAGCCGATGGTCGCCGAGAACGCCGCACCGACGATGAAGAACAATGATCGGCCGATTCGCTCGGCCAAATCATCCGCCGGGAGCGCGAACAGCAGCACGAACACGATCACGACAAAAATGCCGAGCGTGCGGAACTGCCGGTTGAGGTAGGCCGCTGCGCCCTCCTGAACCGCCTTGGCGATGTCCTGCATCTTGTCGGTGCCCTGGCCGGCGGCCAGCACCTCCTTGAGCAGCACGTACCCGACGGCGAGAGCAGCCAGGGCGACCACGGCGACCACGGCTACGACGCCGCGATCACCCCCGGAGAGCTCTAGGCCCTCCGCGAGGAATTGCCGGGACATCCGTCCTCCTGGTGAGTTGCCATGTGCAGCGCCAAGGCAGTCCAGCCGCCCAGCGCGACGTGACGCATCCCTCATTGGATGCGATGAGCGGGGAGTCTAGGGGCTGGTTGCAAGGAGGCAACGAAACGTTCCGTTCCGTGCACACACCGTTATCTGCGCAGGAAGTCGCGCACTGCCCGCCCTGGACTGTCGGTGGTGTATGCGAAGCTCGATCCCGTGGTGGATCAGGGACGCCGGTTGCTGGACCGCGTGCTGGCGGGGGTGCCCGCCGGGGAGTCACCCCTCACGCACGCGCGCGACCTGCCGTTGCGGCAGGCAGATCACGTGGACTGGCCTGCGTGGACGGCGCCGGCGGTCGTCGAGGCGTTCGTCGAGACGGGTGTGCGGGAGCCGTGGCGGCACCAGGCCGAGGCGGCGTCGCTGGCGTGGTCCGGGCAGCACGTGGTCCTCGCGACGGGCACGGCGTCGGGCAAGTCACTTGCCTACCAGTTGCCGGTGCTTTCCACTCTTTTGGCGGACACGAAGGCCACCGCGCTGTACCTGTCACCGACCAAAGCCCTTGGGGCGGACCAGCTCCGATCGCTCGAGGAACTGGGGATCAAGGGGGTGCGCGCGTCGGCCTACGACGGTGACACCCCGATGGCCGAACGCGACTGGGTCAAGGCCCACGCCAACTGGGTCTTCACCAACCCCGACATGCTGCACCGCGGAATCCTCCCGCAGCACCCGAAATGGCTGCGGTTCTTCCGGCGGCTGAAGTACGTGGTGATCGACGAGTGCCATTCCTACCGAGGCGTTTTCGGTTCGCACGTGGCGTTGTTGATGCGAAGGCTCCGCCGCGTCGCGCGGAAATACGGCGCGGACCCGATCTTCGTTTTGGCATCGGCCACTGTGGCTGATCCTTCTGGATCCGCCGAACGATTGCTCGGCGTGCCCGTTTCCGCTGTCGTGGACGACTTTTCGCCGCGTGCGTCACGCACGGTCGCGTTGTGGGAACCCCCACTGACCTCTCTGGAGGGTGAGAACGGCGCGCCGGTCCGCCGCTCGGCGGGCGCGGAGACGTCGCGGATCCTCGCCGACCTCGTCGTCGAGGGCGCCCGGTCGCTCGCGTTCGTGCGCTCCCGCCGCGGCGCCGAGCTGACGGCGCTGGGCACGCAGCGCATTTTGTCCGAAGTGGACAGTGAGCTGCCCCCGCGCGTGGCCGCCTACCGCGGCGGCTTCCTGCCGGAGGAGCGCCGCGCGCTGGAGAAGGCGCTGTCCACGGGCGACCTGCTCGGCGTGGCGACGACGAACGCGCTGGAACTCGGCGTCGACATCGCGGGCCTGGACGCCGTGGTGGTGGCCGGTTTCCCCGGCACACTGGCGTCGTTCTGGCAGCAGGCGGGCCGCGCCGGCCGGTCCGGCGACAGCGCGCTGGTCGTGTTCGTGGCCCGCGACGACCCGTTGGACACCTACCTGGTGCACAACCCGGCGGCGGTGCTGGACAGGCCGGTCGAGGCGACGGTCCTCGACCCGCTGAACCCGTACGTGCTGGGCCCGCAGCTGGCGTGCGCGGCGTCGGAGATGCCGCTGACCCCGGCCTGCCTCCCGGACTTCGGCGGCGAGCTCGCCGAGTCCGTGCTGGACGAACTGGTGGCGGAGAAGCTGCTGCGCCGCAGGCCGGCGGGCTGGTACTGGGCGTCGCACGACCGCCCGCACGCCGGCGTCGACATCCGCGGCTCCGGCGGCGACCAGGTGGCCGTCGTGGAGGCCGACTCGGGCCGCATGCTCGGCACCGTCGACCCGGGCTCGGCCTCGTGGCAGGTGCACCCCGGCGCCGTGTACCTGCACCAGGGCCGCGCGTACGTCGTGGACGAGCTCGACCTGGAGAGCGGGTTGGCGCTCGTGCACCGCGAAGACCCGGAGTGGACCACGCAGCCGCGCGACTGCGTGGACATCACCGTGGTGCGCGAGGTCGAACGCACCGACTTCGACGGCGTGTCCGTGTCGTTGGGCGAGGTCGAGGTGACCACCCAGGTCGTCGGCTACCTCCGCCGCCTGCCGTCCGGCGTGGTGCTGGACCAGATCCCGCTGGACCTGCCCTCGCAGACACTGCGCACCCGCGCCGTCTGGTACACGGTCGACGAGCAACTGCTCCTCGCCGCCGGCGTGGACGCCAAACGCATCCCCGGCGCCCTGCACGCCGCCGAACACGCGGCCATCGGCCTGTTACCGCTCTTCGCGACGTGCGACAGGTGGGACATCGGCGGCGTCTCGACGGCCGTGCACCCCGACACGGGCATGCCGACGGTGTTCGTGCACGACGGCCACCCCGGCGGCGCGGGCTTCGCCGACCGGGGCCACTCGGCCCTGCGGGCCTGGCTGTCCGCGACCCGCGCGGCGATCAGCGCCTGCGCGTGCCCGATGGGCTGCCCGTCATGCGTGCAGTCACCCAAGTGCGGCAACGGCAACGACCCGCTCGACAAGGCGGGCGCGGTGCTGGTGCTGGACGTGGTGCTGGGGAAAATCACCTGACCTGCGCCGGTTCGCCCGGTTACGGTGGCGGGGTGAACGCCTGCTGCAACAACGCCACCCGGACCCGCCGCGCCTGACGCGGCGAGAGCCCGACGCGACCAAGGCCCGACGCTCCGCTGCGCCTTCGTGGGCTGAGCCGACAGTGCGCCATGCCTGCGCACGACAAGCCAGCAGGTTGCCGTGCCAGTGCGTTGCCGTGCCCGAGCGCGAGCCGGGGCACCTGACGCACCTCGGCGCGATCCGGTCTGACGGCCGCATCGCCTCCCTGCCGCATCGCCTCCGCACGAGCGTTCGCTCTCCGCCGCGCCCGCCCCCACATCGGCCACGGGTTCCTCAGGAGTTGCCTTGTTCACGCCCTTTTCCGACCTCGACGCCCTGCTCGCCGACTTCGTCTCCTCGGTCCGCGAGATCCTCGGCCCCACCTACGTCGGCGCGTACGTCCAGGGCTCGTTCGCCCTGGGTGCGGGCGACGTCCACAGCGACTGCGACTTCATCGTCGCCTGCACCGAACTGCCCTCCGGCGATCGCGAGGCCGGGCTTCGTGCCCTGCACGACGAGATCCCGACCCGTCCCGGCCGCTGGTCCACCGAGATCGAGGGGTCGTACGCCGATGTCGGGTCGCTGCGCTCGGTGGCCGGTCTCGGGGTTCCGTGGCTGTTCAACGACCACGGCACCCGCACGTTGATCTGGGACACGCACTGCAACAGTCCGCACGCCCGCTGGATCCTGCGCCGCCACGGCATCGTGCTGGACGGCCCGCCGGTCACGTCGCTGGTCGACGAGGTGCCGGGTTCCGTGCTGCGCTCGTCGATGAGGGCGGAGTTGCCGCACGTGTTGTCCGGCATCGCGGAGTGGGCACCGATGGGCAACGCGTGGTCGCAGCGCTACATCGTGTCGGCCTACTGCCGCACGCTCTACACCATCCGGACCGGAGAGGTGGAGTCGAAGCGCGGCGCCCTGCTGTGGGCCTTGAATGTGCTCGATCAGCGGTGGCACCCGCTGATCGAGCAAGTCCTTCAGGACCGGGACCTCGGCTGGGACGCCGATGCGGTACCGCGGCCCGGATCTGTGGAAGAGACCTTGGCTTTCGCCGCGTACGCGGAAGGTCTCTAGCTTTCGTGGGCGCGGCGGGGGCTCACGGGTACCCCCGCCGCGCTCTCCACGTGCCGAACACTGTTTTCCCGCCTGCTACCGCTTCGTGACCGGATCCCTTGGAACATCGGTGGAATCTGGTTCGTTCGTCTCGACAGGACACGCGGGAGGCGTCGGTGTCGACTGTCTTCTGACGAACTCCGGGGAGGAGCCGGCTTCACCGACCGCGGCAGAGCTGGTGCTCCGCCACTAACGTTCCTCGGCCCGGTCACTACTGCGGGAGGCTGTCCTTCGGGGTGCGTGTTCGGCTTTTCGCCCGTTCCTCTGCCGGCCCCCGACGTGCGGGGTGCGGAGGCCGATCATCGGACCGGGCTTGGTGGAACGGCCGTGCAGGGCATCGCCTTCGGGGTTGTCGGGGAGAGTCCACGACGACACCCAACACGGCCGGGCTTCTTCTGTTGTGGGTCAGACGGTTTCGAGCTGGTAGCCACGCGCCGGGGCGTGCACGGCCTCGACGAGCGCGTCCTGCACGACGTGCGCGTCCGGCAGGTTCCAGCCGCAGACCTGCGGCTTGACCCGCCAGTGCACGACACCGTGCGCCATCGTGGTGGGCGGCAGCGGGATGTACTCCCCCTTGCCGTAGAGGTGCACGTCCGGGTTGCCGGCCAGCTCGGTGTTGAGGGTCGAGCCGGACTTCACCAGGAACATCCACCGGCCGGACGGGGTCGCGGCGATCGGCACGGGAACGCCGATCGACCGCAGGGCGACGGCCGCGCGGCGACCGAGGTCGGTGCCGACCTCGATCGCGTCCACCACGTGACCGGTGGCGACGAGAAGGCTGTAGGACGCGCCGGTCCACCAGGTGGCGACCTGCTCGGGACGGGTGCCGATGCGGTCGACCCAGTCGCGGTGCACCGGGATCGGGCCGTGCTGCTCGAGGCCGCTGCGGCCCGCCCACTGCGTCACGCCGTTCTCAGAACCGGCCGGGAAGGTGCCGGGCAGCACGGGCCAACCGCGGAACGCGAGGCTGATGGCCTCGGCACGCAGTTCGATGCGGAAGGCCCCGCGCCAGCTGTCCGACCAATCCATCTTCCGTCGCCTTCTTCCTAGGCTTTGACTCGACATCGACGTGGTGCCGGTGTTCGTAGGACACCGCGTCGGTGCCGCCACTACAACTAACGACACCGGCACCGGGCTCCGTAAGCCCCGCTCGACAACTGGTAGCTACGGGACGGCGAACGTCCTTTGTCAGAACGGGCAACTGAACTCCGCGCGTTTGGTTCGATCACCGTTCAGCATGTCCCGGCGGCGGTGTGAGTCCGCTCACCGCTGTGAGTCGACCGCTCGTCGTGCTCCAAACGCTTCGATCTTCAGCCGGACCTGCCCTGGCTCGCGCGCTCACCGGGCCGAACGGCGTAACCGCGGACACCCCGACCACCACCTCCCAACCGTTCACCGCGCAGTCCGTCAGCTCGGCACGGTGCTCCGAGGCCACGCGTTTTGCCTGCTCACAAGCACTTTCGTCGCCTTCGGTGAGACGAGCGGCAGCGGCGAGCGCCGCCAGATCGGCGGCACCCGTGACCCGGTGCCGCGCGACGACCGCCGAGCCGATCCAGGCGCCGCCCACCGCGACGATGATCAGCAACAACATCGCCACCACGCCGCTCACCGCAGCCGAACCGCGCTCGCAGCCAGGCCGTTCGCCGTTCATCGCGGTTCCGGCACGGCGAACGCCCGTGCGCTGAGCGGCACGCCCAGCGGCCCGCGCTTGCTGACGACGACCTCGATCGCGTCGCCTTGTTCGTCGATCACAACGTTGGCACCGCCCACGATCCGCCCCGCGGCCTCTTCGCCGCGCTGCCGTTCGCCGCGTGCGGCAAGCCGTGCCGCTTCTCTCGCCGCGTCGGCGCACCGCATCTGTTCGGTGACCGCCGTCAGCCCGTTCGCCGCGAGCCCCAGGGCGACCAGCAGCGTGCAGACCGCGATCGCCGCCTCGACCGTGACCATGCCCCGGTCGTCAGACCGAAGACAGTGCACGCTGGATCAGCTCCCGCAACTGGTTCTGCAGGAAGTCGCTGGTGAGGAGCACGTAGAGCAGTCCGGCGAACGCGGCCGCGGCCAACGTCCCGATCGCGTACTCCACCGTGCTCATGCCGCTGTCGTCGTCGAGCAGCTGCCCGTCGAGCAGTTCCATGGACGTCTCCTAGTTGAGGAATTGGCCTGCCAGGCCCAGCACCACCGGCGCGACGCCGAGGCACAGGAAGGCCGGCAGGAAACACAGTGCGAGCGGCGCCGCCACCGCGACCGCGGCCTTCTGCGCCTTCGCTTCCGCTTCGTCACTCGCCTCGGACCTGGTGCGTTCGGCGAGCTCCGCGGTCTGCCGGGCGAGAGCGGCCCCGGACCGCGCGGTCCGCCTCGCCGCCCTGGCCAGCAGCGCTGTCGCGGGATGGTCGAGCGCGGACTCCCACGCCGTGACCGGATCGGCGCCCAGTCGGAGGAGTTCGGCGACCTGACCCAGTTCCCCGATCTCGACCGCCTGGATCGCGGTGGGCACCGGCAGGCCGGCCCGCAGGCACGCGGCCAGCAGGTCCCAGGCCGCGGCCCGTTCGAACGGCCCGTCCGGCCTCGGCTCGTCCGGCGGCGGGTCGTGGGCGCTCGGCCTGAGCCGGTCGATCGACCGGCGTGGTGCCGGTGCCACCAGCACCGCCAGCGCGAGGAGCAGGAACGTCACGGCTCGACCTCGGTGATCCGCTGCGTCCACCAGATGCCGGCCGCCGCGAAGACCGCGCCCAGGACCAGGAGAGATTGCCCGGCTGGAGTGCTCGTGAGGACGTGCAGGGGCCGCGCACCGCTCAGCTCGCCCAGCAGCACACCCACCGGCGGCAGGCCGGCCAGCACCGCCGCACTGGCCCGAGGCCCGGCCATCCGCGCGTGCACCTGCCGCGCGAACGCCGCCCGCTGGTCGAGGTCGCGTCTCGTGGCGTCCAGGACGTCCGCCAGGGCCACACCGTGCTTCGCCGACACGCGCCACGCCCTGGCCAGCTGGTCCACCGCCCTGGTCAGCAACGGCTGCCGCAGCTCGCGCAACGTCCGTTCGACGTCACCGCCCAGCCTCGACGTCGCCGCAGCCGCTTTCAGCACTTCCTTCGCGGGCGCCGGGGTGTCCGCCGCCGCGCCCTCGGCCGCCTGGGCGGGGTGGGCACCCGCCCGGAGCTCGTCGATCACGCCGCCCAGCCCGCTGCTCAACGCCTCGGTCGCCTGGCGCAGGGCCTTGTTCCGCTTGTGCCGCTTCAAGATCCGTCTGACGGTCATCGCGATCACCGCCGCGGCGATCAGCCCACCGACACCTGCCAGGAGGTAGGTGATGATCGCCGCGGCCACGAGCCAGACGTACGGGGGCAGCGTGATCTTCCTTTTGCCCTGCGGCCTGAGGCGGCGGACGGACTTGAGCTGCGGCCAGACGAGCAGCGCTGTGGCCAGCAGGACCAGGCTCACCACGGCAACTCCCCGGTTCGCCAGCCGTGCTCGCGTGTCCAGACCGGACGGACCTCGAGCCCGTCGCCCTTCTCGAACACGCCGATCTCGTTGAGGTACCTGGTGTTCCGGTCGCGCCGCATGTGCAGCACGACCCGCACCGCCGCCATGACCTGGCTCTGCAACGCGCGCGGTTCCAGGCCGCCCAACGCCCCCAGCGCCTCCAGCCGCGCCGGCACCTCGGCGGGCGAGTTGGCGTGCATCGTCCCGGCGCCGCCTTCGTGCCCGGTGTTCAACGAGGTGAGCAACTCCCGCACCTCGGCCCCGCGCACCTCCCCGACGATGATCCGGTCGGGCCGCATCCGCAGGGCCTCCCGCACCAGCTGACGGGTGGTGACCTCGCCGGCGCCCTCGACGTTCGCCGGTCTCACCGTGAGCCGCACGAACTGCGGGTGGTCCGGGTTGAGCTCGCCCGCGTCCTCCACGCACACGATGCGTTCGTGCGGCGGCACGCACCCCAGCAGCGCCGACAGCAGCGACGTCTTACCCGACCCGGTGCCGCCGACCACCAGGAACGCCATCCGCGCGCGGACGATGGTGCGCAGGGTCTCCGCGATCTCGGCGTCGAACGTGCCGAGGTGTTCGAGAGCGTCCAGGTCGTGGGTCGCCGGTCTGAGGACGCGCAGCGACAGGCAGGTGCGGTCGGCGACAGGGGGCAGCACCGCGTGCAGCCGCACGCCGCTGCCCGGCAGCCACCCGTCGACGCACGGCGAGGCGTCGTCGAGCCGCCTGCCCGCCAAGACCGCCAGCCGCTGGGCGAGACGCCGGACCGCGTCCTCGTCGGGGAAGGTGACGGCGGTCTTGCGCAGCCCCGTGGTGCCGTCGACCCAGACCTGGTCGGGGGCGGTGACCAGGACGTCGGTGGTGCCGGGGTCGGCGAGCAGCGGGTCGAGCGGACCGGTGCCGCTGAACTCCTGGCGGAGCACCTGGAGGGCTTCGAGGACGTCCGAGTCGGCCAGCACGCCGCCCGCCTCCGTGCGGACCGCGTGGGCCACGACGGCCGCCGTCATCTCCATGTCGGCGCCGGCCAGGCGGTGGCGGACGCGGTCGATCAGGGCGGCCGTCACGTCGCGGCCTCGGGGCGGCGGGCGTGGCGGCCGTAGGTGATCTCGCGGCCGGTGAGGCGGAGCCAGGTCTCCTGGCACCAGATGAGGAAGCGGTTCACTTCGGCTCCTTCTTGAAGATGAAGCGCGGTGGGTAGAGGCGGCCGTGGACGGCGAGGTTGCGCGCCATCCGGCAGGCGATTCGGAGGAGGAGGCCCAGGCGGGTCACGGCGGGAGTTCCTTCCGCGCAAGGGGTTGTGGGGTGGAGGGAGGAGCGGATGGACGGCAAGGGAAGGCAGGTGTGCCGGCGGGAGGCGCCGGAGTGCAGGGACGCGCCGAGGCTGGGACCGGGCAGGAAGGGAGCGAGAGGTGCGAGGCGAGGCAGGGCGGGGTGCGAGGAGGCGAGCGAGAGGGCGGTAAGCAGCCGGGAAGGCGAGAGATCGCCGGAAGGCGATGAGGCAGGTCGAAGTCGGGTGGGGCGGGATCAAGTCGGCGTGAGAGCGGCCGGAGGGCCGGTGGGGCGCTGTGCGGGCACCGCTCGACGCGGAACCGCCTCTGCCGCAACGAAGAACGGCACGCAGCCGCAGCCGGCGAAGTCGGGTGGTGCCGCCTCCGCGTCATCCAGGTAGGAGGTGAGGCACTCGATCTCCTGGTCGGTGGTGGCCGGGCGCGTCACGGGCGTAGCTCCTTCAGGACCGCTCGGGCCGCTGTGGCGAGCGGGCCCTTGGGGTTGCGGGGGAAGCGGCCTCGTTCCAGTACCTCGGCCAAGCTCGGCTCGGCCCTCATCGAGGTGAGGAGGGGGACGCCGATCACCTCCGCCATCTCGGACGGCTGGAGGTTGCCGGGGGACGGGCCGCGGACCACCAGGCGGAGGGTGCGGCCGTGGGTGAGGAGGCGGGTGGCGACTCTGCCGGCGGCTGCCGTGGCGCGGACCTCGGCCGGGACCACGAGGATCGTCAGGTCCGTGCGGTCGAGGGCCGCCGAGGCGGAGGCGGTGGGGAAGCGCGGCAGGTCGCAGAGGACCGTGCAGCCCGCCCTGCGGCCTGCGTCGAGGACCGCCGCCACCGCCGCCGGTTCCGGGTCCGGGGCCGCTCTGTCGCAGGCGAGGACGCTCAGGTTGCCCGTGGTGGGGAGGGCGGCCCTCAGCGCCGACATCGGGACCCTGCCGCCGGTGGCGTGGACGCCCGGCCAGCGGGCGCCCTGGTCGGACTCGGTGCCCAGGGCCAGGTCTATGCCGCCGCCGAGGGGGTCGCAGTCGACGAGCATCGCCTCGCCGCCCTGGACGACGGCCTCGCGGCCACAGGCTATGGCCAGGGTCGAGGCTCCTGCTCCTCCCCTGCCGCCGATGAACGAGACCACGCGGCCGCGGTCGGAGGGCGGGCCCTCGCCCAGGTCCGTCAGGGCCGTCACCAGGGAGCGGCCCTCCACCGGGAGTTCGAGGACGCCGTCCGCTCCCAGGGCGACGGCCGGGGCCCAGGGCGGGTCGCCTCCGTGGACCACCAGGACACCGGTGCGGCGGGGGAAGCCCGCGTCGAGGCACGCGGAGACCGCGGCCGGGTCCAGCAGGACCAGGGGTGCGGAGTGCCACTGGGCGCGCAGCGACGTGACGTCCGGGGCGCAGGAGAGCGGGCAGTCGGCCGCGGCGGCGACGCGGAGGACCTCGTCGAGGAGGTCCGGGTCCGTGAGCAGGGCGATGGGGTGGGTCATGGGATCAACGGTGGTCAGTCGTGATGAACGACACAACGGGCGTTGATCCACATGTGGACAGATCAGCGGCTGTGGACAGGTCGCGATCTTGGAAGCCTTGGCGCGCCAGGACTGTCGGTGTCGTGTGCGACGCTGAGGGGTTGGCCACCGGAACGCGGCGCGAGGACGGCAGAGGTCCAGTCGCACCCGCGCGGAAACGGGGTCCGGATATGGGACGACCCCCGCCAGGGGGGAGGGACGGGGGTCGTCAATGGTTCAGTCCCGGGGGGTCGGACTGAACCCGTCCGTCGAACCGGACTCTCCTACTGTATCCCCATGCGCCAGTGCCGCGCGCAACTTCCGCAACAGCCGCGGGGCAAGTTTCGGTAACCGTGCAGCACAACGGTTTCGTACACGAACGAAATGCCGCCCGAACGGCCTACTGACGAGTACACCTAAGCTGGGTCACATGAGCCGGATCGCCGCCTTCTTCGACCTCGACAAGACCGTGATCGCGAAGTCGAGCACGCTGGCGTTCAGCCGCCCCTTCTTCCAGGAGGGTCTGATCAACCGCCGCGCGGTCCTGAAGAGCGCGTATGCGCAGTTCGTGTTCATGCTCGCCGGCGCGGACGCGGACCAGATGGACCGGATGCGGGCGCACATCACGGCTCTCGCCGCCGGCTGGGACGTGGAGCAGATCCGCAGCATCGTGAGCGAGACGCTGCACGACATCGTGGATCCGCTCGTCTACAAAGAAGCGACGCAGTTGATCGCCGACCACAAGGCCGAGGGCCACGACGTCGTCATCGTGAGCGCGTCCGGCGCAGAACTGGTCGCCCCCATCGCCGAGATGATCGGGGCGGACTACAGCGTCGGCACGAAGATGGTGATCCAGGACGGCCGCTACACCGGCGAGGTCGAGTTCTACTGCGCCGCCGACAACAAGGCCGTCATGATCAAGCAGCTGGCGGCCGAGCACGGCTACGACCTCGCGAAGAGCTATGCCTATTCGGACAGCGTCACGGACCTCCCGATGCTCGAGGTCGTCGGCCACCCGACGGTCGTGAACCCGGACCGGGGCCTGCGCCGCATCGCGCTCGAGAAGGACTGGCCGGTGCAGCAGTTCGTCGACCCGGTGAGCCTGCGCGGCCGCATCCCGACCCCGTCGGGCAAGGCGGTGGCGGTCACGGCCATCAGCCTCGGCGCCGTCGCGGCGGCCGGCGCGGCCTGGTACGGCCTGCGCCGCAAGCGCGGCAACGGCTGAAGTCAAGCCCTCGCGGCCACGAACACCGGGAAGTGAGCGGTACCGGCGAGTAGCGGCCACGCGCCGCGCACGTGGTGCCCGCGTGAGTGCACGGCACCGCCCGCCCAGCGGTACCCGAACACGAACACGCGCTCACAAATCCAGAAACGCCAGTACTTTCCTTACTGAACGTGGCTTGAACGGTGCACCCGTCCGAGCCCTTGCTGTGACCGGGCCCACGCACTTAAATGGTGGTGCGGACCTCGGATCGGCCAGGGACCTGGCGAAGAGAAGCCAGACTCCACCCCGGTAGAGCTCCGTGCGCGGACTTCGAGTACCCACGCGCAGCACGCCGCGGGAGGCTTGTCGTCTAGGGCCTGCGTACCGGGACGCCGGACGCCGAGGCCAGGGTTGTACGACACGAGTTGCACGCTTGGTAACTCGCAAGCCCGCGCTGAAGACGGGGCACCCCTTCGGGGGTGCCCCGTCTGCTTGTCCGGTCAAAAAGTGCCACCGAACGGCACAATGGCCACCCGTTGACCCACCCCACGGTCGTGGGTAACTTGCGAACTGCGCCAGTTATCTGTGGGAACATCACCGGGAGGCTCTTCCAAGTGCGGAAAATCGCCGCGTTGACGCTGGTCACTGCCATGGTCGCCCTCACGCCGGTGGCGAGAGCGGACGCCTCGGTGACCACCCTGCGCGGGATGTCGCTGGAACAGAAGGTCGGCCAGCTCTTCGTCACGTACGTCAACGGGCAGGCCGCCGACGTCCCGCACCCCAAGAACCAGACGGACTTCGGAGTGGCGACGGCCGCGGACATGGTGCGCAAGTACCAGCCCGGCGGCGTCATCTACTTCAACAACTCGAGCCGCGACAACATCGACACGCCAAAGCAGATCGCGCAGCTCTCCAACGGCCTGCAGAAAGCCAGCAAGATCCCGCTGCTCATCTCCACCGACCAGGAGATGGGACTCGTCACGCGCATCGGCCCGCCGGCCACCCAGCTGCCGGGCAACATGGCGCTCGGCGCGGGCAGGAGCGTCAAGGACGCCGAGGAGGCCGCCCGCATCACCGGGCAGGAGCTCCGCGCGATGGGCATCAACCAGAACTTCGCGCCGGACGCGGACGTCAACTCCAACCCGGTGAACCCCATCATCGGCGTGCGCAGCTTCTCGAGCGACCCCAAGCTCACCGCCGACATGGTCGCCGCCCAGGTCCAGGGCTACGAGGGGCGCCGCTGGTTCGACATGACCTCGGTGACCTCCACGGCCAAGCACTTCCCCGGCCACGGCGACACGTCCGAGGACAGCCACACCGCCCTGCCGGTCTCGAACCGCAGCCTGGAGCAGTGGCGTCAGATCGACGCTCCGCCGTTCAAGGCCGCCATCGCCGCCAAGATCGACTCGATCATGACCGCGCACATCCAGGTGCCGCAGATCGACCCGTCCGGCAACCCGGCCACGCTCAGCCCGAAGATCATCACCGGTCTGCTGCGCGACGAGCTGAAGTACGACGGCGTCGTCGTCACCGACTCGCTGGAGATGGCGGGCGTCCGCAAGCTCCACTCCGACGCCGAGATCCCGGTGCTCGCCATCAAGGCGGGCGTCGACCAGCTGCTGATGCCGCCGAACCTCGGCCTCGCGATCGACAGCGTCGTCAAGGCCGTCCGCAGCGGTGAGATCACCGAGAAGCGCATCGACGAGAGCGTGCTGCGCATCCTCAAGATGAAGCTGCTGCGCGGCGTCATGCTCACCGCCGAGACCGACGTGAACGAGGTCGACCAGATCGTCGGCTCCAACACGGAGAAGGCCCAGGCCATCGCCGACCGCACCATCACGGCCGTCCGCAACGACGGCCAGGCGATCCCGCTGAACGCCACCGCTCCCCTGGTCGTCGGCACCAGCGCCGACACCACCACGGCCCTCGCCACCAGGCTCAAGGGCACCAAGGTCGTCACGTCGACCAGTCCTACGGCGGCGCAGATCCAGCAGGCGGTGGCAGCGGCGGCGAACGCGGACAAGATCGTCGTGCTGACCAACAACGCGAGCACCAGGCCCGCCCAGGTCGATCTCGTGAACCAGCTGGTCGCCACCGGAAAGCCCGTCATCGCGGCCGCCACCGGCAACCCGTACGACGTCGCCCACAGCAACGCCAAGACGTGGCTCGCCACCTACTCGACCACCACGGTGTCGATGGAGGCGCTGGCCAGGGTCCTGCTCGGCGAGGTCAAGCCGCAGGGCAAGCTCCCGGTCGACGTCCCCGGCCCGACCCCCTACCCGTTCGGGCACGGGGTGACCTGGTGAGGCGGCGGAGCTTCCTCGCAGCCGGTGCCCTCTCCGTCCCCCTCGTCAGCGCTTCCACCGCCACCGCGGCCCCGAAGCTCGCCACCGCCGCCGAACAGCTCGCAAGCGACGGCTGGCGCAGGCTCAAGGGCCGCAAGGTCGGCGTGCTCACGAACCCGACGGGCATCTTGAAAGACCAGACGCACGTCGTCGACTCGATGGTCGCCCACGACGCCAAGCCGACCGCCGTGTTCGGCCCGGAACACGGCTTCAGGGGCACCGCCCAGGCAGGTGGCTCCGAAGGCGACTACGCCGACCCGCGCACCGGTATCCCGGTGTACGACACGTACCAGGCCACTCCTGCCAAGATCCAGGCGATGTTCACCAAGGCGGGCATCGACACGGTCGTGTTCGACATCGCGGACGTGGGCGCGCGCTTCTACACGTACATCTGGTCGCTGTACCAGGCGATGGAAGCCGCACAGGACCTCGACTTCATCGTCCTGGACCGCCCGAACCCCATCGGCGGCAAGGCGAACGGCCCGCAGCTCGACCCGGCCTACGCCACGTTCGTCGGCCTGAAGCCGATCGTGCAGCAACACGGCATGACCGTCGGCGAACTCGCCCGCCTCTTCAAGGGCGAGTTCGGCCTCGAGACGAACCTCAGCGTGGTCGACGTCCGGAACTGGCGGCGCGACCAGCTCGACACGGGCCTGCCGTGGGTCCCGCCGAGCCCGAACATGCCCACCCGGGACACCGCGCTGGTCTACCCCGGCACGTGCCTGTTCGAGGGCACCGCGCTGTCCGAGGGCCGCGGCACCACCCGCCCGTTCGAGACGGTCGGCGCACCCGGCATCGACTGGCGCTGGGCCGAGGCGCTGAACGCCCTGGGCCTCAGGGGGATCCGGTTCCGCGAGACCTACTTCTCGCCGACGTTCAACAAGTTCCAGGGCAAGACCTGCGGCGGTGTCACCCTGCACGTCACCGACCCGCACGAGTTCGACGCGATCAGGGCCGCCGTCGCCATGCTGATCACCGCGAAGTCGTTGTACCCGAGCGTCTTCGCGTGGCGTCCCGACAACTGGATCGACAAGCTCAGCGGCTCCGACAGGCTGCGCGGGATGATCGACGCCGGGGCTCCCCTGGACGAGATCACCGGCGCGTGGCAGCAGGAGCTGCAGCAGTTCCGCCGCACCCGCCAGCCCTACCTGCGCTACCGGTGAGGACGCCATGCTCATCCCTGCCCTGGCCGTCGCACTCGTGACGACGGCGGTCCCCGGCCACTTCGACCAGCCCCAGGACGGTTTCGCGAACCGCTGGACGACCCTGCGCGAGGCCAGTCCGCAGTGGGCCGGCCTCGACCCGGAGCCGATCAACGCGGCCCTGGGTCAGCTGCGCGACTTCCAGAAACCGCAGGCCAACGGCAAACCGCTGTTCGCCGGCGCCGTCACGCTGTACGTGCACAACGGCAAGATCGTCACGCACGACCGCACGGGCTACGCGGTCCTTTACAAGGACCAGCAAACCCAGCTGACGGAAGAAGAACGCGTCCCGATGCAGAAGGACACGATCTTCGACTTCGCCTCCATCTCCAAGCTCTTCACGTCGATCGCGGTGATCCAGCAGGTCGAGCAGGGCCGGGTGGCCATCGACGAGAAGGTCGCCACCTACCTGCCCGAGTTCGGCGTGAACGGCAAGGAGAACATCACCGTCAAGCAGCTCCTCACACACACGAGCGGCCTCGAACCGTTCATCCCGCTCTGGCAGAGGTATCCGGACATCCCGTCACGCATCAAAGCCGTGATGGACGTGACGCCGAAGTCGACGCCCGGCACCACGTACGTCTACTCGGACCTGAACCTGATCACGCTCGGCGAGCTGGTCTTCAAGGTCAGCGGGAAACGCCTCGACGAGGCCGTGCGGGACGGCATCACCAGGCCTCTGGGCCTGAAGGACACCGGCTACAACCCGAAGGCCAAGGACCGCACGGCCGCCACGGAGTTCCAGTCGGCACCACCGCGCGGCATCGTCCGCGGTGAGGTGCACGACGAGAACGCGTGGTCCCTCGGAGGAGTAGCCGGCCACGCCGGTGTGTTCGGCACGGCCAAAGACCTCGCGATCCTCGGCCAGACGATCCTCAACGGCGGCACGTACAACGGCCGCAGGATCCTCAGCGAGCACTCCGTCGAGCTGATGCTCACGAACTTCAACCAGCAGTTCCCCGACAACGCCCACGGCCTCGGCTTCGAGCTCGACCAGCGCTGGTACATGGGTGCGTTGAGCGGCCCGGGAACCGCCGGTCACACGGGGTACACCGGCACGTCGTTCGTGATCGACAAGGCTTCGCGCTCCATCGCGATCCTGCTGACCAACCGCGTGCACCCGAGCCGCGACTGGGGCAGCGTCAACCCGGCCCGCCGCGCGGTCGCCGACGGCCTGGCGAACGCACTGGCCGTCACAGCGCACGGAAAACAGTGGCGCGCAACGACATCCGGCGGCACGCTCACCGCGGAACGCCCGGTCGAGGTGTTCGTCGACGTCGACAAGGGCGACAAGCTGACGATCCAGCACTGGAACGGCACCGACTGGCGGGACGCCAGGACCGTCACGACGACCGGACGCCGTTGGATGCCAACGGAATCCGTGAAGTCGAGGTTCGTCTACACCAAGGCGGGCCAGTACAACGGCCGCGGCGTGTACGTCCACGCCCGTGGCGACGTCACGGCCGAGGGCTGGTCAGTGGCACGCCGCTAGCACCTCGGTGAAGCCGGCGAGCGCCCGTGGAAACGCGGGCGCTCCGAAGCTCACCACCACACCGGACCGGTCGTCGTCACTCAGCTCGTGCCGAAACCACGAGAGAGGACTGATCTCGATCCCACGTTCTCGCGCTGTCTGCACGATCGCTGACTCGTGCGGCGTCTCCAGCACCGCGTGCATCCCGGCCGCGATGCCGGACACCGACACGTACGGCGAAACAGCTTCCACCAGACGATCGCGCCGCCGTTGGTACTTCAGCCGCATCCGCCGCACATGGCTGTCGTACGCACCCGACGCCAAGAAGTCGGCCAACGTCAGCTGGTCGAGCATGCTGATGTACTGCTCGCGGTCGGTCTTCAACGCCAGGACCGGGTCGACGAACCGGTCGGGCAGCACCATCCACGCGATCCGCAATGCCGGTGACAACGCCTTGCTCGACGTCCCCAGGTAGACGACGTGCTCCGGGTCGAGCCCCTGCACCGCACCGACGGGCTGCCGGTCGTAGCGGAACTCGCCGTCGTAGTCGTCTTCCAGCACAAGGCCGTCCACACGCCGTGCCCACTCCACGGCCGCAGCGCGCCGCCGTGGGTGCAACGGGCCGCCCAAGGGGAACTGGTGCGCCGGCGTCAACACGCACGCACGCCGTTCGTCGGGCAACTGCTCGGTGTTCGCGCCGTGATCGTCCACCGCCAACGGAACGGTCGACGTCCACAAGGACCGGTGGAACCCCAGCCCGTACTCCTCGACGACGACCGGCGCCTCCAGCAGGCGGTCGAACATCTGCACGGCACCGCCGAACCCGGAGCACACCACGATCCGTTCGGGATCGGCACGGACTCCCCGCGCCCGCGCCAGGTACTCGGCCAGCGCCGTCCGCAGCTCGATCCGCCCCTGCGGGTCGCCCGGCCCGAACGCCTCCGACGGTGCCGCCATCAGCGCCCGCCGCGTCGACCGGATCCACTCCGCGCGCGGGAACTCCGTGACGTCCGGCGTCGACACCGTCAGGTCGAACCGCACGCCGGGTTCCGGCACGGTGCGCGTCACCGGCGAGGGCGGCGCGACCCGTTGCGCGACAACGGTTCCCGAACCCTGGCGCGCGGTCAGCCACCCTTCCGCGACGAGCTCCGCGTACGCCTCGGCGACGGTGTTGCGCGCGATGCCGAGGTCGAGAGCGAGCGACCGCGACGCCGGCAGGCGGGTCCCCGGAGGCAGCCGAGCCGACCGCACCGCTTCGCGCAGCGACGCCGTCAACCGGTGCCGCAGGCCACCCGGACCGGACAGGTCCAGGTGGAAGTCGAGATTGGCCCACGATTCCACGTGGAGATTGCACCACGCCCAGGGCCAATCGACGCCCTAGTTTCAATGACATGACGAACCGCATCGACCTCGCCAAGAAGGCCCCGAAGGTCTACCGCGCCATGATCGCCCTCGACGCCGCCGCCCGCGAGGGACTCGACGAGCAGCTCGCCGAGCTCGTCCGCATCCGCGCGTCCCAGCTCAACCACTGCGCCTACTGCCTCAACATGCACACCGTCGACGCGCGGAAGGGAGGCGAGTCCGAGGCCCGCATCTACCTCCTCAACGCGTGGGAGGAAGCCGGCGACCTCTACACCGAGAAGGAGCGGGCGGCGCTGCGGCTGACCGAGGCCATCACCGTCCTGAGCAGCCACGAGTACGTCAGCGACGAGGTCTACGAGCAGGCGGCGAAGCACTTCGGCGAGGAGGAACTGGCGCAGCTCATCGCGCTGATCTTCACCATCAACTCGTGGAACAGGATCGCCGTGTCGACGCGGAAGAAGCCCGACGTCCGCTGAACCGGGCCGACAGGGTGACTTTCGGACACACTCCGTTGACCGTTGGAGTGGCGGTTAGTAAGTTTCCCACGTGTCCACTGAGAGCAGTGCCGAGTCCAGTCCGCTGGTGAAGATCCGGTCGTTGCTGCCGGGCCTCGCGCGCGCCGAGCAGCGCGTCGCGAAGGTGGTGCTGGAGAACCCGGCGACGGTCGCGCACCGCAGCATCACCGAGGTCGCCGAGCAGGCGGGCACCAGCGAGACGACGGTGACGCGGTTCTGCAAGGCCATCGGCGTCGGCGGGTACCCGGAGCTGCGCATCGCGCTCGCCGCGGACACGGCCCGCAGCCAGGCCAGGGCCAACCACGACATGGGCGGCGACATCGGACCGGGCGACGACTTGCGCCAGGTCGTCGGCAAGGTCGCGTTCGCCGACGCCCGCGCCGTCGAGGAGACCGCCGAGCAGCTCGACGTCGAGTCGCTCGACAAGGTCGTCCAGGCGGTCGCGGGCGCCCGCCGCGTCGACGTCTACGGCTTCGGCGCGTCCGCCTTCGTGGCGTTCGACCTGCAGCAGAAGCTGCACCGCATAGGGCTCACCTGCTTCGCGTGGAACGACACGCACATCGCGCTGACGTCCGCCGCCGTGCTGACGGAGGCGGACGTCGCCGTCGGCATCTCGCACACCGGCTCGACCGCGGAGACCGTCGAGGCCCTGCGCGTCGCCCGCGAGACCGGCGCCACCACGGTCGCGCTGACGAACTTCCCGCGCTCGCCGATCACCGAGGTCTCCGACCACGTGCTGACCACGGCCGCGCGCGAGACCACGTTCCGCTCGGGCGCGATGGCGAGCCGCATCGCCCAGCTCACGGTGATCGACTGCCTGTTCATCGGCGTCGCCCAGCACCACGTGGACTCGGCCAAGACGGCGCTGGAGGCGACCTACGAGGCGGTGTCGGGGCACCGGCTCGGCGCGAGACCAGACGGCCGGCGCCGGCCGCGGGAGACGTCTAAATGACCTCCCCCCGGGACGGTGTGGTGGTGCGCGTGGAATCTCCGACCGAGCAGCGGAACCCGCGCACCGCGGACATCGACCGGGTGCCCACGATCGACGTCCTCCGCATGATCAACGACGAGGACCGCACGGTGCCGGCGGCGGTGGCGCAGGCGCTGCCGGACCTTGCCCGCGCGGTCGACCTCGGCGTCGAGGCGATCATGTCCGGCGGCCGCGTGCACTACGTCGGCGCGGGCACGTCGGGGCGTCTGGCGACGCTGGACGCCGCCGAGCTCGTGCCCACGTTCAACGCCCCGTCCGACTGGTTCGTCGCCCACCACGCGGGCGGTCCGGAAGCCCTCGTCCGTGCCGTCGAGGAGGTCGAGGACCACTCCGGAGCCGCCCAGATCCGCCGCCACGCCACGGCGAAGGACCTGGTCGTGGGCGTGACGGCGTCCGGGCGCACGCCGTTCGTGATCGGCGCCCTGCAAGAGGCGCAAGCGCTTGGCGCCCACACCGTGCTGGTCTCGAACAACGCCTCGGTGCCGTTCGCGCCGGACGTCCTCGTCGCGCTGAACACCGGTCCGGAGGCCATCGCCGGCTCCACCCGGATGAAGGCGGGATCGGCCCAGAAGCTGGTCCTGACGTCGTTCTCCACCGCGGTGATGGTCAAGCTCGGCCGCACCTACTCGAACCTGATGGTCAGCATGCGCGCGACGAACGCGAAGCTGCGCGGCCGGACCATCCGGATTCTGCACGAGGCCACCGGGCAGTCCGAGGACGCCTGCGAACAGGCGCTGGCGGACGCGTCCGGCGACCTCAAGGTGGCGCTGGTGCACCTGTTGTCGGGTGTGCCGACCGAACGTGCGGCCGCCGCGTTGGAGGACACGAAGGGCCACGTCCGCAACGCCCTGGACCGGCTAGCGGGTTAGGTCGGGCCCGAAGACCTCGTAGTGGATGTCGCTGACACCCGTCGCGAGCAGCTGGGCCCGCATCGCGCGCAGGAACGGCACGGGCCCGCACAGGTAGGCGGTGGTGTCCGCCGGCACCTCGACCCCGGCGAGGTCGACGTACCCGGTGAGCTCGGCCGGCCACTCCCCGATCGGCTTCTCGTAGAAGACGTGCGCCCGCGCGTGCTCCAGCTTGGCGACGAGTTGGGCGAGCTCGGCGCGGAACGGGTGGGTGAGCTGGTCGCGGTCACCGTGCACCGCGATCACCCGCCGGGGCGAGCCGGTGAACGCCAGCTCGGCGAGCATCGAGATCATCGGCGTGCAGCCGATCCCCGCCGACGCGAGCAGCACCGGGCCGTCGCCGGGCAGCAGCGTCAGGTCCCCGGCGGGCTGGCTGACCAGCACGGTGGCGCCGACCGGCACGTGGTCGTGCAGGTGGTTCGACACCTCGCCGTCGCGCTTCACCGAGAACCGCAGCGCGTCGTCGGACCGCCCGGACAGGCTGTACTGGCGGATCTGCCGCGCGCCGTCGGCGAGCGGCACCTGCACAGACACGTACTGACCAGGCTCGCCCGCGCGCACCTGGCCGTCGAGCGGCCTGACCACGAACGTCACCACGTCGTCGGTCTCCTGGAACCGCGCGATGACCCGGTGCTCCTGCTGCCCCTGCGGCAGGAAGCGCTCGAGGCCGATCAGCGTGTCGGCCATCAGCCAGTAGACCTCGCTCCAGGCCGCCGCGACCTCGTCCGAGACGTCGAGGACCTCGGCGACGGCACCGAGCAGGTGCTTGTGCACGACCGCGTACTGGCCGGGCGTGACGCCGACCGAGACGTGCTTGTGGGCGATGCGCCGCAGCATCGCGTCGGGGGTCTGACCGGCGAGCAGACCCGAGGCGAACGCGGCGATGGACCCCGCCAGCGCCTGGGCCTGCGTGCCGTTGGCCTGGTTGCCGCGGTTGAACATGTCGCGCAGCAGCACCGGGTGCTCGGCGAACATGCGCTCGTAGAACAACGCGCTGATCTCGCCGATCGCGGCGCCGACGGCGGGCAGGGTGGCTTCGACCAACTCGGCCGACTTCGAGGACAACATCGTCTTCCTCACTTCAGCTGCAGGGTGAGCAGCACGGGACCGGTGGGATCAGCGACGAGGTCCTCGACGCGCAGCGGATCGAGCGAGGCGTAGAAGGCTTCCTGGGCCTGGCGCAGCGCACGCCGCAACCGGCAGGCGGAGCTCAACGGGCAGACGATCTCGCCCTCGCAGTCGACGACGTCGCCCACGCCTTCCAGCTGCCGCATCAGGCGGCCGACGGAGATGGCCCGGCCATCGGCGGTGAGCGCGAGCCCACCACCCCGGCCGCGCCGCGCCTCCACGACACCGAGGTGCTGCAACTGGGCGACGACCTTGGCCGCGTGGGTGTACTGCACGCCCATGACCTCCGCGACTTCTCGCGTGGTCGGGTTCGCCGGACCGGCGACGGCCAGCCGCATCACGATCCGCAGCGCGATGTCGGTGCTCTTGGTCAGCCTCACGGGGCCGACGTTAGCTTAATTGGAATCTCAGATGCATGTTATCCGGGCAACACCGGGCGCCACGGGATCGGCGTCGACAGCACCATTGCGCTGGAAGTCTCCCCATGGGCCGCCAGCCGGACCAGCAGGCGTTCCAACTCCACGATCGACGTGGTGACGACCTTCACGACCGAGCAGATGTCCCCGGTCAGCCGCACGACCTCGACCACCTCGGGTAGGTCGTCGAGCAGCTCGGGATGCACCGTGATGCACCGGGGGCCGTAGCACTTCATGCGCACCAACGCGACGACGGGACGTCCGACGACGGTGGGGTCGACCACGGCGCGATAGCCGGTGATCGCGCCCATGTTCTCCAGCCGGCGGACCCGTTGCGCGACCGTCGGCGGCGAGACGTGGACCCGGCGCGCGAGTTCGTTGTACGACAGGCGCGCATCCTCTTGGAGCGCCTCCAACAGGGCCTTGTCCACCTCGTCCAACATGAACGCAAAGCTACTCGGCGATCTGTTTTGCGTTTGGAAGAACTTTGGCGCGAACACCTTTCATCGCCCATTCAGGTGACGAGCGGTTCCGGCGACGATTGAGCCCATGAGCTGCCCCGTCTCCCCGAAGCTGGATTTCGGCGGCACCACGCCGTACGAGGACTACGTGCACGCGTCGGTGCTGCACACCCTCCAGCAGCAGTGGTCCAAAGATCCGCGCGAGATGTCGTTCCTGGTCATCACGCAGGTGATGGAGCTGTACTTCGGCCTGCTGTGCTTCGAGTGGCGCCAGGCCCAGACCGAGCTGCGCGCCGACGACCTGCGCGCCGCCGTCCGCACCCTGCGCAGGTCCGACCTGCACCTCCAGGCGCTGTCCGCCGCGTGGCGGCCGATCGCGCGGATGACGCCGACCGAGTTCAACTCGTTCCGCGACGCGCTCGGCGAGGGCTCCGGGTTCCAGAGCGGCATGTACCGCGAGATGGAGTTCCTGCTCGGCGAGAAGTCGCGGTCGATGCTCGTGCCGCACCGCGCGGTGCCCGCCATGCACGATCAGCTGGAGAAGTCGCTCGGCGAGCCGTCTCTTTACGACGACGTGCTGGCCGCGTTGCGGCGCAGGGGTTTCGGCATCCCGCAGTCGGTGCTCGACCGCGACCTGACGCAGGCCTACGAGCCTTCCGCCGAGGTCGAGCAGGTGTGGGCGGACATCTACCGCGGCGACGACCGCGACCTGCTGGAGCTGGGTGAGGCGCTGACCGACATCGCCGAGGAGTTCGCGCGCTGGCGCTACGACCACCTGCTCGCGACCCGCCGCTCGATGGGCTCGAAGGTCGGCACCGGTGGCTCCGCTGGTGTTGCATGGCTGGAGAAGCGCACCCAGCGTGCGGTGTTCCCCGAGCTGTGGACCGCAAGGAGCTACGTGTGAAGCGGGAGCTGTTCGACATCCCCGAAGGTGTCATCTACCTCGACGGCAACTCCCTCGGCGCACCACCGAAACACGTCGCCGAACGCATGCAGGACGTCGTCGAGAACCAATGGGGAACGCGCCTGATCCGGTCGTGGTCCGAGGGCTGGTGGGAGGCGCCGCAACGGATCGGCGACCGCGTCGGCCGGCTGCTCGGAGCCGCAGAGGGCCAGGTCGTCGTCGGCGACTCGACGTCGGTCAACGTCTTCAAGGCGTTGATGGGCGCGGTGAAGGGCAGCGACCGCACCGAGATCGTGTGCGACGAGTCGACGTTCCCGACCGACGGGTACATCGCGCAGTCCGTGGCCTCGTTGACGGGCATGAAGATCCGTGCCGCTCAACCGTCCTCTTCGGATCTGACCGAGGACACCGCCGTGGTGCTGCTCAACCAGGTCGACTACCGGACCGGCGAGCTGCACGACATGAAGGCGCTCACCGAGCAGGCCCACGCCGCCGGCGCGCAGGTGGTCTGGGACCTCTGCCACAGCGCGGGCGTGCTGCCCATCGAATTGGACGCGCTCCAAGTCGACTTCGCGATCGGCTGCACCTACAAGTTCCTCAACGGCGGACCGGGCTCGCCGGCGTTCATCTACGTGCCGCACCACAAGCAGCCCACGTTCGAGAACCCGCTCTCGGGCTGGAACGGGCACCGCGAGCCGTTCGGCATGAAGCCGTCCTACGAACCGGATCCCGGCATCGTGCGCGCACGGGTCGGCACGCCGGACATCCTCTCGATGCTGGCGCTCGACGCGGCACTGGACGTGTGGGACGACGTGGACCTCGCCGAACTGCGCGAGCGCGGCCTCAAGCTCACCGCGCTGTTCCGCGAGCACGTCGAGAAGCTCACGAGCCTCGAGGTGATCACCCCGGAGAACCGCGGCAACCAGATCTCGGTGCGCTCCGAGAACGCCAGGGCCGTGATGGACGAACTGATCGCGCGCGGCGTCATCGGCGACCACCGGCCGCCGGACATCCTCCGGTTCGGCTTCGCCCCGCTCTACGTCACCGACGAGGACGCGGTCAAGGCCGCGGAGGTCCTCGCGGAGATCGTCAACTAGCGAGCGCGGCGTCCGCGATGCTGCGAGCCTCGCGGGCGCCCGCCTCCAGCGACGAGCACACGAACAGGATCCACTGGGCGAGGCCCTCCAGCGTCCCGGACGCGAACGCCACGGACGCGGCCTCGTACTCGGCGGACCGGCGCAGGCACGCCACCTCGGGCACACCGAGGCCCTTGGGGTCGAGCCCGGTCGAGATCGACGTCATCCGCGCGGCGGCACGGGCGACCACCCCGTTGGCGACGTCGAACGGCGCGAGGCCCAGGAGCTCGCCGTGCACCACCGCGACGACGATCGGCGCCGGCACGGACGTCCCGCCGGTGACCAGCGAGCCCAGGAGGTCGAGCCGCTGGGACACGTCCTCGGAGACGCGAGGCCGCCCGACGTCCGACGTCAGGTCCGCGGCGGCGAGGACGTGCAACCGCGCGAGGGCCTGCAACGGCGCGCGCTGCCACGTGGCGACCAGTCCACCCAGCGCCTCGGCGATGCGCAACGACCCGGCGAGCACCGGGTCGGAGACCTCGCCGGACTCCGGGATCTCGGTCGGACCGCCCTCCAGGGCCGCCGACGCACGGGCCGCGCGGACGGACGCCTCCGCCGCCGTGGTGGCCCAGCCTCGCAGGTTCACCCGATGGCGGTGCACCTGGAAGACGGCGTCCTTGGCGGCGTTCGCGGCGTCGGCCACGCCAGGCAAGGAAAGCAGCGGAGCGAGAGGATCGGTCACGGTCGCGCAGAGTACCTGACCAGGTGAAACCCGTGACCCAGCTCACTGGCCGGACCGTTGAGCGCGCAACTGCGCCCGTTCAACGCGCCACACGTGCCTGGACCAGACAAAACGGGTTACACAATGACAGCCGTGTAACCGACTTCCCCAGATTGGTCTGAACCTTTTTGGGGAGGAACCTGTTGGAAGTGAACTGGCTCGCACTACGGTCAGTACCCGCATCCCCAACCGGTCTGGACTTTCCAGGAGGTCTCGCACCATGACGCAGTCGCCAGGCCAGGGCAACGCCCTGGACAACCTGCTCACGGAGAGCAGGACGTTCCCGCCTTCCGACGAGTTCGCGGCACAGGCGAACGCACAGCCCGCGCTGTACGAGGAGGCGAAGGCCGACCGCGAGGCGTTCTGGGCGAAGCAGGCGGAACGGCTGCACTGGGAGACCAAGTGGGACCAGGTCCTCGACTGGTCGAACGCGCCCTTCGCCCAGTGGTTCGTCGGCGGCAAGCTCAACGTCGCCTACAACTGCGTGGACCGCCACGTCGAGTCGGGCCACGGCGAGCAGGTCGCCATCCACTGGGAGGGCGAGCCCGGCGACAGCCGCGCCATCACCTACGCCGAACTGCAGCGCGAGGTCTCCAAGGCCGCGAACGCGCTGACGTCGCTGGGGATCGGCGCCGAGGACCGCGTCGCGATCTACATGCCGATGATCCCCGAGGCGATCTTCTCGATGCTCGCCTGCGCCCGCGTCGGCGCGCTGCACAACGTCGTGTTCGGCGGCTTCTCCGCCGAGGCGCTGCGCACCCGCATCCAGGACTCCGAGGCCCGCGTCGTGATCACGACCGACGGCCAGTACCGCCGCGGCAACCCGGCTCCGCTCAAGCCCGCCGTGGACGAGGCCGTCGCCGGCGCGCCGTCGGTGGAGAAGGTCATCGTCGTCAAGCGCACCGACACCGAGGTCGCGTGGACCGACAAGGACGTGTGGTGGCACGAGCTGGTGGACTCGCAGTCCGACCAGCACACCCCCGAGGCGTTCGACTCGGAGCACCCGCTCTTCATCCTCTACACCTCGGGCACCACGGGGAAGCCGAAGGGCATCCTGCACACGTCCGGCGGCTACCTCACGCAGGCGTCGTACACGCACTTCAACGTGTTCGACCTCAAGCCGGACACCGACGTGTACTGGTGCACCGCGGACATCGGCTGGGTCACCGGCCACAGCTACATCGTCTACGGCCCGCTGTCGAACCGCGTGACGCAGGTCGTCTACGAAGGCACGCCGAACACCCCGAACGAGGGCCGGCACTGGGACATCGTGCAGAAGTACGGCGTCTCGATCTACTACACGGCGCCGACGCTGATCCGCACCTTCATGAAGTGGGGCGCGGACATCCCGGCCAAGTACGACCTCTCGACGCTGCGCGTGCTGGGGTCGGTCGGCGAGCCGATCAACCCCGAGGCGTGGATCTGGTACCGCGAGAACATCGGCGGCGGCAAGGCCCCGATCGTCGACACGTGGTGGCAGACCGAGACCGGCGCGATCATGATCTCGCCGCTGCCCGGCGTGGTGTCCACCAAGCCCGGTTCGGCGCAGCGCCCGCTGCCCGGCATCGGCGCGAAGGTCGTCAACGACGAGGGCGTCGAGGTCCCGCACGGCGGCGGTGGCTACCTGGTGCTGGACGAGCCGTGGCCGTCGATGCTGCGCGGCATCTGGGGCGACGAGGAGCGCTACCGCGACACGTACTGGTCGCGCTTCGGCGAGCAGGGCTTCTACTTCGCCGGTGACGGCGCGAAGTACGACAACGACGGCGACATCTGGCTGCTCGGCCGCGTCGACGACGTGATGAACGTGTCCGGTCACCGCATCTCGACCACCGAGGTCGAGTCGGCGCTCGTGTCGCACCCGACCGTGGCCGAGGCCGCCGTCGTCGGCGCGTCCGACGAGACGACCGGTCAGGGCATCGTGGCGTTCGTGATCCTGCGCGGTGGCGCGGGTGCGGACGCCGGTGGTGCGGACGCGATCAAGGCGCTGCGCGACCACGTGGCCAAGGAGATCGGCCCGATCGCGAAGCCGCGGCAGATCATGGTCGTGCCGGAGCTGCCGAAGACGCGCTCGGGCAAGATCATGCGCCGCCTGCTGCGCGACGTGGCCGAGAACCGCACGGTCGGCGACGTGACGACGCTGGCCGACTCGTCGGTCATGGACCTGATCTCGGCGGGTCTGCAGTCGGGCAAGTCGGAGGACTGACACTGATCTGCGCAAACGTGACGGGCGTCCTCTTCGGGGGACGCCCGTTCGCGTTAGGATTCCATCAGGGTGAGCCGGGAAGTCTGGTCGGCACGAGGATTTGTCGTGCCCGCCGACCCTGGGAGATCCGTGTCCAGCAAGATCGCTGACTTCGCCCGTTACCTCCGCACCGAGACCGTCGGTGGCATGGTGCTGCTCGGCGCCACGGCCGTCGCGTTGCTGTGGGCCAACTCGCCGTTCTCCCCCGCGTACTTCGGCCTGCGAGACCTGCACCTCGGGCCGTTGAGCATCGGCGACTGGGCCAAGGACGGGCTGCTCGCGATCTTCTTCTTCGTCGCCGGGCTGGAGCTCAAGCGCGAGCTCGTCGTCGGTGAGCTCTCGAACTTCAAGGCCGCGGTGCTGCCGATCGTCGCGGCGATCGGCGGGATGATCGTGCCCGCGGTGATCGCGCTGGGCATCGGCTGGGGGCAGCCGGGGATCGAGAAGGCCTGGGCGATCCCCGTCGCGACGGACATCGCGTTCGCGCTGGGCGTGCTGGCGCTGACGGCGTCCGGGCTGCCGTCGAGCCTGCGGGTGTTCCTGCTGTCGCTGGCCGTGGTCGACGACCTGGGCGCGATCATCGTGATCGCCGTCCTGTTCACGGCGAAGTTCAACCTGCTCGCGGCGGGTGCCGTCGTGCTGCTGCTGGCGCTGTACTGGTTCCTGCAGCGCAAGCGGATCACGTCGCCGTGGCTCTACGTGCCGATCGCGCTGGCCACCTGGTGGTTCATGCACGAGTCGGGCATCCACGCCACGATCGCGGGCGTCGCGCTGGCTCTGCTGACGCGGGTGAAGCGCGACCCGTACGAGGCCGAGGCGCCGGCCGTCCGCCTGGAGCACCGGCTGCAGCCGTGGTCCGCCGGTGTCGCCGTGCCGCTGTTCGCGCTGTTCGCGGCGGGTGTGCCGGTGGGTGCCGAGGCGATCGGGAAGCTGTTCGACGACAAGATCGCGATCGGTGTGATGGTCGGGCTCGTGGTCGGCAAGGTGATCGGGATCGTGGGGGCCTCGGCCCTCGCGGTGTGGTTCAAGGCGGCGGTCTGGCCGTCCGGGGCGGGGCCGCGCGACATCGTGGCGGTGGCGACGCTCGGGGGCGTCGGGTTCACCGTCAGCCTGCTGATCGCGGACCTCTCGCTCGAAACCCCGGAGACCGCGAAGGCCGCTGTGTTGTTCGCCTCGATGATCGCGTCGCTGCTCGCCGCGGTGTTGCTCATTCGCCGCAGCCGGGCGCATGGCACGATGTCCGGGTGACCACCAGGGAGCACATCGCGTCGATTCCGCTGACCGCAGACGACCCCACCGCCGAGGCCTCGATCGGCGGCCTCGTCCGCGACGCGACCGCGCACGTGTCGACCCTCGTCAGAGCAGAGGTCGAGCTCGCCAAGGGCGAGATCACCAAGGAGATCAAGAAGGGCGTCAAGGGCAGCGTCTTCTTCATCGTCGCCCTGACGATCCTGTGCTTCAGCCTGTTCTTCCTGTTCATGGCGCTCGGCTTCGGCTTCGCCGAGTGGTTCGGCTGGGGCTACTGGGCGGGCTTCGGCCTCGTCTTCGCCGTGATGCTGCTGACGGCCGTCGTGTTCGCCTTCCTCGGCTACCGCAAGGTCAAGAAGATCAGGGCGCCCGAGAAGTCGATCGCGGCCGCGAAGGACACGGTCGCGGCCCTCACTCGCAGGGGCGACGACAACTGAGCCGCAAACCCGACCCGTCGGTGGTGCGGGTCGCGGGTCCCTGGACGCACCGCGACGTCTCGGCCAACGGCATCCGCCTGCACGTCGCCGAACTCGGCGACGGCCCGCTCGTGCTGCTGCTGCACGGGTTCCCCGAGTTCTGGTGGTCGTGGCGGCACCAGCTCACCGCGCTGGCCGAGGCAGGCTACCGCGCGGTGGCGGTCGACCTGCGCGGCTACGGCGACTCGGACAAACCCCCGCGCGGCTACGACGGTTTCACCCTCGCGGGTGACATCGCGGGACTGGTCAAGGCGCTCGGCGCCCAACGCGCGCACCTGGTGGGTCACGCGTGGGGCGGCTCCATCGCGTGGACGGTCGCAGCGCTGCACCCCCGCGTGGTGTCGTCGGTCTCCGTGCTGTCCGCACCGCACCCGCTGGTGACGCGCCGGGGGTTCCGCCGCCATCCGCGGCGGAACTCCCACGTGCTGCGCTTCCAGCTGCCCCTCCACCCCGAACGCTGGCTGACCGGCGAGAACGGCCTGCAGGTCGCCAAGCTGCTGTCGGCGTGGTCGGGGCCGAAGTGGCGCTCGGCGCCCGAGTTCGACGAGGTCATCCGCCGCTGCCGGCAGGCCATGACGGTGCCGGGGGTCGCCCACAGCGCGCTGGAGTACTACCGCTGGGCGGTGCGCTCGCAGCTGCGCAGCGACGGCCGCCGGTTCGCGGAGGCCGTCGACAAGCAGGTGCAGGTGCCGGTCCTGCAGATCCACGGCGCGCTGGACCCGGTCGTGCCGGAGTCGGCGGCGCGCGATTCGCTGCCGTGGCTCGGGCCCTCCTCGGAGTTCCGCTACCTGCCCGAGGTGGGGCACTTCCCCAACCAGGAGGCGTCCCACACCACGAGCAGGCTGATCACGGAGTTCCTGCAGAAGCAGAGCTGAACGCGGCCCGCAGGGCACCGGCCGGGTCGTCCGGCAGGTCGGCCGACCGCCATGCCACGTAGCCGTCCGGCCTGACCAGCGACGCGCCCTTCGCGGACAGCCCGAAGGCCTCCAGCCGCTCGACCCGTTCGTACCGCACGGCGAGGCCCGACGTGGCCTCCTCCCACTGCGGGTGGTCGGCGACGAGCACCCAGCCGCGTTGGAACAGGTCCAAGGTGGACTTCCCCGGCTCGATCCACACGTGCGGGGCACGCGTGCCCGGCTGGCCGTTCCACCGCTCGGGGAGCTGCGCGGGCGGGAGCTCGGGACCCGCACCGATCACCGCGGCCGAGCGGTAGAGGACGCCGAAGTGCATGGCGTTGTTGTCGAACAGCTCCGCGTCGTCGGGCTCGCCGTCGCGGTTGTGGCCGTCGTTGCGCGCGAAGATCTGCTGGTGGCACAGGGTGGCGACCGGGCGCCGTTCCTCGTCGTAGGTGTCCAGAAGGGACGGTCGTGACTCGCCGTTGAGGACCGCCGCCAGCTTCCAGGCGAGGTTGTGCGCGTCCTCGATGCCGACGTTCGCGCCGAACCCGCCGCGGCTCGGCGGCAGCGTGTGCGCGGAGTCGCCTGCGAGGAAGATCCGCCCGTCGGAGAACCGGTCGGCGACACTCGCGCTGATCGTCCAGCGGCCCGTCGTGATGATCTCGACGTCCACGTCGTCGCGGCCGATGGCCTGGAAGATCTTCTGCCGCAGCTCGGGCTCGGTGTACTCCTGCTCGTCGAGCATCAGGACCCAGCGGCCGTCGCCGTAGGTGGTCAGGAAGCCGACGTCGTCGATCACGAACTGGCCGATGCCGTCCTTCAGGTACTCCTGCAGCGGCGCGCGGAACAGCACGCTGCGGGACGTGTGCATGTAGCCGCGGCCGGTGCGGGTGATGCCGAGCTGTTCGCGCACCGGGCTGCGGTGGCCGTCGGCCGCGACCAGGTAGTCGGCGCGGATCTCGTACGGCTCGCCGTCGCCCCGCACGACCGCCGTGACGCCGTCGGAGTCCTGGGAGAACTCCAGCATCCGGGTGCTCATGCGGATGTCCGCGCCCAGCTCACGGGCCTTGTCGCGCAGGATCGGCTCCATCCGGTCCTGCGCGACGCCGACGCCTCTGACCGGGGAGTACTCGACGTCGGACAGCTGCGCCGGCGGTGTCCAGAACGTCTCGTCGTACTTCTTGCCGACCAGGCTCTCCGCCCGCACGCGGCGCACGCCGAAGCCCTTGGCCATGCGGCTCTTCGGCAGCTCGTCCTCCAGGCCCACCGCCCGCAGCAACTCGCCCACCCGAGCGTTGAACCCGACCGCCCGCGGGTGCGGTGAGCTGCCCGGATGCTTCTCCACCAGCACCACGTCCACCCCGCGCCACGCCAGGAACAGCGCGGCCGACGTGCCCGCCAGTCCCCCACCGACCACCAACACCGAAGTCCTCATCGCATCCTCCCGATACGCCGTATCATTCAATACACTGTATCGCGATAAGACGCTGTATTGTCCAGTCCGATGTCGAACGAACCCGTGTGGGACCGCCCAGAGCCGCCCAGCAAGCCGTCACCGATCCCGTTGAGCAGGGACCTGATCGTGGGAGCCGCGATCAGGCTCGCCGACGAGGGCGGGCTCGACGAGGTGTCGATCCGCAAGGTCGCCGCCGCCCTGGGCGCCGGTCCGATGCGCCTCTACGGCTACGTCGAGACCAAGGACGAGCTGCTCGACCTGATGGTCGACGAGGTCTACGGCGAGATCACGCTGCCCGAGCCCGGCACCGACTGGCGGGCGGCCCTGACGCGGATCGCCCACGGCGTCCGCGCGGCGGCCAAGCGGCACCCGTGGCTGGTCGACCTGCTCGGCGGCAGGCCGCACCGGGGCCCGAACTCGCTGACGCACATCGAGGCGACGCTGGCCACGCTCGACGGCAGGCCGGAGTTCCCGACCATCGACCACGTGCTCGGCGCGGTCGGGACGGTGATGGCGTACGTGCACGGCGCCGTCCGCAACGAGATCGCCGAGGCCCGCGAGGAGCAGGCCAGCGGCATGACCGAGGAGCAGTGGCAGGCCGCGTCCGGGCCGTACATGCGCAAGGTGCTCGCCACGGGGCGCTTCCCGAGGCTCGCCAAGGTCATGTTCGAGGCCGAGCACACGAACGCCGCCGCGTGGTTCGACACGGGCCTGGACTACGTGCTCAACGGCATCGCCGCTACGACGCGCAGCCCTGGGTGGAGGCCCGGCGGGTCAGCGACGGCGCCTTCTGCACCATCGACTGCACCTGCTGGGCCGTGAGCACGAAACCCGTCTCCGGGTCGTCGACCGCGGCACCGAAGACCACGCCCATCACCCGGCCGTTCGGGTCGACCAGCGGGCCGCCCGAGTTGCCGGAGCGGACCTCGGCGCGAACGGTGTAGACGTCGCGCGTGACCGTCTGGGCGTCGTAGATGTCCGGGCCGCGCAGCAGCGGGATCCGCTCGCGGACACGGGCCGGCGACGACTTGTACGGGCCGTCGAGCGGGTAGCCGAGCACGATGCCGTCCTCGCCCGGCTGCACCTCGTCGCTGCGGAACTGCAGCGGCGTGGCCTCCAGGTCCGGCACCGCGAGCACGGCGATGTCGGTGCGCGGGTCGTAGGAGACGACCGTCGCGTCGAACTGGCCGCGGCCGACCTCGACCGTCACCTCGTTCGTGCCTGCGACGACGTGCGCGTTCGTCATGACCCGCTCGGGCGCGATGACGAACCCGGTGCCTTCGAGCGCACGGGAGCACGACGGCGCACGGCCGCGGACCTTGAGCACGCTCGCCTGGAGCCGTTTCGCGACCGGGGAGTCGGCGAGCTGGCTGTTCGGCGGCTCGACGTCCTTGAGCGGCGTGCGGTTGAACGGGTCCATCGCCTGCGGGAAGCCCGAGACGTCGAAGAGCTTCTGCAGGTCACCGGACAGCACGCGGGCGGCCTGCGGCATGGTCTGGTCGACCTTGCCGAGGATCACCGACTGCTTGAGCGACGACGTGAGGTCGGGCAGACCGACGACCGAGGTGAGCGGCAGCGCGATCATCCACGCCACGACGAAGACGACCAGGCCCTGCACGATGGCGCCCAGGGCGTTGTCCGCGCCGCGCAACGGCGACGCGTTGACGCGCGCCTTGATCGTCCTGCCGATGTAGACGCCGATGGTCTCGCCCAGTGCCACGAGCAGCACGACGATGCCGACCGCGAACACGACCTTGGTGACGACGTTCTCGAACTGGGACACCAGCAACGGCGCGATCTGCGTGCCCAGGATCAGGCCGACGAGCACACCGACGAACGCGGGGAGCGCGACGACCATGCCCTGCCTGGCCCCGGACACCGCGGCGATCGCGGCGAGGCCCAGCACGAGCAGGTCAACCCAGTTCAACCCGAAACCTCCGCCTCACTGTGTAGCGCGCAACGCTAGTTCAAGGTCACGCACATCGGTCGCATCCCACGGCTGCTCCCAGCCGCCGAGTGCGATCAGGCCGTTGATCAACCCCGCGGTGAAGCCCCACACCAGCATGCCCGGCGCGGAGAAGGCCGCTCCGACGTAACCCGCGGGGTGGCGCACGCGGAACCGGTTGGCGGGGTCCGCGAGGTGCGCCACGGGCACCCGCGCGACGGCGGCGGTCTCCGCCGGGTCGACCGGTGCGACGGGGCTCGGCTGTTCCCAGTAGGCGAGCACGGGCGTGACCACGAACCCCGACACCGGCACGTACAGCTCCGGCAGCGTCGCAAGTGGTCTCACTCCTGACTCAAGTACACCGGTCTCCTCGTAAGCCTCGCGTAATGCCGTGGCGACCGGCCCTTCGTCCGTTTCGTCCTGTGCGCCGCCGGGGAACGCGACCTGGCCCGGATGCGAGCCCAGCGTGTCCGACCGGCGCAGCAGCAGGATGTCCGGCCCGTGCTCCTCGGACTCGCCGAACAGCATGAGCACGGCCGCCTTGCGGTAGGCCCTCGTCGGAGTGCGCGGGTCCCGCATGAACGTTCGCCCGTCGATCTCCTCGGTGGCCTTCGCCAGGCGCTGCATCCAGTCGGGTGGCTCTGCCGCCTCCGTCATCGAACCGCCTTCTCCACCTGGTCCGGAGCGGTGAAGTACGGCGGATCGGTGATCTGCCGGACCTGACCGTCCGCTGATACGTAATACGTGGCGGGGAGCGACTTCGGCGCCTTCACCTTCTTGCGCAGCTCGTCGGCGCCGTCGTGCACGGACGGCAGCCGCACGCCGAGCCGGGCGAGCAGCTCCAGGCCGTCCGCCTCCCTGCTGTCCACAAGAACTGGGACGACGGGCACGGCACCTGGTTGCTTCGCGTAGGCGTCCAGCACGGGCAGCTCCTCCTGGCACGGCTGGCACCAGGTCGCCCAGAAGTTGATCAGGAGCGGGCCCTTGAGCGCGAGGGCCGTCCGGGTGCCGTCACCGAGGCACGTCACGTCGACGCCGCCCTCGCCCGGGAGTCCGCACGGCCGGAGCTGGGCCTGCGCGCGCAACGCGGCCACGTCCTGGGTCTGGCGGGAAGGCGTGGGCAGCGGCGCCGGCGAGTCGTCACGGGGCCACAGCGCCACGACCCCCGCGAGCCCGAGGACGAGCACCACGACGAGCCAGCGCGTGCGGTTGTTCACGCTCCTAGCTTCTCACCGGCCCGCACCCGCTCGGCGAGCTCGATCAGGTGGGGCTTCTCCTCGCCCTTGACGAGCTTGGCCGCCTTGTCCGGGTCCTCGGGCCCGAGGCCGTACGACGGGCAGTCCTTCATCAGCAGGCAGGCGCCGCAGGCAGGCGTTTTGGCGTGGCAGACGCGGCGTCCGTGGAAGATGATCCAGTGCGACGCCATCGTCCAGTCGCGCTTCTCGATCAGCTCGCCGATGGCGTGCTCGACCTTGACCGCGTCCTCCAGCTCGGTCCAGCCCCAGCGGCGGACGAGACGACCGAAGTGGGTGTCGACTGTGATGCCGGGCACATCGAACGCGTTGCCGAGAACCACGTTGGCCGTCTTGCGTCCTACACCGGGGAGCTTGACCAGCTCTTCGAGAGTGCCGGGGACGACGCCGTCGTACTGCTCCACCAGAGCAGCGCCGAGTCCCAGCAGGGATGTCGCCTTGTTCCGGTAGAAGCCGGTCGGGCGGATCATCTCCTCGAGCTCGGTCCGGTCGGCGCCGGCGTAGTCGGCGGCCGTCGGGTACTTCGCGAACAGGGCGGGAGTGACCTCGTTGACCTTCTTGTCGGTGCACTGCGCGGACAGCACGACCGCCACGAGCAGCTCGAGCGGCGTCGTGAAGTCCAGCTCGCAGTGCGCGTCGGGGTAGCCCTCGGCCAGCACGCGCACCATCCGGCGGGCCCTGCGCGTCAGGCCCAGCTTGGTTTCCGGCTTCTTCGTTGCGGGCACTGATCCAGAGTAGTCAACACGCCGGAACCGACCCCTAGATCCGCACTCGAATCCCTCATGCGCCACACTTCGGAGCATCATGACTGCCTGGCTTGTGATCGTCGTTCCGATCGTGATCATGTTCTTCGCGCTCTTCATGGAGCGCGTCGAAGCGAAGCTCCGGCACGTTGCCGTGCAGGAGAACGAGGTCGAGGAGTTCCTGGAGTCCGCCAGGCCCGAAGAGGTCAAGGCGCTCTACGGACACGGCATCGGTCGCGCACTCGACATGTTCCGCCTCCGTCGTCGTGGCCGCGGGGGTGCGCGCAAGCGCGTCCGTTAGCCCATGGCCCCGCGCTAGGTGACACCCGAATGGCGTAGACTGGTTCGTTGGGCTCTGGATCGAGCCAGTCGCGTTGTTCCTACCAAGACGGCGAGCCGAGCGGCGATCCACAAGAGAGCCCTTAGACTGCAACGCAGTGATCGGCGGCACGGCGCTGACTCCACCAAAGATGGTGGTAGGCGTGCCGTCGCGTCGATTAGGAGGGACGAGGTGGACGAGACCCTGGCGCGAGCGGGCATCTTCCAGGGGGTGGACCCGGCGGCCGCAGAGGCGCTGGCGACGACCCTGGAGACGGTGGAGTTCCCGCGTGGCCACGTGATCTTCGCGGAGGGTGAGCCGGGCGACCGCCTGTACATCATCCAGTCCGGCAAGGTGAAGATCGGCCGCAAGTCGCCGGACGGCCGCGAGAACCTGTTGGGGATCTTCGGACCCTCGGACATGTTCGGCGAACTGTCCATTTTCGATCCCGGCCCCCGCACGTCGACCGCGACGACGGTGACCGAGGTGCGCGCGGTGTCCATGGACCGCCCCGCGCTCCGCCAGTGGATCACCAACCGGCCGGAGATCGCCGAGCAGCTGCTGAGGGCCCTGGCCCGCAGGCTGCGCCGGACGAACTCGATGCTGGCCGACCTGATCTTCACGGACGTGCCGGGCCGAGTCGCCAAGGCGCTGCTGCAGCTCGCACAGCGCTTCGGCTCGCAGGAGGCCGGCCTGCTCCGCGTCACGCACGACCTGACGCAGGAGGAGATCGCCCAGTTCGTCGGCGCGTCTCGCGAGACCGTGAACAAGGCCCTGGCCGACTTCGCGCACCGCGGCTGGCTGCGCCTCGAAGGCAAGAGCGTCCTGATCCTGGACCCGGAGCGCCTGGCGCGCCGCGCCCGCTAGGGGCCGGAGCACGAAGCTTCACCTGCAGCGGAGCCCCGTCAGCCGACGGGGCTCCGCTGCTTTTGGTTCCGGCGGGGCCGCGGGGTGCGACTGCCGAGGCAGCGCGGCTCGGCGACTCGGTGGGACTGACGGCAGTGGGGCATCGGGGGATTTTGGGGAGGCTGCGGGTTCGCGGGCGCCGCGAGGCGGCGGAGCTGGCGGGTACCGCGAGGCAGCGGGGTCCGCGAGCGCCGCGAGGCAGCAGGCTTCGCGAGCGCCGCGAGGCAGCGGAGCTGACGAGTACCGCCAGACCGCAGGCTTCGTAGGTGCCGCGAGGTCCCGCAGGACAGCAAACTCGGCGGGGGTTCCGCCCCACGGCGGCGGTCCCGAAGGGCCAGCTCGCCCAATGCCGCGAGTTCGCGCTGGTCGTCCGTTCGCCTCTTCGTCGTGATTCGGCGAAGCCCAATCACGGCGAAGCGGCGGGCGGACGACCAGCTACTCGGCGAACGAGCCGGAGCGGCGCAGCCGCGACCAAACAAAAAGGACCGGGCGCCACCCCCGACGTGGCGCACCGGTCCTTTGTGTTGCACGGCCCATCCCCCGACGAACCGTGCTTTCCATCCCTCTGGCGCGTAGGCCCCGACCCTCAAGCCAGAGGTTGGTCTCGATCGATGAGTCAACTTTCGCACGTCGGCACCCCGACCACTCAAGCCCTTTCACCCTCAAGGACCTCGTGTGTGGCCGATTCGTTGCATGTTTCACCCGGTCATCCCATTCCTGTGACCCAATCGCAACCCTGGTGACTCCGCGCACCTGATCTGGTACTTGCGTACCAACTTTGGCATACTGGTACACATGTCCCACTCCGCTCGCCTGTCCGACTACCGTGCTGCCCTGACGACTCCCGGCATGCGTGGCCCCGTGGTCGCGTCTCTGCTCGCCCGCCTGCCCATCGCGATGGTCGGGCTCTCGCTGCTGCTCTACGTGGAGCGCGCGACGGGATCGTTCGCGGCCGCCGGCATGGTCTCGGCGGCGGCGCTGGTGGGTGTGGCTCTCGGGTCGGTCGTCCAGGGGCGGTTGATGGACCGCTTCGGTCCTACTCGCCCACTGCTTTTCGTGACCGGGCTGTTCGCCCTCTTCGTCGCCGTGTCCGTGCTCGGTGTGGAGGCGGGTGCGCCCGTGTTCGCGCTGGTCCCGCTGGCCCTCGGCGTCGGTGCCACGGAGCCGATGGTGGGTTCGGCGTCGCGTGCGCTGTGGGAGCGGATGGTTCCCGCCGGGCCCACTCGGATGGCCGGGTACGCCTACGAGGCGATCAGCATGGAGGTCTTCTTCATCCTCGGGCCGGGTCTCGCCGGTCTGCTGCTGGCCGCGCCGTGGGCGGGCACCGGTGTGGTCGTCGGTGCTGTGCTGATGGTCGTGGGTGCGCTGTGGTTCGCGTTCAACCCCGTCGTGCGTGCTTGGGGTCCTGTCGAGCAGGCGCCGCGGCCGTTGCTCGGCGCGTTCGCGTATCCCGGCATGCGCACGGTGGCGCTCGCCGCGCTCGGTTTCGGTGTGACGATCGGCTTCGTCGAGGTGGCCGTGCCCGCGTTCGCGAAGGCGGCGGGCCAGGCCTCGATGGGTGGTCTGATGCTGTCGCTGTGGTCGATCAGCTCGGTGATCTTCGGCGTGCTCTACGGGATGCGCCCGTGGCCGCGGCCCATGCACCTGCGGCTGCCGGTGCTGCTCGGCGGCTTCGGTCTGCTCTCGTTCCTGCTGGCCGTCCCGGCCACGCTGGTCGGGCTCGCGATCGCGCTGTTCCTGGTCGGCACGCTGATCACGCCGCAGTCGACCGCGCACTCCGCGGCGATCGAGCAGGTCACGCCGAACGGCATGGCCGCCGAGGCGTTCGGCTGGGTGATCACCTCGGTGACCGTCGGCCTCGCCATCGGCCAGGGCATCTCCGGGCAGCTGATCGAGCACTTCGGCACGCGGCCCGCGTTCGTCGCGGCCGGTGTGGCCGGGCTGCTGATCGCGCTGGCGGTGTGGCTGCTGCGCGGGACCGTGCAGCGCGGCGTGCCCGCCGAGGTGCCCGCGCGTTCCGAGATGGAACTCGCCTCCCGCTGACGGACGGCCGGCCCGAACAGGGCCGGCCTTTTTCGTCTGTCAGGCCACCGAACGCATCGGCACCACGAGGTAGGTGAGCTCGACGCCGTCCTCGCCCGGGGTCGACGTCAGCACCGTGGAGCGCAGGCCGCCCTGGATCTTCAGCTCGATCCGGCGGCCCGCGAACGCCTTCAGCGCGTCCGCGAGGTAGCGGGCCTGGAACGTCTTGGTCAGGCGGTCGCCGTCGACCGTGGCCTTCACGAACTCCTCCGACTCGCCCTGCTGCGGGTCGCTGCCCTTGACCCGGATCTCCGAGTCCTCGACCTGGATGGTCACGGCCTGGTGGGGGCCGCCGTAGGGCGTGGCTCTGCGGACGGCGCGGGCCAACGCGTCCGCGTCCACGAGCACCGTGCTGTCGATGACTGCCTCCAGGAGTCGGCGCGCCCGGTCGTCCGGGAACGGAGCGGCCAGGAGCGCGGTCGAGATCGAGTTGGTGCCCCACGCCAGGCCGATGCGGTCCTGGTTCGCGTGGAGGGCGACGGGGCCTTCGGCCTGCCGGGCCGCTTCCACGAGGGCCTTCGCAGGTACCAACAGGTCTAGTTGACCTTGTTGTTCCCACGCAAACGTGGCGTACGCCATGCGGTAGCGATCGGTCGCCATGACGTGCAGCCTGTCGGCGGCCGACTGGATCCGGATGCCGGTGAAGATCGGCAGGGCGTCGTCCTTGCTCGCCGCGCCCGCCACCGCCGCGATCGCCTTCAGCCTCTCGGCGGCGACGTGCCCCTGCAACGCGGGCAGCGCCGGGACGCCGGGGTGGTGCGCGAGGTCGAGCAACGGGAGCGCGAACCTCGACGTCGGTGTGCGGATGGCCAGCCGCTGCCCCTCGACCTTCAGCCTCACCTGCGGGTCGTCCAGCGCCTGGAGGGTCGCCGCCAGCGGTTTCGCCGGCACGAGCACCTCGCCCTCGGTGTGGACCGTGGCGTTCACCGACAGGCGCACACCGTGCTCCTGGTCGCTGCCCGCCACCTCCACGTCCGTGCCGGCCTTCAAGCGCAGCCCGGCGAGCACCGGGTCGAGCACGCGGGCCGGCAGCAGGCGCGCCACCTCGGCGGCGGCGCCGGCGAGAGCGGCTGTGGTGGCGGTGAGGTCCATGTCGAGGACGCTAGCGGGCACCCCTGACAATTTTCGGTGGGTCAGGAGGGGGTGCCGCGGTGAGTGAGTGCCAGGGCGGTGAGGCCGGCGGCCGCCGGGCTGCGGGCGGAGCTGGACCCCGAGTTCGTGTTCTCGTTCGTGGCCGGGCGGTCCGTGGCCCACTTCCACCAGCACGTGTTCGTCCGGCATCGGGGGCACCGGACGAACTGCCGTGGACCGAGTCCGGCTGGGCCGGGGCGCCGAAGGACGACCCGGCCCGGCTGTGTGCGCGGCTCAGGCCGTGCTTCCCGCCTTCCGGCGCGCCAGGTCGATGATCCGCTGCAGGTGCAGCCCCCGCCACACATCGCACTCGTGCGTGGTGGTGCCGCTGTGCACCATCGCCACGAAGTCGTCGAGCAGGTTCGTGAAGCACTCCGGCGCGGGCGTGTCCCTGTTGCTCAGGGTGCGGTGGCCGTGCTCGCCGAAGACGGTGAAGTCCGCGAACGGCGGCTGCACCGGCAGCGACAGGCAGAGCGAGACGGTGCTGGTGGGGCCGCCCTCGTGCTGCAGGATCAGCTGCCACAGGCCCGTCTCGGTCACGTTCGCCGCGAGCACGTCGGTGATCTCGCCGAGAGCCGCGTCCAGCAGGTCGAAGGCGTGCGGGCCCACGTCGTCGAGCGCGCCCTTGTCGTGGCGCCACGGGGAGTTCGAGAACGGGCCGTCGAGCAGGGCGCCGGAGATCCAGCGGCTGTCGGCTCCGGTCCAGCCGCCGGTGCGGTGGAGCTGGGCCAGCATCTCCTTGGTCTCCGGGGCGTAGCGGCGGGTCAGCACGACCAGGGACGCCACGCCGGCGGCCGAGACGGCCTCGGCCAGCTCGGCCGCGACCTCGGCGGTCTCGGCGATCGGCTTCTCCAGCACCAGGTGCTTGCCGGCGCGGGCGGCCTCGATGGCCATCGGTCCCTGCACGCCCGGCGGCACGCAGAACGCGACAGCGTCCACAGTGGACAGCATGGCGGCGTAGTCCTCGAACGGCTCCGCGCCGAACGAGCCGGCGAGTTCCGCGGCCGCTTCCGGGCGACGGGCCCACACGCCGGTCAGCGTGGTTCCGGGGTGGTTCGCGACACCGGGGGCGTGGATCATCCGAGCCCACGGTCCGGCGCCGACAAGTCCTACGCGCAGCTGTTCGTCCACTCGCCCATCCTGCCTCAGGAGTAACTGGCCTTGGGGACGAAGATCTCTCCCCCGTTGTCGAACTTCAGGCGCACGCCGTCAGAAGACGTCTCGCGCTGCGGGTCGTGGTCCCAGCCGTTGGGCACCGTCACGACGTGGCCGCGGTCCGCTGTCGGGCCGAGCCAGATCTCGTAGTAGGTGCCGCCGACGAGCCGTGACACCTCTTTCACGTACACGCCCGGTGACTCCGCCGTCGGATCGACGCTGATCACGGTCGTGCGGTCCGGCACGAACATCACGACGCCCGCCACCGCCGTGAGACCTGTGCCCAGCACGGCTCCCAGCAGGAACAGCAGGGTCTGCACCAGACAACCGGAGACCTTCGTCGCCATCACACCATCCTCGGGTTAGCGCGGTCGTACGCTCGGAGGATGCCCGACGACATGACCTTGCCGGGAAACCTGGTACCCGCATCACCGGTCTCCCAACCCGTCGAGCCGCGGGACGCCGTCACCGTGGTCCTGCTCCGCGACGGCGCGGAGGGCCTCGAAGCCTTCCTGCTGCGCCGCGTGAAGGGCATGGCGTTCGCGGGCGGCATGACCGTCTTCCCCGGTGGGGGCGTTGATCGGCGGGACGCCGACACGTCCGTCGCGTGGGCGGGGCCGGAGCCGCGGTGGTGGGCCGAGGTCTTCAACGTCGACGAGGGCATGGCGCGCGCGTTCGTGTGCGCTGCCGTGCGCGAGATGTTCGAGGAGTCCGGCGTGCTGCTCGCGGGTCCCGACGCCACCTCGGTCGTCGCGGACACCTCGACGTACGCGCAGGCCCGGCAGCAACTGGTCGACCGCGAGCTCTCGCTCGCCCAGTTCCTCGCCGCCGAGGGTCTGGTCCTGCGCGCGGACCTGCTGCGACCGTGGGCGAACTGGGTCACCCCGCTCGAGGAGCCCCGCCGCTACGACACCCGCTTCTTCGTCGCCGCGCTGCCCGACGGCCAGAAGGCGGACGGTGAGACGACGGAGGCGTCCGACGCGTCGTGGCAGACGCCCGCGAACGCCGTCCAGGACGCCCAGGAGGGCCGCCGGATGCTCATGCCGCCCACCTGGCGCACCCTCGACGAGGTCGGTGCCCTGGGCAGCGTCGAGAAGGTCATGGCCGAGGAACGCAGCGTCGAGAAGATCATCCCCAAGCTGATCCGCGACGGCGACGTGATCCGGGTGGTGATCGCGTGAGCGGCTCCCCGCTGATCGGTGCCCGCGCCGCGCACCCGCTCTACGGCGAACTGCGCCAGATCACCCCGCACGCCGCCGTGCTGCTGGCGGACAACCCGTCGCCGATGACGCTCGACGGCACCAACACGTGGCTGCTCAAGGCCCCGGACGCGACGTCGTACGTGGTCGTCGACCCCGGTCCGCTCGACCACGCCCACCTCGAGCGGATCGCCGCGGTCGGCCCGGTCGCCGAGATCCTGCTGACGCACGGCCACCCCGACCACTCCGACGGCGCCCGTGCGTTCAGCGAGTTGGTCAAGGCGCCGGTGCGCGCGCTCGACCCGACGTTCACCTACGGCTCGGAAGGCCTCACGGACGGAGAGGTGGTCACGAGCGCCGGCCTGGAGCTCCGCGTCCTGGGCACGCCCGGCCACACCAGCGACTCGCTGTGCTTCGTGATCGACGGCGAGGCCGTGCTGACCGGCGACACGGTCCTGGGCCGCGGCACGACGATCGTGGCGCACCCGGACGGGAAGCTGGGCGACTACTTCCAGTCGCTGAAGGTGCTCGCCGAACTGCCCGAGAACACGGCGGTGCTGCCCGGCCACGGCCCTGAGCTGCAGGACGCCGGTGAGGCCGCGCGGAGGTACCTGGCCCACCGCACGCAGCGGCTGGAACAGGTCCGCGGAGCCGTCGAGGCGCTGGGCGGCTCACCGACCCCGCGTCAGGTCGTCGAGATCGTCTACGCGGACGTGGACAGGGTGCTGTGGCCCGCCGCCGAGTGGTCGGTGCGGGCCCAGCTCGACTACCTGCGGACCGGTTACTGAGGCTGGTGGCCGTTGTTCGTCGCGCCGAAGGCGGACTGGCGCGACGACGACCTGTCGATCTGCCAGCGGCCGCTGTCGGTCGCCGGCGGACCCGTCTGCTCCCGCTGCGCCAGCTCCTCGTGCAGCTGCTGCAGCAGGGCCCGTTCGCGCTCACTGAGGTTCGCGTCCACCGAGGACGGCTCGGCGGGCTCGGCCAGAGCGGCCTGCAGCGCGGCCAGCTCGTCGGCCTTCAGCTCGGTGGTCACCTCGGCCCGGTTGATCGGGACGGGTTCGGGCAGCGCCTCGACCTCGGGTTCCACCGAGGCCATTGGGATGCGCTTCACGGGCTTGGGCGGGAAGGGCTGCGACCCCTCCAGCGCCGGTGTGGAACGCGTGCGTCGTGAGCCGGTCTCTTCCTGTTGCTCCGGCGCCGGTGTCGGCTCGGCCACCGGCGCCGGAGCGGGAAGCTCCTCGGCCGGCTGGTCGAACCAGGCTTGCTGCTGCTGCTGCGAGGCGTGGTGCTCGGCCAGCGGCACCGGGGCCCCGGAGATCGGCACCGTGCGCGACGACGTCACCGCGGCGGCGTGGTAGTCGCTGAGCTGCACACCGGTCGTCAGGACCTCGACGGCGGCGCGGACGCCCGCCTTGCGCAGCACCGAGTCGACCCGGTAGGCGGTCGCGGGACCGAAGCCCTGCGGACCGATGTCCACCAGCACGACGCGCTGGGGCAGCGGACCCGGCGTGGAGCCCGTCGGCGACGAACGCCAGACGCACCGCACCGAGCGGATGTCCGGCAGCACCGACACGGCACGGCTCAGGTCGGCCGCGATGTCCGAGGCCGGATCGGTCTCGGAGGTGAAGCGGTGCCGCAAGAACGGCAGCATCTCGACCACCGGCAGGCGGTCGGTCAGCGACGCGTCCGAGCGGACCTCGTGGAGGATCCACGTGATGGCCGCGCGCTCGTCGGGCAGCACGGGGATGCCGCCCGCGAGGAGCGTGCCCACGAGCAGTTCGATCGAGCGGTCCAGTTCTCCGACCGCGAGGAACTCGCGGGCCTGCGACAGGGCGGCGTCGTCGACGCGCCCGGCCATCGACAGCAGGAGATCGTGGAGACGGACCGGCAGGCCGACACCGTCGTTCGTCACGTCAACTCTCCTTAGCTGAGCACCAGGTGCTCCTCGGACTCGGCGCCGGCGCACACCAGCTCCGATGCCGCCAGCGCCGCCCGGTGGTAGGGCGGCAGGTCCATGCCGGACGACACGACCTCGACGCACGGGTCGTGCTCGCCCAACGCCCGCAGAACACGCTGCAGCTCACCGGTCAGCCGGGCGTGGCCGGTCGTGGCCGCCACCAGCAGGACGCGGTTGATCCCCGTGGGACCGATGCGCCAGCAGGAGCGGACCTCGCCGACCCCGTTCCGGCCACGCAGCGTGGCACCGAGAACGACGGTCGCTGAATCCCCCATCGGCACCCGATCGGGTGATTCTGGGGAAAAGGTGTAGCCGGTGGGTGGCAGTTCGTCCAGTCCTTTGACCGAACTGAGCGCGCCGGGATCCGCCCCGTAGGGCACCAGCGCGTCCTGCAAAAGGCGCAGCTCGTGATCCGTCAGAGGGATGCGTCCGTGCAGGAGCGTGCGCGGCAGCGACCGCGCGAGGACCGCGTACGCGTCCGACGCGGCCCAGTCCCGGTACCGCCACAGCAGGTCGTCCGGGATGCGCCCGGCCAGCCTCAGCAGCAGTTCGTGGCACGTGTCCGACATGTCACACCTCGACGATCAGTTCGATCTCCACCGGAGCGCCGATCGGCAGCTCGGCCACGCCCACGGCGGACCGGGCGTGCCTGCCCTCGTCACCGAAGATCTCACCGAGCAGCTCCGAGGCGCCGTTGATGACGCCGGGCTGCCCCGTGAAGCCCTCGGCGGAGGCCACGAACCCGACAACTTTCACGACTCGCTTGATCGAGTCAATCCCCACGAGCGCGTCCACGGCCGCGAGAGCGTTGAGGATGCAGGTCGCGGCGTACTGCTTGGCCTCCTCCGGGGAGACCTCGGCGCCGACCTTGCCGGTGGCGGGGAGCTTGCCGTCGACGAACGGCAGCTGGCCGGACGTGAAGACCCACGGACCGCTCTGCGTGGCGGGCACGTAGGCGGCGAGCGGGGCGGCGACACCGGGGAGCTCGATGCCGAGCTCCTTCAGGCGGTTCGTCCAGGTGCTCACGCCTTCACCCGCTTCAGGTACGCGACGTGCTGCTCACCGGTCGGGTTGGTCAGCACGGTGACCAGCTCCCAGCCGTCCTCGCCCCACTGGTCGAGGATCTGCTTCGTTGCGTGGATCAACAACGGCACGGTCGCGTACTCCCACTTCGTCATGCGGGGAGCCTAACTTGCCACCCGAACGATGCCTGCGGGGTTCGCGGCCTTCGGGCTACCTTGATCACGTGGAGACCTGGCGGATCGTCGCCACCAGCCTGTTCGCGCTCGGCGGGCTGGTGATGGTGCTCGTCGCGATGGCGCAGGTGCGCGACCGCAAGCACAGCCAGCGGGTCCAGGTCGTGCAGGCCGGGGTGATCGGGCTGGTCGTGGTGGTGGTCGTCACGGCGAGCATCGCGCTGTGGCTGCCGTCGGTCGTGGCCTGGGCACTGGTGGCCGCGACGGCCATGGCCGTTCTCTTCCTCACCATGGTGGATTGACCGACCGATCCACCTTCGACCGATTTCACACCTAGTCTGGACGTGTGACGTCGTGGACCGAGGAGCTGACCAGGGCCCGTCTGCACGTGGTCTCCGGCAAGGGCGGCACGGGCAAGACGACGGTCGCGGCCGCGCTGGCGCTGGCCCTGGCCACCGGTGGCCGCCGCGTGCTGCTGGTCGAGGTCGAAGGCAGGCAGGGCATCGCCCAGCTCTTCGACCGGGCCCCGCTGCCCTACTCCGAGGAGCGGATCGCGTCCGCGCCGGGCGGCGGTGAGGTGCACGCGCTGGCCGTCGACGCCGAGGCCGCGCTGCTGGAGTACCTGGCGATGTTCTACAACCTCGGCTTCGCAGGCCGCACGCTGCGCAAGATGGGCGCGATCGAGTTCGCGACCACGCTCGCGCCCGGCCTGCGCGACGTCCTGCTGACCGGCAAGGTCAAGGAGTGCGTGAACCGGACCGGTCCGGACGGCCGCCACCTCTACGACGCGGTCGTGCTGGACGCGCCGCCCACCGGGCGGGTCGTCAAGTTCCTCGACGTCACCAAGGCCATGGCCGACCTGGCGAAGGTCGGTCCGATCAAGGGGCAGAGCGAGGGCGTCGTGCGGCTGCTGCACTCGGGTGACACGGCGGTGCACCTGGTCGCGTTGCTGGAGGAGATGCCGGTGCGCGAGACCCTGGACGCGGTGGCCGAGCTGGACGGCGCCGACCTGCGTCCGGGCGCGGTGCTGGTCAACCGGGTCCAGCCCACGCGGCTGCCCGCGCGGTCGGTGCCGGTCGCCGCCGAGGGCAGGGTCGACGAGGCGCGCGTGCTCGCGGGGCTGAAGACCGCGGGCCTGGACCTCGACGAGTTCACGCTCGAAGGCCTGGTCGACGAGACGGTGGAGCACGCGGTCCGGGTGCAGTCGCAGCAGGAGGCGAAGGAACTGCTCGGCGAGTCCGACCTGCCGACGCTCGAGCTGCCGGACCTGACGGACGGGGTGGACGTGGCCGCGTTGTACGAGCTGGCCGAGGTGCTGGTGGCGGCGGGGGTCCGATGAACAAGCTGGACTTCGACCCGTTGCTCGACGACCTGAACACCCGCGTGCTGGTGTGCTGCGGGTCGGGCGGCGTGGGCAAGACGACGACGGCGGCGGCGCTGGCGGTGCGCGCGGCCGAACGCGGCAGGCGCGTGGTCGTGCTGACGATCGACCCGGCGCGGCGGCTCGCGCAGTCGCTCGGCCTGCGGGAGCTCGACAACCACCCGCGCGAGGTCGTCGTGGACGGCTTCGAGCCCAAGGGCGAGCTGTTCGCGATGATGCTCGACATGCGTCGCACGTTCGACGACATGGTGCTGACCCACGCGGGCCGCGACCGGGCCGACCAGATCCTGTCGAACCCCTTCTACCAGACCATTTCCTCGTCGTTCTCCGGCACGCAGGAGTACATGGCGATGGAGAAGCTGGGCCAGCTGGTGGCGCAGGACGAGTGGGACCTGATCATCGTCGACACCCCGCCGTCGCGGTCGGCGCTCGACTTCCTGGACGCGCCGCAGCGGCTCTCCACCGTGCTCGACGGCCGGTTCATCAGGATGCTGTCGGCGCCGGCGCGCGCGAGCGGCCGCGGGCTGATGAAGATCGTTGGAACCGGTTTCAGCCTTTTCACGCGCGCCGTGTCGACGATCGTCGGCGGCCAGCTGTTGCAGGACGCTTCGACTTTTGTTCAGGCTTTCGACAGCATGTTCGGAGGATTCCGCGAGCGCGCGCAGCGGACGTACGAACTCCTCCGCTCGCCCGGAACCGGTTTCGTGGTGGTGGCGGCGGCCGAGCCCGACGCGTTGCGCGAAGCGAGCTATTTCGTGGAACGGCTCAGCGCCGAGAACATGCCGTTGTGCGGGCTCGTCGCGAACAGGACCCACCCCGTGCTGGCGGCGGACCTGCCCGCGGCGAAGGCGCTCGCGGCAGCGGACGACCTGGACCGCTCCGGTGAGGCGCCGCTCGCCGCGGCAGTGCTCCGGCTGCACGCGGACCGGGTCGCGGTGGCCGATCGTGAGAAGCGGCTCCTGGCCCGGTTCACGCGTGCTCACCCCGGCGTCGCGCTGGTCGGCGTGCCCGCATTGCCTGCTGACGTGCACGACCTCGACGGCCTACGGGAGATAGGTCGCCGTCTCGCCGGCGAGTAGACGCGGACCGCGTCTAGCTGACCCTCGTGTCCTCGACGTGCTCTTGACGTGCGTTGTCGAGCAGTTCGAACCACGAGTCCACGTCCGGGCGACGGCGCAGCAGAGCACGGCGTTCGCGCTCGGTCATACCGCCCCAGACACCGAATTCGATCTTGTTGTCGAGCGCTTCGGCCAGGCATTCCATGCGCACCGGGCAACCCAGGCACACGAGCTTCGCCTTGCGCTGCTCCGCACCTCGGACGAAGAGCTGGTCCGGCTCTTCGTCTCGGCACGAAGCGTTGATACGCCAATCCCCCTGGTTCATATCCCCCACTCCTCAGTGCTGTCCAAATGTGGAAATCCGCCACACCCCTGCCACGGATGCCGTAGCGTTCGAGCTACGGCTGCATTCCTTGGACGTTGACGGACTGTAGTGCCGTTCGGTTCCCACTCCAAGCCTGGGTCACCCGACTGTTACCTGTCTTGCGTATGTCTACTCATGCTGAGTAACGGCACTTACTGATCACCTTCACCCGTTCGTGTACGGCGTACGCTGGCCCGCGTGCGAGTCAGGAATGGCGTGCTCAAGATGCTCGGCCTGTGCCTGCTGGCTGGGGTTCTCCTCGCCGGCATGCTGTTCCCAGTCGTGGGTGCGACAGGCCTCGTCTCGAACCGGGCCAGCGACACCGTGGACAGCATCTCCGCCGACCTCGTGACGACGGACCCCCCGTTGATCACCACGGTCACCGACAAGGAGGGCGCGCCGATCGCCTACCTGTTCGACCAGTACAGAGTGCTCACGCCGCCCGAGAAGATCTCGCCGACCATGAAGGCCGCGCTGATCTCGGTCGAGGACCGGCGGTTCTACGAGCACCAGGGCGTCGACTGGAAGGGCACGATCCGCGCGGGCCTGACGAACCAGGTCAGCGGCTCGGTCTCGCAGGGCGCGTCCACGCTGACCCAGCAGTACGTCAAGAACTACCTGGTCCACGTCGTGGCGCGGAACAACAAGCTCGAGCAGGCCAAGGCCCAGGAGCAGACGATCGCGCGCAAGATGCGCGAGGCCCGGATCTCGTTGCAGCTGGAGCGCAAGCTCGGCAAGGAGGAGATCCTCGCCCGGTACCTCAACGTCGTTCCATTCGGTTCGACCATTTACGGCATCGCGGCGGCCGCGCAGGCTTACTTCAACACGACTCCGGACAAGTTGACGGTCCCGCAGGCGGCGATGCTCGCGGGAATGGTGAACAGTCCGTCAGCGCTCGACCCCGAAGCGTATCCGGACAAAGCTTTGGACCGGCGCAACAAAGTCATCGACCGGATGGTCGAGAACGACAAGCTGTCGCGTGACGCGGGTGAGGCGGCGAAGAAGGAAGGCCTCGGTCTCGCGACCCCGGTCCGCACTCCGCCGAACGGGTGCGTGGGTGCCGGTCCGGAAAACGGTTTCTTCTGCTCGTACGTCGTGAACTACCTGCAGCGCGCGGGATTCAGCGAGGAGCAGCTGCGGACCGGCGGCTACACCATCCAGACCACTTTGGACAGGGCGGCCACCTCGCAGGCGAAGGCGGCGGCCGAGGCGGGCGTCGGCAAGAACACCGACGGCATCGCGAACACGATGGCGATCGTCAAGCCCGGCAAGGAACGCCACGAGGTGCTGGCGCTGGTCGCGAACCGCGACTACGGCCTGAAGGCCGACCTGCGCCAGACGACGTACGACCTGCCGAGCGGCGTGGAGAACAAGTTCGGCGCGGGTTCTATTTACAAGGTGTTCACCGCGGCGGCGGCGCTGGAGAAGGGCCTCGGCATCGAGAACGTCATCCCGACGCCGACCTCGCACGTCTCGCGCGTGTTCAAGGGTGGCGCCCAGCGCTGCCCGAGCACCGGTGAGCCCGGCACGCGCTGGTACTGCCTCTCGAACTTCGACTCGAGCTACCCGTCGTCCATGTCGCTGCAGCAGGCCCTCGCGACGTCGCCGAACACCGGCTTCGTGATCCTCGAGGAGCAGACCGGCATGGACGCGGTCGTCGACATGGCGTCGCGCCTGGGCATGCGCGAGACGATGGCGACGAACCTGCAGGGCACGCGGCCGGACCCGAAGGCCAAGGACAAGCAGAACCGCATCTCGCAGACGGAGTTCTACAAGCAGAACGGCGGCAACGCGTCGTTCACGCTCTCCCCCGCGCCGGTGTCCACACTGGAGCTCGCCAACGTGGCGGCGACCATCGTGAGCGGCGGCAAGTGGTGCCCGCCCACGCCGATCGCGAAGGTGCTCGACCGCAACGGCAAGGCGGTCCCGGTGAACGAGGCGCCGTGCGAGCAGGTCGTCGCCGAGGGCCTCGCGAACGGCCTCGCCGTCGGCATGAGCAAGGACGACGTCGGCAACGGCACCGCCGCGGCCGCCGCCCGCGCCGCCAAGTGGACCCGCCCGATGATCGCGAAGACGGGCACCACCGAGGAGTACAAGTCGGCGGCGTTCATCGGCGCGACCCCGGACTTCGCGGGCGCTGTGCAGACGTTCAACGACGGCACCTCACCGCGCCCGATCTGCCTGGGCGCCGCGGGCGCGCCGCGGTTGTGCGGCAACGGCAACATCTTCGGCGGCACGATCCCGGCCAAGACGTGGTTCGAGACGATGACGAAGGTGCACGGCAGCCTGCCCGTGGCGCAGCTGCCGCAGGTGGAGCAGCGCTACCTCAAGGGCGGCCGCGAGATCCAGGTGCCGGACGTCGTGGGCAAGCAGATCAACGACGCCACGCGGATCCTGGAGCAGGCCGGCTACAAGGTGAGCCAGCAGTCGGTGAACTCCGACAGGTCGAAGGGCACGGTCGTCAGCCAGTCGCCGCGCGGCAACGCGTTGCGCGGCACGGTGATCAACCTGTCGGTGAGCACGGGCTACGTGCCGCCGCCGGTCGCCACCGAACCGCCGCCCTCTCCGGAGCCGCCCAAGCCCGGCAACCCGAACGAGCCGCCACCGATCACGCTGCCGACGGAACCGGAACCCCGTTAGCGGTCGAGCATCGCCTTGAGGCGCGCGACGCTGACGTCGACGTGCGCACGGATCTCGGCGACCGCGGAGTCGCGGTCGCCGAGGCGGATGGCGTCGAGGATGGCCCTGTGCTCGGCCACGACCTCGTCCGGCGTCTCGGTCCGGCTCAGGACCGTGAGGTAGAAGCGCAGTTCCTTGGTGAGCGCGGCGAAGAACTCGTCCAGCCGCGTGCTGTCGAGCAGCGCGACGATCGCCTGGTGGAAGGCGAGGTCGCGGTCGACGACCGCGCCGCCCGTCCGCGCGGCCTCGACGAGGTCGTCGAAGGCCTTCGTGATCGCCGCCAGCTGCTCCGGGCGCGGGGTGCGGGCGAGCGCGGCGGACTCCAGGCGCTCGCGGGCGGTGTAGAGCGCCTCGATCTTCTCTCGCGTCGGCGCGATGACGACGGCGCCGCGGTTGACCTCGTAGCGGACCAGCCCGGTCAGCTCGAGGATGCGGACGGCCTCGCGGATGGTGTTGCGGGCGACGCCGAGCTCCGCCGCGATCGCGCTCTCCCTGAGCCTGTCACCAGGGCCGAAGGCGCCGGCCATGATCCGTTCGGAGAGGCCGTCGGCCAGCTGCTGGGCCGTGGTGGTGCGGCGCACTTCGAGGCCGTCGAGGGCTGACATGCGGCCAGTTTAACGGGTTGCCCTACAGTTGAACTGTACTACAGTTTGTCGGCATGGACCTGACTGCGTTCAAGGCGCTCAGCTTCGACTGCTACGGCACGCTCATCGACTGGGAGGCCGGAATCACCGCGGTGATCTCACCGTGGGCCCTCGAACAGGGGCTTTCGCTGTCCGACGAGGAGCTGCTGCTCGCGTACGCCTCCGCGGAGGCCGAGGTGGCGGCGGGCGAGTTCGCGCTGTACCCGGAGGTGCTGGCCTCCGCCTTCCGCCGGACCGGTGCCGCACTGGGGCGCGAGGTGAGCGGCGAGTGGGCCGCACAGCTGGGGTCGTCCGTGCCGGACTGGCCGGCGTTCCCCGACTCCGCAGAGGCGTTGGCGCGCCTGGCCTCCCGCTACCAGCTGATCATCGTGTCCAACGTGCACCGCGCCGGGTTCGCGGGCAGCAACCTCCGCCTGCGCGGGGACTTCGCGGCGATCATCACCGCGGAGGACGTCGGCGCGTACAAGCCCGCCGAGAACCACTTCCGCGCCCTGGACACCACGCTCGACGCGTTGGGGGTGGAGCGTTCGGAACTGCTGCACGTCGCGCAGAGCCTGTTCCACGACCACGTTCCCGCGAAGCGCGAGGGACTGCGGTCGGTGTGGATCAACCGGCGGCACGACAGGCCGGGCTGGGGCGCGACGCCCGAGCCGTCCGGCGACTTCAGCTACGACCTGGAGTTCGGGTCGATGGGCGAGTTCGCCGACGCCGTCGACAAGGCCTTCTAGACCGATGCCGCAGCGGATCGCTCCGCTGCGGCACACTCCTCAGCTCGTCAGCTTGGACTTCACCGCGGCGGCCACCCGGCCACCGTCGGCGCGTCCGGCGACCTCGGCGTTGACGGCCTTCATCACCTGGCCCATCTGCTTCTGGCCCGGCGCCTCACCGAGCTGCGCGGCGACGGCGTCGTAGGCCTTGTCCACGATGGACGCCAGCTCGGCGTCGTCGAGCTGCTTCGGCAGGTACGTCTCCAGCACCGCGAGCTCTTGGCGCTCCAGGTCGGCCTTCTCGGCCCGGCCGGCGCCGTCGAAGGCCTCCGCGGCCTCCTTGCGCTTCTTCGCCTCGCGCGCGAGGACCTTCAGGACCTCCGCGTCGGTCAGCTCACGGGCCTCCTTGCCGGAGACCTCCTCGTTCGTGACGGCCGTGAGCGCCATCCGCAGCGCACCGGCCGTCACGGTCTCCCGGGCCTTCATCGCCACGGTCAGGTCGTTCTTCAGCCGCGTCTTCAACTCCGCCATGGGGCAGAACGGTACCGCCCGCCGGATGCCGCGCCGATCGAGTTAACGCCCTTCCGTACCCTTGACGCGTGAACAAGCTGGGCCGAGCCCTCCTCGCCACGACCGCAGTCGGCGCCGCGACCATCGCGTACGCGGCGGGAATCGAGAGGAGGCACTGGACCCTGCGCACCGCGACGGTGCCGGTCCTGTCCCCCGACGCCAAGCCGATCAGGGTGCTGCACATCTCGGACCTGCACATGACGCCGAACCAGGTGTCGAAGCAGCGCTGGGTCGCCGCCCTGGCCGACCTGAACCCGGACTTCGTGGTCAACACGGGCGACAACCTCGCGCACAAGGACGCCGTCCCCGGCACGTTGCGCGCGCTCGGCCCGTTGCTCGACAAGCCGGGCGTGTTCGTCTTCGGCAGCAACGACTACTACGCGCCGAGGCTCAAGAACCCGGCTCGCTACCTCCTGCCGTCCGCGAAGACCAGGCGCATCCACGGCGTGACGCTCCCGTGGCGCGACCTCCGCGCCGGCATGATCGAGCGCGGCTGGGAAGACCTCACGCACGTCCGCAAGACCATCAAGGTCGGCGACCAGGAGATCTTCTGCGCGGGCCTCGACGACCCGCACCTCAAGCGCGACCGCTACGCCGACATCGCGGGCGCCCCGGACCCGTCCGCGGCCCTGCGCCTGGGCGTGACGCACTCCCCGGAACCGCGCGTCCTCGACCCGTTCGCCGCCGACGGCTACGACTTCGTGATGGCGGGCCACACCCACGGCGGCCAGCTCCGCATTCCGTTCTACGGCGCCGTCGTGACGAACTGCGAACTGGACCGCGGCCGCGCCCGAGGCGTTTCCCGCTGGGGCTCGCACATGTGGATGAACGTGTCGGCCGGCATGGGCACTTCGCCGTACGCCCCGGTGCGCTTCTGCTGCCCTCCGGAGGCTTCCCTGCTGACCCTCGTCCCGAGGCCCGTTACGCCTGGTCAGGGGCGGAATGAGGGGGTCCGATTCGGAGCTGGCGCGGACATGATGTAGAGTTCTACATGTTCCCAGCCGGGGTGTGGCGCAGCTTGGTAGCGCGCTTCGTTCGGGACGAAGAGGTCGCAGGTTCAAATCCTGTCACCCCGATTGAATAACACGGGTCAGCCCCTGTTCGCAGAAATGCGGACAGGGGCTGATTTGTTTTTGCCGTTGTTCGAGAGGCAATTCGGCTCACAGCGGCCATTCGGTGCGGAAATCGCCCTCCAGCCACTCCACCACCACATGGAGCATCGCGTCGACGCTCTCCCACCGGGGTTCCTCGTCCGCACCCTCGACCTCGTCGAACTGCATCACACACCCGCGCAACAGCCCTTGGCGGAGGTCGGCGAAGAGATAGGTGCCGGACGCGTCGACCGCGACCGGGACGAACAGCGGCAGCCACAGGTCACCGATGGGCGACGCGGCGGGTTCGGCCAGCTTCCGCGCCTCGTGCGCGTCGACGTCCACGATCTCCGGGGCGACCGCGAAGTCGCGCCGGATCTCCATCATCATCTCGCGGACCTCCAGCGCCTGGGCAACGCCGAGCGGGCTGTAGAACTCTGGGATGAGCGGGGTGTAGTCCACGCTCGCCAACCCTCCGCACTCGGTCCACCACGCCGCCAGGTCGGCGGGCAGTGGCGCGCCGATCTTCTCCTCCGCCGCGGCCAGCTCGGTGGCGGTGGCAGGAGGCAGGAACTTGGCGCGCAGCGTGGGCGCGTTGCGACGGAGCCACGCATCTGCCCGGGACCAGCTCATGCGCCGCATCATCTCCTTTCAGGCGTGAATTCATCTCAGCTTTTGTGTCGACCAGTCGACGAGAGGGCCCTCCACCCCACAGAGGCGAAGGTCACTTCTGGTCACCGAAGAGGACATCGGCGATCGCGAAAAGCCACCCGATCGTGTGACGCGTCTCGACACGGGCGGCCGTAGACGTCACCGTGTTTGAGTGACAGAGGGCCATCGTTCTGCGCCAAACCATACGAGACGACCACGTAGCGTTAACCTCTATGGGTGAATGTTGACGGTTCAACTCACGTAGCGTAACGGCTGGCCTGATCCAAACGACGAAGGTAGCGGTTCAGCCCTCGTTGAATGATTCGGGAGATGTTGTGATGGACTCCGCCTCCGCCGTCAATCCGTCTCACAGGTCGTGGATCGTCATCGCGGCCAAGACAATTGTGGTGCTGCAGTCCCTGGGGATCGTTTACATGCTCACGTCGACGTGGGTGACGGTGGCCGTCGCCGCCGGTTTCGCGGTCGTCTACTTCTCGGTCAGGGCGTTGTCACGGGCTTCGCGGCAGGTCGACCGGATCTTCGAGGAGGAGCTCGACCGGCAGTAGGCTCGGCGCGTGCTGACGCGGGTGTCCGAGGCTTTGGTGAAGCCGGGCCGGGAGCAGGAGTTCGTCGCTCGGGTCTTGGATCTCGTGAGGACGTTCCCCGAGACCTACGAAGGGCTTGTGGGGCACGAGGTGCTCGTCGACCTCGACGACCCGCTGTGCGTCCGGTACGTGAGCCGGTGGCGTGACGAGCAGGCGCTCGAGAACTACGCGGGTCCTGGGTGGCGCACCGACCCGGTGACCTTTCCCGACGAGGACGAGTACCTGCAGCGGCCGTTGACGCTGCGGCACTTCCGCCACGTCAGCTGAGGAAGCCCCGCGCGGGCAGGCCCTCCGGGAAGCGTTCCAGGGCGTCGCCGGCGGCGCGGGCGAGCGACTCCAGCGTCTCGGTCTCGGCCGGGGTCGCGGTGTGCGGAACGGCCCAGTAGCACCCGATGGCGCCGATCGGGTGCGGACGCAGGATCGGGGAGAGAACGAGGCTCCGCACAAATGTCGGCCGGTACGCCTCCTGTGGAATTCTGAAATCGAAGCGGATGTCCCTGATCGCGACGGTCTGACAATTCATCATCGCCCATCCGCTGATGCAGTTCGAGGCGGGGAACCGCTGCCCCTTCCACAACGGGCTCATCGAGTCCTCGTCCGCGTAGTAGCAGAGATCGCCGTCGAGCAGCACCAACGTCGCGCCGTGTGCCCTCAGCAAGCGTCTGGCCCTGGTGCGGACGACGCGTTGGACTTCCTCCAACGTGCCGGCCCCGGCGAGACGCTCCATCGTTTCCAGCATGCTTCAAGAATAACTCCTGAATCCACCGAACATCCAGGTTTTCTGGTTCGATCAATAAATCGAATCACGCGTTCGACGTGATCTCGCAACAAAGATCTTCGGTGCCTCGCGAGAATCCACCGCGAGGTGGTTGTGCCGTCCGGAACCCCCGGGCGGCCGCCGCGGACTCTAGTGTTGAACCGTGACCACGCACCCTTCTCCCGCCATCCCGGACCAGCTCTTCGACGACCCCGCCGCCGAGACCCGGTGGCGCGAGCGGTTCACCGCTCCCCGCATGAGCCTGCCCGGCTGGGCCGACGACGCTCCGGACCGCACCCTGTACGTCTCCAACGCGAGCGGCGTGTGGGAGATCTACTCCTGGGACCGCGCGACGGACGAGCACCGCAAGGTCACCGACCGGCCGAACGGCACGTCGCACGCCACGCTGAACCCGAACGGCACCGAGATCTGGTGGTTCGACGACCACGACGGCGACGAGTTCGGCGTCTGGGTGCGCGAGCCGTTCAAGGCCGACGGCAGCAAGGCGGAGCCCGCCGTCGCCGACGTGACGCCCGGCTACCCGGCCGGTCTGGAGATCGGCCGCACCGTCACGGCGGTGGCCGCGTCGACCGACGACGGCACCACGGTGTGGCTGGCGCGCGACGGCAAGGCCGAGGTGCTCTACCAGCACGTCAACGACGCCGGTGTCACCGCGCTGTCCAAGGACGAGTCGCTCGTCGTGATCGCCCACTCCGAACACGGCGACAACCGGCACATGGCGTTGCGCGCGTTGAACGCGGAGACCGGCGAGAAGGTCGCCGAGAAGTGGGACGGCAAGGGCAAGGGCCTCGACGCCATCTCGTTCAGCCCGGTGCGCGGCGACCAGCGGCTGCTGGTGCTGCACGAGCGCCGCGGCCGCGAGGAACTGCTGATCTGGGACGTCGCCGCCGACACCGAGCGCGAGATCGTGCTCGACCTGCCGGGTGAGGTCTCCGCCGACTGGTACCCGGACGCGTCCGCGTTGCTGATCGTGCACACCCACCACGCCCGCAACACCGTGCACCGCTACGACCTCACGACCGGCGAACTGTCCACCCTGGACACCGCGCCCGGCGTCGTCGGCTCCGCGGGCGTGCGCCCGGACGGCACGGTCGAGTACTCGTGGTCGTCCGCCGAGAGGTCGACGGTCATCCGCGCGCTCGCGACGGACGGCACCGAGAGCGTGCTGGTCGAGCCCGCCGGAGCGAAGCCCGCGACGTCGTTCAAGCTGGAGGACGTGTTCGTCGGCGACGTGCACGCCCTGGTCTCGAAGCCCGAGGGCGAGGGTCCGTTCCCCACGGTCTTCCTGATCCACGGCGGCCCGCACTCGTCCGACGAGGACCGCTTCTCCGCCTACCGCGCGGTCTGGCTCGACGCCGGCTTCGCGACGGTGCACGTGAACTACCGCGGCTCCAGCGGCTACGGCTCGAAGTGGCGTGACGCCATCGAGGGCAGGCCGGGCCTCACCGAACTCGAGGACATCGCCGCCGTGCAGGACTGGGCGATCGAGTCCGGCCTCACCGACCCGGCGCGCTCCGTGCTGAACGGCGCCTCGTGGGGCGGCTACCTGACGCTGCTCGGCATCGGCACCCAGCCGTCGCGCTGGGCGGTCGGCGTCGCGGGCGTCCCGGTGGCCGACTACCTCGCCGCCTACGAGGACGAGATGGAACCGCTGCGCGCCTTCGACCGCGCGCTGTTCGGCGGCTCCCCGGAGGAGCTGCCCGAGCTGTACCGCGAGTGCTCGCCGCTCACGTACGTGGACCAGGTCACCGCGCCGGTGCTGATCCTCGCGGGCGAGAACGACCCGCGCTGCCCGATCCGGCAGATCGACAACTACCTCGACGCCCTCGCGGCCCGCGGCCACGCCTACGAGATGTACCGCTACGACGCGGGCCACGGCTCGCTGGTGGTGGCGGAGACGATCCGGCAGACGGCGGCCGAGGTGGACTTCGCGCGGAGGCACCTGGCGAAGTAGCCTGGTGACGGCGCTGCCGAGCGCCTCACCTCCTGATCGGTCACCCGCGCTGACCGGCGTCGCGGAGGCAAAGGGGACCCCTGTCCTCCCGGCGCCGGTCGGTCGTGTGCACGAACGCAGCCCGGACGAGCAGAGCAAGGCGCGGGGAACGGCTCCGGCGCGTCCGCGGAAGGCAAGCCATGACCGAGCAGCGGTCGTTCAAGCGCCTGGTTCGCGCCCGGATGGAGCGCACCGGCGAGTCCTACACCACCGCCCGCAGGCACGTCCTCAAGGACGCGCGGCCCAGCGGGCAGATGCACGACTCGTGGTTGTTGCGCGAGGTGCTCGACGGCGAGTGGTCCGAGCCGGTGCTCGCCGGACTCGCGGGCGGCATCGGGTTCATGTACTTCGTGTTCGAGTACAAGGGACACGCGCCGATGATGACGATCGTGGCGCGGCACCACCCGGCGCCGTTCATCCCGACCGCGCTCCAGTACGCCGGCATCGCACACGAGGTGACGTCCACGACGTCCGCACGGAGGGCCGAGCAGCGGCTGCGCGCGGCGGACGGGCCGGTGATCTGCCTGATGGGCAGGGAGAAGCACCCGGTCGGGGTGGCGGGGGTCGACGGCGACACCGTCACCGTGCTCGGAGGCGGAGGCACAGCCGCCGGCACCCATGTCCTGCCGCTGGACGAGTTCCTGGTCGGCTGGGCCCCGGCCAAGCACGAGCTGATCAGCATCGGCGAGCAGACGGCGGAGCCGGACGTCGCGAAAGCCGTGCGCATGACCTGCGAGCACCTCACCGGGCCGGTGCTGGGCAACAACTTCGACGTGAACTTCGGCTTCTCCGGCATGCGCAAACTCGCGAGGGACCTGCGCGACGGGGGGAAGAAGGGCTGGACGCGGCGCTGGGCCGACGACCCCGGGCTCGTGCGCAAGCGGCTGCACGACTGCCTGGAGGTCGAGTACACCGCGCCTGGAGCATCGCGGCCGCTGTACGCCGCGTTCCTGGCCGAGGTGGGGTTGCCGGGCGTGGAGGAGTTCCGGGAGTCCGGGCGGCTCTGGTCGGAGATCGCGCGGGGTGGGGACTACGACGAACTGGCCCTGAAAGTGGACGAGGCCCGCTCCGTCGAGGAGCGGGCCATCCGCCGGTTGATGGGCTAGGCCGACTGGGCCTGCCACATCCAGTGCGCCTGCTCCAGTTCCTGCGTGATGCCGATCAGCAGGTCCTGGGTGACGAGGTCGGGCTTGTCCGTCTCGTCGATGCGACCGCGCATGCGGGAGATCAGCGACGCCAGGGAGTTCGTGATCGACGAGACGACCTGGTCCTCCTTCAGCCAGCCGGTCTCGATCTCGGGCACGCCGGACGACTCGGCGATGGTCTTCGCCGTGCCGTTCGGCGTGACGCCGAGAGCGGCCGCTCGCTCGGCCACCTGGTCGGCGGCGTTGCGCGCCAGGACGACCAGTTCGTCGAGCTGAAGGTGGACGCTGCGGAAGTTCTTGCCGATCACGTTCCAGTGCGCCTGCTTCCCGATCAGGGACAGGTCGACCAGGTCGACGAGCGTCGCCTGCAGGATGGCGCCGACGGCATCGCGGTCGGCGTCGGCCAGCGGGCTGGTGATCGGGTTCTTGGCCATGTGAAACGCGCCTCCTCAGACGGTGACGGTGAGCGCCACCTCGATGTTGCCGCGCGTCGCGTTGGAGTACGGGCAGACCTGGTGGGCCTGCTCGACGAGCTTCTCCGCGACCGCCTGGTCGAGTCCGGGGATCTTCACCGCGAGTTCGACGGCCAGCTGGAAGCCGCCCGCGCCGTTGGATCCGATCCCCACCTTGGCGGTTACCTCGGAAGACGCAACTTGAATCTTCCCGGCGCGTGCGACGGCGGCGATGGCGGAGTTGAAGCACGCCGAGTACCCGGCCGCGAAGAGCTGCTCCGGGTTGGTCGCCTCGCCACCGGGGCCGCCCATCTCCCTCGGGACCGACAGGATCTCGTCGATCACGCCGTCGGAGGAACGCACCTCGCCGTTGCGGCCTTCGCCGTAAGCAGTCGCCTCAGCCGTGTACAGCGCTTCCATTCCGCTCTCCCTTGAGTCAGTGGGCTCGATTGCCTTTCACTGAGGGTGAACGCATCGTGCACGACTTAAATGCCCGATGGTGACTCAGTTCACGTCGGAGACGGGGCGGCGCAGGGCGAACTCGGCCACCTGACGGCCGACGGTCCGCAGGTTGCGGTCCACGTCGGAGTCCGAGCAGGAGCCGTCGCCGTCGAACTTGACCTGGGCGGAGTTGATCGCGGCGCCGAGCGGGGTGGGCCAGCCGCGCAACGCGTGCACGATCGAGCGCACGGCCGTGAGCGTGTTCACCGCCGCCTGCCAGCCGTACGCGGCGGTGATGGTGCCGACCGCGCGGCCGTCGAGGTACGGGCGTTCGTCGTCGCGGAGGTCCTCGATGTAGTCGAGGGCGTTCTTGACCAGGCCGGACACGGTGCCGTGGTAGCCGGGCGACACGACGATCACGCCGTCGCACGAGCGCAGGTCCTCGACCATCCGCCGGGCGACGTCCGTGCGCTCGGGCACGGACGGGTCGTAGAACGGGAGCACCAGGTCGGGCCCGCTGTACTGGATCGTCTTCGCACCGAGCTCGCGGGCACCCTCGAGGGCCACCCGCAGCGCCCGTTCGGACTGCGAGTCGGGCCTGATCGAGCCGCCGATGCCCACCACCGTCACCGTCATGCCACCGATCCTTCCACCTCCAGATAACTGGAGATCCAGCGCTACTCGCGAGTAACCTGCACCACATGTCGAACTTCCAGGCGGCCGTGCTGGCCGGTGCTCTGCGCTTCGCGTTCGGTCTTCCCGGCCCCGTGCGCCGCCTCATCGCCGGCACACCCGTCCGCCTGGACGGCCAGGACCTGCACCCGGAGGCTCAGCTGCTGCTGAAGCTCCAGCAGCTGTCCGGGACGGGGTGGCGCACCAGGACACCTTCCGAGAGCCGGCTCGACCTGGAGTTGAGTTCGAAGCTCGTGGCGGGTCCGAAGATCACCGGGGTGGGTACCAGGGAGCTCTCGATCGGGGAGTTCGCGGGCCGCCTCTACACGCCGCTGGGCCTCGCGACCGGCTCGCCGCTGTTGATCTTCTACCACGGTGGCGGCTGGGTGACCGGGAGCCTCGACAGCCACGACCAGCTGTGCCGGTTCCTCGCCAAGGAGACCGGTGTCCGGGTGCTCGCGGCCGACTACCGGCTCGCCCCGGAGGCACCGTTCCCCGCCGCGGCCGACGACGCCGCCGAGGTGCTGCGCTACGCCGTCGCGAAGGCCGAGGACCTGGGCATCGATCCGAAGCGGATCGCGCTCGGCGGCGACAGCGCGGGTGGCAACCTGGCCGCCGTGACGGCCCACGGCGCCGAAGTCGACCTGGCGTTCCTGCTGCTCCTCTACCCCGGCGTGGACGCGTCGGTGCGCCGCCGGTCGCGCGAGATCTTCGGCAACGGGTTCTTCCTCACCGACGAGAAGATGGACTGGTTCCTCGACCAGTACTCCGAGGGCGGCAAGCACCGCCACGACCCGCGTCTGTCGATCATGCTGGCCGAGGACCTGTCGAACCTGCCCCCGACCTACATCGCGACGGCGGGCTACGACCCGTTGCGCGACGAGGGCGAAGCCTTCGCGGAACGCCTGGCCGCCGAGGGCGTGCCGGTGGTGCTGCGCCGGCACGAGGGCCTCTTCCACGGCTTCGCGAACGTGCTCGGCGTCGGCGGGATCTTCCGCGAGGCCGTGTCCGAGGCCGTCGGCGCGCTCCGGACCGGCTTCGCGCTGGCCAACTCCGATCAGGACGTGGCCGAGACCGCCTGACGCTGCCGCGACAGCACCCAGCCGACGCCGGCCACGACCAGTCCGGCGAGGCCCGCGACGACGAAGCCGAGCGGGGGTCCGCTGTGGTCCACAGCGACTCCCGCGAGCGGCTGACCGGCGGCGACGCCGAACGTGAAGGCGGAGCCCTGCAGTCCGAGAGCGAGCCCGCGGGCCGTGGGCGGGGCGCTCCTCGCGATCAGTTCGGACGAGGCCGTGATCGTCGGCGCGCACGCGAGGTTCATCGGGATCAACGCGAGCGCGAGCAGCCACACGTTGCCGTCGCCGAGACCGACCGGCAGTTCCAGCAACGCCATGCAGGCGAGCAGGACCACGCCGCTCGGCACCCGTTTCACACTCCCGTAGAAGAGCCCGCCCAGCGCCGACGCCGCGCACATCACGAAGAAGATCACCCCGAGCCACCCCTGCTGGCCTGAGCGCTCCAGCGAGGCGATCGCCGAGATCTCCATGCCCGACAACACCATCGTGGCGCCGAACGGGACGATCAACGCGGCGATCATCGGCCCGCGCAGCCACTGCCGCACCGGAGGCGGCGGCCCCTCGACCACGTCGTCCTCGTGCAGCAGCACGGGGTTCACGGCGAACAGCACGGCACTCGCGGTCAGGATCGCCACGCCGATCACGACCAGTGCCGTTCCGGTCGAGAACTTCGTCGCGATCAGCACGCCCGCCGCGGGCCCGACCATGAACGACAGCTCGACCGAGATCGAGTCGAGCGAGAACGCGGGCCTGCGCTGCGGTTCCGGCACGATCGCCGTCAGCGCCTGCCGCCCGATCGACATCACCGGCACCGCCACGAGCCCGTTCGCGAACGCCAGCACGAGCAGCACGTAGTAGTCCATCAACGGCGCCGTCACCCAGAACGCGCCTTCGAGCAGGCTGAGCGCGAGCACGAACCGCAGGCCCTTGCTGTCGACGAGCTTGCCCATCAACGGCGACCCGAGCCCGAGGCCGACCATCGTCGCGAACCCGACCGTGCCGGCCGCCGCGTAGCCCTTGTCGAGCGTGGTGACGACGTGCAGCGTCACGGTGACGCCCGCCGCCGTCGGAGGGATCCGGGCGAACAGCATCAGCAGCATCAGGGGACGGACCCCGGGCAGCGCCAGGACCGACTTGAACGGTGCGAGGTTCACGAGGCCATCGTCACCTGGTCGGCAACGGGTTTACGAGACCTCGCGAGCAGCCACGCGACGCCCGCGACCAGCAGTCCGACCACGCCGACGACCGCGAACCCGGCCGGTGCTCCCGCGCGGTCGACCGCGGCGCCCGCCAGCGGCTGGCCGATCGCGCTGCCGAGGGTGAACGCCGACCCCTGCAGCCCGAGTGCGAGCCCTCGCGCGGTGGGCGGTGCCAGGCGGCTGATCGTCTCGCCGGACGCCGCGATCAACGGTGCGCACATGAGGTTCATCGGCACGAGGAGCAGGCACAGCAGCAGCACGTTGCCGTCGCCCAGACCCACCGGAACCTCCAGCGCGGCCATGAGGACCAGCAGCACCAACACGCTGGGCACGCGCTTCACGCCGCCGTAGACCAGGCCGCCCACGATCGACGCCGCGCACATCGCGAAGAACACCGCGCCGAGCCAGCTCTGCTTGCCGATGTGCTCCAACGACGCGATGGCGGAGACCTCCATGCCACCGAGGCACACGGTCGCACCGACGCACACGACGAGCACGCCGACGATCCGTCCGCGCAGCCACTCGACCACCCGCGGCTGCGGCCCGTCGACGACCTCGTCCTCGTGCACCATCGGCGGGTTCGCCCAGTGCAGGAGCACTCCGGCGACCAGGATCGAGAAGCCGATGAACAGCAGCGCGGCGTTCGTCGAGAACTTCGTCGCGACGAACACGCCGAGCGCGGGCCCGCCCATGAACGACAGCTCGACGGAGATCGAGTCGACCGACAGCGCGACCCGGCGGCGGCTCTCCGGCACGAGCGCGGTGATGACCTGCCGCCCGATCGACATCATCGGCACGCCGAGCAGCCCGACGAGGAACGCCAGGACCAGCAACGTCCAGTAGCCCATCAGCGGCGCGGTGAGCCAGAACGCCGCCGAGGCCGTGACGCTCACGGCGAGCATCGACCGCAGCCCACGTGCGTCGATCAGCCTGCCCATCAGCGGCGCGCCGATCCCCATGCCGATCGTGCCCGCCGCCCCGACCAGCCCCGCCGCGCCGTACCCCCGGTCGAGCGTGACCGCGACGTGCAGCGTCAGGATCACGCCGGTCGCCGCCGGGGGCATCCTCGCGAAGAACATCAACAGGGCGAACGGCCGGACTTTGGGCAGCATCAGGACGTGTTTGAAGGGGGCGAGGTCCACACCGCCATCCTCACGTGGATGGCAAAAGGTTTTCTTTGCTAAAGATGTGATTCGCCGTACAGGTCTTCCAGCGCCCGGTACGCCTTGACCACGAACGGCCGTGCCTGCGCGTATCTCTCGACGAGCTTCTCGTCGGGTGTGATCGTCTGGATCGGCCGCACGAGGTCGACGGTCAGCGACTCGATCTCGTCCAGGGCCCGCCACGCCAGCAGCGCCGCGCCCACGGCCGACCCGCCGGTGTCCTCGGTGAGGTGCAACGGCATGCCGAGCGTGTTCGCCAGCGTCTGGGCCCAGATCGGGGCGCGGAACGCACCGCCGGTGATCCTCAGCGACTCGACGTTCGGCACGGCCTCCAGCACGAGCGCCAGTTGCTGACACACACCCTCGACCAGTGCCTTGGTGATCTGCGGAGGGGTGTGTTCGCGCCTGAGGCCGAGCAACGCGGCGTGCGCGGTCGGGTCCCACCACGGCGCACGCTCGCCCAGCAGGTACGGCAACGCGACGAGCCCGTCGGAGTCGGCACCCGCGGCCTGGGTCAGCAGCTCACCGACCGGGACACCGAACGTCTCCGCGGCCCACTGCGCGACCACACCGCCGTTGCTGATCGCGCCGCCACGAACCCACAGGCCCTCACCGATCGCGTAGCTGAACGTGCGGCCCCCGTCGTCGACGCCGGGGCCCAGCTGCGCCACCCGCAGCGCGCCCGACGTGCCCAGCGAGACCGCGCCCGCGCCCGGCGTGGCCGCGCCGACACCGAGGTTGCCGAGCGGGCCGTCGCCGCCACCGATGACGACCGGGATGCCGGGCCGCAGACCGGGGATCACGGCCTTGAGGGGTGTCGAGTGGGTGGGTTCGACGAGCGGCGGGAGCTGGTCCGCGGTGACGCCGGCGAACTCCAGCGACGGCTCGTGCCACCGCAGGGTGTGGATGTTCATCAAGCCCGTGCCGGAGCCGGACGAGTGCTCGTTCAGCAGCTCGCCGGTGAGGTGCAGGTGCACGAAGTCCTTGATCTCGCACCACTTCGCGGCGCGGACGCCGTTCTCGTGGAACCAGGCGAGCTTCATCAGCGGCGTGAACGAGTGGATCGGCGTGCCGGTCTGCTGGTGCAGCTCACGCCCTTCCGCCGTGCCGCGCAGGCGTTCGGTCTGCTCGACCGCGCGGTTGTCGGCCCAGCTCAGGGCGTCCGTGACGGGTTCCAGTGCCGCGTCCAGGCCCATGATCGAGTGCATGGCACCGGTCAGCGAGATCGCCAGCACGTCCTCGGAGGCCAGCTCCCGCAACGCGTCGAACGCGGCGGCGAGCACCTGCTTCGGGTCGTGCGTGGCCTCGAGACCGCTGGTGCGCATCGGGTAGGCGCGTTCGGTCGAGGCCACGACACGGGCCTGATCGTCGACTGCGACGACCTTGGTCGCCGTGGTGCCGAGGTCTACCGCGAGAACGACCATGAACGTCACCCTACGACGGCGGATACCGGACGAACCACTCCTGTGCCACGGGGGCGGCGGCGCTGGTCTCGAGCTCCCAGTCGGCCACCATCCGGTCGACGACCTCGCGGAACTGGACGCGCTCGACCCAGTCCGGGCGGATCTTCCCGACGCCGTGCAGCGCGCCCGCGAGGTTGCCGCACATCGAGGCCGTCGAGTCGTTGTCGCCGCCGTGGTTGACCGAGAGCAGCAACGCCTCGTTCGGGTCGTCGGTGACGAGCGTCGAGTACAGCGCGATGGCGAGCGCCGTGTCGCCGACGCCGCCGCGGCCCAGTTCCTCCACGCGCTTCACGCTCGGGTTGCCGAGCGCGGCGAGTTCGACGGCGTGCTCGATGCCCGCGACGACCTCCTCGTGGCCTTCGCAGCGGACCAGCTCGGTGACGGCGACGTCCAGCGCTTCGAGCAGGCCCTTGCCGCGCAACAGCTGGTGGACCAGCACGGCGAACGCGCCGGCGGACAGGTAGCCGCTCGGGTGGCCGTGCGTCAGGGCCGCGTTGTCCTCCGCCAGCGCGAACACGACGGCCGGGTCCTCATCGGCGAGGGCGACGGGCGCGACCCTCATGGCGCCGCCGCAGCCCTTGGAGTTGTTGACGGGCTTGGTGATCGTCGCCTGCTCGCCGGTGCGCGCGTACTCATGCAACGCGCTCGTGCACGTCAGTCCGGGCGCGCGCATCCGGAAGAGGTCCTGGTGCGTGATCAGCCAGCCGTCCGGTTCGTCCACAGTGGAGTGGATGCCGCGTGCCTTGTCCCACGGCGTTTTCTGCGTGTGCAGCCAACGCTGGTACGCGTTCTGGGTGACGGTGGTGATGTCGCGTTCGCCGGTGAGCCGTTCCCGCACGTGCGCGCGGATGATCGCCTCGAACGTGAACAACGTCATCTGCGTGTCGTCGGTGATGTCCGGCTTCTCGGGCAGGTCGGTGATGCCGTCCGGGCCGTGGCGCTCGTACACGACCTCCATCGGCAGGTTCTCGGTGTTCGCGCCCAGCGCGTCCCCGATCGCGCCACCGAGCAGGCACCCGCGCAGCCGCGAGTCGTCGTGCGGCACCAGGAAGAACCGGCGGCCCTCACCGTCGACCCATCGGGCGGCCTCGCGCGTGGCGGACGGCCGCTCGCCGCAGCCGCAGATCCGCATGTGCTGCGCGGCCGCGTCGGCCAGTTCCCCGAAGTCGAACTCGGCCTCGACCGGCTGACCGGGATTGACGTGCAGCTTCGGCTTGCTCGCCACCAGCCTGCTCAGGATCGTGTGCAGCGGGAGCCGGATCCACTGCTCGACGCCCGCGGGCAGCCGCGACTCGTCCGTGTAGACCTCGAGCACCTCGCGCTCGCCCAGCAGCACCTCGCCGGGGATGAGCAGCTCACCGTGCGCAGCGTGGTGCCCGAAGCCGGCCACGTCGTCCTCGTGCTCGTGCAGGAGCTGTTCCATCGGCGTCAGCGCGGTCACCACGTCCTCCGGTACAGCTCTTCGGCGACGTGCCGGACGTCGTGCTCGGGCCCGCCCTCCAGCGCGCCCGCGATGGCCCGCGCGATCCCGCGGCCCTCACCCCGGACGGCCTGCGCCAGCGCGCCGGCGGCGGTGAACGGGTCGGCGTCGGGCGGGTCGAGCTCCGAGGACGTGAACAGGTGCGAGGCCAGCGTGATCACGGCCTCCGCCGCCGGGGAGTCCTTGCCGTGCGTGAGAGCCACGAGCTCACGGATCCGGGCCTCGTCGAGGCGTTGCACGGCGGCGGGCAGTGCCCAGATCAACGCGCCGGGCCCCTGCGAGGTGATCTGGCGCCGGTAGGTGTTCTCGGCCAGGTCACGGGCGCTCTGCCGGGACACCAGGTCGGGCTGGACGCCCGGTTCCGATGACCACTGCGCCAACGCCTGTGCCGGATCCTCCGCCGAACACGCGGCCAACTGGCCGACGAGTCCTGTTCGGACACCCGCGCCGAAAGCGAAACCCTGGTAGGCGGCCACGACCTGGTCGAGGCGGGGCGGCCTGATCCACTCAACGTCCCCCATCGCCGCCAGACCTTACCGGGCCTGGCGGCGACACGAGACTCGAACTCAGAGGCGCTTCGCGAGCTCTTCCGCGACCTCGTAGGTGTTGAGCGCCGCACCCTTGCGCAGGTTGTCACCGCACACGAAGAAGTCCAGCGTGTTCGGGAAGTCGAGCGCCTGGCGGACGCGGCCCACGTACGTCGGGTCGCCGCCCACCACGTCGGCGGGCGTCGGGAACTTCTTCGCGGCCGGGTCGTCGATGAGGACGATGGTCGGCTGTGCCTCGAAGATCTTGTGCGCCGCCTCGACGGTGACCTCGCGCGCGAACGTCGCGTGGACCGACAGCGAGTGCGTCGTGACGACCGGGACGCGCACGCACGTCGCGGAGACCTTCAGGTCCGGGATGCCGAGGATCTTGCGGGCCTCGTTGCGGACCTTGAGCTCCTCCGACGACCAGCCGTCGTCCTTCACCGAACCCGCCCACGGCACCACGTTCAGCGCCAGCGGGGCCGGGAACGGGGAGTCCTCGGCGGACAGACCGGCGGCGGCGAGCGCCTCGGCCACGTCACCCGCGACGACACCCGCCTCCTTGCCCGCGAGGGCGGCGATCTCGGCGTACAGGCGGTCGATGCCGGACTGGCCGGCGCCGGACGCGGCCTGGTAGGAGGCGACGACCAGTTCCTTGAGCTCGAACTCGCGGTGCAGGGCACCGAGCGCCGCCATCATCGACAGCGTCGTGCAGTTCGGGTTCGCGATGATGCCGCGCGGCCGGTTGTCGATCTGGTCCGCGTTGACCTCGGGCACGACCAGCGGCACGTCCGAGTCCATCCGGAACGCGCCGGAGTTGTCGATCGCGATCGCGCCGCGCTCGGCGGCGATCGGAGCCCACTGCGCCGAGATCTCGTCCGGCACGTCGAACATCGCGATGTCGACGCCGTCGAACGCCTCGGGCGAGAGCGCGACGACCGTCAGGTCCTGGCCCCGCACGTTGATCTTCTTGCCCGCAGAGCGCGCGGACGCGATCAGCCGGATCTCGCCCCACGGCACGGAGGAGCGGGTGTTCATGATGTCGATCATCACGGTGCCCACGGCACCGGTCGCGCCCACCAGCGCGAGCACAGGCGCGCTCATCGTCCAGTCCCTGCGTAAACGACGGCCTCTTCGTCGGAACCCAGGTCGAACGCGTCGTGCAGGGCACGGACGGCGTCGTCGAGCTGGGTGTCGCGGCAGATGACCGAGATGCGGATCTCCGAGGTGGAGATGATGTCGATGTTGACGCCGGCCGTGGCCAGCGCCTCGCAGAACGTCGCCGTGACACCGGGGTGCGAGCGCATGCCCGCGCCGATCAGCGACACCTTGCCGACGTGCTCGTCGTAGAGGACCTGGTCGAACCCGATCTCACCGCGGGCCTTCTCCAGGGCGGCCACCGCGCGGGGGCCGTCGTCCTTGGACAGCGTGAACGTGATGTCCGTGCGGCCGGACGCCGCCTGGGACACGTTCTGCACGACCATGTCGATGTCGAGCTCCGCCTGCGCGACGACGCGGAAGATCTTGGCCGCGATGCCGGGGTGGTCGGGAACTGCCGTCACGGTGATTTTGGCCTCGGACCGGTCGTGCGCGACGCCGGTGATCATCGCCTGTTCCACGGGAAGGTCCTCCACTGAACCGGACACGATGGTTCCGGTCTTGTTGCTGAACGAAGAGCGGACGTGCACGGGGACGTTGTAGCGCCGGGCGTACTCCACGCAGCGGAGCATCAGCACCTTGGCGCCGCAGGCGGCCATCTCGAGCATTTCCTCGTACGTGATCGTGTCGAGTTTCTTCGCGTTCGGCACGATGCGCGGGTCGGCGGTGTAGACGCCGTCCACGTCGGTGTAGATCTCGCACACGTCGGCCTTGGTCGCGGCCGCGAGCGCCACCGCGGTGGTGTCGCTGCCGCCGCGGCCGAGCGTGGTGATCTCCTTCGAGTCCTGGGAGACGCCCTGGAAGCCCGCGACGATCGCGATGGCCCCCTCGGACGTCGCGTCCTGGATCCGGCTCGGCGTCACGTCGATGATCCGCGCTTTGCCGTGCACCGAAGTCGTGATCACGCCGGCCTGCGAGCCCGTGTAGGAGCGCGCCTCGGCACCGAGCGAGTTGATCGCCATCGCGAGCAGCGACATCGAGATCCGCTCACCGGAGGTGAGGAGCATGTCGAGTTCGCGGGCGGGCGGCACCGGCGAGACCTGGCGGGCGAGATCGAGCAGCTCATCGGTCGTGTCACCCATGGCCGAGACCACGACGACGACGTCGTTGCCCGCCTTCTTGGTCGCGACGATGCGCTCGGCCACGCGTTTGATCCGCTCGGCGCTTCCCACCGATGAACCGCCGTACTTCTGGACGACGAGCGCCACCGACCTGACCTCCTTCGCGCGACTAAAACCCCACGTCGAAGGCAGCCTACCCGGACCACCTGGTGAGACATTGGAGCCGTGATGCGCGTGACTACTCTGTCCGGGTGTCGTCGAGCGCCGATGTCGTGGAGGCCCCAGCAGCCGTGCCTGAGAGCAGTGCGCGCTCGCGGTTGGCCGAAGCGCTCAGACATCCGGCCGCTCTCTGGACCGCTCCCGCGCTCATCTACCTGATCGTCCGCCAGGTCGGTCTGTTCGTGCTGCAGCTCGTCGTCGAGTACCAGAACGGGCTCACCGGCAAGGCCGACACCTCGGTCGGCAACCTGAAGTCGTGGGACGGCGACTGGTTCCTCGGCATCGCGGCGGGTGGCTACGACGGCGTGCCGCCGTCGCTGTACGACGCGTTCGGCCGCCGCACCGCCGAGACGCCGCTCGCGTTCTTCCCCGGCTACCCCGCGCTGATCCGGTGGGTCGACGCGCTGCCGGGCGTGGACGTGGTGGGCGCGGCGTTCGCGGTCAGCCTGATCAGCGGCCTCTTCTGCACCTACGGGCTGTTCGTCCTCGGTCGCACGGTCCGCGACGGCTCGGACCGCGCGGGCCTGATCTTCGTGACGCTCTTCGCCGCGTCCCCGATGGCCGTCGTGCTGTCGATGACCTACTCGGAGGCGACGTTCTGCGCGTTCGCCGTCTGGGCGCTGGTCGGCGTGGTGAAGAAGCGCTGGATCCTCGCCGGCGTCTGCTGCGCGGCCGCGGGCCTGGTCCGCCCGACCGCGGCGGCGCTGATCGTCGCCGTGGGCCTGGCCGCACTGGTGGCCGTGCTCGCCGACCGCAAGGACTGGCGGGCCTGGGTCGGCGGCGTCCTCGCCCCGCTCGGCCTGCTCGGCTACCTGGGCTGGGTCGCGGTGCGGACCGGCGACCTCGAGGGCTGGTTCGGCGTGCAGCAACGCGGCTGGGGCTCGAAGTTCGACGGCGGCGCGGCCACCTGGGCGTTCGCCGGCGAACACCTCGGCAACCCGCGCTCGATCCTCGAAACGGGCACCGTCTGGCTCCTCGCACTGGCCGTCGTGCTGGTCTTCTACGCCTTCCAGCGCCGCCTGGAGTGGCCGTTGATCGTCTACGGCATCGGCGTCCTGGTCATGGACCTCGGCTCGAACGGCCTGATGAACTCGAAGGCCCGGCTGCTGCTCCCGGCGTTCACGCTGCTGCTCCCGCTGGCCCTGGTGCTGGCCCGCCGCCGTCCGTCGACGGTCCTCACCGTCCTCGGCATGGCGACGCTGTTCAGCGCGTGGTTCGGCGCGTACTCCCTCGCCGTTTGGCAGTATGCGATCTGATGAACGAGCTGATCTCGAAGCGCTGGAGCCCGCGCGCTTTCTCCGCCGACGCGACGATCTCCGACTCCGACCTCCGCACCGTGCTGGAGGCGGGCCGCTGGGCCCCGTCGCACGGCAACAGCCAGCCGTCCCGCTTCCTGGTGGGCGTCCGCGGCACCCCGGCGTTCGACGCGATCTTCGAGGTCCTCACCCGAGGCAACAAGACGTGGGCCCACCGCGCCTCGGTCCTGCTGATCGGCTGCGTGATCACGTCGGACGACCGCGGCGACATCCCGAACGTCGAGTTCGGCCTGGGCCTCGCGATGGAGAACATGGCCCTGCAGGCCACCGACCTGGGCCTGATCTCGCACATGATGGGCGGCTTCGACAAGGAGGCCGCCCGAACCGCCTTCGCGATGCCCGACGACGTCCGCCCGCTGGTGGCCATGGCCCTGGGACGCCACGGAGACATCGCAGACCTCCCCGAAGACCTCCAGGCCCGCGAACAGCGCGAACGCAAGCGCCTCCCGCTCACCGAAACGGTCTTCACCGGCACCTGGGGCCGGTCACTGCTCGGTTGAGAAGTACTTCTCCGCGACCTCGTCGTGCAACGGGAACGCCAGCGGCACGCGCTCGAAGATGACCGTCCGCTCCGAAGCCTCGTCGTTGGGCACGAAGGGCGGCAGGTCCTCGAGATCAACCGGGGACGCGGCAGCGAACATCAACACCGTCCCACCGTCCGGCGTCGACACGAAGTGCAGGGGCCGCAGGTCCTCGGGCGCGATCAACACGTTCGCTTCTTCTTCGAGCTCCCGCGCCGCACTCTGCTGCCAAGACTCACCGCGCTCGATGAACCCGCTGACGAACGCCAGCTCACCCACAGGCGGAATGGCCCGGCGAACGGTGAGCAGCCCGGTGCGAGCCCCGTCCTTCACCGGCACGAGCACCACCACGACCGGCGAGGGGTTCGCCCACACCATCACGCCGCAGGCGCCGCACCGGCGCGGGTACGCGGACGTGTCGGCGTACCGGGTGCCGCAGTTGTCGCAGAAGTCGTCACGCGCCATGAACGAGAACCTAGTTCAGACGCCTCACGAGCTTAAGGACAATCGCTCGAACGGCCAGCCAGAACAACGCGGCCAGCCCGAAGTTCACGATCACCCGCAACTTCGCGTCCTCGGGACTGAAAAGGTCCTTGAACGCCAGAGCCACCGGCTCGGCCAACTCCTTGACCGTGCTGGTGATGGGGTTGCCGGGATTGGCCCCGCCGACGGTGAGCACGACGTGGACGACGAGCAGCACCGCCAGCGCGAGGCCGACCCAGCTGACAACTCCTGCGGCGATTCCGACCACGCGCGTTCGCATAGGTCAGGAATCTACTACTCCTCAGTAGCGTGACACGGCACGCGCGAGGAGACCGGTCACGACCAGCCAGAACACGGCGGCGAGACCGTAGTTGAGGAACACGTCGAGGTTGTAGTTCCCGGTGTTGAACAGACCGGGGAAGAACAACGCGAGGGGCTCGGCGAGGGACTGGATGAACTTGAAGAACGCGTTGGCGGTGTTGGCGCCAAGCACGATCATCAGGATGTAGAGGACCTCGATGAAGGCGAAGAGGGCGCCGATGCCGCTGATCACGCGTGAAGCCGTGCCGCGGCCGCTGGAGGTACGTAATCTGGACATACATGAACGATTCCCGGGTATGGGTGCGACAAAACTTGCAACGTGACCAGCATCCCGAGTCGTTATACGAGCGCGCCTGACAATGGGCCGAACGGCGCAGGGCAAGGGGCAAGCCGGGTGATGGCCGCAAGGCCGAAGGCGAGCCGCGCGAGCACGCAAGGCGACCAAGCCGCCCGCGAACAACCACCCGCACGCAACAGGACCACCAGCGAAAACGACCACCGCCGTCCCACGATCCGGTCGAACATTTCCATCCCACCCCACCCTGTGGCTACTCTGTCCGACGTGTGGCGTTCCCTCCTGCTTCGCTGCCGTGACGGGGTCTGATCAGACCGGCCCCCCGTCGCGGGCTTCAGCGTTGCCGCCGGTCGTTCCCCTAAAACGACCCGCAGGAGCACAAATCCCATGACCTCGAACGAGGCCTTCACCACCACTGAATCCGCGGACGCCTACTCCTCGGGCACGAGCCGGATCCGCAAGCCGAGCCGCCCCGCCCCGGACTCGCAGCAGCCCTGGAACCGCCAGCTGGGCAGCAGCATGCCGTTCCACCGCTACCGCCCCTTCCACGAGCTGGTCGAGGTCGTCGACGTACCCGACCGCGCCTGGCCGACGAAGAGGATCGAGAAGGCCCCGCTGTGGTGCGCGGTCGACCTGCGGGACGGCAACCAGGCCCTGATCGACCCGATGTCGCCGGCGCGCAAGCGCAAGATGTTCGACCTGCTGGTCCGCATGGGCTTCAAGGAGATCGAGGTCGGTTTCCCGGCCGCGTCCCAGACCGACTTCGACTTCGTCCGCGAGATCATCGAGGACGGCGCCATCCCGGACGACGTCACGATCCAGGTGCTGACGCAGTGCCGTGAGGAACTGATCGCGCGCACCTTCGAGTCCCTCAGGGGCGCGAGCAAGGCGATCGTCCACTTCTACAACTCGACGTCGATCCTGCAGCGCCGGGTCGTGTTCCGCTCCGACCGCGACGGCATCAAGAAGATCGCGGTCGAGGCCGCCAAGTTCGCCAAGCAGCAGGAGCAGGACTACCCGGAGACCGAGTTCCGGTACGAGTACTCCCCCGAGTCCTACACGGGCACCGAGCTCAGCTACGCCGTCGAGGTCTGCAACGCGGTCCAGGACGTCATCCGGCCGACTCCCGAGAAGCCGTTGATCATCAACCTGCCGGCCACGGTCGAGATGGCCACGCCGAACGTCTACGCCGACAGCATCGAGTGGATGTCGCGCAACCTCGCCAACCGCGAGGCGATCATCCTGAGCCTGCACCCGCACAACGACCGCGGCACGGGTGTCGCCGCCGCGGAGCTGGGTTACCTGGCGGGTGCGGACCGCATCGAGGGCTGCCTGTTCGGCAACGGTGAGCGGACCGGCAACGTCTGCCTGGTCACGCTGGCCATGAACATGTTCAGCCAGGGCATCGACCCGCAGATCGACTTCAGCGACATCGACGAGGTCCGCCGCACGGTCGAGTACTGCAACCAGCTGCCGGTGCCCGAGCGGCACCCGTACGGCGGCGACCTGGTCTTCACCGCGTTCTCCGGGTCCCACCAGGACGCGATCAAGAAGGGCTTCGAGGCCCTGGAGGCCGACGCGAAGGACGCCGGGCAGCACGTCGACGACTTCGAGTGGGAGGTCCCGTACCTGCCGATCGACCCGAAGGACGTCGGCCGCAACTACGAGGCCGTCATCCGGGTCAACTCGCAGTCCGGCAAGGGCGGCGTCGCGTACCTGATGAAGCAGGAGCACCACCTCGACCTGCCGCGGCGCCTGCAGATCGAGTTCTCGCGGGTGATCCAGGAGGTCACCGACACGCAGGGCGGCGAGATCGGCCCCAAGGAGATGTGGGACGCCTTCGCCGACGAGTACCTGCACGGCCGGGTGCCGATGTACCTGCTCAAGCACAGGGCGAGCTCCGACGGCAGCGGCCACGAGGAGATCACCGCGACCCTGCTGATCGACGGCGACCAGCAGGAGATCACGGGGTCGGGCAACGGCCCGATCGCGGCGTTCGTCGACGCGCTCGCCTCGGTGGGCTACGACGTGCGGGTGCTGGACTACGCCGAGCACGCGCTCTCCGCCGGTGACGACGCCCGCGCCGCCGCCTACGTCGAGTGCGCCGTGGGCGACCGCGTGCTGTGGGGCGTCGGCATCGACTCCTCCACGGTCGCCGCGAGCTTCCGCGCGATCGTGAGCGCCATCAACCGGGCCAACCGCTAGCCGACGACGACCGACGGGGAGGACGCGTGCGGCACCAGTTGCCGCGGCGCGCCCTCCCCGTTCGCCTGCACGGCCCAGATGCCCTCACCGGGCAGGCCGTAGGCGATGGTGTCGTTGTCGAGCCACACGACCTGGTCGTCGATCCCGCGGGTCTCGGCCAGCGGTGTCTCCACCATCGTGGTCAGGTCGAGCACGTGCTGCCGCCACGGCCGCGCGCCGTCGCCCGGCACGCGCTTCTTGAACGCCACCCGCCTGCCGTCCGGTGACAGGGAAGGACATTCGGCGTTCTCCCGCAACGCCTTCGCGGACTCCTCCGCCGCGTCGCCCTGGATCAGGTACGTCTTCCCGGCGGTGCTCAGCGTCGCGTAGTAGGTGCGGTCGTCGGCAGTGAACGTCACGCCCCAGAAGTTCCTGTCGTTGGCGAGCTTCATGCCCTCGACGCGCGTGCCCTCGATGTTGCTGGCGTACACCTCGGTCCCGGTGTCGAGGATCGCCGTGCGGGTCGAGAACGTCCCCGCCTGCGCGTACGAGTCACCGGTGACGAACGTCGTCCACGACGCCATCCGCCCGTCCGCCGACAGCTTGGCGCGGTTCGGCACCCCGGACACCTCCACGCGCCGCCGTTCGGCCAGCGTCCGGTCCACGAACACCGCGGCCGACCCCGGCAACGGCCCGGAGGCGTCCGCGAGGCACAGCCCCTTCCCCGCCGCCGTGTAGAAGCGCTTGCAGGACAACGAACTCACCCGCCGCGGCCCGCCAGGCGAACTCAACGGCACGGACGCCACCCGCCCGCTCGCCTCGTCCACGAACACCAGCCGTCCGGAGACCAGTTCGACCGGACCCGCTTCCACGGCAACAGAAACGGAGTCCGGAGCGCGCAGGGCGTAGGCGGTGGCACCCGCGCCCAGCGCGATCACGGCGAGAACGACGATCAGGACCCTCACCAAGCGAACCACGTCCAAAGAGCACCGAACAGCACGGAAGAGGCGGCACGGGCGAGGACCTGCCCGGTCTGCAGCAGGGCCAGACCGGACGTGCGCAGCTCATCGGGGACGAGAGGTCCGGCCACGGCCATCAGCACGCCGTCGGTGCACGCGTAGAACACCCCGTGCAACACCAGAACCCCGACGAGCAACGAGATCCCGGAAGCGCCGGCCAGCAACAGATAGGCACCGAGCAACGCGACATGGCCGACGAGGAAGATCCGCCATCGCCCCACGCGATCGGCCAGCGACCCGAGCGGCACGGCGGTGAGCAGGTACACGCCGGCCGTGCCGAGGGGCAGCAGCGCGACGTAGGCCAGCTCGACGTCGAGCTTCTTCTGCAGCAACAGGTAGACGAACCCGTCGCCGAGCGTCAGGAACCCGAGCCCGCACGCGACCAGGCAGACCCGCCGGAACGGCCTGGACCGCAGCAACCCGAACGCCGCCCGCAGCGACACCGCGACGCGTGGCAGCACGTCCCGGTGATCGCGCACGAACAGCACCAGCACCAGGAATCCCAGTGCAGCAAAGCAAAAGCTCACCACGAACACCACGTCGTAGCGGGCAGGCAGCGTCCAGAGGAGGCAGAACGCCACCAACGGGCCGAGGAACGCGCCGACGGTGTCCATGGCGCGGTGGACACCGAAGGCGCGCCCGAGCGCCGAAGACTCGCTGCTCAACGTGATCAGCGCGTCCCTCGGCGCGGTGCGCAGGCCCTTGCCGGTGCGGTCCCCGGCCAGCACGAGCCCCATCGCGGTGGCCGAGGTCCCGGCGGCGAGCAGGCCGAGCTTGCCCAGCGCCGAGATCCCGTACCCGAGTCCTGCGACGAACTTGCGCCGCTGCCAGCGGTCGGCCGCATGACCGCCGACGACGCGGACCAGTGCCGTCACACCGGTGTAGATGCCGTCGAGCACACCGAACTGCAGCGGGGAGAACCCCAGCCCCAGCACCAGGTACAGCGGCAGGATGGCGGTGACCATCTCCGACGAGACGTCCGTGAGCAGGGACACCGCGCCCAGCGCGAGGACGTTCCCCGCGATCCTGCCGGTGCCGCCCGCCGCCGGTGCCTGTCGTGCGGTTGCGATGTACACGACGACCTCCGGGCTAACGGCAGTTGTAAGGACCGGCCTTGTCGCGCACCTTGCCCGCCGTGTCGATGACCTCCCACGAGTAGGAGCGGCCGGACAGGGTGAGCTTCAGGACGCCGTGGCTGTCCGCGAACCAGTTCTCGACCCCGGTGCGCGGCTTGACGTCCTGGTAGAGGTAGTCACCGCCGATGCCGACGATCGCGGCGCGCAGGCCGTTCGCCTCGTCCACCGAACCGCTCTTGCTCAGCGGCTTCAACCGCTCGTAGTGGTGGTCGTGACCGTTGAAGATCAAATCGGACTTCGCGTCCGCGAAGGCGTTCCACAGCGGGGACATCACGGACTTGTCGCCGTACTGGCCCGAGTTGAACCGCGGGTGGTGCCAGTAGCCGACGACGCACGCCTTGGTGTTCGCGGCCAGGTCGGCCTTGAGCCAGTTCAGCTGCGTGGAGTCGCTGCCGGTGTCGTAGAGCTTCTGCGAGTCGAACGACACGAAGTGGAAGTCGCCCGCGTCCCAGCTGTAGTACGGCTTGCCCTGCGGGTAGGCCTGGGCGCCGAAGTACGACTTGTAGCCGTTGAGGTTGTCCTCCCACTCGTGGTTGCCCGTCGCGGGGTGGGTGATGCTCTTGTACTTGCCCCACGACTTGTCGTAGTGCGCCTTGAACTCGGCGAGCGTGCCGCTGTCGTACTGGTTGTCGCCGACCGTGAGGATGTGGTTCGGCTTGATCTGGTCGATCAGCTTCGCCGTCTCGTAGTGCTCGCTGTTGGTCAGCGACGCGATGTCGCCGGCCACGACGACGGTGATGTTCTCGCCGGGAGCGGCGGGCTTGGTGGTGGCCTGCACCGCGTTGCTCGCCGGACCGAGGTTGCCGGCCGCGTCACGCGCCTTGACGGTGTAGGTGAACTGCGTGCCCGACGCGAGCCCGGTGTCGGTGAACGTCGTCCCGGCCGGGGTGCCGACCACGCTGCCGTTGCGCAGCACCTCGTACCCGGTCACGCCGACGTTGTCGGTCGCGGCCGTCCATTGCAGACTGACCGAGTTCGACGTGGTCCCCGTGCTCGTGAGACCGCCCGGCGCGCTCGGCGCGGTGGTGTCGCCGTTCGCGACGCTGCCCCACACCTCCAGGTCGAAGAGCGAGTAGCCGTAGGTCGTGCCGCGCTTGGTGCCGTAGATCCGCACGAACCGGCCGGTCGCCGTCAGCGACGTCTCGTCGGTGCCGCCGTTCTGCCCGGTGAGGGTCTTCTTCGTGCTCCACGACGAGCCGTCGGCCGACGTCTGGATCTTGTACTCGGAGGCGTAGGCGGCCTCCCAGTTGATCTTGACCTTGGAGATGGTCGCGTTCCCGCCGAGGTCGACGGCGATCCACTGCGGGTCGACGCCCTCGAGGCTCGCCCAGCGGGTGGCGGGGTCGCCGTCGACGGCGTTGGCGCCGCCGAACGTCTCGGCTTCGACGGACGACACGGTGGTGGGTTTGCCGGCCGACAGCAGGGAGTCGGCGGCGTTGGCCGTGCCGGACGCCGCGATCTGGGGGACCACGAGTGCGAGCAGGGCTATCGCGACACCGGTTCTGGTGTGCTTTTTGATCACTTCGTTCCTCCTGGGCAAAGGCGGCGGCTCGAAGGATTGGTTAACAAGCTTCCCAATTGAGTTCGGACGTTAACGGCGGCCGGAGAGACCGGTCAACGACGCGGTTGCCCGAGGTGCCGGGGACGGTGTGCCGGTGCATGCCCGGTCACGGGTACCGACCTGGTCGACCGGATCGGGCGACGACCGGACGGTTCCCGGCCGGTTCTGCCCTTTCGGACAGCCGGCCGCCATCCGGGCCACCAGCGGGAACGGCGCGGACGAACGGCACGCGACCAGCGCAGATCGGCTCTTCACCTGTGGACGCGCTGAAGAAACACCCAGGTCGGGATTGTTCACCTGGCTCACGTACGTTCACCGGTCATGAGCACCGCAGCCAGCCTCGTAGTGCTGTTCCTGGTCGCCGTCGTGCCGCTGGCACCGACGGAGGCCGTGCTCATCGGCGCCGGTGTCCTGGCCGCGTCCGGTGAGGTGCCGCTGTACCTGGTCGTGGTCGTCGCCGCGGCCGGCTGCCTGCTCAGCGACCTGATCAACTTCACCGCGGGCCGCCGGATGGGGATGCGGGCGCTCGACAAGGTCAACAGGAACGCCAAGGCGCGGGCGATGGTCGTGTGGACGGCCGACCAGCTCGCGTCCAAGGGCGAGACGATCCTCATCGCGGCGCGGTTCCTGCCCGCCGGCGGCATCGTCGGGGCGTTGCTGACGGGGGCGCTGAAGTGGCCGCTGCGGCGGTTCGTGCCGGTCGCGGCGATCGGGTCGGCGCTGTGGAGCCTCTACCCCGCCACCGTCGGCTACATCGGCGGCCAGCTGGTCGACGAGGCGTGGCTCGCGATGCTGCTGTCCTTCGGCGTGGCCACGCTCATCTCGGTGCCGGTCGGCATGGCGATCCGTGCGCGCAACGCCAACCGCACTCTCTCGTACGCCGAGGCGTCGTCGTAGAGCACCGCGAACCGGTCCGCGGCCGCCAGCAGGGCGTCCACCTCGAACGCCATCTGGGCGTCGCCGCACAGCTGTTCCAGCAGTGAGATCCAGCGCAGGTTGAAGAGCATCAACGCGTCCCGCACGCGGCCGGGGCGGGCCGCGAACTCCGAGCGGGTCACGACGAAGAAGCAGCCGCCGGGGAACACGCGGCGCTTCGAGTAGTCGAGCCAGCGCCCGGCCAGGTCGAGCACCGAACCGCCGGCGATCACGACCTCGCGCGCGAAGATCTCCGCGGCCGCGTGGACGGTCGAGATCTGCAGTTCCTCCTTGGCGCCGAAGTGCGAGAACACCCCGCTCTTGCTCATGCCGAGCTCGACCGCGAGCCGCCCGATGGTGACGCCCTCCAGGCCGTCGACCGAGGCGATCTCCGCCGCTCTCAACAGGATCGAGCCACGACTGTCCATCCACCGAGGACAGCGCACGACCCTGGAGAAACGAACGGGGCCACCTCGAAAGGTGGCCCCGGCCGGGAAAGCGGGTGTTACGGGTTCAGCGCCTCGGTGACGGACGCCGGGCCCACCAGCGGGACGTCGGGCGACAAACCGTCGCCCTCCTCCACCAGGACCGGCTTCACCTCGTGCGGCTGGATCTCGCCGGAGCGGATCTGCTCGGCCCAGTGGCACGCCACCTTGTGACCCGGCTTGAGCTCGCGCAGCGCCGGGCGTTCGGTGTCGCACTTCGTCTCCTGCCGCCACGGGCACCGGGTGTGGAACCGGCAGCCGCTCGGCGGGTTCGCGGGCGACGGGAGGTCACCCGCGAGCAGGATCCGTTCGCGCCGGTCCTCGACCTGGGGGTCGGGCACCGGGATCGCCGACAGCAGCGCCCGCGTGTACGGGTGCAGCGGCTCCTCGTAGAGGTCCTCGGAGGTGGCCTCCTCGACCAGGCCGCCGAGGTACATCACGCCGACCCGGTCGGAGATGTGCTTCACGACGGCGAGGTCGTGCGCGATCACCAGGTAGGTCAGGCCGAACTTCTCCTGGAGCTCCTCCAGCAGGTTCACGACCTGGGCCTGCACCGACACGTCGAGCGCGGACACCGGCTCGTCGGCGACGATCAGGTCCGGGTTGAGCGCCAGGGCACGGGCGATGCCGATGCGCTGCCGCTGACCGCCCGAGAACTCGTGCGGGTACTTGCGCAGCGCGGAGGCGGGCAGACCGACGGCCGCGAGCAGTTCGCGCAGCCGCTTGGCCGTCGACTCCTTGCCCTCGTCCAGACCGTGCGCCCGCAGGCCCTCGACCAGGATCGACTCCACGGACTGGCGCGGGTCGAGCGAGGACAGCGGGTCCTGGAACACCATCTGGATCCGGCGCCGCATCTTGCGCAGCTCCTCGCCCTGCAGGGTCGAGAAGTCCTGCCCGTCGAAGACCATCTTGCCGTCGGTCGGCTCGTTGAGCCGCAGCATCGCCCGCCCGAGGGTGGACTTGCCGCAGCCCGACTCGCCCACGAGGCCGTAGGTCTCGCCGCGCTTGATCTCGAGGTCGACGCCGTCGACCGCGTAGACGTAGCCGACGGTCCGGTCGAAGAACACGCCCCGCTTGATCGGGAAGTGCACCTTCATGTCCTGGACGGAAACCAGGGTCTCGCTCATACCGGCACCTCCTCGGCGGCGGGAGTTCCCGGCACCACCGGGTTGTGGCAGCGGAGCAGTCGGCCCAGCTGGTCTTCCTCGGCCGGCGTCTCCGCGCGACACACGTCCAGCGCGTTCGGGCAACGCGGGGCGAACGCGCAGGCGCTCGTCCACGGGATGTTGTCCGCGACGGACCCCCTGATGGGCGTCAGCTTCTCGCCGCGCGGGGCGTCGAGCCGCGGGATGGACGCGAGCAGGCCGTGCGTGTACGGGTGGCGCGGCTCGGCGAAGAGCTTGTGCCGCATGGCCTTCTCGACCACCTTGCCGCCGTACAGCACGTTGACCTCGTCGCACAGGCCGGCGACGACACCCAGGTCGTGGGTGATCATCACGAGCGCGGTGCCGAGGTCCTGCACCAGTTCCTTCATCAGCGACAGGATCTGGGCCTGGATGGTCACGTCCAGCGCCGTCGTCGGCTCGTCCGCGATCAGCAGCTTCGGCCGGCACGCCAGCGCGATCGCGATGAGCGCGCGCTGCCGCATGCCGCCGGAGAGCTGGTGCGGGTACTCCTTGAGCCGCCGGTTCGGGTCCGGGATGCCGACCTTGTCGAGCAGGTCCTTCGCCTCGATCATGGCCTCCTTGCGGGCCATGCCGCGGTGCCGTTCGAGCACCTCGGTGACCTGCAGGCCGATCGGGACGACGGGGTTGAGCGAGGACAGCGGGTCCTGGAAGACCATGCCGAGCTCGCTGCCGCGCTTGTCGCGCATCTGCTTGTCGGAGAGCTTCAGCAGGTCCGTGCCGTCGTAGGTCACGCTGCCGGTGACCTTGGCGCCGCGCTTGGGCAGCAGGCCCATGATCGCGAGCGACGTCACGGACTTGCCGCAGCCGGACTCGCCGACGAGCCCGACCGTCTGGCCGGGTTCGACGTCGAAGCTGACGCCGTCGACCGCGTGGAACGGAGCTTCGCCCTTGCGCTGGAACACGACGGAGAGGTCACGTACTTCGAGCAGTGCCACGACGACTCACCGCCTGTTCTTCGGGTCGAGGGCTTCGCGCAGCGTCTCGCCCATGAGGGTGAAGCCGAGCGCGACGACGATGATGCAGACCGCGGGCCACGCGGCGAGGTGCGGGTGCGTGTCGAAGACGTTCTGCACGTCACCGAGCATCTGACCCCACTCCGGCAGCCGGTCGTCCGGGTTGCCGAGGCCGAGGAACGACAGCGCGGCCGCCTCGATGATCGCGGTGGCCAGCACGAGCGTCGACTGCACGATCACCGGGCTGAGCGAGTTCGGCAGCATGTGCCGGAACACGATCGCGCCCTTCTTCACGCCGAGCGCCGTGGCCGCGAGCACGTGGTCGCTGTGCCGTTGCGCCAGCATCGAACCTCTGAGCAGCCGCGCGAACACGGGGATCTGCACGATCGAGACCGCGAGGATCACCGTGAACTGGCTGGGCCGCGCGAACATCGCCGCGATCGAGAACGCCAGCAGCAGCGACGGCAGCGAGAGCATGACGTCGACGATGCGCATGACGACCGAGTCGACCCAGCCGCCGAGCGCGCCCGCGAGCGTGCCGAGGATCAGTCCGCCGGTGAGGCCGATGATCGTGGCGCCGACACCGACGATGAGCGTCTGCTGCGAGCCGACGAGCAGGCGCGAGAAGAAGTCGCGGCCCTGCAGGTCGCCACCGAGCAGGTGACCGGGCTGGGGCGGCGGGATCTCGTTGCGCGCCTTGACGACCTGGTCGATCAGCATCGGGACGGACGGGTCCTGCGGCGCGAGCCACGGGGACAGCAGCGACAGCACCACGAAGATGCCGATGATCGTCGCACCGATGAGGAACACCGGGCTGCGACGGAGCCGCTTCCACGCGCTGGCCGCGAGCGAGACGCCCGCGGACTCGGCGAGGCCGTCGATCTTTTCCTTCTTGGAGACTCCGAGTGCCACTGCGCTCACCTCGTCCTGATGCGCGGGTCGATGAGCGCGTACGAGAGGTCGACCAGCAGGTTCACCACGACGTAGACGATCGTGGCCATGATGATCAACAACAGCAGCACCGGGTAGTCACGCCGTTCGAACCCGATGGCGAGCGCCTGGCCGACACCGGCGAACGAGAACACCTTCTCGGTGAGCACGGCGCCGGAGAGCAGCGCACCGGTCTGCAGGCCGATCGTCGTGACGACCGGGAGCATCGCGTTGCGCAGCACGTGCCGGCGGCGGATCACCGGGGCGGTGAGGCCCTTGGACTCGGCGGTGCGCACGAAGTCCTCGTCGAGCACGTCGAGAACGGCCGCACGGGTGATCCGGAAGATCACCGCGAACGGGATCGTCGCGAGCGCGATCGCCGGCAGGATCAGGTGTTCCAGCGCGTTCAGCGTCGCGTCGATCTCACCGGTGATCAGGCCGTCGAGCGTGAAGAAGCCGGTGACGCGCGTGGCGTCGATGGCGTCCTGACGGCCCTGCGACGGAAGGCCGAGCGCCGACGACGCCACGTCCTTGAGCAGGTAGGCCAGGAAGAACACCGGCACGGCGACGCCGATCAGCGAACCGATGACGCTGAGGTTGTCGAACCAGCCGCCGCGGCGCTTCGCGGCGAGGTAGCCGAGCGGGACGCCGACCGCGATCGCGATCAGGATCGCGAAGAAGCTGAGCTCGATCGTCGCGGGGAACCGCTGGAGGAAGATCTCGAGCGCCGAGTCACCGGGCTGAACACCGGTGGAGACGCCGAAGTCACCGGTCGCCGCGCGACCGAGGAACTTGAGGTACTGGACGAAGATCGGCTGGTCGAGGCCGAGCTGCTTGGTGAGGGCTTCGCGCGACTCCGGCGTAGCGCGTTCTCCCAGGAGGGCCGAAACCGGCCCTCCTGGGAGAAGTCGCAACCACGCGAAGAGCAACATCGAGAGCACCAGCACCACGCCGACCAGCTGAACCAGCCGTCGAATGGTGTAGCGGAGCACTTGAGCTACCCCGTTGTTCTCTTGTGGTGGGAGCTAGTCAGCTCAGCCCTTCGAGGCCGGGCCGAACTTCTCGTCGGTCAACGGGCTCGGGACGACACCCTTGATGTCCGACTTCAACACCAGAGCGGGCGGGGAGTGCGAGATCGGGATCGCGGGCAGGTACTCGTCCATGATCTTCTTGTTGATCTCTTCGTACAGCTTCGTGCGGTTGGCCTCGTTCGGCTCGGAGTTCGCCTTGGCCAGGTCCGCCGCGAGGGTGGCGCCCCACGGGGACACACCGGTGTTGAAGCGGTTGTCGGTGCGGCCGAAGAACGTGCCGACCCAGTTGTGCGCCGTGCCGTTGTCGCCGGTCCAGCCCAGGAGGAACAGGTCCGAGATGCCGTTGTCGACGTCGGTGAGGTAGCCACCGTTCCACGGCTTCGTGACGACCTCGAGCTTGATGCCCGCGGCCTGCAGGTCACCGGAGATCGCGCCGAACAGGTCCTTCGGGGACGGCATGTACGGGCGGGTGACCTCGGACGGCCAGTAGAACTTCAGCGTCAGGTCGGTGGCACCGGCCTCGGCCAGCAGGGACTTCGCCTTGGCGACGTCGTAACCGACGGCCTTGAGGTCCTTGTTGTAGCCGTTGACGGTGTCCGGCATGAACTGCGTCGCGACCTTGGCGCCCTCGGGCAGCTGCGACTTGACGAGCTGCTCGCGGTTGATCGCGTACTGGATCGCCTGGCGGACCTTGAGGTCGGCGAGCTTCGGGTTGTTCTTCTGGTTGATGCCCAGGTAGAACACGTTGAACGCCGGACGGATCGCGACGTTGAAGCCGTCGGTCTTCAGACCGGCCCAGTCCGCCGCGTTCGGCAGGTCGTAGCCGTCGATGTCGCCGGCCTTGAGCGCCTGCTTGCGGGCGGTCTCGTCCGGGATGATCTTGAAGACGATCTTGTCCAGCTTGGCCTTCGTGCCGTGGTAGGCGTCGTTCTTCACGAGCTCCACGGTGTTGTTGGCCTTGTCGTACTTGCCGAACTTGAACGGGCCCGTGCCGGTCGGGTGCTCGTTCGCGTAGGCCGGGTAGGTGAACGCGTCACCGGCCGCCTGGACGTTGTCGGCGTCGTACTGCTTGAGCGCCGTCGGGCTCGAGATCGAGAACGACGTGAAGCCGAGGACCGACGGGAACTGCGAGGTGACCTCGTTCAGCTCGATGACCGCGGTCTTGGCGTCCTTGGCCGTGCAGGACTTGTACAGCGAGGGCTTGTCCGGCGTGTCCTTGAACCCGCCGAAGTTGTCCAGCCAGTACTGGGAGACGGCGTCGGACTGGCCGGCGCCCTTCTGGTTGTACCAGCGCTCGAAGTTGAAGCAGACGGCTTCGGCGTTGAAGTCCGTGTTGTCGTGGAACTTCACGCCCTCCTTGAGGGTGAAGGTCCAGGTCTTGCCGTCCGCGGAGGGCTCGTACTTCGTGGCGAGCGCGGGCTCGACCTCGGCGGTACCCGGCTTGAAGCCGACCAGGCCCTCGTACATCTGGCGGGCGACCCGGAAGGTCTCGCCGTCAGTCGCGTAGAACGGGTCGAAGAGCTTCGGCGCGCCGGCGGCGCCGAAGGTCAGCGTGCCGCCTTCCTTGCCGCCACCGCCGGAGTCGCGCTGGGATTGCGCGCAACCTGACAGGGCGAGCGCGCTGACGCTGAGGAAGCCGATCGCGGCAACCCAACGGCGGCGAGCCGTTACTGAGTGGACCATCAAACACCCCTTGGACAATCCGCACATCTCACGGTGTGGTCGCCGACCATAACCGTTGTAGATACCCCGTCCGGGGTTACTCAGGTCACGATCCGGCCACTAGACCAGGCATTCTGATACGTCCGGCGCACGGCCGCTGACCCAACGTGAGCACGGCAGATGCGTCGGATGCTCTCTTAGGCTGTAGAAACAACAACGACACGCGGAGGAGGTCGCATGAGCAGATCGGTCGAGTTCCGCGTGCTCGGCCCCCTCCAAGTTCTCCTCGATGCCGAACCTCTGCTGGTCAGAGCCGGTCGGCAGCGGGCGCTGCTGGTGTCGCTGTTGTTGCGGGCGGGCACCTCGGTGTCCGTGGACGAGCTCGCCGCGAACGTCTGGGGCGAGGATCCGCCGGCCCGTGCGCGCGCAACTCTGCAAACGTACGTGATGAGACTTAGACAACTGCTCGGTCCGTCCGTGCCGATCAAAACCGTTCCAGACGGTTACCTGATCGACATAGACGAGAAGACCATCGACCTGATGCGCTTCGAACCTCTGATCGAACAGGGCGAGCAGGCGCGGGCGGCGGGCAACCTGCAGGCCGCCTCGGCCGCGTTCGCCGCCGCATTGGGGCTTTGGCGGGGCCCGGCCCTGGTCGACGTGCCGTCGGAGGTGTTGCACCGCGACGAGGTCCCCCGCCTCGACGAACGCCGCCTGCACGTGCTGGAACGCCGCGTCGAGGTCGACCTGGAGCTGGGCCGCCACAGCGAGCTGGTCGCCGAGCTCTCCCGCCTGACCAGCGACCACCCGTTGCGCGAGCGGTTCTGGGCGCAGCTCATGGTGGCGCTGTACCGCTCCGGCCGGCAGAGCGAGGCGCTCGCCGCCTACCAGCGCGTGTCGCGGCTCCTGGGCGACGAGCTGGGCATCGATCCCGGCGACGAGCTGCGCCGCGTGCACAGCCAGGTGCTGACGGGGTCGATCAACGCGGTGACGCCGATGTCGTCCGGTGGGCACGTGGTCGCCGTGAAGCCCGAGCGGGTCGTGCCGTCGCAGCTCCCGGCGGACATCCCGGACTTCGTCGGCCGCGACGAGGCCGTCTCGCTGATCGTGGCGTTGCTGCGGACCGCGCAGGGCGTGCCGGTCGTGACGCTGGCCGGGCCGCCGGGCGTGGGCAAGACGGCGCTGGCCGTGCACGCGGCGCACCGGATGCGCGCGGACTTCCCGGACGGCCAGCTGTACGTCAACCTGCGCGGATACGCCCCCGGCCCGCCGTTGAGCGCGGTGGACGTGCTGCCCCGGTTCCTGCGCGCGCTGGGGACCGAGCCCGACGAGGTGCCGCTCGACCAGGACGAGCAGGAGGCGATGTTCCGGTCGACGCTGACCGGTCAGCGCGTGCTGTTGTTGCTGGACAACGCTTCCTCGGCCGAGCAGATCCGGCCGCTGCTGCCGGGGTCGCCGGGGTGCGCGGTGCTGGTGACCTCGCGCGACACGTTGCGCGGCCTGGCCGTCTCGCACGCGGCGTCGAACGTGCGGCTCGACGTGCTCGACTGGCCCGAGACGCGGTCGCTGCTCGCCGGCATCGTGGGTGCGGACGAGGTGGAGTCCCAACTGGACGCCGCGCTCGAGCTGGCGGCCCTGTGCGCCCACCTGCCATTGGCTTTGCGTATCGCAGCCGCGAACCTCGTGTCGCGTCCAGAACTGTCCATTGCGGACTACGTGGAGGAGCTCCGGGCGGGCAACCGGCTCGCCGCGCTGGCCGTGGAGGGCGACGAACGGGTCGCGGTGCACGCGGCGTTCGACCTGTCCTACACGGCGTTGAAGCCCGAGCTCGCGCAGATGTTCCGGGTGCTGTCCCTGGCCCCCGGCACGGACTTCACGCCGGAGATGGCCGCGGCGCTGTCGGGACTGACCACTCAGGACGCCCGCCGGCGGCTCGACCGCCTCGCCACCGCGAACCTGATCGCGAACCACGCGCCGTCCCGCTACCAGTTCCACGACCTGCTGCGCGACTACGCGGCCGAGCGCCTGGCGTTCGAGGAGGGCCGCGCGGACTCGCGGCTCGCGTTGCGGCGGCTGGTGGACTGGGCGGTGCGCTCGGTCGACAACGCCACCTCGGCGATGAAGTCGACGCTGTTCCGCTTCCCCCGCCCGGCGCCGCTCGACGGCGTGGTGCCGCGGACGTTCAGCACCTCGACCGAGGCCCTGACGTGGCTCGACGTGGAACGCGCGAACCTGGTCGCCCTGGTCGCGCACGCCGTCGAGCGCGAACCGGAGAACTCGCCGTGGCAGCTGGCCGACGCGTTGCGCGGCTACTTCTACACGCAGGGACTGGCGGCGGAATGGCGTGAGACGGCCAAGGCCGGGCTGCTGGGGGCCCGCGCGCCGCGGGACGAACTCGGCCAGCTCGCGATGCTGTCGTCGCTCGGCACGCTGTACTGGGTGACCGGGCAGCACCGCAACGCGCTCGGCTACTACCAGCAGGCCATCGCGCTGCAGGAGCACATCGTCCTGCCCGAGGCCGAGGCCGCCGTGCTGTCCAACGCGGGCAGCGTCTACATCGACCTGGGCGAGCTGGAGCACGCCGCCGACCACCTGGAGCGCGCCCTGGTGATCACGCGCCGGATCGGCGCGTTCCAGGTGCAGGCCAACGCCTTGTTCAACCTCGGCGGCGTCTACCTGCAGCTCGGGCACCTCGACCGGGCCGCGACGACGTTCGAGGAGGCGCTGGAGGTGGGCACGCGCATCGACTCGTGGATCACCCAGGCGAACTCCATGCGCGCGTTGGGCGAGGTCTACGCGTTGCGCGGCGACCTCGACCTCGGCGCGTCGTACTTCATGAGCGCGAGCGAGCTCTACGAACGCGCGGCGGCCCGCAACTTCGGCCACACGATGCACGAGGGCATGGCGATCACGCTGATCATGCGCGGCCGTTTCGAGGAGGCGGCCCTGGAGGCCTCCGCCGCCATGCAGATCGCGCAGGACCTGGAGAACGTCAAGAGCGTGTGCGACGCCAAGAACCTCCTCGGCCGCGCGCTGGAGGGCGCCGGCCGCTACCCGGAGGCGCTGGAGCAGTTCTCGTCGGCCCTGGCGATCGCGGTGGAGACCGGCTACTCGTGGGGGCTGTGCTCGGCCCGGCGCGGTCTCGCCTCCTCCTACCGCGCGGCGGGCCGGTTCTCCGAGGCGTTGGAGATGGCCACGTCCGCGCTGGAGGAGGCGGGCCGGTCGCAGTTCCGCCAGGCCGAGATGGAGGTGTTGCTCGTCCTCGGGCGAACGCACCTCGACATGTCAGACGCCTCCAGCGCCTTGGACTGCGCTCTGCGCGCGGCCTCCGTCGGCACCGACTCGGGTCACCGCTGGGTGGTCGGGCGTGCGTTGCAGCTGGCCGGCGACGCTGCTTTTTCGCTGGGCGACTTCTCTTCGGCTCGGTCGCACTGGTCTTCCGCGCTGGACGTGTTGAGCGCTATCGGGACGCCAGAGGCCTCGGTCGTGCGCGCTCAACTGCTCGACGTGACAACGTAGTCAGCCCGGGCCCTGGTCTCGTCGACCGCGAACCAGCCTCTTTCGTACTGCTGCCAACGGAGGAAGTGCTCGCGCTGGTGCTCGCCGTCGCGCTTCACGGCCCGTTCCAGGCGTGCTCGCTCGTCCCCGTGGTCGACGAAGATCGCGAGGCTGAGACGGGTGTTCGCTTTCCTGGCCGAGGAGAACCCCTCCAGGATGATGGTCCTTTGTGGAGTGATGACGACCTCGTCGCCCTCTCCGACGCACGGAAAGCCTTGGGACCAGTCGGTTTTCCGGTAGCGACCCTCCTCGTTCCGCGCGACTGCTCGCAGTGCTTGGACGAGACGCGGCCACCACCGCGTCGTCGGGTCGTCCCACGTGGCGAAGTGGTCGGTGCTGATGAGCTGGGCGTCGAGTTGCTGCGCGAGTTCGGTGGCGAACGTCGACTTCCCCGCACCCGAAGGCCCGTCCACCGCGACCAGGCGCGTGCCGCCCAGCCGCGGTGGACGTTCGTTCACATGCTCCGGCGACCAGATAGCGCACGCCCCAGCGTGAGCTCGTCCGCGAACTCCAGGTCGCCGCCCATCGGCAGCCCGCTGGCGAGCCGCGTGACGGTCAACCCCGGGAAGTCCCGCAGCATCCGCACGAGGTACGTCGCCGTCGCCTCGCCCTCGGTGTTCGGGTCCGTGGCGATGATGACCTCGGAGATGTCGACCCCGTCGGTCGCCGTCCCGATCCGGTTGAGCAGCTGCCGGATCCGCAGCTGGTCCGGCCCCACCCCGCTGAGCGGGTCCAGGGCACCACCCAGCACGTGGTAGCGCCCCCGGAACTCCCTGGTGCGCTCGATCGCCTGGACGTCCTTCGGCTCCTCGACCACGCAGACCAGCGTGAGGTCGCGCTTCGGGTCGCGGCAGATGCGGCACGTGGTCTCGGCGGACACGTTGCCGCAGACGTCGCAGAACACAACGCCTTCCTTCACCTTCTGCAACGCCTGCTGGAGCCGCTCGATGTCAGCGGATTCCGTGGCGAGCAGGTGGAAGGCGATGCGCTGGGCGCTCTTCGGACCGACGCCGGGCAACCTGCCCAGCTCGTCGATCAGGTCCTGTACCGGGCCCTCGTACATGGTCGGTCAGCCGGCTCTCGTGCCTAGCCGAGCAGTCCGCCGAGGCCACCCTGCGCCAGCGGGCCGAGCTTCTGCTCCACCAGCTGCTGCGCCTTGGTGTTCGCGTCCTTGATGGCGGCGATCACCAGGTCCTGGAGGGTGTCGACGTCCTCCGGGTCCACGATCTTGGGGTCGATGGCGAGGTTCACGAGCTCGCCGCCACCGGTGACCGTGGCCGTGACGAGGCCGTTGCCCGCGTTGCCGGTGATCTCGGTGTCGGCCAGCTGCTGCTGGGCTTCTGCCATCTGCTGCTGCATGTTCTGGGCCTGCTGGAGCAGGGCCTGCATGTCGAACTGACCGGGTTGCACCGCTGGTCCTCTCGGGTGGGTGTCGCTTGGGTTGTAGTCCAGCGTACGGGGGTGGGGGGTGGTGCGTTTTCGTGGTGGTGGGTCCCATCCCAAGCCGCACCAGGAGCGGGCCACACCCGAGGGGTGGCGCGACTCGTGATGGGTCCCACCGCCGGGACCTCTTGCTGAAGACGGCTCGCCCTCGGCATCGCGGCGGTCGGGAGTTCGCCGCTTCGCGGGTCTGGTGGCTGCCGCCATCACCTCGGGCCGCAGATCTGCGGCCCTCGCATCCCGTGCCCCCGCTTTCGGCTGCGGGAGGCAGCCCCTCGGCCTGGCTACTTCTTCAGCGGGCGGGCGCCCAGTTCGTCGGCCAGGAGTTGCAGCATGACCGACTCCGGGTCCTTGGCCTGGGCCTCGTTCACCGCGTCCTGGTCCACCGGGCGGGCGGCCTCCGCCAGCATCGCCTCTTCGTCGTCCGGCTCTGGCGGGAGCGGGTCGTCGGGCTCCGGGGGTTCCGGTGGCGGTGGGACGTCGTCCATCGGTGGGCGGGGGGCTTGTTGCTGTGGTGGTGGTGCTTGGTGGGGGCGGGACTGCTGGTTCTGGGCCTGGCTCGGACGGACCGGGGCCGGGCGGCTCACCTTTGCCGGGGCCGTTGCCTGTGGGGTGGCGCCTGGGGTGCCGTGGGTGCAGCGGACCTGCCAGGTGCCGCCCAGCACCGCGGACAGCGCCGTGGCGATGGCCTCGGTGTTGCGGGTCTCGGCCAGGCGGCGGGCCAGGGGGGCCGAGGTGTGGGTGATCGTGACGACGTTGCCGTCCACCTCGCTGACCACGGCGTTGGTCAGCATCGCCTCGGTGCTGCGGCTCGTCGCCCGGACCGCCGCCAGCAGTTCGGACCAGATTCTGCGGACCGCTGTCGCGTCCATGGCGCCGGTACCCGCGCCGGTGGGTGCGGCCGGTGGTTGCTGGGTGGCTGCCGGGGCTGCGGGCTGCGCGGGTGCCGGAGTCGGGGGCGCGGCTTGTGCCGGAGGCGCTGCTTGTGCCGGGGCCGCGGCCGTTGGCTGTGGCTGAGCGGGGGCCGCGGCAGGGGGCTGCGTCGAGGCGGCCTGAGCCTGTGCGGGCTGCGGTGCCCGGGGTGGTTCCGGGGTCGGCTCCGCCGGTTGCTGGGACCTGCGGGTGAAGACCGGGCCGTTCGCCGGGGGTGCTGCTGCCTCGCCTGGTGCTCCGATCGCTGCCGGGGGGCGGCGTTCGAGTTGTTCCAGGCGTTGCAGGAGTGCTGCTTCCGACTGGCTCACCGACGGGAGGAGCATGCGGGAGACGAGCAGTTCCAGCAGGAGGCGGGGGGCCGTGGCGCCGCGCATGTCGACCAGGCCCTGGTGGACGATCTCGGCGTAGCGGGTGAGGGCCGCCGGGCCGATTCGTTCCGCCTGGGCCGCCATCGTGGCCAGCTCGTCCTCCGGGACGTTGACCAGGTTGCGGTCGGCGGCGTCGGGGACCGCGCAGAGCAGGACCAGGTCGCGGAGCCTGTCGAGGAGGTCGGAGGCGAAGCGGCGGGGGTCGTGGCCCGCGTCGACCAGGCGGTCGATGGTGCCGTAGACCGCTGCGCCGTCGCCTGCGGAGAGGCCGTCGACCACGTCGTTGATCAGGGCCGAGTCGGTGACGCCGAGGAGCGTGATGGCGCGCTCGTACTTCACGCCCTCCGGGCCCGCGCCGGACAGGAGCTGGTCCATGACGGACTGGGTGTCGCGGGCCGAGCCGCCGCCCGCGCGGATCACCAGCGGGAAGACGGACGGCTCGACGGCCACGCCTTCGGCGGCGCAGTTGCGTTCGAGCAGGCTCCGCATGACGCCGGGCGGGATCAGGCGGAACGGGTAGTGGTGCGTGCGCGAGCGGATGGTCGGGAGGACCTTGTCCGGCTCGGTCGTGGCGAAGATGAAGATCAGGTGGTCCGGCGGCTCCTCCACGATCTTCAGCAGGGCGTTGAAGCCCTGCGTCGTGACCATGTGCGCCTCGTCGATGATGAAGACGCGGTACTTGGACTCCGCCGGCGCGTAGAAGGCCTTGTCGCGGAGCTCTCGCGCGTCTTCGACACCACCGTGCGAGGCCGCGTCGAGCTCGACCACGTCGACGCTGCCGGTGCCGTTGGGGGCCAGGCCGATGCAGCTGTTGCACTCGCCGCACGGGTCGGGCGTCGGGCCCTGCACGCAGTTGAGCGAGCGGGCGAGGATGCGCGCCGACGACGTCTTGCCGCAGCCGCGCGGTCCGCTGAACAGGTAAGCGTGGTTCACCCGGCCCGCCGACAACGCGACACGCAGCGGGTCGGTCACGTGCTCCTGGCCTACGACCTCGGAGAACGTGGCCGGACGGTACTTGCGATACAGAGCGAGCGCCACGCCCGGAACAGTACCGGTGGACCCCGACATGAAAAGGGGACCCCGTGCACCCACCAGAGCCCGCTTATCCTTGCTGCCTTCCGGCCCTGGGGAGGTTCGCGAGATGTGTGCCGCACGAGGTCCGACGCAAGTGTAGCGAATCGATCTGATCGAACACACGTTCGAGTTGCCCACATCGTTGTCCACAGCTGTGAACAACGGCGCCAGACCCCTACGTCGAACGTGTGTTCGAGTTGTCCACGGGGTTGTCCCCACCTGTGGACAACTTCCTCCCCGTGGCGAGCATCAGCAGGTCAGGCGCTGGCAGGTCCGGAATCCCGGTCTCGCGGAAACGCTTGCGCGCACCCCAGAACGGGCTCTTCAGCACGTGCTCCAGCGCGGCCTGGGCCGGTTCGAGGGGCATTGCGCGGACTCGTCCCAACGGCCGTGCGATGTCCTGGCCGTGCACGAGGAAGTCGACCAACGGGTCGATCGGCGCGGCCATGGGCGCGCGTTTAGCCGAGCCCGCCGTCTCCCGGATCTGCGCGATCAACTCGGATCGGGTGAACCGCGCGGCGAGCGCACGGGCCTTCTGGTCCTCCATCCGCTCCCAGTCGAACCGCGCCCGCACCACGCCGGTGAGCACGTCCCGCCAGCCGGTGCGCGTCGACGTGGTCAGGTGGGCGGCCATCGTCTGCATCGTCCAGCCGGCGCAGAGGGTCTCCCGCTCCCACTCGGCGTCGGTCAGATCCTCGAGGAGGTCGGCGACGCCCAGGCGTTCGGCCTCCAGCCACTTCATGATCACGAGTCCCCCTCGATGACGGCCAGCCTGCGGCGCAGGAGGTCCTGTTCGGTCTCGGTGCCCGCGAGCGCGATCGCCTCGCGGTAGGCCTGGACGGCCTCGTCGTCGCGGCCCAGGCGGTGCAGCAGGTCCGCGCGGGCCGCCCGGAACGGGTGGTAGTCGCGCAGCTTGGGCTCACCCGCCAGCTCGTCCAGCAAGGCGAGACCGGCCGCGGCCCCGTCGCGCATGGCGACCGCGGCCGCCCTGTTCAGCGCCACCACCGGCGACGGGCTGAGCTTGCCCAGCACGTCGTAGAGCGCGACGATCTGCGGCCAGTCGGTGCTCGCGAAGTCCGGCGCCTCGTCGTGCAGCGCGTTGATCGCCGCCTGCACCCCGTAGGGCCCGTAACCGCCGGTCAGGGCCCGTTCCGCGAGCGCGGTGCCCTCGGTGATCAGGTCGCGGTCCCAGAGCGCGCGGTCCTGGTCCTCCAGGAGTTCGGTGCGGGTCTCGCGACGGGCGTGCACCAGCAGCATCAACGCCAGCAGACCCGCGACCTCGCGTTCGGGCAGCAGCCCGTGCAGGATCCTGGCCAGCCGGATGGCCTCCTCCGCGAGATCGGCTCGCTGGGCCGCGTACCCCTCGGTGAAGATCGAGTAGACGGCCTGCAGCACGCCGGGCAGGCGTTCCGGGAGCTCGTGCGGGTCCGGCACGCGGAACGGGATGCGCGCCTGGCTGATCTTCTTCTTCGCACGCACGATCCGTTGCTGCATGGTCGTGACGGGCACGAGGTAGGCCCGCGCGACCTCCGGCGTCGTGAAGCCTGCCAGGCAGCGCAGGACCAGCGCTCCCCTGTCCTCCTCCGCGAGCGCGGGGTGCGCGCACGTGAAGAACAGCTCCAGCCGCTCGTCCGGCAGGCCGTCGCCCGGTGGCGGATCCGCCCGGTCCACCTCGACCTGCAGCAACGCGAGCCGCGCCGCGTACGCCTGGTCGCGCCGCAGGCGGTCGACGGCCTTGCGGCGCGCGGTCGTGAGCAACCACGCGCCGGGCCGGTCCGGCACCCCGTCCACCGGCCAGTGCCGCAGCGCCGCCTCGATCGCGTCGGAGGTGACCTCCTCGGCCAGGTCGAGGTCGCCGAAGCGCTTGACCAGGGTGGCGAGCAGCCTGCCGCGTTCCTCCCGGAACACCTGCTCGACGTTCATCGGCTCAGAAGTCGAACTCGGCGATCGGCCGGACGACGACGGCCCCGCCGTCGCGCGAGCCGGGGCACTTCGCCGCCCACTCCAGCGCCGCGTCGAGGTCGGGCACGTCGATGACGTCGTAGCCGCCCAGCACCTCGCGGGTCTCGGCGAACGGGCCGTCCGTGACGGTGCGCTTCCCGTCCTGTCCGACCTGGACGGTGGTGGCGGTGACGAGGTCCGCGAGCGAGTGCCCGGAGACCAGCACGCCCGCCTCCTTCATCTCCTTCTCGTAGGCGATCCAGTCGGCGACGGTGCAGGTCGGCTGCTGGTCGGCGGCCGCGTAGATCATCAGCATGTACTTCACGAGTGCCCTCCTCGGTTCGGCGTTACGGGATCACGACGAGCGGGTCCCCGCCAGATCGACACGGCCTCCAAACTTTTTTCGGCGACCCCCGTTTTGGGCCCCGGAACCCCCGTCCGGTAAGGTTCTCCACGGAGGATTCGCATAGCGGCCTAGTGCGCACGACTGGAAATCGTGTTGGGTTCACCCCCTCACGGGTTCAAATCCCGTATCCTCCGCTCGCTGCAGAGGGCGCCGAACGTTCAACGTTCGGCGCCCTTCGCGCGTTAACGTTGCATGATGCTGCACGAAGAGCTGATGCTGCTGTTCATCAACCAGCAGAACGGAAAGCTGCACGTCGACTCCACGTCGGCGGAGAACGCGCTCGCCGGTGCCGTGCTCATCGAGCTGGTGAACTCGGGCCGCATCGCGTTCGAGCCCAACGGCAAGAAGCTCCAGGTCGTGGATCCGACGCCGCTGAAGGACCCGCTGCTGCAGGAGTCCGTGACGAGGATCGACAAGCCGATGAAGCCGCAGAAGGCGGTGGAGCGCCTGCGGAAGAAGGTGCGCGACAACGTGGTCGCGCAGCTGGAGGGCCGTGGCGCGGTGCGGGTCGAACCGCGCAAGGTGCTCGGGATCTTCCCCGGGAAGACCTACGTGATCACCGACGAGGCCGGGAACGACGAGGTGCACAAGACCGTCGGCGAGGTCGCGGCCGGGTACCGGGGCGCCGACGCGCGCACGGGGTCGCTGATCACCTTGCTGTACGCGGTGAAGGCCGTGCACAAGGTGTTCCATGGCGACAAGAAGGAGCTGAACAAGCGTGCCAAGGAGATCGCCGCGGGCAACTGGGCCGGTGACGCCGTGCGCAGGGCCGTCGAGGCGATCCAGGCCGGTGTGACGGCCGCAACGGCAGCTGCCGCCGCCGCGTCATCTGGCTGACACGGCGACGGCAGCGCCTCGGGTCACTTCTTCAGGCAGTCGATCAGGTCCTCGAGGGCGAACACGATCCTGTCGACGTTCGCGTCACCCGTGGACGGGCGGGCGCGGACGATCTGCGGGTCGTGGTCGCTCGCCTGGTCGGCGAACTCCGCGTTGATGCGGACCACGTCGTAGCTGAAGCGCGTGATGTTCTTGCTCATCACGAGGTGGTCGAGCGTCTGCGAGTTGCCCTCGAAGACGTAGCTGTACCGCTCGTTCGCGGGCAGCGTCTCGATCAGCGCCTTGAGGTTGCCGTCACCGGTCAGCGCCTTGAGCGCGGGCGAGAACTGGTAGTCGTTCAGGTCGCCCGCCAGCACCACGTTGGCGCCCTTGTCGATCGCGCGGATCTGCTCCGTGAACGCCTTCAGCGCCGCGGCCTGCTTGGCGCGCTGCACCTCGGACGAGCGGTTCGGCGGCTGGTTGCGGCCGTGGATCGCCTCGTCGCCGCCCTTGGAGTTGAAGTGGTTCGCGACGACGAAGACCGTGCGGCCGCGGAACTTGAACTCGCCGGCGAGCGGCTTGCGGCTGCTGGCCCACGCGTCGTTCAGCGGGTCGATCCGGCCCGGTGACACGGAAAGCGCCGCACGGCCGTTCTTCTTCACGACCTGGACGGGCGTCTTGAAGTCGCCGCCCGGACGGTCCACGAAGGACACCCGCTGCGGGTTGAAGAAGAAACCGACGCGGATGTTGCCGCCGGGCTCGCCGCCGTCCTTGAGGTTCTCCGGGTCGATCTGCCGCCACTGGTAGCGCGGGCCGCCCTTGGCGACGATCGCGTCCGAGAACTTCTGCAGCGTCTGGTCCGCGGCCACGACACCGTCGTTGGTCGCGCCGTTGTTGTCCTGGATCTCTTCCAGCACAACGACATCGGGGCTGCGCAGGTTGGTCGTGACGCCGTCCGCGAGCCGGTCGAACTTCTCCTGCGGGTCGGACGGGTCGAGGTTCTCGACGTTGTAGGTCGCGACCGAGAGCTCGGACTCCTTCTGCTGCGCGGTGATCTCGCGCTGCAGGTTGGACGAGGTGTGCGTGCCGAGCGTCAGCGCCGCCAGCGTGTAGCCGCCGAAGTTGGTGTACTCGAGGGCACCGACGGTCGCGCCGGCGAACACGTCACCGACGTTCGCGGCGGGCAGCGTGCCGACGGTCTTGATCTTCAGGCGGCCGCTGTTCGCCTGGTCGTAGCCCGTGTAGGTGGTGCCGCCGCGCAGGTTGCGGTTCTGGTCGGGGTTGACCGTCACCCAGACCTCGCCGAACGTGTTGCTCGGGCCCACGACGCGGGCGTCGTCGACCTGCACGAGCGTGCCCTCGAGCGACTCGAAGTAGTCGAGGCCGTACTTCTCCGGCTCGAGCGGGAGCTGCTCGATGCTGCCGCCCGGCGCGGGGAGGTACCCCGCCGGGACGTTCTTCACGACGACCGGCGCCGGGACGGGGTTGCCCTTGGAGACCGTGATCGTGGTGGGCGTGGTGATCTCGGTGAGGGTCTGGTTGGACCCCGTCTCACCGCCCGGCCGGTACTCGGCGATCGTGCCGCTGACCACGACGCTGTCGCCGACGGCGACGGTCGGGGCGCTGCCACCCGTGTAGACGAAGACGCCCTCGCTGGTGCGCGGGTCGTTGTCCGGGGCCGTGTCCTGGATCCAGAAGCCGCGGTCACCCGTGGAGCGCGTGCCGGTGACGACACCGGGGACGTTGGTGACCTTCTGGCCGTTGAGCGGCGAGATGCGCGTGACGCCCTGGATGTCGCGGATGCGCTTGTCGCCGGGGGTCGGGTCCTCGGGGTCGGGGTCCGGGTCGCCGCCGCCCGGGGTCGTCTCGCCCTTGGAGTTGACCGGGCTCGGCGCGCCGACGGTGAAGTCCGCCGAGTTGTCGTCGGTGTCGGGGAGACCCGTCTTGCGCGACGCCGACGTGGTGTTGCTCAGCGCGCCCGTCGCGGCGGCCTCGCGGACCACGGCCGTGCCGAAGCCGACGAGGTCCTTGATCCGCGTGTCGGCGGCGCAGTCGGCGGCCGTCTTGCAGGTCAGCGCCGCGGTGCCGTTGACCAGCGCGATCGTGCCGCCGGTGGCGCTCATGGCGATGGTGCCGGTGGCGTCCGGCGCCGGCAGGTCGACGGTGCCGCCGGTGCCCTTGGCCTCGGCGACGAGGAACGTCTTGCCGGGCGCGATCGAGCCGGTCAGCGGGGTGACACCCCACTGCGTGGTCGCGCCGGGGCTCGCCGAGATGTACTGGACGCTGTAGCCGTCGAGGCTCACCGGGGTCGTGCCCTTGTTGGCGAGCTCGACGAAGTCCTGCTTGAGCGTGGCGCCGGAGTTGCCGCCGCCTCCGTAGACCTCGGAGATCAGCGCGTCGGCGCTCGGTGCGGCGACTGCGGGAACGGCGGCGAGCACGAGTGCCGCCACCGCTGTCCCGACGACGGGCAGGGTGGGTCTCAAAACTTCCTCCAGGGGATGCGGCGGACCGACGCATCCTTCCTCGATCGAGTGAGCTTTGGTAGCCGTTGTTACTAACGGTTAACCGGTTGGCCCATCAAAAATCACTCGAACAAGTGTTCGATCATGGTGTAGGCTCACTCTCGGAACGCCGGCCGGTGGGCCCCTCCCAGGCACAGGCCGGCGTCCCTACATTCACAGGTGTGGGGATACCGAGCTACGAGCGCCGCTGCGCCGAGATCATCAACCAGACCGAACTGCTCACGTCGTCTCTGACCGACGCCGACCTGGGCGTTCAGGTCCCTTCCACACCGGACTGGACCCTGAACCAACTGCTGCGCCACGTCGGCCACGCCCACCGCTGGGCCGACTCGATGCTGCGCGACAGACTTCCGGAGATCGACTTCTCCCGCAACGGCGCACAACTCCTCGCGTCGTATGTGGGTGAAACGGCCTCGGAGCTCGTCCCGTGGCTCACGGAGGGCGCGGCCTCGCTCGCGGAGGTGCTGCGCGAGGTCGACCCGGACGAGATGATCGCGCCGCTCGGCGGCTTCCCCGGCCCGCGCGTGTGGTCACGGCGGATGACGCACGAGACCGTGATCCACAGGTGGGACGTGTGCAACGCCGTGGGCGTGCCGTTCGCGCTGGACCCCGAGATCGCCCAGGACACGCTCCGCGAGTGGACCGGCCTGGCCCTGCCGTACGCATACCAGCGGTGGCCGGACCAGACCGCGCCGCTCGTGGGTTCGGGCACCGTGCACCTGCACGCGACGGACGTCGAGGCGGAGTTCGTGATCGATCTCACCGGGTCGGCGCCGGTGGTCTCGGAGGGGCACGCGAAGGCTTCGGTGGCGTTGCGCGGGCCCGTCGTCGATCTGGTGCTGGCCGTGTACCGCCGGCGGTCGTTGGAGGGGCTGGAGGTGTTCGGGGACCGCGAGCTGCTGGAACTGGTCCTGGACCGAGTGCGGTTCTAGGACGTCACCGGCCGAGCTCGGTCCGCGCCGCGTCGAGGAACGCCACCTTGGGCCCGCGGAGGTGGTCCCACAGCGTGCCCTCGGCGGGCGCCTGCCACACGACGTGGTCGAGAGCCTTGACGTAGGCGCGGGCCAGCTCGTGCAGGGACGGGGCGAACAGGACGTGGATCATCCGCTCGCAGACCCAGAGCTCGTCGACGACGTCCAGCGCCGAGTTCTTCCAGGCAGGCGTGTCGTCGCGGTCCTCGGCGGCGCGTTCCGCCTGCTGGGCGACCTTGATGAACTCGCGCAACAGCTCGAGGCGCTCGACCCGGCGGGCGTCGGCGCGCTCGGCGGTCTGGCGGCGGACGTCGTTGCGTTCGACGCGGCGCGCGACGCTGTTCTGCACCAGGGAGGACAGGCCGCCGCCGAGCAACACGCCGGTCAGAGAGAGGATCGCGACCCACAGCTGTGTCTGCATGGCGCGAATTCCTACCAAAACGTCAGAGCCCCGGTTGCCATGATCGGCAACCGGGGCTCTGAGCAGCGGTGGCGGTGGGATTTGAACCCACGGAGGCTTGCACCTCACACGCTTTCGAGGCGTGCTCCTTCGGCCGCTCGGACACGCCACCGATAAGAACAATACACAGCCCTCGAAACGGGTTTAACGCTGGGTCCGGAAGAAGCGTTCGAGCAGGTCAGCGCACTCCTGTTCCAGCACGCCGCCCTGGACCTCCGGCCGGTGGTTGAGCCTGGGGTCGCGCACGACGTCCCAGAGCGAGCTCACGGCACCCGTTTTGGGCTCCCAGGCACCGAAGACGAGACGCGAAACACGTGCGAGCACGAGGGCGCCGGCGCACATGGTGCACGGTTCGAGGGTCACGGCGAGGGTGCAGCCGTCGAGCCGCCAGCCGTCGCCGTACTTGGAGGCCGCCTCGCGCAACGCGAGGATCTCGGCGTGCGCGGTCGGGTCGCCCAACGCCTCGCGCGCGTTGCAGGCCTCGGCCAGGACCGAGCCGTCCGGGGCGTAGACGACGGCGCCGATCGGCACGTCCCGGCCCGACGCCGACGCCGCGCGCAGGGCGGCTCGGACCATGTCCTCCGCGGGGATCACGCCTGGATCGTGTCGAGCAGCTGGGTGAACTCGTCGATGAAGCCGATGCGCTGGGCGATCATCTGGAGCTGCTCGTCGGGGTAGAGGTCGACCTCGTCGACGATGATCTGGAGTTCGTGCGAGGGCATGCCGAGGTCGGACAGGACGCCGAGGTCGCCTTCCGGCCAGAGCTCGTTGTCCTCCTCGTCCGGGGGTTCGACGCGCAGCAGGTCGAGGACGTCGGCGGCGATGTCGTAGTCGAGGGCGGCGGCCGCGTCCGACAGCAGCAGCGCCACGCCGCCCGGCACGGGGCGGAGGATGATGAAGAACTCGTCGTCGACGGCGAGGAGCCCGAACACGGCTCCGGCCGACCTCAGTTGGCGCAGCTGTGTGATCGCCGCGTCCAGCTCCGACAGCGCGGAGCTGTCCATCCTGCTGCACCGCCAGCGGCCGTCCTCCCGGACAACCGCGACCGCGAAGCCGTTGACCGGCTCCTGCTGTGTCATGTGCACACCGTAGGGCCCAGACGACCTTCCCGGTAGCCGAGGTGGTGGCACCATCGGTAGATGAGCACAACTACGCCGGACCCCCGCCTCGCCGGACTGCTCGAAGGGGCGCGTGCGCTCCAGCCCCGCACGGTGGCGCTGCGGCGGCAGATCCACCGGCACCCCGAGCAGGGCCTCCAGCTCCCCAGGACGCAGGCGGCGATCCTGCACGCGCTGGAGGGGTTGCCCGTCAAGGTCACGAAGGGCGAGTCGACGACGTCGGTGGTGGCGGTGCTCGAGGGCGACCAGCCGGGCCCGACCGTGCTGCTGCGCGGCGACATGGACGGCCTGCCGCTGCAGGAGGACACGGGCCTGCCGTTCGCGTCCGAAGTGGACGGCAACATGCACGCCTGCGGCCACGACACGCACGTGGCGATGCTGGCGAGCTCGGCGCGCCTGCTGGCGGACCGGCGCGACGCCCTCAAGGGCCGGGTGCTCTTCATGTTCCAGCCGGGCGAGGAGGGTCACCACGGCGCCCGGTACATGATCGAGGAAGGCCTGCTCGACGACGGTGTGGAGAAGGCGTTCGCGCTGCACATCACGTCGACCATGAAGTCCGGCGTGGTGACGTGCCGGCCCGGCCCGATGATGGCGTCCGCGGACACGTTCCACGTGCACGTGAAGGGCCGCGGCGGTCATGGCGCGATGCCGCACAACGCCCTCGACCCGGTGCCCGCGGCGGCCGCGATGGTCGGGGCGATCCAGACGATGCTCGGCAGGCGGGTCAGCGTGCACCAGCCCGCGGTGGTGACGGTCGCGCAGATCAACGCCGGGACGACGACGAACATCATCCCCGAGGTGGCGACCCTGGACGGGACGATCAGGACGTTGTCCGAGGAGACGCGCTCGCTGGTCCACAAGGAGCTCAAGCAGACCGTCAAGCACACCGCCGCCGCCTACGGGTGCCACGCCGAGGTCAGCATCGTGCCCGGCTACCCGGTCACGGTGAACGACGACGTCGTCGGGCAGCACGTGGTGGACCTGGCGGCGCAGGCGATGGGCGCCACGTGGAGCGAGCCCATGCAGGACCCGCTGATGGGCGCGGAGGACTTCTCGTACGTGTTGCAGCGGGTTCCCGGGGCGCTGGCGTTCCTCGGGGCGTGCCCGCGCGGCATCGACCTGGAGGAGGCGGCGCCGAACCACTCGAACCGGGTGCTGTTCGACGAGGCCGCCATGGAACACGGGGTCGCGATGTACGCGGCGTTCGCGCTGGACGCCCTCCGCTAGTTGCAGGTACGCGTCGCACGGAATGATGGGTGCCGTGCGAGACGTGTGCGTGATCGGACTGGGACTGATCGGCGGCTCCGTGCTGCGCGCCGCCAAGGCTGCCGGGCGCACGGTGTGGGGTGCGACGGCGAGCAAGGAGGACGCGGACAAGGCACGCGCCGAGGGCTTCGACGTCGTCACGGTGGACGAGGCCCTCGGCCGCGACCCCGAGGCGCTCGTGGTCCTCGCCGTGCCGCTGCCCGCCCTGCCCGACCTGCTGCGCAAGGTCCCGGCCGGCACCAGGCTCACCGACGTCACCAGCGTCAAGGGGCCCGTGCACGACGCCGTGCACCGTTACGCGAAGGACGTCAGGTTCGTCGGCGGACACCCCATGGCCGGCACGAGCAGGAGCGGCTGGGACGCGGGCAGCGCCACGCTCTTCGAGAACGCCGCCTGGGTCGTCACGCCCGAGGAGGCCGACGACCACCTCAACGACGTCATCCGGCTCGCGCTCGACCTGAAAGCCCACGTCGTGCCCACGACGCCGGAGGAGCACGACGAGGCGGTCGCGCGGATCAGCCACCTGCCGCACATCATGGCGTCGGTCCTGGCCGCGGTCGGAGCCGACGGCGGGCCGCTGGCGATGGCGCTCGCGGCGGGCAGCTTCGGGGACGGCACGCGGGTGGCGGGCAGCAGGCCCGAGCTCGTCAGGGCCATGTGCGAGGGGAACCGGGACGCGCTGCTGATGGCGGTTGACGACGCCCTCGGCCGGCTGGGTGCGGCACGCGGTTCGCTGGCCTCCACCGGTGGGCTCGCGAAGACCATCGAGGCCGGGCACGAGGGCAGGAACGCGCTGGTCAACCAGCCGAACCGGACGCCGATCACGATCGACCTCACCAAGCCGGGGGCCCTTGCGGCACTGCGCAACCTCGGGTCCCGCGGCGGGCGCGTGGTTGGGCTGAACGGCAGTACTGCTTCTGCGGAAACGTCGTAAGGTCGCCGGGTGGATCGACGGACGCTCGCCGGTGGCCTCGGTGGTTTCGCGCTCGTCGTGGCCGCCGTCGTGGCGCTGCGCACCGGGGACGCGCCGGACACGCTGAAGAAGGAGATCGCGGACGGCGTCGAGGTCGTGGCGTCGCAGGAGCCGATGAAGCCCGCCAACGCGAGAGCGCAGGCGCTCGACGTGGACGCGCTCCAGATCGCGTGGAACGGCTCAGCGTCGGCCTACGAGGTGCGCTGGAACGGCAACGAGCAGCTCGTGCCCACGCCCGAGGTCGAACTGCCGGGGCTGAACCCCGACGAGGAGACGCAGGTCGAGATCCGCGCGGTCAGCGCGACCGGCAAGCGCAGCGAGCCGCTCGCGATCACCGCGAAGCCCAAGGACGTCTTCAACGGCAAGTGGGACGACCAGCTCGTCGGCCCCGCGGACAGGTTCGACGGCCCCGAGTCGCTCGACCCGCGCAAGTGGCGGGTCGAGGCGGAGCCGGACTGCCTCGGGCTGCGGCCGTTCGGGCAGGGCAAGCGCGTCGACGTCGACTGCCCGATGGCGGCGTTCCAGTCGAACACGCCCATCCGCTTCGGCGTTCCCTCGGGTGACGGGGCGACCGGCCGGGCGATCATCAGCGTCGCGGGCGCGGCCGAGTCGAGCCACGTGCGGCTGACGTTGCTGGGCGACCCGTGGCAGTACCTGAAGGAGACCGACGCGCAGCCGAAGGGCGCGGTCAGCCTCGACATCACGACGCAGGGCACGCGGATCATCGCCGACCCCGAACTCCCCCGCACCGGCAAGCAGGTCGACCTCGGCGACGCGCCGATGACCGGGCTCGTCGCGGGCGTGCGGCACCGCTGGGAGATGCGGGTGCTGCCGGACGCCGTGGTCGCGCTGCGGGACGGCGTCGTGGTCGCGTACGAACCCGTCGCGATCAGGGAACCGGTGGTGCACCCGCGGATCCGCATCGACGGCGGCGGGTTCCTGGACGCGTTCGGCGTCGGCGGCGTGGCGGAACGCGTCGTGCCCACCGAGGTCATCCCGCTCGACCAGGACGTCGCACTGCCGCAGGACGTCGTCGCCGTGAAGCTCGTGAAGCCGGAGAACGGCCGGGTGACGGTCACCGACGTGCCGCTGACCTCGGCGAAGGTCGCCGCGCAGGAGGCCAGGCTCGTGGTCGTCCGCAAGCCCGAGAGCCGTCCCGGCGCGCTCCCCCGGCTCGTGGACCGGCCCGGCGGCATCAAGACCGGCTCACCGAGACTGCACGTGATGCACGAGGACGGCGCCAAGCCGCCACAGCCGTTGCCCCGCACGGGCCGTGTGCTCGTCACGGCCGAGATCAACGCCATCGGGCACAAGGGCATCGAGCTCGAACTCGACGGCAAGCGGATCGTGGCGCTGCCCACGAACGAGCAGGGTTCCGCGGTCCCCGGCAGGCACGAGTTCTGGCTCGACGGCAAGGCATTGCCCTCGTCTTCACACGCTCGGCTCAAGCTGAGCGTCCTCCCGGCGGACGGTGGCGAACCCGTTATCGCGGAAACCGTGTTCCAGCTGGGCTGAACGCTTTAGCGTGACTGCTGTGAAGCGGGTCGTCCTCGTCGTCGCGGGGCTCGCGCTGGTGGCGGGCGTCATCGTGCTGCGCGACACCGGCGGGAGCGACCTGCCCACGGCTCCCCCTCCGCCGACGAAGCTCAAGGCGTACTCGGGCGAGCAGGTGCTGGTGCCGGGCCCGCAGGGTCGTCCGGCCACGCCGTCGAAGGTCGTGGCCTCCCCCGGCAGCCACCGGATCGGGCTCAGCTGGAGCGGTGACGCGCCCGCGTTCGAGGTGAGGTGGGGCGAAAGGTCGAAGCTCGTCACGCGTCCGGGGACCCAGCTCAACGGCCTCGAGAACGACCGCGAGCAGCAGATCGAGATCCGCGCCGTCGACGCGTTCGGCCAGCGCTCCCAGCCGGCACTGGCCAAGGCGACTCCCCGCGCCGACAACGCCTCCTACACCTACGTCGACCGCTTCGACTCCGCCGACGAACCCGACCTCCAGCGTTGGAGGCTCTCCAAGCGCACCGACTGCGCCCGCGCGACCAGCGGCGACGGCGACGACCACGACCGGCTCGTGATCAGCAGCAGCTGCGGCACCCGCGCGGTGACGCTCCGCTCGCGCACGCCGTTCGTCCGCGGCGACGACGAGAGCCGGCTCGTGGTCGACACCGACGCCCCGGGCACCGGCGGCAAACTGCTGCTCGACCTCGTGCCGGGCCCGGTCAGCGTGCAGGGCGAGCCGGTGCCGCCCAACACCGTCCGCGCGACGGTCTCCACCGACAACTCCGGCAACTCGATCGTCGAGCTCGTCCCGGACGGCACCGCGGTCAAACCGATCCCCGCCGCAGTGCCGGGGATGACCGTGCGTTGGGAGATCGTGCTGACGTCTCAGGGCGTGCGCGTCGAACGCAACGGAGACGTCGTCGCGACCTCACCGTTCGTGCCGGCCTGGCGCGAGGCGACGGCCCTGGTCGGCGTCGCGGCGCTGGCGGGCGACCGGATCCGCGCCGGCGTCGACCTGATCGGCTACCGGACCGCGAAGGCCGACACTCCGGCTGTTGGCCCGACGCCGCAGGTGCGCGTCGACGGCCCGGCGGGCACCGACGCGCGCCCCCTCGCCGACGTCACCGCAGGTCAGCTGCGCATCGCCCTGATCCCGTCACGCGAGAGCCCGCCCGTCACCGCCGTGAAGGTGAACGGCGTCGAGGTGCCGTTGCGACCGGCCGTCGAGGGCACGCCCTGGAAACCCGGTGCCGAGTACCCGGCCGTCGCCGACCTGCCGAAAGAAGCCTTCACGGACAACGTGAACGTCCAGCTGGTCACGCAGGAACGCATCCAGGTCACCCACACCGACGTGGAGTTGATCGGCTCGAAGCCCACCACGCAACGCCAGGCCGGCACGCCCCTGGTCGACGCCCTGCCGACGCTGGCCGACCCGATCCCCGAGGTTCTGGACGCGAGCGGCCAGCCGATCGAGAACGGCGCCGCGTTCAACCGCGGTCGCGTGGTGCTGGAGGTCCGCGTCAACGCCCTCGACGCGGCCGTCGCGGGCCTCGCCGGGTTCGAGATCAGGCTCGACGGCAACCACGTGGCGACCGTCCCGACGACCGCGGACGGCCCTGCGGCGGCGGGCCGGTGGCGGATCTCGCTGAACACGGGCGCGATGAGCGCCGGGGCGCACGCGATCGAGGTCAAGGCCTTCAGCACCGATTCAGACGTGCACCCCGAAACGGGCTACGTTCCTTTTTTGCTCAAGCCGTAAGTGCCGCAAGATGGGTTCCATGGCACGCGCACTGATCATCGACGCCGCCCGCACACCGTTCGGCAGGTACCGGGGAGGGCTCTCCGGCATCCGCGTGGACGACCTGGCGGCGTTGCCCATCGTCGACCTGCTGCGCCGCTACCCGTCCCTCGACCTCGCGCGCATCGACGACGTGCTGCTGGGCGACGCGAACGGCGCCGGCGAGGACAACCGCAACGTCGCCCGCATGGCCGCGCTGCTCGCAGGCCTGCCGGTCTCCGTCCCGGGCGCGACGCTGAACCGGCTGTGCGCGTCCGGCGGCGAGTCGATCATCCAGGCCGCCCGCGCGTTGATCACCGGGGACGCCGACCTCATCGTCGCCGGTGGCGTCGAGGGGATGTCGCGGGCGCCGTTCGTGACGGCCCGGCCGGACAAGGCGTTCCCGGACCGGCTGGAGACCGTGTCGACGGCGCTCGGCTGGCGGCTCGTGAACCCGCGCATGCCCAAGCACTACACCGTGCCGCTGGGCCTGGCCGCCGAGAACGTCGCCACGGAACTGGGGTTCACGCGCGAGCAGATGGACAACTTCGCGCTCCGCTCGCACCGCCGTGCGTCGGCCGCGTGGGGCGCGGGGGTGCACGAGGGTTTCGCGTTCCCCGTGCAGCTGCCGGACGGGACGGCGATCCGGCGTGACGAGAACGTCCGCGCCGACACGAGCATCGAGAAGCTCTCGAAGCTGAAGCCCGCGTTCTCGGAGGGCGGGTCGGTGACGGCGGGCAACGCGTCGCCGTTGAACGACGGCGCTGTGGCCGCTCTGCTCGGCACGGAAGCGATCGCGTCGGAACTGGGCGCCGAACCGCTGGGCGAGGTGCTCGGGTCGGCGACCACCGGCGAGGAGCCGCACCGGTTCACGGTCGCGCCCGTTCCGGCGATCCGGAAGTTGTTGAAGCGCCTGCACCTCCAGGCCGAGCAGGTGGACCTGTGGGAGATCAACGAGGCCTTCGCCGCGATGGTCCTGTCGGTCGTGCACCACCTCCCCGAGATCGACAAGGAGAAGGTGAACGTCCACGGCGGCGCGATCGCCTACGGGCACCCGCTCGGCGCCTCGATGCCGCGCGTGATCGTCGACCTGTGCCGCCACCTGCGGGCTCGTGGTGGCGGTGTCGGCATCGCCGCGGCGTGTGTGGGCGTCGGGCAGGGCGTCGCCGTGGCGGTGCGCGTCTAGTGGTGATCTGACGTGCCGTCGGTCAAGCCTGCTTGGCCGACGGCTCGGCCGTGGGCGGTGTCACCGCACCTTCCACCACCAAGAACCGACGCTTCCCCACGAGGTCCGCAGAAGCAGAGGTGAGAACCTCCCACGCGTACACGCCGGGTTCGAGTGGCAAGCCGGCACCGATGTTGACGGCGATTCCCGCTACACCGAAGGTGTCGTTGACGACGAGATCGGCCTCTGCCTCGATAGGACCACCGCTGGGATCGGAAACCGGATTTCCAGCCTCGTCGACAAGCCGCAAGGTGAGTCGGTGACACACCTCCACCTCGGACTCGTCCACCTCTGCGAACAAAATCACAGAATGAGACCCGAGGGGCGTTCCAGTCCTGGCCCAACCGACGCCCAGCGCATTCATCTTGCCGCCCAGGCCACTTTGCGCGTGGTCGGCGAGCAGAACGGTGACATTCACTGGACGACGGCCAGATAGGTCGATCCGGGGCGAACCGCGATTCTCGCATCGCCGGCCGCGCCGGTCGACGCGGATTCGGTCGAGATCATCGACGCACCCTGAGCCATCTCGGTCACCGAGTGCTTCACCATGACACCGATCGCCAGAGCGTACCGACGGATGGTGGAGAGCTTGGGATCAGCGTCCGGACGCTCGAACGCTGCCACGGCGGGCTGCGTGACGCCCATTCGTCGTCCGACTTCGCCCTGTGTCAGGCCTTGCCGGTGGCGGCATTCCACCAGCTTCCTCATGAGTTGGTCGTCCGACTCGACGAGCTCGATCGCCAACCGTTGCATCGGATCTTCAGTGTCGATGCCCAGAAGATCGTCGATTTCGTCCCGCACGTCCCACCTCCCTCATCAAGTACGGTTTATACTACCTGGTTCACTGCCGCGCCAGCCACGATCTGTATCGGTCTCCAGCCTCGTCTATATGGGTGTTCTGGACAGCTCTACCGCTACTGTCGGTCGGCTTCGAGCCGAACTTGAGCGCCAGACGCAGCGGCCCACGATCGCGATGCCACCCGAAGTAGAGCCGCCAGAGCTGGGGCGGTGTCCCCAGGTCTCCGCCGAAGCTCAGTCGCAGTTCGTAGATCATGCGGTTGCGGCGGATGTGCTTCAGCTCCAAATACGGCTTGAGCCGGCCGTTCCTGGCCGCCTTCATCAATCGGGCGACTTCAGCCTGGATCATCGCCCGCTCCTGAAGTGACCGACCGGCTGCCTGTACCTCGAGTCGGAAAATCGGCACACCGCGATCATCTCGATAGTGGTCCCAGACTCCACCACTCGCCGTAGCAACCGCTTCGACCGCTCCCACCACACCTCCACGACCGCAACCAACACCACACGATGTCGACCACCGCGAGTGATCTGTTACTGAATGTCGCCTACCTGGGTGACGCGGGAGAATGTGCCAAGTCGAATGTACTACCCGGACTTGCGGTGCACAGAAAGTATCCCATCTGGGATCGACTAAATGTCATCGGGCTGAAAATTGGATCGAGACCAAGAAAGCCGATGCTATTGATCCAAGCCGGGTCGCTAGTTCTTCGAGTGCAGGATCGCCCGCGACTGCTCGGCCGCACGCACTATGGCCTCGCTCACGAAGTCGAGGAACCGCGCGATGTTCTCCAGCCGGACGGCCGCGGGCGTGCCGGGGCCGAGACCGCTGACGCCCTGGCGCGCGGCCTCGGCGAGTTTGGTCGTGCCCGCGGCGCTGGCGATCATCGACTGGTACCAGATGTCGCCGTCGTCGACGACGTAGCGCTCGCGGCGGCGTTCGTCGCGGACGCGGCCGATCAGACCCTGGCTTTCCAGGTACGCCATGGCTTTCGAGACCGAGGCCGGGCTGACCTGCAGGTGTGCCACCAGTTCCGCCGCGGTCAGGCTGCCGGAGTCGGTGGCGTAGAGGCTCGCGAGCGCCCTCGCCGTCATCTTCGGCAGGCCCTGGCCGATGAAGATCTCCGAGAACACGTCCTCGAACTCCCGCACGGCCTCGGGATCGCGTCCGTCGGCGCGGGGCGGGACCTGCCTGCCCTTCGGCGCGGCCTGCTTGCGCCGCTGCGAACGGCGCTCGGTGGCCAGTTGGGCGATGTCGGGCTTGTAGCCGGCCGGGCCTCCGTTGCGCATGACCTCGCGCGTGACCGTCGAGGTGGGCCGGTCGAGGCCCCTCGCGATCTCCGCGTACGCGAGGCCGTCGGCCAGGCCGATGGCGATCTGGCGGCGTTCCTGCTGGGTGAGTCGACCTCCTGGCATGCGCGGAGCATAGCGTTCAGCTGCACATCATTGCAACGTACGTTGCATTAGATCTACAGCTCGTTGCAATGATAATGCGCTTTTGAACTGCGTATATGGCCATCGTGCGCAACAAACTCGTTGGCCGACTCAGTGAACGCAACGTAGCGTTTCGCTCATCAGAAACAACGGCACCACAGGGGGAACACCATGATCGCCGATGCCCACTACCGAACCGCCGAACAGCTGCTCCGCCGCCCCGCCGCACCCGGCGAGTTGGTCGTCGGCGACAAGGTCCGTCCACAGTGGATAGAAGGCGGCCGCCGCTTCTGGTACCAGGTCCGCAACGGCACCGACCGCGAGTTCGTCGTCGTCGACCCGGCGGCGGGAACCCGCACACCGGGCTTCGACCCGATGCCGTTCGTCGCGGCGCCGGGCAACCCGCTGGAGGTGCCGTCACCCGACGGCAAGATCGCGGTGTCGCGTCGCGGGCACGACCTGTGGGCGCGCTCCGGTGAGCGCGAGTGGGCGCTCACCGCGGACGGCGTCGAGGGCCACGGATACGGCTACGGCCCGGACGCCATGAGCTACGGCACGCTGATGCGCAAGTTCGGCCTGCCGCACATGCCGCCCGCCCTGGCGTGGTCCCCGGACTCGTCCAAGGTCCTCGCCCACCGCACCGACCAGCGCAACGTCCGCAGGACCTACCTGCTGGAGTCGCGCCCGGCCGACGGTGGCGCACCCGTGACGCACCAACAGCACTACGCGTACCCCGGCGACGTCGACATGCCGCTGGCGGAGCTCGTGGTGTTCGACGTCGAGGCGGGCACGACGGTCCGCGCCGCCTGCGACCCGCTGCTCATGCCGGAGTTCTCGCCGATCACGGCCGGCTGGGCGTGGTGGTCGGACGACAGCACCGCCGTCTACTTCCTCTCCCGCCCCCGCGACCGGCACACGCTGACCCTGAACCGGATGGACGCCACGACCGGCGAGGTCCGCGTCGTGGTGACCGAGACGGGCACCGGCCGCCTCGGCCCCAACCAGCTGATCTACGGCCCGCCCCTCGTCCGGGTCGTGGCGGACGAGGTGCTGTGGTTCTCGCAGCGCGACGGCTGGGGCCACCTCTACCGCTACGACCTGCACACCGGCTCGTTGCTCGGCCAGGTCACCGCGGGCGAGTACCTGGTCCGCGAGATCCTGCACGTGGGTGACGGAACCGTGCACTTCACCGCGTCCGGACTCGTGCCCGAGGACCCGTACCGGCGCACGGTCTGCAAGGTCGGCCTGGACGGCACCGGCTTCACGATCGTCACGGACGACTCGCTGGACCACGTCGTCGCGGTGTCCCCGGACGGCTCGTACTTCGTCGACTCGGCCTCCACTGTGGACACCCCTCCGGTGACGACCGTGCGCTCGTGGACCGGCGAGGTGCTGGTTCCGTTGGAGCAGGCCGACATCAGCCGCCTGCTCGCCACGGGCTGGACCGCGCCGGAACGCTTCCGCGTCAAGGCAGCGGACGGCGAGACCGACATCTACGGCGTGCTCTACAAGCCGCACGGCTTCGACCCGGCCGGCAGCTACGCGGTGGTCGACAGCGTCTACCCCGGTCCCCAGGTCAACCGCGTCGAACCGTGCTTCGACCCCGGCGGCATGGGCCTCGACGCGGAACCGTTGGCAGCACTCGGTTTCGTGGTGGTGGCACTGGACGGACGCGGTACGCCGGGCCGTTCGGCAGCGTTCCTCGAAGGCGAGTTGGCCGACGCGGGCGGCCTGGTCGACCACGTCGCGGCACTGCACGAGCTGGCGTCGACCCGACCGTGGATGGACCTCGGCAGGGTGGGCGTGATGGGCCACTCCGGCGGCGGATTCGCTGCGGGACGGGCGGTGCTCGCCTTCCCGGAGACGTTCCACGCCGGTGTCGCGCTGTCCGGCTCGCACGACGCCCGGTACATCGGCCTCGGCTGGGCGGAAGGTGTTGACGGCGCCGGCAACCACGAGGCGTGGAAGCGCGCGTCGAACGTCGAGCTCGCGGACCGGCTGGAGGGGAAGTTGTTGCTGGTGCACGGCGAACTGGACGACACCGTGCACCCCGACCACTCGCTGCGGCTGGCGGACGCGTTGATCAACGCCGGCAAGGAGTTCGAGCTGGTGGTCGTGCCCGGTGCCGAGCACCTGTTCCTCGACCGGATGGCGTACGTGCGGACGAAGGCGTGGGACTTCCTGGTGCGCGCGCTGATGGGGGTCGAGCCGCCCGCGTACCGGCCGGCGCCGATCGTGATCGACCCGGAGGTGCTGGGAGAGATGGTCTAGCGGGACTTGATGTCGGTGAGGAACGCCGACCACGCCTTGTCCGACACGGGCAGGTGCATGGCCGGCGCCTTGCTGTCCCGGATGCCGACGCCACGACCGACCTCGACGCAGTCGTTCACCGGGCTGTAGCTGCTCTTGCGCCACACCGCCATGCAGAGCCTCCTCAAGCCAAGATGCTGGTGATCAGCCCCCTCGATTCTTCCGCATCCAGAGCTTGGAGGTCGAGCAACTTGATCACCTCGGCGTACTTGGCAAGGGAGGCCTTGTCCTCGACGAAGAGGCTGGTGTTCTCGGTTTCGGTGAAGACGACGGGCTCGTACTTCGCATAGCTGAGCTGCTGGAACGAACCGGCAAGTCCTGCGTGTGCGCCGAACGCGATGGGCACGACCCGCATGGTGATGTAGGTGCGGTTGTTCATGGCCAGCAGGTGAAGCAGCTGTTCTTGCATCAGTTCGGGAGTGCCGACAGGCAGGCGCAGGGCCTGCTCGTGGATGTAGAAGACGAACTGCCTGCTGTGGTGGAAGATCGCCTGCCGCGCCGACTTCGCGGCCAGGACTTCGGGGATGTTGATGGACTTGGCCCTGCCGGAGCGCTGGATGAGGGCGGTGGTGTAGCCCGGGATCTGCAGTGGGCCGGGGACCAGGTTCATCGACCACATGGTGATCTTGTTGGCGAGGCGCTCCTGGTCGACCAGCGAGCGCACCTGGTCCGGGATCTCGTCTTCGGGGAAGACGAGGTAGCCGCGTTCCCGCGACTCCCGGTAGAGGGCGAGCAGGTACCGGGCGTCCTCCGCAGGGACTCGGCAGAGGCCCAGCAGCATCGCCAGCTCGACCTCCGAAACACCGCCCTTGCCCTTGACCAGGTCCGAGACCTTGGCCTCTTCCCAGTCGAGCAGCTCGGCGATCCGCCGCTGCGTCATCCCGGTGGACTGGATGGCATCGCGGACGCCATCACCGAACGAGCGGCCGACCACGCTCGAAAATCGTTTCGGCATGGTCGGAAGCTAGAACCCCAGGACCCCGCGCCTCCATCGCCCGAGCGCGACTCGCCACGAAGGAAGTACTTCTTGGAGCTGCTCTAAATCCGCTTCGAGATCAGCGGGTAGTCGACCACCAGGCCGTTGGCGTCGACCTTGATGTTCTGGTCGAACCCGCCGCTCTTGAACCGCACCACGGAGACGTCGTCGCCGACGGACACGGTCTTGTAGGTGTGGGTGACGGCGCGAACCGACAGATCGGGCAGCGACACGCGCACGACGGGGAGCGTGTGCTCGGAGGCCTCGCGGTGCAGGCCCAGGCGCCGGATCGGGATGGCGTTGAACAGCACGGCGAACTGGACGTCCACGTCGAGTGCGCCGTTGAAGGTCTCGCGCTTGCTGCCCTGGCCGTGGTCGACGAGCCAGGCGCCGTCCTCGGTGCGCGACAGCGAGCACTGGCGCTCCTCGAGCACCGTCGCCGTGCGCAGGAGCAGGCGGTTGACCTGGCCGCTCTCGCCCACGGAGACCTCGAAGGAGGCGTTGAACTGCTCCTCGGGGCCTGCCGCGACGAGACGACCGGTGGCGCGCAGGCGCTGGTCGTTCGACAGCAGCAGGCGGACCTGTTCGAGCCGTGGCTCGTGGAGGCCCTGCCAGGTGATCATCTCTGGCCTGCGGGCAGAAGGAGAGCGGGTCTCCCCACCTGAGGTGACCCGCCCCGCGTCAGTGGCGTTGAAGGAGTTCACTCATCCACCTGGAAGGATGTCCTTGATCTTCTCGGCAACCGAGTCGACCTGCTCTTCGTGACCGAACTTGCCTGCGACGAAGTCCGCCGCGGCGTCGATGCCCTGGTCGACCTTCTCGTGGTTCTGCTCAGCGAGGTCCAGGGCCTTGTTCTTGATCTCGTCGAAGTTCATCTGGTGCTCCTTCGTCCCTGACGCAGGGTACCCGAGCGGGCCCCGCGTGTTGATAGCCGCGATCACGCTAACTGCGCCTGGACAAGTCGGCTCGGTGACAACGAAGATGTCGCTACCGCCGCCTGGTCGGCCGCCGTCGCGGTCAGAACCAGGAGGAACGCCAGATGACACGGCTCCTGCGTGGAGTTATGTCCGCAGTACTGCTGTTTCCGCTCGTCGCAGTCCCTTCGGCCAACGCCACGGCCGACGTTCAGGGGAAAGCGGGGTTCGCGGTGACGACCACGGCGCAGAGCGTCGCGGCACGCAGTGACCGGCGCCCGGTCGCCGGAGGGGTGTACGACCGGAAAGTCGGCAAGACTTTCATCTCTTGGGCCGGTCAGTACGAGGACAGTTACGTCCAGTCGTACGACCACCGCGAGTCCACCTGGTCCAGTCCGAACCGGATCGCGGACGGCGCCTCGGACGCGCACAACTACCCGACCATGGTCCAGGCACGGGACGGGCACCTGCTGATCTTCCGCGGCATGCACAACGTCGAGCTGCGCATGTCCCGTTCGCCCCGGCCGCACTCGGCGGACGGCGTCTGGGAGGAGACGCTGATCTCGAAGAACGCGGCCACGTACCCGATGCCGTTCGTCACGCGCGACGGCACGATCTACGTGTTCTACCGCGAGACGACCCGCGACCTCGACGGCACCACGCCCACGGACACGCGTCCGATGCTCTACGTGGTGTCCAAGGACAACGGCAGGACGTGGAAGACCTCCACGGAACTCACCGGGGACCGGTTCGCGATCGGCTCGACCTCGCGCGCGGACAACATGAACGAGATCTACATCGGCCAGCTCCGCCAGGAGGACAACGGCCGCGTGCGGATCGTCTACACGCTCGCGGGCGGTGGTCCCGAGGGCAACAAGCACGACCGCTACCACCGCAACATCTACTACACGTGGTTCGACCCGCAGAACCGGCACTTCTACTCGGCGTCGGGCAAGGACCTGGGCACCCAGATCGACGACGCCGACCAGGAGAAGCACCTCAAGGTGGCGGAGACCCCGCTGACCCTGCCGAACAACGTCAAGTCGCCCGACTACATCCAGCAGGTCGGCACGACGCTCGGGCGGCCGTTCCTGTTGTGGTTCATGGGCGACGAGGCCGGCGGCCCGCTGCGCAACTACCTGTCCACGTGGAACGGTCGCGGGTGGGAGACCAAGGAGGTCGCCCGCGGCCTGCGCACCCGTGAGGTCGAGCCCGTGGACCTGCTGACGTGGCGCGTGTACGCGACCGAGGACGGCAAGCCGAACGTGAACACGTACCTGGTGCGGCTGGGCCGTTTCTGGTCTCCGGAGACCGTGATCCCGACGGCCAAGCCGGTGCAGCGCGTCGAGGTCGTGGAGAACTTCCGCGACCCGGCCCGCGCGATCTTCTCCGGGGCGTCGTCCGACCGGGATGTCGCGGTCGCCGACGGCGACATCTACGTGGCGGGCTTCAGCCGCCGGTAAGTCCCTGGGAGAAAAGGCAAACGCCCCCTGCTCCGGCGCGGAACCAGGGGGCGTTCGTCAGTGGGACCGGGCTGTCAGGCGCCGGCCTTCTTGCGACGGACCACGAACAGCGCGGCCGCACCGCCGCCGACGAGGACCAGACCGCCGAGCAGCGGCCACAGGATCGACGCACCGGTCGAGGCCAGGTTGTCCTCACCGCCACCCGGAGCCGGGTTGAGCGGGGTGGTCGACGTGGCCGGAGTGGTGGTCTCCGGGGTCGTGGTGGTCGTGGCCGTGGTGGTGGTCGTGGTCGGCTGGGTCGGCACGGTGCCGAGCTTCCAGTCGGCCTTGGCCTCCTTCTCGACCTTGACCTTCTGCGGCTGCGCGACGACGAGCGTCTGGGCGACACCGTCGTCACCGGCGGACGCCTTGTCCTTGGCGATGAACAGGCGGCCCTCGGACAGCGTGGCCTCGGCGGAGAGCTTGAAGGTGGCCTCGCCGTCCTTCGCGTCCTTCGGAACGTTCACGAAGAACTCGGAGACCTTGTCACCCGTGCCCTGAACGGCGAGGTTGTCGCCCTTCTTCTGCACCGCGAGCGGGTTGCCCTGCGCGTCGGTGATGGTGACGCCCTCGGGGAGGTTCGCGGTCAGCTTGACCTCGGAGGCCGTGGTCGTGACCTTGAACGGGCCGATCTTCTCGCCGGACTTGCCGGACTTCGACTCGGGCTCGATCACGAGGGTCGGCTTCGGCTCGGCCTCGGGCTTGGCGTCGGCGATGAAGCGCTTGTACAGCGCGACGGCCTCGCCGTCGTTCTCCTTGGTGTCAGCGAGCTCCGCGCCGTCGGAGAAGTGCCAGATCGCGGCCTGGGTGGCGGCGATGATGTCCTTCTTCTCCAGGTTCGGGATCTTGAAGGCGTCGTTGACCGCCTTGACCGACTGCGCCGGGTAGGAGTTCTTGAGGATCCAGAGCACCTTGCCCGAGTTCTCCTTGAACTTGGTGTTCGGGTTCGGGTGCTTGTCCCACGGCACCTCCTTGAGGACGTCGCCCTTCTTCAGCGGGGTCGGCAGCTCGACGCAGTACGTGTGGACCTTGGTGGTCCCGTTCTTGTCGTCGTCGATCTGCAGCGCCATCACCGAGGTGTCCTGCCGGACCGGCTTGTCCGTTGCCTTGGCCGGCTTCAGGAAGACGGCGTGACCGGACTCGCCCTCGTCGATCCGCTTGATCTTCACTTCGGCGTGGGCCGGCAGGGTCGAGAAGGTGAGGGCGGCGACTGCTCCGAGCAGCGCGGCGCCGATCCTGAACCGGGAAGCCATGGGTCTCCTCTTGCTCACTGAAGTTAGCCCGAACGCGGCGGGAAGTCAGTCATCCGTCGGGACGGTCGGCACGTCGTCATCGACACTGAACCGACAGGAAGCGAGCGGGACGCTATCCGATGGGGTGACACACGTATGAGTGAGGTGAGGCCCCCATCACCCACTATGCGTGATCAGCACAAACACACCTGCGGTGTCCACAATGGATAGGGCCGCGATGCATTGGATTTGTCAGGTGACGATAATTTCGTTGCCGAACAGTTATCAATAGCGGCGTACCGCTACGGATGATCGGCACCGGCGGTTCAAAGGTCTTGGGAGACCTAGGCCACCATTTCGGCCACTTCCACCGGCCGAATGTCTCCCGGACGCAGTGAAGTGCCGCGCAGGCACATCTCCCTGGGCTCGGGGCGGTGACCGGTGAGAATCCACTTGGTCAGCCCGGCCAACTGGTAGGCGATGAGCGGCGGAACTGCGTCACCCACATGGCGGTAGGCGTTCCCGAGAATCGAGACGTCGAACCGGAACTGGCGCGGAAACCCTTGCAGGAGCGCCATCTCACGCACCGTGCAGAGCCGGTGCTGGACGGGATGGGCATATCGCCCGTTGCCGACGTGCCCGCATTCCCGCTTGATGGTTCTGGCCGGTTCGTCCCACCACATGCGGCCGTAGACATCGGGGTGCGAACCCCAGTTCTGCTGCTCGACGATCTTGCGTTGTGCCGGATTCAACAACTCCGCGGTCGCCGGTGAGCGGAGCAGATCAGCCCACGATCCGCCGTTCGCAGGAATCGCGCGCATTCTTTCGAGACTGCGGTCCTGGGAAAAGGTGGGCGAGACGTGAATGGGGTCCTCGGCGTCGGCGACGCCGGCCGCCACGACCGGGAGTTTGCCGATGGCGCGCCGGACCGTGATCGCAGACGGCCGGATGACCCTGCCCTCCCACAGGTCGTCCAGCGTGAGCAGCGGCAGGCCGCCGTCCACCGCGACCATCAGGGTCCGCTCGCGCAGCTGCGGCAGGCCGAACCTCGAGAGCATGTGCGTGCCGCCCCAGACGGAGTACCCGATCCGGGTGAGCTCCTCGGCGAGGCTGTCGAAGTGGTGGCGCTGCTTGCCCTTGACGAGCTCGCGGGCGTTCTCCATCAGCACGACCTTGGGGCGCAGCTCCTGCGCGTACACCGCGATCCGGCCGACGAGGGAGTTGCGCGGGTCGTCGCGCAGGTGGTTCTGCGAGGTGATGCGGCTGAAGCCCGAGCACGGCGGGCACGCCAGCAGCACGTCGAGCTCACCGCGCCGCAGGCCCCACACCTCGCGCAACGCCGCGGGCGAGACCTTCGCGAGGTCGACCTCCAGCGGGTCGACGCCGATGTTCGCGCGGTAGGTGTCGTTGCAGCGCAAGGAGCCCAGCTTGGAGCTGGGCTTTCCGATCTGCGCGTCGGCGGCACCGACCACCCGGAAGTCGCGGTGGGCGTGGAAGCCGTAACTCATGCCGCCCGCACCCGAGAAGATGTCGGCCACCGAGAAGGACACGGCGAGATCGTACGGGCGAGGCTCCGAGGACCTTTCCGTGACATCCCGTACCTTTCCCGCCTATGGAGCTGCCGCGCGCCTGGCAACGGCCTGACCCGTTGCGCGGACTCGACAGGATTTCCTGGGCCGAGGTTTACGACGGCCGGGGTGGCGCCGGTCGGGTGCCCCGTCTGCTGCGCGACCTGGTGGACCCGAGCGGGGACGTGCGCCAGAACGCGCTCTCACAGCTCGCTGAGCGTCTTCTGACCGACGACACGGTGTCCGAGGCCTCGTTCTGCGCCGTGCCGTTCCTGGTGGAGCTGGGGGCGTCCTACAAGGTCGCGGGCGACGTGCGGGACCGCGTCATCTTCCTGCTGGCCGCCATGGCGTTGGCGGGCAAGGGCTTCACGGAGGACGGACGGCGCACGCACCGCCGGTGGAACGCCCTCGGCCGCGAGCTGCCCCGCACGGCTCCGGACTGGCTCACGCAGACGCGGCACGCCGTCGCCCAGGGCGCGCCGAAGATCTTCGAGGCGCTGGCGTCCGAACGGGTCGCATGCCTCGTGGCCCTGGCCTGCGCGGTGCCGGACAAGCTGCCGTCGTTCGTGCACGGCCTGATGACCGACATGATCGACCTGCCGGGCGAGGAGATGCTCGCGGACGCCGCCGAGATCGCCGTGGCGCTGCTGAAGGGCTCGCCCGAGCTGCTCGGCGTCGAGGTGCCCAAGGTGCTCGGCGAAGGGCTGGTGCGGCCCGCGCACCAGCCCCGTGAGATCACCGCCGCCCTGATGGGCTACCGGTTCGCCCTCGTCTCCGCGTACGGCGACGAGGGCGCCTGGTAGGTCCGCTCAGGCCGTGACGGCCTCTTCGAAGGACTCCTCCACCGGAACGACGTCCTCGACCGCGATCGCGGGCTCCAGGGCGCCGAGGCCCGTCCCCCACTCCTGGTCCGCCAGCGCGAACGCGGCGACCGTCAGCGCGGCCACCGGCGCGCCCACGGGCATGTTCTCGCGGTGCAGGTCGAGGTCGAGGCGGCCGCCGATGGGCGACGGGCTCAGCCGCAGCGTGGCGTGCGCGGGCTCGTCGGCGTGCGCGAGGCGGCAGGCCCAGCCGGTGAAGATCACCCGGCGTTCGTCCACTTCGGTCGGCTGCACGGCGCGCACGTTGGCGCCCACGGCACCGGCGCGGTGGTTGTCCGCGGCCTGCAGGACGAGCTCCTCGAACTCCATCGAGGAGATGCCCAGGTCCCAGCCCGCCACGAGGGCGACCTGGACCAGCGCGAGCGGCAGCGTCGGGACGGCGTCCTCGAAGCACACCATCGCGCCGCCGTAGCGGGTGTTGATCTCGGTCGGCAGGAAGCCGTCCTCGGTCGCGATGCCGTCCAGCGTGAACGTGCCGCGGTAGCCGACGGTGCCGCGCAGGTGCTCGCCGACGCGGCGGGCCAGGTTGCGCATCTCGTCGCGGATCCACACGGGCGGGTCGTAGAACGACGCGCAGCCCGCGTAGAGGAACTTGGCCTGGCCCTGGCGGCGCGGCACGACCATCTCGATCGGACGCAGCACGGCCGTGCCGTCCGGGAAGACGATGCCGTGCACGCTCACCGGGATGCCCTCGAGGAACGGCATGACGCGGACCTGCTCGCACTTGGGCGCGAGCACGTCGAAGGCCTCCTTGGCCTCCTCGTAGGACCGCACGCGGCGCACGAAGTTCGCGCCGCCGTTGATCGCGGGTCCGTCACCGGACCAGACGACGCCCGCGCCGCGGTCCAGGATCTCCGAGGCGCCCCAGAGGCGTTCGAAGTCGAGGTCGAACACCATCGCGGGCGCGCGGCGGGCCGAGAGCTCGTCCCAGAGCGCGTCGATCGTGGTCTTGTTCTCGAGCTCGACCCAGTCGTGCTGCCGGGCGTTGAGCACCGGGCGGCCCTGGAAGTCGCCGATCTCGTTGTACGGCGTGCTGATCACGACCGCTTCGCGCTGCGCGTCGAAGTCGCGCAGGATCGCCCTGACCTCGGCGCTCGGCTTCGTCAGCAGCTTGCCCAGGCGGCGCTGTTCAACGGCGACGAAGCCGCCCTTGATGCCGAGCGACACCCAGCGGGCGATCTCCGAATCATGTAGCGGCGCATGATCGTCGGTATCGAGCACGAGCGTATGGCGGGCGCCGAGCGCATGGAGCTCCTGCGCTCGCTTGGCCAGACGCGTGCCACCGGCCAGAACTACCAGCCGATCACCGAACAACCTGCCGAGGCGCTCGTTGAGCGCGGAGAGGACATGATTCATCGCCGAAAACTCGCTTAAGAGAAGCGGAGGACGTGACCGGCGAGTGCCGGGTGACGCAGAGCGTAGATGCACCCGGTATGTGTGTCGAAGCACGGTCCGGCAACGGCCGGATGAATCTTGCGACGGGCCTGTCGGCTCAAGCCCGCGAGCAAGTGGATCTCTCGGTGAAGTGCCTGCTCAGAGGGAGCGGGCCGCGTCCCTGAGGACCTGGTCGACGCGGTTGAGGAAGGCGCGCTTCGGGTTGATCGACGGCAGCGGCGCCGTGATCTCGGCCGGCTGGGGCGCGGGTGCGGCACCCACGATGTCGGCCACGTTGCGCAGGAACTCCTGCCGCTTGAACTCGTGCACCGCGTGGTCGTGCAGGAGCCCGGCGATGCTTGTGTGCACAGCGCGATGGGGATAACTCACTTGTGGGTTATCGGCGCAGCCCGCGTCAACCTTTAGGGTCAACTTGTGCGAGTTCTGGTGACCGGCGCCACTGGCTATGTCGGCAGCGCCGTGATGCGTGAGCTGCGGGTTCACGGTCATGAACCGGTTCCGTTCCGTCAGCGGCTCTCCGAGCCGTTCGAGTTGCCGGACGTGGACGCCGTCATCCACCTGGCCGCCGCGGCCCGCGTCCGCGAGTCCTTCGTCGATCCGCTCGCCTACTACGAGACGAACGTCGGCGGAACTCTGAACCTCCTGAAAGCTCTTGAGGGCCAACGATTCCTGCTCGCCTCGACTGGGACCGTCTACCGGCCCTCGGACGCCCCGCTGACCGAGGAGTCCGTCCGCGAGCCCACCTCCCCGTACGCCGCCTCCAAGGCCGCCGCGGAGGACCTGGTGACGTGGGCGGCGCGGTCCGGACAGGTCGGGTCGACCACTCTGCGTTTGTTCAACGTCGCTGGAGGTGGTGACACGGACACCACTCGGGTGATCACGCGGGCCGTGGCGTGCGCCGCCGGGACCGTGCCCGGGATGGAGGTCTACGGCGACGGCACGGCCGTGCGCGACTTCGTGCACGTACGCGACGTTGCTGCTGCCTTCGTCGTGGCTCTGGAGGCCTGCGAGGTGGGCACGTCGTCGGTCTACAACGTCGGCTGCACGCCCGCCTCGGTGCGGGACGTGCTGGACGCCGTGGCGGCCGTGACGGGACGGGCCGTGGACGTGAGCTGGAAGCCCGCCGTCCCCGGTGAGATCCCCTCGCTGCGGGCCGACGCGTCACGCCTGCGGGCGCTGGGCTGGGAGCCCCGCTCGTCGGCGTTGAAGGAGATCGTCAGGGACCAGTGGCGCGCTTCGGCACCGGCACCCGGTCGAGGTCCTTCGCGATGACGATCTCGCCGTCGAACTCGGCGGCGGCCTCGGCGTGGAACTCGGCCGGGTCCTCGTAGCGCTGGGAGAAGTGCGTGAGGACGAGCTTGCGGACGCGGCAGTCCTTCGCCACGCGGGCGGCCTGCTGGGCGGTGAGGTGGCCGTGGTCGCCGGCGAGCTTCGTGTCGCGGGCGAGGTAGGTCGACTCGATCACGAGCATGTCCGCGTTGTCGGCGAGCTCGAAGACGTTGTCGCAGAGCCTCGTGTCCATGACGAACGCGAACCGCTGCCCCTTGCGGGGCTCGCTGACGTCCGCGAGCTTGACGCCGCCGAGCTCGCCCTCGGCCTGCAGGACGCGGACCTGCGGGCCCTGGATGCCGTGTTCCCTCAGCTTCTCGGGGAGCATGCGGTGGCCGTCCGGTTCGACCAGGCGGTAGCCGACGCTGTCGATGCCGTGGTCGAGCGCGAAGGCCTCGAGCCGGCCGAACCTGCCGGTGGCGATCACCCCGTCCCCTTCGACCGGCACCTCCTGGACGTCGGCGGCGTCGTAGAACGCGCTGGCGTACCGGAGGCGTTCGAAGAAGTGCGCGCCCGAGCGCGGGTAGTGGGCGTGGACGGTGTGCGGGACCCGGTCGAGGCTGATCCGCTGGACGATGCCGGGCACGCCCAGGCAGTGGTCGCCGTGGAAGTGGGTGATGCAGATCCGGGTGATGTCGCTCGCAGCCGCGCCGGACCGCAGGAGCTGCCGCTGGCTGCCGTCACCGGGGTCGAACAGGAGGCCCTCGCCGTCCCACCTGAGCAGATAGCCGTTGTGGTTGCGCTGGCGGGTCGGGACCTGGCTGGCCGTTCCCAGGACGATCAGTTCCCGGACTGTCACCCCCTGACGTTAACGTGCGTCCTATGCGGAGCGTGGAAGTAGCGGCGTCCTGGCCTGTCGAGAACGTGGCGGTGGCCGTCGTCGCCGATGGTGCCGTCGTGGGTTCACTGGGCGATCAGCAGCGCGTGTTCCCGCTCGCGTCGGTGACGAAGCTGCTGACGTCGTACGCGGTCCTGGTGGCCGTCGAGGAGGGCGCGGTCGAGTGGGACCAGCCCGCCGGCCCCGAGGGGTCGACGGTGCGGCACCTGATCGCGCACACCGCCGGTTACGCGTTCGACAAGCCCGAGGTGCAGGCCGCGCCGGGCACGCGCCGGATCTACTCGAACGCGGGATTCGACGTCCTGGCGTCCTTCGTGGGCGAGGCGTGCGAAATGCCGTTCGCCACCTATCTGCACGAGGCCGTTTTCGCGCCGTTGGGGATGAATTCCTCGGCATTGGTCGGCTCGGCGGGCGCCGGCGCCGAGTCCAGTGCCGCTGACCTGGCGTTGTTCGCCCTTGAACTGCTGTCGCCCAAGCTCGTCTCCGTCGAGCTGGTGCGCGAGGCGACGACTGTCGTCTTTCCGGGGTTGAACGGCGTGCTGCCCGGTTACGGCATGCAGAAGCCGAACGACTGGGGGCTCGGCTTCGAAATCCGCGACTCGAAGTCGCCGCACTGGACGGGGAACTCCCATTCGCCCCGGACCTTCGGCCACTTCGGCCAGTCCGGCACGTTCCTGTGGGTCGACCCGGAGATCTCCGCGGCCTGCGTGGCCCTGACGGACCTGCGGTTCGGGCCGTGGGCGGTGCAGGCGTGGACGCCGTTCTCCGACGGCGTCCGCGCGGAGCTCGTCAGTCGGCGAGCCTGAGCGCGAGCTGCCGGAGGATCTCCTGCACGTCGGCGTCCTCGTAGTCGTTCTCGTACGCCTGCGCGACCCCGTGGAAGGCGTAGAGCAGCCCCGCGGTGAACCAGCCGAACTGCGACAACACCTGGTCCATCGCCTGCTTGAGGGCCTGGGCGCCGGCCTCGTTCAGCTCGCCGTCGACCTTGACCTCGTAGCTGAACACGCCCTCCTGCAACGACTTGAGGGCCATGCGCAGGTAGTCGTTGGAACCGGCGCCGTCGTAGCTGAGGGTGAGGACGCCGAGCGCCCGCTGCATGATCTCCCGCTGCTCCACGCCGCCACTCTGCCCGGAGATCAGGCGTGCGTCACCTTCCGACACCCCCTCGGCCGAGACCGAGGGGGCTCGGCCGTTCGTCAGCCCGGCTTGCGCGCGACCCACCGCGCGACGGAGAACACACCGGCGGCACGGGCGGCGTCGAGCACGCGCTTGCCGTCGTGGATCACGCCCTCCTGCTCACCGGAGTACTCGCCCCAGCCCTGGCCGTCGTCGGGAGGCGTGCTGCCCCAGCACTCGACGTCCGGGTAGAGGTCCTCGGAGGCCTCGATGATGAACCCGGAGGCCGACATCATCTCGCGGTACTCGTCGAGCGTCCCGAGCCGCGGGATGGAGATGACCTCCTCCACCGGTCCGATGAACGGCGCGATCTGCTCCTCGGTCTGGTGGTCACCGAACGGCCGCCGGATCCAGTCGACGCCGACCAGTGCCGCACCGGGCTTGAGCACCCGGAACGCCGCCGCGAAGAAGGCCGCCTTGTCCGGGAGGTGGCACACCGACTCGTAGAAGCTGACCATGTCGAGCGACCCGTCGGGCCACGCGATGAGCGACTTGTAGTCCTCGTCGCCGACCGTGAGGAACGCGGCCCGATCGGCCAGCCCCTGCTCGGCCGCGTACTTCCGCGCCTGCGCGGAGAGCCACTCGTTGTTGGAGATCCCGACGACGTTCGCGCCGGCGATCTCGGCCATGTAGACCGCCGTGCCGCCGACTCCGCTGCCGAAGTCGAGCCCGGTCCCGCCGGGCCGCAGCCCGGCCGCGTCGACCTGCCTGCGCGCCAACGCCTTCGCCGCGTCCTCGGGTGACAGGCCCGCTTGCTCGGCCGCCAGGTCGCCGTGGTGCCAGAACTGCCCCATGAGCGCGTGGTAGGCGGGCCCTGCGTGGTTGTAGTACTCGCGGACCTGTTGCTCGACGGAGGTGTTCACCAAATCCGGCCTTTCGTGTTGAGCTCGCGGTCGCTCGTCGGAAGGCCAGGGAGAACTCGTCGGCCACACCGAAGTCGACCAGCACCGGCACGGCTCAACGTAGTAGCCGGTTCAACCAGTTGTCCACGATCCCGGCCGCTGATCACGGGACCTCCCGCTCCGTCAAGGGGGTGATCGACCCACATCGCCGCGAAGGCGGGTCCGCTACTTTGGATCTTCGTGTTCTGACACCGCGGGGAGTGCGCAGATGACCGTCGCCGGCTCCGGCCGACCGACCCGGCTGGACATCGCCAGGCAGCACGTCGAGCAGGCCTTCGGCCCGACGATCGCGAAACGAGTCGACACGTTCGACGACGGGACCCTCTACGTGACGGCGGGCGGGTGGAGGCGGCTGCTGGCCTGGCTCGCGGACTTCGTCACCTACCTCCTCTTCGCGGGTGCCGGCTTCGTCGCGTTCGCGCTCGCCACCCGCACCGACCCGGTCTCCGACAGCGCGGCGGCTCTGATCGTGCTCGGCCTGCTGATCGGCACGCCGCTCGTATACGGCCTGTTCTTCGGCAACGGGCGAGCGGTCGGTGCGGCGCTCACCGGGACCCGCCTCGTTCGCGCCACGAACGGCGGGCGGATCGGCGCCTCGGCGTGCTGGGCCATGCTCGTGCGCACCGTGCTGTTCCCGTTGTTGCTCCTCGTCTTCGTGACCGGGGGCACCGCCGAGGGGTCGATCAGGAGGATCAGCATCGACGACGACGCCACCCGCCGGCTGCACGAAACCGGCCTGCGGCACCGCGACGCGATCCGGTTGCCCTGACTTCGCCGTGAGGTGATCCGGGGAACATTCCCGGATCACCAACGAAAATGATGCACACGACAAAGCCCCAGCGGGACCGAAGTCCGACTGGGGCTTTGTGGAGCGCGCTCGACAGGATTCGAACCTGTAACCTTCTGATCCGTAGTCAGATGCTCTATCCGTTGAGCTACGAGCGCAGGCTATTCAATTGTAACCGATCCCCTAGAGGCTCGGCCTTGCGGAGGCTCCGGGATTTGAACCCGGGATGGGGGGTTACCCCAAACCGCATTAGCAGTGCGGCGCCATAGACCAGACTAGGCGAAGCCTCCCGGGACCATCCTTGGCCACGGGACATAGGTTACACAGGTCCTCAACCGAGTTGCAAAACGCCCCCCTCCTAACCCTGAACGCGCTGGTCAGAGCACGTCCTGAGGGTCGGAGAGGGGCGTAAAAGGCCTGGTCGGCGCGGCCCGAGTGACCTAGATCATTCCGAGGCGATTTCCAGGAACGGCCGGAGGGACTCCGGATTGCGCAGCGCGCCCCTGCTGACGGCCCGGTCCGGGTCCACGCCGGCGAGGATCTTCTTGACCGGGACCTCGCACTTCTTGCCGTTCAGCGTGCGGGGGATCTCGCTGACGGCCACGAAGCGGTTCGGGACGTGGCGAGGGGAAAGGGAGGCCCGCAGTTCCTTGCGCAGCAACGGTTCCACGTCGGACAACGAGACGCCGTCCAGGACGACGAAGCACAGGAGCTCGCCCTCGGTGACGCCCGAGGTGTCGATCACGAGGGAGTCGGCGACACCGTCGACGGACTCGACCACGCGGTAGAACTCCGAGGTGCCCATGCGGACGCCGCCGCGGTTCAGGGTCGAGTCGGAGCGGCCGTAGATCACCGCCGAACCCCGTGGCGTGATGCGGATCCAGTCGCCGTGGCGCCAGATTCCGGGATATGTGTCGAAGTACGCGTCGCGCAGGCGCGAGCCGTCGTCGTCGCCCCAGAAGAAGACCGGCATGGACGGCATCGGCTTCGTGATCACGAGCTCGCCGACGGCGTCCTCCAGGGCGTTGCCCGCCTCGTCGTAGGCCTCGACGGCGGCGCCCAGGGCGCGGCAGGAGAGTTCGCCGAGCCAGACCGGGCGGTCGGGGGACGCCGCCACGAAGGCGGTGCAGAGGTCGGTGCCGCCGGAGACCGACGCGATCTGGACGTCCTTGCCGACGGCGGAGGCGATCCAGCGGAAGCCCTCGGGGGTCAGGGGTGCGCCGGTCGAGCCGACGACGCGCAGGCCCGTCAGGTCGTAGGTCTCCGACGGGTTGAGGCCTTCCTTCAGACACGACTGGACGTACGGGGCCGAGGTGCCGAAGTACGTCACGCGGTGCTGCTCTGCCAGGTGCCACAACGCGTTCAGCGACGGGTAAGCGGGGCTGCCGTCGAACAGGACGATCGTGGTCCCGACGAGCAGGCCGCCCACCAGGTAGTTCCACATCATCCAGCCGGTGGTGGTGAACCAGAAGAAGCGGTCGCCGGGGCCCAGGTCGCCGTGCAGGCCGAGCATCTTGAGGTGTTCGAGCACGATGCCGCCGTGGCCCTGCACGATTCCCTTGGGCAGGCCCGTGGTGCCGGACGAGTAGAGCACCCACAGCGGGTGGTCGAACGGCACCGGCGTGAACTCGAGCGGCGCGCCCTCGTTGGCCGCGACCAGTTCCGAGAACGACAGGGTGTCGGGCAGCGTCGAGCCGTTGTCCAGGTAGTCGATCAGGACCGTGGCGCGCAGGCCGGGCAGTTGCGCGCGGATCTCCTCGACCACCGGGCGGGTGTCGAAGGACCGTCCGTTGTAGACGTAGCCGGAGACCGCGACGAACACCGCCGGCTCGATCTGGGTGAAGCGGTCGGCCACGGCGCGGGCGCCGAAGTCCGGCGAGCAGGACGACCACGTGGCACCGAGGGACGCGGCCGCCAGGAACGCGATGAGGGCCTCGGGGGCGTTCGGGACGAGTGCCACCACCCGGTCGCCCTGCGAGACGCCCAGGGAGGCCAACGCGGCCCGGAAAGCGGCCACGCGCGCACGCAACGCACCGAACGTCAAAGAAGAAGCGACGCCGTCTTCACGATGGAAGATCACGGCGAGGTCGTCGTCGGCTCCGCGGCGCAGCGCGTGCTCGGCGTAGTTCAGCGTCGCGCCGGGGAACCACTGGGCACCAGGCATCTCCGCGGACCCCAGGACGCGCTCGTACCCCGCGTGGAACTGAACGTCGAAGTACGCGGCTATGGCGCCCCAGAACCCCTCGAGGTCGGAGACGGACCACTCCCACAGCGACTCGTAGTCGGGGAAGTCGTGACCGCGGTCCGCGAGCCAGGAGCGGAACTCGGTCATCCCGTTGTCCCTCGTGGGGTCCGGGCGCCACAGCAGTTCGACGTCGGTGTCGGTCATGCCCCATGTCTAACCCAGGCACAACGGAACGTCCATGTGTGATTGACGGACTTGCGGTAGCCCGCCTGTGTGGTTCTAACCTGCCGAGATCAGCTCGTCGACCGCGCTCGTGAGGCGCGCGGCGTCGGCGGGGGCCAGCACCAGCCAGCCGTCCTGCTTGCGCAGGAGGTAGCGGCCCTCGCGCGTGTCGAGCCACGAGACCGAACGGCCGGTCGGGCGGGGCACGCCGTCGCGGTTGCGGGCGGTCAGGCCCAGTTCGCCGCCGCCGATGCGGGACGTGACGATCCGCATGAGGTTGTGCGCCTCCGGCTCGCGGATGCCGGCGTCGCGCAGGACGTCCAGGAACGCCTGCTTGCCCTCCTGCTCCCCCGCCCTGCCCGCGCGGACGTAGTCGTCCCAGCGCACGTTCACGGCACGGCCGGAGCCCGGCGCGAGGCCCGGCAGCGACGACACCGTGGCCGAGGCCAGCGAGGTCGGGTGGAACGGGTAGAGGTGCACCTCGCCGTTCACGCGGGCGGCGAAGGCACCGCCCCAGCCCGCGCACGCGATGCCGCGGGCCAGTTCGGCGCCCTTGAAGTACGCGATCTCGAGCGCGCGGTCGAACTCGCCGAGGCCGCTGACCAGGGCGCGAAGGTCCGGGTCAGGGCGCTGGATCGTGCCGAGGCGGCGGGCCTGAAGGGACTGCGAACTCGCTTCGACGAGGCGCTGCCGCGCCGCCCGGGTCGCCCCGACGTGGGGCGTTCCGAGCGGCACGACGCGGTCCTCGCCGTGCACGGCTTGCCACAGCAGGAAGAACTCCTGCGAGCTCACCGTGAACTGGCGCTGGGTCACTGACCGATCACCGGCGGGGCCGCCTTGCGGTCCAGGCCGAAGACGTTGTCGTCCTCTTCCAGGTAGCTCGCCGTCTTGTGTTCCTTGGAGTCGTTCTGACCGCCGCCTGCCGCGGGGGCACCGGCCATCGGCGCGCCACCCATCGCGAGCGGGTTCTGGAACGCCTTGGTCGTGTTGCCGGGCGCGGCCGAGGCTGCCGCCGCGGCACCACCGGCGCCGCCACCGCGCGCACCGTCGTTCACGCCGGCGACGTTGCCGCCGGAGACGCCACCACCGGCACCGCCGCCACCGGAACCGCTCTGGTTGCCGGAGCCGAACGGACGGGCCATGCCGCCGCCGAAGCCGCCGAACCCTCCGGCGCCACCGCGGCCGCCGCCACCGCCACCTCCACCGCCGCCGAAGCGCGAGGAGGCGTTCGTGGTGCCGCGGTTCTGGTTCTGCGCGCCGCTGGTCGCGACGGGAGCACCACCGGCACCGCCCGCGCCGCCGTCCGGCGTGCCACCGGTGTGCGAGCGGTTGGTGAGGTCGCCGCCGGTCGGCGTCGGGTTGATCGGGTTGACCGGGGGCGTGAACTGCTGGGGCACGGTCTGGTCGACCGCGGCCGAGTTCTTCTGGAACGTCGCCATCACGTCCGCTGCGAGACGGTGCGAGGCGTCGTTGGCCGCGAGAGTGTCGACGGGGCTGGTGCCGATGGTCTCGAAGCCCGCGAAATCGGTCTGGGGCTGCTGCACGAGCACGCGCTCGTTCTGCAACGCGCCGAAGCCGTCGACCTGGGTGAGCCGGTCCTGCAGGACCGCCCGGTTCACGAGCGCGGCGTCCGTGGGCACCGGCGGCTGGGGGGCGGCGGGAGGCGGCGGCATCGCGGCGCGCGCGGCCTCGACGTTGCTGGTCTCGGTGGTGATCGCGGCCGACACCTTGACGGCGTAGTTCGCCGTGTCGTCGACCCAGTTGGTGACCTCGGTCAGGCCGTCGCGCGCGAGCCGGGCGGACTCGCTGTCCCAGCCGACCGACGAGTCCTCGACGGCCTTGAGCAGGTTCGTCCGCACGCCGGCGATGTCCTCGCCGATCTTCTGCCAGTTCGTGGCGGCGGCCTGGGCACCGGCGAGGTTCACGCCCGTGTGCACCATGTTGTAGAGCTGCTCGTGCGTGTACGTCATCCAGTCGACGGGCTCGTGCAGGTCGCTCCGGTCGTACCCGCCGTCCTTGTCGCCGCCGTGGCCGCGGTCGTCGCCTCTGTTGTCCTGGCCGTGGTTGCCGTTGCCCTTGTTCCCGTGCCCTCCGTGGCTCACCACGACCCCCCGGCGTTCTTCATGGACCGTTCGGCTTCTTCGTCGGCATCGCGGATGGTGTCGCGGTTGCGGCTGAGCGCGTTGCTGATGTCGTCGAGGACCTTGAAGAGGTCCAGCAGCGCCTTGGCGGCGCCGGAGTCTTCACCGACGGCCAGGTCGGCGAACCGCGCGCTGATCGCCTTGGCGACCGGGTTCTCCCCCAGTTGCAGCGGTGTGGCGAGCTGGTCGGTCGCGCGCTTCCACAGGTCCATGACCTGGTCGCGCGCGGCGTCGACCGCCTTGATGAGCGCGTCGGCGGCGTCGACGTCGAGCGTCAGCTTGCCGCTGTCGGCCGCCTGGTCGAGCTTGGCCGCGGCGTTGCTCGCCTCGGCCTTGTCCACCAGCATCTGCTGCTGGAGAACGGGTTTCGCCGCCGCCAGCTGTTCAGCCGTGATCGGCGCGGTGACCGACGTGGTCACGTCGGGTGTCACCGGTGGAGCGCCAGTGGTCGTGCCACCAGTCGTGCCTGTCCCAGTGCCTTCAGCCATCACTCACAACCCCCTGCACTGCATAACTCGTCACCGCAGCACTGGGCGTTACTCGCAGCTACACCCAGTCAGCCGTCCGAAGCACTCCTTAGATGTACCCAACCGACGGTTCGGTTCCAATCCGCCGGAAAGACCCTTACCTCATGTGAGCGTCAAACCAGTTCAACGCACGAGACCATGCTTCGTCACTCGAAACGTTGAACCTGACCAGATCTGACGCGGTTTCGGAGCTGATCACAGCATCACGAAGCTTGCTCACTTCTTCCGAGTCCCCGTCCTTGAAGATTCCGAGCCACGGGCAGGAGAGGTCGGCGGCCACGTCCACGAGCGCGGGGAGGCCGTCGGAGAGCGGTTCGAGGATGCCGGGGGCCTGCACGGTGACGGCGGCGCCGATCGTGCGGCTGGCGGCGACCACCATGGCGACCGTGCCGCCGATGTCGAAGCCGACGACGCCCATCCGGTCGGCGCTCACACCCTGCTGCCCCAGCCAGACGAACGCGACGTCGGTGTCCGCGAGCAGCCGGTCGCCGTTGAGCTTGCTGACCTGGTCGCGGATGTCGTCACCGTGCACGCGGTCGGCGTCGTAGAGGTGCGGCGCGATGGCGAGCCAGCCCTCGTCGGCAAGGCTGCTGACGAGCGTGCGCACACCCTGGGTGACACCGCGCGCCTCGTGCAGCACCACCAGACCGCCCCGGACAGCGGAGTCGGGTTCGGCGATCGTCACCCGCAGCTCACGGCCGTCGGAGAGGGAAAGCGTCTCGATGCGGGGTGTGGTCATGTTTCCCACCCTTCCACGAGGGGGTGAACTCCAGTCAACGTGACCAATCGGACGGAGCAATGCGAGGATCGGGTGCATGAGCGTGCGAACCCGTGCTGACCTGGCGTCCCTGCCGTCCTACGTGCCTGGCAGGAGCATCCCCGGCGCCATCAAGCTCGCGAGCAACGAGGTCTCCGCCGGACCTCTGCCCAGCGTCGTCGAGGCCATCGCCGAGGCGGCCACCGGCATCAACAGGTACCCCGACTCGGGCTCGGTCGAACTCACGAACCGGCTGTCGGACAAGCTCGGCGTGCCCGCGGACCACATCGCCGTCGGCTGCGGCTCGGTGATGCTGTGCCAGCAGCTCGTCCAGGCCACCTGCGGCGAGAACGACGAGGTCCTGTTCGCGTGGAGGTCCTTTGAGGCCTACCCGATCGTCACGCACGTCTCCGGCGCCCGGCAGATCCGCGTGCCGCTGACCGACGAGCACACCCACGACCTCGACGCGATGCTCGCCGCGATCACCCCGAACACGCGGATGCTGTTCGTCTGCAACCCCAACAACCCGACCGGCACCGCGCTGCGCACCGAGGAGATCGAGGCGTTCATCGCCCGCGTGCCCCGCGACGTGCTCGTCGTGCTCGACGAGGCCTACAAGGAGTTCGTCGACGACGCCCACGTCCCCGACGGCGTCGAGCTCGCCAAGCAGCAGTGGGCGGCCGGGCACACCAACGTCGCCGTGCTGCGCACCTTCTCCAAGGCCTACGGCCTCGCCGGCCTGCGCGTGGGCTACGCGGTCGCGCCGCCGGTCGTCGCGGACGTGCTGCGCAAGGTCTACGTGCCGTTCTCGGTCAACGCGCTCGCGCAGGTCGCCGCCATCGCCTCGCTCGACGCCGAGGACGAGCTGATGGTCCGCTGCCGCGCGATCGTCGCCGAACGCACCCGCGTGCGCGGCGAACTCCTCGCGATGGGCTACGACGTCCCCGAGACCCAGGCGAACTTCGTGTGGCTGCCCCTGGGCGAGCGCACCGGCGCGTTCAACGCCCACTGCCTGGACCACAAGGTCGTCGTGCGCGCGTTCGTCGACGAGGGCGCCCGCGTCACCATCGGCGAACCCGACGAGAACGACGCCTTCCTGGCCGCCGCCCGCGCGTTCACCCTCTGAGAACTACTACTTCGTGAGCAGCTGAACGATCGCCGCGACTCCCACCACCACGATGACGCCGCGCAACACGGCGGGTGGGAGTTTGCGGCCGATCTTGGCGCCGATCTGGCCACCGACCACGGACCCGACGGCCAGCAGCAGCACGGCCAGCCACGCCACGTCGGCGATGAAGATGAACAGCACGCCGGCGACGAGGTTCACGAACGCGGTGAGGACGTTCTTCAGCGCGTTCATCCGCTGCAGGTGCTCGTTGACGAGGACCCCCATGATCCCCATGACCAGCACACCCTGCGCGGCCCCGAAGTAGCCGCCGTAGATGCCCGCCGCGAAGACGCCGAACCACAGCAACAAGCCGCCGTCGCTGTCGGCGTTGCGCCGGTGCGAGAGCTTGCGGTTGAGCCACGGCTGGATCACCACCAGCACCAGCGCGATCACGATCAGCACCGGCACGATCGCCGTGAAGGCCTTGTCCGGCAACGTGACCAGCAGGATCGCGCCGATCACACCACCGAGGATCGACGCGGGCAGCAACCGCTTGACGCGGCCCGCCTGCCCCTTCAACTCCTCGCGATAACCCCACGCGCCGGACAGCGAGCCGGGCACCAGCCCGAGGCTGTTGGACACGTTCGCGACCACGGGTGGGTAACCGACGGCGAGCAACACGGGGAACGTCACGAGCGTGCCGCTGCCGACGACGGTGTTGATGCCGCCTGCGAACACACCCGCGATGACCACCGCGATTGCTTCCCAGACAGTCATGTCACCCCCCAGTTACCCGATGGTTCGCGACGCTAACACTCCGTTCGGACCAGCGCGGTGTGGCGCTCATGACAGCGGGCCCGGCACTCAGCGTGAGTGCCGGGCCCGCTGGTCGGACGGGAGTCACGCGATCCGGCGACGACGTCCGATCATGCTGGCGCCGAAGCCGAACGCGACGAGCAGCGCGCCGAGCAGGCCCAGGCCCAGCACGGAGGCACCGGTCTTGGCCAGCGTCTCGGCCACACCGCCGGCACCCGCGGGACCGTCGGTGCCGTCAGGGCCGTCGGGCGTTCCCGGCGTCACGCCACCGGGCGTCTGCTCCTCGGGCAGCGGGTAGCCGGGGTCCTCGACCTCGGGTCCCGGCACGAGGTGGAAGAGCTGCACCTCCTGCTCACCGCCGGTCCGAACGTAGAAGTACGGCCCCATCCGGCGGATCTCGACCTTCCACGGGCCGGGCACGACCACGTCGTAGCGGCCGACCGGCAGTTGCGAGACACCGAAGTTGCCACCGGCGTCCGTGATGGTGCGCGCGGCGACCTTCTTCGTGTCGGTTTCGACGACGACGACGGTCATACCCGCCTTCGGGACCTCCCCGTTCGGGCCGTCCGTCACGAGCTTGCCGACCGCGTCGGCACGCAGGCCGGGCACCCGGAGCGAGTCGCCGGCACCGGCGGCACCGGGATCGGACGTGTCAGGCGCGAAGACGCAGCCGAGAGTGGCGTAGCCGATCGAAGCGGCCGCCTCCGGCAACGGGCCCGAGACCCGGAACGTGCGCTTCTCCCCGTTCGGCACCGGCACACCGCCGCCGTCCCAGGCGAGGCGGCCCCAGCCGGAACCGGTGTTGTAGATCTCGCCGGAACCGCCGGGACCGCTGCAGAACGCGTTCACGACCGGCATGTCCGCGCCGGTCCGGTTCTCCAGCGTGATCACGGCCTCGTAGTCCTCGTCCGCCCGGTACTCGTCCTTCGTGAAGTTCAGGGTCGCGAAGAACTTGTCGGAGAGCGGCCGTCGCGCACCGAGTTCCAGCACGGACTCCACGCCGGCGCTGACGGTCACGCTGTCGGGCCCCGGCCGGACCCAGCCGTCCGGGTACGAGGCGGACACGCTGTACACGCCGAGCGGGAAGTCCTTGAACGCCACGCGACCGGACGCGTCCGTCCGGCCGTCCGCCCACTTGCCCGGCCGGGTGCCACCGCTGATGTAGACCTGGGCGTCCGCGAGCGCCTTCTCATCGGCGTCCTTGCGGCCGTTCTCGTTGGCGTCGCCGTACAGCACGACCGCCGCGTCACCGCTGAGGAACGTGACCGCGGTGGTCGCGAGCGCCGCGTTGTTGCGGGGGTTGGTGTCGATCGGGGTGGAGAGCTCGACCGGGAGCCTCACCGCGTTGTCGGTGCCGGACAGGTACGGAGCCGTGCCGACGATGGTGATCTCACGGCTCTCACCGGGCCACAGGGACACCTTCTTGGCCTGGTCACCCAGGTCACCGAACTGCGACCGGTCGAACTCCATCACGTTCTTGACGTCCGGCGTCAACGGACCGACGCGCAACCAGACCTCGGCCGCACGGCCGGTGCCGTTGTTGCTCACCGTGACCTTGGCCCGCATCGGCTCGGCGAGGTCGAAGCTGTCCTTGTCGAACACCGCGGTCACCGCGAGGTCCGGGCGGTGGCTGACGTCGGGCACGGTGACGTCGCTCGGCACGACCGCGAGGTCGCGCGAGGTGGTCTGGTCGGCGACGACGTCGACGAGGAACTCGGTGCCGTCCTGCGGCTTCCACCGGCCGGCGACCTGCAGGAGCACCTTGCCGGGGTCGAGGCTGTAGATCCGCAGTTCGCCGTTGGAGTCGGCCGAGATGACGTCCTTGACCGGGCGGCGCGTGACCGGGTCGAGCACGTTCACGACCGCGTTGCGGACCGGCTCACCGGTCTCGGCGTTGACGACCTTGCCGGAGTAGGCGCCGTGCAGGCCGGTGACGTCCGCGCGGACGTTGCCCACCCAGACCGAGCCGGCGGTGTTGCGGCCGTTGTTGCCGAAGAAGCAGTTCGCGTAGATCCACGGGTTGGTGAGCTTCGGCATGTCCGTGGTGACGGACACCGTCGTCTCACCGCCGGCCGGCACCGTGACGCCGGGGCCGTCCGGGCGCAGGTTCGAGAAGTTGTCGCTGTTGAGGTACTCCGGGCCGTAGCCGCTGCACACCGCGACGACGCGTTCGATCGGCTGGTTGCCGGAGTTCTTCAGCGTGATGGTCAGGCCGGGCTTCTCACTGACGTGGTACGACGGCTTTCCGAACGACATGGTCGCCGTGAGCGAGTCACGCACGGGGGCAGCGACCGGCAGCGGGAAGTACGTGTCCTTGTTCGCTTCCACGACGAACTCGGTGGAACCGGGCTTGGCCGCACGCCTGTCGTTGTCGACGCCCGTGACGGTGTACCTGCCGGCGACGACGTTCCACATCTTGAAGGCGCCGGTGGCGTCGGTGAAGCCCCACTTGGTGTTGAACGGCGAGCCGCCCTCCACCCGGAAGTTGGTGTTCGGCAGGCCCTCGCCCTGGTCGAACGCGCCGTTGCCGTTCGCGTCGGCGTAGACGACGCCGGACACGGAACCCATGAACTGGCGCACCTTCAGGTACTGGGAGGAGCCGTTGTCGCCCGGTGTCGGGTCGGCGACGCCGTCGATGGTGGCGCGGAACAGGAACGGCACCGACTCCGTGGTCGGCGAGGTCGGCCGCAGCACGACCCGGAAGGACTTCTCGGCGCCGGGCGCGAGCGACGGGCGGCTGCTCAGGTCGGCGGCACCGGAGACCAGCCACGACTGGGATGCCTCGTAGCCGAACCGGATGTTCGTCGCGGGCGCCTCGCCCTTGTTCTTCACGGAGACCGTGAGGCCGATGTCCTCACCAGCGGGGAACTCGGCGTGGTCCGGGACCACGCGCACGGCGAGATCGGCACGCTGCTCGTCCGCACCGGCGAGCGCCGGCCGCGCGTCCTCCTGCTTGGCGTCCGGACTGGCCGGCGCGGTGGACGGAGGGGTGCCCGGCTCGGCGGGCGGTGTGCTCGGCGACGTGCTGGGCGGCGTGGACGGCTCGCTCGGCGGCGTCTCGACGGGCGTGGACGGCGGGCTCGGCGGTGTGCTCGGCTCGCTCGGCGGAGTGGACGGCTGACTCGGCTCGGTCGTCTGCGTCGGTTCGACGGTCGACGACGGTGTTTCCGGCTCCTGCGCATGCGCACCGCTGGTGGCGGTGCCGAACGCGAGGACAGCGGCAGTGGTCAAGGCCCCGATTCTGAGCAGGGCACGGCTGACCGATCTCTCGGACACTGGAATCCCCCAAGACCCCGTAGGAAGTGGTCTGCCTGGACGTCAAGCCCCCGCACGCGTCCAGCGAACTCGGGCAAACTACCCCAACCGCACCTGCGCTGGTAGTTGATTCCTTCACATGTTTTCGCCGCTGGTGGCAAGCTGTCGCCCGTGACGCCCGAGGACCTCGCGCACCTGCGCCGGGCACGCGACCTGATGGACCGCGAGTACGCGCGACCGCTCGACGTGCCCGCGATGGCCCGTGCCGCGCTCATGTCGCCGTCGCACTTCTCCCGGCAGTTCCGCGCGGCGTACGGCGAAACCCCGTACGGCTACCTGATGACCCGGCGGATCGAGCGGGCGAAGGCGTTGCTGCGCCTGGGGAAGCTGTCGGTGACCGAGGTCTGCGTCGAGGTCGGGTGCACGTCGCTCGGCTCGTTCTCCGCGCGTTTCACCGAACTGGTCGGGGAGACGCCGTCGGCCTACCGCGCGCGGGCCCACGACGCGCTTGCCGTGGTGCCCGGATGCCAGTTGAAGGGGCTCACGAGACCGAGCAGGTTTCGAGAAGCGACGCGTTCACGGCGTGCCTAGGGTTCGGCCCATGAAGCTTTCGCACACGTTCCTCTTCGTCCACGACCAGGACGCCGCGCTGAAGTTCTACCGCGACGTCATCGGCCTCGAGGTGCGCACGGACCAGACGATCGAGAACGACTACCGCTGGCTCACGGTCGGTCCCGCCGAGCAGCCCGAGGTCGAGATCGGGCTGGCGCGCATCGGTCCGCCCGTGCCGCCGACCGACTTCGAGGCGTTGGAAGCGTTGCTGGCCAAGGGATCGTTGCAGGGTCTGATCTTCGCGGTCGAGGACGTGGACGCGAAGTTCGAGCAGGTGCGCGCGGCCGGTGGCGAGGTGATGCAGGAGCCGGTCGACCAGTACTACGGCGTGCGCGACTGCGCGTTCCGCGACCCGTCCGGCAACATGATCCGCTTCTCGTCGCTGCGTTAAAACGCTTCTGCCCCGTGCGGCAGTTGTGGTTCAGTGATGCCTTCAGGCGTTCTCGCAGACAAGGTCGATGCCATGGGCAGCCCCGGACACACCGGGTGCCTCCGCAGTACCCGGTGACTCCCGCGCTCTTGTTCACGCGATCACCAGGAGTTCCACCTTGTCTTGGTACACCTCGTTCTTCACCGATCTCGCCAACACCTTCTGGCGCGGCGCGGTCCAGCCTTCGCAGACCTCCGCCGAGGTCGACTTCATCGCCGGCCTCGGCGCCGGGCCGCGGGTGCTGGACGCGCCGTGCGGCAGCGGCAGGCACAGCATCGAGCTCGCCCGCCGCGGCTACTCGGTCACCGGCATCGACATCTCCGAGGAAGCCATCGCGCACGCCCGTGCGCTGGCCCCCGAGCTCGACTGGCGACAGGGAGACCTCGCGTCGCTCGGCTCGTTCGGCGTGACGGCCGACCTGGCCCTGTGCCTGGGCAACAGCTTCGGCTACCTCGACCACGCCGGCTCGCGGCGGTTGCTGGCCGACCTGGCCGCCGCCGCACCGGTGCTGGTCGTCGACTACGGCTGCACGGCCGAGTCGTTGCTGCCCTCGTTGCCGGGTGAGATCCGGCTGTCCGCGGGCGGCGTCGACATGGTCGCCGTGAACACCTACGACGTGGCCTCGGCGCGGCTGCTGATCGACTTCACCTTCTCCGACGGTGAACGGACACAGCGGTCGACGTGCGTGCAGCACGTCTACACGGCCGGTGAGCTGACCCGGATGCTGCACGACGCCGGGTTCTCGTCGGTCGAGTTGTTCGGTGACACAGACGGCAGTGCGTTCGAGATCGGCAGCCACCGGTTGCTGGCCGTGGCGCACCGCTGATCGTCTGGGCCTCGGCCCAGGTGGTAGCGCTCTCACGACCGCCTGGGCCAAGGTCGTACCCATGCGTGCCAACATCGCGATAGCGGCCCTCGCCTCGTCCATGGTGCTGCTCGGCTCCACCGCGAGCGCCTCCACCGACCCCGCCCGCGACCTGTCCGCCCGTGTCAGCGCGGACGGCGCCCACCGCCACCTGATCGCGTTCCAGCGCATCGCCGACACCCACGGCGGCAACCGCGCCGCCACGACCAGCGGGTACTCGGCCAGCGTCGACTACGTGGCCGGGCGGCTGCGCGACGCCGGGTTCGACGTGACCACTCCTGAGTTCGAGGTCAAGCAGAAGGTCGACGACGCCGGACGGGCCGTGGTCGGCTCGGCCTCGCACGAGCTCGTGCCGGTCGGCAACACCCCGAACACCCCGGACGGCGGCCTCACCGCACCGCTCCGGGTCGTGCCGGAGGACGGCACTCCGGGCTGCGAGGCGAGCGACTTCGCCGGGCAGGACTTCAAGGGCTCCGTGGCGTTGATCCGGCGCGGCACCTGCACGTTCGTCACCAAGTACGCCAACGCGGTGAACGCGGGCGCGGCGGCCGTGATCATCTCCAACAACGTCGACGGCCACCTCGACCTGCGCATCCCCGGCACGGTCCCCGGCGGCACCGCCTCCAAGGCGGACGGCACCGCGCTCGCCGCGCTGGCCGGGCAGACCGTGACGCTCGACCTGCGCCACCACGACGAGGTCCACCTCGACCGCAACGTCGTCGCCCAGACCCGGACCGGACGCGCCGACAACGTTGTCGTCGCCGGAGCGCACCTCGACAGCGTCGACGCCGGTCCCGGCATGAACGACAACGGCTCCGGCTCCGCCGCACTGCTCGAGGTCGCGCTCAAGATGGGCGCGCGGCCGAAGCTGCCCAACGCCGTCCGCTTCACCTGGTGGGGCGCGGAGGAGGCCGGCCTGATCGGCTCGCGCGCCTACGCGTCGGCCCTGTCATTCGAGCAGCAGCTGGACATCGCGCTGTACCTGAACTTCGACATGGTCGGCTCGCCCAACCCCGGCTACTACGTCTACAACGACCCCGGCCTGCCTTACGGCTCGAAGCACATCGAGAAGGCGTTCAGCGACTTCTACACGGGCCTGAACCTCGGGCCGGAGGGCCTGAACGTGCGCGGTGCCAGCGACTACGGCTCGTTCACCGCGCTCGGCATCCCGGCAGGCGGCATCATCTCCGGCGGCGGCGAGGTGAAGACCGCCGCGCAGGCCGCGAAGTGGGGCGGCACGGCGGGCGTGGAGATGGATCCCTGCTACCACAAGGCTTGCGACAACCTCGGCAACATCAACCGGGAGGCGCTGGGCCGCAACGTCGCCGCCGCGGCCCACGTCATCGCCTCGTACGCCGTCACCACCGAGGGGGTGAACGGCGTCCCGTCCCGCGCTGAGCGGGCGGCTCTGCGTTAGCCCAGGTTGTTCGTGTCGAACGTGTTGCAGCGCGCCGGGTCGCCCGTCTCCAGGCCGGTCGTGAACCACTTCTGCCGCTGCGCCGAGCTGCCGTGGCTGAACTGGGTCGTGTCGACCCGGCCGCCGCCGAGGTTGCTCTGGATGAAGTCGTCACCGATGCGCGCCGCCGCGTCGAGGGCGGCGTTCACGTCTTCCTGGGTGATGTTCGAGATCAGCGGCTGACCGTTGGCGCCCGGCACGGTCGTCGCGTGGTTCGCCCAGGAGCCGGCATAGCAGTCGGCCTGCAGTTCGAGGCGCACGGAACCCGAGGTGGGGCCGGTCTCCCGGCCCACCCGGTCCGAGGTGCCGAGCTGGTTCTGCACGTGGTGGCCGTACTCGTGGGCGAGCACGTAGGCCTCGACGAACGGACCGCCGGTCGCACCGAACTTGGTGCGCAGCTCGTTGAAGAAGTCCAGGTCGATGTACACCTGGGAGTCCGCGGGGCAGTAGAACGGGCCGACCGCGGAGGTGGCGTTGCCGCAGCGGGTGTTCACGCTGCCGCGGAAGAAGTTGGTCTTGGTGACCTGGTAGGTGTTGCCGGAGCGCTTGAACTGGTCGGTCCAGAAGCCCTGGATCGAGTTGATCGTGGCCAGGACCCGGCAGTCGCTGTCGCGGTTCGCGTCGGCACCGGTCTTGCACTTCTCGAGCAGCGTGCCGGACTCGACCTGGGTGTTGTTGCCCAGGCCCTCCAGGCCCCCCGCGGGCAGCTGGATGCCCGTGAACTGCTGGATCAGGAAGTAGACGATCAGGCCGACCACGCCGAGGCCACCACCGACGCCCGCGACCCTGCCGCCTGAGCCTCGTTGGTCCGAAACCTGAGAAGTGTCGAGTTCCGCGCCTTCGTTGAACTGCACCGCATCCTCCTGCCAAGGACCCCATGGGTGCCGCAAACGATAAAGCACGAAACATGCCTTGGTGCGGAGCCCGACGTCGGGGCACCGCACCAAGGCTTTCCCATTTGGTAGTGACGACTACGGCCCACGAAGGTTGGCGTGGCGCTCAGCCGGTGACGCCATGAGACGACACCGATGCCGAGCTCAACAGCGTCGAAGTGCACCGAGCGACGCCCGACGGCGCCTGGGCACCCGAAACCTCGTGTCCGCCGCTACACAGTCGCGACCGGACCGGTCACGTCCGATCCGCTCGCGGGGATGCGACAGACCGCGTTTCGCCACAGCGAGGAGATACCTGCACAGCACCACCTACCCCTTCTGGGCGTGGCCTCCGGTGGTCTAGTTCATTCACCTTCCGGTTGCCAGCTCGTTATCGACTATGCGCTTGATCAGCCCATTTCTCAACACCTCACGCCAAACCTGAATTGGTGAAGTCGGACGGGTGACCTGCGGAGATCGACAGTGCAGACAGCAATCGCCCGGTGAGAGGAGCTCTCACCGGGCGATTGGGAAAAATGTTCAGGAATTGATCAGGAGTTCGTCGACGTGCGGCGCGCGCCACGACGGGCCATCACGCCCGCGGTCATCAGGCCGAGGCCTGCCAGGAGGAACTCGAGCGGGTCGGCGCCGGTCCTCGACAGGTTCGGGACGACCGCCGCGACCTGCTGCGAGGAGGCCTTGTTGCCGGTCTGCGGGGTGCCGGCACCGGAGTCGTCGCCCGTGTCGCCGCCACCGGAGTTGTCGCCGTTGTTGCCGCCGCCGGGGTTGCCGTTGCCCGGGGCCTCGTTGCCGGGGTTGCCGTTGCCGGGGTTCTCGCCCGGGTTGCCACCGGGGTTCTCGCCGGGGTTCTCTCCCGGCTGCTCCGGCTGCTCCGGCTGCTCGGGCTGTTCCGGCTGCTCGGGGGCCTCGCTCTTGCCGCAGTCGCCGCTCGCGGTGCCGAGCACGCCCGCCGCGGTGCCGCAGACGGTGATGGGGGCCTCGACGGTGCCGTTGGCCTGCTCCGGCTTGGTCTCACCGCAGCTGCCCGTGCCGCCGCCCGCGACGCCGACCGAGTTGCCGCACACCGTGACGGGCGCGGAGACCAGGGCCTTGTCGGCCTGGGTGCGCGCCGCGGGCTTCTCCTCGCAGGTGGCGTCGCTGTTGCCCAGCACGTTGATCGCGTTGCCGCAAACCTTGACCGGGACGCTCACGAGGTTGCCGACGCGGACCTCGTCGTCGATGTTCAGCGGCACCGGGACGGCCTGGGCCCACCCGGCGGTCGCGACCAGCAGGCCGCCGGTGAGCAGTGCGGCGGACATGGTGCGGTTGACGTTCTTGCGCATGGCTGTTCTCCCTGAAAAGTGACTGGTCCCTGTGCTCCTGCGTGGCGCTTGGGGTCAGTCGGGGGAGAACGTCGGCTCCTCCGCGCGCACGGTGTGCGGCACGTCCTGCTGTTCCGGGCTGATGGGAGACGCTGTGGCGGCGGGCGGCCTCGGCACGTGCGGCAGCGTGCCCGCCGGGATCTGGTTGCTCGTGCCCGACCCCGCGCCGCTCTGCGGGAGCGTGCCGGGGACCGGCTGCTCGGCCTGCGGTTGCGGCTGCTGCGGTGCGGGTTCGGGGTTCGTGGGGTGCGTCGTCGGCGGCGGCGCGGGCTGCGGCGGTGTGTGCAGCTGCTGCTGTTGCGGCACCTCGGGCCGTGCGGGCGCTTCCACCTGGGTGGCCACCGGTTGCGGTTCGGCGGGAGGTGCCGGCGGCTCGACGCGCGGATCGGGCTTCGGCGGAACCGGCGCTTCCGGCTGGTCCGGCGCGACTCCGATCTCGAGGCCGACGTCGACGACGGGGAGTTCCAGCTCGATCTTCAGCTGGTCGATCTCGACCCGGACGTCGGCGTTCGCCTGACCTGCGCCGCCCAGCAACCAGGCACCGGTCACCAGACCGGCGAGCAGCAGGAGCCGACGCAACCAGGACATCGGCCCTCACCCTAGATCAAATGGAGCAACGGGGCACACGAAAAAGGCCATCCCGGCGACTTCTGTCGCCGGGATGGCCTACAGCCGTGCCGCGGGACTACGGCTGCTGCGTGATGCGGTCGAGCGCGGGAGGCGCCTGGTTCGGGTGCGCCGCCAGGTAGGCGGAGAACGCGTCCAGGTCGATGCCACCACCGGTGATGCTCGTGCCCTTGGTGAACTCGCTGAAGCCGTCACCACCGCCCTGCAGGAAGCTGTTGATCGTCACGCGGTAGCTCGCGTTCGGGTCGAGCGGCGCGCCGTTGAGCGTGACGTTCGAGACCTTCGAGCCGAACGGGGCCGAGGCGGACCACGTGTACTTCAGGCCGGACGACGGCTGGAGCACGAACTGCCGTGCCGCGGTGAACTGCTGCTCCAGCGCGGCCTTGATGTTCGTACCGGTCAGCGTGACCGTCTGCAGGATGTTGCCGAACGGCTGGACGGTGAACGCCTCGCCGTAGGTGACCACGCCGTTGCCCTCGCCGGCGGGCGAGCTGGCGTAGGTGAGGTCCGCGCGCACACCACCGGGGTTCATCAGCGCGAGCACCGCGCCGTTGCCCTTGGTGGCCTCGAGCTGCGAGTCGGCGATCAGGTTGCCGAGCGGCGACTCACCGGCGACGTTCTGCGCGCGCAGGATGTCCGCGGCGATCGTGCCGACCTGCTTGTTCGCGATCGGGCCCGACTTCTGCTTGGCGAGGTCGATGATCGACTGGATCTGCGGGTCCGGCGTGACCGTGCGGGTGACGATCTTGTTGTCGGCCTTGGTCTCGCCGCGGATGACGTCGCGCGTCCGGCGGTCGATCTTGAGGTCGACGACGCTGAGCTCACGCCCGAAGGCCAGGCCCTCGATGAACGGCCGCGGGTTGCCCGCCGGGTCCTTGACCACGCAGTTGTAGTGCTGGTGGCTGTGGCCGGAGAAGACCGCGTCGATCTTCGGGCTGACGTTGGTCGCGATGTAGCTGCCGGGGTTGTTGGCGGCGACGTTGCACGCGTTGGGGCCGCCACCGGACGAGGTGACCTGGTCGCCCTGGTGCACGAGCAGCACGATCGACTTCACGCCGATGGCGTCGAGGAGGTTGGCGTACTTGTTGGCCGCCTTGACCTCGTCACCGAACTTGAGGTCCTTGATGCCGTTCGGGTCGACCAGGATCGGCACGTCCTTGAGCGGCATGCCGATGAAGCCGATCGGGATCCCGTCGCGGATCTCCACCCAGAACGGCGGCAGGGCCGGCAGCCCGGACTTGGCGAGCGTGACGTTCGCACCGAGGATGGGGAAGTTCGCGCCCTTGTACTTGTCGCTGAACTGGCACCCGTCCACCGGGTGGCAGCCACCACGCTGGATGCGCAGGAGCTCCTTGTAGCCCTCGTCGAACTCGTGGTTGCCCGCCGCGGTCGTGTCCATGCCGACCTTGTTGAGCACCTCGATCGTCGGCTCGTCGTGGAACAGCGCCGACACGATCGGGCTGGCACCGATCAGGTCGCCCTGCCCGACGATGACGGAGTTCTTGACCTCGCTCTGGAGGTTCTTGATGTGCGTCGCGTTGAACGCGGCACCACCGGCGTCGACGGTCGTGCCGTCCGGCAGGATGACGCGCCCGGACGACCCGGTGGGCGGCTCGATGTTGCCGTGCAGGTCGTTGATGCCGATCAGGCGCACGTCAACCGTGCCCCGACCGCGCAGTGACTGGACATCGGCCTGGGCAGGCCCGGTAGCGCTGATGACAGTGGCCGCGGCGGCGGTGATCGCCAGAACGGAAAGCCGTCTGAACGAACTCATGGATTGGAGCCTTTCCAAGGCGTGGTTAACGCGCGTGTACGGCGGAGGAGTCTGCCTTCCGGACGCCGCGTTTTCCAGAGGAACGACAGGATCGTCATCGTCGGGCTTAGTCTTGTTCTCGTGACATCGAGTGAGCAGGAGCCGCACTGGCTCGACGAGGGTGAGATGCGCGCGTGGCGCACCTACGTGAACGGATCCTCCATGCTCATGGACCGCCTGCACCGAGAACTGCAGGACGCGCACGGGGTGTCACTGGCGGACTACGAGATCCTGGTCCGCCTGTCGGAGCAGCCGGACAACCGCATGCGCATGACCCAGCTCGCCGAGGACGTCGCCTCGTCCAAGTCGCGCGTCTCACACCAGGTCGCCCGCATGGAGAAGGCCGGGCTCGTGTCGCGGCGGGAGTGCACGGAGGACGGGCGCGGGGTGCTGGCGGAGCTGACCGATGCCGGTCTGGCGCAGCTCGTCGCCGCTGCTCCCACGCACCTGCGCGGGGTGCGGGAGCACATCGTGGATCTTCTGACTCCGGAGGAGGGGGAGGTGCTGGCCAAGGTGTTCGACCGGGTCACGACACACCTTCGGGAGTCGAACAGCTAGGCTTTGACTCCGACGCTCCTGGCGTCCTGGAAGCGTGGCAGAGCGGCCGAATGCACCCGCCTTGAAAGCGGGAGACGGGCAACCGTCCGGGGGTTCAAATCCCTCCGCTTCCGCAGTTCAGAGGGGGTGTGACCGGCCGTTCAGGCTGGTCACACCCCCTCTGATGTAGCAACGGGTGTAGCAACGCCTTCAGCCCAGCTCGTCCGTGAGCCGCTTCAAAGCCTCCCGCTTGTCCTCAAGGGAGACGGCCGCGTAGATCATCATCGTCACCTCGATGTTCGAGTGACCGACGATGTCCCGGACGATGTGCGGCGGAACGCCGAGCCTCAGCAGCAGCGTCACGCACGAGTGCCGGATGTCGTGGAAGCGCACCTCATCGAGGCCGGCACGCTTCCGGATCGGGTACCAGCTCGACCGGAGGTAGGTCGGATCGATCGGCCCGCCGAGGACCGTCGTGAAGATCAGCCCCGACTCTTCCCACCGGTCCCCCGCAGCCTCGGCTTCGTCGTCCTGGAGGTCCCAGTGATCGACGAGTGCCCAGGCGACGAGCAGCGGCAACGGCATGACCCGCTCCGACCGGTCCGTCTTCGGCGGGACGAACACGAGCTTCGTACCGACCCGCTGAAGCGTCTGGCGGATCTGCAACGTCGGTGCGTACTCCTCCGCGCAGTCTTCGCAGAAGTCGTCCGTGTGCTCAGCGCAGGGCTCGTCCCACCCGTCCCAATCGATGTCCTTCCACCTCAGGCCGAGCAGTTCGCCGCGCCGCATTCCGAGGTAGAGCGCCAGCACGTACAGGGCCTTCAGCCTGTCATTCTCCGCCGCCTTGAGCAGCGCCTTTGCCTGATCAGCGGTCAGGCCCCGGTTGACGTCATATCGGGGCGACCTGACCTGAACGAGCCGGGCGACGTTTCGCGGAATGATCTCCTCCCGCATCGCGTGCGCCAATGCATTCCGCAACACCGCGTGAATCTGCTGAATGGTCCGGTCGGAGAGAACCGTCTTGCAGCACCTCCCCTTGGCACAGCAACGACGAGCATCCTTCGGCCGGTTGGCGTCGATCTTCTCCGCGCAGCACCGGCAGTCGTTCCGGAGCCGCGTGATGAACGTCCGAACGTCCTGAGCCGACAACCGGTGGAGCTTCTTCGCCCCGAGGTTGGGCACCAGGTGCCGCCGCACCACCACGCCGTACCCCTCGACCGTCCGAGGCCTCTTCGTCGCGGCCACAGTGGACAGCCAGTACTTGAGATAGCTCTCCAGCGTCCACGTCTCCGCAGCTACAGGAATGCCGGCGTCCGAGTCGGCGATCTTCTTCCGGAGCTTCTTCCAGGCCTCCGACTCCGTAGTTGCCGAAACAGTGACGCGCTTGCGATGCCCGGTCGTGGTGAGCACGTAGGCCGCACCGATCCACAGCCCGTCCTTCCGCTGGTAGACCGAGCCCTCACCGTTGGACCGCTTGCCGCCCGCCATCACGCCGCCTCAGCGATCAGCCGGGACACGTAGTCCTGGACCGACCGCGCAGGAACCCGACGGCTCCCACCGATCTTGACCGAGGTCAGCTCACCGGCCCTGATCAAGTCGAACACCTTCGTCCGACCCACCCGAAGGGCACGAGCAACTTCCTCGACGCGGTACACCATGTCGTCCATCTCTTCCCCCTTGGTTGATCAGGCCGCAGTTGCCGAAAGATCTGGAGGCCCAGCCGCGAGCAGTGCGCGGTCGTATTCGGCCTTCCACGTCACGCGTTGGGCGATGGCGTGCATGAGCAGGTGCGCCCGTGGTGGCACGTTCGGATCACCGGGCCGGACCTTGTGCCAGACGAGCCGTGTTGGGTCCTTCTCGGGCTTCTCGATCCCGACGGCCTTGAGCGCCTGGAGGACGAAGTGCTTCCGGTCGGCTTTGTGGTCCGCGAGCGTCTTCCCCGACCACTTGCGAGACACCAGAACCCGCCGCCCCGGCAGCCCGAGCGTGGCCCTGCGGTGAGCCCGCCCCTTGCACCGTCCCGGGCTCATGCGGGAGTTGGCACCTCGAGGCATGACGCCGTAGAGCAGCCAATTCGCGCATCGATCCGAGCACGGCGTGACGGCCAGCTCGTCAGCCAAGCGGTCCGCGTGCCGACGTTGCCGTTCGGTGTCCTGCTCGACCACCTCACCGATGGACTTCGTGAGGTACTTCGTCAGGTAGCCAATGTGCCGGCCAGCTTCCTCAGACCCACCGAGGATGCCCTTGGAGTGCACCTGACGCCCGAAGCGCGCCACGTGCGCCGGTTCCTCGACCTCCGCGTCTTCCCAGGTGGTCAAGGCCCTTCGAGTGTCCGGGTCGACGAACGCCTTGGCATCGAAGTCCCAGACCGGCAGCCGGTCGACGTAGACGCGTTCGTCGTGGTTGGGCCACCACACCTGGTGGTAGGTGGCGGCCGTGACCAGGCGAATCAGCTCGTGTGGGATCGAACCGCGGAGTGCTGCGTGCAGGTGCGGAGCGGCGCGTTTCTGCGGCTCGACCGTGGCGAAGTACTGGACGTCCCAGCCGACGACCCGCCGCAGGTTCTGCCACCACCGGTCCACGAGGCTTGCGAAGTGGACCGCGTCCCGTGCCGCACGCCGGTAGTCGTACGTGTCCGGGTCCACAGGCGTGCCGTCGTCGCGCACCTTGCCGTAGGTGTCGAGGGTGAGCGTGACGAACATCGAGGGACGGAAGGCTCCCGCGAACTCCCGTCCCACGGTCCGTTTCTCCACACGCCGCCGAGGCAGGTCCGGCGCATCCTGCCGACGCTTCGTCGAGCGCTTCACGGGCCGCTTGCCGGGGTCGTCCGGAGAGGGCAGGCGACCACGGACGCCGAGTTGCCGAAGTTCTTCGTCGACGCTGTGGATCTCCTCCCGCAGCTCGTCAGCCTCAGCCGAGTTGCCCTCCTCCTTGAAGGCCTTGAAGAGATCCGCGCGGTACTCCAGCAGCTCCGTCTGGTCCTTTGTGGCCGGTTCAGGGGTGAAGTCAGGCTCAACCTCCATGTGCCAGCCCTCACGGCACTGAGCCATCCGCAACGCCTTGGCCTTCTTCGCACAGGGCGCACAGACGCTCTCGACCGTCGAGCCGCACGGGACCGCGACGTACCGGACCTCGTAGGACTCGTGGTCCTCGACTTCCATCGTGAACGGCCGGACGCACACCCCGTGCTGCTCAGCAGCAGCCTTGGTGACGTCGAGCGCGGCAGGCTGCCTCATCCGTTGCGCGCGGGTCTGGCCTGCAACGTCGCCGGGGAACGTGGTGACGTTCGTGCTCACGCGGCCTCCCTCTTGTCGTGGCTTGTGGGGAACTCGTGGACGGTTGCCGGGGCGAGGAACAGCCCGAGCTCGACCAGGTCTGCATCCGTCACGTGGAAGGCCCGAGCCCGGTCCGGTTCGCGCTGCCCGTCCTCCTTGAGCCAGGCGACACCGGGCGTGTTCTCGCTGATCTCATGAGCCGCCGCACCGCGTTGGCGAACGCCGTCGCCCAGGACCATGTCCACCTGGATCGGCTCGTCGAGGCGCAGCGCCACACGGGTCGTGAACAGGTGCCGGAAGCTCACGACCTCCTTGCGCGGGTCCTGCACCAGCGCCACGGTCGCGACACCGGGAGCCCGTCCCTGCGAGCTGATCGTCTGCACCGCGCGCGATGCGCGTTCCCGAAGCTGCTTGTCCTGCTGGTAGGCGATCAGGTCCGCCAGTTCATCGACCACCAGGACCGTGAACGGCTCCCCAGCACTACGGGTCCACAGACGACGAACGCCCCGGTACCGCGAAGCGCGAGCCTTGACCTCCGTCGCTATCTCCTCCAGCAGCTCGACCGCGTCCGGCCCGTTGTCGTAGACGACCTTCGCGAAGGCGTCCGGGCACTGGCCCAGCTCCATCCCGCCCTTGGGGTCGATGCCGACGAGGCGAACCAGGCCGGCGCGAATCGCGGGGGCGAGCTGCCAGACGATCGACCAGAGCACCGAGCCCTTACCCGCGCCAGGCACACCGACCACGAGCACCTGTGAGCCGAGGAGCTTCAACCGCCAGGGCCGACCAGTCTCCGTGACCCCGATGACCAGCCGTTTCAGGTCCACGTCCGCGGAGTCATCAAGCGGCGGAACGCTCACCGGCCGAGCGAGCGGATCAGCGTGGATGAAGTCGAGTTCGAGCAGCCGAGGCTTCAACATCCGCACCCGGCAGGACCGAGCGTTGAACGAGTGCGCCAGGTTGTCCCGCCGCGCTTCCCACTGCTCTGGAGACTGCGCCGGGATCATCCGAACCCGCACCTTGTCCCGCCAGCCTTCAGCCCGGACGCGCCGCAGCTCAGGCCGGTACTCCTTGCCACGATGTTCCTTGGCCAGGTCCGCCAGCCGCACGACCGTCCGCCACTTCGGCACGTAGACCGTGGCCCGCCGCCACTCGGTGAGGACGCGGTACCAGCAGTGCCGCAGGAACGACGGCCGGTGCAGCCCGGACCAAATGGCCAGGCCAGCGACGAGCGTGAGCAGCGCCAGGACGAGTGGCGAGAGCCCGAACTCCCGATAGGCCACGAGCCCAACGACCACCAGACCGGCCACGACCGGGTACCGCAGCGCGACGAGGACCAGGCGGACGCCGAGCCACACCGCGAAGCCCACTAGGACGAACGGCAGGGCGATGACCTTCGCCCACCGTGGAAGCCATATCCACCAGGGAAAGCGCGGCCGAGCTCCCTCGAACGGGGCCGGGTCTACCCACTTCGTCCCGCTCATGCCGCCACGCCCAAGCACGAGATGCAGCGGAACACCATGCCCATGCTCGGGATGAACCCAACGGGGCGGAACGCGCTCAACCCGTTGCCGCACAGCCGCTTGCACGTCAGGCACTCGAACCCCTCAGCCCGAGCCTGGGTGAGTTCGAGGCTCACCAGTTCGCCGCCGTCGACCATCACCGTGTAGGTGTCGACGGCTTGCAGACGGCCCACCATCGCGGCGAACCGATCCTGTCGACTTGACGCGCCCCAGGTGCGCGCAGATACCCTATGCATGACTCGAATCCCCTTGTTTCGCAACGATTTCACGGTCGTTCGAGTCGGTGTACGTCGCCGGAGACAGTCGAGGCCCGCCAAGACTTGGACTGTTTCCGCGCGACACACACCAACGCGGTTTGTTCAGTTGTGGATCAGCTCTGAGCGAGCTTCTTCGCGAGCGCCCTGCACCAGGAGCAGAGCGGCCGTCTCTCCGTCTTGCGGAACCACCCGCCACCCAGACACCGCGAGCAGTTCCGGTACTCCATCCGAACCCGCCCGGTCACCGGGTGCGTGGCAGTCAGGTTCAGGCGGTACATCAACCGAGCCAGCAAGCGAGACCTCACCGGCACCACCGCCTCGCACGGCTAGCCGCGCTCCACCAGCGGCGCAGGGGTGTTGCCGACCCAGCCAGCACCCTTGGACGGTTCGAGGACCGCAGCCAACAGACCGGCGTGCTGCGACAGCGTCCGCAGGAACGCCGCCAACTGCTCCCGACCGTCAGGCCCATCCGGCACGTGGATAGCGATCTGCGCCGGATCGAGGTTCAGCCGCAAGCAGTGCTCCGCAGCGTCCGAGCCAGGCCACGCCACGATGTCCGCCGAGGCCGCAGGTCCAGGCGAGATCATGAGCTTCAACATCACGACTCCTCCCCAGAACGGGACTGTTCAAGCCGCGCGCGACGCTCGAACTCCTCAGCGGCGATGGAGCAGGCGTGACGAGCCCACAGCGGCACCGCCAGATCAGCGGCCAAGATCCGCCACGCCTCCGCCACCGCGGAGTAGCCCAGAGCCAGACGAAGAAGTGCCTGCTTGTCTCCCGTGCGGGAGGCCGCGAACAGTGCTGCCGTCTGCTCCGCATACGCGGTGTTCCACCGGGCGACCGCCTCACGCGACGGCCGCGCCACTGTTAGGCCGCCGACTTCTGATCGGTCTGACCCTGCTGACCTGCAGGCTTGTTCTCACGCTTGGGCGGAGTACCGACCTGAGGCGAGGCAAGACCCGTGGCCCGGATCGTGAAGCCCTGGTACTTGAACCGGTCACCCATGACGCGCGGCTCGACAGTCAGCCCCTCGAACGCGACCGGCCGGACCTCAACGCCGGGCATGACCTGCACGGCCTGAGGCGGGACAGGCTGGACATCCGCGAGCACAGTGATCGTGACCGACGCATCCCGCTCCTTCTCCGCAGACGGATCGGTGACGACGACCTTCCACTGCCTCTTGCCGGACCGCTCGTCCACCTTCTGCTTGGCCTGCTTCCCGCGCGCCTTGTCCTCGTTGCTCATGTACTCCATATCCGGAGCAACCACGCCGACCATCAGCGCGCCCTGCGGAAAGACCTGGTCAAACGACGCCTCGAAGCGAGTGCCGTACGGAACCGCCATGTCTGCAACCTCCCTAGCCCTGCTAGGCCGTATGTACGACCTAGACAAGTTACAAGCTAGCTAGGTTGTCTAGCCAGGTCAAGCGGAGCTGCGAAATCACTCGGTTGAGCTAGCTCGCTAGGCGGGCTAGACGACTGTTTGTGGCGGTCTGTAGCGTCTTTGTAGCGATCCAATTAGGCACAATTAGGCAGTAGTTAGACGCTTGGAGGAGCTGTGGCTCTCGACCCCGACGACCCGCGACCGCCGTACATGCAGGTCGCGAACGCGCTTCGGGCGGCCATCCTCACCAAGGTGTTCAAGGCCGGCGACAAGCTGCCGTCACGTGCCGAACTGGCGAAGAAGTACGAAGTCGCACCCATGACCGTTCAGAACGCGCTGCGGGAGCTGCGCGACGAGGGCCTGATCGTCTCACGACAGGGCAGCGGCGTCTTCGTCCGCGAGCGCACCGAACGTCCCGTAGGCCTCCGGCCACACATCGAGCGAGCGTTCGAGGCTGAGCGCGTGTCCATCGACTTCGCCGGCTTCTCCGGCGAGACGTTGCAAGGCGTCATGCAGGAACCGCTAGACAAGATCCGCATCGGCCGACTGACGCCCGCCTCGATCAGCATCCGGATGCTCGTTCCGGACACATCTCAACCTTGGGCGATCCCGTGCCAGGTCGACGACTTGCAGGACAGCCCAGGCTTCCGCAAGCGCATGGACGAGATCATGCGCCGCCACACTCTCGCGATCGTGGACAGCGTTCAGGAGCTCGGGGACCTCGGCCTGGTCAAGGACGTCTCGGTCGAGATCAAGGTCCACCGCGCCGCACCGCTGTTCAAGCTCTACCTGCTCAACAACGAGGAAGCCTTCTTTGGCTTCTACCCGGTCCGCGAGCATGTGATTCGCTTCGACGGTGAGCCCAAGCCGATCTACGACTTGGTAGGCAAGGAAGCCATCCTCTTCCACCACAGCGTTACCGACGACGACACCAGTACCGGAAGCCAGTACGTCGAGCAGGCCCGCATGTGGTTTGACTCGATGTGGGACACGGTCTCCGTGGAGCATCAGCGATGACTGCGCGCCCGGAGCCCGAAAACGCTCCCGACTCACTCCGTGACCTCATGTCTGAGGCTGACGGACTGCTTCTGGACTTCGACGGTCCGGTCTGCTCGGTCTTTGCAGGGTTTCCAGCAAACGTGGTTGCCGGACAGCTTCGCGAAATTCTTGCAGAGGGTGGACATTCATCGCTTCCGGCGGATATCGAGAACACCGGAGATCCGTTCGATGTATTTCGGTACGCTTCGAACCTAAGCGAGGATGACGCTCGTTATGTGGAAGCAGCTCTGCAGGCACACGAGGTCGAAGCAGTAAAGTCTGCACAACCAAACCCTGGCGGACATGAACTAATTCACATCTGGTCAGAAACAGGCCGCAAGATTGCCATTGTCAGCAACAACTCCACTGCTGCAGTCCGTTCGTATCTCGAAAAATATGGGCTCCTGGAAAAAATTGACGAGATAGTTAGCCGCACCAGCTTCAATGCGATACTGCTAAAGCCAGCACCGCACCTGGTAATTAATGCTGTTGCGGCCCTGAAAGTACGAGCACAAAATTCTGTTCTGATTGGCGATTCGCCATCAGATATGATTGCCGCGCGTCGCGCTTCGGTACACGCGATAGGTTATGCTAACAAACCTGAAAAATTGCGCTTGCTCACCGATTCGGGTGCTGCCGCAGTAATACGCGAAATGGAAACAGCTTGTGCGGCGGTCAATCTTGGAAAGCGGAGTTAGCAGCAATTCTACTTACCCGCCCACGGAAGCGAACGAACCGCCGTAACCGTTAGATGCCTGCACCTTATCCTTTCGTCAAGGAAATTCGTTGTCGCAGCGCTTCCAAGGATACGCAATAGCTTTCTATAGGGGCCCGGGCGAGTTCCGAGCGCTTTAAGCGTAATCAAGTGGTTGTCGACCGCCACTTCCCTATCGCCAAGGACGAGCACGCCCGCGATGCGTCCTCCACCACCAGCCATCTCTCCAGGACGAGAAGTTCGACGCACAACCACAAACGGTGGCTTTATCAGCTTTCCCGCAAATCTTCTCTCCCGATCAATTGTTGTCATCTCCGTAGCTTTGCCAAGATCGCGCGCCGTCAGATAAGGGACCAGAGGACCGTCGTGCGGATCTCTATTATCTACCACTGTTCCAACGCGAACATCAAAAACTTCGCCGATGACTTTCGTTGCTTCGCCTTTTGGCCACCACATTGCGGACGCAGCATCTGATTGCTGCCCTGCAGCTTGGAGATAAAATACGTCTACATCGGTATGGGAATCGAAGATTCCATGCCGGTCGACACGCTCGACCTTAACCAAGCTCTCTATGTGTGAGCGCCACGCGCGATAGCGACTCCCGCTTCGAAGCACATCAGGAAGAATAGCCGTTACTTGACCGCCAGCACGGATGCATTCTGCAGCCGCAGCCATAAAAACCGCTGCCTGCGATGTCTTACCAGTTGACCATGTCGGCTGACCTGAGCCATCATCGAGCCCAAATGGAGGATTCAGCAAGATGTGCCCATAAAACCTTCGTGAGGCATTCAAAGCGGCTAGCCCATCACCCGTATGCAGTCGTCCAAAAGACCGTCTCCATACCGTCGGCGGCACCAAAGTTTGGTCACCACGCCGATGGTGACGTTCCAGTGCGGCGATAACAAGCCGAAGTCTTGCACTCTGAACAAAAGCGGCATGAATGTCATGCCCACGAAGTTGCTTGGACCAAGATCGCAATGTCGCCTCCACTGACTGGGCCAGCGGAAGCACTGCGGCGGCACCTAGGAGAAGGTCGCCGGCTCCACAGGTCGGGTCCCAATACCCGGCGACAGGTGGTGGAGTCGCGGCTAGCAAGTCATCGAACTTGGTCCTCGCTGTCCCACTCGTGAAGAAGGCACCCCAGTCACGCCGGAGATCTCTTGGCACAAGTGCCCGAAGCTCTGCAGCGGCACGGCCGTTCAGAGCCGCACTGACGTCGTCCTCCACTGGTGCCCAAACGCCTCGGGCTAGGTCACCTGCCAACACGTCTAGCTCACGGGTGTAGCGAAGGTACGAAGCTGCGCTCACATCACGTCCCTGTCCTGCCAACGAGCTAAGCCTAGGCTGTAGTAGACCAGCGGCGCTACCATTCTGCAGCATGGGGCCGAGCGCTGAAAGCCAGCACAGGTAGGTTCGACCTGGAGGGGCAGACCATGAGGCGTCACCTACGTTTCGCGCCTGAAGTGCTATCTCGCCTGGGCGAAGAGTTGATCCCGCATCCCGACCTGGGCGTCATCGAGCTTGTGCGAAACGCGTATGACGCTGATGCCAAATATTGTTCCGTCCAGCTAAACGAAGCATCTGAAAAAGGCGGCGTCTTGATCGTCGAAGACGATGGGGACGGCATGACAGCAGAAGACATATACGACAGTTTTCTGCTGATCGGCAAATCAAAGAAGACGTCCTCTCCACTCACGCAGGAGGGGCGATATAAAGTTGGCGAAAAAGGGCTAGGGCGATTGGCCGCTCTCCGCCTAGGTGAAAAGGTTGAGTTGTTCACTCGCCCCCGCAGCCAGCCAGGAACTGCGTACCGCCTAAGCATCGATTGGGCTCAATATGATTCCGTGCTAGCTGTTGAAGATGTTCAACTGACAGTGGTTTCGGAAAGTACTGATAAGAAGCACGGCACTACCGTCAAGGTAGAGAACCTACGTCAGAAATTTACGACAACAGACGTGGAGCGCCTTGCTAGATCTCTTCTTCTCCTGACTGGACCGTTTCAAGACTCCGCAAACTTCCGCGCAGACCTGAATGCACCAGAATTTCGCAGGATGGCAGAAGCGGTCAATCTCGGCTTCCTGGATGAGTACGACTATAAAATTGAAGCCGTTCTAGATAACGAAGGTCAGGCCTCAGCGCGTCTATTCAACTGGCGCGGAGAAGAGATCGCAGCCGGAGATCACTCGAAGGTCGCAGTTTCTAGGCGAGGTCGCGGACGTAAGCGTTCAGATGTACCAATACGTTTTGAAGCGCCGGCCGCCACGTTTGATCTATGGTGGACTCTTCTATCTGGCAATGCCTTCAAAGCACGTGAGTCACGGCGCAGCGTTGATCAGGTTCGGCAGTGGCTAACGCATGTCGGTGGAGTACATTTCTACCACCGCGGGCTGCGCGTGCACCCATACGGCGATCCCGGAAATGACTGGCTCGAAATGAACCTTCGTCGTTCTGCCAGCCCGGAGCGACGCCCATCAACAAACAACTCAGTCGGACGACTGAAAACAAATGATGACGGACAAGCCCTACTTCCAAAAACTGACAGGACAGGGTTTGTCGAAAATCTTGCATTTCTTCAACTGCAGGAGTTCTCTTCCTGCGTTCTCGATTGGGCAACGTCAAAAATACTAGAGTTTCGCGAGGAAGAAAGAACACAAGCACCCCCGAAAACTCGTGAACGGATGCATGAAGCGGAAAAGAGGCTGAACCAGGTAGTCAAGGCTCTTCCTCCTCAGTATCGGCCTATCGTTGAGCAGGAACTGAAGACCTTTCAAGATGAAGCTAGCGAGCATGTCGCCGCGATAGAGTCGAATCTCCTGCTGTATCGCACACTCAGCACTCTGGGAACTAGCACTGCGGTCTTTGCGCATGAAAGTCTTGGCCCTGCGGGCAGGCTTTCACGAATACTAGACGTACTTCGCCGACGAACCCAAGCGCATGTCGATGAAGCTACTTTTCGAACGCAGTTTGCTGACTTGCTGGACCGAGTGCAAAGAGCGGCCGACTCCGTCCAGACCTTCGCTCGGCTTCCCCTGAGAATCTTGCAGCGACAAAAACGGTCAGTCAGTGATGTAGACGTAAACGCTGTCTGCAGAGAAATAGTCGATCTCTTCAAGACATTCCTAGACGAGCGTCAAATTGCTGTTCAGTTGAATCTACTCCCCGGCGCAATAACTGTTCGAACAACAGTATCCGACATCGAAGCTATTCTTGCCAATCTCGTGACCAACTCCGCGCACGCACTACTGAGAGAAGATGCTCCTAGTAGGCAACGAGTCATTCGAATCGAAACACAGATGGTCGACAGGCGCCTCAAACTCTCGGTCGATGACTCCGGCCCAGGCATAGTCGATATTCCGCTGAACGAGATATGGCTGCCAGGCCGGACGTCTCGAACCGATGGAACCGGCCTCGGGCTAACTATTGTTCGAGACATCGTTGCTGATCTTCGTGGTAACTATTCTGCCGCCGCAAATGGCGACATCGGTGGGGCTCACTTTGAGATCGTCATCAACGCTCGCCATCAAAATGGATCGGGTACTGCGTGATGACAACTTTAACAATACTTCCTCCAAGTTCACGCGTGGCAGTTGTAGACGATGACGAGGAAGAGGCGTGGACCACAAGTTTGCTGCTGGAGCAAGCTGGCTTCGTACCCGTACAAATCGTTCCAACTGAAGCAGAGATTACCGGAACCCTGACACGAATAAAGCAGGATTGCGTCGCCGCTGTTTGCGACCATCGCCTAAACGCTGGCTCGAAAGCTAGATTCTTTGGTGCTGAACTTGTTTACAAGACCAATAAACAACTTGGCCTTCCTGCTGTTCTTTACACTACCTTCGCCGGTACCGATCAAAGTACCTCCATAAGGCGATGGAAGGCTGGAATACCTTGCGTTGTCGACAAAACCGATAACGACTCAACCGTCTTGGAACGCGCCCTGGAAACAACTATGGCTGAGCTTCAGGGGCATGTACCCCGCGTTCGCCGCGCTCATCCAGCGGTCGTGGAAGTCCTCGCAGTAAGGCAGGATAGAGAAACTCCTGCAGTCGAAGCAATTGTCCCCGCCTGGCGAATGTCTACTGCAGTTGATATTCCTCTAGACCTGATTCTAAGTGACCTCAGTGTGCCGCCGTTAGAATTGGAAGGGCTATGGCTGACGGCGGAAGTAAACTGCCACGCTGAACAATCCTCAGACTTGTTCTTCAAGAACTTTGAGATCGCTCCCGAGTTGCCGGAGGAGTGGAAAAATGGCAACTGAGGCTCGGGAGATGGCCAGCCCTCAGTCAACTCCGGACGTCGACACGTCGAATATTGCGGAGATCGTCATCCTTGATGTCGGTCACGGAAACTGTGCACTCTTGAGAGACAATGATCGGGCGATAGTCATAGATGCTGCGCCTGGCGTCACGCTTTTCGATGAATTGGAACGTTCGGGTATCCGCCGCATCGAACATCTAGTCCTTTCTCACGCCGACTTGGATCATATGGGTGGCGCGATAAAGCTACTTTGGGATCTGAGTATCCCTATCGGAACTGTTTGGTACAACCCCGATGGAACAAAGTCGTCGAAAGCCTGGCAAAGGTTCGCCCGCCAGATGAGCATTCGCGCTAAGGCAGGCGACCTTAAAGCCAATCTAGCGATAAACAACATGGTTGGCGATTCGCTGTCAATGGGACGTGTAGGGATTGAGGTTCTGCATCCCTCTATTGAGTTTGCGACCCTCGGTCAAACCTCATACTCTCGCATTGGTGGCGCCATAACAAGCAACACACTTTCGGTAGTGGTGCGCGTGAGTCTCGGTGGGCGCCCTGCCGTTCTCTTAACCGCCGACATTGATAATCAAGCGTTCGAGCACATACTTACGCAGTCACTTGACCTGAGGTCTGAGGTGTTAGTTTTTCCTCATCACGGCGGCAGATCTGGCGCACCTGGCAAGCAGTTTGCAGCTGCGGTCTGTCAAGCTGTCGAGCCAAAGGTTGTTATTTTTTCTCTTGGTCGGGGGAAACACTCGACTCCGGATCCAGATATCGTTTCTGGGGTGCGCGAGTCAGCATCAGGACCACACATCGCGTGTACGCAGCTTTCGGAATCTTGCCGTTCAGGAAGTTCGACTTCGGGTGACACTCACTTGAGTTTAAGGTCGGCTGCAGGCCGTGCTGCAGGAAAGTGTTGTGCTGGCACAATAACGGTGACTCTTAGCGATGATGGCATCGTCATAGATCCGCCTATTGCTCGCCATGAGGAGTTCGTGCAGCTTGCAGTGCCAACGCCGCTTTGTAAACCACGATGTCGGGCTTCAGGTGATGGTTGACGATTCGGCTTCACCTGATCCTTGACGTCGGACCTAGCCAATCTAGTGGTGCTGGGCGCGCTTGTGCGTGACGACGAGGGTGGTCGTGCGGGGTGCGGTGACCAGCAGGTGTGGGCCGTCGTGGACGTGGATGGTGGTCTCGTCGATCGTCACCGCCAGGACTTTCCGGGCGTGGTTGCGGCCGACCTGGACGCGTTGGCGGGCGATCATGATGCCGCCGCTGCTGGAGACGATCCGCTCGACCGTGACCGGTGTTGCCGCTGGTGGGACGGGTGGTGGCCCGGCTGGTCGGGCGCCGCGGAGATAGGCGACGGACCTGGTCGTGAGCGGGCTCGGAACTGAGCGGAGCAGGGTGCGGTCGGCGTGGTCGAGCACCGCCATCAGGCCGGCGTCGAAGCGCAGGATCACTCGTCGCCCGGCCAGCGGGAAGCCGACGCTGACCGCCTTGTTGGCCAGGCCGACGCAGCCGGCGGCGTTGACGGTGCGCTCGACCTCGATCACCGGGCTGGCCGGCAGCTCGGCGGGCGCGTCGGTCGTGATGACGCGGGCGTGCTGGGTGTGCACGAGCGCGTGCAAGTCGGAGGCCGCGAGCTTGGAGCCGACGGTTTTGATCAGCACTCCGGCGAGGAACACCCGCAGATAGGTGGTGCAGATCCGGAGAACGATCGGGGTTCCGGCGCGGTCTGGGCCGAGCCAGATCTGCTGGCCTTTGACTTGCAGGTTGCCCGAGGCCGGGACGGTCTTGTCCAGCTCGACCGTGATCGGCGCAGCCTGTGGTGAGGGTCCCATGTGCTTGAGCCGCAACAGGTTCAGCGGCATCCGGGCGTCCTCGATCTTCGGCTCGGGTTCGTCGGGGCCGTCGATGAGGTCGAGTTCGGCGGGCAGCACCAGCGGCAGATTCTCGTCGGCCGGTGCGGGGGTGAACCGGTCGATCGGGATGCGCATGTCGAGTGATTGGTGGGGCCGGTCGATGTTGTATTCGGTGATCCAGGTGTCGATCGCCGCTTGAGCCGCGAGGACCGAAGCGAACGGTTCGTGGTCGTCCAATAGTTCGCGGCGGAAGGTGCCGTGGAACCGTTCGATCTTGCCCGTGGTGGTCGGTGATCGGACGGCGGTGAGCCGGTGGGTGATGCCGTTCTCGCGGCAGATCCGGTCGAATAACACCTCACCCGCGCGTGGTCCGCCGAACTTGCCGGTGAACTGCTTTCCGTTGTCGGTCAACACTTCCAGCGGAACCCCGTAGCGTTTCAACGCCTGCGCGAACGCCGTGCAGACAGCCCTGCCTGTGGCGCGGAGAACAACGGCGGCGCAGACGATGAACCGGGAGTGGTCATCGATGCCGGTGACGACTTTGATCTCGGTGCCGTCCGCGAGGAAGACGCCGCCCATGATGTCGAACTGCCAGAGCTGCATCGGCTCCGAACGTTCCCACCGCGTGTAGTCGGAGCGTTTCCGCTTGCGCGACAACGGTTCCAGCAACCCGGCCCGGATCAGCACCCGATAGACCGTCGACCGCGACGGCAGCGGGGTGACGTCCCGGCGCTCGAGTTCGTGCACCAGCCTGCGCGGGCCCCACGAGGGATGGGTGCGCCGCAGTTCGCAGACCAGGGCTTCCACGTCGACGTCGACCTGGTGCGGGCAGGTCTTGGGCCGGTGCGACCGGTCGGCCAGACCCGCGAGACCGTCGGATCGGTACCGCTTGACCCAGGCGTGCACGGATTGCCGTGAGACCCGGTATCTGCCTGCGACTTCGGTGACCGGGACGCCTGCCAGGACTTCCATCACCGCGTGATAGCGCTGTTCGACCACACTGAGCTCCACCAGCATCAGGCCCAGGCCCTCCACCTCGAACGGCGATATCGAGGCGATCAAACCTGTGACCAGCGGTGTCAAGCATCAGGTGAAGCCAACGTGTCAAGCATCAGCCGAAACACGACATTTGTAAACCACGATAGATGCCGAACTTGGCTCTATGGGATCAAGGCGCGCCGCCGCCGGCGGCGCGCACGGGGCCCGTCACGTTGGCACCGGCTCCCCATCCATCCCGGCACGCCGGGCTCCCGCTTCGCTCCGCCCGTCGGCCGTGCGGCGCGGCCGGCGTCCACCCACGGCAGCACGCCACCGACGGCGACGCGCAGGAGCTCCCAGCACCCAGGCGTCAGGACGATCGCGCGATCCAGGACCTGACCGAGCCGGGCACGGCGATCGACGCCCGCCGACGCTCCGCGTCATCGGCCACCGGACATGCCAAAGCCGCCCCACCGAGGACCAGCGGGACGGGACAGCTACCAGGCGAGCCACCAGGACGAGGTGTAGCTACGGGTGTAGCAACGGTCCGGGACGGGTTGGGACGGGACAGCACCCCTGACCAGCCAAGACCAACAACTGCGGACTACTCCGAACGAGCCCGGACAGCCGGATGCAGCCTTGAAAGCGGGAGACGGGCAACCGTCCGGGGGTTCAAATCCCTCCGCTTCCGCTCAGGGCCTTTGAACTGCCGAAACGCAGCGCAGAGGCACTCCGCGCAGTGCACGGCTGGGCGTGCACAGCGCGCCCAGTGCACACGCTCTCGTCGTTTTCGACGAAGAGCGACCCACGCTAGTGCGTGGCACAGACCGGGAGCCCTATGCGGATGACCGCGACGACCTCAAGAAGGCGGCCCACGCGTCTGGCCCGACCTCAAGCAGGTTGAGCGCCGAGCCCTTGGAGTCGCGAACGCGGACACCCTTCGGGGCGAACGCGACCTCGACGCACTGCTCTGGGTTGCCGACGCTGTAACTCGACTTGCGGAACTGCATCTGTTCCATGGTTACTTCCCCTCCTGCGGCGGAATGTGGTCCGTCTGGGCGGCGGCTGATGCCGCCTCCGCGCAGCGGACGAGGATCTTGCGCGCCTTGTCTCCCTCTGCCGCGACGGTCCATAGCTGGTCCATCAGGCGGTTGTAGGTCTCAAGGTCGGCAGGTGACTCCGTGTTGATCTCGGTGTCAACGGTCTCGATCAGTACCCGATCGCCGACGATCCAGAAGCCGTTCGGTGGCACCGTTGGAAGTCTCGTCCCCAAGGGGATGATGCCGAATCGCACGCGAAGGCCGAGTAGCGTGAGCAACCGGTCGATCTGCGCGACCATCACCTCGGGTGGACACACGTAGTACATCAGGGCCGACTCACATATGAGCAGTTCAATGCTCTTTGCGCTGTCGTAGAGCGCCCGCTGCCGCTCGATACGAATGCTCACGGCCTCGTCGGTGTCCATCGGCGTCTGCTGGAACTGTGCAGCGCTGATGAAGATGTGGCGGGCGTACTCGGCGATCTGCACCAGCCCTGGCACGACGATCAGCTCGAACACACGGATGGTCGAGACGCTGCTTTCGATCTGCTTGCTGTAGGCCTGCCTGTCGGCGTGGCCCTTGTGGAGTTGGTGCTTCCACGAAGCGCGGTCGATCTCGATCTCGCGGAGCCACTCGCGCATCCGCTCGACTTCTGGCTCCGACGCCTCGACAGCGGTCATCCAGTCGAGGACGTCGGAGTCAGTCGGGTCCTGCCGGGTGTTCTCGATCTTGGAGACCTTCGACGCGTGCCATCCGCAACGCTCGGCGAGCTGCTTGCCGTTGAGTCCGGCCTTCTTGCGGACACGGATCAGCTCGTTGGCGAACGCGATCCGGCGATCGTCTGGCGTGCTCACGGTCTCCTCGTTGTGGCTAGGTCTTGGCGAAATCGTCGAAAGGCACTGCGGTTGTCCAAGCAATATTGCGCCAGGAGTTATACCGCGCCACCGTAGCGGGTTCCGTCACGATCTCCGCTCCTGTCAGGCCGTCAGAACCGAACTGGAGTACGGCGACCTGGACCTCATCGAAGATCCAGAAGTCGTGCTCTGGCAGCCCAAGTTCTCGTGCCAGGTCATCCGGCAGGAGCCGGATGACCTCACCTGCCTCGACGTTGGCCGGGGTGACTTCCATCTGCCACCGCAGGTACTCGGTCAACGGATCGGTGACCTTTCGAACGCGCTGAAACACCCTGCCGGCCTGGGTAGCTGCCCGGACATCGTCAAGCCAAGAACGCAACCAGTCGAGGTCTTCAAGGACCGGTATGCCATCGCGCCACCTCTGCCACGGCTCAACCTCGTCCGCTTGGCGATACGTTTCCTGGGCCTCCCATCGCCAGGCCGAGTGCTGAAAGCTGCGGAAGAGGTCGCCGAACGCTGCCGGGCTGATCAGGTCTGGCATCAGACTCCCATCGGCGCGAGGTTCAGTGAACCGACCGTGATCTCGATAAGCGTCTCGGTGTCCGGCAGGCCCCGCTCGCGAGCAGTCGCAAGGGCATCGGCGTCGGTGACCTTGTCACCTTGCACGACGCAGGTGCCTCGGCCGGTTTCGTACAGGTGCGGGTACGAGGCGTTGTTGATCGTGATCGGGGCAAAGTCGAGCAACTCGACCGGGATCTCGATGAGCGTCTCGGTGTCGAGCATGTTCCGGTTGCCGGCTGCGGCGAGGGCGTCGGGGTCGCTCACCTTGTACCCCTGCACGACGTAGGTACCTCGATCGGTCTCATACAGGTTCGGGCACGAGCCGCTGTTGCTCGTGGTGCCGAGGAACTTCAGTCGCATGATCATCTCCCAAGATTGCGCACGTATCAGCATGGTGTTGCGCAATCGTGCCCGTCGTCAACGGCAAACCGGGCGAACTGCGTGTTCAACTCTCGCTCTCCGTAGTCACCGGGTCAGCCAACCGGAGTATATGTGCGCAATATTGCTCAAATTGCTTGCATTTGGTCGCGTTGGTTCGAGATGGTGGATGGGCGGAACTGGCGCGGACTCCCCGACTTACGCGCCAGTTCCGTGCTCCACCGGTCGAGGTCGAACTGAAGACGGTGCATCGGACCGCGGCCATCGGCAACACGGATCAAGAACAGGAGGTGACGACCCATGAGCGTCAGGATGGCGAGGTCGTTGTCGCGGTCCTGGCAGGCCTGATGTTCGTTGCGCGCTTGGTGTTTGTGCTTGACCAGGCAAAGCGTGACAAGCATGTTGCGGCACTGCGCCGAGGACGGCTGCGACGATTCACCCAGGTGTGCAACGCATGACGCGCGCTGGCTTTGACGTGTTGCCCCTGCTCGACCACCACGGCCGCTACGACGGGCTGCTGTTCCGGCGGTGGCCCAATGGCCGGCCATACCTCGACGTTGCGGTCTTCTTCAGCAAAGGCCTGGGGTTGCATCTCGGCTGCCGCCTGGGCCGGACCGGTCCGCGCCGTTCAGCCTCGTTGAAACCCTCTGGCCAGCCCGACGACGTCCGCCTCGCTGGCCGTCGGGTTGGAGCGCCGCACCATCGCCGATGACGGGCCTGCTTCCCGACCAAGAACTTGAGCCGTGCCGGCTGCCCTTGGCGCCGCCGGTTCACCCGATGCACCAACTCGACCTTGCGCAGAACGGAGTTGCGACGATGGCTGTCAACGCACTGGTCTTCACCGGCTCGTTCGTCTTGTTCATGCTGCTGCTGGCGGGAATCTGCCTTCCCTGGTTCTTCGTCACGATGCACGGTCAGCACGCAGATGCTGACGAGGGCGCCCTTACGGTCGCCATGTTGGAGAGCCAGCTCGACGACGAGGTGCGGGAACTTATCGAGTCGCCCATGTTGTTCGCACCACGACATGGGTTGTTGTTCGAGCCATCTCAGCAGATAGAGCAGCCGGTATGGACACCGCCCGAGCTGCTTGCGGCGTAGGACATGGCTACCCCGATTGGCGACATCGACCGCTGGCACAACGCGTCGATCAAGGACAGGGACTCTCACCGGGCAAAGTCGATTGCCGATGGAGTGGTCACGCCGAAGTGTGACCGGGAGCCGTTCGTGCCGATCAGCTCACCGGCGAAGCCGACCGATCCGGAGCACGCATGTCCCGCCTGCCTCGCCAAAGAGCGCGGCCGTTGATCTGAACTCCGGAATGTCCACCCACGGGAGAGGCTGATGCACGCGCTCATCGCAAGTCCGTTCCTGACTGACTACCTGGTGTTGAAGCCGGACGATCAGCGGGCGGTGAAGATCGGTTCTGCCAGGTTCGAGGAGTTACTCGCAGCGTCCGCACACACGGACAGCGCGTGTCCACGATGGCTTGTCGATGCAGCGCATCAGCGTTGGGGCATCGACATCACGGGCAGGTCGCTAGCCGATGCGGTGAAGATCCGAGAGCCGTCGCCGCACGGGTACGGCCGTGCTTCGTACGAGCTGAACCTCGGATGCAACTACGACTGCCCGCATTGCTACCTCGGGGTGAAGGAGTTCGAGGGGCTCGAATGGAGTGACCGCGAGCGGTTGCTGCACACAATCCGCGACGCCGGCGTGCTGTGGGTGCAACTCACCGGCGGTGAGCCAACTATCGACAAGTTGTTTCCGCAGGTCTACACGGTCGCATGGGATCTCGGCATGATGGTCACCATCTCGACGAACGGGTCGCGCCTACACGCGCGCCCGATGCTCGACCTGCTGACCAAGCGACGTCCGTACCGGATCACGGTCAGCGTCTACGGAGCCAGCACCGATGTATACGACGCGGTGACGGCGCGGCGCGGCTCACACAAGGCGTTCACGACGGGCATCGCAGCGGCACACGAGTATGGACTGCCGTTGCACTTCAACCTCGTGATCACAGAGCGGAACGAGCACGAACTCGCCGAGATGGAGGCGTTCGCGAAGGACCTCGGTGTCACCTACAACGTGTACTCGAACATCTCGCCCACGATCTACGGCGGCGCGGAAACGTTGCCGTCGCAGTCGCCCGATTTCCTGCGCGCCCGCAAGCCGTTCACGGGGTGCGGCGCCGGACACACGCACTTCCACGTTGACCCGCACGGCAAGGCGAGCATTTGCAAGGTTGGTCGCGACGCACAGTTCTCGCTCGTCGACCACGGCCTCGACGCCCTGCGCCAACTCGCCGGAGTCGCTGACTCGCTCATGGGACGTACCGGCGGCTGTTCCGGCTGCGCGCTGTCGGGCACCTGCTGGACCTGTCGCCCTCTGGCCAAGTTGTACCAGACGGCGAAGGCACCCCTTGAGCGCTACTGCCAGCACGGGGGGAGGTGATTACACATGTCCGTGGTGATGCTCGATCTGTTGCCGCCGTCAGCTGCTGTTGAAGTCGGCGGAACGCTTGAACAGTCGGAGCAGCCGATTGCCGCCGACGACGTCGAGATGGTCGACGACGTCGAGGTGCTCGGTGTCTACAACCGGTGCAACTGCGCTGCATCGGACGACAACCCGTACTGATCGGGTTGTCACCGAGCCAGGTGGCCGGACGCGCGTCGCGTCCGGCCACCTTTGTCGTATCAGCTAGCCTCGCCCCCGTTCACAGGCTGACGACGATGGTCGAGGAACATGCAAGAACGCATCGAGTGGGACAGCCTGACCGCCAGTTTGCGCAACGCGATCGGCGCACAGGTCGGGCAGATCACGGCGGCACGAACCCTGTCGCAGGGGATGAATTCGGCGCTCGCCGCAGTCCTGGACACTCCCGGTGGACGGGTGTTCGTCAAGGGCATCCGCACCGACCATGCTGGTGTCGTCGCGCAACAGCGCGAAGCGACGATCAACCCGCACGTGCAGCCGCTCGCCCCGGCGCTGCTGTGGCGGCTCGACGACGCCGACGGCTGGGACGTCTTGGCGTTCGAGTACATCTCCGGGCGCCCCCCTGATTACGCGCCAGGCTCGCCGGACCTCCCGGCCGTCTTGGCGGCTGTAGACACGCTGACGTCGCTTCCGGTGCCAGACCTGCCGTTGAAGGACGCGCGGAAGCGGTGGCGCGGATACCTCGACGACGCCGAGGCCGAGCTGCTCGGCGGTGAGACGTTGCTGCACACCGACTACAACCCGGACAACATCCTGATCACCCCTGATGGCACGCCCCGCATGATCGACTGGGCATGGCCGACTCGCGGCGCCGCGTGGATCGATCCGTGCTGCCTCGCCCTGCGGCTGATTGCCGCGGGGCACACCGCCGCACAGGCCGAGCACCTCGTGAGCCGCACGCGTGCATGGGCTTCTGCGCCTCGAACGGCGCTCGGCGTGTTCGCACGCGCCAACGTCGACATGTGGACCGACATCGCGACCAGCGACCCGCAGCCGTGGAAACAGCGCATGGCGGACGCCGCTCGCCAGTGGGCCGACGCACAACTGGCCTCGGTCTGACCCCGCAAACGATCAAATCTCTCCGCTTCCGAAGTTTGACCAGCACGAACAGGGGTTTTCTCACCAGACGGTGAGCAAGCCCCTGGTGTGTCCGGTCTCATGTAGACCGTCGAGCTTTGACACCTGCTTGCTGTTCGGCCTCTACGGGGTGATGTGCGGCGCCCCCGCCGGCGGTGCGTTGACGTCGCTGATCATCGCCCGCACCGACTCGCGCAGCGCGGGTAGCGGGGGTGCTGTCACGGTCGCCGCGGTGAGCGGTGAGGCCTTAACCGGACCCGGTACCGGGTGGACCTCGGTCTCGTTCGGCAACGGGAGGCCGGGGCACGTGAGGTGTCCGGGGCGGGAGTTGTGCAGCAGGAACACGGTCACCGCGCCGTCGACGCACGGGTTGCCCTCGAAGCCGTACTGGCCGTGGAACGGGCTGTCGGCCACCGACACCATGCTGACGCCGGGGGCCGCGCGCACCGCGGCCCTGGCCTGCTCGTAGCCGGTCTGCGGGTCCAGTTCGCCCTGCATGACCAGCACGCGGCCGGCCACCTCGGCGGGCAGTTGCGGGAGGGGCTGGCGCGGGGCGTCGGACCAGAAGGCGCACGGTTCGCTCAGGCCGTACTGCCAGCCGTAGAGCGGGTGCTGCGGGCCCTGCCGGTCGGACAGCCTCTGGTACCAGGCCGCCGAGCGGGTCTGCTGGTCGCCGCACGCCACGGCGTAGCGGGTCGCCGGGTAGCGCGCGTAGTCCGCCGGGTCGTCGGCGAGCGCCCGTGCCGCTGCCGCCGGGGTGAGCGATTCGAGCGGTGTGCCGAACACCGCACGTGCGGTGGCGTCCAGTTGTGGGGCCAGAGCCGATGGCGGCGTGGTCTCGCCGTTCGCGCCCCTCACGCCCAGCACGAACACCAGAGCGCCGAGCACCCATCGCAGCGGTGAGCCCATGCCCGTGAAGATCGCGTCGAACCGGTCGGGGCTGGTGCCCGCGCTCGCGTAGAAGCGGCGGGCGCGCTCCCAGTTCGCGGCGGCTTCGCCGGGCGTGGCGCCGACCTCCTCCGGGAACTGCCGCGTCATCCACGGCACGAACGAGTCGTCGAACATCCGCTGGTTGATCTGCGGCCACGCCTCGAACGAGGCCTGCAGGCGTCCCTGGAAGTCGGTGCTGGAGTCCAGCACCACCTTGCCCGCGCTGCGGGGGAAGAGCGAGGCGTACTTGGCGCCGAGCCACGTGCCGTAGGAGTAGCCCAGGTAGTCCAGCGCGGGCTCGCCGAGCAGGATCCGCACGAGCTCCATGTCGTGCGCGGTCTGCCACGTCGTGAGGTAGGGCGTGATCGCCTCGCTCTGGCACGCCTCCGCGATCGCTCGCGGCAGCTTCAGGTGCTCGGCGATGCTGTCGGCCGACCGGTCGCGCGCGTCGAGATCGGTGCGCTGCGACGGACGCCCGACGGGCACGTCGCACGTCTCGGGCAGCTGGTCCGGGGCGGTGCCGCCCTCCTGGCCGGTGCCGCGCGGGTCCATGCCGATCAGCGCGTACCGCTCGTGCAGTTGCGGCTGGAGAGCGGCGAGCGCACCGGGCAGGGACGTGCCCTGGCCGCCGGGGCCGCCGGGGTTGAGCAGCAGCGATCCGAGGTGCTCCCCGGACGCGGCGACCCTGCTGATGGAGACGAGCAGGTCCCGGCCCTCGTCCGGTGCCGCCCAGTCCCTGGGCACCTTCATCAGCGCGCACTCGCCGGGCACCGCGTCCGGTTGTGGGGCGAAGGTGCAGGGACCCCAGGCCAGTTCCTGTTCGGCGTAGCGGTAGAACGGGTCGGCGGAGGCGGTGGCCTGCACCGGTGTGAAGGCGAGGACGAGCGTGGTCACGAGAACGGGCACCACGGCGGTCGATCTGCGCACGGCGGTCCTTTCGCGGCAGGGATCGGGAAGACCTCATCCGACCAGTGCCGGGAAAGCGCTGTCCACGACAGCTCGTACTTTCGGCCAGGGCCGATTTTCGCCGCCGTCTCACTTCGTCGCCCGCACCACAGGCACAAGAGCGGCGGCGCTCCGGAGAGCACCGCCGCCCGTCAGATCACGCGACTACGAAGTCGCCGCGTGCGAGTGGTCGTGCTCCACAGCCGTCTTCGACAGCGTCGCCGCAGCACGGGCCTCAGCCCGCTTCGAACGTGGCGGCACCCCGTTGACGTCCTCAGTGGACACGCCGTAGGCGGCCGTCACGAAAGCGATCGCGCCGGCATTGCGCCCCAGCGCCACCCGGTCCACATTCCCGAGGTTGTCACAAGCAGCGTGGTAGCAGCGGTCGTAGGCGACGCCCGCCGTGCCGCCCCACTTGGCAGCCTGAGCCGCGGTCTTCACCCCTTCGGCGCCGGTGAACAGGCCGCCGGCCGGGATGCCCTGCGCGATGAACTCGCCGTAGTCCGAGCGGCCCGAGAAGTCCGTGCCCTCGGTCGGGACGCCCTTGGCGGCGAAGTAGTCGGCGAAGGCCTTTTCGATCTGGGCCGAGCCGTACGGGCCGGGGCCCGCGCCCACCGCGTCCGAGTCGTCGCCGTCGTAGATGAAGTAGGCGGCGTTCGGGGAGCCGACCATGTCGAAGTTCAGGTACAGGGCGATGTCCAGCTGCTGTTCGAACGTCAGCGAGCGGACCCATTCCTCGGAGCCGATGAGGCCTCGCTCTTCCGCGCCCCACCAGGCGAAGCGGACCGCGTTGTCGACCTTCGGGCGGGAGCCGAGTTGGAGGGCCGTTTCCAGCAGGGCGGCGGAGCCGGTGCCGTTGTCGTTGATGCCGGCGCCCAGTTCGACGCTGTCGAGGTGGGCGCCTGCCATGACCACGTTGTTCTTGCGGCCGGTGCGGGTCTCGGCGATGACGTTGCGCTGGGTGCGGGTCTCGGTGTGGAAGCGCATGTCGACGGTGGCGGTGGCGCCCGCCTTGCCGGCGAGGGTGGTGCCGTCGGCCTGGGAGATGCCGCCCGTCGGGATCTTGCCGGGGTTGGTCAGCGTCACGTTGGACAGCGGGCCCGCTGTGTTGTTCGAGACCAGGACGGCGATGGCGCCCGCGGCGAACGCGTTGAGGTGCTTCTGCTCGAACGTGCAGCCGCCTCGGCGGATCAGGGCCACCGAGCCGGTGAAGTCCTGGCCAGCGAAGTCGCTCGCCTCGCAGCCCGTGGTGGTGTCCTCGGGGACCACGCGCAGCGGGCCCGTGACGCCGCCCACCGGGGTCTGCGGTGAGGCGGTCATGACGATCGCCTGGTAGTTCACGCCGTCGACGCGTGCGGACTCGGCGTCGCTGACCGGGATTTCGAAGCTGAAGTTCGGCGTCGTGACCAGGAAGCCCTCGTCGCGGAGCTTGCCCGCCACGTAGTCGACGCTCGCGTCGTAGCCGGGCGTCAGCGCCGCGCGGTTGCCTCCGTTGCGGTCGGCGATGCGCTGGAACGCGATGAGGTGCCGGTTGACTCCCTCTACGGTCACCTTCTTCGCGAGCTTCTTGGCCAGTGCCGGTCCTGCGGGTTCCGCGGCGGCGGACGCCGTGGCGGTGGGGGCTGCGACTAGTGCCGAGATGGCAAGCACAGCCGCCAGCTTGGATCTGCCGGACATGAACGTTCCCCTTCGTTCGAGATTGCTGAACCCTCACAAAAAGGAGACGCAGCACACAATCCGTCGGTCGGCGGGAGTTCAGCTGGTGATCAGGTGAACACACTCCGCTAGCCCGGCGACCTCCACGTTCCAGTCCGGGCGCACGAAGTCGGGCTCGTCGAGGCGCAATCGCACGTGCTCAAGGCGTTCTCCGCGCGGTGCGGCGGCCATCGTGCCGTCGTGGACGTAGCCGAGCTTGGCGCTGACGCGGTTCGACGCGTGGTTTCCCTGCCAAGCCGCCGAACGAGCGATGCGCGCGCCCAGGTGGTCGAACGCGAACTGCAGCGCGGCCACGCGCATCTCCGTGCCGAAACCGTTGCCGTGGAACTCCTTGCCGAGCCACGAGCCGGTGGTCACCTCACGCAGCGCGCCGAACTTCTGCGCGTTGACCTCCTGCACGCCGATGACCCGGCCCTCGTGCCGCACGAGGAAGCAGATCGCCCAGTCCTCCACCTCGAACCGGGCGCGCACGCCCCAGAAGTGCTGGAGCATGCTGCGGCCGCCGTCCTCCGGGAGACGGTCGGTCCACGCCACGTTGAACGGCATCTCGTCCGGGTCGTGCACGCCCGCCAGCGCCACGTCGACGAGCTCGAGAAGACCGGCGTCGTCGTCCGGGCGCAGTTCCAGGCGCGGGGTGCGGAGAACGAGGTGTCGCAGAGGCCAGGCGTCCATGATCCGATGGTGCCGGACCTGTCGAACGGTATTACGGTCGACTGCATGCGTGCCATCACTGTTCGCGAACCCGGCGGTCCGGACGTGCTCGAGTGGACCGAGGTGCAGGACCCCTCGCCCGGCAAGGGCGAGGTGTTGATCGACGTCGCGGCGAGTGCGGTCAACCGCGCGGACCTGTTGCAGCGCCAGGGCTTGTACCCGCCGCCCAAGGGCGCGTCGGAGATCATCGGGCTGGAGTGCTCCGGCACGATCGCCGAGATCGGTGAGGGCGTCACCGGCTGGAACGTCGGCGACGAGGTGTGCGCGCTGCTGGCCGGTGGTGGCTACGCGGAGAAGGTCGTCGTGCCCGCGCCACAGCTCCTGCCGGTGCCGAAGGGCGTCGACCTCGTCACGGCCGCCTCACTGCCCGAGGTCGCGTGCACGGTGTGGTCGAACGTCGTGATGGACGGCCGCCTCAAGCTCGGTGAGACGTTCCTCGTGCACGGCGGCGCGGGCGGCATCGGCACGCACGCCATCCAGGTCGCCAAGGCGCTCGGCGCGACCGTCGCCGTCACGGCGGGATCGGACGAACGCCTCCAGAAGTGCGCCGAGCTCGGCGCCGACATCACGGTCAACTACAAGACCCAGGACTTCGTCGCCGAGGTGAAGCAGGCCGACGTCGTCCTCGACAACATGGGCGCCTCCTACCTGCCGCGCAACGTCGACGTGCTCGCGCCCGACGGCCGGTTGATGATCATCGGCATGCAGGGCGGTGTGAAGGGCGAGCTGCCGATCGGCAAGCTGCTCGCCAAGCGCGCGTCGGTGATGGGGACCGGCCTGCGCGGCCGCAGCGTCGAGAACAAGGGCGCGATCGTGGCCCAGGTCCGCGAGCACCTGTGGCCGCTGGTCGAGAGCGGCGCGGTGAAGCCCGTCGTCGGTCAGGTCGTGCCGATGTCGGACGCCGCGGAAGCCCACCGGCTGCTGGAGTCCAGCACGGTCTTCGGCAAGGTGCTGCTCAAGCGGGAACGGTAGAGGTCGCCATCGAGGTCCGGGGAGCCGTGTGGAACTCCAGCCCGAACTCCTCGGACCACCGCGTCAGCACGGCGGCCTCGTCCGGCCGGTCCGCGTCGTCGGCCAGCACGGTCGCCCCCGGCGCCAGCACGGCGCGCAGCACGGGCAACGCCGGGTAGCGCGAGTCGCCGGACCCCGGCCCGTCCACGAGCAGCAGGTCCACCAGGCCGAACCGCTCGACGTACGCGAGCACCTCGTCGTGCACCTGCTGCGGCGCGTACCACTGGCCGTGCCGCGACAACGCCGCCGGATGCCTCGACAACGGCGCGTGCACGACGCGGGCCACCGAGCCAAGACCTTCACGACGTAGTTGTGAGGCAACGAAAGCAGCCGTGCGCTCGTCGTGCTCGATCGACAACAGGTGACCGAAACCGCGTTGCTGCAACAACCGTGCCAAGAGGACGGAGGACGAGCCGCAGCCGAGTTCCACCAGGACGGTCCGGGCGCCGAGCACGACCTCGTCCATCACCGCCACGAGTGCCGCCGGCCTGAGGTCGCCGGAGAGCCGCGGCAGGTACTCGGTGTTCAACGAGCCGATGCGCTGCAGGGCGGAGAGGTCAGCGAGCTCGCGAGCCAGCGAGTCGTCCAAGCGTGCTCTCCCGAATCCCTCAGCCCAGTTCGGCCACCGCCCGCACCAGGTCGTCCATCTCGACTGCGTTCGTGTAGTGCGCGAGCCCGATGCGGATGGCGCCGCCGATCTCGCCGACGCCCAGCACCGAGAACACCCCGTGCTGGCCCGGATCGGCGAACGCGCAGACGCCCCGCGACGCGAGGTGCTCGACGCCGTCCTCCGCCTTGACCCCGGCGATCGAGAACGCCAGCGCGGGCACTCTCCGCATCGCGTCGCCGATCACCATCACGTGCCGCAGCGAACGCAGTTCGTTGATCAGGTTAGCGAGCAGCCCCGCCTGGTACGCCTTCACCGATCCGAGCGACGTGAGCAGCCGCTCCCGGCGCGTGCCCGAGGCCGCGTCGTCGAGGTCCGCGAGGTACTCAACCGACGCAACGAGCCCGGCGAGCATCGGATACGCGTGCGGGCCGAGCTCCAGGCGCTCCGGGCCGCGCGCCATCGGGTCGACCGAGACCGACGGCAGCCGCTCCAGCACCGACGGGTCGCGGAACACCAGTGCACCGACCGGCGGACCGCCCCACTGACCGGCGGACAACGCCACGACGTCGGCGCCCATGGCAACGATGTCCAGCGGCACGAACGGGGCCGCGGACGAGGCGTCGACCACCATCAGCGAGCCGTGCGCGCGGGCCACCGCGGAGATCTTGGCCAGGTCGGGACGGGTGCCGACCACGCCGGACGCCGCCGTGATGGCGATGAGCTTGGTGCGGTCGGTGACCAGCTCGTCGAACTGCCAGCTCGGCAGCTCGCAGGTCTCGATGTCGATTTCCGCCCACTTGACCGCACTGCCGGTGCGCTGTGTCGCCCGCAGCCACGGCGCGATGTTCGCGGGGTGGTCCAACCGGGAAACCAGGACCTCGTCGCCCATGAACCAGTCGTCGGTCATGGCGTCGGCGAGGCGTTGCAACATCACAGCGGAGGAAGGACCGAGCACGACGCCGGCGGGATCGCCTCCGACGAGGTCCGCGACGGCCCTGCGGGCGGCGTCCACGATGCCCTGGGCCCTCTGGGACGCGGGGAAGATGCCTCCCGGTCCGGACACGGGGGCGCGCAGCGCGGTGGAGACGGCGGTGGCGACCTGTTCGGGCACCTGCATGCCGGCGGGTGCGTCGAGGTGTACCCAGCCGTCGCCGAGCGCGGGGAAGAGCCCTCGTACCCGTGCGACGTCGAACGCCATGACACACACCGTACGTATGCGAGCAAACACCGCGACGACCAGCCCCACCCCGATAAGTTTCGAAAACGTGAATGGCGCGAGGATGGACACCATGAACCAGGAGCAGCCCGTCGTAATCGTCGGCGGCCAGGACGGCGACATCGCCGACCTCGTCGAACAGCCGGCCAAGGTCATGCGGATCGGCACGATGATCAAGCAGCTCCTGGAGGAGGTGCGGGCCGCTCCCCTGGACGAGGCCAGCCGCAACCGCCTCAAGGAGATCCACAAGCGGTCGATCGAGGAGCTCGAGGACGGCCTGGCGCCCGAGCTGCGCGAGGAGCTGGAGCGGCTGTCGCTGCCGTTCACCGAGGAAGGCACCCCGTCCGACGCCGAGTTGCGGATCGCGCAGGCCCAGCTGGTCGGCTGGCTGGAGGGCCTCTTCCACGGCATCCAGACGGCGCTGTTCGCCCAGCAGATGGCGGCCCGCGCCCAGTTGGAGCAGATGCGCGGCCGTGCGCTGCCCGCGGGTAGCGGCGCCGAGGGCACGGAGGGCGGCATCACGGGCAAGGGCACCGGTCAGTACCTCTGACGACCTCTAGCGACGATGCCCGGAAGCGGCTCTACTATGCGCTGAACTTCCTGGGAGAGGAGCCATCGTGCTCGAGCAGGTGCGCCGCGCCCTGTCGGCGAAGCAACTGCGCCACAAGCTGCGGGTGAAGGCGATCGAGATCGTGGCGGACGCCGTCGCTCCGATCCGCGCGCAGGTCGACGACTTGCAACGCCAGGTGGACGACCTGGGCCGGCAGGTGCGCGACGAGATCCGCCACCAGGGTGACCGGTCCGTCGACCAGACCCGTCAGCTGGAGATCCGCACCCGCCGCGACCTGGTGTTCGCGGGTGAGCAGGAGGCCGCGCTGCAGAGCGCGAACTTCGTGCGCGACCACATGCCGCACGCGCCTCAGTTCGGTCACCCGCACGAGACGCTCGAACACGCGCTGTCGCTCGCCCCCGCGGGCGGGCTCGCGCTGGAGTTCGGCGTCTACCAGGGCACCACGCTGAAGATCATCGCGACCGCGCGCGAGGGTGAGGGCGTCTTCGGCTTCGACTCGTTCGAGGGCCTGCCGGAGAACTGGCGCAACGGCTTCCCCGCCGGCGCGTTCAACGTCGACGGCCTGCCCGAGGTGCCGGGTGCCGAGCTCGTCGTGGGCTGGTTCGACGAGGTGCTGCCGGGCTTCCTGGCGGAACACGAGGGGCCGGTGACGTTCCTGCACGTCGACTGCGACCTCTACTCGTCGACGAAGACCGTGCTGGAGCTGGTCGGTCCGCGCCTGGTCGAGGGCAGCGTCGTCCACTTCGACGAGTACTTCAACTTCCCGGGCTGGATGGACCACGAGCACAAGGCGTGGACCGAGTACGTCGAGCAGACCGGCATCGAGTTCAGCTACGAAGCGTTCACGTTCGACAACGAGCAGGTCACCATGCGGGTGACCAAGATCCCCGCCCGTTGACCACTCCGTGACGTACCGGCGTCCAGGTCGGTGAACGGACGCCGGTACGCTCAGTCCTCGTGCAAGCCACCAGTACCCTCGAGCACCCCGAGGCGCCGCCTGCAGTCAAGTCGCGCAGCTTCAAGCGCGCGTTCGCCGACGTGCGGGAGGCGTGGGACCACCGCGAGCTGTGGGGTCACCTCGGCTGGCAGGACATCAAGCAGCGCTACCGCCGCTCGGTCATCGGCCCGTTGTGGATCACGATCTCCATGGGCACCACGGCCCTCGCGCTCGGCCTGCTGTACTCGGTGCTGTTCAAGACCGACGTCGCGACGTTCCTGCCGTACGTGACGGTCGGCTTCATCATCTGGAACTTCATCGTCGGCTGCGTGACCGAGGGCACCGACGTGTTCATCGCGAACGAGGGGCTCATCAAGCACCTCCCCGCACCGATCTCGGTGCACGTGATGCGCATGGTGTGGCGGCAGGTGCTGTTCTTCCTGCACAACCTCGTGGTCTACGTGGTCGTGCTGGCCATCTTCTTCACGTCGCTGAACCACGAGTACCGCATCAGTGAGAACGGGCCTGTCCACCCCGGCCTGAGCTGGACCATCGTGCTCGCGATCCCCGGCTTCGTCCTCCTCGCGGTCAACGCGGTGTGGATCTCGCTGCTGTTCGGCGTCATCAGCACCCGCTTCCGCGACATCCCGCCGGTCGTGAACAGCTTCATCAACCTGGTCTTCTTCATGACGCCGATCGTCTGGGACGCCGGTGTGCTCCAGAGGGTGGCGGGTGGCGACTCCCAGTGGCGCGTGCTCATCGCCGAGCTCAACCCCGTCTTCCACTTCGTGGAGATCGTCAGGGCGCCTCTGCTCGGCCACGCGGTCGACTGGCACCACTGGGCGATCGTCGGTGGCTTCACCGTCGTCGGCTGGTTCGCCGCGCTGGTGATCCTGCGCAACTACCGCGCCCGCGTTTCCTACTGGGTCTGAGGAGGTCGGCCACACCATGGTCAGCATCGACGTCTGGAACGCATCCGTTGACTTCCCGATCTTCGACGCCAAGTCGAGGTCGCTGAAGAAGCTCGCGCTCGGCAAGGTCGGCGGCAAGATCGGCTCGGAAGGCCGCGTGCCGATCATCGAGGCGCTGCACGACATCACGCTGTCGCTCAAGGACGGCGCGCGTGTCGGCCTCGTCGGCCACAACGGCGCCGGCAAGTCCACGCTGCTGCGCCTGCTCGCGGGCATCTACGAGCCGACGCGCGGCCAGTCGCGCATCGTCGGCAAGGTGGCGCCGGTCTTCGACCTCGGCGTCGGCATGGACCCGGAGATCTCCGGGTACGAGAACATCATGATCCGCGGCCTGTTTCTCGGCATGAGCCGCAAGCAGATGGAAAAGCGCGTCGACGACATCTCGGAGTTCACCGAGCTCGGCGACTACCTGCAGATGCCGCTGCGCACGTACTCGACCGGCATGCGCGTGCGGCTCGCGCTCGGCGTGGTCACCTCGATCGACCCCGAGATCCTGCTGCTGGACGAGGGCATCGGCGCGGTCGACGCGGCGTTCATGGCGAAGGCGCGCGAACGGCTCAAGGACCTGGTGGCCCGCTCCGGCCTGCTGGTGTTCGCGAACCACTCCGACGAGACGCTGCTGGACTTCTGCGACAGCGCGATCTGGATGGACGAGGGCCGTGTCAAGATGCACGGCGGCCTTCGCGAGGTGCTCACCGAGTACAAGGGCTTCGACCCGTTCGACCGTATGAGCAACGAGCAGCTGGAAAGGCTCGGCTACACCTCCTCCCCCGTCCTCAGCGGAAACGGCGGCGAATAGACAGTGAACTCCGAGGCACTGCCCAAGGGCTCCGTGGTCGCGGTGGTGGTCACCCGCCACCGCAGGGAGCTGCTGGCCGAGTCGCTGAAGGCGCTCGCCACCCAGACGCGCGTTCCCGACCACCTGGTCGTCGTCGACAACGGTCCCGACCAGCCGGTCGACGACCTGGTCGAGCAGTGCCCGCTCCCCACGACCTACCTGCCGTCGCACCGCAACCTCGGTGGCGCGGGCGGTTTCGCGCTCGGCATCCTGCACGCGCTCTCGCTGGGTGCGGACTGGGTGTGGCTCGCGGACGACGACGGCCGCCCGGCCGACGAGAACGTGCTGGCCGTGCTGCTGGAGGAGGCGGAGCGCCGCAACCTCGCCGAGATCTCCCCGGTCGTCACGAACATCGAGAACCCGGACAAGCTCGCGTTCCCGATGCGCCGCGGCCTCACGTGGAAGCGCTCCGCGGCCGACCTCGGCACCGACTTCCTGCCGGGCATCGCCTCGCTGTTCAACGGCGCGCTGTTCCGCGCCACGACGCTCGACGTGGTCGGCGTGCCGGACTACCGCCTGTTCTTCCGCGGTGACGAGGTGGAGGTCCACCGCCGGCTGGTGCGCAGCGGGCTGCCGTTCGGCACCTCGCTGAAGGTCGCCTACGTCCACCCGGACGGCTCGGACGAGTTCAAGCCGATGCTCGGTGGCCGGTTCCACGCGCAGGACCCCGAGAACCAGATCAAGCGCTACTACACCTACCGCAACCGCGGTTACCTGCTCTCGCAGCCGGGCATGCGCAAGCTGGGTGCGCTGGAGGTCTTCCGGTTCGGCCTGTACTTCCTGGGCGTGAAGCGGGACCCGAAGGCGTTCGTCGAGTGGATCAAGCTCGTGCGCCAGGGCCAGCGGGAGCGCTTCTTCCGCAAGTGAGCTCCGTTCGAAGGGCGGGATCGTCGTCGATCCCGCCCTTTGGCGACTTCGGGTAACCGCTCGCGCACCCGTCGTGATCGGAGTAAGACGGGATGAGTGATTTCCCGACGCAGACTCCTTTCCCTGGCCGGTGCGAGCGCTCTGCTGGCGGCGTGTGGCTCGAACACCGGCCGCGGCGGCAGCGACCAGGCCCTCAAGCAGTGGTACCACGCGTACGGCGAGCCCGGCGTCCAGCAGGCGGTGGAGCGCTACGCCAAGTCGTTCACGAAGACGCCGGTCGACGTGCAGTGGAACCCCGGCGACTACGACTCGAAGCTCGCGACGAGCCTGCTGTCCGACGGCGGGCCGGACGTCTTCGAGTCCACCCCGCAGATCAGCTCGGTCCGGGCGGGCCAGCTCGTGCCGCTCGACGACGTCTTCGGTGACGCGCGCGGCGACTTCACCGAGTCGATCCTCGCCACCCACACCGTGGACGGGAAGGTCTACGGCGTCCCGCAAGCCGTGGACATGCAGATGCTGTTCTACCGCAAGAGCCTCTTCGAGAAGGCCGGCGTGCAGCCGCCGTCCACTGTGGACGAGCTGATCGACGCGTCGAAGCGGCTGACCCGCGACGGCGTGAAGGGGCTCTTCGCCGGTAACGACGGTGGCGGCGGTGTGCTGGCCGGGCCCGCGCTGTGGTCGGCGGGGCTCGACTACGTGCGTGACCACCAGGTCGGGTTCGACGATCCCGTTGCGGCGCAGGCGATCGGCAAGCTGCGCGAGCTCTACTCGAGCGGCAGCCTGCTGCTCGGCGCGGTGAAGGACTGGGCGGAGCCGGACGCGTTCACGCAGGGGCTCGTCGCCATGCAGTGGACCGGCCTGTGGGCCGTGCCCGCGGTGCAGAAGGCGCTGGGTGACGACTTCGGCGTGCTGCCGTTCCCGAAGCTTTCGGCTGATGGCAGGGCGAGCGTGCCGGTCGGGGCGTTCGGCGCGATGGTGAACGCCAAGTCGAAGCGGATCGACGAGGCCAAGGAGCTCGTTCGCTTCCTGTGGATCGAGCGCACGGACTACCAGGAGGACTTCAACCTGAGCTACGGCTTCCACATCCCGCCGCGCAAGAGCATCTCGGAGAAGGCGTCGAAGCTGACCACGGGTGCGGCGGCGGACGCTGTGAGGTTCGTGCGGGACAACGCGAAGGCGTCCAACCCGCCGGACTGGACCTCGGTGATGCGCACGGCGTTCAACGACGCCGTGTCGCGCGTGGTGCGGGACGGCGCCCCGGCCGACGCCGAGGTCAAGGCCGCCGCGGGCAAGGTTCGTGACGAGTTGAAGCGCCTGTACGGATGAGGCACGGACGCGCGTTCTGGTTGTTCGTCGGACCGTTCGCGGCGGGCCTGCTCGTGTTCGTGTACGTGCCGATCGGGTGGAGCCTGCTGCTGTCGTTCTTCGACGCCCGCAACACGGTGACGCCCTCGGAGTTCGTCGGGCTGCGCAACTACGCCGACATGCTGACGGACGCGCCTTTTCTCAGGAGCCTCGGCACGTTCAGCCTGTTCGCGGTGTTCATCGTGCCGCTGACGTTCGTGCTGGCGTTGGCGTTGGCACTGCTGGTCAACCAGATCAGCTTCATGAAGGCGTTCTTCCGCTCGGTGTTCTTCCTGCCGACCGCGTGCTCGTACGTCGTGGCGTCGCTGGTGTGGAAGCTGTCGATCTTCAACGGCGTGCGCTTCGGCCTCGCGAACACGGTCCTGGGCTGGTTCGGCGCCGAGCCGGTCGCGTGGACGGTGTCGACCTCGCCGCCCTGGTACTGGCTGGTGCTCGTGACGTTGCGGCTGTGGCTGCAGCTCGGCTTCTACCTGATCCTGTTCCTCGCGGGCCTGCAACGGATCCCGCAGCACCTCTACGAGGCCGCCTGGATCGACGGGGCTTCGCGGGGCTGGCAGACCCTGCGGTACATCACGCTGCCGCAGCTGCGCACGACGTCGGTCGCCGTGCTGCTGTTGCTGCTCATCGCGGCCTACCAGGCGTTCGACGAGTTCTACAACGTACTGGGCACCGACCGCGGCTACCCACCGTTCGCCCGCCCGCCGTTGATCTACCTCTACTACACGGCTCTGGGCTCCGGTGGGCAGGACTTCGGGCACGGCAGCGCGGGCGCGGTGATCCTGACGTTGCTGATCGCGGGTGTGACGTTGTTGCAGGGCAAGGTGATCACGCGATGAAGGTCGTGCGCTATCTCGCCCTGTCGGTGGCCGCCGTGCTGTTCCTGGTGCCGTTCTACCTGGTGCTGCGCAACGGTTTGGCGACCGAGCAGGAGATCACCGCGCCGTCGTGGACGTTCTGGCCGCAGGAGGTCCGGTGGGAGAACTTCGCTTTGCTGTTCAGCAACCCGGCGGTGCCGATGGTGCGCAGCATGGTGAATTCGACCGTCGTGGCTGTTCTGCAGACCTTCGGTCAGTTGTTCTTGTGCGGACTGGCGGGATATGGGCTCGCGCGGATTCCGTACCGGTACTCGAATGTCGTGTTGTACCTGGTGATCGCGACGCTGATGATCCCGGCGGCTGTGACGTTCGTGCCGACGTTCGTGGTCGTGTCGACGCTGGGGTGGGTGTCCGATCTGCGCGGGCTGGTGATCCCCGGGCTGTTCAGCGGGTTCACGACGTTCCTGTTCCGGCAGTACTTCCTGAACTTCCCGCGGGAGTTGGAGGAGGCGGCTCGGATCGACGGGCTGGGGTATTGGGGGACCTATTGGCGGGTTGTCGTGCCGAACTCGAAGGGGTTCTTCGCGGCGCTCGGGGTGATCGCTTTTGTGACCAGTTGGAACCAGTTCCTGTGGCCGTTGGTGATCGCGCAGGATCAGGACTCCTGGACGGTGCAGGTAGCGTTGTCGACGTTCCTGACCTCGCAGTCGATCGAGGTTTCGCAGTTGTTCTTGGCTGCGGCTGTGTCGATTGCGCCGCTGGTGGTGGTGTTCGTCGGGCTGCAACGGTTCCTGGTGCGCGGGGTGACGGAGACGGGCATCAAGGAGTGAACGCATCGCATCTCCACTGCCCGTTGTTACCGGAAATTCGAAGAATGGCCCATCCGAGGGATGTGGGTAACGAGTTATTGGTGTTGTGCGACAGGCGGATCAACAGGTCGCGCAGTCCGGCCACTGATCCACCCGTCGGGAGTTCTTCGCCATGTCGTACCCTCAGCCGCCACAGGGGCCCCAGCAGCCGTACCAGCAGCAATACCCGCAGCCGATGCCCCCTGGTCAGCCGCAGTACTTCGCGCCGCCCCCGCCGCAGAAAAAGGCCAAGAAATGGCCGTGGGTAATCGGCGCGATCTTCTTGCTGATCATCATCAGCAGTGTCGCCAACGGCGGTAAGTCCCCGGAGCCGACCACCAGCGCGGGCACCGGCACGACAGAGGTCGAGGCACCCGCGGCCGTTCAGAAGCCCGCACCGGCGGCCAAGAAGACCGTGGTCTACGAGGTCGGCGGCGCCGGCACGGCGAACAACATCACCTACACCACCGACGGCATGACCTCGATCCAGCAGGAGGGCGACGTCAAGCTGCCCTGGTCGAAGACGATCGAACTGCCGACCGGCGAGGCACTGCAGATGGTGTCGGTCATGGCTCAGGCGGGCAAGGGCACCCCGGAGATCACCGTGAAGATCACCGTGGACGGCAAGGTCGTCAAGGAGGGCAAGTCCTCCGGCCAGTACGCCGTCGTCAACGTCAACGAGAACATCGGCACGCTTGGCAAGTAGCCCCCGCACGAGAAAGGGCCCCCGGAACTCCGGGGGCCCTTCAGCTACGACCAGCAGATCAGCTGTTGGCCTCGAACACCTTGCGCCACGACTCGACCGAGGTCAGCTCGGGCAGCGCGTCGCGGTACACCTTCTGCATCCGCGGCCACTCGGCCGAGAGGCGGCGGTAGTTGCGCACCGCGCGCTTCATCAGCTGGCGGAACTCCTTCGGGTCGCGCTTGCGGAACGCGACGCCGCTGCCGTCGGCGTTGGAGACCGTGGCGCTGTCCAGGTTGCCCAGGAGGAACCAGCGGGCGTTGGTCGCCGGCACGTTGATCTGCGGGCGCTCGGCCGTGGCGGCCTGGGGCTCGCGCAGGTTGTGCATGAGGGCCTTGGCGGCCTCGGAGGCGATGGTGACCGGGTTCGTGGGCGGCGTCAGCATCTGCTCGGCGCGCACCATGTCGAACGTCGGGGCCGGGAACTCGCGCGCCGACGGGAGGACCTGGGCGTCCGAGTAGTCCTTGCGGAGCTCGCGGATCTCCGGGAGGGCCGTGCGCAGCGAGTCGAACAGCTTCGACGGGCCGGCCAGGAAGTCCTCGATCGCCTTCTGCTGCACGGCGACCGTGGAGTACTCCATCGACAGCAGGTGCCGCAGCGACAGCTTCAGGCCCTGCTTGAGCAGGGTGGAGCGGACGTCGTACGGGCTGTGCAGCGCCGCGAGGACGAGGCGGTTGCGGGTGTGGAAGTACGCCTGCCAGTCGGTGGCGTCGTTCTTGTCCGTCCACGGCATGTGCCACACGGCGGAACCGGGCAGCGAGACCGTCGGGTAGCCGCGCTCGAGGGCGCGCAGCGAGTACTCCGCGTCGTCCCACTTGATGAACAGCGGCAGCGGGTAGCCGGTGCGCTGCACGACCTCGCGCGGGAACAGGCACATCCACCAGCCGTTGTAGGTGGCGTCGATGCGGGCGTGCAGTTCCTCGGTCTCGCGCAGCGACTCGGTGCCGAAGTCGTGGTCGGTGACCGCGCCGGGCGCCGCGCGCCAGTAGCAGGTGCCGAGGTCGACGACCTCGCCCATGCTGTGCAGGCGGGCGCGGGCCTGGAGGTTCAGCATGTGCGAACCGACGATGACCGGCTGGGCGGAGGCCCGCGCGAACGCGTTGGAGCGCAGGACGGCGTCCGGCTCCAGGCGGATGTCGTCGTCCATCAGCATGATCTGGTCGGCGTCGGTGTGCTCGATCGCCTCGTACAGACCGCGGGTGAAGCCGCCGGAGCCACCGAGGTTGTCCTGCTCGATGATCTCCAGCTTGTCGCCGAGCGCCTTGACGGCCTCGGCGTAGCCCTCGGTGTCGCGGACCTTGACGGCGCCCTGGTCGGCGACGAAGACCTTCTTCAGGACGGCCAGCACGGCCGGGTCCTCACCGAGCGCGCGCAGTGCGATGACCGCGTCGACCGGGCGCATCGTCGTCATGCCGATGGCGACGGTCTGCGCCGGGAGCTCCTGCTCCGTCGTCCAGGCCGCCTCTTCGATCTCGATCGTGGTGTCGTCGGTGAAGACGTCGAACCAGATCCAGCCGCCGTCCTCGAACGGCTTGAGCGACACCTTGATGGCGACGTCGGAGTACGACTTCGGGCTGCGCACGACGTGGCCGTCGAGGTGCACGATGTCGCCGTTGGGCTTGGAGCGGTAGACGTCGATGCGACCGGCACCGCGCACGCGCAGGCGCAGCACGACGTCCTCGACGATGGTCCAGCGCTTCCAGTAGCTCGCGGGGAAGGCGTTGAAGTACGACGCGAACGACACCTTCGCCGAGGTCGGCACCGTCACCGCGCGGCGGCCCGACACGTGGCTGTGCACGCTCGCCGGCTCGTCGAGGTAGAGCGGACGCACGTCCAGCGGGTCCTCGTCGCGCGGCATGATCACCCGCTGCAGGACCTGAGTCGAGCTGATCTTGGTAGCGCTTGGTGTTTTGGCCTGCTCGGTCACGTGCTTCCTCCGGCGAACCGAATTCGGGCGGTTCGGGTCAGCTTCATGGATGGCTATCGCCACGTAGAGTCGCGGCGCGGCGCGTCAGGCGCCAATAGTACTCACTGTGGAATGACGATCGCCCGGCCGCACAGGTTGTACGGCCGGGCGAAAATGCGACTAAACCGACATCAGTCGAGGTCGCCGTTGATCGGCGTGCCCTCGTTCAGGTGCGGCGCGATCTTGTTGTCGAACGCGCTCAGCGCGGCGCCGATCGCCATGTGCATGTCGAGGTACTTGTAGGTGCCCAGACGGCCGCCGAACAGCACGTTCTTCTCGGCCGCTTCCTTCTTCGCCAGCACGCGGTACCGCTCGAGCTTCTCGCGGTCCTCGGCCGTGTTGATCGGGTAGTACGGCTCGTCGTCCTTCTCCGCGGCGCGGGAGAACTCGCGGACGATGACCGTCTTGTCCTTCGGGTAGTCCCGCTCCGGGTGGAAGTGGCGGAACTCGTGGATGCGGGTGTACGGGACGTCCGCGTCGTTGTAGTTCATGACCGGCGTGCCCTGGAAGTCGCCCGTCTGCACGACCTCCTGCTCGAAGTCGAGCGTGCGCCAGCCGAGCCAGCCCTCGGAGTAGTCGAAGTAGCGGTCGACCGGACCGGTGTAGACGATCGGCGTGCCCGCCGGGATCTCGTCCTTCACGTCGAAGAAGTCCGTGTCGAGGCGGACCTCGATGTTCTCGTGCTCCGCCATCTTCTCGAGCCACGCGGTGTAGCCGTCGACCGGCAGGCCCTCGTAGGTGTCGTTGAAGTAGCGGTTGTCGAAGTTGTAGCGGACCGGGAGGCGGCTGATGACCGCGGCCGGCAGCTCCTTCGGGTCGGTCTGCCACTGCTTCGCGGTGTAGTCGCGGATGAACGCCTCGTACAGGGGACGGCCGACCAGCGAGATCGCCTTCTCCTCGAGGTTCGTCACGTCCTTGCTGTCGATCTCGGACGCCTGCTCGGCGACCCACGCGCGAGCCTCGTCCGGGGACAGGTACTTGCCGACGAACTGGGTGATCAGGCCCAGGCCCATGGGGAACTGGTACGCCGTGCCGTTGTGCATCGCGAACACGCGGTGCTGGTAGCCGGTGAACTCGGTGAACTGGTTGCAGTACTCCCAGACCCTCTTGTTCGAGGTGTGGAAGAGGTGTGCGCCGTAGCGGTGCACCTCGATCCCTGTCTCGGGCTCAGCTTCCGAGTACGCGTTGCCACCGATGTGGGAACGACGTTCCAGAACGAGCACCCGCTTGTTCAACTGGGAGGCGGTGCGCTCGGCAACGGTCAGTCCGTAGAAACCGGACCCGACGACGATGAGGTCAAAACCAGCGAAGCTCACGAATGGGCAGGGTACCTGTGCCGCACGACACGCCCTAAACGCCCCCTCTACGAATCGTAGAGCCTTGATCAGGTAAAACGCGGGCGACAGGCCGAAGGGATCGCGAGCACGCCGGTCAGCCCCTGGCCTCGAACTCCGCGAGACCGGGCAGCACGTCCCCGGCCACCTGTTCCAGCACGGTCTCGTGGCCGAAGTAGACGCCCTCGCTGCGCGGCCAGTGGACGATCAGGTCCGTGAACCCGAGCTCGCGCGCCCGCCCGGCCGCGTCCTGGAACGCCTCGACGCTCGACAGCGAGTAGACCGGCGCCGAGTCGAGGTTGAGGTAGCGGTCGATCGTGCCCCGCGCGCGGTTGATCGACGCGAGCTCGTCGTCGAACCGCCTGGTCACCCGCGCGACCCCGCGCCACCAGTCCTCGTAGCCGGGGTTCTCGAGCCTGCGCGAGCCGGTGGTGATCCAGCCGGTGCCGTAGCGGACCGCGACGTTCATCGCCTTCGGTCCGTCGGCGGCCACGACGAACGGCACCCGCGGCCGCTGGACGCAGCCGGGGTGGCCGCGGGCCTCCTCCGCGGCGAAGTGCTCGCCCTTCCACGTGGTCCTGTCCCTGGTCAGCAGCAGGTCGAGCAGCTCGACGAACTCGCTGAACCGCTGCGCGCGCTGCCCGCCCGTGAGCTCCTGCCCGCCGATCGCGGTCGTGTCGTACGAGCCCGTGCCGCCCGAGCCGAGGCCCAGGTTGAGCCGGCCGTCGGACAGGTCGTCGAGCGTGAGGACCTCGCGGGCGAACGGCACCGGATGGCGGAAGACGGGGGACGCCACGAGGGTGCCGAGCCGGAGCCTCGACGTCACCGCGGCGGCCGCTGTGAGGGTCGGCACGGCCGAGAACCACGGACCGTCGACGAGCGTGCGCCAGCCGAGGTGGTCGTACGTCCACGCGTGGGAGAAGCCGAGCTCCTCGGCCGCTCTCCACTTGGGTTCCGCCACCCACCACCGGTACTCGGGCAGGATCACCACGCCTACTCGCACCCGGCGACCCTAGCGACGTGGTCCGCCAGTCGACGAATCCACTTCCGGCATCGGCGAGGATGGATTCGTGGAGAAACCAGCGCTGGTGGCATCGGACGTGGACGGCACGATCCTCGGGACGAACGAGCGGGTGAGCGGGCACACGGCACGCGTCGTGGGCAGGGTCTTGGCGGACGGAACCCCGTTCGTGCTGGTCAGCGGCCGCCCGCCGCGCTGGGTCCCGCGCATCGCGAACGACCTCGGCGCCACCGGGTACGCGGTCTGCGCGAACGGCGCGGTGCTCTACGACGTCGGCGCGGACCGCGTGATCTGGCAGCGCGGGATCAGTCCGATCCGGCTGCACGACCTGGTCAGCGCCCTCGACACGGCGCTCCCGGAGTGCGCGGTGGCCGCGGAACGGGTGGGCGAACGGGCGGCGGACGTCGAGACGTTCGTCGCGGAGGAGCGGTACAAGCACGCCTGGCCGGACAGCCACGACGTCGCCTCGCGGGCGGAGGTGCTCGGGCACGCGGCGATCAAGCTGCTGGTCAGGCACACGGGCATGACCAGTGCCGAGATGGCGGCGGCCGCGACGGCGGTGCTGGGTGACGAGTTCGCCATCACCTACTCGACCAACGCCGGGCTGATCGAGGTGTCCGAACGGGACGTGACCAAGGCGAGCGGCCTGGCCGACGTGGCGGAACGGCTCGGGGTGGCCGCCGGGAACGTGATCGCGTTCGGGGACATGCCGAACGACATCCCCATGCTGCGGTGGGTCGGCCACGGCGTCGCGATGGCCAACGCGCACCCCGAGCTGCTGGAGGTGGCCGACGAGGTCACCGGCACGAACGACCAGGACGGCGTCGCCCAGGTGCTGGAGCGCTGGTTCTAGTGGTGTGGCGCAGAAGGTTGCCGGGGGAATTCGCGGTCAGACGGGTGCATCGTGGTGCCGCCCCCACGTCCTCGTACTGGTAGTACGGGGGCGTGGGGGCGGTGCCGCGAGGCGCCCTGCTGAGTGTGGATTACCTCGCCGACCTTCTGGGACGCACCACTAGACCCCTCGGAAACGACGACAGCCGCCCCCGAGCGTTCTCGGAGGCGGCTGTTCTGAACGGGAGGCGGCCGTCAGTCCTCGGCCGGGACCGGCGCCGGGACGCCGCGGCGCTTCTGCACGTACGCGAGGAGCGCCGCCGCACCGGCCGCGACCAGGTCGGCGACGGTGAACATCAGACGCGATACCAGCGCCAGCGCGATGGCCTGCGGAAGGGGCAGCACGGTCGCGATCGTGGCGGTGATGACCAGCTCGCGGGCGCCGAGGCCGGACGGCAGGAAGAACGCGAGCAGACCCGCGGTCATCGACAGCGCCATCGCGCCGGCGGACAGCACGAGCGTGTCGAGGCGCGGCGAGCCCAGCGAGTCGACCAGCAGCCACAGGTGCACGCCGTAGCAGAGGTAGATCGCGACGGCCGCGCCCAGCGCCTTGAGGATCTTGCCCGCGGTGAACTGCGTTTCGAGGGGGCGCTTGCGCAGCACCTTCAGCACGAGGTTGACCGACCACGTGAGCAGGCGCGGGTGCAGGAACGGCAGGCCGACGGCCAGCAGGAGGAACAGCCACAGCAGCTGGTTCGACTCCGGGCGCCCGCCCAGCATGACGGGCAGCGCGGCGAGGCCCGCGATCAGCGAGGCGAGCACGCCCATGCCGGTCGCGACCAGGCCCGCGGTGAAGCTCCGCGCGCGGTTGACGCCCGCCTCGCGGGCGAGCTCCATGGAGAGCAGGACGGCCCAGACGGCGCCGGGGATGTACTTGCCCAGCTGGCCGACCAGGTAGAACTTCGACGCGTCCATGAAGCGGACGGGAGCGCCCAGGTCGGACAGCACGATCTTCCAGACCAGCGGGCCGAGGAAGATGCCGGCGAAGACCGCCACGAGCGACAGCGCGAGCGACGGCCACGGCAGCGCGATCAGCGTGGGGTAGACCTCGTCCCACTGGGAGTAGACCGAGTAGACGGCGGCGGCCAGCACGGCGACGATCAGCACCCGCTTCGCCCAGGCGATGACGACCGCCTTGCGCGTCTTGGCCGAAGCCGGAGGGTCGACCTGCCGTGCGTCGGTATCAGCCACGTCGGGCTCGACGGTCATCGGTTCTCCGCTTCCTGCTTCGCTCCCCAGCGGCGGGCCGGGCACGGCGGGCTGGGCGTCCATGAGGGTCGTAACTTCTGTGTTTCGGATCCACTACGGACCCTGAGAAGGATCACTCCACCAGGCAGGTAGCCTGTGGTCCGCGCCTGGTCTGCACCTGGCAGTAACACCGGGGTAACTGTACCGGACGCATCCAACCGTCTCCGGAAGTGGAAAGTCTGCTGCATGATTCCGATTACCGTCGTCGACGTCCAGGACGCCGAGCCGCTCGTGCTGGAAGTGCTCCGCTCCGGTGTCATCGCACAGGGACCGATGGTCAAGCGGTTCGAGGACGCTTTCGCCTCCGTTGCCGGTGTGCCGCACGCGGTCGCCGTCAACAACGGCACGACCGCGCTGGTCGCGTCCATCCAGGCGCTCGACCTGCAGCCGGGTGATGAGGTCATCACCACGCCGTTCACCTTCGTGGCCACGTTGAACGCCATCCTGGAGGCGGGCGCGACCGCCAGGTTCGCGGACATCGACTCGGTCGACTTCAACATCGACCCGGAGAAGGTCTCCGCCGCGGTCACCGACCGCACCAAGGTCCTCATGCCGGTCCACCTGTACGGCCAGATGGCCGACATGGGCCGCCTCGTCCCGCTGGCGCAGCAGCACGGCCTGACGATCGTCGAGGACTCGGCGCAGGCGGTCGGCGCGACGTACGAGGGCAAGCCCGCCGGTTCGTTCGGCATCGGCTGCTTCTCGCTGTACGCCACCAAGAACATCACCACCGCCGAGGGCGGCGTCATCACGACGTCGGACGACGCGCTGGCGGACAAGCTGCGCGTCATGCGCAACCAGGGCATGCGCGCCCGCTACCAGTACGAGATGGCGGGCCACAACTACCGCCTCACGGACCTGCACGCGGCGCTGGGCATCCCGCAGCTCGAGAAGCTGCAGCAGCTCACCGACGCGCGCCGGCGCAACGCCGAGGCGCTGTCCAAGGGCCTCGACGGCGTGACGGGCCTGACGGTCCCCGCCGTGCTGCCGGGCCGCGAGCACGTGTGGCACCAGTACACGATCCTGGTCGGCGACGACGCCCCGGTGACCCGCGACGAGCTCGCGGCGAAGCTCACCGAGAAGGGCATCGGCAACGGCACCTACTACCCGAAGCTCGTGTTCGACTACGACTGCTACCGGGACAACCCCCAGGTCATCGCCTCCGACGTGCCGGTCGCGAAGAAGGTCGCCGAGCAGGCGCTCTCGCTGCCCGTGCACCCGAAGCTGACCGACGCCGAGCTCGAGACCATCGTCTCGTCCGTCCGGGAGGTGTTCGGCGCGTGACCGCCCGTCCCAAGGTCGCCCTCGTCGGCGCCGGCACCATGGGCTCGCTGCACGCCCGCGTGCTGTCGCAGTCCGACCGCGTCGACTTCAAGTTCGTCGTGGAGCACAACGCCCAGACCGGTCAGGCCATCGCCGACCGCTTCGGCATCGACTACACCGACTCGCTGGACGGGTTGAAGGACGTCGACGCCGTCGTCATCGCGGCCGCCACCGAGGCGCACTACGCGATCGCGAAGCAGGCGCTGGAGCTCGGCAAGCCGCTGCTGATCGAGAAGCCGCTGGCCGCCACGTACGAGCAGTCCCAGGAGCTCGTCGCGGAGTCGGAGAAGCGCGGCCTGCCGCTCGTCTGCGGCTTCCTCGAGCGCTTCAACCCGGCGATCCTCACCGCGAAGCAGTTCGTGGGCGAGGTCGTGCAGATCAACGCGATGCGGCACTCGCCGTTCGTGCCGCGGATCAAGACCGGTGTCGCGGGCGACCTGCTCATCCACGACGTCGACCTCGCGATCCGCTTCGTCGGCAACGCGCCGGCCGCGGTCAAGGGCTCCTTCGGCTTCTTCCACAAGCAGTCGCAGGACAACCAGTCCGAGGACTCGGCCGACGCCACCATGTCGTTCGAGAGCGGTGCCCTCGCCACGATCTCGGCGTCGCGGATCAGCCAGCGCAAGGTGCGGCAGATCTCGGTGCTGGAGATCGACCGCCTGATCGAGATCGACCTGCTCCGCCGGGACATCACGATCTACAAGCACGTGGCGGACTCGCCCGCGGCGGACGGCGTCGGCTACCAGTCGCAGACCGTCATCGAGCTGCCGACGATCCTGCAGAGCGCCGAGCCGCTGGCCGCGCAGCTGAACCACTTCCTGAACCTGCTCGAGCTGGGCGCGGGTTCGGACGAGGTACTGGCCGAGCGCAACGCGATCCTCCCGGCGCACAAGGTCGTGCACGAGGCCACGGCGTCGGCTCTCGCCTGACCCCGTCGTGCCCGGAAGGGCCACCTGCCTCGCGGCAGGTGGCCCCTTTCCCGTCAGAGGCCGAGCTCCTCGGCGATCCGCGCCGCCACCTCGTATGTCGACCCGACGGGTTCGGTGGCGTACTCGGTCGTCTGCGACGTGAACTCGCGCCCGACCGCGCACCAGTCGATGGTGGGCGGCTTCCCGGCCCCGACGGTGCCGGCGAGCTCGGCGAAGTAGCGCTGCCACCGGGACAGGTAGTAGCCGCCGACCAGGCCCTCCCAGTCGCGGTTGGCGTAGTCGCGCAGCACCCCGCACGCCGGTTCCGACCAGATGGTGATGATGCCGCGCGCGTCGCGTTCCAGCACGGCCTTCTCGGCGTCGGTGCTGCCCCAGGCCCTCGCCGAGCTCAGCCACGTGCCGAGCAGCCAGTCGCGCTGGGTGCCGAGCAGCTCGTCGGTGCGCGTCATGTACGCCAGGAACTCGTCGGTCGTGGTGTCCAGCGCGGCGAGGTCCTTGGCGTCGTACGCCTCGGCGATCTCGGTGAGCTTGGCGCGGCCGCGGTCGGCGAGCACCTGCCGTGCCACGTCGACCAGGTCGTACTTGTAGGTCTCCAGCTGCCGGACCGACGTGGGTGCCTTCAGCAGCTGCCGCAGGGCGGGCTCGAACTCCTCGGCCGAGTAGCGGGGCACCTTCGGGCCCCAGTTGGACGCCGAGGTCATCTTGAGCGACGGCAGCGCGACGAACGGGCTCTCGTGCGGGCCCTCGCCGCTCTCGTGGTTGGTGGCGCGGAACGAGTACGCGGTCTTGAGCAGCGTCTTCCACGCCTCGCGCAGGTTGGGGTCATCGACGCCGTAGCGGCGCTTCGCGTAGGCGGTGACCCACGAGTCCAGGTCGACCGGGTCCTCGCGCCACGTCATCTCGCCGAACAGGTCCTGCACCACCGGGTTCAGGTGGGTGCCCTCCAGGACCATCGCGGTGCCGACGAGGTCGCCGCGCACGGCCGGACCGGCCTTGCGGACCTCCGGCAGCGTCCGGCCCGGCTCGTACAGGTTGCCGAACGTCCCCAGCCTGCCCCCGAAGTTCTGGATCGTCCCCCACGCCCACGGCGCGCCCCAGAACTCGTCCTTGCGCTTCCACCCCGGGCCGTCGTCGGCGTCGAGGTCGAGCACCAGCACCCGCCTGCGGTCGATCGCCTCGATCAGCTCGCGCATCGGGTTGTCCTGCCACGCCTGGAGCACCCAGGTCGAGTCGGGGTGTGCGGCGGTCAGGGCGTCCTGCACGGCGCGGCCCGCGTCGCCGAGGTCGACGCCTCCCAGCTCACCGCCCTCGTGGAGCAGGTCGTTCGAGTAGTGCGTGGTGTCGCCGAAGCGGGCGCTCTGCACCTCGTAGAACCTGGCCGCGACCTTGCCGTACAGGGCGTCGGTGGGGTCGAGCCAGAGCGGCCTCGGGTGGCCCGAGTAACCGCCCTGCGGGATCACGTGCGCGTCCGGGTTGCGCTCGGCGAACACCTTGTCTGGCACGTGGCCGGAGAAGGCGGGGAACACCGGCGAGATGCCGAGGCTGCGCATCCGGTCGGCGATCCGCCTGCCCAGTTCGGCACGGCGTTCGACCAGCTCCCGGCTCACCGGGCCCGCGTGCACACCGCCGCTGGGGTCGTAGCCGCTCGTCGAGCCGTACCACTGCCACGGCTGCAGCGACGGCTGCGCGATCCACGCCCGCACCTCGGACTCGGACAGCCCGAACGACTGGAAGGTGTCGTACCAGACGGCTTCCTGGCCGACGAGCACGAGCGCGCGGTTCACCCCGCTCACCGCGAGGTAGTCGATCTCGCGTTCCCACTCGGTCCACGTCCAGTAGGGCGTGGTGTAGCCGAAGACCGTGAAGTTGTAGGCGTACCGGTCGGTGAGCGTGGTGCGCCTGTTGATGGGCTTCGAGGGCGCGGGCACCGTCTCCGGCAACGCGATCCGGTCGCCGTTGGTCGACAGGTGCCCGCCCGCGACGTACTTCAGCCACCACCCGAACCCGGAGAGCAGCGAGACGTCGCTCGAACCGGACAGCACCACGCGCCCGTCCTCGCCGCCGATGCCGAACGAGTCGGCGACGCCCGGCCGCGGCGGCAGGCGCTGGAGCTCGAACTGCGCGGCGCGCCGTTCGTCACCGCCGAGCAGGCGGGTGATCGCGGCACGGACCGCCGGCGAGTCCGTCGGCTCCTGGTCGGGAGACCTGCCCGAGGACGTGATCACCACCAGGGCAGCCAGCAGCACCACGACCATGACCACGCCGAGAATCCAGCGTGGCCCACCCCGACCGATGTCCACGATCATCCCATCGCCCACACCCGTTGGTGTATTACGCAAGACTGCGAATTGCCGGCTTTTCCGTTTCGCTGCGATCGTCTGCAAATGCGCTGCACGTCCCCTTGCAGGAGTTCTGGAGGCGCAGGCACGAGTCTTCGCGTCATCGCTTCTTCCGACAACGAAATCCTGGGGGACAGGACGATGGGCAAGAGAATCGCCGCACACGTCACAGCGGCACTGGCGGCGCTGCTGGTCAGCACGGGGACGGCGGCCGGCGCGCCGAGCGACCTGTCACCGGCGCAGGTGATGGCCGAGTTCCCGGCGTTGCCCTGCGTCGCGGGCGGCCCGACGGCCGAGGACGCCGCACAGGCCGCCGCGCTCAACGGCCTGCTGACCGCGAAGATGCGCGGCCACATGACGGCGTACAACACCTCGTGCGCCCGAGTCGTCGTCCAGACGACCATGAACCGGGGCCTCCCCCTGCGCGCCGCCACGATCGCGCTGGCCACCACGATCGTCGAGACCTCCAACGCCAACCTCGACGGTGGCGACCGGGACTCGGTCGGCCTGTGCCAGCAGCGTCCCAGCATGGGCTGGGGCACCAGGGAGCAGTGCCTCGACCCGGTCTACGCGACCAACAAGTTCCTCGACTACATGGTCACGAACGTGGCCGGCTGGCAGACCAGGCCGGTCGGCGACGTGGCGCAGGCGGTGCAGCGCTCCGCGTTCCCCGACCGCTACGAGGTGCAGGCGAACGACGCCGCGATCATCGCGGAGGCGGTGGTGCGCACGAACGAGGCCGCCTCGGTGGTGGTCGAACCCAGCGGTGCGATGCAGGTCTTCAACCGCGACCGCAACAGCGGCCTGCTCGCCACGAACTGGCAGACCGGCCCCGGTCAGAACTGGGCGGGCTGGCACACCCCGATGAACGTCCCGATGTCCGGCACGCCCTCGGCGTTGCTCGACCACCGGGAGCAGATGATCACGTTCTCCCGCCGCGAGGACGGGCATCTCGTCCAGATGGCGCAGGACGGCCCCGACGGCGAGATCAAGACGTGGTGGGACCTCGGCGGCGAGTTCGCCGGGGACCCGGTCGCGGTCAAGCAGCCCAACGGCAACAAGGTCGTGTTCCTCCGCGGCACGGACGGCAGGCTCTGGCACAAGTGGCAGAACACCCCGGACGGCGAGTTCCAGCCGTCCGCGCTCGTGCACCCCGACCTGGGCGTCGTCACCGGCAAGCCGTCCGTCCTCGTCGACGAGAACAACCTGCTCACCGCGTTCACCGTCCGCGCGGACGGCCACCTGGTCATGGCCGCCCAGCCCAGCAAGACCGACGCGTGGGTGCAGTGGGACCTCGGTGGTGACTTCGCGGGCGACCCGGCCGCGGTCCGCACCGCGGACGGCGAGTTCGTCGTCTTCGTCCGCGGCACCGACGGCAGGCTCTGGGTGAAGTGGCAGAACGAGAAGGGCGGCACCTTCCCCGCCTCCGCCCTCGTCAACACCGGCTTCGGCCAGGTCACCGGCGCGCCCGCGGCCGTGATCAACCCCGACGGCCTCGTCCAGGTCTTCGCCCGCCGCACCGACGGGCACCTCGCGACCGCCTGGCAGAGCAGCACCAGCGGCGGCGTCTACCAGGGCTTCGACGACATCGGCGGCACCCTCTCCAGCGACCCGTCCGTCGGCATGACGGCCGGTGGCGCCAAGGCGGTCTTCGCCCGGTTCGCCGACGGCTCGATCATGACCACCTGGCAGGCGAACCCCGGCGCCCCGTTCAACCGCACGTGGTCCTACCTGCTCAGCTGACCCGGGAAACAGTGAGGGGCCGGTCGTCCGACCGGCCCCTCACTGTTCTCCGAACGTTCAGTCCTGAGAGGACGTCCGCGAACGCCGCCGCGACGTGACGGCGACGAACAGGGCGTGCGCCAGCCCGAGCACGAGGGCGCCTACGAGCAGCTTCCACCCGAAGCCGAGCCCCGGCGGCGAGAAGGCGAGCTCCACGGTGGACTCACCGGACGAGGCGGGCAGGTCGAGCTGGATCAGCCCGGCGGGCCCCTGCTCCACCTTCACGTCCTTGCCGTCCACAGTGGCCGTCCACCCGGGCCACGCGAGCGCGGCGAAGAGCACCTTGCCCGAGCCGCGGTAGGTGACCCGCTCCCCTTCGAAACCGGTGGAGGCGGCGGAGGACACCTGCACGCCGGGCGACGCGTACGACAACCGCGAGCCCTCGAACGGCAGCGGCGCGTCGCGCTTGAGCACCGTCACCACGGAGTTGCGCTCCTGCAGCGACCACCCCGGCGGGATGCGCTCGGGCCCGTTCTCCTTGACGTACCCGTTCGCGACCACGACGGTCTGCAGGCGGACGGCGTCGGCCAGCGGCGTGGAGAACGACCCGGCGTTCTTCCACAGGGCGTTGTAGGCCGCGGGGCAGGTGCCGCCGAAGTAGTTCATGCAGAACGTCTCGGAGAACGCCGAGTACCCGAGTCCGGTGTAGGAGTTGAGCGCGTCGACGCCCGCGATCTCCCACTGCGAGCCGAACAGCGCGTGCTGCCACGAGGTCTCGGGCGAGACGCCGCCCGCGTTCTTCTCGAGCACGCCGAGGTCCGCCACCAGCAGGGTGTTGCCCTGGTAGCGCTCGTCGAAGTTCTGCTTCATCTCCGCGACGTTGTGCGGGAAGTTCCACGGGTTGACGTTGAGGTTGCCCCGGTAGTGCGCGACCTGCAGCCCCAGCGTGGCGGCAGTGCCGAAGACGAGCGCCAACGCGACCAGCTTCGGCTTGGACCGGGCCGCGTACAGGACCGCGCCCAGCAGCACCAGCACCAGCACCGTCGCGAGACCGTGCCAGCGCCACGCCATCGGCGTCGACGCCACGGACAGGTAGAAGCCGAGGCCGACGAGGACGCCGGTCAGCACGGCGCGGACCCGCCACGCCGAGGTCTGGAAGCCCTTGGTCAGCAGCAGCGCGACGACCACCGACAGCGGCAGGTAGAAGTACTCGAGCAGACGGGCGGGCCAGCGGAACAGCCACAGGTTCGACGGACCGATGAGCAGCAGCAGGTAGATGCCGGCGAACACGTAGAGGCCGAGGTAGTCGCGCCAGCGGTCGCGCAGCACCGACCAGGCGAGCCACGGCACCAGCGGCACGACGAACCACGCCAGGTACGTGATCGGGAAGCTGATCCAGCTGCCGGTCCAGGTGTTGAACTGCGCCTGGAACGTGGGCGCGCTCATGCCGAGCAGGTCGGCGAGGTTCGGCACCAGGAAGCCGTCGTTGCGGATCGAGTTGTCGGTGCGCCAGGTCACGGCGGCGCTGCCGAGCAGCGGGAAGAACACGACCAGCGACGAGGCGCCGACGAGGCCACCGGCGACGACCAGGTGGCCGAGCTTGCGCCAGTTCCTGCGCACCACGAGCTCGAGCGCGACGCCGAGCAGGATGAAGACGACACCGAGCGCGCCGTAGGGGTTGCCGACCGTCATCGCCAGGTAACCGAAGACGAGGAGCCAGATCGGGTTCGACTTCCCGGTCGCGAAGCGGCGGGCGGCCCACCAGACCCACGGCAGCCAGGCGAACGCCATCAGGCCGGCGACCCACGCGGAGGCGTCGAAGAAGAGCGTGTAGCCGGAGAACGGCAGGGCGGTCGCCACGACGGCGGCGGCACCGCGCGCGGCGCCGTACTCCCTGGCCAGCAGGTACACGCCGACGGCGAGCAGCACGAGGAACTCGGTCTTGACGAACGTGGCGGCGACGGCGACGTCCGGCAGCAGCGAGACGACCACGTAGTTGCCCAGCGACACCGGGTTCCACAGGCCGAGCATGGCCTCGCTGGCGTAGTTGCCGCCCATCCAGCTCTCGGGCACCAGCGTGGGCCAGTCGCCCTGCCGCAGCAGCTCACCGATGCGGTACCAGTGCGGGAGGAACGCCGCGGCCGAGTCGTCCCAGTAGTAGAAGATCCGATTGCGGATCAACGGCAATTGGGCGACGACCGCGACGAATGCGACAATCCCCGCGACCGTGAAAATGCCCGTCCAGCGACTCCGCGAACCCGCCTGCGCGCCTTCCCCCGGATCAGCCGCCCCTGACCGGTCGGCGGCTCTGGGTTCCGTGAGAGTCACAATCAAGATCCTTTCAGGTGCGGCGCCACTTCGGGCATGCCCGAGCCAATGGACATTCCGGGGTCACGTTAAAGTTGCTCGCCGTTACGGTCGTGTAAGACCGCCCGGACACAGTCTGCCAGGGAGAAACTGTGGGAACACCAGAGCCCACCGATCAGCTCGCGCTCAGCTACGTCATCCCGGCGTACAACAGCTCCGACGCGATCGAGGCCACGCTCAAGGAGCTGGGTGACCGGCTCCAGGGAACCCACTCCGAAATCCTCGTGGTGGAGAACGGGTCGACCGACGGTTCGCCGGAGCTGCTCGACAAGCTGGAGCGCGACTGGCAGTTCGACGGCGTCGAACTGCGCGTGCTGCACTCGGAGAAGGGCCTCGGCCACGCGCTGAAGAAGGGCATCGGCTCCTCGCGCGGCTCGTCGGTCGTGCTGAGCGCGGACGACCTGCCGTTCGGGTTCGACGACCTCGACGAGGCGCAGAAGATCGGGCTGAACAAGCACAAGGTCATCATCGGGTCCAAGGCCCACCCGAAGTCGGACATGGACCGCACGCTGCTGCGCGCGGTGCTGAGCACCGGCTTCCTGGTCCTGCGCTGGGTGATCCTCGGCATGAAGACCCGCGACCCGCAGGGCACGTTCGTGCTCGACGGAACGTGGGCGCGCGGCGTGGTCGGCAAGCTCACGGCGCCGGGCTTCCTGCTCACGACGGAGCTCGTCTACCTGGCCGAACTCGAGGGCAACCACCCCGTCGAGGTGCCGGTGAAGCTCCGCCGCATCCACACCGGCGCGGGCAGCACGATCCGCGTGTTCCACGACGCCTACTCGATGGGCATCGGCCTGTTCAAGATCCGCAAGCTGCACCGCAGGACGCACGGCCGCTGACGCGCCGCTGGTTCCGCACCCCGATGCGCACGTGCCGATGTGATGGCACGTGCGCATCGTCGTTTTCGCTGATCCGCACCACCGGCCTGGTTATTCTCAGCCGACCGCCGGAGAGACAGGAGCGTGCCGAGTGCGTCAGGTGATCGTCATCGGGGGCGGGATCGTGGGGCTCTCGGTCGCCCGGGAGCTCGCGCTGCGCGGCGACGCGGTCACCGTGCTCGAGAAGGAAGGCGGCTGGGCGAGGCACCAGACCGGCCACAACAGCGGTGTGCTGCACGCCGGCCTGTACTACCGGCCCGGATCGCTGAAAGCCCGCATGTCGGTCGCGGGCAACGCGTCGATGGCCAGGTACGCCGAGGAGAACGGCGTCCCGTTCGAGATCTGCGGCAAGCTGGTCGTGGCCACCGACGCCGAGGAGGTCCCCCGCCTGCACGCTCTCGCCTCGCGCGCGGAGGCGAACGGCGTGCCGGCGAAGCTGATCACCGCGGCGGAGGCACGCGAGTACGAACCCGAGGTCTCCTGCGTGGCCGCGCTGCGCGTCGAGAGCACCGGCATCGTCGACTTCCCCGCCGTCTGCGCGGCGCTGGTCCGCGACCTCGACGGCCACGACCTGCGCCTGCACTCACCCGCACTCGCCATCCGCACCCGCGGCGAGAAGGTGGAGGTCGCGACGCCGCAGGGGGTGGTCCGCGGTGACGCGCTGATCAACTGCGCCGGCCTGCACAGCGATCGCGTCGCCCGGCTGGCCGGGCTGCGACCGGCCGCGACGATCGTGCCGTTCCGCGGCGAGTACTACGAACTGCGCTCCGACCGCAGGAACCTGGTGCGCGGCCTGATCTACCCGGTCCCCGACCCCGCGCTGCCGTTCCTCGGCGTCCACCTGACCCGCATGATCGACGGCAGTGTGCACGCGGGCCCCAACGCCGTGCTGGCACTGCGCCGCGAGGGCTACCGGTGGCGTGACCTCTCCCCCGCCGACCTGGTGGACGTCGCCCGGTTCCCCGGCACCTGGAAGCTGGCCCGCCGGTTCGCGCGGACCGGTGTCGAGGAGGTGCTGAGGTCGTTGTCCCGCAAGCGTTTCGCGGCGAGTCTCGCCCGTCTCGTGCCCGCCGTCGGCGAGGCGGACCTGGTGCGCGCCGAGGCGGGCGTGCGGGCGCAGGCGATGTTGCCGGACGGCTCGCTGGTCGACGACTTCCTCATCGAGTCCGCACCGCGGCAGATCCACGTCCTGAACGCGCCGTCGCCCGCCGCCACGGGTGCGCTGGAGATCGCGAAGCACGTCGCCGGACTGGTGCGGGACTGACCTGCAGGACCTGCAAGTGACCTGCAACGCCGTCTTCAGGCTGTTTGCAGGTGCCTTGCAGCTGTGGCCCACATCGTTGGTCGTGCCGGACGGGGAGTCCGGCGGACCGACTGAGGGGGCAACGAGATGGACATCCGGACCACCGCGGTGGCGACCACCGCGATCTTCGCGGCGATCCTGGGGGCACAGGCGCCGGCCACCGCGGCCGAGCAGAGCGGCGACCCGCTGATCCTGCTGTCGTGCAGCACGTACTCGGCGAACAGGTCGGTGACGCGCAGCGAGGTGATCGCCAGAGCGCAGTCGTGGATCGACGCGGGCGTCACCTACAACCAGGGCGGCTGCTACACCAACCGGTACGGCGACTACCGGATGGACTGCTCGGGCATGACGTCCATGGCGTGGGGCCTGAACTCCTCCCGCACCACCTACACCCTCGACCAGGTCTCGCACGTGATCCCGCGGTCCGAACTCAAGCCCGGTGACGCGCTGAACAAGTACGACGAGCACGTCGCGATCTTCGCGGGGTGGGCGGACGCGGCGCGGACGCAGCCGATCGTGCTCAACCACGGCGGCGACCCGATCTACGCGCACCGCACCGTCTGGTCGGCCGCCTTCGCCGCCCGGTTCACGCCGATCCGCTACGACAACATCGTCGACGACGTCACCGTCGCGGGCAACGAGGCTCCGGCCGTGGTCGTGGAGGGCAACGGAGCGATGCAGGTCTTCGCCCGTGACACCAACACCGGCAAGCTCGTCACCTCGTGGCAGTCGGGCGCGGGCTCCGGCTGGAGCGGCTGGACCACCCTCCCCACCAACGCCGTCGGCACGCCGTCCGCCCACGTGGACGGCCTCGGCCAGATGAACGTCTTCACCCGCCGCGACGACGGCCACCTGGTCCACCTGTGGCAGGACGGCCCGGACGGCGCCGTCGACCGCGGTGCCGACCTCGGCGGCGACTTCGCCGGCGACCCGGTCGTGATCACCAAGGCGGACGGCGCGAAGGTCGTCTTCCTCCGCGGCACCGACGGCCGCCTGTGGCACAAGTGGCAGACGAGCCCCGGCAGCGCGTTCAGCAGTTCCGCCCTGGTCCGCGACGACCTCGGCACGATCATCGGCAAGCCGTCCGTCCAGGTCGACGCCGAGGGCAGGTTCACCGTCTTCGCCGTCCGCTCCGACAACCACCTGATCACCGCGTGGCAGACCGAACCGGGCGGCGCGTTCACCACCGCCGACCTCGGCGGCGCGTTCGCCGGTGACCCGGTCGCGATCTCCAAGGCCAACGGCGCCAAGGTCGTCTTCGTCCGCGGCACCGACGGTCAGCTGTGGCACAAGTGGCAGACGAGCCCCGGCAGCGCGTTCAGCGACTCCGCCCTGGTCCGCGGCGACCTCGGGCAGGTCCTCGGCGCACCCGCCGTCCAGCTCTCCGGTGACGCCATGCAGGTGTTCGTCCGCCGCGCCGACGGCCACATGGTCACCGCGTGGCAGTACACCGCCGGTGAGAACTTCGCGGGCGTCGACGACATCGGCGGCAACCTCGCCTCCGACCCCGTCATCGGCCGCCAGGCCAACGGCACCAAGGCCGCCTACGCCCGCTTCACCGACGGCTCCGTCATGACCACGTGGCAGGACGACGCCGGTGGTGCGTTCCGCAAGACCTGGTCCTACCTCAGCAGCTGACCGGGCCGCGGATCACCAGCGAACTTGCAGACGGTTTGCAGGCGTCACCGGCAGGGTGCTGTTCCAGGGGACGGGTCGCCCGTGTCCGCTCCGCTGGGGGTGGGGCGGACGCGGTGACCCGAGTAGGACGTCGTCGGGGGGAAAGACGTGAACCGCTCGCTCGCCTTGATCACCGCCGCCGTCCTCGGCCTGGCGGCGTGCACGTCCACACCGGACGTCCCGGCGCCGGGCGGCACCACTTCTCCCGGCACCACGACGGTGACCACCCCACCGCGGGCCGTCGCGAAGGCGGATGACCGCAACCGCCTCGGCTACGGCGCGCTCAAGCTCGGCATGACGCTGGAGGAGGCGCGGGCGGCCGGCCTGACCGACCTCACCTGGGCGAGCGCCGGCGACCGCACCTGCGTCGCCGACGACGCCGTCGCCGTCTCCAGGAGGTACGGCGTCGTCCGGATCACCCTGCCCGCGGGGGCGAAGACCTCCAGGGGGATCGGCGTCGGATCGACCTACGCCGACGTGCGGAGCGCCTACCCGGACGCCACCGAGTACGACGACGGCTGGAAGGCCGAGGTGGCCGACAACGCCGCCTACTCGTTCGCCGGGAACCCCGAGTTCGTCTTCTTCGGGGACACCGACGAGGTCTTCCGCATCAAGCTCGGCGCGGTCGAGACCGACTGCACCCCCGCGCTCCTCTGACCGTCAGGCCTGGACGGTCACCAGGCGGGTGAACTCCGCGGGCAGGTCGAAGCCGTCCCAGTGGTCGGAGAACGTCAGCGCGTTGCCGAACGGCACGATCCGGTCGATGCCGCGCCCGGCCAGCTCGTGCGCCAGCGCCTCCAGCTCCTCCTGGGAGAAGCCGAACACCGACAGCGTCTGGTCCTTGCGCTGCACCATGGGCACCAGCGCGGACAGGCTCGGCAGCGTGGCGAACGGGAAGGTGCCCGCGCCCAGCCACTCGCGCGGCACGTCCGCGGCCTCGGTCAGCTCCAGCGTCGCCACGGCGTTGCCGTCGAACGAGATGGACTTGGCGTGACCGTCCGCGGCGACACCGTAGGCGGAGACGCGCTTCTGCACGGCCATCGCCGGCTCGACGACGTGGTGCTTGGCGGCGAGGACGGCGCTCAGCTCGGCGCGGAACTCGGTGCGCGCCTGCTGGCCCGCCACCTCGTCACCGACCCAGAACAGCGCGCGCGGCGAGGAGCAGGCGGCCTGGTCGAACCAGTACGAGTCGTTGTAGAACCCGACGGCGACCTCCCGCTTCTGCTCCGGCGTCGCCTTGGTCCAGCCGTCGACGGAGATCAGCGCGAACGAGGCGCGGTCGGGGAACGTGACGTCGCGCGAGTGCGGCGCCAGCGGCAGCTTGCGCACCTCGTTGACGGCGCGGTCGCCGCCCCAGATGACGCGCAGGTCGCACGCGGCGGACAGCGCGGCCGTCACCTTGTCGTCGCGGTCGTAGGTGACCATGACCTGGGTCTCCGCGACAGCCGGGTGCGCGTCCTTCAGGGCGTCGTTCAACGCCTCGACGACGGCCTCGGCGGCACCGGCGGACCGCGGCGAGATGCGCACGACGTTGCTGTTGCCGGCCAACGCGGACAGCGCCCACGAGTACACGAAGATCGTGTCGACGTTGGCGGGCGGGATGTGGAAGACCAGACCGCGGCCGAAGCGCAGGACACCGGCGGGCGTCTCCAGCTGCTTCAGCACCTTGTTGATCTCACCGCGGCGCAGGAAGAAGCCCAGCGAGGCCAGTTCCGGGTAGCGGCGGGCCATCTGCGGGGCCAGCAGCTTGCGCGCGAACTTCACCAGGAAGTCGACGATCCGCTCGTCGCCTACCTTCAGCCGGCCGCCGGTGGGCTCGCCGGAGATGCTCGCGAGGAGCTCGTCGACCGAGGAGACGTCGGGGCCTGCGGGGAAACGGCGCTTCATGAGGCAACAGCTCCAGAGAAGGTGTCCGAACAGCCGCGGGCCTCGGCGCGCGGGAGCCTGCCGAGCACGGAGAACCGCTTGCCCGGCCAGTCGCCGTCGTCGATCCCGTGCACCACACCGAGGTCCTCGGTCAGCAGCACGTGGCCCGGGTAGCTGCGCGGCAGCGTCGAGACGACCTCGATGACACCGGGCTCGCCGACGGGCTGCTCCTCCCAGGTGTCCGGGTTGCGGATGATGACGTCCGCGAAGTCCGGGCAGTACAACGAGTTGCCCGAGCGGCCCTCCAGGAAGACCGTGCCGATCTGCTCGATCATCCCGTAGTAGTTGTAGATCTGGGTCAGACCGGTGTCCTCGGCGAAGCGCTTGCGGAACTCCGCGTTGTCGACCGCGATGTCGATGAGCTTCTTCCAGCCACCGGAGTGGATCAGGATGCCGTTCGACAGGTCCAACTTGTGCTCGCGCGCGACCTCGTAGAGGTACTGCCAGACCATGAAGGTGAAGCCGAAGATCAGGAATGGCTCGGAGCCGTGCTTGGCGAGGAACTCCTTGACTGCCTCGACGTCCGGCTGGTCGTTCTCGTCCAGCGCGTAGACGTGGCTGCGGCCGAACGTCGCCATGCCGAGCACGCCGGCGCCGCGGGCGGAGAACGAGCGGCGGTTCTTGATGATGCTGATGGTGTCGACCATGAGCATCGGCAGTCGCTTGCCGCCCAGCACTTCCTGCAGCGTCGCGCCGAGCTGCTTGGTCTGCACCCCGGCGGCTTCCTTGTCGAGGTAGATCCGCGAGGCGCCACCGCCGGTCGTGCCGGACGAGGTCAGCACCTTGAAGACCTCGGAGTCCGGAATGGACTTCAGCTCGTGCGTCTTGAACATGCGCACCGGCAGCCACGGCAGGTCGTTCAGCGACCCGAACTTCTCGCCCGACTTGATCCCGAGCGACGACAGAATGCGGTCGTACTGCTCGGAGTGCGCGCGGTGGTGCTCGGTCAGCTCGGTCAGCTCCGCCAGCAGCGCGGTCTCGCGCTCGGCCTGACTGCGCCCGAAGACGCTCATACCTGTGCCTCCAAGGACCGGTAGTCGATCTTGCCGCTGGGCAGCTGCGGGAAACCCTCCGCCGGGCGCACGTCGAAGCCCGTGACGTGCAGGTGCAGCGTCTCGGACAACAACTTCGCGGCCTGCTTGCAGGTGTCCTTCTCGGCCCTGTCGAGGAAGACGACGACCTTGTCGCCCGCGGGCACGGCGGCGGCCGCGCCGAAGCCCTTCACGATCTGCTCCAGGTCGTCCAGGTTGACCCGGTTGCCGAACACCTTGCCGATCCGCTTGAGCCGGCCGGTGATGTAGAGGAACCCGTCGGAGTCGAGATATCCCAGGTCACCCGTGACGAGCACACCGCCGGTCTCGTCGCCGAGAGCGAGCTCGGCTTCGGACTCGGCGTAGCCCATCATCACGTTGGGACCGCGGTACACCACCTCACCGGCAACACCGGGCTCGGTGATTTCGTTCCCGTCCTCGTCGCGGATCGCGAACGCGCCACCGGGCAGCGCGGGACCGGCGGAGCCGATCTTCTCGGCGAGCCGGTCGGCGGGAACGGTGGCCATCCGGGGCGCGGCCTCGGTCTGGCCGTACATGACGAACATCTGCCCGCCGACGGCGCGCATCTTGTCGTTGAACTCGCTGACGAGGTCCGTGCGGAGCTTGCCGCCCGCCTGCGTCAGGGTGCGCAGCGTCGGGTACTTGGCCGGGTCGAACCGCAGCCGGCGCAGCATCTCGTAGTGGTACGGCACGCCGGCCAGCGACGTGACGCCGTACTGCGTGACCGCGTCCCAGAACGGCCGCGCCACCACGCCGGAGCCCTCCAGCAGCACCGTCGCGCCCTTGCGCAGGTGGCTGTTCAGCACGGACATGCCGTAGCTGTAGTGCAGCGGCAGGCTGGTCGGCGCGACCTCGTTCTCGTCGATGCCGAGCACCTCGGCGATCGCGTCGGCGTTCGCGAGGACCGCCGAGCGGGACAGCCGCACGAACTTCGGGTTGCCGGTGGACCCGCTGGTCGGGAGCATCACGGCCAGGTCGGGGTGCGGCGCGACGCCGTCCGCGTCCTCGCGCACCCAGTCCTGCGTGTAGCCCCGCGCGGGTTCGTCGTCGATGCCCAGCACGGCCGCGGGGCGGAACCGGGACACGAGCCCGTCCAGCACCTCGCGGTCCTGCGCCGGGTCGAGCAGCGCGACGGCGCGGCCCGCCTCGAACGCACCCAGGTACCGCAGCACGCTCGTCAGGTCCAGGCCGACCCGGAGGAACAGCACCCCGGACGGCAGATCGACGAGTTCCTTCGCCGCCTCGGACACGCGACCGGCGAGCTCGGCACCGCCGAGCAGCTCACCGGTCGCGGCGTCACGCAGGCGGGCCTGAGCGTGCAGCAGCGTCACAGCACCAAACCTCCGTCGATGCCCAGCACCTGACCGGTGACGAACGACGCGTCGTCACTGACCAGGAACCGGATCACCTTGGCCACCTCTTCGGCGGTGCCGAGCCGGCCGAGGGCGGTGTCGCCCTTGATCCGCTCCAGCACCTCGTCGGACTGCTCCGAGATCAGGTCGGTCGCGATCACGCCGGGCGCGACCGCGTTGACCCTGATCCCGTGCCTGCCGAGCTCCTTCGCCGCGGACTTCGCGGCCGCGACCACCGCCGCCTTGGACGCCGCGTAGACCATCTGGCCCGCGTTGCCGCGCTCGCCGACGATCGACCCGATCAGCACGATCGAGCCGGTGCGCTTGCGCATCATGGCGCGCGCAGCCGCCTGCACGGAGCCGATGGCGCCGGCGACGTTCGTGGTCAGCGTCTTCGACACGTGGTCGTCGGTGAGCATGCCGATGAGGCCGCCCTCGAGCAGACCGGCGCTGGCCACGAGCACGTCGATGCGCCCGTGCTCCTTCGCGACGGCCTTGAAGACGTCCTTCACGGCAGCGGAGTCGGCGACGTCGAGCGCCACGCCGTGGACGCGTTCGCCCAGCTCGGCGGCGCGCTTCTCGGCGGTCTCGCGGTCGCGGCCGGTGATGACCACCGTCGCGCCCGCCTCCGCCAGCAGCCCGGCGGTGGCGAAGCCGATGCCGCGCGTGCCGCCGGTGACGACCGCTACCTTGCCGGTGAAATCACTCACCCGCGCCGAAGCCCTTCAGCATGTCGACGGCGACCTTGAAGCTGCTCATGTCGATGACCTGCTCGGTCTCGAACTGGACGTCGAACTCGTCCTCGATGGCGGCGACGAGCGCCATGTGGCCGACCGAGTCCCACTCGTCGATGTCGCGGTACTTCAGGTTCTCGACGTCCACGGAGTCGTCGAGCTGGAGGGCGTCCACGAAGACACCACGAAGACGGTCGTTGAGGGCCATCGTTTTTCTCGTTCTCTCTTCGAGGTCTGGGGCTCAGTGCTCGTTCGAACGCTCGGTCCACGCCTTGAGCAGCGCGGCGAGCTCCTCCGGCAGGCCGGCGGGAACCTCCGCCTCCTTGCCGGTGAGGAAACCGGTGAGAGCGGCGATCGCGGCCTCGTCGCAGCCGCGACGGGACAGGCCGATGACGTTGACGCCGGTGGTGCGGGCCGGGTTGCCCAGCGTGATGGTGAACGCACCGACCTCCTTGCGGATGGCCGAGCCGAGGCCGATCATCGCGCCGGGGCCGATCTGCGTGCCCTGGTGCACGACGGTGCCCAGGCCGATGTTGGAGCCGCTCCACACGTGGCAGTGGCCGGCGATCTGCACGGCGCTCGTGATCACGACGCTGTTGTCGACGACGCAGTCGTGCGCGATGTGGGCGCGGCCCATCACGTAGTTGTCGTTGCCGAGCCGGGTCGCGTCCTTGGCGCCCTGGTTGATCGTGACGAACTCGCGGATGCGGTTGCGGTCGCCGATCACCACGCCGGGGCCGTCGTTCTCGCCGTCCCAGCCGGCCAGGTGCGGCGCGCTCAGGAACTCGGCGGGTCCGCCGATGCTGACGTGCGGGCCGATGAAGTTGCCGTCGCCGATCCGGGTCGGTCCGGCGATGACCGTGTACGGGCCGATCACGTTGTCGTCGCCGATCTCGACGTCCTTGCCGATGATCGCGGTCTCGTGAATGCGGTTCGCCACTGGTCCCCGTCCTGCCCGTGAGTTGGTGTAACCCACGTCACCAGGGCACTTCCACCCGACGGGGCCGGTGGGCCACTCTACTTGACGGGCAGAACGGGGCCGGACCGGCTACGAGGACAGCAGGCCCAGGCTCGCGTCCATCACGATCCGTTCGGTGGTCCCGGCGGCGGGCGTGACCGTGTCGGAGAACTTCAGCGGGCCCGGCCACGCGTAGGAGATGCAATAGCTGCCCTCGCCCGCGATGGTCGGGTCGCCCTCGTTCCACCCCGCCTCGTACCCGGAGTGCAGGTCGCCGCCGGAGCGCAGCGTCTCGTTGTCCGCGACGTAGCCCTCGCACTCGTTGGCGTATCCCATGACCCAGAGGGTGCCGGGGAACGCCGCGCGGAGCCTGACGTCGTAGCTCGACAGCGGCTCGTGCGCCAGGGCGAGGACGCTGAGGCCGCCGAACCGCCAGCACTGGATCGGCATCGGCATCGACGTGGGGAGCTCCCCCGCGTCGATCTGCTCCAGCATCAGGCCCGCGTGCCGCCAGTTCGGGTCGGCCGGGCCCAGCACCTCGCGGCGGAGCTCGTACTTCGCCCGGACCGCGGCCAGCACGGCCGGGTCGTCGGTGTCGTTGTGGAACGGCAGGGCGACCTCGGTCATCGCCGTCGCGACCGGGCCGGTGACGTCGTCGAACACGTCGTCGCCGAGCAGGTCGACGACCGCCTGGCCGAGGACCGTGCCCAGCTGCACGGTGGTGGCCGGGCTGTGCGGGTCGTTCGCCTCCTGGTCGCCGCACGCGCCCTGGACGAACAGCGCGGGCACGCCCAGCGCGTTCTCGACCAGCTCGGACGCGACGGCCGGGAACTCGCCGTCGAAGACGTCGTCGTTGCCGCGCGAGACCGGGTGGCAGGCGGCGCCGAAGACCACGGCGAACAGGTCGCCGCCGGTCGTGTCGAGGCGCAGCACCGGCACGGTGTCGAGCACGGCGAAGTCGTCCGCGACCCGGTTGTGGCCGATCTTGGCCTCGCCCTCGGCGTAACCCAGCACGACCGGGGTCCGCTCGAGTTCGAGCGTGTCGCGGACGAGCTGCACCAGCGCGTCGGTGATCAGGTTCGCCGTGCCGTTGACCGCGTCGACGTCAGCCTGGGTGAGGCCCATCATCACGTTCGGGTTCGGCCGGGTGTCGCCGTACAGCGCGCCCGAGTGCGTGTGGCTCGCCAGCAGCATCAGGTCCTCGTCGGCGACCAGGCCCTCGTCGACGAGCGCGCCCCGGATCGCCTGGTTGACGTCCCTAGGGATGCTGATGAGGTCCGCGCGCACCAGGACCTTCGGCACATCGCCGTCCCAGAGCACCAGGCACTGCGCGCGCAACCGGCGGGCGATCGCCCCGTGGTTGCCGCGCGGACTCCAGCCGTACCCGCCCATCCACAGACTCGGGTAGGGCGGGTGGACCGGCGTGATGTCGGCTTCACCGACCGCTGCTTCGAAAGACATGACGACTCCCCCTGCTCGTGCACACCACACCCCCATGTGGCTCTGCAAGGAAGACGCCGTCAGGCCACCCGAAATACAGGTTTCGGGAAACCTTTACCTGAGGACTTCCAGACCGCCCATGAACGGCCGCAGCGCCTCGGGCACGACGACGGACCCGTCCGCCTGCTGGTGGTTCTCGAGGATCGCCACGATCCAGCGGGTGGTGGCCAGCGTGCCGTTCAGCGTGGCCGCGATCTGCGACTTGCCGTTCTCGTCGCGGTAGCGGACGTTGAGGCGGCGCGCCTGGAACGTGGTGCAGTTCGACGTCGAGGTCAGCTCGCGGTACTTCTGCTGCGTCGGCACCCACGCCTCGCAGTCGAACTTGCGGTGCGCCGACGTGCCGAGGTCGCCCGTCGCCGTGTCGATGACGCGGTAGGGCACCTCGATCTTGGCGAGCATCTCCTCCTCCCAGCCGAGCAGCCGGGCGTGCTCCGCCTCGGCGTCCTCGGGCTTGACGTAGGAGAACATCTCGACCTTGTTGAACTGGTGCACGCGGATGATGCCGCGGGTGTCCTTGCCGTACGACCCTGCCTCGCGGCGGTAGCACGACGACCAGCCCGCGTACCGGCGCTCGCCGTCGAGGATCTCGTCGGCGTGGTAGCCCGCGAGCGGCACCTCCGACGTGCCGACGAGGTACAGGTCGTCGGCGGGCAGGTGGTAGATCTCGCTCGAGTGCGCGCCCAGGAACCCGGTGCCCGCCATGATCTCCGGCCGCACCAGGGTGGGCGTGATCATGAGCTCGAACCCGTTGGCCGTGGCCTGCGCCGCCGCCATGTTGAGCAGGGCGAGCTCCAGCTGGGCGCCGACGCCCTTGAGGAAGTAGAACCGGCTGCCGCTGACCTTGGCGCCGCGCTCCATGTCGATCGCGCCGAGCTTGGTGCCCAGGTCGAGGTGGTCCTGCGGCTCGAAGTCGAACTCGCGCGGCGTGCCGACCGTCTTGATGACGCGGAAGTCGTCCTCGCCGCCGACCGGCGCGTCCGGGTGCACCAGGTTCGGGATCTTCGCGAGGAGCTCGTCGACCTCGGCGGCGGTGGCGTTCTGCTCGGCCTCGGCGGCCTTGACCTCGGCGGCCAGGTCCTTCGCCTTGACCAGCAGTGCGGCGCGCTCGTCGCCCTTCGCCCTGCCGACCTCCTTGCCGAGCACCTTCTGCTCGGCGCGCAGGGTGTCCGCGCGGGAGATGGCGGAACGCCGGCGCTCGTCCGCGGACAGCAGGCTGTCGACGACGGCCTCGTCCTCGCCACGGGCACGCTGCGACGCGCGCACGATCTCCGGGTTCTCGCGCAACACCTTGAGGTCAATCACCCTGGAAAGGGTAGTCGCCGCCGTATCCGCACTTCATCCGGATATCCGTTCAACGGGCCGTGGGCGGGTGGCGTTGTGAGCGCAGGAGGTGCGCGATGACCGACAAGATCCCGCCCGGCTTCGACCACGAGAGGTTCCGGCTGGAGGCCTCGCGGAAGCCGAACGCGGTCGTGGGCTTCCTCGGGCGCCTGCTCGCCGCCCTGTCCGGGCTGCCGCAGGAGACGGCCAGGCGGCACGACCCGGCGCCGGACCGCCGGGTGCGCTGACGCCGTCACCGGCCACAACGCGGAAGGACCCGGCGCCGCACCGGCACCGGGTCCCTCCGACACGTCCGGCTAGTAGATCGCGAACGCCACCACGAGACCGAGCGCGACGTGCGCGGCGGCGACGACCACGGAGGCGGGCGCGAAGCGGTCGGACTCGATGATCGAGCCGATGTCCAGCTTGGTCACCCACTCCAGCAGGCGCACGGCCGCGACCTGCACGATGATGCCGACGATGCCGTAGATCAGCGACGTGAGCAGGCCCTCGTCGAGCTTGCCGACGGCGCTGAGGATGGCCACCACGACGATGAACGCCATCGAGACGAGGCCGGAGGCGGTGACGATCACGGCGTTCGGGGCACCGTTGCGGACCAGGATCGACAGCTTGCCCGGCGTCGTCCAGTCGATCGCGTAGAAGCCGAACACCATGAGGACCAGACCGACGACGGCGTACAGCGCGATCGCGCCGATGCCCCGGCCGATGGCCGAGCCGAAGCCGGGGTCCAACGCGAGCGTCGTGTAGTCCATTACCTGTTCCCTTTCGGAGTCTTACTCAACAATTCGATGCGGCACGAACGCCGCGCCATCGTCGGTCACGAGGCCGACTGTTTCCCGGATGCCGAGGCCCGCCGACGTGTCGCCGACGACCCAGGCACCCAACGCGGGGCGGTAGCCGTCGAACTCCGGAAGCGGATCGAACAGCTGGTAAACGAAACCCTCTTTGCCGTACACGCCGCCGGTCTGCGTCTCGTAGCCGGGAGCGACGATCTGGATGTTCGACCCCTCGCGGCCGAGCAGCGGCTTGCGCACGTACTCGGTGAGCATGCCGGGGTCGTTGAGGTACGCGGGGAGCAGGTTGGGGTGGCCCGGGTACATCTCCCACAGGATCGCGAGCAGCGCCTTGTTGGAGAGCAGCATCTTCCACAGCGGCTCGAGCCAGAGGGTGCCGGGCAGCGACTCGACGGCGTGCCGGCCGAACTGCTCCTCGACCACCCACTCCCACGGGTAGAGCTTGAAGACGGTGCCCATCGGGGCCTCTTCGAGGTCGACGAACCGGTTGAGCAGCGTGTCCCAGCCGATGTCCTCCATCGCGATGCCCACGGTGTTGAGCCCGGCCTCGGCCGCGGTCTCCTGCAGGCAGGCGGTGGTGAGGTGGTCCTCGCCGGACGGGTCCGCGCTCGACCAGCTGAAGTGCAGCTCACCGGACGGGAGCTTGGCACCGATCTCCGTCCAGCGCTCGACCAGGCGCTCGTGCAGCGAGTTCCACTGGTCGTCGTCCGGGAAGACCTCCTCCTTCCAGTACCACTGGATGTAGGCGGCCTCCAGCAGCGAGGTCGGGGTGTCCGCGTTGTACTCGAGCAGCTTGGCGGGACCCGAGCCGTCGTAGCGCAGGTCGAAGCGGCCGTAGACGTGCGGGTCGCGGCGCCGCCACGACTCGGCGATGTGCGGCCACACCCACTCGGGGATGCCGAAGTCGCGGTAGCGCTCGGTCAGCACCACGTTGTCGACCGCGTCGAGGCACATGGAGTGGAGCAGCTCGACGTCGGCTTCGAGTGAGAGGACCTCGCTCATCTCGAACACGTAGTGCACCGACTCGTCCCAGTAGGGGCGGTCGGCGCCGTTCGCGTACTTCGCGGGCAGGCCGAAGACCAACCCCTGGTCAGAGACCGTCCGCTGCCAGTTCGGCCGCGGATGTGAGGCTTCACGACGCAACTGTGCTCAGCCTCCGCTGCTCTTCGACCCGCTGCTGATGCCGAACCCGCCGCGCTGGACGGACGTGCCCGACTTCGTGGAGACGTTCGCGCCCTTCGGGATCGTGTAGCTGCCGCCGCTCACCTTCTGACCGACCGAGCCCGTGCCGCCGTAGTTGTAGCGGTAGGAGCTGTTGCCGATGTAGATGAAGCCGCCGCTGCTGTACCCGCCGTGGCTGCGGTAGTAGCTGTCGGAGCAGTAGTCGTCGTCGACGATGACGTTGTTCTGGTCCGTGCACTGCGCCGTGACGTTCTTGGGGCTGGCGGCCGCGTACCAGATCGCGACCAGCGCGACGACGCCCACGGTGACGCCACCGCCGATGAGCAGGCGTTTGCGGGTCTTGCGCTTCTTCTCGAAGGCGGCGGATTCCGCGGCGAACCGCTCCTGCTGCGCCTTGAGGGCGGCGGCGCGAGCGCGTTGCTCGGCGACCGTCGCCTGACGCGGCTTCGTGACGCCCGCCTGCTGCTGGCGCATCTTGCCCTTGGTGGGCTTCTGCGGCGCAGGCTGGTTCGGACCGGCCTGCTGCGGCGCAGGCTGGTACGGCGGCGGCTGCTGGCCGGGCTGTTGCGGCTGGCCGGGCTGTCCCGACGGCGGCCCAGGCTGGGGCGTCGGCTGGCCAGGTCCTGGCAGGTTGTTGTCAGTCATCACCACTCCCGCGGGCAAGGTACCTAGTGAGACTGTGAAAACACGGCCGATTGGTGGACGAGTGTCCTAAAAGCAACACTCGACCCCAACCCGGCGCACAGCGGTCTCACACGGCACGGGCATCATGGATGAGATGTCTCCGAGCGCCGGTTGGTTGAGTCGATCTGGTCACATCCGCGACACGCGGCTGGTGATGGCCGGTGCGTTCCTGGGCGCGTTCGGCCTCCTGATGCTGGCCACGTTCACGTCGGTGCTGGCAGGAGGCCCGATCAGCACCAAGCGCGAGCTGGTGAACGCGGCGTACCAGGCAGGCGTCGGCGAGTGCCTCAACTGGGAGAAGGCCGACCTCTCCGACGCGCAGAAGGTCGACTGCGCCGCCGCGCACAAGTTCGAGGTCACCGGCACGGCGGACATCACGGCCGCGTACCCGAAGGAAGCGCCGTACCCGGCCGCCGAGGCCTGGGAGAAGATCGCGCAGGACAACTGCGCCCAGGCGTCGACCACGTACATGGCGGGCAAGCTCGACCCGCTGGGCAAGTACGGCGTCAGCACCCTGAACCCGGACGAGACCCGCTGGTCGAGCGGGTACCGCGAGCTCAGGTGCGGTCTGCAGGTCACGGCGCCCTCCGGCGCCGCGCTGCCGTCGTTCGGCAGCGCGAAGACCCAGGACCAGTCGAACGTGTACGACCCCGGCGTCTGCGTCGCGCTCACCGAGGACAACAAGGTGGGTGACCCGATCGAGTGCGCCAAGCCGCACGCGTTCGAGATCGTCGGCGTCGTGGAGCACCCCGAGGGCGAGTTCCTGGCGCCCGAGAAACAGGACACGGTGATGTCCGAGAAGTGCGCCGCGATCGCCGCCGAGTACACCGGCGGCGCCGACCTCAAGGCGAAGAACCTGCTCATCACCTGGGACACGCGCGCCCAGGAGAGCTGGGCCGTCGGCTCGCGCAAGGCCAACTGCAAGATCGGCGCCGTCCCCCAGGGCGAGAAGCTCGTGGCGTGGGAGGGCAGCGTCCGCAACCCCAACGGCGCGCCGCTGACCACGGCGAACCCGCCGCAGACCACCTCGGTCAGGCCCCAGGACGAGCCCACCGGCGCCCCGCTGCACTCCGAGTCCGGCAAGCCCTCGGAGTCGGGCAAGCCGTCCGGCTCGGACAAGCCGGACCCGTCGTCCTCCGGCGCACCCCCCTCGAGCGCGGAGAACCGATGACCGTCGAGATGACCAGGGCACGCTTCGACGAACTGGTCGAGGAGGCCCTGGACCTGGTCCCGCCCGACTTCATGCACGCGATGAACAACGTCGTGGTGCTGGTCGAGGACCGCAACCCCGACGAGCCGGCCCTGCTCGGGCTCTACCAGGGCATCGCGCTGACCGAGCGCAACACCGACTACGGCGGCACCCTGCCAGACCACATCTTCATCTACCGCGAGGCGATCCTCGACATCTGCGACACCGAGGACGACGTGGTGGAGGAAGTGATCATCACCGTGGTGCACGAGATCGCGCACCACTTCGGGGTGGACGACGCGAAGCTGCACGAGCTGGGCTGGGGCTAGTCCCGTTCAACTGCGTCGCCCCTCCAGCCGTCCCGTGGAATAGTCCGTTCGGAGTAGTCGAAGCGACTTCGAACACCTTGGGGGACGGATGAAGCGCAAGTTCTGGACCGCTGTCGTCACGTGTGTGCTGGGCGCCGTATCGGTGGTGGGCGCCCCCTCTTCGCAGGCCGCGAACGAGGACTGCGTCTTCCAGCTCGACAACCCGCACGCCTCGCACCACGTGCCCGGCTCGACGAACGCGGCCGCGACGATCCGGTGCAACACGGAGAAGAACTACCTCGGCATCACGGTCGAGCTCTTCAGCTACACGCCGGTCGCCCAGCGGGTCGGGTTCGCCGAGTGGGGCAACGACAGCGGCACCGCGAAGTTCTACCGGCTCAGCGCGGACTGGAACCAGTGCCACAACGGCATGGTCATGAGCTCGCACGCCAAGTACGCCGTGGTCGACAAGAACGGCAACCCGACCCACCAGGAGAAGGACTCGGGCCGCGTCACCGTCAGGAACTGCCCGTAGTGGGGAGCGCCGACGCGTCGCCGGTCCTGCGCGAGCTGGTCAGCCGGTTCGCGGACGATCCGGCGCGCGTCGACGCGTGGACCGACTCGGAGCTGTACGCGGAGATCGCGCTCGCCGCGTCCGTCGTGGCCGGCGGTTCCCCGCCCGGGACCTGGAGCGATGCCGCGGCGGCGCGCATCGGCGAACGGATGGGTGCGGGGTGGTTCGCCGACGTGTCGCTCACCTCGCCGCAGTTGCACCACGGGCCGCTGCCGGTCGTGCGGGTGACCAACGGCGAGCCGCGCTCGGTCGTCGGGCAGAAGCCGCAGGGCGCGCTGTGGACGTCGTCCCGGCTGCCCGACGGCTCCACCGGCTGGTCGCTCTTCGACCACGACCGCGAGCCGGTCGAGGTGGTCTTCGACCCCGAAGAGGTGCGTGTTCACCACCTCGACGACGTCGGGGACTACACGCGCCTCGTGGCCCGCTACCCGCGAACGGCCGCCGGAACGGCGCACGTCGACTGGGAGGCCGCGGCCGCCGAGCTGGACGCCGTCCACCTGACCGCGCGCGGCCTGTTGCGGATCGAGGGCCTCGTCGTGGACACCCCGGCCGGCCCCGCGTGCCTGACCGGCTGGAACGCCGAGTGCACCGCGTGGCTGCGAGCGCCCGGCTAGATCTCCACGCCCGCCCACGACCGGCACACCCAGCCGTCGCCGTCGGTCTCCAGCACCACCACGCCGGTGTTCGGCAGCAGGTTCTCCGCCAGTTCCACCGGCACGTTCGACGCCAGCGCCAGCGCGCCCATCCGGCCCGAGCCGCCGTGCGTCACGACCACGACGGTGCCGTCCTGCCGGATCGACGAGATCGCGGCCAGGAAGCGGTCCAGGACCTGCTGCCCGGACTCGCCGCCGCCGGGGAACGCCACGTCGAGCTCGCCCTCGGCCCAGCGGATCACGGTCTCGAGGTAGGTCTGGTACGCCTCGGTGTCGTTGCGGCCCTCCAGCGAGCCGACCTGGATCTCCTCGATGCCCTCGAGGACCTGGACGGGCAGGCCGAAGCGCTCGGCGGTCGGGGCCGCGGTCTGCTGGGCGCGCAGGCCGATGCTCGCGTAGACGGCGGCCACCTCTTCGGTGGCGAGGAGGTCGGCCAGTTCGCGGGCCTGCTTCCGGCCGAGTTCGGTGAGCGGGGGTCCTGGCATGGCCGTGTCGAGCTTGCGCTCGATGTTCGACGCCGTCTCACCGTGCCTGACCAGCAGCAACCTCACCCGCGCTCGCCCTTTCTGACAGCATCGACCCAGGAGGCGGCTGCGGCGAACTCGGCGTTGTGAGCCTCGACGGGCTCGTGGTCGGCCTTCGGGAAGGACCCGAGGAACCGGATCTCACGCGAGTGTCGGTGCAGCGCGGCCAGCGCGTCACCGATCCTCGGCTCTGCGATGTGCCCCTCGACGTCGATGTAGAAGCGGTACGTCCCCAGTTTGCCCTTCTGGGGACGCGATTCGAGGCCGGTGAGATTGATGCCACGCAACGCGAGCTCCGTGAGCAGCTCGGACAGCACGCCCACGCGGTTCGGGGTGGTCACCACGACGCTCGTGCGGTCGGCGCCGGTCGGCTCCGGCAACGCACCTGGCCGGCGCAGCAGCAGGAACCGCGTGCGCGCGTCGGGCACGTCCAGGACGTCGGTGGCGTACTCGTCGAGCTTGTAGTGGTGCACGGCCACGGGGGCCGTCACGGCGGCGTCGAACTCACCGCGCTCCACCTCGGCGGCGGCCGCGGCGGTGGACGAGGTGGCGATCGAGGTGACGCCCGGCAGTTCCGCGGCGATCCACTCGCGGACCTGGGCCAGCGCGTGCGGGTGCGAGGCGATGGTCTTGATGTCGGTCGTGCCCGGACGGACCAGGACGCTGAACCGGACGTCCAGCACGGTCTCGGCCACCGCCACGACCGGTTCGTCGCGCACGAGGGCGTCCAGGGTCGCGGGCACGGCGCCCTCGACGGAGTTCTCGATCGGCACGCACGCGAACTCGGCCTCGCCGCGGCGCACGGCGGCGAACGCGAGCGGGATCGTCTCGACCGGGACCAGGTCGCCCTCGAACCGCATCGCTGCCTGCTCGGTGAAGGTGCCCTGTGGTCCGAAGTACGCAATGCGCGGCATCAGGTCAGCGTAGTGCGGCGATCAGAGGCGGAAATCACGCCTGTGTCAGGGGCCAAACCTGGGTTCCGCAAGGGCCGTTCGAACTGGAATGCTTGGGGCGTGCCCGCTCTAGCGCCAGAACTCGTGTTGTGCGCGGTCGACGAACCGATGGCGAACGCCTGGCTCGCCGTCGCCGACGGACGCACCGGGGTGAGGGTGCATCGCGGGTCCGTGCTCGACATCCACGCGCAGGCCATCGTCAGCCCGGCGAACTCGCAGGGCTGGATGCGCGGTGGCATCGACGCCGTCTACGCCACGGCCTTCCCCCTGGTCGAGAACAACGTCCGCAGCGCCGTCCTCGCGCTGCACGGCGGAGAGCTCCCGGTGGGCGAGGCGCAGATCGTGGCGACCGGCGAGACCGAGCCGGCGTGGCTGATCAGCGCGCCGACGATGCGCCTGCCCGGCGAACGGCTGCCGGTCGACACCGTCCACCCCTACCTCGCCGCCCGCGCCGTGCTCCGGCTGTGGAGCGAAGGGCGTCTGGAGGACGGCACGCCGGTGCGCGACGCCGTCCGCACCATCGCGATGCCGGGGCTCGGCACCGGGGTGGGAGGCGTCGCCCCGTCCACGTGCGCGCACCAGGTCGCCGCCGCGTGGGACGAGGCTTTCAACCCCCTGCACGTCTGACGGAGGTTGTGCACAGGACTTGTGCACAACCCTGTGGACAAGGTTGTGGATGCTTGTGGACTACTGGCGTGGCGCCACCCATCGTTCGAGGTCCAGCTCGTCCGTGATGGGGATGCCGAACTCACCCACAGCCGGTATCTCCGGTTTGAGCTTGCGCGCCTCGCGGACCGCGTCCGGTCTCAGCGCGGCCAGCTTGAACCCGCGGCGCTGGTAGAAGCGGATCGCGTCGAGGTTGTCGTTGGTGGTCGTCAGCCGCACCCGGTTGCACCCGGAGGAGCGCGCCTGGCGAACCGCGGCGTCGACGAGCGCGGTGCCGACGCCGCGGCCCCGCCGCAGCGCGTCGATCGTCACGATCTCCAGTTGGTGGTTCGTCACCGCGTAGGTCAGCAGACCCAGCACGTGACCCTGCTTCTCCACGAGGAAGCCCGGCAGACTCGCCGGGAAGAACACCTCGCCGTGCGCGACGGCCGTGTGCGCGCCCCACAGCTCGAGAACCAGTCGGGCCACAACTATGCGATCTGCTTCCTCGACCGGTCGTACCGAGCCTTCTGCCATGACAAGAACTGTGCCAATTCGAGTCACGTCCAGGAACAGCCATTCGACGTACGGTGGATTCGTGCCAGTGCGCGTTTTGTTGGTTGACGATCACGAAGTAGTGCGCAGGGGTCTGCGCGAGATGCTCGACGACGAGACGGACATCTCGGTCATAGCCGAGGCCGGATCCGTCGGCGAGGCGGTGACCAGAGCTGCGGCGACACCGCCGGACGTGGCCGTCGTGGACGTCCAGCTCCCCGACGGCAGCGGGGTCGACCTGTGCCGGTCGTTGCGCGACCTTGGCATTCGTTGCCTCGTGCTGACCGCATTCGACGACGAAGAAGCGCTCGTCGGCGCGATCATGGCCGGTGCCTCGGGGTACCTGCTCAAGCAGGTGCGCGGCCAGGACGTCGTCACGGCCGTGCGCGAGGTCGCGGCGGGACGATCCCTTCTGGACCCGGCGACCACAAGCCGGGTACTCGAACGGATGCGCAATCCCGCCCCGATCGGACTCACCGACCAGGAACAGCGCGTGCTCGAACTCATCGGTGAGGGCCTCACGAACCGCCAAATCGGTGAACGGTTGTTCCTCGCGGAGAAGACCGTGAAGAACTACGTGACGTCCGTTCTGTCGAAACTCGGCATGGAACGACGGACGCAGGCCGCCGCCTGGGTGGCTAAACGGGGACGGACCAGGTGAGCGTCGTCCCGTTCGGCGAACTCACGACGCGGAAATCACCACTCGCGGACTTCGCCCGTTCGGCGAGGTGCCGCAGGCCGCGCTGAGTCACGCCGGACGGGATGCCGCACCCGTTGTCGGCGACGCGCAGCAGCAGGTGCTTCTCATCGCGCCGTACGTCGATCTGGAGGTTCGTGGCACCTGAGTGCCGCACGACGTTCGACAACGCCTCACGCAACGCGGCGCGCGCGTCGTCGGCGTGCCGCCGCGGCACGTTCGCCAGGTCGCCCGCCACGTGCAGGCGCGGCGCGAAGCCGAGCAGCTCACCGGCCGTGCGGACCTCGGCCTTGATCGAGTCGAGCAGGTCTACGCCCTCGGCCGGGTCGGTGTTGCGCAGCTTGCGGACGGTGCCGCGGACCTCGGCGATCGTCTCGTCGACCAGGTCGACGGCCTCGTTGATCCGGGCGCGGTCGGTGTGGTCGAGCTTCTTGCCCAGGCGCCGTTCCAGCAGGCTGAGCTGCACGCCGGCGCCGTAGAGCCGCTGGATGATCACGTCGTGCAGGTCGCGGGCGATCCGTTCGCGCTCCTCGTAGACCGCGACGCGCTGCCGGGCGGTGAAGCCCTCGGACAGCACCACGGCGAGACCGGCCTGCGCCGCGAACGCCGACAGCACGTCCACCGTCTCCGGCGTGAACGGCGGCTTGTCCCGCCGCCGGTAGACCGCGAGCGCGCCGATCTTGCGGTCCGAGGTGCCGAACGGCGCCACCGCGAACGGGCCGTAGCTGCGCAACGCCTGCGGCACGTACGGGGCCGTGCGCGGGTCGCTCGTGACGTCGTCGGCCATCACCGGGACGCCCGTGCGCGCGGCCTTGGCGGCGGCGCTGCGCGGGCTCAGCGTCGCCGTGACCGGCTCGCCGGACGAGGCCTCGACGGTCAGCGTGCCGTCGTCGTCCTCGGTGGCGAGCATGGCGAGGACGAGGTCGGCGTCCGCGATCTCCGCGGCCGCCTCCACCACGAGCCTCAGCACGTTCTCCGGGTCTTCCAGCGCCGCCGACGTGATCTCGGTGGACGCGACGAGCACGCGCCGCGCCAGAGAGGGGTCCATGGTCCTCAACGGTATGCGGGGGTGCCGAGGTCCAGCACCAGGTCCGCCCTCGCCGCCTCGTCCGGGCGGTGCGTGATGTGCAGGACGGTCCTGTGGTCCTGCCGCAGCTGCTCCAGCAGCCGGAGCGCGGTCGGCTCGTCGAGGTGCGCGGTGGGCTCGTCGAGCAGCACCACGTCGGCGTCGTGCAGCAGCGCCCGTGCCAGCGCCAGCCGTTGCGCCTCGCCGCCCGACACCTGGTCGGGCCTGATCACCGTGTCCAGCCGGTCGGTCCAGTCGTCCAGGCAGGCCTTGCGCAGGGCGTCCTTCAACGCCTCGTCGTCGTGCTGACCCGACATCCGCAGGTTCTCCCTCACGGTCGTGCTGACGAGCATCGGCTCCTGCGGGCACCAGGTGGCGCGTGGCAGCTCGACGATGCCGCGTTCGGGCGGCAGGAAGCCCAGGAGCAGCGCGAACAGCGTCGACTTGCCGCTGCCCGACGGCCCGACGACCGCCACGTGCGTGCCGGGCTCGATGTTCAGGTGCAGGTCGCGCAGCGTCGGCTCGGTCGCACCGGGCCAGCGGACGTCGACGTTCTCCAGCCGGATCCGCCTGCCGCGGTGCACCTCGGGCCGTTCGGGCGCGTCGAACCGCAGCCGTGCCGAGGCCTCCCGCAACGCCCTGCGCTGCTGGGCGGCCAGCGGCAGCGCGGCCAGCGGTTCGGCGAGCGCGAGCGGGACGAGCCCCAGCACCGGGTTGCCCGTCATCGCGCAGGCGAGGGCCGCCGCACCGGTCGCGAGCAGGACGATCGCCGTGGCCGCGCCCGTGCCAAACGCTTGCTTGCGGGTCTGCGCCGCGAGCTCGACGTCCTTGGCGTGCAGCTGCGCCAGCAGGCGGTGGTGGGCGTCGTGCGCGATGAGGTCCGGCGCGGCGGCGAGGGCGTTGATCGTGTCGCGGGCGACCTCGCGGCGGCCCCTGGCGAGCTTCGTGCTGGCCCGGCGCTCGGTCCAGACGGCGACGGCCGGTGCGGCGAGCCCCGCCGCGAGCAGCAGCCCGCCCAGGGTCAGCGCGGCCATCGGGTCGATGAACGCGAACAGGACCGTGGTCGCGATGCCCGCCCCGATCGCGACGACCGGCGGCACCAGCACCCGCGGGATCAGGTCGCGAACCGTGTCGGTGTCCTCCACGAGCCGTTGGAGCCCATCACGACGTTGAGACCGCACGAGCCTGAGCCACAACTCGGCCCGCAGCGTGGTCGCGAGGCGGAACGTCTCGTCGTGCGTGACCAGACGCTCGACGTAGCGCAGCACGCCCTTGCTCAACGCGAACGTCCGCACGCCCACGACCAGCACCGACAGCGTCAGGATCGGCGGCATCTCGGCGGCGCGGGCGATCAGGTGGGCGGCCAGCGCGGTCAGCGCGATGCCGGCGACGGCCGCGAGCACGCCCAGCCCGGCCCCCTTCCACGGGATCGGCAGCCGCTTCGGACGTTCGGGCGGCGTTTCGTCGGTGACGACCCTGGCGAACGTCTCGTCGTCGGTCGCCTCCTTCTCGCGGTGCGAGGCGAGGACGACGGCCGCGGTGGCGCTGGCCCGCTTGATCGCTTTGTCGACTTTGCGACTTGTCACCGGGTCGAGGTGGGCGGTCGGTTCGTCGAGCAACAGCACCGTCGCGCCGTGGCGAACCCTCAGCAGGGCGCGCGCGACTGCGACGCGTTGGCGCTCACCGGTCGAGAGGTCGGTGATCTTGCGGTCGAGCAGGTGCGACGCCACGACCTCGTCCGCGACCCGCTCGATGTCCTGGGCGTCCGGAACCGTCAGTTCCAGTTCGGCGCGCGGGGTGGCCGCGGCGAACGCGGGCTTCTGCGGCACGTACGCGATGTCGCCGGCCACGAACGCCGTGCCGTCCGTCGGCTCCACGAAGCCCAGCAGCACCCCGAACGTCGTCGACTTCCCGGCACCGCTCGCGCCCTCAAGTCGATGAATCTCCCCCTGCCGGACGTCGAAGCTGATGCCGTCCGGCGCGAATCCCCCGCGCCGGAGCACCCGCAGGTCGTCGACGTGGACCGATCCGCCGGGCAGGCGCGGCCTGCTCCTGTCCTCGTGGTCGACGACCTCGGCCACGCGCCGGACCGCCTCCAGGCCGTCCTCGCTCGCGTGGTGGGCGGCACCCGCGGCACGCAACGGGAGGTAGCACTCGGGCGCCAGGATCAGCACGACCAGCGCGGTCATCAGCGTCATGTCGCCGTGCACGAGCCGGATGCCGATGCCGACGGCGATCAGCGCGACGCTCAGCGACGCCGCGATCTCCAGCACCAACGCGCTGAGGAACGCGATCCGCAGCGTGCCCATCGTGGCCTTGCGGTGCTGCTCGCCGATCTGCCGGACCGCGCCCGCCTGCTGCTCGGCCCGCCCGAAGACGGTCAACACCGGCAGGGCGCGGAGCAGTTCGAGGAGCTGCGCCGACAGCAGTTCGGTGACGTCGGCGGCCTTCTTGACGCGCTTCTCGGTGTACCAGCCGATCAACGCGGCGAACACCGGGATCAGCGGCACGGTGACCGCGATCAGCACGGCCGACGGCCAGTCGGTGAAGAGGATCCACGCCCCGGCGAGCGGCGGCACGATCGCGGCCGTGACCAGCGCGGGGAGGTAGCGGGTGAAGTAGGCGTCGAGCGCGTCGAGGCCCTTGGTCGCGAGCACGGACAGCTCGGCCGTGCCGCGCTCGGCGACGAAGCCGGGGCCGCGTTCGAACGACTTGGCGAGCAGCTGGGTCCGCAGCTCCTCCTTGGCGCCGGCGGCGGCACGGGCGGCGGCGCTCTCCGTCGCCCACGACAGCCCGGCGCGGGCCAGGATCGCCACGGCCAGCAGCGGCAGGCCCTCGCGGGTCGTGATGACCGACGCCAGCGCGACGGCCTGGGCGACGAGTGCCAAGGAGTTGAACAACGCCAGCGCGCCCACCCCGACGAGGGCGCGCCGGGCGCTCCGGGAGAGCTGGGGCAGAGCGCCCAGCGGACCTCGCCTCATCAGTGCGCCGCCGGGATGTGCTGGACGCCGATCCGCTTGCGGAACACCCAGTACGTCCAGCCCTGGTAGACGAGCACGGCGGGCGTGCCGAAGGCGGCGACCCAGGTCATGACCTTCAGCGTGTACGGGCTCGACGCCGCTCCCTCGACGGTCAGCGAGTAGGCCGGATCCAGCGTCGACGGCAGGACGTTCGGGTACAGCGAGGCGAACAGGACGACCACCGTCGCGGCGACGGCGAAGCCCATGAGCGCGAACGCCTGTCCCTCACGCGCCACCCAGAGCCGCCACAGGGCGAGTCCGGCGAACACCAGCACCGGCAGCGCCCAGAGGCCCGCGACGTGGAGCAGCAGCGCCACCAGTGGCAGCAGCGCGACCGGCGCGATCCTCAGCGCCAGGCTCCGCGCGCGGTCGCGGATCTCGCCCTCGGTCTTGAGCGCCAGGAAGATCGCGCCGTGCACCAGCGCGTAGCCGGCGATCGCGAGCGCCCCGAGCAGCGTCTCCCAGTTGACCGCGGCGAACGGTGAGCCGACCCGGTCACCGGCGGCGTTGATCGGCAGTCCGGTCACGGTGGTCGCGATGATCAGGCCGACCCCCAGCGCCGCCACCCACGAGCCGACGAAGATGACGGTGTCCCAGACCTTGCGCCAGCGCTCCGAATCCACCTTGCCGCGGTACTCGAACGCGACGCCGCGGCCGATCAGCGCCAGCAGGAACAGCGTGAGTGGCAGGTACGCGGCGCTGAAGAGCGCCGCATACCAGCCCGGGAACGCCGCGAACGTGGCACCGCCCGCGACGAGGAGCCACACCTCGTTGCCGTCCCAGACGGGACCGATGGTGTTGATCATGACCCGGCGCTCGGTGTTGTTCCGCCCGAGGAAGGGCAGCAACATGCCGACGCCGAAGTCGAAACCTTCGAGGAAGAGATAACCCAGCCACAGCAGGGCGATCAGGCAGAACCAGAGAACGTCCACAGCTTCTCCCCTAGTACGCGAACGCCAGCGCGCCGTCGTCGGTCTTCGCGGGCATGACCCCCGCGACACCACCGCGGACGTACTTGCGGATGAGGTAGACCTCGACGCACGCCAGCAGTCCGTAGACCGCGGTGAGCGCGATCAGCGAGGTGAGGATCTCGCCGGGTGTCGCCGCCGAGACCGCCTGCGCGGTGAACATCCAGACACCGTCCACACCGGACGGGTTGGGCGCGACCACGAACGGCTGCCGTCCCATCTCGGTGAAGATCCAGCCCGCGCTGTTGGCCACGAACGGGGTCGCGATACCGGCGAGGCCGAGAGCCGGGAACCACCATCCGGTGGGCGTCCGGTTCTTCCGCGTCAGCCAGAGCATGAACACCCCGAGGCCGGCCGAGATGGCACCGAACCCGATCATCAACCGGAAGCCCCAGTACGTCACGGGGAGCGCCGGCACGTAGTCGATCGGCTTGCCGCTCAGCTCACCCAGCCGTTCGTCGACGGGGTAGAACTCGCCGTACTTCTCCTGGTACATCGGCACGAGGTCCTGAACGCCCTTGACCTCGCTGTTGAAGTCGTTGTGCGCCAAGAAGCTCAGCAGTGCGGGCACCGTAATGCTCTTGACGTTCTCGCAGTCGGGCCTGGTGACGTCGCCGACCGCGAAGACGCTGAAGCTCGCCGGCTGCTCGGTGTGGCACAACGCCTCCGCGGCGGCCATCTTCATCGGCTGCTGCTCGAACATCAGCTTGCCCTGCAGGTCACCGCTGATGCTCAGCGCCGCGAACGCGACCACGCCGACCCACGTGCCGAGCTTGAGCGAGCTGCGCCAGACCCGTTCCTCCTCCGACCTGCGCGAGAGGTGCCAGGCGGCGATGCCCACGAGGAACGCGGCGGCCACCGCGAACGCACCCGCGATGGTGTGCGGGAAGGCGGCGAGCACGGTGTTGTTGGTCAGCACGGCCCAGATCGAGGTGAGGCGGGGACGCCCCTCGTACATCTCGATGCCGACCGGGTGCTGCATCCAGGAGTTGGCGGCGAGGATGAAGTACGCGCTGGCCATCGTGGCGAGGCTGAACGCCCAGGCGCACGCCAGGTGGACCTTCTTCGGCAGCTTGTCCCAGCCGAAGATCCACAGGCCCAGGAACGTGGACTCGACGAAGAAGGCGACGATCCCCTCCATCGCGAGCGGAGCGCCGAACACGTCCCCGACGAACCGCGAGTAGGCGCTCCAGGCCATGCCGAACTGGAACTCCTGCACGATGCCCGTCACGACGCCCATGGCGAAGTTGATCAGGAGGAGCTTCCCCCAGAACTTCGTCATCTTGTAGTAGCGCTCGTTGCCCGTGCGCACCCACGCGGTCTGCATCCCCGCCACCAGGAGGGAGAGGCCGATCGTCAGCGGCACCATCAGAAAGTGGTAGACGGTGGTGATGCCGAACTGCCACCGCGCGAGTTCGAGTACTTCCACGTCATCGAGCGTAAATTCGGATCATGGGCCTCATCAGGTACGACGGTCCCGTCCCGGCTCGGGACCAAGGTCCCGTGCGCGAAGTCACGCCTTGTGGGTGACATGCGTCGGTTACGATGTGTGCGCCAGAGGGGAGTAGTTCCCACCGGAGCAGTCGGCCGGTGGCGTGGTGATCGACATACTGATCCGCCTTCGAGCGGATCCGGTCCCACACCCGATCTCGATCGGGCGAACGAGACCTCCGGCCAGGTGCAAGCACGCCTGGTCGGGGTCTGACGCGCCTCCGTCCGGGTACGTATTCGGACGTGGAGGACCTCGTGGCCACATCATTGCTCGCGTTCATCACCGCCTTCGCGGTGGTGTTCCTAGTCGAGCTGCCCGACAAGACCATGGTCGCGACCCTGGTGCTGACGACGCGCTACCGCGCCTGGCCGGTGTTCGTCGGCGTGGTCGCGGCCTTCGCCGTGCAGAGCGTCGTGGCCGCCGCGTTCGGCTCCGCGATCACCCTGCTGCCCGACCGGGTCGTGGCGGGCGTGGTCGCCGTGCTGTTCGGCGTGGGCGCGTTCATGCTGCTGCGCGAAGGCTTCTCGAAGGACGACGACTCCGCGGACGAGGCGGGAACGCAGACCGCCGTGCCGTTCTGGCGCGCCGCCCTCACGTCGTTCGGCGTCCTGTTCGCCGCCGAGTGGGGCGATGCCTCGCAGCTCGCGACGGCCGGCATCACCGCCCGGTACGGCACGCCGCTGGCAGTGGGTCTCGGTGCCTGGCTCGCACTGGTCGCCGTGGCCGGACTCGCCGTCCTCGTGGGGCGCAAGCTCGCCGGGCGGTTGCCGACGCACTGGATCCAGCGGGTGGCCGGGGTGATCTTCGCGGTGCTCAGCGTGGTCGCGCTGGTCCAGGTGTTCTAGTGTGCTGAGTCGTCAATTCGGGATCAGCATCAGGTCGCACCGGCGCCGAAGACGACATCAAGCCCCCTCAGCCGCCCCAACGACGCGGCCACCCACTCACCTGACTGCCGTTGCCACCGGGTCGGTGGCAACGGCGACACGCAGCACCATCGGTTTGAGCGCGGCCGGGTCGTGGGTGTCTACGGGCTCAGGCGTCGACGGTCGCCAGGATTTCGGGGCCGTAGTTCTTGGTGACCGCGTTCTCCACACCCACGATGATTTCGACGATCTCGAAGTAGTGATCCCAGAACGGTGTCTCGCGCAAAGCTTCGATCACCAACTGGAAAGTGTCGTGATCACGCGCCTCCCAGACCCAGATGTCGGTCACGCGGGCCGAGTAGAACTCGGTGTCGTAGTAGCGCCAGCGCACGTCCTTCGCCTTGTCCTCGATGGCGGGCAGAACGTTCTCCCGGAAGGCGGCGGCACGCTCCGGCACGGGTAGGTCCAACCAGGCACGGTTGGTCTTGATGAGGAGGAACGCTGTCACGGCGGACTCGAATTCGGACATGAAATCCCCTTGCAGGACATGAGTGGGTGTTTGCGGAAACATGCGCACGACTCGTCTTCTTGCCGGTTCGATTCCCCGTCGACCGCCGGCGGTCAGTCCATGCCCTTGCGGTTCGGAGTCCAGAACGGCTTCGTGAGCACGTTGCGGCGCGGCCAGTGCCGCTCCTCGACCAGGTGGCGGCGGATCAGCTGGATCGTCCGGGCCTCTCCGGCCAGATGTGCCCGGCCCGGCTCGGCGGGCAGATCGAGCCTGCGGACGGCCTCGACCAGGGTCTCGGAGGAGGCAGCGGAGCGCCCCCGGCGATAGCTCCACTCCAGGTTCGCGTCCCGCCCCAGGTCCAACCGCTCCTCGGGCGAGTCGACCTCGAGCACACAGAAGGCCGGGGTGTCGGCCTGCAGAGCCCGCAGCATCGGACCGAAGGCGGCCTGGGCGGTCTCTTCCCCGACGAAGAGGTGATACAGAGCAGGCGCGGTGACGAAGCCGCCCTGCGGTTTCATCAGCAGCAGCTCGTCGCCCGGGCGGGTGGTCCGCGCCCAGTGGGCACCCGGCCCGTCTCCGTGGTCGAAGACGACGAGTTGCATGGTCTGGTCGCGGTAACTCCACACCGTGTAGGTGCGCAGCGTGCCCAGCAGCCAGTCGACGGCGGGCGGCCCGGCGGCCACCTGCACCCGTACGTGCTGGCCGGGCTGCCAGTCAAGTCCGGTCAGATCGGGCCCGGACAGCGTGATCAACCGCAATCGCGGCCCCAACGACTCGATCGCGTCGATCTGGGCGGCCACCAGCAGCCGGTCGAGCAGACGACTTTTCACGATCCACCTCTCCGCATCGCGACCAGGAGGAGAACTTGCCGATCGGCAAGCCTCACCTTGTCGATCGGCAAGTTATAGCCTGTGGCCGTGACCGCCGACAACCCCGTCCCCAAGCCGATGAGGGAGCGCATCGTCGACGTTGCCCTCGACCTGTTCGCGCGGCAGGGTTATCAGGGGACATCGCTGCGGCACATCGCCGAGCGGCTGGGCGTCAGCAAGGCGGCGGTGTACCACCACTTCCACGCCAAGGACGACATCGCCCGCGTCGTCGTCGTCCGGGCCTTGGACGTCCTCACCGAGGCCTCCGACCGACTGGTGGTGGCCGGCACCGACCCGGGCGCGTGGCAGCGGGCCCTGCCCCAGATCATCGACGTCGTTCTGCGGCACCGGCAGATGCTCGTCGTTCTGGAGCGCAACGAGGACGTCTTCCACGCGCTGTTCGCCAACGACGCCGATCTCGGGGCCCGGATGGCGCAGCAGAACACCAAGCTGTCCGTGCTCTTCGCCGATCCGCGGCTCGAACCGCGGGTCCGGGTCCGGCTCGGCAGCACTCTGGGTGCGATCTTCGGGCCGCTGGTCATGTTCTCGGACCACTACCAGGACATGCCCACCGATCAACTGCGCGATCAGCTCATGGAGGTCATCAAGGCGCTCCTCGGCGACCTCTGACTCGAACTCCCACCGGCGCCGTCGTGCGAGGACGACGCGAGGCGAGCGGAAGAACACCAAGCCCGCCTCAGCCACCACAAGCGCCGCAGGCACCCGCTCAGTTGAACGCCGTCGCAGCACCAGGGTGCTACCACACAGGTCGCAGCCCCGGCTGGTCCTCGCCGTGGACGTGCCGCAGGTACCCCGCGAGGCCCTGCCTGATGGTGGCGAGCACATCCGCGCCGATCGCCTCGGCCATCTCGCCCTCGAGATCGGACCACAGGTTGTCCGCGAACTTCAGGTAGTCGCGCCCCTTCGTGGTCAGCGTGACGTACTGCGCGCGCTTGTCCGTGGGGTGCGGCTCCCTGAGCACGTACCCCCACTCGTCGAGCTCGTTGACGATCTTCGCCGCCGCCTGCTTCGTGACGCCGAGGTGCTGTCCGATGTCGACGGTGGTGGCGCGCTTCTCCTTGAGGAACCGGAAGACGTAGCCGTGGGCGGGCCGCAGGGGCTCCAGCCCGATCTGCCTGAGGCGGTCGTGGAACTGGTCGCCCATGGCGCGGTACGTCATCGCCAGCAGCATCGGCACCGGTTCCATCACGACTCCAAGGTAGACAACCTGGTTGACCTTATTCTAAGGTTAGACAACCCAGTTGACTACTTTGGAGGTCGTCTTGCTGATCACGGGGGATTCCGCCCAGCTGCACGAGTTCGGTGGTTTCGAGTTCCGCTCCCTGGCCGTGCCGTCTCGTGGCAGCGCGGAGATCGCGTTGTGGACCGTGGACGTGCCGGAAGGGGGCGACGGCACGCCGCACCGCGCGTCGAAGGAGGAGGTGTTCTACGTGCTGTCCGGCTCGGTGACGATCCAGGGGCAGACGGCCGGCGCCGGCGACGCGATCGTCGTGCCGCCGGACACCGAGCTGTCGCTGACCGGCGGACCGGCGCGGGTGCTGGTGGCCACGTCGGTGGGCATCAGGGGCACGCTGGCCGACGGGCGGACGATCACGCCGCCCTGGTCGCTCTAGCGGTCACACGGCACGGCAGGTCCTGAGGTAGCTCAGGAACGAGGCCTGCAGGCCCGTCACGTGCGTCTCGCGCAGCACCTCGCTCGTGACGGTCGCACCGCGGGAGGTGAGCCGGTGCAGGACGGTGGCCGCGTTCTTCGCGAGGTTCTGGTAGATCGGCATCTCTCCGAAGAGCTCGCGGTCGTTGACGGTCACGTGGAGCCTCGCCGGCCGGTCACCCGGTTCCTCGAGCCGGGCGAAGACCGAGCTGTCCTCGCTCGCGACGCCGGGGCTGCCCGCGCCGATGCTCTCGAAGAGCGTGGTGCCGGTCAGCCAGGCGTAGAGGGCGAAGAGTCCGCCGTAGGAGTAGCCGAACAGGCCGTGCCCGGTCGCGGCCGTGCCGTGGTCGCGTTCGATCCTGGGGTGCAGTTCGTCGGTGATGAAGCTCAGGAACGCGTCTGCCCGCGTGTCCTCCAACTCGGCGAGGTAGGCGTCGGCCTGGTCGCGGGTCATGGACCCGGACCGGACCGCCGTCTCCACGGCGTCGAGGAACTCCGGGGCGACGGGCTCGCCGGGCGGCACGAGGTCCCGGTTGCGCAGGCGTGCCCAGTGCTCCGCCTCCTCACCCGCGTACCCCACGCTGACCTGCACGTACGGCTTGATCTGCTGCAGGGGGTCCCGCTGGGTGACGATCAGCGGGGCCGTCTGGCCCACGGTCCAGTTGCCGTCGAGCACGTACACGACGGGCGCCGGCGCCGTGGCGGGGTCGTAGCCCGGCGGCGTGGTGACCCAGACGCCGTAGTCGTGGCCGTGGGTGGACCGCATCTCGAAGTAGTCGGTGTCGGCCAGGCAGCCGTGCCACATGGCGCTCATCGGAGGTCCTTCACAACACGTCCTGCTTGGACGACGAGTACGGCGTTGGCGGGGTCGGCGAACAGGGCCGGGTCTTCGAGCGGGTTGCCGTTCCACAGCACGAAGTCCGCCTGTCTGCCGGGAGCGATCACGCCCACGTCGGTGAGGCCGAGGATCTCGGCGTTGGTCTTCGTGGCGGCCACGAGGGCGTCCATCGGCGACTCGAGTCCGGCGCGCAACCGCAGCTCCTCGCCGCGACGGGCCTGGGCAGGACCGATGAGGTCGGACCCCAGCCCGATCCGCACCCCCGCAACCTTGGCGACGGCCAGTGCGGTGGCCATCCGCTCGCGGACGCCCAGCACGCGCCCGCGGGTCTCCTCGCCGAGGCCGGTTCCGGCGGTGTCGTGCAGCAGTTGCTCGACCACGGCGAACGTCGGCACGAGGGCGACGCCGCGCTCGGCCATCAGCGCGGCCGTGGGTTCGTCGAGGTCGGTGCCGTGCTCGACGCAGAGCGCACCGGCCTCGACCGCGTTCCGGATGCCCTCGCTGTTGTGGGCGTGCACCGTCACGTAGGTGCCGCGCGCCGAGGCTTCCTGCACGGCGACGGCGATCTCCTCGACGGTGAACTGCGTGTCGGTGAGCCGGTCGTGGTGGGAGACCACCCCGCCGGTCACGCAGAGCTTCAGGAACGTGGCTCCGCGGCGGAACGCCTCGCGCACGTTGCGGCGCAGCTCGTCCGCGTTGCCCGCCATCATCGACAGGGCGGCCAGGCCCGGCACGTGGTGGCTGCTCCACAGCTCGGTGGGCTCCCACTCGGCCCCGTAGTAGCCGTGCCCGCCGGTCTGGCACTGGACAGGCCCGCACGACAGCACGCGCGGCCCCCTGACCTTGCCCTTCGCGATCGCGGTGACCACACCGCCGTCGATCCCGCCGGTGTCCCGGACGGTCGTGAACCCGGCGTCGAGCGCCGTGCCTGCCGTGGCGAAGATGTCCGCCGCGATCTCGGCGGCACTGATCCGGAACGAGAACTGCGGCTCGATCGGACTCGACAGCCCCAGGTGGACGTGGGCGTCGATCAGGCCGGGCGTCATCGTCAGCCCTGTGGCGTCGAGGCGTTCGGCGCTGGAGGCATCGACGTCGGCGAAGCGCCCGTCCTCGACCGTGACGGCGAGTGCCGCCGGGTCACGCCCCGACCCGTCGACGACCGTCGCGCCGACCACCTGGAAACGTTCCACGGACCCTCCGGTTTTTCCAATGGATAAATCTCTTCCAATGGATAAACTGCTGGCGTGGTCCTGTCAAGCACGGCACACAGCGGTGACGCCCGCGAACGTCTTCTGGCGCGGCTCCTCGACGCGTTCGACGAGGACCTGCCCACCCCCGAGACGTCGCTCCGGGAGATCGCCGTCCGAGTTGAGACCAGTCACGCGCTCCTGCGCTACCACTTCGGGTCGCTGACCGGCGTCCTGGTGGCGATGCTCAGGGCACAGCGGGCCAGGGACAACGAGGGGCTCTTCCGGGCCGCCGAACAGGGCACGTTCGACGACCTGGTCCTGGCGAGCTGGCGGATGTATTCCAGTCCTGAGCGGCTGTCGCGGATCCGCGGCTTCTTCCACGTCGTGGGGCTGGCCGCGTACGGGCCGGAGGATTACCGCGAGTTCGTCGACTCGCTGGACGACCTGACCGGGATGCTGGCCTCGCTGGCGGAGCGGGAGGGGCTCGACGCCTCGGAGGCGCTGACCAGGGCCACGGTGACCGTCGCGGCGATGCGGGGGCTGCTGTTGCAGGAGGTGCTGACGCCGGGGGCCTGCTCGGAGGAGGCGGTCGCGCTCATCCTGCGCATGGGCCGGTGAGCACCGCGGCCCGCAACCCCCGGTGGGCTGCGGGCCGGGTCGCGTCAGTTCGCCGGTGAGCCCTCTTCGCGCGGAGGCTCGGGCGCGGTGTCCGGGACCTCTTCGCGGAGGTCGTGGGCGATCTTCTTCGCCTCGTCGATGAGCTGCTGGGACTCGTCGAGGCGGTCCTCGTCGGGCGGCGTGAGGTCGCCGGGCGGTTCGGTGGACCGCTCGGCCGGGGACACGCCTGCGCGCGTCGTGGCGCGGTCCTCACCTGGCACGGCTCCACCGTCGCCCACGGTGGCCCCGTCCGGCGCGCCGGGCTGCTCGTCCACGGCGCTGGCGGACTCCTCGTCCACCGACACGGGTCGCTCCCCGTCCGGCAGGACGTCACGGTCCTCCACCGGCTCGACGGGGCGCTCTTCGTCCGGCACGGTCACGCGGTCTTCTCCTGGTGCGCTCACGCCTCTGGGATCACCGCATCCGACGGCCTCGAAACTCCCGCCAGCAGGCCGCGGACGTGCGCGGCGAGGCGTTCGGCGATCTCCAGGTCCCACTCGTCGCCGGCGGCGGGCTGCGGGGTCTCGCCCGCGACGACCCGTTCGCCGAGCAGGCGTCGTTCGGCCGGGGTGAAGTCCGTGACGGCACGGCGGAGCAGGGGCAGGGCGTCGTCGAACGCCTCGCCGCGCAGGCCGCTCAGCCACTCGTCGATGAGGCCGAAGAGGCGCGGGTCGGCGGCCAGGAGCGTCGCGCTGCCCCTCAGGAAGCCCGCCACGAACGCCGTCGCGACGCTCCTGTGCAGGCGGGCGGCCACGTCGTCGCTGGTCAGCTCCCCCGCTTCCCAGAGCAGGCGGGTCGCCCTGCCGGTCGGGAGGCCGTGCGCCTCCGCCTTGACCAGGGCGTGCAGGGCTCGCCACCACGTCCTCTGGTGGTCGTCGTCGGCGGCCAGGCGGGTGGCCTCGTGGGCGCCGTCGACGACCTGCAGCGCGTGTTCGGCGGTGTCGTCGTCGACGTTGCGGCAGGCCAGCGGGAGGCCGACCGCGCCGCGGGTGAGCAGGCCGTGCAGGGCGACGCGCAGCAGTTCCGGGTCGGTGCCGCGGACCGAGCCGTAGCGGACCGTCCTCGCCAGGTCGGGCAGGGCGGCGAGCAGTTCGAGGGCGTCGGTGGCCATGGCGGCACAGCGGTCGAGGGCGTTGCGGGCCGCGGTGACGGCCTTCGGCAGCTCGCAGCCGACCGCCCTGGTGAGGGTCGCGGCGGCGTCGGCGACCCGCTGGGCGTCCGCGGCGGCCTGGACCAGGACGGTCTCGGCCGCCGTGTGGACGGTGGTGCCGTGGCGGGCGGCCACGGCGACGGACACGGCGAAGACCGGGTCCCAGCGCAGCTGCCACACCTCGGCGAAGGTGCCGATGGAGTTGGACCGGTCCTGCCTGCCCCACGGGACGCCGAGGACTTCCAGTCGTTGCAGCAGTTTCGAGCGTTCTCGGTCGTTGTCCTTGCGGAGGTCCAGTTTGAGCTGCTTCGGCTGGACGTCCGCGGGGAGGCGGAGCTTCCGTTGCAGGCGCTGGAGGTCCGCGGCCAGCGGGGAGCGCGGGACGGCCTCCCCCACCTCGCCGAGCCGCTCCCCCACGACGAGCTTGCGGTGCACGAGCCGGAGGTGGATCTCCTCGCCGCCGCAGAGGACGGCCAGCGCGGCCTCGTTGACCTCGCTCAAGCCCGCTGACGGGCGTTCTCGCAGGGCCGCAAGGGTTTCCGCGAGGCGGACGGCCTCCACCGCGCTCGCGGTCGAGGCAGGCAGGTCCTCCTCGCGCAGCACGGCCGCGGCCTTGGCGAACCAGCGCGGGACGACGTCGGCCTGGTGCTGCCAGAGGTGCGCGTACCAGCCCGGCGAGTCGACGCCGGCACCGTAGCCCGACTCGGCCGCGAGCTGGCCGTGGCTCCACGGCACCCACGTGCCGGAGATCTTGCGGCGCCGCAGGCCCTTCAACAAAGCCGTGTCGCTGGCGACCGTCGGTTTGGCGAGCAGTGCCGGCACGTGCCACGCGCCGCAGACGACGACTATCGGACCGTCGGTCTCCTTGCGCGCCTTGCGGATCGTCTGGCGCATGAACGCTTCTCTGCGCAGAGTGCGTTCGCCTACTTCGTGCTCGAACTCCTTGCGCACGGCGACCATGGCCTCGGCGATGGCGTCCGCGAGGTCGAGCGGGTCGGACGCGCTGTGCTCGACGACGTCCTCCCACCAGCGCTCCGGGTCGTCGAAGCCCGCGGCGTCGGCCAGCAGGCCGATGGGGTCGACGGTGCCGCTCGGGCCGTCGTCCCCGATCGACGCCGCCGCCGGCAGGTCGAAGAACCGTGCCGTGGCGCCGTTCTCGTCGGCGTACCTGAGCGCCTGCCACTCCGGGGAGAACTCGGCGAACGGCCAGAAGGCGGCGTTCTCGGGTTCGGTCTCGTCGTGCAGCAGGATCGCGACCGGCGGTGTGAGGGCGTGGACGTGGTCGAGCAGCGCGTCGGCCTCCGGCGGCCCCTCGATGAGGATCAACGCCGGTCGGACCTGTTCCAGCGCCCGCTTGACCATCCGGGCCGAGCCCGGCCCGTGGTGCCGGATGCCCAGCAGGACCGGCTCAGTCACCGCTGGCGTCCAGGCAGGCGCGGTAGAGGTCACGCCACTCGGAGCGCTCCTTCAGCACCGTCTCCAGGTACTCCTGCCACACCGTCGCGTCGGACACCCTGTCCTTGATCACCGAGCCGATCAGGCCGCTCGCGAGCTCGTCGGCGCCGAGCGTGCCGTCGCCGAAGTGGCCGGCGAGCGCCATGCCGTTCGCGATGACCGAGATCGCCTCCGCAGTGGACAGGCTGCCGCTCGGCTTCTTCAGTTGCGTGCGACCGTCCACAGTGGAACCGCCGCGCAGTTCGCGGAAGATCCGCACGACCCGTCGGACCTCGTCGAGCGCGGGCGGTTCGGCGGGCAGCTGCAACGCCTTGCCGAGCTGCTGGGCGCGGGTGATGACGATCTCGACCTCGGCGTCCTCGGTCGCGGGCGGCGGCAGCACGACGGTGTTGAAGCGCCGCGCGAGGGCCGACGACATCTGGTTGACGCCGCGGTCGCGGTCGTTGGCCGTGGCGATGACGGTGAAGCCCGGCACTGCCTGGACCTGCGTGTTGAGCTCCGGCACCGGCAGCGACTTCTCGCTCAGCACCGTGATGAACGAGTCCTGCACCTCGGACGGCATGCGCGTCAGTTCTTCGACCCGCACCACCGCGCCCTGCTGCATGCCGCGCATGACCGGGCTCGGCACCAGCGCGTTCTCGCTCGGGCCCTCGGCGATCAGGCGGGCGTAGTTCCAGCCGTAGCGGACCTGGTCCTCGCTCGTGCCGGCCGTGCCCTGGACCACCAGCGTCGAGTCGCCGCTGATCGCCGCCGCGAGGTGCTCCGACAGCCACGACTTGGCCGTGCCCGGCACACCGACGAGCAACAGCGCCCTGTCCGTCACCAGGGTGCCGACCGCGACCTCGACGAGCCGGCGCGCGCCCACGTACTTCGGCGTGATCACGGTGCCGTCGGGCAGCGTGCCGCCCAGCACGTAGGTGACGACGGCCTGAGGGGACAGGCGCCAGTTCGGCGGCCTCTGCCGGTCGTCCTGGGCCGCGACGGCCTCAAGCTCGGCGGCGTACTGCTGTTCGGCCGTCGGCCTGAGCACGGCGGTCACTGTGCCTCCTGGGGCGGTTGCGGTGGTGCGAACGATTCGCGCAGGCGGATGCGGAGGCGGAGGACCTCCAGCTCGAGCGAGTTCTCCGGCCAGCGGCGGGTCAGAGCCTCCCAGCTCTCCCCGAGCAGGTCCGCGTCACCCCTCGCCAGCAGCACGGACGGCGGACGTCCCGCCCGCCAGCGCGGGTCGGGCAACGCGGCGTACCGGTGCATCAGCGCGCGCGTGGTCTCGGGCGACCACGGCGCCGGCAGCTGGGCGCACGCGTGGTCGAGGAGGTCGTAGTGCCAGTTCTTCGACACCGCCACGACCGCCAGCTCGGCGACCTTCGAAGGCAGCGCCGCCAGCATCTCCAACTGCTCCATGCCGGTCAGCGTCTCGGCGGCCGCGACGGCCCACGGGCGCGGGTCCTTCGCCGCGGAGAGCTGGTCGGCGACACCCCGCAGCAGCGCCGCGGCCCACGGCCCCCGCCGGAGGATGCCGGCGGCCTTCTCGTCGTCGGCCTTGAGCGTCGAGGTCCAGTACGACGGCGGCACGCTCGCGGCCGCCGCCCGGATGCGCCCGGCGATGCCCTTCTCGGACCCGTCGCGCATGAGGTCGCGCAGTTCGGGGGTGTCGGCCGGCCCGGTCCACAGCTCGTCCGGCCTGATGTCGAGCCCGTCCGCGGTCAGCCGCAGCCCGTGCCGCAACCGGTGTGCCGCGCGGGCGGCGAGCCGCGTGCGCCCGAGGTGCCTGAGCAGTCTCAGCGCCTCGTCGTGGACACCCGCCGCCTTGTCGTCGAGCGCCGACTCCAGGAGCCGTTCGTCCTGCAGGTTGAGGCCGGTCTCGAGGGCGCTGACCAGCACCTGGCGGTCGGCCGACCGGCGCGAGTCCTGGAACTCGCGCGCGATGAACGCCCCGACCTCGATCGGATTGGCCTTGCGCTTGCGGCGCAACGCGCGGACGCGCTGGGCGCTGGGCAGGTCGAGGACCTCTTCGAGCGGCACCTCGTCCACCAGCGGCGTGGCGCCGCTGGCCCAGGACCAGCCGGGGCGGGTGTTCGCGAGCCAGCGGCCCCGCGTCCCGAGGACCTCGACGACCGCCGCCCTGAGTCCGGGCCGGGCGGTGCCGAGGGCGAGCAGGGCGGGCAGCATGCGGTGCTCGGCGACGACGTTGCCGGCCTTGGCCAGGGCGCACCACTCGGTGAGCAGGACCTCGTCGTCGAGGCTCATGATCGCCTCGAGGACGGCCTTGGCGGCCGGTCTCGGGAACTCGGCGGACTCGGGTGGGGCCGGTGGCAGCGGGTCGGCCTGCGCCTCCTGCGGGAGGGTGGCGCCGAACGCGGCCACGCCCAGGGCGGCGCAGTCCGACAGCAGAGCTGTGGGGTCGCCACCGCCTCTGGTGGTGCCGATGAGGAGGTTCTGGACGGTCTGGGACCAGTCGGCCTTCACGCCGCCTCCTGGAAGTCGTGGAGACGAAGTGGCACGACTCGCGGCGCACTCACGCGACCACCTCCAGGGTGCCGTCGACCGACACCGCGCCCAGCCGCAGCGCATGGCCGTCCCACAGGCCCCACGCGTCGAACGGCACGCCGCCGGTCAGCGCCAGCGCCATGTCCAGCCCCGTGTCGTCGCGCACCGGCAGCCCGTGACCCGAGGCGTCGACCAACGCGCCGCCGTGCAGGCGGACCGAGGCGCAGCCGAGGGGGAAGAGGCGCTGCCACGGGTCGGCCACCAGCATCGGCTCCAGCGCTGCCAGGGCGAGACGCCACGACGGCGGGGCGGGCACCGGGTCCGGGGCCTTCGAGCCCTCCAGCTCGCCCAGGGCGACCCTGTCCGAGGCGGGGTACGGGTGGACCAGGGCCGAGGACTCCAGGCCGTGCGGGAGGAGCGGGACGGGGGCGCCGACGGCGGAGTGGCGGATGGCCACGACCCAGCGGCCGGTCTGGCGGCCCCAGCACCACTGGCGGACCGTGCGGACGCGGCCGTCGTCGGTCTCCAGGCGCAGCAGGGCCACCCAGCGGTCGGAGATGCCCGGGGTGGCGCGGACCGTCTCCTCCGGGATCGTGACGCCCAGGCGGTAGCGCGGTTGCACGAAGCACAGGAGGTGCAGGCCACCGAGGCGGTCGGCCACGTCGGCGGTCCAGCGCGGGCCCGACCTCGCCACGATCTCCTGGATCTCGGCCACCGCGGCGGCGACGCCGGGGACCTGGGCGTCGATCATGCGCGCGGTGAAGGCCTGCCACCAGGACGCCGGGCGGCCCGGCAGGGAGGCGATGCCGGCCGAGGCCACGTCGAGCAGCCAGTCGCGCAGGCCGTCGAGGCCCGCGGACATCGCCGAGGCGCGGTTGGCCGCCGTCTTCTCGCGGGCGCGCAGGCGGCGGGCGACGGCTTCGGGTGACGAGTCGAGCTCACGCGCTGCCCGGCGCTGGGTCCACTCCTCGACCCACTCGGGCGGCGCGGCGTCCGGGAGGTCGAGCTCCTGCAGGCTCACGGCGTGCTTGCAGGGGAACTTGCGGGACGGGCACGTGCACTTGGCCGAGCCCGCGGCCAGGTCGACGCACACGCGGTACGGCGTGGAGCCGGAGCCCGTGTAGAGGCCCCACAGCACCGGCAGGGCCTTGCCCAGGCCCTGCCAGCGCGTCGGAACGGCTCGTGTCCTCACGAGACCAAAGTAGCGAGGACCTCCGACAGAAAATCAGGCCGGACCGCGACGGGCCCACGTCCACGCGTACGCCGGGTCCTCACAGGCCTCCGCGGCCTCGCCCAACTCCAAGGGGCGGAACGTGTCCACCATGACCGCGGTCTCGTCGAAGTAGTCGATGCCGAGCGACGCCTCGACCGCTCCCGGCTGCGGGCCGTGCGTGCAGCCGGACGGGTGCAGCGACAGCGAACCGATGCCGATGCCCGAGCCCTTGCGCGCCTCGTAGTTGCCGCCGACGTAGAACATCAGCTCGTCCGAGTCGACGTTCGCGTGGTTGTACGGCACCGGCACGGCCAGCGGGTGGTAGTCGACCTTGCGCGGCACGAACGAGCACACGACGAAGTTCGGGCCCTCGAACGTCTGGTGCACGGGCGGCGGCTGGTGCACGCGGCCGGTGATCGGCTCGAAGTCGCGGATGTTGAACGCCCACGGGTACAGGTGGCCGTCCCAGCCCACTACGTCGAACGGGTGGTTCGCGTAGGTGAAGCGCGTGAGCCCCGCCCGGTGCCGCACGAGCACGTCGACGTCGGTCCCCTCGACCAGCAACGGCTCCACCGGACCGCGGATGTCGCGCTCGCAGTACGGCGAGTGCTCCAGGAACTGGCCTGCCTTCGACAGGTAGCGCTTGGGCGGCCCGACGTGCCCGGTCGCCTCCAGCACCAGCAGCGACATCGGCGACGACGGCACGACCCGGTACGTGCACGAGGTCGGGATCACGACGTAGTCGCCGTCCGCCACCTCCAGCGCCCCGTAGATCGTCTCGATCACGCCGGAACCGGTCTGCACGTACAGCAGCTCGTCACCGAAAGCGTTGCGATACAACGGCGACGGCACGGTCGCCACCACGAAACCGATGGTCACGTCCGGGTTGGCGAACAGCTTGCGGCGCCCGGTCACGGCGTCGACCTCGTCGGAGGCCCAGGTCAGGTCCTGCGTCTTGAACGCCCTCGGCTTCAGCGGCAGGTTCGGCGAGGCGGTCCCGCGCTCGTCCTTCACGGTCTCCGCGTTGACGATCGCGGTCGGCAGGTACCGGTGGTAGAGCAGGGCCGAATCGGCCGAGAAGCCCTCGACCCCCATGAGCTCTTCCGCGTAGAGCCCACCATCCGGTTTGCGGAACTGGGTGTGGCGCTTTCGGGGGATCTCCCCGACCTGGCGGTAGTGGGCCATGACGTCTCCGAGGGCGTTCGACTATCGGACATCTTTGTTCAGTTGGCGGTACACGGCTAGCGTGTCAGCCGTGTCAAGCGCTGTCGAACTCCGTGCGCCCGGTCCGCGCGGTACTCCGCCCCTGCTCGCGAGGCTTGTGGACGATGCCGCGCTGTTCCCTCCGGGGAGCGCGTCGATGCCCGACGCGGTGCGCGGCCACCTCGACGGACGAGTCGGCGAGTGGTCCGGCGTCATGGGTCTCTTCCTGTGTCCGGCCTCCCGTCTCGCCGAACTGATCACCGAACTCATCAAGGTCAAGCCACCGAAGCCGATCGCCCTGAGCCTCGTGATCGACACGGGTCTCGGCGGTGTCCCCAAGGCCGTGTCCATCGTCGAGAGCCGCAGTGAGCTCCTGGCGCTGCGCATGGTCGAGATGCCCGCACCGTCCGATGTGGACGAGGTGTGGCTCGAACGCGTGTCGGAGTTCGTCCCCGAGGACGTCATCCGCGTCGTGGAACCGCGCCGCGGTGGAGCCGAGTGGCTCGACGGCGTCCGCCGGGTCATCGAGCACGGCAGCTGGCCCAAGCTGCGCTGCGGCGGGCTCTCCCAGGAGAACTTCCCGAGCGTCGAGGAGGTCGCCGACTTCCTCAGCGTCGTCAGCGGCGGCGGCGTCGCGTTCAAGGCGACGGCGGGCCTGCACAAGGCCGTCCGCTACACCGACGAGCAGGGCTTCACCCACCACGGCTTCCTGAACCTCCTCGTGGCCACCGCGCGGTCCCTGAGCGGCCGCGACGTCCGCGAGGCGCTCGCGAGCACCGACGCCGAGGCTCTCACCGCCGAGGCCAAGGCGCTCAGCGACCAGGCCGCGCACGCCGTCCGCGGCGTGTTCGCGAGCTACGGCTCGTGCTCGCTCTCCGAACCTGTCGCCGACCTCGAGGGGCTTGGACTGCTGTGAGCTGGATCAGCGACCCGAACTTCACCGAGGACCAGCCGTTCGGACCGCAGACCCTGCCCTACGGCGTCGTCGACGGGGGCGTGGCCGTCCGCGTCGGCGACCGGGCGTTGCTCCTGGGGAGCCTCGCGCTGGGCAAGTGCAGCGAGTTCGTCCAGGGCGACTCGCTGGACCCGCTGCTGGCGGCCGGCCGGCCGATCTGGAGCGTGCTGCGGGCCAAGCTGCGGGAGATCGTCCAGGCGAGTTCCGCCCCCAAGGGCGCCGAGCTCGTCGGCATCGAGACCGCGAAGCTGCCGTTCACCGTCGGCGACTACGTGGACTTCTACTCGAGCAGGCACCACGCCGAGAACGTCGGCCGGATGTTCCGCCCCGACGGCGACGCGCTCACGCCGAACTGGACGCACCTCCCGATCGGCTACCACGGCCGCGCGGGCACGGTGTACGTCTCCGGCACCGAGATCGTCCGCCCGAACGGCCAGAAGCGCGGCAGCGAGGGCCCGAAGTTCGGTCCGTCCGAACGCCTCGACATCGAGGCCGAGGTCGGGTTCGTCTGCGGCGGTCCGCAGGCGGCGAACGTGTCCACGAGCAGGGCCGCCGAGCACGTCTTCGGCGTCGCCCTGGTCAACGACTGGTCCGCGCGCGACATCCAGGCGTGGGAGTACCAGCCGCTCGGCCCGTTCCTCGCCAAGTCGTTCGCGACGTCGATCGGCGCGTGGATCACGCCGCTGGAGGCGTTCTCGGTTGCACGCGTCCCGACGCCGCCGCTGCCGAACAAGCTGCACGACTACCTGACGTGCGACCAGCCCTGGGGCCTGGACATCACCATCACGGTGGAGCTGAACGACACGATCGTCGCGCGGCCTCCGTTCCGGGAGATGTCGTGGTCATTTGTGCAACAGCTGGCGCACATGACGGTGAACGGGGCTACGGTGCGCCCAGGTGATCTGTTCGCCTCCGGCACGGTCTCGGGACCGGAGAAGGACGAGCGCGGCTCGTTCCTCGAACTCAGCTGGGGCGGCAAGGAACCGTTCAAGCTCGACGACGGCTCCACGAGGTCCTTCCTGGAGGACGGCGACACGGTCAGGCTGACCGCGACGGCTCCCGGTGAAGGCGGCTCCGTGGTCGGTCTCGCCGAGGTGGTGGGCACAGTTCGGAGTGCGTGATGGTCGGAGCGACGAAGGAGAGTTCGCTGACCCTGGAACGGGGTCTGGCGCTCCTCCAGGCTGTCGCTGAGGCGGAGTCCGAGGCACCGTCGATCTCGGAGCTCGCCGTGGCCATCGGCGCGTCCAGGGCAGCGGTGTACCGCCTTCTCGTTCCCTTGCAGGCGCGCGGTCTCGTGCGCCGGGAGGGGTCGAAGGTCCGCCTGGGCCTGGGCGTGCTGCGCCTCGCCTCCAACGTCCTGCCGCAGCTGCGCATGGCGGCCAACCCGGCGCTGCGCGAGCTCGCGGAGAAGGTCGGCGCCACCGCGCACCTCACCGTCGCGGACGGCAGCGAGGCCCAGGCCGTCGCCGTCGTCGAACCGTCGTGGACCGCTTTCCACGTGGCGTACCGGGTGGGTTCACGCCACCCGGTGCACCGCGGGGCGGCCGGCAGGGCCATCTCGCACCCGAACGAGGCGTGGGTCGTCTCGGCCGGCGAGCTGCAACCCAACGCGTACGGCGTCGCGGCACCTGTGCGCGGCGTTCCGGGCCTCAGGGCGTCCGTTGGTGTGGTGGCACTGGAGAAGCTCGACGCGGACATCGTCGGCCCTCACGTCGTGCGTGCGGCCGAAGAAGTGGCGGCAGCTCTCCGATGAGCGATGAACGACTGCGGCGCTGGCGGCTGCTCCTGGGCCCGAGCGCGGAGGACGTGTCCGATCTCGACGAGGACGACCAACGGCGTGATGGCGCGCTCACGGGCCTCTACGGCGGCGGTGGCGACCGCGGTGCCGGCCTCGGCGCGAGCTCCCCGCAGCTGCACCGCTGGCTCGGCGACGTCCGCAAGTACTTCCCCACGTCCGTCGTGCAGGTCATGCAACGGGACGCGGTCGAGAAGCTCGGCCTGAAGCAGTTGCTGCTCGAACCCGAGCTGCTGCAGTCGGTCGAACCGGACGTGAACCTCGTCAGCACCCTGCTGCAACTGTCGAGGGCGATCCCCGCCCGCACCCGCGACACCGCGAAAGCCGTGGTGCGCAAGGTGGTCGAGGACATCGAGCGGCGCCTGCAGGACCGGTTGGTCGAGGCCGTCCGCGGCGCCGTCGACAGGTCGAAGCGCACCCGCCGCCCGCAACTGCCCGACGTCGACTGGGCGACCACGATCCGCGCGAACCTCAAGAACTACCAGCCCCAGCACAAGACCGTGATCGTCGAGGACCTGATCGGCCACCGCAGGCGCAGCCGGGCCGCGGCGATGCGGGACGTGGTCCTGCTGGTCGACCAGTCGGGTTCGATGGCGGAGTCCCTGGTGCACGCGGCCGTCCTGGGGTCGGCGCTCGCGAGCATCCGGTCGATCTCGACGAAGCTCGTCGTCTTCGACACCGAGGTCGCGGACCTGACCGACCAGCTCAGCGACCCGGTCGACCTGCTGTTCAGCGCCCAGCTCGGCGGCGGCACCGACATCAACCGCGCGGTCGCCTACGCGCAGACGCTCGTGCGCAGGCCCACCGACACGGTCGTCGTGATCATCAGCGACCTGTACGAGGGCGGCTCGGAGACCGAGCTGCAGCGCCGGGTCCGCGAACTGGTCGCGAGCGGCGTGACGGTCGTGAACCTGCTGGCGCTCAGCGACTCCGGCACACCCGCCTACGACCACGAACTGGCCGCGAAGCTCTCCGCCCTGGGTGCGCCCGCGTTCGCCTGCACGCCGGACAAGTTCCCCGAGCTGATGGCGGCGGCGCTGCGCAAGGACGACCTCACGCAGTGGGCCGAGTCCGAGGGCATCGCGACGGGGCGTTAGGCCAAGGCGTCGGCGAGGGCCGTGATGGTCCTCGCCAGGTCCGGCAGCAGCTCGGCCGGGATCTTGTCGAGCACGCGGTTGCGCGCGCTAGCGAGGTGAGCGGGCTGGGCCGCGCGCATCACCCGCAGCCCCTCGTCGGTCAGGATCGCGTCGTTGCCGCGCGCGTCCTCACCGTGGCGTTCCTTCTGCACGAGACCGTGCTTGCCGAGCCCGTCGACGACCCTGGTGATCCGGGACGCGGTGAGCCCCGCCTGCGCGGCGAGCGCCGACATCCGCAGCCGGCGGCCGGGCGCCTCGCTGAGCAGCAGCAGCACGGCGAACTCGGTCATCGTCACGCCGGTGCGGGACATGTCGTCCTCCAGCGCGCGGGGCAACGAGTGCACCAACCGGCCGAGGCTCTGCCAGAGCTGCGTTTCGTCGGACGACAGCGGAGCGAGTGCGGTCACGCTCACAGGTTACTTGCCTAACCAAGCAATAGGGGGTATTCCTTGCTTAAGCAAGCAAGCTAAGGAGGGTTCCGATGACGACCCCAGCTCCTGCACCCGAGGGGTTCGAACACGCGTATGCCGAGGTCAACGGCGTCAAACTGCACCACGTGATCGGCGGAGAAGGGCCGCTGGTCGTGCTGGTGCACGGATGGCCGTTCAGCTGGATCGAGTTCCGCGCGCTGCTGCCGCTGCTCGCGGCCCAGGGCTTCCGGGTCGTCGCGCCGGACCTGCGCGGCTCGGGCGACTCGTCGATCCCCGACGGCCACTGGACCAAGCAGGACGAGGCGGACGACCTGCACCAGCTGATCCACCACCTCGGGCACGACAGCGCGTTCGTGCTCGGCACCGACGTCGGCACGATGACCGTGCACGCCTGGGCCCAGCGGTACCCGCGGGACGTGACCAGGCTGGTGCTCAGCGAGTGCTTCCTGCCCGGCTTCGGCCTGGAGGAGCACCTGTCGGGCCTGTGGCACTTCGGGTTCCACGCGGAGAGCGAGTTCGCGGCGAAGCTCGTCGAGGGCCGCGAGGAGCAGTACCTGTCCTGGTTCTACCGGCAGATGATCCGCGGCGGCATCACCGAGGCCGACCACGCCGACCTGCTGCGCACCCTCACCAGGCCCGGCGGGATGCGCGGCGGGTTCGAGCACTACGCCACGGTGCTGGAGGACGGCCGCAACGCGCGCGCCGGAGCCAAGGTCGAGGTCCCGGTACTCGTGCTGAACGGTGACCACGGCCTGCCGCAGGACGTGTTGCTCAACGGCGCCCGCGAGGCCGCCACCGACGTCCGCGCCGAGCTCGTCCCCGACGCCGCCCACACCTTCGCCGCCGACAACCCGCACGCCACCGCCGAAGTGCTGACCCGCTTCTTCGCAGCCTGATCACGGAGCCAGACCATGCAGATCCTCGTCACCGGCGCCACCGGCTACGCGGGGCGCCGCGTCTCCGCCGCCCTCGCCCGCGCCGGCCACACCGTCCTCGGCCTCACCCGCGACCCGGCGACCGCGGCGGACCTGGTCGTCGACGAGGTCACCCCCGTGCGGGGCGACCTCGCGAAGCCGGACACGTGGCGCGAGCACCTGGACGGCACCGACGCCGTGGTGCACCTCGTCATGGACCTCAACGACCCCATGGGCACCGACCGCACGTTGTTCGCCGAGATCTCCGAGGCCGAGAAGCGGGACGGCCGACGGCGCCACCTCGTCTACACGACCGGCATTTCCTCCTACGGCCGCACGGGAGTGGCGCTCATGGACGAGAACACGCCGGGCAACCCGGAGAGCCCGATCGGGTTCCGGTTCGCGCTGGAGGCGGAGCTCGCCGCGAGCGGGATAGCGCACACGGTGGTGCGACCCGGTTTCCTGTACGGCGGCCCGGCCACCACGTCCATGACCGCGCAGTGGTTCGCCGCCGCCGAAGAAGGCACTCCGGTGTTCTACGGCGACATCGCGAAGCGGTGGAGCTGGGTGCACGTCGACGACCTGGCCGATGCCTACGTCCGCGTCCTCGACCGCGAGCCCGCCGGGGAGGTGTTCGTGATCGCGGACGACCAGCGGATGACCGCGCTGGACGTGCAACGGGCCGCCGTGCGGGCAGCGGGTTTCACCGGCGAGATCCGGCTGGAGCCCGCGGAGGCGGGCGGGATCATGCAGGTGGCCGCGGACCAGGACGAGCTCGTGTCGAGTGCCAAGGCGCACCGGCTGCTCGGCTGGCGGCCGAGACACGTCTCGTTCACCGACGCACCGCAGCGGCACCACGGAGCTTGGCGCGCTAGCGGTCGATGACCCGGCCTCGCGTGAGGAACGCGAGGCCGCGCGTCATCGCCGCGACCCGGCCGCGTTCGTCCGGCCCGGCGATCCAGATCCGGCCGGTGTGCCGGACGAGCACGCGCGCCCGTTCGGGGAGTTCGGGCAGGCGCAGGTTGTTCTCCGAGTCGGCGACCCGCAGGTACGCCTGCCGGCCGATGCGCCTGCCCGCCACGAAGCTCACCGACACCGGTCGCCAAGGGAACCGCTCGACGAGCTCGACGGTGCCGCGCCGCTGGAAGAAGTGCCGCAGCCCCGGTGCGGCCAGTTCCAGCACCACCGGCACCGACAGGACGGTCAGCCAGATCCAGCCGATCAGCAGCACGACGCCGAGCACGGCGAGGGCGAACAGAATGTGGCCGACGGCGCGGCGGTCCGCCCGCGCGAGGCAGGTGTCGCTCCAGTTCTCGATCATCGTCGTCATCGGGCCACGCGCGCCCGGATCAGCCGCGGCACACCGCGGAACGTCACGACGGTGTTCCCGGCCGCGTCCGGCGGCACGAACCACACGCGCTTGTGACGCGCGATCCGTCCGCGCAGCAGCGGACCGACGCTCAAGGTCAGCAACAGAGGCGGTTGAGACAGCACGACCAGACGCCCTCCCTCCCACTGCACATGAGCGAAATGCCACGGTTCACCTTCAGGTAAACGCACCGGACGCCTACGGGTGACCACCCACAGGACCGCGGCGGCGAAGAAGAGCAGCACGAGGGCCACCGGCGAGGACCACGACCACACCAGGACCAGCACGAACTGAAGCGCGAAGGCCGCGCCGGCGGCGATCGTCCACACCAGGGCACGCCTGCTCGCCCGGTCGACGCAGTGCCGGGTCCACCGATCGTCGAGCGCCGTCACCTCGGTGGACGGCTTGTTGGGCACGACCACCTGTCCACCGTACAGGTGAAGTTTCTGGTGCTTCCCTTCCCGCGCGCAGCTAAGTTAGGCTTGCCTAACCTTCGAGGAGGTGCAGCGGTGACCGACACCCAGACCAGGCGCCCGCCGGCGCCGCACGCGGCGGAACGCGCCCGCACGATCGCGGCCCGCCACGGCTCCGCCGCACTGCTTCCTCAGTCCGGTTCCCGCACGAGCCCGTTGTTCCACCACGTGCACCCGTGCGGCACCACGATCCTGTTGCTGGCCGACGAACATCCGCTGGTCGGGCAGCTCTGGCAGACCCCGCGGTCCGAGGTGACGGCGATGCTGGAGATCGCCGACCAAGCCCCGGTGGCGTTGCGCGAACCCGTCCGCGGCCTGCTGTGGCTGACCGGCTGGGTCACGGCCCTCGACGACCGGGAGGCGCGCGAGGAGGTCCTCGCCGTCGCCGACGTGCGGCCCGACCACCGGCTGCTCGACGTGGGTCACGGCGCCTCGGTGCTGCGGCTCACGCCCGCGTCGATGGTGATCGCGGACGCCGAGGGCACGTCGTCGATCAGGCCGGAGCAGTTCGCGAGCGCGACACCAGATCCGTTCTGCGGCAACGAGGACCACTGGCTGCGGCACCTGGAGGCCGCGCACCGCGACGTCGTCGGGCAGCTCGCCCGCCACCTGCCGGAGGAGCTGCGCGACGGGCACGTGCGGCCGCTCGGGCTCGACCGGTTCGGGCTGCGGCTGCGGGTCGAGGCCGAGTGCGACGACCACGACGTGCGGATCGCGTTCTCCAAGCCGGTCAGCACCCCGCAGGAACTCGCCGCCGAGCTCCGCCGGTTGATGGGGTGCCCGTTCCTGTCCCAGAGGTGATCGGGAACTGCAGGTAGCGTCAGCCGGGTGACCTTGATCCCCGCCGAAGAGAAGCGCGGTTACCAGCTCGAACTGCTGATCGTCTTCAGCATGACGCTCGGGCTGTCCGGCCTGCGCAGCCTCGTGCGGCTGGTCGACAGCCTCCTGCAGCCGACGCCGCTCAACCAGCAGTCCGTCGCGATCAACGTCCCGCAGGCGCGTGCCGACCTGCTGGACCTGGTCGCGCAGCTGCTGGGCGTGCTGCAGCTCGCCGCGTGGGGTGGCATCGGGCTGTACCTGTTGTGGCGCACCGGGATCAAGCTGCGGGTCATCGGGTTGGACGGCACGCGCAAGCTCGCGGACTCGCTGGGGGCGCTGGGCCTGGCCGCGATCATCGGCATCCCCGGGCTCGCGTTCTACTTCGCCGCCTGGGCGCTGGGGCTGAACCTCGCCGTCCAACCGTCCACCCTGGACGACCAGTGGTGGATGAGCGTGGCACTCGTCCTCGCCGCCGCGGGCAACGCGTGGGCGGAGGAGGTGCTCGTCGTCGGATACCTGATCACGCGGCTTCAGCAGCTCGGGTGGCGGCAGTACACGGCACTGTTCGCAGCAGCCGTGCTGCGCGGTTCGTACCACCTCTACCAGGGCTTCGGCGGGTTCGTCGGCAACCTGGTCATGGGCCTCGTCTTCGGCTTCTACTGGCAGCGCACCAAGAGGTTGTGGCCGTTGGTCATCGCGCACACGATCCTCGACGTCGTCGCGTTCGTCGGCTACGCAATGTTGCGTGGCAAAGTCAGCTGGTTGCCCTAACAAATCGTTGCCGGGCTTCAGATTCACACACGATTCGTTGCCTGTTGAAGCTCACGAGCGGCGATTTGTGCTGTTCAGGGTTACGCTCGACCGGTGACTGCGCACACGATCGCTGAGACCGAAGCACTTCCGGACGCCGCGCCCCGCGTGGACAGCGAGGTCGGCCCCTTGCGCACGGTGCTGCTGCACCGGCCGGGCAACGAGCTCAAGAGGCTCACCCCGCGCAACAACGACCAGCTGCTGTTCGACGGCGTGCCGTGGGTCGGCAGGGCCCAGGAGGAGCACGACGCGTTCGCCGCGACGCTGACCTCCAAGGGCGTCGAGGTCCTGCTGCTGGCCGACGTGCTGGTGCAGGCGCTGGAGGACAACCGCGCGCGCATCGCCGGCATCCACAGCGCCGTCAACGAGCGCCGCCTCGGCATCGACCTGGCCGACGCGCTGCGCAGCCACCTCACCTCGCTGCCCGCGCCGCAGCTCGCGCAGGTGCTGATGACCGGCATGACGTTCGAGGAGCTGCCGGCCGCCGAGGGCGCGTCGCTCGTGCGCAAGATGCACCTGCCGATCGACTTCGCCGTCGACCCGCTGCCGAACCTGCTCTTCACCCGCGACTCGTCGGTGTGGGTCGGCGACCGCGTGGCCATCACGTCGTTGGCGCTGCCCGCCCGTGACCGCGAGACGACGCTCACGGACCTGATCTACGCCTACCACCCGCGGTTCCGCCGCACGGGCCGCGCGTACGGCGCGCACTCGGCGCCGCTGGAGGGCGGCGACGTGCTGCTGCTCGCGCCGGGCGTCATCGCCATCGGCGTCGGTGAGCGCACCACCCCGGCGGGCGCGGAGTCGTTCGCGCGGTCGGCACTGGCGGACGGCCTCGCGCACACGGTGCTGGCGGTGCCGATCAAGCAGGAACGCGCCACGATGCACCTCGACACCGTCTGCACGATGGTCGACCGCGACGCCGTGGTGATGTATCCGGCGATCAGCGACTCGCTGACGGCCTACCCGCTGCGGTCCGACGGTGACGGCGGCGTGCGCGTGGACGGCCCCGTGCCGTTCCTGGAGGCGGCGGCTGAGGCGATGGGCATCGAACGGCTGCGGGTGATCGACACGGGCCTCGACGTCGTCACCGCGGAACGCGAGCAGTGGGACGACGGCAACAACACGCTGGCCGTCGCGCCCGGTCTCGTCGTCGCGTACGAGCGCAACGTCGAGACGAACGCGCGCCTGGAGGACCAGGGGGTCGAGGTGCTGCGGATCGCCGGTTCCGAACTGGGTTCCGGCCGCGGCGGACCCCGGTGCATGTCGTGCCCGATCGACCGCGCGCCATTGGTGTAGATCGTTAGGAACGCCTAACCTTTGTTTGGTTCACCTTTCCAAACAAAGGTTAGCTTTTCCTCGAATGCGGGAATCACCGTTTTGGGTTAACGTACTCCTCATGGCCTCGAACGTGAAGAAGATCCTGTCCGGAAAGTCGAACTTCCACGAGCTCCTGCAGGCTCAGGTCGGCAACGAGTTCTCCGCGTCGCAGCAGTACATCGCGCTCGCCGTGTGGTTCGACAACGAGGACCTCCCGCGCCTCGCGGCTCACTTCTACAAGCAGGCTCTCGAAGAGCGCAACCACGCCATGATGATCGTGCAGTTCCTCATGGACAACGACATCCCGGTCGTGATTCCCGGTGTCGAGACGCCGCTGAACGAGTTCAAGTCCCCGCGTGATCTCGTCGCCCTGGCCCTGAGCCAGGAGCAGCAGGTCACCGACCAGATCGTGGCACTCGCGAAGGCCGCCCGCGAGGAGTCCGACTACATCGGCGAGCAGTTCATGCAGTGGTTCCTCAAGGAGCAGGTCGAGGAGGTCTCTTCGATGAAGACGCTGCTCACGATCATGGACCGCGCCGACGGCAACATGTTCTACGTGGAGACGTTCCTCACCCGCGAGAACGTGGGCGACGAGGGTGCCGACACCAGCGCCCCGACCGCCGCGGGCGGCGCGCTCTGAGTTTTTCTTCGCACGTTTGAGTGCCTGATCACAAAGGCCCGCCTAACCCGTTCGGGTGGCGGGCCTTTTCAGTTGTTGAGCCGGGCTGCCTGGCGGGTGAGGTATTCCCGCTCAGCGAGGTTCGACGCTTTCTCCGCCGCTTCGACGTAGAGCCGCGCGGCCGTTCGCCGGTCGCCGTCGCGTTCGTGGAGGTAAGCCGACACCGCCGAGTAGCGGGGTAATTTCTCGTCCAGTTCCGCCAATGCTTTCAGTCCCGCGCGCGGTCCGTCGGCCTCGCCCACGGCCACCGCGCGGTTGAGCCGGACGACGGGACTGTCGGTGATCTCCAGCAGTTCGTCGTACCACTCCACGATCTGCACCCAGTCGGTCTCCTCGGCCGTGGGCGCGTCCGCGTGCAGCGCCGCTATGGCCGCCTGCGCCTGGAACTGTCCCAGCCGGTCCCGCGCGAGCGCCGCCTGCAGGACCTCGACGCCCTCGGCGATCAACGTCGTGTCCCACCGGGACCGGTCCTGCTCGGCGAGCGGCACCAGCCTGCCGTTCTCCGTCCGGGAGGCGCGGCGGGCGTGGTGCAGGAGCATGAGCGCGAGCAGGCCCGCGACCTCGGGGTGGTCGATCGCGGCCGCGAGCTGCCGGGTGAGCCGGATGGCCTCGGCGGCCAGGTCGACGTCGCCCGAGTAGCCCTCGTTGAAGACGAGGTAGAGCACCCGCAGCACGGTCGCCACGTCGCCGGGCTGGTCGAACCGCACGGCGCCGACCGTCTTCTTCGCCCGGCTGATGCGCTGGGCCATCGTGGCCTCCGGCACCAGGTAGGCCTGGGCGATCTGGCGGGTGGTCAGGCCGCCGACGGCCCGGAGCGTGAGCGCGACCGCCGACGACGGCGTCAGCGACGGGTGCGCGCACAGGAAGTAGAGCTGCAACGTGTCGTCGGCGTCCTGCGCCGGACCCTGCTCGGGTTCGGCGTCCACGAGGTCCTCCCGCCGGCGCCGCGCGGTCTCCGCCCTCGTCGCGTCGAGGAACTTCCGCCAGGCCGCCGTGACGAGCCAGCCCTTCGGGTCGCGCGGCGGGTCGTCCGGCCACACGCGGACCGCCTCGACCAACGCGTCCTGCACGGCGTCCTCGGCCGCCGCGAAGTCCGCTCCGCGGCGGACGAGGATGCCGAGCACGGCCGGCGTGAGGCTCCTGAGCAGCGCCTCGTCCACGATCACTCCGTGATCGTCGGAGCGGTGCCGTAGAGCGGGCGGAGCTCCAGCCACTCGTGGATCGGCTTGCCGTCCTTGCCGGGCGCCGCCGACAGCTCCCCCGCGAGCTCGAGCGCGCGCTCGTAGGTGTCGGTGTCGATGATCATCCAGCCGGCGATGAGGTCCTTCGTCTCCGCGAACGGGCCGTCGGTGACCGGCGGCCGCCCCTCACCGTCGTAGCGGACCCACGTGCCCTCCTGCGCGAGCGCCCGCTCGTCGACGAACTCACCGCTGGCCCGCAGCCGGTCCGCGAAGTCGTTCATGTACTTGATGTGCGCGGTGATCTCGTCCTGGGACCACTGGTCCATCATGACGTTGTTCACCGGCTCAGGGGCGCCGCGGTAGTGCTTGAGCAGCAGGTACTTCGCCATCGCTGATATCTCCCTCGGTGCTGGTGCGACCCGTCCTGGCCGCCTTCCACCTCGGGGACGGAGCCGGAACGCGGATCTCGACATCGCCGGCGAAGATCTTTTCGAGAATCACAGAACGGCGACGGCTTCCGGCAGAACGAACGAACCGTCGGGCTCGGCGGGGAACTCGTGCTCCTCGACCACCGCGGCGACCGGGATCGGGCCGTAGACGTGCGGGAACCACAGCGGCGAGTCCGGCACGGCCTCCCACCGGACCGGTACGCCGAGCAGCTTCGGGTCGATCACGAGCAGCAGGAGCCCGCTCTGCCCGCGGAAGAACTTGCCCGCCGTCACGTGCACGACCCCGCGGTCGGAGCAGTGCACGAACTCCTCACCCCCGGCGGGGACGATGGAGCCGGCCGACCGGGCGGCTGCCCAGTCGGCCTCGGTGATGATGTGCAGCAGCACTTATCCACAGCTCCCTGTGCACAACCTTGTGGACAACTCCGCGGACTAGCGCAGGGTGATCTGACGTCCCCGCAGGCCCTCGCGGGCGCGGCGCTCGGCGTCGGTCAGCGGCTCGTCGGAGGCGAGGGCCTCCAGCAGGCGCTTGCCCAGCGCTTCGGCCGGCTCCGCCCACTCGCGGGCGTGCATCTCGCGGTCGAGGTCCCAGACGGGGACGAGCAGGCCGTGCGCGCGGAACGACCCGGCGTAGCGCGAGCCCTCGCCGAGGTCGAGCTCACCGCGGGCGGCCAGGCGGGCCATCGCGGACAGCAGCTTCTCCTCGGGCTCCGGACGGACCCAGCGCAGGTGCGCCTTGTCGCCCGCGTCGACCCAGTAAGCGGCCTTCACGCCGGGAGCGTCGACGCGCTCGGTCGGCAGGATCGCGGCGTTCGCGCGCTCCAGCGACAGCGCGACGTCACCGGTCGGCTCGGTGCCCTCGGGCATCCACCAGATGAAGTCGGTGTGCAGCACGGGCGTGAGCTCGGCGTCGGCGTCGAGCAGGTCCTGCAGGCGGCCGGGGTTCTCCCCGTTGTCCGGGCCCACGACCGGCAGCACGTCGCCGGTCTTCGCCTCCTGCGCCCACCGCAGCGCCCGCGCCAGGTCGCGGCTGATGTCACCGGAGCGCGTCTGCACCTGCAGGCCGACGAACGGCACGTCGTCACCGCGGATCAGGCCGGCGGCGGCCATCGGCAGCACGGTGGCCAGCGTGACCTCGCGCCCGTCCTTGACCGGCAGCTTCACGACCGCCGAAGGCACGAACTCGCGCAGCGCGATCAGCTCGCACTCGGCGGCGAGACCCTCGAACGGCCGGGACACGATCACGTCGGTGGCACCGCCGGGCGCGCCGTGGCAGGCCTTGTAGCGCTTGCCGGAGCCGCACGGGCAGGGCTGCTTCGGGTTGATCCCGTCCTTCGGTGCGTCCTTGACCGCGGTCCGCTTGGCCACCTTGGCCCTCCTCGTGCTCAGGCGTGTTCTAGGTCGCCAAGTTAGCCGTCAGCAGGCGGCGGGTGTTCGCCGGGGCGTTCGTCGCGAGGTACCGGACCCCCAGGTCACGGCACAGGGCGACGTCCTCGGCGGTGTCCACGGTCCACACGTACGTCTCGTGGCCCGCGCGCCTCGCCCGATCGACGTAGCCGGGGTCGTTGCGCAGCAGGTGCACGCCCGGCCCGGTGTAGTCGGCGAACGGCGGCAGAGCACCGCTCCTGAGCCTGCCGAGCCGGTCGAGCAGCAGCACCGTGCGGATGTCCGGCGCGAGGTCGCGGAACGCCTTCACCGCGCTCACCGAGAACGACATCATGACGATCTGACTCGTCAGGCCGTGCCGCTTCAACGCCTCCGCGAGCTTGCGCTCGACCTCGTTGCGGTACCGGACCGGGTGCTTGGTCTCGACGAAGAGCTGCACGTTCGTGCCCTTGACCAGCTCCAGCAACTGGTCGAGCAGGAGCAGCTCGGCCGGCTGGCGATGACCGTGCCAACTGCCGTAGTCGAACTTCCGCAGCTCTTCGAGCGTGAGCGCGCTGACCGTGCCACGACCGTTGGACGTGCGTGCGAGCGTGCGGTCGTGCACACACACGATCTCGCCGTCCTTCGACAGCCGGACGTCGCACTCCAGCCCGTCGGCTCCCTCTTTCAGGGCGAGTTCGTAGGCCCCGATGGTGTGCTCGGGACGGTCGGTGGACGCGCCGCGGTGCGCGACTATGGAGGGCAGCTGCACAATCCCGAACCATAGTGCTGTGGCCGCCGACCTTCACCGCCTGATCCGGCGCTCAGCAGGGCGCCTCGCGGCACCGGCCCCGCGCCCCCATATGCCCGATATGACGGCGCGGGGCCGGCACCACGATGCACCCGTCTGCACGTCGGATCAGGGGGCGAACGCCGACGGCCACAGCACTGCGGTCTCCGCAACAATTTGAGTCATCAATCAAATGGACGTGGACGAAACGCCGATCGCGACTTACCGTCCCGCCTTGTGACGTTCGACCAGCGCGATCCCGCGTTCATCGCCGACCCGTACCCGGCCTTCGCCGCCCTGCGCGAAGCCGGTGAGGTGCATCACCACGAACAGATGGGCGTCGCCGTCGCCGTCTCGCACGCCGCCTGCTCCGCCGTGCTGCGGCACCGCTCCCTCGGCCGGATCTGGTCGGACGTGAAGCCCGTCGAGCAGTTCATGGCGTTCAACCTCCTGCACCGCAACTCGCTGCTGGAGAACGAGCCGCCCACGCACACCCGCCTGCGCCGCCTGGTCGCCGCCGCGTTCGGCCGGGGCCACGTCGAGCGCCTGCGCCCGTGGGTCGCCGACCTGGCCGACCGCCTCGTCGACGAGCTGGTCGCGGAGATCAAGGACCAGGGCCAGGCCGACCTGCTCGCCCACGTCGCCGCGCCGCTGCCCGTCGAGGTGATCGCGGAACTGCTCGGCGTGCCGCAGCAGGACCGCCACCTGCTCCAGCCGTGGTCGAACGCCATCGTGAAGATGTACGAGTACGGCCTGCCCGCACCGCAGCAGGAGGCCGCCGAGCGCGCCGCCGCGGAATTCGTCGCCTACCTGCGCGAACTGGTCGCGCTGCGCCGCGTCTCCCCCGGCACCGACCTCGTGTCCGACCTGGTCGCCGTCACCGACACCGACGGCGCGAGGCTCACCGAGGACGAACTCGTCGCCACCGCGGTCCTCTTGTTGATGGCGGGCCACGAGGCCACGGTCAACGTCATCGGCAACGGCGTCTACGCCCTGATGCAGCACCGCTCGCAGTGGGAGCGCCTCTCGCCCGAGATCATGCCCACGGCCGTGGAGGAGCTCATCCGCTACGACTCACCGCTGCAACTCTTCGAACGCACGGCCACCGAACGCGTGGAGATCGCCGGCCACGTCGTCGAGCCGGGCGAGAAGATCGCCGCACTCCTGGGCGCCGCCGCCCGCGACCCGCTGGTGTTCGAGAACCCGGACGTCCTCGACGTCGGCCGCGAGAAGAACCAGCACCTCGGCTTCGGCATGGGCATCCACTACTGCCTGGGCGCGCCGCTGGCCCGCATCGAGGTGGAGGCGGCGCTGTCGTCGTTGCACCGCAAGCTGCCGGGCGCGGTGCTGGCCGAGGAACCGAACCGGCGGGCCGAGTTCGTGATCCGCGGCCTGCACTCGCTGCCCCTGGGCACTGACTAACGCCTCGGGTAGCGCTTCGGGAGCTTGAACCCGCGGTCCTTCATGACCTCGCGCAAGCGGTCGGGGTAGTCGGTGATGATGCCGTCCACCCCGTCGTCGATCAGCTTGTGCAGGGTGGCCGGGTCGTTCTGGGTCCACGGCACCACCTTCAGCCCCTGCCGGTGCGCGTCCTGCACGAGGGCACGGGTCGTGAACGGCACGTAGTCCGGGTCACCGACCTTGCCGTTCTGCGGGTTGCCGTGCACCGGCGACAGGGCGGCGGCACCGAAGCTGCGAGCCATCTTCGCGACGCTTCCCCCGAAGTCCGCGAGTTCGAGGCCGCCCGTCCACGGTGAGCCGGGCCGCAGCATCTCCGGCTGCGTCAGGGCCACCAGCGGGATGCGCGGCTCGACCTCGCGCAGCCGCATCAGCGTGCCCCAGTCGAACGACTGGACCGTCACGTTCGGCATGAAGCCCGACCGGCGGATCTCGCGGACCGCGCGCTGCACGAACTGCTCGCGCGGCGCGGTCTCGTGCGGGGCGGCGGCCTCGACCTTGGTCTCGATGTTGAAGCGGATGCCCCACGCCCGGTGCCGGCGGGCCAGGTCGAAGAGCTCCTCAAGGGTGGGCATGCGGGCGCCCGGCGAGAGCTCCTGCTCCGGGTACTGCGACCACCGCGTGCTGCCGCAGTCGAGGGTCCGCACCTGCGCGAACGTCAGGTCCTTCACGTACTTGCCGGCGTAGGGGAACTGCGGGTCGTCGGGGAACGCCGGCGCCGTGTCGAGGCACTTCGACGGGTTCGTCTTGCGGTCGTGGGTGATGACCTCGCGGCCGTCCTTCGTGATCTGGAGGTCGAGCTCCAGGGTCGTCACGCCGAGTTCGAGCGCCTTGCCGAACGCCTTGAGCGTGCTCTCCACGGTGAGGCCGATGCCGCCGCGGTGCGCCTGGAGGTCGAAGTCCCTGTTCGGGTGGGCGTGGGCGGCGCCGGGCGCTGCCATCGCGATCACCAGAGCCCCGATGAGTGTCCGCATGCATCCCAACCTGGCACTCACCGCGGAGCGTCGGAAGGACCGCCGGGACGAACGTCGGTTGAACAGATCAGCGGGGCGAGCCGGACGCGCGGACCGACCGCAGCGGGGGTTCGGGGGCGTCCTTGACCTCCACCACGCGCATCAGCCGCACGGACGCCGCGTCCACCGGCAGCAGCAGCGTGGTGATGCGGCGGACGACCAGGGCCGACGTCACCGCGACACCGGCGAGCAGGAGGTCGGCGAACGCGTGCAGCAGCACGCCGTCCGCCAGGGCCTGGGTGCTCGACCGGAACGACCACAGGACCACGACCACGACCATCAGTCCCGAGGCCGCCCACAGGCCCCACCACCAGCGCAGGAGCTTCGACGGCTTCGGCCGTTCGTCGGCGGGCCTGCGGGCCACGGCGTGTTCCAGTTCGGCGAACACCGAGCCCGGGACCACGAGGTTCACACCCGGGACGACGAGGCCGATGAGCACGTCGCGGTCCGAGCGCGACGGGCCGTAGCCCACGAGGCCGGCGGCCACGTTCCGCGCTCGCCTCACCCAGACCAGGCCCAGCAGCAGCGACAGGAAGCAGCCGGTGATGGTGATCGCCGAGGACGAGACCACCATGGCGTCGGACGCGCTGACGACGCCGGCCGAGAGTGCGCCGAAGCGGCTCATCGACACCAGCACGTAGCGCCAGATCTCGGAGAACGCGCCCCACACGGCCACGGCGGCGAGGAGCCAGAGGGAGTTCTGCGCGGTGCGGCCCAGGCGGCGCACGCCGTCGACGGAGTCGGACTGCTCGACCGTGCCGGGCACGGCCGTGGGCCAGCGCCACGCGAGCAGCGGGAAACCCCAGCGCGGCGGGACCGGGTAGGTCGGCGGGCCGCCGTAGGTCAGCCGCTGCGACCGGCCCCGCGGCGGCGGGTAGGCACCGGGCGGCGGGGTCGCCACCCAGTCCACGCGCATCGGCTGCAACGGCTGCACGATCAGATGACCTGCGGTTCCGCGCCGTCGGTGCCGCCCTCGAGCGGACGGCCGGCGGCCTCCCAGTGCTGCATGCCGCCCTCGACGTTGACGGCCTCCCAGCCGTTCTGGTTGAGGTACTGCGTCACGCGGGCGGAACGGCCTCCGGCGCGGCACACGACGTAGAGCTGCACGTCGTTCGGCACCTCGTCGAGGCGGGCGGCGATCTCGCTCATGGGGACGTGCACGGCGCCGGGCGCGTGGCCCGCGTCCCACTCGTCCTGCTCGCGCACGTCCAGCAGAACGGCGCCCTCGGGCAGCTGCGCCGGAACGTCGGCGATCTCCACGCTTGGAACAGTCACACCCAGATGTTCCCATGCCGGAGGTTGCACGCACGTGAACCTCCGGCACGGGACACCCTCAGGGCGTCGCCGCGACGACGAGCCCGAGCCTCGAGAACTCCTCCTCGGACAGCGGCAACGTCGAGCGCCCGGCACCGGTGCGCCGCCACTGACCCTGCTGCTTCGGGTCGGGTGCGAGGTCCGGGCTGCCGAAGTTGCGCAGTTCGAGTTGCACGAGCAGACCGTCGTTGCGGAAGACGGACAGCCTCTGGACCAACGACTGGAACGGCTCGAACGGCCGCACGGCGTGCAACTGCACGATCGTTCCGTTGCTCAGGACCAGCCGCTTCGGGGGTTCGCAGTCGCCGGTCTCCCACAACGCGTCGTCCGCGTACGCCTGCGGGGTGCCGGTGAACCTGCCCCCGGTGACCCGGAGGCTGCCCGTGCCGCCGGCGTCGGTGATGTCGAACTCGACTGCCTGCAGGACGGAGTTGCCGGGCGCGTTGCCGATCTTCTTGTCCGGCAGCTCCCGCGGCACCCGTTCGAGCAGGCGGGCGGTGAAGTCGGCGGTGAACGGCTCCGTGCTGAGCACCACCTCCTGCGTGGCCATCCGCGTGTTGCACATCGGGACGTCCACCACCGCACGGCCGGGGGCGGGCGGCGCGCTCGACGCGGGCGTCCACGTGCTGTACGGCTGCTGGGCCGGCGTGACCACCCGCGGCCAGCCCAGGCCGTGCTCCACGGTGGCGGGGCCGTGGTTCGGCTCGTCCGCCTGCTGGGGTGGTGGCGCCGCGTGGTTCAGCGTGGCGGCGCTGAAGCCGATGCCCGCCACCACCGCGACCACGCCGAGCGCCGCTCCGGCCCGCTGGGCGAACACCCGGCGCCTGCCACGCTTCACCACGGCTTCCAGCGTCGTCGTGGGAGGGGGCGCGGCGACGTGGAGAGCTCCGCGCAGCTCGTCTTCGATGTTCATCGATCACGCTCCGAGTTCACGGGCTCGCCGTACGCCTCGCGGAGCGCCGCCAAACCCCTGGCCGTCTGACTCTTGACGTTGCCCATCGAGCACCCGAGCTCGGCCGCCGTCTGCTCGATGGAGAGGTCGTGCACGAAGCGCAGCACGAGCGCCGCCCGTTGTTTCGGCCCCACCTGCTGCAGCGCGGCGTTGAGCTTGGCGTCGGGATCGGAGAAACCACCTCCGACACCGAGTTCGGGCAGTTCGGCGACCGGGTGCTCGCGGCCTCGGCCACGACGCCTGGTGTCGAGGAACGCGCGGGTGACGATGGTGCGGACGTAGCCCTCCGCCGTCTCCCGCCTGATGCTCGGCCATTTCGCATACGCCTTCACGAAGGCGTTCTGCGCGAGTTCTTCCGCCTCCGACCAGTCGCCGCACAACGCGTACGCCGTGCGCCTCGCCCAGTCGAACCTGCTCGTGAAGAACTCCGAGAACTCCTCGTCCCGTCGCACTCCGGTCCCCCATGCTCGTGCCGCGTCGCGTTCAATACGCGGTCGGCCGGTCCAGGGTTGCACGCACGAAGAACGGGCCGCCCCTCACGAGGGACGGCCCGTTCTCAGGTGGAGCGACTAGTGCGCGATGGCCTTCTCGGCGCCCGCACCGGTGAGGGAGCGGACCTCCATCTCGGCCTGCTTCGCGGGGTCGGCCTTGTCCTTCGAGAGGATCGTGCCGACGTAGCCGAGCAGGAACGCGACGGGGATCGAGACGATGCCGGGGTTCGACAGCGGGAACAGGTCGAAGTCGGCGTTCTTGAACATCGACGTCGGCGTGCCGGACACGGCGGGCGACAGGATGATCAGGGTGATCGTCACGATCAGACCGCCGTAGATGCTCCACAGCGCGCCCGAGGTGTTGAACCTCTTCCAGAACAGCGAGTAGAGGATCGTCGGCAGGTTCGCCGAGGCCGCCACCGCGAACGCCAGCGCCACGAGGAACGCCACGTTCTGGCCGTTGGCGACGATGCCGCCGCCGATCGACACGATGCCGATGACGATCGCGGTGATGCGGGCGACCTTCACCTCGTCGGTCTTGTCCTCGCCGCCGTTGCCCTTCTTGATGATGTTGGCGTAGATGTCGTGCGCGAACGACGCCGACGCCGTGATCGTCAGACCGGCCACGACCGCGAGGATCGTCGCGAACGCCACCGCCGCGATCAGGCCGAGCAGGATCGGGCCACCGAGCTCCAGCGCGAGCAGCGGCGCGGCCGAGTTGGCCTTGCCGGGTGCCGCGTTGATCGCGTCCGGGCCGACGAGCGCGCCGGCGCCGTAGCCCAGGACCAGCGTGAACAGGTAGAAGATGCCGATCAGCCAGATGGCCCAGACGACCGAGCGACGGGCTTCCTTCGCCGTCGGCACGGTGTAGAAGCGCATCAGGATGTGCGGCAGACCCGCGGTGCCGAGGACCAGGGCGAGGGCCAGCGACAGGAAGTCGAGCTTCGACGTCCCGGTCTTGCCGTACTGCAGGCCGGGGCCGAGCAGCTTCTCGCCCGCCTTGGGCGCGTTGTCGACCGCGGCGCCGAGCAGCGCGGAGAGGTTGAAGCCGTACTTGCCGAGCACCCAGACGGTCATGATGCCCGCACCGGCGATCAGCAGGACCGCCTTGATGATCTGCACCCAGGTGGTGCCCTTCATGCCGCCGATGAGGACGTAGGCGATCATCAGGGCGCCGACCACGGCGATGACCAGGGCCTGGCCACCGGTGCCCGTGATGCCGAGCAGCAGGGCGACGAGACCACCGGCACCGGCCATCTGGGCCAGCAGGTAGAAGAACGAGACCGCCATCGTCGACGTGGCGGCGGCCGCGCGGACCGGGCGCTGGCGCATCCGGAAGCTCAGGACGTCGCCCATCGTGTACTTGCCGGTGTTGCGCAGCAGCTCCGCGACCAGCAGCAGCGCGACGAGCCACGCCACCAGGAAGCCGATGGAGTACAGGAAGCCGTCGTACCCGTTGAGGGCGATGGCGCCCGCGATGCCGAGGAACGACGCGGCGGACAGGTAGTCGCCCGCGATCGCGATGCCGTTCTGCGGGCCGGTGAACGCGCGACCGGCCGCGAGGTAGTCGGCAGCCGTCTTGGTGTTGCGGCTCGCCCTGATGACCACGAACAGCGTGATCAGGACGAAGACACCGAAGATGCTGATGTTGAGGATCGGGCTGGACTCGTTCACTTGCCGTCTCCCTCGATCTCGTTGCGGAGCTTCTCCGCGAGCGGGTCGAGGTTCTTGTTGGCGTGCCGCACGTACAGCGTCGTGATGACGAACGTCGACACGAACTGCAGCAGGCCGAAGATGAGCCCGACGTTGATGTTGCCGAACACCTTGGTGGACATGAAGCCGTGCGCGTAGTCGGCCAACAGCACGTACAGCACGTACCAGGCGAGGAACAGGCCGGAGACGGGGAATACGAACTTTCGGAGTCGGTGCTTCAGTTCGGTGAAGTCAGCGCTCGCTTGGACGTCAGCCCACTTCTGCGCGTCTGGGGACGACTCAGACGGGGTGTGATCGACGGTGCTCACAGGCCCCTCCTCGCGGTACTCGTCGTAGGTGTCAGCAACGTGACGTGCACGTAATGCCTCCAGGTGCGGTCCGTTCTTGGTCGAGAACCGTATGGAGACTTGAGTCACTCAGGTAAGGCCCCGTTCGTGCCGTTGCGCCCAGCAGTCGGGTGATGCGATGAACGGTCGGTATGCGTAGACGAAGGGCACTCTGCGTGACCGGAATCACCGTTCACCGATTCGAGTGACCAAATTTCACCCATTTGAAACGGCGGCTACTTACCGTGTGCTTCCGGCTCCCCTGCGCTTGTCCTCGGCCAGCCTCGCTTTCTCCTCGGCGGTCCCGAACCGGGCGATGTCGCGGTCGCGGATGAAGCCCAGCGGGTCCGGCGCGTGCAGCCGCAGCAGGATCTGGCTGACGTCCGCCGGCACCCGTCTGCGGGTCGCCTTGCTGACGACGATCATGGTGATGAACGCGACCGGCACCGTGATCAGCGCAGGTTGGGTGATGAACGCGGGCGCCCAGCGGCCGGTGTAGGAGCTCACGACGCTGACGACCTGGGCGCTGATCACCATGCCGCCGCCGACCACGAGCCCGCAGACGGCACCCACCCAGGTCAGTCCCCTCCACCAGATGCCGAGGACCAGGAGCGGGCAGAACGTCGACGCCGCCAACGCGAACGACATGGCCACCGTCAGTGACGCGTCCGAGCGCGGTAGCAGCAGCGCGAGCCCTATCGCCACCAGTCCCGTGAACACAGTCGCCCACCGGAAGTCACGGACCTTGCCCGGCATGATGTCCGTCGAGACCACCCCGGCGACCGACACGACGAGCCCCGACGAGGTCGACAGGAACGCCGCGAACGCGCCCGCGGCGACGATGGCGCCGACGATCTGACCGCCGAGGTTCGGCAGCATCGTCTCCGGCAGCATCAGCACCGCCGCGTCCGTCTTGCCGTTCACCAGCAGCTGCGGCAGGTAGAGCCGCGACAGCACGCCCAGCGCCGTCGGGAAGATGTAGAACAGGCCCAGCAGGTAGAGCACGTGCAGCGCCGTGCGGCGGGCCGCCTTGCCGTCCGGGTTGGTGTAGAAGCGGACCAGGACGTGCGGCAGGCCCATCGTGCCGAGGAACGTCGCGAAGATCAGCGAGTACGTCCTGATCAGCTCGGAGATGCCTCCGGTCTGCGGACGCGTCCAGTCGTAGTTCGACGTCGGTGAGCCCTCGATCACCGGCACCGGGCTGCCCGCACTGAACTCCATGGTCGTGCCGGGGCTCAGCTCGTAGACGCCGCGACCCCAGAACACCGGCCCGTCCGCGTCCCTGCCGTCGATCTGGCCGCGCACCTTCAACGTCAGCGGCTCGTCGACGCGGACCTTCACGACCTGCTCGGCGATGGTGACCGACTCCGCCTTCGGGAACTTGACCACGCCGTCGTCGCTGATCGGCTGCGTGCCGCGATCGGGTGAGGCCAGGAACACCACGAAGAGCACGAACGTGGGCGCGGCGATCGCGAAGAGCTTCCCCCAGTACTGGAACGCCTGGACGAGCGTGATCGCGCGCATGCCGCCGCCCAGCACGTTGACCACCACGATGGCCGTGACGATCATGCCGCCGAACCACGCGGGCAGGCCGGTGATCGTGGTCAGCGTCAGGCCCGCGGACTGCAGCTGCGGCACCAGGTACAGCACGCCGATGCACACCACGAAGAACGTGCTGAAGTGCCGCACGTTCGCCGACCCCAGCCGTGCCTCGGCGAAGTCGGGCAGCGTGTAGGCGCCGGAGCGGCGCAGCGGGGCGGCCACGAACAGCAGCAGCGCGAGGTAACCCGCGGTGAAGCCGACCGGGTACCAGAGGGCGTCGACGCCGTCCTTGAGCACGAGCCCGGCGACGCCGAGGAACGACGCGGCGGACAGGTACTCGCCGGAGATCGCGGCGGCGTTGCGGGTGGCGGGGATCGCGCGGCGCGCCACCAGGAAGTCAGGGGTGGTGTTCGCCTTGCGCGACCCGACGTAGCCGAGCAGGAACGTCACGGCCGCAACGGCGACGATGGCGCTGAGGCTCCAGTAGGTGGCGTTCACGTCAGCGGTCGACCATGTTCACGAAGTCCTTCTCGTGCCGTTCGGCCTGCCTGCGGAAGACCCACCCGACGCCGTAGAGGATCGGGAAGGGCGCGAGGCCGAGCACGAGCCACGGGACGGGGATGCCGAGGATCTGCAGGTCCCCGATGGACGGGACCAGGTAGAAGGTGATCGGCAGCAGGCACATGCCGATCAGGACCGCGAACGCGAGCCCGAACGCCGACTTGAGCTGCTGCCGGATGAGGTCGCGCACCAGCTTCTCACCGACGCTGGTCTGCTCCTCCAGCTCGATGATCGTGCGCAACGCCTTGCCGGTCTTCTTGGTCGAGTCCGCGAGCACGACCCGGCGGCGGCGCGGCCTGCTGCCCTGCTCGCCGAGCCAGGCCTCCCGTGCGGGCTGCTCCGGCTTCCCCGCGTCGTGCCTGCTCACCAGCTGCTCTTCGGCGGCCGCACGATCCGTTCCTTGAGCTCCTTGGTGTGCCGTCGGCTGACCGGCAGCTCCTTCGCGCCGTCACCGGTGCCGATGACGACCGCGTAGCCGTTCGCCGTCATCCGCAGCTCGCTGACCAGAGGCAACGCCACCAGGTACGAGCGGTGGATGCGCACGAAGCCCGCGTTGGCCCAGCGCTCCTCGAGCTGCGCGAGCGGGATGCGGACGAGGTGGCTGCCGTCCTGGGTGTGCAGTCGGGCGTAGTCGCCCTGCGCCTCGACGTACCGCACGGACGCGCGCGGCACGAGCTTGATCGTGCCGCCGAGCTCGACGGGGATGACCTCGTCGTCGGTCGGTTCGGCCGGGTTCTGCGCCGTCGGGGCGGACTGGGCCGCCGGAGCCGCCGTGCGCCCCACCCGGTCCGCCACGCGCGAGATGGCCTTGAGGACGCGTTCCTCGTTGATCGGCTTGTTGATGAAGTCGAGCGCGCCGACGTCGAACGCCGTCACGAGCGCGTCCCGTTCCTCGACGCCCGTCACGAACACGAGGGCGGGCGGGTACCGGAACGCGCTGAGCACCCGAGCGAGATCCATGCCGGACAAGCCGGGCATGTTGATGTCCGCGAACACCGCGTCGACCGGCGGCAGGCCGGCCTTCGTCCGCGCCATGACCTCCTGCTCGTAGTCACCCCTCAGGATGCGCAGCGCCTCGGCGGCGTCGAACGCCGTCAGCACGCGCCGGACCTGGGGACTGCTCTCGAGCAGGAACTTGATCTCGTTCAGGCCGGGAGCCTCGTCATCGACTGCGAGGACGAGGAGACCGGCGTTGTCTTGGGTACTCACTGTGTCGGGCATCTTGCCCACCAATGTGCGGTCGTGTCTACGCCGGGGTCGGTGACGACACGCCCTGTGAAACCGAACTGATGCTCAGAGCCCGAATCGGGACCAGCGAGCACGTTCCTCGACACTGGCGAGCACCTGCGTCACGAGATCGCCCGATCGGGTGGACGCGCCGGCGAGCCCGAGCTTGGCCAGCAACGGCTTGCGCGGCTCGGCGATCGTCAGTTCGGCGTCGGGGAAGCGCTTGGCGATGACGCTGCGGATCGTGCCGATGCCGTCGACGAGACCCAGCTGCTGCGCCTTGTTGCCGGTCCACACCTCACCGCTGAACAGGTCGGTGTCGGTGCTCAGCTTGGCGCCACGCCGTTCGGTCACCCACGCCTTGAACTGCTCGTGCAGGTCGGCGTGCAGGCCCTTGAGCCACTCGACGTCCTCGGGCTTCTCCTGCTGGAACGGGTCGAGCCGCACCTTGTTCTCGCCCGCGGTGTAGACGCGGCGCTCGACACCGGCCTTCTCCAGCAGGCCGTTGAGCCCGAAGCCCGCGCTCACGACCCCGATGGACCCGACGAGGCTCGTGCCGTGCGCGTAGATCTCGTCCCCCGCGCACGCCAGCCAGTACCCACCGCTCGCCGCGACGTCCTCGCAGAACGCGAGCACCGGCACGTGCTTCTTGGTGGCGAGCTCCCGGATGCGTTCCGCGATGAGGGCGGACTGCGTCGGCGCCCCACCGGGGGAGTTGATGAGCAGCGCCACGGCGATGAGCCGCTCGTTGTCGAACGCGCGGTTGATCGCCGACTCGATGTTCTGGAGGCTGATCGTGTTGCGCGCGACAGGCGAGGACTGCGGGGTGATGACCCCGTGCAACCGCACCGCCGCGACCACCGGGGGCCGCTCGCCCCGGTCCATCACCCTCGGGAGCCGGGCCGCGATCTTGTCCGTGACGCTCATGTACTCGACAGTACGTGCGTTTCGCGGACACGCGGGAGCCTCGATGGTGGTCGGTTGCTCCCGCGTGACCTGGAACACGTCTGACGGTGTTAGGTTCGGGCTGTGACGTTCAACCCGATCCGCTGGCTCGAACGGTACGTCGAGTGGTGGGACGACCGGGGCAGGCAGAACGCCGCCGGGCCGACGCCGATGCACATCTACTGGATGTGGGTGAGCTGGAGCGTGTGCGCCGTCGTGCTGATCACGACTTTGGCTGTTGCAGCACGCTGAGCCGCGGTGCTCGTCAGCACTTGCAGCTGTTGAACCCCTTGGCGGTGCACTTGATGCAGACGCGGACGCGCTCGGGTGCTGTTTGTTCCTGCACTGGTTGATGGCCTTTACTCGCGGCCGGCCTCTGGTTGTTCAATCGACCGGCTGTTCATTGGTCACCACCACAATCGGCACGGGGCAGGCCGGGGTTGAGCATGATTGACCTTGCAACTTTCGGAAAGTTCAGGCGCGTCAATCGGTCACGGCCCAGTTGAGCCCGTCAGGTCGCCCACCCCCGCTCTCCAGCAGTCCCACCAGAACCTCGCGGACAAGGCTCAACGGCACCTCGGCGTCTGCCGGAAACTCCTGCGCCGTCCCGAAGTACGCGAGCGACACGCTCCCGCGCTTGGCGTGCTCCCCCCGGACGTACCAGGTGCCCGCCTCACCGCTGTACCGCGCAGCCCCCATCCCGGTGGTCCCGTCGGCGCCGATCAGCAACTCGTGGTCGGGAAGGTCGTCACTGCCCTCCTCCACCGCGTAGGCAGTGGCAGCGCTGTACGCGGGCCCGAGGGTCAACAGCTCTTCGACGAACGCGTCGACGTCCTCTCGACTCCGGAGATGTTTGGGCTCCTGATCATGGCGATAAGCCACGTCGAGCACATAACCCACGGTCAACGCTCCTTGCCGACGTACGTCTTCACTCCACCCGGCCAGTACACCGTAAGGCGTTGGCCAGGTCGAAGCACTCTCGGCACCACGCGGTCGCACGAGAACGGACCGACATCGCAAGGACGGTTGTTCACGGCCAATGTCGTGTTCCCCATTCCGCTGATCTCGACTTGAACAGCAATCTGCACCTCGACGTGGTCAGCGACTGTCAGGGTCCCCCGTCCGGATACGAGACCGAGTCGTCGAAGCCCATCAACCGCCTGATCACGAAGCTGACCCCGACCGCTCACGACTGGCCCCCGCACCCTCCCGTCGTGGTCCTGCCAGTACCCGGTGGTCTTTCCTCAGGTGCTTGTGGCTTCGCGACGTCCTCGGAAGGTGGCCTCGATACTTGGTTCCCCTCCAGCTGGTTCGCCGTCTGCGTGACCGACCGCTGGATGTCGGTGAGCTGCCGCTGAAGCTCACCGATACCGTGGACGGCTTGCTCGAACGACGCGATGACCTGCGCGAACTCGGCTGATCGCTACCTTCGGCAGCCTGTTCGACCAACGCCTTCGCGTCCTCGGCCTATTCGAGCGCCTCTGCCAGGGCGGTGAAGGACAAGTCCGCGACTGAATGCCTCAGCGCGGCGACCACCTCACCGATGCTCGCCATTTCCGGCCGGCCGACGCCGCTGATCAGGCGCGGATCGCCGGCTGCTCGTTCGTCATCGGCTCGTCCATCTGCGACCCGATGTTCAGGTTCGGCAGCACGTTCCGCGCGAACTTCGGCACCTTCAGGATCACCTTGGTGCCCGCGTTGGGCGCCGTCTCCACCACCAGCGCGTACTCCGCGCCGAACACGGTGCGCATGCGGTCGTTGATGTTGCCGATGCCGACGTGCGCGCCGGTCTGGTGCGCGTCCTTGATGTCGTCGAGACGGTCCGGGTCCATGCCCACGCCGTCGTCCTCGACGCTGATCAGCGCCTCGCTGCCGTTGTCCTCGGCGGTGATGGTGAGCATGCCGCCGCCCGGCTTCTTGGCCAGGCCGTGGCGGACCGCGTTCTCGACCAGCGGCTGCAGGACGAGGAACGGCAGGACGACCTGGAGGACCTCGGGGGCGATCCGCAGGCGCACGGTGAGGCGCGAGCCGTACCTGGCCTGTTCGATCGTGAGGTAGCGGTCGATGTTGGTGAGCTCGTCGGACAGCGTCGTGAAGAGGCCGTCGGTGCGGAACGAGTAGCGCGTGAACTCCGCGAACTCCTGCAGCAGCTCTCGGGCGTGCGAGGGGTCCGTGCGGATCAGGGACGAGATCGTGTTCAGCGCGTTGTAGACGAAGTGCGGTGAGATCTGGGCCCGCAGCGCCTTCACCTCGGCCTGGGCGAGCGCCTGCCGTTGCTTCTGGACGACCTCCAGCTCCAGCTGGGTCGACACGAAGCGGGCGGTCTCCTCGGCCATGCGGATCTGGCGCTTCGAGGCGACGCCGGAGACCACGATCAGCGTGCCGGCCACGTCGCCCTCGACGACGAGGGGCACCACGACGACGCTGTGCAGGGAGCACGGGCCCTGCAGTTCGCAGCCGAGCTTGCGGTGGTCGACGTGTTCCTTGTGGCAGTTGTTGATGGCCCTGGCCACGGTGTCGCGGAGGTACTCGTAGTGGTCGTTCGCGCCGCCGTCCCACGACAGGACGGTGCCCTCTTCGTCGGTGATGGCGACCGCGACGCACCTGAGCATCTCGCGCAGGTGAGGTGTGGCCTTGTTCGCGGCCTCCTCCGTCAAGCCCGCGCGGAGGTCGCTCGACGCCCTGGACATGCGGTCGAGCATGTCCATCACAGCATCCTCGACGGAGGTGCTGACTCGTCGAGCGCGGCACAGCATCACGAAGAGGCCAAGAACGGCCAGGGTCGCGATGACACCGAGCACGGCGCGCTCGGTCAACAGGTCGCCCACGGTGCACATGCTGTGCTGTGGGGCACCCCTATAGCAAGAGGCGCGCCCGGCGTACCCCCGTACGGTCCACCGATCCGGGTAGACATCCGATGAATTCAGGGAGAGGGTGTGCGGGTGAGAGTGGCACTGTTCGCGACCTGCCTGACGGACACGTTCTTCCCCGAGACGGCCCGTGCCGTGGTGCGACTGCTGGAGCGGCTCGGCTGTTCGGTCGACTTCCCGCTCGGCCAGACGTGCTGCGGCCAGATGCACTTCAACACCGGCTACCGGGAGCACGCGAAGCCGTTGGCGCGCAAGTACACCGACGTCTTCCGCGACTACGACCACGTCGTTGCTCCATCCGGGTCATGTGCCGGCATGGTGCGGGAGATCCACCCGACGCTCGGGGAGTCGCCGCCGCGCACGTTCGAGCTCGCCGAGTTCCTCGTGGACGTGCTGGGCGTGACGGACGTCGGCGCGTGGTTCCCCCACCGGGTCACCTACCACCCCACCTGCCACTCGTTGCGCATGCTCGGCGTCGGCGACAAGCCGCTGGCGCTGCTCAGGGCCGTGAAGGCACTCGATCTGGTGGAACTGCCCGACTCGACGCACTGCTGCGGCTTCGGCGGCACGTTCGCGGTGAAGAACGCCGAGACGTCCACGGCGATGCTCGCGGACAAGATGACCAGCGTGCTCTCGACCGGTGCCGAGGTGCTCAGCGCGGGCGACAACTCCTGCCTCATGCACATCGGCGGCGGGCTCTCGCGGCTGCGCGCGGGCGTGCGGCCGGTGCACCTGGCGGAGATCCTGGCTTCGACGGAGGAGGACCCGTGGCTCGCAACCCGGTGACGTGGCTGGGCAGCCCGACGTTCCCCAAGGCCGCGCACACGGCGTTGGCCGACACGCAGCTGCGGCAGAACCTGCGCAAGGCCACCGGAACCATCCGGACGCGCAGGGCGGCCGCGGTCGGCGAGATGACCGACTGGGAACAGCTCAGGGTCGCCGGCGAGCAGATCAAGAACGACGTCCTGGCGCGCCTCGACACACTCCTCGTCCAGCTCGAGGAGTCGGTCACGGCGCGCGGCGGCGTCGTCCACTGGGCGCGGGACGCCGAGGAGGCGAACCAGATCGTGCTCGACCTCTGCCGGGAGGAGGGCGCGAACGAGGTCGTCAAGGTCAAGTCCATGGCCACGGCCGAGATCGGGCTGAACGAGGCGCTCGAAGCCGGTGGCGTGCACGCGATCGAGACCGACCTCGCCGAGCTGATCGTGCAGCTCGGCGACGACAGGCCGTCGCACATCCTGGTGCCCGCGATCCACCGCAACCGCTCGGAGATCCGCGAGATCTTCCAGCGCCGCATGGGGGTCGAGGTCTCCGACGAACCCGCGGACCTCGCCGAGGCGGCACGCGTGTACCTGCGCGAGAAGTTCCTCACGACCAAGGTGGCGATCTCCGGCGCGAACTTCGCCGTCGCCGACACCGGGTCGATCGTGGTGCTGGAGTCCGAGGGCAACGGCCGGATGTGCCTGACGCTGCCGGACACGCTGATCACCGTCATGGGCATCGAGAAGCTCGTGCCGGCGTGGCAGGACCTCGAGGTCTTCCTGCAGCTGCTGCCCCGCTCGTCCACGGCGGAGCGGATGAACCCGTACACGAGCGTGTGGACGGGCGTCACCGAAGGCGACGGCCCGCAGCGGTTCCACCTCGTGCTGATCGACAACGGCCGCACCGCCACGCTGGAGGATTCCGTTGGGCGCCAAGCACTCCGGTGCATCCGGTGCAGCGCGTGCCTCAACGTGTGCCCGGTCTACGAGCGCACCGGCGGCCAGTCGTACGGCTCGGTCTACCCCGGCCCGATCGGCGCGATCCTGACGCCGCAACTGGTCGGCGACATGCACGACCCGCAGGCGGCCTCACTCCCCTACGCCTCCTCGCTGTGCGGCGCCTGCTTCGAGGTCTGCCCGGTGCGGATCGACATCCCGTCCGTCCTCACGCACCTGCGCGCCGAGGCCGTGGAAGCCAAGGGGCGCACGGCGGAGTCCGTCGCGATGGCGGCCGCCGCGTGGGTGTTCAGGGAGGCCTCGCGCTACGAGAAGGCGCAGAAAGCCGGTTCCCTGGCCCGTTTCCTGGCCCGCGACGGCAGGATCACGTCGCTGCCGTGGCCGGGTTCGAAGTGGACGTCCTCCCGCGACGTGCCCGCCCCGCCGTCCGAGTCGTTCCGCGCCTGGTGGAGGAAGAACCGTGGCTAGTGCACGAGAAGAGATCCTCAACCGCATCCGCGACGCCCGAGTGCCCGCGGCGGAGCCCATTGTCCGCGGCTACCACCAGACGGGCACCGGCGGCGTCGAGCTGTTCGCCGAACGGGTCGCCGACTACCGCGCGGTCGTCCACGTCGTCACCGACGTGCCGGCAGCGCTCGAACGCTTGCGGGGCAAGAGGATCGTCGTGCCCGCGGACGTCCCCGCGGAGTGGCTGGTCGACGGCGTCACGTGGCTGCACGAACCGCTCACCATCGAGGAGCTCGACGGGTCGGACGGCGTGCTGACCGGCTGCGCGGTCGCGATCGCGGACACCGGCACGATCGTCCTGGACGGCGGCGAGGCGCAGGGACGCCGCGCGCTCACCCTGCTGCCGGACTACCACCTGTGCGTGGTCCGCACGGACCAGATCGCGGCGTCAGTGCCGGAGGCGTTGCGGCGGCTGGAACCAACGAGGCCGCTGACGTTCATCAGCGGCCCGTCGGCGACGAGCGACATCGAGCTCAACCGGGTGGAGGGCGTCCACGGCCCCCGCACCCTGGAGGTGCTGGTCGTTCAGCCGCAGTGAACTCCGACGGCGGCCCTGGTGCCCACCTCGTCGTAGTAGTACGTCGTCGCGCGGATCGTCACGCACTTGCCCTTGGCGTAGACCTTGACCGGGCCGGCGTAGTACTGGAACTTGCCGGAGTCGAAGTCGTTGTTGTAGCCGGGACGGTTGTTGTCGTCCTCGCGGAAGTCCTGGTTGTACATGGTGATGCTGGCCTCGTGCTTGAACTGCGAGTAGTACGCCGTCTTCACGTTCGACGCGCAGTTGTAGCCCGTGCTGGAGTTGTAGTAGAGCCGGATCGTGCTCAGGTGGTTGCCCACGCTGGACTTCACCGCGTAGGTGTCGATCAGCGAACCCGTGCACCCGTACTCGGCGGCGTTGGCGTTCATCGGCGCGATCACGGAGGCCGCGGCGGCGATGGACAGGACTGCGATGGCTTTGCCCAGACGAGTCATGTCGCCGAGGCTCGTCCACCCCGGTTAAGCGGCGGTTATTTGAGGAGACGGGACAACCGGCGGTCGGCCAGCGGCTTGCCCCCGGTCTGGCACGTCGGGCAGTACTGGAAGGCCTTGTCCGCGAACGACACCTCGCGGACCGTGTCGCCGCAGACGGGACACGGCAGCCCGGTGCGCGCGTGCACCCGCAGCCCCGACCGCTTCTCGCCCTTCAGCCGGGCCGCGTCCTGACCAACGGACCGTGCGACCGCATCGGTCAGCGTGGTCAGCATCGCCTCGTGCAGGTGGTCCAGCTGCTCTTCGTCGAGCTTGCCCGTCGTGGCGTACGGCGAGAGCCGGGCCATGTGCATGATCTCGTCGGAGTAGGCGTTGCCGATGCCCGCGATCAGGCTCTGGTCCGTGAGCGACGTCTTCAGCCGTTCGGTGCGCTTGGCGAACAGGTCCTCCAGCTGCGTGCGGGTGATCCCCAGCGCGTCGGGACCCAGCCGCGCGATGCTCGCGATGGACCTGGGGTCGCGCACGATCCACGCCGCGAGGCCCTTCTTGGTGCCCGCTTCCGTCAGGTCGAAGCCCGGCCCCTGACCGGGCGGGCCGAGGTGCACGCGCAACGCGAGCGGTCCGCGCCCCTGCTTGGGCGGCGGTGCGGACATGGTGTCGGCCCAGCGCAGCCAGCCGGCGCGGGCGAGGTGGACGACCAGGTGAAGGCCGTCGGCGACCTCCAGGTCGAGGTGCTTGCCGTGCCGGTGCGCGGCCACGACCTCCTGGCCGTGCAGAGCGGTCCACGGCGGGTCGAACGTCTTCAGCACCTGCAGCGACGCGACGTCGACGCGGTGCACCGTGCGGCCCACCGCGTTCTCACGCAGGTGGTGGACCAGCGCTTCTACCTCGGGTAGCTCGGGCACCGGTCCAGTGTCGCATCAGTCGACGGGTTGCAACGGGCCTTCGACGTCCGGCAGCGAGTGCATCTCGATCGTCCGGGCGACCCGCGACGCCTCCTGGCGCACCGCGAGCGGACCGCGCACCGAGCCGATCCACCTTTCGGGCGGCAGCTCGTCTGCGGTGGCCTTGCTCTCCGCGACCAGCGTGTGCGGACGGCGCAGCGCCCAGCGGACCGGGAAGAACGCGAACAGGAAGATCAGCGCGAGGATCAGCCACGCCGGCACGACGACCTGCTCGGGCGTCCAGGCGATCAGCACGACCACCATCACGACGAGCATGCCCGCCATCATCACCCCGGGCAGCACACCACCGCTGACGTCGTGTTCGAAGTCGTCGGAGGCCACCGGGTTGCGCCACTCGACACGGCTGTGAACCGTCCACATCCGCCCGTCAGCACCGCGCACCAGCCGCGTCATGTACCCGTCTCCCACGCTCGGTCGGTCTTGGACAAACCGTACCTGGCTCAGGCCGAGCCTTGTGGGTGAACTCGGCCGAGCATGATCGTCACCGTCAGTCCTCGAACGCCGGTTTCGGGTAGAGCGTGATCGTCGTGGCCGTGGTCTGCGGCGACGAGCACGGCGTGGAGGCGGACGGTGAGGCAGAAGTCGACTGCACGTCGAACGAACTGATGTCACGCGACGTGGTCTGCGCCGTGCTCACGTCGTCGGACTGGCCCTTCGACGTGGTGACGTCCTCGGCGCGCTCGGCCGGAGGGGGTTTCTCCAGCCTGTTGCTGGTCGGAGGCACGGACGACTCGGTCCTGCGCACGGTCTCCTGGTGCCGCGGCGCGCCGGGGTTGACCACGTTCTCCTGCGGCTTCACCTGCCGCTGCTGTTCGGGAGCGGGCGGCTGGGCCACCACGAGCTCCTGGCTGCGGGAGGAACTCGACGAACCCGACGTCTCCATGGCGATCACCGGGTTCTGGTCCGGCTGCACCACGGCGACGCCCGCGCCACCGTTGAACACCGCGGCCATAGTCCCGAACAGGCCGACGGTCGCCACGCTCGCCGCGGCGAACGCCAGCTTGGCCTTGGTGAAGAACACCTTCCCGGCGAACGCGAGCCCGAGCGTGGCCGGCACGACCAGGAACCCGGCGTTGGCGCGCAGCGTCGCGCAGACCTCGTTCAGCTCGGTGTGGAGCTGCGAGCAGGACGAACAGGTGTCGAGATGGGCACCGATCCGGCGTTCCTCGACGCCCTGGACCCCACCCGCGGTGTAGGTGCCGAGCTTCGACCGGATCGCCGCGCACGACGAACGCCCGTCGTCAGCCGCGAGATGAGCCTGGAGATACGCCGCACGCAATCCCTCGCGCGCACGGCGGGCCAACGCCGACATGGCGTTCGGCGAAAGCCCGAAGTGCGGTGCCACGGTGGCGGGGCGTTCACCCTCCACCTCGACGCGCCACAGCACGACCCGCCAGCGTTCCGGCAGACTCGAGAAAGCCCTGGTGATGAGGTTGTGCTCGACCCGGCGGTTCGCGTTGTCGCTCACCGGCTCGACCCGACGGCCCAGCTCCTCGTCCTCCACCGGCACGTCCCGGCGCCGTCCGCTCCACTCCCACGCGACGCGGCGGGCGACGGTGAGCAGGTACGTGCGGACGTGGTCCGTGGGCCCGCTGCCGCGCCGGATGGCCTGGAGCATGCGGAAGAACGCCTCGGCGGTGAGGTCGTCGGCTTCGGCCGCCTCGCGGACGTGCCTGAGGGAAAAGCGGCGGATCGCGTCCGCATGCCGGGAGAACAGTTCGCCGTAGGCCGAGTCGTCTCCCTCGCGCACCCTGGCGAGCAGGTCCCGGTCGACCTCGTTCTCGTCGACCATCACAGCCCTCAACATGCCACAAGGGGCCAGAACTGCTCATCGATGAGAACAGGTCGATATACAAGACCATCCGTTAGTAGTGGGCTGATCAGCGCAACGTGATCGGTGACAGGACGGTCACAGGTGGGCGTCGGACGGTCGGCCGGACAAGATCGAGCGACTATCGTCACGCACGTGGTGGACTGGCGGGAACGCGCTTCGGCCCTCGTGCCGGAACTTCGGGCTGTCGCCGAGACCGAGGAGTGGTCCTGCCACGTCTTCTTCTCCGAACTGTCCCAGCTGGCGCAGGAAGCGCACCGCGAGCAGGACGACGACGTGCTGCGCCGCGCGTACGGCTTCGCGCACTGGTGCTTCCACCAGCCGGAGCAGTTCCTGGAGAACGCCGCGCTGATCAGCTTCTACGAGCACGTCTTCGACGACTGGGACCTCCGCGAGGAGGTGGCCGCGTGGCTGCCGGTCGACGTGCTGCCCAAGGTGCGGGCGCTGTGGGAGTGGCGGTGGCCGAAGGAGCAGTTGTCCGAGGTAGATCAACTGCTGGCCGGTTTGGCACCCCCCTCGCAAGACGCCGTTTGAGCCTGTTGTATAGTTCTCTCCCGTAAGGCAGTGCGGATGTAGCGCAGTTGGTAGCGCATCACCTTGCCAAGGTGAGGGTCGCGAGTTCGAGTCTCGTCATCCGCTCCACTCGAAAAGGCCCATGCTCATGGAGAGCATGGGCCTTTTCGTTTCGCCATGATTTTGGGGGGACGACCCCCCAAGCCCCCCGGATCACCTCACTGCCGGGCCGACGGTGAGCGTGCCCGCGTCGGCGTCCAACTCGGCGATTGGTCCAAGGGCGAGCGACAGCGGTTGCTCCCCGTGGCCTACGTCCACACCGCCCAGCACCTCTCCGGTCGTCCGGGCTCCACGTCGAGTCGCAGTCCGTGCTGTCGGCGAACACCGGAACCAGACGGGCACGACGCCGCGCGACGAACCCGATGGATCGAATTGTGTCAGCCGGCGGTCGAGGTACCTGGCCAACTGCGCGCAAGGCCCGCACACATGATCTGGCCGTGGAGGCTCGGCTGACCCGCTCTGCCGTCGAGCAAGCCCTGGCTGTCAACGCTCAGCAGTGCGCGGAGCCGTTGGGTGGTGTCGTCGTCGGCCAGCCGGTCGGCGTCGCGGCCCGCCATGTACCCGTGCCGGTTGAGAGCGTGCTCGCCGATCTCCGGCGGCGACACGCGGGGGCAGCACGACGTTCACACGAGAGACTCTCGCAGTCCCGGCACGTGGTTCTCGGGGTGATCTCCGGGCCCACCCGTGACAAGGTGGTCGGGACAGCTCGCTTCGACCTAAGGACCTCGAGATCATGGCCATCAAGCAGACGGCAAACGCTCACTGGGAAGGCTCCCTCGTCGAGGGCAAGGGGAACGTCAGCCTCGCCACCTCCAACGCCGGCAGCTTCGACATCGACTGGAAGGCGCGCGCCGAGGAGGCCGGTGGCAAGACCAGCCCCGAGGAGCTCATCGCCGCGGCGCACTCGTCCTGCTACTCGATGGCGCTCTCGCACGGCCTGACCGGCGCGGGCACGCCTCCCACCTCGATCGACACCAAGGCCGAGGTGAGCTTCCAGGCGGGCGTCGGGATCACCGGCATCCACATCACGGTCCGCGCCAACGTGCCGGGCCTGTCGCAGGAGGACTTCGTCGCGGCCGCCGAGGGCGCCAAGGCGAACTGCCCGGTCTCCAAGGCGCTCGCGGCCGTCGAGAACATCACCCTCGACGCTGCCCTGGTCTGAACCGCAGCTCCGCGGGCCCGTGACTGATCAGGTGCCTGCGGTGGCGCACGGGCTGCTCGACCGGCTCCGACGAGCGGTCGAGCAGCTCCTCGGCCACGATCGTGCCCTCCAGGCGCGCCAGCTGGGCGCCGAGGCAGTAGTGCGGGCCGTGGCCGAAGCCGAGGTGGCCCGGCACGGAGGGCCTGCCCGGGTCGAAGTCCTCGGTGAACACCTTCGGGTCGCGGTTGCCCGCCGCGTAGTCGAGGAACAGGTGCTCGCCCGCGGCGATCTCCACCCCGCCCATGATCACCGGACGGGTGGCGGTGCGGAAGAAGCCGACGAACGGTGAGTCGAGCCGTACGACCTCCTCGACCACCCCGCCCAGCCTGCGTTCGCGGGGGTCCAGCCTGAGCACCGTGCTGGACAGCATGTTCGTCGTCGAGTCGGTGCCGGCCACGACGATCGCGAGGCACAGCGACAGCCGTTCCTGCTCCGAGAGCTGTCCGCCGCGGAACGCCTGCGAGCGGCCGAAGTAGGCGCAGAACTCGTTCATCGCGGCGAAGTACGAGCCGAGCACGCGCTCGCTGACCTCCTCGCCGCTGGTCAGTTCGAGCACCGGCGCCGTGAACTCGCGGAACAGCGGGAAGTCCGCTTCCGGCACGCCGAGCAGGTCGCCGACGACTCCCAGGGCGAGCGGCGCGGCGAAACCGCTGACGAAGTCGGCCTCCTCAGGTAGTTCGTCGAGCAGAAGACGTGCGCGTTCCCTGATGGGTTCAGCCATTCGGCGCACGGCCGTTGGAGGGAATTTCTGATTCGCCACCGCACGAATTCGGGCATGTCTCGTGCCGTCCGCCGCGTTCAGCGAGGACATCAATTCGAGTAATCGTCGCTGCTCCGGCGGTAACAGCGCGGCGACCGTCGCGACCTGCGGACCAGCCATGTTCCGGGAGGAGAACGTCACCGGATCAGCCAGCACGGCACGCAGCTCGGCATATGCGGTGACTCGCTGGGCGTTGATTCTCGGGTCGAATTCCATTGCGATATCTTGGCGCGGTTCCGGCCTTTGTCGGGGGCTGACGACAGGACCAAAAACGTGATCATCCGGCTGCTCGGACCGCTCGAACTCACCGGTCCGAACGGAGCAGTTCAGCTCAGCAGTGCGGGACAGAGAACCTTGGTCGCACGGCTGGCCCTGAAGCCGGGAGAGACGGTGCCGAGGAGTGCGCTCGTGGACGCGCTCTGGTCGGACGAGGTGCCGGCGACCGCCACGAAGACCCTGCACAGCCTGCTCGCGCGATTGCGCGGGCAGATCCGCGACGCCGGACTCGGTGAGCTGATCACGACCCGCGAGCCGGGTTACGTTCTGAACGCCCCTGCGGACACCGTTGACGTCGCACGGTTCGAGGCGCTCGTCGCAGCAGCACGGCACAGCGACGAACCGTTGGAGTCGGCGAAGATGCTGCGCGAGGCCCTCGCGTTGTGGACGGGCGACCCCCTCGCGGACTGCCGTCCGGGCGACTGGACCCGGCAGGAGTCCGCGCGGCTGACCGACCTGCGGATGGACGCGACGGAGGACCTGATGGAGGCCTCGCTCGCGCTGGGCGAGCACGCCGCGGTGGCGCCGCTGGTCAACTCCCTGGTCGAGCAGCACCCGTTCCGCGAACGGCTGTGGGAGCAGCTGATGATCGCGCTCTACCGCTGCGGCCGGCAGGCCGAGGCGCTGGCCGCGTTCCAGCGGGCCCGTGGCGTCCTGGTCGGCGAGCTGGGCATCGAGCCCGGCCCTCGGCTCAAGGACCTCGAACAGGCGGTGCTGACCGCCGACCCCCGCCTCGACCTGCCGGAACGCGTCCCGGCGCCGGTGCGCGGCAACCTGCCCGCCGACCGGTCGAGCTTCGTGGACCGCCCGGAGACCGAGCACGTCGCCGACCTGATCCGGAGGCACCGGCTGGTCACGCTCATCGGAGTCGGCGGTGTGGGCAAGACGCGGCTCGCGCTGCACGTGGCGCGCGGCGAGCACCCGCCGGACGGCGTGTGGCTCGTGGAGCTGGCGGCGTTGCGGGACAAGGCCCTCGTCCCGCACGCCGTCGCCGAGGCGCTGGGCGTGGTCGACCAGACCGGGCGCGGGCAGCTGAGCGTGCTCACGGAGTTCCTGGCGGGCGAGGACGCGCTGCTGGTGCTCGACAACTGCGAGCACGTCGTGGACCACTGCGCGGTCCTGGTGGACACGCTGCTGCGGGTGGCGCCGGACCTCCGTGTCATCGCCACGTCCCGGCGCGCGCTCCGCGTCTACGGAGAGCAGGTCCTGTCCGTGTCGCCGTTGTCCGTGCCGTATCCGGCGGCGACGCTGTTCGCCCAACGCGCTGACGCGGCGATTCCCGGCTCGTTCGTCATCACGGCGGCGAACGAGCAGGCAGTCGCGGACCTGTGCCGCCGCCTCGACGGGATCCCGCTGGCCATCGAGATGGCGGCCCTGCGGGTGCGCGCGCTGACCCCGGCGCAGCTGCTGGAGCGGCTGGACGACCGGTTCCGGGTGCTGACCGGCGGCGGGCGCACCGCGTTGCCGCAGCACCAGACGCTGCTCGCGACGATGGAGTGGAGCTTCGACCTCTGCTCGCCGCGCGAACAGCTGCTGTGGGCGCGGGCGTCGGTCTTCGCGGGCGGTTTCGACCTCGCCGCGGCCGAGGCGGTGTGCTCGGACGACGCGCTGACCGCGGACTACATGTTCGACGCGGTCGACGGGCTGGTCGACAAGTCCGTGCTGCAACGCGAAGAACACGCGGGCGTGGCGCGCTATCGGTTGCTGGAGACCATGCGCCAGTTCGGGCAGACGCGGTTGCGTGCGAGCGATGACGAGCAACGGTTGAAGGCGCGCCATCGCGACTGGTACACGGGCGTTGCCCTGCAAGGGGAACGGGCCTGGTTCACGTCGCGGCAGGCGGCGACCGTGGGTGCGATGGCGGCCGAGCGCGGCAACCTGCGGGCGGCGCTGGAGCACTCGCTGACGACGCCGGGCGAGGCCGAGTCGGGACTGCGGCTCGCCTCGACGCTGTGGTTCTACTGGGTCGGCTGTGGGCGGTTCGCCGAGGGACGCCACTGGCTGAACTGGGCGCTGTCGCTGGAGACCGAGCCGTCACGGGCGCGCTGCAAGGCGTTGTGGGTCACCGGCTACCTGGCGACGTTGCAGGGCAACACCAGCGCCGTGCCGGCGTTGCTGGAGGCGTGCCGCACCGAGGCCGCGGTGCTCGGCGACGAGGACGCCGACGTCTACGCGACCTACGTGCAGGGCGCCGCGGCCGTGTTCGACGACGACCTGCCGCTGGGCGCGCGGCTGCTGGCCGAGGCCGACCGCCGGCACGCCGAACTCGGGCACCTGGACAGCAACGTGGTCATGGCACGGGTGGCGTTGGCGATCACCGCGGCGTTCGCCGGCGAACTCGACCGTGCGGCGGAGATCTGCACCAAGGCACGCGTCGTGTGTGAGGAGAACGGCGAGCTGTGGGCGCGCGCGTTCGCGTTGTACGTCCTGGCTTTCGTGGCGATGGGACGCGGTGACGTCGCCGAGGCCCGCGAGCTCGCCACGACGTCGCTGCGCATCAAGGAGCAGTTCCACGACCTGCTGGGCATCGCGGTGTCCGTCGAGCTGCTGGCGCTGATCTCGGTGATCACCGGGTCCGCGTCGCACGCCGCGCTGCTGCTGGGCGGTGCGGACCGGGTGTGGCAGTCGGTCGGCCTGCCGCTGTTCGGGTCCACGAACTTCGCGGCGTCGCACGACCAATGCGTGACCTTGTGCCGTCAGGCGTTGAGCCCGGAGGAGTACGAGGAGCATTTCTCGCGCGGTGCGGCGATGACGGTGGCATCTGTGGTCGCGGCCGCGCAGTCGTGACGCAGGCCCCGCGCAGCCGGACGGGAACAGGCTGGCCTGATGAGGACCAGCGTGCGCACCCCCGACGCGGGAACCGTGGAAGAAGTCCTGAAACTCGCCGCGCGAGCACCGTCGTTCGGCATCGTTCCGCCGTGTCGGTGGCGCAACGGCAACGAGTGCCTCGAACTCCTGACGACACGCACGGACCAGACGGGCCTTCTCGCGTGTGGTGCGGTGCTTCACCACGTGCGGGTCGCGTTGTCCGCCATGGGCTGGGACTGCCACGTGCTGCGCACCCCGCAGCCGGACGGCCAGGTCGCGTCCGTGCACCCGCGCTGGGAGCTCGACGCGTTCCACTGCGAGGTGGCCTCGGCGGCCGCGATCTCGTTGCGCAGGGCCGACCCGCGGCCCTACCTGCCCGACGAGGTGCCGGACTCGGCGCTGACGTGGCTGCTGCACGCGGCCCGTGCCGAGAACTGCGAGCTGGAACTGGCGGCACGGCGCAACGGAGCCCTGCTGCGGGTGCTGGGACGCGACTGGCTGAGCGCGGGCGAGGCGGTGAGCGCGGTGGTGCTGGCGTCGACCGTGTGGGGCCTCGCGTCGGAAGCGCTGCTGCACGAGGGCGAGGTGCTCGTCCGCGTGGGCTGGCAGTCGCCCAATGCCGAACCGTTGCCTCCGTCGGCCCACTAGTGAGCCGGTTTGCGGGGACCATGTGTGCGTGGACCGCGACAGAACGCTGGCGCACCTCAGCGAGGACGACTGGCGCACGCCCGACTCGTCCTCGACCCAGCTCTACCGGGACCTGTGCGCGTTGCGCGACCTGCCGGTGGGACAGCTGACGCCGACGTCGCTGCACCTGCTCGTGACGCACCAGGTGGGGCTCGACGTGACCGCGCTGCTGGCCCTGGAACACGTCGAGGGCGACCCCCTGCGGTCGGTCGCGCTCTACCCCGGCGACCTGCTCGCCGCGCTACTCAGAGTAGATCACTCGTTCTGGGCCGATCACCCAGAGTTGCTGACCAGGATGACCGCTCTGCTGGACCGGCTGCGGACCCTGCCGGACGGCGACTGGCAGCTGCTGGTCTCCGCGGCCGAGCAGTTTCCCGGTTAGGCGGGCTTTAGGCGCGCCTTTGCCGAGGGGTGACTTGCTTGCAGCATGACCAAGACCCTCGCGGCCGCCGGCCTCACGCTCGCGTCCCTCGTCACCACCGCCGTGTTCTTCTCCCCGGTGGCTTCTGCCGAGACCTGCAAGGCTTCCTACTACTCCGGCGGCGGCACGACGGCCAGCGGTGAGCGCTTCGACCCGAACAAGCTGACGGCCGCGCACAAGACGCTCCCGTTCGGCACCAAGGTCGAGGTGAAGAACCGCTCCAACGGCAAGACCGTGACCGTGCGGATCAACGACCGCGGCCCGTTCATCTCCGGCCGTTGCGTCGACCTGACCCCCAAGGCGTTCAAGACGATCGCACCCCTGTCACAGGGCGTAGTGGGCGTCACCGTGACAAAGGTGTGAACGAGTAGAAAAAGACCGGTTTGCTTGACCCAATCGAGTGAACGAGATACTCAATCCGAGTGTTCGCGGCGATGAGTGGACCTGCACGGCTCGCAACAGGAGCTGTCGTCGGCGTTGCCATCGCGGCGTTTGGCGTGCTGGGGACGTATGCCGGGTCGTTCGGCGCGGGCGATCCGGCCGAGTCCGGCAGCAGGGAACCGGCCAGGGTCTCGCTCATCAACACCCCGTCGTTGCTCCCCACGGAATCCGAGCTTCCGTCACAGACAGTGGCGTCCAGCTCGTCGTCGCAGCCGTCTTCTTCTTCCAAGACAACGACTACGACGAAAACGACCTCCACCACGACCGCGGTCGTGACAACGACGACGACCACCAAGGCGCCGCCGCCGGTCACGACGACGACCACTCGGCCGAGGCCGACCACCACGACGACCACGAGGCCGTGCGGCCTGATCTTCTGCTGAGTCAGGCGGTCCTGCGCCGCTCGTAGACCGCGTCGAACCTGCTGGTGTCCGTGAGCCCGTGCCGCAACAACCGCGCGGCGTCGACGAGGTTCTTGTCGTCCCGTGTCATCGCCTCGCCGACATGGTCGAGACACGCGCCGACGACCTCGTCGTGGCTCGGCAGCGCGAGCTCCGGATGCAGCTCCTCCAGCCGTGCAACGAACTCCGCACGCAGGTAAGCGATTTCCTTGGCCGCGTACACGCCTTCGCGCAGCCCGTGGTCCCACATCCAGAAGACCAGCTCCACGAACCGGTCCCGGCCGCGCAACTCGCCGTGCGACGACGTCCGCGCGGCAGCAAGCCTTGCGCAGTACCGCCACCACGACCGGAAGTCCTCCGGCGCTTTCGCCGTGGCCCAACGAACCCGCTGCTCCGCGGACATGCCGGCAACCGCTTTCACCTGCTGCCACACGGCCTTCGGGTCACCGTCGAACGAGATGGTGAAGTCCTGCCCGAACGCCGTGAAGACCTTCTCCACAACGCCGTCCGGGAACTCCGGCCCCACCCCCACGTAGAGCGTCACCTGGGCCTCGGGCTGCCAGTACTGCCGGTACCCGGTCTCCGGCCCACCGACCGGCACGAGCCCGGCCCCGCGCGCCGCCAACTCGGCCCGCACCTCGTCGAACATCACCGGCCCGCCGAACCGGCCGTACCGCGCGGCCACGGCGTCGTCCAGCCGGTCGTCACCGTGCCGCAGCCGATGCACCTGCACGGCGAGGTGCTCGCCCTTCCAGCCGAGCCCGCGTTCCCTGAGGTACCAGCCGACCTCGACCAGCCCGTACGACCGCCAGCACGTGCGCGAGCCGCGGTTCTCCCCGCCCGGTCCGCCCATGACCTCGGCCGCGACGTCCGGGCCGAGGTTCGCGTCGAGCCCCAGGACCGTGCCGGTCCGCACCACGTCGGCGACGAACTCGACCCCCGCGCTCACGGGCACACCCCTCCTCGGAAAGCAGGTCAGCCGGTGATCGTGAACTCCACGACGTCGTCCGTCTCGACGCGGCTGAGCGGCAGCCCGCCGACCGGCCGCGCCGCGATGTCGGCGCCCCCAGGCCGCGACTTCACCACGACGACCTTGTAGATGCCGTGGCGCTTGAGCGCCTGGAGGCTGCGCTGGTCCGGGAAGTTCGCGGTCGCCGCGACGATCTCGCGGTACTCCGGCGGGAAGTTGCCGGAGTTGCCGTTCGCCATCTTCGGGAAGCCCTCGGTCGACCACAGCAGGTACGTGAACTCGTCGTAGGTGTCCATCGGCAGCATGAGCATCGGCTCCTGCGCCTGCGTGAACACCCGCTGCACGCCGGCCGGCACAGCGGGAACCGGCACGTGGGCCCACCTCGGCACGCCCTCCAGCAGCGCGGCGACCGCGGGGACCAGCAGGAGCAGGACGATGGTGCGCGCCCGCAGTTGCGTGCGGATGACGAGCTGCCGGCCGAACTCCGTCACCGCACCCGCAGCCAGCACCGTCAGGGGCAGGATCGCCCAGAGGATCAGCCTGCCGGGCGCCCGCATGGCGTCCCAGCCGGGCACGACCTCCCACAGCACCCGGTAGATGGCGCCGCCGAGGAACGACGCGCCGAGGGCCAGCACCGCGGGGACGACGACCAGCGCCGCCAGCACCATCCGCGTGGTGAACCGCCAGGCGCTGAGGAACAGCCCCGCCACGCCGAGCACCAGGACGACGAGGCCCGGGAACAGCAGCTTCTCGAGGATGCCGTCGTGCGGGATGGCACTGCTGTCGGCGAAGTCGGTGGCCTGCCACAGCCAGCTGTCCCGCGTCGTGGTCAGCAGACCGCTCGCGGGCGGTGAGAACAGCTCGATCTCGTGCCAGGTCCGCGTGAAGCCGTACCGGTCGAGCACGCGGAAGTACGGCGCCACCATCAGCAGGGTGACCACGAGGAACACGATGACGCCCCACGCGTTCGCGATGACCGTGCGGATTCCCGGTCGCTGCCGCCAGACGAACACCGCGATCGCGACACCGACCGCCGCCATCACGTAGACGAACGTGATGCCGAGGGCGAACCCGAGCGTGACCTGCCACGTGGCGATCACCCAGCCGGCGAAGATCCACCGCGGTGCGGGCTCCCGCCTGCCGCGCAGCGTGAAGCCGTGACCGCGGGCCAGCGCGCAGAGCGCGAGCGCGACACCGCCGATCGACAAGAGGTTGAGGTGGTGCACGTGCGTCAGCCGCCACGGCGACCAGGCCAGCACGGCACCGGCGAGCGCGGCGCCCTGCCAGTTGCTGCCCAACTGCCTGACCAGCAGGTAGCCCCCGGCGAACGCGAAGGCGAAGGCGAGCACGAACGCCACGTTGTACCGGAGGATCGCCGCCTCGGGACCGTCGCCGAAGAGGCTCAGCGGCAGGTAGCCGAGCAACGAGTCGCTGAACGCCAGCGAGTCGACGGCGGGGTAGAACTGGTTCGAGGTCCACAGGTCGCCGCCCTCGGCGAGGTACCGGTGCAGCCACGCGAGCTGCCACGTCTGCAGCAGCGGATCGCCCAGATCACCCGTGACCAGCGTCTTCGGGTGCAGCACGAGGGGGAAGTTGAAGAGCAGCGAGACGACCAGACCGACGTGGAAGGCCTGCACGACCTCGGACCTGACCAGTCGTTCGAGCGTCCGGGCCAGCAGAAGGGTGACCCCGCCCCTCACGACCGGCTGCGTCGCTGACTCCCCCACGAACCGACCCCTCCGCACGTCCGCCGGGCGGAAGGCACCCGTTCCGCCATGGCCCAGTAACCGTACGGGCTACTCGCAACACCCAAGTGCCGCTTGTGATAAACGTACCCGTGGTGGTGGGCACGTCGGCGAAGTGGCCGCCGGTCAGCGAACTCCCGCTCACCGAGCCCTTCGTGAGCCCGGACGCGGGTGGGGCGCGCCACAACCAGGTCACGACTTCGAGAGGTCCGCGGGTTCCCGCCGACGGACCCAGGCACACTGTTCGGGTCCATGTACTCGCGGAAGGGGGTGCCAGGGGTGACCTGGCAAGACGAGCTGAAGAAGCTCGACGACGAACTCGCCTCTGGTCGGATCTCCGCTGACGACTACCGTCGGCGTCGAGACGAGGTGCTCGCCGGTTCTGCCGGCGGCGGTCAGGCACAGCAGCAACCTCAGCAGGCCGCGTTCGCCCGTCCTTTCAAGTGGGAGGCGAAACCTCCCACCTCGCAGTCCTCGGACGCCACCCAGGTCGTGCCCAACCAGCAGCCGCAGCAGAACCCGAACCCCGACGCCACCCAGGTGGTGAACACCCAGCAGCGCCCGCAGGCCGATGCCGAACGCACCCAGTTCGTCGCGCCGATCGCGCCGCAGGGACCGTGGGGCCAGGGCGGTCCTCAGCAGCAGCAGGCGGCGCCGCCGCCGTGGGTCAGCGGTGACTACGACCAGTTCAACCAGCAGCCGGCGAGCTGGAGCCACGGTCCCGAGGTGTTCGACGAGACCGGTGGCAAGGGCAAGGGCAAGATCTTCGCGATCATCGGCGTGGTGCTGGTGCTGGCGTTGATCGGCGGCGGCATCTGGTGGTTCGCCGGACGCGACTCGGGTGGCGGCACCACGGACACGACGGCGCAGTCGACGTCGCAGACGGCCACCACCACGACGAAGCCCAAGGACTCGCTGTCCATCATGGACCTGCCGGGCGCCGTCGAGGACCACAAGAACATCCAGACGTTCGCCGACGCCGAGAAGAGCAACTTCCTCGCGCCTGACGAGATCAAGCACTACAACACCGCGGGCGCCGGCAAGTCGCGCCTGTCGGCCGCGTCGAACAACGGCGTGCACGTGCTGATCTTCACGACCGAGGCCGCGTCGAAGGCGCAGGCGGACACCGGCCGGGACGAGCTCGCCCAGCAGGAGATCGTCTACGGCCTGACGGACATGCCCTCCGCCCCGGTCGGCGTGCAGGCGAGCCAGGCCGAGAAGTCCGGTGACAAGCCGGCGCTCATCCGTGCGCACTACTCGAGCAAGAACACCATCGTGCGCATCCAGGTCGTGAGCACGGAAACCCTGCAGAAGGCCAGCGACGTCTTCTCCCGGATCGTCGCCGAACAGCTCAGGATCCTCGAAGCGAATGGCTGAGCCGAAACTCCCGGTCGCGTGCACCGTCGCGACGCGATCGGGACTTCCCGCCGCGAAGGTGCTCGCGGCCTCCTACCGCGAGCACCACCCCGGTCACGAGTTCGTGATCCTGGTGCTCGACGGTCCCGACGGTGTCGTGGCGCGGGAGCAGTGGACCGAGGTCGGACCGGGCTGGCTCGACCTCGACGAGACGACCTTCCAGCGCATGGCGACCGCGTACGACTCGGGCGAGCTCGCGGGCGCGGTCAAGCCGCTGGTGCTGCGCAAGCTGCTCAGCCAGGGCGCCCCCGCCGCGATCTTCCTGCACCCGGACATCCGGGTCTTCGCGCCGTACCCCGAGGTGGTCGACCTCGCCGTGCAGCACGACATCGTGCTCACCGCGCGGCTCCTCGAGCCGATGCCGCGCGACGGCTACGAACCCAGCGACCTCGGCATGATGGCGATGGGGATGTTCGACCTCGGCTTCATCGCGGTGGGCCAGGGCTCGAAGAAGTTCCTCGAGTTCTGGGCGGAGCGCCTGCGCCAGGACGCGATCATCGACCCCGGCGCGCAGCTCTTCGTCGACCAGCGGTGGGCCGACCAGATCCCGACTCTCTTCCGGCACACGATCCTGCGCGACCCCGGTTTCAACATCGGCTACTGGAACGCGCACGAGCGGTCGGTCACCCGTGGCCCGGACGGCACGCTTTACGCGGGCGGGGAACGCCTGCGCTTCTTCCACTTCGCCGGATACCGGCCGGACCAGCCCTGGTTGCTGAGCCAGCACTGCCACCACCGGCCGCGCATCCTGCTCTCCGACCACCCGGAGCTGCGGGAACTGTGCCTCGCCTATGGCGAGGAGCTCCTGGCGGCCGGTTGGCGCAAGCCCCAGGAGAAGAGCACCTACCGGTACGACTGGCTCGCGGACGGCACGAGAGTGTCCATCCAGATGCGCCGGATGTTCCGGCACGCCTGGATCGAGGCCGAACGGCCCGAGGCGAAGCAGATGCTGTTCAAGCGGGCGATCACCGAGATCCCGCCGCACCCGTTCGGCTCCGGTGGTGACGGCGAGTTCATCGAGTGGCTTCGGAGTCCCGGCGCCCCGCCGGAGGAGGCCGCCGGCCTGAACCGGATGACCATGCTCGCCTGGGCGATGCGCCCGGACCTGCAGAAGGCGTTCCCGTGGCCGTGTGCCGCGGACGCCCCGGGGTTCCGCGAGTGGTGCCGCACGTACGGCGTCGAGGAAGGGGTCGTCCCGACCTGGGCGCTGCCGCGGGAGCCGAGGGCCGCGCAGGACCCGCTCGACGAGTTCGGCGTCAACATCGCCGGCTACCTGACGGCGGAGCTCGGCCTGGGCGAGATGGGCCGGATCGTGCTGAAGGCCGTCGAGGCCGCGGAGGTCCCCGTCGTCTCGGTCGTCGAGGAGCACTCGCTGGCCTGCCGCACGGACCTCGAACAGCCGGACTCGGCAGGCAGGCCGAAGTTCCCGGTCAGCGTGATGGCGGTGAACTCCGACCAGACGGAGGTGCTGCTGGCGAGCTTCCCCGAGGTGGGACACCGCCGGTACCGGATCGGTCTGTGGGCCTGGGAGCTCGAGGAAGTGCCGCCGTGGCAGCAGGCGGGCTACGAGTTCGTGGACGAGATCTGGACGGTCAGCGAGTTCTGCCGCGAGGCGTTCCAGCAGCACGGCTCGGTGCCCGTGAAGGTGATCCCGGTGCCGGTGCTCGATCCGGGTGCGCCGCAACGGACGGAGCGCGCTCCCGGCAAGCCGACCCAGTTCTTCTTCGCGTTCGACTTCAACAGCACCGGCGGCCGCAAGAACCCGTGGGGCGTGGTCGAGGCGTTCAGCCGCGCGTTCCCGTCGGATCGGCAGGACGTGCGGCTGGTCATCAAGGCGACGAACGGCCAGCTGCACACCAACGCGGCCGAACGCCTGCGCCTGCTGGTCGCCGCCGACCCGCGCATCGAACTGATGGAGCGCTACCTCAGCGTCGACGAGCTGAACGCGCTCTACCGCGACAGCGACTGCTACGTCTCTCTGCACCGCAGCGAGGGTTTCGGTCTCACCGTCGCCGAGGCGATGGTCCGCGGCATGCCGGTCATCTCGACCGACTACTCGAGCACCACGGAGTTCTTCGACCCGTCGGTCGGGTGGGCCATCCCGTACAAGATGGTCGAGGTCGGCGAGGGCTGGTACCCCTACCCCGCCGACGCGCTCTGGGCGGACCCCGACCTCGACGCCGCGGCGAAGGCCATGCGCGAGGTGGCGGACGACCCCGCCGAGGCCCGTCGCCGCGGTGACGCGGCACGCCAACACATCCTGCGCACCCGTTCCATGGATGCCGCGGCGTCCTGGATGCGCACCGAACTCCGCGCCGCACATGCGAGGTGGCAGGCCATCTACGGCGAACAGCAGGACTCCCCCGACCCGCAGGACCCGTTCACCAGGGCCCGCGAGGCGCTGAAGTGGCGCGCGGACACCAGCAGCCCGTCGCGGCTGCCGCTCGCTCCCGCGTTGCGCCGGGCGGTGCTGCGCGCGGTGGACCACTTCGACGTGCACCAGCGCAAGATCATGGGCGAGCTGGTCGGCAGCGCCCAGCAGGCGTTCGAGTCCGTCGCGCGCTCGGTGTCGTCGCACGACAAGCGTCTCGACGACATGGCCCGTCAGATCAGGAAGCTCGAGAACAAGCTCGAGCGACGAAACTCGGAGGATTCCCGGTGAGCGCTGAACTCGGCGAGGTTCGCGAGACGTGGGAGCACCTGGGTTCGACCGACCCGTACTGGGCCGTGCTGACCGAGCGCGAGCACGCGGGGGGCGACGCACGGGCGAGCTTCTTCGAGAGCGGCCGGCACGAGGTCCAGTCCGTGGCGGACTTCCTCGCCCGGCACGGCAGGTCGATCGGTGACGTCGCCGTCGACTTCGGTTGTGGCGTCGGCAGGCTCTCGATCGCGCTCGCCGAGCGGTGCAAGGAGGTCTCCGGTGTCGACGTGGCCGCGTCGATGCTCGAGGAGGCCCGTGCGAACAACCCCCACGGCGACCGCGTCCGGTTCATCCACAACGACGCCAGCACCCTGCCGTTCGAGGACGACTCCGTCGACTTCGTGCTGAGCCTCATCACGTTGCAGCACATCCCGCCGCGCCTGTCGCTGCGCTACCTGCTCGAGATGATCCGGATCGTCCGGCCGGGCGGGCACCTGGTGTTCCAGCTGCCGAGCCACCTGCCGATGCCGACGCCCATCGCGGAGGAGTTCTGCCGCGCCGAGATCACCGTCCTCAACGCACCGGCGACGGCCGGTGCCGGTGAGTCGCAGTACGTCGAGCTCTCGGTGCGCAACACGAGCGACGGCGCGTGGCCGTACGGCCAGCTGCTCAACGCCGCGAACCACTGGCACCGCGACGGTGAACTCGTCCGCCGCGACGACGGCCGGGTCACCGTGCCGGCACTGCAGCCGGGTGAGTCCGCGACGGTGTCCCTGCGGGTGTCGATCCCGGCGGAGCCCGGTGACTACGAGCTGGAGCTCGACCTCGTCCAGGAGCACGTGGCCTGGTGGGAACAGCTCGGCAACGCGACCGTGCGCGTCCCGGTGACCGTGACCGGCTCGGCGGCTGCTGCTCCTGCCCCTGTCGAGGAGGCGACCGCCTCGGAGGCCGTGGAAGCCGCTGAACCCGCCGTCCCGCAGCCCGCGTCGAACAAGAGCATGCAGATGCACGGCATCCACACCGACCTCGTGCGGGGCCTGTTCGACCAGCTCGGCTGCACCGTGCTGGAGGCGGCGACCGACCAGCGCGCGGGCGAGACCTGGGTGAGCTACCTGTACCTCGTCGAGGTCGGCGAGTACGAGCTCAAGCTGAGGAGCTGACGTCGCTCCGGGACCGACACTCCGGTGTCGGTCCCACTTGCAACCCGCCACGAGTGCTAGACGTCTACTACGGGTGTAGGACCCACTCGGAGGCGACGATGCTGATCACCGTGACATTAGTCACAGTCGGCGGTTTGGCGTTCTTGGTGCGAACCGTGACGGTCCTCCTGGCCGTTTCCTCGACCAAGAAGACAACCGATTACCCTGCGCCACAGACGTCCCCCAATTGAGATACTCATTCGGAGTACGTCTTACGGCGGCACGTTGACTTAACGTACGATCCTTTCGGGTCGTATGACTGATCGGTCACCCGAAGGGGGACCTCACACCGGGTAGGTGCGCCATGGACCACGCACTGAACAAGGTCATCGAGTTGCGCGAAAGCGGCTTTCAGTTCCTCCACCTGAGGGACGACGCCGGGCAGCTCGACCGAATCATGGCGTTCAAGCAGCGCAGAGGCTTCATCGACTCGATCCTGTTCTGGTCCGAGACGGAGGCGCGCGCAGGGCGTTTGCCCGCGGTCCGCGACTCGGCCCGGCCGGCCCAGGCCGTGTGGATCTACGAGGGCCCGTTGATCGAGGCCGTGGACAGGCTGCTCGACCTGCCTGAACCCGGCGCGCGCAACGCCCCGACGCTGATGAAGGCGACGGCCTCGGACCTCGCCGTCGTGACGACGCTGCCGTTCAAGCTGAAGCTCCCGCCGGGAGCCATCGCCTAGGGCAGGCCCGTCAGTTCTTTTCGAAGTCGCCGCGCTTCACGGCGCTGATGAACGATGCCCATTCGGGCGCGGTGACTTCGGAACTCGCCCGGCTCTTCGAGTCGCGCACCCGCGCGGCTGAGCCGTTCAGCGCAATCTCGACGCAGTTGCCGTTTCCGCCGTTGTTGCTGCGGCTGCTCTTACGCCACACAGCAGACACCTGGATCCCTACCTCTCGGCAGCCAACCTCTCGATCCACGCGGCGGACTCTTCCGGGGTCAACGCCAGCTTCGAGAGGTGCTTGAAGGTAAGGATAGTGGCCTTCACGCGGCTCTGGTCCTCGATGTGCATCGAGCCTCCGGCGTGCTCGACGTAGAGAACTCGCGGGCCTCCGTCGAACGGGAAGTCCAGCAGAGTAAAGGGTCCGTTGTGGCCGTCGTGCAGTCCAGCCGTGTCCAATACGACCTGAATGGTGACGTTCGGTAGCAGGCTGAGGTTCGCGATGTGCAGCAGTTGATCTCGGTCAGCGTGCCGGAGAGCGGATTCGGCGATGATCGCGTGGTAGCGGACCGGGTTGTCCCCGGTCAACCGCTCCTGCCTGCGCACGCGCACCGCGATCTGGCTGTCGACCCACTTCCTCGACCGCTGCGTCCTGGCACCGGCGAAGACCGCGCGCATGTATCCCTTGGACTGCACCATGCCCGGCAGGTAGCTCGACTGGAACTCCCTGATCGCTGACGCGTCGTGCTCCAGGCTGATGTAACCCTGGTCTTCGAGGCGGTACTGCTTCCACCACCCCTTTTCCTTGGCCAGTTCCCACATCTCGACGTACGGCGTTTCCTCGTCGCCGATGACGCCGTACACGTCGAGCATCGCGCGCAACGCGTGGATGTCCGGCACCTGGCCGTTCTCGATGCGGCTGAGCTTCGGAACGTTGTAATCGATCCGGTCGGCCGCTTCGCGCTGGCTGAGGCCGGCGCGCTCGCGCAGGAGTTTCAGCGCCTCGCCGAGGCGCTTTTGCCGGAACGTGGGTTCAGCCACGGTCCAAACGGTAGAGGCGAGATCCGGGAACTGAGATTCTCACTCCTCGGGTGCAGTGAGGAACGTCCTGGTCATGGACCACCTCCACCGCATCGAGTACCACCGCAGGCTGCCCGGCGGTGCGCTGGACCTCGCACAGGTCGAGGAAGTCCTCGACCACGGTTGGTACATAAAGAAAGGCGACGAGTGGCGCCGCCGCTACACCCTCGAATGCGCCGTCGACTTCCTGGCGCGCACCGGAACGAAAGCGGGCACTTACGCGATCACGGTGTGGCGGGCGGACGTTCGGGTCTGCACGGTGGGAATGGAGTGGCGTCCCTCCAAAGGATGAAGAACTTCCCTCGCCTGAGTTACGGAGCTTGATGTAGAGGGGGCGAACACGGGACGTTCGCGCCCATGAACCTCAGGAAGACCGTCGCGGGGGCCGCTGTCGCCCTCGGCAGCACCGCCGTCATGCTCGGCCTGGGTGGTACCGCACTCGCCGACACCGCGGACGCCACCGCGCACACGCAGCCCGACATCGGTGGTCAGCTGGGTGACATCGCGACCGTCGGCGAGCTCGCGAAGGTCGACACGTCCGACGTCGACGGCAAGGTCCAGGCGATCAACGAGCTGGACGGCGACGTCACCGCGATCGTCGAGAACGTCGACGCCGGTGGCAACGGCGTGCCCGCCGCCACGCTGCTGGGCCTCAACGAGCCGACCGAGCCGTGGAACGGCTTCGCGCACGTCGACATCTGATCCGGACTTTCCCTGGCCGGGGCGGCGCCTGATTCCCTCCCCCTCGAATCGGGCGCCGTTCCACTTCTCCCAGACCTCCAGGAGCGGAACGCGTTGAGCCTCAAGAAGATCGTCGCGTCCGCCGGGATCGCCGCCGGTGCGCTCGCCGCGATGGCCGGCACCGCCGGCGCGAGTGCGCTCCCGCAGCTCCCACAGGTCGAGCAGGTCAGCGACGTCGCCGGTGCCGCCGGTGTCTCGACGCTGCACGACTCGGGCAGCGACGTGGGCGTGATCTACGACGGCACCGAGGTCGTCAACGGCTAGCGGCCCGCCGCGTAGCCCTGCGTACCGCGCGGGTTCGCCCCGGCGCGCAGGAGTCCGCCGGCGGAATCCCTTGCCACGGCGGACATGCGGCCGAGAGTCCACTCCCCCGCGTCCACGACCAGGTGGCCGCGCGAACGCAGGTCCTCCAGCACGTCCGCGCCGACGCGGTTCTCGATGACGAGTTCGCCCGGCGTCCAGGCACGCGGGTAGAACGAGCTCGGGAACGCGTTCGAGTGCCACATCGGCGAGTCGATCGCCTCCTGCAGGTTCAGGCCCGACCGGTGCGCGAGCCAGAAGCCGAGCTGCCACTGGTCCTGCTGGTCGCCGCCGGGGGTGCCGAACGCGAGCGCCGGGCGGCCGTCGCGCAGTGCCATCGACGGCGAGAGCGTGATCCGCGGGCGCTTGCCGGGGGCCAGCGAGTTCGGCAGTCCCTCGTCCAGCCAGAACATCTGGGCGCGGCTGCCCAGGCAGAAGCCGAGTGACGGGATCGTCGGCGACGACTGCAGCCAGCCGCCGGACGGGGTCGCGGAGACCATGTTGCCCCAGCGGTCCACGACGTCCACGTGCACGGTGTCGCCACGCGTCACGCCGGAGCGCTCCACGGTGGGTTCGCCGATCGCGCCGGTCGGGTCGGAGACCAGAGCCGACGGTCCGCTGGTGATGTGCTTGGGCAGCAACGGTTCCCGGCCGTCGGGCGAGCCGGGGCGCAGTTCGAGGGAAGCCTCGGAGGAGATCAGCGCACGGCGTTCTGAAGCGTAGGAGCGCGACAGCAGGGTCTCCAGCGGCACGTCCGGGACGTCGCCGTACCAGGCCTCGCGGTCGGCGAACGCGAGCTTCGCGGCCTCGACGGCCAGGTGCAGCGTCTCGGCGGTGGGCTTTCCGTCCACGTAGGACAGGTCGTAACCCTCCAGCAGCCGGAGTTGCTGCACCAGAGCGGGTCCCTGCGTCCACGCGCCGGCCTTCACGAGCGACCACTCGCCGAAGTCGGCGACGACGGCGTCCTCGTACGACGCCTCCCACGACGCCATGTCGGCACCGGTCAGCACACCCGCGTGGTCACGACCCGAGTCGTCGCGGAACTCCGAACGGCAGAACTCGTCGATCTGCGCGGCGACGAACCCCTGCGACCACGCCCGGCGCGCGGCTTCGATCTGCGCCTCGCGATCGGCTCCGGCGGCCTCGGCGGCGGCGAGCAGCCACTCCCAGGTGTCGGCGAGCTTCGGGTTGCGGAACCGGCCTCCGGGCGCCGGCAGGACGCCGTCGGGCATCCACTGCGCGGCCGACGTCGGCCAGTGGTCGCGGAACAGGTCCGACACCATCCCGATGGTGTGCACGGCACGTTCGACCAGCGGGAACCCGTCGCGGGCGTAGCCGATGGCCTTGTCCAGCACCTCACGGAGCGTCTTGGTGCCGTGGTCGCGCAGGAGGGTGAGCCAGCCGTCCCACGCACCGGGCACGGTCGCGGCCAGCAACCCGCTGCCGGGGATCAGTTCGAGGCCCAGGTCCGCGTAGTGCTCGATCGACGCGCCGGCGGGCGCCACGCCCTGCCCGCAGAGCACCCGAGGGGCCGCTCCGGCCGCCGAGAAGATGATCGGGACCTCGCCGCCGGGGCCGTTGAGGTGCGGTTCCACCACCTGCAGCACGAATCCGGCCGCCACCGCGGCGTCGAAGGCGTTGCCGCCGTCCTCCAGGACCGCCATCGCCGAGGCGGAGGCCAGCCAGTGGGTCGAAGCGACCATGCCGAAGGTGCCGACGAGTTCGGGGCGCGTGGTGAACACGTCCATAAAGGTACGCGAGGCTAACTATCTTGCATGGCTCCGAGTGACGCATACCCCACGCCCGAACGGAGCAGACCCTGAGACGCGTACGACTTTGGTCGTAGCGGACCGTGACACATCTCCTACCAGAGGTCTACCGGCGCGGGCGATGTTTCGAACACGCTCGAACGGCACAGTTCTGAGCATGGGAATTCTGATGACCGCGACGATCTTCATCGGCCTCGCGCTCCTGGCAGCCGTGCCGCTGGTGGCCCTGCTCCACCTGACCGACCGCGTGAGCTCTAGGTAACGAGCGTTAACCTCCTCGCGAGCAGTTCTCTCGAGGAGGATGAAGGCATGGAGATCTCGGGTACCGCGGCCATCGTCACCGGTGGCGCGTCCGGCCTCGGCGGCGCGACCGCACGTGCGCTGGCGGCGCGTGGGGCGCAGGTGTTCGCGCTCGACCTGGCCGGCGCCATCGAGAAGGCCGAGGCGGTCGAGAACGTCACGTACCTGGCCGCCGACGTGACGTCGGGCGAGGAGGTCCAGGCCGCCGTCGACACCGCGGCGGGTTCCGGTCACCCGCTGCGCATCACGGTGAACTGCGCGGGCATCGGCCCGTCGACGCGCACGGTCGGCAAGTCCGGCCCGCACGACCTCGACCTCTACCGCAAGGTCATCGAGGTCAACCTGATCGGCACGTTCAACGTGCTGCGCCTGGCCGCCGCGGCCATGGGCAAGACCGAGGAACTCGAGCACGGCGCACGCGGCGTCATCATCAACACCGCGTCCATCGCCGCGTTCGACGGCCAGATCGGCCAGGTCGCCTACGCGAGCTCCAAGGGCGGCGTCGTCGGCATGACCCTCCCGGCCGCCCGCGACCTGTCCAACGTCGGCATCCGCGTGCTGACCATCGCGCCCGGCATCGTCGACACCCCGATGCTCGCCACGGTCTCCGACGAGTTCCGCGCGGGCCTCGCCGCCGGCATCCCGTTCCCGAAGCGCCTGGCGCAGCCGTCGGAGTACGCGCAGCTCGCGCTCTCGATCATCGAGCACGACTACCTGAACGGAGAGGTCATCCGCATGGACGGCGCTCTCCGCATGGCACCCCGCTAGCGCGGCGGCGATTGCAGTCGCCGCGCTAGAGATCTCCCGCGTACGGCAACCGGGACATGGCGTCCGAGGTCATCCACTCGCGCAGGCGGTGGGTGGCCAGGACGTCGTCCTCGTTGTACTCCAGCAGCCGCCGCCGCTGGTCCACGTCGAGCTCGTCGCCGTTCAGCCCCACGGCCGCCCGGTACCAGCGCATCGAGTTCTCGCCGCCCGCCTCCGGGTCGCGCCACGAGAAGCCCGCGACCGGCGCGATGACCTTCAGGCCCTTGCCGTGCGCGCACAGGAACTGCTCGCGGACGATGCCGAAGAGGTCCACCCAGGAGTCGGAGTTGATGAACTCCTTGACCTGCGCGACGGTCGGGATGCCGGGCTTGCCCGCGAACCGCTCCGCCGACGCCAGCAGCCAGCGGTTCTCCGCCAGCTCGTTGTAGCAGTAGGCGCGGAACGACAGGCCGCGTGCCTTCGCGCGCAGGCGGATGCCGGTCAGCCACGTCCAGAACTCGGCGAACGAGCGGGCCTCGTCGTCGCACGGCAGCGCGTCCCACGTCACGAACGCGCGGTAGCCGTGCGGTTCGTCGATGTCCTTTCCGGACAGCAGGCAGCCCCACATGTACGCGCCCAGGTCGCCGAAGCTCTCCATGTCGACGTCGACCTCGACGTCCGCGCGCGGCACGTTCATCTCGGGCACGCGGCGCACCAGTGTGAGGTCGCGCAGCCACGCCCGCGCCAGCACCACGGCGTCGCCGAACGGCATGCCGACGAGCTGGATCGGGCCCTCGGCGAACGGGTCGAGCTCGGCCAGCTCGTCCACAGTGGACAGGCCGATCTTCCGCAACGCCACGGCGTCCTCGCCGCGCACGACGAGGCTGACGTCCCTGCCCCGCTTGAGTTCGCTGTCGCAGGTCGGCCACCACGGGCAGGTCTTGCAGTCGACGATCCGCGACGGACGGGCCAGCGGCTCCTTCTCGTTCGCGGCCGCCAGCGCCACGGACAGCCTGTCGCTGAACCGCGCGTCGTACTCGGCCAGCGCGTTGCGGCCGCCCGGCCACGTCGGCGCCTCCAGGTCGTGCCACAGCACCACGTCGGCGTCCATGCCGATCACACCGCCGGTGGCCCGTCCGTTGCGCGCGTGGCCGGCGGCCTGCAGCTGCCGTTGCGCGTGGGCCAGCCGCAGCTGGTCACGGGGCTGGGGGCGGACCTTGCGGTGCGGGTCCGTGCGGCTGCCGTCGGGCAGCGGCATGGACAACGGGCTCGTGCGGGCGCCGTGGCCGGGGTCGGTGATCTTGTGCCGGACCACGAGCACCGGCACGTAGCCGGTGGTGTCCTTGACCAGCAGGTCGATCCCACCGCGACGGCCACCGCGCGGGTCGCGGGGCAGCGCGGCGCCCCAGATGTACGGCGCGCCCATCTCCATGGCCGCGAGCGTCACCCGTTCGCGGTCGGCGCTGCGCACGTCGGGTCCGCTCGGCACCTCGAAGAGGTTCGAGCCGACGATTCTCCCGAGCGCGTCCGCCACCGCACGGCGGTGGTTCGCCGCGTCCGCTTTCCGTTGTTCCGAAGCCGGATCCGGCGCCGCCTTGGGAGCGTCGCGCATCTCCGGATCGTTTTCGAGGTGCACCCGCCGCCGACAACGAGTGACCACGCCGGCGTCTAGCTGCACCTGGGAAGTCACAGGATGCAGGGTATGTCGCGCGTCCACCTGCTGTGTCGGCAACCTGGGCAGTAAGTTTCACGTGACGGAGGAGGAGTACCCGAATGGCGCGCAAAGCGAAGGCAGGCTTCACGCCCGGCCGAGCCAAGAACCTGGTCGGTGTCGCGAAGGTGGTGGCTCCCGCGCTCATTCCGGTGCTCGCCCCGGTGATCGCCCGCGGAGCTGGGGTTTTGAGCGAGCAGTACGACCGCTATCGGGCGCGCCGGCTCGGCATCGACGTCGCGGACATCGGGAAGTACTCCGGATACGGCGCCCGGCTGCACGCGCGAATTGTCGGCTTTTCGGAGTCGCTCGAGACGGTGCGCGCGGCAGATTCCGATTGGGTTTCGAAGACCGAGTCACGACTCGCGCAGTTGCTCGCCGCGGTGCGCGCTTCCGAACGCATGCCGACGGCCCGGCGCAAAGCAGCGCACCGGGCCGTCGCGACCGATCTGGAAGTGCTGGAGCAGGAACTGCTCAGGCGTTTGAACGTTCGCTGACGTTCGGCACCTTCCCGGTCACCTCGGCGACCGCCTTCATTGCCGCCTCCTCGACCACCTGACCGGGGTCGAGGTGCGCGGTGACCTCCTCCATCACCTCGGCGACGCGTTCCTCACGCCTGATCATCGGGTCGGAGCGCAGGTCCTTGGCCAGCGAGACGCACAGGCCGACCATCACGACCATGAACGGCAGCGCCACGATGATCGTGAGGTTCTGCAGGCCGGTCAGCGCGTTCGACCCGCCGACCAGCAACATCACCGCGGCCACGGCACCGGTCAGCACGCCCCAGAAGATCACCACGGGCTTCTTGGGCTCGATCGTGCCCTCCTGCGAGAGCGTTCCCATCACGATCGACGCGGCGTCCGCGCCGGACACGAAGAAGATCGCCACCAGCACCATCACGACCACACCGGCGACCGCGGCGAGCGGGAACTGGTCGAGCAGCGTGAAGAGCTGCGACTCCGGCGTCGACTGACCGGCGATGTCCGCGCCCGAGCGCTGTTCGAAGATCGCCGTGCCACCCAGGATCGCGAACCACACCAGCGACACCGCGGACGGCACCAGGATCACGCCGGCGACGAACTGCTTGATCGTGCGGCCGCGCGAGATGCGGGCGATGAACATGCCGACGAACGGCGTCCACGAGATCCACCACGCCCAGTAGAAGATCGTCCAGCCGGACAGCCAGGCCTCGGTCGCGTCGCCACCGGACGCGCCGGTGCGGCCCGCCATGGTCGCGAGCTCGCGGAAGTAGTCGCCGATGGCGGTGGGCACCAGGTTCAGGATGAACACGGTCGGGCCCACGACGAACAGGAACAGCGCCAGCACGACGGCCAGCACCATGTTGATGTTCGACAGCCATTGGATGCCCTTGGCGACACCCGAGACGGCGGACGCGACGAACGCCACGGTCAGGATCGCGATGATCGCGACCAGCACGCCCTTGCCGACCTCACCGCCCCAGCCGGCGGCGTTCAGGCCCGACCCGATCTGCAGCGCGCCGAGGCCCAGCGACGCCGCCGAGCCGAACAAGGTCGCGAAGATCGCCATGACGTCGATGGCCCGGCCCCAGCCCTTGCTGGCCCGCCTGCCGAGCAGCGGCGTGAAGGCCGAGCTGATCAGCGACGACCGGCCGCGGCGGAAGCTGCTGTACGCGATGGCGATGCCGACGATGGCGTAGATCGCCCACGGGTGCAGCGTCCAGTGGAACAGCGTGGTGGCCATCGCCGTCTCCAACGGGTCCCCGTCGGTGCCGGGCGGCGGCTTCACGAAGTGGGTCAGCGGCTCGTTGACGCCGTAGAACATCAGACCGATGCCCATGCCCGCGCTGAACATCATCGCGACCCAGGACACGGTCTTGAACTCGGGTTTCTCGTCGTCCTGTCCGAGCGGGATCTTGCCGTAGCGGCTGAACGCGAGCCACAGCGCGAAGACCACGAAACCAGTGGCCGAGAGCACAAAAGCCCAGCCGAGGTGCTGGATGATCCAGCCGAGCGCGGCCTTCGAGGCAGAGGCCAACGAGTCTGTACCGACGATCCCCCAGGTCACGAACGCAAGCGTGAGACCTGCGGCAACGCCGAAAACAACCCGGTCGGTCCGCCCCGGCTTGTCGCATTGAACGGTCATGCGGCCCGGGCTACCCGATCGTGGACCAGACCAAACTCCTCCGATTACCCTCAATCCTCGTGAGTACACGGACGAATGAGTTGCGCACCCTTCGCGGTGCCGCGCTCGCGTTGACGTCCGCGGCGCTCACCATCACCGCCCACGGGTTGGGCGGCGGCGAGATCGGTGAGTTCGTCCACGCGTTGCCTCTGGTGGTGCTGATCGCGTTCGCGGCGGCGTCCCTGGCCGACAAGCGCACCGGCAGGCTCTCGGTCATCGCCGGCCTCGGCACGGCCCAGCTCGCGCAGCACCTGCTGCTGACCTGGGTCAACCACGAGCACAACAACACGCTGACCTGGCCGATGTTCGCAGCGCACCTCGTCGCGGCGACGCTGACCGGGCTGCTGCTCTTCCACGCCGAGAACGCCCTGTTCAGGCTCATCGCCGCCGTCACCCGCCTGATCCCCCGCAGGCTCACGCCGCTGCCGGTCTCGACGCCGGTGCGGACGTTCACCAGCACGCCGTACGTCCAGAACGCGCTCTACCTCGACGTCGTGCGCGCGAATCGGCGGCGCGGCCCGCCCTGTGACTCCTGATCATCCGTATCCCTCGTACGAACACCCTTTGGCAATCAGGAGCCACAACTTCATGTCGACGAATCGATTCGGCGTGCGCACGCTCGCCGTCCTCGCCGTTGCCGGAATCGCGGTGCTCGGCACCCCGACCATCGCATCGGCGCACGTCAGCGCCCAGCCCGCGGAGTTCACCCAGGGCGGTCGCGCCACCTTCGCGTTCCGCGTCCCGAACGAGCGGGACAGCGCCGGGACCACCAAGATCGAGGTGACGCTGCCGCAGGACACGCCGCTCACGTCGGTGCGCACCAAGCCGCTGACCGGCTGGAAGGCCGAGGTCGTCAAGGGCAAGCTCGACAAGCCCGTGACGGTCTCCGGCAAGGAGATCACCGAGGCGTTCACCTCGATCACCTGGACCGCCGAGGCCGGTACCAAGATCGGCGTCAACGAGTACCAGGAGTTCTACGTCGCGCTCGGCACGCTGCCGGAGGGCAAGGACACCCTGCTGCTCCCGACCAAGCAGACCTACGAGAACGGCGAGGTCGTCGACTGGTCGCAGGCTCCGGGCGCCGACGGCAAGGAGCCGGAGCACCCGGCGCCCGCGCTGAAGCTCGCCCCGAAGAAGGCCGGCGAGGGCGACCACGGCCACGGCGCGTCCAACACCGCCGCCACCGGCGGTGACACCCACGAGGCGTCCGCGGCCGGCTCCGACTCGACCGCCCGCTACCTCGGTGGCGCCGGTCTGGCCGTCGGCGCCCTCGGTCTGGGTCTCGGCGTCGGCGCGATCCTGCGTTCGAGGCGCAAGGCATGAAGCGCGCTCTGATCGCGTTCCTGTTCGCCGGTGCGGCCGTGCTCGCCACGGCCGCGCCCGCGGCGGCGCACAACGCCCTGATCGGCAGCGACCCGAAGGACAAGTCCTCGCTGGAGGCCGGTCCCTCGACCATCACCCTGACGTTCGACCAGGACGTGCAGGGCGGCCAGGGCATCAACGAGATCACGGTCGTCGACGCGAACGGCGGCCACTACGAGGTCGCGGGCGACCCGACGATCAAGGACACCGCGGTGTCCGCGAAGGTCAACGCCCTGGGCAAGGCCGGTGAGTACAAGATCGGCTACCGGATCCTGTCCGCGGACGGCCACCCCGTCTCCGGTGAGCTGACCTTCACGCTCACCAAGGACGGCACGGGCACGCCCACCGCTCCGGCGAACGCCGACGCCTCGACCGGCGCCTCCGACTCGGGCGGCGGACTGCCCGTGTGGGTGTGGATCGTCGGTGCCGTGGTGCTCCTCGGCGGTGGCGTGTTCTTCGCGCTGCGCGGCGGGAACACGAAGGCATGAGCGACGTCCGGACCACCGCCCCGACCCACTACCGCGTGCTCGCCGGCCTGGGGCTCGGCGCGCTCGCGGGGGTCGCGCTCGGCCTCGTGCTGGCACCACCCGTGGTGGTCGCCGGGGTCCTCGACGCCGGGGCGGCGGTCCGGTACGGCCTTCCGGTCACGCGGGTGCTGCTCGACGTCTCGGCGACGGTCGTCGTCGGGCTGTCGATCCTGCCGAAGCTGCTCGGCTTCGACCGGCCCACGCACACCGAACCCGTCATGCGGATCGCCCGGCCGGCCGCGGTGGTCGCCGCCGCCGTCTGGATGGTCACGGCCCTGCTGGCGATCGTGCTGCAGGCCGCCGAACTGCGGCCGGGCAGCGACGTCAGCGTCGGCAACGCGGTCGACTACGTCGCGACCGTCGGCGCCGGGAAGGGCCTGCTCTTCAGCGCGGCCTGCGCGTTCGTCTACCTCGTCGTCGGCGTGATGGCCGTGCGCGGAGGCGAGTCCGTGCCCGCCGAACTGCGCATCCTGATCTCGATGTTCGGCCTGCTGCCGATCCCCGTGACCGGGCACGCCTCCAACTGGAAGTACCACGACTACTCGATGGTCTCCATGGAGCTGCACGTGCTGGGCGCCGCGGCGTGGACCGGTGGGCTCGGCGCGTTGATCGCGCTGGTCGCCCACCGCAAGGGACTGCTGGCGATCGCGCTGCCGAAGTTCTCGAAGATCGCGACCGTCAGTTTGATCGTCGTCGCGGTGACGGGCCTGTTCAACGGGTTGCTGGAGCTGGTCCTGAACCCCGTCGTGCCGTTCCCGCGGTCGCTGTTCACGACCGGCTACGGGTTGCTGTTCCTCGGCAAGCTCGTGTGCGCGGGCCTGGTCGCGGTGCTCGGCGCGCACGTCCGGTGGCGGCTGCTGCCGAAGATCTCCCAGCACAAGGTGACCGCGATCGTGCAGTGGGCGGTCCTGGAGATCACGATCATGGGCGTCGCGTTCGGGCTCGCCGTCGTCCTGAGCCGCGCGCCCGTCAGCTGAAGCCCGTCGCGACCCTGACCAGGTCGGCGACCGCGCGCGACCTGCTGTGCGGTGGCCACGCGATCACCGTCGTCACCTTCGGCGCGTCCACAACCGGCACCGCGGCCAGTCCTTCACCCAGCCCGGGACGGACGACCTCCGGCATGACCGCGACGGCGCGGCCCAGCGCGATCAGCTGGAACAGCTGCGTCAGGTTGTGCACCTCCACACCGGGACCGGGGAGGTAGCTGCCGTCGGGCTCCGGCCAGCGCACGAGCTCCGGCAGGTCGGCGACGTCCGCCATCCGCAGCCGTTCGGCGCCGGCCAGCGGGTGCGAGCTCGCGACGATCGCGAACTGGCTCTCGGTGTGCAGGGGCTCGGCGTCGAGACCCGCGGTCGAGTCGAACGGCTCGTGCAGCAGCGCCACGTCGGCCCTGCCGTCGAGCAGCGGTTGCGACGTGTGGGCCTCGCACAGCAGCAGGTCGACTTCAACCGCACCGGGTTCGGCGGCGTAGGCGTCGAGCAGCTTCGCGAGCAGTTCGCCGGAGCCACCCGCCTTGGCGGCCAGCACCAGCGACGGCCGGTCGACGGTCCGCGTCCGCCTCTCCGCCGCGGCGACCGCCCCGAGGATCGCCCTGCTCTCGGCCAGGAGCACCGCGCCTGCGGCCGTGAGCGAGACCTTGCGGCTGGTGCGGGTCAGCAACGCGACTCCCAGCCGGTGTTCGAGCTGCGCGATCGTCCTCGACAACGGCGGCTGGGCGATGCCGAGGCGGTCGGCGGCGCGGCCGAAGTGCAGTTCTTCCGCCACGGCGACGAAGTACCGGAGCTCTCGGGTCTCCACCCGACCACCGTATCGATACCGGCCGGGTATCGCTGCCAGACCGGAGTGGTGTTGGTTCCGGCGACGCCTCCGACCACGATCAACTGCATGAGCGAACAGACGATTGCGCTGGTCACCGGCGCGAACAAGGGCATCGGCTACGAGATCGCGGCCGGTCTCGGCATGACCGTGGGAGTCGGCGCGAGGGACGCCCGGCGCGGCGAGGAGGCAGCGGCGAAGCTGCGTGCGAGCGGCGTCGACGCGTTCGCCGTGCCGTTGGACGTGACCGACGACGAGAGCGTCCTGGCAGCGGCGGCACTGTTCGAGGAACGGTTCGGCCGCCTGGACGTGCTGGTCAACAACGCGGCGATCGCCGGGGCGTGGCCCGCGGCGCCGTCCGCCGCCACACCGGGGAGCCTGCGGGAGGTGCTGGAGACCAACGTGATCGGCGTCGTCCGGGTCACCAACGCGATGCTTCCGCTGCTGGCCCGTTCCGCACGACCGCGGATCGTGAACCAGTCGAGCCACCTCGCGTCACTGACGTTGCAGACCACTCCGGACGTGGAGTTCGGCGAGGTCAACGGCACATACACGCCGTCGAAGACGTTCCTCAACGCCCTCACGGTGCAGTACGCCAAGGAGCTCACGAACATCAAGGTCAACGCCGCCTGCCCCGGCTACGTCGCGACCGACCTCAACGGGTTCCAGGGGACGAGCACGCCCGCGGAAGGGGCGAAGATCGCGATCAGGCTGGCCACGCTGCCGGACGACGGTCCTACCGGCGGCCTGTTCGACGACACCGGGACCGTGCCCTGGTGAGAACGGGGCGAATGTTCAACGTGAAACATCCACGACTTCGACCGGACTCGGTGAGTGGTCCGATCGGCGCGACGAGCTGCCCACGAACGGACTAATCGGTGATCAGTCGAGCCGAAGATTCTTCGCGCATCCGCGCCAGCCGGTTCATCGTCCGCTGTCCGCGGCGGTCCAGCTCGCGGCTGTCGATCCAGCCGTTGGCGTAGTAGCGGTAGTCCTGGGCCAGCGCCACCAGTTCGGCGAGGTAGTCGGCGGACCTCCGCCGGCGTTCCTCGTCGAAGCCCGCGAGCAGTGGCAGCTGGGTGTCCACCACCTCGTCGAGCAACTGCGCGGACCGCAGCGCCCGCTTGGAACGCCACCTCCGAGTAAGGCTCACGCGCACCTCGTCCTCCGCCCCGACCTGCCGCACCTTAGGCGTGGATTGCACGCCCGTCGATGCTGCATTCGTGTGCGAAGGTCCTGGCGTTACCTCTTCGTGTCCCACGCCATCCGAAAGTGGTGCTATAGGACCCAAACGAGTTCCGTATCAGGCGGCGCTGTCGGCTCCCGTGAAGCGCGCGACGCGGTCGGCGAGCTCGCGGGCCTCGGGGTTGTTGCGGCGCTTCTCGGCTTCCTTCTGCAGCGGCTCCATGCGCTGCTTGGTGCGCACCGACTTCAAGCCCTCGGACAGGTCGACGGCCTGGCCACCGACCTTGGCGCCGTGGTCGATGTCGCCCTGGATCAGGTGGTTGATCGACATGGAGGTGAGGTTGAACGACTTGCTGCGCGCCATGTCGTCGCCGAAGCTGTTGATCGCCTTGGAGAGGTACGGGATCGCGGTCCGCGCGTACTTGGGGTCCACCGACTGCGCCAGTTCGGTGTGCACCGTGCCGATCATGGACGAGAGGTCGATCTCGTTGAAGAACCGCGCCCACGCCGGCGCTTCGGCGACGTTGGAGCGGGAGAACTCGTCACGGGCGCGGCCGAGCAGCTTGAGCGCCTGCTCGTCGGAGCCCATCTTCGCGTAGGCCCAGGCCTCGTTCGCGCACAGGATGCCGACGGCCAGTTCGGAACCGGAGTTCTGCGCGGCCAACTGGCCCAGCTGGAACACCTTCAGCGCGTCGTCGGGGGCGTTCTGGTGCAGGTAGACGCGCCCCATGCGGTACAGGATGTTCGCCATCAGGGCCTCGTTGTCGCCCTGCTTGGCGAGGTCGAGCGCCTGACCGAAGTGGTTGCGGGCCGAGTCCATCAGGCCGGTGTCGAACGACGTCCAGCCGGCGAGGTTGTGCAGGTCGGCCAGTGCGACGAACAGCCGCTGGCGGACGATGTCCGTGGAGCTCGCGCCGAGCATCTGCTGTCCCCAGGACAGCTGCGCGACGACCGCGTCGCGGCAGGAACCGCCGCCGTACTGGTAGTCGAGGGCCCGCAACGCACGAGTCGCCGCTTCGACCTGGCGCACATCGGTCATGCCGATGCGTCCCGGAGCCGGAGTCTGTGTGGGGTGTGAAACCCACGACCCGGAGTCCGCTCCGAACACGGCCGCGCCGACTGTCACGGCGGCGGCGTGCGCGAGGAACTTCCGACGCTTCACCGACTCTTCCTCCTCAGGATGGGGTGAGTCCGCGGCTGCGGCCACCCGTACTGCCGTTGTCTCGTCATAGGCGAGACCCATGTATCCACGTGGGACACCCAGGCCGACGGCGATCCTGGTCAGGACGTCATATGCCATCACCTGGCGTCCCTTGAGGATCTCCGAGACCTCGGACTGCGACTGCCCAGTGAGCGCCGCGATCTGGCGCTGGGACACGCCGTGCCTTCGGAGCAGCCGGTAGACCGAGCTGATCTCTCGTCGGGCCAGTGCGTCCCGCATCTCCTGGTGGTCCCACACCTCGGTGGGGATCGGAGAGCCCTGGGAACTCATGGTGTTCATCGCGCACCCTCACAGTCCGTTGGGCGTCATCGGCAGACTAGGGGCAGGTCCCCGAGCCCGAGAAGTCCTCTTCGGCGGAGCTGATCGGCCCTACCGAACACCGCTTACCGCTCACCGTAAGACTTTTACCGGTGGGCGCTGTGACGTCCCGTTCCGGCATGAATCATCGCAATCTGGACTCCGGTAAGCGAGTGAGCACGGAGAGGAATGACCAATCAGATGGACAGCTCCTCCTCGTACTCCACCTCCATTGTGGAGACGGGTGACCCCGACCCCACATGGCGCGGCACGACCGGGCAGCGTCGGACGTGGCAGATCAGCTGCGGCGACGTGGTCGACCGGGACCGCCAGCTCACCGTGAAGGTCGTTCAGGGCCAAGTGGTTCTGGTGGGACCTCCCGGTGAGACGGCAGTCTTGTCCCACGACCAGCTCGTACAGCTCAGGGCTGCGCTACGCGAAGCCGCCGACCAGGCGGAAAGGTGACGGTGACGTTTCGATGGACGCGATCCTCGGACAGGTTCTTCGCAACGCTGTGTGGGAACGCCTCGACCTGCTCACGGAGCTGGCGAGCCGCGCTGACGCCCCGTCCCTCCTGTCGGTGGCTCGATCCGAGCTCCCTCGGCTGACCGAGGGATGGCGTGCTCTGCTGGCAGCGCACGAGCCGGACGAGAAGGGCAACTGCCCTGAGTGCTCCGGCCGCTGGCGCCAGCAGAAGTCACCTTGCTCGGTGTGGCGCGCCGCGTACGAACACCTGGTCGCGGGCGGACTCGCCCCGCGCCCGGCTCGCCACCTGCGCGAGGCCCCGGTGACCCCTCCTGTCACCCGGTCCCGCCGCGCGGTGGCTCGAGCCCACTAACGGGCGTTTGCGACCGACCTGGCGTCCCCCCGACACGACCAGGTCTGCAAACCGCCTACTGACCGGTGGCTCGCGATGTGCGAACCCCCGACCGCGACATCGCGAGCCCCGGTCAGCTTCACAACTCCACGGATTCCCGCGGGCCGGTGGCGTGCACCCACCCTCCCCGACCGTCGCCGGTCCGCGGTCACCAACATCGGCCCCCCGCCTGCACCTCCCGCGCAGGTAGGGGGCCGTTTCCATGCTCAGCGGTGCGTGCCCGTCCTCCACGCCAGGTAGCTCGTCAGGCCGGGGAACAGCCGCCCCGAGATCTCGAACGCCCTGAGCTGCCACGGGAACAGGTGCTCGGCGCGTTCCTTTTCCACGGCATCCACGATCGCCTTCGCGCACCTCGCCGGCGTGACCGTCGGGATCATCAGCCGGGCGATCGCCGGGATCCGCTCCTCCGCGCCGGGGTTGTTGACGAAGTACTCGCTGCTCACCTTGCCCGGCACCACCTCGCTGACCCCGACGCCGGTTCCCCGCAGGTCGAGGCGCAGGGACGCGGTCAGGCCGCGCAACGCCCAGCGCGACGACTGGTAACCGACGCAGCCGGGGATCGGCAGGCGCGACACCGGTGAGTTCACGTTGACGATCCAGCCGGACCCGCGCGCCCGCATGGCGCCGAGGTACTCCCTGGTCAGCAGCAACGCCGCCAGGTACGGCACCGCGGTCATCGCGACCAGCTCGTCCGGCTCGGTGTCGTCGAGGAAGAGCCAGCGCCCGACACCCGCGTTGTTGACCAGGACGTCCGGTGCCGGGACCTCCTCGGCGAGTGCGCGGATCTGCGCGGCGTCGGCCAGATCGGCCGGGTGGGCGGTCGCCGAGCCGCCGAACTCCAGGATCCGCTTGACCTGTTGATCGAGCAGTTCGGCGCTCCGGGCCACAAGGTGGACATGAGCGCCGTGCGCGGCGAACCGGAAGGCCGCCTCCGCGCCGATGCCCTGGGACGCACCCGTGACCAGAACGTTCTTGCCCTCGACCCGCATCAGACCACCGATCGCACTCGACTCATCAACACCGCCGCCAGCGTCGTCGCCAACGCCGACACCGCGAACAGACCGCGGTAGCCACCCAGGTTCGCCAAGATCAACGCTGTCAGCAAGGGAGCGATGACCTGCGGTAACGCGTTCGCAACATTGAGGACACCCAGGTCCTTGGCCCGGTCGGACGCAGCCGGCAGCACCTGCGTCAGCAGCGCGATCGCCACGGCCCAGTACGTGCCGAAGCCGACGCCGAGCAACGGCGCGGCGACGAGCGCACTGGTCCAGGTGGGCCAGACGACCAGCAACAGCGCCGCGAGGGCCATGACGACCGACGCGAGGTACACGTACGGCTTCCGGCGGCCAGAACGATCACTTCGTGCGCCGAACAGCACCGCTCCTGCGGCGAGCGCCACCCCGTAGAGCGCCATCAGCACCAGGAGACCGTCCTCCGGCGACGGGTGGTGGACGACGTCGCCGAGGAAGTAGAGGAGGTAGAGCGTCCCGAACGCGTTGCCGAGGTTGATCATCAGGTGGCCGAGCCAGGCCCAGGCGAAGTCCGGGTGCTCGCTCGGGGAGATCCAGAACGTCGGCTTCACCGGCTTCGCGATGAGCTGCGTGTCCGGCGTTCGCCACACGAACAGAAGGGCCCCCACCAGCACGATGACCGCGCACGCCAGGTAGCCGTTGGTCAGTCCGCTGACCAGCAACGTCACCACGACCGCGCCCAGCACCGTGCCGAGCATCTGGCTGATGCCGATGAGCCCGCCAACCTGCGCCCGTTGCACGACGGGCACGCGGTCCGGCACCGCGGAGGTGAGCGCGGCGAGCATGCCGCCGATCCCCGCCTGCACCAGGCTCCAGCCGATGGTCATGACCAGCACCGACGGCGCGTTGGCGAGAACGGCCAGGCCGACGGCGCCGACAACCGCGCCGGCCAGCGTCCACGGGTGGCGACGGCCGAACCGCGAGGTCGTGCGGTCGCTGAGGAACCCGATGAGCGGCACGACCAGCAACGACACCAGCGCGCCAACGCCGGTGACGATGCCGAACACCAGTTCCTTGTCGGCCTTGTCGAGCAGTTCGGCCTGCTGCGGCAACAGCACCTGGATGGGCGCGTAGATCGCGAGCCACAGCCCGAGGTTCGCGGCGAAGAGCCAGGCCATCCAGCCCCTGCGGACCGGGACGACCGGTTCGGCGAGCGCCTCACTCACCTCTGATCACCCCGCGGTACCAGTGGAAGGAGTCGCGGGGCGTGCGGACCTGCGTGTCGTAGTCGACCTCGACCAGGCCGAACCGCTGCGAGTACCCGGCCTCCCACTCGAAGTTGTCGAGCAGCGACCACACGAAGTACCCGGAGACGCCCGCCGCCCGGGCCGCCTTGAGGTGTCCGTCGAGGTAGGAGATCCGCTCGGCGTCCTGAAGGCCTGCCGGGAAGCTGCATCCGCTCTCGGTGACGTGGACCGGCGGCAGGTCCGGATGGCGTTCGCGCAGCGCGTTGATCACCTCGGTCAGTCCGGCCGGCACGATCGGCCAGCCGAACCCCGTGCGCTCGTACTCGTCGATCTCCACCAGTTCGAACGGCAGGGGGTTGCCCTCGGACGGCGCCCTGAGCCGCGTCGGGTTGTAGTAGTTGACGCCGTAGAAGTCGAGCGGCTGGTGGATCGTGGCCAGGTCACCATCGGCGATAGGCAAACGCTCGGCGACTGCGTCGGGATATCGGCCCGACAACACGGGGTCCGCGTAGATCCAGTTGTGGATTTCGCCGTACGCCTCGGCGGCTGCTACGTCATTCGGCCCAGCAGGCCACGCGGGGGTGTGGTTGTTCGCCGTGCCAACCGCTTGCGCGCCGGACGAACGGAGCACTTCGACCGCACGGCCGTGAGCCAGGTTCAGGTGGTGGGCGGTGGGCAACGCGTCGAAGAGCAACGTCTTGCCAGGGGCGTGCTCACCGATCGCGTAGCCCTGCAACGTCACCATCGCGGGTTCGTTGATCGGGATCCACAACTTCACGCGGTCGGCCAGGCGCTCCGCGACCAGTGCCGCGTAGTCGGCGAACCTGTCGGCGATGTCGCGGTTCAGCCACCCGCCCTCAGCTTCCAGGGCCAGGGGCGTGTCCCAGTGGTACAACGTCACCACGGGGGCGATTCCGGCGTCGGCAAGCGCGTCGACCAGGCGGTCGTAGAAGTCGAGGCCCTCGGCGTTGACAGGTCCCTTGCCGGACGGCTGGATGCGCGGCCACGCGACCGAGAACCGGTACGCGTTCACGCCGAGCTGCGTCATGAGCGCAACGTCCTCACGCCACCGGTGGTAGTGGTCGCACGCAACGGAAGCGTTCTGGTTCTCGTGTACCGGAGTGAACTCGTCCCACACCGAGGGACCCCGGCCGCCGGCATCGAACGCGCCCTCGATCTGGAACGCGGACGTCGACACTCCCCAGAGGAAGTCGCTCATCGATCCTCCAAATGTGAAACTTGTTCGGATCGTAGGCGTGTTGACAGGTTCAGGGAAGTGAAAGAGCCGTGCAACGGGCAAGATGGAAGTACCCGAACCACTGGGAGTCGCCGTGACGAGCACCACCCCGCTTCGCCGTCAGCCCGTCCAGCAGCGCAGCGCCAAGAGAGTCGAGCGCATGCTCGAGGCGTGCGCGACTCTCATCGACGAGGTGGGCTACGACGGCGTCACCACGACGCTGATCGCGGAGAGGGCGGGCGTCGCGGTCGGCTCGCTCTACCAGTTCTTCCCCGACAAGAGAGCCGTCGTGCAGGCGCTGACGCTGCGCAACGTCGACAAGTTCTCCCAGGGCATCACCGAACGGCTCGAGCAGGCGACGCTCGAGCACTGGTGGGACGCCGTGGACACGGTGTTCGACGTCTACGTGACGATGCACCGCGAGATCCCCGCGTTCGGGAAGCTGCACTTCGGCGACGTCGTGGACATGCGCCTGCTCGACGACCGCCGCGACAACAACGCCGTCATCTCCGACAAGATCTCGGAGCTGATCTCGGGCAAGTTCGCCATCCCGTTCGGCGAGGTCGGCCTGCCGATCGCCATCGCCGTCGAGGCGGCCGACGCCGTGCTGAAGATGGCGTTCCGCAACAACCCGAACGGCGACCAGGCGATCCTCGTCGAGGCGAAGGCGCTGGTCAGGGGCTACCTGTCGTCGCGCCTGCCGGCCTAGCCGAAGTTGCGGCGCTCGCCGCGGTACGTGGGCACGGTGCGCTCGATGCTGTCACCGCGCACCAGGTGCACCTCGTCGAACCGCTCGAACAGCTCACCGGCCTTGGCGTGCCGCATCCAGACGCGGTCGCCGATCCCGAGCTGTTCCGCGGCCTTGCCGGTGACCGGCGTCTGCACCTCGCCCGCGCCCTCGAACCCGAGCGTCTTCAGCCCTTCCGGCAGGTACGGCGACGGCTGGCGGTCGGGCGTGGGCGTGCCGGACGCGATGTAGCCGCCGGCGAAGAGCGTGGCGACCCGCTTCGTCGGCTTGCGCACGACCGAGAGCGCGAACAGCGCGGCGGGTTCCGGCTTGAACGACTGGTAGGCGTCGAACAGCGTCGGCCCGAAGAGCCCCGATCCCGCCGCGAGCTCGGTCACCGACGGGTCCGACCCGGTCAGCTCCAGGCTGCCGGTCCCGCCACCGTTGACGAACTCCAGCTCGGCGACCTGCCGGACCGCGCTGACCACGGCCGTCCGCCGCGCGACCAGCTCGGGCCCGGACCTGCGCTGGATGAACCGGATCCCGAGCGCCCGGAACGGCTGACCAGGCGGGTTGTCCCCCAGCCCGGCGATCTGACCCTCGTACGCCATCACGCCGACGAGCTTGAACCCGCCGCGCTGCACGATCTTGGCCGCAAGCGCTTTCGCCTGCTGGGCCGTGTGGATCGACGACCGACGAGGACCGATGTGCACCCCCGGCAGCGGCCGCCACGACACGTCGAGCTCGAGGCACACCCGGATGTCGGCGTGCGGCCCGATCGCCGCGTCCACGAAGTCGAGGTGCTCCAGCGAGTCGACCATGATCGTGACGCGCTGCCGCGCGGTCTCGTTGGCCGCGAGCTTCTGCAGCGACGCCCGATCCGCGGTCGGGTAGGCGACCAGCAGGTCCTCGCTGACGTTCTGCTCCGACAACCACAACGCCTCGGCCAGCGAGTAGCACATGACACCGGCGTAACCGGACCGTTCGAGCGCCCGGCTCACCAGCTCGCGCACGCGGATCGACTTGCTCGCGACCCGGATGGGATGACCGGCAGCGCGACGGGCGAGGTCCGCCGCGTTGTGGTCGAAGGCGTCCAGGTCGACGATCGCGAACGGAGGATCCAGATCCTTCGTCGCGGCGTCGAGTCGAGTTCTGCGCATGCTCTGACGGTACGTCCTCAACCCTTGAAACGTGAAGAGCTTTCACTTACGTTACTGGCAGGTCACACTCTCTCGTGGAGGTTCGCGTGTGGACGAACTGGGCTAGAACGGCCACCTGCACCCCCGTGCGCGTGGTCCACCCGTCCAGCACGGACGAGATCGCCGCGGCCGTCCTCTCCACGGGCCGAGTGAGGGCCCGAGGCAGCGGCCATTCGTTCAACGACATCGCCGTGGCGCCAGAAACCGCCCTGGACCTGGACCGCTGGACGGGAATCGTCCGAGCCGACACCGAAACCGGCCTGGTGACGGTCCGCTCCGGCACTCCCCTGCGGCAGTTCAACGCAGATCTCCACCGCCTGGGCCTGGCCATGCCGAACCTGGGCGACATCGACGCCCAAACAGTCGCCGGCGCGGTCTCCACCTCGACCCACGGCACAGGCGCCAAGCTGGGCGTCCTCGCCACAGCGATCGAGTCCCTCGAACTGGTCCTGGCCGACGGCTCAGTGGTCACCTGCTCCCGAACGGAACGCCCCGACCTCTTCAACGCGGCCCGAGTGGGCCTCGGCGCCCTGGGCATCATCAGCACCCTGACCCTGCGCTGCGTGCCGTCGTTCGTCCTCCAGGCGTCCGAATCCCCGGGCCGCCTCGACGCCGTCCTGGAACAGTTCGACGACCTCTGCGCGGTCGAGGACCACGTCGAGTTCCACTGGTTCACCCACTCGGACCGAGTGATCCTCAAGCGCAACAACAGGATCACCGACCCGGCAAGGCCCCTCTCGAAACTCCGCCAGACGTGGGAGTACGAGGTGATGGAGAACGCCGCATTCGGCGCCGTCACGAAGGTCGCTCGCAGCTTCCCGCGCTACACCAAGCGCCTCAACGAACTCTGCGGCTCCCTGATCTCCGAACGGTCCTATTCGGACTACTCGCACAACGTCTTCGTGACCCCACGCCGAGTCCGCTTCGTGGAGACGGAGTTCTCCATCCCCCGCGACACCCTCCTGGACGTGATCGGCGAACTCCGCGCCGTCGCCGCCAAGCTGGGAGAGCGCGACCACCTGATCGTCCCGTGCGAGGTGCGAGTGGCCCAGGCCGACGACATCTGGCTCTCCACGGCGAACGGCCGCGACACCGCGTACATCTCGATGCACCAGGCACTGGGCATGCAGTACAAGGCGTTCTTCGACGCGTACGCGAGCATCGCGGCGTCAGTGGGCGGCCGCCCGCACTGGGGCAAGATGCACGACCTCACCGCGACCGAGCTCCGCCCGCTGTACCCGCACTTCGACGACTTCCTGCGGGTGCGGGACGAGGTGGACCCGGGCAGGACGTTCAGCAACGCGTACCTGGACCGCGTGCTGGGCGCCTGATCGGCGCGATGCCGCAGGCGAGCCGTACCAGGTGCGATGCCGGAGGTGAGCCGTCTTCAGCAAGAGGTGCCGGTGGTGGGACCCACCGCCACCGCACCACACCAGGCAACACGCAGCCGCTCTGAGCAACAGGAACAGGCCGCACGCGACAAGACCACGGACCGGCAGCCGGCACCCGTCAGAGAATCGCTCGAACAGCCTCAGCCACAGGAGTCTCACCATTGGTGAGCTCCAAGGTCTTCCCGATCGTGTTCCGAGCGCTCACCAACTCCGCCAACACAGCGGCGACATCAGCCCGAGTGACCGAAGCCCGAGGCAACCGAGGCGCAGCAAGGGTCACCAGCCCAGTCGCAGGATCGTCAACCAACGGCCCAGGCCGAAGGATCGTCCACTCCAGATCCCGCCCCCGCAGGTCCTCCTCAGCCAACTTCTTGGCCTTCAGATAAACCGCGAACGAAGGATCCACCTCAGGGGAGTCAGCGGCTTCGATCCCCACCGTCGACACCTGCAGGAACCGCCGCACCCCCGCCTCCACGGCAGCGGAGGCGAAGAGCGCAGCGGCCCCGTAGTCCACGGTGTCCTTGCGGGCGGCACCCGATCCGGCACCAGCACCAGCGGCGAACACGGCCGCGTCAGCGCCGTTCAAATACGAGGCGACCGAGTCCAGATCGGCGGACTCCAGGTCGCACAACACCGGAACGGCTCCGGCTTCCTGCACGTCACCAAAATGATCGGGATTGCGGACCAGTGCGGTGGCGGTGTCCCCACGGGCGGCCAGCTGCTGCTCCAGGAGCAGCGCGATCTGCCCGTGCCCACCGGCTATGACTACTCGCATGGTCCGACCGTAGATCAGTGAACCGCTGCCGGCACGACGCGTGGATCAGGAGGCGGTGGCGAGGACCTGCTCGTAGACCAGCTCGTTGACCCAGCGGGTGATGGCGGTGTCCTCGGCGGGCGCGTTCTCCTGGCGGCCGGACACGTCGACGGAGAGGTCCTTCTCGTCGTCGGCCAGCAGGACGGAGACGCCGTAGCGGCGGACGCGCGGCAGGCAGTTCGCGAGGTAGTCGTGCGAGAAGGCGACCGACTCGGGGAGGACGACCGCGGCGTTGCCGTAGCGGGCGAAGGGGACCGCGGAGGCGAGGGCGGTGCGCCAGTGGCGGGCGACGGCCAGGACCCCGACGATGCGGACGGCGGCCGGCGGGACGCGGCCTTCCATCTCCGGCCACACCCAGGTGGAGACGGTGGTCTTGTCGGCCTCGGGGCCCGCACCCACGCACACGCGCTCGGCGTGGGCGTCGGCCAGCAGTTCGGCCACGACGACGACCTTGCGGCCCATGAGGACCATTTCGGGGAGAACCACACCGTGCCAGCCGAGGCGGATCGCCGCAGCGGCTGCCAACTCCTCGACGGACGCGGGCAGTTCCGGAACCGGGACCGGGGTGGTCGACAGACCGTTCGAGCTGTCGAGTGCCGCGATCCTTGCTGGGGTGCTGCTCACGCCAGTGCCTCCTCGTCACCCGCGGCGGGAGATCCGCCACGTTTCGACTCGTGCTCTGGATAAGAATTAGCAGGAAGCGCACGGCCCGCCCCCAGGTCACAGGACCCCCTGCGATCGACGGCGCCGACCGGTCGGTGACCGGTCGAGGAATGGCGAGGGGAGTTCGGTCCTACGGTGCTGCCGTCTGGGTGACGTTAATCCGTATGGACGCACCAAAAGACCTGCTCAAAGTGGGTCCTTCAGGCGTGGCGGCGAAATGCCGCTCACCGGCGCCGGTCGCCGCCCGCCGACCGTTCACCGCGCCAGAACGACCACCTACATGATGATCACTGTCTTACCCGGTCCGTGACCTGCGAAAACATCAACAGCGTCGCGCAACGGCACACGCCGCGAAATCGGCACTTCCAGGTCGCCGGCCTGCACCAACGACGCGAGGCGCACCAACGCCTCTCGCGAGCCCTTCAAGCCGAAGTTCTGCGCGGGATCGGCGGAGCCTCGAACGACGAACGGTCAGTGCTCACGAGGTCGATCAGCGCGTCGGCCTCCACGAGAGAGTCGCCGCGGCCGATCGGGATCACACGCTTCCCGGCCGCACGGGCGATCTGAACGGCGAACGACCCGACGCCGCCGAACGCACCAACGACCAGAACGGACCGGGAGTCGCCGAGCGACTCGACCAACTGCAGAGCGGTCATGCCCGCGGTGGGCAATGCGGCGGCCACGCGGGATCCATGTCATCCGGCAACGGAGCCAACGGGTTTCCGGCCGGAACTGTGACGTACTCGGCGTATGTACCGCCGCCGACAGGACGCCGGAAGAACGTTCCGAAAATCCTCTCCCCCGACCCTTCCACCACTCCCGCACCATCGGTTCCGGGAACCAACGGGAACTGATGCGGAGCGGAGTCGCGGAGCATCCCGTTCACGACTTTGCGGTCGAACGGGTTCACGCTCGCGGCGAGCAGCCGCACCTTCATCTCATTTGGGCCCGGCACGGGCTCCGGGAGCTCGACGAGTTCGAGGTCCGCGCCGAAAGCGGCCGCCGCGATCGCCCACATGGTGCCCCCCGAACGAGTGACAGACATCACCCGGTGGATCAAGGAATCCGATACTGCCGATCAACGAAAGAACCCCCCTCGCGATTTCCGCGAGAGGGGTTCTCTCTGTCTATCTATGGGCAAGGGGGGAGTTGAACCCCCACGTCCTTTCGGACACACGGACCTGAACCGTGCGCGTCTGCCATTCCGCCACTTGCCCCTGGAGACGTTGGAAACACTAGCACGCGTCCAAACCAGGTTCCTAATCGCCCCCTGTAGGCCCGGTCGTACCCGGATACGATCGGTACAGGAGCCCGTCCGCGCGGAAGGAGTCGACATGGGCCTGCAACGCTTCGAGCGCAAGCTGGAAGGTCTGGTCGGCAACACCTTCGCGCGCGTGTTCGGCGGCAGCGTCGTGCCCCAAGAGGTGGCACAGGCACTGCAACGGGAGGGTGACAGCAACATCCGCGAACTCGCGGGTGGCAGACTGCTAGCCCCCAACCACTACAAGGTGCTCCTCGGACCTCAGGACCACGAACGTCTTGCGGGCGACGAGCAGGATGAACTACGCATCACACAGCTTCTCGCAGAGGGCCTGCGAGAGCACCTGGCCGAGTCCGGATGGGATACCTATGGTGACGTCGTAGTCTCCCTGGAGCGCTCCGAGGCGCTGCACACCGGACAGTTCCGAACCAGCTCGTCCGTCGACCCCGACGTGAAAGCGGCCAGCCGACGGTCAGCACCACCTCGCACCGCAGGAGACCGATCCATGAGCCAGCCACCCGGCTACGGACAAGGACAGGGCCAGCCCGGCCAGGACCCTTATGGTCAGGGCGGCTACGGCCAGCAGGGTTACGACCAGCAGGGCTATGACCAGCAGCAGGGCTACGGCCAGCCGCAGGGTTATGGCCAGCAGGGGCACGACCAGGGCTACGGCCAGCAGCAGGGCTACGGCCAGCAGGGCTACGACCAGGGTTACGGCGGCGGCCAGCAGGGCGGCGGCTACGACCAGGGTTACGGCCAGCAGCAGGGCTACGGCCAGCAGGGCTACGACCAGGGCTATGGCGGCGGCCAGCAGCAGGGCTACGACCAGGGTTACGGCGGCGGCCAGCAGGGCGGCGGCTACGACCAGGGCTACGGCCAGCAGCAGGGCGGCGGCTACGACCAGGGTTACGGCCAGCAGGGCGGGTACGACCAGGGTTACGGCCAGCAGCAGGGCTACGGCCAGCCTGGCGGCTACGACCAGGGCTACAACCAGGGCGGATACGCCCCGCCGGCCACCCAGGGCGCCAACCGCCAGCTCAACGCGACCCTGCACCTCGACGACGGATCCAACCGGACGTACAACCTGAAGCAGGGTGGAAACGTCGTAGGACGTGGGCAGGAAGCCGACTTCCGCCTCCCGGACACGGGAGTCTCCAGGCGCCACCTGGAAATCTCCTGGGACGGGCAGAATGCGATGCTCGCTGATCTCGGTTCGACCAACGGCACCACGGTGAACGGCACGCCAGTGCAGACTTGGCAGCTCGCGGAAGGCGACGTCGTCCGCATCGGCCACTCGTCACTGGTCTTCCGCACCGCGGGCTAGAGGTCGACACGGGCGTCGGTAAGCAACTCAAGGCAGGAGCGGTTACAACCGGTGCCAGAGCTGGTGATGCAGCTGACCAGAGCGGGCTTTCTCGTGCTCCTCTGGCTCTTTGTGCTGGCCGCCCTACGTGTGGTCCGCTCTGATCTCTACGCAGCCTCAGGGCTCCGGGCGTCAGGTCTGCCCGGATTCCGGAGGTCCGAGAAGTCGGCGAGGGGAAGCAAGGCGCCTCGGCAACTCGTGGTCACCCACGGGGCGCTGACCGGCACCCGCATCTCGCTCGACGGCAGGCCGATCCTGATCGGCCGCGCTGACGACTCCACCCTCGTCCTGGACGACGACTTCGCGTCGACCAGGCACGCGAGGCTGTCCATGCGCGGTACCGACTGGTACGTGGAGGACCTCGGCTCCACGAACGGCACCTACCTAGACCGAGCCAAGGTCACCGCACCCCTGCGCGTACCTCTCGGCACCCCGATCCGCATTGGCAAAACGGTGATCGAGCTGCGCTCATGACCTTGGTTCTTCGATACGCGGCCCGCAGCGACAGGGGCCTGGTTCGTTCCAACAACCAGGACTCCGTGTACGCGGGCCCCCGCCTGCTCGCAGTCGCCGACGGCATGGGTGGCCACGCCGCCGGTGAGGTCGCGAGCAAGGTGGTCATCGCCTCGCTGGCCCACGTCGACGACGACGAGCCTGGTGACGACCTCCTCGGCAAGCTGCGCGACGCGGTCGCGAGTGGCAACGGCGCCATCTCCGAGCTCGTGACGAGCGACCCGGACCTGGAGGGCATGGGCACCACGCTCACGGCCATCCTGTTCGCGGGCAACCGCCTCGGACTCGTGCACATCGGCGACTCGCGCGCGTACCTCCTGAGGGAGGGGTCCTTCGCCCAGATCACGCACGACGACACGTTCGTCCAGTCGTTGATCGACGAGGGCCGGATCACCCCGGACGAGGCGGCCACGCACCCGCAGCGCTCGTTGCTGCTGCGCGCCCTCACGGGGCACGACTTCGAGCCGAGCCTCACGGTGCGCGAGGCGCGCGCCGGCGACCGGTTCCTGCTCTGCTCGGACGGTCTGTCCGGCGTCGTGAGCCTGGAGACGCTCGACGAGGCGATCCGCATCCCCGACCCGCAGGCCTGCGCGGACCGGATGATCGAGCTCGCGCTCAAGGGCGGCGGTCCCGACAACGTCACGGTGATCGTGGCGGACGTCGAGGACGTCACCTTCGGCGACGACTACCCGATCGTCGGTGGCGCGGCCGGTGACGGCAGCGAGGAGCACAACACCCCGCCGGACTCCGCGGCGTCACGGGCGAGCGCGCTCACGCAGCAGCGCCCGCCGATGCCGCAGCGGATGGAGGCCCCGCCGCCGCCCCCGCAGGACCCGAAGCGCAAGAAGCGCAACGCCCTCAAGGCGTTCGCGCTCATCTTCGTGCTGCTCCTGCTGGCCGGTGTCGTCGCGGTCGGCGGCAAGCTGTGGCTCAACACCCAGTACTACGTCGGCGCCACCGAGGACGGCCAGGTCGCGATCTTCCGCGGTCTCAACGGCTCCGTGCTCGGCTTCAAGCTGTCGTCCAAGGTCGAGGACTCGTGCCCGCCCGGATCCACGGGCTGCACCCCGATCACGCTGAAGGACCTGCAGGAAGCCGGTCGCAAGACGATCACCGCCGGCATCCGCAGCGACAACGGCCTGGACGGCGCGCGCGCCGCGGTCCGCCTGCTGCGCACCGAGCACATGCTGCCGCTGTGCAAGGACACGTCGTCGACGTCGACCAGCACGACGCCCTCGACGCCTCCGTCCACGACGAGCAGCACGCCCGGCAGCACGCCAGGCAGCGTGTCCAGCACGGCGCCGCCGCCCAACGGGTCGACCGAGTCCACGTCCACCGAGCCTTCGCTCACCCCCTCCCAGCAGAAGCCGGGTGTGGAATGCCGGGAGGGTCCGTAGTTGATGGGCTCGCCCACCCCCGCCGGGGAAGGCTCACCAGGCGCGTCGGTGGCGACCAACACGTCGCCAGGGCTCAAGGCGCCGACGCGACGCGGCACCGAACTGGTGATGCTGTCGTTCGCCGCCGGTCTCGTGACGCTGGCACTGATCCTGGTCGAACTGAACCAGGAACGCTCGCTGAGCATGAGGATCCTGTACCTGGGCCTCGCGTACCTCGGGCTCTTCGCGTGCGCTCACCTCGCCGTGCGCAGGTGGGCGCCGTACGCCGACCCGGCGATCCTGCCGTGCGTCGCGTTGCTCAACGGGCTCGGCCTGGTGGTCATCCACCGGATCGACCTGGCGCTCGAGGGCACCGTCTTCCCGGACGGCTCGGTGTGGGACCCGGTGGCGTTCAAGCAGGTCATCTGGACCGCCATCGGGTTGTTGCTGTTCGCGGCGACGCTGAAGTTCCTCACCGACCACCGCATGCTCGCGCGGTTCGGCTACACGTTCGGCCTCGTCGGACTGGTCGCGCTGCTGCTGCCCGGTGTGCTGCCCGGCTTCATCGCACCGACGATCAACGGCGCGAAGATCTGGCTGCGCATCGGACCGCTGTCGATCCAGCCGGGTGAGTTCGCCAAGATCCTGCTGATGGTCTTCTTCGCCGCGTTCCTGGTGTCGAAGCGGGACCTCTTCACCACGGCCGGCCGCCGGTTTCTCGGCATGGACCTGCCGCGCGCCCGCGACCTGGGCCCGCTGTTCGCGGCCTGGGGCGTCACGGTCGCGGTCATGGTCCTGCAGAAGGACCTCGGTTCCTCGCTGCTGTTCTTCGGCATCGTGCTCGTGCTGCTCTACGTCGCCACCGAACGCGCTGCGTGGGTGGTGCTCGGTCTCGGCCTGTTCGCCGGTGGCGCGGTCGTCGCGTGGAAGCTCTTCACGCACGTCCAGCAGCGCGTGGCGAACTGGCAGGACCCGATCGCCCGCTACGACGTCATCGGTGGCGGCTACCAGATCTCGCAGTCGCTGTTCGGGCTCGCGACCGGCGGTATCGGTGGTGCCGGGCTCGGCGCGGGCCGGCCGGAGATGATCCCCGAGGCCAACACCGACTTCATCACCGCCGTGATCGGCGAGGAGCTCGGGTTCGTCGGCTTCGCGGCGCTGCTGCTGGTCTACATGATCTTCGCGTTGCGCGGCCTGCGCAGCGCCATCGCCGTGCGCGACAGCTTCGGCAAGCTCCTGGGCGGCGGCCTCGCGTTCGCGGTCTGCTTCCAGGTGTTCATCGTCGTCGGCGGTGTCACCAAGCTGATCCCGATGACGGGTATCACCGCGCCGTTCCTGTCCTACGGCGGTTCGTCGCTTCTCGCGAACTACATCCTGGTCGCGTTGCTACTGCGAATTTCTGCGGCGGCACGGGCCCCGCAGCGGGTCGCGAAGCCGAAACCGCAACAACCGGCCATCGCGGACCAGCACACTGTGATGGTGGAGCGTCCCAAATGAACACACCGCTCCGCCGCGTCGGCATGGCCATGATGGTGATGATCCTGCTCCTGCTGGGCAACGCCACGTGGGTCCAGGTGATCAACGCCGACGAGTGGCGCAAGAACGCCTACAACCGCCGGGTGCTGCTCGACGAGTACGCCCGCAAGCGCGGTCTCATCACCGTCGCCGACGGCACGGTGATCGCGGACGTCAAGGAGACGACCGACCGCCTCCGGTTCCTGCGCACCTACAACGCGGGCCCGGCCTACGCGCCCGTCACCGGGTACCTGTCGGTCACCTACGGCACCTCCGGCATGGAGCGCGCCGAGAACGACCTGCTGAACGGCTCGGACGACAGGCTGCTGGCCCGTCGCATCTCCGCGCTGATCACCGGTCGCGACCCGGTCGGCGGCAACGTCCAGCTCACCCTGAACTCCAAGGTGCAGCAGACCGCGTACGACCAGCTGACGGCGAAGGGCTACACCGGTTCCGTCGTCGCGATCAAGCCGGACACCGGCGAGATCCTCGCGATGGCGAGCACGCCGTCCTACGACCCGAACCTGCTCGCGAGCCACGACGTGAACGAGCAGGCGGCGGCCTGGAAGCAGCTCACCTCGAAGGACGCGAACGACCCGCTGGTCAACCGCGCGACGCAGGCGCTGTACCCGGCCGGCTCGACGCTGAAGGTCGTCGTCGCCGCGGCCGCGCTGGCGGACGGCAAGAACAAGGACGCCCAGTACACCGCCAAGGGCACTGTGAAGCTGCCGAACACGCAGACGGACCTGCCGAACTTCAACGGCACCCCCTGCGGCCCCGGTGAGACGGTGTCGATGGAGACCGCGCTCGCCAAGTCGTGCAACACGGCGTTCGGCGAGATGGCGGGCCAGGTCGGCGCGAACAAGCTGCGCCGGCAGGCGGAGAAGTTCGGCTTCAACGACCCCGACCTCACCGTGCCGCTGGCCGTCGAGACCTCGACGCTCGGCCCGATCCCGGACGAGGCCGCGCTCTGGCAGACCGGCATCGGCCAGCGCGACGTGCAGATCACGCCGCTGGAGAACGCGGTGATCGCGGCGACGATCGCGAACAACGGCAAGCGCATGCAGCCGTACCTCGTGTCGAAGGTCCTCGGCCCGGACCTGAAGCCGATCGACGAGACCGATCCCGACCAGGTCGACACCGCGATGAGCACGGCGAACGCCAACGCCCTGCGGGACATGATGATCCAGTCGGAGATCAACACCGGTGGCGAGGGCCGCCTGCAGAACGTGCAGGTGGCGTCCAAGACCGGTACCGCGGAGCACGGCGCCAAGCCGTTGGAGAACAACCCGCACGCCTGGTACATCGCCTTCGCCCCGGCGCAGAAGCCGGAGATCGCGATCGCGGTCATCGTGGAGGACGGCGGCGACCGCGGTCTGGGCGCCACCGGCGGCAAGGTCGCCGCGCCGATCGGGCGCGCCGTGATGAACGCGTACCTGGCAGGCAAGTGATGCTGACCAAGGGCCAGCTTCTCGCCGACCGCTACCGCCTCACCAGGCGGATAGCGGTCGGTGGCATGGGCGAGGTCTGGGAGGCGGCGGACGACAGGCTCGACCGCCGCGTCGCCGTGAAGGTGCTCAAGGCGGAGCTCTCCGGGGACCCCGAGTTCCTGCACCGCTTCCGCACCGAGGCGCGCATGACCGCGTCGCTCAACCACCCCGGTATCGCGTCGGTGCACGACTACGGCGAGACGGCGTCCATCGCGGACGGGCCGGAGGACACGGCCTACCTGGTGATGGAACTCGTCGAGGGCGAACCGCTCGCGACGATCATCTCCCGCGGCCGGCTGACCGCCGACGTGACGCTCGACCTGCTGGAGCAGACCGGGAACGCGTTGCAGGCCGCCCACGAACGCGGCCTGGTGCACCGGGACGTCAAGCCCGGCAACATCATGGTCACGCCGTCGGGGAAGGTGAAGATCACCGACTTCGGCATCGCGAAGGCCGTGGACGCGGCCCCCGTGACGCGGTCCGGCATGGTGATGGGCACGGCGCACTACATCGCCCCGGAGCAAGCTCTTGGCGGTGAGGCCGAACCGGCGAGCGATGTCTACTCGTTGGCGGTGTGTGGCTACGAGTGCCTGGCCGGTCACCGGCCGTTCCTGTCGGACAACGCCGTGACCGTCGCGATGATGCACATCCGCGACATCGCGCCGCCGTTGCCGCGCGACGTGCCTCCGGGCGCGCGGGCGTTGATCGAGGCCACGCTGGTGAAGGACCCGAGGCAGCGCTACCGGACGGGCGGGGAGTTCGCCGCCGCGGTCAGCGCCGTGCGGGTCGGCCAGCCGTTGCCGACACCGTCCGGATTCGTCATGCCACCGATCCCGCAGCAGGTCGTGCAGCCACCGCCCCAGGTGTCCCAGCCGTTGCCGATCCCGCAGCAGTCCGCGCACCACCCGACGGGACCGGTGCTCACGGGCGCCCACCCGCCGCACCAGACCGGAACGTTCACCCCCATGCCGACACCACCGGGGAGAAACCGGACCGTCGTCTGGGTTATGGTCGCTTTTCTGGTGACCGTGCTCCTGGTGCTCGGCGTGGTCGTGCTGTGGAAGATGACCGCGGGGTCGAACGAAGGCACCGGGCAGGGTGGCCGGCCGATCACCTCCACTTCGGTGAACCCGAACGCGCCGGCGAACGGGCAGGCGAAGCCCGATTCCGCCGACCGGATACCGGGGAGTTCGCCGAAGCGGATCAACGAGGACGACTACATCGGTCGTTCCGGCGACGAGGTCAGCATCGACCTGATCGACCACGGCCTGGAGCCACGGGTGCAGAGCGCGCAGGGCACGTCGCCGGGCGACCTGAAGAAGTGCAGGGTCACCGCCATCGAGCCGACAGGCGAGGTGCCGGTCGGCTCGCAGGTGAAGGTGACGTGCGCGCCATGAGCAAGACCAGAACCGATTTGGGAACACCGTCGACGAGGAGCGGGACGAAGCACCGATGAGCACTCCGCGACTGCTCTCAAACCGCTACGAACTGGGCGAGACCCTCGGGTACGGCGGCATGTCCGAGGTCCACAAGGGGCGGGACGTCCGCCTCGGCCGGGACGTGGCGATCAAGGTGCTGCGAGCCGATCTCGCCCGCGACTCCCAGTTCCAGGAACGCTTCCGCCGTGAGGCGCAGAACTCCGCCGCCCTGAACCACCCGGCGATCGTCGCCGTCTACGACACAGGTGAGACGCAGACCGAGTACGGCCCGCTGCCGTACATCGTGATGGAGTTCGTCGACGGGCGAACGCTGCGCGACATCGTGAAGACGCAGGGCCCGCTGTCGGGCAAGCGCGCGATGGAGGTCATGGCCGACGTGTCGGCCGCGCTCGACTTCAGCCACCGGCACGGCATCGTGCACCGGGACGTGAAGCCGGCGAACGTGATGATCACGAAGTCCGGCGCCGTGAAGGTGATGGACTTCGGCATCGCCCGTGCGCTGCACGACGGCCAGGCCGCGGTCACCCAGACCGCGGCGGTCATCGGCACCGCCCAGTACCTGTCGCCGGAGCAGGCGCGCGGCGAGTCCGTCGACGCCCGTTCCGACGTCTACGCGGCCGGCTGCGTGCTGTTCGAACTGCTGACCGGCGAGCCGCCCTTCACCGGCGACTCCCCCGTCGCGGTCGCGTACCAGCACGTCCGGGAGGACCCGAAGGCACCGTCGCAGCTCAACCCCAAGGTGTCGCCGCAGCTCGACGCGATCGTGCTGAAGGCGATGTCGAAGGGCCCGGCGAACCGCTACCAGTCGGCGGCGGAGATGCGCGCCGACCTGGTGCGCGTGCTGTCGGGACAGCGCCCGTCCGCGCCCGCCGTGATGACGGCCGAGGACCGCACCGCCGTGATGAACGAGCAGGCGGCCGCCCGTCCCGCGCGCACGCAGGTCGTGTCCGGTGGCAGGCACCGCCCGGCGGCGTTGAAGTCGGAACCGGACGACGCCTACGACCCGCTCGCCGACGAGGAAGAAGAGCGTCGCGCGAGGCGCAAGAAGGCGCTCATGGTCACGTTGGTCGTGATCCTGTGCGTGGCCGTGCTCGGCCTCGCCGCGTGGATCACCGCGAACGTGATGGACAAGAGTTCCGGTGCGCCGGAGAAGGCCACGGTCCCGTCGATCGTCGGACTGAGCCCGCTCGAGGCCAAGGACAAGATCAGGAACGCCGGTCTCGTGGCCGTCCAGGAGGACGTGGCCTGCGAGCCCGGTGCCGGTGGCGCCCCCGCGAAGTGCAACGCCGACCAGATCAACAAGGTCATCGGCACGAACCCGCCGGAGGGCACCCAGGTCTCGAAGGGCGGCCAGGTCACCATCTCCGTCGGCGCGCCTCCCGGTGAGGGCACCGTCCCCGACCTGAAGGGCAAGACCCCGGCGGAGGCCCAGGCGATCCTCGACAAGGACCCGAACGGCTTCAAGCTGGAGCAGGCCGCCGAGACCGTCGCGGTCGACGACGCGAGCAAGGCAGGCAAGGTCGCGCAGCAGAACCCCGACGTCGGCGTGAAGCTGAAGAAGGGCAGCACGATCACCATCCAGCTCGGCAAGGCGCCGGACAAGGTGAACGTGCCCGGCGTGGTGAACAGCGACGAGGACGACGCCCGCCAGACGCTGGAGGGTTCCGGCTTCACCGTGCAGATCGAGCAGGTCGACAGCGCCCGGCCCGCCGGCACGGTCCTGTCGCAGACACCCGGCGCCAACAGCAAGGTCGACAAGGGCACGACCGTCACGCTGAAGGTCTCCAAGGGCAACCAGATCGAAATGCCCGACCTGGTCGGCCTCGACCAGAGGACCGCCGAGAACAAGCTGAAGTCGCTGGGCTGGAACGGTTCCTTCAACGTGCAGAAGGAGTCCACCACGGACCCGACGAAGCGCGATCAGGTGCTCTCGCAGCAGCCGGCGAAGGGCACGGCGATCACGAAGGGCACGGCGGTCACCGTGACCGTCGGCTCGCTGGGGATCGGCGGCAGTTAGCACGCAGGACGTGGAAAAGGGCGGCTCCCACTGCGGGAGCCGCCCTTTTTCGTGCTCGTACCGCTCGTCAGAGGCGCGCGGCCGCGGCGAGCGTGCGCATGCCGTTCTCGAGCTGCGCGACCGTGGACTCGGGGACCTCGAACCCGCACACCTTCAGCCAGTTGGCGAGCATGCGGTGGCCGCCGTCGGTCAGCACGGACTCGGGGTGGAACTGCACGCCCTCGACCGGCAGTTCCCGGTGGCGCATCGCCATCACGATGCCGGTCTCGGTCTTGCCGGTGACCTCGAACTCCGCCGGGATCGTCTCCGGCAGCACCGTGAGCGAGTGGTACCGGGTCGCGATGAACGGCTGCGGCACGCCCGCGAGGACACCGTGGCCCTCGTGGAAGACGATGCTCGTCTTGCCGTGCAGCAACTCGGGGGCACGATCCACCGTGCCGCCCCACACCACGCCGATGGCCTGGTGGCCGAGACACACGCCGAAGACGGGTTTGCCGATGTCGGCACACTTCTTGATGACGTCGACGCTCGCGCCCGCGCGCTCCGGTGTCCCGGGCCCCGGGCTGACGAGGACGCCGTCGACCTGGTCGATCTCGTTGAGGTCCACCTCGTCGTTGCGCCGCACGACGCACTCCGCACCCAGCTGGGCCAGGTACTGGACGATGTTGTAGACGAAGCTGTCGTAGTTGTCGACCACGAGCACGCGCATGGAGGAAGCCTAGTCTGTCGCGTCGAGTGAGTTAGCTCTCGTCTTCACCTAGGTAAGGCTACCCTAAAATAGGTGTCATGAGTCGCCCCTTGCGCGTCGCCATCGTCGGCGCCGGACCGGCCGGCGTGTACGCCGCCGACATCCTGACCAAGTCCGACGTCGACGCGCAGATCGACCTGTTCGAGAAGCTGCCTGCGCCCTACGGTCTCGTCCGCTACGGCGTGGCGCCCGACCACCCCCGCATCAAGGGGATCGTCGGCGCTCTGCAGAAGGTGCTCGACCGGCCGTCGGTCCGCTTCTTCGGCAACGTCGAGTACGGCGTCGACATCAAGCTCGACGACCTGCGGCAGTTCTACGACGCCGTCATCTTCTCGACCGGCGCCTCGGCCGACCGCGCCCTCGACATCCCCGGCATCGACCTGCCGGGCAGCTACGGCGCCGCCGACTTCGTCTCCTGGTACGACGGCCACCCGGACGTCCCGCGCACCTGGCCGCTCGAGGCCAGTTCCGTCGCGGTGCTCGGCGTCGGCAACGTCGCTCTGGACGTGGCCCGCATCCTCGCGAAGACCGCCGACGAACTGCTGGTCACCGAGATCCCGCAGAACGTCTACGAGGGCCTCAAGTCCTCGCCGGTCACCGACGTGCACGTCTTCGGCCGCCGCGGCCCGGCCCAGGCCAAGTTCACGCCCCTCGAACTGCGCGAGCTCGACCACTCGCCGAACGTCGAGGTGATCGTGCACGCCGAGGGCATCGAGTTCGACGAGGCCTCGATGGTCGCGATCAGGACCAACAAGCAGGTCGAGATGATCGTGAAGACCCTCCAGGAGTGGGCGATCCGCGACGTCGGCACCCGCCCGCGCCGCCTGCACCTGCACTTCCTCGAAGCGCCGGTCGAGGTCCTCGGCTCCGATCACGTCACCGGCCTGCGCACCGAGACCCAGGAGCTCACCGGTGACGGCAACGTCCACGGCACCGGCGTCTTCACCGACTGGGACGTCCAGGCCGTCTACCGCGCCGTCGGCTACCTCTCGACGCACCTGACCGACATCCCGTTCGACCACGTCTCGGGCACGATCCCCCACCTGGCGGGCCGTGTGCTGGACCTCGACGAGGTCCCCATGCCCGGCGTCTACACGACCGGCTGGATCAAGCGCGGCCCGATCGGCCTCATCGGCCACACCAAGGGCGACGCCCTGGAGACCATCACGAGCCTGCTGGAGGACGCGGCCGCACTCCCCCTCGCCACGTCGCCGTCGCCGGACGCGGTGGTCGAGTTCCTCACGCAGCGCGGCGTGCCGTTCGTGACCAACGAGGGCTGGAGCCGCCTCGACGCGCACGAGATCGCCCTCGGCGCCGCGCACGGCCGTGAGCGCGTGAAGGTCGTCTCGCGCGAGGAGATGACCACCGTCTCGAACGGCTGAACGGCTTGAACGGCTGAACGCCGTTCCTCGATGAAGCCGCCATCGCGTGTGGGCGCGATGGCGGTTTCACTTATTTCGGTCGCGGCCGTGCGGACACTGGTTCCGTGAACGCCGAACTCCGCAACCGCTTGCTCGCCTGTGACCTGCCGGTGGCGGGCGTCGAGTCGCCCGCGGTGGCCGAGCTGGCAGGAGAGGCGCCGACGCAGCTCCGCTCGGAAGACGCCACGGCGCTCTTCGGCCGCGTGGTCGCCGAGCTCGGGCTCCCCCGGCTGACACTCGAGCAGGCCGACTGGATCGGGTATCGCGGGATCGCCCTGGACGTGATCAGCGGCAAGATCACCCCCGATCACTGGTCGTGCTGCGTGGCGTCGGTGGGCGCGCTCGGACGCAGTGCCGAGGTCGCCGCGCTGAGCGCCCGCGCGTTCCTCGACCCCGACGAGGTGGCCGACGAGGTGCTCGCGCTGGCCCGCGACCTCGTCCGGGTCGCCGACGAACGGATCAGGGGGTGGACGTCGTGACCACCGAACTCGACGAGCGGCTGCTGCGCCTGCACGTGCTGGGGGCCGACGGCTCGCTCGACCCGGAACGGGCGGTGTGGACTGCCTGCGACCTGCTGATCGCGGGCCTCGACACCCCGGCGTTGTGCGAGCTCGCCGGCGAGTCGCCGACGCGGCTGGAGGCGGGCGACGCCGCCGCGCTGGTCCGGCAGGTGGTCGTCGAGCTCGGCCACACGCCGATGACCCACGACGAGGCGAACTGGTTCCTCGGCCGCGAGACCGCCCGCAAGATCGTGGCGGGCGCGCCGCGGGCCGAGTGGGAGGACGCGACCTGGCGGATCACCATCGAGGTCAACGACGAGCAGGACGGCGTCTTCTGGGCGTTGGCCAGGTACGACACCGACCCCGAGCCGTTCCTCGGCTACGCGCGCGAGTACCTGCGACGAGCCGAGGAGCAGCTCACTCGGTGGTGACGTTGTTGAACGGCAGCAGCGGCTCCGCCCACGGGAACACCACGAACATCAGCAGCGCCACGATGCCGACGACCAGCACGACGGCCTCGGCGATCCGCAGGTACAGCGGGCCCGGCAGGTGCCGCCAGATCCAGCCGTACATCAGGCCTCCGTCATCTCGGGCGGCACGAAGCCGTCGGCCACCGGGTAGCTCTTGGTCTCGATGGCGTGCACGATCAGGCGCTGCTTGTCGGAGAAGCGCGGGTGGCAGGTCGTCAGGGTGAGCAGACGGGCCTGCTTGTCGGCGGGGACGGCGGCGCCCACCTGGTGCGGGATCGGGGCGATGACCTCGCCCTGGGTCGGGGCGACGATCTCCTGGCCGACGGTCTTCGCGTAGGCGTCGCCCAGCGTCGTCGAGAGCGGCGCGACGCCGGCGCAGGCCGCTTCCTTCGACTTCGGGTTCGAAGCCCAGCCCGCCACCTCGCTGCTCATCGGAAGCACGCGGTAGACGAACCACTGGGTCTGGGTCTGCACGACGATCGAGTTGCACGACTCGAGCAGGTCGAGGTCGTTGAACGGCGCGCCCTTGCCGACGCGGTGGCCCGCGATGGAGAAGTTGCCCGCCTCGCCCGGCTGCGCGGTGTCCTTGTAGTGGCCGGGGCCGATCTCGAGGTGCTTGTCCGTGGTGCCCTCGACGACGGAGAACTTCCAGTCGTTGCCGAACACCGGGATGTACATCTTCGCGAAGGCCTTGCCCTCGATGAGGTTGAGCTTCGACTGCCGGTTCGGGTCGGCCGGGGGCGGCGTGACGACGTTCGAGCTCCACTCGGAGTCGAGCGCGGCGGTCGCGTCCTCCTGCTTGCCCGCGGAGAGCAGGTCGGTCACGTAGACCTCGTAGACGACGAACAGCAGCACGACGAGGCCCATCGTGATGAGCGCCTCACCGAAGCCGCGCACCGCCTTGCGGCCGAAGCTCTCGGGCGGCAGTTCGTCCTTGGCCGGCTCGTCGTCGTAGTACTCGTCGTCGTAATCGTCGTAGTCGTCCTCGACGCGCGGGATCACCTCGGTGGGCGGGTCGACCGGGCGGGGACGCGGCGGCATCGGGCGGCGCGGCATGCCCTGCGGCGGGGTTCCGGGCGGCGGACCGGGACGGCCCGGCTGCGGCATTCCGCGCGCGGGCGTGCCGGGCGCGGGGGTCTGGAAGGGCTGGCCCGGCTGGCCGAAGGACGGCGGGCCCTGGCGGTGCCGGGGCGGCGCGTTCGGGGGAAGGCTTCCGGAGAAAGCGCTGGTGAACTGCGTTGCTTCCGGCGGAGGCAGCGGGCGGGCAGAAGGAGTGGGCCGCACCTGCTGAAGGTCGTCACGACGGGGTGCAGGACGCCGTGGAGGCGGCTGCTGCGGTCCCGAGTTCACCTGAGAACCTCCGCGCGCACTGTGAACTGAAAACAACTGCGTCTACAAGGATGGTTCGCTGACCACCATCGCTACGTTAACGTGTCTCCTGAGTAGTGCACGTAAACTCGCGTCACTCACGGATACACGTCAGGCGAGGACAGCATGCCCAAGTCCAAGGTCCGGAAGAAGGCGGTCTACACCGCACCCACTGACCGCCGCACGCCGGTCAAGGTCAAGGCAGCGGGGCCGTCTCACCCGGTCTACGTCGCCGTCATGCTCGGCTTCATGCTGCTGGGCCTCTCTTGGCTGGTCGTCAACTACATCGCGGCCGAGAAGATCCCGTTCATGCTCGAACTGGGCGCGTGGAACTTCGCCATCGGCTTCGCGCTGATGATCATCGGTCTGCTGATGACGATGCGCTGGCGCTAGGTGCGCGCCGGCTCACAGTTCGTACAGGTCGGCCCGGACGTCACACGTCCGGGCCGACCTTTGTTCGCACCAGGTTCACCCGGTTCATCCGGGCGTCACCGAAGCACACAGCTGTAAGTCATCCCCATTGGGGACAAGTCCTGTGGACAACTTTGCACCAAAATGCACAAGCGACGGTTTTCCCTCTTAAGGACCCGTTCGGTTGTCCACATTCATGCGGCACACTCGACAGTGTGACTCGCACCTGGTCCACCCCCGCCCCACTGGTCGCCGTCGGGTGGGTCGCCGCCGCCGCCCTCGCCCTCGCGACGCTGCTCGCCGACGACAACGCGGGCCGTCTGCTCATCGGGCTGGCAACGCTGCTGGTCAGCTACCTCGCGGCGTTCGCGTCGATCGCCAGGCCGAGGCTCACGGCGGACGCGGACGGGCTCGCCGTGCGCGGGTTCGCGAGCACGACGCTGCTGCCGTGGCACGAGGTGAAGGTCAAGCTGCAGACCACCCGCCGCCTCGGCAGGGAACAGCAGACGCTGGAACTCGACGCCGACGACCGGCTCGTGGTGCTCACGAGACTGGACCTCGGCGCCGATCCCGAAGAAGTCGCCGGAGTTCTGCACGCACTGCGCCCGTGAATCAGTTCGGGCCGCACGTCCTGGCGTACTCGAGGACGAGTTCCGCTGCCGTGTCGAGTTCGGTGGAGCGCAATGCGAACATGCCGCCGAGCAACAGGACCGCCGCCACCACGGCGCCGATCTGGTAGGCGTTGCGGTTCTCCCGCGGCGCCCTGACCATCGCGAGCGTCAGCAGGCCACCGATGACGAACCCGCCGAGGTGCCCGAGCAGCGAGGCGTTGGTGAAGAGGTTCGACACCAGGTTGATGCCGACGACCACGAGGATCGTGGAGATGTCCCGCTTCTGCCGCTTGAACACGATCAGCAGCGCGCCCATCAGGCCGAACACCGCGCCGGACGCGCCGGCGAGCTGCTGGCAGACGGTGCCGAAGTAGAACGCCGCCGCGCTGCCGCCGAGCAGCGACAGCAGGTACACGGCGCTGTACCGCAGCTTGCCGAGCTCCTGCTCGACCACGGGGCCGACCACGAAGAGCGCGGCCATGTTGAGCGCGAGGTGGATCAGGCCGAAGTGCATGAAGCCCGACGTGAAGACGCGCCACCACTCACCGTTGGCGGTGAGCTCCGGGATCATCGACGTCGCCGTGAACAGCCCCGAACGCTGGTTGTTCATCGGGCTGCCGGACTGGACGACCGTCACCACGTACGCGAGCACGTTGAGCGCGATCATCACCTGAGTGATGACCGGACGGCCGTTCGAGAGCACCGCGCCCGCGGAGGTGCGGGCCTGGCGGACCGAGCGGGCGCCCTCGTTGACGCAGTCGACGCACTGCATGCCGACCGAGGCGTCGCGCAGGCACTCCGGACACGCCGGGCGCTCGCACCTGGTGCAGCGCAGCCGGGTGGGCCGATCGGCATGACGTGCGCAGACCGGGGTTTCCGGCTCCGCTCCGATCGGCCCTTCCGGTGGCACTTGTGCGTTGCTCACGCGCGTTCGATCGTGATCCGCTCGATCTTGATGTCGTTGACCGGACGGTCGCCCGCGCCGGTCGTGGTGTTGCCGATCGCGTCGACGACGTCGCGCGACTCCTGGTCTGCGACCTCACCGAAGATCGTGTGCTTGAAGTTCAGCCACGTCGTCGGCGCCACGGTGACGAAGAACTGGGAGCCGTTGGTGTTGGGCCCGGCGTTCGCCATCGCGAGCAGGTAGGGCTTGTTGAACTGCAGTTCGGGATGGAACTCGTCCGCGAAGCGGTAGCCGGGGCCACCGCGGCCGGTGCCCGTCGGGTCACCGGTCTGGAGCATGAAGCCCGCGATGACGCGGTGGAACAGGGTGCCGTCGTAGAACGGACCCGAGTTCGTGCCGCTCGCGTTCGCCTCGGTGTAGTCCCGGGTGCCCTCGGCGAGCCCGACGAAGTTCGCCACCGTCTTGGGGGCGTGGTCGGGGAACAGGTTGATGCGGATGTCGCCCTGCGTGGTGTGCAGGGTCGCCGTCACCTTGGTCCCGACGAAGGATTCGTTGCTGTCAGCCACCACCCCATCGTGCCATCACAGGCGCCGATGTTCAGAAAGGGGCACGATGGGTACCTCTATCTCATCACCGGACGACAACGTGTGGAGCAGAGGATGGACGAGGTGGACGTCATGACCCGAGCCGGCGAGAACGTGGGCAAGGCTGTCGGCACCGGTCTGAAGGCCGCGCGTCAGGGTGTCGTTCGCGCTGGTCACGTCGCGGAGGCCAAGCTGGCCGACCGCGGCATCACAGCCGACCAGGTTCGCGGCGCACTCGTCGAGCGAGCTGACACGCTCATGGGCAAGGCCGAGGACTGGGAGAAGCAGACCCGTCGCTCCCGCAAGCGCCTCGCGAAGAAGAGCGCGAAGACCCGCGCGGACCTCGTGTCCAAGGCCGAGGTCGTGCGCAAGGAAGTGAAGAAGGCGGCCAAGCACGCTCGCAAGGACGCGAAGGTGCGCGCCAAGGAGATCCGCAAGGCCGCGGCCCAGCTCGGTGCCGACGCACCGAAGCGCCGCCGCTGGCCGTGGGTGCTGGGCCTCCTGGTCGCGGCGGCCGCGGCGGGCTACGTCGCGATGACGCGCCGGCCGCAGGAGGTGTACCTGCAGGAGGAGGAGCAGGCCCCGCACGCGGAGCCCGTCCTCAACGGTCAGGTTCCGAGCCAGAAGGAACCGGTCAAGTAGTTCAGAGCTTCAGGCCCTTGATCGCCTCTTCCGCGATCCTGCGGGCCTTGATCGACTGCTTCTGGTTGCTCGTGACCACGACAGCGGCGTCGCTCTTCGCCACGGCGTAGACGACGCCGCTGTCGCCGTTCACGTACCCCCCGGTCCACCCGGTGGGCGAGTTCGCGGGCTGTGAACCGTCCGGCGCCGCCTCGTTCACGATCGTCTTCGCAACGCGTTCGTCACCCACGTACACGCGCACGGTCAGCTGGATCTCCGTCGCGTTGGCGTAGAAGAAGCACGCCGGGTGGGGTTCGTCCGTTGACAGTTTCACTTTGGGCACGAGCTGACCGTTGGCCTGCGCGACGAAAGCGGTCGCCAGGTACGGGCACGTGCCGTCCTTCGCGGGCTGGGGCGCGGGCGGCACGGTCGCAGCCGCGCTGGTCGTGGTGGTGACCTGCTGGGGCTGACCGGTCGGCACCGGAGAGGCGTGGCCGCCGACCGTGCCGCACGCGGCGAGGACGCCGAGCAGGGGCAGCAACAGTGCTCGTTTCATAGGGGCAACAGTCAACCAGATACGCGGAGCGACGGAACCGGCACACTCAGGATTGGTCCATACCTTTTGTGCCCTGTCCCCTGCCACCGCGCCCCGGAAGGACGTTGACCATGGAGTTCCTGGAGCAACGACGAGAGCACGCACTGGCACTGTTCCGCATCGTCATCGGCCTGCTCTTCGTCTTCCACGGCGTGCAGAAGATCTCGAAGGGAACCGAGTTGCTGTCGTGGCCCGGCGGGCCCGCGAGCCTGATCGAACTGATCGGCGGCGCTCTCGTCCTCATCGGCCTCTGGACGCGCTGGGCCGCGCTCATCAGCTCGGGCGCGATGGCCTACGCCTACTTCGTCGTCCACCAGCCGAAGGGCCTGCTGCCGATCCAGAACGGCGGCGAGCTGGCCGCGGTCTACTCCTGGGCGTTCCTGCTCCTGGTCTTCACGGGAGCCGGTGCCTGGAGCATCGACCACCTCCGCAAGAAGTCCGCCGAGAAGTCGCTCGCCACCGCGTGACGCGAGTGCGCTGATGCCCCGTTCCCAACGGCGCGAACAGGGGCTTCAGTCGGTCAGGTCGTGACGGCGGTGCGCCCCGACGCACTCCTCATCGTGCTGAGGTACCAGGAGCAGCGCGGCCGCCAGGAAGACGGCGGCCAGCACGACCCAGCCAGCAGCTTCTCCTCGGGGGCGATGCCGTACACGAGCCCCCACGACCCGGCCGAGCAGAGACCACTGTGGCCACCGCGAGCGGTCCGTCGTGGGGTCAGCGACGGCTCGAGACCGTGAGCACGCAGTTCAGCACGACCAGCACGGCGAACTGCCGGTCCCTGAGGACGGCGAACCGGGACGGCCCGGCCTTCGCGTTCCCGGCCGCGGGTTCGACCAGGTCCCGCGCACGACCTGGAGCGGAGAGCCACACCAGCAGACCGACGACGACCAGGGTGACCGACTCGGCCGCGAACCCGATCTGGAACGCCGACTTCGAGTCCACCAGCAGCACGAGGGCGCCGAGTCCTAGACCGGCCACCATCGCCGCGTTCGTCATCGACTTCACGACCGCGCGGTAGCGGACACGACGCTCCGCGGGCACCGTCCGGCCGACAATCGTCAGCACGCTCAGCAACGCCAGCGCGAGCCAGGGCCCGGAGACGATCACGGCGGCCGTCGCCGCACACTCATCGTCCACACCAGGAAGGCGTACAGGCGGTAGCCGTTCACCCGGTCCGCGAGGTGGCCGACCACGGGTCCGGAGACCAGGCCCAGGAATGCGGCCACGCTCATCCCCACGCCGTACAGCGCGGGGTCGAGATGAACGTGACGCACCAGGTAAAGCGCGAGCAACGAATACGACAGGCCTGTTCCCAGGTGCAGGATCGTGAGCGATACCGCGAGAACGCACTCCTGTTTTCCTGACAGCGCGTCGACGAGAACGGACTTGTTCAGCCGAGCCATTGCACACACCCCGTCAGCGCTGCGCCCTGCTCCGGCCGCTTCCTCGCGCCGCTGGGCCCGCCTGCGCCGACACGCTCCGCTTCGCGGACCGATGACCTGGAACTGACTCGGGCCGGCTGGTTCCGCGAAATGCGGAGCCACCCGGCCCGAGATGTGTGCACCGTGGAGACGAGGGGAATCGAACCCCTAACCCCCGCCTTGCAAAGGCGGTGCTCTGCCAATTGAGCTACGTCCCCGAGCCTGAGGGTGGTGAACCACCCGTCAGAGCGAAGATCAGTCGGTGGGAGCGGTGGCCTCGCGCCACAGGTCCGCGTCGGCCTTGGCCGAACGGCTGCGCTTCACGAAGAACAGGACCGCACCGGCGACCACGACGAGTGCGATGATCTTCTTAGCCACTCTGAACCCCTCCAAAGACAGTTGTGCCCCGACCTACCGGACCAGCCTACAGGCTTTGTGGGTCTCCAGCCGGGGCTCCGGAACTCGCATCCGGACAGAATCGAGATAGTGATTCGAGAGAGTTTCGAATCGAGTGGGCCTAGGAGGACTTGAACCTCCGACCTCTTCATTATCAGTGAAGCGCTCTAACCGCCTGAGCTATAGGCCCTCGATCAACTGTCACCCGCTCGGGGCGACGAGGAGAACCTTACAGGATCGTCCTCGCCGCTCCCAAATCGGGGGTCACTCTCGCTCGGAGAGCGTCAACTCCAAGCCACCGGCCAGATCCGCCGACACGTTGTAGACGAACGCGCCCACGGTCGCGAGGGCCGTGAACAGCACGATGTTGACGGCACCGATGATCGCCGAGACGCCGAACACGCGGCCGGCGCTGATCAGCGGTTCGCCCGGCTCGTTGGCCTGGAGCAGGTCGTTCGCGGTGCTGTTGATCTTGTCCCAGACGCCCATGCCGTGCAGCACGCCGTAGAGCACGCCGACCGCCACGAGCCAGACGAAGAACAGCGCGACGCCGAGCACCAGGGCGAGCTTGAGCACCGACCACGGGTCGACGCGCTTCACCTGCAGCGAGGCGCGGCGCGGGCCGCGACCGGGGCGGCGGGCCGACGGCGTGGACGCGGCGGGACGGGCACCGCCGTTGCCGAGGTTCACCGACGTCCGGCTGCTGCCGAGACCCGCGGGCACCGCCGAGCCCGTGACCACCGGCTTCTGCACCTTGACGGTGTCCGGGTCGGTCTGCGGGAAGGCCGGGGCCGGCTCGGACGGAACGGGCGGCGCGGCCGGAGCCGTGTACGTCTCGGTCGCGTCGTGCTGGCCGGCCTCCGTGTCGTTCGTCACGCGCTGCCAGGGCGGCGGCGCCGAGACGACGACAGGTTCGTCGGCGGTGGGGGCGGGAGTGGCTGCGGCGGTCGGAGCGGGAGTCGGCGGGGTGTCGATCGACACCGTCTTCTCCTCGACCGGGGTGGCCGCGGCCTTCTCGGCCGGCTTCTCCTGGGCCGGCGCGGCGGCCTCCGCCGCCTTCTCCGCCGACACGGGCTTGGTCTTGTCCTGCGCGGTTCCACCCGAGGAACCGGAGGCCGCTGCCGAATCCGCCTTCTCCGCGGGCTTGCTCGCGGACTTCTGGGGAGTCGGTTTGGTGATCACGGCGGTCTTGTCCGCGTCCCGACCTTCGCGGTTCTCGGGTGGAGTCACGAGCTTGTCCTTGACCTCTCGCTAGCGATTCCGGCTACTCGGCCGAGTCGGTGGGGGTGGCTGCCTGGTCGGCGGCAGAGTCCTCCGCGACAGACGTCTCACCGTTAGTGACGTCGCTGGGCTCGTCCGCGTTGCGTGCGACGGCGATCAAAGTGGTGCTCTCGCCGAGGTTCATCAGCCGCACGCCCTTCGTCTGCCGTCCAGCCTTGCGCACCTGCTCGGCCTTGGTCCTGATGACCCCGCCGGTCGAGGTGATGGCGTAGAGCTCGTCGTCCACGTCGACGATGAGCGCTCCGACCAGCCTGCCACGTCGGCGGTCGTGCTGAATGGTCAGCACACCCTTGCCGCCACGCCCCTGGACCGGGTAGTCCTCGATGGGCGTTCGCTTCGAGTACCCACCGTCCGTCGCGACCAAAACGAACAGACCTTCTTGGACGACACCGACGGAAAGCAGCTCGTCATCGGCGTTGAACCGCATGCCCTGCACGCCTGACGTGGCCCGGCCCATGGGGCGCAGCACGTCGTCGGTGGCGTGGAAGCGGATCGACTGGCCGTCGGCCGACACCATGAGCAGGTCGTCGTCCGCCGAGCACAGGACGGCGCCGACCAGCTCGTCGTCCTCGCGGAGGTTGATGCCGATAAGTCCACCCGATCGGTTGGAATCGAAGTCCGACAACTTGGACTTCTTGACCAAACCCTTCCGGGTGGCGAGCACCAGGTACGGCGACACGTCGTAGTTCTTGATCTGGATGACCTGCGCGATCTCCTCGTCCGGCTGGAAGGCGAGGAGGTTCGCGACGTGCTGGCCGCGGGCGTTGCGGTTCGCCTCGGGCAGTTCGTACGCCTTCGTGCGGTACACCCGGCCCTTGTTCGTGAAGAACAGGATCCAGTCGTGCGTCGAGCACACGAAGAAGTGCGCGACGATGTCGTCCTGCTTGAGCTGCGCGCCCTGAACGCCCTTGCCGCCGCGCTTCTGCGCCCGGTACAGGTCGGTCTTGGTGCGCTTGGCGTAGCCGGTGCGCGTGATCGTGACGACCACGTCCTCGACCGCGATCAGGTCCTCCATGGACACGTCGCCGTCGAACGGGATGATCTTCGTGCGGCGGTCGTCGCCGAACTTCTCCACGATCGCCGTGAGCTCGTCGCGGACGATCTTCCGCTGCCGCTCGGGCTTCTCGAGGATGTCCTTGAGGTCGGCGATCTCGAGCTCGATCTCGGCCAACTGGTCGATGATCTTCTGGCGCTCCAGGGCGGCGAGCCGGCGGAGCTGCATCTCCAGGATCGCGTTGGCCTGGATCTCGTCGACCGCGAGGAGCTCCATCAGGCCCGAGCGCGCGATGTCCGGCGTCTCGGACCGGCGGATCAGCGCGATCACCTCGTCGAGGTGGTCGAGCGCCTTCACCAGGCCGCGCAGGATGTGCGCGCGCTCCTCAGCCTTGCGCAGGCGGAACCTGGTCCGCCGCTGGATGACCTCGATCTGGTGCTTCACGTAGTGGCGGATCATCTGGTCGATCCGCAGCGTGCGCGGCACGCCGTCGACCAGCGCCAGCATGTTGACGCCGAACGAGTACTGCAGCTGGGTGTGCTTGTAGAGGTTGTTCAGCACGACCTTGGCCACCGCGTCGCGCTTGAGCGTGATCACGATGCGCATGCCGATGCGGCGGTTCGACTCGTCGGCGATGTTCGAGATGCCGGTGAGCTTCGCGTCGCGCACGAGCGAGGCGATGTTCTCGACCAGGTTGTCCGGGTTCACCTGGTACGGCAGCTCGGTGACGACCAGGATCGTGCGGCCCTTGGCGTCCTCGTCCATCTCGACGACCGCGCGCATGCGGACCGAGCCGCGGCCGGTGCGGTACGCGTCCTCGATGCCGGAGGTGCCGAGGATCTGGCCGTACGTCGGGAAGTCCGGGCCCTTGATCCTGGCGATCATGGCCTCGAGGGTCTCCTCGTCGGAGGCCTCGTGGTTGTCGAGCGCCCACACCACCGCGTCCGCCACCTCGCGGAGGTTGTGCGGCGGGATGTTGGTCGCCATGCCGACCGCGATGCCCGAGCTGCCGTTGATCAGCAGGTTCGGGATGCGCGACGGGAGGACGACCGGCTCCTGGATGCGGCCGTCGTAGTTGTCGCGGAAGTCGACGGTCTCTTCCTCGATGTCGGCCAGCATGTGCATGGCCAGCGGGGAGAGCCGGCACTCCGTGTACCGCATGGCGGCGGCGGGGTCGTTGCCCGGCGAGCCGAAGTTGCCCTGGCCCTGGATCAACGGGTAGCGCAGCGCCCACGGCTGGGCGAGACGCACCAACGCGTCGTAGATCGCCGAGTCACCGTGCGGGTGGTAGTTGCCCATCACGTCGCCGACGACGCGCGCGCACTTGTTGAAGCCGCGGTCGGGACGGAAGCCGGAGTCGAACATCGAGTACAGAACGCGGACGTGGACGGGCTTCAGCCCGTCGCGCACGTCCGGCAGCGCACGACCCACGATGACGGACATCGCGTAGTTGATGTACGAGTTCTGCATCTCCTGCTGGATCTCGACCGGCTCGATGCGGTCGTGGTCCGGCGGCAGAGTCGTCTCGGTCACTGTTCTCTTTCCTTACTCGCCAGAAACGCCAGGGTGCCCAGAAACCAAGCCGGAATCAGATGTCCAGGAACTTGATGCTCTTGGCGTTGCGGGTGATGAACGAACGGCGTGCCTCGACGTCCTCGCCCATGAGCACGCTGAACAGCTCGTCGGCGGTGGCCGCGTCGTCCATGGTGACCTGCCGCAGGATCCGGTTGGACGGGTCCATCGTGGTCTCCCACAGCTCCTCGGCGTTCATCTCACCGAGACCCTTGTACCGCTGGATGTTGTCGTCCTTGCCGAGCCTCTTGCCGCTCTCGATGCCGGCCTTGATCACGGCGTCGCGCTCGCGGTCGGAGTAGACGTACTCCGGCTCCGCGCGCTGCCACTTGATCTTGTACAGCGGCGGCTGCGCGAGGTAGACGTGGTTGTGCTCGATGAGCGGCTGCATGAAGCGGAACAGCAGCGTGAGCAGCAGCGTGCGGATGTGCTGGCCGTCGACGTCGGCGTCGGCCATCAGCACGATCTTGTGGTAGCGCAGCTTGGTGAGGTCGAACTCGTCGTGGATGCCGGTGCCGAGCGCCGTGATCAGCGACTGGACCTCGGTGTTCTTGAGGACGCGGTCGATGCGCGCCTTCTCGACGTTGATGATCTTGCCGCGGATCGGCAGGATGGCCTGGTACATGGAGTCCCGGCCTTCTTTGGCCGAGCCGCCTGCGGAGTCACCCTCGACGATGTAGAGCTCGCAGCGCTCCGGCTCCGTCGAGCGGCAGTCCTTCAGCTTGCCGGGCAGGCCGCCGATGTCCAGCGCGCCTTTGCGGCGCACCAGTTCGCGGGCCTTGCGGGCGGCGATGCGGGCCTGCGCCGACGACACCGACTTGGTGACGATCGTCTTGGCCTCGTTGGGGTGGCGCTCGAACCAGTCGGCCAGGTGCTCGTTCGTCGACTTCTGCACGAACGACTTCGCCTCGCTGTTGCCCAGCTTGGTCTTCGTCTGGCCCTCGAACTGGGGCTCCTTCAACTTCACCGAGATGATCGCCGCGAGACCCTCGCGGATGTCGTCACCGGTGAGGTTGGCGTCCTTCTCCTTGAGCAGCTTCTTCTCGCGCGCGTACTCGTTGACGACACGCGTCAACGCGGCGCGGAAGCCCTCTTCGTGCGTGCCGCCCTCGTGCGTGTTGATCGTGTTCGCGAAGGTGTAGACCGAGGCCGTGTAGCCCGTGTTCCACTGCATCGCGACCTCGACCTGGAGGTCCTCCCCCTGCGCCTCGAAGCCGATCACCTTCTGGTGCACGGCCTCGCGCGTGTGGTTGATGTGGCGGACGAAGTCCTCCAGACCACCCGGGTAGTGGAAGGTGCGCTCCTTCACCGCGGCCTTGTGGCCCTCGGCGTCGGCCTCCTCGTCCTCCGCCGAGACCCGCTCGTCGCGCAGGATGATCGTGATCCCCTTGTTGAGGAACGCCATCTCCTGCAGGCGGCGTGCGATCGTCTCGACGTTGTACTCGGTGGTCTCGAAGATCTCCGGGTCGGCCCAGAACGTGACGGACGTGCCCGTCTCCGTGGTCGGCTCGATCTGCTTCAGCGCGTACGCGGGCTTCGAGCCCTCGTAGCGCTGGGTCCAGACGTAGCCGGCGTTCTTGATCTCCAGTTCGACGGCGGTCGACAGCGCGTTGACCACGGAGATGCCGACGCCGTGCAGACCGCCGGACACCGCGTAGGAGTCGCTGTCGAATTTGCCGCCCGCGTGCAGCTTGGTCATGACGACCTCGACGGTCGGCACTCCCTCGACGGGGTGGATGCCGGTCGGGATGCCACGACCGTCGTCGATGACCCGGACGCCGCCGTTGGCCAGCAGGGTGACGTCGACCGTCGTCGCGTAGCCGGCCATCGCCTCGTCGACCGAGTTGTCCACGACCTCCTGGACCAGGTGGTGCAGACCGCGCTCGCCGGTCGAGCCGATGTACATACCCGGCCTCTTGCGCACTGCCTCGAGACCCTCGAGGACGGTGATCGAGGACGCGTCGTACTCATTCTTCTTCGCTGACACGGGCCTGGAGTCTCCTCGCTGATGCGGGCGAGCCGCACGGTGATGGGTGACGCTCCTGTGATTCTACCGGGCCACCCCGACAGAAAGGGCCCAAGGACACCTTTGAATCAGTCACAGACGCCCTCTCCCGGCTCAAGACGGGTCAGGACGGCTGAAAAGGGGGTTCAAATCCGCAGGTGAACGCTCATTGAGCCACAGAACGGCCGCTGAGCGCTTGAGGCAGCCTCACCCGTAGGTGTCACGCGGACCGCGCCCAGGAACGTGCCTGGGGCCGTGTCGCCAATTCGGAGCGTCCGGACCCTTGATCTTGAGCCGTTTGACGATGCCGTGGCCGACGCCCGCGGCGATGCGCTTGATCAGCTCGCGCTGCAGGAGGCGCAGCTGGGTGGCCCACGCCGTCGACGACGCCTGGACCGTCAGTTCCCCGTCACTGAGCGCGATCGGTTTCGCGTGCTCGGCGACGTCCTCTCCCACCAATTTTGCCCAACGACCGAAGACCTGGCCACCCTGGAGCTGCTCGACCCAGCCGCGGTCCGCCGCGATCCTGGACGCGATCCGCCCGAGCGGCTGGGGGTCGCGGTCGTCGGGCCCCGGACCGGACCAGCGACGCCGGCTGCGGTTGACCGGACGGCCCTTCGACTTGCTGCCGGGCACCCGTCCGCGGGCCTTCGCACTGGCCTTCGCGGCCTCCAGAGCAGCCCGCGCGAGGTCCGAACCCTTCAGTGGCTCACCCTCAGGTGTGAATGAACCTGTGGACAAGTCCGGATTTGTGACGGAGTTATCCACACCATCCACAGACTTGTCCCCAGATGTGTGGGCGGACACACCCGATCGAGCTACATGTGGGGGCTTCGAACCCCCAGAGTCAGTCCCTGAGTCAGACACGTCGCACCTCCCCGCCGTGGACCTCGAACCGGGCACCGCTCAGCTCGTCCGGAACGTCCTCCGCCACCGCCGCGGTGATCAGCACCTGCTCGGCGGCGGCGGCCACCTTGGCCAGCTGCTGCCGCCGGCCGCGGTCGAGCTCCGCGAAGACATCGTCCAGCACGAGCACCGGTTCGATGCCGTCGACACGCATCAGCTCGTAGCCTCCGAGCCGCAGGGCGAGCGCGAAGGACCATGACTCTCCGTGACTGGCGTAGCCCTTCGCGGGGAGTTCACCGAGCGTCAGGTCCAGGTCGTCCCGGTGCGGACCGACGAGGCACACGCCGCGTTCGATCTCCTGCTTCCGCACCCGGTCGAGCTCCGCCAGCAGCAGGTCCTCGATGCTCTCCCTGTCCTCGGGCAGATCGCCGACGCTCGACCGGTACGAGATGAGCGCCGGACGGGACTCCGGTGCGACCTCCGCGTAAGCCGAGGTCACGTGATCCGCCATGTCGCGGACCAGCTTCAACCGCGCGGCCAGCAGCTCCGCGCCGTGCTGGGCGAGGTGCCCGTCCCAGACGTCGAGCGTCGAGAGGTCCGCCGACCGCGAGTGCTTCACCGTCTTCAACAACGCGCTGCGCTGCCTCAACACGCGGTCGTAATCGCTGCGCACACCGGCATAACGCGGTGCGCGCAACACGAGCATCTCGTCGAGGAACCTCCGCCGATCGCTCGGATCGCCCCTCACCAGGGAGAGGTCCTCCGGTGCGAACAACACCGTCCGCAGGATCCCGAGCACGTCGCGCGTGCGCGGCACCGGGCCCCGGTTGATACGGGCCCGGTTCGACTTGCCCGCGGTGATCTCCAGTTCCACGAGCAGCTCGCGGTCGTCGTTGACCACGGCTGCCCGCACCACGGCGCGCTGGGCGCCATGTCTGATCAGCGGCGCGTCGCTGGAAACCCGGTGCGACGCCAGCGTCGCCACGTACCCGATCGCCTCGACCAGGTTCGTCTTGCCCTGGCCGTTGCGGCCGACGAGCACCGACGCGCCGGGCTCGAGCTCCAGGTCGGCGAGCTTCCACGAACGGAAGTCGCTGACCTGGAGATGTCTGACGTGCACTCGTTAGCCCTGGGTGCTGCCGCCGCCGGACGACGGACCGGCGAGGTGCACCGAGTGGCCGCCGAACTGGTTGCGCAGCGCCGCGACGGCACGCATCGCCGGCGAGTCCTCCTGCCGGGACTGGAACCGCGCGAAGAGCGCTGCGGAGATCACCGGGAGCGGCACCGCGTTGTTGATGCCCTCCTCGACGGTCCACCGGCCCTCGCCCGAGTCCTCGACGTACCCGCGCAGGTCGTCGAGCTCCGGGTCGGACTCCAGCGCGCGCACCAGCAGGTCGAGCAGCCACGACCGCACGACGGTGCCGCGCTGCCAGGCCGAGATGACCGCGGGCACGTTGTCGACGACGTCGGTCTTGTCGAGCAGCTCGAAGCCCTCGGCGTACGCCTGCATCAGGCCGTACTCGATGCCGTTGTGGACCATCTTCGAGTAGTGGCCGGCGCCGACCTTGCCCGCGTGCGCGAAACCTTCCTCGCGCGGACCCTCCGGACGCAGCGCGTCGAAGATCGGCATCGCCTGCTCGACGTGCTGCGCGTCGCCGCCGACCATCAGCGCGTAGCCGTTCTCGAGGCCCCACACGCCACCGGACACGCCAGCGTCGACGTAGCCGATCTCCTTCTCCGCCAACAGGTCCGCGTGGATGCGGTCGTCGGTGAACTTGGAGTTGCCGCCGTCGATGACGAGGTCACCGGGCGACAGCAGCTCGGACAGCTCCTTCACCGTGTTCCTGGTGATGTCGCCCGCGGGCACCATCACCCACACCACGCGCGGAGCCTCGAGCTTGGACACCATGTCCGCCAACGACTCCGAGTCGGTGACCTCCGGGTTGCGGTCGTAGCCGATCACCTCGTGACCGGCCCTGCGCACCCGCTCGCGCATGTTGAAACCCATCTTGCCGAGGCCGACGAGTCCGAGCTGCACGGTGTTCTCCCCTACTACGTTTCTGTTCCCCGGTAAGGGTTTTCTCAGCCGGGAAGGCGAACGGGCATCAGCAGGTACAGGTAGCCCGGCGCCACGTTCCCATCCTCGTCCACCGGCTTGAGCAGCGCCGGTCGGCTGGGTGTGGTGAAGGACAAGTGGACCTTCTGCGTGCGGACGGCACCGAGGCCGTCGAGCAGGTAGCCCGGGTTGAACGCGATGGTCACCGGGTCGCCGGTGTACTCGACCGGGAGCTCTTCCTCGGCCGAGCCCTCGTCGTCGCCACCGGCCGACAGGCGCAGACCGCCGTCGACGAACTCGAGGCGCACCTGCGTACCGCGCTCGGCGACGAGCGACACGCGCTTGATCGCCTGCTGCAGCGCGTCGATGTCGATGATCGCCGCGGCCGAGTGCTCGGAGGGCAGCAGCTGGCGGTACTTCGGGAAGTCGGCGTCGAGCAGGCGGGTGGTGGTCCGCTTGCCGGAGCCCGACAGGCCGAGCAGTCCGTCGTTGGCGGCGAGCGACATCTCGACCTTGCTGCCGCCGGAGCCGAGAGTCTTGGCCGCGTCGCCCAGGGTGCGGGCGGGAACCAGGACGGCGACCTCGCCGAGGGACGCGTCGGGCTCCCACGGGAACTCGCGCATCGCCAGGCGGAACCGGTCGGTCGCGACGAGGGTCAGCTTGCCCTCGCCGATCTCGACGCGGACGCCGGTCAGCATCGGGAGCGTGTCGTCCTTGCCGGCCGCGACGGCGACCTGGCTGACCGCCTCGCCGAAGACCTCGCCGGGCAGCTCGCCGATCAACTGCGGCATCGACGGCAGGGCCGGGTAGTCCTCGACCGGCATCGTCGGGAGGCTGAACCTGGCGCTGCCACAGCTGATCATCATGCGAGCGCCGTCGACCGCGATCTCGACGGGGTGGTTCGGGAGCGCCTTGGTGATGTCGGCGAGAAGACGCCCGGAGACCAGCGCGCGGCCGCCGTCGGCGATCGTCGCGGGGACACCGACCTGGGCGGAGACCTCGTAGTCGAACCCGGAGACCGTCAGCGAGTCGTCGGACTCCGCGTCGAGCAGCACGCCGCCCAGCACGGGAACCGGCGGACGGGACGGAAGGCTGCGAGCGACCCAGGCGACAGCGTCGGCCAGGCCGTCGCGTTCGACGCGGATCTTCATGAGGCGTCCTTTCCTCGACAGTCGACAAGCCCATCCACGACAACGTGCCAGTGGGGGTCAGGGGAGCCTCGACCCTCGGCTACCCGAGGTGCGGAGCAACCACGTTAGAGCGTCCTGGCCCTTCCCGTCACTTCGGGGTTCGGGCACCGATCCCCGGGAACCATCCCCCGCTGTTTTGCTTTTGAGTTCTTCCTAGAAGAGAACCAACAGCAGTAACAGTAAGGGCTGTGGATTGTGGGGACAGACGTTGAACCCGCAGGTCAGCGTGTCACCCACCATGGGGACAAAGGGGGGATGGCACCCGGGGACAGATCGGCGCACCCGGGGACAGCCAGTTGTGCACAGGTCTCGGTCCACAGATCGTCCACAGTTGTCCCCGGGTGCGTCCCCGGGTGCGGGCCAGTTGTACCCGGGTGTTCAACAGGCTTCCGTGGCCAGATCGTGGCCGGGGCCACAGACTTTTCCAGTTGTCCCCACCCCTTCGAGTGCCTGGGGCGAACAGAAAGCTTCGCCGGGCGGGCGATCGCGCCTCGTTTACCCGGGTCCGTGCGTCGCTCGTGGTGGTGGTTGGCGCCGCACGTACTGATGTATCCCCATGTCATCGCCGAACCGCTCCCCGGGTGCTCGCGTCCGAACCGCGGCCGCGTCCCCGGGTGCTCGCCGTCGGGCGGTCGCCGCGTCCCCAGGTGCTCGGTCCCGGCCCGCCGACCGCCCCCAGGTGTTCGCCGGCGAGCCGCCCGGTCCCGTCCGGGGCGCCCGCCCGCATCCGTTCGCCGTCCCCGGGCGCGAATGAAGAAGGGGCCCTCCGCGGTGGAGGACCCCTTCGTGGCTACCCGGGTGGATCAGGGAGTGTGGCGGGCGCGCTGCTTGATGCGCGACGTCAGCTCCTGCACCTGGTCGTAGATGCGCCGGCGCTCGGCCATCTCCTTGCGGATCTTCTTGTCCGCGTGCATGACCGTCGTGTGGTCGCGGCCGCCGAACGTCTGGCCGATCTTCGGCAGCGACAGGTCCGTCAGCTCGCGACACAGGTACATGGAGATCTGCCGCGCCTGCGCGAGCGCCTTCGTCTTGCCGGGGCCGCACAGGTCGTCGATCGACACCCCGAAGAACTCCGCGGTGACCGCCATGATCATCGGGGCGGTGATCTCCGGCGCGTGCGAGTCCGGGATCAGGTCGCGCAGCACGATCTCGGCGAGCTGGACGTCGACCGGCTGGCGGTTGAGCGACGCGAACGCCGTCACGCGGATGAGCGCGCCTTCGAGCTCGCGGATGTTCCGCTCTATGCGGGCGGCGATGAACTCGAGCACCTCGGCCGGGGCCGCGAGCCGGTCCTGGGCCGCCTTCTTGCGCAGGATCGCGATCCGGGTCTCCAGCTCGGGCGGCTGGATGTCCGTGATCAGACCCCACTCGAAGCGCGTGCGCAGGCGGTCCTCCAGCGTCTCCAGCCGCTTGGGCGGCCGGTCGCTCGACACCACGATCTGCTTGTTCGTGTTGTGGAGCGTGTTGAACGTGTGGAAGAACTCCTCCTGCGTGCCTTCCTTGCCCTCCAGGAACTGGATGTCGTCCACGAGGAGGACGTCGATGTCCCGGTAGCGGCGCTGGAAGGCGACCTTGCGGTCGTCGCGCAGCGAGTTGATGAAGTCGTTGGTGAACTCCTCGGTCGACACGTACCGCACGCGCATGCCGGGGAACAGGCGCTGGGCGTAGTGCCCGACGGCGTGCAGCAGGTGCGTCTTGCCGAGGCCGCTCTCACCCCAGATGAAGAGCGGGTTGTACGCACGGGCGGGAGCCTCGGCCACCGCGACGGCCGCGGCGTGCGCGAACCGGTTCGAGGCGCCGATGACGAACGTGTCGAAGTTGTACTTCTCGTTCAGCCGGGTCTGCGACGGCGACGGGTTCGCCGGCCTCGTGTACGGGAGGTTCGCGTTCGGCGCCATCCCGCCCGCGGTGTTGGCCGTGTTGAACGTCGGCCAGATCTCGGAGACGGCCGCAAGCGCGTCGCCGGCCTCGTCGACCTCTTCCTCACCGCCGTCGAGGGCCGGGTCGTCCGTGATCACGGGGCCGGGCGTGTCGCCGTTGCCGACGACGGGGATCGCGGGGACGACCGGCGCCACGGGCTGGACGACCTGAGCCGCCTGGGCGGCCTGGATCGCGTGCATCGAGATCGGTGTGGTCGGCGGGCTCACGACGGGGCTCACCGGTTCCGGCGAGTCGACCTTCACCGCGAGGGAGACCGAGCGGCCGAGCCTGCGGGACAGCGCGTCGGTGATCGGGTCGCGCAGCGCGCGTTCGATCGCCTCTTTCGCGAAGTCGCTGGGAGCAGCGAGCAGTGCCGTTCCGTCCAGCAAACCGATGGGACGGGTGACCCTCATCCACGCGCGCTGCTGAGGGGACAGGTGGCTCGTGGCGAGCTCCTGCACCACCTCGGCCCACACGAGACCAAGATCGACCTGCTGGTTCGACACCTCCGCGCTCCCCTCCCCTCCGCCGGAGCCCAAGACTCCACATGTGGACACGGAGAATAGAGGTATCCACAGAGTTATCCACAACTGTGCACTAAAAGGTGCGTTGTGTTGCCGGTCAGATGGCGGCTCCCACGCCAGATCCGGCACGCGCGAAGGACGAACGGTAACAAGGCCCGGCACGCGTCACAAGACGTGGCCTCGGCCACCCCGATTTGGTCGGCGCACCCGGGCATGCGTACCCTCGTACGAGTCTCCCGCTTGCGACGGGCGCCTTTTGCGCGCCTACGTCCACTGCCGTCGGGGACGACCACACAGGCTTTGTCAGCAGTGAAGCACCGGGAGACCGACCGTGAGCAAGGGTAAGCGCACCTTCCAGCCCAACAACCGCCGCCGCGCGAAGACGCACGGCTTCCGGCTGCGCATGCGGACCCGCGCCGGCCGCGCCATTCTGGCCGCGCGCCGCAGCAAGGGCCGTGCCACTCTGTCCGCCTGACAGCGGCTGGTAAGCGCAGCGTCGTCGTGCTACCACCGGCCGCCCGGCTCACCCGCAGCCAGGACTTCGGCCTGGTGGTCCGCCGAGGCCGCCGCGCCGGACGACCCCGGTTGGTCGTCCACGTCTTGAAGCCCGACGTGCCCACCTTGGATTCGTCCAAGGTGGGCTTCGTCGTGAGCAAGGCAGTTGGCAACTCGGTGGTCCGCCACCGCGTCTACCGTCGCCTGCGCCACGTCGTCCGCCCGGCACTGGAAGAGCTGCCGCCGGGAACTCTCGTCGTGGTGCGGGCGTTGGCACCAGCAGCCGAGGCGTCGAGCTCAGAGCTCGCCGCCGACTTCTCTTCCGCCCTGCGCAAGGTGCTGCGATGACCACGTTGCCCGCGAAGGTCGCGCTGCTGCCGGTGCACTTCTACCGGAAGTTCATCTCGCCGCTGCTGCCACCGACCTGTCGCTTCTACCCCAGCTGCAGCGCATACGCGGTGGAGGCGTTGACCGTCCACGGTGCGCTGCGAGGAACCTGGCTGACCATCCGCCGGTTGCTGCGCTGCGGACCCTGGCACCCTGGAGGCCTGGACCCCGTTCCGCCGAGGCGGCAGGTCCCCGACGTATCCACCGAGGAGTAGCTCCCGTGCTCAACTTCATCTACTACCCGGTGTCCTTCATCTTGTGGTGTTGGCACTGGGTGTTCGGCAAGGTCTTCGGTGAGGCGAGCGGGTTCGCCTGGGCGCTGGCCGTGATCTTCCTGGTCTTCACCCTCCGCGCCATCCTCTTCAAGCCGTTCGTCGGCCAGGTGCGCTCCATGCGGCGGATGCAGGAGTTCGCGCCGGAGATGCAGAAGATCAAGAAGAAGTACCCGAACGACCGCCAGCGCCAGGCGCAGGAGATGCAGAAGCTGCAGTCCGAGCACGGCGTCAACCCGCTCGGCGGCTGCCTGCCGATGCTGGTGCAGATCCCGGTGTTCATCGGTCTGTTCCACGTGCTGCGCTCGTTCAAGCCCGGCTGGGGCGAGGTCTACTTCTTCGACAAGCAGGGCGTCGACTCGTTCGTCAACGCCAAGCTCTTCGGCACGAACCTCTCGACGTTCATCACGATGCCGTCCGACCAGCTCGCGCAGTTCGGCACCGAGCGCCTGAACGTCATCCTCGTGTCGGTGCCGCTGATGATCGTGGCGTCCATCGCGACCCACTTCACGGCCCGCCACTCGGTCGCCCGCCAGAACCAGGCCGCGCTGGACAACCCGCAGACGGCCATCATGAACAAGCTGACGCTCTGGATCTTCCCCCTGGGCGTCCTCGCCGGCGGTTTCTTCTTCCCGGTCGCGATCCTGCTGTACTGGCTGTCCAACAACGCCTGGACCCTCGGCCAGCAGCACTTCGTCTACAAGCGCATCGACGCCGAGGAAGAGGAGAAGAAGGCCACGGCCGTCGAGACCCGCCAGGCCCTCGCCCCGAAGCCGGGCGCGAAGCCGGTCAACCCGAAGAAGCCCGCCCCCGGAGCCAAGCCGGCCAACGGCGCCAAGCGCATGCCGACCGCGGGCCCGAGCGGCGCACCGAAGGCCGCGTCCCCGTCGGCGGACGCCACCAACGGCACCGCCAACACCGAGATCCCCGGCCTGACCCCAGGTCGATCCACCAGCAAGAAGCCGGGCAGCAAGAAGCGCCGCTGATTTCGGGCGTTGCCCCGGAGAGGAGACATCGTGTCGGAGACCTTGCAGGCGACCGACGACGTGGAGGCGTCGTCGGAGGCCGCAGCCGAGTCCGAGACCACGGCCGAGGCCGAGCCCCAGTCGCAGAGCAAGACCGAGGACCTGCTCGTCCAGGAAGGCGACATCGCGGGCGACTACCTCGAGCGCCTGCTCGACCTGCTCGACTACGACGGCGACATCGACCTGGACGTGGAGAGCGGCCGGGCCATCGTCAGCATCGACGGCGGCGAAGACCTCGCCAAGCTGGTGGGTCCCCGAGGCAACGTCCTCGAGTCGCTCCAGGAACTCACCCGCCTGGCAGTCCAGCAGGAAACGGGAGTCCGCTCCCGCCTCATGCTGGACATCGCCCAGTGGCGAGCAGGCCGCCGAGCCGAACTGGCCGAACTGGGCCGCTCCACCGCAGAAAAGGTGGTCGCTTCCGGCGAGCGCGCCCGCCTGCACCCGATGACCCCGTTCGAGCGCAAGGTCGTCCACGACGCCGTCGCCTCGGTGGCAGGCGTGCACAGCGAGAGCGAGGGCGAGGAGCCGCAGCGACGGGTCATCATCTTCCCGAAGCCGTAACCGGCACCGCAGCACCAACGGCCCCTGGTTCCACCGGAACCAGGGGCCGTTCGCTGTCCCGAGCCAGGAGGGACACGGCGGCTGGGCGAGGGGTGAGACGGGACGACCTCGCGCGCGCTGGCGCGGGTGGGCGGGACGGCGAGGAACGGCGGCGCGGTAGGAGAGGTGTGGGGCGTGGAGCGGGGGCGAGGTGTACCGGGCGATGGTGAGGGAGCGGGGCGGGGATGGGCGCCGAAGCTGCGGGGCCCGAGGTGAGTGAAGTGAGGGCGGGCGGACGGGGGCGGAAGGTTTGAGGCTGGGTGGCGGCGGGCTGGGTGGCGGAGTGGCAGGGAGGGAGCGGTGAGTTGACCGGGACGGCGGGACGGAATGGGAGGGAGGGAGCGGCAGGGCGGAACGGGTGGTTGAAACGGCGAGACGGAACGGCGAGCGCGATTGGTCGGGCGGAGCGGTCGGGCTGGGCGATCCGGCGTGCGCGGTGTGGGGGCGGACCGGTGAGACGCGCGAACCGACGCGCAGCCACTCGACCAACCCGGCAACCCTCTCCCCCGCCCGTCACGGGTAACGCCGAAGGCGAGCCACCCCCATCAACGGCAATGGCGAAGCCGAGGCGTCCCTGCCTAGCGCTCCCGGGCAAGCGGTGGTGACTCAGCCCCAATCGCGATCGTCGTGAAGCGGCGATGACCGGCACCGGCTCGTCACGACTCAAGGCGACCACCCTTCCAACGTGACCGGACCGCGTTCGGTGACCCCTCCGCTGGAACGCAACGCACCAACGCACCTCAAGCCGACGTTCCACGTGAAACCAGAAGCCCTCAGCTACCCCCGCGCAGCCCACCAGTCGGCCAACCACTCCTCCTGCTCCCCCGTGTCCGGAACAGGAAACCCCCGAGCCGCCGAGATCAACCGCCAAGCCTCCTCCGGCTCCACCCCCTCCATCCCCAACAACAACCCGGCCAACAACGAAGACCGCCCAATCCCAGCCCAGCAGTGGAACACCACATGCGCCCCACGCCGATACAGCGCATGCACCCCACCCACAACAGCCACAGCCGCATCCACATCAGGCACCGACCGATCCGCAATCGGCAAGCACACGTACCGCAACCCGGCCGCCACCACCACCCGCTCCTGATCCACGAGGTCGCACTCGACCCGTTCCGAATCGGTCTGAGCGGACACCAGCACGTCGACCCCGAGTCGGCGCAACCCCTGCGCCTTCCCCTCCAGCAACGCGCCGCCGGCCGGATGAGCCATCGTCGAAACGACGCGGGCCCGTCCCAGTCCACCGTGTAGAGAGTCGGAAGCAACTTTCCCCCAAGTTTCACGTGAAACGGCGCTCAGGATTTGGCGCCACCCACCGTCGATCCGTCATGATGGTGCCCTGGCATTCGCCAGCTTTTCCACCGGCCGCCGGAACGTCGCCGCCGCGTGGTTTCACGTGAAACGCTCACGGACGGAGAACATGGCCGGGGAGTTGCCCGACAACGCGAAGCTCGTCTTCGGTGAGCACGTTGAGCGTGCCGCCGAGTTCGTCAGGCTCCTGGAGGAGCACGGCGTCGAGCGTGGACTCATCGGTCCCCGCGAGGTCGACAAGATTTGGGAACGGCACGTGCTCAACTCGGCGGTGATCGAGGAGCTGTTCGAGAAGAACGAACGGGTCGTCGACGTGGGCTCGGGCGCTGGGTTGCCTGGGGTTCCACTGGCCGTTGCGCGGCCTGATCTGAGGATCACGCTCCTCGAGCCGATGGCGCGCCGTGTCGCGTGGCTCGAGGAAGTGAAGGAACGGCTGAGCCTCGACAACGTGACGGTCCTTCGCGGCCGTGCCGAGGAGGGACCGATCCGGAAGCAGCTGCTGAACTGCGACGTGGTCACGGCGCGGGCGGTGGCTCCGCTGGAGAAGCTGACGAAGTGGTGCCTGCCGCTCCTGAAGGGCGGCGGACGGATGGTGGCGCTCAAGGGTGAGCGTGCTGCAGAAGAGCTGGACCGCGACGGTGCCGCAGTGGCCAAAGCCGGGGGCGTGAACCCGCGGGTCGTCGTCGTGGGAGCGGACGTACTTGAGGTGCCTACGACGGTGCTCATCGTGGAGCGCCAGACGCGGAGAGATCGGTGAGCGTGTACCCGGAGTTCCAGGCTGCCGATGTTCCACGTGAAACGAAGCCCTCCAAACCCAAAGCCAAGCCGACCAACAACGGAGATGACAGCGCCGTGGTGTGGACCCCGATTGCAGAAGAGGCGGCTCGTGCGGCAAGCGTGCTGCACCCCGACGAGTCACTGCTCCCCCGCCCGACCCATCGCCGGGTGATCACCGTCGCCAACCAGAAGGGTGGTGTCGGCAAGACGACGAGCACGGTGAACCTCGCCGCCGCGCTCGCCATCCACGGGCTCAAGACGCTCGTGATCGACCTCGACCCGCAGGGCAACGCCAGCACGGCGCTCTCCGTCGAGCACCGCAGCGGCACGCCGTCCGTCTACGAGGTGCTGATCGGTGAGATCTCCATCGCCGAGGCGGCTCAGGTCAGCCCGACGTCACCGAACCTCTACTGCGTGCCCGCGACGATCGACCTCGCCGGCGCCGAGATCGAGCTCGTCTCGATGGTGGCCCGCGAGTCGCGGCTCAAGGAAGCGCTGAGCCCCGAGGCGCTCGACCAGCTGCAGCCCGACTACGTCTTCATCGACTGCCCGCCGAGCCTCGGCCTGCTGACCGTCAACGCGATGGTCGCCGCGCAGGAGGTGCTGATCCCCATCCAGTGCGAGTACTACGCGCTGGAGGGTCTGAGCCAGCTGCTGCGCAACATCGAGCTGGTGCAGCAGCACCTCAACCCCGACCTCGCGATCTCCACGATCCTCCTCACGATGTACGACGGCCGCACGAAGCTCGCGGACCAGGTGACCAGTGAGGTGCGTGGGCACTTCGGCGACGTCGCCCTCAAGACCGTGATTCCGCGCAGCGTGAAGGTCTCCGAGGCACCAGGATTCGGGCAGACGGTGTTGACGTACGACCCGGGCTCGCGCGGGTCGATGAGCTACCTCGACGCCGCCAAGGAGATCGCGCACCGCGGGGCACAGAGGGAGGGCGCATGACGGAGCAGCGCAAGGGCGGACTCGGGCGCGGTCTGGCCGCACTCATCCCCCAGGGTCCGCCGGCCGGTGCGCCGAGCACCATTCGGCCCGCGGCGGCGGTCGGCAACGGGACCGCCGCCAGGTCCGCGCCGCAGCAGCCGGCCGGTGAGGTCGCGGGGGCGGTGTACCGCGAGATCGCGGTGACCGCGATCAGGACGAACACCAAGCAGCCGCGCCAGGTGTTCGACCAGGACGCGATCGACGAGCTCTCGTTCTCCATCAAGGAGTTCGGGCTCATGCAGCCGATCGTGGTCCGCGAGCTGACCGCGGACACGTTCGAACTCGTCATGGGCGAGCGCCGGTGGCGGGCCACGCAGCAGGCCGGGCTGAAGACGATCCCGGCCATCGTGCGGCAGACCGCCGACGACAACATGCTGCGCGACGCCCTGCTGGAGAACATCCACCGCGTCCAGCTGAACCCGCTCGAAGAGGCGGCGGCCTACCAGCAGTTGCTGGAGGAGTTCGGTGTCACGCACGAGGAGCTCGCCGACCGCATCGGCCGCAGCCGCCCCGTCGTCACGAACACCATCCGGCTGCTGAAGCTCCCCCTCCCCGTCCAGCGACGGGTCGCGGCGGGTGTGCTGAGCGCCGGCCACGCGCGGGCGCTCCTCGGCCTGGACGACGCGGGCGCGCAGGAAGACCTCGCCGCACGGATCATCGCCGAGGGCATGTCGGTCCGCGCGACCGAAGAAGCGGTGACCATCGCGAAGAACGAGAAGCCGAAGAAGGAGAAGGCCGCCCCGCGCAAGCAGATGCACGCGCCCGGTCTGCAGGAGCTCGCCGAGCGCCTCTCCGACAACTTCGACACCCGCGTGAAGGTCGAACTCGGGCAGCGGAAGGGCCGGATCGTCGTCGAGTTCGGGTCAGTTGACGATCTTCAAAGGATCATCGGCATGATGAGCCCGGAAACGACAATTCGGACATCGGAGTAGGCCCATAGGATCACACCAGGGCCTTATGTCACGGTGACGATGACGCTCCGCATCCGCAAGGATACGGGGCGTCACCTATTTCGATACGAAAAAAGGGCGGCACCGACAGCGTCGGCACCGCCCCGGAACAAGCGAAAATCAGCGAGCGACAGCGCGCTCGATCAACCCGGCGTAGATCTCGCCCAACGACTGCCCCGCCGCCTCGACGGCCATCGGCAGAAGCGACGTCTCGGTCAGCCCCGGTGACACGTTCACTTCGAGGAAGTAGACGGTCCCGTCCTCGGCCACCACGGCGTCGGTCCGCGACACGTCCCGCAGCCCGAGCAACCGGTGCGCCGCGACGGCGAGCTCACCGACCGCCTTGGCCGCGACCGCGTCCAACCGAGCCGGCGCGTGGAAGTCCGTCAGTCCTGCCGTGTACCGAGCGGTGTAGTCGTACACCCCGCTCTCCGGAACGATCTCGACCGCGGGCAGCGCGTACGGACCCTCGGGTCCGTCGACCACCGACACGGCCACCTCCACGCCGGAGATGAACTGCTCGGCCAGCACGGTGTCCCCGTACGCCAGGCACCCGACCATCGCGGGCGGCAGCTCGGCCGCGTCACGGACGACCTGGGCGCCCAGCGCGGACCCGCCCTGGTCCGGCTTCAGCATCAGCGGCAGGCCGAGCGTCGACACCATCGCGTCGAGGACGGGCCGGGCGCCCAACTCCCGGAACGTGGCGTGCGGCAGCACGATCCACTCCGGCGTCGCCAGGCCGGCACGGGCCAGCTCGGCCTTGGCCGTCGGCTTGTCCCACGCCCGGCGGCACGCCCGCGAGTCCGTGCCCACGTACGGCACCCCGAACATCTCGAGGATCGCCTGCACCGACCCGTTCTCGCCCTCACCGCCGTGCAGCGCGACGACGACGGCGTCCGGCCGGTTCGAGCCCAGCCGGCCGAGCAACGAGGCGTCGGCGTCCCACTCCTCCACGGTGAGGCCGACCGACCGCAGGGCGGCCGACAGGCGGCGGCCGGAGCGGATCGAGACCTCGCGTTCGTGGGAGAGCCCACCGGACAGCACAGCGACCATGCGGTCAGCCACAGCACAACTCCAAGGATCAGGCGGTGTCAGGCGACGGGGTCTGCGGACCGGACAGCTGACGGCCCGGCGTCGCCCCGAAGGTCGCGGCCAGCTGCATCTCCTCCTCGATGACGTTCGCCAGGCGGCGGACGCCCTCGCGGATGCGCTCCGGGGTCGGGTAGCAGTACGAGATGCGCAACTGCCGGGAGCCGAACCCGTCCGCGTAGAAACCCGTGCCGGACGCGTAGGCCACGCGGGCCGTCACGGCTCGGGGAAGCATGGCCTTGGTGTCGATGCCCTCCGGCACCGTCACCCAGACGTAGAAACCGCCGTCGGGGATGTTCCACGTGGAACCTTGCGGCATGTGCTGTTCGAGAGCGGAGATGGCCGCGTCCCGACGCTCCCGGTACGCCTCGCGGTAGGTCTTGATCTGACCCTTCCAGTCCTGCGTCGACAGGTACCGGGACACGATCATCTGGTTCAGCGTCGGCGGGCACAGCGTGGCGGACTCGGCCGCCAGCACCAGCTTCTCGCGGACGGCGTGCGGCGCCAGCACCCAGCCGACTCGCAGACCGGCGGCGAACGTCTTGGAGAACGACCCGAGGTACACGACGTTGTCCGGGTCCATGGAGCGCAGTGCCGGGTACGTCTGGCCGTCGAAGCCCAGCAGGCCGTACGGGTTGTCCTCGACGACCAGCACGCCGTAGGTCCGGCAGATCTCCAGGATCTCGGCCCGCCGCGACACCGCCAGCGTCACGCCGGCCGGGTTGTGGAAATTCGGGATCGTGTAGAGGAACTTGACTCGCTGCCCGGCCCGCTTGCAGGCCTCCAGCGCCTCACGCAGCAGCGAGGGCACGAGACCGTCAGCGTCCATCGCCACGTGCACGACCTGCGCCTGGTACGCCGTGAACGACCCGAGGGCACCCACATAAGAAGGCCCTTCGGCGATCACCACGTCACCTGGGTCGCAGAAGATCCGGGTGACCATGTCGAGGCCCATCTGCGAGCCCACGGTCACCACCACGTCGTCCGGGTGGCCGTTGATGCCTTCCAGCGCCATGACGTCGCAGATCTGCTCGCGCAGCAACGGGACACCGTGCGCCGAGCCGTACTGCAGGGCGACGAGCCCTTCCGACGCCACCAGCTGACCGATCTCCTCGGACAGCGACTCCAGCGGCAACGCGGCCAGGTGCGGCATGCCGCCGGCCAGCGAGACCACCTCGGGACGGGACGCGACCGCGAAGAGTGCCCGGATCTCCGATGCCGTCATCCCTGCCGTGCGCGCTGCGTAGCGGCGGAGGTGGGGGTCAAGGCTTCTGGGGCCCTGCTTGGCAGGCTGACCGGGCATCGTCATGGGGACTCCTGTATGGGAAATGTCCCGAGCGAGTGTAACCGTCGTCCCGTTCAGGGCACGCGCCTTCCGGGTTCCGTCACATTCGCCTACCCTCGTATGGGTTCACTGTGTGTGTTAACGGGTGGAGGTCGGGGTGTCCCGTCGCGTCGTGGGCGTCACGCTGGACAACCTGGAGCATCTCTCCAAGCACAGCAGGACGTGCGTTTTCTGGGAGTTGGCTCCTCACCTGCGCGAACAGGCCGAGGAGTACGGCGACACCGAGTTCGAGAAGGAAGCCTGGGTCTCCAGCGTCCTGCTCGAATGGGGTTCGTGCGGTCGCCTGATCTACTGCGACGGCATCCCCGCCGGTTCGGTGTTCTACGCACCACCGGCCGCCGTTCCGCGCAGCGCCGCCTTCCCCACCTCCCCGGTGAGCCCGGACGCGGTCCTCATGACGTCGCTGGACGTCCTCCCGGAGTTCCGAGGGGGCGGACTCGCGCGCGTGCTCGTGCAGGCCGTGGCGAAGGATCTGACGCGCCGTGGCGTGAAGGCCATCGAGGCGTTCGGCGACATGCGCCCGGATGACGAAGAGGCCAGTTGCGTCACGCCGGCCGAGTTCCTCACGAGCGTCGGCTTCAAGACCGTGCGGCCGCACCCCCGCTGGCCCCGGTTGCGCATGGAGCTCCGCAGCTCCATCACCTGGAAGGAAGACGTGGAGGCCGCCCTGGAGCGCCTTCTCAACAGCGTCACCGTCTCCACCGCGGAACCCAGCTTCCGACCGGTCTAGATGTACTTGGCCAACACGTTGGTGACGGTGTGTTGGCTTGATCATGGGTGAGGCCTCCGGTGCGGTGGTGATTGCGAAGTCAGTCACCACAGCCGGAGGCCTCGATGGCACACGCTAACGCCCGCCTGACTGTGCACGGACGCCTGGTCCTGGTTTCCAGGGTCGCCGCGGGCAGACCGGTCGCCCACGTGGCCAAAGAGCTCGGTGTGTCACGGCAGTGCGCGCACCGCTGGGTCCGCCGATTCCGTGACGAAGGCGCCGCCGGCCTGGCCGATCGGTCCAGCCGACCGCATCACATACCGTCGCGGACATCGGCTCGAACGGAGCAGCAGATCGTGACGGCACGCAGCGAGCTGCGGTGCGGACCGGCCCGGATCAGCGCCCGCACCGGCGTACCCGCTCGCACTGTGTCGCGGGTGCTGGCCCGGTATGGCGTGCCGAGGCTGGCCGAGTGCGATCCGCTGACCGGGCAACGCATCCGCGCCAGCCGACACACCACCCGCCGCTACGAACACCCGCAGCCAGGTGACCTGATCCACCTCGACGTCAAGAAGATCGGCAAGATCCCGCCCGGAGGCGGCTGGCGCGCTCACGGCCGCGGCCTGCGTCCCGGCTCCCGCCGCGGCCTGGGCTACGACTACGTCCACGCCGCCATCGACGACCACTCCCGGCTCGCCTACGCCGAAGTCCTCGCCGACGAACGCGGCACCACCTGCGCCGGGTTCCTGCTCCGCGCCACAGCCTGGTTCGCCGAGCAAGGCATCCCACGTGTTCACCGAGTCCTGACCGATAACGCCAAGAACTATCTGATCTCCCGCGACTTCGCCGCCGCGATCGCGGCGATCGGCGCTCGCCACAAGACCATCAAGCCACATTGCCCCTGGCAGAACGGCAAAGTCGAGCGCCTCAACCGCACCCTGCAAACCGAGTGGGCCTACCGCGAAATCTTCCTGGACAACGACGCCCGCACCGCAGCGCTGGCGCCCTGGCTCAACCACTACAACACTGAACGCGGTCACCACGCACTCAACGGGCACCCACCCATCAGCCGCGTTCAGTCACCAACCTCATGACCAAGTACATCTAGAGCAACGAAAATGGCCCCCTCGCCGGCAGCGAGGGGGCCATTTTCGTCAGATCAGCTCTTCGACATCTCGTAGCGCAGCAGGTCGTTGAACGTGAACGTGCCCGTCGGCTGGTCGTCCTTGCCGAGCAGGTACAGCCGCTTCACGGCCACGAGGATGCCCTCGGCCACGATGTCGCGGAAACCGGGCGTCGCGAGACGGGCGCGGTCCTCGGCGTTCGTCAGGTAGCCCACCTCGACGCGGACGGCCGTGCAGCGGGTGAGCCGCAGCAGGTCCCACGTCTTCGGGTGCGAACCGCAGCTCGACATCGTCGTGCGGGCCGTGACCTCGCGCTGGATGAACCCGGCGAGCGCCTCACCGACCGTGGACGACGTGCCGTTGCCCGTGCCGTAGTGGAACGTGGCCACGCCCTGCGCGTTCGGCGACGAGTTGCCGTCGCTGTGCAGCGACAGGATCAGGTCGGCGCCGGCCTCGTTGGCGAATCGGGCGCGCTCCCCCTCGTCCGGGCAGTTGTCGGGGCCGCGCGTGAGCAGGGCCTCCATGCCGGTGGCGGCCATCTTGCCCTCGAGGCGACGGGCCAGGTCCAGCATCAGGTCGGCCTCGGACAGCCCGTCCACGACCACACCGCGGTCCTGGCCGCCGTGGCCGGGGTCGATGACGATCCGCTTGCCCGACAGGCGTGAACCGGCGCCGCGCAGCCGCTCCTGCTCGCGCAGCAGCTGCGGACGGCCACCGCGGACCTTCGGCTGGAGCTGGCGCAACGCGCGCACCGTGTCCGGACCGCACATGCCGTCGACGATCAGGCCGTAGTCGCGTTGGAAGTTCCGCAGCGCCTGCTCGGTCTGCTGGCCGAACACGCCGTTGGCGCGGCCGGCGTCGTAGCCGAGTTCCAGCATGCGTTCCTGCAGCATCAGGACGTCGTCACCGGTCGTCGGCTGCGACATCAGGAAGGCGAGCGGCCGGTCCCCCAACCGGAACGTCGCGTCGCGGAGCGTTCGATAGGTCGCCGGACCGACGATGCCGTCGATGATCAGCCCCCGCTGCTGCTGAAACGCGCGCACTGCGTGCTCGACCTGCTGGTCGAACACCGGCGGCGCCTGTGGGTCGGCCGGCGGAAGCAGTCCGAGCCTGGTCAGGGTCGACCGGATCTCGGCAACATCACTTCCGACGTCCCCGCGGCGGAGCAGCTGCATGCACCCTCGCTCGACTAGGGCGCCGAACCTGGTCGGCGCGTCAGTTGGGAAGTCTTCATTGTGCCCTGTACCGCAGAGTGATCGATGCAGGGCTACTCACAGTCGCACCGAGATCACCGCCTCGGCACCAAAACGAACGTGACCCGCTCGTCTTATCGATAGACGGGCGGGTCACGTTGCGCGTTGCAAAGAACTTCTCAGCTCCATGCAACTTTTTCCTGCTCAGGCCAGGACGTCCGACAGGTCGTTCAGCAGCGCGGCCTTGGGCTTCGCGCCGACGATCTGCTTCACCGGACGGCCGCCCTGGAACAGGATCAGCGTCGGCACGGACATGATCTGGTAGTCACGGGCGATCGACGGGTTGGCGTCGATGTCGACCTTGGCGACGGTGAGCTTCTCGCCGTGCTCGGCCGCGATCTCCTCGAGCACCGGGGCAACCATCTTGCACGGGCCGCACCAGGTCGCCCAGAAGTCGACCAGCACGGGCTTCTCGCTGGTCAGCACGTCGTCCGCGAACGACTTGTCGGTCACCGTGACGGTGGCGCCTGCCATGTTGCTCTCCCTAAAAGATCTCGCAGAAGGAACTTCAGTTGCTCTTGCCGTAGCCGCCGCCGACGGCCTCGGCGGCGATCTCGGCCTGCTCGGTGCCGTGCTCGGCGAGCCACCGCTCCGCGTCGATCGCGGCGCTGCAGCCGGAACCGGCGGCGGTGATCGCCTGACGGTATTCGTGGTCGACCAGGTCGCCGGCCGCGAACACGCCGTCGAGGTTCGTGTAGGAGGTCTTGCCCTTGGTCACGACGTAGCCCTCGGCGTCCAGGTCGACCTGGCCCTTGACCAGCGCCGAACGCGGGTCGTGGCCGATCGCGAGGAAGAAGCCGGTGACGGGCAGCTCGGACTCGGCGCCGGTCTGGGTGTCCTTGACCTTGATCGACGACACCGTGCCGTCACCCAGCACGTCGGTGACCTGCGTGTTCAGCTGCCACTTGATCTTCTCGTTGGCGCGGGCGCGCTCGAGCATGACCTTCGAGGCGCGGAACTCCTCGCGGCGGTGGATGACCGTCACGGACTTGGCGAAGCGCGTGAGGAACGTCGCCTCCTCCATCGCCGTGTCGCCGCCGCCGACCACCGCGATGTCGTGGTCGCGGAAGAAGAACCCGTCGCACGTCGCACAGGCGGACACGCCGCGGCCGAGCAGCTCCTGCTCACCGGGGATGTCGAGGTAACGGGCGGCGGCACCCATCGCGAGGATGACCGCGCGCGCCTCGTAGGTGACGCCGTTCGCGACGACCTTCTTGACCTCACCGGTCAGCTCGACCGACTCGACGTCCTCGGCGCGCAGCTCGGCGCCGAAGCGCGTGGCCTGCTCGCGCATCTGCTCCATGAGCTCGGGGCCCATGATGCCGTCGCGGAAGCCGGGGTAGTTCTCGACCTCGGTCGTCGTCATGAGGGCGCCGCCGTACTGCGAACCCTCGAAGACCAGGGGCTCCAGCTGCGCACGTGCCGCGTAGACCGCCGCGGTGTAACCCGCAGGGCCCGATCCAATGATGATCACGTTGCGCACGCTCACGGCTGATGCAACTCCTCGATCTCGTCGTCTGACTGGCTCAACGGATCGTAGGTGCAGCTAATTCCGTGACTTGAGCGACTACCTCGGCTTGATGGTCGTGTCGGCCAGCACGCCCGCCGGCTGGTCCGGTCCGCAGGTCTTCGGATCCAGCACGACCAGCCGGAACTCGCCGAGTCCCGCGGGCAGGATCGCCATCACGGCGTCCTTGCCCTCGAGGTTGATCGGGCTGATGCCGAGCGGCGTGCCCGAGCTCGTGATGCCGCCGCCCTGGAGACAGCCGGCCAACCTGTCCGGCGTCTCCAGCGGGCCGTAGTTCTGGGCCTTGAGCACCTCGCCGACCGCGGACCCCAGCTCGTCGCGCCGCAGCGACAGCGGGGCGGACGCCGAGTTCGAGTTCGTCGTGGGTGCCGGCGCGGCGTCACCGGGCGTGTTGTTCGCCTGGTCCCCGCCGGGCGCCACGGCGAACACGATGCCGAACGCGGCCGCGGCGGCCACCAGCACGCCACCGCCGAGGCCCAGCCTGCGGTTGCGGCGCTTGCGGGCGTCGTTCAGCGAGACCACCGGCGCGATGCCGGGACGGGCCTCGGCGGCCAGCGCCGCGTCGATCCGGGCAGCCACGTGGTCGGGCATCGGGATCGGCGGCAACGCCTGGAGGTCCTCCAGCGTGGCGTCGAGGGCCGCGAGGATCTCGGCGGCCTCCGCATCGGCCTCCACCCTCGGGCGCAGCTGTGCGGCGACCTCAGGGGGCAGCACACCCGCGTGGAGGTCCGCGATGAGGTCGACCGACCACGGCGGACCCATCGGCACGCGCTCCATGCCGGTCATCGACCCTCCCACTGACGTTGCTCTTGCACATTCACACCGTCAGCTGGGACGTTCGCATCTGCGATTCGGTTCCTGAGGTGCCCGAGAACTTTGGCGAGCTTGGCGCGACCTCGCGCACACCGGCTCTTGACCGTGCCCTCCGCGATGCCGAGGAGCTTGGCCGTCTCCGCGACCGAGTATCCCTCCACGTCGACGAGCACGATCGGCGCCCGCTGCTCTTCCGGCAGCTCCATCAACGCCTGCTGCACCATGAGGCTCGTCTCGCGGTCGCTCATCGCGTCACGCGGCGCGACGGGCTCACCGGGACCGGCCTCGGGCAACGGCACTGTCGGTCTTGTTTGTCGGCGTCTCATCCGGTCGAGGCACGCGTTCACCACGATCCGGTGAAGCCAGGTGGTCACCTGTGACTCCGCGCGGAACGACGACGCCGCCCGGAAGGCCGAGATGAACGCCTCCTGGAGCGCGTCCGCGGCCTCTTCGGGGTCGCGCAGCGTGCGCAACGCCACCGCCCACATCCGGTCCCGGTGCCGTTTGACCAGCTCCGAGAACGCGTAGGGGTCACCTGCGGCGTGGGCCGAGATGAGATCGGCGTCCGAGCTGGCTGCGGCGGTCACGAGACGCACTTTAGCGAGGACGATCACAGGTCACCCGGACAGGTCTACCCAGCGTGGCTGAGTAGACCTACGTGGTTTGCGAGGTCGCGTCGGTCGTCCGGTCACCCGCTCGTGCCGAAATCGGCGAAGCCCATTTCGGTGCGGGCGAGTCGGGCGGACGGCCGACTGCTCGGCGACCTCGCCGCCGCGCCAGCGGCCGATGTCACTGGGCCCTGGTGTAGACGATCTCTCGGATCTCCGTCTGGTTCTTGCCGCCACCGGGACTGGCCAGCTGCGTGATCCAGATCAGCACGTGCCCGGTCGCCTCGTGCTCGTTCAGCTGGATCTGCGTCTGCCCGTCCGAGAGGTCCGCGACCCCGATGACCTTGGTCTCCTCCAGCGGCGAGTCGAGCGCCGACGCCACGCGGATCTCGACCTTCGTGCCCTTGCTGGGCGAGGTGACGGTGACCGAGGCCAGCTTCACCGGCTCCGCGAACGACGCCATCAGCCCGATGCCCGGCTTCAGCGTCGGGAACGGCTGGAAGTAGTTGTCGGTCCGCCAGAACGTGCCCGCGTTGCCGTCGACGGCCCTGCTGGCCTGGTTCGCGCTGTCGGGCTGGTTCGTGACGTCGTAGACGCCGATCTGGCCCGGCTGCACCGGTCCGGCCGGAGCAGGCGGGGGCGCGGTCTGGCCGTTCGACCCCGGCTGGTTGATCACCACGGTCGGGCCGCCGCCCTTGGTCGGCTCGTCGCTGAAGAACCCGACGATCTGCACGCTCAGCCACACGATCACGGTCAGCGTGGCGACGGCGAGCACCGCGACGCTGATCCACAGCTTCTTCTTCGTCTGCTTGTCCTGGCGCGGCTTCTGCGTCGTCCAGACGACCTGTTCGTCGTCATCGTCGTCGCGGGACGACACCGGCGAGAGCAGCGCGGTCTGCGCTTCCTCGGCCGCGATCTGGTCGAGGACCTGCAGGATCGCCGCGGACGTGCGGATGCCGCCCACCGAGGTGTCCTCGAGCGAACGCACCGCGACGGACGACAGGTCGTGCGGCAGGTACGGGTGCAACGCGTTCGGCGCGACCACGGACCCGTCCGGGCCCGTCGGGGCCACCGGCACGCCCTGGGGGCCGCCCGGCAGCGCCCACCGGCCGGTGAGCAGCAGGTACAGGATCGCGCCCAGGCCCTTGACGTCGTCGCGCGCGATCGCGTCCGGCCGCGGGCCGGGGAACGCGAGGCGCAGACGGCCGTCCGAGGTGACCCGGATGCGCTGCGGGTGGTCGGCGCCCAGTACGAGACCGGCGTGGTGCGCGCCCTCGATGGCGGCGCCGAGCGGTTCGAGCAGGCGGGTCGCGGCGCCCGCCGGCAGCGGGCCCTCCGCGATCAGGTCCATCAGGTCGGTGCCCTGGGTCCACTCGGCGATGACCATGCCGAGGATGCCCTCGTCGGGACGGATGCCGGTGCCGGGCGTCAGCACGTCGATCACCCTCGACACACCGGGGTGCGTGAACGACGAGGCGTGCATCGCCCGTTCGACCGTCCGCCGTGCTCGGGCGGCGGCCTCGCCGTTCGCCAGGTCGCCCAGCAGGATGGTCAGCGCCACGTCCCGGTTGAGCTGGCCGTCCCGCGCGCGCCAGAGCTCCGCGTTGGACCTCGCGTCGGCGCCTGATTTCGCGAGCAGCCGGTAGCGGCCATTGCCGATGACGCCGCCGGGAACCAGGGCGGCGTGGACTCCGCTACTCACGGAAACGAGGGTACGGGACGACGGTCACGGACTGGAGTCACCTTCGCCGCACCAAACGGTTGATCTTGTCGATCGCCGGCTTCATCTCCGGCACCCGGAACGCGGCCAGCAGGCCGAACGCGAGCGGCAGACCGATCAGCGTCACGAGGACGACCTCGACCCAGCTGGCCACGATCACGCTGGAGAACCCGAACAGGTCCTGGACCAGCCAGTTCAGGGCCTTGGCCGCACCGAACGCGAGGGAGGAGGCCACGACGGTGAGGCAGACGGTCCAGATCGTGAAACCCGTCCGGAGCCGACCGAGGCGGATCCTCAGCCACACCTGGCCGACGATCGCGCCGAAGACGAAGCTCAGCGACATCGCGAGCGACACGCCGACGGCGAGCTGCGAGGCGTCGCCCGGCGCGGACACCTCGCGGAAGAGGAAGAGCAGTCCGATGCGGACCGCCACGATCAACGCCTGGATGACCGTCGGAGTGCGAGCGTCCTTCATCGCGTAGAAGACCCGCAGCTGCAGCAGCGTGATCGCGTAGGGCACGAGACCGAACGCGGAGAGCGCCAGCGCGAGACCGATCCTCGTGCCGCCTTCGACCCCCGAGGCGCCCAGGGCGAAGACCGCGAGGCCGATCGCCAGGCCGGAGACCGTCATCAACGCGCTGAACGGCATCAGCAGGATGGCAGACATCCGGTTGCCGAACAGCAGATCGCGCACGATCGACTCGTTGTCGTCGTTCGCGGCCGCCCGGCTCATCTTCGGCATCAACGCCGTCAGCAGCGAGACACCGAGGACGCCGTAGGGCACCTGGGCGATCAACCACTGGTAGTTGAACGCCGTCAGCGTGCCGGCGGCGCTCGTGGCGACCTTGGTCAGCACGGTCATGCTGGCCAGGCCGAGCCCGACGTAGAGCAGCACCCAGAACGCGAGGCCGCCGAACTCCGAGAGGCGTGAGTCCCAGCCGATCCGCCACTTGAACTTGAAGCCCGTCTTCTTCAACGCCGGGAACAGCACCGAGGCCTGCACCAGGACGCCGAGCGCTGTGCCGAGGCCGAGCACCAGCAGGTGCGTGTCGGTCATGCGAACCGGGTTGAGCGTGAGCTCGCCCGGCAGCAACGCGTAGACGCCCAGCACGCCGATCACGACGACGTTGTTGAGCACCGGCGCCCAGGTGGGGATGCCGAACACGTGCCGTGCGTTCAGCACGGCACTGAGCAGCGCCGTCAGGCCGTAGAACACGATGCCCGGCAGGACCAGGTAGGCGAACGCCGTGACGAGCTCGGGGTTCGCGTCCTGCGAGTCGGAGATGTAGATCTTGGTCAGCAGCGGCGCGCAGGCCATCGCGATGACCGTGCCGATGCCGAGGATCAACGTGCCCATCGAGATGAGCCATTGGGCGTACGACTCACCGCCGTCGCCGTCCTCCTTCTCGGCACGGACCAGCAGCGGGATCGCCACGCTGGTCAGCACGCCGCCGAGCAGCAGCTCGTTGATCATCGTCGGCAACGTCGAGGCCGCCTGGTACGAGTCGCCGAGGACCTCGGCACCGATCACCGCGATCAGCAGCACCTTCGACAGCAGGCCTGTGCCCCGGCTGACGATCGTCGCGATCGCCATCGAGCCGCTGGCCCTGGCGACCGACGGCTGCTGCTTCTGCTGCTTCTGCTGCTCTGGCTGGGTGGTCGTGGCTGTCTCGCTCACGCGCTCGACTTCTCCGGTGTGACGTTCTCGATGGAAGGTGCGGCGCCGTTCTCGCCGTTGCGGGCGCGAACCCGCTTGTAGATGCGCCGCCCCGAGAGCAGGACGAGCGCGATCCCGGCGAGCACGGTGACGATCACCGTGATGGTGCCGTACGCGGACGACGACACCTCCAGCTTGACAGTGTCGCCGAGCGGGACGCCCTCGGGAGTGGTCAGGCGCACGTTGACCGGGAACCGGCCGGACCGCAGCACCTCGACCGGCACCCGCACGACGCGCTCACCGCGGGCGGGGAGCACCTGGTCCGCGAGGTCGAGCTTGCGGATGCCGGGGGTGTCGGCGAGGTTGATCCGGACCGTCACGCGGACGTCGAGCTTGTTCGTGATGGTGATCGGGATCGGGCTGTCGCCGGAGCCCAGCAGGATCGGGCTGTTCGGCTGCGTCACGCCGACCATGCCGGTGAGCTGGTCGATCTCGCCCTGGCTGACCTCGGCCGCGGACCGGGCGCCCTGCTCGTTGCCCCTCCACGCGCCGGACATCACCCGCAGCAGCCCGAGCCACAGCGGGTCGGCCAGGTCGGCGGGCGACGCGTGCGCGGTGTCCTCCTGCTGCATGGCCGCGACCAGGCCGTTGAGCTCGACGCTCTGGTTCGTGACGGAGTCCGAGATGATCGCCGAGATCTCCCTGGCGCCTGCCTCCGGCGGGTAGGAGACCTTGGCGTTCGTCACCGACGGGGTGGCGCTGGTGAGCTCCGCGAGACCGGTCTGGGTCGCGTACCCGCCGGCCAGCAGCTTCTGGGCGGCGGTCAGGAACTCGGTCATCTCCGAGAGCGGCGCGTGCCAGCGGCGCGGCGGCGCGACCAGCACGTTGCGGCCGTCGCCCTGCCATCCGGCGCGGAACACCAGGACCGACAGCGCGTTCTGCACCGACACCGGCTGGCTCTCGACCGGCGCGGTCACGCCGGACAGCGTGCGCGGCCGCGAGTCGCTGCCCTGCAGCGCGTCCGAGACCATCGAGTCGATCTTCACCGCGGTGACCGGGGTCTTGCCGCCGATGCCGACGGGAGCGGTGCCCGGCGCGTCCGAGAGGCCCGTCGGGTCCAGGAGCAGCGACTTCGCCCCGGGGTAGCGCTTGTCGGGCTGCGGGGTGACCAGCTCGTCGAACGTCGACTGGTCGAGCACGCCGTCCTCGGGCCAGACCAGATCGGGCAGCGGCTGCACGCCCAGCACGTCCTGGATGAGCTTGGGGCCGTCGGTCACGGCGAGCGTGCGCATGGTGGCGAGCTTCGCCCTGTTCAACGCCACGAGGTCGGCATCGGCGTACGGCAGCGCGACGACGCACCGGCCCGTCACGGCGAGCTTGAGGCGGTCGAGCCACAGCTCCGCCTCGCTCTGGCCCTTGCCCTCGGCGCCGCCGCGCACCGTGTACCCGGTGCTCATGGCCCGCACGGTGCGCAGCAGGTCGGGGTCGATGGCGAGGCACATTGCCGTGCTCATCTGCGAGATCGCCTGCTCGTAGGCCTGCAGCAGGCCGTACAGCCGGCCGCCGACCGAGAGGGACGTCGCGAGGTCGTCGTCGACCAGCTCCGACTGGCCCTCGCCGCCGAGCCTCACCAGGCGCGGGCGATCCGCGATCGGCCACAGGACCGTCATCTTCGCGCCGGCGCCGACCTTGCCCTTGGTCTCGCCGCCGGGCACGCCCAGCACGGGCAGCAGCGTCGACAGCGCCGCGAGCCGCGCCTGGCCGCCGAAGTCCGGCCTGCCGTTGATGTTCGCGAGGATCGGGTAGATGCCGGGCTGGTCCACCTGCAGCGACGTCGCGTCGGTACCGCGCAGCGGCACCTCCAGCGTGAAGTCCTTCTGCTCACCGGGCTGGAGCTCACCGGCCACGGGCGTGAACTTCGGCTGCACGGCCTCGGCGGCAGCGGGCTCGCGCAACGCGTTGCGCAGGTCGTCCTCGCCGGCCAGCGGCTCGCCGCGCTCCAGGCGCAGCACGATGTCGGACACCTTGCGGTCGCCGACGTTGACGATCTTGCCGGTGATCTTGACGGTCGACGGGGAGTCGCTCGTCACGAACCGGGGGGTGAGCTGGCCTATGTCGAGCCGCAGGAACTGCGGCTGCGCCTGGCCGGGCTGGGCGGAGAGCGATCTGGTCGCCCACACCTGGGTGGCGGGCGCGGGCATGAACGGCAGCGCGTCCACTTCGTCCGGTTGTGACTGCTGCGCGCTCGCGGGCGGCGCTGCGATCACCACGAACGCGGCGACGGCGGCTGTGCAGACGAGCTTCCTCAGGCTCACGCCGACCCCGCTCCGTCCCGGCAGTGGTCGGAGAGCAGTTCGGCGGCTCGGCGGACCAGGCGGCGCTCGTCGGCATGCGCGAGTCGCTCGTCCAGCTCGCCGAGTGGCACCCACGCCACCTCGGTGACCTCCACGTCTTCGTCGGAAAGCTCTCCCCCCGTCGCTTCGAGGAGGAAGTGGTGAACCGTCTTGTGCACCCGGCGGTCGTCCGCGACGAACCAGTAGTCGATCGACCCCAGCGGGCGCAGCACCCTGCTATGAATACCGGTCTCCTCGGCGACCTCGCGCACCGCGGTCTGTTCCGCGGTCTCGCCGGCCTCGATGTGACCCTTGGGCAAAGACCACAGCAACCGGCCCCGCCGGTCAAGTCTGCCGATCACCGCCGCCCGCTGCTCTCCGTCGAGCACCAGGCCACCCGCCGACGTCTCGTCGACGGTCTTGAGCCTCCGGCCCCGACGCCTCTTCCGGCGTCCCGGTGTGGGACTCCCGGAACGCGCGGCTGACGGGGACATACGGCCGATCGTACTTACGAACCTTAAGTACGCTGGTTTCTCGTGTCTCGATCGCTCCAGCAGAATGCGGTGGTGGAGAAGCCCGCCATCACACCAGTCGTCGCCGAGCTCGCCGCCCGGTTCGCAGCCGGGGGCAAGCGCCTCTACCTCGTGGGTGGAAGTGTGCGCGACGCCGTGCTCGGGCGCCCGACGAACGACTTCGACTTCACGACGGACGCGCGACCTGCGGAGATCCAGAAACTGCTGAGCGGCTGGGCCGACGCGCAGTGGGACACCGGCATCGCGTTCGGCACGGTCGGGGCGTCCAAGCAGGGCGAGATCATCGAGATCACGACCTTCCGCGCGGACGTCTACGACGGCGTGACCCGCAACCCCGAGGTGACCTTCGGCGACTCCATCGACGGCGACCTGGTCCGGCGCGACTTCACGGTCAACGCGATGGCGTACGACATCGCGGCGTCCGAGTTCGTGGACCCGACCGGCGGACTGGCCGCCGCGCGCGAGGGCGTGCTGGACACCCCGGCGACGCCGCAGGAGTCGTTCGGCGACGACCCGCTGCGGATGCTGCGCGCCGCCCGGTTCGTCTCGCAGCTCGGCTTCACGGCCGCGCCGCGGGTGGTCGAGGCGATGCGGTCGATGGCAGGCCAGCTCACCCGCATCACGCCGGAGCGCGTGCAGGTGGAGCTCTCGAAGCTCCTGTGCGGCGCGCATCCGCGCCGCGGCATCGAGCTCATGGTGGAGACGGGGCTCGCGGACGTCGTGCTGCCCGAGCTCACGGCCATGAAGCTGGAGATCGACGAACATCATCAGCACAAGGACGTCTTCGACCACTCGCTGGTTGTGCTGGAACAGGCAATTGATCTTGAAGATGTTGATCAGTCACCCGATCTGGTGCTGAGGATCGCCGCGCTCCTGCACGACATCGGCAAGCCGGCGACCCGGAAGTTCGAGCCCGGCGGCGGCGTCTCGTTCCACCACCACGAGGTCGTGGGCGCGAAGATGGTCCGCAAGCGCTTGCGGGCGTTGCGGTTCTCGAAGGAGATCACCGAGGACGTCGCCAAGCTCGTCTACCTGCACCTGCGGTTCCACGGGTACGGCAACGGCGAGTGGACCGACTCGGCCGTGCGCCGGTACGTGACGGACGCGGGTGACCTGCTGACGAGGTTGCACAAGCTGGTCCGTGCCGACTGCACGACCCGGAACAAGCGCAAGGCGAACCTGCTGCGCCGCACCTACGACTCTCTCGAGGAACGCATCGCGCGCATCGCCGCCGAGGAAGACCTCGCGCGCGTACGTCCGGACCTCGACGGCAACGAGATCATGAAGCTCCTCGGTCTGCCTCCGGGCCGTGAGGTCGGTGCCGCGTGGAAGTACCTCAAGGAGCTCAGGCTCGACCGGGGGCCGCTGGAGCGCGACGAGGCCGAGACCGCGTTGCTCGACTGGGCGCGCGAACAGGGGATCACGCCGCCGACGTCGTAACTGATCGTGAGCGAATGCAATCCCCGCGTTAGCGAAGTGTCAGCGCGGGGAGGCACCATTGAAGTGCGCCGCAGGGCGCATGGGGGGTGGTGCAGATGTTCGCCTGGGGACTTTCCGCAGGTCCTGCCGTCTACGACCTGGAAGTTCTGACCGACGATCAACGGGCCGTGCTGCGGTGTCTCGCACGCGGTCACGCCGAGCACGAGATAGCGCGCGTGCTCGGCATGGGGCAGCAGCAGGTGGCCGACGAGGTGGCCGAGATCCTGCGGCGCCTGGATCTACCCGATCGAGTGGCGGCCGTCGTCTTCGCGCACGAGGCCGGGATGCTGCACCTGCCGTTTCCGCGCTGACAGGAACAGGTAGGCGCCCAGTCCGACCAGGTAGAGGGACGCGGCGACGAGGATCAGGCCGGGCGAGCGCCCGTCCAGGGGGACCACCGTCGCCGTGATCGACACCGCCGTGACCTGCGCGATGTTGAAAAGGGTGTCGTAGAGGGCGAACACGCGCCCGCGCACCTCGTCGCCGACGTCGTGCTGCACGGCGGTGTCCACGCACAGCTTCACGATCTGACCGGCGAAGATGATGACGAAGCTGGCCAGCAGGATGGTCACCAGCGTCATCGGCAGCCCGAGCCCGACCTGGGCCGCGGCCGTGAGCAGCAACGCGCCGCAGATCGTGCGCCGGACGCCGAACCTGTCGACGATCCGGTCGGTCAGGATGCCCGCGAGCAGCACACCAGCGCCGCCCGCGACGGCGACCTCGCCGAGCCCGCCGATGCCGGCCTTGAGGATGCCGACGTCCTCCAGGCTGTAGCGCATCAGCAGCAGCGTGATCATGAGGCTCATGCCGAACGCGGCCCGGTGCGCGAGCAGCGCGGCCAGCCCGGCCGTGACGCTCGGCGTGCGCCAGGTGGCCTTCGCGCCGTCCACCAGGCCGCGGGCGACGGCGCTGATGGCGTTGTGCGGCTCGTCGACCTCGTCCGGCCCGAGCACACCCGGCTTGAACCGGCTGGCGATGAACGCGCTGAGCAGCAACCCGAACACGGCGATGCTGGTCGTCCACGCCGACCCGCCGTCCCCCGCGCCGAGCACCGTGCGGAACCCGATGGCGCACGCGGCACCGATCACGGCCATGATCGCGCCGGCCGTCGTGGCCAGCGCGTTCGCCTCGACGAGGTGGTCCTCGGGGACGACGTGCGGCAGTGACGCGGAGAGCCCCGACCCGACGAACCGGCCGATGCCCATGACGATGAGCGCGGAGACGTAGAGGGGCAGCCCGCTGAGTCCCGCGCCGACCGCCACGGCCGTGAGCAGGACGAACGCGGCCCGCGTGACGTTCGCCACGACGATGACCTTGCGGCGGTCCCACCGGTCCAGCAGGGCGCCGGTGAACGGCCCGATCAGCGAGTACGGGAGCAGCAGCACCGCGAACCCGGCCGCGATCGCCGCCGGATCGGCCTGCCGTTCGGGGTTGAAGAGGACGGCGCCGGCGAGCCCGGCCTGGAAGAGCCCGTCACCCCACTGCGACGCGAGGCGGGTGGCGAGGAGCCTGCGGTACTCGGGAATGCCGAGGAACCGGCGTGATCCCCAGTGGTGCTTCTCCACCGCAAGCGTTGTCACCATTGCACTCTATGCGCGTGGTGGCGAAAACCACGAAAGCCGGACCTCTCGGTCCGGCTCTCCTGGTGCCGGATGCCAGGTCGCCTCACGGCGCGGTGCACTACGCGGCTCCAGCCGAACGGTATTCCGCGAAGGCGGTTGTCTGTTGAGCCCGGGGGACACAAAGACATCCGACACCTCAGTCTAACGGGACGCGGGCCTGAGTTGTTCCGGCGATCACGAGTGATTTCATGGTGACGTGCGTCCCGATGACGAAGTCGAAGTCGAGTCAGGCTCCCTGCTGGTGGCCGCTCCGAGCCTCAACGACCCGAACTTCACGCGCACGGTCGTCTACATCATCGACCAACGTCCAGAGGGGACCCTCGGCGTCGTGCTGAACCGCCCCTCCGAGGTGGCGGTCCACGACGTGTTGCCGCCGTGGGGCCCGCACGTCACGAAGCCGCAGTGCATCCACATCGGCGGCCCGGTCGAGCAGAAGACGGCGCTGTGCCTCGCCGCACTGAAGCCGGGTACCGACCCGTCCGGCGTGGAAGGTCTCGTCGCGGTGCAGGGCCCCGTCGCCCTGGTCGACCTCGACGCCGAACCCGACGACCTCATGCCGCTGGTGCGCGGCCTGCGGGTGTTCGCGGGCTATTCGGGCTGGGGCGAGGGCCAGTTGCAGGGCGAGATCGACCGGGGCGACTGGATCGTCGTGACCGGCCTGGCCGACGACGTGCTGGTCGGCGCGAACGTCGACCTGTGGGGCAGGGTGCTGCGCCGGCAGGGCATGCCGCTGGCGCTGCTGTCGACCTACCCGAAGGACGTCCGCGACAACTGATTCACGTGAAACCTCGCGCACGAAAAAGGCCGGATCACCCAGTGACCCGGCCTTGGTGCTTGCGGGAGCGTCAGAGCCCGGCGAGCGGCGAGCACCCGCCACCACCGCAGGCGCAGCCACCGCAGCCCTTGGGCTTGACCGGCTCCGGCAGCGCCTCCGCCGCCCGGTTGCCGACGACCCCGCCGGCGAACGCGATCGCCAGCGCGCCGACCAGGCCGATGATCCCGGCGGTGACGGCGAGGTCGGACATGACGAACGCCATCGCGCCCGACACGATCGCCACCGCGCCTGCTGCGACGTTCGGCACGCCCGCGACCCTGTTGGCCAGCGCGAACGTCTCCTCGTCGCGCAGGGCGGCGGCCGTGCGCACGCCGAGGAAGCGGTTGCGGCGCAGCTTGCCCTGCAGACCCATGAGACCGACCGCGCCGAGAGCGACGCCGAGCACACCCAGGACGACCGACAGCACGATGTTCACCTCATGAGGGTAAGCCGGTGCCCGCGTTCACCTCGACCTCACCCCGTGCAGATGTGCCTCAGGCCACCGCCGAGTGCATCGCGCTTGCGCTGCGCTGATACCGTTGACCACATGAGCACGGCCCGCCTGCTCCTTATCTAGCCGCGACGACCTGTTCGAGAGACGGTCGGCGCGGCCACCCTCCATGCCCATCTGGGCTGGGGGGTTTCGTCATGTCAGGGGCAGGAACAGACGTGAGAGGGACCTTGAAATGAGCACGGACGCGGCGGAGATCCCCGCCTACCGCTACACCGCCGAGCTGGCGAACCAGATCGAGGAGCGGTGGCAGCGGTACTGGGAGGACCACGGCACCTACTACGCGCCCAACCCCGTCGGCGCGCTCAAGGGTGACGTGCCCGCGGACAAGCTGTTCGTGCAGGACATGTTCCCGTACCCGAGCGGCGCCGGCCTGCACGTCGGCCACCCGCTGGGCTTCATCGGCACGGACGTCTTCGCGCGGTACCACCGCATGAACGGCCGCAACGTGCTGCACACCATGGGCTTCGACGCCTTCGGCCTGCCCGCCGAGCAGTACGCGGTGCAGACGGGTCAGCACCCGCGCAAGACCACCGAGGACAACATCAACACCTACCTGCGCCAGATCCGCAGGCTGGGACTGGGTCACGACGAGCGCCGCCGCATCTCGACGATCGACCCCGAGTACTACAAGTGGACTCAGTGGATCTTCCTGCAGATCTTCAACTCCTGGTACGACGCCGACCTGAAGCGCGCGCGTCCGATCGCCGAGTTGATCTCGCAGTTCGAGTCTGGCGACCGGGACGTTCCCGGCGGCCACACGTGGTCTGAGCTGTCTTTTGCCGACCAGCAAAGGATCTTGGGCGAATTCCGCCTGGCCTACATGTCGGAGGCGCCCGTCAACTGGTGTCCCGGACTGGGTACTGTGCTGGCGAACGAAGAGGTCACCGCGGACGGTCGCAGTGAGCGTGGCAACTTCCCCGTGTTCAGGAAATCCCTGCGCCAGTGGATGATGCGCATCACCGCGTACTCGGACCGGCTGATCGACGACCTGGACCGGCTGGACTGGCCCGACAAGGTCAAAGCCATGCAGCGCAACTGGATCGGGCGCTCGCACGGTGCCCGAGTCCGATTTGCGGTGGGAAGCGAGAACATTGAGGTCTTCACGACCCGTCCGGACACGCTGTTCGGCGCGACCTACATGGTCCTGGCACCGGAACACGAGCTGGTGGACCAGATTGCGACGCCCGATCGCGTGGCAGACATCGCCGCGTACCGGCGCGCAGCGTCCCTGAAGTCCGAACTGGACCGGCAGGAGAACAAGGAGAAGACCGGCGTCTTCATCGGGGCGTACGCCACGAACCCGGTGAACGGCAAGGAAATCCCCGTCTACATCGCCGACTACGTGCTGATGGGCTACGGCACCGGCGCGATCATGGCCGTCCCCGGCCAGGACCAGCGCGACTGGGACTTCGCGAAGAAGTTCGACCTGCCGATCATCCGCACGGTCCAGCCGTCGGAGGGCTTCGAGGGCGAGGCCTACACCGGCGACGGACCTGCGGTGAACAGCGGGTTCCTGGACGGCATGGCCATCGACGAGGCCAAGAAGACGATCATCGCGTGGCTGGAGGAGCAGGGCCACGGCCGCGGCACCGTCCAGTTCAAGCTGCGCGACTGGCTGTTCAGCCGCCAGCGCTACTGGGGCGAGCCGTTCCCGGTCGTCTACGACGAGGCCGGCACCGCCATCGCGCTGCCCGAGTCGATGCTGCCGATCGAGCTGCCGGACGTCGACGACTACTCGCCGCGCACCTTCGACCCGGAGGACGCGGACACCGAGCCGTCGCCGCCGCTGTCGCGCGCCACCGAGTGGACGACGGTCGAGCTGGACCTGGGCGACGGCCTGAAGACCTACCGCCGCGACACGAACACGATGCCGAACTGGGCGGGTTCGTGCTGGTACCAGCTGCGCTACGTCGACCCGGTCGAGACCGAGCGGTTCGTCAACGCGGAGAACGAGAAGTACTGGCTGGGCCCGCGCACGGCGGAGCACGGCGCGAACGACCCCGGCGGCGTCGACCTGTACATCGGCGGCGTCGAGCACGCCGTCCTGCACCTGCTGTACTCGCGCTTCTGGCAGAAGGTCCTGTTCGACCTGGGCCACCTGTCCGGCGACGAGCCGTACCGCCGCCTGTTCAACCAGGGCTACATCCAGGCCTACGCCTACCGCGACGACCGGGGCACCCCCGTGCCCGCGGACGAGGTCGTCGAGGTGGACGGCAAGTACACCTACAACGGCGAAGTGGTCCACCGCGAGTACGGCAAGATGGGCAAGAGCCTGAAGAACGTCGTCACGCCCGACGAGATGTGCGAGCGCTACGGCGCAGACACCTTCAGGTTCTACGAGATGTCCATGGGCCCGATGGACGTCTCACGCCCGTGGGCGACCAAGGACGTTGTCGGCGCACAACGCTTCCTGCAGCGCCTGTGGCGCAACCTGGTCGACGAGACCGACGGCTCCCTGCGCGTCACCGACGAGGAGCCCTCGGCCGAAGCGCTGCGCCTGCTGCACAAGACGATCGCCGGCGTCCACGACGACTACGCCAACCTGCGCTACAACACGGCGGGCGCGAAGCTGATCGAGCTGAACAACTACGTCACCAAGCACTACGCCGCCGGCACGCCCCGCGCGCTGGCCGAGCCCCTGGTCCTGATGCTGGCGCCGCAGGCCCCGCACGTGGCCGAGGAGCTGTGGACGAAGCTGGGCAACGACGGCTCGCTGGCGCACGGCCCGTTCCCGAAGGCCGACGAGCAGTACCTGGTCGAGGACACGGTCGAGTACCCGATCCAGGTCAACGGCAAGGTCCGCTCGCGGGTCGTCGTGTCGGCGTCCGCGGCGCAGGACGAGATCAAAGCCGCGGCCCTGGCCGAGGAGAAGATCGCGGAGCTGGTCGCGGGTGGTGAGCCGCGCAAGGTGATCGTGGTGCCCGGCCGCCTGGTGAACATCGTTCTGTAGTTCTGGCTCGGGGTGAGGGGCGCTGCGCTTCGGTGCGGCGCCCCTCAGTCGTTCTCCGCGAACCCGATGTCCGCCAGCATCTGGTCCAGCATGCTGTCGAACATCGGCTCCGGGTTGCTCACCGCGAACGGGAACCGCCCGAACACCTCCAGGGCCACGTGCCCGTACAGCCGCACCCACGACTGCACCACGTGGTAGATCTTCCCGAGGTTGAGCACCTCGTCCGCCAGCGTCACGCCGTGCTCCGCCACCGCGTCCCGCAGCACCTGCTGGAACCGCACCAGGTCCTCGTGCAACACGGCGGGCACCGGCTCGTCCACGTGGTTGGCGTCCTGGTTGGACGCGATCAGCGGCCCGGCCAGCTGCAGGAACACCGAGCCGAACTGGTCGGCGCCCAGCGGGTCCCGCGGGGAGGCGAACACCAGCGCGAACTCCTGCGGGTGTGCCAGGGCCCAGCGGCGGAAGGCGTGGCACACCGCGCGAACCTTGCACCCGACCTGGCCTGACGTGTCCGCGGCGAGGTCCGCGTACAGGGCGGCCGCCATGTCCGCGCAGATGTCGTCGCAGAGCTGCCGCAGCAGGGCGTCGTGCGAGTCGTAGTAGCGGTACAGCGCGGGGGCGGTGATGCCTAGTTTGCGTGCGATCGCACGGAGGGTAACCGCATCTTGGCCGCTTTCGACCAAAAGGGCGCGGGCCGCCTGCCGAATCTCACGCTCGGTCTCGGCGCGGAGTCGTTCTCGGCGAGTGGCCTCGGTCATATGTCACTCCATCGGGTTGTAGACCCCGTCCACCGCCCCGTACGGTTTTGGTGAACGGTGTTTACAAGAGTTCACGGGATTTACAGCACGGTAACCCAGGAGGCCGTCGTCGATGTTCGCGAAGTGGGGCTCTATCGCATATCGCCGCCGGTGGGTGGTGTTGATCGCGACCGTACTGCTCGCGGTGCTCGGCGGCGTGTGGGGCATCGGCGTGTTCGACAAGCTCAGCCAGGGTGGCTACGAGGCTCCTTCCAGTGAGGCTGCGCGGGCCGACAAGGTAGCCGAGGAGGCGTTCGGGCGGCAGAACGGTGATGTGATCGTCATTTATCGTGGCGATTTCGGTAATCCGCTCGAGCTCAAGAAGATCGCCGACCACATCAGCGGCTTCCCGAAGGACGACGTGCTCAAGGCCGTCGGGCCGGTGCCGTCGGACGACAAGCGGCAGGCGCTCGTCGCCATCACGCTGACCAGCGGTGACTCGAACGAGCAGATCAAGCAGTTCCAGGACGTGGAGCCGCAGCTCGCGATCGACGGCTTCAGCCAGCAGGTCGGTGGGCTCGTGCCCACCCAGAAGGCCATCAACGACATGTCCCAGGAGGACCTGACGCGCGCCGAGATCTTCTCGCTGCCGCTGGTCCTGCTGCTGCTCGTGGTCATCTTCGGCGGACTGGTCGCGGCCAGCCTTCCGGTCGTCGTCGGCGGCCTCGCGATCATGGGCGCGCTCGGCGTGCTGCACGCCGTGGCCCTCTTCGCCGAGGTCAACTCGTTCGCCGTCAACGTCGCGTCGCTGCTCGGCCTCGGCATGGCGATCGACTACGGGCTGTTCATGGTCGGGCGGTTCCGCGAGGAGCTGGCCCAGGGACGGACGACCGAACAGGCCGTCGGCCGCACGGTCGCGAGTGCGGGCCGCACCGTCGTGTTCAGTGCGACGCTGCTGGTCATCGCGCTGGCCGGCCTGCTGCTCTTCCCGCACGGCTTCCTCAAGTCCCTCGCGTACGGCGGTGTGGCGTCGGTCGCGATCGCGGCGCTGGTCTCGATCACGCTGCTGCCCGCGCTGCTCGGTGTGCTGGGCAAGCGGGTCGACAAGCTCGCGATGCCGTGGCGCAAGAAGGAGCCGAGCGAACGCGGCTGGCGCAAGCTCAGCGGCGCGGTCATGAAGCGTCCCGTGCTGATCGCCGTGCCGATCATCGGTGTGCTGATCGCGCTCGGGTCGCCGTTCCTCGGCGTGCAGTTCGGCCAGGTCACCGAGAAGGTCCTGCCCGAGGGCAACGCCGTGCGCGTGGCCACCGAGAACATCAACCAGAACTTCTCCGCGCTCTCCAACACCGGCTTCAAGGTCGTCGTCCAGGGTGGTGAGCAGGTCGCCGTCCAGGAGTTCCTGGGCAAGGTCGGCAACGTGCCCGGCGTCGGCGAGGTGCAGCCGACCGGCTCGGACAAGGGCGTCACGGCCGCGTCCGCCGGGCTGGAGAACGACGCGCTCAGCGAGGAGTCGAAGCAGGCTCTCAAGGACGTCCGCGCGCTCGAGCCCCCGGCCGGTGCCGAGGTGCTGATCGGCGGCAACACCGCGGTGGTCAGCGACTCGCTCGACGCCATCGCGGACGGCCTGCCGTTGATGATCACGCTGCTGGTCGGCGCGACGCTGGTCCTGATGTTCCTCGCGTTCGGCTCGGTCGTGCTGCCGATCAAGGCGGTGGTCATGAGCGCGCTGTCGCTGTCGGCGACGTTCGGCGTGCTGGTGTGGGTCTTCCAGGACGGCCACGGCGCCGACTGGCTCGGTGTCACGCCGGGACCGCTCGAGTCCGGCATCGTCGTGTTGATGGCGGCCATCGTGTTCGGTCTGTCGACGGACTACGAGGTCTTCCTGCTGTCCCGCATGGTCGAGGCCCGCGGCCAGGGCGCGACGACGGAAGAGGCGGTGACGACCGGCCTCGCCAAGACCGGCCGCGTGATCACCTCGGCCGCGCTGCTGCTGATCGTGGTGACCGGCGCGTTCGCGTTCTCGCAGGTCGCGATGATGCGGTTCGTCGGCGTCGGCATGATCCTCGCGCTGGCGCTCGACGCCACCGTGGTCCGCATGCTGCTCGTGCCGGCCGTGCTCAAGCTCCTCGGCAACGCCGCGTGGTGGTCACCCGGCCCGCTCAAGAAGATCCAGGAACGCCTCGCGCTTCACGACGAGCCGGTGGACGACCTGGACGACTTCGACGACGAGGTGCGCAAGCCGGTCCCGGTCGGCTGAGGCGGGAAGGCGACCACGGCCGCGTCGAACGGGCGCGGCCTCGCCTCCTGCAGCTCACCCGTCTTCATCCGGTACGTGGTGAGCACCGCGTTCGTGCTGTCCAGCACCGTCGTCGTCGCGCCGGTCGCGAGGAAAACCCTCGTGTCCCCCGGCGCGATGGCGACGCTCGGCGAGTCGATGGACAGACGCTCGCGCACGGTCATGGTCGCCGCGTCGACCACCACGACCGAACGCTCCTTCGGCAGCGTCAGGTAGAGCGTGGCACCGTCCGGGGTGACGGCGATGCTGCCCGCTCCCCTGCCGACCTCCACCGCGCCGACGACCTGGTTCGTGGTCGTGTCGATCACCGACACCGTGCCGGGCGTGGTGCTCCCGAGCCGCATGCCGCTCACGTAGAGCCGCTTGCCGTCCGGGGAGAGCGCGAGGTGCTGCGGCAGCCCGCCGACCTGCACCGTCGACGTCTGGAACGCCGTCGCCGTGTCGATCAGGCCGACCGTGCCGTCCTGCGAGTTCGCGACGTAGAGGACCTTGTTGTCCGGGTGGACCGCGAGGCCCTGCGGCTGTCCGCCGGCCTTGACCACCGCGACCAGCTGGAAGTTCTCCGGGTTCACCACCGCGACGCCACCGCTGGCCGAGACGTAGAGCCGCTGACCGTCCGGGCGCATCGCCGCGTGCGAGAGCTGGACCTGCGTGAACAGCCTGTCGACGATCTCGCCGGTGGACGGGTCGACCGCGGTGATCGCGCCCGTCCACCCGTTGACCACGTAGAGGCGCCGCCCGTCGGGGGACACCGCGACACCCGTCACGCGCCCGCCGGTGTCGGCCTGCACCAGAACGGCACCGTTGCGGGTGTCCACGACCTGCACGAGACCGGTCTTCCCCACCACGTACGCAAGCGGTGAAACCGATGCGGAGGAAGTGGTCGTGTACTCGTGTCCCTGGTGGACACCCGTCGCCGCGAAGGCCGCTGAGAGCGCTAGAACCGCGGCCACGAGGCGTGGCTTTGCCATACGGCCGATGGGAACACTTCCGGGTGCTTTCGATCCACTTCAGTCACTCGGTCGAGGGAAATCTTTGCCTGGACGTAGTAAGACCACGGAGTTCCTCGACGAGCGCGTACAGCCGTTCGGTGCGGTTCACGGTTCCTACTGGTAGGTGGGCGGCGCCATCTGCTGGGGCTGCTGCGGTCCAGGAGCCTTGGCCGACGACACCAGTTTCGCGTACCGGGTGCCCGCGGTGAGCAGGACCAGACCGGCACCGAGGAACGCCAGCACGCGGGCGATGCCGTCGAGCGCGGAGAGGTCGAACAGCACCAGCTTCAGCACGGTGGCGGCGACCAGGACGAGGCCGGAGATCCGCAGCGCCTTGTTGTTGATCCCCTTGACCAGCAGGAACAACGCGGCGATCGTCCACGACACGGTGACCACCGAGTGTCCGAAGAGGAACCCGGTCTCGTCCGGCGACACGAGCAGCGCCGCGCACAGCACCACACCGGCCGCGCCGTAGAGCATCACGAGCGCGGAGACGATCCACGGGAACGGGTGCTTGGCCGGCTCGCGCAGCACCTGCATCTTCAGCGCGGCCCACGGCAGCACGGCCGCGAAGACGGCCAGCACGATCGCCGTCACCAGACCGGCCGCGTAGTCGCCGGGCGTGACGTCGGCGAAGAACCGCGGCTCCTCGACCAGCCAGGTGATCGGCACGGCCAGGCCGATCGCCATGAAGAACCCGACGAGCCCGAACGCGACCGAGCCGGCGAGCGCGCTCTTCTTGTTCAGCCGGGCCGCGAGGAACGCGAGCAGCACCGCCTCCGCCAGCACGATCGCCGTGCGGACGTTGCCGTCGAGCGCGATCACCGTGGTCTGGAACAACGCGAGCATGCCCGTCGCACCGGCCGCGGTCGTGAACGCGCGGGGCAGGTCCGGCACCATCCAGATGGCCAGCAGCACCGCGGCGACCGCACCCGCGAGGACCGAGTTGACCGGGTCGGACAGCAGCGTCGTCGCGAACAACGACGGCAACGCCGAACCCACCACCAGCGCGATGGCGACGACGTCGTCGGGACGCTTGCGGATCGTCAGGAACGCCACCGCGATGCCGACGGCGGTCGTGGCCGCCGCGATGCCCACGACGGTCCACTCGAACGAGCGCGGGATCGCGTTCGCGGTGGTGAGCAGCGAGGCGAGGATCGGCGGGAACCCGCCCGCGATCGCGAGACCGGGCCAGTTCCGCCGGAGCTGGACGGGGGTGCTGGCGAGCTTCAGGACCAGCAGGAACGCCACCAGCAGCGCCGAGAAGCCCTCGGTGATGATCGGCGCGCAGAACGCGCACGCCGCGACGACGGCAACCGCCAGCGCCTGCGACTCCCACTTCAGGGCGAGCACGACACCGGAGGCCGCGACCCCGAGCCCGAGCACGAGCCCCACGCCTTCCGGCAGGTAGTGGTAAAGGCTCGTGGCGGCGATGACGTCCAGGTAGAGCCCGGCGAAACCGGTGAACACGAGCGCCATCGCCCCGGTGCGGTTGGCGGGATTGCGGAACAGCCGCATGCCGATGCCGACCATCGCGGCGCTGACCACGGCACCGCCGATGACGCGCGGCAACGGGCCGAGCCAGCCGCGCTGCACGGCGAGGACCAGCAGCAGGACGAACCCGAGCACGGTGATCGCGCCGCCGACCCAGGCCAGCAGCTTGGCGCCGGCGCCGTCCTTGCCGAGCTTCTCGAACAGGGTCTCGCGCGGGGGCTGCGGGGCCCACGGCTGCTGCGGGTGGGGCCACTGCTGGCCGGGCGGAGGCGGCGGGAACTGGGGGCCGGGCGGCGGGAACTGGGCTCCGGGCGGTGGCGGCTGCTGACCGGGGACCTGCTGACCGGGGACCTGCTGACCGGCGGGAGGCGCCGGCAGCTGGGCGGAGGCGGCCTGGGACGACCACGGGTTCGGCTGCTGCGGCACACCGGCAGGCTGCGGCATGCCAGTGACCTGCGGCGGAACCCCGGCAGGTGCCTGCTGCGGCGGCACACCCTGCTGCGGCACCCCGGCGGGCGGCGTCGGAACAGTCGTGGCGGGCGGCTGCGGCACCCCGACGGGCCGTGCCACCTCAGGTGCCTCGGCCACTGCCACCGAGGCGGAGTGCTCGCGCATCTCCGAGCTGATCGTCGAGAGCCGCTGCCCGATAGCGGCGAGCTCCAGGGCGAGGCGCTGCTCGTACCCGAGGCGATCCTGTCCGTCCATGTGATCAGAGTGAGGCAGCGCACGCCCGGTGACATCCGTACACCTACTCATCCGCTTGACTAGATCCATGTGTAATCGATTAACTACTGCTCCGTGACGACCATGAAGGACGTCGCGCAGCACGCGGGCGTGTCGACGGCCACCGTGTCGCGCGTGCTCAACGGCCATGCCGCGCCGACGCCCGAGACCCGTGAGCGGGTGCTCGCCGCGATCGAGAAGCTCGGCTACCGGCCCAACGCGCTGGCGCGGTCCCTGCGCACCACCAGCACCCAGACCCTCGGTCTGGTCATCAGCGATCTGCTGAACCCGTTCTTCGCCGAGATCGCCCGGGCGGTCGAGGACGAAGCCCGGTCACACGGCTACTGCGTCGTGATCGGGAACGCCGACGAGAGCGCCGAGCAGGAGGCCACCTACGTGCGCACCCTGCTCGACCGCCGGGTGGACGGCCTCCTGCTGTGCCCCGCGACCGACGACCCGAGTCTGGTTCGCGAAGTGAGCGCAGGCGGCGTGCCCGTCGTCCTGCTGGACCGGACGGTCAAGGGCGCCACATGCCCCGTCGTCCGGGCCGATGGCAGCGAGGCGTTGACCGCGCTCGCCCGGCGGCTCGTCGGCGCCGGCCACACCCGCATCGGAGTGATCGCGGGTCCGCCGAACACCTCCACCGGAAGAGAGCGGACCGACGTGCTCACGGGGTCGCTCGGCGGCCTCGCGCAGGTCGTGCACGGCGACTTCCGGCAGGAGAGCGGCAGCCAGGCCGCCGCGAAGCTCCTCGACGGCGGCGCCACGGCACTCGTCGCGATGGACAACCTGATGGGGCTCGGCGCGCTCGGCGAGATCCGGGCCCGCGGCCTGCAGATCCCGAACGACGTCGCGCTCGCGGTGTTCGACGACCAGCCGTGGTTCCCGCTGCTCGACCCGCCGATCACGGTCGTCGCGCAGCCGACCGTCGAGATGGGCAGGGCCGCCGCCCGAAGCCTGCTCGCCCTGATCAACGGTCAGCAGCCCGACGACGTCCGCCTGACCGCGAAGCTCGTGCTGCGCGGCTCGCTCGGGGAGGCCGAGCTGTGAACGCCCTGATCACCGCCCGCGGGATCACCAAGCACTTCGGCGCCACCAAGGCGTTGGACGGCGTGGACCTCGACATCTTCGCGGGTGAGGTCCACGTCCTGCTCGGCGAGAACGGCGCGGGCAAGTCCACGCTGGTCAAGGTCCTCGCGGGCATCCACGGCCACGACGCGGGCACGATCGAGGGCAGCGCCAGCCTCGCCGTCATCCACCAGGAACTGGCGCTGGTGCCCGAACTGTCCGTCGCCGAGAACCTGTTCCTCAACCGCCTCCCCCGCAGGTTCGGCTTCGTCGACCGCGCCGAGATGCGCCGCCGGGCACCGGAACTGCTCCGGAAAGTCGGTCTGAACGTCGACCCGGACGCCAAGGTCAAGGACCTCGGCATCGCCCAGCAGCAGATGATCGAGATCGCCCGCGCGCTCGACAAGGACACGAGCGTGCTGATCCTCGACGAGCCGACCGCGGTCCTCACCGACACCGAGACCGACCGGCTGCTCGAGATCATGGCCCAGCTGCGCGACAACGGCGTCGGGCTCGTGTTCATCACCCACCACCTCGACGAGATCCAGCGCATCGCCGACCGCATCACGGTCCTGCGCGACGGGCGCAGCGTCGGCGTCCTCGGCCCGAGGGCCACCACCCAGCACATGATCGAGCTGATGGTCGGCCGCCCGATCGACGAGCAGTACCCGCGCGCACAACGACGTCCGGGCGCTCCGCTGCTCCACATCCAGGGCCTGACCAGGCGCGGGGTGTTCGAGGACGTCACCATCGAGGTCCACGCGGGCGAGGTCGTCGGCATCGCCGGACTGGTCGGCGCGGGCCGCACGGAGGTCGCGCGCGCCGCGTTCGGCGTGGACGGCTACGACCACGGCACGGTCGCGGTCGACGGCAAACCGTTGCCGCGCCACAACGTCCAGGCCGCGATCAAGGCGGGTCTCGGGCTCGTCCCCGAGGACCGCAAGGGCCAGGGCCTCGTCCTGACGGCGACCGTCGGCCAGAACCTCGAACTCGTCACGCTCGACGACCGCGACGAGAAACGGCTCCACGACATCGCGGGCAAGCTCCGCATCAAGGGCCGCGTCGAGCAGCCCGTGAAGGAGCTCTCCGGCGGCAACCAGCAGAAGGTCGTCATCGGCAAGTGGCTGCTGGCCGACCCGAAGGTGCTGATCCTCGACGAACCGACCCGGGGCGTCGACGTCGGCGCCAAGGTCGAGATCTACGAGCTGATCAACCGCATGACCGCGCAGGGCCGGGCCGTGCTGCTCGTGTCCAGCGACCTTCCCGAGGTGATCGGGATGAGCGACCGGGTCGTCGTCATGGCCCACGGCCGCGTGGCCGGTGAGCTGCCCAAGGGCGCGACCCAAGACCAGGTGATGGCACTCGCCGTGCAGGAGATTCCAGCGTGAGCACGATCAGCATTCGCAAGTACGCCAGCGAGAACGGCGCCCTCGCGGGGCTTCTGGTCCTCGCCCTGGTCATCGCCCTGATGCAGCCCGCGTTCCTCAACGCGCAGAACCTGCTCAACGTCGGCGTGCAGGCCGCGGTCATCGCGATCATGGCGTTCGGCATGACGTTCGTGGTGGTCGCGGGCGGCATCGACCTGAGCGTCGGCAGCATCGCCGCGCTGGCCGCGATGGTCGGCGCGCTCACCGCCGGACCGGTCGGGCTCCTCGTGGGTGCGTTGTGCGGTCTCGTCAACGGCGCGCTGATCAGCTACGGCAAGCTGCCGCCGTTCATCGCGACCCTGGCCATGCTCAGCGTCGCCCGCGGTCTCACGCTGGTGTTCTCCGAGGGGCAGCCGCACGAGACGGACGAGCTGGTCACGTTCCTCGGCTCGAACCTCGCGCCCAGCCTCCCGTTGCCCTTGCTGCTGATGCTCGCGTTCTTCGGTGTCACGGGCCTGGTCCTCACGCGCACCAACCTCGGCCGCCGCATGTACGCGATCGGCGGCAACGAGGAGGCCGCGAAGCTCAGCGGCATCGACGTGCGCCGCAACAAGCTCTGGATCTACGCGCTCTCCGGCCTGTTCGCCGCCGCCGCGGGCCTCGTGCTCGCGGGACGGCTCGGGTCCGCCGGTCCGCAGGCCGCGGCCGGCTACGAACTCGACGCCATCGCCGCCGTGGTCATCGGTGGTGCGTCGCTGTCCGGTGGCGTCGGCCGCGCCACCGGGACGTTGGTCGGCGCACTCGTGCTCGCCGTCCTGCGCAACGGCCTCAACCTGCTGCAGGTGCCGCCGTTCTGGCAGCAGGTCGTCATCGGCGTGGTGATCGCTCTCGCCGCGCTGCTCGACTCACTTCGCCGTCGCTGAGAAAACCCGCAACAGGTAAGGAACACACCAATGAAGGTGACCCGACGGATCGCGTTGACGCTCGGTGCCGCTGCTCTCGTGGCGACCGGCTGCAGCGGGACTGGGGCGTCCGGAGACATCACCATCGGCCTCGCGGTGTCCACTTTGAACAACCCGTTCTTCGTGGAACTGCAGCAGGGCGCGCAGGAGATGGCGGACCGGCTCGGTGCCAAGCTCACCGTGGTCGACGCGCAGAACGACGCGACGAACCAGGTCAACCAGGTGCAGACGCTGGTGACGCAGGGCGTCAAGGCGATCATCCTGAACCCGGTCGACTCCAAGCAGTCCGCGCCCGCCGCGAAGGCCGCCGAGACGGCGAACATCCCGCTGATCTCGGTCGACCGCGCGGTCGAGGGCGGCAAGGTCGCGGCCGAGGTCGCGTCCAACAACGTCTCGGGCGGCAGCCTCGCGGCCATCGAGCTCGGCCGCGCCACCTCCGGCGACGTCGCGCACCTCAAGGGCATCCCGGGCGCATCGGCGTCCCGTGACCGCGGTCAGGGCTTCGAGCAGGGCCTGAACAGCGGCAACATCAAGGTCGTCGCCACGGCCGTCGCGGACTTCGACCGCGCCAAGGGCCTCAACGAGACCACGAACCTGTTGCAGGGCAACCCCGGCATCAAGGGCATCTTCGCCGAGAACGACGAGATGGCGCTCGGCGCGATCAAGGCCCTCGGCGCCCGTGCCGGCAAGGACGTGCAGGTCGTCGGCTTCGACGGCACGCCGGACGGCCTGAAGGCGATCCAGGACGGCACGCTCGCGGCGACCGTCGCGCAGCAGCCGAAGCTCCTCGGCTCCAAGGCCGTCGAGCAGGCCGTGCACGCGGCCAAGGGCGAGTCCGTGCAGCAGGTCGTGGACGTCGAGGTCAAGGTCATCACGGCGAAGAACGTGGCAGAGTTCGTCAAGTGACACAGACTCTGCTCGTTCTCGGGTCCGCCAACGCCGACCTCGTGGTCGAGGTCGGCAGGCGGCCCGGCGGCGGTGAGACCGTGCTCGGCGGCGACACCGTCGTGCTGCCCGGCGGCAAGGGCGCGAACACCGCCGTCGCCGCCGCCCGCGTCGGAGCGTCCGTCGCGCTGGTCGGAGCCCTGGGTGACGACGGGTACGGCTCGCTGCTGCGCGAGTCCCTGGAGTCGTCCGGCGTCGACACGGCGCTGGTGAAGACCTCCGCGCGCCCCACCGGGATCGCGTACATCACCGTCACCCCGGACGGCGAGAACTCCATCGTCGTCTCGCCCGGCGCCAACTCCGACGTGGCACCGTCCGATGTGGACGGGCTGTCGTTCGACGGCGCGGGGGTGCTGACCTGCTCGCTGGAAGTGCCGCTGGAGACGGTGGTCCACGCGATCGGCGCCGCCTCGCAGGCCGGTGTGCGGACCGTGCTGAACCTGTCCCCGGTCGCCGACCTGCCCGCGGAGACGTTGCGGCAGCTCACGGTCCTAGTCGTGAACGAGCACGAGGCAGCGCAACTCGCCCAGGACTGGACCGGCCTGCTCGCCCTCGGCCCCGCCTCGGCCGTCGTCACCCTCGGCTCGCGCGGTGTCGCCGTGGTCGAGCGGTCCGGTGTCGTCGAGGTGCCCGCGGTCGAGGTCGCCGAGGTCGTGGACACGACCGGCGCCGGTGACGCGTTCGCCGGAGCGCTGTCCGCCCGGCTCGCCGACGGCGACGACCTGGTCCGGGCCGCGGAGTACGCCGTGAAGGTCGCCGCGCTGTCCGTCACGAAGGCGGGCGCGCAGCCGTCCTACCCGACGGCCGCCGAAGTCGGCTGACAAGGGCCTGCGTCGAAGTCCGATCCGCGACAGCCGGGCCCGAGGCGGCCCCTGGCGGCACGGCCGGTACGACCACGTACAACACCGGTACGCGGCCATACCGGCCGCACCACCAGGAACCACCTCAAGCGCGACTCTCATCGAATCGGACTTCGACACAGGCCCTACGACCGCACCGCCGCGCGGTCGTCGAACAGGTCCTCGTCCGGCAGCGCGTACGCCTCGGCGTCCGGCTCGCTGCCCGGCAACGGCCCGCCCGGCATCTCCGGCTGGACGGGCGGCGCGGCGACCTGCGTGAACGGGATCCCGCGCGGTGCCCTGGACTTCTTCGAGGGCGCACCGACGACCACGTCACCCCTCGGGTTGCCGACGACGAGGTTGCGGAACACCACGTTCTTCGGGCTGGACGTGATGCTCATGCCCACCCCGAACGCGCCGTCGGCCCGCACGGGCGACAACGCCTCGTCGTTGTCCGAGATCAGGTTGCCGGCGATCGTGACCTGGTCCTGCCGTTCGGCGCTCGACAGCAGGCCGACCCGGTTGCCGCTGAACCTGTTGCCCAGCACGAACATCCCGCCGGACGCGTTGGCGCCCTCGTAGCCGACGGCGTTGCGCTCGGACACGTTGCCGCGCACGACGACATCGCACGGCCTGCAGTGGCCCACGTAGATGCCGGCGGTCGCGCTGCCGCTCGTGTAGCTCTGCTCGATCACGCCGCGTTGCGCGTCGAACGCGTGGATGCCGAACAACGCATTGTTGCTCGCCGTCACGTACGAGACGCGGAAGTCCCGCTGCGCGGAGATCAGCACGCCGTTGGACGTGTGGTTGCGGACCGTCAGGTTCTGCACGGACACCTCCGGCGCCGCGACCACGATCCCGTTGGGACGCTCGGTCTCGCCGTCGATGATCACGCTGCCGCGCCGGGCGCCCCTGATCGTCAGACCCCTGGTTTTAACGTGCACCGTCTCCTCGTAGACACCTGGGGCGACGACGATGGTCGCGCCTTCGCCTGCTGCGTCGACGGCTTGCTGGATGGTGCGCGCCTCCGCCGGGACGGAGATCTCGGGACCGAGGTCCGGTCGGGCCGCCGCGCATCCGGCGACCAGGAGCGTTGCGGCGAGGACGTACGGAAGGCGCACGGCTGGTCACGGTACTGCTCCGAACGGCCTACTCCACGCGCGGGCGTTCCATTGGGCACACTGAACTGTCCTGGGTGTACGGTCGGAGGGTATGGTCTAGACCATGTCGAGCACGCGGCTCAGCGGTGTCGGTGTCAGCAGCGGCCGGGCGACCGGTCCCGTGGTGAGGGTCGCGGAGGCCCTTCCCGAACCTCCCGCGGGTCCCCGACCCGCGGATACAGCGGCCGAGGCCGCGCGCATCCGCCCGGCGACGGAGGTCGTGGCGCAGCGCCTGATGGAGCGCGCGAAGACGGTCGAGGGCGACGCGCGCGCCGTTCTCGAGACCACGGCGGCGATGGCGGGCGACCCGTCGCTCATCAAGTCCGCCGAGAAGCTCGTGTCCGACGAGTCCCTGCCCGCGGCCCGCGCCGTCCACCAGGCCGCCGCGAAGTTCATCTCCGCGCTGCAGGCCGCCGGTGGGTACATGGCCGAACGCGCCCGCGACGTCCAGGACGTGCGCGACCGCGTGGTGGCCGAACTCCTCGGCCTGGCCGCGCCCGGCGTCCCCGACCTGACCTCCCCGTCCGTGCTGGTGGCCCGCGACCTCGCGCCCGCCGACACCGCGGGTCTCGACCCGTCGAAGGTCCTCGCCCTGGTCACGGAGGAGGGCGGCCCCACCTCCCACACCGCGATCCTCGCCCGTTCGCTCGGCATCCCGGCCGTCGTCGCGTGCCGCGGCATCCTGGCGTTCGAAGGCACCTCTCTCGACGTCGACGGCGACACCGGCCAGATCCGCGAGTCCGACGGCAAGGTCCGCGCCGCCGGCACCGGCCAGAAGGCCCAGTGGAACGGCGTCGGCGCGCTCAAGGACGGCCACCGCGTCAAGGTCCTCGGCAACGTCGGCTCCCCGGCCGACGCGGCAGCCGCTGCCGCCGCGGGTGCGGAGGGCGTCGGCCTCTTCCGCACCGAGTTCTGCTTCCTGGACGCGGCGGAGGAACCGACCGTTGCTGAACAGACTGCTGCTTATGAAGCGGTGCTGGCGCCGTTTGCGGGCAAACCCGTCGTGGTGCGCACCCTCGACGCGGGCGCGGACAAGCCGTTGGCGTTTCTGAACCCGGACCCCGAGCCCAACCCGGCCCTGGGCGTCCGCGGCCTGCGCGTCGCCTTCGACCGCCCCGAAATCCTCGACCGCCAGCTCGAAGCCATCGCCGCCGCGGCCGCGTCCTCGGGCGCGGACGTGTCGGTCATGGCCCCGATGGTCGCCACCGCCGCCGAAGCCGCCTGGTTCGTCGAACGGGCCCGCGCCGCCGGCATCAAGCGAGCCGGCGTCATGGTCGAGGTCCCGTCCGCCGCCCTGTCGGCTCGCGAGATCCTGCAGGTCGTCGACTTCATCTCCATCGGCACCAACGACCTGGCGCAGTACGTCTTCGCGGCCGACCGCCAGCTCGGCGGAGTCGCGGCCCTGAACGACCCGTGGCAGCCGGCGCTCCTGCGCCTCATCGCCCTGGTCGGCGAGGCCGCCACCGCCACCGGCAAGCCCGTCGGCGTGTGCGGCGAGGCAGCGGCCGACCCGTTGCTCGCGTGCGTGCTCATCGGCATGGGCATCACGTCCCTCTCGATGAACCACACGGCACTCCCGGGCGTCGGCGCCAAGCTGGCGACCACCAGCGTGGACATCTGCCAGCTCGCCGCCCGCGGCGCAATGGCGGCGGGCGACCCGGCCTCGGCCAAGCTCGCGGCCCGCGCCCCGCACTAGGGGTCCCACCCGATCGTGTGATCAACGCGGGGGCTCGGCCCCCGCGTTGTGGTCGCATGACTCGGTTCATCACGAAGAACGGCAAGGTCATCCCGCTGGACGGCGGGGGCGGCGGCAAGAAGGGCGCCGACGGCGCCGGCAACACGGCGGTGATCTCCGTCGTCTGGGTCACGAGGTCGCCGCTCACCTCCCCCGCGTCTAGCTGATCGCCGTCACGCGGATCTCGATGCGCATCTTCGGGTGCCCGAGCGCGGTGACCCCGCTCTCCGTCCAGATCGGCGCCCGCTCACCCATCCGCTCACGGAACTGCGCGACCATCACCCGGTTGTGGTCGTCGAACGTGTCGCCGCCGAGCACGTGGTACGAGTTCACGTGCACGACGTCGGTCCACGACGCACCCGCCGTCGCGAGGGTGCGCTCGACGTTGTCGAACGCGCGCACGATCTCGTCCTCGAGCGACTCGGGGAACTCGAACTCGTCGCTCCACCCGCCCTGGCCCGAGATCTCGACCCGGTCGCCGATGCGCACGGCCTGGCTGTAGCGCATGTTCTCCAGCTGCGTCTCGCCGTATCCGGGGGTGGCGAAGAACTCCGGCTTGCTCACGATTGCCTCCAATGACTTCACGCTTGAAGTCAACCGTACATGACTTCAAGCGTGAAGTAATCCGCTAGGGCCGGAGCTCGTCCAGCACCGCCCTGATCAGCGGGTGGTCCTCCGACCCCTGCCGCACCGCCGCCACCACCCGTCGCAGGGGTGCCACGCCCGCCACGGCCCGCCGCACGGCCTTCACCCCGCTGACCGCGTTGCGCGGCGCCAGCGCCACCCCCGCGCCCGCCGCGACCAGTGCCTCGATCGCGCGGAAGTCGTCTGACGTGTGCCGGATGCGCGGCGTGAACCCGGCCTGCGCGCACGCCATCTCCACGACGTCGCGCAACGGGTTGCCGGGCAGCGTGACGACCCAGTCCTCGTCGGCCAGCGACGCCAGGTCCACCGGCCCGGACGCCTCGCGCCCCGGCGGCAGCACGACGTCGAACGGCTCGGTGTACAGCGGGAACCGGGTGAAGCGCTCGGTCGTGCGGTGCTCCTCGGTGATCGCCACGTCGATCTCGCCGTCGAGCAGCAGCCGCACGCTCTCGTGTCCCTCGGCGTCGCGCACGGACAGTTCGATCGACCGTTCCTTCAACGCCGCCAACGCCGGCGCCACCACCTGCGTGATCGCCGACGCGAACGCCGCCACCGCCACCCGGCCCGCCGTGCCGGAGGCGAGAGCGTCCAAAGTGGCCTGTGCACGTTCCAGTTCCGCGGCGACGACGTGGGCGTGCGTGACGAGCAACGACCCGGCCGGCGTCAGCGAGACGCGACGGCCTTTGCGCACCAACAGCGGATGTCCCGCCTCGGACTCCAGTGCCGCCAGCTGCTGTGACACCGCCGACGGCGTGAGGTGCAGCGCGGCGGCCGCGGCCGTCACCGTGCCGTGGTCGGCCAGCGCGCGCAAGACGCGGAGCCGTCGTGGGTCGATCACCGCTCAATGATGGGGGATTCCACCTTGCCGTTCACGGGGACGCCCAGCGGCAGGACCGGCTCGACGTTCGTCCTCTCCAGCAGGAAGTACTGCTCCTCCGAGATCGGCGTGTTCACGGGAAGGCCGTGCTGGGGCGTGGTGAGGACGTTCCGCTTGAGGACCGGCTTGCCGGTGCCGGGGTTGATGACGAACCAGGTCTCGACGCCGCTGAACTGGAACTGCGGCGGTGCGGGGATCGCCACCCCGACGCCCTCCCCGCCGTTGGGCAGGCGCACGTGGTCGAGGTACCGCGCCCCGTCGAGCGACTTGAGCAGCTCGAACCCTCCCCGCCGCTGGTCGTCGCGCACGTTGGCGATCATCACCGCCATGACGAGGTCCGCGAGCTCGTAGGCGCCCTTCTCCTCGGGCTGCAACTTCGCCCTCATGCCCGCCGGGTCCGCGGGCAGGTCGTCGAACGACTCCAGCCGCTCCCAGTAGGCGGAGGTCAGGGAGAGTCCGCTGACGTAGGACTCCTGCACCGCGGGCGCCATCGGACCGATGCGCACCGACCGGCTGCCGCCGAGCTGGGGCACGACCTCCGGCCGGCCCGCCGCCTCCCACGCGGCGTCGTCGTCCCGCGAGTACGGCTTGACCTCGCCGTCCTTCTGCACCACCGCGATCTCGCGGTTCCCGGCCTGCCACTGATCGGTCTTGGAGCCGAACCGCACGACGTAAGGCTTCGCCGGCTCCCCGACGACCATCAACGACGACTGCTGCCGCAACACCCGCCACCACGGGGTTGGCGCAGCAGGCTGCACGGGCTGAGGGGGCGCAGGCAGCGCCACGACCACAAGGGCGATCACGGCAGCGACGACAGCCAACGGTGCGAACCGCCGCACGAACTGCTTCCGAACCGGCCTCTCCCTCGGCAACGTGACGATCCGCGCGAGGTCGCGTTCCATCCGGGCGGCGTCGACCTCAGGAACAGGCGGCCTGGCCTCGGCCAGACTTTTCAGGACGTCTTCCATGACTCCCTCGCACTGTCGAATTTCGGAGTCCACAGAGCGGCCTGCAACCGCCGCCGAGCCCGGTGCAGCCGCACGAAGAACGTCGCCGTCGTGCACCCCAGCACCTGTGCCGCCTCGGCCGCCGCCAGCCCGTGCCACGCGATCAGCGTGAGGACCTCCTGGTCGGCCTCCGACAGGCTCGACAACGCCGCCCGCAGCTCGATCACCGCGAAGTCGTCGTCGGCCGGGAAGTCGGTGAGCTCGTAGGTCGTCGTCTGGCGGTGGGCGGCGCGGACGAGGTTGCGGGCGATCCCGAGCAGCCACGGGAGCGCGTTCGACGGCATCTGACCGGACTTGCGCCACGCGATCGTGAAGGTCTCGCTGGTGATGTCCTCCGCGAGCCTTGGCCCCGCGTGGCTCGCGGCATAGGCGAGCACCCGCGGGTAGCACTCGCGGTAGACGGCCGAGAAGTCCTCCACGACAGGAAGTGCGGTGGCCGGGCCGATTCTTACTGTGTGGTGACGCGCGTCACATCACGGAGGAACGCCGACCAGGCCTCGACGGAAACCGGCAGATGGGTGGCCGGCGCCTTGCTGTCCCGGATGCCGACGCCCCGGCCGACCTCGACGCAGTCGCTGGAGTTGGGGCTGTAGGAGCTCTTGCGCCAGGTCGACATGCGTCTCCTCAGGTCAGGATGCCGGTGATCAGCTGCCTCGATTCTTCCGGATTCAGAGCTTGATCGTCGAGCCGCTTCACCACTGATGCGTAGACGGCGAGTGAGGCCGGGTCTTCGAGGAAAAGACCGGAGTTTTCGCCCTCCAGGAAGACCACGGGCTCGAACTTCTCGTAGCCGAGGCGGATGAATGACCCTGAAACACCGGCGTGGGCGCCGATCGCGGCCGGCACGATTCGCACGGTGACGTAAGAACGCTGCGCCATCCCCAGGAGGTGAATGTATTGGTCTTTCATCACGTCCGGTCCGCCTACCGGGAGGCGGAGAGCGTATTCGTGGATGTAGAAGACGAACGTGCGGCTCCAGTGGAAGAGCTTGTGGCGTTCGAGCTTCGCGGCGATGACTTCTTCGTAGTCGACCGCCTCCGGGCGAACCACTCCCTCGATGGCCGCACGCATGTAGTCGGTGGTCTGGAGGTGACCCGGGATGAGGAGCGAAGACCAGACGGTGATCTCGTTGGCCAGGCGTTCCTGCTCCAGGAGTGCGGGTACCCGGTCATCAGGGAACTTTAGGTACCCGCGCACCCGAGTCTCGCGGTACAGCGCGAGCAGGTGCCGGGTCACGTCCGGCTTGACGCGGCAGTAGCCGAGCAGCTGCATCACTTCGGCTTCGGTCACGCCGCCTTTGCCGCGGACCATGTCGGACAGCTTCGCTTCGTCCCAGCCGAGTTCTTCAGCGATCTTGCGGTGGGTCAAGCCGGTCTGGTCGATGATCCGCCGAACGGCGTCACCGAACTCGCGTCCCACCACACTGGACTTTCGTCGTGGCATGCCGACGAAAGTAGAAGCAGAACCCGTACCGGCTCCATTGTTTCCTTCCGAATGTGCCTGAAGGAAGTAGTTCTTGGAGCCGGTACAAGTCCTACCTTTACATCTTCTCCCGTGCGGCGATGAACGCGTCGACAGCGCGGTTAACGTCCTCGGTGGTGTGTGAAGCCGACATCTGCGTGCGAATGCGCGCCTTGCCGTGCGGCACGACCGGGTACGAGAACCCGATCACGTACACGCCCTGCTCCAGCAACAGGTCCGCGAGCCGCGCCGCCTCCGCCGCGTCGCCGATCATCACGGGGATGATCGGGTGCTCACCTGGCAGCAGGTCGAAGCCCGCCTCGGTCATCCGCCGGCGGAACAGCTCGGTGTTCGACCGCAGCTGGGTGAGCAGCTCCGTGGACGACGACAGCATGTCCAGCGTGGCGATGGCGGCCGCGGTGATCGACGGCGCGAGCGAGTTCGAGAAGAGGTACGGGCGCGAGCGCTGGCGCAGCAGTTCGACGATCTCCTTGCGGCCGGACGTGTAGCCGCCGGACGCGCCGCCCAGTGCCTTGCCCAGCGTGCCGGTGACGATGTCGACGCGGTCCTGCACGCCGAACAGCTCCGGGGTGCCGCGGCCGGTCGGGCCGGTGAAGCCGACGGCGTGCGAGTCGTCGACCATGACCAGGGCGTTGTAGCGCTCGGCCAGGTCGCAGATCTCGTCGAGCGGCGCGAGGTAGCCGTCCATCGAGAAGACGCCGTCGGTCGCGATGAGGCGGTAGCGGGCGTCGGAGGCGTCCTTGAGCTGGCGCTCCAGGTCGTCCATGTCGCGGTTCTTGTAGCGGAAGCGGCGAGCCTTCGACAGGCGCACGCCGTCGATGATCGAGGCGTGGTTCAGCTCGTCGGAGATGATCGCGTCCTCGGCGCCGAGCAGCGTCTCGAACAGGCCGCCGTTGGCGTCGAAGCAGGAGCTGTAGAGGATCGTGTCCTCGGTGCCGAGGAACTCGCTGAGCTTGCGCTCCAGTTCCTTGTGCGGCTCCTGGGTGCCGCAGATGAACCGCACCGAGGCCATGCCGAAGCCCCAGTCGTCGAGGGCCTTCTTGGCGGCCTCGATGAGCTGCGGGTGGTCGGCGAGACCGAGGTAGTTGTTGGCGCAGAAGTTCAGCACCTCGTCACCGGAACCGACCCTGACGGCGGCGTTCTGCGGGGTGGCGATGACGCGTTCGGACTTGTAGAGCCCGGCCTCCCTGATCTCCCCGATGGTCTTGAGGAGGTCGTTCTTGAGCTCGCCGTACATCAGGCTCCCGTCCAGTCGAGGATGACCTTGCCGCACTTGCCTTCGCGCGCGGTCGCAAACGCTTCCGCGTGCTGCGTGTGGTCGTACCGGTGGGTGATCACCGGCGCGAGGTCGAGGCCGCGCTGCAGCAGCACGGTCATCGAGTACCAGGTCTCGAACATCTCGCGGCCGTAGATCCCCTTGATGTGCAGCATCTTCAGCACGACGCTGCTCCAGTCGACGGAGAACTCGTCCGCGGGCAGCCCGAGCATCGCGATGCGGCCGCCGTGGGCCATGTTCGCGATCATGTCGCGCATCGCGACCGGCTTGCCGGACATCTCCATGCCGACGTCGAAGCCCTCGGCCATGCCGAGCTCGGCCTGGGCGTCCGCGATCGTCATCTGCGAGACGTTCACGGCGAGGTCGACGCCGACCTTGCGGGCGAGGTCCAGGCGGTGCTCGGAGATGTCGGTGATGACGACGTTGCGCGCGCCCGCGTGCTTGGCGACGGCGGCGGCCATGATGCCGATGGGGCCGGCGCCGGTGATGATCACGTCCTCGCCGATGACGGGGAAGCTCAGCGCGGTGTGCACGGCGTTGCCGAACGGGTCGAAGATCGCGGCCACGTCCAGGTCGACGGGCGTGCGGTGCACCCAGGCGTTCTGCTCGGGCAGCACGACGTACTGCGCGAACGCGCCGTTGGAGTGCACGCCGAGACCACGCGTGTTCGCGCAGAGGTGGCGGCGGCCGGCCTTGCAGTTGCGGCAGGTCCCGCAGACGAGGTGGCCCTCGCCGCTGACCAGGTCGCCGACCTTCACGCCGGTGACGGAGGCGCCGACCTCGACGACCTCGCCGACGAACTCGTGCCCGAGGACCAGCGGCGCCTTGATGTTGGTCGCGGCCCAGTCGTCCCACGAGTCGATGTGCAGATCGGTGCCGCAGATGCCGGTGCGCAACACCCTGACCAGCACGTCCGTCGGACCCGGTGTGGGGTCGGGGACGTCGGTCAGTTCGAGTCCAGGCCCAGCGGCGACCTTGACGAGAGCCTTCATGCGGGAAGTCTCACCCTTTGCTGCTTGTGCAGTCCATCAGGACTTTCTGAAGTTGTTGTGCAGTTCAGCTTCATTGGCGATGTTGCGCACCATGCCGTTGAACACCACGCCGTGAAACGGCCAGACGGCCGCCCAGTAGAGGTGTCCGGCGAGCCCTTTGGGCACGAACACGGCGCGTTGGCGGTAAGTGGACCCGTGTCCCTCGCCGCCCGCCACTCGAAGTTCCAGCCACGCCTTGCCGGGCACCTTCATCTCGGCCCGCAGCCGCAGCAGGTGCCCCCGCTCGATCTCCTCGACGCGCCACCAGTCGAGCGCCTCGCCGACGTTCAGCCGGTGCGGGTCCCGCCGCCCGCGCCGCAGCCCGACACCCCCGGCCAGCCGGTCCATCCACCCGCGCACGGCCCAGGCCAGCGGGAACGAGTACCAGCCGCGTTCGCCGCCGATGCCCTCGACGACCTCCCACAGCCGTTCGGGGCTCGCCGTCGTGTGCCTCTCGCGTTCGTCGACGTAGGCGGAACCACCCGACCAGTCGGGGTCGCTCGGCAGCGGCTCACTCGGCGCACCCGGCAGCGAGGCGCCCGACCAGCGCGTTTCGACGTCGGCGTCGCGGATCTTGTCGAGCGCGAGCTCCACGGCCTTCTCGTAGCCGATGTTCTCGCCGGGCAGCACCTCGTGGATGTCGTTCTCGCGGCACACCACCTCGTGCACCAGCGACTCGATCAGCGGCTGCGCGATCGACTTCGGCACCGGCGTCACGACGTTGACCCAGTGCGAGGACAGGCGCGGCGTCAGGAACGGCACGGGCAGCACGCGGCGCCTGGGCAGGCCGGCGACCTCGGCGTAGCGGAACATCATCTGCAGGTAGGTCAGCACCTCCGGGCCGCCGATGTCGAACGTGCGGTTGTGGCCCTCGAGCGTCGTCGCGCCGATCAGGTAGCGCAGCACGTCCCGCACGGCGATCGGCTGGATCCGGTTGTGCACCCAGCGCGGCGTCACCATGACCGGCAGCCGTTCGGTGAGGTAGCGCAGCATCTCGAAGCTCGCCGACCCCGACCCGATGATCACCGCCGCCTGCAGCACGACGGCCTCCACCCGCGACCGCAGGAAGACGTCGCCGACCTCCTTGCGGGAGGCCAGGTGCGGCGACAGCTTGGTGCCCTCGGGGTGCAGTCCGCCCAGGTAGACGATCCGCTTGACCCCGGCGCGTTCGGCGGCGGCCGCCGTGTTCTCGGCGGCCTTGCGGTCGGCGTCGGCGAAGTCCTTCGACTGCAACGAGTGCACCAGGTAGTGCACGACCTCGACGTCCCGCATGGCCTCGTCGAGGTCGCCGAGCACGTCTCCGCGCACGATCTCGACGTCAGCGGCCCACGGGACGTCCCGCAGCTTCTCCGGCGACCGCACCAGGCAGCGGACCTGGTGCCCCTCGGCCAGGAGCCGGGGCACGAGCCGTCCGCCGAGGTATCCGGTCGCGCCGGTCACGAGGCATCGCATGCCTCGATCCTGCGGGGTGACGGGTCCCGCCGCAGATCAGGAGGCCTGCGGGGACAGTCCGTCGAGCACCACGCCGACCGCCCTCTCCAGGACAGCGCGGTCACCGCGGACGTTGGCCAGTGCCGTGATCAGCACGTACACCTCGTCCACCGTCGCGTCCACGCGCACCTCGCCCGCCTGCTGGCCGCGGGACAGCAGGTCCGCGACGGCCTCGCGCAGAGCGGCGGCCGCTGCCAGCGCCTCGCCGGCGGGCGCTTCCAGCAACGCGAGGAGCGCGATCTTCGCCGGAGCGCCGAAGACCATCTCGCGGAACGTCTCCCGGAACGCCGCCCCGGCGTCGGTGGCCTCACCCCGCGCCCGAGCCGTGTCGGCGAGCAGGGTGAGGTGCCGGACGACAGTGGCCTCGACCAGCGCCTGTTTGGTCGGGAAGTGCCGGAACACCGTGCCGATCCCGACCCCGGCCCGGCGCGCGACCTCCTCGGTCGAGCCGGCGCCGCCCGACTCGGCGAAGACCTCCTCGGCGGCGGCCAGCACCCGGTCCCGGTTCGCCCGCGCGTCGCTCCGCATCCGCCCATCCTCCCTCGCGGCGGTCCGGCGGCCACTAGCGCCTTGATATCCGGAGTGGCGACTCCGTATTATCCGGAGTGAAGACTCCGATTGAGAGGTGCTCGATGCGAACTCCCGAAGACGTGTTCCGCGCCCTGCTCGACAGCGTTCGGCGGCTCCGCGACGGTGATCGCGACCAGGTCGACCGGCTGGCCGGGTACTACGCGGAGGAGACCGACGTGCGGCACCCGATGGCACCGCTCGGCGACACACCACTCCTGAGCAGGGAGGCACTCCGGCAGCACTTCGCCGCGGCGGGACGGCCGACCGCGTCCGGGTTCCGCGTCGAGGACGTGCGCGTGCACCACACGGCCGATCCCGAGGTGGTCGTCGGCGAGTTCACCTACCGCGGCGACGGCTGGGCCGTGCCGGGTGTCATCGTCCTGCGGGTCCGCGACGGGCTGATCGTCGAGTCGCGGGACTACTTCGACCACATCGGGCTCGCTCGGGCCGCGAACGTGCTCGACGACCTCTGCGCACGGCTGACGAGCGGGGTCAGCGCTTCTTCTTGATCACCACGGTCCCGCCGCGCACCACGCCCCTGAGCTGGAAGTGCGGGCTGCCGGCGGTGTTGCGGACCTTGTCCTTCACCTCACCGGCGGTGATCTCGACGGCGTCGAAGTTGAGCGACGCCCCCGGCGGCAACAGCATCTTCACGGTGCCGAGCGACACGTCCAGGTCGACGTTGACCACGGGCGGCACCTCGGCGGCGGTGAAGTCGAGGTTCGTGGTGCCGAGGGTGTTGCGGATGACGAGCTCGTTCGGCACGACCCAGTGGCCCTTGCGGGTCGTGGTGCTCATCGTGTTCTTCAGTTCGGTGCGCTCGCGGGCCAGCTCGTTGTTGACCATGCCGGGCAGGTCGACCAGCACACCGTTCAGGTCGGCGCGCGTCTTGGCCGCCAGTGCGGTGTCCGTGCGGACGGTGAACTCGTCCAGCGTGATCATGCCCCGGCCCACCGCCTTGTTCAGCAGGCTGACGACGTGCTCACGTTCCGCGTCGGACACGCGTAACTCTCTCGGGTCTGTCATTTCTCTGCCTCCGGTTCGGCGTCGAGACCGTGCTCGATGGCATAACGCGCCAGCTCCACCCGGTTGTGCAGTTGGAGTTTCCGCAAAGTCGACTGGACGTGGTTCTCGACCGTGCGGTGGGAGATCACCAGGCGGTTCGCGATCTGTCGTGCGGTCAGGCCCTTGGCCACCAGCCGCAGCACCTCGGTCTCCCGGTCGGTGAGCTGGGGCTTCTCCTCCGAGTCGTCCGGCGCGGCGGCCATGCGCCGGTACTCGCCCAGCACCAGGCCCGCGAGCCCGGCCGTGAACACCGCGTCGCCGGCGGCGGTCCGGGAGACGGCCTCGACCAGTTCCTCGGAGGACGCGGACTTCACCAGGTAGCCGGACGCGCCCGCCTTCACGGCCTGCAGCACGTCGTCGTGCTCGCCGGACGCGGACAGCACGAGCACCCGCGTCTCCGGCAGCTCGCTGGTGATCATCGCGGTGGCGTCCACCCCGGACAGTTCGCCGAGGTTGAGGTCCATCAGGACCACGTTCGGCCGCACCGCCTTCGCGATGCGCACGGCCGAGGGCGCGTCGCCCGCCGTCGCCACGATCTCGAAGCCGCGCTCCTGGAGATCACGCGCAACGCCTTCGCGCCACATCGGGTGGTCGTCCACGACCATCACCGAGACCGTCACCTTGCCGCCCCCTTCCTGAACACCCGAACCTCCCACTCCGTGCCCTCCCCCGGCCCGGTCTGGAGCTCCAGCGTTCCGCCGAGCGACTCCACCCGGCCTTTGATCGACTTCTCGATCCCCATCCTGCCCTCCGCGGCGGCCACCGCGATCCGGCCTTCCGGGATCCCCGGACCATCGTCCCTGACGCTGAGCACGATTTCCTCACCGAGGTCTTCCAGCAGCACCCAGGCCCGCGCGTCCTCGCCGGCGTGCTTGTCCACGTTGGACAGCGCCTCGCGGACGAGCGACGTGAGCTCGACGGCCGCGGCGGACGCGAACATCACCTGCGTGGCGGGCGTCGAGACCTGGATCCTGGGCGTGGCGAGGACCTGCAGCCCGGGGCGCAGGTCGATCTCTCCATCCACAGTGGAGTCGACGGGAGCGGCGGCCACCAGGTTCCGCAGCGCCACCTCCTGCTCACCGGCCATCTTCGCCAACTCGGCGGCCTCGCCACCGACCTCCAGGCCGCGCTTGCGCACGCGGGCGAGGACCTGGAGCACGCTGTCGTGGATCGAGCGGGCGAGCCGCTCGCGTTCCGCCGTCGCCGCTTCGGCCCTCAAGGCCTGCGCGAGGAGCACCGCGGACCGCCGTGCCGTGGCCGAGGCCATGCCGACGACCATGCCCGCGCCACCCAGCAGCACGACGTCGCGCAGCAGGTCGAGGCTCGGCACGCCCTTCGACAGGTAGGTGGAGAGGCCGACCGCCAGCCCACCCGCGAGACCCGCGTACGCCCCACCGAGCGCGCCCAGCGCCACGGCCGGCACGCACGCCCAGATCGTCGTGATCAGCGGGACGTTCAGGGTCAGCAGCTGGTGGTCGGACATGATCAACTGGGACAGCGACATGAGACCGCAGGTCAGAACCAGGTCGGTGAGCACGATCGGCCACCGCCTGCCCCACGTCGTGCTGTAGGCGCGGCTGGTGAAGACGGACCACAGCGCCATCACCCCGAGCGTCACCCACGCGAGCCACGGCCGGACGTACCCGGAGTGGTTCTCGATGACGTTCACCGCGGCGAAGAGGAATGTGACTATGCGTAGCGCAATCGTCCCGCGCCACAGGGGCGTGGCCGGGTCTTCGATCACCTTCGTCACACGTTCGGCAGGCTCGTTGCGCACGCTGTGCTCCTTTCGAGCACCATCCTGCCGCGTGAACGTGTGCTGGCTAACCCCCAGGTGGCCGTCTTCTGCCGAACGGAGGAATGTGCGACGCTCTCCGGGTTCGGGGGAGGGCGAATGAGGGTGCGCGACTGGCCGTTGTGGACTTTGCGGCGGCCCGCGCTCTGCTACTGGTTGTTGATCGACGCCGCAGCTTTCGCCACGGTCACGTATGCGATCGTTTCCTCCGAAACGCCGTCACCCTCCGAAATCGCCAGGTTCGCCGCCATCGCGGGCACGGCGGGTGCCGTGGTCATCGGCAGCTCCATCTACAGCCACCGCCTCGGCGAGACCGAACGCAACCCGTGGGCAGCGCACCTCTCGTACCTGACGGCGGGCATCATCGCCCTCCCGCCGAACCTGATGGTGCTCCTGCTGTTCGGCCCGGCACTGCACTGCCTGCTCGCGCAACGCCCGGAGACCCACCGCTGGCTGTTCACGCTGAGCGCCACCACCCTGGCCGTCTTCGGCACCCGCTACCTGCTCGGCTGGGTCGACCCGCGCGCGAACCTGCTGATCATGACGCTCGGCGCCAGCGCGCTGCTGATCCTCCGCGCCGCCCTGATCGCGTTCGGCCTGAAGCTCCGCCGCCCGGACGCCACCTTCGAGGAGAACGTCGGCGAACCCATCGACGCCGTCCTCGGCATCGTCGCCGTGTCGATCGGCGGCCTGATGGGCTGCGTGGCGGAGTCGAACGCGATCCACGCCCTCATCGCGGGCCCACCTCTCGCCCTGCTGGAACGAGCGGCCCAACTCCCCCAGTGGCGCCGCTCGGCCCAGCGCGACGCCAAGACCGGCCTCGCCAACGCCGTGCACTGGGACAGCCGCGCCCGCTACGAACTCACCAAGGGCTCCGGACGCACCCGCCCGATGGCGGTGATGTTGCTGGACCTCGACCACTTCAAACGGGTCAACGACGAGGTCGGCCACCTGGCGGGCGACGCCGCCCTGGCCGCGATCTCGTTGCTGCTGCGCGGCACCGTCCGCCGCGGCGACCTCGTCGGCCGGTTCGGCGGCGAGGAGTTCGTCGTCCTGCTGCCCGAGGCCACCCCGGACGAGGCCGAGATCGTGGCCGAACGCGTGCGCACGGCCGTGCAGAACCTCCGCGTGCCCACGATGGCCACCAACGGGCTGCCGCACGAGCTACGCGGCCTCACGGTGTCCATAGGCGTGGCGACGACGACCCGGTTCGGGTACGAGCTGCCGGACCTGCTGGTGGCGGCGGACGCGGCCCTGCTGGCGGCCAAGGCGTACGGCCGCAACCTCGTCTCGATGGCCTAGCGGTTCAGGTGACTCGAGATCTGCGTGGCCATGTGCATGTGCGCGAACCGCGCCTTCCCGAACGCGTAGGAGAACAGCAGCGCGGGGCACTCGAACGTGACGACGACCTTGATCCGCACCCGGTCGTCCCCCACCTCCGCCACCCGCACGTGGCTGGTCAACGTCGTCCGCGGCTGCTGGTGCGCGACGGTGAGCACCTCGTCCTCGCCCCGCACCACGAGGTCGGCGCGGTAGGTGATGTGCATGCCCACCGGCCCGAACTTGAGCCGCGACGTCACCGCGGTGCTGCGCAGGACCTCCGGCGACGGCGGCGGTACGGCCTCCGCGCGCACGGCCAGCGGGTGCATCGTGACCAGCCGCGGCACGTCCGCCATCAGGTCGACCGCCGACGCGACCGTGCCCCTGCCGTTGATCGTGTAGTCGAAGGTTCCGGTCCGCACCGCGCTAAAGCTCCTTGACCCGTTCGCTCGTGTCGTCCTTCGGCGCTGTGTCCTGCGGGTTCAGCACGTCGACCTTCTCCGGGTTCTGGTCGGCGTCCGCGTCGGACACGAGCGACCGGATGCCCGAGTTCAGCACCGCGAGCAACGGTACGGCCAGCAGCGCGCCCGCGATGCCGCCGGTCACCAGGCCGCCGGCGATGGCCAGCACGACGGCCAGCGGGTGCAGCTTGACCGCGCGGCCCAGCAGGATCGGCTGGAGCACGTGCGACTCCAGTTGCATCACGCCGATCAGAACCGCCAGCACCACGAGGGCCGCGATCGGTCCGTTGGTCACCAACGCGATCAACACGGCCACGGCGCCCGTGAACACCGCACCGATGATGGGGATGAACGCACCGAGGAACACCAACGCCGACAGCGGAACCACCAGAGGCACGCCGATGATCGCCAGGCCGATGCCCACACCCACGGCGTCGACGATCGCGACCACCGCCGTCGCGCGCACGTAGGAGACGAGAGAGCCGAACCCGCGACGGCCGGCCACGTCCACACGCTGACGCACGTCGCGAGGAACCGCACGCGTCACGAAGCGCCAGATGCCGTCGCCGTCGTGCAGGAAGAAGATGAGGGTGAACAGCGCCAGCAGCAGGCCCGTCAGGACCTCGCCGAGGGTCGCGGCGGTCGTCAGCGCGCCGGACGTGATCTCGGCCTGGTTCTCCTTGATCGTCTTCACGATCTCGTTGACGTAGTTCTGCAGCTGCGCGTCGGACAGGTGGGCGGGCCCGTCCTTCAGCCACGTCTGGATGGTGTCGAGCGAGGCGGCCACCTGCGTCTGCAGCTCGGGCAGACCGCGGGAGAACTCGCTGATCACGAACGTCAGCACGCCGCCGAGGACGCCGAGGCCGATGATCATCATCACGGTCACCGCGACGCCGCGCGGCACCCGCCACTCGACGAGCTTCGACACACCCGGCGACAGCAGCGCCGCGAGCAGCAGCGCGATGGCGACGGGGATCACTATCGACGCGAGGTAGCCGAAGACGTAGGCCACGACGTACAGCGCGGCGACCACCACGACGAACCGCCAGCTCAGCGCGGCACTCACCCGCAGCAACTTCGGAACGCGGTTGCTGATCTCCGACTCCGGCGTGCTCATGGACCTCACGTTAACTGTTCGGACCCTCGCCAAGCCGGAACTCCACCAGGGATGATCCGACTCGTCAGGGGAGGACGAAGTGATCAAGCCGGATGACTTGACCGATGTCGAGCGCCAGGTCGCGGCGGCTTACGCGGGCGGGACCGAGATCGACCTGACCGGGCAGAGCGCTCGCGGCGAGGTGCTCACCGGACTGCTGACCGGCATGTACCGCGTTCCGCGCAAGGGACTACCCGCTCTGAGGCTCCGCAACGCGCGGATCACGGGGAAGTTCGAGCTCGAGGGCACCCGCGTCACGCGGGTCATCGACCTCACCCACTGCACGTTCGAGGAACCGCTCGACCTCCGCATGGCCCGCCTCATCGGGCTGAGGCTGCGCGGCACCCGCGTGCCGGGCCTGCAGGGCCGCAACCTCAGGGTGTTCAGCGACCTCGTCCTGGAGGCCGGGTTCACCAGCACCGGCACCGTCGACCTCACCGACGCCGCCGTCGACGGCACGCTCCGGCTGGCCGGCGCGGTGCTGCGCTCCGACTCCGACCACGCCCTGCTCGGCGCGCGCCTGCGGGTGAGCGGTTCCGTGCAGGCCATCGCGATGCGCGCGAACGGCGAGGTCCGGCTCCGGGGCTCGGCGATCGGCGGCAGCGTCCACCTCGGCGGCGCCCGGCTGATCAACGCCGGCAAGGACGCACTGGACGCGTCCGGGATCGTCGTCGCGGGCAACGTCTTCTGCAACGCCGAGGGCGGCCGGTTCACCGCGGACGGCAGGGTGCTGTTCGACGGCGCGCGCGTCGGCGGGAACCTCGAGTTCACCGGCGCCCGGTTGAACTCGACCCACCGCGTCGACAACCAGGTCCTGGTCCTGCCGCACGGGTCCGCCGACGAGGCCGCGACGCTCGTGGCCGACCGCATCCGGGTCGAGGGCAACCTCGAGCTCGACGACGGCTTCACGAGCACCGGCACCGTCCGGCTGCCCAACGCGAGCATCGGCGGCTACCTCAGGTTGTGCGGCGCGGTGATCGGCCCGCGCGAGGTCGCCGAGGAGCTCGCGGGCGACGTCACCAACCGCATCCCGGTCGCCCTGCACGCGGACGGCATGCAGGTCCGCGGCGACGTCGAGGCCCGCAGCGCCGTCAACGGCGGCGGCACCCGGTCACCCGCGTTGCGCACCTACGGCCAGGTCCGGCTGTCGAACGCGCACATCATGGGCAGCGCCAGCATGTCCGGCGTCTCGCTGCACGGGCCCGGCATCGACGTCCTGTTCGCCGACCGCCTCCAGGTCGGCGGCACGCTCTTCCTGCGCGAGCTGAGGGCCAAGGGCTCGATCCGCCTGCAGAACGCGAACATCGGCTCCACGCTCGACCTCTCCGGCGCCGAGCTGACCCTCCCGCGGCTGCGTCCGAACGGGACGCAGAAGCCGTCGCTCGACGCCCGCGCCATCACGATCGGCAAGGACCTCCTGTGCAGCCGCGGGTTCACCGCGGTCGGCGGCGTGCGGATCCGCCTGGGCGAGGTCGGCAAGATGGCGACGTTCAGCGACTCGCACCTCGGCTCGACCGCGGCCGACATCGCGTTGAACGCCTACGGCCTGACGGTCCACCAGTTCCGCCTGCACATCCCCGCGGGCCAGCAGCCCAAGGGGAAGGTGGTGCTGAGCCGCCTCAAGGCCGTGTCGGTGACCGACGGGCCGGGCCTGTGGGACGCCGAGGGCGGCGTCGCCGTGGACGACTTCGAGTTCGCCGGCATCACCGCCGACCCGGACGTGCCCGTGCAGACGCGGCTCGAGTGGCTCGTCAAGGTGCAGCCGGACTTCGCGCCAGGGCCGTACGAACAGCTCGCCGCCGTCTACCAGCAGGGCGGTGAGGAGGAACTCGCGCAGAAGGTCCAGCTGGAGAAGCAACGCCGCCGCTACTCCGAACTCGGCCGCGCGGGACGGGTGTGGGGCGCGGTGCAGCGGTGGACGGTCGGCTACGGCTACCGGCCGTGGCTCGCGATCTGCTGGCTCGCCGTGTTCTGGCTCTTCGGCGCGCTCTGGTTCACCTGGCACCCCATGGTCAAGCTCAACAAGGACGAGGACCCGGTGTGGAACGCCGCGCTCCTCGCGCTCGACCTGTTGATCCCGATCATCGACTTCGGGCACGACGGCAAGTGGCAGTTCACCGGTGCGTCGCAATGGATATCGGCGCTGCTCGTGGCCGTCGGGTGGATCCTCGCGTCGACCGCGGCGGCGGGTGCGGCGCGCGTGCTGAAGCGGGTGTGAGGCAGGGGAAGGCGTTCACACGATGTAGTTAACCGAGCGCTCAGAGCGTGCATTCGGGGTGGATGGACTGGCAGAGTCGCCGACGTCGACTTGATCAGCATGATCGTCGGCGAAATCCCTTGAGTGCCACCGAGTAGCGAGGTTTCCTGCGTTGTCCGCTGATCTGCGAGCGAAGACGGGAGCGAACGGCGTGCGCCGTTTCGCCACCCGAGCGCTGCTCGCGGTTGGTGGTGCGATCGCGGGCACCGCGGTTGCCTGGGTGCTCAGCACGTCGGCGGCTCACGCGGCCGACGAGGTGGCGCCCGCCGAGGCGCAGCAGGTCGACGTCATCAGCAAGCTCGTCACGAAGACCGACGAGAAGCTGCCGGTCGTCACCCCCGCCGCCACGGCGGTTCACAAGATCGACGAGACCCTGCGCACCGAGCACGAGAAGGCTCGCGCCGCTCTGCCGGAAATGCAGGTCTCCCAGGCGGTCGAACAGATCGTCTCGCACATCGTGCCGCAGGTTTCCCGGATCGGTCAGTCCGAAGCCCCCGCCACCGAGCGGATGCTGGACGTGACGTTCCCGGAGACCCCGGCCGTTCCCGCCACCGAAGCCGTCCAGTCGTCGGCTCCGGTGGTTCCGCAGGTCACCGGCGTGTCCGGTGCCTCGTGGACGGATCTGTTGGAGCACAACGACTTCGTCGTGCCCTCCGAGCAGCTCCCGTCCCTGCCGAGCACCCCGATGCCGAAGCTGCCCGTCCCGGCCCCCGCGCCGGTGCAGTGCTCTTCGTGCCACGACGGGTCTGGCTCGGCCAAGGGCAGCGCCATCGCTGCTCTCGCTGCGTCCGGCAACGCTCACGGCATCTCGTCGACGCGCGCTCTCGCGCCGTCCACCGACGAGGTCACCGTGACGCCGGGCAAGCAGCCCGGTATCAACCCCGACTGATTCCAGCGCGCGGTCCGCGACAGCCCTTCCTCCCCTGGCTGTCCGGAAGTCGACCGTCGCGCTTTTTTCTTGCGCTCAATTCGGTCGATCACCGCGTGCGACTCCCCCGGTGATGGCGCGCCTTCCCCTGCGCGCTTCGGCCCCGCCCCCTTTGAGCCCCCGTCGTTTTGGACGGGAAACCCAATGAAGGAGTTCTAATGCAGACCTGGGCAAAGCGCGGACTTCAGACCGCGTTTGTCACTGGTGGTTTGCTGATGCTCGGTACGGGCATCGCTTCTGCCCAGGAGAACGTCGACCCGGACGCCGCGCCTCCGGCCGTCGACGTCGCGGCCGCGATCCCGATCAAGGCCGACCAGAACAAGCTCGCCACGCCGGTCCGGGAAGTCACCCTCCCCAAGATCGACCGCACGATCAGCACGGACCGCGTCACCAGCGTGGTGCCGACCCGCACGGCAGCGCCCGTCGCGAACCCGCTCGTCCGCCAGGCCGGTGAGCGCCTGCAGAACACGCCGATGCAGAACGTGGTGCGCGGCAACACGATCCAGGCGCACGTCGATGTGCCGATCAACATCTGCGGCAACGCGATCGCGGTCCTCGCGAACACCGAGGCGACCGCCGACTGCCAGCAGCACACCCACCGCGACGGCACGATCGTCACGGACGGCGCGGGCCAGGCACTCGCCGGCAACGTCGTGGCCGTCAACCACATCCTCCCGGTCCAGATCACCGGCAACGCGATCGGGGCGGGCGGCAACGCCGCCACGAACACCAGGGCCGAGCAGGTCTCGACGACCGGCGGCGACATCACCACCAACGGTGACAAGGGCGCCATCTCCGGCAACGTCGTCGCCGAGCACGGCGCGACCCCGGTCCAGATCACCGGCAACGGCGTGGGTGCGGCCGGCATCGCCGAGGCCAACTCGACCGCCGACACGTTCGCCTCCTCCGAGGGCGACGTCCTGACGAGCGGCAAGAACAGCTCGATCTCCGGCAACACCGTGCCCGTCGCCCTGGCCCCGCTGGCCGAGGTCAACGGCAACGCGGCCGGCGCCGCGGGCAACGCCACCACCGACTCGGTGCAGTCCGGCACCGCGTACGCCGGTGGCAAGACCGACACCAACGGCGACCCGGCCACGCTGGCCGGCAACGTCGTGGCGCCCGCCCTCTCGGGCCCGGTCACGGTCGACGACAACGCGGCCGCCGCCGGTGGCAACGCGACCGCCGTCAGCGAGACGACCAACGAGTCGGTCGCCGGTGGCATCATCCACACCTTCGGCGACGGCTCCACGGCGTCCGGCAACATCGCCGGCGCGCCCATCGCGCTGCCGACCTCCGCGGGCGGCAACGGCGCGTCGATCGTCGGCAACGCGCTGACCGACCACGCCAACGAGTCCTACTCGAAGTCCGGTGGCGAGGCCTACACGGTCGGCGACCACTCGGTGCTGTCCGGCAACATCGCGGACGTCCCGCCGGCCACGGCCATCGACGTGTGCGGCAACGGTGCGACGCTGGCCGGCCAGGCCGCGGGCACCTGCGAGAACGACGTCAAGTCGATCACCTCGGGCTACCAGGGCACGACGGGCACCGACTCCGTCATCTCCGGCAACATCGCGTCGACCCCCGTCGCGACGCCCGCCGAGGTCTACGGCCTCGCCGCCACCCTCGGTGGCCAGGCGACCGGTTCGGCCGACGAGGTCAAGGAGGTCCGCTCCAGCGGTACCCCGAACACCGAGGACGACCACGGCACGGTCTCCAGCAACATCGTGACCGCCCCGACCGCGGCCGCGCCGCAGGTCTTCGCGGTGACCGCCGGCCTGGTCGGCAATACCTTCTCGGACACGTCGAACGACACCACGGTCAAGGCGGGCAACAACCCCCACGCGACCGGCAAGAAGGGCTCGGTCGCCGGCAACATCGTCCAGGTCCCGACCTCGACGCCGGCCCAGGTCTTCGCCGACGGTGTGACCCTGGTGGGCAACAACGTCACCAAGGGCGACAACGCCACCGACATGAAGGCCGGCGGCGACGCCATCACGACCGGCGAGAAGGGCTCCATCGCGGGCAACGCCGTCTCGGCTCCGGTCGCCACGGGCACCCAGGTGCTCGGCTGGTCGGTCGGCGGCGGCAGCAACGTCGACGCCTTCTCCACCAACTCGCTGTCGTCCGTCGCCGGTGGCGACGTCAACAGCGACGGTGACCAGGGCGCGGTCTCGGGCAACCTGATCGGCGCGCAGCCGGCCGTGCTCCCGGCCGTTCCGGGCAACACCGTCGCGGCGGCGGGCATCACCAACTCCGACGTGGTGACCGACACCAAGGTCATCTCCGGTGACGACAGCTACACCTCGGCCGACGACGCCTCCGTCTCCGGCAACCTGATCCACGTCCCCGCCAACGCCGTCGCCGGCGTGTACGCGGACGCGGTCGCGGTCGCGGGCAACGCGACGACGGTCACGGACAAGTCGTCGTACACCCAGGCCGGCGGCGAGATGCTCACGGAGGGCAGCGGACCGCTGACCGCCCGCGAGATGACCGTCCCGGTCGAGGCCGCCGCGAACGTCGCGCGCATCCCCGTCGAGGTCGTCGGCCAGGCCGTGACCGAGGGCGTCAGCGACGACACGCAGCTCACCGGCGAGGACGCCGGCACCCTGCGCGCCACGCAGCTCAAGGGCCTCGAGCTCCCCAAGGGCGTCGACAGCCTGATGAAGGCCAACGAGGTCCCGGCGTTCCACGGCCTCGACAGCAAGCTCCCGGTCAACCAGCTGCCCAACCCGGCTGACCTGACCTCGCTGACCGGCCAGCTGCCCACCCCGGCTCTGCCCGGTGTGGCGCAGGAGCGCTCGTCGCTGCCGCTGAACGGTGGCACCGGCAGCATCACCCCGAACGTCCAGGGCCTGCCCCTGGCCCAGGTGCTCGAGGTCGCCCAGGGCCTGGTGCCCGCCGGCGCCACCGGCCGTTCGCTGCCGTCCCTCCCGGTGACCGCCCCGGCCCTGCCGGTGCCGGTGCAGCTGCCCGCGCTGCCGACCGAGCGTTCGCTGCCGGCCCTCCCGGTCGACGGCCCGGCCTCGCTCTCGGGTCTGAACCTGAACCCGACCCAGGGCCTGGCCCCGAAGGCCGGCGAGCGCGCGCTGCCGCAGCTGCCGCTGGGCGCCCCGGCGCTCTCGATGATCGACCCGGCCAACCTGTTCCAGACGGTGACCGGCTCGCTGTAACACCCCGCATTCGCACCACCCTCCTCCGGTAAGAGGCTGAGCCCCGGCGACACGACGGTGTCGCCGGGGCTCAGTGCCGTTCCGGGGGAGTTCGCGCTGTCCGGAGGACCTGCTCGGGCTCCGCGTCCCCGTCGCTCGTCACCCAGTGGACGTGCGGCCCCTCCCCGGCCAGTTGCCTGATCAGCTCCGCGATCGGCGACCCGTCCCCGAAGTCGTGCTCGGCCAGCACCGCGAGGACCGCGTCGCCGCATCGCGCGACCGTGAAGTCCGGCCTCAGGTTCTGCCGCAGGGCCTTCGCCGTCCGCAGCAGGTCGTCCGGCCCGGTGACGAGGACCAGCGTGACGAGCGTGCCCCTGGTGCGGGCGCGGATCAGCGACTGCTCCAGGCGATCGAGCAGCAACGCGTGTCCGGGCAGCCCCGTCAGCGGGTCGTGCAGCACAGTCCGGTTCTAGCGGAGCCCGGTTCCGTTGACCAGCACCCCCGGCGGTGAGCCGTTCAGGCAACCGGGTTCGGAACGGCCTTCTCAGCGGCACGACTCGTCTCCTCCCAGGCGGCCCACGTCTCCATCCGCCGCCGCGAGATGTCGAACGCGACGTCGTAGACCATGCTCCCGAGCAGGAGCCGCAGCGGCGGCTCGTCACTGCCGACCAGCTGCATCACCGCGTCCGCCGCCAGCCGCGGCTCGCTGTCGACCGACCCCTCGGCCCACATCTTCTGCAACTCCTCCCGCAGCTCGTCGTAGACGGCGCTGGGTTCGGTCGCCCGGCTGCTCGTGTAGAGGTCGGTCCAGTACCCGCCGGGCTGCACGATGGTCACCTTGATCCCGAACCGCGCGACCTCCGCGGCCAACGCCTCGCTCATGCCTTCGAGCGCGAACTTGCTGGCGCTGTACAACCCGGTGCTCGCGAACCCGCCCAGCGCACCGATGCTCGACACCTGCAGCAGGTGCCCGCCACCGCTCTCGCGCAGGTGCGGCACCACCGCCTGGCTGACCCACAACGCGCCGAAGAAGTTGAGCTCCATCTGAGCCCGGGCCTCGGCCTCCGTGAACTCCTCCACCATGCCGCTGAACAGCGACCCGGCGTTGTTCACCACGACGTCGAGCCGCCCGAACCGTTCCACGGCCTGCCCGACGACCTCGAACACCTTGTCCCGATCGGTCACGTCGAGGCTCAACGCCAGCAACCGCTCCGGGTGGTGCTGAACGAGTTCGTCGAGCGTGCTGACGTCCCGAGCCACCCCGACGACCCGATCGCCGGCGGCCAGGGCCGCCTCGGTGAACGCACGGCCGAGACCACGGCTGGCACCGGTGATGAACCAAACGCGAGCTGAGGCAGTCATTCGTGTTCCTCCCCTATGGCGAGACGAGACGTCTCGTCTCGTTGGCCGGAAGTCTGCACGGGTAGATCGGGTCTGTCAAGACGAGACGTCTCGTCTCGCCATTTGATAGGTTCACCCCGTGTCCACGGCCCCAGACCCCACCAGGCGCAACGACGCCGTCCGGCGAGCCATCCTCACCGCCGCCATAGACCAGGTAGGAGAGGTGGGGTACGCGAAACTCACCATCGAGCGCATCGCCAAGTCAGCGGGCGTCGGCAAACAGACCATCTACCGCTGGTGGCCCTCCAAGGGCGCGCTCTTCTTCGACGCGTTCCTCGACCTCGCGGGCGACGGCGAGGCAGCGGCCCTCCCGGACACGGGCGACCTGGCGGCAGACCTCAAGCTGGTGTTGAGGGCCACCGTCGACGAGCTGAACGACGACCGCCTCGACCAGGCGATGCGAGCCCTCAACACCGAGATCGTGCTGGACCCGGCCCTGGCCGCCGACTACGCCACCCGCCTCGACAACCCGATGCGCGAGCTCAAGAAGGCCCGCCTGCGGTCGGCCCAGCAGGCGGGGCAGATCGGCGAGGACGTGGACCTGGAGGTGGCGATCGACCTGATCTGGGGGCCGATCCTCAACCGGTGGTTGCAGCGGACGGCGCCGCTGACCAGGGAGTACGCGGAGCAGGTGGTGGAGACGGCGCTACGGGGGCTGCTGCCGCGCGAGCGGTAGCAGCGCGGGCGGAGGCAGGTCGTGGCCGCGCCGTAGTTCCGGGGCGATGGCGGCAGTTTGGAGCCATTGCCGCCTGCCCACCCGCCAGCGGCACACCACGGTTCGCCCGATCAGGTCTGCGCGAGGTCCGTGAAGCGGCTGTAGTGCAGCTGGTGCGCCACCGTGATGGTGGCGGTCGGGCCGGCGCGGTGCTTCGCGATGATCAGGTCGGCCTCGCCCGCGCGGGGGTCGTCGCGCTCCCAGGCGTCCGGGCGGTTGATCAGGATGACCATGTCGGCGTCCTGCTCGAGGGAGCCTGACTCGCGGAGGTCGGAGAGCATCGGGCGCTTGTCGGTTCGCTGTTCCGGGCCTCGGTTGAGCTGCGAGATCGCGATGACCGGGACTTCGAGCTCCTTGGCGATCAGCTTGAGCGATCGGGAGAACTCCGAGACCTCCTGCTGGCGGGACTCGGTCTTCTTGCCCGACGACATCAGCTGGAGGTAGTCGACGACGACGAGCTTGAGGTCGTGGCGCTGCTTGAGGCGGCGGGCCTTGGCCCTGATCTCCATCATCGTGAGGTTCGGGCTGTCGTCGACGAAGAGGGGGGCCTCGCTGATCTCGCTCATGCGGCGGGCCAGGCGGGTCCAGTCGTCGTCGCTCATCGTGCCGCCTCGCATGTCGCCGAGGCGGATGCGGGCCTCGGCGGAGAGCATGCGCATGACGATCTCGGTGCGGCTCATCTCCAGGCTGAAGATGGCGCTGGTCAGGCCGTGCTTGACGGAGCACGACCTGGCGAAGTCGAGGCCCAGCGTCGAGTTGTGGGTCGGGATCATCGTCTCGCCCGCGAGGTACAGGTGGTCGTGGTTGTCGACCTCCACGCACCTGACCGGCACGGACGCGACGGGGCGCACCGCGGTGATCTCCACCCGGTCGTGCTCGCCGAGGCTTGCGACGAGCTCGTCGACGTCGCGGCGCAGGCGGGCGAATCGGCCGTCGATCTGGAGGGCGGCCAGCAGTTCGGCGCGCTGCTTGTAGGAACCCCGGAGGTAGGCGGCGGGGATGTGCGGGTCGTCGGCCAGGTCCAGTTCCTTGGCGACACGCAGTTCGTCGTCGGTCAGTTCCAGGTCGCCGAGGCCCGAGAGGAACAGGCCCAGCTTGCGCGGGGACAGCGGCAGATCTGCGGCCGGGAGGTCCCAGGCGGCGGACATGCGCACGAACATGCGGCACAGGCCGACCCGGTCGAACAGCTGCGCGGTCGTGCGGATCGCCCAGAAACCGCCGGTCTCGCTGCACGACTCCGCCAGCCACTGGTGCTCGGCGTCGGCCACGATCACGGTGCCGTCGGAGAACTCGACCTCGAAGCACGGGCGGCCCGTCATCACCTCGGTCGCGGCGACCACGCGGGTCGGTCGGCCGTCGGCTCCGATCAGGAACTCGCCGACCCGCACCTCGCCCATCGTGGTCCAGCCGGACGGGGTGGGCAGCGGGGTGTCGAGGGCGAGCGCCTTGCCGACACCGGGGCGGGCGGCGACGATGATCATCTGGCCGCCGTGCAGACCGTTGGTCAGCGCGTCGAGGTCGGCGAAGCCCGTCGGGATGCCCTGCGAGATGCCGCCTCGCGACGCGATGGCGTCGATCTCGTCCATCGTCGGCTGGAGCAGGTCCTCGAGGGCGACGTAGTCCTCGGTCGTGCGGCGGTCGGTGACCTCGTAGATCGCGGCCTGCGCCCGGTCGACCACCTCGTCGACGTCCGCGCCCTCGGCGCCGTTGTACCCCAGCTGCACGATGCGCGTGCCGGCCTCCACCAGGCGGCGCAGCACCGCCTTCTCGGCGACGATCTCGGCGTAGTAGCCGGCGTTCGCGGCCGTGGGGACCGTCGCGATCAACGTGTGCAGGTACGGCGCACCGCCCACGCGCATCAGCTCGCCGCGGCGTTCGAGCTCCGCGGAGATGGTGATCGGGTCGGCGGGCTCACCCCGGCCGTACAGGTCGAGGATGCAGTCGTAGATCGCCTGGTGTGCCGGGCGGTAGAAGTCGTTCGGCGCAAGGGCCTCGATGACGTCCGCGACCGCGTCCTTGGACAGCAGCATGCCGCCGAGAACGGACTGCTCCGCAGCCAGGTCCTGGGGCGGCTGACGCTCGAATGCGGGTTCTGCCATGCCCCGGTCGTCCACGAGCGCCACTGCCGAATCACCCCTGCGAAGAAGTCGAGAGCCGGTGCCTGAGTCCCCTAGTTGTACCGCGCGGCACCGACAATTCCGGGCGGCCACGCTGTGCGATGGCGTCGCCCTGGCCGCGACGCTAGAGGGACCCGTCCGGAGCAAGCAAACCAGCGTGTGGATCGACCTGTGGACAACTGGGGGACAACCTGTGGATGGTTGCTCACAGGGGTCGCGACGCTGGGGACAACCTGTTGACAACCGGTGGAGTGACGGAAGTAACCCCAGATCAGAGGCTGTGCACAAGTTGTGGAAGAAGTTGTGGGCCACACCCTCGGCGTGTCGCGGAAAACACCTTCTTCGGCGTGTCGCACACGCGCCGGGCGATGCGTTTATCCACAGGACGTGGACAACGCGGCACTAGTCCGAACGAGCGAAAGCGCCACCCGCCCGGAGCATTCCGGACGGGCAGCGCTTCAGCAAACCGAACCGTGGGAGAACCCCACCAACGAGTGGTGCGGCAGGCCCGACGAGATCGAAGGACTTACTCGCCCGCCGTCACTACGAGCGGCAGGGCGACAGTGACCTCCGGGTGGAGGCGAACCGTCACCGAGTGCTTGCCGGTGGTCTTGATGTGACCCGGCAGCTCGATGGCGCGCTTGTCCAGGACCGGACCACCGGCGGACTTGACGGCAGCCGCCACGTCCGACGCGGTGACCGAGCCGAACAGCTTGGTGCTGCCGGCGGCGGCCTTGGCCTTGAGCTCCACGGAGAGGCCCTCGAGCGCGGCCTTGATCTCCTTGGCGTGGTCCAGGTCGCGCACGCGGCGGGTGTCCTGCGCGCGGGTGATGACCTGGATCTGCTTCTGCGCGCCGCGGGTCGCGACGATGGCGAAGCCGCGCGGGAGCAGGTAGTTGCGGCCGTAGCCGTCCTTGACCTCGACGATGTCGCCGGGCGCGCCAAGGCCGGAAACGTCAGCGGTGAGGATGAGCTTCATCGCAGGAGTTCCCTTCTCTTAGCGAGCGGTCGAGGTGTAGGGCAGCAGGGCCATCTCACGGGCGTTCTTCACGGCAACAGCGACGTCGCGCTGGTGCTGCGAGCAGTTGCCCGTGACGCGGCGGGCACGGATCTTGCCCCGGTCCGAGATGAACTTGCGGAGCAGCGTCGTGTCCTTGTAGTCGATCAGCGACGCGCTCTTGTCCTTGCAGAAGGCGCAGACCTTCTTCTTGGGCTTGCGCACAGGCGGCTTGGCCATGTGTCTCTAACTCCTGGTTACGCGGTGAATGAAGTACTGGGTGACCGGTGCAGTCGGTCTAGAAGGGGGGCTCGTCGGCAAAGCCACCGGAGCCGGCCGGCGGGGCGGAACCCCACGGGTCGTCTGCCGGCGCGCCGCCGCCACCGCCACGAGACTGCTGACCGCCGCCGCCGCCGAAGCCGCCGCCACCGCCGCCGTCTCCACGGCTGACCTTGTTGACCTTCGCGGTCGCGTAGCGCAGCGAGGGGCCGATCTCGTCGACCTCCAGCTCCACGACAGTGCGCTTCTCGCCTTCCTTCGTCTCGAAGGAACGCTGGCGCAACCGTCCGGAGACGAGCACTCGCGAACCGCGGGTGAGCGACTCGGCCACGTTCTCGGCGACCTGCCGCCACACGTTGCACCGCAGGAACAGCGCTTCGCCGTCCTTCCACTCGCCGGACTGGCGGTCGAAGGTGCGGGGCGTGGAGGCGACCGTGAAGGACGCCACCGCGGCACCGCTCTGGGTGAAGCGGAGTTCGGGATCGGCAGTCAGGTTCCCGACCACCGTGATCGTCGTCTCACCAGCCATGTCTTGGGAGCTCCCCTAATCGAGGTTCGTCAGGCCTTGGCGGCCGACTTGGCGGGCTCGCGGCGCAGGACCTTCGTCCGGAGCACCGTCTCCTGCAGACCGAGCTGGCGGTCCAGTTCCTTCACCGCGTCCGGCGTCGAGGTCAGGTCGAGCACGGCGTAGATGCCTTCGCTGCTCTTGTTGATCTCGAAGCTCAACCGGCGCTTGCCCCACACCTCGACCTTCTCAACGTTTCCGCCCGTGGTGCGGATGACGTTGAGGAACGTGTCGAGAGACGGCGCGATCGTGCGCTCGTCGAGACTGGGGTCGAGGATGACCATCACTTCGTAATGACGCATGAGGACCACTCACCTCCTGTGGACTCGCGGCCACGGGCTCTCCGTGGCAGGAGGGTCGTCGCGTCAGCAACTGACAAAGGTTAACAGAGCGCGTCCGGTGACTACGCAGGGGTGCGGCGGAGCACCCAGGTCCGGACCAGCGCGCCCGTGACCAGGGCCAGCATCAGCACCGCGACCAGCACCGGAGCGCCGACGCCGCCGGGACCGGAGAGCCTGGGCAACGCCGTCGCGCGACCGGCGGCCTGCACCGAGTCGCCCTCGACGCCGGTGCCGCTGGACGCGCGGGGCACCTGCGAGCCGTAGCGCACGCCGGGCGACGGCGAGTACAGGCCGGGCATCGCGAACGGCAGCGAGCCGTAGCTGAACAGCGGCACGCGGCCGAAGTTCGAACCGATCGGGTAGAGCGAGAAGTCGCGGTTGCTCGGAGCGCCCGCGCCCACACCGGGAACGCCGGGCTGGGTGCCCGGCTGCGTGCCGGGGTTGGTGCCGGGCTGCGGCTGGGGCTGCTGGGCAGGCGGCTTCGGCGCGCCCGGGACCGCTCCGACCGCCTGCTGGGAGGCGTCGGCGAGTCCCTTGGACGTGTCCTGGATCGGCGCGGCGACCTGGTTCACGCCGACGACGGTCACCTTGCACCCGCCCGTCAGCGTCGCGCGCACGGTCTTGTCGAGCGTGCCGAGGATCGGCCCGAGCAGCGGGATCTTGTTGACCTCGACCATGACGGCGTTCGCGATCGTGCCACCGGTGATGGTCGTCGTACCGACTTGAACAGCACCGATTGGAATGGGCTTGACCTGCGAGAACGCCTGCTTGAACGGCTCGGCGAGCGGCGGTCCCAGCACGGGGACGGCGCGCACGAGGTCCGTGATCGGCTGCGTCACGGCGGCGGGACTGAGGGAGACAGGAGTGCCGGGCGCGCCCTGCACGGTGGTGGCACAGCTGCCGACCACGATGGGATCAGCCGCGTGCGCGACCCCGCCCACCGAAGCGGACGCCAGGGCCAGCAGCGCCGTGGCGGCGACGCTCATCAGCCTCATGCGAACCCCTTTCCTACTCTCAAGTAACGACCGTAGGTCCTGGTGGTGACGCGAACCAGTCCCAGTTTTCGCAATTACTCCTATCGGCGGCGGCTGCGATCGCGTTGCGGACGCCGACTACCCTCCTGCGTATGCGCATCGGGGCCCATGTACGCGACGACGACCCGGTCGGCGCCGCGGCCGAACGCGGGGCCGAGGTCGTCCAGTTCTTCCTGTCGGATCCCCAGGGCTGGAAGAAGCCGAAACCTCATCCGCAGACGGAGGCCCTGCTCGCTTCCGATCTCGAGGTGTTCGTCCACGCCCCGTACATGATCAACATCGCGTCGCTGAACAACAAGATCCGGATCCCGTCCCGCAAGAACGTGGTCCAGCACGCGGAGGCCGCCGCGACCGTCGGCGCCAAGGGCCTGATCGTGCACGGAGGCCACGTCACCAAGGGCGAGGACCCGGCGGAGGGCTTCGCGAACTGGCGCAAGTTCTTCGAGCGCCAGGTCGCCGAGGGCGGCTTCGCGGTCCCGGTCCTGATCGAGAACACCGCGGGCGGCGACGGCGCCATGGCCCGCACCTTCGACTCCCTGAAGCTGCTCTGGGACGCGGTCGGCGAGTTCGGCGCGGGCTTCTGCCTCGACACCTGCCACGCGTTCGCCGCCGGCGAGGACCTGGTCGGCATCGTCGATCGGGTGAAAGCGATCACCGGGCGGATCGACCTCGTGCACCTCAACAGCTCGCGCGACGAGTTCGGGTCCTCGCGCGACCGGCACGACAACATCAAGACTGGCACGATCGACGCGGACCAGCTGGCGGCCGTGGTCGCCACCGCCGGATGCCCGGTAGTGGTGGAGACACCGGACGAGGGCCAAGCAGACGACATCGCCTTCCTGCGCGACCACGCCGGCCGGTGAACACCGTGCACGAGGTGGTGAGCGTGACGCCCGAGCGAGGCGACGGAGGGCGTTCCACGAACCGCTTCGGCAGCGCCGCTCTCGTCGTGCTCGTGCTCCTGTGCGGGCTCACCCTGCTGCTCGGCTTCATCAACAAGGACCGCTGCACCGGTCCCGCGTTCGACCAGTGGGGCCGCACGCAGCCCGACTACGACGAGCGCAACAAGCAGGACGTCTGCTACTCCGACATCCAGCACCTCTGGATCGGGCGCGACATCGACCGCCACGTCTTCCCGTACGTGGACGGCAACATCAACGAGCAGGGCATCCTCATCGGGGGCTCGGTCGAGTACCCGGTGCTCTCCGGCCTGCTCATCTGGGCGGGCGCGATCTTCGCGCACAACGACGCGGAGTACCTGCTCTACTCGTCGCTGCTGATGGCGCCGTTCGGCCTGCTCACGGGCTGGATGCTGGGCAAGCTCGCCCGCTGGCGCGCCCTGCTGTGGGCGATCGGGCCACCGCTGGTCCTGTACGCGTTCCACAACTGGGACCTGCCCGTGGTCCTGTGCTCGGTCGCCGCGGTCTTCGTCGTCCACCGGTGGAACAGACCGCTGGTCGAACGGGCCACGGTGGCGTCCGTGCTGCTGGGGCTCGGGTTCGCGTTCAAGGTCTACCCGGCGGCCTTCGTGCTGCCGCTGATGCTCTTCGTGGCCACCGGCGGCTGGCGCGGCCAGGAGATGCCGGACGGCAAGAAGGTCGACGTCGCCGGCGCGGTGAAGGTCGGGCTCGCCTCGATCGTCACGGTCGTGCTGGTCAACGTGCCGTTCGCGATCGCGGGGTACGACGGCTGGGCGGCGTCGTTCGAGTTCCAGGGGCTGCGCCGGGTCGACATCACCACGAACTCGATCTGGTACTGGGGCCTGCGGCCGTTCATCGGCGACGACGCGATGCAGTCGCTGGTCGGCGTGATCTCGCCGATCACGATCCTCGTCTCGTTCGCGATCGCCGCCGGCTACGGCTGGATGCGGTTCCGGCGCGAGGGCAGCTACCCGTGGATCGCGGTGTCCGGCGCGATGCTGTGCGGTTTCATGCTGCTGCACAAGGTCCACTCGCCGCAGTACACGCTGTGGCTGGTGCCGTTCCTCGTGCTGCTGCGCGTGCGGCTGATGTGGGCGTTCGCGTACTTCGTGGTCGACCTGGCCATGGGCATCGGCATCTTCCGGTGGTTCTGGGCGATCGAGTTCGGCCAGCCGGCTGGGATCTACGACAGCTTCTCCGCGCAGGCCGTGATGATCGGCGTGTGGGGCCGTGCCGCGTTGCTCGTGGCGCTGTTCGTCGTGTTCCTGAAGTCGGGGGACGTCACCGAGGACGACCGCGAAGATCTGAAGTTCCTCCGCGGAGACGTAGCAGCGCGGCGCTGATCGGCAGCACACTCCACCCGTGAGGGTGATCATCGTGCTGGCGTTGCTGCTGGCCTGCGGTGCCTCCGGCGTGCCCGTGCGGTCGGAGGTGGTCCGCTGGCTGCCCGTGTGGCAGGCGGTGCCGACCCTCTCGGCCTCCGTGCCCGACCAGAGCGTGCGCACGACGGTCGACCTCGCGGCGGGCGGCACCTCCGTCCGGGTGCGCCTGTCGAACCTGATGGGCACCAGGCCCGTCCGCGTCGAGCAGGTCACGGTCACGGCCGGCGGTCAGACGCGGCAGCTCACGTTCGGCCGGTCCCGTGCCGTCACGATCAGGGCTCGCGCCGAGGTCTACAGCGACGCCGTGCTGCTCGTGGTCACCAAGACGCTGGAGATCAGCACGTACGCCCCGGCCGGAACGCCGTGCCAGGCCCGTGCGCATCGCACGATCACCTCGACGCGTGAGCAGATCTGCCTCGTCTCGGCGGTCGAGGTCGCGGGCTTCACCGCACCGGGGGCCGTGGTGATGTTCGGCGACTCGATCACCGAGGGCTGGTACGAGAACACCTGGCCGTCGTTGGTCCAGACCGACTACGCGGTCCTGAACGCCGGCATCAACGGCAACGGCGTGGTGCTGGGCAACGCGCCGATGGTCCTCCGTGTGGGCCGTGACGTCCTCTTCAGCAAAGAAGTGCGCAAGGTCGTGCTGCTCGGCGGCATCAACGACATCCAGAACGGCGTCAACGCCGCGAACGTCATCGCCGGCATCCGCACGGTCCAGCTGCGGTGCCGCCAGGAGGGCGTGGAGTTCCACGTCGGCACCATCACGCCGTGGCGCGGCTGGTCGGCCTGGACCGAGGAACGGGAGCGGCAGCGGCAGGAGGTGAACGCGTGGATCCGCGCCACCTTCCCCGGCGCCATCGACTTCGACAGGGCCGTGCGCGACCCCGCCGACCCGCTCAGACTGCGTCCGGAGTTCGACTCCGGTGATCACCTGCACCCGAACGGGACCGCATTCGGTGCGATGGCTCGCCTCGTGAGGGTGTGACGAGCGGACGGTCCGGCGCGCCGGCCAGCACGCCCTCCAGCGGGTCGTCGCCCGCCAGCCGCACCTTGTCGCGCTCCGGGTGGTAGATCTCCTTCAGGATGATCACGCACAACGTGATGACGGCCGCGTCCCGCAGCAGGACGGCGCCGAGGAACCAGTCGATCGGCAGGCCCTTGTTGTCCGTGCCGAGGTAGAAGTACATGCGCGGCACCCACACCAGCGCGTCGACCGTCATCCACGCCAGCAGCAGCTTCCAGCGCGGCAACGCGAGCACGGCCAGCGGCACCAGCCACAGCGAGTACTGCGGGCTCCACACCTTGTTCGTCAGCAGGAACGCCGCCACGACCAGGAACCCGAGCTGCGCGAGCCGCGGCCTGGTGGGAGCGCTCAGGGCCACGTACGCGATGCCGGCGCAGCAGACCAGGAACAGCACCATGCTCACCGTGTTGAGGACCGTCGGCGGCTGCCCCTGCGTGAGCCCGGGGTCGAAGCCCTGCCAGCCCGTCCACTGCACCAGCACGTTGTAGAGCGTGTCGGGGTCCGCGTTGCGCTCGGTGTTGAGGCGGAAGAACTCCCGCCACCCCGTGTGCGAGGCCGGGTTCAAGGCGATCGGGGCGTTGACGAGCGCCCACGCGCCGATGGCCGCGGCAGTGGTGGTGAGGCCCACCTTGATCCTGTTCGACCGCCAGCACAACAACAGCAACGGCCCGAGCAGGAACAACGGGTACAGCTTCGCCGCGCCACCGAGCCCCAGCAGCACACCGGCGAGCACGGGCTTCTTCCGCGCCCACGCCAGCAGACCGGCCGTCGCGAACGCCGTCGCGATCGTGTCGAAGTTCGTGAACGCGTGCACGATGACCAGCGGCGACACGGCGACGATGGCCGCGTCCCACGTCCTGCGCCGCGCGATGCGCGCGACCGAGAACACCGTCACCAGCCACGCCACGGCCAGCCAGAACGCGGTGACGTTGAAGAACACGATCACCGTCATCGGCAGCCCCGGCACGAGCGCCACGAGCCCCTGCGCCACCCGCGCGTTGAGCCACATGAACAGGCCGGTGACCACGGGGTACTCCATGTACCGGACGTGCTCGGTCGGCTTGCCCTCGTCGTCCTTCCAGGAGGTGACGTACGGGAAGGACCCGCGCTGGTCGAGCCGTTCCGCGGTGTAGAGCGGCACGGTGTCGGAGTAGCAGAGCGCGGTGAACTGCTTGCTCCCCCGCCAGTCGAGCTGCACGACGCCCTTGTCGTCCACGTACTGCTGGATGCACGGCGACTTCTGCACCCACCCCAGCAGCAACGTGACGATGGCGAGCATCAGGATCACCCGCACGGCCGTCCAGAAGTAGTTCCGGCCGACCAGCGCGTGCTCACCGAGCGGACCGCCGAAGGGTCTGCTCAGACCACGGGCGAGCGACTCGGTCCACGTGGGCGCGACGCGCTCTTCGCGGGTGAGCGAAGCGGTGTCCTCGGCGAGGTCGGGCTCCGGGGCCTCGGCGGGACGCTCGGCAGGGCTGCTGGGCACGTGGCGGATGTTACGGCCAAGACCGTTTCGCCGTGGTCAGTCGGTCGTCGCTAGTCCTCGAGCCGCACGGTTCGGGTGACCGTCCCGTAGTAGCCGACGGTGGTGGGCAGTTCGGAGGAGCACTCGACGTCCGAGGTCCCGACCAGCGGATCACGACCGGGGTGGACCTCGAACCGCACGCAAAGGCGGACGGACGTCCCTTCGTACGTCCCCGCACTTCCGGCTCGTCCCGCGCCGTAGTACACGGCATCGATCTCGAAGCCGCCCTCGACGTTCCGGCTGGCGAACACGGTGTGAGGTCCGAAGATGGCGGCTCTGGCTCCCGCCTCGACGTTCCCGCCACGATTCGCGACCTTCTCGAGCTCCTGCCGCCCCTGTTCGGCGGCGCTGCGCGCGTCCGCCACCGCGAACTCGAACGCCTGCTCCGCAGTGGACTTGCACGCCGCCGTGCTGAGCACGAGAGCGCTCAGCACGGCGGCGGCGATCAGGCGGGTGCTCAAAGTCCGAGCCGCCGCAGGGACTCGGTCAGCACTTCGCCGTACAACCGGTATCCGTCCTTGTTCGGGTGGAAGACGTTCGCCGGGACGAGCTGACCGGGGAAGGGCTTGTCCCCGTCCGTCCACGGTGCGGCGAGGACCTGGTTGATCGCCGGCTGGGCGCCGCACGCGGCTCTGCCGTCGAACTTGGACCTCGGGTCACCCACGACCATCGGGATGCGCTCCACCTCGGCGAGTTGCCTGCCCAGCGCCAGGTATTCGTCACCGAGCAGGTTCGCGATGTCGATGAGCCAACTCGCGTCGTCAGGCGTGACAGGGCAGTTGGCCGTCTGCTGCGTCGCGACCAGCTTCGGATAACCCATGAGCACGATTTTGGCATTCGGAGCCAGTTTGTGGATGGTCCTGACAGCGGTGGCCACCGAAGGCACGGCTTTCTCCCTGATCAGCTTGGGCAGGGATTCACGCAACGGCCCAGGTCCGATCGAGTCGATCTGGGCCTCGCGGCAGGGCTTCATGTTCATGACGCATTCGGTGATGACCGGCGTGAACATGGTGTCGTTGCCACCGATGGAGAGAGTCACCAGTGTGGTGTCCTGATCCACGAAACCGCGTTCCAACTGGGCGAGTTCGCGGTACTGCCTGTCACCACCGTTGCCGGAGGCGTCCTTGGGAGGCGGCGATCCGTCCGGCATCGCCCTGGGCAGCAGGTTCCGCACTCTCGCACCGCTGCAGGCGAGCAGGTGGTAATCCAGCGTGGGGTCGTTGTAGAAGTCAGCGACCTGGCCGATCGTCGGGCCGTTGTGCCGCGCCAGCTTGCCCTGCCGTGACCACGCGTTCGGCGACCTGTGGCACGCGTTGCGCGTGCTGAGCTTCTGCAACTCCGGGTCGTTGTTGTCCTGGTCGCCGTCGATGTTCGACTCGCGGTAGTACTGCGAGTTGTCGCCGGAGCCCTCTCCGGAGGAGTACGAGTCACCGAGTGCGACCATCATCTCGGGCTTCTGCGGCAAGGGCTGGAAGGCGACCGCGTCCCACGCGACGTCCTCGGTTCCCATGCCGTCTTCCGTGGTGGTGGACAACTTCACCGTGGGGACGCCGGCGAACTGCATCGCGCCGAGCGACACCCACTTGTTCGCCTCGGTCCGTTGCGCGATCACCCTGGTCTTGGTGGCCAGCCCGGTCGAGATCTCGTATCGCGCCTGCTGCGTGTGCGCTCCGTGGTCGGGGATGTGCACCATCACCCTGGCCCATCCGTCGAGCCGCCGGTTCAGCTCCCAGGTACCGGTGACCTTGCCGCGCTCGCCCGCGGCATCGTTCAGCCGGGTGTGGCCGAACCAGAAGTGGTTGTCGAAGCCGGCGCCGATCTGGTGGAAGTCGATCTTCGCCGACGGGTTCGAGAACTCCAGCTTGAACTTGCCCTGGTTGTTCCAGCCGCGCTCGCACTTGCGCGCCGGATCAGCCCACCTGGACGACGGGAGCTGGGGCGTGTTCGGCACGTCGTCGACGATCAGCACGTCCTGCGGCAGCGTCTCCAGCCCGCATCGGGGCGGGTAGTTGCCACCCCATCCGGGACTGTCCTCGACGTCGTACCGGAAGTCCCAGTTTCCGCACGTCGTGTCGCAGTCGTTCTTCCACGTCGCGGGGAAGTGCCACCAGCACTTCAGGTCGTACTTGCCCGCCGCGCTCTTGTGCCCGCACGGGCCCGGCTTCTCCGGCTTTTCGCCAGGCTCCGGCAGCACCGACGGGTCATCCGGTGTCCACTTCTGACCGGGGTAGCAGTCGTTCTGCGCCTTGCAGAACAAGTCGACCGGCGGTTTCACCTCCGAGCGGTAGGTGGTGTTGACCCACCACGCCGCGGAGAATCCGGCACCGTGCTCGCCGTACGGCGTTCCGATCGAGTGCGCGGCCCAACCCATGATCTTTTCGGGGTACGGCCAGAACTGCGGGTTCTTGGCGTCGCACTGGCAGGTGTCCAGGAACGCGGCGCGGTTCTCCAGGTATCGCGGGTTGATCGGGTTGTTCGTCCACCCGAGACCCCACGGTGAGCCGTCGCCCTTGTCCGCGTTGAACCCGGAGTTGTACGCCCAGACCGCGAAGAACCAGTTCTCGATCTTGCGGTAGCTGCCGTTGTTGACGATCAGCCCTGCTCGCCGCGTCTCGTTCCACTTGTTCGCCAGGATGCTGAGTCCCTTGGCGATGTTCGACTTGTGGTCCAGCGCGATGGCGCGTTGCTGGTCGAGCGGAAGAGCACGGCCGTGCTTGGCGATGTCGCCCTCCCTGCCGGCCATGCGCATGCCATCGGTGACCTGGGTGATGCCGTAGCCGCAGTCGGCCTTGTCCCAGCGGATGTCCCAGTCGTCGTCGCCGTTGTCGTTGTAGATCTCCAGCCCGAAGTAGTTGCCGATCAACGGGTTCGCGGTGACGCCGGGGATCGCGAACCGCGCGGCCTGCCAGAGGTTCGACTCCTGGGCCATGATGCCGAGCAGGATCTGTGGCGGCACCTTGTCCCCGCCGTCGATCGCGACCCGCGGGAACATCTTCTGCGCGCCGGTGTCCTGCTCGAGCGTGCCGAGCACGGCTCGGTCAGCAGCCCATTCGACCTGCAGGGGCGTCGGCTGCGTCGCCATCTGGTCGGGATCACCGCGAGGGATCGAACACACCCGCTCTGCGTCGACCGGGTCGGTGAGGTCGGTGGCGGCGAGCTTTGCCCTGACCTCGCCGTCGCCGAGCTTCGGGTGCAGTGCGCGTCCGGAGGCGGCAGCGTCGCTGACGCGCGCCGACGGGTCGATCTTGAACCCGACCTTCTTCCCCGTCGGGAGGACCTTCAACTCGACCTTCGCCGGACGGGCTTCCCCGGGCTTCACCGCCGCCGCGTCCCACTCGGACTTCTCCACCGCGCTCCTGCCCTCGGTGGAGACGGTGGCATCCCTCGCGACGTCGAGCTTCGCCACCGAAGGAGGCAGAGCGGACACCGTCTTGGCGGCACCGGTGATGAAGACCTTGCCCGCTCGACCGGACGTGACGGCGAGGTCCTTCAACGCGCCGGTGGCCAGCGTCGACAGCTTCGCCTTCGGGTCGGCCGGCAGCGCCCGCCGCACCCGGACGTCGTCCTTCAGGCGTTCGAGGAAGACAAGACCGCCGTCGGCGTCGGGCTTCAGCAGGAACGGCGTTCCGGTGGCGGCGGCGACCCGCGTGCTGGCACCCTTTTCGTCGATCTTGACGACGGCGTCGCGAGCGGCCGCGACGATGCCGGCTCTGGTCGGCACCGCCGAGGTGACCTGGCCGTCGACCTCGATGCGCTGGGTCGTCGAGCCCGCGGCCGCGTCGACCCGGTTGAGACCCGTCTTGCCGAAGTCGTCGGCCTCCTGGGTCAGCACCGCCTGTTCGCCGGCACCACAGCCCGGGTTGAAGTAGGCGAGGCTGGACCTGACCTTCAACTTCGTCACGGCGCCGGAGTCGAGGTCGACCACCGCGCTGAACCCGCCACGCGACGAGAGTTCCTCGCGGTTGGTGAAGATCCGTGGTGCGTAGACGACGACGGCGCGTTTGCCGGACTCCGTCACGCAGGCGTTGCCGATCCACTGGTCCGCGTCGAAGCCGGCTTCGGACAGCGTGGCGGCGGTGCGCCACGTGTAGCCGGTCGACGCGTCGGCGACCAACAGGTGGAAGCCGTCACCGTCGCCACTCGTGGTCCACGCCCGGTCGCCCGATTTCTGCCAGTCCTCGCCGAGCACTTCTCCGCGCTTGGCGGGATCGGTCGAGCTCGGGTCGGACTCGGCCACCGGCGCCGCCGCGGGAGGCCGGGCCGGTTCGGGTGCTGCTGTGGACTGCGCCTGCCCTGCCAGCAGGGCCAGAGCCACCACGGGCACGATCGTTCTTCTCATGCGTTTTCTGCGCATGCGTGCTCCCCCAGGAGTCTTCGCGGTTCACGGACTTTCGGTCGAGGAGAAGGCCGGTGCGAGATCGCACCGGCCCCCAGGTCACCTGTTCAGACGTACGACGTTCCAGTCCCAGCCCCAGACGCCGGTCGGGCATCCTCGCTGGGCCGACTCGCCCCAGAACTTCTCGGTGGTGACGAATCCGCCGTCTTCCTTGTCGCACTGATACACAGCGAGCGTGTACTGGTAGTTCTTGCGCCACTCCAAGGTTGTCTTGAAACTTCCCTCGTACTGGAATCCGTACGCCCGCCAGAGCTTCGACGTGAGATTCCCCGTGGCCGTGCTGCAGTCGCCCATGATCACGCCGTCAAGGGGCTCCCCGCCCACCAGGCACTGGCCGGTGACCCGGTTCTTGATCGTGTAGTCGTAGGTCTTCACCGGTCCGCTGGGGCCCGTGGTGGTGCCGGTGCGCACGAGGTGGAAGACCCAGTTCTCCTTGAGGTCGTCGGAGCAGGCCCTCTGTTCGGCCAGGACCTGACCGTGCGGGTTGGGCGTGCCGATGTTCAGGCACCGCCCGCTGTTCTCGTTGACCAGCTTGACGATCTGATCGCCCTGCCAGACGTCGCCCGCCGGGACGAAGGCGACGGCGTCGAACGCGACGGCCTGCTCGTTTCCGGCTGCGTTGATGGAGCTCAGGGAGACCTTCGGGTTCTCGGTGAACGAGAAGACGCCGAGTTCGACCCACGGCTCGTCCTTGGTGCCCGGACTGACGTTCACCTGTTGCACGCCGTCCGCGCTGTGGACCGAGTAGGTCAGCTGCGAGGAGTTCAGCGCTCTCGGCGGTTGGAACGCCAGCACCTTCACCGGGGCGTTCACCGTGCGCCCGAGAGTCCAGGTGGCGGTCATGCGCAACTTGCGCCCGACCTCGTCGTCGGCATGGGCGTGGGAGAACCAGTAATGGCCCCCGTAGCCGCTCGTCGCGTGGTGGAGGTCCATTCGTGACGACGGTGTCGCGAAGTCGATGCTGAACGTCCCGTCGACGAAGTTCGTCCTGGGACAGGTCCTCGCCGGCGGATTGCCGTACTGGAAGGGCGGCGGAGTTGCGCGGTCCAGATCGTCGACGACCATCGCGTCGGCGACCAGCTTCGCGTTGCCGCAGGTCGGCATTCCGAGGGCGTCGTCGGGCTCACGGGGGTAGTCGGGGTAGTAGCGGTAGTTCTCGTTGCCGCACGTGTAGTCGCAGTCGGCCTTCCACACGGCCTGGTTGTTCCACCAGCACTTCAGGTCGTACTGGCCGGCCGAGTTCTTGTGGGCACAGGGTCCCGCGGGCTCGCCCACGACCTCGGGGGCGTTCGGCGTGAACTGGACGCCGGGGTAGCAGTCGTTGCGGGCCGGGGTGCAGAACGTGTTGATCGGAGGCTTGACGGTCTTCCTGTTGTACTTCGAGGACTTCGGGTCGGTGTCCGGCAGCTTCTCGTCACCGTTCCACCAGGCGGCGTTGAAGAACCGCACCTCCGTGTTCTCGTCCTCGAAGGCCGACGGCGGGTTCGCCGCGAAGCCCATCACCTTCTCGGGGTAGGGCCACTTCTGCGGCGTCGCGAAGTCCGCGGGGCTCCGGCCGAACTCGTACCTGTTCGCCGGGTACCGCGCGTTGGCGGGATTGTTGCCCCAGCCGAGGCCGACGGCGCCGTTGGAGCCGCCCTCGCCCGCCGGGTGGTAACCGGAGTTGTAGGCCCAGACGGCGCCGAACCAGTTCTCCAGCTTGCCGGGATCGTTGTTGTTGATCGTGACGCCCGCGTCCTGCAGCTGGTTCCACTTCTCCTGCAGGATCTGCAGACCCGCCGCCACGTTCGCCGCGTAGTCGGTGGCGATCATGACCTGGTGCGCGTACGACCTGGCCGTCTCACCCGGACGTTCCCTGCCCGCGAGGCGCATGCCGTCGGTCGTCTGGGACACGCCGTAGCCGCAGTCGGCCTTGGAGAAGTCGATGTCCCAGTCGTCGGCCTCGGTTCCGTTGTAGATGTCGTTGCCGTAGTAGTTGCCGATCAGCGAGTTCGCCCACTCACCGGGAAGCGCGAGCCGGCTCGCCTGCCACAGGTTCGACTCCTGGCCGAGGATGCCGAGCATGACCTGAACCGGGACCTTGCCACCGCCCCTGAGCGGAATCGACGGGAACATCCCGCCTTCCTGCTGCTTGTAGGGGAAGGAAAGCCCGTTGTTGTGCCAGTTCGGTGGCCGTTCCCACATGAGCCCGCCGTTCACCGCCCAGTTCGCCGCCCACTCGACCTGCTTGGGCTTGGGCTGGTAGATCTGCTTGCTCAGGTCGTTGCGACGGATCGCGCAGGTGGCGGCTGCCTCGCTCATGTCCTGGTTGGCCAGCGTCCCCATCTCGGACTGGCCGCTCGGGCCGGGTTCGGAGAGCGCGTTGACCACCGGCCGGTCTGCCGCCGGGTCGACGGTGAACCCGATGTCCTTGCCCGTCTTCGTGCTCTTGGCCTTGATGTGCACGCGCTCGGCCTTGCCGGGCGTCAGGGAGAACACGCCAGGGGTCTTGCCATCGGCCCGCGCCACCTCGGTGATCGAGGACTCGCCGCGCGACGAGAGTTGCACGCCGGCTGGAACGTCGAGCCGGGAGACGGTCGCGGGCAGCTTCTCGACCTTGTCGGTCTTGCCGGTGATGACGACCTTGCCGCCGATCGTGCGAGCGAGACCGACGTCGCCGGCCTTGCCCGCTGCGAGCGTGGAAGGCACGGCCGCCTGCTTGGCGGTCGCGAGGTCGAGCCGCTGCACGCGGTTCGTCCGGTCGTCGCCCTCCAGGTAGACGACACCGTTGGCGGCGTCGGGCTTGAGCTCGAACGCCACACCGGTCGTCGACGCCAACCGGGTCCGCTTGCCGTCGTCGGCGATGCGTTCCAGCGAGGATCCGGAGCTGGCGATGACGCCGTCGCGGGCGGGAACCGCCGATGTCACCTGCCCGAGAACCTCGACGCGCTTGCTCAACACGCCGGTAGCGGCATCGAGCTTGATCAACCCTGTTTTGCCCTTGTCCTCGGTCGCGTCCTGGGTGAGGACAGCCGTCTCGTCGAGACCGCAACCGGGGTTGTAATAGGCGAGCGTGGTGCGCACGGGCAGTTTCTTCACCGCACCCGTGTTGAGGTCTACGGTCGCTGTGAACGCGCCGCGAGCCATCAGGTCTTCCTTGTTGGTGTACGTCCGCGGTGCGTAGACCACCACGATCCGATCACCGGAGCCCGTCGCACACGCGTTGCCGATCCACAGGTCGGCCTCGACCGCCGGGTGGTTCAGCGTCGCCACCGTCTTCCAGGCATAGCCGGACTTCGCCGAAGCGACCATGACGTGGAAACCGGTCTGGTCACCGGTCGTCGTCCACATCCTGTCGTCCGACCGCTGCCAGTCGCCCCCGAGCACCTCCGCCCGTCGCTGCGGCGTGACCGACGACGGGTCGGTGGGCTTGGGCCGCTCCGCCTCGACGTTCGGCGCGGGGTCGGGCGCCGCGACCGCTGTCGTTGCGGACAGAAGTGTCAGTGCGGCTGTGCAAAGAGCCAATCTCCTCAGACTTCTTCGGAGACGTTTCACGAAACCTCCAGAGGTTTTCGGGCATGCCGATCGGGCTGGTAACCGCATGAGGACGTGTGCGGCTACCAGCCTTGGCAAGGATGTGAAACAACGCCTGTTCTCGGACGAACTGAATCGCATCGCCGAAATGAATCTGACCGCGGTTCAGAGCAACGCGAGCACAATCTCAGGTGCTGACGTGGAAGCCCTCGAAGTTGTCGTTCTCGCGGTAGTCGTTCCCGACCCATTCCACGCTGCCGGTGTACCTCGCCGAAGGACCACTCGGCGAGTAGGCGTCGTAGTACGCCATCGTGACCCAGCAGGCCTCGTGCACCCGGAACGACGAGATGCGGTTCTTCCAGCTGGGGAAGTTGTTCGCATCCATGTTGATCGTGTACCCGTCCTTGTCGCAGGTGCCGAAGCTGCCCCACCACTCGACGGCGCCGGCGGAGGCGTCGAACTTCCAGTTGTCGTACCAGGTCATCAGCTTCGAACTCGCGGCGGCTCTGGCGGCGAGCAGTTTGGGCGTGCCCTGCCGGACGTCGCACGTCTTCGCGACCTGGCCGGTCTTGCTCACCACGGCCACGCAGTAGTCCTGCGCGGGTGCTGCCTGCGCGGGGAGCGCGAGGCCTGACAGCGCGAATGCCGTGGCGGTCAGAGCGATGGACAAACTCTTCATTGTCTTCTTTCCCCCGATTCATTTTTTGGAGCACGGCGAAGAAGCCTGTTGTCGCATGCCGGCATGCGAAGACAGGCACTTTCCTGTGCGGAAGTGCATTAGCTGATCAAGGCTCACCGAGAGCGACATCGCTCCGGAACGCCCAGGCGGACGTGAGGCCCTTCGGCGCGGAAACCCCCAGAGTCTGTCGCGCCAGGAGAATTGAAGCTGATGCGCAGAGCGACGTCAAGCGCACGGAGCGTGGTCAACTGCGCGGGTGGATAGTTGCGCAAAAGCGCTCGGTGTGCTGAGCGGCGGAAATCGCCCGCAACGGACAAAGAACTCTGTGAATGCAAAAACCGCTCCCCGGGAGCCAGGACTGGATCTCCAGTCCGGCTTCCGGGGAGCGGTTCAGGTGCGCGCCGTCCCGTTGGCGGATCAGCCGTCTCCTGGGCCACTCCTCGGGCGGCCGGTGGAGGTCGGAGGATCAGGCTCCTCGGACGGGTCCGGGCAGTTGATGCCCGGGATGCAGCCGGGGTTCGGCTTCGTCTGCGACGGCTTGCCGGGCTCCGACGTCTGGGACGGCGGCGTGCTCGGCGGCGTGCTCGGCGGCTGGTTGCTCGTCGGAGCGACCGGCGGTTCGGACTTGCGCGTCGGGTTGAAGTTGCCGAGCGGGTTCGGCTTCGCGAACTTCTCCTTCGGCGCGCCCGCGAGCGCCCCGTCCATGAACTTCTTCCAGATCTGGCCGGGAAGGCCCGAACCGAAGATCGCCTTGCCTTCCTTGTTCCTGATGGCGACGTTACCGGCGTCCTTGCCCATCCAGACCGAGGCGGACAACTGCGGCGTGTAGCCGACCATCCAGGCCTTCGAGTTCTGGTCGAGGCTGTCCGCGAGCTCGTGCGTACCGGTCTTGCCGGCGCACTCGCGGTTGCCCGCGCACGGGATCTTCGAGTAGGCCGGGATCTCCTTCAACGTCTCGGTGACGTTGTCGGCGATGTCGCGGCTCTTCGTCTCGACCGGGTCGAAGGCAGGCACCGGCTGGTCGACGTGCTGGTACAGGACGTCGCCGCTCGGACCCGTGACCTTGCTGACGAAGAACGGAACGCGGTAGATGCCGCGGGCCGCGAAGGTGGCGTAGGCGGAGGCCATGTCGAACGGCCGCACCTGGGCGCTCTCGGCGCCGATGGAGATACCGGCGCTGGGCGGGTTGCCGCCTTCGCCGACCAGCGTCTGCTTGTCCTGACCCTCGATCCTGATGGTCTTCGGGATGCCCGCCTCGTGCGCGGCCTGCGCGACGGCCGGCGTACCGGTGCCGTTGTCGCCCGCCACCATCTCGTAGAAGACGGTGTTGAGGGACTCCTTCATGGCCTGCTTGACCGTGCATTCCTTACCGCACGTGGTGGTGCTCGCGTTGCGGACCGGCTGCTTGGCGATCGTGCGCGGCGTGCTGTCGTACGTGTCGCCGATGCCCTTGCCGCGCTTCAGGTCGGCCACCAGGTCGAACGGCTTGAACGACGACCCGGCCTCCTGGGCGGTGCCCATGGCGTAGTCGATGCCCTTGAGGCCGTCCTTGCCCGGGTAGTAGGCCCGGACGGCACCGGACTGCGGTTCGATCGCGCTGAGCGACGTGCGCAGTTCCGGGTCCTGGCCCTCCATGACGGAGTTGACGGCGTCGACCGCGGCCTGCTGCATCTTCGGGTCGATCGTCGTGGTGATGGTGACGCCTTCCTTCTGCGCCTTCTCCATCGTGATGCCGACGAGCTCGCTGTCGAGCTCGTTCTGGACCCGCTGGCTCACGCGGGCGAGCGGGCCGTCGAGGCTCGCGGGCTGCGTCTGCTCGAAGGGCAGCGGTGCCGGGTACTTGCGGCCGTCGTAGTCGGCCTGGCTGATCCAGCCCTTCTGGAGCATCTGCCCCATGACGAATTCCCAGCGCTTCTTCGCGTGCTCCTCGTCCTCGGACCAGGAGGGGATCTGGATCATGCCGGCGATGAAGGCGGCCTCGGAGGGGGTGAGGTCCTTCATCTCCTTGTCGTAGTAGACCTGCGCCGCGGCCTTCATGCCGTTCGCGCCCCGGCCGAAGTACACCGTGTTCATGTACGCGGTGAGGATCGTCGGGTGGTCCGACTCGTTGCTCATCTTGTAGGCCTTGACGAGCTCCGTGAACTTTCGCGTCAGCGTCGGAGCCTCGTTGTTGGTGGCCTTCTTGATGTACTGCTGCGTCAGGCCGGAACCACCGGAGCTGCCGCCGGTCGCCTGGATCCAGACGGCGCGGACGATGGCCTTCGCGTCGAACCCGGGGTTCTCGAAGAAGTTCGCGTCCTCCGCGGCCATGACCGCGTTCTTGACGGTGTCCGGGAGCTCCTCGTAGGTGAGCATCGTGCGGTTCTCACCGGGCGAGGTGATCTTGCCCATCTCGGAGCCGTCCGAGTAGAGCAGCGTGATCGTCTTGTCCTGCTTGGCCGCGATCTCGTCGGGGCGGGGCCAGTCGACGAGCGGGTAGGCGACCGCGACGGCGATCACCGGACCCAGGATCATCAGGCCGATCGCGACGAACGCGCCGATCCGGACGCGCTTCCAGATCTTCTTCTTGCGCAGACGACGCTCCTCGTCCTCGGTGAGCTCCGGCTCGTCGTCGTACTCGTAGTCGTCGTCATCGTCGCCGGCACCGGCCATGAGGAACTCGTCCTCGGGCTCGCGGTGGGTGATGAGCTCGGGCTCGCGCTGCGTCGGCCGGTTGACCGGCGGCATCTGCGTGGTGCGTTCCTCACCGGGGTTGCGCGGGGGAACGGGACGGCCCGGACCACCGGGACCGCCCTGGGGGCCGCCGGGACCGCCGGGCCCACCGGGGCGACGGGCACCGGGGGGCGGGGCGATCGGCATGCCGCCGGGAGGCGTCGGAGGACGGCCGGGGCCGCCCTGCGGTCCGCCGGGGCCGCCCTGCGGTCCGCCGGGACCGCCCTGAGGCCCGCCGGGGCCGTTCACCGGGCGCCCGGGACCTCCCTGCGGACCGCCTGGTCCGTTCGGGCGGCGCGGGGGCTGCTGCTGTGGGAATCCACCGGGCGGCGTGCCACCCTGGGGAGGGCGCGCGAAACCGCCGGGCGGGGTGCCCGGTCGTGGCTGATTCGGGACATCGCGCCTCGTACCGCCGCCGTCCGGGTCGTCCCCGGTCGGCCACTGCGGTTCGCCTCCGCGCTGCCGGTCATCATGCTGGTCGTTCACGTGAAAAGGCCTCCCAGACCGGCGTGCGTCAGCACACGGTTCGGTGGTCGTACTTCATTCGGAGCAGTGTCACCTGTGGGTCATTCCGCCGCAGTCCTCCTGCGTGGCTTTTCCAGCCCACGCTTCCCCAGGACGTATGACTGCACCAGGTGGTTCCAACTGCACGTGCGGCAAACCTCAACCACGTACACGGAGAACTCGTCGAAGAGGTTCGCCATCTTCACCAGTTCTTCAGGTGCGCGCGCCGAGCCGGCCGCGTGCTTGAGCTCGTCACCGTAGACCCACGAGACGTGGGTCAGGGGTTCCTTCCGGCACACGGGGCAGGGCACTTCCGTCGCCGTTCCGTGGAACTTCGCAGCTCGCAGCAGGTACGGGGACGCGTCGCAGACCTCCATGGTGCCCGTGCGACCGGCATAGACCTCCGCCAGCAGCGCACGGCGCTGCAGCGAGTAGTCCACCACCTGTCGTTGGGTCAACACGTGACAAGAGTACGTGCCGGGCGCTTTTCGATGATGGGCCGTTCAGGGCAGCAGTCCTGGACGCGGTATCACGGTGTGCCACATCCCACAGTTCTGAGGAGCACACGATGTATCGCGCCGATATAATCACCTCACCTATCGGTGCAGGTGCGAGGAGGTGACTCGTGTTCGAGTTCGCGCTGCTCGGCCTGCTGCACGAGGCGCCCATGCACGGCTACGAGCTGCGCAAGCGCTTGCATGACCTGCTCGGAGCGTTTCGCGCGTTCTCCTACGGATCGCTGTACCCAACACTGCGGCGACTCCAACGGGCGGGCCTGATCGTGGAGGAGGGGCCGGAGGAATCGGCTCTTTCTTGGGGACGTCGGGCTCGCAAGGTCTACAAGCTCACACCCGAGGGCAAGGAGCGGTTCGCCGACCTCCTGTCCGAGGCGGGGCCGCAGACCTGGGACGACGACTCGTTCGGGGTCCACCTGGCGTTCTTCTCCCGCACGCCGGCCGACGTCAGGATGCGCATCCTGGAGGGCCGCCGGCGGTGGGTCGAGGAACGCAGGGAGGGGCTCCGCGAGCGGCTCGCCCGCACGGGCGAGCAGATCGACCGCTACACCCGTGAGCTGCACAGCCAAGGCCTGGAGAGCACGGAGCGCGAGGTGCGGTGGCTCAACGAGCTCATCGCGCACGAACAGTCCGAGCAGGACGAGCAGTAACTTCACATGTTGATCAAGGAGGACTCGGCAATGGGCGAAAACCGCCGCACCGTTCGAGTGGCCATCGTCGGGGTTGGCAACTGCGCGGCGTCGCTGGTGCAGGGCGTCCACTACTACCGGGACGCCGACCCGAGCACCCGCGTGCCCGGTCTGATGCACGTGCAGTTCGGCGACTACCACGTGCGCGATGTCGAGTTCGTCGCAGCGTTCGACGTGGACGCGAAGAAGGTCGGTGTCGACCTCTCGGAGGCCATCGGGGCCAGCGAGAACAACACGATCAAGATCGCGGACGTGCCGCCGCTCGGCGTCGTCGTGCAGCGCGGTCACACCCTCGACGGCCTCGGGAAGTTCTACCGGGAGACGATCGAGGAGTCGGACGCGGCGCCGGTCGACGTGGTCCAGGCCCTGCGCGACGCCGAGGTCGACGTGCTGGTCTCGTACCTGCCCGTGGGTTCCGAGGACGCGGACCGCTTCTACGCCCAGGCCGCGATCGACGCCGGTGTGGCGTTCGTCAACGCCCTGCCCGTCTTCATCGCGTCGGACCCGGAGTGGGCGGAGAAGTTCCGCGCGGCCGGTGTCCCGATCGTCGGTGACGACATCAAGTCCCAGGTCGGCGCCACCATCACGCACCGCGTGCTGGCGAAGCTGTTCGAGGACCGGGGCGTCCAGCTCGACCGCACCATGCAGCTCAACGTGGGCGGCAACATGGACTTCCTGAACATGAAGGAACTGGAGCGACTGGAGTCCAAGAAGGTCTCCAAGACCCAGGCCGTCACGTCCCAGGTGGACCGCGAGATGGGCAAGCGCAACGTCCACATCGGCCCGTCGGACTACGTGGCGTGGCTCGACGACCGCAAGTGGGCCTACGTCCGCCTCGAGGGGCGCGCGTTCGGCGACGTGCCGCTGAACCTCGAGTACAAGCTGGAGGTCTGGGACTCCCCGAACTCCGCGGGCATCATCATCGACGCGGTCCGCGCGGCGAAGATCGCCCTCGACCGGGGCATCGGCGGCCCGATCCTCTCGGCGTCGTCGTACTTCATGAAGTCCCCGCCCGTGCAGTACTCGGACTCCGAGGCGCACGAGGCCGTCGAGAAGTTCATCCGCGGCGAAGCGTGACGTGCGGGGCCGCCCTCCTCCGGGAGGGCGGCCCTTCTCTCACCGCTTCGAGAGCCGCAGCTTCTGCCAGCTGCCGTCCGCGGTCCACCCGCCGTCGACGGGCAGCGCGACGCCGTTGACGTACCTCGAGTTGTCACTGGCGAGGAACCGCACGGCCTGCGCGATGTCGTCCGGCGCGGCGAACCGCCCGGCCGGCACGTGGTCGGTGATGTCGTCGTCGACGTAGTACCCGCCGGCCTGCGACTCGACGTCCATCTCGGTCTTGACCCAGCCGGGGCACACGGCGTTGACCCGGATCCCCCGCCCGCCCCACTCGACGGCGAGCGTGCGCGTCAACCCGATCAGCCCGTGCTTGGTCGTGTTGTACGCGGCCCGGTCCGCCACGCCCTGCAGCCCGGCGACGGACGCGATGTTGACGACGCTGCCGGACCTCTGCTCGAGCATCAGCCTGCCCAGCGCCTGCGTGAGCAGGAACGGCCCGGTCAGGTTGACCGCCATGATCCGTTCCCACTGCTCGAGAGTGGTGTCCTCGAACGGCACGATGCCGGCGATCCCCGCGTTGTTGACCAGCACGTCGACCCTGTGGTGCGTGGTCCGGACGTGGTCGGTCAGGCGCTGGACGTCCGCAGCGCTGGCCACGTTGCCGACGATCCCGCCCTCGCTCTCCTGCAGGTCGAAGCCGACGACGGTGTAGCCGTCCTCGCGCAGCACCTCGGCGATGCGCCGCCCCATGCCCTGCGCCGTGCCGGTGACCACGGCAACTCGTTGCGTCATACCGGTCACGCTAGCCGTGCTTGCGCTACCTTCGGCGCGGTGCGCACGCTGCTCGTCGCCCTCCCGGGCCTGGTCCTGGCCGGCATCGGCCTGACCCATCCGCACCACCTCGACGCGTCGACCGCGCTGTGGTGGCAGAACATGCACATCGTCCTGGCGGTGATCTTCCCGCTGCTCGGTGCGGCGCAGTGGGTGCTGCTCGACGGCAGCCCGCGCTACGTCCGCTACCCGGCTCGCGCCGCCGCGTTCGGCTACGTCGTCTTCTACGGCGCGCTCGACGCGTTGGCGGGCATCGGCGGTGGCGCGCTGGCGGTGCAGAACGGCGGCCGCTCGCCCGGCGACGCGGCGATCTTCAGGATCGGCAACCAGCTCGGGACCGTCGGTGCCTGGTGCTTCTTCGCGGCCAGCCTTGCGATCGCGGTCTGCGCGCTGCTCCGGCACCGCCTCAAGGCTGTGCCCGGCGCGTTCTTCCTGCTGGTCGGCAGCTTCCTGTTCCTGAGCAGCCACATCTACTGGCCGAAGGGCGTCCTCGCCTGCACCTGCATCGCGATCGGCATGGCCGCGACCAGCTACGCCAGCGCGTCCGGCAACTCCGAGACCGAACCCAGCACCCGCACCTGAGCCAGCACGTCCGCGGCAGGCGGGAAGTGCGGGTTCGGCACGGCCAGCACGGTCATCCCCGCGGCCAGCGCCGCCTTCAACCCGTTCGTCGAGTCCTCGACGGCGTAACAGGAGGCCGGGGAAACCCCGAGCCGGGAAGCCGCCAGCAGGTACACGTCCGGCGAAGGTTTCCCGGCGGCACACTCCTCCGAGGACACGGCCACCGGCACCGGCAGCCCGGTCACGTCGAGGAACACCCGGATCAGCACGGCCGGTGCGGACGAAGCGATCGCCACCGGAAACCGCGATGCCACGGCACGAACCGCGTCCACGGCGCCGGGGATCACCGGCAGGTGCGCCGCGTAGGCCTTCTCCATCGCGGCGATCACCCCGGCGGAGACCTCGGCGGCAGGCAACCGCACCCCCACGGCCGACACCAGGTACTCCGCCCACTCGGGCGTCGACATCCCCTGCATGTCGCGGGTGGCGGTCGGGGTCCACGTCCCCCCGTGGGCGGAGGCGAACGACTGGCGCACCTCGTCCCACACCTGCTCGGAGTCGATCAGCACGCCGTCGAGGTCGAAGATCACCGCATCCACCGGAGAACCGTACCCTGTGGCCCACGATACTTCGCTATGCTAATCAAAATCGGTTAGGATGGCGAAGTGAATTTCAAAGCTCAGCCCAAGCAGGTGTGGATCACGGCGTTCGCCGCGGTCATCGCCTTCATGGGGATCGGGCTCGTGGACCCGATCCTGTTGTCCATCGCGGAGGGTCTGCACGCAACACCGTCGCAGGTCACCCTCCTCTTCTCCTCCTACCTCGGCGTGCAGGTCGTGGCGATGCTCTTCACCGGCGCGGCGACGGCCCGGTTCGGGGCCAAGCGCACGCTCGTCGGCGGGCTCGCGCTGATCGTCGTCGCGACGCTGTTGTGCTCGGCGGCAGGGAGCATCGGACAGCTCGTCGGACTCCGGGCCGTGTGGGGACTCGGCAACGCGTTCTTCATCGCCACGGCGCTCAGCGTCATCGTCGGCGCGGCCAGTGGCGGGCAGAAGGCCGCGATCCTGCTCTACGAGGCCGCTCTCGGTCTCGGTCTGAGCGTCGGGCCGCTGCTCGGCGCGCTGCTCGGCAGCATCTCCTGGCGCGGGCCGTTCCTCGGCACCGCGATCCTCATGGCGGCCGCGCTGATCCTTTGTGCAACGTTCCTGGCCAAGGACTCGCACCACGAACGTCCGAAGATCGGTCTGCTCGACCCGCTCAAGGCGCTGAAGAACCCCGTCTTGCTCAGGACCTCCGTCGGAGCGGCGCTCTACACGGCCGCGTTCTTCACCGTGCTGGCCTGGTCGCCGTTCGTGCTGCGGTGGGGTGCCGTCGAGATCGGACTGATCTTCTTCGGCTGGGGCGTGTGCGTCGCCGTCTCCAGCGTCTTCCTGGCCCCGCGGCTCGCGGACCGGATCGGCGAGAAGCGCGCGATCATCGGGTCGGTGCTCGCGTTCGCCGTGCTGATGCTGCTGATGGCGGTGCCCAGCAAGCCGTTGCTGGTGGTCGCCGTGATCGTGAGTGGACTGGTCAGCGGTCTGCTGAACACGCTGTTCACCGGTACCGCGATGAGCGTCAGCGACGCGCCGCGACCCGTGGCGAGCGCCGGCTACAACTTCCTGCGCTGGCTCGGTGGTGCGCTGGCGGCGACGTTCGTGAGCCACCTCGCCCAGCCGTTCGTCGTGGCGGCCGTCCTCTGCGCGGTCGCGGCCGTGCTGCTGGCGTTCAACAAGACGGACACGCGCGAAGTACCTACGGAAGTCGTGATCGCGAGCGAGCAGCTAGTCGGTTAACAAAGGGTGAACTACGGTCGGTGCGTGTTCCCGCACCGATCGTAGGAGGCCACCACCATGATCCCCCTGCCGCTCGTCAACCACCGCGTAGGCAGAGCTGCGGTGACCTGCGAATACCGTTGTGGCGACGCCTGCTTCCACGACGTCCCGAACACCTCGGACAACCCGTACTTCGGTGATCTGGTCAGCCGCCGCACCGCGCTCAAGGCCGGTGCGGTCGTCGCGGCCGCGGCCACCATCGCCACCCCCGCGACGGCCGCCGCCGCGGCACCCGAGCAGTCTCAGGGCCGCCCACCACGGGGACTCGACTTCAAGCCCGTCGAGGTCAACACCAAGGACGAGGTCGTCGTCCCCGAGGGGTACGAGCAGGGGATCGTGATCCGCTGGGGCGACCCGCTCTTCCCCGGTGTCCCCGAGTTCGACTTCGACGACCAGACGGCCGCGAAGCAGGAGAAGCAGTTCGGCTTCAACTGCGACTTCGCCGCCATCCTGCCGCTGGACCCGTTGGAACTGACCGGGATCATGGTCACGAACCACGAGTACACCAGCGAGCCGTTCATGTTCCGCGGCTACGACGCGAACAACCCCACCGAGGAACAGGTGAAGATCGCCTGGGCCGCGCACGGGCTCTCGGTGTTCATGATCAAGCGCTCGCTGTTCTCCGGCCACTACAAGCCGCGCTTCAGCAAGTACAACCGCCGCATCACGCTCGGCACGGCGTTCGAGGTGCGCGGCCCGGCCGCGGGCAGCGACCTGCTCAAGACCTCGGTCGACCCGACGGGCAAGAAGGTCTTCGGCACGATCAACAACTGCTCCGGCGGCGTCACGCCGTGGGGCACGATCCTGTCCGGCGAGGAGAACTTCAACCAGTACTTCGCGAACGCCGCCGGCCGCAACGACCCGAGGCTCACCCGCTACGGCGTCACGGGCACGGCGACCACGCGCAAGTGGGAGCGCTTCGACAAGCGCTGGGACCTCGCGCAGGAACCCAACGAGGTCAACAGGTTCGGCTGGGTCATCGAGCTCGACCCGCACGACCCGGACTCCACGCCGGTCAAGCACACGCACCTCGGCCGCTTCAAGCACGAGACCGCGAACATCCGCGTCGCCGAGGACGGCCGGATCGTCGCGTACTCCGGTGACGACGAGCGGTTCGAGTACATCTACAAGTTCATCTCCAACGGGAAGATGAAGCGCGGCAACAGCAAGGCCGCGCGCCGCCACAACATGACGCTGCTCGACGACGGCACGCTCTACGTCGGCCGGTTCACCGGCGACAGCCCGCCGGCCGAGATCGACGGCACCGGCAAGCTGCCGAGCGACGGCAAGTTCGACGGAAGCGGCGAGTGGATCCCGCTGGCGTCGGGCAAGAAGTCGTTCGTGCCGGGCATGACCGCGGAGGAGGTCTACGTCTTCACGCGCATCGCGGCCGACAAGGTCGGTGCGACGAAGATGGACCGCCCCGAGGACATCGAGTGCCACCCGCGCACCGGCACGGTCTACTGCGCGCTCAGCAACAACGTCGAACGCGGCGTCACGGCGGGCAAGGAGGGCCCGACCGAGCCCAACCCGCGGATCAACAACCGCCACGGACAGGTCCTGGAGATCGTCGAACGCCGCGGTGACGCGCTCTCGCTGACGTTCAACTGGGGCCTGTTCCTCGTCTGCGGCTTCCCCGACGACCCGAACACCTACTTCGGCGGGTACGACAAGTCGCAGGTCAGCCCGATCTCCAGTCCGGACAACGTCGCGTTCGACCGGCACGGCAACCTGTGGATCTCCACGGACGCCGACGGCAAGCTCGACGGGCTCAACGACGGCCTCTACGGGGTTCCGCTGGAGGGCCCGGAACGCGGTCACCTCAAGCTGTTCCTCACGGTGCCGCGCGGCGGCGAGACGTGTGGCCCGGTGATCGGCGAACGGGTCATCACGGTCTGCGTCCAGCACCCCGGCGAGGTGGACGGCGCGAACGCCGACAAGCCCGTCTCGAACTGGCCGGACCGCGGCACGAGCAGGCCGCGTCCGTCGGTCGTGGCCGTGTGGCGCGAGGGCCGTCGTCAACTGGGTGAGATCGGCTGATCACGGCGCGTGCTGTGATCGTTCGGGAGTAGTACGAGTTCGCCTGCCGTTCACCTCTTGGACGGCAGGTGATCTCGTTGGGCTCTTAGGTTCGGCCAGTTCCCACACTGACCGATCTCGGAGGCCTGCGTGTCCTCATCCACCGATCGGGGCCGCCGCCTGCTGCCCCTGCTCCCGACGAACCACCCGCTCGGGCGTCAGGCCGTGACCTGTGAGTTCCGCTGCGGCAACGCTTGCTCGCACGAGGCGCCCAACTCGTCGGCCAACGCGTACTTCGGCGACGTCGTCAAGGAGGTCGTGAGCCGCCGCGGCATGCTCAAGGCCGGTGCGGTCGTCGCGGCCGCCGGCGCCGGTGCGCTCGCGTTCTCCGGCTCGGCCGCCGCCGCTCCTCCCGTGAGCGTCGACCTCGACCTCGACCTGCGCGGTCGCGGCAACGACGGCCTGAACTTCGAGCCGGTGGCGCCCAACACCCTCGACCAGGTCAGCGTGCCGAAGGGGTTCGAGCAGGACGTCGTCATCCGCTGGGGTGACGCGGTGCTGCCGGACGCGCCGAAGTTCGACTTCGACAACCAGACGCCCGAGGCGCAGGCCAAGCAGTTCGGCTTCAACAACGACTTCTGCGGCCTCGTCCCGCTGCCCGGCTCCTGGGACAGCTGGCTCATGGTGAGCAACCACGAGTACACGACCGAGTCGTTCATGTTCAAGGACTGGGCGTCCGACAAGATCACCGAGAAGCACGCCAAGATCGCGTGGGCCGCGCACGGCCTGTCGGTCGTCAAGGTCGAGCGCGAGCGCCGCTCCGGCAAGCTCGTCGTCTCCAAGAACGACATGAAGAAGTACAACCGCCGGATCACGCTCACCACGCCGTTCGAGGTCAAGGGCCCGGCCGCCGGATCGAAGTTCCTCAAGACCTCCGCCGACCCGACGGGCCGCAAGGTCCTGGGCACGCAGAACAACTGCGCCGGTGGCGTCACGCCGTGGGGCACGATCCTGTCCGGCGAGGAGAACTTCAACCAGTACTTCGCCAACGGCGGCACCGTCACCGACCCGGACACCAAGGCCAAGTTCGCCCGCTACGGCATCAGCGGCGGCGCGACGCTGCGCCAGTGGGAGCGCTTCGACAAGCGCTTCGACCTGGCCCAGGAGCCCAACGAGGCCAACAGGTTCGGCTGGATCGTCGAGATCGACCCGCTCGACCCCAAGTCGACGCCGGTCAAGCACACCGCGCTCGGCCGCTTCAAGCACGAGGGCGCGAACGTCATCGTCGCCAAGGACGGCCGCGTGGTCGCGTACATGGGCGACGACGAGCGCTTCGACTACATGTACAAGTTCGTCTCCGACGAGCGCATGCAGAAGGGCGACTCCAAGCGCGCCCGCGAGCACAACAAGCAGTTGCTGGACAAGGGAACGCTGTACGTCGCCAAGTTCACCGGTGACAGCCCGGCCGCCGAGATCGACGGCACCGGCACACTCCCGGCCGACGGCGAGTTCGACGGCTCCGGCGAGTGGATCGCGCTGGCGCACAACGACAAGTCGTTCGTGCCCGGCTTCACCGCCGAGGAGGTCTACGTCTTCACGCGCCTGGCCGCCGACAAGGTGGGCGCCACGAAGATGGACCGCCCCGAGGACGTCGAGCCCTCGCTGCACAACCGCCGGATCTACGCCGCGCTGACCAACAACACCGACCGCGGCAAGGCCGGCAAGGAAGGCCCGACCGAGATCAACCCGCGCAACGGCAACAAGCACGGCCACGTCCTGGAGATCGAGGAGCGCCGTAGCGACAACACGGCGCTGTCGTTCTCGTGGAAACTGCTGCTGGTCTGCGGTGACCCGAAGGACCCCGGCACGTACTTCGGCGGCTTCGACAAGTCGCAGGTCAGCGCGATCTCGTGCCCGGACAACGTCGCGTTCGACTCGCGCGGCAACCTGTGGATCTCCACGGACGGCAACGCGCTGGGCTCCAACGACGGCCTGTTCGCGGTGCCGGTCTCCGGCAAGCGCCGCGGCCAGGTGAAGCAGTTCCTCACCGTGCCCAAGGGCGCGGAGACCTGCGGTCCCGTCATCACGGACGACTTCGTGCTGGTGTCCGTGCAGCACCCCGGCGAGATCGACGGCGCGTCGGCGAACAACCCGCTGTCGCACTGGCCGGACGGCGGCACCTCGCAGCCGCGTCCGTCCGTCGCGGTGGTGTGGCGCAAGGACCGCCGCAGGATCTGCGACTGATCCTGTGGTCCGGCTCACTCCGACGCCGTGAACCGGTGCGGCTGCCCGTCCGTGTGATGGGTGGCTGCACCGCGGACAGCCAGAAGTCCACTTTGGTCGTCCACTTTGGAGTGAGCTGTGAACGTTCGTCTTCTCGTTGGTGCTGCTGCTCTTCTGGGTCTCGCTGCGTGTGGCACCCCCACCGCCGGTACCGCCACCCCCACTCCCGTCGCCCAGGCCGCGGACACGCCCGTCGCGGCGGCCGTCCAGGTCCCGGCGGGCCAGGAGCTGGTCGGGAAGTACCAGGCCGAGGGCGTCCAGACCTACTCCTGCCAGGGCAACGCGTGGAAGGGCCTGGAGCCCACCGCGACGCTCGTGGACGAGGACGACAAGCCGATCATCATCCACTCCCGCGGTCCCGTCTGGATCTCCACGGTCGACGGCAGCGCGGTCGAGGCGACGCCCGTCGACGGCGCCAAGAACGACGTCAAGGGCGCCGTTCCCGAACTCCTGCTGAAGGCCAAGACCGTGCGCGGCGACGGCCTGTTCGGCAAGGTCACCTTCGTCCAGCGCCTCGCTACCGAGGGCGGCGTGGCCCCGGCGGGCGGGTGCAAGGCCGGCGCGCAGACGTCCGTCCCGTACAAGGCGCTCTACACCTTCTACGCCGCCAAGTGAGACGAGACTGAACCGGTCCGTTGACCGGGCCGTACGACCGGGGGTGATGAAACGAACTGGCATCGTCCTGGTCGCATCAACTCTCCTGGGCATCGCGTTGGGAGGCGCGGGTTCCACCGCCGCGCCGACGGCGGGTGCCATGAGCGAGGCCTCCGCGAGGGTCGCACCCGCGGTCCAGGTCCCGCCCGGCAACAAGGTCGTCGAAAGGCTCCAGGCCAAGGGCGTGCAGACCTACACCTGCACGGCCGGGGCGTGGAAGGGCCTCGAACCCGCCGCCACCCTGGCGGACCGGCTCGGCAGGGCCGTCGGACTGCACTCCCGCGGCCCGATCTGGGTGTCCACCGTCGACGGCAGCGCGGTCGAGGCCGCCCCGGTCGACGGCGCCCGCAACGAGGTGCCCGGCGCCGTTCCGGAGCTCCTGCTGAAGGCCAAGTCCACCAGGGGCGACGGCGTGTTCGCGGGAGTCAGCTACGTGCAGCGCCTCAACACCAAGGGCGGTCTCGCCCCGACCGGTGCGTGCACCGAAGGCGCGCAGACCTCCGTCCGCTACGAGGCGCTCTACACCTTCTCCGTGCCCGCCCTCTGAACGAGCGCGACGACCGCCGCCGCGACCATCGTGATGCCGACGACCCAGAGACCGGTCTTCTGGGTCCCGGTGAGGTCGCGCAGCCACCCGGTGACGTACGGCGCCGCGAAGCCGCTCACGTTGCCCAGCGAATTGATCAACGCGATCCCGCCCGCCGCGGCCGTGCCGCCGAGAAAACTCGTGGGAAGTGCCCAGAACGTCGGCAGGGCAGCGCAGACGCCGATGGCGCAGACGGAGACCGCGACCATCGCGGCGACGGGGTTGTCGAGGTGGAGCGCGAACGGGATCGCGGCTCCACCGAGCACCATGGGCGCGGCGACGTGCCACTTCCGTTCTCCGGTGCGGTCACCGTGCCTGGCCCACAGGACCATGGCGACCGCACCGAGGACGTACGGGATCGCGTTGATCAGCCCGCGCTCGACGACGCCCGCGCCCGGTGCGAGCCCCTTGATGATCGTCGGCAGGAAGAACCCCAGCGTGTACAGCCCGTACACGATCCCGAAGTACACGAAGCTCAACGCCAGGACCCGCGGGTGCGTGAGGGCCTTCTTCAACGGCCAGTGCTCTTCCGCGGGCTGTGCCACGGCGTCCGCGGGCTTGTCCGGCAACCAGAACCACACCACGAAGGCCAGCGCGATCGCCGGCAACCCCTCGACGAGGAACATCGTGCGCCAGTCGGTCCACTGGATCAGCAGCCCGCTGAACGTGGCCCCGAGCGCCGTCGAGATCGGTACCGCCACCATGAACGACGCGACGATCCGCGCCCGGTCCTTCTGCGGGTACCAGTACGTGAGGTAGAGGATGATCCCCGGGAAGAAGCCGGCCTCCGCCACCCCGAGCAGGAACCGCAGCACGATCAGCACGGTCCCGTTGGGCACGAACGCCATGGCCGTGGCGAGGACCCCCCAACTGATCATGATCCGCGCGATCCACCGCCGCGCCCCGAACCGGTGCAGCGCCAGGTTGCTGGGCACCTCGAGCAGCAGGTACCCGATGAAGAACACCCCGGACGCGAACCCGAACACGGTCGAGGTGAGCCGCAGTTCGTCCGACATCCCGTTGGGCCCGGCGAACCCGATGTTGACGCGGTCCAGGTAGTTGACGAAGTAGAGCAGGCACAGGAACGGCAGGATGAACTTCCTGGGCATTAAGGTTCCCCCATGAGTGATCGTCCGGTCGCCCTCGTCACCGGGGCATCCAGCGGAATCGGCTCGGCCATCGCCCGCGGTCTGGCCCCCACGCACGACCTCCTGCTGGGCGGTCGCGACGAGGACTCCCTGTCCGTGCTGGCAGCGGAACTCCCGGGAGCCCAGGCGTGGCCGTTCGACCTGACGAACGCCGCCTCAGCCGACCTCAGCGCTCTCTCCCGGCTCGACGTGGTCGTCCACAGCGCGGGCATCGCCCTGCTCGGCCCGCTGGGCGAGGCCACCCAGGACGACTGGCGGAAGACCTTCGACGTGAACGTCTTCGCCGTGGCCGAGCTGACCAACCTGGTCCTCCCGCAGCTGCGTGCCGCCGGCGGGCACGTGGTGCTGATCAACTCGGGCGCCGGCCTCAACGCCAACCCGGGCTGGGGCGTGTACGCGGCCTCGAAGTTCGCCCTCCGCGCCTACGCCGACGCCCTGCGCGGCGACGAGCCGTCGATCCGCGTGACCACGGTGTACCCCGGCCGGACCGCCACGCCCATGCAGGAGGACGTGCGGCGGCAGGAGGGCGGCGAGTACGACCCGTCGAAGTACCTGGACCCGGCCTCGGTGGGGCGGGCGGTGGCGGCGGCCGTGCTGGCGACGCCCGACGCCCACATCACCGAGATCAACGTGCGGTCTCGCCCGCACTGAGCGGTCAGCTCGCCCGCAGCCGCCGCGCCACCGCGGCGACCCCGGCCTGGGCCTCGGCCCGGTCCACCCGAGTCGACTCCCCACCGGCCACGACCTGCTCCCCGGCCACCCACACGTCGGTGACCCGCCGCGACCCCGACCCCCACACCAGGTTCGCCAGCAGCTGCGAGTCCGGCGAGTCCAACCCGGTCGCGAAGGCGGGGTCGTCGGCGGCGATGTGCACGACATCGCCCCACCGCCCGGTCTCCAGCGCCCCGATGTCGTCACGCCCGAGAGCAGCAGCTCCACCCCTGGTCGCCATCAACAACGCCTGCGCCGCACCCAGCACGGTCGCGTCCATCTTCGACACCCGAGCCAGCAACCCGGCCAGTCGGGCCTCCTCGAACAGGTCCAGGTCGTCGTTGGACGCGGGCCCGTCCGTCCCGAGTCCGACGGACACGCCGGCGGCCAGCATCTCGGGAACCCGGGCGATCCCGGACGCGAGCTTCGTGTTCGAGCCGGGACAGTGCGCCACGCCGACGCCGAAGGACGCGTACAGGGCGATGTCGTCATCGGACAGGTGCACGGAGTGCGCGGACAGCACCCGGCCGCCGAAGACGTCCGACGCCTTCATCAGCGCCGGCACCGACCCGAACTCGGCGCGAGCGGCCTCGTCCTCGAACGGCGACTCGGCCACGTGCACCATGAACAGCGCACCGCGCGCACGAGCCTCCACGGCGATGGAGGACAGCTGCGGAGCGGACAGCGTGTAGGCGGAGTGCGGCCCGTAGGCCAGCTCGACGCGCTCGCCGGGCCCGAACCGCAGGCCGTCGGCGTCGATCCACGAGGAGATCTCGTCGGTCTGCGCCTTCCAGTCCATGCCCGGCACGTCGAGGATCGCCCCGCCGAACACGACCCGCGAGCCGGCGGCCAGCACGGAGGACACCAGCTCAGGGCCGTGGAAGTACATCTCGGCGGAGGTGGTGACGCCGTGCCGCAGCATCTCGACGGCGCCGAGCAGCATGCCCGTGCCCACGTCGGCGGCGGTCATCTGCGCCTCGTTCGGCCACATCTGCTCCTGCAGCCACCGCAGCAGCGGCAGGTCGGAGCCGAGGCCCCGCAGCACCGTCATCGGGCTGTGGGCGTGCGTGTTGACCAGGCCGGGGAGCAGGATGCCCGAGAGCGAACGGACCTCGCCGTCGAAGGCCGGAGCGGACGAGAGCTCACCCACGTAGGTGATCCGGCCGTCGACGACGTCCACGACCGCGTCGCGCAACACGGCGCAGGACGGGTCGCAGGGCAGGACCACCGGGGCGTGCAGACGCAGTGACATGCGGAGAATCCTGCCATTGTGATGCCGATCACACGCATGCATACTTCCGGACGCCCTGGGCATCCTCGCTGTGTCGGGCGCGGGCCGACCCCCAGGGTCCGCCCCGGCCTAAAACTTCTCCCCATCCAAGGGGCCCGTCAGAGCATGAGCCGACGGGCCCTTTGTGCATTCACGAGCAACCGCGGGCAGGACAGGGGCGTCTCAAGATCATGTCGAAGAAGTCGTGCACGTCTGCCGGTCAGTTCCGCCGCGCGCAGAAGCCCGCCACCCCCAAGCCGCCGACCCGGCGCTGAGTTGGCATGATCACGGTCCACGGTACGGGCGTGATCATGCGGAGGCATCAGTGGCCGACATCGACCCTCAGAACGACGACCAGCAGAGCGACCTCGAGATGACTCAGGAGTTCGAAGTCATCCGCGACGACGCATGAGCTAGCTGATCGGCAGATCGGCGCGGACCGTCCACCCGGTCGGTTCGCGTCGGCCCGCGGAGAACGTCCCACCCAGCAGTTCCACGCGCTCGCGCATGCCGACGAGCCCGTACCCGCCTGAACCGCCGACGGGAACGCCCGAGGCGACACCGTCGTCCAGCACCGCCAGGTGCAGCACCCCCTCGCCCGAGGACAGCGAAACGTCCACTGAGGACACCGCGAACGCGTGTTTCTGCGTGTTCGTCAGGGATTCCTGCACCAACCGCAACACCGAGCGGGCCAGTTCCTGCGGCACCGCGTCCCGCAGGTCGAACGAGAGCCGCACCGGCAGCTCGGATTCCGCCGCCAGCGCACGCACGTCGTCGACGAGTGACGAAGACGCGGCCGGGCCGGGAGACTCACCGTCCCGCAACGTTCCCACCAGCCGCCGCATCGCGGTGAGCGCCTCGTTCCCGGACGCCTCGATGCCCGGCAGCACGTCGAACTCGCGGTTGAGCTGACCCGCTCGCGCGTGCACGACGATCGCCGTCACGTAGTGCGCCACGACGTCGTGGAGTTCCCGCGCCAACGCCATCCGCTCGGAGTTCTGAGCCGCCGCAACGGAAGCGGCGAGCTGGGACGCGCGTTCGTTGTCCCGGGCGCGGAAGTACAGACCGGTGCCGACGGCGAGCACGAGCATGATGCACGCGCCGAAGAGGTACGACGACGGATCCGGCTCCCACCTGCGGTACTCGAGCTCCGACACGATCGGCCACCCGAGGACCTCCATCGCGATCATCGCCGCGATCACGAGCAGGGTTCCGATCACCGCACGCCAGTGCGACGACTCGCGCACCAGGATCGCCACGGTCGCCATGGCGGCGCCGGTGATCGAGATGCTGGCTCCGCTCAGGAAGAAGTGCGGCTCGATCGGAACTCCGAGCAGCCGCATGTAGATCGCCACGCAGACGATCGCGAACGCCGCCGCCAGTGCCGCGTCGAACGGTCTGCGCGGTGCGAGCACCGAGATGGCGCAGACGACCAGCACGCCGGGGACCTGCCACCAGCCGGACGCGGTGTCGATCGAACCGGTCTCGGCGATGACGATCCCGGCCAGCGAGAGCGCCAGCGGCCACTGACGCTTGGCGAGCAGCCGCCAGTTCAAGTCCGTGCTCTCCACCCGAGCAACCCTAGGGCCGCAAGTGCGACCCCGCGTCCGACCAGGGGCTACCCGGGCATCAGCCAGAAGGCTGATGAGGCGACCTGCGGAAACACCCTCACGGCGGATGCCGGATTACGCGACGGTCACGGACTCTGGAGTGCAGGAAGTCGGGGAAGACGGAGGACGCCATGTTGTCAGTTGTGTTCACTTGGGCCGCCGCTGTGGTCGGCCTGTTGGTCCTTGCGCTGATGGCCCTCTCGGGCGTGATGATCGACTCGAAGCACTAGGGAAGACCGCACACCAGCGTGTGATGGGGAAGTCAGGCGCTGGTCAGGGAGTGTTGCTGGCGGAGCAGTTCCGCCAGCCTGCTCGTCGGTTGGGGACGCGTCTCGTCCAACGCGGCCGTGAAGCGCGCCGGAGAACCGTTCCGTGCGCGCGCCGCGGCTGCGGTGTCCAACCGGAACGCGGGACGTGCGGCGGACGGCCGCTGGCGGGAACGCAGCCAGGCGAGGCGGTGCAACGCCTCCGCGTGGTGGTCCGTGATGGTGACGGCCGCCTTGTCGAACGAGTGCAGAACTGCAGCGTTCAGGTGAACGGTCGCGAAGTCCCGCCACAGCGTGCGTTCGGACGAGGTGTCCAGACCCAACGCCTCGGCGACCTCGCGCGCCACACCGTAAGCGCCCTCTTCGGCCAGTGAGCGCGTGCCGATCTCGGCGCCGACGAACCACGAGTTGAACGGCGCGGCGGGGTAGTGCACGCCGCCGATCGACAGCCGCATGTTCGAGATGACCGGCACCGCGTGCCAGCGCAGGCCCATCTCGCCGAACCACGGCAGGGTCGGGTGCTCCAGAGGCACTTCGTGCACGATCTCGGACGGGAGCGTGAACAGCCGCGGGCCCTCGTGCTGCGTCTCCACCACCAACGGCAGCAGGTCGAAGCGTGACCGCCGCACGGGCGGACGCCAGCCCATGCCCTGCATGGACTCGGTGAACCCGGTGTACCGGCGGTCCCCCATCCCGTCGGCGTACCCGGCGTACCGGATCAGCTGCTCGTTCCAGATCACCGGTCCGGGCGAGCCGGGGGCGTCCGGCGCGAAGACCGTGACCAGCGGCCGGATCTCACCGCCGTTGGTCGCGAGGCGCAGGTGCTCCACGCACTCGCCGGCGACGGCGGCGGCGTTGCGGTAGCCGCGCAGATCGCGGACCTTGAGCCGGCGCCACGGCACACCCGAGGTGCACCACCCGGAATCGCGCAACGCGATCCGCGCGCCGTACGCGAGTTCGTTGGTGGTGTGGCGGTAGGTTCCGGTCTCGGCGATCTCGGCGCGCACCTGGGCGATGCGGGCGGACAGCGAGCCTGCGTCGGAGTGCGCCGCGTGGAACATGCGGACGAACTCCTCCGCGACGGGGAGGACGTCGGGGGTCACGGAGCGGAACGCTAAGCCCGGAACAGCCTCACGCGTCACTGCCACTCGGGGCATTTCGGGTGATCAACACCGGCCACTCCAACGAGTGAACGGTAGACCCGGGGTGTTCACTCGTTCGGCTTGAGACCTCGATCAGGTGAGGTCGTTCCGCCGGAACATCAGGTCGTGCGAGACCCGGCCCTCGTTCACGGCCCGCTGCTCGAACTTGGTGACGGGCCGCCAGTCCGGCCGCGGGGCCCAGCCGTCGTACACGTTGGTCAGCAGGCGCTCGCCCGAGCACACCTCGAGCATCTGCTCGGCGTAGTTCTCCCAGTCCGTAGCGAGGTGCAGCACGCCGCCGGGCTCCAGCCGCGACGCGATCAGCGACACGAACTCCGGCTGCACGAGCCGGCGCTTGTGGTGCTTCTTCTTCGGCCACGGGTCCGGGAAGAAGATCCGCACGCCGTGCAACGACGCGGGAGCGATGTGGTCGGTCAGCAGGACCACGGCGTCACCGCGCAGCACGCGCAGGTTGTCGAGACCGCCGAGGTGCTCGGCGCGCAGCAGCAGCTGGGCGAGGCCGGGCTTGTAGACCTCGGCGGCGACGTAGTTGAGCTCGGGCGCGGCGGCGACGAGCTGCGAGGTGGTCTCGCCCATGCCGGACCCGATCTCCAGCAGCACGGGCGCGGAGCGGCCGAACCACGAGTCGAAGTCCATGGGTCCGTCGGGCAACGACTTCACGTCGTTGCCCATCTTCTCCCAGTACGTGTCCCAGGCGCGTTCCTGTCCCACGGTCATGCGCTCGCCGCGCTGGACGAAGCTGACGATGGAGCGGGGGAACTCAGGGCTGGTCACGACCGGACATTCTAATGACCGGGAACTAGGCGATCAGTTCGATGTCCTCGATCTGAGCACGCAGGTCAGCGACGGTGAAGTCGATGGCCTCCGGGCGACCGGCGCCGCGGTGCGCCGGAACGAGGTGCACGAAACCGCGGTGCGAGTCCGTGAACTGCACCGTCGTGGGGGTGGCGGGACCGTAGACACCGCTCTCGGACGGCACGTACTCCCAGTACCCGACCTCGCCGAGGTCGACCCAGGGCACGAACACCCAGCCGGGACGGGAGGAGAGCAGTTCGCTCACCGCGTCCTCGACGGCGTGACCTTCGGCACGGGAGCGCAGGCGACCCCGGTCCAGCGCGCGCAGCCACCACGGCGCGGGCGCGTTCTCGGCGTCACGCACCGAGCGGTACATCGTGAGCACCTCGTGCTCGGGGGCGCGGTTCACCCACGAGCGGCGCGCGTCAGCCGGGGTGAGGGCGATTTCGGCAGGGTTGGGAGCTTCGAGAGCACTGGACCACTCGAGACCGAGCATTGCTTCCACACGGACCACTGGCCACCTCCGCAGCGGGGATAACCCCATTGAACGGGAAACCAAACGTCGATGATGTCCAAAATGCCGGTATTTATCGGTTGTTAACAGCCCTCTTACGCAATTCGCCGCACAACCTGTGACCGCAGGCACGTTGCGTTGTGAGGTGGAAACACGATGTAGCTGTCGTGCCCCTGCTCCCCGCGCTCGCCGCCGCGCTGCCGTTGCTGCTCGCCGCGCAGACGATCGAGGAGCAGGAGTGGCACCTCGACGCGCTCGACGTGTACTCGGCGCAGGCCAGGGCACGCGGGGACGGCGTGGTCGTCGCGGTGATCGACTCCGGCGTCGACGCGAAACACCCGGACCTCGCCGGACGGGTCCTGCCCGGAACGGGCTTCGGCCGCTCGAAGGGCACCGACGGCACCACCGACGTCGACGGCCACGGCACCGGGATGGCCGGGATTATCGCCGCGACCGGCAAGGGCGGCGGCGCGCTCGGCATCGCACCCGGCGCCAAGATCCTGCCGATCGCGAGCGCCGACGAGAAGGAGCAGTTCGGCCTCGACGTCGTCGCCGACAGCATCCGGTGGGCCGCCGACCACGGCGCCAAGGTCGTCAACATGTCGCTCGGCTTCTCCAGTTCGATGACGCCGTCGCTGGTCAAGGCCGTGAACTACGCGATCGAGAAGGACGTCGTCCTCGTGGCCGCCACCGGCAACGAGGGCAAGGAGGTCTCCGCGCCCGCCAACATCAGCGGCGTGATCGCGGTCGCGGGCACGAACAGGGCGGGCAAGCCGTGGGCGTCGTCCAACGTGGGCGCGGACACGGTGCTCGCGGCTCCGGCGGAAGGCATCGTGACGACCGCACCGGAGGGCGTCTACGCCAGCGGGTACGCCGAGATGGACGGCACGAGCGCGGCGTCGGCGATCGTGTCCGGCGTGGCGGCGCTGGTGCGCGCCGAGCACCCCGAGATGCCCGCGAAGGACGTCATCAACGCGTTGATCAGCACCGCGACGGACCTGGCGGAACCCGGCCGCGACGCGACGACCGGGTTCGGGATGGTCAACCCGATGGGGGCGCTCACCGCGAAACTCCCGCCGGTGGAACGGAACCCGTTGCTGCCCGCGCCGGCACCGCCGACGGCACAACCGACCCCGACCCTCGCCGCGCAACGCCCCCAGCGGCAACCGGTCGACCTGAGCGACCGGCTGCCGTTCGTCGCCGCGATGGCGGGCGGCACCGCCGTGATGACGGCACTGCTGATCGCGTTGCCCGCCATCAGGTCGCGGCGCCCCGAGCGCGTCAGTGAGCCTGGTACTCCACCGACTCCTTGGTGAGCTGCATGAAGGCCTCCTCCAGCGACCCTCGCTGAGGGCTGAGCTCGTGCAGCACGATCTGGTTCTCCGCCGCGAGCTCGCCGATCTGCTGCGCCGGGATCCCGTGCACCACCAGGCTTCCGCTCACCGAGTCGTCCGTCACCGTCGCGTGCGCGGCGAGGATCTCGCGCAGCTTCGCGGCGTGCGGCGACCGCACCCTCACGGTGTCCTGGGTGGCGTCGGCGATGAACTGCTCGGTGGAGGTCTGCGCGATCAGCTGCCCCTTGCCGATCACGATCAGGTCCTGGGCGGTCTGCGCCATCTCCGAGAGCAGGTGGCTCGACACGAACACCGTGCGGCCCTCGTTCGCGAGGCGGTGCATGAACTGCCGGATCCACAGGATGCCCTCGGGGTCGAGGCCGTTCACCGGCTCGTCGAACAGCAGGACCTCGGGGTCGCCGAGCAACGCGCCCGCGATGCCGAGCCGCTGGGACATGCCGAGCGAGAAGCCACCGGCGTTCTTGTGCGCGACCTCGGTGAGGCCGACGACCTCCAGCACCTCCTGGACCCGGCTGACCGGGATCTTGTTGGAGACCGCGAGCCACTTGAGGTGCGAGCGCGCGGAACGGTTGGGGTGCACCCACTTCGCGTCGAGCAGTGCGCCGACCTTCGTCAACGGCTGCTTGAGCTCGGCGTAGTGCTTGCCGTCGATCCTGACGTCACCACCGGTGGGGGTGTCGAGGCCGAGGATCATCCGCATCGTCGTGGACTTGCCGGCGCCGTTCGGTCCGAGGAACCCGGTCACCCGGCCCGGCCGGACGCTGAACGACAGGTCGTCGACGGCCTTGGTCTTGCCGTAGTGCTTCTGCAGGCGGACTGCTTCGATCATGACCTCTCCCGGTGCGCTCGAAGAAACCGACAGGGACCTGGGTCACCCCCCGACGGATGACCCAGGTCCCTCTCCCCCTTACCTGGAACAGGTCACGCGTCCCGCCGCTTCGCGACGATCAGTGCGACCACCAGCAGCGCCACCGCGATGGCGGCGAAGTAGCCGAGCGAGCCCCACTGGCTCAGCTTGAAGTCGACGCCCGCCCCCGCCTGTTCGGCCGGGTTGTCCCCGCCGAGCTGCAGGAAGTGGTTGGCGTTCATGAAGGGCAGCCACGCCTGGATCTTCACGCCGACCTTCGGGATGATCCCGATCAGGCCTTCGAGCAGCATGTTCCAGACGAGCAGGATGGCGACGGCGCCGGCGGTCTGGCGGACCAGGATGCCGACCGCGATCGCGATGACCGCGCCGATGCCGTAGAGCAGGCCGACGCCCGCCACGTGCCGCCACTCGTCGCCCGTGGTGATCGCGAGGTCGGAGGCGGGCGAGAGCACCTTCGCGATGCCCACCGAGCCGAACGCGATGATCTCGCCGAGGATCGCGGCGATGAACGCCACCACGACGGTCTTCGCGACCAGCGCGGACGTGCGGTTCGGCACCGCGAGGAACGTGGCGCGGATCGTGCTGAAGCGGTACTCGGTCGTGACCGCGAGGGCCGCCATCACCAGCACGACGGACAGCGCGAGCTGGCTGCTGCCGAACTGCGTGGCGCCGAGGGACAGCTGGCCGTTGTCGGTCGAGGCCGCGATGATCGCGGTGAGCCCGACGCCGAGGACCAGGGCGAGCGCGCTGCACCAGTACGGCGAGCGGGTCGAGAAGAGCTTGATTCTCTCAACTGCCAACAGGGTCATCAGACTCACTTCCCGATCTCTGCGTGGTACTCGACAGCATCGCCGGTCAGCTGCATGAACGCCTCTTCGAGCGAACCGCGCTGGGGGCTCAGCTCGTGCAGGACGACACCGTTCGCAGCGGCGATGTCCCCGATCTGGTCACTGGTGGCACCCGATACGGACAACGCGCCGTCCGCGCCGTCACGAACCGTGAAGCCCTTGTCGACGAGCAGCGGGCCGAGCTTGAAGAGCTGAGGGCTGCGCACGAGCACGGTGTTACCCGTTGAGCGGTCGATGAACTCCTGCGTGCTGCTCTGCGTGATCAGCTTCCCCCGGCCGATCACCACGAGCTCGCTGGCCGTGAGCGCCATCTCCGACAGCAGGTGGCTCGACACCAGGACCGTGCGGCCCTCGGCGGCGAGGTTCTGCATGAACGTGCGGATCCAGAGGATGCCCTCCGGGTCGAGACCGTTGACCGGCTCGTCGAACAGCAGCACCTTCGGGTCGCCGAGCAGTGCCGCGGCGATCCCCAGCCGCTGCGACATGCCGAGCGAGAACCCGCCGGCGTTCTTGCTCGCCACCTGTGTGAGGCCGACGGCCTCCAGCACCGCGTCGACGCGGCTCTTCGGCAGGCCGTTGGACACGGCGAGCCACTTGAGGTGGGCGCGAGCCGAGCGGTTCGGGTGCACCCACTTGGCGTCGAGCAGCGCGCCGACGGTCTGGAGTGGACGGTTGAGCTCGGTGTAGGGCTTGCCGTCGATCAGCACGCGGCCTGCCGTCGGACGGTCGAGCCCCAGGATCATGCGCATCGTGGTGGACTTGCCTGCGCCGTTCGGACCGAGGAATCCGGTCACCCGTCCAGGTTGGACGGTGAACGACAGGTCGTCGACCGCGACCGTCCTGCCGTATCTCTTGGTGAGGCCGATTGCCTCGATCATTGGCTTTCCCCTCTCGGTGATGGGAACACCTTCCCGCTCCGAGGGGTGCCACCACATCGGCCTGCGGTCTGCGCGTGCGTCAACTTCCGTCGTCGTGTGGCGCTACCTCGGTCGTAGTTGAATGAGCCACATGGGATACACGGAAGCTCCCGACGGCTGGTGGCGTGAGTTCGTGCTGGCCAAGCCCGCGCGCACGGCGAAGCTCGCGGTCACCCGCAAGGACGGGTCGCCGCACGTCGCACCGGTCTGGGTGGACCTCGACGGCCCCGACGTGGTCTTCCTGACCGCGCGCGACACGGTCAAGGGCAAGTCGATCCTGCGCGACGGCCGCGTGGCCCTGTGCTTCGACAACGAGCTGCCGCCGTTCGACTTCGTGACGATCACCGGCCAGGCCGTGGTCGACGAGGACCCCGAGCAGCTCAAGTACTGGGCGGGCCGCACCGCCGCGCGCTACATGGGCGACGACCGCGCCGACGAGTACGCCGAGCGCAACGGCGTGCCCGGCGAGATGGTCGTGCGGGTCAAGGTCGGCAAGGTCGTCGCCGTCCGGAACGTCTCGGACTAGGGGAAGAAGCGGTTCAGCACCTGGGCGGCGCCGTCCTCCAGCACGGTCGGCGCCACCTCGTCCGCGATCGCCTGCACGTGCGCGGGCGCCTGGCCCATCGCGACCCCGAGCCCCGCCCACGTCAGCATCTCGACGTCGTTGGACCCGTCGCCGATCGCGAGCGCGTCCGCCGGGGTCACCCCGAGCCGCGTGCTGAGCTCGTCCAGCGCCGAGCCCTTGCTGACGTCGAGAGGCACGGCGGTGAGCCAGGCTTCGGTGTGGTCGACGGACCACTCGACTCCCGGGAGTTCCAGCTCCCGCAGGGCGAACGACAGCTCGGCCGGAGTGTGGTCGAGCCAGCGCATGACCAGCCGTGAGGTCGGCACGGAGATCTCCTCGAACGTCACCTGTGTCGTCGTGCCCCACAGGTCACCCGGCAGGAACTCGCCCAGCGACAGGTTGCCGACGCCGGTCTGCTCCACCGCGAACACCGCGTTCGGCAGCAACGCCTGCAACGTCTTGATGGTCGGGCCGGGGTCGAACGTGACGCGCTTGGTGACCTCGCGCAGGGCGGGGTCCCACCACACGGCGCCGTTCGAGCACACGGCGTACGAAGCGGGCAGCTTCGCGGCGACCTCGCTGATGCCGATGAGGCTGCGACCGGTGCAGAGCACGACGTGGGCGCCGTGGTCGGTGGCGCGGGTGATGGCCGCCTGCACGGCGGGCGAGATGTCGTTCGAGCCGACCGGGGTCAGGGTTCCGTCGATGTCCAGCGCTACCAGGCGCGGTCTCCAGCTCACGTGTCACCACCCTATGCCAAGGTTAGTGAATTGTGGTTCACTAACTGCGTGGCACGACCTCGCACGATCACCGACGAACGGATCCTGAACGCCGTGGCGGCCGTCATCGACCGGCGCGGACCGGAGTTCACCGTCGCGGACGTGGCGGCGGAGGCGGGGGTGTCGGTCGGCGCGGTGGCGAAGCGGTTCGGGTCGAAGAGCGGGCTGCTGCAGGCGCTCACGAAGGCGGGGACCGAGGAGGTCGTGCGGCGGATGCGCGAGGCGGGCAGCGTCCGGGCCGCGCTGATGATGTGGTTCGACCGCCTCAACGACCCGGTGGTCGCGACGAACAACCTGGCGCAGCTCGGGGTCGACCTGATCGACCCGGAACTGCGGGCGTTGCTGGCGAAGCACTACGCGGCGCTGGAGGAGGAGCTGGAGGTCCTGTGCGCGGCCGAGGAACTGCCGCCCAACGCGGCCCGCGTCCTCGCCGCGCTGGTGTACGGGATCTCGATGGACTGGTCGGTGCGCCCGCGCGGTGACCTGCTGGAGCGCATGGCCGAGGACGTTGATCTGGTGTTGGAGGGGATGCGCGGAAATGGCTAGCTGGGCGGAGTTCGCGGCGGAACAGCCCGACATGGCGGCGTTCGTGGAGGCCCGGTTCGCCGCGGACCGGCACGCGATGCTCGCGACGCTGCGAAAAGACGGTTCGCCGCGCATCAGCGGCGTGGAACCGGACTTCACGCGGGGGCAGGTCTGGGCGGGCATGATGCACGATTCGTTGAAGTCGAAGGACTTGCAACGCGATCCGAGGTTCGCGTTGCACTGCATGAGCACGACCGCGTCGGTGACGGAGGCGGGGGACGCCAAGATCAGCGGCACCGCCGAGTTCTGGACGGACCAGGCGGACTACCTCAAGGACCTGTTCGACCGCACGGGGTGGAATCCCGACGTGCTCGACCTGTTCCGGTTCGACGTCACCGAGGTCGTGCAGCTCACCACCGAGGGCGACGAGATGATCGTCCTCTCTTGGCGCGAGGGAAGGGGAACTCGTCGTGTCGCAAAGAAATGAACCCGATCTGAGCGGGAAGGTCGCGGTCGTCACCGGCGCCACGCGCGGTGCGGGCAGGGCGATCGCGATCGAACTGGGCGCGGCAGGTGCGACGGTGTTCGTCGCAGGCCGGAGCACGCGGGAGCAGCAGTCGGAGATCGGGCGGTCGGAGACGATCGAGGAGACCGCCGAACTGGTGGACGCCGCGGGTGGCAAGGGGATCGCGGTCCGCTGCGACCTGACGAAACCGTCCGATGTGGACGCTCTGGCGGCGCGCATCGAGAAGCTCGACATCTTCATCGACAACGCCTGGGGCGGCGAGAACCTCGTCGAGTGGGGCAAGTTCTGGGAGCACGACCTCGACAAGCAGCTGCACATGTGGCGCAACGGCGTCGAGACGCACCTGATCGCCATCCACAAGCTGATGCCGATCCTGCTGAAGTCCGACGACGGGCTCGTGGTCGAGGTGACCGACGGCGAGGACGGTGAGGCGTACTTCGTGAACCTCCCGTACGACGCGGTGAAGAGCACCGTGCGGCGGTTCGGCGAGGTGCTGGCCAAGGACCTGAAGGACCACCCGAACGTGACGGCTCTCGCGGCCACGCCGGGGTTCCTGCGGTCCGAGCAGATGCTGGAGGGCTTCGGCGTCACCGAGGCGAACTGGCGTGACGCGATCAAGGACGTGCCGGACTACGCCTTGTCCGAGACGCCGCACTACCTCGGTCGCGGCCTTGCGCACCTGGCGGCGGACAAGGACCGCCAACGGTTCGCGGGCCAGTGCCTCTCGTCGTGGAAGCTCAAGCGCGAGTACGGGTTCACCGACCTCGACGGCTCACAGCCCGACTGGGGCCGCTGGTGGGACGAGGTCGTGAAGCCGCGGATGGCCGGCGAGACCGTGGACGCCGACCCGGAGAAGTACCGCTAGGCGTCACCGGGGCGGACGAGACCGGTCTCGTAGGCCAGCACCACGGCCTGCACCCGGTCTCGCAGCTCCAGCTTCGCGAGGATCCTGCCGACGTGCGTCTTCACCGTCGCCTCGGACAGGAAGAGCTTGCGGGCGATCTCGGTGTTCGACAGGCCCTTCGCGATCAGCACGAGCACCTCGCGTTCGCGCTCGGTCAGCACGTCGAGCACCGAGGCGTCCCGCAGCTCACCGCCGCCGTCGCCGAGGAACCTGCCCAGCAGCCGCTTCGTCACCGACGGCGAGACCACCGCGTCGCCGGAGGCCACCGCGCGCAGCGCCGACACGAGGTCGGACGGCGGGGTGTCCTTCAGCAGGAAGCCGCTGGCGCCGTTGCGCAACGCCGACAGGGCGTACTCGTCCATGTCGAACGTCGTCATGACCAGCACCTTCGCGGTGTCGGCCTCGGCGATGCGCTTGGTGGCCTCCACGCCGTCCATGACGGGCATGCGGACGTCCATCAGCACCACGTCAGGGCGCAGCTTGTCGGCCATCTGCACGGCGTCGAGGCCGTCGGCCGCCTCGCCGATCACGTCGATGTCCTCCTGCGCACCCAGCACCATGCGGAAGCCCATGCGCATGAGTTCCTGGTCGTCGACCAGCAGCACCCGAATCACTCGATCACCCTATGCGGCCAGCGGGAAGATCGCGCGGACGCGCCAGCCCCCACCGGGGTTGGGGCCCGCCTCGAACTCGCCGCCCAGCACCGCAGCCCTTTCCCTCATGCCGATCAGTCCGTTGCCGCCGGAGACCTTGACGACGTCGTGCGGTGTGCCGAAACCGTCGTCGGTCACCTCCAGGCGCAGTTCCTCCGGCGTGCGGGCCAGCCGCACCATGGCGGTCGTGTCCGCGCCGGCGTGCTTGATCACGTTGGTGAGCGCTTCCTGCACGATCCGGTAGACGCTCAACCCGACGCCCACGGGCAGGTCGTCCACGTCACCGGTGATCTCGAGGCGCACCGGCACCCCGGCCGCGCGGGTGTTCTCGGCCAGCTCGACCACACCCCGTGCGTCCGGCTGGGGAGCCCACTGCGTCTCGGCGTCCTCGCTGCGCAGCACGCCGAGCAGCCGGCGCATCTCCGTCAGGGCCAGCCGGCCGGTGTCGGCGATCGTGCGGACCGCGTTCTCGGCCACCTCCGGCTGACTCCTTATCGTGTACGCGGCGCCGTCGGCGTGGACGATCATCACGCTCACCGCGTGGGCGACGACGTCGTGCAGTTCGCGGGCGATCCGCGACCGCTCCTCGCCCACGGCGATCCTCGCCTGCTGGTCGCGCTCGGTCTCCAGCAGCAGCAGGCGTTGTTCCAACTCGCCCTGGTAGGCGCGGCGGGCGCCGACGAACTCGCCCATGGCCCAGCTGAAGCCGAAGATCACGAGGATCAGGAACACCAGGAACACTGCCTCGATGTCGCCGACCTGGAAGACCGCCCACAGGAACGTGCCCGCGAGCAGCCACCCCGTGTAGATCAGCGCCGTCTTGCGGTTCGTGTAGGCGACGAGCGTGTACAGCGCCACGGCCAGCGCGAAGTCGGACATCCGCACCGGTATGCCGCCGTCGGTGCCGCCGTGCGTGAACAGCTGGAGGAACGCGCCCCCGAGGATCAGGTAGCTCGCGCCCAGCGGGTGGTGGCGCCGGAACGGCAGCGGGCCGAGCATCAGCAGCGTCACGGCGAGGAAGGCCGAGAAGGACACGCCCCTGTCGATCCCGGTGACCGCGAAGCCCAGGTCGAAGATCAGCAGAAATCCGGCGATCAGGGAGTCCCCGAACGCCGGATGAGACTTCATCCACAGGCTGAACCGCCGCACCGGACAAGATTAGGTTCGGATCGAACTTCCGCGCGTCGCGCCACGGGTTGACGCTCCGTACGACTTCAGTGTGAGTTATTGTGTCGAGGGGTTGATACAAAGTTCGGGGGTTCGCCATGTACGACGTCCTGATGTCGGCCGGCATCGGTCTGGTCCTGCTGGTCGTCCTGTGGCCGACGCAGTCGACCGGCAGGCGCCTGCTCAGGAGCTGGAAGGTGTCCGACCCGACGCCCGCGCAGGTCGACGACGCGGTCCGGTACCTGAAGCGGCGGCGGTTGCTCTACCCGCTGCTGTTCGTCGGTCTGTCGTTCGTGCCGTTCGCCAGCGGTCGCGGTCTGGGGTCGCTCGCGGCGATCGTGCTCGGGGGCACGTTGCTCGCCGAGCTCATCGCGCTGGCGTTGCCGCGCGAAGGCCGTCAGCGGTCGGCCTCGCTCGCCCCGCGCGGCCTGTTCGACATCGCCTCGCAGTACGTGCTGGGCGCGTACGCGGTGGTCGTGCTGTTCGGGCTGGTCTGGTTCGTCGTGAACCTGCAGATCACCCAGCTGCCCGTCTTCGTGGTGTCCGTGGCCGCGGTCGCGACGGTCATCTGGGCGGCCGTCGCCCGTCCGGTGGATGGTGACGAGGAGGTGGACCGGGTGCTCCGCACCCGCAGCGTGCACGTGTCGGCGGGCATCGGCGCGGCCATGATCTGCGCGCTGATCGGCGGTGGCTACCTGTTCCTGGGCGTCTTCGCGTGGGTCATGATGGCCAACACGAACGTCGTGTCCAAGAAGATCGCCTGGTGACGGCTCCCCGCATCGTCGTCGATGTCGAGAACGGTGTCGCGCCCTGGCGCCAGGTCCGCGACCAGCTCGTCCGGTTGATCAGCGCCGGGGTGCTGCCGGTCGGGTCGCGGTTGCCGACCATCCGGCAGCTCGCCGCCGACCTCGGGCTCGCCGCCGGCACGGTCGCGCGGGCCTATCGGGAGCTGGAGGTGGCGGGCGTGATCACGACAGGGCGAAGACAGGGCACCGTGGTGGCCGCCCTGCCTTCACATGCACCGGACCCGCTCTCCGCCGCCGCGGCGGAGTTCGTCGCCATCGCTCGGTCGCTCGGCGCCAGTGAGGGGGAGGCACTGAACGCCGTGCGAGCCCGTTACTTGGGTGAGTAAGGCGACTCGATCTTGGGTGCGGGTCGCGGTTCGCCGATGTGCGCCTGACGTTCTTCCTGGCGCTCTTCGTAGATCCGGTGCTCCTCGGCCATCTGGTCCGCGAGCTGCTGCTGCATCTGGCGATCCCTGATCCTGGCCAGGATCGCCATGGTTGCGCCGTGAGCCAGTGCCAGCAGCAAGAGCACGATGCCCAGCTTCACGACCACGTTCTTCGCCGCATCACCGGTGTCGACGTTGACGATCGACACCAGCGCCAACAGGCCGAGCACGACGAGGTGGAACAGCACGGCCGTCAGCTTCATCATGCCGCCGACCTGCTCTTCGTCGTACGCAGCGCGCTTCAGATATCCCTTGCCGCTGTGGTAGATCAGCTGGCCGTCGATCGCGACCAGGACGATCCCCAGCACTAGGAACGTCACGTAGCTGTCACCCATGCGCTGTGGCTACCCGCGCACGCACGCGCACAAACCGTGGCACGATCAGTGCTCGTGACGGCGTTGCAGGGACAACAGTTGGCCGGTCCGCTGTGCGCGGCGGTGGCCAATCTCTGCGTTGCCCTGCAACCACAAGTGTCACCCCGGACCGCCGCCGGTTTCCAGGAAGTGCTGCGCCGGCTGCACGCGCCGTTGCAGGTCGCCGTCGCCGGCCGGATCAAGTCCGGCAAGTCGACTCTCGTGAACGCGTTGATCGGCCGCCGGGTCGCCCCGACCGATGTCGGTGAGTGCACACGGCTCGTCACGCGCTATCAGTACGGCACGGTCGATCGCATCGAAGTCGTGCTGCGGGACGGCAGGCGCCAGGTGCTGCCGTTCGACGCGAACGGCATGATCCCCGCTTCTCTCGGCCTGGACGGCGTCTCGCACATCGAGGCGTACCTGACGAACGCGGTGCTGCGTGACTTCACCGTCATCGACACCCCGGGGCTCGGTTCGCTGGACGCGACGTCGGTCGCCCGCACCGAGGAACTGCTGGACCCCGTGTCGAGCAACGCCGTCGCAGGCGCCGAGGCCGTCCTCTACGTCGTGACGCAGGGCGTGCGCGCGGACGACCAGTCGACGCTGGCCGCCTTCACCGCCGCGACCGCGTCCCGCGAGGCGGGCCCGGTCAACGCCATCGCCGCGTTGAACAAGGTCGACGCCGTGGCGCCGGAGACCGTCGAGGGCGCGGACGGGGACGTCTGGCGGGCCGCGCAGATCCTCGCGGCGAAGCAGGCCGACCTGCTCAAGCCGCGGGTCGCGGACGTCCTGCCGGTGATCAGCCTGCTCGCCGAGTCCGCGGAGACCGGCGAGTTCACCTCGGCCGACGCGGAGGCGCTGCGGGCGCTGGCCGCCCTGGACCCCGACACCCGCACGATGATGCTGATGTCCGGTGACCTCTTCACGTCGTGGGAGTGCGACGTCGCGGCCGGGGTGCGGTCCCGGTTGCTGGAGAAGCTGGACCTGTACGGCATCGGCCGTGCGCTTCTCGCGCTGGACGCCGAACCCGCGTTGCCCGCCGGGGCGTTGCGGCGCGTGCTGTTCGACGCGTCCGGGTTCGCCGCCGTCCGAGGCCGTCTCGACGCGGTCTTCCGCGCCCGCGCCGACGGCATCAAGGCGGCGGCCGCGCTGGCCTCGATCACGTCGCTGGCGGCGGGCGACCCCGGCGAACGGCAGCGCGTGCACGACGCGATCGAGGTGCTGCTGGCCCGTCCCGAGGCGCACCAGCTGCGGCTGCTGGAGGCGTTGACACTCGTCTCGTCCGGCGCCGTCGCCTTCGCGCCCGACCTGACGGACGAGGTGCTGCGCGTCGGCAGCACCCCCGACGTCGCCGCCCGCCTCGGCCTGGTCGGCAGACCGGTCGCGGAGCTGACGGCGTTCGCCCTGGAGAGAGCCGGGTGGTGGCGTTCGTTCGCCTCCTTCGGCGCGACTCCGGCGCAGGCTCGGGTGGCGCACGTCGTCCACCGGGCGTATTTCCTCATCTGGCAGCAACTACGTGCTGGGGGGCACCGATGAGCGTGAACGGAACCGAACACCCCGATCTGACGTCGGACGACGGTGTGGAGACCATTGCCGACGAGCTGCTCGACCAGGCGCTGGCCGAACGCCGCGCACTGGTCCAGCTGTGCCTGTACGCGCTGGACCGCGCCAGTGCGGGCGTGGTCGAACGCATCGAGGAAGGCCTGTCGTCCATAGGCGTCGTGGCGATGCGGGCCGACGGTGAGCGCTTCGACCCGTCACGGCACGAGGCCGGCGGCGCCGTCCCGACGGACGACCTGTCGTTGCAGGGCCTGGTCGCCGAGACCGAGGTCCCAGGCTTCTGCGACCGCGGCCGCGTTCTGCGCGCTCCGATCGTGACGGTCTACACGGCCCGATGAGCAACCTCTCGCAGACAGTCCGGCAGACGCGTGAGCGCCTCACCTCTCTCGTGCGCGAGCTGGACCCGTCGATGGCCGACTGGGTGACGCGGAGCGCGACGCCCGAGGTGTCTTCCGTCGTGATCGTCGGCGAGACGAACCGCGGCAAGTCGTCGCTGGTCAACGCCCTGCTGGCCACCCCAGGTCTGTCCCCGGTGGACGCGGACGTCGCCACCTCGACGTACCTCGTCTTCCAGCACGGCCCGTCGTGGGCTGCGCGCGCCTGCTACCCCGGCCTGCTCGCACCCGTCTCGTTCCCGCTGCCCGCGCTGATCAACTGGGTCTCCGCCGCCCACGACCTGCCCGAGGGCGAACTCCCCCCGCGCTACGTCGAGGTCGACGCCCCGATCCCGTTGCTGGAACGGATGTCCGTCGTGGACACCCCCGGCGTGGGCGGCCTGGAGTCGGTGCACGGCGAACTGGCCCTGGAGGCCGTCACCTCGGCGACCGCCCTGGTCTTCGTGGTCGACGCCTCGTCCCCCTTCACCCGAGGCGAGCTGGACTTCCTGAAGCGCGTCGGCGACCGCGTCGAGACCGTCGTCTTCGCCCTCACCAAGACCGACCAGTACCGCGGCTGGCGCCAGGTCCTCGACGCGAACCGCGCCCTGCTCGCCGAGCACGCCCCCCGCTTCGCCGACGCCACCTGGTACCCGGTCTCCTCGCGCATGTTCGGCATGGCCGCCCAGGCCCCGAACCCGGACGCCGCCTCGATGCTGCGCGAACGCTCCGGCATCTCCGCGCTGCAGACCTCGTTGCAGGAACTGGTCACCGGCCGGGCCGGCATGCTCGCCGAGGCCAACGCCCTCCGCGCACTCACCACAGTCCTGGCAGAGCTCGTAGTACGCCTGGAACACGAGAAGCGCGCTCTCTCCGTAGGCGAAGACGAAGCTGCAGTGCTCCGCGCCCGCCGCGAAGAACTCCAGACCGAACGCCGTTCCTCGACGCGGGGCTGGCAGGTCCGCCTGCGCGGCGAGGTCCAACGGGCCCGCATCGAGAACTCGCACGAGATCTCCCGCCAGATGCGCGACCTGCAGACCTGGTACCGCCAGGCCATCGACGCGGCCGACCGCACGGCCCTGGCGGCGTTGCCGGGCCAGGTCGACACGGCCCTGCAGGTCGTGTCCAGCCGGATCTCCACAGCCCTGTCCGTCCGCCTGTCCCAGGTGACCGACGCCGTGCTCGCCACGTTGTTCTCGCCCGAGGAACTCACCCTGATCCGAGGCCAGTTCGCCCGAGGCGAGCACCCGCCGGTCGTGTTGCGCCCCAAGGAGAAGCGCCCACCGACGGCCGAGGACAAGCTGCTGGTGTTCATGGGCGTCTCGGGCGGCCTGGGCGCGGGCAAGCTCGCCGTCATGCCACTCGCCGGCCTCGGCATAGCGGTCCTGAACCCGATCGTCCTGCCCGTCACGATCGCCCTGGGCCTCGGCGCCGGCTGGTGGATGGCCCGCACCCGCACCCACACCGCGGAGAAGCAGCACGTCAAGCAGTGGCTCTCCGACGCCATCGCGGACGCCCGCTCCACTGTGGACCAACTGGCCGCCGAGCAGCTGATCGAGGCGGAGCAGGCCCTGTCGCTGGCGTTGGACGAGGCCCTGGCCAAGCGCATCGAGGCCATCGAGGCGGAGCTGCGGGAGGTCGACCGGGCGTTGCGGATGGAGGCCGGGGAGCGGGGGCGCGAGCTGCAGGCCGCCACCCGTCAGCTGGCCGAGGTGGAGTCGGGGCTGTCGAAGGCCGAGGAGCTGCTGGGCCGGATCAGGTCCGTGCGCGACCGCGCCTGACACCGCCGAAGGTCATCCGGACCGGCGCACACGGTTGGCGGCGGAACCAAACCGGCATAACGTGGGTCATACCGGTACATGAGCAGGTATGGAGGTGTGTCCCGGTGTACATCGACGAGAACGGTGCGGCCGACGCCGAGCTGAAGGTGACCGTCGAGGACGAGGAGTACACCGCCGACGTCACCTTCGACCTCGACCAGGACGGCGTGAACGACTCCGCCGTGGTCGAGACCGATGACGGCGGTCATCTCGCGTTCACCGACACGAACGGCGACGGCGACGCCGATCTGATGAGCACGTTCGACAAGGACGGCAATCTCCTGAGCCAGGCGCGGTTCGAGGAGAATTCCGGTGAGTGGGTGGCCGTCGACCCCAACGACTCGCAGCACGAAAAGACGAATTCGACTTCCAAACAGGCGATTGTCGTGGAGACCGACGACGGGGAGCGAAAGGTCGGTCCGGCCACCGAGGACACCGACGGGGACGGCAAGGCTGACACCGTTGTCGTCCGCGACGACGACGGCGACACGTGGTTGTTCACCGACAAGAACGGTGACGGCAAGGCCGACGTGGCGACCGAGATCACGCGGTCCGGCGAGGTCACGATGTCGGAACACCGAGGTGACGACTGGGTGGAGGTCGAGCACGGCCACATCGAGTCCGACGGCCGGTACGTGACCGACTCGAAGAGCGGCATTCTGGACGACTCGGACGAGTGGCTCGAGGAAGAACGCTTCGACGGCGTCGTCCGAATCGATTCCACAACGGGGCAGTGGATCAGCCCGAACTGAACCGTTAACTGAAGCGCAGGTCACAGGCCCCGGTGTGGTGAGAACCGCACCGGGGCCTCTTGTGTTTTTCCCACCGCCACGGGCGCTTAACGCCGTCCGAGTGCTGAATCGATTCCAGAATCGGTTTTGTGAGGGAACCGACAGGCTGGGGGTGCTTTACCTGCCATTCACCGGGCTAACCTCGGTCCATCCCCTTCCACGCACGCCCGGCCCCACCGGGCGTCTGGAGCTATTCCCGAGGACGACGAAGTCCTGCACCGGACCACCACGTGCTCGGGTTGCCGAGGCGTTCAGTCAGGAGACGAGACGAGATGACGGCAGTGACCATTCCCGGTCTCGAACAGGCACCTACCAACCACGCGCGCTTGCTCGCATGGGTTCAGGAAGTCGCTGAGCTGACCTGCCCCGACGAGGTTGTTTGGGCCGACGGGTCCCAGGGCGAATGGGACCGCCTCACCAAGAAGCTCGTGGACGCCGGCACGTTCGTGCCGCTCAAGAAGAAGCAGAACTCGTTCTGGGCCGCCTCGGACCCCAGCGACGTGGCCAGGGTCGAGGAGCGCACGTACATCTGTTCGGTGCGCGAGGAGGACTCGGGCGCGACGAACAACTGGATGGACCCTTCCGAGATGAAGGCCATCATGACCGAGCTCTACCGGGGCTGCATGCGTGGCCGCACGATGTACGTCATCCCGTTCTGCATGGGCCCGCTCGACGCGGAGAAGCCGATGCTCGGTGTGGAGATCACCGACTCGGAGTACGTCGTCGTCTCCATGCACATCATGACCCGCATGGGCACCAAGGCCCTCGCGGTCTTCGGTGACGACGCGGACTTCGTGCCGGCGCTGCACTCCCTCGGCGCTCCGCTCGAGCCCGGCCAGGAAGACGTGCAGTGGCCGTGCAACGAGACCAAGTACATCTCGCACTTCCCGGAGACCCGCGAGATCTGGAGCTTCGGCTCCGGCTACGGCGGCAACGCCCTGCTCGGCAAGAAGTGCTACTCGCTGCGCATCGCGTCCGTGATGGCGCGTGACGAGGGTTGGCTCGCCGAGCACATGCTGATCCTCAAGCTCACCTCGCCGGAGAACAAGGCGTACTACATCGCCGCCGCGTTCCCGTCGGCCTGCGGCAAGACGAACCTCGCCATGCTGGAGCCGACCATCCCCGGCTGGAAGGTCGAGACGCTCGGCGACGACATCGCCTGGATGCGCTTCGGTGAGGACGGCCGCCTGTACGCGGTGAACCCGGAGAACGGCTTCTTCGGCGTCGCGCCCGGCACCGACTACCACACCAACCCGAACGCGATGCGCACCATCGCCAAGGGCAACTCGCTGTTCACGAACGTCGCGCTGACCGACGACGGCGACATCTGGTGGGAGGGCATGGGCGAGCCCCCGGCCCACCTCACCTCGTGGAAGCACCAGGACTGGACGCCGGACAGCGAGGAGCTCTCCTCGCACCCGAACTCCCGTTACTGCACGCCGATCGAGCAGTGCGACATCAAGGCGCCCGAGTGGGACGACCCGAAGGGCGTGCCGATCAGCGCGATCTTCTTCGGCGGCCGTCGCGCCACGACGATCCCGCTGGTCACCGAGTCGCGCGACTGGCAGCACGGCACCTACATGGGCGCCACGCTGTCGTCGGAGACCACGGCCGCCGCGGTCGGCAAGACCGGCGTCGTCCGTCGCGACCCGATGGCGATGCTGCCGTTCATCGGCTACAACGCCGGCGACTACTTCCAGCACTGGGTCGACCTCGGCAAGCGCGCCGACGCCGACAAGCTGCCGAAGATCTTCTACGTCAACTGGTTCCGCCGCGGCGAGGACAAGCGCTTCCTGTGGCCCGGGTTCGGCGAGAACTCGCGCGTGCTGAAGTGGGCCATCGAGCGCCTCGAGGGCAAGGCCGCCGCGCAGGAGACGCCGATCGGGTACGTGCCGACCGCCGACGACCTGGACCTCGAGGGCCTGGACGCGTCGCGTGAGGACATCGAGGCCTCGCTGGCGTTCGACGCCGACGAGTGGCGTGCCGAGATCCCGCTGGTCGAGGAGTGGTTCGCCAAGATCGGCGAGAAGGTCCCGACCACGCTCCGCGACGAGCTGGCCGCCCTGAAGCAGCGCCTGGGCTAGTTCCCGGGTGTTCGCAGGAGCCCCATCGGTCAACGGCGACCGGTGGGGCTTCTTTTTGGGGTACTACTAGTCGTGTGAAGCAGGACGACTTCCTCGGCGGGCTGAACTACGACGGTTCGACGCGCGATGTGGAGGTCGGCCCGACGACGGGCATCGTGCGCTACTACCCGGTGCCACCACCCGCCGAGCCGACCCGCACGCCGTGGTGGCGCTACACGCTCGTGTTCGTCGTCGGTTTAGCGATCGGCGTGGTGGCCGGCGTGGTCCTGTGCAGCAATTTTCTCTGAATCAGCGCAGCTCATCGTCCACTTGGGACGAAGTTGTCCACACCTGTGGACGGGGTTGTGCACATGTTGTGGATAGCTGTGGACAAGCCTGGGGACTTCTCCATAGGTCGTGAAAACGGTCTTGCACCAGGAATGAACCTGGCCCCTTCCGGGAACGTCTTAGGTATGTGATGGCGGTCACAAAGATCGTCAACCGAGGCGGAAAGGGAGGTGTGCCGTGGGTATCGCGGGAATTGCGATGTTGGTGCTGTCCCTGGCCGCCGTGCTGATGGTCGTGATCGCCGGATCAGTTCGGGAGCGGGTTGTCCCGGATGCCGAGGAGGGTCCCGTTGAAGACCTTGGTGGCCTCCGCGTAGCAGACGGCGTTGGTCCAACCCTCTGACCAGGCCTGCGAACCGGGGTTGCGCCACGCCGGGAACACGTCCGTGCGCTTGCTCGACCCCAGGTAGTCGTGCACGGCCTTGGTGCACTTCTCGTTCGCGATGGAGTTCATCTGCTCCTTGGACGGAGCGGGGTCGGACGACTTGCCGAGCGACACGACACCGGCGGGCACGGCCTCGGCCAGGTGCGCGGTGTTGCACGCGACGACCTTGACCTCCTGGTCCTTCGACGGCGAGCCCTGGGTGCAGGTCTGGAACGTGCTGAAGCCGTTGCCCTTCAGGATCTCCTTGACGGATCCCTTGCGCGCCAGCGGCTTCTCGTCGGGGCTGATCTCCACGACGGTGCACAGGCGCCAGCGCTGGCCGTCCTTCCAGCCCTGCTCGTTCGGCCAGAACGCCCAGACCCGCAGGCGCGTCGAGTCCGCGTCGCCGCTGCCCAGGTACTCGCTGAGCGTCTGGCGGCACGGCGGCAGCGCGGCCTTGCGGAGCACCTGCGTGTCCGGGTAGGCCGACGGCAGGCCGGTCATCTCACCGACGCTCATGACCTCGGCCTCGTGCGAGTCGGTGCACTGCAGCACCTTCAGCTCGTAGGCGTTCATGCACTGCCCCGCTTTCGGCAGCGTGGGCGCGGAGGCGGAGGCCGTGGACGGCATCGGTCCCGGGACCGCCTGCCCTCCCACCTGGATCGCGCACGCGGACAGCGTCAGCGCGCTCAGGACAATTGCCACCGCCAGCCGCACACGAGTCACACCACAGAGACTAGGGCCTTCACTTGATCGGCGATGTCCCGACGCTGCTTTTCGAACGCGGCGTCGGTCAGCGCGGCCGGATCGGCGGGCTGCCCGAGCACCGGCGTGTGGAGGTGTCCGCCGAGGACGTTCGTTGCGCCGTAACCGATCCGCAGCCTGTTGGCCCGGTACATGCTCTCGTTGGAGAGGTAGTCACCGCCGCCTCCGGACGCCGCGACCCTGCCCGGAGTCGGCTGGTCCGTGCGGCACGACTGCTGCGAGCCGACGACGACCCACTCGCAGAAGGCCAGGTTGTAGTTCACGGCGAACGGGCCGGTGCCGGCGTCGATCATCTTCTGGAACGGCAGCGAGGTCTCGATGAACTCGTTCGTCGGCTGCGGCCAGCCCGGAGCGTTCGGGACGCTGCCGTAGGAGCCGACGTTGTTGTTGTCCGCGAAGCCACCGCGCCAGCGCGCCGCCCACCGCTCGACGTCGAAGCGGCCGGGCCTGCCCTGGCTGATCGTCACGAACGCGTCGGGCTTCTGCTGCAACGCCGTTCCGTAGAACTGCTCGACGACACCCTCGTCGAACGCGCCCCACAGCACCGGGAGCACCGCGGCCTGCAGCACGACCTTGCCGGTGGGCGTGTCGATCTCACGGCCGTCGAGTTGCAACGCCGCCGCGCCGGCCGGGTTCGCGCGCCGCACGTTCACGCCGGTCAGCTGGAACGGGTCGAAGCCGGTGACCGCGATCTTGCGCACGCCGGGCCTCGCGGGGAACTTGGCGTCGCTCAGACCGCGGGACGCCCAGTCGAACTTCTGGATGAGCGTCGCGCGGTCGTGGGGTGACAGGGTGAAGCGCGGCTTCCACTGGCGCAGCGCGGAACTGAGCTGCAGCCGAGCCCAGTAGAGCGGGCGGTCGTCGTAGGCGTCGTGCGCCTGAGGTGTTGTGCTCTGCGCACGGGCGACGGCGGCCTTCCACAGCGCGTTGCCCTCGCGTTCGACGAACTGCTGCGCCTGCCTCGGCAGGACCTGGCGGCACAGCTTCGCGGTGAAGTCCGTGACGCGGCCGTCGAACCCGGCCAGCTTCACGAGCGACGGGCCGACGGCGGGACCGCCGACGACGAGCACGTCGTCGAGCCGCTGCTCCTCGACGGTCAGTGCGGCGGTGGTGTCGTAGCAGTCGGCGTCCTGCGCGTGCGCGACGGCAGGGCTCAGGGTGACGGCGAGAGCGGTCAGTCCGACCAGTCCGGCGATGGTTTTCACGTAGACGATCCTCGACGCAAAGGGCCACCCGCCGTAACCGACGGGTGGCCCATAGTGTTGCCGACTGCGTCTCAGTGCGCAGCCACGGGCTTGACCCGCGGGTTGTCCTCGTCGACGTGGTAGTCCGACGGGTCGGTGTGGTCGACGCCGTTGGGGGACTTGGCCTTCTTCGCGATCAGCGTGACGATCACCGCGACGACCAGGTTGACCAGCAACGCGACGATGCCGACGTAGATCTGCGTCGTCGAGGCGCCGAACGGGTGCCACCCGAAGATCGAGATGTTGCCGAGCGGCAGCGCGGAACCGGCGAAGTGCGCCTTGCCCACGGCCGGGTTGCCGATGTTGTAGAGCAGCCACATGCCGTAGCCCATGCCCGCGACCCAGCCGGCGATCAGGCCGTACACGTGGAACCAGCGCGTGTAGAGCGCGATCGCGACCGCCGGGAGCGTCTGCAGGATCATGACGCCGCCGATGAGCTGCAGGTCGATGGAGAACTGCGGGTCGACGAACACGATGAACGCGACGGCGCCGAACTTCACCACCAGGGAGGCGAGCTTGGCCTGCTTGGCCTCCTCCGCCGGGGTGGCGTCCTTCTTCACGTACTCCTTGTAGACGTTGCGCGTCCACAGGTTCGCCGCCGCGATGGACATGATCGCCGCCGGCACCAGCGCGCCGATGCCGATGGCCGCGAACGCGATGCCCGCGAACCACGACGGGAAGTTCGCGCCGAAGAGCTCCGGGACGATCGTGTTGGTGTCGGGACGGCCGGTGGCCTGGTTGACGATCGGCTTGGTGCCCGCGCTGATCGCCACGAAACCGAGCAGCGCCAGCAGACCCAGCAGCAGCGAGTACGCCGGGAGCGCGACCATGTTGCGCTTGATGACGTTGCGGCCGCGGCTCGCGAGGATGCCGGTCAGCGAGTGCGGGTAGAGGAACAGCGCCAGTGCGGAACCGAGAGCCAGCGTGGCGTACTGCAGCTGGTTCGTGCCGGTCAGCAGGATGCCGTCGGCCTTGCTCGGCGTGGCGTCGAACTTGGCCTGCGCGTCGTTGAAGATCTCGCCCCAGCCGCCGAACTTCGAGGGCAGGTAGATGATCGCGACCAGGATCACCAGGTAGATCAGGATGTCCTTGACGAACGCGATCAGCGCCGGCGCCCGCAGACCCGACTGGTAGGTGTAGAGCGCGAGGATCAGGAACGCGATGAACAGCGGCAGGTGGCCGAGGATGCCGGAACCGTTGAGGCCCATGGACCGCAGCACCGCTTCGAGGCCGACGAGCTGCAGCGCGATGTACGGCATGGTCGCGACGATGCCGGTGACCGCGATGATCAGCGCCAGCCAGTGCGAGCCGTAGCGGCCCTTCACGAAGTCGGCGGGCGTGACGTAGCCGTGCACGCGGCTGACCGACCACATCCGCACCAGCGGCAGGAACACCAGCGGGTACAGGATGATCGTGTACGGCAGGGCGTAGAAGCCGAGCGCGCCCGCGCCGAACATCAGCGCCGGCACCGCGACGAAGGTGTAGGCGGTGTAGAGGTCACCGCCGACCAGGAACCACGTGATCCAACTGCCGAACTTGCGGCCGCCCAGACCCCACTCGTCGAGGTGGTCGAGCGTCTCGCCCTTCTGCCACCGCGCGGCCACGAAGCCCATGACCGTGACGAGCAGGAAGAGGACGCTGAAAACGATCAGCTCGGTCCACTGCATCAGTTCGCTCCCTCGTCCAGGTCGTCAACGCCGAGCTTGTCGGGCTTGCCGGTGACCACGGGCTCGTCCTTGGTCTTGACGTAGACGATCCCGACGCACGCGACGCCGAGCGGGACGAACAGGAACTGGTACCAGTAGAAGAACGGCAGCCCGAGGATCCGGGGCTCGTCGATGTTGAACCACGGCGTGATGAGCATGAACAACGGGAGTATCAGCAGCAGGTTCCAGTTGCTCCAGCGCAAGCCGGTCTTGTGGTCCGACGGCATGGTGGCCCTCCGTGTACGCGATGTTGCGCGGATGTTAGGCCTGATGAAGTGTGGCGTCAGCCTAGAGATTGCAATCGTTGTCTTCGGCTTAACGTTCTCTTTGGACTAATCCGCCGACAGACGGCTGGCGAGGTCTCGTTCGGCGGCGTCGAAGTACTCGTCGAGCTGCAGGACCGCCTGTTCCACAGTCCCCTTGTTCAACAATTCCACGATCCTGCGATTCCACGGCAGGTACGTCTGGTGGAAGGCGTCCATCTCGCGGGCGACGCGGAACGCGAGCATGAGCTCGGCGAAGAGCCGGTCGGACTCGTCGCTGAGCCGCGCGCTGCCCGCGAGGCCGACGATGCCGCGGTGGAACTGGATGTTGGCGGTGCCGGTCTTGCTGAAGTCGTTCTTCTCGGCCCTGGCCACGGCCTGGCGGACCGGCGCCCGCACGGCCTCCCGCCGGGCCTCGGTGACGTCGTTCCACAGGCGGAGGGCGCCGCACTCGATCGCGCGGCGGGCGGCGTAGAGGTCGCGGACGTCGTCGCTGGTGGGGCGGCGGACGAAGACGCCGCGGCTGTGCTCGTGCACCAGGATCCGGTCGCGGGTGAGCAGCCGAAACGCCTCGCGCAGCGTGTTGCGGCTGACGCCGAGCGCGCCGCCGATCGCTTCCTCGCTCAGGCGCAGGCCCGGTTCCAGCTCACCGTCGAGCACCCGCTCCCGCAGCATGTCGGCGACCTTCTGCGCGGTGCTGGCGCGCTCCAGGTCGGCCTTGCCCTGAGCCAGCGTCGACACCCACGTCTCGGTCACCTGAGAAGTCTATTTGCAGGATCGTTCGATTGCACTATCGTAGAATCGTTCAACAATCCTACAAGTCAACACATGCGCAGCTCGGGGGAGGACGGCCATGGACCTGAACGCGGACCTGGGCGAGGGCTTCGGCCACTGGACCCTGGGCGACGACAAGGCGCTGCTGGCGGTCGTCACCAGCGCGAACATCGCCTGCGGCCACCACGCGGGCGACCCGGACACGATGCGCGAGACCTGCGCCTCCGCCGCGTCGGCAGGAGTGGCCATAGGCGCCCACGTCGGCTACCGAGACCTACCGGGCTTCGGCCGCCGCTTCATCGACGTGGCTCCAGACACCCTCACGAACGAGGTCTTGGCCCAACTGGGCTCCCTGTCGACCTTCGCCCGCGCCGCAGGCACCCGCGTCTCGTACGTCAAACCACACGGCGCCCTCTACAACGCCCTGTTCCGCCACGAGGCCCAGGCAGACGCCGTGGTGGACGCGGTCCGCCTCTTCGACCCGACGCTGGCGGTCCTGGGAGCACCAGGCGCGGTGTGGCTGAAGCGAGCCGCGGTGGCGGGCCTGCGCGTGTGGCACGAGGCGTTCGCAGACCGCGCGTACACACCCTCGGGCGCCCTGGTCCCACGAGGCGAACCAGGCGCGGTACTACGCGACCCGGCCGAGATCGCAGCCCGCTGCGTGCAGCTGGCAACGGAGGGCTGGGTCCGCAGCGTCTCCGGCCGCCCGGTCCGCGTCCAGGCGGACTCGATCTGCGTGCACGGCGACACGCCAGGCGCGGTGGAGATCGCCCGCGCGGTCCGCGCGGCACTGGAGTCGGCGGGCGTGGCGGTGGCCCGCGTGGGGTCGCCGCTCCGCCACACGCGCCAGCCGGCCTGACCGCACCGCAACCGGCACCCGCGCACCGGAACCGGCGCGCCTCGCCACCCCAGCTTTACCGCGCACGCCGCCCAACCGCGCCCCGCAGCAGAGCGGCCCCTGCCGCCGACTCTTGTGGCAGCTTGGCGCACCTGCCGGCGTCAGCCCGCCTGACGCACCAGCGCCGCGGCCCCCACCAGCCCCGCCTCGCCACCCAACTCGGCGGCCCGGACCTCGAACCCGTCCAAGAACGACAACCCCGCGTGAGCCTTCAAGGTCCGCCGAACCGGCTCGAACAACAACTCCCCGGCCTGCGCCACCCCACCCCCGACCACGGCCAACTCGAGGTCGCACACCGCAGCCGCCCCGGCGATCGCCATCCCGACGGCCCGCCCGGCCCGCTCGAACGCGACCTGCGGGATCTCCTCACCGGCCAGAGCGGCAGCGGCCAGCAATGCCGCATCGGCGTGCTCCGGCGCCTGCCAGCCGGCGCGGCGGGCCCACGCCACCATGCGCGGTCCGCCCGCCACGGTCTCCGCGCACCCGCGACCGCCACACGTGCAGGGTTCGCCGTCGGGCTCCACCACGACGTGGCCGATGTGGCCCGCGTTGCCGGTGCGGCCGCCGAAGGGGCGTCCGTCCAGCACGAGGCCGCCGCCGACGCCGGTCGACACGACCAGGCCGACCATGAAGCCGCTGCCCTGGCCGGCGCCGCGCCAGTGTTCGCCCAGCGCCATGCACACGCCGTCGCCCGCCAGTTCCACCGGGACGCCGGGGAACAGGGAGGCGATCGAGGCGCGCAGCGGGAAGTTCTGCCACATCGGCACGTTGATCGGGGAGACGGTGCCGGTCGTGGTGTCGACGGGGCCCGCGGAGGCGATGCCCACGCCCGCCACGGCGGTGTCCTCGACCACGGACGCGATCACCGACACGACGGCGTCCCACGTGTCGGTGGGCGGCGTCGGCACGCGGGAGGACCGCACCACGACACCGGACGGGTCCACCAGGGCGGCGGCGATCTTGGTGCCGCCGAAGTCCAGTGCCAGCACCAGATCAGTCACGGTGGACCAGCTTAATCAGCCACTTCGAGGCGGATGGGCGCAGTGGTCCTGACGAGCGAGCCCGCCGTGACGCGGACCACGGCCGACCACCTGCCCGGCGTGGCCCACGGCGGTGCCTCGAAGGTGAAGTCGAGCGGCAGCCGGCCCTGCGCCGGGAGCAGGCCGCCCACGCAGAACGGGCCTACGAGCTCCCACGTCGGGCGCGGCGACAACAGACGTGCCTGCACGGGCAGGTCGCCGTGCGCGCCGGACGCCACGACGACCCGCACCAACGCCGACCCGCCCGGCCGCACCGAGACCGGAGAAGGCGTCGACGCCACCCACAGCACCTCGACGGGATCGTCGCCGTCCCACTCGGGCACCCCCAGCAACGCCACGTCGTACACCTCGAACGGCAGGCCCTCCAGCACCGCGCGCACCGGGTGGCAGCCGGGCGTGCGTGGAGCGACCAGCCGCACCTCCGCGGACACGTGGCCGCCCGCCGGCACCGACACCGGCATCGAGTCCCACGACGCCGACCACCCCGGCGGCAGCGAGAGCCGGACGACACCCGAGAACGCCTCACCGTCCGACACGACCACCACCCGCAGCAACGCGGGGCCGAGCACCTCGATGCGGACGTTCGCGGGCAGCCCGCCCAACGGTGCCGGCTCGTGCAGCCAATAGCGCGCGAACACCGGTGTCACCTCGGGCGACGCGGGTCCCAGCGCGGGGCCGGCCGACGTCAGCCGGGACGCGACGGACGGCAGCGTGCCGCACGAAGGCGACCGCGAGCCGAGCACGCCCACCAACGCGGACGGACCCAGGTGCCCGACCCCGTTCCACAGCACGACGGTCGTGGAGCCGACCATCTTCTCGCCGACCTCGCTGTGCCACACGCTGATCGGGCCGACGAGATGAGGCGCCTCCAGCACAGGACCGTCCACGGCGACGAGGGAGGCGATCGGGTCGTACGACAGCACGTAGTGAGTGGACGCGATCTCAGTGCCGTAGCCGCGCTTCCAGCCGTGGTCGACATCGTCCTCGACCAACGAGTAGGTGCGCCATCCGCGCGCTGGCACGTCACGCGCCAGGAACGTCACGGTGACACCGTCGACCAACGTGGGCAATACGACCCCGTCGGACTCGACGTGCACGTTGCGCGCGCACGGCAGGTGCACGGACACGATGTCGGTGCAAGCAGAGGCCGTCGGGTTCCACACGACCACCGAAGACTCCACAGTGGACGTCAACGCCCGCAAAGACCGCGACACCACCTCGGACTGCAGGTCGAAGGCCTCCCGAGGGTGCGCGACGGCAGCACGGGAGAGGGCGGCGACGGGAAACGCGGCCCCGGTCAGCCGACACGCGTGCGAAGCGAACACAGCAGCAGGCGAGTCGTCCTCCGCAACACGAGGTACGGGCACAGAGCCGCGGACGTAGTAGTCGCGCGGCAACGAACAGACGACCCGAGGCCAGGTGTAGCGCGCGCTCCAGTCGTGATGGATCGCCATCACCAACGGGTCAGGAGCCTCCCGGGCGTCCCCGACCGGCAACATCACGTGCGGCGCGGCGGCCCCGGCCCGCAGCCGCAGGAACGACGAGTAGACCGCCCGCGAGGCCTCGGCCAGCGAACCCCGCAGCGGCAACCCCGCTGGCAGCGAGGACAGCACCGGCTGCACACCGACCACAGTGGACTCGGCCCCGACGACCTCGACCCGCCCTTCGGCGACCAGCCGCAACAGCAGCGCGCGGTGCTCCGGGAACGTGTCCCAGTAGGGCTGCAACAACTCCACCGACGTCACGGCGAACCGGTACGCGCGGTCCGTCAGCGCCAGGTCCAGATGGGCCCGCAGAGCGGCGAACGGCGCATCGGCCGCAACGTGCCCGACGAGGTGCACGGTCCACCCCGGCGAGCCCACGACCAGCGAGAACGCGCAGGTCTCCTCGCCGGCCGAAGACCGCACCACGACCTGAGCGGGCAGCACGGCGCCAGGAGGGTGCTCGGAGACGTCAACGCCGAGCTCGTAGCCGAACGGCCCGTGCACCAGCGAACCGCCGTGCCGCGGCGAACGCAGCCCGGGCCCGGACACGTGCGCGTGCACCGGTCCCGTAAGAAGGGGCGCACTCAGCCGCACCACCTGCAGCAGCGCGGTCCGAGGCCCGACGAACAGCTCGGTCGACTCGGCGGCGATCACCACACGATCGCACCACTGTTCCGCTCCCGGAGGAATTCCCCGATGGGGGCGAAAGCTAGCGCTTGAGCATGCGGGTGAGACCGGCGGCGACCGTCGTGGCGAGGATCCAGCCCGTCACGATCAGCCCCGACGCGATCCACTGCGACGCGCCCGGCGTCTGCCAGCGGTTCTTGTTGCCGAAATCGACGATCGGCACCACCAGGTCGATCGTGTAGAGCCACGCGTTCCACGGCAGGTGGTCGTCGTCGTTGATCTCGACCAGCGGCCCCTTGAACTGGAACCACAGGCTGCCCACGACCCACGCCGCGATCAGCCACCCGAGCGCCCGCGCCGGGCGGTAGCCGTAGCCGACCATCGACCGTTGCAGGAAGCTCCACAGCAGCACCAACGGTCCGAAGAACCGCATGCCCTCGGCGACCGCCTTGTACCGCAGGCGTTGCTTCTCGATCAGCACGGTCGAGGCGTGCTCCTCGTTGCCGGCCGCGGTCAGCATCTCGGCGAACTGGTCGTACGGGCGCGGGTGGTAGCTGCGCCGCATGGCCTGCCGCAGCCAGCGCAGCCGTTGCTGCACCTGGTCGTCGTCGCGCAGGTCGATGGGGTACGCGAGGGAGTCGTAGCGGAAGTCGTCGAGGTCGATGTACCCCGTGGCGCTCCAGAAGTTCTCGTTGTCGTCCAACGAGGTGCACCGCGCCTGTCGCAACGTCACCAGGCCCTTGGGCGGCGACACGACGTTGAGCATCAGCTCCTGCACCTGCATGCCCATCGCGTTCAACGCGTGGCTGTCGAGCTTGTACCCGAGCACCGCGCCGTTGAAGTTCGCCATACGACCGATGACGGCACGACGGCACCGCACGCCGCCATGCGCGACGAACTCCTTCTCACCGCGTGCGCAGATGAGGTCACGGCCGATCGTGGCGCCACCGATGTCGAGCGAAGGCTTCTCCCGCGGCTGGTGCCGGTACGTGCCCGGGCTGGTCAGCCTGCTGCCGCGCAGGTCGAGGTTCGCGCCGACGGTGATGCCGCGCAGTTCCAGGCCGCCGGCGACGTCCGACTCGCGCACCACGAAGTTGCTGCCGATCTGGGACCGGTTGGCCAGCACGGCGTCGGCGGCCGGGTTGTCCACGGTGGCCCGTTCGAGCGTGATGCTGCCGCGCACGTGCGTGTCGACCATCCGCAGCTGGCCCTTGACCTTCACCCGGCGCCCGACGACGTCCCCGCCGATCTCCGTGCCGTCGACGTGCAACGCGCGTCCGGAGCCGGTCGGGTCGGTGCCGACGGCGGGAGGCGACACGGCGTCCAGAACCGCCCCTGCCAACGAGAACGTGCCACCGATGTGCGCACTCACAGCGCGGATCGTGCCCCGGCTCGTGAAACCGCGGTCCAGTTCGAGATCACCCGAGACGTGCACGCGGTCCAGGAAGAGCGTCGCGGACGGGTCGGCGTGCGGGTCGTCGGTGTCCTTGAAGTCCGAGCCGCGGGAGAGGACGGCGCCGCTCAACGACAGCGTGGAGCTGATGCGCGCGTTGGCCAGGAAGACCACGCCGTGCGAGGTGAACGCGCCCAGGAAGTTGCCACCGACCTGCATGCCGTTGCCGTTCAACGTGAACCCGTCGGCGTTCTCCAGCACGGCGCTGCCGAGGTTGACGTTGCCGCCGATGCGCGCGCCCGCGAACCGCACCTCGCCCTCGGTGATGATCCCGAACCCGAGCAGCGCGCCCGCGACGGTCAGCCGGTCACCGTGCAGGCACAGCCCGCCCGGCACGCTGAACCTGGTGTCCCGCAACAGGACCGAGCCCGCGATCTCGGCGTCGGTGAGGTCGGTCAGCCCGGACACCCTGCAGTCGAGCAACGAGACGTCGTTGCTGCTGCTCAGGTTCCGCGCCTCGAGGCCCGGCAGGTCGCAGTCGCTGAACGAGATGCCCGCCAGGTTGGCCTGCCGCAGGTCCGGGGCCGCCTCGAACTGGCAGCGCTCGAACTCCAGCACGTACGGCACCTCGACCGCGCGCAGGTCGAGCACGTCGGTGACCACCCGGTCCACCACGCGGATGACGGGCGGGGTGCTCGGCTTGCGCCGAGGCAACCTCCACCCGCCACCGCCGGCGTTCTCGTTCTCCCCCAACAGGCCCCGCAGCACGTCGGCCGCGGCGACCTTCCCCCTCGCCACGAGGTTCGGACCTAGGTCCTGTGTCGAAGTCGGATCCGCGACAGCCGGGCCCGAGGCGGCCCCTGGCGGCACGGCCGGGACGACCACGTACAACACCGGTACGCGGCCGTCCCGGCCGCACCACCAGAAACCACCTCGAGCGCACCTCTCATCGAACCAGACTTCGACACAGGACCTAGTCCTTCGGGCCTTGGTGCGTCGGGTCCAGAACGCGCGCCAGGAACTCCTGCGTGCGCGGCTCCTGCGGGTTGCCGATCACCTCGGCCGCCGGGCCCTCCTCGACGATGTAGCCGCCGTCCATGAAGATCACCTTGTCGGCGACCTCGCGGGCGAACTGCATCTCGTGCGTCACGACCAGCATCGTCATGCCCTCGTCGGCGAGCTGGCGCATGACGCCCAGGACGTCACCGACGAGCTCGGGGTCGAGCGCCGAGGTGGGCTCGTCGAACAGCATCACGTCCGGGTCCATCGACAGCGCGCGGGCGATCGCCACGCGCTGCTGCTGGCCGCCGGAGAGTTGCGCGGGCATCGAGTTGGCCTTCTCCTTCAGGCCGACCCGGTCGAGGTTGCGCAGGGCGATCTCCTGCGCCTCCTTCTCGCCGCGCTTGAGCACCTTGCGCTGCGCGACCGTGAGGTTCGCGAGGACGTTGAGGTGCGCGAACAGGTTGAACGACTGGAAGACCATGCCGATCTTCGTGCGCGCCTGGTCGATGTCGACGTCCGGGTCGGTCAGCTCGACGCCGTTGACGACGATCTTGCCGTCGTTCGGCTCCTCGAGCAGGTTCACGCAGCGCAGCAGGGTCGACTTGCCCGAACCCGACGGGCCGATGATGCAGACCACGTCGCCGCGGTTGACCGTGACGTCGATGCCCTTGAGCACGTCCAGCGAACCGAACGACTTCTTGAGCCCGGTGATCTCGACACTGATCTCGCTCACAGGACGGACACCTTCTTCCCGCCGGAGCGGCGCTCCAGGTACCGGGAAAGGTACCCGAGGGGCAACGTGATGATCAGGTAGCAGAGGCCGACCACGAGGATCGGGGTGAGGGACGGGCTGCGGCTCAGCGTCTCCCGCCCGAACTTCGTCAGCTCGTACTGGTCGCGGGCCAGTCCGATGATGTAGATCAGCGAGGAGTCCTTGGTCAGCAGGATCAGCTCGTTGGTGAGCGGCGGCAGGATGATCCGGAACGCCTGCGGGATCACGATGGTGATCATCGCGCGGCCCTGCGACATGCCGAGCGAGCGCGCGGCCTCGACTTGGCCCTTCGGCACGGCCTGGATGCCGGCGCGGATGGTCTCGGCCATGTAGGCGGCACCGACGATGCCGAGCGCCAGCATGACCGTGGAGTAGATGTCGAACTGGATCTGGAACGCGAGCGGCACGCCGAACGCCAGGCCGATGAACACCAGCAGAGCCGGGATGCCGCGGAAGAACTCGATGTAGACGGTCGCGATCCACCGGTACGGCGCGATGGACGACAGCTTCATCAGCGCGAGGACGAGGCCCAGCCCGAGGCCGAACGCGAAGCCGAGCGCGGTGTAGATGAGCGTGTTCTTCAACGCGATGGTGATGACGTTGGGGAACATCTCCCCCATCGTCTTGAAGTTGAAGAACGCCGTGCGGATCTGCTCCCAGTCGGCGAGGAACGCGATCACGACGGCGATGACGGCGAGCAGCGTGTACTGCGAGTACCGGAAGTACTCAGCCCGCTTGCGCTTCGACAGCGCCATTCTGACTCCTAGCGGATGTGGTTCGGAACGCGAACGGGGCGGCGTCGTCCGCCGCCCCGTCAGCTCGAGATCGCTACTTCTTCTCCGGCTTCTTGCCGAACCACTTCTCGTAGATCGTGTCGTACGTGCCGTCTTCCTTGGCCTTCTTCAACACGGCGTTGACCTTCTCGGCCAGGGCGGTGTTGCCCTTCTTGATGCCGATGCCGTACTGCTCGTTCGTGTTGAACTCGGCCGACACGACGGTGTCCGGGAACTCCTTGGCGTAGTCCAGGAGCACGCCGTTGTCGTTGATCGCGGCGTCGACGGCGCCGGTGCGCACGGCGGTCTCCATCAGCGGGAGGTCCTCGAACTGGATGACCTCGTAGCCGTTGGCGGCCTTGTTCTCGTTGGCGTAGATCTCACCGGTGGTGTCCTGCTGGACGCCGATCTTCTTGCCCTTGAGGTCCGCCAGCGCCTTGATCGGCGAGTCCTTCTTGACCAGCAGCGCCTGCGTGGCCTCGAAGTACGGGTCGGAGAAGTCGATCGCCTGCTTGCGCTCTTCCTTGATCGTCATACCGGCGGCCGCGAGGTCGCACTGGTTGGCGTTGAAGCTCGCACCGGAGGTGATCGTCTCGAACTGGGTGTCGAAGATCTCCTGCGTGACACCGAGGTCCTTGGCGATCAGGTCCACCAGGTCGACGTCGAAGCCGACGGTCTTGTCGCCTTCGGTGAACTGGAACGGCTTGTAGGAAAGGTGCGTGCAGGTGACGAGTTTGCCTTCCTTGACAAGCTTGATGCCACCGTCGGTGGTGCCTCCACCGCTGTTGGTGCTCGTCGCGCAACCGGCGAGCGCGGTCAGCGCTAGGGCCGCTGCGGGCAGCAGGGCGAGCACGTGCCTGGGTCGACGAGCCACTGCGTCACTCCTCGTAACTGTCGCGGACGAGTGAACGGGATCCTGCCACTCGGGTGACGTGGTGGACAGCACGTGCGTGTTACAGGCCACTCCCTTGCAACGATTTTGCGTCAAATCGGCTTTCTGATCACAAAATCTTGCGCCGGTTGGCTCAGATCACACAACTTCTTCACGTATTGCACACGAATGATTACGATACGCGAGTGTCTCCTTGATCAGGATTTGATCACGACAGTGCTGGTCAGCGTGTTCTTTCGGTCAACAGACCCGCCACCAGAGCCGTCCACCCGGTCTGGTGAGTGGCTCCTAGACCCTCACCGGTGTCGCCGTCGAAGTACTCGCTGAAGGTGACGTGACTGCGCCAAAGAGGTGATTCGGACGCTTCGACGCGTTTGCCGTCCGACGGCCTGCGCCCGTCCTGGTCGGGAAGGAACAGCCCGACGAGGCGGTCCGAGAGCTCGTCCGCGACGGCGCCCGCGGTGACCCAGCGCCCGGAGTGCGTCGGCATCTCGACTTGAAACATGCCGTCGTGGAACGCGCAGACCGTCCGCAACGCCTCCACCAGCAGCGCGTTGGTCGGCAGCCAGATCGGGCCGCGCCAGTTGGAGTTGCCGCCGAACATCGGCGTGTGCGACTCGCCCGGCTCGTAGCCCATGCGGTGGTCCTGGCCCGCGACCTTGACCTCCAGGCCCTCGCGGTGGGCGGCGCTGAGCGAGCGGATCCCGTGCGGCGACAGGAACTCCTGCTCGTCGAGCATCCGGTGCAGCACGCGCTTGAGCTTGCTCTCGTCGAGCAACGACACGAACGCGCCGCGCTCGTAGTGGAAGGTGATGAACTGCCGCAGTTCGGGCCGGCGCTTGAGCAGGTGGTCCAACCGGCTCGTGAAGCCGTGCAGGTCGCTGAGCACCCACGGCTCCAAGACCGCCGACGCGAGCAACGGGATGAGGCCCACCATCGACCGCACGCGCACCGGTTCGGACTCGATCTCGCCATCGGGACGCCGTCGTGAGACGCGGTCGTAGCAGAAGCCGTCCTCGTCGTGCCAGATCCCGCCGCCGTGCGACCCGAAGTGCGTGAACGCCTCCGCGATCGACAGGAAGTGCTCGACGAACTTCGTGGCGACGTCCTCGTAGGACTCGTCGTCGCGCGCCAGCTCCAGCGCGATCTGCATGAGGTGCAGGCTGTAGGCCGCCATCCACGAGGTGGCGTCGGACTGCTCCAGCCGCCACTCGCCCAGCATCGGCTCGGACCGGTTGACCGGCCCGATGTTGTCCATGCCGAGGAACCCGCCCTCGAACAGGTAGCTGCCGTCGGCGTCCTTGCGGTTGACCCACCAGGAGAAGTTCAGCAGCAGCTTGTGGAAGACCTTGGCGAGGAACCCGCGGTCCCTGCTGCCGTCCGCGCGGTAGACCTGCAGCGCCGCCCACGCGTGCACCGGCGGGTTCACGTCGCCGAACTCCCACTCGTACGCGGGGATCTGGCCGTTGGGGTGCATCATCCACTCGCGGCAGAACAGCAGCAGCTGCTCCTTCGCGAACGCCGGGTCGACCAGCGTGAACGGGATGGTGTGGAACGCCAGGTCCCACGCCGCGAACCAGGGGTACTCCCACTCGTCCGGCATCGAGATGACGTCGGCGACGTCGAGGTGGCGCCAGTGCACGTTGCGCGCCCTGGCCGTTCTCCTGCTGGACGGCGCTTCGGGCTTGGTCGGGTCGCCGTCGAGCCAGTCGCGGGTGCGGAACCGGTAGTGCTGCTTGGTCCACATGAGACCCGCGAGCGCGCGCCGCAGCACGTGCCTCTCCTCGGGACCGGCCTGCGGCGCGATGGTGTCGTGGAACTCGTCGGCCTCGGCCTTCCTGCTGCTCATGACCTCGTCGAAGCTCGGGCCGAACGGGTCGAGGTGCCCGTCACCGCCGACGAGCCGCAGCCTGACCGTCACCGTCTCGCCCGGCTCGACCGGGTCGAACGAGTACCAGGCCGCGAACTTCGTGCCCGCGGTCCCGGCGTCGTCCGGCCCGACGACCTGGCACGAGCGCGTGTTGCCGCGCACCACGTAGTCGCAGATGCCGTCCTTGACCCACGGCGAGGGGTTGCGCGCGGCCCCGAAGAGCGCGACCTCGTTGCTCTCGTTGTCCGTCATGAGCATCGACGGCGAGTCGTCCAGGTGCAGCGTGTAGCGGCCCAGGTTGCCGTGATCGGCCGTGACCTTGCGTCCGGCCGTGGTGCTCGCAACGAGCTGACACGGCCGTTGGTCCCGCCCCCACGCCCACGTGTTGCGGAACCACAGCTGCGGCAGGAGGTGCAGCGGCGCGTCCTCGGACCCGTGGTTGGTGGCGCTGATCTCGACGCAGATGTCGTCCGTGTCGGCCTTCGCGTAGGTGACCTGGACGTCGAAGAACCGGTTCCCGTCGAGCACCCCGGTGTCGCTCAGCTCGGGCTCGCGGTTCTCCCGCCCCGCGTTGCGCGCCATCTCCCTGAGCTGCTCGTACGGGAACTCGCGCTGCGGATACCGGTAGAGCACCTGCATCCAGGAGTGGGTGGGCGTCCCGTCGGTCACCCACCAGTGCTCCTTGACGTCCTCTCCGTGGTTGCCCTCTTCGTTGGTGAGGCCGAAGTACCGCTCCTTGAGGAACGGGTCCCTGCTGTTCCACAGGGCCACGGAGAAGTTCAGGAACCCGTGCACGTCGCAGATGCCGGCGATGCCGTCCTCGCCCCACCGGTACGCGCGCGACCGGGCGTGGTCGAACGGGAACGAGGCCCACGCGTCGCCCTCGGGCGAGTAGTCCTCGCGGACCGTGCCCCACTGGCGGCCCGACAGGTACGGCCCCCACAGCCGCCACGGCGACGTCGGGGTGTCCGACTCCGCGAGGCGCGCCCGTTCCGCATGTTCGACCATCCGCCCAGTGTGGGACACCAGGTAGGACGGCCGGTCGGGCCCACGTCTCGGCTGAGTCCTAGCTCACTCAAGGCCGGGTGGAGCGTGACCTGTTCGGCGCATTTCGGACGTTCCCGAACGAGCGCACCATGCACGGGTGACCGAGGACGAGGTCTTCGACGAGGCCGTCGAGGTGGCGCTGGAAGCACCGCCCGGTGGTTCCGAGGCGATGCGGGCCGTGCTGCGCGACGCCAAACCGTGGATAGTCGCTGCGGCGCGTGCCCAACAAGACCGCTACGTGAAGCTCTCGGTCGTGAGTTCGGGTTTCGTGACGAAGCACCCGTTCCTGTGGCGCTGCCTGTTGCTCTTCGTCATTCCTGTGACGGAGTGGGTGCTCGCGGTGCTGTTGTTCAAGTACGGGGTCAACGGCAACCCCGCGATACCCGTCGTCCGCGACACCGCGCCCGTCGTCGCGATCGCCGCGGTGGCGTTGGGGATCTCGTACACGAACGCGGTCGGGAGGGCGGCCGCGTGGTTCTGGGGAGTCCTCGGGCTGGGCTTCATCACCCTCGCCGTGGTCAGCGCGATCTTCGGCGCGCTGATCACCGTCTCCTGGCTCACGTTGTTCGCCACCGTGCCACTCGGGATCGGCATCGTCTGGGGTGTGTCCCGCCTGACCACGGCTCTCACCGCGCTGCTGTCACCGCCGATGGTCAGCGCCCGGTTCGCTGCGGCGCGCCAGGCGCTCGAGGAGTGGAGGTCGGCGATGCTGCAGGAGGGTGTGCTGCCCGCGCTGCGCGCCGCGTCCGGCGGCGACCGGGTCGTCCCCGGCACCGAGCTGGTGTTCGGCGATGCGAAGAGCCTGCACCGGGGCGGGTCGCTGATCAGCCACCAGCCGGTGCCGGCCGGCAGGGAGCTGGCCGAGCTGGTCGACACGCTCGACGGCGGCAGTTTCGCGCTCGCCGGACCGCGGGGTTCCGGCAAGACCAACCTGCTGAGGGCCTTCTGCCGGGGTGCCTACCGGGGGCAGGACCAGGTCGCCGACCTGAGCGTGCTGGTCGCGGCGCCGGTCGACTACGTCCCCCGTGAGTTCGTCCTGCACCTCTACGCGCAGGCCTGCCACGCGGTGCTCGCCCACCTGCGCGAGACCGCCGGCAAGGGCGTCCGGCGCCGCTGGCGGGTCCGGCGCGGTGAACGGGATCGGCTGGCCAGGTCGGCGCAGCGCGGACTCCGGGACATCGCCTACGTCCAGACGCTCACCGGGGAGACGAGCGGGAAGTTCGGGTTCCGGGGAGCCGAGCTGGCTCACAAGCGCGCGACCAGCCTGACCGGCCGCCCGCGGACCTATCCCGAGGTGGTGGACGACTTCCGCGGGTTCGTAGGCGCCGTCGCCCGCGCGCTGGACCCGGTGCGCGTGGTGATCGCCATCGACGAGATCGACCGCATCGGCGCGGGTGAGCCCGCCCGCAGGTTCCTCAACGAGATCAAGGCCGTTTTCGACGTACCCGGCTGCTACTACCTGATGTCGGTGTCCACCGAGGCGCAACACGACTTCGAACTGACGGGCATGGGCCTGCGCAGCGTCTTCGACAGCTCGTTCGACGAGGTCGTCCGGGTCGACTACCTGGACTTCCAGCTGGCCCGCGGCCTCATCAGCAGGTCGGTGGACGGCCTGCCGGAGGTGTTCGTCGCGCTCGCCTACGCGTTCTCCGGGGGACTCGCGCGGCAGCTCACCCGCTCGGCCCGCGCGATCGTCCGGCAGCCGCGTGGCACATCGCTCGGTGCGGTGACCGCGAGGCTGGTCGACGACGAGCTGGACAGGGTGTGCAAGACGACGAGCGACGCGCTGACAGCGTTGGACGACCGCGACGGCGTGACGAAACTGCTGCGCGTGCTCGTCGATCCCGATCCGGACCTGCACACCCTGCGTGACCGCGTGCAGGCCTCCTACGCGAAGGAGCACTCCGCGATCGGGGACCTCGCGGACAGGGCGGCGGCGCGGATCGCGTTCCTCGCCGTCGTCCGCGACCACTTCACGGACGACCTGGCCGAGGTGGTCCCCGCGCAGGTCGACGCACTCGCGAGAGCGCGCCGCTACGCGGGGAGCAACCCGGCCACGGGCCTGGCCCTGCTGGAGGAGTTCAGCTCTGCTTCGCGTGCGAGTCCAGGACCAGCGCGATCGCCTCGGTGACGCGGGCCGCGTGCGCCAGGTGCAGCCACTCGTCCGGCACGTGGCAGTTCGAGTCCGGCCCGATCACGCCCGTCACCACGAACTGCGCGTCCGGGTACGCCTCGTGCAGCAGCCCCATGAACGGGATCGAGCCACCCAGCGACACGGTCCGCCACGGCGCGCCGAAGATCTCCTTGCCCGCCTCGTCCAGCACGGCGGAGAGCCACGGTGCCAGCTCGGGCGCGTTCCAGCCGTCGGCCGACTCGACGCGGGAGAGCTCCACCGTCGCGTTGTAGGGAACGTCGGTGGTCAGCTTCTGGCGCACCGCCTCCAGGGCGGCCGACGCGGAAGCCGTCGGCGGCAGGCGGAAGGAGAGCACGAGGGAGGTGTACGGCCGCAGCACGTTGCCCGCGTCGTCCGGCAGGGGCAGGCCCTCGGCGCCGGTGACGGACAGGGTCGGCCGCCAGCCGGAGTTCAGCGCGAGCTCGACCTCGTCGTCGGACATGGGCTTGAGGTCGCCAACGCGCGGCACCGGGTCCCACAGCGCGCCGGGCGCGGCCTCGACGGCCTCGCGCACCTCGGCCAGGCGACCCGCCGGGATCTCCACGTGCATCTCCGGCACGAGGATCTCGCCGGTCTCCGAGTCCTCGATCCGGTCGAGCAGGATCCGCGCGATCCGGAACGACGACGGTACGATGCCCGACGCCATACCCGAGTGCAGGCCGCCGTCGAGCACCCGCACGGTGGCCGTGACCTGCACGAGGCCGCGCAGCGACGTCGTCAGCCACATGCGGTCGTAGTCGGAGCCGCCCGAGTCCAGGCAGACGACGAGCGAGACGCGACCCAGCCGGTCCGAGAGGTGCTCCAGGTACGCGGGCAGGTCGGGCGAACCCGACTCCTCGCCGGTCTCCAGCAGCACGACGCACCGGGCGTGCGAGCCACCGGCCGCGCGCACGGCCTCGATCGCGGCGATTGCGGCATATCCGGAGTAACCGTCGTCGGCCGCGCCACGGCCGTAGAGACGTCCGTCACGCAGCACCGGGGTCCACGGGCCCAGTCCCTCGCCCCAGCCCCCCACCGGCGGCTGCTTGTCGAGGTGTCCGTAGAGCAACACCGTGTCGTCGCCCGAGTTACCGGACGCGGGCACGTCCACCACGAGGAGCGGCGTGCGTCCCGCCAGTTGGACGACGTCGAGCGACGTGCCTGGCAGGTTCCGCGAGGCGATCCACGCCTTCACGTGGTCGATCGCGGCCGCCAACTCTCCGTGTTCCTCCCAGGCGGGATCGAACGCGGGCGAGATCGCCGGCACGGCGACGAGCTGAGACAGGCTCGGGACGATGTCGTCGTCCCAGAGCGTCCTGACGGTGCTGGTCACAACTGAGCGGTCCACCTCTCGATCCTGTCACGACTCCGCCTCCGCTCGCGTCCGTAGCCTCTTGGGAAAGGCCTCGCACGAAGTTAACGATCGGTAACCGGGACAGTGTTGTCCGTTCTCCGGACAACAACTGTCGGAGGACAAAAGGTCGAACTTCCGACAGTTGTCGCTGATCAGAACGTTGACTCGTGTGTTACGAAGTGGGACGGGTCTCACCAACTCGCGTGAGGCCGTGTCAGGATGTGGTCGTAAGCCACCGTCACCGTCGACGGCTGCCTCCGGCCCCACAGGGCTGGCGGTGACCGCCGACGTCGCCGCACGAGGTCGTCACGAGCGATCGGGCGGTCGGAGTAGACAGAGGAGAAGGCGCATGTCGTCCCCTGAGCAATGGACGCACCCTGAGCCGGACGCAGCGCCGGCCGCCACTGCCGCGAAACCGACGGCGGAGCAGGTGATCGCGGGCTTGCGAGCGACCGACGAGGGCGGCGCCGACCTGGTGCAGCTCCTCACGCCCGAGGGCGAGCGGGTCAGCCACCCCGACTTCGACATCGACATCACGGCGGAGGAACTGCGCGGCCTGTACCGCGACATGGTCCTGATCCGCCGCGTCGACCGCGAGGCGAACGCGTTGCAGCGCAAGGGCCAGCTCGGCATCTGGGTGCCGCTGCTCGGTCAGGAGGCCGCGCAGATCGGCGCCGGCCGTGCGATGCGCGAGACCGACATGGCCTTCCCCAGCTACCGCGAGCACGGCATCGCGTGGACGCGCGGGATCAAGCCGACCGACCTGCTCGGCATCTTCCGCGGCACCGACATGGGCAGCTGGGACCCGGTCGAGAAGCGCTTCCACCCCTACACGATCGTCATCGGCAACCAGGTCCTCAACGCGGCCGGGTACGCGATGGGCCAGAAGTTCGACGGCAAGGTCGGCGACGACGAGGGAGAAGCCACCATGTGCTTCTTCGGCGACGGCGCGACCAGCCAGGGTGACGTGCACGAGGGCTTCGTGTGGGCCGCGGTCTACGACGCGCCGCTCGTCTTCTTCTGCCAGAACAACCAGTGGGCCATCTCCGAGCCCACCGAACGCCAGTCGCGCCTGCCGCTCTACCAGCGCGCCCGCGGCTACGGCTTCCCCGGCATCCGGGTCGACGGCAACGACGTCCTCGCGACGCTCGCCGTCACGAAGTGGGCGCTCGACGAGTGCCGCCACGGCAACGGTCCCATCCTGATCGAGGCGTTCACCTACCGGATGGACGCGCACACCACCTCCGACGACCCGAGCCGCTACCGGCTGTCCGACGAGCTCGAGATGTGGAAGCTCAAGGACCCGATCGAGCGCGTGAAGGTCTACCTCGTGCGCCAGCAGTGGGCCGACAGCGAGTTCTTCGAGGGCGTCGAGGCCGAGGCCGACGCGCTGGGCGAGGAACTGCGGGAGTTCTGCACGAACATGCCCGACCCGGCCGCTGAACGGATCTTCAGCAACGTCTACGCCGAGGGGAACCCCAACCTCGAGGCGCAGCGCGACGAATTCCTCGACTACGTCTCGGGTTTTGCTGGAGGTGAGCACTGATGGCTGCTCCGACGATGGACCGTTCCTCTGCCGCTGCTCCGGCATCCCCGGTGCAGACGCTCACGATCTCGAAGGCGCTCAACCTGGGCCTGCGGGCGGCCATGGAGGCCAACCCCAAGGTCATCATGATGGGCGAGGACATCGGCAAGCTCGGTGGCGTCTTCCGCATCACCGACGGCCTGCAGAAGGACTTCGGTGAGCAGCGCGTGCTCGACACGCCGCTCGCGGAGTCCGGCATCATCGGCACCGCCGTCGGCCTCGCGATCCGCGGCTACCGCCCGGTGTGCGAGATCCAGTTCGACGGCTTCATCTTCCCGGGCTTCGACCAGATCGTGTCGCAGGTCGCGAAGCTGCACTACCGCACGCAGGGCAAGATCAAGATGCCCATCGTGATCCGCGTGCCGTTCGGTGGCGGCATCGGTGCCGTCGAGCACCACTCGGAGTCGCCCGAGTCGTACTTCGCGCACACCGCCGGCCTCAAGGTCGTCTCGTGCTCGAACCCGTCCGACGCGTACTGGATGATCCAGCAGGCGATCGACTGCGACGACCCGGTGCTGTTCTTCGAGCCGAAGCGCCGCTACTACGAGAAGGGCGAGGTCGACACCACGGCCCAGCCCGGCAAGCTCTTCGAGTCGCGCGTGCTGCGTCCCGGCACCGACGCGACGCTGGTGGCGTACGGCCCGATGGTCCGGACGTCGTTGGACGCCGCCAACGCGGCCGCAGAGGACGGCACGTCGCTCGAGGTCATCGACCTGCGCACGCTGTCGCCGCTCGACCTCGCGCCCGTGTTCGAGTCGGTGCGCCGCACCGGCCGGCTGGTCGTCGTGTCCGAGGCGCCGTCCGAGTCCTCGATCGCCAGCGAGATTGCAGCCAAGGTCCAGCAGGAGTGCTTCTACTCCCTGCAGGCACCGGTGCTGCGGGTGACCGGTTTCGACACCCCGTACCCGCCGTCGAAGCTCGAGGAGGAGTTCCTCCCCGACCTCGACCGGGTGCTGCACGCCGTCGACCGCTCTCTCGCCTGGTAAGGGGACAACCGGAAATGCCGCAGTACAAGCAATTCCCCCTGCCCGACACGGCGGAGGGGCTGACCGAGGCCGAGATCCTCACCTGGCACGTGAAGCCGGGTGACACCGTCGCGGTCAACCAGATCATCGTCGAGATCGAGACGGCCAAGGCCGCCGTCGAGCTGCCGTGCCCGTGGGCCGGCGTCGTGACCGAGCTGCTGGCCGAGCCCGGCCAGACCGTCGAGGTCGGCGTCCCGATCATCACGATCGACACCGACCCCGGTGGCGCGGCCGCCCCCGCGGCCCCCGCACCCGTCGCGGCTTCGGCCGAGGCGAACGGCACCTCGTCCGGCAAGATCGGCGAGGAGATGCCGGGCGGGCGCATCGCGACGCTCGTCGGCTACGGCCCGAAGTCCGGCACCGCGAAGCGCCGCGCCCGCAAGGACGCCGCGCCCGCTGCCGCCGTCACGGCCCCGCCGGCTCCCGCTCCTGCTCCGGTTCCCGTTGCGGCGCCGGTGGTCCAGGCTCCCGCTCCGGTGGCGCCCGGCGGTTACGTGCCGCTGGCCAAGCCGCCGGTGCGCAAGCTGGCCAAGGACCTGGGCGTCGACCTGCACGTCCTGACGGGCTCCGGCCCCGGCGGCGTCATCACCCGCGAGGACGTCGAAACCGCCGTCTCCGCCCCCGCCGCTCCGGCGGCAGCTGCCGCCTCCTATGTGGACAACGGCACGCGTGAACGCAGGGTGCCCATCAAGGGCGTCCGCAAGGCCACCGCCCAGGCGATGGTCGACAGCGCGTTCACCGCACCGCACGTCACCGAGTTCCTGACGGTCGACGTGACCCCGATGATGGAACTGCGCGCGAAGCTCAAGAACGCGCCGGAGTTCCGCGGCGTGAAGCTGACCCCGCTGGCGTTCTGCGCCAAGGCGGTCATCCTCGCGGCCCGCCGCACGCCGGACGTCAACGCCACCTGGGACGCCGCGGCGAACGAGATCGTCTACAAGGACTACGTCCACCTGGGCATCGCGGCGGCGACGCCGCGCGGCCTGGTGGTGCCGAAGGTCCGCGACGCCGACCGCATGTCGTTGAAGGAACTCGCGGTCGCGCTGGACGAGCTGGCCACGGTCGCCCGGGACGGCAAGACGTCGCCGGCCGACATGATGAACGGCACCATCACGATCACCAACGTCGGCGTCTTCGGCGTCGACACCGGCACGCCGATCCTCAACCCCGGCGAGTCCGCGATCCTCGCCCTGGGCGCGATCCGCGACATGCCGTGGGTGGTCGACGGCGAGATCAAGGTCCGCAAGATCTGCCAGCTCGCGCTCTCCTTCGACCACCGCGTGGTCGACGGGCAGCAGGGTTCGCAGTTCCTGGCCGACGTCGGCGCGCTGCTGGCCGAGCCGGGCATCGCGATGACCTACTGAGGTAGTTCGCTCGACGCGGTGGGGAGTCCTCCGGGCTCCCCACCGACGTAGCGCACGGCTTGGAAGCCGGCCTCGAACGTGCGCAGGTCGATGGTGCTGTCGAGGAAAGTGCACAGCTCCACCCGCACCGGCAGCGACAGGGTCAGGTCGTGCCCGACGACGCTGCTGCCGGTGAAGGTGCTGCGGTAGAAGTCGATCCTGCTGTAGAGCGCGTCCAGGCGATGCAGGTTCAAGGTCGTCCGGTCGAACGTGCAGCCGACGAACTCGATGGCCCCGAAGTCGAAGTACGCGTCCTGGAAGTTCACCTCGGTGTTGGTGAACGTCGTGCCGTGGCAGCTCAACGTGGTGTTCCTGAACGCGGTGCGTTCGAACGACGTGTGGTCACCGGTGAACTCGGCACCGTCGAGGACGACCGCACCGGTGAACGTGCGCTCGCTGAAGTCGGCGTCGACGAAGCGGACTCCGGTGAAGTCGAAGTTCAGCTCCGACCACGGTCCCGCCTCGCGATGCGTGCCGAGCCGGTCGCGCAGGGCGCGGAAGATCTTGTTCGCCGTCTGGGCGTCGTCCTCGTGCAGCCGCAGCTGGTCGATCAACGCGTCGACGCACGTCTGCCGCTGGGCTTCCCAGTCGTCCGCGAGACCGGCCATGGCGGACACGCCCGCGATGCGCAGGCCGGGCTGCTCACCGCTCAGCAGCTCGGCGGCGACCTTGAAGCGTTCGTTGAACAGCTTGGTGCGCTCGCGTTCCTCCTGGTTGAGCGCGTGCGTGTGGGCTGCCTCCGTGACGCGCTGCTTGCGGTAGTTGACCGCCAGCGCGACCACGCCACCGAACCCGGCGACCACCGCGAGCCCGATCTTCAGCAGGTCCAGCATCTCGGTCGTGGTGAACGCGGCCTGCTTCGGCATCGTCGGCCAGCCGAGGATCCACAGCAGCCCACCACCCGCCGCCGCGGCCACGAGCAGCGCGACCACCAGCCAGCCGATGATCGACACCCAGACCGGCGATTGCGCCTCGCGCTTGCGGCGACGTCGAACTGGCAGCTTCAAGCGCCGGGCGAGCAACAGCAGCCACACCACGGCCAGTGCCCCCACAGCCGCGTATTGCCAGGTGTTCGACCCCACACAGGTGATCGTGCCCTATTCAGGTTGACCCTCCAGCAACTGGAGGGTTCACAGTTGTCCCGTGACGCGCTACCAGATCGGCGAGCTCGCCAGGATGACCGGACTCACCGTCCGCACCATCAGGTTCTACTCCGACTCGGGCCTCATCCCGCCCGCGGACAGGACCACCGGCGGCTACCGCACCTACGACGCCGACGCGGTCGCGAGGCTCAGGCTGGTCCGCACGCTCAGAGACCTGGGCGTGGACCTGCCCACGGCCGGCAAGGTGCTGGCCCGCGAGGTGTCGGTGACCGACGTGGCGCGTGCACACGCGGATGCGATCGACGCGCAGATGAAGACGTTGCGGCTCAGGCGGGCCGTGCTGCGCGCCGTCGCCAAAGGAGGGGAGATGGAACTGATGAACGAGTTGGCACGCATGTCGGACGAGGAGCGCCAGCGGATCCTCGACGACTTCTTCGAGGAGGTGTTCGGCCCCTACGAGATGGACCCGCAGTTCGAGCAGCACATGCGGTCCGTGCGCATCGAGCTGCCGGACGACCCGTCGACCGAGCAGTTGGAGGCGTGGGTCGAGCTCGCGAAGCTCGTGCAGGACCCGGACTTCCGCGCTGCCGTCAAGCGGATGTCCCGGCAGCACGAGGAGTACCGCCGCAACGGTGAGGACATGGGTCCGCGCTCGGAGAACCAGATGGAGGCGTTCAATTTCGCGATCGCCCAAGCGAAAGAAGCCCTTGACGCCGGCATCGCGCCCGAGTCCGCACAGGCCCGCGAGGTCGTGGACCGCGTGAACGCCAACTGGGCGGAGGCACTGGGCCTGCCGAACGACGAGACCCTCGTGGCGAAGCTGCGCGAACTCTCCGACTTCGCCGATCCCCGCGCCGAGCGGTACTGGGTGCTGATTGCGAAGGTCAACGGCTGGCCCGCGATGCCGGACCACTCGCGTGAGCGCGCCTGGCTGCGCGAAGCCGGCCAGCCGTTCGGCTAGCCCTTCTCCTGCAACGGGAACCAGCTGGGCGCCCAGCTCGTTCCTTTAGCAACGAAGGGGGTTCGTCATGTCAGTGCTTTTCGAGATTCTCGGGGGAGTTCTCGCAGAGGCCTTCGGTCCGTCGGGCGACGACCACACGCGCGGCGACGGCGACGTCTTCCTCGACGGCGAGTGGCACGAGGGCGAGCTGTTCTTCGGCCCCACCAAGATCATCTGGGACGAGCGCATCGTCTTCAGCGACGACGAGGGCCGCGTCGAGCAGATCATCGACCACGACCCGCCGCACCCGAACTTCGTGGTGCTGCACTTCCGCCGCCCCAGCGACACGGTTCTGCTTGCCGTGCACCGCCGCGAACTCAAGCGCGTCGGCGCGGTCCTGGCCCTGCCGCTCTAAGCCGACTCACCCCGGCGGATGCCGGCGTACATGAGCGTGCCGCCGGCGAACGCGAGGGCGAGGCCGGCCCAGCCGAGCTGGTTCACCACGCCGTCTTGCTCCCCGGTCAGCAACGGGATCGCGAAGAGCACGGCACCACTGAAGAACGCGACCAGGGACACCACGGCCATCCACGCCGGCCGCAGCATCCCGGCGAAGCTGTACCCGCCTTTGACCAGCACCCGCGTCACCAGCATGAGCACCACCGAGATCACCACCAGCACGACGTTCGCCGCCCGCGGCAACACCGGGCTCCCGGTCACGAATCCGCCGAGGACGACACCCGCGTTGACGAAGACGACCAGGAGCGATGCCCACTGGAGCTGAGACGGTCTCATGTCTTGCGACCCTAGGGCCATCAGCCCGTTTACCGGGCCATAACCGGGAACCGGGAACGTGGTGCGAGTGGCCCGCCGGCGCAGGGGAACGGCGGGCCACCACCTCTATTTGATCTGCATCCCGGAGATCATGCGCGAGACCACCAGTCGCTGGATCTCCGAAGTCCCCTCGAAAATGGTGAAGATCTTGGCGTCCCGGTGCATCCGCTCCACCGGGTGCTCACGGGTGTACCCGGCCCCACCCAGGATGTGGATCGCCCGCTCCGTGGCCCACACCGACACCTCGGACGCCTTGAGCTTCGACATCGAGCCCTCACCCGCGGTGAACGGCACGTTGTTGCGCCCCATCCACGCCGCCCGCCACACCAGCAGCCGCGACGCGTCGATCTCCATCCGCATGTTGGCGAGGTCGAACGCGATCGACTGGTTCTCGATGATCTTGCGCCCGAACGCCTCGCGGTCCTTCGCGTACTCCAGCGCGTAGTCGTAGGCAGCCCGTGCGACACCAACGGCCATCGCCCCAACGGTCGGGCGCGTGGTCTCGAACGTCGCCATCGCGGCCTGACCACCCGCGCGAAGACCCTCGCGCGCACGAGCCAGCCGTGCCTCCAGCCGCTCCCGGCCACCCAGAACACAGCGCCCGGGCACCCGCACGTCGTCCAGGAACACGTCGGCCGTGTGCGAGGCGCGCATGCCGTGCTTCTTGATCTTGCCCGGCGACGACAACCCCGGCGTGCCGGGCGGAACGATGAAACCGGCCTGGCCGCGCGAGCCCAGAGCGGGATCGACGACGGCGGTGACCACGTGGACGTTCGCGATGCCGCCGTTGGTGGCCCAGGCCTTCTGGCCGTTCAGCACCCACTCGTCGGTGGCCTCGTCGTAACGGGCGCGCGTGCGGTAGCCGGCCACGTCCGAGCCCGCCTGCGGTTCGGAGGCGCAGAAGGCGGCCAGCTTCGGGTCCGACTCGTCGCCGAAGCACTCCGGCACCCACTCGGCGAGCTGTTCGGGCTCGCCGCCCGCGAAGATGCCGGCTACGGCCAGACCGGTGCCCATCAGGGACAACGCGATGCCGGCGTCACCCCAGAAGAGCTCCTCGGTGGCGATGGGCAACGACAACCCGATGGGGTCGGCGAACCAGGTCGCGAGGGCCTCGAAGCCGTAGAGGCCGATCTTCGCCGCCTCCTGGATCACCGGCCACGGCGTTTCCTCGCGCTCGTCCCACTCCGAGGCCGCCGGCCTGATCACGTCGCGAGCGAAACCGTGCACCCAGTCGCGCAGGTCGGTCTGGTCTTCGTTCAGCTCGAGCGAGAAGCCACCCACTGCAAAACCTCTCCGTCAGGCCTTCGGGATGTTGAACAGGCTCATGAACCCGGCCGCGAACCCCAGGTCGCCCTTCACCTTCAGCTTGCCCGTCATGAACAGCACGGGGGCGGAGGCGTTGCCGGTCGCGAGCTTCAGGAAGTCGGCGGGCGTCAGCGTCACGATGGCGCGGGCCTCGCGCGTCACGCCCTTGTTGATGGTGCACTCGGCGTTCTCGATGATGGCCTCGTACACGTCTTCGAGCACGTGGAAGTGCACGACCGCCTTGGTGGCGCCGGCCCGGTCCGCCCGGAAGTGGACCTCCATGCGCCGGAACACCTCGTCCAGCACGCGCACGCGCAGGGCCTCGTCGGCGACGACGGCCTCGATCTGGTCCTTCGAGGCGCGCGAGATGATGCGGGCGAAGTTCGACGGGTCCATCTTCGACAGGTCGAGGTCGGCGCCGCCGTCCGCCAGCCTGCCCAACGCCCGCAGCAGCGCCGCGAAGTCGTCCTTGCCCAGCTTCTTCGGGTCGATCCCGCGGGCGATGACGTCGATGTCGACGTCCTTCAGGGCGGGGTCGTCCGGCGAGGTCTTCTCCAGCGTGCTGATGAGCTCGGCCGGGCTGAGCTTCGCGATCGCCTCGGTGCTGAGGTCGAGCGTCATGGTGGGACACCTCCTGGTACCTACTCGCGAGTAAGACTACTGATGAGTAGATAGAGCGGCAAGCCGATCGGATAATCTTGCGGCTTCGAACCGAGGGGTAGTGATGCGCACAGAAGGTCGAGCCAAGCGCTTGCCACGCGCCGTGCGTGAGCGGCAGATCATGGACGCCGCCGTCGACGTGTTCTCGCGGCTCGGCTTCCACTCGGCCTCCATGGACGAGATCTCCGAGGTCGCGGGCATCTCGAAGCCGATGCTGTACGCCTACCTGGGCTCCAAGGAGGAGCTGTTCGCGACGTGCATCCGGCGTGAGGCCACCCGCATGATGGAGGCCATCGCGACGGGCGTCGAGCCCGACCAGGAACCCGACGTGCAGCTGTGGAGCGGCCTGCGGGCGTTCTTCGGGTTCGTCGGGGAGAACCGGGCGAGCTGGCAGGTGCTGCACCGGCAGGCGTCCAACCAGGGCGGTCCGTTCGCGGTGGAGCTCATGGACATGCGCGCTCGCGCGGTGTCGCTGGTCGCGGCGCTGCTGACCCAGTCGACGAAGGCTCCGGCGACCAAGCTCGAGGCCGAGTCGCTGGCCGCCGCGCTGGTCGGGGCCGGCGAGTCGCTCGCGGACTGGTGGCTCGACCACCCCGAGGAACCCGCCGGCGTCGTGGCGGCCCGCCTCATGAACCTCGTCTGGATGGGGTTCGGCGACCTGGTCGACGGCAACGTCTGGCATCCACCGTCACGACGTTGAGCCGAGCAGGTGGGGGCCCTTGCCCCACACGGCGAACTCCCAGCCGCCGCCGTTCTCGCTCGCCGAGAACTCGACGCGACCGGGGATGAGCAGCGGCTTCTTGAACCGGACGTCGACCGTCACGGCCTCGGGCAGCCGTCCCTCCAGCGCGGCCAGGCACCGGGCCTTCGTCCACATGCCGTGCGCGATCGCTCGCTTGAAGCCGAACACCTTGGCGCTCAACGGGTGCAGGTGGATCGGGTTGCGGTCGCCGGACGCCGCGCCGTAGCGCCGCCCGATGTCCGCGGGCACGCGCCACACCGCCGAGCCGGTCGGCCGGTCCAGCTTCTCGCCGGGACCGGACGAGCCGCCGCCGCGTCGCAGGTAGGTCGAAACGCCTTCCCAGACACCGGAAACCGACGTCACCACGTCCACCTGCGTGCCCTGCGGGTGCGGCCGCAGATCCCGCGCGGACACCGTGATCTCCAGCGGCTCGTCCGCGGTCAGCGGACGCGACTGCGTGATCCGGTTCGCCACGTGCACCAGGCCGGGCAGCGGGAACGGGAACCCGGTGCCGGACATCAGCCTCATCTGCAACGGGAACCCGAGCACGTGCGGGTAGGTCAACGGCAACGCGTCGCGCAAACCGAAGCCGCACACCGAGTTGTAGGCCGCGAGGTGCTTCAGCGAGACGTCGACGGAGGCCGACACCGGTTGCGCGGCAAGCGTTTCGCCGCGCCGGAACGACGTGAGGGCGGCGCGCAGCAGCATCAGGCCCCCAGCAGCATCTGGCCGCACACCCGCACGACGTTGCCGTTCACGCCACCGGAGCCGGGCGACGCGAACCACGCCACGGTCTCCGCGACGTCGACCGGCAACCCGCCCTGCGACAGGCTGTTCATCCTCCGCCCGGCCTCGCGCGTCGCGAACGGCACCGCGGCCGTCATCTTCGTCTCGATGAAACCGGGTGCCACGGCGTTGATCGTGGCGCCCCGAGCCGCGAGAACGGGCGCGAGCGTCTGCACCATGCCGATCACGCCCGCCTTCGACGTGGCGTAGTTGGTCTGGCCGCGGTTGCCCGCGATCCCGGCGATCGACGACACCCCGATGATCCGTCCACCGCCGCGCAGCACGCCGTCGTGCAGCAACGCGTCGTTGACCCGCTCCTGGCAGGCGAGGTTGACCTCCAGCACCGAGTCCCACTGCGAGGAGTCCATGCGCGCCAGCGTCTTGTCGCGCGTGATGCCGGCGTTGTGCACGACGATGTCGACGCCACTGTGCCGTTCCAGCAGGTACGAGGTCAGCCGGGCGGGGTCGCCGGTGATGTCGAGCTGCAACGCGGACCCGCCGAGGGAGTTCGCGACCTTCGACAGCTCGTCGCCCGCCGCGGGCACGTCGAGGCAGACCACGTGCGCGCCGTCGCGGGCCAACGTGGCCGCGATCGCCTCGCCGATACCCCGCGAGGCGCCCGTGACCAGCGCGACCTTGCCCTTCAGCGTGGCCGGAGCGGCGTTCCCGGAGACGTGCACGACCTGCCCGGACACGTACGCGGACCGTCCGGAGAGGAAGAACCGCAGCGTCGACTCGACCCCGTCCTCGGCTCCGTCCGCCACGTACACGAGGTTCGCCGTGCCACCGCGGCGCAGCTCCTTGCCGACCGATCGCACGAAGCCTTCCAACGCCCGTTGCGCCACGGAGTCCGGCGACCGCCCGATCACGACGACCCGCCCGCACGGCCCCAGTTGCGTGATCGCCGGGTGGAAGAACTCGTGCAGTTGCCGCAGGTCGGAGGCGGACGAGAGCTCCGACGCGTCGAACACCAGCGCGCCGTACGGGGCAGGCCCTGTTTCCAGCTGCTTCAGAAAGGGCAGCCGGGTGGCGCCACCGACGAGCACCGGTGTGGCCAGCGCGGCGTCGCGGCGCAGCGGATACGGGTCCGGCAGGCCAAGCCTGCGCACGAGCTGACGGCCGAGCCCCGACGTTGCGAACTTCTGGTACCTGTCCACGAACCACAACCTACTCGCTAGTAAGTCTACCCGCTAGTAGGTAGTATGGCGGCATGCGAGTAGCGATCATCGGCGGCAACCGCATCCCGTTCGCCCGCTCGAACGGCCCGTACGCCACCGCGTCGAACCAGGACATGTTCACGGCGGTGCTGGACGGCCTGGTGAGCCGCTTCGGCCTGCAGGGTGAACGCCTCGGTGAGGTGGTCGGGGGCGCCGTGCTCAAGCACTCGCGCGACTTCAACCTCGTCCGCGAGTCCGTTCTCGGCAGCAGGCTCAGCCCGGAAACGCCCGCGTACGACCTCCAGCAGGCATGCGGTACCGGCCTGCAGGCGATCATCGCCGTGGCCAACAAGATCGCGCTCGGCCAGATCGAGGCGGGCATCGCGGGCGGCGTCGACACCACCAGCGACGCGCCGATCGGCGTGAACGAGAACTTCCGCAAGCTCCTGCTGGAGTTCAACCGCACCCGCAGGATCAGCCTCCTGACGAAGCTGCGCCCAAGCCACGTCGTCCCGCACCTGCCGCGCAACGGCGAACCGCGCACCGGCATGTCGATGGGCGAGCACGCGGCCGTCACCGCCGCCGAGTACGGCATCACGCGCGAGGACCAGGACGAACTCACCGCGCGCAGCCACCACAACCTCGCGCGCGCCTACGACGAGGGCTTCTTCGACGACCTCGTCACCCCGTACCTCGGCCTGACCCGCGACCAGAACCTCCGCCCGGACAGCAGCGTGGAGAAGCTCGCGAAGCTCAAGCCCGTCTTCGGCGACACGATGACCGCCGGCAACTCGACCCCGCTGTCCGACGGCGCCTCCGCGGTCCTGCTCGCGACCGAGGAGTGGGCGGCCGCGCGCAACCTGCCCGTGCTCGCGTACCTGACGTTCGCCGAGACCGCCGCCGTCGACTACGTGCACGGCGGCGAGGGCCTGCTCATAGCACCCGTGCACGCCGCACCGCGCATGCTCGACAAGGCGGGCCTCACACTCCAGGACTTCGACTTCTACGAGGTGCACGAGGCGTTCGCGTCCCAGGTGCTGGCGACGCTGAAGGCCTGGGAGAAGGAGCTCGGCGAGATCGACAGGGCGAAGCTGAACGTCAACGGCTCGTCGCTCGCGGCAGGCCACCCGTTCGCCGCCACCGGCGCCCGCATCGTCGCGACCCTCGCCAAGTTGCTGCACCAGAAGGGAAGTGGACGCGGTTTCGTGTCCATTTGCGCGGCCGGCGGCCAGGGGATCACTGCGATTCTGGAACGGTGACGCACCAAGGCTTGCCGAAGCCGAGGGCCCCTCATGCACACTCACTGGACCGCGGCGTGGCGGTACTGGGGGGTGGGGGGCGCATGCACGACCTGCAAGTCGATCCCGAGAGAGATCCGGTGCTGGCACGCGCCCTCACCGGCACGATGCGCGACGAGTGGCGGCCGGCCGCCGACGCCATGAGGTCGGCCCGCGAGTGGGAACGCCGCGCCTACATCACGTTGACGCTGGCCGCGGCGGCCCGGCGGCGCGTCGAGTGGCTCAGGCGGTGGCTCAAGGCCCGACCGGACGATCGGGACGCGGCCGCGGTGCAGCACGCGATGGAGTCTCTCGACGAGGGTTAGCGATCGTGCTGTCGATCCAGGCCTGATGCGGCGCCACGGCCGTGTAGACGGTCCAGCCTTCGGCGCCACACGGCCCTATCGGCCCGCGACTCGTCACCGCGACCACCCTGCCGTCGACGATCGCGGGCGTCCCCGAGTCACCGTGGCACACGGCGGCCTCGGCGGACTGCTTCACGCAGATCTCGTCGCTCCCGCCGCACTGCCCGAGCACCTCGGTGTCGAGCTGCTTGAGGTGCCGCGGAGAGGTGGGGTTCTCCTGCGCGTCCATGCCCCAGCCGAGCAACCGGATCGGCCCGGACACCGGCATCGGACCGACCAGTGCGGGCGTCTCGGCGACGGGCTTCTCCAACTCGACCAGCCCGATGTCGCCGTGGTCGCCCTTGTGCACGCTCGCGACCGCGACGACGCTGCCGCCTTCGAGCCGGTCGTTCGACCCGACCCGGACCGACGTGCCGACCGCGGCCCGCCCCAGGCAGTGTCCCGCCGTCACGATCCACCGCGGCGCGACCAGCCCGCCACCGCACCCGTGCCCGTTGTCGTCGTGCCCCAGGTCGGCGATCCAGGTGTGCTCCCCGGTCGCCGTCTCCCCGCCGATGATCGCGTGCGCGGGCGCGATGGACGCCATCACCGCCGCCCCGACGACCATGCCGATCAACAAGTTCCGCATGGATCGGCACGGTATGGATCGACGCCGTCACCGCGGATCGCACCGCGGCATGATCCGCGGGTCAGACCTCAGGACTACGGCCGTCAGTCGAGCAACGACCACGCGGCCGTGCACGACGCGGACACGGTGATCTGCTGCGCCTTCAGGTTCAGCTGGTCCACCATCCCGGCGGGCCCGGCCATCTCGAACGACGCCGCACCGCTCATCATTCGCGGCTGGTAGTGCGCGCCGCCCTCCGTGTCGCCGATCCGCAGCAACGGCCCGAGCCGCCGCCCCAGGGCAGACGCGTACCCCTCGGCGCGACGCAGCGCATCGGCGACAGCCTCCCGCTGCGCCTCACGGATGGCCTCGCCGTCGTCGACCAACGCCCACGACGGACCGTTGATCCAGGACGGCTCGGCCTGGACGAGTTCGCCGAGCAGCGCGTCGAGGCGGTCGAGGTCCTTCACCCAGATCACGTACTGCTGCGACGCGCGGCTGCCGACGCGCTGGTTGTTGTCCCAGTTGTCGTGCGCGGACAGCTGCCGCGACCGCACCTCGAACTCCTCGAGCAGCGGCTCGATCGTGGAAATGCGCTGGTTGAGCGTGCTCACCGCCTCGGAGCGTTCGGCGCCGAGCGCCTCGAACGTCACGTCGACCTGCGCGCGGTCGGCGGTGCGCTCGACCTCGCCTGTCCCCTTCGTCACGACTTCAGCCACGTGTGTCAGCCAACCGGCACGGCACACCATCCGCAACTATTCGACTCTATTGCTCAATCACTAGATAAACTTAGAGAGCGGCATCCGGCCGCATTTCGACGCGAGTCTGCGCGTCTCTAAGGCGGGTCCTAGAAACGCGGATACGGTGCGAGCCATGGACCCGGTGCGCAACCCGTTCGCTCCCGGTGCAGGCCAGCGGCCTCCTGAGCTCGCCGGCCGGGACAAAGAGGTCGGTGCGTTCGAGGTGGTGCTCGAACGCGTGGCCCGCGGCCGTCCCGAACGCAGCCTCGTGCTGACGGGACTGCGCGGGGTCGGCAAGACGGTGCTGCTCGGCGAGCTGCGGTCGATGGCCGTGAAACGCGGCTGGGGTGCCGGCAAGGTCGAGGCCAGGCCCGACGCCGACCTCAGAAGGCCCTTGAGCGCCGCGCTGCACCGGGCGATCCGCGACCTCGCGGTGCGGCACCGCGCGCCGGACCGGGTCGAGGCGATCCTCGGCATTCTGAAGGCGTTCGCGCTCAGGGCCGCCCCCGACGGCGCCAAGCTGCGCGACCGCTGGCAGCCGGGCATCGACGTGCCCGCCGCGTCCGGCCGCGCGGACTCCGGTGACATCGAGATCGACCTGGTCGAGCTCTTCACCGACGTCGCCGAGCTGGCGCAGGACGTCGGCACGGGCGTGGCGCTGCTGATCGACGAGATGCAGGACCTCAAGCCGGACGACATCAGCGCGTTGTGCGCGGCCTGCCACGAGCTCTCGCAGATCGGCGCGCCGCTCGTGGTCGTCGGTGCCGGCCTGCCCCACCTGCCCGCGGTTCTGAGTGCGAGCAAGTCGTACTCGGAACGCCTCTTCCGCTACGTCCGCATCGACCGGCTCAGCCGCGAGGACGCCGACCGCGCCGTGCTGGCCCCGGTCGAACGCGAGGACGCGGGCATCACCGACGAGGCGCTCGACGCCCTTTTCGACGCGAGCGGGGGCTACCCGTACTTCATCCAGGCCTACGGCAAGGCCGCCTGGGACGCCGCTCCGGCCGACCCGATCACCGCGCTGGACGTCTCGGTGGCGGCTCCGGAGGCCGACGCGGAGCTGGCCGTGGGCTTCTTCGGCTCCCGATACGAGCGTGCAACGCCCGCTGAACGCGAGTATCTCCGGTCGATGGCCGAGTTGACCGACGGAAAGGATGCGGGCGTCAACACCGCCCAGGTGGCCGACCACCTCGGCCGCAAGCCCTCGTCGCTGTCACCCGCGCGGGACTCGCTCATCAAGAAAGGCCTGGTCTACAGCGCGGAACGGGGGCAGATCGCCTTCACCGTGCCGCACTTCGGGCGCTTCCTGCTCGGCCGGGAGGAGTGATGGCGGTTACCCGTCGTTGTCCGGCTGTCCACGTTGTCGGCCGATGATTCATCGGCATGTGCGCCACCTCACCGGACAATCGCGTGCGTTTACGCCTACGAAGGTGCATACTTGAGTCACCAGCCAACAAGACCTCGAAGAGGGAAGTGCAGACCGAGATGAACTTCGCAGCGAAGCTCCGCGCCCGTCGTGCCGAGGCGCGCAACCGGAAGGCCGTGGCTCGCGCGATCGACATGGCGACCACCCCGTCCATGCGTCACGAGCTGATGGCCATCGCCCAGGCTCAGGTCACCACCCTGCGCTGACTTTCGAAGACCCGGCACTCGCGCGGCGCCCCGTCGCGAGTGCCTCCCCAACGGGAACCCCTGGAGCACCTCCCGCGCTCCAGGGGTTTCATTCTGTTAAACGTGATCCACGCCACAGTATGATGGTGTTGTAACAGCGCACGTCGGTCCGCCGATGTCACTGTTGACCTCGCGGTGCTGTCGGACCCCCGACCTGGCAGCACCGCGAGGTTTCTTGTTTGCTGGGGGACATGAAGATCGCCGTGCTCGGCACCGGCCTCATGGGTGCCCCCATCGCAGCCAACCTCGCCGCGGCCGGACACGACGTCCGGGTATGGAACCGCACGCGTGCCAAGGCCGAACCGCTCGCCTCGAAGGGCGCCACCGTCACCGGCAGCCCCGCGGAGGCCGTCGAGGGCGTCGAGGTCGTGCTCACGGTCCTCAACGACGGCCCCGCGGTCACTTCGGCCATCCAGGCCGCCGCGCCGTCACTGCCGCACGACGCCGTGTGGATCCAGGCGTCCACGGTCGGCATCGACGCGACCGAGGACCACATCGCGCTCGCCCGCTCGCTCGGGCTGGAGTTCGTGGACGCCCCCGTGCTCGGCAGCACGAAGCCCGCCGCCGAGGGCAAGCTCGTCGTGCTCGCGTCCGGCGCCGAGGAACTGCGTTCGCGGGTGCAGCCCGTGTTCGACGTGATCGGCGCCCGCACGATGTGGATCGGCGAGGCCGGGGCGTCGTCGAAGCTGAAGCTGGTCGCGAACAGCTGGGTGCTCGCCCTGACCGCCGCGGTGGGCGAGGCCGTGTCACTGGCCGAGGCGTCCGGACTCGACCCGAAGCTGCTTCTCGAGGCCATCTCGGGCGGCGCCATCGACACCCCGTACCTGCAGATGAAGGGCGGCGCGATCATCGCCCGCTCGTTCGAGCCCGCCTTCACCGTCGAGAACGCGCTGAAGGACGCCCTGCTCGTCGCCGAGGCCGCGGACCGGGCGAAGGTGCGGCTGGACGTCGCGCAGGCCTCCGCCGAACGCCTGAAGCGCGCGGTCGACGGCGGGCACGGGGACAAGGACATGGCGGCGTCCTACTTCGCGAGCTTCGAATAAGCCCGACGATCGGCCGGTCCGGCGGGGCGTGCGGGCTCAATAGCTTGGTGCGGTGAACAGACTCGTACGCTCCCTGCTGGCGTTCGGCCTGGCATCGGCGCAGGTCGCCGCCACCGCCGCCGTGGCGTCCGCCGCCCCCGACATCAAGGACCGCGTCGCCGCCGTCCCCGGCGTGCGGATCATCAGCGAGGGGACGTCCGGCACCGCGCGGACGTTCGTCCTCGGCATCCAGCAGCCCGCCGACCACCGCAAGCCGCGCGGCACGAAGTTCGAGCAGCGCTTCTCGTTGCTGCACAAGGCGGAGTCGAAGCCGATGGTGCTGCACACCACCGGCTACAACCTGCCCGGCTCGGTCAGCGCGTCCGAGCCCGCCCGGCTCGTCGACGGCAACCAGATCAGCGTCGAGCAGCGGTTCTTCCCGCCGTCCCGCCCCGCCCCGGCCGACTGGGACGACCTGAACATCTGGCAGGCCGCGAACGACCACCACCGGATCGTCAGCGCGTTCAAGAAGATCTACGGCGCGAAGTGGCTCTCGACGGGTGCCAGCAAGGGCGGCATGACGTCGATCTACCACCGCCGCTACTTTCCGCGCGACGTCGACGCGACCATCGCGTACGTGGCGCCGAACGACGTGGTGAACGACCGCGACGTCTACGGCGAGTTCATCCGCGAGGTCGGCAACGACCCGACGTGCAACCGACGGCTCGAAGGCGTCCAACGGCAGATCCTCCAGCAGCGCGACGAGTTCGTGGCGAGGCTCGAAGCGAAGGGCTACACCTACGAGCAGTTCGGCAACGCCCACAAGGCGCTGGAGATCCTGGTGCTGGACACGCCGTTCACGTTCTGGCAGTACGGCACGCAGGAGCAGTGCGCGCTGGTGCCCGGTGACGGCGCCTCGGTGGACGACCTGTGGAAGTTCATCGAGCAGACCGTGGGCTGGGACTTCTACACCGACGCGGGCGTCGCGCCCTACACGGCGTACTACTACCAGGCGGGCACGCAGCTCGGCTGGCCCGAAGCGGACGAGTCGGCCGTGCGCGACCTGCTGCGCTACCCCGGTTCCTCGGTGCCGCGCTCTATGGTGTCGCCGGACATCGGGTTCCCGCGCTTCGACCGTTCCGCGATGCGCGACATCGACACGTGGGTCCGCCACCAGGGTTCGCGGCTGCTGTTCGTGAACGGCCAGAACGACCCGTGGAGCGCGGAACCGTTCCGCCTCGGCCGCGGCACGCGCGACTCGTTGTCGTACACGGTTCCCGGCGGCAACCACGGCGCGAACATCGCCAAGCTGCCCGAGAAGGAACGGGCCGCCGCCACCGCCGCCGTGCTGCGCTGGGCCGGCGTGTCCGCTGCCCCCGTTGCGGCACTTGCCGTGGACGAGGGTCCGGACTCGCTGGACGAACTGCGCGCCCGCCGGGGCTGAGGCACGCTGGAGGCGTGAAGCCGTTGCTCGTGGTCGACGCAGCCAACGTCGTGGGGTCGGTCCCCGACGGGTGGTGGCGGGACAGGGCGGCCGCGGCCGAACGCCTCCGCGACGCGCTGCGCGGCCGTGACGAGGAGGTCGTCCTCGTCGTCGAAGGCAAGGCGCGCAACGTTTCCTCGATCGACGGCGTCCGTGTCGTCGCCGCTCCCGGCGAGGGCGACGACACGATCGTCGAGGTGGTGCGAGCCGAAGGCGCCGGACGTCAGGTGACGGTGGTGACCGCCGACCGCGAGTTGCGGCGTCGGGTGGTCGCCCTGGGAGCCGAGGTGGCCGGACCCACCTCGGTGCCTAGATCCTGAAGAGGCTTTCGAGGACCTGAGCCACGCCGTCCTCGGTGTTCGGCGGCGCGTGGTTCGTGCAGGCCTGCTTCACGAGCGGGTGCGCGTTGCCCATCGCATACGCCGTGCCGGCCCACCCGAGCACCGACAGGTCGTTCGGCATGTCCCCGAACGCGACGACCTCGTGCTTGCCGATTCCCCTTGTGCCGCAGAGGGATTCGAGGGTGGCGGCCTTCGAGACGCCCGGCGGGCTGATCTCCAGCAGCCCGAGGCCGCCCGAGTGCGTGACGGAGACGTGCTGCCCGACGGCCTCCCGCGCGATCTCCATCATGTGGTCGGCCTCGGCGTCCGGCGCCCACGCGAGCATCTGCACGACTTGGTGCGCCTCCTCGAGGACGTGGTCGAGCAGCTCCAGCGTCCTGTGTGGATTCTTCGGTCCGAAGCCCTGGAAACCAGGCTCCGACAGGACTTCCATGCCGGTCTCGACCGCGATGCCGACGTTCGGGATGACCTCGGCCAACGCCTCCGACACCTTGCGCACGACGTCGAGCGGCACCGTCTGCGCGTGCGTCACCTCGCGGTTCGTGAGGTCGTAGATCATCGCGCCGTTGGAGCAGATCGCCGTGCCGGTGAGCTCCAGGTCCTGCACGAACCGCGGCGGTCGCGCCGTGACGACCACGACGTCCGCGTCGACGGCGTGGAGCGTGGCGCGCGTGCGGTCGCTCAGCACCCCGCCGGGCTGGAGCAGCGTGCCGTCGAGGTCGGTCGCGATCAGCCTGATCATCGGGCGATTATCGGGGCTGGCGCTCGCGGGCGAGAAGACCCGACACGGTCACCGCGGCGGTGCGGCGCACGACGTCCGCGAAGTCGACGCACATCACGGCCAGGGCCGGGTCGGTGGCGTAGGCGTCGAGCACCGCCTGCGGGGGACGGCTGGCCGGCCAGGCGGCGACCGCGACGAGCATGACGGACTGCATCAGGGCGGCCGCGTCCTCGTCGCCCAGTTCGGGCAGGTGCCCCGCGGTGAACCGGACGAGCACCTCCAGGTAGCCGTGCACGGTGCGCTTGTGCCGCAGCGCGGTCTCGGCGGAGATGTTGTGCTCCAGCACCGTGGACTGCGCGCTCATCAGGTCGCAGAGCACCGGGCGACGTGCCAGCGAGGTCGCCAGGAGCTCGGCGAACCGGTCTCCGCGTTCCCGGGCCGAGCCGCCGTCCGCGGCCTGCGCGGACTCCAGTTCGGTGATCCAGTCCGCGACCTCCGCCTCCAGCAGCGCCAGCAGCACGGCCTCGCGCGACTCGAAGTAGCGCAGGACGTTGGCCTTGGCCAGGCAGACCCGGCGGCTGAGCGCGGTGAGGGTCAGCCCGGCGACCGGCATCTCGGTGAGCATGGCGGCCGCGGTGGCGAGGATCTGCCGCCGCCGTTCGCCGCGCTGCTCGTCGGTGCGCGCCCGCTGGAAGCTCATGCCCGCATGTTACAGACCAGCGGTACTTTACTAAGAGACCGTCGGTCCGTTATGTTGGGTGCATAAGAGACCGGCAGTACTTAACGAGGGGTCGCGATGTACGAGGTTCCTGACCAGCACGGCAAGCGGATCGTCGTCACCGGCGCGAACAGCGGCACGGGCAAGGAGGCGGCCAAGCGCCTGGCAGGAGCCGGGGCGGACGTGGTCCTCGCGGTGCGCACCGAGGCCAAGGGCGAGCAGGCGAAGGCGGAGGTCCTGGCCGCGCACCCCGGCGCTCGGGTGGAGGTCCGGCGGCTCGACCTGGCCGACCAGGCGTCGGTGCGCGCGTTCGCCGAGGGCCTGCTCGCCGACGGCAGGCCGCTGGACGTGCTGGTCAACAACGCGGGCGTGATGAACGTGCCCGCCCGGACCGAGACCGCCGACGGTTTCGAGCTCCAGCTGGCCAGCAACTTCCTCGGCCCGTTCGCCCTCACCGTGCGGCTGCTGCCGTTGCTGCTGGCCGCTCCCGCGCCCCGAGTCGTGACCATGAGCAGCGGCGCCGCGTACCGCGGCCGCATCGACTTCGACGACCTGCAGGGACGTCGCCGCTACAGCCCGACGCTGACCTACTCCCGCACGAAGCTCGCCAACCTGCTGATGACGCTGCACCTCGCGGACCTGGCGGCCGAACGGGACTGGCCGTTGCTGTCGGTCGCCGCGCACCCCGGTTACACCCGCACCAACCTGATGACCTCGGGCCCGCGCCTGAACGGCGGCAAGCCCGGTCTCATCGAGTCCATCGGCTACAAGGTCGTTCCCTCGCAAGGGGTCGAGCAGGGCACCGAACCGCTCCTGTACGCGACGGCCGACCCCGGCGCGGTCGCCGGCGGCTACTACGGGCCGCGCTGGGCGGTCGTGGGTCCGACCAGGCCCGTCTCGACGCCCCGGACCGCGCGGGACAAGGCCGTGGCCGCGCGCCTGTGGGCCGAGGCCGAGCGCCTCACCGGAACGTCGGTGGCCGTAGGCGGCTGACCCCGGCGCTCGGGCAAGATCGCGACATGACCCATCGAGTTGACGAGATGCCGTTGCCGCTCTGGCTGCCGGAGTCCGGGACCGGGCCCGGCATCGTGCTGGTCCAGGAGATCTTCGGTCTGGACGGGTACCTGCGGGGTGTCGCGGAGAAGCTGGCAGCGCTCGGGTACGTCGTGGCCGTGCCCGAGCTGTTCCACCGCTTCCAGCCGGGCTGGGTGGGTGAGCACGACGAGGCGGGCATCGCGAGGTCGATGGAGGTCACCGGCAACCTCGACTTCCCGCTCGCCGTGCAGGACGTCGTCGCGTCCGTGCGGTACCTGCGCGGCCTGCCCGAGGTCACCGGTGGCGTCGGCGTGCTCGGCTTCTGCCTCGGCGGCACCCTGGCCTACGCGGCCGCCGTCGCCTCCGACCCCGACACCGCCGTGTCGTTCTACGGCTCGGGCGTGCCGGACCAGATCGGCACGCTCGGGCGGGTGACCTGCCCGATCCTGTTCCACTTCGGCACCGAGGACTCGTTCATCACCGGCTACCAGGCCGTCGTGGACGCCGCCGAGGAGCACGAGAACGCCGAGGTCCACCTGGAGCCCGCCGGCCACGCGTTCCTCAACCACCTCGGGCCCTGGTACGACCAGGCCGCCGCCGACCGCGCGTGGGACATCACCGGGCAGTTCCTCAAGCGCACGCTGCCGGCCTGAGGTTCAGGCGATGCACGGCACCGCGAGCTGCTGCGAGAAGAACCTCTCCAGCGGCTTGCGGTGCAACCGGCGTTCGACGGCGATCAGCTCGTTGCGCCGGTAGTGCCTCACCTGCGTGCTCGTGACGACGAACCCGTTGCGTTCGGTCGTGGGCATCTCGTCGTAGAGCAGCGCGTGTTGTCCTTGCGGCACAACGACGTCCGCCAGTCCGTCCGGGATCTTCCCCGCGCGTGTGGCGATCGTCGCCGCCAGCGAGTCGGGACGGTTGCGCAGCTTGCGGTGCGGCCACGGCACGCCGTGGTGCTCGGCCTCCAGCGACCGGTGCAACGCCCTGGCGGCGTGCCGGATCGCCTTGATCGAGTCGCCGGTGAGCACGTGCACGCCCGGCGCGTCGAGCGCGGTGTCCCGGCGGAAACCGGTGCACGCGATGACGTCGTCGTACCGCAGCTCACCGGTCCCGTCGATGGTCGCGACGAACTCGTCGCCCTCCTTGACGATCCGCTGCACCGACCGTCCCACGGTGTGCGTGAGACGGGTCGTGGCGGACAGGTTGTCCGCCGTCTCGAACGCGCTGTGCCCGCGTCCGATGATCAGCACGCGCCTCCCGGCGTACGCGGTCGGATCGGTGCTGGCGGTCGCGTACGTCTCGGCGTGTTCGATGCCGGGGATCGCGGGCAGGTGCGGCTTCTTGCCCGTGGCGACGACGACGTGCCGCGCCCGGTACCGGCCCAGGTCGTCGACCGGCGTGCCGTAGCGGATGTTCAACGGCCGCGCGAAGTCCTCCAGGTAGCGCACCAGGTCGTCCGCGTCGGGGAAGGACCGCTTGCTGTAGCGAGTGAACGGCGCGCCGTCGAACAGCCAGTTGTCGTCCGTCGACAGGACGCGGTGCCGGGGGAACCTCCGGAAGAACCCCGCCGGCTCCGGCCCCGCCTCGACGATCAGGTAGTCGCGGCCCGCACCGTGCAGGAAGCGCCCCATCTGCAGGCCGGCCGGACCCGCACCGACGACCAGGTACTCCACCATCACGCACCTCCCGGCGTCCTCTACGCCGATCACGGCGAAAAGGTTCAGACGGGCGGTCTGCCTCCATCATGAACGCTGATGGCGTATCGCGGGCGACCGTCCCGCTCTGCGGACGCGCCGGACGAGCACCACGCCGTTACGCTGGGTCCATGAGGCTCATCGCGGTGACGGCGCTGACGTTGCTGCTGGGCGCCTGCACCTCCCAGGCCGCACCCGCGCCCCCCACGTCCCCCGACCCGACGGGCGAGACCACCACCATGCCGCCGACTCCGCCGCTGCAGGAGCCGTTCGAGATCAAGACGGACGCCCAGGGCGTCCGCGAGTGGCGGAACTCCCCGGAGGAGATGGGGTTCGTCTACCGCCGCCAGCCCGTCGACTTCACGCTGACACCCCGCAACACCGGCAGCACACCGCAGTCGGACGCGCGGCTGCGGTTCGTCGTCGAGGACATGGACGGCGAGGGCGACCTGACCGTCGGCGGCGAGGGCTGGGAGTGCGAGGGCGACCGCGACATCGCGTGCACGTCGACCGGCGTCACCGAGCCTGGCGGCACGTGGTCCCCGCTCACGCTGACGATGCGGCACACCAAGGGCGGGCAGACCCGCGTGGTCGTGCACTGGGCGGACGTCACGCCCAGCGTGATCTTCCGTTACGACACCAGCACCTGACGCGCGCCACTAGGCTCGCGCCGTGGCTGATCGCGAGCTCTGGTCGATCCGGACGCACATCAGCGCGGTGGTGCTGATCGGCCTGGCGGTCTTCGCCGCGGCGGCAGGACTGCTGTGGCTCGGGTTGGGCCTGCCGACCGCGCTGAACACGCGCGTCGACATCATCAAGATCGCACTGTCGGTCGTCGCCGGCGTAGGTGGTGTGGTCGCCCTGGTCGTGGCCTACCGCAAGCAACGCATCAGCGAGTCCGCCGAGAAGCGCGAGCACGCGAAGGTGCTCAACGAGCGCTTCGCCACCGCCTGCACCCAGATCGGCCACGACAAGCCCACCGTCCGCCTGGCGGGCCTCTACGCGATGGCGTCGCTCGCCGACGAGTGGACCGAGCAGCGCCAGACGTGCATCGACGTGCTGTGCGCGTACCTCCGCATCCCGTACGAGCCGTCGCTCGACTCCGAGTGGGACCACGACGAGGAGACCGAGGTCCGCCTGTCGGTCACCAGCCTCATCACCGCACACCTGCGCGACGGCGCCCCGGTGAGCTGGCAGGGTCACGACTTCCACCTGACCAGGGCGGTGCTGCGCGCCGCGGACTTCGCCGGCGTCCACGTCACCGGCGGCAACCTGGTGCTCAGCCTGGCGCGCTTCCCCGGCGGCCGGGTGTCGTTCGACGGCATGCGCGTGAGCGGCGGCGAGGTGTGGTTCGGCGGCGCGACCTTCAGCGGCGCGCGGGTCACGTTCCACGGCGCGCGGTTCACCGGCGGCCGCGTGAAGTTCGAGGGCGCGGAACTCAACGCGGGCGAGGTGTCGTTCCGGGGCGCGCGGTTCGCGGGCGGCGAGGTGGACCTCTCGGAGGCGGTGATCAGGGTCGCGCCGGTGTTCGACGAGGGCGAGAAGCCGGGCTTGAAGCTGCCCTGACCCGCCCGGAATTGTCGGTGCCGGGTGTCATGATCACCGCCATGGGCACCTGGGACGTCGGACACTTCGACAACGACACCGCCGCGGACTTCTCCGGCAAGCTGGACGACGCGGCGAAAGCGGAGCGCGAGGCCATCATCCGCACCGCGCTGACCAGCACGATCGAGTCCGACGAGTTCCTCGACAGCTACGAGGCGTGCCAGGCCGTGGCCTCGGCCGCGCTGATCGCCGCACAGCTGCCGGGCGGCACACCGGTCACCACCGCGTACGGCCCCGACGAGCTGCTGCCGCCTCTGCCGGAAGACCTGCGGGCGCTTGCGGCTCAGGCGCTGGACCGGGTGCTGGGGATGGAGTCGGAGCTCGCGGAGCTGTGGGACGAGACGGAGTACGGGCCGCAGTGGCGGCAGAGCATCGCCGACCTGAAGGCCGTTCTCCTCGCCTGACGTTCCGCTGCCAGCAGGTCAACTTCTCCAAGTGCCGAACGCTCCGGCGCTGCGAAGCGCATCGGCGAACCCGCTGCAGCGGTGACCCTCGTTGGCCAGGATGTCGAGCAGGTCATCGACGGTGCGCGGCGTTCGTCTGTGCCGGGACACCTGGCGCCGGAGGGCTGCGATCACCAGTTCCGGGGCGAGATCGAGTCGATCGAGCAGGAACTCGTCCTGGTGCAGCACCTCGATGTCGAACCTGCTGACGGCGGCAGCAGGAAAGCCCTTCAGGTTCTCGGTGATCAGCAATTCGGCCCCGCCGCACACGGCTGCCGCGAGAACGTGCCGATCCTTGGGATCGTTCTCCATCGCCTCGACGAGGTGCTGGTACCCGGTCACCTCGGCGTCGGGAAAGTGTCGTCGCATCTGTCCGAGCCTGTGAGCCACCTGGTGTTCGGAGGCGCCTCGTTTGCGCAAGTTTCGATCAAGCTCGGCCAGCACATCGGTGGACCAGAGCGGACGGTAGACGCCGCACTCACTGATCGTCAGCAGCGTGTCGCAGAGGTAGGGCTTAAGTAAGGACGCACGTGTCGATGAAGACGGGAAGCACTGATCACCTGAGGTCGTCGTTCGTCGGCAACCGTTCGAACGGCGTCTCCAACGGAAGGTCGTAAAGGCCGCCGTCCTCACCGTCGCGGACCATCTCGTCCAGTCCGGCGGCGCGTGCCCTGCGGGAACGGTCCTGGTAGGCGAGGAGGTCCGCCAGACGGACTCGCCGATGCCGGTTGGGCCGCTCGTACGGGATCTCGCCCGCTTCCAGCAGTCGCACCAAGGTCGGCCTGGACACGCCCAGCAGATGTGCGGCTTCGCTGGTGGTGAGAATGGTGTGCTGAGGGGCGACCGTGATCGCCAAACCTCGCGACATCGCGAACACGACGTCTCGGAGCACGTCGAAGATCTCCTGTGGCAGCGGGAGATGCGTGCCGTCGGGTGCGACGAGTGCGGCGGTCTCGTTCCCTGAGCGAGTCAGCGCGGCGACCCAGGCGGACAAGCTCTCCGGCCGCGCCGGAGGCAGCACCGTTCGCTCACTCCCGCCTGCCGTCATGTGTTCATGCTAGCTCAAAACGAACAAAACGAAAGAGGTCCACCATGTGGACCCCGGAACAGCCCGAGCGTCCACAGTGTTGGATACGGCCGTGAGCACCCCCAAGCGCCGTGCCCGCGTCCGCGCCCCCGAACTGGTGGGACGCGGCTGGCTGAACACAGGCGGCGAGCAGATCAAACTCACCGACCTGCGCGGCAAGATCGTGCTGCTCGACTTCTGGACGTTCTGCTGCATCAACTGCCTGCACGTCCTCGACGAGCTGCGTCCCCTCGAGGAGGAGTTCGAGGACGTCCTGGTGACGATCGGCGTGCACTCGCCGAAGTTCGTCCACGAGGCCGACCCGGACGCGCTCAAGGCCGCCGTCGAACGCTACGGGGTGCACCACCCGGTGCTGGACGATCCGGAGCTCACCACGTGGCAGAACTACGCCGTGAAGGCGTGGCCGACGCTGGACCTGATCGACCCCGAGGGCTACGTCGTGCACGTCGCCGCCGGTGAGGGGCACGTCGAGGCCCTCCGGACGATCATCAAGGAACTCGTCGAGGAGCACGACGAGAAGGGCACGCTGCACCGCGGCACCGGGCCGTACCAGGCGCCGGAGCCCGAGAACACCACGCTCCGCTTCCCCGCCAAGGCCATCGTCACGCCGCGGAACACGATCCTCGTCAGCGACTCTGCCCACCACAGCGTCGTCGAACTGGAGGCGGACGGCGAGACCGTCCTCCGCCGCTTCGGCACCGGCGAACGCGGCAGGCAGGACGGCCTCAACCCCACCTTCTCCGAGCCCGCCGGCCTCACCCTGATCCCCGGCACCAACCAGGTCGTCGTCGCGGACACGGTCAACCACCTGCTGCGCGGCCTCGACCTCGACACCGGCGAGGTCACGACCCTCGCGGGCACCGGGGAACAGTGGCGCGACGGCGAGACCGACGGGCCCGCCGACAAGATCGAGCTGACGAGTCCGTGGGACGTGGCCTGGTGGAACGGCGGCGTCGCCATCGCCATGGCCGGCAACCACACGCTGGGCTTCTTCGACCCCGCGTCCGGCACCGTCCGGAGGCTCGCCGGCACCACCGTCGAGGGCATCAACGACGGGCCCGCGGAAGGCGCTTTCTTCGCGCAGACGTCCGGGCTCGCGGCGGACGGCGACCGGCTGTGGATGGTCGACTCCGAGACCAGCGCGCTGCGGTACCTGGAGCACGGCGAGGTCACCACGGTCGTCGGCAAGGGGCTGTTCGCGTTCGGCCACAAGGACGGCGACGCGGACGAGGCCCTGCTGCAGCACCCGCTGGGAGTCACGGTCCTGGACGACCACTCGGTCGTCATCAGCGACACCTACAACAACGCGATCCGCCGCTTCGATCCCGAGACCAAGACGCTGACCACGATCGCCACGGACGTCGCGGAGCCGTCCGACGCGCTCGTCGTCGACGGCGAACTCGTCGTGGTCGCGTCCGCGGCGCACCGGCTCGAGCGGTTCGCGGCCTCCGCCACCAAGATCGACGGCGCGGCCCACGAGGTGAAGCGGCCGTCCACCGACATCGCGGCGGGGGCGTTCGAACTCGCCGTCGTCTTCACCCCGCCGAAAGGCACCAAACTGGACGAAAGGTACGGCCCCTCAACGCGTTTGGAGATCACCAGCTCACCCCCGGAGCTGATCCTCGAGGGCGCGGGCGTCACCACCGGACTGGTACGCGCGTTGCGGATCAACGATCAGGTCACGAACGGCGTGCTGCACGTCGTCGCGCAGGCCGCGAGTTGTAGTGACGACCCGGCCGAGGAACACCCCGTCTGCCGTCTGACCAGGCAGGACTGGGGAGTGCCCGTTCGAGTGGTTGCGGATGCACCCACCAGGCTCCCGCTGCTGATGGGCGGCATGGACGAGGAGGGTCCGCAAGGCACGTAGACTCTGCTGGTGCCTGATGTCAAGCTCGAGATCCAGATGCTGTACGACCGCGTGATGGTCCGCATCTCGCCCGAGGACGGCGAGCGGCGTTCCAGCGGAGGCATCGTGATCCCCGCTACGGCCCAGATGGCGAAGCGGTTGGCGTGGGGTGATGTGTTCGGAGTCGGTACCAGCGTGCGCCACGTGAAGGTCGGCGACCGGGTGATGTTCAACCCGGAGGACCAGCTCGAGGTCGAGGTGCAGGGCACCACGTACCTCGTGATGAGGGAACGCGATCTGCACGCGGTTGCGACTGAGCTCACCGAGCACGGTACTGGTCTGTACCTATGAGCCGCCGGTTCGTGATCTGCGCCTGATAGCTACACACATATGCCACCTCAGGAGAGACAGGGCAACGGGGAGAGCTGTGCCGTACGACGCTGACAAGACGAGAGCGATGCCTCCGGTGGGTCCCGGCGGCACGTCCTCGGAGCAGACGACCAAGATCACTCCGGTCCAGGTGGACGCCTCGACCGAGGCGTGGCCGTCTGAGGAGCCGGACTCGAACGAGCCGACGATCGCCGCGGCCTTGCCCGGCGTCGGCTTCCCGGCGGGCGACGCCGCCACCGAGTACATGAAGCCGGTGGCGCCACCCGAACCGCAGCCGCAGCCCCAGCCGCAGAACGACACCGGCGTCTACGGGCCCGTGATGATCGAGCCGGGTGAGGACGAGGCGCAGCCGAAGTTCAACCGCAAGAAGGCGCTGATCGTGGCCGCGGCCGTCGTCGGCGCCTTCGGCCTGCTCTACGGCCTCGACATCCTCGTCTCGAGCGGCAACGTGCCGCGCGGCGTGACGGTGGCGGGCGTCGACGTCGGCGGCATGAGCCACGGCGACGCCGAGAAGAAGCTCCGCGACGAGATCGGTCCGCGCCTGAGCAAGCCCGTCGCGCTCAAGGCCGGTGACGTCACTGCCGAGCTTGACCCGAAGGCCGCGGGCCTGGAGCTCGACTGGAACGCCACGATCGACCGCGCCGGCAGCCAGCCGCTCAGCCCGTTCACGCGCGTCACCTCGTTCTTCACCAGCCGCGAGGTCGGTGTGGCGACGAAGGCCGACGACGCGAAGGTGTCCGGTGCGCTCGAGGCCCTGCGCCCCGAGCTCGACCACGACCCGATCGAGGGCACGATCAAGTTCGAGGGCGCCAACCCCGTCGCCGTCGAGCCGCACGACGGTCAGAAGCTCAAGGCCGAGGACGCCGTCGGCGCCGTGGTCGCGAACTGGGCGTCCGGCAGCCCCGTCGACGTCCCGATGGACTTCACCCCGGTCAAGACGACCAAGGAGGGCGTGGAGAAGGCGCTCAACGAGGTCGTGAAGACCGCGGTGTCCGGCCCCGTCGTCATCAAGGGCGAGGGCAAGGACGCGACGCTCACGCCCGAGCAGATCGGCGCCACGCTGGCGTTCGCCCCCGGTGAGGGTGGCGCGCTGAACGTCACGCCGAACAAGGACAAGCTCGCCGAGGTCACCACGCCGCAGCTCAAGGACACGATCAAGGAGGGCAAGGACGCCGAGATCGTCTTCGAGGGCGGCAAGCCCACGGTCAAGCCCTCGGTGGACGGCCTCGACCTCGACTGGGACAAGAACCTCCAGCCCTACTTCGACACGCTGAAGAAGAAGGACGCGCGCGAGGTCAAGTTCGAGTATAAGCACACGCCCGCGAAGGTCACGACCGAGCAGGCGAACAAGATGGGCATCAAGGAGGTCATCGGCGAGTTCCAGACCGGTGGCTTCGCCGCGACCTCGGGCGTCAACATCCGCGTCGTCGCCGAGAAGGTCAACGGCGCGATCGTGAAGCCCAAGGAGACGTTCAGCCTCAACAAGTACACAGGCCCCCGCGGCACCGCGCAGGGCTACGTCGAGGCGGGCATCATCGAGAACGGCATCCCCGGCCAGGCGGTCGGCGGCGGCATCTCGCAGTTCGCGACCACGCTCTACAACGCGTACTACTACGCGGGCATGAAGGACGCGGGTCACCGGGAGCACAGCTACTGGATCACGCGGTACCCGAAGGGCCGCGAGGCCACCGTGTTCATGGACAACGCGGGCAACAGCCTGATCGACATCGCGTTCACGAACCCGGACGACACGGGCGTCGCCATCCAGACGATCTGGACGCCGTCGTCGATCAAGATCGTGTTGTGGGGCACCAAGAACTACGACGTCACCGGCTCCACCAGCGGCGAGTTCAACCCGACCCAGCCGCAGGAGAAGAAGGTCAACAAGGCCGGTTGCGCACCGAGCAACGGCGCCCCCGGCTTCTCGGTGACGGACACCCGCACGATCACGGACCGACGCAGCGGCCAGTCCCGCAGCGAGTCGCGCACGGTCAAGTACGACCCGCAGTTCAAGATCATCTGTGAGCCGCCGCCCGGCGGCTGACACAAAAGCTGGTTCAACAGTGGCCACGCGCGGGTATTCACCCGTTCGTGGCCACTGTTGCGCAAGAGGCGCGAAGACACCCCGTCGTCCAGACGCTGGGGCGCGCGGGAATGGTGTTGTACGGGGTCGTGCACGTCCTGGTGGCGTGGCTTGCGATCCAGGTCGCGTTCGGCGACTCCGAACAGGCCGACTCGAAGGGCGCGGTGAGCGACATCGCTCAGGGCGGCCCGTGGTTGCTCTGGCTGCTCGGCATCGGGCTCGTGTTCTTCGCCCTGTGGCAGCTGCTGCTCGCCTTCGTCGGGTACACCTACATCGGCAAGAAGCGGAAGCGCATCTCCAAGCGGATCGGTTCCGCGGCTCGTGCCGTCACGGCGACCGGTATCGCACTGGGTGCCTTCAAGTACGCGACGGGCTCCGGCAGCGGCGGGGACCAGAACCAGCAGCAGCAGGAACTCACCGCGCAGGTGCTCTCCTGGCCCGGCGGTCAGTTCATCGTCGGCGCGGTCGCGATCGGCATCCTCGCCATCGCCGGCGTGATCATCTACAAGGGCATCAAGAAGTCCTTCGAGAAGGACCTCGACATGGGCAAGGCCCCGAAGTGGATCGAGCCCGTCGGCAGGATCGGCTGGATCGGCAAGGGCAGCGCGTACGGCGTGATCGGCGTTCTCGTCGGGCTCGCCGCGATCAACGCCGACCCCGGGCAGTCCGGCGGCATGGACAAGGCCCTGAAGACGTTGGCAGCACAGCCTTACGGCATGTTCCTGCTGTCCGCCGTGGCGATCGGCATCGCCGCGTTCGGCGTCTACTGCTTCGCGGCGGCGCGCGCACTCAAGGAGTGATGGCGGTCCGCGGCCTCCTGGGCCTCGAGCGTCATCGACGACAGGACCTGCCCCGGCGCGATGTAGAAGACGTTGGGGCTGCTGACGTCCGGCCCCCAGCCGGGGCCGCCGCGCAGCAGCAGGAGGTCGCCGGGACTCGGGTTCATCCCCTCGAACCACGAGTCCTGGGCGACCCCGGTCCGCTGCCACACGATCGCGGCCTTGGCGCCGCTGCCCGCCCGTTGGTACACCTGCGCGACGTTCGCGAGCTCGGCCTCCGGCGACGCCTCGCGCAGCTCGTCCATGTGCTGCCGGTATGCGGACCACAGCGCGTCCTGGCGCACCCGCCGGTTCTTCAGGCGTCGTAGAACGATCGTCGCGAGCGCCACGACGCCCACGACCGCGCACAGAATCAGCAGGTACAGGAACACCCGGCAATCTTTGATTCCGAACGAGGGCCTGTCAACCGACAACGAAATCAAGCTGCGTCGTGGGACTCGGTCACGCTACCGTGCCGGGCATGTCGAGTCCTGAGGCATCCAGGGTCGGGTCTGCGGTCTAGCCGTCAGCCCCGAAAACCCCTGATGCCTCCGGAGTTCCTCCGTGCCCTTTTCGCTGTACCTGCTCGCCCTGGCCGTGTTCGCCATGGGCACCTCCGAGTTCATGCTCGCCGGACTGCTGCCGTCCATCGCTGCCGCGTTCGAAGTCCCGGTGGCCACCGCCGGTCTGCTCACCTCCGCGTTCGCGGCCGGCATGGCCGTCGGCGCACCTCTGATGGCGGTGCTCGCCCGCAGGTGGCCGCCCCGCCGCAGCCTGTTCGGGTTCGTGCTCGTCTTCCTGGCGGCCCACGTCGCCGGCGCTCTCACGACGAGCTTCGCCGTGCTGCTCGCGTCCCGTGTGGTCGCCGCACTCGCCAACGCCGGATTCCTAGCCGTGGCACTGACGACGGCCGTCGCGCTCGTTCCACCGGGACGGCGTGGGCGGGCGCTCGCCGTGCTGTTGTCCGGCACGACGGTCGCCACCATCGCCGGTGTGCCGGGCGGGTCGTTGCTCGGCACCGCCTTCGGGTGGCGCGCGACGTTTCTCGCGGTCGCCGTGCTCTGCGTGCCGGCGGCGATCGGTGTCCTGAAAGGAATTCCGGCTCGGCGTGAGCACGTCTTGATGCCCGCGTTGCGCCCGGAGTTCGCCGAGCTCCTCCAGCCGCGGCTGGTGCTGGTCGTCGTGCTCGCCGTGGCCGTGAACGCGGTGACGTTCGGCCGCTTCACGTTCCTCGCCCCGGCGGTGACGAACACGGGCCTGAGCGAGTGGTGGGTGCCGGTCGCACTCGTGTTGTTCGGCGTCGGCTCGTTCGCCGGTGTCACCGCCGGCGGAAGGCTGGCCGACTCGTCACCGCTGCCGGTCGTCGCGTTCGGCGGACCGCTGGCCGTGGCCGGCTGGCTGTGCCTCGACGTGCTGGGCCGGGAGCCGATCCCGTTGCTGGCACTGGTGTTCGTGCTCGGCGCGGTGTCGTTCGCGGTCGGCAGCACCTTGATCGCGCGCGTGCTGCACCACGCGGCGGGGGCGCCCACGATGGCGGGCTCCTACGCGACGGCGGCGTTCAACGTCGGTGCCGCGATCGGTCCGCTGTTGTTCTGACGCAACGAAAAACGGGCCCGTGCACCTCGGGCAGGAGGTGCACGGACCCGTCGTCCTGAGGCGTTCTAGAAAACGCTCTCGTCGATGTCCATGAGCGCGTTGTCCGTGGACTCCGCGATCTTGCGGCGCGAGGTGAGCTCCGGCAGCACGTTCTTCGCGAAGAACGACGCCACCGCGATCTTGCCCTCGTAGAACGCCTTGTCCTTGGCGGACGGGGTGCCGTCGAGCTTCTGCAGCGCGACCTCGGCCTGGCGCAGCAGCAGCCAGCCGACGAGGACGTCACCCGCGGTCATCAGCAGGCGGACCGAGTTCTGGCCGATCTTGTACATGTTCCTGACGTCCTCCTGCGAGCTCGTCAGGAAGCCGACTAGCGCGCCGAGCATGCCCTGCAGGTCCTCGAGACCCTGCTTGAGCAGCGCCCGCTCCTCCTTCAGGCGGCCGTTGCCACCCTCGTTGTCGAGGAACGACTGGATCTCGCCGTTGATGAACGCGAGCGCCTGGCCCTTGTCGCGGATGATCTTCCGGAAGAAGAAGTCCAGCGACTGGATGGCCGTGGTGCCCTCGTACAGCGAGTCGATCTTCGCGTCGCGGATGTACTGCTCGATCGGGTACTCCTGCAGGAAGCCCGAGCCGCCCAGCGTCTGCAGCGACTGCGCCAGCTGCTCGTACGCGCGCTCCGAGCCGACGCCCTTGACGATCGGCAGCAGCAGGTCGTTGACCTGGGCCGCGAGCTTGGCGTCGTCGCCGCCGAGCAGCACCTTGTCCTGGAACGTCGCGGTGTACAGGTACACGGCGCGCAGGCCCTCGGCGTACGCCTTCTGCAGCATCAGGCTGCGGCGGACGTCCGGGTGGTTGGTGATGGTGACGCGCGGGGCGGTCTTGTCCGTCATGCGCGTCAGGTCGGCGCTCTGCACGCGCTCCTTGGCGTAGGACAGCGCGTTCAGGTAGCCGGTCGACAGCGTCGCGATGGCCTTGGTGCCGACCATCATGCGGGCGTACTCGATGACGTCGAACATCTGCGCGATGCCGTCGTGCACCTCGCCCAGCAGCCAGCCCTTGGCGGGCACGCCGTGCTGGCCGAAGGTCAGCTCGCACGTGGTGGACGCCTTGAGGCCCATCTTGTGCTCGACGTTGGTCACGAAGGCGCCGTTGCGCTCGCCCAGGTCACCGGACTCCGGGTCGAAGTGGAACTTCGGCACCAGGAAGAGCGACAGGCCCTTCGTGCCGGGCTTCGCCTCGATGCCTTCGCCCTCGGGACGCGCGAGCACCATGTGCATGATGTTCTCGGTCAGGTCCTGGTCGGCGGACGTGATGAAGCGCTTCACGCCCTCGATGTGCCAGGAGCCGTCGTCCTGCTTGATCGCCTTGGTGCGACCGGCGCCGACGTCCGAACCGGCGTCCGGCTCGGTCAGCACCATCGTGGCGCCCCAGCCGCGGTCGATCATGAGCTGCGCCCAGTGCTTGTCGCGCTCGGTGCCGTTGTTGTGCACGACCGTCGCGAAGCTCGGGCCCGCGAGGTACATGTAGACGGCGGGGTTCGCGCCGAGCAGCAGCTCGGACGCGGCCCACATGACGGACCGGGGGGTGCCGAAGCCGCCCAGCTCCTCCGGCAGGAACAGGCGGTACCACTCGCCGTTCCACACCGCCTGGTACGACTTCTTCAGCGACTCCGGCAGGGTCGCCGTGTGCGTCGCCGGGTCGAACACCGGCGGGTTGCGGTCGGCGTCGGCGAAGGAGTCGCCGAGGACGCCCTCCGCGAGGTTCTTGATCTCGGCCAGCACGCTGCGCGCGGTGTCCTCGTCGGACTGCTCGAACGGCCCCGTGCCGAGGTGGTCCTGCACGTTGAAGACCTCGAACAGGTTGAACTCGAGGTCCCGGACGTTGCTCTTGTAGTGGCCCATCTCGTCAGCTCACTCCTCAGGGTCGCGGCGGGGTCGCCTACTGACCGGTAACAACAGAGTATTACTCGACAGTAACCCCGGCAAGGCCGACCACCCACTGGTGGCGAATCAGACAGTCCTCCGAGTGACCTGAATCGGGCATGAGAGCCGGTCAGACGCGTATGGGCCGCTCACCGACCATCTCGAGCAGCGCCGGATTCGTGCGCTCGGCGAAGCTGACGCCCCGCGGCACCATGACCGATTCGTAGGTCGGCACCCCGTCTCGGACACCGTGCTCCGCGATCGCGAGGGCGAGCTCGGCCGCGTCCTGCATGGCGAGGTTCGCGCCGACGCCCAGCGGGGGCTGCAGGTGCGCGGCGTCACCGAGCAGTGTGAGACCGGGTGTGTGCTCCCACGTGTGGGGCACCGGCAGCGAGTACAGGGGCCGGTGGATCAGCTCGCCCTCGAGGAACGCCCGCAGTGAGGGGTGCCAGCCGGCGAACAGGTCCAGCAGCTCGGCGTTGGAGGGCCTCCAATCCTCGTCCGCGCGCAGACAGGCGTACGCACGCACGTGGTCCCCGCTGTTGCGCTGTGCCCACAGCATCAGGCCCTCGTCGTCGGCGACCATCGTGCCCTGGCCGGTGAGGGCGAGCAGCGCCTCGTCACCGTCGTGCCTGGTCTCGACGAACAGCACGCCGGTGTACCGCGGCACCGCGGGCGACAGGGCGGGGCGCACCTGGGACCATGCCCCGTCCGCGCCGATGACCAGGTCGAACGCCTCCGTGGAGCCGTCGAGGAACGTGACCTCGCCCGGCCGCGCCGACCCGACGCCCCGCCCCCACCGCACGGTTCCCGGCGCGAGCGAGCCGAGGAGGAGGTCGCGGAGCTGGCCGCGGTCGATCTCGGGCCGGAAGTCGCCCTCCGGCGGCTGGTGCTCGACCAACTCGGCGGTGGCGTGGTCGACCTTGCGCTGCTCCTGCCCCTCGAACCGGGCGAGCGCGCGCCACTCGTCGAAGAGCCCGGCGGCGCGGACGGCCTCCTGGCCGCTGTCGGCGTGCAGGTCGATGGTGCCGCCCTGCTGGCGGGCCTCCGGCGAGCTCTCGCGCTCGAAGACGGCAACGTCCTCGAAGCCGTGCAGCTGGAGGACGCGGGCGCAGGTCAGGCCGCCGATGCCGGCCCCGGCGATGGCGATGCGTGGCGAAGTCATGTCCCCAGCAAAGCGCATCGACTCAAAAAGTGCAACCACTACACTTTTGAACTGAATCAACCTTGGTGGTACAGTCGCCCGGTGACCGAGCTCGGCCGCCGCGAGCGGAAGAAGCTGCAGACCCGCCAGTCGATCGCCGAGGCGGCACTGCGCCTGTTCCTCGACCGCGGTTTCGACGACGTGGGCGTGAAGGAGATCGCCGACACGGCGGACGTGTCCGTCACGACGCTGTTCAAGCACTTCCCGAGCAAGGAGGCGCTGCTCTTCGACGAGGACGAGGAGCAGGAGTCGGCGCTGGTGCAGGTCGTGCGCAACCGCGAGGGCAGGTCGATCCCGATGGCGCTGCGCGACCACTTCGTCCAGGCGGCGGAGGGCCACGCCGGCCACCCGCAGTTCGAGGTCTTCCAGCGCCTCGTGCTGGAGACCCCGGCTCTGCGCGAGTACGGCCACCGCATGTGGACGCGCCACCAGGACGCACTGGCCAGAGCCATCGCGGAGGAGACGGGCGCGCCACCGGACGACGTCAGGTGCGCCGCGCTGGCCAGGTTCGCGCTGGACGCGAGGGACGTGATCTTCGACCGTCCGGACCGCGCACGGGCGGCAGACGAGGTGTTCGGCCTGCTCGAGCACGGCTGGGCGGGTGATCGGCAGCGCTGACCGGGCGGTCGGGCTCAGTCGGGCCTGGTTGGGCACCGATGGTCAGCCCTTCGGCGCTCCACCCGTCAGCACCCTGCACGCCAGCACCCTGCGCCACCCGTCTACCGCGACCTCACCCCTCTACTCCGGCATCGCCGCCCGCCCGATCAGCAACCCGGACCGGTAGGCGAGCGAGACCGCGTGCGTCCGGTCGCGAGCACTGAGCTTGCGCAAGATCCCCTTCACGTGGGTGCGCACCGTCTCGACGGACAACACCAGCTCGTCGGCGACCTGCTGGTTCTCCAGGCCGTCCGCGATGAGCGTCAGCACCTCGTGCTCACGCTTGGTCAGCGTTGGCCGTTCACCCGCCCTCAGGTCGGGGTGCACATACGCACGTGAACGGCAGGTTTCAGCTATCACCCGCACGATCTGCTCCGGCTGGGCGCTGCGCGGCACGACACCGCGGACCCCCGCCTCCAGCGCGGTCGTGACGTGGTTCACGTGCGAGTGCGCGCCGCGGACCAGTCCGATGACGAGCAGGGCCGGGTCGCGCTCGACCAGCAGGCGGGTCAGGTGGCCGACCGGGTCGAGCAGGGAGTCGATGAGCAGCACGTCGGGACGCAGTCGTTCGTGCAGGCGAACGGCGGCGCCCACGTCGCCGGTCGACCCCAGCCAGCGCAGGCCGGGAGTCCTCCTGACCAGGGCGGACAGGCCTTCGCGGTAGAGCGGCACGGGATCGATCAGCGCGACGCCGGGAGCAGGCCGGCTTGGCGGGAGCATCAGCACCTCCTTCGTGCATCCGGAGGGGTGACGCCGTTACCCCGATCGCGTGACGCGAAAAAAGGCCGGGAAGAGGACCGGAAATGACAACGGCCCATTCAGGTTCGCATGTATGAACAAGGGTCACGAATGTGATTCAAGACCGGCGAAACCCTTCCGCCGCGGGGCAACAGTCTCGTAAGACCTACGTCACATATCCCGTGCGGATGTGCCAGGTTCCGCCGCCATGAGGCCTGGTGCTCTCGCGGGCACACGTGTGTGCACGCAAGGAGGTCACATGGGCACCCTCGATTGGATCGTGGTTGTCGGCTATTTCTTCGTGATGGTCGCGATCGGGCTCTGGTCGCGTGGGCGGGTCCAGAACATCGCCGACTTCTTCACGGCCGGCGGCAAGATGCCGTGGTGGTTGTCCGGCATCTCGCACCACATGTCGGGCTACAGCGCGGTCATGTTCGTGGCGTTCGCCTCCGAGGCGTACCGGCTCGGGCTCACCGTCTACGTGTGGTGGTCGCTGACGATCGGCGTCGGCGTCGGCATCGGCGCGTTCCTGTTCGCGCCGCGGTGGAACCGGTTGCGCTCGAAGCACGACGTCAAGTCGCCGCTCGAGTACCTGGCCAAGCGCTACAACCTGCCCACCCAGCAGGTCATGGCCTACGCGGGCGCACTGCTCAAGGTCGTCGACATCGCCGCGAAGTGGGCGGCGGTCTCGATCCTGCTCCGCGGCTTCGCGGGTGTCCCGATCACCTGGGGCATCATCATCATCGGCCTGGTCACGATGGTCTACTCCGTGCTCGGCGGCCTGTGGGCCGACGCGCTCACCGACTTCGGCCAGTTCATCATCCAGGCGGCAGCGGGCTTCGCGATGTTCTTCGCCGTCGCCGGCACCCTCGGCTGGAGCTTCCCCGTGACGATCTGGGACAAGCTCCCGGAGAGCCACAGCGACCCGCTGGCGGGCCCGTACACGTCGACGTTCCTCATGGCGCTCTTCCTGATCAAGACGCTCGAGTACAACGGCGGCATGTGGAACCTGGCGCAGCGCTACATGGCCGCGCCGTCCGGCTTCGCGGCCAAGCGGTCCGCGCTGCTCTCGTCGGCGTTGTGGCTGGTGTGGCCGCTCGTGCTGTTCTTCCCGATGTGGGCGGCGCCGCTGATCGTGCCGGGCCTCGAAGGCGCACAGGCGGAGAACGCCTACATCGAGATGGGCAAGCAGATGCTGCCCGCGGGCATGATCGGCCTGGTCCTGGCGGGCTTCTTCTCGCACACCATGGCCATGGTGTCGTCGGACGCGAACGTCATCGCCGCCGTGATCAACCGCGACATGCTGCCCCACCTGTGGAAGAAGGTGAAGACGTTCTCCGCGGACAACCAGCTGAAGCTGGCCCGCATCACGACGTTCACCTTCATCGGCGTCAGCATGATCATCGCCATCGCCTCGGGAGGCCAGGGCTTCGTGCTCAAGGTGGTGGTCGACCTGGTCGCCGCCACGATGGGCCCGATCGCGATCCCGCTGATGCTCGGCCTGCTCCCGTGGTTCCGCAGGATCGGCTCCACGGCGGCCATCGCGTCGGTCGTCGGCGGCCTCGGCATGTGGGCGTTCCTCTACATCGAGCAGCTGAACAAGGCCGCGTGGGTCACCAAGGGCGTGCTCGTCTCGTGGCCGCTGCTGCTCTCGCTGGTGCTCTACCTGGCGATCGGCTTCCTCAAGAAGGAGCCGTCCACCGAGCGCGACGCACTGCTCGACTCGCTCAGCTCCGACGAGCCGGACCAGGAGAAGGTGAAGGCGTAAGCCTTTCGTTCCGCATGATCCTCGCGGCGGCGCACCCGAACAGGGTCGCCGCCGCGAGCCACACGTAGGGCATCGGCGTGCCCGTGTAGGTGGTGGCCGTGCCCGCCAGCACCACCGTCGCCCCCAGGACCAGTCCGGTCGTGTGCGTCACCGGGAACTCGCTCTTCAGCACGGTGACGACCGCGACCGGCACCAACAGGAACCCGTAGGCGAGCACGCGCGTCAGCAGGTTGGCGTGATCGGTGACCTCGTACTTCAGCGCGGGCATCGCGAGCACCGTCAACACCACGCCCACGGCGAGCCCGATCACAAGACTCTTCACGCTCTGTCCTTGCCAGGAACGCGTCATGCGCTACAGGACGCACATGTGGCGCATCGGTTGTCGTGGCGTGCGTCATCGTCACGAGACACTTGTAGCTTGCCCATGCACAGTGAATGCATGGGCAAGTGGTCTCCCTCAGACGACGCGGAACTCGCTACCGGCTGGCGACTCTGGCTGGAACTCAGCGACCGCGTGTGGCCGGACCCCTCCTGGGACGGCACACCGGCCGACGCCATCCGCCAGGTGCGCGCGCTCCTCGCCGTGTGCGAGGAAATCCGCACCGCCTACCTCGCCGAGACCGCACGCCCGTCCGTCGCCCTGCTGCAACTGCTGCAGTCCATGTCCTTCGTGGCCTCGTTCGCCGTCGACCTGTGGCACGACGACACACACCCCCTCGACGTCGAACGCGCCGAACTCCTGCACGGCGACCTCGCGTCGTTCGCGGACCACGTGGCCGGTGTGCGCGCCGCACTCGCTCAAGGCGGCGGCTGGGTGGAGTTGGACCGCCGCCCGTGGGGTCTGCCGGTCGACTAGTCAGCCTGCCGACCCCTGCCCGCCTCGCCGCTGAAACGACGAAGGCCCTCACGAGGAGGGCCTTCGAGTGGAGCGGGTGACGGGAATCGAACCCGCCTCTACAGCTTGGGAAGCTGTCGTTCTACCAATGAACTACACCCGCATGAGCAAGCTCGTCGTCGATCATACACAGGCGTGCAACGTGACCCGCGCGCATCTTCGGTTAGCCTGTCCGGGTGCTGCTGAGTGACCAGGATCTGCGCAAAGAGGTCGAGTCCGGCCGTCTCGTCCTCGACCCCTTCGACGTCGAGATGCTCCAGCCGTCGAGCATCGACGTGCGGCTCGACCGGTTCTTCCGGGTCTTCAACAACACGAAGTACACGCACATCGACCCCGCGCAGCAGCAGGACGACCTGACGAGCCTGATCGAGACGCCGGCGGACGAGCAGTTCGTGCTGCACCCCGGCGAGTTCGTGCTCGGGTCCACCTACGAGATGGTGACGCTGCCGGACGACCTGGCGGGGCGGCTCGAGGGCAAGTCCAGCCTCGGGCGGCTCGGGTTGCTGACGCACTCCACGGCGGGCTTCATCGACCCCGGCTTCTCCGGCCACATCACGCTGGAGCTGTCGAACGTCGCGAACCTGCCCATCACGCTGCACCCCGGCATGAAGATCGGGCAGCTCTGCCTGTTCAAGCTGTCGAGCCCGGCGGAGCACCCCTACGGTTCGTCGCAGGCCGGCAGCCGGTACCAGGGGCAGCGCGGGCCCACGCCGAGCCGCGCGTACCTCAACTTCCACCGCACGGACACGCGCCGCTAGCTCAGGTCGCCGTAGCGTTCCAGCACTCGGCGGCGCAGTTCCGGGTCGGTGCGCGGGACGGGTTCGAGGAAGATCTCGTCGAGGTCGGGGAACTCCGTGCGCAGCTCCGCTGAGATGCGCACGCAGGCGTTCTCCAGCTGGTGCGCGGTGAGGGCGTCGTCGAAGTCGAGGCGGGCGCACAGCAGCACGCGGTCGGTGCCGATGAGCATCGTCAGGACGTCCACGACGGCGTCCACCTCGGGCACCTCGCCGAGCCGGCGCCAGATCGCCTTCACCAGCACCGGGTCCGCCTGCCGTCCGATGAGCAGGCCGCGGTTGGTGCGGGCCAGCACGTAGGCGACCACCGCCAGCAGCAGGCCGATCGCCAGCGACGCGAGGCCGTCCCACACCGAGGAGCCGGTCAGCTGGTGCAGACCGAGGCCCGCGAACGCCAGCAGCAGGCCGACCAGGGCGGCGGAGTCCTCCAGGAAGACCGTCTTCACGGTCGGGTCGTCGGAGACCCGCAGGAAGTCCCAGAACCCGCGGCCGTGCGCCTTGGACTCGGAGCGGACCTGCCGGAACGCCTGCGTCCACGAGACTGATTCCAGCGCGAACGCGAGGCCCAGCACGATGTAGCCGACGAGCGGGCGGGTCTGTTCCTCCGGGTGGCCGAAGACCGTGCGGAAGCCTTCGTAGAACGCGAACACCGCGCCCGAGGCGAAGATCGAGACCGCGGCCAGCAGCGACCAGAAGTAGCGCTCCTTGCCGTAGCCGAACGGGTGGCGGCGGTCGGCGGGGCGGTCCGAGCGGCGCAGGGCGGTCAGCAGCAACGCCTCGGTGAACGTGTCGGCGACCGAGTGCGCGGCTTCGGAGAGGATCGCGGCTGAACCGGTCAAAACGCCCGCAATGGCTTTCATGACCGCAATCGCCAGATTCACCAGCAGGGCCAGGACGACGGTGAGGTTGCTTTCGCCTGAGCCCTGCGGTTTCTCGCTCATGACGATCAGCCTAGGACGCTGGACGTGCGTGCACCTGTTGTGGCGATCGGAAAACGAAAGGTGGCCGGAGTCGTGTTGCGTCCGTCTGGTCGTTACTGCATTCGAGTGACATTCGGCGGCCGGGGCAACATCCGCCGGGTCTGGGGTGTCTTAAGGCTGGGATCCGCACCGGGGGGACGCTGATCACCAGGGGGTAAGACGGAACGGCCCGCGTCCGGGAGAGACGCGGGCCGTTCCGCATGTGGGGCGCAACTACCATCGTGAGATGGGCGAACGGGGTGCGGACGACACCGATGCCGAGGTCGAGTCGTGGCGGGCCGCGGTTCCGGAGATCGATCCGGTGGTCGAGGGCGTGGTCGACCGGGTGCACCAGATCAGCAAGTACCTCGACTTCCTGGCGACGGAGATCGCCGCGCCGCACGGGCTCAACCGCGCCGACTACGAGATCCTCGCCCGCCTCTTCTGGATCGGGCCGCCGCACCGGCTCACGCCCAAGCAGCTCGCGAACGGCACGCTGAGCCCGGCCACCACGATCACGAGCCGGCTCGACCGGCTGGAGAAGGCGGGGCTAGTGGTCCGCGAGCTCGACCCGAGCGACCGCCGGTCGCTGCCCGCCACGCTGACCGACGCCGGCCGCGAGATCTTCCTGCGGATCGTCGCGGGCCAGGCGGAACGGGAGCGCGACCTCTTCACCGCGCTGCCCGGCGCCGACCTCGAGAACCTCCGCGACCTGCTGCGTCAGGTGATGGAGGTGCTGTCCGGCGAACTGGGGCCCGCGCACCGCCGCACGCGGCTCGCACTCGACGCCGAGGAGTAATTGCTACGATCTCGTACTATCCGATATCGTGCTAATGAGCGCGAGAGGGAGGGGTGCGAGATGGGTGGCTACCCGCTGTCGGAATGAGTGGCCCGGATCACGCAACGCCGGACCCCCGGTGCCCGATGTCCTAAATGGAGCAATCGAACACTGGGGGATCAGTGAAGAAGTTCTTCGCCGTCGCGATGACGGCTGCCTTCGTCCTGCCTTCGGCGGCCGTGTCCGCCGCCGCGCAGGGCGAGACGATCACCGTCGAGGGTCTGTTCTACATCGACCGGAACGGCGACAACGCCTTCACCGCCGGGGAGAACGTCCGAGCCGGCGGGCCGGGCGTCCAGATCCGGGTCCAGGGCACCAACGAGCTGGTCGGCACCTTCCCGACCGGTCCGGACGGCCGCTACCGCGCCGTGCTGCCCAAGGGCCCGAAGTACGTCACCAGCAGCCTGGAGAAGGACTACTCCAGCACCAGGCTCGGACACGACGCGTCCGAGTCCAGGACCGACGCCGACTACCCGCTGCGCGGCTACTTCCTCAACGGCGTGACCTTCGTCGACACCAACGGCGACGGTGTGAAGCAGGCCGAGGAGAAGACCCACGGCGGCAAGGTGAAGGTGACCGGCCAGGTCCACTCCGGCGCGCAGTTCAGCGGCGAGGCCCAGGCCGGCCCGGACGGCGCCTACCAGCTCGACCTCCCGTTCGGTGCCCTCACGCTCACCGCGCCGGACCTCACGAAGGACGGCCTGGCGCTCGCGAAGCCGAGGACGGCCGCGGACGTCGACTGGGTCTCGGGCACGACCGCCCTCGTCGGCGCCGACAACCGCGAGGTCCGGGCCGACGTGCGGTACGTCGAGGCCAGGGCCGACATCGCGCTGGCCGCGTCCGTCGTGCCCGCCAAGGACTCCTACGTCCTCGGCGAGCAGGTCGACGTCAAGCTGACGCTCGCGAACAAGGGCAACGTGCCGGTCGTCCCGTCCGTGGTCATGGCCGAGTTCGTCGCGAAGCTGGTGTCGCACAGCGACAACATCAAGCTGATCAACGGCCAGGACGACGAGTTCGAGACCGTCGCGAAGATCCTGCCGGGCGAGCAGGCGGACGTCGTGCTCAAGGTCGAGTTGAACGACCTCACGTTCGACAAGGTGCAGCCGATCGTGCGCTTCAACTTCGGCAACCTGCAGGACGTCGACCGCAAGAACAACATCCTGCTGCCGCCGATCGCGGTCAAGGTCGTCGAGAAGGGCACCACCGCTCCGACGACGTCGGCCTCGCCGTCGCAGAGCGCCGCGCCGACCACGACCGCTCCGGCCGTGGCCAAGGCGGGCAACGGGTCCGGCCTCGCGTCCACGGGCGCGTCGGTGTTCGGTCCCCTGGCGCTGGGCGCGGTGCTGCTGGCGGTCGGTGCCTCGGCGTTCCTCGTGGCGCGCCGCCGCCGGTCCTGACCACTTAGGACCCGCCACGGCTAGGCTGCGGCATGGGCATCTTGGTGCAAGTGCTGCTGACCGCCGTGGCGGTCTGGGTGTCGACCGCCCTCCCCGGCATCGACCTGGGCGAGGGCTCCACCGGCTCGAGGATCCTCACGCTGATCGGTGTCGCCGTGATCTTCGGCCTGGTCAACGCGATCGTGAAGCCGCTGGTGAAGTTCTTCGGCTGCCTGTTCTACCTGCTCACGCTCGGCCTGATCGGGCTCGTCGTGAACGCGCTGCTGTTCATGCTCACCGGGTGGCTGGCCGAGCAGCTCGACCTGCCGTTCCGCGTCGACGGCTTCTGGCCCGCGTTCTGGGGCGCGATCATCGTCGCCCTGACCGGCTGGGTGCTGAACGTGGTCTACGACAAGATCACCGACAACGACTAGTCGTACCAACGGGAAAGGCCCTCGGTCCACAACGGACCGAGGGCCTTTTCGCTTGCTGCGGCTACGCCTTCGCCTTGTCCTCGTCCGGCAGCGGCGTGCCGGTCGGGACCTCGTCGGTCGGCGTGTCCTTCTTCTCCGTGCCGCGGCGGACGGACTCCAGCAGCATCTGCGCCACGTCCACCACCTCGACGTGCGCACCTGCCTGGCCGTCGGACTGCCGCGCGGTCACGCCGTCGGTCAGCATCACGCGGCAGAACGGGCAGCCGGTCGCGATCTTCGACGGTGCGGTGCCCAGCGCCTCGTCCACGCGGTCGAGGTTGATGCGCTTGCCGATCCGCTCCTCCATCCACATGCGGGCGCCACCGGCACCACAGCACATGGAGCGCTCTTCGTGCCGCGGCATCTCGCGCAGCTTCGCGCCGGACGCCCCGATCAGCTCACGCGGTGCCTCGTAGACCTTGTTGTGGCGGCCCAGGTAGCACGGGTCGTGGTACGTGACGTCCTCGGTGACCGGCGCGACCGGCACCAGGCGGCGTTCGCGCACCAGCTTGTTGAGCAGCTGCGTGTGGTGCACGACCTCGTACGTGCCGCCGACCGACGGGTACTCGTTGGCCAGCGTGTTGAAGCAGTGCGCACACGTCACGACGATCTTGCGCTGACCGGCGGGCCGGTCCTCGAACACCGAGTTGAGCACCTCGACGTTCTGCTGCGCGAGCATCTGGAACAGGAACTCGTTGCCGGCGCGGCGGGCCGGGTCACCGGTGCAGGTCTCCTCCGGGCCGAGCACGGTGTACTTGACGTCCGCGGTGTGCAGCAGCTCGGCGACGGCGCGCGTGGTCTTCTTCGCGCGGTCCTCGAACGCACCGGCGCAGCCGACCCAGAACAGGTACTCCGCGTCGCCCAGCTCGCCGTCGAACACCGGCACCTCGAAGTCGAGGCCCTCGGTCCACGCCAGGCGGTCCTTGGCGTTCTGGCCCCACGGGTTGCCCTTGTTCTCCAGGTTCTTGAACATCCCGCCGAGCTCGGTCGGGAAGTTCGACTCGATCAGCACCTGGTAGCGGCGCATGTCGACGATGTGGTCGACGTGCTCGATGTCGACCGGGCACTGCTCGACGCACGCGCCGCAGGTCGTGCACGACCACAGCACCTCGGGGTCGATGACGCCCAGCTCGTCCGGGCCGCCGACCAGCGGGCGCTCGGACTCGGCCATCGCCAGCACGTCGATGGACTCGAGGCGCTTCTTGTAGTCCTCGTACTTGTCCTCGGTCAGGCCGACCTCGTCACCGGCCATGTCGCGCGAGCCGCCGGCCAGCAGGTACGGCGCCTTGGCGTAGGCGTGGTCGCGCAGCTGCGTGATCACCAGCTTGGGCGACAACGGCTTGCCGGTGTTCCAGGCGGGGCACTGCGACTGGCAGCGGCCGCACTCGGTGCAGGTGGAGAAGTCGAGCCAGCCCTTCCAGCTGAAGTCCTCGACCTTGCCGACGCCGAACACGTCCTTGTCCGGGTCGGCCTCTTCGAGGTCGAGGACCTTGCCGCCGGACATCATCGGCTTCAGCGCACCCAGGGCGACGCCGCCGTCGTCCTCGCGCTTGAAGTAGATGTTGAAGAACGCCGAGAAGCGGTGCCAGGCGACGCCCATCGTGAGGTTCCGGCCGACGACGACCAGCCAGATCATGCCGCTCAGCAGCTTGACCAGCGCCATCACCGACACCCAGATCGGTGCGGCGGGCAGGATCTGCGCGAGCGGCTGCGTGACGAACGACGTCCACAGCGGCGCGGACTCGAGACCGCTCGACTGCTTGAACGCCTTCACCATCAGGATGCCGATGCCCTCGATGATGACGACGGCCTCGACGAAGTACGCGGACTTGAAGTCGGAGCCCTGGAAGCGGGAGACCCTGTCGGCGCGCCGCGGGTGGTTGCGCTGGCGGATGACCGCCAGGGCCACACCGCCGACGACGGTGCCGAGGCCCAGCAGCTCGACCAGCAGCAGCCAGACCGACCAGGTGCCGATGATCGGCCAGTGGAAGTGCGGGTCGAACACCTCGCCGTACGCCTCGAACAGCACCGCGGAGCCGATGAGGAAGCCCCACATCACCATCCAGTGCCAGGGGGCGACCGAGCGGAACTTCGCCATTCTGGTGTGCGCGACGAACTCGACGATCATCGTCTTCATGCGCGGCACGAACGGCCCGAAGCGGGTGCCGTCCGGCTGGCCGAGCCGGATGATCTTGATCTGCTTCAGCACCCCGGCGACGAACACGCCCCAGGCGACGACGCTCACCGCCACGGCGACGAGTCCGAGAACCAGCTGGAGGGTCATGGCGGGAGTCTAGGCCACGTTACTGATCAGTAACCACTTGGACGTGGCCGGTGTCTCGTCACGTACCGGTCAAGTAGCCAGAAGTTGATCAAAAACTTATGGAACACTTGTTCAGGTAGTTGGTCTGAGACCCCGGAGGTCGCCGTGCTGTACCTGTACCTCGCTGCGGCGATCGTGGGAGAGATCGCCGCCACCGTGTCGTTGAAACTGTCCGAGGGCTTCAGCAGGCTCTGGCCGTCCGTGGTGGTCGTCGTCGGCTACGCCATCGCCTTCACCGCACTTTCGCGCGCGTTGAAGTTGGGTATGCCCGTGGGTGTCGCGTACGCCGTATGGTCTGCCATCGGTGTCGCTGCCGTCGCCGTCATCGGCTGGAAGTTCCTCGGCGAAACGCTCAACCCCACGATGGTCGTCGGGCTGGCCCTGATCATCGGAGGCGTGGTGACGCTCGAACTCGGGAGGACGCACTGACCGCGGTAGTGGAGTTCCAGAAGGTCGACGGCCGCAAGGCGCGCGGCGAGAAGAAGCGGCGCGCCATCGTCGAGGCCACCCTGCGGGTGATCGAACGCGACGGCGTCACCGGCGTGACCCACCGCAGCGTCGCCCGTGAGGCCGGCGTGCCGACAACGGCGCCCACCTACTACTACGCGACGCTCGACGACCTGCTGATCGCCACGCTGCTGTGGTCCGCCGAGGAACTGTGCGACGAGATGCTGCACGTCGTCGCGACCGGCAGCGCGCGGGAGATCGCCCAGTGCCTCGCACGGGCCGTCGACGAGCACCGCGGCCGCACGCTCGCCGAGTACGAGCTGTACCTGCTGGCGGGCCGCCGTCCCGAGCTCAAGCCCGCCGCGCGCCGGTGGCTCGACCTGGTCGCGGAGCTCGCGAGGCCCGCCGACCCCACCGGGTTCCGGGCGTTCCTCGCGGCGATCGACGGGCTGCTCATCCAGGGGCTGATCGCCGACGTCGCCCCGAACGAGGCCGAGCTGGAGCCAATCGTGTCCTTCTTGATCCGCGGTCGCGACGAACTCACGGCCGCCCCGCGGGAAGAATGAGGCCATGAAGTTCGCGCGAGAGGTGTCCGGCATCAGCCACGGGGTGAGCCTGGGGCTGCTCGCCGCGCTGTACGTGCGCGACTCGCTGGCGTTGTCGGTCGACGTCGAACCGCACGTGCCGGGCCTGGAGCCGTCGCTGCCGGTGCAGGTGCCGCTCGGCACCGACCGCGCCGCCGTGACCGCCGAGTGGCCGGGCTGGTGGGCGGACGCGCTGGACGCGTGCACGCGCGGCGCCGAACCCCCGGCCCCCGAGGACGCCACGGCGTTGCTGACCAGGCCCGCCAGCCGGGCCGCCGTGCTCGCGCTGAAGCCCGGCATCGAGCAGCTGCACCGCGTGCAGAGCCCTGCCGCGCTGCCGATCGGCGACGTGCTGCGCGGCATCGAGTCGCGCATCGGCCGGTGGGCGCAGAGCGTGGAGCTGCACATCGCCGAGGTGCCGGTCGACGGCCTGCTGTGGGAACGCATCGCGCCCGCGCACGTGCTGGCGTCGACCCGCTTCCTGAACGACCCGGCCCGCACGGCCCCCGCGTTGCGCGCGGTGCTGGAGGAACTGGCCTGAGGGTAGGGAGAACCCCACCCCTGCTCCGGGGGCGTGCAGCCGTGTCGCCGAGCCCCGCCGCCTCTACTTTTGAGGTCATGATGAGGACGGCGCTGGTGGCGTTGGTTGCGGGGGCGGTGCTCATGGTGTCGACCGGCTGTGGCATCCGCATCGTGAAGTACGAGTTCTCCGACGACCACGTGGTCGCGGAGAAGTTCACGTCGGTCAAGGTCCGCAGCGACGACGACGCCGGCGACGTGACGATCCGGTACCAGCAGGGGCTGACCGAGGCGAAGATCCACCGCCGGGTCGAGCACACGAAGAACACCAAGCCGTCGGGCGTCGCGCACCGGGTCGAGGGCGACACGCTGGTGCTCGACGGGTGCGGCCGGGACTGCGAGATCAACTACGAGGTCCTGGTCCCGGACGAGAAGATCACCGTGCAGGGCTCGACGGGGTCCGGCGACGGCATCTTCGACGGCGTGGCCGGGGTCGACTACCGGACGGGGTCCGGCAACCTCAAGATCCAGGACGTCCGGGGGGACGTCCGGGTCAGCTCGGGATCGGGCGACGTCGACGCCGCGGGGGTCGGCGGGAGCCTGATCGTGGAGGTCTCCTCGGGCAACATCACGCTCGACGCGATCAAGGGCAAGGCGACGCTCCTCACCCACTCCGGTGACATCAACGGCACCGCGATGGAGAACGACGTCACGGCCGACGCCTCCTCGGGCAACATCGCCCTGACGCTGCTCTCGGAGCGGCCGGTGCGGGCGAACTCCGGATCCGGCGACATCCTCCTGCGGGTGCCGGGCGGTCCGTTCAAGGTCCTCGGGCAGTCGGGCAGCGGTGACCGGCGGATCAACGTGCCGACCGATCCGTCGGGGAAGACCGAGCTGCGGCTCGACACCGGGTCGGGGGACGTCCGGGTCGTGGGCATCTAGACCAGGGGATTGTGTCGAGGGCCACTCCACAAGGGGTGGCCCTCGGTGCGTTCTGAGGGAACAACGGGACCTTCCCGGCCGTTGAGCCAGTCAGAAAGCTTGAGTCGGGTAGGCTCAAGTTTGGGTGAGATGGCAAACTTGAGCCAGCAACGCTCAACAAGTACTAGCGGAAGGAACTCCAATGGCGCGTGCAGTCGGCATCGACTTGGGGACGACCAACTCCGTCGTCGCCGTTCTCGAGGGCGGTGAGCCGACGGTCATCGCCAACTCGGAGGGCTCGAGGACGACCCCGTCCATCGTCGCGTTCGCCAAGAACGGCGAGGTCCTCGTGGGTCAGCCCGCGAAGAACCAGGCCGTCACCAACGTCGACCGCACGATCCGCTCGGTCAAGCGCCACGTCGGCACGACCTGGCAGACCGACGAGATCGACGGCAAGAAGTACACCTCGCAGGAGATCAGCGCGCGTGTGCTGATGAAGCTCAAGCGCGACGCCGAGGCGTACCTGGGCGAAGAGATCACCGACGCGGTCATCACCGTCCCCGCCTACTTCGAGGACGCGCAGCGCCAGGCCACCAAGGAGGCCGGCCAGATCGCGGGTCTCAACGTGCTCCGCATCGTCAACGAGCCGACCTCCGCCGCTCTGGCGTACGGCCTCGACAAGGGCGAGAAGGAGCAGACCATCCTGGTCTTCGACCTCGGTGGCGGCACGTTCGACGTCTCGCTGCTCGAGCTCGGCGACGGCGTGGTCGAGGTCCGCGCGACCTCCGGTGACAACCACCTCGGTGGCGACGACTGGGACCAGCGCGTCGTCGACTGGCTGGTCGAGCGCTTCAAGCAGGCCAACGGCATCGACCTGACCAAGGACAAGATGGCCCTGCAGCGGATCCGCGAGGCCGCTGAGAAGGCCAAGATCGAGCTGTCCAGCTCGTCGCAGGCGTCGATCAACCTGCCGTACATCACGGTCGACGCGGACAAGAACCCGCTGTTCCTCGACGAGACGCTGTCGCGCGCCGAGTTCCAGCGCATCACGTCCGACCTGCTCGAGCGCACCCGCGCGCCGTTCAACAACGTGATCAAGGACGCCGGCGTCTCCGTCGGCGACATCGACCACGTCGTGCTCGTCGGTGGCTCGACCCGCATGCCCGCCGTCGCGGAGCTCGTCAAGGAGCTGACCGGCGGCCGCGAGCCCAACAAGGGCGTGAACCCGGACGAGGTCGTCGCCGTCGGCGCCGCCCTGCAGGCCGGTGTCCTCAAGGGCGAGGTCAAGGACGTCCTGCTGCTCGACGTCACCCCGCTGTCCCTCGGCATCGAGACCAAGGGCGGCATCATGACCAAGCTGATCGAGCGCAACACCACGATCCCGACGAAGCGCTCCGAGACCTTCACGACGGCCGACGACAACCAGCCGTCCGTGCAGATCCAGGTCTTCCAGGGCGAGCGCGAGATCGCGGCCCACAACAAGAAGCTCGGCATGTTCGAGCTGACCGGCCTGCCGCCCGCCCCGCGTGGCGTGCCGCAGATCGAGGTCACCTTCGACATCGACGCGAACGGCATCGTCCACGTGTCGGCGAAGGACCTGGGCACCGGCAAGGAGCAGTCGATGACGATCACCGGTGGCTCCGCGCTGCCGAAGGACGACATCGACCGCATGGTGAAGGACGCCGAGGCCCACGCGGAGGAGGACAAGCGCCGCCGCGAGGAGGCCGAGGTCCGCAACCAGGCCGAGACGCTCGTCTACCAGACGGAGAAGGTCGTCAAGGAGAACGACGACAAGCTCCCGGCCGAGATCAAGGACAAGGTCAACGCCGCGATCACCGAGGCGAACGAGGCGCTCAAGGGCACCGACATCGCCGCCATCAAGGCCGCGGTGGAGAAGCTCGCGACCGAGTCGCAGGCCATCGGCCAGGCGATCTACGCCAACGCCCCCGGTGCCGCCGGCGCCGAGGCCCCCGGTGCTGAGGCTCCGGGTGCCGCGGGTGCGGGTGCCGGTGCGAAGAAGGACGACGACGTCGTCGACGCCGAGATCGTGGACGAGGACGAGAAGAAGTGACCGAACCGAGGCATGCCGCCCCTGACGAGGAGCAGCCTCAGGTCGTCGTGAACGACCGGCGCCGGATCGACCCCGAAACGGGCGAGGTCCGGCCGCCGGCCCACGCGGCACCCGAGGAAGGCGCTGCTCCGGTTTCCGAAGAGCCCCTGGTCGCCGAGGTCGTGGACGAGGTGGCCGCCGAGCTGAAGACCCAGCTCGACGAGCGCACCGCCGACCTGCAGCGGCTCACCGCCGAGTACGCGAACTACCGCAAGCGGGTGGAACGCGACCGCGAAGCGGTGATCACCAACGCGAAGGCGTCCGTCGCCTCCGAGCTCCTCTCGGTGCTGGACGACATCGAGCGGGCCGCCGCCCACGGCGACCTGACCGGTGCGTTCAAGGCGGTCGCGGACAAGCTCGTCTCCACGTTGCAGAAGTCGGGCCTGGAGCCGTTCGCGCACGAGGGCGAGGCGTTCGACCCGTCGGTGCACGAGGCCGTGCAGCACAGCACGTCCCCGGACGTCGACGGACCGACCGTGACCGCCGTCCTGCGCCGCGGCTACACGTTCGGCGAGAAGCTCGTCCGGCCCGCGCTCGTCGCGGTGACCGACCACGAGCCCGCCGCAGCAGCCCCGGCCGAAGACGCCTAGTGCCACGACCGGCAACCGCCGCCGCGTCTTCCGGCGCCCAGCAGGGCGCCTCGCGGCACCGGCCCCACGTCCACGGCCGAACCAGGACGAGGACGCGGGGCCGGCACCGCGACGCACCCGTCTGAACACCGAAACACGAGGCAAGGCTGCCGGTCACGGCACAGGGAAAGGAGGAGACGTCCGGTGAGTCAGAGGGACTGGATCGAAAAGGACTTCTACCGCGAGCTGGGCGTCTCCTCAGAGGCGACCGCGGACGAGATCAAGAAGTCGTACCGCAAGCTCGCCCGCGAGCTGCACCCCGACGCGAACCCCGGTGACGCCAAGGCCGAGGCCCGCTTCAAGGCGGTCTCCGAGGCTTACGGCGTCCTGTCGGACCCGGCCAAGCGCAAGCAGTACGACGAGGCCCGCCGCCTGTTCGCGGGCGGCGGCGGTTTCCCGGGCTCCGGTGGCTTCGGCTCCGGCGGCTTCGACGTCAACGACCTGTTCGGCCGTGCCGCGCAGGGCACCGGTGGCGGAGGCCTGGGCGACCTGCTCGGCGGCCTGTTCAACCGGCGCGGTGGCGCGTCGCCGGGTTCGGCCACGAGGCCGCGTCGTGGTGAGGACGTCGAGACCGACGTCCGCATCGACTTCACCGAGGCGGTGCAGGGGGCGACGGTGCCGTTGCGCCTGTCGTCGCCCGCCGCCTGCACGACCTGCAACGGCTCCGGTGCCAAGCCCGGCACCACGCCGCACACCTGCGCGACGTGTTCGGGCTCCGGCCTGGTCACGCGCTCGCAGGGCGCGTTCGCGTTCAGCGAGCCGTGCCGCGACTGCCGTGGCACGGGCAAGATCATCGACGACCCGTGCCCCGAGTGCGGTGGCGACGGCGTCAGCACCCGCACCCGCACGCTGACCGTGCGGATCCCGTCGGGTGTCGACGACGGCCAGCGCATCCGCCTTGCGGGACAAGGCGAACCGGGGCGCAACGGTGGTCCGAACGGCGATCTGTTCGTGCGCGTGCACGTCAACCCGCACAGCGTGTTCGGCCGTCAGGGCAACGACCTGACGCTGACCGCGCCGATGACCTTCCCCGAGCTCGCGCTCGGAACGACGTTGACCGTGCCGACGCTCGACGGCAAGGTGACCTTGAAGGTGCCTGCGGGCACGTCCTCCGGGCGGGTGCTGCGGGCGCGGGGCAAGGGGATCACGAAGCGGGACGGGACCGCGGGCGATCTCCTGATCACCCTGGAGGTCGCCGTGCCGAACAACCTGTCGTCGGAGGCCCGCAAGGCCCTCCAGGCGTACGCCGACGTGACGACCGACCACGACCCGCGCGGTGACCTGAACGCACTCCTTGAAGGGCGGTGAGTTCGGTGGGTTTTCCGTTCCCTCCCGGGACTGATGAAGACACGCCGTTCTTCGTGATCTCGGTGGCGGCCCAGCTGTCGGGCCTGCACGCCCAGACCCTGCGGTCCTACGACCGGATGGGCCTGGTGTCGCCGGGCCGCACGTCCGGTGGCGGCCGCCGCTACTCGATGCGCGACATCGTGCTGCTGCGCGAGGTCCAGCGCCTCTCGCAGGACGAGGGCGTCAACCTCGCCGGCATCAAGCGGATCATCGACCTGGAGAACCAGGTCGACGCCCTGCGCTCCCGCGTGGCCGAGCTCCAGCAGGAGCTCGCGCAGGCGTTGGCGGCAGCCGACTCCACGGCCGCCGCCGTGCACGCCTCCTACCGGCGCGACCTCGTGCCGATCCGGCAGGAGACCGCGCTCGTCGTGTGGAAGCCGAAGCCCCGCAAGTGATCGAGCGCCTGTACGAGGTCTTCGCGACGCCGCGTCCGCGCGTGGTCGAGTTCTGCGACCACTGCGTGGACGCGGCGAACGTCGCGCCGTTCACCACGGTTCCGTTGCGCCACTTGACTTCCGAACAGGTCGGGAAGTTCTGGCTGAAATCGGGGACGATCGGCGACGAGAACTTCGTGCGCTACCTGCTCCCGCGCGTGGTGGAGCTGATCGCACTCGGTGAGCTGGAGGCGGACTTCTTCTGGCTCCGGCTCGTCGCCGAGGCGTACGAGAAGGGCGACCCGCGCGAACAGGCGGCCCTGCGCGAGTACTTCCTCGCCACGCCGATCGCGTTGGCCGGACTCGTGCGCGAGGGTCCGAAGGACGGACCGCTCACCGAGTGGAGCCGCACGCCGGAAACGCTGGCCGTGCTGGAACGAGCGGCACTGAGCGAGCCCGATCCCGGTGGCGTGCTCTCCGACGCGCACGCGGAACTCGAAGCTCACCTCTCGTCGAAGTAGAACCCGGCTTCCAGGTCTTCCAGGAGGCCGGGTTCCTGCGGTTCCCAGCCCAGCAACGACTTCGTGCGCTCGGCCGAGGTCGGCGCGTCCCGCGAGACCATGAACGCGAGCGGGCCGAAGTGCTCCTGCGCCCGTTCCTCCGGGATGCCCTCGACCGGCACGCCCAGCTTCCGGCCGATGACCTCGGCGATCTCCCTCATGGTGATGGCCTCCTCGTCCACCCCGTGCAGCACCGAGCCCGCCGGCGCCTTCTCGGCCGCGAGCCGGTAGAGCCGTGCCGCGTCCCGCGTGTGCCCGGCGGACCAGCGGTTCGAGCCGTCGCCGGGGTAGCCGGAAACGCCGGTGGCGCGGGCGGTTCTGATCAGGATCGGGATGAAGCCGGCCGTGTCCAGTTCACTGTGGACGGTCGGCGGCAGCACGACGACCGAACCGCGGACGCCCTGCGCGTCGATGATCGCGTTGCGCGCGGCGCCCCGCGGACCCTCGCTGGAGATCCGCTCCTCCTCGGTGGCCGTGCGGCCGAGGCCGGAGTAGACCAGCGTGCCCGCCGTGCCGACCAGCGCCTTGCCGGTGCCCGCCAGTTCGTCGAGGAACGCGCGGACCACGGCGAGGTCGGCGTCCGAGGCGCCCTGGTAGTCGCCCGCGTACATCTGCTCGTGCTTGAACGCCAGGTGGATCACGGCGTCCGCCTCGGCGGCGCCCTTGCGCAGCCCGTCGAGGTCGTCGAGGTCACCGCGCTGGACGGTGACGCCCTGGGCCTCGAGCTTGGCGGCGGACGCGTCCGAGCGGGCCAGCCCGACGACCTCGTGCCCTGCCCCCAGCAGTTCCGGCACCAGCGCTGAACCGACGTGGCCGCTGGCACCCGTGACGAAGACCTTCATGTGCCTGTCCTTCGAAGTGATGGGACTTGGTCTCATCAACCGTAGCAGAGTGATGGGACTTAGTCTCGTCACTTATGATGGGCGCATGGCTCGATGGGAACCGGACGCGCGGGAGCGGTTGGTGCGCGCCGCGCTCGACCTGTTCAGCGAGCAGGGGTACGAGAACACGGCGGTGGCGCAGATCGCCGAGCGCGCGGGGCTCACGAAGAGCACGTTCTTCCGGCACTTCCGCGACAAGCGGGAGGTGCTGTTCGGCGGTCAGGAGGTGCTGGCCGAGCTGATGAGCGGCGCGATCGCCGGTACTCCTGCCGGGGCGGGGCCGCTGGTGGCGGTCGAGGCGGCCTTGGTGGCGACGGCGAGGACGTTCACGGACGAGCGCCGGGCGCACGGGCCGCAGCGGCTGGCGGTGATCGAGGGCAACGACGAGCTGCGCGAACGGGCCGCCTTGAAGATGGTCGGGTTCGCCGTCGCGATGACGGACGCGCTGAAGCGGCGCGGGGTGCCGGAACTGGAGGCGGCCGTGGCCGCCGAGCTGGGCGTGCTGGCGTTCGACCGCGGGTACGGGCACTGGCTGGAGGCCGGCGGGGACTTCGGCGAGATCGCCCGCCGGACGCTCCGTGACGTGCGGGAGGCCGCGGCCTCCCTACAGCGAGCCGAGTAGCTCCTCGACCTCGGCGGCGATGCGGTCCAGCGCCTGGTCGTCGTCGTGCGCGGTGATCGCGCGGTCCATCCAGTCCGCGATCAACGGCATCTGCGCGGGCTTGAGGCCGCGGGTGGTGACGCCCGGCGTGCCGAGCCGGATGCCGGACGGGTCGAACGGCTTGCGCGTGTCGAACGGGACGGCGTTGTAGTTCAGCTCGATGCCCGCCCGGTCGAGCGCCTGCGCGGCCGGCTTGCCGCCGATCAGCTTCGACGTCAGGTCGATCAGCACCAGGTGGTTGTCCGTGCCGCCGGAGACCAGGTCGAAGCCGCGTTCGAGCAACGCCTCCGCGAGCGCCTGCGCGTTCGCGACGATCGTGTGCGCGTACTCGCGGAACTCCGGCGTGGCCGCTTCCTTGAGCGCCACCGCGATCGCGGCGGTCGTGTGGTTGTGCGGACCGCCCTGCAGACCGGGGAAGACGGCGCGGTCGATCGCCTTCGCGTGGGCGGCGTCGGTGAGGATCATGGCGCCGCGCGGGCCCCGGAGCGTCTTGTGCGTGGTCGTGGTGATCACCGGCGCGTGCCCGACCGGCGACGGGTGCGCACCGCCCGCGACCAGGCCCGCGATGTGCGCGATGTCGGCGACCAGGAGCGCGCCGACCTCGTTCGCGATGTCGGCGAACGCGGGGAAGTCGATGGTGCGCGGGATCGCCGTGCCACCGCAGAAGATCACCTTCGGGCGCTCGACCTGGGCGAGCGTGCGGACCTCGTCCATGTCGACGCGGCCGGTCTCCTTGCGGACCTCGTACTGGACGCTGCGGAACCACTTGCCGGTGGCGGAGACGCTCCAGCCGTGCGTGAGGTGGCCGCCCATCGGCAGCGACATGCCCATCACGGTGTCGCCCGGCTGCAGGAACGCCAGGTAGACGGCGAGGTTCGCCGGGGAGCCCGAGTACGGCTGGACGTTCGCGTGGTCGACGCCGAAGAGCGCTTTCGCGCGGTCCTGCGCCAGCAGCTCGACCTGGTCGATGACCTGCTGGCCCTCGTAGTAGCGCTTTCCGGGGTAGCCCTCGGAGTACTTGTTCGTCAGCACCGAGCCTGTTGCCTCGAGCACGGCGGGCGAGACGTCGTTCTCGGACGCGATCATGCGCAGCTTGCTGGCCTGACGGCGTTCCTCGGCCTGGATGAGGGTGGCGATCTCGGGATCGACTTCGCGCAGCACGGCATCACTCCGTGCCGGGCACCCAGGCGTTCGGTGCGCTCGGCCGTCGCTTCCCGGTGGTCAGTTCCACCCTCGGCACGCCAGTCGCTTTCGACGTGCCGAGTTTAGTCCAGGGTGAACGGGTCGTACTTGATCCGGTCGAGCGGCGTTCCGGCGACCAGCATGCGGGACACCGTGGACCTGATCATGGCCGGGCTGCCGCAGACCAGGACGTCGCGGTCCTCCCACGCGCCGTAGCGGGTGACCACGTCGGCGAGGCTGCCCTGCTCGACACCCCGGACGCCGGGGTCCGACTCCAGCACCGGCACGACCGTGAGCCACGGGTTCGTGGTCGCGATGCGCTGCAGGTTGTCGAGGTCGTAGAGGTCCTCGCGGGTGCGGCCGCCGTAGAACAGGTGCACGCGCGGGTTCTCGCCGTACTGCGCCATCTCGTCGATGATCGCGTGCATCGGCGCGACACCCGTGCCACCGGCCACCATCAGGATGTCGGTCCCGGCCGTGCGGTCGACCGAGAGACGTCCCATGGGCGGTCCGATGCGCCACGTGTCACCGGCCTGCGTGTGGCCGACCACCGAGCGCGACACCCATCCGCCGTCCACGGACCGGATGTGGAACTCGATGACGCCGTCCTCGCGCGGTGCGTTCGCCGGCGAGAAGTACCGCCACAGGCGCTTGCGCTGCGGGGTCTCCACGCTGACGTACTGGCCGGCCTTGTAGTTGACCGGGTGGTCCGGCTGCAGCCGCACGACGGCGAGGTCCCACGAGACGCGCTGGTGGTCCAGCACCGTCGCGTGCCAGTACGCGGGCCCGTTGTCGGCGTCGGCCGCCTCCTGCATCGCCCTGGCCATGAGGGTGTAGGCCTCGGCCCACGCCATCTCGACCTTGGGCGTCCAGGCGGCGCCGGAGAACTTCTTCACCGCGGACAGCAGTGCCGTCCCCACCGCCTCGTAGTGGACGTTGATGACACCGAACTTGCGGTGGTCACGACCCAGCTGACGCAGGAAGGGGATGAGGTCGTCCGGGCGGTCGACCATCTGCACCACGTGCACGAGGGCGCGCAGCAGGCGGCTGCGTTGCACCTCCATGTTCGCGGGGAACATCTCGCGTGTGGCGGGCGAGAGCGAGAAGAGCATGCCGTAGAAGAACTTCGCCACTTCTTCGGCGTGCGGTTCCACCACCGCGAAGCTCTCCCGGATCATGCGCACCATCGCGGTGACGCCGGGCGGGGGCTCTCGGTGTGGCGGGGTTGGGATGGGGCTCAGCACAGCGTTCGCAGTCATGGTCCGCGCGCAGTCTCCACGTTCTCATTAGGGCGTTCTGGTGCGCCGGGTAGGGCGCGGTAGTTCCTCGTCAAGCATCCGTCCCCCGACAGGGTGGACAGTAACCCCTGTTCGAGCTGTTTGACTCCTTGATGCCACCTTCGAGCGAAGCATGGTCACTCTAGGTGAGTAGTTGTTACCGCAACAGTGTGAATGTGAGGGTCCGTCTGTACCGGGTTGCGTGCTTGCGTGCTTGGGTTGGCCGCGTGTCCCTGCCTGACTTGACTGAAACCACCTCACCCGACCGTGTCGAACTGCCTGGCTCACGGGGTGAGCACTACCTCCAATGTGCCCTGGAGACGTCCGATCGCGCCAGGCGCTTCTACTCGGATCAGGTCCTCGACCACCTCAACCCCGCGATGGCCGAGTTCGTCGGCCGGATGGAGATGGCGTTCATCTCGACCGCGGACGCGGACGGTGAGTGCGACTCCTCCCTGCGTGCGGGGCCTGCCGGGTTCCTCCGGGTGGTCGACTCGCGGACCGTCGTCTACCCCGAGTACCGGGGGAACGGGGTGATGGCGTCTCTCGGCAACATCATGGAGAACCCGCACATCGGCATGCTGATGCTGGACTTCACCGAGGACCTGATCGGGCTGCACGTGAACGGTCGTGCCCGGATCGCCCCTCGGGAGGAGTTCGAGGAGTTCGCCGGGGAGGACCGGCGGATCGAGCGGTGGGTCGTGGTGTCCGTGGAGGAGGCCTACATCCACTGCCGCAAGCACATCCCCCGGATGATCCCCGTGGACCGGATCCGGGACTGGGGGACGGATGACGTGAAGCGCAAGGGCGGCGACTTCTTCGAGGTGAAGGCCGGGAAGAAGGTCGCTGCGGAGGGCTGACCCACCGCTCGCGGGAGTGGGCACCCTCCGGCCCGGTCACCGCTCCTGCCGCCCTGTCGAGCCCCGCTTCCGGCCTCGCCCGGACTCCGGCTCCCGTTCCGGCCTGCCTCCAGCGCCCTGCCCCACCCTGGGTGTGACCCATCAGCCACCGATTTAGTTGGCGTAGCTAACTATCTCCAGATATAGTTGTATGACATCAACTAATTACTGGAGGTGTGCCGGTTTTGAGTCGGCCCTCGTCGCATCGGGAGATCCTCGAAGCGCTTTCTGGCATCTGGGTGGCGCTGCTGGTCGCCATTCTCAGTTCCACCATCGTCTCGAACGCTCTCCCGACGATCCTCGCCGAGCTCAAGGGCACGCAGACCCAGTACACGTGGGTCATCACGTCGATGTTGCTCGCGTCCACGGCCAGCACGCCGCTGTGGGGCAAGCTCGCGGACCTGTTCGACAAGAAGAAGCTGCTCGAGACGGCGATCGTGCTGTTCGTCGTCGGTTCCGTGCTGTCGGGCTTCAGCCAGAACATGGAGCAGCTCATCGGGTTCCGGGTCGTCCAGGGACTGGGGCTGGGCGGTGTGCAGGCGCTGGGGCAGGTCGTCGTCGGCGCGCTGCTGAGCCCGCGTGAGCGCGGCAAGTACAGCGGCTACACCGGCATGGTGATCTCCGCCGGCACCGTGGGCGGGCCGCTGGTCGGCGGGTTCCTCGTCGACTGGCCCGGGTGGCGGTGGTGCTTCTTCGTCTGCGTGCCGTTGGCGCTGGTGGCGCTGGCCGTGCTGCACAAGACGCTGCACCTGCCGGTCAAGAAGCAGCACGTGAAGATCGACTACCTCGGTGCCACGCTGATCACCGGTGGCGTGAGCCTGGTGCTGATGTGGGTCTCGTTCGCCGGCAAGGACTTCGCGTGGATCAGCGCGGAGAGCGCGCTGTTCGTCGGCGGTGCGCTGCTGGCGCTGGTGGGGGCCTACTTCGTGGAGCGGCGGGCTTCGGCGCCGGTCATCCCGCTGCGCCTGTTCAAGAACCGGACCGTGGTGCTCGCGATGCTCGGTGGTGTCGCGGTCGGCACCGCCATGTTCGGGGCCTCGGTGTTCATGGGGCAGTACTTCCAGATCGCCCGCGGGTTCTCGCCGACCAAGGCCGGGTTGCTGACCGTGCCGCTGGTCCTGGGGCTGAGCGTCTCGTCGACGGTGAGCGGGCAGCTCATCGCGAAGAGCGGCCGGTGGAAGAGCTACCTGGTCTGGGGTTCGTTCTCGCTGGTCGCCGGGCTCGCGTTGCTCGGGACGATCGACCACACGACGAACCTCGTGCTGATGGGGGCCTACCTGGCGCTGGTCGGTGTCGGGGTGGGGCTCACCATGCAGAACCTGGTGCTGGCCGTGCAGAACGGCGTCGGGATGGCCGATCTCGGGGCGGCCAGCTCCACGGCCACGTTCCTGCGGTCGCTGGGCGGGACGGCGGGCGTCTCGGTGCTCGGGGCCGTGCTCGCGGCCCATGTGAGCACGACGACGCTCGACGCCGGCTCCCTCTCCCCGGCGGTGCGGGCCTCCTACGGTGACGCGATGGGCGAGCTGTTCCTCATCGCCGCCGGGCTCGCCGTGTTCACGGTCGTCGCGGTGCTGCTGATCAAGGAACAGCCGCTGCGGGACTCCGTGGACGACGAAGTTGTCACTCCAACGGGTTCTGGTGCACAGACGGTCGCGACTGAGCTCGACTCACCTGTGGATACTGACCAGCGGATTGTGGACAACTCCGCACCTGCTGTGGACAAGCTGTTGGTGCTTTCGAGTGACGCTGGTCAGGACGTCGCGGCTCGTTCGGCTGCGCTGCGTTCCACGCAGAACTCGTTGCCCTCCGGGTCGCGCAGGGTGACCCAGCCGGTGCCGTCCGGCCTGCGCTGATCGTCGAAGACCGTCGCGCCGATGCCCACCAGGCGTTCCACCTCCTCGTCGCGGGTGGCGTCGGTGGGCTGCAGGTCGAGGTGCAGGCGGTTCTTGAGCTCCTTGCCCTCGGGCACGTTGATGAACAGGTAGCGGATGCCGTTCGGCATCTCGATCAGCGACTCCGGGTCGCCGGGGTTGTCGTCGGGGTGCAGCGGCAGGCCCAGGACCTGGCTCCACCACGAGGCGAGCGCGTACGAGTCGCGCGTGTCGATCGTGATGCTGTGGATGATGGACGTCATGAGCTGATCTTGGCCTAGTCCGGGCTGTGATCTGAGCCGTTTTCAGGGTTGAGCGGAACAGACTCAACTTTTCTGACGTTGTGCGGGATGATGGTCCATGCTGGAGGCTGACCACGAGGTGGAGGAATGGACGCTTTCAACCCGACGACCAAGACGCAGCAGGCCGTGTCCGCGGCGGTGCAGGCCGCCACGCTGAACGGGAACCCCGACGTGGGCTCCGTGCACCTGCTCAGTGCACTGCTGGCGCAGACGGACGGGTTGACCGCGCCGTTGCTCGAGGCGGTGGGCGCCGACCCGGCGCAGGTGCGCAAGGAACTGGAGCAGCTCTCGCGCTCGTTGCCGAGCGCCTCCGGTTCGACCGTCTCCGCCCCGCAGCTCTCGCGCGACGCCGTGCGGGTGATCGGCAAGGCGCAGGAGCTGGCGACCGAGATGGGCGACGAGTACGTGTCGACCGAGCACCTGCTGGTGGGGCTCGCGCAGCACGGTGGCCAGGTGGCCGACCTGCTGCGGCGGCACGGCGCGACCCCGGACGCGCTGACCGAGGCCTTCGCGAAGGTGCGCGGGTCGGCGCGGGTGACGTCGGCCGATCCCGAGGGCACTTACAAGGCGCTGGAGAAGTACGGCGTCGACCTGACCGAACGTGCGCGCAAGGGCGAGCTCGACCCCGTGATCGGCCGTGACGCCGAGATCCGCCGGGTCGTGCAGGTGCTGTCCCGGCGCACCAAGAACAACCCCGTGCTGATCGGCGAGCCCGGAGTCGGCAAGACGGCGATCGTCGAGGGCCTGGCGCAGCGCGTCGTGGCCGGTGACGTGCCGGAGTCGTTGCGCGGCAAGAAGGTCGTGTCGCTCGACCTCGGCTCGATGGTCGCGGGCGCCAAGTACCGCGGTGAGTTCGAGGAGCGGCTCAAGGCCGTGCTCAAGGAGATCACCGACTCGGCCGGGCAGGTCATCACGTTCATCGACGAGCTGCACACGATCGTCGGTGCGGGCGCGACCGGTGAGTCGGCGATGGACGCCGGCAACATGATCAAGCCGATGCTCGCCCGCGGTGAACTGCGCATGGTCGGTGCCACGACCCTGGACGAGTACCGCGAGCACATCGAGAAGGACGCCGCCCTGGAGCGCCGCTTCCAGCAGGTGCTGGTCGGCGAACCGTCGGTGGAGGACACTGTCGGCATCCTGCGCGGCCTCAAGGAGCGCTACGAGGTGCACCACGGCGTGCGCATCACCGACGCCGCTCTCGTCGCCGCCTCGACGCTGTCCGACCGCTACATCACCGCGCGCTTCCTGCCGGACAAGGCCATCGACCTGGTCGACGAGGCCGCGTCCCGGCTGCGCATGGAGATCGACTCCCGGCCCGTCGAGATCGACACGGTCGAACGCGCCGTGCGCCGCCTCGAGATCGAGGAGATGGCGCTCGCCAAGGAGTCCGACGCGGCGTCGGTCGAACGGCTGCACGCCCTGCGCGCCGAGCTCGCGGAGAAGCGCGAGGAGCTCTCCGCGCTGACGGCCCGCTGGCAGAACGAGAAGGGCTCCATCGACCGCGTGCGCGGCCTGAAGGAGCAGCTGGAGTCGTTGCGCGGCGAGTCCGAACGGGCCGAGCGCGACGGCGACCTCGGCCGTGCGGCCGAGCTGAGGTACGGCCGGATCCCCGAGCTGGAGAAGGAACTCGCGGTCGCCGCGGAGTCCACACAGGACGCCGCGATGCTCAAGGAGGAGGTCGGCCCGGACGACGTCGCGGACGTGGTGTCGGCGTGGACCGGCATCCCCGCGGGCAGGCTGCTGGAGGGCGAGACCGCCAAGCTGCTGCGCATGGAGGAGGAACTGGGCCGCCGCGTCGTGGGCCAGGCCGAGGCCGTGCGCGTCGTGTCGGACGCGGTGCGCAGGACGCGCGCCGGAGTCGCCGACCCGGACCGCCCGACGGGCTCGTTCCTGTTCCTCGGCCCCACCGGCGTCGGCAAGACGGAGCTCGCGAAGGCGCTGGCGTCGTTCCTGTTCGACGACGAGCGGGCGATGATCCGCATCGACATGAGCGAGTACTCCGAGAAGCACTCGGTGGCCCGCCTGGTCGGCGCGCCTCCCGGTTACGTCGGCTACGACCAGGGCGGCCAGCTCACCGAGTCGGTCCGCCGCCGCCCGTACTCGGTCGTGCTGCTGGACGAGGTCGAGAAGGCGCACCCGGACGTGTTCGACGTGCTGCTGCAGGTCCTCGACGACGGCCGCCTGACCGACGGCCAGGGCCGCACGGTCGACTTCCGCAACACGATCCTGGTGCTCACGTCGAACCTGGGTTCGCAGAACATCGTGAACCCGACGCTGACCGACGCCGAGCGCAAGGACGCCGTGCTCGCGGTGGTGCAGCGGCACTTCAAGCCGGAGTTCCTGAACCGGCTGGACGACGTCGTGGTGTTCCACGCGCTCGCCACCGAGGAACTGACGTCCATCGTGGACATCCAGATCGCCCGGCTGGCTGGTCGGCTGGCGGCCCGTCGCCTGACGCTGGACGTCACGGCCTCGGCGCGCGACTGGCTGGCGCTGAACGGCTTCGACCCGATCTACGGGGCCCGGCCGCTGCGGCGGCTGGTGCAGTCGGCGATCGGCGACCAGCTCGCGAAGGAGCTGCTGGCCGGCGAGGTGCGGGACGGCGACACGGTGCGGGTCGACGTGCTGGACGACAACAGCGGTCTGATCGTGGGCCGCGCGGCGTGACGTTCGTGAGGTTCTGAGCCAGCCGACTGCGGTCGGCGGTGTGAGGGGGATCCGTGCGGGTCCCCCTCACGTGCGCTTTCGCGTTGAAGCTCCTCCGGGTGCCGCCGATGCCGGCAACAGGCGAGATCCGCCGCGCGGCGGGCGACGCGAGCCGCCTGGCGTCGGCCTTCTTGACCTGAGGAAAGGCACGTCCCGGTCACGACGCGCGGAAGTGATCTTCGTTCCACGCCTCCGACCCACTAGGCTCCCCCTGTGGGCATACCGGCGTGGGTCTGGTTCACCGTCGCCGCGGTGGCGGGCGTGGCGGGGTTCGCCCTGCTCGCGACCGACCGGGCGCAACGAACCGCGCGTAATCGTGAACGGCGCCGTTGGGCTGCCCTGCGCGGCTGGCAGTTCGAGGAGACAGACCACGTGCTGCCGACCCGGTGGGAAGCCGGGGCCATCGCGTACTACGGCACGGGGCTCGCCCGTGACGTCGTCGCTGGCTCCACCTTCACCGCGGACGGCCGCAGGCAGGTCTACGTCCTCGACCACGAGACCGGCGGCAAGGTGAACTCCGTGCTCGTCGGCGTGCGCTGCCGCCGATCGCTGTCGGTGGTGATCGAGCTGTGGCTGTCGACCGTGCCGTTCCAGCGCGACAACGAGAAGATGCCGATGCCCGACCTGCTCGGGCCGGTGGGGTCGCGGTACGCGTTCGTGACGGACGTGCCGGCCGCTCGCAAGGTCATCACGCCCGACCTGATCGACGCCGCCGAGGAGATCGGTGGCGACGTCACGGTCGTCTGGATGGAGAACGACTGGGTGCTGGCCGCCGCGCCGCCCAACTCGTCGCCCGCGCGCCTCGAACGGCTGCTGCGCGACGTCGGTGAGCTCGCGGACGTCATCGACCCGTTCGACCCGGACCCCTCCGAGCGCGAGGACGAGCCGGTGGCCGAGGAGGACGAGGGCGGCGAGGTCTACCGCCCGTCGTTCGGCCGCAAGCAGCCCTGACCGACCCCTAACGGCCGCGGTCGCTTTCCGGTTACCGTGCGGTATGCCAACCGCACTGGTGACCGGATCGACCGTCGGGATCGGGGCCGCCTTCGCCCGCAGGCTCGCGGCGGAGGGGTATGACCTCGTGCTGGTCGCGCGCAACGCGCCCGCACTCGAGGAACTCGCGAAGAAGCTGCACGACCGCCACGGCGTGAACGTGGACGTCCTGCCGGCGGACCTGAGCGTCCACGAGGAGCGCCTCAAGGTCGAGGAACGGCTGGCCGGGCAGGCCGTCGACCTGCTGGTCAACAACGCGGGCTTCGCGAACACCGGTGAGTTCTTCGACGCGGACGTCGAGAAGCTGCAGGCCCAGCTCGACGTCAACGTCGCCACGGTGCTGCGCCTGACCAGGGCCGCGCTTCCGGCGATGATCGCGCGCGGCAAGGGTGACGTGGTCAACGTGTCCAGCGTCGCGAGCTTCCTGCCCGGCCGCGGCACCAGCTACAGCGCAGACAAGGCGTGGGTGACGGCGTTCTCCGAGGGCATGTCGCTCGCGACGGAGGGCACCGGTGTGCGGATCATGGCGCTCGCCCCCGGTTTCGTGCGGACCGAGTTCCACAAGCGCGCGAAGATCGACATGTCGAAGACGCCGAACTGGCTCTACGTCGACGCCGACAAGCTCGTGCACGACGGCCTGCGCGACCTCCGCCGCGGCAAGCCGCTGTCGATCCCGGGCGCGCAGTACAAGGCGATCGTGACCGTCTCGAGGCTCCTGCCGCGAGCGGTCGTGCGCAGGATGGCGTCGCGGTTCGCGGGTGGCCGTGGGCGCACCTGACCGGGGTGTGCGAGGCTAGCGACCCGTGCGAACTGAAGTGGTCTTGGACGCGAACGCGAAGTCGGAACTCGCCCGTCTGGTGAGCGAGTTGGCCGTGGTGCACGGCAAGGTGACCCTGTCGAGCGGCAAGGAAGCCGACTACTACGTCGACCTGCGGCGGGCGACGCTGCACCACGCGGCGGCCCCGTTGATCGGCAAGCTGCTGCGGCAGCTCACGTCCGACTGGGACTTCGTCGCGGTCGGCGGTCTCACGCTCGGTGCGGACCCGGTGGCCTACGCGATGATGCACTCCGCCGCGCTCGACGGTGACGTGCTCGACGCGTTCGTCGTGCGCAAGGCGAGCAAGGCTCACGGCATGCAGCGGCAGATCGAGGGCATCGACGTGCGCGGTCAGCGCGTGCTCGCGGTCGAGGACACCTCCACCACGGGCGGTTCGGTGCTCACGGCCGTCACGGCGCTGCGCGAGCACGGGGCCGAGGTGATCGGCGTGGCCACGGTCGTCGACCGGGGCACGGGCGCCAAGGAGGCCATCGAGGCCGAGGGCCTGCAGTACCGCTACCTGCTCGACCTGGACGACCTCGGGCTCGCCTGAGGTTTTGTCGAGAGCGCTTCGAGCCACCCCGTCTTAGTCTGGAGGACGGGGTGGTGCGAATGGCTGGAGTGCTCGCCGAAGCGGTCATGCTGCTGCACTTCGCGGTGCTGGCGTTCCTGCTCGTGGGTGGGTTCCTCGCCTGGCGGTGGCGCTGGGTGATCTACCCGCACCTCGCGCTGGGCGCGTGGGCCGTGCTGAGCATCATCACGCCGACCGTGTGCCCGATCACGGTGTGGGAGAACGACTTCCGCGCGATGGCCGGGATGCCGGTGCTCGAGACCGGGTTCATCGACCACTACATCGACGGCGTCTGGTACCCGGAGAGCGCGTCGGTGCTGGTCCAGCTGGTGCTGGGGACGATCGTGATCGTCTCGTGGATCGGCTTCTATGCTGGCCACCGTGCTGCTCGAAGGCTTTCACGCTGTTAAGCACGCGCTGCGCTTCGGCGCCGACGTGCACCCGTTGATCACGACGGACGTCGCCGCCGCGGTCAGCCTCGCCGAGACGCACGCGCCCGACCTGGTCGAGCGGTTCAGAACCGCCACCGAGGTCGACCAGAACCACTTCAAGCTGCGGGTGGGCCGCACGCACCCGACGGGCGTGGCCGGGTTCGCGGAGCAGCCCGACCTGCCGTTCGACCGGAACGCGCCGGTCGTCCTGCTCGACAACCCGCGCAACCTCGGCAACTTCGGTGCCGCCATCCGGGTGGCCGCCGGCCTCGACGCGGGGGGCGTGATCTCCACCGGTGACGTGGACCCGTGGCACCCGAACGTGCTGCGCGGATCCGCCGGACTGCACTTCGCGTTGCCCGTCGCGAGGGTCACCAACCTCGACTTCGCGGGTGAGCTCATCGCGTTCGACGCGGACGGTGACCTGCTGAAAGGCCCGATCCCGGACGACGCCGTGCTCGCGTTCGGCTCGGAACGCCACGGCATCTCCGACGAGGTGCGCGCGAAGGCGTCCCGGATCGTCCGGCTGCCCATGCGGGAGAGGGTCAGCAGTTACAACCTGACAACTTCTGTCGCCATGGGCCTGTACCACTGGGCGATTCACCGAGCTTCTTGACCGGTCAAGCACGCACCATGATCTGGTGGCGATCGCGAAACTGCTGGCGGCGCGCGCGGGCGTCGCCGAGCGCGCGGTGTACTCGAGGCACCTGCGGCGGGTCTGGGGTGTGCCGGGCACGTTGCTCGGAGCGAGGGCGTGGCCCCCGCTCTTCAAGGACAAGATCCACACGAGCTTCAACTACTGGTGGCAGGCGCACCTGCTGGACTGCCTGATCGACGGCTACCTGCGCTCGCCCAACGAGCTGCGCAAGGCCGCGATCACCAAGGTCGTGCGCGGCATCCGGGTCCGCAACGTCCTGGGTTGGACCAACGACTTCTACGACGACGTCGCGTGGCTCGGCCTCGCCCTGCAACGCGCCCAGAACGACGTCGGCATCGCGAAGCCCAAGGCGCTGAACGCGATCGCGGAGCGGCTGCGCGACGGCTGGACCGACCACGCCGGCGGCGGCATCTGGTGGAAGCGCAACGACGACTTCAAGAACGTCCCCGCGAACGGCCCGGCCGCGATCTTCCTGGCCCGCCAGAACGAACGGACCGACCTCGCGCGCGCACGGTCCATCGTGGACTGGGTCGAGGAGCACCTCATCGACCCCGGCAGCGGTCTCGCGTGGGACGGCCTGCACGTCCACCCCAACGGTGAGATCCGCGAGTACGAGAAGAACATCTTCACGTACTGCCAAGGGGTTCTCATCGGCGCGTGCGTCGAGCTCGCGAAGCACGGCCAGCAGGACAAGTGGCTGGACAAGGCTGCGCGCACGATCACGGCCGTGCACGACGACCTCGCCACCAACGGTGTGATCAAGGGCCAGGGCGGCGGCGACGGAGGCCTGTTCGCGGGCATCCTGACGCGCTACCTCGCCCAGGCCGCGCTGGTCATCCCGGACCTCGACCCCACCAGGGCCGTGACGGCGGACCTCGCCAGGGAACTCGTGGTGCAGTCGGCGGAGGCCGCGTGGACGAACCGGGTGATGGCCGTCAGCGGACCGCTGTTCGGTCCGGAGTGGACGGTTCCGGCCGACGAGAGCGAGGGCCGCGACCTGTCCGTCCAGCTCGGCGGCTGGATGTGCCTGGAGGCGGCCGCCCTGCTCGAGCGGAACGGGCTCGACGTCGCTACTGCCTGAGCCAGCCCAGCAGCGTCTTCGCGTCCTCGCGGAACCGCTCCGGCGAGTCGTCGAGCACGAACTCCAGCAGCACGTTGCGGTCGATGCCGTCGCGCCCCAGCTCCGTCAGCACCGGCTTCCAGAGGTCGCGCCGCCCGGCGAGCGGGAGGCGGTCCTGGAAGCCTCCGGGACCCCACGAGAAGACGTGGACCGTCACCGGTTCCACCGTGCGCACCTCGTGCACGGCGGAGAACACGTCCTGACCGCCGACGGGCTGCCAGTACGACACCACGCCGTCGACCTCGTCGAGCAGCTGCACCGCCGAGTCGAGCGTGTCCGTCAGCGTGTTCGGGTGGTACTCCAGGGCGATCTTCGTGCCCATCGCCTCGGCGTGTTCGACGGCGTGCTGCAACGCCTCGACGACCGGCGCGCGGTCGGGGCACTCCTCCGAGCCGGTCCTGCCCGCCCAGACGCGCACGTACGGCGCGTCCAGTTCGGCCGCCGTCTCCAGGATCGGTGCCAGCTCCGCCCGGTCGGACACGCCCGCGCGGTAGTACGACCCGTAGGCGGCGACCTTCAGACCCGTGTCCAGCGCCTTGCGCGCCGCTGCGAAGTCGCCGGGCGGCACGTGCACGTCGCCGCCCCACTCGACGGCCTGCAGCCCGCACTCCGTCGCGAGCTCACCGATCTCGGAGACCGTGAGCTGCCGGAACGTCACCGAGACGAGCCCGGGGATCAGCATCCGCAGGACTGCCGGTGCATCAGGGAGGGTGCGAGCCGGATCGTCTCCGGGGGCCTCTCCGGGTCGGCGATGCGGGAGAGCAGCAGTTTCACCGCGGTCCGTCCGATCTCCTCGACGGGCTGGGCCAGGGTCGTGAGCGGCGGTTCGATCAACGTCGCCCACTCGACCTCGTCGTAGGCGACGACCGCGAGGTCTGTGCCGAGCTTGAGGCCGCGGGCGCGCATCTCGTGCAGCATGCCGACGGTGACGAGGTGGTCGGCGGCGACGACGGCCGTGGCCGGGTCCTCCTGGTCGAGCAGCGGCGCGAGCCAGCCGCTCTGCGAGACCAGCGCCTCGTCCCACTTCAGGCCCGCGCGGCCGAGACCCAGCCGGTAGCCGAGGATCCGCTCCTCGGTCGTCGCCACGCCCGCCTTGCCGCAGACGATGCCGATCCTCCGGTGCCCCAGTTCCGCGAGGTGCCTGACCAGACCGGACGTGGCCTGGACGTTCTCCGGCCCGACCTGGTCGATGTCCTTCGCGACGGTCAGCCGGTCGACCAGCACCGTCGGTATGTTGAGCCTCTTGAGCTCCGGCAGCACGAGGCTCCCGCCGCCCGCCGAGGGTGTGAGCAGCAACCCGTCGACTCTTCGCGACCGCAGCATTCGAACGGCGGCCTGCTCGGACTCGGGGGTGTCCCTCGTGTCGATCAGCACGAGCGAGTAGCCGCTTCGGGTCGCTTCCGACTCGATGGCGGCGATCAGCTCGGCGAAATACGGGTGCGAGACCAGTGACACGGCCAGGCCCAGCGACTTCGTGCCGCCCATGACCAGCGAACGCGCGATGGCGTCCCCCGTGTACCCGGTCTCGTCGATCGCCTTCTGGACGCGCTCGCGCGTGTCCCCTGCGACCGGCCTCGTCTCGTTGATCACGTGTGACACCGTGGTGATGGAGACCCCCGCGAGAGCCGCGACATCCCGCATGGTGACCATGACCAGGGACCATACCCGTTTGGAGGAAGCCCAGATGGCAGCCGTGCTGTGTGTCGGGCTCACAACTCTCGACGTGACCCAACGGGTGAGCGACTTCCCGGAGCCCGGCCAGAAGGTCCGTTCGCTCGGCGCGGCCCTGTCGCCCGGTGGTCCCGCCGCCAACGCGGCCCGCGCCGTCGCCGCTTTGGGTGGAAAGGCGGCGTTGCTCACCGCCCTTGGCGCCGACGCACTGGGTGATTTCGTGCGTGATTCCTTGGAGCCGGTCCAAGTGACCGCCGTCGCGGGGACGACGCCCGTGAGCATGGTCGTCGTCAGAGACGCTGATGGCGAGCGCACCGTCGTGTCCCGCAACGCGTCGGTCCCGGTGATCGCGCCCGATTTGACCGGACTTCTCGCCGCCGCGGACGTCGTGCTCTTGGACGGACACCACGAAGGCCTGGCCTTGCCCGCGGCCCAACGCGCAAAAGCTCTGGGATTGCCTGTGGTGCTCGACGCCGGGAGCTGGAAACCTGTCCTCGATCACCTGTTGCCGCTGGTGGACGTGGCCGCCTGCTCTTCCGGGTTCGAGCGGTCCGAGGCCGAGGTGCACTCCTACGGGGTGCCGCTGGTCATTCGCACGCACGGTGCGAAGCCGGTCACCTGGTCGCGGAACGGCTCGTCCGGCGAGTTGCCCGTGCCCGCGGCGGAGGTGGTGGACACGAACGGTGCCGGTGACGTCTGGCACGGCGCGTACGCCTACGCGCTGGCGTCAGGGGCGGACCCGGTGCGATCCATCGGCTTCGCGACGGAAGCGGCCGCCGTTCGCGTCGGTGCGGTCGGGGACTGGGTTGAGGAGCTGGCGCGGTGGCAGGACAGCAGGTCAGGTTCGACGAGCTGCTAGAGCGGGCTCGGGTGCTCACCGATCAGGGTGAGCGCAAGATTCTCGGCATCGGCGGCGCGCCCGGTTCCGGCAAGTCGACACTCGCGCGGCGGCTCGTCGAGGCGCTCGACGGCCAGGCCGTGCTCGTCGAGATGGACGGGTTCCACCTCGCGCAGAGCGAGCTCGAACGGCTGCGGCTGGTCGAACGCAAGGGCGCGCCCGACACGTTCGACATCCCCGGCTACGTGGACCTGCTCGGCCGGATCAAGGCGTGCGGGCCGGACATGATCTACGCGCCGCAGTTCCGCCGCGAGATCGAGGAACCGATCGCCTGCGCCGTGCCGGTGCACCCGGACGTCCCGCTCGTCATCACCGAGGGCAACTACCTGCTGCTCAACTACGACAAGTGGAAGCGCGTCCGGATCATCCTCGACGAGGCGTGGTTCCTGTTCATCGACGAGGACGTGCGCGTGCAACGCCTGATCGACCGCCATCTGCGGTACGGGCGCACGTTGTCCGAGGCGGAGGAACGGGTGTTGCACGGCACCGACCACGTCAACGCGCTGATGGTGAACTCGTCGAAGGGCGCCGCCGACCTGCTGATCACCGAGGTCCTCTAGGCGTGCTGGGCGACCTGCTGCGGCGCCACCGGCTCGCCGCCGGGCTCACCCAGGAGGCGCTGGCCGAGAAGGCGGGGCTGAGCGGTCAGGCCGTCGGCGCCCTCGAACGGGGCGACCGCCGCCATCCCCACCGCGAGACGGTGCTCAGGCTCGCCGACGCCCTCGAGCTGGACGCGGACGACCGCGCGGAGTTCGCCGCGGCCGCCGCCCGCACGCCCCGGCCCCGCTGCGAGGCGTCCACCCCGGTCCGGCAGCTCCCCGCCGCGCCCGTGCGGTTCGCCGGGCGGGAGGCCGAGGTCGCTGAACTGGCGGACCTGCTCGCACGGTTCGGCACGGTGGTCGTCGCGGGCATGGCCGGCGTCGGCAAGACCTCGCTCGCTTTGCACGTCGCCCACCTGATGGCGGAGCGCTTCCCCGACGGCCAGCTCTACCTCGACCTGCGCGGGAGCCTGCCGCCGGAGGACGCGCTGGGGCAGTTGTTGCGCGCGCTGGACCGGCCCGACCACGGCGGCACGCTCGCCGAGACCTCCGCGCGGCTGCGGTCGGCGCTCGCCGGGCGGCGGGTGCTGCTAGTGCTCGACGACGCGGCGACGGCCGCCCAGGTCCAGCCGTTGCTGCCCGGCACCGTCGGCTGCGCGGCGGTCGTGACGAGCCGACGGGCCATGGACACCCTTCCGCAGGCCCACCACCTGCGGCTCGACGTGCTGCCCGAACGCGAGGCGCTCGACCTGCTCGCGGCCTACGCGGGACCGGAACGGACCGCCGACGCCTCGGCCGCCGAGCAGGTCGTGGAGCTGTGCGGACGGCTGCCGCTCGCCGTCCACCTCGCCGGCGCGCGGCTCGCGTCCCGGCCGGCCTGGCCGATCGCCCACCTCGCGCGGCGCCTGGCCGTGCGCAGGCTCGACGAGCTGGACCGCGACGACGCGGGCATCCGGGCGAGCTTCGCCGTGTCCGTCGACCAGCTCGACCCGGACGACCGGACGGCGTTCACGCTGTTCGGCGTCTTCGAGGACGTCTCGCTGCCGGTTGCCGCCCGCCTGCTCGACGTGGACTCCCTCTCCGCCGAACTGGTCCTCGAACGGCTGGCCGACCTGCACCTGCTGCAGGCCACGACCCCCGGCCGCTACCGCATGCACGACCTCGTCCGGACCTACGCGCGCGAGCAGCCGCCGGATCCCGAGGCCCTGGGCAGGGTCGCCGACCTGTTCGTCGCGGTGGCGTGGCGGTCGGTGGCGCTCGCCGTGCCGCACAGCCTGCGCGGGCTCTGGGCCGACCCGGCGTGGGCCGCGGGCGCGCCGGACTTCACCACGGCCGCGGCGGCGTTCGCGTGGCTCGACGAGCACCGCCCGCACCTCGCCGACCTCTGCCGGACACCGGGTGTGCCGGCCGAAGCGCTGGTCAGGCTCGCGATCGGGCTGTTCCCGTACTACCTGAGCCGCGACCACCGCGCGGACTGGGCCGAGGTGTGCGGGCTGGCGCTGCCCGCGGCGAGCGATCCGGCGGCACGGGCGATCGTCGAGATGGACCTGGGCGTGGCGCTGCGCGACGCGGGCCACCTGCGCCGCGCGCTCGACGCGTTCCGGGAGCTGGGCGACACCAACGGCGTGGCGGTCTGCCTCACGAACCTCAGCGAGGTGCTCGAGACGGTCGAGATCGGCGAGGAGAGCCTCGTCCTGGCCCGCGAACTGGAACTGAGGTGCGTCGAGGCCGCGGTCCTGGAACAGCTCGGCAGCGCGTACGGCAAGACGGGCGACCAAGCGCGTGAGCTGCGCTGTTACCTCGACAGCCTGCGGCTGAGCTCACTCGAAGGCGACGACCGGGCGTGCGCGGGCGTGCTGCACCGGATCGGTGCGCTGCACCGGCGGTCCGGCCGGACCGAGGACGCCGAGACGGCGCTGGCGCGGAGCCTCGACCTGTTCCGCGAGGGCGGCGACCCCGTCGGCGAGGTGGCGTGCCTGGAGGAACTGGGACTCGTGCACCTGCTGCGCCGCGACCGCGCGGCGGCGGCCGAGACGTTGCGGCGCGGACTCCACATCGCCGAACGCCACGGCGACCTCCGGCGGCAGGCGAGCCTGCGGCGGCATCTCGCGAAATGTGGAGGTGCTTCGTAGAGGTTGTCGCTGTTGGGGCCCGTACGTTCTCGCCACGATCGACGACATGAACAACTTCTCGAAGAAACTCCTGGCGGGGGCGATCGCCGCCGTGGCCGTTCTCGTCTCCACGCCTTCCGCGTCGGCTGCCGCGCGCAACGGCGTCTGCGAGACCAACGAGTTCTGCCTGTACTGGGGTCCCGGCACCGCCTGGTCGGCGTCGGACTTCACGACGTCGATCGACACCTACGGCACCTCGCAGCCGACCTGCTACGAGTTCAAGACGCCCGACCGCGGTGGCTACGAGCAGTGCGTCAAGAACAACGCCGAGCACGCCTGCAACTTCAGGTCACGGGCGGTCCGCGTGTACTTCAACAGCGACCACAAGGGCGCCTACGACACGATTCCCGCGGGGACCTGCAGGCCTCTCGTCGCCACCAAGAACAACAACGCGTCGCACCTGTTCCTGTGAGACGTCGTCAGCCGGCCTGGGGGTGGCTGACGTGCTCCAGGTCCTCGCTGGTCTCGTCGATCGGCTTCGCCATCTCCTGGCGGTAGCGCCAGATGCCCCAGCCGGTGCCGCCCAGGAAGAAGGCGATGCTGACGACGATCGCGGCGGTCTCGAGCCAGGGGAGCTGTTGCAGAATGCCGGCGCCGTAGTAGCCGGCCAGCACCAGCGTCGGGACCCACGCGATGGCGCCGATGGTCGTGGCGAGCGTGAACTTCCGGAGGTCCATCCGGGCCGCGCCCGCGATCATCGGTGCCAGCGTGCGGATCCACGGGATCCAGCGCGCGAGCACCACGGCCCAGAACCCGCGGCGGTCGAGGAACTCGCCCGCGCGTGTCAGGTTCTGCTTGTTCAGCACCTTGCCGCCCTTGCGGGCGAGCACGCGCGTGCCGGCGCCGCGGCCGATGAAGTACCCGACCTGGTTGCCGACGACGGCGACGACCAGGGCCGTGAGCGACAGCAGCCACGCCGACAGCTCGCTGTTGTGCGTCGCCAGCACCACACCGGCCGCGAACAGCAGCGAGTCGCCGGGCAGGAACAGCCCGAAGATGAAAGCGCACTCGACGAAGATGAAGCTCAGCACGATGACCCAGACGGCCACCGGACCCGCGGTCTCCAGCGAGGCGAATGCGTGCGCCACGGTGAACCAGCCTACGTCCTGATGTGGCGGCGGCACGGCGACATCGGGTTGACGGGCGGGCGAAATCTGCGTTGAGCACGCTGAGTCACGGCGTGAACACCTCTCCGCTCGGATTGACCATCGAGTGAACCAGGCGTTTCCGGCTAGCGTGGCGGGTATGGAGACCTTGCTCGCTGAACTCCGCGCCGCACTGGGTGACTCGGGCGTCCTGACCGACACGGATGTCACCGCGAGCTACCAACGCGACATGATGCCGTTGGCGCCGCACGGCAGTCCGTTGGCGGTGGTGTTCCCCGTGAACACCGAGCAGGTCCAGGCGGTGGTGCGAGCTTGCGCGAGCCATCGCGTCCCGATCGTCCCGCGGGGAGCGGGCAGCGGCCTGTCCGGCGCCGCGAACGCCGTCGAGGGCTGCGTCGTCCTGGTCACGACCAAGATGAACGCGATCGTCGAGATCGACGCGGACAACCGCCTCGCCGTCGTCGAGCCCGGTGTGGTCAACCTCGACCTGCGCGGCGCCGTCGAGAAGGACGGCCTCTTCTACCCGCCGGACCCGAGCAGCTACGACTGGTGCACCATCGGTGGCAACCTCTCCACCAACGCGGGCGGTCTGTGCTGCGTGAAGTACGGCGTGACCACCGACTCGGTGCTCGGGCTGGAGGTCGTGCTGGCCGACGGCGAGGTGCTGCGGACGGGTCGCCGCACGGTCAAGGGCGTCGCGGGCTACGACCTCACGAAGCTCTTCATCGGCTCCGAGGGCACGCTGGGCGTGATCACCAAGGCGACCCTGGCGTTGCGCCCGCTGCCGCAGGCCCCGGCCACGCTGGTCGCCGCCTTCAGCACGACGGCGCTGGCGGGTGCCGCGGTCAGCCGGATCGTCCGCGAGGGCCTGGTGCCTTCGTTGATGGAGATCATGGACCGGGTCTCCATCGAGGCCGCGGAGACGTACCTGAAGACCGAGCTCGGCGCCGGGCCCGGCTGCGCGGCGCTGCTGATCTGCCAGTCCGACGCCGGTGGCGAGCAGGCGCGCGCCGAACTGGCCAAGATCGAGGAGATCTGCCTGGAGGCGGACCTCGTCTACTCGACGACCGACGTCAACGAGGGCCGTGACCTGCTGACGGCGCGCAGGGCCGTGCTCACCGCGTTGGAGATCTACGGCTCGTGGCTGACCGACGACGTGTGCGTGCCCCGCACCCGCATCGCCGAGCTCATCCAGGGCTGTGAGGACATCTCCAAGGAGGTCGGCCTCAAGATCGCCGTCGTCGGCCACGCGGGCGACGGCAACATGCACCCGACGATCGTCTACGACCCCGCCGACGCCGACCAGTTCGCGCGCGCCCAGAAGGCGTTCGACGACATCCTCGCGGTGGGCCTCGCGCTGGGCGGCACGGTGACCGGCGAGCACGGCATCGGCAAGATCAAGCGGGAGTGGCTGGAGAAGGAGATCGGGCCGGTCGGTCTCCGGGTACACCGCGACATCAAGCGCGCGCTGGACCCGGAGAACCTGTTCAACCCCGGTTCGATGTTCAGCCTCTAGCAACAGGTCCGCTGGACGGTGGGGAACGGTTCCTGCGCGGCCTTCTCCACGTCCGCCAGCATCGTCCGCCGTTCCACCGGCCCGAGGACCTTCCCCCTGGCCAGCACGGTGTGGACGCGTCGCGTGTTGCGGATGTCGTCGAGCGGGTCGCCGTCGAGCACGACGAGGTTCGCGGCGTCCCCCGGCCGCACGGTGGCGTCGCGGGTGGCGGCCTTCAGCACCGCCTTCGGGGACAGGCCTGCCTCGACCAGCAGCTCCAGCTCGTCGTGCACGGAGAAACCGGAGAACGAGTACGGGTTGCCCGCGTCCGTGCCGGCGAGGACCTCGACGCCGTGCTCGTGCATCTCCGCGACCTGGTCCTGGCGGCGGCGGAAGAACTCGGCCTGCTGCCGGATCTCCTGCTGCGACACCGGAGCCCAGTTCTTCAGCTGATCGCGCCACAGGTCGCGGTAGAAGGCCGGCATGTACTTCATCCGCGGGTCGTTCGCGAACCGGTCCGCCGGGCTGGAGTAGACCCGCATCGCGACCATCGTCGGGCACAGCGCGGAGTTGTTGCGCCGCAGTCGGTTCGCGAGTCTGACGGCCTTGGACCGGCTGTGCGTGAGGGCGGCCTGCCGTTCGAACTCCAGCACCTGCTTGAACCACGCGAACGAGTTCGCCGGGTCGAGCGGAAGGTCCGCGATCGCTTGGCGCAGTTGGGTTTCCCGCGTGCTGGTGGCGAACGACAGGCCGTACATGTGCTCGAAGGTCTTCTGCCCCAGGTCACTCGCGTCGCCCAGCGGCACGTGGTTCGAGCAGTGTCCGGCGAACGTGATGGCCTGCCTCGCGCACTCGTCCGCGATGGCCGTGAGCGTGGGGAGGTCGAGGTACGAGTAGACCTTCACGAAGTCCGCGCCCTGCGCCTTCGCGTCCCGCACGGCCTGTCGTCCCTCGTCCGGTGTGGTGGCGATCAGCGCGCCGGGCAACGTCGAGTGCGGGCCGTCGATGATCGCGCTGCCGACGACCAGCCTCGGTCCGAGCACCTCGCCGCGCTCGATCTGCCCGCGCAGCTCGTAGATCGGCGGGAAGCCCCACATCTCGCGGATGCCCGTGACGCCGTTGACCAGGCACAGCGGCAACGTGATCCGGTCCAGGAACGCGCCGTGCACGTGCATGTCCCACAGGCCAGGGATGACGAACCTGCCTTCCAGCACCGTGGAGCCGCGTGGCAGCGGCAGGTCGCGCCCGATCGCCAGGATCCGGTCGTCCGCCAGCACGATGGTCGTGTTCGGCCGGACACCGGACGAGTCGATGAGAGTCGCGCCGCGCAACGCCGTGACGCGCGGGGAGGCGCCGGCTTCGCGTGGGAGCAGGCCGGCCGCCGCACCGAGTCCGGCCAGCCATCCCAGTACTTCACGTCGAGTGGTGGTCATGAGCCCAACCAACACCTTGACGTTGCTGGAGACTCAAATCCTTTCGAGCACCTCGCGCGCGTCCGACGCCCACAGCGGGCTGGCGCACAACTCGACGAGGTCCGGCACCAGCGCCGCGCGGTGTTCGGGTTCCAGCTTCTCGGCCACGTACGCGAGCGCGGCCGAGACCTGCCACACGTCCGGGCTCCTCAGAGCCTGGCGCAGCAGGGCGATGCGGTCCTCGGTCCTGTGCATCGTCAGCGGGACATGGCCTTCAGCAGCGAGTGCTGCGCGTCGTCGTGCCCGAGTTCCCACATGAACGTGCCGAGCAGGCCGCGCGCCCTGGCGAAGTCCGCGCGGATCCCGATCGACCGCGGGTTCTCGTACGACACGAACTTCTTCTCGGCCGCGTTGTAGAGCCACGGCGACTGCGCGACCGGGTGCCAGTACTCCTTCCAGCCGGGCGTCGCCTTCAACTTCACCGCCTCCTCGTACCCGTCGACCCAGAACGCGCTGTCGTAGGGCTGGTAGAGCCCGTGCTGAGGCCCTTCGCTCTTCACGGTGAAGCCACGCCCGTAGAACGGCGTGCCGAGCACCATCTTCCGCGGCGGGACCCCGTGCCGCTGGTAGTGGTCGATGGCGCCGACGACGTTGTTCCACCTGCGGTCGGCGGCCGGCATCGGGTCGTTCGCGACCTCGCGGAACCCGGCGTTGAACGTGGCCACGGGCGAGAACCCGGTGCCCAGGTCGTAGGTCATGACGTTGATGAAGTCCATGATCCGCGAGAGCTCGCGCAACTCGAACGACTTCGCCGGGTCGTACGGGCCGTCGGTCTGCAACCGACCGGCCGGCAGCGCGGCGGTGACGAGCTTCTTCGCGCCCAGCGCCTTGCGGAAGTCCTTGGTCAGCAACGTCATGTTGCGCCGGTCCTCCGGCCGGTCCGTGATCTCGGCCGGACCGCCGTAGACGGGGAACTCCCAGTCGATGTCGATGCCGTCGAACGTGCCGTCGCGGAAGAAGAGGTCCCGGCAGGACTGGACGAGCGTGGCGCGGGAGGCCTGGGTCAGCGCGGCGCCGGAGAACCCGCCCGCGCCCCAGCCGCCCAGCGAGATCAGCGCTTTGAGTCGGGGCTTGCGCTTCTTGAGGTCGCGGATGTCCTGGAAGTCCTTGGCCGCCGTGGGGGCCGTCATCGTGCACTTGCCGTTCTCGATGGTGGAGAAGGCGTAGAACAGGTGGGTGATCGGCGTGTCCGACGGGATGGCCGAGATGGGCTTCGAGGCGCTGTACCAGTTGCCGTAGTACGCGCCGACGATCCTCTTGGGCGAGGCGTCGGCGGTGCTGATGCCAACCGAGACGGAAAGCGCGGCCAGGACGACCGCCAATCCCTTGCGGAGCAACGACATCACGGACCTCCAGTGGTCTGGACCACTAGCAAACCTAGGGGCGGTCGGAGGTCTGCCGCAAGGCCGTCGGCGAACACGCGTCCAAGGATGCGCGAAGGCCCGCCCGCCGGAGCGGACGGGCCTTCGGAGTTCGTGCGGTGTCAGCGCTCGACGCGCGGGATGATCTGCGTCGAGTCGTCCTGGAGCTGCGCGTCCATGACCTGGGTGATGTCGTCCGCCTCTTCCTGCAGGAGCGACTTCTTCTCCTTGCGCGCCTTGATCACCTCGATGATGATCGGCACGATCGACAGGAAGACGATGGCGAGCAGCGTGATCTCGAGGTTGTCCTTGATGAAGGACACCTGGCCGAGGAAGTAGCCGAGGATCGTCAGGCCCGCCGCCCACGCGACGCCACCGATCGCGGAGTACGTGAAGTACTTCTTCGGGTCCATCCGGCCCACGCCGGCCATCGCCGTGATGAACGTGCGGACGATCGGCACGAACCGGGCGAGCACGATGGCGCGGGCGCCGTACTTGTCGAAGAACTCCTGCGTCTTGTCGACGTACTCCTTCTTGAAGATCTTCGACTCCGGCTTGCTGAAGAGCGCCGGGCCGGCCTTCTTGCCGATGTAGTAGCCGACGACGTTGCCGACGAAGGCGCAGACCGTCAGGAGCACGCAGACGAGCCAGAGCGGGGTGTCGATGGTGCCCGCGGCGACGAAGAGACCCGCTGTGAACAGCAGGGAGTCGCCCGGCAGGAAGAAACCGACGAGGAGCCCGCACTCCGCGAAGATGATGAGGCACAACCCGATGAGCATGTACGGGCCGAGCCCGTTCAGCAGAACGGTGGGGTCCAGCCAGTCAGGGCCCAATGCAATCGTCACGGCGACAACGGTACAGGTCAGCTCAGGGTGATCACTGCGGCCACCGTGCCCGCTGCCAGGCCCAACAGCAGGGCGAGGCCCAGCACCCACCACGCGGACATGGGTGCGGGGGCCTCGTCAGCGATTGGGACAGGTGCGACAAATCCGGCATTCGTGCTGGTCGCCTGCGCGCGCAGGGCGTCGGTCACCAGTCGCTCCGGATCGTCCGCCATCCACCTAGTCCTTGACCCACTCGCCCCTGACCATCACGTCCCTCGGCTTCAATTCTGCATCGAGGACGACGAGGTCCGCAGCGAGCCCGGCCTCCAGCTTGCCCGTGTCGAGGCCGAGGAGCTCGGCACCGCGGGTCGAGGCGGCGTACGCGGCCTCGACGAGTGTCAGGCCGCACGAGTTGACGGCGTTGCGGAACGCCATGTCCATCGTGAGCGTGCTGCCGGCGAGGGAGGCGCCACCTGCCAACGTCGGCACCCCGTCGACGACGCGCACCTCGAGGCCGCCGATGTCGTAGACGCCGTCGCCCACGCTCGCCGCCGCGATGGCGTCGGTGATGAGAACCGTGCGCTTGAGGCCCGCGTGACGGGCCGCCAGGCGGACGGCGGTCGGGTGCAGGTGGACCAGGTCGCAGATGAGTTCGACGGTGACGCGTTCGTCGTCCAGCAGCGCGCCGATCGGGCCCGGCTCGCGGTGGTGCAGCGGGCGCATGCCGTTGAACAGGTGCGTCGCCACGGACGCGCCCGCGTCGACGGCGGGGCGGACCTGGGCCTCGGTGGCGTCGGTGTGGCCGATGGCGGCGATGACGTTGTTGTCCACGAGCTGGCGCACGGCGTGCACGGCGCCTTCGAGCTCGGGCGCGAGGGTGATCATGCGGACGGTGCCCTTGCCCGCGTCGAGCAGCTTCGTCACCGAAGTCTGCTCCGGCGGGCACAGGATCGCCGGGTCGTGTGCGCCGCAGCGGGCGGCCGACAGGAACGGTCCCTCCAGGTGGATGCCCGCGACGACGCCCTCCTGGACCAGCTCGGCCAGCGCGGAGACCTGGTCGGCCAGTTCCGGCACCGGGCGCGTGACCAGAGACGCCAGCACCGTCGTGGTGCCGTGCCTGCGGTGCGCGGCCGCCGCCTTGCGGACCTTCTCGGGGTCGGGACTGGTGAACGCGGCGCCGCCACCGCCGTGGCAGTGGATGTCGACGAACCCCGGCACGATCGTGCCGCCGGCGACGTCGGTCGTCGGGCCGTCGGGCGCGGCGCCCTCACCGACCGCGGCGATCCGCCCGTCCCGGACGCTCACCCACCCGTTCTCGAGCACCCCTCCCGGCGTGACGACCCGACCACCGGTCAGGGTCACGTCGACTGGTCCACCCCACGTGCTCATCACGCCTCCAGCGTGTCGATGGCCAGCAGCGCCGCGCCGAGGAAGCCCGCCTCGTCGCCGAGCGCCGCGAGCCGAAGCTCCGGTCGGCGCTGGAAGGCGATCAGGCCGTCCAGCCTTTCCCTCAGGGGCTCCACCAGCAGATCTCCTGCGAGTGCGAGCCCACCGCCGAGGACGACGGCCTCCGGACCGAGCAGCGTCGCCAGCACCAGGATCCCCCTGGCGAGCGCGTCCACGGCCTCGTGCCACACGGCGACTGCGTCCTGCTCCCCGTCGGCGACCCTGCGTGCGACCTCGGCGGCGCCGTTGACGGGGGTGCCGGTACGTGCGGTGTACCGGCGGGCGATCGCCGCGGAGGACGCCACCGTCTCCACGCAGCCGATCTGGCCACAGGCGCAGGGCACGCCGTGGCCGACGTCCACGTGTCCGATCTCGCCCGCGTAGCCCCCGCCGCCGTAGATCTTCCCGTCCAGCAGCAGCGCGCCGGCGATCCCGGTGCCGATGGGCATGATCACCGCGTTGCGCAGGTCCCTGGCGGCACCCATGCGGCATTCGGCCAGGCCCGCGGCGCGCACGTCGTGCCCGAACGCGACCGGGAGCCCCAGGCGTTCGGTCATGACCTCGCTGAACGGGAACCGGCTCCACGGCAGGTTGGTCGTGTACACGCCGACGCCGTTGGTCTCGTCCACGATGCCCGGCGCCACGATCCCCACGGCGTCGATCTCGTGCTCGGACGCGTTGGCGAGCTCCTCGACGAGCTCGCCGATGACGGCGAGGAGGGGTTCCAGCTCGCCGGGCGTCGCCCTGCGCGCGTGCTTCTCCGCCGCGACGGACTCCCGCGTGCCGGAGACCAGCGCCGCCTTGGTTTCGGTGCCACCGATGTCAACGGCGACCACGTGTCTGCGTGCCACGGGATCTGATCCTGCGGCATGGGGGGCCTATTGGTCTATACCAAGTACCGATTTGGGCGGGTGGTCTTACGAGCTGAAACCAGTCGGAACGGTCAAATCGGCGTCAGCTGGGGAAATGGGAAAGTTTACTTACTTCTGGAGCCGGTCCGATGCACGCGACGTCGGCGGTGCGCACGTGCCGGTGCCCTGCGTCGGGAAACGCGGGCGGCACGGCGGGCAGCGGGTCGTCCAAGGCGTACCCGCACCTGAGAGCCACTCGGCAGGACGGCTCGTTGCCTGCCGCGTGCACCAGCTCCAGCCGGGAGACCGCGACCGTCCGCTGGACGTCCAACGCCCACTGCGACACGGCGTCCACCGCGCCGGCAGCGATTCCCCGGCCGCGGGCCTGGGCGGCGGTCCAGTAGCCGACCTCGGCGGTGCCGGGCCCCGCCACCTTCACCACCACGTGGCCCACCGGGTCGTCGGTCTCGGTGGTCACGGCGAAGCTGAACCGGGTGGCGGTCGCCCAGCCGGCGACCTGCACCTCGAGCCACCTCCGGCCGTCGGCGTCACCGGTCAGGGAGGTGGCGAGCCAGCGGCGCAGCGCCGGATCGCGGTGTGCCGCGAGCAGCGCCGGAAGGTCGTCCGGCCGCCACGGCCGCAGCCGCAGCGCGGGAACCGCCCCTGCGGGCGGCACCGACAGGATGACCGGCACGGGTACCGGCCCTCAGCCCGCCATGATCTTCTGCAACGCGTCGAGCGCACGCGAGGCCGTCGACTTCACGGTGCCCTTCGAGATGCCGGTGGCCTCGGCGATCTCGGCCTCCGACAGGTCGCCGTAGTAGCGCAGCACGAGCACCTCGCGCTGGCGCGGCGGCAGCTGCTGCAACGCCTTGACCACGGCCTGGTGCTCCGCCGTCAGCATGGCGAGCGACTCGGCCGAACGCGCGTTCGCGACGTGCGGGGGCGTGTAGTCGCGGGCCGTCTTGCGCCGGCGCAGCACGCTGCGGGAGCCGTTGACCACGGCCGTGCGGAGGTACCCGACGGCCGCCTGGGCGTCGCGGAGGCCCTTCCAGTTGCGGTGCAGGCCGGTGAACGCCTCCTGGACCACGTCCTCGGCGGTCGCGGGGTCGTCCACGAGCAGCAGCGCGAGCCTGATGAGGCGCATGCGGTGCTGCTTGTACAGGTCTTCGAGCGTGAGCGGCCCTGTGGGAGGTCCTGCGACGCCGTCCTTGATTCGCAGGTTGGTCAGGGTGTCCTGCACGGTGCGCGGGGTTTCTTCGCCAACCACGATGTAGGACGGTACCGGTCAGCTTCACTACGGTGGAGGCATGGCCCGTTTTGCAGTCGAATTGGTGTTCGGTCCCGACCGTGAGAAGCGTCTCGCAGTACGCCCCGAGCACCGCGAGTACATCGCGTCCCTCGTCGAGAAGGGCGTGATCCTGGCCTCGGGACCGTACGCCGACGACGCCGGCGCGTTGATCATCTACGAGGCGGCGGACGAGGCCTCGCTGAAGGAGATCATCGCCGCCGACCCGTACACGCCCGCCGGCGTGGCCGAGTGGACCATCCGCGAGTGGAACGCGCTGATGGGCCCCTGGGTCACCGGCTAGCGGCCTGACCGCCCGGCCCGACCAGGCCCGACGTGTCGCTCGCGGCCATCTGCCTGTCGGCGTCGGCCACCTCCTCGACCGACTGGCGGTCCACGACGAACGGCGTGAACGCGCGGAAGTACTTCAGAGCGCCGACCCAGCCGGGGACGTGGACCGCCTTCGCCCGCTTCTCGATGCCCCTGACCACGGCCTTGCCGACGTTGCGGACCGGGTACTTCTTGCCGGCCACGCCCGGCATGCCCTTGCGCAGCTTGCCGAAGACCGGGTGCTCGTCGGCGCTGTTGACCATGTCCGTGGAGATCCACGAGAAGTACGCCGTGCCGACGTCCACTCCCAGGTGCCTGACCTCGGCCCGCAGGCTGTCCGCAAACGCTTCGCAGCCCGCCTTGGCCGCCGAGTAGGCCGCGTTGCCGGGGATGTGCACGATCGCGGCCAGCGACGACACGACCAGGCAGTAGCCGCGGGTCTTGATCAGGTGCGGCAGTGCCGTGCGGACCGTGCGCCACACACCGAGCAGATTCACCTCGATGACCCGTTCGAACGCCTTGGGGTCCATCGAGCGCACGAACCCGGTGGCCGCGATGCCCGCGTTCGCCACGACCACGTCGATGCCGCCGAAGTGCTCGGCGACCTCGGTCATGACCCGGTCGAGCACGTCCCAGTCGGTGACGTCGGCTTCCCACGCCTTGCCACCGGTCTCCCGCGCCACCTCTTCGAGCTGGGCTTTCTCGAGCCCGACGAGCGCGAGACGAGCCCCGCGCCCGGCCAGTTGCCTCGCCACCTCGGCGCCGATGCCCCTGGCCGCGCCGGTGATCAGTACCACCTTGCCCGTGACGTCCATGCCCGTCACGGTAACGCAACCTACTCCCGGTAAGCTACTGGCAAGTTAAATTGCACTCAGGCGGTCCACCTCGGCCTGGGTCAGTTCGAGGGTCAGCAGCGGCGTCAGGTCGCTGAGCTGCTCCAACGTGCGCGCGGACGCGATCGGCGCGGCCACCGTGGGTTGCTGGGCGAGCCACGCCAGGGCGACCGCCGCGACCGTGGTCTCGTGCGTCTCGGCCAGTTCGTCGAGCACCTCCAGCACCTGCAGGCCGTGCTCGTCGAGGTACTGCGAGGCCGCGCCCGCCCGCACGCTCTCGACCGCGACGCCCGGCCGGTACTTGCCGGTCAGGAAGCCCCTCGCGAGGCCCCAGTACGGCACGGTGGCGAGGCCGTGCTCGGCCACGACCTGCTGCAGGTCGCCCTCGAACTTGTCGCGGCTGACCAGGTTGTACTCGGGCTGCAGCGCCACGAACTTCGCGAAGCCCTCGCGCTCCTGGATCTCGAGCGCCTTCGCGAGCCGTTCGGCGGAGAAGTTGGAGGCGGCGACGTAGCGGACCTTGCCGTCGCGGACCAGCTGGTCGTAGGCCGCGAGCGTCTCCTCGAGCGGCGTGCCCGGGTCGTCCAGGTGGTTGTAGTAGAGGTCGATGTGGTCGACACCGAGCCGCTTGAGCGAACGCTCGGCGCTGGTCAGGATCGTGTCGCGCTTCTGGTTCTTGAACCCGGCGAGCATGCCGACCTTCGTCGCCACCACGACGTCGTCGCGGCGGCCGCGCCCGGCCAGCCACCTGCCGATGATCGTCTCCGACTCGCCGCCGGAGTTGCCCTCCGCCCACGCCGAGTACGCGTCGGCGGTGTCGACGAAGTTCCCGCCCGCCTCCACGTACGCGTCGAGCACGGCGAACGACTGCTCCTCGTCGGCGGTCCAGCCGAAGACGTTCCCACCCAGCGAGAGCCTCGACACGGTCAGGTCTGTGCTGCTCAAGATCGGCATACTCGGAAAGGTAGTCCGCCGACGTGATGGGGGTTCGCATGCTGGGAACGTTCGGGGTCTGGGGCTCGCACCACGAGTGGGCCGGGAGGTACGCCGAGGTCGAGGCGCTCGGGTTCGGCGCGTTCTGGATCGGCGGCTCGCCCGAGCTCACCGCGGTCGGGCAGGCGCTGGACTCCACGGAGTCGATCACCATCGCGACCGGCATCGTCAACGTCTGGCAGTCGGAGCCGGAAGCGGTCTCCTCCGAGTTCCACCGCCTCGCGAGCGACCGGTTCCTGCTCGGCGTCGGTGTCGGGCACCGGCAGCTCGACCAGGCCTACGAGAAGCCCTACGACAAGCTCGTGGACTACCTCGACCGGCTCGACGTGCCCGCCGACCGGCTGGTGCTCGCCGCGCTCGGCCCGAAGGTCCTCCAGCTCGCCGCCGGCCGGACCGCGGGCGCCCACCCGTACCTCGTGCCGGTCGAGCACACCGCCGAGGCCCGCAAGGTGCTCGGCGACAAGCTCCTCGCGCCCGAGGTGACCGTCGTGGTCGAGGAGGACGCGGAGGCCGCACGGGCCATCGCGCGCGAGAAGCTCTCGTTCTACTTCGGACTCACGAACTACGTGAACAACTGGCGCCGGTACGGGTTCACCGAGGAGGACGTGAAGGGCTCGGACCGCCTCATCGACGCGTTGGTCGCGCACGGCAGCCCGGACCAGGTGGCCGCCAAGCTGCACGCGCACGTCGACGCCGGGGCCGACCACGTGGCCGTCCAGTCGCTGAACGGCCACCACGCGGAACTGGCCGGGGCCCTGGGACTCAGGCGCTGATCTCGACGCCCTTCCAGAACGCCACGCGGCCCTTGATCTCCGCCGCCGCTTCCTTCGGCTCGGCGTAGTACCAGGCCGCGTTGGTGTTCTCGGTGCCGTCGACCTGCAGCGAGTAGTAGTTCGCATCGCCCTTCCACGGGCAGTGCGACGTGTGGTCGGTGGGCTTGAGGACGTCCGGGTCGACGGATTCCAGGGGGAAGTAGTGGTTGCCCTCGACGACGACCGTGTCGTCGCTCGAAGCGATGATCTTGCCGTTCCAACTCGCGGTTGCCATGTCATCCATCATCCCCCTACCGGCGAGTAGTGCAGACCGGCTGGTCAGCTGGTACTTGATCGATCCTCCTGTGAGGGCGGCCACTGTTACGGCCCCGTGACACCGGCTCGTAGGATGCGGGGCGACACCCGTTCAGGGCGCCTGAGGAGGACCACCGATGCCCATCGCAACTCCCGAGGTCTACGCGGAGATGCTGGACCGGGCCAAGGCGAACGAGTTCGCCTACCCCGCCATCAACGTCACGTCGTCGGAGACGCTCAACGCGGCTCTGCGCGGCTTCGCCGAGGCTGAGAGCGACGGCATCATCCAGGTCTCGACCGGCGGTGCCGAGTTCGCCTCGGGCACCAAGGTCAAGGACATGGTGACCGGTGCCGTGGCGCTCGCGGAGTACGCGCACGTCGTCGCCGCGAAGTACCCGGTGAACATCGCGCTGCACACCGACCACTGCCCGAAGGACAAGCTCGAGGGCTACGTGCGTCCGCTGATCGCGATCAGCCAGGAGCGCGTCGACAAGGGCGGCAACCCGCTCTTCCAGTCGCACATGTGGGACGGCTCCGCCGTGCCGCTGGAGGAGAACCTCCAGATCGCGTCCGAGCTGCTCGACCTCTCGGCGAAGGCGAAGCTCGTCCTCGAGATCGAGGTCGGCGTCGTCGGCGGCGAGGAGGACGGCGTCGACAACGAGATCAACGACAAGCTCTACACGACGCCCGAGGACTACCTGAAGACCGTCGAGGCCCTCGGCGCCGGCGAGAAGGGTCGCTACCTGCTCGCCGCGACCTTCGGCAACGTGCACGGCGTCTACAAGCCGGGCAACGTCAAGCTGCGCCCGGAGATCCTCAAGCAGGGCCAGGACGTCGTGGCGGAGAAGCTCGGCCTCCCGGCCGGCTCGAAGCCGTTCGACCTGGTCTTCCACGGCGGCTCCGGCTCGCTGCTCGAGGAGATCCACGAGGCCGTGTCGTACGGCGTCATCAAGATGAACATCGACACGGACACGCAGTACGCGTTCACCCGTCCGATCGCCGCGCACATGTTCGCGAACTACGACGGTGTGCTGAAGATCGACGGCGAGGTCGGCAACAAGAAGGCCTACGACCCGCGCAGCTACCTCAAGGCCGCGGAGCAGGCCATGGCCGCCCGCATCGCCTCGGCGTGCGAGCACCTCAAGTCGTCGGGCCGCATGATCGCGGGCTGACACCGGCTTGGAGAAGGGCCCCCGGTCTCGCGCCGGGGGCCCTTTGCGTTGTCAGCGGAACGCCTCGACGTGGCGTCGCACCCAGTCGGCGAACGTGCGCGGGGCGCGGCCGAGGACCTTCTCCACGTCCGGGCTCACCGCCAGCTCGTCCGCGGTCGGCGAGCCGAGGATGTCCAGGGTGTCGTCGGCGAGCTCACCGGGCATCAGCTGTTCCATGCCGGCCTTGGCCTCGGCGCGGGTGAGCTCGTGGAACCGCACGGGTTCGCCGAGCGCGTCCGCGATCGCCTGGGCCTGCTGCCGCGGCGTGACCACCTCCGGCCCGGTGAGCTCCAGGACGCCGTTCCTGTCGCTGAGCAGGGCGGTGGCCGCGACCTCGGCGATGTCCGCCGGGTCGATGACCGGCACCCCGGTGTCGCCGAACGGTGCGGCGACGGTCCGCTGGGTGCGGACCGACTCGGCCCACCACAGCGCGTTGGACGCGAACCCGCCGGGCCGCAGGACGGCCCAGTCGAGGCCGGACTCGCGCAGCACGTCCTCCAGCGCGCGCAGCTCGACCCGCGTCGTGCCGAACGGCCTGGTCCGCACGCCCAGCGACGACAGCAGCACCACCCGGCCCACCCCGTGCGCGGCGGCCCGTTCGACCAGCTGGACGGGACTGGCCCCGACGGCGTGCAGGTCTCCGGACAGCAGCAGGAACAACGCCTTCGCGCCCCTCAGGTCGAGGTTGTGCGGATCGGACAGGTCCGCCACCTGGTGCCGCACACCGTCCGGCACCTCCGCCGCGTGCCGGGACACGGCCACCACCTGCTCGCCGGCCTCCGCCAACGCCCTGGTCAGCGGCCTGCCGACGTTCCCGGTCGCACCGGTTACCACGATCATGTCCAGCTCCTTCGTCGATGTGGGCACGACGCTAGGAACCGGGCTTACATTTCGTAAGGACGTACCTCTGGGTAAGCTCCGGACATGGCGGTCGGAGTTCAGTTCACGCGCCCCGAGAACAACGGGCGCTATGACGTGTTTCACACCAACTGCCCCGCGCGCGAGATGGTCGACCACGTCACCAGCCGCTGGGGCATCTGGGTGCTGATCTCGTTGCAGACCAACGACCTGAGGTTCTTCGAGCTGCGCGACGGCATCCAGGGCATCAGCGAGAAGATGCTGTCCCAGACGTTGCGCGGCCTCGTCGACGACGGCCTGATCTGGCGCAGGGTGGAGCCGACGACCCCGCCCCAGGTCACCTACGGGTTGACCGAGTTCGGGCGGGACGTCGGCGAGCCGCTGGCCGACCTGTTCGGCCGGATCACGACGCGGCTGGCAGCCCGGCTCGAGGTGTGACGCCGGCGAGCCGGCGGTGGATCAGCAGGTCCCCGGCCGTCCACAGCACCGCCAGCAGCACGGCCGTGACCGCCGCCGACGAGAAGGAGATCGGCGGCCCCCACAGGTACTCCTGCTGGAACCAGATCCCGACGTACCCGACCGTCGTGACGGCCGCCGACCCCAGCACCGCCTTGGCGGGCGTCGGCATGTCGACGGCGTGCGCCGCGTCGATCGCGAGCCCGACCAGCACCAGGAACAGCGGCACGGCGGACTTCGGGAAGTCGATCCCGGCCAGCAAGGGCCAGATCAGACACCGGTAGGCGACATATCCGCCGACGACCGCCGTGGCCGCCCACTTCTTGTCGATCGTCCTGCGCGCGATGACGAGCACGATCGCCGCCGCGACCAGTCCCCACACGGGGTAGACCCAGTCCGCGATGGGTAGCGCGAAGTTCACGACCGCCTCGCGCCCGACCGGGACGCCGAGCTGGTCGGCCGCGAACTGCAACAGGATCGGCTCGGCCTCGGGCCGTCCGCTGTCGTACGCCTGCAACGCGCGCACGCCGTACTCCTGGTGCTGGTTGGGGAACCAGACGTTCTCCAGGAAGAAGAACCACAGCGCCGCAAGCCCCAGCGTCCTGGTCCTGCCTCCGGGGTAGTTCCGCATCCACCCGCGGATCGCGCCGGCCAGCATCACGGCCGTGCCGAGGTACAGCAGCGCGTGCGACCCGCTCCAACTGGTGATGTCGAGCCCGTTGACCCGGTGGTTGATGACGTCGATCGGCAGCGCGATGAGGAAGATCCCCGACCCGACCTGCATCAACCGGATCGTCGGCTTGTCACCGCCGTACCCGGTGAACGTGTGGAACAACGTCAGCCCGACCACGATCACCGTGCCGACCGTGTTGATCAGATGCGGCGGCGCCAGGTCGTCGCGCAACCACTTGAAGTGCCACGAGACGTCCCACGACGACCCGATCAGTTTCAGCAGCAGACCGACGAGCCACCACTGGTAGAGCCGCTTCGTGAGCGCCGCCGGTGTCTCCCTGCCCGGCGCGCCCCGCTCCCAGTAGAGGTCCCGGAACTGCCTTGCCCCCTGAATCATCCGAACATCATGAGCGCGCCTCGGGTGTCCAGGTAGGGAGAACGTCCCTGGTTTTACCCTGATGTTTCCAATTCGTGCGCACGATGGAGTGAACGACGTTGAAGTTCTCGTGCCGCTCACGGCAAGGTGCACGGCCATGAGCTCCGACGCGAACGACGGCTACAAGGCGACCACGAAGCAGCGCATCATCGCCGGCGTGCTCGTCACCGTGCTGATGCTGGCCGTTGTGGTCTCCGTCATGAGGATGTTCGTCTAGCTCGGTTTGTCCCATGCGGCACGATGGGTCGCATGGTTGAGAACCTCCTCGGGCCCGAGCCGACCCGTCTTCCCGAACGCCCTGAGGCGCAGGCCGCCGCTGACGGCGGGACCGACCCCGCCAAGATCGTGCGCGCCTACCCGGACTTCTCCGAGGCCTGGGCCCTGCTGGCTGAGCGCGCGCTGCACGCTGGGGACCCTGTGGCTGCCTATGCGTATGCGCGCACCGGGTACCACCGGGGGTTGGACCAGTTGCGGCGGGCCGGGTGGAAGGGGTTCGGGCCCGTTCCTTGGGATCACCGGCCCAACCAGGGGTTTTTGAGGGCTCTTGGGGCGTTGGCCCGGGCTGCTCGGGAGATCGGGGAGGACGAGGAGTGGTCGCGGTGTTCGACTTTCCTCGCTGACTCGGACCCCAAGGCGCCTGCTGCGCTTGGGTTGGTCTGATCGTTTTCGGGTTGTTTTGCGGGCGGCCTGATCGCTTTGCGTGCTTCCCCTGGGGCTCTGCCCCGGACCCCGGCAATCTGAGCCTGCGGCATCGCGGGCGGTCTCGCGCTTCGCGCTGACCTGCCCCGCTTGCCCAGACCCTGGCCCCGGTCACCGCCGACCCCACCCGGTCCTCATCCCTGCGCCGCCCCCACCGCCCCGCATCCCGCCCGCGCCCTCCCTCACCTCCCCGCCACGTGTGAGGTTCCTTGCCCCTGGGCAAGGAAAGGCGGACGGCAGGTTGTGACCGGTGTCCGTTGGTTCGAGACTGGCGGCGGGCATCGGCGTACTAGCGGGTCGGGGTGAGTGGTGGGCGCGGTCAGGGATGCGGTCGGGCGTGGGCTCGCGCGGTGGCGCGGGGCCGCGTTGCCGATCGTCCAATGTGCCCTGTCCGCTGGGCTGGCGTGGGTGGTGGCGACGGTGCTCATCGGGCACGCGCACCCGTTCTTCGCTCCCATTGCGGCTGTCGTGTGCCTTGGGGTTTCGCTCGGGCAGCGGCTGCGGCGCGTGGGTGAGCTGGTCGTCGGCGTGTCGGTCGGGGTGGGGGTCGGGGACGCGCTCATCGGCTGGATCGGGAGCGGGCCCTGGCAGATCGCGCTCGTGGTGGCGTTGGCGATGTCGACGGCCGTGTTGTTGGACGGTGGAACGGTCATCGCGTTGCAGGCAGGCTCTTCCGCCGTGCTGGTGGCCACGTTGTTGCCGCCCAGTGCTGGTGGTGGGTTCGACCGGATGATCGACGCGTTGACCGGTGGGCTGGTCGGGCTGGCTGTGGCGGCGCTCATTCCCGCCAATCCCGTCACAGTGGCGCAGCGGCAGCTCAAGGTGCTCACGAACACGCTCAGCGGCGCGCTGCGGAACATCGCCCTGGCACTCGAGGAGAAGGACGCGGTCAAGGCCGCCGGGGTGCTGGCCGAGTTGCGGACCAGTCAGACGACCATCGACGACTACAAGTCCGCGCTGCAGACCGGTAGTGAGATCGCGAAGATCGCGCCCATCCGATGGCGGTCGAAGGACGAGCTGAGCCGGTACCAGACGGCGGCCGGGCCGGTGGACTACGCGATTCGGAACACCCGTGTGCTCGCTCGCAGGACCATGGCGGCGCTGAAGGCCGACGAGCTGATTCCGGACGGGGTGCCGGACGTGCTCAAGGAGTACGCGGACGCCGTGGACTGCCTGAGGGGCGAGCTGGAGAAGGGCAAGGAGCCGAAGGCGACCAGGGAGGCCGTGCGGGACGCCGCGCGGAGTCTCACCGCGCGGCGTCTCGGTGGGGACGGGTTCTCGTCCAAGGTCGTGCTGGCGCAGATCCGCAGTGTCGCGGTGGACCTGCTGCAGGCGACCGGGGTGAGCCGGAGCGAGGCGATGGAGGCGTTGCCGCCTCTCAGCCCTCCGGCCGGTTCAGAAGGCCCACGAGCAGGGAATGCACCTGCTCGTGATCACGAGGATCGAGAAGGGCGCACGAAGCGCCCGTGATCGCGTACCACTCCTCCGCGCCCTCGTAGCGGACCAGTGCGCGCAGATTTCCGTCTTCGGAAAGGTCCGTGCACAGTTCGAGGTCTCCGGTGACGACGCCGACCTCGTCGGTCATCACGCCACCGGGGCCTGCCACGAAAAGCGTGGAGAGGGACGCCATCAGCACCTTCCGAGCATGCCCGTCAGTTCGGTCTTCTCCGCCGAGTTCACGCTGAGGTTCCAGCGGTACTTGGTGTGTACCCACATCTTGGCGTAGGTGCACCAGTAGGACGTCAGCGGCGGCTTCCAGGTGGCAGGGGTCTGGTCGCCCTTCGCCTGGTTCACGTTGTCCGTGACGGCGATCAGCTGCGGGCCCGACATGTCGTTCGCGAACGACTGGCGCTGGGCGGTGGTCCAGGACGCCGCTCCGGACCTCCAGGCGGCCGCCAGGGGCACGACGTGGTCGATGTCCACGTCGGAGGCCGCGGACCAGGTCGCGCCGTCGTAGGGCGAGAACCAGCGGCCCGAGGTGGCGGCGCAGGCGGAGTCCGTCACGACGTTGGTGCCGTCGCGCTTCAGCACGGCCTCGCGGGTGTTGCAGGTACCCGACTGGGTGATCCAGTGCGGGAACTTGTCGCGCGAATAGCCCGTCATCGAGCCGTCCGCGCGGACGGTGAGGCCCGCCAGTTCCGACTTGGCGGTGGTGGCGGTGGGGATGTTCGGCGGTGTCGCGAGTGCAGGGGAAACAAAACCGAAGGTGATGGCTGCGCTGGCAACCAGAACACCAATGGTTCGGTTAACTTTTGACATCGGCCCGACCTTCCTCGTTGGAAAGTGATCGGGCCTACCCTCAGTCACGCTGTGAAATTAAGCAATGCCTTCGAGTGACACTCAAGTGAATGACAAGCAGATGCCTAGAGGCCTCGGACGAGCCTCAAGTCCTCGGTGTGGCGGTACCAGGTCCACTTGTCGACCGGGCGCGGGTGCTTGTGGCCGTCCTGCACGGCGGTCGTCGGCAGGCAGCCGAGCTGGAACGCGCGCGGACGGCTCTCCCGGACCTTCGACCCGAACAGGCGCTTGTTGACGATTCGGATCCGCAGCCCCAGGCCGCCGTCCGGGTCGGGCGTGCACTCGATCCGCGACGCCTGCCCGCGCAGCACGTTGTCCGCGTCGCTGTAACCAACGCCACGAACCGGTGACAACACGCCGAGGCCCACCAGCACTCCGCCGACGTCGTCGCGGACGAGCGGGACGGGATCCACGTCACCGTTCAGGGCGACGTCCAGGGCGCGGCCGGGATCGGTCGAAAGCCCCCAGAGGGCGGCAACGGACGAATCGGCCACGGGCACGTATCCCAGTGCCACCGAGCCGAGCTTTTCCTTGCGCAGCAACCTCAACGCCACTGCGGCGAGGTCGGCGTCGGTGCCCACCACGACGAGCCGGTCGGCGTCCAGGTGGTGGTCGACGTGGTCCTTGCCGGGACGGGCCGGGACGGCCACCACGTCGTCACGTTGAGCGATCATTGGCGACTGCGTGTTTCCGCAGGCCAACACGATTCCGCGCACGGTCATCTCCTGGTCTACCCTCACTTACCGGCATTCGCTCGAACCAGTCCAAGTGCTTGGAGTTTCACATGCCGGCCGTCGTGCTGATCGGTGCCCAGTGGGGCGATGAGGGCAAGGGCAAGGCCACCGACATCCTCGGTGAGCGTGTCCAGTGGATCGTTCGCTACCAGGGCGGCAACAACGCGGGTCACACCGTCGTCCTCCCGGACGGTCAGAAGTTCGCCCTCCACCTCATCCCCTCCGGCATCCTCACGCCCGGCGTGAAGAACGTGATCGGCAACGGTGTCGTGGTCGACCCCGGCGTGCTGCTCACGGAGCTCGCGGGCCTGGAGGAGAAGGGCGTCGACACCAGCGGGCTGCTGATCTCGTCGGACGCGCACTTGATCATGCCGTACCACGTGGCCATCGACAAGGTGACCGAGCGCTACCTGGGCAAGGCGAAGATCGGCACGACCGGTCGCGGCATCGGCCCCGCCTACCAGGACAAGCTCGCCCGCGTCGGCGTCCGCGTGCAGGACCTGCTGGACGAGAAGATCCTGCGGCAGAAGGTCGAGGCCGCCCTGGACTTCAAGAACCAGGTGCTGGTCAAGGTCTACAACCGCAAGGCGCTCGACGCCGACCAGGTCGTCGACCAGGTCCTCGAGCACGGCCAGCACTTCGTGCACCGCATCGCCGACACCCGCCTGCTGCTCAACCAGGCGCTCGACCGCGACGAGATCGTCGTGCTGGAGGGCTCGCAGGGCACCCTGCTCGACGTCGACCACGGCACCTACCCGTTCGTCACGTCGTCGAACCCGACCTCGGGTGGCGCGACCGTCGGCTCCGGTGTCGGCCCGACGCGCATCAGCACCGTGATCGGCATCCTGAAGGCCTACACGACGCGCGTCGGCTCCGGCCCGTTCCCGACGGAGCTCAACGACGACCAGGGCGAGTACCTGCGCAAGCAGGGCGGTGAGTTCGGTGTCACGACCGGGCGTTCGCGCCGCACGGGCTGGTTCGACGCCGTGATCGCGCGCTACGCGAGCCGCGTCAACGGCATCACCGACTACTTCCTCACCAAGCTCGACGTGCTGTCGGGCCTCGAGAGGGTCCCGGTCTGCGTCGCGTACGAAGTGGACGGTCGCCGTGTCGACGAGATGCCGATGACGCAGACCGACGTGCACCACGCCGTCCCGGTCTACGAGGAGCTGCCGGGCTGGTTCGAGGACATCTCGCACTGCCGCTCGTTCGACGAGCTGCCGGCGAACGCGAAGGCGTACGTCGAGTACCTGGAGAGCATCATCGGCGCCCGCGTCTCCGCGATCGGCGTCGGCCCGGGCCGCGACCAGACGATCGTCCGGCACGACGTCCTCGGCTGATAGCACACGCGGTGGGTGGTTTCCGAATTCTGGGAAACCACCCACTTCCGATTAGCTCGAAGTACGACGCATTATCAGGATTTGGGCGTCGTTGACTCACTTGTTCCACTCGCCTGTACTTCCTGCCTATGACCTTGTCCATGGCAGGCGTAGCCGCGCGGCCTAAATCCGCGCCGCCTCAACAGGCGCGAAAACTGAAGCTGCCACTGCGCTGGATCAGCCCGATAGCGCTGGTCCTGCTGTGGCAACTGGCCAGCTCAACGGGTGTGCTGTCCCCCGACAAACTCGCTTCGCCCGTCACGATCGCCGAATCCGCCGGTGAGCTCATCGCGGACGGCCAATTGGGCGAAGCGTTCGCCGTGTCGATCACGCGCGTTTTCTTCGGATTTCTCATCGGCGGTCTGGCCGGTGTTGTTCTGGGACTCGCCTCCGGCCTTTCCCGCTGGGGCGAGACGCTGCTGGACCCACCTGTCCAGATGTTGCGCACGCTGCCGCACCTCGGCCTGATCCCGCTGTTCATCCTGTGGTTCGGGATCGGCGAGGAACCCAAGCTCGCGCTGGTCGCGGCCGGCGTCGCGTTCCCGCTCTACCTCAACCTGCACGCGGGCATCCGGCAGACCGATCCCGGCCTGGTCGAGGCCGCGAAGGTGCTGGGCTACAGCAGGTTCGAGCGGATCGTGCACGTCGTGCTGCCGTCCGCCGTGCCGCAAACGCTGGTGGGACTGCGGATCGCGTTCGGCACCGCCTGGCTGTCGCTGATCGTCGCCGAGCAGGTCAACGCCGACGCGGGCCTCGGCTTCCTGATCAACAACGCCCGCGAGTTCCTCCGCACCGACGTCGTGGTCGTCGGCCTCGTGGTCTACGCGCTGCTCGGCCTGACGACCGACGCCCTGGTGCGACTGCTGGAGAGGAGGGTCCTGCGATGGCAAAAGCGGTGAGCGTGCGCGGCCTGACCAAGGCGTTCGGCGCACGGACGGTGCTGGACGGCATCGACCTCGAAGTCCAGCCGGGCGAGTTCGTGGCGCTGCTCGGGCGCAGCGGCTGCGGCAAGTCGACGTTGCTGCGGATCCTCGCGGGCCTCGACCGCGACGTCGAGGGGACCGCGGACGTCCCCGGCACGGTGTCGATCGCGTTCCAGCAGCCGCGCCTGCTGCCGTGGCGCAAGGTCTGGAAGAACATCTCGCTGGGCCTGCACAAACCTGACGGGCGCGAGGTCGCCCTCAAGGCGTTGGAGGAGGTGCGGCTGACCGACCACGCCGACGCGTGGCCGCTCACGCTGTCCGGCGGTGAGGCGCAACGGGTCTCGCTCGCGCGGGCTCTGGTGCGCGAGCCGGACGTGCTGCTGCTGGACGAACCGTTCGGCGCGCTCGACGCGTTGACCAGGCTCGCCATGCACCACCTGGTGGAAGACCTGTGGGCCAGGCACAAGCCCGCCGTGCTGCTCGTGACGCACGACGTCGACGAGGCGTTGCTGCTGGCCGACCGGATCCTCGTGCTCGACGAGGGCCGGATCGTCGCCACGCACCACGTCGACCTGCCCCGCCCGCGCCGCCGGGCATCCGTTGTGGAGCAACGCACCCGCGTGCTCGCCGATCTGGGAGTGGACGTTGAAGAAGCTGCCTGACAGATTGCTCCTGGCCCTGCTGGCCGCGATCCTCTTCGCCACCGGGTGCTCCACCTCCGCGCAGCCGCAGGACACGCCGCCCGGCGACGTCGTGCTGAAGGTCGGTGACCAGAAGGGCGGCGCGAAGTCGCTGCTGACCGCCGCCGGGCTGCTCAACGACTTCCCCCACAAGATCGAGTGGTCCACCTTCACCTCCGGCCCGCCGCTGCTCGAAGCCGCGTCCGCCGGAGCCATCGACATCGGGGGCGTGGGCAACACGCCCCCGATCTTCGCCGCCGCCGCGAACGCGAAGATCGCCGCGGTCGGCTCGTCCAAGGGCAACGTGGACAGCGACGCGATCCTCGTGCCCGCGAACTCGACGTTGAAGACGGTCGCGGACCTCAAGGGCAAGAACATCGCCGTGGCGAAGGGGAGTTCGGCGCACGGGCAGATCCTCACGACCCTGCGCGCGGCCGGCCTCACGACCAAGGATGTGACGCTGAACTTCCTGCAGCCCGCCGACGCCTACGGCGCCTTCACCCAGGGCAAGGTCGACGCGTGGGCGACCTGGGACCCCTACACCGCGCAGGCCGAGAAGGAGGCCGGTGCACGGGTCCTCGCCGACGGCAAGGGCACGGCGAACGGCTACGGCTTCCAGGTCGCCGGCAAGAAGGCGTTGGAGGACAAGGGGAAGGTCGCCGCGATCAAGGAGTACCTGATCCGGTACCACAAGGCGCAGAAGTGGGCCGACGAGCACCGCGACGAGTGGGCCAGGGCTTGGTCCGCGGAGACCGGCCTGAAGTACGAGGTCGCGCGTGCCGCCGTGGAACGCGGTGGTGACCTGCCGGTGAAGCTGGACGACGCGGTGATCAAGTCGGAGCAGGAGCTCGCGGACGCGTTCACCGAGGACAAGACGCTGCCGGGCAAGGTCGACTTCGCGAAGTTCGTGGACACGCGGTTCCAGGGAGATCTCGCATGAGCATCACGCTGCACTGGTTCCTGCCGACCTCCGGTGACGGACGCACGGTCGTGGAGCACTTCCACGCCAACCGCGCACCCGCCGCCGGGGCCCGTCGCGACCCGGACATCGACTACCTGGCGCAGATCGCGCGCACGGCGGAGCAGGTCGGGTTCACCGGCGTGCTCACGCCGACCGGCACGTGGTGCGAGGACGCGTGGCTGACCACGGCCGCGTTGATCGCGCAGACGAAGACGCTGAAGTTCCTCGTGGCGTTCCGGCCGGGCGTGCTCTCGCCGACGCTCGCCGCGCAGATGGCCTCGACGTACCAGCGGATCTCCCGCGGGCGGCTGCTGCTCAACGTGGTGACCGGCGGCGATTCCGTTGAGCAGCAACGGTTCGGCGACTGGCTCGACCACGACCAGCGCTACGCGCGCACCGACGAGTTCCTCCAGGTCGTGCGCGGGATCTGGACCGGCAAGCCGTTCACCTTCCACGGCGCCCACTACCAGGTGCAGGACGCGACGGTCCTGGCCGCGCCGGACCCGGTGCCGCCCATCTACTTCGGCGGATCCTCCGACGCCGCGTTGCCGGTGGCCGCTGCTCGCGCCGACGTCTACCTGACCTGGGGCGAACCACCCGCCGACGTGGCGGCGAAGATCGCGCGGGTGCGGGCGCTGACGGACCGGCCGATCCGGTTCGGCATCCGGCTGCACACGATCAGCCGGGACACCTCCGCCGAAGCGTGGGAGGCGGCCGCGAAGCTGCTCGACGCGCTCGACCCGGAGCAGGTGGCGAAGGCACAAGCCCAGCTCGGCGCGTCGGAGTCCGTTGGCCAGCAACGGATGGTGGCGTTGCACGGCGGCGACCTGAGCCGGGGCGTGCGGGGCCTGGAGATCTACCCGGGCCTGTGGGCGGGCGTCGGGCTCGTGCGCGGTGGCGCGGGAACGGCGTTGGTCGGGTCCCACGAGGAGGTCGCCGACCTGATCGAGGAGTACCACTCCATCGGCATCGAGGAGTTCGTGCTCTCCGGCTACCCGCACCTCGAAGAGGCGTACTGGTTCGGCGAGGGCGTGCGGCCCCTGCTGAAGCAACGCGGGTTGCTCGACGAGGACCGCACGCTCGCGCTGACTAACGCTTGACCTTGGCCTCCACGGCCGTGTCGGGGTTGTCCGCGAACACGCCGTCGATGCCCTGCTTGAAGAACAGGTCGTACTCCTCGAAGGCCCGGCCGTACGCGGCCGGGTCGGTGGAGGACCGGAAGTCCGCGGGCAGGAACGAGTTCTCGTTGCGGAACGTCCACGAGTGCACGACCAGGCCGACCCGGTGGGCGTCCTTCACGACGGTGGTCGGCGTCTTGAGGAAACCGCCGGCGTCACGCGGGATGATGACGTCCTTGGTGAGCCCGACGCCGTCCGCGTAGGAGCGCACCTCGCGCAGACCGGCCGGGGTGACGAGGCCGGCGTAGGTGCGCTTGTCACCGGCGGCGACGAAGTCGTACGGCGCACCCGAGGCGTTGATCAGCTGCACGATCGGCACGCGCAGCGACCGGTTGAGCTCCTTGAGGTTCGCGACCTCGAACGACTGCACGTACACCTTGGCGCTGCTGCGGTTGAGGCCGTTGTGGTTGAGCACGTCGACGAGCTTCGGCTCCAGCGCGAGACCGATCGACTGGAAGTACGTCGGGTGCTTGGTCTCGGGGTAGATGCCGATCTCGCGGTGCAGCTCGCGGGACAGGCGCTTCGAGAGGTCGATGACCTCCTGCAGCGTCGGGATCTCGAAACGGCCGTCGTAGAGCGTGTTGCGCGGGCGGATCGCGGGGATGCGTTCCTTCGCGCGCAACGTCTTCAGCTCGGCGAGCGTGAAGTCCTCGGTGAACCAGCCGGTGACCGCGACGCCGTCGACGGTCTTGGTCTTCCTGCGGTCGGCGAACTGCGTCTTCTCGGCGACGTTCGTCGTGCCGCCGATCTCGTTCTCGTGCCGGGTGACCAGCTTGCCGTCCTTGGTCGGCACCAGGTCGGGCTCGATGAAGTCCGCACCCATCCGCGCCGCGAGCTCGTACGCCGCCAGCGTGTGCTCCGGCCGGTACGCCGACGCGCCGCGGTGCCCGATGACGATCGGGCCCTTGTCGTCGTGTGCGGAGGCGGAGGGCAGGGACGCCACCACCGCACCCGCGAACACGAGGACTACGGCGGCAAGACCTCTCCGATACATCGTTCGACCTCCCAGTTCGTGTTGAGAGCGCACCCAAGCATCGCAACACGAAATGCAGGTGAACGGTTACTCACGGGACAGTGCGGCTTCCTCCAGGTCGAGTTCGCGCAGCACCCGGAACAGCACCTCGTCGTCGATCTCGCCCTTGTCCCTGGCCTTGACGAACTCGTCACGTTCGGCGCTCAGCATCACCCGGCGCAGCCTGCGGTAGGCGGCCGCCGGGCTCTCCTCGTCCTGGCGCCCGAGCCGTTCCCACGCGGCGTTGCCCCGGTGCTCGGCGAGCGACCGCAGCTGGTCGCGCACGTGGTCGGGGACGTCGGCGATCTCCTCGTCGAGCCTCGTCACCGCCGCCTGCGCCGCCCGGTGCTGCACCTGCGCCTCGGCCAGCGCGTCCTGGCGGGCGTCGTCGCCCTCGAAACCGATCTTGTTGATCACCCACGGCAACGTCAGGCCCTGCAGCAGCAAGGTCGCGACCGTCACCACGAAGGCGCAGAACAGGATGATGTCGCGTCCCGGGACGTTCTCCGGGACCGCGGCCGCCGCGGCGAGCGTCACCACGCCGCGCATGCCGGCCCACGCGATCACCGTCACCTGGCCGAGGTGCGGCGGTCGTTCCCGCTCCCGCACGCGCTTGGACAGGTAGCGCGGGATGTACGTGGCCGGGTACATCCAGACGAACCTCGCGAGGATCGCGGCGAGCAGCACGGCACCGGCGCCGAGCAGCAGGGCGGCGTCCAGCTCGACGTCCCGGATGATCGTCGACACCTGCAGCCCGATGAGCGCGAAGACGAACGCCTCCAGCAGCGCGTCCAGCGCGCGCCACACCGCCGCGTCCTGCAGCCGCGTCGTGTACGTGCCGCGCGGCGAGTGGTGGCCGATGTAGAGGCCCGCGACGACGACCGCGAGCACACCGGACACGTGCGCGACCTCTTCGGCGAGCAGGTAGGCGCCGAACGGCACGAGCATCCCGAGCGCGCTCTCCAGCACGCCCTCGCAGAGCCGCCTGCGCAGGAACCGGACCACCACGCCGACGACCAGTCCGACCGCGATGCCACCGGCCGTGACCAGCAGGAACAACCCGACTCCCTCGACGGGGTGCATGGCCGCGCCCGCCGCGGCCGCCACCGCGACCTTGAACGCGGTCAGCGCCGTGGCGTCGTTGATCAGGCTCTCGCCGACCAGCAACGTCATCGCCCGCCGTTGCAGCCCGAGCTTGCGCCCGATCGCCACGGCGGCGACGGCGTCCGGCGGTGCCACGACGGCGCCGAGCACCAGCGCCGCCGCGAACGGCAGGTCGGGGAAGACCATCTTCGCCACGACCCCGACCACCAGAGTCGTGAACAGCACCAGCCCGACCGCGAGCAGGCCGATCGGCCGCAGGTTCGCGCGGATGTTGAGGTACGAGCTGTCCAGCGCCGCGCTGTAGAGCAGCGGCGGCAGCACGACCAGCAGGATCAGGTGCGGGTCGAGCTCGAACTCCGGCACGCCCGGTATGAACGACACCACCAGGCCGACGGCGACCAGCACCAGCGGCGCCGACCAGTTCAACCGGCGCGCGATCGCCGTGACGACCAACGCTCCGAGGAGCAGCAGCAGGATCTCAGGCCCGACCATGACGCTTATTTTGCGTAATGATGGAAGCCATGACCTGTTCGCACGTGCGCGCGCTGCCCGCGTCGGTCGTGCCGGAGTCCACCGAGGGCTGCGTCGACTGCCTCGCCCTGGGCGAACGCAAATGGGCCCACCTGCGGATGTGCCTGTCCTGCGGGCACGTGGCGTGCTGCGACTCGAGCCCTCACCGGCACGCGACCGCGCACTTCCGCGCGTCCCAGCATCCGGTCATGCGCTCGGTCGAGCCGGGCGAGGACTGGCGCTGGTGCTATGTGGACGGTGCCATCGTCTGAGCACGCGGTCCGAGTCTTTGCAGTTCCTTTGGATTGATCCCCTGGGGCTGTGATCGGCCCCACAGTACGGTCGGTCCGTGGCCAACCCGGACCTCGCCCGCATCGTCGCGGAGCACGACGAGGAGATGCCGTCGCGTTCGCTCTCACCCAGGTGGGAGCGGGCGCTGTGGATCGCCGGCCTGCTGATCGCCCTCCTGGTGCTCAAGCAGGTGTTCTTCCCGTTCTCCAAGGGAAGCCAGTACTACCTGATCATCTTCCTGGCGGTGACGCTGCCGCTGGTGTTCCTCGCCTACGGCCGCGGGCACACGCCGCCGTGGTGGGACTGGGTGCTCGCCGCGCTGGCGTTCGTGGTCGGCGCGTACCCGCTGTTCGGCGGCTACGACGAGTTCCTGAACCGCCAGGGCCAGCTCACGACGCTCGACGTGATCGCGGGATCGGTGCTGCTGGTGCTCATCCTGGAGGCCTGCCGGCGCACGACCGGCTGGGTGCTCCCGGTGGTGTGCGTCGCGTTCGTCCTCTACGCCTACTACGGCGGGTTCCTGCCGCCGTCGTGGTCGATCTCGCACTCCGGCGTCGACTTCCCGCAGATCATCAACGGGTTCTTCAACGACGGCAGCGGGTTCTACGGCACACCGCTCGACGTGGCGGCGACCTACATCGTGCTGTTCACGATCTACGGCGCCGTGCTGAACGCGTCCGGCGCGGGCAAGTTCTTCGTGGACATCAGCTTCGCCGCGTTCCGCAAGTCGCGGACCGCTCCCGGTCGCACGGCCGCGACGGCGGGCTTTCTGCTGGGCACGGTGTCGGGGTCCGGCACGGCGACGACCGTGTCGCTGGGCGCCGTGACGTGGCCGATGTTGCAGAAGGCCGGGTACCCCAAGGAGAACGCGGGTGGGCTGCTCGCGGCGTCCGGCATCGGCGCGATCCTGTCGCCGCCCACGCTGGGCGCGGCGGCGTTCATCATCGCCGAGTACCTGAAGGTCTCGTACCTCGACGTGCTGATCTGGGCGATCGTCCCGACGCTGCTCTACTACCTGGGCATCGCGCTGGCCGTCGAGGCCGACGCGCGGCGGTTCGGGGCCAAGCCGGTCGACGTGGACGCGCCCCGGTTCCTCGACGTGCTGAAGCTCGGCTGGTACCACTTCCTGTCGCTCGGGATCATCATCGTTTTCCTGGCGCTGGACATCCCGGTCTACAAGGCCGTCGTGTACGCGACGGGCGTGGCCGCGCTGTTCGCGTTGATCAACCATCGCCGCGAGTGGCCGCGGCTGATCGCGGACGCGCTGTCGGTCGGCGTGCGGTCGGCGTTCCCGGTGATCGCGGTGTGCGCCGCGGCCGGTGTGGTGACGTCGACGATCACCAAGACCGGGCTGGGGCAAGCGCTTGCGGGCTCGTTGGTGGACCTGGCGTCGGCGTTGGCGTCCTCGGAGACCGTCGTGCTGATGCTGACGGCCGTGTTCGCGGCCGTGGCGGTGTCCGTGCTCGGGCTCGCGGTGCCGGTGACGGCGTCGTTCATCATCTCGTGGGTCGTGATCGGGCCGGCGTTGATCACGCTGGGCGTCGAGCCCGCCGAGACCGCGATGTTCATCTTCTACTACGCGGTGCTGTCCGAGGTGACCCCGCCGACCGCGCTCGCCGCCGTCGCCGCGGCGGCGCTGACCGGCGGCGACGTGATGAAGACCATGTGGCAGACCTGGAAGTACACGCTGCCCGCGTTCCTCGTGCCGCTGGCGTTCGTGCTGACCGACGCCGGCTCCTCGCTGCTGCTGCGCGGGCCGTTGCTCGACTCGGTGTGGGCGTTCGGGGCGTCCGCGCTGGGGGTGGCCGCCCTGGCCGTGCTGACGGGCGGCTGGTTGTTCGGTCCCGCGCGCTGGCCGGAACGCGTGCTGTGCGTGCCGGCCGCGTTATTCCTGCTCTACCTGCAGCCGTTGACGATCGCCATCGGGGCCGGGTTCCTCGTGGTGGCCGTGGCGGTACACCTGGTGACCCGTGGGAGGGTTCGTGAAGCTGCATAAGTACGCGATCGGCGCGATCGCATTGGCGCTCGCCGTTTCCGGGTGTGGCGGCAAGCGCACACCCACCACCCCGGACGCCTCGGGTGGCGGTGCGTCCTGCGAGGCGTCCGACGGCCGGATCACGATCGCGACCGGCAACTCCGGTGGCGTGTACTTCGTGGTCGGCGGCGGTCTGGCCAAGCTGATCTCCGACAACTCGAAGCTGAAGGCGTCGTCCGCCGAGACCGGCGCGTCGGTGCAGAACATCCAGCAGCTCGTCGCGGGCACGTACGACATCGCGTTCTCGCTGGCCGACACGGCCGCGGACGCCGTCAACGGCACGGGCGCGTTCCAGGGCAAGAAGGAGAAGGTCGCGGCGCTGTCGCGGATCTACCCGAACTACACCCAGGTGCTCGTGCGCACGGACTCCGGCATCAACTCCGTGGCGGACATGAAGGGCAAGCGGATCTCGACCGGTTCGCCCAAGTCGGGCACCGAGGTCATCGCCGGGCGCCTGCTCAAGTCGGCCGGGCTCAACATCGACTCGGACGTGCAGGCGCAGCGCCTCGACCTCACCAAGACCGCGGACGGCATGAAGGACGGCAGCATCGACGGCCTGATCTGGTCGGGCGGTCTGCCGACGCCGCAGATCACGGACATCACCACGTCGATGAAGGGCGGGGTGAAGCTGATCGACATCACGCCGCTGCTGCCGGAGATGAAGAAGATCAGCCCGGTGTACGACACCGCGCCGATCCCGGCGGCGACCTACGGGGTGGCCGAGGTTCCCACGATCGTGGTGCCGAACCTGCTCCTCGTGCGCGAGGACTTCGCGGCCAACAACGCCTGCGCGGTCACCAAGTTGATCTTCGACAAGAAGGCTGACCTGGAGAAGGTCCACCCGGCCGTGAAGGACATCTCGAAGGACAAGGCGTCGGCCTCCGACCCCGTCCCGCTGCACCCTGGGGCGAAGCAGGCGCTGGGCTGAACTACTCTGGGGCCTCGTGCGCGTCCTGGTCATCGGGTCTGGAGCCCGTGAGCATGCCCTTGTCCTCGCGTTGTCGCGCGACCCGCAACTGACTGCCTTGGCGTGCGCGCCAGGCAACGCAGGCATTGCCGGGCACGCCGAGATCTACGGCGTGGACGTGTCCGACGCCGAGGCCGTCGCCGGCCTCGCGAAGGAGTGGAAGGCCGACCTCGTCGTCATCGGCCCCGAACAACCGCTGGTGGTCGGGGCCGCGGACGCGGTCCGCGCCCTCGGCATCCCGTGCTTCGGCCCCTCGAAGGCCGCGGCCTGCATCGAGGGGTCCAAGGCGTTCGCCAAGGACGTCATGAACGCCGCGGGGGTGCCGACGGCGCACAGCGAGGTCGTGGACAACCCGGCCCGCCTGGACGCCGCTCTGGGCCGCTTCGGCCCGACGTGGGTCGTGAAGGACGACGGCCTCGCCGCCGGCAAGGGCGTGGTCGTCACGTCCGACCTGGCCGCGGCCCGCGCGCACGCCATGACGTTGCTCGACGGCGGCCACCCGGTGCTGCTGGAGTCGTTCCTGGACGGTCCGGAGGTGTCGCTGTTCTGCGTCACCGACGGCGAGACCGTGGTGCCGCTGATCCCGGCGCAGGACTTCAAGCGCGTGGGTGACGGCGACGCCGGCCCGAACACCGGCGGCATGGGTGCGTACGCGCCGCTGCCGTGGGCGCCGGAGGGCCTGGTGTCGGAGATCGTGACGCGGTGCGTGCAGCCGGTCGTCGACGAGCTGCGCGCCCGCGAGACGCCGTTCGTCGGCCTGCTCTACGCAGGTCTGGCTCTGACGTCGAACGGCGTGCAGGTGATCGAGTTCAACTGCCGCTTCGGTGACCCGGAGACGCAGTCGGTGCTCGCCCTGCTGAAGTCGCCGATCTCCGCGCTGTTCCTCGCGGCGTCGACCGGCAAGCTCTCCTCGCTGCCCGCCCTGGAGTGGGAGAACGGCTACGCGGTGACCATCGTGGTCGCGGCCGAGGGCTACCCGAACCGCCCGCGCACCGGTGACGTGATCACCGGCTCCGAGGTCGAGGGCGTCCTGCACGCCGGCACGCGCCGCCGCGAGGACGGCGCCGTGGTCTCGGCGGGCGGCCGCGTGCTGTCGGTCGTGGGCACGGGCAAGTCGCTGGCGAAGGCCCGCGAGCGCGCCTACAAGCGCGTCGCGGACATCCACCTCACCGGCTCGCACCACCGCACGGACATCGCGTCGAAGGCGGTCGACGGCAAGATCGTCCTGCCGTGAGCCTCCTCGGGTGCGTGCTCGGCGGGGCCGTGGGTGACGGCCTGGGAGCGCCGATCGAGTTCTCCTCGATCGACACGATCCGCCACCAGCACGGCCCGGCCGGCGTCGTCGACCTCCCCTCGCTGGAGATCACCGACGACACCCAGATGGTGCTGTTCACCCTCGAAGGCCTCGTGCTGGCGAGGAACTTCGGGGTGGACCCGCTGCTGACCGTGCGGGCCGCCTACGGGCGCTGGCTGCACACGCAGGGCGGCCCTCCGGTCGCCGACGACGGCTGGCTGATGGCGGACCAGCGCCTGCACTCGCGGCGGGCGCCCGGCCACACGTGCATCACCGCGTTGAAGCACAACGAGAAGAACGACTCGAAGGGCTGCGGCGGCGTGATGCGCGCGGCCCCGGTCGCCGTCTGGTCGTCAGACGTGCGCGAGGTGTTCTCGTTGGCCGTGGGCACGGCCCAGATGACGCACCACCACCCCAGCGGCTACCTGTCGGCAGGCGCGCTGGCCGTGATCGTCCAGCAACTGCTGGCCGGCGCGGACCTGGTCTCCGCCGTGGGCACAGCCCGCGCCGAACTGGTCCGCTGGGACGGCCACGAGGAGCAGACCTCGTTGCTGGACAAGGTCATGGGCCTCGGCCCGCTGACCCCGGAGGAGATCGCCTCCGAACTGGGCGGCGGCTGGGTGGGCGAGGAAGCCCTGGCCATCGGCCTGCACGCCGCACTCGTGGCGCCGGACTTCCCGTCCGCGCTGCGCCTGTCCGTGAACCACTCGGGCGACAGCGACTCGACGGGGTCGATCTGCGGCAACATCCTGGGCGCCCGGGACGGTGTCGACGTGATTCCTGCGGAGTGGCTTTCCGTGCTGGAACTGCGAGACGTGATGGAACGCCTCGTCCTCAGCTGGTGACGGGAATCCACAACTCCGCTCGTGCGTTGGCGCCGTCGATCTCCGTCTTGAGGATCGACGGCCCCTCCGCGCTCTCGTAGCTGTTGGACGGGAACCACTGCGTGTACACGTCACGCCACATGTACTGAATGGTCTCGGGATACGGCCCCTCGGCCGTGAACACGGCCCACGTGCCCTTGGGAACTTGGAGCGTCTCCATGTCCTCCGGCGCTTCCTGGCTGGTCACCACGCCCTGGAAGTAGTCGAGCATGTCGCCCTCCTGGTTCCCTTCCTGGTTGGACGTGAGCGCCAGCATCCCGCCCGGCTCCCCGTCGCTCAGGGCCTTCATCCTGTCGAGCGCCGGCATCCCGATGCCCTTGACGAACTCGACGATCGCGGGGTTCATTCCCAGGTGCACCAACGGCACCCGCGTCCCCCGACCGACGACCTGGAACGCGTCCTTCTCGACGACCCGGTACTCCATGCTCGTACTCCCCTCCACAACCAGTCTGAACGTGAGAATCTGCTGCGACTGCAACGCTTTCTTCGAAGCCCTGGCCTCCTGAGGCCCGATGCCGTGCATGGCCTTGAAGGCCCGCGCGAAGGCCTCGTTGGACCCGTAGCCCCACTTGACGGCGATGTCGAGCAACGAGCCCTGTCCACTGAGGACCTCGTTCGCCGCCTTCGTGAGCCTGCGCCGCCGGATGTACTCGCTCAGCGGAATCCCCGCCAGCGCGCTGAACATCCTTCTGAGGTGGTACTCGCCGGTGCCCGCGATGCGTGCGAGCACCTTGACGTCCACCTCGCCTTCGAGGTCGTCCTCGATGCGGGCCATGGCCTCGTTGAGTCGTTCCAGCACGTGTTCAACGTTAGGAGGCTGGTCGCTTTCGCACCCGACTTGCTGTGCCCTATCCGATCGCCTTGCGCACCTCGTCCACGACGCGCTTGGCGAGCGGCGTGAAGACCTCGTTGTACTTCCTGGGGTCATCTGGCGCCCAGTCGCCGTCACCGGTCAGCTGCACCTGCGTACGTCCGGCCACGAAGGACATGGTCGGCGACTTGCCCAACAGAAAACTGCAGGTCGCGAAGTCGCCGATCCTCTCCTCAGTCAGGAAGGCCTCGCCGGTGACAGCGCGGGCGGGCGAGTGGGGGTCGCAGTCGTGGGCGTCCTTCACGGCCATTTCCGCGTTCCGATAGGTCTTGAGCTCGATCTTCAGCGCCTTGCCCCCGCTGCGTTGCGCGGCGTTCGACCACTCGGGCGACAGGCGTCTGCAGTCCTGCTTGTTCGAGTAGAAGTACCGCGTTTCTTGCTTGTCCGTCACGAACTTCCCGAAGCTCTCCTGCTCGTGGAAGTCGCCCTCGACCACTCCGGAGTCCCTGCTCCCGGTGAGCTCCTCGAACAGCTCGGCGCTGAAGACGTCGCAGACGTTCGGCACGCCTTCGTAGCGGCCGGTGTGCACGTTGGTGGTTCGTCCCTGCGGCCCTTTGACGATGTTCGTCGAGACGCTTTCCACGAGCTTGACGAACGTCGCCCGGTAGTCGGTGATCTCCTTGTTGTCGGCCATCGTCCGGGCGCTCAGGAACGCTTCTGTCTTGCTGTCACCGCTGACGATGCGAGCGCTGAAGGCGTCAGGCTTGTCGCCAGGGGTCAGGTACGCCTTGACCCCGGCCACTTGCAGCGGAATCTCGTCCTCGCTCACCCGGTCGACGCGGCCCAGGTCGTTGAACGGCGTCTGCCACACCGTCAGGGTGAACCTGGTGATCTCCTCGCCGCCGGAGGGTTCGTACAGGCAGGACGAGATCGGGTCGCCGATCTGGTCCGCCACTGTCGCCTCCACCGACCGCGGCACGTACGTCTGGTTGCGCCACCCGTGCGCAGCGGACCTGAACCCGAGCTCCTCGATCATCGTCGCGGGCATCACCGTGCACGCGTCCAGCACGGCCAAGTCCCCGTACCTGACGACCTCGGGCTCGCTCTTGGGCACGACGACGACCGCGTCCGGCTCCTCGGGTTCCTGCACCACGGCCCTTTCGCCGCCGTTGCTGTTCTTGATCAGGACAGCGGCCGTGACACCTCCACCGACCAAGATCAGCACTGCGCAGATCGCGATGATGATCAGCCCTGTGCGCCTTTTCCGCGGCGGTTGTGGCGCGTGCTGTTGAAACGGATATGGCTGCTGATACGGGTGTTGCACCGGGTAAGGCTGCTGCGGCCCATTCACGCGTTCCCCCAGGTGGTCGTGTGCGTTCCTCCCCAACTCGCGGAAGCTACCGGAATCGCGGCACCCCGCCAGTGGAAACGAGACGCAGAGTGACGAGGGAACCAACCAGGGGTGTTCTTCGTCCAACCACAGGTACGTCTTACGCAGGCGTTGGTAACCTGCGAAGCGGGACCGAACCGTTACCGACCGTACGGGGGTAGGACGTCGTGACACAGGAGAACGCGGGGGCGGATGCCGTTCTCGGTGCCGCTTTGGCGGGGGCGGCCGGCGGAGTGGCGGGCGCGGCGTTCAGCGCGTTGAGGGCCGCCAACTCGGTCATGGATCGGGTCTCGGAGAGCTTCGCTGGCGGGGGCAGCCAGAAGTTCCACGTCGAGAAGGACACCGTGCTGCAGGCGGGTAAGGTCGTCCACGAGCAGTGGTTGCTGCTTGACGAGGCTTATCTGGACATCGTGCCCAGGTTGCGCATCACATCAGAAGGCGACAAGGTCACTTCGGACGTGATCGAGGCCTGGAATGATCGCCTAGTCATCCACGAAGATTCCTACGCCAACCGGATCAAGCTCTACAAAGACGCTTTGAAGAGCCTTTCCGACCAGTTGAAGGCGTCGGCGCAGCAGTACGGCTTCACCGATGAAGAGATCACTACGACGTTCAGGCCGAAATCGTGATCATTCGACTCTTCAAACTGGCCACCGTCGTGTTCGTCGCGGCGGTGTTGTCGGCCTGCACGACCGGTGGGGAGAAGGGAAACCCCACCCCGGCCTCGTCTTCGAGTACATCCTCCCAGAGCACCTCGGGTAGTGAGGTTCCTGCTCGTCCGTCCAGTCTTCAACTGGGCTCGGTGGATGCCTGCAAGCTGTTGACGCCAGATCAGATGAAGCAAATCCAGGCTGTTGCGACGAGGCCGGTGGAGCTCGACCTGGTCAGGGGGGCGAAATCACCCAGCTGTCATTACAGGGGTGAGGACAGCTTCACCTACACCGTCGGGGCCGTGACCCACAAGGGCGTCGCCTACTGGCTCGGAAACCCGGGCAACGTCAACACCAAGGTGATCAGCGTTGCCGACTTCGGTGCGGTCGAGATCGAGTTGAAGGGCGGCTCCGGGTTCGACTGCTCTGTTGCCATCGATGTTGCCGATGGTCAGCAGTTGATGGTCAGCTACGTTCCGACTTCGGCCAGTGAGAAGGATCAGTCCGTACTGTGCGGGAAGGCCGAAAAAGCCGCAGACCTCGCACTCGCAACGCTCAAGACATTGAAGTGAGGGGGAGTGATGTCGGGTTATCGACAGCTCACTGACTGGAACTTCGACGGTTGGTCGAACGGGGAGCTCGCGAGCGAAGTGCAGAAGCTCTCGAGCAGTGCGGTTGCAGCCGAGTTCGGTGAAGCGTCTGCGGCGTTGCGCGACTTGGCCGGGAAGCTGGAATCGGTCGACCGGACGGTTCGGGACCAGCTCAAAGCACTCAAGATCGACTGGGGCGGCGCGGCAGGCGAGAAGAGCCACCAGAAGACCGACGTGGTCGCGGCTGGCCTCGACGACAGCAGCCAGGCGTCCAACGAGAGCTCCAAAGCAATCACGCAGCAGGGTGAGAGCACAAGCCAGGCCCGCTACAGCACCCCGCCGTCCCAGGACCTCCGTGGCGACACCGAGCAGAACTTCGGGGACAAGGTCGGCGGCTTCTTCGGCATCGAGACCGACCACGCCAAGGAGGTCGCCGCGACCAACGCGGCCCGCCAGCAGGCTATCGACAGCCTGAACGGGTACGTCTCCGGCAGCCAGAACTCCCTCGACGGCTTCCGTGCCCCCAACCCGCCCCCGGACATCGTGGTCACCAGTGGCGCCGTCGCCACCCCTGTCGGGACCCAGGTCGGCACCCCGACCGCCGGCACGCCCGGCATCCCGGGCGGCCCCGGCTTCACCGGCTCGCCCGGCAGCCCTGGAACCCCGGGCTTCACGGGCACCCCAGGCGCCCCCACCCCGAGCATCCCCGGCAACTCCACCGGCGTGATCCCCGGCACGGGCACCGGAACCCCGATCGCCACCGGCCCAGGCCTCCCCAAGCCCTTCGGCGCCCCGTCCATCGGCGTGGCCGCCGCAGCGGCAGCGGCCGCGGGTCTGGCAGGCGGCACGGCCGGCGCGCGCGGCGCCCAGGTCGTCGGCGGTGGACGCGGACCGAGCCAGGCCCCGAAGACCGCCATCGCGCCGTCGGGACCGAAGGGCGCACCGAGCACGATCGGTGGAGGCAAAACGGGCGCAGGTGGCGCCGGAGCAGGCGGTACCGGCGTTGCCGGCAAGGGACCCGGTGCGATGACGCCCGGCGGCGCCAGCGGTGTCGGGCCCGAAGGCAGCCGTGGTGCGGCCGCGGCCGGCAAGGGTGGGGTGGCCGGCAAGGGTGCCGGGTCGCTCATGTCGCCCGCCGCCAGTGCTGCCAGGGGCGAGGGCGAGGAGGACGGCGAGCACGTGCGCAAGTACGGCGTCGACTCCGACGAGATGTTCGGTGACGACCGCATGGTGGTGCAGTCCGTCATCGGCGAAGACCCGAAGGACAAGTAGATCCGTTGAGCGCGCCTGGTTCTGTGGTTCTGTCCACAGTGGAGTTCGCCGTGGTCTGGGAGGCTCAGCGCCTCCCGGCCGCGCACGTTGCGCTCGACACGCGCATCCCGTCCGTCACGCACACCGAGAAGGCCGAGGTGGTGAAGCGGGCCTGGGAGTCGCTGGAGGCTCGTGGGCTCGCCCGCAACGGGCGGGTCGTGCCCGAGTTGGCGGACGGGTTCGCGTTGCTGGCGAACCACCAGGTGGCGATCGACCTGTGGATCTGGGCCGACCGGCAGATCAGCGGGCTGGCGGCGGCGATCGGGGACGAGGCGATCCTCGCCGTGCAGGACCGCGACGAGATGTGGTTGATCGAGGCTCGTGGCACGGCGCTGGCCGAGGCCGCCGTGTCGGTCGCCGGGGAGATGCCGGCCGGGTTCGGGCGGTCGATCAGCGCGCCCTACGACGAGTTGGTGGCTGCTGCCAAGGACGTCGGGCTCGACGCCCAGCGGATGATCACCACGCTGGAGCGGCGGGGCATGCGGCTCGGTGACGCGCAGGAGCTCGCCGGGATGCTCGACGGCATGTCCACGCGCGGGCAGTTCGGGGTGCAGCGGGGCGGGCGGCGGGCGAACCGCGTCGTCTCCTTCCACGACACGCACAACGGGCGGTACCTGCGTCAGCTCAAGCCGAGCAGTGACGGGCGCAACTGGTGCACGATCACGCCCGTCGACAACCAGCGGCTCGCCGGCTCGATCTGGGAGCTGCTCCAAGAAGTCTGATCACGGAACCTCCACGCGTGCCCGTCCGTCGAACATTCGACGGGCGGGCATCGTCGTTCGAACGAGCGAATTCGCGCACCAGCCGGTGCAATTCGTTCTAGGGTCGGCGAGTAGACGTTGAGGGGGTAAGGCGCGTGGCTCCTACGAGGTTCAACGCCGAAGCCATGGAACAGTGCCGAACTACTGTGAGCAGTCAGGCCGGGCAATTCGGGGCGATCGGCGACGGCTTTTCCGGTCAGTACGGCAATTCGGACATCTTCGGAAAACTCGGGTCTTCCGGTGCGATCTCCGGTGCCGTGTCCGGAATGGACGAGGCCGGCGCGCGGGAGTTCGACGCGGCCGAGAAGGTGCTGCGCAAGGTCGAAGGCGCGCTCGACGCGATCCAGACCAACGTCGCGGACGTCGAAGAGGTCAACAAGAACTCCATGAGGGCGGTCTGACGTGAGCGCGATGGACGAGGTCGCGGCGTTGCCCGGCGGCGGTGAGCTGGCCGCGCTCGCGGACAAGGTGGAGACCGCGCAACCGCAGGCCGTGCGCGACATCGCGAACCGCTGGAAGCAGGCCGCCGGCAAGTGCGGTGACCAGACGAACGTCCTGCAGCGCTCGGTCGCGCAGCTCGACGGTGCCTGGGAGGGCGCGTCCGCCGACGGGTTCGTCGCCTACATGGCGAACGTGGCGAAGTGCGGCACCTCGATGGCGGAAGCGCTCAACGGTGCCGCGGCCGACCTGGAGGCGGCCGCGACCGCGTTGGAGACCGCGAAGTCCTCGATGAGCCGCATCTGCGAGACCGTGCTGAGCCGCGCCCGGCAGGCCCGTCAGCAGCTGCACGGCCAGCCCCAGGAGGACGTCGACAGCGTCATTCGCGGCTACTGCGCCGAGGGGGTCAGCGACGCGCAACCCGTTGTCACGCAAGCGGAAAGCGCCGTCAACGCCGCCGCCGGCACGCTGAAGGGCCGCCCCGGCGCGCTGTCCCCGAAGTTCTCGTCGCTCGAGGACCCGAACAGCCAGTCGTTCACGCCCGCGCCCGGCAAGCCCGTCGAGTGGGCACCGGCCGCACCACCCGACGAGTCCACCAAGGCTTCGTCCACAGCGGACTCGCAGCCCGCACCCGCTCCCGCACCGGCGGCCGCCAACCACGGCGGCGGTGGCGGTGGCGGCGCGTCCGGAGGCGGTGGCGGTGGCGGCGGAGGTGAGGGCGGCGGCATGGGCGGCCTCGGCTCCAGCGGCGGCCCGCCCTCGGGCAGCCCACCTCCCGGCAACGTGCAGGAGTGGATCCGCGAGGCCATCAAGATCCTGCAGGCCAACGGGATCCCCGTCACGGAGGAGAACATCGACGAGATCTGGAAGATCATCGAGAAGGAGTCGAGCGGCAACCCGCACGCCATCAACCTCTGGGACTCGAACGCCCAGGCCGGCACGCCCTCCAAGGGCCTGATGCAGTGCATCGACTCGACGTTCAACGCCCACAAGCTGCCCGGCCACGACGACATCTGGAACCCGGTCGACAACATCATCGCCGGCGTCCGCTACACGTTCTCGCGCTACGGCGGCTTCGAGGGCCACCCCGGCCTGAAGGCGATGGCGCAGGGCGGCGGTTACCAGGGCTACTAGGGGTGTGATGGAAACCCGCCGGGCACTCCGCCGCGGGCGAGTTAGCCTGGCGGCATGCTGACCGTGGCCGCCCGCGCAGACGTCCCGCCCTTCCACGTCATGGACGTGCTGTCCGCCGCCGCGAAGAGGCAGCGGACGCACGGCGACGTGATCTCCCTGGCCGCCGGGCAGCCGTCGAGCCCCGCGCCCCGCCCGGTGCGCGAGGCCGCGGCGAAGGCCCTCGACGCGCACTCCCTGGGCTACACCGAGCAGCTCGGCATCCCCGAGTTGCGCAGCGCCATCGCGGGCCACTACCGGCGCCAGTACGACCTCGACGTGTCGGCGGACGACGTGGTGGTGACGACGGGGTCGTCCGGCGCGTTCACGCTGGCGTTCCTGGCGGCGTTCGACGCGGGCGACAGGGTCGCGCTGGCCCGGCCCGGGTATCCGGCCTACCGCAACATCCTCAAGGCGCTGGGCTGCGAGGTCGTCGAACTGCCGTGCGGGCCGGAGACGCGCTTCCAGCCCACGGTGGAGATGCTCGACCTGGGCCTCAAGGGTGTGATCGTGGCCAGCCCCGCCAACCCGACCGGCACGACGGCCGACGTCGAGCCGATCGCGCTGTGGTGCGAGCGCAACGGCGTCCAGCTGGTCAGCGACGAGATCTACCACGGCATCAGCTACGGCGAACCCCTCCACTGCGCCTGGGAGACCAGCCGGGACGCGATCGTCGTGAACTCCTTCTCCAAGGCGTTCGCGATGACCGGCTGGCGGCTCGGCTGGATGCTGCTGCCGCAGCGGCTGCGCAGGGCCGTGGACTGCCTGACCGGCAACTTCACGCTGTGCCCGCCCGCGCTCGCCCAGTACGCGGCGGTCGAGGCCTTCCACGAGGACTCCTACGCCGAGACGGCCGGGCACCTCGAGCGCTACCGGACCAACCGCGACCTGCTGCTCGAAGGCCTGACGGACCTCGGCATCGACAAGCTCGCGCCCGCGGACGGGGCGTTCTACGTCTACGCGGACGTGCGGCACCTCACGGACGACTCGATGGCGTTCTGCCAGAAGCTCCTGGACGACACCGGTGTCGCGATCGTGCCCGGCATCGACTTCGACCCCGTCGACGGGCACCACTTCGTGCGCATGTCGTTCGCGGGCTCCACCCAGGACGTCGAGGAGGCCCTGCGCCGTCTCAAGGCCTGGCTCTGAGACGAGCAACAAAACAGGGCACCGGGACGTTCACAGAGCGGAGGAAGGGGGATCCCATGTGGGCGATCATCGGGTGGCTGGTGGCGATCTGGATCGTGCTGACCGTCGTCGGAGCCGTCGTGAAAGGCCTTTTCTGGCTCGCTGTGATTGGAGGACTACTCCTCGCAGGCACCGCGGCTTACGGTGCGATCAAATCCAAGCGCTGACCCCTGGATAAATGAGATCGCACCGCTCACCATGAGGCGGTGTTGCTAGCCAACGAGGCCCGCCTCGAGCGGTGGGAACGAAAGGTCGAGTGGCCGTTGACGGCACTCGCCGTGGTGTTCCTCGCCGCCTACGCGTGGCAGGTCTTCGACGATCACGGGCCGATGCACGTGCCGTTGGAGATCGCGTTGTGGCTGGTCTGGGCGTTGTTCGCGGCCGAGTTCGCCACGCGGCTGACGCTCGCGCAGAACAAGCTGAAATTCCTCAGAACGCATCTTTTCGATCTTGCCGCGGTCGTTCTGCCGATGGTGCGCCAGCTCAGGGTGCTCCGGTTGATCACGGTCATGACGTTGCTGAACAAGAAGTTCCAGCACAAGATCAGGCAACGGGTCAGCATTTACGTGGCGGGCGTGACGGCCATCGTCGCGTTTTGTGCGAGCCTCGCCGTGCTGGACGCGGAAAGGCACGCGGAAAACGCCAGCATCACCACGTTCGGCGACGCGCTGTGGTGGACGCTGACCACCATGTCGACCGTCGGCTACGGCGACCGCTACCCCGTCACGGGCGAGGGCAGGCTGGTCGCCGGGTTGCTGATGGTCGGCGGCATCGCGCTGCTCGGTGTCATCACCGGCACGATCGCCAGCTGGCTCGTGGAGAAGTTGCGCGGCGTCGAGAACGCCGAACTCGAGGCCGCGCAGGAACTCCGGAACCTACGCGCGGAGATCGCCGAACTCCGCGCGGAGCTCGGCACGCGCAGCCAGGGCTGACGTCCACAGCCGCGCGTCCCAGCCGGCGGCCAGCGCGCCGTCCACGTTGGACTGCCGGTCGTCGAAGAAGAGCACGTCCGAAGATCCGATCACGGACTCCACGTGCCGCCAGATCGCCGCGTCGGGCTTCGCCGAGCCCAGGTCGCCGGAGAACACCAGGTGCTGGAAGTGCTCGGCCCACGGCATCTTCTCCGCGAGCCGCGCGAACGTCGCGGGCGCGTTCGACAGCAACGCGAGCGGCACGCCGAGCGCCGCCAGGTCCTCGATCAGCGCCACCGTCTCCACCACCGGGTCGTCGAGCCACCCGGCGTTGTCGAGCGCGGTCAGCTCCCGCACCTCGTCGTCGTCGAACGTCCGCCCCAGCGACGACCCGATCAACGCCCAGTACGCGGCGTCCGAGCCGCCCCGGTCGTACGCGTCACGATCCCAGTAGGCGGCCTCGAAGGCCTCCAGCGAGACGCCGAGCCGCGTGGCGATCGCGGGCAGCGCGGGGTTGCGGGGGCTGATGACCTCGCCGAAGTCGAACACGATCCAGCGCACCTCAGACACCCTCCCGCACCCGGCGCAGCACCTCGGCGACATCGGACGAGTCCACGTCGCCGTGCGTCACGAACCGGACCTTGCCCGCCATCGGGCTCGCGAGCACCCCGGCCTCGCCCAGCGCGAGCAGCGTCTTGTCGAGGTCCGGCACCGACGCCAGCACGATGTTCGTCGCCGGCTCGGCCACGTCCCACCCGAGCTCGCGCAACCCGGCGGCCAGCGAGGACGCGTGGGCGTGGTCGTCGGCCAGCCGCGGGATCCGGTCCAGCGCGACCAGACCGGCGGCCGCCAGCACCCCGCCCTGGCGCACCCCGCCGCCCAGCATCTTGCGCACCCGCCGCGCTTCGGCGACGAACGACGCGGACCCGGCCACCACCGACCCGACCGGCGCCCCGAGCGCCTTCGACAGGCACACCTGCACGGTGTCGACCCCGGCGGTCAGCGACGTCAGCGGCACCCCGAGCGCGACGGACGCGTTCCACAGCCGTGCCCCGTCGAGGTGCACCGCCAGCCCGATCGACCGGGCCGCCGCCACCAGCGCCGCGTGGTCGTCCGCGGACGTCACCGTGCCGCCGGACGCGTTGTGCGTGTTCTCCAGGCTGAGCAGCGTGGTCTTCAGCCCGTAGTAGGGCGACTCGCCACCACCGGCCGCGACCACGGCCTCGGGTGTCACCGACGTGAGCGCGTGCGGCATACCGCCGGCCAGCCACGCGGCGGTCCCGAGCTCCGCGTCGAGCACGTGCGCGCCGAGCGGCGCGAGGAACCGGTCACCGCGGGCCAGGTGCAGGAAGAGCGCGATGAGGTTGCCCATGGAACCCGAGGGGACCCACAGGGCGGCCTCGACGCCGAGCAACGCGGCGACGCGTTCCTCCAGGGCGGCCATGGTCGGGTCGTGGTCGAGGACGTCGTCGCCGACCTCGGCCGCCGCCATCGCGCGGCGCATCTCCTCGTCCGGCTTGGTGACGGTGTCCGAGCGCAGGTCAATGGGGGTCACGAGCTCGATCACATCACATCGGGCGAACGACCGAGGGGGTGATGTAGCTCTCCCCGCGGGTTCGTGCAACCGTTGGTGCCGCAGTTTCCGTCCTGTCAGTGCAACTCGAGGAACGAGCGGAGAGCAGTCCGCGTGGATCAGCGCGACGAGCAGGAGTTCGCGGAGTACTTCGTGGCTCGCCGTGAGGCCGTGCGCCGAACGGCATACCTGCTGTGCGGCGACTGGCACCGCGCTGACGACTTCGCGCAGACCGCGTTCGTGGCACTGCACAGGAGGTGGCGCAAGATCCGGGACAAGCAGGCTCTGGACGCCTACGTCCGGCGCAGCGTCGTGCGCGCGGTGATCGACGAGTCGCGCCGTCCGTGGCGTCGCGAGAAGTTCACCGACGAGATGCCCGAGGCTCCGGTCGCGGACACCGAGATCGGGGAGACCGTCGCGACCCGCGAGGCGTTGCTGAAGGGCCTGCGCAGAGTCCCGCCGAGGCAACGGGCCGTGCTCGTGCTCAGGTTCCTCGAGGGCCTGGACGTCACGGCGACGGCAGAGACGCTGAAGTGCTCGGAAGGAACTGTGAAGAGTCAGACCGCCCGCGGGCTGGCGGCGCTCAGGGAAGCCCTGGGTGACGCCATCGACGACCTGCGACCGGCGTCGTGACCGGCGAGAGGAGGACGTAGATGGACGAGCAGAAGCTCGCGGGCCTGTTCCGCGACGCGGCACAGGACGCGCCACCGGCGTCCTTCGACGCGGGCGACGTGCGGACGGCCTCGCGCAAGGCCACGCTGCGCAGGCGCAACTCGATCGCGGCCGGCACCACCCTGGTGGTCGTGCTCGGCTTCGGCGGGATCTTCGCCGCCAACGGCTGGACGGGCGGGGGCGAGAGCACCTCGACCAGTGCCGAGGGTGGGCAGCAGAACGACAACGGTGCACAATCGCCGATGACCGCGCTTCAAGCGCCCCCCACGAACTTCACCGGCAAGGACGACTCCACGCAGGGGGAGAAGTCGGCGCCGGGGAGCACCGGCCCTTCGGCCGGTGAAAGCGCAGTGCAGGGCTGCGCAGGTGTGGACCGAGAGCTCGCCGACGCCCTCGCCGCCGAGCTTTCGGTCTCACCGGGTCCCGCCGTCTCGTCGAACGACGCCATCGCGCCGGCGGTGACCTGCCCGCCCGACGCCCGAGCGGCCGCGTTCACGATCGACGGGCTGACGATCACCGCGATCGTCTCGCCGCAGCCGTTCGAGGCGCCCGCCGCAGCGGCGAGGCTCAGGACCACCGGTGGGCAGGAGCTCTACGTCTTCACGCAGGGCGACGGTGAGCTGAAGGGCCAGGTCCAGCGGTTCGCCGACGCACTGGCGCCGAGGTTCTGATCGTCCGCCGAGTACCCTGGCGCGACTATGACGGCAGCAACTCCCAAGGGTGAGCGCAGGCGGCAGGCGCTCGTGGAGGCCGCGTCCGGCCTGTTCTCCGAGGGCGGCTTCGACGCGGTCAGGCACCGCGCCGTCGCCGAACGCGCCGGTCTGCCGCTCGCGTCGACCACGTACTACTTCGACTCGCTGGACGAGCTGATCACCGCCGCGGTCGAGTTCCACGGCCGCAGCGAGCTCGCGAGCTTCCGGCGGCGGCTCTCGTCGATCCAGGAGCGGATGACCGACGACGCGCTGGTCGAGTTCGTCCTCGACCTGCTCGTCGGGGAGGACGCGACCGACATCGAGGCCGTGCTGCTGCGCTACGAACGCCTCGTCGCGACCGGCCGCCGCCCGTACCTGCGGCCGTTGATGCGCGAGCTGTCGACCGAGCTGCGCGTGCTGGTGACCGACGTCTTCGCGCGCGCCGGCCGTGAGGTCGGCAGCGAGCGGGTCGAGGAGTTGATCGCGCTGGTGGACGGCTCGGTGGTCAACTCGTTCATCGAGCTGAAGTCCGATCCGCGGGGCGTGGCGGGCAGGATGCTCCGTTCGGCCCTTTCGCGTCACGAGTGATGCAACCTCGCGTTCCTCCGACGCGTGTCCCTGGGTGAGGACGCGAGAGGGGATCGCATGCGCAAGGCCGATGAACAGGGCTTTCGTGAATTCGCGGCAGCCAATGCCGCGTCTTTGCGTCGTACTGCGTACCTCTTTTGTGGCGACTGGCACACAGCCGAAGACCTGATGCAGTCGAGCCTCATGAAGATGTACCTGGCGTGGAAGCGCATCAAGGACCTGGACAACCTGATCGCGTACGCCCGCAAGGTGCTGCTGCGCACGTGGCTCGACGAGAAGCGCAGGCCGTGGCGCAGAGCCGAGCAGCGGGACGGGGAACTGCCCGACGCGGCCGACGCCACCGTGGACCCCGACACGACCAGCGCGAAGCTGTGGGCCCGCGAACTGGTCCACACCGCGTTGTTGCAGGTGCCCCCGAGGCAACGGGCGGTGCTCGTGCTGCGTTATTTCGAGGACCTCTCGGTCGCCGAGGTGGCGGTGGCCATGGGGTGCACCGAGGGAACGGTCAAAAGCCAGACGGCGCGCGGTCTCGCGACACTGCGCACCATCGTGGAGAAGCTCGACAACAGTTCGGGGAGGGTCGCGTCGTGAGTGAGCAGGAGATCCGCGAGGGAATGCTGCTGGCCGTCTGGGACGAGCCGCCGCTCGACTTCGACCCCGACACCCTGATCAGGCGGGTCGAGCAGAAAAAAAGTCGTCGCCGAGCGCTGGTCGCTGTGGGAGTGGCTACGGCGGTGATCGCCGTGGCGTCGTTCGCGCTGCCCGGCCTGCTGCCGCGCGACCGGGACAGCCAGCTCGGCGCGGAGACCGAGACGAGCGCCGCACCGTCGGCCACGCCGTCGACGCCGGACAGGAGACGCCACCAGAAGATCGGCGACGCGCTGGCGGACCGGCTGCAGCGGCAGCGGCCGGAGTTCAAGGAGGTCTACGGGAGCTTCAACTGGAGCGGGCCGGGGTTGAAGCCCGAGGTGCCGCTGCAGCCCGTCAGCACGTCCCAGGACTCGAACGACCTCTACGGCTTCGTCTACTTCACCGACGCGATCGGGCCGACGGCACTGCTGGTCACCACGGGCTCGGCGATCTCGCCCGGCCAGCTGTGCAACTCCGGCACGGCGCTCTTCTGCCGGGACGTGCGGCAGAACGACGGCTCGGTCGTCACCGAGGCCGAGTTCCGCGACGGTTCGGAGGTGGTGAAGGCGGTGTCGATGCGCACGTTCGAGGACGGCAGGAGGTCGGTCATCATCTCCAGCTACTCGCGCAATCCGTCGACCGGCAACGGCATCCGCCAGAACATCCCGGTGGGTGTGGACGTGCTCACAGCGCTCACCACGGACTCGGTCATCGCCTGGGAGTGACGGCCGGGTGCACTAACCTGAGGGCGTGACGAAGCCCCGCATCGCCAACGTCCTCGCAGGTCGGTACGCCTCCACGTCGCTCGCGACGCTCTGGTCGGCCGAGCACAAGATCGTGCTGGAGCGCCAGCTGTGGCTCGCCGTGCTCAAGGCCCAGGCGGCCGCGGGCATCGAGGTGCCGGCGACGGCGGTCGCGGACTACGAGCGCGTGCTGGAGCAGGTCGACCTGGAGTCGATCGCCGCGCGCGAGCGGGTCACCCGGCACGACGTGAAGGCGCGCATCGAGGAGTTCAACGCGCTCGCGGGCCACGAGCAGGTCCACAAGGGCATGACCTCGCGCGACCTGACCGAGAACGTCGAGCAGCTGCAGGTGCTGCGCTCGCTCGAGCTGATCCGCTCCAAGGTCGCCGCCGTCCTCGGCCGCCTCGCGCGCCTCGCCGCCGAGCACTCCGACCTGGTGATGGCGGGCCGTTCGCACAACGTGGCCGCGCAGGCCACGACGCTGGGCAAGCGCTTCGCGACGGGCGCCGACGAGCTGCTGGTGGCGTTCTCCCGCCTCGACGAGCTGATCTCGCGCTACCCGTTGCGCGGCATCAAGGGCCCGGTCGGCACCGCCCAGGACATGCTCGACCTGCTCGGCACGCCCGAGAAGCTGCAGGAGCTGGAGCAGACGGTCGCGGGCCACCTCGGCTTCGAGCGCGTGCTCACGTCGGTCGGCCAGGTCTACCCGCGCTCGCTCGACTTCGACGTCGTCTCGACGCTCGTGCAGCTCGCCGCCGCGCCGTCGTCGGTCGCGAAGACGATCCGGCTGATGGCGGGCCACGAGCTCGTCACCGAGGGCTTCAAGCCCGGCCAGGTCGGCTCCAGCGCGATGCCGCACAAGATGAACACCCGCTCGTGCGAGCGCGTGAACGGCTTCGCGGTGATCCTGCGCGGCTACCTGTCGATGGTCGGCGAGCTCGCGGGCGACCAGTGGAACGAGGGCGACGTGTCGTGCTCGGTGGTCCGCCGGGTCGCCCTGCCCGACGCGTTCTTCGCGTTCGACGGCCTGCTGGAGACGTTCCTGACGGTGCTGGACGAGTTCGGCGCCTACCCGGCCGTCGTCGCCCGCGAACTGGACCGCTACCTGCCGTTCCTCGGCACGACGAAGGTGCTGATGGCGGCCGTGCGCGCGGGTGTCGGCCGCGAGACCGCGCACGAGGCCATCAAGGAGAACGCGGTGGCCGTCGCGCTGGCGATGCGCGAGCAGGGTCTCGCGCAGAACGACCTGCTGGACCGCCTCGGCGCCGACGACCGCCTGCCGCTCGACAAGGCCGCCCTGGAGGCGCTGCTGGCCGACCGCCTGTCGTTCACCGGCGTGGCGTCGGCGCAGGTCGCGTCGGTCGTGGAGCAGGTCGCCGCGGTCGTCGACAAGTACCCGGCCTACGAGCCGGAGCCGATCCTGTGATCGTGTCCGACCTGGTGGTGTACCCGGTGAAGGGGTGCGGCGGGTACTCCGTCGCCTCCTCCGCCGTGGACGCGACCGGCCTGCGCGACGACCGGATGATGATGCTGGTCGACGACGAGGGCGTGTTCCTGTCGCAGCGCAAGGTCCCGGCGATGGCCGCGCTGCGGCCGTCCCTCGCGGACTCGGCGCTGTCGATCGGCGGGGAGTCCTTCCCGGTCCTGCTGGACGGGCCGCGGGTGCCGGTCGTCGTGCACACCTGGCACGGGTCCGGAGTGGACCAGGGCGACGCCCCGGCGGCGTACTTCTCCGACGTGCTGGGCAAGTCCGTGCGGCTCGTGCGCACACCACCGGACCTGCGCCGCGAGACGACGGGCGAGACCACCGGGCTCGTCGGGTACGCGGACGGCAACGCGTTGCTGGTGCTCTCGCTGTCCTCCTTGGACGGTGTGAACGAACGCATCCTGGAGCGCGGCGGCGAGCCGGTGCCGATGAACCGGTTCCGCCCCAACGTGGTCGTGTCCGGCTGGCCCGAACCGCACACGGAGGACCGGGTGCGGCGAGCGGTGATCGGTGACGTGGAACTGGCTTACGCCAAGGACTGCGTGCGGTGTGCCGTGCCGATGGTCGACCAGGAGACCGGGCTGAAGGCCGGACCCGAGCCGATCCGGTCGCTCGCGACCTACCGCCGTGATCCCGACGGCGGTGTGACGTTCGGGATGAAGGCCCAGGTCACACGCACCGGAACGATGTCGGTCGGGGACAAGGTCGACGTGCTGGAGTGGCGCACCTAGACCTTCTGCCAGCGCAGCCGGTCGCCGCGCTGGGGGTCCTTGCGGCACACCAGCTTCTCGCCGAGCAGGCCGATGCCGGTGGCGCCCTCCGGATCGCACCGGGCGCCCTCGTTGACCAGGAGCCCCTGCTGCGGCGGCGGTTCGCTGGTGGTCGCGGGTGGCTGTTGGGTGGCCGCCGGCGGCTGGGCGGGCGGCGGTTTCGGCTGCGTGGTCTTCGTGGTGGTCGTCGTCGAGGTCGATGACGACGATGTCTTCACCGAGATGTCGGCGACGTCCGGAGTCGGCACGATGCTGACCGACTGGTTCCCGCTCGTGTTCTGCGAGCCTCCCGACGTGGGAGACGAGATGGGGCTGGAGTCGAAGCTCCACCCTGCGACGCCCAGGACGATCAGCAAGGCCGCACTGGCCAACGCCGGGATCCACAGGGCCTTTCTGGTGAGCACGGGTGCACCTTAAGCTTCTTCGCCCTTGATCTGTAGGGGTGCGGGGTGTACATCGGTCGCCGAAACAGGGGCACGTAGGCTGACCAGCGTGCCTACGCTCGCTGACTACCAGCACGTCGCCCGCGGCAAGGTTCGCGATCTGTACGACGTCGACGACGAGCTGCTGCTCTTCGTCGCGTCCGACCGCATCTCGGCGTACGACCACATCCTGAGCTCGGAGATCCCCGACAAGGGGCGCGTGCTCACCGCGATGAGCGTGTTCTGGTTCGAGCGGCTCTCCCCGAACCACCTGGTCGCGTACGACGACCCGCGCATCCCCGCCGAGGTCCGCGGCCGCGCGTTGCTGGTGCGCAAGCTGCAGATGGTCGACGTGGAGTGCGTGGCACGCGGGTACCTGACGGGCTCGGGCATGGCCGACTACACGGCGACCGGCGCGGTCTGCGGGATCGAGCTGCCGGCCGGGCTGGTCGAGGCGTCCGAGCTGGACCCGCCGATCTTCACGCCCGCGTCGAAGGCCGAGATCGGCGCGCACGACGAGAACGTGTCGTTCGAGGTCATCGCCGAGAAGCACGGTGTCGAGCTGGCGTCGAAGCTGCGCGACCGCACGATCGAGCTGTACAGCGAGGCGCGCGCGTACGCGTTGACGCGCGGCCTGATCCTCGCGGACACGAAGTTCGAGTTCGGGCTGGACGCGTCCGGTGAGCTGATCCTCGCGGACGAGGTGTTCACGCCGGACTCGTCGCGCTACTGGCCGGCCGAGGGCTACGAGCCCGGTCGCGTGCAGCCGTCGTTCGACAAGCAGTTCGTGCGCGACTGGCTGACGTCCGACGCCTCGGGCTGGGACCGCAAGTCGGACGTGCCGCCGCCTCCGCTGCCCGCGGACATCGTCGAGGCCACCCGTGCGCGGTACGTCGAGGCGTACGAGCGGCTCACTGGCCGGTCTTTCGCTGACTGGCTCGCCTGAGTTAGCTCTGCTTTCACGCGGACGTCACCACGGCGTGGCGCACTCATACGGTGCACTCACAGCTCGTGGTCTCCCTGTCCGGCATCGGTCCGCAGACACTCGACCGATGCGCTGAGCTCGCCGCGGCCCTCGACCCGCGGCAGGTGCCGTTGTCGTTGCTCGTAGTACCTCGCGAGCTCGGCACGGCGCAGGAATGGGTGCGGCAGCGCGCCTCACTCGGTGACGCCGTCGTGCTGCACGGTCTCGGTCAACGGCGGCTGCCGGCCTATGAAGCCGGGTTGTTGCTGATGGGCGCCCGTCTGCAGATGGACGCCATCGGCCTCAACTCCGACACGTTCGCCCCACGGCGGTGCGTGGCGTCGCCCGGCACGTTGCTCGCGCTGGCCAAGCACAGGTTCAAGCTCTGCGCCGACGCGCACGCCGTTCGAGAGGTCGGCAGCGGGCTCGCGACGCTGGGCCGGCTGCACGCGCTGACCGAGCGCAACAGCTTCGGTGAGCTGCGGTCGTTGGCGCTGGTCTACGCGACGGCCAGGTCCGCGCGCCGCGGCGGGCTGACCCGGATCACCGTCGACGCCCGCGACCTGCACCGGCCCGGTGCGCGGCAGGCCGTGCTCGACGCCGTGGACATCGCCCTCGCCCACGACGCCGCGCCGACCACCTACGTCAGACTGCCGTCTCCTCGCCAGGCGTCAGCAGCCTGACGTCCGTGCCGTCCGGCTTCAACATGTCGAAGAACCGGACGGCCATCTGCGGGCTGGCCAGCGTCTTCTCGTGGATCGGCACGGCCACGCGAGGCTTCACGGCGCGCAGGAAGTCGACGGCCTCGCCGGTCTTCAGCCACGGCGCGCCCGCGGGCAGCCCGAGCACGTCGACGTCCTCGTCGGGCACGACCAGCGAGTCGCCGGGGTGGTAGAACGCGCCGTCGCCGATCACGTAGGCGGCGTTCGGGATGGTCGGGATGTCCGCGTGGATCACCGCGTGCTGCCCGCCGGCGACCCGGACGGACTGGTCGCCGATCTTGAACGTGTCACCCGGCCGGGCGACGGTCGCGTTCTCGACGGTGGGTGCCGTGCCCTCGTCGACGATGAACTGCGCCTGCGGGTTCGCCGCGAGCAGCGCCGGCAGCCGTTCGACGTCGATGTGGTCGAAGTGCTGGTGCGTGATCAGCACCGCGTCCAGGTCGGTGAGGTCCTCGAACCCCGCGGAGAACGTGCCGGGGTCGATCAGGATGCGGGTCGTCCCCGTGTCGAGCAGCACGCAGGCATGACCGAAATGGACAACTTTCACGGAAACCTCCATTACCGACGTTTGGCGGGCTGACACGATGAGGTGACGTCGGAAGTATCAAAGGGCATGAGGAAAACCCTGCATCTCCTCACGGCACTGGCGCTTGCCCTGCCGATGACGTCCATCATCCCTGCTACCACCACCTCTACACCTGCGCAGGCCTCGTCGCCGCAGTCGCAGGAAATCGGAACTGAGGAAAAGGTCTCAGTACGCGTGGGTGGCGCGAATCGTTCGACGGTGGTCGAACGACCGGGATCCGGTTACGTGAAGCTGCATTTCACGGACCTGCGGATCCAGTCCGGTGACGTGCTCACGGTGTCGAACCCCGACGGCACCGAGAAGTACACGTACACGAGCGACCTGAAGGCCTCCCTGACGGCCACGCCCGACGCCACCGGCTTCTGGGCCATGTCGATCACGGGTGACCGCGCCGTGGTCTCCGTGACGAATCCGGCGTCGCGCGTCCGGGTCGACAAGCTGACGCGGGGCTACACCGAGGCCGAGATGTCCTCGCAGCCGTCCGTGCAGAGCATCTGCGGCACGAACGACTACAAGGACGCGGTCTGTTACCAGTCGAGCAACCCGACCGAGTGGGGCAAGACGCCGGCCGTGGCGAAGCTGCTGCGCAACGGCAGCTCGCTGTGCACGGCGTGGCGCGTCGGCCCGAACAACCGCATGCTGACCAACGAGCACTGCTTCACCAGCACCACCGGCATCGAGGTGTGGTTCAACTACCAGTGCCCGACCTGCGGCGGCACGGCCACGGCCACCGTCACGAAGGTGCTGGCGGCGTCGGTGCTGAAGTACAGCGCTGCCCTCGACTACACCCTCTTCACCGTGAACAACTTCGCGGCCATCAGCTCGTTCGGCTACCTCGAGCTGGACGCGCGCGTTCCGGCCGTGGGTGAGGAGATGTACATCGTCGGCCACCCGGCCGGGAAGCTGAAGAAGCTGTCGTTGCGCGACAACAACAACGGCGGTGGCTACTGCGTCGTGCGTGCCGTACGCGTGAACGGCAGTTCGTCGCAGTCCGACATCAGCTACATGTGCGACACCGAGGGCGGCTCGTCCGGCTCACCCGTGCTGTCGAGGCGCACGCACAAGGTGATCGGGCTCCACCACTTCGGCGGCTGCCCGAACCAGGGCGTGCGCATCGACCTCGTCGCCGCGCAGGTCAACTCACTGCTGTAAGGATCTCCTGCTCCTCCTCCGCCGTGAGCCCGGCCTTGCGGGGCCGGTCCAGTCCGAGGCCGCGCTCGTACTCCAGCGAGTCGAGCGCGGTCTCGGCCAGCGGCCGCACCCGCAACCCGTTCGCCAGCGCGTTGCTCACGTCGCGGCCGACCATCTTGGCCCACTCCTGCGGCAGCCACAGGGGCAACGACCGGGGCCCGGACCACGGGTTGATCTTCAGCTCCTTCAGCACGCTCTCCTTGACGGGAACGAGCTGCGTCCCAGGCGGAGCCGTAGCGCCGGCGATCTCCCCGATGGCCATCTGGAACGGCATGACGGGCCCGGTCGAGTCGTACGTGCCGGTGACCCGCTCCTCGGCCGCGAACACGATCCACTGCGCCAGATCCCGCGCGTCGATGTGCTGAAAACCCAGGTCCGGGCTGTCCGGCACGACCACGCGCCCGCCCCGCGCCATCCGCGACGGCCAGTACCCGAACCGGTCACTGGGGTCGCCGGGCCCGGTGATCAGGCCCGCCCTGACGATGAACTCGCGGCTCGCCACCGCCTCCCGGACCGCGATCTCGCTGGCCACCTTGACGCTGCCGTACCGCTCGGCCGTGAACTCCTGCGAAGGGTCGTCCTCCAGCGGCGGGAGCAGCTCGTCACTGCCGGTCGAGTGGTCCGCGTAGACCGAGATGCTCGACACGAACGTCCAGTGCGGCGTCGTCGCCCCGAACGCCTCCAGCGCGTCCCGCACCCAGTTCACCGAGTACTTCGACACGTCGACCACCGCGTCGAACCGCTCCCCGGCCAGCGCGTCGAACGTGCCGGGCCTGTCCCGGTCGACCTGGACCAGCGTGGCGCCCTCCGGCACGCCGCCCGAGGCGCCCCGAGCAGCGCAGACCACCTCGTGGCCCCGGCGGACCGCCTCCGCCGTGATCGCCTTGCTGAGGAAAACGGTCCCGCCGAGCACGAGGATCTTCATGTCCCCCAGCATCCGTCCGATCGGGCCTGGCTGCCAGTGGTCTCGCTTTCGGCGAAACAGCCGGTTGGAACAAGTCCAAGGCGGAGTCGTTCGGTCCCGATCGGTTGGACTTGCTGAACTGGTGTTCGGAACCGGCCGATGGACGTTCCGTGAGTCTGCACGCGTTCGTCGACGAGTCTCGGCGCAACAACACGTACCTGCTGGCGGTGGCCCTCGTGCCGCCCGGCCGGCTGCACAAGTTCCGCAAAGCTCTGCGCTGCCTGCTGATGCCGGGACAGCGGGAGCTGCATTGCAAGAAGGAGACTCCCAGCCGCCGCAAAGCGATCACTTCACGGCTGGTGGACGCGCAGGTGTCCGTGCGCTTGTACAAGCGAAGCTGTGACCAGGGCGACGAGCAGGCGCGTCAGGCGTGCCTGCGGCAGCTCGTCGTTGACCTGCTGGAAGCCGGTGCTCATCGGCTCGTCCTCGATTCCCGGGCTCAACGGGATCAGCACGACCTCTTGACGATCCGCACCTCACTCGGCCATGCCGCGTTGTCCACGAACCTCGTCTACGAGCACTGCCGCAGCAACAGCGAGGAGTTGCTGTGGATCGCGGACTTCGTCGCCTGGTGCTACGGCTCCGGCGGCGAATGGCGGGAGCGGGTGATGCCGGTCGTCGAGTCGATCGTCGACCTGGACTGCCCCTAGAAAGCGCGATACCCAGCCGTCGACCGTCCGGACGTGGGCTGGGTACACTTCCTCGGCTTACGGGCCTCGGCGAGTTCGATTCTACCAAACCGCCAGAGCGAGGCAAGCTCGTTCACCCGATGGTGGACCGCCGCCCGATGTGCCCCCGAACACGTGAAGCGGGGATGAACGCCCAGCTCAGGTAGGGTCACGAGGTACCGCCAGCCCTCCCCATTCCCAGGAGCAGTCTGTCGTGGCCCGAGTCGTCGTCGACGTCATGCCGAAGCCCGAAATCCTCGACCCCCAAGGCCAGGCGGTGGCGAACGCGCTGCCCCGTCTCGGCTTCGACGGCGTCACCGCCGTCCGCCAGGGCAAGCACTTCGAGCTGGAGGTCGCCGACGACGTCGACGACGCCACGCTCGCCAAGATCGCCGAGACCTTCCTCGCCAACCCCGTGATCGAGGACTGGACCGTGCGCAGGGTCGAGGCATGAGGGTCGGTGTCATCACCTTCCCCGGCACGCTCGACGACGTCGACGCACAGCGTGCCGTCCGCCACGCCGACGGCGAGGCCGTGCCGTTGTGGCACGGCGACCACGACCTCAAGGGTGTCGACGCGGTCATCGTGCCCGGTGGGTTCAGCTACGGCGATTACCTGCGGTGCGGTGCCATCGCGCGGTTCGCGCCCGTCATGCAGGAAGTGGTCGAGGCCGCGAACAAGGGGATGCCCGTTCTCGGCATCTGCAACGGCTTTCAGATCCTCGCCGAGGCGCATCTGCTGCCGGGTGCGTTGACCCGCAACGAGAAGCTGCACTTCGTGTGCCGCGACCAGTGGCTCAGCGTCGAGAACAACACCACGGCGTGGACCGGCCGGTACGACAGGAACGCCGAGATCCTCATCCCGCTGAAGTCCGGCGAGGGCAGCTACCAGGCCGACGAGGACACCCTCAAGGAGTTGGAGGACGAGCACCGGATCGTCTTCCGGTACGTCGGGGACAACCCCAACGGCAGCCGCAACGACATCGCCGGCATCACCAACGCCAGGGGCAACGTCGTCGGGCTGATGCCGCACCCCGAGCACGCCATCGACGCGCTCACCGGCCCCACGGACGACGGACTGGGCATGTTCCTGTCCCTGCTCGACACGGTGGTGAAGGCATGATCGACACCGTCAAGAACGCCGAGGCGACGCCCGACCAGGAGCAGCCCTACAAGGAGCTGGGCCTGAAGGACGACGAGTACGCGCGCATCAAGGAGATCCTCGGCCGCAGGCCGACCGACGCCGAACTGGCGATGTACTCGGTCATGTGGAGCGAGCACTGCTCCTACAAGTCGTCGAAGGTGCACCTCAAGTACTTCGGTGAGACCACGACCGACGAGATGCGCAGCAAGATGCTCGCGGGCATCGGCGAGAACGCCGGCGTCGTCGACATCGGTGACGGGTGGGCCGTCACGTTCAAGGTCGAGAGCCACAACCACCCGTCGTACGTCGAGCCCTACCAGGGCGCCGCGACGGGCGTGGGCGGCATCGTGCGGGACATCCTCGCGATGGGCGCGCGGCCGCTCGCCGTCATGGACCCGCTGCGGTTCGGCAAGCCCGACGCCGAGGACACCAGGCGGGTGCTGCCCGGCATCGTCGCGGGTGTCGGCGGCTACGGGAACTGCCTCGGCCTGCCCAACATCGGCGGCGAGGTCGTGTTCGACGAGTCCTACCAGGGCAACCCGCTGGTCAACGCGCTGTGTGTCGGCGCGATGCGGGTCGAGGACCTGCACCTCGCGCACGCGAGCGGCACCGGCAACAAGGTCATCCTCTACGGCGCGCGCACGGGTCTCGACGGCATCGGTGGCGTCAGCGTGCTCGCCAGCGAGACGTTCGACGACACGGCGGGCAAGCGCAAGAAGCTGCCGAGCGTGCAGGTCGGCGACCCGTTCACCGAGAAGGTGCTGATCGAGTGCTCCCTGGAGCTCTTCGAGAAGGGCCTCGTCGCGGGCATCCAGGACCTCGGGGGCGCGGGCCTGTCCTGCGCGACGTCCGAGCTGGCGTCCGCGGGGGACGGCGGCATGCACGTCTACCTCGACCGGGTGCCGCTGCGGGCGGCGAACATGACCCCGGCCGAGATCCTGTCCAGCGAGTCCCAGGAACGCATGTGCGCCGTCGTGGAGCCCCACGACGTCGACGCGTTCATGGCGGTCTGCGCGAAGTGGGACGTCATCGCCACCGAGATCGGTGAGGTGACGGAGGGCGACCGCCTGGTCATCACCTACCACGACGAGGTCGTCGTCGACGTGCCGCCGCGCACGGTCGCGCACGAGGGCCCGGTCTACGACAGGCCGATCCAGCGCCCGGCCGACCAGGACGAGCTGCAGGCGAAGACGCCGGACGGGCTCGCCAGGCCCGCGAAGGACGAGCTGCTCGCCCTGGTCAAGACCATGGCGGCCAGCCCCAACCTCGCCTCGAAGAAGTGGGTCACGCAGCAGTACGACCGCTACGTGCGAGGTGGAACCGTCCTCGCGCAGCCGAGCGACGGCGGCATGATCCGCATCGACGAGGAGACGGGCCGCGGCGTCGCGCTCTCCACCGACTGCAACGGCCGCTACACCAAGCTCGACCCGTACGAGGGCGCGAAGCTGGCGCTGGCCGAGGCCTACCGCAACGTCGCCGCCACCGGCGCCACCCCGGTCGCCGTCACGAACTGCCTCAACTTCGGCTCGCCGGAGGACCCGGCGGTCATGTGGCAGTTCGAGCAGGCCGTGAAGGGCCTCGCGGACGGCTGCGCGGAGCTCGGCATCCCGGTGACCGGCGGCAACGTCAGCTTCTACAACCAGACCGGCTCCACCCCGATCCTGCCCACGCCGGTCGTCGGTGTCCTAGGTGTGATCGACGACGTGCGCCGCCGCATCCCCACCGGGATCGGTGCCGAGGCGGGCGAGACGTTGCTGCTGCTCGGCGAGACGCGCGACGAGTTCGGCGGGTCGGAGTGGGCGCACCACGTCCACGGCCACCTGGGCGGGCTGCCGCCGAAGGTCGACCTGAAGCGGGAGAAGCTGCTCGGCGAGGTCCTCGTCGCGGGCTCCCGCGACGGCATGATCTCCGCCGCGCACGACCTCTCCGAGGGCGGTCTGGCCCAGGCGCTGGTCGAGACGTGCCTGATCGGCGAGGTGGGCGCACGGGTCTTCCCCGAGGGCGACCTGTTCACCGCGCTGTTCAGCGAGTCGGCCGGCCGCGTCCTGGTCGCCGTCCCGCGCACCGAGGAGCAGCGGTTCGTCGACATGTGCACGGCGCGCAGGCTGCCGTGGCGCAAGGTCGGCGTGGTCGACCCGGAGTCGAAGGCCCTGGAGGTCCAGGGCCTCGGCGAGATCCCGCTGGACGAGCTCCGCGAGGCCTGGGAGGGCACCCTCCCGGCGCTGTTCGACTAGAACGTGGAGGAGGCCCCGTCACCGCGACGGGGCCTCCGTCAGCTCGCGGCGATGCGTTGGAGCTGTTCCATCCTGCCGTTGAACAGGTTCTGGTCACCGGGGAACAGCCCGGCCGCCTGCCACTGCCAGATCGTGTGGAAGTCGAACCCGGCCGGCAGCGCTCCCAGCTTCGCGCTGTAGTGCGCGATCCACAGAGGATTGTCGTCGCCGAACTTGATCGACCCGCCGACGCACTTGTTCCACCAGCTCGTGGACGTGTAGATCATCGGATGGCGCTTCGTGCGCGCGTAGACGGTGTCGCTGAACTCCTTGACCCACGCGGTCATGGCCGTCTGGTTCATGTTGTAGCAGGTGTCGCCGTACGGGTTGTACTCCATGTCGAGCGCGGGCGGCAGGGTCCTGCCGTCGGCCGACCAGCCGCCGCCGTTGTCCACGAAGAAGTTCGCCTGCGCCACGCCGTTCGCGCGGTCGGGCAGCGCGAAGTGGTAGGCGCCGCGGATCATGCCGATGTTGTACGAGCCGTTGTACTGCTGGGTGAACTTCGGGTTCTTGTAGTGGGTGCCCTCGGTCGCCTTCACGTAGGAGAACCGGGCTCCCTTGTCCCACGAGGACTTCCAGTCGACGTCGCCCTGATGGCTGCTGACGTCCATGCCGGGCACCTTGCCCTCGGTGGGCGGTGACTCCGCGCGGAGGTCGCCCGAGCCCTCGTGTTTGAGGATCTGGGAGCCCGCCGTGTGGTCCGCGGAGCCCTCGGGCAAGGGCGCCGCGGACGCGGGTGCCGGCGACATGCCGGCGACGATCGCCACGATGCTGATCAAGGTCCGCATGGAGTAGATCGTGCGACCATTTGTCGCAATTTGCTACCGGGGTCACCCGTCCAGGCGGGCGAGCTCCTCGGCGGTCAACTCCAGGTGGGTGGCGGAGGCCGAATCCTGGATGCTCGCCGGTCGGGAAGCACCCGGAATGGGGACTACCACTTCCGACTTCGCCAGCATCCACGCCAGGCAGACCTGATGGGCGCTCACGCCGTGGGCGTCGCCGACCTCCTTGAACGGACCGCTCAGCGCGCCCGCCTTCCCGATGCCGCCGAACGGGCTCCACGGCAGGAACGCGATGCCGAGCTTCGCGCACAGCTCCAGCTCGGGTTCGCTCGACCGGAACAGCGGCGAGAACTGGTTCTGCACCGCCGCGAGCCGGCCGCCGAGGATGTCGTTGGCCTGCACGATCTCGTCCGGGTTGAAGTTCGAGACGCCGGCGTAGCGGATCTTGCCGTTGTCCAGCAGTTCCTTCAGGGCGCCCACGGACTCCGCGATCGGTGTCTTCGGGTCCGGCCGGTGGAACTGGTAGAGGAAGATCTGGTCCACGCCGAGTCGCCGCAGCGACCCGTCGACGGCCTTGCGCAGGTACTCGGGCCGTCCGTCGAGCTCCCAGCCGCCGCCCGCGACGCGCGTGTGGCCGCCCTTGGTCGCCACGAACACCTCTTCGGAACGGCCGCGCAGCCCCTCCGCGATCAGCTCCTCGTTGTGGCCGAAGTCGCTGTCGTCGAGCGAGTAGGCGTCGGCGGTGTCGATGAACGTCACGCCCGCGTCCAGGGCGGCGTGGATGGTCTCGATCGCCTGCGCGCGATCCGGCCTCCCCTGCACGGAGATGGGCATGCCGCCCAGGCCGATGGCGCTGACTTCCGTGTCTCCGATACGACGCTTCTGCATGTGTTCCACCTTGGACCCTTCCGATTAAGCTGTCCAACGCAAGGATGTGATCTCATTCAGCAGCTTGGGTGATGAATGGTGGAACTCAGACAGCTCGAGTACTTCGTGGCCGCGGCCGAGGAGTGCCACTTCACCAGGGCCGCCAAACGCATGCACGTCGCCCAGTCGGGGCTGTCCGCTTCGATCAGGGCGCTGGAGGTCGAACTCGGCGCGCCGCTCTTCCTGCGCACCACCCGCCAGGTCGAGCTGACCCAGGCCGGACGGGCGCTGCTGCCCGAGGCGCGCCGGACGTTGAACAGCGTCGCCTCGGCCAAGGACGCCGTCGCCGCCGTGCAGGGGCTGGTGCGCGGCACGTTGTCCGTCGGCAGCCTGCAGTGCCTGCACGTGGTCCACCTGCCCGCCGTGCTGGCGCGGTTCCACGAGCTGCACCCCGGCGTGGAGATCCGGATGCGCCAGGCGGGCAACGCCGAACTGGTCGAGGACGTGCGCGCGGGCCGGCTCGACCTCGCGTTCGTCACGCGGCAGCACCGGATCGCCGACGACCTGCGGATGTCCACTTTGGCCAGTGAACCGCTGGTGCTCGCGTGCGCGCCGGACAGCCCCTTCGCGGCGAGGGAGTCGGTCGCGTTGCAGGAGCTGGCCGGTCAGCCGTTCGTCGACTTCAACGCCGACTGGGGCACGCGCGACGAGGTCGACCGCACGCTGGCGGCCGCCGGGGTCGAGCGGCACGTCGCCGTCGAGGTCAACGACGTGCACTCACTTCTTGACTTCGTCGGGTTCGGGCTCGGGGTCGCGCTCGTCCCCCAGTCCTTCTCCCTCAAGTCGGAACTGGTTCGTTGCATCGGCCTCCGCGGCGACGTAGACGTCCCCTTCGCGGAAACGGTCGTCGTCACCGGGAACACCCCCGGTGCGGCCGCCGGGGTTCTTCTCGACATGGTCTTCGAGGCGCGGGCCGGCAGGCTCAGGGCTGCCGGATAGCCGCCAGCCGGCGTGCTCGGTGCGCATCGCCGTGCCGGGCAGCAGCTCCAGCTCACCGAGCTGCGTCGCGGGCGCCGGGTCTGTGAGCGCCAGGAACGTGCCGACGGACGCGGCGCGGAAGTCGACCTCCCGCCGGAACGTGACCTCGCTGAACGCGACCCCGCCGTCGAACCTCACCTCGGCCAGGGTCAACCGGCCGTGGAAGGTCCCGCCGGAGAACAGCGCGGGCTTCGTGACGTGCAGCTTCCGGAACTGGGTGATGCCGTAGAAGTGGGCCCGGCGGGCGGTGAACCTCTGCACCCGCCTGCCGTCGAGCTGGAAGTACTCCAGCGCGGCCCCGGTCAGGTCGAGGTCGTAGTGGATCTTCTTCTGCTTGTCGCCCCACGAGAGCAGGTCCCGGATCAGTCGCTGCGCGGTGCGCCTGACCTGCTGCTCCTGCTGCACGGCCGGGTCGATGTCCTCCAGGAGCACGGTGTCGGGGTCGGCGCCGTTCTCGTCCCAGGACGGGTGGTGGAAGGGGCGCCGCAGGTAGGCGCACAGCACGTCGATGACCGTCTGCTTGTAGCGCGGGGTCGAGTTCGCCAGCCACACCAGCGAGTGCATCGCGCCCACCCGCACCTGGTCGGCCTCGTTGCCGAGCAGTTCGACCGAGCGCGCGAACCGCTCGTCGGCGACCTTCTCGCTCTCCAGGTTGTGCTTGCGGTCGTTGAGGTACAGGGCGTACAGCGCGACGACGGCGCCGCCCGCGACCCCGGCCGTCTTCACGACCTCGACCGGGGGTGCCTTGACCAGCACGAGCAGCACCGCGGTCACGGCGGTGACCACGGCGGCCAAGATGACCGCGACGAGCCACTTCACGTCAGTTCCTCCACGCTTCCGGAAGATCGGCCTCGACGGCGAACGTGCAGCCGTCCGCCTTCACGTCGGCCCACTCGGAGTTCGCGAACTTGGTCTCGCCGCCGAACTTCGTCTCCGTGAACACGGCGAGACCGCTCGCCTTGACCCTGCTGAACCACGCCTTGCGGCGGAAGTCGTTGTGGTGCATGTACAACCGGCCGGTCACCTCGGCGTCGGTGAGGTAGACGTCGCCGTGGACCACCATGTGGTGGAACGCGTTGGACTCGTTCAGGTGCGCGACCCGCATGATCAGGTCGCCGACCTGCCGGTACGACAGGTCCATGTACTCGAGGTGGGCCTTGGTGAGGTTGAGGTCGTAGCGGACCGGGTCCTTCTCCTCCAGGCGCGGCAACAGGTCCTCGATCAGCCGCTGCGAGGTGAGGCGGACCTCCAGCTCGATCTCGCCGGCGTCCTCGTCGTCCGGCTTCCGCTTGAACGGCCGCCGCAGGTAGGCGCAGAGGATGTCGAGCACGGTCTGGGTGTACTCGACCCTGGACTTGGCGAGGCCGGCCAGCGCGTGCATCGCGCCCACCCGCACCTGGGCGGTCTCGTGGCCCAGCAGCTCCACGGCGCGCGCGAACCGTTCGTCGGCCACCCTGGAGCGGTCGTGGTCGATGCGCTGGCTCTCGAGCTCCTGGCGGGCCTCCTCGACCTTGCGGCGCCGGTCGTTCAGCCACAACGCGTACAGCGCGACGATCGCGCCGCCCGCGAGACCGCCCGTCTTGATCGCCTCGTGCTTCGGCGCGCCGGGGTCGACGAGTAGCAGCGCGCCGCCGACCAGCAGAAACGCGCCGATCGACGCGAGAATGGTCGACAGCAGCAAACTTTTCCTCACGAGGTCGGCATTCTGCCAACCACCGGGTGCATGATGGGGTGGAACGGGTCCGAACGCGGTGGGGAGAGCGAGTGGAGCGGCCGAACTGGGCGCCGGGGGACATTGACCTGGAACGGCCGAGCGTCGCGCGCGTGTACGACTACTGGCTCGGCGGCGCGCACAACTTCGCCGCGGACAGGGCGGCGGCGGAGAAGACGCTCGAGGCGATGCCGGAGATCCGCACCGTGGTCCTCAACCACCGCGCCTTCCTGCGCCGCGCCGTCCGCTACCTGCTCGGCCAGGGCGTCCGGCAGTTCCTCGACCTCGGCTCCGGCATCCCGACCGTGGGCAACGTGCACGAGATCGCGCAGGCCGCCGACCCCGGGGCGCGGGTCGTCTACGTGGACCTCGACCCGGTCGCCGTCGCGCACAGCCGCTCGCTGCTGGGCGACAACACACAGGTCAGCGTGTTGCAGGCGGACATCCGCGACGCGCTGGGCGTGCTGTCGTCCCCCGAGGTGACCAAACAGCTCGACTTCGACGAGCCCGTCGGCGTGCTGATGATCGCGTTGCTGCACTTCGTCTCGGACGAGGACGACCCGTGGGGCATCATCGGCCGCTACCGCGACCGCCTCGCGCCCGGCAGCTACCTCGCGATCTCGCAGGCGGGCTACGACGAGGACGACGTGGAGTCGTCCGCCTCGGTGCGGGCGCGCCGGATCTACGACCGGCAGGTCACGCAGTCCACGTTCCGCAACAGGACAGAGCTCGGCCGCCTGTTCGACGGCTTCACGCTGGTCGAGCCGGGTGTCGTCCGGGTGCCGGCCTGGCACCCGGAGTCACCGGCCGACGTCGAGGAGGCCGGGAGGCGCTTCCCGGGCTTCGCCGCGGTAGGCCGGAAGGAGTAGAGATGACTCCGGACCGCTACCGGCCGTATGCTGCGCGTTCGTGGGCTTAAGGCCGAGCAGATGACCGAACGGGTTGACCAGCGAGTGCGTGAGGACCGCTCTCCTTTGGACCCGGCCGTTTTGGCCGGTGCCGAGGTGTTCGCGCGCAGCTGGGCCACTGCCGTCATCGGGTCGAGCTACGTGCCGATGACCAGGGCCGAGGTCGCGCAGCACCTGCAGGACCTCACCGAGCTGCTGGTCGCCGCGCTGTTCGCGAAACCGTTCCGCACCGCGCCCGGCCACGAGATCGGCTCGCGGCTGGTCGACGCGCACTTCACCGGCACCGACACGCTGGGCCGCACCGTCCAGCTGCTCGGCGACGACCTGCTGGCCGACCTGGGCTTCCCCGGCGACGAACGGCTGACCTCCCGCCTCGCGGCCCTGCAGGGCGCGCTGGCCGCCGGGTACGCCCGTGCGCTGCGCGAACGCACGCTGGCCGAGCAGGAGGCGATCAGGGCGGCCGTGCTGGACGCCCGCGACCAGGCCGAGTCGATGCTGCGCGCGTCCGAGGCGCGGTTCCGCGCCATGTTCACCGAGGCCGCGATCGGCATCGGCATCGCCGACATCGACGGCCGGATCCTCGACGTCAACCAGGCGTTGCAGGACATGCTCGGGTTCAGCGTCGACGAGATGCGCCAGTACAACGTCCGCGACCTCATGCACCCCGAGGACGCGGGCAGCGTCTGGCGGCTCTACGACCAGCTCATCGCGGGCGAGTGCGACCACTACCGCGCCGAGAAGCGCTTCCACCGGGCCGACGGCGAGCAGGTGTGGACGCACCTGACGTTGTCGCTGGTCCGCGACGACCACGGCGAGCCGCAGTACCAGGTGGCGATGATCGAGGACGTCACCGACCGGCACCTGCTGCAGAACCGCCTGCGCTACCAGGCGCTGCACGACCCGCTGACCGGGCTGCCGAACCGGGCGCTGTTCCTCGAACGCCTCGGCCGCGTCTTCAACAACCGCGCCAAGCACGTGCGGGCCGGCCTCTGCTACCTCGACCTGGACGGCTTCAAGGTCATCAACGACTCGCTCGGCCACGACACGGGCGACCAGCTGCTGGTCGAGGTCGGCCGCCGGCTCGACCAGTCGGTGTCCGGCGAGGGCAAGCTCGTCGCGCGCATGGGCGGCGACGAGTTCGTGATCCTCGTCGAGGGCTCGTCCGGCGAGCAGGACATCGTCGAGGTCGCCGACCGGGTGCTGACCGCGCTGGAGGCGCCGATCCGGATAGCGGGTCACGAGCTGTCCGTGTCGGCGTCGATCGGCATCGTCGAACGGCAGCTGTCCGGCACGACGTCCGCCGACCTGATGCGGGACGCCGACATCACGCTTTACTGGGCGAAGGCGGACGGCAAGGCGCGCTGGGCGTTGTACGACCCGGAGCGCAACGCCCGCGAGGTCGCCCGGTTCACGCTCTCCGCGACGATGCCTCGCGCGTTGGAACGCGGCGAGTTCTACGTCGAGTACCAGCCGCTGGTGCGCCTGGAGGACTCGACCGTGACCGGCGTCGAGGCCCTGGTCCGCTGGCAGCACCCGGAGTTCGGGCGGCTCGCGCCGGACAGGTTCATCGAACTGGCCGAGGAGACCGGCCTGATCGTCCCCTTGGGACGGTGGGTGCTGCGCAAGGCCTGCGAGGAGGCCCGGCGCTGGCTCGAGGAGTTCGGCGACTCGGCGCCGTTCGTGTCGGTGAACCTCGCCGTGCGGCAGTCCCGCGACCCCGAGCTGGTCCGCGACGTCAAGCAGATCCTCGACGAGTGCTCGCTGCCGCCGCACCACCTGCAGCTGGAGCTCACCGAGTCGGCGATCATGGGCACCGCCGACGAGCCGCTGGAGGCGCTGCGGGCGTTGTGCGACATGGGTGTCCGCATCGCGATCGACGACTTCGGCACCGGCTACTCGAACCTCGCGTACCTCAAGCACCTGCCCGTGCACGAGCTGAAGATCGCCGGCTCGTTCATGGAGGGGCTGCGCGCCGAGAACGAGGAAGACCCGGTCGACTCGCAGATCGTCGCGACGCTGGTGCAGCTCGCGCACGCCCTGTCGTTGGGCGTCACGGCCGAGGGCGTGGAGACGCCCGCCCAGGCCGCGCGGCTGCTGCGCCTCGGGTGTGACACGGGCCAGGGATGGTTCTTCGCGCGGCCGGGACCGCCGGAGAACATCGACAGCCTGTTGCGTGGTGATCTCTAGACCGGGGCACCCCGGTGGGCATGAAGCCACTGGCGCTCGTCGTGCTCCTGCTGGTCATGTCGGCTCCCATCGCCCGCGCTGATGCTCCGGACGTCGTGCCGCTCCCCGCCGACAAGCAGGCGTTCGGCACGGCCCGGTCCGCCGCCAGCCCGGTGTGGTTCACCCTCGGCCACCAGGGGCTTTCCGAGATCTTCCACCCCGACCTCAGCACTCCCGCGACCCGCGAGACCCGGCTGCTCGTCGACGGCGAGCCCGGCGAGGCCCGCACCGAACCCGCCGACGACCGGTCGCTGACGTTCCGGCAGCACGTGCGCGGTGACGGCTGGCAGGCCGAGATCACCTACGTCACCGATCCGCAGCGCGCGGCCGTGCTCGCGGTGGTGGACTTCAAGGCGCAGCGACCCGTGCGGTTGTCGATCGAGCACGTGCCGATGAAGGGTTCGAGCGAGGTCGTCAGCACGTTGCCGACCAAACCGGTGCGGCGCGCGTACGGCACGTTCGCGGTCGGGTTCGGCGACGGCGTCGCCCAGGCAGCGCTGAACCGCGGGTTCCGCGCCGCGGCGAAGGAGTACGCGCAGGGCTGGCACACCTACCTCGACGGCCTGAAGCGCCCGAAGTCCGCGGACCGGCGCCTCTACGACATGTCCGTCATGGTGCTGGCCGCGACCGAGGACAAGACCCACCCCGGCGCGTCGATCGCGTCACCGAGCTTCCCGTGGGCGTTCGGGTTCGACCGCGAACTGGCGCCGGAGCTCGGCCCGTACGCGCTGGTGTGGCCGCGCGACCTGTACCACGTCTCCACGGCCATGATCGCCGCCGGAGACGTCGGCTTCGCCCAGCGGTCACTCGACTTCATGCTGGCCAGGCAACAACAACCCGATGGCCACCTGCCGCAGAACACGCGGGTCGACGGCACGCCGGTGTGGCTCAAGGTCCAGCTCGACCAGGTCGCGGCGCCGCTGCTGCTCGCGTGGCACCTGGGCCGTCAGGACAAGTCCACATTAGACTCGCTGCGCCGCTCCGCCGACTACCTGCTGGCGTACCCGAACGCTCCGTTCAGCGAGCAGGAGCGCTGGGAGAACCAGGACGGCTACTCGCCCGCCACTGTCGCCTCGGCCGTCGCCGGACTGGTGTGCTTTGCGGACCTGTTGCAGCGCAACGGGCAGAACGCCGACAAGTACCTCGCGGCAGCCGACTCCTGGCAGCAGCAGGTCGAGGGCTGGACCGCCACGAAGACCGGCCCGTACGAGCCCAAGCCGTACTACCTGCGCGTCACCAAGGACGGAATGCCCGATCAGGGCACGAAGTACGACCTGGGCGACAACAACCCGACCGACATCGACCAGCGCGCGGTGGTGGACCCGAGCTTCCTCGAACTGGTCAGGCTCGGCGTGAAGCGCGCCGACGACCCGGTCGTCCGCAACACCGTGCAGGTCGTGGACCAGCAGCTGAAGGAGCAGGGCTACTGGCACCGGTTCACGCAGGACGGCTACGGCGAGACCGCCGACGGCAGGCCGTGGGGCATCAACTGGCCGACGCCGACCCGCACGTACGGGAGGCTCTGGCCGTTGCTGACCGGCGAACGCGGTGAGTACGAGCTGCTCGCGGGTGACAGGGCGAGCGCGGCCAAGCGACTGAAGGAGATCGCCGCGACCGCGAACAGCGGACTCATGTTGCCCGAGCAGGTGTGGAACGGCCGCGGCACCGGCGCGGCCACTCCACTCGCCTGGACGCACGCGCAGTACGTGCGGCTGGCGTGGTCGCTCGACGCGGGCCGTCCCGTGGAACGACCCGACGTCGTCGCGAACCGTTACGGCGGCTAGCGCTTGCTCACGTTGTGCCCGGAGAGTTGCACGACCGGAGCCGTGCCGCCCAGGTCGGACGTGCGGTAGTCGGCCCTGATCGTCTGCGACTCACCGGGGAACAGCGTGATGTAGTTGTCGCTCCAGTCGACCGGCAGCACCTCGGCGCCACCCTGGCCCTTGCGCAGCGACGCCCGCAGGAAGAACGCCACGGACGTACCGGTGTTCTTCACCGTCACGCTCGTGGACTGCCGGCCGTCCGCACCCGGCGTCGTCGTGGAGGCCACCGTCACCTGGCCTGCCTTCAGCGAGCTCAACGACTTCAGGTCCGTGTACTGGGCCTGCGGCGTGTACCACCAGTCGCCGGCGTTGTAGTTCAGCGTGTCCGCCTTGGTGGACAGCCAGTAGACGTTGCGGTCGACCTCCTTGCCGCTCGCGTCCTTGAGCAGCAGCCGCACGAAGTAAGCCGTCGACAGCCCGGACGGTTGCGGCAGGTTCCCGACCCGCACGGACCCGTTGGCCTTGGCCGGAACGGGACGCGTCTCGTTCGCCTTCTGCGTGCCGTCGGAGTTGAAGACCGTGACCTGGAGTTGCAGGCCCTGCAGGGCTTCCAGGCCCATGTTCACCACGGCGAGCGACTTGTCGTCGTAGGAGTACTGCGCGTGCAACGCCTTGTTCGCCGTCTTGGCACCGAAGTACGAGCCCGCGGTGGCGAGGTTGTAGTTGTAGAGGTGCCAGAAGAGCTTGGGCCACGGGTCGTTCTGCATCCAGTAGATGACGCCCTGCGCCTGGTTCGCGCCGGTGTCGGAGAAGTCGCGGCCGAACGCCTCGAACTGCGCGCGGTTCGTCTCGTACTGCTGCAGCTGCGCCTTCTTCACGAAGTCCTCGACGTTCGACGGCTTGCCGTAGCGGTTGTCGAGCGCCGTGCCCCAGAAGCCGATCTTGCTGAAGTTCCCCGACGGCGACAGGTGGTACTGCTGCGCGTTGTAGTCCGTGAGCTTGGTGATCTCGGCCTGGCTGAGGAACTTCTTCAGCTCGTCCATCTCCGGGATGGCGAGGCCGGGGCCGATCTCCGACGCGAAGCCCGCGCTGCCGCCCTTCTGGTTGTTGTACCAATAGACCGGCGGCTCCCACCAGTACGGGCCGTCCATCTTCATGCCCGAGTCACCGAGCTGCGGTGAGCTGCGGCGGGCGGCCGCGGTGATGACCGGCGTCTGCCAGTCGGCGCGCTTCAGGGCGTCCAGGTAGATCTTCTCGACGTCGGCCACCGGCGCCTCGTCCGAGCCGATCAGGAACGTGAACACGCTGGGGTGGTTGCGGATCCGCTTGGCCTCGCCCTCGGCGGACGCGCCCGCGACCCGCTTGTCCTCCGCGGTGAACCCGCCGGTGTTCTGCCACTTCGAGCAGCACTCCCAGCCGGTCATGAGCAGGACGCCCGCGCGGTCGGCGAGGTCGTAGATCTCGTCGTTCTCCGGCTTGCCCTCCAGCCGGATCGTGTTGAGCCCCATGGACTTCGTCAGCCGGATCTCGTCGGCGATCTTCCGCGCGTCCGTGCGCAGGAACAGGTCCGACGCCCAGCCGCCGCCGCGGATCAGGATCGGCTTGCCGTTGACCTGGTACTGGACGTTGCCGCTGATCATCTTCGAGGTGACCTCGCGGATGCCGAACGTCGTCTTCTGCTTGTCCGACTTCACACCGCTGACGGTCGCGGCCGCCGTCGCGTCGTACAGCGGCTGCGCGCCCATCTGGAACGGCCACCAGACCTGCGGGTTCGTGACGTCGAGCGAGAACGTGATGGTCCGGGTCTCGTTCGCCGCGAGGTTCACGACCTGGCTGTAGTTCTGGCCCGCGGCGCTGCCGGCGACGGTGGTGGTGACCGGGCCGCCGGTGTTGTTGCGCGCGTCGACCTTCACGGTCACCTTGGCGCTGCTCAGGTCCGGCAGCGGCAGGTCGCTCAGCACGTGCAGGTCGCGCACCGACACGGGTCCGCTCGCCGTCAGGTCGACGTCGCGGAACAGGCCCTGGTTGCGGTCGGGCGGCAGCTGGGACCAGTCGATGAAGTGGATCACCAGGTCCCTGGCGGGGTCGGACGGCGACGCCTTGATCGCGAGCGCGTTGTCCCCCTTGCGCAGCAGGCCGGTGACGTTGAACTCGAACGTCGGGTACGCCCCGATCACGGTGTCCGTGCCGGCGACCTTGGTGCCGTTCAGCCACACCTCACCGCGTGCGATCACGCCGCCGTTGAGCTTGAGGAACGTGTTCACGCCCGGCTGCGGGTCGGCCTGGAAGACCTTGCGGTACCACCACGGCACCTTGAAGTCGTTCGCGTTGGCGCGCTTCAGGTTCTCCGAGTGGTTGACGTCGCCGTACTTGCCGTTGGCGATCAGCCCGGCCATCACCGTCGACCGGGCGGGGACCGTCAGCCAGCCCACGTCCGAGTAGGCGGGCCCGGAGATCACGTTGCCGGCCTGCGGGGCCGAGGCGCTGCTCTGCATGCGCCAGTCGGGAACGGTGGAGGTCTGTCCCGGGACGGCGGCCACCTTCAGCGCCGCTCCCGTGCCGGGCACGGGGCCCGCGTTGGCGGAGGCGCCCGGCACCAGCAGGGCCAGGCCCACCGCCGCCACGACCAGTGTCGGCAGTGGTCGGTTGCGCAGCATGTCGCTCCTCGACGCATCGGGGCGGCGGCGCTTCGGGGTATCGTAAAGAAGGTTTCCTTTATATTCGGTCACCGGCAATGGGCTTTACGGGTGACGCGGGACACGCCATCGGCCACACCCCGTGCTCGGTGATCCGATAACTTGGCCGTCATGCGTCGACTTGCCGTCCCGTTCCTGCTGGCAGCGGTCCTGACCGGGTGTTCATCGACAGAGCCCGGCAAGCCCTCGGCGGGGGACCAGACGGGCTCCGCGCCCACGACCGGTTCTTCGGCCGGGAACGCCCCGGTGAACAGGCCGAAGGCCGTCGACATGAAGTCCGTGGACGTGTGCGGGCTGATCACCGCGGACGCGAAGACGACGCTCAAGATCCAGTCGGCGACCGAGCGGGAGTCCCCCGCGGACTACGGCGAGGGCACCAAGTCGTGCGGCCTGCTGTTCCAGCAGCCCCGCACCTACGGCGGCAGCCTCTACACGCTCACCAACGGTGGTGTGGATCGCCTCAAGAGGACGGTGGGCAAGACCACCGAACTCACCGAGACCACCGCTTCGGGGTATCCCGCCTACCTGGCGAAGAACATCACCGAGGGGTCGCAGCCGGACAGCTGCGACCTCTACATCGACGCCAACGACGGGCAGTTGTTGCTGGTCAAGATGGGTCCGCTGATCGGGGTGGAGGCTCCGCTCGACGGTGCCTGCGACCTCAGCAAGAGCGTCGGTGCCGCCGTCGGCACCGCCCTCGCGACCGCCTGACGGTTGAGTAGAACTACTCCGCTTTTACCGGGAACCACCCGCCGCCGTCATGCATCAGAGCTAAAGTCGTCCCAAATGCACACACGGTCCATTCCTGAGGGGCCGTACTGAGGAGGGTGTGCCGTGTTTCTCGCGGATGGTGGAGGTGGCGCGTCGTCGCCGCCCCAGTTCGGTCAGCGCAAGCTGAAGGTGGACCCGTCAGCGATTCCACAGGCAAGAGCCGCCTTCGAGAAGGCGCTGGACGAGTTCGACGGCAAGCTGACCGACGCCGTGGCCGACCTCCCCACGAGGCCGTGGGCGGAAGACCCGATCAGCGACGAGACGTCCAAGAAGTTCAACCAGCAGACGAGCGACAAGGCGCTGGAGGCGTTGACCGCCTACCGCAAGCAGCTCGTCGGCGTGATCGACCAGCTCAAGGCGATCGAGCAGCAGTACATCCTCACCGAGGGCGACAACGCCGCGATGTGGGGCAAGCACCTGCGTGACCAGGCCTGAGAGGGGGACTGACCGATGACTGACCACCGCTTCCAGGGGTACGGGCACCCCGAGCTCTACAACATGATCAACTCCGGTCCCGGCGTCGCCGCCTCCATCCCGGTCGAGCAGGGCTGGAAGAGGGTCGCCGCGACCCTCAAGCAGATCGACGACGACCTGCACGCCGGTCTGGCGAAGATGGGCGCGGACTGGGAGTCCGACGCCTCCGACGCCGCCCAGGGCGCGCTGTCGCCGCTGGCCGAGTGGGCCGGTTTCGCCGAGACCGGCGCGACGACCATGGAGTCCTCCGCGCGCCTGCAGGGCGAGTACATCGCCGACGCGCGCAAGAAGATGCCCGAGGTCGTCCCCGTCACGACCGAGAAGCCCGGCTTCCTCGACATCGCCGCGGGCGCGCTGACCGGTCCGGTCGGCATGGCGCACGTCGTGAGCCAGCAGGTGGACCACGAGCGGCAGGAAGCCGCCGCGGACAACGCCGCCGCCCAGGCCGTCAAGGTCATGGAGGACTACCAGTCGGACAGCCGCTGGAACTCCTCGACGCTCGGCGAGTTCCCGACGCCGCCGCAGGTCGTGATCGACACGCCGCCTCCCGCCGACACCGGCACGGGCAGCACGCGCGTCGGCTACAGCCAGACCGGTTCGGCCGGTCCCTCCGGCACCGGCACGACCACCCCGTCGTGGGCCACGCCGGTCTCGACGACGACCCCGCAGCAGCAGGTCTCGACCGGCTGGACCCCTCCGCCGACCGACACCACGCACACCTCGTGGACGCAGCCTCCGACGACGACGCCGCCTCCCACGCACACCCCGCCTCCCACGACGCTGCCCAACCCGGGCCAGACCCACAACCCGACGCCGACGCCTCCCGGCGGTCCGGTGTTCACCCGACCCGGCCTGACCGGTCCCGGTGGCCCCGGCGGTTCGGGTGGCGTGCGCGGTGGTCAGCTCGGCGCCGGTGGCGGCAAGGCGTTCGGGCCGATGTCCGGCTCGCTCGGCTCCGCCGGCCAGCAGGGCGCGATGAAGCCCGGTGGCATGCCCGGCGGCCTGTCCGGCGCCATGGGCTCCGGTCCTGACGCGATGCGCGGCGGTGCCGCGGGCGTCGGTGCGGGCGCGGGCAAGGGCGGTGCGGCCGGTGCCGGCATGGGCGGCGGCGGTGCCCACGGCCAGAAGGGCGAGGGCGAGGACGACATCGAGCACAAGGCGGCCGACTACCTGGTCGAGACCGACGACGTGTTCGGCGACGAGCGCATGGTCGCGCCGCCGGTCATCGGCGGCCTGTCGGAGTGAGCCTGTTCGGCGCAGCAGCGGAGAGGGAGCCGATCACCCTCTCCGCCGAGGAGTTCGACGTCGTGTGGGAACGGATGGACGTCGGCCCCATGCCGCTCGTGCTGAAGGTTCCCACCCCCGGCAAGACGCGCGACGAGCGCATCCAGCTCGAGAACCGCGTCTACCAGCAGCTGGACCACCGGCGCCTGGGCAACTCGCGCGGGCTCTCGTCCCAGCTGGAAGGGCTCCTGCGCCTGTTCGTGAAGCCCGAGAGGGAGGCGGACGGCCGCCTCTGGCTCGGTCACAGCCTGCGCGTCCTCGCCGTGGCGAACGGTGACTGGGGCGCGCTGGCGACGTTGCGGGACGACCAGCTGACGTTCCAGCCGTGGGCGGGCTCCGGGCTCGCCTCGGCGGTGCTGTCCGTCCTCCCCGCGCACCCCGCCGGCACGGGCATGTCCGTGACGCTGCCGAGCGAGGACATCGAGAAGGCGATCGCGAAGACCGACGGCTCGCCGAAGTCGATGGAGGCCGCGTTCCGCGGCATCGGGCTGCGCGAGGACGACGCGAAGGCCCTCGTGAAGATGTTCACCGGCCTCGTGCACACCGGGAACTTCGGCGCGGCCGCCCGCGACAAGTACGGCAAGCGCTGGCGCCCCGAGCGCGTGGTCGCGTTCTTCGACACCGAAGAGGGCCGCTACCTGCAACAACGGCGTGCCTCGAACGGTCAGCCGCCGTGGAGCACGTTCACGCCGACCGACGCGCGCCGGATGATGCACCAGGTCGACGAGCTGATCGCCGAAGCGAGCCGTTCCGCGGGCGTCTGACGTCTGGTTTGATCTGATCACCGCCGCCGTGGCCAAGACCCCTTGGAGACGGCGAAATGAGCATCGACAGAAGGTCGTTCCTGCTGGCTACGGGAGCGGCACTGGTCGGGACGTCGACGATGACGGGGACTGCCTCCGCGCAGTCCTCCGCTTCGCTGTGGCAGGAGTTCGTTGCCGACCCGTTCGACCACCCGCAGATCCCGAACGTCGCCTACGCCGGCTACCGCACCGGTGAGAAGCCCGCCCGCCGGCCCGTTCTCGCGAACGTGCTGTTCTTCGGCGCCCGGCCCGACGGGTCGGCGGACGCCTCCGCCGCGATCAACAAGGCGATCGAGTTCGTCGGCAGGCTCGGCGGCGGCACCGTCCACGTGCCACCGGGCCGCTACCGCATCGACGACGTCGTCCGCATCGGCTACGACAACGTCGTGCTGCGCGGCGCGGGCAGCGGCAGGACGACCTTCTACGCGACCAGGTCGCTCGAGGAGATCGTCGGCATCAACCGCAGCCGGTACGGCTCGGAGAACTCGGCCTGGAGCTGGTCGGGCGGCCTCGTGTGGGTCTGCCACCGCGACCGGTACCAGCCGCTGGTCGACGCGATCAAGGCGCGCAGGTGGCCGTTCGAGGGCTGGACGGGCAACGAGCTGGAGCAGGGCTCGACGCTGACGGCCGTGACCGGTTCCACCGCAAGGGGTTCGTTCGTCGTGACCGTCGAGAACGGACGGTCGTTGCGGGCGGGCCAACGCGTGCTGCTGCGGCTGGACGACTCGGAGTACTCGCTGCCCAAGCACATGTGCGGCGACGTCCCCGGCACGGCGAGCTACCGCTGGGACGACAAGGACAAGCTCCTGTCGTACTTCCCGTTCCTGTGGCCGGTGCGCGTGGAGTGGGTGCGCGGCAACAGGGTCAAGCTCGCGCAGCCGTTGCCGCTGGAGATCCGCCCGGAGTGGAAGGCGCGTCTCACCACGATGGCGCCCGTGATCACCGGTGCCGGCGTCGAGGGCATCAAGATCGAGATGTTCAATGTGCCGACCCCGAAGCACCTGCAGGACAAGGGGTACAACGGCCTCGCGTTCCAGTGCGCGTGGGACTGCTGGGCCGACGACGTGCACGTGCAGGACGTCGACAACGGGTTCCTCCTGGTGTCCTCCAAGGGGATCTCACTGCTGAACACCCGCGTCTCCGGGCGAGGCCACCACCACGCGTACGCCGTGCGCGAGCAGTCCCACGACAACCTGACCGACGGCTTCATGATCGAGGCCCCGTCCGAACCGTCGCAGGCGGGCGCCGGCAACCACGGCCTGAACGTGGAGGGCCTCTCCTGCGGCAACGTCTGGACGCGCGGCCGGATGGACCACGACGTCTTCGACACCCACCGCGGCCTGCCGTTCGCCAACGTCCGCACCGAGATCACCATCAACAACGTGGGCGCCCACGGCGGCAGCGCCAACGCGGGCCCGCTCTACGGCGCCCGCTTCACACACTGGAACGTCACCGTCACCAACCAGCGGGCCGGCAACGTCCGCATCGACCAGGTCGCGCCGTGCAGCGCCACCGTGGCGATCTCCGAGGTCCGCGACTTTGGTCAGGTCGACAAGCCGGACTTCACCGGCGACCTGAACTCCCGCCTGGAGCTCTACGGCACGACGTCCGTGGTCCCGCGCAACCTCTACGACGCACAGCGGAAGCTGCGCCGCTCATGACTCGGCCATCCTGATCGGCAACGACCACACGACGTCGTTCAGGTCGGTGGGGAGCACGACCCTCTCCACCGACCTGCCGATCCGCCGCACCCAGCCCCGCTCGGTGAACTCCAGCCGGTACGAGCCGTGCTCGCCTGGTACCGCATCGCACAACAGCAGGTGCTGGCCGTAGGTGCGCCCCGCCGTGGCCAGCGTCCGCAGGACCTCGGCGAACTCCGGGCGTTCCTCCAGCAACGCCTGCACGCCGTCGACGCAGACCAGCAGCTCGGGCAGGACGAGCCCGGCGGCCCGGTAGTCCCAGATGTTGCGGAAGTTGTTGTGCGCCAAAGTCCTGGTGCGTTGCTCGTGATCCTCCAGCAGGTCCACGATGCCGTGCCGGATGTGCGGTGCGCCGTCGATCCCCGCGAACACACCGCTGCCGTGGAAGTCGACGAGGACGACCTGGAGTTCGTCCGGCGAATGCCGTGCCATCAGCCCGAGCACCAGCGCCCGAACAGCTTCAGCCCGTTTGTCAGCGGGCGCGATCACCTCGCCGTGCGGCCCCATGCCGTCCTGCAGGTGCTTCGACTTGAGGTCGATCTCCACCGGCTGTCCGTGCTCGTCCACGCCGACCGGCACCCGGTACTGCAGCTTGACCGGTCGCGACCGCCACGCGTGCCTGTTCGGCATCTCGTGCAGCGCGAAGAAGCCGGGCGCGGGTTCGTCCTGGTGCATCAACGCCGGCAGATCCCGTGCGGCCTCGTCGAGGTTCGCGGGCACCAGGCAGTCGCCGACCACCAGATCGGCCAGTCCGCTCGGCCCGTCGAGCAGGAGCTGCACCCCGGACTTGCCGACGTCCTGCGCGACGGCCTCGAACACCTCCGCGCCGATGTCCCCGAACCCGCTCACGCACACCAGGAGCTGCGGCAACACCTGGTCGAAACCCCGGTGGTCGAAGACGGTCCACGTGTTGCCGACGACCTCGAGCCGGCGCTCGGACTCCTCGACGAGCAGGTCGGCGATCTTGTGCGGATCCCGCGCCACGTGCCGATGACGTGCCACGACGTGCGGAGCCCGGTCGAGCCCGTCGAACACGTCGGAGTCGTGCGCGTCGATGAACCACGCCTGGAACAACTTGGGCGAGTGCGTCGTCATCAGCCCGAGCACCAGACTCCGGAAGGCCTCCCGCCACGGGACGGCCAGGTGCGACCCGGTGCGCCACTTGCCGTCAGCGAAGTGCGTCAGCTCCACGACGACCGGCGCACCGCTCTCGTCAACACCGACCGGAACCTTCCACCACCGCCCCTTCCACGCGAGCGCCTTGGTGAACCGCGCCATCCCGTGCAACGACAGGAAGTCCAGCACCTCGACCCGCAACGGCAACCGCTCCGGCAACTCGTCCAACGCACGAGCCGTGACGATCACCCGCACGTTCCACGAGGCCGCCGCGATCCACCGCACGGTGTCGGCGAGCCCGGGATCGTTGTCACAGCAGTACTTCCAGTCGTCGACCAGCAGCGTCGCGCCGGGTTCCGCACCGCGCTCGAACCAGGCCAGCAGGTTCTGCCGCCGCCGTTCGTCACCGGGCTCGAAGCTCACCGCGACACCCGGCACCTCACCCCGGCCGATGCGGTAGAGCCCTGGCACCGCGGCGATCCGGCGTGCGACGAGGTCCGGCGGACCGACCAGGCCGAGGTGGTTCACGGGAGGGCGATCTGGGCGTGGAGACGGCCGGGCAGGGAGAGGCCGAACCCCGGCCGGTCCGGCACGCGGGCGGCCTGCCGGGCGTCGACCAGTGACGTGGCCGGGTCGTCGAGGCGGAACTCGACGGCGAACGCCAGGCTGTTCCTGATGAACGGCGGCACCTGGTCCCAGGAGCGGGCGGTGACGACGATGTGGCGTTGCGGGTCGAGGGGTTCGCCGGGGCCGTCGAGGAGCTGGTAGCGCTCGGGGTCGCCGAGGACGGTGCCGAGCGTGCGCAGGGTCGTGCTCTTGCCGGTGCCCGGCTTGCCGACGATGGCGCCGTGGCGCCGTTCCTGGGTGAAGGTGGGGACCAGGACGTCGCGGCGTTGCTCGGAAGGCAGGTCCACGAGGCCGATGGCCCCCGGCGGGAGCATGTCGAGCGACAGGCCCGAAGGGGACGGAGGTGGCGGCACGTCCACTGGTCGTGCCGCGTCCACTGGTCGTGCCGCGTCCACTGGCCGTACCGCGTCCACCGGCGGCACCAACTCCACTGGCTGCACCACCTCCCCCACCACGTCCGAAGTGGACGGACGCGGCGGCAGGGTGAGCTTCTGCGTGGCCTGGAACGCCCCGGCCGGTGGCTGGGCGAGCACGTGCGCGGGCGGGCAGGTGCCGGCGAGCGCCGGCGGCAGGACCTCGGCCCACTCCTCCAGGTCGTACGGCGGCACCGCGGCGGGCCAGGCCGGGATCTGCGCCGGCAGCGGAGCGGCGAGCCCGTCGCCGGAGTAGAGCAGGTGGACGCCGAGCTCGTGGCCCGCCCCGCTGAGCGACTGCAGCAGGCCGCGGTAGGCGGGGCACCGTTCCACCAGCGTCTCGGGGCTGTCCACGCACACCATGAGGGCGGGGAAGGGCTCGCCCGCCTGCCTGAGCCGGCGCCGGCGGTCGAGCTCGGCGGCCAGACCGTCGTGGAACTGCTGGAGCACTTCGTCGTCGTCCTCGCCCGACAGCGCGCACGCCACGTGCGGCGCCGTCTCCAGGCCGTCGAACAGCCCGACGTTCTTCATGTCGAAGAGCGCGAAGTTCAGGTCGGCCGACGAGTGCGTGACCATGAGGCCCAGCAACGCGCTCAGCAGCTTCTGCTCGCGGTCCGCCGGCCGGCCGAGGCAGGCGGCGAGGGTGCTGTTGACGTCGATGTAGACGGGCCAGCCGCGGGGGTCGGCGCCGATGGCGGCCCTGAGGTCGCGGCGCTGGTACCTGTTGCCCAGGTCGGGCTCGATCTCGTGCAGCGCCAGGAAGTCCGTGGCCTCGCCGTGCAGGTGCCGCCGCAGCCGGTCCGGCACGTCCGACCACTTCCGCGCCGTGACGACGACCTGCACGCCCCGCGCCGGCCCGAACGCCGCGATCCACTCGACCGTTCTGTCCAGCTCGCGGTCGAGGCCCGCGCACAGGGCCCAGTCGTCCATCAGCAGCACGGCACCCGACGGCGCGCCGCGCTCGAACCAGTCCAGCAGGCTGCGGCAGCCCGGCGCGTCGGCCGGGTCGAAGGTGGCCGAGACGGGCAACGGGTCCGCGCCCCGCCCGATCCGGTACACCGAGATGTTCGGCGCCGCCGCCAGCGCCGTCGTGAGCCGCTCCCTGGTCGCCTGCCCGGGACCGACGACGGCGAAGTTCCTGATCACGGCCCCAGGTATACCAACAGCCCCCGGAGCGCCGCCGCCCCTTCGCTAATGTGGGCGGCGTGCCAGCCAAAGCCGTCGACCCCGCCGAGATGCGCGCCGCCGTGCAGGCCGTGCTCCCCTGGTTGCGCGGTGAGGCTGACCAGCCAGAACGTCCTGTGCTCGCCGCGGCGGTCCGGCTGAGCCTGCGCACGCTCGAGCAGATCGCGCCCGGCCGCAGCGTCGAGGTGCGCGTGCCGCCGTTCGCCGCGGTGCAGTGCGTCGAGGGCCCGCGCCACACCCGCGGCACGCCCCCGAACGTCGTCGAGACCGACGCCCGCACGTGGCTGGAGCTGGCCACGGGCGCCCTCGGGTGGGACGCCGCCCTGGACGGAGCCCGGGTCACCGCGTCGGGGACCCGAGCCGACCTCTCACCGCTGCTGCCGGTCGTGAAGTTCTAGAGAACGTCTAGAACCAGGACCCGATCGTCTTCGCCACGCCACCGACGCCCTCGACGACGTCCCGGCCCAGCTCGACCGCGTTGCCGACGGTGTCGACCACCACGTCACCGACGTCGCTCGCCACCTCGCCGACGGTGTCCACCGCGTGCCCGGCCGCGTCACCCCAGCGGCCGTTCGAGATGTCGTCCACGACCTGACCGCCACCGCGCCAGAGGTCCTCGCCCATGTCGACGACCTCCTTGCCGGTGTTGACGCCCCAGTCGATGACGGGACCGACACCGGGCAGGTTCGAACCGGGCACCTCGACGGGCTGCGGCGAGTCCTGCCAGCGCTGCTCGGTGACGCTGCCGCCCTCGCCGTTCGCGATCTTGGCGATGTTGTCGAGGGACTCGGTGCCCTGGTCGTAGTAGGACGAGTGGGCGTGCCCGATCCACGACTCGCCGGACGTGCCGAAGGTCTTGGCGCCGAACGAGGAGTCGTAAGGGCCGGTCGACGAGCCGTCCTTGGTGAACCAGTCGCCGCTCGTGGCCTGGATGACCGGGTCGTGCTCGGTGCCACCGACGTAGACGTGGCCGGCACCGGCGGAGAGCTGGTCGACGTGGGACGCGCCGACGCCCGGCGAACCCACGAAGACGATGTCGTCCGCCTTCAGGCCGTTGTCCATCGCGGAGTAGCCGACGACCGTGCTGCCGTAGCTGTGGCCGACCACCGTGACGTGGGCCCCGGGGTTGGTGACGCGGTAGCCCTCGACGTCCTTCGCGAGGATCGCGCCTCCCTCGCGGGCCTGCGCGGGGTCGTTCACCTGGCCGGGGAGGAACTCCGGAGCGTCGTAGCCGAGCCACTGGATCGCGGCGCCGTCCTGACCCATCTTCGCGCTGAGGTTGGAGGCCTGGTCGAGGCCGAAGCTGCTGAGCGTCGACGTGGTGCCGGGCACGCACACCGCGAGGTTCTTCGCCGTGTCCGGGTTGCCGAACGCGACGGCGATCGCGCCTTCCTTGGCGCCGGCACCGTCCGGGCTCCAGGCGAGCACGTAGGCCCGCTTGCCGGTCTCCTCGCTGAGCTGCCCGGCCTTGTCCAACGCGCCGACCGCGTCGTCCGCGTTCTTCGCCCGGCGAGCCGCTTCGTCGTACTGCGACATCAGCTGCGAGCCCTGGGCGTCGTTGCGCAGAGCGCGCTGGCCCTCGGACGAGTTCGGGTCGACGCCGAGCTCGCGGGCGCGGTCGGCGAGCTGCTGCTGGAGCCGGTCCTTCTCCGCGTTGAACCGCGCCGCGTCCTCGGGGATCCGCCTGCGGTTGGCGTAGTCGAGCACCTCTGCGGGCAGGCCGCGGAGCTGGCCGAGCTCCTGGTACTTCGTGTTCTTGAGCGCTTCCTGCTGGTCCTTGCTGAGCGACTTCCACCAGTCGGCGACGGCCTTGGGGTCGGAGCCCGGCGGCGGCACCGGCGGCAGCGCGCCACCAGGAGCACCGGCCTGGGCGGCGCGGCTCCAGCCGCTGTCCGACCGCGCGGCCTCCTCGAAGCCCGGCGGGATCTTCGTCAGCGCGCTCGCGTAGGAGCGCAGGACGTTGTCGTAACCCGACTTCACGTTGTTCAGCGCGTTGTTGACCTGGTTCGCGAGCTGACGGGTCTGCTCGGCGTCCAGACCCGGCGGACGGCCGCGCCACACGCTGATCGCCTGGTCCGCCGCGCCCCTCATCTGACCGTAGGCGCGCGAGGCGGCCTGGACGATGTCGACGCCCGCGCCGAGTCGTTCGGCGGCGGCCTTGGCGGCGTTCGCGGACAGCTGGGCCCTGGCGGTGAACTTCGTGGCGGCGTCACCGGTCCAGTTGCTGACGGCGGTCTTCCCGCCGTTGGCGACGGACTCGCCCGCGCGGCCGACCGCGCTGATCGCACCGGTGATCGGGTCGGCGGCGGCAGCGATGCGGCCGACGTCACCGGACGCGAGCCGGCCGTACAGGCTTTCGGGATCCGTGAAGCTCACTTGCCGCCCCCAAAACCGCTCAGAAGCTTCTTCAGCACGGACGCGTGCTCGTCGTCGGTGCGCTGGTAGGCCTCGGCGTTCGACACGAGACCCTCCGCGGCATCGGTCATCCACGCGGAGCCGCGCTGCAGGTCCTGGGAGTGCGTGCCGACGAACCTCGCCAGCGCGTCCGCGAACTCCGCCGCGGCGTCGACCTCGCCGAGCGCGCCCGCGTCGAGCCGGAGCATCGAGATCATCTCGGCCGCCTCGCGCACCGCGTCGGAGCCGTTGCCGAACTCCTTGGACGCGTCGCGCAGCAGGTCTGGCTCAACGCCGAACATCGCCACCCCCGTGTTGGTCCTCGATCACTGCGACGCAGCTACATCATCACCGGTTCCCCTCTCGCGCGATGAACGTTTCGGGCACGATGTGGTTCATGGTGCAGACAGGGTGGACGGCTCAGCGGTGGACCGCTGTGTTCATCGAACAGGCCGAGATGTTCCGCAAGGCCGTCGTGGAGGCCGACCCGGCGGCGCAGGTGCCGACGCGTCCCGGCTGGACCGTCCAGGACCTGGTCATCCACCTCGGGCGCTTCCTGGAGACCTCCACCCCGTACCTGCGCACCGGCAGCCGCACGGCGCTGCGGCCGCCGCCTCCCCGGGCAGGTCTGTCGCCGCTCGAGTACCTCGACCTGCAGATCACCGCCGCCGCGGAGATCCTCACCGCTGTGCCGGGGAACAGGCCCGTCTGGACGTTCTCGCCCGCGGCGCCCGACCTCGCGTGGGTGTGGCACCGCCGGATCGCGCACGAGACCGTGTTGCGCCGGTTCGACGCGCAGACGGTCGTCCGCGGGGTCGTCGCCACCGACGCCGACCTGTGCGCCGACGGCATCGACGAGGTGCTGACGACGATCGTCGCGGCCCAGCTCGACGGCGACGTGCCGAACCCGGTGTCCGGCACCGCGACGGTCCGGCCGACGGACGTGCCGGAGTCGTGGCTGATCTCCCTGAGGCCCGGCGAGGTGCCGGAGGTCCGTGCCGCCGCCCCCGGTGAGGAGGGTGACGCGCAGGTGACCGGTGAGGCCGAACTCGTCTACTTCTGGCTCTGGAACCGCATGAACCTCAAGGAGATGACCGGCGACCGGCGCTTGCTGGACGTCCTCCAGGTCGGACGGGGGCACTGATGCGCGCACTCGCGATCGTCTTGCTGGGCTGCCTCGCGCTGACCGCCTGCGGTGACCAGAGGTTCGAGGGCGACGTCAGGTTCAAGGTCACCAAGGCGGACTCCGAGGGGTACGACCTCGTGCTGGCCGGGAAGCAGCCCGCCGACATGATCAGCGACTGGTACTCGGGCCGCGTCGCCGCCAAGGACTTCGTGGAACCCGTCGCCGTCGGTGACGAGGTGGTCTGCCACGTGGTGCAGGAACGCGTCAACGAGAAGCACATCTCCACCCGCACCCAGACCACGAACTGCAAAAAGGTGTGATGCGGACGCTCAACGGGTGCGGGAAGGCCTGAAGTGGGCCGAAGGCATGAGTTTCATCACCTCACCAGGGGTCTGAGGGGGGTCTACCACGTGCTGCGCCACTTACACTCGGGTTGCAGCCAGCCCCATGCCTGAGGGAGCCAATTCGGTGGTCGACGACCATTCCCAGTCCGAACAGGAACCCCGTGAGGAGTGCGGCGTCTTCGGCGTCTGGGCTCCCGGTGAAGACGTCTCGAAGATGACCTACTACGGCCTCTACGCCCTGCAGCACCGCGGGCAGGAGGCGGCCGGCATCTCGGTCGGAGACGGGACGCAGGTCGTCGTCTTCAAGGACCTCGGTCTCGTGAGCCAGGTGTTCGACGAGCAGGTCCTGCAGTCGCTCAAGGGCTACGTGGCCGTCGGCCACTGCCGCTACTCCACCACCGGGTCCACGACCTGGGAGAACGCGCAGCCCACGTTCCGCACGACGGCCACCGGAAGTGCGCTGAGCCTCGGCCACAACGGCAACCTGGTGAACACCGCCGAACTGCTGGAGAAGGCCGAGGGCCTCGGCATCAGCAGCCGCAACGGCGCGACGACCGACTCCGACATCCTCACCGCGCTGCTCGCCCACGCGGCGGCGGACAAGGGCATCGAGCAGGCCGCGCTGGAGCTCCTGCCCACGGTCAAGGGCGCTTACTGCCTGACGTTCTCCGACGAGTCGACGCTGTACGCGGCGCGCGACCCGCACGGCGTCCGCCCGCTGGTGCTCGGCCGGCTGGAACGCGGCTGGGTCGTCGCGAGCGAGACGGCGGCGCTGGACATCGTCGGCGCGAGCTTCGTGCGCGAGGTCGAGCCCGGTGAGCTCATCGCGATCGACGAGGACGGCCTGCGGTCCACCCGGTTCGCCACCCCCGAGCCCAAGGGCTGCATCTTCGAGTACGTCTACCTGGCGCGCCCGGACACGACGATCGCCGGCCGCGGCGTGCACGCCACTCGCGTCGAGATCGGCCGCCGCCTCGCCAAGGAGCACCCGGTCGAGGCCGACCTGGTGATCCCGGTGCCGGAGTCCGGCACGCCCGCCGCCATCGGGTACGCCCAGGCCAGCGGCATCCCGTACGGGTCGGGCCTGGTCAAGAACGCCTACGTCGGCCGGACGTTCATCCAGCCGTCGCAGACCATCCGCCAGCTCGGCATCCGGCTGAAGCTGAACCCGCTGCGCGACGTCATCCGCGGCAAGCGCCTGGTCGTCGTGGACGACTCGATCGTGCGCGGCAACACCCAGCGCGCGCTCGTGCGCATGCTGCGCGAGGCCGGTGCGCTCGAGGTGCACGTGCGGATCGCGTCGCCGCCCGTGAAGTGGCCGTGCTTCTACGGCATCGACTTCGCCTCGCGGGCCGAGCTCATCGCGAACGGCCTGGACGACGACGGCATCCGCCGCTCGGTGGGCGCCGACTCGCTCGGGTACGTGTCGCTGGAGCAGCTCGTCGCGGCCACCGAACAGCCCAAGTCGCGGCTGTGCTCGGCGTGCTTCGACGGCGACTACCCGATCGAACTGCCGCAGGACGCGCTCATCGGCAAGCACCTGCTCGAGGGCCTCAAGGGCGTGTCGGGCTCGGCCGCTCCGGTCCTGCCCAACGGCTATGGTGCCGAAGACGCTTTGCGTCGCCCCTGAGCACCCGATATCCAAGTGGAAGAAGTTGACGTGACCGACAGCGCCAAGGCCACCTACGCCGCCGCCGGAGTCAGTATCGCCGCAGGTGACGAGGCGGTGGAGAAGCTCAAGCCGTGGGCGGCCAAGGCGCACCGGCCCGAGGTGCTGGGCGGCATCGGTGGCTTCGCGGGCCTGTTCCAGCTCAAGCTCGACCGCTGGAAGGAGCCGGTCCTCGCCTCGTCCACGGACGGCGTCGGCACCAAGATCGCCATCGCGCAGGCGCTCGACAAGCACGACACCGTCGGCATCGACCTGGTCGCCATGATCGTGGACGACCTGGTCGTGTGCGGCGCCGAGCCGTTGTTCGTGCAGGACTACATCGCGGTCGGCAAGGTCGTGCCGGACCGGATCGCGTCGCTGGTCAAGGGCATCGCCGAGGGCTGCGTCCAGGCCGGGTGCGCGCTGCTCGGCGGCGAGACCGCGGAGCACCCCGGCCTGATGGGCGACGACGACTACGACATCTCCGGCACCGGCGTCGGCGTGGTCGAGCAGTCGAAGCTGCTCGGCCCGGACCGCGTCCGCGACGGCGACGTCGTGATCGCGATGGGCTCGTCCGGCCTGCACTCCAACGGCTACTCGCTCGCCAGGCACGTGCTGCTGGAGATCGCGCGCATGCCGCTCGAGGGCCATGTCGAGGAGTTCGGCCGCACCCTCGGCGAGGAGATGCTGGAGCCGACCAAGATCTACGCCAAGGACTGCCTGGCGCTGATCGCCGAGACCGAGGTCCGCGGGTTCTCCCACGTCACCGGTGGTGGCCTGGCCGCGAACCTGGCCCGCGTGCTGCCGGAGGGCCTGCACGCGAAGCTCGACCGCGGCACCTGGACGCCCGCGCCGGTGTTCCAGCTCATCGCCCAGCGCGGCCGCGTGGAGCGCGAGGAGATGGAGAAGGCGTTCAACATGGGCGTCGGCATGGTCGCCGTCGTCGCGCCGGAGGACGTCGACCGCGCGCTGGCCGTGCTCACCGCCCGCCACGTGCCGGCGTGGGTGCTCGGCGAGATCTCCAAGTCCGACGAGGGCGGCGCCGCACTCGTTGGCGATCACCCGCGTTTCTGAGGCAACCTCCTGACCCGGTCGCCGCGTACTAAGCGGCGACCGAGGAGGGGGCACTTGGACAGGGACCGCGAGTTCGGGGAGTTCGTCGACGCACGTGCGCTGGTCATGCGTCGCACGGCTTATCTGCTGTGCGGCGACTGGCACCGCGCGGAGGACATAGTCCAGACCGCGTTGATCAAGATGTACGTGGCGTGGTCGCGCGTGCGCAAGGAGAGCGCCGACGCCTACGCCCGCAAGGTGCTCGTGCGGACCGCGATCGACGAGACGCGACGCGGCTTCTTCCAGCGTGAACGGACCGTCGACGCCGTGCCCGAGTCCGCCGTCACGGACTCCGCCTCCGACCTCGACCTGCGCGAGGCCCTCGACGCCCTGCCTCCGGGGCAACGCGCCGTCGTCGTGCTGCGCTACTGGGAGGACCTGAGCATCACCGAGACCGCCCGCATCCTCGGCAGGACGGAGGGCACGGTGAAGAGCCAGGCCGCCAAGGGGCTCGCCGCGTTGCGCGCGTTGCTGGAGGACGAGCCGCAACTGCGGATCTACCGCTCCGAGGTCATCCGCAAGGGCAGGACCAAGCTCGTGCGCAGGCGTGCCGCGATCGCGTCGGCACTGGCGTTCGTGCTGCTCGCCGGGCTCGGCACCAGCGCCTATCTGGCGCAACCGCGCGACAGTTCCGGGTCAGCGACGTCCTCGACGCTCAACCGCAACGTGGCACTGGCCGAGGTCCTGCGCGCCGCGAACGTCGTCCCCGCGGGGGTCGTGCTGGACGACCTCGCGGAGGGCAGGGCGATGACCTACCGCTCGGCGAACGGGTCCCCGTACGCCGCGGTGCGCCTGACCGACGCGCTGGGCACGAGCGGCTTGAAGGTCGCGATCGACCGCGTCACCCCGCCTCAGAACCTCACGTGCCCCCAACCGGCGTCGGCACGGGACTGCTACGTCGACCCGGCGACCGGGTACCACGTCCGGACCAGCTTCCTGGAGGAGCCCGGTGGCGTCGTCGGCTGGGTCGCCGAGGTGGTGCGCCCCAACGGCGCACGGATCGAGGTCAGGAGCGACAACCGCGATCCCGAGACCGACGCCGTGACCAGGCCGGAACCGGTCCTGGGCAGGGAGGCGGTCATAAAGATCGCGACATCACCGGCCCTCGCCTTCTAACCTGGAGGCATGGACGACGTGACCGTGACGAGGACGCTGGTGCTGCCGGCGTCCGAGTTGCGCGAACGCTTCTCCAGGTCAGGTGGGCCGGGCGGGCAGGGGGTGAACACGGCGGACAGCCGTGTGGAGCTCTCGTTCGACCTGGCTGCCTCGCCGTCGGTCCCCGAGCACCTGAAGAGCCGCATGCTCGAACGGCTGGCAGGCCGGCTGGTCGACGGCGTGCTCACGATCGCCGCGTCCGAGCACCGCGCGCAGCTGCAGAACCGCGCGGCCGCCCGCGAACGCCTCGCCGCGGTCCTGCGGGCCGCGGCCGCACCGCCGCCTCCGGTGCGCAGGGCGACGAAGCCCACGAAGGGGTCGAAGGAGCGGCGCATCGCCGGCAAGAAGCGCCGCGCCGAGACGAAGCGCGGCCGTTCGGGCTCCTGGGACTGAGCCTCACACCACCATCGCGTAGATCCGTTCCGGCCGTCCGGTCCCGCCGTAGCGCAACCGCACCTCGGCCCGTCCCATCGCTACGAAGTGCTCCAGGTACCGGCGCGCGCTCACCCGCGCCACACCGGTCGACGACGCGCACTCCGATGCCGACAGCCCCTGCGGGTGCGCCCGCAGCGCGTTCTCGACCAGCCGGGCGGTCTCCGGCGTCAACCCCTTGGGCAGCAACGGCTTCGAGGTCGGCCGCGCACCGAACACCTGGTCCACGTCCGCCTGCCCGGCCGCGTCGAGCCCGTGGAACCTCTCGCGCAGCGACGCGAAGTGCGCGAGCTGGTCGCGCAGGGCCGAGTAGTCGAACGGCTTGATCAGGTAGTGCAGCACGCCACCGCGCATCGCGCTGCGCACGGTGTCGACGTCGGTCGCCGCCGTGATCACGATGACGTCAACGTCCTCGTTGGCGCGCAACGACTTCAGCACGTCGAGCCCGTTGACGTCCGGCAGGTAGACGTCGAGCAGCACGAGGTCGGGCTTCAGCGCCGAGACCGCCTTCAGCGCGTCCGCGCCGTTGTGCGCGACGCCGACCACCTCGAAGCCCTCGGTGCGCGTCACGTATCCACTGTGGACCTTCGCCACCATGAAGTCGTCGTCGACGACCAGCACCCGGATCACCAGGGCAGCCTTGCCGTGAAGACCGACCCGGACACGCTCACGGATCCGCCGCGGCGCAGGCACGCCCGCCTGATCAACGCGAGGCCGATGCCGCGTTCGCCGTGCGAGGCCGCCTTGGTCGTGAACCCGTGCCGGAACACCTCTTCCGCGAGCTCCGGTGCCACGCCCGGCCCCGAGTCCCGCACCACGACCTGGACCTCGTCGTCCAGCTGCACCACACCCACCTCGATCCACTTCCCCGCGCCGTTCGCGTTCAACGAACCCAGCGCGTCCAACGCGTTGTCGACGAGGTTCCCCAGCACCATCACCAGGTCCGCCGACAACGCCTCGTCGACCCTGCCCAGCACGCTGTCCGGGCCCAGCCGCAGCGCCGTGCCGCGTTCGGCCGCGAGCGACGCCTTGGCGATCAGCAGCGCGGCCACGGCGGGGTCGCCGATCGACGAACCGACCTCGGTCCGCCACTGGTCCTGCGCCGAGCTGATCTGGTGAATGTAGTTGGTGACCTCGTCGTACTCCTTCAACGAGATCAGCCCGGCGATGGTGTGCAGCCGGTTCGCGAACTCGTGCGCCTGCGCCCGCAGCGTGTCCGTGGCGTGCTGCGAGGCGTCGAGCTCGTGTTGCAGCGCAAGGAGTTCCGTGCGGTCCCGCATCGTCACGACCGCGCCCTCACCGCCGTCGATCGGCATGCGGTTCAGCGTCAGCACGACGCCCTGGCGCAGCACCAGCTGGTCGACGCCGGTCGCGCGGCCGGTCAGCACGTCGCGCAGCCGGTCGTTGAGCTCGAGCTCCTCGACCGAACGGCCGACCGCGTCCTCCGGCAACGCCAGCAGGTCGCTCGCGTGGTCGTTGACCAGCGTGATCCGGTTGTGGCCGTCGAGACCGACGACGCCCTCGCGGATGCCGTGCAGCAACGCCTCGCGGTTCTCGACCAGCGCGGTGATCTCGTGCGGTTCCAGCCCGAGCGTCTGGTTCTTCACCCTGCGCGCCAGCAGCAACGACCCGGTGACGCCGATGATCAGCGCGATCGCCAGGTAGCGCAGCACGTCGACGGGCTGCTCCAGCGCGCCCGCGAAGATGCCGGGGTCCTGCGCGCCCGCGATCACCATGCCGTTGACGCGGCGGCTCACCGGGTCGAACACCGGCACGTGCGCCTCGATGGAGTCGCCGATCGTGCCCGTCCACGACCGGCCCTCGAGCGCGGTGTCCCTGGTGTCCAGAGTGGACCCGATCTGCGCGGGGTCCGGAGAGGCGATCACGAGCTGCTTGTCGTTGAGGATCAGCACGTAGGAGGCGCCGGACAGGCTGCGGGCCGTCTCGGCGGGTGCGGACAGCTCGCGCCAGTTGCCCATCCGCTCCTGGACCAGCGAATTCGCGGCCACCGTCTCGGCGACCGCCAGCATCCGCCGTTCCTCGTTGGAGCGAAAGTTGCTGCCCGTCTGGACGACTGTCAGCGCGCCGACCGCGCCGAGCAGCAGCGTGACGACTACGAGTTGCCATGCGAGGAGTTGGCTGGCCAGGGATCGGCGACGACGCATGTGACCTCCCGTGACCAGAAAGACCGAAAGAAACCTTGAGAGCGCAAGAGCGACATCAAGGTTTACACGAGAGCAACATGTCCAACCACGCGGACGAGAGGCGGGGATCACAGTGTCGGTGAAGGTGTGGGTGGCGGTGGCGACGGCGTTGCTCGCCGTCCTGCTCGTCCCACCGCTGCTGACGCCCGGTGCGGACAGCGGTGAGACGAACCAGGTCAGGGCGTTGCGGGTGCTCGTGCCGAACGCGCCCGGCGGCGGTTACGACATCACCGCGCGCACGGCGGCGAAGGCCATGGAGGACGCTGACCTGCTGCGCAACGCCGAGGTGTTCAACCTCCCCGGCGCCGGCGGCACGGTCGGGCTCGGCCGCACGGTCGGTGAGCGCGGCAACGGCAAGCTGATCATGTCGATGGGCCTGGGAGTCGTCGGCGCGGTGTACACGAACAAGTCGCCGAACTCGCTGCTCGACACCACCCCGATCGCGAAGCTGATCGAGGAGCCGGACATCGTCGTGGTCGCGAAGGACTCGCCGTACACGTCGATGCAACAACTGGTCGACGCGTGGAAGGCGAACCCCGGCACCGTGACGGTCGGCGGGGGTTCGGCGCCCGGCGGCCCCGACCACCTCGCGCCGATGCTGATCGCGAAGGCCGTGGGCCTGGAGCCGAAGACGGTCAACTACATCCCGTTCGACGGCGGTGGTGAGCTGCTGGCCAGCGTTCTGGGCGGCAAGGTCGCGTTCGGCGTCTCCGGCGTCGGCGAGTACCGCGACCAGATCCAGGCCGGCACGTTGCGGGTGCTCGCGGTGACGAGCAAGGACCGCATCGAGGGCGTCGACGCGCCGACGCTGCGGCAGTCCGGTGTGGACGTCGAGTTCACCAACTGGCGCGGCATCGTCGCGCCGCCGGGGATCTCGCCGACCGACAGGGCGAAGCTGGTCGAGGTGTTCCAGAACCTGCAGAAGACGCCGCAGTGGAAAGAAGCCCTGCAGCGCAACGGGTGGACGGACGCCTTCGCGCCGGGAGACGAGTTCGGGACCTTCCTGGAGAACGAGAACAAGCGGGTGGCAACGGTGCTGAAGGACTTGGGGCTGGCATGACGACCGTGACCGAGCCGGACCAGCGCAGGAGCTGGTTCCGCGAACACTCCGAGCTGGGCATCTGCGTCCTGCTGGTCGTGCTCGGCGTGCTGGTGCTGACCGACGCGCTGAGCATCCCGACGGACTTCGCCCAGCGCGGCCCCGTCGGCCCGAAGGCGGTGCCGATCCTCGTCGGCTCGCTGCTGCTGGTCGTCGCCGCCCTGCTGGCCCGCGACGTGCTGCGCGGCGGCAAGGGCGAGGCGGAGGCCGGCGAGGACGTCGACCTGTCCGCGCCCGCCGACTGGCGCACGGTCCTGCTGCTGTGCGGTGCCTTCCTCGCGAACGCCGCGCTGATCGGCGTGGTCGGCTTCCCGATCTCCGGCGCGATCCTCTTCTGGGGCTCCGCCTACGCCCTCGGCAGCCGCAACCTGGTGCGCGACCCGTTGATCGCGGCCGGATTGTCGATCTTCACGTTCGTCATGTTCAACAACCTGCTCGGCGTCCCGCTCCCCGGTGGCCCGTTGATGGAGGTGTTCTAGGTGGAACAACTGCTCGACGGCTTCGCCACGGCGCTGACGCCGACACACCTTCTGCTCGCCGCCGTCGGCGTGCTGCTGGGCACCGCGATCGGTGTCCTGCCGGGCATCGGCCCGGCCATGGCGGTCGCCCTCCTGCTGCCCGTCACCTACGGCATGGAGCCGACCGGCGCGTTCATCATGTTCGCGGGCATCTACTACGGCGGCATGTTCGGCGGCTCGACCACGTCGATCCTGCTGAACACACCGGGCGAGAGCGCCGCGGTCGTGGCGGCGTTCGAAGGCAATCCCATGGCCCGCAAGGGCCGAGGGGCGCAAGCGCTTGCCGCCGCCGCCATCGGCCACTTCACCGGCGGCATCATCGGCACGATCCTGATCGTCCTGCTGGCCCCGTTCGTCGCGAAGCACGCCGTCGACATCGGTGCCCCGGACCTGTTCGCCGTCATGGTGCTGGCGTTCATCGCCGTCACGTCGGTGCTCGGTGCCTCCCGGATCCGCGGCGTCGCGTCGTTGCTCATCGGCCTGACCCTGGGCCTCGTCGGCCTGGACGAGATGACCGGCCAGCAACGCCTCACGTTCGGCTCGCTGCACCTGGCCGACGGCATCGACATCGTCGTGGTCGCCGTCGCTCTCTTCGCGGTCGGCGAGGCCCTGTGGGTAGCGGCCCACCTGCGCCGCAAGCCGTTCGAGCCGATCCCGGTGGGCCGCCCGTGGCTTTCGAAGGCGGACCTGAAGCGCACCTGGAAGCCGTGGCTGCGCGGCCCGGTGATCGGCTTCCCGTTCGGCGCGATCCCGGCCGGCGGCGCGGAGATCCCGACCTTCCTGTCGTACGTGACGGAGAAGCGGCTCTCCAAGCACAAGGACGAGTTCGGCAAGGGCGCCATCGAGGGCGTCGCGGGCCCGGAGTCGACCGCCTCCGCTTCCGCCGCGGGCACTCTCGTCACGATGCTGACCCTCGGCCTGCCGACGACGGCGGTCGCGGCCGTCATGCTCGCGGCGTTCCAGCAGTACGGCATCCAGCCCGGCCCGTTGCTGTTCCAGCGCGAGTCCGGCCTGGTCTGGGCGCTGATCGCGTCGCTGTTCATCGGCCTGACCCTGCTGCTGGTGCTCAACCTCCCGCTGGCCCCGCTGTGGGCGAAGCTGCTGCGGATCCCGAGGCCGTACCTCTACGCGGGCATCCTGTTCTTCGCCTCGGTCGGCGCCTACGCGGTCAACGCGGACATCTTCGACCTGCTGCTGATGTTCGTGATCGGCCTGCTGGGCTTCGGCATGCGCCGCTACGGCCTGCCGGTGCTGCCCGCGATCATCGGCGTGATCCTCGGCCCGGCCGCGGAGCAGCAGATGCGCCGGTCACTCCAGTTGTCGGACGGCTCGTTGACGGGGCTGGTCAACAGCCCGATGGCGGTCATCGTCTACGTGGTCATCCTGGTGATCCTGTTCTTCCCGCTCATCAAGAGGTTCCTGCCCAAGCCGCCCGCGGCGGCGGAGCCGGAACGCGAGAAGGTCGACGCCTGATCGCGTTGTGGAGAAAGCCCCCGCTCTCCCGGCCTTGGGTTCAAGTGGTCGTTGCAACACCTGAGTTGAGGGGTTGCGGTGGACTTCGAGATCCGGAGCGATCGGGGGCCGCAGGGCCGGAAGAAGCTGGTACGTGAGCGGGAGCTTTACCTTTCCCTGATGGATCAGGGGATGAGCAACACTCAGGCGTGCCGGGTCGTGGGGGTCAACGAGCGGACCGGGCGTGAGTGGCGTCGAGGACGGCCGGAAGGCCGTGTGAAGAGGTCTCGTCCACCAGCGCGCAAGACGGTGCGGGTGGACGGGACCTCGTCTCGTTTCCTGACCGAGGACGAGCGGATCGTGATCGCGGATCTGCGGCGGGCCAGGGTGACGGTGCGGGCGATCGCGGTCGAGCTGGGCCGGCCGCCCTCGACGATCAGCCGGGAACTCAAACGCAACTCTCACCAGGTCAGTGGCGATTATCGGCCGCATGCCGCGCAGTCTCGTGCGGATGCGCGACGGGCTCGTCCGAAGGGCGGGAAACTGGCCGCTTGCCCGGAGTTGCGCGAGGTCGTTCAGGGGTGGCTGGGGCTGGAATGGAGCCCGGAGCAGATCAGCCGTAGCCTGCGGCGGGAGTTTCCCGACCGGCCGGAGATGCGGGTGTCGCACGAGACCATCTATCAAGCCCTCTACGTCCAAGGCCGCGGTGAGTTGCGGCGCGAGCTGACACGGGCGTTGCGCACCGGCCGCACCTATCGCAAGCCCCAGACCAGGTCCGATCAGCGTGCTTCCCGGTTCATCGCGCCGATGGTGATGATCAGTGACCGTCCCGCCGAAGCCGAGGACCGGGCCGTCCCTGGACACTGGGAAGGCGATCTGATCATCGGCAAGGACCAGAAATCCCAGATCGGTACCCTGGTTGAACGCGCGACTCGCTACGTGATGCTCGTGCACCTGCCCGGCGACCGGACCGCCGAGACCGTCCGTGACGCCCTGGCCGCCACCATCGCCACCCTGCCCGCCGAGCTGAAACGCTCCCTGACCTGGGACCAGGGCACGGAAATGGCTCTGCACCACCAGTTCAGCACCGCCGCGGGCCTGCCGGTCTACTTCTGCGACCCGCACTCACCCTGGCAACGCGGCAGCAACGAGAACACCAACGGCCTGCTGCGCCAGTACTTCCCCAAAGGCACCGACCTCTCGGTCCACAGCGCCGAACACCTCAACATGATCGCCGCACGACTCAACGGCCGCCCACGCAAAACGCTCGGCTGGGACAACCCAGCCGAGCGTCTCGTTAAGCTCCTGACCGAAGCCAGTTAGCCATCTGTGTTGCAACGACCCCTTGAAAGCACCGGCGGGGGCTTTCTCATGCGCTGCGCACGATCAGGATCGCGAACGGTTTGTCGTCCTCCGGCCCGCGCACGGCGAGTTCGGTCTGCTCGCGCAACGTCGCCCACAGCTCCATCACGCGGGCCACCTGCGGCTCGGACAGGCCGCACGTGCTCACGAACGCCCGCACCTGCTCGGGCTTCGTCGGCAGCTTGCCGCGCTTGAGCAACGAGTAGACCTGGCTGCGGGGCAACACGCTGCCCGCGCGGCGGTGGATCTCCGGCAGGCTCAGGCCCGACCGGGTCCGGATCGTCCGCAACAGCTCGACGAACTCGGTCTCGGTCGCCGCCCGCAGTTCGGCGGTCGACGTCGCGAGCAACGGGCGCGCCGGTCGCGGTTCGATGCCGAGCTCGCTCTCGAGAACCGCGCTGACCTCGTAGTAGGCCGCGATCGCGTCCGAACGCCTGCCCTGTCTCGACATGCCGTGCAGCAGCTGTGCCCAGAGCCGGTTCAGGCGCTCGATCGACTCGCCGTCCGGACACGTCATCGCTGGTCGTCCTCCCAGACCACCACCGGGCCCGCCGGTGGGAGCGGCCCGAACCTCGCGGTGAACGGCCGGCTGCGGCTCAGCGTGATCGTCACCGCGAGCACGGCGGCCGTCGTCGACACGGACACGACCGGCGAGTGGTCGTGCGCGAGCATCCACGCGGTGAAGACGAAGGCGGCCGCGGCCAGCAGGACCGTGCTGGTGCCGGAGGTGGCACAGCGCCTGCGCGGGTGCAGCGCCCCGTTGTAGGGCGAAGTGGTCATCGAAACTCCTGGAAAGGGCTCGGCGCGTCACCGTGCGCCGAAGGGGACCAGCTGGTGTGGGAACAGCTCCGAGCCGAATGCGCGGAATGCGTCCACGCGGGCAATTGGCGTTGCCGCGGAACTCGGCGACATAACGGCTCGACTACGAGGATGTCACTCACACGGGTGATTGCCAACCGAATCACCGTCCAGGTTTTTCGCGGCTCGTGCAACGGCGTCCGAACTCGTCCAACGGAGTCCAAATGACCAGTTTCTGTCATCTTCCGCGGCGCTGCTGACCACGTCGTCGGCAATTGTTCGTATTGACGACGTCCAATGCCGTCCAACCGTCTGGTCGGTGTGGTGGTGGGCCGCTAGGCTCGCGCACGCCCCGGAGCGTCATTCCGGTGGTGAGAAACCCCTGGCCGAGCTTGGGACCAGCTGAGCAGCGGGGTGCGGCCTCCTGTTGGCGCGGGAGGCCGTCACGCGCCGCCACTGCTCCACCCAGCCGTCGAGCGCCCCGGCAGGCTCTCCGCAGCCGGTGAGGAAGGCTCTGAGCGGCTCTTCCTGCTTCGGGAGGCGGTATCTGCACATCGCGTGTGCGCTGCTCTTCGCCAACGCGTGCTCACCCGCGTTGACCGAGACGTCCTGGAACGAAAGCCCTCTCGACAGGCGCAGCTGGTTCAGTGCGCAGATGAACTCGGCGTGGTTGCGGGCGCGGCATGCCGTCGCGAAAGGACTGTCGTCCTCACTGGGCGACATCGTGTTCGGTCCTCCTGCTGAGGGCTCTTCCTTTCTCCGGTGTAACGAACGGTGCGGCGTTCGCGAGAAAGGAAGCGATGTTCGGCTGTGTGAACGCGGATCCTACCTCCGCGTCCAGCGCCTTTGTCGAATCGATCCGCCGCGTCCGGATATTCCAAGATCAGCGAAACTGAACTCGAATTCAGCAGGACAATCGTTCGCTTAGTTCATCTGACCAGATCAGCGAGTCGTCCGCGTTCGAATTGGTTCGTACCAGATGAAAACGGCCGCTCTGTTCACCCGAGGCGGACAGAGCGGCCGTTGCTCCGAACGGATCAGCCGTGCGTCGGGAATCCCAGGTTCACGCCGTGCTGCTGCGGCCACCGAGCCGTCACGGCCTTCGCCCGCGTGTAGAACTTCACGCCCTCAGCCCCGTGCACGTGCGTGTCCCCGAACAGCGAGTCCTTCCACCCGCCGAACGAGTAGTAGGCCATCGGCACGGGGATCGGAACGTTGATCCCGACCATCCCGACCTGAACCCGCCGCTGGAACTCCCGCGCAGCCAGCCCGTCACCGGTGTAGATCGCAGTGCCGTTCCCGTACGGGTTGGCGTTCACCAACTCGAGCGCGTCCTCGAAGGTCTCCGCGCGCACGACCGCCAGCACCGGCCCGAAGATCTCGTCGGTGTAGATCGTCATGTCCGGCGTCACGTGGTCGAACAACGTGGGCGCCAGCCAGAACCCGCCCTCGGCACCCGCGGGCGCGTGCCCACGTCCGTCGACGACCAACGAGGCACCGGCCGCCTCACCCGCATCCACATAGGACCGAACCCGATCCCGGTGCACCCCGGTGACCAACGGCCCCATCTGCGCAGAGGGATCAGTCCCTGGCAGCACAGACGGGTGCAGTTCACGAGTCCGGTCGGCGATCTTCTCGACCAACGAGTCACCCGCCGAGCCCACGGCCACGACCACCGAAATGGCCATGCAGCGCTCGCCAGCAGACCCGTAACCAGCGGAAACGGCAGCGTCGGCTGCCACGTCGAGGTCGGCGTCGGGCAGCACGACCATGTGGTTCTTGGCGCCGCCCAACGCCTGCACGCGCTTGCCGGCCGCCGTGCCGCGCGCGTAGACGTGCCGTGCGATCGGAGTCGAGCCGACGAACGACGCCGCGGCCACGTCCGGGTGGTCGAGCAGCGCGTTGACCGCGAAGGCATCGCCTTGCAGGACGTTCAACACGCCGTCGGGCAGGCCGGCCTCCTGGAACAGCTCGGCCAGCCGCACCGAGGCCGACGGGTCGCGCTCGGAAGGCTTGAGGACGAAGGTGTTCCCGGTCGCGATGGCGATGGGGAACATCCACATCGGCACCATCACGGGGAAGTTGAACGGCGTGATGCCCGCGACCACACCCAGCGGCTGCCGCAACGAGTACGCGTCGACCCCGCGCGAGACCTGCTCGGAGTGCTCGCCCTTCAGCAGCTGCGGGATCCCGCACGCGAACTCGACGACCTCCAGCCCGCGCTGCACCTCACCGGCCGCGTCCGACAACACCTTGCCGTGCTCGGACGTGATGATCGCGGCGAGCTCGTCGCGGTGCGTGTGCAGCAGGTGGCGGTACTCGAAGAGGATCCGCGAGCGCGTCGCCAGCGACGACTCCGACCAGGACTGCGCCGCCTTCAGCGACGAGGAGACGGCGAGGTCGACGTCGGCCTGCTCGGCCAGCACGACCTGGGCGGCGACCTCGCCGGTGGCGGGGTTGAAGACGTCCGAGGTCCGGGACGACACGCCGCTGGTGCGGGCGCCGTCGATCCAGTGGGGGATGGTGCTCAACGCAAGCCTCCGTGTTCTTGGTCGCGGCTTCGCCGCTCCGCCGACTTCGCCTCGAAGTCGGCCGTCCGACGCGAAGTCGCTGGCGGTGCGGTCGTGTTGCGAACAACGAGTGAGGGTGTGAGGAGATGGCGCACGGGCTCCGTGCGCTCTTCCCGGACGCGCTGCAGAAGCGCTCCGGCGGCCAACCGGCCGAACTCGGCACGGGGCTGGTCGATCGTGGTGAGAGAAACGTGCCGCAACGCGGCCAACGAAGTGTTGTCGTACCCCACAACGGAAACATCGCCCGGCACGCGCAACCCGGCGTCCTCCAACGCGGAAATCGCCCCCACGGCGTTGAAGTCGTTGCAAGACAAGATCGCCGTGGGCAGAACACGATCCGAAATCAACGACCGGATCGCCCGAGCCCCAGCAGCATCGGTGTACTCGGAAGACACGACCTGAGGCACAAGCCCATGCGACTCCATGGCCGCGACATACCCGCGCCGACGCGGTCCGGCCTGCGTGCCCTCACCGCCGTCCAAGTGAGCAATCCGCTGATGCCCCAACGAAACCAGGTGGTCCACGGCCAGCCGCGCCCCGACCTCGCCGTCGTCGTTGACGGTATCCACAGTGGACACACGAGACGACCGGGCCACCAGCACGACGGGGAGTTGCTCCGCAGCCTTGGAAATAGCCGTCGCCGGCACGACGGGCGACAACAGGATCAGCCCGGCGGGCCGGAAGGACAGCAACGAATCCAAAGCACGGCGCTCGCGGGCGGGAGAGCGGCCGCCGGTGTTGATGATGACGTCGAACCCCTGCTCGCGCGCCACCTCGTCGATGCCGTCCACGACCTCCGCGAAGAACGCGTTGTGCAGGTCGGACACCATCACGCCGAGCACGGTGGACGTGCGCGACGCCAGTGAGCGCGCCATGGCGTGCGGCGAGTAGCCCAGTTCCTCCGCGGCCTTCAGGACAGCACTGCGTCGCAGCTCGCTCACCTTCGGTGAACCGCGCATCACCAGTGACACCAGGGCGCGCGACACGCCCGCGCGCAGAGCGACGTCTTCCATCGTCGGCCTGACCACCGGCAACACCTCCCCTCACGTCACGGGCAGGAAACGCACCCTTGACACCCGTGTGACGCAAGCTACAGCATTAGAGCGCTCCAACCAATAGAGCGCTCTAACAGATCAAACCGATGAACAGGGGAAACCTGCGATGCGGATCGGAGTAGCGGGTGTCGGCAGGATCGGCACCATGCACGCGACCAACCTCGCCGCACTGGATCGGGTCGACGAGGTGCTCCTCTTCGACCCGGTGCCCGGTCGCGCAGCGCAGGCGTCAGCGGACCTCGCCGGAACGAAGGCGGTCGACGACCTCGACACGTTGCTCGGCAACGTCGACGGCGTCCTGCTGGCGACCCCGACGAACACCCATCCCGAGATGCTGCGCGCGGCGATCGCCAAGGGCGTCCCGACGCTGTGCGAGAAGCCGATCGCGAGCGACGTCGCCGAGATGACGGCGCTGGTCGAGGACGTCGAGAAGTCCGGCGTCGAGGTGCTGGTGGGCTTCCAGCGCCGGTTCGACCCGGCGATCTACGAGCTGAACCGCCGCATCAGGGCGGGCGAGGTCGGGGACATCTACCTGGTCAGGGCCATCGGCAACGACGCGAACCCGCCGGACTTCTCCTACCTGCCGGCGTCCGGCGGCATCTTCCGCGACCTGCTGATCCACGACCTCGACTGCGTGCCGTGGCTGGTCGGCCAGCGGGTCGTCGAGGTCTACGCGAGCGGGTCCGTGCTGGTGCACCAGGCGTTCGCCGACGCGGACGACGTGGACAACGCCGTCGTGATGCTGAAGTTCGAGGGCGGCGCGCACGCCACGCTGGCCGGCGGACGGCACGACCCGGTCGGCTACGACCACCGCATCGAGGTCATGGGCAGCAAGGACTCGCTCGTCGCCGGCGTCGACCCGCGCACCCCGCTCAACTCGCTGGAACCCGGCGGTCACGTGGCGGGAGACGACGCCTACCCCGGCTTCCCGGAGCGCTTCCACCGCGCGTACGTCAACGAGATGAACCTGTTCACGCAGGTCATCAAGGGCGAGGTCGCGAATCCGTCCCCGGCGCGGGAGAGTTTGATCAGCCTCCGCCTGGCAGAAGCTTGTGAACAGTCGCGTCGCAGCGGCGCACCGGTGAGGATCGAGGAACCGCGTCGGTCGTCCGGTCACCCGCTTCCGTCGAATTCGGCGGAGCCCAATTCGGCGGAAGCGAGTCGGCCGGACGGCCGACTTGAAGGCGGTTCCTCCGCGACGCCGGAGGCGGCGCAGTTGAACACAGAGGGGAACTGAGGCATGGCGAAGATCGCTGGAGCACCGATCTCCTGGGGTGTCTGCGAGGTTCCGGGCTGGGGTGACGTGCTCCCGTCCGAGACGGTCCTGAGCCAGATGCACTCACTCGGCCTCACCGCCACCGAACTCGGCCCGCCCGACTACCTCCCGGCCGACCCCGAGCAGCTCAAGACCCTGCTGAAAAGCCACGAACTCGGCCTCGTCGGCGGCTTCCTGGCGGTCACGCTGCACACCGACGTCCAGTCCACACTGGACGAAGCCGACCGCGTCGCCGCCATCCTCGAGGCAGGTGGCGCCGAGGTGCTGGTGCTGGCCGCGGCGACCGGCCTGGACGGCTACGACGAGACCCCGAAGCTCAGCGACGACGAGTGGAAGACGCTCGTCGACACCTGCGCGAAGATCCGCGAGATCGCCGCGAAGCACGGCCTCAAGACCGTGCTGCACCCGCACGTGGGCACCCACGTCGAGCGGGAGGCGGAGGTCGACCGGTTCCTCGCGGACTCCGATCTCCAGCTCTGCCTGGACACCGGCCACCTCCTCATCGGTGGCACGGACCCGGTCGAGCTGGCGCGCCGCTACCCGGACCGGATCGGTCACGTGCACCTCAAGGACGTGCGTGACGAGATCGCGGCGAAGGTGCGCAGCGGCGAGCTCAGTTACACCGATGCCGTGGAACAGGGCATCTACGTGCCGCTCGGGGACGGTGACGTGGACGTGGAAGCGCTGGTGCAGTCTGTTCAAGAGGCGGGCTACACCGGTTGGTTCGTGTTGGAGCAGGACACCCAGCTCAAGCACGGAAGTCCGGTGGACAAGCCACTTCAGGACACCGCGCGCAGCCTTGCGCACCTCAGCAAGATCCTCTGAAGGGACTGGAGACGATGAAGTCTCGTCTGGTCATCCGCGCGGGCGTGGCGCTCGCGGGTGTTGCTCTACTCGCCGCCTGTAGCGGTCCCACTGGTACGAACACGCAGGACACCGGCAGCAACAACAGCTCGCAGGCCTCGGGTGACCTCAAGGTGTCCGTGATCACGCACGGCACCGCGGGCGACGCGTTCTGGAGCGTCGTGAAGGTCGGCGCCGAGGACGCGGGCAAGCAGCTCGGCGTCGGCGTCACCTACAACTCCGACGGCGACCCCGGCGCCCAGGCCAAGCTGATCGACAACGCCGTGTCGCAGAAGGTCGGCGGCATCGTGGTGTCGATGGCGAACCCGGACGCGCTCAAGACCTCCATCGAGAACGCGGTGAAGGCCGGCATCCCGGTCATCACGATCAACTCCGGCAGCGCGAAAAGCGCGGAGTTCGGTGCCATGGCGCACGTCGGCCAGGAGGAGACGATCGCCGGTGAGGAAGCCGGCAAGAAGCTCAAGGCCGCCGGCAAGACCAAGCTGCTCTGCGTGATCCACGAGGCCGGCAACTCGGGCCTCAACCAGCGCTGCGACGGTGCCCGCACCGGCTTCGGCGGCGCGGTAGAGAACCTGCAGGTCGACATCTCCAACCCGACCGACGTCGAGGCCCGCATCAAGGCCAAGCTGCAGTCCGACACCGCGGTCGACGGCGTGCTGGCCCTCAACCCGCAGGTCGCCGTGAACGCGGCGTCCGCCATCAAGGGCGCGAGCTCCAAGGCGCAGGTCGCCACGTTCGACCTCAACGCGGACGTGGTCAACTCGATCAAGGCCGGCGAGGTGCTCTTCGCCGTCGACCAGCAGCAGTACCAGCAGGGCTACCTGCCGGTCGTGATGCTGAAGCTCTTCAAGGACAACGCCAACACGCTCGGTGGTGGCAAGCCCGTCCTCACCGGTCCCGGCTTCGTCGACAAGTCCAACGTGGACAAGGTCGCGGAGTACGCCAAGAACGGCAAGAGGTAAGGAGGAGGCGGGGAGATGACCGTGACGGCCACAGCTCCACCGGCTGCCGACGAACGACTGGGCAAGCCCAGGGTGATGGATCAGCTGATCAAACGCCCTGAGATCGGCGCGATGCTCGGCGCACTGCTGGTGTTCCTGTTCTTCTCCGTGGTCACCGAGCAGTTCCTGAGCATGGGCGGGGCGGCCACCTGGCTGGACGACGCCTCCATGCTCGGGATCATGGCGGTCGCGGTGGCACTGCTGATGATCGGCGGCGAGTTCGACCTGTCCGCCGGCGTCATGACCGCGTCCACCGCGCTCGTCACGGCTCTCCTCGCCACCCAGCTCGGGCTGAACGTCTGGCTCGCGTTGCTGGTCTCGCTCGCCTTCGCGCTGGCGGTGGGCGCGCTGAACGGCTGGCTCGTGATGCGCACGGGCCTGCCGAGCTTCATCGTGACGCTGGGCAGCTTCCTCGCGTTGCAGGGCCTCAACCTCGGCATCACGCGCCTGGTCACGGGCAGCGTGCAGGTGTCGGGCATGCGGGAGGCGGCCGGGTACGAGTCGGCCGGGTTCCTGTTCGCCTCGACGTTCCAGATCGGCGGCACGAGCTTCTACGTGTCGATCATCTGGTGGGTCCTGTTCACGGTCGTCGCCTCGACCGTGTTGCTGCGCACCAGGTTCGGCAACTGGATCTTCGCGATCGGCGGCGCCGCGCAGAGCTCGCGCGCGGTCGGTGTGCCGGTCGTGCGGTCGAAGATCCTGCTGTTCATGACGACGGCGTTCGCCGCGTGGCTCGTCGGCTCGATCAACATCCTGCGGTACGCGAGCGTGCAGGCGAACCAGGGCATCGGCCTCGAGTTCCAGTACATCATCGCGGCGGTGATCGGAGGGTGCCTGCTCACCGGTGGCTTCGGCTCCGCGGTAGGTGCCGCGATCGGCGCGCTGATCTTCGGCATGGCGCGGCAGGGCATCGTGTACGCCGGCTGGAACAGCGACTGGTTCCAGCTGTTCCTCGGCGTGATGCTGCTGGCCGCCGTGCTGGTCAACAACATGCTGCGCCGCCGGGCGGAAAGGGTCAGGCGATGACGTCACTGATCGAGACCGAGGACATCGGCAAGACCTACGGCAGCGTCATCGCGCTGAGCGACGTGTCCACCGTGGTCAACGCCGGTGAGGTCACCTGCGTGCTCGGCGACAACGGCGCCGGCAAGTCGACCCTGATCAAGATCCTGGCCGGTGTGCACCAGCACGACCGGGGCTCGTTCAAGGTCGAGGGCGAGGAGATCCGCTTCTCGTCGCCCCGCGAGGCACTGGACCGCGGCATCGCGACCGTGTACCAGGACCTGGCGGTCGTGCCGCTGATGTCGGTGTGGCGCAACTTCTTCCTGGGCTCCGAGCCGACGACGAAGTTCGGCTTCCTGGACAGCAAGAAGGGCAAGGCGGTCACCAAGAAGGCGTTGTCCGACATGGGCATCGACCTCCGCGACGTCGAGCAGCCCGTCGGCACGCTGTCCGGTGGTGAACGGCAGTGCGTCGCCATCGCCCGCGCCGTGCACTTCGGCGCCAAGGTGCTGATCCTCGACGAACCGACCGCGGCGCTCGGCGTCAAGCAGGCCGGTGTGGTGCTGAAGTACGTGGCGCAGGCGCGTGATCGCGGGCTCGGCGTCGTGCTGATCACCCACAACCCGCACCACGCCTACCCGGTCGGCAACCGGTTCCTGCTGCTCAAGCGGGGCCGCGCGCTGGGCAGCTACGAGAAGTCCGAGATCGACATCAACGAACTCACCAAGCAGATGGCCGGTGGCGCCGAACTCGAGGCGCTGGAGCACGAGCTGCGAGGTGTCGAGGCGTGAGTTCGCTGGAAGTGCTGACCGTCGGCCGGGTCGGCGTCGACCTGTACCCGGAGCAGTCCGGGGTGCCGCTGGCCCGGGTCAGCACCTTCGCCAAGTCGCTCGGCGGCACCGCGACCAACGTCGCGGTCGCCGCCGCCCGCCTCGGCCGCCGTGCCGGGGTGCTGACCAAGGTCGGCCCGGACGGCTTCGGCACGTACGTCCGCGAGGCGCTGGAGGGCTTCGGCGTCTCGTCGGAGTACGTCGGCACCTCGCCGGACCTGCTGACCCCGGTGGTGTTCTGCGAGCTCGACCCGCCCGCCGACCCGCCGTTGCTGTTCTACCGCCTGCCGATCGCGCCCGACCTGACGATCGGCGAGGACGACGTGCCGTGGTCGCTCACGCGCGAGGTCCCGCTGTTGTGGGTCACCGGCACGGGCGTCTCCGCGGAGCCGGCCAGGACGTCGCAACGGATGATGCTCGCGAACCGCGCGCGCAACGGGCACACCGTGCTGGACCTGGACTACCGGCCGATGTTCTGGCCGGACGTGAAGACCGCGCGGGCCGAGATCGGCTGGATGCTCGACCACGTCACGGTCGCCGTCGGCAACCGCACCGAGTGCGAGATCGCCGTCGGCACGGCCGATCCCGACGAGGCAGCCGACCGGCTGCTGGCGCACGGGATCTCGCTGGCCCTGGTCAAGAAGGGCGCCGAGGGCGTGCTCGTGGCCACGCCGGCCGGCCGGTGGACCGTCGAGCCGAACCCCGTCGAGGTCGTGTGCGGGCTCGGCGCCGGGGACGCGTTCGGCGGCTCCCTGGTGCACGGCCTGCTGTCCGGCTGGGACCCGGTGAAGATCGCGCGGTACGCCAACGCGGCCGGCGCGATCGTCGCGTCCCGGCTGGCCTGCGCGGACGCGATGCCGGATCAGGAAGAGATCGAGGAACTGCTTTGATCACCGATGGCCAGTGGCGGGAACTGTTGTGGCGGCGGGCGGAGGACCCCGGCTCGATCAGACGGGCCTACCAGTCCCGCAAGCGGCGGAACTCGTTGCTGAACGGCAAGTCCACGCTGTTCCTGGTCGCGGCGGACCACCCGGCGCGCGGCGCGCTCGGCGTCGGCGGCGACCCGCTGGCGATGGCCGACCGCCGGTCGTTGCTGGCCCGCCTGCTGACGGCGCTGGCGAACCCCGAGGTCGACGGCGTGCTCGGCACGCCGGACGTGATCGAGGACCTGCTGCTGCTCGACGGCCTGAACGAACGCGTGGTCATCGGCTCGATGAACCGCGGCGGCCTCGCCGGCGCGGACTGGGAGATCGACGACAGGTTCACCGCGTACGACGCGTCGTCCATCGCGACGTTCGGCCTGGACGGCGGCAAGATGCTGCTGCGCCTGGTCGACTCGGACCCCGGCACGATCCCGACGCTGGAAGGCTGCGCGCGGGCCGTCACCGAGCTCGCGGAGCACGGCCTGATGGCGATGGTCGAACCGCTGCCGTACAAGCGCGACCACAACGACAAGCTGGTGCTGCAGAAGGACGCCGCGGCGCTCTCCCGCGCGTCGGCCGTCGCCGCCGGTCTCGGCTCGACCTCCGCCTACACGTGGCTGAAGCTGCCCGCGCCGGAGGAGCCGGAGGTCGTGCTGGACACCACCGCGTTGCCCGCGCTGGTGCTCGGCGGTGTGCCCTCCGAACGGCCTGAGGACGACCTCAAGTCGTGGGGCCGCTCGCTGCAACATCCGACCGTGCGCGGACTCGTCGTCGGCCGGGCGCTGCTCTACCCGCCGGACGGTGACGTGGCGTCCGCCGTCGCCGCCGCCGCCGAGATCCTGCGCGCCGCGAAGGGAGTCACGGAATGAGTCTGCACCGTCCACACGGGACGCTCTCGACCTCTGGCGACGTCATCGCGCTGACCCCGGAGGACGCGGGCTGGGCCTACACGGGCCTGCGCGTGCTGCGGATCGAGGCCGGCGGCACGCGCACGGTCGAGACCGGCGAGTTCGAGGCGTTCGTGCTGCCGCTGGCCGGATCGCTGGTGGTCGAGGCCGACGACGAGCGCTTCGAACTGCAGGGCCGCGAGTCGGTCTTCACCCGCGTCACCGACTTCGCCTACGTCCCGCGCGACGCCTCGGTTCGGCTGTCCTCTGTGGACGGCTGCGAGATCGCGCTTCCCATGGCGCGCTGCGAGAACCGCCTCACGCCGAAGTACGGCCCGGCCGACGCCGTGCCCGTCGAGGTGCGCGGCTCCGGCAACGCGACCCGCCAGGTCACGAACTTCGGCGTGCCGGGGGTGTGGGACCACGCGGACAAGCTCAACGCGTGCGAGCTGATCACGCCGGACGGCAACTGGTCCTCGTACCCGCCGCACAAGCACGACGAGTCCGAGCCGTGCGAGGTGAACAACGAGGAGATCTACTACTTCCGCGTCGCCGACCGCGACGGAGTCACCCCGTCCCGCACCGGTTTCGGCTTCCACCGCACGTACACCGACGACGGCACGATCGACGAGGACGTGACCGTGCGGGACGGCGACGTCTTCCTGATCCCGCGCGGCTACCACGGCCCGTGCGTCGCGGCGCCGGGCTACCCCATGTACTACCTGAACGTTCTCGCTGGTCCGGGCCCCGAGCGCTCGATGGCGTTCTGCGACGACCCGGCCCACACCTGGGTCCGCGACAGCTGGGCGACGCAGGAACTGGACCCGCGTTGCCCGGTCACGACAGCAGAGGGGCGCGTCAAGTGAAGCTCACGACCGCGCAGGCGCTGGTCCGCTGGATGCTCGCCCAGCAGACCGAACTGCAGGACGGCACCACGGCACCGCTGTTCCCCGGCGTGTTCGCGATCTTCGGGCACGGCAACGTCCTGGGCATCGGCAACGCCCTGGAGGAGGTCCGCGACCGCCTCCCGGTGTGGCGCGGCCACAACGAGCAGGGCATGGCGCTCGCGGCCGTCGGCATCGGCAAGGTCACGCACCGCCGCCAGGTCGGCGTCGCCACGTCGTCGATCGGCCCCGGCGCCCTCAACATGGTCACCGCGGCAGGCGTCGCCCACGCCAACCGCCTGCCCCTCCTGCTGCTGCCCGGCGACACCTTCACCGGCCGCGCCCCGGACCCGGTCCTGCAGCAGGTCGAGCACTTCCACGACCCGACCGCGACGGTCAACGACGCGTTCCGCGCGGTCAGCCGCTACTTCGACCGCATCACCAGGCCCGAGCAGCTGCTGTCGACGTTGCCGCAGGTCGCACGCGTCCTCACCGACCCGGCCGACTGCGGCCCGGTGACCCTCGCACTGCCGCAGGACGTCCAGGCGGAGTCCTACGACTTCCCCGACGCCCTGTTCGCCCCGGTCCTGCACCGACCGCTGCGCCTGCGCCCCGACCTCAACGCGCTCTCCGCGGCGGCCGCCGCCATCCGGAGCGCCTCCCGGCCGTTGCTGGTGCTGGGCGGTGGCGTCCGCTACTCCGGCGCGGCCGGCCGCGCCCTGCGGTTCGCCGAGCAGCACGGCATCCCGGTCGTCGAGACCACGGCGGGCCGCACGCTGGTCCCGCACGAGCACCCGCTGCACGCCGGTCCGCTCGGCATCACCGGCTCGACCTCGGCCAACGTCCTCGCGGGCGAGGCCGACCTGGTCATCGCCGTCGGAACGCGCCTGCAGGACTTCACCACCGCGTCCTGGACCGTCTTCTCCCCGGACGCGCACCTGCTCTCCCTGAACGCGGCCCGCTTCGACGCCGTGAAGCACGGCTCGACCGCGTTGGTGGCCGACGCCGACGAGGGCCTGCGCGAGCTCACCGACCTGCTGGCGTCCTGGCGGGCGCCCGCGGACTGGGCCGCGCGCGCCCGGACCGAACGCGAGAAGTGGGACGTCCACATCACGAAGCTCCGCACCCCGGGCGAAGGCCTCCCGACCTATGCGCAGGTCGTCGGCGTCGTGAACGACGTCAGCGAGCCCACCGACTACGTCATGACGGCGTCCGGCGGCCTCCCCGGCGAACTGATCGGCGGCTGGCGCGCGACCGGCGAGTCCACGATGGACGTCGAGTACGGCTTCTCCTGCATGGGCTACGAACTGGCGGGCGCCTGGGGAGCCGCGATCGCCCACACCCAGGGCGTCGTCACCACGCTCCTCGGCGACGGCAGCTACCTGATGCTGAACTCCGAACTGTTCTCCGCGGCCTTCGCGGGCCACGGCTTCGTGGCGGTGGTCTGCGACAACGACGGCTACGCCGTGATCCACCGCCTCCAGACCGGTCAGGGCGGCGCGGGCTACAACAACCTCTACGCCGACTGCACCTCCTCGCACCGGGAACCCCCGCGCACCGACTTCGCGGGGCACGCCGCCGCCATGGGCTGCGCGGTGTTCACCGTCGACTCCCTCGGTGACCTGGAAGGCGCTTACCGCAAGGCGCGCGAAGCGGCTGTCGCGGAGAAGCGCCCGGCCGTGGTCGTGATCCGCACGCACCCGTCGTCGTGGACGGAAGCCGGGGCCTGGTGGGAGGTCGGCGTGCCGGAGGTGTCGCACCGGGACGAGATCGCGTCGGCCCGTGCGGAGGTGCTGGAGGGCAAGGCCAGGCAGGTCCGCTACATGAGGTCAACTTCTCGGCCCTGAGGATCGAGCGTGATGCTCGGACCTCAAGCCAGGTCGCGTTCTCCGTGCGCCACTGGGTGTGACGTGCGGGCCGCATCAACCCGCCGCTTGTGCGGCGGCGGGTTCGGGTGCGTTGACGTGCACCCACGCCGACCGTGCCCGGTTCCGGACGTTCACGGCGGCGACGACGTCGGCGGGTCCAGCGAGACCGCACCGGCGACAGCAGAAGGTGTCCCTGGTGGGACGGTTGGAACGAGACGTGTCCTTGCAGCGCGGACACGTCTGCGAGGTGTAGTGCGCGTCCACGACGAGCACGGGCACTCCGGCGCGGCGTGCTTTGTAGCGGATGTGTGCTTCGAGCTGGTGGAACGGCCATGAGCTGTGGGTGGCTCGCTGGTGCCGGGCAACCGTGACCCGGTCGCGGATACCGCTCAAGTCCTCGAGCGCGATCCCGCGACCGGTGCGTTCGGCAACAGCCACCAACTGCTTGGCGATCTTGTGGTTGACGTGTGTCGAGTGCCGCTGCTCGCGACGCGCTCTTTTCTTCAGCCGCCGGGTCGCCGACTTCGTTCTCCTGGCCTGCAACTCGGAGCGGACGCGGGCGTGCCGGCGCCGGTAGCGGTTCACCCCGCGGCCCTGGTGGTCGTCCGCGTCGCTGGTGGTCGCGAGATTCACGATGCCGCGGTCCACGCCGAGCCAGTCGACCGGTTCGAACTGCGGCTCCTCTGGCACCTCGCAGGTCGCCAGCAGGAACCATGTGCCGTCGCGGTGCAGCAGGTCACTTTCGCCCTTGCGGTGCTCACGCAATGTCTTGAGCTGGTGAGGAGAACCCGCGAACCGCACGTTCTTCATCCGGCCCGCCGTGGTCCAGATCGACACGGTGCCCGCGTCGTGGTTCCACGACAGACACCGGTCGTCGAAGGGCTGCGCCGCATCCAGCCGGAACGCGATCGGCTTCGACCCGGCTTTGACCCGGCGCTTCGAGCCGGGCTTGCCGAGGTTTCCGGCTCGGATGGCCGCGTGCAGCGCGGCATAGGCGTCCGCGACCTTCTTGATCACGTGCTGGGCGGCCTGCGCGCCCAGGCCGCGGGCCTTCAACTCCGCATAGGTGTGCTTGCGCAACGCGTATTCACGGAAGACCCCGTGGTCGAACGCGGTCCGCGACACCCAGCCCGCGGACTCGTTGCAGCCGTGCAGAGTCGCGGCCAAAGCGGCCAACTGCACGACGTCCGGCAGCAGCTTCACCCGCACCACGATCTTCACGGCGGAGACCGTACATCGGTTGGGATCACCTCGATTGGGTCGAAACCAGACATTCGCAGGTCCTTGTGACCAGCTGAGCTGAACTCCAACAGCGGATACCGCTGTGAGAGGGCTTTCGCGGATGATGACCCTCCGTGAGCAAGCGGATGGTCCGGCTCGGGGCGGTCGCCCTGGTCGTGCTCGGTGTCGCCCTGCTGGCTTCTCCGCGATCGATGGTCTTCGGAGGGCTGCTGGTCGTCGCCGGAGGTGCGCTGGCCTGGTTGCAGGTCAGGGACGGCCAGCTGGTCACCCGCTACCGCCAGGCCGTCGAGAACCTCGGCAGCGACCAGGCCGAGGTGCGGATCGACGGCCTGCACGCGCTGGAACAGATCGCGAAGGAGGCGGCCAGGAGCCGCGTGCTCGTCGACGACACCATCGGGGACTTCCTGCGCGAGCGGTCCCCGTGGCCGACCGACCAGCCGCCGGGGCAGGCCGGGGCGAGCCCGGACGTGGAGAAGGCCCTGGCGATCCTGCTCGGCCGGCCCGGCGCGGCGGTCGACCTGTCCCACGTCGACCTGCGGGGTGCCGACCTGGGCAAGCGGGAACTGGCGGGAGCGGTGGCCCGCCGGTCGAACCTCGCCGGGGCGCGGTTGTTCGGCACGTGCCTCGACCGGTGCGTCCTCGACGCCACCGACCTGACGCAGGCGGACCTGCGCGGGGCCTCCCTGCGCGAGGCCTCGCTGCGGGTCGCCCACCTCGAAGGCGCGGACCTGCGCGCCGCCGACCTCACGGACGCGGACCTGCGCGGCGCCGACATGCGTGCCGTCAACCTGGACAAGGCCGTCCTGACCGGGGCGCGCGTCAACCGCGGGACGCTCTGGCCGCCCGACTTCACGCCGGCCCGTGTCTCCGCGTCGTTGTTCAGTGACTGAGACGACCCGTCGGTGGGGAACAACCCGCCGAGCCGCTCCCTTGAACACTTAGTTAGGTCTACGAACGTTCGAGGGAGCTCTCGTGAGCCTGTTGTTCTCCCCGCTGACCCTGCGCTCGGTCACGCTGCCCAACCGCATCGCGGTCAGCCCCATGTGCCAGTACTCGGTCGAAAAGGAAGACGGCGTCCCCACCGACTGGCATCTCGTCCACCTGGGTTCCCGGGCGGTCGGTGGCGCCGGGCTCGTCATGGCCGAGGCCACGGCCGTCGAGGCGCGCGGCCGGATCTCGCCGCAGGACGTCGGCATCTGGAACGACGAGCAGGTCGAAGCCTGGAAGCCGATCACGAAGTTCATCAAGGAGCACGGCTCGGTGCCCGCGATCCAGCTCGCGCACGCCGGCCGCAAGGCGATCGGCGACTGGGTGCCGGTGGCGCCCACGACGGAGCCGTTCCCCGGCGGTAACCAGCCGGAAAAGCTCACCCACCACACTGCGATCGTGAAGGCGTTCGTGGACGGTGCCCTGCGCGCGCTCGAAGCCGGCTTCGAGGTCCTCGAGATCCACGCCGCGCACGGTTACCTGCTGCACGAGTACTACTCGCCGCTGACGAACGAGGGCAGCACCGAGGAACGCATCGCCGTCCCCGTCGAGGTCACCGCGGCCGTGAGGGCAGCGGTCGGCCCGGACGTGCCCGTGATCGTGAGGATCAGCGGCACCGACTGGGTGGAGGGCGGCTGGACCGCCGACGACAGCGTCGTGCTGGCACAGGCGCTCAAGGCAGCGGGTGCTGACCTGATCGACGTGTCCAGCGGTGGCAACACCGCGCAGGCGGACATCCCGATCGGGCCCGGCTACCAGGTGCCGCTCGCCGAGGCGGTGCGACGCAAGGCAGACGTGCCCACGGGTGCGGTCGGCCTGATCACCGAGGCGAAGCAGGCCGAACAGATCTTGACGGACGGTTCCGCCGACCTGGTCCTGCTCGCGCGCGAACTGCTCCGCGACCCGTACTGGCCGCTGCACGCGGCACAGCAGTTGGGTGTGGAGGTCAGGGCGCCGAAGCAGTACGCCAGGGCGTTCTGAAAGAGCCCTCAGAGTTCAAGGGCTGGGCGCCGGGGTTACCGGTTGCCCAACCCTTGAACTCCGAAGGCTGAATTCAGCGACGGTAATCGTCGTAGTCGTCGTACGGGTCGTCGTGTGGCTCGTCGCCACCACCACTCCCGTTCGCCGACCTTTCATCAGTCGACAGCTCGCGCTGCAACGCAGCGAAGTCGGTCTCATGAGAGCTGTATTTGAGCTCCCTGGCGACCTTCGTCTGCTTGGCCTTAGCTCGGCCGCGCCCCATGGCTCGACCCCCTCGCACAGGGACGGGGGCGGCCGGGGGAACGGCGGCCCCACTCGTCTCGACAACTGATTCCTGGTAACTACCGTACCGTGCCGATGGGGTTCCTCGCGACGCGGTAGGCGTGACACGTACCGCCAAATCTCGCTACCGCCCCCGAGTGGAAGGATGCACAGGTGCCCAGACCGTTCGTCGCCTACCTACGGGTGTACGAACCGTTATCGGTCTTGGACGCAAAGCTAGCTTCCAAGGTGGAAAAAGCCCTGGAAGCGGGCCCGATCCCCCGGTCGGAGGCAGGCGACAGGGAACGGGAGCTGTGGTTGCGATCACAGTTGGGACAAAAGCTCCTCCCGGGCGAGTCCTTCGACGTCATGACGATCAGTCCGGCCGAGGTTCCGACCTCCGAGGCCGCGAAGGTCGGCCCCGCTCCGCTCGTCTGCCCGCTCGACATCAGGGCCCGCTCCGCCGCCGCCCTCGTGGGCTTCCTGGCGACCGCTCCGCCGATCCTGCAGGACGCGGCCCTGAACCTCTCCCCGGAGACGGTCCGGGCCCGCGCGTCCGCCGTGATGGCCGAACTCGCCGCGGGCGCCGTCCACGTCATCTCCACGACCTGGACGATCCCGCTCCCGTGGTTCGCCCTCGTGGACCCGGCCCAGCGCCGGGTGGTGCTCGCAGGCTCGCAGGACGACCCCGAACGGCAGGTGTCGTGGCGGGTCGCCATGGCGGATGCCCGGCGCCGCGTGGCACGGGCCCTGAAGGTCGTGAAGCGCTCGCTGGGCGACGAGGGCCCGGCCAAGGTCCTCGCCGACACGGGCCGCTGGCTCGAGCACTTCCACCCGCACGCGGCCGTGGAGCTCGACTACGGCGGCCTGGTGCAGCTGCTGGAGGACAAGGACCTGCTCGAGGACACCTCGGCGGCCGACGTGAACGCCATCGTCGACGCCCTCGAGGCCGACGACGCCGAAGAGGTCGCGCTGCGCTACGAGTCGCTGCGCGAGTTCTGGAGCGAACTGGCCCGCAGGGAACGCCACGGCTGAAGCAGCACCCGCGCGGTGACGGCGCACACGGCCGCGAGCACCATCGCCGCCGGCCAGCCGACCGTCACGGCGACGAAGCTCGCGACGAACGGGGTCAGCGAGGCGCTGAGGTAGTTCGCCGAGTTCTGCATGGCGATCGCGGTCGCACTGCGGCCGTCCGGCGCGAGCTCACCGGCCTCGGTGACCGCGAGGCCGTTCCAGCACAGCGCGAAGAGCGAGGTCGGCACCAGCACCGCGACCAGCAGCGGCAACGGCGCCTGGTCCAGTGCCGCGACCAGCACGAACCCGCCCGCGGTGACCAGCGAGACGATCTTCAGCGGCCCGATCCGGCTGCGTGCCCTGTCCGACCACACGCCCGCGGCGAGCCGTCCGGCGCCGCCCAGCACCTGGGCGACGGCGAACACGGCCGCAGCGGCCGTGACGCTCATGCCGCGGTGCTCGTGCAGGAGAGGCACCGTCAGGGCCGTGGCGGTGAACTGGGGCACCACGAGCAGGCCGCTGGCGAGCGACAGCCTCAGCAGCCGCGGGTCCCGGAGCACCAGGCCGTGCTCGGAGCTCCCCCGGATCGCGCCAGGGGGCTCGCGAACCAGCAGCGCCACCGCGAGCGCCACGAACGCCGTCACGCCCGCCAGCACGACGAACGCGGTGGGCACGCCGGCCGAGAGGGCGATCCCGGGCAGGACGGCCGCGGTGAACGCCGCGCCGAGCGGGGTCGCCGTCTGCCGGACGCCCATGGCGAGACCGCGCGACTCCCTGCTGAACCACGACATCACCGCTCGCCCGCTGGCCGCGTTGACGCTCGCGCCGAACAGACCGGCGCCGAGCAGCGCGAGACCGGCGAGCCAGGCGTTGCCGAGCGCCACTGCGAGAAGACAGGCCGCGGCACCCACGCCGCCGATGGTCATCACGAGCCGTTCACCGCGTCGGTCCGCGAGAACTCCCCACGGCACGAGAGCGATCATCGTGCCGAGGTTGACCGCACCGAGGAGCAGCCCGACCTGCGGCAACGTCAGGGAGAAGTGCTGCTGGAGCTGCGGGCTGATCGCGGGCAGGCCGAGGAACACCGCCGCGTTCGTGCCCTGCGCCAACGCCCCGACAGACAGCACGACCCAGCGGTACCCCATGAGGGCACGCTAGGTCGGCTGCTCAGAAAGTGGAACGGTTGTCTTACTTCTTGGGACGGTGGTGGCCGCGCTCGGCAGCCAGCAGCTCGTCCACCGACGCGCTCCCGCGCTGGTAGCGCGAGGCGATCTCGGAGTTGAGCCTGTCCACCACGACCTGCACCTCACGCCGCCGCACCGACACGGACGCCTCTTCCGAGATGAACGTCTCCAGCACCTCGCCGAGGCGTTCGTCCGTGAGCGAGCTCACGTCGGAGAGGTCCACGTCGGAGATGAGCGCCTCAACGTGCCGTTGATGCGCGTCAGCACGTGACGGCTCGTGGGTCTGGTACCGACCGAGGCCGGTCGCGGGACCCACGGCGTTCGTGGACAGGATCGTGGCCAGTTGGTCGACCACCGCAGAGCCACCGGAGCTGCGGCGCTCTTGTTCGGCACGCACGATGTCGATGCGTGCGTGCAACAGCCGCCGCAGGTAGGACAGATCTGTCTCTTCCTGCGCGGCCTCGTCGCGGAGTTCGCGCACCTCGACGAGCGGGCGCTGCTCGACGCCCTCCGTGTAGTCGGGGGCGAGCACCCGGTCGATTCGGCGGCGCCCGCCAGGACGCACCTCGATCACGTGTCCATCCTGCGGTAGATCCTCCTCACCCGCCAACACATCCCATGCACCAAACTTGTCTCAAATGTGCACACCCAGCAGCTTCCGCGCCTCGTCGGGCGTCAGAGCGGGTCGCTGGGCGATCTTGGAAAGACCTGCCGCACGTGCCACGAGCTGTGCGTTGTCCCGCACCGGCACCCCCCGCGAGTAGCTGACGGTGTCTTCCATACCCACTCGGAGGTGGCCACCCGCACCCAAAGCGGTGAACATCACCGGCAGGGTCGTCCGGCCGATCCCGGTGGCTGAGAACGTGGCGCCGTCCGGCAGTGCGTTGACGGCCGCGACCAGCGTCGCCGCGTCACCCGGCATGCCACCGGGCACCCCCATCACGAAGTCGACGTGCACGTGCCCGCCCGCGGGCAGGCCGTGCTGGTCGAGCAGGCGCTTCAACGAGGCGAGCTGCCCGATGTCGAAGATCTCGTACTCCGGGACGATGCCGCGCTCCTGCATGCCCTTGTGCAGGGAGACGATGAACTCCCAGCGGTTCAGGAACACGTCGTCGCCGAAGTTGACGGTGCCCATCGTGCAGGACGCCGAGTCCGGCATCGCCTCCAGCACGCGCAGCCGGTTCTCCTCGGGGTCGTGCACCGACCCGCCGGTCGACAGCTGCACGACGAGGTTCGTTTCGGAGCGCAACGCCTCGACGGTGGCCTTCAGCAGACCCAGGTCCAGCGACGGCTTGGTGTCTTCGCCGCGGATGTGGACGTGGATCATCGCCGCGCCGACCTGCTCGCAGCTCTGCGCCGTCTTGACCAGCTCTTCCAGGGTCACCGGAAGCTGCGGGACGTCGGCTTTCGCGTGCTCCGCTCCGGTGGGAGCGACAGTGATGAGCGTGCCCAGGGACATGCCCCGGACTTTAGGGCGTCAAGCCCTCAAGTTGCGAACAGCTTCCCGGCCCAATCCGGGCGTGTCCGCGGGCACCGAGTCGGGGTCGATCCGGGCCGCGACCTCACGTTCGGGGGCACCCGCGGTCAGCTCCGCGTCGACCGGTACGGACCGCTTGACCAGCGCCAACGCGATCGCGCCGAGCTCGTGGTGCAGTGCCACACTGCCCACCCGGCCGACCGGGCGGCCGTCCAGCACGACCGGATCACCGGGCTCGGGCTGGGCATCCGCAGAACCATCCAGGTGGAGTAGGAGCATCCGCCGGGGCGGGCGGCCCACGTTGTGGACCTTCGCGACCGTCTCCTGGCCGCGGTAGCAGCCCTTGTTCAGGTGCACGGCCGGGTCGATCAGGCCGACCTCGTGCGGGATCGTGCGCTCGTCGGTGTCGATGCCCTGCCGTGCGCGCAGCGACTCGACCCGCAGCGCCTCGAACGCGTAGCTGCCCGCGGGGCGCGCGCCGGCGTCCGTGATCTTCTGCCACCACGCTGCCTTGTCCTCGCGCGGGACCAGCAGGTCGAACGAGTTCTGGCCGGGCCACGAGGCGCGCCGCACGAAGCCCTCGCCCAGTGCGTCGGCGCCCTTCGGGAGCGGGATGTCGAGCTTCTCCAGCAACGCCGGGGCGTCCGGGCCGGTGATCGTCAGCAGCGCGAACTCGGGGGTGGCGTCGCGCGGCTCGACCTTGGACCAGAAGACCATCTTCTTGAGGTACGCCAGCAGGTCGTCGACCTTCTCGACGTCGAGGAACACGGTGCCGCCGACGTTCGCGACGACCATGTGGTGCTCCAGCCGGCCCTGGGCGTCGAGGATCAGCGCCTCGGTCGCCGCGCCCTCGCCGAGCTGCTCGAAGTGCTGGCTCGTGAGCTGGTGCAGCCACTTGAGCCTGTCCTCGCCGGGGATCGCGACGACACCGCGGTTCGAGCGGTCGACGACGACCACCGAACGGGCGGCGGACCGCTGTTCCGCGAACGGGTCCCCGTAGTGCCAGGCCACGCCGGCATCGATGGACTCGTCGGGCGGCGGGACGGCTCCTGGGAGGGTCACTCGGTCTCCTGCTCCTGCTTCAAGCAGTCGCGGCACGTGCCGGACAGCGCGAGATGAGTTGCATCAAGTTCGAACCCGTCGCGCCCCCGCAATGTTCCGACCAACGGGTCGAGAAGCTCACACGGGATCTCCTGGACGGAGCCGCACACGTGGCACACGAGGTGCACGTGCTGGTGCTCGTCGACCGAGTAGCTCGGCGCGCCGTGGCCCAGGTGCGTGTGCCGCACCAGCCCGAGCCGGTCGAGCAGGTCGAGCGTGCGGTAGATCGTCGTGATGTTGACCGTCGGCGCCGTCTCCTGGACGCGCGCGCAGATCTGCTCCGGAGTGGCGTGCTCCAGCGCCCTGACCGCGTCCAGCACGAGCTGGCGCTGCGGCGTCATCCTCATGCCGCGGTCGTGCAGCGTTTTCCGCAGGCCTCTTGCGGTCTCCACGCACCCGATGTTAGTAGGCTCGCTCACATGCGCGTGCTGGCACTGCTCGACGGAACCCTCGCTGACCCCGACTCGCCGCTGATCCGCGTCGACGACCTCGGGCTGATGCGCGGTGACGGCGTCTTCGAAACGATCCTCGTGGTCGGCGGGAAGCCCCGCGAACTCACGCCCCACCTCGACCGGCTCGACCGGTCCGCGGCCATGCTCGACATGGCACCGCCGCCCCGCGCCGAGTTCGAGCGCGCGGTCGAGCTCGTCATCGGCAACTGGACGGGCGGTGAGGAGTTCGCCCTCAAGCTCGTCTACACCCGCGGCGTCGAGGGCGGCGACGGCACGCCCACCGGTTTCGCGCTCGGCATGGAGATCGGCGCGAAGGTGCTCAAGCAGCGCGCCGACGGCCTGTCCGCCGTGACGCTGGACCGCGGCATCGACCCGGGCCTCGCCGACCGCGCGCCGTGGCTGCTGCTGGGCGCGAAGACGCTGTCGTACGCGATCAACATGGCCGCGCTGCGCGAGGCCGAGCGCCGCGGTGCCGCCGAGGTCGTCTTCACGACGTCCGACGGCTCGGTGCTCGAGGGCCCGACCTCGACGCTGATCCTCGTGCGCGGCAAGACCCTGGTGACGCCGCCGTCGAAGCTCGGCATCCTGCCCGGCACCACGCAGTACGCGCTGTTCCGCGCCGCCGAGCGCGCCGGCTGGACCGTGCTCGTGGAGCCGATCCAGGCCGGCGAGCTCTACGACGCCGAGGGCGTGTTCCTCGCGTCCAGCGTCCGCAAGATCACGCGGGTCACGGTGCTGGACGGCAAGCAGCTGCCCGACTCGTCGGCCCTGCTGACCGAGCTGCAGGGCCTGTACGAGTCCGAGTACTGATCGTTCCGGGGGTTACCTGAGTCCGGCGTCGACCGCGGCCATCAACGGGCCGCGGTCACCGGACATCTCCCAGAACATCGCGCCCAGCAGGTTCTTCGACTTCAGCCATGCGGTCTTCTTCTGGATCGACCACACGTCGTCGAAGGTCCACCACTGGTTGCCGGTGTAGCAGGACGTCGCCACGGCCACCTCGTCGTGGAAGACGGTGCAGTTCGGCACCGACGCCACGAGGTTGGCGTACCCGCGCGTGCCCGACTCCTCCGGGAACTGGCCGGGAGCCGCGCCGCCCGCCTGCTGCCACTCGCCGTTCTTCCCTCCGTTGACCACGTTCTGCCAGCCGCGACCGTAGAACGCGAGCCCGAGCGTGATCTTGCGGGACGGCACGCCCGCGTCGAGGTAGGCCTGCACGGTGCTCTCGACGCTGAACTTGGTCGTGTACGGGTCGTCCGGGTCGGTGTAGAGGTTGCCCTGGTGACCGGTCCGGTTGGGCTCCCACGAGTTGTCGCTGCCGGAGCCGTGGAAGTCGTAGCCCTGGACGTTGAAGATGTCCATCGACTGCGCGACCCGCCCGAGCTCCCAGCCCGCCTCGATCTTGCCGGGGTCGGCCGGGGTGAACGCGGTGAGCTGGTAGCGCTTGCCCGTGGTGGTGCTCAGCGCGTCGAACTGCCGGCGGAACTCCTCGATCAGCAGGGTGTTGTTGACCTTGTCCTGCGGCCCGAAGTGGTTGCCCGCGTGGCCTTCCGCGCCCGGCCACTCCCAGTCGAGGTCGATGCCGTCGAAGATGCCCGCCGCACTGCCAGGGCCGCCGGCGCCGTTGTACACGGGAAGGTTGCCCTTGATGTAGATGTCGATGCACGACGAGACGAACTTCTTGCGCGCCGCGTCCGTCGCCGCCACGTCGCTGAAGTACTTGGAGTAGGTCCAACCGCCGAGCGAGATCAGCACCTTGAGGTGCGGGTGCTTCGCCTTGAGCTTCTTGAGCTGGTTGTAGTTGCCGCGCAACGGTTCCCAGCCGCTGTCCGCCACCCCGTCGACGGACTGCGCCGCGCTCATCGGCCTGCTGTAGTCGGCTTCCGCGTCACCGGCGCCGTCGCCCTGGTTCGGGTCCTGCGGGTTCGGGCTCGTGCCCTTCGTGACGCCGTGCAGGCACGTCAGGTTGACGGGGTCGATGTTGCCGAACGCGTAGTTGACGTGCGTCATCTTCGCGGCGTCCATGTCCTTCACGAAGTACTGGCGCCCGTAGATGCCCCACTGCACGAAGTAGCCGACACGGGCGTATCCGCCGACGATGTCACCAGTGCGCTCGTTCAGCGCGTTGCTCGGGGACGAGACGTTGTCGTAGAGGTCTCGTGCCCTGACGGTGAACGTGTAGTTCGTCGACGGCGACAGGCCGCTGACGACGGCTGTGGTGCCCGCGACCGTGGTCTTGACGGTGCTGCCGACGTAGACGTCGTAGTTCGCGACGCCCTTGTTGTCCGTGGACGCGTTCCACGCCAACGTGATGCTGCCCGCGTCCTTCGCCGTGGCGCGCAGGTTGCCCGGCGCGGTCGGCGGGGTGGTGTCGTCGGCGGGGTTGTTGGTGGTGACGGGGAGGACGGTGCTCGCCGGGCTCAGCGTGCCCTTGGAGTCCTTGGCGCGCACCGTGAACGAGTACGCCGTGTTCGGGGTGAGGTCGGTGACGGTCGTGGACGTGGTGGTGGAGGTGCCGACGACGTTGGTGCCGTTGTAGACGTCGTAGCTCGCCACCGGCAACGAGCCCGGCGTGGAGGCGTTCCACTGCAAGCTCACCGTGCGCGTGGTCTTCGTCGGCGACGTCAGGTTCGTCGGCGCCGTCGGCGGGGTGTCGGCGCTGCCGTCGCAGTTGGCGTTGCTGATCCGGCACGTCACCGGGTCGACGTTCTGGCTGATGGAGAACGTCGGGCTGTACGGCTCGGTGCTCGCTCCCGCGTTGATGGTCTTGTTGTAGTGGGCGGGGGTGACGGTGACCTGGGTGCCGTTCTGGGCGACCGTGCCGTTCTGGCCGTTGTTCACCGTCACGCCGGCGGGCAGCGTGAAGGAGATCGACCAGTCGGTGACCGCTGTGGTGCCGTGGTTGCGGACGACGAACTTCGCCGTGCCGCTCGCGACCGAGTACTCGGCCGTGAGCCCGGTGGGTGCCGGCGGCGGGGTGCCGCTGCCGTCGCACGCCATGTTGTTGATCGTGCAGGTGGTCGGGTCGGCCGCGGCGCTCAGCGCGAACGTCGGGCTGTACGGCTCGGTGTTGCGCCCGGCGGGGAGGTTGTTGATGTAGAAGGCAGGAGTGAGCGTCACTCTCGTGCCGTTCTGCGTGATCGTCGCGTTCTGGGGACTGGACGCGGTGACACCGGCCGGGAGGTCGAACTTGATCGACCACCCGTTGAGCGCGGCCGTGCTCGCGTTGGCGACCACGAACTTGCCACTCGTGCCGGTGCGGGAGAAGGTCGCGGTGATGCCGGTGGCGGCCTGTGCAGGGACCGCCAAGGCCAGCAGGGCGACCAGAACCGTTAACAGTGCAGGGATTCGGCGCATGCGGAACTCCAGTTTGGTAGAGATTCCGCGGCGGCCTGGTGGTTACGGTATTTGGTCTGGACCACTAACGTCAATGCTCCGGTGCTCAGCCGACCGGACGGAAGATGACGGTCGTCCCCGGCCGCGCCTGGCCGAGAAACCGCAGGTGGTCGCCGTCGACGACGCCGATGACGGGGTACCCGCCGGTCGTCGGGTGGTCGTTGAGGAACACCACGGGCTGCCCGTCCGGCGGCACCTGGACCGCGCCGGTGATCATCCCCTCGCTGGGAATCTCCCCGTCACGACGATTCAGCTTCGTCCCGTTGAGCCGCGCGCCGACCCGGTTGCTGCGGTCCGACACGGTCCACTCGCCTTGCCGCAGCTGGGTTTCCGCGTCCTCGAACCAGTCGTCGCGCGGCCCGAGCCGAATGGGGATGACCAACGTTTGCAGTGCCCGGTGAGGCGGCACGACATCGGCGCCTCGAGCTGGTTTCGGTGTACCGAGTTGCAGGACGTCGTTGTCCCGCAAGGGCTCTGGACCGATTCCGGACAGCAGGTCGGTGGACCGGCTGCCGAGCTCCTGCGGCACGTCGACGCCACCGGAGAGGGCGAGGTAGGTGCGCAGCCCGGTCTGCGGGGTGCCGATCTCAAGTGTCTGCCGCGGCTTCAGGTGCACCGGCTGGTGGGAGTCGGCGAGCCTGCCGTCGACCCGGAGCTCGGTGGGCGGCCCGGTGACCGCGATCGTGCAACTGGTGTCCGCTTCGAGCACGAGCCCGCCCAGCAGCAACTCCAGCCCGGCGGCACTCTCGGCGTTGCCGACGAGCCGGTTGGCGAGCTTGAGCGACTCCTGGTCGAGAGCACCGGACGGCGGCACGCCCAGGTGCGCGTTGCCGGGCCGGCCGAGGTCCTGGACCAGCGCCTGCGGCCCGGTCTTGATGATCCTGATCCGGCGCCTCATGCGACCACGAACCTGACCAGGTCGCCGGGCTGCAGCAGCGCGGGGGTCTCGGCCTTGGCGTCGAACAGCGTGATCTCGGTGCGCCCGATCAACCGCCAGCCGCCCGGTGTCGCCCGCGGGTAGGCGGCGGTGAACTCGCCCGCGATGCCGACCGAGCCCTGCGGCACCTTCGTGCGCGGCGAGTCGAGCCGGGGCTGCTGGAGCGGGTGTGGCAGGCCGGTGAGGTAGCCGAAGCCGGGGGCGAAGCCGCAGAACGCGACCTCGTAGGTGGCGTCGGTGTGGAGCTTCACGACCTCGTCCGGGGTGGTGCCCGCCGTTTCGGCGACGAGGTCGAGGTCCGGGCCGTCGTAGACGACCGGGATGGTGATCTCGCGCGGGTGCGTGGTGGGGGCCTTGGTCAGGTCCACCGCCCTGAGGGCCTCCCTGACCGCGGGTAGTGCGCCCTTGACCAGCACCGTTCTCGCGGCGGGGACCAGTTCCTCGATGCCGTCGAGTTTCTCGAGGGCGGCGCGGACGGCCGCGACCTCGGTCAGTGAGTCGACCTCGACCAGGAGCGCGTCGGTTCCGCAGCGCCGCAGAAGCATGCCCCCATGTTACGGGGAATCGTGGGATTGTTGAACAATCCGACACGCGAATCGTTGAACAATCCGTGGTGGCGGGTGGGTGATGGATGGTGGGTGGGCCGCCCACGGGTCACGCCGACGCCCAGGTCCAGCCAGCCGCCGGGTCCAGCCTGCACCGTTCCGTCGGCGGTCGGCTCACCAACCGCCACTTCATCCCGCCGTCCCAGCTGACCGTCGGCCCTCCAGCAGCCGTCCCAGCTCGCGTCCCACACCTGGCGGCCAGCCCAGCCGGCCGCCGTCACAACTACCCGACGATGCGCTTGAGGTGCGCCGACGCGTGCGGCTGCATGTCCTGGCCCATCATGGCGCGCTCCTCGACGTACGCGAGGTCGCCGTTCACGACGCCGTACAGGCGCTGCGCCGCCTTGACCTCCTTGGCCGAAGCGGAGCGGATGACCGCGTCCGTCTCGAACTCCCAGGACGTCTGCGTGCGCACCTTGCCGTAGTACAGCTCGACGATGCCCGTGTTGTGGGTCAGCAGGAGCTCGATCGTGTCGTCCTCCTGCGGACGCCAGAACCCCTGCTCGCGGGCCGCGGGACGGATGACCTCGCCCGCCTCGTTGAGCAGCCACGACCGCGCCTCGTAAACGAGGAACGGACGGCCGTCGTGGGCGAACGTGATCTGCTGGCCGAAGCGGAACGGGCCGTCGATCGTCGGGTAGACGACCTCGCCCTCGCCGCGCCAGACACCCACGAGCGGCAGCACGCCCAGCAGGGCGTCGTTCAGGTTCGCGCCCTCGCGCAGGTTCGCCGTGTCGCCGGGGATCGGCATGTCGGTGAACTGCGGGAGGTTGCGTTCCCTGGTGGCCGCCGCGCGTTCCTCCGCCAGGCGGATGGCCTCGTCGCCGCTGCTCATCGCTGGTCGGAGTAGAGGCGGTAGACGACGTAGCCGGCGAACCACATAACGGCGATCGTCACTAGCACCAGGAGTCCGGTGAAGATGTGTTCCACGGGGTAAGGATATCTCGACTGGTTTGACGTGCAGGGTTGTGGTGGTGGACGACACCGCTGCTGCTGCTTGGCGGCGTGTGGATTCGGGCGCCTGTCGCGGCTTCTGCGTGGCTGCTGTTGCGTGCGGCCTGGTCGCCTTGAGTGCTTCCCCCGGGGCTCTGCCCCAGACCCCGGCAATCTGAGATGGGGGCCAGCGCCGTGGGCAGGTAGATGGCACGCCTGTTGCGTAGAGCGGCCCACCGCCGGTTCCTCTTTGCTAAAGGCGGCTCGCCTGCGGCGTCGCACCGATCGCACGGCTCGGCTCCGGCATCGCGGCCATCAGGTGCCCCGACGCCGAAGGCCCTGGCGGTGACACACCGCCAGGGCCTCCCACGTACCGATCAGGTCAGGCGACCGCGATCTCCACCGCGTGCACGCCCGGACCGGAGGCCGACACGTCGGCCTGCCCGTTGCCGGAGCGGTGCAGCGCGCGGACGGTCCAGCTGCCCGGTGCGGCGAAGAAGCGGAAGTCGCCCTCGGGTGAGGTGACCACCTCCGCGGTGAACTCGCCGGTCGAGTCCAGGAGGCGGACGAACGCGCCGCCTACCGGGGTGCCCTCGGAGAGGACCTTGCCCTCGAGGACCGTTTCCGTGGTCGAGACGTCGATCGAGCCGCCCTGGGCGGGGGCTCCGCAGCCGTTGGTCATCAGGACTCCTTGCCGGAACCGAGCTCGATCGGCACGCCGATGAGCGAGCCGTATTCCGTCCACGAACCGTCGTAGTTCTTGACGTCCTCGTGGCCCAGCAGCTCGCGCAGGGCGAACCAGGTGTGCGACGAGCGCTCGCCGATGCGGCAGTAGGCGATGGTCTTGCGGCTGCCGTCGAAGCCCGCCTCGGCGTAGAGCTCGCGGAGCTCCTCGTCGGACTTGAAGGTGCCGTCCTCGTTGGCCGCCTTGGACCACGGGACGTTCACGGCCGACGGGATGTGGCCGCCGCGCTGCGCCTGCTCCTGCGGGAGGTGGGCCGGGGCGAGGAGCTTGCCGGAGAACTCGTCGGGGGAACGGACGTCGACGAGGTTCTTGTTGCCGATGGCGTCGACGACCTCGTCGCGGAACGCGCGGATCGAGAGGTCCTGCTCCTGCGCGGTGTAGGAGGTGGCCTCGCGCAAGACCTCTTCCTTGTCGAGCGGACGGCCGTCGAGCTCCCACTTCTTGCGGCCGCCGTCGAGGAGCTTCACGTTGGTGTGGCCGTAGAGCTTGAAGTACCAGTACGCGTAGGCCGCGAACCAGTTGTTGTTGCCGCCGTAGAGGATGACGGTGTCGTCGTTCGAGATGCCCTTGGCGGACAGGAGCTTCTCGAAGCCCTCGCGGTCGACGAAGTCGCGGCGGACCGGGTCCTGGAGGTCGTTCTTCCAGTCGATCTTGACGGCGCCGGGGATGTGCCCGCCGTCGTACGCGGTGGTGTCCTCGTCGACCTCCGCGAACACGACGCCCGGCGTCTGGAGGTTCTCCTCGGACCAGGCGGCCGAGACCAGCACGTTCTCACGGCTCATGGGAAGTTGCTCCTGTAGTAGTGCGGTGTCGTTATTGCGGTCGAGCGAGTGCAGGCACGTACCTGCGCAGCACGAGGTACATCTCGCACCCGAGGCACAGGCCCAGCGCCGCGTTCAGCAAGGCCGCCACCAGTGCGAAACCGGTGGCCACCATGCCGAGCGTGGTGAGGCCGGTGGCGTAACCGAGGGTGCCGATCAGTGCGAAGACGAAGCCGACGCCCTGCGCGAACCGCAGCGGGGCCGCCTCTTCGCGCTCGGTGGTCGGGGTCAGGCGGGGCTGGATCGCGTAGCGGTAGACGTGACCCCACGGGTTCAGCTTCAGCGAGATGAACGCGCACATCGCGAAGAGCACCGTCTGCGCGGCGAGGAGACGCCACCAGCCGGTGAGCAACACGATCGCGAGGATGACGGTCGTCATCCAGGCGGAGAAGCGCGGTCCGCGCGGGTCTACAGGGGAGTCTTTGAGCACGACGACCTCCGGGCAAACGGACGAGGGCATTCAGTCCGGCAGAGGTAGCTGATGGGCGTCAAGCAGCCCAGTTCAGCCCGTCGTGCGACACAGGCTGCTGCGCACGCGGCACAGGTCAACCGCGCGTCGCTTCGTGAGCAGCAAGGTCATGGCAGCGAGGGTAGTCCTCAATCTCTCGGTGCGGGAGGTATGTCCACTTGATGGAACAGCGCAGGTTCACCCGACCGGATTAGGGCAAATGCGGGCGCAATGCCTCGAGCAACGAGTCCCGTTTCGGCACGCCGCCGACTCGCAACACCTCGGTCCCGTCGGCCGTCAGGGCCAGCGTCGTGGGGGTGCGCATGACGCCCAGCGAGGTGGTGACGTCGGGGAGGTTCGTGACGTCCAGTTCGGCGTGGGTCAGGCCGTCCGTGCGGTCGGCGAGGTCGCGCAGGATCACCTTCGCGTGCCGGCACGGCGCGCAGAACGTGGTGGAGAGCTGCACCAGTGTCACCCCCGGCGCGAGCAGGTCGCGCACGGGAGCGGGCAGGTCGGCAGCCACAGGACGACGGGAGATGCGGCCCTCGCGGACCTTGAGCAGCACGGCGAGCGCGCCGGCCACGGCCAGCGCGCCCAGGAGCGCCCACACACCTGTCATCGCTGGCTCAAGGGTACGTTCGCGATCTCGCCGGACAGCTTGAACGAGCCGCTTTCCACCTCGACGGCCGTCGGCGTCGCCCCGAACGGCAGCGTGCCGGGGTCGATCTTGATCGCCAGCGCCTGGCGCAGCTGCGGGATGATCTGCTTCAGCGACGCGTCGTTGAGCTCGATGTCGTCGATGTTGATCTGGATGGCACCGCTGACCAGTGCGATCTGCCCGTACGCGGTGAGCGTGACGACCTTGCCGGCGACGTTGGTCTCGCCGGAGAGCTTGATCGCGGCGGTCGTCTTCGGGGCAGCCGGGTCGGCCGGGGCCTGCGTGGCGGCGGCGCGGTTGTCCGGCTCGATCGAGAGCTTGTCGAACGGCGTGACCTGGTTCGCGAGCCGGTTCAGGTCCATCGCCTTGATCCGGACGCTGCCCTTGACCGTGTCGATGGTCGCCTTCGAGACGTTGCCCGCGAGCAGGTCCGAGAGCTCGACGCGGGTGTGCAGCAGATCCGCCTCCACGTCGAGGTCGCGCAGGTCGACGCCCTGCTGCTCGTTGCGGATCGGCACGCCGTACGCGCGGATCTCCACGTGCTTGTAGTCGCCGCGCAACGCCTGCAACGTGAACGGGAACCCGTTGATGCGCACCGACGGGTCCTCGTTGAGCTGCAGCTTCTCCCGCATCCGCTGGGCGATCTGGTACTCGCCCGCGGCCGCCAGGGCGAAGTCGGCCGCCACCAGCAGCACGCCCAGCACGATCACTGTGATGATGAGGAACTTCCCACGGCGTGACTTCTTCTTCCGCGGCCGTGCGGGCGTCTGCGCAGTCATCCCTCGTCCTCGACGTTAACGGCGATCCATGCCGCCATCCGGTCTACCAGGTCTGGAGTCGCGGCCGATTCGGCGTGCCGCATGCCGGGTTCGATCCACAACTCGGCATGTCCGGAGGACGCGCGGTGCAGCGACCTGGCGTGCTCCACCGAGAAATAGTGGTCCAGGTCACCGTGCACGATCAGCAGTGGGGTCGGCGTGATGCGGCCGACCACCTCCAGCGGACTCTCCGGCGCTTGTACCCAGCTCTCGCCGAGCCGAACCCCCAGCGCACGGGCCGCGAGCTTGCCGTGCGGCTGCTCCAGCAGCCAGTGCACCCGGCGCATGGGAGCGGTCTCGCGCGACCACCACCGGGCGGGCCCGCTCACGGAGACGACGGCGTCCGGCCTGGTCTCACCCAGTGCCGCGTGCCGGAGCACGATCGACGCGCCCATCGAGAACCCGATCGTGGCGATCTTCGAGTAGCCCAGCGAACGGGCCGTCCGCACGGCCGCCTCGATGTCGTGGACCTCGTCCGCGCCGACCGTGGAGCGCCCCTCGGAGCGTCCGTGGCCGCGGAAGTCGAACGCGACGACACCGGCCCTGCGGGCCATGCGGGCGAGCACGCGGGCGACGTACGGCCGCCTCACGTTGTTCGTGAACCCGTGTCCCACAACGAAAGCGACATCGCTTTCACACTTGTGGTGGACGCCGTGCAGGCGCACTCCGTCATGTGACATGGATGTAACAGGCATGACGTCTGTGGAAACAAGTGTGAGCACGGCTTCTTGACCTGGGACTTTCTCGGGGTGCACCGGTATTGTCTCCGTCATCCGCAGGCAACGGGGCCCGGTCACCGTACGCCGCTGGTCTGGTTCAGGTGACCGACCACGGCCGATTTGGAGGGCGCCGCGATGAGCATCGACGTGCTTCTGCTGACGACAGACCCGGACCCGGAGGCTGTGCTCCCCGCGCTGGCTCTGCTGCCTCACGCCGTGCGCCCCTTGCGCCCGGAGGTCTCCGCGCTCCTCGAGGCGGGTCCCCACGACATCGTGCTGGTGGACGCGCGCACCGACCTGGTCGGCGCCCGCTCGCTGTGCCGCCTGCTCGACTCGTCCGGTGTGGACGTGCCCGTGGTGGCGGTCGTCACCGAGGGCGGTCTGGTCGCGGTCAACTCCGACTGGTCCGTCGACGAGATCCTGCTGCCGAACTCCGGCCCGGCCGAGGTCGACGCCCGCCTGCGCCTCGTGCGCTCGCGCCGCGGCACGACCCAGCCCGGTGGCGACGGCGCGCTGCAGCTCGGCGACCTCGTGATCGACGAGGCCACCTACACCGCGCGCCTCAAGGGCCGCCCGCTCGACCTCACCTACAAGGAGTTCGAGCTGCTCAAGTACCTCGCGCAGCACGCGGGCAGGGTCTTCACCCGCGCCCAGCTGCTGCAGGAGGTCTGGGGCTACGACTTCTTCGGCGGCACCCGGACGGTCGACGTCCACGTGCGACGGCTGCGCGCGAAGCTCGGCCCCGAGCACGAGGCGCTCATCGGCACGGTCCGCAACGTGGGCTACAAGTTCGTCCGCCCGCCGCGTCCCGGCTCGACCCGCCGGCCCGACGTGGCCGAGGTGGAGATGGACGACTCCGCCCGTGTCCTGGATGAGCGTTTGATCGCGCGGTAGGTTCGCCTGTGTGGCGCAACTGAGCTGGTTCGAGGAGCTGACGGCCGACCAGGCCGCCGAGGTGACGTGGCTTTTGCAGGCCGCCGAGAGCACTGACGGCGTGGCCCCGGTCGGCGAGGCCGTCCGGCTGCGCATGCGGCCGGGCGCGACGGGCAGCAGGCACCTCCTCGCGCACCTGGACGGGCAACTCGCCGGGTACGCGCACGTCGACCTGATCGGTGACTCCGGCGGCAACAAGGTCGCGGAACTCGCCGTGCACCCGCAGCACCGCCATCAGGGCGTGGGCGAGGCACTGGTGAAAGCGCTGCCTCAGGACTCACTGCGCATCTGGGCGCACGGCGGCCACCCGGACGCCGAGCGGCTCGCCGAGAAGCTCGGCTTCCGCAAGGTGCGTGAGCTGCTGCGGATGAGGCTGCGCGTCGAGAACGACCTCCCCGAGCCCAAGCTGCCCGAGGGCCTCACGATCCGGGCGTTCGTGCCCGGCAAGGACGAGGCCGCGGTCGTCTACGTCAACCACCGGGCGTTCGACTGGCACCCCGAGCAGGGCGCGATGTCCATCGAGGACGTCCGCGCCAAAGAAGAAGAGGACTGGTTCGACCCGGAGGGGTTCCTCCTCGCGTTCGACGCCGACGACAGGCTCGCGGGCTTCCACTGGACGAAGGTGCACACGCCCGAACTGGGCGAGGTCTACGTCGTGGGCGTCGACCCGGACCGCCAGGGCGGTGGCCTCGGCCGGGCGCTCACCCTCGCCGGCCTGCGCCACCTGCGCGAACAGGGCGTCAAGGAAGTGATGCTCTACGTCGAGTCCGACAACTCGGCGGCGGTGCGCGTGTACACGAAGCTCGGCTTCACCCTTTGGGACGCCGACGTCCAGTACGCGCGGTAGTCAACGGACCGTCACAAAACGCATACGCGCTGGTCACGCAATCACTCGTTCGGCCGTGTGACCCGTCACTTCCCGTCCTGTGTTCACCTCCCGTTCACCTTGTCTAGGTGGGTTGTCCACCCTGGCTACCTACCTTCCACAACGAGCGGCGGCGTCCGTCGCGAAACCGCTACTGCTTTCCGCAAGGTGGAGGACCAAGGTGAAGATCCAGCGGCACGGTGCCGTGCTCGGCCTCGTCGCGGCCAGCGCGCTGCTGCTCAGTGCATGTGGCAGCGACAACAACGCGCCGGCGGGTGGCACGAACAGCACCTCGTCGAACGCTGCCTCTGTGCCTGTCGAGTGCGGTGGCAAGACCAAGCTCAACGCTGAGGGCTCCTCCGCGCAGAAGAACGCGGTCGACGCGTTCGTGCAGGCCTACCAGGCCGCCTGCCCCGGTGTGGACCTCGCCTACAACCCCTCCGGCTCCGGCGCGGGCGTGAAGAACTTCAACGCCGGCCAGGTCGACTTCGGTGGCTCGGACTCCGCCCTCAAGGAAGGCGCCGAGACCGAGGCCGCCGCCAAGCGCTGCCAGACCAACCCGGCGTGGAACCTCCCGCTGGTCTTCGGCCCGGTCGCCATCGGCTACAAGGTCTCCGGCGTGGACAGTCTCGTGCTGGACGCCAAGACCACCGCCGCGATCTTCTCCGGTGCGGTCAAGAAGTGGAACGACCCGGCCATCAAGGCGCTGAACGGCTCCGCGGCCCTGCCGGACAAGGACATCGCGGTCATCTACCGCTCGGACGAGTCGGGCACCACCGACAACTTCCAGAAGTACCTGAAGGTCGCCGGCGGCTGGACGAAGGGTGACGGCAAGCAGTTCAAGGGCGGTGTCGGCGAGGGCAAGGAGAAGTCCGCCGGTGTCGCGCAGGCCGTCGGCTCCATCGACGGTGCGATCACCTACGTCGAGTGGTCCTTCGCGCAGGACAACAAGCTCTCGATCGCCAAGATCGACTCCGGTGCCGGTGCGGTCGAGCTGAACGCCGAGTCGGCGGGCAAGGCCATCGACGGCGCGAAGGTCAAGGGCGAGGGCAACAACCTGGTCCTCGACCTCGACTCCATCTACGGCTCCAAGGCCGCCGGTGCGTACCCGCTGCTGCTCGCGACCTACGAGATCGTGTGCTCGAAGGGCTACGACGCCGACACCGCGAAGGCCGTCAAGGCGTTCCTCACGGTGGCCGCCACCACCGGTCAGCAGCAGCTCGCCGACGCGGGCTACGTGCCGCTGCCCAAGGCGTTCCAGGACAAGATCCTGACCGCTGTGAAGGCGATCGCCTGAGGTTGATGCGAAACTTCGGCTGACGCAGACGCGATGAAAGATCCCGTCGTGGCCAAGCGCCCCGCCCGCCCCGGTGACACCGGGGCGGAGCGGGGCGTCGCGGCTGCTCCCCACGCCTCGGAGGCTCCGATTCCCCCGACACCGGAAGCTCCAGAAACGACCAAGGCACCTCACGTCCGGCCTGGTGACCGCATCTTCCGCGGCCTGGCGACGGGGTCCGGTGTCTTCATCGTCGTCCTCATCGGCGCGATCGGCCTGTTCCTGATCCTGCAGGCGATCCCGTCGCTCGGGCTGGACAACGTCAACTTCCTGACCAGTCGCGAGTGGAACACCACGGACCCGTCCAACCTGCGGTTCGGCATCCTCGACCTGACGCTCGTCACGGTCGTCGTCGCACTGCTCGCCCTGCTGATCGCCATGCCGATCGCACTGGGCATCGCGCTGTTCCTCACGCAGTACGCGCCGCGCAACCTCGCCCGGCCGTTCGCGTACGTGGTGGACCTGCTGGCCGCGGTCCCCTCGATCGTCTTCGGCCTGTGGGGCCTGTTCGTGCTCGGCCCGGTGCTCTTCCCGTTCTCGGAGTGGCTGATCGAGAACCTCGGCTGGATCCCGCTGCTCGCCAAGGGCAACGTGAACGTGCAGCTCGGCGGCACCATCTTCACCGCGGGCATCGTCGTCGCGGTGATGATCCTGCCGATCATCACGGCCGTCAGCCGCGAGGTCTTCGAGCGCACGCCCACGATGCACGTCGAGGGCGCCATCGCGCTCGGCGCGACCAAGTGGGAGGTCGTCCGCACGACCGTCCTGCCGTTCGGCAAGGCGGGTTACGTCTCCGCCTCGATGCTCGGCCTCGGCCGCGCACTGGGTGAGACCATCGCCGTCGCGATCATCCTGAGCACCGCCACCAGCTCGTTCGGCTGGTCGCTGTTCGACGGTGGTTCGACGTTCGCCTCGAAGATCGCGCTGGCCGCGCCCGAGTTCAACGACCCGCGTTCCGCCGGCGCCTACATCGCCGCCGGTCTGGTGCTGTTCGTGCTGACCTTCGTCGTGAACGCAATCGCGCGCTCGATCGTCGCCGGCCACAAGGAGTACGAGTGAGCACGAACCTCGCCGACCCCACGCGCCTCGCGACGCCGCCGACGTTCCAGTCGGTCAGCGTCTCGCGCCGGATCAAGAACGGCATCGCCACCGGACTCGTCTGGGGCGCCTTCCTGATCGCGATCATCCCTCTGGTGTGGGTGCTCTACACCGTGATCCAGCGCGGCTTCCCGGTCATCCTCGACGGTGACTGGTGGCAGAAGTCGATGTCCGGTCTGCTGGCCCGCCAGCAGGGCGGCGGCGCGTACCACGCGATCTACGGCACCCTGGTCCAGGGCCTGGTCTGCGCCGTGATCTCGGTGCCGATCGGCATCATGGTCGCCATCTACCTCGTCGAGTACGGCGGCCGCTCGCGCCTGGCGAAGTCCACGACGTTCATGGTCGACATCCTCACCGGTGTCCCGTCGATCGTCGCCGCGCTGTTCGTCTACACGGTGTGGATCACGACGTTCGGCCTCGGCCGCAGCGCCCTCGCCGTGTCGATCGCGCTGGTGCTGCTGATGGTCCCGGTCATCGTGCGCACGACCGAGGAGATGCTCAAGATCGTCCCGGACGAGCTGCGCGAGGCCTCCTACGCGCTCGGCATCCCGAAGTGGAAGACGATCGTCAAGATCGTCATCCCGACGGCGCTCTCCGGCATCCTGACCGGCATCATGCTCGCCCTCGCCCGCGTCATGGGCGAGACCGCGCCGGTGCTGGTGCTCGCGGCGTACGCGCCGTTCATCAACTACAACCTGTTCGACGGCCCGATGGCCTCGCTGCCGTTGATGATGGTGAACGAGCGCAACAACCCGACGCAGGCCGGTTTTGAGCGCATCTGGGGCGCGGCGATCACCCTCGTCGTCCTCATCACCCTGTTCAACCTCCTGGCGACCGTGATCTCGCGGGCGCTGGCGCCGAAGACGAAGTGAGCGGGCGGACATGGCCAAGCGACTCGACATCAAGGACCTGAACCTCTTCTACGGCAAGTTCCACGCCGTGGAGAACGTCTCGCTCGCGGTGCCGCCGAAGAACGTCACGGCGTTCATCGGCCCCTCGGGTTGCGGCAAGTCGACCGTGCTGCGTTCGCTGAACCGCATGCACGAGGTCGCGCCGGGCGCCCGCGTCGAGGGCAAGGTGCTGCTCGACGGCGAGGACATCTACGCGTCCACTGTGGACCCGGTCGAGGTGCGCCGCACCATCGGCATGGTGTTCCAGCGCCCCAACCCGTTCCCCACGATGTCCATCCGCGACAACGTGGTGGCGGGCCTGCGCCTCTCGGGCGTGAAGGACAAGAAGAAGCTCGACGAGGTGGCGGAGCGCTCGCTGCGCGGCGCCAACCTCTGGAACGAGGTCAAGGACCGGCTCGACAAGCCGGGCGGCGGCCTCTCCGGTGGTCAGCAGCAGCGTCTGTGCATCGCCCGTGCCATCGCGGTGCAGCCCGACGTGCTGCTCATGGACGAGCCCTGCTCGGCCCTGGACCCGATCTCCACGCTGGCGATCGAGGACCTGATCACCGAGCTGAAGAAGGAGTACACGATCGTCATCGTGACCCACAACATGCAGCAGGCGGCGCGCGTGTCCGACCAGACCGCGTTCTTCAACCTGCTGGGTGTCGGTCAGCCCGGACAGCTGATCGAGGTGGACGACACGGAGAAGATCTTCTCCAACCCCGGCCAGAAGGCGACCGAGGACTACATCTCCGGCCGGTTCGGCTAAATCTCCACGTTGCACTAAATTGCTGCGGGTGAGCCCGCAGAGCAAGAGCCGCAAGAAGAAGCAAGGCAAGGCACCCGGCCGCAGGCCCGAGAACAACTCCCCGTACGGGGCGTTGCTCGAGTCGGCGGCCGCGGTGCGTTCCGAGTCCTGGTTGCTCGCGGACGCCTGGGCGAGCGAGCTCTACGCCACCCTCTGGCTGGCCGGATCCGGCACCGCGCCGTTGATCGAGGCGCTGGAGGCGATGGACGACCCGGCGGCGCTCACCGCGTTGCGCGCGCTGTCCGGTGTGGGCTCCGAGGAGAGCAGGGCCGCCGCCTTCGCGGCCGCCGAAGTCGTTGCGGCACGCGGTGTCGCCGAGCCGCCGTGGTACGTCGCCGGCACCGTCGCGGACTTCCGCGACGCCTTCCTCGTCACGAACCTGCTGGGCGACGTCGAGGTCATCGCGATCACGCAGGAGCGCGCGGGCGTCGGCGAGACCGTGCTGTTCATGCGCCAGCCGGTGCTCGGCGCGACCGCGATCGAGCTGTTCTCCACGCCGGACGAGGGCACGGTCGCGTTGCTGGAGGACATGATCGCCTCCACGCCCGAGGCGTTCCGCGACGAGATCACCGCCCTGAGCGCGAGCGACGTCTACGACCGCGTGTGGCCGGACGTCGAGCAGTTCTGGGCGGACGGGCCGGACGAGGAGGCCGAGGAAGGCCTCATGGGCGAGGAGGACGTGCGGCACCCCGTGCAGCTGATCGCACTCGCCGACGCCCGCGTGAGCGCGTTGGTGCCCAGCGAGTACGAGATCCCCGCCGTCAGTCCGGAGAGGACGGACGAGGTCGTCGACGCGTTCCTGGCTTCGGAGCACGGGATCGCGGACGTCGAGGCCGCGCGGGCGTTCGCGCGGATCGTCACTTCCGCCGCGGTGGAACAGAACCGCGACCCCGTCGTCTACGGACCGGCGTCGCTGACCGCCGTGCTGATCCTCGACGTGGCGGCGAAGCTGCACGTGTCCGACGCGGATCTGGCGTTGCTGCCCGACATCGTGCGCGCGTGGGCGTACTTCACCGTCGACGCGCGGGACCTGCCGCGGGACGAGGCACGCGCGGTGTGGGACGAAGAACTGCCCACCGTGCTCGCCGAGTTCTCCGAGGCCTACGCCGATCCGGAGCTGGTGGCAGAGCGCGATGGGCAGTTTCGGTAACTGAAGGAGCTAGAGGTTGTCGTCGCCACCGTAGCCGGGCATCCGGCCGGTGACGACGAAGACCGTGCGCTTGGCGACCGACACGGCGTGGTCGCCGTAGCGCTCGTAGAAGCGGCCCAGCAGCGTCACGTCCACCGCGGCGGGAACGCCGTGCTGCCACTCCTTGTCCATGATCACGGAGAACAGGTGGCGGTGGATGTCGTCCATCGCGTCGTCCTCCTCTTCGAGGTTGCGCGCGCGGTCGACGTCCTTCGCGCGGATGATCTCCGCGGCCTCGTTCGCGAGCTTGACCGCGATGCGGCCCATCTCCTCGAAGTACGGCTTGACGTCGTCCGGCAGCGCCGACGCCGGGTGCCGGCGGCGTGCGGCCTTCGCGACGTGCAGGGCGAGGTCGCCCATCCGCTCGACGCTCTCGGCGGCGTGGATCACCGCGAGCACCGTGCGCAGGTCGGTCGCGACCGGTGCCTGCAGGGCGAGCAGTGCGTACGACTGCTCCTCGATGCTGGAGCGGACGTCGTCGACCTTCTGGTCACCGCTGATGACCTGCTCGGCCAGACCGAGGTCTGCACCCAGCAGGGCCGCGGTCGCGTTCTGCATCGCCTCGGCGACCATGCCGGTCATGTCGGCCAGTCGTTCGGCGAGCTCTTCTAGAGAGTCGTGGTAGGCCTCGCGCATGCGCTCAGCCTACGTCCCGACCATCGCGGCAGCGACATGCCAGGATGAACCGGAGGTGAACCCCAGGCGAATCACTTCGCCGCGCAGGGGTCCTGTGCCGCGTTCACAATGGACAGATCGGTGCCCGGCTGACCTTGGGGTTGTCCCTGCTGGGTGCCCTGCTGGCCGCCTTCTCCCGGAGCCTGGATCTTCTCGTCGAAGTTCTTGCCGATGACCAGCTCGACCGCGCCGCCCATCTCCGGCGACTCGACCAGTTCCGCACTGGGCACCGCGGCCTTGAGCGTGGCCGCCTTGTTCTCGTTGCCCTTCGCGAACTTGATGATCGTCTTCTCGGCACTGGGCGCGTTGCCGCGGGTGGCGATCTGGAAGCCCTTCTGCGCCAACGCGTTCGCCGTCCGGTCTGCCGCGCCGCCGTTCGACGCGTCCCCGTTCAGCACCTGGATGCTGACCTGCTTGGGGTCGATCACGGTGCCGGGCTGCTGGGCGGGAGGGTTGGCGTCGCCGGGCTTCGGCTCGGCCGCCTTCTCCTGCGGCAGCGGGGTTCCGTCGATGATCGTCTGGAACAACGCCTTGATGTCGTCGTTCTTGAGGCGCTCGATGTTGTCGTTGTTCGACAACGTCGGGCCCTCGTCGGTCCAGTGCGGCATCGTCACGAACGAGACGCGGCCCGCTTCGAGGCTCTGCAACGAGTTCGCGAGCTCCAGCAGCGAGGCGACGTCGATGTTGTCGCCTGCCGTGGACTTCGTGAGCGCGTTGATGAAGTTGTTGAGCTTGGTCGGGCTCAGCAGCACCTCGTTCGACAGCGCCTGGCGCAGCATCGCCGACAGGAAACCCTGCTGCCGCTTGATGCGGTCGAAGTCCGTGCCGCTGTCACCCTGCGCCTGCACCTTGCGGGCGCGCACGTACGACAGCGCCTGGTCGCCCTTGAGGACGTGCTTGCCCGGCTTGTCGATCACGACGCCGAGCTCGTCGTCCACGATCTTCGTGGGCGTGCAGATCTCCACGCCGCCGATCGCCGTCGACATCTCGCGGAAGCCGACGAAGTCGATGCTGACGAAGTGGTTGATCTTGAGGCCGGTCAGCTGGGTCATCATGTTGGCCACGCACTCGGGCCCCCCGTCGTTGTAGACGGAGTTCGCCATGACCTCTTTCTCCGGCGCCAGCGGACCCGCGTACTGACCGTTGTCCGGGTTCCACGTCCGGCAGTCCGGGCGGTCCACGCGCACGTCACGCGGCAGCGACACGATGACCATGCGCTTCCGGTCCTTCGGGATGTGCGCGAGCATGATCACGTCCGACCGCGCGCCACCCTCCTGGTCCTGGGTGCCGACGTTGTCACCCGCCTTGGCACCGGCCCTGGTGTCCGAGCCGACCAGCAGGAAGTTCTCGTCACCGAGCTGCTTGTCCGCCTGCAGCACGGCCTGCGAGTTGCCGCCGAGCGCGTCGATCTTCTGGAACTTGGAGTCGGCCCACTTCGTCGCGGTCCAGCCGATGCCCGTCGACGCGAACACGACGGCCGCGGCGGCGATCGCGCCGATCCGCGCGGTGCGCATCAGCTTGCGCTGCTGGGGCGTGCGGCCGGTGACCCGCGGTTCGCCGTCTTCCTCGTCCAGGGCAACGGGTTCGGCGTACTCGGTCGCTTCGTCGACCAGTTCGCCGTCGTCGCCCTCCTTGACCCAAGGCATGAGCTTGGCGCGCCGCTCCTTGCGCTGGCGCTCCTGCTCGAGCAGTTCGTCGTGCACCGCGGAGAACCGCGCGAGGGTGTGGTCCACCTCGCGGCGCTTCTTCACGTCGTCGCCGATGGCCTCCATCTCGGTGGTGAGGCTCAACGGGTCCATGTCCTCGCGCTTCTCGACCTTGGCCACACCCGCCGCCGGAGCGATCTGGGTGGCCTCGGGGCCGGGCGCGTCGGCCTTCGGCTCGTCCACCGGCTCGGACCCGAGCCGGTTCGCGATGCCGCCGGGGACCGGACGGGGACCGCTCGACTCCGCCCGCGGGGGCATCGGCCGGGGGCCGCTCGACTCGGCGCGCGACGGCATCGGCTGCCTGCCCGTCACGTCCCCGTTCGGGGGCATGGGGCGGCGTCCGGCGGGATCAGGACCCTCGCCGGGGGCCGGAGGACGGGGAATGCTGTTCGAGGACGGTGCCTCGCCCGGCAGGAGGCGACGGGGCGCGGGGCCCTCCGGCGCTGCTCCCGGGACGGGCGGGCGCTGGAGGCCGTTCGGCTCACCGGGACGCTTCGGGCCACCGGGCTGCGCGGCCTCGCCGGGCACCGGCGGGCGCGGGATGCCGTTGGACGACGGCGCGTCGCCCGGCAGGAGCCTGCGCGGCGGTGCCCCACCGGCGTCGGGCCTGCGGACCGTGCCGTTCGGCAGACCTGCCTCAGGCGCGACACCGGGGACGGGACGCCGGATGCCGTTCGCGGAGGGCACGTCACCGGGAGGCATCCGCCGCGGGTCGCCGGGAGCCGGCGGCCTGGGCATGCCGTTCGCGGTGCCGTCGGGTGCGGGCGGCCGCGGGATGCCGTTCGACGACGGGACGTCGCCCGGAGCGGGCCTGCGCGGCGGTGGCCCCGCCTGCGGGGCGCCGTTCGGAGCCGGCCGCCGGACCGTGCCGGTCGGCTGACCCGGCTGCTCGCCGGGGGCCGGGCGGCGAGGCGCGTCGGGCCTCGGCCGCTGGCCGGTCTGCTCACCAGGAACGCGGTAGGCGCCGCTCTGCTCCGGGTTCTGGGCAGGCCTCGGCCGGGGACCGGTCTGCGGCGGACCGGCCGGTTCGGGGCTCTCGGCCCTGCGCCGCCTGCCGGTCTGCTCGCCGGTGAAGTTCTGCGGTGCCTGCTCGGGCCGCGGGCGCGCACCCGTCTGCTCACCTGGCCGGTGAGCCGCGGGTGGCTGCTGCCGCGGTGCCTGCGGAGGCTGCTGCTGGTGGCGGACCGGCGGATCGGGCAGAGCCCGCCTGCCGCTGGTCGCGGGGGGATCGGGCAGGGCACGCCTGCCTGTCGTGGATGCGTCGGGCGAGCCAGGCGGAACGGGCCGGGGGATGTCCGTCCTGCTGTGCTGCTCGATGAGGTCCGAGACGCTCAGGCCCCCAGAGCCTTCCATCGAGCGACGTCTACGGCCGGTCGGCTGGTCGTGCTGGGGATCCTGATCACCACGGGAAGAGGGGCCGCCACGTCGGGGGTCGTCGGGCACCCAATCTCCCTTCTGGGTCAGAAGCAAAAGCGGTTCGTCATTACGAAGTGACGACGACCGGGACACAAGGGTTGCATCACCGGCGTGTCAGTTGCGCCCGCGATACTACGGATGTAGCCGAGTTCTGACGACCACTCCGGGTGATACGGCTGCGATCCGTACGCGATTACGAGTACGAGGCTTGCCCTGAACGGGTGAGCAAGGTCACTCAGTAGTAACCGAGAACACGTGTTTCGGCGATCGCACGCCTGCCCGAGGCAGCACCTGCGAGGCGAACCCGTCCGTCGGCACGGTACGCCACGGCGTTGCGTCCCGACTGCTTGGCCGTGTAGAGGAGGCTGTCGGCGCGCAGCAGCTGCTGCTCGGCCCCGACCGCCGGACGCTCCGGCGCCTCGTCCGCGGGCGGCTCGTACGCGAGGCCCGCGCTGACCGTCACGCGCAACCCCGGCGCGATCTCCTGCCAGGGGTGACGCTCGACACGTTCGCGGGCCGCCTCGGCGATCTCCACCGCGCTCGCGGCGTCCACGCGGGGCAGCACGAGCACGAACTCCTCGCCGCCGTAGCGGGCGCAGAAGGCGCCCTCCGGCAGGCCCTGCTGCAGCAGCTCGACCACGCGCTGCAGCACCCGGTCGCCCAGGAGGTGGCCGAAGGTGTCGTTGACCTGCTTGAACCAGTCGAGGTCGATCAGTGCGATGGCGAGCCCGTGCCGGCACGCTCCGTGCTCGGTCAGCAGGTCCATCAGCCGTTGGTCGAGGTAACGGCGGTTGTAGGAGTCGGTGAGGCTGTCGCGCAGGCTCTGCTCGCGTGCCTCGGCGTGCTCCCGGCGCAGCCTGTCGACCTCGCGGCGCAGCTGCTCCGGGACGTGCGGCTCCTCGACCTGGTCCGCGTGGACGAGATCGAGCGCGGAACGCAGGTGCTGGTACGCCTGGCGCCACTGGCCGCGGGAGGCGAGCAACGTCGCGATGGACTCGTGCAGCCCCACCAGGCCGGGACCCTGCTTGTCGACGCTGGCGTCGGCCTGCTGGATCTCTGCGGTCTCGGGTCGCAGTGCGGTCATCGCGGTCACCTCCTTACCTGCCAGGTGTCGTCCCCGGAGAGGCGGCGCTTGAGCTACGGAGACACCTGTGGACGGGATTTCCCCCGTCCGGTTGACCGTCAACTGCTCCGATCCAGTGAGCTTGGAAGATCAACAACCCGCTCAGCCACCGAGGCAGGGCGCGAACCCGTACACCTCGTCGTCCAGGAGCACGACGTGCATCGATCCGATCTGGCTGCCGATGACCTGGTCCTTCTGGCGGATCGTGATCGTGACGGCGACGACGTACACGTCACCGCGCGGGTGGGCCTTCTCGCCGGCGGGCGCCCAGTCGGCGTCCGCGCGCAGCGTCGTCCACGTCGGCTCGACCTTGATGGTGGCGCCGCGCAGGTCGCAGGTCTTCTGCCGGAAGTCGGGGTGCTGCGTGTCCTTCAGCAGCTCGGCCTGCTGGGCCGCGCCCTCGTCACCGGCCTTGTTGACCCGCGCGTAGTAGTCCTTGAACTTCGTCCGCTCGCCGTCACCCAGCTGGGCCGGGCGCGGCGTGCCCGCGATCGGTCCGCCGCAGCCCGCGAGCAGTGCGAGCGCGGCCATGAGCACCACGAGTCGCTTAGCCACCGGAGTGCATCACGTCCGCGCCGGACGGCACCGTGGCGTCCTCGGGGTCGTCCAGCCAGCCCTCGGGCAGCACGACCTTCGCCGACGAGCCCTGCCGGCCGCGCGGCCCCTCGGCGTTCGCGGGGAACGGCACCGCCTTGTCGAGCGTGCCGATCAGGTCGTCCAGCTCCTGCAGGCTCGAGACCATCGCGAACGCCCTGCGCGTGTCACCGCCGACCGGGAAGCCGTGCCAGTACCAGGCCATGTGCTTGCGCAGGTCCCGCAGACCCTTGTTCTCACCGTCGTGGGCCGCGAGCAGCCGCGCGTGCGTCCTGAGCACCTCGGCGACCTCCCCGAGGGTCGGCCCCTCGGGGACGGGCTCGCCGCGGAACGCCGCCTGCAGGTCCCGGAAGAGCCACGGCCTGCCGAGGCAGCCGCGCCCGACGACCACGCCGTCGCACCCGGTCTCGGCGACCATGTCGAGCGCGTCCTGGGCGCTGAAGATGTCGCCGTTGCCCAGCACGGGAATGCTCGTCACGGCCTCCTTGAGCCGCGCGATGGCCGACCAGTCCGCCTTGCCGGAGTACCGCTGCGACGCTGTGCGCGCGTGCAGTGCCACGGCCTGTGCGCCCTCGTCCGCCGCGATGCGTCCGGCGTCGAGGTACGTCAGGTGGTCGTCGTCGATGCCGATGCGGAACTTGACGGTGACCGGCATGTCCCCGGCGTTGCGGACCGCGGCCCGCACGATCTGCCGGAACAGCTCCCGCTTGTACGGCAGCGCGGCGCCACCGCCCTTGCGCGTCACCTTGGGCACGGGACAGCCGAAGTTCATGTCCATGTGGTCGGCGAGGTCCTCGTCCACGATCATCTTCGTGGCCTCGCCGACGTTCTTCGGGTCCACGCCGTAGAGCTGCATGGACCGCGGGCTCTCGCCCTCGTCGAACGTGATCATGTGCATGGTCATCGGGTCGCGCTCGACCAGGGCGCGCGCAGTGATCATCTCGCAGACGTAGAGCCCGGCCCCGTACTGACGGCACAGCTGCCGGAACGCCACGTTGGTGATGCCGGCCATGGGGGCCAGCACGACGGGCGGGTCGACGGCGAACGGGCCGATCTTCAGCGTGGAGGGAACGGACACGCCCTCCAGGTTACGGCACTGACCTGCCGTGATCTTCACCATCAGTGACCAGCGGGGCGTCCGCGCCAGTCGCAACGACCGGACGTGGCGACTCGTCAGCACCTCGTCCTCGCCGTGCCCGCCGCCTCCCACACCGGCCCAGGCAACGACCCGTTCGCCACCGCGACGATGATGTCGACTTCCTGTCGAGTGGTGCCGCCGCGCACCACGTCGATCGTCCCCACGCTGACCAGCGTGGCAGCGGATTCGTTGCGACACCTGGGGTCTTCACCCACGGCGAACACCCAAGGTGCCCCGATCGGGTGTCGGACCCTTCTGCCAACATGCCCTTGGAGGTGGCCTAGCTCATGGGGGCGGTTGCACTGATCAGGTCCGGGTTCGAGCGGTTCTTCGTCGACGGACCCGTCGGCAGGTCGACCGGCGGTGGCGAACAGCAGGTCATCACCGTCGAACAGGTGGGTGAGCTGGCCCTGCCGACGGGCAGGCTCGTGGCGGCGGACCCGTTCGTCGTCTGGCCGGAGGACGCGGAGGCGTTCACCGACGAGGTCGAGCCGGGCAGCTACCCGGTGTCGGTCTCGCTGGTGTCGTACATCGACGGCGACGGCGTTCCCGACGAGCGACAGGGTTATCGCGTCGCGGCCGCGAAGGTGACGATCAAGGACGAGCCCGCGTACTCGTGGCGTCCGGCGGTCGTGCCGGGTGAGCACGTGCCGATGCTGCCGGTCATGCCGGAGTTCGGGTACGAGGTGAAGTCGAGCACCGGCGCGTTCTTCGACCTCGCCGCGGCCACGGCGGTCGACCGCCTCGTCAGCGACGACGAGCTGGGCAACTGCGACCTGATCGACGCGCTCGGCGCGGTGGGCGGCGGGCGTGGTCCCGCCAACGTGACCGACGCCCGGTCCGGCCTGAACGTCGTGGCGTTCTCGACCGGGTGGGGCGACGGCGTCTACCCGACGTGGGTCGGCCGCAACACCGCGGGCGACCCGGTCGCGTTCGTGACGGACTTCTTCGTGATCAACAAGGTCTAGTGTCTTGAGTCGTTAAATCGGCATCAGCACTAGGTTGTGCTGGTGCCGAACCCGAAATTGGTGCCGCTGACCCTGTCCGATGACGAGCGTCGAGTCCTGGAGGGCTGGACGCGTCGGCGAACGACCGCGCAGGCGTTGGCATTGCGAGCCCGGATCGTGCTGGCATGCGCCGAGGCCGGTGAGTCGAACACCGTTGTGGCGCAACGGTTGAACCTAGGTCGTCAGACGGTGGCGACCTGGCGAGCCCGGTTCCTGCGCGACCGGCTGGACGGGTTGTCAGACGAACCGCGGCCGGGTCGGCCGCGCACGATCACCGACGATCAGGTCGAGCAGATCGTGGTCACGACCTTGGAGACCAAGCCGGCCAACGCGACGCACTGGTCGACCCGATCACTGGCCACGCAGATCGGTATGTCACAGTCGGCGGTCTCGCGAATCTGGCGGGCCTTCGGCCTCAAGCCGCACAAGGTCGACACCTTCAAGATCAGCAAGGATCCGCTGTTCGTGGACAAGGTCCGCGACGTCGTCGGCCTCTATCTCGACTCGCCCGCGAAAGCGGTGGTGTTGTGCGTGGACGAGAAGACCGGAATCCAGGCACTGGACCGCTCGGCGCCCGTGTTGCCGATGCTGCCCGGGGTGCCCGAGCGACAGAGTTTCGACTACATCCGGCATGGCACCACAAGCCTGTTCGCCGCACTGGAGATCGCCACCGGACACGTGATCAGCGCGGTGAAACGCCGTCACCGGCACCAGGAGTTCCTCGCGTTCCTGCGCACCATCGACCACAACGTGCCCGCCGGCCTGGACGTCCACGTCATCCTCGACAACCTCAGCACCCACAAGACACCCGCGGTGAAGACGTGGCTGCTCAAGCATCCACGCTTCCATCTGCACTTCACCCCGACCAGCTCAAGCTGGCTCAACCTGGTCGAACGGTTCTTCGCCGAGATCACCGTCAAACTGCTACGCCGGGGCGTCCACCGCTCGGTCACCGCCCTGGAGAAGGACATCCGCAGCTGGATCGAGCAGTGGAACACCAACCCCAAGCCCTACGTCTGGACCCGCACCGCAGACCAGATCCTCGAGTCACTCGCCGCCTACTGCCAGCGAATTAACGACTCAAGACACTAGAAGGCGACGTTCACGCACGCCAGTCGTGGCCCGGCGGTGCCCGCCTCGCCGGGTCCCGTGTGCGTGTGTTCGTTGTGCAGCACCACGGACTGCGCGTGCCGTTCGGTGAACTGCCAGTCCACAGTGGAGTCCGCGAGGGCGAACCCGTTGGCGTCGGTGTGCACGTCGAGCCAGATCTCGTTGCGGGGGTTGGCGTACGCCGGGTCGACGGACGGCTGCACGGGGTCGTTGACGTGCTGGAAGTGCGGGCCCGAGTCGGCGGGAGCCGCGCCGCACTTCTTCACGTGGACGTGCGCGCCGTAGGCCCGGTTCGGCAGCAATCCCTTGAGCACCAACAGCACCGTCGTCCGTCCGCCGACCGACGGCACCCCGACGACGGTGACCTTCGCGCCGGCCGGGACCTTCGCGTCGTAGGTGATGGCCTTCGCCTTGTCGCGGTAACTCTCGAACGTCGCGGACGTGTGGGCCACGGTCGCGGGGTCGGCGTGCGCGGTTCCGGTGAACAGGAGCGCGGCGGCGACCGCGACTGCAAGCGTCTTCATGGACCTCTTGCTTACTGCCAACGGTCCAGCTCTGCATCTTTTGGTTTCAGCCGCTCGGAGACGGGTACGCGGGGTTCGTGAGCGAAGCGGAGGAGTCCGACCAGCGCAGACTCGCGCGCAACGTCAACGAGCTGATGCAGGAACTGCGCGTGGCCCAGGCCGGCGTGCAGATCCTGTTCGGTTTCCTGCTCTCCATCGCGTTCACGGACAAGTACGCCTCCGTCAGCGACTACATCCGGGTGACCCACCTGATCACGGTGCTGTGCGCCGCGGTCGCCGTCGCCTTCCTCACCGCCCCCGCCGCGTGGCACCGCGTCCTGTTCCGCCAGGGTCGCCGCGAGGACGTCGTTGATCACGGCAACACGTTCGCCCTGGTGGGACTGGCCTTCCTGGCGCTGGCGATGACCGGCACCGTCCTGCTGCTCGCCGAGGTGGTCCTGGGAGGCTGGCCCGCGATCGTGGTCGGCGCGTTCGCGTTCGTCGTCTTCTCCGGCCTCTGGTTCTTGCTGCCGTTCGCCTCATCCGAGCGTGCTCAGGACGGCGAGCGCCCCTAACCCGAGCGCGACGGGCACAGCCGTCAGCACGTTCCGTCGCGTGGGCCGCGGCAGCTCCCGCAACACCTGCACCCCCGAAGGCACCAGCGCAACGCACAACCCGGCCGTGCCGACGACCGACAGCGGTTCGGTGCCCTTCAGCACCCCGAGCGGCAACAACCCCGCGGTCGCCAGAGCCACCGACCTGACCAGCCCGAACGTCTTCGCGCGGTACGCCGCGAACGCCAGCACGAACCAGCCGGAGACGATCGTGAACGACAGGGCGCTGAACAGGTGCAGCTCGCCGTACCCGCCGGCGACCAGCGCCGTGGCGCGCTCGACGCCCAGCTGCTCGGTGGCGTTGAAGGCGGCCTGGTCGACGCCGGCGTGGAAGGTCCGCGCGAACAGCCCGACCGTCACCAGGACCCCGCCCCAGGCGGCCCACCGGGTGCCGATCCGCTGCACCACGTGCGCGACCGCCGCCCACATCACGACGTTGCCCGCCAGGAACGCGGTGTAGGCCGCGCGCACCAGCTCCGGGTGCTCGTGCAGAGCCTTGAGCTGGTCGGGGAAGAAGTAGTGGAACGGCGACCGCAACAGCGTGCCCACCAGCAACAACACGGGCCCGGCGATCAGCGCCGCGCCACCGACCCACCCGTTCGGAAACCTCATGGCCGTGGACGCTGTCAGTGTTCAAGGGGCTTGTGATCGGCCCGTGGTCCTAGACGCCGACCGGTTCTCCAAAACTCTTGAGCGGCCGTGTCGATTCACGGCTCGCCGGTTCGACGAACAGGTGTAGGGCGAGAAAACCCGGATGAGACCGGAGCCGCGATGAGGAAGACTCGGACGTACCGATGAGTTCCTTCAGCGCTGCGGGTCTTCTCGGGTGTCGCGAAGAACCTGATGCCAGCAACCGAGTGAGGGCCTGACATGCCTGCTGCAGTGAAAGACCGCCCGACAACAGAGGCGGGCAAGACACCGCTGGTGGTGCGCCTCCTGGTGCTGGCCACGTTCGTCGTGATCCTCAACGAGACGCTGATGATCAACGCGATCCCGCGCCTCATGGAGTCGATGCACGTCACCGAACAGGCCGCCCAATGGGTGTCCACCGCGTTCATGCTCACCATGGCCGCCGTGATCCCGGTCACCGGCTGGTTCCTGCAGCGCGTCACCACCCGCCAGGGCTACGCGATCGCGATGGGCGTCTTCCTGGCCGGCACCGCCCTCTCCGCGGCCGCGCCGACGTTCACCGTCCTGCTCCTGGGCCGCATCGTGCAGGCAGCAGGCACGGCCGTGATGATGCCGCTGCTCATGACCACGTTGATGACCGTCGTCCCCGAACAGGACCGCGGCCGCGTGATGGGCAACGTGACCCTCGCCATCTCGGTGGCCCCGGCCCTCGGCCCGGCCATCTCCGGCCTGATCCTGCAACTCGGCTCGTGGCGCCTCCTGTTCGTCGCAGTCCTCCCGGTGGCCGGCGCCGTGACGTACTTCGGCCTCCGCCAGCTCGACAACATCGGCGAGCCCCAGGTCAGCACCCTCGACTGGGCCTCGGCGGCCATGGCCACCCTCGGCTTCGGCGGCCTGGTCTACGGCCTGAGCCTCTTCGGCGAGGGCGCGGAACACCTCGGCCCGAGCATCGGCATCGTCGTGGCGGGCGCCGCCACCATCGCGTTCTTCGTGCTCCGCCAGCTCAAGCTGCAGCGGACCGGCGCCCCGCTGATGGACCTGCGCACCCTCACCCACCGCACCTTCGCCCTGTCGCTGACCCTCATGTGCGTGGCGTTCCTGGCGATGATGGGCTCGATGATCCTGCTGCCCCTCTACCTGCAGAACCTCCGAGGCCTCACCCCGCTCCAGACGGGCCTGCTCCTCATGCCGGGCGGCCTCGCCATGGGCCTCCTCGGCCCCACGGTCGGCAGGATCTACGACCGCCTCGGCAGCCGCCCGCTGGTCATCCCGGGCTCCATCGGCATCGTGCTGTCCCTGGCGGGCTTCACCCAGATCTCGACGACCATGCCGTACTGGCAGATCCTCGCCCTCCACGCACTCCTGATGATCGGCCTGGCAGCAACCTTCACCCCGATCTTCACCCTCGGCATGGGCGCCCTCCCGCCGAACATGTACCCGCACGGCAGCTCGATCCTCGGCACCCTCCAGCAGGTGGCGGCAGCCCTGGGCACCGCCCTCGTCGTCACCGTGATGTCGGCCCGCACCACCTCCCTGGTCGCCGAGGGCACGGCGGAGGCGGCGGCGCAGCTGAGCGGCATGAAGCTGGCCTTCGTGATCGCCACTGCATTGGCCGCAATCACGATCGTGGTGGCGGCCCTCCTGCCGAACCGCACCACCACGTCCGGTGACGTAATGGCGCACTGAGAATCACGCTGGCCATTGGCGAATGCTGCGTTCCTGTGCGACCGAAATGCGGCATGCTCGGACGCGTTGCCTTTCATAAAAAAAGATTGGTGACCGACTTACTCCGCTGATGTACTGATGCCACCGTGAGTTTGACGTGTGACGGAGGTAGCAGTCGTGAGTGGCTATAACGCGCTTGCCGAGGTGTACGAGTGGCTGATCTCCGATGTGAAGCTGGCTCCGGCCGAGTTCGCCGCGTCGTTCGATGACGTCCTCAGCCTCCTGCCGTCGAACGCTCACGTCCTCGATTGTTCGTGCGGAACTGGACAGCTGGCAGTCGGCCTCGCCGGTCTAGGCATGCACGTGGTCGCAACTGACGCCAGTGAAGCGATGGTTCGTCGGACTGCGGAGTTGTCTGAGCAGTTCAGGGCTCCGGTCCGGACAGTGCGGGCGGACTGGCAGGAGTTGCCCGACCATTTCGATGACGACACCTTCGACATGGTCTTCTGCGTTGGCAACTCGCTGCACCATGCCGAGGGCTCGCGAGGCAGAATCGCTGCCCTGGAGTCGATGTCACGGCTTCTGCGCCGCGGCGGTCGCTTGGTACTCACTTCCCGTACTTGGGAACTCGTGAGGGCCAGAGGTTCCCGGCTGGAAATCAGTGACCGACTCGTCCGCCGAAACGGTCGCGATGCCGTCGTGATCTACCGCTGGAACATTGCGTCCAACTGGGAGGACGAGCACCACATCGAGATCGCGATCGCGCAACTGGATGCGGCTGGGTCGGTTCTGGCCCGCTCGGAACTGCTGTCGAGCTGGCCCTACCGATACGAACAGCTCGAAGCCGAGTTGCGCCGGGTCGGACTCCGGACGGAAATGAGCACGTTCAACCTCGAGGCCGAGAACTACATGGTGGTGGCGAGCAAGGCGTAGACAACGGGCTCTCAGCCTGTGGCGGGCCCTGACGCGTGGCAGGGCGCCGCGGCCGTCGAGCGCCGTGACCCATGCTGGACGACCAGTTCGAGGACGGTTCGCCTCGTGCCGCAGCTTGGGAGCCAGGGGGTAAAGCGCATCAAAGGTATGCCAGCGCTCCGGGCATGAGGAACGCCCAGGCCGTTGGCCTGGGCGTTCAGTGGGCCGCCAGGGACTCGAACCCTGAACCCGAAGAGTAAGAGCACTCGCTTGGCGTTGTTCGTCGATCTTCCTCGACAGTGCTCGCTACCTGCGCGGATGCAGTCTTGATCTAAGCACTGTGGACAGTCGCTTCTCGACGTTTATCGACGTTTTACGAGACTAAAGCGCATCATGATCTTGGTCCTTCTGGACCGTCCACACCCCTGCCATCATCCCGACACTGAGCCTCGGACGCGGCCGGTGGTGCTGTGTCAAGGTGCTCGTTCCAGCCTTGACGCGGTGCCGCCGGCCGTTGTCACGCTCGCGGCGTCGGGTGTGGCTTGACCTGGTGCTCGTCGAGGCGCCCCGCTGCTTTGACCGGTGCCTGATCGGTGGCAAGGCGGCGCAGCCGTCGCGGCAGTCGAGCGCCAGGACCAGCAATCCGCAGTGACTCTGACGGCGCTCGTAGGGAGCTGCTGGCCGACATGGCTGTGCGGGTCAGCTCGTCGGCTGGGGCCAAGGCCGGAGGACGGCGCGCAGCGCCGCCCGGCCGACCGGCGCAGCGAAGCGGATGCCGGGAGTGCCGGGATGGAAGGTGTTCGCCGTATGCGCGGAGCGTGCCGCCTGCGGCGGCCTTGATCCTGAAGAGCGGAATTCGGCAGATCAAGCCAGAATTGTCGCCAATCGTTCGGTGAACATGCGAGCGCTGACTCCTTGGGGTGCGCAGCACGCACGAAGGACTGCAGTAATTGCGTCCTTGGCTCTGATGGTGGGGAGACTCCTGGACTTGAGTTGCTCGTTGAGCTCAAAGAAAAGATAGTCGCGGATCCACTTTCCCTTAAGGAAAGAATGGCTCTTTCTGGCTGACGCTAAGGCCTGAAACTTACTCTGAAACTCCTTGAATTGGGTGTCAAACTCGTCTGGTCGACAATCTGCGCTCGCCTGTACGAGCTTGTATTCGTAGGCAAATTCGGTGCCAGCAAGGCGATCGGAAGGAAATTCGCGGGCATCCTCAGGCTTTGGGAGAGTAGGAACGCGCTGTGCGCCTAGTTTCTTGGCTGCACAATAGAGCGAGATCAGGTCGGTATACGCTACGCCAAGAGTTTTGTGGAAATCTCCTGACTGTTTCAAGATGTCGTCTGCCTCTGATGCTGGTATAGATGCCAGAGAGGCTAGAGCGCGCGTTAGGCTACAGTATTTTATTACCTCGGCCTCGACGTCGGGCAGCTTTGTGTAGTGTAGGTGGTTGGATCTTTTCATTCCTCCAATGAAGCGATCTAGGTCAGCATCTGCGCAGAACAAGAGACTGCAGCTCTTGGAACCGTTGACGACGCGAAGGTATCCGCCGTTACGTGCTTGTGTAAAAAGTTCAAGCACAGCGTTCTTTCCTTTGCGGGCTGCATTGGAAAGGTGTCGGGTGAACTGCTCAACCGGCCATATTAGCCAGCGATTGCGCTTCAGTAGGGGACTTTGCGCGCACAGTTGATCATAGAACCATCGATCCGTGTCAGTTCCTTCGACAACAACAAATATCTGCGCAGTGCTCATTAGCATCCTGCGCCGTACCGACTGCGGGCTGTAGGCCAGTTTTGTCATATCAGAGCTGGAATACCTTCTCGTCTGGCACCCGAGCCATTACTTCAGGTGAGTGCGTGGCCACGATGATTTGAGCGTCCGGATTGATCGACTGCATGGACTCAATGAGAAAATGTTGCCAGTCGACGTGCATGGAGAGTTCGGGTTCATCGATTATGATGGCGCCGGTTCCGGCTACTCGACATTCAACAAAGAGTCGAAGAAGCTGTTTTTCTCCGCTGGACAGCGACATGATTCCCAATGGCTTCTTGCCCAGTGTGATCATGAGCCGACCGGCATGAAAGTGGGCTCGTTTGTCGCCTGAGAAGAGGTCTGCAACCAGCTTCTCGATCTTCCTAGTTGGCTCTTGGGCAGCGTCGACCTTCTCTTGAACCTCGACAATCTGGGCGACGACGTCACGAAGCACCGCATCCTCGGCATATTCCTGAACTAGACGCCGAATCGATTCCTCCGGGAGTCGGATGTCTTGGCTCTTGAAGAATCGCGATACGGCACGCGAGGCTTCTCTAGCGTTAATAGGCCGTTCGGTCTTGGATGTTTCCCCGTCCTCCTCTCTGCCGATTACAGCGGTCAAAACATCTGCTAGGCCACGTTGTTGGATCTGTCGAATTACTTCGAGTTCCTGTGTGGCGTAGTCGCGCCATGTTTCTTGCAAGGCCGCAGCGAATAGCTCGTCCCAGAACTCCGATTCGCCGCCACGGTCTGGCCTCTCTGCTCGGGCGAGTCGATAACGAACATCGGCAGGCATTACGCCGGAAAGCCTGGAAACCGGTAGATAGCGGTGATCGAACTGAGCTTTCAATGCGTCCTGGGTCGCCGGCTCGGTCTGCCATCTTCCTGCGCGGGTACGCCTGGCTCGCTCTGCTGGGCTAAGTCGGGAGCGCTCCATTTCGCTAATTTCGAAGAGGTTCTCCTGCTCTACTTCCTCTTCAGTAGGCCTTCTGATGGAGCGAACAAAAGTGTGATCGCCCGACACAATTTCGACGCTTGCGGATCGAAAGTGAACTCGTGAGAGCTCGTCTGTTGAGCGAAGCATTGCACCATGCAAGATCTTCAATAGGGATGTCTTTCCGCATCCGTTGAGACCCCAAATGATGTTTACATCGCGGTTGAACTTGATCGTCCTTTCCTTATTGTTGCCCGCAAGTCCAGTAAATGTGACCGACTTGATCCATGCCATTCTGGGCGCTCCACCTCTGCTGGTCTCAGGTCGAGCCAGCGTAGCTGGGATATCGCTGGAGTACGCGCAGAGTTTCACGTGTGACTAACCTTCACCCGATCGGAGTAGGGGCGAGGGTCGGCGGCGAACGCATGTATCACAACTGCGAAGTCTCGATAATTGAAGTAAGTAGAACTATTTGCTTCACTTGCCATCATCCACTCGTATCGACTCACGGATGTATGCTTCTACGTGTGACGACCGAGATGCGGGCTTTCAAGTTGGCGCAGGATATTTTGATGGGGCCGCTACCTCGTCGGTGGGCGCACGTTCAAGGGGTTGCCAAACGAGCGGCAGAAGCAGCTTCACTTTTTTCTGCGAAGGAAAGCGAGTTGCTTGTCTCGGCTTCTGTTCTTCATGATATCGGATACGCGCCGAATCTCGCGCTAACGGGATTCCATCCGCTGGATGGGGCAGTGTTTCTGAGAGAACTCGGGGAGTCAACTCGCCTATGCGGCCTGGTGGCGCATCACTCATGCGCCTACAGGGAGGCTGAGTTGCGGGGGATGTCTGCGGATCTGGCTGCGTGGACAGATGAGCAGACGGCGGTTCGGGATGCGCTGTGGTGGGCCGATATGACCACTACGCCAGACGGTGAACCTACGAGTGTGCACGACCGGATTGAGGAGATTCAGAAGCGCTACGGCCCGGAAGACCTGGTGACCTTCTTCATTCGGCAGGCCAAGCCTGAACTGGTTGGTGCGGTTGAGCGCACCGAGGAACGGCTACGTGCGGCGGGAGTCGACTACACGGCGAAGTAGGGCGTCGCGCGCTTCTCGAACCCGTGCTCGATCCGAAGCCGGATAGACGGGTGGATGTTGAGCGCGTCAAGGTCTCCGCGGCTCACCCAGTGAACCTCGCTGGACTCGTCGCTGGTCCGCAGCTCCCCACCGATCAACCGTGCCCGGAAGCAGATGGAGAACTGCTGACGTACCTCTCCGTCCGTGTAGGCGATGACGTGGGCGGGGTCGGAGTAAACGCCGATGATGTCGACGGGCTCGACGTCGATGCCGGTCTCTTCCTTGACCTCGCGAACGACGGTGCGGCCGATGGTCTCGCCGACGTCCTGGGCTCCGCCGGGGATCGAGTACAGGTCGTTGTCGGTGCGCCGGATCATCAACAGCCGGCCTTGCTCGTCCTGCACGAACGCCGTCACCGCCACGACGATGTTGGTCGCCTTCGGTGCGTTCGGGTCGTTGTAGTGATCAGTGCGAGCCATGCCTACCTGCCTACCACTTCGGCTGCTTCGCGCCATCCCAGACGCCCTGGAAGCTCTCGGCGTACGTCTCGAACAAGTCGCCCCCGGACAGTCGCCGCAGGTGCAGGACCGGGGCGTGAGCTGCCATGAAGCCGTGCACGTGCGTGTTCACGAGCATCTCGTCATCGAAGCGGTAGATCGAGTTGTAGAGCGTCGTGCCGTGAAGTCGGATCTCAACGCCGGGCACCTCGGCCAGCGGCTTGTAGATCGCGAGGGCGTTCCGGATCTTCGCGCCAAGCGTGGTCTTGCCGATGCCCTCTTCCTCGCTGCGGCGTGCGACCTCCCGGCTGGCCGGGTCTCCGAGCAGCAACCGGATCCGAACGCCGTTCTCTGCCTTCTGGCGCAGCGTTTTGATCAGGGCGGGGTTGTCCACGAGGAACATGCCGGCGTAGACCAGGATCGAGATGCTGATCTTGGACTGTTCGATCAGGTGCCCCCAGATGTCCTGCGGCACGGCGTGGCGGTGTGCGTAGACCTGGACGACCTCGGACTCGTTGATCTCTTTCTTCTTCTCCGGCGCGACGGCGTCCGGCCAGAGGTAGGTCTCGGTCTCGCGGACCATCGCGGCGATGGCGTGCCGGTGGCGCGGGTACGGCGTCCGGTCCTGCGTGATCCACCGTTCGACGGTCTTCGGGTCTACGCCGGTTGCCTTGGCGACCTCATCGAAGCCCAAAGTGTTGCGCAGCAACGCATCCCGCAGGCGCTGGTTCGGCATGACCCATCCTCCGTACAACTAGGGACGACTTCAATGTAGCCGAGACGTCTGTAGTTGTCCTGATGTGTGGTGTTGACGTCCTGCCGATTCGTCGAAAGTCGTAGGTGTCGAAACGTCGGGGAACAGCCCCGACCGGCACGAACGACAGGAGAACGACGATGGCGATCACAGGTGGGAGCAGGCTCCCGGCGGGTCACGACTTCGTGTTCCCGAGGGGCGCGCTCGTGATGGGCGTCGAGCCGGTGCTCAAGTTCCAGTCGGCTGAGGACCGCGCCAAGGGGCTCCCCGTCGAGCAGGAGGTCGACAAGGACAATGGGCAGCTCGTGTGGTCAGTCCTCGTGATCGACCAGGCGGCGGAGCGCAAGACGGACGCGGCGGTCACGGTCAAGATCTCCGCACCCCACCGGCCCGTTCCGCCTGAGGCGATCCCCGGCACGGACATCCGGCCCGCCGTGTTCGAGGGGCTGACGGTCACGCCGTGGATCGATGACAAGGGCTGCCGTGGTGGCCACGTCGGTGAGCGTCACCGCTGCCGAGCGAAGCTGGGCTACAGCCTGCGCGCCACCGGCATGAAGGCGGCCGTGGCGGCTAAGCCCGCACCTAAGGCGGCGTGATCCGTGGCCGACTTGATGCGCCTGCACCTGACGGCGAACCTGCCGATCCGGGTGGAACCGCTCGTCTTCGCTGGACGGGTCGAGTTCCGGCTGGGCAACGCGTTCCCGGCAGTCCTGGTGGTCGACGCGGAGGCACTGCCTCGCCTTGCTGAGGCTGTCGCTGAGGGACAGACCGCTCTCGATGCGGCGCGGGGTGGTCAGTGATGGGGTTCAACGCCACCTGCACGCCCGGCCAAGACGCGGGCGCGGCCATGATCCGGGTGACGCCTGAGGTCCCGGCGCTGGCCATCTACCTCGACCCGGTCAACATCGCGATCCAACTCCCGCCCTTCCCCGGCGGCTCGGACGTGCTGATGCGGTTCTGCCGGGAGTTGTCGCGGGAGGCGGCCAAGCTGGCTGACCACCTCGGCGACCAGGAGGGGCGTCACGCCCTCGCGGAGGAGGCTCCCGATGTCCACGGCTAATGCCATGCACTGGGGGCTGGCGGAACAGGCTCGGACGCTGAGCGAGGCGCACGACGTCTTGAGCAAGCTCCTGCCCAATCCCAAGTCCGCGCCCGAGGTGCTGAGGGACTACTACCTCCGCTCGGCCGCCATCTACGCCCGCGTCGCCGAGACCGATCGCAGCCACCACCACGAGGCCATGTACTGGGCGAACCGTGAGCGCGAGAAGGGGGAGGCGATCAAGGTCACGAAGACCGCGAAGAACTAGTAGAAGTCCTTATTGGATAGAGCGCGTGACTCCGCTGGGTCACGTGGCGATGCCGCACATCTTGTTGCGGCGCAAAGAGAACGTGAGACGCAGGAGCGGAACCCGGCTACCAACCTCGCCGCTCCTGCGTTGTCCACCCAACTCAGGAGTGAACAAGATGAGCGTAGAGCCTGGGCGCATTCCCGCGCCAGACAGGGCTACAAAGCAACTGCTGTGGGATCGAATGATCTCCAACGAGCAGACCGTCTCCAGTTACGTCGTGATGCTCGACGGCGGCAGCCTGGAGACGTTGGAACTCACGGCCGCGCAGGCTGAGGGCTTCGAGTGCCTGACCTGCAAGACGCAGCACACGACGGAGTCGGGAGCGTTTCGACCCGTTGGACGCATCCCGAGCGTTGGCACTGTCTTCCAGTGCCTCAAGTGCTCTGGCGGTGCGCGATGAAGGGCAACCGTTGGGTCGATCCCGCACCGTTCGAAGGCGCACGTCCGCAGGTCCCGTGGTGGGTGTGGTTGCCCGGCTGTATCAAGGTCGTGCTCGCGCCGTTCGCGTTGATCTGGCTCGCCGGCCGACTGGCCGTGAAGCTCGTCCTCGTGGCGGTTCGGTACCCGGTCGCGGTCACGGCCTGCCTCGGCGGCTATATCGGCTATCGCCAATTCGGGTTGTCGCCGCTGGTCTTGGCCCTGCTGTCGCTCGTGTGTGCTCTGACGGTCTGGTACGGCCTCGATCGTGGTTCGTTCCTGCGGCACGGCTGGTACCGCGTCCTGACCGAGTGGCGGAGGCTCACGGTCTACGTGCCGCACTGGCGCACCGTGATGCGGCTGGCAGAGCTGGCCAAGGACAACCGAGGCAGGGAGTACCGCCCGAAGCTGCGCCGCGTCCGGTCGGAGGGCTGGCGGGACAAGGTCCGGGTTCGCATGATCCCGGCTCAGTCTCCGGAGCAATGGGAAGCTCGGCGGGACAACCTGGCGCACTCGTTCAACGCACGGTCTTGTCGGGTGCGGGTGCTGCGGCCGAGCGTGCTTGAGCTCGACTTCATTCACTCCGATCCGCTGTCGCGTCCGGTCGCGGTGCCGCAGCTTGTCGCTGTCGGCGATGTTGACCTGAAGCGCGTCGTCGTCGGCCGTACCGAGACCGGTAAGCCCTGGCGGCTGAAGCTGCTCGGCTCTCAGGTCCTGGTCGTCGGGGTGCCCGGCGCTGGCAAGGGCTCGGTGCTTTGGTCGATCGTCTGGCAGCTCGCCCCGGCCATCAAGGCTGGCATGGTCCGGCTCGTCGGGATCGACCCCAAGGGCGGCATGGAGCTGGGTCAATGTCCGGACGCGTTCGAGAAGGTGATCTACGACAACGGCCCGGAAGCTGTTGCCCTGCTTGAAGAAATCGCCGCAGAGGTCAAGGAACGCGCGGCGCGTTACCGGGGCATCCGGCGCTTGTGGGCACGTGGCACGGGTGAGCCGTTCACGGTCCTGATCGTCGATGAGCTGGCCGACTTGATCGCCTACCAGCCTGACCGGAACCTCCGCGAGCGTGCGACGCGGGCCGTCCAGACCATCACCTCGCAGGGACGCGCTCCTGGCTACGCCGTCGTCGGCCTCGTCCAGGACCCGCGCAAGGAGGTCGTCTCCTTCCGACACCTGTTCACCACGCGTGTTGCGCTGCGGCTGGATGAGCCGGTCCAGGTGGACATGGTGCTGGGCGATGGCGTTCGGCAACGGGGCGCGGCCGCTCACGAGATCAGCGAAAACACACCTGGTGTCGCCTGGCTCAAGGAGGACGGGCAGCGCGAACCCGAGCGTGCGAGGGCCTTCCACGTCACGGACGCGGACCTTGTCGAGCTGGGCGTCTACTTCGCTCCGGCGACCGTGCACGAGTTCCCGACCAGCGGTGAAGGGAGGGCGGCGGCGTGACCGAGTACCTGACCCGTTCGGAGCGGATGAAGCAGCCGGCCGCGCTCGACATCGCTCGGGCCGTCGCTGAGGAGCATGGCGTCTGCGTCCGCCCGTTGGCCAAGGAACGGATCGATCTCGACACCGGACGCGTCGACATCGTCCCGGTGCCATGCGGCTCGACCGTGGCCAGCGTGTGTCCCACCTGCGCGGAGAAGAACCGGCGTCTGCGGATGGCGCAGTGCCGCGAGGGATGGCACCTCACCGAAGAGCCCGACTTCACGCCGGACGCTCCGAGCGACGATCAGCGGGAGCTGACCGCCTATCGGGCTGACCTCGTGAAGGCCTTCCGCCTGGCCCTCGATGAGGGTGACGAGGTCGGAGCTGAGGAGGTCCGGGAGGAGGTCGCAGAGGTCGACGCCGAACTTCGGCAACTCGGAGTCCGCGGTTCACTCCCCTCCCTGGAAGTGCCGCTCAAGGCGGCTCGAAAGCGGTCGACCAGGCGGCGGCAGGACGCGCCCAACCTGCCTCGGCGGCCGGTCAGCAAGCGCACGGTCGGGAAGGTGTTCGGGGGCAAGTACCAGCCTTCGACGTTCCTCACGCTGACGCTGGACACCTACGGCAAGGTGCGCAGCGACGGCACGCCTGTTGACCCGGCGACCTACAACTACCGGCGTGCGGCTCGGGACGCGGTGCACTTCGCGGCGCTGCTCGATCGGTTCGTCCAGAACCTTCGGCGCTGTGTCGGCTGGGAGGTCCAGTACTTCTCGACTGTCGAGCCTCAGAAGCGGTTGGCTCCGCACTGGCACGCGGCGGTTCGGGGCTCGATCTCGCGGGCGGAGCTGCGGGCGGTTGCTGAGGCCACGTACCACCAAGTCTGGTGGCCTGAGCATGACGAGATCAAGTACGGCGGCGACAACCTGCCGGTGTGGGACGTGCGGGCCAAGGGCTTCGTTGATCCGCAGACGCGGAAGGCCCTGCCTACCTGGGACGACGCGCTCGACCAGGTGGAACGGCCCGCCCATGTGGCGCGGTTCGGGGTGCAGGTGCACTCCAAGGGCATTCTCGGCGGGACTGAAGAGGCTGGCCGACACATCGGCTACCTGACGAAGTACCTCACCAAGAGCATCAACGAGTGCTTCGAGGCGCAGACCGCCCGCCAGGAGGACCACGCCGAACGCCTTTGCGCTGAGCTCGCGGTCACGCCCTGCTCGCCGCAGTGTCCGGTCTGGTTGCTCTATGGCGTCCAGCCTCGCGGGGCTCGGCTGTCCACGGTGCCTGGCAAGTGCAAGGGGAAGGCGCACAAGCGGACCACGTTCGGCGTTGCTGGGCGGCGGGTGCTCGTGTCGCGGAAGTGGTCCGGGAAGTCGCTCGCCGACCACAAGCACGACCGGAAGACGTTCGTTCGGCAACTGCTCGCGGACGTCGGCATCAAGCCCGAGGACCAGCCGCAACGGGTCGTCTGGAACAACGTCGAGCCCGGCGACCCGAACGTGCCGCCTCGAGCACACCTGCTGCTGAGTGCCGTCGCTGAGCGGCGGAGGTGGAAGGCCGAATACACGGCCGCGCTGCTCGCATCTGCCGGACCTCCGGGGAGTTCGGCAACTTCGCACGCTGCTTGATCTGAAGGGGGAACATCATGGAGACACACCAGTTCGAGCCACTGTGGACAGTCAGCGACGTTGCTGCCTACCTGAACGTCCCGGTCCACACGCTCTACGGCTGGAGGACCAAGAACTACGGCCCGCCCGCACGGCGCTTGGGGAAGCACCTGCGGTACCTGCCGTCCGAGGTGCGGAGCTGGTTCGAGCACCTGCTTGAGGAGGCGGCCTGATGGCTCGTCCGCCGCTCGACATCGGCACGTACGGCAAGATTCGTTGCAGTCAAACGGAGTCCGGCTGGGTAGCCGTCGCGAACTACCGCGATTTCGACGGTAAGACGCGGCCGGTGCTTCGCAGGGGGAAGACCAAGCCTGAGGCTGAGCGGAGGCTCAAGAAGGCGCTCGCTGAGCGCAAAGGCCCGGCGGGAGACTCGTTGACGCCAGACAGTCGGTTCAAGGACGCGCTCGAAGCGTGGCAGGTGAAGTTCCAGAAGCTCGTGGACATGGGCAAGCGGTCGCCGAGCAGCCTCGACACCTACCGGAGCATCCTCGGCCGGCATGTCCTTCCGGGCCTCGGTGAGCTGCGGATTCGTGAGATGACGGTCGCCCGGATCGATGCGTTCCTGGGTGCGCTGTGGAGGTCGGTCGGCGTCGACAGTGCCAAGACGGCGCGCTCGGTGATCTCGGGTGCCCTGCGGATCGCGGTGCGGGATCGGGCGCTCGACACGAACCCCGTCCGGGACACGGACCCGCTGGAGAGCGGCCGGAAGAAAAGCCCCAGGGCGCTCACGCGGGAGGAGCGTCTGTTGTGGCTGGAGATGCTGGAGTCCGACCCGGCGGCGGTTCGGAAGGACCTGCCTGACCTGTCGCGGTTCATGATGGCCACGGGCGTGCGGATCGGTGAGGCGCTGGCCGTCTACTGGGAGGACGTCGACTTCGAGGCCGGAACGGTCGACGTGAACTACACGGTCATCCGGGCCGGTGGGCTCGGGCTGATCAGGAAGTCGACCAAGACGGAGGCGGGAGAGCGGACGCTTCCGCTGCCCAGGTGGGCGCTCGACATGTTGCGGCGGCGTCGTGCGGCCACGCTGTTCCCGAACGGGCCGGTCTTCCCGAACAGCCTGGGTGGCCTGCGGGACCCGTCGAACACTCGCAGGGACATCCGGAAGGCTCGGGGAGGAGACGAGTTCGCGTGGGTGACCTCGCACGTCTTCCGCAAGACGGCGGCCACCATCCTCGATGAGGCGGGGCTCTCCGCGCGGGTCGTCGCGGACCAGCTCGGCCACGCTCGGCCGTCCATGACCCAGGACACCTACCTGGCCCGAAAGGCGGTCGATCGGAAGGCGGCTGATGCGTTGGAAGGGGCGCTTGACCGGCCTGAGCAGGGCGAACCGACCGAGTGCGCAGATTGAGAGTCAGCGAGTAAAGCGCATCAAAGGCGTATCAGTGATCTTCCAAAGCGAAACCCCCAGGCCTGTGACCTGGGGGTTTGGTGGGCCGCCAGGGACTCGAACCCTGAACCCGAAGATTAAAAGTCTCCTGCTCTGCCAATTGAGCTAGCAGCCCTCGCCGGGACAGCCTACCGATCTCCACCCCCGCATGTCCTCCGGGTTGCCAACCTCACGGTCACGGCCCCCAATCCACTCCCAAAGAGAGGATCAGGCAAGAACGAAGCTGGATCGTCGTACCGCCCCGACCCCCCAGAACGCTGGAATTGGAGGCACAGCGAACGACCAGAAGGAGCCACGAAGATGCCGCTCGACCACTACGTCACCCTGGGCCGCTCCGGCCTCCGCGTCAGCCCGTTCGCCCTCGGCGCGATGACCTTCGGCGAGGACCCCGGGGCCGCCGGCGCGAGCGTCGAGGAGTCCGAGAAGATCCTGCGCACCTACCTCGACCGCGGCGGGAACTTCGTCGACACGGCCAACTTCTACACCAACGGGCACTCGGAGAAGATCCTCGGCGACTTCTTCCGGAGCAACGGTGGCCGGGATCGGGTGGTGCTGGCCTCCAAGTTCTTCTTCAACATGCACCCCGGTGACCCGAACGGTGGTGGGGCGGGGCGGAGCTCCATTCGCAGGCAGCTCGAGCAGACGCTCCGGCGTTTGCAGACCGACCACCTCGACCTCTACTGGATGCACAACTGGGATCGGAACACCCCCGTCGAGGAGACGATGCGGGTCCTCGACGACCTGGTGGGATCGGGCAAGGTGGGGTACATCGGGTTCTCGAACGTGCCCGCTTGGGTGACGGCGCAGGCCCAGACGATGGCCGTCCTCAACGGCTGGACGCCGCTGATCGCGTTGCAGGTCGAGTACTCGTTGCTCGCGCGGACGGTGGAGGGGGAGGTCGCGCCGCTGGCCAGGGACGCGGGTATGGCGCTCGTGCCTTGGAGTCCGCTCAAGAACGGGTTCCTGAGCGGCAAGTACCGGCGGGACGTGCAGGTCGCGGACTCGGAGCGGGCGAAGTTCGTCAACCCGCCTACCGAGGACGAGTTCAAGGTCATCGACGTCGTCACGGCCATCGCGGACGAGACCGGAACGACTGCGGCAGCTGTGTCGCTGGCCTGGTTGCGGCAGCGTGAGGGGACCGTGGTGCCGATCATCGGGGCGCGGAAGCTGGAGCACCTCGAGAGCAACCTCGAGGAGGTGACGCTCACCGCAGACCAGCTCGCGACCCTCGACGCCGTGTCGCGGCCTGATCTCAACTACCCGGCGAACCTCCACGGCGAGTTGAGGGCCATGTTGCAGTTCGCCGGCACGACGGTGGACGGCGAGCACTCCGCGGTCTACCCGCCGCTGCTGCAGAGCAGCGTCCGGTACTGAGGTAGAGCCTGCTCCACCTCGAGAACGGAAGTGTGCGCGACTGCGCCGAGACCCCCGGAAGCGGAAATCTTGTCCTCACCACGGCAAGGGGAGGCACAGGATGAAGAAGACGCTGGTAGGCGTGTTGGCGGCGGCCATGCTGTTCACCGGAGCGGGAACGGTCATGGCCGCGCCGGCGGGCAGCGCGCAGAAACAGCTCGACGGGCTCACGAAGGAGCACCGGTTCCCGGCGGCGCTCGGCACGACGACCGAGGCCAACGGCAGGGCCACGGCCTACACGTCGGGCACGGCCGAGCTCGGGAAGCGGACGCCGGTGCCGAAGAACGGGCAGGTGCGCGCCGGATCCAACACCAAGGCGTTCGTCGCCGTGGCGGTCATGCAGCTGGTGGCGGACAAGAAGGTCGAGCTCGACAAGCCGATCAACCACTACCTGCCCGGCGCGGTGAAGGACGACCGGATCACGGTCCGCCAGCTGCTGAACCACACCAGCGGCCTCGCCAACTACACGGGCTACCTGGGGCTCGAGAAGTTCGAGGACGTGCGGCACCGCTACTTCGAGCCGCGCGAGCTGCTCGACGTCGGCAACGCGAACCCCGTCACGAACGAGCCTGGCGAGAAGTTCAAGTACAGCAACACGAACTACGTGCTGCTCGGTCTGCTGGTCCAGAAGGTCACCGGACGGCCGGTCGCGGAGGTGGTCGAGAACCGGGTGATCAAGAAGGCCGGGCTCCAGGACACCTACTGGCCCGGTGTCGGTGACGAGACGATCCGCGGCAAGCACCCGAAGGGGTACTCGAAGACCGGCAACGGGATCGAGGACGTCACCGAGATGGACCCGAGTTGGGGCTGGGCCGCCGGCCAGATCATCTCGACGACCAAGGACCTCAACTCCTTCTACCGCGCGCTGCTGAAGGGCGAGCTGGTGCCGCGGGCGCAGGTCCAGGAGATGCAGAAGACCGTCGACACCGCCGGTGAGATGTGGCCGGGTGCTCGGTACGGGCTCGGGATCGCCAGCTCGCCGCTGTCCTGCGGCGGGGTCTCCTGGGGCCACGGCGGGGACATCCACGGCTTCGAGACGCGTGGTGGGGTCACGGAATCCGGCCGGGCCTTCACGGTCGCCGTCACGGCGCTGCCCGGTACTTTCCAGGACACGCCCGAGGAAGCCGGCAAGGCGCACGACGCGGTTCTGGCCACTGTGGACGCTGCTTTGTGCGGTGCCAAGTGATCGCCGTGGCGGCGTTGACCGCGCTCGCCCTGCTCGTGCCGCAACAGCTCGACCAGATCGTCCAGGAGAAGTCGCCCGGGGTCGAAGCCCATGTCAACGGCCGGAACCTCGCGCGGGGCAACGCTCCGGTCAACGGCCAGGTGCGGATCGGCAGCATCACCAAGTCGTTCGTGGCCGTCGCGACGCTCAAATTGGTGGGCGAGAACAAGGTCGAGCTCGACGGACCGGTGAACAGGTACGTGCCGCACATCAAGGACGGCCACATCACCGTGCGCCAGGTCCTGCAGCACACCAGCGGCCTGCCGGACTACGTGGTCGACGTCGGGGTGCCGAAGATCGCCGACGTCCGGAACAGGTACTTCGCGCCGCACGACCTGCTGGACGCCGCGCTGGCCAAGGCGCCGAGCTTCCAGCCGGGCGAGAAGTACGAGTACAGCAACACGAACTACGTCGTCGCCGGCCTGCTGATCCAGAAGGTGACGGGGCGCCCGGTCGGCGAGGCGATCGACGAGGTCGTCAAGCAGGCCGGTCTGAAGGACACCTACTGGCCGAGCCAGGGCGAGCAGCGCATCCGCGGCCGCCACGCGCAGGCCTTCGCGCTGAGCGACCTGCTCGACCCGAAGTCGCAGGTCGTCGACGCGACCGACATCGAGACGTCGGCGGCGTGGGCGTCCGGTGCGATGGTGTCCACGCCCAGCGACGTGGCCAAGTTCTTCAAGACGCTCCTCAACGGAGGCCTGCTCGCGAAGCCGCAGCTCGACGAGATGCGCAGGACCGTCGCGATCGACGAGAAGAGCGCCTACGGGCTCGGCCTGGAGAGCACCGAGCTCAGCTGCGGCGGGGTTTGGTGGGGCCACGGCGGGTCGATCCACGGCTGGGCGTCGTTCGGCGGGGCGACCGACGGCGGCAGGCACGCGGCGATGACCATCACCGCGCTGCCGGGGACGTTCGGCGACGACCCGATGCGGAAGTTCCAGCGGATGTACGACGTGATGGACACCGCGCTCTGCAAGAAGTAGCGAAGATCAGCGGGCGTACCGGAGCACCCAGAGCATGTCCTGTTCGGTGACCGGTCCGTCCGCTTCGCACGCCATCAGCCAGTCCGTCAACGCCTCCGGATCGATGCCCGCCCCGATCAGCACCAGCTGCGTCGGGGCTTCGTCGACGGGTTCGAACGACACGTAGGCGCCGACGGTGTGCAGCATGAACGTGCCGAGCGGGAACCGCACGAAACCCTTGGCGCGGAACAACCCCTCGGGCCGCGCCGTGAGGAAGTCCATGAACAGCTTGGGGTGCAACGGCTCCGCGGACTCGAACGACACGCTGTCGTACGAGGCGTGCGCGTGCGTCGAGTGGTCGTCCAGGTCGTCGAACGACAGCTGCCGCGGTCCCAGGTCCGGCGGGCGCACCTCGAACAGCAACGCCGGGTCGATCTGCCCGTACGTCACCGGCACGACCGGCGCGGAGCAGGGCAGCGACGGCGGCGACGGAACGCGGTCGACCTTGTTCAGCACCACCAGGTCGGCCAGCGCGAGATCGCGTTCCAGGTGCGGCACGGCGTCGAGCTCCACCGCGTCGACCACGTAGATCAGCCCGCCGTAGGACACACCGGGCGCCTGCACCACCATCCGCACCATCGCCGCCGGCTCGGCCAGGCCGGACGCCTCGATCACGATGACGTCCAGGTCGGCCGAGGCCAGCTTCGAGAGCATCCCGTCCAGTTCGGTGCCGTCGACCGCGCAGCACAGGCAGCCGTTCGACAGCGACACCATCGAGTCGACCTGGGCGGACACGGCGAACGCGTCGATGTTGATCCGCCCGAAGTCGTTCACCACGACGCCGATCCGCGTGCCGCCGGACGTGCGCAGCAGGTGGTTGAGCAGGGTGGTCTTGCCGGAACCGAGGAAGCCGGCGAGCACGACTACGGGGATCACGACGTCCGAGGCTAGCCGGTGAACTCGGCGTACCTCTCCAGCACCTCGTCCACCGTGCCGTCGAACAGCGGCGGGTAGATCACCAGCTCGTCGACGCCGAGGTCCTCGTACTCCCGCACGACCGGCGCCGACAGCGGGACCTGCGCGGACACGCTGATCCGGAACCCGTCGGGGCGGGAGGGGAAACGCGCGAGGTGGCCGCGGATCTCGTCGGGGGTGCCGATGCCGAACCACCCCTGCGCACGCGTCACGGCCCGACGGAACGCCGCGGGGCTGTGCCCGCCGACGACCACCCGCACGTTCGACGGCCGGGGATGGGCGTCGATCCCGGAGAACGACACGAACCTGCCCGCGAACGACGGCGCGTCCGCGTGCCAGAGCTGGTCCATCGCGTCCAGGTACTCGTCGGTGCGGGCACCGCGGTCGGCGAACGACACCCCGACCGCGGTCATCTCCGGTTCGAGGTAACCCGCGCCGACGCCGAGCGTGAACCGGCCGCCGCTGAGCAGGTCGAGCGACGCGACCTGCTTCGCGAGCACCACCGGGTTGCGCTGCGGCAGGATCACGATCCCGGTCGCCAGCTCCAGGGTGGACGTGACCGCCGCCACGAAACCCAGGTGGGTCAGCGGATCGAGGAACACCGTGTCCGGTTCGGACGGTGACGGGTCCACGCGCGGCGACGGCAGCACCACGTGATCGGACGCCCACCAAGAGCTGTAGCCGAGAGATTCGGCCAGTCGGGCGAGCCGTCGCGTCTCGTCCGGCCTCGCAGCGTCACCGACGTTGAGTCCCTGCACCCCGATGTCCATGACCGCGCCAACCATCGATTTCCATCGATCATTCCCGAAAGTGCAACGAAACGGCCGGTCGGCGCATCAGAATGACGAGAAGGGGGGCGATGATGACCGAGTTCCTGGCTGCCGCGCTGGCGTTTCCGACAGTGGTGTTCAGCTTCCTGTTGCTCTTGGTGCTGGCGTACTGGCTGACGGTGGCGCTGGTGGGCCTGGACTTCGACGCCCCGGTGATGCCGGTCTCGATCTCGATCTTCGTCGTGATCACGTGGTTCGCGGCACTGGTCGGCACGGTGCTCACTCCCGAGGGCAAGCTCCGGTACGCGATCCTCGCCGGGGCCCTGCTCGTGGGCGCGCTCGTCACCAGGATCCTTCTCATCCCGGTCAAGAGGTGGACGAAACCGGAGAAACCGGCGTCCCGCAACGACTTCGTGGGCCGCACCGCGATCGTGCGGACGGCCAGGGTCACCGAGCAGTACGGGCAGGCCGAGGTGACCGCCGACGACGGCGGTACGGCGGTCGTTCAGGTGCGGGCGGCGCAGAGCACCGAACTCAGGGCGGGACAGACCGCGTTGATCTTCGACTACGACGCAGACGGCGAGTTCTTCTGGGTCGTGGACATCACCACAGGGGGCTGAACATGGGTGCGATCTCCACAGGGTTGATCGTGCTGATCGCCGTGATCGCGGTAGTGCTGATCCTGGCACTGATCACGCTGAGCAGACTTTTCAAGAAGTGCGAGCAGGGCAAGGCGCTCATCGTCTCGAAGATGCGCAAGGTCGACGTGACCTTCACGGGCACCGTCGTGCTCCCGGTGCTGCACCGCTGCGAGACGATGGACATCTCGGTGAAGACCATCGAGATCCGCAGGGCCGGCAACGAGGGCCTGATCTGCAAGGACAACATCCGCGCCGACATCCGCATCACGTTCTTCGTGCGGGTCAACAAGACCGTCGAGGACGTCATCAAGGTCGCGCAGGCGATCGGCACCGAGCGCGCGAGCCACGAGCAGACGCTGCAGGAGCTGTTCAACGCCAAGTTCTCCGAGGCGCTCAAGACCGTCGGCAAGCAGCTCGACTTCGTCGACCTCTACACCCACCGCGACGAGTTCCGCGACCGGATCGTGCAGGTCATCGGCACCGACCTCAACGGCTACAGCCTCGAGGACGCGGCCATCGACTACCTGGAGCAGACGCCGCTCAAGCAGCTCGACCCCGCGAACATCCTGGACGCGCAGGGCATCCGCAAGATCACCGAGCTGACCGCGATCGAGCACGTCAAGACCAACGAGTTCACCCGCAACGAGGAGAAGGAGATCACGCGCCAGAACGTCAGCGCGCGTGAGGCGATCCTGGAACTCGAACGCCGCCAGGCCGACGCGGAGATCAAGCAGAAGCGCGAGATCGAGACCGCCCGCGCGCAGCAGGAGGCGGAGACGCAGAAGGTGCAGGCCGAGGAGCGCCTCAAGGCCAACACCGCGTTCATCCGCACCGAGGAGCAGCTCGGCATCCAGACCGAGAACAAGGCCCGCGAGATCGCCGTCGCCGAGAAGAACCGCGAGCGCGTGATCGCCGTCGAGACCGAGCGCATCGAGAAGGACCGCCTGCTGGAGGTCATCGCCCGCGAGCGCGAGACCTCGCTGCGCATGATCGAGAAGGACAAGGAGCTCGAGCACGAGCGCCGCGCGATCGCCGACCTGGTGCGCGAGCGCGTCGCCGTGGAGAAGACGGTGGCCGAGCAGGAGGAGAACATCAAGCGCCTGCGCGCGGTCGAGGAGGCCGAGCGCGAGCGCCAGCAGATCGTGATCATGGCCGAGGCCGAGGCGCAGCAGTCGCTCGTCAAGGACATCAAGGCCGCCGAGGCCGCGGAACAGGCCGCGCAGCACAAGGCCCGCGAGGCCGTCGTGCTCGCCGAGTCGCGCCAGCAGGCCGCCGACCTCGACGCGCGCGCCAAGATCCGCCTCGCCGAGGGCACGCAGGCCGAGGCCGCGGCGAAGGGTCTGGCGGACGCGCTGGTCAAGGAACGGGACGCCGCCGCGTCCGAGGCGCTGGGCCGCGCCGAGGCCGTCGTGGACCGCGAGAAGGCGCTCGCCGACGCCGAGGGCATCAAGGAACGCCTCAAGGGCGAGGCGGAAGGCCTGTCGCACAAGGCGGAGGCCATGGCCGCGCTCGACACCGCCACGCGCGAGCACGAGGAGTACCGCCTGCGCCTCGAAGCCGAGAAGGAGATCCGCCTCAAGGGCATCGACGTGCAGCGCCAGGTCGCCGAGGCCCAGGCCATGGTCCTCGCGGCCGGCCTGGAGAAGGCCGACATCGACATCGTCGGCGGCGACACGATGTTCTTCGACAAGATCGCCGCGTCCATCACGGCGGGCAAGCAGGTCGACAGCTTCGTCGGCAACTCCGACGTCGTGCAGGCCTTGGGCTCCAAGTGGATGGACGGCACGAACAACTTCCCGGAGGACCTGACCAAGATCCTCAGCTCGTTCACGACGGGTGACGCGCAGAACATCGCCGCGGCGATCGCGCTGACCCAGATGGCCAAGAACAACGGCCAGACCGCATGACGGCTCTCGACGCCGGCACTTACGAGGTGCTGCGGGCGAGGCTGGCCGACCAGGCCGCCGAGCTCGCCCGCAGCACCGAGGCGCTGAACGACCAGCGCGTCGAGACCTTCGGCAGCACGGCCCTCGAACTCGTCGCCACCGAACGCATCCGCACCGAGAACAACTGCGTGCCACGGGACATCGTGGCGCTCGGCGACGTGATGCTGTTCGGCTACAACGTCTTCATGGGCCTCAAGCCCGAGACCAAGGTCGGTGACGTCTTCGCGGCGCACGGCAGGGACTTCGCCGCGGTCGAGGCGGAGTTCCTGCGGGACCCCAGGTTCCTCAACGACTTCGCCGAGCTGTACCGCTACTACCGCGAGACGCGGCTGCTCCAGCTGCGCATCGTCGAGCAGCGGCTGCTCGCGGTGTTCCAGACCGGCGTGCGGATCGAGGACATCCACGTCCTGCGCTGGGACGTGAAGGTCGACGGCACCGTCACCTACGTCGACAACCGGGGCGACCGCGACCACGTCTTCCCGCCCTCGCACGACTTCAGGTGGGTCGAGACGACCCGCGAACAGCACGTGCTCGGCCGGCACCCGCACATCGCGATCGACGGTGAGGTCTTCGTCGAGACGGTCGGCGGCACGCTGACCGTCAAGGTCGAGAACAACACCGAGTCCGGCGAGGGCGTCTACGAAGAGCCCGTCGACGAGCCGTTGCAGAGCCTCGCGGACGCCGAGATCCACTACGCTCGCGTCGGCCCGCTGATCCTGCTCAAGATCCTGCCGTACAAGGAGACGGTCTGGCGGCACCTGGTCTTCAACACCCGCACCAAGGTCGTCACCAGGCTCGACGGCATCGGCCAGGCGTGCCAGCGGCTGCCGGAGGACCAGGGGATCATCTTCCCCGGCGGCTACTACCTCGTCACGGGCGCGGACAAGACGTTCGACGTCGACACCGACGAGCTGGAGTTCGAACGGGTCGTCAAGTCCGCGAACGGCGAGGACGTGCTGTTCGTCTACCACGCCCGCCGCGAGGGCCGCAGCCTCCTGCTGCCCTACAACGTGATCCGCAAGGAGGTCGCCACCCCGATCACGTGCCACGGCTACTCGCTCTTCGCCGACGGCACGCTGGTGGTCTTCCGCGAGACGGGCTCCGACCCGGTGCGCGTGCACCCGATGCAGGTCTGGCGCACGCCGTTCATGGCCGACGAGACCCTGCCGGACCAGGCGGGCCCGCTCGCCCGCATCGGCAACGCCGAGCTCGTCCGCGGCATCTCGGACTGCCTGTCCATCACCAGGATGAGCGCCGAGACGACCCCGAGCGCGCCGGTGTTCGAGGGCCTGATCGCCCTGTGCACCAGGGTGGTCGACAGCGTCTTCTGGCTCGACGAGCTGGGGCTCAAGCAGGACGTCCTGGCCGTCCGGGCCACCGCCGAGCAGGTGCTGGACGAGTTCGAGGCCGTCCGCACGCTCACCGAGCACGCCGCGCAGCAACTGCACGAGGCCGCGGAGAAGCTGGCCAGCCTCATCCGACTGGCCAGGTCGGCGGCTCCCCGAAGCGCAGACGAGTGGGTCCGCCTGCTCGCCGACCTCAGGTCCGCCCAGGGCCGCCTGATCACCCTCAAAGACCTCAAGTACGTCGATCTGGAGGAGATCGACCGGCGAGAGGCCGAACTGGTCGAGGAGCTCGGCGCGTCCGCACGCCGAGCCGTCGCGTTCCTCAGCGGTGAGAACGCATTCGCCCAGTATCACGAGGAGATCGAGCAGATCGCGGCCGCGGAGCTGAAGACCGCGGCCGAGGCCGGGCCGTTGCGTGAACGGCTCGCGCAGCAGCAGACCGGCCTGGAGGTGCTGACCGAGGTCGTCAGCACGCTCGACGCCGCCGACACCACGACCCGCACGCAGATCCTGGCGAGCATCGGCGAGGTGCTGGCCGCGGTCAACCGCGCGCGGGCCACTGTGGACGGTCGCAGGGCGCAGCTCGCGAACGCCGAGGGCCGCGCCGAGTTCGCCGCGGAGTTCGCGTTGCTCGGCCAGGCCATCACGGGAGCGCTCTCGGTCGCCGACACCCCGCAGCGCTGCGACGACCAGCTCGGACGGCTCCTGCTGCAGCTGGAGAACCTGGAGTCGCGCTTCGGCGAGTTCGACGACTTCCTGGCCCAGGTCGGTGCCAAGCGCACGGACGTCTACGAGGCGTTCTCCGCCCGCAAGCAGACCCTGCTCGACGAGCGGGCGCGCAAGTCCGACCGGCTCGTGCAGTCGGCGGAACGGGTGCTCGGCACGATCCGCCGCCGCCTCGCCAAGCTGACCTCGACCGACGAGATCAACACCTACTTCGCCGGCGACCCGATGGTCGCGAAGGTCCGCGCGGTCGCCGAGCAGCTCCGGGAGCTCGGCGACGTCAGGGCCGACGAGCTCGACGGGAGTCTGCGCGACGCCAGGCAAGAGGGAGGCCGGGCACTGCGCGACCGGGCCGATCTGTACGACGGCGCGTCGATCGTGCTCGGTCGCCACCGCTTCCCGGTGACGACCGAGCCGATGAACCTCACGCTGGTTCCACGCGACGGCAGGCTGTTCTACGCGGTCACCGGCACCGATTACCGCAGTGAGGTCACCGATCCCGGGTTCGCCGACACCAGGGGTTTCTGGGACCAGCTGCTCGTCTCGGAGACGCAGGACGTCTACCGGTCCGAGCACCTGGCCGGGTGCCTGCTGGCGGAGGGCCGCACGGACGTCGTGAACGCCGCCGCGGAGCGCTACGACGAAGGCTACGAGAAGGGCGTCCACGACCACGACGCCGAGAAGATCCTCGCTGTCCTGCAACGACTCCACGCCGGCGCCGGACTGCTGCGGTACCCGCCCGCGGCGAGGGCGGAGGCGCAACTCTTCTGGGCCGGGCAAGGAGAAGACCAGCGTGCGGTGTGGGCGCGCAAGGCCGAGTCGCTGGCCCGTGCCCGCACGATCTTCGGCGGCACGCACGGGATCCCGGAACTGACGAGCCAGTTCGGCATCGGGGACCTGGCCGCCGAGTACCTGTTCGAGGAACTGGCCTGCGAGCCCCGGGGGTTCGTCACGAGCAAGGCCGCCCGCGCGGTGATCGACAGGTTCCGCGCGGTCGTCAGCGAGGAGCTCCACGACCGCGACCTGATCGAGGCGTGGCTGAAGGCGTTCCTGAAGGACGAGGACTGCCCGGAGTTCCCCGAGGTCGTCGCGGTCCTGCTCACCGATCTGCCGCGCTACGACTCCAGCGCGTCGCTGACCGAGACCGTCACCGGCCTGCTCGGCGTGCACCCGCGCGTGCACAACCAGTCGATGGACCTGCGGCTGGACGAGACCCTCACCAGGTTGCGCAGGTTCAACACCGACCAGGTGCCCGCTTTCCGCGCCTACCAACGCCGGCGCGACGAGCTGCTGGCGGAGGAACGGCGCAGGCTCCGGCTCGACGAGTACCAGCCCGCGGTGCTGAACACGTTCGTGCGCAACAGGTTGCTGAACGAGGTCTACCTGCCGTTGATCGGCGACAACCTCACCAAGCAGCTGAACGACGGCACCGGTCTGCTGATGCTGATCTCCCCGCCCGGCTACGGCAAGACGACGCTGATCGAGTACGTCGCGAACCGACTGGGCATGGTGTTCGTCAAGGTCAACGGCCCTGCGCTGGGCACGGGCGTCACCTCGCTCGACCCGGAGGAGGCGCCGAACGCCACCGCACGCCAGGAGGTCGAGCGCATCAACTTCGCGTTCGCCCTGGGCAGCAACGTCCTGCTGCACCTCGACGACATCCAGCACACCTCACCGGAGCTGCTGCAGAAGTTCATCTCGCTGTGCGACGCCCAACGCCGGATCGACGGCGTCTGGGACGGCGAGCCGCGCACGTTCGACCTGCGGGGCAAGCGCTTCGCGGTGTCGATGGCCGGAAACCCGTACACCGAGACCGGTCGTGCGTTCCGCGTGCCGGACATGCTCGCGAACCGCGCGGACGTGTGGAACCTCGGTGACGTGCTGTCCGGTCGCGACGCGCTGTTCGCGTTGAGCTACCTGGAGAACGCGTCCGGCTCGAACCCGACGCTGGGCGGTGTCGACGTGGAACCGTTGGTGCGCCTGGCGAACGGCGAGAGCGTCCGGCACGAGTACGAGACCGTCGAGCTGGAGAGGATGCTGTCGGTGGTCCGCAAGCTGCAACGGGTCCAGGAGGTCGTGCTGAAGGTCAACCAGGCCTACATCGCGTCCGCGGCCGATCCGTCCGGGCAGCCGTTCCTGTTGCAGGGCAGCTACCGCAACATGAACAGGATGGCGGCGCGGATCGTGCCGGCGATGAACGACGCCGAGGTCGAGGCGTTGATCGACGACCACTACCTCGGTGAGGCGCAGCTGCTCGGCTCGCTGGCGGAGGCGAACCTGGCGAGGCTGCGCGAGCTCAAGGCCTGATCGGCTTGTCGCACTTCAGCTGAAGAGGCCTGCCGTCCGGCCCGCGCAGGTCGGCAGGCTTCAGGTCGTACTCCTCCAGGAGGTCGCACAACGCCTCGTCGAGCGGCAGCCGGAGGCAGCGCTCGAGCTCCTCGCCGAGGAGGCTCGAGTCGCAGCGCAGCATGTCCAGCAGATCGGGCTTGGACTGCCCGGGAGGTAAGTGTCCCGGCGGTGGCGGCGGCCGGTGGTCGGGCCGGTGCCGGGGCGGCGGGTCCTGCCCCGGCGGCGGGGGCGGGGGAGGCGGTGGCGGCCGGTGGGCGCCGATCGCGGAGACCGTGGTCGTGGCCGTCGCGGTGATGACCTCGGGTGACGGGGGCGGCGGTGCCACCAGGCGGATGTCGACCGGCTTGTCCGGGGGTGCCGCCAGCAACGCCGCGATGAGGGCAGCGCCCATCACCGCGGCCGCGGCTGAGAAGTAGCCGCGGCGTCTGACACCAGTCATCGCTTCCGCTCCCCAGGTTCCGCCTGCCCGGTAGCCGCCGTCCCCGTGGAATCGTCCTGCCCGGTAACCGTGTTACCGAATGCTCATCAGCCGGTCTTATCGGGTCCCGCGCCGGTCAGGGCGATGCGCAGGACCACGCGCTGTTCGCGTTGCATCGCGGCCCGGTAGTCGTTCCAGTCCGAGTGCTCGCCGGAGATCGTCCGGTAGTACTGCACCAGCAGGTCCATCGCGTCGGGCAGCGGCACCACCGTCGCCGTTCCGTTGATCTGGATCCAGCGCCCGAAGAAGCTGTCCGGCAGCACGCACAGCGACACGTTCGGATCGCGCTGGACCTGCTTCGTCTTGTACGCCGTCGCCCGTGTGGAGACGAGCACGTCCCCGTTGTCGTCCAACGCGACGAGCACCGGCGACATGGCCGGCGTGCCGTCCGACTTGAGCGCGCAGAACACCGCGCGGTGCTGGCTGCGGAGCACTTCCCGTGCCTGGTCCAGTTCCATGGTCTTCATCCTGGTGACGCGGGACGATGTCCGCATGCCGGATCCGAACTCCGTCAGCTGGCAGATGCACGCGGACCCGACGATGTGGATCGCCGGGATCGCGAGCCTCTACCTGCAGGCGTTGCACCCCCAGGCCGTCGCGGGGGTCGTGCAGAACTCCAACTTCCAGGCCGACCCGCTCGGCAGGCTCAAGCGCACGGCCGATTTCGTCGGCCTGGGCGTCTACGGCACCGACGAGGAGATCGCCACCGCCTCGGCACGCGTGCGCGCCACCCACCGCAGCCTGCGCGGCGTCGTCGACGGCAGGTCGTTCCGCGTCGACGAACCCGAACTGTTGTTGTGGGTGCATTGCTCGGAGGTTTACTGCTTCGAAACAGTTCTCGATCGGGCGGGGTACGGCCTGTCCGACCGCCAGAAGGACCGTTACTACGAAGAGCAGCGCTTCGCGGCGAGTTTGGTCGGATTGCACCCGGATGAAGTACCGGGATCACGGCGCGAGATGCTCGGTTACTTCGAGCGGATGCGTCCTGTTTTGCGTCGAACACACGATTCAGATGTGATCTACACCTTCTTGCACGGACCACCCGTGCAAGGTTTCGTCCGCCACGGGCTCCCGGTCTACCGCGTGCTGGTGGGCCACCTGGCGTACTCCGTGCTGCCCGATTGGGCGCTGGAGCTGCACGGCCGCCCGCCTTACGCGCACGCGGACCTCTGGTTGCGAATGATGCGCCGAGCTGCGCTTTTGGTGCCGGGCAAGATCAGGAGACTGGCTCCTCCCGGCCACCTGAAGCGCGCGATCGAGCGGCACGGGAAGCATGTGACGCCCAGTCGAGCGCGACTGCCGTAGTTGTCATACGTCACAGTTGATCATCGCCGCAGGTCCGTAGCATTGCGCACGACTCCACAACACCCTTGGAAGGCCTGTCGTGATCCGTCGTGCCGCGCTCCTGACCGCCGTTGCGGTGTTGGCCACCGCCTGTGGGAGCGGTGACACCAGCACAGTCATCGGACGTGCTGACTCCGGGAAGCTGACCATCGGTATCCGCTACGACCAGCCGGGCCTGAGCGAGCGGCGCCTCGACGGCCGGTACGTCGGCTTCGACGTGGACGTGGCCAAGTACGTGGCGAACGAGCTCGGTGTGAAGGAAAGCGGCATCACCTTCAAGGAGGCGCGCGGCGCCGCCCGCGAGTCGATGCTGGAGAACGGCGAGGCGGACCTGATCATCGCCTCGTACTCGATCACCGACGCCCGCAAGGAGAAGGTGGCGTTCGCCGGCCCGTACTTCGAGACGGGCCAGGGCATCCTGGTGCGCTTCACCGAGAACGCCATCCAGGGGCCGGAGTCGCTGAACGGCCGCACGCTGTGCTCGGTCAAGGGTTCCACCTCCGCGCAGAAGGTGAAGGCGGACTACTCGAAGGGCGTGACGCTGGAGGAGTACGGCCAGTACTCCGACTGCGTGATCGCTCTCATGGCCGGCAACGTCGACGCCGTCACGACCGACGAGGTCATCCTGGCCGGATTCGCCGCGGAGAACCCCGAGCTGCTCAAGCTCGTCGGCAAGACGTTCTCCAAGGAGCGCTACGGCATCGGCGTGCCGAAGGGCGACGCCGAGTCGCGTGACGCCGTCAACGAGGCCATCGAGAAGATGATTTCGAGCGGTGAGTGGAAGCGGGCCCTCGAACGCAACGTCGGTCCGTCGGGTTACGAGATCCCGCAGCCACCCCAGATCACCGAGAAGAGCTAGCGGCGCGTCGCAGAACGTTGGCGAGGTGATCCACGCTCAGCAGGGCGCCTCGCGGCACCGCCCCCACGCCCCCGTACCACCAGTACGAGGACGTGGGGCGGCACCACGATGCACCCGTCTGACCGCGAATTCCCCCGGCAACGTTCTGCGCCACACCGCTAGTTGGTCGCGGCCGACTTGGCGGTCCAGGCCGCCCAGTCCACGGTCCACTGCCAGTAGTCGCCGGGAGCCGGCCCGTTCGGGTCGGCCTGGCCGAGCTGCACCGAGGAACCCACGACCTCGACCGGGTCGCCGACCATCGTCAGGTCGAAGAAGGTCTTGGCGTTGGGGCCGGACAGGTTCGCGCACCCGTGCGACACGTTCTCCTTGCCCTGCTGGGGGATCGTGCCGTTGTTCTCGTGCACGAACTCGCCGTTCTGCGAGATCAGCACCGCCCAGGTGACCGGCACGTCGTAGTTGTACGTCGTGCTCTTCATCCTCCGCGAGGCTTCCTTCTGCTGCACCACGTGGATGCCGGACCGGGTGACGCGGCCGGGGTCGCTCTCCAGGCCGTACGACGCCGGGAGGTCGTGCAGCAGCACGCCGTCGCGGTAGATCTCGAACCGCTTGGTCTGCGTGTTCGCCTTGGCCACCAACGCCCTGTCGGCGATCTTGAACTGCACGTGCACGTCGTCCGTGCCGAACGCGCCGCCCCCCAGCGGCACGCCGTAGACGCCGGCGTCGACCGTGACCTCGGTACCGGGCTTCCAGTACTCACGCGGCCGCCAGTGCGCCTCGGTGTCGGACAGCCACGCCCACGAGCCCTCGGTCGGCACGGAGGTCGTGACGGTCATGGCCTTCTGCGCCGATGCCTTGTCCTGCACGGGTGCGGAGAACTTGACCCTGATCGGCATCGCGATGCCGTAGGTCTGGTGGTCGCCGACGTTGAGGGAGGCGTTGACGAGCCGCTGCGGCTTGACCGTGCGGAACGAACCGGTGACCGGCACCTCGGCGCCGTCCTCGCCCTTGGCCGTGCCCGACCACGTGTAGGCCTTGTTGTAACCCAGGTTCTCGGTGGCGATCCACCGGGCGGCGGTGAGCTCCCCCTTCACCACCCGACCGTCGGCACCCGTCAGGGCGACGGCCGTCAGTGATCCGCCGGTCACGCCGACCTCGAACGGACCCGCCGGGCTGATCTCCTCACCCGATGCGGGCGTCACCGTCAGTGCGGCCTTCGCCTTCTGCTCCACGACCGGAGCAGAGGATGACGGCGGTGCGTCGGGTGCGGCGCTGCAGGCGGTCAAACCCAGCAGCAGAGCCAAAACCAGTGGCCTGAACACGTGCTCCCCCAAGATCCCCTCGTCTGATGTTGAAGAAGACGCGTCGGGCGTGAGCACGTTGCTCGGCAATTCGCGATCACCCACCCGGACCAGCGGCTTTCCCCCTATTGAGGCACCCAACTGGCCGGTAATGACCTGTAGTGCTATGACCAATCACACGTTAGGCTGACCCGCGCAGGCCGTGGTTTCTGTGTTCGTGCTTCACACGCTCGCGGAACGACACGCGGGCGTGCGGTGCGCTCTAAGCGAGTTTGCCGAACGCCCCCGGGACGGCCGGGGTTGCACGGTGCAGCCCCAAGCTTTCCTGCGATGGAGGCAGGTTCATGGCACAGGGCACTGTCAAGTGGTTCAACTCCGAAAAGGGCTTCGGCTTCATCGCCCAGGACAACGGCGGCGCTGACGTCTTCGTCCACTACTCGGAGATCCAGGGTCAGGGCTTCCGCACCCTGGAGGAGAACCAGCGCGTGGAGTTCGAGGTCGGCCAGGGCACCAAGGGTCCGCAGGCCCAGAACGTCCGCGCGGTCTGAAAGTCTGTTGCAAAGCCGCAATTGAGCCGTATGTGAGAAGGACCCTCGACCGGGCTCGGTCGAGGGTCCTTCTTCGTTCGCTGGATCTAGTGGCCGCGCTGCCGCGCTTCCCACTCCAGGCGCTGCATGACCCACTCCGTGGCGAGAGCCTGCGGCGAGGTCTGGCGCTCGGCGGCGAGCTCCTTGAGCTGCTCGTTGGCCATGAGCTGCAGCCTCAGCTGGTACACCTGCGAGCTGCCGAAACCCGACGCGGTGGTCTCGTTGTCCGAGTCCGGGGCCAGGGCAGCCAGGTACGAGGTCAGCTCCTCGTCGGGCGACGTCGCTTCGACCTGCGGTTCGTCCGCGGGACGATGACGGCCAGACTTGGAGCGTCCGAGGGATCCGATAGGCACCGGAACACGATAACGGCTAGGTCACAGAACCCAAACCCCTGTGACCCGGGTCACCCCAAGGTGTAAATGCCTGCTACTCACAGTGGATCTAGGGCGAGATGAAACGGGCCGGGGCGCATGCGGTCGGGTGAGGCGTGGTGGTGGCGCGGCGTGGGTGAGCGCGGAGGGGGAAGGAGTGCGGCGCGCGAGGGTCGGCGTCGCGCGGGTGGGACGGCGGGGTGCCGATGGGTGGGTACGGCGGGGTGACGGAGAGGGTGCCGCATGGCTGGGTATGGCCGGGATGACGGCGAGATGGAAAGGGGAGGGGCGGCGAGAGTGGGGGGCCGGGCAAGAGCGGCGCGGCGTGATGAGAGCGGCGTGATGGTGACGAGGTGAGCCTCTTGAGGCGGGGCGACCGGCCAACGCCGAAGGCGAGGCGAGCCGGGACACCCGCGCAGGCCGCAGAACCGATGGGGGTCCGGGGGCGTGCCCCCGGCTGGGGGTCTGGGGGGCTCGGCCCCCCAGATGAACACTCCGACTCACGAAGGCGGCGAAGCGCGCAGCGCGAGCAGCCTTCGCGAGAGGGAGGAGGCCCCCGCGCCAGGGGGAGGAACGCGGGGGCCGGAGGGGATCTCCACAGGCGCTGACCGGGGGTGTGTCAGCTTTTGGATTGTTGCACGCGCACGCGCTCGTTGGGGAGTGTTCGCCACGAGATTCTTATGCTGCCGATGGACGGAAACCCCGTAGTCGCAAGCTGTTGGTAACAACGAACACGCTGCTGAAGGCCATCGCGGCCCCCGCGATCATGGGGTTGAGCAACCCGAGCGCCGCGAGCGGGAGTCCAGCGACGTTGTAGGCGAACGCCCAGAAGAGGTTGCCCTTGATCGTGCCCAACGTCTTGCGGGACAACCGAATGGCGTCCGCCGCGACGCGCAGGTCGCCGCGGACGAGGGTGAGGTCGCTCGCCTCGATGGCCACGTCGGTGCCGGTTCCCATGGCCAGCCCCAGATCCGCGGTGGCGAGGGCCGGCGCGTCGTTCACGCCGTCGCCGACCATGGCGACAACTCGGCCCTGTGCCTGGAGATTCCGGATCGCGGCGACTTTCCCGGCGGGCATGACGTCGGCGATGACCTCGGAGATGCCGACCTCGTCCGCCACGGCGGCGGCCACCGCGGCGTTGTCGCCGGTCAGCAGGACCGGGTGGAGGCCGAGTTCCTTGAGTTCTCGGATCGCTTGTGCGGACGTGGGTTTGACGACGTCCGACACGGCAACGATTCCGACAACCTTGTCATCAAAGGAAACCGCGACAACAGTCCGAGTTGTGTGGGCGGCCGTGCCCGCACGAAGTTCCTCGGGGAGCTCTGCGTCGCGCACGCGGCCGACCGCGACGCGTCGGTCTTCGACCAGGCCGCTGACGCCCACGCCGTCGGTGGAGGCGAAGTCCGAAACCGGTGGCACGTCGTCCGCGGCGCGCACGATGGCCGCGCCGATGGGATGTTCGGACGCGTTCTCCACGGCCGCCGCGAACCGCAGCACCTCGTCGCGCGACACGCCGGCGACGGGCACTACGTCGACCACGGTCAGCCGTCCTGAAGTGACGGTGCCGGTCTTGTCGAGCACGACGGTGTCGACCCGCCGCGTCGACTCGAGCACCTCGGGGCCCTTCACGAGGATGCCGAGCTGCGCGCCGCGGCCGGTGCCCACGAGCAACGCCGTGGGGGTGGCGAGTCCCAGGGCACACGGGCAGGCGATCACGAGCACGGCCACGGCCGTCGTCACCGCGAACTCGAGCGGGCGTCCGGCGAGCAGCCAGGCACCGAACGACGCCAGCGCGATCAGCACGACGACCGGGACGAAGACGGACGACACCCGGTCCGCGAGGCGCTGCACCTCCGCCTTGCCCGCCTGGGCCTGCTCGACGAGCCGGGCCATCCGGGCGAGTTGCGTGTCCGCGCCGACCGACGACGCCTCGACGACGAGCCGGCCGCCCGCGTTGACCGTGCCGCCGACGACCGGATCGCCCTCGCCGACCTCGACGGGCACCGATTCTCCGGTGACCATCGAGCGGTCCACGGCCGAACTGCCCTCGACCACTAGGCCGTCCGTGGCGATGCGCTCACCCGGACGGACCACGAACCGCGAACCGACCCTCAGCCGGCCGACGGGCACGCGGGTCTCGACGCCGTCGCGCAGCACCGCCACGTCCTTGGCGCCGAGCGCGAGCAACGCCCGCAGGGCCACGCCCGCACTGCGCTTCGACCGGGCCTCCAGCCAGCGGCCGAGCAGCACGAACACGGTCACGCCGACCGCGACCTCGAGGTAGATGTCGCCGGAGGTGGTGGGGCGCGGCATCAGGCTGAACTCGTGGCGCATGCCGATGACGCCGGCCTCGCCGAAGAACAACGCGTAAAGCGACCACACGTACGAGACCAAGACGCCCATCGACACGAGGGTGTCCATGGTGGTGGTGCCGTGCCGTGCGTTCACGAACGCGGCGCGGTGGAACGGCCAGCCGCACACCAGCACGACCATGCTCGCCAGCACCATGGACACCCACTGCCACGTGGGGAACTGCCAGGCCGGGACCATCGAGAACACGATCACCGGCACGCCGAGCGCGGCGGCCAGCACCACCCTCAGGCCCAGCTCGTCGGCCTCGTCGTCCTCGGGAGCCTCCGGCCGGGGCTCCTCCGCGTCGTAGCCCGCCGCCCGCACGGTCGACACGAGGTCGCCCACCTGCAGGTTGTCCGGGAACTGAACGCTGGCCCTCTCGGTCGCGTAGTTCACGGTGGCGGAGACGCCGTCGAGCTTGTTCAGCTTGCGTTCGATGCGGTTCGCACACGAAGCGCACGTCATGCCGCTGATGCTGAGCTCGACGTGACGAGGCTCGGTCGTGGTCATCAGGCGACCTTGTACCCCGCCTCGGTCACGGCGGCGACGACCTCGTCGCGACCGAGCTCGCGGTCGCTGGTGACGGTCACCGCGCCGGTCTCCAGGACGACGTCGACAGCGGTGACGCCAGCGACCTCGGTCAGCTCCTCGGTGACGGAGCTGACGCAGTGGCCGCAGGTCATGCCGGTGACGGTGTAGGTGGCAGTGACGGACATGAGAGCCCTTTCTCTGTACGGGGCTCCGAGTCTATACCCCCCTGGGGTACGCGATCTACTCAGGACTCTCGGGTTTGGGCTGGTCCAGGTTCTGGAGGTCGCCCTCGATCTTGTTGACCAGGTCGTCGAGGCCCTCGAGCATCTTGTCGAGCTCGGCCAGCCTGGCGCCGAACGAGGACTCGATGTCGGCCTCGATGGTGTTCAGGTCGATGCCGCTGATCGCCCTGAAGATCGCCTCCTGGTCGACGGAGGGAGGTGTCTGGGAGGAGTTTTGGCCCTCTGCTTCGGGGGAAGGCTCCGGCGTGGGGTCGGTCATGGATCCATCATCCCCGGTCGGTTTCCCACGAGGCACGCGCCGCACCTGTACGGAAAGTAACGCTGGGTCGCGGTGGAATCACTCTGCGGGGGGCTGCGGCCGTTGTCCCAGGTCGCTTAGCCTCGCCACACCTCAAGTCGGGGAGGGTGCTATGAGCGGGTCACTGGAAGTGCGGAAGTTCCTGTTCACACAGGACGACGGCATGTCACGGCAGGGCGGGCCCACCGTGCCGGCCCAACGCAACGGAGAGCCCTCGCGGATCTCCGACGACCAGGTCCACCGGGCGAGGCTCGCGGTCGCGCGCAGCGCCCTGGGAACCGAGGACTGCCGGATGCTGCTGGACATGCTCGGTCTGTCACCGGGCGAGGACGGCGGCACTCCTCCGGTCCAGCGGTGAAGCGGAAGCGGCCCTGACTCCAGACGCGCACCCCCCGGAGCGCGTCCGCAGAACAGGGCCGCAGGCCGAAACATACCCACGGGTCTCTTTCGCGGCAACGGCTAACCTTGGCCCATGCCCCAGCAGGACCGGGCGTACGCGACACGCGAGGCGATACTCCACGCCGCGGCGGAGGAGTTCGACCGGCTCGGCTACGAGCGCACGTCGCTGACCGCCGTGCTCGCGCGCGCCGGACTCACCAAGGGCGCCTTCTACTTCCACTTCCCCTCCAAGGAAGCGGTGGCGGACGCACTGGTCGAGCGGCAGAGCGAGCTGTGGACCGGGCTCCGGGAGTCGTGGCGGCTGCGCGGGCTCGACCCGTTGAGCACCCTGCACGGCATGTTCACCGAGTCGGCCGACCGGATCGCCGCCGACGTCGTGCTGCGCGCGGGCGTGCGGCTCAACGCCGACCGCGAGGTCGGGTATCCGGGAGTGCCGAGTTCGCACGTCCTGTGGGAGAAGCTCGTCGCCACCTACGTGGCCGAGGCGGGCGAGCGCGGCCACCTGCGCGCCGGCGCGGATCCCGAAGCCGTGGCGCGGACGTTGTGCAGTGCCGCCCTCGGTTCCCGGTTGATCTCCTCGGCGACGACGGCGTGCACCGACTTCCCGGCACGGATCCGCGAGGTTCTGGCGCACGTGCTGCCCTGCGTCGCGGCTCCGGAGTGGAAGTTGTCTGGATCACAAACCGGGTCTGAAGGCCCGTGAACGGCCCGAAGTGCCCTGAACAGGCATTTGTTGATCTGGCCGATCCGGCCCTGAAGCGGGTTTGAGCAGGTCAGCGCATAAGTAGGACCCCCGTTTTGGAGGTGCGCGGACCTATGGCATATGCTTACGATGCTTCCAGAGACCAGCTAGTCCCCATCATCTAGCGGCCTAGGATCCCGCCCTTTCAAGGCGGTCGCGCGGGTTCGAATCCCGTTGGGGGCACGCAGTAACATGCAGTACAGTTCTTGCAGTACGGTAAGACCAGCAACAAGCAAGGCCCAGTGGCGCAGTTGGTTAGCGCGTCGCCCTGTCACGGCGAAGGTCGCGGGTTCGAGTCCCGTCTGGGTCGCTTTTCTCTCTCATGGCCAGGTAGCTCAGTTGGTACGAGCGACCGCCTGAAAAGCGGTAGGTCGGCGGTTCGACCCCGCCCCTGGCCATCCTTCTTGGAAAGAAGCCCTGCAGCACTCGCTGCGGGGCTTCTTTCGTTATGCGGTGAAGCTGATTCGCGCGATCGCCTGGTCGTCGTGCGTTTTGTAGCGCGGCCAGCGCTCGTGTTCCGAATCACCGCGCTCCGCTTCCCGGATTCGGTCGAGGACTTCACCCAGCGGCATTCGCAACAGGTCCTCCCACGCGAAGAGCCCGTACTCGGAGACCCCGCACGAGACGCCGTCCGTGAGAGCGATCACATTCGTCACCTCGTCGCGCCGCCAGGACGCGGTCAGGGCCTGCTGTCCCGCCACGGGATCGGCCTCCGCGACCCAGTAGCCGCCGGGCTTGTTCTTCCACCGGAGGATGTTCGGGTCTGGCCGCAGGTCCTCGAGCCTCGTGTCCTCGAGCACTTGAGTGGACTGTCCGAACGCGACGACCGGGGTGTCGCACAGGACGAGGGCGTCGATCGTCTCGTCGTTCCAGCGCACGATCGCCGCGGTGGACGAGGGGGAGTCGCCGGGGACCAGGCCGTGCGCCTCGGCGAGGGTGGTGATGGCCCGGGACAGCAGGTCGGTCAGCGGGTCGGTGGTGTTGATCGACCGAGCCAGTTCGTCGGCCAGTTCCGTTGCGTACCAACCGCCGTTGCGGTTCGGAGGTCTGGTTCGCGAGGTCACGCCGTCCAGCACGACGACGGCGTTCGGCAGCACCCTGATCCGGTCCTCGGTGACCCGGCCCGGAGCCCCCTGCTCAGCGGTCTCGATCTTCACGGATCCACCGTACGTGTCAACCTTGGTTGACGAATCCTGATTGTCAACGTAAGTTGACAGCATGACGGAAGCAACGGATCTCGCCACGGCGGCCGGGGACCACGACCCGAAGGTGGGGTTGCGGGCCGTCGGGGCGTTGCGGCGACTGCTGGAACATCTGGAGGCCGCCCAGGTCCGCAGTGCGCGGGCCAAGGGCTGGTCGTGGCAGGACATCGCGGCGGAACTCGGGGTGTCCCGCCAAGCGGTGCACAAGAAGCACGGGGGGCGATGATGATCGCGGAGCGGTTCACCAGGGAGGCCCGTGAGGCGGTCAAGGCCGCCGTGCGGGAGGCGGAGGAGGTCCACGCGGCCGAGGTCGGCGTGGAACACCTGATGCTCGCGTTGCTCGACGCGCCGGTGCTGGCCGGGTTCGACCTGCCGCGCGACGAGTTGGAGACGGCGTTCCGGGACTACCGGCGCAAGGGCGGGCTGACCAAGGCCGACACGGATGCGTTGCGCGGCTTGGGAATCGACGTCGACGCGGTGATCGAGTCGGCCGAGCAGTCGCTCGGCAAGGGCGTGCTGCGGCCCGGCCCGCGCCGGCGGTGGTTCGGCATGCCGCTGGAGGCGGACTTCAAGAAGGTGCTGGAGAACTCGTTGCGCGAGGCGCGCGACCTCGGCCACAACTACCTCGGTGTGGAACACATCCTGCTGGCGTTGTTGCAGGGCAAGGGAATCGTGGCCGAGGTGCTGAACGAGCGGGACGTCACGTACGGGGAGATCCGCAAGCGGGCCGCGAGCGCTCGCGCCACGTGAGCGCGGGCAGGAACAGCTGCGCGAGCGGGCCGATCCCGAGCGCGTAGAGGACCGTGCCGATGCCGACCGTGCCACCGAGCAGCCAGCCGGTGCCGAGCACGATCAGCTCGAGCACGGTCCTCGTCACGCGCAGCGAGACGCCCGTGCGGCGGCAGAACCCGGTCACCAGTCCGTCGCGCGGGCCCGGTCCGAGCCGCGAGCCGACGTACGCGGCGAACGCGACGGCGTTGAGCACGATGCCGAGGGTCAGGAACACGATTCTCGGCAGTAGTCCCTGCGGCGCGGGCAGGATCGCGAGCGTCACGTCGACGGCGACGGCGATGACCACGACGTTCGCGATCGTGCCGATACCGGGCTTCTGCCTCAGCGGGATCCAGGCCAGCAGCACCAGGACGCCGGCGATCGCGGTGATCAGGCCGAAGCTCAGCCCGGTGAGCTTGGTGAGGCCCTCGTGCAGCACGTCCCACGGGTTCAGGCCGAGCGTCGCGCGGATCTGCAACGCCATGCTCGCGCCGTAGAGCCACAGACCTGCGGCGAGCTGCGGGAGGCGACGGGCGGGTGCGATCCGGACGGAGACCTGGTGGAGTGCGGTCATGGAGGCCATGTGGCCATGTTGCGCTCCGATTGGCCTGGTAATCCATAGCCAATTCGTCATAATTGGCCTCATGCTCCCACCAGGTGGACGTATATCGGGCCCCAGGCTCGCCCGGTTGCTCGGCGAATGGCGTCGTGGCGGGCCCCGGCAGTGCGTCGTTGATCTCGTCGCGGCGCTGAAACTGCTGGTCGCGGACGGACGGCTGCCCGTCGGGACCCGGTTGCCGTCCGAGCGCGAGCTCACGGACGCGCTGCCCGTGAGCCGCACCACGATCACCGCGGCACTGGACCTGCTGCGCGCCGAGGGCGTGGTGGAGTCGCGGCGCGGCGCCGGGTCGTGGATCAACGGACCGGTGGGCTCCGGCGGTGGCATCACCGGCGCGGACGACACGCTGATCGACCTGTCCCGGGCCGCGCCGCCCGCGTTGCCGTCCGTGCGGCTGGCCATGGACGTCGCGATGGGCCAGATGCCGGAGCACCTCGCGTCGCACGGGTACGACGAACGGGGTCTTCCGGTGCTGCGGCAACGGATCGCGGACCGCTACACGGCGCGCGGCCTGCCGACGTCCCCCGACCAGATCGTGGTGACGTCCGGTGCGCAGCACGCGTGGGCACTGGTGCTGAGGCTCTTCGTCGGGCCCGGCGACCGGGTGCTGGTGGAGCAGCCGAGCTACCCCAACGCGCTGGAGGCGGTGCGGGCGTCGTTCGGCATCCCGGTGCCCGTGCCGATGCTCGCCGGCGGCTGGGACCTCGACGGTTTCGAGGCCGCGTTGCGCCAGGCGGGACCCCGGTTGGCCTACCTGATCCCGGACTTCCAGAACCCGACCGGACTGCGGATGTCGTCCGAGGCGCGGGAGTCGCTCGCCGCCGTGCTCCGCCGGGCGCGCACGCCGCTGGTCGTCGACGAGACCTTGGTGGAGCTCGCGCTGGACGACTCACCTGCGCCTTTGCCGATGGCCGCGTTCGGCGGGGATTCGGTGGTGACGCTGGGGTCCGCGAGCAAGTCGCACTGGGGCGGCCTGCGGATCGGGTGGATCAGGGCGTCCGCGGAGGTGGTGCACCGGTTGCTGTCGACGCGGGCGGCGATCGACCTCGGCACGCCGGTGTTCGAGCAGCTCGTGCTCGCCGCGTTGCTGGAGTCGCCGGAGAGCGTGCTGCGGCAGCGGCGGGCGGAGGCTCTCGAACAGCGGGACGTGGCGGTCACGGCGTTGCGCGAAAACTGTCCACAGTGGAATTTCTTGGTGCCGGCCGGAGGGCTCGGGGTGTGGTGCGCCCTCGACGGCCCGGTGAGCACGCGCATCGCGGTGGTGGCGCAGAACCACGGCCTGCGGCTCGTCCCCGGTCCTCGCTTCGCGGTGCACGGGGGCTGCGAGCAGATGCTCCGAGTGCCGTACACGCAGTCGCCCGAAGTGCTGCGCGAAGCGATCGGCCGTTTGGGTGTGGTGGCTGCATCCGTTGCAGGAACAGGATTTCCGGCGGACGCCGACCTGTCGCTGCCGGTCGCGTGAGACACGTCGGCCCGGTCTCCCGCAGCGGTGGAGACCGGGCCGACGAACCAACAAACCGGGTGGCCTGCGGCCGGGGAACGTCCCAGGGATTGACGTCCCCCGTCCGCAGGTTTCCCGTGCGGTCCGAGGCTGCGGGGGCAGCGCGGCTCTCGGACCAGACCCGACCTGCCAGGGCGCGGTTGGCAGGTCAGGAAGACTGGGTTCCTTGCGTACAACGGGAAATGTCTTGCGGAGTTACTGGCGCGACGCCACGAGAGGGTCACAAATCGCGCAGAGGGCAGACTTGTCCTGTCGGACTCAGTCGGGTGACGTTGCGGGAAGGCCCGGAATGCTGCCGGGCGCAGTGCCGTCGCGACGCTCCTCGACCGACCACGTGGTGGGCGGGAAGAGCGAGTTGTGCGACGTCAGGACGGCGAGCACGCCGCGCGTGCCGCCGGAGTTGTCGGTGTGGCCGGACGACACGGAGGCCGTCGCGACCGCGGGTGCGGGCTGCGGGGTGGGCAGCGGCGCGTCCGGGCCGGGAGCCGACCAGTTGTAGTCGTTCGCCGGCGCGGGTTCGGTCTTCACGGGAGTGGGCACCGGAAGATCGGGCAAAAGGGGCACGGCCTGCTTGGGCACCACGACGGGCGGTGCGGGCGGCGGCGGCGGAGGGGGCGGGGGTGCCTCGGCCGCGAGCTTCGCGGCGACCTTGGCGGCGCGGATCTGGGCCTTGGCGGCGACGACCTCGGGAGGCGCCTCGTTGGTGACGGAGCCCGAGCGGCTGTTGCCCTGCGAGCCACCGGTGAAGTCGAGGACCGGGCCCTCGTCCGCGGGCTCCTCGTCCGCGGGCTCCTCGTGGGCGGGCTCCTCGGCGGGTCGCGTCACGGCGGGCGGTGGCACGAGCCTCGCCGCCTGGTGCTTCTCGAGGACGGACGCGGTGAACGCCTCCGCCCACCCGGCCGGGTCCTCCCGCAGCTGCGGGGCCTCGGAGGCGGTGGTCTCGGCGGTGATCTCGACGGCAGGGGGCTCTTCCGGGCTGGCGGCCGCGGACGTCCCGCTCAGCAGCCAGGCGGCGGCGGTGAAGCCGCCGAGGGCAGCGGTCCGCAGCAGCAGTGCACGAACTCCACCACTAGCCACAGGATCACCACCCGTCCACCGTTTCAGGCTCACCCTCAACGCACAGCGCCGTCGGAGGTCGACGTAGAGCTATGTCTAGCACCGGAGGGTGACTTCGTGAACCAACTCGGCGTTAAACACCCGGAAGGGCGGTCTTGTGCGGCTGTCCGTGTCCGCCTGATCAGGCACGAACACCCTCAGTGTCGTCATCGGATCGAGTGACATTGCGCTTCGGTCCCGTGTGGACCGTGTCGCGGCGCGGGATGGTGTCCGATGTGGACGCGCCCAAGCAGGTCAACAGCCTCTCTGAGCTGGCCGATCACGCCTCCGCGGCGCTCGGTCCGGTCGTGGTGCACGATCGAGCGGGACCGAACGAGTGCTTGGTCCGTTCGGGGGAACTGATCGTGCTGCCAACGGATGCACCCACTGTGCGCAAGCGCTTGCGCGGCGTCTACTCGCACGAGGAGATCGCCTCCGGCGCCATTCGCATGCACCTGAAATCGTCCGAACGTGAACGGGTCGTGGAGATCGCGGCGGACGTCGGTGCCACTCCCAACCACGTCCACTTCTCGTGCCCGATCATGATCGGCACCTCCCGGCCGGTGGACGGCGAGCGGATCCCCGAGTTGTTGGGCGAGGGCACGGTCGCGTTGCTCGACACTCCTCTCGACGCCCCGCACGGCGAGTTGGTCGCGGGCGTGCTCCGCCACCACGGCGCCTCGGTCCGCCCGTTCCCCGTGCTGTGCGCCGCCGGCTTCGGCGACGACCTGACGCTCGCCGCCGCCCTGCGCGCGACCCGCGACCTGCCGGTGGTGCTGGTGGCCTCGGGCACCTACTCCTTCGACGACCTCTGCCCGCCGGTGCTGGCCTCGTGCGGCGGCAACGTCGTGGCCGCGGCGGGCAACGGCGGTTCCGACCGCCCCTGGTGGCCCGCGGCCCTGCCCGCGGTGACGGCGGTGGGTGCTCCGGCCGGCTTCTCGGGACGTGGCCCGTGGGTGGACGTGGTCGCGTCCGGCGTCGACGTGCCGGCCACCGTCGGCTCCTCGCAGCTCCTCTGCACGGGCACCTCCTTCGCCGCCGCGCTGCACGCCGCCACCCTGGTGCCGGTGCCGTAACAGCTGAACCCGAGGTGGGCGACGGCCCTCGCCGCCTCCGCGGGGTGGTCGATCCGGCGGTGCACCTCGGCCATGGCCTCGCCGACCCGCGCGTCGGGTACCGGCAGGACGCTGGCGATCACGGTCCTGGTGCCGGCGTCGAGGAAGGCCCGGGCGAGCCCGGACTCGCAGGCGGACAGCACGACGACCTCCGGTGGGTTCCCGAGCCGCGCGACGTCGTAGCCGTAGAGCGGGCCGTCACCGAGGTCGAGGTGCGAGAAGAGCGGGTTGCCGGAGTGGACGTGCCCGTGCGCCGCGATGTGCGCGATCTTCGCGCCTTCCATGCCCGCGAGCGTCGCCTCCACAGTGGACTTGACGACCGTGCCGCCGTGTTCTCGTTGGAGTGCGGGGACTTCACTGCGGACGCCCGGTCCGGTCACCCACATCCGGTGACCCCCTCTGGTCGCCGGTCGCCAGTGCCGCAGCGACGGGAGGACGTGGACCCGCTGACCCAGTGCCGCCCACGGCATCTCGTGGAGCACGCCGTCCGGGATCACGACCACCTCTTCGGCGTCGGGGAGGAGACCGGGGACCGGCCGTCCGGCGGCGACCGCCAGTCTCGCCTCCCGCACCAGCCGTGCCGGGTCCTCCACCTCGCCGAGGCTCGCGCGTCCGTTCTCGACCGTCACGGCCCGCATCCGTCCTTTGTGGAAGACGAAGCTGACCAGCGGCAGATCGGGCGTCGCGGGCGAGTCGCCGGAGCGCGGCGCGGAGGCGAGGGTGAGCCGGCGGACGTCCCGTTCCAGCGCCTCGACCGGTAGCCCGTACGCGCGTGCCCGGCGCAGGCGTGCGAGCGCTTGTGCGAGCTCAGGATCGTTGGGAGGCAACGACACCCTGCGGCGGTGCTGCTCCGACCAGTGCAGGACTTCTCGCGCGGTCCGGGCGAGTTCGAGCGCGTGCCCGGTCAGCTCGCGGCGCGGCCAGTCGCCGTGGTGCTCGTCGAGCACCTTGAGCCCGGCCCGGCAGGCCGCCAGCGCGCCGCGACGATCCGACCGGCGGGCCTGCGCGAGCCACCCGAGCGCCCGCGTCTGCGCCGGCCCGCGGAACCGGTGCGCCGCAACGGCGTCGAGCTCTCCGGCGGCGAGCATGAACTCGACGTCGGTGCCGCCCAGCCTCCGCGCGGGCTCGGGATCCCCGTCGCGCAACGCACACCGCGCGCTCAACACGGCCAGCTCGGGCACGTGCCGGTTGCACCGGCGCAGCAACTCCATCGCGGGAGCGAGCACGCGTCGCGCCTCGGTGGTGAGTCCGGCCGCGAGCAACGCCTCGGCCCGGTCCACGAGCGCCTCGGGCCGGCTCGTGGAGTCGAGACCGGCCTTCGCCGCCTCCTCGTACCGGCGGAGTGCGAGCGGCAGGTCGCCGGCGAGCATCGCGACGAACCCTCTGTTGTGCAGCGCCATCGCCGCGCGCCCCGGCTCCCCGATCGCCTGCAGCAGCGTCTGCGCCGAGGCGAAGTCGGCCTCGGCCGCACCCAGCCTGATGGCGCCGCACCGCGCGATCCCGCGCCCGATCAGCGCGTTCGCCAGCCACCGGTCGTCGCCGTACCGGCGCAGCTCTCTAATGACCGCGGTGAGTTCGGCGACGGCCAGCCTGGGCTCGGCCGTCTGGCAGAGGTGCAGCCCGCGCAGGCACCTCGCCCTGGCCAGCTCGCGCCCCCGCAGGTGCGGCGTGGCCGCGTCGAGGTGCCGGAGGCTCTGCCTCCGCCGCCCCCGGTCGAGGTCGATCCACGCGAGCGTGAGGTGGAACCGCGCCTCCCCGGTGAGCCGCAACCCGCGCCGCGCGACCCGTGCGGCGACATCGAGGTGGCCGAGCTCGACGTGGGCGACGCTGAGGTCGTGCAGCGCGTCGGCGCGTTGTGCCTTCGTGCCGCGGACCTCGGTCGTCGCGATGGTTGCCCGGGGATCGGCGCTGGCGCTCATGCGACGAACCAGCCCGTCGTGAGGCCCAGGCCGGGCACGGTCACGCACACCGGTCCGGGCTTGACGGCTGTGCGGAACCAGCCTTCGGGGTCCGGCTGGAGGGTGGTCTTCGACGTCGGCGAGTGGACCTCGACAGGGGTGGTGGTGCCGTCCAGCACGCCGGTGAGGTGGCCGGGGTCGACCTGGAGGTGCAGGCGGCCGGTGCCGACGTGGAACGCGAGCTGCCGGGACGGGCCGCGAAACGGTTCGTCCACAGCCTCCATCGGGGCGAGGCCGGTCGGGCGCGGGGTGGGGACGGACGGCGGGATGTCCGAGCCGAACAGGCAGGCGATCTCGTCGAGCAGCGCGTCCCTCATCGCAGGCCCTCCAGCTTCCGCCGCAGGTCAGCGAGGCAGCGGGTGCGCGTGGAGCCAACGCTCCCCACCTTCATCCCCAGGGCGTCGGCAACCTGTGCATAACTCAGTTCGGGGCTGTGGGCGGCGATCCGCAGGAGTCGCTGACACCGCTCGTTCAAGGTCATGAGCGCGGACCACAGGCGGCGCTGCCGGTCGTTGGTGATCGCGACCTCGTCGGGGGCCGGCAGGACGGAGGCGGGCTCCCACAGGTCGTACGAGACCTCGCGTCCGCGCACGCGCAGCACGGCGATCGACTGCCGCGTGGCGGTACGGACCAGCCACGCTCCGAGGTGCTCGGGTTCTCGGAGCCGGGTGAGCTGTTCGGCCAGGCAGAGCCACGTGCACTGGTAGACGTCGGCGGCGTCGGCCTGGCTCAGCCGGAACGATCTGGGCACCGACCAGACGAGGCGGGAGTAGCGTTCGACGAGGGCGTCCCAGCCGTGCAGGCCGGAACGCCACCCCACGAGAACCTCAGTGTTCGAGTCCATGCCATTTGGAGTCGAACCCCGGGCCCGAGGCTCCACACCTCACCCGAAAGTGGGTTGTCCACAGCTGTGGAGAAACTCATCCACACCTGTGGACAACTACAGTTTGTGGAGGCGCTCCACAGCTTCGTCGATCACGGCGTCCTGCTTGCAGAACGCGAAGCGGATCAGGTGCTTCCACTGCTCGGGCGTGTCCGTGAACACCTGGACCGGCACGGCCGCGACGCCGATCTTGGCGGGCAGGTCGCGGCACAACGCCAGGCCGTCGGTGTAGCCGAGAGGCCGGACGTCGGCGCAGATGAAGTACGTGCCCTCCGACGACCGAACCTCGAACCCGGCCGCACGCAGGCCCTCGGCCAGACGCGCCCGCTTCGAGGCGAGGGAGTCGCGCAGGGACGTGACCCAGTCCAGTTCGGCGGTCAGGGCGTGGGCCACGGCGGGCTGGAACGGCGCACCGCCCACGAAGGTCATGAACTGCTTGGCCGCACGCACGGCTCCGACGAGCTCGGCGGGCCCGCACGCCCAGCCGATCTTCCAGCCCGTGCAGTTGAACGTCTTGCCGGCGCCCGAGATCGACAACGTCCGCGACGCCATCCCCGGCAGCGAGGCCAGCGGGATGTGGACGAGCCCGTCGAACACCAGGTGCTCGTACACCTCGTCGGTGATCGCGAGCAGGTCGTGCTCGACGCACAGGGCCGCGATCGCTTGGAGCTCCTCCAAGCGGAAGACCGTGCCGGTCGGGTTGTGCGGCGAGTTGACGAGGATGGCCCGCGTCCGCGGCGTGACGGCCGCACGCAGGGCGTCCACGTCCAGCGCGAGCCGCCCGGAGGCGTCCTCGCGCAGGCCGACGGTCACGCGCGTCGCCCCGGCCATCGCCACGGAGGCGGCGTACGAGTCGTAGTACGGCTCGATCAGGATGACCTCGTCACCGGCCTCGACCAGCGCCAGCAGCGAGGCGGCGATCGCCTCGGTGGCACCGACCGTCACCAGCACCTCGGTGTCCGGGTCGTACGAGAGCCCGTACCGCGAACGGTGGGCGGCGACGGCGCGGCGCAGCACCGGCATGCCCGGGCCGGGCGGGTACTGGTTCACGCCCGACGCGATGGCCGACTGGGCCGCCGCGAGCATCGACCCCGGCCCGTCGGTGTCGGGGAAGCCCTGACCGAGGTTGACGGCGTCGTGCTGCACGGCCAGCGCCGTCATCTCCGCGAAGATGGTCGACGTGAACGGCTGCAAACGAGGAACTAGCGCTGGTACCCGCACAACGCAGGATCTTCACCTGGATCGCGGGTTGAGGGAAGTCCGCCCCACCGGGATGTGAGAAATCCGCTGTTGTCGACGTGACCCGGCCGTGCGGACAGGTGAAGGAGTCGTTGACGCGGCTCGTTCACGGCAGCCGGCGGTGGGCTGAAGCGAGATGCGCCGGAGAGCTGATCCAGCAAGATCGGCCCTCGAGCCGGAAGTTGACGGACAATGGACGTGTGGAGCAACTGACCGCCGCTGACCAGCAGAAGCGCACAGAACTGCGCAAGATGAAGCTCGTCGCGACGAGCTTCCTGATAGGCGCGACGGTCATCTTCTTCGGCACCCACCTCTTCGAGGGCGCCTGGGTCGGGTACGTCCGGGCCGCCGCGGAGGCCGGCATGGTCGGCGCGCTCGCCGACTGGTTCGCCGTCACGGCGCTGTTCCGGCGCCCCCTCGGCCTGCCGATCCCGCACACCGCGATCATCCCCGAGCGCAAGAACATGTTCGGGCAGACGCTCGGCGACTTCGTCGGCGTCAACTTCCTCAGCCCCGAGGTGGTGCAGGACAAGCTCCGCCGGGCGGGCATCGCGGAGCGCGCCGGGGCGTGGATCAAGCAGCCGGAGAACGCCGAGCGGATCACCACCGAGCTCGCGAACGTGCTGAAGGGCGCGATCACCGTCCTCAAGGACGAGGAGGTCCAGGCCGTCGTCGAGCAGGCGATCGTCAAGCGCGTCACGGAGAAGCCGTGGGGGCCGCCGCTCGGCAAGCTGCTCGAACAGGTGCTGACGGACGGGGCGCACCACAAGCTCGTCGACCTCATGTGCGACCGCGCCTACGAGTGGGTGCGCGACAACTACGACAAGGTCAGCCTCATCGTCACGGACCGGGCGCCCACGTGGTCGCCGAAGTTCGTCGACGCGATGCTCGGCGACAAGGTCTACACCGAGCTGGTCAACTTCGCGTGGGCGGTCAAGACCGACGTCAACCACCCGATGCGGCTCGCGGTCGACCAGTTCATGATCGAGTTCTCGAGCGACATGCAGACCGACCCGACGACCATGCAGAAGGCCGAGCAGGTCAAGCAGCAGGTGATCAACCACCCCGACGTGCAGAAGGTGATCAGCAGCGCCTGGGGCACGGCCAAGAAGATGCTCATCGACGCCGCGGAGGACCCGTCGAGCGAGCTGCGCAAGCGGGTCACGCAGGGGCTGATCACGCTCGGCACCAACCTGACGACCGACGACGAGCTGCGCGCCAAGGTCGACGGCTGGCTGGAGCAGGCCGCCGGGTACGTCGTGAGCAACTACCGCGCGGAGATCACCACGCTGATCACGGACACGGTCGAGCGCTGGGACGCGGAGGAGACCTCGCGCAAGATCGAACTGCAGGTCGGCAGGGACCTGCAGTTCATCCGGATCAACGGGACCGTGGTCGGCGCGCTCGCCGGCCTGGTGATCTACACCGTGGCCAACGTGCTGTTCTGAGCTCTTGTCCTCTTGCGGAACGTGCGCGCCTTCTCGCGGTTGCCGCACACCTGCATCGAGCACCAGGTGCGTGAGCGGTTGCGGGAACGGTCGAAGAACGCGCGTTGGCAATCGTCGGCCGGACAGATCTTGAAGCGTTCCCACGAGCCCAGCACCGCGAGGCGGGCGGACGCGGCGAGCACCGCGCCGAGCGCGTCCGAGCTCGACAGCACCGGGACGCCGTCGGTCAGCTCGATGTGCACGACACCCGCTGCCGTCTGAGGTCCCGAGGAACCCTCGATGGACGACCGCAGTGCCGCACGAGCGGCGCGCGCCTGCGCGATTTCGCTGCTCCGCCCGAGGCCGCGCTCGGCTACCCACGCGCGCCAGGAGGCTTCACTGTCCAGTACGTGTCGAGTGTTCAGGAAGTCGAGCAGCAGTTCGACGTCGTGATCCCAGCCGACAGTCAGACCAGTCACCCCACCACTGTAGGCGTCACGGCGGTCGCCGTCAGGCCGTCCGAGGAATACACTCGGTGTATACATGGTGTGTATAGTGGTGCTCATGTCGATCGGACACGCACTGTTGGGGCTGCTGGAAGGCGGTCCAAGGCACGGGTACGACCTGAAGCGCGCCTATGACGAGCGTTTCGGGCAGGACCGGCCGTTGCACTACGGACAGGTGTATTCGACCCTGTCGAGGTTGCTGAAGAACGGCCTCGTGAGCGAGGCGGGCGTCGAGGCGGGGGACGGTCCGGAGCGCAAGCGGTACGCGATCACGGACGCCGGGGTCACCGACGTGGAACGCTGGCTCGGCACGCCGGAGAAGCCCGAGCCGTACCTGCAGAACACGCTCTACGCGAAGGTCGTGCTGGCCCTGCTGTCCGGCCGCAGCGCGACCGAGGTGCTCGACACCCAGCGCGCGGCGCACCTCGCGACGATGCGCGGCCTCACCAAGCGCAAGCTGGACGGAGACCTCGCCGACCAGCTGATCTGCGACTTCGCCCTGTTCCACCTCGAAGCCGACCTGCGGTGGCTCGAGCTGACCGCGGCACGCCTGGACACACTCGCCGAGGAGGTGGCCCGATGACGACGCTCCTGTCCGCCGAGGGCCTGCACAAGTCGTTCGGGAAGACGAGCGCGCTGGACGGCGCCGGCATCGCGATCCGCGAGGGCGAGGTCGTCGCCATCATGGGCCCGTCCGGGTCCGGCAAGTCGACCCTGCTGCACTGCCTCGCGGGCATCCTCCCGCCGGACTCGGGCACGGTCACCTACCGCGGCCAGGACCTGACCGCGATGAGGGACAACGCCCGCAGCGAGCTGCGCAGGTCCGAGTTCGGGTTCGTCTTCCAGTTCGGCCAGCTCGTGCCGGAGCTGACGTGCCTGGAGAACGTGGCTCTCCCGCTGCGGCTCAGCGGCATGAAGCGCAAGGACGCCGAACGCGCCTCCCGCGACTGGATGGCGAGGCTCGAGGTCGACACCGTCGCGGACCAGCGTCCCGGCGAGACCTCCGGCGGCCAGGGCCAGCGCGTCGCGGTCGCCCGTGCGCTGGTCACGGCGCCGAAGGTGGTCTTCGCTGACGAACCGACGGGTGCGCTCGACTCGCTGAACGGCGAACGGGTCATGCACCTGCTCACGACCGCGGCCAGGGAGACCGGCGCGGCCGTCGTCCTCGTGACGCACGAGGCGCGGGTCGCCGCCTACTCCGACCGCGAGGTCGTGGTGCGCGACGGCCGTTCGCGGGACGTGGAGTTCGTCAGGTGAGGCGCGTGCTGAGCGATCTCGCCCTGGGCGTCCGGCTGGCTGTCGGGGGCAGCCGGAAGTCCTGGGTGAGGCGCGCACTCCAAGGGGCCGGCATCGGCATGTGCGTGGCGGTGCTGCTGCTCGCCGCGTCCATCCCGACCGCCTTCGGCAACCGCGACCTGCGCGACGACGCCCGCGAGGTCGTGGAGGAGGGCACCGGGCCCGCGCCGCTGCTGGTGGAGAACGGATCGGTCGCGTTCCGGTCCGACTACGTCCGGGGCGAGTACGTGCGGGCGCTCGTGCCGGACGCGCCCAAGCCACCCGGCGTCGACCGCCTGCCGGGCGACGGCGAGATCATCGTGTCGCCGCACCTCGCCGATCTGCTGGCGAGCCCCGAGGGCGCACTGCTGCGGCCGAAATTCCCGCAGAAGGTGATCGGCACGTTCGCCCCGGAGGGCATGGACGGGCCGCTCGACCTGCGGTTCCTCGCGGGGGACGCGACGATCCAGCCGAACGACGGCAACCAGGCCCACGGGTTCGGCAGGGAGGGCAGCGGCGGCGGGCTGCCGACGGTCCTGCTGATGCTGAGCATCGTCGGCGCGGTCGTGCTGCTGTTCCCCGTGCTGGTCTTCGTGAGCGTCGCGACCAGGCTGGCGGCGGCTCAGCGCGACCGCCGCCTGGCCGCCCTGCGGCTGGTCGGAGCGGGTGCGTCCCGGGTGAGGCTGATCGCCTCCGGGGAGGCGCTGGCGGGCGCGGTGGTGGGACTCCTCATCGGGTTCGGGCTGATGTTCGCCATCAGGCCGCTCGCCGACGACATCCCGCTGCCCGAGGTCGCGACGTTCCCGAGCGACCTCACCCCGACTCTGCCGCTGACGCTCGTCGTGATCGTCTCCGTGCCGGTCCTGGCGGTGCTGACCTCGGTGTTCGCCATGCGGCGGACGATCGTCGAACCGCTCGGCGTCGTGCGCGAGCAGAAGCCGGTCCGGCGCAGGCTGTGGTGGCGGGTCATCCCCGCGCTGGGCGGCGTGGCACTGCTGGGGAGCCAGTTCGGCAAGTTCGCGAACGGCAGCAAGGCCGAGTCGTGGCCGGTGGTCGGCGGTGTCGTCCTGCTCATGTTCGCGGTGCCCGCGTTGCTGCCGTGGCTCGTCGAACGGGTCGTCCACCAGGTGCGCGGCGCCACGCCCGCGTTGCAACTGGCCGTGCGCCGGTTGCAGCTCGACGCGGGCACGGCGGCGCGGGTCGTCGGCGGGGTGGCGGTGGTGCTCGCGGGCACCGTGACGCTGCAGATGACCCTCGCGAGCGTCGAGAACGAGGTGAGGGCCGAGGACCAGCGGGAGAGGGACAACCCCTCCCTTTCCATCACGGTGAACGAGACCACCCCGCTGCCGGAGTTGCCGGGCGTGCTGGCCGGGACGCCGGGTGTCCGTGGGGTGGAAAGCCTCCGGCGCACGTACGGGATGACGCAGGACAACGACCACACCACCGTTTCGGTGGGAACGTGCGCCGCACTCGAACTGGTGGTGCGCATCGCGGACTGCGCGGACGGCGAGGTCTACCTCGTGGCTTCCGGCAACGGCGTCGGCGACCCGAAGGCCGGTGACACCCTCACCTTCGCGAAGACCGGTGGGACGTGGACGGTGCCCGAGGTGGAGCGCGCGAACGGCAACCTCTTCGGCCTCTACGCCACCCCGGCCGCCGCCGCGGGCCTCGACCTGACCGGCTCGCACACCGAACTCCAGGCGGAGGTGGACACCTCGCGGCCGGACGTCGTGGAGCACGTGCGCAACGCCCTCGCGCCCTACTCGTGGCGGGTGCACACGATCTTCTACGGCGAGGACAGCACCTCCGAGATCGAGCAGGTGTTCCTCGCGGTGCGCAGGGCGCTCTACGCGGCCGCGTTGCTCACGTTGCTGCTCGCGGGCGCGTCACTGCTGGTCGTGGGCATGGAGCAGGTGCGGGAACGACGGCGTCCGCTCGCCTCGATGGCGGCCAGCGGCGTGCCGCGCCGCACGCTCGCGTTGTCGCTGGTGTGGCAGAACGGGATCCCGCTGGTGATCTCGACGGTCGTGTCGGTCGGCACCGGGATCCTGCTCGGCGTGCTCGTGACGAAGGCGTTCGACGCCGAGGTCCACTACGACTGGACGGGCATCGGCGTCGTCACCGGCATCTCGGTGGGGCTGGTCGTGCTGGTCACTGCTCTGACGTTGCCCTCGCTGAGAAGGGCGACCGGAGCACTTGGCCTGCGGACCGAGTAGTGACCTCGTGCTCTGCCAGGCGGTCCTGCACCAGCCCGTGCCGGAACTGGTAGCAGGCCCCCGCCCGGCAGAGCACGCCGAGCTTGCGCGCGTCCTCCAGGAACACCATCAGCTCCCACGGCAGCTTTCCGCGCAGCGCCAGCCAGATCCGCGCGACGGTGAACCACCACCAGCGCAGGTGCAGCACCGCGAGCGCGAAGCCGAGCATCAGGCCGGACGCGAGTCCCAGCCCGACCATCCCGGTCTGGCCTGGACCGAACACCAGCGCGGCCGCCGAGCCGAACACCACGGCCAGCACGAGAGAACCCGTCCACACGGCGATCCGGTCGCGCGCCATCGTCCACTGAGGACTGGAGGCCTGGGAGAGCTCGGCCGCGCTCGACAGCGCGAACCGCAGCGCGATCGCCACGGCGAGCCCGAGGCCGACCACGAGACCCGCGGAAAGTCCGTACAGGGCACCGAAGACGAGCCCGGCGGCGAGGCCGAGCACACCGGGCACCAGCAGCAGGCTGCGCCAGATCCCCAGCCGTGGCTTGGTCTTGCGCTCCTGCGACGCGGTGAGCGCGGCCGCGCCGACACCGATGCCCGCGACCAGTCCGGTGATCGGCGCCAGCTTCGGCGTGATCGAGTACGCCATCAGCCAGCCGACACCGAAGCCGCCGATGGCGCCCAGCACCAGCGCGCCGAGCACCGCGAGCCACGTGCTGCCGACCGACCGGCGCAGCTCCCACCAGGCCAGTTCGCGGATGCCCCGGTCGCGCATCTCGTGGGCCAGGAACTCGAGCCACTTGCGTGCCCTGTCCCGCGGCCAGACCTGCGAGGCCTTGGCGTGGTGCGCGAACGCCCTGTTGCCGAACGCCCGCGACACCAGTTCGTCGCAGAGGTGGTCGGAGATCGCCCGCGCGTCCGGGAAGCGGCCGCGGTCGAGCAGCTCGGTCGGTTCGGCCTCGCTGTCCGCGTAGACCATGCTGGCCAGCCACATCGTCAGCGGCGTGGAGAGCGCGTCCGCGAGCCTGCCGTCCGGTTCCTCGCGCAGCTGGATGAACACCGGCTCCCAGCGGGCCGCGCCCCAGCTGTCGGCGCTCGCCCGCAGGTAGGCGGCGACCTCGTCCAGGTCGAGCGGGGTCAGCTCGACGACGTCCGCGCCCGGCAGCGGCCCGGCGAGGTGGACGGCCTGCGCGAACTCGTCGGTGCGGCAGGTCAGCACCAGCGGCCGGTTCCCGAACGCCTTCGTGATCCGGGTGAGGGCGTCCGCGCGCTGGTGGGCGGGGATGTCGTCCAGCCCGTCGAGGATCGGCAGGACCAGGTGCTGCTCGACCAGCAGATCGCCGGCGTAGCTGCCGTACAGCTCGGTGTTGCGCAGCGCCGGGTGGTCCTCGTACAGCCTGCGCGTGAGCCACGTGCGGACGTCTTCGACCGCCGGGTTCCACGTCGACAGCGGCAGCAGCACCGGGACCATGCCGCCGTCGTAGCGGTCCAGCAGGCCGCACGTCAGCAGCATCGCGACCGTCGACTTGCCGCTGCCCGCCTCGCCGATGACCACCAGGCGGTGGTGGAGCTGCCGTTCGAACGCGCCCACCACGGCGTCGCTGCGTCCGGGCGGCGCGTCCGGCTCGTCGCTCACGTCCAGCTCGGGCGCGACCCAGTGCAGGTCGAGCACGTCCGGGTCGGTGAGGCCGCGGGAGCGGACCTCCTCGTTCCACTGCGCCTGCAGACCGACGGCGAGCGCGCGGCACGCCGCGTCGAGGTGCTCGTCGCTGCTCAGTTCGGCGTTGTGCCTGCGGCGGACCCACGGGTCGAGCAGTGCCAGCAAGCCCAGGAACGCCAGCGCGAGCACGACCAGCCACAGGTGCGGGTTGATGCCGTGGTCGGTGACGAACAGCCCGGCCGCGGTGAGCAGCGCGGTCAGCACGCAGCCGGTCAGCAACGCCTGCTGACGGAATCTGGACATGCGACGAATCATGACGCACCGCATCCGCCCGGGGTCGATTCAGTGACCCGTGTCGTGACGTTCAGTTGTTGATCACAGATGCCAGCTCAGGTCGCCCAGCGTCAGGTGCTGGCCGTCCCGGCGGACCGAGACGCCGAACTGGCCGCGGCGCGGTTCGCCCAGCTCACGCCACTCGGCGAGCGCGGCCTCGGCCACGTCCCAGAGCCGGCGCGGGCCGCCCTGGTCGACGTGCGAGCCGCGGTGGTGCACCCAGGACCCGTCCGAATGGGCCAACCGGCCGGGCCCCGCGACCACGCCCGGCAGCGCCGTGCCCGCGAAGAACTCGAACGGGCTCGCCGGGTCGAGCACCGTGGTGAACGGCACGGTGGTGCTGCGCCGCTCGAACTCACCTGTCCCGGCGAGCGCCGGTGGGTGGGCGTGCGCGCGCAACGGCATGAAGCGCCCATCTGCGGCGAGCACGCGGCCGTCGCCGGTGCCGTCGCCGTTCGACGTGATCAGCACCAGCCCGGCGCCGATGGGCCGGTGCAACGTCGTCACCACCAGACCGCCCGGCCGGGTCTGCTCCAGCCAGGCGGGCGGGATGGTCGCGACGGAGCAGGTGGCCAGCAAGCGGTCGTACGGCGCGCGCGCCGGATGGCCGAGCGCGCCGTCCCCCGTCACGCAGGTGGGGAAGAAGCCGTTGTCGTGCAGGCGTTCCCGTGCGCGGGCGGAGATGCCGGGGTCGACGTCGATCGTGGTCACGTTGCCCGAACCCGAGGCCTGGCACAGAAGTGCGGCGTTGTAGCCGGTACCGGTGCCCACCTCGAGGATCGACTGTCCGGAGTGGACCTCCAACGCCTCCAGCATGATCGCCATGATCGTGGGCATGCTCGACGAACACGTCGGTGTGCCCCCGGTCACCGTGTCGTCGCCGTCGAACTGGGTAACCCACACCCGGTCGGCGTAGACCAGTTCCAGCCATCCGGGGTCGTCCGCGGTGACGCGTTCCCAGTCGCCGCTCGACAGCTGCCGGTAGAGGTGCGGCAGGAACCCGTGCCGGGGGACCGAGCGAAAAGCCTTGTGCCACTGGGAATCGCGCAGCACTCCAGTGCCGAGCAGGTGGTCCGCCAGCTCGGCGCGCAGGGCTGCGGCATCGTCCATGTCACCCCCACGGTATCGCTGTGGCGGAGCCCACGCAGCGATTGCTAGCAGGGTGCTTGCAACTGCTAGCACTCGTCGCTAACGTGGTCGGTGGCACGAGGAACGGGAGCGGGAACAGTGGACAAGTCCATCGACAAAGCAGTCGCGGACCTCGGCCGCAACATCGGTGAGTACATCCGCGAGCAACGCAACTCCGCCAAGATCTCCTTGCGGGAACTGGCGAAGCAGGCGGGTGTGTCGAACCCCTACCTCAGCCAGATCGAGCGGGGACTGCGCAAGCCCAGTGCGGAGATCCTGCAGCAGATCGCCAAGGGGCTGCGCATCTCGGCCGAAGTGCTCTACGTCGAGGCCGGGATCCTCCAGCAGCGCGAAGGCGGTGCGTTGGCGGACGCCATCGTCGCCGCGACCGATCTGACCGAGCGGCAGAAGCAGGTGCTGCTCGACGTCTACGAATCTTTCAGGCGGGAGAACGCCGCCAAACAACAGGAGGACTGATCTCCATGCCGAAGCTGACCCAGGACGACGTTCGCAAGGGTGCCGAGCAGGCCGCCCACGCCGCCCGCCAGACGCTGCTCGCCGCGCTCGGTGCCGGTGACCTCGCCGCCAAGGCCGTGGTCGAGGCGCTGGGCAAGGCCAAGGAGCGCGCCGACGAGGCCCGCAGCCAGGCCGTCGACATCCCGAACGAGCTCAAGGACCTGCGCGAGAAGCTGCAGCCGGCCGAGCTGAAGAAGCTCGTCGACGCCTACACCGCCTCCGCTGTGAACCTGTACACCTACCTCGCCGACCAGGGCGAGCAGACGCTGGAGCAGATCAAGGCCCAGCCGCAGGTCAAGCAGGCCGTGGAGCAGGTCGAGCAGGCCGTCGAGGCCGCGCAGAAGCGCGCCGAGTCCGCCGCCGCCGACGCCAAGGTCCTCGCGGACGACGTGCTCGGCAAGGTGACCCGCCGCACCCGTTCGGTCGGCGAGAAGGTCGCCCTCGAGGTCGAGGACGCGGCCGAGAAGCTGGCCGAGGAGATCGTCGAGGTCGGTGGCGAGGCCGCGCACGAGGTGCGCAGCACCGCCCGCAAGACCGCGAACCGCACCGCGCCGCGCAAGCCGGCGACCACGACCCGCAGCACCACCACCGCTGCGAAGAAGACCACGCCGAACACCACCAAGTGAGTCGCTGAGGTCTGCTGGGGTCGGTGTCGAGGTCCGGTCCGCGACAGCCGGGCCCAGCGCGGCCCCTGGCGGCACGGCCGGACGACCCACGTACAACACCGGTACGCGGGCCATCCGGCCGCACCACCAGGAACCACCCCGGGCGCGGCTCTCATCGCACCGGACCTCGACACAGACCCCTGAGAGGGGAGTGGCCCGAACAGGGCCGCTCCCCTCTTCGCGTACCGGCACGTAGGCTGGCCCTGTGTTCTACCTGCCGGTCATCAGCATCTGGAACCTCGACGGCATCGTCTACTTCCTTGCCGACGTGGGGTTCAGCATCTTCGGCCTGTTCGCGTTCTTCCACGTCCTGAGCCAGCGGGTCGACGCGTTCACCGCGATCGAGCGCATGACCAAGCCCGCCTGGCTGGGGATCACCGGCGGTGGCGCCGCGGCCCTGCTGCTGTTCAGGCCCGGCGACGTCGGCGCGATCTTCTGGCTGGCCGGCCTCGTCGCGGTGCTCGTCTACATGGTGGACGTGCGCCCGAAGCTGATCGAGGTCCAGCGCGGCCCGCGTTGGTGATCACCCACTCGTACGGCTCCGGCGCACCGGTCACGCTCGTCGCCCACGGCCTCGGAGCCACGCCCGGCGAGGCGCGCATCCCGGCCTCCGGGCTGCCCGGCACCCGTGTGGTGGTGACGCTGCCGTCGCACGGTGACGCCCCGGACGCGCCGGCCGGGTACTGGGACTACGGGCGGATCGCGGCCGACCTGGGCACCGTCGAGGCCGATCACGCGGTCGGCGTGTCGCTGGGCGCGGGTGCGCTGGTCCGGCTGCTGTCGCAGGAGCCCGACCGCTTCCGGCGCGTCGCCCTGCTGCTGCCCGCGGTGCTGGACCGGCCCCGGCAGCCGTTCACGCTCCAGATGCTCTCCGACCTGACCACCGGGCCGCCGATCTACGTGGCCGAACGACGGGCCGCGCTGAAGCGCCTGGAGGCCGCCGCCGAGCAGTTGCCGGGTCAGGTGGCCGTTCCCGACGCGTCGTCGTTGGCGGCGGTGTCGGCTCCGGTGCTGGTCATCGCGGCCACCGGTGACCCGCTGCACCCCGAGGACGTGGCGAAGGAGACGGCGGCCGCGTTCCCGAACGGCGAGCTGTGGCTGATCGACTCGCCGTCACCGATGATCACCCATCGGAGCGAGATCAGGCACAGGTTGGTCTCCTTCTTCGCCGGGTAGCCGAAGTGCATGGCTGAACAGAAGAAGATCGCGTTCCTGGTGGCGGAAGAGGGCATCGAACAGGTCGAGCTGACGGACCCGTGGGCCCACGTCGAGAAGGCCGGCGGTGTGCCGCGCCTGCTCGCGCCGAAGCTCGGTGAGGTCCGCGGCTTCCACCACCTCACGCCCGCCGACGCTTTCCCCGTCGACACGACCTTCGCCGACGCCAGCGCGGACGACTACGACGGCGCGGTGATCCCCGGCGGTGTCGCCAACAGCGACTTCCTGCGCATGGACAAGGACGCCGTGGAGCTGGTCAAGGCCCTCGTGGCCGCCGGCAAGCCGATCGCGGCGATCTGCCACGGACCGTGGCTGCTCGTCGAGTCCGACGTTGTGCGCGGCAAGATGGTCACCTCGTTCCCGAGCCTGCAAACCGACCTGCGCAACGCGGGCGCCGACTGGGCGGACCAGGAGGTCAGGGTCTGCGACATGAACGGGTGGACGCTCGTGACCTCCCGCAACCCCGACGACCTGCCGGCGTTCAACCGGGAGGCGTTGAAGGTGTTCGGGCTGTCCGAGTAGCCGGGATCTGCAGCTCCCGGCACTCATTTACAGGCGCGTCACGGCGTAGTGCGCCATGGCGTCACGCAGCCACTCGGCCATGTTGCCGCCGTCCTCGACCTCGAAGTTGACCCGGAACTCGTCCGAGTCGACGTAGAGGTCGCCGAGACCCTGGTAGGCCTCCCGGTTCGGCGTCCAGCTCAGGCAGATCCAGCGGTAGTGGCGGTCGACGAGCTCCTGCGTCTCGGGAGCGTCGATCGCCGTGCGCGCCATGTACAACGCGCCGAGCTCCGCGGCGATGTCGCGCCACTCGGCCATGAACCGGTCCGCGTCGGCACGCGTCCAGCCCTTCATCTTCTCCTTGCTGTGGGCGATGTGCTCGCGCGCACCGTCGCCATAGCGTTCGACGAGCTCGGCCTCGTGGCGCTCCTGCTTCTTCGCGTCGAAGCCGTCGAACAGTTCTTCCATCTTCATCTCGTCCCCTCCTTCCAGTTCCGCGATCGTCCGCGCGACGGTGTTGGCGAGCCGGTCCAGCCGTTGCCGTTCCGATTGCAGCCACCGGTGGTGGTCGCGCAGGACGGTCAGCTGGTCCGTGCCGTTCAACATCTGCGCCACCACGTCGAGGCCCAGGCCGAGGTCGCGCAGCAGCAGGATCTGCTGCAGGCGGTGGACCTGCTCCTTCTCGTAGTAGCGGTAACCGTTGTCGCCGATCCAGGCCGGCGGCAGCAGCCCGATCGAGTCGTAGTGCCGCAGCGTCCTGGACGTCACCTTCGACATCCGGGCCACCTGGGCGATCGACCAGGCCATTCCGGTTCCCCCTTCGCGCTCTGGAACTGAAGGTAGGGGTTGACGTTGCGTCAAGGTCAAACCGAGTTTGGCAGGATGAACACCATGTGGACTATCGCTGGTTCGCTGGAACCCGTACCTGTGCTTTCTCGCCTCGACCTGGTTCCCGAGCCGGTCGCGGCCGCCCTCAAGACCCTGGACGGCGCCGACCGCGTCGCGGTGGCCGAGATCGACCCGACCCTCGCCGACACCGCCGAGTTCTGCGCGCACTACGGCTCCCCGCTCGAAGCCTCCGCCAACTGCGTGGTCGTCGCCGGCAAGCGCGGTGACGTCGTGCGTTATGCAGCCTGCATGGTGCTCGCGACCATGCGCGCCGACGTGAACGGCGTCATCCGCAAGCGGCTCGACGCGCGCAAGGCGTCGTTCGCGCCGATGGACGAGGCCGTGGCGTTGACCGGCATGGAGTACGGCGGCATCACGCCCATCGGTGTGCCCGCGGACTGGCCGATCCTCGTCTCGCCCGAGGTGGCCGCCGCCCCGGAGCTGATCGTGGGCAGCGGCATCCGCGGCAGCAAGATCCTCATCCCCGGCGACGTGCTGATGAAGCTCACCGGGGCCGAGGTCCTACCGGACCTGGCGCGCTGACAGCCGGCCGATCACCTGGTCGGGGTCCAGGTCCCACCTGATCACCCGCGGGTCCGGCCCCGACGACGTGAGGTCGTCGTCCGCGTCGAACAGCACGGCGTTGACCGGACCGGTGTGCCCGGTCAGCGTCGCGACCTGGGCGCCGTCGGTGACGTGCCACAACGTGATCAGGCTGTCGTTCGCGGCGGCCGCCACGGTCCTGCCGTCGCGACTGGCGGCGACCGCTCCGACCGCGCCCCGGCCGGTGACGAGTGTGCGCGCCGAGCCGTCGAGACCCCACAGGGCGACCTCGCCGCCCGCGTCGCCCACCACCAGCAGGTCCGAGCCCGGTACGGCGGCGATCGACTTCACCGCGGGGCCGGACTCCCGGACGACCTCGGCCTGGTCGCCCGTCCAGCGCAGCACGCGCCCGTCGGCGCCGCCGGAGACGACGAGGTCGCCGAGCAGCGCCACGGTGTTCACCGGGCCCGCGTGACCCGTTGGCAGCGGGCGGCCCGGTTCGGCCGAGTTCAGGTCCTGGACCACGACCGCGGCGTCTGCTCCTCCGGTCACCGCGCGGTCGCCGGAGACGACCAGGCTCTTGATCGCGCCTCGGTGCGCCTGCCACGTGTGCAGGAGCTGGCCGTCGGTCCGCCACGACGACAGCACGCCGCGCACGTCGGCGACCACGAGTTCGTCGGCGGTCCGGAACGCCAGTGCCGTCACGTGTGCCGGGACGTCGATGCGTCCGACCTGCCTGCCCTCGTGGTTCCACAGCAGGACCATCCGGTCGCGGCCGCCGGTGGCGAGCGTCGCGCCGTCCGGGGAGAGCGCGATGCCGTCCGGTGGGCTGGTGTGGCCGGTCAGGGGCGGCAGGGGCAGGTTCCAGAGGCTCACGCTCTCGTCGCCGCCCGCCGCGAACCAGGTGCCGTCCGGGCTGAGCGCCGCCACGTAGAACGGGTGCGTGCGGGTGATCAGGCCGGTCAGCCAACCGCCGTCGGGGACGGTCCACCAGCGGATGCTGCCGTCGTCGCTGGTCGACACGAGCTTGGTGCCGCTCGCGTCGAACTGCACCGAGTGCACGGCGCCGACATGCCTGCGCAGGCCCGACGTCTTGCCGGTGGCCAGAACCCGCAGCACCACCTGGTAGTCGTCGCCGCCCGATGCGAGTACACGGCCGTCGGGGCTCAACGCGACCGTGCGGACGGCAGCGACGTGATCGGTGAATGTGCGCGCCACGCCGTTTTCCACCACCAACGTGCCCTTCTGCCCGCCCGCGGCGAGCACGGAGCCGTTCAAGGACAACGAGTGGACCTCGCCCAGTTCGTGCAGAACGGTGTCCGTGCGCGTCCAGTCGTCCGTGCGCCACAACGAGATCAGCCCGTCGGCCGTCGCCACCGCGGCGGTCGACCCGTCCGCCGAGAGCACCAGCACCCGTACCTCGGCGTCGAGGGAGATGGTCCGCAACGGCAGGTGCGTTCCGGTGTCCCACAGGATGATCCGCCGGTCGTCGCCTGCCGACACCAGCACCGAGCCGCCGGGCATGAACGCGAGCGCGCGCACAGTTCCGTTGTGCTGCGACAAAGTCACGGGCGACGCGGCCGAAGAGGGCGAGCGGAGCAGCACCGAGTGGTCCTCGCCCGCAGTCGCGAACAACGCGCTGTCGGCGCTGAACGCGACAGCGCGAACCGGTCCGCGGTGGTCCTTGAGGACCGTGCGGGCCGGCTTGTAGGCCGCGGTGCTGAGCAACGCCCCGCGTGCCTCGGCGGTCGCGGAGGTGCGGTAGGCGTCCACGGCCAGTTGGGCGGCGGCGTCCGGCCAGGACGCGCTGAGGTCCTGCGCCTGCACGGCGAGCTGGCGCGACTCGGCGACCCGCTGCTCCCTGCGCGCGGCGTTGCCCTGCACGACGGCGACCGACATCACCACCAGGCACGCCACGGCCAGCACGGCCAGCGACTTCACCAGCGTCCGCAGCCGGCGCGCCTGCCGGTCGGCCGCCTCCCGGGACGCGTACTCCTCGTCCACCGCCGCCTGCAGGAACTCGCGTTCCAGCTCGTTGGACGAGACGGTCCACTCGAACCGGCCCGCCAGCTCGCGCATCGCCGCGAGCCGGGCACCCCGGTAGAGCTCACCGGGATCGCGGCCCGCCGAGTGCCACGCGGCCGCGGCGGTGGTGAAGTCGCGGTGCAGCCGCAACGACACCCGGTCGTCGTCGATCCACTGGCGTAATCGTGGCCACGCGCGCACGAGCGCTTCGTGCGCGAGCTCGACCACGCCGTCCGCGACGACGATCAGCCGTGCGTTCGCGAGGACGTTCACGACGTGTGCGGTGTCCGACGGTCTGCCCGCGGCCATGACCTCGTCGAGCGGGGCACGGCGGCGCAGGTCGTTCACGTCGTCGTGGGTCTGCACGAGCCTGAGCAGCACCGCACGCGCAACGGCCTGTCCACGGGAGGACAGTTCGGCGTAGGTGCTCTCGGCCGTGGCGGCGACGGCACCGGTGACCCCGCCGCTCGCCCGGTAGCCGTCGAGCGTCAGCCGGCCGCGCTCGCGCCTCCGCCACGTCTCCAGCAGCGCGTGCGACAGCAACGGCAGCGCGCCCGACTGTCCGCGCACGTCGGCCAGCACGGCCGCGAGCACGTCCGGTTGCACCTTCAGCCCGGCCCGTGCGGCCGGCATCTCGACGGCGGCGCGCAGCTCGTCGTCGGTCATCGGCCCGACCAGCACCTGGGCGTCGCGCAACGCCTCCACCAGCGCGGGCAGTGCGGCGCAGTGCCCGAGGAAGTCCGCCCGCACCGCCAGCAGCACCCGCTGGTCGCCCTCGAGCAGCGACGCGACGAACGCCTCCCGGTCGACCGCGCTGTCGAAGTGCGTGAACAGCTCCTCGAACTGGTCGATCACCACGAGGTCGGCCCGGTCGCCCTGCCAGGTCGTGGGCGTCGCGGTGACGATCGTCCAGTCCGTCAGCGCGGGCAGCACCCCGGCGTGGATCAACGAGGACTTGCCGGAGCCGGACGGTCCGAACACCCCGACCACGCGCTGCCGCCGGACGCGGTCCGTGAGGTCGGCGGCGAGCTCGTCCCGTCCGAAGAACCGGTCGGCGTCCCCGATGCCGAACGCCGTCAGCCCGAGGTACGGCGTCGGGTCGGTCTCGCCCTTGGCGGCCTGGCGCCAGCGCTGCTCCCATTGGGCCACATCACCTTCGCACGCCTGGACGTAGGCGAGAGTCACCGGGAGCGAGGGGAGTTGTTCCCCCGCGGCCGCCTGGGACAGCGCCGTGGCGGAGTAGTGCGCGCGCTGGGCGAGCGTCCGGTAGTTCGGTGAGCCCGCCTTCTCCCGCAGTTGCCGCAGCTCCCACGCGAACCGCTGGACGGGGCCCTCCTCGGGATCGATCGGCCGCTCTCGTCTGCCCACCCGCACTCCAGTTGATCTGAGTTGATTGATCAGCGCCCGCGCCACTGCCTGATCAACCCGACCCGCTCTAAACCTGGTGCCGCAACGACATCGGGTTGAGCAGGAGCGATGATGACCGGACGCTGGCGCATGGCACTTCTACTGGCCTGGACGGGTGTGGTGAGCGCGGCGTTGCCCGTGCAGGCGCAGGAAGTCGCGGACGACCTGATCCACAGCCGCCCGACGGCACCGTTCTCCCTGACGCCCGACTGGGGTCTCGAGTCCTCCGCGGCGCAGCTGCAGGCCGCCGTGGGCACCACGACGTCGGTCGCGGCTCTGCTGCGCGACGCGAACCGAGACTTCGCGTCGTGCAACAGCGCGCAGCAGCAGGCGCTCCCGGAGAACTACGACCGAACGGACTACCCGCTGACGTCCGGGCAGATCCTGCACAGCAGCGAGAAGTACTGCTGGGACCCCGGTGACAGCAAGGTCGACTACTGGATCCCGCAGGGCGTCACCGGTTCCGCCGACGCCGACGACGACGGTCTGTGGGGCGAGAACCGCATCCTGCTCGTCAGCTGGCACTACGACGACTCCGCACCGGACAAGGGCGTGCGCGTCTCGTTCGTCGACATGAAGAACCGCAAGTACCGGCACGTGCTGCTCGTCGAGCCGACGGCGAACGCGAACTACAAGGCCGTGCCGATCCACGCCGGCGGGCTCGCGTGGCTCGGCCACTACCTCTACGTGGCCGACACCGACGGCGGCCTGCGCGTGTTCGACGTCGAACGCCTCCTGGAGGTGTCCGACGCGCAGGACAGCATCGGCAAGAGCGGCAGCAACTACTACGCCTACAACTACAAGTACGTGCTGCCGCAGGTCGGCTGGTACCGGCAGTCCGTGCGGACCGACTGCGTGCCGAGCGCCTCGCAGCTGTGCTTCTCGTCGCTGTCGCTCGACCGCAGCACCACCCCGGACACGCTCGTCGTCGGCGAGTACCGCAACGGGCGCAGCACCGACACCGCCGTCGACGGTGGCCGGGTGGTCCGCTACCGCGTCGACGCCTCGTCGCGCCAACTCGAGCTCACCAGCGGCAAGGCCGTGCCGCAGGACGTGGTGACCGTGCCGCGCAGCAACCTCCAGGGCGTCCAGACCTGGCAGGGCCGCTACTACCTCGGCCGCAGCTCGAACCGCAACCACAGCTGGATGCACTCCGGTGTCCTGAACGGCACCACGGACTCCCACAGCTGGGCGATCGGCGGCGAGGACCTCTACCACGAGCACGGCCCGGGGATCACCGCCGGAAAGCTCTGGACCGTCACGGAGCACGCCTGGAGCGAGGACGGCGGCACGTTCATCGACCGGCGAGCGATCTTCGCCGTTCCGCTCAGCTCGATCGGCTGAGCCCACCCACGTCCGCCTGCTTCGAGGCGGAATGCTCGAAAACTGGAGGAGATCCATGCGCAAGCTCGTGCTTGCTCTGATGATGGCCGTCGTGGCCACCCTCGGTCTCGTGGTTCCCGGCACCGCGTTCGCCGCCGTCGACCTCGAGACCGACTACGCGAAGTTGGGCGGTGCGCCGCCGGCGAGCGCCGGGTGCGCCGAACCCGAGCAGAAGGTCCAGGTCTGCTACGACCGCGACGGTGACGTCTGGTGGGTGCTCGACCGCGCCGAGGACAGCGCGTCGGCGCTCGTCGACTGGAGGAACTACCGCGACGACAAGATCTACCGCACCGGCCTGTGCATCAACTCGCACGGTGCGGGCACTTGGGCGTCGTGCAACAAGAACTACTACGAGGACAGCGAGCTGAAGGGTCACCAGGGGTACTGGGACCGCGACAAGGAGAAGACCTGGACGTTCTACCCGCAGGACTGGCGGTTCCAGGGATGACGAAGGGCGTGACGTACATGCGGAAGTTCGTTCTCGCGTCGACCATGGCCCTCGCCGCCGTCATGAGCGTGCTGGCGCCGGGCACGGCCATGGCCGCACCCGACTGGGAGAACAACGAGGCGGTGCAGGGCACGCCGCCGTCGAGCGAGTACCTGATCTGCGCCGACACGATCGAGGCGAAGGTGTGGGTCTGCTACGAGATCCACGGCGACCGCTGGTGGGTGTACGACAACGACGCCGACAGCGCGTCCGCGACCGTCGAGTGGAAGAACTACCGCGGCGGCTCGCTCTACCGGCAGGGCCGCTGCATCAACGGGCACGGCGCGGGCACTTGGGCCTCGTGCAACAAGAACTACTACGAGGACAGCACGGTGAGAGGCAAGCAGGGCTGGTGGGACCGTCCCAACGGCAGCCCGCGCACCTACGACCGTGAGTACCAGTTCCAGTGAGTTAGGCCTGGTACTTCGACAGCAGTGCGACCGCCTCGTCGATGTCGTCCGTGACGAGGATCCACTGCTCCGCCTCCCGGCCCGCCGCGAGCTTCTGCACCAGCGGCGCGGCCGGGACCTCGTCGGTCCAGAACTCCGTGCCCAGGAAGATCATGGGCGCGGCCGGGCCGACGCTGCCGTAGTAGTTCTGCGTGAAGTCCTGGAAGACCTCCTGGACCGTGCCCGCCTTGCCCGGCGTGTAGACGATGCCGCCGGTCGCGACCGTGAGCAGGCCCTCCTCGCGCACCGAGTTCGCGAAGTACTTCGCGTGCAGCTCGCAGGCCGGGTTGGGCGGCTCGTGGCCGTAGAACCAGGTCGGGATGCCGATCGTGCGGGGCGTGTCGAAGCGGCGGATCTCCGGGAACGCCGCGAGCCACCGGCCGATCGACTCGTCGTCGTGGCCGAAGCCCGGCGCCTGCGCGAGGGTGTCGAGGACGGCGTCGTCGACCTCGCCGAGCCGCACGCCCAGCGGCACGGCCTCCATCGCGCCGGGGCCGCCGCCGGTCAGCACGGTGAAGCCCGCATTGCCCAGCGCGGCGCCGAGTGCGACGGCGTTGCGGTAGCCGCCGGAGCCGCGGGCCAGTGCGTGGCCGCCCATGACCGCGACCGGTGAGCCCGTCAGCGTGTCGTCGAGGGCCTCGGTGATCGAGTGGTCGTGCAGGCGTTCGGCCAGCGCGTGCAACGGGTCGGGGTGGTGGCCCTGCTGCCTGCTGTGCCGGTAGATCTCCGCGTCCGGGGTGTCGGCGTAGGACTTCGGGTTCGCCGGGTCGAAGCCCGCGAACAGCTCCTCCGGCGTGTACAGCCTCGACCGGTAGACGTCGTACGGCAGGTCCGGGATGACCGGGAAGACCAGCGCTCCGGCGGCTTCCGCCCGGCGCTGCATGGTCTCGCTCAGGGTGCAGCCGAGCAGCAACGCCCCGTCGAACGGCACCCGCACGTCCTCGCGCGTGAGGTCCAGCCCGATGATGACGGCTTTGCGCAGGTCAGGGGCTGCCCGCAACTGGTCGAGGTCGGTGATTTCGATCCGCACGGGAAAAAGCCTATGCCCCGGGCGAACCAACGGGTCGCGGAATCCGAATGACCTGGTGGGAACTGAGGTCCGCTCGCCGTCCCCGACGAGCGGCCGCGGGCCGCGCTGCCCAGGAAAGGTTCCCCGCCATGGCCACCGAACTGCTGACAGGATGCGCCGCCCGCGGCGCCCGAGTGGTAGACCCCCACCGCGTCGAGTACCTCGACTGCGGCGGGTACGGAGTCCCTCTTCTCGGCCACGCCCACCCGGCCGTCGTGCGGGCCGTGGTCGGCCAGGTGCGCCGGCCGTCCCTGCTCGACCGCCTCGTGCTCGACCTGGTCACGCCCCATGGCCTCGACCACGTCCACACCTTCCCGTCGGCCTCCGAGGCCGCCCAGTTCGCCGTGGCACTCGCACAGGCGAACGGCCGCCCACGTGTGTTGACCACCGGCGACGTCCGGTACGGCGGCATCGACTCGTTGCGCGCCGTCCTGGCTTCCGGCCCACCGGCCTGCGTGCTCGTGGAACCCGTCCGCGGCGGCACGCCCCCGCCCACCGGTTACCTGAGCGGCGTCGCCGAGGCGTGCCGCGAGGCCGGCGCCCTGCTCGTCGTCGACGAGACTCGCTCAGGTCTCGGGCGCCTGGGTGTGTGGTGGGGCTCCGACCTGGACGGCGTGACGCCGGACATCATGCTGGTGGGCGAGGGCCTGTCCGGCGGCGTGCTCCCGATCGCCGCCGTGGTCGCCTCGGCCGCCGTGCACGTCCCGTTGTGGCGCGGCCCCGACGCCGTCTCACCGCTGGCATCGGCCGCCGTCAACGCCTGCCTGCGCGTCACGGCCTCCGAGGGGCTCGTGGAACGGGCCAAGCTGCTGGGCGACGAGCTGCTGTTCGGGCTGCGGGCCGTCGTGGCGGGCAAGGCCCACGCGACCGGTCGCGGGCTGATGCTGGGTGTCGAGCTGCCGGATCAGCGTGCGGCGGACGTGTTCACCGGGGAACTGCTGCGGCGGCGGGTGCTCGCGGACTTCCGGGGGCGCACGGTCAGCTTCACCCCGCCCGCCGTGCTGTCGGCGGCGGACGCGGGGTGGCTGGTGGAGGCGGTGGGCATGGCCGCCAACAAGATCTGAGACCTGTCAGGTGCTGGGCGTCCAGACCAGGACGTCCAGCACGAGCGCCTCAGTCGAGCGCCGCCACGACCGTGACCGCCGCGGTCCCCGCGATCATGCCGACGACCGCCAGCAGCACCACACTGCCACCCGCGGGTCTCGCTCAGAAGATCACCGTCTGGTTGCCGTGCACCAGCACGCGGTCCTCCAGGTGCCACCGCAACCCGCGCGCCAGCACCACCTTCTCGATGTCCCGCCCCTTGCGCACCATGTCCGCCACCGAGTCGCCGTGGTGCACGCGCATCACGTCCTGCTCGATGATCGGCCCGGCGTCCAGGTCGGCCGTCACGTAGTGGCAGGTGGCGCCCACGAGCTTCACGCCCCGGCGGTGCGCCTGGTGGTACGGGCGCGCGCCGATGAACGACGGCAGGAAGCTGTGGTGGATGTTGATCGTGCGGCCGGACCAGGCGGCGCACAGCTCCGGCGGCAGGATCTGCATGAAGCGCGCCAGGACGACGGCGTGCGGGTCGTGCTTCTCGACCAGCTGCCGCAGCTGGGCGAATGCCGCCTGCTTGCCCTCGGGGTCGTTGACCGGGAACGGCACGTGGTGGAACGGGATGCCGTGCGCGCGCGTGATGTCGCCGAGCTCCGGGTGGTTGCCGATGACGGCCGACACCTCGACGTCCAGCTCGCCGGTCGCGACGCGCGCCAGCAGGTCGTAGAGGCAGTGGCCTTCCTTCGACACCAGGATGACCACGCGCTTGCGCGAGCCCGTGTCGGTCACCGTCCACGTCGACTGCGCGCCGAGACCCGCGGCCACGTCGGCGAAGCGGGTACGCAGCTCGTCCACGCCGAACGGCAGGGAGTCCGCGCGGACCTCCTGGCGCGTGAAGAACCAGCCCGTCTCGGGGTCGGTGTGGTACGCGGCCTCGACGATCCAGCCACCGTTCTCCGCGAGGAACGACGAGATCCTCGCGATGATGCCGGTGCGGTCCGGGCAGCCGAAGGTGATCACATAGCGGCGTTCAGGCGATGACACGACGCACGAGTATTCACGGCCTGGGCAGCGCCGCCAACAGCGACTCGTCGCCGGACACGATCGCGTGGTGCGGACGGCCCCACAGCGCGCGGTAGACCGCGTCGGCGGTACCCGCGAGGCTCGCGTCGGTGTCGACGGCCGAGCCGAGCACGTCCGTCACGACCGGCGGCTCGCCCGGCGCGAGCCAGATCTCCCACGTGCGGCCCGCGTCGGCGGCGTGCACGAGGATCCTGCCGGTCGCCTCGACCGTGCGGCCGAGCACCAGCTGGCGGGGCATCATGATCGTGAGCATCTCGTCGACGCCGTCCGCGGCGAACTCGGGGTCGAAGACCAGCGACGGCAGTTCGTGGCCGGTCGCGAGCTCCGCGTCCAGGCGGTGGATCGCCGTCTCGTGCGCCTGCCTGCGCGCCCAGAAGCCGGCTACCTTCGGGCCCTGGAACGTCCACGCCGGACGGTCGGCGGGCACCTCGTGCAACCGCTGCAGCAGCGTCGAGAGCCCGGTGTCCCACCAGGCGAGCGCCTCGTCCCACTCGCGGGGAGCCTTGGGCCACGCCGGACGGCCGGACGAGGGATCGGTGACGACGGACTGCGCCGCCCACGTGTGCACCTCGGCGATGTGCCGCACGAGCTTCGACACCGTCCAATCAGGACAGGTGGGCACCTCGGCTTCCGGACCGGCCTTCAATGCGGCCGAACGCAACAACGACGCCTGCTTCTCGATCTCCCCGACGAAGTCCACCCGATCACCCTAGGACCTGTGTCGAGGTCAGATCCGCGACAGCCGGGCCTTCAAGCGCGCCTCACATCGAACCGGACCTCGACACAGGCCCTAAGGCGCGACGGCGGCCCATTCGAGCGTGATTTCGCCGAGCCGCCACCGCCGCCGGTCGTCCAGCACGGGCCAGCCGCGCTCGGCCAGCAGCCGCGCCGACTCCACCCACCGCGCCCGCGGACCGAAGGGGGCGAACGGCGCCGCGGTGGCCCAGCAGGCGTCCAGCTCGGCCAGCAGGGCGTGGACGCGCTCGCCCGGCACGTTCTTGTGGATCAACGCCTTGGGCAGCCGCTCGGCGACGTCGGAGGGCACCTCGATCCCGGACGGCTTCACGGCCAGCGTGAACGTCCGAGGCCCCTCGGCCGACAGCGTCACCCACGTGCACCGGCGGCCGATCTCGTCGCAGGTGCCCTCGACGACCAGCCCGCCGGGAGCCATTCGCGACAGCATGGTGTCCCACGCCTCGAACGCCTGCTCCTCGGTGTACTGGCGCAGCACGTTGAAGGCGCGCAACAACACCGGGCGCGCGCCGGCCAGTTCGAAGCCGCCGCGCCGGAAGTCGAGCCACGGCGGGTCGGCCACGGCCTTGCCCGCCTCGACCCGGTCGGCGTCGATCTCCAGCCCGAGCACGCGCACGTCGGGACGCACCGTCCGCAGCCTGGAGGCCATCTCGACGGTGGTGATCGGCGTGGCCCCGTACCCGAGGTCGACCACGAGCGGATCGGCGGCTTCCACCAGGAACGACGACAGCGTGCCGGTCATCCACCGGTCGACCCGGCGCAGGCGGTTCGGGTTGGTCGTGCCGCGCGTCGGCAGGCCGAGCGCGCGGGCCCGGCCTGCGGCTAGCCGCGGTTTGCGAGCCATTCGGACGTGAACTCGCTCTCCTTGTCGAGCAGCACGGCGACCTGCTCGGCGATCAGCTTCTCGAGCTTGCCGCCCAGCAGCGGGATGCTCACCTTGACCTCCCCCGTGAGGGTGGTCTTGCTGCCTGAGCCGTTGTCCAGGACGGTGAAAGACCCCTCAAGGCGGCTGGGCACGCCGTTGACGGCCACCTCGACCGTGCCGGCGCCCGCCGCCCAGGTCTCGGTGCGCTGGATCACCAGGTCGCCGCCGAGCGCCGCCTTGACCGCCGACGGCAGGTGCTCGGCGGGCACACCCTGCTTGAGCTGGTACGACGTCCGCTCGTCGGTCTTGTCGAACGAGATGAGCGCCGAGTTCGTGCCGCCGATCGCGGCCAGCCTGTCCCGCAGGTAGGTCTCGTCGGTCATCGCGCCGAAGACCTTCTCCGCCGAATGGGGTGACGTGGTGTGGTGCTCGATGCGGCGTGCCATGTCGCGGAGGCTACCGTTGACGTCTGTGACCACCACGCAGTCCGTACCTCTGGCCGAGCGCACCACGCTCCGACTCGGTGGCCCGGCCGCGCGGTTCGTCCACGCCACGACCGCCGCTGAGCTGGTCGAAGCCGTGCGAACAGCCGACGCCACCGCCGACGAGAAGGTCCTCGTGCTGGGCGGCGGGTCCAACCTCGTGATCTCCGACGGCGGCTTCGACGGCACCGTCGTGCACGTCGCCACCAAGGGCTTCCGCCTCGACCCGCTGGGCGGCGGCATCGTCCAGTTCACCGTCGAGGCGGGCGAGGAGTGGGACGCGGTCGTCGCCGAGGCGGTCGCGCAGGGCCTCGGCGGCCTCGAGTGCCTCTCGGGCATCCCCGGCCTCAACGGCGCCACTCCCGTGCAGAACGTCGGCGCGTACGGCGTCGAGATCTCCCAGGTGCTGCAGTCGGTCGACCTGCTGGACCGCCGCAGCGGCAAGGTCCACCAGGTGCCCGCCGCGAAGCTGGGCCTCGCGTACCGCACCAGCGTGCTCAAGGGCACGGACAACGCGGTCGTGCTGCGCACCCGGTTCTCCCTCACCGCCGGGGGCATGTCCGCGCCGATCCGCTACGGCGAGCTGGCGCGCGTCCTCGGTGTGGCGCAAGGTGATCGCGTTCCGGCCGACGAGGCCCGCAAGGCCGTGCTGGAGCTGCGCCGCGGCAAGGGCATGGTGCTCGACGCCACCGACCACGACACGTGGAGCGCGGGCTCGTTCTTCACCAACCCGATCATCGACGACTCGACGTTCTCGGGCGTGCTGATCCGCATCGCCGAACGCCTCGGTGCCGACGTGGACGTGCCGAGCTATCCGGCGGGCCACGGCCAGAAGAAGCTCTCGGCCGCATGGCTGATCGAACGCGCGGGCTTCCGCAAGGGCCACCAGGGTCCCGGTGGCCGCGTGTCGTTGTCCGGCAAGCACACGCTGGCCCTGACCAACCGCGGCGGCGCGTCGACCGAGGACCTGCTGGACCTCGCGCGCGAGGTGCGCGACGGCGTGCGGGCCGCGTTCGGCGTGGAGCTGCACCCGGAACCGGTCTTCGTGGGAGTCGAGCTCTAGTGGTGTGACACAGAACGTTGGCGGCGTATCCGCGCTCAGCAGGATCCGTCGCGGCACCGCCCCCACGCCCCCGTACAACCAGTACGAGGACGTGGGGGCGGCACCACGACACACCCGTCTGACCACGAATACACCGGCAACGTCCTGAGCCACACCACTAGGTCCTGCTCGAAGATCGTAGGTCTGTTCGAGTGACTCTATGTGACCAGCCGCTACCAGGCGTGTTTCATTGAGGTAGAGGCATCGGAGGTCGCTATGAGCTACCTCGACGAAAACGCGCGAGCGGTCATCAGGCCGATCAAGCGCATGGTCGAAGACGAGTTCCTCGCCCGGCCCGGCGTCATCGGCGTCGACATCGGCGAGAAGGTCACCGGCGGACGCCCGACCGGCAGGGCCGCGATCGTGGTCTACGTGTGCGCCAAGGGGCCTGAGCACCCGCGGCAGATCCCGGTGGAGGTCGGCGGCGTGCCGACCGACGTGGTGGCCGAGTCGATCGTGCTGCACCGGGCGAGGATCACCCGTGCGTCCGGCGAGAACCCCGTTGCGGCGGAACGCCATCCGGTGCTGCGCGGAGGCATCGGCATCGGCCCGGCGAGGTCGTTCCGGGTCGTGCCGCCCGAGGTCGAGCGGGCCGGTGAGTACGTGATCGCCGGCACGCTCGGCGCGTTCGCGGTGACGCTGGACGAACCGGGAAAAGTGCTGGGGCTCACCACTTTCCACGTCGGCTGTGTCGACGACTCGTGGTCGGTCGGTGACGAGTTCGTGCACCCGTCCAGAGTGGACGGTGGGGTGCCCGGCGCCGACGAGATCGGCGTGCTGGACCGGGCCGCGCTCGCGGGCGCCGTGTCGGCGGCGGGGCTGCGGATGGGCGACAGGCCGTTGCGCGCGGAGGTGCTCGACATCGGCGCCATCACCGGCAGCGCCCAGGCCGTGGTCGGCTCGTCCGTGCGCAAACGCGGCCGCACCACGCAGCTCACGTACGGCGTGGTCGAGTCGACGGACGCGACGGTCCGGCTCGACTTCGGCGACGGGATCGGCCCGCGGACGTTGCGGGACCAGATCCGCGTGCACTCGTCCGAGCGCTTCGGCGACCACGGCGACAGCGGCGCCGTGCTGGTCGACGCCGACAACCGCGTCGTCGGCCTGTACGTGGCCGGAAGCGGCCCGACCGGGTTCGCGAACCCCGTCGGGCCGGTCCTGCGTCAGCTCGACGTGGAGTTGCTCACTCCCGGTGTACCCGAGTCGCGGAGGCCTGGGCGCGGGGCTTGAGCACGATCTCGTCCAGGTTCACGTGCGGGGGCCGGGTGACCGCGAACGCGATGACGTCCGCCACGTCGTCGGCCGTCAGCGGCGTGAGGCCCTGGTAGACCTTGGCCGCGCGCTCGGTGTCGCCGTCGAACCTGTTGGTGGAGAAGTCGGTCTCGACCATGCCCGGCAGGACCTCGGTGATCCGCACCGGCTGGCCCAGCAGCTCGCCGCGCAACGTCCGGTGCAGCGCCGACTGCGCGTGCTTCGCGCTCGTGTAGCCGGAACCGTTGTCGTACGCGTCACGTGCCGCAACGGACGTCACGGACACGATGTGCCCGTCCCCGGACGCGATCAGCTTCGGCACGAACGCCTTGGTGACCAGCAGCGTGCCGAGGACGTTCGCCTCCCACATCCACCGCCACTCCGCCGGATCGCCCTCGGCGACGGTCGAGAGCCCGCGAGCGCCGCCCGCGTTGTTCACGAGCACGTTCGCGTGGGGTACCCGGTCCGCGAAGGCGGCGACGGAGGCCTCGTCCGTGACGTCCAGCTCGATGGCCGTCCCGTCGATCTCCTTCGCGATAACGTGGAGGAGGTCCAGACGACGTGCTCCGAGCACGACGTGGAAGCCCTCGGCGGCCAGCCGCCGCGCGGTGGCCTCGCCGATGCCCGCGCTAGCTCCGGTCACTACTGCGACAGGTCGATTCACGACCCCGATCGTAGGCCGCCGGATCGTCTGTGACCGACGTCACTCGCACCACCCGGTCGGGTTGGACGTCCACCATGGTGGGAGGTCGAAACCGTGAAGAGAACACTTGTCGCGCTGGTCGCCGGACTGACGCTGCTGACCGGCTGCTCGAGTGTCGAGGCGGGCTCACCGAAGGCGGACAGCTCGCTGCCGTCCGCGAAGGTGACCCTGTCCCCGGTCGACGGAACCAAGGACGTGCAGGTCACGACCCCGGTCCAGGTCACCGTGGTCGATGGCAAGATCGAGTCCGTCGCCGTGAAGTCGCCCGAGGGCAAGGACGTCAAGGGCACCCTGACGGAGGACAAGTCCGGCTGGACGATCGCCGAGCCGCTCGGCTACGGCAAGACGTACAGCTACTCGGGCAAGGTCGTCGGCTCCGACGGCAAGCCGGTCGAGCTCAAGGGCTCGTTCACCACCGTCGCGCCCGGCTCGCAGACCCGCGCGACCCTCTGGCCGTCCGACAACCAGACCGTCGGCGTCGCGGCGCCGATCATGGTCAAGTTCGAGGCCCCGGTCGAGGACAAGGCGACCGTCGAGAAGGCGCTGAAGGTCACCAACTCGGCGAACGTGCAGGGCTCGTGGGCGTGGCTCAACGCCCAGGAGGTGCACTACCGGCCGGAGAAGTACTGGCCCGCCAACACCACCGTGAAGGTCGAGGCCAAGCTCTACGGCGTCAACTACGGCGGCGGCGCGTTCGGCAAGGCCGACGTGACCAGCGACTTCACCATCGGCCGCAACCAGGTCGTCAAGATCGACAACCCGACTCACCGGCTCAAGGTGTTCCGCGACGGCCAGCAGACCGCCGACTACCCGGCGTCGTTCGGCAAGGACGCCGACCCGGAGCTCACGACGCCGAACGGCACGTTCGTGGTCATGTCGAAGCACGACACGTTCTCGTTCGACAACCCGCGCTACGGCTACACCAACGTCGTGAAGAAGTGGGCCGTGCGGTTCTCGAACCACGGCGAGTTCATCCACGAGAACAACGACAACGCGGGCAACATCGGCACGAACAACACCTCGCACGGCTGCGCGAACCTGCTCGAAGCCGACGCGAAGGCGTACTTCGACTCCGCGCTGGTCGGCGACCCGGTCGAGGTGACCGGCTCGATCACCACGCTGCCCGCGCAGTTCGACTGGTACGACTGGCAGCTCTCGTGGGACCAGTGGAAGGGCAAGTCGGCCATCAAGTAGGGCCGGCGGGAATGCGTCCCCCGGCCAGGTCGTTTGCGCAGGTGTGCATCTGACACGCGTGACGGCGGCCGGCGGGGGACGACTGGCCGTTCGCGAGTCGGGTCCGGCCGGCGCGCCGGCGGTGGTCCTGCTGCACGGCTGGGCGCAGACGGGTGCCGTCTGGGACCTGCCCGGCTTCCGCACCTACGCCGTCGACCTGCGCGGACACGGCGAATCCGACGACTTCGGCGACTACCGCGATTCCGCGCACTGGGCCGCCGACATCGAGGCCGTGCTCGGCCACACCGGCCCCGCGACCCTCGTCGGGTGGTCCTACGGCGGGCTCGTCGTCACCGACTACCTGCGCTTCCACGGCACGGCGGGCATCAACGCCCTGGTGTTCGTGAGCGCCATCACCGAGATCGGCCGCGGTCGCCCCGGAGGCGAGACCGGGCCGGTCATGCGGGCCGCGCTGCCCGGCGCGATCACCGACGACGCCGTGCTGGCGGCGTTCTGCCGGGCCATGGCCCCCGGCCTGCCCGCTTCGACCGTCGGCGAACTCACAGCCGCCGCCACCTCGGTCAGCCATAAAGTGCGAGGTGAGCTGTTCCGCAGGGACGTGGGCAGCGCCGATGTGTTGAAGGCCGTAGACGTGCCGACCCTGGTCGTGCACGGAACTCAAGACGAGGTGGTCGCGCCCGCCGCCGCCGAGTACTCCGCCGCCCTGATCCCCGGAGCCGAGTTGAGCCTGTACCCCGACACCGCGCACGCGCCGTTCCTCGAACGGCCGGAGCGGTTCGCCGCCGAACTCCTGCGAGTCGCCCGATGAAGCGCGTGGCGGTGCTCTCAGTCCACACCTCGCCGCTCGAACAGCCGGGGACGGGTGATGCGGGCGGGATGAACGTCTACATCGTGCAGACGGCCACACGGATGGCCCAGCGCGGGGTCGAGGTGGAGATCTTCACGCGGGCCACGTCGTCGGAACTGCCGCCGGTCGTCGAGCTGGCACCGGGCGTGCGCGTCCGCAACGTCGCCGCGGGCCCGTTCGAGGGCCTGGGCAAGGAGGAGCTGCCCGGCCAGCTCTGCGCGTTCTCCGCGGGCGTCCTGCGCGCCGAGGCACGGCACGAGCCCGGCTACTACGACGCCATCCACTCGCACTACTGGCTGTCCGGGCAGGTCGGCTGGATCGCGCGCGAACGGTGGGGCGTGCCGTTGGTGCACACCGCGCACACGCTCGCCAAGGTGAAGAACCTGGCGCTGGCCGAGGGCGACACCCCGGAGCCGAGGATGCGCGTGATCGGCGAGGACCAGGTCGTGAGCGAGTCCGACCGGCTCGTCGCGAACACCGACATCGAGGCCGGCGAACTGATCAAGCTCTACGACGCGGAGCCGTCCAAGGTCGCCGTCGTGCCACCAGGGGTGGACCTCGACCGCTTCACGCCCGGTGACCAGGGCGCCGCCCGGCGGTCGATCGGCGTGCCGCAGGACGCGGTCGTGCTGGCGTTCGTCGGCCGGATCCAGCCGTTGAAGGCCCCCGACGTGCTGCTGCGCGCCGCCGCGGAGATGCTCGTGCGCGATCCGGGGCTGCGGTCGCGGCTGGTCGTGCTGATCGTCGGCGGGCCCTCGGGTTCGGGCACGGAACGGCCGAAGGCGCTGGAGGAACTGGCCGCGCAGCTGCAGATCACCGACGTCGTGCGGTTCCTGCCGCCGCAGCCCGGGCCGGCGCTGGCGCAGGTCTACCGGGCCGCCGACCTGGTCGCGGTGCCGAGCCACAACGAGTCGTTCGGGCTGGTGGCGCTGGAGGCCCAGGCGTGCGGGACGCCCGTGGTCGCGGCGGCCGTCGGCGGGTTGCCCGTGGCGGTCAACGACGGCGTGTCCGGGGTGCTCGTGCACGGGCACGAACCCGGCGAATGGGCGTCGGCGATCAGCGGGGTGGCGTTGCCGCAACGGGAGCACCTGGCGAGCAACGCCGTGGGACATGCACGACGCTTCTCGTGGGACCGCACGACTGATGCCCTGCTGGCGGGGTATCAAGAGGCGGCAGAGGTGTTCCGCCGGGAGGTTTTCGCTTGAGCGTCGACGCTGTGATCAAGGAGTTCCTGGACGAACGGGAGCTCGAGTACGACCGGCGCGAGCCGGGCAAGTTCTTCGTGACGCTGCCGGGCACCAAGAAGCTCCAGACCAACGTGTGGCTGGTCGAGACCTCGCACGCCCTGGTCGTCGAGGCCTTCGTGTGCCGGCGGCCGGACCAGTCGTTCGAGGACGTGTACCGGTTCCTGCTGCGGCGCAACGCACGGCTGTACGGCGTGCACTACACGATCGACGCCGAGGGTGACATCTACCTGGTCGGACGGGTCGGCAAGCACGCCGTGACCGCCGACGAGCTGGACCGCGTGCTCGGACAGGTGCTGGAGGCGGCGGACGGCGACTTCAACCCGTTGCTCGAGATCGGGTTCGCCGACGCGATCCGGCGCGAGTGGGCCTGGCGGGTGTCGCGCGGCGAGTCGCTCGCGAACCTGGCCGCGTTTCAACATCTCGTTTCGGAGTAGCCGCCGACTCGTTTCGGCTTCCCCGGCAACCCCACCTCCGCTCCCGCCCGTCCGACAGGCATGCGTAGACCAGTGCTGTGGGTGGGAGCGGTGTTGCTGGCCCTGGTTTCAACGGGGTGTGGCAGCAGTTCGAACAGTGGGGGTATGTCGGCGAAGGATGCCGCCGCACCGCCTCAGGCGGCGCAGAACGCGGCGCCTCAGCAGGAGAACGCACCGGCCGTGCAGCCGGTGCAGCAGCAGGAGCGCCAGTTGGTGCGCACGGCCGACGTCGACCTGCGGGCTGACGACGTGCTGAAGGCCATCGGCCAGGTCAAGGACCGGGCGCGGGCCGTGGGCGGGTTCGCGGGACAGGAGAACTCGACCAAGAAGTCCGGGTCCGTGACCGTGCGCGTGCCGTCGGCCGAGCTGGACAAGCTCGTGCAGGACCTGGCGAGCGTCGGCGAGGTCACCCGCAGCGAGGTGAAGAGCCAGGACGTCACCGACCAGCTGGTGGACGTCGAATCGCGCATCGCCACGCAGCGGGCCAGCGTGGAGCGGCTGCGGGCGTTGTTCGAGCGTGCCGGGTCCACCTCGGAGGTCGCGCAGGTCGAGAGCGAGCTGACCAAGCGGCAGGCCGAGCTGGAGTCGATGCAGCGGCGCAGCGAGTCGTTGAAGGGCCAGGTCGCGATGGCGACGCTGACCGTGGACGTCGCGACGACGCCGATCGCCCCGCCGGAGGAGGAGAAGGTCGGCTTCCTCGGCGCCCTGGCCGGCGGCTGGAACGCATTGGTCGCGGTCACCGGGGTGGTCCTGATCGGGCTGGGCGCGATGCTGCCGTTCGCGGTGGCGCTGGGGGTGCCCGCCTTCGTGGTGGTCTACCTGCTGCGCCGACGGCGTCGGATCACCCGGACGAACGAAGCAGGGTGATCAAGTTCTACTGAGAGTGTGCCTTTGGTGATGCGCGGAACGGCTCGGGAGAGAGGGGGAGTCGCATCGAGCCGTTCCGCGTCAAAGGTCCCCGCTGCATGGATCCGTGGACGGGGGGAGTTCCCGGATCCCAAGCGGGCCACACGATTCGACGGGGGATGACGAACCGCGCATGTGCCTCGCGCTCGTCGAGTAAGCGTGGGAGCCGACTCGCGGAGGCGGTATCAACTTCTCAGATACGTCCTTGCGATCACAAGTGCTTGTATTGCTCCATTCGAGTGTATTTAGCCGCGCAAAGTAACGGCCCTGTAGCGATCGAGTTGTCCTTGACCAGCCCAGTGGGCTGGATCACGATGTGCCCACAGGCTGGGTGTACAGCGATGTACAGCGATGTGAATGAGGTCGCCGCATGGTCTTTCGCAGTCCGTTCCCCGACGTCGAGATCCCCGACGTGTCGCTGCACCAGCTGCTGTTCGGCGACATCGCCGACCGCGCGGACCGGGTTGCGCTGATCGACGGCATGTCCGGCGCGGAGATGACCTACGGCCAGTTGGCCGGCGCCATCGACCGGATGGCCGCGGCGCTGGCCGCGCGAGGTATCGGCAAAGGTGATGTCGTAGGCATCCTGAGCCCGAACACGCCGTACTACGCCGTGGTGTTCCACGGCATCCTCCGTGCGGGCGCCACAGCGACCACGATCAACGCGCTCTACACGCCCGACGAGGTGGCCCACCAGCTGCACGACGCGGGCGCGAAGATGCTGTTCACGGTGTCCGTGCTGCTCCCGAACGCCGCTCCGGGCGCCGCCAAGGCGGGCGTGACCGACGTGGTCGTCCTGGACGGCGCCGAGGGCTACCCGTCATTGCCGGAACTGCTCGCGAACTCGCACCCGGTGCCCGAGGTGTCCATCGATCCGGCGAATGACGTCGCGGTGCTGCCGTACTCGTCCGGCACGACCGCGCTGCCCAAGGGCGTGATGCTGACGCATCGCAACCTCGTGGCGAACCTGGAGCAGTGCCAGCCGTTGCTGGAGCTGAACGAGGAGACCCGCATCCTCGCGGTGCTGCCGTTCTTCCACATCTACGGCATGCAGGTGCTGATGAACGGCGGCCTGCGCGTGGGCGCCACCGTCGTGACGCTGCCGAGGTTCGACCTGCCCGAGTTCCTGCGGGTGATCGCCGAGCACAGGACCGACCGCGTCTACATCGCCCCGCCGGTCGCCGTGGCCCTCGCCAAGCACCCGATCGTCGACGACTACGACCTCTCGCCGCTCAAGGCGATCTTCTCCGGCGCCGCGCCCCTGGACGTGGACCTCGCCGCCGCCGTGAGCAAGCGCCTGGGCTGCCGCGTCTCGCAGGGCTACGGCATGACCGAGATGTCCCCGGTCAGCCACGCCATCCCGGACAGCCGCGACGACATCTCCGTCGGCACCGTGGGCGTGATCATCCCGAACCTGGAGTGCCGCCTGGTCGACCCGGCCACCGGCGAGGACGTGGGCGTCGGCGACCGCGGCGAACTGTGGTGCCGCGGCCCGAACGTCATGAAGGGCTACCTGAACAACCCGGAGGCCACCGCCGCCACCCTCGACGACGAGGGCTGGCTGCACACCGGCGACGTGGCCGTGATCGACGCCGACGGCATCGTCTCGATCGTCGACCGCGTCAAGGAGCTCATCAAGTACAAGGGCTACCAGGTCCCGCCGGCCGAGCTCGAGGCCGTGCTGCTGACCCACGAGGAGATCGCCGACGCGGCCGTCATCGGCGTGAAGGACGCGGACGGCGAGGAGATCCCGAAGGCGTTCGTCGTGCGGCAGGCGGGGTCGGAGATCGACGGGGACGCCGTGATCGCGTTCGTGGCCTCGCACGTGGCGCCGCACAAGAAGGTGCGCGTGGTCGAGTTCATCGAGGCGATCCCGAAGTCGGCCGCGGGCAAGATCCTGCGCAAGGACCTCAGGGCTCGCGAACAGGCCTGAGCAGTGACGCGGTGAGGGTGCCGGCCAGCCAGTCGCGGTAGCGGCCGGCGGGCCAGCCCAGCACCTGGTGGACGTGCGGCGACGACATCGTCGTCAGCACGTCCGCCACCGCGTCCGCGTCGAACTCCTCCCGCACCTCCCCGGTCCCCACCAACGCCTCCGCCAACGCGAGGCAGTTGGCCCGCATCGCCTGCTCGCCCTCGTCCGAGATCCGCCGCATGTCCGGATCGGCCCCCGACGACTCGATGCCGGCCATGATCAGCGCACCGGCCCGTTCCAGCACGACCGCGTTGCGCCCCACCAGTTCCGCGATCAGGTCGCGGGCCGACGGCGTCGCCAGCACCTCGGAGAACTCAGGCCTGTCCCGCATCGCCACGGGCTCCTCGTCGCCCGCGATCGCCACGTTCAGCGCGTCCTGGAACAGCTCGACCTTGTTGCGGTAGTGCGTGTACACCGTCCGCTCGGACACGCCCGCCTCGGACGCGATCCGCCGCATCGACGTCGCCACGAACCCGTCCCGCGCGAACAGCCGGTGGCCCGCCTCCCGCACCTGCGCGCGCGTGCGCAGAGCCGCCTGCTCCCGCAGCGGTGAGCTGTACGAACGCTTGACTTCGTCCTTCATCGAGCGCAGTCTAACCACATTGGTTGCAGTCGTAGTGCACTCAAAAAGGAGTGACCGAGATGGCGCAGCTCAGAGGCATCAGAGGCGTGAAGATCCCGGTGACCGACCTCGCGAAGAGCACCGAGTGGTACCGCCAGGTCTTCGGGTTCGAGCCCGAGTGGGAGTTCGCCGACGCCGATGGCGTGGTCCGGGGGGTCTCGGGTCACGTGAGCGGCGGCGCTGCGGGCCTCAGCCTGCGCGAGAACCCGGGGAAGGCAAGGGCGGTCGCCGGCTTCGACCCGGTCAACTGGGCCGTGGGGACGCGCGGGGACCTCGGCGAGTGGATCGCCCACCTCGACGGCCTCGGCATCCCGCACTCGCCGGAGATCGAGGCGAGCATCGGCTGGTTGCTGGTCTTCAACGACCCCGACGGGCTGGAGATCCACATGTACACCGACGAGTCCCATGGTGTGGATCACGGTGCCCGGCCGGGGTACGGCAGGCGGGTCGGCATGGCAGGCTAGCCGGCATGTCTGTCGGAACCTTGGTCCTGCTCCGCCACGGCGAGAGCACGTGGAACGCGGAGAACCTCTTCACCGGCTGGGTGGACGTTCCCCTGTCGGAGAAGGGCGAGAAGGAGGCCCGCCGCGGCGGCGTGCTGCTGAAGGAGGCCGGCGTCCTGCCGGAGGTCCTGCACACGAGCCTGTTGCGCCGGGCGATCATGACCGCCAACCTGGCCCTCGACGCCGCCGACCGGCACTGGATCCCGGTCAAGCGCGACTGGCGCCTCAACGAGCGCCACTACGGCGCCCTGCAGGGCAAGAACAAGAAGCAGACGCTCGAGGAGTTCGGCGAGGAGCAGTTCATGCTCTGGCGCCGCTCCTACGACACACCGCCGCCGCCCATCGAGCCCGGCAGCGAGTTCAGCCAGGACACCGACCCGCGCTACGCGGGTCTCGGCCCCGACCTGCCGCTGACCGAGTGCCTGCTCGACGTCGTCAAGCGGATGATCCCGTACTGGGAGTCGTCGATCGTCCCGGACCTGCGCACCGGCAAGACGGTCCTGGTGGCCGCGCACGGCAACTCGCTGCGCGCGCTCGTGAAGCACCTCGACGGCATCTCGGACGAGGCCATCGCGGGGCTCAACATCCCCACCGGCATCCCGCTGCGCTACGACCTCGACGAGGAGCTGAAGCCGCTCAAGCCGGGCGGCGAGTACCTCGACCCGGACGCCGCGAAGGACGCCATCGCGGCGGTCGCCAACCAGGGTCGCTGACCACATTTCGGGAAATGCACGCGTGTGCCGGACGACGGTGCGCGCGTGCATTTTTCGTATCCCGACCGTCCAAAGGACACGGTTGGGTGAACGACGTCTGACCAGGGGAGAAACAACCCCGTCCTGAGGTGTCGCGGGTATCACGGTTCACGCTTCCGCACTAGGCCAGGACACCTCTGAGCTGCTTACCATTCGCCTCGTGACCACAACGGGTTACCTCGCTGTGTCGATCGGCCTCGCGCTCATCGGCGTGATAGCCGCTTTCTTCATCGGCCGGTTCACCGCTCCCAGACACCCCAGGAAGCCGGAAGGCCTCACCGTCGGTGACTTGATCCAGCAGATCGTGCACGACTCGCACGACGGCATCGTGGTGCTGAACCACTTCGGTGACGTCGTGATCCACAACCCTCGCGCCGAAGAGCTCGGGATCGTCCGCAACAACCGCGTCGACGACCGCGCCCGCAAGGCCGCCGAGGGTGTCCGCAGCAGCAACGAGGTCGTCTACGTCGACCTCTCGCCGCTGGACGGGCAGCGCGGTGGCCGCCAGCCGGAGGCCGTGCACGCCGAGGTCCGGCGGCTGGTCGAGGACTTCATCGTGGTCGACGCCACGGACGAGTCCGAGTCGGTGCGGCTGGAGAAGACCCGGCGCGACTTCGTGGCGAACGTCAGCCACGAGCTGAAGACCCCCGTCGGCGCGTTGGCGCTGCTCGCGGAGGCCGTGCTGGACGCGAGCGACGACCAGGAGGAGGTCCGCCGGTTCAGCGCGAAGATCATGCAGGAGGCGACGCGCCTCGGCACGCTCGTCACCGAGCTGATCGCGCTGTCGCGGCTGCAGGGGGCCGAGAAGCTGCCGGAGCTGTCCGACACCGAGATCGACGTCGTGATCAACGAGGCGCTGTCGCGGTCCCAGCTCGCCGCCGAGTCCGTCAACATCGCGATCACCACCGACGAGCCGAGCGGGTTCGTCGTGCCGGGTGACCGGTCGTTGCTGGTCACGGCGCTGACGAACCTGCTGGACAACGCCGTCGCGTACTCGCCGCCCGGCAGTCCGGTGAGCGTGAGCCGCCGGCTGGTGGACGGGCACGTCGAGATCGCCGTGACCGACCGCGGCATCGGCATCGCCGAGGACCAGCAGATCAGGGTCTTCGAACGCTTCTACCGCGTCGACAAGGCGCGGTCGCGGGCCACCGGGGGCACCGGCCTCGGGCTCGCGATCGTCAAGCACGTCGCCGCCAACCACGGCGGTGAGGTGAAGCTGTGGAGCCTGCCAGGAACGGGTTCCACCTTCACGCTGCGGCTCCCCGCCGCGGCGACCGAACCGAATCCGACTCTCGTGCCGGCTGGCACGGGTGACCCAGGAGGAGAGCTGTGACCAGGGTGCTCATCGTGGAGGACGAGGAGTCCTTCGCCGATCCGCTCGCCTTCCTGCTGCGCAAGGAGGGGTTCACCGCGGCCCTCGCGGCCACCGGCCAGGAGGCGCTCGAGGAGTTCGACCGCAACGGCGCCGACATCGTGCTGCTGGACCTGATGCTGCCCGGCATGAGCGGCACGGACGTCTGCAAGCAGCTGCGCGCGCGGTCCGCCGTCCCCGTGATCATGGTGACGGCCCGCGACAGCGAGATCGACAAGGTCGTGGGCCTGGAACTGGGCGCCGACGACTACGTCACCAAGCCGTACTCGGCCCGCGAGCTCATCGCCCGCATCCGCGCGGTGCTGCGCCGCGGCGGCGAGTCCGAGGACCTGCTCCCGCAGATCCTCGAGGCCGGTCCGGTGCGGATGGACGTGGAACGCCACGTCGTCACCGTCGGCGGCCAGGACATCAGCCTGCCGCTCAAGGAGTTCGACCTCCTCGAGTACCTGCTCCGCAACGTCGGCCGCGTCCTGACCCGCGGACAGCTGATCGACCGGGTCTGGGGAGCGGACTACGTCGGCGACACGAAAACGCTGGACGTGCACGTCAAGCGGCTGCGGTCCAAGATCGAACCCGACCCGTCGGCTCCCCGGCACCTCGTCACGGTCAGGGGTCTGGGTTACAAGTTCGAGTCCTGACGGACACGACCAGGTACCGTTTCCGGCGTGCGCCTGGGCGTTCTCGACGTGGGTTCCAACACCGTCCACCTCCTAGTGGTGGACGCGCATCGTGGTGCCCACCCCATCCCGATGACGTCCGAGAAGACGATCCTTCGTCTCGCCGAGCAGCTCGACGACAAGGGGCAGCTCCGCAAAGCGGGCGCTGACCAGCTCGTTCGCGCCGTCGCCGCCGCCAAGGCGTCGGCGAAGAAGTCCGGCTGCGAGGACCTGATGGCGTTCGCGACCTCGGCGGTGCGCGAGGCGGGCAACTCGAGCGAGGTGCTCGACCGCGTGCGCACCGAGACCGGGGTCGAGCTGAAGGTCCTGTCCGGTGAGGACGAGGCGAAGTTCACCTTCCTCGCGGTCCGCCGCTGGTACGGCTGGTCCGCGGGCAAGCTGCTCAGCCTCGACATCGGCGGCGGCTCGCTGGAGCTCGCCATCGGCCGGGACGAGAACCCGGACCTCGCCTTCTCCGTGCCGCTCGGCGCGGGAAGGCTCACCAGGACCCGGTTCCACAAGGACCCGCCCCGGCGCTCGGAGGTCCGCGAGACCACCGACTGGCTCGCCGAGCAGCTCGCGCCCGTGGCGCGGAAGCTGAAACGCGCGGGGGAACCCGATCGGGTGGTTGCAACCTCAAAAACTTTCCGAACGCTGGCGCGGCTCACCGGGGCCGCGCCATCGTCTGCCGGGCCCAGGGCGCGTCGGGTGCTCACCGACGCCGGGCTCCGGCAGCTGATCGCGTTCATCTCCCGGATGTCGGCCAGTGACCTCGCGGAACTGGAGGGCGTGAGCACCTCGCGCGCCCACCAGCTCGTCGCGGGCGCGCTGGTCGCGGAGGCCACAATGCGAGCCCTGTCACTCACCCAGCTGGAGATTTGCCCCTGGGCACTCCGGGAGGGTGTCATCCTCCGACGGCTGGACCACACTGACGGCACGGACCAGAGCGATACTGGACGGACTGGCCAGACCGGGGCACGGTGGAGTTGATGAGTCGAGAGAGCGGATCGGACCAGACGCAGCGCACAGTCGCTGAGCTGCTCGCCCAGTACGGGGGCAGCGCAGAGAGTGCGCCACGTCGGCGACGCCGCCGGGCGGCTGACGAGGAAGACGACGTCCAGCAGCCGGAGACCGCGCCCCAGACGATCATCGAGCGGGTGCTGTCCGACAGCGGCCGCCTGATGGCCATCCGCGACGACGACGCACCGCAGCCCGGTCGTCGCGCCGCACCGGAACCGCCGCCCGCCGCCGAGCGCACCGCGTACCAGCCGAAACCGCCGGTCGCCCCGCCCGTCGCGCCGCCGAAGCCGCAGCCGTCGCAGCAGATGCCGCTGCCGCCGGCCCAGCCGCCGCAGGTCCGCAGACCGGCCCCGGCCGCTCCCAAGCCGGCGCCCCCGAAGCCTGCCGCGCCCGTGCCGCCGCCTCCCGCGGCCGCCGAGCAGACCCGGCAGGTGCCGCAGGTCCGCGACCAGCCGTCGCGCTCGGACATGCCGCGCCCGGACGTGCCCGGCCGCCTGGAGGCCCGTCTCGACCAGGCGACCACGGCCGCGCCGAACCCGTCGCGCCCGAACATCGCCCGGCCGAAGTCCGTGCCGCCGTCGGTGCAGATGCCGGTCGCCGCGCCTCCGCGCGAGGCGATGACCGAGCAGCTCCCGCGCATCCCGGCGAAGGCGCCGGTCGACCAGATCGCCGCGCTCGAGACCGAGTCCGTGCTGATCGTGCCGCCCGCCCCGCCGAAGCTGCCGGAACCGCTGCCGGGCAACCAGCCCGACGCCTGGTTCGGCGACGACGACCCGAACGCCCACACCGACCTGTCGATGGCGCCGATGGAGTCGACCGCGGCGCACCCCGGCCCGTACGTGGACGACGACTCGCAGGAGTACGCCGCCTACCGCGCCGAGGACGACTACCTCGCGGACGATTCCGACGACGAGGACGACGACGACGGCCCGGCGGGCCTGGACGACGCCGCCGAGATCGACGAGGAAGCCGAACCGGAACCGCGCTCGGCCGGCAAGGAGTGGCTGGTCATGATCGGCCAGCTCGCCGTCGGCGTGCTGGGCGGCGCCGGCCTGTGGCTCGCCTTCAACTACCTCTGGCGCGCCATCCCCGCCGCCGCCCTCGTGGTCGCCCTGGCGGTTACCGTGGGTCTGGTGTTGCTGGTGCGAAAGATCCGCCGAGCGGACGATCTGCAGACCACCGTCCTGGCCGTGCTCGTGGGCCTCATCGTGACAGTCTCACCAGCGGCGATGCTGCTGGTGAAGAGTTGACCGCCCGCATCCCGGTCGGGCTCTCCACGGCGTCGGTCTACCCGCAGCCCGCCGGAGCGGCGTTCGACATGGCCGCCGACCTGGGCTACGACGGCGTCGAGCTGATGGTGTGGGCCGACCCGGTGTCGCAGGACATCCGCGCGGTAGACCGCCTGTCGACCCGAACGGGCATGCCGGTGCTCGCCGTGCACGCCCCCTGCCTGCTGATCTCTCAGCGCGTGTGGTCGCCGGACCCGTCCGAACGGCTCAGGCGTGCGGTTGAGGCGGCCGGTGACCTGGGCGCGCCCACCGTGGTGCTGCACCCGCCGTTCCGGTGGCAGCGGAAGTACGCGGACGGGTTCGCCGAGCTGGTCGCGTTCCTGGAGGCCGAGAGCGGGATCGCCATCGCCGTGGAGAACATGTTCCCGGTGAAGCGCCCGCTCGGGCGGGGGCGTTCGGTCGAGATGAACGCGTTCAAGCCTTCTGTGGATCCCACCGACGTGGGGCACGCGAACTACACGCTGGACCTGTCGCACTCGGCTGCCGCGCACATGGACGCGCTGGAGCTGGCGAAGCGGATGGGGGACGGGTTGCGGCACGTCCACCTGGCGGACGGGTCCGGGGCGCCCAAGGACGAGCACATGGTGCCTGGGCGTGGGTCTCAGCCCTGTGCCGAGCTGTGCGAGATGCTGGCCCGGGGTGGGTTCGACGGGCAGGTCGTGCTGGAGGTCAACACGCGGCGTGCCGGGAGCGTGGAGGCTCGGCGGGAGATGTTGGCCGAGTCGTTGTTGTTCGCGCGGTTGCACCTGGATTGGGCTGCTGAGGGCGGGGCCGGGAAGGCCCGGCCCGGGCTTGGTCGCTGATTTCGGCGGCTTGTTGCAGGTCACTTTGCGTGGGCGAGCGCCGGTTGGCACCGCGCTCCGCGGCTGCGTGCGTGGTTGCGGTGGGTGGGCGAGTGCGGTTGGCCCGAGGCCTGCGTGTGTGGTCGCCTCACGCCTCACGCCGGGCCTGCGAGCGTGGTCGCCTCCCGCCCGTCCCGTGCTCCGCTCGCGAGTCCTCGCCGCCCCTGAGTTGAGCGGCGAGTTAGGGTTCCCGTGTGAACCCGCTGCGAGCGTTGATCATGGCCGCGTCTCGCAACGAGACGGTCCGCCACCTCGTCGCCAACGCGCCCATCAGCCGTGACGTCGTGAAGCGCTTCGTCGCGGGCGAGACCACCGCCGACGCGGTCGAGGTGGTGCGGGGGCTCGGGTTGCCGGTGACGCTGGACTACCTGGGTGAGGACACCACCGACAAGGCCCAGGCCGAGAAGACCGTGCAGGCCTACCTCGAGTTGCTCGACGCGTTGCACGCCGCTGGGCTCGCGAAGGACGCCGAGGTCAGCGTGAAGTTGAGCGCGGTCGGGCAGACGCTCGACGAGGCGCTCGCCCTGACGAATGCCTCGCGCATCTGTGCCGCCGCCGAGCAGTGCGGGACGACGGTCACGCTCGACATGGAGGACCACACCACCACCGACTCGACGTTGCGGGTGCTCGAGGAACTGCGGCGCACCTGGCCGTGGGTGGGGGCGGTGTTGCAGTCGTACCTGCACCGGACGCTGGAGGACTGCGAGCGGCTCGCGGGGGCCGGGAGCAGGGTTCGGCTGGTCAAGGGGGCCTACGCGGAGCCTCCCGAGGTTGCGATTCAGAATCCATCAGAGGTTGATCTGAACTACGTGCGGTGTGTGAACGTTCTCCTCGCTGGAGAGGGTTACCCGATGTTCGCCACGCACGACCCGCGGCTGATCGAGATCATCGGCGAGCGGGCGCGCTGGTATGACAAAACCGACTTCGAGTACCAGATGCTCTACGGCATCCGGACCGAGGAGCAGAGGCGTCTCGGGACTCGCGTTTATGTTCCCTACGGTGAGCAGTGGTACGGATATCTCATGCGGCGACTAGCTGAACGGCCTGCCAACGTGACCTTTTTCCTGCGGTCGCTGGCCAGCCGCTCATGACCTTCTCGAAGTCCAGTGCGGTGCGGTCGCTCGGTGACGGAACCTTCACCGCGTCCCTGCCCGCCGAGTGGACCGTCGGGCCCAAGCCCCACGGTGGTTTCCTCCTCGCGGTGATGACCCGTGCGGCGGCTCAGGTCGCCGACGCGGACCCGTTGGTCGTGTCCGCGCAGTTCCTGCGGGCGCCGGAGGTCGGGCCCGTGCTGGTGCGGACCGACGTGCGCAAGGCCGGGCGGACGGCCACGGTCATCGCCGTGTCGCTGGAGCAGCGCGGTCAGGTGTGCGTCGAGGCGTCGGTGACGACCGGGCGGATACCGGAGAACCGGGCCGACTACGTGAACCTGCCGGCGATGCCCGCCGCGCCGCCGCCCGGTGCGGTGGAGCTCGCGAACTTCCCGACCGGCGGGAGCTACAAGGTCGGTGCGTTGTGCGACCTGCGGGTGGACCGCGAGTCGGCGACGTTCCTCGACCGGCGCACGGACGGGCCGTTGACGCTCAAGCTGTGGGCGCGGCCCACGGACGAGCAGCCCGACCCGTACTTCGCGTTGCTCGCGGGCGACCTGTCGATGCCCGTCACGTTCAACCTCGGGCGTTTCGGCTGGTCACCGACGGTGCAGCTGACGGCGTTGCTGCGCGCGCGGCCTGCTCCCGGCTGGTTGCGCATCCACGTGACGTGCCAGGCGGTGCACGGGCAGTGGTTCGACGAGGACGCCACGGTGATCGACTCGGCCGGGCGGCTGGTGTGCCAGGCACGGCAGCTTGCGTTGACGCCCGCTGTGTGAGACTTGACCGATGACGAAGATCGCGGTGCTCGGCGCGGGCAAGATCGGTGAGGCGCTGCTGTCCGGGCTCTTGCAGGGTGGTCGCGCGGCCTCGGATCTGCTGTTCACCGAGAAGCACGAGTCGCGGGCGAAGGCCCTGACCGAGCAGTACGGGTTCGAGGCCGTCACGGTCTCGGGCGCGGCGGCGCAGGCCGGCGTGCTCGTCGTGGCGGTCAAGCCGCAGGACATCGAGCCGTTGCTCACCGAACTCGCGCCGGTGCTGCGTCCCGGCACGTTGATCGTCTCGCTGTGCGCGGGCCTGCCGACGGCCCTGTACGAGCGCAGGCTGCCCGCGGGCACCCCGGTGGTGCGGGTCATGCCGAACACGCCCATGGTCGTCGGTGAGGCCATGAGCGCCGTTTCCGGCGGGTCCAACGCCACGCCCGAGCACCTCAAGGTCGTCGAGGAGCTGCTGTCGACCGTCGGCAAGGTCGCGGTGGTGCCGGAGTCGCAGCAGGACGCGGTCACGGCGCTGTCGGGGTCCGGTCCCGCGTACTTCTTCTTCCTGGTCGAGGCGATGATCGACGCGGGCATCCTGCTCGGCATCCCGCGCGACCTGGCCTCGCAGCTCATCATCCAGTCCGCGGTGGGCGCCGCGACGATGCTGAACGAGGGCTCGAACCACCCGGTGATCCTGCGCGAGGCGGTCACGTCGCCCGCCGGCACGACCATCATGGCCATCCGCGAGCTGGAGAAGCACGGCGTGCGCGCCGCCCTTCTCGCGGCCATCGAGAGCGCCCGTGACCGGTCCGTCGAGCTGGGCAAACAGCACGAGGACTAGGTCGAAGTGAGGGACCGGCCCCACTTGGACGTCGCAGGAGTCACACCAGTCCCGCTACTCTCAGGGCAGCACGTGCGTGTCGAACCGTCGGTGGGGAAGACCGACGGCACGACACGTGTCTAAGGATGCGGTGATTTCATGCCTGCGAAGGAGAACGAACGAACAGGCCTCGCTCAGGTGCAGTTCCTGACCGTGGCCGAGGTGGCCTCGATGATGCGGGTCTCCAAGATGACGGTGTACCGCCTGGTGCACTCGGGCGAGCTACCCGCGGTGCGGGTCGGCAAGTCGTTCCGGGTGCCGGAAAAAGCGGTGCACGCCTACCTGGAGAACGCGTACTTCGACGCTGGCTGAAGGCTGGTGAACCCCGCCGGGTAGACTGGTAGGCCGATCGTGCTTACCGGCGCGCCGTGCTTGACACGGCCAAGGCTGGGGCGCGCCAGTCAAAGCAACGTCTAGAGCTAAGGAACCCGCATGGGCTCGGTCATCAAGAAGCGCCGCAAGCGCATGTCGAAGAAGAAGCACCGCAAGCTGCTGCGCAAGACCAGGGTCCAGCGCAGGAAGCGCGGCAAGTAAGCCCGCATGCGCTCTGCCGCCGCCGGTCTCCGCGAGGAGACCGGCGGCGGTTGCGTTTTTCCGGGCCCGCACAGGTCCTTGCGGCGGCACGGATATCACCCAGTGAGACGAACGGTGAGAAACACGGGATCAGTCGCCGCCGTTCGGGTGATTGGGCGGTAAAGCCCGCGTGACCTGCGTCAAGACGGCGTTCCGGCCCCGTGCGGTTCTCAATCCGGTCTGTAGCATCGACCAATCGCCACGCCCTTCGTGCTTGGAGTCGCATGACGCCCAAGGTCGTCCTCGTCACCGGAGTGAGCCGCTTCCTCGGCGGCCACCTCGCCGCGCGCTTCGCCGCGAACCCGGACATCGAGCGCGTGCTCGGTGTGGACACCGAGCCGCCGCCACGCGACCTGCTGCGCCGCATGGGCCGGGCGGAGTTCGTGCGGGCCGACATCCGCAACCCGCTGATCGCCAAGGTCATCTCCACCGCGAACGTCGACACGGTCGTCCACGCCTCCGTCACCGCGAGCCCGGCCGGGCCCACCGGCCGCACGGTGATGAAGGAGATGAACGTCATCGGCACCATGCAGCTGCTGGCCGCGTGCCAGAAGTCGCCCAAGGTGCAGAAGCTCGTCGTGAAGTCCACCAGCGCCGTCTACGGGTCCAGCAGCCGCGACCCTGCGGTGTTCACCGAGGACATGGGCCCGAAGGACCTGCCGTCGTCCGGCTACGCCAAGGACGCGGTCGAGGTCGAGGGCTACGTGCGCGGGTTCGGCCGCCGCAGGCCGGACGTCAACGTCACGACGCTGCGCTTCACCAACTTCATCGGCCCGCGCATCGACACGGTGCTGACGCGCTACTTCGCCCTACCGGTCGTGCCCACCGTCCTGGGGTACGACGCTCGTGTGCAGCTGCTGCACTCCGAGGACGCGCTGGCGGTCCTCGAACGTGCGACGCTGCACGACCTGCCAGGTGTGTACAACGTGGGCGGCGACGGCGTGCTGCTGCTGTCGCAGGCCATCCGGCGGGCGGGCAGGCTGAACCTGCCGGTGCCCAGCATGGCCGTGCCCACGGTCGGTGGCTTCTTCCGGAGCGCCCGGCTCGTCGACTTCTCGCCCGACCAGATGAGGTTCCTCAACTGGGGGCGCGTGGTCGACACCACTCTGCTGCGCAAGGAGTTCGGGTTCACGCCGCGGTGGACCACCCAGCAGGCGTTCGACGACTACGTGAACGGCCGAGGCCTGAAGCCGCTCATCGACCCGGAGACGATCGAAGCCGCGGAACGGGGAATCCTCGACGCGGCCGCCCGTTTCCGCTGATCTTTGCTTGAGGAGATGAACGCAGTGGCAGGAGCACGCGTTATCCCGCTGCACGACCCGGAACGCGACGCCGCGCGCAGATCGCGCCACGTCGAGGTGGTCCCCGAACCCGAGCAGCAGCAGTCCGCGACACCGGACTGGGAACGCAGGCTGACCGACCTGCTGGCGTTCGCGCGCAGGCGGATCGCGGGTGACTACCAGATCGACGAGTTCGGCTTCGACCGCGACCTCACCGAGAACGTGCTGATGCCGCCGCTGAAGCCGCTCTACGAGAAGTGGTTCCGCGTCGAGACGATCGGCCTGAACAACATCCCGATGGCGGGCGGCGCGCTGATCGTGGCGAACCACTCCGGCACCGTGCCGCTCGACGCGCTGATGACGGCGTACGGCATCGCGTCCGAGCACCCCGCGCACCGGCCGTTGCGCGGCCTGGGGGCGGACCTGGTGTTCCGCACGCCGGTGCTGGGCGCGTTGGCGCGCAAGGGCGGCCAGACGCTCGCCTGCAACGCCGACGCCGAGCGGCTGCTGTCGTCCGGTGAGCTCGTCGGCGTGTGGCCGGAGGGCTTCAAGGGCATCGGCAAGCCGTACAAGGACCGCTACAAGCTGCAGCGCTTCGGCCGCGGCGGTTTCGTGTCGGCGGCGCTGAAGACCGGCGTGCCGATCATCCCGGTGTCGATCGTCGGCGCCGAGGAGATCTACCCGATGATCGGCGACATCAAGACGCTCGCCCGGTTGCTGGGCTTCCCGTACTTCCCGGTGACGCCGTTCTTCCCGCTGTTCGGGCCGCTGGGCGCCATCCCGCTGCCGTCGAAGTGGTACATCGAGTTCGGCGAGCCGATCCGCACGGACGTGTTCGGCGAGAACGCGGCCGACGACCCGATGCTCGTCTTCAACCTCACCGACCAGGTGCGCGAGACGATCCAGCAGACCCTGTACCGGCTGCTCACCCAGCGGCGGAACGTGTTCCTCGGCTGACGAGCTCCTGCACGTCCTCGTAGCTGAACGCAGGTGCCGTTCCACCGTCGCGCACGGCCTCCGCGGTCGCGACGGTGTGGTGCAGTGCCGCCCTGAACAGCAGTGACCCGGTGCTGACGCGCTTGACGCCCAGCTCGCCGAGCTCCTTCGGCGTGCGCTGCTGGGCCAGCACGTTCAGCGGTGCGAGGGCGGCCAGCTCCTCGATCTCGCGGGGCTCGGTGAGGCCCGCGACGAAGATCCCGTCCGCGCCGGCGTCGACGTACCGGCGGGCGCGGTCGGCGGTCTCCTCGGGTGCGAGGCCCAGCCAGTGGGTGTCGATGCGGGCGTTGAGGAACACGCCGGGCGCGCGGGTCTTGACGGCGGTGATCAGCTCGGCCTGCTCGGCGGGGGTGGCGAGGCCGTGCGGGCGGCCGTCCTCCAGGTTGACGCCCGCGACCCCGAGTCCGGCCACCAGGTCCGCGACCTCGTGCGGCGGCGCCCCGAACCCGGACTCCAGGTCGGCCGTGACGGGGAACGGCAGGTCCGCGAGCAGCCGGGCCAGCGCGACGGCCTGGTCGCCTGCCAGGCCCATGCCGTCCGGGATGCCGTGCGCGGCGGCCACGCCGAGGCTCGTCGTGCCGACCGCCGGGAAGCCCGCAGCGTGCAGGGCGACGGCGGAGGCGTGGTCCCAGGCGTTGGGGAGGACCAGCGGGTCCGCCTGCTGGTGCAGGGCCCGGAACGCCGTGTTCTTGGCGATCCGCGTGGCCAGGTGCCGTCCGGGACAGGCGTGCGGACCGCGGCCGAACGGGTGGTTCGCCAGGCCGACCTCGATCACGCTGTTGCCGGTGTCCCGGCGCGTGAGGGGGACCGGTGGCGCGGTGTCGCCTGTGCGGAGGCGGTCGGCGAGGGCGTGCGTGGCGGCCCAGGCCTGGACGAGCAGGCCGATCCGGGCCGCGGTCTCCTCGTCGTGGGTGGTGGCCAGGCGTTCGACGGCGGCGTCGGCCGCCGCGGTGATCGGCTCGTGGGGCTGGTAGCTCGGGGCGATCCGCGCGATGTCGTCCAGCGAGCCCGGCAGGCCGAGCGCGATGGCCAGTTCGTCGAGGCTGCCGGCCCGCACGCCGTCCAGCAGCCGCTCGGTCAGGGCGCGTCGGCGGGTGTGGTCGGGGCCGTTGCTGAACCTCACCACGGACGACTGGAGCCAGGCCACGCCCGTGTCTCCTGGCGGGACCGACGGGACCGGCAGCAGCAGCTCTTCGCTCATGCCCAACGACGGTAGGGGCTGGACGCTTCGGTGCCGGCCGAAGTGTCCTGGCCGCAGAATGGCGGGGTGGAAGCACTCGCCCAGGTCGCCGGACTGCTCGCGGACTCCACGCGTGCCGCGATCTGCGGCGCCCTGCTCGACGGACGGGCCTGGACCGCGAGGGAACTGGCCGCGCACGCCGGAGTCGCCGCCTCGACCGCCAGCGAGCACCTGACGAAGCTGGTCGAGGGCGGTGTGCTGGTCGAGCACCGGCAGGGACGGCACCGGTACGTCGCGCTGGCCGGACCGCACGTCGCCGAGCTGCTGGAGGCGATGGTCGCGTTCGCCGGGCCGCGGGTGGCGCCGCGCGGGTTGCGGGCGGCCGCGGTGTCGGAGGCGATGGCTCGGGGGCGGACCTGCTACGACCACCTGGCGGGGAAGCTCGGCATCGCGCTGAAGCGCGGGCTTCTCGAGCTCGGAGTCGTCAGCGCCGAGCTGACGATCACCGAGCCGGGCATGATCTGGATGAAGGAGCTCGGCTTCGAGCCGGGGAAGCGCGAGCTCAGCCGGGCCTGCCTGGACTGGACCGAACGCGTCCCGCACCTCGCCGGAGCCACCGGAGCGTTCCTGTGCGAGGCGTTCTTCGAACGGGAGTGGGTGCGCAGGATCGGCACGGGTCGCGCGGTGGTGCTCACGCCGGTGGGCGAGCAGGCCTGGAAGGCCCTCGGGCTCACTTGACCCGGCGCCGGTAGGCCATCGTGGCCGCCACCGCCCCGGCCAGCGCGCCGGCGCCCAGCACCGACGGCACGCCGATCTTGGCCGCCTTGCGGCCGGTGCGGAAGTCGCGGATCTCCCAGCCCTTGCGCCGCGACACCTCGCGCAGCTGCGAGTCCGGGTTCACGGCCACCGCGGTGCCCACCACCGACAGCATCGGCACGTCGTTCGACGAGTCCGAGTACGCGGTGCAGCGGCGCAGGTCGAGGCCCTCCTTGGCGGCCAGCGACCGCACGGCCTGCGCCTTGGCCTTGCCGTGCAGGAGGTCGCCGACCAGGCGGCCCGTGTAGATGCCGTTCTCCGACTCGGAGACGGTGCCCAGGGCACCGGTCAGGCCGAGGCGGCGGGCGATGATCTGCGCGAGCTCGACGGGCGTGGCGGTGACGAGCCAGACGCGCTGACCCGCGTCGAGGTGCATCTGGGCGAGGGCCTGGGTGCCCTTCCAGATGCGGTCGGCCATCAGCTCGTCGTAGATCTCCTCGCCCAGCGAGACGAGTTCGGCGACGCTGCGGCCCGAGACGAACGACAGCGCCTGCTCGCGGGAGGCCTTGACGGACTCCGGGTCCTCGCGGCCGCCGACGCGGAACTTCAGCTGCTGCCAGACGAAGCCCGCGAGGTCGGAGGAGGAGAAGTACTTGCGCGCGGCGAGGCCGCGGGCGAAGTGGAAGATCGACGCGCCCATCATCATCGTGTTGTCCACGTCGAAGAAGGCGGCCGCCGTCAGGTCGGGCGGGACGGTCAGCGCGGTCTCGAGCTCCGGCGCCATCGCGGCGGCCTGGATCGCCGCCTCTGCCGATGCCTCGCCGGCCAGCTCGGCCAGCCGGTCGCTCTCCACGTCACGCTTGCCTGCCATGTCACAAGCCTAGCGATCCGGTTCGCCGGAAACCGCCCGACTCAGCCGAAGCTGATGCCGGGCAGCAGCGGGAGCGAGATGCTCGGCAGCGGGAGGGGCAGCGGGATCGTGATCTCCGGCCTGCTCGTCGAGGGCTGGGGGGAGGTGCCCGGCTTCGACGTCGGCGCGGCCGAGGAACCCGGTGCGACCGACTGGGTGGGCTGCACCGGCGGGTCCGCCGAACCGGACGGGACCGGCACGCCCGACCGGGTGGGCGCCACCGAGGACGGCCTGCTGCCCGGTGACTTGCTCGGGTCCGTGACGGCCGGGACGCAGTCGTCCTTGGCCGGCAGTGGGCCGAGCGTGTCCGAGGAACCGCTGGTCACGACGTTGCAGCCGGCGCGGGCGGCCAGGTCGTGGGCGCGCTGGGCGATGCTCGCCAGCAGCCACATCGTGGTCTCGGCGTGGGCGCGCGCGTCGTCGGGCAGGCGGGGCCTCAGGGTGCCGAGCTTCTCGTACTGCCCGAGCGCCCAGTCGCGGAGGTCCGGCAGCGCGGCCTTGTCGGAGGTCGTCGCGTACGCGGTGAGCTGGCGGGAGCCCTCCACCGCGTCGGCGTCGAGGTCGGTGAGGGCCGTGAGCTGCGCGGACGAGGCGGAGGACCGGTCGGCCAGTGTCTCCATCTCGGTGACGCGGGAGGCGGCGAACTCGAGGTGCTTGAGGGCGCGGTCCTGGTCGTCGAACGTCAGGCCGAGCGAGGCGCTTTCGGTGGTGCGCTTGACGCCGTAGAGCGGGTCTCCCGGGAGCGCGTCACGGCTGAGCAGCACGCTCATACCGGTGAGGGACAACAGCAAGCAGAGGACCGCGGCTGCCGCGACCGCCACCCGCCCGCGCGCTCCCACGCGTCTTACCGACGGGAGCACCAGTGGCTTCTCCGGCGGCGGCGCGGTGAGGATGCGCTGTTTCATCCGTTCGCGTGTATCGGCGTCCGGGCCGACGTCCATCCTCCGGAGGAGTTCGACGATCGCGAGGTCCTCAGCGAGGTCGTCGTTCCCCACCGGCTGTGGGCCGCCTTCAACGGCACGGGCGAATCGCTCGTGCTCCGTCTGCCGCCACCGCGGTGTTCTTCCCTTGCCGTCCATCTCAGCCCGAGTAACGAAGTTGATCTGCTTTGGGTTACGCCCCTGCGATCGCGATCACCGCAACCAGGACGGGAGGATCTGTGCGAGCCGTCGCACGGCCCGGTGTTGCAACGCCTTCACGGCGCCCTCGTTGCGGTCCATGAGCTGCGCGACCTCGGACACCGACTTGCCCTCGATGAACCTCAGCGTGATGCACTCGCGCTGGTCGTCACCCAACTGGGAAACGCACCGGAGCAGCTCCGCGTTGGTCGCCTCGGTCATGACCTCCTGCTCCGGACCGCTCGTCTCCTCGCGGTTGTCCTGCAGCTCGGCGGTCGTGACCTCGAGCCGGTAGCGGCTCGACTTCACGTGGTCGAACACGATGTTGCGGGCGATCGTGACGAACCACGCGCCCACGTCGCGGCCCTGGTAGCTGACCGACCCGATGCTCCGCAGCGCGCGCAGGAACGTCTCGCTGGTGACGTCTTCGGCGAACGCGCGATCGCCGCCCACCCGGAAGAGGACGTAGCGGAACACCATGTCGACGTACTTGTCGTACAGCACTCCGAACGCCCCGGTGTCACCCTGCTGGGCGGCCTTGACGAGCTGCCACGGCTCGTCGGCGTCGTCGTGCTGACCCCCCGTCATGGTCCGGGTGGTCCTGATCGTGTTCGGTCGTGCCCGCGCGGTCATCGGCTCGCGGCACCTCCACAGAGTCGCCGTGGCGGCAGCATACGTGTTGTTACTCCGTAGTAGGTAGCGGACGGGCTTGCTGTGTGGAGACGTGTGAACCGCGGCTTCATGACGCTCGTCACGCGTGGAAGACTGCTCGAAGCGTCCAGTTGTTCATGAGGAGGCCATGTTGACTTCCGCTCGCAATGTCTCAGATCTGGTCCGCGCCTCGGCACAGCGGGGACCGGGCCACGCCGCCTTGGTCGACGTGGCGAGCGGAAAGAGCCTCACGTGGGAGACCATCGACGGCGCGGTCGATGCTTTCGCCCGCCATTTGGCCGATTCAGGACTCGAATCGGGCGACCGGGTGGCGGTACGGCTGCCCACGAGCCCCGAGTTCGTGGTCGCCGTGTTCGGGATTCTCCGCGCGGGTGGCGTCGTCGTCCCCACCGGCCCCGGCATCCCGCCGCGTGAGCTCCAGCGCATCCTCGCCGACTCCGGCGCCGCGCTGCTCGTGGGCGATGGCGAGGGTTCCGACGCCACGGTGGTCGACGTCCCCGACGTCGAGGCCACCGCCGAGCCGTTCGAGGCCGTCCGCGGGGGCGAGGACCTGGCCGTCCTCGGCTACACCTCGGGCACGTCCGGCGTGCCGCGCGGCGCGATGCTGTCCCACCGCGCGCTGATCGCGAACGTCACCCAGTGCGCCTCGCTGCGCCCCGCCCCCGTGACGGCGGGCGACAGGGTGCTGCTCGCGCTGCCGCTGTTCCACGTCTACGGCCTCGGCCCCGGCCTGCTGCAGGTCGCGGGCGCGGGCGCCACGGCGGTCCTGCTCGAGCGCTTCGACCCGTCGCACGCCCTGGACGTCATCGAGCAGCACCGCGTCACCACGATGGTCGGCGTGCCGCCCATGTACCGGGCGCTGCTCGCCCACCCCGTCGAGGTGCTGCGCGAGAAGCTCGCCACGGTCCGCCTGCTCACCTCGGGCGCGGCGCCGTTGCCCGCGGGCGTCATCGCGGAGATGAAGGGCGCGATCGGCATCCCGGTCTACGAGGGCTACGGCCTCACCGAGACGGGCCCCGTGCTGACGTCCACGCTGGTCGGCGGCACCCCGAAGCCGGGCTCGGTGGGCCAGGCGCTGCCGGGCGTCGAGATCCGCCTGGTCGACACCGACGGCTCCGTGCTCGACATCGACGAGGACGAGCCCGGCACCGGCCTGGTGTCCGCGCGCGGCGCGAACCTGTTCAGCGGCTACTGGCCCGACGGCGCCCACGGCCCGGACGCCTCCGGCTGGTTCCGCACGGGCGACGTCGGCTTCATCGACGCCGACGGCGACCTGCACCTGGTCGACCGCGCGGGCGACCTGATCATCGTCAACGGCTTCAACGTCTACCCGCACGAGGTCGAGCAGGTCGTCGGTGAACTGGACGGGGTGCTGGAGGCCGCGGCCGTCGGCGTGCCCGACGAGAGGACCGGCGAGTCGGTGAAGGTCGTGATCGTCCTGCGCGACGGCCAGGAGCTGACCGGCGACGAGGTCGTCGCCCACTGCACCGCCCGCCTGGCCAAGTTCAAGGTGCCGACCTCGGTGGAGTTCGCCCCGGCCCTGCCGCACTCGCCGACCGGCAAGCTGGCGCGCGCGGTGCTGCGCAAGCCCCTGGGAGCATGAGGGCATGTCCCACCACGTGACGTTGATGAGCCGGGTGTCGTGCCACGCCTGCGAGGAAGCCGCCGTCGAGATCGAGCGGATCTGCGCGGAGGTGGGTGCCACCTGGTCCGTCGAGGACGTCGACAGCGACCCGGAGCTGCGGGCCGAGTACGGCGACCGGGTGCCCGTGTTCCTGGTGGACGGGGCCGAGCACGGGTACTGGAAGGTGGAGGAGGACCGCCTGCGGGCGGCCCTCGCCTGAAAGTTGATTACCGGCCCCTTACGACTTCGGCGAACCACCGCCCCACTGGTGTCGAATTAGAGCCATGAAGCCCGCCAAGGCCGCCCTCACCGGACTGCTCGCCCTAGTCGCAGCCCTCGCGGCCGGGCACCTGGTGGCGGCCTTCGTCGGCCTGAGCGCCTCCCCGTACCTGGCCGTGGGCAACGCGTTCATCGACATCACCCCGTCCTGGCTGAAGGACTTCGCCGTCGAGACGTTCGGCACCGCCGACAAGCTCGTGCTGCTCCTCGGCATGGCGGTCGTCCTCGCGGGCATCGCCGTGGGCGCGGGCCTGGCCAGCCGGAACAACCCGGGGCCGGGCACGCTGGTCGTCGTGCTGCTCGGGTTCGTGGGCGTCATCGCCGTCGTGACCAGGCCCGACGTCGGTCAGCTCGCCCTGCTCGCCCCCGTGGCCAGCACCGCCGCGGGCGCCTACGTGTTCCGCTACCTGCACAAAGAAGCCCAGGACAGCGAGAGCAGGCGCGGGTTCCTGATCACCGCCGGCCTGGCCGTCACGGCAGGTGTCGTGGGGCAGGTCTTCGGCGCGCGGACGGACGTCGAGGGCAGCAGGCAGGCCGTCGGCGACCTCACGCCCAAGACCAAGGCGCCGGAGATCCCGCTCGGCGCCGACTTCGTGCAGGACGGCACCCCGAGCTTCATCACCAGCGGCAAGGACTTCTACCGGATCGACACGGCGCTGAGCGTGCCGCGCATCCGGGCCGAGGAGTGGGCGCTGCGCGTGCACGGCATGGTCGAGCGACCGATGGTGCTCACCTTCGACGAGATCCGCCGGAGGGACCTGGTCGAGGAGACCGTCACGCTGACGTGCGTCTCCAACGAGGTCGGCGGGCCGTACATCTCCACCGGCAACTTCGTCGGCATCCGGATCGGCGACGTGCTGCGGGAGGCCGGCGTCAAGCAGGGCGCCGACCAGCTGTTCAGCACCAGCGACGACGGCTTCACGGCCGGCAGCCCGCTCGACCACGTCCTCGAGAACGGCCTGATCGCCATCGGCATGAACGGCGAGCCGCTGCCCGCCGAGCACGGGTTCCCGGCGCGGCTCGTGGTGCCCGGCCTCTACGGCTACGTGTCCGCGACCAAGTGGGTCACCGACCTCAACGTCACCACGTTCGCGAAGGACCAGGGCTACTGGATCCCGCGCGGCTGGGCGACGCGGGCGCCGATCAAGGCGTCCTCGCGCATCGACCGCCCGAAGCGCATGCAGAAGGTGCCGGGGAAGTCGGTCATCGCCGGAACGGCGTGGGCGCAGCCCAAGGGCGTGGCCAAGGTCGAGGTCCGCGTCGACGGCGGCCCGTGGCAGGAGGCCCAGCTCGGGGCCGACGTCAGCGACACCACCTGGCGCATGTGGCGGCTGGAGCTCGAGCTGTCCCGGGGCAGTCACACGGTCGAGTGCAGGGCCACCGACAAGTCCGGCCAGACGCAGGACCAGGCACGCCTGGACCCGGTTCCCGACGGTGCGACGGGATGGCATTCGGTCACCTTCACCGTCGAGTAGGCGCTCACCCCGTAGTGATCATGAACCGAGGAAGCGCTGGTCACGCCCTGTCACCGGGGCTGTGACACCCGATCACCGACTTTGTGCATGCGTTCACAAGCGGTACGGTGTGGGTATCACCAACGCCGCGGACTCCCTGCGGTGAAGCACACCCGGAGGTCGGAGAGCGTGGCAGCACAGCGGGGCGAAGGTGAGACGACCACCACCCCTGCGGAGCCTGCCGACAGGGAGCGCGCCCGTGCGATCCCCGAGGCGGCCGTGGCCCGGCTCGCCGTCTACCTCCGCGTCCTGTCCGGCATGGCCGACCAGGGCGTCACGGCGGTCTCCAGCGAGGAACTGAGCCAGGCGGCCGGCGTCAACGCGGCGAAGCTCCGCAAGGACCTGAGCTACATCGGCAGCTACGGCACGAGGGGCGTCGGGTACGACGTCGAGGTCCTCGTGAGCCACATAGAGCGCATCCTGGGCCTCACGCGCAACCACTCGGTGGCCGTCGTCGGCATCGGTAACCTTGGTCACGCTCTCGCGAACTACGGCGGCTTCCCCGGCCGCGGTTTCCCGGTCACCGCCCTCTTCGACGTGGACGCCGATCTCATCGGAATCCCTGTTGGGGGCATCCCCGTCAACCACATCGACGAGATCACCGCGATCTGCCTCGAGCGCGAGGTGTCGATCGGCGTCATCGCGACGCCGCCACCGGCCGCTCAGTCGGTTTGCGACCGTTTGGTATCTGCGGGCGTCCAGTGCATTCTTAATTTCGCACCGGTTGTCCTTCAGGTTCCAGACAACGTCGAGGTGCGCAAGGTTGACTTGGCGGTCGAGATGCAGATCCTGTCGTTCCACGTCGCTCGACGTGCGGACGAGGCTGCCAGCGTCTCGGTCGGCAACAACGGACTCGGTGTGGACGGGATGGTGATTCGCCCGTGAGCGTGAGCCAGGCGGCTCCGGCAGACGTGGTGAGTGCATGAGCGTGCTCGTAGTCGGTCTTTCGCACCGCACCGCCCCGGTCCCGGTCCTCGAACGCGTCACGGTGGCCGAGCCGAACCTCCCGAAGGTACTCGGCCAGCTGCTCGCCGCGCCCAGCGTCTCCGAGGCGATGGTCCTGTCGACCTGCAACAGGGTCGAGGTCTACGCCGTCGTCGAGTCGTTCCACGGCGGCATGTCCGAGGTCGTCGAGGTTCTCGCGCAGCACGCGCAGATCGAGCCCCAAGCCCTCTACGAGCACTTCTACGTGCACTACGCCGCCGCTGCCGTCGAGCACCTGTTCTCCGTCGCGGCCGGCCTCGACTCGATGGTCGTCGGCGAGTCCCAGATCCTCGGCCAGCTGCGCGGCGCGTACGCGGCGGCGGACGAGGCGGGCACCGTCGGCAAGACCGTCCACGAGCTCACCCAGAACGCGCTGCGCGTCGGCAAGCGCGTGCACGCCGAGACGGGCATCGACCACGCGGGCGCGTCGGTCGTGTCCGAGGCCCTCGGCGACGCGGAGGCCGAGCTGGGCACCCTCGTCGGCAAGCGCGCGCTGCTCGTCGGCGCCGGCGCCATGGGCGGCCTGGCCGCCGCCCACCTGCGCCGCGCGGGCATCGGCGAGGTCGTCATCGCGAACCGGACGCAGGCCAACGGTGTGCGTCTCGCCACGTCGCTGAAGGCCGAGGGCGTCCCCGCGACGGCCGTCGACCTGGGCGCGCTGGCCGTCGAGATCGACCTCGCGGACATCGTCTTCGCCTGCACCGGGTCGATCGGCCTGACCGTGCGCGCGGACATGATCAGCAAGCGTTCGCGGCCGCTGGTGATGTGCGACCTGGGCCTGCCCAAGGACGTCGACCCCGCGGCGGCCGAACTGCCGAACGTTCGTGTGGTGGACCTGGAAACGCTGCAGCGCCGTCTCTCCGACGCGCCCGCCGGCCAGGACGCCCGCCTCGCGGCCACGCTGGTGGCCGACGAGGTGAAGGCCTACCTCGCGGGCCAGCGGTCCGCCGAGGTCACGCCGACCGTCACGGCCCTGCGCAAGCGCGCGGCCGAGGTGGTCGACGCCGAACTGCTCCGTCTTGATTCGCGACTTCCCGAACTGGACGCCGCGACACGCGGTGAATTGGCCAAGACGGTGCGCCGCGTTGTAGACAAGCTCCTGCACACGCCGACCGTCAGGGTGAAGGAGCTCGCCTCCGCCCCTGGTGGTACCGGCTACGCGGAGGCTCTCCGCGAGCTGTTCGGGCTCGACCCCCAGACGCCTGGGGCAGTCAGTCAGACCAAGTCTTCAGTGGATGGTGAAACGCGGTGACCCGCACCCTACGGATGGGTACCCGAGGCAGCGCACTAGCGCTCGCGCAGACGGGGACCGTCGCCGAGGCGCTCAGGGCTGCCGGAGCCCAGGTCGAGATCGTCGTCATCAAGACGCCGGGCGACCTCTCCGACGCGCCGATCGCGCAGATCGGCATCGGTGTCTTCACGTCGGCCCTGCGCGACGCGCTGGCGGCCGGGGAGATCGACATCGCCGTCCACTCCTACAAGGACCTCCCGACCGCGCCGGACCCCCGTCTGGTGCTCGCGGCGGTGCCCCAGCGCGAGGACCCGCGCGACGCCCTGGTGGCGCGCGACGGCCTCACGCTCGGCGAGCTGCTGCCGGGGTCCACCGTGGGCACCGGGTCCCCGCGCCGTGCCGCGCAGCTGGAGGCCCTGGGCCTCGGGCTGAACATCGTTCCGTTGCGCGGCAACGTGGACACGCGGATCGGCAAGGTCCGCAGCGGTGAGCTCGACGCCGTGGTGCTGGCCCGTGCCGGCATCGCGCGCCTGGGTCGCGTCGCGGAGATCACCGAGACGCTGGAGCCCATCCAGATGCTTCCCGCACCCGCGCAGGGTGCGTTGGCAGTCGAGTGCCGGATCGACGACGTCGATGCCGAGCACCTGATCCAGTCCACTCTGGACGATTCGGCCAGCCGGGCCGCTGTGACCGCCGAGCGCGCCATGCTGGCCGCGCTCGAGGCGGGCTGCAGCGCGCCGGTCGGCGCGCTGGCCGATGTGGTGGAAGACCTCGACGACGAGGGCAAGGTCGTGTACCGACTTTCCCTGCGCGGGGTCGCAGCGACGCCGGAGAACGATCTCCTCCGCGCGTCCGCCACCGGTGACTTGACCGAAGCTGAGGAGCTTGGCCGGGCGCTGGCCGCCGAGTTGCTCGACCTCGGGGCCGCGGTTCTCAGCGGTCCAGAGGCGTAATCGATGGGGAGTGCCCTGATGACCCGCGCACGCAAGACCCCCGGACGCATCGCCTTCGTGGGCTCCGGCCCAGGCGACACCGGGCTGCTCACGGTCCGGGCCCACGACTTGCTCACCAGGGCTGAACTCGTGGTCACCGACCCGGACGTCCCCGCGGACGTCCTCGCGACCGTGGCCGAGGGAGTCGAGGTCCGCCCCGCTGTCGGCGAGGCCGCCGACGTGGCCAAGGACCTGGTGAACGAGGCGAAGAACGGTTCGACCGTCGTCCGCCTCGTCGCGGGTGACCCGCTGACGCTCGACGCGGTCGTGAAGGAGGCGCAGGCCGTCGCGAAGTCGACGATCCCGTTCGACGTCGTCCCCGGCGTGCCCTCCGGCACCGCGGTCCCCGCCTACGCGGGTGTCGCGCTCGGCGGTGTGCACACCGAGGTCGACGTCCGCGCGGTGACGGACTGGGCTGGCCTCGCGGCCTCGCCCGGCACGCTCGTGCTGCACGCGACGGGTTCGCACCTGGCCGAGGCCGCGTCGAACCTGGTCGAGAACGGCCTCGCGCCCCAGACGCCGGTCGCCGTGACCGCCGAGGGCACGGGCTTCCAGCAGCGCACCGTCGACACCACGCTGGCCGCCGTCGCGGCCGACGCCGGTGAGATGGGCGGCCCGCTGGTCGTCACCGTCGGTGCCGCCGCCGCCGCGCGTTCGAAGCTCTCCTGGTGGGAGTCGCGGGCGCTGTACGGCTGGCGCGTGCTGGTCCCGCGGACCAAGGAGCAGGCCGGCGCGATGTCCGAGCGCCTGCACTCGCACGGCGCGATCGCCGTCGAGGTGCCGACGATCTCGGTCGAGCCGCCCCGCAGCCCCGCGCAGATGGAGCGCTCGGTCAAGGGTCTCGTCGACGGCCGCTACCAGTGGGTCGTCTTCACCTCGACCAACGCCGTCCGCGCGGTGTGGGAGAAGTTCCGCGAGTTCGGCCTGGACGCCCGCGCGTTCTCCGGCGTGAAGATCGCCTGCGTCGGCGAGGCCACGGCCGCGAAGGTGCGCTCGTTCGGCATCATCCCCGAGCTCGTGCCGTCCGGTGAGCAGTCGTCCGAGGGTCTCCTCAACGACTTCCCGCCCTACGACGACATCCTCGACCCGGTCGACCGCGTGCTGCTGCCGCGGGCCGACATCGCCACCGAGACGCTGGCCGCGGGCCTGCGCGAGCGTGGCTGGGAGATCGACGACGTGACGGCGTACCGCACCGTGCGTGCGGCCCCGCCGCCCGCCGACACCCGCGAGATGATCAAGTCCGGCGGCTTCGACGCGGTGTGCTTCACCTCGTCGTCCACGGTCCGGAACCTGGTCGGCATCGCGGGCAAGCCGCACGCCCGCACGCTCGTCGCGTGCATCGGCCCGCAGACCGCCGAGACGGCGCGGGAGTTCGGCCTCCGGGTCGACGTGCAGCCCGAGGAGGCGAACGTGCCCGCGCTGGTCGACGCGCTGGCCGCCCACGCCGCCCGGTTGCGCGCCGAGGGAGCGCTGCCTCCTCCGCGCAAGACCAAGCGTCTGCGCAGGAGCTAGAACACGCTGAAGCCGTCGGGGCCACTCAAGAACTCTTTGGGTGGCCCCTTCGACTCTCTTCCGTCAGGGAGTCTCCAGATGTACCCACTGCACCGGCCGCGGCGTCTGCGCACGACGCCCGCCATGCGCCGCCTGGTCTCCGAGACCGAGGTGCGCCCCCGCCAGCTCGTGCTGCCCATGTTCGTCAAGGAAGGCCTCACCGAGCCGACCGAGATCAGCAGCATGCCCGGCGTCCTCCAGCACACGCGTGATTCGTTGCGCAAAGCCGCGGTCGAGGCCGTGCAGGCAGGGGTCGGCGGCATCATGCTGTTCGGCGTCCCGGCCGAGCGCGACGCCGTCGGGTCCGCGGGCACCGACCCGGACGGCGTGCTCAACGTCGCGCTGAACGACCTGCGCGCGGAGCTGGGTGACAGCACCGTCGTCATGTCGGACTGCTGCCTCGACGAGTTCACCGACCACGGCCACTGCGGCGTGCTCGCCGCCGACGGCACCGTGGACAACGACGCGACCCTGCAGGCCTACGGCGAACTGGCCGTGGCGCAGGCGCGCGCCGGTGCCCACGTCGTCGGCCCCAGCGGCATGATGGACGGCCAGATCGCGTTCATCCGCAACGCCTTGGACGCCGCCGGCTTCACCGACACCGGCATCCTCGCGTACGCCGTGAAGTACGCCTCGGCGTTCTACGGCCCGTTCCGCGACGCGGTCGAGTCGCAGCTCGCGGGTGACCGCAAGACCTACCAGCAGGACCCGGCCAACGCCCGCGAGGCGATGCGCGAGGTGCAGCTGGACCTCGCCGAGGGCGCGGACATGGTCATGGTCAAGCCCGCCCTGCTGTACCTGGACGTGCTCCGCGCGGTCGCCGAGGTCTCGGACGTTCCCGTTGCGGCGTACCAGATCTCGGGTGAGTACGCGATGATCGAGGCCGCCGCGCGCAACGGCTGGATCGACCGCGAGCGCTCGATCCTCGAGTCGCTCACGTCCATCCGCCGGGCCGGCGCGGACATCGTGCTCACCTACTGGGCAGTGGAAGCCGCCCGGTGGCTCGACAGGTAGAGGGTCCTCCGAAGCCGGTCGACGTCGCGCGCTGGTTGTGGATCGCCAGCGCGTGCGTCGGCATGCTGCGGTTCGTCGCGGAGCTCTTCGACCGCGAGATGCTCGTGGCCGAGGCCCGGAGGCAGAACCCCGGGCTGAGCCAGGACCAGATCGACGCGGGCGTGAACGGCGGTGTCCTCTTCGGACTCGTGATCGCCCTCGCCGTGCTGGTCGCGTACACGCGGCTGGCGAACGCGATGGCGCGCGGCCGCAACTGGGCGCGGATCGTGCTGACGGTGCTGGGTGGTGCGTCCGTCGCGTTCGGACTGTTCCGGCTCACCGCCTGGGCCAGTGGGGTGGCGGCGTCGCTCGGCGTGGAGATGCGGCCGGTCGACCTGGGCGTCACGGTCGTCACGACGGTGCTGGACGCGTCCGCGATCGTGCTGATGTACCGGGCGTCCGGGCACTTCGCGAAGAAGCGGGTCGCGGTGGACACCGACTTCCTGCGCACATAGGTTCGCGAGCGTGACGTCTCCGAAGGAATCGGGCATCCCGCGCACGATCGTCGCGGGCTACTGGCTGGTCGTGGCGGGTGCCGCCCTCTGGGTGCTCGCTGCGGTGTACCAGTTCTCCCTCAGGCAGGACCTGATCGACGCCGTGCGGAGCAGCACGAACGATCCGGCACTGACCCAGGAGATGATCGAGTCGTCGGTGACGGTGACGCTGGTCGTCGTGCTGGCGATCTCGGTCCTGCTCGCCGGCCTCGCCGTGTGGTTCGCCGGCAAGGTGAAGGCGGGCCTGAAGAAGAGCCGCACCGGCCTCATGATCACGGTGCTGCTCAACCTCTTCTTCCAGATGCTCGGCAACGGCTGGGCGCTCACCCCGGCGTTGATCGCCATGTCGGGCCTGGTGCTGTTCTACTTCCGGCAGTCGACCGACTACCTGACCGAGCGCGAGCAGCTGGCGTGAAGGAGCAGGACAGGCCCCGGGCCGTGCGCATCGCGGTCGGGTTGTGGCTCGCGACCGCCGTGTTCGTGCTGTTCACCACGGTCGGGCTCTGGTTCCAGCGCGGTGAGGTGCAGCGGCTGACGGACTGGACGTCCGGGCAGGTCACGAGCTTCCTCGCCACGCTGACCGGGGTCGCGCTGGTGTTCGTGGTGGCCTACGCGGTGCTGACGCGGCTGTTCCTGAAGCGGAAGAACTGGGCGCGGATCACGCTGTCGTTCGTCGCGATCGCGCACATGGTGTGGATCCTGTTCGTCGGCATCAGCGCGTCGAACTTGGTCACGTTGCTGCTCATCTGCGCCGCAATCGTCTTCACTTGGCAGGCGAGTACGGCACAGTGGCTCGCGGAGGTGCGTGAGCCGTGACCCATCCGCAGGACCCGTGGCAGAACCCCGCCGGCGACGTGCAGTGGCAGAACCCCGCCGGCGGCTATCCCGGCGGCCAGTACCAGGTGAACCACGTCGGCCAGGGCGGCTTCGGGATGACGCCGCTCGCGCCCGTGCTGCCGCAGGAGATGGCGCCGCCGCGACCGCCGACGATCACGGCCGCCCTGTGGATCTGGATCGCGGGAGCGGTGCTGTCCGTCGCCGTGGTCCCCGTGCTGTTGCTGGTCAACGCCGACTACCTGATCGCGGGGGACCGCACCATCACGGAGGAGAGCAGACGGGCCGGTGAGCTCGGGCTGCGGACCATCGCCGTGTTCGCGGGCTTCGGCATGCTCGTGGCGGCCGCGCCGTACATCGCGTTCGCGGTCGTGCTGCGCAACGGCCACAACTGGGCGCGCATCCTGCTGACCATCCTCGGGGCGCTCGGGGTCCTGGCGATGATCGTGACGCTGACGCTCGAGCTCCAGCTCCCGGTGTGGCAGCCGGGCGCGGCGATCTGCGTCGTCGTGATCGGGCTGACGGTCGCGGCCGTGGTGCTGCAGTTCCTGCCCGCCTCGAACAGGTACGTCCGCTAGTGCTCTACCGGGAGTCCGGCAGCAGCTGGTGGCCGTTGCTGTGGGGGCCCGCGTTCGCCGTCTTCGGGTACCTCGTCGAGCTCGTCACCGGGCCCGCGTCCGCGGCGCTGTGGACCATCGTAGGCCTCGTGCTGACGCTCTGCGCGGTGGTGTGGGTGAACCTGCGGGTGAAGACCGGCAGCGTCGAACTGACGGCCGAGGACGCCCGGTTCGGGCGGGAGAAGCTGCCCGTGGCGATGATCGAGGCGTTCACCGACGTCGGCGCGCCCACCGGAGCCAAGGTGCTCGGGGGCGGCTGGTCGGTGCCCAAGGGGACGACTGCGGTGCCGCTGCGGCTGGTCGACGGCACGGTGGTGCTCGGCTGGGCGCGTGATCCGGAAGCCTTGCTCGCGGCGCTGCGGCGGGTCGTGAGAAGGTGAGCGGCGTGACAGAGGCCGTGACCGAGCCGGAGACCGTGGTGGACGAGCCCGAAGAGGTCCCCCCGGCCGCCCCCGGCCTGCACCAGCCCAAGCGGTGGCTCATCGCCGCGGCCGAGGTCGTCGCGATCGTCCTGCTGGTGGTCGCCGCCGTGTGGTGCTGGAACCGCGGCGTCGTGCGGCTCGAGTACCCGTTCGAGGGCCGTGAGCCGTTGATCTCCACGCGTTACCACGGCAACTGGCTGGGCAGCGCGGTCGGCGCCGCCACGCTCGCCGTGGTGCTCGCCCTGGACGCTGTGCGGCAGATCATGCTGGCCGTGCGCACCCGGCCGCAGAAAGCCGCCGACTCCGACATGTGAGACTGGGGTACGTGACTGCGAGTCGATCCCAGGCCCTGTTCGAGCGCGCGTCGACGCTGACCCCCGGCGGGGTCAACTCTCCGGTGCGGGCGTTCCACTCCGTCGGCGGCACCCCGCGCTTCATGGTGCGGGGCGAGGGCCCGCACCTGTGGGACGCGGACGGCAACCGGTACGTCGACCTGGTGGCCTCGTGGGGCCCGATGATCCTCGGGCACGCCCACCCGTCCGTCGTGGAGGCCGTGCAGAAGGCGGCCGCGTCCGGTCTGTCGTTCGGCACCCCGACCGAGGGTGAGATCGAGCTCGCGGCCGAGATCATCGACCGCGTCGAGCCGGTCCGCCAGGTCCGCCTGGTCAACTCGGGTACCGAGGCCACGATGAGCGCGATCCGCCTCGCGCGTGGCTTCACCGAGCGCCGCAAGGTCATCAAGTTCGCCGGCTGCTACCACGGCCACGTCGACGCGCTGCTCGCCCAGGCGGGCTCCGGCGTCGCGACCCTGGGTCTGCCGTCGTCGCCCGGCGTCACGGGCGCGCAGGCCGAGGACACGATCGTCCTGCCGTACAACGACGTCGAGGCCGTGCGCGCGGCGTTCGCCGAGAACCCGGGCGAGATCGCCTGCATCATCACCGAGGCCGCGGCGGGCAACATGGGCGCGGTTTCGCCCACTGCTGATTTCAACGAGTCGCTTCGCTCGCTGTGCGACGCCGACGGCGCGCTGCTGATCATGGACGAGGTCATGACCGGCTTCCGCGTCTCGCGCGCCGGCTGGTACGGCCTGGAGCGCGTGCGCGGCGACCTCTACACGTTCGGCAAGGTCATGTCGGGTGGTCTGCCCGCGGCCGCTTTCGGTGGCCGTGCGGACGTGATGGCCCGTCTCGCGCCTTCCGGCCCGGTCTACCAGGCGGGCACGCTGTCGGGTAACCCCGTGGCCGTCGCCGCAGGTCTCGCCACGTTGCGCGCTGCGGACGACGAGGTCTACGCGGCCCTGAACCGCAACGCGACCCGGCTCGGCGCCCTGTTCACCTCGGCTCTGACCGACGCCGGTGTCGAGCACCGCGTGCAGTTCGCCGGGAACCTGGTGAGCGTGTTCTTCGGTTCTACCGAGGTGAAGGACTACGCGGGCGCCCAGGCGTGCGAGACGTGGCGCTTCCCGCCGTTCTTCCACGCACTGCTGGAACGGGGCGTCTACGCCCCGCCGTCGGCGTTCGAAGCGTGGTTCGTGAACGCCGCCATGGGTGAAGAGGAGTTCGCCGTGATCGCCGACGCACTGCCGCACGCGGCCCGTGCCGCCAAGGAGGCCCGCAAGTGACCCGCACCGTCGTCCACCTGCTCCGCCACGGCGAGGTGCACAACCCGACCGGCATCCTCTACGGCCGCCTGCCCGGCTTCAAGCTCTCCGAGCGCGGCCAGAAGCAGGCGCTGACCGTCGCCGAACACCTGGCAGACCACGACATCGTGCACGTCGTGGCGTCCCCTTTGGACCGTGCACAGCAGACCGCCGCGCCCATTGCCGACTCGCATCGGCTGGAGCTGGCGACCGACGAGCGGTTGATCGAGGCCGACAACCAGTTCCAGGGGTTGAAGGTGGCTGTGGGGGACGGTGCTCTCCGGTCCCCACAGCACTGGCCGAAGCTGGTCAACCCGTTCCGGCCCTCCTGGGGTGAGCCGTACATCGAGATCGCTCACCGGATGCTCGGGGCCGTGCAGAAGGCTCGGTCCGAGGCTGAGGGGCACGAGGCGGTTTGCGTGTCGCACCAGTTGCCGATTTGGACTGTGCGGCGGTTCCTGGAGGGGAAGCGGATGTGGCACGACCCGCGTCGGCGGGAGTGCTCGCTTGCTTCCTTGACCTCGTTGATCTTCGAGGGTGAGCAGTTGGTTCGGATTTCCTATTCCGAGCCTGTCGGGGCCACCAATCCTCGGGTGACCGGGGCATGAAGCGTCTTTTGGTGCTTTTGTTGTTGGTCGCCGGGTGTTCCACCGGGAAGGACGCTGCTCAGATCGGGGGCGGGGATTTTTATCTCGTTGCTCCTGGCGGGAAGGTCGAGATCCGGTATGCGCCTGGGGAGCGGAAGGCGTTGAAGGGGCTCGAGGGGGAGTCCCTTCTGGAGGAGGGTGCCACCGTTCGGCTGTCCGATTACGCGGGGAAGCCCGTTGTGATCAACATTTGGGGGGCCTGGTGTGGGCCCTGCCGGACTGAGGCGCCGGAGATGCAGAAGATCTTCGAGGGTGGGACCCAGGTGATCGGGGTCGACGTCAAGGAGACGTCGAAGGATCATCCTCGTGACTTCATGAAGGATCGGTCTTTGACCTATCCGTCCATTTATGATGCTTCTGCTCGTAGTTTTATCAACGTTTTCAAGGGTGTTCCGGCTAATGCTGTGCCGTCCACGTTCGTCGTGGACAAGGAGCATCGGGTTGCTGCTGCCTTTTTGGTGCCGGTGTTGGCTTCGGACCTGCAGCCTGTTTTGGATGAGTTGGCGAAGGAGTAGTTCGGGGTCTTTTTGCGGGCGGCCTGTCGCTGTTGCGTGCTTTCCCTGGGGACTCTGCCCCCAGGCCCCCGACAATCTGAGATGGGGCCAGCGCTGGGGGTAGGGACGTGCGGTGGCGGTGGGGTCGCATCGATCGCACGGCTCGCCTTCCGCATCGCGGCCATCAGGCGTGGCCCAGCGGCGCTAGCCCCGCTGCGGCTCCACCCATCCTCGCCGCGCTACCGGCCCAGGCCTGGTGTCAGCTCAGCCGCGCCACCTGCTGCCGCGCCGCCACCTGAGACCCCGCCCTGCCGGCCTCGCCGCGCTACCAGCCCGCCCCCGGCCTCAGCCCAGCCCCGGTACCGGCCCAGCCTCCACCAGCGCTGCCCAACCCACTCCTACCGCGCGGCCGGGACCACCGGCTCGTTCAGCGACGGGATCTTCGCCTTGAAGGCCTTCACCATCGCGTCCCTGCCGATCGAGTTGAACTCCTTGCCCAGGGTTCGCATGATCGAGTTCGCGGTCGGGCGGTACAGGCCGGTCTTGTAGTAGCGCGCGCCCTCCACCGGGGCGATGACGCCGCCGTCCGGGGACGGCTGGCCCAGGTAGTCGCCCCACTTGGCGCCTGCCGGGTCCTTGGTCACGTTGATCTCGCGTGGTTCGGTGCCCGTGTAGTTGAGGTACGGGTAGTCGTACTCGTCCGCGAGGCCGCCGATGGAGTGGCCGAGTTCGTGGATGGCGATCTGGCCCGCCTGGGCGTTGGAGCCTGCGGCGGTGGCGACCGAGCCGCCCGCGCCGCCGTACTTCGTGGTGTTGCCGAGGGCGATGACCTGGTCGGAAGCTGGGGCCAGGGCGGCGAACTCCTTGGCCTTCGTCTCGTTCACGCAGAGGAGGCGCTCTGTGTTCGCGTCGCGGCCCTGGCACCAGAAGCCCATGTCGAGGGCCGTGTCCTTGACGACGCCCTTGGTCGGGTCGTTGTCCACTCCGGACTCCGGCGAGACGACGTTGACCTGCCAGACGTTGAAATATTGCTTGTAGCTGGCGAAGGGCTCTACCGCGGAGAGCTCCTCCCACTTGCTCCTCACGTTCTCGGTGTAGGTCGGGAGGTCGTCGGTGGTGTAGCCGTCGCCCACGAAGACGAGGTCGAAGCGGTCTGCCGAGTCGCCGGTCACCTGGACGGGGACCACCTCCGCGGCGGCCATCAGGCGGAGGTCCGCCGACTTCTCCGCCGGGGCCTTCGGGGTGAGGGCCTGGGTGATCGTGCCGTCCTCGTTGAAGACCTCGCGCCATTCCATCGCCGGGGCGGCGCCGCCAGCCGGTACCTGCGCGAAGAGGGTCAGCGCGGTGACGGTCAGAGCTGGGAGGAGCAGCCGCGAACGATGCATGTGTTGACGCTAAGCAACCGTGACGTCACCCACAAGCGGCAATAGTTGGCACTTTTGGCCCAAGGATTGTTCCGGCCTGGAAAACGGACACCGGTCGTGGCGTGATCTGGGCAACTACCTACTCTGAGATGTGTGAACCCCACCGATCTGGCGATCTCCGGGCCGTTGCTGCTGGCCACCGGGGTTGCGCTGCTCGCTGGTTTCATCTCGTTCGCGTCGCCGTGCGTGGTGCCGCTCGTGCCCGGCTACCTGGCCTACCTCGCCGGGCTCGTCGGGGCCGAGGCGCCTCGGGTCGAGGCGAACGAACCGGCGAAGCAGGGGCGGTGGCGGGTCGCCGGGGCCTCGTTGCTGTTCGTGCTCGGGTTCACCGTTGTCTTCGCGTTGGCCTCGATGGCCATTCTCGGTGCGTCGGACGCGCTGCTCCTCAACGCCGATCTGTTCCAACGCATCGGTGGCGTCGTCACGATCCTGATGGGACTGGTGTTCCTCGGACTCGTTCCGGCGCTGCAGAAGGACGTGCGGTTCCACACGAAGCCCAAGGCCGGGCTGGTCGGGGCGCCGGTGCTCGGGGCCGTGTTCGCGCTCGGGTGGACGCCGTGCCTCGGACCGACGCTTGCGGGCGTGCTTGCCGTGGCGCGCAGCACGGAGATCGGGTCGTCCACGGCTCGTGGGGCCGTGTTGGTGCTCGCGTACTGCTTGGGGCTCGGGTTGCCGTTCGTGGTGCTCGCGCTCGGCGCGCGGTGGGCGCTGGGGGTGACGAAGTGGCTGCGCACGCACGCCCGGCAGGTGCAGATCTTCGGTGGCGTGCTGCTGATCCTGGTCGGGGTCGCGCTGGTCACGGGGCTCTGGGGTGAGTTCGTCGGGTGGCTGCGCTACTCGTTCGTCGACGTCGTGGAGTTGCCGCTCTAGTGATCGCCTTCCTGCGCAACACGTGGCGCGGCCTCACCTCGATGAGGACCGCGCTCACCTTGCTGTTCCTGCTCGCGCTCGCGGCCCTGCCCGGCGCATTGCTGCCGCAGCGCTCGCTCAACTCGGCCAAGGTCGACCAGTACGTCGCCGAGAAGGGCTGGTGGGGCGAGCTGCTCCAGAAGCTCGGCTTCTTCGAGGTCTACGCGACGCCGTGGTTCGCCGCGATCTACCTGCTGCTGTTCACGTCCCTCGTCGGGTGCCTGCTGCCCCGCACGTGGGAGTACTTCAAGCAGATGCGCTCGAAGCCGGTGCTGACGCCGCGCAACCTCTCGCGCATGCCGCACCACGCGCAGGCCGAGCTCGACATCACGCCCGACGAGGCCGTCGACAAGGCCAGGAAGGCCATGCGCGGCTGGCGGATGGAGACCGGCGAGGGCACGGTCAGCGCCGAGCGCGGGTTCCTGCGCGAGACCGGCAACCTCGTCTTCCACTTCGCGCTGCTGGGCCTGCTCGTGTCGTTCGCGCTGGGCAAGATGTTCAACTACGAGGGCCAGGTCATCGTCCAGGCGAACGGCGGCCAGTTCTGCAACGGCGGCATCTTCAACTACGACCAGTTCCGGCCCGGGCTGCAGGTCGACGGCACGGACCTCACGCCGTTCTGCGTCGAGATCGGCAAGTTCTCCGCGGAGTACCTCGAGAACGGCCAGCCGGTCGGGTTCCAGGCGGACATCCGCTACCAGTCGGGCGACGACCTCGCGTCGAACACGTGGAGGCCGTACACGCTGCAGGTCAACCACCCGCTGCGCACCGAGGGCGACCGCGTCTACCTGCTCGGCCACGGTTACACGCCGACGTTCACGGTGACGTTCCCCAACGGCGAGAAGCGCACGCAGGGCATCCAGTGGCTGCCCGCCGACCAGGTCACGCTGGCCTCCGAGGGCGCGACGAAGTTCGACCCGCCGGGCATCACCGACTCCGAGACGCGCCGCAAGAACCAGATCGCCGTGACGGGCCTGCTGGCGCCGACGCCGCTGCTGCACGGCGGCATCCTGAACTCGAAGTTCCCCGCTCTGGACAACCCGATGGTCGCGGTCGACGTGTACCGGGGTGATCTGGGCGTGGACGACGGACGCGGCCAGTCGATCTTCTCGATCGACCAGAAGATGGTCGAGCAGGGCCGCCTGGCCAAGGTCGCGCGCAAGAACCTCGCGCTGGGCGAGGAGATCGTGCTCGACGACGGCACCAAGGTGCGCTTCGACTCCGTGAACGACTGGGTGTCGTTGCAGGTCTCGCACGACCCGACGCAGATCTACGTGCTCGCGTTCGCCGTCCTGATCATCCTCGGCCTGGGGGTCTCGCTGACCGTCAAGCGCCGCAGGGTGTGGGTGCGTGCGACCCGTCTGGACGACGGGCGTACGTTGGTCGAGGTCGGTGGCCTCGCCCGCACTGACCAGGCGGGATACGGCGAGGAGTTCACGCGGCTCGCCCGCGCGGTGCTGAACGAGGAGAAGTCCTGATGCCGGTCAACGAGACACTGGCGACCTACAGCGACTGGCTGTACCGCAGCGCGCTGGGCGTCTACCTCTTCGCGATCCTGCTGTACGCGGTGGAGCAGGCCTTCGCCCGCGCCCCGCGCAAGGCGCTGGTCGGCGCCGGCGGCCCGGACGTCCTCGTCGACGAGCCGAAGGCCGAGCTGAGCCTGGCCGAGCGCATCGGCCGCATGGGCGCCGCGCTGACCGTCCTCGGTGCCGTGCTGCACCTCGGGTCGTTGGTCATGCGCGGTCTGTCCGCCGGGCGCGCGCCCTGGGGCAACATGTACGAGTACATGTCGCTGCTGTGCCTCGCGGCCGTGGTGACGTGGATCGTGCTGATGGCCAAGTTCCCGATCCGCCGCCTCGGCGCGTTCGTGCTCACGCCGATCCTGGTGCTGCTGTTCCTCGGCGGCACCGTCCTGTACGCCGAGTCCGCGCCCGTCCAGCCGGCGCTGCGGTCGTACTGGCTCGTGATCCACGTCTCGGTGATCTCGATCTCGTCCGGCGTGCTGCTGATCCCCGGCGTGACGTCGATCCTCTACCTGCTCAAGGACTCGAAGGCCGACCGCTTCCCGCGGCTGCCGTCCGCCGACGTGCTCGACCGCATGTCGTACCGGACCACCGTGCTCGCGTTCCCGCTGTTCACGGCCGGGATCATCTGCGGCGCGATCTGGGCCGAGGCGGCCTGGGGCCGGTTCTGGGGCTGGGACCCGAAGGAGACGGTCGCGTTCGTCTCGTGGGTGGTCTACGCGGCGTACCTGCACGCGCGAGCAACGGCCGGATGGCGTGGTCGTGGGGCGGCTTGGATCAACGTCGCGGGCTTCGCCCTGAACGTCTTCAACCTGTTCTTCATCAACTTGGTCACTACTGGGTTGCATTCGTACGCTGGTCTCTAACGAGTTAACCCCCACGTCGATGGAACCGCTGACGGTTGCGTACCGTCGCAACCCGGGGGTCGGGGAAGTCTCGGTCTCTCTTGCTCAGGGAGGGCCACAGCGGTGAACTGGCAATCACCGGGTGAGGAACAGGGCTCCGGCCCGCAGTACGTCGACCCGCAGGCGGCGGCCTACCTCGACCCGCAGCAATCCGGCCCGCAGAACGTCAGCGGCAGCCAATCGGGCCCGCACCAGGTGGGCAACCAGTCGGGGCCGTACCAGGTGCCGGGCAACGCCTCGGGCCCGTACCAGGTGCCCGAGAGCGCCTCGGGCCCGTACCAGGTGCCCGAGAGCGCCTCGGGTCCGTACCAGGTTCCCGGCAACGCCTCAGGCCCATACGCGGTTCCCGGCAGCGCTTCCGGTCCGTATCCGGCGCCGGGCAACGCTTCCGGCCCGTACCAGGTGCCGGGCAACGCCTCGGGTCCGTACCAGGTCCCCGGCAACGCCTCGGGCCCCTACGCGGTGCCCGGCAACGCGTCCGGTCCCTACCCGGCGCCCGGCTCGCAGTCGGGCGGGTACCCGGTCGGCGGCGGTCAGTCCGGCCCGCACCCCACGGGCCAGTACGGCCAGTTCGCGAACCAGCCGTTCCCGAACAACTTCCCGCAGCAGGAGTACCGCTCGCAGGCCGAGCAGGTGTCGTCGCAGCAGCTGATCAAGAAGGACAAGCGCCCGCCGACGTCCGGGTGGCGCAAGTCGCTGCACTCGATCACCGGCGGCGCCATCAACCTCGGCGAGAGCCCCGCCGACGTGCGGCGCCGTGAGCTGATCGGGCGGATCAACCAGCCGCTGCGCGGGTGCTACAAGATCGCGATGCTGTCCCTGAAGGGCGGCGTCGGCAAGACCACGACGACCACGACGCTGGGCTCGACGTTCTCGTCGCTGCGCGGCGACCGGGTCATCGCCGTCGACGCGAACCCCGACCGCGGCACGCTGGCGTTGAAGATCCCGCGCGAGACCACGGCGACCGTGCGGCACCTGCTGCGCGACGCCCCGCGGATCACGAAGTACAGCGACGTGCGCGCGTACACCTCGCAGTCGCCGGCGCGCCTCGAGGTGCTGGCGTCCGAGCAGGACCCGGCCGTGTCGGAGGCGTTCAGCGAGGACGACTACCGGCGCACGGTGGCGTTGCTGGAGCACTTCTACAACATCGTGCTCACCGACTGCGGCACCGGCCTGATGCACTCCGCGATGAAGGGCGTGCTGGACGAGGCGGACCTGCTGGTCCTCGTGTCGTCCGGTTCGGTCGACGGCGCGCAGACGTCCGCCGCGACGCTCGACTGGCTGGAGGCGCACGGCTACCGCGAACTGGTCGCGAAGTCCGTGTGCGTCATCAACTCGGTGCGCCCGAAGTCGGGCAAGGTCGACCTCGACAAGCTCGCCGCCCACTTCCAGCAGCGCTGCCGTGCCGTGGTCCGCCTGCCGTTCGACGAGCACCTCGAAGAGGGCGCCGAGATCGCGCTGGACCAGCTCGCGCCGGAGACCCGCCTCGCGTTGCTGGAACTCGCCGCGGTCGTCGCGGACGACTTCCCGCACAACTGAGCGGGACACTCGACAGTGGCGGAAAGGGGTCCTGGGATCAGGGCCCCTTTTCCGTTCACTCGTCGCGCTTGCGCTGCTCGTCGAGCTTGCGCAGGAACTCCGGGTCGTCGTCGGGTGCGATCACCTTGCGGCCTGGGGTGTACTCCGAGTGCTGCGGGGCGAACGCTCGCCACACGAGCACAGCCACGGTGAGCGCACCGATCACCGCCAGCAGGTAGATCATCGTGTCGCCACCTCCCTTTGCCACGAGATTACCCGCGGCCCAGGGATAACTACGGTTTCAGTGGCGAACGGGTTCAGTCGCCTCGGTCGTCAGCTCCGAAAGGAGCTGCTTCACCTCGGTCTCACGGAACCTGCGGTGTCCTCCAGGGGTGCGGATCGAGCCGATGCGACCTGCGGTGGCCCATCGGGTCACGGTCTTCGGGTCGACCCGGAACAGATTGGCGACTTCCCCAGGCGTCAAGAGCCGCTCGGTGGCTGCAGTCACTCGTCCTCCTCAGATCAGACGTTCTGGTCTGATCGTGGCATCTGACCCATCAGGTACTCGAACGCTTGTTTTTTGGTAAAGAGGTAGTAAGGGACGAGCGTCGCGAACCGGACATGGGACCCGTAGGCGATGTGCAGGCACTCTGTAGGCATAGGGTGTCGCGGGTGGATGCTCTTGATCGACAGATCATCGCCGCTCTGCGCACCAACGGACGGGCCACGTACGCCGATCTCGGCAGGCAGGTCGGCCTGTCCGCGTCCGCCGTGCACGAGCGGGTCGGCAAGCTCGAGTCCAGCGGCGTCATCGTCGGCTACCACGCGGTCGTCGACCCCAGCGCCGTCGGCCTGGGCGTGACCGCGCTGATCGGCATCCACCCCACCGACATCGCCGACGACAACGAGGTCGCGGTCGCGTTGGCCGAGCTCAACGAGGTCGAGTCCTGCTACCGGGTCGCGGGCGACGAGTCGTTCATCGTGAAGGTCCGGGTGGCGACGGTCGACGACCTGGAGCGCGCGCTCGGGCGGTTGCGGCGCATCCACGGCGTGGCCCGCACACGGACGACTGTGGTGCTCTCCACGCGGTTCGAGGGACGCCCGAACACCGGGGACGAGGAAGGCGACGTAACCTGAACGGGTGCTCGCTCGAGATGTGACGCTCTACGTCCTCGCCCGCCTCGGCCTCGTCGCGGTGGTGACGGGCGCGCTCATCTTGTTCAAGGTTCCTTTGCTGCCCGCGCTGGCCGTGGGTGTGGTCGTGGCGCTGCCGGCGTCGTTGTTCATCTTCAAGGGCCTGCGGCAGCGGGTGGCGGTCGGTCTCGACGCGCACCAGGCCGCGCGCAGGTCCGAGCGCGACAAGCTGCGCAGCGAACTGCGTGGTGACGAAGGTCCTGTCACCCAGGCGTAGGACGTCTGCCCGGTTATCGTGCGGGCTGTGAGTACCTCCGTTGACCGCGTTTGCAGCAGGACCAGGCACTGGGTGTGCGAGGCCGTCGGGATCATCGAGGCGGACGCGAACCGCAGCGCGGACACGCACCTCCTGCGGTACCCGTTGCCGCTCGAATGGGGCATCGACCTCTACCTGAAGGACGAGTCGACGCACCCCACGGGCTCGCTGAAGCACCGGCTGGCCCGCTCGTTGTTCCTCTACGCGATCTGCAACGGCTGGATCACCGGTGGCACGCCCGTGATCGAGGCCTCCTCCGGTTCCACGGCGGTGTCCGAGGCGTACTTCGCGCGGCTGCTCGGGCTGCCGTTCATCGCGGTGATGCCCCGCTCGACCTCGGCCGAGAAGGTCGCGCTGATCGAGCGCCAGGGCGGGAAGTGCCACTTCATCGACGAGCCGTCGGCCCTCTACGACGAGTCGCGCCGGCTGGCCTCCGAGCTCGGCGGCCACTTCATGGACCAGTTCACGCACGCCGAACGCGCGACGGACTGGCGGGGCAACAACAACATCGCCGAGTCGATCTTCCAGCAGATGAAGCTGGAGCCGTCGCCCGAGCCCGACTGGATCGTCGTCGGCGCGGGCACGGGCGGCACGTCGGCCACGATCGGCCGGTACATCCACTACCAGAAGCTGAACACGCGCCTCGCCGTCGTCGACCCCGAGCACTCCGTCTTCTTCGACGCGTGGCGCGACGGGAACCGCGACCTGGTGGCGACGCGCGGATCCGGCATCGAGGGCATCGGGCGGCCGCGGGTGGAGCCGTCGTTCATCGGCGAGGTCATCGACCGCATGATCAAGGTGCCGGACGCGGCCTCCATCGCGACCATCCGGTACGTCGAGGACCTGCTCGGACGGCGGGTCGGCGGGTCGACCGGCACGAACCTGTGGGGCGCGTTCCAGATCATCGCCGAGATGCGGCAGTCCCGTGCGCGCGGGAGCGTGGTGACGTTGCTGTGCGACGGCGGCGAGCGTTACGCGAACACCTATTACGACGACACATGGGTAGCGGCACAGGGCCTGCACCTCGACCCCTGCCACGAACGCCTGAACAACTTCCACCGCACGGGGAACTGGTGACGAGGGTTGTGCGTCACAGCGTGACCTGAGCACCGAGTCCGCAGGGGGGACGCTGTGTCGTCGCTGTTCACCGACGCGGCCGAGATGCGCGCGTACGCCGAGTACCTGCGCACCGAGGCCCAAGAGTTCGAGACGATCCGCAAGTACGTCCACGCCACGGCGTGCGACAAGGCGGGCTTCACGGGCCTGCTGGCGTTGCTGCAGCCGGGCGTGGACGTCGTGCGGGCGCTGTTCGACGAGACGCTCGACTTCGGCAAGTCGAAGCTCGAGGGCACGGCCACGGCGGTGGACGCGACGGCGAAGACCTACGAGGACATCGACGCCCTGCAGCGGCGGATCTTCGAGGGGCTGCTCAAGTGACGACCTCCTACAGCGCCGTTCGTCCTGTCGCGGCCTCGCTGAAGCAGCCGGACGTCGACACGGCGTCCCTGAACGACGTCCTGCGCGACCAGGGCTGGGGCGTGCAGGCCGTCAACTGGGTGTTCGAGGCGGTGACCGGCGAGTCGCTGGTCTCCACGATCATCACGCCGATCACCGGCGACTGGTCGAAGATCCGCGCGGACGGCGACGCGTGGCGCATGGTCGGCAACGCCATGAACGACGTCTCGTACAACCTCACGGACGCCGTGGGCAAGGTGCGCGGCCACTGGGACGGCGACGCGGCCAAGGCCCACGAGAAGTACATCGCCCTCGGCTGGAAGGCGGGCCTGCTCGCCGAGATGGGCGTGGCCCAGCTGATCGCGAAGGGTTTCGACACGGTCGCGTCCGGCGCCGAGGCCCTGGGCAAGCAGGCCGCACGCCTGCTCGACTACCTGGTCAACAAGCTGCTCGAGGCCGCCGCCACCGTCTGGATCCCGGTCGCGGGCTGGATCAAGGCCGCCGAGATGGTCTGGAACGCCTACCAGATCTACCGGCGCGTCATGGACATCATCGAGACGGTCCAGAAGCTCATCTCGGACGTCAAAGCCCTGTTCGACGCCGTCGGCCGCGTCTTCTCCGCCATCGGCAAGCTGAAGGACGCCGACTCCCTCGCCGAGGCCATGAACGCCACCCAGGAGGTGGCCGAGGCGGGCCGCGACGTCCGCAACGCCGTCAACGACATCCACGACGACTTCTCGAACATCAAGGAGTCGGCCACGGAGATCGCCGACCGCGGCCGTGACGTCGGCTCGCAGGTCCGCGAGATCTACAGTCCGCCAGGCGGCTCGGAGGAGACCAAACCGGCCGCCGTCTCGTCGGTCGCACCGGGCGGCGCCCCCGCAGCCGCCCCGCCGACCCTGCACGGCGGCCCCGACGCCCCGACCTCCACCCACGCGGCAGCGGCCACGGGCCCGGCCGCCACGGCCCCGCCTTCCCTCGGCGGAGGTGGTGGCGGCGGTGCGCCCACGGGCGGCATCCCCACCGGCGGCCACTCCAGCGCCCCCGCGGGCGGCGGCCACTCGGGCGGCCCGGCGGCTCCGGTACGTCCGGACACGACGCACGCGGCAGCGGCGGCCCCCGCGGCCGCCCCCACGGGAACGCACCAGACCCCGATGGGCGGCGCGATGCCGATGGGCGCCCCGATGGCGCCAGGAGCGGGCGGCGGCGACCAGACCCGCAGCTCCAGCTCACGCCCCGGCGCGGGCGGCGTGCCGGCGTTCCCGTCCGCGGGCGCGCCCACGGGCGGCCCCAAGCCGTCCACCGGCCTGCCCACGCCTCCTGGACAGGGCTCGGGCCTCCCGACGCCTCCCAGCCAGGGTTCGGGCACGCCCGCTTCGGGCTCGAGGCCGTCCACGGGCCTGCCGACGCCCCCGTCGGGCCCCGCCACGCACCCGACGCCCGGCTCCGGCACGCACCCGACGCCGGACTCGCACCGGACGCCGGGCTCCGGCAGCGGCCTTCCCACGCCCCCGAACACGGGTGGCCACACGACGCCCGGTGGCTCGGGCCTGCCGACCCCGCCCAACTCGGGTTCGCACCCGACGCCGGGCAGCGGCCTTCCCACCCCTCCGGATCACCCGAGCGCGAGCTCCGGCACCGCGACGGCCCCGGCGCCGTCCCACACGGGCGGTGGCCTGCCGTCGCCTCCGGGACACCCGGCCCCGAGTGCCGGTGGTGGCCTCCCTTCGCCTCCCGGACACCCCGCTCCGAGCGCGGGTGGCGGCCTGCCGTCGCCTCCCGGACACCCGAGCCCCGGCACGGACCACCCGACGCCTTCCGGCACCACGCCGCACGACTCGACGACCCCGCGCCCGCACGACACGACCCCGTCCGCCGGGGCGCACCAGCCGAAGCCCCACGACACCCCGTCCGGCGGGCCGGCCGACCCCAAGCCGCACGACTCCGGCCCCAGGCCCCACGACACGGACGGCCAGCCCCCGAAGTCCCACGACGGCGACTCCCGGCCTCACGACGCCGACCCGAAGCCGCACGACAGCGACACCAAGCCGCACGACACCGACGGCAAGCCCCACGACACCGACACCAGCGGTGCCGAGGACGCCCGCCCCCACGATCCCCAGCCCGACCACGACACCCCGCCGGCCCACGACACCGACCCCAGGCCCGGCAACGAAGACGCGACCCCGGGCAACACCGGCGACGGCGACCACCACGGCGACCACGACGGCGGCAACCCGCCGCCGCCCACCGGCCCCGACCTCAAGGGCCACTTCGACGCCGCCGCCATGGCCGCGCAGGGCCAGGGCTACCAGCACCAGCTGGAGCAGATCCTGCCCAACCAGGCCGACCGCGACCGCTACGTCGAGCTGAGCAAGGAGCTCTCCACCAACCTCAGCCCGCAGGAGGCCCAGCACGTCGCCGACGTCCGCAACCAGATCACGGTCGGCAGCGGCGACATCGTCACCAAGGCCCTCAACCAGGGCGCGCTCAGCACGTACCTGCCCGACACGCCGCACGCGCCGGGCAGCCAGAAGGAGACCTGGCAGAACCAGATGGGCGGCTCGGTCGCCCGCGGCCAGGACGTGGTCGGCGTCAACACCCCGCAGGGCCTGCGGGACGGTCTCGCCCTCGACGACAAGGGCCAGGGCTGGACCCCGATCCCCGCGGGCGCGCAGGAGGCGATGCAGCTCCGGTACGAGGTGACCGCCCAGAACGAAGCGGCGCACAACGTGCCGTTCGGCGGGCCGAAGAAGGACACGCCGGACTTCAGCCAGCCCGGGCCGTACGGGGCGAACGAGTACCAGTCGCCGCAGGAGAAGGCGCACTACGAGGCGTCGCAGCAGCAGATGGCGGCGGCCGGGGGCACGACCAAGGTCTACGACGGCTTCGACCCGTTCACCGGGACGGGCTCCACGATGGGCGGGATGCCGGAGTGGCGCGTCGACGGCGGCACACCGTTGCCCGATCGTGCCGAGATCTGGCAGGTGAACGCGGACGGCTCTGAGAAACTGCACGCCGTGTACGACCGCAGGTTCGGCTGGACGAAGCTCTGATGACCCAGTACTCCCAGGAGATGGCCGAGTACCGGGGCGAGACGTTCTTCGCCGGCGCCGAAGGCCCCGACCACGTCTGGATCCGCAAGGTCCCAGGCGTGTCCTACGAGCACGACGACGGCTTCCAGACGTACGGCAACCGTGAGCTCAAGACGGTCGCCGTCACCGACCTCGACGCCTGGTACCGCGAGACCTGCAAGGCGACGTGGCGCGGGCAGCCGTTCAACGTCGTCGCCACGCACGACGGCAAGGCGGAGGCCGGGTACGCGGGCGGCGAGTACGTCTGGGCCCAGCGCAACGGGCTCGAAGGCGACCAGTACAACGGCTACACGGCCACGCTCGACGAGGGCGAGCTGGAGGACGTGCAGGTCGACCGCACCGACTTCCTGGCGCGGTGGAAGGAGAAGAACCCGGGATGAGCACCCCACAGGCCGTGCGCAAGGCGGCCGGCATCGGGCCGGAGACGATCCTGCAGAAGATCGTCCACCCCGCGATCGCGCAGCTCTACCTGGGCAACGTCGTGGTGCCCGGCAAGTTCGAACCGCACCGCGCGGCCGGGTTCGTGACGCGCGGGCAGGACTTCCCGCAGGGCACGTCCGACCAGTTCGCCGAGGCGTTCGGCGTCGACAAGGTCGCGGACTGGCCGCGCGGGACGCAGTACCTGCTGCGCTTCCTCGCCCACACCGCGGAACTCTTCGACACGAGCTTCGGCGGCCCGACGCTCGACGGCGCGCAGAAGATGGGCACCACCCGCGTCTACCCGGTCCCGTTCACCGGCACCGGCTACACGCCGAGCGCGAACCCGATCCCCGAGTACGTCATGGAGCTCGCCGAACTCCCGGCGGGCACGGAGCTGTGGCGCTTCGAACCGGACGGCACCGGCCGCAGCGTCGGCAAGTACGTCCACCGCCAGACCGGCTGGATCCCGACCGGCGACGTCGGCTTCGGGCCGGGGAGGTACTGGCAGGCACCGGTTCCGCACCGCCCGACCGTCCGTCGTGGACTGATCGGCCGTTACCGGGACGAGGACTTCGACGTCGACTTCGGGCCCGCGGCCGGGTCCGTCCTCCTGCACCCGCTCGCCGGCAGGCCCACGCCCCCGGACTTCACCGAGGGGTTCCTCGAGGTGCCGGACGCGGTCGTGGAGGACCTCCAGCTCGTCCGCACGATCTGCACGTACCGCGGCGCGGAGTTCGAGATCGTCGGTGTCCTGGGCGACCAGGCGGTGCTGCACTTCCTCGGCGAGAACTACGAAACCGCCCAGGAGCTCGGTCTGTCCGAGGTGGACTTCCGCCAGTGGCGCACGATCGCCCAGCGCAGCGAGGTCACCGACATCCGCGGTGACGCACGGCCGATCCGGCGCGGTCTGTTCGGGAGGGAGAACTAGATGACCACCCCGAACGACAGCTGGAAGTCCGCCGAGCTCAGGGCCGCAGAGGCGCAGGTCGACGCGCGCTTCAAGGAGGCGCAGGACCTCGCGAACCGGCTCAAGGAGACGCCGCTGCCGCCCGTTCCGCCGGTCGACTTCAAGGCGATCGCCCAGCAGGTCGAACGGGCCGCGCAGGAGCGGGACGCGCCCGAACAGCTCAAGGCGTTGAAGCGCAAGGTGGACGCGGGCGAGTTCACCTGGGAGGACGTCGTCTCCGGCAAGGCCGCGCAGGACCCGGACGTGCAGGCCATGCAGCAGGAGAACGTCAAGAAGATGAAGCAGGCCTTCCAGATGCTGCAGGAGGGCATGACCGCAGACGAGATCATGGAGGCCCAGCGGCCGCGCCGGGGTCCCGACGACGACGGTGACGCGCTCGACCCCGACATCTTCACGGAGGACAAGTGGTGATGACGGCCTGGCGGACACCGGACGTCCTCGCGGCGGAGGACTTCCTGACGAGCGCCGTCGCCGACGCGGAGCGCGCGATGCGGACGGCCCAGCAGAACCTCCGGGGCAAGGAACCGTCCACTGAGGACATCCGCAGGGTGATGCAGTTCGCGAAGTCGAGCGAGGCCTCCCCGGCGATGCGTCAACTCGCGGACCGCATCGCGCGCGGCGCCGGTCTGAGCTGGCGTCAGGTCCTCACCGGCGAAGCGGGCCACGACCCGCTGGTGCGCCAGGCGCTCGAAGCCGACCGCGCGAAGCTGGACGAGCTGATCCAGGGCGAGACGGCCCCGCCGCCACCCCCGCGCAGGCCCGCGCGCACGGACGACGACGAGCCCCTGCAGTTCACCGAAGACGCCTGGTAGCGCCCTAGTCGAGCACCAGGGCGACGCTGACCAGCACGGCCCACGCCAGCATGGCGATCCCGGTGAACTGCAGCACCGGGATCAGGTCCTTGCCGCCCCGCCCCGCGGCCACGCGACGCACGGCGGGCAGCAGGATCGGCGCCGCCAGGAACCCGAGCAACGCGTACGGCACCCGCACGACCATGCCCAGCGCGATCAGGAACGGCACGGCGATGAGCGCCAGGTAGAGCCGGCGCGTGTCCTTGTCGCCCAGCACCACGGCCAGCGTCCGCTTGCCCGTCACGGCGTCCGTCGGGATGTCGCGCAGGTTGTTGGCCACCAGCACCGCGGCCGAGATCGCTCCCATCGCGATGGACGCCCCGATGCCGATTCCGGTGATCTCACCGGTCTGCACGTACAGCGTGCCCAGCACCGCGGCCGGTCCGAAGAAGAGGAACACCGCGATCTCGCCGAGGCCCGCGTAGCCGTACGGACGCTTGCCGCCCGTGTAGTACCAGGCGCCGAGGATGCACACGGCACCGAGCGCGAGCAGCCACCAGAACCCGGACAACACCACGAGCACCACACCCGCGAGCGCGCCGATGCCGAGCGAGATGAACGCCGCCAGCCGCACCTTCTTCGGCTCGGCGGCACCGGACCCGGTCAGGCGGAACGGCCCCACCCGGTTGTCGTCCGTGCCGCGGATGCCGTCGGAGTAGTCGTTCGCGTAGTTCACGCCGATCTGGAACGCCACCGAGACGACGAGCGCCAGCACCGTGTAGAGCGCGTTGAACTCGTCGATGTGGTGCGCCGCAGCCGCTCCGACGACCACCGGGGCGATCGAGTTCGGCAGCGTGCGCGGGCGGGTCCCCTGGATCCACTGGACGACTGAGGCCATGCCCCTATCCTCCGACATGGCTCCTGAGGACCCGCCGAAGGGGTGTATCAGCAGGCAGTGGCGCCTGAGACGCCCGCCACGTACGCCTTCGCGATGTGCTTGCCGGACGCGATGCGGTACCAGACGTTCGAGGTGCCCTGCGTGCCCGACACCGACTCACCGGTGAGCTGGCACGTCACCCTGACCTGCGCGTAGTTCGCGGCCAGTCCGACCTGCGAGGACGAGGAGTTCGCCCCGCTGCGCACGTTGACCGTGCCGTTGGCGGCGGACGTGCGGACCGTCCCCACAGGACCGGAACCGGTCCACAGGTACGTCACGGTCACCCACGCGTTGTTGGTGAGCTTGAGGCCGTCCCAGAACGTGCCGTCGGCGAGGTCGATGCCGGCCGGGTTCGCGACCTCGCGGCCGAACTGGTCCTTGCCGCCGTTGTAGTTGTTCTCGTACGCGGCCTGCGCCTCGGGCTTGCCCTGCGGCAGGTCCTTCCACATCTCACGGGTGGTGGACGGGTTCCAGTAGTCGTCCTTGGTGTTCCACGGGCCGACGTCCCACACGGGCGCCCATTCACAACGACCGTTCGAAGCGCACACCTGCACGCTGTAGTTGCCGGAGTTGTTGTTGGCCAGCCCACGCCGCGACGGCAGCGCCACGAAGTGGTCGCGCGACCGGATCACGTGCCCGTTCGCCGTCGTGCCACCGACAAGGCCCTCGCGGGTCGCGTAGACGCGGTACGAACGTCCAGCCGCGGCAACGGAAACGTCTTCCGCCGCGGGCACCTTCGACGCCGTCAGCCTCACCTTCGAGGCCTTGCCGCTGCTCAGGACCACGCGCGTCTCGACGGTGGACGTGGTCACCGGCAACGTCGCCGGAGCCTCCAGCCACTCGGTCCACTGGCCGTCCGCGCGCAGACCGCGCACGTCGACGACGCCGTCGCCGGTCACCGCCGCCGTGACCGCGTTGGCGGGCTGCGCGAGTCTGTGCGTGCCGAGCTCGACCAGGCCCGTGCGCGGGGAGCCGCCCCACGTGACGGCGCGGCCGCTCACGTCGGCGGTCCACTCGTTCGACGCCGGAGCCGCCTGCGCGGGAGACGCCAGTCCGGCCACCAACGCGGCGCCGGTGATCAGCGGTACCAGGTAGCGCATGAAGAAACCCCCATCGCTAACGCGCACGGCCAAGTTCCGCACGCTTCGCGGCGAGGGTCTTCCTCAGCGGTAAAGGTTCACCTAAATCAGCGATGGCGAGCGGGACTGATCACCCCCTTCTGAGGGCGTGGACAGTGCGATGCTGGTCGACGTGAAGCAGTCGGTGCAGGTTCGGTTGATGCCGACGCGTGAACAGGCGACGGCACTGCTGGCGACTGTGCACACCTGCAACGCGGCTGCGTCGTGGTTGTCCGCGCGAATGCACGCTTTGGGTGAGTACCGGCGGTTCGATGTGCAGAAGCTCTTCTATGCCGAACTGCGGGAACGGTTCGGGCTTGCAGCGCAGCCAACGATTCGGGTGATCGGCAAGACCGTGGACGCGTACACGGCACTGCGTGCAAACCTCGGGGCTGGGAACTACGGACCTCCGGGATCGGCCCGGCGTCTGAAAGTCGAGTCCAGACCGATCGTGTTCCGTGCCGATGGTGGTCAGCCGTTCGACGCGCGCTGCTTGTCGTGGCAAACGCAGCGCCTACCCTGACAGCCATTCAGGGCGGAAGCAGCAAGCCTATCGGCCCTCGAAGCCGGGGAACAGGTGCGATCCGTCTGTTCCCTCCCGCGACGAGTTCATGACCTAAAAGCGTCGGCCACCGCGGTCCGGTCGACCTTGCCCGGCCCGCGCAGCGGCAGTTCGTGCACGAACCGCACGAGCTTCGGCGCCGCGGCCCGTCCGACGGCCTCGGTGACGACGGCCTTCAGCTCCTCGATCGACGGTTCCCCGTCGTGCGTCACGACGGCGGCGGCCACGACCTGGCCCCACTCGTCGTCGGGCACGCCCACGACACAGGCCTCCAGCACGCCGTCCACGGTCGCCAGAGCCCGTTCGACCAGCACCGGAGGCACTTTCTCGCCACCCGTGACGATCACGTCGTCCGCGCGGCCCAGCACCTCCAGCCGCCCGTCGCGCAGCCGCCCGAGGTCGCCGGTGCGGAACCACTCGCCGAACGGCTCGGGGCTGCCGCGGTATCCCAGGGCCAGCACCGGTCCGCTGATCTCGATGACGTCGTCGGTGCGCAACGACACGTCACGCAACGGCTCGCCGTCGTACACGCACCCGCCTGAGGTCTCGCTCATGCCGTACGTCGTGACGACCTGCACGCCCAGAGCGCGCGCCTGCTCCAGCAGTTTCGGCGGGGTGGCGGCCCCGCCGATGAGAACGCCGTCGAACTGCCGCAGCGCCTCCAGCCCCGGCCCCTCGCCCACGACGAGCCGCGACAGCTGCGTGGGCACCAGGGCGGTGTAGTGGCGGCCGGGCTGGGCCAGCACGGGCCGTGAGGCCTGCGCGAAGCCCATGGCGCGGAAGCCGCCGGACAGGTCGAGCACGCCGGGCGTGGTGCCGGCGATGATCGACCTGACCAGCACCTGGACCCCGGCGATGTGACCGGTGGGCAGCGCCAGCAGCCACGTGCCGGTCCCGCCGAGCCGCTCGTGGGTGGCCTCGGCGGACGCCGTCAGCGCGTCCGCGTCGAGCAGGACGGTCTTCGGCTCGCCCGTCGACCCGGAGGTGGGCACGCCGAGCACGGCGCGCTTCTCCCAGCCGTCGAGCGGTCCGTCGACCAGGGGCTCGCCGCCGCTCAGGGCCGCGCGCAGTTCGTCGAGCATGCTTTTACCTGCCCATGAGGAGTGCGGGCTCAGAAGTAGTACGGGTAGTTCGACCAGTCGGGGTCGCGCTTCTCCAGGAAGCTGTCGCGGCCCTCGACGGCCTCGTCGGTCATGTACGCGAGCCGGGTCGTCTCGCCGGCGAAGAGCTGCTGGCCGACCAGTCCGTCGTCGATCAGGTTGAACGCGTACTTGAGCATGCGCTGCGCCGTCGGCGACTTGCCGTTGATCTCGCGCGCCCACTGCAGCGCCGTGGTCTCGAGCTCGGCGTGCGGCACGACCTCGTTGACCGCGCCCATCTTGTACATGTCCTCGGCGGAGTACGTGCGGCCGAGGAAGAAGATCTCGCGGGCGAACTTCTGGCCGACCTGCCGGGCCAGGTACGCGGAGCCGTAGCCGCCGTCGAACGAGCCGACGTCGGCGTCGGTCTGCTTGAACCTGGCGTGCTCGGCGCTCGCGATCGTGAGGTCGCACACGACGTGCAGGCTGTGGCCACCGCCCGCGGCCCAGCCGGGCACGACCGCGATGACGACCTTGGGCATGAACCGGATCAGCCGCTGGCACTCGAGGATGTGCAGCCGCCCCGCGCGTGCCGGGTCGACCGTCTCGGCCGTCTCACCGGAGGCGTACTGGTAGCCGCTGCGACCGCGAATGCGCTGGTCACCGCCGCTGCAGAAGGCCCAGCCGCCGTCCTTGGGGCTCGGCCCGTTGCCGGTCAGCAGCACGCACCCGACGTCGGACGACATCCGCGCGTGGTCGAGCGCCCGGTACAGCTCGTCCACCGTGTGCGGCCGGAACGCGTTGCGCACCTCGGGCCGGTTGAACGCGATGCGGACCGTGCCCTGGTCGAGCGCGCGGTGGTACGTGATGTCGGTGAAGTCGAAGCCCTCGATCGGCTTCCACAACGACGGGTCGAAGAGCTCCTGATCTGCCACGGTCTGAGACTCTAGGCGCATGAATCCGTCCACGGCGCAGGCGAGGGTGATCGTCGACGAACTGGTCCGCAACGGCGTCCGCCACGCCGTGCTGTGCCCCGGTTCGCGCAACGCCCCGCTGTCGTTCGCCCTGCACCAGGCCGAACAGAAGGGCCTGCTCTCGGTGCACGTGCGCATCGACGAGCGCAGCGCCGGCTTCCTCGCGCTCGGTCTCGCCAAGACCGGCACGCCCGCCGTCGTCACCTGCACGAGTGGCACGGCCGTCGCGAACCTCCACCCGGCCGTGATCGAGGCGCAGCTCACGAACGTGCCGTTGATCGCGCTCACCGCGGACCGCCCGGTCGACCTCTACCGCACGGGCGCGAGCCAGACGATCAACCAGTACGACCTGCTGGGCATCCCGACGCTGCACATGCCGGAGGGCGGCGGTGAGGCCGTGACGCGGTCGTTGATCTGCCGTGCCATCGCCGCGGACGGTCCGTCGCACGTCAACGTGCCCTTCCGGCCTCCGCTGACGCCCTCCGACGACGAGTGGCCGGCGTCGGGCCGCGGCGCGTGGACGGAGACGGACCGCGCGTTCGCGTTGGAGACCCGCGCGTCGGAGCTGCCCGCCCGCACCCTCGTGCTGCTCGGCGACGACCGCCCGGAGCGGCTGCTCGCGGCCTCGCGGCTCGGCTGGCCGGTGATCGCCGAGCCGACCGCGCCCGGCGGCCTGCGCCACGGCTCGTTGCTGCTCAACGCGGGCCTGCCGGAGCACCTGCGGCCCGAGGCGGTGCTCGTCGTGGGGCGCGTCACCCTGTCGAGGGGGCAGCAGACCCTGCTTGGAGCGACTCCAATCGTGCACGCGGTGGGGGATCAGGCGCAGTGGCCGGACGTCCCGTTCAGTGCGACCCGCGCCTCCACGTGGTTGCCGGAGCCCGCCGCCCTGGACGGCGAGTGGACGCAGGCGTGGCAGCGAGCGGTGAAGGACGTCGGCGTGGCCGTCGACGACCTGCTGGACGCCACGCCGTGGCCGACGGGTCTGCACGTGGCGCGCGACCTGGTGCAGGGGATGCCGTCGGGGTCCCTGCTGTTCGTGGGCTCGTCGAACCCGATCCGGGACGTGGACTTCGCCGCGGAACGCCGTTCGGACGTCGCCGTGCACGCCAACCGGGGTGCGGCGGGCATCGACGGGAGCGTGTCCACGGCGCTGGGCCTGGCGTTCGTGCACGACGGACCCGCGTACGCGTTGATGGGCGACCTGACGTTCCTGCACGACAGCAACGGCCTGCTCGCCGACCGCCGGCCCGACCTCACGATCGTCGTGCTGAACGACGACGGGGGCGGGATCTTCTCATTGCTGGAACAGGGCGCTCCGGAGTACGACGGCAGTTTCGAGAGGATTTTCGGCACCCCGCACGGGACTGATCTGACCGCTTTGTGCGCGGGCTACCGAATTCCGCACTCCATTGTGGACGACCAGGAGGAGTTCCGTAGCGCGATTGCGGCGCCGAAGGGCCTCCAAGTGGTCGAAGTGCAGGCAAAACGCGACGAACTGCGCGCACTGCACCAACGTCTCAAGGCGACGGTGTCAACCGTTTTCACCAGATAGGAAACATACGTAAGTCGGTGGCTCGCCCATGATCGTCTGGATAGCGTCCGCCGCATGTCGATCAGATCGAAGGCGACGGCCGCGGTGGCGTCCGCGGCCGCGATGACCCTTTTCGCGGGTACGGCGCTGGCGGCGTCTCCAGGTGCTCCCGGCGCCGGCGACCCGTACTTCCCGACGTACGGCAACGGCGGCTACGACGTCTCCCACTACGACATCAGGCTCAACTACAACCCGAACGGCGACCAGCTCTCGGGCACCACGACGATCCTCGCCAAGGCGACCGAGGACCTCACGCAGTTCAACCTCGACTTCCTGCTCAAGGTGAAGTCGGTGCGCGTCAACAACGTGCCGACGTCGTTCGTCTCGGACCAGGGCGAGCTCACGCTCACCCCGCGCGGCGGCGTCCGCAAGGGCCAGGACCTGACGATCGTCGTCACGTACGCCGACAGCCCGTCCACCGTGAAGGACCGCAACGGCTTCACGGCGTGGACGAAGACCGTCGACGGCGCCCTGGCCATCGGTGAGCCGGAGATCGCCTCCTGGTGGTTCCCGTCCAACGACCACCCGACCGACAAGGCCACCTTCGACGTCAACGTGGCCGTCCCGAACGGCGTCGAGGCGATCTCGAACGGCACGTTCGTCGGCCAGACCCGCCAGATCAACGGCTACACGCGCTGGAACTGGCGCAGCACCAAGCCGCAGGCGACGTACCTGACGTTCCTGACGATCGGCCAGTTCGAGCTCCGCCAGGGCACCACGCCCTCGGGCCAGCCGTACGTCAACGCGTACTCCGAGCGCCTCGGCGAGAACGCCGACGCCGCTCGCGCCAGCATCGAGCGCACGCCGGAGATCAACGAGTTCCTGGCCGAGAACTTCGGCCCGTACCCGTTCGAGGCCCAGGGCGGCGTCGTCACCCCGAACCTCGGCTACGCACTCGAGAACCAGACCCGCCCGACCTACGACACGGGCTTCTTCCGCCGCGGCGCCAACACCTACGTCGTCGCGCACGAGCTGGGCCACCAGTGGTTCGGCGACTCCGTGTCCGTGCACCACTGGCGCGACATCTGGCTGAACGAGGGCTTCGCCTCCTACGCGGAGTTCCTGTGGTCCGAGCACATCGGTGAGGGCACCGCCCAGGAGAACGCCGACTTCACGTACGACCTCTACCCGGCCGACAGCCCGTTCTGGAACGTCCTGCCCGGCGACCCCGGCGCCGGCGCGGTCTTCGACGGCGCGGTCTACGACCGAGGCGCCCTCGCCGTGCACGCCCTGCGCGTGGCCGTGGGCGACGAGAAGTTCTTCGAGATCCTGCGCACCTGGGTCGCCGAGAAGAAGTTCTCGGACGCCACGATCGAGGAGTTCATCGCCGTCGCCGAGCGGGTCTCGGGCCAGCAGCTCGACCAGCTCTTCCAGACGTGGCTCTTCACGAAGGGCAAGCCGGCCGAGGCCCCGGGCCGCACCGCCGACGCGGCCGCGAAGACCCTGTCGGTCACCGCGGAGCCGAAGTCGCACGCCAAGATCCAGCTGACGCACCAACTGCTCGACGCCCACAAGTAGACCGCTTCTCCGTTCACGAGCCGTGCAGGCCACTCCAGGGTGGCCTGCACGGCTCGTGTCCGTGTGACCCTGGATCGGGTGCTGCTGGTTACGTCGAACGGGTGCAAGTAGTCGTACAGATCCGCGCTCCGCCCCATTTGCTTTACCTTCAAACGACAGTTCGCAGTGCACGTGGGGGAGTGAACTCGTGACGGGTCAGAGCAGCGCGCAGGAAAGCGCGCAGGCGTATGCCCTGGAGCGCTACTACGCGCAGTCCGGCGGCCCGTTGACGGGTTTCATGAGCGGCGGCGTCAGTACGATCCTGGCCGCGGCCAAGTCGGTGGAGGCCGCCGCGGAGGCGGGCGCGCTCCAGCACGACCCGGAGGCCGTGGACACGGCGATCAAGAAGCTGGACGACTTCGCGGCCGTCCTGGAGAAGATCGCCCGAAATTCTGCGTACCTCGCGACGAAGACCCCGTTGGGCGGGGGGTACGCCGATCAGATCGGCAAGTTCAACGAGGGAATCGGTGAGGCCGCGAGATCCGAGGTCATCCCGGGCCTGATCAAGGCGATCAGTGAGCTCAAGGCCCAGTTGGACAAGAGCCGCAAGTCCTACCGGAACGTGGATGAGGGCACGTCCGGCACCATGAACCGACTGTGACAGGAACCCATGAAGCACGTGCGTATCGCCATTGCCGGACTCGCTCTGCTCGCTGCGGCCTGCTCGGGTGGGCCGACCACGGGTGAAGCCAAGCCCGGCGGCACCAGCGAGAGCCCGACCAGCACGTCGCCGTCAGCGACCGGCGACTCCCGACTCGCCTCTGTGAAGCCGTGCGAACTGATCAGCGACGGCGAGGCGAGCGATCTCAGCATCAAGTCGCCGACGCCCAGCCAGTCCCTCGGCCAAGGGGTGTGCGAGTGGGACGGCGTCGGCAACGGCGGCCTCACGGTCGCAGTCGAGCCAGAGGAGGGGGCGGACAGCCTGAACTACGAGGGCGATGTGAAAACTCCCTGGAAGTTCGGGAAGTACGACGGTTTCACCGTGGCAGGGGCGAAGAAGACCGCTTACATGTGCCACGCGGTGATCTCGGTCAGCGACTCGTCGAGCGTGCAGATCATCGCGAGTGCCGGTGCTGCGACCACCGATACGGCCAAGGCGTGCGAGATGGCCAAGAAGTCCGCTGACTTCGTCGTGGGCAAGTTGTCCTGAGCCGCAGTTCGAGGGGATGACCGATGGCGTACGACAGACCGCAGGTTCCGCAGCCGACCGCCAACTACCCAGGACACAGCCACGCCGCCATGCACCAGCAGGCGATGGACGGCAACGATCCGGGTGAAGCGGGCAAGATCGCGGCGATGTGGAAGTCGATTTCGACTGAACTCGTCGACGTCGCCGTCGGACTCAACACCGTGGTCAACGGCCTGCGCGCCGGCTGGACCGGCACGGCAGGCGCCGCGGCCTCCCAAGCGCTGACGAAGGTCGGCAACTTCACCGACCAGCTGTCGGCCTCCTTCTCGGCGACCAGCGGCGTCATCAACCGCCAGGTGGAGGCCGCGGAAGCCACCAAGAACAAGTTCCCTCAGGAAGTCCCGTACAACCCGCAGCAGATGCTGAAGGACGCCGCGACCAGCCTGAACCCGCTCAAGATGGCCGCGGCGCCGTTCGAGATGCTTGCGCAGCGGGAGAAGTCGCAGGCCGCCAAGCAGGAGGCCGAGCGGGTCATGCAGGAGCGGGACAACTCGCTCGCCGCGGCCGCCGCGACGATGCCCACGTTCGAGGAGGCCCCCCAGTTGCCCAACGGCGACCAGGGTGTCACCACGACGAGCAGCACGACGTGCGCGCACACCACGAGTTCGGTCACCCCGCCCGCGCAGGTGGGAAGCACCGCCAACTCGTCCACCGGCATCGCATCCGTCGGCAACCCCGCTGTCGGGAACTCCGCTGTCGGCAACCCCGTCGCGGGCACCCCGCCCATCGGCAACCCGGGCCAGAACAACGGCACCACCAACCCCTCGTGGGTCGCCCCACCGACCACCCAGCCCACCCGACCGGGCCGACTCCCCAACGGCGGCAACCCGAACGACCGCAGGCCGTCGCTTCCCGGCGCTGGTCCGTTCCCGCCCGGCATGAGGCCGAACGACCCCCGCCCCACCGGGCAGGGCGGGACCGGCCGTGGCCCGGCAGGCCCAGGCGGACGCGGCGCGGGTGCGTTCGGCCCCGGCGCAGGTGGGCGCGGTGCCGGCGGCTTCGGCGCAGGTGGCGCTGGAGGTATCGGTTCGCAGGGCCGCGGCACCTTCGGCCCCTCCAACCCCGGCGGCGCCGCCGGAGTCGCCCACGGCCCGGAAGGAACCACCCGCGGCGGTAGCAACGCGGGCACCGCGGGCAGGCCCGGCGCCCCAGGCGCGGGTGGCATGGGCGGCGGTGCGGGCAACGGCGAGGAGGACAAGGAACACAAGTCGAACTACCTCGTGCCCACCGACGAGTACTTCGACGACGACCGCATGGTCGCCCCGCCGGTGATCGGCGACTGACCGCCGCAAACTCAGTGGCCTTCGACCCCGGCGACGAGCACGATCAACGGGTGAACTCTCGTGTCGCGCTCGTCACCGGCGCAGGCTCCGGAATCGGCGCCGGAACAGCAAAAGCCCTGGCAGCCCAAGGAAATCGGGTGGCTCTGGTCGACAGAACCGACCGCGCGCAAGCCGTGGCCGACGAGATCAGGGAGTCAGGCGGAACGGCGATCGCCGTGCTGGCCGACATCAGCGACCCCGACGCCGTCACTCAGGCCACCGAAGAGGTCACCGCCACCCTGGGCCCGGTCGAGGTCCTGGTCAACAACGCCGGCTTCGCCAGGGACAACATGGTCCTCGACATGCCGCTCGCCGACTGGGACTCCGTGATGGCCACCCACCTGCGCGGCAGCTTCCTGATGCTCAAGGCCACCGCGCCGGCCATGCGCGAGGCGGGCTGGGGTCGCGTCGTCAACATCTCCAGCATCTCGGCGCTGGTCGACAGCGATCGCGCCAACTACGTCGCCGCCAAGGCGGGCCTGGAGGGCTTCACCCGCGCCACGGCGCTGGACCTCGCGCCGTTCGGCATCACGGTGAACGCGATCGGGCCCGGCGTGGTGGTGACCGAGATGACCAAGGTGTCCGCGGCCCGTGCGGGGCGCACGCTCGACGAGCACATCGAGGTGCAGCGGAAGTCGATCCCGCGCGGGCGCGTCGGCACGCCTCATGACATCGCACGTGCCGTGCTGTTCTTCACGGCGGAAGACGCCGACTACGTCACGGGTCAGGTGATCTACGTCAGCGGCGGACCGCACGGTTAAAAATCAGATGCCTTCGAGGGCCTCGCGCATGGGGCGCATCTTGGCGTGCGCCTCCTGCACCTCGATGTCCGGATCGGAGTCGGCCACCAGCCCGCACCCCGCGAACAACCGGGCCGTCGACCCCGAGATCTGCGCGCACCGCAGAGCGATGCCGAGCTCCCCGTCGCCGTTGCCGTCGATCCACCCGACGGGCCCTGCGTAGCGCCCGCGGTCCATGCCCTCCAACTGCGAGATCAGCCGGGTGGCGTCCAGCCGCGGCGTTCCGCCCACGGCGGCGGTCGGGTGGACCGCCGAGCCGAGGTGCAGCAGCGACACCGACGACTCCAGCGTGCCGATCACGTCAGACGACAGGTGTGACACGTTGGGCAGCCTCAGGACCGAGGGCCCCTCCACGGACATGGTCGTGCAAAAGGGCCGCAAGGTGTCCGCGAGAGAGCGGATCGCGTAGTCGTGCTCTTCGAGGTTCTTCTCCGACGACATCAACGCCGCCGCGAGCTCCTCGTCCGACATGCCGTCGTGCGGCCACGTGGTCCCGGCCAGCACCCGCGAGTCCACGACCGAACCGGTCCGGCGCAGCAGCAGTTCCGGCGTGGCGCCGACCAGCCCGTCGACGGCGTAGGCCCAGCACTCGGGATAACGCCGTGCGAGCCCCTGCAGCACGAACCGCTGGTCCAGCCGCTTGTCGGTCACGGCCATCAGGTCGTGCGCCAGCACCACCTTGTCCAGCTCGCCGGCGCGCATCCGCCGCACGGCTTCACGCACGGCCTCGCGGTACTGCGTGACCGGCAGCTGCCCGTTGGAGTAACGGACGGAGGTCGGGCGCGAGAGAGGCGTGACGTGCGGGGCCGGGTCGGAGGCGCCGATCGTCGTGACCCACTGCTCGCCGTTGCGCCGCCCGGCGACCACCTCGGGCACGATCAGCACCGAGTCGCCCGGTGAGTCGGCGAACGCCATCGAGACGAACGCCACCGGGCCGCTGCCCGGTACGCCCAGCTCGTCGTCCACGTCGAGGTGGGAGACGAACTCCTGCCACCACTTGTCGGCCTTCGCGAACCGGTCGGGGCCGCTGACCTCGAACCGCGCGGCCTCGCCCCAGCCGACCAGCCCGGACCCCTCGCGCACCCAGGCGAGCGCGCGCTCCGGGTCCGGCAGCAGACCGAGCAGGTCACCGGCGGTGTCCCGCTTCGACCGGACGCGGATTCGCTGCCGTGCTCGCGATGTCGGTGCAGAGGTCACAGTCCGACTGTATGGACATGAACCTGAAAGCGCGGCATCCGCCCGGCTCTAGACTTCTCAGTTGTGGTGGAGGACGCAGTGACCAAGACGCCCCGCGGTGTACGCGTCCGCCGTGCGGTCTGCAGAGTGTTGTTCGTCGTCGGTGGCGTGATCACGCTCGTGTGCGTGCTTCTGCCCATCGCGTGCTGGCGGGACGACGTGGCCATCGAGCGGTCGATGGGGCAGGCGGTCGCGCAGGTCGACTCCGTGTCCTTCAACCGGACGGTTGTGCGCTACGCCACACCGGACGGGCGCGTGATCATCCCGTCCCAGGGCGTGCTCTACCCGGACGGGCTCAAGGTCGGGGACAACGTGCGGGTCGAGTACGACCAGACGAACCCCGAGCTGACGCGCGTCGCCGGGCGGACCGCCGTGCTGTCCCTGCTCCCCGTCGGAACGTTCCTCGTGTCCGTCTGGATCGTCATCGCCGCGGTTGTGACAGTTCTACGCAGGTTCGGCGCCCGGATGTAACATCGGTGTATGGCGGATGACCTGGAGCTGCGCTTCGAGCGCACCGTGCAGGCCGAATCGCGCATCGAGCCGCGCGACTGGATGCCCGACGGCTACCGCAAGACCCTGATCAGGCAGATCGCCCAGCACGCGCACTCCGAGATCATCGGGATGCAGCCGGAGGGCAACTGGATCAGCCGCGCGCCCTCGCTGCGCCGCAAGGCGATCCTGCTGGCGAAGGTGCAGGACGAGGCGGGTCACGGCCTGTACCTCTACTCGGCCACGGAGACGCTCGGCGCCGACCGCGAGGACCTGACGACCAAGCTCATCGAGGGCCGCCAGAAGTACTCCTCGATCTTCAACTACCCGACGCTCACGTTCGCCGACGTCGGCGTCATCGGCTGGCTGGTCGACGGCGCCGCGATCTGCAACCAGGTGCCGCTCTGCCGCACTTCCTACGGGCCGTACGCGCGCGCGATGATCCGCATCTGCAAGGAAGAGTCGTTCCACCAGCGTCAGGGCTACGAGCTCCTCATGACGATGATGCGCGGCACCCAGCAGCAGAAGGACATGGTCCAGGACTCGGTGAACCGCTGGTGGTGGCCGGCGCTGATGATGTTCGGACCGCCGGACGCCGAGTCGACCAACACCGAGCAGTCCATGGCGTGGCGGATCAAACGCGACACCAACGACGAGCTGCGGCAGAAGTTCGTGAACATGAGCGTGCCGCAGGCCGAGGCCCTCGGCGTGACGTTCCCCGACCCCGAGTTGAAGTGGAACGAAGAGCGCGGGCAGTACGACTTCGGCTCGCCGGACTGGGACGAGTTCTGGCAGGTCGTCAAGGGTGGCGGCGTCTGCAACGAACAGCGCATCGCTCACCGCCGCAAGGCGCACGAGGACGGCGCATGGGTCCGTGAGGCCGCCGCCGCGCACGCTTCCAAGAACGACGCACGTAAGGAAGGTGCCGCGTGAGCACGTCGTGGCCGTTGTGGGAAGTGTTCGTGCGCGGCAAGCGCGGCCTGAACCACGTGCACGTCGGTTCGCTGCACGCGCCGGACGCCGAGATGGCGCTGCGCAACGCCCGTGACGTCTACACGCGCCGCAACGAGGGCGTGTCGATCTGGGTCGTGCCCGCCACGGAGATAACGGCCTCCTCGCCGGACGAGAAGGACCCGTTCTTCGCGCCGTCCGGGGACAAGGTCTACCGGCACCCGACGTTCTACGCGATTCCCGAGGACGTGCCGCACCTATGAGCTTCGACAACGCCTACGAGTCGCTGCTGGGTGGCGAGGACGCGCACTGGGCGTTCGGAACGGGCTTCTCCGAGGCCCTGTCCGGCGTGAACCGCGAGTTCCCCGCGGGCGTCGACAAGGACGCGCTCGCCGCGTACTGCCTGATGCTCGGCGACGACGCGCTGATCTGCTCCCAGCGGCTCGCGGAGTGGTGCTCGCGCGCTCCCGAGCTGGAGGAGGACATCGCGCTCGCCAACATCGCCCTGGACCTGCTCGGCCAGGCCCGCATGCTGCTCACGCGCGCAGGCGAGGTGCTGGGCAAGGACGAGGACGAGCTCGCCTACCTGCGCGACGAACGCGAGTTCCGCAACGTGCACCTGGCCGAGATCGACTGCGGCCCGGGCCCTGGCGGCGACTTCGCGACGACCATCGCGCGCCTGCTGGTGTTCTCGTCGTGGCGGCTGGCCCTGTTCTCACGGCTGCGCGGCTCGGCCGACCCGGTCCTGAAGGCGATCGCCGAGAAGGGCCTGAAGGAACTGGCCTACCACCGCGACCACGCGGCCCAGTGGACCGTCCGGCTCGGCGACGGCACCGACGAGTCGCACCGCCGCATGCAGGCGGGCCTCGACCGCGTGTGGCCGTTCGTCGACGAGCTGTTCGCGACGCATTCCGTCGACACCGTGCTGGCCGGCGTGGCCGTCGACCCGGCGTCACTGCGGTCCGAAGTGGACGGTGTGCTGGAGGCGGTTTTCGATGCCGCCGGCCTCACGCGTCCCGCGGACACGAAGGCCGCACGGGTGGCGGGCATGGCGGGCCGCGACGGCGTGCACACCGAGGCCATGGGCTACCTGCTGGCCGAGATGCAGCACCTGCACCGCTCGCTGCCCGGAGCCGTCTGGTGACGACGGCGCTGGAGGTCGCGTCGGCCGTGCGGGACCCGGAGCTCCCGGTCCTCACGCTGGCTGACCTCGGCGTGCTGCGCGAGGTGTCCGAAGAGGACGGTCGCGTCGTCGTCACCATCACCCCGACCTACTCGGGCTGCCCCGCGATCGACGAGATGGGCGCCGACCTGCGCCGATCACTCGTGAGCGCGGGCTTCACCGACGTCGAGGTGCGCCTGTCGCTCTCCCCGGCCTGGACCACGGACTGGATCAGCGACGAGGGCCGCGCGAAGCTCGCGGAGGCCGGCATCGCGCCCCCGGCGCGCATCGGCCCCGTCGCCGCGGGCCCCGTCCCGCTGAACCTCGTGCCGCCGTCACGCCAGGTCGCGTGCCCGCAGTGCGGTTCGCCGAACACGTCGGAGATTTCCCGGTTCGGCTCGACCGCGTGCAAGGCCCTGCGCCGCTGCCACGCCTGCGCCGAACCGTTCGAGCACGTCAAGGAGATCTGAGTGGCCCGCCGCGCTGCCTTCCACAAGCTGACGGTCGCGAGCGTCGACCGCCTCTGCGACGACGCCGTGGCCGTCACCTTCACCGTGCCGGAGGACCTGGCGGACGAGTTCGCCTTCACCGCCGGCCAGTACCTGACCCTGCGCCAGGGCGACGAACGCCGCTCGTACTCGATCTGCGCGCCCACCGGCGCCGCCCCGCGCATCGGCGTGCGACGCGTCGACGGCGGCCAGTTCTCGACGTGGCTCGTGGACCGCGTCGCCGTCGGTGACGTGCTCGAGGTGCTCCCACCGCTGGGCAAGTTCACCCCGTCCGGTACCGGCACCCACCACGGCCTGGTCGTCGCGGGCTCGGGCATCACCCCGGCCCTGTCGATCGCCGCCACGGTCCTCGCCACCGGCGCCCGCGTGACGTTGTTGTACGGCAACCGAAGCACCAACACGGTGATGTTCGCCGACGAGCTCGCCGACCTGAAGGACCGCTACCCGGCCACGTTCCAGCTGATCCACGTCCTGTCCCGCGAACCGCGCGACGTGGAGCTCTTCACGGGCCGCCTGACCGCTTCGAAGCTCACGGCGCTGTTCGGCAGCGTCGTCCCGTTCGACGCCATCGACGAGTGGTGGCTGTGCGGCCCCTACGAGATGGTGCAGGACGCCACGGCCGTGCTGCGCGATCGAGGCGTTGCTCCAGACCGCGTGCACCACGAGCTCTTCTACGTCGACGAGCCGCCGCCCCCACCGCGCCGCAAGGAGGCCGTCGTGGACGCCGCCGCCTCGGTGACGGTCGTGCTGGACGGCAAGACGACCACCCTGCCTCTGCCCGCCGACGAGCCGATCCTGGACGCCGCCCAACGCGTGCGCGCCGACCTGCCGTTCGCCTGCAAGGGCGGTGTGTGCGGCACGTGCCGTGCGCTCGTCACGGAGGGCACCGTCGAGATGCGGCGCAACTACGCGCTCGACGAGTCGGAGGTGGCGGCGGGGTTCGTGCTGACGTGTCAGGCGCTGCCGACGAGCGAGTCCGTGACGGTCGACTTCGACGCCTGAGCGGAGTAGTCCGTTACTCCTTTGAGACCATATGGTCCATGTGGCATGGCTTTGTGGACGAGTCGCGTCGAGGTGCGACCTACCTCGTCGTTGCGGTCGTCGTCAGACCCCGCGAGTTGGATGCGGTGCGCTCGTCCTTGCGTCGGTTGGTGAGGCCCGGCCAGCGCCGCGTCCACTTCAAGAAGGAGGGCGACTCGCGCAGGCGCGAACTCGTCTCCCGGCTGCGCGAGATGGGCCTGCGGGCCGGGGTGTGGACGGTTCGCGACTCGGATGACGTCCGTGCTCGTCAGCTGTGCCTGTCCGCTGCGGCGAGCTGGCTCCAGGAACTAGGTGCCACCCGGCTCGCGATCGAGAGCTGTGCACACCAGGACGTACGGGACCGGCAAACTCTTGCCACCGCACTGGCGAAAGTGGACGAGCCGTTCACCTACGAGCACTTGCGGCCGGCCGAGGACCCGGTGCTGTGGGCGAGTGATGCACTCGCGTGGTGCTTCGGGGCTGGAGGCGACTGGCGGCAGCGCATCCAGCCGATGCTCGACGCGGTGGTGAGGCTCGATCAGTGCCCAGACAGCGCGAAACCCGGCAACCGACCGTCCGGACGGTGAACCGGGTCCACTTCCGATCCCTATTGGAACCGACAACAAGAACAATAGCAGAGTTATGTCACCCGCGATGTCGGACAACACCCACGAACAGCCGGTGAACGTGGCACGATCGAGCGCATGGTGGTCGTCCGTTCAGCCCTCTGGGGTGCCCTGATCGGCACCCTGCTCATGGGCGCCCTCACCACGGTCATCGACGTGTCCACGCCGAGTGACACCGACTCGTCCGTGTTCATCACCTTCATCGCGATCGCCTTCGTCTCCTTCCTGTTCGGAGGCATCCCCGGAGCCGTCGTCGGCACGGTGGTCGGAGCCATCCGCAACGCGGTCCGGCAGCCGCGCCACGTGCCGCCGCCGATGTACCACCCGCCGGTCCCGCAGCAGCCCTACGACATGTGGTCCGACCTGGTCGAACGCTGCGCGGAGTCGACGCGCCGGGTGTCGGCCGCGGTGCAGACGGTGCCGAACTCGCCCGCCAAGGAGTGGCTGCAGCGGATCACCGAGAAGCTCGTCACGGAACTCGACGACGTGCGCGGTATCGCGCAGCTCGGGCGGGCGCTCGGGGCCGTCGACCGGCAGCACCCCGTCTACCAGCGGCTGCTCAAGGCCACGCACGACTTCCACGCGTTCGAGAACGAGGTGGGGCGGGTGGCGCTGCAGATGTTCGACCACCCGGAGCTGGACGAGGCGCGCACGCACCTCGAGGTGCTGGAGAAGCAGCTCCCTCAGCTGTCGGCCTGAAGCGCCGACTGCCACCAGCTCAGCACCTCGTCGGCCGCCTCCGGCGCGGCCACCAGGAGTCCGTCCACGGGTAGTTGGGCGCCCTCGCCGCGTCTGTCGAGCACGACCGCACCCGATTCCACGGCCAACGAGACCGCACCGGCCACGTCCCACTCGTGGTAGCCGTGCAGCACGGCGGCGGCCACGTGGCCCAGCGCCACTTGTGCGACGGCCAGGCACTTCGAGCCGAGGACGCGCACGCCCGTGCCTGCTATAGCGGCCGTGGAGATGAAGTCGCCCATGCCCGGCCACGGACCGGTGCGCGTCATCTCGGTGCACACGACCAGGGAGTCGCCCTGTCGTTCGGTCAGGCGGACCGGGGTGCCGTTCGCGCGCATGCCGCGGCCTCGGGCGGCGGCGTAGATCTGCGAGCGGTACGGGTCCGCGACGACGCCGACGACCGGGCCCCAGCGGTCCACCAGCGCGAGGCTGTAGGCGCACCAGGGCATGCCCGCCGTGTAGTTCGCGGTGCCGTCCACGGGGTCGACGACCCAGCGGAACTCGGAGTCACCGGTCACGTCGTCGGAGTTCTCGCAGAACACCGGTATCGAGGGGAACTCGGCGGTGAGCACGCGCCGGGTGTGGCGTTCCAGGGTGCGGTCGGTGTCGGTGACCCAGTCGAACGGCGACTCGCCGGAGTCGGGACGCACGCCGCGGCCGGCGGTGGCCATGATGACGTCCGAGGCGTCGTTCGCCAGGCGACCGGCCACTTCCAGTGCGATGGACACGAGTCCGGGGTCCACCGGGTGCGCGGGACGGGACGACAAGACGGTCATGCTGGCCTAGTTTCACCGCGTCGTGTGTCCGGAAACCGAAGCGCAGATGACGAAATGACGATCACCTGGCCACGACGTGAGGTGTTCCGTCCACGTCAAATCGTGCGTCACGCGGACTTCATGCGGGCACCTCAAGGTGTCGGTGTGCGAGTAGCGATCGTGACCGAGAGCTTCCTGCCCCAGGTGAACGGCGTCACCAACTCGGTGCTGCGCGTGCTGGAGCACCTGCGCAGAGGCGGCCACCAGGCCCTGGTCGTCGCGCCCGGCGCCGGCGCGGAAGAACACCACGGCACGCCCGTCGTCAGGGTCCCCTCCGTCGACGTGCCGCTGGTGACGAGCCTCCCCATCGGCGTGCCGGGCCCGAGAGTGCTGCACGCGCTCGCGGACTTCCGGCCCGACGTCGTGCACCTCGCCTCCCCGTTCGTGCTCGGCGCGTACGGCCTCAGAGCAGCGCGCAAGCTCGACGTCCCGACCGTCGCGGTCTACCAGACCGACGTCGCCGGGTTCGCGGGCAACTACGGGCTCGGCCTCACCAAGCGCGCCGCGTGGAGGTGGACCAAGCGCCTGCACACGCTCGCCGACCGCACGCTCGCTCCGTCGAGCTCGGCGGTGGAAGCGTTGGAGGAGCACGGCGTCCCTCGCGTGCACAGGTGGGGCAGGGGCGTCGACATCGACCTCTTCCACCCGCGTCCGAGGCACAACGACGAGCTGACCATCGGCTACGTCGGCCGCCTGGCCCCGGAGAAGCAGGTGCAGCGGCTGCGCGAACTGCACGACCTGCCCGGCGTGAAGCTGCGCATCGTCGGCGACGGCCCGGACCGCGAGGAGCTCGAGAAGGACATGCCGGGCGCCGAGTTCCTGGGCTTCCGCACCGGCCAGGAGCTGGCCGAGGCCTACGCGTCGCTGGACGTCTTCATCCACACCGGCCCGCACGAGACGTTCTGCCAGGCCGTCCAGGAAGCCCTGGCCACCGGTCTCCCGGTCCTGGCACCGAACGCGGGCGGCCCCCGCGACCTGGTCGACCACGGCCGCACCGGCTACCTGTTCGACGACGACATCACCCAGTACGTCGACCTGCTGCGCGACCCGCTGCGCCGCAGGCGCTTCGGCCTGGCCGCCCGCAAGTCGGTGCTCACCCGCACCTGGCCCGCGATCTGCGATCAGCTGATGGGCCACTACGCGGCGGTCATGGGACTCACCCACCAGGCGGCCGCTTGAGGATCGTCCAGCTCGCCAACTTCTACGGCCCGAAGTCCGGCGGCCTCCGCACGGCACTGCACCACCTCGGCACCGGCTACAGCCAGCTGGGCCACGAGGTGGTGCTGGTCGTGCCCGGCGCCCGCGCGGCGGACGAGGAACTGCCCGGCGGCGTCCGCCGCGTCACGCTCCCGGCGCTCAAGATCCCGTACACCGGCGGCTACCGCGTGGTCGACCCGTGGCGGGTGAAGTCCCTGGTGGACGACCTGAGGCCCGACCGCCTGGAGGTCTCCGACCGCCTGACCCTGCGCGGCATGGGCGCTTGGGCGAGCGAGCGGGGCATCCCGAACGTCGTCATCTCCCACGAACGCCTCGACCGCCTTCTCCGCTTCGTGCTGCCGGAGAACCCGGCCGAACGCGGCGCGGACTGGGCGAACCGCCGCATGGCCGCCTCCTACGACACGGTCGTCTGCACGACGGGCTTCGCGCGCGAGGAGTTCGACCGCATCGGCGCCACCAACGTCACCCAGGTCCCGCTCGGCGTCGACCTGGCCACGTTCACCCCGAGTAGACACTCCGCGGACCTCCGCCAAGACCTGTTGCAGGGCAAGCAGAACCTGCTGATCCACTGTGGACGCCTGTCACCCGAGAAACACGTCGAACGCTCCGTCGACACCCTCGCCGAACTCCACGAGCAGGGCCACTCGGCCCGCCTGGTGATCGCCGGCGACGGCCCGAGACGCGCCGCCCTCGAAAAACGCGCGGCAGGCCTGCCGGTCACCTTCCTCGGCTTCGTGAAGTCACGCCTGGACGTGGCCTCGCTCCTGGCGTCGGCGGACCTCTCCCTGGCGCCGGGCCCGCACGAGACCTTCGGCCTGGCCGCCCTCGAAGCCCTGGCCAGCGGCACGCCGGTGGTCGTCAGCCAGAGCAGCGCCCTCAAGGAGATAGTCCAACCCTCCTGCGGCGCGGCCGTCGACGACCACGCCGAGGCCTTCGCCACCGCGGCCAGACACCTGCTGGAATCGGGCTCCCGGGAGGCCGCGAGGGCCCGCGCCGAGCAGTACCCGTGGCACACCGCCGTCACCGGCATGCTCACCGCGCTGAAGGTGCCCTGAAGATGATCTCAGCGACCCTGACTTAGTCTCTAGACATGTCGCGAGCCGGCCTGGACAAGAACCCGCGCGAGGTAGCCGAGATGTTCGACGGCGTGGCCAAGGGCTACGACCGCACGAACTCGGTCATGACGCTGGGCTTCGACCGCCGCTGGCGGGAGTGGAGCCGCCGCGTGCTCGACGCACGCCCAGGTGAGCGCGTCCTCGACCTCGCCGCGGGCACCGCCGTCTCCACCGTCGAGTACGCCGCCTCGGGCGCCTGGTGCGTGGCAGCGGACTTCTCCGTGGGCATGCTCGCCTCGGGCGCGCACCGCCGGGTCCCGAAGGTGGCGGCGGACGCCCTCCGCCTCCCCTTCAAGGACAACTCGTTCGACGCCGTCACGGTGTCCTTCGGCATCCGCAACTTCAACGACACGGTCGCCGCCCTGACGGAGATGGCGCGCGTGACCAAGCCTGGCGGCCGCATGGTCATCTGCGAGGTGTCGACCCCGGTCTTCAAGCCGTTCCGCTTCGTCTACATGCGGTACCTGCTCAAGCTCCTGCCGCTGATCGCGAAGTTCGTGTCCTCGAACCCGGTCGCGTACTCCTACCTGGCCGAATCGATGGCCACCTGGCCGAACCAGCGCGCCCTGGGCGAGCTCATCTCGCAGGCGGGCTGGGAGGACGTGGCCTGGTTCAACCTGACCGGCGGCATGGTCGCGCTGCACCGCGCCACCAAGCCGAAGCCGAAGGCGGACGAGCCCGCCGAGGCATAGGGGCGGTCGGCCCTCGCAGGCCACCACCACGCACGCGGCCTGGCATGGCGACCAGGCCTCGCGAACCGGCAGACCCCGCTGGATCCGCCGCCGGCCCGTGAGCCGACCCCACAAGCCGCCCACGACCCGCACCCGCTCCCGCAGAACCCTCAGCAACGTCCGGTTAGAGTCAGAAACAGAAGCTGCAACCGGTACACGCAGGGAGTCTGGATGAGCAGGCGCGGGATCAACGAGGACGCCGACGTCATCGTCGTCGGCGCTGGACCGGCGGGCTCGACCGCGGCCACCTACCTCGCCAGGGCGGGCCTCGACGTCCTCCTCCTCGAGAAGAGCACCTTCCCCCGGGAGAAGGTCTGCGGCGACGGCCTGACCCCGCGAGGCGTCAAGCAGCTCATCGACCTGGGCATCGACACCCGCGAGAGCAACGGCTGGCTGCACAACAAGGGCCTCCGGGTCGTCGGCGGCGGCGTCACGATGGAGCTCGACTGGCCGGACCTGGCCACGTTCCCGAACTACGGTGTCGTGCGCCCGCGCATGGACTTCGACGAGATGCTCGCGAACGCCGCGAAGGCCGCCGGCGCGCGCATGCACGAGCACACCACCGTCACGAAGGCCATCATCGAGAACGGCCGCGTGGTCGGCGTCGAGGCCAAGCAGGGCCCGGAGAAGAACCCGGTCACCTACCGGGCCCCGATCGTCGTGGGCTGCGACGGCGTCTCCGCGCGCCTGGCACTCAGCGTCGGGCTGCAGAAGGACGACGCCAAGCCCATGGGTGTCGCGGTCCGCCGCTACTACAACAGCCCGCGCACCAAGGACGACTACCTTGAGAGCCACCTCGAGCTGTGGGCGCCGGACGGGCAGCTGCTGCCCGGTTACGGCTGGATCTTCGGCATGGGCGACGGCAGCGTGAACGTCGGCCTCGGCATCCTCAGCACGTCCAAGGCCTACGGCACCACGGACTACCGCCAGCTCCTGCGCAGCTGGCTCGACGCGACGCCGGAGGAGTGGGGCTTCCGCGAGGAGAACGCCACCAGCCGGATCGGCGGCGCCGCGCTGCCGATGGGGCTCAACCGCAAGCCGCACTACCGGGCGGGCCTGGTGCTCGTCGGTGACGCGGGCGGCATGGTCAACCCCTTCAACGGCGAGGGCATCGGCTACGCCATGGAGTCGGCCAAGATCGCGTCCGAGAGCATCGTCCAGGCCCTCGCGCGGACCGGCGTCAACCGTGAACGGGCGCTGCACGGCTACCCGGTGCGGATCGAGGAGGCGCTCGGCAGTTACTACCGGCTCGGGAACGTCTTCTCCAAGCTCATCGGTAACCCGGCGATCATGCGGACCGCAACGAAGTACGGAATGCCGCGGAAACGCCTGATGAAACTCGTGCTCAAGCTACTCGCGGGCCTCTACGACCCCAAGGACGGCGACGCAATGGACAAGCTGATCGTGGCCGCCACGAAGCTCGCTCCGACGGCGTAAATTACTCCGAATAGGTGACGGCACCGGCTCAATACGAGCCGGTGCCGTTTCGTTTGTGTCCGTCAAGTTAAACCCCCAGGTCAGACCCTGTGATCCAGGTCATTTACAGGCGTTCTACACTGGCGAGCGACCTTGTGAATCACTTCACAACAGTGTGAACAAGCTTGTGAACTGTTTCACAAGCGTTTGTTAGGTTCGCCTAACAAACGAGTCGGAGAACAACACCCTTAGGGTGCGGTCGACCGCGAGGAAAGGACGACGGAGCGTGCTTGACCCTTACCTCCCCCTCGTATTGATGTTCGCGCTTGCCGGGGCGTTCGCGCTGTTCTCGGTGACCGCAGCTCCCTACATCGGACCCCGCCGCTACAACAAGGCGAAGCTCGACGCGTACGAGTGCGGCATCGAGCCGAGCCCGCAGCCGGTCGTGGGTGGTGGGCGCATGCCCGTCGCCTACTACCTGACGGCGATGCTGTTCATCTTGTTCGACATCGAAATGGTCTTCCTCTACCCGTTCGCCGTAGCGGCCGACAAGCTCGGCCTGTTCGGGCTGGTGGAGATCGTCCTGTTCGTCGCCACGGTCGGCTTCGCGTACGTCTACGTGTGGCGTCGCGGCGGCCTCGACTGGAACTGAGGAAGTCATGGGTCTCGAGGAGAAGCTCCCGAACGGCATCCTGCTGGTCAGCGTCGAGAAGCTGGTCAACTGGACCCGCAAGTCCTCGCTCTGGCCTGCCACCTTCGGCCTGGCCTGCTGCGCCATCGAGATGATGACGACGGGTGGTCCGCGCTACGACCTCGCCCGCTTCGGCATGGAGGTCTTCCGGGCCTCACCGCGCCAGGCGGACCTGATGATCGTGGCCGGCCGCGTCACCAACAAGATGGCGCCGGTCCTGCGGCAGATCTACGACCAGATGCCCGAGCCGCGCTGGGTGCTGGCCATGGGCGTGTGCGCCAGCAGCGGCGGCATGTTCAACAACTACGCGGTGGTGCAGGGCGTCGACCACGTCGTGCCCGTCGACATGTACCTGCCGGGCTGCCCGCCGCGGCCGGAGATGCTGATGGACGCGATCCTCAAGATCCACGCCAAGATCATGGACGAGCCGCTGGGCGCCGTGCGCGCCAAGGCGCTCGCCGACTCGGGCTACCGCACCGATCTCATCCCGTCGTCCGAGCGTTTTGCGAGGAAGAAGTGACCGAGCCAGGGGGAGAGCACTCCAGCGTCAACCGCGCTGGGGAGGACCTCGAGAAGACCAACCCCGTCGAGGCGCGCGAGAAGGCGCCGATCCTCGCGGGCAAGGAGCGCAAGGGCCTCTTCGGCGTCACCGGCTCCGGTGACACGTCCGGCTTCGGTGGCCTGCGCCTGCCCGCCCACGTCGCGGCGCCGTCCGAGCGCCCGTTCGGCGGCTGGTTCGACGAGGTCGCGGACGAGCTGTTCGCCGCCATCGGCGACAAGGGCCTGCCCGCCGACACGGTGCAGCAGGTGACGGTCGACCGCGGCGAGATCACCTTCTACCTCAGGCCGGAGACGTTGCTGGAGGTCGCGCGGATCTTCCGCGACACCCCGGCGCTGCGCTTCGAGCTCTGCAGCTCGGTGTCCGGTGTGGACTACGGCGCCGACGTGCCGCAGCGCCTGCACTCGGTCGTGCACCTCACGTCGATGACGTACCGCCGCCGCGTGCGGCTCGAGGTCGCGGTCGACGTCGAGCACCCGCACGTGCCGAGCCTCGTCGAGGTCTACCCGACGGCGGACTGGCAGGAGCGCGAGACCTGGGACATGTTCGGGATCATCTACGACGGTCACCCCGGACTGACCCGCATCCTCATGCCGGACGACTGGGACGGACACCCCCAGCGCAAGGACTACCCGCTGGGTGGCATCCCGGTGGAGTACAAGGGCGCGGAGATTCCTCCGCCGGACCAGAGGCGGTCGTACTCATGACCGAGCGGCTTTCGGACGTCACCACCGGGACGAACACCAGCTCGACCGGCAGCGACAGCACGGACGACGTCGACACCAGCCCGCACACCCCGGAGGTCGCGGACTCCCGGAAGACCACCGAGGGCACCGTCTACACGGTGACCGGCGGCGACTGGGACGAGGTGCTCGCGGACGCGGTCCACGACGAGCGCATCGTCATGAACCTCGGCCCGCAGCACCCGTCGACCCACGGCGTGCTCCGCCTGGTGCTCGAACTCGAGGGCGAGACGGTCACCCACGCCCGCAGCGTCATCGGCTACCTGCACACCGGCATCGAGAAGAACGTCGAGTACCGGAACTGGGTCCAGGGCGTCACGTTCGTGACGCGCACCGACTACCTGGCGCCGCTGCACCACGAGGCCGCGTACTGCATGTCGGTCGAGAAGCTGCTCGGCATCACGGTGCCGGACAAGGCGCAGGCGATCCGCGTGCTGCTGATGGAGCTCAACCGCATCAGCTCGCACCTCGTCGCCCTAGCCACCGGCGGCATGGAGCTCGGCGCCCTCACCGGCATGACCTCCGGCTTCCGCGAGCGCGAGGAAGCGCTGCACCTGCTGGAGCACCTCACCGGTCTGCGCATGAACCACGCGTTCATCCGTCCCGGCGGCCTCGCGCAGGACCTGCCGGCGGACGCGGTCGAGAAGATCAACGCGTTCGTCAAGGTCATGGAGAAGCGGCTCCCGGACTACGACAAGCTGCTCACCGGCCAGCCGATCTGGCGCAACCGCCTCGCGGGCGTGGGCTACCTGCCCGTCGACGCGTGCCTCGCGCTCGGCATCACCGGCCCGATCCTGCGCTCGGCCGGCCTCGGCTGGGACCTGCGCAAGGTCGAGCCGTACAGCGGTTACGAGAACTACAACTTCGACGTCCCGACCTCGAACGCGGCGGACTGCTTCGCGCGGTACCTGCTGCGCCTCGAGGAGATGCACCAGTCACTGAAGATCATCAAGCAGGTCGTGAAGAGCCTGCCGACGGGTCCGGTGATGGTCGAGGACGCGAAGATCGCGTGGCCCGCGCAGCTCACGATCGGCAGCGACGGCATGGGCAACTCGCTCGAGCACGTCCGCAAGATCATGGGCCAGTCCATGGAGTCCCTGATCCACCACTTCAAGCTGGTGACCGAGGGCTTCAAGGTTCCGGCGGGCCAGGTCTACGTACCGGTCGAGTCGCCGCGCGGCGAGCTCGGCTACCACGTCGTCTCCGACGGCGGCACCAGGCCGATGCGCGTGCACCTGCGCGAACCGAGCTTCGTGAACCTCCAGTCGATGCCCGCGATGTGCGAGGGCGGCATGGTCGCCGACGTGATCGCCGCCGTCGCCTCGATCGACCCGGTGATGGGTGGTTGCGACCGATGACTCAGGCAGCTGAGAACACCACGTTCGACCAGTCCACTGTGGACCGGGCGCAGGCGATCATCGCCCGCTACCCGCAGTCCCGCAGCGCGCTGCTCCCGATGCTGCACCTCGTGCAGTCCGTCGAGGGGTACGTCTCCCAGGAGGGCATCCGGTTCTGCGCCGGCCAGCTCGACCTGACCGAGGCCGAGGTCAGCGCGGTCGCGACGTTCTACACGATGTACAAGCGCCGCCCGTGCGGCGAGCACCTCGTGAGCGTCTGCACCAACACGCTGTGCGCTGCGCTGGGTGGCGACGAGATCTACTCGAAGCTCAAGAAGCACCTCGGTGTGGGCCACGAGGAGACCGCGGGCGAGCCGGGCACGCCGGGCTCGATCACGTTGGAGCACGCCGAGTGCCTCGCCGCGTGCGACCTCGGCCCGGTGCTCCAGGTCAACTACGAGTTCTACGACAACCAGACGCCCGAGAAGGCCCTGGGACTCGTGCAGGCGTTGCAGGCGGGGGAGAAGCCCGCCCCGACCCGCGGCGCCCCGCTCACCGACTTCAAGCAGGCCGAGCTCCAGCTCGCCGGGTTCTTCGAGGGTCGCGACGCCGACCTCGACGGCCCGTCGGCGGCGCCGGAGACGCTGGCCGGTGCGCAGATCGCCAAGGAACGCGGCTGGGACGCGCCTGCCATGCCGTCCAATGCCGAGTTCCCCGCCCTGCCGGAAAAGAAGTAGGGACGAAAATGGTTGACCCGCTGACTCCCGTTCTCACCAAGCGCTGGACCGAGCCCAGGTCCTGGACCATGGAGACCTACGAGCGCACCGGTGGCTACACCGCGCTGCCGAAGGCTCTCAAGGCCCACCCCGACCAGCTCATCCAGCAGTGCAAGGACTCCGGACTGCGCGGCCGCGGCGGCGCGGGGTTCCCCACCGGCATGAAGTGGGGCTTCATCCCGCAGGGCGACGGCAAGCCGCACTACCTCGTCATCAACGCCGACGAGGGCGAGCCGGGCACCTGCAAGGACATCCCCACGATGATGGCGGACCCGCACTCGCTGATCGAGGGCGTGATCATCACGTCGTACGCGATCCGCGCGAACTTCGCGGCGATCTACGTCCGCGGCGAGGTCCTGCACTGCATCCGCCGCCTCAACGCGGCGGTGCGCGAGGCGTACGCCAAGGGCTACCTGGGCAAGGACATCCTCGGCAGCGGGTTCGACCTGGACGTCGTCGTGCACGCCGGCGCCGGCGCGTACATCTGCGGCGAGGAGACCGCGCTGCTCGACTCGCTGGAGGGCCGTCGCGGCCAGCCGCGGCTCAAGCCGCCGTTCCCCGCGACCTCGGGCCTCTACGCGTCGCCCACCGTGGTGAACAACGTCGAGACCATCGCGTCGGTTCCCTTCATCGTCAACGGTGGCGCCGACTGGTTCCGCGAGATGGGTCGTGACCGGTCGCCCGGTCCGAAGATCTACTCGCTGTCCGGCCACGTCACGCGGCCCGGCCAGTACGAGGCGCCGATGGGAACGACCCTGCGGCAGCTGCTCGACATGGCTGGCGGCATGAAGGACGGCATCCCGCTGAAGTTCTGGACGCCGGGTGGCTCGTCCACCCCGCTGTTCACCGCAGAGCACCTCGACGTGCCGCTGGACTTCGAGGGTGCCGCCGAGGCCGGTTCGATGCTCGGCACGACGGCGCTGCAGATCTTCAACGAGACCGTGTCCGTGCCGTGGGCCGTCATGAAGTGGACGGAGTTCTACAAGCACGAGTCGTGCGGCAAGTGCACGCCGTGCCGCGAGGGCACGTACTGGCTCGTGCAGATCCTGCAGCGGATGGTGGCGGGCAACGGTACGGCGAGCGACATCGACACGTTGCTCGACGTCTGCGACAACATCCTCGGCCGCTCGTTCTGCGCGCTGGGTGACGGTGCCGTCAGCCCGATCACCAGCGGCATCAAGTACTTCAAGGACGAGTTCCTCGCCCTGTGCGACCAGAACTCCAAGGTCCTGGCTGGAGCGAACGCATGACCATCGCGCCTGACAAGCCCAACGCGACCGAGCTCGTCGTGCCGGAAGGCCACGTCAAGCTCGTGATCGACGGCGTGGAGGTGGTGGCCCCCAAGGGTGAGCTGCTGATCCGCACCGCCGAGCGCCTCGGCACCGTCATCCCGCGCTTCTGCGACCACCCGCTGCTGGAGCCCGCGGGCGCCTGCCGCCAGTGCCTCGTCGAGGTCGAGATGGGCGGCCGGCCGATGCCGAAGCCGCAGGCCTCCTGCACGATGACGGTCGCGGACGGCATGGTCGTGAAGACCCAGCTGACCTCGCCGGTCGCCGACAAGGCCCAGCAGGGTGTGATGGAGCTGCTGCTCATCAACCACCCGCTGGACTGCCCGATCTGCGACAAGGGCGGTGAGTGCCCGCTGCAGAACCAGGCGATCGCCCACGGCCGCAGCGACTCCCGCTTCCACGAGCACAAGCGCACGTTCCCGAAGCCGATCAACATCTCCACGCAGGTGCTGCTCGACCGCGAACGCTGCGTGCTCTGCCAGCGCTGCACCCGGTTCTCCGCGCAGATCGCCGGCGACCCGTTCATCGAGCTCCTCGAACGCGGTGCGCAGCAGCAGATCGGTGTGGCCAAGGAGAAGCCGTTCCAGAGCTACTTCTCCGGCAACACCATCCAGATCTGCCCGGTCGGTGCTCTCACCAGCGCCGCCTACCGCTTCCGCGCCCGTCCGTTCGACCTCGTGTCGACGCCGAGCGTCTGCGAGCACTGCTCCTCCGGCTGTGCCGAGCGCACCGACTGGCGGCGCGGCAAGGTGCAGCGCAAGCTCGCCGGCGACGACCCGCAGGTCAACGAGGAGTGGATCTGCGACAAGGGCCGGTTCGCCTTCCGCTACGCCACGACCGGTGACCGCATCAAGCGGCCGTTGGTCCGTGACAAGGAGAGCGGCGAGCTGCGCGAGTCGTCCTGGACCGAGGCGCTGCAGGTCGCGGCGGCCGGTCTCGCGGCGGCCCGCGACGCGAACGGCGTCGGTGTCCTCACCGGTGGCCGGCTGACCGTCGAGGACGCCTACGCGTACTCGAAGTTCGCCCGGATCGCGTTGCACACCAACGACATCGACTTCCGCGCCCGGCCGCACAGCGCCGAGGAGCTGGAGTTCCTGTCCGGCACGACGGTGTTCACCAACCCGGACAACGGCGTCACCTTCCAGGGCATCGAGAAGGCACCGGCCGCGCTGCTGGTCGCCTTCGAGCCCGAGGAGGAGGCCCCGATCGTCTTCCTGCGCCTGCGCAAGGCGGCCCGCAAGGGCACCAAGGTCTTCCACCTCGGCCAGTTCACGACCCCGGCCGTGGAGAAGACGTTCGGCACGCTGCTCGCCTGCGTGCCCGGTGCCGAGGCGAACGCGATCAACGCGCTGCCGGAGCACGCGTCGGACGTCGTCGAGCTGCTCTCCAAGCCCGGTGCGGTGATCCTGGTCGGCGAGCGCGCCGCCGTGGTCCCCGGCGCGTTCACCGCGGTCGCCCGCCTGGCCGAGCGCACGGGCGCCCAGGTCGCGTGGATCCCGCGCCGCGCCGGTGAGCGCGGTGCGCTCGCGGTCGGTGCCACGCCGAACCTGCTGCCCGGCGGCCGCCACGTCGCGAACGCCGCGGCCCGCCTGGAGGTCGAGCGCACCTGGGGCGTCGAGGAGGGCTCGCTGCCCGCGACGCCCGGCCGCGACACCACGGGCATCCTCGAGGCCGCCGCGAGCGGTCAGCTGTCCGGCCTGGTGGTCGGCGGCGTCGACCCGTTCGACCTGCCCGACCCGCGGCTCGCGGAGAAGGCGTTGGCGGGGGCCGGTTTCATCGTGAGCCTGGAGCTGCGTCCGAGCGCGGTCACCGCGCACGCCGACGTCGTGCTCCCGATCGCCCCGGCGGTCGAGAAGGCCGGCAGCTACCTCAACTGGGAGGGCCGCCGCCGCGAGTTCGGCACCACGCTCGAGGGCACCGGCTCGCTGCCGGACTGCCGCGTGCTCGACACCCTCGCGGTGGAGATGGACGCGGACCTGTTCACGCAGACGCCCGCCGCCTCGGCCGCCGACCTGGCCCGGCTCGGTGAGGGCGCCGTCACCGGCTCCTCGCTGAACGTCGCCGCGCCGCTGCAGTCCCCGGCGGGCCCCGGCAAGGCCGTGCTCGCCACGTGGCACCGCCTGATCGGCAACGGCTCGCTGCAGGTCGACGAGCCGCACCTGGCCGGCACCGCGCGTCCGGTCGTCGCGAAGGTCGCGGAGGCCACGGCCCAGCAGTTCGGGCTCGCGACCGGCGGCTACGTGACGGTCTCCACCGACCGCGGCGCGATCACGCTCCCGGTCGAGACCGACGACCTGCCCGAGGGCGTCATCTGGCTGCCCACCAACTCGGGTGACGTGACCGTGCGGGCCACTCTCGGCGCGGGCCACGGCTCGATCGTCTCCGTCAGCGGAGGGACCTCATGACCCAGCACGTCGTCGCAGCGGAGATCGGCGAGACCGCCAAGCTCCTCGCGGACGACCCGATCTGGCTCGTCCTGATCAAGGTCGTCGCCATCTTCGCCTTCCTCGTGGTCATGACCCTGTTCATGATCAACTGGGAGCGCAAGGTCGTCGCGCGCATGCAGCACCGCCCCGGCCCCAACAGGGTCGGCCCGAACGGCTGGCTCCAGTCGCTCGCGGACGGTCTGAAGCTCGCGTTCAAGGAGGACATCCGCCCGGTCCTCGCGGACAAGTGGGTGTTCTTCCTCGCCCCGGTGATCTCCTGCATCCCCGCGTTCCTCGCGTTCTCGGTGATCCCGCTCGCGGGTGAGGTCAACCTGTTCGGCGAGCAGACCGCGCTGCAGCTCGTCGACCTCCCGGTCGGCGTGCTCGTGGTGCTCGCCTGCTCCTCGATCGGCGTCTACGGCATCGTGCTGTCCGGCTGGGCCTCCGGCTCGCCGTACCCGCTGCTCGGCGCGCTGCGGTCGGCCGCGCAGGTGATCTCCTACGAGATCGCGATGGGCCTGTCGATCGTCGCGGTGATCATGTTCACCGGCTCGATGTCGACCGGTGACATCGTCGGCGCCCAGGCCTCGACCGTGCTCGGGTTCGCACCCGGCTGGTTCGGCCTGCTGCTCTTCCCCAGCTTCGCGATCTACGTCGTGTCGATGGTCGGCGAGACCAACCGCGCCCCGTTCGACCTCCCCGAGGCCGAGTCGGAGCTCGTCGGTGGTTTCCACACGGAGTACAGCTCGCTGAAGTTCGCGCTGTTCTTCCTCGCCGAGTACGTGAACATGGTGACGGTCTCGGCGCTCGCGACCACGCTCTTCCTCGGCGGCTACCACGCCCCGTGGAGCGGCGAGTTCATGAACACCGGCTGGTGGGGCCTGCTCTGGTTCATCATCAAGACGCTCGCCTTCCTGTTCCTCTTCATCTGGCTGCGCGGCACCCTGCCCCGCATGCGCTACGACCAGTTCATGCGCCTGGGCTGGAAGGTGCTGGTCCCGACCAGCCTCGTCTGGATCATGGCCGTCGCGGTCATCCGCACCGGCGCGATCCAGCAGCTCTCCACGGCGCAGCGGCTCATCGCGCTCGGCGTCGTCGTCGGTCTCGTGCTGCTGGTCTCGTTCCTGCTGCCGGACAAGAAGGTCCAGGACACCAAGGGCGTTCCGCTCGCGGGTTCGGGCTTCCCCGTCCCGCCGCTCGACCTCGCGGTCCCCAAGTCAGCGCCCAAGCGCAAGGTCAAGGTCGCCAACATCCCCGCGGACAAGGCAGCCGTCACCACCGGTAAGGAGGCTGAGTAGGGATGTTCGAGTCCCTGAAAGGCTTCGGCGTCACCTTCGGCACCATGTTCAAGAAGGTGGTGACGGAGGAGTACCCCGAGGTCAAGAAGGTGACCGCGCCGCGGTTCCACGGCCGTCACCAGCTGAACCGGCACCCGGACGGCCTGGAGAAGTGCGTCGGCTGCGAGCTGTGCGCGTGGGCCTGTCCCGCGGACGCGATCTTCGTCGAGGGTGGCGACAACACCGAGGAAGCCCGCTACTCACCGGGTGAGCGCTTCGGTGCCGACTACCAGATCAACTACCTGCGCTGCATCGGCTGCGGCCTGTGCATCGAGGCCTGCCCGACCCGTTCGCTCACGATGACGAACGAGTACGAGCTCGCCGACGACAACCGCCAGGACCTGATCTTCACGAAGGAGGACCTGCTCGCCCCGCTGCTGCCCGGCATGGAGCAGCCACCGCATCCGATGCGGCTCGGCGACAACGAGCAGGACTACTACGTGAACGGCCCGCGTCTGGCGAAGGAGGCTCAGCAGTGAGCCTCCTGGTCCAGTTCCTCGCGCAGCAGCAGCCGGAACCGGTGCAGCGCGTGGTCGACACCGTCACCACGGGCGAGGCCATCGCGTTCTGGGTCCTCGGCCCGCTGGCCCTGGCCGGCGCGCTCGGCATGCTCTTCGCGCGCAACGCCGTGCACTCCGCGCTGTGGCTCGTCGTGACGATGCTCAGCCTCGGTGTGCTGTACATGATCCAGCAGGCGCCGTTCCTCGGCTTCGTGCAGATCATCGTCTACACCGGCGCGATCATGATGCTGTTCCTGTTCGTGCTGATGATGGTCGGCCGCGACAGTTCGGACTCGGTCGTCGAAGTGATCCGCGGCCAGCGACTCGCGGCCGCGTTGCTCGGCATCGGGTTCGCCGTGCTGCTGGTCGGTTCGGTCGGCCGCGCGCTGACCGGTGTCGACGCCCGAGGCCTCGCCGAGGTGAACACCACCAACGGCGGCAACGTCGGCAACATCGGCTCGAAGCTCTTCACGGAGTACCTGTTCGCGTTCGAGCTCACGTCGGCCCTGCTGATCACCGCCGCCCTCGGCGCGATGATCCTGGCCTTCGTCGGCCGCGACGGGAAGCCCGCCAAGAAGACGCAGAAGGAACTCGTCGAGGAGCGCTTCCAGGACGGCAAGCGGGTCGGCTCGCTGCCCGGCCCCGGCGTCTTCGCCACCGCCAACTCGGTGGCCACCCCCGCACTGCTGCCCGACGGCAGCGTCGCGGAGGAGTCGCTGTTCGAGGTCATCGAGGCCACCGACAAGTCCACGCTCTCGGACGACGTCGCCGAGGTGGCCGGCACCGCGCACGAGCCCGACGCGCACGCGCTCAAGGGAAGTGAGTCGTGACCCCCACCTACTACCTGCTGCTGTCGGCACTGCTGTTCAGCATCGGCGCCGTCGGCGTGCTGGTGCGGCGCAACGCCATCGTGGTCTTCATGTGCGTCGAGCTCATGCTCAACGCGGTCAACCTGAGCCTCGTGACGTTCGCGCGGATCAACGGCTCGCTCGACGGTCAGGTGATGGCGTTCTTCGTGATGGTCGTCGCCGCGGCGGAGGTCGTCGTCGGCCTCGCGATCATCATGTCCATCTTCCGGACGCGTCGCTCGGCCTCGGTCGACGACTCGAACCTGCTGAAGTACTGAGGGGTCACCGGTGACGGAACCTGTTGTCGCCAGCGGGGTCGCGAGCTTCGCCTGGTTGCTGTTGGCGCTGCCCGCGTTCGGCGCGGCGGTGCTGTTGGTCGGCGGCAAGCGCGCCGACAAGTGGGGCCACCTGCTCGGCAGCGGCGTGCTGCTCGCGTCGTTCGCCTACGCGCTCGCGCTCTTCTTCTCGACGCTCGGTGTCTCGAACCCCGAGGAGCGGGTGCAGAACCTGCACCTGTTCAACTGGATCGACGTCAACGCGCTGACCGTCGAGTTCGGACTGCGGCTCGACCCGCTGTCGCTCACGTTCGTGCTGCTGATCACCGGTGTGGGCTCGCTGATCCACATCTACTCGATCGGCTACATGGCGCACGAGGAGGGCAGGCGCAAGTTCTTCGCCTACCTCAACCTCTTCGTCTCGGCGATGCTCCTGCTGGTGCTGGGCAACGGTTTCGTGACCCTGTACTTCGGCTGGGAGGGCGTCGGTCTCGCCTCGTACCTGCTGATCGGCTGGTACCAGTACAAGCCCGAAGCGGCGTCGGCGGCCAAGAAGGCCTTCCTGATGAACCGCGTCGGTGACCTGGGCCTCGCCATCGCGATCTTCCTGATGTTCAACAAGCTCGGGACGACGCAGTACACCGAGGTCTTCAGCCGCGTCGGCGAGTTCTCCTCGGCCGAGGTCCTCGCGATCACGCTGCTGCTGCTCCTCGGCGCCTGCGGCAAGTCGGGCCAGTTCCCGCTCCAGGCCTGGTTGCCCGACGCGATGGCGGGCCCGACCCCCGTCTCGGCCCTGATCCACGCGGCGACGATGGTCACCGCGGGCGTGTACCTCATCGCCCGCTCCAACCCGCTCTACAACCTGAGCGAGGACGGCCGCCTGGTCGTCATGATCATCGGTGGCGTCACGCTGCTGATCGGCTGCATCATCGGTTGCGCCTACGACGACTTCAAGAAGGTCCTGGCGTACTCGACGGTCTCGCAGATCGGCTACATGATCCTCGCCGTGGGCCTCGGCCCGATCGGCTACGCGCTCGGCATCATGCACCTGCTGACGCACGGCTTCTTCAAGGCCGGGCTCTTCCTCGGTGCCGGTTCGGTCATGCACGGCATGAACGACGAGGGCAACATCCGCCGGATGGGCGGGCTCTACAAGTACCTGCCGATCACCTTCGTCACCTGGACGCTCGGTTACCTCGCGCTGATCGGCATCCCGCCGTTCGCGGGCTACTTCTCGAAGGACGCCATCATCGCGGCGGCGTTCACCGGGGAAGGCTGGCGCCCGTGGGTCTTCGGCGGTGTCGCACTGCTCGGTGCCGCGCTGACCGCGTTCTACATGACGCGCCTGCTGATCCTCGTCTTCCTCGGCCAGCCCCGCTGGAAGGACCTGAAGGCGGAGAACGGCAAGGACTACCACCCGCACGAGTCCCCGCTGTCGATGACCGTTCCGATGATCATCCTCGCGGTCGGCTCGATCGGCGGCGGCTGGTTCCTCTCCTCCGGCGGACGTCTCGCCGGCTGGCTGGAGCCGTCGCTGGGCGAGCTCAAGGAAGAGCACGGCGTGATCTCGCACGGGATGGTCGGCATCCTGACCGTCGCGCTCGCGGTGGTCGGCGCCGGGCTCGCGTTCCTGCTCTTCGGCCGCGGCAAGCAGCCGGTCGAGCGCCCGGCGCGGGTGTCGTTCCCGGTGCGCGCGGCCCGTGCGGACCTCTACGGCAACGCACTGAACGAGGCCCTCTTCGCGCGGCCGGGCACCTGGCTCACCCGCGCGCTGGTGTTCCTCGACCTGAAGGGCGTCGACGGTCTGGTCAACGGCACCGCGGCGCTGCTCGGCGGTAGCTCCGGCCGGTTGCGCAGGCTGCAGACCGGGTTCGTCCGCTCCTACGCACTGTCCATGCTGCTGGGCTCGATCTTCGTGCTCGGGGCGCTCCTGGTGGTGAGGTTCTCGTGACCTGGGTTCTGATCGCACTGCTGGTGGTGCCGCTGGTCGGCGCCCTGGTGGTGGCGTTCCTGCGCAAGGACGACAAGAAGGCCAAGCTCGTCGCGCTCGCGTTCTCGCTCGTCGAGCTCGTGCTCGGCGTGCTGCTGTGGATCGCCTACGACCCGGACGGCGAGCGCATCCAGCTCGCCACCGGCGTCGACTGGATCCCGGCCTTCGGCGTGCGGCTCTCGTTCGGCATCGACGGCATCGCGCTGGTGATGATCGCGGTCATCGCGCTGCTGATCCCGCTCGTGATCGGCGCCGGCTGGACGGAGAAGCTGCCCGCCGGCCGTTCGCAGGGCGGGTACCTCTCGCTGATCCTCGTCCAGGAGGCCGTGACGGTCGCGGTGTTCGCCGCCACCGACGTCTTCCTGTTCTACGTGCTCTTCGAGGTCATGCTCATCCCGATGTACTTCCTGATCGGCGGCTACGGCGGCGCGCGCAGGCAGTACGCGGCGGTCAAGTTCTTCCTGTACTCGTTCCTCGGCGGCCTGATCATGCTGGCCTCCGCGATCGGCGCCTACGCGATGGCGTCGGACGAGCTCGGCAAGGGCACGTTCGACTGGGCGACGCTCGTGACCGTGGTCCGCGACGCCGACTCGACGACGCAGACCTGGCTGTTCCTCGGCTTCTTCCTGGCGTTCGCGATCAAGGCGCCGCTCGTGCCGTTCCACACCTGGCTGCCCGACGCCGCGGCCGAGGCGCCCATCGGCGTCACGGTGATCGTCGTCGGCATCCTGGACAAGGTCGGCACGTTCGGCATGCTGCGCTACCTGCTGCCGATGTTCCCGGAGGCGTCGAAGAACCTGGCGCCGTTCGTGCTCGTGCTCGCGGTGGCCGGTGTCCTCTACGGATCGCTGCTCGCCACGGGCCAGCGGGACATGAAGCGGTTCCTCGCGTACGTCTCGATCGCGCACTTCGGCTTCATCGCGCTCGGCATCTTCTCGTTCACGTCGCAGGCCGGCGTGGGCTCGGTGTCGTACATGCTCAACCACTCGATCTCGACCGGCATGCTGATCCTGGTGGTCGGCATGGTGATCGCGCGCGGTGGTTCGTCGCTGATCTCCGACTACGGCGGCATGTCGAAGGTGGCGCCGCTGCTCGCGGGCATGCTGCTGATCTCGGGTCTGACCACGCTGTCGCTGCCGGGCACGAACTCGTTCGTCTCGGAGTTCCTCGTGCTGATCGGCTCGTTCCCGACGCAGCCGGTGTTCACGATCATCGCGACGGTCGGCATGGTGCTCGCGGCCCTCTACGTGCTGTGGCTCTACCAGCGGGTCATGACCGGCCCGCTGCGCGGCGACGCCCTCATCGGTGCCGCGGCCGGTCCGGGTGCCGTCGGCGACCCGGAGAAGAAGACCACGATCGGCGACCTCGACAAGCGCGAGATCGCGATCCTGGCACCGCTCGTTGTCATCGTGCTGGCCCTCGGGTTCTACCCGCAGCCGGTGCTCGACGTCATCACCCCGACTGTCGGGGCGACGCTGACCGAGGTCGGCGTGACCGACCCGGTCACCGTGCAGGAAGGCAAGTGACGTGAACCTTCTCGTCGCTCAGGCGCAGACGATCGAGGCGCCGGAGATCGATTACGGCGCCATCGCGCCGCTGCTGATCGTGCTCGGTGCCGCGTGCGTCAGCGTGCTGCTGGAGGCCTTGCTGCCCAAGCACCAGCGGTGGGCCGTGCAGCTCGTGCTCACGCTCGTGACGCTGGTCGGCGCCGTCGGCTCGCTGATCCTCTACGCGACGTCGGAGCGCCCCCAGCAGGGCGTCTCGACGCTGTCGGGGGCGATCGCGGTCGACTCGCCGTCGCTCTTCCTGTGGGCCACGCTGCTGGTGCTGGGCTTCGGCTCGGTGCTGCTGATCGCCGACCGCTCGGTGGAGCCCGGCGGCGCGTTCGTGGCGCAGGCCGCGATCCGTCCGGGCACCGTCCAGGACCGCGCCCAGGCGACGAAGACCGGCATGCAGACCGAGGTCTTCCCGCTCACGCTGTTCGCGCTCGGCGGCATGATGACGTTCGTCGCGGCGAACGACCTGCTGACGATGTTCATCGCGCTGGAAGTGCTGTCGCTGCCGCTGTACCTGCTGTGCGGCCTGGCTCGCCGTCGCCGCCTGCTCTCGCAGGAAGCGGCCGTGAAGTACTTCCTCCTCGGCGCGTTCGCGTCCGCGTTCTTCCTCTACGGCGTGGCCCTGCTCTACGGCTACGCGGGTTCGGTGAAGCTCTCGGCCATCGCGACGGCCGCGGGCGGCACGGACCGCTCCGACACGCTGCTGTTCGCGGGCTTCGGCCTGCTGGTGGTGGGCCTGCTGTTCAAGGCCGCCGTCGGTCCGTTCCACGCCTGGACCCCGGACGTCTACCAGGGCGCCCCGACGCCGGTCACGGCGTTCATGGCCGCGTGCACGAAGGTCGCCGCGTTCGGCGGCATCCTGCGCGTGCTCACCGTGGCGTTCGAGAACACGCAGTGGGAGTGGCGCGGCGTGCTGTACGGCGTCGCGGTCGTGTCGATGGTGATCGGCGCGATCCTCGGCCTCACCCAGACCGACGTGAAGCGCATGATCGCGTACTCCTCGGTGGCGCACGCGGGCTTCCTGCTGATCGGCTCGATCGCCCTCACGCCGGAGGGCGACGCCCCCGGTGTGAGCGCGACCATGTTCTACCTGCTGGCGTACGGCTTCACCACGATCGCCGCGTTCGGCATCGTGTCGCTGGTCCGCAACTCGGACGGCGAGGCGACCCACCTGTCGCAGTGGGCGGGCCTCGCGAAGCGGTCGCCGATCGTGGCGGCGGTCTTCACGTTCCTGCTGCTGGCCCTCGCCGGCATCCCGCTGACGTCCGGGTTCATCGGCAAGTTCGTCGTGTTCAGCGCGGCGATCGAGGCCGGCCTCACGCCGCTCGTGGTGATCGCTCTCGTGGCCTCGGCCGTGGCGGCGTTCTTCTACCTGCGGGTGATCGTGCTGATGTACTTCAGCGACCCGGCCCCGGACGGCCCGACCGTCACGGTGCCCGGCGCGTTCACCACGATCGCGATCACGTTGGGTGCCGTCGTGACCTTGGTGCTGGGTCTGTGGCCCACCTTCGTGCTCGATTGGGCGGGTACCGGCACCTTCCTCAGCTAGGACTACGTAGTCTGCTGGTGTGACCAGTAGCGAGCATGTGGGACCGGGGTTCGCGTTGGTGGACCCCGTGCTCACCGAGGTAGTCCAGGACGGCCTGGCCGAGGTTGAGCGCAACCTGCACGACGTCGTGCAGAGCGAGTTCGCCCCGGTGACGGAGACCTCGCTTCACCTTGTGGAGGCGGGCGGAAAGCGGATCCGCCCGCTCTTCACACTGCTCGCGTCGCAGTTCGGCGCCGACTGGGACCGCGAGAAGGTCGTCAAGGCGGCCACTGTGGTCGAGCTCACTCACCTCGCGACGCTCTACCACGACGACGTCATGGACGAGGCGACCATGCGGCGCGGAGCGGTCTCCGCGAACGTCAAGTGGGACAACAGCATCGCGATCCTGACGGGCGACTTCCTGTTCGCCCACGCGTCCCGGCTGACGGCCGACCTGGGGACGGACGCGGCGCGGATCATCGCGGAGACCTTCTCGGTCCTGGTGACCGGCCAGATGCGCGAGACCGTCGGCCCGCAGCCCGGCGAGGACGCCATCTCCCACTACCTCAAGGTGATCGAGGAGAAGACCGGCGTCCTGATCGCCACGGCGGCGAGGTTCGGCGGCATGTTCTCCGACGCCACCGAGGAGCAGATCGACGCCCTGCGCGCGTACGCCGAGGTGATCGGGGCCGCGTTCCAGATCTCGGACGACGTGATCGACATCGCGTCGCCGTCCGTGGAGTCCGGCAAGACCCCCGGCACCGACCTGCGCGAGGGCGTGAAGACGCTGCCGATGCTCTACGCGCTCGCCGACCCGTCCGAGACGCGGCTCGCCGAGCTGCTGGCCGGTCCGATCAGCGACGACGAGCTGGTGGACGAGGCCCTCGGCCTGCTGCGCAAGTCGTCCGGAATGGACAGGTCGCGCGAGGTCCTCGACGAGTACGCGGACCGTGCCCGCACGGAGCTGGGCAAGCTGCCGCCGTGCGCCGCGCGGGACGCTCTCGAGGAGCTCGCGACGTACGTGGTGGAACGCACCCGTTGAGGCAGGGCGGCGGCCACCGCCCTAGCTGACCGGCGCGAGCGCCTGCTTGCGCCGGTTGCTCAGCGCGTCGAACGTGAAGATCGCCAGGGCCAGCCACACCAGGCCGAACCCGATCCACCGGCTGGCCGGCATCGACTCGTGCACGACGAACACGCCCCACGCGAACTGCAGGATCGGCGCGATGTACTGCAGCATGCCCATGGTGCTCAACGGGATCAGCCGCGCACCGACGCCGAACAGCAGCAACGGGATCACCGTCACGAAGCCGGTGCTGAGCAGCAGCAGGACGTGGCCGGTGCCGGCCGAACCGAAGGTGTTCGCACTGCCCAGCGTCAGCAGGTAGACCAGCGCGATCGGCGCGATGACGGCGTTCTCGGCGGTGAGGCTGGAGATCGCGTCCAGCGGCACCTTCTTCTTCAGCAACCCGTAGACGCCGAACGAGCAGGCCAGCACCAGGGAGATCACCGGCAGCCGGCCGTAGTCGACGGTGAGCACGATCACAGCGACCACGGCCACACCGATGGCGGCCACCTGGGTGATGCGCAATCGTTCCTTGAGGAAGATCATGCCTAGTGCCACGCTCACCAACGGGTTGATGAAGTAGCCGAGGGCGGCCTCGACGACATGATGGCTGTTCACGGCGTAGATGTAGGTGCCCCAGTTGACCGTGATCAGGACGGCCGCTGCGGTAACGATCAACCAGCCCTTCCCCGACAGTTCGAGGAAGGGCCGCCAGCGCCGGAGAACCCCGACGACGACGGCGAGCGTGACGAACGACCAGACGATCCGGTGCGCGAGCACCTCGACCGGCTGGGCGGGTACGAGGAGTGGCCAGTACGCCGGGAACAAGCCCCAAAGGACGTAGGCGAGTGCGCCGCTGGTGACCCCTCGCCCCTGGGTGTGAAGTTCTGGCGAACTGATGGCAGAGGTGGTCAGAGGGGGCACAAAATCCCACTCTACGCTGGGCTTTCCACCCGTTATTTGCGCTGAACGGCGTAGTGACGGAGCATCATCAAAGGCACTGTAGTTTGGCCATGCTCACCCTTCCGAGTGAGTGGGGTCGGAGTGTGGTCGTAGAAGGGGCTTACCCGTGAACATCTTCGGGCAGGTCTGGCTGTGGAGCCTGCTGTCCTTCGTTGCGGGAGCGCTGATCACCTGGTTGGTGTATGTGCGCCCCGCACGCAAGCAGATCGCCGACCTCGATGATCAACTTCGGGACGCGCGGAAGTCGGCCCGGCCGGCGGCGAAGCCCGTTCCGGTCGACGACTTCGAGGTCGACGACTGGGACAACGCGCCTCCGCGGTCGCTGACCGACGAGGTGCTGGCGCCGCCGCCCGCACCCGTTCCGGCACCGGCGCCGTACGTGGAGCCGCCCGCCTACTTCGGCGAGCCCGTGCAGGCGCCCGCACCGGTGCTGCCGCCGGTCGTCGAGGAGCCCGCTCCACACGAGACCTCCGTGCTCGAGTCCCGGCCCGAGGTCGACGAGGAGCCGTCCGCGCCCGTCCGGCAGTACCTGGAGCCCGACGAGGCCCAGCGCCGCTTCGAGGAGCAGCTGGCAGAGCAGAAGGCACTGGCCGAGGCCGACGACGACCGCCCGCGGTCGCTGTTCGAGCGCCTCGGTCCGGGCGAGGTCCCCGCCGAGACGCCGGCCGAGCAGACGACGGTCCTGTCGCAGTCGGGCCTCGAGGCCGCGGACTTCGACGACGAGCCGGAACTCCCGGCCGAGCAGACCTCGTACGTGCCCACCGTCGAGCCGGTCGCCGAGCCCGGCGTCCCGTCGCCGCGGCCGACCGCCGGTCCCGAGGTCGACGAGCAGGCGGACGACTTCATCTACCAGCCGCGCGAGGTGTGGGCGCAGGAGGAACCGGAGACGTTCCTCGACGAGGCCGCCGAGCAGGAGGACGAGCCCGCCGGCACCCGCTCCGAGCAGACGACGTTCATCGCCGTCGAGGAGAGCAGCTGGCCGGACAACGACCTCACCGGCGAGTACCCGGCCCTGCGCGACGAGCTCTCCGGCCAGCTGGACGGCTTCACCGAGCCGGACCCCGAGCCCGAGGTGGAGCCGGAGTCCCCGGCCGAGCAGACCGGCCTGATCGAGCCGATCACCGACGAGCCCGCCGACCTCGACGCCCCGAGCGTCCGCAACGGCGTCTTCGAGTCGACGCTCGCCGAGGAGCAGGAGCCCGAGAGGGAGTCCACCCACTCGCTGCGCGACGAGCCGGCCCACGAGGAGCCGGTTCACCACGAGCCTGCCCACGAGGAACCTGCCTACCAGGAGCCGGTCTACCGGGAGTTCGTCGAGCCCGAGTACACGGCGTCGTTCACCCAGCCGTTCACGACGCCCGGCGCCCCGCCACCCGCGCCGTTCTCGGCCTTCGAACCCCGCGTGGAGACCGAGGAAACGCCGGAGCGCACCCCACGTGCCGTCGGCGCCGCGTTCTCCCACGGCACGGAAACCCCCGCGCCCCCGGCAGCTCCCGCAGCCGAACGGTCGCGCTCGCTCTTCGAGCCGCTGCTCGACGCCGACGAGCCGCTGCCGGCCCTCGGCCAGACCCGCACGCTCCCGGACACGTCGAACGACCAGCCGTTCGTACCGAAGTTCGTGCCGAGCGACGAGCCCCTGCTGGCCGCCCCGCCGGAGCCGGAACCAGAACCGGTCCCGGTCGAACTGCGGCACACCGAGGCGGGCCTCCCGATCCGCGAGGCCAGGCGCAGCACCACGCAACAACGCCAGCAGAGCTTCCCGGCGTTCGCGGCCTTCGAGTCCCCGAAGCCGGAAGCACCCGCCGCCCCGGCAGCACTACCGCAACGCCCCCGCCCGGTCGGCTTCTCGCCGTCCACCGGCGGCCGCCCGAACGGCACCGCTCCCTCGGGCGCGCCGGCGAGGTTCCAGCAGCCGGAGGGCTTCAACCCGCGCTCGCCGTTCGGCCCGGGTTCGGTGCTGCCGAAGTCGGACGGCCACGCACCGGCCGCGGACTTCGCGGTGAAGGCCACGCTGACCGGCCGCCGCTACTACAGCGAGGGGTCGGCGAACTTCGGCGAGACCCGCGCCGACGTGTGGTTCCGCACGGAGGCGGACGCGGAGAAGGCGGGCTTCCGCCCGGCGCCGTGACCTGACAGGCACGAGAAAGGCCCCCACCGAACGCGGTGGGGGCCTTTCTGCTGTTCCGGGGTCAGCCGACCACGGTCCAGGTGTCCTTGCCGTGCAGCAGCTTGTTGAGGTCCGCGGGCTTGGCGGCCTTGGCCGCGCCGACCTGCGCCCGCACGCCGTCGTCGTACGTGACGCGGTCCGCACGCCGGAAAACGCCGGTGACGGTGTGCGTGAGGTCCTGCGTCGACAGCCGCGAGAGCGCGAACGACAGGTTCAGGTCCGACGCGTCGTGCACCACGATGTCGGACGCGTCCACGTCCGCCGACTTGGCGACCGCGAGCCCGAAGCCCTCGCGCACCACGCAGTACTCGCCCTCACGACCGAACCGGATCGGCTCGCCGTCGACGACGTTGATGATCCGCCGCTGTGCCTCGTCCGCGTCCTTCAGCACGTCGAACGCGCCGTCGTTGAAGATCGGGCAGTTCTGGTAGATCTCGACGAGCGCCGACCCGCGGTGCTCCGCGGCCTGGCGCAGCACCGAGGTCAGACCGGCCTTGTCCGAGTCCAGCGCGCGACCGACGAACGAGGCCTCCGCGCCCAGCGCCAGCGACACCGGGTTGAACGGGTGGTCGAGCGACCCGAGCGGGGTCGACTTGGTGACCTTGCCCTCCTCGGAGGTGGGCGAGTACTGGCCCTTGGTGAGGCCGTAGATCCTGTTGTTGAACAGCAGGATCTTGAGGTTCACGTTGCGGCGCAACGTGTGGATCAGGTGGTTGCCGCCGATGGACAGCGCGTCGCCGTCACCGGTCACCACCCACACGCTCAGGTCGGGCCGCGCCACGGCGAGACCCGTGGCGATGGCCGGCGCACGGCCGTGGATGGAGTGCATGCCGTACGTGTTCATGTAGTACGGGAAGCGGGACGAGCACCCGATGCCCGAGACGAACACGATGTTCTCGCGCTTGAGGCCGAGCGACGGCAGGAACGACTGCATGGTGTTGAGCACGATGTAGTCGCCACAGCCGGGGCACCAGCGGACTTCCTGGTCGGACTTGTAGTCCCTGGCCGTCTGCTTCTCGTCGGTGGTGGGAACTCCGGTCAGGCCCGGGATTCCGAGGTCGATGGCAGTCACGCCGACACCCCCTTGATCACGTCAGCGAGCACGTCCTGCAGCTCTTCCGCCTTGAAGGGCAGGCCCTGCACCTTGGTGTAGGACACGGCGTCCACCAGGTACTTCGCCCTCAGCAGCAACGCCAGCTGGCCCAGGTTCATTTCCGGCACGATCACCTTGTCGTACTTGCGGAGCACCTCGCCCAGGTTCTTGGGGAACGGGTTGAGGTGGCGCAGGTGCGCGTGCGCGACCGGGAGTCCCAGCTTGCGGACCCGCCGTGCCGCCGCACCGATCGGGCCGTACGACGAACCCCAGCCCACGACGAGCACGCGGGCGTTGCCGTCCGGGTCCTCGACCTCGACGTCCGGCACCTCGATGCCGTCGATCTTGGCCTGGCGCAGGCGCACCATCTTGTCGTGGTTCTCGGGGTCGTAGGAGATGTTGCCGGTGATGTCCTGCTTCTCCAGACCGCCGATGCGGTGCTGCAGACCAGGGGTGCCCGGCACGGCCCACGGACGGGCCAGCGTCTCCGGATCACGGGAGTACGGCTGGAAGTTCTCGGGGTCCGTCGCGAACTCGACCGTGAGGTCCGGCAGCGACTCGACGTCCGGGATCATCCACGGCTCGGAGCCGTTCGCCACCGCGCCGTCGGACAGGAACAGCACCGGGGTGCGGTACTTCAGCGCGATCCGGCACGCGTCGACGACGGCGTCGAAGCAGTCCGAGGGGGACTGCGGCGCCACGATCGGCACCGGCGACTCGCCGTTGCGGCCGAACATCGCCTGCAGCAGGTCGGCCTGCTCGGTCTTCGTCGGCAGACCGGTGGACGGGCCACCGCGCTGCACGTCGATCACGAGCAGCGGCAGTTCGGTCATGACGGCGAGGCCGATGGTCTCCGACTTCAGCGCGATGCCGGGACCCGACGTCGACGTCACGCCGAGCGCGCCGCCGTAGGACGCGCCGAGGGCGATGCCGATGCCCGCGATCTCGTCCTCGGCCTGCACCGTGGTGATGTCGAAGTTCTTGTGCTTGCTCAGTTCGTGCAGGATGTCCGACGCAGGCGTGATCGGGTACGTGCCGAGCACGACGGGCAGCTTCGACAGCTGCGCGGCCGCGACGATGCCGTACGCCGTCGCCGTGTTGCCGGTGATCTGGCGGTACGTGCCGACGTTGAGCTTCGCGGGCGCCACCTCGTAGGTGACGGCGAAGGCCTCGGTCGTCTCGCCGTAGTTCCAGCCGGCGCGGAACGCCAGGACGTTGGCCTCGGCGATGTCGGGCTTCTTCGCGAACTTCTCGCGCAGGAACCGTTCCGTGCCCTCGGTCGGCCGGTGGTACATCCACGACAGGAGGCCGAGCGCGAACATGTTCTTCGCGCGTTCGGCGTCCTTCTTGCCGAGACCGGTCTCCTCCAGGGCGCCGATGGTCAGCGTGGCCATGGCGATCTTGTGGACCTGGAACTTCTCGAGCGAGTCGTCCTCGAGCGGGTTCGAGTCGTAGCCGACCTTCGTCAGGTTCCGCTTCGAGAACTCGTCGGTGTTGACGATGAGGATGCCGCCGTCCGGCAGTTCGCCCACGTTCGCCTTGAGCGCGGCCGGGTTCATCGCGACGAGGACGTCGGGACGGTCGCCGGGCGTCAGGATGTCGTAGTCGGCGAAGTGCAGCTGGAACGACGACACACCGGGCAGGGTCCCCTGTGGTGCGCGGATCTCGGCGGGGAAGTTGGGCTGCGTGGCGAGGTCGTTGCCGAACGCCGCCGCTTCCGACGTGAACCGGTCTCCGGTGAGCTGCATGCCGTCACCGGAGTCGCCGGCGAAGCGGATCACAACGCGATCCAGCTTGCGGGTCTCAGTGCTCATTCCTACGCCGATACCTCTCTCCAAGGGTGGCCGTGCCCCACCACGAGGGTAGTCGCCAGGACCGCCCGCGAGACGGGCCGTGTACCACCAGGCGAGACGAACTGTCCCATCTGCCGCAACGGGTCCTTAACTCAACGGTAAGCACACCACTACCTGCGCATACCCGAATGCGGCGGACGTCACCCTCGATACCTGTTACCCAAGGTAACACCTACCGCCCGCTGATCCGAGCCTTCATCGCGGCAAGCCTCGCAGCGAACTCTGGAGTGTCGATCGAAGCGACCTGTGGGCGCAGCTCCGCCTCGACCGCCTCCGCGTGGTCGTGCATTGCATCGGTCAGGCGCATGGTGGCCTTGATGGTCCGGACGAGTTCCGCCGGCGCCTCGGCGGCCGCCTTCGCGAGCTCCTCCGCCAGTGCCAGCGGGTCTTCGGCCTTCGCGTAGGCCAGCCCCAGCCGCACGGCCTCGTCCGCGTCGAGGATCTGCCCGAGCAGGGTCATCGCCGTGGCCGTCTGCGGGTTCGTGAGGCGTTGCAACATCCACGTCATGCCACCGCCGGGGTGGATGCCGAGCTGCAGGAACCGCGCGTCGAACCGCGCCTTCGGCCCGGCCACGCGCACGTCGGCGGCCAGCGCGAGGTTGAGCCCGGCGCCGACCGCCGCGCCGTTGACCGCGGCGATCGTCGGGATGGTGGCGTTCGCCACGGCGAGGAAGCCCTGGTAGATCCGCTTCAGGCCTTCGTCCTTGGAACTGCCGAGCTGCGTGAGGTCCGCGCCGGCGCAGAACGCGGGCGGCGCACCCGTGACGATCAGCGCGTTGGCGCTCTTCTCCGCCTCCTCGACCCTGTCCGCGAGCTGCTGCGACAGGTCGATCGTCAGTGCGTTGCGCCGGTCCGGATCGTTGATCGTGATCACGGCGACGGAGTCGTGGTGCTCCAGGAGAACCTCAGCCATGGACCGCACCCTAGGGCGCGATCGGCCGGTCCAGGAGCCGGGACAGCACGACCGTCGACACGGTCCGGTCGATGATCTCCACGGCCCGCAACCGCTCCAGTGCCGTCTCGAGGTGGTGGATGTCCGCCGCCCGCAGGTGCACGATCGCGTCCGCCGCCCCCGACACCGTGTAGGCGGCGCTGACCTCGGCCATGGGCTCGAGCCGGTGCTGGATGTCGTGGGGCGCGACGTTCCCCTTGCAGTGCACCTCGACGAAGGCCTCGGTACCCCACCCGAGCGCCTCCGGGTCCACGACCGCCGTGAACCCCCGCAACACCCCCGTGTCCAGCAGTTTGTCCACCCGCCGCTTCACCGCCGGGGCGCTCAGCCCGACCTCCTTGCCGATCTCCGCGTAGCTGGAACGGGCGTTGGCCATCAGGCACGAAATGATTCGCTGGTCGATGCTGTCCACACGCAACATTCTGCCCTAATCAACGCAATGTCGCGGCGTTGTTCGATGGTCCAACGGCCCTTTACATTTCGATCCATGACCGTCTCCATCTCCGGGCCCGGCGAGCCGATCACGCTCGACATCGCGCAGCCCCTCGCGCCGACGCGCGTGCCGACCACCCGTCGGTACCTGATGTGCCCGCCGACGTACTTCACGGTGGAGTACGCCATCAACCCGTGGATGGACCCCACCCAGCCCACCAGCACGACGCTGGCCGTGGAGCAGTGGACCGCCCTGAAGGAGACCTACGAGCGCCTGGGACACGACGTCCAGGTGATCGAGCCCGTGCCCGGCCTGCCGGACATGGTCTTCTCAGCCAACAGCGGCACCGTCATCGACGGCAGGGTCCTGGGCTCCCGCTTCCGCGCCGCCCAGCGCTCGGCCGAGGCGGACCACTTCCGCCGCTGGTTCCTGGGCGCGGGCTACAAGTCCGTCGTCATGCCCACCGCCGTGAACGAGGCCGAGGGCGACTTCACGTGGACCGGCTCGCTGCTGCTGGCCGGCACGGGCTTCCGCACGGACCCCGGGGCGCACTCCGAGGCCCAGGAGGTGCTGGGCGTCCCCGTGGTGTCCCTGCAGCTCGTGGACCCGCGCTTCTACCACCTCGACGTGGCCCTGTTCATGCTCGACGACCAGTCTTCCTCGCCTCTGGTCGCCTACTACCCGGAGGCGTTCTCTCCCGGTTCGCAGCAGGTTTTGAGGCGCCTGTTCCCGGACGCTGTGATCGCCAACGACGACGACGCCGTTTGCCTGGGTCTCAACGCCGTTTCGGACGGCAAGCACGTTGTGATGCCTGTGGAGGCCGTTCATCTGGCCGAGCAGGTGGCTCGTCGCGGGTTCGAGCCCGTGTTCGTGGACATCTCGGAGTTGCGCAAGTCGGGCGGCGGCCCGAAGTGCTGCACGATGGAACTGCGCGGCTAGACCTCGCCCACGCAGCCATCTGGATCTGCGCTGGTTGGAACCCCGAAATGGGTCCTGACCAGCGCTGATCTGTTTTTCGGGCTTAACGGCGTCCGTCACTGACCGGCACCGAACGACGGCTGTTGTCACGCTCCACGGGACAGTCACGGGACAGAAAAGGCCCCCGGCGATGATCACCGGGGGCCTTCTGACCTGCACGAACACTCTACCTCTTACTCGTCCAACGTTCCGTCCATCTTGTCGTTGGGCCTGTCCGCTGTCCGTCGAGCACCTACGCATAGATCTTCAACAGGACGTCGGCCGTGTGGCACGCCCGCTCCTCGCCCTCAGCCGCGGGAACGCCACGCCACCGTGAGCCAGGTCGAGACGGCTGCATGTCGCACGGGTCTTTGCCGAGCGATGAGCGGTAATGCTCAGGATTCAGGCCCTACCAGGGCTCGCCTGAGGCGGTTCCAACAGGTCCGATACAGACCCGCGCCGGCCGGTTGGAGAAGCCATCATCGAGTAGACCAATGCGTGTCGGTGAAAGCTGTTCACCCAACGCTTACGGGCGGATGGGGATGTGATTCGATCCGCTCTGGTGGACGGACTCAAAATCACTAGCTAGACCAATCGCGATTTGATGGACTTTTTTTTGAGGATCTTGACCTCGCTGGCGGAGATCCACTCATCCACGAGCCGGTTCAGCAGGCAAGAGGGAGCAGTGGCCAAGATTCGGAGCTGTACGCCGAGGTTGCTCACTGGCCTCCCCTCCTGCTGTGGTCCTTGACCGGATCATCATAGAGAGCACGCCTGGGGGCGTGAGCTGCGACATCCTCGGCCTGAACGACGGCTGTTGTCACGCTCCGCGGGACAGAAAAGGCCCCCGGCGATCATCACCGAGGGCCTTCTGAACTGTGCGAACACCATACCGCTAGCGCCCGGCGATCAGCCCGGCAATGCCGTCGTCGCCCTCGTCCCAGTCCGGGATCAGGTGCTTGAACCGCTCCGGCGCGCGGTGTGCCAAGTCGCGCAGCATCCGCCGTTCGTCCTTGGACAGGCCCAGCCAGGCTTCCAACTGCTCCCAGTCCGTCTCCGATTGAGTCCGGGCGACAGGCTCCCTCAACGTGCCGTCGATCTTGTCGTTCGAGGTGCCCAACTGGCCGTCCAGCACTCGCGCGTAGACCTTCAGCAGCACTTCGACCGTGTGCCCCGCCCGCTCAGCGACCTCAGCCGCGGGAACGCCAGCCGCCAACCAGGTCGACACCGCAGCGTGCCGAAGGTCGTACGGGTCCTCACCCAACGGGGAGGCGTACTGCTCCGGACTCAGCCCGAGTTTGCGAGCCCGGTCCCAGGCATCCGTGTAGACCGTGGCGTTGATCGGCCCGCCGCTGATCGTTCCGCGGAACAGCCGCCCGTCCTCCGTCACGCCGAACCGCTCGATGTGCGAGCGAAGGAGCTGCACCAGCGCAGGAGGGATCGGAACTCGCCGGATCGAGCCTTGAGCCCGCCGCTTGAGGTTCCGAACCTCCCAGGTCTCGCCGGAGTCCGTGTACCGGGCGTTCGCACGTGATGCGGACTTCTCCAACAGCAGCTCGCCCCAGCCGGATTCAGGCAGCTTGCAGTCCTGCTCCCGCAGCCGGTTGACCTCGGCCGGCCGCAGTGCGCCGTAGTACATCGTCGCGAAGAACGCGTGCAGGTAGTCGTACTGACCGGTGCTCGTGCCCGCGTAGGTCAGCGCGGCGAGCACCTGACGAGCCTGCATCGGGTTGAGCACCACGCGCGGATCAACCTCGCTGTTGCCCCGTTCAATGGCGACCTTGGTCCGCGGGAGCGGGTTGACGTCGAGCGCCCCGGTGTCGATCCCGAAGTTCAGGACGTGATGTAGAACACCCCGACGCGTGCGGGTGGTCCAGGACGCCGCCGTCTTGCTGCCGAGGTTTCGAGACAGCGCCTGCAACAGCTTCTCCGCCTCGATCTTGTCCGCCAGCTCCCGAGCCGGACGCGACGCCCGCTCAATCCACCGCGCGGCCTTCTCTTCCTCAGGAGACAACTCACGCTCCCGCCGATTCGCTGGCAGCAGGCAGGTCGTGAGGACCAGCCGAAGCAGCCTCTCGTCAGGAGCCGACTTGTCCGGCAGAACGTAGGCAGCGACCGCGACGGCCATCGTGTCGACGTGGCGCCGCCGGGTGTTCGGCGCCGAGTGCTGCCAGTGGTGATCGATGTAGGCCTGGACCAGGACGAGAAGTGACTTCGCGTTGCGCTGCCGGTACTCCGACTCAGGTAGGCCGGAGACGACATCGAACGGCTCACCCCGGCGAGCGGCCTGCATCAAGTCCGAGCGCCGGTTGTCCGCCTGTGTCTTGAGCGTGAACCACTCGGAGTGCTCCTGGCCCTCAGTGACCCACCGGACGCCGTAGGGCCGCCGTCGCGTCTTCTTGTGCTGGATGGCCCAGAACCGGACCTTGAACGTCGGCTTCATGCGGCCTCACTCCTCCGCTCACCGAGCCAGGCCCGGTAGTCCGACATCGCAACGCGGAGAGACCCGTTGGGCAGCAGGAAAGCCACAGGGGCCTTGCCGAGCTGCCGCCACCGGTAGAACGTGTCCGGGCTGATCTTCAGCAGCTTGCAGACCACGGCCACGGTCATCAGGTCTTCGTCTGGGTTAGGCAGCTCGGACATGGTTCTTCCCCTCCTGTTCGTACTTGCGCAGTCGTTGAGCGCGGACTCGTTCGGCGATGCCGGCCGCGAGTTCGCGTTCCGCGTCGTTGTCGTAGCCGGATCCGGCGTACTGCCAGTCGTTGACGACGGCCACGGCCGCGGGATCGAGTTCGAGGCGCTCGAACATTTCGAGCGTCCGGAACGTCCGGCGCTCCTCACGGATGGCGCGGAACGTGGTCGAGTAGTGCTTGGACTTCGTGAGGAAGTGCCCGCGGAACCCGAGCATGTGCGCCCACTTCCGGAGGTTCAGTTCCTCAAAGTCGGCCAGGCCGCCGAGGTACCAGGCCGTCTGCACCATCCGTCGGTGGTGCTCGGAGATCTGGAGGATGTCGATGTCCAGCTGGGAGCGGATCGGCCGGTCCGCCGTGTCCTTCGCACCCGTGCCCTTGGTGGCGTACTTGGCGACGTAGCCCGCCAACCGAGCCTCGCTGATCTCCCCGAACTCGTCCTCCACCTGGGAGCCGCGGATTCCCTTGGTGTCGACCTGTTCGCCCCACAGCAGGCGTAGCGCCGAGCCGTCCGGCCGCGTGGTGTCGATCCGCACCGCCCGAGCCGCCGCCTTGATGCAGTCGCCGAGCAGTTCGGCTGTGGCCCACACCGGAGTGGGGTCGTGCGGCCCGTCAGGACCGTCAACACGAACGACGGCGTGGAAGTGGACGAGGCCGCGCCGCTGATATTCGGCGACCTTGGCGTACGAGAGCCGGGCATGGTCTTTGAACTCGGAGACCTTCAGGCCGGCCGCGCCAGCGAGCTTGCGGCGCAGCGCGATCGTGAACCGGTGCCACAGCTTCCCGGCGTGTGCTTGCCAGAGCACCGCGCCTTCATAGTCGTAGGTGCCGGGGTCGACAGCACCGCCGATGCGCGGATCGTCGCCGTGATGCCATTCCCCGCAGCCGGTACAGGGCCGGATCTTGCCGGTCGAGTTGGACGGGCGGTTGTGGACCGGACCGAACGATGGTGCGGTGAGCGTCGCGAACACGCGCGGCTTCTCAGACACCGTCTCAGGAACGCCTTTGGAGCCACCGGCCAGGCCCGCGTGCATCAGGTGGTAGGCGTCGGCCGCGTATCGGTCGGAGCAGGCCGGGCAGACCGACTCCCGGCGGTTGCCGCACGGAACCATGACGTCCCCGCCGAAGTGCTCGATCAGTCCGCCACTGAGGTCCTGGAGTTGGAAGGCGCCGGACAACCGGATGGGCGCGGCACAGCCGCCAATCGCGGTCACCCGGTCTCGCCATGCCCGGAAGTCGACCGCCTTGACTCGCGCGGTGATGCGGTCTTCCAGAGTGAGCACGGTGGCCCTCCTTTCTCTGCGGGAAAAGAAAAAGGCAGGGCATGACCGGTGTTCTGGTCATGCCCCGCGTGGTTGAGATGGGTCAGGCTGCGAGTTGCGCAGCGAGCCGCGCGGCGTACTCCTCGGGCACGTTGAGCGCGTCTTGGATGTCCTGTGCGGTTAGGGATCGACCCTCCGCGTGAACCTCGTTCGCCTTGGCATCCAGTGCACCTTGCAGGTGTCCGGGAAGCCTCAGCGCGGTTCGAGTGGGTGCCGCCGGAGTGACTGCGCTCGGCGCGGTGGACGTCGGCGCAGGAACGACCTCAGCCGCCTTGTCACGGGCGGCGTTGCAGCGTGCCTGGATCACCGGCATGACTTCGGCAAGCAGGAACACCACGAGCGGGATCACGAGATGCAGGAACACCATCCCGACGTTGATCTGTCCGTCCGGAGGCCGCAGCGACGACCACACGTTGGTGATCAGCGTTGCACCGAGCAGCACCCGCTTGAGCCACTTGACCGGCCGGTCATCGACCGCCAGGCCGTGAGCGAGCATCTGCGCTTCCCACCGCAGGAGCGTGATCAGGATTCCGGCGAAGGCCGGTTCCACGAGCCACGCGCCCCACCACATCGGGTCAGACGGCCCGAGGTGCCCGGCGAGAAAAGCTTGAACACCAGTCGCAGTGAAGCCGAGGCCACAGGTCAGGAAGCACCACATGGAGCGCGTCACCGACACGCGGAACCGGTCCGCCTGCACGGCCGCCAGCAACGGGTTCGCGGTGAGCTGGTGGATGTCCTGCGCCTCATCGAGTTGTGCCCGCAGCCGTCGAACGGTTCGCGTCTCGCGCGATTCGTTGGACTCGGTTTCGTTGCTGTGATTGGACTTCTCCGACACCTGGCCACCTACTCCCCGTGAGCTGCCTTAAGGAGCAGACACGCCAGCCACAGCAGTTCGGCAGCGAGCACCAGGCACCCGACGATGCCGAACAGCAGGTACATGCAGACCAAGGAGGTCACGGCGGCGGTTGCCATGTGCGCGAGGCGGACGAAGCCGCGGAGGTTCACCGGTACGGCGAGTACGAGCTTCATTAGGCCACGTCCTTTGCATTCCTAGCGAGGTGGTGGATGCGGCGCCGATCAGCACCGGTGAGGCCGCCGACGACGCCGGAGGCATTGGCCCGGAATCGGGGGCTGGTGGCTTCCCAGTCGAGTTGGTCCTGGCGGCACTCGTCGATGACCGGGCAGGACGCGCACACCTTCTTCGCGGCGGCGATTCGGCCGGCGGTGTCGAAGAGGCTCGGGTCGGAGCCCGCACAGGCAGCCCGTTCACGCCAGGCAGGTGGTCCGTCAGTCGGTCCGAACAGGACCCGCATCAACACCCGGTAGCCGAAGGCTTCAGCGTCGTTGTTCCTCATGCCGCCACCGCCAGCCGAGGTGCGGACTTTCGCGCGGCCTGGACGACCTGGGCGACTTCATCGAAGGTGACCTGTTCCGGCGCGCATACGGCCAGTCGGAAGGCCTTGGCGAGCACCGCCCCCGAGCCCGACTTGACCTTGCCGCCCAGTTCGACCACCGAGGCCGACGCAGCGAGCCCGAGCATGACCCCGGAAGCTGTGCGGCCGGTCGCCGCGACGGAGAGGGTTCCAGCGGCCTGGAGGGTCCAGGTCAACTCGACCCCGTGCAGCGAGGCCGCCCAGACCAGCAGGCATGCCAGCCGATCGGGTGCGGTGCCGGAGGTGAATTCGGCGTGCACCGAGCCGGACGGGGTAGAGATGACCAGGCGATCCGGCCGGGGCAGGTCGAGCGTGCGGATGTGGCCGCGGATCGAGCGGAGCAGGCCGTCAAGGCGGCGAGGAGCGTTGTTTTCGGGCATGGCAAGGCCTCCACGATTAGTGGCGATAAGTGTTGGGGTGAAGGAAGGTCAGGCGATCGAGCGAAGAGAGCCGGTCTGACCGTCGCGGACGAATTCCACGAGTTCGCGGATGTTCTCGTCTGTCGTGTACGCCGCGCGGACCCGGCGGGGAACGCGTGAGCGTTCGTCAGTGCGGTAGCCGATGCCGGCCGTTTCAGGAATCGCGGGAATCTGGTCGGCGATCGCACCTCGTTCGCGTGCGCCCTCACCCAGCACCATGTCCGGGTGCGTCGGTGACGTGGTGCGCAGGCAGATGCGGTTGGGGAACAGGTCCCGGATCGACAGCGTGTCCTTGTCCGGTTCCTGGATGTAGGCGTCCGCGACGTGAAGGGTTGCGCGTCCCATCGAAGTACCCCGAGCCAGCAGGGCCGTGATCTGCCGGGCGTACTCAGGCCGGTAGGCGACCAACGACCCGATCTCGTCCACGATCAGCAGGTTGAGCGGGCACTCACGCGAAGGCTGGACCGACCGGAGCCCAGCCCGTTGCATCCGCTTCTGGGTGCGCTCCATGTCGTCGACCCACATCTCGATCAGCTCCAGGCAATCGCCCGCGTCATCGGCGTAGCGGTTCTCCGTGATTGTTTTGATGGCCGCGAACTCCAGGTACTTTGGGTCGCACACCCACAGGCGGACGATGCCGTCCCTGATCAGCGGGGCCATCGAGCGCAGCTTGGCGAACGCCAGCGAGTTCTTGCCCGACCCGGTTCCGCCTGCCGTCAGGGTGTGCGTGCCCTGCACGGGTTCGGTCCAGTCGCCGCCGTACTCGTCCTCACCCAGCAGCACCGCCCGCAGGTCCACATCTTCGGAGTGCTCGGGCATGTCCGGCGCCGGGATGATCTCCGTGAACGGTTCGTTTCTCTGGACGACGAGCGCCACGTAGCCGGGCTTCACCAGCTCGATAGCGACCCGCTCAGCCTCGATCGCGTGCGCCAGCTCTTCGGCTTGCCGGGCGAAGTGCATCGGTGACTGGCCCTTCGCGAGCTTCACCAACACGGTGTCGATCGACGGCGAGTACGACCGGACGCGCACCACGCGCGGATAGTTCGTGACCTTCTTCCGGCGGTGCTCGGTTGTCAGCTTGTGCACGTCCATCAGGTCCCGCCAGCGCCCACCGACGTAGGCCCCGAACCACCGCCGCTGCCACGCCCGCAGCGTCGGAGCGGCCAAGGTGTCGAACGAGTCCGGGTGACCCCGGTACCAAAGCCCGGTCGCGCCAGCTGCGCCGCCGAGGACGTAGCCCGTGACGGTCGGGCCAAGCGTGCAGGCGCCGGCCGCGACGGCGGACGGGGCGAGCATCCATTCCGGGTTCCTGGCCAGCCATCGTGCCGCGCGGAACTCGGCGGCCACGACGCGCTTGCTTGCGTTCCACTTCCAACCCATTGCAGTACTCCTCAGAGGAAGCGCGACGGCCGACCCTCGAACGTGTCGAAGATCGGCCGCCGCGTTGATCAGTGCGGATTCAGTTGTTGGGCAGTTGCCCGCGGGCGTAGGACGCTTCCGTGGTCAGGACGCTGACCGAGCGGACGAACCGGCGTCGCAGGTCCGTGAAGCCCTCACGGCGAACGGGGATGCCGTCCATTGCCGTGCGGAGCTGCTTCATCGCCTGGTCCAGGTTGGACACGGCATTGTCGAGCTGGTGAGACATCGATCAGGCTCCCCACTCTTTGGCCTTCAAATTGATCTCGTGCCGCTTGGCCTGCTCCCGCAGCGCACTGAGGTCGTTCCGCGCGGTCCGCAGGTAGCCCTTGAGTTCGTCGGGCGTCGCGACCCGCCAGCCACCGGCCTTGCCGGGCTTCACGCTCATCCGGTTGATGAGCTTTTCCAGCGGCACCAACAACTCCTCAACGAAGTCCATCGCGCCGACGAACGAGCCGTACCGCTGTTGGGCACGGTCGTTCAACATCTCTTGGATCAACTGGCCAACCTCTCAGTCCTCAAGTCGCCGACGTAGATGAAGCGGTACAACGCTTGCTGCAACTCCAGGTGATCGCGCCAGCTCTCGCCGACGCCCGGAAAGCCGTGCTTCATAAGGACTTCCCCGACCTCATGAACGAGGCCGAACGTGAAGCGCGGGTCATCGCCGTCCGGATCAGTAAGTTCGATCGGGTACGAGCGCTCATCCATGCTGAAACTCCTTTCAGGAGGCACGGCAAATCCAGGAACGAAGGCGTACCTGGATTCACCCAATCTCCCGGAGCACGTGAAGTGCTCCGGATTTAGGCATGGTTCGACTCACTGTGTAATTCTCAAAGAACAAATGTGAGTGCCCTGGCCCGACTCGAAGCGGGCTACCGGCCTACCGGGCAGGGCTTGCGGGACTAAGCCGCGGGAGCGGACACGATGCGCGCCGCAGGGGTAAGGCCGTCCGCCTTGAACCACAGACCGGAGGCGGTGATCTTGCCGTCCTCCCCGCGCATCTCGTACGTGTTGATCACGGGGTTGATCAGCTCGACGTAGTCGCCTTCCTCGAACCCCGCGCCGGGGTCGCCTGGAAGGTTGACGCGGATCTCCTCGCCCTTCGTCTTGCGGCGGCCTTCAGTCGGACGGGCCTTGGCGAACAGCACCACGACGAACTGCTCTTCGTTCGTGTTGCGGTCGACCACGGGCACGAGCTGGCCACCGTCGAGTTCGCGCATCTTCACGCAGGGCGCTTCGGTGATCAGGAGCTTGTAGTGGGACAGGATCACGGGGATGTCGTTCAGAGCCATGTCGTACCTCCGGTGATGAGCAACTGATACATACCAATGTAGAGCAGTATGGATCGAATGGCATAGTCCAATCGGGTGATCTGTAGCAGTGTGGGTCAGTGAAGTTAGGCTGACGTCGTGAGCGACCAGCCAGGACTTGCCGCGTACCAGCGGGTTGTCGAAGCGGTGAAGAAGGACATTCGGTCCGGAGCCCTGGAAGTGGGCGCTCGGCTACCCGGTCACCGCAAACTCGCCGAGCAACACGGCGTCGCGCTCGGGACCGCGCAGAAGGCTGTGCAGATCCTTGAGACCGAGGGATGGGTGGTCTCGCAACCAGCCGTAGGCGTCTTCGTCCAAGAACCGCCGGCCGAGGATCGAAGCCCGGTCACGATCGAGACGGTCATTCGTCAGCTTGATCAATTGCAGGCGGCGGTCTTGCATCTGACTGAGCGTGTCGAGCAGCTCGAAGCCGCCGACGATCCTCGATCTGTTCCACCTTCTCAGTGACCCTCGTTATGGCGAACTGCAACTGACGCAGCCTGAGGCTGATGAATTCCAACTCATCCGGTGTTCCGTTCATGTAGACATAGAACGGCAGGTGAGGGGGTGCATTGCAGTGTGCTCAAGGGGGTGCATTGATGCGCGGAAGGGGTGCACGGGAGGTGCACGGCGTGCAGACACGGTGATCATTTGACCGGAAACAGCGAACCGAACAAGCTCCTAGCTGCGGTGATGTCGGAAGCCGACATGAGCAACAAGGGGCTTGCCGCACGGGTGCGGGAACTCGCCCAACGAGACGGTCAGACGGTCTCAGCCGATCATGTGTCCGTTCGTCGCTGGCTGGATGGAACGCGTCCAAAGGCGGCGACTCAGAACTACATCGCTCTTGCGCTCGGATCGAAGCTCGGCCGGCGCGTCGACCTCGCGGAGATCGGCTTCAACGGCGGTCTTCAGCCTGTTGGCCCCGATGCGACTGAGCACGGTGCGGAGTACCCGCCGAGCGCAGACGCCGCCGTTGACCTGATGAGCCAGCTGACCGCGGCTGACCTCGAAGATCAGCCCGCCCTTGTGCGTTCCCAGTGGGCGCAGGAGGCGACGCCGAGCATCATCACCGGCTACATGTTCGGCGACTCGCTGCACGTGGCGGATGCTGACGAGCTGCGCCGAGGCGGGGGAGCAGCGGCATCGGCGATCCGTGCGACGGCAGCAAACCTGATGGACCTGGACTTCCGGTACGGGGGCGGGCATGTCCGGAAGATGCTGCTCTTCTACTTCAAGACCGAGATCACCCCGCTTCTGCAAGGCACTCACAGCGAGCCGGAGCGGCGCGACCTGTTCAGCGCAGCTGCGGAGGTGGCGCAGCTGCTCGGGTGGAGCGCCTACGACGCAGGCCGCCACGGAGCAGCGCAGCGGTACTTCGTGCAGGGACTTCGGCTTGCCCGCGAGGCTCAAGATCCTGTCCTAGGTGGACGGTTGTTGGCGAACCTCAGCCACCAGGCGAACTACCTTGGCCGCTTCAACGACGCCGTCCAGTTCGCACGTGCGGCGCAGGGTTCGACCATCGCCAAGGCCACGCCGGCGGTTACGGCGATGTTCCTCGCGATGGAGGCCAGGGCGCTGGCGAGCAGCGGCCAGGCCCGCGAGTTTGCCCGCGTGATGCACGAGGCAGAGCGTTACTTCAGCCAGCACGTCCCTGACGACGAGCCGCCGTGGATCAGCTACTTCAACGCCGAGGAACTCGCGGGGGAGGCCGCCCACGGCTTCCGCGATCTCAAGCAGTCGGAGAAGGCCCGGCTCTACGCCGCGCGAGCTATCGCCCCGGACGACACTCCGCCACGCACGCGAGCCTTCATCGGCATGGTCTCGGCCGCCGGTGCGCTCACGAACGGCGACCTGGAGGAAGCCGTTGACCTGGCGATCGACGCGGTAGACCTCGCTGGTCCGCTGCAATCCAGCAGGTACGTGCGCTACCTGACTGACTTTCACGCGCAGCTTGCGGCGCTCCACACGAACGATCACCGCACGCGCCTGTTCGTCGAGCGGGTGATTCGGCACTATCCAGGCCTCGACCTCGGAACCGCCGCACTGCTGACACGGATCGCTTAGAAGGGCCGCCACGGCTCCGTGGCACGCCCAGTCCGCATGGTCTCGATCCGCGTGGCGTACTCGGCAGCGATCTCGTCGGACTCACCGACGTTTTGCATGATCCAGGTGGTCATCTTGATCTCGTGTGTGGCTTGCAGGACCTTGAAACCGTCCCACCGCGTGACGTCGTAGCCGTAGGCCTCACAAAACTCGCGGTACTCGTCCGCTGTCCACCAGCCGGCAGACAGGTACTCAGTCGCCGTCATGGCCAAGTCCCACTCCGGCTGACCCCACGAGAAGCGCTCGAAGTCGATCAGGACCGCCGCTCCATCGCTGATCATCAGGTTCTGAACGTGTGCGTCCCCATGGATCGCCGTCGGTTCAAGCGGGAACTCGAGCCCGCTGATCTCGTCCCGGAGTTCGGCGACCCTGCTCCGCAGGAAGCGCTTGTCAGCGTCTGGCACGCCGGCCGATCCGATCCGGGGCTCAACACGCGCAAGGATGTCTTGCTCAGGCAACTCGAACGTTGTCGGGCGCGGCGTCCGGTGCAGCTTCAGCAGCAGGCGGCCCAGGGCGCCGACGTCGCCGCGACCGCCGTTGCGACCGTCGATGTAGCGCCAGAACGTCACCGGGTATCCGGAGACCGAGATCGGCTGATCGAGGTCGTACAGCCGCGCGGCGGGCAAGCCACTTTCAGCGAGCCAGTTGGCAACCGCCACTTCCTTGACTGCGTCGTCCCAGTGGTCGTGTTTCCGGGCGATGCGCACGACCGCGGACGAATTCGGGAGATGGAACAGAGCGTTCTCGCCCAGCCGCATCAAGCGCGCATCGGCCGAGTCGATTCCCGTGTGGGCGGAAGCCGCCTTCAGCACAGCAGACACGAGACCGGAGCTGAAAGGTCCGTCTGGGATGTCTGCTTCAAGCACGTTGTGCACCCCGTTCACGCTAGAGGTTCGGTTTTTAGCCCGCCAGGCTCTTCTAGGTGCCCGAAGGGGGCGAGAGCTGAACCTGAGCTCGCTTAAGTGCAGGTCAGCGTGACGAAGCGTCTGGACGCTCACTCGATGCGACCGCGATAGCAGCGACGCACTCATCTGTGAGCAACTGGCTGAAGAGGTCTCTCGACTCGGAGTGATTCAAGGCCGTGTCGTCCAGACTCGCCAACACCCTCCGGCATCGAGACGTGGCCGCATCGTCCTGCACGAAGACCTTCGCGACATCGCAATCCACGACGACTGTGGCCGGCATCTTCTCATATTCGTAGAGCGTGAAGCCGGATGAGGAGGACAGCTCCTTGCCTGTGGGAACGACGCGAAGTGCCCACGACATGAGCTTGAGCAGCTCCAGCTGATCCATCCGCGTGCGGTCGTCGCCGAGCTGCGCTCTGACCGTCGTTTCGTTCACGTAGAACACGCATGCCGGCTGCCTTGGCGCTCGCAGAATGCAGCGGCGTTCCTGCTGGGACCGAACCGCGGACTGGATCTGCTCCGGGGTTGCCCCGGTCTGCTGAAGCACATGCTCGGTGTAGGCATCGGTCCGAAACAGGTCCGGGATCGTCGGCCCGCCGTAGCCGGTAATGGCGGTCGTGGTGCGTTCGGCGAAGATGATCGTCGTGGAGTTCGTTGGCTCTTGGGCGAAGTACGGCTCAAAAGCTAGCCGGTAGCGACCGATGAAGTCGGTGATCCAGCTTCGATCTTTGCCGCACGCCGTCAGGTACTGCGCGAGGTCGACGTCGGTCGGATGTACCTTCCCGCGTTCGATATTGGACACCTTGCTCGGGTCCCAGTCGAGCGTCTTGGCGAACTCGGCCCCTCTGGCGAATCGCTCCCGCAGGGTTCGGAGTTCGTCGCCGAGCTCGCAGCTGCGCGGCGTGAGTGGTGTTCGATCCATGCTCAGTTGCCTCTGTCTGTCATGGTGCTGGCCGTCTCGGCGATCGCCTCTATGGACTGCGCCGGGCTGAGGGCGGCATGTTGCAGCGCCCGGAAGCTCTGGTTGACCAGTTGGCACACGGTCGGGTCTTCGATGTACCTCGCGTTGCCGTTGCCCTCCACGTACACCGCGTCGCCGTGTTGTCGGTGTGGGAATGCGAGATGGAGGTATGAGATTTCCGGCAGAGGCTCGCCGTCGGTCAGCTGGACCGTGAAGGTCTCGCTTTCAGCAAGCCGTACCAGCTGGAGGAGGGCTGCGTTCGTGATCGTCGGGTTGCCGACTACCTGGCGAAGTGCCCGCCTGCTGAGCAGGACTTCTACTGCCGGACCGTGTCCACCAGTTGCCGTCAGGCTGTCCGTCCACCGCGTCTGTAGCGCCGCGGTGCGGTCCGGGTAATCGGCTGGATAGGTGGGACATCCCAGAGCAGTGGCAGAGATCCTGTACTCAGGTGTCTGGAGGAAGCGTGGAATCAGGGCTGCACCGAAGGCGCGGATCGTCACAGCCTCCAGATACGCGTCATCCAGGTCCCTGGCCGCGTTCAGCTCAACCAAACCGTGCTGTCCGTTCGCGCTTCTGGCGCGTTCCCTCGTGACGGTCTCGGCAAGCTTGGCCGTCTGCTTCCAGACGTGGTTCGGAAGCTCGTAGATGCGCCCGAGCAGCATGATGTCCAGCGGGTCGAACGGCTTCAAGGCGTTCTCGGTCAGACTAAGCGTCGCAGCCGAGAACCCCGCCCGCTGGCAGGCAACAGAGAGACTCAAACCAGCCTCGTTCCGCCACCTTCGCAGTTCGCGGCCGATCGCCCGCTCAGCCATTGATGGGAGGAAGTTCCTCGTCACTGGGACCCCAAGCTGTCAGCGGTCCCGCGGCCGTCTATCGCCCTCTCAGGTGGCTCTCGTCTCTCGGCACGGTCGGACAGCGTCTCGCCGAGCGCAACGAGGATCCGGCCGAACTCACGCTCGGTTTCGGGCGTCAGGGTCTCCATGACGATGTCGAACGCGATGCCGGGCATCAGTTCCGAGACTTTGCGAAGTCCCGCGACCAAGTCGACATCCTCGGGCGACAACACGGTGAGCACTCCTCGACGCGACAGCTGTTGAGCACCGGACAGCAGCGACGCTAGGTCGACTACTGATCAGTAACCCGAGCTGTCGGCTAGGCCAGGCCGGGAGCGCTGCTGCTCAGAGAGGTGCGCCAACCCGCGTCGCCAGCCGCGCGGCTTCCGTCGCGACCGAACGCCGAGCCCGTTGCACGAGCGTTCCCAGCAGCTGGTGCGCGGCCGGCCGGTGCTTCAGATCCTCGGGTGCTTCGCGTTCAGTGGCGGACAGCATCACCAACGCGCTGCCGTAGTCGCGGCGCTGCACCTGGCCCTTGGCCTGATCGAGGAGGAACGCCACACGGCGTTCGATCGAGGGGGAGCGGTCGTGGTCGATCCGTTCGGCCAACCGCAACCCATCCGCAGCCGCGCCAGCTTCCACCTCCACGCTGACCGAGTGCATCGCGACGTTCGTCGGACCGAAGACCGTCCACAACGTGTTGCGTTCACCGGTCTGCTTCGCCAGCGGCTCAACTGTCTGCACGCGCTCCCGCGCCCGCCAAACATCTCCTCGACGTGCGGCCGCGATGGAACCGACGAGCAGGAGCGCACCGCGGAGCGCGACGGCGTCGAGGTCGTTATCCGTCCAGGGGGACAGGGCCTCAGCCGCGTGCATCGCGACGTCTTCAGCACCCTCAGCTTCGCCATCGGCAAGCAGTACCTGAGCGAGGTTCCATTGGGCCATCGCCAACCGCAGCGGGTCGTCTGCGTTCTCGCCGGCACGGATCGCGCGATCGGCCGCGAGTAGCGAGACGTCCACCCTGCCCAGCCTCTTGGCCACGCTGCGCAGCAACGCGTACAGGTCAGCAGCGTAGCACTGGACCTCTCGCTGATCAGCCGCTGAACCGTTCGCGCGGTCACGCAAGGCTTGCTCGGTCTGGATCACGAGTGCCGGAAGCTCCGGGGCAAGTTGGCTGTATCGCGTGGCCGACGTCTGCCAGGTCTGCCAAGCATCCAAAACGTTGCGGCGCAATGCTTTCAGGTCGACGGGTATGGCATCGGATGCCGTCGGCCTGGTGAACGCTCGATACAGCGCGTCGCCCGCTGGCTCCGGTCTGGTCGACGTCTTCCGCGTCGAAGTGGAGCTCAACAACTCGTCAGCCGACACGTTCAGCACCTCGGCCAGCTGCTTCAGCACCGCGACCGTGGGGAGCTTAAGGCCGCGTTCGATTTGGTAGAGGTAGTCAGGCGTGATGCCCGCCAGCCCGGCGATCACGATTTTCGGCAGGCGCGACGCGAGACAGCGCAGACGCACTCGTTCACCGATGGCGGCTGCGAGCTGTTCGTCCATCCTCACCCCTGTGAAGCGTTGACCTGCACTGATCCTATGCCCCAGAGCGAGGCCCCCAATCGAGTGACAGACTCGAAGAATGATCGCGCCGAACGAGCTGCGACGGCTCGTGCTCTGGGACATCGACCACACGTTGCTTCAGTCTCGCGGTATGGGGCGCGAGATGTATGAGCGAGCGGTCCCGGTGGCGATCGGCCGGCCTTTCCAGCAGCTTGCCGATGTGAGCGGCAGGACCGAGCTGGACATCATCGCCGAGACCTTGAAGCTTCACGGGGTCGAGCCGACCGATGAGGCGATCGGCAAGCTCGTGAACGCGCTCATCGACAGCTACGAGGCTGGCCGCGACGAGTTCGCGTCACGAGCCCGAGCGCTACCGGGAGCGCGGGAAGCTCTGGCAGCACTGGAGGCTGAACCGACTGTCCACCAAGGGGTACTGACCGGAAACCTTCGGGCCGTCGCGCGTATCAAGCTGGTGGCTCTTGGACTGGAACAGTTCCTCGACCTGGAGACCAGTTCGTACGGCGACGACCACGCCGACCGAGCAGAGCTGGTGGCGATCGCCAGGGAGCGTGCGGCCCAGCAACTCGACAGGCAGTTCGCCTCGGACGACACAGTACTCATCGGCGACACTCCGCGGGACGTAGCCGCCGCCTTGACCGCGGGCGTAAAGGTGATCGCCGTGGCAAGTGGACGCAGTGACGTTGAGGAGCTGAAGGCCGCTGGAGCGGTTAACGTGCTCAACAATCTGTCAGACACAGCTCGACTTCAAAGGTTGATCGAGTCTTAGCAAGCAAGCTCTGGTCTGAAAGCCTCATCTAGTGATGCACGTCAGCGGCAGCGCTAGCTTCTGCAGTTGCCCTGTGTAGCGAAGTGTGCGTTTGCGGCGATCTGTGTGTCATGGACATTGAGTTGGCGGACGCGGTCGCGGCGGTGCGGGATGAGTTGTTGGAGGCTGCGAAACGCGCCACCGGTGCTGGGGTGGAGTTTGCGGTAGGGCCAATCGAGTTGGAATTCAGTGTTGAGCTGAAGATTGACACGAAGGTCAAGGCGGGGTTCAAGGCGTGGGTGGTCTCCGCTGACGCTGAGGCGGGTGCGTCGCGGACCAGCAAGCATCGCGTCACCCTGCAGTTGACGCCCCGTCTCCCTGGTGGCGGGGATCTGCTGGTGGCCGGCGAGAAGGACCGCCCGAATGGGCCGGGGGACGTGTCGGGATACGTCGGCCGCTGACGGCTGTCCGGAGGGCGGGATGGAGTGGGAGCGTGTTGCTGCGGTTGCTGGTGTCGGCGGGCCGGGCTCGGGATATGTGATCGGCCCGCGGCTGGTGTTGTCCTCGGCGCATGTGGTTGGTGCGGTGGGCGCATCGGTGACGGTGTTCCGGCCAGGCCGGACAGGACAATTCGCCGGCCAGGTTGTGTGGTGCGGCACTTCGGCTGGTCGTGACGATGCGGCCTTGGTGCAGATCGACGACCCGCAGTGGACACCGTTGCCGGGTGGTGTCGTGGTGTTCGGACGCTCGGTCACCCACCGGCCGGGAATCGCGTGCGAGTGCTGGGGTGCTCCCAATCTGGTTCAACGCCCTAGGAAGCCGGTCGAGGTGTCGCAGCAGGCAGGGACATTGAACGCCGGGGACCGAATGGTCGGCGACCGGTACGTGATGAACTTGACCGCTCACCCACCAGAGGGCTCCTCACCGTGGGGCGGGCTGTCTGGGGCGGCGTTGTTCTGCGGTGATCTGCTGGTCGGGGTCATCGCCATGGATCCCGCCGGGCGACGGCACGCCGCCTTGGAGGCGGTACCTGCGTATGTGTTGGTGCGTGATCCTGGTTTCACCGCGGTCGTGACGGCGCATGTCGGGCTTTCCGGAGTGCGGTGCGAGGCGATCGAGTTGCGGGAACTGGTGGATGCGCAGTCACGGTCCCAACCTCAGGCGGCGTTCGGATCACCGGCAGGTCTGTTGCCAGCCAGGCGAGCGGTGGTGCCGTTCCGAGGACGAGAGAAGCCTCTCGCCGAGTTGCACGAGTGGGCCGGGGCAGCGGGTGTGCTGCGATTGGTGCACGGTCCGGGCGGTCAGGGCAAGACGCGGTTGGCCTATGAGTTTGCCGAACAGCTGGCCGAGAGAGACTGGGCGGTGGTCTGGCTCGACCCCGCTTGCAGAGCAGAGGAACTAACTGTCCTGGCCGATACCGTGACGCCTCTGCTGATAGTGATCGACTATGCCGAGACCCGGACCGGGCAGCTGGTCGCACTGCTGGAGACGCTGACGCGCCGACGGCACAGTTCGCCGGTGAAGGTCCTGCTGCTGGCGCGCACTGCGGGCGGGTGGTGGGACCAGTTGGCGGCCACGAACGATGTGGTGCGCGATGCGATGGATACCGCGCAGGTACAGGTATTGCCGGTGCTGGATGACACCGCGTCGGCGCGTGCGGAGACGTATCAGGCTGCGGTTGACGCTTTCGCGGCGGCACTGAACCGGGTGCCAGGACTACAAGACACCCCCTGGGCCACTCCGGCGTCTGTCCTGTCCGCGCGGCCACCACAGATGAGCGATCAGCGTCGGACGGTGTTGGCGGTGCAGATGGGCGCGTTGGCGGACCTGCTCGACACCGCCCACCCGTCGTCCTCCACCGAAGCCGCAGGTGCTGGTGGTGGGTCGCGTGGCCCGGAGGATCGAGTGCTGGACCACGAACGCCGCTACTGGCAGAGCACCGCACAGTCACAGGGCCTGAACCTGACGTCGGCCACACTGATCGACGTCGTGGCCGCCACAGTGCTGCTGGGGCCAACTACACCTGAGGAAGTGGGCGACGTGCTCACACGGGTACCGGGCATGGCCGACCAACCCACCGACCGGCACGAAGCGGTACGCGGGTGGCTCATGCACCTCTACCCCGCTGGCGAGCAGGGAACGTTCGAAGGACTGCAGCCAGATCGATTGGCAGAAAGGCTGATCGGACGACTGACCCTCGATCACAGCCGGGCCAACGTGGTCGACGTACTGGCACCGACTGTGCAACCCCTAGAGGCAACGCGGCTGCTGACGGTCTGCACGCGCGCGGCAGCACATGCTGTGTTCGGCGAAAGTGTCAGTCAGGCCGTTACCCGCTGGTGCACCAGACACGCCGAGACGCTGCTGGTGCCGGCGATCCAGGTCGCTACTCAGGTAGAGGCACCGGGGCCGCTGGTACAAGCAATTGACCAGGCGGTAGGCGATATCACGGCCGACGCAGACGTCCTTGCCGAATTGGAGCGGGCATTGCCACGGCAGAGCCAGGTGCTGGCCGAAACGGCAGTGATCCTCGGCCGAACACTGGTTGCACGGCACCGCGCCGTTCTGGCACAAGACCCGAGCTCAGATCCCTCTGACCTCGCGTTAAGCCTGAATAGTCTGGCGGTCCGGTTGGGTGCGTTGGGGTGTCGGGAGGAGGGGTTGGAGGTAGTCAACGAAGCCGTCGACATCCGGCGCCGGTTGGCCAAGCAGCAGCCTGAGACGTTCCTGCCCGATCTCGCGTCAAGCTTGAACAACCTGTCGAACCGGCTGGGTGCGTTGGGGCGTCGGGAGGAGGGGTTGGCGGCGATCAGCGAAGCGGTCGAGGTCTACCGCCGGTTGGCCGAGCAGCGGCCTGAGACGTTCCTGCCCGATCTCACAATCAGTCTGAACAACCTGTCGGGCAGGTTGGGTGCGTTGGGGCGGTGGGAGGAGGGGTTGGAGGTAATCAACGAAGCCGTCGACATCCGGCGCCAGTTGGCCAAGCAGTGGCCTGAGGCTTTTCTGGTCAATCTCGCGTCAAGCCTGAACAACCTGGCGATTCAGCTGGGTGCGTTGGGGCGGCGGAAGGAGGGGTTGGCGGCGATCAGCGAAGCCGTCGAGGTCTACCGCCGGTTGGCCGAGCAGCGGCCTGATGCGTTCGTGCCCTATCTCGCGATCAGCCTGAACAACCTGGCGGTCGATCTGGGTGAGTTGGGGCGTCGAGAGGAAGGGCTGGCGGCGATCGGCGAAGCCGTCGAGGTCTACCGCCGGTTGGCCGAGCAGCGGCCCGAGGCGTTCCTGCCCGATCTCGCGATGAGTCTGAACAACCTGGCGATCCGGCTGGGTGCGTTGGGGCGGCGGGAGGAGGGGTTGGCGGCGATCAGCGAAGCCGTCGAGGTCTGCCGCCGGTTGGCCGAGCAGCGGCCCACAGTTCATGACGATGATCTCAATCGGTGCCTGCGTGTACTGGCATGGTTACAAGGTAACCAAAGTGCCACATAGCCGCAGAGATCGCCTGCCTCGCAGCTAATGCCCATCTACATATCCGCCCAGCAGCTCATGCTCAGGTGGAGTCCGTGTGTCACGCATCAGCCGAAACACGACATCGCACTGGCTGCCGCGGTGTTCAGAGTTTCTTTTCTTCATCAAGGCGGCCCCCTGGCGGGGGCCGCTGGTCGTTCGTGCCCTAGTCCGTCGCGGAGTCCAGCCCGGAGATTGTTGTTCGGCGCCTCCAAGCGGGCCTGGCGGCCCGCGTCGGCGCCGGCGAGGCAACCGGAGCTGTCCGCGACGGACGAGGTCACGACCAGCGGCCCCCGCCAGGGAGCCGCAGAAGTCGACTCAACTTATGTGTTGAGACGCAGTCTGATCGTCCCGCCGCGATCAGACTGGAACCGGCAGAGCGCCGCCTAGCTTCTTCCAGTGGTCGATCAGGTCGTGATCTGCCTCGGCGGAGAGCGACTCTTGAAGCTCCTTTTCGGCTTCCAGCAAGGCAGCCGCAGTGCTGCTGTCGACCTCGGCATCAAGCTGCCTGCCGTGCTCAGCTGACCCCGGCATGATCTGCTCAACCAGTCGGCTGGCTGCGGAGTTCGCGAGCTGCTCACGACTCTGCTTTACGCCTTCGTGCGCCTTCTTAATCTCGTTCGGAGTGTCCACGACCGACAACTCAGGGGCATGCAGAACGAGGCCGTGAGCGGTCGGCACCCCGTGCCGCAGCGCCCATCGCACGACTGTGGTCGAAGCGCGACGTTCTGACGGCTCCCACGGCAGCTGGCTCAAGTCTGCGTCGTTCTCACGCGCAAGCTTAAGAGTGGATGTTGCCGGAACGTCTACCCACTTCATGGTCAAGTCTGGCAGCAGTAAATACAGCATGCGGCGACGTTAGCCGCCCTCGTTGGCAAGTTGTGAACGCGGTCACACAAGTGCGACGAACGCACTTGGTCATTAGGAACGAGCGCCGAGTGGCCGGCTAATCGAGTGGGCACGGCGCTCGGCTGCCGCGCCTGTGGACAGCTCGCCGCCTCGGCGGCGTCAACCAGCCCACAGGCTTGCCAACGTGCCAGCTTCATCGGTGTCACTCGGTCGTAGCTCTCTGCGACACGCCGACGAACACAACCCTTCGTTCGTCGTGACTTTCTGTGGATAACTCTAAGCGGATCATCGACATGCCTGTGGACAACCTGCTTCACGCGGACATAACACCAGGTCAGAATGGTTGTCTAAACCACGTGTTCGTCAACATCTGGTGGCGCCCCCTGTGGATCGACGCAACATGTAGTCCGAACATAGGTTCGACTTGGTTGCATGCGACCGTGGGGCGGTTCACACTCTTGGATGCCGTAGCGATTACGGTGTGTGCGAGCCGACCACCCCGGGGGCACTCTCGTGGACCTGCGTAACACGATGGGGGGCGTGGTCGACGGGCTTGGTATCGGCTCGACCGGGAGGGGCGCGAGTGGCGCGCGAATGGGACTACTACACCGCCCCAGGTGGTGGCTGTCCTGTTGAGAAGGAGATGCAAAAGCTCAAGCTGAGCCCCTGGGATGCTGTGCGCGTCGAAGAAGCGATGGACCGCGTGGCTGCGGGGGAGGCCATGCCGGGCGAGGTCAAGTATCTCAGGGACGACGTCCTGGAGATCAAGATCGATGGCGCACAGCGCACGTATCGGATGCTCTACGCGGAGTTGGACGGCGGCTTGGTGCTGCTTGGGCTGCACTTCTTTGCCAAGAAGGTGCAGAACGCCCGCAAGGACGTTGACCTTGCGGCGGACCGGCTGCGGAGTTGGCGCGATCGGGCGTAACATCCACACTCCCTCCCGGGATATCGTGTGCGTACGATATGAGGGGACAACCACGGAGGTGCGGCATGGCCAAAGGTCTGCTCGCGATGCTTGGCTACGACGAGAACGATCCTCGGATCGTTGCGGCCAAGGAGGACTCCTCTACGCTCAGCAACCTTGTTGCGACGCTGTGTCTTGCCCGTCACGACCAGGGGCTGCACCAGCAGGACGTGGCTGAGGCGATGGGTACGACCCAGTCTGCTGTCTCGAACTTCGAGCGCATCGGCGGAGATCCGAAGTTTTCGACCATCCTGAGGTACGCCCGTGCGGTGGGCGCAAAGATCAAGTTCCTGGTCACTTTTGACCAGGAAGTGCCGTCTCACGTGCCCGCGCGCGCCCCTGAGGCTGAGGTTGGCAGCTTCAGCGGTCCCGTGTACATGGCGGCCAATAGGCAAGTTCGGATGGCGTCGTAGTGAAGGTTTACGTACTGCTGGCTGACTCTGCTCAGGCTGATCAGACAGGCAAGATCCACGCTCTTGGGCTCGGCTGGACGCGAACCGCGCCGATCACCGGATCGATGGCTGTGATTGCGCTCATTCAGTTCGAGCCCGGTGAGGATGTGACCGGCCAGCACGACTGTGTCCTTGAGCTGCTTGAAGAAGACGGTCGACCAGCGGCGTTGCAAGTTCCTGGTAGAGAGCCTGTGCATCTCAAGTTGGAGTCAACTGTCGAGTTCAAGTCTGAGCCAGGTGCTCCTGTGACGGCGCCGCTCGTGGTCAACCTTGGGCCAGGAATGCCGCTCAAGCCTGGAGTTACGTACGCCTGGCGAGCGACCGTTGACGGAAAGACCGACCCGACCTGGGAAGCTCAGTTCGCGACCCATCCGGTGTCGACTGATGAACACGCAGCATCCACAAGCTGACTGCAAAGTAGAGTCAGTTCGGCCGCTCCTGCTACAGAACGACAGAGTCCGATCGGTCAATCATGGCGTCATCGCTGCGCTCGCCATCAGAGTTGCACGGGACAGCCACGGGACAGATCTCTACTTCACCCATCTCTATGCAGGTAGACGCGTTGCTCGGGCTTCAGTCAAACGCCGCACGATGGAACTGCGCGGCTAGACCTCGCCCACGCAGTCCTTCAGACCGGCGCTGGCCGGAGCCCTGAAATGGGTTCTGACCAGCGCTGATCTGTTCTCGGCGGTAAACGCGTCCGTCACTGACCGGCGCCGAACGACGGTTGTTGTCACGCTCCAGGGGACGCAACTGACCGACGTCAGGCACCTGCCGGGCCGAGTCGGTCAGTTCGTTCACCGTGCCGTCGATCTTGTAGTTCGACGTCTCCCGCTAACCGTCCAGCACTCGTGCGTGAACCTTCACCAGGACCTCGACCGCATGCCCGGCCTACTCCCACCTCGCGGGCCGCAGGCGTCGATTCGACCTTGCGAGCACCTGCCGATCGCCTGCCCCGCAGACTCGGCCGGCCGGGGCAGCAGCCTGCGCCAAATGCGGGTAGCGTCGGATTCTTCTCCGAGACTCGCTGACGGGGGCCACCATGAACGGTTCGCGCCTCGTCATCCCGGAGTCGGGGGAGCAGCCCTGGGACCCGCTTCTGCGCCCTCTGCTCACGACCGGCGAGCGCGAAACACTGTTGTTCCCCTTCCTGGAGGAAGGGCTGCGGCGCGGCGACAAGTGTCTGTGCCTGACAGACGACATGGAGGCCGCGCCGGTCCGGGATCGCGTCGTGGGGACAGCCTGGCCTGGGGCACGCGCGGCGATCGACGACGACTTCGACCTTCTCCGGGCTGCCGACGAGATGTCGTGGGTGCTGCCCGGCGCCCCGCCCGCGATGACCGGTTCCTCCACGAATCGGCCTTCGACCACCTCGTCGAGGTTCTTCGCACTCACCCCATGGTGCTGCTGGATCTCACCGTGATCGACAACTCCCGGTCCGTGCACCCTGCGGAGTACACGGCTGGTGCAGCTTCCGCTGCGGCGACCCGGTCATCCACGGTCAAGGTGGACGAAGACAGCCAGGCCGGCACGGACCGCGGCTGGGCGTCGCTCACCGACGCCGAGCAGTGCGTCGTCCCCTGCGTGGCTGCAGGACCTCCACCACAAGCTCGACATCCGCTCGCGAGTCGAGCTGACAGCGCTCTCGATGCCGCACCACGGCTGAGCGGGGCAGTCATCTGGCTCCGGCGCGTCGAGAACACGTGTTCACGGGACGCAGGCGCCCGGTGCGCCTGAGAACCATGGCCGCGACCCCAACCGAGTACCTCCCATCCGAAGGAGTCCGACTCATGTTGACCAAAGCACTTCTCGTACGTCTCGAGGCACTACCGGGCAAGGAAGCCGAGCTCGCGGAGTTCCTCACCCGGGCGCGGTCGATCGTGATGGAGGAGCCCGGCACCGTCGCGTGGTTCGCCATCCGGTTCGGGCCCTCGACGTTCGGCGTGTACGACGTGTTCCCCGACGACGAAGCCCGGGACGCCCACCTCGCCGGAGGTGTGGGTCAGGCCCTCGGGCCCAACACCGGGGTCCTCTTCTCCGAGCCGCAGGTGGAGAAGATCGACATCATCGCCGACAAGATCCCGTCGTAGCGGGGTGATGGCCTGGGGGAGACCCCGGGCCATGATCCCCCCGCAGCGGTCCGGTCAGTCGATCGCCGCCACTCCGTGTTCGGTCGCCGTCTCCGATCTGGTGATCAAGCGTCGGAACCACTTCGACCTCATTGGACCTCGCCCGCGCAGTCCCTTCGGGGCCCGAACCGGGCTTCCGCTGGGCGCCGCCGTTGTGCGATGCGTCTGGTCCTCGGATGTGCTCACACGCCCCGCAACGGCGGGTGCGGCTCCTCGGGTGCTGACGCGGCCATGTGCTTGGCGTTGAGCGCCCGAGCTTCCTGGAGCTGGTCTTCCAGGGTGACGATGCGGCAGGCGGCGTCCAGGCCGGTGCCCTGGTCGACCAGGGCGCGAACACGGGCGGCCAGACGCAGTTGGTGGCGGCTGTAGCGACGGTGCCCGCCGGCCGAGCGTTGAGGCTCGATGAGTTTCGCCTCGTCGAGGCTGCGCAGGAAGTTCGCCGACGTGTTGAGCAGTTCCGCGGCCCGGCCCATCGTGTAGGCGGGGTAGTGCTCGTCGTCGAACTTCTCGGCTGTGGTCTGCGGCTCGTTGTCCGCTCTCTCAGGACTACCTGGGGTCATCGCGCCTCCGCGTCACGAGGGCCCCGGTGCCGTAGCACCGGGGCCCCAGGGTTGTTGGGTTTCACTTCCACCTAGCCGACCGTGAGATCGACTCTCTCTGTCCGCATGACCCCTGTCGGTAGCGGGTGAAGCGGGGATCGCGTGTGCGTAACCGAAGACCACCTTCCAATCTGATGGAACCGCGGTACCCGTCCGGCCGAGTTCAGCCGAAGGCGGGCGATCCGATGGTGTGCAACCCTTCCCTTCTCCTCTGATCACTACTTTTCTCACGTGGCTGTCGGCACCGGACCTCATGCACGTGCCGGCTTCACTTCCACCGACAGCCCTCGGTCACCTGCCGGAACCCTTTCGCCGATCGGCTCCGGCACATCTGACCGTCCTGCACTTGCTTCGACTGCGTCTTGCACTTGCTGATCGAGCGGCTGCCGGTTCCGGGTTCCTGCGTACTTCTGGTGTTGCTCACCGGCTGCCTCCGGTCGCCTGCCCGAAGCCTTCGAAATGCAGCTCCGGTGCACCTGACCGTCTTGCGATCGAGCTCACGGGTAGTTCGTCATCTCCCGTGTCATGTTGTCTCTCTTCCAACGAAGAGAAGATTACATCTGCCCAGTGGGGGATGTCTACTCCCGTCACCATAGATTTTCTGCCTCGCGGGAGTGTTGCGACGAACGTGCCCGGCGGACCGACGACGTCGAACGTTTCGGAATCCTCTCGTTCCACTTCACCGACCAGGCGGACAACAACGGGTTCGTCGGTTGGCCGGCCAGGATCGTCGAGGACGACCTCAAAGCCTCAAGGCACGGACGCTCGCGACGTCACCGCAGAAGCCGTCGGACGAGACCCCGGCCCGCTGGCACCGGTCAGCGGCCGTTCGCACCAGGTGCACGTGGGCTCCGACGTCGTGGTGAAGCTCATCGCCGCGGACGACCACACGCGGCTGGACCGGGAGATCGCCCTCGCACCCGGTGCCGCGCCCGGCATGGGGCTCCGCGGTGTCAGCGAACAGGACGCGCTCGTCCTCGCGCGGCAGGCGATCCAGCGACTCAAAGCACTGCACGCCTGGACGCCCCGCCGCCTGCCGGACAGGTCCTCGCCGAGGTCCTCGACCACGGTGGGTTCGCCGGCCGGGACGCGTTCGTCACCGTGATCGAGAAGGAATCAATCCCACCGGACGTGGCCGACGGCCTGAGTGAGATCGCGTCCCGCGCGCCCCTCGAAGCACGCACCACGGTCCCGGTCCACGCCGACTGCCACTGGGACAACTGGCTCGCGAACGGCACCGAGCTCACGGCACTGCTGGACTTCGAGTGGGCCCGCTTCGGCGACCCGCTCGACGACTGGTTCTTCCTGGCCCGGTTCAGCGGCCCGCACATGCACGCCGTGCTCGCCCTCATCGCCGACGAGACGAAGATCCCCCTCCGGACACTCCGCATCGAGTGCGAGGTGCGCGAGGCGTCCCATCTGGTCGCCGACCTCCCCTTCGACCGGCCGCGGGTCTTGGAGCTCCTGCAAGAGCTCGTCGCCGGCCTCTGGCACGAGCAGTAGCGTCACGAGATGACCGACGTCCTCGTCATCGGCTTCGACCCGCACACCATCCCCGGCTTCGACCCCGAACCGGTCGCCGCCGCCATCGCGCAGGGCAGCAGGCAGTTCGCCGAACTCGGGCTCGCTGAGGACCTCTTCCTCATCGACTTCGACGAACTCGACGGGCGCGCCCAGGCCAAGCTCGCCGAGAAGCTCGTTAGCAAGCACTACGACGTGGTCGTGGTCGGCGGTGGCATCCGCAAGGGACCGGGGCTCTTGGAGCTCTTCCAAGCCGTCGTCAACGAGGTGCACTGGCAACAGCCGGAGGCCGCGCTCGCCTTCAACGACAGCGCCGGCGACAGCGCGGACTGGGTGCTCAAGGCCCTGGAGCAGAAGCGCAACCGTTAACCCACAACATCGGGTGAACCGGAAGCACGTTCTCTCCGTACACCTGAGCAGACCCCAGAACACGCTGTCCCGCTATCAGGTCCCCGCAGGTCAGCGACACCGCACCCCGAAACAATCACCAAGCGTGATCGGTTAACTCGATCGCGTGGTCGTGGACGTAACCCATAACGAGAGCCGGGCTAGCAGCGAACCAACAGACAGCTCCGTCAGTTCGTCAGGAGGCAACGATGAACTCACGAAAACCGAACACGGCTCGCTGACTGTCTGTCAGCAACGGATAGCCCAACTCATCGGAAACGTGACGAGAGTCACCCAACGGGCGCTCAGGCTTGCCTGTGCTCGTGACGCGAGGTTACGTTCTCGCCCGCCGATAACGGTTTGGTCACCGGCAGGACACAGGAGCCGCAGCTACTAGGGCCCTTTGTCCGCCCAGAGTCCCCCGCCCGGGTTCGCCGGAGACCAAGCTCCCCGACGCAGGAGGCTCCCCCTTGGCCCGGCACAGCAAGGCCGATGGCCGAACCGTGTACACGGTCGTGCCCAGAGCAGAGTTCAAACCCGGCGCGCATCGCGTTGAGGACGACAAGGTCCCGCTGGCTCACCGCGTGAGCGCGATCGTCGTCGCCGCAGGTGTCGCCGCCGGCACCGCCGCCATCGCCAACGCCGCCACCAGCGGTCCCGCGACGGAGCTCGCCGCGGGTGCCGCCGAGCTGGGTGCTGTTCCCGACCGGCAGGTCCAGAACATCCAGACGGTGCACAACGTCAACCCCGGCACCAAGGTCAGCCAGATCCTGCAGATGCAGCAGATGTACGCGCAGCAGACGTTCGAGCAGGCCACGAAGCTCGCCGCGGACTCGCACGCCCAGCGCGAGGCGGCCGCCAAGGCCGAGGCCGAGCGCCAGGCGGAGATGCGCAAGCCCGCCAAGCAGCGCGAGATCGAGGGCTGGATCAAGGACGCCATCAAGATCCTGCAGGCCAACGGCACGAACATCGACAACAGCAGCGTCGACGAGATCTACACGATCATCATCAAGGAGTCGAACGGCAACCCCAACGCCGTCAACAACTGGGACTCCAACGCGATGCGGGGCACGCCGTCCAAGGGCCTGATGCAGTGCATCGACCCGACGTTCCGCGCCTACAAGCTGCCCGGCTACGACAACATCCTCGCGCCGGTCGACAACATCATCGCGGGCGTTCGCTACACCTACGCGCGCTACGGCGGCTTCCACAACCACCCGGGTCTGGTCAACATGAACCTGGGCGGCGGGTACCTGGGGTACTAGAAGGGTCCCGTCGGGGTGCGGGAAACCCATCGGCGCGCGATGCTGTCAATCAGGTTCACCCACAAGCATGGCGGCCCTAGCGGGCACACGCCCGGTAGTGCTCCCATCGAACGCGATCCCCGAACGCAGGGAGTGGCCGATGAACGAGCAACAGGCACGCGACGACGAGCTGGCGAAGGTCCGCTCGGAGGCGACGAACTGGCTGGCCAAGATGGCCAAAGCCCAGCACCGTCCCAAAGTCGAGCAACGCACGCCTGAGCACGACGCCATGACACCCGCGGCGAACAAGTAGGAGAACGAAGCACCAGCGCCCTGGCTACGGCCGGGGCGCTTCTGCTTGGAAGGCCGACCACAGCAGGTTGAGCGGGTGATCGGCCGGATGCTTCGACAGCTCATCCGTTCGGGCGAAAACGCCCACAAGTCGCTCCAGCGAGTCATCTGCGAGCTCGACGACCCGGAGGCCGCCTCCCTCCCGGAGCTCGTTGTTCGACGCCACCACGCCCAAACCAGACGTCACGATCATGGCTCCCTGGACGAGGTTCGAGCGCAGCAGCGAGATGCCGTACTGGATCTCGTCGATCTCGGCCGCGATGTCGAGCCCCTGGCGGTAGTCGGCCCCGAACCAGCCCCGCAGGAACTCGGCGATCAACCCCGCCCCCGGCACGACCAACGGGATCGACCTCAGCTGGGGTACCCGCACGCGCTCGCCCACAACCGTTTCGGGCAGGTTCGTGAGCAACGCGAGCCCGCCGCGCCGCCACTCGATCACGTCGAACTCGCCCCGCTGCCAGCCGGCGCCGGCCCGCGTCACGACGCTGCCGCAGACGAGGTCGACCTCCTGCGTCTCCAGCTTCGTCCAGATGTCCTTGGTGCGGATGTGCACGACCTTGAGGTCGACGTCGCGCTCGCGGAACTCGTCCGCCACGTGGTGCCACGCCTTCGCGAGCGTGTCGAGCATGTACCGCGTGGTGCCCACGGTGACGGTCGTGCCGAGCTTGCGGCGGCAATCGTGAATTCCGTCGAGCCACTCCGCGAGCGTCTCCCGCGCCAATTCGACGAGTGACTCACCAGTGGGCGTGAACAGCACGTCTTTTCCGCGTCCCTGCTTCACGACGAGCGCTTCGCCGCACAGTTCCAGGAAGTTCCTGTTCAACGTGTCGAGCTGCTTCTGCACGCTCGACTGCTCCCGTCCCAGCGCGCGGGCGGCACGCAGGGCCGAACGGGTCTCGTGAACGGTCAAAAGGGTCCTGAGCTGGTCCATCGTGGTATCCAGTAGTGCACCGGGCATGTTCAGCAGGCGGTGCAGCGAGGTGCTGGTGGGGAGCACCAACTGGGACGAGCCGGACATCGGGACCCTCTCTGATGTTCTACTGATCAGTTGAACTGAACTTGACCGCATTTCACCGACAAATTATCTGGAGATCCTGTCGGCAAATCCCTGGACACTTATCGCGCGGTGTACAAAGCTATCTGCGGCGACCACGCGTGGGAGCCGATTCCGGGGGGAATCATTGGGGGGTGGGGGTCCGCCGGGCGCAAGCCCGCGGGCCCCCAAGTATTACCCTCAGCCGTTGTGACGGCTTCCGCTCGCCTGGACTGGGGCACCACCTACCAGGTCACCGTGCTCGAACTCGGACTCGCCTGCTGCGGAGTCGAAGTGATGGCAGCTCTCGACCGCCTTCCCGATCTCGGCGTCACGCCGGTCGACGGCGCCGGCGAGGCGCACGTTCTCGTCGTCTCCGGCACCGTCACGGACGTCATGTTGCCTGCTGTCCTCCGCAGTTTCGAGGCCATGCCCGAACCCCGTTACGTGATCTCCGTGGGCGCCTGCAGCAACACCGGCGGCCCGTACTGGGATTCCTACAGCGTCACCAAAGGGATCGACCAGGCCCTTCCGGTCCACGTCGCCGTCCCCGGTTGCCCGCCCAGGCCCGAAGCGCTGCTCGAAGGCCTCAAGGCGCTGCACGGGCTGGTGAACGCGTGACCACCCCGAAGACGGCGTTCGGCCAGACGATCCACCACGTGGAGCTCGCCGACTGGCTCGCGACGGCCACCACCCACCACGCCGACGGGTTCGTGATGTTCGACTGGCTCGGCGTCGAGGACGCGGGCCGGCCGGGGGCGGTGGGCGCGCGCCACGCCGTGTTCCTGCACGTGATCGACCCGCGCACGCGCGAGGGCGTCATGCTGCGCACCGAGATCGGCGCGGGGGAGTCGCTGCCGGGCGTCGCGCACCTGTGGAAGGGCGCCGGCTGGCACGAGCGCGAGGCCGCGGAGATGTTCGGCGTGACCGTGGACAGCGACACCGAACACCTGCTGCTGCCCGACAGCTTCCAGGGCCATCCGCTGCGCAAGGACTTCGTGCTCGCCTCACGCGTCGTGCGTCCGTGGCCGGGCCGTCTCGAACCCGGCGAGGACAACACGAGTGCCCCGAGCCGCCGCCGCACCGCACCACCTGGCGTTCCGGACCCGTCGTGGGGCCCGCGCCGTGAAGAGGAGAGCCCGTCGTGACGAACCTGCCACCACGCACGAGGGGCGTCATCGCGCTGTTGGAGGCCAACTGCACGGTCTGCATGATCTGCGCGCGCGAATGTCCTGACTGGTGCATCCACATCACGTCGCACACCGAGGTCGAGGAGCAGCCCGGCAGCGCCCGCCCGCGCAGCCGCAACGTGCTCGACCGGTTCGCGATCGACTACGGCCAGTGCCTCTACTGCGGCATCTGCGTCGAGGTGTGCCCGTTCGACGCCCTGCACTGGGCGCCGGAGTTCGGCTACCCCGGAACGGGCTCGATCGACGGCGAGGGCGCCGTCGCGGAGCTCGTCCACGAACGGGACGTGCTGTCCACGTGGGTCGAGAAGGTGCCGCCACCGCCCGCGCTCGACCCGGCCGCGGAGGCCGCGCCCGAAACCGCCACAGGAACCGGCAGGCGCCCTGGTTCGTTGAGGGGTAGGACGTAAAACCCGGAGGCGGAACCGTGCACAAGCACTTCAACGGGTTGAAGACGGCTGTGCTGCTCGGTGGGATGAGCGCGCTGATCGTGCTGGTCAGCAGCTTGTTCGGCCGCACGGCACTGGTCATCGGCCTGATGTTGGCCTTGGGCGTGAACGCCTACGCGTACTTCAACTCGGACAAGCTCGCGCTGCGCGCGATGCGGGCGGTGCCCGTGTCGCAAGTGGAGCAACCAGTGCTCTACGCGATCGTGCGGGAGCTGTCGCAGAAGGCGCGCCAGCCCATGCCCAGGCTCTACCTGAGCCCCACGGCCGCACCGAACGCGTTCGCGACGGGCCGCAACCCGCGCAACGCCGCCGTGTGCTGCACCACGGGCATCCTGGACCTGCTCGACGAACGCGAACTGCGCGCCGTGCTCGGCCATGAGCTCGCGCACGTCTACAACCGCGACATCCTGATCAGCTGCGTGGCCGGCGCCTTGGCCGGCGTGATCACGATGCTGGCCAACCTGGCCATGTTCGCGAGCATCTTCGGCGGCGGCGACTCGGACGACGAGGGCCCCGGCCCGCTGGGGCTGCTGCTGATCGCGCTGCTCGGCCCGATCGCGGCCACCGTCGTGCGCCTGGCCGTGAGCCGCTCGCGCGAGTTCCAGGCGGACCAGTCCGGCTCCGAGCTCACCGGCGACCCGCTGGCGCTCGCCAGTGCGTTGCGCAAGATCGAACTGGGGACGCGGGCGGCGCCGCTCGCGCCGGAACCGGAGGTGGTGTCGCAGAGCCACCTGATGATCGCGAACCCGTTCCGCTCGGGGGAACAGTTCGCCAAGTGGTTCTCGACCCACCCGCCGATCGCCGACCGCATCCGCAGGCTCGAGGAGATGGCCAGGCGCTAGCGCCCGGCCTTCGCCACGGCCATGAGGTACTCGCCGTACCCGGACTTGCCGAGCTTCTCGCCGAGCGCGTAGCACTCCTGCGCGGAGATGAAGCCCATGCGCAGCGCGATCTCCTCGGGACACGCGATGCGCACGCCCGTCCGGTGCTCCAGCACCTGCACGAACTGCCCGGCCTCGAGCAGCGAGTCGTGCGTGCCGGTGTCGAGCCACGCGAACCCGCGGCTCAGGTCGACGAGCTGAGCCCGCCCGTCGCGCAGGTAGTGCAGGTTGACGTCGGTGATCTCCAGCTCGCCGCGGGGCGACGGCTTGAGGTTCCGTGCGACGTCCACCACACCGTTGTCGTAGAAGTAGAGCCCGGTGATGGCCCTGTTCGACTTCGGCTTCGCGGGCTTCTCCTCGATGGACAGCAGCCTGCCCGTCGCGTCGACCTCGCCCACGCCGTACCGCTCGGGGTCCTTCACCTGGTACCCGAACAGCACGCACCCGTCCAAAGTGGACGCGTGGTGCCGCAGCGTGGTGGAGAAGCCCTGGCCGTAGAAGATGTTGTCGCCCAGCACCAGCGCCACGTCGTCGTCCCCGACGAAGCCGGCCCCGATGACGAACGCCTCCGCGAGCCCGTTCGGGGCGGCCTGCTCCGCGTAGGAGAAGGCCATGCCCCACTGGGACCCGTCGCCGAGCAGCCGCCGGAACAGCGGTAAGTCGGTCGGGGTGCTGATGATCAGCACTTCCCGGATGCCGGCCAGCATGAGCACCGACAACGGGTAGTAGATCATCGGCTTGTCGTACACCGGCAGCAGCTGCTTCGAGACGGCCTGCGTGATCGGGTGCAGGCGCGTCCCGCTGCCGCCGGCGAGGACGATGCCCTTCACCGGTAGTTGGTGAACTGGAGGGCGATGCCGAAGTCGGAGCCCTTCAGCAGTGCGATGACGTCCTGCAGGTGGTCCTTCTTCTTGCCGGACACCCGCAACTGGTCGCCCTGGATCTGCGCCTGAACGCCCTTGGGCGCCTCGTCGCGGATCTTCTTGGCGATCTCCTTGGCCTTCTCGGACGTGATGCCCTGCACGAGGTTTCCCGTGACCTTGAACACCTTCCCGGACACCGCGGGCTCGCCCACCTCGAACGCCTTCATCGAGATGTTGCGCTTGACCAGCTTCTCCTGGAAGACGTCGATCGCCGCCTTGCAGCGCTCCTCCGTCTCGGAGGTGAAGGTGATCGCCTCCTCGCCGGCCCAGGCCACCGTGGTGTTGGTCCCCCGGAAGTCGAAGCGATTGCTCAGCTCCTTGGCCGCCTGGTTGAGCGCGTTGTCGACCTCCTGCCGGTCCACCTTGCTCACCACGTCGAACGACGGGTCCGCCACGACTTCACTCCTCAACGATCTCGGGGTCACAGCCAGCGTCGATGCTACTGGGGTACCCCGATTTGGGGCGCCCCGAAGGGGTTATGTATTGTTCTGCCCGCACCGTTACGACGGTGTGGGGCGGGTTGCCCGAGCGGCCAATGGGAGCGGACTGTAAATCCGTCGCGAAAGCTACAGAGGTTCGAATCCTCTACCCGCCACAGCAGTGAGAAAGGCCCCGTGACCAGGAAGTTCTGGTCACGGGGCCTTTCTAGTGCTGTCCGGTCGTGTACGGCTCGAACCGGCGTTCTCCGAATGGCTGTACCGAGGACGTACCGAAGTTCGGCGGCGGCGGTCCGCCTAGCGCTGCCGTACGTGCGCAGCAGCACCTTCAGGCTGTGGCCTGCCCACGCCCTAATTGCGTGGTGACGGTCGATTCCGCACTCCACACCGAACCTTCAGGTGACGCGAAAGACCGGCCAGCCGATCTCGGTGCGCCACGCGGCGGGATCGCTCGAGTCACGGGGGCCGACGAGGTAGACCTCCCGCACCGGCCCGGCCACCGACATCGCGTTCTCCACCACCCACGTCCCGAGCGCGCCGTAGGTGACGTCGATGCCGTCGTGCTCACCGGCATGGGTGGTGACGGCCAGTTCCACGGCCGGGAGGGTCGCGGGGTGCACGCGTCCAATGCGAGGGGGCGCCGCGGTCGGCAGGTAGACGAGTGCATAACCGCGCTCCTGTTCGAAGAGGGCGTTGTCGTAGTTGCCGCCCGGTGGCCCGGACGCGGTGTCGCCGACGGCCGCCGAAAGTTCGGCCATCGCGCCCGCGAACCAGGCCTCGACGTCGCGGTGCTCGACCACCGCCTCCACCGCCGCGACCGTCCTGGCGGGCTCGGCGCGCAGTGAGACGTCGATCGGCGCGGGGTCTGGCCTGAGCAGGCGCCGCAGCGACACGACCGCGGCTCTGGTGCGGTCGAGCTCGTCCTCGAGGCGTTGCAGGTGGTCCGCGACCAGGGCCGCCCGGACACCGGGGTCGGATGTGCGGAGGATTCGCTGCACGTCGTTCAGGGGGACGTCGAGTTCGCGGAGCCGGTGGATGACCTGTGCGGTCGGGATCTGGTCGACGGCGTAGTAGCGGTAACCGGTGAACTCGTCGACCACGGCGGGCTCTAGCAGGGCCGCTTCGTGGTACCGGCGAAGGGTCCGCACGCTCAGGTGGGTCAGCCGCGAGAACTCCCCGATGGTCAGCACCTCCGCATTCTGGACTCTCTCCCCGGGGGAGACTCCACGGCTTGACCCTCCCGCGCCGTGAGGTCGCACGGTGGGGTCATGACACAGCACACCGATCTGCTCCCCACCACCGTGCGCGAGTTCTTCGCCGCCCACGTCGTCCGCGACGCCGATACCGCCTCGTCGTTCCTCACCGAGGACGTGGTGGTCGTCGACCAGGACGAGACCTTCCGCGGCCGGGAGGAGGTCCACGCGTTCCTGCGGGACGCCGGGTCCGAGTTCGAGTACACGACCGAACAGATCGGCGCTCACCGCGTCGACGACGCCCACTGGGTGGTGACCGTGCGGCTCGAGGGCACCTTCCCGGGTGGTGTCGCCGAACTCGACTACCGGTTCGCGTTGCGGGACGACCTCGTCGCCGAACTCGTGATCGCCAACCACACGGCCTGACCGAACCCTCTCGTCCTCGGTGCGGTCACCGGCCTGATCGACCTTGATAGCGTTCGCGCGCAGCTTCGTGAGGCCGGACCGAGGAGATCTCAGTGCGCACGCAGATGGCAACCGAGGCCGGCCGGACGACCGCGCCGAGCGAGGACCGGGCCCTGGTCGGGCCGAACCTGCTCGCCGTGCTCGACGGCGTGACGGCCAAGCCCGAGACGGGGTGCGAGCACGGGGTCGGGTGGTTCGCCGACCAGCTGTCCGCGGAGATCCTGCGGTTCGCCCACCTGGAGCCCGCCGGGGCTCTGCGGGAGGCGATCGCGCAGGCCGCCGGGCTGCACTCGGGCACGTGCGACCTCGATCACCCGGACTCGCCCAGCGTGGCGATCGCGGTGGTGCAGATCAAGGACGACGTGCTGCGGTACCTGGTGCTCGGGGACGCCACGGTCGTGATCGACACCAAGCGCGAGTTGCTCGTGGTGAGCGACACGCAGACGAACCGGACGGCCGGGGCGAAGGCCGCTGACGTCGAGCACGCGCTGACCGGCGAGGTGTCGCTGTCCGATGTGCGGCGAGTGGCGATCCTGTCCGACGGCGCTGCTCGGGCGGTCGACCTGTTCGACCTCTTCGATTGGCGTCAGGCTCTCGAACTGATGGCGGCGAACGGGCCGGACGACCTCATCCGCAAAATGCGCGCGGTCGAAAAGGAAGACGCCAAAGCCGTGGAGTGGCCGCGCCAGAAGATTTCGGACGACGCGACCGTCGTGTATCTCGACCGGTAACAAGAACTCAGTGCCGCGGCGCCGGTTCGATGCCGCGGCGCCGGGCGATCGCCCGCATGTTGTCCTCGCCCCAGTCGCCCAACGGCAGCAGCGCCTCGTTCAGCCGCACGCCGAGCGGCGTCAGCGAGTACTCGACGCGGGGCGGGACCTCGTGGAACACCTCGCGGTGCACGATCTCGTCCGCCTCCATCTCGCGCAGCACCTGGATCAGCATCTTCTCGCTGATGCCGGAGACGGACCGGCGCAGTTCGCCCGTGCGCACGGGGCCCTCGTGCAGCGCCCACAGGATCAGCGCCTTCCAGCGGCCGCCGATCACGTCGATCGCCGCGTCGAGGCCGCAGACGTAATTTCGTGGCTTCATCAGGATCCTTACCGAAAAGTGGGTACCTGACAAAATAGTAGGTACTTGTCGAGAAGTCAGTGCCGCAACGAGCATTCTCGGCATGGGGACCAAGGAAACCGTGAGCGTGCTCGGCCTCGGCCGGATGGGCAGCGCGCTCGCCAACGCCCTCGTCGAAGAGGGCTACGAAGTGACCGTGTGGAACCGCACGCCGAAAACCATCCCGAACGCCAGAAGCGTTGCCACGCCACAAGAAGCGTTCAAGAGCGACGTCGTCGTCACCTGCCTGTCGACGTACGACGTCCAGCAGCCGTTGCTCACCGGTGAGATCAAGACGCTCGTCAACCTGACGTCCGGCACGCCGGACGAAGCCCGCAGGACCGCGCGGTGGGCGGAGGACAACGGGGTCGAGTACGTCGACGGCGTGATCATGGCGGTGCCGCAGCAGATCGGCACGCCGCAGGCCAGGATCCTGTTCAGCGGCAACGAGAACCACCACGTGCTCGACGCGTTCGGCGAGCCGGTGCACGTCGGGGAGGACGCCGGGCTCGCGGCGCTGTACGACCTGGCGCTGCTCGGCCTCATGTGGTCCGTGTTCGGCGGCTACCTGCAGGCGGTCGCGCTCATGGGCAGCGAGGGCATCGAGCCGCGCACGTTCACGCCCATGGCCATGAGCTGGCTCAACGAGATGAGCACCCTCCTGCCCGAGATGGGCGAGCAGACGAAAACCAGGAGCTACGAGACCGACGTGTCCGCGTTGGACATCAACGTGTCCGGGCTGCGCCTGCTCACCGAGGCCAACGCGGAACAAGGCCTCGACACCACCCTGCCGCAGGCATTGCACGCGCTGTTCGAGCGCGCGCAGAGCAACGGCCACGGCAACCACAGCATCGCGAGCGTCATCGAGGAGATCCGGAAGTGAAGTACCTGGGCAAGAAGGCCGTCGTCACGGGCGGCACGCACGGCATGGGGCGGGCGACGGTGGAGATGCTGGTCGACAACGGCGTCGAGGTCGTGCTGACCGGTCGCACGACCTCGCAGGCCGAAGGCCTCAAGGCGCACGCCATCGCGTCCGATGCGACGAACCTCGACGACATCGCCAACCTCAAAACCGAGGTCGCGCAACGGTTCCAGGACATCGACCTGCTGTTCGTCAACGTCGGGTTCTCCACCCTCACGCCGTTCGACGAGACCACCGAGGCCGACTACGACCGCACGTTCGACGTGAACACCAAGGGCGCTTTCTTCACGGCGCAGCACCTCGCACCGTTGGTCAAGGACGGCGGTTCGATCGTTTTCACCACGAGCGTCGCCACCGTGCTCGGGTCGCCGGGCCTGAGCGTCTACGCGGGTGCGAAGGCGGCGGTGCGGGCGTTCGCACGGGGACTCGCCGCGGAGCTCGCGCCCAGGAACGTCCGGGTGAACGTCGTCAGCCCCGGCTTCATCGACACGCCGTCGATGGGCGTCACGGGTGTGCCCGAGGAGGTCCTCCAGCAGTTCAAGGAGGAGGGCGACCGCATCACGCCGCTCAAGCGCCACGGCTCGATGGACGAGGTCGCGAGCGCCGTGCTGTTCCTGGCTTTCGAGGCCACGTTCACCACGGGCGCCGAGCTCGCGGTCGACGGCGGGCTCGGCCAGGGGATCAGCGCCTGAGGTCTGCGCCGGAAAAGGAGAAGCCGGCGCGCAAGAGCTTCCTCTCTCTTGCGTGCCGGCTTCAGCGCGAAGCGTACCCCATGTCGAACAAATGTTCGATCATTGGGCGATCAACACGCCGGTCAGCTGGCGGCGAGTGCCGCCCGGCCGTCGTCGGTCAGTTCCGCGCAGACCCGGAGACCGAAACTCGTCGGCTGCGAGGGGCGCAGCAGGCCCGCGTGCACGAGGTCGTGCGTCGCCGTCCGGTCGCAACAGGGCAGCCCGTCGACGTACAGGTCGGGCTCGGTACCGCCTGTCACCTCGGCACGTCCCGCGGCGACAGCCCGCAGCATCGCCCTCGCTCTTCCGCTGAGTTCCATCTCGACCCCCCAGGAGTGGTGTCCGAATCACTTACCCCTTTGTCGAAATAGAGGTCGGATTCGTTCCACAAGTACGGGTTCGTTCGGGTTCTTCGCTTGTGTGAACGGGTAGATCATGTCTCACTAGGCCGTTCGGGTTGCGAAGACACGCCGGTGGAAGCGCGCAACGCCGGGCGGCGGACCCACACCGTCCAGCGCGGGCGGTAGCCGTTCGAGTACCAGAACGGCGTCGAACGCGGGTTCGGCAGGGCGTGGTGGAGCAGCGTGGACGCCACTCCGGCGTCGTCCAGCACCGAGTGCGCGTGTGCCACGAGAGCGCTGCCTGCGCCCGTGCCTCGCACATCGGGCCTTACGCCGAGATGGGCGAGATACGCGAACGGGCGCGCCGAGGTGAACCGCTCCATCCACCCGGCGTCCTGCGGCATGTCGACGTAGATCATGCCGACGGGCGTGCCGCCGTCGACCGCGAGCCACATCGCCTCGTGGTCGCGCTCGAGCACCTCGGCGAGCGCCGTCCGGAGGTGCTCCGCCGTGTTCGGGCGTTCGGTGACCATGCCGAACGTGGTGTCGTACCGGACCGTGTGCAGGTTCAGCTCGACCGCGACGTCCAGGTCGGCACGGGTCGCCGCCCGCACCTCCACACCGGACGGCCGCGGCGCGGGGGAGCGGCCGGCCAGGCGCTCGGCGACCACGGTGAGAGGCGCGAAACCGCGGTGGACCAACGGCAGCACGTCGGCGTGGCTCGGCAGCGTCACCACCGCCGCGGTGTCGGTGTCGCCGGGGTGCGTGAGCCGGGGCTCCCACTCGTCGAGCAACGCGGGCAGGTCGCAGCCGGGCCGCCAGGTCAGCCGGTGCAGGCGCAGCGGTCCCCAGGTCGCCCCCAGCGAATCCGGATCCGTCTCGGTGAAGGAAAAGATCTCGGTCACGCCCCATCCGACCATGGCAGGGTCGGCCCTGTGGAGATCTTCGTCGTGGACGCGTTCACCGACCGGCCCTTCGCGGGCAACCCCGCCGGGGTCGTCCTCCTCGCCGAACCGCGCGACGACGCCTGGCTCCAGGCCGTCGCGGCCGAGATGAAGCACGCCGAAACCGCCTTCGTCACGCCCGACAACCACCTCCGCTGGTTCACGCCGGAGGCCGAGGTGGACCTCTGCGGGCACGCCACGCTCGCCACCGCGCACGTGCTGGGCGGCGAGCAGTCGTTCACCACGCGTAGCGGCGTGCTCACATGCACAAATGACGATGGAATGACGATGGATGGGTGCGGATGGACTTCCCCGCGGACCCCCCGAAGTTGACTGACCCGCCAATCGGTCTAGCGGAAGCGCTGCCACATGCGACGATCAAGTCCGTGTCACGTGGGCGCTTCGACTTCCTGATCGAGTTGGAGAGCGCCGCGGAGGTCCGTTCCGTGCGACCCGACGTCCAAGGACTGGCACAAATTCCGTCACGGGGAGTAATCGTGACGGCGGTCGGAGACGGTGATGCGGACGTCGTCAGCCGGTGCTTCTACCCGTCGGTCGGCGTGCCGGAGGACCCCGTCACCGGATCGGCCCACTGCACCCTTGCGTCCTATTGGGTGCCTCGGCTCCAGCGCGCTGACCTGCTCGCGGAGCAGGCGTCGCCGCGCGGCGGGTTCGTCAGGGCCACCCTCGCGCAAGATCGCGTGCTGCTCTCCGGGCAGGCCGTGACGGTGCTCCGAGGACGGCTCACCGTCTAACCACGTCTGGGTGAATCGACGTCACCAAACGTGCTCGACCTGCCATTTCGTCCCCCGAGCGGGGTACATTGGTGCCCCTGGAGGGGTCCTGATCGCCAAGTGCGGGACCCCTCAGTCACGCCTAGAGGTTCCCCCACCCAGGCCGACGAGGAGGCTGGATGTCCGACCGAGCGTCGGCCCCCGTGTCGGACTCGGCCGCCTGGTCGGCCAAGTCGACCAACCGCGCTTTCAGCGCGTTCGCCGTCACCCTCCTGGTGGCAGGCGTCGTCTGCGCGGGCATGGTCGCGGCATGGCTCCCGGAGCGGGAGACCACCTCCCTGTTCTGGATCGGCCCCCTCTTGGTCGTCGGCTTCCTGCTGGCGGAACAGCTCGCGATCAACGTCGACGTCCGCAGCGGCGTCGCGTGGACGATCTCCTTCACGGAGATCCCGCTGGTCCTCGGCCTGCTGGTCGCCCCGTTCGAGGTCGTGCTCGCCGCGCACGTGGTCGCGGGCGTGGGCACGTTGCTCGGCAGGCGGATCCTCGACCGCGCCGTCTACAACGCGGGCCTCATGTTCATGGAGATCTCCGTGGCGTTCGCCGCCGCGGAGGCCGTGAACCGGATGATCGGAGCGGGCGGACCGTTCTGGGCGGGCGCCTTCGTCGGCACGATCACCGTGCCGATGCTCGCGAGCGTGCTGGGCCTCTGCGCGTTGCGCCTCATGGGCAAGTCGATGCGCGTGGGCAACAGCCTGCGGCTCGTGCTGCAGACGCTGGTCGTGGCCCTGCTGAACACCTCGATCGGCCTCGTCGGCTACCAGATCGTCGCCACCACCGCGTGGGGCGGCGTCCTGATCATCCTGGTGCTCGCGGGCATCGTGGCCACCTACCTCGCCTACTCCGGGCTGCTGCGCGAACAGCGCGACCTGGAGGCGTTGAGCGAGGTCAGCCTCCGCGTCGCGAGGTCGGGCCAGCACGGCACCGGCCCGCGCCAGCCCGACGACGACCTCACCACGGGCGTCGAAGAGGACGAGTGGCAGCTCATCGCGGAACGCATCCGCGAACAGCTCAACGCGAACAGGGTCGTGCTGCGCCTGCGCACCGACCCGCAGGAAGCCATGATCACCCTCGTCGCCGGCGAACCGCTGCCCGAGGAGATGACCGCGACGGACCCGCGTGCCGTGCGCGAAGACCCGGTGCTGCAGTTGCCCGGCACGCACGTCCGCTACTACCGCGTGGCGGACGCGACCGAGGACGTCACCGAGGCCCTCCTGCGCCGCGACGCCCAGGAGGCGCTGGTCGTCCCGTTGCGCGGCGCGACCCAGTTGCTCGGCGCCGTCGAGGCCCACGACCGGCTCTCGCGCTGGCGCGGTTTCGGCAAGGCCGACATCCAGCTGCTCAGGACCTTGGCCTCGCACCTCGCCACGGCCGTCGACAACCGGCGCCTGCTGGCCCGCCTGAGGCACGACGCCTACCACGACCCGCTGACCGGCCTGCTCAACCGCGCGGGCCTCCGCGAGGCGTGCGCCGAACCGCTGCGCGAGTCCCAGAGGGGAGTGGTGCTGCGCATCGACCTCGACATCCTGTCGACGGTCTCCGATGCGCTGGGCCAGGCCTGGGGCAACCGCATGGTCGTCGCCGCCGGACGCAGGCTGCGCGACGCGCTCGGCCCCGACGTGCCGCTCGCCCGGCTCGAGGGCGGCGCGTTCGCCGCGTACCTCGACGACGAACGCGCCGCCACGGCCCACGAGACCGCGGAACGGCTGCGCGCAGGCCTTTCCGTGCCGTACCCCGTCGACCGCCTGACCGTCGAGGCCTCCGCGGTGGTGGGCTACGCGTCCAAAGCGGACTCCGAGACCGAGGACCCGGATCCCGACGTGTTGCTGCAACGGGCAGACGTCGCCGTGCGCGCCACTTCCGAGGGCACGCCCGTGAAGGCCTACGCGCCGTCGATGGGCCACCTGTTCCTGCGCCGCTTCCAGCTCGTCACGCAGTTCCGCCAGGCCGTCGAGACGGGCCAGATCTCGGTGCACTACCAGCCGAAGGTCGCGCTGCCGTCACGTCAGGTCGTCGGCGCGGAGGCGTTGGTGCGCTGGACACATCCGGAGTTCGGCCGCGTCGACCCGGACGAGTTCGTGCCGGCCGTCGAGGCCACCGGGCTCGTGGACGTGCTGACGGACTTCGTGATGGACAGGGCGCTCGAACGCGTCCGCCGCTGGCTCGACCGCGGCCTGCGGATGTCCATCGCGGTGAACCTGTCGGTGCGGACGCTGGGCGACGAGGACTTCCCGAACCGCGTGGAAGCCGCTCTGGAACGCCACGACGTGCCTTCGGGTCTGCTGACCTTCGAGCTCACCGAATCGGGCGTCATGGCCGATCCCGAGCGCGCCCTGCCGGTGCTGCGGCGCCTGCACGCGATCGGCGTCGTGCTGGCGGTCGACGACTTCGGCACCGGGTACTCCTCGCTGGCCTACCTGCGCCAGCTGCCGGTCGACGAGGTGAAGATCGACAAGTCGTTCGTGCTCGGGATGGGCACGGACCTCGGCGACATGGCCGTGGTCCGGTCGATCGTGGAGCTCGGGCACTCGCTCGGTCTCGTCGTGGTCGCGGAGGGCGTGGAAGACGACGCCGCTCGCGACCAGCTGGTCGGGATGGGCTGCGACGTCGCGCAGGGATACCTGATCTCCCGGCCGCTGTCCGAGGACCGCTTCGAGGCGTGGCTGCGCGCACGAACGGTGCAGGTCAGGGGTGCTCGCGATGAGACGGTGCTCACCTTGGTCCACTAAGGGGACCCCCGGATTTCGTTCTTGGTTGAGGCGTGTTGTAGAGTTCTACGTGTCAGCAGGAACGAAGAGCTGGCCCCTTTAGCTCAGTCGGCAGAGCGTCTCCATGGTAAGGAGAAGGTCTACGGTTCGATTCCGTAAAGGGGCTCTACAACTGGCCGCAGTGCTGAGCGCTGCGGCTTGAGTTGTGTAAAGCGGTGTAGCTCAGTTGGTAGAGCAAGCGGCTCATAATCGCTGTGTCGCCGGTTCAAGTCCGGCCACCGCTACTCAGCAAGATCCCTCGGGCGACTTCGTCGCCCGCCCCGCCAGACGGTAAGCCCGGACTGGGTTCCACGGGGTCTCGTGTGCTCTCAGGAAGGCAAGGACCGTGGCTGCAACCGACGTACGTCCGAAGATCACCCTCGCGTGCGAGGAGTGCAAGCACCGGAACTACATCACCAGGAAGAACCGGCGCAACGACCCGGACCGCCTGGAGGTCAAGAAGTTCTGCCCGAACTGCAAGACGCACCGCGCGCACAAGGAAACCCGCTGAGCGCGTAGCGGCTTTCGACCGAGGCCCGTCCCACACGTGGGGCGGGCCTCGTCGCATATAGGCTCTTCAGGTGCCTCTTGACCCCGCCTTCATCGGACGCAGTTATCCGCCGTCGCAGCCGTACGACGTGAGCCGCGAGAAGATCCGCGAGTTCGCCGACGCCATCGGCGCGACCAGCCCGGCCTACCGCGACGCCGAAGCGGCGAAGGCGTTGGGGCACAGGGACGTCATCGCGCCGCCCACGTTCGCGATCGTCGTGTCGATGAAGACGAACGAGACGGTCATGTTCGACCCGGAGTTGAAGCTCGACTACAGCCGCGTCGTGCACGGCGACCAGAACTTCACGCACCACCGGCCGATCACCGCGGGCGACCAGCTCGTCAGCACCGCGCACATCGACTCCATCACGTCCCGCATGGGCAACGACATGGTGACCGTGCGGACGGAGATCAGCACGGTCGACGGTGAGCTCGTCGCCACCGCCAAGTCGATGCTCGTCGTGAGGGGAGAAGACGCGTGAGCGCAGCAGTGAACACCGAGGTCGGGACCGAACTGCCGGCGCTGTCCGTGCGCCTCAAGCGCGACGACCTGGTGCGGTACGCGGGCGCCTCGCTGGACTTCAACCCCATCCACTGGAACGAGAAGACGGCCAAGGACGTCGGCCTGCCGGACGTGATCGCGCACGGCATGCTGACCATGGCCGTGGCCTCGCGGATCGTCGCGGAGTGGATCGGCGACCCCGGCGCGATCGTCGAGTACGGGTGCCGGTTCGGGCGGCCCGTCGTGGTGCCGAACGACGGTGAGGGCGCGCTGGTCGAGGTCACCGCGAAGGTCACCAAGGACCTCGGGGACGGAACTGTGAAGGTCAACATCAACGCGGCTTTTGACGGCAAGTCGGTGTTGACGGGTGCGTTCGCCCGCGTGCGCGTCGGCTGATCTTGTGATCAAGAACACCACCGGACGACCCGGTCCGGTGGTGTTTGCCGTGCTCACGCCGGATTCGGGCGCGCAGCGGTGCGCGGTTGCACGACCCTGATTCGTGTTCTCGGTCCGGCTATGGGTAGGCTGTGCGACAGGCCGCTCGGCAAGTGCTTGAGCGGTCTGGTTGGAATGGACGGGACAGGCTCCCGTACACTTCCTGCTTGGGCCAGGGGATCCCCATCCGGGATCTCAAAGGGGTGTAGCTCAACTGGCAGAGCAGCGGTCTCCAAAACCGCAGGTTGCAGGTTCAAGTCCTGTCGCCCCTGCTGTCGAAGCGCGTCATGGGTGGAGTGGAGGACGGCATGAGCGAGGGCCGCGAGCAGGACCAGCCGGAGGAGCGCGAAGGCGCTGTCCGGCCGTCCACTGCTGCGGCGCGACGTGAACGTCGTGCCTCCTCTCGCCCGGCCGCCCGCAAGGACGGCAGCAGCGCTGAGTCGAAGAAGAGCGTCGCCAAGTCCGAGGCTTCGGACGAGGACGCGAAGAAGGGTCGCCCGACCAAGACCCGTGAAGGACAGGAGAAGCGTCCCTCGCTGATCGGGCGGGGCTTCCGCTACATCCGCGAGGTCGTCGGCGAACTCCGCAAGGTGATCTGGCCGACGCGCAAGCAGCTCATCACGTACACCGGCGTGGTCATGGTGTTCGTGGTCTTCATGGTTGCGCTGGTGTGGGCTCTCGACCTCGGCTTCGGCGCGGCTGTTTTCGAGTTGTTCGGCTGAGCCGGACAGCTGCCGCTGCAACCAGGAAGCGAGATCCACAGTGAGCTCCGACAACGGCGTTGACGCCCAGGAGAAGACCGACCTCATCGACGACGAGGTGTCCGAGGACACCGCGGCCGACGAGACGGTCGAGTCGGCGGCTGTGGACTCCGAAGACGTGGACTCCGAGGACACCGACGAGGCCGAGGACGTCGACGTCCTCGCCATCGACGAGACCCCGATCGACGAAGAGATCGCCGACCCCGCCGAAGAGCTGCGTCAGGCCCTGCGCCACGCGCCCGGCGACTGGTACGTCGTGCACTCGTACGCCGGTTACGAGAACAAGGTCAAGGCGAACCTCGAGACTCGTATCCACACGCTCGACATGGAGGACTACATCTTCCAGGTCGAGGTGCCGACCGAAGAGGTCACCGAGATCAAGAACGGCCAGCGCAAGCTGGTGCAGCGCAAGGTGCTGCCCGGCTACATCTTGGTCCGCATGGAGCTCACCGACGCGTCCTGGAGCGCCGTCCGCAACACGCCGGGCGTGACCGGGTTCGTCGGAGCCACCTCGAAGCCCTCGCCCCTCACGATCGACGAGGTGCTGAAGTTCCTGCTCCCGCAGCAGGAGCAGAAGCCGGCCGAGGGCAAGAAGGCCGCTTCCACCACCGTGTCGAAGCCGACGATCGAGGTCGACTTCGAGGTCGGCGAGTCGGTCACCGTCATGGACGGCCCGTTCGCCACGTTGCCCGCGACGATCAGCGAGGTCAACGCGGACGGCCAGAAGCTGAAGGTCCTGGTGTCGATCTTCGGCCGGGAGACGCCGGTCGAGCTGTCGTTCAGCCAGGTCTCCAAGATCTGAGCGGTCTCCCGCGAGGGAGACCGATCGGCCACGCTGCGGCTGGCAGAGCCGCGCGCGGACACCGCAATAACAGGAAGTACGGACAATGCCTCCCAAGAAGAAGAAGCTGTCAGCGATCATCAAGCTGCAGATCAAGGCTGGTGCCGCCAACCCGGCGCCGCCCGTCGGTCCCGCGCTTGGTCAGCACGGCGTCAACATCATGGAGTTCTGCAAGGCCTACAACGCCGCGACCGAGTCGCAGCGCGGTCAGGTCGTGCCGGTTGAGATCTCCGTGTACGAAGACCGCTCGTTCGACTTCAAGCTGAAGACGCCGCCGGCCGCGCGACTCATCCTCGCCGCCGCTGGTGTCGACAAGGGCAGCGGCGAGCCGCACCGCGTCAAGGTCGCCAAGGTGACCATGGAGCAGGTGCGTCAGATCGCGCAGACCAAGATGGTCGACCTGAACGCGAACGACATCGACCAGGCCGCGAAGATCATCGCCGGCACCGCCCGTTCCATGGGCATCACGGTCGAAGGCTGATCGCACCCCCTTTGAAAGCGTGGGAGAGCCGAGCGCGGCTCACGAACCACGACTGATCCACAGCAATTAAGGACAGAGTTATGAAGCGCAGCAAGGCCTACAAGGCCGCCGCCGAGCTGGTGGACCGGGAGCGGCTGTACTCGCCGCTGGAGGCCGCCAAGCTCGCCAAGGAAACGTCCAAGGTGAAGCTGGACGCCACCGTCGAGGTCGCGATTCGCCTCGGCGTCGACCCTCGCAAGGCCGACCAGATGGTCCGCGGCACCGTGAATCTGCCGCACGGTACGGGCAAGACCGCCCGCGTGATCGTCTTCGCAACCGGTGACAAGGCCGCTGAGGCCGAGGCCGCCGGTGCGGACGCTGTCGGCTCCGAGGACCTGATCGAGCGCATTCAGGGTGGCTGGCTCGACTTCGACGCCGCGATCGCGACCCCCGACCAGATGGCGAAGGTCGGCCGCATCGCCCGCATCCTCGGCCCGCGTGGCCTGATGCCGAACCCCAAGACCGGCACCGTGACCCCCGAGGTCGCCAAGGCCGTCAACGACATCAAGGGCGGAAAGATCAACTTCCGCGTTGACAAGCAGGCCAACCTGCACTTCGTCATCGGCAAGGTGTCGTTCGACTCCGAGAAGCTGGTCGAGAACTACGCGGCCGCGCTGGACGAGGTGCTCCGCGCCAAGCCGTCCGCGGCCAAGGGCCGGTACGTCAAGAAGGTCACCGTCTCCACGACGATGGGCCCCGGCATCCCGGTCGACCCGAACCGCACCCGCAACATGCTGGTGGACGAGGCCTGAGCCTCGCCGGTTCACAGCTAGCTGAGAAAGGCCCCCGGTTCGCCGGGGGCCTTTCTGCTGTTCAGCGACGGGTGCGGCGGTAGTCGCCGGGGGACTGCCCCACCTGCTTCAGGAAGTGGTGGCGGAGGTTGTTGGCCGTGCCGATGCCGCTCAGCGCGGCGACCTTCTCCAACGGCAGGTCGGTGGACTCCAGCAGCACCTGCGCCCTGGTGATGCGCTCGTTCAGCAGCCACTGCAACGGTGTCGTGCCCGTGGTGGCCTGGAGCCTGCGGTAGAAGGTCCGCGGGCTCATCGCGGCCCTGCGCGCCAGGTCGTCGATCGTCAGCGGCTCGTCCAGGCGGGCACGAGCCCAGTCGAGCACCGGTGTCAGCCCTTGCTCGTCGCTCGCGGGCACCGGCAGGTCGACGAACTGGCCGAGGTGGCCCGGCCGGTGTCCCGGCACGACCATCCGGCGGGCGAGCTGGCTCGCCACGTGGGCGCCCAGGTCGCGGCGCACCAGGTGCAGACAGACGTCCAGACCCGCGGACATGCCTGCGCTGGTCAGCACGTCTCCCTCGTCGACGTAGAGCTGCGAGTCGTCGACCTGGACCTTCGGGTAGCGCTCGGCCAGCAGGGCGGTGTGCATCCAGTGCGCGGTGGCCCTCTTGCCGTCCAGCAGGCCGGCTTCGGCCAACGCGTACGCGCCGACGCATGCCGAGACGATCCGTGCGCCGTTGTCGTGGGCCTGGCGCAGCGCGGAGACCAGATCGGGTGGAACGGGCGCGTTGTCCTCGATGACCTCGTCCGGCACCCACGACACGATGACGGTGTCCGCGCGCACGACGTCGTCCAGGCCGTGAGTGCTGTGCAGCGTGAAGCCCGGCTTGGTGTCGTGTGTGCGGGAACCGGTGCCGCACAACCACAACTCGTACCAGGGGTCGGCGAGGTCGGGCTGCGGAGTGCCGAAGACGGCTGCCGGGACGCCCAGTTCGTAGAGGTCGGCCACGCCGAAGTCGCTGGGCACGATCAGGGCGACGGATCCAGCGCTCATGCGGTCCAGCCTATGGCAGGAATTTGGTGGTGGTGGTCATTCCGGTCACTGGTCGGGGTGATCACGCGCGGCGAGGCTGGACGCATGACATCTGAAGCGATCACCGTGCTGGGACTGGGAAACCTCGGACGCGCGTTGGCGGAGGCGTTCGTGCGGGCGGGCCACCCCGTGACGGTCTGGAACCGGTCCGCGGCCAAGGCTGCCGGGCTCGCGGCGACCGTCGCCGGCAGTGCGGCGGAGGCGGTGGCGGCCAATCGGCTCGTGGTCGTCGCCGTGCTCGACCACCAAGCGGCGCAAGAGGTCCTGCGCGGTGTGGACGTGCGCGGGCGGGCGCTGGTGAACCTCACCTCCGGCACGCCCGGCGAAGCGCGTGAACTGGCCGAGTGGGCTGCGGCGAACGGTGCCGAGTACCTGCACGGGGCGGTGTACGCGGTGCCCCAGACGATCGGCACCGACGCGTCGTCGATCATCTACAGCGGTTCGCCGGCCGTGCCCGAGCGTTGGCGGGAACCGTTGGCGCTGCTGGGAAAGGTCACGTTCCTGGGTGAGGATGCGGGTCGCGCCTCCGGATACGACGTGGCGATCCTGTCCGGGATGTACGGGCTGCTCGGCGGCTTCCTGCACGCCGCCGCGCTGGCGCGAGCCGGTGGCATCAACGTCACCGAGCTCACGCCCATGTTGTTGGCCTGGTTGGAGGACCTCCAACCGGCGCTGACGACGTTCGCGGAGGAGATCGACGCCGGCAGCTACGACAACGCGGAGTCGAGCATCGCGATGAACCGGTCCGGCGTGGCCACGCTCATCCGCGCCACCGAGGCGCAGGGCGTGCCGTTCGCCGGGCTCGACGCGCTCCAGGCCCTCGTCGACCTGCAGGTCGACTCGGGACACGGGGAGGCGAGCCTCTCCCGTGTCGTCGAGTCGTTCGGTCTTGTCTCACCGGGGCTTGCGGGCGGACAGCAGGAAGATCGTCAGTGACGCGAGGAAGTCGCCCTCCCGCAGTTCCGCGAGCCAGCGCTCCCCGTCGGCGCGCTCGATCGCACCCGCCCGGACGGCTCGTTCGGTGTTGCGGGTGAGGGCGAGGGTGTAGTCGGCCCTGGCGAAGTCGCGCAGGACCGTCGTCACCGCGCGGACGCCCTCGACCTCGAAGCCCGCTTCCCGCGCCAGGCGGGGCAGCTCACGGCCGATCGTCGCGTTGCGGACCATGGTCGAGCAGACGAACCGGTTGAACGCCCGGTTCATCTCGAGGTCGCCGTCGACGAGCAGGGCGTCCCAGTCGGGTTCGGCGATGCGCAGCAGACCACCCGGCTCCAGCGCCTTGTGGAGCTCGGCGAGGACGCCGGCCGGGTCCTCGACGTGCTGCAATGCGCGATCCATGCGAGCCCGCCCGGCGGTGCCGGGGTCCACGGGCAGCGCGTGCGCGTCGCCCCGGCGGATGTCGATCTGCGGGTAGAAGTGCGAGAAGCTCCTGGCCGCGGCCACCATCGCCGGGTCCACGTCGACACCGATGACGCGGCCGGAGGGCGTGACGGCGTCGGCCATGACCGGTAAGTCCGTGCCGGGGCCGCAGCCGACGTCGAGGACCGTGTCACCGGGCTTCAGGTCGAGCGAGACGAGCAGGTGGTGCTTGTAGTCCCGGCCTAGGTCGGCGGCGTCCGCCATGTACGCGACCTTGTTGGGGCTCGGTACCCCCAGTGCATGTGGCATGCACCCCAATCAACCACAGGCGCTGGGGCTCCAGTCGGTGATCACCCAGCCGGCGTTGATCTTCTCGACGACGAACGTGCCGAGGCGCGGGCCGCCCTCGACGGTCAGCGCGCACGAGTCGATGGTGACCTTCGTGGACGTCGGGGTCTTGAGCATGTCCGGCGGGAACATGACCTGCTGGTACCGGTCGACGCTGGTCACCTGGGTCTTCAGCTGCGTGACGGCGGCGGCGCAATCGCTTGCGCCATAGGCGTTCGCGAACTTCTGGCGGGTGTCGTCGCGCAGGAAGAGCGTGCAGGCGCGGGTGGTGTCGGCGAACGACACGTGCTTGTAGAACATGCCGACCGTGCCCTGCAGGCCGGCCGGTGCGGAGAGGCCCTGGGCCGGTCCGGTGACACCGCCGCTGTCCTGCGCGACGTCGCCGGGGTCGTCGACGCCGAAGAAGTGGTTGTAGGCCCACACCGCGCTGAAGACGACGAGGAGGAAGAACAACGCGCGCCAGAACAGGCCGCTGCCGAGCACGACCAGCCACCAGCGCTTGCCACCGGGCGGCTTGGGGGCCTGGCCCGTGGCCTCCTGGTAGCGCTGGTACTCCTGGAACCGCTGGAACTCCTGGAACTGCCGCAGCTGCTCCGGATCCATCTGCGGCGCGGGCGGCTGCGGCGGCTGCGGCTGGCGGGGCGCGAGGTCCTTGCCGGGCTCGTCGGTCACAGGTCACATCATGCCGATTTGGAGCTGCGGATACGACTCGCGTACTCTCTTGCCTGGTTCTACCGAAGACCGCAGGTTTTCTCCGCGAGGAGAACGAAGGCCCCGTTGCAACACGGGCGGCCCGCGCAGGGAGGACGAGGCCCAGCTTCTTGTGACGCCCCGTGCTGCTTGTGCGCGTGGGCGTTTCTGTTGTTTCGGAGCCTTCTCTGATCGGCGGTCTAACCCAGCCCAGAGAGGAGGCGATCATGGCGAAGCCCACGAAGGTTACGGCGGTCGCTGAGCTCGCGGACCAGTTCCGCAGCAGCTCGGCAGCGGTTGTCACCGAGTACCGTGGCCTCTCCATGGCGCAGCTCACCACGCTGCGTCGCGCTCTCGGCGCGGGCACCAAGTACACCGTCGCGAAGAACACGCTGGTCAAGCTGGCCGCCGCGGACGCCGGTGTGGAGGGCCTCGAGGCCCTTCTTTCCGGTCCGACCGCCATCGCGTTCGTCGAGGGCGAGCCCGTCGACGCCGCCAAGGCGATCCGCGACTTCGCGAAGGACAACAAGGCCCTGGTCATCAAGGGCGGCTACATGGATGGCCGCCCGCTCTCGGTCGACGAGGTCACCGCTATCGCGGACCTCGACAGCCGTGAGGTGCTGCTCGCGAAGCTCGCGGGCGCGATGAAGGGCAACCTGGCCAAGGCCGCGGGTCTGTTCAACGCCCCGGCTTCCCAGGTCGCTCGCCTGGCTGCTGCCCTGCAGGAGAAGAAGGCCGCTGCGGCTCCCGCCGCCGAGGCCGACGCTCCCGCCGAAAGCTGATCACCCGAAGACACGCCCGGCGCTTTCGCGCGGGAGATTAGAAAGGACCGCCGATCATGGCGAAGCTCAGCACCGAAGAGCTGCTCGACGCTTTCAAGGAGATGACCCTCCTGGAGCTGTCCGAGTTCGTGAAGCAGTTCGAGGAGACCTTCGAGGTCACCGCCGCGGCGCCCGTCGCCGTTGCCGCTGCGGGCCCGGCCGGCCCCGCTGCCGCCGCCGAGGAGGAGAAGGACGAGTTCACCGTCGTTCTCGAGGGCGCCGGCGACAAGAAGATCCAGGTCATCAAGGTCGTCCGCGAGGTCGTCTCGGGCCTGGGCCTGAAGGAGGCCAAGGAGCTCGTCGAGTCCGCTCCGAAGCCGCTCCTCGAGAACGTCGCCAAGGACGTTGCCGAGGCCGCCAAGGAGAAGCTCGAGGCTGCCGGCGCCAAGATCTCGCTCAAGTGAGACTCGCCCCTTCGGGGGCCGGCGTTCTGCCTTGCAGTGCCTGAACGGGCGTGCACCTTGTGGTGCACGCCCGTTTTGCGTTTGACGGGTGGTCGCGTTCGTGGGGGCGGGTCGCCTTGCGAGGACGACTACGGCTCGCTCCACGCGCGCCGGACTTGGGTGCTTGCCGCCTGTGTTCGGAGTCACATCAGTCTCGAAAGTTCCTGTCATCAGGCGACGAACCAGGCCGTGGTGACCGTTTTGCGAGGTCACACAGCGTGCTGTTATCTGAAAGCAACCGCCATTAGCCCAACTGGTGAGTAACCTCCCGCGAACGAACTCGTTGCCCAGGTGTGACGCCGATCGCTGCGGCGTCGTCGGGCGTGTGCGGAGGTGCGGTGGATGGGTGTCGAGGTGGTCGTCGAGGGCCTGACCAAGTCCTTCGGCAAGCAGACCATCTGGCAGGACGTCTCGCTCACGTTGCCGCCGGGTGAGGTCAGCGTGATGCTCGGGCCGTCGGGTACGGGCAAGAGCGTGTTCCTGAAGTCGCTGGTCGGGTTGCTCAAGCCCGAGCAGGGCAAGATCGTCATCAACGGGACCGACCTGGTGCGTTGTTCTGAGCACCGGCTGTACGAGATCCGGAAGATGTTCGGCGTGCTGTTCCAGGACGGCGCGTTGTTCGGGTCGATGAACCTCTACGACAACATCGCCTTCCCGCTGCGGGAGCACACCCGCAAGACGGAGGCCGAGGTCCGGCGGATCGTCCTCGAGAAGATGGAGATGGTCGGTCTCGTCGGCGCCGAGAAGAAGCTGCCCGGTGAGATCTCCGGCGGTATGCGCAAGCGGGCCGGGCTGGCGCGGGCGCTCGTGCTCGATCCCGAGATCATCCTGTGCGACGAGCCGGACTCCGGGCTGGACCCGGTCAGGACCGCCTACCTGAGCCAGTTGCTGATCGACCTGAACGCCCAGATCGACGCGACCATCCTGATCGTCACGCACAACATCAACATCGCGCGGACCGTGCCGGACAACCTCGGCATGCTGTTCCGGCGCGAGCTGATCATGTTCGGGCCCAGGGAGGTCCTCCTCACGAGTGACGAGCCCGTGGTCGAGCAGTTCCTGAACGGGCGGCGGCTCGGGCCCATCGGCATGTCCGAGGAGAAGGACACGGCCACGATGGCGGCCGAGCAGGCGCACGCCGACGCCGGGCACTCCGACGGGTCGCCCGAGGGTGACGTCCGCGGGATCGTGCCGCAGCTGGAGCCGACGCCAGGGCTGCCGTACCGGGACGCCGTGCGCCGGCGCAAGGACCGGGTCATGTCGATCATCCACCAGCTGCCGCACGAGGCCCAGCAGGGGATCATCGAGAGCCTGACCGCCGAGGAGCAGGTGCGGTACGGCGTGCACGCCGGTGTGCCCGCGGTGGCGCCGACGCCCAGCCCGTGGCCCCGGCGGGGTGGTGTGCTGTGACCACGCAGACGTCGTTCCCCGGCGCCGGTGCGCTGCGGGAGACCGGGAAGCTCTGCCAGCTCGGGATCGACGTCGTGCGGACGACGTTCCGGCGGCCGTTCCAGTTCCGGGAGTTCATCCAGCAGAGCTGGTTCATCGTCAGCGTCACGGTGTTGCCGACGGCCCTCGTCAGCATTCCGTTCGGCGCGGTCATCGCACTTCAGCTGGGGTCTCTCACGCGGCAGATCGGTGCGCAGTCGTTCACGGGCGCGGCCAGCGTGCTCGCGATCATCCAGCAGGCCAGTCCGATCGTGACGGCGCTGTTGATCGCCGGAGCGGGTGGCAGCGCGATCTGCGCGGACCTCGGCTCGCGCAAGATCCGTGAAGAGATCGACGCGATGGAAGTGCTCGGCGTCAGCCCCATCCACCGGCTCGTGGTGCCGCGGGTGCTGGCGGCGATGCTCGTGTCCGTGCTGCTCAACGGCATGGTGAGCGTCGTCGGCGTGATGGGCGGCTACTTCTTCAACGTGGTCATGCAGGACGGCACGCCGGGCGCCTACCTCGCGAGCTTCAGCGCGCTGGCCCAGCTGCCCGACCTGTGGATCAGTGAGATCAAGGCCCTGATCTTCGGGTTCATCGCGGGCATCGTGGCCGCCTACCGGGGCCTCAACCCCGCCGGCGGGCCCAAGGGCGTGGGCGACGCGGTCAACCAGGCCGTGGTCATCACGTTCCTGCTGCTGTTCTTCGTCAACTTCGTCCTCACCACGATCTACCTGCAGGTCGTGCCCGCGAAGGGGAGCTGACGATGGCGAACAAGGTGCTCTCCACCCTCGACGGGTTCGGCGACCAGCTGTCGTTCTACATCAAGGCGCTGGCCTGGACGCCCCGCGCGCTCAAGCGGTACTCCAAGGAGACGCTGCGGCTGCTGGCCGAGGTCAGCTTCGGCAGCGGTGCGCTCGCGGTCATCGGCGGCACGATCGGCGTGATGGTCGGGCTCTCCGTGTTCACCGGCACGGTGGTCGGTCTGCAGGGCTTCACGGCCCTCAACCAGATCGGCACGAGTGCGTTCGCGGGCTTCGTCAGCGCGTACTTCAACACCCGTGAGATCGCGCCGTTGGTCGCGGGGCTCGCACTGAGTGCCACGGTCGGCAGCGGCTTCACAGCGCAGCTCGGCGCGATGCGGATCTCCGAGGAGATCGACGCGCTGGAGGTCATGGGCATCCCCAGCCTGCCGTTCCTCGTCACCACGCGGATCATCGCCGGCTTCGTCGCGATCATCCCGCTGTACGTGATCGGCCTGCTGACCAGTTACCTCGCGGCGAGAACGATCACCGTGGAGTTCTACGGGCAGTCGGCGGGCACGTACGACCACTACTTCAACCTGTTCCTACCGCCGATCGACGTGCTCTGGTCGTTCGGCAAGGTGCTGGTCTTCGCGGTCGTGATCATCATGACCCACTGCTACTACGGCTACCGCGCGTCCGGCGGTCCGGCCGGCGTCGGTGTCGCGGTCGGACGCGCCGTGCGGACCGCGATCGTCACGACGGCGCTGCTCGACTTCTTCCTGAGCCTCGCGATCTGGGGTGCCACTACGACCGTGAGGATCGCCGGATGAGGAAACGCGTGCTGGGCATCGCCTTCCTCCTGGCGATCGCCATGTTCCTGTCGCTCACGGTGGCGCTCTACAAGGACGCCTTCAGCGAGTACGTGAAGGTCACGCTCAAGACCGACCACATCGGCAACCAGCTGCAGACCGCGAGCGACGTCAAGGTGCGCGGGCTGATCGTCGGTTCGGTGAAGGCCGTGCGCACCAGCGGTGACGGCGCCGAGCTGGAGCTGGCCCTGGAGCCGGACAAGGTCGGCCAGATCCCGTCCAACGTCAGCGCGCGCCTGCTGCCCAAGACGTTGTTCGGCGAGCGGTACGTGAACCTCGTGCTGCCGCAGCAGAAGCAGGCCGCGATCAGCGAGGGCGCGGTCATCGAGCAGGACCGCACCAGCAGCGCGATCGAGCTCGAACGCGTGCTGGACAACCTGATGCCGGTGCTGCAGGCGATCCAGCCGGAGAAGCTCGCCACCACGTTGACGGCGCTGTCGCAGGCGCTCGACGGGCGGGGCAAGCCGCTCGGCGAGACGCTGGTGTCGCTCGACTCCTACCTCGGTGAGCTCAACCCGCAGCTGCCCGCGTTGAAGGAGAACATCTCCAGGCTCGCGGACGTCTCGAACGTCTACGCGGACGCGGCGCCGGACCTGCTGCAGGCGCTCAACGACATGACCACGACGACCAAGACCGTCGTCGAGCAGCGCGACAACCTGCTCGCGCTCTACGGGTCGCTGACCACGACGTCGCAGGACCTCACCAGCTTCGTCACGGTCAACAAGAACAACATCATCGCGCTCGCCGACACCGGCAGGCCGACGCTCGAGCTGCTCGCGAAGTACGCGCCCGAGTACCCGTGCCTGCTCAAGGGACTCGCGGAGTTCGAACCGATCATCAGCAAGGCGTTCGGCGCCGGCACCGACAAGCCCGGTCTGCACATCACGCTGGAGATCACGCAGAACCGCGGCAAGTACAAGCCGAACCTCGACGAGCCGGAGTACGCCGACAAGCGAGGCCCCCGCTGCTACGACCTGATCCCGCGGCCGGACCCGTTCCCGCAGTACCCGCCGGAGGGGCCGGTGAAGGACGGGTCCAGCTCGCCGCCGCCCGCCCGCAACGCGAGCGACGGCCTGATCCCTCCCGGCGCGACCGTGCCGCAGTCCGCGGACGTGCTGAGGCTCGCCAACTCCCCGGAGGAGGCCCGCTTGATCGCCGCGCTCTTCGGGCCGCGCGTCGGTGTCGACCCGCAGGACATGCCCGGCTGGTCGAGCCTGCTGCTCGGTCCGCTCGTCCGCGGAACGGAGGTGACGGTCGAGTGAAAGGCCTGCTCTCCCCGCTGCTCAAGCTGATCGCGTTCGCCGTCGTGACGATCCTCGCCACGTCGCTGCTGGCGGTCACCATCGCCAACGTGAACCTGGCCAGCGCCACCGACTACAAGGCCCGGTTCACCGACGTCACCGCGCTCAACGAGGGCGACGACATCCGCATCGCCGGTGTCCGCGTCGGGCAGGTCGACGAGATCAAGGTCGTCGACCGCAAGACCGCCGAGGTGTCGTTCTCGATCGACGGCGACCGCAAGCTGCCGGAGGCCGTCACCGCGACCATCAAGTACCGCAACCTGGTGGGGCAGCGGTACATCGCGCTGGAGTCCGGCACCGGTGACACCGCGGCCGTGCTGCCCGAGGGCGGCACGATCCCGTTGGAGCGCACGAAGGCCGCACTCGACCTCACCGTGCTGTTCAACGGCTTCAAGCCGCTCTTCCAGGCCCTCTCGCCCGACGACGTGAACAAGCTGTCGTTCGAGATCATCCAGGTGCTGCAGGGAGAAGGCAGCACGATCGACAGCCTCCTGCAGCGCACGGCCTCGCTGACCAGCACGCTGGCGAGCAAGGACAAGGTGATCGGCGAGGTCGTCGACAACCTCAACACCGCGCTGGAGACCGTCAACTCGCGCGACGAGGACTTCAACAACCTCGTGATCACGTTGCAGACGCTGGTGTCCGGGCTCGCGCAGGACCGCCAGCCGATCGGGGACGCGATCACCGCGCTCGGCGACCTGACGCAGGCCACCTCCGGCCTGCTGGAGCAGGGTCGCGAGCCGCTGCGCAACGACATCGCGCAGCTCGGCATCGTCTCGAAGACCCTGGGCGACAGCGAGGCGGTGGTCGACGGCATGTTGCAGCGCCTGCCGAACAAGCTGGAGACGATCACGCGGACCGCGACCTACGGCTCGTGGTTCAACTTCTACCTGTGCGAGGGCACCGGCCAGGTCGCGGTCCCGCCGCTGATCACCAACCCGATTCCGATCACGGCGTTGCCGGTGACACAGCAGAGGTGCCGCCGATGAGGACCGCCAACCCGATCAGGACCGGCGCGATCAGCCTGACGTTGATCGCCCTGCTGCTGCTGGCCGCGTTCTACTCCGACGACCTGCCGATCGTCGGCGGCGGCACGAGCTACGCCGCGGACTTCAGCGAGGCCGCGGGACTGGTGCCGGGCAACGAGGTCCGCGTCGCCGGCGTGAAGGTCGGCAAGGTCACCAAGGTCAAGCTCAACGGCGACAGGGTGCGGGTCACCTTCAAGGTCAAGGACGCCTGGGTGGGTGACCGGACGACCGCGATGATCCGCATCAAGACGTTGCTGGGCCAGAAGTTCGTGGCGCTGGACCCGCAGGGCACCCAGCCGCTCTCGCCCGGCGACCCGATCCCGAAGGAACGCACGCTCGCGCCGTACGACGTGAACGAGGCGTTCAACGGGCTCGCGACGACCGTCGGGCAGATCGACACCAAGCAGCTCGCGGACAGCTTCACGGTCCTGTCCGACACCTTCAAGAACTCGCCCGAGCACGTCAGGGGAGCGCTGGACGGCCTGTCCGCGCTGTCGAAGACGATCTCCTCGCGCGACGAGCAGCTGGCGAAGCTGCTCGACAACACCCGGCAGCTGACCAAGACGCTGGCCGACCGCAACGCCGAGTTCGAGAAGCTGCTGTCGGACGGCAACCTGCTGCTCGGCGAACTGCGCAAGCGCCGCGAGGCCATCAGCGCGCTGCTGACCGGCACGCGGAACCTCTCCCGTGAGCTCAGCGGGCTGGTCAACGACAACCAGAGCCAGCTCAAGCCGGCCCTGGAACAGCTCGGCCGGGTCACCACGATCCTCGAGCGCAACCAGGAGAACCTCGACCGCAGCCTCGCGCTGATGGCGCCGTTCTACCGCGTCTTCGCGAACACCCTGGGCAACGGGCGCTGGTTCGACACCTACATCTGCGGTCTGCTGCCGCCCGCGGTGAACCTCGGCGTCGTCGGGTTCAACGAGGAAGGCTGCCTGCCTCCGGGGGTGAAGCGATGACGGAAGTGGCCAACTCCAAGGTCGGCAGGTTCATCGCGATCGCGTGCGTGCTGGCGCTGGTCGTCACGGCCGCGCTGTGGTGGGTCTTCGCCGGGATGAACGGGCGCAAGGTCACCGCGCACTTCGCGGCCGCCGTCGGCGTCTACCCCGGCGGTGACGTGCGGGTGCTCGGCGTGAAGGTCGGCACGATCGACGAGGTCACGCCCGAGGGCAAGACCGTGAAGGTCGTTTTCACGCTCGACCGCGACGTGCGGGTGCCGGAGAACGCGCAGGCCGTCGTGGTCTCGCCGAGCGTGGTCTCCGACCGGTACGTGCAGCTCGCGCCCGCCTACACCGGCGGTCCGACGCTGGCCGACAACGCCGTGATCCCGCGCGAGCGCACCGCGACACCGGTGGAGCTCGACGAGCTGTACTCGTCGCTCGACAAGCTCACGACCGCGTTGGGCCCCAACGGCGCGAACGCCGACGGGGCGCTGGCGGACCTGCTGAACTCCGCGGCCCGCAACCTCGAAGGCAACGGCCAGGCGCTCAACGACACGCTGAAGAACCTCGGCCAGGCCACCCGGACGTTGTCGGGGTCCAAGGAGGACCTCTTCGCGACCGTCGACAACCTGCAGAAGTTCACGGCCATGCTGGCCGCGAACGACAGCCAGGTGCGCGACTTCAACAAGCAGCTCGCGGACGTGTCGAAGATGCTCGCCGACGAACGCGGGGACCTCGGCGCGGCGTTGAGCGAGCTCGCGACCGCGCTGGGCCAGGTCCAGGGGTTCATCAAGGACAACCGCGAGGTGCTCAAGTCCAACGTGGACAAGCTCGCCTCGATCACGCAGGTGCTGGTGAACCAGCGGGCCGCGCTCGCGGAGACGCTGGACGTGGCGCCGTTGGCGCTGGGCAACCTGCAGAACTCCTACAACGCGGCGTCCGGCACGCTCGACGTCCGCGCGGACATCAACGAGCTGAACCAGCCGCCGATCGTGCTGGTCTGCAAGCTCGTCCAGCAGGCGACGCCGAACAACGTGCCGCCGATTCTGGCGGACACGTGCCGGCAGCTGGAGCCGTTGCTGACGGGCGCGCTGCCGCTGAAGACGCCGGCCGAGGTGCTGGGCGACCTGAACGCGGGCAAGCTGCCGCTGCCCCTGCCGCTCGCGGGGGTGCCGCAGTGAGGAAGCTGGCCCTGGTTCTCTCCGCGGTGGTGCTCGTGTCGGGCTGCGGCTCGGGCGGGTTCGACGGCGTCTACAACATGCCGCTGCCCGGCGGCGCGGACGTCGGCGACCACCCGTACACGGTGAAGGCGCAGTTCAAGGACGTTCTCGACCTGGTGCCGCAGGCCGGCGTGAAGGTCAACGACGTGCCGGTCGGGCGGGTCGAGAAGATCGATCTCGGCTCCGACGGCTGGACCGCCGAAGTGACCATGCTGGTCAACGGCGACGTGCGGCTGCCCGCCAACGCGTTCGCGAAGCTGCGCCAGTCGGCGTTGCTCGGCGAGAAGTTCGTGGAGCTGGGCAAGCCCAAGGACGCCTCGGGCACGCTGGCGGACAACGCCGTGATCCCGCTGGACAAGACCAACCGCAACCCCGAGGTCGAAGAGGTCTTCGGGGCGTTGTCGATGCTGCTCAACGGTGGTGGTGTCGCGCAGCTGCAGAACATCACCAAGGAGCTCAACGCGGCGATGGCGGGCAACGAGCAGGAGATCCGCTCGTTGCTGGGCAACCTCAACACGTTCGTCGGGGAGTTCGACAAGCACAAGGCGGAGATCGTCCGCGCGCTCGACTCCCTCAACCGGCTCTCCGGGACGCTGGCGCAGCAGCGCGAGAAGATCGCGGTCGCGCTGACGGACCTGGAGCCCGGCCTGAAGGTGCTGGCCGAGCAGCGGACGCAGCTCGTGACGCTGCTGCAGTCGCTGGACAAGCTCTCGGACGTCGCGACCGACACGGTGAACAAGAGCCGTGACGACATCGTGGCGTCGCTGAAGGCGTTGCAGCCGACGCTGACGAAGCTCGCCCAGTCGGGCCAGAACCTGCCGAAGTCGCTCGAGCTGCTGCTGACCTACCCGTTCCCGGACGAGGCGCTCGACGGCATCAAGGGCGACTACACCAACGCGTTCATGGACCTCGACCTGAACCTCGGCACCGTGCTCGACAACCTCGGGCGGTCGCGGCAGTCGCCGGTCGACTCGCTGATCCCGTCGCAGGGGACGCCGCTGCCGATGCCGAACATCCCGCTGCCGATCCTCGGGCAGGGCACCGGGTCCGGGCTGGGCGACCTGCTCGGCGGGCTGCTGGGAGGTGGTCGCAAGTGATCCTGCGGTCGACGAAGCTCAAGATCGGCGCGTTCGTGCTGGTCGCGTTGCTGGGCGTGTCGTACGTGAGTGCGACCTACATCGGTCTGTTCAAGTCGTCGTCGACGGTCGTGACGATGCAGCTGGCCGATTCCGGCGGCATCTTCTCCAACGCCGAGGTGACCTATCGCGGCGTGACGATCGGACGGGTCGGGCAGCTGCGGCTGACGTCGGACGGCATCGAGGTCGACCTGGAGCTGGACGCGGACGCGCCACGCGTGCCGTCCGCCCTGGAGGCCGTGGTGGCCAACCGCTCGGCCGTGGGTGAGCAGTACGTGGACCTGCGACCGAAGAGCGACGACGGCCCGTACCTGGAGGCCGGGTCGGTCATCCCGCGGTCCTCGACCCGCACGCCGCCGCCCGTCGACGGGTTGCTGTCCAACCTGGACTCGTTCGCCTCCTCGGTGCCGACGGACTCGTTGCGGACCGTCGTGGACGAGCTGCACACGGCGTTCAGCGGCACCGGTGGCGACCTGCAGGTGCTGATCGACAACACCGCGGCGTTCACGGCGGCGGCTCGCGAACACCTGCCGCAGACGACGCAGCTGCTCCAGGACGGGCGGATCGTGCTGGCCACGCAGGCCGCGTCGGGCGGGGCGATCCGGTCGTTCAGCGGTGACCTGCGGCTGCTCGCCGAGCAGCTCAAGGCCTCCGACGGCGACCTGCGACGGCTGATCGTGGCGGTGCCGCCGGCGTCCGAGCAGGTGTCGGCGCTGCTGAAGGAGAGCGGGCCGAACCTCGGCGTGGTCTTCGCGAACCTGCTGACGACCTCGAACATCCTCGTGACCAGGCGCGACGGTTTGGAGCAGATCGCGGTGACGTACCCCATCGCCGTGGCAGGGGGCTTCACCGTGGCGCCGGGGGACGGCAAGGCGCACTTCGGGCTGGCCCTGAACGTGTTCGACCCGCTGCCGTGCACCGTGGGCTACGAGGGCACGACCATCCGGACCGGCGCGGACACGTCGGCGGCGCCGCTGAACACGCAGGCGTACTGCGCCCTCGCGCGCGGGTCGGCGACATCGGTGCGAGGCTCGCAGAACGCGCCGTACGGTGGGACGCCGACGACGCCGGTCGGCAACGCGACGACCCAGCCGGGTCAGGAACCGACCGGCCAGGCCGCGGTGCCGGAGGTGCCGTTGCTGACGTCGCTGGGCCAGCTGCTGGGGCTGCCCGCGGAGGGGAAGAAGTAGTGCGGATCTTCACGGTGGTCGCCGCGGTGCTGGCGGTGCTGACGTTCGGCTACGCCGCCTACGCGGGCGTGGCCTGGTACTCGGCGTCGAACTCGTCGGAGTCGTCGTTCGCCTCGGTGCGCGACGACGCCCTGCGCTCCGGCCAGGTCGGCGTCGCGAACTTCCTGACGCTCGACTACAAGAAGGTCGACGAGGACCTGCAGCGCTGGCTCAACTCGTCCACCGGCGAGCTGCGCGCCGAGATCGACAGGGACAAGGACTCGCGCAAGAAGCAGCTGGTCGACGCCAAGTCCGTGACGACCTCGAAGGTCCTCGACGCGGCCATCACCGAGCTCGACGACCGCGCCGGCAGCGCGTCCATGATCGCCGTGGTCGAGAGCACCGTGGTCCCCGACGGCGGCCAGAAGGTCACCAAGATCAACCGGTACCTGACCAAGCTCACCCGCACCGAGGACGGCTGGAAGCTGAGCCAGCTCGGCCCGCTGCGGTCAGGCGTCTGATTCGGCCAGAGCTGATTGGAACGAGTGCACGTGCCTCCACCCCGCCGCCGCCCCATCCCCACGCCCCCGGCAGGAGGCCGCCCGAAGGTGGCCGGCCTGAACCGCCGCACGCCCGCCGGCCCCGCTGTCGAGCCTGGTGCCGAACCGGCCGTCGAGCCCGAGGTCGTGGCCGAGGACGTTGTGGACGTCGAGGACGTCGTGGACGAGAAGGCGGACGTCGAGCCGGACCTCAAGGCGCCGGAGCCGGACGACTGGAAGCCCTCCGCCACCGCGAAGCCCTCGAAGAAGGCTGCTCCCGCCGCCGCTGAGGAGGAGCCCGCCGAGGAGGAACCCGCGGGGGAGAAGTCCGGTGCCGAGCCGTCCTCCCCGGCCGCGAGGCCCGGCTGGCTGCTCCCGGCCGCCCTGCTCCTGTTGGCGGTCCTGCTCGGCGGCCTGGGCACGTTCTTCCTGGTGAAGTCGCGTTCGGTGTCCTACGACGCCGCGCTGGTCGACTCGGCCACCACCTCGGAGGTGAACGGCCAGGTCCGCGAGGCCGTCGAGAAGTCGTTCTCGTACAACTTCGCCGACGTCGAGGCCACCGAGAAGGCCGCGAAGGAACTTCTCACCGGCAAGGCCCTGTGCCAGTACAACGCCGTCTTCGGCCCGGTGAGGGAGGTCGCGCCGCAGCAGAAGCTCGTCGTGACCGTCCGAGTGGTCTCCTCGGCCGTGTCGTCCCTCAAGGGCGACCGCGCCACCGTCCTGGTCTTCGCCGACCAGGTCACCACCCGCACCACCGACAACCAGTCGGGCGGCGGCACCGCCATGCTCCGCGTGAGCACGATCGACGACGGCGGCCGCTGGAAGATCGACAACATGGAGATGTTCGGCGCGACGGCGGAGCAGAACCAGCAGCTCCAGGGCTGCTGACGGGCCGGCTCCGGTTCCGGGAACGCGGACCGGCCACCTCCAGGGCTGGTGGCCGGTCCGGCACCCGCGGCCCGCACCCGCCTGCTCACGGCGCACACCACCTGCCGGCTCCTCGGCCCGCCACCGCACCTCGGGCGCACCGTCCATGCCCAGCGCTCCTCGGCCCGCCGCCCACTCGCGGACGGGCACCCCACCTGCCGTCGCGCTCTTCGGCTCGCCGCCGCACCTTGCGCCCACCCCACCTGCCGGCTCCTCGGACCGCCGCGGCACCTCGCGCACCCACATGACGCCCCCGCCTCGCAGCGCCGCCGCACCTCGCGCGCACCCACCTGACGCCCACGCCTCACAGTGCGCGCCGCCCCCACCCCAAGGCCACTCAGCCCCTCCACCCAGCCCCAGGTCGTTTGGCCCGGGCCGGCGCCGGGTACCACCCACCCGTCCCCTAAGATCAACTACCGCTGTGAGGACGTCCCACCAGCCCCAGAAGCACCGATGAGACCCCCTCCGCCAGCCCCGACACGCGTGATCTCGGTCACACCGATTCTCGTGGCGCTCTGCAACCCCACTTGAAGCCGCCAACTTCCCACCAAAACGGCCGCACACGTGTTTGTGCAGGTTGAATGGGTGAAAAGAAGCAAACGGCGCTCCATCCAGAGGGTGGATCGGTTCGCAACATCTTGACTGCACGCTCATGCAGGGTCACTCTGTCGGTGAGCAAGAGGAGGGTCCTTCCAGGTGCCTCTCGACAGTCGCCGTGCGCGTGGCTAGACTGCCCCTTTGCGCTGCCCATTTTCCGCTTGCCCTTCGCCGAGAGCGTGGATTATGCGGGCATCGCCGCACCCTTGACAGCCGTGCTAGTTCGCTCTAGCCAGCTACCTGTCCCTGGAAGGACGCATCTTGGCGATCTCTCGCGCGACCAAGGCCACTGCTGCGACCAACTCCACGTCGGGGATCCCCGGAGCGCCGAAGCGGGTCTCGTTCGCGAAGATTCACGAACCGCTGTCGACGCCCAACCTGCTTGACCTGCAGATCCAGTCCTTTGAGTGGCTCACCGGCGATGAGGCGTGGTTCCAGCGCCGCGTCGACGCCGGTGACGAGACCCCGACGGGCGGCCTCGAAGAGGTCCTCAACGAGATCTCGCCGATCGAGGACTTCTCCGGCTCCATGTCACTGTCCTTCTCCGACCCGCGCTTCGACGAGGTCAAGGCCTCGACCGAAGAGTGCAAGGACAAGGACATGACGTACGCGGCACCTCTGTTCGTCACGGCGGAGTTCACCAACCACACCACTGGCGAGATCAAGAGCCAGACGGTGTTCATGGGTGACTTCCCGATGATGACGAACAAGGGCACGTTCATCATCAACGGCACCGAGCGCGTGGTGGTCTCTCAGCTCGTGCGTTCGCCCGGTGTGTACTACGACACCGCGGTCGACAAGACGACCGACAAGGACGTCTTCAGCGTCAAGATCATCCCGTCCCGGGGTGCTTGGCTGGAGTTCGACGTCGACAAGCGCGACACCGTCGGTGTCCGCATCGACCGGAAGCGTCGCCAGCCGGTGACGGTGCTGTTGAAGGCTCTGGGCTGGAGCACGGAGCAGATCCGCGAGCGGTTCGCGTTCAGCGAGACGTTGCTGACCACGCTCGAGAAGGACCACACCGCGGGTACCGACGAGGCGTTGCTCGACATCTACCGCAAGCTGCGTCCGGGCGAGCCGCCCACGAAGGAGTCGGCGCAGGCCCTGCTGGAGAACCTGTTCTTCAAGGACAAGCGCTACGACCTGGCGAAGGTTGGCCGCTACAAGGTCAACAAGAAGCTGGGCCTGGACACCGACATCAACACGGGTGTCCTGACCGAGGACGACATCGTCACGACGATCGAGTACCTGGTCCGCCTGCACGCCGGTGAGACGATGATGGACGCCGCCGCCGGTGGCGACGTGCCCGTCGAGGTCGACGACATCGACCACTTCGGCAACCGCCGTCTGCGCACCGTGGGCGAGCTGATCCAGAACCAGATCCGCGTCGGTCTGTCCCGCATGGAGCGCGTCGTCCGCGAGCGCATGACCACGCAGGACGTCGAGGCCATCACGCCGCAGACCCTGATCAACATCCGTCCCGTCGTGGCGGCGATCAAGGAGTTCTTCGGCACCTCGCAGCTGTCGCAGTTCATGGACCAGACCAACCCGCTCGCGGGTCTGACCCACAAGCGCCGCCTGTCGGCGCTGGGTCCCGGTGGTCTGTCCCGTGAGCGGGCCGGCATGGAGGTCCGCGACGTCCACCCGTCGCACTACGGCCGCATGTGCCCGATCGAGACGCCGGAAGGCCCGAACATCGGTCTGATCGGTTCGCTCTCGAGCTACGCGCGGGTCAACCCGTTCGGCTTCATCGAGACGCCGTACCGCAAGGTCACCGACGGCCGGGTCACCGACCAGATCGACTACCTGACCGCGGACGAGGAAGACCGCTTCGTCAAGGCGCAGGCGAACTCGCCGACCGACGACGAGGGCAACTTCACCGACGACCGCGTTCTTGTTCGCAAGAAGGGCGGCGAGGTCGAGTTCATCGACCCGACCGACGTCGACTACATGGACGTCTCGCCGCGCCAGATGGTGTCGGCCGCGACGGCCATGATCCCGTTCCTCGAGCACGACGACGCGAACCGCGCCCTGATGGGTGCGAACATGCAGCGCCAGGCCGTGCCGCTGCTCCGCTCCGAGTCGCCGCTCGTCGGCACCGGCATGGAGCTGCGCGCCGCGGTCGACGCCGGTGACGTCGTCGTCGCGAAGAAGACAGGTGTCGTCGAGGAGGTCTCCGCCGACTACATCACCGTCATGGCCGACGACGGTGCGCGCAACACCTACGCGCTGCACAAGTTCCGTCGCTCGAACCAGGGCACCTGCATCAACCAGAAGCCCATCGTGAACGAGGGCGACCGGGTGCAGGAGGGCCAGGTCCTGGCCGACGGGCCGTGCACCGAGAACGGTGAGATGGCGCTCGGCAAGAACCTGCTCGTGGCGATCATGCCGTGGGAAGGCCACAACTACGAGGACGCGATCATCCTGTCGCAGCGCCTCGTGCAGGACGACGTTCTCACCTCGATCCACATCGAGGAGCACGAGATCGACGCCCGCGACACGAAGCTCGGCGCCGAGGAGATCACCCGGGACATCCCGAACGTCTCCGAGGAGGTCCTGGCCGACCTCGACGAGCGCGGCATCATCCGCATCGGTGCCGAGGTGCAGCCGGGCGACATCCTCGTCGGCAAGGTCACGCCCAAGGGCGAGACCGAGCTGACGCCGGAGGAGCGCCTGCTCCGCGCGATCTTCGGTGAGAAGGCGCGCGAGGTCCGCGACACCTCGCTCAAGGTGCCGCACGGTGAGTACGGCAAGGTCATCGGCATCCGCGTCTTCTCGCGTGAGGACGACGACGAGCTGCCTCCGGGCGTCAACGAGCTCGTCCGCGTCTACGTGGCCCAGAAGCGCAAGATCCAGGACGGTGACAAGCTCGCCGGCCGCCACGGCAACAAGGGCGTCATCGGCAAGATCCTCCCCGCGGAGGACATGCCGTTCCTCGAGGACGGCACGCCGGTCGACATCATCCTGAACACCCACGGTGTGCCGCGTCGTATGAACATCGGCCAGGTGCTGGAGACCCACCTCGGGTGGATCGCCAAGCAGGGCTGGAGCGTCAACGGCGACCCGGACTGGGCGAAGAACCTGCCCGAGGAGCTGTACGACGTCGACCCCGGCACCAAGACCGCCACCCCGGTGTTCGACGGTGCGAAGGAAGAGGAGATCACGGGCCTGCTGGGCTCCACCATCCCGAACCGCGACGGTGAGCGGATGGTCAAGGAGAACGGCAAGGCGCAGCTCTTCGACGGTCGCTCCGGCGAGCCGTACCCGTTCCCGGTGTCGGTCGGCTACATGTACATCCTGAAGCTGCTGCACCTGGTGGACGACAAGATCCACGCGCGTTCGACCGGCCCGTACTCGATGATCACGCAGCAGCCGCTGGGTGGTAAGGCGCAGTTCGGTGGTCAGCGCTTCGGTGAGATGGAGTGCTGGGCGATGCAGGCGTACGGCGCCGCATACACCCTGCAGGAGCTGCTCACCATCAAGTCCGACGACGTGCTCGGCCGCGTGAAGGTCTACGAGGCCATCGTCAAGGGCGAGAACATCCCGGAACCCGGCATCCCGGAGTCCTTCAAGGTGCTGCTCAAGGAGCTGCAGTCGCTCTGCCTCAACGTCGAGGTCCTGTCTTCGGACGGTGCCGCGATCGAGATGCGCGACGGCGACGACGAGGACCTGGAGCGCGCGGCCGCGAACCTCGGCATCAACCTGTCGAGGTCCGAGTCGCCCTCCGTGGACGACGTCGTCAACTAGTCACCTCGCCGGCTGGGGAGCGCAATGCCTCCCGCGTAGCGCTCCCCAGCCTTCCCGACCAGCTCCTTTTGCCACCGATCTAAAAAGGGGAAGAGAGTAGACGTGCTCGACGTCAACTTCTTCGATGAGCTCCGCATCGGTCTCGCGACCGCGGACGACATCCGCCAGTGGTCTTTTGGCGAGGTCAAGAAGCCCGAGACCATCAACTACCGCACGCTCAAGCCCGAGAAGGACGGCTTGTTCTGCGAGAAGATCTTCGGTCCCACCCGGGACTGGGAGTGCTACTGCGGCAAGTACAAGCGCGTGCGCTTCAAGGGCATCATCTGTGAGCGCTGCGGCGTCGAGGTGACCCGTGCGAAGGTGCGTCGTGAGCGCATGGGCCACATCGAGCTCGCCGCTCCGGTCACGCACATCTGGTACTTCAAGGGCGTCCCCAGCCGGTTGGGCTACCTGCTCGACCTGGCCCCCAAGGACCTCGAGAAGATCATCTACTTCGCCGCCTACGTCATCGTGGGCGTGAACGCCGAGCTGCGCCACAACGACCTGCCGACGCTCGAGAGCGAGATGCAGGTCGAGCGCAAGCGCGTCGAGAACCGCCGCGACGCCGACGTGGAGGCCCGCGCCCAGAAGCTCGAGGCCGACCTGGCCGAGCTCGAGGCCGAGGGTGCCAAGTCCGACGTGCGCCGCAAGGTCAAGGAGGGTGGCGAACGTGAGATGCGCCAGCTCCGCGACCGCGCCCAGCGCGAGCTGGACCGCCTCGACGAGATCTGGTCCACCTTCACCAAGCTCGAGCGCGCCCAGCTGATCGCGGACGAGCTGCTCTACCGCGAGCTGTACGACCGCTACGGCGACTACTTCACCGGTGCCATGGGCGCCGAGGCCATCCAGAAGCTCCTGGGTGACTACGACGTGGACGCCGAGGCCGAGGTCCTGCGCGAGACGATCCGCAGCGGCAAGGGCCAGAAGAAGCTGCGTGCGCTCAAGCGCCTCAAGGTCGTTGCCGCCTTCCAGGCGACCCGCAACAACCCGCAGGGCATGGTGCTGGACTGCGTCCCGGTCATCCCGCCGGACCTGCGCCCGATGGTGCAGCTCGACGGTGGCCGTTTCGCGACGTCCGACCTGAACGACCTGTACCGCCGCGTGATCAACCGCAACAACCGCCTCAAGCGACTGATCGACCTCGGCGCGCCCGAGATCATCGTCAACAACGAGAAGCGGATGCTGCAGGAGGCCGTCGACGCGCTGTTCGACAACGGCCGCCGCGGCCGGCCGGTCACCGGTCCCGGCAACCGCCCGCTCAAGTCGCTGTCCGACCTGCTGAAGGGCAAGCAGGGCCGGTTCCGCCAGAACCTGCTCGGCAAGCGCGTCGACTACTCCGGCCGTTCGGTCATCGTGGTCGGCCCGCAGCTCAAGCTGCACCAGTGCGGTCTGCCCAAGCAGATGGCGCTGGAGCTCTTCAAGCCGTTCGTCATGAAGCGGCTCGTGGACCTCAACCACGCGCAGAACATCAAGTCCGCCAAGCGGATGGTCGAGCGTGCGCGCCCGGCCGTGTGGGACGTGCTGGAAGAGGTCATCACCGAGCACCCGGTGCTGCTCAACCGCGCACCTACGCTGCACCGCCTCGGCATCCAGGCCTTCGAGCCGCAGCTGGTCGAGGGCAAGGCCATCCAGCTGCACCCGCTGGTCTGTGAAGCGTTCAACGCCGACTTCGACGGTGACCAGATGGCAGTCCACCTGCCGCTGTCCGCCGAGGCGCAGGCCGAGGCCCGCGTCCTGATGCTGTCGTCGAACAACATCCTGTCCCCGGCGTCCGGCAAGCCGCTGGCCATGCCGCGTCTGGACATGGTGACGGGTCTGTACCACCTGACCCGCCACAAGGCCGGCGACATCGGCGAGGGCCACTTCTACTCGTCGCCCGCCGAGGCCCTGATGGCGTTCGACCGCAAGGTCCTGGGCCTGCAGGCGATGGTGAAGATCCGCGTCTCCGACAAGAACCCGCCGAAGGGCCAGGAGCCCGAGGGCTGGGAGCCCGGTCAGCCGTGGCTCGCGGAGACCACGCTGGGTCGCGTGCTGTTCAACGAGATCCTGCCGCAGGACTACGCCTTCATCAACGAGGTCATGCCCAAGAAGCGGCAGGCCGTGATCATCAACGACCTCGCCGAGCGGTACCCGATGGTCACCGTCGCCCGGACGCTGGACAAGCTGAAGGACGCCGGTTTCCACTGGGCCACCCGCTCCGGTGTCACGGTCGCGATCTCGGACGTCCTCGTCCCGGCGGCGAAGCAGGACATCCTCGAGGAGCACGAGCGCCTCGCGGACGCCGTCGAGAAGCGCTACCAGCGCGGTCAGCTCTCCCACGAGGAGCGCAACTCCGAGCTGGTCAAGGTGTGGACGAAGGCCACCGAGCAGGTCCACGAGATCATGGAAGACAACTTCCCCGAGGACAACTCGATCCGCGTCATCGTGCAGTCCGGCGCCGCCGGCAACATGACGCAGGTCCGTTCGCTCGCGGGTATGCGTGGTCTGGTGACCAACCCGAAGGGTGAGTACATCCCGCGCCCGATCAAGAACTCGTTCCGCGAGGGCTTGTCGGTGCTCGAGTACTTCATCGCGACGCACGGTGCCCGCAAGGGTCTGGCCGACACGGCGCTCCGCACCGCCGACTCGGGTTACCTGACCCGTCGTCTGGTGGACGTCTCGCAGGACGTCATCATCCGCGAGGTCGACTGCGGCACCACCCGTGGTGTCCAGATGACCGTCGGCGAGCAGCTGGGCGACAAGGTCGGCCTGCACGAGTTCGCGCAGACGTCGGTCTACGCCCGCACGGTCGCGGACGACATCACCGACGCCCAGGGCAACCTGGTCCTGAACCGCGGTGACGACCTCGGCGACCCGGCGCTGCAGTCGCTGGTCGACGCGGGCATCATCCGGGTGAAGGTCCGCTCGGTGCTGACCTGCGAGTCCGCGGTCGGTGTGTGCGCGTCCTGCTACGGCCGCTCGATGGCCACCGGCCAGCTGGTCGACGTCGGCGAGGCCGTCGGCATCGTCGCCGCCCAGTCGATCGGTGAGCCCGGCACGCAGCTGACGATGCGCACGTTCCACCAGGGTGGTGTGGCCGGTGACGACATCACGACCGGTCTGCCCCGTGTCCAGGAGCTCTTCGAGGCCCGCGTCCCGAAGGGCAAGGCGCCGATCGCCGACGTCGACGGCCGCGTCCGCATCGAGGACGGCGACCGCTTCTGGAAGATCACGCTGATCCCGGACGACGGTTCCGAGGAGATCGTGTTCGAGAAGCTGTCGAAGCGTCAGCGTCTCGCCAACACGGCGACCGGCCCGCTGCAGGACGGCGACCACGTGGCCGTCGGCCAGCAGCTGCTGGAAGGTACTCCGGACCCGCACGAGGTCCTGCGCGTCATGGGCCCGCGCGAGGCCCAGCTGCACCTGGTGCAGGAAGTGCAGAAGGTGTACCGCGCCCAGGGTGTGGCCATCCACGACAAGCACATCGAGGTCATCGTCCGGCAGATGCTCCGCCGGGTCACGATCATCGACTCGGGTGCGACGGAGTTCCTCCCGGGCTCGCTGGTCGAGCGCGCGGACTTCGAGTCGGGCAACCGCGCCGTCGTCGCCGAGGGTGGCGAGCCGGCGGCCGGACGTCCGGTGCTGATGGGTATCACGAAGGCCTCGCTGGCGACGGACTCGTGGCTCTCCGCCGCGTCGTTCCAGGAGACCACGCGTGTGCTGACCGACGCCGCCATCAACGGGCGTTCGGACAAGCTCATCGGTCTGAAGGAGAACGTCATCATCGGTAAGTTGATCCCGGCCGGTACGGGCATCAACCGCTACCGCAACATCCAGGTCCAGCCGACCGAGGAAGCGCGTGCCGCTGCGTACGCGATCCCCTCGTACGACGACGGGTACTACACCCCCGACGTCTTCGGCACGGGCACTGGTGCCGCGGTGCCGCTGGACGACTACGACTTCGGTCGCGACTACCGCTAGTCGGTTGTCTTGGAACGGCCCCCGGAGCCTCCCGCTCCGGGGGCCGTTCCCGTTTCCCCGGTAGGCGAGCCTGCGCGGTCATGGCGATCACGTCCGAACGCGGGCGTTGTCCGGAGCTCGCGGAAGCGTTGTGGGACAGGGCGTTCGATCCTCGCGGTGGCACGTTCACCACGACCGTGCAGCGCCGGCACGCCGCCCGCGGCCGACTCGACCCGCGCGGGGCTCTAGCGGTGGGCGATGCCGTCCAGGCGCAGCGTCGTGGACTCGTCGCGGTGGCTGCCGCCGGTGCCGACGTGCTTGGCGCTGATCTCCGCGCCGTTCTTGAGCACGTGGTACAGCGCCATGCCGTGGCCGCGGCCCAGGTCGTAGTCGGTCTTCAGCCACTCCAGGAACACACCGGCCTTCGTCGTGCCGTCGTACCCGCGTTCGGTGGCGGCGGCCAGCAGTTCGGCCGGGGTCTTGCCGGTCTTCTTCTCGGCGCCGTCGAGGTAGGCCTGGAAGGACATCGCGGTCTCCGTTCGTCGTTGGGACGAGCGTAGGACAACTACGGCTGTCTTGACAAGAAAATTTGTCGGTGGAGCACGCACGCTGGACGGGTTTTGAGTCCGTTGGCTCTGCCACTGCAGCTAGCGGCGGCGGGCGCGGGCCAGGGATCGGGCGCGGATGACCAGGTCGTCCACCAGGTGCTCGTCGACCAGCGGCGGCACGCCCGACTCGTCGGTGCAGCAGCGGGGCTTGGTGCGCTTCTCCGACATCCGCGGCCGTACGCCGGCCATCTCGTAGAGCGCTTCGTAGAGGTCCAGGCCCGGGTCGTCGTCGTGCGGGCCCACCAGGAGCACCCACACGACGTCGGGGGAGGGGAAGGCGACCACGACGCGGTCGGCGCCGCGGAGGTGCTTCACGCACAGGCGTGGCAGCGGCTCTGGGCCGGTGACGCGGTAGCCGAGGGCGGCGCAGCCGGAGTGGGCGAGTTCGTCCAGGAACCGTTCGTAGGCCACGCGGGCGCGGCCGCGCAGGCCGTCGGCCTGGGCGTGTGCGGTGTGGGTCTCGATTACCTCGATCAAGCCGGGCGGACCACGCGTCCCCTGCCGCTGCGCATCTCGTCCAGGGAGGTGGCGAGGTCCTGGCGGTCCAGCAGTGACTGGTCGCTCAGGCGGCGGTGGACTTCGTCGATGAGGCCGCGGGTCTTGCCGGCGCGGCGGAGGTCGGAGACGAGGTGGAGGACCTCGTGCAGGCGCACGGTGTCGAGCAGCATGCGCGGTTCCTGGCTGTGGATGGCCAGCACGCCCTCGCGGGCCCAGGCCTTCACGGTCTTCTCGGTGAGGTCGAGGAGTTCGCCTGCCACCACGGGGCGTACGGGTGGGGCCTGGCGGAGGGTCTTCGCCACCACGCCGTCGAGGCGCGCGCGGCGTTCGTCGTCCTCGGACAGGGACGACGCGACGGCTTCGAGTTCCTCGATCGTGTCGAAGAGGTCGCGGATCTGGGCGGCCTCGGTCGCGACGGACATGGCTACTCCTCCCGTTGACTACCGATTATCCACCTTTTTTTCGGTAGTCGTCAACGGCCCCGGAGCAGGGATCCGGGGCCGTCGCGCGCAGGATCAGGAGGAGAAGAAGAGGCCGGCCAGACCGTGGTGCTTGCGGTGGCCGTAGCCGTAGCCGGCGTGACCGCCGTGGTGGTGGTGGATCTGCTGCGGCGCGGCACCCCACGCGGGCTGGGCCGGCTGCGGGTAGGCGACGGGCGGCGGGGCAGGAGCCGCGGGCGGCGGCGTGTGCATCTGGGCCTCGAGGCGCGTGATCGACTCGAGCTCGCCGTAGTCGAGGAAGACCCCGCGGCAGCCGTCGCACTGCTCGATGTGAACGCCCATGCGGTCGAACGTGCGCATGTTCGCATGACACTTGGGACACTGCATCGTGGTGAGCCTCCTGCGGTGGGACCGGACAAAAACGATATTAGCCGCGGTCTCCGTTCTCGTGCGTCGTGACGATCCGACGACAAGCCTCGACCAGCGGTTCCACAGCTTGCAGACCGGTCACTAGTGCCCGCGCTGCCATCTGCACAACGTACGCCTGAGCCGGAATGTTGAGGACATCCCATTCCGATGTCGTCAGGGCCACACCGCCCGTTTCACGGTAGGCGTTCAGGAACCGCGCCCAAAGATCACCGGGCAGGATTCCCGCGGCGAACAAAGCCGCAGGTCGGGCCAGGTCCCAGACCGGGTTACCGACCCCCAGGTCGTCCACGTCGATGAGTCGCCACGACCCCAGGTGAACCAGTTGCCCAAGGTGCCAATCGCCGTGGATCAACGCACGCCCGTTCATGTCCAACGGCGGCAAGACCTCGTACGCCCGCAACACGACATCGGCATGCGGCAACTCCGGCGGCAACGCCCGAATGGCCCGCACAATCCGTTCCGGTGCACCGGCCACAGGCCCCTGCACGGGCAAAGCGTGCAACCGGGCCAGCAGCGCCGCGCTCTCCTCCCACGGCGCCGCGTCGGGGTCGGCCTGGCTCACCGGCGTGCCGTACGGCCACACCGTCACCGGCCGGTCGTCCACGAACTGCACGGACTTCAGCGGCGGCACGAACAACTCGGGATGGGCCGCCGCGATCTCCAGCCGCTGCGTCAACGCCGCCACGTCGGTGTCCGCCGGCAACGCCTTGGCCACCACGTCGCCGACGCGCACGACCACGACGTCGCCGCGGTCACCGCCGAGCACCTCGGGGGCGGCGGAGGAGCCGGTCAACGAGGCCATCGCCGCGATCAGGTCGTCCACGCGCACAGTGAATCAGGCGCGTCGCGGCGACCCGTGCAGGAGTGGATCGGATCAGTTGGCGATGCAGATCGTCTTCACCGGCTGCACATACGTTTTCGCGTCGTCACCGTCGCACAGCGCGCGATCCGCCTTGCCGTCGACGACCTTGGTGACCTTGCGCGCGTCAGCCTCGCACGCCACCCGTTCGAAGTACTGGTTGACCGCCTTGAGGCAGTCGCCCTCCCGGACGTTGAGGACGTAGCAGAGCCGCGTCTTGCCGCTCGTCCGCGTGCGGCCGGACGACTCCGTCAGGTAGTCGCCCTCGGGGCACATCGTGCGCCGCTCACGGGACGAAACCCGGTACACGGCCTCAGAAGAAGAACAGTCCACTTCGGTCATCTCGACCTCGGTGCTGTTCACGTCGACCTGCTTGGCGCACTCGCCGACACCGGCCTGCTGCGAGCAGCCGGCGCACCCGGACAGCGCCAGGAGGACCGCGGCGACCAGAGTGGTGGTTCTCACGGCTTCTTCATACAGACGGTCCGGGCCGGTTGGGAGAACGAAAGTGAGATCTCCGGGTTCTTGCACTTCGACTTGTCGGACACGTCCAGGAGGTTCTCCTCGACCCTGACCGCGCCGGGGTGGTCGCAGTCGCCGCGGACGAGGACGGCCTTGTCCGTGTTGCGGAACTGCTGCGACTTGAAGCACACACCCACGTGCAGAGTCGGCAGATAGCAGGTCATCTCGTCGTCCCTGGGAACCGCCGTGTAGTCACCGGGCGGGCAGGTCTTCTCGATCGCTCCGACCTCGAACTCCCGGCCCGTCGACCGCGAGCTCCGCCCGGCGGCGCTGCACGCGACCTCTTCGAACGTGAGGTCCGCCGCGTCGTGCCGAACCTGCTTCACGCACTCGCCCACCAGCGGGTTCGGGGCGAGATCGCGCGCCACGAAGTAGACGATCGGTACGATGATGACGAGGGCGCACGCGGTTGCGATGACGCCGTAGTACCGGCTTTCGAACTTCTGCACGCGCGACAAAGCCGTCCCCGGAAGATCTTGACGAAGCGCGACATGTCTAGCGCACGCACGAACGCGGTACCCCCGTTTTGACCCGGGTAGACGTGGGCGGGTATCTTTGCTACTCGTGCCCGACCCATGTCGGGCCGCTCCGCGTGCCCGTGAGGCAGCGGTGTCCTCCACTCGCAGGGGCAGTTGAACTGTTGCCTGCGGACCTTGGGAGCGGGCGACACGCCCGACCTCGGGTGCAGAGAGGGAACAAGAAACACGAGGGTGAACCGCAAGGGGATCCCGCAAGACGGAAGAAGCAGCCGGCGAATGCCAACGATCCAGCAGCTGGTCCGCAAGGGCCGCCAGGACAAGGTGGCGAAGCAGAAGACGGCGGCCCTCAAGGGCTCGCCGCAGCGGCGCGGTGTGTGCACCCGCGTTTACACCACCACCCCCAAGAAGCCGAACTCCGCACTGCGCAAGGTCGCTCGCGTGAAGCTGACCAGCGGTATCGAGGTCACGGCGTACATCCCCGGTGAGGGTCACAACCTCCAGGAGCACTCGATGGTGCTCGTGCGCGGTGGTCGTGTGAAGGACCTCCCGGGTGTTCGTTACAAGATCATCCGTGGCTCTCTCGACACCCAGGGTGTCAAGAACCGCAAGCAGGCTCGCAGCCGTTATGGCGCGAAGAAGGAGAAGAGCTGAGATGCCCCGCAAGGGACCGGCCCCCAGGCGGCCGCTGATCTCCGACCCGGTCTACAGCTCGCCGCTGGTGACCCAGCTCATCAACAAGGTGCTGGTCGACGGCAAGCGCTCGGTGGCCGAGAAGATCGTCTACGAAGCGCTCGAGGGTGCTCGCGAGAAGACCGGCACCGACCCGGTCGTCACGCTGAAGCGCGCGCTCGACAACGTCAAGCCGGCCCTCGAGGTCAAGAGCCGCCGCGTCGGTGGCGCGACCTACCAGGTCCCGGTCGAGGTCAAGCCCGGCCGCTCCACCACGCTGGCGCTGCGCTGGCTGATCACCTTCTCCCGGCAGCGCCGTGAGAAGACGATGGTCGAGCGTCTGATGAACGAGCTGCTCGATGCGAGCAACGGTCTCGGTGCGAGCGTCAAGCGCCGTGAGGACACGCACAAGATGGCCGAGTCCAACAAGGCCTTCGCCCACTACCGCTGGTGATGTGACGCCCGGCCTGGACGACAGGCCGGGCGCTCCCAGCCCTAGTGAGCTCACAAGCTCAAGACAGGGGAAAGACCCGTGGCACAGGACGTGCTCACTGATCTCGCCAAGGTCCGCAACATCGGGATCATGGCGCACATCGACGCGGGCAAGACCACGACGACCGAGCGGATCCTCTTCTACACCGGGATCAGCTACAAGATCGGCGAGGTTCACGACGGCGCGGCCGTGATGGACTGGATGGAGCAGGAGCAGGAGCGCGGCATCACGATCACGTCGGCCGCGACGACCTGCTACTGGAAAGACCACCAGATCAACCTGATCGACACGCCCGGCCACGTCGACTTCACCGTCGAGGTCGAGCGCAACCTGCGCGTCCTCGACGGCGCCGTTGCCGTCTTCGACGGCAAGGAGGGCGTCGAGCCGCAGTCCGAGCAGGTCTGGCGGCAGGCGACCAAGTACGACGTCCCGCGCATCTGCTTCGTCAACAAGATGGACAAGCTCGGCGCGGACTTCTACTTCACGATCAAGACGATCCAGGACCGGCTGGCCGCCAAGCCGCTGCCGATCCAGATCCCGATCGGTGCCGAGAGCGACTTCATCGGCGTCGTCGACCTGATCGAGATGCGTGCGCTCACGTGGCGCGGCGAGGTCCAGAAGGGCGAGGACTACGCCATCGAGGAGATCCCCGCGGATCTCGTCGAGCGCGCGCAGGAGTACCGCGAGCAGCTCCTCGAGGCCGTCGCCGAGACCGACGACGCGCTGACCGAGAAGTACTTCGAGCAGGGTGACCTGTCCGTCGCCGAGATCAAGGCGGGCCTCCGCAAGATCGTCGCCGAGGGCACCGCCTACCCGATCCTCTGCGGCTCCGCGTTCAAGAACAAGGGCGTCCAGCCCATGCTCGACGCGGTGATCGACTTCCTGCCGTCGCCGCTCGACCTCCCGCCGGTCGAGGGCACGCTGCAGGACGGCGAGACCGTCGTGTCGCGCAAGGCCTCCTCCGAGGAGCCCTTCTCGGCGCTGGCGTTCAAGATCGCCGTGCACCCGTTCTTCGGCAAGCTGACCTACATCCGGGTCTACTCGGGCAAGGTCGCCTCCGGCACCCAGGTCGTCAACGCGACCAAGGACCGGAAGGAGCGCATCGGGAAGATCTTCCAGATGCACGCCAACAAGGAGAACCCGGTCACCGAGGCCATCGCGGGCCACATCTACGCCGTGATCGGTCTGAAGGACACCACGACCGGTGAGACCCTTGCCGACCCGGCGCACCCGATCGTGCTCGAGTCGATGACCTTCCCCGAGCCCGTCATCCAGGTGGCCATCGAGCCCAAGACGAAGGCGGACCAGGAGAAGCTCGGCACCGCGATCCAGAAGCTGGCCGAGGAGGACCCGACGTTCCGGGTCAACCTCGACCAGGAGACCGGCCAGACCATCATCGCCGGCATGGGCGAGCTCCACCTGGACATCCTGGTGGACCGCATGCGCCGCGAGTTCAAGGTCGAGGCCAACATCGGCAAGCCTCAGGTGGCGTACCGGGAGACCATCCGCAAGGCGGTGGAGAAGTACTCCTACACCCACAAGAAGCAGACCGGTGGCTCCGGCCAGTTCGCGAAGGTGCTCGTCACCGTCGAGCCGCTGGAGAAGAAGGAAGACGGCGCGCTCTACGAGTTCGTCAACGCCGTCACCGGTGGTCGCATCCCCCGCGAGTACATCCCGTCGGTCGACGCGGGTGCGCAGGACGCGCTGCAGTACGGCGTGCTGGCGGGCTACCCGCTGGTCGGCGTGAAGGTGACGCTGCTCGACGGCGCCTACCACGAGGTCGACTCCTCGGAAATGGCGTTCAAGATCGCTGGTTCGATGGCCCTCAAGGAAGCCGCCCGTCAGGCGTCTCCCGCGATCCTCGAGCCTCTGATGGCCGTCGAGGTCACGACGCCCGAGGAGTACATGGGTGACGTGATCGGCGACCTGAACTCCCGCCGTGGCCAGATCCAGGCCATGGAGGAGCGCAGCGGCGTCCGTGTCGTCAAGGCACTGGTTCCGCTGTCGGAAATGTTCGGGTACGTGGGTGACCTGCGGTCCAAGACCCAGGGTCGTGCCAACTACTCGATGGTGTTCGACTCCTACGCAGAGGTTCCCGCGAACGTCTCGAAGGAGATCATCGCGAAGGCGACCGGGGAGTAATTCCCCAACCGGAGCACCGCAGTTCCATCGCGGGCTCTCCGGGGGTGATCCCTGGGGTCCGCACTTTTCGACCCTGACGTGTAGTCCGGCGGGTGGCCACAGATGCCCGCCGGACCAGCAAAAAAGAAGTCCAGGAGGACAATCCAGTGGCCAAGGCGAAGTTCGAGCGGACGAAGCCGCACGTCAACATCGGCACCATCGGTCACATCGACCATGGCAAGACCACGCTGACCGCGGCGATCTCCAAGGTTCTGCACGACGCGTACCCCGATGTCAACGCCTCGTTCGCGTTCGACCAGATCGACAAGGCGCCGGAAGAGAAGCAGCGCGGCATCACGATCTCGATCGCGCACATCGAGTACCAGACGGAGAACCGTCACTACGCGCACGTCGACTGCCCCGGGCACGCCGACTACATCAAGAACATGATCACCGGCGCGGCGCAGATGGACGGCGCCATCCTCGTTGTGGCGGCGACCGACGGTCCCATGCCGCAGACGAAGGAGCACGTCCTCCTGGCCCGCCAGGTCGGCGTCCCCTACATCGTTGTCGCCCTGAACAAGGCCGACATGGTGGACGACGAGGAGATCCTGGAGCTCGTCGAGCTCGAGGTCCGCGAGCTGCTCTCCGAGTACGAGTTCCCGGGCGACGACCTGCCGGTCGTGCGCGTCTCGGCGCTGAAGGCGCTCGAGGGCGACGAGCAGTGGGGCAAGTCCGTTCTCGAGCTCATGGCCGCCGTTGACACGGCGATCCCGGAGCCGGAGCGCGACACCGAGAAGCCGTTCCTCATGCCCGTCGAGGACGTCTTCACGATCACCGGTCGCGGCACCGTGGTGACCGGTCGCATCGAGCGCGGCATCATCAACGTGAACTCCGAGATCGAGATCGTCGGTATCAAGGAGACGTCGAAGAAGACGACGGTCACCTCGATCGAGATGTTCAAGAAGTTCCTCGACGAGGGCCGCGCCGGCGACAACGCCGCGCTGCTGCTCCGCGGCATCAAGCGCGAGGAGGTGGAGCGCGGCATGGTCATCGTCAAGCCGGGCACCACGACCCCGCACACCGAGTTCACCGCGCAGGTCTACATCCTGTCGAAGGACGAGGGTGGCCGCCACACGCCGTTCTTCAACAACTACCGTCCGCAGTTCTACTTCCGGACGACGGACGTGACCGGCGTTGTGACCCTCCCCGAGGGCACCGAGATGGTCATGCCGGGTGACACCACCGGTATGGACGTCAAGCTCATCCAGCCGATCGCCATGGACGAGGGCCTCCGCTTCGCGATCCGCGAGGGTGGCCGCACCGTCGGCGCCGGCTCGGTCACCAAGATCATCAAGTGACCTAGCTCGACCCAGTTCGGCGACAGGCCGGGCCAACGATCTTCGTTGGCCCGGCCTTCGTCGTTGAACGGCGAAATGTGCGTCAGCTCACCCCTGGGCGCACGGCCGCGGAGACGTTCCGGGGATCCTGTTGCCGGACAACGGAACCGGTCGGCCCGACCCTCCACACGCGACGGAGGCGGCGGCTCACCGGCCAAGATCCGGACGTGATCTGGCTCCAAGTCACCCACCCCGATTTGGATCGCCTCCCGCCCGTGTGGCATCCTTTACGGGTTGCTCGATGAAGGGCCGGGTTCGCCTCGTGCGTGCCCGGAAGTTTCGATCGAGCGTCCGCGCCCTGTTAGTGAACGCCTCCTTGCGGAGATGGGCATCAGGGTGCAAGGGCTGTGGTAGGCCCAATCCCACCGGGGAGACCTTGAGTGGGACCGGTATGCGCACCGGGCGCGACACGCCCGACCGCGTGGACCGGGCACCATGACACTTCAACAGGGGCGGAGCGCGCCAAGAGGCTGTAACAGGCCTCATCCGAGGCACCGCACCGCAGCGGTAACGAGAAGCAGAGGAACGGCAAGCCATCATGGCGGGACAAAAGATCCGCATCCGGCTCAAGGCCTACGACCACGAAGCGATCGACGCGTCTGCGCGCAAGATCGTGGAGACCGTGACGCGCACCGGCGCTCGGGTCGTCGGGCCGGTGCCGCTGCCCACTGAGAAGAACGTGTACTGCGTCATCCGCTCGCCGCACAAGTACAAGGACTCGCGCGAGCACTTCGAGATGCGCACGCACAAGCGGCTGATCGACATCCTCGACCCGACGCCGAAGACGGTGGACGCGCTCATGCGCATCGACCTGCCGGCCAGTGTCGACGTCAACATCCAGTAAGCGTTGGGCGCGGAGAGTAACGGACCAATGTCTGACAGGCAGATGAAGGGCATCCTGGGCACCAAGCTCGGCATGACTCAGGTCTTCGACGAGAACAACCGGGTCGTCCCGGTGACCGTCGTCAAGGCTGAGCCCAATGTCGTGACCCAGGTTCGCACCGAGGAGAAGGACGGCTACACCGCCGTCCAGCTGGCGGCCGGCGCGATTGACCCGCGCAAGGTCAACAAGCCCGTCGCGGGCCACTTCGCCAAGGCCGGGGTCACGCCCCGTCGCCACCTGGTGGAGCTGCGCACGGTCGACGCCAGCGACTACGAGGTCGGCCAGGAGATCACCGCTGAGGTGTTCGAGGCCGGCGCTGTTGTCGACATCACCGGCACCAGCAAGGGCAAGGGCACCGCAGGTGTCATGAAGCGCCACAACTTCAAGGGCCTCGGCTCCAGCCACGGCACCCAGCGCAAGCACCGCTCGCCGGGTTCCATCGGTGGCTGCGCCACGCCTGGTCGCGTCTTCAAGGGTCTGCGCATGGCCGGCCGCATGGGCCACGTGCGCGTCACGACCCAGAACCTGAAGGTGCACAAGATCGATGCCGAGAACGGCCTGCTGCTCATCAAGGGCGCTGTTCCCGGCCCCAAGGGTGGTCTGGTGTTCGTCCGGACTGCCGCGAAGGGTGGTGCCTGATGTCGACTGTTGAGATCCGCACCCCGGACGGCAAGTCCGCCGGCACGGTCGAGCTCCCGTCGGCTGTTTTCGACGCGCAGGCGAACGTCGCGCTGCTGCACCAGGTCGTCGTGGCCCAGCAGGCCGCCGCGCGCCAGGGCACGCACGCCACGAAGACCCGCGGCGAGGTGTCCGGTGGTGGCAAGAAGCCGTACCGCCAGAAGGGCACCGGTCGCGCCCGCCAGGGTTCGACGCGTGCGCCGCAGTTCGCCGGCGGTGGCGTCGTCCACGGCCCGCAGCCGCGTGACTACTCGCAGCGGACGCCCAAGAAGATGAAGGCCGCCGCTCTGCGTGGCGCCCTCTCCGACCGGGCCCGCGCGAACCAGGTCCACGTCGTGTCCGGCCTGGTGGACGGGGACACCCCGTCGACCAAGACCGCGCGCAAGGTCCTGGAGTCGGTCACCCAGGCCCGTCGCGTTCTCGTGGTGCTCAACCGCACCGACGAGGTCTCGTGGGTCAGCGTGCGCAACCTGCAGCACGTGCACGTGATCGCGCCCGACCAGCTCAACACCTACGACGTGCTCGTCAACGACGACGTGGTGTTCACCAAGGACTCGCTCGACGTGTTCCTCGCCAGCAAGGCCCAGTCGGGCTCGGGCTCGGCCGAGGCCACGGCGACTGTCGTGACTGCCGACTCTGATGAAGATGGGGAGGGTTCCAAGTGATCCCCGACCACAGGGACATTTTGCTCGCACCGGTGATCTCCGAGAAGTCCTACGGGCTGCTCGAGGAGAACAAGTACACCTTCCTGGTGGCGCCGGGTTCGAACAAGACCCAGATCAAGATCGCCGTGGAGAAGGTCTTCGGCGTGAAGGTCGTCAGCGTCAACACCATCAACCGGCAGGGCAAGCGCAAGCGCACCCGCACCGGGTTCGGCAAGCGCAAGGACACGAAGCGCGCGATCGTGACGCTGTCGGCTGACAGCAAGGCGATCGAGATCTTCGGCGGCCCTGCCGCCTGATGACGAGGACTGCGTAGAGATGGGCATTCGCAAGTACAAGCCGACGACTCCCGGTCGTCGCGGTGCGAGCGTCTCCGACTTCGCCGAGATCACTCGGTCGACTCCGGAGAAGTCGCTGATCCGCCCGCTGCACAAGCTGGGTGGCCGCAACGCCTCGGGCAAGATCACCACGCGGCACAAGGGTGGCGGTCACAAGCGGGCTTACCGCCTGATCGACTTCCGTCGCAACGACAAGGACGGCGTGCCGGCCAAGGTCGCTCACATCGAGTACGACCCCAACCGCACCGCTCGCATCGCGCTGCTGCACTACGCGGACGGCGAGAAGCGCTACATCATCGCCCCGGACAAGCTCAAGCAGGGTGACACGGTTGAGAACGGCCCCAAGGCCGACATCAAGCCGGGCAACAACCTGCCGCTGCGCAACATCCCGGTCGGTTCCGTGATCCACGCGATCGAGCTCCGCCCCGGCGGCGGCGCGAAGATCGCCCGCTCGGCCGGTGCCTCGGTCCAGCTCGTGGCGAAGGACGGCCCGTACGCCCAGCTGCGGATGCCCTCGGGCGAAATCCGCAACGTGGACGTGCGCTGCCGCGCCACGCTGGGCGCCGTCGGCAACGCCGAGCACCAGAACATCAACTGGGGCAAGGCCGGCCGCATGCGGTGGAAGGGCAAGAAGCCCACCGTCCGCGGTGTCGCCATGAACCCGGTCGACCACCCGCACGGTGGTGGTGAAGGTAAGACCTCCGGTGGTCGCCACCCGGTCAACCCGGCTGGTAAGCCCGAGGGTCGTACCCGCCGCCGCAAGCCAAGCGACAAGCTCATCGTCCGGCGTCGTCGCACCGGTAAGAAGCGCTGAGCAGGGAGGGAGTGAAGGATGCCTCGCAGCCTTAAGAAGGGTCCCTTCGTCGACGACCACCTGCTCAAGAAGGTGGACGTTCAGAACGAAGCGGGCAAGAAGACCGTCATCAAGACGTGGTCCCGCCGGTCCACGATCATCCCGGACATGCTCGGCCACACCATCGCGGTGCACGACGGTCGCAAGCACGTCCCGGTGTTCGTGACCGAGGCCATGGTCGGGCACAAGCTGGGCGAGTTCGCCCCGACCCGCACCTTCAAGGGCCACATCAAGGACGACCGGAAGTCTCGTCGCCGCTAGGCGCCGAACTGAGAAGAGCAAGGGAAAAGCAGCGATGAACGCCCGTAAGGACGCTGAGGCAGCGGAGTTTCCGCGCGCCGTGGCTCGGGCTCGTTACGTTCGCGACACCCCCATGAAGGTGCGTCGCGTCATCGAGCTCATCAAGGGTCGTAACGCCAGCGAGGCCCTGGCCGTGCTCCAGTTCGCGCCCCAGGCCGCCTCTGAGCCGGTCGCGAAGGTGCTCGCCAGCGCCATGGCCAACGCCGAGAACAACCTGTCCCTGGACCCCTCCACCCTCTGGGTGTCGGTGGCCTACGTGGACGAGGGTCCGACCCTCAAGCGTTTCCGCCCGCGTGCCCAGGGCCGCGCGTACCGGATCCGCAAGCGGACGAGCCACATCACCATCGAGGTGGAGTCTCGTCCCAAGAAGACCAGCGCGAAGGGAACGCGGTAGTGGGCCAGAAGATCAACCCGCACGGCTTCCGGCTGGGGATCACCACCGACTGGAAGTCCCGCTGGTACGCAGACAAGCAGTACGCCGAGTACGTGGCGGAGGACGTCAAGATCCGCCGCCTGCTCAGCAAGGGCATGGAGCGTGCCGGCATCTCCAAGGTGGAGATCGAGCGGACCCGTGACCGGGTGCGCGTCGACATCCACACCGCCCGGCCGGGCATCGTCATCGGTCGTCGTGGTGCCGAGGCGGACCGCATCCGCGGTGAGCTCGAGAAGCTCACCAAGAAGCAGGTCCAGCTGAACATCCTCGAGGTCAAGAGCCCCGAGTCGGACGCGCAGCTCGTGGCACAGGGTGTCGCCGAGCAGCTGTCCAACCGCGTCGCCTTCCGGCGCGCGATGCGCAAGGCCATCCAGTCGGCCATGCGTTCGCCGCAGGTCAAGGGCATCCGCGTGCAGTGCGGCGGTCGCCTCGGCGGCGCCGAGATGTCCCGCTCGGAGCACTACCGCGACGGCCGCGTGCCGCTGCACACGCTCCGCGCGAACATCGACTACGGCTTCTTCGAGGCCCGCACCACGTTCGGCCGCATCGGCGTGAAGGTGTGGATCTACAAGGGCGACATCGTCGGTGGCATCTCCGCCAAGCGCGCGCTCGACGCGGCTGCGCCTTCGCAGGCCGACCGCGCTCCGCGCCGCGACCGTGGCGAGCGTCCGAACCGGGCCCGTCGCTCGGGTGCCAGCGGCACCACCGCGACGAGCACCGAGGCCGGCCGTGCCGCAGCTGACGCTTCCGCGTCAGCCGAGGCCCCGGCTTCTGCAGAGAAGACGGAGAGCTGAGTCATGCTCATCCCTCGTAGGGTCAAGCACCGCAAGCAGCACCACCCGAAGCGGTCGGGCGCTGCCAAGGGCGGCACGAAGGTCACCTTCGGTGAGTTCGGCATCCAGGCTCTGGAGCCGGCGTACGTCACCAACAGGCAGATCGAGTCCGCTCGTATCGCCATCACGCGCCACATCCGTCGTGGCGGCAAGGTCTGGATCAACATCTTCCCGGACCGTCCGCTGACGAAGAAGCCGGCCGAGACCCGCATGGGTTCCGGTAAGGGTTCGCCGGAGTGGTGGGTGGCCAACGTCAAGCCGGGTCGCGTCCTCTTCGAGATGGCCTTCCCGAACGAGCAGGTCGCTCGCGAGGCGCTCCGCCGCGCGATCCACAAGCTCCCGATGAAGTGCCGCATCGTTACGCGTGAGGGTGGTGAGTTCTGATGGCAGCGGGTACCACCGCTTCCGAGCTGCGTGAGCTCACCGAGGAAGAGCTCGTGCTGCGTCTGAAGGAATCGAAGGAAGAGCTCTTCAACCTTCGCTTCCAGATGGCCACGGGCCAGCTCGACAACAACCGGCGGCTGCGCACGGTCCGGCACGACATCGCCCGGATCTACACCGTGATGCGGGAGCGGGAGCTCGGGCTCTCCGTTTCGCCGGATTCCACTGGTGAGGGTGCGGCATGACCGAAAGCAACGAAGTCCAGACCGAGAAGCGCAACGACCGCAAGGTCCGCGAGGGCCTCGTCGTGTCCGACAAGATGGACAAGACGATCGTGGTTGCGCTGGAAGACCGCAAGAAGCACCCGCGTTACTCCAAGGTCATGCGCTCCACCACCAAGGTGAAGGCGCACGACGAGGAGAACACGGCGGGCATCGGCGACCGCGTCCTGCTCATGGAGACCCGGCCCCTGTCGGCGACCAAGCGCTGGCGGCTCGTCGAGGTCCTCGAGAAGGCCAAGTAGTTCTTCCTTTCTAGACAGACCGAGCCCGTCGGGTCGGAAATCCGGCGGGCCAGGAATGGTCAAGGAGCAAGTAAGTGATTCAGCAGGAGTCGCGGCTTCGTGTCGCCGACAACACCGGTGCGAAGGAGATCCTTTGCATCCGTGTTCTCGGTGGTTCGGGCCGCCGCTACGCGGGCATCGGCGACATCATCGTCGCGACCGTCAAGGACGCGATCCCGGGCGCCGGCGTGAAGAAGGGTGACGTCGTCAAGGCCGTCATCGTTCGCACCGTCAAGGAGCGCCGCCGCGCGGATGGCTCGTACATCCGCTTCGACGAGAACGCCGCCGTGCTCATCAAGAACGACAACGAGCCCCGCGGTACGCGCATCTTCGGCCCGGTCGGGCGCGAGCTGCGCGACAAGAGGTTCATGAAGATCATCTCGCTGGCTCCGGAGGTGCTCTGACCATGAAGGTGAAGAAGGGCGACACGGTCGTCGTCATCGCCGGCAAGGACAAGGGCGCGAAGGGCAAGGTCATCCAGGCCTACCCGGAGACCGGCAAGGTCCTGGTCGAGGGCGTCAACCGGATCAAGAAGCACACCAAGATCACGCAGACCCAGCGGGGCGCGCAGTCTGGTGGCATCGTGACCCAGGAAGCCCCGATCAACGTCTCCAACGTGATGGTGGTCGACTCGGACGGCAAGCCGACCCGTGTTGGTTACCGGACGAACGACGAGGGCAAGCGGGTCCGCATTTCCCGTCGTAACGGGAAGGACATCTGATCATGACTACCGCAGAGAAGATCATCCCGCGGCTCAAGACGCGCTACCGCGACGAGGTCAAGGGCGAGCTGCAGAAGCAGTTCTCCTTCGCCAACGTGATGCAGATCCCGGGCGTCGTGAAGGTCGTCGTCAACATGGGTGTCGGCGACGCCGCCCGTGACGGCAAGCTGATCGAGGGCGCCGTGCGCGACCTCTCGATCATCACCGGCCAGCGTCCCGAGGTTCGTCGGGCCCGCAAGTCCATCGCGCAGTTCAAGCTGCGCGAGGGCATGCCGATCGGCGCGCGCGTCACGCTGCGCGGCGACCGCATGTGGGAGTTCCTCGACCGCCTGCTGACGATCGCGCTGCCCCGCATCCGCGACTTCCGCGGCCTGTCGGGCAAGCAGTTCGACGGCAACGGCAACTACACGTTCGGTCTGAACGAGCAGTCGATGTTCCACGAGATCGACCCGGACGCTATCGACCGGCCTCGCGGCATGGACATCACCGTCGTCACCACCGCCACGAACGACGAGGAGGGCCGGGCGCTGCTGAAGCACCTGGGCTTCCCGTTCAAGGAGAACTGAGTCGATGGCCAAGAAGGCGTTGATCAACAAGGCCGCGAAGAAGCCGAAGTTCAAGGTCCGGGGTTACACCCGGTGCCAGCGTTGCGGCCGCCCCCACGCGGTGTTCCGCAAGTTCGGCCTCTGCCGGATCTGCCTGCGCGAGATGGCTCACCGCGGTGAGCTGCCTGGCGTGAGCAAGTCCAGCTGGTAATTCAAAGCTCCATTACTTCGCTGTAGGCCCGCACACGACCGTCCTGTCCTCCCCTCCGGGGGAGGGCGGGTCTGGACCCTGAGCGGTGAACCGCAGCGAGAAAGGTTGACCAGGTCACCATGACGATGACCGACCCGATCGCAGACATGCTCACTCGTCTGCGCAACGCGAACTCGGCTTACCACGACAAGGTCGTGATGCCGCACTCGAAGCTGAAGGCCAACATCGCCGAGATCCTCAAGCGCGAGGGCTACATCGCCTCGTACCGCGACGAGGAGGGCGAGGTCGCGAAGAACCTCGTCGTCGAGCTGAAGTACGGCCCGAACCGGGAGCGCAGCATCGCGGGTCTCCGCCGCGTGTCGAAGCCCGGCCTGCGCGTGTACGCGAAGTCCACCGGTCTGCCCCGAGTCCTCGGTGGCCTCGGTGTGGCGATCATTTCGACCTCTGGTGGTCTCATGACCGACCGCCAGGCCAACAAGGCAGGCGTGGGCGGAGAAGTCCTCGCCTACGTTTGGTAAGGGGGAGTAGACATGTCGCGCATCGGTAAGCAGCCGATTCTTGTCCCCTCCGGGGTCGACGTGAACATCGCCGGCCAGGACGTGAGCATCAAGGGCCCGAAGGGCACCCTGACGCTGACGATCGCTGAGCCGATCAGCCTGGAGAAGGCTGAGGACGGCACGCTCGAGGTCAAGCGCCCGAACGACGAGCGCCGCAACCGCGCGCTCCACGGCCTGTCGCGCACGCTCGTGCACAACATGGTCGTCGGTGTGACCCAGGGTTACGAAAAGAAGATGGAAATCCACGGCGTCGGTTACCGCGTCGCGCTCAAGGGCTCTGAGCTCGAGTTCGCGCTCGGTTACTCGCACCCCGTCAAGGTCGAGGCCCCCGCGGGCATCACCTTCGCGGTCGAGACCCCGACCCGTTTCTCCGTCTCGGGTATCGACAAGCAGCTGGTCGGTGAGGTCGCCGCCAACATCCGCAAGCTGCGCAAGCCCGACCCGTACAAGGGCAAGGGCGTCCGCTACTCGGGCGAGAAGATCCGTCGCAAGGTCGGAAAGACGGGTAAGTGACATGAGCGAGTCGACTGTTACGAAGCGCAAGCCGGTGGGCAAGGACATCTCCACCAGGCGTCGTGTTGCCAAGACCCGTCGCCACTTCCGCCTCCGCAAGAAGGTCAACGGCACCGCCGAGCGTCCGCGCCTGGCCGTGCACCGTTCGTCGAAGCACATCACCGTGCAGATCATCGACGACCTCAAGGGCCACACGATCGCGTCCGCTTCCTCCATGGAGGCCGACGTCCGTGCCCTCGAGGGCGACAAGAAGGCCCGTGCGGCCAAGGTCGGCCAGCTGGCCGCGGCCCGTGCCAAGGACGCCGGCGTCACGGCGGTCGTGTTCGACCGCGGTGGCAACGCGTACCACGGCCGCATCGCCGCTCTGGCTGACGCCGCTCGCGAGGCGGGGCTGGAGTTCTGACAATGATCATCACCGGAATTGAGAGGGACGCCTGATGCCAGGACGTACGCGTCGCGAAGGCGGCGGGGGCGAGCGCGGAGAGCGCCGCGACCGTCGTGACGGCGGCCGCGGCGGCGCGGCCCAGGAGAAGACCCCCCACCTCGAGCGCGTGGTTGCGATCAACCGCGTCTCCAAGGTGGTCAAGGGTGGTCGTCGCTTTAGCTTCACCGCCCTCGTGGTGGTGGGCGACGGCGACGGCATGGTCGGCGTCGGCTACGGCAAGGCCAAGGAAGTTCCCGCGGCCATCGCCAAGGGTGTCGAGGAAGCGAAGAAGAACTTCTTCCGCGTTCCCCGCATCGCCGGCACGATTCCCCACCCGGTCCAGGGTGAGAAGGCCGCTGGTGTGGTCCTGCTGCGTCCGGCCTCGGCCGGTACCGGTGTCATCGCGGGTGGCGCTGTCCGCGCCGTCCTCGAGTGCGCCGGCGTGCACGACGTGCTGTCGAAGTCGCTCGGCTCCGACAACGCGATCAACATCGTGCACGCGACCGTGGCGGCCCTCAAGGGCCTGCAGCGTCCCGAAGAGGTCGCGGCCCGTCGTGGCCTGCCCCTCGAGGACGTCGCCCCCGCCGGCATGATCCGCGCTCGCGCGGGCCAGGGGGTGTGATCATGGCTCAGCTCAAGATCACGCAGGTTCGCAGCACCATCGGTACCAAGCACAACCACCGCGAGTCGATCCGGACCCTCGGGCTCGGCAAGATCCGCAAGTCGGTCGTGCGTGAGGACACCCCCCAGGTCCTCGGCCTCATCAAGGCCGTGCGCCACCTGGTGGTTGTTGAGGAGGTCCAGTCGTGACCATCAAGATCCACGACCTGCGTCCCGCCCCCGGAGCCAAGACCGCCAAGACCCGCGTCGGTCGCGGTGAGGGCTCCAAGGGCAAGACCGCCGGCCGCGGCACGAAGGGCACGGGCGCTCGCAAGAACGTCTCGCCGCGCTTCGAGGGTGGCCAGATGCCGCTGCACATGCGGCTCCCGAAGCTCAAGGGCTTCAAGAACCCGTTCCGCACCGAGTACCAGGTCGTGAACGTCTCCGCCATCGCTGCCTCCTTCCCGGAGGGCGGCACGGTGGACGTTCCCGCGCTGGTGCTGGCGGGCCTCGTCCGCAAGGGCAAGCTCGTCAAGGTGCTGGGCGATGGCGACGTCAGCGTCAAGCTGGACGTCACCGCCGACAAGTTCTCCAAGTCCGCTGTGGAGAAGCTGGCCGCTGCGGGTGGCTCGTCCACCGTCGCGTCCTGATGTTCTGACACCAGAACTCACCGAAGGGCCCCGAGGCATCCGCCTCGGGGCCCTTCGCGTCGGTCGGGTCAGCAGAAGAAGCGGCGCTCGTCCGAGATCGCGTTCTTCGGACCGGTGCCGTCGTACCACTGGACGAGCGTGCGGTAGCTGTAGTGGCCGGTACCTGTGCAGTTGTACGACGCGACCGCGCTGCCGGGCCCGTTGTAGTGGGCCTCGGCGTAGATCTCCCAGGTCCAGCCGAACCGCTGCACGAAGACGTCGACGCTCTGCCGGCACTCTCCCCAGCCCTTGCCGTGCACCCAGCCCCCGCCCGAGGTGGGAGCGTCGGCGGTGTGGCAGGCCAGGATCGACGCGGGGATGGAGTCCACCGTCTTGGCGACGGCCGGTGCGCTCAGGGCTGCCATCGCGGCACCAGTTGCCATGGCGAGGGAAGCGAGACGACGAATCATGGTGATCTCTCCTTGTTTTCGGGGTCGCCAAAGAACGTCGGCGAAGACGGAAATCGAACGGGCGCACCGGAACTCGGCTCGTGCGGCGCGTTTTCGAGCGCCCACGAGGATTGCCTGCGCTGATGCGGAAATGTGCGGCGCTAGGCGGGACGAGTGCCCGCGTGAGGGAGCACTGCCGGCCTGCGCACCCGGCTCACCGGCCTAAACGGCGGGTTCTCTCGCCGTCGGCCCGCAGTGCTGGTGGCGACGCGAGGATTCTTCCGGTGCGTGAAAGCATGATCGAGCCCCCAGCTCTCATGTTTCCCACTTCGGGAACACTCCGGACATCTCGTGTTCCCCCGGCCGAGACTAGGGGAGGTGCAAATGCGTCACAACCCGAGTTCGGTCCTCGTGAATCCGCTCGGTCGTCGGTGCTGGTCGGAGGGATTCCCGGGTGTGCAACTGGGCCGTTCGGCGGAGCGGTCGGGGCGGCGTTCGCTCTCGGCGTATAGCCGCCTTAGCACGGAATCCCGCAGGTCGCTCGGCCGTATGGCCCATCGGACCAGTGAATGATCAACCGTCAGCAACCTGTGATTGGCCACTGGGTACGGCCAGGTCGTGAGGCCCTGTTAGTGTTGCGGGCTGAACCCGGATGTCCTCCGGGTTGATTGGTCGTGGCTACCTACCTCGGCCTGCCAACTACCGCATGTGCCGGTCCCTGGGGGTCGGCAACGCTCAGGAGGTTCGCGTGCTCGGCGCATTCCGCTCGGCTCTCGCGACGCCGGATCTACGCAAGAAGATCCTCTTCACGCTCGGGATCATCATTGTGTACCGGCTTGGTGCGACCATGCCCGCGCCGGGCGTGTCCTTCAAGAACGTGCGGGCGTGCGCCGAAGCGCTCGAGGGCCAGAACATCTACTCGCTGATCAACCTGTTCAGCGGTGGTGCACTGCTCAACCTGTCCGTGTTCGCGCTGGGCATCATGCCCTACATCACCGCGAGCATCATCATCCAGCTGCTCACCGTGGTCATCCCGCGGTTCGAGCAGTTGAAGAAGGAAGGACAGGCCGGTCAGGGCAAGCTGACGCAGTACACGCGCTACCTGACGATCGGTCTCGCGATCCTGCAGTCGACCGGTCTCGTGGCGCTGGCGGTGCGCGGTCAGCTCTTCGGCGAGTGCGACCAGGACGTCATCCCCAACAAGGACAGCATCTTCACCCTCATCGTGCTGGTCATCACCATGACCGCCGGTACCTCGGTCATCATGTGGCTGGGTGAGCTGATCACGGAGAAGGGCATCGGCAACGGCATGTCGTTGCTGATCTTCACCGGCATCGCCGCCCGCATCCCGGCCGAGGGCAAGAACATCTGGGACAAGGACGAAAGCCGGATCACCTTCTTCCTCGTCCTGGCTGCTGCTCTCCTCATCATCGCGAGCGTCATCTACGTCGAGCAGGCCCAGCGCCGCATCCCGGTGCAGTACGCCAAGCGCATGATCGGCCGCCGCATGTACGGCGGCACGTCGACGTACCTCCCCCTCAAGGTGAACCAGGCCGGCGTCATCCCGGTCATCTTCGCCTCTTCGCTGCTGTACCTGCCGGACCTGATCGTGCGCCTGACCCAGGGCACCTCGACCGAGACGAACTGGTTCTCCACCTTCGTCCAGACCTACCTGGTCAAGCAGTCGAGCTGGGTGCACATCGCCTCGTACTTCCTGCTCATCGTCTTCTTCACGTACTTCTACGTCGGCATCACGTTCAACCCGGACGAGCGTGCGGACGAGATGAAGAAGTTCGGTGGCTTCATCCCCGGCATCCGCCCCGGTCGTCCCACCGCCGAGTACCTCAAGTTCGTCCTGGGTCGCATCACGCTCCCCGGTTCGCTCTACCTCGGCATCGTGGCGATCCTGCCGAACCTGTTCCTGGACCTGACCGGCGACGGCCAGAACCAGAACTTCCCGTTCGGCGGCACCGCGGTTCTGATCATGGTCGGTGTCGGTCTCGACACCGTGAAGCAGATCGAGAGCCAGCTCATGCAGCGCAATTACGAAGGGTTCCTCCGCTAGATGCGACTCGTTCTCGTTGGCCCGCCCGGTGCGGGCAAGGGCACCCAGGCCGAAGTTCTGAGCCGCAAGCTCGGCGTGCCGCACATCTCGACGGGCGACCTCTTCCGGTCACACATCAGCAACCAGACCGAGCTCGGGCTGGAGGTGCAGAGCATCCTCGACGAGGGCGCTCTCGTGCCGGACTCCATCACGAACGAGATGGTGCGCAAGCGCTTGGCCGAGGCCGACGCGGCGGACGGGTTCCTGCTCGACGGGTTCCCCCGCAACGTCGCCCAGGCCGACAAGCTGGGCGAGTTCCTGGCGGTCGGCGGCCACTCGCTCGACGCGGTGCTGGAGTTCCGGGTCGACGAGGACGTCGTGGTGGAGCGGCTGCTCGCACGCGGGCGCACGGACGACAAGGAAGACGTCATCCGGCACCGCCAGCAGGTGTACCGCAACGAGACCGCGCCGCTGCTGGACTACTACGCGGACAAGGTCATCTCCATCGACGCCGTCGGCGAGATCGACGAGATCAGCGAGCGGGCACTGGCCGCGCTGAACTCCCTGCGCGACGAGAAGTAGCAGTTGTACGAGGCGGGCTTCGGTGCTCGTCGGCCATCGGCCGACGTCACCGGAGCCCGTGTCCTTTGCCGGGGGACCACCCCGCCCTGTCGAGTCATTCGGTGAACGCATGAGCAAGATCGAGATCAAGACGCCCGGCCAGTTGCAGGCCATGCGCGCCGCCGGCCTGGTCGTGGCGCGGGCGCTGAAGAACGTCGTCGCCGCGGTGAAGCCCGGCGTCTCCACGTGGGAGCTCGACGAGATCGCCGAGCAGACCATCCGCGACGCCGGCGCCATCCCGTCGTTCAAGGGCTACCACGGCTTCCCGGCGAGCATCTGCGCGTCGGTGAACGACCAGATCGTCCACGGCATCCCCAGCAAGCAGCAGGTGCTGGCCGAGGGAGACCTGATCTCCATCGACTGCGGCGCGATCCTCGACGACTGGCACGGCGACTCGGCAGTCACGGTCGGCGTCGGCGAGCTGTCGCCCGCGGACCACAAGCTGTCCGAGGCGACCAGGCTGTCGATGCTCGCGGGCATCGCGGCCGCGGTGCCCGGCGGCAGGCTCACGGACATCTCGTTCGCCATCGAGACCTCGGCCATCGAGTCGGGCGAGCGCGACGGCATCGAGTACGGCATCGTCGCGGACTACGGCGGCCACGGCATCGGCACCAAGATGCACATGGACCCGTTCCTGCCGAACTACGGCAAGCCCGGCAAGGGCCCGAAGCTCAAGGTCGGCATGGCCATCGCGATCGAGCCGATGCTGACGCTCGGCACGGACGACTCGCAGGAGCTGGAGGACGGCTGGACCGTCATCACGCTCGACGGCACGCGTGCCGCGCACTGGGAGCACAGCGTCGCGATCACCGAGGACGGCCCCTGGGTGCTCACGGCACCCGAGGAGGACTGACGCCTCCATCGCTGGGAGAGCTGCGTCCGCGTTCGCCGGACCTTCGCTCTTCCGCGTGACAGCGGGGACACCCCACACCCCGAGAACAGCGTTCGAACGCAGCCCCGTTCGCCCTCCGGCGAACGGGGCTATTTCGTTTGCGCGCACGGATACGGTCGAGGTGACGAGCGAGTCCAATGCTTGGGGGGCATTGTGGGGGTAACCCGTTTCGTCCTGTCCGCCCTTCTGATTCCACTAGCAGGCTGTGCTGCCACGAAGCCGGCCACCGACTTCACCTACCAGGACGTGCCGGCGGAACGGATCGCCGACCGGCTCTTCCTCGCCGACCTCATAGCCGAGACCGAGGGCTGCGAGCCGCCGTTCTCCGACGTGGTGGTGAGGCGTCCGAACTTCACCGGCCCGCCACCTCCGGTCGACGGTGGTTGCGGCGGGAGCGTGCGTGCTGCCGCGCCGTGGGAGTACGTCAACGCCGTGAAACGCATCACGGCTCTCCACGACGTCGTCGTGCACGAGTGGCAGGCGCTGCTCCAGTCGGGTCCGGAGGCCGCCGAGACGCGGGCGACCGAGGCCACGCTGCTGCACTGCCTCGACCGGGCGGGGTTCACCCAGCTCGGGCCCGGCGACCCGAGTCTCGCGAGCTACGGGGTCGGATCCGGCGACCTCGCGCTCAACAACGCAGCTCAGAGGTGCTCCGACGAGACCGGCTACGGGTCGAGGACCGCCGCTCAACGCCTGCGCACGCTCAGGTCCGTGCTCGGCAGGCACGAGTCGGAGTTCAACGACGTCGAGCGCCTGCGACCGGTGCTCGAGCGGGGCGCGCTGCCCGACCAGGGCTCCGACCGGACCCGATTTGGGTTGCCGCTGTGAACTGCGTACACTGGTCAGGTGGCGCATCTGTCGCGCCGGTTCTGTCATGCCCTCGCAGGTGAGATCGAGCCGAGCTGGGACGCGCCCAAACGTATTTATCACCGTCACGAAACGCGGAGGACATGGGCAAGAAGGACGGGGCCATTGAGGTCGAGGGCCGCGTAGTCGAGCCGCTCCCCAACGCGATGTTCAGGGTCGAGTTGGAGAACGGTCACAAGGTACTCGCGCACATCAGCGGCAAGATGCGACAGCACTACATCCGCATCCTCCCTGAGGACCGGGTTGTCGTGGAGCTCTCGCCCTACGACCTGTCCCGCGGGCGCATCGTCTACCGCTACAAGTGACCTCCAGTAGCAGGAGATCTCAGGCGTGAAGGTTCAGCCGAGCGTCAAGAAGATCTGCGACAAGTGCAAGGTGATCCGCCGTCACGGCCGGGTCATGGTGATCTGCGAGAACCTGCGCCACAAGCAGCGCCAGGGCTGAGCAGTTCCACTCGCGCTCGTCGAGGTCTTTCGATGACGCAGTAACGAGAAGCCTCCTCGTACCTGCCGCACGCAGGGCTTCAAGCGTGCGGACACCCCCGGATTCCAGGCCGGGGCCGGGACACCGGCTGTGAGAGCAGCCGGAACGACACACAGCGAGTCAGTCACCGGAACTGGACGAGGAGCAGACCTGGAAGTAATCGACAGGAGTTAACCGCCACATGGCACGACTCGCTGGCGTCGACCTCCCCCGCGAAAAGCGGATGGAGATCGCGCTCACCTACATCTTCGGCATCGGTCGTACGCGCTCCAAGGAGCTGCTCGCCGCCACGGAGATCTCCCCGGACCTCCGGGTGAAGGATCTGACGGACGACGACCTCGCCAAGCTGCGGGACCACATCGAGACGAACTACAAGGTCGAGGGTGACCTCCGCCGTGAGGTTCAGGCCGACATCCGTCGCAAGATGGAGATCGGCTGCTACGAGGGTCTTCGGCACCGTCGCGGCCTGCCCGTTCGCGGTCAGCGCACCAAGACGAACGCTCGCACCCGCAAGGGTCCGAAGAAGACCGTCGCCGGCAAGAAGAAGGCCGGCAAGAAGTAAGACCTCGCGTCTACTGCCCTCAACTTAGGAGCTCGTTTTGCCACCGAAGTCCCGTCAGGGCGCCGGGGTCAAGAAGATCCGGCGCAAGGAAAAGAAGAACGTCTCGCACGGCCAGGCGCACATCAAGAGCACGTTCAACAACACCATCGTGTCCATCACGGACCCGCTGGGCAACGTGATCAGCTGGGCGTCCGCCGGCCACGTGGGTTTCAAGGGCTCGCGCAAGTCCACGCCGTTCGCGGCGCAGATGGCTGCCGAGAACGCCGCCCGCAAGGCCGCCGAGCACGGCATGCGCAAGGTGGACGTGTTCGTGAAGGGTCCCGGCTCCGGCCGTGAGACCGCGATCCGTTCGCTGCAGGCCGCCGGTCTCGAGGTCGGCACCATCCAGGACGTGACCCCGCAGCCCCACAACGGCTGCCGCCCGCCCAAGCGGCGCCGGGTCTGAGGCACGGGGAGGAGTAAGAACTAATGGCTCGTTACACGGGACCCGCGACGCGCATCTCGCGCCGCCTGAAGGTCGACCTCGTTGGTGGGGACCAGGCGTTCGAGCGCCGTCCGTACCCGCCCGGCCAGCACGGCCGTGGCCGGGTCAAGGAGTCCGAGTACCTGCTGCAGCTCCAGGAGAAGCAGAAGGCTCGTTACACCTACGGCGTTCTTGAGCGTCAGTTCGTCCGCTACTACAAGGAAGCGGTTCGTCGCCCGGGCAAGACCGGCGAGAACCTGCTCCAGATCCTCGAGGCCCGCCTCGACAACGTGGTGTACCGCGCGGGCCTCGCCCGCACGCGTCGCCAGGCTCGTCAGCTGGTTGCTCACGGTCACTTCCTGGTCAACGGCCACAAGGTGAACATCCCGAGCTACCAGGTGTCGAAGTTCGACATCATCGACGTGAAGCCGAAGTCCATGCCGACGCTGCCCTTCGAGGCTGCTCGCGCGTCCTTCGGTGACCGCCCGATTCCCGCTTGGCTGCAGGTCGTTCCCTCGAACCTGCGCATCCTCGTGCACCAGCTGCCCGAGCGCGCGCAGATCGACACGCCTGTCACCGAGCAGCTCATCGTCGAGCTCTACTCGAAGTGATCCTCTCCGGGCCACTGTCTGCTTTGGACGGTGGCTCGGGTCGGGTCCCGCATCGGCGCGAAGGGTGTGCCGAGTGCGTTTGCCGGTCCTCGCGGCTGGCTGTTGTTGACGGCGTCAAATAGCGGGCGTCGTTGCTGAAAGGAAGAACCCAGTGCTGATTTCCCAGCGCCCCTCGCTCGGCGAGGAAGCGGTCTCCGAGACCCGTTCCCGGTTCGTCATCGAACCGCTGGAGCCGGGCTTCGGTTACACGCTCGGCAACTCGATCCGCCGCACGCTGCTCTCGTCGATCCCCGGTGCTGCTGTCACGAGCATCCGCATCGACGGCGTGCTGCACGAGTTCACCACGGTTCCCGGGGTGAAGGAGGACGTCACCGACGTCATCCTGAACCTGAAGGAGCTCGTCGTCTCGTCCGAGGAGGACGAGCCGGTGACCATGTACCTGCGCAAGCAGGGCCCCGGTGTGGTGACCGCGGGCGACATCGTGCCTCCGGCCGGTGTCACCGTGCACAACCCCGACCTGCACATCGCGACCCTGAACGGCAAGGGGAAGCTGGAGATCGAGCTCGTCGTCGAGCGCGGTCGCGGCTACGTCCCGGCTGTCCAGAACAAGCAGGCGGGCGCCGAGATCGGCCGCATCCCCGTCGACTCGATCTACTCGCCTGTTCTCAAGGTGACGTACAAGGTCGAGGCGACTCGTGTCGAGCAGCGCACGGACTTCGACAAGCTGATCCTCGACGTGGAGACCAAGCCCTCGATCACCCCGAGGGACGCGGTTGCCTCCGCGGGCAAGACCCTGGTGGAGCTGTTCGGCCTCGCTCGCGAGCTGAACATCGACGCCGAGGGCATCGAGATCGGCCCGTCGCCGGCCGAAGCCGACACCATCGCCGCGTTCGCGATGCCTATCGAGGACCTGGACCTCACGGTCCGGTCTTACAACTGCTTGAAGCGGGAAGGCATCCACACCGTCGGTGAGCTCGTGTCGCGCAGCGAGGCGGACCTGCTGGACATCCGCAACTTCGGTGCGAAGTCGATCGACGAGGTCAAGATGAAGCTCGTCGGCCTCGGCCTCGCCCTGAAGGACTCGCCTCCTGGGTTCGACCCGTCCGCGGCTGCTGCCGACTACCACCCCGGTGACACGGGCTGGGGCGCCGGTGCCGGCCTGGACCCGCACGACGACGGTCAGGACTACGCGGAGACCGAGCAGCTCTGACGCTCTGATTCAGAGCTAGAGGATCTCTTTTAGTTACTACAGGAGCAAGCGATGCCCACCCCTACCAAGGGCCCACGGCTCGGTGGGTCTCCGGCGCACGAGCGGCTGCTGCTCGCCAACCTGGCGACGGCGCTGTTCCAGCACGGCCGGATCAAGACCACTGAGGCGAAGGCGAAGCGGCTGCGTCCGTACGCCGAGAAGATCATCTCCAAGGCCAAGGCCGGCGACCTGCACAACCGTCGCGAGATCATGAAGGTGATCCGCGACAAGGACGTCGTGCACAAGCTGATCGCCGAGATCGGTCCGTTCTTCAGCGACCGTTCCGGTGGCTACACCCGCATCACCAAGACGCTGGCGCGCAAGGGCGACAACGCCCCCATGGCCATCATCGAGCTGGTGCAGCAGAAGCTCGTCTCCACCGAGGCCGAGGCTGCGCGCAAGACCAAGTTCGCCAAGGACGAGAAGCCGGCCGCCGCCGAGGCCCCGGTCGTCGAGGCGGACGACGAGGTGAAGGACCAGGACGCCGAGGCGCCCGAGTCCGCCACCAAGGACGCCGCTGAGGAGCCCGCCGAGGGCGCCGAGGTCGCGGCTGAGGACAAGTCCGAGAAGGACAAGTCCTGAGCAGTCCGACTGCTGACGAGCCCGCCGTTCCCGCTTCCGGGGGCGGCGGGCTCGTTCGTGTGCGCTTCGACCTCGCCTACGACGGCACGGAGTTCTCCGGCTGGGCCCGCCAGCCGTCGCGCCGGACCGTGTGCGGCGTCCTGGAGGACACGCTGTCGATGGTGCTGCGCGAGGACGTGTCCCTGACCGTCGCCGGCCGCACCGACGCGGGCGTGCACGCCGCGGGCCAGGTGGCCCACGCTGATCTGCCCGAGTCGGTGGATGTTGCGGCCCTGCCCAAGCGGCTTGCCCGTGCGTTGCCGTCGGACGTGCGCGTGTTTTCGGCACGTGTGGTGCCTGCTGCTTTTGACGCTCGCTTTTCGGCATTGCGTCGGCATTACGAATACCGCGTCACGGACGCCGCTTTCGGCGCGCATCCGTTGCGGCGGTTGGACACGCTTGCCTGGCCCCGGCCGCTGGACGTTCCCGCGATGAACGTCGCCGCCGAGTTGTTGTTGGGGGAGCACGACTTTTGTGCTTTTTGCAAGCGGCGTGAGGGTGCTACGACCATTCGTGAGTTGCAGCGGCTCGAGTTGGTGCGGTCTGCGGAGGACGGTGTCGTCACGGCGTTCGTGTCCGCCGATGCGTTCTGCCACTCGATGGTCCGGTCGTTGATCGGGGCTTTGCTGGCTGTGGGGGAGGGGCGGAAGGCTGTTGAGTGGCCTGCGTCCCTGTTGTCGTTGACCGGGCGGGCCTCCGGGGTGGCTGTGGCTCCTGCCCACGGGTTGTCCCTGGTCCGGGTGGATTTTCCTGAGGATGCGGAGTTGGCGGCTCGGGCTGAGGCGACTCGGCGGGTTCGCACTCTGGACCGGTGATGCGCGCCGGGTCGTGTCGGCGCGGCTCGGGGTTGGTGGGACGCCTGGTGCACCTGGCCGGCGTCTGGCGGTTGGCCGGCGACTGGCGAGCGCCTGGCGGTTGGCCGGGTCGCGTTGTGCGGCTCTCCGGTTGAGGTGACGCCTGCGTCAGACTGCTCCTGGCCCGGCGCGGTTCCGCTCCACCTGTCCGCCGTGCCTGCCCAGCCCTCTCATCCCGTCTCCACGCACCCCGGCGTCGCTCCCCCTTCTCCCCACCACTGGGAGGAGCCCCCGGCGGGTGCCGGGGGCTCCTGGTGGTGCGGCTGAGAGGATCGGGGGCTCAGAGGTCGAGCGTCCACGAGTCGATGGTGCCCGTGTCCTGGCGGTAGAGGTCGCGCACCCGCAGCTGCCAGGTGCCGTTCGCGTCCTCGGTCGAGACGTTCACGGTGTAGGTGGCGTTGAGGTTGTCGGCGCTGTCCGAGCCGTTGCCCACCTTGAGGGTCTTCACCGCGCCCGAGGGGGCGATGAGGGCCACTTCGAGGTCACCGCGGTAGGTGTGGGTGATGGCGACCTTCACGGTGGCGGTGGCGCCTGCCTTGCCGTTGCAGTCGGCGATGGTGATCGGGGACTTGATCTCGCCCGCGTCCGGGATGGCGGTGACGGCGTCGTTGGTGATGGCGGGGCACTGGCCGGGCGGGTTGCCGGGGGCCGTGCCGGTGATGTGGAGCAGCTTGTTCGGGGAGCCGGTGCCGGGCGAGGTGACCACGTCGGAGGTGGCGTTGTCGACCAGGGCGTCGCGGACCTGCTGCGGGGTGGCGGTGGGGCTGGAGCCGAGGTAGACGGCGGCCGCGCCCACGACGTGCGGGGTGGCCATCGAGGTGCCGCTGATGGTGTTGGTGGCGTCGTCGTTCGTCAGCCAGGCGCTCGTGATGTCGCGGCCGGGGGCGAAGATGTCGAGGCAGGTGCCGAGGTTCGAGAAGCTCGAACGGGCGTCCGTGCGGTCCGTGGAGCCGACCGTGATGGCTTCCGGGGTGCGGGCCGGCGAGGTGTTGCAGGCGTTGCCGCCGCTGTCGTTGCCCGCTGCGAGGCCGTAGGTCACGCCTGCGGCGATGGAGCGGGAGACGGCGTCGTCGACGGTCTGGTTGGCGCCGCCGCCCAGCGACATGTTGGCCACCGCGGGCTTGCGGGCCGGGTTGGCCTGGACGTCCGCGGTGACCCAGTCGATGCCCGCGATGACGCCCGCGAACGTGCCGGAGCCCGAGCAGTTCAGGACTCGGACGGCGACGAGCTTCACGTCCTTCGCGACGCCGAACCTCGTGCCGCCGACGGTGCCCGCGACGTGGGTTCCGTGGCCGTTGCAGTCGGAGGCGTCGGCATCGTTGTCAACGGTGTCCGTTCCGGACACGGCGCGGCCGCCGAAGTCGGTGTGGGTGAGGCGGATGCCGGTGTCGATGATGTACGCCGTGACGCCCGCGCCGCGGTTCGGGTAGGTGTAGCTGTTGTCCAGCGGGAGCGCTCGCTGGTCGATGCGGTCGAGGCCCCAGGACGGGGTCGGCGCCTGCGTTTCGGAGATGCGGACTTCGCCGTCCTGTTCGACGTAGGCGACGGCCGGGTCCGCGGCGAGGCGCTTGGCCTGCGATTCGGACATCTGCGCCGAGAAACCGCGCAAAGCGGACTTGTACGAGTGCTTCACCTTGGCGCCGTACTTAGCGCTGAGGTCGTCCGTGCTCGTGGTGCTGAAGTCCTTCAGCACCACGATGTAGCTGTCCTTGACGGAGTTGGGCGCACCGAGGTTGCGAATCTCCCCCTCGGGCGCAGCGGTGGCGGAGACGGACGACAGGACGAGCGCAGTGCCCGCCACCAGCCCGATTCCAGCCGCTCGTCTGGCCCACGATTCTCCCATAGCAGCAAGCTCCCTCGTCGCAGGGTTGTGCAGTGAGAATTTTCTTAGTGGTGCGGACTGAATGCGCACAAGACGGTCCACGACATTGCCATCGAATGGCGAATCCACAGATTTGCGGGTGGCTGTGAACCGGTTGCTGCGGCTGATCTCTTTACAAAACAATTGCGCCCCGAACGATGAACCGTTCGGGGCGCATGTTTCGCCTATTCGGACACGGCACTCAATCGCCGCGGCGGACGGCTCCGAGGATCTGCTGCTCACCGGGCGTCGTGTACAGGCGCAGGTGCGCCCACATGTCCTGGCCCATCGCGATGACCTGGTCGTCCTTCAACTGGGTCAGCTGCTGGAACATCTGCGGGCGCAGGCGCCACATCTGGCCGGCCAGCTGCGCCTGACCCATCGGGAGGCGCTGCAGCAGCACGAGGTCCGCGTTGTTCGCCGTGGACGACGCCTGCGGGTGCAGGTACGGCAGCACGTACATCGTGGTCTGCCACGCCGCCCGCGGCGGGAACAGCTCCTGCGGGACGTGGCCGCCGTCGTGGATCACCAGCAGCGGCATGTCCTCGGTCGGGCGCGGGAGGTCCGCCGGGGACAGTCGGCGCAACTGGACCAGTTGAGACGGTCGCCCGTCCGGGCCCTGGCCCGCGGCGCGCACGACCGGCTGCCACGCCTGCGGGCGGCCCGTCGCGATGATGATCCACGCACCGGTCGCCATGGCGCGCAACGCGATCTGGCGGGCCAGGTAGAGGCCGCCCACGACCACCATGCGGGTCGGCGTCGGGCGCAGGACGGACACGCTGAGCGGCTCGCCCTTCGTGCCCTGGCCGAGCATCATGCCGCCGCGGTCGCCACTCGGGCTGACCAGGTCGAGCATGGCCGGCGACACCAGGAACTCCGGTGCCACCGCGCCGCGGCCGCGCGAGTCGAGCAGACGGGACGACGAGCTCATGCCACACCTCCCAGCGGCAGCGTCGCGGCGAGGCCCGCGAGCTGCATGCCCCGCAACGGGGTCAGCGTGATGTCGAGCTTGTCACCCAGCTTCGACAGCTGGTCCTCGGCCCTGTCGAGTTCGCTCGGCGTGCGGGCGCTCACCCGCACCAGGCCGCGCAGCGAGACCTGACCGTCCTCACGCGACGGTGAGATGGACATCGCGAGCGTGGACGAGAGAGCGCGCACACCGGTCAGCGAGTTCAGGTTGCCCTTGAGGCCCTTGGACGGCCAGCCGGTGATCGCGTAGCTCGCGTGACCGACGCCACCCGCGGTGACGCCCTTCCACTTCTCCCGCAGCGACACGGGGTTCGTGCCACCTACCGCCGCGGTCAGCTCGGCCGACGAGATCGCCGCGCGCAGCAGCTCGTCCGAGTCGAGGGGGCGGATCGTGACGCCGGCGGACTCCAGGGCGTTGCGGACGCGGGACAACGCGCCGATCAGCGCCCGGTGCGCGCCGACGACGCCGCCGCCGCGCTCCCGGATCGCCTCGCCGCAGCGGCGCGGGTCCAGCCGGACCGTGATCCACGTGGTGCGCCGGGCCGCCGCGGGCAGCGGGCCGAGCACCTCCATGTACGAGCTGACGGCCGGGGAGTTCGGCGGAAGTGCCGCGCTGCCGGGGTAGCAGTGCCAGATCACGGTGATCGCGTCGAGCACGACACCGCGGTCCTCGAGGCACGGTGTGAGCGCTCCCAGCGGCAGCGACGGCGCCGAGCCGACCGCGGAGATCAGCGGCGGCGTCGGGTCGACCAGCAGCACCGCGGTCCACACGCCGTCGTGCCACGACAGCGCGAGCGGACGGCGTTCGTGGTCGACGCCCTTCGCGATCACCAGGTCCGGGATCGCCAGGCGCAGCAACGCGACGCGCGGGTCCTCCGGGCCGAGCACCTGCATCTCGTCGTCACCGGGCTTGGACTCCTGCTGCTCCGCGCGCTTCGCGGTGCGGCTGTGCGACCGGAAGTTGTAGCGCAGGCGGATGCCGATCCACTGGGTGAGCCAGCGGCCACGCGAACGGGTGAACGCCAGGATCAGTGCGACGAGGAGCACACCGCCCGCGATCGAGACGGAGACGACGTTCAGCGCGTCGCCCTGCTTCACGCCCATGATCGCCAGCACGAGGAGGGCGATGGCGAGACCGACCTCGATCGTGACTACGTTCGACACGGGCAACGAGCCGAGGCTCACACCCGCTGCTCTGCGACGGACACGCCCGACCGGACGCGGAGGCGCGGGTGCCTGCTGGCCAGGAGGACCCCCAGGTCCCTGCGGCCGTGCCATCCCTGGGTTGGGCCGGGGCGGATGTGGAGTGGTCACGGACATCCGTTGTGGTCTCTTTCCCCTCGATGGTTCGGTGGGCTTGGCGAACCGGCCCACGAAGCAACCTGCGTCCGGCTATCCTGCCGAACCGTACCGCGACTGGGAGAGCAGCGAGCCGAGAATGGCATCAACACCCACCACCAAGTCACAGGTCCAGGCCTACCAATTCGTCCTGCGGCGGATGCAGTCTGCTCTGGTCCGCAGAGACGCCGTGATGTTGCACGACCCCATGCGCAACCACTCGCGTGCGACAGCGGTGGGTGTGGTCCTGGGTGTCGTCGGTTTGCTCGGCTTCCTGATCGTCGGGCTCTTCAGCCCGGCGCCGAAGCTCGACGACCAGACGCAGATCGCCATCAGCAAGGAGACCGGCCAGGTCTACGTCGTCGACAACGCGCCGCGGCGGTTGATCCCGATGACGAACCTCGCGTCGGCCCGGCTGCTCTGGTACTCGCGCAACAACCCCGACGCGCAGCAGGGCCAGGTCGGCGGTGACGCGCCGGGCGGCACCGCGGGAGCCCCGCAGGAGGCCGCCGGCGGCGCCCCGAAGCTCGTGAGCGAGAAGGCGCTGGCGAGCCTGCCGCGCGGCAGGCTCACGGGTCTGCCGGACGCGCCGGACGTGCTGCCGCCGGGCGACATGCGGATCGACGCGCAGTGGTCGGTCTGCGACACCCTCGACCTAGACGAGTTCCGCGAGAACCAGGCGGCGGAGAACCAGATCAAGACCTCCGTGATCGCGGGCGTCAGCGAGGGCAACCCGCAGCTCGGCGACGAGGCGGTGCTCGTGCAGCAGCGCACCGGCGCCAAGAAGGCCTACCTGATCTACAAGAAGCCGGACAGCCGCACCGACATCTCGTCGTCGACCGTCCGCGCCGAGGTGGACCTCAAGAACGACAAGGTCGTCAACGCCCTCAAGCTGACCGGCAAGCAGGCCCGCTCGATCAGCACCGCGCTGCTCACCACGATCCCCGAGGTCTCCCCGCTGGCCGCGCCGCAGATCCCGAACCAGGGCAAGCAGGCCACCTACGTCACCGAGACCAAGGTCAACATCGGGGACGTGATCCGGGTCGAGCGGCAGGGCGGCCTCGAGTCCATGGTGGTGCTGGAGGACGGCTTCCAGACCGTCGACGAGACCGTCGGTGACCTGCTGCGCTGGTCGTACGCGAACAACAAGGAGTCGGTGCTGCTCTCGCCGAGCACGGTCTCGAACCGGCAGGCGCCGACGAACCCGCTCAAGCTCGACTCCTACCCGAAGAAGATCCCCAGCACGCTCGAGGCGAACGCCGGCAACACCGTCCTGTGCCTCGGCTGGAAGGCCGACAACTTCACCGAGCAGACCAAGGCCGAGCACACCACGGTCACGATCGGCTCGCGGCTGCCCGGCCCGAAGGACATGACGCCGGTCGAGCTGAACGCGGCGGGCGCGTCCGGTGAGATCGTCGACGAGTTCCTGATGATGCCGGGCAAGGCCGCCGTCGTGCGGGCGAGCCAGGGCAAGGGCGACTTCGGCACCGGTCCGGTCCAGATCGTCACGGGCCGCGGCGTGCGCTACGGCGTGCCGGACGCGGGCACCGCGACGGCGCTGGGTCTCGACGGGACGTTCCCGCCGGCACCGAACCAGATCCTGAGCCTGCTGCCGATGGGGCCGCAGCTCAACAAGAACGAGGCCAACCGCAGCTACGACTCGATCCCGGCTCCGGGCGGCACCCTCAAGGACCCGCAGGCGGCCACCCAGAAGTAGCTCGCCGGGAAGTGGCGGAACCACTCCGGGTGCATCATCGTCGAAACGGACGAATGCACCCGGAGTTTTTGTTTGGGGGACTGAGTCTTGGCCGGTCGGATCAGCGTCGACGCGGCGTGGCTGGAGAAGTACGCCGACCGCATCGACGGCACGACGGACGACCTGCGGCGCGTGCGGGACGCCATGAAGGTGTCCCCGCTGCGCCCGGAGTCGTTCGGCGAGATCGGCAGAACCGCCGGTACCGCACAGGGGTACGCGCGGGCGGCCGAACTGCTCAACTCGCAGCTCGCCCGTGCCTGCGACACCCTCGAGGCGGCCGCCCGGGGTCTGCACGCCGTCGCGGAGCAGTACGGGCACGGCGACGACGAGGGCGTGCAGGCCATCAAGAAGGCCGACCGGCGGTAGGGGGCCCGTGATGGTGACCAAGGACGGCAAGCGGATCGCGGCCGAGGTCGGTCCCGAGCTCGACTACCTCTCGCGGGTCAGCCGCGAGCTCGGTGTCGTGGACCTCGTGCACGACTTCTTCGACCCGCTGGTGGGCGACTGGAACGACCTGCGCGAGGAAGCGGAGCGCTGGCGCAAGGCGGCGAAGGTGACCGAGGCCGTCACCGAGCACGTCTCCGCGCCGCTGGGCGGGGTCGACGCGCGGTGGGAGGGCAAGGACGCCGACGCGTTCCTCGACCACATGCGCAGGGTCGGGCTCGCGGGCGGGGACATGTCCGACGCGATGAACGCCATGGCGGACGCGCTGGAGGAGACCGCGGACGGCGTGCGCGTGATCGTGCAGGACATGGCGCACGTGCTCGCCGACGTCGCCGACTCGGTGTCCGGCACGGCCTCGTTGCCGCTCGGCGGCGACCAGCGGGCGGTCAGGCACATCGAGGAGGTCGCGCACCCGGTCCGCGAGCTGCACGAGTCGGCGCGGCAGGTGCTGGAGGCCTTCCTGAAGCTGTGCGACGGGGTTTCCGGTGAGGCGGACGGTTTCGGTGCCGTGCGCATGGAGCACCGCTACCCCGAGCAGAACTGGACCTACACGGCGCCTTCCACGCCCGAGACCAAGATGCCCGAACCCGCCAGGGCTTCGGCCACCGCGGCCGCGAGCACCGGTGCCTCACCGGGTGGCGCGGTCGGCGGTGGTGGCGGCCGTGTCGGTGGCGGGGTGGGCGGTTCGGCCGGCACTCCCGCGGCGGCCGAGCAGCCGATGCAGTTCGGTGGCGCCACGGGCGTCGCTGAGCAGGTTCCGGCTGCCGACAGGGGTGCGAGTGCCGGACAGGCCGCCGCGGCCGCTGGTGGCCGTTCTGGGGCCGCTCCCGGTGGCATGGGGATGATGGGCGGCATGGCGCCGATGATGGGTGCCATGGGCGGGCAGCAGGGCGGCGGCGACAAGGAGCACAAGCCGAAGCAGCGGATCACCGGTTCCATCGAGGACCTGCTCGGCAAGCCCAAGAAGGCGGCGCCCAAGTCGATCGGCGACGACTGACACCTGAAAACGTGCGACGGCCCCGCTGAACCAGTTTCAGCGGGGCCGTCGCACGTTCGGGGTCCGTCAGGCGGGGCTGCCCCGCTTGCGGTTGAGCGAGTTCCTGATGAACAACGTCAGCGCCAGCAGCAGACCACCGATGCCGATGCCGCTCAGCGCCACGATGATCGGCGGCCAGTCGAGTCCCGGCGGCGGGGTGACCGAGGTCGTGATCTCCCGCGGCTGCTGCGGCTTGAAGCCGGCGGCCTCGGCGGGCAGCACGGCGGTGAGCGCCGCCATCGGGTTGACCATGCCGAAGCCGGTCTTGTTGTCCTTGCCGGTCACGCCACCGGGGTGCAGCGCCGTCGTCTTGAGGCGCTCCATCACCTGACGCGCCTTGAGGTTCGGGAACCGCTCGCGCACCAGCGCTGTGATGCCCGCCACGTACGGCGAGGCGAAGCTGGTGCCCTTGATGTCCTGCACGCCCTGCGCGGTGACGTTCGCGTTCGTCAGGCCGGTGCCCTTGGGATCGACGGAGATGATCTCCTCGCCCGGAGCGGCGATGCTGACCCACGGACCCCACACGCTGAACGAGGAGACCGCGCCGGACTGCGCGATCGACGCCACCGACAGCACGTCGTTCGCGAACCAGGCAGGCGAGGACACCGAGTTCACGGTGTTCGGGTCCATGTTGTTGTTCTGCGCCGCGCAGCCGACGCCCTGGTCGCTCAGGTTGCCCGCCGCCGTCACGACGACGACGTCCTTGACGTCCACGGCGTACCGGATCGCGGCCTGCAGGTTCCGGTCGTCCGCGCTGAAGCCCTTGGGAGCGCTGCAGTTCGTCAACGAGATGTTGATGACCTTGGCGCCCTTGTCCGCCGCGCGGACGATGGCCTGGGCCAGCGTGCCGACCTTGCCGGCGCTGGCCCGCTTCTCCGGATTGGCCGCGTTGCCCTTGAACTCGAACCGGTCGCTGGTCTGGCGGATCGCGAGGATCGTCGCCTCCGGTGCCGCGCCGACGAAGTCGCCCTCCGTCTTCGCGGCGGCGGCGACGCCCGCGACCTCCGTGCCGTGCCCGTCGCAGTCGTCGACGCCGTTCTTGTCGGCGACGTAGTCACCGCCGGGCTCGACCCTGTTGCCGAACCGCGGGTTGCGCGGGTCGACACCGGTGTCGATGATCGCGATCTTGATGCCCTTGCCGGTCGCGAACCGGTGCGCCTGGTCGAGGTTGAGCTGCACCTGGCCCCACGGCTTGGTCTTGATCAGCTCGCTCTTCGTGTCGGACTCGACGCACCCCTTGTTCGTCCGCTCGTACGGGACGTCGGGCTTGCCGTCGTCCTTGGGCGGCGGGGTGCCGGCCGGCAGGTCCGGCGGCACCGAGTTCGGCCGTGCTGTCGCCGCGTTCGACGACGACGGCTGAGCGGAGGCCTGCGGCAGCGTCCCCGTCAGCAGAAGCAGTCCGGCGGTCGCTGCCGCCGTGGTGCGCCTGAAGCCGGTCCTCATAGCGAGATCAGGCCCCGGAAGACCGAGTACATGTCCATGACGGCGAGCGCCAGCGGCAGCACGGAGGCGATCAGGATCGCCTCGATGATGTCGACGGTGCGGCGCAGCGGCGGCGAGAACTTCTGGCCGGGGAAGATCACGCCGAGCACCAGCGCGAGGGCGCCGAGCACCAGCAGCGCGCCGAAGACGAACGCGATGCGGTTGAACGACGACGTCGTGATCAGCCAGCCGAGCAGGATACCCGCGCTCGCGAACATGCCGGTCGACAGCAGGGCGACGGCCTGCGCGCCGTTGGCGTACGCCCGGCCGCGCATCATCAGCACGATCGCGACGACCACGCCGTAGATCGGGCCCCAGATCGTGTCGGCGGTGGCGGCGACCATGGCGGCCAGCGCCGCGACGACGCCGGTGCCGATGATCATGCCGGTCAGGTACTCGTGCGCGACGGCCGTGCGGCGCTCGATGACCGCGTACTCCGGGAAGCCGCTGTCCTCCTTGAGGTCCTCGGCGTTCGTCGGCACGACGGGCGGCGGGATCTTGGCGAGCTGCAGCGTGAGCCTCGGCAGCATCGACAGCGCGGCGAGCGCCACGGCACCGGTCGCGGCTGCCACACCCGGCAGCGGGTGCTCGACGAACGTTGCGACGAGGAACGCCAGCGCCACGAGCGTGCCGCCGGTCGCCGCGGCGATGAACACCGTGATGCCCTGCCCGATCAGCAGGATGCCGCCCCACGCGAAGATCATCATCAACGCGGAGGCCAGCAGCATCTTCGGGTTGAAGCCCGCGCCGGGCACGGCGTGGAAACCCGCGACGAACGCCAGCGGCAGCGAACCGCACGCGGCGATCAGCACACCGGTCGACACCGCGCTGTAGGCCCGCGCGATGGTCGCGCCCGCGGCCAGCAGGGCGATCGCGCCGACACCACCGGCGATGGCGGCCGCGAGACCGCTGCCGGCACCGCCCTCCGTCAGCGGCCCGGACAGGAACAGCGCCACCGCGGCCGCGATCAGCGCGAGCGCGCCGGCGATGTGACCGAACCGCTGGGCGGTCTCCTTGGTCCACGGCCGGAACGAGTCCGGGTCGGACTCCGCGATCGCGTCGACGACGTCGTCGTACAACGGCGGCGGCGGGTTCTCGTTGCGGCGCCGCAACTGCAGCAGGTCGCCGTCGACGACGCCCAGCGACGCCAGCGTGCGCGCCGGGTCGAGCGGGGTGTCGCCGAGCTTGGCGAGGCACCAGCCACCGTGCCGCACACCACCGTCCGGAGTGGCCTCTCTCGCCATGTCCAGCAGCATGGGCAGGAGATCGGCCACCGCCACGTCGGCAGGCAGCGCGACGTCGATACGCGTTCGAGGTGCCACCACCGTGACACGGCTGAACACCGTCGTACCGGTCGCCACCAGGGCCCCCTAAGTCAGATCAGCACCAGAAATCAACGGCCCGACCCTATTCGTCCACCAGGATCGTGGCCGGGCGGCCCTAGTATGGCGTCACCGACGCCTTCTGCACCTGTGGTTCGCAGAACACGTTCGACTGGGTTTTTTTCCGACCCACCTTCGTGACGCGCAACGATGCGCAATAGTGTCGGTTGCTACTGGTGGTGTAACGAGTCGAAGAGGTGCCTGTCAGTTGAGCACGCTGCAGTTCAAGCGAACGGCACGCCTTGCTGCTCCCCGGCCTCCGGGCGGTGAGGTCCACCTCGAACCGCCACCCGAGGTCCCCCGGATCATCCCCGGCAACATCATGATGAAGGCGATGCCCGTCGTCATGATCGTGGCGTCCGTCGGCATGATGGGCATGATGCTCGTCTTCATGCCGCGGCAGCCCGCGGCGATGATCATGCCGGGCATGATGATGATCTCGACCATCGGCATGATGGCGAGCGGCATGGGCTCGGGCAAGGGCCAGAAGAAAGCCGAGATGAACGAGGACCGCAAGGACTACCTGCGGTACCTCGGCCAGATGCGCGACCGCGCCCGCGAGGCGGCCGACGAGCAGCGCGCCGAGCGCGAGTGGGTGCACCCGGACCCGCAGATGCTGTGGTCGCTCGCCACCACCCGCCGCATGTGGGAACGCCGCCAGAACGACCCGGACTTCTGCCACCTGCGCGCGGGACGGGGCTCGCAGCGCCTCGCGACCCGCCTGGTGCCGCCGCAGACCGGTCCGGTCGAGGAGCTCGAGCCGATCGCGACGCTGGCGCTGCGCCGGTTCGTGCGCGCCCACTCGCTCGTGCCCGACCTCCCGATCTCCATCGCCCTGCGCGGGTTCGCCGCCGTCGGCCTGCTCGGCGAGATCGACGACCGCCGCGACCTCGCGCGCGCCCTCATCGCCCAGCTCGTCACCTTCCACGCCCCGGACGACCTGCTGATCGCGATCGTGAGCGCGGGCCGCACCAAGCAGCTGTGGGAGTGGGCGAAGTGGCTGCCGCACGCCCAGCACCCCACCGACATCGACGGCATCGGCCAGCGCCGCATGATGGCGAACTCGCTCGCCGAGATCGAGGCGATGCTGGACGAGAACCTGCGCGACCGGCAGCGGTTCACCCGCAACGCCCCGCCGCCGCCCGACCAGCCGCACATCGTGATCGTCATCGACGACGGCGACATCAGCCGCGAAGAGATGATCATCCTGGAGGAGGGCCTGGTCGGCGTCACGCTGCTCGACCTCTCCGAGTGCCTGGGCAACCTGACGGCCCGCCGCGGCCTGCGCCTCGTCGTCGAGAACAACCAGCTGGGCGCCCGTTCCGCGAGCGGTGTCGAGTGGTTCGGCGCGCCGGACCGCCTGTCCGTCGTGGAGTCCGAGGCCCTGGCCCGCCGCCTCTCGCCCTACCGCATGGGCGCGGCCGGCGAGGCCGGTGGCGACAGCGGCGAAGACCCGTTGGCGATGAGCAACAACCCGCCGCTGCTCGAGTTCATGGGCATCCCCGGCGACCCGATCACGTTCGACGTGCAGAACGCGTGGCGGCCCCGGCCCAAGCGCGACCGCTACCGCATCCCGTTCGGCATCGGCGAGCACGGCCAGCAGGTCGAGCTCGACATCAAGGAAGCGGCGGAAGACGGCATGGGCCCGCACGGCCTGTGCATCGGCGCCACCGGTTCCGGCAAGTCGGAGTTCCTCCGCACCCTGGTGCTGGGCCTGCTGGCCTCGCACTCCTCGACGGCGCTCAACATGATCCTCGTCGACTTCAAGGGTGGTGCGACGTTCCTCGGCCTGGACAAGGCCCCGCACGTCGCAGCGACGATCACCAACCTCGCCGGCGACCTCAGCCTCGTCGACCGCATGAAGGACGCCATCGAGGGCGAGGTGTCGCGTCGTCAGGAGGTCCTGGCGAAGGGCAACTACAAGAACGTCTGGGACTACGAGAAGGCCCGGGAGAACGGCGCCCAGCTCGACCCGCTGCCCGCGCTCTTCATCTGCATCGACGAGTTCTCCGAGATGCTGACGGCGAAGCCGGACTTCATCGACATCTTCCTCCAGATCGGTCGTGTCGGCCGGTCGCTGCAGATGCACATGCTCCTCGCGTCGCAGCGACTGGAGGAGGGCAAGCTCCGCGGTCTGGACACGTTCCTCTCGTACCGGATCGGTCTGAAGACGTTCAACGCGGCGGAGTCCCGCGCGGCGATCGGTGTGCCGGACGCCTACGAGCTGCCGCCGATCCCGGGCTCGGGTTACCTGAGCGTGCAGGGCATGCCGCTGACCAGGTTCAAGGCGCTCTACGTCTCGGGCACCTACCGCCCGGCGGGCATGCAGTCCGTCGGCGAGTCGGTGGCCGTGCGCAGCGACAAGCGGCCGCGGTTCTTCGTGCCCGACTTCATCGAGATCCCGAAGGAGCCGGAGCGCCCGGTCGAGCCCGTCAAGGTGGCGGAGCCGGTCAAGGAGGACGCGAACGAGCCGACCCAGCTCGAGCTCATCGTCAACCGGCTCGTCGGCCAGGGCCCGCCCGCGCACGAGGTGTGGCTGCCGCCGCTCAACGAGCCGCCCACGATGGACACGATGCTGCCGCCGCTCGACGTGACGCCGGACCGCGGTCTCACGTCGCCCGGCTACCCGGCCAACAGCACGCTCCAGATCCCCGTCGGCATCGTCGACAAGCCGTTCGAACAGCGCCGCGACCTGCTCTGGGCCGACTTCTCCGGTGCCGCGGGCCACGGTGCGATCGTCGGCGGTCCGCAGTCCGGCAAGTCGATGCTGCTGCGCACGATCATCGCGTCGATGGCGCTGACGCACACGCCGGAGGAGGTGCAGTTCTACTGCATCGACCTCGGTGGTGGTTCGCTCGCGGCGATGGAGGACCTGCCGCACGTCGGTGGATTCGCCGGTCGTCTCGACGTCGACAAGGTCCGCCGCATGGTGGCCGAGCTCCAGACGCTGATCTCCGAGCGCGAGGTCCGCTGGCGCGACCAGCGCATCGAGCTCGCGGAGTTCCGCAACCGCAAGCGGCGCGGTGAGATCAAGGACGACGCCTTCGGCGACGCGTTCCTGATCGTCGACGGCTGGATGAACTTCCGCCAGGAGTTCGAGATGGTCGAGCCGCAGATCCAGGCGCTCGCCGCGCAGGGTCTGTCGTACGGCGTGCACGTGATCGTCGGTGCGAGCCGGTGGGCGGAGATCCGCCCCGCCATGAAGGACCTCCTCGGCACGCGCTTCGAGCTCCGCCTCGGTGACCCGAGCGAGTCCGAGGTCGACCGCAAGGTCGCGGTGAACGTGCCGCCCGGCCGTCCCGGCCGCGGCATCACGCTCGACGGCTCGACGGGGCGCAGGCTGCACTTCCTGGTCGGCCTGCCGCGCATCGACACCTCGCAGGACGCCAACACGGTCACGGCCGGTGTCCAGGACCTCGCCGCCAAGCTCACCCAGTCCTGGCAGGGCCAGCACGCCCCGCAGGTCCGGATGCTGCCCGACCTGCTCGACCACGGTCAGCTCATGGCGCACGTCCAGCAGGTCATGCCCAACCGCGGCCACCTGGTCCCGATCGGCGTCAACGAGGACGAGCTCGCCCCGGTCTACCTGGACTTCGACGCGGACCCGCACTTCGTCGCCCTGGCGGACGGCGAGTCCGGCAAGACGAACATCCTGCGCACGATCGTCCGCGGCATCATGCAGAGCTACACCTCGTCCGAGGCGTTGATCCTGCTCGCGGACTACCGCCGCACGATGCTCGGCTTCATCGACACCGACCACCTGCTCAGCTACGCGGTGTCCGGTCCGCAGTTCACCCAGAACGTCCAGGAGGTCCGCGGCTCGCTCCAGGGCCGCATGCCCGGCCCGGACGTCACGCAGGAGCAGCTCAAGAACCGCTCCTGGTGGAAGGGCCCCGAGGTCTTCGTCATCGTCGACGACTACGACCTCGTCGCCCCGCAGGGTGGCGCGAACCCGATGCAGCCGCTGTCCGAGTTCATCCCGCAGGCGAAGGACGTCGGCCTGCACATCGTCGTCGCCCGCCGCATGGGTGGTGCGAACCGCGCGATGTACGACCCGGTCATCGGCAAGCTGAAGGAGATCTCGGCGCCGATCTTCGTCGGGTCCGGCTCGAAGGAGGAGGGCAACATCGTCGGCAACCTGAAGCCGTCGGCGCAGCCTCCCGGCCGGGGCACGCTCGTGACCCGCAAGCACGGTCAGCAGCGCATCCAGTTCGCCTGGATCCCGCCCGACTAGAACTCCGGTTCGGTTTCTCGTGGGTGGTCTCGCCTTGGCGGCGGGGCCACCCACGAGTCGTTTCAGGGTTCTCGCCACGAACACCGAACGAGCCCGCACAGCCTGCCGCGCACACGGAAAAGGCCCGCAGCCGAAGCCGCGGGCCATGGCCGGACAGCAGGGGACTGTCCGGTTCCCCCCATCACCGGCGCGGTCAAGAGGGAGGCGACCGCGCCGGGTTCCGAGCCGGTCCGCCGAGCCTCCCCCAGATCTGACTCCACCGAACCGGCTGGTGAGGACTATTCCCCACCCCGCTCACGCGCCGCTCACGTCTTGATGACGTCGCGCGTGAGCGTTCGCGGGCATGAAAAAGGCCCGCGGCCGGAGCCGCGGGCCTTGACCGGACAGCAGGGGACCGTCCGGTTCCCCCCATGACCGGATTCCCGCCCGGACCGCACCACTGGGAGGGCGGCTCGGACGAGGCACGGCGGTGGTGACGTACCCCCAGGACTTCGACGTCACTCCCGTCGTTCCGGCTGAGGTCCACTCTGCCCGGTCGCGCTCACACTTCGGTCACACCGGGTCCGGGCCCGTGCACTCACCGCTCTGCGACCGAGCGGGCGACCGGTCCCTCCGCGGTGAAGAGGGAGGTACCGCGGAAGGACCGGCCACGCACGACCCATCGGTGGTGCGCTCACACCGGTGGAGGCCGGGAACTGGCGAGCGGTGCTGGTGGCCCCCCAGGAACCTTTGCCACCAGCACCGCTGAGGAACACTCTGCACGGCCCCGCTCACACTTCGCTCACACCGCGATCACACACCGTCTAAACTGGTCGCGGAACCTGGGGGACCGATGCGAGCCGAGTACCGCGTGCTGGGGCCGTTGGAGGTGCTGCTCGACGGCGAGCCGGTGCCCGTCCCGGGTGGCCGGTGCCACGTGCTGCTGGCGACACTGCTGTTGCGGCCCAACCAGTTCGTGTCCGTCGACGAGCTGGTCGACCACGTCTGGGACGGTGATCCGCCGTCGGCCGATCGTGCGCCGAAGACGTTGCAGATGGTCGTGCGGCGGTTGAGGGTGGCGCTGGGCGCGGCGGACTGCGTGCGCACGCGGCCCGGCGGTTACCTGGCGGAGCTCGACCCCGAGCAGCTCGACCTGTTGAGGTTCCGCGAGCTGGCGAGGTCCGGCGATTTCGGTGCCGCGTCGGCGTTGTGGCGCGGGCCCGTCCTCGGCAACGTCGTGTCGGAGCGGCTGCACCGCGACGAGGTGCCGCGGCTGGTCGCCGAACGGATCGCGGTGCTGGAGCGGCGCATCGACGCCGACCTCGACGAGGGGCTGTCCGGGGAACTGGTGGCGGAGCTGCGGTCGCTGGTGGCCGAACACCCGCTGCGGGAGCCGTTCTGGCGGCACCTGGTGCTCGCGCTGCACCGGTCGGGGCGGCAGGCCGAGGCGTTGCGGGCGTACCAGGAGATCAGGGAGCTGCTGGCCGACGAGCTCGGCGTCGCCCCCGGAACGGCGTTGCGCGAGCTGCACGAGCAGATCCTGCGCTCGGACGTCGCTCCCGGCGCCCGTCCGCGGGTGCCGCGCCAGCTGCCGGCGGTGGTGCGGAACTTCGTCGGCCGGGACGAGGAGCTCGGGCTGCTCGACGGGTCCGCCGGTGTCGCGGTCGTGCACGGCGTCGGCGGCATCGGCAAGACGACGCTCGCGTTGTGCTGGGCCCACGCCGTCCGCGACGAGTTCCCCGACGGCGACCTCTACGTGAACCTGCGGGGGTTCGACCCGGACGGTCAGCCGGTCGACCCGGCGTCCGCCGCCGAGACCCTGCTGGTCGGGCTGGGCGTGGACGACGTGCCCGCGGGGGCAGAAGCCCGGTTCGCGCTGCTGCGCGGCACCCTCACCGACCGGCGGGTGCTGATCGTCCTCGACAACGCCGCGACGTCGAGCCAGGTGCTCCCGCTGCTGCCCGGCGCGCCCGGTCCGCGGGTCGTGATCACCAGCCGCAACCAGCTCCGGGCGCTCGTCTCCCGGCACGACGCCACGTCGGTCGAGGTGAGGCAACTGGGGGTCGAGCACGCGCGGTCGCTGCTCGCCGCCGTGCTCGGCGAGGACAGGCTCGACGCCGAACCGGAGTCCGCGCGCGAGATCGTGCGGCGGTGCGCGGGACTGCCGCTCGCGCTGAGGGTGTTCGCCGAACGGGTGTCGCGCTTCCCGGACACGTCGCTGCGGGAGTTCGTCGCGGAACTGGAGAGCGCGCGGCTCGACGCGTTGAGCGACTTCGACGACCTGGACGTGCGCGCGGTGTTCAGCTGGTCGTACCGGGCCCTCGACGAGGAGTCGGCGCGGATGTTCCGGCTGCTGTCCGTCCACCCCGGAGCCGACTACGACGTGAGCGCCGTCGCCGCGCTGGTGGACCGGCCTGTCTCCGAGGCGCGCCGCCTGCTGGAACGACTGGCCGCCGACGGTCTCGTGCAGACGCGGTGGCTCGGCCGCTACTGCGTGCACGACCTGCTGCGCGCCTACGCTGCGGAGCTGTGCGGCGACGACGAGGCCGCGGCGCTGCGGCTGACCGAGTGGTACCTCCACACCCTGCAGAACGCCACGGCGGACAACGGCGTCGACGCGGGTGTGCCGGCGGACGAGGTGACGTCGGGTGTGGTGCCCCAGCAGTTCTCCAGCCGGTTCGAGGCGCTCATGTGGCGCCGCCAGGAGTGGGAGAACCTGAAGGCGGTCACGACCGCGGCGATCAGGCGGGGCTGGGAGCGGCCCGCCCTGCTGATCACGACGCACCTGTTCGACCACATCACCGTGCGCCCCGCCCACCGCCACGAGGCCGTGGGGATGTTCGAGGCGGTCGCGGGCTTCGGCTCGCCCCACGAGCAGGCGCTGCTGGGGCTCAAGATGGCGTCGGTCCACGAGGACGTGGGACGGCGGGACGAGTCCCTTCACCTGTACCGCAGGTCGCTCGAGCTGATGGGCGAGACGGGAGACCGTCATGCCGGGATCACGGCGCGGGCGCCCTTCGTCGACCCCGGCAGAGAGGCGGGCCTGCGCGAACTGCTCGGCAACGCGTTGCTGGCGGTGGACCGGCGTGACGAGGCGGTCGTGTCGTGGCAACGCGCGATCGCGCTGTGGCGTGACATCGGCAGCGCGCGGGCGGACGTGCTGGCCGAACGGCTGGCCGGGTTGTGAGCCGAGGCGCCGCCGCGGTGGAAGAGGTGTACCGCGACGGCGCCGGAGCACAGCGGCCCCCCAGGCAGTCCCTGTCGCTGTGGTCCTCGGCTGGTGATGACCTTGCCGGTCGCCGCTCACACTCCGGTCACACGCGATCCAGGGAGGAGCCATGAACGTCGAGTACCGCGTCCTCGGACCGCTGGAGGTGCTGCGCGACGGCGTGCCCGTGGCGGTTCCCGCCGGGCGCTGCCGGGCGCTGCTGGCGACGTTGTTGTTGCGGCCCAACCGGTTCGTGTCCGTCGACGAGCTGGTGGACCGGCTGTGGGACGGCGCGCCGCCCACCCTCGACCGCGCGCACAAGACGTTGCACGAGGTCGTGCGGCGGCTGCGGATGGCGTTGGGAGACGCCAACCGCGTCCGCACCGCGACCGGTGGCTACCTGGCGGAGGTCGGTGAGGACGACCTCGACCTGACGCGGTTCCGGCGCCTCGCCGACGAAGGCGAGTTCGCGGCGGCGCTCGCGCACTGGCGTGGCGAGGTGGCGTCCAACGTGGACTCGCCGCACCTGCACCGCGAGGACGTGCCGCCGCTCGTCGAGGAACGGCTGGTGGTGCACGGCCGCCGGATCGACGCGGACCTGGCGTGCGGGCGGGGTGCCGAACTGGTGGACGAACTGCGGGAGCTGACCGCGGAACACCCGCTGCGCGAGGGTTTCTGGGCACAGCTGGTGCAGGCGCTGCACCAGGCGGGACGGCCGCGGGAGGCGCTGGCCGCGTACGAGCAGATCCGCGCCCATCTCGATGACGAGCTGGGCGTCGAGCCCGGACGGCCGTTGCGCGACCTGCACGCGCGGCTCCTCGACCCGGGTTCGCGGCCGGGCGCGCCGCGCGGGCTGCCCGCGGTGGCCGAGCACTTCACCGGCCGCGACGCCGAACTGGCGAGGCTCACCGAGGCCGCCGAGGCCGGGTCGGCGGTGGTGATCACCGCGATCGACGGCACGGCGGGCATCGGCAAGACGGCGCTGGCGGTGAGGTGGGCGCACTCGGTCGCGGACCGCTTCCCCGACGGCCGGCTGTACGCCGACCTGCGCGGTTTCGACCCGTCCGCCGACCCCACGAGCCCGGCCGAGGTGCTGGCCGCGTTCCTCGGGGCGTTCGGGGTGTCCGGCGGCAGGGTTCCCGCGGACCTGCCCGAACGCGCGGCGCTCTACCGCAGCGTCCTCGCCGGCCGCCGCGTGCTGGTGGTCCTCGACAACGCCCGCGACGTCGAGCAGGTCCGCCCGCTGCTGCCCGCCGGCCCGGGTTGCGTGGCCGTGATCACCAGTCGCAACCGGTTCACCGGGCTCGTCGTGCGCGAGGGCGCGGTCCCGGTGACGCTCGGCCTGCTCGGCGACGACGACGCCGTCGCGCTGCTCACCACCCACCTCGGTGCCGCTCGCGTGGCCGCCGAACCGGACGCGGTCGCGGACCTGGTCGCGTTCTGCGGCGGCCTGCCGCTGGCGCTCGCCGTCGCCGCCTCCAGGGCCGCCGACGACCCCGGTCTCACCCTGCGCGCCCTCGTCGGTGAACTCGCCGCGGGGCCGATGCCGCACGTGGAAGCGGTCTTCGCCGCGTCCTGCAGCCGACTCGACCCCGCCACCGCGAGGCTCTTCCGGCTGCTCGGCGCGACGACGGGCCCGGACGTCTCGCTCGACGCCGCCACGGCTCTCGACGGCCGCCGCCGCGCCGAGGTGCACAGGTCGCTGCAAACGCTGGCGCGCATGCACCTGGGCACCGAGCACACGCCCGGCCGGTACGCGTCCCACGACCTCCTGCGCGCGTACGCCCGGTCGTTGCCGGAGGACGAACGGCCGGCGGCGGTGCGACGGCTGCTGGAGTTCTACCTGCACTCGGTGGACAGCGCCGACGGAGTGCTGCGCCGCAGCCGGTCGGACGTCGCGCTGAGCCCGTTGCCCGACGACGTGCGGCCGGTGCTGTTCGACGACCCGGCGGTGGCGGCGGCCTGGTGCGAGACCGAGCACGAGAACCTCCTGGCCGCCGTCCGTCTCGCCGGCGACCACGGCCTGCACCAGCACGCCTGGCAGCTCGCGACGGTCATGTTCGGCTACCTCTACCTGCGCGGGCGCCCGTCCGAGCGGATCGAGCTCACCCACGTGGCCCTCGCGGCGGCCAGGGCGAGCGGGGACAGGTACGCGGAGGGCGTCACGCTGCACTCGCTCGCCAACGCGCTCTCGGCGCTGGGCGACTTCACCGCCGCCGACGGCCACTACGCCGAGGCGCTGCGGGTGCGCGAGGAGATCGGCCACCTGCACGGCATCGCCGTCACCCTCGACCAGTGGGCGATCAACCACGCGCTGAGCGGCGACCTGGCGCAGGCGAAGGTCCTGCACGAACGCGCCGTCGCGAAGCGCGTGGAGCAGGGCTCGCCGTCCGGCCTGGCCATCGCGCTGAACAACTACTCGATGACGCTGCTGGCGCTCGGGGACTTCGACGCCGCGCTCGCCGCGAACGACGAGGCCCGCGCGGTCGTCGAGGAGGCGGGCATGACCGACCTGGTCGCGTCCACTTTGGACACCCGTGGTCTGCTGCACCTGGAACGCGGTCACCTCGACGAGGCGGTGGGGGTGTTCGGACGCGTGCTCGCCCTGCCCGCCGACCAGCTGCCCGACGCGATCAGGGTCGTCACGCTGGAGAACCTCGCCGAGGCGCACGTCCGCGCCGGACGTGCGAAGGACGCCCTCGTCGCGTTGGAGGAGGCGTTGCGGGTGCGCGAGGACCTGGGCAACGAGAAGGTTGCGGAGCAGCTGCGGGCCAGGATCGCGGAGTTGGAGGGGTGACGGTGAACGTCGAGTTCCGGGTGCTGGGACCGCTGGAGGTGCTCGCGGACGGCGAACCCGTCGCCGTCCCGGCCGGGCGAGGTCGACTGCTGCTCGCGACGTTGCTGTTGCGCCCCAACAGGTTCGTGTCCGTCGACGAGCTGGTCGAGCGGCTGTGGGAGGGCGAGCCGCCGACCGCCGACCGCGCGCACAGGACGTTGCAGACCGTGGTGCTGCGGTTGAGGCAGGCCCTCGGCGCGGCCAGCAGGGTCCGCACGGCCGCGGGCGGCTACCTGGCCGAGGTGACACCGGAGGAGCTCGACCTGCTGCGGTTCCGCGAGTTCGTGCGGACCGGCGACTTCGCCTCGGCGACGGAGCTGTGGCGTGGTCCCGCGCTGGCGAACGTGGCGTCGGACGCCCTGCACCGCGACGAGGTACCGCGTCTCGAAGAGGAACGCCTCGCCGCGCTGGAGAACAGGATCGACGCCGACCTGGACCGGGGCCGCGCGGGCCCGCTGGTGGCCGAGCTGGGCGAGTTGGTCCAGCAACACCCGCTGCGGGAACGGTTCTGGGCACAGCGGATGACGGCGCTCGCGCGGACCGGACGGCAGGCGGAGGCTCTGGAGAGCTACCGCCGGCTCACCGCACTGCTGGCGGAGGAACTCGGGGTCGACCCGTCGCCGGACCTGCGCCGGCTGCACCTCGCGCTCCTCAAGGGCGAGGTGGACACACCGCCACGGCAGGAGGTGATCTGCCAGCTGCCGCCCGACACCGCCGGGTTCGTCGGCAGGACCGAGTTGTTCCGGCAGGTCGAGGAGAAGCTCACCGCGCCCGGCGTCGCGGTGGTCGTGCTGACCGGTGCTCCCGGCGTGGGCAAGAGCGCGTTCACGATCACGGCCGCGCACCGCCTGCGGCAGCGCTTCCCCGACGGTCAGCTCTTCGTCCGCCTCAACGGCGCGGGAAACGCTCCCCGCGAACCCTCCGAGGTGCTGGCCGAGTTGCTCGTCGCCCTCGGCATGCCGGTGATGGGCCTCCCGGACGGCCTGGAGGCGCGCAGCGCGGCCTTCCGCTCGCGGCTCGCCGACCGCTCGATGCTGGTCGTGCTGGACGACGCGGGCGGACCCGACCAGGTCCGGCCCCTGTTGCCGGGGACGTCGGGCAGCGCGGTGTTGATCAGCAGCAGGCAGCAGCTCGTCCAGGTCGAGGGCGCGCGCACCCTGAGGGTGCCTCCGCTGGCCACCGAGGACGGCATCGCGTTGCTGTCGAGTGTGCTCGGGGCGGAACGCGCGGGCACCGACCCGTCCGCCGTGCGCGCGATCGCGTCCGCGTGCGGGGGACTGCCCCTCGCGCTGAGGGTCGCGGGAGCCCGTCTCGCCGCCCGCGAGTCGCTGCCGCTGAGGTCGCTGGCCCGCCGGCTGTCCGACGAACGCCACCGCCTCGACGAGCTCACCATGGGCGACCTGGAGGTGCGCGCGACGTTCGGTCCCAGCTACGAGGCACTGCCCGCCGACGCCGCGACGGCGTTTCGCAGGCTCGGCCTGCTCGGGGCGACGGACGTGGCCTCCTGGACGGTCGGCGTGCTGGCGGGCGGGGACGGCGAGCGGCTCGTGGAGCGGCTGGTCGAGGCGAACCTCCTGGACGAGGTCGGTCTGGACATGACCGGTGAGCCGAGGTACCGCCTGCACGACCTGCTCGCGGTGTACGCCGCGGAGCTGGTCAGGGCGGAGGACGACGACGTGGTCGCGGCGGCGATGCGCGACTACGTCCGCCTGCTGCTGACTCTCACCGACCTCTCCGCCGCGGCTTGGAGCGCGGGGGACACGCTGCCGTTCCAGCCCATCGTCGCGTCCACCGCGCTCGACCGCTCCGAGCTCGAACGGCTCGCGTCCGACGAGAAGTTCCTCCACGTGGAGCAGGTCAACATCGACCACGCGATCATGTGGTGCCTGCGGCGGAACTGGGTCCAGCACGCCGCCGACCTCGTCGACCGCGCACTCCACTTCCTGGACGTCTACTACACCCACGACCGTGTTCTGCAGCTGCGTGAGCTCGTTCGCGAGGCGGCGTTCGCCGACGGGAACGACCTGGTCGCGTGGCGGTCGCAGCTGGACCTGGTGCACCAGCGGGTCACCCGCGGCGTCACCGAGACCGTGCTCGCCGACTACCGGCGCTGCGCCGACGCCTTCGAGGCGTTGGGAGCTCACGCCGAGCTCGCCGGCGCGCTGGGCGCGTTGGCCTACTACAGGATGGTGCACACCGGAGAGCCTCAGGTGGAGCTCGCTGAACGCGCGGTGGACGCGGCACGGGCGAGCGGTGTGCCGAACCTGTACTCCGGAAACCTGCGCGAACTGGGCACCGTGCTGTCCTCCACGGGCCGCTACGAGGAGTCGGTGCGGGTCTTGGACGAGGCGTTGTCGATCAGCAGGCTGGAAGGCACGACCGGCGACGTCGCGCTGGTGCTCAGCCGGATCGCCGCGAGCGCGCTGGCCAACGGCGACCTGGAACGGGCGGGTGGGGCGTGCCGTGAGGCCCTGGACATGATGGCGGGGTCCGACGACATCCGCGGCATCGCCTACTGCACGGTCCAGCTGGCCCAGATCGACCTGGCCCGCGGTGACGCCGGGCCGGCGATGGCCGGTGGGGAGAAGGCGTTGTCGATCTTCGAGCAGCTCGGCGAGCGGCGCGGGGCGGTTCGGGCGCTGGCCGTCATGACCGAGGCGAGCCTCGCGCTCGGCCTGACGGAGAACGCGGCCGGCACCGCGAAAGCCGCCCTGCGGGACTACGCCGACGCGGGCGACGCCGACGCGGAGGAACGGCTGCGGGCCGTGCTGGCGCGTGCCACCGGGCGAGGACGACCTCCGGGCGCCGCGCTGAACTCTTGAGGCGACTCTCGTCATCCATGTCGTTCGAGCCGGTCATATCGGGTAAGCATGTGCGCGGAAGAGGGGAAGGTGCATGAGCCTGCACGTCGCGGTCGACTTCGGCACGTCGAGCACCTGCGTCGCGATCTCCGCGCACGGCCGGGAGCCGCAGGTCGTCGTGTTCGACGGCCAGCCGCTCGTGCCGTCCGCGGTGTTCGCCGCGGCCGACGGCACGCTGTTCGTCGGCCAGGAGGCCGAGCGGCAGGCCGCCGTCGACCCCGCCCGCTACGAGCCGCACCCGAAGCGCCGCGTCGACGAGGGAGAGTTGCTGCTCGGTAGCACCGTGCTGCCCGTTGTGGACGTTGTGCGCGCGGTGCTGGCGCGTGCCGTTGGTGAGGCACGGCGCGTTGGTGGTGGCGCGCCCGTCGACCTTCTCGTGCTCACCCATCCCGCCGACTGGGGCACGGTCCGCACGCGCGTCCTGCTGCAGGCGGCCCGCGGTCTGGGGCGCGAGGTCGTGCTGGTGCCCGAACCCGTCGCCGCCGCCGTCTTCCACTCCGCGAGCCACTCCGTTCCGGACGGTGCCTCGCTCGCCGTGCTCGACCTCGGCGGTGGCACGGTCGACGCCAGCGTGGTGACGCGAACGGGCAAGAGCTTCCGGGTGCTGTCCGCCAAGGGTGACCCGAGTTTCGGCGGCGCTGACATCGACCAGGCGTTGCTCGAGCACGTCGGCGGGCTCGTCGCGGCCAAGGACCCCGAGGCCTGGCGCCAGCTCGTCGAGGGCAGGGAGATGGCCGACCGGCGCAAGCGGCGGGTGCTGCGGCAGGACGTGCGCGGCGCCAAGGAGACGCTGTCCCGGCACGCCTACACGGACGTGCCGATGCCGCCGCCGTTCCCCGACGCGCACGTGACGCGGTCGGACCTCGAACAGTTGGTCAGCGCACCGCTGAGCCGGGCGGCGGGACTCGCGGCCGCCGCCGTGCGCGACGCCGGACTCGCGCCCCAGCAGCTCGCCGGGGTGTTCCTGGTCGGCGGCTCGAGCCGGATCCCGCTCGTCGCGCGGATGGTGCACGAGCAGCTGCGGATCGTGCCGACGAGCATCGACCAGCCGGAGACCGTGGTGGCCCGGGGCGCCTTGCGGGCGGTCAGCCTGGACCCGGAACGGACCGGGGGCGTCGCTCAGCAGTCCCCGGGGCCGTCGGGTGAGGTCACTCACAACATCCGCGTCGGCGAGGAGACCACCCGCAAGATCACCCGCCGGATCACGCCCCCGCCGCCGGGGCAGTTCCCCGTTCCGTTCCCGATGGCCTCGCCACCGCCGCCGCGGAAGAAGAGCAGGACGCCGTTGTTCGTCGCGATCGGTGTCGTCGTCGTGCTCGCGGCGGCCGGGGTCGGGGCCTACTTCTGGTTCAAACCGAAGGGCACGCCGGAGCAGCCCGCGCCCGCCGGTGACCAGATCGCCGTCTACGACTACAGCTTCACCCGTCCGGGAGGGTGGGAGCAGACCGGCGGCGCCGCCAAGGACCGCCAGGTGCTTTTGCAACCGATTGAGCGCACGAATTCCGATAGCAAACAACCGGAAGCGCGAATTGCTGTGCAGGAGCAAACTCTCGAGTACAACAGCGACCGGGATCGCACTCGCGCGTTGAACGAGTTGAAGAACACCTATCAGCAACGCAAGGACAAAGGCGATGGGGTGGCCGCCTTCGCCGAGGACGCCACATTCGCGGGGAAGTCTCTTGTTCACTATCGCGAAGTGGTCGAGTCGACCGAGGTCGAGTGGTACATCCAGTTCGCCGGCGAGGTCCAGGTGAGCGTGGGCTGCCAGGCGACCGGGGCCACGAAGGACCAGGTCCGCGCCGCCTGCGAGCAGGTCGTCCGCTCGCTCGTCATCAAGTCCTAGCCGCCACGTCAGGGGAGTCGCCGATGTCCGCCACCGAGACCCTCGCCCGGTTCCGCGCCGAGGTCGGAGCGGCCCTCACCCGCGCCCGCCGCGCGTCCGGTGAGATAGGTGAACGCAATGCCAAGCTGCGGGAACGCACGCGTGACCTCGCGGCGCAGGCGCGTGAGCGCAAGGCCGGGCCCGGTGCGGATGCCACCCCGGCCGACGTCCGGGAGGCCGCGAAGGACTTCCGCGTCGGCCGCGGCCTGGCCGTCGAGCACGTTCCGGACGCTCCCGAGCCCGCGTCGCCCGTTCCAGTTGAGACGCCGGCGGCCACTCTCGGTTCTTCGGCCGTCGCCGGTCCGAGTGGTCAGCTTCCTCGTGTGAGTGACGATGACGAGGACTTTTCGCAGTCGCGAATCCTCTACTGAGATGGCGGTTTCACCCGGTGCCGTTTACTAGCGCAACTACTTCGAAAGAAGTCGCGACAGGACGGAACCGGCGTGGCAGGGTCATGCGTCGTAAGAGGCGTACGGACCAAGAAGTACGACCTGAAGTTCTCTGAAGGGGGATCTCCCAATGGCATTGGAAGTTACCGCAGCCGAGCTCGACGCCCTGGCCAAGCGCATCATCGCGGTCGACGAGGAGACGCAGGGCACCCTCCGCCAGGTCTCCGGCGCGGTCGACACCGTGCGCGCCTCCTGGGCCGGCGACGCCGCCGTGGCGTTCTCCAACCTGATGGAGCGCTTCCAGGCCGACGCGAAGAAGCTGCAGGAGGCCCTGCGCACCATCGCCGAGTCGGTCGCGAGCTCCGCGGACGTCTACGCCCGCCAGGAAGACGACAACAAGCAGTCGATCTCCGGCATCGGTGCCCGCCTCGGCGGCAGCTGATTCGCCGAACTGCTCAGACTCGCAGTGCCGCAAGACTTTCTGACTGACTTAGAGCTCCAGGGGAGATGACATGCTGAAGGTTACGTTCGCCGAGATCACCAACGCGTCCAGCACGATCAACAGCTCGGCCACGCAGGTCCAGGGCCAGCTGGACGACCTGCGCCAGGAGGTCACGAAGACCCTGGCCAACTACCAGGGTGACGCCCGTGCGGCGTACGAGGCGGCTCAGAAGAAGTGGGACGAGGCCGCTGCGGACCTGCAGGCCGTGCTCGCCGCCATCGGTACCGCCGTCGGCCAGGCCGGCGAGGCGTACGAGGCCGCTGAGCGCGCGAACACGCAGCGCTGGTAAGTCTGCTCGGCCTTCGCTAGACCCTTCGCGAGCCCCGGAACCACGTGGTCCGGGGCTCGCGTACGTCCGGGTGGAGGTGCCTTCGGAGGACCCGTTTTGGTCCCCGCACCACCCATCCGGTATCTTCTTACGTTGTTGTGCGGTAGCTGGCGCCCATGTGTGCCGCGCCTGTCTCGGAACCACCGCTTGGCCAGTCCAAGATCGGTCTGGGGCAACCGCCGCAGTGACCCCAGACGCAAGTGACGACGAGGTAGATCCGTGCGCACGTACAGCCCGAAGCCCGGTGAGGTGACCCGCACCTGGCACGTGATCGACGCCCAGGACGTGGTGCTCGGCCGGCTCGCCACCCAGGCCGCGACGCTGCTGCGCGGCAAGCACAAGCCGACCTACGCCCCTCACGTTGACACCGGTGACTTCGTGGTCATCATCAACGCTGACAAGGTCGCCCTGACCGGCTCGAAGCGGGACCAGGAGTTCCAGTACCGCCACTCGGGTTTCCCCGGTGGTCTGCGCAAGCAGTCCTTCGGTGAGGTCCTGGACACCCGTCCGGACCGCCTGGTGGAGAAGGCGATCAAGGGCATGCTGCCCAAGAACCGCCTTGGCCGTCAGATCGCGAACAAGCTCAAGGTCTACAGCGGCCCGAGCCACCCGCACGAGGCGCAGCAGCCCCAGGCCTTCGAGATCAAGAAGATCGCCCAGTGAGCGACGAGTACACCGAGGAAGTTCCTGTGACCACCCCTGAGAACGAGACCCCTGAGGTCGAGACCCCCGAGGTCGAGGCTGAGGTTGTCGAGGCCGAGGTCGTCGAGGCTCCTGAGGCCGAGGCCGACGAGGCCGAGGTCGCTGAGGAGACCTCCGCGCCGGTGGTCGCGCCCTCGCTGAACGGCGCCGCGCACCTCGCGCAGACCGTAGGCCGCCGCAAGGAGGCCGTCGTCCGCGTCCGCCTCGTGCCCGGCACCGGCAAGTTCACGCTGAACGGCAAGACCCTCGAGGCCTACTTCCCGAACAAGGTGCACCAGCAGCTCATCCGTGAGCCGCTCGTCACCACGGAGAAGCCCGAGACCTTCGACGTGATCGCCAACCTGCGTGGCGGCGGCATCACCGGCCAGGCCGGTGCGCTGCGTCTCGCCATCGCGCGTGCGCTGATCGCCGTCGACTCCGAGGACCGCCCGGTCCTGAAGAAGGCCGGCTTCCTCACCCGTGACCCGAGGGTCAAGGAGCGCAAGAAGTACGGTCTGAAGAAGGCCCGCAAGGCGCCTCAGTACTCCAAGCGTTGATGCTCCGTCACCGCGGGAGCTGTGTCTGCGTTCGTCAGACCACGGCTCCCCGGTGACAGCGGGGACACCCCGCGCCCCGAGCGTCATCCAGTTCTACCTGCGGGAGCAGCAGTTCACCTCGAACTGCTGCTCCCGCAGTGTTTTCCGGGTCTTTCCCGCCGCCTCGCAGTGTCCAATTCGGAGGATTCATGGCCCGCCTGTTCGGCACCGACGGTGTGCGCGGTCTCGCGAACGCCGATCTCACCCCTGAGCTCGCGATGTCCGTCGCCGCCGCGGCGGCGCGGGTGCTCGCCGAGCACGACCGCTCCCACCGCCCCGTGGCCGTCGTCGGGCGGGACCCCAGGGCGAGCAGCGAGATGCTCGACGCCGCCGTCACCGCGGGCCTCACCTCGGCCGGTGCGGACGTGCTGCGCGTCGGCGCCCTGCCCACGCCCGCCGTCGCCTTCCTGGTCGCCGCGCTCGGTGCCGACATCGGCGTGATGATCTCCGCGTCGCACAACGCGATGCCGGACAACGGGATCAAGCTGTTCGCCGCCGGTGGCCACAAGCTGCCCGACGAGGTCGAGGACGAGATCGAGCAGCACATGGGCGCCGGGTTCGACCGCCCCACGGGTGCCGCGATCGGCCGGGTGCGCGATGTCCCCGACGCCGAGACCCAGTACGTCGAGCACCTGCTCAAGGTCACGCCGCACCGCCTCGACGGCCTCAAGGTCGTGGTGGACTGCGCGAACGGTGCCGCGTCGGTGGCCGCACCGGACGCGTACCGCCGCGCCGGGGCCGAGGTGATCGCGATCAACGCGACCCCGGACGGCCTCAACATCAACGACGGCTGTGGTTCCACCCACATCGACGTCGTGGCCGCCGCCGTCCGCGAGCACGGCGCCGACCTCGGCATCGCGCACGACGGCGACGCCGACCGCTGCCTCGCCGTGGACGCCAACGGCGAACCGGTCGACGGCGACCAGATCCTCGCCGTCCTCGCGATCGCCATGCGCGACGCGGGCGAACTGGTGGAGGACACGCTCGTCGCCACCGTCATGAGCAACCTGGGCCTGCACATCGCCATGCGCGAGTCGAAGATCGAGCTGCGCACCACCGCCGTCGGCGACCGCTACGTGCTGCAGGAGCTCAAGACCCGCGGCTACTCCCTCGGCGGCGAGCAGTCGGGCCACGTCGTGCTGCCCGCGCACGCCACCACCGGCGACGGCCTGCTCACCGCGCTGCGCCTGATGGCCCGCATGGCCGAGACCGGCAAGTCGCTCGCCGACCTCGCCTCGGTGATGCGCCGCCTGCCGCAGGTCCTGATCAACGTGAAGGTCACCGACAAGGCGGCCGTGGCCAAGGCGGCGTCGGTCAGCCAGGCCGTGGCCGAGGTCGAGGCGGAGCTCGGCGACACGGGCCGCGTGCTGCTGCGCCCGTCCGGCACCGAGCAGCTCGTGCGGGTGATGGTCGAGGCCACGAGTCACGAACAGGCCGAGTCGGCCGCCCAGCGCCTCGCGGGTGTGGTTTCCTCGGTGCACTGAGGACTGATGGGGGCTGGGGATGACCGCGTTGATGTTGCTCGTACTCCTGGTGCTGCTGGGAGGCGCGGCCGCGGTCGCCGCCGTGGTCGTGGTGACGTCGAAGCGCAGACCCGCCCAGCCCCCGTTCCCGCCGGGCCACCCGCACCAGGGCTTCCCGGTGCAGGGCTACCCGCAGCAGCAGCAGCAGCAGCAGGGTTTCCCGCCGCAGGGCTTCCAGCAGCCGTACCCGCCGCAGGGCTTGCAGCAGCAGGGCCTCCAGCCGCAGGGCTACCAGCAGCCGGGCCACACCGCGCAGCCGTACCCGTCTCCGGCGTACCCGCAGCAGGTGCCACCACCCGGCCAGCAGCCGCCCGCACCGGGCCACCGCTGATCAGCCGGCCGCCGCACCGACGACTCCCGCGGATCGCTGAGAACTGCCGCTGACCTGCCCGCCGCCGACCTTCGCCGACCGGGCGCCACCCGATCAGCGATGATCATCAGCGTCTTGGTCCGAATGGCTGTTTACTAAGGCAACCGACATCGTGGAGCTCCGGTCACCGCGTGGCCGGAGCTGGCACTGTATGGCGGAACCCGATGAGGCCGAATTGCGTCAGATCGGGGACTAGGGGAGGCGAGCAGATGTCGGGGTTCGGCGTTCAGTCCGGCGATTTGACCAAGGCTGCGGGGACGTACGAGGCAGAGGGATCAGCCCTGATCCAGATGAAGTCCGCTGCCGTGCCGGGTGTGGGGGCCGGGCAGGTCGGCCGCAAGTTCCAGGGCGTCGCCGCCGAGTACAAGGCCTGCTTCGACCTCTTCGGCCAGGACTTGGAGAAGTTCGGCAAGGAGGCGACCGGCATCGCCACCCGTCTGAAGGACGTCGCCAAGACGTACGAGTCGAACGAGGCGCAGACCTCGAGCCAGTTCAAGGGGTAACGAGTCGTGGCGGATCAGAACGAGATCAAGAAGCTCCTCGACGACCCGAACGTCACTCCGGAGACCAAGAAGCAGCTCGTCCCCGCGCTGGCCGGTGCCGGTGCCTCGGAGGAGGACGTCGAGCGGTACGCGAAGGCCAACGGGGTCGACGTTCCGAGCGACCCCGGCGTCGGCAGCTACCTTCTCGGCGCGGCGGCCGCGGTTCCCACCGGAGGCCTGAGCCTGGGCTACGTCGCCGGCAAGGACGTCACCCGCTCCCAGTGGGAGAAGAAGGGCGGCGACGCCGACAAGGTCCTCGAACAGGCCAAGGTGGAGCGCGAGCTCGGCTCGACCCAGAAGGTGCTGAACGAGCAGGGCGACGTGCCGAACAGCAACGTGCTGCTCGATGCCGGCGCCCCCGGCCTGCGGTTCTTCGCGACGTTCATCCCGCTCTACCCCAAGGCCGCGGCCGCGTGCGGGCACGGTGGTGCCGCGCCGAACCTCGAAGCGGAGATCTACCGCAAGTACGACGAGGTCCGCGACATCGACTTCGCGAAGTTCCGCGAGGACGCCCACAAGCTCACCGAGAACGTGAAGAAGGCGGACGCGAGCGACAACGCGCTCGGTGCCGCCTGGAACGGGCTCGGTTCCTGGGAGGGCCCCGCCGCGAAGGCTGCGGGCGAGTACCAGAAGAAGTTCGCCGGTGCCTCGAAGGCGTTCGTGCAGCAGGCGGGCACGGCCCCCGGAGCGATCAACGCCGGCGTGGCCAACCTGCAGAAGCACGTCAAGGAGTTCGCGCAGCAGATCCACGACCAGTACGCCGACAAGTGCGGCGGCATGACGGTCGAGGAGACCGAGCGGGCGATCCGCCAGGCGAACGGCGACATCTACGAGAACGACGCGGGCATCCTCGACGGACTCTCCGGCCTGCCGGGCTGGGTCGTCGGCGGTGTCGTGGGCGCTCTCACCGGCGGCATCCTCGGAGGTGCTCTCGCGGCCCTCGGCTGGGACTCCTGGGTGAAGGACCGGCGCGAGAGCATCATCAACGAGGCCAAGCAGAAGCTGAAGGCGTTCTGCGAGGAGTTCGACGGCAAGAAGAAGGCGTTCGACGGCTACTGCCAGGCCGTGCAGGCCGGTGTCGAAGCCGACTACAAGACCATGTTCGAGGCCATGAAGAACGCGTTCAAGGACACGTTCGGCCCGATCGGCGACCCCCCGGCGTTCTCCGACCAGGGCGGCGGCCGCAAGAACGTCAACAACGGTGGTGGCGGCGGCAGCAACGGTGGCGGCGGTGGCGGCAGCCCGAGCGGCGGTGGTGGCGGTGGCGCGCCGGAGATGCCGAAGCCGGAGAACCCGCTCGACAAGGACGGCGACGGCAAGCCGGACGTCCCCGGTGACACCGACGGCGACGGCAAGCCCGACGACCTCGACGGTGACGGCAAGCCCGACCAGCCGAAGCCCGAGGAGGAGCTCGAGACCGTCACGGTCACGGCGGGCGACAACACGATCAAGGTCACGGAGCCCGACTCGAACGGGCACGTGAAGATGACGATCGACACGCCCAAGGGCGAGCCGAAGACCTACGACCTCGACTTCAGCAAGAACCCCGAGGCCGCCAAGGCCCTGATGGGCCAGAACGGCACGCAGGCCATCACGAACATGGCCAACCAGCTCACGGCGTCGAACCCGACGGCGGGCGGGCAGACCCCGGCCGCGGGCGGCACGCCGGCACCCGGTGGCGGCGCCGCTCCCGGGGCGACGGGCCCGCTCGGCTCGGAGTCGAACCCGATCCCCGTCGAGGTCGGCGAGGACGGCAAGATCCACATCGAGCAGGACGGCGTCAACTTCACGGCCGAGGTGAACACCGAGACCGGTGAGATCAACCTGACCGCGGACAACGGCGACGGCACGCCCGACAAGATCGGCATCGGCTTCGGCGAGGACGAGAACCCCGCCGCGCAGACGCCGGGCGCGGAGTCCGGTTCGGGTGGCGGTTCCGACGGCGCCCGGCTCGAGGACGGCCTGCGCACGCCGGACGCCGACTTCCCGCAGGCGGTCGAGGACGTCAGGACCATGCCCGCCGAGGCGGAGTTCCGGCCGATGCCCGCTCCCGCCGAGTTCCAGGCGATGCCCGCTCCGGCGGGCGAGCAGGTCTGGAGCGCGCCGGGCGAGGCCGCGCCGAACGTGGCCGAGCGCTTCCAGGACTCGATGGCCCGCAGCTACGTCGAGGACAACGGCATCATGCCGAGCCTCGGCGAGCCCCGGATCTCCACCGAGAGCCCGCAGTTCGCGCAGGCGACGGACAGCACCACGACGTCCGGCGTCTCGTTCACGAGCGGCAGCGGTGGCGGCGAGTCGGTGCTCGGCGGCTCGAACGCCGACAGCGCGTGGAGCAGCCCGAACTCGAACGACGGCAACGGCGGCTCGTTCAACACGAACGCCTCCGAAGCCGGTCAGCCGGGCTCCGCGAACCTGCCGTCGATGCAGGACGCAGGCGGCCAGGCGCCGAGCGGTGCGTCGTCCGGCGGCATGATGGGCGGCGGGATGATGGGTGGCGGCATGGCGGGTGGTGGAGCCGGTGGCCAGCAGGGCGGCGACTCCGAGCGCGGCGCCAGCCAGTGGCGCACCACGGGCACGCTGTTCGACGACGACAACAGCAACCCGTTGAGCGCCATGCAGACCACGCTGGGAGATGACCGAGGAGAGGCCGCCAACCCATGGCGATGATCGGGGAAGTGGACCCGCGCGTGCAGGCGTTGTTCGACGAGAACATCGCCAAGACCCGCCGTGCCGCCGCCGAGGTCTCGGCGGAGCTCAAGGCGAACCAGGACAAGGTCGCCGCCGACATCGCGGCGCGCGAGGAGAAGCACAAGCAGGACGTCGCGGCGGCTCAGGAGCGCGCGCAGAACCTCGTCGCGCAGGGCGAACGGCAGCAGCAGCCGCGCAAGCCGCAGTGGGACCGGCCCGAGCGCGGTGCGGGCGAGCTGGCGTTCGGCCCGGAGGACGACGACGGCGGCTACGCGCCGGCACAGCAACACCAGCAGCAGGCACCGGTGGCCGCTCCGCCACTGCCACCACCTCCGCCGCCGGTCGCGCCGCCACCGCCGGTCCACCGGCGTCGTCCGGCGCCGGCGGACGACGATGACGACCTGAGCGGCCAGACCTGGCTCAGCTGACCCGATTCACGACGAAGGCCCGCGCCGTCACCGGTGCGGGCCTTCGCCGTCGGTCCGTCAGCGCTGCGGCAGCGCTTCCCGCCGCGGCAGCGCCTCCCGCTGGAACACCAGGTTCGCGTTCTTCAGGTCGCTGTCCAGCAGCTCGTCGTAGGCCCGCTCCCCGGTCATCACCCGCAGCAGGAACGCCGTCACGAACGCGCGCCCGAGCTTCTGCGCGCCGCGCTCACCGCTGCCGTCCAGCATGAGCTCGCTCCAGTGCCGCCCCTCGGTGAACCCGAGGTGCGAGGCCTTGGGCAGCAACCGCAGCTGCACGGGACCACCCCACGCCTGCGCGATCGCCTCGGAGTGGCCGACGGGCGGCGCGATGCGGTCCTCGCCCGCCGCGAGGTGCAGTCCGGGCGCCCGGACCTCCCGTGCCGCGTCGAGGGCCGAGGGGCGCGTCTCCGTTGCGGCCAAAGTCACAACGGCCCGGACGCGGTCCGCGCCCGAGGCCGCCAGCACCGCCGCGCCGCCGCCCATCGAGTGGCCGGCCAGCGCGAGCCGGGCGGGGTCGACGCTGATCTCGCCGGTGCCGAGCCGCACTCCGGTGCAGATGTCCAAAGTGGTCAGCAGGTTCGCCGCCAGCACCCGCGACGACAGCAGCGGCCCGCGCTCCACGGCCGGTGCCGCGGCGACCACGCCCCACGAGGCCAGGTGGCGCAAAAGACCGTGGTAGCGGCGCACGGGCTGCATCCAGCCGTGTCCGAACGCGACGGCGGGCAGACCGAGGCCGGACTGCGGCGTGAAGATCACGCCCGGTAGGCCGACGAGCGCGAGGTCTCCGCGCAGCACGGGATGCGGGCCGGGCCTGCTGAGCTGCTCGAGGGCCTGTTTCGCGGACAGCGTGATCACGCGGCGAGCCATGGGGTGAACCGTAGTCGATCCTGTCGTGCGCACCACATCCGAGATTGGTCTACACCACATGTGTCGCTGACCTGCGCTTACGGAGGGCTCTCACTCATTAGGGTTAGTGGCGTGGTCTAGCTAGTCTGTTTCCCGTGTGCGGAATCGTGGGATACGTGGGTCACCAGTCGGCGCTCGACGTGGTGCTGGACGGGCTGAGGCGCCTCGAGTACCGGGGTTACGACTCGGCGGGTGTCGCGGTCGTGACGGGCGACGACCTCGCCGTCGAACGCAAGGCCGGACGGCTGCAGAACCTGGAGACGCTGCTCGACGAGGTGGGGCGCGACAACTTCGCGGGCACCGTCGGCATGGGTCACACCCGGTGGGCGACGCACGGCGCGCCGATCGACAGGAACTCGCACCCGCACCGCGACACGACGAACCGTGTCGCCGTGGTGCACAACGGCATCATCGAGAACTTCCTCGCGCTGCGCTCCGAACTCGAGGGGCTCGGCGTCGAGATGGCGTCCGACACCGACACCGAGACGGTCGCGCACCTCGTGTCGTTCGCCTACAACGAGGGCGACACGAAGGGCGACTTCGTCGCGAGCGTGCGCAAGGTCGTGAACCGCCTGGAGGGCGCGTTCACGCTCGTCTTCACCAACGCCGACGAGCCCGACACGGTCGTCGCCGCACGCCGCAACTCGCCGCTGGTCGTCGGCGTCGGCGAGGACGAGTACTTCGTCGCGAGCGACGTCGCCGCGTTCATCGCGCACACCAAGCAGGCCGTCGAGCTGGGCCAGGACCAGATGGTCGTGCTGACCCGCTCCGGCTACCAGGTCACCGACTTCGCCGGCGAGCCCGCCGAGGCCAAGCCGTTCACGGTCAACTGGGACCTCAGCGCCGCCGAGAAGGGCGGCCACGAGTACTTCATGCTCAAGGAGATCGAGGAGCAGCCGGAGGCGCTGGCGAACACGCTGCGCGGCCACTTCGCGAACGGCCGGATCGTCCTCGACGAGCAGCGCCTGTCCGACCAGGACCTGCGCGACGTCGACAAGGTTTTCGTGATCGCCTGTGGATCGGCGTACCACTCCGGTCTCGTCGCGAAGTACGCGATCGAGCACTGGACCCGCCTGCCCGTCGAGGTCGAGCTCGCCTCCGAGTTCCGCTACCGCGACCCGGTCCTCGACCGCGACACGCTCGTCGTCGCCGTGTCGCAGTCCGGCGAGACCGCGGACACGCTGGAGGCCGTGCGCCACGCCCGTGCGCAGAAGGCCCGCGTCCTAGCCGTCTGCAACACCAACGGCGCGCAGATCCCGCGTGAGTCCGACGCCGTGCTGTACACGCACGCCGGTCCGGAGATCGGTGTCGCGTCGACGAAGGCGTTCCTCGCCCAGATCGCCGCGAACTACCTGGTGGGCCTGGCCCTGGCGCAGGCGCGCGGCACCAAGTACCCGGACGAGGTCGCCCGCGAGTTCCACGAGCTCGAGGCCATGCCCGAGGCCGTGCAGCGCGTGCTCGGCACCATCGACCAGGTCAAGGCGCTCGGCCGCGAGCTCGCCGACTCGAAGGCCGTGCTGTTCCTCGGCCGCCACGTCGGCTACCCGGTGGCCCTCGAAGGCGCGTTGAAGCTCAAGGAGCTCGCCTACATGCACGCCGAGGGCTTCGCGGCGGGCGAGCTCAAGCACGGCCCGATCGCGCTGATCGAGGAGAACCTCCCGGTCGTCGTGGTCATGCCGTCGCCCAAGGGCCGTGCCGTCCTGCACTCGAAGCTGGTGTCGAACATCAGCGAGATCCAGGCCCGCGGCGCCCGCACGATCGTGATCGCCGAGGAGGGCGACGAGACGGTCCGCCCGTTCGCCGACCACCTGATCGAGATCCCGGCCGTCCCGACGCTGCTGCAGCCGCTGATCTCGACGATCCCGCTGCAGGTGCTCGCGGCCGAGATCGCGACCGCCCGCGGCTACGACGTGGACAAGCCTCGCAACCTCGCGAAGTCCGTTACCGTCGAGTGAGTGAGAGGCGTCTGGCACACCGAACGCGTCAAGTCCGCTGAAGAGGAGCTCATGGCGGTCGTCCCGCCGGGCTCGCTGATGCGCAAGGCCGCGTTCGGTGTGGCCACCCACGCCCTCAGGCTTCTTTCGGGCCGTCGCCGCGTCACGCTGCTCGTGGGTGCGGGCAACAACGGCGGCGACGCCCTGTGGGCCGGCTACTTCCTGCGCCGCCGCGGGGTCGCGGTGTCCGCGGTGCTGCTGAACCCGGCCAAGGCGCATGCCGAGGGTCTGGCGGCGTTCCGCCGCGCCGGTGGCCGGATCGCCGACGAGGTCGGCACCCCGGACCTGGTCATCGACGGCATCGTCGGCCTGTCCGCGCGCGGTCCCCTTCGTCCGGACGCCGCCGCGCTGGTCGATTCCGTGACCGCTCCGGTCCTGGCGGTCGACCTGCCGTCCGGCATCGACCCGGACACCGGTGAGATCTCCGGGCCGCACGTGCGCGCGCACACCACCGTCACGTTCGGCTGCCTGAAGCCGGTGCACGCGCTGGCCGACTGCGGCGAGGTGCACCTGGTCGACATCGGCCTGCGACCGTCCGATCCGGACTTCGTGCTGCTCGACCGGTCCGACGTCACGTGGCCCGTGCCGGGCCCGTCCGACGACAAGTACACCCAGGGCGTCACGGGCGTCGCGGCCGGGAGCTCCACCTATCCGGGTGCCGCGGTGCTGTCCACCGGCGCGGCCGTGCTCGCCACGTCCGGCATGGTCCGCTACGCCGGTCCGGCCGCCGACGCCATCCGCGCCCGCTGGCCCGAGACGATCTGCACGGGCTCGATCACCGACGCCGGCCGCGTCCAGGCCTGGGTCGTCGGCCCCGGCATGGGCACCGGCACGTCGTCGGCCGAGGTCCTGAAGTTCGTCCTGGACGCCAACGTCCCGGTGATCGCGGACGCGGACGCCATCACGTTGCTCGCGTCGAACCCGCAGCTGTGGGACGCCCGCGACCCCGACTCGGCGCTGGTGCTGACCCCGCACGACCGCGAGTTCGAACGCCTGGCAGGCCCGGTCGGCCCCGATCGCGTCGCGGCAGCGCGGAAAGCCGCCCAGCGCTTCAACGCCGTGGTGCTCCTGAAAGGACACCGGACCGTCGTGGCGGCACCGGACGGCCGCGCGCTGGTCAACTCGGCGACGTCGTCGTGGCCCGCGACGGCCGGGTCCGGGGACGTGCTGTCCGGGATCATCGGCGCGCTGCTGGCCGGCGGGCTGGACCCGTTCCTGGCGGCGGGGTACGCGGCGTACGCGCACGTGCTGGCGGCGGAGCTGGGCGCGGACGGGGCGCCGGTGCCCGCGTCGGGGCTGATGCAGGCCATCCCGGACGCGATTCGCGCCATCAGGGCTCACTAGACCACGGAGAAGCCCGCGGCCAGGTCGTGCCTGCCGGTCAACGCCAGCACGACGGCACGACCGTCGCCGGTGACGGCCGCCAGCCGTGCCGCGAGCGCCGCGGACTCGGCGAGCGCGTCGACGGGCGGCTGGAACGGCAGGTCCACCGCGGCCGCGAGGTCGAAGCCGTGCACGACCAGTTCGAACGTCCTCGTGGGCAGCCACTGGTCGAGTCGCATGCCCCCGGCCGCGGTGGTGACCAGCGCGTCCGGGGCGGTGCCGGAGACGGCGGTGACCACCTGGCCGGTCAGCTGCCGGACCTGGTCGGCCGGCCGCTCGCCCAGGCGTGCACCCCACTCCCGCGCGTCCGTGGTGGAGAGGGCCACGACGGCGTCCACCACGGCGGGATCGACGGTCTTCGCCAGGGCGTAGTAGGCCTCCGGCGTGGCGATGTCCTCGGTGGTGGCCGGCCTGCCGAGCGCGGCCAGGACGCCCGCCAGTCCGGCGGAGACGGCGTGGCCGACCAGGTCGCGCACCGTCCAGTCGCCGAGCCCCTGTCCGGCGAGGCGGGAGGCGGGGACGGCGTCCACCAGCCCGGTGAAAGCGTGTGCGGTGGCGATGAAGGTGTTCTGCACGGCCATGTCCGCCACCCTGGCAGAACGCGGGCCGCCCGGAGCCGCGTTCCACGCTCGGCGAAACGCGTGCGAGTTGCGCCATAGTCCCTGAGCTGCGTGCACGTGGCACGATGAACAGGTTATGGCCCGTTCAGAAGTTGTCGTCGACCTAGGCGCGCTGCGGCACAACGTCGCCCTGCTCGCCGGTCTCGCGCCGTCCGCGGACACGATGGCCGTCGTCAAGGCGGACGGTTACGGCCACGGCGCGGTGCAGGTCGCCCGCGCGGCCCTCGAAGCAGGCGCCACCTGGCTGGGGTCGTGCAGCACGGAGGAAGCCCTCGCACTGCGCAGAGCGGGCATCCAGGCGCCGATCCTCGCGTGGCTCGACGCCCCCGGCGAGGACCTGGCCGCCGGTCTCGCCGCCGACGTCGACATGGCCGTCTCCTCGCTCTCGGACCTGCGCCGCATCGAGCGGGCCGCGGAGGAGGCCGACGCCCGGCCGCGGCTGCACCTGAAGATCGACACCGGCCTGAGCCGCAACGGCTGCCAGCCGCGCGACTGGCCCGCGCTCGTCGAGGCCGCGAAGAAGCACGAGGTCGTGGCCATCTGGTCGCACCTCGCGTCCGCGGACGAGATCGGTGACCCGTCCATCGACCTGCAGGCCAAGAGGTTCGACGAGGCGTACGAGGTCGCCCGCGCACACGGCCTTGACCCGAAGCGGCACATCGCGAACTCCGCGGCCCTGCTGACGAGGCCCGACCTGCACTTCGACCTGGTCAGGCCCGGCATCGCGATCTACGGCCTGAACCCGGTGCCGACCGATCACGACCTGAGGCCGGTCATGAGCTTCCGGTCGCGCGTGGCGCTCACGAAACGTATCCCCGCCGGGGAGTCCGTCTCCTACGGGATGACATGGACCGCGCAGACGGACACGACGCTGGCACTGGTGCCGGCCGGGTATGCGGACGGTGTCCCGAGGGCGCTCTCCGGCCGGATGGAGGTGCTCCTGGAGGGGAGGCGCCGTCCGGTGGTCGGGCGTGTCTGCATGGACCAGGTCGTCGTGGACTGCGGGGACGACGAGATCGCGGAGGGTGCGGAGGTCGTCCTGTTCGGCGACGGCCGGCGGGGGGAGCCGACGGCGACGGAGTGGGCGGAGCTGACCGGGACGATCGACTACGAGATCGTCTGCGGGATGTACCGGCCGCGGGTGCGGAGGGTCTACACGTGAAGCCGGTGTGGAAGGTCGTCGGCTGGGTCGGCGGCGCGGTGGGTGCCGTCGTGGCCGGTGCGGCCGTGGCGCAGACCGCCAAGGTCTCGCACGAGCGCAAGACCGCGATCGACAGCCTCGCCGAGGAACCCCTCGGTCAGCTGAGGCCTGACCGCGAGTCGACGGTGGCGGCGGAGGACGGCGTGCCGATCTCCGTCGAGGAGGTCGACCCCGCGGACGGCGGCGAGCCGGACATCACCGTCGTGCTCGTGCACGGGTTCGCGCTGGACCGCCGCTGCTGGCACTTCCAGCGCCGCGACCTCGCCGAGCTCATCGACCCGCGCGTGCACCAGGTCCTCTACGACCAGCGCAGCCACGGCCGTTCGGGACGGTCGTCGGCCGAGCACAGCACGATCGACCAGCTCGCGCTCGACCTCGACTCGGTGATCCGCTCGGTCGTGCCGGAGGGGCCGCTGGTGCTCGTCGGGCACTCCATGGGCGGCATGACGATCATGGCGCTGGCCGAGAAGCACCCGGAGCTCTTCGAGGAACGGGTGCGCGGCGTCGCGTTGATCGGCACGGCCGCCGGCGCGGTGGGCGGTGCGGGGCTGCCGAAGTCCGTGCTGTCGCGCTACAACCCCGTGACGCTCGGCGTCGGCCGGCTCGCCGGTGTGCAGCCGGGGCTCGTCGAGTGGGTGCGCAAGAGCGCGAAGAGCCTCACCTGGGGCGGCATCCGCATGGGTGCGTTCGGCGACCGCAAGGTGGCTCCGTCCCTCGTGGACCTGATGGAGCAGATGATCAACGGGACGACGGTGAAGGTGCTCACCGAGTTCCTGGAGACCCTCGGCACGCACGACCGCTACAAGGCGCTGGCGGGCCTGCGGCACTGCGAGGTGCTGATCCTGAGCGGCGACGCGGACAGGCTCACGCCGTTCTCGCACGCCGAGCGGATGGCCGAGGAGATGCCGCACGCCACCCTCGTCCGGGCCCCCGGTGCCGGGCACATGGTGATGATGGAGCAGGCTGATCTGGTCAACGACCACCTGGTCGCGCTGATCGAACGGTGCGCGACCGATCGCGGAGAGAGTCGGAAGAAGTGGTGGCGCCGAGCGTGAAGACCGTCGAACTGCCGTTGGTGGAGGACACCGAGGAGTTCGGCCGCAAGCTGGGTGAACTCGTGCGTGCGGGCGACCTGTTGCTGCTCGCCGGTCCGTTGGGGGCCGGGAAGACCGCGTTCGTGCGCGGCCTCGCCCGGGGCATGGGCGTGCAGGGCCGGGTGTCCTCGCCGACGTTCGTCGTCGCCCGCGTCCACGAACCGGCCGAGGGGCGGAGCGTGCGGCTGGTGCACGTGGACGCGTACCGGCTCGGGGGTCACCTGGACGAGCTGGACGACCTCGACCTGGACACGGACCTCGTCGACGCGGTGGTCGCCGTCGAGTGGGGCGAGGGTGTCGCGGAACGCCTCAACGAAGATCATCTGTTGATCCGCCTCGAACGCGGAATCGACGACGTTCGCACAGCTCAGCTCGTTCCGCAGGGTGAATGGACGTCCCGTCCCCTCCCGGTGTGACGTTGTGTGCCGCTTGGAGTGAAGTCCATTAAGGACAGACCTCGGCGGGCCGATGAGTCGCGCATGATCAAGAAGACTCTCCTCGCCACCGCGGTCATCGGTGGCGCGCTGATCGCGGCCGCCGTTCCCGCCGCCGCGGGCGAGCACGACCGCGACGGCGGCATCAGCGTCGCCGACAACTTCTGCGCCGCCCCGTGGCAGTGGAACGGTCCGCTCTCGCTGCTGCACGAGGGTCACGCGCCCGGCTACGCGGCGTGCAACGACAACCACACCGGCCGCGGTGGCGACGGCATCAGCGTGCTGGACAACGCCTGCGTCGCGCCGTGGCAGTGGAACGGCCCGCTGGAGATCTTCACGGTCGACCACTCGCCGTCCTACGTCGCCTGCAACGGCAACTCGGCAGGCTGATCGACGGACGCCGGGGATGGCAGAACGAGCCCGTCTGCCATCCCCGGCGGTCCTCCGGGGTGGTTCCGGCGCTTCGCCCGCTGGAACCACCCACCGGATGGCCGCCGGGGGCTGGTACTACCCTGGTCAACCGTGCTAGTGCTCGCCGTCGACACGGCCACCCCCGCAGTCACCGCCGGTGTGGTCGAACTCGCGCCCGACTCCCCGCCGCGCCTGCTCGCGAAGCGGGTGACGCTCAACGCCAAGGCGCACGGCGAGCTGCTCACCCCGCACATCACCGACTCGCTCGCGGAAGCCGGCAGGACCTTCGCCGACCTCGACGCGATCGTCGTCGGCGCGGGCCCCGGCCCGTTCACCGGCCTGAGGGTCGGCCTCGCCACCGCCGCCGCGCTCGGCCAGGCGCTGAACCTCCCGGTCTACCCGGTCGCGACCACCGACGCCATCGCCAAGGACGCCGCCAGCGGCCACCCGCTGCTCGTCGCGACCGACGCGCGGCGCAGGGAGGTCTACTGGGCCGCCTACGACGCCGCCGGCCGCCGCACGGACGGGCCGCACGTCGAACGCCCGCAGGACCTCGCCGGGAAGCTGCCCGCGCTGGGCGTGCACCAGGCGACCGGTGAGGGCGCCGAGATCTACGCCGAGGTGCTGGGCCTCGAACTCCTGGACGCGAAGCACCCGAGCCCGGAGGGCCTGGTCGCCGCCGCGGCCGCCGAGGTGCTCGCGAAGGCCCGCCCGGCCGCGCTCACCCCGCTCTACCTGCGCCGCCCCGACGCCGTCGAGCCGACGGGGCGCAAGCGGGTGACCAGGGCATGACCACGGGCACCGTCACGCTCGCGCCGCTGCGGCACGCCGACGTGCCGAAGTGCCACGAGATCGAGCTGGCCCTGTTCCCCGGTGACGACCCGTGGAGCGAGAACGCGTTCCACAGCGAGCTCGACAACGGCAACTACTACGTCGGCGCGTACGACGGCGACGAGCTGATCGGGTACGCCGGGCTCGCCGCGTCGCCGCACGAGGCCAGCGTGCACACGATCGCCGTCATCGGGCACTGGCAGGGCAGGGGCGTCGGCAAGATGCTGCTGCGCGACCTGCTGACCCGCGTCGACGAGATCGGGGTTCCCGTGTTCCTCGAGGTCCGCACGGACAACGAGCCCGCGATCGCGATGTACAAGGCGCACGGCTTCGAGCAACTCGGCCTGCGCCGCCGCTACTACCAGCCGTCGGGTGCCGACGCGTACACGATGGGAAGGCCTGCGCAAAGTGTCTGATCGCCTGATCCTCGGCATCGAGAGCTCGTGCGACGAGACGGGCTTCGGGATCGTCCGCCTCGGTCCGGACGGCTCGCTCGAACTGCTCGCCGACGAGGTCGCCTCGAGCGTCGAGGAGCACGCCCGCTTCGGCGGCGTCGTGCCCGAGGTCGCCTCGCGCGCCCACCTCGAAGCGCTCGTCCCGACGATGCGCCGCGCGCTCGACACCGCGAAGGTCGAGCTCTCGGACATCCACTCCATCGCCGTCACGGCCGGTCCGGGCCTCGCCGGCGCGCTGCTGGTCGGCGTGTCCGCGGCCAAGGCGTACGCGGCCGCGCTCGGCAAGCCGCTCTACGGCGTGAACCACCTCGCGGGCCACGTCGCCGCGGACACGCTGCAGCACGGCCCGTTGCCGCAGCGCTGCCTCGCGCTGCTGGTCTCCGGCGGCCACTCCCAGCTGCTGCTGGTCGAGGGCGGCCTGGCGAACTCGATCACCGAGATCGGCTCCACCGTGGACGACGCGGCGGGCGAGGCCTACGACAAGGTCGCGCGCCTGCTCGACCTGCCGTACCCCGGCGGCCCGCCCATCGACAAGCTCGCGAAGACCGGCAACGGCTGCGCGATCGCGTTCCCGCGCGGCCTCACCGGCCCGCGCGACGCGAAGTACGACTTCTCGTTCTCGGGCCTCAAGACCTCGGTCGCCCGCTGGGTCGAGCGCGCCGAGCGCGCCGGCGAGGAGATCCCGCTGGCCGACGTCGCCGCGTCGTTCCAGGAGGCCGTCGCGGACGTGCTGACCGCCAAGGCGATCCGCGCCGCGAAGGACCTGGACGTCGGCACGCTGGTCATCTCCGGCGGCGTCGCGGCGAACTCGCGCCTGAGCGGCCTCGCCGCCGAGCGCTGCGCCGAGGCGGGCATCGAGCTGCGCGTGCCGCGGCCGCGGCTGTGCACCGACAACGGCGCGATGATCGCGGCGCTCGGCGCCCACCTGGTCGCGGCGGGCGCCAAGCCGTCCTCGATGGACATCTCGACGAACCCGGGCCTGCCGGTCGGGACCGTCCAGATCTTCTGAACGCGGACGGGGCAGGTGCACGAAGAACGGCCTTGGTCGTTCTTCGTGTGCGCAGTAGCCGCACGAGTTCGTCCGGCAAATCCAACAGGCTGTTCGTCGCGGTAGGAACGGAAACGCGGCCCGGTCCGCGCGCCGGAGGCCGGTGTGGCCGCGACCGGCTCGTCTCCTGCCGTCGCCACGCCCCCGTCCGTTCGCCTTCCGCGCGCCGCGAGTGACTGAACGTGCAGCATCCTCCCGCAGGAACCCTTACTCGCGAGTAGGTTTCGAAGTTCCTGGCTGACGCTGTGGTTCATTCTCGCTCAGTGACCTGCGATCGAGCGGTTCGATCCCGCTGCCGGTGCGTACAGAGCTAGGAGAGAACTCCAATGGCGCGAACGTCCACCACCACCCCGGGAATGGTGCAGGCGGCCGGCTACCTCACCGACGTCTTCTGCCTGGTCAGAAACGGTGTCACGGCAGTCGACGACGCGCTGTACGGCCTGAAGTCGACCTGGACGGGTGACGCCTCCGCCGCCTTCGACTCGTCGATGCAGGCCTGGATGGACGACTGCTACTTCATCGCCGGCAAGCTCAGCGAAATGATCAACCTCATGCACGCCAATCGCAAGGTCATCACGGCCGGCGAGGAGGCCCACGTCGCCGAGGCGAACAACATCCCGGCCGGTCCAGGGCTCGTGGGGATGGAGACGGGGCGGCTCGTGCACGCCTCGTTCACTCCGATGGAGGAGAAGAGGGCCGGGATGTTCGTGGAGGGTCCGATGGCTCCGGTGCGGAAGGAGTGACGCCGGGTGGTTGTGCGGCCTGACCGCCCCCACGGTCCCCGAGGTGACCCGCCGTCCTACAACCGGTGCAGGCCAGGGCTCCGGTCCTCCACCGCGAACGACGCCTTGGTCCGCACCGGCGACCCCGGCCGCGTCACGTAGTCCAGCCCGCGGAAGTCCGTGCGCAGCTCATCGGGCGTGAACCTGCTGATCGTGTAACCGCGCCGGTTGTTGAAGTACTTCACGTGCGGGTTCTCGCGCAGCCACAGCGGTGTCTCGGCGTACTCCTCCGAGCCGTCGCCTCCGGCCGTGATCGAGGTCGTGACGAGTTCGGTCGCGAGGGTCTTCGACGACGGGTCGTCCCATCGCTCCTTCACGTCCGCGCCCCACGCCGCGTGCACGTCCCCGGTCAGCACGACCGGGTTCCGCACGTCCGCGAACCCCGCGACGACCCGGTCCCGGTCGGCGACGTAGCCGTCCCACGCGTCCAGCAGGAACTTGTCGACCTCGCCGGGGATGTAGTCGTACTGCGAGAAGAACACCTGCTGCCCGAGCACGTCCCAGCGCGCCCGCGAGCCGCGGAAGCCGGCGAACAGCCACTCCTCCTGCGCGGCGCCGAGCATCGTGCGTTCGGGTTCGAGCCGTTCGGGGCAGAGCTGCAGGCCGTCGCCGCACGCCTGGTCGGTCCGGTACTGGCGGGTGTCGAGCATGTGGAACGTGGCCAGCGAGCCCCAGCCGATCCGCCGGTACAGCCTTGGTGACCTGCGCAGGGGCATGTTCTCGTAGTAGGCCTGGATCGCCGCGGCGCGGCGGGCGGGGAAGTCCGGCTGCGGTCTGTCCGGCAGCAGGCCCGCCCAGTTGTTGTCGATCTCGTGGTCGTCCCAGATCACCGCCCACGGCGCCACGGCGTGCGCTTCCTGCAGGTCCGGGTCGGTCTTGTACTGCGCCTGGCGGCGGCGGTACCCGGCGAGCGTGACCGTGGTCGGGCCCTCGACGTGGCGGACGTTGCCGCTCGGGGCGACGTGGATGCCGCTCTCGTACTCGTACGTGTAGTCGCCGAGGTGCAGCACCAGGTCCGGTTCGTCCTCCGCGAGTCTTCGATAGGCCGTGAAGTAGCCGTGCTCGTACTGCGCACACGACGCGAAGGCCATCGTCAGCGGTACGTGCAATGCGCCAGGAGGAGGTGCCGTGCGCGTACGGCCCGTCCGCGAGAGGTGGTTGAGGGCCTTGAAGCGGTAGAAGTACTCGCGACCGGGCTCCAGGCCGACCAGTTCCACGTGGACGCTGTGCGCGTCCTCGGGTCGAGCCGTGGTGGAGCCGTGTTGCACGATTCGGGTGAATCGTTCGTCCGCGGCGACCTGCCACAGCACCTCGACCGGACGTGACGGCATGCCTCCCAGGCCGTCGTCGGCGAGCGGGTCGACGGCCAGCCGCGTCCACAGGACCACCCCGTCGGGTGCCGGGTCGCCCGAGGCCACACCGAGTGTGAAAGGGTCGGCGGGCCGCGCCGAAGCGGCGGCGGTGAGCGCTGTGACTCCTGCCACGCCTGCGAGCAGCAGCGTTCGGCGCGTCAACGGGGACATGCCCTGAATACGGCTCCCGGATGGTGATCGGTTCGGGGGTCTCGTTGAAGCCTTGGCACTCTCATGGGTAGAGTGCCAATTGCACGGCACCAGCACCGCCCCGACCCCCGCGACGGCGGGGTGGCAGGAGCCGTTAATTCGAACCTGCCAACGACCCGTGGAGGTCATCCCGGTGAGCGTGAACATCAAGCCGCTCGAGGACAAGATCGTCGTTCAGGCCTCGGAGGCCGAGACGACCACTGCCTCCGGCCTCGTGATCCCGGACACCGCGAAGGAGAAGCCCCAGGAGGGCAAGGTCCTCGCGGTGGGCCCCGGCCGCATCGACGACAAGGGCAACCGCGTCCCGCTGGACGTGGCCGTCGGCGACGTCGTCATCTACTCGAAGTACGGCGGCACCGAGGTCAAGTACAACGGCGAGGAGTACTTGATCCTCTCCGCCCGCGACGTGCTGGCCGTCGTCAACTAAGACGCTCGGCTGTCATGCCTGACGCCCCGGCGCCCCATCCGGGGCTTCCGGGGCGTTTCGCTACCCAGAGAGGCTTTGAGTCAAATGCCCAAGCAGATCAGCTTCGACGAGGACGCTCGTCGGGCTCTCGAGCGCGGCGTGAACAAGCTCGCGGACACGGTCAAGGTCACCCTTGGCCCGCGCGGGCGCCACGTCGTCCTCGACAAGAAGTTCGGTGGCCCGACGGTCACCAACGACGGTGTCACCATCGCTCGCGAGATCGAGCTGGACGACCCGTTCGAGAACCTCGGCGCTCAGCTCGCCAAGTCGGTCGCCACCAAGACCAACGACGTCGCGGGTGACGGCACCACCACCGCCACCGTGCTGGCACAGGCCCTGGTCAAGGAAGGCCTGCGCAACATCGCCGCGGGCGCCAACCCGACCGCGCTCGGCCGTGGCATCCAGGCCGCCTCCGACGCCGTCGTGGACGCGCTCAAGGGCAAGGCCACCCCGGTCAAGGGCCGCGAGAACATCGCGCAGGTCGGCACGGTCTCGTCGCGTGACGAGTCCATCGGCGCCCTGCTCGGCGAGGCCATCGAGCGCGTCGGAGAGGACGGTGTCATCACCGTCGAGGAGTCGTCCACGCTCGCGACCGAGCTCGTGATCACCGAGGGCGTGCAGTTCGACAAGGGTTACGTGTCGACGCACTTCTCGACCGACCTCGAGGCGCAGGAGGCCGTCTACGAAGACGTCCGCATCCTGCTGCACCGCGAGAAGATCTCGGCCCTGGCCGACGTCCTCCCGATCCTCGAGAAGGTCGCGGAGTCCGGCAAGCCGCTGCTGATCATTGCCGAGGACGTCGAGGGCGAGGCCCTGTCCACGCTGGTGGTCAACGCCGTCCGCAAGACCCTGAAGGTCGTCGCCGTGAAGGCGCCGTTCTTCGGCGACCGCCGCAAGGCGTTCCTCGACGACCTCGCGGTCGTCACCGGCGGCGAGGTGATCTCCTCGGAGATCGGTCTCAAGCTGTCCGAGACCACGCTCGACCAGCTGGGCACCGCCCGCCGCGTCGTCGTGACCAAGGACGACACCACGATCGTCGACGGCGGCGGCACCAAGGCCGACATCGCCGGCCGCGCGGAGCAGCTGCGCCGCGAGATCGAGGCGACGGACTCCGACTGGGACCGCGAGAAGCTCCAGGAGCGCCTCGCGAAGCTCTCCGGCGGCATCGCCGTGATCAAGGTCGGCGCCGCCACCGAGACCGAGCTCAAGGAGCGCAAGCACCGCATCGAGGACGCGGTCGCCGCGACGAAGGCCGCGGTCGAGGAGGGCATCGTCCCCGGCGGTGGCTCCGCTCTCGTGCACGGCTCCAAGGTGCTCGACGGCGGCCTCGGCCTGACCGGTGACGAGGCCACGGGTGTCGCGCTCGTCGCGAAGGCCCTGTCCGCGCCGCTGTTCTGGATCGCCGCGAACGCGGGCCTCGAGGGCGCCGTCGTGGTGAACAAGGTCCGCGAGGGCGAGTGGGGCTTCGGCATCAACGCCGCCTCGCTCGAGTACGGCGACCTGCTCGAGCAGGGCATCATCGACCCGGTCAAGGTCACGCGTTCCGCCGTGGCGAACGCCGCCTCGATCGCGCGCATGGTGCTCACGACCGAGAGCGCCGTCGTCGAGAAGAAGGAAGACGAGCCCCTCTCGGCTGCGGCCGGTCACGGCCACGGCCACGGGCACGGCCACTGAGTTCGTCCGTCCCGCGTTTGGTGGGACGACGAGTTCGAGCTCGAACAAAACCGGGGTTGGCGCCATTCATTTGGTGCCAACCCCGGTTTTTCGTTCAGACTATTGCCAGTTGTCGCTTTCGTGCCTTGATGATGTGGTCGCGCTCCGATTCCGAGAGCCCGCCCCAGATTCCGTACGGTTCCTGCACCGCGAGAGCGTGTTTGCGGCACATCTCCAGCACGGGGCACGCGAGGCAGACAGCCTTGGCGCGAGCCTCCCGCCGGGCTCTCGCCGGACCCCGTTCGCCGTCGGGGTGGAAGAAGAACGCGCTGTCCATGCCCCGGCACGAACCGCGCATCTGCCAGTCCCAGAGATCTGCGTTGGGACCGGGGAGCCTTCGGGTGTCCGCCATCGAGACCGCCTCCGTGACGACTGCTCCATTCGGCTTAACGATGATCCACCGTAGAACCGCGTCAAAACTTGTTCAAGAGGCTGAAGACCCTTATCAACTGATGGGTGACGGCACGCGTGTTCGATCACTCACCGCCCGGAGTTGCCGACCGGATGAGGTGAACGGAACATGGCTCTCGTGATGACACCACCGGAGATCAAATCGACCGGTAGTCACACGAGTGAGCCCCTTCTCTCAGTGGCCGCGGTGGCCAGGCGACTCGGCGTGGCTCCCGCCACCCTCCGCACCTGGGACCGCCGCTACGGCCTCGGCCCGACCGGCCACACCACGGGCCGGCACCGCAAATACGGACCGCCCGACGTGGCCAGGCTCGAATTGATGCAGCGCGCACTTCTTCGCGGCGCCTCATCGGCCGAAGCGGCCCGTTTCGCACTCGACTCGAAATCGTCGATGACCCACGGCGACGCGCCCGCGGCCCCCACCGGCGGCCGCGGCCTGAAATTGCCAGGAGCTTCACGTTCTGCCCGCGGACTGGGCCGGGCAGCGCTCGCCATGGATTCGATCGCCGTCCAGGAGATGCTCGCCGACTCCCTGGCCGCCGACGGCGTCATCGCCACCTGGAACGAAGTCGTGCGCCCGGTCCTGACGGCCGTCGCCGCCCGCTGGCAGCTCTCCGGCGCAGGCGTGGAGGTCGAGCACCTGCTCAACGAGTGCGTGCTCGCGGCCTTCGTGCGCGCCACACCCCTGGTCAGCGCCGGACGCAACCACCGCCCGGTGCTGCTCGCCTGCATGCCGGAGGAAAGGCACAACCTCCCCCTCTACCCGCTGGCCGCGGAACTGGCGCAGCGAGGCGTCGTGGTGAGGCAGCTGGGAGCGGCGTTGCCGATGGACGCGCTGGCGGCCGCCGTGCGCCGCACCGCCCCGTCCGCGGTGGTGCTGTGGGCGCAGTTGCCGCGGTACGCCGATCCGGGGGTGATCTCCGCGCTGCCCCGGACCCGGCAGCAGGTGAGGCTGTTCGTGGGAGGGCCGGGGTGGCGGCGCGGTGTGGTGGCCGGGCCGGCGGAGCGGGTGGAGGACCTGGCGGCGGCGGTGGACGCGGTGGAGGCGGCCGTCACCTGACGCCCGCTGCCTGACGCCTGACGCTGACTGGTGCCCGCTGCCTGGTGCCTAACACCAGGCGCGCGCTGCCTGCCGCCAGACTCCCGCTGCCTGACGCCTCAGACCTGCTACCCGTTGCCCAAGCGCGACGACCGGCTCTTCCAGGCTCGGTCCCACCCCACCCCCACCACGCCGCCCCCACCGGGCGGCAGACTCCTCGCCGTGACCGAAGAGCAGCTGCGCCGCGCCGCGTTCGGCGACCAGCCCGGCGGAGACGTCTGGCCCGCCCTCTCCGCCGCGAGCCCCCGAACCCGATGGCTGGCGGCGGTGGTGCTCGGCGGCCAAGGCCACTACGCCGCCGCGGCCACCGCCTTGGACGCGCTCCGTCACGACCTCGACCCGGTGATCGCGTCCCTCGCTCTCTCAACTCGCGCGTCCCACCACCGTCAGCTGGGGGCGCACCACCTGGCCCGCCCCCTCGACGGCGCCGCCCTCGTCGAACTCCGAGAAACGGGCACCCAGGACCAAGACGGAATCGACGCGGCGGGAGCCAGGGCCGACGCCCTGCTCGGTCTCGCCGCCGATTCGCTCGGTGCTCAACGCCTGGACGAGGCCCGCAGGTTGCTCGCACGAGTTGAGACGCAGTCGTGGCGGAGCGAGGTCCGCAAGGGGTGGGTGACCGCCGAGATCGCCCTGGCGTCGGGTCTGGCACGAGAAGCAGTGGCCCCCGCGGAGGCGGCGTACGAGGTGGCGACGAGCAGGAAGGCGCTCCGGCACGAGCTCAAGTCGGCACTCGTCCTGGGCACCTCGTTGGTCGTGTGGGGGACACCCGACGGCCTGAATCGCGGGCTTGAACTAGTCGAGTGTGAGCTAAATCACAGTGCTCAAAACGGGCTTCAGCCGTTGATCTGGCCGAGCGCTCTCGTTCTGGCGAGCCACGCTCCCACGATGGGCGCAACCGCCCTCGACCGGGCGACTAAGGCTCTGAGCTGCGTGTTGCGGAGAGCTGATCCCGTCAGCCGCCGGGTCGCCCTTGATTCCCCGTGGGTGCCGAGTGAGCTGCTCCGTTCCGGGGAACCCCCGAACGCAGACCCTCAGGCGAACTTCTTGACGGATTAAGCACCGGATCGTGTCAAGGTCGGGCCTCCAGCGTCCGATAGGGGAGATGGAACGTCACTCGGCTGCAGGAAAGGAGTCCCCGTGACCACGGTCCTTATTTGCGACGACCGGCGCAGTGTGCGGGAGGGTCTCACCCGCGTGATGTCGGCTGTCCCCGGGGTTAGCCGCATCGACTGCGTAGCGCACGGTGACGAGTTGTTGGCTCGCTTTTCAAGGCAGCCGGTCGACGTCGTCCTGGTGGGAACCCAGCGCGCCGTCCCGACCGGGGTTGAAGCAACCCGTCGGCTCGTCTCCGCGAATCCGCAGGCAAACGTCATCGTCTTCGGAGCACCCGACGACGCCGGGAGCATCGCCGCGGCGATCGCCGGCGGTGCCCGCGGCTACCTGAGGTGGGACGCGTCGCGTCCCGAGCTTGTGGCAGCCCTCGCGCACACGCTCGCCAGCACCTCGGTGCCGGCACCGAGGCAGCCCTCCGACCCCGGCGTGCAGCTCACGGAGCGTGAGCTCCAGGTGCTGCGGGGCATGAGCCAGGGCAAGAGCAACGGCCAGATCGGCCGCGAGCTCTACCTGTCGGAGGACACGGTGAAGACGCACGCACGTCGTCTCTTCCGCAAGCTCGGTGTTCGTGACCGCGCTCAGGCGGTCGCGCACGGCTTCCGGCGAGGCCTCGTCCAGTAGGAGTCGCTCTTGCCGCACCGGCCCCGCGTCCTCATATGCCGCATGTGGGGAAGCGGGGCCGGTGGCGTGAGACGGCCCACTCCGGCCCACCTGTGCAACTGGTGGTTCTCGGGGTCGCGCAATTAGCCCAGCCCGGTGACAATGTCGCCGGGCTGTAAGCCGTTCGGGCGTGTCGGCTGTTCACGCGGGGTGTCCATACCCCACCTATGAACAGAACGCCCGCAGAACGGTACGGTGAAGCTGCTGCAACGGGTCGCTGTGAGTGACTCGTGCTGTTTCCTGTCGGTACGCCAACAAGTAACACCAGGGCTGTTGTCTGCGATGACCAACTTGGGGGACGGACTGGACGCCGAAGTGGGCGCGGCCGTCGACGGCGACCGCCAGGCGATCGAACGCCTGCTGGCCTCCATACGTCCCTTGGTGGTGCGGTACTGCCGCGCCCGAGTTGGCAGGCAGGAGCGGAGCTTCGCTTCGGCGGACGATGTGGCCCAGGAGGTGTGTCTCGCGGTGCTCACGGCATTGCCCAGCTACCGCGACCAGGGTCGGCCCTTCCTCGCGTTCGTCTACGGGATCGCGGCGCACAAGGTCGCCGACGCACATCGGTCCGCAGCCAGGAACCGCTCCGAGCCCGTTCCCGAAGTCCCCGACGCGCCGGAGACCGACGCCGGTCCCGAGCAGCGGGCGATGCAGGGTGAACTCTCCGACCGGATGGCGGTGCTGTTGCGCGTCCTGCCGGAGAAGCAGCGGGAGATCCTGCTGTTGAGGGTGGTGGTCGGGCTCTCCGCCGAGGAAACGGCCGAGGCGGTCGGTTCGACGCCGGGTGCGGTACGGGTGGCGCAACACCGCGCGCTCGCTCGTCTGCGCAAGTCGCTGGCAGCGGAGGAGGTGGTCTGAGTGGCCGACGAACACGGGAAGGACGACGAGGAAGTGCGCGGACAGGACGACAGAGCCCCGCACGAACCCGTCGCCGACGATCTTTCGGCAGTGCAGGCTGATGACAAGCTGCTGGACGCGCTGGGTTCTGCGACACCGGGTGCGGCCGGCTCACTCGTCGACGACGAGCTGAACGCGTTGCTGCTCGCGTGGCGCAACGAGGTGGAGACGGAGCCGTTCACCGAGCTCGTCGACACCGACACGGCGATCGCCACGATCCAGGCTGCCCGTCCGCAGCCCGTGAGCAGGCATCGCTTCCTGATCCCGCTGGCGAGTGCCGCCGCGGTCCTGGCCATCGCCTTCACCGGCGTGAGCCTGGTGGCCCGCGACGCACAGCCCGGCGACACGCTGTGGGGCCTCACGCAGGTGCTCTACTCCGAGCACGCGAAGTCGATCGAGGCCGCGGCCATCATCAACACCGACCTCGAGTCGGCGCGTCTGGCGCTGCGCGAGGGCAAGGTCGACGAGGCCCGCGAGAAGCTGAACAAGGTCGAGGCGAGCCTCGGCTCGGTCTCCACGGCCGACGGCAAGGCGCAGCTCGAGGAGAAGCACAAGGAGCTGGAGAAGCAGCTCGACACCAACACCTCGACCGCGCCGCCGACCACGACGACGCCGAAGCCGACGAAGCCGCCCAAGTCCTCGGAGCCTTCGGTCACGCCGTCCACGTCGTCCACGCCGCCGACCACGACGGAGCCGTCCACGCCGCCGTCGTCCGAGACCCCGGCACCGCCGACGTCGAACGGCGAGCAGAACCCGCCGCCGCCTCCGCCGCCGGACCCCGGCACGGGTGAGAACCCCGGGTCGAGCGGGACCGGGACGAACGCGGAGACCGCCGGGCAGACCACCGGCAGCTGAGCCGGTTGAGACGCAGTGTGAACGGCCCCTGACCCTCGCAGGTCAGGGGCCGTTCACATGCTCGGGCGTTCACACGTCAGGTGGAATGTGACCGGTCGAGTTGCGCGGACCGCCCGCCGGGGTGCGGCACACCTCACAGGCCGTCCGGGAGTCAGCGCGCCGACTCGGTCGCGGTGACCCCGTCCGCGTACCCGCGGCAGTACTCCCAGCTCACGTAGGCCCCGGGGTTCGGATCGAACGCCGGCTCGTGCGGGCGCATGTGCCCGTCGGCGAGCAACTGCTCCAGTGAGGCTCGTAACAGCGCCCAGTCGTGGTAGTGCGGTTCCTCGCACTCACCGCAGTCCACGACGATGCCGCGCACGCCTCTGTGTTCGAGCAGCGCCTGGTAGACGGCGAGGTCGCTCAGGTCGCTGACCAGCTCCGTCCGTTCGTCGTCGTCCATCGGGGGATGGTCGTGGTCGGGCTCGCCCAGGGACAGCGCTGGGTCCTCTGGGTCGCCTGCGAAGGGGTCTGGTGGCAACGCGTCGTGCGGCACGACCCCGCACGGTACCCCCCGTGCCCCCGGAGCCGTCCAGATACCATGGGTCGCACCGCCTCCGCCTGCGGAAACCACGCTCGCAGGAGGGGGAGCAAACCGCACGACGGAAGGCAAGTCACCCGCTATGACCAGCGAGCTCAACGCTGACGGAGTCCCGGGCAAGTTCGCCATGCTGGGACTGACCTTCGACGACGTGCTCCTGCTGCCTGCCGAGTCCGACGTCGTCCCCAGTGGCGTCGACACGAGCACCAGGATCTCGCGCAACATCACCCTCAAGATCCCGCTGGCCAGCGCCGCGATGGACACGGTCACCGAGGGCCGGATGGCGATCTCGATGGCCCGGCAGGGCGGCATCGGCGTGCTGCACCGCAACCTCTCCATCGAGGACCAGGCCCGCCAGGCCGAGACCGTCAAGCGGTCCGAGGCCGGCATGGTCACCGACCCGGTCACCTGCTCGCCCGACGCCACGCTGGCCGAGGTCGACGCGCTGTGCGCGCGCTACCGCATCTCCGGCGTGCCGGTGACGGACGCGAACAACAAGCTGGTGGGCATCATCACGAACCGCGACATGCGGTTCGAGCTCGACCACAGCAAGCGCGTCAGCGAGGTCATGACCAACGGCCCGCTGGTCACCGCGCAGGTCGGCGTGTCGGCAGAGGCCGCGCTGGGCCTGCTGCGCCGCCACAAGGTCGAGAAGCTGCCGATCGTCGACGGCGACGGCAAGCTCAAGGGTCTGATCACGGTCAAGGACTTCGTGAAGACCGAGCAGTACCCGAACGCCACCAAGGACCCGGACGGCCGCCTGCTGTGCGCCGCCGCCGTGGGTGTGGGCGAGGACTCGTTCGTCCGCGCGATGACGCTGGCCGAGGCGGGTGTCGACGTGCTGATGGTCGACACGGCCCACGGCCACTCGCGCGGCGTGCTGGAGATGGTCGCCCGCATCAAGAAGGAGCTCGGCGACTCGACGGACGTCGTCGGCGGCAACGTCGCGACGCGCTCCGGTGCCCAGGCCCTGATCGACGCGGGCGCGGACGGCGTGAAGGTCGGCGTCGGCCCCGGCTCGATCTGCACCACGCGCGTCGTCGCCGGTGTCGGCGTCCCGCAGATCACCGCGATCTACGAGGCCTCGCTGGCCTGCCGCGCGGCCGGTGTGCCGGTGATCGGTGACGGCGGCATCCAGTACTCCGGCGACATCGCCAAGGCCATCGCGGCCGGCGCGTCCGCCGTGATGCTCGGATCGCTCCTCGCGGGCACCCAGGAGGCGCCCGGCGACCTGATCCTGGTCAACGGCAAGCAGTTCAAGACCTACCGCGGCATGGGCTCGCTCGCGGCCATGCAGTCCCGCGGCGAGAACAAGTCGTTCTCCAAGGACCGCTACTTCCAGGACGACGTGCTCAACGAGGACAAGCTCGTCCCCGAGGGCATCGAGGGCCGCACGCCGTTCCGCGGCCCGTTGTCCCAGGTCGTGCACCAGCTCAACGGCGGCCTGCGCGCGGCCATGGGCTACACGGGCTCCCGCACGATCACCGAGCTGCAGGACGCGCAGCTCGTGCGGATCACGGCGGCGGGCCTGAAGGAGTCCCACCCGCACGACATCACGATGACCGTCGAGGCGCCGAACTACACCACCCGTTAGAGTCACTCGGCCGTTCCGGCTGCTTGCACGCTCGTTCTAAAGCTCTGGAGAGGAACCACAGGTGCGCGATCTGGTCGAGATCGGCATGGGCCGGACCGCGAGGCGGGCCTACGAGCTGGACGACATCGAGATCATCCCGTCGCGTCGGACGAGGTCGTCGAAGGACGTCTCCACGACCTGGCAGATCGATGCCTACCGCTTCGACATCCCGCTGATCACCCATCCGACCGACGCCATCGTGTCGCCGGGCACGGCGGTCGCGGTCGGCGAGCTCGGCGGCCTCGGCGTGCTGAACGCCGAGGGCCTCTGGGCGCGGCACGGCGACGTGGACGAGGCGCTGTTCCGCCTGGTCCAGGCGACCGAGGACAACGAGGACCCGGCCGCCGCGGTGAAGGTGCTGCAGGAGCTGCACGCCGCGCCGCTGCGGATGGACCTGATCGCCGAGGCGGTCAAGCAGGTCCGCGAGTCGGGCGTCACCGTCGCGGTCCGCGTCAGCCCGCAGCGCGCCGCCGAGCTCACCCCGGACCTGCTGGCCGCGGGCGTCGAGATCCTGGTCGTGCAGGGCACGATCATCTCGGCCGAGCACGTCACGCGCGGTGGCGAGCCGCTCAACCTGAAGTCGTTCATCGCGGACCTCGACATCCCGGTGATCGCGGGCGGCGTCGGTGACTACCGCACCGCCATGCACCTCATGCGCACGGGCGCGGCGGGCGTGATCGTCGGCTACGGCTACACGCCCGGCGTCACCACCACCGACCAGGTCCTGGGCATCGGCGTGCCGATGGCCACCGCGATCGCCGACGCCGCGGCCGCGCGCCGCGACTACCTCGACGAGACCGGGGGCCGGTACGTGCACGTCATCGCCGACGGCGGTGTCACGACCTCGGGCGACGTGGCGAAGTCCATCGCCTGCGGTGCCGACGCCGTGATGCTCGGCGAGCCGCTCGCGGCCGCGACCGAGGCACCGGGCCAGGGCCTGTACTGGACGGCGGCGTCCGCGCACCCGTCCGTGCCGCGCAGCCTCGTCGCCGAGGCCGTCGACCAGGAGCTCGACCTGCGCAAGCTGCTGTTCGGCCCGTCCGCCGACCCGCGCGGCGTGACGAACCTGTTCGGCGCGTTGAAGCGGGCCATGGCCAAGACCGGCTACTCCGACCTCAAGGAGTTCCAGAAGGTCGGCCTGACCATCCGCGGCTGATCACAGCTCGGCAGAAGGGCGCGTTCCGACCTGGGACGCGCCCTTCTGCTTTGCTGGGTGCCGTGCCGCTCGCGGTCGAGTGCGCCGAGGAGCCCTCTCCACGACGGCAACCTTCAGCCCGGCGACGTCGAACTGCGCTTCCGCGAACACGACCCGTTCGACGTGAGCGGCATGGACGTCGTCGTCGAGGTGCGAGACGATTTCGGCTGTCACGGGCCTCCCTGACGTGGGCGTACACCTCAGCCTGCCGGTCGCTGCTTGGGCCCAAACCTGATGCTGCAACCGAACGGGCACCCCGCGCGTCCACTTGAGCGTGGATTTGGATGCGTTGTTCGGCGACGGCAAGAACAGTGATGTGGACACGATCGACCCGGACGCCGACGTCACAGAGTTCGAGGACGCTCCCGAGGAGGACGACCGGGTCGGGGGCATCGGCTGGAAGGCGCTGGCCCTGTTCGTGTGCGGCGGCCTGGTGATCACGGCGCTGGCCGTGGCGTTCACGGTCTGGGTCATCAACGGCCTGGTGCTCTGAGCTGATCGGGTGCGCCCACGGGCGCACCCGTCAACCTGTGCATTTTTCTGTACAGTTCTGTGCATGACCGCAATGCGCGATGTTCGCGAGCTGACCGTCACGGAGGCCACGAAACGTGGTGTCGCCGGGCTGGTCGCCGATGCCGAGCACGGCGGTCCGATCGTCGTCACGCGACACAGCCGTCCGGTGGCCGCGGTCGTGCCGGTGAGCCGCCTGGCGGAGATCGACGAGGCGGCGGCGGACCTGAGGGATCTGGCGCTCGTCCTCGCCCGGTCGGCGGCCGACTCGGGCAGGCGCACTTCGTTCGACGACGTGCTGGCAGCGTTCGGGCACACCCGCGAGTCGCTGGCGGCGGTGGAGGACGACGACTCGCTCGATGGCTGAAGTGCTGTTCACCGACGCGGCGATCGACGACCTGCGCCGACTCGGTCCCGACGTGGTGCCGAAGGTTCTCGAGAAGATCCAGCTCCTGCTCGACAACCCCGAGGCCGGGTACCCGCTCGGCGGTGAGCTGACCGGGTTTCGCAAGCTGGTCGTGGGGCGCAACCACTGGCGGATCGTCTACCGGATCACCTCCGACGGGGCCGTCGAAGTCTGCGAGGTCTGGTGCGTGGGTGTGCGCTCGGACTCCGAGGTCTACGCCGAGGCGGCGGCGCGGGTCGCATCGGCGGCCGACGAGGGCTCCACCCTGGCGAGGTTGGCCGACGTGATCGCCCGGCTCGGACGCCTGGCCGGTGACGTGGCCGTCGAGGAGGTCGCCCCGCGCGAGCCGGTTCCGGACTGGCTGGCGCAGCGTCTCGTGCACACCGCCGGCATCCCGTTGGAGCAGGTCGCGGCGCTGAGCCTGCAGCAGGCCGTCGACCTCTGGACCGACTTCATGACCGCGTCCCGCCCATCTGAACCGATAGGGGACTAGGCGTTACCGGAAGTAACGCCTACTCTCCGGTTCATGGGTGAACTCGCCGGTAACTTCGATGTCGTCATCGTCGGCTCCGGGTTCGGTGGCAGCGTCGCCGCACTCCGCCTGACCGAGAAGGGCTACCGCGTCGCCGTCCTCGAGGCGGGGCGCCGGTTCGCCGACGACGAGTTCGCCAAGACCAGCTGGGACCTCCGCCGCTACCTGTGGGCGCCGCAGCTGCGGTGTTTCGGCATCCAGCGCATCCACACCCTGCGCAACGTCATGGTGCTCGCCGGCGCGGGTGTCGGCGGCGGCTCCCTCGTGTACGCGAACACGCTGTACCGGCCGCTCAAGCCGTTCTACGAGGACCAGCAGTGGGCGCACATCACCGACTGGCAGGACGAGCTGGAGCCGTTCTACGACCAGGCGAGCCGGATGCTGGGCGTCGTCACGAACCCCACGACCACCCCGAGCGACGTCGTCATGCAGAAGGTCGCGAAGGACATGGGCGTCGAGGACAGCTACCACGCGACGCCCGTCGGGGTGTTCTTCGGCGAGCCCGGCAAGAAGACCGCCGACCCGTTCTTCGGGGGTGCCGGGCCGGAGCGGACGGGCTGCACCGAATGCGGCAGCTGCATGTCCGGCTGCCGGGTCGGGGCGAAGAACACGCTGGTCAAGAACTACCTGTACCTCGCGGAGAAGCTCGGTGCGCAGGTCTTCCCGCTGACCACGGTCACGAAGCTCCACGAGAACGACGGCAAGTGGACCATCGACACGAAGACGACCGGTGGCAGGGCCACGAGGACCTTCACGGCCGACCAGGTCGTGGTCGCCGCCGGCACCTGGGGCACGCAGCAGCTGCTGCACAAGGCGAAGGCCACCACGCTCCCCAAAATCTCGCCCAAGCTCGGCGAGCTGACCCGCACCAACTCCGAGTCGATCATCGGGGCCGCGCGCTACGCGGTCGACCCGGCCACCGACTTCACGCAGGGCGTCGCGATCACGAGCTCCATCCACCCCGACGAGATCACGCACATCGAGCCCGTCCGGTACGGCAAGGGCAGCAACGCCATGGGCATGCTGCAGACCCTCGCCACGGACGGTGCGCTGAGCACGCCGCGGTGGCTGCAGTTCGTCAAGCAGGCCGTCCGCCACCCGCTGCGGTTGCTGCGCCTGCTCAGCGTGCACCGGTGGAGCGAGCGGACCGTGATCCTGCTGGTCATGCAGAGCCTCGACAACTCCATCACGACGTTCCTCAAACGCGGCAAGCTCACCAGCAAGCAGGGCCACGGCGAGCCGAACCCGGCGTTCATCCCGGCCGGTCACGAGGCGAACCTGCTGGCCGCCAAGCACATCGGCGGCATCGCGGGTGGCACGTGGGGCGAGCTGTTCAACATCCCGCTGACCGCGCACTTCATCGGTGGCTGCGCGATCGCGTCCGACGCCGACCGGGGCGTCATCGACCCGTACCACCGGGTGTTCAACTACCCGGGACTGTCCGTTGTGGATGGTTCGGCGATCAGTGCGAACCTCGGCGTGAACCCGAGCCTCACCATCACCGCGCAGGCCGAGCGGGCCTTCTCGCTGTGGCCGAACAAGGGCGAGGTGGACCAGCGACCGGCCCAGGACCAGCCCTACCGGCGGATCAACCCGACGAAGCCGAAGAACCCGGCGGTTCCCGATCAAGCTCCAGCCGCATTGCGGTTGCCGATCGTGAAGGCGTCCTGACACGGTGGAGGCATGGCCAAAAAGCCGTTCGCTTCCAGCGCCGACCTCGCCCCCAAGGACGAGGTCTTCGCAGAACTCGCCGAGGGCGTCTACACCCTGACCGCCGAAGGCGACCCCAACGTCGCGGCCATCGAGGCCGAGGACTTCCTGATCTGCTTCGAGGCCCGCGCGACACCGGCCGCCGCGCGGAGGTGGCTCGCGCAGCTGCGCGAGCACACCCGCAAGCCGGTCCGGTACCTCGTGCTGAGCCACTACCACGCCGTGCGCACGCTCGGGGCCAGCGCGTTCGACGCCCAGGAGGTCGTCGCGCACGAGATGACGCGGGTGCTGATCGCCGAACGCGGGCAGCAGGACTGGGAGAGCGAGTTCGGCCGCATGCCGCGGCTCTTCGAGCAGCCCGAGGAGATCCCCGGCCTGACCTGGCCGACGCTCACGTTCTCCGACCGCATGACGATCCCGCTGGGCGGCGAGCGCGGCGACCTGGTGCTGCAGTTCCTCGGGCGCGGGCACACCGCGGGCGACATCGTGGCGTGGCTGCCGCAGCAACGCATCCTGTTCGCGGGTGACCTGGTCGAGTCGCAGGCCGCGCTCTACACCGGGGACGCGTTCCACGACGAGTGGGCGACGTCCACTTTGGACGAGATCGAGGACCTGGGCGCCGAGGTCCTCGTCGGCGGGCGCGGCAAGGTCGCGCGCGACCGCATCGAGGTCGAGGCCGCGATCAACCAGAGCAGGCACTTCCTCAACGAGCTGCGCCGCACGGTCGGCGGGGTCCACGCCGAGGGCGGCACGCTCAAGCAGGCCTTCGAACTGGCGCACCGGACCCTCGTCGGCCGCTACGGGCGCTGGCCGATCTTCGAGCACTGCCTGCCGTTCGACGTGAAGCGCTACTGGGACGAGTGCGACGGCAGGGACTGGCCGGAGATCTGGACCGCCGAACGCGACCGGGCCGTGTGGGACGCCCTGCAATGACCGTCCTGGTCGTCGGTGCGGGGCCGGTCGGGCTCACCGCCGCGCTGTTCCTCGCGCGGGCCGGCGTGCCGAGCGTCGTGCTGGAGGCCCGGGAACGACGTGCCGAGGCCGGCAGCCGGTCGATCTGCGTGCAGCGCGACGTGCTGGAGGTCCTCGAACGGATCGGCGTCGGGCAGGCCGTCGCCGATGCGGGCGTCACCTGGTACACCGGCCGCACCTTCCACCGCGACCGCGAGGTGCTGACCCTGACCTTCCCGCAGGCCAGTGGTTTCCCGCCGTTCGTGAACACCCCGCAGACCGTGGTGGAGCGACTGCTGGAGGAACGGGTCCGCGCCGAGCCGTTGGTCGAACTCCGCTACGGGCACCCGCTCGAAGCCCTCACCCAGGACGACGAGGGGGTGTCCACACCGGACGGGATCCGGGCGACCCACTGCGTCGCCGCGGACGGCGCGCACTCGAAGGTCCGCGAGCTGCTGGGCATCCCGTTCGAGGGCTTCTCGTTCGACGACAGGTTCATCATCGCCGACGTCCGCGTCGATCTGGACTTCGCGACGCCGGAACGCCGCTTCTACTTCGACCCGCCCTGGAACCCCGGCCGCCAGGTCCTCCTGCACCCGCAACCGGACGGCGTCTGGCGGATCGACTGGCAGGTCGCCGGGGACGTCCACCTCAGCGACGAGCACATCCGCGCGATCGTCGGTGACAGGCCGTACGAGGTCGTCTGGCAGTCCACCTACCGCTTCCACCAGCGCCGGGCCGCGCGGTTCCGGGAAGGCGGGATCCTGCTCGCGGGCGACGCGGCGCACGTGATGAGCCCGTTCGGCGCCCGCGGCCTGAACTCGGGCATCTGCGACGCCGACAACGCGGCCTGGAAGATCGCCGCCGACCGCCGCGGCGAGGCGGGCCCGCACCTGCTCGCCTCCTACGACGCCGAACGCGGTGCCGCCGCCGACGAGAACCTCCGCATCACCGGCGAGACCATGCGGTTCCTCGTGCCGGGCACCCCCGAGGAACGAGCGCACCGGCAACACGCGCTCGAGACCGGTGAGGGCATCGATTCGGGCAAGCTCTTCACCCCGTTCGCCTACGAGGGTGGTGGTGTGCTCGTCGAGGGGTCCCGCACGGCAGGTCCCGGCTTCACGGTCCGGGACGGCCTGCTGATCAGGCCCGACGGCCACGTCGCCGGCCGCGACGACGAGGAGACGAGACGCCGTGCACTCGGGTGGTGAACCGCAGAACACCCTGTACGCACACCGGAAACCGCTCGCGGTGGTGAGGTGCGGGAGCGTCGAGGACGTCCAGGCAGGTCTGGAACGTGCTGCGCGCCAAGGTATTCCGGTCGCCGCGCGGAGCGGTGGCCACAGCTATGCGGGCTACTCGTGGCCGGACGGCGGTCTGGTGCTCGACCTCGGCGGGCTGTCGCACGTCCGGGTCGACGGCCGGCGGGCGACGATCGGTGCCGGTGCCCGGATGTACGACGTCTACGAGGCACTCGGCGCGGCGGGCCAGGCCTTGCCCGCCGGATCGTGCCGCACGGTCGGCATCGCCGGGCTCGCCCTCGGCGGCGGCATCAGCGTGATCTCCCGCCGGTACGGCCTGACCTGCGACCACCTCGTGCAGGCGCGGATCGTCACCCCGGACGGCGTCCTGCGCACGGCCTCGGACGAGTCGGAGCCCGACCTGTTCTGGGCGTTGAAGGGCGGCGGAGGCGGCAACTTCGGCGTCGTCACGGAGTTCACGTTCCACACGGACCCGGCGCCGGACCTGGTCGTGTTCGGCCTCGACTACCCGGACGGCACGACGGCGGACGTGCTCGACGCCTGGCAGGACTGGATCGCGGACGCGCCGGACGAGCTGTGGACGAGCCTGCGCGTCGACTCGGGCTCGCCGTCGGTGCCGAGCGTCCGGGGCACGTACGCGGGCACGGCGAAGGACCTGCACCGGCTGCTCGACCGGATGCCTCGCGGCGCTCGCGAGGTGGAGGAGATGACCTACCTGCAGGCGATGCGGCACTACGCCGGACCTGCGGAAACCGGTGAGCCGTACGTGGCGTCGTCGCGGATGCTGCACTCGCCCGTGCCGGGGTCGAAGGTCGCCGCGCTGGTGGACGGGCAGCCGCCGTGCATGATCCAGTTCGACTCGTTCGGCGGCGTGGTCGGACGGGTCGCGCCCGACGCCACCGCCTTCCCGCACCGCGACGCCACGGCCAGCGCCCAGGTCTACGTGCACCTGGGCGACCTGACGGAAGCGCGGGCCCGTGCGCTGCTCGCGGGCCTCCGCGACGGGCTCGGTGCTGGCACCACCGGGTACGTGAACTACATCGACCCGGAGATGCCCGACTGGCCGGCCGCGTACTACGGCCGCAACCTGAAGCGCCTCAAGGAGGTCGCGGACCGGTACGACCCCGATCGCGTGCTGGCGTTCGAACAGGGCCTATAGCTGGATCCCGGTCAGCACGGTGATGCGCTCCTCGGTGAAGTCCTCCATCGCGGACCGCACGCCCTCGCGCCCGGTGCCCGAGCCCTTCACGCCGCCGTACGGCATCTGGTCGGCGCGGTAGGAGGGCACGTCACCGATGATCACGCCACCGACCTCGAGTTCGGCCGCCGCCTCGAACGCCACCTGCACGTCACGGGTGAACACCCCGGCCTGCAGCCCGTACTTGGAGTCGTTGGCCTGCGCGAACGCGTCCTCGACGCCGTCCGCGACCGACACCACGAGCACCGGCCCGAAGATCTCCTCGGTCCAGACCTTCGCGGTCTTCGGCACGTCGGTGAGCACGGTCGGTTCGACCGTCGCGCCGGTCCGCTTGCCGCCCAGCAGCACGCGGGCGCCGACGTCGGTGGCCATGTTGACCCACTCCTCGACGCGCTTGGCGTTGTCCTCGTCGATCAGCGGCCCGACCTCGACCTCGGGGTCGTGCGGGTCGCCGGTCTTGAGCGCTGCCACCGCCTCCACGAGCTTCGGCACGAACTCGTCGGCCTTCGAGCGGTCGACGATCACCCGCTGCACGGCGATGCACGACTGCCCGGCCTGGTAGTTGCCGAACGTCGCGATGCGCCGCGCCGCGTGGTCCAGGTCCGTCCAATCAGGACAGATGATCGCCGCCGCGTTGGAACCCAGCTCCATCACGACGTGCTTGCGCGGCGCGGCATCCATCAGCGACCAGCCGACCTTCGTGGACCCGGTGAACGAGATGATCGGCAGCCGTTCGTCCTTCACCAGGGCGTCCATGTCCTTGCCGCGCACGGGAAGGACCGAGAACGCGCCCTCGGGCAGGTCGGTCTCGGCGAGGACCTCACCGAGCAGCAACGCGGACAGCGGCGTCGCCGAGGCGGGCTTCACGATCACCGGCGCGCCCACCGCGAGCGCCGGCGCGACCTTGTGCGCCACCAGGTTCAGCGGGAAGTTGAACGGCGCCACCGCGAGCACCGGCCCGCGCGGCACGTGCCGGACGATCGCCATCCGCCCCACGCCACCGGCCTCGGTGTCGAGTCGCTGCAGCTCGCCGGTGAACCGGCGCGCCTCCTCCGCGGCGAACCGGAACGTGTTGACCGCGCGCTGCACCTCGATCTCGGCCCACTTGAGCGGCTTGCCGTTCTCGGCCGTGATCGTCTCGGCGATCTCCTCGGCCCGGTCGGCGAGGGCCTTCGAGACCTGCAGCAACGCCTCGGCCCGCACGTGGGCGGGTGTTCGCCGGAACTCCTTGGCCACGGACGCGGCCGCGGCGATCGCACGTTCCACCTGGTCTCTGCCCGGCACCGCCACCGAGGCGACCTCGGTGCCGTCGAACGGGTGGAGAACCTCCAACGCCTGCTCGCCCTGCTCGGGGCGGCCGGCGACCCAGCAGGGCCGGGGTTGCGGGGTGAACGCGTCCATGAGCCTCACGTTAAGCCCTACGAGCCTGTACGTACCTGATGAGATCCAAGTAGTGGTCGACATGCCCTTCCGCTCGTTGGGTCACGAACGCCGGGTGCTCCTGAATCGTCCGAATCATGTCTTGCAACCGGACCAACATGTGCTCGGGTTCGTACTCGATCCCGTAGGTCTCGCAGAACAACCGCGTCCGCCGCTCGCGGTCGTCCGGCAGCGCCAGCACGAACTGGATCAACGCCCAGCTGACGTCCCACCAGCGCGGCCCCGGATGCGCGCTGTCCCAGTCGAAGACGCCCGTCGGCGTCCCGTCGCGGAACACGACGTTGTACGGGGCGAAATCACCGTGCAGCACGACTTCGACGGGTTCGCGGGCGGAGTGCTGCCACCCGTCCAGCCCGTCGACCAGTGGTGCTGTCGCGTCGTGCAGCCGCCGCAGCAGCAGTGCCGACTCGATCAACGACCTGTCGCTCGAAGGGGGCACGTGGCCAACCTCACCCGGCAGGTAGCTGAGCAGTTCGTGCTCGTCGTCCAGCCGCAGCGGCACCGGCGCGATCCCCAGCGGTGCCAAGCGCCGCAACAACTCGTGCACCCGAGGAGCCCACGGCCCGGCCGGCCTGCGCACCGCGTCACCCACCCTGAACACCTGGTTCAGCCCGCCACCGGTCAGCAGTTCACCGTCCACCCATGAGATCCTTGGGGACGTGTCCGACACCAGCAACCGCCCTGTTCTCGTCGTCGACTTCGGCGCCCAGTACGCGCAGCTGATCGCGCGCCGCGTGCGCGAGGCCCAGGTCTACTCCGAGGTCGTCCCGCACACCGCGAGCGTCAGCGAGATCCTCGACAAGAACCCGCTGGCCATCGTGCTGTCCGGTGGCCCGTCGAGCGTGTACGAGGAGAACGCCCCGCAGGTCGACCCGAAGCTGTTCGAGACCGGCGTCCCGGTCTTCGGCATCTGCTACGGCTTCCAGGCGATGGCGCGCGCACTCGGCGGTTCGGTGGAGCAGACCGGCACCCGCGAGTACGGCCGCACCGACCTCGGCGTGTCCGGCACGGGCGGGTCGCTGCACGAGGAACTGCCCGGCTCGCACCCGGTGTGGATGAGCCACGGCGACGCCGTCACCAAGGCGCCCGAGGGCTTCACCGTCACCGCGACCAGCGAGGGCGCGCCGGTCGCCGCGTTCGAGGACACCGAGCGCCGCTTCGCGGGCGTCCAGTACCACCCCGAGGTCCACCACTCGCCGCACGGCCAGGAGGTCCTGCGCCGGTTCCTGCACGAGATCGCGGGCATCCGTCCGCAGTGGACGACGTCGTCCATCGTGGACGAGCAGGTCAGCCGCATCCGCGAGCAGATCGGTGACGGCAAGGCGATCTGCGGCCTCTCCGGCGGCGTCGACTCCGCCGTGGCCGCGGCCCTCGTCCAGCGCGCCATCGGCGACCGCCTCACCTGCGTCTTCGTCGACCACGGCCTGCTGCGCTCCGGCGAGCGCGCCCAGGTCGAGCGCGACTACGTGGCCGCCACGGGCATCAACCTGGTGACCGTCGACGCCCGCGAGCGCTTCTTGAGCGCTTTGGCCGGCGTCACGGACCCGGAGGAGAAGCGCAAGATCATCGGCCGCGAGTTCATCCGCGTCTTCGAGCAGGCCGAGCGCGACCTCAAGGCCGAGGGCGACTACCGCTTCCTCGTGCAGGGCACGCTCTACCCGGACGTCGTCGAGTCCGGCGGCGGCGCGGGCACCGCGAACATCAAGTCGCACCACAACGTCGGCGGCCTCCCGGACGACCTCCAGTTCGAACTGGTCGAGCCGCTGCGCGCCCTGTTCAAGGACGAGGTCCGCCGCGTCGGCACCGAACTCGGCCTGCCCGAGACGATCGTGCAGCGCCAGCCGTTCCCCGGCCCGGGCCTCGGCATCCGCATCATCGGCGAGGTCACCCAGGACCGCCTCGACACGCTGCGCCAGGCCGACGCCATCGCACGCGAGGAACTGACGGCCGCCGGCCTCGACCGCTCGATCTGGCAGTGCCCGGTCGTGCTGCTCGCGGACGTCCGCAGCGTCGGCGTCCAGGGCGACGGCCGCACGTACGGGCACCCGATCGTGCTGCGCCCGGTGTCGTCCGAGGACGCGATGACCGCGGACTGGACGCGCCTGCCGTACGAGGTGCTGGAGCGGATCTCGACCCGGATCACCAACGAGGTGGCGGAGGTCAACCGCGTGGTGCTGGACGTGACGTCCAAGCCGCCGGGCACCATCGAGTGGGAGTAGGAACGTGCGAAGGGCCCCTGGGAGACCAGGGGCCCTTCGTTCTTCAGCGCTGCTGGTGTTGCAGAAAACTGGAGTCGACCGTCACCGGGCCTGTCATGCGCCAGGCCCCTCGTTCGAAGGCCAGGTTGCCCGTGACGGTGAACGGCAGCTTGCTCCGGTGAGCGAAGATCGCCCAGTCGTAGTCCTCTCCGCCGAGGAGGACGTGGATCTTCCTGGTTCGGCCCCGGACCTCGGCACTCAGGACGATCGTCGTCTCTTCCTGCTCGTCGCCACCGGGTTCTTCACGGGTGAGCGACCGGACCTGACCGACGACGGTCTCCGTGCGTGGTGGCTCCTCACGCCGGACGAGGCGCTCCCGGACACGGGGCAGGCCCGCCATCGCGTCACGGTCGACCACGATCCGCGAGGAGGGGACCTGCGGTCGAGGTTCGCCTGTCGCCCAGGCGAACGAGAGGTCCAGTTCACGCACCGAGTCCGACTCCGTGAGATCCTGCAGTGACTCCACGAGGTTCGCGCTGAGGCCGCGTTCAGCGGCTCGCTCCACAGCGGAAGCGTTCCAGTTGAGCGACAGGTCCTTGGCCGCGTGCAGGCCTGTGGCCAGCGTTTCCATCACCCGCCGCGGGAACGGGGACGAGTGGGAGCCGTCGCGGTCGGGCAGCGGATCTCCGAGCCGCGTGACGACCGTGAAGACGAAACTGCCGCGTTTGGTGTGCCCGAGACGCACGTCCTCGTCCAGGAAGTCGTTCACGAGGCTGGAGCGGCGTCCGCGGTGGGAGTGGGTGGGGTCGTCCGCCGAGGTCGCGGCCGCCTTCATCATCTTGTACAGACCGTCCAGGGCCTTCTCGGCCTGCTTGAACGGAAGCGTGCCGTCGACCATGACCTGGTCGAACCGGACGAAGAAGAGATCGGCGCGCGTGGCGGTGATCTTCTCCGCGAGGCGGCCGGGATCCCAGTCGTAGACCGTGGCCAGAGCCCGCAGGGTGTCGCGGAATCGCTGGGCGAAGTCGACGAAGTCGGTGGCCAGCGGGAGCATCACCCGTGCCTGGTCGTTGAGGCGCCAGATCTGCCGCACGTCGGGAATCTGCGTTTCGAGCTGCCAGTCGTTGGCGGCCAGGTACTGCTGCACGGCCAACGGGTGGAGGCTGTCGGCGAGCTCGCGGTAGTCGTCGACCGGTGGGCTGCTCACCACGCACCTTCTTCGCCGACCCTTTGGATGATGCTCTTCAGGCTTTGTACATCGAAGAGATTAGTTCTCGGTAGATGCACTGTCTTGCTGCTGGCACCGTCACCGATATCACCCAAAAGCCTGGCGTGCTCCCAGTACATGCGGCTGGCTGTGAGGAGGTGTTCCTCGCTCTGGCTCAACAACGGCTCGTCGTCACGCGGGATCACCAGCACACCGAGAAACGCCTCGTTGTACCGCTTGCCGTGAGTGAGCTTGAGAAAAGGATCGCGGTCCATCTTCCAGGAGAAGTGCGTGTCCCGGAGCCGGTCGTGTTGGGTGGTGCACTTGAGCTGGAGCTCGAACTCCGGGCAGTAATACGTCGAGTACTCGGTGGAGGACGCGATGGTGATGTCGACGCCGTCGTAGTCCGTCTCATGCCATTTGATCGAGCAGCCGGCGGCAGCCGCGACCATCCTCACGAACGCCAGGCTGAACTGCTCCTGGCGGGCGGTCATCGGGAGACCACCGTCAAGCGGTATCACCGGCAGCACGGTAGGAGTCGCCGAGACGGACGAAAGGGGGATCCGCCCGATGATCACTCGAAAGTGCGAAGGGCCCCTGGGAGACCAGGGGCCCTTCGCGTTCTTCAGGAGTTCTTGCGCCTCAACGAGTTCGTCAGCAGCACCAGGCCGACCAGGATGGCCGTTCCCCCCAGCGCCCACCTCAGGTCGAACCAGAACGTCCCGTTGCTCAGCACGTAGGCCGCCATCAGCCCGCCACCGATCCCGAAGACCAGCCCCAGCGGGTCGATCCGCCTGCGCATCACCTGCTGCTGCTCAGTCACGGAGCACCCTCACCTCTCCGACGCTCGTCAGAACGTCCAGGTCGATCTTCAGCCCACCTTCTCCGTTGGCGCCCAGGTCGGTGCCGTCGACCTGCACGCCGGTGCCGTCCGCCCGCTTGCCGAGGCAGTCGAGCTCGCCGATGGAGTCCGCCTCGCACCGGAACGTCACGTCGGCGTTCGCCGGCACGTGCACGAGCACCTCGCCGAGGTTCGACTCGACCTGGGTCTTCACCGAGCCGGAGTCCGGGAGTTCGCGCAGGTCGAGCACCAGGCTGCCGACGCCCAGCTCGTAGCGGGACTCGACCTCGCCCACCGACTTGGGCGTGAAGTTGAGGTCGCCCACGTTGGCGGGGCCCTCGAACTTCACCGCGGTCAGGCCGAAGCCCACCACCGACAGCGGGACCAGCAGCCAGATCAGACCGCGACCGCCCCCGGTGAACGCGCCGACCAGCAGGCCCGCGGCCAGCACCGCGATCACGAGACCGACGACGTGCGGGGCGGTGAACCAGGGGATCCACGTCCCGGCGATCGCGGCCGCGGCGCCCACCAGCAGTGCCACGCCGAGCGTCACGCCGCTCACGCGCGGCTTGCGCGGGCGGGGGGCCGGCGGCTGCGGCTTCGGGGTCGGTTCGGGGAGGTCCCACGCGAACGGCGCGGCCCCCAGCGGGTCCCAGGCCGGTGCGCCCGGCACCGGTGGCGTCGGCGGCGGGTCGGCGAGCGTCGTGGCAGGCTGCAGGTGCCCACGGTTCTTCTGCAGCAGGTAGATGCACGCGACCGACGCGGCGATCGTCACGAAGACCTGGAACCCGCCGCTCCCGAACGTGAACGCGAGGGCGGGGAACATCAGCACGCCCAGCAGGACCGTCTGGCCCTGCGACGTCGAGCTGTGGCCCCTGTTGAGCAACGACTCGAGCGGCGACGCCTGGTCGCCCTCCTCCGGCAGCAGCAGCCAGCCGGCGAGGTACATCGGCAGGCCGACGCCACCCGACAGCGCGAGCGCGACGAACGCGATCCTGACGATCACCGGGTCGATCTGGTAGCGCAGGGCGATCCCGGTGGCGACGCCTCCGAGCTTGCGCCCTGCACGGGGCCGCACCGGACGGTGCGCCCAGAACTCTCTGAGCGTGTCCGCCACGCCCTGCATTGCCTTCTCAGTCCCGCTCACGTCACCAAGGTTGCTACGGCAGGCGCTCGACCACATCAGGGACCAGCCCTGATTCAGGGAACCGGGGTCATCCCTGATGAACAACCCGGGAGGACGTGTGACGATCGGATGGTGAGTGCACGGATTGAGCCGATGCGCCGTCGACGCACCGGCCGGGTGGTCGCGGGCGTCGCGAGCGGACTGGCGGACCACCTCGGCGCACCCGTCTTCTGGGTGCGCGCGGTGTTCGCCTTGTTCGCGGCGTTCAGCGGGGCCGGGATCATCGCCTACGGGCTGCTCTGGATGTTCGTCCCGCAGTCGGCGGTGGCGGAGCCGGAGACCGACACCGACCGCAAGGAGTGGCAGCAGGCCGTGGGCCTCGCCGCCCTCGGCATCGGCGTCGCGGTGTTCACCGGCCTGCTCGGGGGAGCGTGGAGCGGGTGGATCACCGGGCCGATCGCCGTGGCGCTCATCGGCGCCGCGGTCGTGTGGCGCGAGGCCGACGAGGCGCAGCGCCGCCGCTGGCGGGACGGCGCCTTCTCGCAGGGGAAGACGGGGATCGTGCGGACGGTGGCGGGAGGCGCGCTGGTCGTGGCGGGGGTCGCCGCGTTCCTCGTGGTGAACGACTCCATCGCGAACCTCTCGACCGTCGTGCTCTCCGTCATCGCCACGCTGGTCGGCGTCGCGGTGCTGACCGTGCCGCTGTGGATGCGGCTGGTGCGCGACCTCGACTCGGAACGCCGTGCGCGCATCCGCACCGAGGAACGCGCCGAGATCGCCGCCCACCTGCACGACTCCGTGCTGCAAACGCTTGCCCTGATCCAGAAGCAGTCCGAGTCGTCGCGGGAGGTCAAGCGCCTCGCGCGCAGCCAGGAACGCGAGCTGCGCAGCTGGCTCTACGGCCGTGAGGTGGGGGAGCAGCCGCACTCCATCAGCGTCGCGATCGCCCAGGTCTGCGCGGACGTCGAGGACGACTTCGCCATCGCCGTCTCGCAGGTCGTGGTGGGCGACTGCGAGCTGGAGGACGGCATGTTCGCGCTGGTCCAGGCGTCGAAGGAGGCGATGGTCAACGCGGCCAAGCACGCCGGGGTGGCCGAGGTCAGCGTCTACGCCGAGGTCGAGCCGGAGAAGGTCACGGTGTTCGTGCGCGACCGCGGCAAGGGCTTCGACCCCGACGCGGTGCCCGAGGACCGGCATGGCCTCGCGGGGAGCATCCGGGGGAGAATGTCGAGGCACGGCGGGGAGGTGCGACTGCGCACGGCTCCGGGAGAGGGGACCGAGGTGCAGCTCGAGATGCCGAGGAAGCAGGAGGCCAGGACGTGAGTGTGAGGGTGTTCCTGGTGGACGACCACGCGTTGTTCCGGGCGGGGGTGCGGGCGGAGCTCGAGAGCATCACCGAGGAGGTCGAGGTCGTCGGTGAGGCCGGCGGCGTCGGTGAGGCGGTCGCGGGCATCGCGCACCACAGGCCGGACGTCGTGCTGCTCGACGTGCACATGCCCGACGGCGGCGGCGCCGAGGTGCTGCGGCAGATCCGCACCAAGATCCCCGAGGTCACGTTCCTCGCGCTGTCCGTGTCCGACGCGGCCGAGGACGTCATCAACGTCATCCGCGCCGGCGCGCGCGGGTACGTGACGAAGACGATCTCCAGCCAGGAGCTGGTCAAGGCCGTCGTACGGGTCTCGGAGGGCGACGCTGTGTTCTCGCCGCGCCTCGCGGGGTTCGTGCTGGACGCGTTCGCGGACAGGCCGGGCGCCGCGCCGATCAGCGACCCCGAACTCGACCTGCTGACGCCGCGCGAACGCGACGTCCTGCGGCTGCTGGCCCGCGGTTACGCTTACAAGGAGATCGCGTCCGAGCTGTTCATCAGCGTCAAGACGGTGGAGACGCACGTGTCGAGCGTCCTGCGGAAGACCCAGCTCTCCAACCGGTACGAGCTGTCCCGCTGGGCGACGGATCGCAGACTGGTCTGAGGGGCTTTGGTCGAAAAGGTCGCCCGCGGTGCCACCGAGGTGCTGGCGCCGTGGGTCTGGGTGATTCTGCTGCCGTTCGGCGTCGCGTACGCGACGGAAAGCGTCTGGATGACGCTGCTGTGGGGGTTCGTCGTCGCACTGACGGCGTCGGTCATCCCCATGGCCGTCATCGTGCGTGGCGCCAGAAAAGGTAAGTGGGACGGCCACCACGTCACGAACCGCGAGGGCAGGGTCGTCCCGCTGGTCACGGCGGGTGCGTCGCTGGCCGCCGGCACGGTGATCATGTTCCTCGGCGACGCGCCGCGGTCCATGCTCGCGCTGGCGGGCAGCATGTTCGCGTCGCTGATCGTCAGCATGGCGATCACGTTCGGGCTGAAGTGGAAGATCTCGCTGCACGCCGCCGTGGCCTGGGCCGCCGTGGTGACGCTGGCGGTCGTCTACGGCCCGTGGTGGCTGCTCCTGGCGCTGCCCGCCGCCCTCGTGGCGTGGTCGCGCGTCGAACTGGGTGACCACACGACGGCGCAGGTGCTGGCCGGGTCCGTGATGGGCGTGGTCGTCGGCGGCGGCAGCTTCTGGCTGCTCAGCTGACCCGCCTGGTGCTGACGATCTTCATCTCGTTTTCGACGTTGCCGACCTCGATGTCGTAGACGCCGTTCTCGGTGACGCCCGCCTTCGTGGTGATCAGGCCGATGGCGACCACCCAGTTCGTGCCCTCCGACCGGACGGTGCCGGGCCCGGCGATCTCCACCTTCGAGTAGGAGCTCCACCGCTTGAGGTACTCGGCCTTGGGCTCGACGGCGTTGCCGCGCAGGTTCTCCCAAGCCTGGTCGGCGTCGGCCGGCAGCAACCGGTAGTGGAACTGCACGAATTCGTTTGCCTGGTCCGCCGAGAACACGACGTACTTGCCCTGGTTGTTCGGGAACTCCGACCGGCTCACCGGCGCGTCGCCGGTGCCGCCCCAGTACGCCGCGGCCGCGCCACCCCCGATCGCGAGCACCGCGATGACCGACAGGATCGCGAGGATCCGGTTGTTCGGCCGCTTGAGCCGGGGTGGCTGCTGCTGCGGGATCGCCAGGGGCTGCGACGGCTGCGGCTCGGCGGCCAGCAGGTCGGCGGCCTCCTGCGCGGTCGGCCTGTCCTTCGGGTCCTGCGAGAGCAGCCGCTTGAGCAACGGGGTGAGCTCGCCCGCGTTCTTGGGGTCGCGGAGCTGTCCGCTGGCGGCGCGGTAGATGAGGCCGAAGCTGTTGTCGCTCGGCCCGAAGACCGACTCGCCCTCGATGGCCGTGTAGATCGTGGCGCCGAGCGAGAACACGTCGGACGCCTCGTCGGGGTGTTCGCCGCGGGCCACCTCGGGAGCGAGGTAGGCGGGGGTGCCCGAGATCATGCCCGTGTCGGTCATCGTTCCGTCGCCGGAGGCCTTGGAGATGCCGAAGTCGGTGATCTTGACCGTGCCGTCGTGGCCGATCAGGACGTTGCCGGGCTTGATGTCGCGGTGGACCAGTCCGGCCGCGTGCGCCGCTGCCAGCGCCGAGGCGACCTTGGCCCCGATGCTCGCCGCCTGGGCCGGCTTGAGCGGCCCGCGCTCGGCGATCAGCGCCGAGAGGCTGTGCGAGGCGAGGTACTCCATGACGATCCACGGCTGCTCGTCGTCCGTGCCGACGACGTCGAACACGGCGATGGCGTGCTGGTGGTGCAGCCGGGCGGCGTTGCGGGCCTCCCGCATCGCGCGCTGGTGGTCGCCTGTGACGAGCTCCTTCACCGCGACCTCGCGGGCCAGCACCTCGTCCCGGGCTCGCCAGACCACCCCCATCGCACCGCTGCCGATGCGCTCGAGCAGCGTGTAGCGGCCGCCGATGGTTGTCACACCCTGAGACTAGTCAATCGCTCAGACGAGGATTCGGCGTTCCCGCTCGCGAGGTGGTGCAGATCGCTTCGAACCGGGGTTCACCGGTGGGGACTTGCGTCGTGAACCCGTTCAGCCTGGTGGGACGTGCCGCCGTCGCTGCCCACGACGTCCGGCACCGCGTTCCGGTGGTCTTCAGGTGACGAGCTGGTCGGCCACGCTGCCCCGCGTGCCGGCACCTCGTCCCGCGCCCTTGCGACCCCCGGTGGAACCGCCGGGGACTAGTCGATCGTCGAGACCAGCTTCTGCAACTCGCGGTCGAAGTCGATCCACAGGTCCTCCTCGCCGGGCTGGACGACGTCGTAGGAGGCGTCCAGGAACTCCGCCACGTCCTCGGCGACGGCGCTGAGGATGGCGAACCCGGTGGGCGCGTTCAGCTCGACCAGGACGCGCTCCGGGTCGTCGGAGGCGGGCCGGACGAGGATGTCGCCCTCACCGGACGGCGTCAGCAGGCCGTCGGCCAGCAGGTCGCGGGCGAACATCCACTCCACCCGGCCGGAGCCCGTGAAGAAGATGACGGCGACGGCGTAGGGGTCCTCCGCGTCGTAGACGAGTTCGGCCTCGACCGGCGCGGGAGCCACGCCGGGCGCGAGGAGCTGAAAAGTCGTCCTCGTCGTGACCTTCAGGTTTTCGTTGTTCATGTCGATGTCCCTTTCAGGCTGGTCTCCATGTCCGCTCACAAGAAGGAGACGGCCAAGCAGCCCGATAAGGACGCGATTCGTCTCGGAACCATCCTTCTGGGGGAGACGTGCGTCTCACCCTTCAGCGTTTGACCAGGTCGCGTGTCTCGTTTGGTGAGATGGTCTGACCTGCCGAGACGGCCTTCCGACGGGTCAACGCGACGCCCAGCAGTACCACCAGCATGCCGGCGACGACCCTTGCGTTGAGTTGCTCTCCGAGGAAGATCGCTCCAAGGAGTACCGAAACCACGGGCAAGAGGTAACCGACGGTAGTCGCCGTGGTGGCACCCTCGTCGGCGATGACGCGGTAGTTGAGGATGAACGCGACGCCGGTGCCGAACACGCCCAGGATGATCACGGCCGCGACGCCGACCCAGTGCAGGTGCAGCGGCTGCAGGCCGCCGAACGGCGTCGCCAGGAGCAGCATCCCCATCGCGGTGGTCAGCTGCATCGCGGCGAGCTGCGTCGAGGTGGCGCCGGTGTTGACCAGGAAGCGGCCGGCGTAGGAGTAGCCGACGGCGTAGCTCGCGGCGCCGATGAGGCAGAGCACCGCGCCCCAGCTCGCGATGCCGTTGGTCGACTCCCACGGCGCGAAGATCAGCAGCACGCCGCCGAAGCCGAGGGCGAGACCGAGCATCCGGACCACGTCGCTGATCTTCTCGCTGCCCAGCACGAGGCCGATGGCCAGCGCGAACAGCGGAGTCGTCGAGTTCAGCACGCCGGAGACGCCCGAGTCGACGGTCTGGCCGCCGAACGCGAACAGCGTGAACGGGACGGCGCTGCCGAAGAACGCCACGAAGAGCATGTGACCCCAGATCCGGCGGTCACGCGGCAGAGACATCTTCGCCAGCGCGAGCACGACGAACAGCACGGCCGCTCCGAAGAACGTCCGCACGAGCGAGATCTGCAGGGGCGCGAGACTGCCGAGCGCGAGCTTCATCCAGAGGAAGCTGGATCCCCACAGCAGGGCGAGCACGCCCATCCTGATCAACGTTCCGCGTTGGTTCACACCTCAACCATGCGCCCGCGAACACGTGAAAACAATTTAATAGTTGTACGCGACCTTTAAGCGCCGCTGTATGGTCGGAGCATGCTGGACGTGCGACGAATGCAGGTGCTCAGGGCCGTCGTGAGCACGGGTTCCATCACCGCCGCGGCGACGAACCTCGGCTACACCCCGTCCGCCATCTCGCAGCAGGTGGCGGGCCTGGAGAAGCAGGCGGGGATGCCGCTGCTGGAACGCGTCGGCAGGGGCATCAGGCCCACCGCGGCCGGCCGCCTGCTCACCGAGCACGCCGGTCGCCTCGCCGAACAGCTCGCCGAGGCCGAGAGCGCCCTCACGGCGTTGCGCAACGGCTGCGCGGGCACCCTGCGCGTGCGCTACTTCGCCACGGCGGGCGCGGCGCTGGTGCCACCGGCGGTGGCGACGTTCCGCGCCGAGCGCTCCGGCGTCGAGCTCGACCTGAAGCTCACCGAGCCGACCGACCCGTTCGTCGAACTGGCGGCGGGCCGCGCGGACGTGGCGATCACCGTGCTGGAGCAGGACGCGCCCGCCCCCGAGGGCATGATCAGCAGGCACCTGCTCGCCGACCCGCTCTACGCCGTCCTCCCGCGCGGCCACGCCCTCGCCCACAAGCGCGTGCTCGACCTCGCCGACCTGGCCGACGAACCGTGGGTCGACGGGGACTGCAGCTATTCCGGGCCGTGCGCCGACCTCGTGCGCAACGCGTGCGCGGGTGCGGGGTTCTCACCGCAGATCGCCGTGGAGAGCGACGACTACGCGACGGCGCAGGGCTTCGTGGCGGCCGGGCTGGGCGTCACCCTCATCCCGAGGCTCGGGCTGGGGTTCGCCCACCCCGGCGTCGTGCTGCGCAAGGTGCGCAACCCGGAACCGGTGCGGCACATCCACGTCGTGTACCGCGAGGACGCCGCGTGGAACCCGGCCGTGCTGACGCTGGCGGACGCCCTGGAGAAGGCCGCGCGGGCCGGCTGACCCGCGCGGGTGCTCAGGCGCTGCCGAACGGCTTGTCGTAGCTCAGCAGGAAGTTCGGCGAGCGCCACTCCAGCGACACCTGCCGCTGCATCGACGACTTCGACCCGTCCTTCTTCTCGATCTCCAGCGTCACCACGAAGTAGTACGACTGCCGTTCCTCGATGCTGGTGACCTTGGCCTTCTTGATGCCGCCCCAGAACGACTTGAAGCCGTCCATGCCGCCGGGGTACTGGCCCTGGAAGTTCGCGTTGCCCATCGCCCAGGCGTCGGCCGGCTTGCTCGTCGCGAGCTGGAAGTAGTCCTCCAGCAGCGTCTTCTTGTCCTCGTCGGTCGGCGTGTCGGTCCACTGACCGGCCTTGCCGGCGGACTTCGGCGGCGTCGACTCGCCCGTGGCGTCGTTGCCCTGCGTCTGCTGGTTCGACGTGTTCGGCCCGGCGATGCTGTTCGAGCCGTTGTCGCCGCCACCGCCGCTCGAGATGATGCTCGCGAACATGATGCCGATGACCGCCGCCGCCACGATGGCGAGCGCCGTGTAGACCGTCGACTTCTTGTTCTTCGTGGCGGACGCCAGCGCTGAGGGCCTCGACGGCTTCGGGCGCTGTGAGTACTGGGGCGCGGCGGCAGGCCGGTGGTTCGACGGCTGCTGCTGCGTGGGCACGGCGCGCGGCGGCGTGTGCAGGTCGACCCGCGTCGCGTTGGGCGGCGGCGGTGCCTGCTGCTGCACCTGCGGAGGCGTCAGAGCCCTCGTCGCGGCCTGCTGTGGCTGCTGCACGGGGGCACCGCGCCACGACGGCGGGTGCGTCGGCGCGACCACGGCGGGCGTGAAGGCGGGCGCGGCCTGGCCGTTCGCGACGGCGGCGAGCGCGTCACGGGCCTCGGCCATCGTCGGGCGGTCTTCCGGCTCCGCGCGCAGCAGGCGCATCAGCAGCGCGGTCAGCGGGCCGGCGTTGCGCGGCGGGTTGACCTTGCCGGACGCGACCTTGTGCAGCAGCGCGATGGTGTTCTCGCTCAGCCCGAACGGCGGTTCGCCCTCGATCGCGGCGTACAGCGTCGAGCCCAGGGAGAACACGTCGGACGGCGAGCCCGGGTCGTAGCCCTTGGCCACCTCGGGGGCGAGGTAGGCGGGGGTGCCCGCGAGCATGCCCGTCGCGGTGACGGTGACGTCACCGGTCGCGCGGGAGATGCCGAAGTCGGTGATCTTGACCGTGCCGTCGTCGCCGAGCAGCACGTTGCCGGGCTTGATGTCGCGGTGCACGATGCCGGCGTTGTGCGCGGCGGCCAGCGCGGAGGCGACCTGCATGCCGATCGACGCCACGTCCCGCGGCGGGAGCGTGCCGCGCTCGGAGAGCACCGCGGACAGGCTCTTCGACGGCAGGTACTCCATGATCAGCCACGGCTGGCTGTCGTCCTCGGCCACGTCGTACACGGCCACGGCGTGGGGGTGCTGCAGGCGCGCCGCGATGCGGCCCTCCCGCATCGCCCGTCTCTTGGCCTCGTCGGTGTCGGATTCGGCCAGTCCGGGCTGCAGGAGCAGCTGCTTGACCGCGACTGTGCGGTGCAGGCGTTCGTCGTGTGCCGTCCAGACGACGCCCATGGCGCCGCTGCCGATCCGCTGGCTCAATCGGTAGCGACCAGCGACCAATCGGCCATCGTCGGTCACAGTTGCTCCCCGCTGTGCGGTCACTTGCTCTCTGTTCAACGGCTGATCACACCTTCGGGTTCAGATCACCCATCGGTGCGGGTACCCACCATACGAGATTTCTACGGCGCAATGACGCTTAGCCCGCCGGAGGCGGCGGCACCGTTGTCGTTGTCACGACCGGCGGCGGCGAAGACGACGGCTTGGGAGTCGTCGTCGTTGTGGTTGTCGTCGTTGTGGTCGTCGTAGTGGTGGTCGTGGTTGTCGTCGTCGTAGTGCTGGACGTCGGTTGCTCCGTCGTCGTTGCCTGAGGGGTGGTTGTCGTCACCTCAGCCGCCGAAGTCGTCGGCTCCACCGTCTGCGAGCTGCTCGCGGGCGGAGCCACAGGGGTCTTCTCGCCCCTGTTGAACACCCCGAGCGCGACCATCAGACCGCCGATGACCAGCAGCAACGCCAGCACGACCGCCGCGATCACCAACGGGCGGTTGTTCTCCTCGCCACGAGGAGGCGCCATCGGCGGGGCCGTCCGCGGAGGTGAGGTGCGGGGCACCGCGCGGACCACACGGGTCCGTTCGGGCTCCACGATCGTCGTCGGGTCGGGACCCGGGACCACCGCCAGCCCGTTGAAGGACGGCGAACGCCCGTGCGCGACGGCGTTGAGCACCTCGCGCGCCTGGGCCATGGTCGGCCTGTCGTCCGGCTCGAAGTTGAGCAGGTACAGCAGCGTGTCGGCGAGCGGGTGGTCGACGGTCGGCGGGTTGATCCGCCCGGCCGCGACGGCGTGCAGAACACCGAGAGTGTTCTCGCTCACTCCGTAGGGCGGTTCGCCCTCCATCGCGGCGAACAGCGTCGAGCCGAGCGAGTAGACGTCGGAGGCAGGCGTCGGGTCCTGGCCCCGCGCGATCTCCGGTGCGAGGTACGCGGGCGTGCCGGCGATCAGGCCGGTCTTGGTGACCGTGATGTCGTCGGACGCGCGGGAGATGCCGAAGTCGGTGATCTTGACGACGCCGTTGTCGGCGATCAGCACGTTGCCGGGCTTCACGTCGCGGTGCACGATCCCCGCCGCGTGGGCCGCGGCCAGCGCCGCCGCGCACTGGGCGCCGATGCTCGCGACCTCGACCGGGTCCATCGGCCCGCCCTCGGCCAGCGCGTCGGCGAGGCTGTAGGACGGCAGGTACTCCATGACCAGGCACGGGACGCCGTCCTCCTCGACGACGTCGTACACGGCGATGGCGTTCGGGTGGTGCAGCTTGGCGGCGATGCGGCCCTCGCGCATGGCGCGCTGGATGGCCTCGTCCTGCTCGGCCTCGTCGAGACCGGGTGCCAGCAGCAACTGCTTGATGGCGACCTCACGGCCGAGGCGTTCGTCGTGGGCGCGCCAGACGATGCCCATCGCGCCGGAGCCGATGCGGTCGAGGAAGCGGTAGCGGTCGGCGATCAGACGGCCGTCCGAGGTGCCGGACGTCGTCACAAGCCCACCCCGTGGGTGCTCGAAGGCGTGACTGCGGCTGCGGCAGCAGATCCCACGCTCGTGCTCCTCGTGCGGTAGTCAGCGGGTCGTCCGGAATGCCCGCACAGGGTACCTGCCGGGGGCCGTCGCCGAGCTACCTGTCGTACATCAGTTCGCCGGGGCGAAGAAGTCGAATCCGCCGACGACGTCGCCCACGGTGTCGAGGACCGGGTCGAGGACGCCGAGGTCCACGCTCACGTCGACCGGGTTGGACGGAGGGGGCGTCGAGTTGTCCGAGCTGGGCGGCGTGCTGGTGCTGCCGCTCGACGGGGGCGTGGTGGACGAGCTCGGCGGGGGAGGCGTCTGGCTCGACGGCGGCGTGCTGGTCTCCGTCGGCGTCGACGGGGTCGTCGAGGTCGAGGTCTCCGAGCTGGGCTGCTGCGTCGGCTGCTGGGTCTGCGTCTGGGTCTGCTGCTGCGTCGGGCGCTGCTGCTGGGTCTGGACGTACGGGGCGACGCGCGTCGTCTCTTCCGTCGTCGGCGCCGCCTGCGTCTCGCTCGCGTCGGACTGCTGCGTCTTGTTCGACGGCAGCTTCACGACGCCTTCGGTGCCCGAGCTCGCGCCACGGGCCTGGGCGCGCTCGTCGAACCGCACCTCGGCGAGTGGGCGCTCGTCCGGCGAGGACAGCCACGAGGAGGCGGCGAACGCCACGGAGCCGCAGATGATGACGCCACCGCTGGCCGCGGCGGCCAGCTTGCCGACGGTGAACCCGCCGCGCTGGGTGTCGTCGGCGCGACCCTCCCTGCGCAGGAGCTCGGTGATGTGCAGCTCCTTCATGGGCTGCTTCTTCTTGCCAGGAGACTTGACCGGCTTGAACTTGACGGTCTGCTCGAACGCCTCGGGGGTGATGTCGTCGGTGATCACGGGGATCTCGACGGTCTCCGCCTCGCGGCGGGCGATCAGCTCGGCGACGGACAGCTGCCCGGTCGACTCGGCCGAACCGCTCAACCGCCGACGATGGTCCTCAATCGACACCGCTCGTTCACCCTTCCAAGTTCGCGTTTGCGCACTGGCGGGAACATGGATACCGAATCGTGACCCGAGATGTAACCCCTATGGGGGAATTTTCACGACCGAAACCCGGTTTTCGCGACGAGCGGTCACCGTTCGACTGCGAACGGCGAATCAGTTGGGCGCGACCTAACTTCCGGGGTTCAGCTCCTCTGCGCCGAAAGGACTTCAGTTCCGATGATCCGGGGCTGGGTCGTGCTGGTGAGCCAGAAGATCTGCTCGATCCGCAGCCAGCTCCCGTCCGCCTCCTGCATCGAGACGACCGCCAGCACCGAGCCGTCCGGCCGCACCGACGTCTGGTCGACGTTCACGACCTTGATCTTCCCCCAGGACTTCACGAAGTCGGCGGTGTTCGGGCCGACCAGGTCCGGTGAGAGCAGCTTGGCCGCCGACCCGGGCCTGGTGGTGAGCAGCTCGTAGAACTTCTTCACCACGTCGACCTGCGGCAACGGGCCGATCGAGACCTCGGGCGTCGACGGTTCGGCGCTCGCCGGTGCCGAGGCGGCGCCGGTCTCCAGCAACAGCTCGGACGGCTGCGGCATCGGGGCCGCCGCGGCGCCGGGGGTGGTCTGGGCCGGTGGGCGCTCGTTCGGCAACTGGGCCGACAGGACGTCGGGGCGCAGCGCGCTCGACCCGGACAGCGCGACGGCGCGCTCGGTGACGGGGATGCCGGCGTTCGGCGGGCGGTTGCCGGCCAGGACGGCCGCGCCGGCGACGGAGGAGACGAGCACGATCGCGCCCGTGAGCAGACCCGCGGCCTTGGCGGTGCGGCTCGACTTCGTGCGGCGGCGACGGCCGGGTGTGACGGGTATCACCGCGGTCGTCGCGGTCATGTTCTCGGTTGGGCCGAGCAGGGATGTGACCAGTGCGTCGGTGGCCGCTTCCTCGGTCGAGAGGATGCGCATCGGGCCAGGCTGCTGCTTGATCAGCTCAGCCACGCTGATCGAGCCGACGCGGGTGTGTCTCCGGCCGGTCGTCGCGGGACGCTGCACTGCTCGGGTCCTCCGTACTGTCCGTGTGCACCTGAAGACGTACCGTGGTCGTGGTCGAAGATGCCAGTGTCTGGCTCGTATTCACCCGTCCGTGGCGGCCAGCGGCGTTCAGGATTCGCTCGATGGTGCTACCTACTACGTTCGGTAGGTCCGGCCGCGACCTTGAGCCACTTCAGCCGCCGGTCTTCAACCGTTCACCGTTGATCAGCGGCAGGTCGCCGAGCGTGAAGCTCAGCTCGCGCTTCTCGGTGCTGACCGAGCCGTCCTTCTTCGTCACCTGCAGCAGGCTGACCGTGAGGCCCTTGCTCGGATCGACGGCGATCTCCTTCACCTCGATCAGCGAGATGTCGGCGAGCCGGCCCTCGAGGAGCGCGTCGGCGTTCGAGCGCACCGCGTCCGTGGTCATGGCGAGCGCCGTGTCCGCGTTCGTCGCCATCTCGCGGTAGAAGTGCTCGGTCTGCTGGGCGATCTTGCCGCCGTCGACGACGGGCGCCTGTGTGACCGGCACGGTCGTGATGACCGGCGGGACCGTCCCGGACGGCTGGGGGTTCGGCGCGGACGCCGGGCCGCTCGTGCCGGGCGCGCTGCTGGACCCGGTGCCCCTGCCCGTGCCGGGGACGGGTGCGTTCTGACCCGTCCTCGCGGCCGACGGCCTGGTGCCCGTGGCCGAGGGGGTCGTACCGCCCGTGGGGAGCGGGGAGATCATCGGCACGTCCGACGGGTAGCCGGGCAGGCCGACCGTCTCGACGTCACCGCCCCCGCTGACCAGCTTGGCCGCGGCGACGCTCAGCCCGACCAGCACGAGCACCGAGGACACGACCGCGAACCAGGCCGCCCGCCTCCAGGTGCGCGGCGGCGTGACCGAGGCGGGCACGAGGCCGATGTTGAACTTGCGCAGGCCGTCCGTGTCCTGCAGCGGATCGATCTGGCGCCCGCGCGGCAGCGGGATGCGGTCGCCCCCGGCGACGGGCCTCGACCGCGGCGGTTGCGGCCCGTCGTCCAGACGATGTTTGCCCGGCAGTTCGTCCATCCCCGACACCCCTCTGCGACGCAATCAGAGTAGGGCCGTCCGGAGGTGCCGAAGCAACCAAATGGGGGTGTTCAGGACGAGTGACACTCTTTTGTGTGAATCGGATCAGCCCTCAGCGTGGCGGGAGCTGCGCCTGACCGCTGTTGAGCTGCTTGCGCGTGTTCTGCACGCCGTTGAGCGCGGCGAGGCCGCTGCCGCCCGCGATCAGCGCGCCGATCACGTCGGCGCCCAGCGAGTCGCCCCCGGTGATCAGCAGGCCGATCACCGCGCCGGCGGTCGTGATGATCGCGGTCTTCCACCGGCTGCGGACGAACTGCGAGACAGGTGCTCCGGAGAGGCCCTTCTTGTTCGCGGCCGAACCGAGCAAGCCCAGGTAAGCGTCGTGCGCCAAGGCGGCGAGCAGGCCGGCGATGGCGATCAGTGCGGCGATGAGGCCCATGCCTCCAGTGTGCCCCCAGATTTTTCCGGTGGACCATCCGTGATCGCCCTGATATCCGATTCGCGTGGACATGTTCTGGCACGACGACTGCCTCGAGCACGACGCCGGTGAGGGACTGTGGGAGCTGCCCGGCTCCTGGCCGTGGCTGGACGTCGCCGAACCGCACCCCGAGAGCGCGGCACGGCTGCGCACGTTCCGGCACGCGCTGACGCACGGACCGGTGGCGCCGCACCTGAGGTGGCACGAGGGGCGCCATGCGTCCGTCGACGAGCTTCTGCGCGTGCACACAGCGGGCTACCTGGACTCGTTGCGTGTCTCGGAGCGTGTGGCGCTGGAGGTGAACACGGTCGTAGGACCGGAGACGTGGCGTGCGGCGTCAGCGGCGGCGGGCACGGCGTTGGCGGCGCTGGAGTCGGGCGCGCCTCTCGCCTACGCGCTCGTGCGGCCGCCGGGACACCACGCGCAGCCGGACCTGGCGGACGGCTACTGCTTCGTGAACAACGCGGCGCTGGTGGCGGAGACCGCGCGGCGCCAGGGCATGCGCGTCGCCGTCCTCGACTGGGACGTGCACCACGGCAACGGCACGCAGGAGGTGTTCTACGACCGGCCGGACGTGCTGACCATCTCGGTGCACATGCGGCACGGGGCGTGGGGCACGAACCACCCGCAGACGGGTGCGCCATCAGAAGTGGGCGCCGACGGGCGGAACGTGAACATCGAGCTGTCGCTCGGTGCGGGCGACACGACATATATACGTGCGCTCGATGAAATCGCGTTCCCTCTGCTGCGCGACTTCGCGCCGGACCTGCTGGTGTGCGCGTCCGGGTTCGACGGGTCGGCGTTCGACCCCAACGGCCGTCACAACCTCACGGCGGACGGCTACCGCGAGATCGGACGGCGGGTGGCGTCGTCCGGCCCCCGGGTCGTGCTCACCCAGGAGGGCGGTTACCTGCGCGGCTATTCGGCGCTGTGCCTGCACGCGCTGGTCGAGGGCCTGCTGGAGCTGCCGGAGCCGTTGCTGGAGGACCCGCTGGCGTACGTGCCGGACGACTCCCAGCTCGCGGACGCGGACTTCGAGCGCGTCCGTGCGGCCCTGGAGCCTTTTTGGCCCGGCGTCCTGTGACGCCGGGCCGGGCGTGCCTACCTGCCGAGCGGGCCGCGGCCCATCTTGAGCAGGATCATCGCGAGGTCCTTGCCCTCGGGGCCGAGCGGCTTGTAGCGGTTGAGCACGTCGATCTCGCGGTTGTGCACGATCTTCGTGCCGCCGGCGGCCATGCGGGCCGCGCCGATCACCTTGGACACCTCGACGCGCCGTTGGACGAGTCGGAGTATTTCCGCGTCCAGGTGGTCGATCTCCTCGCGCAGCAGGTTGATGTCGGGTTCGGTGGTGGTATCCATCGTCATGACCTCTCGAGAACTTCGAGTCCCGGCCCGGAAGCAGCGAAGCCCCGGGGTCCGAGGACTCCGGGGCTTCGTGGTGGCTTTGTCAGCGCTGGACGACCACGGGAGCCGGAGTCCGGATCCCGTAGAAAAACTCGAAGAACGTCGCGCGCACGGACCTAGTGTGCCACAAGAAGCCGACCTAGGCTGCTCCAGTCCCATCCACGACCGTTTGGGGTCATCGTGAAGCGCCTTCTGGGTGTGGCTTCCGCACTGCTCCTGTCCACGTCCGCCACCTCCGCCGGCGCGGCGGAGACCGGGTGGGCGGGCGTCGAGATGACGCCGTCGGCGGGGTGGAAGGTCCTGGAGACCGGCTACTGGACGATGCGCGGCGGCTTCCCGGCCACGTTCGACGTCAACATCACCAACCGGTCGGACCGCGACGTCTCCGACCTCCACGTCCGCATCTCGCTGCCGCCCGCCAAGCTGGCGGTCACCGGCTGGGACGGCGAGTACTGGAGGTGCTGGAGCGTCGAGGGCGGTCCCGGGGTCGAGGGCGTGCACTGCACGGCGGCCTTCCTGGCCGTGCCGGGCGAGGCGTTCCCGACGCTCCAGATCCACACGAAAGGGCTCGAGCACCACAGCGACACGATCGACGTGTACGCGGAGTCCGGCGGTGCGGAGGCCTCCCACGCGGGCGTCCCGTACCGCATCGATCTGAGCACCTGATCGAACACATGGTCGGGCGGTACCGGATTCGTCGGTGCCGCCCGGTACCGTGGATGGACGATGAGCGCCTTGTTCGACTTGCCCTCAAGTCCCCCCGTTTCCCGCGCGGGTCACCTGCTCGACGACTTGAACCCCGCGCAGCGCCGTGCCGTCGAGCACGCCGGCTCACCCCTGCTCGTGGTGGCCGGCGCGGGCTCCGGCAAGACGCGCGTCCTCACCCGGCGGATCGCGTACCTGCTCGCGGCTCGTGACGTGCACCCCGGCCAGATCATGGCCATCACGTTCACGAACAAGGCCGCCGCCGAGATGAAGGAGCGCGTCGCCGACATGGTGGGCGCCCGCGCCCGCTCGATGTGGGTGTCGACGTTCCACTCCATGTGCGTGCGCGTGATGCGCCGCGACGCGAAGACCCTCGGCATGTCGTCGAACTTCTCGATCTACGACAGCGACGACACGCGCCGCCTCATCACGCTCGTCGCGAGGGACCTCGACCTCGACCCGAAGAAGTACGCGGCCCGCACCCTCGCCGTGCACATCTCGAACCTCAAGAACGAGCTGGTCGACCCGGAGACCGCCACCGCCCAGGCCACGAACGACCTGGAGCGCCGCGTCGCCGAGGTCTACACCGTCTACCAGCGGCGTCTGGCCGAGTCGAACTCGCTCGACTTCGACGACCTCATCATGAGGACCGTCGAGCTCCTGCAGCGCTTCCCGGAGGTCGCGGAGCACTACCGCCGCCGCTTCCGCCACGTCCTGGTCGACGAGTACCAGGACACGAACCACGCGCAGTACACCCTCGTGCGCGAGCTCGTGGGCAAGGCGGGCGGCGAGATCCCCCCGGCCGAACTGTGCGTGGTGGGCGACGCGGACCAGTCCATCTACGCCTTCCGCGGCGCCACGATCCGCAACATCGTGGAGTTCGAGCGCGACTACCCGGACGCCACCACGATCCTGCTGGAGCAGAACTACCGCTCCACCCAGAACATCCTGACCGCCGCGAACGCGGTGATCTCCCGCAACCCGAACCGCCGCGACAAGTCGCTCTGGTCCGACCTCGGCGAGGGCGAGAAGATCGTCGGCTACGTCGCGGACAACGAGCACGACGAGGCCGCGTTCGTCGCGAACGAGATCGACCACCTCGTGGACAGCGGCGAGGTCAACAACTCCGAGATCGCCGTCTTCTACCGCACCAACAACCAGTCGCGCGTGTTCGAGGAGATCTTCATCCGCCTCGGCCTCCCGTACCGCGTGGTCGGCGGCGTCCGCTTCTACGAGCGCAGGGAGGTCCGCGACGCCCTCGCCTACCTCCGCACCCTGGCGAACCCGGAGGACACGGTCTCGCTGCGCCGCATCCTCAACGTCCCGAAGCGCGGCATCGGCGAGAGGGCGGAAGCCTGCGTCTCCGCCTACGCGGAACGCGAACGCATCAGCTTCGCCGCGGCCCTCCGCGACCTCGACAAGGTCCCGATGCTGAACCCGCGCTCCCGCAACGCCATCGCGGGTTTCGTGGAGATGATGGACGAGCTCGGCGAGATGGTCGCCCGCGAGGACGACGTGGCCGACATCCTCGAAGCGGTCCTGGAGAAGACCGGCTACCGCACCGAACTGGAAGCCAGCGAGGACCCCCAGGACCACACGAGGGTCGAGAACCTCAACGAGCTGGTCACCGTCGCCCGCGAGTTCACCGAACTGGAACTCCCGGAAGGCGCCGACCCGGTTCCGTCCCTCCCGGCCTTCCTGGAACGCGTCTCCCTGGTGGCCGACGCGGACTCGATCCCGGACGCGGAGTCCGACGGCGTGGTCACCCTCATGACCATCCACACGGCCAAGGGCCTCGAGTACCCGGTCGTCTTCAGCACGGGCTGGGAGGACGGCGTCTTCCCGCACATGCGAGCCCTCGGCGACCCGGCAGAACTGGCGGAGGAACGCCGCCTCGCCTACGTGGGCATCACCAGGGCCCAGCGCCGCCTCTACCTCTCCAGGGCACTGGTCCGCTCGGCCTGGGGCCAGCCCTCGGCCAACCCGGCCTCCCGCTTCCTGGACGAGATCCCCCAGGACCTCATGGACTGGCGCAGGGTCGAACCCTCCCGCTCGGCCCCGACCGCGGCCACGACGTGGGGCCGCTCGGCCTCAGGCGGCATAGCCTCCCGAGGCCTCTCCCGCCCGGCGCCAGGCAAGGCGGGCTGGAAGGACGCCCCGGCCATGAAGCTGGAAGTGGGCGACCGCGTCACCCACGACAAGTACGGCCTGGGCAGAGTGGTGGCGGTGGACGGCGCGGGCCTGCGGGCAACGGCGACGATCGACTTCGGCGGCTCGGGCACGGTCCGCCTGATGCTGATCGGCAGCGTCCCGATGACAAAACTGTAGGCAGCAGCCCAACGCACGCTTGACGGCCGCGATGTCGAAGGCGAGCCGTCCTCACCAAGAATCTTGGGTGGGGTGGTTTCGTCACGAGTCGTGCCACAGCTCTTGACACCCCTCCTCGGGTGTGGCGGCTCTTGGCTCGTCTCGTGACGAAACCACCCCACGACTCCGCAACCACCAAAGCAACGCCCAGCTGCCGAAAGCACCAGGCGTGCCATCAACCCGCGAGCGGCGCCGGCCCGGTTTTTGATCAGATCGGCGGGGTCTGGGGCGGAGCCCCGGGAAGAAGCCGGAACACCTGCCCAACTGGCGCGCACGGCCCCACAGCCCACCAACCTGACCAGCACTTCCCCTGTCTTGCCGACCTCGCCAAAAAATCCCCGGAATCCGGCGCAACGACAGCCCACCACGTGCGTCTATGTGGGTGTCGCAAGCAGCACAGCCAGGGAACGCTCGGGGCGCTCCAAGGCACAACGAGCAGCCTGCGCACGAAGGGGAGCGAAGGGACGGCGGGGGCCTATCTTCGCGGCGAAGTGCGGCCGGACCGAACGGGAGAGCGGTCCGGCCGCACTGTCTTCTCAGGACAGGACAGGTCCGCCCAGGACTGTCACTTCAGGACCGCCTCACCAAGCGTTCTTCACGCCACAGCCCGCGACACACGGCCGCGACACAACCGGGCGAACGGCCGCACCCGAAGATCGCCGCAGTTCACCGGCCATGAGCTCAAAAATTGTCAGACCCCCGGAGCATCATCAACCGCATGAGGTCACAACCCAGGCGGGAGAGCGGGGAATGGATCACGTACTGGCCGGCGTTCTACACGAACGTGTGTTCGCAATCCTCAACCAGCTGGAATCTCCGGAGACCGCGAAGCTGGTCGAAGCCTGGCGCACTCTGCTCAGCCACCACGCGCCGACAGAGGGCGGGGCCTGCAGTGCGTGCGGCCCTCGCTGGCGCAGGCACATGTGCTCGGTCTGGCGAGTAGCGGCGACGTACTTCGCCCGCCCGGAGCCAGAGCCGCGCTAGAGCGCCACTGGAGCCCCTGAGACGCGAGAAACACGCGAACCCGCACCCGGAGGGCGCCCCGGCCGCGAAACGCCGTCAGAAAGCTACTGAGCCGTAGTTCAGCAGAAGGCGAACTTGATCAACCCGCCTGAAGTCACCGGACGAGAGGTTCAGTCGCCACGAAAACGGCAACCCCACAACCAGCAACGCGCCAACCGGGAAAAGCAGAGATCAGACGGTCACACCGCGAGCGTTCAGCCAGGTCAACGGGTTGATCTTCTGGCCGCCGGGGTTCCACACCTCGAAGTGCAGGTGGGGGCCGGTGGAGAAACCGCGGTTGCCCATGCGGGCGATCTGCTGACCGGCCTTGACCGCCTGGCCCTCGCGGACGCTGAACGTGTCCATGTGGCCGTACACGGTGATGGTGCCGTCTTCGTGCTGCACGCGGACCCAGAGGCCGAAGCCGGACGCGGGGCCTGCTTCGAGGACGACGCCGTCGGCGGCGGCGACGATCGGAGTGCCGATGGGGCCCGCGATGTCGATGCCGAGGTGCATGGTGCCCCAGCGGCCGCCGTAGCCGGAGGTGAACTCGCCGGCGGCGGGGCGGACGAACTTCGGGCGCTTCTTCTCGGCCTCGACGGCCTCGCGCTCGGTGGTGAGCTGCTGGCTGCGGAGCAGCTTGGCTGCCTCGGCGGAGCCTTCGGACGTGGTCTTGGAGACCGCGAGGATCTGGGGGGCGGGAGCGGTGTCACCGCCGACGCCGTCGAAGGTCGCGGCGCCACCGGAGTGGTTCGCGAGCTGGACGTCGCCGCTGTCGTCGGTGGCTGCCTGGCCGAGCTGGCCCGCGCCTGCCGCTGCGAAGGCGCCTACTGCGACGGCGGCGACGACGATGCGTCCGCGAAGCGCCGACGGTGGCGGGGGGAGCCGGTGCGAGCTGACCGGGCGCACTGACGCGCGGTCGACTGCCTCTTCAAGCGCAGCACTGCGTTCATGGCCGCCGGGGGAGCGGTGGTGACTCAAAGCTTGCCCTTCCGCCTTCGGGGAGCCTGATCGGGTGGACCGCCGGGCGGGGGATTCCCGGTGAGTCAGGATTCGGGGTTCTGACTCGGTGTCCTTCTGTGATCAGACCGTGACAACGGACCGGGGGACAGTAACGGCGCGAAGCCTCGGAGGGCAAACCCCAGTTCGTTATGTCCTCCCAATGGGCGGCAACCAGGGAGTTTCAACTGTCAACTGTGACCGTCGGTCGTATCGGGCGCGCGAAACGCCTCACCGCCAGCGGCGATGGGGTGAGTTGACAAGTCATCCGATCGGGTGATGGCGGTCACAACTACGTGAAGAGTCCTCGTGTCAACCGGCAGGGAAAGGTGACCTGAATCACGTATCTGGTGCTCCTCGACGAGCAACGACGAGTGCTCCAGCCGGGCGTTGCGCTGAGGGACGATGACCTGGTCCATCTCCGACCAGACCACGACGAAACGCGTGCGGCACGAGCGGCACGGCTCGGCGAGCTCCTCCAGCAGTTCGGAGCCCGGACGCAGCTGCCGGGTGAGCGGAGTCGGCAGGAGATAGGCGGCGAGAGTGCCGCTGTGCGGCGTCCCCAGTGTTACGAGTGTGCGAACGCGTGAGTCGCCGTGCAGTCGTTGTACGTAATACCTGGCGATGAGCCCGCCGAGTGAATGGCCGACGACGTGCACCTGATCCGAACCGGTCTGCTCGCAGATCCGCTCGATCTGGGCCCCGAGCAGCGCCGCCGACCGGCGGACGTCACCCGTCAACGCCGTCAGCACGCTGTAGTTGATGGCGTGCACGACCCCGAAGCCCCGCCTCCGCAGCGCCCCCGACAGCACCGCGAAGGCGGAGCGGTTGTCCCCGATGCCGTGCACCAGCACGATCGGGGTGCCCGCCGCCTCCATGGCCGAAACCACCAGGCCGCGCTGGACCAGCGGCAGGCCGTCGGTGCGGTAGTGCCGGTAGTGGCCGTCCGGGCGCAGCTGTTCGGTGATCGCGCCCCACGGGTAGAGCACCGCGTGGGCCGTCAGCCACGCCGCCTCCATCGCGACACCGCGCACGCCGCCGGGCGTGGCCATCGCCCGCAGCGCCACCTTCACCTCTTCGGCGACGTCGCGAGCGGTGTGGACGCCCCACCCGGCGCGGTCGAGGGCGGCGTCGGTCAGACGCGCGATCCACGACCTGCCCTCGTCGCTCATGTGAGCGACGTTAAGTGATGAAGTCACGCGCCTGGGTTACCCGGCGGATGTTTTCCACATGCGAACGAAATTCATCTCAGTAGGCCCGGCACGGGACGCCTGACCCGACCCTTCTATTGCTAGGTTCGCCCGCGATGACTCGCACCGAGCTCGAGAACCAGACCCCGGCGGCCGCCAGGCTGCGCACGTCGTGGGCCCTCGCCGCGGCAGGCGCCCTCCTACTGGCCCTCGGGCCGCTGCTCGGCGTGGTCGGCGGCGCCGAACCCGCCTTCACGTCGTGGCCGCTGCTCGCCGTGCTGGCGCTGTTGCCACCGGTCGTCGCAGGTGTGCTGCTGATGCGCGGCCGCCCGTTCGTCGCGGCGGGGCTGCTCGCCGCGGACGGCGTCTTCGGCGTCGGCCGGCTGCTGAGCGACCTGCTGATCGTCTTCGACGCGATGGAGGTGGCTCGGCCGGAGCTGTTCCGGCCGGCGACCCTCGTCGCGGTGACGCCCTCGCTGGGGGTGTGGCTGCTGCTCGCCGGACACCTGCTGGTGATCGCCGGTGGCGCGCTCGCGTCCGGCCGCGCCGGCATGCCCGCGGACGAGTCCGAGCCGCCGAGCCTCGTCGTCTTCCCCGTCCTCATCGCCCTGGTCGCCGCGGTCGGCCTGCTGGGCAAGCCGTTCACCTCGGCCGACCCGTTCCAGCTCGACCGGGGACCGTGGGAACTGCCCGTGCTCGGCCTGGTCGGCGGCCTGCTGATCGCGCTGGCCGCCCCGCTCGCGGCCGCGCTGGCGGCGAGCTCGCCCGACCCGGACACGCGCGTGGGCGGGACCATCGGCGTCTCGCTGGCCCTCCTCGCCGTCGTGGTGCCGCCGCTGGCCGCGGGCACCGTCGCGCCGGGGCTGGGCATCACCGGTGGATCGGTGTCGGCGTTCGTCGCCGCTCTGCTCCTGCCCGCCGCGCCTCTGCTCGGCCGCACCGCGCGGCTGCTCAGCGGCAAGCGTGACGAGACGCGCGACCTGGCGTTGCCGTCCCTGCGGCGCATGCACGTCGCCGCGGGCGTCCTCGCCGTGCTCGCCGCCCTCGCGATGCTGGTCGGCGCGCTGCTGCCTCAGCTCGTCCTCACCACCGGCGGCGCGGCGCCCGACCTGGCCTCGGTGAACCTGCTCTGGGCGGCCGGCCTCGCGTTCGGGGTGCTGGGACTCCTGCTGTTCGTGCCGTCGGCGGCCCCGGTGGTGCGCCCGGCACTGGCCGGCGGCTACCTGGCCATGCAGCTCGCCGCGGCGGGCATGACCCAGGTCGTGGTGGCGGCGAGCCAGCTGGGCGTCGCGCAACCGGGCGCCGGGTTCTGGCTGATGGTCGTCGAGGCGCCGCTCGGCCTGCTGGCGCTCGCCTGCGCCGGCCTCGCGGGCGCCACCGAACGGGAGAACGCGGGCGAGATCAAGAAGGAGCAGGTGCCGGTCGCCGAACTGGGCGCGGTCCTGCTCTCCGGGCTCTTCGCGGTCGGCGCCTTCGTGCTGCCGACCCTGCGCGGTGCCAAGTACACGGCGCCCACGGTGATCCCGGACAACGAGCCCGCCGTCTCCTGGGGGCTCCTGATCTGCCTCGTGCTGCTGATCTCCACCCTCGTGCTGGTCTTCAGGTCGAGGCCCGCCCGCGGCGCCGCGACCCTCGCCGGACTCGCGCTGCTCCTCGGCGTCCGCGCGCTCGAACTGCCGCTCACGGGCGACCGGGTCGAGGGCGCCACCGCCGCTCCCGGCACGTGGCTCGCACTGGCGTCGATCGCTGCCCTGCTGGTCGCGGCCGGCCTGATGGGTGCCCGCGCGACCCGCTGAAACGTGACGTGGACCCGCTTTTCGCCGTCACGCGCGCGGGCGCGTGATCGACCTCACCGCCGTTGAGACCGACCTCACCGGTGGTGGCGTGCGAGCGGTACCCGCAGCTCGATAGTGTCTGGGCCCAGCCGCGTCAAGTGGGTTCGCTTGGCCCCTTGAGGACCACCCAGGCGCGGTGTTGTGTTCCGACACCGACGTCGCAGGAGACCCGAGTGGACCTGTACGAATACCAGGCGAAGGACCTCTTCGCCGCCCACGGCGTCCCGGTACTGCCGGGCGATGTGGCCACCAACCCCGCCGACGCCAAGGCCATCGCCGCGAAGTTCGGCCAGGCCGTCGTCGTCAAGGCCCAGGTGAAGACCGGCGGCCGCGGCAAGGCCGGTGGTGTGAAGCTCGCTTCCACCCCCGAGGAGACCGAGGAGAAGGCGACCGCCATCCTCGGCCTCGACATCAAGGGGCACATCGTTCACCGCGTTCTGGTGACGCCCGCCTCCGACATCGCGGAGGAGTACTACTTCTCCTTCCTCCTCGACCGCGCCAACCGCACCTTCCTCGCCATGGCGAGCGTCGAGGGCGGCATGGACATCGAGGAGGTCGCGGCCACCAAGCCCGAGGCCCTCGCGAAGATCGCCATCGACGCCATCAAGGGCGTCGACGTGGCCAAGGCGACGGAGATCGCCGACGCCGCGAACTTCCCGGCCGAGGTCAAGGACCAGGTCGTCGACACCATCGTGAAGCTCTGGGAGACCTTCGTCTCCGAGGACGCCACGCTGGTCGAGGTCAACCCGCTCGTCCGCGACCCGCAGGGCAAGATCGTCGCGCTCGACGGCAAGGTCACGCTCGACGAGAACGCCGACTTCCGCCACCCGGCCCACGCCGAGCTGGTCGACAAGGCGGCGGAGAACCCCCTCGAGGCGAAGGCCAAGGAGAAGGGCCTCAACTACGTCAAGCTCGACGGCGAGGTCGGCATCATCGGCAACGGCGCCGGTCTCGTGATGTCCACCCTGGACGTCGTGGCGTACGCCGGTGAGCAGTACGGCGTGAAGCCCGCGAACTTCCTCGACATCGGTGGCGGTGCGTCCGCCGAGGTCATGGCCAACGGCCTGGACGTCATCCTCGGCGACGAGGCCGTCCGCTCCGTCTTCGTCAACGTCTTCGGCGGCATCACCGCGTGCGACGCCGTGGCCAACGGCATCGTGAAGGCGCTGGAGATCCTCGGCGACTCGGCCACCAAGCCGCTCGTCGTCCGCCTCGACGGCAACAACGTGGAGGAGGGCCGCGCGATCCTCGCCGAGGCCAACCACCCGCTGGTGACCGTTGTCGACACGATGGACAACGCGGCCGCCAAGGCCGCCGAACTCGCGGCTGCGGGGGTCTGAGAACGATGGCTATCTTCCTCAACGAGAACAGCAAGGTCATCGTCCAGGGCATGACCGGTGCCGAGGGCACCAAGCACACCAAGCGCATGCTCGCGTCCGGCACGAACATCGTCGGTGGCGTGAACCCGCGCAAGGCGGGCGAGAAGGTCGACTTCGACGGCACCGTCCTCCCGGTCTTCGGCACCGTCAAGGAGGCCATGGAGGCCACCGGCGCGAACGTGACCGTGATCTTCGTCCCGCCGGCCTTCTCGAAGGCCGCCGTGGTCGAGGCGATCGACGCCGAGATCGAGCTGGCCGTCGTCATCACCGAGGGCATCCCGGTGCACGACACCGCCTACTTCTGGGCGCACGCCGTCGCGACGGGCAACAAGACCCGCATCATCGGCCCGAACTGCCCCGGCATCATCAGCCCCGGCAAGTCGAACGCCGGCATCATCCCCGCGAACATCGCGGGCAGCGGCAAGATCGGCCTCGTGTCGAAGTCGGGCACGCTGACCTACCAGATGATGCACGAGCTGCGGGACTTCGGTTTCTCCACCGCGATCGGCATCGGTGGCGACCCGATCATCGGCACCACGCACATCGACGCCCTGGAGGCCTTCGAGGCCGACGAGGAGACCGTCGCGATCGTGATGATCGGTGAGATCGGTGGCGACGCCGAGGAGCGCGCGGCCGCGTACATCAAGGAGAACGTGACCAAGCCGGTCGTCGGCTACGTCGCGGGCTTCACCGCTCCCGAGGGCAAGACCATGGGCCACGCCGGCGCCATCGTCTCGGGCTCGGCGGGCACCGCGCAGGCGAAGAAGGAGGCCCTCGAGGCCGCCGGTGTCAAGGTCGGCAAGACGCCGTCCGAGACCGCCGCCCTGATGCGGGAGATCATGCAGGCGCTCTGACCTCCGCTTCTGGGAGTGTCACAACACGCAGAGCAACACGAAGGCCGGGTTCCGAGTAGTTTCGGAGTCCGGCCTTCGCTCGTATGGCGGAACCGGCATGATCGGTCCATCGTCTTAGCGGACGGCAGAGCACTGCTAGCGTCAAACGACGCACCCTGGTTTGAGGAGGAGACCTCGACATGTCCGTGCCTTACGGCGCACCCCAACAGCAGCCGCCGGGTCCGGCACAGCACCAGGCAGCGCCGCCGGCCCCTGGGGCCTCCGGTGCCAACAACATCAACCTGGCCCAGATCCTCCCGCTGGTCGCGGCGGCTCTCGGCCTGGTCGCCTACTTCGTCGCGTTCGCGGACGACGTCAGCAGCGGCAACGTGACGTACCTGCTCGCCGCGGGTCTGCTCGCCGGTCTGTCGGTGCTCCCGAGCACGCCGAAGGGCTTCGTGCCGGTCGCCGCGATCCTGGCCGCCGTGCAGACCCTGCTGCAGTTGCAGGTCATCATCAAGTCGCCGTCCGTGCAGGGCCTCGACATCGTGCTGCTCATCGTCGCGCTGCTCGAGACGGCCGCGGTCGTGCTCGCGTTCCTGCTCGCCGAGGGCATCGTGAAGTTCGAGCCGAAGCCCGCGAACCCGTACGCCGGCCAGCCGCAGGGCCAGCCGGGCGGCTGGAACCCGCAGTCGGGCGCGTTCCCGCAGCAGGGCCAGCACCCGCAGCACCAGCAGCAGGCCCCGCAGCAGCAGGCGCCCCAGCAGCAGTCCTTCGGCCAGCAGCAGCAGTTCGGTCAGCAGCCGCAGCAGCCCGCGCAGCCGGGTCAGCCGCCGCAGCAGACCAGCTTCATGCCGCAGCCGGGCCAGTTCGGCTCGCCGGGCACGCCGCCCGGCGGCTTCGGCGGACCGCAGCAGTAAGGTCCGCACACCGTTCGACCTCAGGGGTGGTGCCGGTTTCTTCCGGTGCCACCCCTGTCGCATGACCCGGCGTGCCTGACCCGTTCGGACCAGGCGGCCTGACACAGTGGAGAAGTGCCCGTGCTGCAACGCGATGTGACCCGCGAGGTCAACACCGTGCGCCCACCGGAGTTCTCGCGGTCCGAACGCCTTCGCGTGCTGGTCGCCGCCGCGGTCGGATCGGTGGTCGTCGGGTACGCCGCGGTCGCCGCCGTCCTCGCGTTGATCTCCGCGACGGCCACGTACGCCGAGTTCTCCACGTCGGGCGTGCTCAGCGCCGCCGCTCCCGCCTGGCTGGCGGCACACCACGTGCCGTTGCGCTTCGAGTCGGGACAGCTCGGCGTGCTGCCGCTGCTGCCCACGGCGTTGCTGATGCTGCTGATCGGCCGCACCGCCGCGGGCACCGCCGACCGCCTGGGCCTCTACGAACCGCTGCAGGCGCGCGGGGTCGTGCTGAGCATCGCCGGATCGCACGCCGTCGTCGGCGGCGCGATCGCTCTGGTGATGGGCGATGGCGTCGTGCGCGCCACACCGGCCGTGGCGTTCTTTGGCTGCGCCGCGGTGTCCGGACTGGCCGCCACGCTCGGCGTCGCCCGCCGCTGCGGCCTGTACGAGGTGGTGTTCGACAAGCTCGACCCGGTGGCGCTGCACGGCTTGCGCGCCGGTTTCATGGCGTTGTTCGCACTGGTCAGCGTCGGTTCGCTGGCGGTGGCGGCCGGTCTCGCCGCGTCCTGGCCGACGACCAGCGGGCTCTTCGCGGGCGCCGGTCCGTCGTTCGGCGTCGGCCTCGGCGTGTTCCTGCTGTGCCTCGCCTACCTGCCGAACGCGATCATCGCGGGCTTCTCGTACGTCGTGGGCGCCGGGTTCTCGATGGGCGCGGTCGAGGTCTCGCCGCTGAAGTTCGCCGGCGGTGACGTGCCCCCGGTGCCGCTGCTGGCCGCCATGCCGGAGAGCGAGTTCGTGTGGAGCCCGGCCGTGCTGGTGGGCGGGCTGCTGCTCGGCCTGGTCGTCGGCTGGACCTGCCGCAAGGTGTCCGACCGGCCGACGTCCAGGCTGCGCGCGGTGCTGGTGGCCGCGATCACGGCGGGCGTGGGCAGCCTGGTGCTCGCCGCGACGGCCGGCGGACGTCTCGCCGGAGGCGCGTTCGACCCGGTGACGGTGCCCGCGGGCCTGCTCGCGCTGGTCGTGGCGGTGTGGGTGCTGGTGCCGGGCGCGCTGGTGGCCTGGCTCGCGGGCAACCGCGCGAAGGCCGCCGTCGCCGCGGGCAGCAGCGAGTTCGTGGAGCCCGACTACGACGAGGACGCCGAAGCCGCCGATCCGGACGTGGTGTTCGAGGACGACGAGCTCACCGACCAGTTCGAGCAGCTCGAGCAACTCGAGGTCGTGGACGCCGACGAGTTCGAGGTCGACGAGGACCTCGAGGACGACGACTACTACGACGAGGACGAGTACGACGAGGAAGAGCCGGAAGACGTCGAGGACGTCGAGGACGTCGTGGACGAGGAGCCGGTCGACGAGGACGAGGAACCCGCCGACGAGGAGGAAGACCTCGACGCGGAGTTCGACGAGATGCTGGGCATGGAGCCCGAGGAGGACCTGGACGCCAAGCCGGAACGGTGACGGCCTAAACTGCCCCTGAGCTGCTGCAACACCCGCAACGCCAGGAGTAGACGCTGAGCACCGAACTTCGGCTTCCGACACCGGCGCGCGTCGTCGTACTCGTCTCCGGTTCCGGAACCCTCATGCAGGCCCTGCTGGACGCCGACCTCCCGATCGAGGTGGTGGCCGTCGGCGCCGACCGCGAGAACATCGAGGGCCTCAAACGCGCCGAACGTGCCGGGGTGCCCCACTTCGCCGTCAAGCTGCGCGACCACGCCGACCGCACGGCCTGGGACGCGGCGCTGACCGAGGCGGTCGCGTCCTACGAGCCGGACCTGGTCGTGTCCGCCGGTTTCATGAAGATCATCGGGGAGCGGTTCCTCGCCCGCTTCGGCGGCCGGATGATCAACACCCACCCGGCGCTGCTGCCGTCGTTCCCGGGCGCGCACGCCGTGCGGGACGCGTTGGCCTACGGCGTGCACGTCACCGGATCGACGGTGCACCTGGTCGACGCGGGCGTCGACACGGGGCCGATCCTCGCGCAGGAGGCCGTGGTCGTCGAACCCGGCGACACCGAGGAGACCCTGCACGAACGCATCAAGGTCGTCGAACGTCGGCTGCTCGTCGAGACAGTCGGCAGGCTCGCCCGCGAGGGCTGCACCGTGAACGGACGAAAGGTGAGCATCCCGTGACCACTCCTGCCGAGAGGCGACCGGTACGCCGGGCCCTGATCGGGGTCTCCGACAAGGCCGGCCTGCTGGAACTGGCCACCGGCCTGCACGCGGCCGGAGTCGAGGTCGTGTCCACCGGCGGCACCGCCAAGGTGCTGGCCGACGCGGGCGTCCCCGTGACGCCGGTCGAGCAGGTCACCGGGTTCCCCGAGTGCCTCGACGGCCGCGTGAAGACGCTGCACCCGCGCGTGCACGCCGGTCTGCTCGCGGACCTGCGCAAGGACTCGCACGTCGAGCAGCTGCGCGAGATGGACATCGCGCCGTTCGACCTGCTGGTCGTGAACCTGTACCCGTTCACGCAGACCGTCGCCTCGGGCGCCTCGCCGGACGACTGCGTCGAGCAGATCGACATCGGCGGCCCCGCGATGGTCCGCGCGTCGGCGAAAAACCACGCCAACGTCGCCGTCGTCGTCGACCCGGCCCGTTACGAGTGGGTGCTGGAGAACGTCCGCGAGGGCGGCTTCACGATGGCCGACCGCCAGCGCCTGGCCGCGGACGCGTTCCGCCACACCGCCTCCTACGACGTCGCCGTGGCCTCGTGGATGGGCAACGTGCTGGCGCCGGACGACGAGGGCAGCGGCTTCCCCGGCTGGGTCGGCGCGACCTGGAACCGGTCGAACGTCCTGCGCTACGGCGAGAACCCGCACCAGAGCGCCGCGATCTACACGCAGGGCGACGGCCGCACCGGCCTCGCGTCCGCGAAGCAGTTGCACGGCAAGGAGATGTCGTACAACAACTACCTCGACGGCGACGCCGCCTGGCGTGCCGCGTGGGACCACGAGCTGCCGTGCGTCGCGATCATCAAGCACGCCAACCCGTGCGGCATCGCGGTGTCCGAGCTGAGCATCGCGGACGCGCACCGCAAGGCGCACGAGTGCGACCCGCTCAGCGCGTTCGGTGGCGTCATCGCGTCGAACCGCGAGGTCACCGTCGAGATGGCCGAGTTCGTCTCGGAGATCTTCACCGAGGTCGTCATCGCACCGTCCTTCGAGGACGGTGCGGTCGAGGTGTTGCAGCGCAAGAAGAACGTGCGCCTCCTCGTGGCGCAGGCCCCGTCCCGCGGCGGCGCCGAGATGCGCCCCGTCTCCGGCGGCCTGCTGCTGCAGCAGCGCGACGCCATCGACGCGTCCGGCGACTCGCCCGCGAACTGGACCCTGGCGGCCGGCAAGCCCGCGGACGAGAAGACGCTGGCGGACCTCGAGTTCGCGTGGCGCGCCATCCGCGCGGTGAAGTCGAACGCGATCCTGCTGGCGAACGACGGTGCGACGGTCGGCGTCGGCATGGGCCAGGTCAACCGCGTCGACTCGTCGCACCTCGCGGTGAAGCGCGCGGGTGAGCGGGCCAAGGGCGCGGTGGGCGCGTCCGACGCGTTCTTCCCGTTCCCGGACGGCCTCGAGGTGCTGCTGGAGGCCGGCGTGCGCGCGGTCGTGCAGCCCGGCGGGTCGGTGCGCGACCCCGAGGTCATCGCCAAGGCCGAGGAAGCGGGCATCACGCTGTACCTGACGGGCACGCGGCACTTCGCCCACTGAGGTTTCGCTGGGAAGGGCCGTTCCCGTCGGGGGCGGCCCTTTCGCGTGGGTGGGGCCGCCTCCGCCGGAAGAGGGCCCCACCGCTCAGAGCTTCCCCACCATCTCCTCGGCGATCCCCTTCGCGGCCGCCTCCAGCTCCGCCGGGTCCGGTTTCGTGTTGGCGAACAGCCCCGCGTCCCACCCGGAGTGGTCGACCTCGACGACCATCTCGCCCTTGCGCACGATGACCGACAGTTCGGTGAACGCCGACTTCGTCTCCACCAGGACCACCACGGCCTCGTCGCCCAAGCCCTCGATCGGCTTCTGCAGCGGCGTGCCCTGGTTGTTGGCCGCGTTCATCGAGACCAACCGGCTGAAGGCGGACTCCGCCTCCTCCCGCTCGTTGGCGACGGAGACGTCGGTGGTGCGGTGGCCCGTGCCGTCGACGCCCTTGGTCTGGTTCCAGGAGCAGGTCGTGCGCGTGCCCTTCGACAGCTTCGTCTCACGGGACATGAGCCCGTTGGGGTTCGTCGTGTGCGCCTTGGCCAGCGCGGCCTCGGACACGTTGCCGCACAACGCGGGCAGCTTGTCGGCGCGCTTCTCGCTGCCGCCGTCCTCGTTCACGTTGAGGTAGATCACCAGTGCGGTGATCACGCCGCCCAGCAGCAGCACGCCGAAGAGGATGCCGAGCACCAGCGGTGCCTTGCTCTTCCCGGGTGGCTGCGGCGGGTACTGCTGCCAGCCGGGCGGTGGGTGCTGCCAGCCCTGCGGAGGCGGAGGCGGCCCCGGCTGCCGGTGCCAGCCGTGCGGAGGTGGTTGGTTCAACGGTTTCCCCAGTTCCAGGTAGCTCTCAGGGCACCGTAGAGGACCCTCCGGACCGGTGTGGCCGTGTCCACCAAAAGGGTGACGCTCTGGCATTGACACAGGGGTGCGTTCACGCGCTAACATCATCTCGTTCGTTCGAACAGGAGTTCGAATAAGCAAGTCGCCGAACTTCCCTCGGCGGCCGTGCACAGGGGTGCGCACGGTCCGTGATGGGAGGTGGGTGGAGTGTCCAGGTCGGCAACGGCGTCGCTGTCCGAGCTCGGGGTGAACCCGGCCAGCGAGCTGACCAGCACCACCACCGACCACGCCACGGGGCGGGTCCTGCCGGTTCGCGGGGAACTGGCGGGTCTGCTGCCGTGGGGCGGCTTGCGGCGTGGCAGCACGGTGTCGGTGGGCGGATCGACATCGTTGCTGCTCGCCCTGCTGGCGGGTGCGACCGCGGACGGCTGCTGGGCCGCCGTGGTCGGTCTGCCGCAGCTCGGGGTGCTGGCTGCGGCCGAACTGGGCGTCGCGGTGCAGCGCCTCGCACTGGTCCCGCGCCCCGGCTCCGATCCGGGCCCGGTCATCGCGGCCCTGCTGGACGGCATCGACCTGGTCGCCGTCGCCTGCCCACTCCCTCCCTCACTGGCCCGCCGGCTGACAGCCCGTGCGCGCCAACGCAAAGCAGTGCTCATCGCCTTCGGGCCCTGGCCCTCGCCCGACGTGGAGCTGACCGCGGAGTCCGTGAGCTGGAACGCCCTGGACGACGGCGCGGAAACGTTGCGGCGTCAGCAGATCGCCGTGCGCAGCGGCGGTCGCGGGTCGGCGGGGCGCGCGAAGAACGTGCTGCTGACCTTCGGCGAGGAGGAAATCGAGCTCCCGCTGGTGGCCGGGGGACCGGACCGCTCCGACGAGCCGGCTGATGCCGGTCCGGACCGGGCCGACGAACTGGCCGCCCGGCGGGCTACAACACGAGAGCAGCCCGCGTGAAGGACCCGCGTCTGCTCGCCGTCTGGTGCCCCGACTGGCCCGTCGTCGCCGCCTGCACCGCCACCGGCACCGCCCTGCACGTGCCGGTGGCGGTGGTCGACGGCAACGAGATCGTGTCCACGTCGGCCGTGGCGCGCAAGGAGGGCATCCGCAGGGCCATGCGCAGGCGCGCGGCCGAGGCGATGTGCCCCGAGCTCGTCACGTTCGAGCACGACCCGCAGCGCGACGCCCGTTTCTTCGAGCCCGTCGCGGAGGCCGTCGAGGAACTCGCGCCCGGCATCGAGGTCGTGCACCCCGGACTGGTGGCGGTGCCCGCGCGGGGGCCGGTGGGCTACTTCGGGTCGGCCGAGCAGGCGGCCGAACGGATCGTCGACCACATCGCGACCCACACCGGCACGGAAGCCCAGGTCGGTGCCGCGGACAGCCTGTTCGCGGCCACGAAAGCCGCGCACCGCAACGTGATCGTGCCGCCGGGCCGCACGCCGGAGTTCCTCAGGCCGTTGGGCGTGCACGAGCTCGACGCACCGGAACTGGTCGACCTGCTCAGAAGGCTCGGCCTGAAGACGCTCGGCGCGTTCGCGGACGTGCCGGAGAACGCGGTGGCCACGAGGTTCGGCGGCCCGGCGACGAGGCAGCACCGGCTCGCGCGCGGGGTGCCGGAACGCCCGCTCGACAAGCGCAGGCCCGCGCCGGAACTCGCGGTCACCGAGACGTTCGACGAACCGGTCGAGCGCGTCGACGCGGCCGCGTTCGCCGCGAAACTCCTCTCGGAACGGCTGCACGAGAACCTCGCGGCGCGCAGCCTCGCCTGCACGCGGCTCGGCATCCACGCCCGCACCGAGAACGACGAGGAGCTGCAGCGCGTGTGGCGGGCCGCGGAACCGTTGACCCCGAGGGGGATCGCGGACCGCGTGCGCTGGCAGCTCGACGGCTGGCTCACCCGCGAACGCCTCACCTCCGGCATCCGCACGCTCACCCTCGAACCGGTCGAGGTCGTCGACGGCACCGCGCTCCAACTCGGCCTGTGGGGTCACGACGACGAACGCGCGGTGCGGGCGTTGCTGCACGTCCAGGGCCTGCTCGGCCCGGACGGCGTGCTCACCCCGGTGATCGACGGCGGCAGGGGCCCGCGGGAGCAGGTCAGGCTCGTGCCGTGGGGCGACGAACGCACCCCCACGAGGAACCCGGACCACCCGTGGCCGGGCCGGCTCACCAGGGCGCCCGCGACGCTCGCCGACGACCCCGCGGAGCTGGAGGACGGCAACGGCGGCGAGATCGGCGTGACCGGACGCCTCGAACTCACCGCTCAGCCGAAGAAGCTGACCGTCCGGGGAAGAACGCGCGAGGTCACCGCGTGGGCCGGTCCGTGGCCGGTCGACGAGCGGTGGTGGGCGCCGGACAGGCACCGGGCCGCACGCGTCCAGGTGCAGGCGGACGACCAGGCGTTCCTGCTGATCCGCAGGGACCAGAGGTGGTTTCTGGAAGGGGTGTACGACTGATGCAGGACGACTACTGGGATCTGCTGGAGACGTTGATTCCGTTGCCTCGCAGGGAAATCGATGGGCTGGAATAACCCGCCCGTCCGCTGGGGCGAGCTGGAGCGGGCTCTCTCCGGCAAGCCGGGCAAGCAGAAACCCGACGGCGGCGACAGCCCGGCGTGGTCGTGGCGCCGCGACCGGTACACCGCCCCGCCGGGTTTCCGGCTGCGCGCGGACGAGATGGCGGTCACCCGCAAGCGCGTGCCGTACGCGGAACTGCACTGCCACTCCAACTTCAGCTGGCTCGACGGCGCGAGCCACCCGGAGGAGCTGGTCGAGGAGGCGCAACGGCTCAAGCTCGACGCCATCGCGATCACCGACCACGACGGCATGTACGGCGTGGTGCGGTTCGCCGAGGCCGCCAAGGAACTCGGCATGCACACGATCTTCGGCGCCGAGCTGAGCATCGGTCTGAGCAGGCCCGCCAACGGCGAACCGGACCCCGAGGGCGACCACCTGCTCCTCCTGGCGCGCAAGCAGGACGGGTACCACGCGTTGTGCCGCACGCTCACCACCGGCCACCTCGACGACGGCGCCGAGAAGGGCAAGCCCGTCTACGACGTCGACCAGGTCGTGGCCGACACCAAGGGCGACGTCGTCGTGCTCACGGGCTGCCGCAAGGGAACCGTCCGCCGGGCACTCGCGCGAGAAGGCCCGGAGGCGGCGTTCGAGGAGATCGTCAAACTCACCGACATGTTCGGCAAGGGACGCGTCTACGTCGAGCTGACCGACCACGGCCTGCCGGAGGACAGCAGGCGCAACGACATCCTCAACGCGATGGCGCAGAAGCTGCAACTCCCCGTCGTGGCAACGAATGCGGCGCACTACGCGACCCCGAGTCGCGGCAGGCTCGCCGCCGCGATGGCTGCCGTGCGCGCGCGGAGCAGTCTCGACGACATGGCCGGCTGGTTGCCGCCGTCACCCGCCGCGTTCCTGCGCAGCGGCGAGGAGATGTTCCACCGGTTCCGCCGCTTTCCCGGCGCCGTGCACAACGCCGCGCTGCTCGGCATGCAACTGGCGTTCGACCTGAGGCTGGTCGCGCCGAAGCTGCCGCCGTTCGACGTGCCCCGCGGCCACACCGAGATCAGCTGGCTGCGCGAGCTCACCTACGAGGGTGCGCGCCGCCGGTACGGCGACCACCACGAGAAGGCGTACCGGCAGATCGAGCACGAGCTGAGGATCATCGAGCAACTCGGCTTCCCCGGCTACTTCCTCGTCGTGCACGACATCGTGAAGTTCTGCAAGGACAACGACATCCTCTGCCAGGGCAGGGGCAGCGCGGCGAACTCCGCGGTGTGCTTCGCGCTCGGCATCACCAACGTCGACGCGGTCAGCTTCGACCTGCTCTTCGAACGGTTCCTCGCGCCCGCCCGCGACGGCCCTCCCGACATCGACGTCGACATCGAGTCCGACCGGCGCGAGGAGGTGATCCAGCACGTCTACTCCAAGTACGGGCGCAGGCACGCGGCGCAGGTCGCGAACGTCATCACCTACCGCGCCCGTTCCGCGGTGCGCGACATGGCCCGCGCGCTCGGCCACTCGCCAGGGCAGCAGGACGCGTGGAGCAAGCAGATCGACAGGTGGGGCCCGCTCGGCGTCACCACCGACGACTGCGACATCCCGCGTGACGTGCTGGAACTGTCCGCACAGCTGGAGAACTTCCCGCGCCACCTCGGCATCCACTCCGGCGGCATGGTGATCTGCGACCGCGCCGTCAGCGAGGTGTGCCCGGTGGAGAAGGCGCGCATGGACAAGCGCACGGTCCTGCAGTGGGACAAGGACGACTGCGCGTCCATCGGCCTGGTGAAGTTCGACCTGCTCGGCCTCGGCATGCTCTCCGCGCTGCACTACGCCATCGACCTGGTCCGCGACCACGAGGGCGTCGAGGTCGACATCGGGCACCTCGACCTCAACGACCAGCGCGTCTACGAGATGCTGCAGAAAGCCGACTCCGTGGGCGTCTTCCAGGTGGAGAGCCGCGCGCAGATGGCGACGCTGCCCAGGTTGAAGCCGCGCGAGTTCTACGACCTGGTCGTCGAGGTCGCGCTGATCAGGCCGGGCCCGATCCAGGGCGGCTCGGTGCACCCGTACATCCGGCGCCGCAACGGGACCGAGAAGTGGGACTACGACCACCCGTTGCTGGAGAACGCGCTGAAGAAGACCTACGGCGTGCCCCTGTTCCAGGAACAGCTCATGCAGATCGCGGTGGACGTGGCGGACTTCACCGCGGCCGAGGCCGACGAACTGCGCCGCGCGATGGGCGCCAAGCGTTCGACCGCCCGCATGGAACGCCTGCGCGACCGCTTCTACGAGGGCTGCGCCCAGAACGGCATCGGTGAGGAACTCGCCGGCCGCGTCTACGCGAAACTGCTGGCGTTCGCCAACTTCGGCTTCCCGGAGTCGCACGCCCTGTCGTTCGCGCACCTGGTGTTCGTGAGCGCGTGGTTCAAGCTCTACCACCCGGCGGCCTTCTGCGCGGCCCTGCTCAGGGCCCAGCCGATGGGCTTCTACTCACCGCAGTCACTGGTGATCGACGCCCGCCGCCACGGCGTGACGGTCCACGGCCCGTGCGTGAACCGCTCGCTCCCCTGGGCGGGCCTGGAACCGTTCGAGGGAGCGCAGGCCGTCCGCATCGGCCTGGCCGCGATCCGCGGCGTGGGAGAGGCGGACGCCGAGAAGGTCGTTGCCGCACAACCGTTCCGCGACATGGAGGACTTCGGCACCCGCGTCCAGCTCACCGCCACCCAGGTGGAGGCCCTGGCCACTGCGGGCGCGTTCGCCTGCTTCGGCCTCGAACGCCGCGAGGCGCTCTGGGCGGCGGGCGCCGTGGCCGCCATCAGGTCCGACCGCCTGCCCGGCACCGTGGTGGGCGTCGACGCGCCCGCACTGCCCGGCATGGACGACGTGGAGCTGGCGGTCGCGGACGTCTGGGCCACGGGCCTGTCCCCGGACAGCTTCCCGACCCAGTTCGTCCGGTCCACATTGGACTCGATGGGCGCACTCCCGGTGACGGCGCTGGGAGACGTGGAACCGGGCACGCGAGTCCTGATCGGCGGCGCGGTCACGCACCGGCAGCGACCGGCGACGGCGGGCGGCGTCACGTTCCTGAACATCGAGGACGAGACGGGGATGGTGAACGTCGTGTGCTCGCCGGGACTGTGGGCGCGGTACCGGCGGGTGGCGCGGAGCAGCGGCGCGATGCTCGTGCGGGGCGTGGTGGAGTCGGCGGAGGGCGTGGTCAGCGTGCTGGCGGACCGCCTGCAGCACCTCGACCTGCGCATCCCGTCGAAGTCGAGGGACTTCCGCTGACGTTCACGCGCTCTGCTCACTGCGGGGTGACGCCTGCGGGCGGCGCGCGGCGGAGGGCCGGACCAGGCGGATCCAGGCTTCGGTCCGGGTCTCCTTGTTCACCACGTCCACCCGGCGGTAGGCCTGGGGGCGGCTCAGCTCGTTGCGCCGGATGACGTCCTCGAAGAACCACGCGGAGCTGATGATCGCCAGGACCGCGGGGGACTTCCCCAGCGCGTCCTTGACGGCGTCGGAGTCGAGGAGCCGGCAGGTGTGGTTGATCGAGGACCCGGTCACGCCGTGCAGGTCGAAGTTGACCTCGCCCGCGTGCAGCGCGAGCCTGAGCCTTATCCGCTCCCGCGGCCGGTGGAGCCGGTTGTGCGCGGCCAGTTCCCCGGCGAGCACGTTCGGGAGGAGGTCCGCGAACGGCCTCTTCCGCACGTCGGCGGCGGCGAGGATGAGCATGCCGTCGCCCCGGTCCTCGTCACGGCAGGACGACCAGGGGATGCCGGCGGCGTCGAAGGCGGTGTGGATCGCCTTGTACATGCCGTGCCGCATCCGCACCTGGTTGGCGTTGCTCGGGTCGCGCTGCCCGAATCCGGCGATGTCCACGGCGATGATCGTGCAGTGGGCCGTGTCCAGCATCAGGACCTCGTCACCTGCCGAGCCCGGGGCGTTCGGGCCGCGCGGCTCGGGTAAGAGCCCGTTCATCGTTTCCCCCTTCGCGAGTTCGGCTTGACGCCGAGTCACGTCTCACGATAGGGCGACGGTCACGGGTGACGCCATAGCACGAGGTTACGGTAACCGGATATCCGCCCGGTTAGCTTAACGGCGTAACATACCCGTGCGGTCCAGCCAGGCCAGATGCCGACGAACGGGGGAGGCCGTGCCGATGCCGACGTCACCAGTGGTCGCGGGGTGGGAGCTCGCGCTCCGGCTGAAGGAGCAGCGTGAACGGGAGGGCGTGGACGTCAGGACCATCACCCAGGCGCTCGGCTTCACGCGCAACTACTGGTCCGCCGTCGAGAACGAGCGCAGGGTCCTCTCCGAGGAGAGCCTGATCAAACTGTTCGACCTGCTCGACTGCGATGCGCAGGACAGGCAGGAGATGCTCAGCCTGCGCGAGGCGGCCAAAGAGCGCGGCTGGTGGACGCGGTACGGGAGCCTGCTCGACAGCGGCCTCCAGCGGTTGATCGGCCTGGAGGCCGGCGCCGAGACGATCCGCTGGTACGAGAGCCTGCTGATCCCTGGCCTGCTCCAAACGGCCGACTACGCCCGAGCCATCATGACCCCTGCCCTCACCACCCGAACCGTCGAGGTCGACCAGCGAATCGAAGTCCGGCAGCGGCGGCAGGAGCGGCTTGTCGGAGAATCGCCGCTGCGACTGGTCACCGTCATCAGCGAGGCGGCCCTTCGGCAGGAGATCGGCGGGCCCGCTGTGCTCCGTCGTCAACTGGAGCACCTGGCGCGCAGCATCGAAGGCAACCGGGACGGACTGGAGGTTCGGATCATCCCGTTCACCGCCGAGGCATGTGGGCTGTTCGGGTCGTCGACCGTTCAGCTCATCGACTTCCCGGTGGCCAGACTGCCGACGGTGATGTATCAGGAGTCCGTGACGACGCGCGCCATCACTGACGACAGCAGCCAGGTGAGGGACATCAAGCTCACGTTCATGGACGCGCAGGACCGTGCATTGAGCACACAGAAGTCATTGGAACTGATTCACCAGCGCATCGAGGAGTTGGATTGATCGACCAGGAAGTCTCTGCGTTGCCCCGTTGTCCCCGCGGGTGGTTCGTGAGCAGCTACTCCAACGATTCGGGCAGCTGTGTCGAGGTGAACCTCGACGCTCGTGGCGTCCTGGTGCGTGACAGCAAGGATCGGCGATCCGATCAGCCTGTACTGGGGATCTCCTCTGATGCGTGGAGCTCCTTCTTGCAACAGCTTCGCTGACCTGCACACCGATGCCGGTAGCCGGGCGCCGTGCCCGGCTACCGGCATCGTGGGGCTAGCTGTGATGTCCAGGGACGTTGTTCCAGATCGAACCGGTGACGGCCCGTCGCGAAGACAGGTGAAGGCCCTCCGACGTCGGCCACCCGTCACACGGTCGACCAACCTCCCTGAACATCACAGCTAGCTGCCGCAGACCTGCCACGGCCCGAACGGGCTCGAGATGCCGGTCGCACTCTGCTTGCGCTCGTAGAGCTTCGCGTCCGGCCCGACGACGAGGACCCTGATGAGGTCCATGCTGTCGCGCACTGCGGCAGGCCCGATCTCCGCGTACCCGCCGAGGTCCTGCCAAGTCCCGAACGTGCCTGCGGCGTTCTGGTGCGTCACGCTGATGCCGTAGTTGTCGTTGCGCGCGAACGCCATCACGAGCGCTTGCGACCCGTGGCCGGACGTGACCGCCGCGACCGGTCCAAGGCCGCCGTGCCCGCCGATGTGGGCCAGCGGGCTGAACGTGCCGTTGCTCGAGCCCTCGGCGACCGTGCCGATGGCGCCGTCGCCGTGTTCGCGGACGAGCACGCGGACCCGGTCGCCCTGGGTCGCGACACCCGGCGCGTGCGTGCACTCCACCGATCCGATGGGCTCGTGCGTGAACGCCGCGCCCTGGTTCTGGTGCCAGTGCTCGACCTGGCCGTTGGCGTCGGCGAACAGGTGCGTGCGGCGGGTGGGCGAGGTGTACCCGACGGGCGGTCCCACGATCATGCCCGTGTTGCCCGTCAGCCCCACCCAGCCGCTGTACGAGCCGTCGGGGTTCTGCCAGGCGTTGCTGATGCCATCGGCCTGGTTGATCGCGAGCAGTTCGATGCCGTCGTCGCCGTTGCGCACGAGGCTCGGCGTGCCCAGCGCGGGGGTGGCGCCGTCCGGGTTGCCGACGTCGGTCCAGGTGTCGAACCCACCGGTCAGCGAGGTCTGGCCGGACACGAGGATCGAGCCGGTGTCGAGGTCCAGGACGGCGATCTGCACGAGCCCCGACCCGTTGACGGCCACACCGACTCCCGGCGCGAACGTGCCGGCGCGCAACAACACCGGGCCGGTCCAGGCCGCGCCGGTGGCCTGGTGCCACCACATGATCGAGTCGCCGGCGGCGACGAACGCGTGCAGCCTGCCTCCGCCGTCGACGACCGCCCACGGCGCGACGACGGGCCACCGGTGGTAGTTGCGGAACACGTGGCCGTCGAACGTGGGACCGGTGACCGGGTCGTGGGCGGCGTACGCCTGGTAGGCCTCGGACTTCGGCCCGGCCAGTGCGGCGGGCACGTTGACCGGTGACGCGCCGATGTTGTAGCAGCGGTACCGCGTGAGCAGTGCGAAGCCGCGGGCGTCCGTGCCTTCGTAGGCCTTCACGGCCCTCGTCGCGAACCTGGCCGCGTGGATGTGGTCGTTGTGCTCGTTGAACTGGCCCGCGAACCCGTCGTTCGGCGACGGGTCCTGGATGCGGATCATCGTCGGCTGGTACTCCTCGAGCAGTGCGAGGAGCACGTTGTTCACGTCGGCCTGGTTGTACCACTGCTGGACCTGGACCGGCCCACCCGTCGGGATGATCACCGGCGCGACGTGGTTCGGGTCCTCCCAGAGCTTCTTGAGCGACTCGTTGTGCTCGGGAAGCGTGTCGCCGCCGTCGGGGATGTTGAGGTAGAGCAACTGGACGTTCGGTGCTCCGACGAGGGTGTCGATCTCCAGGATCATGGTCGCGACCTCTTTGGTGCCGCGGGTCCAGTTGTTCGGTTGGCCGGCGAGCTTCGCGTAGGCGGAGCGCTGTCCCTCCTGGACGCTCGCGGACAGTTCCTCGCGCGAGAGGCCTCCTGCTCCCTCGTTCTGGTCCGCGGTCAGCACGATCGTCCGCACCGGCAGTCCGGAGAGGACGGACGGCTGGATGTCCGGGTTGATGAACAGCAGGTCGTCGTCCGTGTGGGCGATGATGGTGACGAAGCTGCCGTCACCCGGCAGGTTCGCCGCGCTCGACGCCGCGGCGTGCGCGGCACCGGTGTTCGGAAGGGCGGTCGCGGCTGCCGCGGTGGCGCCCGCGAGCAGGACTGTGCGACGGCTGACGCAGGTCATGAGAATCCCCCCAGATTCGTTTCGTCCCAGCGAAGCAGAGGACGCGCCGGTCCGAGGGAGGTTGCACGGTCGGATCAGACTTGTGGGTGACGGACGGGCCTCGTTGGCCCATCCGCCCTGTCGACTTCACGTTGTCGGATGCCCGCGAGTCGAACGCGGTGTTTCCTCATCCCAAATGAGGCGGGTTGCCGTCTCCCTCGCATCCGCGAGTACCCCTGCCAGGAGTCGAACCTGAATCTCGGCGTTCGTAGCGCCGCACTCTCTCCATTGAGCTACAAGGGCAAGAAAAATGCGCAACAAAAAGAGAGCCGCCCTGGTCGGTTTCCCGACGGGCGGCTCCCGCAGTGGCCTGACATCACGCCACTACAAGGAGCTCACCTGCGCGAACGGTCGCGACGACGGTCGGCGCTGCGGCGTGCTGGTCATCGCGGTCCCCTTTCGGCTCGGTGTGTGCAACGAGTATTGCGGCGGGCCGGGCCCGCCGTCAATCATTTATTTCAGGCGCGTTCGTAGGTCATGAACGAAACTCCGCTCTCGAACAGTCGTGCGTCCGTGCGCCGGAACTTCCTGATGTCGGCTTTTCCGTCGAACAACGGGATTCCGCGCCCGAACACCACCGGGTGGATCTTCAGCAGCAGCGCGTCGATCTCGGGCAGCAGTTCGGCGGCCAGCTTGCCGCCGCCGCACAGCCAGATGTCGAGACCGTCCTCCTGCTTGAGCGACCGCACGCGCCCGACGACGTCCTCGCGGATCACCTCGACGTCGTCGGGGGTGTCGCTCACCTGTGTCGAGACGACGAACTGGCGCAGGTGCGCGTACGGCGAGGCCAGTCCGCCCGGCACCTGGTAGGTGTGGCGGCCCATCAGCACCGTGTCGAAGTGCCGGTTCGGCGCGTCGGTCAGTCCGACCAGGTCACGGGCCTGGCTGGGCACCGTCTCCGGGTAGTGCGCGTTGATGCCGGCCATGTGGTCGCCCTCGAAGACGAACCCGTCGAAGGTCCCGTCCTCGGCCGCGATGTACCCGTCGAGCGTGACGGCCACGTAGTAGACGAGCTTTCGCAAAACGATCATCCCCTCAGTCGTGTCAACCACGACAACCGTAGTACTATGGCTGTAGTGGTTGTCAAGGAGGAAACGTGGTCCGGAACGAGGCACGGCGCACGGCCCTGCTGGACGCGGCGATCGACGTCCTGGCCGAGGAGGGCGCGCGGGGACTGACCTACCGCGCGATCGACGCGAAGGCGGAGGTGCCGGCGGGCACGGCGTCGAACTACTTCGCGAACCGCGACGAGCTGATGTCCGCGGTGATGATGCGTGTGCACATCAGGCTCATGCCGTCGGACGAGTCGGTCGCGGAGTCGCTCAGCGCGCCTCGCGACCAGGCTCTGAGCGTGAAGTTCATGCACGACATCATCAAGCGGGCGGACGCCGACAAGGCCTGCTACCTCGCGATGATGGAGCTGCGGCTGGAGGCCACGAGGAGGCCGGACCTGCGGGCCTCGCTCACGAAGACGATCGCCGAGGGCATCGAGTTCAACGTCGCGTTCAACGAGGAGTCGGAGCTGCCCGGCGACCGGATGACCGTGATGATCATGTACTTCGCGATGACGGGGTTCATCTACGAACGGCTGACGCTGCCGGACGCGGCGGCGTCAGCCGTGGACCTCGACGAGTTCGTCGAGGTGATGGTCGACCGGGCTATCGGCTGAGCGGGCCGCCGGTGATCGTCAGCGCGACGGCGATCACCACGACGCCCAGCGTCGAGTAGAGGAACGCGTCCATGCCGCGGCCGCGGATCTTGATCAGACCCGCCTGCTCGTCGGTCACGAGGATCCGCAGCACGGCCGCGACCAGCAACGACACGCCGAGCAGCACGGCGCCCTGCCGCCAGTGGTACTGGAAGATCCGCACGAGCCCGAGCGCGCCGACCCCGAGCACCAGCGCGAACGGCAGGTGCTTGCCGGGACCGGAACGCCAGCGGGTCTCGCCCATGAGCGCCTGCGCGTCAGACCGCTGCATGGGCGCGCTCGGCGGCTTCAACGGTGTTGGTGAGCAGCATCGCGACGGTCATCGGGCCGGCGCCGCCGGGGATCGGGGCGAGCCAGCCGGCGACCTCGCGGACCTCGGGTGCCACGTCGCCGACGAGGCCCGCCTCGGTGCGGGTGATGCCGACGTCGACCACGGCCGCGCCGGGCTTGACCATGTCCGCGGTGATCAGGCCCGGGCTGCCCGCGCCCGCGATCACGATGTCCGCGCGGCGCACCTCGGCGGCCAGGTCCTTCGTGCCGGTGTGGCACAGCGTCACGGTGGCGTTCTCGGAACGGCGGGTCAGCAGCAGGCCGATCGGGCGGCCCACGGTGACGCCGCGGCCGACCACGGTGACGTTCGCGCCGGCGAGCGGCACGTCGTAGCGGCGCAGCAGCTCCACGATGCCGCGCGGGGTCGCGGGCAGCGCCGCCTCCTCGCCGAGCACGAGCTTGCCGAGGTTGACGGGGTGCAGGCCGTCGCCGTCCTTGGCCGGGTCGATGCGCTCCAGGATCGCGTTCGCGTTCAGGTGCTTCGGCAGCGGCAGCTGGACGATGTACGCGGTGACCTCGGGGTTCGCGTTCAGCTCGTCGATGACGGCTTCCAGCTCCTCCTGCGTCGTCGACTCGGGCAGGTCGCGCCGGATCGACTTGATGCCGACCTTCTCGCACGCGCGGTGCTTGCCCTTGACGTACGAGTGCGAGCCGGGGTCGTCGCCCACCAGCACGGTGGCCAGACCGACCGAGCCGGGCAGCGCGGCGACCCGCGCCTTGAGGTCCTCGAACAGCGCGTTCCGGGTTTCGTTGCCGTTGAGCAGCGTCGCAGTCACGCCCTCATCCTCCCACTGGGCAGTGCGGCGACGCCCACCGACACCAGCGTCAGCACCACGCCGACGAGCGTCGGCAACGCCAGGTGCCCGCTCACCGCGTCGAGCAGCACGGCCCCGATGAGCTGGCCGCACACCCCGCACAGCCCCACCATCAGCACGCCGATGAACCGCACCGACACGATCGCGCCACCCACGCCGACGATGCCCAGCAGGCCGCCGAGGTAGAGCCACCAGCCAGAGGGGAACGCGCCGGGGACCCCGCTCCACGTCACGGCGTTGACCAGCAGCAACGCCGCCGTGCCCACGCTGAAGTTCACCAGGATCGTCGCCATCGAGTTGTCGGCGGCCTCGCGCACCAGCCCGTTCACCGCCTGCTGCCAGCCCATCAGCAGGCCCGCGACCAGCGGCAGCACCGCGAGCCACAACCCGCCGGGGGACGTGAACTGGTCCGACACCGCGATCGTGACGGCGACGACACCGACGGCCGCCCCGGCGACGCGGGTCCTCGTGATCGGCTTCGGCTCGCCGGGCCCGACCCCGAGGTTGTCCACGACCATGCTGCTCACGACCTGCCCGATCACGACCGCGACCGTGAACACCGCCACACCGATCGTCGCGACCGCGAGTCCCTGCGAGCCCACGAGCACCGCGCCGCTGATCCCGCCGACGCACTCCCACCACCGGATGCGGCGCCCGCGCAGCGCGTCCCGCAGCCGCAGGAGGCCGTCGCGGCCGGACTGTCGCGTCAGGACCACCGCGAGCAGCACGAACCACCCGCCGGCGAACGAGATCAACGCCGCCACCAGCCCGTTGCCGAGCGACTGGGCGAGCGAACCGTTGACGCGCGCCTGCACCGCGATCGCCACACCGCCCGCCGCCGCCAGCAGACCGCCGGTCACCTGCGCGGACCGCGTCACAGCGCCTCCAGAGGGGTCGAGAGTGTTCTTGATCAGCTTTAACCTTGCACGTCGACCACGTTATGGTCGGGCCTCCACCGTTCGGCGCAGTGGCGGGGGACGTGTGCGATCCGGCGAGTTGCGGGGGAAGATGTTGGCGTGTCCGAGCCGAAGCCGTTGAACCCGACCGAGCAGGACGCTCTCGTCAAGCAGATCGGCCTGACTCTGATGCGGGCCGCACCAGAGGACTGGCGAAGCGTGATCGCCCAGTACCGAGCCACCGGCCGGTACTTCGAACTGGAGGCCGAGCTCCGGCTGCAGGACGGGAGCAAGCGCGCCTGGCAGGCGCCGCAGGAGGTGGCCTCGCTGTTCGCGCGGCTGCGTGCCGGCATGCACCGCGAAGGCCGTGGCAGCTGGACCAACGCCCGCTACCAGCTCGACCACCCGTCGAGCTACAACCTCGACTTCGACCGCGCCGAGCCGAGCTGGCAGACGCCTCCTCCGCAACAGGCGTACATCGACGAGATGCGGTTCTTCCCGCGTGCCGAGGAGAACGTCCCCGACTGGCTGCGCCGCAGGCTGAACCCGCCGACGCCGGCCTTCCGCACCGTCCGCGTGTTCGACGGCGCCGGACCGGGTGGCCGTCCGTCGGTCAACCGGCCGCCGGTGCCCGAGCCCGAGGTCGCGCCGCTGCTCACGTACCTGTCGAACGCCCCGGTCGCCGTGGCCGGGCGCGGCTTCGACAACGACGTGCTGCACCCGGACGCGCCGCCGGTCGTGCCGTCCGGGTTCCAGACCGACGGCGTGTGGATCTGGCCCGCCGGGGTCGCGTACTACCTGCGCAAGTACGGCGTGCCGCCCGAGCCCGAGCTGGTCGAACGCGCGCGTGGCGCCGGGTTCGCCCTGCCGGAGGTCTCGGAGGAGTCGAGGCTCGCCGCCGCCGCGAACCTGGGAGCGCCCGCCGCGCCTCCCGGCACCGTGGTGCCCGTGCCGGTCGAGCCCGAACCGAAGCGCGAACCGGAGCGCAAGCCGCAGCCCGAACTCGCCGCCGCCGAGGAGACGCAGTACGTCGCGGCGCCGAAGTTCGAGGCCGAGCAGGAGGAGCCGGAGGAGGAGTACGACTTCGAGCCCCTCTACCCCGAGCCGCCGCGCGCCGCCGAGCAGCCGCGCCCCGAGCCGGAGCCGGACCTCGGCGAGACGATCGCGGTGGCCACGCCGCCGCTGGCCGGTGACGGGCCGCCCTACCGGGTGGTCTTCGACTCCGACGGCGTGCCGGACACGGTCGACGACAGGACGTTGCGCGACACCTACGGCGCGGGCATGGACCTCTTCGCGCCGCACCCGGCCGACCTGGAGGAGGAGCCGGCCGCCGAGGTCGTCCCCGAGACCGCCCCGGAACCCGTCGCCGAGAAGCCGAACGAAACGGAACCCGAGGACGAACGTCACGACGTGGACGTTCCCGAGGAACCCGAGATCCCCACCGCGGGGCCCGACGAGCCCGAGCTCCTCACGCATCACCGGGAGGCCGAGCTCACCGACCACATCGAGGCGGAGCCAGAACTCCTCACGCACCACCGCGAAGCAGAGGTCACCGACCACATCGAGGCCGAGACCGAGGAACGCCCGCGCGACGCCATGCAGGACACGATGGCGTGGAGCCCGGTCCTCGACGAGCCGCTCGAGAGCCCGGCCGAGGTCACCGAGGAACACCCGGTCGTCCCGGTCGGCGAGGACGAGCCCGACCTCGCCGAAGAGGAGATCGAGTCGACGACGTCGTTCGAGGCGGCGAAGTTCGACGAGGAGTTCGAGACGCGTTTCGACTCCCGGCTCGACTCGCACTTCGAGCCGGAGCCCGAGGCACCGCCCGTGGTCGCCGCCGTGCCCGTGGCGGCCGTCGCGCCCGCTCCGACGCGTTCGGAGGAGACCACCCAGTTCGACGCGGCGCTGTTCAACGAGCCCGAACCGGAGCCGGAACCCGAGCCCGAACCGGAGCCGGTGAAGCCGCCGCGGCAGGTCACGCAGGAGGAGGACCGCGAACTGGCGGGCACCCGCCGCGCGCTCGACGACCTGAACGTGCCGCACGGCGTGTTCCGGATCGGCGGCGAACCGGCCGACCGCACCTGGACGCTGCGCCTCGAGGGCGACAGCTGGGAGGTCGCCTGGTTCGACCACGGCCCCAAGAACCCGGTGCGGTTCGACAAGGTCGAGGACGCGTCGGCGTACCTGATCGGCAGGCTGGTGCTGGGCAACTTCCGCACGATCCCGCCGAGGGGCGCTCCGCAACGGCCGATGACCAACGGCTTCCGCGAGGAACCGCCGCGCCGTCCCGTGCCACCGCAGCGCCCGCCGCTGCCGCCGCAGACCCCGCCCGCGCCGATGCCGCAGGTCGCGCCGATGCCGCAGGCCGCGGCCCCGACGCAGGTGCAGTCCGTGCCGCCTCCCGCACCGCAGCAGGCACCGTCGCCGGTCGCCGCCGCCGTGGCGCAGGAGGAACCGGCGAAGCGGAAGTTCCCGATCTCGCCGCTCGCGGGCGAGCCGCCGCTCACGTTGTTCCGCCACAAGCAGATGTTCGAGCTGCCGGCGGGCACCGAGGTCGACCGCTACGGCGACCAGACCGGCAACCTCGTCTACGTGGCGGGCACGCCGTTCCCGGAACGCAGCCTCGTGCCGTCGTGGATCAACCGCCCGTACCGCGTGTACCGGTTGCGCCGCCCGCTCGAGGTGCTGACCGGCGTGGCCGTGCCGTGGTTCGAGCAGCCGGGCGGCGGCACCGCCTACCTGCTGCCGAAGGCCGTCGAGGAGATGGTCGCGGACGGCGTCCTGGTGGAGATCACGGGATCAGCTGACAACTAGGCCGTAGGCCGCGGCGAAAGCGATCGCCGTGTCGACGTCGATCAGGGCTCCGGCGAGCTTCGCCTGCCGGAGCCCGTTCGCGTCGATCTTCGCCCCGCGCAGGTCCGCGCCGTCGAGCTTCGCGTCGAGCAGCCGGGCGCCCATCAGGTCGGCCTGGCTCAGGTCGGTGTTGCGCAGGTCGGCCTCGCTCAGGTTCGTCTCTCGGAACCGCTGACCACCGAGCTTCAGGTCGTACAGCGGTGCCTTCACGAACGACGCCAGCGTGAAGTCCACCTCGGTGAAGGTGATGGGCCGCAGCACGCAGTCGACGAAGTTCGACCCCATGAGGCTGCACGAGTTGAACGCCGACCGGGTGAGCACCGTGCGGTCGAAGGTGCACTGCCGGAACGCCGTCGCCGTGTGCACCGACTCGCCGAGGTCCGTCCGGGTGAAGTCGCACCGGGTGAACGTGCACCCGCTCGTCACCAGTGAGCGGAGATCGGCCTCGGTGAAGTCGCAGTCGGTGAAGGACCGCTTCTCCCACTGCTGATCAGGCAGGTTGGCGTCGGCGTAGTCCTCGCCGACCTCTTCGACCAGGTTGTCCACTCTCACACTCTCGCAGAACCCCCGTGTTGGTAACGTGCGGGACGCCGGGCGACCTGCCCGACGTCAACGAGGACCGTCATTCGGGAAGGCTCATGACCCGCACGCCCGTGAACGTCACTGTCACCGGTGCCGCCGGCCAGATCGGCTACGCACTGCTGTTCCGCATCGCTTCCGGCCACCTGCTCGGTCCGGACACCCCGGTCAACCTGCGGCTGCTGGAGATCACCCCGGCGCTGAAGGCCGCCGAGGGCACCGCGATGGAGCTCGACGACTGCGCCTTCCCGCTGCTCAAGGGCATCACGATCACCGACGACGCGAAGACCGCGTTCGACGGCGTGAACGTGGCCCTGCTCGTCGGCGCCCGCCCCCGCACCAAGGGCATGGAGCGCGGCGACCTGCTCGAGGCCAACGGCGGCATCTTCAAGCCGCAGGGCGAGGCGATCAACGCCGGCGCCGCGGACGACGTGAAGGTGCTCGTGGTCGGCAACCCGGCCAACACCAACGCCCTCATCGCCCAGCAGCACGCGCCGGACGTCCCGCGCGAGCGCTTCACCGCGATGACGCGCCTGGACCACAACCGCGCCCTGTCGCAGCTCGCCAAGAAGCTGGGCGTCGCGGTCACCGACATCCAGAACATGACGATCTGGGGCAACCACTCGGCCACCCAGTACCCGGACCTGTTCCACGCCAAGGTCGGCGACAAGACCGCCGCCGAGGCCGTGAACGACCAGGCGTGGCTCGAGAACGACTTCATCCCGACCGTCGCCAAGCGCGGTGCGGCGATCATCGAGGCCCGTGGCGCGTCTTCCGCCGCTTCGGCCGCGAACGCCGCCATCGACCACATCTACGACTGGGTCAACGGCACCGAGTGGACCTCGATGGCCATCCCGTCGGACGGCTCGTACGGCGTGCCCGAGGGCATCATCTCGTCGTTCCCCGTCCGCACCTCGGGCGGTTCGTACGAGATCATCCAGGGCCTGGAGATCGACGAGTTCTCGCGCGCCCGCATCGACGCCTCGGTCGCCGAGCTCGTCGAGGAGCGCGACGCGGTCAAGGGTCTCGGCCTGATCTGAGTTCTTCGTGGCAGTGTGGGGAACGTGCTGATTCCTTGGGACGTTCCCCAGCCACAGCTCTCCGACGACGTGCACCCCGCGCTCGCCGACGCCGCCCGCGCGGCGTCGGCGGCGTACGGGCGTGCCCGCACCCTGCACACGCGCCTCGAACTCCGCGAGGAAGTCGCGGACGGCGCCGACGGAACACCGACGATGCGCGTCGACCGCATCGTCGAGGACGCGATACTGGAGTCCATCCACCGCAACCGCGTGAACCTGCTCTCCGAAGAGGCCGGGTTCGTCGACAACGGCTCCTCGATCACCCTCGTCGTCGACCCGGTCGACGGGTCCGCGAACGCCGCGTTCGGGGTGCCTCTCTCGTGCTTCGCCGGTGCGCTCGTGGAAGACGGCACGGCGAAAGAAGCCCTCACGACGTGGTTCGACACGGGCCGTGCGTGGCATGCGCGCGCAGGAGTGCCGACGGCGTTCCGCACCACCGGCCGCACGACGTTGAAGGGCGCGTCCGTGTGCCTGATGCGTCCGAAGACAGGCACTCAGGACGCGTGGCTGCGCATCGCGAACAGCGCGGACCGCATCCGTGTGCTGTGCACGACCTGCCTGGAGACCATGCTGGTCGCGGAGGGCACGGTCGACGCGTTCATCGATCCCGGCAGCGACACGCACCGCATCATGGACCTCGCGACGGCTCTGGTCACCGTCCCCGCGGCGGGCGGGGTGCTGGTCGACCTGCACGGGCGGCCGTTCACGTTCGAGCCCGACCTGACCCACCGGTGGTCGGGCGTGGCGGCAGCGACTCCTCAGCTGGCCGAGGAGCTGATCGCGACCGTGCTGGGGTAGCCGGTACCGGGTTAGACGGAGCCCCGCGGCTCGACGACGCAGTCGGGTCCGGGGAACACCAGACCTTCGTGCCCGTCGTTGAAGCGGACGAGGTACGGCGGATGTCCGTCGGTCCCGCGCACTTCGAGGATCTCGCCGAGGCGCTCCTCGAGTCCGATGGAACGGCTGTGGACGTGAAGCCTGTCACCCACTGTTGCTTGCATGGTGCTGCAACACCTCCGGTGTGCGGCGTGAGGCCTGCGCGATGAACGCGCTAAAGCCTAAGCCGCCACCGGAGGAGTGCAACAGGGCTCAAGTGCTCATCCGCCGCAGGCGGCCGACACCTTCGCGACGAGGTCGGCCTTCTGCTGCACCCAGTCCGCCGCGGAGCTGACGTTCTGCATGCCGTTGGCCGCTTCTTCGAGAGCCTTCTTCACCTGCTCGTCCGGCGCGGAGTTCGCCAGCGTCTCGAGCTCCTTCGCCTTGGCCTGGGTGTCCTCCAGCGCCTTCTGCGGGTCGCTCATGTCCGGCGAGAAGCCCACCAGCTGAACCGCGTCGGCGCACAGCTTCACCTTGTCCGCGGTGTCGCTGACCCCCTGGAGCGTGTCGCAGGCCGTCAGGCTGCCCAACGCGATGGCGGCTGCTGCCAGCGTTCCGACTACGCGCATTCGCTCTCCTTGCCCGAACTGTCCGGTTCTGTTGGTTACGACTCTACCGATGCGCGTCTTGATCGAGTTGGCGTTGGTAGAGCTTGCGGATGACGTCGTCGATCTCGGGCTCCACGACGGCGAGGTCGTGGACCTCCACCTGCCGCACCACCTGCGTGATCAACTGCGCCGCCGTCGTCTCCGCTCTCCTGAACGTGAGGTGGTGTCGCAATCCGCCCGCCTCACTGCGCACCGCCGTTACTCCTGGGACGTCCGGCGCAGGTCCGGGTTCCCTGAGGTCGATGACGAGCTCGCGCTCCGGCGTGACCTCGGCGCGCAGCTCGTCCAGCGGGCCGTCGGCGAGCACCCGGCCGTGGTCGATCACCATGAGCCGCGGGCAGAGGCGTTCGATGTCGTCCAGGTCGTGCGTGGTGAGCAGCAGCGTCGTGCCGCGGCGGGTGTTGAGGTCCGCGAGGAACTCCCTGAGGCGTTCCTTGGACTCCAGGTCCAGGCCGATCGTCGGCTCGTCCAGCACCAGGAGCTCCGGGGCGTGCAGCAGGGCCGCGGTGATCTCGCCGCGCATCCGCTGCCCCAGCGAGAGCTGCCGCACCGGGGTCTGGAGGGTCTCCTGCAGGCCGAGCAGCTCCACGCACTCGTCGAGGCGCGTCCGGTGGTCCTGCGCCGACACCCGGTAGATGGACCTGAGCAGGTCGAAGCTGTCCCTCAGCGGCAGGTCCCACCAGAGCTGGCTGCGCTGGCCGAACACGACGCCGATGCGCCTCGCGAGGTCGCGCCGCTGCTTCGACGGGTCCACGCCGTCGACCGTGAGGTGGCCGCTCGTCGGGACCAGGATCCCGGTCAGCATCTTGATCGTCGTGGACTTGCCCGCCCCGTTCGGCCCGACGTAGCCGACGGCCTCGCCCGCGGCGACGTCGAACGTGACGCCGTCGACCGCCGTGACGGTCTTGTAGTTGCGCCGCAGGCCTTTCGACGTGGCGACCTTGAACTCCCTGCGGAGCTCCCTGACCTCGATCATGATCCCGTTCCCCGGTAGTGCCTGACCGCGAACCGCCACACCAGCGCGGCGACCCCCGCCGCCAGCGCCGCGACGAGCGGTGATGTCCAGCCCACCCAGCCGGGAAGGCCGAGCGGGTCCTGCTTGCCGAGCAGCGCGAGGCTCGGGTAGTACGCGACGAACGCCCCCGGCACGACGAACGCCATCAGCCACCGCAACGGCCGCGAGTAGACGTTGATCGGGTACGACGTGAAGGCGTTGCTGCCGTAGGTGACCGCGTTGGCGAACTCGCGCCCCTCGACGATCCAGAAGCAGATCGAGCAGGCCACCACCCAGACCGCGCTGTAGATGACCGCGCCCGCGACCGGCGTCAGGACCGTCAGCAGGACCTTCGCCGGCGACCAGTCGACCGGCACGTGCGCCAGCGCGTAGAACATGACCGCGAGCGCACCGGTGATCCGCCCGATCCTGCGCAGGCGGATGTCGGAGCACATGATCTGCGGCAACGTCCGGAGCGGCCGCATCAGCAGCACGTCGAAGCTGCCCGTGCGGATGTAGGTCGGCAGGTTGTCGAGCTGCCCGGCGAACAGGTCCGCGACCCCGAACGCCGCCCCCGCGAACGCGTACATGAGCAGCACTTCGTTCTTGGTGAAGCCGCCCAGCGCGTCGATCTGGGTGAACAGGACGAGGATGACGACCATCTCGTAGCCCTGTGCGATGACCTGCGTGACGAAGTCGATCGCGAACGACGCCCGGTACGACAGCTGGCTCTTGAGGCGCGCGCCGATGAGCTTGGGGTAGACGAACTCAGCCACCCTGCAACACCACCTTCCGCATGGCGCGCTGCAAGGTGAAGTGGCCGATCCCCAGCATCACCACGGCCCAGAAAGCCTGCAACAGCAGGAGTTCCCACGGATCGCCGTGCCCGAGGAACACGTCGATCGGCGCCTGCAGGACGGCCGGGAACGGCGTCATCCAGAGCACGTCCCGCGCCCACCCCGGGAAGAACGCGATGGGCACCGTCAGGCCGCACAGCAGGCCCGACGAGACGTTCCAGAACCCGTACAGCCCCCGGTTGTCGAGCAGCCAGAACGAGCTGATGTCGATGAGGAACCGGAAGCCGAAGCTGATCACCAGCGCGAGCAGCGCGCTGATGCCGAACAGCGGCCACTGCTTCGCTGTGGCGGGGAACTGGAACGGGAACAGCAGCATGCCGAACACCATCGGCGGCACCAGCCGTGTCAGGAGGGCGTAGCCACCCCGCCCGACGTCCTCCGCGAGAAGGGCGCCTTGGAGGTTCCACGGCCTGTAGAGGTCTACTACCACGTCACCGGATCGCACGCGCTCGGCGAGCTCGTTGGTTCCCCACAACAGGACGAACCCGAGCAGCCCCTGCCCGATCCAGACGTACGTGTTGGCGGCAGCGATGTCGTAGTCCGCGATCTCCCCGTTCGCCGCCTTGAGCGCGGCGACGAGGATCGCGACCCGCAGCAGGCCGAAGACCACGTTCGTGGTCATCCCGGCCAGCATCGCTTGTCGGTAGGTCGAGTACCTTCGGAATCCAGCAATGATCAAATCGGCGTGAACACGCACGTCGGTCTACGTTAGTGACCGTCGCAAGTGGATTTCTCAGTTGATGGCGACCTTCTTCTCGCGGTCCGGACCGGGGACCTCCCACCCCACCGGCCTCGGTCGCTCACCGGGGTAGGTCGCGGTGTCACCGAACCCGGCCGGGCAGTAGCCGAGTCCCGGGACCGGCTCCATGTTCCCGCCTGCGGAGAAGTGCGTCGCGCTGACCCAGCCCCAGTAGCCGTTGTCCCCCAGGGTGTAGCCGAACCAGTTGTTCACGATGTCGCCGCCGCTGGTGCCGTACGTCAGTGTGATCCCGAACGTGCGCTGGCAGACGAACCAGCTGTTGCCCGCGTTGAGCACGCCCGCGATGTTGCCCACGGGCGTGATCTTGCCGCTGCCGAACATCGCCCACAGGTGGTTGGTGCGCCAGATGTTGCAGGTGTAGGTCGTGCCGTAGCCCGCTTGCCCGCCCGACTGGTAGCAGCTCCCCGCGGCCTGCGCGGCCGGGGCGTTGACGACCAGCGAACCTGCGACGGCGAGGCACGCGAGAAGTGCACGGAGCTTCTTCATGATCCCCCCAGAGGATGTTCGTCCGGGGAATCCTAGTCAGCTGCCGAACGCGCTGGTCACGACTTCACCGGCACCGGGTTCCGCTCCGAAGCACAGGAAGTAGTTGCGGGTGCCGTCCGCGTACCCGACGGCGGTGATGTCCCACCCGGTGGTGTCGACGGTCTGACGGGTGTTCGCTTTCATCAGCTCGGGCGTGCAGATGTTCTTCACCTCCGCTGAAGCCAGGAGTTCGTCCGATCCGACCGCCGGGATCTCCCCGGAGAGCCAGCCTCCTCCGAACGCCTCCCAGAAGTGCTCGTCCGCGCAGCTGCCGACCTTCCGCGCTGTGGCCGCCTTGCCGCCGAAGTTGTTGATGCCGCGGAAGCAGGTCGACGCGTCGACGCAGAACCCTCCGTCGCACTTCTTGAGGAACGGCGGTGGGATGTCCTTGGCTCCACCTGGTTGCGTCGTCGCCGGACCGGGCCCCTGCGCGTTCGACTGCTCCTTGCCACCGAACGGATTCAAGATCAGCACACCCGCCACCACCACGGCGACCAGCCCCGCCGCGGCTGCGACCAGCGGCCACCTCTTGCTCTTCGGCGGGGGAGGCACCGGCACGGTCGGCGACCGCATCGGGTCGATCAGCTCGTCCCGCAGTTGCGCGGCACTGGGCGTGCGCAGGTTCGCGTCCGGGTGCAGCGCCCGCGCCAGCGCCTCGTGCATCGCGGGCGGCACCCCCGGCACCGCGGGCACGGGCCGGCGCAGGATCTCGCCGAGCTGGTCGAACGACGTGATCGGCCACGGCACCGGGCGCGGCGGCTTGCCCGCGAGCAGCGTGTAGAGCGTGGCGGCGAGCGAGTAGACGTCGGCCTGCGGCGTCGGTTCCGCCATCGCGAACGCCTCGGGCGGCGCGTAGCTGGGGCTCAGGGCGTCCCGCGTGACCGTGCTGCCGCCCTGCGCGTCGAGCAGCGCCGCGAGCCCGAAGTCGGCGAGCTTAGGGGTGCCGTAGCGGTCGACGAGGATGTTGCCGGGCTTGATGTCCCGGTGCAGCACGCCTTCCTGGTGCGCCGCGGCGAGGGCGTCGGCGAGCTTGATGCCGAGGTCGCGCACCTGCTCCGGGTGCAACGGGCCGCGCGCGTCGAGCTGGTCGGCGAGCGACCCACCCGTGCACAGCTCCATGACGATGTAGGGCGTGCCCTGCTGGGTGATGTTCGCGTCGTGCACCCCGACGACGTGCGGGTGCCCCGACAGCTTGGCCGCCGCCCGCGCCTCGCGCAGGAACCGCCTGCGGTCCCGTTCGTCCACGAGCACCCGGTTGTCGATCTTGACGGCGACGTCCCGGCCGAGTTGTGCCTGGTGGGCGGTGTAGACGGTGGCGAACCCGCCCGCACCCAGTGGTCTCAGCTCGGTCAGGCCGGGGATGTGGGGTGCGGTCACGCGCGGGAGCATAGTTCCGCACCCCGACAACCCGGCCGTTAGACCGTGCAGTTCAGCGAACCGCTCCTGATGGCGTGCTTGTCGGTGTTGTCGTCGTCCGACCAGAGAGCGACCTTCTTGCCGTTGACGCAGGCTGGCGAAAGCGCAAAGCCTTCGAGGTTCACGTTCGGCAGCTTCGACGGCCGGTCGTACGTCGCCGTCACCTTGAACCGGCCGTCACTGACCGCGAGTGTGGTCGACCTGCCACTGCAGTTGTTGTCGCACGTGGCCCACAGCCTGTTGTTCTCCCACTCCAGGTCCATGACCTGCGCCTGCCCGCTCGCGAACTTCGAGACGAGCTTCGCCCCGCCGTCCTGCAGCGCGTAGAGGAAGATCCCGCCGGTCGCCTCCAGCCCGACCGCGAACAACCCGGTCCCGTGACCCGGATAGGCGGCGGGGTCGTAGAGCTTGCCGGTGTCGTCCTTGAAGCCCCGCGAGGTCAGGAACGAGTCGGGAATCCACGAGATCGCCTCAGGCCCGTCGTTGGGCTCGACCGACGGCATCCCCGGCAGCTTCCACTCCTTCTCGGTGCCGTTGCCGACCTTCAACACCATCGGCGAACTGACGTCACCGTTGTCGTTGTCCCGCTCGCTGACCACGAACAGCCCGTCCGGCGTGCTCACGACACCTTCGGCGTCCGGGTCACCCGCGCCGTTCCGGAACTTCAGCGACCGCTTCTGGTCGACCTTCCACGTACTCCCGCTCGGCACGAGCCGGTAGAGCGTCGACGGCCCGTTCTTCACGGCCCACACGACACCCGCACCCTCGAACGACAACCCGCTGAGGTTCTTGCCGAACACGCCCGACCCGTCAGCCGTCTGCGTGGCCGACCCACCGGGCCACGCCGTGGCCGCGTCCGCCGACATGGTCCCCAGACCGAACGCCAGGACCGCGAACACGCTGATCACCTTGATGCGCAACGGAACCGCCTTTCTCCCACGAGGCAAGATCACACCTCGTGCGAACTGACGGCGGACGTCCAGTGCACCAGACGATGAACAGCAGGGCTACTTCTTGGCGGCGGCCTTCGCGGCCTTCTTGAAGTCCCGGACCTCGAGCAGCGACTGCTGGTCGCGCACGTCGGCGACGCTACGTCGGCTTCCTTCGTCCCCGTAGTGCCCGGCGGCCTCGCGCCACCCGTCGGGCGTGACGCCGAACTGTTTGCCCAAAAGTGCGAGGAAGATCTTCGCCTTCTGGTCCCCGAACCCAGGCAAGGCCTTGAGCCGCTTGAACACCGCGGCCCCGTCCCCGTCGGCCCAGATGCGCGTGACGTCCCCGTCGTAGGTGTCGACGACGAACTGCGACAGCGCCTGCACCCGCTTGGCCATCGAACCGGGGAACCGGTGCACGGCGGGCGGCGTGGCCATGACCGCCGCGAAGTCCTCGGGGTCGGCCTCGGCGATGCGGCGCACGTCCAGGCCGCCCATGCGGTCGGCGAGGACCTTGGGGCCGGAGAAGGCCTTCTCCATCGGAATCTGCTGGTCCAGCAGCATTCCGGTCAACAGGGCGAACATGTCCGACGCGAGGAGTGCGTCCGCGTCGGGGTTCTGCGCGAGGCACACCGTGCGGGTCATGGCGTCAAGCTTCTCATAGCGATCCTGTTTCAGCTGGTCCGACTGGGACACTCGCGTTCACGGAGCGAACAACTGAGTTGGACGCGGTTCGCTTCAATAGAGGCCATCCGGGTGAATCGGTGGAAGTTCTGCCAGTCGCTCCGCTAAATTTTCTGCCTCATCCAGTTCAAAAAAGGGGGGCAGGGACATGTCGCAAGCGGACATGTTCGACGTGGATCCAGACGATGAAGTCGAGGATGTCACGGAAGAGCAGTCGGAACCTCTTGTCATTACCCAGGAGGAACGGCGCCTGGTCACTCAGCCTTATGACCTGTCGCTCGCCACGCTGGTCGATGACATCGAGCGCGATCGACTCCTGCTCAATATTGAGTATCAGCGCAAGTACGTGTGGGACAGGGCTAAAGCCAGTCGGCTCATCGAGAGTTTTCTCCTGAACATCCCTGTGCCGGTTTGCTACTTCGCGGAGAACGAAGACGGTACCTACGAGGTCATCGACGGACTCCAAAGAATCACGACCATCCGAGACTTCCTGGAGGGGAGTTTCCCCCTGCGTGGAGTCTCGGTGCTGCACGAACTGGAAGGACTGTCCTACCAGGAGATGTCCGTGAAGGATCAGCGGCGCCTCCAGAATCGTACTGTCAGATGTATCGTTATCACCGAGGACTCCCACCCTGACATCAAGTTCGACGTCTTCGAACGACTGAACACAGGATCCGCCCGTCTCGTTCATCAAGAACTCCGCAACTGCATCTACCGAGGAGATCTGAACAAGTATCTGAAGGAGCTTTCCGGGAAGGAATTCTTTGTTGGGATATTGGGGGGACTTCGCAACCATCGCATGGATTATGAGGAGCTTGCTCTTCGCTTCTTTGCGCTGTACGAGGACTTCTCCGCATATCGTCCACCGCTGAGGCAGCTTCTGAACACCTACATGCGAGTTCATCGCAAGGAGGTGCCGGATGCAGACACTGCAAGGGTTTTTGAGGACACATGCAGGACGGTCGCGCATGTATTCGGCAAGGAGGCTTTCCGTCTGCACTCTAAGGGCGGGAAGTCGCTGGGGGCGTTCAACAAGGCGCTGTTCGATGCGATCATGCTGCCGTTTGCGTTCGCGGATCGGGTCGAAGTGATGAAGAAGGGGAGCGAGGTACGCGAGCTCCGGGAATCGTTGCTTCGAGACGAAGACTTCGGAACTGCGATCGGACGCGCTACGGCCGACCGCTCTCGAATGAGGCTGAGGACACACACCTTCGCTGAAGGACTTGAGAAGATCGGGATCAAGTGCGATCTGCCGCAGATCAAAGTCAAGTGAGTCGCTCGCACATGGTGGTTGGAACTGAGTCTCTTCGGAGCTTCGTCGAAAGCGTCGAGGAGGTAGAACTTCTACTGCGAGCGGATGAAGCGCCGGAAACGTTTCTTCCTTCACCTGGTGAGAGGCGGAAGAGCCGGGAGTTGAAGAACGCTCTGTGTCGTGCCGGCATGGTGATGCTGGTGGCACATTTCGAGGGCTATGTAAAATCAGCGTTGGCGGAATTTCTTGACGAAATCACCAAGGCTAAGCCGCCTTCGCGCCGTCTTCCTGACTCGCTTCTCGAGTTATTCACGAGAGATAGAATTCAAGAGATATTCCATCTCGAGGATGCCGGAGAGAGGATCAACAAAACGCGCAAGCTCTTCAACGTCTTCTCTGACTTGTGGGACGATGACCGATCCGTTAACCCAAGGCTGATGTCTTCTCGCGCGCTGGTGCGCCAATTCACAAACGCCAAGGCGGAGTCTCTAGAAAGCGTGCTCGTGCTAATTGGTGTCGACGACCCCATTGTGCGCATTGAAGGTGTAGTCCGACGCAGGTTGGAGGACAACCTTCATGAGGCGAGTGGTGTGAAGTTGAGTGCGAAACTCCAAGAGATTGTCGAGAAAAGAAACAAGATCGCTCACGGTGACCTAACCGAAAAGCCGACGATTCCAGAGGTGCGCGGATACCTCACCTTCTTGCTGTGTCTTGCTCGCTCATTGGATGAGCTGATCATCGAGCGCATCGGCTACTGCTGCTCACTGCGATGAGGGGCCTGCTCAGCGATGGTCAGGCCCCCGCCACCCGCACCTCCGACACCACCTGCCGCACCAGCACGCGCAACGCCTCCCGGTCAACGGTGGCCGGGTCGTCGGCCAGCCAGTCGCCGATCTCGCTCACGAACTGCTCCGGCGTCATCGGCGGCACGTCGAAGTCCAGGTCGTCGTCGCAGGTGACCTCGCCGGCACGGCTCGGGTAGATGATCAGGGCGCCCCGGATGTCGAGCCACGGGAGGAGTTCGGCGTAGTAGTCGACGCTGTCGAGCAGTTGGGAGCCGCCGCCGCGGAACGGGTGGCCGTTGCGCCAGAGTTCGCCGTCCTCGTCGCAGTAGTAGTGGCCGGGGAGCCACGACTTCGACTCGATGAGGACCAGGCGGCGGCCGCACAGCAGGGCGTGGTCGACGTCGGTGAAGACCGAGCCCGGCCACGCGAGGCCGTGGAAGATGCGCACTCCCGGTAGTTGGGTCATGTACTCCGTGAGCAATCCGGCGGTCAGCCGTTCGCGTCTGTTTTCACCCGGACGGCCGAAAATCGTGTTGCCGTCGTACTCGCCGGCGAACGCTCTTTCTGCTCGTGCGACGGTCATGTAGCGGCGCACCAGTCGGAACGCCCCGTAACCGGCGCCTGCCACCAGGGGGAGCCAGACGGCCAGCAGAAGTGGTGACAGCGTCATCGTCAACGGGATGAGCAGGACGAACCACCCACCGATCGCGGCCGCCGCGGGGGCGTGGCCGAGGCCTGTGGCGGGCACGTAGCGGACGCGCGCGCCCAGGTCGATGCGGTTCCACCACTCCATCGAGCCGAGGTCGACGCGGGGGCGCGGTGCCATGTAGTTCGGGTCGTCGCCGAAGTCGCGCAGCCTGCCCGTGTGACCTGTTCGTCGAGGTCGTGGGCGTGTCTGGGGGCGGACGACCGTCGGGGCCTGGACGGCGGGCCGGTCGTAGTCGGCGCGGCGGACCGGGTCCTTCAGCGTCTCGTAGGCCTCCTGGAGCAGGCGGAAACCGCCAGACGTCCCACCCGCGTCGGGGTGCATGACCTTGGCTAGAGAGCGGTAGGCCGACTTGATCTCCGAGGCACTGGCGCCCCGGTTCACACCGAGCAACTCGTAGTAGTCGATCCCTGGCACGACACCGTCCAGTTCGAGGTTGGTCCGTGAACCTTATTGGGTCCAACACTTTCGCAGGGCATACGGCCCGGACTTCGCCGACTAGTGTGGGACGTGCGGTGGCGATGGGGCCTGTAGCGCAGTGGTCGACGCGCCCTCCGGAACGGAGGGAGAACGCCGGTTCGAATCCGGCCGGTCCCGCTCAGAACGGGGCTTCCGCATTCCTCTGGCACGTCCTTTGTGGACGGACGTGCGGGGTGCAGTATGTCCTGGTGGACGCACTCGACATGCTGCGCGGCATCTGTCTCGCGCTTCCCGGCGTGACCGAACGCCTCAGCCACGGCGAACCCACCTGGTTCGTCCGCGGGAAGAAGACGTTCGTGACGCTCGCCGACCACCACCACGACGACCGCGGCGCGTTCTGGTGCGCGGCGGGTCCCGGTGTCCAGGAGGCCCTGATCGCCCAGGCTCCTGAGCGGTACTTCCGCCCGCCGTACGTGGGCCACCGCGGCTGGCTCGGTGTGTACCTCGACGTCGAGGTCGACTGGGACGTCGTCGCCGATCACGTCGAGGACGCCTATCGGGTGACAGCGCCGAAGAAGCTGGTCGCGGCACTCGACGCTCGAGTTGCCGACCCGGCGGACCTGCCGCAGTCTTCCGCGCATGGCGACCTGTGACGTCTGTGGCAACGACTACTGGATGGCCTTCGAGGTGCGCACCGTCGGCGGCGGCGTGCACACGTTCGACAGCTTCGAGTGCGCGATCCAACGGCTCGCGCCGCGCTGCGAGCACTGCGACTGCCGCGTGATCGGGCACGGTGTGGAGGTGGAGGGCAAGTTCTTCTGCTGCGCCCACTGCGCCCGGTCTGGCTCGTCGGACCTGGGTGCGCAGATCCGCGACACCGTCGGCGCCCACCCGGGCTAGTTCAGCACCAGGTCCAGGCTGAGCGGCACGGGCGGCGGCAGGGCGTCCGTGCCGGTCCGGAACGACTCCAGCAGGTACGCGACGAGGCGCCGTGACGCGGCCACCGCGGCCTCCACCGGCGCGCCCGAAAGTCCGTTGTTGGCCAGGAGCACCAACATCAGGTCGTGCGGTGAGAAGTCCGCGCGCAGTTGACCGCTGTCCTTCGCCCGCTGCACCAACGCGCTGAAGCTCGTCCAGGTCCGGTCGCGCACCTCGGAGTGCAGTTCCGGGAACGAGGCGACGAACGCCGCCGTGAAGCCGCGGTCGCGCACCTGGAGCAGGCAGACCTGTTCGATCACCGTGCAGAACCCGCGCCACGCGTCCGGGTCCTGCATCGCGTCGTCGATGACGGCCTGGCAGTGCGCGAACTGTTCGGTGAAGGCCTCCACGACCAGCGATTCCTTGGTGGGGAAGCGCCGGTACAGCGTCGCGACGCCGACGCCTGCCCTGCGGGCGATCGCGGCCATCGGCACGTCGAGCCCGCGTTCGGCGAACAACTCCCGTGCGACGGTCAATACCCGTGCGCGGTTCTCGCGTGCGTCGGCTCGCATCTGAGACGGTTCGGCAACCACTTCTTCTCACTTCCAGCCAAGCGGATGGGGGTCTCCGCTTAGCAGGCTACGGTCGAGGCCATGAACTTCAAGAGCTCGATCGTGGGCCGCGTCAACAGGGTGGTCGTGGGACTGCGCGACGCGCCGCTCGTCGGGAAGCTGGTGCGCAAGGGCATCACCGTCGTGTCCTACACGGGCCGGAAGTCGGGTCGCACGTTCTCCACACCCGTTGGCTACCAACGCAAGGGTGACACCGTGACCATCCAGGTGATGATGCCGGACGACAAGACCTGGTGGCGCAACTTCAGCGGTGAGGGCGGTCCGCTCACGCTCGAACTCGATGGCACCGAACGGACCGGACACGCGACATCGCACCGTGACGACAAGGGTCGTGTCACGGTGCGAGTGCAGCTGTAGAAGCCTTACGCGGCAAGGCGGCGGCTCTCCAGGAACGCGGCCACGAGGTAGGCGCTGCCGCCCAGCACGGCCAGCACGCCGAACACGCCGGCTCCGGGGACGAACAGCGCCGCGGCGGCGACCAGCGCGAGCCAGGTGCCCAGGTTGTAGTGCAGTGCGATGCCGCGCACGGCGCCCTCGGCGATGTAGATCAGGCCGACGACGATGGCCGAACCGGCGGGCCAGAGCACGGTCTGGAGTTCGGGCTGGTCGAACACCGTGCTCAGACCGGTGACGGCCAGCGCCAGCGCGGCGAAACCGGTGATCCAGGCGGTGCCGACGAGCTTCTCGGCTCGTCGCCGTGCCTCGGACGCGGTTTTCTGCGCTCGCAGCGACGCGCTCATGGCGAAGGCCGTGCCGGCGAGGAGGCCGGTGGCGAGCAACGCGACCGGCAGCCACGCCGGCAGCGCCACCGCGCCGGACCGGGACAGGGCCGAGGCGCCGTGGCCGAAGACGTAGGCGAACGCGAATCCCAGGTAGGCGGCGCGGTTGTCGACCTCGGTGGACGCGGCGGCGGTGGTCGTGGTGGCGGGCAGGGCGGTGGCGTTCATGGCGGAGACCTCCCGGAAGTCAGACGAGTGAAGTGATCAGTCGCGGTGCGACGACGTGGAACTGCGGTGAGCGGCGGATCGAGGAGCGCTGGTCGGCGAGGCCGTGCAGGCCCAGCCAGAACACCAGCGCCCGATCGGGATCAGCGAGGACCTGCGTGAACAACCGCGACGCGGGTTCGGCGAGGTCGGCCGCACCGAACATCACGTGGTAGCGGCGGGGGTGCTCGACGGCGAACTCGAGGTAGGCGAGGCCTGCCTCGTACGGGCCGGCGGCGCCGAGGACGGCGGCTTCGAGATCGCGGAAGGCCTCGTGGCACGTGGCCAGCAGGATGGCTTCGGCGTCGGGGAACAGCGGGTAGATCGACGAGGTGGGGAGACCGGCCTCGCGGGACACGGCCCGCAGCGTGACGGCGCGGTCGGAGTCGACCAGGGCGGTCGCCGCCGTCACGATCAGCTGACGGCAGCCCGGCCTGGTCACTGCCCCGGGACGATGATGACCTTGCCCACGACGGTGCGGGACTCGGCCAGCGCCAGCGCGGCGGCGGCGTCCGGCAGCGGGATGCGCGCGGCGATCTGCGGCGTGACCGCACCGGCCTCGACCAGGTTCAGCACCTGCACGAGGTCGTCGCGCAGACGGGCGCGGAACGCGGCGAGGCGGAAGCGCTTGCCCGCCCAGAAGTTGTAGAAGCCCGCGCGCTTGCCGTTGGGCAGCAGGTTCCACACCACCAGCTGCCCGTAGAGCTTGAGCACCGGCAGCATCCCGCTGCCCGGCTCGTCCTTCGTCGCGGCAGAGCCGTAGTTGACCAGCGCGCCACCGCGGCGCACCAGCTTCCAGGACTCCTTCAGAGAGGGGCCGCCGACGTGGTCGAACACCGCGTCGACACCCTCGGGCGCCAGCTCCCGGATGCGGGCGTACATGTTCGGGTCGCGGTAGTCGACCGGAACGGCGCCGAGCTCGCGGATCGCGTCGAGGTTGCGGGCCGACGCCGTGCCGATCACCTTGATGCCGGCGTGCTTCGCCAGCTGCACCAGCGTGGAGCCGACGCCGCCGTTCGCGCCCAGCACGACGATCGTGTCGCCCCGCTCGACCTTCGCCGTGCGGTGCAGCATCTGCCAGGCCGTGACGCCGTTGACCGCGACGGTCTCGGCGGCGGCCGAGTCCACGCCGTCCGGCACGGGCACCAGGTCGCCGGCCTCGACGATCAGGTGGCTCGCCCACGCGCCGACCTTCGTGACCACGGCGAACCGGTGGCCGCGCAGGTCGCGGTCGACGCCCTGACCAGCGGCGACGACCGTGCCGACGAGGTCGTAGCCGGGCACGAACGGGAACGGCGGCTGGTCGTAGTACTTGCCCAGGCGCATCTGCTGCTCGGCGAAGCAGACGCCGGTGGCCTCCATCCGCAGGACCACCTGGCCCTCGCCCGGCGCCGGCAGGTCGCGGACCCGGACGTGCAGGCCGTCGGGCTCGACCACACCCGGCAGGACGATCTCGGTGGCGCGGGTGGTGGCGGTCGTGGCGTTCATCGTGGCTCCTCGTGTCGGTCCCGGTTGTGCTTACGGACATAAGCTAACGACCGTAAGTTCACGAGCGCAAGACCTAACAGCCATAAACTTTCAGGTGTATGGTTACGACCGTGACGAACACGGAACCGCGCAGGCGCAACCGCCGTGGTGAGGGCGGGAAACTGCGGGAAGAGATCATCGAGGCGGCCGTCGCGCTGCTCGACGAGGGCGGCGACGAACGCGCGGTCACGCTGCGCTCGGTCGCGCGCAAGGTGGGGATCGCGGCCCCGTCGATCTACCCGCACTTCTCCGACCAGCCGTCGATCATGCTGGCCGTCGTGCAGCGGGAGATGGACTCGCTCACGTCCGTCCTGCGCGAGGCCGACAAGAACGCGGCTCCGGACGCACGCGCGCGGCTCTTCGCGGTGTGCAACGCCTACCTGGACTTCGCCCGGCAGCACCCGCAGCGCTACCGGATCATGTTCGGCGGCCTCTGGACGCCGTCGACGGAGGACACGTCGATCACCGACGCCGACCTCGAATCACTGGGCGTGGCGGCGTTCACGCTCCTCGTCGAGGTCCTCGGCGCGTGTGTGGAAGAGGGGATCGCGCACGGCAGCGACGACCTCTTCGGCGACTCGGTGGCGTTGTGGCTCGGGCTGCACGGCCTCGCCCACCAGCGGGCCGTGGTGCGCAAGATGCCGGGACCGGACGACGTCGGAGACCGCCTGATCACGGCACTCGCGCACCTGAAGTGACTAGGGGGCCTCGAACAGCGTCGACACCGACTCGCCGACGTTGATCCGCCGCATCGCCTCGGCCATCGCCGGCGCGATCGACAGCACCCGCAGCTTCGGCACGTGCTTGTCGGCCGGGATCGGCACGGTGTTCGTGGCGACGATCTCCAGCACGTCGTCGAACGCCTGCAGCCGGTCGAGCGCCCCGGACGAGAACAGCCCGTGCGTGCACGCCACCCGGATCGGCCCGGCACCGCGCTCGCGCAGCTTGTCCAGCAGCTCGATCACCGTCGAGCCCTTGGCGATCTCGTCGTCCAGCACGATCACGTCCCGCCCGGCCACGTCGCCGATGACGGTCGAGATCTGCACCTTGTCGTCGGCGAACCGCTGCTTGGCGCCGGCCGCGACGGGCACGCCCAGGATCCGGGCGAAGTGCGCGGCCTCCTTGGCGTTGCCGAGGTCCGGCGACACCACGACGGTGTTCGACAGGTCGTACTTCGAGAAGTGCGCCGCCAGTTCGCGCAGGGCGTGCAGGTGGTCGACGGGCACCGAGAAGAACCCGTGCACCTGTGGTGAGTGCAGTGTCATCGCCAGCACCCGCGACGCGCCCGCGGCCACCATCAGGTCGGCGACCAGGCGGCCGCCGATCGAGATGCGGGGAGCGTCCTTCTTGTCCGAACGCGCGTAGGCGTAGTGCGGCAGGACGACCGTGGTCCTGGCCGCCGAGGCGCCGCGGGCGGCGTCGAGCATCAACAGCAGCTCGACGAGGTGCTCCTGCACCGGCGGGACGAGCGGCTGGATCAGGAACACGTCCCGCTCGCGGCAGTTCGCCTGCAGCTGCACCTCGAGGCAGTCGTTGGCGAACCGGGTCAGGCGGCTGGGGGAGAGGTCGACGCCGAGGTGGCCGCAGATCTCGGCGGCGAGTGAGGGATGGGCAGAACCACTGAAGACAGCGATATCACGCACACGCCGAAACTAGTCGATGACCAGCACCAACTTGCCGTCGCGGAAGAACGGCGTGAGGTTCCCGCGCGTGTCGACCGTGTGCGTGTCACGCGGTAGAACGGCCTCGATGGCCGTGAACGCGAGGATGTCGGACACGCCATGACGACCGCGCAACGACCGTTGGCCTTGGAATCGCAGAGCGCGCCCCTCGCGGCGGTACTGATGAGCCTCGGCAGCAGTGGAGGCGCCCACTCGGAGCGCCTCCGGGCCTACCAGGCGTCCCGAGGACGCACCGCGTACAGCGACGCCGAAGCCCTGCGCGACCAGGGACGTCACCACCGCGTCGGACGGGGCCACGGGTACGAGGAAGGACATCGCGTAGTGGCCGTCGACCTCGTGCACCGCGACCGTTCGGGCCGTGGTCAGCACCGTGTCGTGCAGCTCCAACGCGATCTTCTCCGCTTCCCAGCGGTTCTCGTAGCCGGCGTCGATGCCGACGTAGGTGCTGGTCACCTGACCTCCACTCGCGCGGATCCCGATGTGTCCGCCTGCGGTTCGAACCCCGCATGCTGCCAGCGCGGCTCAGAGGACCGCTCGACCTTCACATGTGGCGTCGACAACGTTTCGAACGGCTGACGTGGGGGAACGCCGACAACGATGTCTGCCTCGGGCACGTTCGATCCTCCACACGCCGGTCCGGTTCGTGGAGGCTAGACCGATCGGGTGAGACTCAGGTAGCCGCTGAATGGCTGGAAGTGAAACGTTTTACACCGGGAGCAGGTCGACCCAGTCCAGGAACGGCAGCGCGCCCGTTCCCTGCAACGCCGCGAGCCCGAGCCAGATCGACAGGACCGTCACGATCGGCCCCACGATCGCCATCTCCACGACGCCACCGGTCTTCATCCGCATGATCTTCGGCGGCGCCACCGGGTACCAGGTCTTGCCGAAGATGGGGATGGGCCACAGGATCGGGCAGCCCTGCTCGGTGATCGCGTCGCCGACGTAGTGCGCGAAGCACCCGACGCCGACCGCGATCCCGCACGCCGCGGCGGACGCGCTCGTCTGCGAGGTCCACGCGATCATCGCCCACGTGATGCCCGCGGACACCACCGTGATCAGCAGCGCGTCCTGCTTGGGGCACCAGTCGTTCATGATGCCGCGCACCGCGAGGCCCGCGAACACGAACATCAGCACGGGCAGCGCCCACTTCTGGCTGTTCTGCACGACCGCGGTGGTGAACACGGCGGCGAACAACGCGAAGACGAGCGTGTGCGTGAGACCGCGATGTCCGCCATCCCGCTTGGAATCCCGCTTCAGACGCGTTGTGCGGTAGACGAAGCTGCTCAACGCGTTGATGCCCGCGGACAGGCCGCTGCTCAGTGCTCCGAACGTGCGCGAGATGGTCGATCCGGGGTGGTCGAGGTCGGGCAGAAGTGCTGCTCCGGTGGCCAGAACCGCCCCCACGGCCCAGCTTTGCGGCGTGAGCTGGCCGATCGGGTGACTCGACGCGATCGCGGTGACGGCGCTCCAGGCGAGCAGTCCACTCATCGCATGTGTTGGCCCAGTTGACACTTACGCCCCTTCTGGTGATCACCCGTCCGTGGGAAACAGTAGTCGTTCGGTATCAAGCGCCACGGCAGCAACTCCATATCCGCGGACAACTGATTTCCGACGGATGGAGCACGGACATGGCGCAGGTGTGGCTCATCACCGGCAGTTCCCGCGGCGTCGGCCGCAAGACCGCGGAGGCCGTTCTCGCCGCCGGGCACCGGCTCGTCGCGACCGCACGGGACCCGCGCGCTCTCGACGACCTCGTCTCTCAACACGGCGACCGGGTCAGATCTGTTGCACTCGACGTCAGAGATTCCGCTCAGGCGCGTGAGGCCGTGGCGACCGCGGTGCGCGAGTTCGGGCGGCTCGACGTCGTGCTGAACAACGCGGGCGCCGGCCGGGTCACGTCGATCGAGGAGTGCTCCGAGGAGGACTTCCGCGACCAGCTGGAGGTCAACCTGTGGGGCGCCGTCAACGTCACCCGCGCCGCGCTGCCGGTGCTCCGCGCGCAGCGGTCGGGGCACTTCCTGCACGCAGGCTCGACCGCGGGCCACACCGCGCTGGGCGGCGGCCTCGGCCCTTACGTGATGTCGAAGTTCGCGCTGCGCGGGTTCAACGAGACGCTCGCCGCCGAGTGCGCGCCGTTCGGGGTCCGCTCGACGCTGATCGAGCTCGGCGGCATGCAGACGGACTGGACCGGCAGCTCCCTGGTGGTGACCGAGCACGGACCGGACTACGTTCCGTCTGTCGGGGTACTTCTCGGCATGGTCCGCGGCGCGGACGGCAACATGCCCGGTGACCCGGCCAAGGCGGCGAAGGTCATGCTCGACGTGGTAGCCATGGACGAGCCGCCGCTGTGTCTGCTGCTGGGCAGCGACGCGGTGGATATGGTGCGCCTGGCAGACCAGGCACGGACTGCGGAAATCGACAAGTGGGAGCACGTGAGCCGGTCGACCGACCGCGATCCTGAATCGGTGTAACCAGGGTCGCAGGCGCGGACGGACGGTTTACCAGTACGCTTGTCTTGCTTGCATCGTCGCGAGAGGAGCGCCCGGAGTTATGGGCAAGATCAAGGTTCAGGGCACCGTCGTCGAGCTCGACGGCGACGAGATGACCCGGATCATCTGGCAGTTCATCAAGGACAAGCTGATCCACCCGTACCTGGACGTCACTCTGGAGTACTACGACCTGGGCATCGAGCACCGGGACGCCACGGACGACCAGGTCACGATCGACGCCGCCAACGCCATCAAGAAGCACGGCGTCGGCGTCAAGTGCGCCACGATCACGCCGGACGAGGCGCGCGTCGAGGAGTTCGGCCTCAAGAAGATGTGGGTCTCGCCGAACGGCACGATCCGCAACATCCTCGGCGGTGTCGTCTTCCGCGAGCCGATCATCATCTCGAACGTCCCGCGCCTGGTCCCCGGCTGGACGAAGCCGATCATCATCGGCCGTCACGCGCACGGCGACCAGTACAAGGCCACCAACTTCAAGGTGCCCGGCGCCGGCAAGCTCACGATCACGTTCCAGCCGGAGGACGGCTCGGACCCGATCGAGCACGTCGTCACCGAGTTCCCGGCGGAGGGCGGTGTGGCGATGGGCATGTACAACTACAACAAGTCCATCGAGGACTTCGCCCGCGCCTCGTTCTCCTACGGCCTGCAGCGGGGCTACCCCGTCTACATGTCGACGAAGAACACGATCCTGAAGGCCTACGACGGCGCCTTCAAGGACATCTTCCAGCGCGTGTTCGACGAGGAGTTCAAGGCGGAGTTCGACGCCAAGGGCCTCACCTACGAGCACCGCCTGATCGACGACATGGTCGCCGCCGCGATGAAGTGGGAGGGCGGCTACGTCTGGGCGTGCAAGAACTACGACGGTGACGTCCAGTCCGACACGGTCGCGCAGGGCTTCGGCTCGCTCGGCCTCATGACGTCGGTCCTGATGACGCCGGACGGCAAGACGGTCGAGGCCGAGGCCGCGCACGGCACCGTGACGCGTCACTTCCGCCAGCACCAGGCCGGCAAGCCGACCTCCACGAACCCGATCGCGTCGATCTTCGCGTGGACCCGCGGCCTCATGCACCGCGGCAAGCTGGACAACACCCCCGAGGTGATCCGCTTCGCCGAGGCGCTCGAGTCCGTCGTCATCGAGACGGTCGAGGCCGGTCAGATGACCAAGGACCTGGCCCTGCTGATCAGCAAGGACCAGGAGTGGCTGACCACCGAGGACTTCCTCGCCGCGCTCGACGAGAACCTCAAGAAGAAGATGGCGTCGTTCTGATCCGCGCCCTCTGAGAAAAGCCACCCCGGTCACTCCGGGGTGGCTTTTCTCGTTGCGCGTCACCCGGTCGGTTCCTCTTGCGGGTGGTTGCCGCCGCAGGCCGTCCTCCTTGCCGTTTTTGCCGCTATATCTGCTGCTTGAAGCAGTTCGCGGTTCGGGAGGGCGTCATGCTGGGTGTTCCGGTCAGGGGTCTGATCGTGATTGGGGTGCTGGGCGTCGCCGGCGTCATGTACGCGGTGAACGGCGGCAAGCCGATGGACAGCGGCGACAAGTCCGCCGAGATCTGCAAGGTCACCGTGACCGCGGACATCCTCAACGTCCGCTCGGGCCCCGGCGACATGCAGCCGATCGTCTCGACCATGCCGCGCGACGCCGTCACCGACGCCCAGGCGAGGGTGGAGAACGGCTACCGCATGCTCAGCGACCGCCGCTGGGTCAGCCAGTCCTTCGTAGCGCTGACCAGCGATTCCACCTGCAAGTAAACTCGGGCGCATGCTGCGCAACATGTTCCGGTGGGGCAGAGGCAAGAGCGTCACGCAGTGCTCCTGCGACCCCGAGTGGCAGGGCCTCTACACGGAGATCGACGGCCAACGCCAGCTCGCCCTGCCCCGCGACGAGATGGCCACCCTCGTCGCGTACCTGGACCTCACCGCCCACTGCGCGCGCTGCGACGCCGAGTACCCGAAACCCTGGGGCCTGGCCTCCAAGTAGGCTCCCTCGTCGTGCTCACGGTCTCCACGGTCAACGTCAACGGTCTGCGCGCGGCGGCGAAGAAGGGCTACCTCTCGTGGCTCGCTGCTTCCTCCGCTGATGTGGTGTGCCTGCAGGAAGTCCGCGCCGAACCTTCCGAGCTGGCTGCTGATGTCCACTCGCCTGCCGGCTGGCACGGCGTGTACGCGCCTTCTTCTTTGAAGGGCCGCGCTGGTGTTGGTGTGCTCTCGCGCGTTGAGCCCACCTCTGTGCGTGTGGGCTTCGGTGTTGCGGAGTTCGAGGCGAGCGGCCGGTACGTGGAGATCGAGCTGCCCGGTGTGGTGGTTGCCTCGTTGTACCTGCCGTCCGGGGACGTGGGCACTGCGAAGCAGGACGAGAAGGACCGGTTCATGGCCGCGTTCCTGCCGTACCTGGTGTCGTTGCGGGAGAAGGCGGCGGTTTCCGGGCGTGAGGTGCTCGTGTGCGGGGACTGGAACATCGCGCACCAGCAGGCGGATCTGAAGAACTGGAAGACGAATCAGAAGGAGTCCGGGTTCCTGCCCTATGAGCGGGAGTGGATGACTTCGGTGTTCTCGTCCGGGTACCACGACGTGGTCCGGTCCTTGCACCCCGATGTGGCTGGGCCCTACTCGTGGTGGTCTTACCGGGGGAAGGCGTTCGACAACGATTCCGGGTGGCGGATCGACTACCAGGTCGCTACCGAGGGGTTGGCTGGGCGGGCCTCGTCGGCTGTGGTGGAGCGGGCGGCGACTTATGCGGAGCGTTGGTCGGACCACGCGCCGGTCACCGTCGTGTACTCGGACTGACCTGACGCCCCGGATCGGGCACAATCGTGTCCGAGGAGGTGACGAGGGTGCACGAGGTAGTCGCGGCCAAACTAGGCGAGATCGAGGACCTGTGCCGGACGCTGAAGGTCCGGCGACTCGACGTGTTCGGATCCGCGACCGGTGATTCGTTCGACGTGACGACCAGCGATGTGGACCTCCTCGTCGACTTCGAGGCTCAGGACGACTTCGACCACTTCGGCACTTACTTCGCGCTGAAGGAAGGGCTGGAGCGGATCCTCGGCAAGCCTGTCGACCTGGTCGTCGACGGCAGCATCCGCAATCCCTACTTCCGCCGGCAGGTCATGGACACCAAGGAAAACCTGTATGCGGCGTGATCACCGCACGGCGAGGCCCTGAACAACCTGTCGAAGGCCTCTCCTGACCTCGCTGCCTCCATACCGGACCTGCCCCGCATCGTGGCCTTCCGCAACATCCTGATCCACGGCTACGCCAGCGTGAACGACACGCTCGTGTGGCAGGTGCTCACCGAGAAACGCCCGCAACTCGAGGAGCAGTTGCACCAACTGCTCGCGGGCCTGGGCAGCGACACAGACTGATCCGACTGGCCCAGCCCGACCAGCCTTTATCGCTCTTGTCACCCACCTGCCCCCTCGATTCCACCCACCCGCTCCCTGAACATGAACACGATTCACCATCGATGAATCGGGGGCGGCATGACAGGGTTCAACCGGCGGTCCTTCCTCCTGGCGATGGGCGTGGGCGCGGCAGGCGTGCCCCTCCTCGACCGCCAAGCGTTTGCGTCAACGGCGGGCACCACGCTGGAGGCCACGGCCACGCCGACCGGCACCGGCGGCTACCGCAGGCTCCAGGCCGGGCCGGGCTGGCCGACGGTCGTCCGCAGTGACCTCATCCAGGCCAAGCCGAACCGGGAGGCCCGCAGGAAGGCGCTGACCAGCTTCGTGCAGTTCAGCGACATGCACATCTGCGACGCGCAGAGTCCGCTGCGCTTCGAGTACCTGCACCCCGTCCTGGGCTCCAGCGCGCACCGGCCGCAGGAGGCGCTCACGACGCAGGGGTCGACGAGCCTCGTGAGAAGGGTCAACGCCGTCAAGAACGGGCCGCTCACCGGTCGGCCCTTCGACTGCCTCGTGACGACCGGCGACAACACCGACAACCACGAGAACGTCGAGCTCGACTGGTTCCTCACCGTCCTCAACGGCGGCCGCATCACGCCGAACACCGGTGACAGCAGGTACGAAGGTGTGCAGAACGCGGGCATCAGCACGTTCTGGCAGCCCGACCTGAGCGGCGCGGACGACTACAAGGCCAAGGGCTTCCCGCGGTTGCCGGGGCTGCTCGACGCGGCGGTCCGCGAGTTCAGCAGCCCCGGCCTCGACATCCCCTGGTACGCCACGATCGGCAACCACGACGACAGCGTGGTCGGGGCGTTGCCGGACGGGCTGCTCGACGGCTGGTACACCGGGCGCAAGAAGATCGTCGGGTTCGGTGACCCCGTGCAGAACGCCAAGGTCGCCCAGGCGTTCCACGACCCCAAGGCGATACCGGAAGCGATGGCGATTCTCGGGACGAGTGGTGTTGTCCGGACCGTGACGCCTGATGACCGCCGACGGCTGTTCACGACTGGTGAGTACGTGCGAAAGCATTTGCCGTCGGGTGGTCACGGGTACACGGATGCCAACGCGGATGGTGTGGACGTCTTCTACACGTTCCGGATGGCGCCTGGTGTCACGGGCATCAGCATGGACACCACGAACCTCGCAGGGTTCTCCACGGGCTCGATAGGGCTTCATCAGCTCAACTGGATCGAGCGGACCCTCAAGCGCAACAGTTCGCTCTACTACGACTGGCTCGGGTTGCCGCAACGGCAGAACGTCACCGACGAGTTGTTCGTGCTCTTCAGCCACCACACCTCCACGACGATGGGCAACGTGCTGCCGGACAAGCGCAGGCCCCTGGACCCGCGCATGAACGGCGACGCGCTCCTCAACCTCCTGCACCGGTTCCCGAACGTGCTGGCGTGGGTCAACGGCCACACGCACCGCAACGTGATCACGCCGCACCGGCACGCCACGCCGTCGCGGAGCTTCTGGGAGATCAACACCGCGGCCCACGTCGACTACCCGCAGCACGCCCGCGTGATCGAGGTCGCGGACAACGGGGACGGCACGTTGTCGCTGTTCACGACCTTGCTGGAGGCTGACGCGCCCTATCAGGTCGACTACGACGACCGCAGCGATCAGGGGCTCGCCAGCCTGTGCCGCGAGTTCACCTACAACGACATCCACTCGCGCACGGACCCGCTGGGCACGCCGCTCGACCGGAACACGGAACTGCTGGTCGCGGTGCGGTGAAGTGGGATGTCCCACAGCCCGTCCCACCTGATCAGGAATTTCGGCGGCCTAAGGTCGTTGACGTGGCAGTGGACATCTCGCTAACCCCACCGCAGCCCCGTCCGAGCGCGGCGGCCATGAGGCGTGCTCTGCGCCGGGCCTCCGACGGTGCCGTGCTCGACGCGACAGAGGCCGCCGTGTTGCTGCACGCGCGCGAGGACGACCTCGACGCGTTGCTCACCGCGGCGGGCAAGGTGCGGGATGCGCACCTTCTCGCCGAGGGGCGCGCTGGGATCGTCACGTACAGCCGGTCGGTGTTCATCCCGCTGACGAGACTGTGCCGGGACCGGTGCCACTACTGCACGTTCGCGACCGTGCCGCACAAGGTGCCCGCGGCGTTCCTCGAACGCGACGAGGTGCTGGCGATCGCGCGCGCCGGGGCCGCGCAGGGCTGCAAGGAAGCGCTGTTCACGCTGGGCGACCGGCCGGAGGACCGCTGGCCCGCCGCGAAGGAGTGGCTGGACGCGCGCGGGTACGAGTCCACTTTGGACTACGTGCGGGCGAGCGCCATCGCGGTGCTGGAGGAGACCGGGCTGCTGCCGCACCTCAACCCCGGCGTGCTGAGCTGGGAGGAGCTGACGCGGCTGCGGCCCGTGGCGTCCAGCATGGGCATGATGCTCGAGACCACCGCGGAACGTCTCTGGAGCGAGAAGGGCGGTCCGCACTACGGCAGTCCCGACAAGGATCCCGCCGTCCGCCTGCGGGTGCTGACCGACGCCGGTCGCGTGAACGTCCCGTTCACCACCGGGATCCTCATCGGCATCGGCGAGACGATCACCGAACGCGCCGAGTCGTTGCTCGCGATGCGTCAGATCGCGAAGCAGTACGGGCACATCCAGGAAGTCATCATCCAGAACTTCCGCGCCAAGCCGGACACGGCGATGCGCGGCATGCCCGACGCCGACCTGACCGAGCTCGCGGCCACGATCGCCGTGGCGCGCCTGGTGATGCCGTCGACCGTGAGCGTGCAGGCGCCGCCGAACCTCGTCGGCGGCGAGTTCGACCTCATGCTCCGCGCGGGCGTCGACGACTGGGGCGGCGTCTCGCCGATCACGCCCGACCACGTGAACCCCGAGAAGCCCTGGCCCCAGGTCGACCAGCTCGCCGACATCACCCGCCAGGCCGGTTTCTCCTTGCAGGAGAGGCTGAACGTCTACCCGCGCTACGTCCGCGCGGCCGCGGGGCAGTGGATCGACACGAGGCTCACGACGCACGTTTCCGCGCTGGCGCTGGAGAACGGCCTCGCGAACCCGGACGCGGAGGTCGTCGGCCGCGAGTGGCAGGAGCCCGACGGCGGCCTCGACACCTACGGCCGCGCCGACCTCAACACCGCGATCGACACCGAGGGCCGCACGAGCGACCGCCGCGGCGACTTCGACGAGGTCTACGGCGACTGGGACGAGCTGAAGATCCCCGTTGCGCCGCAACGACTTTCCGAAGACGTCCAACGTGGACTGAAGATCGCCGCGAACGACCCCGGCGCGATCCTCGACGACACCGACGCCGCCATGGCACTCCTCACCGCGGACGGCGACGCACTGGAGGAGATGGTCAAGCTCGCCGACGACCTGCGGCGAGAGGTGGTCGGCGACGACGTCACGTACGTCGTCAACCGGAACATCAACTTCTCCAACGTCTGCTACGTCGGCTGCCGCTTCTGCGCCTTCGCCCAGCGCGAGCGCGACGCGGACGCCTTCAGGCTGAGTGCGGAGGAGGTCGCCGACCGCGCGCAGGAGGCGTGGGACGACGGCGCCACCGAGGTCTGCATGCAGGGCGGCATCGATCCCAAGCTGCCGGTGACGTACTACGCCGACGTCGTGCGCGCGATCAAGAAGCGCATCCCCGGGATGCACGTGCACGCGTTCAGCCCGATGGAGATCGTCTCCGCGGCGGCCAAGGCGGGCGTGAGCGTCCGTGAGTGGCTCACGGATCTGAAGGAAGCCGGCCTCGACACGATCCCCGGCACGGCGGCCGAGATCCTCGACGACGACGTGCGGTGGGTGCTCACCAAGGGCAAGCTGCCGACCGCGACCTGGCTCGACGTCGTCGGAACGGCCCACGAGCTGGGCATCCGCTCGTCCAGCACGATGATGTACGGCCACGTCGACCACCCCGGCCACTGGCTCACGCACTTCCGCGTCCTCGCGAAGCTCCAGGACCGCACCGGCGGGCTCACCGAGTTCGTCGCGCTGCCGTTCGTGCACCGCAACGCCCCGATCTACCTGGCCGGCGTCGCCCGCCCCGGCCCGTCCCGCCGCGACAACCGGGCCGTGCACGCGTTCGCACGGTTGGCGCTGCACGGACGCGTCGACAACATCCAGTGCTCCTGGGTCAAGCTCGGCGACGAGGGCACCGCGGAGATCCTCAACGGAGGTGCGAACGACATCGGCGGCACGTTGATGGAGGAGACCATCAGCCGCATGGCAGGCTCGGAGCACGGGTCGGCGCGCACGGTGAGTGAGCTCGAGACCCTGGCTTCACTAGCAGGGCGTAACGCCCGTCAGCGGACTACGACATATGGGCGAGTGCGAACCGATCATCAGTGACCGATAGTCTGAATCGGCGCGTAGACGCTACCGGTGATCGGTAGCTTGGCGGCCATTCAGTCAGCGAGGTTCACCCGTTCCGGGGTGGATCTGTGCCATGGGGAGGCTCGGCAAGTGCACGGCATGAGTCTTGTAGTGAGCGCCGCGGTCGAGAGCAGCATGACCGGCACGGCCGCTGGACCCGTCGGCCTGATCGCGGTCACCGCGGGCGTCGGCGGTCTGGTGTACGGCCTGGTGAAGCGCCGCAAGCCGGCCCCGGTCGTCGCCGCGAACCAGCGCATCGACCTCGTCCAGCAGGACACCACGCAGAACTGATCCACCCCGGTCTGAGAAGATTTCGTCCGTGTCCACGGAGAACGCGCCCGCAGAAAGCACCACCGCAAGCACGACCGCGCCCGCGAAGCGCCACCGCGTCCTGTCCGGCATCCAGCCGACGGCCGGGTCGTTCCACCTCGGCAACTACCTGGGTGCGGTGCGGCAGTGGGTGGCCCTGCAGGAGGCCCACGACGCGTTCTACTGCGTCGTCGACCTGCACGCGATCACCGTGGAGCAGGACCCGAAGACCCTGCGCCAGAACACCCGCGTCTCGGCCGCCCAGCTGCTCGCGCTGGGCATCGACCCGGACCGCGCGACGCTGTTCGTGCAGTCCCACGTCCCGGAGCACGCCCAGCTCGGTTGGGTCATGCAGTGCATGACCGGCTTCGGCGAGGCGTCGCGGATGACGCAGTTCAAGGACAAGTCGGCGCGCCAGGAGCAGTCCGTCGGCGTGGGCCTGTTCACGTACCCGATCCTGCAGGCCGCGGACATCCTGCTGTACCAGGCGCACTACGTGCCGGTCGGCGAGGACCAGCGCCAGCACCTGGAGCTGACCCGCGACCTCGCGACGCGCTTCAACTCGCGTTACGGCAAGACGTTCCGGCTGCCCGAGGCGTACATCGTCAAGGACACGGCCAAGATCTTCGACCTGCAGGACCCGACGTCGAAGATGAGCAAGTCGGTGCCCGGCGGTGTCGTCGAGCTGCTGGAGGACCCGAAGCGCTCGGCCAAGAAGATCCGGTCCGCGGTCACCGACACGGGCCGCGAGATCGTCTTCGACGTCGAGAACAAGCCGGGTGTCTCGAACCTGCTGTCGATCTACTCGGCGCTCACGGACCGCACGGTCGAGTCGCTGGTGCGGGACTACGACGGCAAGGGCTACGGCGACCTGAAGAAGGACCTCGGCGAGGTCTTCACCGAGTGGGTCACGCCGGTGCAGGAGCGCGTGAAGACGTACCTCGACGACGTGGCGTCGCTGGACAAGATCCTCGCCCGTGGCGCCGAACGCGCCCGTGAGGTGGCGTCCGGGACGTTGCGCCGGACGTACGAGAAGATCGGCTTTGTTCTGCCTGAGTAAGGCAGGTGCATTAGCGTCTTATGCGTGGACAAGTGGCGGCGGAAGTACGCATGGCTCGACCACATCATGCGTGCGTATGAACGGTTCGACCAACGGTACGGAACACAACACGCCGCTGCGGTGACGTACTTCAGCGTGCTCTCGCTCGTGCCGATCCTGATGATCGGGTTCGCGGTCGCCGGTTTCGTGCTGCAGTCGCAGCCCGACCTGCTGGCCAGCCTGCGGTCCAGCATCGCGGAGGCCGTGCCGGACGAGGGCCTGCGCACCCAGATCAACGAGGCCGTGGACACCGCCCTGCAGTCCAAGGGCACCGTCGGCATCATCGGTCTGCTCGGCGCCGCGTACTCCGGTCTCGGCTGGATGAGCAACCTCCGTGACGCCCTGACCGCGCAGTGGGGTCAGGCGAAGGGGGAGCTGCCGTTCCTCGGCACGCTGTGGCGCGACCTGCTGTCGCTGCTCGGTCTCGGCCTGGCGATCGTGCTGTCGTTCGGCATCACGGCCGTCGGCACCGGCTTCGCCGAGCTCGTCCTGCGGTGGGTGGGCCTGGAGGAGGCCGGCTGGGCGCGGGTGCTGCTGCGGATCGGCACGATCGTGCTGTCGCTGCTCGCGAACTGGCTCGTGTTCCTGTGGGTGCTGTCGCGGCTGCCGCGCAAGCCCGTCGGCTGGCGCAGCGCGGTCAAGGGCGCGTTCGCCGGCGCGGTCGGGTTCGAGATCTTGAAGCAGACGGCGACGATCTTCCTGTCGTTCACGACCAAGTCGCCGACCTCGGCCGCGTTCGGGTCCGTGATCGGTGTGCTGGTGTTCGCGAACCTGGTGGCGCAGTTCATCCTGTTCATCACGGCCTGGACGGCCACGGCGAAGGAGAACGTCGAGCCGGAGGTCGTGCAGGCGCCGCCGCCCGCGGTGATCCAGCCCGTCGTCTCCGTGCGCGAGGGGCCCTCGCCGTCGCTGATGCTGGGAGCAGGGGCGGTGGCCGGAGCGCTGCTCGGTTTCCGCTGGCGCCGCAAGTAGGCCCGGCCGTGCGCGCCGTGTTCCCCGGCTCCTTCGACCCCGCGACGCAGGGCCACCTCAACGTCGTGCGGCGAGCCGCGGGCATGTTCGACGAGGTGGTCGTGTGCGTCCTGACCAACCCGGCGAAGACCGGGCGGCTTCCCCTGCCCGACCGCCTCGCCCTGCTGGCAGAGCTCACCGCCGACCTGGCGAACGTGCGGGTGGACTCGAGCGCCGGACGGCTGCTGGTCGACTACTGCCGCGAGGTGGGCGCCGGCGTGGTCGTGCGGGGCGTGCGCGGCGGTGGCGACCTGGCGCACGAGCTGCCGATGGCCGCGGCGAACCGCGACCTGAGCGGCATCGAGACGCTCTTCCTCCCGGCCGACTCCGGGTACGGGCACATCTCCTCGACGCTCGTCGTCGCGGCCTCACAGCGGTAGTGCACGAGAACGGCCCCGGCGCGGGTGCGCCGGGGCCGTCGTCTTTCGTGCCTCAGACGCCCTGTGCCGCCTGCTGCTGGGCCTGGCGGCGTGCCCGTGCCGCCTTGGCCCGCTTGTTGCGGATGAAGAGCACCAGACCGGCCAGCAGGCCGAGGCCCGCGACCGCCGTGATCGGGAGGCCGACGGTGCCGAACGCGGTCGGCGTCGGGCGGCCGGTCTCCGGGTCGGTGGTCGCGGCGGTGTCCTGGCTCTCGTTGCTGCTCTGCGTCGGGACGACGTTCGGCTTCGGCTGCGGCGCGCCGTCGACGAGCTTGCCGACGCCGCCGGGGCCCATCGCGAAGCCGTAGTCGAGCAGCTTGGCCGCCTGGGCGTCGATGCGCGTGGGCGTCTGCTGGCCGCGCAACAACACCACGACGAGGCGACGGCCGTTGCGCTCCGCCGCGCCCACGTAGGTGTGCTGGGAGTCGTCGGTGAAGCCGGTCTTGCCGCCGAGCGCGCCCTGGTAGTTCGCGAGCAGGCGGTTGTCGTTCTGCAGCATGATCGTTCCGCCGTTCTTGCCGGGGAACTGCGACTGCGGCAGCTTGATGGCCTGCGCGAACTCGTCGTACTTCATCGCGCCGCGGAAGATCAGGGCGACGTCGTAGGCCGAGGTGCTGGTGCCGGGGCCGTCGAGGCCGGACGGGGTGACGGCGCGGGTGTCGAGGGCGCCGAGCTCCTTGGCCATGGCGTTCATCTTGCGCAGGGCGTTCGGCACGCCGCCGAGCTGACGGGCCAGCGTGTGCGCCACGTCGTTGCCCGAGGCGAGCAACAGGCCGTGCAGCAGCTGGCGGACGGTGTACTGGCCACCGTCGCGCAGACCGACGCAGGTGCACTCCTGCGCGATGTCCTCGGCGCTGGCGGTGACGACCAGGTCGCCCCGCAGTTCCTTGGCGACGACCATCGCCAGCAGCACCTTCATGATGCTGGCAGGGCGCTGACGGCCGTGCGGGTCGTACGCGGCGATGACGGCGCCGCTGTCCATGTCCGCGAGCAGCCACGAGGCGGCGGTGGTGCCGCTGGGCGGCTGTGCCGAGTTCGGCGGCAGGATCAGGCCGCACTCGCCGAGCCGGTCACCGCCGATCGGGCTCTCGGGCACCTCGAGCGGCGTCGGGGCCTTCTGGCCGGGCGCGGGCTGCTCGGACGTGTCCACCGGTGGCGGCGGGGTCTCGCGGTTAGCGCACTGCGCCGAGCCGGCGGCCTGCTGTGCGGTGCTCGTCGGTGCGGCGAACGCGGCGGTGGCCGTTGCTAGGACCAGGGCGACGATGAGCCGTTTTGGGAAGGGCACACGTTCAGGCTATCCACCCCCGTTCAGCCGCTTGCACCCAGCACGTCCGATACTGGGCGGCGTGAAGCTCTCGCGCCCGATGTCACTCTTCCTGGTGGCTTTCGGTGTGTGGTCGTGGGTGATCTGGCCCACGTTCCTGAAGAACATCTGGAAGGACCCCCGTTCGTTCAGCGACGGACCTACCGCGTTCTTCACCGTGCACCTGGTGCTCGTGATCGCCTCGCTCGTGTTCGGCACGGTCATCGGCGTGCTGGGCGTGCGGGGATACCTGGCCACCCGACGTCGATAAGGAAAAAGCTGTGGAGTTCGTACGCCTGCTGCTGGTGTTCCTGCACCTGCTGGGCATGGGCATGCTCGTCGCGATGATCATGTTGCAGGCCAAGGCCGGCAAGGACGCGCCCGTCAACAAGGGATGGCTGCACGGTGCGGCTCTGCAGCTGCTGACCGGTGTCGCGCTGGTGGGCATCGACCCGCTGGTCGACTCCGTGAAGTACGACCACGTCAAGATCGGCGTGAAGCTGCTGGTCGTCGTGGCCATCGCCGTCGTCGTGGCGATCAACGTGAACAAGCCGAAGGCGCCGTCGTGGCTGCTGCCGACGGCCGCGTCACTGGTCGTGCTGAACATCGGGGTCGCGGTCTTCTGGACCTGATCGGGCGATGTCACCCGCACTGCCGGGTGACGTGGGCGTGCTTTTGACCCGGTGTGTTGTACCCGCGCGCCACCATCCGAGGTATGTCACGTATCGCCTATATCGGTGTGCTCGCCGCCGGGGCAGTGTTGACGCTCGTCTCACTGCACGGTGCCGCCCCGGAGGCCTCGGCCTCCGGGGATGGCCAGGTGTGCGCCGCTGCGTGGTGCCCGAAGGAACATCCGGGATGGCGTGCGCCGTCGCCGAGAGGTGAAGAGCCTCCGACGTCGTCCACGACCACCCCGCCGACCACGACCACCACCCCGTGCACGACGACCACGACACCGCCGGTCACCACCACAACGGAGTACACGACCACGACGACACCACCGGTGACCACCACCACGGAGTCGACGACCACGACCACCACTACGTCGTCCACCACCACGACGACCGATTCGACGACGACCACGCCGCCGTCATCCACCACCACGACGACGACCGGCTCGACGACCACCACCCCGCCGTCGTCGACCACGACACCGCCGGTGACGACCACGACGTCCGGCACCACCACACCGCCGGTGACGACCACGACGAAGCCGTGGCTCACGACGCCGCCGCAGACCACCACCGTGGTCACACCTCCGGTCCACCAGGACAACCGCCTGGCCAACACCGGCACCTCGCCCGTGTGGACGCTGCTGCTCGGCGTGCTGATGCTCGTCGGCGGCTCGATCCTGATGGTCTTCGACCGCGCCAGGCGCCAGCCGCGGCGCTGACCGCCGCACACTGTCGGTGGTCCTCGTCACACTGGTGACGTGCGAATCGAACACCTGCGCGAACGCAGCGATCTCGGAGTCATCAGCACCACCACCCTGAAGTCCTTCGGGGTGGCCGATCCGTGGCGGAGGTGCGCCTCGGGCGGGCCGTGGCAGCGCATGTACCCAGGCGTCGTGCTGCTGCACAACGGCCCGCCCACTCCGGACCAACACCTCACCGCGGCCCTCCTGAGAGCAGGCCCGGGTGCGGTGGTCACGGGTTCCTGGGCCTGCCGCCGCCACGGCCTCCCGGCCCACTCGCCGGAGATCCACCTCCTGGTACCCGGCACCGCGCGCGGCAGCGGCTCCCTGGTCCTCGAACGCGCCTCACCGATGCCACCATCATCCGACGTGGGCGGCTTCCCGGTGGTGTCCGCGGCACGAGCCGTGGTCGACGCGTGCCGCTTCCTGCGCTCTGTGGACGAGGCCACGGCCCTGGTGGCCGCCGCCGTCCAACGGCGCCTCTGCACGCCCGACGAGTTGCGCGTGGAGGCCCGCACCAACCGCTACGGCACCAAGCTGGCCCGCGAGGTCCTCCGCGACCTCGGCCGCGCGGAGTCGGTGGCAGAACGGGACGCCCGCCGCCTCTCCCGCAAGATCCGCCTGACGACCCCGCACTGGAACGCGACGATCGCGGACGCGTCCGGCCTCGTGATCGCGAGACCAGACGCCTGGTACGACGACGTGGGCCTGGCCTGGGAGATCGACTCACGCGCCTTCCACCACGGCCCACGCGACTACGAACGCACCCTCGCCCGCAACTCGCGCTACGCCGCCGCCGGGATCCTCGTGGTGCAGACCCTGCCGACCCGCCTGCGGGACTCGCCGGAGGCTGTGGCTCGGGAGTTGAGGGCGGCGCATCTGGCGGCAGCGGCGAGGCCTCGGCCCGCGGTGCAGGTGGTGGAGATGCGCTGAGAGGTGGGGGCGCTGACAGGTGGAGCCGCCGATGGGAGGAGCTGAGGGGAAGCGCGGCGAGGGAGCGCTGTGAGGGGGAGGTGCGGTGCCGACCGCAGTCGCCCTCGCAAGGCGAACCGACCAACCGAACGCGACCACCCCGGCAAACGCAGAAGCGCCGTGCCCCGCAGGGGCACGGCGCTTCGCAACCGAACTCACACGCGCTTGAACAGCAGCGCCCGCTTCACTTCCTGAATCGCCTTGGTCACCTGGATCCCGCGAGGACACGCGTCGGTGCAGTTGAACGTGGTCCGGCACCGCCACACGCCATCGATGTCGTTCAGGATGTCCAACCGCTCCTCAGCCCCCTCGTCCCGGGAGTCGAAGATGAACCGGTGCGCGTTCACGATCGCGGCCGGCCCGAAGTACGACCCCTCGGTCCAGTACACGGGACAAGAGGTGGTGCAGCAGGCGCACAGGATGCACTTGGTCGTGTCGTCGAACCGCTCCCGGTCGGCAACGGACTGGATCCGCTCACGGGTCGGCTCGTTGCCGTAGGTCACCAGATAAGGCTTCACCGCGCGGAAAGCCTCGAAGAACGGCTCCATGTCGACGAGCAGGTCCTTGTTCACCGGCAGGCCCTTGATGGGCTCGATGGTGATCGTGGTCTGCTTGTCGCCCTTGAGCAGCAGGTCCTTGAGGAGCACCTTGCAGGCGAGGCGGTTCACGCCGTTGATGCGCATCGCGTCCGAACCGCAGATGCCGTGCGCACACGAACGCCTGAAGGTGAGCGTGCCGTCCACGTACCACTTGATGTGGTGCAGCAGGTTGAGCACGCGGTCCGACGGCAGCGCCGGGATGTCGAACGAGTCCCAGCGCGGCTCGTCGTCGATCTCCGGGTTGAACCGGCGGATCTTGACGGTGACCGTGACAGCGCCGTCCGGAACCGGCGGCTGGGAGCCGCGCGAGCCAGCAGTGGTTTCAGCGGTGGCGGTCATCAGTACTTGCGCTCCATCGGCTTGTACCGGGTAAAGGTCACGGGCTTGTAGTCGAGCCGGATGTCGGCCGAGAGGCCGTCGCCCTGCTTGTAGAACATGCTGTGGCGCATGAAGTTCGTGTCGTCGCGGTTCGGGTAGTCCTCGCGGGCGTGGCCGCCGCGGGACTCCTTGCGGGCGAGGGCACCGTGGACGAGCACCTCGGCGAGCTCCAGCAGGAAGCCGAGCTCGACGGCCTCCAGGAGGTCCGTGTTGAAGCGCTTGCCCTTGTCCTGCACGGAGATGTGCGCGTAACGCTCCTTCAGGGCCTGCACGTCGTGCAGGGCCTGCTTCAGCGTGTCCTCAGTGCGGTACACGGACGCGTTGGCGTCCATGGTGGCCTGCAACTCGGTGCGGATGTCCGCGACGCGCTCCTGGCCGTGCTCCGACAGCGCCAGGGCGACCTGGGCCTCGACGGCCGCGGCCGGGTTCTCCGGCAGGTCGACGTGGGACTCGCGGGACAGGGCGTACTCGGCGGCGGCGATGCCCGCGCGGCGGCCGAAGACGTTGATGTCCAGCAGCGAGTTCGTGCCCAGGCGGTTCGCGCCGTGGACGGACACGCAGGCGCACTCACCCGCGGCGTAAAGGCCGGGCACGACGTTGTCGTTGTCCCGCAGCACTTCGCCGTGGATGTTGGTCGGGATGCCGCCCATCGCGTAGTGCGCGGTCGGGTAGACCGGGACGGGCTCGACGACCGGGTCGACCGCGAGGTAGGTGCGGGCGAACTCGGTGATGTCCGGGAGCTTCGTCTCCAGCACCTCGGCACCGAGGTGCGTGCAGTCCAGGAGCACGTAGTCCTTGTTCGGGCCGGCGCCACGGCCTTCCAGCACCTCGAGAGCCATCGAACGGGCCACGATGTCGCGCGGCGCCAGGTCCTTGATGGTCGGGGCGTAGCGCTCCATGAACCGCTCGCCCGAGGCGTTGCGCAGGATCGCGCCCTCGCCGCGGGCACCCTCGGTCAGCAGGATGCCGAGACCGGCGAGACCGGTCGGGTGGAACTGGTAGAACTCCATGTCCTCCAGGGGCAGGCCCTTGCGGAAGACGATGCCCATGCCGTCGCCGGTCAGCGTGTGGGCGTTCGACGTGGTCTTGAAGACCTTGCCGAAACCACCGGTCGCGAACACGACGGACTTGGCCTGGAAGACGTGGATCTCGCCGGTCGCGAGCTCGTAGGCGACGGCGCCGGTGCAGACCGGGCCGTTCTCCGTCTCGGTCAGGCAGATGTCGAGCACGTAGAACTCGTTGAAGAACTCGATGCCGTGCTTGACGCAGTTCTGGTAGAGCGTCTGCAGGATCATGTGACCGGTGCGGTCCGCGGCGTAGCAGGCGCGGCGCACGGCGGCTTCACCGTGGTTGCGCGTGTGGCCGCCGAACCGGCGCTGGTCGATCTTGCCCTCGGGCGTGCGGTTGAACGGAAGGCCCATCTTCTCGAGGTCGAGGACCGCGTCGATGGCCTCCTTCGCCATGATCTCGGCGGCGTCCTGGTCGACCAGGTAGTCGCCGCCCTTGATCGTGTCGAAGGTGTGCCACTCCCAGTTGTCCTCCTCGACGTTGGCGAGGGCGGCGCACATGCCGCCCTGGGCCGCGCCGGTGTGCGAACGCGTGGGGTAGAGCTTGGTGAGCACCGCGGTGCGGGCGCGCTGGCCGGACTCGATCGCCGCGCGCATTCCGGCACCACCAGCGCCGATGATGACTACGTCGTACTTGTGGAACTGCATTGTGGTGGGCTCCCCGCGCGGGTCAGTTCGAGATGTTCGGGTCGAAGGTGAAGATCACGAACGTGCCGAGCGAGATGATCAGGACCATCGACACGTAGAGCAGCATCTTCAACCAGAACCGGGTGGAGTCCTTGCGGGCGTAGTCGTTGATGACCGTCCGCACGCCGTTGCCGCCGTGGATCTGCGCGAGCCAGAGCATCGCGAGGTCCCAGAACTGCCAGAACGGGGACGCCCAGCGACCGGCGACGAAACCGAAGTTGATCTTGTGGACGCCGCCGTCCAGGATGTTCATGATGAACAGGTGGCCCAGGACCAGGACCACGAGCAGCAGCCCGGAGAGGCGCATGAACAGCCAGCTGTAGAGCTCGCCGTTGCTGCGACGGGCCGCGGGGCGCTTCGGCGAGCGGGGCTTGTCGAGTGCGAGGGACATGGCTCAGTGACCTCCGAACAGGTCGGAGAGCGTGCGCTCCATCATGAAGTAGAAGCCGGGGATCATGACGACGACCCAGACCGCCAGCACGGTCCACAGCATGACCCGCTGGTACTTGGCGCCCTTCTCCCAGAAGTCGACCAGCATGACCCGGATGCCGTTCAGCGCGTGGTAGAGCACCGCGCCGACGAGGCCGACCTCGAAGAGGTTGACGACCGGGTTCTTGTAGGTCTCGATCACCGCGTCGTACGCGTTCGGGGACACCCGCACGAGGGCGGTGTCGAGCACGTGGGTGAAGAGGAAGAAGAACGTGAGGACACCGGTGATCCGGTGGGCGACCCAGGACCACATGCCCAGATCACCGCGGTAGAGCGTCCCACCCCCTCGGGTGGTGCCCGAACGCTCGGGTGCGCCTGCGCTGGTCATGCGCCGCGGCCTCCAACGTCAGTGGTGGTGTGGTCGGCGAACAAGTCCGTTCTCGTCCGACCATGACCGGAAAAGCGTAGTCCCGCACGTTGGAACACTCACAGCAGGCGCACCCGCTCTGTGATCGATGAGACACGCTGTCGATCGGCCAAGCGGTCTTGATCGATCCCGAAATGCGGCCTGCGCCACACGAAGGCGGCGGCCAGGACCTCCGCCAAGGATCCGGGCCGCCGCCACCGGCAAGGGCACTTGCCACCCGCTACACGTCCGGCGGGCCGGGAATGGTTCAACGCGGGCTGACATCCGCGGGTCGGCGTCGTGCCGCAGCGTTGGCTCTGGCGTGCGTCGCTGGGCCGACCGGGCGAAGATCGGCGTGGGGAAGCGGCCGAAGAGGACGATTCGCCACGCGCTGAACACGAGTGATCACCAGTCGTGCCGCCAATGCGTCGAATGCGTAACCGATAGGGGTCTTTGTAGGTGCTGGCGGCAACGGGGTTGGTTACTAAGAGGTACGGTGCCGCCTCTAGGCCTCAACAATGCCGTTGAGGAGGAAACTCAGGGAGGAGACGCGCCGTGCGTCGTCGTATGCGTGGTGTCGCGGTCGCCGCGATCGCGTTGACCAGCGTGATGACTATGGCCGCCTGCGCGAAGGACTCGGGTGGCGGTAGCAACAACTCGGGTACCGGTACCGGTGCCGCCTGCGAGTTCGCCGAGGCCCCCAGCGCGCCCGCCACGTCGAACACCAGCGCCGCCAACGGCGAGAAGGTGGACGCGAGCACGCTGAAGGTCGGTCTGGCCTACGACATCGGTGGTCGTGGCGACGCGTCGTTCAACGACTCCGCCGCCGCCGGTCTGGACAAGGCGCTCACCGACTTCGGGGTGAAGAAGGAGAACACCCGCGAGCTCTCCGCGGCTCCGAACGAGGACGAGTCGGCCAAGCAGACCCGTCTGCGCCAGCTGGCGTCCGAGGGCTTCAGCCCGATCATCGGTGTCGGCTTCGCCTACGCCGAGTCGATGAAGCTCGTCGCGGGCGAGTTCCCGAACGTCAAGTTCGGCCTGGTCGACGGCTCCGTCGAGGGCGCGGCCAACGTCACGCCGCTGCTGTTCGCCGAGCAGGAGGGCTCCTTCCTGGCCGGCGTCATCGCCGCGTACCAGAGCAAGAAGTGCCACGTGGGCTTCGTCGGCGGTGTCGAGATCCCGCTGATCCAGAAGTTCGAGGCCGGCTACGCGCAGGGCGCCAAGACCGCCGCGCCGAAGATCCAGATCGAGAAGAAGTACATCACCCCCGCCGGCGACTTCACCGGTTTCCAGGACGCCCCGAAGGGCCAGGAAGCCGCGAAGGGCCAGATCGACAAGGGTGCCGACGTCATCTACCAGGCCGCGGGTGCGTCCGGTAAGGGCATCTTCTCGGCCGCGAAGCAGGGTGGCGTGCTCGCCATCGGCGTCGACTCCGACCAGTACAACCAGGCGACCGTCGCCGACACCAAGGACGTCATCGTGTCGTCCATGCTCAAGCGCGTGGACGTCGCGGTCTACGACTTCATCAAGGCCGTCGCGAAGAACGACCTCGCGTCGCTGCCGAAGGTCTTCGACCTGAAGGTGGACGGTGTCGGTTACGCCACGTCGGGTGGCAAGATCGACGCGAAGCTGCAGGGCATCCTCGAGGGCTACAAGGCCCAGATCATCGAGGGCAAGATCAAGGTCGCGGACAAGCCGTAGTCCGTCAGTTCGCTTAGTCGTTCGCACATGCCGGGCCCTGTGAGGATTTCGCCCTCACAGGGCCCGGTGCGTGGCAGGAGGAGCACTCGACGATGAGCAGTTCCACGTCCGTTGGGACGGACGAACACCCCGCGGTGGTGCTCACAGGCATCACCAAGCGATTCCCCGGTGTGGTCGCCAACAGCGACGTCCACCTGACCGTCCGCCGTGGTGAGGTGCACGCCCTGTGCGGTGAGAACGGCGCGGGCAAGTCCACCCTGATGAAGATCCTCTACGGCATGCAGCCGCCGGACGAGGGCACCATCGAGGTGAACGGCGAGCAGGTGCGCTTCCGCACGCCGTCCGACGCCATCAAGGCCGGCATCGGCATGGTGCACCAGCACTTCATGCTCGCCGACAACCTCACCGTCCAGGAGAACGTGGTCCTGGGTGCCGAGGCCCTGCACGGCATCGGCAAGAAGGCCCGCGCGCGCATCATCGAGCTCTCCGGCCGGACCGGGCTGAACGTCGACCCCGGCGTCCTGGTGGAGCAGCTCGGCGTCGCGGACCGCCAGCGCGTCGAGATCCTCAAGGTGCTCTACCGCGGTGCCAAGGTGATCATCCTGGACGAGCCCACCGCCGTGCTCGTGCCGCAGGAGGTCAACGAGCTCTTCGACACCGTGCGCGGCATGCAGGAGCAGGGCTACACGTTCCTGTTCATCTCGCACAAGCTCGACGAGGTCCGCGCGATCGCGGACTCCGTCACGGTGATCCGCCGCGGCACGACGGTGGGCAGCGCCGACCCGAAGACCGTCAGCTCCCGGCAGCTCGCGGAGATGATGGTCGGCAGCGAGCTGCCCAGCCCGGAGACCCGCGAGTCCACCGTCACGGACACGGTCGTGCTGGACGTCAAGGGCCTCAAGCTCATGACGCCCGACGGATCGCGGCCGATCCTCGACGACGTCGACATGGTCGTGCGCTCCGGCGAGGTCGTCGGCATCGCCGGTGTCGAGGGCAACGGCCAGACCGAGCTCGTCGAGACGATCATGGGCATGCGCAAGGCCGGCAGCGGCACGATCACGCTGCAGGACCAGGACATCACCAAGCTCGGGACGCTCGCCCGGCGCGAGGCGGGCATCGGCTACGTGCCGGAGGACCGCCACCGCCACGGCCTGCTGCTCACGCAACCCCTCTGGTACAACCGGATCCTCGGCTACCAGACCCGCAAGCCGACGGCCAAGGGCATCTGGCTCGACACCGACGGCGCCAAGTCCGACACCGAGCGGATCGTCGCCGACTTCGACGTCCGCACGCCCGGCATCGACGTGCCCGCGGCCGCTCTCTCGGGCGGCAACCAGCAGAAGCTCGTCGTCGGCCGCGAACTGTCCGGTGACCCGGTGCTGCTGATCGCCTCGCACCCGACCCGCGGTGTGGACGTCGGCGCACAGGCGTTGATCTGGGACGAGATCAAGCGCGCCCGTGCCGCCGGTCTCGCCGTGCTGCTGATCTCCGCCGACCTGGACGAGCTGATCGGGCTGTCGGACACGATCAAGGTCATGCTGCGCGGCCGCCTGGTGGCCGACGCCGACCCGAACACCGTCACGCCCGAGGACCTCGGCAGCGCGATGACGGGTGCGGGTGCGACGAGTGCCGCGGTGCACGAGACCGCGGTGGTTGAGGAAGGCGAGAACTGATGGGACACCTGCGCGGCAAACTCCTGCCGCCCGCGTTGGCGATCGTCTTCTCACTGCTGTTGTGCGGCGTGGCGCTGGTCATCTCCGGCGCGAACCCGTTCAGCGCGTTCGGTGCGATGGTGACGCAGGTCGGCAAGGGCACGACCCTGGTCGACATCATCAACTCGACGGGCATCTACTACATCGCGGCGCTCGCGGTGGCCATCGGGTTCCAGATGAACCTGTTCAACATCGGTGTCGAGGGCCAGTACCGCGTCGCGGCCGTGATCGCCGCGGTCGTCGGCGGCTCGATCGCCCTGCCCACCGGCATCCACACGCTGGTGATCATCATCGTGGCCGCGATCGCCGGTGCCGCCTGGGCCGCGATCCCCGCGATCCTCAAGGTGACCCGCGGCGTCAACGAGGTCATCTCGACGATCATGATGAACGGCCTGGCCATCGGCCTGTCCGCCTACCTGATCCGCCGGGACGTCTTCGGTGAGCTGCGGGGCAACAACATCCGCACCGCCGAGATCCCGGAGAGCGGCTGGATGCCCGGCATCAGCTTCGGTGGCGGCGGCACGATGTTCGGCTTCATCTTCGTGGCCGTCGCGCTCGGCGTCGGCTACTGGATCATGATGAACAAGACCCGGTTCGGCTTCGAGCTGCGCGCGTCCGGCGAGTCCTCGACCGCCGCGTCGGCCGGTGGCGTCAACGCCAAGAAGATGATCCTGGTCTCGATGCTGCTCTCGGGCGCCATCGCGGGCCTGATCTCGCTGCCGGAACTGCTCGGCCGCGACCACACGTTCAGCCTGAACTTCACCGCCGGCATCGGCTTCTCGGGCATCGCGATCGCGCTGCTCGGCCGCAACCACCCCGGTGGCATCGCGTTCGGCGCGCTGCTCTGGGCGTTCCTCGACAAGTCGGGTCTCGCGCTCGACAACGTCGGCGTGCCCAGGGAGATCGTCACCATCATGCAGGGCTCGATCGTCCTGTCGGTCGTCGTCGCCTACGAGGTGGTGCGCCGCTTCGAGCTCGCCTCGGAACAGCGTCGCGTCGGCCGTGAGCTCGGAACTGTCGGAGGTGCCGCGTGATCTCGACGTTGGAGGAGAAGCCGCACGTCCCCGCGGCGCCTCGCAAGCGCAGGGTGCCCGGCTGGGCCGTCGCCATGCTCGGCGTGGCGGGCGCGATCGCGTTGCTGTCGATCACCTCGTACCAGACCGGGTTCCCGCAGCTCACGTCGTCGGGCACGACCCAGACGGCCGTCCGGCTCGCGCTGCCGATCCTGCTCGCCGGTCTCGGCGGCCTGTGGGCGGAACGCGCCGGCGTGGTCAACATCGGCCTCGAGGGCATGATGATCATGGGCACCTGGGGCGCGGCGTGGGCCGGTTACCAGTGGGGCCCGTGGGCCGCTCTCGTCGCGGCCGTGGTGTTCGGGTCGCTCGGCGGTCTGCTGCACGCGATCGCGACGGTCACGTTCGGCGTCAACCACATCGTCTCCGGTGTGGCGATCAACCTGCTCGGCGCCGGTCTGACGAAGTACCTGTCGACGCTCATCTTCCTGCCGCTGTCGAACAACCCGCGCCAGTCGCCGCCGGTGCAGTCGTTCGACACGTTCTCGGTGGCGGGCCTCGGCGACTGGCTCGGTGAGCTCGAGTCCGGGCAGCGCCTGTTCATCTCGGACGTCGCGGGCATCCTGCGCGGCCTCGTCACCGGTGTCTCGCCGCTGACGATGATCGCGATCCTGCTGCTGCCGCTGTCGTACTACCTGCTCTGGCGCACCCGCTTCGGCCTGCGCCTGCGCTCGGTCGGCGAGAACCCGCACGCCGCGGACTCGCTGGGCGTGAAGGTGTACTTCCACAAGTACGTCGCCGTGATCGTCTCCGGTGGTCTCGCCGGCCTGGGCGGCGCCGCGCTGGTGCTCAACCCGGGTCAGCTGTCCTACCTGGAGGGCCAGACCGGCGGCCGCGGGTACATCGGCCTCGCCGCGATGATCTTCGGCAACTGGCGGCCCGGTGGCCTGCTCGGTGGTGCGGCGCTGTTCGGGTACGCCGACGGCCTGCAGCTGCGCTCGGGCGGCGAGACGGTGCTGGCGCTGGTCTACGGCGTGGTGCTGCTGCTCGCCGTGATCGTGGTGTGGCAGCTCATCCGCCGGAAGTGGTTCTCCGCCGCCGCCGCGATCGTCATCGCCGTGCTCATGTACCTGCTGTACATCAGCCTCGACGAGATCCCCAGCGAGTTCGTGTCCTACGCGCCGCACATGGTGACGCTGGCCGTGCTCGCCGTCGCCTCGCAACGACTGCGAATGCCGGCGGCCGACGGTCTGGTCTACCGCCGTGGCTGAGGTCGACTGGGACCTGCTGCGGGCACGGGCGGTGGAAGCGGCGTCGTTCGCCCATTGCCCGTACTCGGGGCTGCAGGTCGGCTCCGCCGCGCTGTGCGACGACGGCCGGATCGTCACCGGGTGCAACGTCGAGAACGCCTCGTACGGCGTGGGTCTGTGCGCCGAGTGCGCGATGGCCGGTCAGCTGCAGCTCACGGGCGGCGGCCGGTTCGTCGCGGTGGCGTGCCGGTCCGGTGCCGGTGAGCTGCTGATGCCTTGCGGCCGGTGCCGTCAGGTGCTGTACGAGCTGGGCGGTCGCGACTGCCTGGTCGACACGCCGTCCGGCATCCTGCCGATGTCGTCGGTGCTGCCGGACGCGTTCGGGCCGGAGGACCTGCCATGAGCTTCTCGGCGGTGGATGTCATCCGGGCCAAGCGCGACGGCCGCGCGTTGTCCGACCCGGAGATCGACTGGGTCATCGACGCGTACACGCGCGGCGCCGTCGCGGACGAGCAGATGTCCGCGCTGGCGATGGCGATCTTCTTCAACGGCATGACCGCCGGCGAGACCGCGCGCTGGACGCAGGCGATGATCTCGTCCGGCGAGCGGTTGTCGCTGCACGTGGACCGCCCGACCGTGGACAAGCACTCGACGGGCGGTGTCGGCGACAAGATCACGCTGCCGCTGGCGCCCCTCGTGGCCGCCTGTGGTGCCGCGGTGCCGCAGCTTTCGGGCCGCGGTCTCGGGCACACCGGCGGGACCCTGGACAAGCTGGAGTCGATCCCGGGGTGGCGGGCCGCACTGTCCACTTCGGAGATCCTCGACCAGCTGTCGTCCGTCGGTGCCGTCGTGTGCGCCGCCACCGAGGGACTCGCTCCGGCGGACCGCAAGCTCTACGCGTTGCGGGACGTCACCGGGACCGTCGAGGCGATCCCGCTGATCGCTTCTTCGATCATGTCGAAGAAGATCGCCGAGGGCGCCGAGTCGCTGGTGCTGGACGTGAAGGTCGGCTCCGGCGCGTTCATGAAGGACCTGGCTTCCGCCCGTGCTCTGGCCGAGGCCCTGGTGGCCATCGGTGTCGAGCACGGCGTGCGGATCTCGGCGCTGCTGACGGACATGTCCGTGCCCCTCGGGCGGGCGGTCGGCAACGCGGTCGAGGTGGCCGAGTCCGTGGACGTGCTGCGCGGCGGCGGACCTGCCGACGTGGTCGAGCTGACCGTGGCCCTGGCGCGCGAGATGCTGTCGCTGGCCGGGATCTCGGTCGACCCGGCCGCCGTGCTGGCGTCCGGCGAGGCCTTCGAGGTGTGGGCGCGGATGATCCGGGCCCAGGGCGGCGATCCCGATGCCGCGCTGCCCGTTGCCTCGCACAAGCACGTGGTGGAGGCGCCCGCGTCCGGCGTGCTGTCCACTTTGGATGCTTACGGCGTGGGTGTCGCGGCGTGGCGGCTCGGTGCCGGTCGTGCCCGCAAGGAGGACCCGGTGCAGTTCGGTGCCGGCGTCCTCTGCCTGGCCAAGCCCGGTGACACCGTCGAGGCCGGGCAACCGTTGCTGGAGCTGCACACCGACACCCCGGACGCGGTCGCCGGAGCCCTGCAGGCGCTGGAAGGCGCCTACGAGGTCACCGACGCCGCACCGGAGCGTTCACCGCTGGTGATCGACACCATCCGCGGTTAGCCGACGAGCGAGCCCGCCAGGGGTGACCTGTCCTGCTTCCACAGCACGCACAGGACCTCCTGGCGGCCCGGCGCGGAGGCGTCGTTGTACGCCTCCCACTCCTTCTGCGTCGGGACGAGCCCGGTGAAGCCGAGCGGCTCCTTGATCTTCGGCTCGATCACCTTGAACTGCTCGGTGCAGTAGTTCTTGGTGAAGTCGGTCAGCCAGTCCAGGCCGGGGTAGGCCGTGTCCTTGGGCTTGTCCCAGAGCGGCGTCGCGGCCGAGAAGAGCTGGATGCCGTGCGGACCGCTGCACGGCACCTCCGACCGCACCGGCGAACCCTGCGTGAGGAAGTCCTTGGCGCACTGGGTGCCGGAGAGGTTCCACTCGGGCACGTCACCGCCGCGGCCGAACGTGGCGATGCGCCGGGACGGCAGCGGAGCGCCGACCGGCAGCTGTGAGGCCTCGGTCCACTCGCTGGAGTTCTCGGCAGGCTGGTTCGGCTGGCTGGTGTTCTGACCCGCGTTCGAGGTCTCCTCCGGCTTGAGGAGCTGGTACCCGCCGAACGCGGCACCCGCGAGCACGGCGATGCCCACGACCACGGCGGCGATCTTGACAGCGGTGCCGTTGCCCTTGCTCTTCTGCTGCGGCAACGACACCTGCGTGGCACCCTGGACGATCGCGGTCAGCATCTGCCGGGCCTGGGGCGCGGTCAGACGGCGCTGCGGATCCACGGTCAGGAAACCGCGGATCACCTCCGCGAGACCCGGCGAGGCCCGCCGCAGCACCGGGGGCTCGTTCATGACCGCGTGCAACGTCGACGCGGTGGACGTGCGCTCGAACGGGCTGACGCCCTCGACCGCGTGCGCCATCGTGACGCCGAGCGCCCACAGGTCGGACGCGGGCGAGGCCTCCCAGCCGTGCAGCCGGTCCGGCGACATGTACGCGGGCGAGCCGACGATGCCGCCGTTGTGCGTGAGTCGCGGGTCGTCCATCGCCTGCGCGATGCCGAAGTCCGTCAGCTTCACGGCCCCGTCCGGCCGCACCATGATGTTGCTGGGCTTCACGTCCCGGTGCACGATGCCGGCCTGGTGCGCGGTCTCCAGCGCGCCCAGCACCTGCAGCGCGACGCCCGCCATCCAGGTCGAGTCACGCGGCCCGTGCCGCTGCACGATGGTCGCGAGGTCGAGCGCGTCGACCAGTTCCATCGCGAGGTAGGTGCGGTCGTTCTCGCGGACGATGTCGTAGACCGTGACGACGGCCGGGTGGTTCAGGCGGCCCGCGGTCCGCGCCTCGCGGAGCATGCGCTCCTCGAGGACGTTGCGCTCCTCGGCGGCGATTCCCTGCGGCGGGTGCAGCTCCTTGAGGGCGACGGCCCGGCCGAGCACCTGGTCCTGGGCGCGCCACACGACGCCCATCGCACCGCGGCCCAGCTCGACGAGCAGGGTGTAGCGGTTCGCGACAACTCGCTGTTGCACGGACTTCCCTTCTGGACGGCCCCCGCTGCCCGTTTGGTCACCCCCGCCGGCGCGAGCATAACCACGATCGTGTGAGCGCTCTCCTCATGGTCACGTCTGCCGGACCTGCCGGGTTCAACGCCGCGTGGCCCGCCGGCCGTGGCCAGCGTGGCCGATCCGCCCGTCCTCCACCACCCGGCGAACCGGGGCGCGGAACGCGGAACGGCCCCGGAGCTGGGCAGCTCCGGGGCCGTTCGGTGCAGGTCAGGCTGTGTGGGCGATCAGGCGCCCTCGGCCGCCAGGTCGTCGTCGTCCACGTCCTTGCCGCCGTTCGCGGGCTTCGGGCCGCCGTTCTTGCGGGTGCGGCGCTGCGGGCGCGGCAGGGCGGTGGGCGGCGGGGGAGGCGTGGGCGAGCCGCCGCCGAGGATGAGCTCGGCGAAGGTGGCCATGGCCTCGTCCAGCTGGCCGCCGATGCGCAGTTCCGACTCCTGGTTCGACTTGCGGACCAGGGACTGCAGCGAGTCGGTGTCCGGGCGGGCGCCGACGGTCTCCGCGACCTTGGACAGGCTCGCGTCGACCGAGCCGCCGAGCTCGGCGATCCGGGCGGCGAAGCCGTCCTCGACCTTGTCCAGGCGGTTCGTCATGTTGTCGAGCTGCGAGGTGACGAGCTCCAGGCGGCGGGCCAGGGACTCGAGGCGGTCGGCGGCGTCGACCTGGTCGCGGGACTGCTCGATCGCCGCGTACAGGGCGGTGCGGGCCTCGTCCAGCTTGCCGTTGACGACCTCGCGGGTGTCGGCGACGGCCGACGCCAGCTCGGTGCGGGTCTCGGCCAGCGAGCCGGCGAGCGAGTCGCGGGTCTCGTTGAGGGAACCGGCGAGCGAGTCGCGGGTCTCGGCGAGAGAACCGGCGAGCGACTCGCGGGTCTCGTTGAGCGAGCCGGCGAGCGAGTCGCGGGCCTCCGCCACGACGCCGGCCAGTTCGCCGCGGGTCTCCGCCACGGCGCCGGACAGCTCGGTGCGGGTCTCGGTGAGCGACGTGGCCAGCTGGTTGTGGCGGTCGGTGACCGTGGAGACCAGCTTCTCGCGGCTGTCGTTGATCGCTCCGGCCAGCTCCCCGCGGCTCTCGGCGATCGCGGCGGCCAGCTCGCTGCGGGCGGCGGCGAGGGCGTCGCGCTGCTCGTCGGCGCGGCCGTGCACGCTGGAGAACGACTCGGCGAGGATCTTCTGCAGGGCCTCGCGGGTGCCGTCGAGGTGCTCGTGCACGCCCTCGTCGACCTCGTCGAGACGCCCGCGCAGCGCGGCCTCGAGTGCCTCGACGCGCTCGCGCAGCGGGTTCGTCACCGCGGCCGGGATCGCGTCGACCTTGCCGTCCTGCTTGTCCAGGTGACCGTCGAGGTCGTCGATGCGCTTGTGGATGCTGGAGAGCTTGTCCTCCAGGCCGTCCATGCGGCCCGCGACACCCTCGAAGCGGCCGGCGACGCCGTCGAGGCGCCCGTCCAGCTGCGCGAACGGCTTGGCGAGCTTGTCCACCAGGGCGTCGACCGCGCGGCCGATGCCGGCGACGGCGTTGTCCTGGGCCTCCAGCTTGGCGAGGGCCTCGTCCAGGCGCTCAGCGAGAACGCTGACCTCGGTGCGGTCCGGCAGCTCCGACAGGCGCTTGCGAACCGAACCCAGCGACTCCAGAGGCGACATCCGGGCGTGGATCTCGTCCAGCGCGTCGAAGATCTGCTGCTGCTCGCTCTCACGGATCTCCGCGGCGCGCGTGAGCATGTTGCGCATCCGATCGAAGGACATCGTGGAGTTGTTGTTCTCTGTCACGGCTGAGTGCCTTCGTCCAGGGGAGGGGGAGACCACGGGAGCCTATCCGCGTCACGGGACGTCTCTGTACCACCCCCGACTACAAAAGGCCGGGCGCGGACGGGCGACTGACCCGATCAGGCTACCTGACTACTCTGAACGCCGAGTCACTGGTCGGGCGCGGGCGGTAGCGGCTGGTGATGTTCCTACCTTGGGGTGACTCAAGCCTCGCGATGGTTGCAGAAAGTTGCTGATCACGGATCTGCAACGACGTTGACCGGACAAATGATCATATCCGGGGGAAGATCGTTTTTGCTGGTGCCGGGGCGGCGTGTCGGCGGGTTCCACCCGGTGGGGGCCTGGTCGCGGGGGCTCGTGGCGGCGTCGGCTCGCAGGTGCGCACCGCCCCCGTCGCAGCGAGGTTCGGACGGCTCGCTGCGCGTCGCCATGTCAGGCTGGACGCGCGGGCGGCTGGTGCGTGCAGCCGTCCGGTCGGCACCGCTCGGCGGGCCCGCGTCGTCGCTCCGGTCCGGTGCGGCGGCTGGAGTAACGTGTAGCAATGTCCACGCCGCTTACCTTGGAGACCATCCGCAGCGCGCCGAAGGTGTTGCTGCACGACCACCTCGACGGTGGCCTCCGCCCGCAGACGGTGATCGAACTCGCCGATGCCACCGGCTACCAGGGCCTGCCCACCACCGATGCGGGCGTCCTCGGCGGCTGGTTCCGCGACAACGCCAACTCCGGCTCTCTGGTGCGCTACCTCGAAGGCTTCGCGCACACGTGCGGTGTGATGCAGGACGAGCAGTCGCTTGTCCGCGTTGCCGCCGAGGCCGTGGAGGACCTGGCCGCGGACGGTGTCGTTTACGCCGAGATCCGGTACGCCCCCGAGCTCAACACGGACAAGGGGCTGTCCCTCGAGCAGGTCGTCGAGGCCGTGCAGGAGGGGTTCCGGGTCGGCGAGCAGCGGGTCGCCGCCACCGGGCGGAAGATTCGCATCGGGACGCTGTTGTGCGCGATGCGGCAGAACGAGGGCTGGTTGCGGATCGCCGAACTGGCGGTCCGGTACCGGGACCTCGGTGTCGTCGGGTTCGACATCGCCGGGCCCGAGGCCGGGTTCCCTCCCACCAAGGGCATCGACACGTTCGAGTACCTGCGCCAGCAGAACGCGCACTTCACGATCCACGCCGGTGAGGCGTTCGGGTTGCCCTCCATCTGGGAGGCGATCCAGCACTGCGGTGCCGAACGGCTCGGGCACGGGGTGCGGATCGTCGACGACATCAAGGTGTCGGGGGACGGGACCGTCCAGTTGGGACGGTTGGCCGCCTACGTGCGCGATCGTCGGATCCCGCTCGAGATGTGCCCGACCTCGAACCTGCAGACCGGCGCCGCGCCCACGCTCGCCGAGCACCCGATCGGGCTGCTCGCCAAGCTGCGGTTCCGCGTCACGGTCAACACGGACAACCGGCTGATGAGCGACTGCTCGCTGTCGAGCGAGTTCGCGGCTCTGGCCGAGACGTTCGGGTACGGGTGGGCCGATCTGCAGTGGTTCACGATCAACGCCATGAAGTCGGCGTTCCTCGGGTTCGACGAGCGGCTCGCGATCATCAACGAGCTGGTCAAGCCGGGGTACGCGGCGCTGACCGGCCGGTAGCCCACGCGCTCTCGTCGATCGGGCTGAGCTCCAGCAGGGGCTCCCACCACGCGCGGTTGGCCGCGTACCAGCGGATGGTGTCCCGGACACCGGCCTCGAAGCCGATCTCCGGGCGCCAGCCCAGTTCGCGGCCGATGCGCGTGGAGTCGAGCAGGTAGCGGCGGTCGTGGCCGGGGCGGTCCGCCACGACCGACTTGCGGGTCGGAGGCAGTCCCAGCTCGTCCAGGACCAGGTCGGCGATCTGGTCGACGCTCGCCTCCACGCCCGTGCCCACGTGGTAGGTCCGGCCGACGACACCGTTCTGCAGCACCGCGTCGATCGCGCGGCAGTGGTCGAGGACGTGGATCCACTCGCGGCGGTTGTCGCTGGAGGCGTACACGGGCAGCTGCTCGCCGTTCAGGGCGCGGGTCGTGAAGAGCGGCAGCACGTTCTCGGGGAACTGGTTCGGGCCGTAGTTGTTGGCGCAGTTGGTGATCGTCACCGGCAGGTCGAACGTCTCGAAGTACGAGCGCACGGCGTGGTCCGCGCCGGCCTTCGACGCGTTGTACGGCGTGCGCGGCCGGTACGGCGACTCCTCGTGGAACGCCTCCACGGCGTCCAGTGCGAGGTCGCCGTACACCTCGCACGTCGAGACGTGGTGGAACCGCCGGACGCCCGCGCGACGGCACGATTCCAGCAACGCCTGTGTGCTCAGCACGTTCGTGCGGAAGAAACGGGCGGGATCCAGCACGGCCAGCGAGTTGTGCGACTCGGCGGCGAAGTTCACCACCACGTCGACGCCCTCCACGTCGGCGTCGGCGATGTCCGCGTGCACGAACGGCACGTCGGACGGCAGGTTCGTCACCGAGCCGCGGTAGGTCAGCGCGTCGAGGGCGATCACCTCGTCCGCCGGGTGCTCGCGCAGCCAGTAGCGGGTGAAGTGCGAGCCGATGAACCCGGCCGCACCGGTGACGAGCACACGCATCGGTCAGTCCTCCGTGGGAATCGCTGCTACTCCAGGGGGTTCCGCGCCGGGCCAGCCGCGGAACTCGACCTCCAGCTGGAACCGGTGGCCGAGGTAGTGGTGCTCGGACAGGGCGATCGGCTGCTCGGCGCCGTCGAACGCGATGCGGCGCACCAGCAGCACCGGCGTGGTGGCGGCGACGCCGAGCACCGTGCCGACGTCCCCCGCGGCGACGGCCGCGATGCTCTGCCGCACGACCGCGATCTGGCTCCCGTTGCGCCGCAACGTCTCCCACGTGCCGGGCGACTCGGCGTCGGCACGGCTCACCGGCGCGGCCAGCGCCAGCGGCACCCACTCGGTGACGACGTCCAGCGGCGTGTCCCCGGTGCGGCGCAACGAACGCACGCGCAACATCTCGCCCGCCCCCAACGTCGCGGCGACGGTCGAAGGCGCCTCGCGGTAGCCGTACTCGAGAACGGTCCGCACCAGGGACACGCCGGCCTCGGCGACGGCCGACTGCGCGTGCTGGAACGTGCCGAGCGCGAGAGGCTGGGCGAACGACACGACGTACCAGCCGGCGCCTTTCTTCGACGCCAGCAGGCCTTCGTCGCGCAGTTGCTCCAGAGCCCGGCGCACGGTCACGCGGCTGACCTCGTAGCGGCGGCCGAGCTCGGCCTCGCTCTCGATCGACCCGGCGGGGCCGTAGTCGCCGAGCGTGATGCGTTCCCGCAGGTCGGCGGCGAGGCGTTGCGACCGAGAACCTGTCATAAACCTGTATCATACAGATTAGGCAAGCCTGCTCGACGAAAAAGGGCCGCTCACCACGTGGTGAGCGGCCCTTCTCGCAGAGCAGAACGTCAGTTGACGTTGAGCCGGTCCTCGAACTTCGCCTGCAGCTCGCGGAACGCGGCCACCTCGGCGTCGTACGGGGCGGACGGCGCGAGCCGCGTCGGGTCCGGCGCCACGACGAACGACACGAGCCAGCCCAGCGACTCGGACGAGGCGAGCGCGTCCTTCACGGACTCGTCCTCGGCCCACTCCGCCGCGTCCTCGAACAGCTCGACGGCGAGGTCGAGCTGCTGCGGGTCGAGCGAGTCGGGGCCCTCCTCCATGTCCTCGGCGATGCCGGTCAGCACGTAGACGTTGTCGTCGTCCACGTCGACGTCGAGCTCGCCCGCGGTGGCCTTGACCTTGATGTCGTTCCAGGTCTCGACCTCGGCCAGGTCGTGCTCGTCGTTCTCGGCGACGAAGCGGCTCAGCGCACGCGGCGAGGTGAAGGCCTCGATCTTGCCGCGGCGGCCCAGGAACACCGGGTCGTCACCGAGGTAGCAGCGCAGCGTGTAGAACTCGCCGGCCGACGTGATGATCTTGATGGGGTCGACGCCGACCTCGGCCCAGAAGCCGGTGGGCTCGTCCTTCTCGTCGTCGGACTCCTCGTCGGGGGAGTCGACGGCGGCGGCCGCGGCGGTCTCGGCCTCCAGCTTGGCGAGCTCCTCCTGCGCGACGGAGAGCTCCTTCTCCGGCACCTCCGGCGTGTTCACGACGCCGTCGATCGCGTCGAGGACCTCGTCCCACTTCTCGGAGACGACCTCGGACAGCTCGCCCCACAGCTTCGCGCCGTCGCGGCCGCTGAACGGCAGCGTGCCCTGCGGCAGCAGCGAGAAGCCCTCGGCGCTGTCCAGCACCTCGTGGACCTTCTCCAGGTCGCAGACGTCCGCGAGGGCGCGCACGATCGCGACGACGTCGGCGAGCTCACCGATCGTCCACGTGTCCGGGTCCTCCGCGACGAGCTCGGGCACGCCGACGAGGTCGAACTGGTGGTTGTCGTCCGGCGAGAGGTCCGCCACGCCGAGTGACGGCACGACCGGCCACGCGGGGTGGTCGGTCAGGTCGTGCTCCTCGGCGGTGCGCACGAAGGCGGCGAGGTGAGCGGCGTCGGGGAAGACGAACAGGTCTTCCTCGTCACCGAGGAACGCCTCCCACTCCTCGCCCTTCTCGCGCCAGCGGGGTGCCCACAGCGTGACGACGTCACCCTGCGTCAGCCCCAGCTCGATGGGGACGATGTCCTGCGCCATCCTGACCTCCCGGTCACGCCTGCCTGATGCCGTGGTCGAGGGTAACGGTGCTGATCACCGAAGCCACGAGGGGTTGTCGAAGAAAGCGTCGTCGTCGGAGTCCTCGGCCCGCGGAGTCCTCGGCCTGCGCTCCGGCGGTGCCTGCTCAGCAGGGGCTTTGGGCGGTACGACCGGGTTCCAGGTCGACCGGAAGGGTGAGTCGCCCGCGATCGATTCGACGTCGATCGCCATTCCGTCACCGAGGGCCAGCGCCATCTTGTTGAAGCTGGCCTGCACGGCCGCGTTCGTCGCCAGCCGCACGGTCTCCGTCACGACCTGGCCGACGGCCTGCGCACCCTGCTGGAGCAGCGACGGGTGCAGGTGCAGGGCCTTGATCTCGCCCTTCGGCGAGGCCGTGACCATGCACGTCCCGTTCGGGTGCTCGACCGTGGCGGTGAGGGCCGCGAGCTCGCGCTGGAGGCGCTCGGTGGCCTGCATGCGGTCCTCGTTCACGGCCGCCACCCGAACTCGTCCTCGTCGGGCCCGCGTTCGATGCCCATGGCCGTCAGCTCGCGCGGGTCGACCACGCGTTCCAGCGTCCGGTGCAGACGGGTGTTCGCGGTGCGCTGCGCCTTGCCGGCGATGCGCATGATCTCGGCGGCGAGCGCCTGCGGGCCCATCCGCAACGCCGCCGGGCTCACCGAGATCTGCTGCGGCGGGCCGCCGGGCGTGGCGACCACCGTGACGGCGCCGTCCGGCGAGGACGCCCTGCCCGTGACGGGACCACTGCGCGTGACGTGCTCCGTCACCGCCTGCTCGACATCGCGCACCTTCCGCGCGGCGCGCTCGACGTCGTCGTCCACCTGATCACCCCCTGGTGCCGACAGTCTGCCGCACTTCCACTCAGCCCGTGGGGCGGTAGAAGCCGTAGAACGACATGCCGCTGTTCGTCGTGCGGATCGGCTGCACCTGCACCGGGTCGCCCGCCTCGACCATCTGGCCGTTGCCGATCACCATCGCCACGTGCCCGTCCCACACCACCAGGTCGCCGGGCAGCACCTGGTCCGGAGGGACCGACGCGCCCATCGCCTGCGACGAGGCCGGTCGCGGGATGTCGAAGCCCGCACCGCCGTACGCCCACTGCGTGAGGCCCGAGCAGTCCGTGCCCTGGGGCGGGTTCGCGCCACCCCAGACGTACGGGGTGCCCAGCGCGGACAACGCGTTGCGCACGGCCTTGGCCGCGGTCTCGTTCGGTGCCTCGGCGCTGCTGCCGTCGGGCAGGTTCACGCCGACGCCCTCGCCGGGCTGGGGCGGGATCGCGACGGGCAGGCGCGGGCCTGATCCGCCACCGCCACCTCCGCCGCCCCCACCACCGGAACCACTCCCGCCCCCGCCACCGCCGCCTCCACCACCGGAGCCGGAACCACTGCCGGAGTTCGAGCCGGGACCGGACTCCTGCTGCTGGGCAGGGGTGTCGGTGGCGCTCGACGCCGAGGTGGTGCCCTCGTCACCGCCGAGAGGCTCGCCGAGCTTGCCCAGCGCGCCCGCGTCGGGCTTCTGCAGGGCGTTGAGCTGTCCGACGAGCTGCGTGAGCTGGTCGCGCACCTTCTGCAGCTCGGCGGAGGTCTTGCTCTGGTAGCCCGACGCCATGCCGGCGAGGTCGGCCAGTGCCGCGAGCACCACGCCGGGACCCGCCAGCAGGGACGCGGCGAGCGCGGCGGCGAGCTTCGGGGTCGCCTTGGACGTGAACTCGTCGATGAGGCCCTGGATCGCCGTGCGGCCACCGGTCACCGAGGTCACGCCGGTCGAGGCCGCGGTCTTGATGGCGGAGGCGTTGGAGGACAGCAGGGTCGCGGCCGAGGAGAAGGTGGCGACGCGCGAGGTGAAGGCGTTGGCCTTGTCGCCGGACCACGAGTTCAGCACGGCCGTCGACGCCGAGGAGTGCTTCGAGCCCAGCTCGGAGATCGCCGTCTGGGCGCGGCCGAAGGCGTCCCCCGCGCGCGTCGCGCCGCCGGTGTCGCCGTCGAGCTTGGCCAGGTCCTCCTTCATGGGCGCGATGAACTGGCTCAGCAGTCCCTCGACGCTCATACCTGCGCCGCCTTGGTGATCGACGCCTTGTGCGCCTCTTCCTGGGCGATGTAGGAGTCGCGGGCCTTCGCGACCGCCGTGCCGAGACCGGCGAGGCCCGTCGACGCCGCCTTCAGCGCGTCGAGCTGGGCCTGCGCGGCAGCCTGGAAGGCCGCGTTGAGACCGACCTCGGCGCCGATCTTGCCGAAGCAGTCGCCCGGCAGCGACGTGGTGCCGTTCAACGTGCCGGTGCCCACCGCGCCGACCTCGCCCGCCAGCCCGCCCACCGCGGAGGCGTATCCGGTCAAGGCGTCGAAGTCGACCTTGAGGCCCTGTTCCGCCATCTGAAAGCTCTTCCCCCGGTAGTGACCTGTTCGCCTTGATCCTGCCCCGATGAGCGGTACCTCGCCCGTCGTTCCGCCAAGATCATGGAACGGTGGGTGTGATCGAGCACTGGAACCGGATCCTGGCATGGCTGGCGGAGCACGCTCCGGCCACCCGTGCCGTCTTGCGTCCGAGGTATGACGCGCTGCCGGATCTTCGGGTTCCGATCGATCTCCAGCTGTGGTGGAGCGTCTACGGCGGCACCGAGGAGGGCCTGTACGCCGAGATCCTGCCGCCCTTCTACACGCCGCTCGACGCCGACAGGGCGTTCGTGCTCAGGGACACCCACGCGAGCAAGCCCGTGGACGGCTCCGAGGCGGGTGCGCCGACCTCGGGTTTCCATCCGGGCTGGCTGCCGATCGCGTTCGACGGGACCGGGGACGTGCTGGCGGTCGACCTGCGGCCCGGCGTGCTGCGCGGCTGCGTGGTCGAGTGGGACCAGGAGCGCAACGAGATGGTCAAGCCGGAGTGGACGTCCGTCGTGGAGATGTTCGACCAGGTGGCGACGGCCCTGGAGACGCGCAGCACGGTCGGGCACTGCTTCCCGGAGGTCAACACCGCGGGCGAGTTGGGCTGGCGCACCAGCTAGCTGGCGCTGACCAGTTCGCGCTGCGGCACCGACGTCGCCTTGGCGCGGGCGTAGACCTTCACGAGGGCCAGCGCGCCCAGCCAGCCGAGCGCGGTGCCGGTGGTGTTGGTGATCAGGTCGTCGACGTCGAAGATCCGGTTCGCCCACAGCAGCTGCGAGCCCTCGATCAGCAGCGAGACGCCGTAGCCGATCAGCGCGGCCTGGCCGGCGGTGCGCTTGCCCCAGAACATGAGCATCGCGCCGAGCGGCACGAACAGCAGCACGTTCAGCGTCATCTGGTCGAACGCGATCTGCCCGTCGCGGAAGGTGTCGGCGATCCACTGGAACGGGACCAGCTGCACGGACTGCTGCGGCGCGACGGTCTGCATCGGCAGGAACGTCGCCGAGAACAGCATGCTCGCGTAGACGGTGATCGCCGCGCCGCGGAAGGTCAGCTGGCGGAACAACAGCTGCGGGAGCAGGAAGACGACGGAGAGGAAAACGCCCCATTGGATGCTCGCGAGCTGTGCATTCGTCATGAATCCAAAGTAGAAAAATGGCCCTCCGCGCACATCGCGCTGAGGGCCATTCCGGCCTCGTACTTCCGGCCGAGTGCTACTCCGCCGCGTAATCCCGGGGGCTGATGCCGCGTAGTACCGGCCCGCACGCCAGGGCCGCTACCAGCGCGACCAGCACTCCGACGCCCACGGGAGCGGCCACCCAGGGCGTGAGCGGCAAATCCTCGCCGCCCATCAATCCGCGTGCCAGGGTGAGCAGTCCGAGTCCCACGACAATTCCCGCGATGCATGCCGCAATTGTGACGGCGAACACGGGGAGGACCACTTCCCGGCGCAATGCGTGGGCCAGGACGCGAATCGGGGTGCCGGCCGCGATCAAAGCGCCGAACGTGCGCCTGCGGTCGATCACCGACCCCGCCGCCGCGACCGCCGCGCCGATGCCGCCGAGCACCGCGGCGATGGACAGGCCGATGACCGTGGCCCGCCGCAGGTCCTCCGTCAGCGTGTCGCCGCGCAGGCCGCGCGCCTCGTCCGACAGCGGCGCGCCCGGCAGCGCGCGGATCATCGCGGTGTGCACGGCCTCGCGGTTCTCCGGTGTGGTCGGCACGCCGACCAGCGACACCGCGCCCTGCACGGACGGCAGCAGTTCGGGGTCGATCACCGCCTCGACCCGGCCGGTCGGCGTGAACGGACGGGTCTCGTACTGCGCGGGCAGCTGCGCCCTGATCTCGCCGTCGCGCGAACTGGCGCGGAAGTGGTTCCACGCCAGCTTGGTCGGCGCGTACACGGCCGGGCCGTCCGCGCACTTCAGGTCCATCACCCGCGCCACCTCGGCGCACTTGCCGACGATGACGCTGTAGCCGTAGTGGTCGGGGTCGCCGTTGCCGAGGCCGCCGTCGAGCATCGTCACGATCGGCGCCGACGTCACCAGCCGCAGCGGGGTGACGTCCACCCCGACCTGCTCCGCGACGATCGCGTCGGACCGCCACGTCGTGTCGCGGCCCGGCACCGTGGACTCGAGGCCCGGCAACATGGTCAGCGCCATCGAGCCGGTGAAGACCGCGATCACCACGCCGGCCGAGCCGCGGAACGCCGCCACCGGGTCGCCGGAGAGCCTGCGCCCCGCGAGCAACGTCGACGGCCTGCGCCAGCGGCCCACGAAGAACCGGCCGACCCACGCGGTGACGACGGGACCGGCGAGCACCAGCGCGAGCGCCACGGCGCCGAGACCCGTGAGCACGACGGTGAACCTGTCGCCGCCGCCTCCCTGCTGCGCGTACGTGATGCCGAGGAAGAACACGCCGATCGCGCCCGCGATCATCAGCAACCGCCACGACCGCACCTTGCGCTTCTGTTCCGCCGCAAGGGGTTGCTTGACCACGCGGCGCAGTCCCATGATCGCCGCCGCGACCACGAGCACCGGCGCGAGCACGGCCACCGCGGTCGTGACCGCCGGATCGGGCACGAAGTCGCCGGGGTACCAGGTGCCGCCCTCCCACGGGATCTTCGCCGTCACGTGGCTGAACGGCTGCGCCAGCAGCACCCCCAGCGCACTGCCGACGACGGCGCCGACCGCGGTCTCGATCGCCGTCATCACGACGACCTGGCGCGGGGACGCGCCGGCGAGCCTCAGCGCGGCGAGCCGCCGTTCCCGCTTCGCCGCCGTCAGCCGCGCGGCCGACGCGACCAGCACTAGGCACGGCACCACGAGCACCACGAGCCCGACGCGGGTCAGCAGGTAGAGCAGGCCCTTGTAGTCGTCGGTGTAGGTGGCGTAGGTGTTCGCCAGCCCGGTGGTCTCGTCGCCGTTGGACACCGCGTCGTTGCCGACGATCGCGACCAGTTCACCCTCGTACTTCAACGCCTCCGGCCCGAGTTCGGCGATCACCGTGCCGGGGAACCGGTTGCCGAGGTTCTCCGCGGGCGCCGCGCGCACCAGGTCCGCGAGGGCGGGGGACAGCAGCACCTCACCGGCCTCCGGGAAGCGCGCGATGCCCCTGGCCACCGGCACGTCGCCCGGTTCGTTGCGCGCGACGTCCCACCGCTCGATGACCAGCCCCCGGTAGGAGTCCCTGGTCATCGCGACGGAGATCGTCCCCTTGCCGCCGGCGTTGGTGTGCACGTCGCGCCACGCCGTGCGGTCGGCGCGCGCCTGCAGGCCGTTCGGCGCGGCGAGCAGCCACAGGACCAGCGACACCGCGATCATCACGCCGAGCGCGACCAGCACCGTCGCGACCTGGCTGCGGCGATCCCTGCGCAGCACCGCGAGAGCGATCCTCACGCGGACACCCCCGCCGCGATCTTCCCGTCCTGGATCTCGACGACGCGCAGCGCCCGGTCCGCGATCGCCTTGTCGTGCGTGACGATGACGACGGCGGCGCCGGTCTCCTCGGCGGCCTGCAGCAGCGCGGTCATCATCTCCTGGCCGGTGCGCGTGTCGAGGGCGCCCGTCGGCTCGTCCGCGAAGATCACCCGCGGCCGGTGGGCGAGGGCCCGCGCGATCGCGACCCGTTGCGCCTGACCGCCGGACAGCTCGCTCGGCAGCCGCTTCTCGAGGCCCTGCAGACCGAGACGCGCGAGCCACAGCCGTCCCGCGCCGAGCGACTCCTCCCGCGACCCGCCGGCGAGCAGCATCGGCAGCGCCGCGTTCTCCTCGGCGGTCAGCTCGGCCACGAGCATGCCCGACTGGAAGACGAACCCGAACGCCGTGCGCCGCAGCGCGCTGCGCCCGTTCTCGTTCAGCTCGCCGATCGCACGCCCGTCGAGGAACACGTCGCCGCCGTCGGCGCGCAGGATGCCGGACAGCACGTGCAGCAGCGTCGTCTTGCCGGAGCCGGACGGACCGACGACCGCCAGCACGTCCCCGGCGGAGATGTCGATGTCCACCCCGGCGAGCGCGTGCACGTCGCCGTAGGTCTTGACCAGGCCACGAGCGGCCAGAACCGAATTCATGTTCCTCAAGGTGCCGCGTCGGGGCCGGAGAAACCTCAGCCTTGACGACACACCGGATCAGCCGGATGACCGAGGCCGCGGAGGTGACGTGGTCCTACCGTTGTCTCCCGTGGACAGTCATCGGGGCCAATGGCCGATCGCCGCCGTCCTCGCCTTGCTGATGCTCGGCGAGCTCATCATCATGGGCGACCTCGGGACCGGCGGCGCGCTGGTGTGGCTGCTGACGGTGCCGATCTGCATCGTGGCCGTCACGTCGTTCAAGTCGCGGGCCTTCACCATCCCGGTCGCGGTCGTGGCGATCTTCCTGGTGTCGCTCGTCATGGGCTTCTTCCACGTGTCGGTGCCGACGATCCTGAGCCCGCTGACCATCGCCGAGACCGGCGCGTGCCTGGTCATCACGGCCGTGGTCGTGCGGGAGGAACCCCGCCGCTCCGCCACCTGGTCGGTCGGCGCGCTGGTGGCCGTGAGCTTCTTCGCCGCCATCACCCGCGGCAACTGGCTCTTCGGCAGCAACTACAACGAGATGATCGGCTCGCTCGTCCTGGGCTTCGCCGCCGTCGGAACGGGCCTGTACTTCCGCGCCCGCGACGCCGAGAGCGGCCGCCTGATCGCCGCGGCCGTCACCGACGCGCAGAAGGAGGAGCGCATCGCACTGGCCCGCGAGCTGCACGACGTCGTCGCCCACCACGTGACGGGCATGCTCGTGCAGGCCCAGGCCGCCCTGGAGGTCTCCGAGGACGACCCGCAGGCCGCCCACCGCCTCCTGCCGGGCATGGTCCGTTCGGGCACCGAGGCCCTGGGCGCGATGCGGCGCCTGGTCGGCACCCTGCGCCAGGGCGAGACCGAGGCGGCCACCACCGACCTCGCCGCCGACGTCATCGCGGCCGTCGAACGCACCCGCGAGCTGGGCTTCGAGACCCGCCTGCGCATCGACCTGCCCGACGAGGTGGCCCCCGAGCTCGGCCGCTCGGTCCTGCGCCTGGTCCAGGAGTCGCTCACCAACGTGCACAAACACGCGGTGCGGCCCACCATGATCGACGTGGACATCTCCCGCACGTCCGCCGGGGCGTTGCGCGTGGTCGTGGCCGACGACGGTCAGGTGCACGAGCTGAACCAGGGCGGCTACGGTCTCGTCGGCATGCGTGAGAGGGTCGACCTGCTGGGAGGCCTGTTCTCCGCCGGTCCCCGTGAGACCGGCTGGCAGGTGCTCGCCGAGCTACCCCTGGAAGGGAAGAAGTGATCTCGGTCCTCATCGCCGACGACCAGGAGATGGTCCGCGTCGGCTTCCGGATGATCCTGGAGAAGCAGCCGGACATCACCGTGGTGGCCGACGTGCCCGACGGCGTCTCGGCTGTCACCGCCGCCCGCGAGCACAAGCCCGACGTGGCGCTGCTCGACATCCGCATGCCGGGTCTCGACGGACTCGAGGTCACCAAGAAGCTCTCGCCGACCACGAAGGTCGTCGTGGTGACGACGTTCGACCTGGACGAGTACGTGCACACGGCGCTGGAGAACGGCGCGTCCGGGTTCCTGACCAAGGACGCCGGTCCGGCGCTGCTGGTCGAGGCCGTCCGTGCCGCGGCGGCCGGGAACGCGCTGATCTCGCCGCAGGTCACCGTGCGGATGCTGGAGCACTTCGCGCGGCCGGCCGAACGCCCCGACCTGTCGTTGCTGACTGCGCGGGAGCAGGACGTGGTCCGGGAGGTCGCGCGCGGGCTGTCCAACCAGGAGATCGCGTCGTCGCTGTTCCTGTCGCTGTCGACGGTGAAGACGCACCTGGCGTCGGTGCAGACGAAGCTGAACGTGAAGAACCGCGTCGGGATCGCCTCGTGGGCGTGGCGCGCGGGGCTGGTGAACTCGTGAGCGAGTTCCCGCGCACGATCGGCAAGGTCGCGGCCCGTGAGCTCGCGGCGCACGGCTACACGACGTTCGACTCGCTGACCGCGGTGTCGGCGAAGGAACTGCTGAAGATCCACGGCGTCGGCCCGAAGGCCGTCCGGATCCTGGGGGAGGAACTGGCGGCGCAGGGCAAGGCCTACGCCGCCGACTAGTCCTCAGACACCCATCGGGTGCCAGACCGTCTTCGTCTCCAGGAACGCGCGCAGGCGGGACATGTCCGGCGTGGCCGTGAAGTCCTCGTTCACCTTGGTGCGCAGCACGCGCTTGACGGTGCCTGCCGCTGACCGCTCCAGGTCCGCGCGGATCGACTCCGGCGCACCCGTCAGGTCCAGTGCGTTCACGTCACCGTGCGAGGCGAGCCACGGCGCGATCTCCGCGGTGCGGCCGGTGATGATGTTGACGACGCCACCGGGGACGTCGCTCGTCGCGAGCACCTCGGACAGCGTGATCGCGGGCAGCGGCCGGTCCTGCGAGGTGATGACGACGCAGGTGTTGCCGGACGCGATCACCGGGGCGATCACCGAGATCAGGCCCAGCAGCGACGACTGCTGCGGCGCCAGCACGGCCACGACGCCCGTCGGTTCCGGGGTGGAGAACGAGAAGTACGGGCCCGCCACCGGGTTCGAGGAACCCAGGACGGCCGCGATCTTGTCGGTCCAGCCCGCGTACCAGACCCAGCGGTCGATCGCGGTGTCCACGAGGGACTGCGCCTTCTTGAGCGCCACGCCCTCGGACGTGGCCACCTCGGTGATGAACTGCTCGCGGCGGCCTTCGAGGACCTCCGCCACCCGGTACAGGACCTGGCCGCGGTTGTAGGCCGTGGTGCCCGACCAGCCGCCGAAAGCCTTGCGCGCAGCCGAAACCGCGTCGCGTGCGTCCTTGCGCGAGCCCTGGGCGGCGTTCGCGAGGAACGTGCCCTTCGAGTCCGTCACCGGGTAGCTGCGGCCCGACTCGGAGCGCGGGAACTTGCCGCCGATGTAGAGCTTGTAGGTCTTCGCGACCGTGAGTCGATCAGACATCGAGGTAGGCCTCCAGACCGGTGCGGCCGCCCTCACGGCCGAAGCCCGACTCCTGGTACCCGCCGAACGGCGCGGTCGGGTCGAAGCGGTTGAACGTGTTGGACCACACCACACCGGCGCGCATCCGTTGTGCCATCCAGAGGATGCGCGAGCCCTTCTCGGTCCAGATGCCGGCGGACAGGCCGTACGGCGTGTTGTTCGCCTTGGCCACCGCCTCCTCCGGCGTGCGGAACGTGAGCACGGAGAGCACCGGTCCGAAGATCTCCTCGCGGGCGATGCGCATGGCCTGCGACACCCCGGAGAACACGGTCGGGGCGAAGAAGAAACCCTTGTCCGGCAACGGGCACGACGACGTCCAGCGGGTGGCGCCCTCGGCCTCTCCGGACGCGGTCAGCTCCTGGATCTTGGTGAGCTGCTCGCGCGAGTTGATCGCGCCGACGTCGGTGTTCTTGTCCAGCGGGTCGCCGACGCGCAGCGTGCTGACGCGCGCGTGCAGCTTCTCGATCAGCTCGTCGGCGATCGACTCCTGCACGAGCAGGCGCGAGCCGGCGCAGCAGACGTGGCCCTGGTTGAAGAAGATGCCGTTGACGATGCCCTCGACGGCCTGGTCGAGCGGGGCGTCGTCGAACACGATGTTCGCGGCCTTGCCGCCCAGTTCCAGCGTGAGCTTCTTGTTCGTGCCCGCGAGCTGCCCCTGGATGACCTTGCCGACGTCGGTCGAGCCGGTGAAGGCGACCTTGTTCACGTCCGCGTGCCCGACCAGCGCGGCACCGACGTCCCCGGCGCCGGGGATGATGTTGACGACGCCCGGCGGCAGGTCGCACTGCTGGATGATGTCCGCGAGCACCAGCGCCGTCAGCGGAGTCGTCTCGGCGGGCTTGAGCACGACGGTGTTGCCGCACGCGAGCGCCGGCGCGATCTTCCACGCGGCCATCAGCAGCGGGAAGTTCCACGGGATCACCTGTCCCGCAACACCGAGAGGCTTCGGGTCGGGCCCGTACCCCGCGTAACCGAGCTTGTCCGCCCAGCCCGCGTGGTAGAAGAAGTGCGAGGCCGCCGTCGGGATGTCGGTGTCGCGCGACTCCTTGATCGGCTTGCCGTTGTCGAGCGACTCCAGCACCGCGAGCTCACGGCCGCGCTCCTGGATCTGCCGCGCGATCCGGTAGATGTACTTGGCCCGCTCGGATCCGGGCATCTTCGACCACACGCGGTCGTAGGCCTTGCGCGCGGCCTTGACCGCGGTGTCCACATCGGACTCCGACGCCGTCGAGACCTCCGCGAGCACCTCTTCGGTGGCGGGGTTGATCGTCTTGAGCGGCTCGCCCGTGCCCTCGACGAACTTGCCGTCGACGAACATCTTGTAGGCGGGCTTGAGGTTCGCGATGTCCCGCGACTCGGGCGCGGGGGCGTATTCCCACATGTCTTCAGTCCACCGTCACGTAGTCCGGGCCGCTGTAGTGGCCGTCCAACTGGGTCCGACGCTGCATGAGCAGGTCGTTGAGCAACGTCGACGCGCCGAACCGGAACAGGTGCGGGTCGAGCCACTCCGGACCGGCCACCTCGTGCACGGCCACCAGGTACTTGATCGCGTCCTTGGTCGTGCGGATGCCACCGGCGGGCTTCACCCCGCGCAGCTCACCCGTCTGCTGCTTCCAGTCCCGCACCGCCTGCAGCATCACGTGCGTGACCGGCAGCGTCGCCGCGGGCTGCACCTTGCCGGTCGACGTCTTGATGAAGTCACCGCCGGCCAGCAGCGCGAGCCACGACGCGCGGCGCACGTTGTCGTACGTCACGAGCTCACCGGTCTCGAGGATGACCTTGAGGTGCGCGTTCCCGCACGCCTCCTTGATCTTCACGATCTCCTCGAACACCTGCCCGTACCGGCCGCTCAGGAACGCACCCCGGTCGATCACCATGTCGACCTCGGACGCGCCCTGCTCGACGGCGAACCGCGTGTCGGCGAGCTTGATGTCCATCGTGCTGCGCCCGCTCGGGAACGCCGTCGCGACGCTGGCGACGTTGATGCCCGTGCCCACCAGGTCGTCGGCCGCCGTCTTCACCATGTCCGGGTAGACGCAGACCGCCGCGACCTGCGGCACGTCGGGCCGTTCGGGGTCCGGGCGCTTCGCCTTGGCGGCGAGGGAGCGCACCTTGCCGTGCGTGTCCGCGCCTTCGAGCGTGGTGAGGTCCACCATGCTGATCGCCAGGTCGATGGCGTGCAGCTTGGAGGCCTTCTTGATGCTCCGCGTGCCGAGGCCCGCGGCTCGTTGCTCGACGCCGACCTGGTCGACGCCGGGGAGCCCGTGCAGGAAACGCCGCAGCGACGATTCGTCGCGCACGGCGTCAGCCAGGGCCGACGGCAGTGTCGTTGGAGCAGCCATGCCAGGGAGTCTAGGCGGAATGGGACGCCCGTCCTAAGTGACGATGTTCGCGCTGCTCAGGGGCGCTTAGTGGGCGTTCACAGCAGCTCGCGGAACCGCTGGGCGCACCCGCCGGAACCGTTCACCGGCCGAGCATCACTCGAGCAGTTCGCGCAGCACGTTCTTCTTGGGCTTCTTCGGCCCCTTCACCTCGACGCCGCCCATGATCGCGAGGCCCGTGACCCGCACCGTCGGCGCGCCGGGGATGTGGCGCCGCACCGGCACCTTCTCCTCGAACGCCCCCATGAACCCGAACCCGTCCACCTTGACGTTGATGTCGTCGGGCACCCGGATCTCCACGCCGCCCCAGAACGCGAAGCAGCTGATGGTCACCTCGGCCTCGGCGAAGTTCGCGTGGGTCAGGTCGATCTCGATGCCGCCCATGATCGCGACGGCGTTGTGCATGCGCGGCACGACCCAGCCGCCCTTGCGGTTCACGCCGGACCAGAAGGCCACCGACACCGCGCTGCCGGGTTCGCCGCCGATGCGGTCGCTCACCGCCGGCTGGTACTGCGGCACGGCGGGGGTCTGCGGCAGGCCGCTCAGCACCAGGTCCGCGGTGATGGGGACGAGTTCGCCGTAGGTCTTCGCGGCGTAGACGGCCACGAGTCGCTCGTCCAGCTCGTGGATGTCGAGGCGGCCTTCGGCGGTCGCCTGGTGCAGCACCTGCGCGATCCGTTCCCTGTCGGCGTCGGAGGCGCGCATATGGCTCTGGTCGGCGGGTACCAGCTCGTCGCTCACCCGAACGAGTCTAGAACGCTCACTTGCGGTTCGGTGCGTACTTGACGGTGATCGCGAAGGCGATCACCAGGAGCGCGGCCAGTGCCGCCGCGAGGGCCGGGCTGTAGGTCCACGTCAGCGGCAGCACGCCGATCGCCACCGCGAGTGAGGCCGAGACACCCAGGATGACCAGCGGGGACTCGCACATCTGCTGGACGGGCTTCTGCTCGATCGTCACCGTTCGCACCTCCGCGTCTCAAATGGGTCATGAGACTTCTCGGAGTCGCTTTGTCGATTCTTTACTCCCGGAACGGGTTGTCCGGCCCCCTGATCAGGTGGTGGGCTGCCGCAGCGGCAGCCCGGCCGCGCGGTAGATCGCGTCGATCACCGTCATGTTCCGCACCGCGTCGTCCGCGGTCGTCGGGAACGGCTTGCCGTGCAGCACGGCGTCGGTGAACGCGTCGAGCTGGTAGGCGTAGGTCGGGCGCTTGCCGAACGTCTCGGACGACTTCTTGTCCTTGAGCCGCAACGACAAGCGGTGCACGGCGTGCGGGCCGAGCGGGTTGAAGACCTTCAGGGTGCCGTTCTCGCCGACGGCCTTCATCGACAGCTTGAACACCGTCGACGACCACAGCGACGTGTGCACGGAACCCGTGTGGCCGGAGGGGAAGCGCAGCGAGGCGCGCATCGCGCGGTCGATGGAAGGCCCGCGCAGCAACGCCTTCGCGGACCGCACCTCGGGTTCCTCGCCGCCCAGCAGTCGTGCCATGTGCACGGCGTAGCAGCCGGCGTCCATCATCGCTCCGCCCGCGAGCGAGTAGTCGTAGCGGATGTTGGAGAACACCGGCAGCGGGAACGCGACGGTGGCCTCGACGTGCCGCAACGGCCCGAGGACGCCGGACTCGACGATCTCCGCCACTCGCTGGGCCAGCGGGTGGTAGCGGTAGTGGAACGCCTCCATCACCACGAGACCGGACGCGTTGGCCGCCTCGGCGACCTGCGCGGCCTCCGAGGCGTTCGCGGTGAACGGCTTCTCGCACAGCACGTGCTTGCCCGCTTCGAGCGCGGCCAGCGTCCACTTGCCGTGCAGGCCGTTCGGCAGCGGGTTGTAGACGGCGTCGACCGACGGGTCGGCCAGGAGGTCCTCGTACGAACTGTGCACGCGCGCGATGCCGTGCTTGTCGGCGAAGGCCCGGGCCTTGTCCGCCGAGCGCGCGGCGACCGCCACGACCTCGGCGACCGTCGAGGAACGGGCGGGCCGGATGACGGCCATCGGCGCGATCATGGCCGCGCCGAGCACTCCGATGCGCACGTGGTCTGTCACGCGGCCGACCCTACACCTCTTCAGTTAACGCCGTTTACACCATCAGGTCGGTCTCGCGCGCCGGGAAGAACGGGATCTTGTCGATCGGTGCCGGGTCCGACCAGTTCCACGACTCCATCTGCCGGCGGGAGCGCCGGCCGAAGAACGCGCGCCACAGCTCGTAGCCGTCGACGTCCAGCGTGATCGGGCCGTCGCCGAGCTCGCCGAGCTCCGTCTTCACCGTCACGTCGGTCAACCGGCGCGGCGTCATCCACACCAGGGTCGGCTGCCACACGGTGTCCGGAAGGCGGTCGCGGCCCAGTGCCGCGCGCAGGTCCGCCTCGTGCGTGATCGCGTCCAGCGCCAGCTGGTACGGGATGCGCGGCATCTCGCCGATGCGTTCGCCGAAGTCGTTCCACTGCTCCAGCAGATCTTGCACGGGGACGCCCTCGCGCTCGGCGACGTGCCGCGCCGTCCACTCGTCCGACGGCGCCCCCTCCATGCGGCCGCTGACCAGATCGGACGCCTCGCCCGAGAGGTGCGCGACGACCTGGTGCACGGTCCACTCAGGACAGGCGGGGACGGTCCGCGCGAGCTCCTCGGCGCTCAGGCCCATGGTCAGGCCGACGACGCGCTGCCGCGCCTCGCGGTAGATCTCTTCGAACACCCCTGGCTCCTCGCTGCGGTTACGGTGTCGGGCATGGACGTCCTGGTCGTCGATCATCCACTCGCCAAGGCGAGACTCACAACGATGCGTGACGCGCGCACGGACAATGCCGCATTCCGCGCCGCGCTGCAGGAACTGACCGTGATGCTGGTCTACGAAGCGATGCGCGAGGCACCGCTGAAGGAAGACCGCACGCACACCCCGGTTGCTCGTACTACCGGCTACAAGCTGGCAAACCCGCCGCTGCTGGTGCCGGTGCTCCGCGCCGGCCTGGGCATGGCGGACCAGGCGCACAAGCTGATCCCGGACGCCCAGATGGGCTTCGTCGGGCTGGCGCGCGACGAGGAGACGCTGCAGCCGACGCCGTACATGGAGTCGCTGCCGGAGGACCTCGCCGGGCGCCCCGTGTTCGTGCTCGACCCGATGCTCGCGACCGGCGGCTCGATGGCGTACACGATCCGCCTGCTGACCCAGCGCGGCGCGACCGACGTGACAGCCGTGTGCGTGCTCGCGGCGCCGGAGGGGATCAACGCGCTGGAGGACTCGAAGCTCCCGTGCCGTCTCGTCACGGCGTCGGTGGACGAGAGGCTCAACGACTCCGGCTTCATCGTGCCCGGACTGGGCGACGCCGGTGACCGTCTGTACGGGGCGGTTTAGGACATACCTCCGATCGGACGTAGCAGTGGTCTAGACCTCAGGCCTATCGTGCTCTGGACCACACCGCCGCTGCCGCGATCCGATTGAGGAGTCACATGTCCAGACGGAGATGGGGTGTCGCCGCACTCGCGGTCGGCGCCCTGTCAGCGTCGCTGGCCTCCGCGCCCGCGAACGCCGATGTCGAGACCAATGGGCACCACGGCTATTCGAAGACCCGCACCGTCGGGTACTTCATCCAGTGGGGCGTGTACGACCGGAACTTCCGCGTCAAGAACCTCGTGGACAGCGGGGCCGCCGCGCGGCTCACGCACCTGAACTACGCCTTCGGCTTCCTCGACGAGGCGGGCAAGTGCGTGAGCGCCGACCCGTGGGCCGACTGGCAGATGCCCCACACCGCGGAGCAGTCGGTGAGCGGCAAGGCCGACGAGGCGGGCCAGGTGCTGCTGGGCAACCTGAACCAGCTCAAGCAGCTCAAGGCGAAGTACCCCAAGCTGAGGATCAACATCTCGCTGGGTGGCTGGACGGGCTCGCGCTACTTCTCCAACGCCGCGCTGACCGCCGAGTCGCGTGCCGCGCACGTCAAGTCCTGCACCGACATGTGGATCAAGGGTGACCTGCCCGGTCTGCCCGCGGGTGCGGCGAAGGGCGTGTTCGACGGCATCGACCTCGACTGGGAGTGGCCGTCGAGCCCGGGCAACCCGACTCCTCCGAACGTGATCCGTCCCGAGGACAAGCAGAACTTCACCCTGCTGCTCGCCGAGTACCGCAAGCAGATGGGCTGGAACCGCGACCTGACGGCGTTCCTGCCGGCCGACCCGGCCCAGATCGACCGGGGCTTCGAGGTCAGGAAGGTGTTCTCCTACCTCACCTTCGGCACGTTGCAGGGTTACGACTACCACGGCGCGTGGGACCCGGAGGCGAACCAGCAGTCCGCGCTGCGGGTGCCGAAGGGCGACCCGGCGCAGTTCGAGTTCAGCTCCGAGGTGACGGTCGACGCGTGGCTGTCGCGTGGTGCCCCGCGCTCGAAGGCCGTGCTCGGCGTGCCGTTCTACGGCCGTGGCTGGGACGGCGTGGCCCCCGGCAAGCGCAACGGCCTGTTCGGCACCGGTGTGCCGGCGCCCGCCAAGTACGAGGCCGGTTACGAGGACTTCCACCGCATCAAGGCGAAGCTCTCCGAACCGGGCAACTCCTACAAGGTCTACCGCGACGAGCGCGCGGGCTTCGCGTGGATCTACGACGGCAAGACGTGGTGGACCTACGACGACGCGACGGAGATGAAGCGCAAGGCGCGCTACATCAACTCGCGCAGGCTCGGTGGCGCGATGATCTGGTCGCTCGACGGCGACACGCCGCAGGGCGAGCTGATCAAGGCGCTCGACGGTGCGCTGAAGTAGTGCCGCACCACCAAGACGGACTGTCCTAACCGGACAGTTCAGCGGGTCCGGGGAGGTTTCGCGGCGGCCGCCTCCCCGGATTCCGTGGTGTCACAGCGTTGGTGTCACAGCGTTTTCCCGGTCTCCGCCCGCCAGCCCCTGCCGTGCGCGCGCAACGCGAGCTCGTAGGTGGCGGCCGCGTCGATGCCGGGCGGCAGGTTCCCGTTGAGCTCCAGGCTCACCAGGCCGTGCGCGATGCCCCACATCGACATCGCGATCTGCTCCGGGTCCTCCGCGAGGTACACGCCCTGCTCGACCGCGCGCCGCACGGCGTTGATCACCGGTGCGAACGTCCTGCCCGCCGCGCGGCTCATCTCCTTCGTCGGCTCGACGACCTTCGAGTAGAGCACCGAGTAGAACTGCGGGTCCTCCAGCGCGCTGCGCCGGTACGCGAGCCCGATCTGCAGCAGATCCTCCGCGGGGTCGTCGGTGACGGGCACCGCGGCGAGGCTGGTGCCGAACTGCGTGAACGCCTCGTCGTAGAGCGCTTCGAGCAGCGCGGGTTTTCCGCCGAAGAGGGAATAGACCGCCGTGGTCGAGGTGTTGACGTCGGTGGCGATCTTGCGCAGGCTCACCGCGGCGGGGCCCTCGGTGCTGAGCAGTTCGCCCGCCCGCTCGAGCAGACGCCGCCGCAGCGCGTCGTCGTGGGTCTTGGGCCTGGGCATCGGGCAATCCTATCGGCCTCTGGCCTCAGTGGTATCACGTTGATACCGTCTCTCCATGGCGATGACCTTGCGGTTGACCGAGGAGGAGAACCTGCGGCTCGCTGAACTGGCGCAGTCCGAGGGGCGCTCCAAACAGGAGGTCGTGCGGCTGGCGATCGCGGATCGCTACCGGCGCATGCAGCAGGAGGAGAAGCTCGGCGAGGTGCTCGGGCGAGTCCTGCCCAAGTACCGAGGTCTTTTGGATAGGCTCGGTTCTTCCTGAATCTGTCAGACCTCTGTGATCAACTGGGTGCCGTGATCTCCTACCTCGACGCCGGGGACCTGTTAGTGCTGGCCACGGCCGTGACCGGCGGCGATCTCCTCGTCAGGGACATCGGCCTGCTGGACACGGCGGCCTACCGCCCCCGCGCCACCGTGCTCGGCGTGGAGGCGTACGACACGCTGTGGCTGAAGTCCTCCGCCCTGCTCGACTCGATCGTCCGAACCCGCCCTCTGGTCGAGGGCAACTGGCGGCTGGCCTGGGTCGCCGCCGTCACCATGTGCGACATCAACGGCTACTGGATCGACGCCGACGAGGACGACGCGCTCGACCTCGTGCGCGCCCTGGGCCGCGACAAGATCGACGTCCCGGAGATGGCGGGCCACCTCGAGGCGTGGGGCATCTCGAAGGATTCCGCTTGACCTAGAGCGCACTCCAGGTCTTAGCGTCGAGTCGTGAGTTACTCGATAGCCCAAGCCGCGCAGCGCAGTGGGTTGTCCATCGACACCTTGCGCTACTACGAACGAATCGGGCTCGTCGACCCGCCCGCACGGGACTCGGGCGGGCGTCGCAGCTACTCGGAGGAGGACCTCGGCTGGCTGGCCTTCGTGACGCGCCTGCGCACGACCGGCATGCCGATCCGCATGATGCGCGAGTTCGCGCAGCTCAGGCACCGCGGCGACCTGACGGCAGGCCGCCGCAAGCAGATCCTCGTCGAACACCGCAACGACGTCCGCGCCCGCATCGCGGAGCTGCAGACGTCCCTCGAGGTGCTCGACTACAAGATCGACCACTACGCGGTGGTCGAGCGGGACTTGGAGGCGACGGCGTGAGCCGTTCACTGGGATCGTTGGAGGTCGGGCCGCAGGGGCTCGGCTGCATGGGGATGTCGGAGTTCTACGGCGCCGGCGACGAGCAGGAGTCGATCGCGGTGATCCACCGCGCCCTGGACCTCGGCGTCACGCTGATCGACACGGCGGACATGTACGGCCCGCACGTGAACGAGGAGCTGGTGGGCCGCGCGCTCGCCGGCCGCTCTGACTACGTGCTGGCCACGAAGTTCGGCATCGACCGCTCGCCGGACGGCGGCCGCGCGATCCGCGGCGACCGCGCCTACGTGCGCTCGGCGGTCGAGGGGTCGCTCAAGCGCCTCGGCGTGGACACGATCGACCTGTACTACCTGCACCGCGTGCCGGCCGACACCCCGATCGAGGAGACCGTCGGCGCGATGTCCGAGCTGGTCACCGAGGGCAAGGTGCGCCACCTCGGCCTGTCCGAGGCCGGCGCCGACACGCTGCGCCGCGCCCACGCCGTGCACCCGATCACCGCGCTGCAGAGCGAGTGGTCGCTGTGGTCGCGTGACATCGAGGCCGAGATCGTCCCGACCGCCCGCGAGCTGGGCATCGGCGTCGTGCCGTACTCGCCGCTCGGCCGAGGCGTCCTGACCGGCCGTTTCGCGTCGTCCGCCGACTTCAGCGAGAACGACTTCCGCACCACGAACCCGCGGTTCTCCGGTGCGAACCTCGACGCGAACCTCCGCATGGTCGCCGAGCTGAAGGCGCTGGCGGCGGACCGGGGCGTGACGGCGGGCCAGCTCGCCCTCGCCTGGGTGCAGCACCGCGGTCAGGACGTAGTGCCGATCCCCGGCACCAAGCGCATCAAGTACCTGGAGGAGAACGTCGCGGCGGCGTCGCTGGAGCTCTCGGCCGACGACCTGGCCGCGATCGAGGCGGCCGTGCCGGCCTCCGCCGTGGCGGGCGACAGGTACCCCGACATGAGCTCGATCGGCCGCTAGAACACACGTTCGAACGCATCCCCAGGGTTGTCCACAGGGTGGGGACAACAGGCTGTGGACAACCCCGGGTTCATGTGGACAACTGGGCCGCCACGGAAGCGCCGAGCTCCCAGCACGCCTGGAGGTCGGCCTTCGTCGGCTCGCCCGTGACCACGACGTGCTGCGCGGCCTTCTCCCAAGCCAACCCGGTCGTGGCGGTCTCCACGCTGCGCACCGCGCCAGTCGTGTCGTTGTTGCCGTGCACGTAAAGCCCGAACGGTCTGCCCCGCGTGGAGTCGAGACACGGGTAGTAGACGGTGTCGAAGAAGTGCTTCAGCGCGCCGCTCATGTAGCCGAGGTTCGCGGGGGTGCCCAGCAGGTAGCCGTCGGCCTCCAGGGTGTCCACAGCGGTTGTGGACAACGCGGCCTTCCGCACCACCTCGACGCCCTCGATCTCCGGGGTGGTGGCACCGGCGAGCACGGCCTCGAACATCGCCTGGAGGGCGGGCGACGGGGTGTGGTGGACGATCAACAGCCTGGGCACGTCGAGCAACATAACGCCCGTGACCCGCGCCTCCTACGACATCGTCGCCGCCGACTACGCCCGCCTCCTCCCCGACGCGCACGACGGCCGCCCCCTCGACGCCGCGATCATGCGCGCGTTCGCCGAACTCACGACCGGACCGGTCGCGGACATCGGCTGCGGCACCGGCCGCATCACCCGGCACCTGCACGAACTGGGCCTCGACGCCTCCGGCATCGACCTCTCCGACGGCATGCTCGACCAGGCGCGGAGGCTCCACCCGCACCTCACGTTCACCCAGGGCGACATGACCAGACTCGACCTCGAAGCGAACACCCTCGGCGGCGCGGTCGTCTGGTACTCCACGGTCCACATGCCGGCGGCCGACGTCCCGTGGCACGAGTTCCACCGGGTCCTCAGGCCCGGCGGCCACCTGTTGCACGCGTTCAAACTGGGTAACCAGCAGAAGCCGCTCACCTACGCGTACGGCCACGACGTGGACCTCACGGTCCATTGGCACGACATGGAGGAGACGGCGGCCAACGCGACCAAAGCCGGGTTCAACGAAGTGGCCCGGTTGCAACGTCAGAAGGGTGTGGACGAAGGCGGGCCGCAGGCGTTCTTGGTGCTGAGCAAACGGAACCCTGATGCCGGAAGCGCGTCCTAAGGGGTGTACACAGGAGGGACCATGAAGACCACCGCCCTAATGCACACCAGTCCTCGTCAGCGTCGCATCACCTGGGGTTTCGGCCTTGCCGTCGGCATCGGGATGATCGGGTTCGGGCCTCTCTTCGCGTCCTTGTGGCCGGGGTTCGACCACAGCCCGTGGGACGTCAACACGATGATGCTCGGACTCGGTGTGGGGCTCTGCACGATCGCGTACATCTTCGGTCGGATCGCCGTCGCGGCGGTCACCGAGGGGCGCCGCAACGCGGTGTCCCCGCCGACCAGAAGGGCCTACTTCGTGGCCGGCGGGGGTTTTGTCGTCGCCGCGTTGTGTCTCGCGATCGCGCTCGCTAGCTGACGAGCGCCGTCACCCGTTCCCGCAGTTCAGCCAGCCGGGCCCCACCTGACGCACGGGCGGACTCCAGTCCGTCCGTGACCGGCTCGACGACCTCCAGGTACGCCTTGAGCTTCGGCTCGGTGCCGGACGGCCGCACGATCACGCGCACGCCGTCGGCCGTCCAGCGCAGCACGTCCGCGCCGGGCAGGAGGTCCTCCGAGGAGAACTCCGCCGGAGGGTTCGCGCGCAGCCGGGACATCGTCGCGCCGATCAGGCTCAAGTCGGTGTAGCGCAACGAGATCTGGTCGGTCAGGTGCAGTCCGTGGTCCGCCGCGAGCTGGTCCAGCGCGTCCAGCAGCGTGCGGCCCGAGGCCTTCAGACCGGCCGCCAGGTCCGCGGCGACGACCGCGGCCGAGATGCCGTCCTTGTCGGCGACGTGCTCCGGGTCGACGCAGTTGCCGAGCGCCTCCTCGTAGGCGAACACCAGGCCCTCGCCCGCGCGTGCCAGCCACTTGAAGCCCGTCAGCGTCTCCGCGTACCGGGCGCCGTGCGCGGCCGCGATCGACTTCAGCAGCGACGACGACACGATCGTCGTCGCCACCAACGGGTCCGTGGACTCCGTGGTCGACAGCACGAGCGAACCGAGCAGCACGCCCGTCTCGTCCCCACGCAGCATCCGCCACGACGAGCCGTCCTTCACCCCGAGAGCGCACCTGTCCGCGTCCGGGTCCAGCGCGATGGCCAGGTCCGCGTCCACCGACGCCGCGAGGGAGAGCAGCTCGTCGGACGCGCCGGGCTCCTCCGGGTTCGGGAACACCACGGTCGGGAAGTCCGGGTCCGGCACCGCCTGCGACCGCACCACGTGCACGTCGGTGAAACCCGCGCGCCGCAACGCTTCCACGGCGAACGCGCCACCCACGCCGTGCATCGGCGTCAGCGCGATCTTGAGCGATCGCGAGTTGCCGCGCGGCAGTGAGGCGACCTGATCCAGGTACGCGTCGACCTCGGCGTCGGAAACCGTGGTGTACGTGGAGTTCCTGGGCACGGACACCGCCGCCGGAACCGCCTCGATCGCCTTCTCGATCTCGCCGTCCGACGGCGGCACGATCTGCGAACCGCCGCTCAGGTAGAGCTTGTAGCCGTTGTCCGCGGGCGGGTTGTGCGACGCGGTGATCTGAATCCCCGCCACCGCACCGTGTGCGCGCACCAGGTACGCCAGCACCGGCGTCGGCAACGGCCCCGGCAGCACCCGGACGTCGAAGCCCGCGGCCGCCATCACCTCGGCGGCGGCCGTCGCGAACTCCTCCGAGCCGTGCCGCGCGTCGCGCCCGACGAACACCACGCCCGTTCCGGGGAGCCACGACGCCAGCCCGGCGGTCGCGCGGATCACCGTCGCGACGTTCATGCCGTTCGTGCCCGCCCGCACCGGCCCGCGCAGCCCGGCGGTGCCGAACGTCAACGGCCCGGCCATGCGGTCTTGGAGGTCCTCCAACGCTGCCGCGTCGCCACCCATGGCCCGTGCCAACACGCCCTGCAGCTCGGTTCGAGTCACGTCCGACGGGTCGTCAGCGATCCACCGGAACGTCGCGTCACGCAGTGCCGGCGTCAGGCTCATGCGCGGTCCACCAGCTCGCGCAGCAGCGTGCCCATGCGCTCGGCGGCGGCAGCACCGGCCTCGAGCACCTCCTGGTGGTTCAGCGGCTCGCCGGTGATGCCCGCCGCGAGGTTCGTGACCAGCGACAACCCGAACACCTCGACGCCCTCGGCGCGGGCGGCGATCGCCTCGTGCACGGTCGACATGCCGACCAGGTCGGCGCCCATCGTGCGCAGCATCCGGATCTCGGCGGGCGTCTCGAAGTGCGGGCCGGGCAGCCCCGCGTACACGCCCTCCTCCAGCGAGGAGTCGATCTCCTGCGCGAGCTTGCGCAGGCGCGGCGAGTACAGGTCCGTGAGGTCGACGAACCGCGCGCCGACCAGCGGCGACAGCGAGGTCAGGTTCAGGTGGTCGGAGATCAGCACCGGCTGCCCGACGGACATGCCCTGGCGCAGGCCGCCGGCGGCGTTGGTCAGCACGACCGTCTTCACGCCCGCGGCCGCGACGGCACGCACGCCGTGCACGACCTTCTGCACGCCCTTGCCCTCGTAGCCGTGGGTGCGGCCCAGGACGACGAGGACCTTCTTGCCACCGACCTCGACGGAACGGATGGTGCCGCCGTGGCCGAGCGCGGTCGGCGCCTCGAAGCCCGTCAGCTCGCCCACCGGGATCTCGGTGACCGGTTCTCCGATCACGTCGGCGGCGGGTCGCCAGCCGGAGCCGAGCACGATGGCGATGTCGTGCTTGTCGTTGCCGGTGCGGCTCTGGATCTCTTCCGCGGCCTTGCCGGCCAGCTCTTCTGGAGTCACCGCCAGATGTTAAACCGGGGCGAACGTCGAGGCGATCGCGTCGAAGAGTCGTACGCGCGCCTCGTCCTCCTGCTCCGTGGGGACGACCACCTCGACCACCCACAGGTCGTTGCCGAGCGGCAGCACGCGCGAGAAGTGCGACCTCCGCAGCGCGTTGGGCTCGTCGCCCTCGACCGTCTTGTAGAAGAACTGGATGCTGTCCTCGTACCGGTCGCCGGGCAGGCTGTCCGTCTGCACCTTCTCGCCGCCGAAGAACCTGCCCGGCCAGCGCCCCTGCACGCCGAGCACGTACGCCTTGACGTCGCGCTTCGGGTAGTACTCGGGGAACCGCTGCACGGTCACCTCGTACGCGCCGCTGCCGGACACGAAGTGCACCACCGCCGAGGGTGGAAAACGCAGGTCGCCGGCCCTCTGCTCGGTGTAGGAGGCCCAGCTCTGCTCGACGTTCAGCGTGAACTTGCCGCCCTGGTCGCCGTTCGCCGTGACGGCCGCGGCGGTGCGCGGCTGCAGCGTCGCCGAGGTCGGCAGGGTGGGCAGCGTGGGCGACGACTGCTCGGCGGGCGGCAGCAGTGACGCGCCCGCGACCAGCCTGGTCAGCGCGAACCCGCCACCGGAACCCGCCAGGAACAACGCGACGGCCGCGACCACGACGAGCGCCGAGACGAGCCTGCTCCGCCGCGGCGGGGGCGTCGGCCTCGTGACGAGGAACGGCAACGGGCCGGGGTCGTCGGCCAGCGGCGCGTCCGGCTGGATCTTCGGCTTCGGCCGCACGACGACCGGCGGCGCCACGGACTCGCGGACCTCGAACGCGTCCGTGCCCGGCTCCGGCAGCAGCGGGTAGACCTGCTTGCGCACGTCGACCAGCTCCAGCCGTTCGGCCGGCTCCTTGCGCATCAACCCGCTGATCACCGGCGCGAGCCGCCCCGCGCCCGCCGGCACCGGCACGTCGCCGTGGATCACCGCGTTGATCGTCTGCATGACGTTCTTGCCGACGTACGGGGGCTCGCCTGCCATCGCGGCCCACAGCGTCGCGCCGAGCGACCACCGGTCCGCCGCCTCCGACACGTCACCGCCCTGCGCCACCTCGGGCGCGATGTACGCGGGCGTGCCGAGCGTGATGCCGCGCGCGGTCATGGTGGCCTCGGCGACGTTGCGCGCGATGCCGAAGTCGGTGAGCTTGACCCGCCCGTCGTCGGCGATGAGCACGTTGCCGGGCTTCACGTCGCGGTGCGTGATGCCCGCCCGGTGCGCCGACCCCAGCGCGGCCGCCACCGCGTCCAGCACCGCCGCGCCCTGCTTCTCGGTGAGGCAGCCCTGCTCCTGCAGCACCTCGCCGAGGCTGCGCGACGGCACCAGCTCCATCACCACGTACGGGTCGCCGTCCTGCTGGACGACGTCGTAGAGCGTGACGAGGTTCGGGTGGGACAGCGCGGCGATCGACCGGGCCTCGCGCATGGTCCGCTCGCGCAGCTGGGCGGCCTCGGCGTCGGGCATGCCGGGCGTGTGCAGGATGCCCTTCACCGCTACCTGCCGGCCCAGCACCTCGTCGTGGGCGGCCCACACGGTGCCCATCGAGCCCTGGCCGAGCACGTGCAACAGCCGGTATCGATCCGCGATCAGGCGCTGGGGGTCAACCTCGTCCACAGGGCGATTCTTCCTGACTTACCGAATGGTGAGTGAACGGCGGTGAACCTCACATAGCCGTGCGAGTACCGATCCGCGACACTGCGACGATGATGGAGTTGGCCTTGCCCGCCGAATTCCGCCCGAACGAGTTCCCCTCGGCGTCGAGGGAACAGTGGCGTGAGCTGGTCGACGCCGTCCTCGCTAAGACCGGCGCGAGCTTCGACTCGCTGGTCACGAAGACGTACGACGGCATCGAGCTCCAGCCGCTCTACACCCTCGACGACGCCCTGGAGCCGTACGCGCTCGCCCCGGTCAAACAGGGCTGGGACGTCCGGCAGCGCCACGCCGTCGCGGACCCGGTCGCCCTGATGAACGACCTGGAGGGCGGCGTCACCTCGTTGTGGCTCGCCGTGCCCGCGGCCTCGCTCGAAGGGCTGCTGGAGGGCGTCTACCTCGACCTCGCGCCGATCGTGCTCGACGGTTCCGTGGATGCCGCACGGGCGATGCTGCGGATCTACGACCAGGCGCCGGTGCTGGCCTCCGACGTGCGCGGCAACCTCGCGCTGACGCCGTTCGGCGAAGCGCTGGAGGTGATCCGGGAGGCGCGTTCGGCGTTCCCGGGGCTGCGGACGGTCGTGGTGGACGCGCTGCCGTTCCACGACGCGGGAGGATCCGACGCCGAGGAGCTGGGTGCTTCCCTGGCGTTGGCCGTGTCGTACCTGCGCGCTCTCGAAGCCGCCGGGTTCAGCGTGCCCGAGGCGTTCGCGCAGCTGGAGTTCCGCTACGCGGCCACCGCCGACCAGTTCACGACGATCGCCAAACTGCGCGCCGCACGCCGGTTGTGGGCCCGCGTGGCCGAGGTGTCCGGTGCCGACGGTGTGCAACTGCAGCACGCGGTCACGTCGTCGGCGATGATGACCCGCCGCGACCCGTGGGTGAACATGCTGCGCACGACGGTCGCGACCCTGGCCGCCGGCCTGGGCGGGGCCGACTCGGTGACGGTGCAGCCGTTCGACGCGGCGATCGGGCTGCCGGACGAGTTCGCCCGCCGGATCGCGCGCAACACGCAGAACCTGCTGTTGGAGGAGTCGCACCTCGGTGAGGTGATCGACCCCGCGGCCGGGTCCTGGTACGTGGAGAAGCTGACCGACGAGCTGGCGGTCGCGGCCTGGGCGTGGTTCCAGGAGATCGAACGCGCCGGTGGCATCGGACAGGCGGGGGAGCTGGTCGCCTCGCGGATCGCCGCCACGTGGGAGGCGCGGTCGGCGCGGCTCGCGAACCGGCGCGACCCGATCACCGGGGTCAGCGAGTTCCCGAACCTGGCCGAGAAGCCGGTCGTGCGCGACCCGGCACCGGCTGCCGAGCCCGCGGTCGTGCGCGACCCGGCGCCCGGAATCGATTCGGACTCACCGGCCCCCAGGGGGAGCGCGGCCCCCACTCCAAGTTTCTCAGGCAGGTCTGACAGTTTCGGGCTGCCGCGGGTGCGGTACGCACAGGCCTTCGAGGAGCTGCGCGACCTCGCCGACGCCCAGCCCGAACGCCCCCAGGTCTTCCTGGCCACCCTCGGCCCGGTCGCGGCCCACACCGCCAGGGCCACCTTCGCCGCGAACCTCTTCAACGCCGGCGGCTTCGCCACCCCGGCCGCCGGGCCGACCAGCACACCGGACCAGGTGGCCGAGAAGTTCCGGGAGTCCGGAGCGAAGGTCGCCGTCCTGTGCGGCAGCGACACGAGCTACGCGGACCAGGCGACAGCCACCGTCGAAGCCCTGCGCGCGGCAGGCGCCGAGCGGGTGCTCCTCGCCGGCAAGAAGACCGAGGCGGAGGTCGACGGCTTCGTGTTCCTCGGTTGCCCGGCGCTCGAGATCCTCACCAGCACCTACACCTTCCTGGGAGTGGAGCGATGATCCCCAACTTCGCGGACATCGAACTCGGCCCGCTCCCGCAGGCGAAGTACGAGACGGACCTGCCGCCGTGGGAGACGCCCGAGGGCATCGCGGTGAAGCCCGTCTACGGCCCGGAGGACGTCGAGGGTCTCGACTTCCTGCGCACCTACCCCGGCGTCGCGCCGTTCCTGCGGGGCCCGTACCCGACGATGTACGTCAACCAGCCGTGGACCGTGCGCCAGTACGCGGGCTTCTCCACGGCCGAGGAGTCGAACGCCTTCTACCGCCGCAACCTCGCGGCCGGTCAGAAGGGCCTGTCCGTCGCGTTCGACCTGGCGACGCACCGCGGTTACGACTCCGACCACCCCAGGGTCGCCGGTGACGTCGGCATGGCCGGCGTGGCGATCGACTCGATCTACGACATGCGCACGCTGTTCGACGGCATCCCGCTCGACAAGATGTCCGTGTCGATGACGATGAACGGCGCCGTGCTGCCGGTGCTCGCGCTCTTCGTGGTGGCGGCGGAGGAGCAGGGGGTGAAGCCGGAGCAGCTCATGGGGACGATCCAGAACGACATCCTCAAGGAGTTCATGGTCCGCAACACCTACATCTACCCGCCGAAGCAGTCGATGCGGATCATCTCCGACATCTTCAGCTACACCAGCCAGAACATGCCGAAGTACAACTCCATCTCGATCTCCGGCTACCACATGCAGGAGGCGGGGGCGACGGCCGACCTGGAGCTGGCGTACACGCTCGCGGACGGCGTCGAGTACATCCGCGCGGGCAGGGCCGCCGGGCTGGACGTGGACAGGTTCGCGCCACGGCTCAGCTTCTTCTGGGCGATCGGCATGAACTTCTTCATGGAGATCGCCAAGATGCGCGCCGCCCGGCTGCTCTGGGCGAAGCTCGTCAACGACTTCGAGCCCAAGTCGCAGAAGTCGCTGAGCCTGCGCACCCACTGCCAGACCTCCGGCTGGTCCCTCACCGCGCAGGACGTGTTCAACAACGTCGCGCGCACGTGCGTGGAGGCCATGGCGGCGACGCAGGGCCACACGCAGTCGTTGCACACCAACGCACTCGACGAGGCGCTCGCGCTCCCGACCGACTTCTCCGCGCGCATCGCCCGCAACACGCAGCTGCTGCTCCAGCAGGAGTCCGGCACGACGCGCGTGATCGACCCGTGGGGCGGCAGCGCGTACGTCGAGCGGCTCACGAACGAGCTCGCAGCCAAGGCGTGGGAGCACATCACCGAGGTCGAGAAGGCGGGCGGCATGGCCCGCGCGATCGACGAGGGCATCCCGAAGCTGCGCATCGAGGAGGCCGCCGCCCGCACGCAGGCGCGCATCGACTCCGGACGCCAGCCCGTCATCGGCGTCAACAAGTACCTGGTGGACACCGACGAGCAGATCGAGGTCCTCAAGGTCGACAACGCCGGCGTGCGCGCCCAGCAGCTCGAAAAGCTGCGCAGGCTCAGGGAGGAACGCGACCAGTCCGCAGTGGACAGTGCGCTGAACGCCCTGACGAACGCGGCGGACGTCGGCGGCAACCTGCTCGAACTGGCGATCAACGCCGCCCGTGCCAAGGCCACCGTCGGTGAGATCTCCGAGTCGCTCGGCAAGGTCTGGGGGCGGCACAGCGCGCAGATCCGCACGATTTCCGGCGTGTACCGGCAGGAGGTCGGCTCGGTGTCCAACGTGGACGCTTGCCGCGAGGTCGTCGAGGCGTTCGCGGAGGAAGAGGGCCGCAGGCCGCGCATCCTGGTCGCCAAGATGGGCCAGGACGGCCACGACCGCGGCCAGAAGGTGATCGCCACGGCGTTCGCGGACCTCGGCTTCGACGTCGACGTCGGCCCGCTGTTCCAGACGCCCGAGGAGGTCGCGCGCCAGGCCGTCGAGGCCGACGTGCACATCGTCGGCGTGTCCTCGCTCGCCGCGGGCCACCTCACGCTGGTGCCGGCGCTGCGCGAGGAGCTCGCCGGGCTCGGGCGCGAGGACATCATGATCGTCGTCGGTGGCGTCATCCCGCCGCAGGACTTCGACGAGCTGTACGCGGCCGGGGCGTCGGCGATCTTCCCGCCCGGCACGGTGATCGCGGACGCGGCGAAGGACCTGCTGGTGAAGCTCGCGAAGCAGCTCGGACACCATGGCTAGGACGATCGACGTCGCCGAGTACGCGAAGGGCGTGCTCGGCGGCGACCGCGGTGTGCTGGCCAGGGCCATCACGCTCGTCGAGTCGACGCGCGCCGACCACCGGGCCAAGGCCCAGGAGCTGCTGGTCGAGCTGTTGCCGAAGTCTGGTGGCGCGACCAGGGTCGGCATCACCGGCGTGCCCGGCGTGGGCAAGTCGACGTTCATCGACGCCCTCGGCACCATGCTGACCGAGCGGGGGCACCGGGTGGCGGTGCTCGCCGTCGACCCGTCCTCGACTCGCACCGGCGGCAGCATCCTCGGCGACAAGACGCGGATGCAGCGGCTGTCGGTGGACCGCAACGCGTTCATCCGGCCCTCGCCGACGTCCGGCACGCTCGGCGGTGTCGCGAAGGCGACCCGCGAGACGATCGTGCTGGTCGAGGCAGCGGGCTACGACGTGGTGCTGGTCGAGACCGTCGGTGTCGGGCAGTCCGAGGTGGCCGTCGCGAACATGACGGACTGCTCGCTCTTCCTGACGCTGGCGCGCACCGGCGACCAGCTGCAGGGGATCAAGAAGGGCATCCTCGAGCTCGCGGACGTCATCGCGGTCAACAAGGCCGACGGCGAACACGAGATGGACGCCCGCAAGGCCGCCCGCGAACTGGCCGGCGCCCTCAAGCTCCTGCGGCCGCCGGACGCGATCTGGCACCCGCCCGTGCTCACGTGCTCGGGCCTCACCGGCACCGGTCTCGACGACCTCTGGTCCCGAGTGCTGGAACACCGCGACACCCTCGAGAACGCCGGAGAACTGGACGAACGCCGCCGCCGTCAGCAGATCGACTGGACCTGGATGATGGTCCACGACGAACTGTGGCGGCAGGTGCGCGAGAGCACGGCCGTGCGTTCCCTCGCTCCCTCTCTCGAAGAGAAAGTCCGGCTGGGAGAGCTCACCGCCACCCTTGCGGCGGAGCAGATATTGCAGGCGTTCCAATCGGACTCTCGGTAGGCGCTTAACTAGTTTGGGTGACCTTCGATCGTGGTATTCGGGGTAGAGTTCAGGTCATGTCGAGGTTGCTGCTGGCCTGCGTGTTCTCGCTGATGAGCGTTCTCGGGATCGCCGGTGTGGCGTCCGCGCAAGAGGCGGCGGACGCGCCCGTGGCGGCCGCGCAGCAGACGACCGTGAACCCGGCTCCCGACGTGAACGCGCCGCAGGAGCCGTCGCCCGAGGCTCGCGAGGAGACCAAGCGCAAGCTGTGGATCGGCGGCATCGCCGTCGTCCTGTTCGCGCTGGTCTACTACCGCAACAAGAAGCGGTACGCGAAGTGGCGCAAGGAGCGGGCGGCGAAGAAGGGTTAGCCCGGCGGTAACAGCGGCGAGACGAGCCGTTCCACCTGATGGGACGGAATAGCCAAAGTTAAGCGTGTCTCTCGACCATTTGCGTCATCGTTGATCGGTCAGACCGAAACTCGCTCGCCGCTCGGCGCAGCGCTGCGACCGGCCGTCCGGTTGATCATCATCAGCGCAGGGCGTCTCCCAGGTGGTGATGCAGGATGGTGGCAAATGGGTACCGACTTGAAGATCAGCACACGCTCGACCGTCGAGCGGTACTCGGACGCGCTGCTGGACCTGTCGCACTCGATCCACGCCGAGCCCGAGCTGGCCTTCGAGGAGCACCGCAGCGTCGAGAAGATCACCTCTTTGCTGGTCAAGGAGGGTTTTGAGGTCGAACACGCGGTGGCGGACCTCGACACCGCGTTCGTCGCGACGTTCGGCGACGGCGAGCTCGTGCTGGGCCTTTGCGCCGAGTACGACGCCCTGCCCGAGGTCGGGCACGCGTGCGGGCACAACGTCATCGCCGCCGCCTCGGTCGGAACGGGGCTCGCTCTGCGTGATGTCGCCGACCGACTGGGTATCACCATCAAGGTGATCGGAACTCCGGCGGAGGAGGTCGGCGGCGGCAAGGTGCTCATGCTGGAACGGGGCGTGTTCGACGACGTTTCGCTCTCGATGATGGTGCACCCGGCGCCGTACGAGTCGTGCGCCGCCAAATCGCTCGCCATCACCGATCTCGAGGTGCACTACCAGGGCAAACCGTCCCACGCGGCGGCCGCGCCCCACCTGGGTGTCAACGCCGCGGACGCGGTCACGATCGCGCAGATGTCGATCAGCCTGCTCCGGCAGCACTTCGAGCCGGGCCAGATGGTGAGCGGCATCGTCACCAACGGCGGTACCGTGCCGAACGTAATACCCGCCCGCGCGTCAGCGATGTTCGACGTGAGGGCGGAAAACCTGGAATCGTTGCAGCGCCTGGAGAACCGTATTCGGGACTGCTTCTCGGCCGGCGCGCTCGCGACCGGCTGCACCCATGAGGTGGTGCAGGTCTCACCGATCTACGCCGAGTTGACCCCCGACCCGTGGCTCGCGGACGCCTACCGGCGTGCGGCCACCGAGCTGGGCAGACGACCGCTCTCGCGTGAACAGGAACAGCGGGAGAAGATCGGGAGCACCGACATGGGCAACGTCACCAGAGTGTTGCCCGCCATCCACCCGACCATCGCCATCGACTGCGGAGACGCGGTGAACCACCAACAAGAGTTCGCGACCGCCTGTGCCTCGGCGTCGGCCGACCGTGCGCTCCTGGACGGAGCACTTGCCATGGCTTGGACGACGATCGCGACAGCCACCGATTCCCGGCAGCGAGCACGGCTGCTTGCCCGCGGAGGTGCGGCATGACGGTTCTGGACTCCCGGCCCTCGGGCTCCTCAACTGTGAAGACGTCCCCTGAGATGCTTGTCGACCCCACCGGGGTGAGCATGTCTGGTGTGGATGATCTCGGAGAGGGCCGTGGCCCCGCCTGGCTCGACGACTGGCTGAAGGCGCACGCCGCCGACGTCGTCGCCTGGCGTCGGCACATCCACGCCCACCCCGAGCTCTCCCGCCGCGAGTACAACACGACCGAACTCGTCGCGAAGCTGCTGCGCGAGGTCGGCCTCAAGCCGCGCATCCTCCCCGGCGGCACGGGCCTGATCTGCGACATCGGCAACGGCCCCCGCTGCGTGGCCCTCCGCGCGGACATGGACGCCCTGCCACTGCACGAGAACACCGGCCTGCCGTTCGAATCCACTGTGGACGGTGTGTCGCACGCGTGCGGCCACGACGCCCACACGACGGTCCTGCTCGGCACCGCGCTGGCCCTGGCCTCGGCCACGGAGCTGCCCGGCCGCATCCGCCTGGTCTTCCAGCCGGCGGAGGAGGTCATGCCGGGCGGTGCGCTCGACGTGCTCGCCGCGGGCGGCCTCGACGGCGTGGAGCGGATCTTCGGCCTGCACTGCGACCCGCGCCTGCAGGTCGGCCGCATCGGCACCCGCATCGGCGCCATCACGTCGGCCTCCGACCTGCTGGAGCTGCGCCTGTCCTCGCCGGGCGGCCACACCTCGCGCCCGCACCTCACCGCGGACCTGGTGCACGCCCTCGGCACGGTCATCACCGGCCTGCCGACGATGCTGTCGCGCCGCGTCGACCCCCGCTCCGGCACCGTCCTGGTGTGGGGCGCGGTGCACGCGGGCGAGGCGCCGAACGCCGTCCCGCAGGACGGCCTGGTCCGCGGCACGCTGCGCACCGGCGACCGCGACATCTGGGCCGAGCTGGAGCCGCTGGTCAAGGACCTGGTCACGGGCCTGCTGGCCCCGACCGGCGTCGGTTTCGACCTCCACCACCGCCGCGGCGTGCCGCCGGTGGTGAACGAGCGCGAGTCCACCCAGATCCTGCGGGCCGGCATCGAGGCCGCACTGGGCGACGACGCGCTCGCGGGCACCGAGCAGTCCTCCGGCGGTGAGGACTTCGGCTGGTACCTGGAGCACGTGCCCGGTTCGTTCGCACGCCTCGGCGTGTGGAACGGTGTCGAGAAGCAGCGCGATCTGCACCAGCCGACGTTCGACCTCGACGAGCGCGCGCTCCTCGTCGGTGTCCGCGTCATGGTGCACACGGCGTTGGCCGCTCTGGCCTAGAGCGGAACCCTCTCGGTCAGAGCAGTGTCGTGGCGCGTGCGGAACGAATGCGCACGCGCCACAGCACTGTCCGGGTCCCGTTTGTCGGCCACGTAGTGCCAGTCGAACCGCACCTCGTCGGCCGTCACGCGCAGCGTCGAGACGCCGTGCGAGTCCAGCTCGACGAACCGCACGTGCGGGTTGAGCGCCTGGAACTGGGCCTCCACCTGCAACGACGCGGTGCGCGGCGGAACCTTCAGCAGCTCGTCGAAGTTGTCCGACGTCAGTGACGTCACGACGTACTCCGTGGCCACCGGCTGACCGCCGAGCGGCACCTCGTTGGCCCACGAGCTGTGGATGTCGCCGGTCAGGAACACGGTGTTCTTCCGGTCTCCCAACGACCTCAGCACCAGGTCGCGGTCGACGGGGAAGCCGTCCCACTGGTCGGGGTTCGACTGCGGCAGGCCCGGCAGCGGCGGCACCTTCAACGGGCTGATCATCACCGAGTTGCCGACGAGCTGCCAGCGCGCGCCGTCGGTGGTGAGCGTGGTGATCAGCCGGTCGCGTTGGGCGGCGCCGAGGATCGTCGTGTCCGTGCGGTACGAGCGCAGGTCGAGCATGGTCAGCGTCGCCAGCTCACCGAAGCGGAACGTGCGGTCGAGCCTGCCCTCGCGCACGGGCATCCACTCGAAGTAGGCCTGCGTGGCGGCGGCCAGCCGCGCGCCCCACGGGCCCTCGGTGGCCGGGTCGTGCTCCGGGGAGCCGATGCTGGACGAGTTGTCGGCGCTCTCGTGGTCGTCCCAGGTCGCGATCATCGCGTGGGCGGCGTGCAGGGCCTGCACGTGCCGGTCGGTCTTGTACTGCGCGTGCCGCTGCCGGTAGTCGTCGAGGGTGACGCACTCGTGCGCCGGTTCGTGCGGCCGCACGGTGCCGACGAGGTTCTCGTAGATGTAGTCGCCGAGGTGGATCACCGCGTCGAGGTCCTGGCGGGCCAGGTACCCGTAACCGGCGAAGTGCCCGGCGGGCCAGTTCGCGCACGACGCGACGCCGAAGTTCAGCTCGGACCCGCAGCCCGCGGTCTTGGTCCTGCCGACGGGCGACACGACGTTGCCGGCGCGGAACCGGTACCAGTAGCGGGTGTTCGGGCGCAGGCCGTGCACCTCGACCTTCACGGTGTGGTCCCGTACCGCGGAGGCGCGCGTGACACCGTGCTTCACGACCCGGCGGAAGTCCTCGTCCCGGGCGACCTCCCAGCGGATCGCCGCGGACGTCACCACGCGCGTCCACAGCAGCACACCGTCCGGCAGCGGATCACCGGACGCCACCCCGTGCTCGAACACGGGTGAGGCAGCGTGGGCGGTACCGGTCGAAGCGGCACCGGCCACGGCTGCACCCAAGAGAAAAGTTCTTCTACCTACCCCAGTCATGCCCTACAGCATGCCGGAGGTCAGCTCACCGGTTCCGTCAACTGCGGGCGTGCTTCCGGGGCGGCGGCGCGGACCGCGTCCGCCGCCTGGTCGTCCGCCTTGGTCTGGGACGCGCGCTCGGACTCGACGCGCGCGTTGTAGACCTCGACCTCGCGCTTGATCGCGTCCTCGTCCCAGCCGAGCACCGGCGCCATCAGCCGGGCCACCGCCTCCGCCGAGTCGACGCCGCGGTGGGCGTACTCGATGGAGATGCGGGTGCGCCGGGTGAGCACGTCCTCCAGGTGCATCGCGCCCTCGTGCGAGACCGCGTACACCGCCTCGACCTGCAGGTAGTCGGGGGAGGCCGGGATCGGCTTCAGCAGCTCCGGGTTGTCCGCCGCCAGCGCCAGCACCTCGTGCACCAGTGAGCCGTAGCGGTCGAGCAGGTGCCGGACGCGGTACGGGTGCAGGCCGTGCTTGGCCGCCAGCTGGTCGGCCTGGTTGACCAGGGCGTGGTAGCCGTCGGCGCCGACGAGCGGCACCTTGTCCGTGATCGACGGCTGGATGCGGCCCGGCAGGTCGACGTGCGCCGCGTTCACGGCGTCCGCGCCCATCACCCGGTACGTCGTGTACTTGCCGCCCGCGATCGCCACGAGACCCGGCGCGACCCGTGCGACGGCGTGTTCGCGGGAGAGCTTCGACGTCGAGTCGGACTCGCCCGCGAGCAGCGGCCTCAGGCCCGCGTAGACGCCCTCGATGTCGTCGTGCGTCAGCGGTGTCGCGAGCACGGAGTTGACGTGTTCGAGGATGTAGTCGATGTCGTGCTGGGTGGCCGCGGGGTGCGCCAGGTCGAGGTTCCAGTCCGTGTCGGTGGTGCCGACGATCCAGTGGTTGCGCCACGGGATGACGAACAGCACGGACTTCTCGGTGCGCAGGATCATCCCGGCCTCGGCGACGATCCGGTCGCGCGGGACGACGATGTGCACGCCCTTCGACGCCCGCACCCGGAACCGGCCGCGCGAGCCGGACAGCCGCTGCAGCTCGTCGGTCCACACACCGGTCGCGTTGATCACGGCGTGCGCCCGCACGTCGACCTCGCGCCCGTCCTCGACGTCCCGGACCCGCACGCCGGACACCCGGTCCGCCTCGCGCAGGAACCCGACCACCTGGGTCGACGTGCGCACCACGGCGCCGTAGTGGGCGGCGGTGCGGCCGACCATCATCGTGTGCCGGGCGTCGTCGGCCTGCGCGTCGTAGTAGCGGATGCCGCCGATCAGCGCGTCCCGTTTCAACGCCGGGACGAGCCGCAGCGCGCCCGCACGGGTGAGGTGCTTCTGGCCCGGCACGGACCGGGCGCCGCCCATCGTGTCGTACAGGAACAGACCGGCCGCCGTGTACGGGCGCTCCCAGAGCCGGTTGGCCAGCGGGTAGAGGAACGCCACCGGCTTCACCAGGTGCGGCGCGATGCGCGTCAGCATCAGCTCGCGCTCGCGCAGTGCCTCGCGGACCAGGCCGAACTCGAGCTGTTCCAGGTAGCGCAGGCCGCCGTGGAAGAGCTTGGAGGACCGGCTCGACGTGCCGGAGGCCAGGTCCCTAGCCTCGACGAGCGCGACCCGCAGGCCCCGGGTGGCAGCGTCGAGCGCCGCTCCGACGCCGACCACACCACCACCGATGACGACGACGTCGAACGTCTCCGCCCCCAGGCGTTGCCACGAGTCCTCGCGTTCGGCGGGACCGAGCCGGCCGGTGATCGGGGGTTCGGCATGGGTGTGCGGTGTTGCAGCTGCGTTCTTGCGCGTGGCCACGGTAGACGCCTCCCTGTGACGACTCGCGGATCACGTTACCTGCAGCAACGCCCCTTCGCCGATGGGCGCGGCGGCCAGAACCCAATGGCCCGAAAACGGCCCGAACGCTGGTGCTCTCCGTGGACAACTGATCAGGTCGGTAATAGCGTCCGATCACGTTGAAGGCGGGCAGCGCAGCCCTGACCTCGGGCTTGCGCGTCCTGTCCGGCCGCAAGCGAGTGGAGGTCGCCGATGAGTGCAGGCTCGATCTTCGTCTGGGAGATGCTGGGGACAGCGGTCCTCATCCTCCTCGGCACCGGTGTCGTCGCGAACCAGGTGCTCAAGAACACGCTCGGCAACAGCACGGGCTTCCTGTTCGTCAACATCGGCTGGGCCTTCGCGGTCTTCGCCGGTGCGAGCATCGCCAACCCCAGCGGGGCGCACCTCAACCCCGCGGTGACCTTCGGGCTCGCCATCGCGGACAAGACCCCGTGGGGTGATGTCCCGTTCTACGTCCTCGGGCAGATGGTCGGTGCGATCCTCGGAGCGATGCTCTGCTGGGCCACCTACAAGATGCAGTTCGACACGCACGACGAGCCGCAGAACACGCTCGGCATCTTCTCCACCGGGCCGACCGTGCCGAACGCGCCGTGGAACCTCGTCACCGAGATCATCGGCACGTTCGTGCTCGTCGCGTGGATCCTGTTGTCGCCGGGAGCCAAGGAGTCGGTGGACGGCGTGCCGCAGTTCGGCAACTCGGCGCTCGGCTACGCCGGCGTCGCGTTCGTCGTGCTGGTGATCGGCACCTCGCTCGGTGGCCCGACGGGCTACGCCATCAACCCGGCGCGCGACCTCGGGCCGCGCATCGCCTACGCGTTCATGATGCCGATCCACAACAAGGGCGACGCGAACTGGGGCTACTCCTGGGTCCCCGTCGTCGGCCCGCTCGTGGGCGGCGCGCTCGCCGCGCTGCTCTTCCTGGTTCTCCCGGTCTGAAAGGACTCCTCGCATGACGCAGTACGTGGCCGCGATCGACCAGGGCACCACGTCGACCCGGTGCATGATCTTCGACCACTCCGGGCGGGTGGTGTCGGTCGACCAGAAGGAGCACGAGCAGATCTTCCCGAAGGCCGGCTGGGTCGAGCACGACCCGAAGGAGGTCTGGCAGAACACCCGCCAGGTCGCCGCCGGCGCGCTGGCGAAGGCCGATCTGTCCACTTCGGACATCGCCGCGGTCGGCATCACCAACCAGCGCGAGACCGCGGTGGTGTGGGACCGCAACACCGGCGAGCCCGTCTACAACGCCATCGTGTGGCAGGACACCCGCACCGACAAGATCGTCGCCGAGCTGGGCGCGCTGGGAGGCGGGCAGGAGCGCTACCGGGCCAAGGTCGGGCTGCCGCTCGCCACCTACTTCTCCGGGCCCAAGGTCCGCTGGATCCTCGACAACGTCGAGGGCGCGCGGGAGAAGGCCGAGGCGGGCGAACTGCTGTTCGGCAACATGGACACGTGGGTGCTGTGGAACATGACGGGCGGGACGAACGGCGGTGTGCACGTCACCGACCCGACGAACGCCTCGCGCACCATGCTGATGGACCTCGACACGTTGCAGTGGGACGCCTCGATCGCTTCCGACATGGGCATCCCGACGTCGATGCTGCCGGAGATCCGTTCCTCGTCCGAGGTCTACGGCCAGGTGCGCGAACGCGGCGCGCTCGCGGGCGTGCCGATCGCCGGCATCCTCGGCGACCAGCAGGCCGCGACGTTCGGCCAGGCCTGCCTCTCGCCCGGTGAGGCCAAGAACACCTACGGCACCGGCAACTTCATGCTGCTCAACACCGGCACCGAGAAGGTGATGAGCGAGAACGGGTTGCTCACCACCGTCTGCTACAAGATCGGCGAGGCACCCCAGGTCTACGCCCTGGAGGGTTCGATCGCGGTCACCGGTTCGCTGGTGCAGTGGCTGCGCGACAACCTCGGCATGATCGGCAGCGCGGCCGAGATCGAGGAACACGCGAAATCGGTGGAGGACAACGGCGGCGCGTACTTCGTGCCCGCGTTCTCCGGCCTGTTCGCGCCCTACTGGCGTTCCGACGCCCGCGGGGCGATCGTGGGGCTCACGCGGTTCGTGAACAAGGGCCACCTGGCGCGGGCTGTTCTGGAGGCCACGGCGTTCCAGACGCGTGAGGTGCTCGACGCGATGAACGCGGACTCCGGTGTCGACCTGACGGCGTTGAAGGTCGACGGCGGCATGGTCGTGAACGAGCTGCTGATGCAGTTCCAGGCGGACATTCTCGGAGTTCCGGTCATTCGGCCGGTGGTTGCGGAGACCACTGCGCTTGGTGCGGCCTATGCGGCCGGGCTTGCGGTTGGGTTCTGGAAGACCGAGGACGACATCCGGGAGAACTGGGCGCAGGACAAGCAGTGGGAGCCGCAGATGGACGAGTCCCGGCGGGCGTCGGAGTACGCGAACTGGAAGAAGGCGGTGACCAAGACGTTCGACTGGGTTGAAGACTGAGTTCGATTGCTGCGGCTGCGCCGCAGCGGCGAGTTCGCCGGGGAGCTGGTCGTCCGTCCGCCGCTTCGCCACGATTGGACTTCGTCGAATCGAGACGAAGAGGCGAACGGACGACCAGCGCGAACTCGCGAACCACTCCGTATTGGTAACCCGCGAGAACCCAGATCTCGCGTGGCCGCATAGACGGAAGATGACGGCTGCGTTCCTGCGAATCGCCGCGAACTCAGGTGGCGGCCTCGCTCGCCCTCACATCACTGCGATGGGGTCGCGTGCACGATCACGTTGTCGCGGGTGCCGCACGTGATCAGGCGCAGGCCCTCCTCGGACTGGTCGCGGGCGACCGCCTCCGCGAAGAAGTCGTCGCGGATGATCCTCTCCGTGCGCGTCACCGCGAAACGGGCGACCGAACCGTCCTTCTTGGACACTTCGATCAGGTCGCCCTGCAGCAGGTCGTTCAAGCGGAAGAAGATGCCCCGCGCCTTGTTGCTCTCGATCCTGCCGACGAGGATCCACTGCTTCGGTTGCGTTTGGTACCAACCGGCCTGCATGCCCTCGTTGGCGGGCGGCATCTGCACGACGCCCTGCGGGTCGAGGCCCAGGGCGACCAGCGAGGACCGCACGCCGATCCGTTCGATCCGCAGCTCCATCGGATCGGAGTTGCCCAGCGGTGACACCACCGGCGGCGGAGCGCTCTCGCTCGTCGCCGCCGGTGATGTCGGTGCGGGCCCCTGCGAACAGGCCGTGGCCAGCGCCACGCACAGCACCGCGATCAAGACACGAGTCCCCACGGACCCATTGACGCACATCCGGTGGCTTAGTTGCGCGTCCGAACGGGACAGAACCGAAATGTGATCAACTTCTTGGTCACGCGGTGGCGCCCGCCTAGGGCTGCGCGGGAGCCTTCGCGGTGACCACGAACGGCACCTGCACCTGCTTGCCGCCGCACGTCATCTCGGCCTGGTAGGTGCCGGGCTGGTCGACGACCTGGCCGTTGCCGATGCGCAGGTTCACGGACTCGTACTCGAGCTTGATCGGCGCGGTGAAGCCGGGCGAGGTCGCGACCTCGCCGCAGTCCGACTGCTTGGTCTTCATCACGCTGATGTCGCCGCCCGCCTCGACCTCCGCCTTGTCGAGCGTGAACTTGTCGCGCGGGGCCACGACCGTGAAGTCCCTGGTGACCGTCTCCCCCTTGCAGGTCAGCTCCGCGGTGTAGGTGCCGGGCACGAAGCTGGCGTTGGCCTGCGCGACGAAGGTGTTCGGCCCCCCGACCTCGAACTCCGACGAGTACCAGTTGATGAAGCCGTTCGACTTCGCCTTGCCCTCACACCGGGCGGTGACGTCGTAGGAGATGGTGACGTAGTCGCCGGGACCGTACTCGGTCCTGTCGAGCTGGAAGCCGCCCGACTCGGCGTGTGCGAACGGCGCCACGGTGAGCGTGGTGGCGACGGCCGCGAGTCCGACGGCGACTCTGGTGATGATCCTCATTGTGCTGTCCCCCAAATGATTCGTGATGGTCACCTGCCCCCGCAGGTGACCAGCCGCAGTCCGGGTGCACACGAACCGAGAAGTACTGCTGCCGTCGATGCGACGGCAGCAGCGAAACGCGCTTCATCCCCGGACCTTCTTGGTCCTCTTGCAGAACGAAGTCAATCCGTTGTGCCTGCAGGTCGGCTGCAAGTCGTCTGCAGACCGCCTGCAGGGATCCGGGGGAGTGGTGCGACCTCGGGTCAGTCCAGGTCGTCGTGGCGCATGAGCTGGCGGCCCGACTCGGTGATCGAGCCCGACAGCGACGGGTAGACCGAGAACGTCGTCGCGAGGTGCTCGACGGTGAGCTGGTTCTGCACGGCCAGCGCGATCGGCAGGATGAGCTCGCTCGCGTTCGGCGCCACCACGACACCGCCGATGACCACGCCCGTGGCCGGACGGCAGAACAGCTTCACGAAGCCGCGGCGCAGTCCCTCCATCTTGGCGCGGGGGTTCGTGGCGAGCGGCAGCATGATCGTGCGGGCCGGGACCTCGCCCGAGTCGATCGCCTGCTGGCTGATGCCGACGCTCGCGATCTCCGGATTGGTGAAGACGTTCGCGGCGACGGTCTTGAGCTTGATCGGGCTGACGCCCTCGCCCAGCGCGTGCCACATCGCGATGCGGCCCTGCATGGCGGCGACCGACGCGAGCAGCAGCACACCGGTGCAGTCGCCGGCCGCGTAGACGCCGCTGACATTGGTGCGGCTGACCCGGTCGACGGGGATGTAGCCGCCGCGCCCGAGCTCGATGCCGATCTTCTCGAGGCCGATGTCGTTCGTGTTCGGCACCGAACCGACCGTCATCAGGGCGTGCGACGCCTCGATCGTGCGACCGTCTTCCAGGTGGATCAGGACGCCGTCGCCGGTGTTCTCGACCTTGTCGGCGCGGGCGTGCTTGACGACGGCCGTGCCGCGCTCGGCGAACACGTCCTCGAGCACCGCGGCCGCGTCGGCGTCCTCGTGGGGCAGCACCCGGTCCCGGCTGGAGACCATCGTCACCTTCACGCCCATCTCGGTGTAGGCGCTGGCGAACTCGACACCGGTGACGCCGGAACCGATCACCGCGAGGTGTTCGGGCAGTTCGGGGAGGTCGTAGATCTGCCGCCAGGTGAGGATCCGCTTGCCGTCGGGCTCGGCGCCCTGCAACACGCGCGGGGTCGCGCCGGTTGCGATGAGCACCACATCCGCGTTGAGGACCTCCTCGGACCCGTCCGCGCCCGTCGCCACGACCTGGTGCTGGGCGAGCCCGCGCGAGTCGTCGACGAACTTCGCGAGCCCGTTGATCAGCCGCACGCCCTCGCGCTGCAGCCGCGCCCGCACGTCCGCGGACTGGGCCAGGGCGAGGCCCTTCACCCGTCCGTGTACGACCGGCAGATCGACCGCCGCCTGCTCGTTGTGGGTCTGAATGCCCAGCTCACCGGCGTTGCGGAAGGCACTGCGAGCCCCTGCGGAGGCGATGAAGGTCTTCGACGGCACGCAGTCGTACAACACGCACGCGCCACCGGCCCCGTCGTTCTCCACCACGGTCACGTCGGCGCCGTGCTGGGCCGCGACCAGGGCTGCCTCGTAACCTGCGGGTCCGCCGCCCATGATGACGATGCGGGTCACGATCGGTTCCCTTCTGCGTGCTTCCAGGCCGGCTCAACCGTACGCGTTGACCGAATCGACCGTGTCGTCAGTACCGAAAGCTGATCGCCGCGCCGCTACGCTGTCGGACGTGCCGCTCTATGCCGCGTACGGGTCGAACATGGATCCGAACCAGATGATGGAGCGAGCCCCGTACTCCCCGCTCGCGGGGACCGGCTGGCTCGTCGGTTGGCGCATGACGTTCGGTGGCGAGGACCTCGGGTGGGAGGGGGCCCTCGCGACGATCGTCGAGGAGCCAGACCACCAGACGTTCTGCGTGCTCTACGACGTGTCACCCCGCGATGAGTCGCGGCTGGACCGCTGGGAGGGCGCGCTCGGGCTCTACAAGAAGATCAGGCTGCGCGTGCAGACCCTGGAGGGGTCCGTGGTGGCCTGGCTGTACGTGCTGGACGCGTACGAGGGCGGGCTGCCGTCCGCCCGGTACATCGGGGTCGTCGCGGACGCGGCCGAGGCCGCCGGGGCGCCCGACGACTACGTGAACGACCTGCGGACCCGGCCCTGCCAGGGCATCGGGCCCTGACGCCGGACCGCTCCCGGGAGTTCCCGGCTGACCCGTCGGGCATCCGCGGGTCAGCTAGCGGTTCGTGCCCGCCGCTTCCGCCAGCAGCTCCACCAGGTGGTGGTGCATTCGCCGGTAGTCGATCGGCGTGATCGTCGACCAGGGCTCCTGCCCCTCCGACGCACGCCGCATCTGCAGGTAGCGGCCCTTCGGGGTGTCGTAGAACGCGACCACGCGGTCCGGGCGGACCCGCTTGCCCCACTTGTCGCGGGCGGCGGCGCCGAACTGGCCGCGGTTCGTGGCGTCGCGGACCATCTCGGCCAGGGTGTGGGCGTCGTCCGCCCTCAGCCTGCTCTGCAGGCCCGCCTCCAGTTCCTCCGGCGTGCTCGCGGAGGAGGCCGCTGCGTCCAGGTCCGCCGAGGGCAGGGTGATCGAGTGGCCCTCGCCCGCCGGGGCGGTCGGCAGGGCCGTGAGGGCCTCGCGGGGGAGGCCGTCGGCCTCCGCCGGGCGCAGGACGAGCTGGGTGCCGTCGAGGACGGCCAGGACGCCCGCCTGGCCCTTGCCCGCCGCCAGGACGCGCAGGCTGCGTTCGTCGAGCCACATGCGGGCGTCGATCTCCTGCTGCGGGCGGTCGAGCACGTGCAGGAGGTCCTCGAGCATCGGGTCGAGGGAACGCGGGCCACCGAGGCCGCGGGCTCCGAGCTGGAGCCAGACGCGGTCCTCGATGGTGCGGCGTTCTTCCGTCGTCTTGCCCGGTGACGGGACCTTCAGGACGAGGGGCATCGTCTCCAGGCCCAGGTGGTCCCAGAGGACGTCGAACTCCAGCGTGGAGATGACCACCGGGTCGCGCGTGTCGCTCGTTCCGGTGTCCAAGCCGAACAGGGTCATCAGTCGGTCGTGCTCTCCCCGATGACGGGCAGCGAGTAGCTGCCCACGCCGTAGATGTCGTCGCGCTCGCGGAGGTAGTCGGCGGCCTTGTGCTCCAAGTCCTCCTCTTCCTCGCCCTTGCGCGGGCCCATGCCGCCGAACGGGTCGAACGCCTGCGGCAGCGGGACGGCCCTGCGGTGGACCTGGTCGTTGTTGTTCGCGCCGACCGTGCCCGTCGGGCCCATGGCGGTGCCCGAGCCGCCCAGGACGCCTGCCGCGTGGCCCTGGTTCATGACCGTGCCCGCGGCAGCGGCGCTGGAGGCCGCGGTCGCGCCGTCCTCCATCTGCTTCGGGCCGGTGGACTCGCTCGACGACCCCGAACGGCTCGACGTGCGCTGGCCCGGCAGGCCGACGCCCGCGGTGCCCGTGCCGGTGCCGCCGGGACCCGCCGTGCCGGCCGCGGCCGGGGAGTGCGAACCCCTGGTGCCCGGTGCCGTGCCGGTGCCGGCGTTCGAGGTGCTCGTGGTGGACCCCGGCGCGGCGGTGCCGCCCTTCGCGGGCGTGACGGCGGTGCCGCGCGTGCCCGTGGTGCCGCGGGCGGGTACGACGCCGCCGGTGGTGCCGCGCGGGCCGACGCCCCAGACGGGGGCCGCGCCGATCTGCGCGCCGCCGCCGTGCACCGGGCCCGTGCCGTTGATCTGCAGCTGCGGGGGCTGGCTGAACTGGCCCAGCGTCGAGGTGTTCGCCGACGTGGACGACGCGTAGGTGGACATGACCTCACGGGCGCGGCGCTCGGCCGCGTCCTGGGCCGCCTCCTGCTTCTCGTGGTCGGTCTGCCCGCCGAAGAGGTGCGTGAGGCCGGTGACCAGCGCGCCCGGCTGCTCCGCGGTCACGGCGACCGGCGCGGGCATGTCCGCGCGGGCCTTCGAGATGTAGCCGGCCTGCAGTTCGGCCGAGTAGCGCATGACGTCGGAACCGGTGCGCGCGCTGTCCGCCCAGGCGGCGACGGGGTTCAGGCCGGACTGCGCCATCTCGGCGGCCTTGCCCTGCCACTTCGCGCCCGAGAGCGTGATGCCCTTGTGCAGGTCGTCGTTGATCTCGGTCAGCGCGGCCGACACGCCCTGCCATCGCTCCATCGAAGCGAACGACGCCGAGGGGCCGGGACCGGAGTGGATGCGTTCGTACAGCTCTTTGTGGCTGTAGCCCTGCCAGCGGTGATCGACCATCCTCAGCACCCGCTCTTGTTCATCATGCCGGTGTTGTCGCCCTCGACCACGTTGTACTGGCGCTCGATCTGGTTCAGGTTGTCCATCGCCGTCTTGAGCTGCCGCTGGTAGTTCAGCAGGGCCTGCAGCGCGGAGTCACCGTCCGCGATCGAGCGGTCGTTGAACTTCTCCGCGGCCTCGGCGCTGACCGGGTCGCCCGCCCACGGGCGCACGCGGAACTCGGTGACCGCCATCTCGATCTGCTTGTCCAGCTTGACCAAGGCGGCGGAGAACGTGTTGCGCAGCGCTGGGATCGCCTCCGGCTCCACGTTCAGCTGGTGCGAGGTGGGTGGCGAGGAGTCTGCCCCGCTGCGTCCCCCTGGCGGCATCGTGAAACCTCCGGCGGTCGTGCTTACATGCGCTTCGTCACTCTAGCCACTCAAGGTGACGCTCGGGAGTGCGATCAGTGACATCCGCCCGTGTGGGTCAGCGACTTTGGAGCAAACTGGCCATCGCGGCCTCTGCCACCCGCTGGGCACCGAGACAAAGATGATCTTGTTGCACCGCAGTGGAATTGCCGCCGTCGCGGAACATGACGTCGAGGAACTGCCCATCGGCGACGTCTATTTCCACATTGCAGACGTCGTGCACGTCGGGTGTGCGGACAGTAATCGCCGTGAAACCCTCGATCGTGCCGACGGTGTAGTCGACCTGAGCGTTCTCCGAGAGCCACACGTCGGCGCCCGACACGAGCACGAGTGCGATCCTCGCCACATTTCCGCTCGTGGTGCTCCGGATCGTGCACGCCTTCGCACTGCCGAAGCTCGGCTCGACGTACGGGCTCGGCGGGTTGTCGAGGCTCAGCGACACGCGCTGCTCCTCGGTCAGCACCGCGCACGGGTCGACCGCGTCGAGCGGCACCGCGCGGGGCCGCTGGGGGAAGTCGAACGGGGTGGTCGTCGTCGGGGACGGCGGTGGCGGAGGTGGTGGGGTGGTCAGCGCGCTCTGCTCAGGAGCAGCCGTGCACCCGGCCAGCACCGCCGCGACGATCAGGAGCGCCGTGGTCCGCATGGCCGGTCACCGTAGCCGCTCCGGCGGCGGGTCCGAAGCCAGTCGTGACCACAGCAACTGGTCTTCGCGCTGATCATCGACGATCGCCTCCTCGCGAAGACGACCCTCAAGAGTGAATCCGCACTTCTCCGCGACCCGCTGCGAGGCCGTGTTCGACACCGCGTGGCGGTAGGTGATCCGGTGCATCTCCATCGCGCCGAAGACCCACCCGAGCACCGAGTTCAGCGCCGCCGGCAGCACCCCCTTGCCGCGGTGCTGGGGCTGGCTCCAGCACATCACCTCGGCGGACCGGAGGTGGTGGTCGACGTTGTGGATGACGATGCCGGCCAGCACCTCGGCCGTGACGGCGTCGCACACCGCCCACGACCAGCGGTAGTCCTTCTCCCAGCCGTCGGTCATCAGCACGACCAGCAGCTCCGCGGACGGCGCGCCCTCCGCGGTGAGGCGGCTCATGTACCGCTTGGTCTCAGGATCGGCGAAGGTCTCGGCGAGCGCGGGGACGTCGTCGATGCGGTCGTCGCTGCGGAAGGCGCGCAGGTAGTACTCGCCGGCGTTGATCTCGACTGGCTCCACGGGCGGGAGGCTAGTCGGCGGTGGGGTGGTGGTGCTGGTCGGCTGGGGCGCTGGGCTCGGGTGCGCGCCAGCTGGGCTCGTGGTGTCGCGCGGCCGGCGGCCTAGTCGCCCGTGAACCCGTCGTGCTCCTCCGCCAGCTCGTCGAGCTCGGCCCGGTGCGCGGACGCCGGCGACCCGTCCGGCGCCGTGGTCAGCTCGACCACCCAGTCCACGTCCTCGGCGTCGTCCTCGCCCGCCAGCATGTCCCGGTGCACGTGGCACGGGCCCCAGCCGGTCTCCAGCAGTTCGGCGGCCAGCTCCTCGGCCTCGTCGCGGTCCGGCAGGATCAGCAGCACGGTCGGCGGGATCAGGTCCCGCACGGCCAGCGCCGTCCGCAGCGCCGCGACGTCCGGCACGTGCACGCCGTCCAGGCCCGCCTCGGACGCGGCCGCCGCGTTCTCGGCGGTGTCGTCGCAGAACACGCCGGTCGAGTACCCGAGTTCGTCGAGCACGCGCCGGTAGACGGCGGGGTCCGGCTTCGCGAGGCCGAGCCGCGCCGAGTTGAAGACCGCGTCGACCTCGGCGTCGAGGCCGAGCGCCACGAGGTCTTCCTCGAGCCTTGTGGTCGCGTTGGTCAGCAACGCCACGAAGCACTGCCGGCGCGCCACGCGCACCAACGCCAGCGCCTCGGCGATCACCTCGCCGGTCGAGACGGGGAAGTCCGCCTCCCTGCGCCACTGCTCGTCGGTGATCTGGCCGGTGACGGCTCGGCGCAGCAGCGACGGCTCGAAGGCGCGGGCGGCGACCTCGGGCGCGATCGGCGGGAACGACCTCAGCACGCCGTCGAGGTCCAGCAGCAGCAACGGTTTCAGCGCCGGCGTCCGTTCCACTGGGCCCACAGGATCGCCACGGCGGGCACCAGCAGGAAGATCAGCGGGTTCCTCACCAGCGCGAAGAAGAGGATCACCGTCGCGATGCCCACGACGGGGACGACCGCGCCCTCCCAGCGGCGCGCGGGCGTCCGCACGGGCTCGTTGAACATCGGCACGGGTGCCACGAACTGCGGCCGCGGGTCGGGCAGGTCGTAGAACAACGACATCAGCTCGCCGCGGGTCTTCGCGGTGGTGATCTTCGCGGACCGCTCGCCGTACTCCGTGATGTCGATGCGGCCCGCGCTCATGTGCTCGCCGAGGACCTGCAACGCCTGCTGCCGCTCGGTGTCACCGATGCGGATGTCCCTGCTCGGGTCGCTCACGAACCCAATCGTAGGTGAGCGACCCGGCCGGCCCGTCGTTCAGCTCAGTCCTTCAGCTCGCAGATCACGGTGCCCTGGGTGATCGGGTCGCCGGGCGCGGCCGCGAGGCCCGTCACCGTGCCGGCCTTGTGCGCCGTCACCGGGTTCTCCATCTTCATGGCCTCCAGCACGACGATCAGGTCGCCCGCCTCGACGGCCTGTCCGTCCTCGACGGCCACCTTCACGATCGTGCCCTGCATCGGGGCCGCCACCGCGTCACCCGACACGGCCGCGGAGCTGCCTCCGGCGCGCTTCGCCTTGGGCTTCTTCGCCGCGGCGGCAGGACGGGCCGCACCGACGGCGAGGTCACCCGGCAACGACACCTCCAGGCGACGGCCGCCGACCTCGACCACCACGGTCTGGCGCGGGGACTCGTCCTCGGCGGCCGCAGCACCGGTGAACGGCTCGATCTGGTTGTCGAACTCCGTCTCGATCCACCGCGTGTGGACGGTGAAGCCCTCGGGCTTCTCGGCGGTGAAGGCCGCGTCCCGCACGATCACGCGGTGGAACGGCAGGACGGTCGCCATGCCCTCGACGACCATCTCGTCCAGGGCGCGCCGCGACCGGGCCAGCGCCTCCTCGCGGGTCTCGCCGGTGACGATCAGCTTGGCCAGCAACGAGTCGAACTGCCCGCCGATCACCGTGCCGCTCTCCACACCGGCGTCCACGCGGACACCCGGACCGGACGGCGCGATGAACGTGGTGACCGTGCCGGGTGCGGGCAGGAAGCCGCGGCCGGCGTCCTCGCCGTTGATCCGGAACTCGATGGAGTGCGCACGGGGCGTGGGGTCTTCGAGGTGACGCAGCTTCTCGCCCGCGGCGATGCGGAACTGCTCGCGCACCAGGTCGAGGCCCGTCGTCTCCTCCGACACCGGGTGTTCGACCTGCAGGCGCGTGTTGACCTCCAGGAACGAGATCGACCCGTCGAGGCCCACGAGGTACTCGACGGTGCCGGCGCCGTGGTAGCCCGCTTCGAGGCAGATCGCCTTGGCGGAGCTGTGGATCGTGGCGCGCTGCTCGTCGGTCAGGAACGGCGCGGGCGCCTCCTCGACGAGCTTCTGGTGGCGGCGCTGCAGCGAGCAGTCGCGGGTGCCGACGACGATCACGTTGCCGTGGGTGTCGGCGAGGACCTGCGCCTCGACGTGGCGCGGCTTGTCCAGGTACCGCTCGACGAAGCACTCGCCGCGGCCGAACGCGGCGACGGCCTCGCGCACCGCCGAGTCGAACAGTTCGGGGATCTCTTCCAGGGTCCGCGCGACCTTGAGGCCACGGCCGCCACCGCCGAACGCCGCCTTGATCGCGACGGGCAGCCCGTGCTCGGAGGCGAACGCGATGATCTCGTCCGGCCCGTTGACCGGGTCCTTGGTGCCGGGCACCAGCGGCGCGCCCGCGCGCATCGCGATGTGCCGCGCCGTGACCTTGTCGCCGAGGTCGCGGATCGCCTGCGGCGTCGGGCCGATCCACGTCAGCCCGGCGTCGATCACGGCCTGCGCGAACTCGGCGTTCTCGGACAGGAAGCCGTAGCCGGGGTGCACGGAGTCGGCACCGGACTGCGCGGCGGCCGCCAGCACCTTCTCGAACGACAGGTAGCTCTCGCCGGGGGTGCTGCCGCCCAGCGCGAACGCCTCGTCGGCGAGCCGCACGAACGGCGCGTCGCGGTCGGGATCGGCGTAGACGGCGACGCTCGCCAGTCCGGCGTCACGGCAGGCTCGGATGACCCGGACGGCGATCTCACCGCGGTTCGCGATGAGCACCTTGCGCAGCGACACGGCGTCGTACCTCCTGCTGGACCGGTATTTACGGCTCTGGCTGGTGCCGCAGTCTACGGAAATCGACGAACTCCGAGAGGGAGAGACGCCTCACTTCACATCCATCGTGGGCCAGTCGAGCACAATCTGCGCTGTGGGTGGAACCAGGTCAGTGCAGGTGGTCGCCGTCGCCGCCGCCGTGGTCGTCCTCGCGGGGCTGGTGTTCGCCTATTTCCAGCGGCCGGACGGCACCGATTCAGGTCAGTACGGATCCGACGCCAACCTGCGCTGCGGCACCACCGTGTGCCAGGTCGTGATCGGCAAGTCGGTCGGCAGGGACCTCGTCGAGCTGCTCACCGGAACGGGTGGTGGGCGGATCAGGGTGAGCGGTGAGTCGGGGCCGTTCATCTTCGAGATGACCATCGCCGAGTCCGGCGCGACGGTGACCGACAAGTCGCTGCTGTGCGCGGAGGCACCGGTCAGCGTGTGCCTGGTGCGCGGGGAGCACGGCGGCAAGGTGCTCGGCGAGGTGCTCGTGCGCAAGGACGGCACGTGGTCGCGCGCGCAGGCCGCCTATCTGTCCAGTGCCGGGTACCTCGGGCTGCACGACGTCAACGAGGACGGCACGGCGGACGTCGTCTCGGCCCAGCGCGCCTGCGACGGCCAGTGCAAAGACGCGTTCGTGCAGGTGTTCTCGGCGCTCGGTGCGAACATCGGCTGCACGACGCCGGCACCGGCGCGGGAGCAGCTCGCTGGCTGGCCCACACCGGTGCCGAAGTTGTCGCAGTTGCGCGCGTGCGCGGATTCCTAGCTGTTGATCAGGCGTTGACCAGGTCCTTCTCGGCGGGAGCGGCGGGCTCCTCGATCAGGCCCTCGGTGCGGGCGACGACGACCGGCACGGTGATCTGGCCGGCCACGTTGGTCGCGGTGCGCATCATGTCGAGGATCGGGTCGATCGCGTAGACCACGGCCACACCCGTCGCGATCACCTGCGGCGGCAGGCCGACGACGCTCAGGGTCAGCGTGAGCATCGTGTACCAGCCGGTCGTGCCGGCCGTGGCCAGCGCGCCGAACACGGCGACGAGCACGATCGCGACGTACTGCCACACCGAGAGCTGGATGCCGAACAGGTTCGCGATGAAGATCGTCGCGACGGCCGGGTAGACCGCGGCGCAGCCGTCCATCTTGGTCGTGGTGCCGAGCGGCACGGCGAAGTTCGCATACTCGTTCGGCACACCGAGGTCGGTGGCGGCCTTGCGGGACAACGGGAGCGTGGCACCCGAGGAGCGCGACACGAACGCGAACTGCAGCGCGGTGCCCGCCTTGCGGAAGAACTCGACCGGCGAGGTCTTGCCGACGAACTTCAGCAGGACCGGGTAGACGACGAACAGCACCAGCGCCGAGCCGAGGTACACGGCCAGGATCAGCGAGAACAGCGGCTTCACGAACGAGTTGCCGTAGGAGGCGACCGCGTTGCCGATGAGGCCGAAGATGCCGATCGGGGCCAGCAGGATGATCCAGCCGACGACCTTCTGGATGATCTCGAAGAACGAGCGGACGAGGTTCGTGAACGGCGCGGCCTTGTCACCGAGCGCGTAGGCGGCGAAACCGACCAGCACCGCGATGAACACGACCTGCAGCACGTCGCCCTCGGTGAACGCGCTGAAGATGTTGGTGGGCACCAGGTTGTCGAGCAGCGCCTGCCACGAGCCGGACGCGCGCTTGGCGAGCTTGTCGACGGCACCGGCGGCGGGTTCGATCTGCAACCCGTTGCCGGGCTTGAGGATCGACGCGACCGCGATGCCGATCAGCACCGCGATGAACGACGTGATGGCGAACCACAGGAACGTCTTGCCGCCCAGGCGCGCGGCGGTGCGGCCGCCGCCGAGGTTCCGCAGCGACGCGATGCCGACCACGATCGCGGTGAACACGAGCGGGATGACGGTGAGCTGCAGCAGGGCGGTGAACGTGGAGCCGATCTTGGCGAGGACGGGCGCGAGCCACGTGCCCTTGCCGAGCCAGCCGGCGAGCGCGCCGAGGACGAGCGCGCCTAGAACGGTGAATCCGAAGACCTTGGGCTTGCGATATGTCTGGACGAACGACATCGGAGCATCTCCTGGGCAGGGATGTGCTGAGTAGGGGTGGCGGAGGCGTTAGCTCCGACAACCCGTGCTCGTCCTGCGTGCCAGGTCGATGTGCCTGCGACGCGTCAAGTACTCGTTCACCGCTAGCCCCCAACGCCGGCGTTGGAGGCAGTCTTCCCCGATCAGGTGAACTGTGACCAGCGTCTACCAGAGTGTGGACGCGGAAACACCCAGCTGGCCCAGGAGGCGGCGGGTGAGGGGCAGGCTGATGCCGATGACCGACGTGTGGTCGCCCTCGATGCCGTCGATGAACCAGCCGCCGAGGCCGTCGATCGTGAAGCCGCCGGCGACGTGCAGCGGCTCGCCCGTCGCGATGTAGGCCTCCAGCTCCTCGTCCGACGGTGTGCCGAACCGCACGGTCGTCGACTCGGCCGCGCTCGCCCGGTCGACCACCTCCCCGCCGGACACGCGCAGCACGGTGTGGCCGGTGATCAGCACGCCGCTCTTGCCGGCCACCCGCCGCCACCGCTCGCGCGCGACCTCGGGCGTGCCGGGCTTGCCCACCAGCTCGCCCTCGAAGAGCAGCATCGAGTCGCAGCCGACGACCACGCACTCGTCGTCGTGCTCGATCGCCTCCGCCTTGGCCGCCGAAAGCGCGACCACGGTCTCCTCGGGCGTCGGGTTCTGCAACGACGCGACCAGCGCGTCCTCGTCGACGCCGGAGACCCGGACGACGGGCTCGACGCCCGCGGACCGCAGGACGCTAAGACGGGCGGGAGACTGGGAGGCCAGGATCAGACGCACGCGCCGAGTCTGTCACGCTCGGCGCGGCGACCTGCCGAAAGGCGAGCGCGGCGGCGATGCCCAGCACCGTCACCGCCAGGAGCAGGAAGAACGCCGCCCGCACGGCCGTGGTGAAGTCGCCGGTCGCGGCCAGCACGATCTGCAGCACGGCCGCCGTCGCGGCGCTGCCCAGCACGTTCCCGAACTGCCGGGAGGTGTTGTAGATGCCGGACCCGGCGCCCAGCAGCGACCGGTCGAGCGTGCGCGTGGAGATGTTCGTCAGCGGCGAGAACACGAGCCCCATGCCGATGCCGAGGGCGATCATCGACGGCAGCAGCACCCACTGCGGCCCGTCGCCCAGCAGGAACGTCATCGCGAGGATCCCGGCCGCCATCAGCGCGAAGCCGGTGATCGGCAGGAACTTGGCGTTCGCCCGGTTCGACAGCCGCCCCGCGAAGATCGCCACCACCCCGGACATCAGCGACGCCGGGGCCGTGACCAGGCCCGTCATCAGCGGAGACAGCTTCGGCACGGTCTGCAGGAACAGCGCGAGCGGCACGAACACACCGGTCACGGTGATGCCGATGGCGATGTTCGCGAGGTTGCCGAGCGAGAAGTTGCGGTTGCGGAAGATCCGCAGCGGCATCAGCGGCTCGGGGTTGCGCGCCGACGCCTGCCAGAGCACGAACAGCGCGAGGAACAGCACCCCGGCCGCGATGATCTCGGCGACCGTGATCGGCCCCGCCACGCGTCCCCACCGGTAGTGCTCGCCGTTCTGGATGCCGAACACCAGCAGCCCGAGCCCGAGGCAGCACAGCACGACGCCCAGCACGTCGAACCTCGGCGCGCGGTTCGGCTGCAGGTCGGGCACCCACAGGAACAGCAGCACGAGCGCGAGCACGCCGATCGGGAGGTTCACGAAGAAGATCCACTCCCAGCCCAGGTGCGTCACGAGCACCCCGCCGAGCAACGGCCCGGAGACCGTCGCGAGCCCGGCCACCGACCCCCACATGCCCAGGGCCGCGCCGCGCTTGGCCGGCGGGAACAGGTGCGTGATGAACGCCATCGTCTGCGGCGTCATGGCCGCGGCACCCAGGCCCTGGAAGACGCGGGCGGCGATCAACGCCTCCGCGCTGGTCGAGAGACCGCAGGCCAGCGACGCCCCGAGGAAGAGCACGAGCCCGATGCCGTAGAGCCGCTTCGGCCCGAACCGGTCGCCCAGCCGCCCGGTCAGCAGCAACGGCACGGCGAACGCCAGCAGGTAGGCGCTCACCACCCAGATGACGTCGTTCAGGGTGGCACCCAGATCGGTGATCATCGACGGCAGCGCGACGTTGACGATGGTCGTGTCCAGCAGCGTCATGAAGAAGCCGACGCACAGCGCGTACACGGTCCGCCAGTTCTCGCGGTCCGTCCGAGTAGTACTACTGATGCGCGATCACCTCTTCAATCGGCACTCTCGGGAGAGTGAAGCGCTGGGTGCTTGTCCTCACCGAACGCGGTTCCGATCGCGACGGCAAGCGCAGACGGATCGCGGCCCTGCTCGTCGTGCTCGGCGGCCTCATTGGATCGTGGGGCGTTGGAAGCGTGCTCGCGAGTGACCCGATCGGCTATGGAGTGCCCATCTGGCCGTTCGCCGACACCGCCGATCGCGCGGAGAACGCGTTGCTCTCCTCGGTCGTGCCCGCGGTGCGCTCCGGCATGCCGCTCAACCACGCGGGCGTCGAGGTGCTGCGCAGGACGAGCGCGTACGGCAGCGCGTTCTGGACGCTGAAGCTGCAGGTCGACGGCGAGACCCGCTGTCGCGAGGTCGCCGTCGGCCTGGACGTCACGAGCCGCCGGGTGGCGTGCTAGCCGGGAAAAGCGGCCGGTCTGACCCGGTGTCACCGAATCAGTAGATGTCCGACTCCTGCCAATCCACACACGTGGGGCGCAGGCCCGTTTCAGCCAGTTCCTTCAGCGCCTCGCGCAGCTTTCCCCACGAGATAGCGGCATCGGCGGGGAACCGCGTACGTGTGTCGAAGTCCACGAACAGGTCGATCTCGTGATCATCTGCGAGGCGAACCGCGGTGGCCCGTGCGTACGACCCCTTCGTCACCCAGGCCCGCATCACGTCTTCGGGCATTCCCTCGGCGGAGCTGTGCTGCTCGGACGACTGCCGGTCCCGGACGTCAGCCGGCAGGAAGCTGGGTGGTCCCATCGTGTGTATCGCCGCGATGCGGTGGGGGACGTCGATGTCGAACTTGAGTTGGTGGTCGGGCAGGTTCAGGGGACCCTCGAGAGTGGGACGGTCCTTCACACAGACCACCGTCGGGTGGAACTGCTCGTGCGCGTGCACCTCGCCGAGGACGCGTTCAAGATCAGAGTCCGACTCCACGGTGACGGGGTCGTCCGCGTCATTCGTGTCGGTGAAGTACCAGAAATTGAGAGAGTGCTTCACCTTGTGCTCCTACCGTGGAACGTGCGAGTCCTTCGTGGATCATGCACTGTCATGGACTGTCCCGGTTTCAAGATGAAGGGTACGAGGTTCTTGCAGGAGTAAGGGCCGGCGCACATCGGATAGTTGATCACCAGGTCAACGTGCACGTCGCCGCTGTCGCGAAGCCGCCATGCCACCTTGCCCTCCACGTGTTCGCCGGTCGTGACCCTGCCCGGCCCGGTTGGTGGAAAACCCTCCGCCCGCAGGTGTTCTGCGATCGCCTGATGCTCGCCCAGCGCATCCTGACCGCTTTGAACCACGTCGGAGTTGCCGTCTTGGTCCCGGTAGAACCCGCTGGTGACGTATGTCGGGAGCTGCGCTCTCTGCCGGTCGGCCCACGTCAACTCCACGGGCGCCGGTGCTGACGCGGTTGAGGTCGGGGTAGTTGGTGGAGGCGTCGACAGGCTGTGAGGTGCTCGTGGCGGCGGGACGGCGTCATCGTGGAGGGTCCTGCGGTGTGTTTCGACGGCTTGACGCCCGGCGGCGACGACCTGGGACACCTCCGCCATCCCCTTGGCGGCCGCCGACCACGCGACAACAGCATGGTCGAACTCTTCCTCGAGGTGTCCCGAGCCCCGCGCGACCCCGGTCAGCAGCTCCACGGCCTCGTCCACGAGCTCCATCGCCCGCGTCAAGGCCGCAGTCGCCTCATCTGCCTTGCTCACCACCCGGTTCAGCCCGGCGGCGATCTCCTCGAACGATGTCACCCGCACCCGTCCTCTCCAGACGCCCGGCAGGGGGCGCCCGCAGCCTGGGCGGTCGGAGATCCGCGATCCCCGTTGCTGCTAGCCGGGGAAACCGGACGCGCGCCACGCGCCCGGTCCGTGCTGGACCGGCCTGCGCACGCGCCGGGCGTGGTTGGCCCACTCCGAACGCCGCTCAGGCGTCTCCTCCGCCGGGGCGGCCGAGGCCAGCCCGGCGATGACCGCGGTCAGCGCGGCGAGCTGGTGGTCGTCGGGCGTGCCCTTGACGACCTTCAGCAGCGGCTGGGGCTTCTCCTCGGGCGCGGTCACAGCGGGATGTTCCCGTGCTTCTTGGGCGGCAGCGTCTCGCGCTTGTCCCGCAGCATCGACAGCGCCCGCGCCACGTAACCACGGGTGTACGACGGCGGGATCACCGAGTCGACGTACCCGCGCTCGGCGGCCACGTACGGGTTGCACAGCGTGTCCTCGTACTCCTGCTGCAGCTGCGCGCGCAACGCGTCCACGTCCTCGCCGTGGGAAGCGGCGGCGGCCAGCGTCTTGCGGTGCACGATGTTCGCCGCGCCCGACGCGCCCATGACCGCGATCTGCGCCGTGGGCCACGCGAGGTTGATGTCGGCGCCCAGGTGCTTGGAGCCCATGACGTCGTACGCGCCGCCGTACGCCTTGCGCGTGATGACGGTGACCAGCGGCACGGTGGCCTCGGCGTAGGCGTAGATCAGCTTGGCGCCGCGCCGGATGATGCCGTTCCACTCCTGGTCGGTTCCGGGCAGGAAGCCGGGCACGTCCACGAACGTCAGCACCGGGATGTTGAACGCGTCGCAGGTGCGCACGAACCGCGCGGCCTTCTCGGAGGCGTCGATGTCGAGGCAGCCGGCGAACTGCGTGGGCTGGTTCGCGACGACGCCGACGCTGTGGCCGTCCACGCGGCCGAAGCCGACGAGGATGTTCGGCGCGAACAGCGGCTGGACCTCGAGGAAGTCGCCGTCGTCGAGCACGCGGTTGATGACCTCGTGCATGTCGTACGGCTGGTTCGCGGAGTCGGGGATGAGCGTGTCGAGCTCGCGGTCCTCGTCGGTGATCGCGTCGGCCAGCGAGCCCTCGGCCAGCGTGCTCTCGAACGCGGGCGAGTCGCTCAGGTTGTTCGACGGCAGGTAGCTCAGGAGCTCCTTGACGTACGCGATCGCGTCCTCCTCGTCGCTGCCGAGGTAGTGCGCGTTGCCCGACTTGGTGTTGTGCGTGCGACCGCCGCCGAGCTCCTCGAACGTGACGTCCTCGCCGGTCACGGTCTTGATGACGTCCGGGCCGGTGATGAACATGTGCGAGGTCTGGTCGACCATCACCACGAAGTCGGTCAGCGCGGGGGAGTAGACGTGCCCGCCCGCGTTCGAGCCCATGATCAGCGAGATCTGCGGGATCACGCCGGACGCCTTGACGTTGCGGGAGAAGATCTCGCCGTACAGGCCGAGCGAGACGACGCCCTCCTGGATGCGCGCGCCGCCGCCCTCGTTGATGCCGATGATCGGGCGGCCGGTCTTGATCGCGAGGTCCATGACCTTGACGATCTTCTCGCCGTAGACCTCGCCGAGCGAGCCGCCGAAGACCGTGACGTCCTGGGAGAACACGCACACCGGACGGCCGTCGACGGTGCCGTACCCGGTCACCACGCCGTCGCCGTAGGGGCGGTTCTTCTCCTGGCCGAAGTTCGTGGAGCGGTGCCGCGCCAGCTCGTCCAGCTCGACGAACGAACCGGGGTCGAGCAGGAGGTCGATGCGCTCGCGGGCTGTCTTCTTGCCCTTCGCGTGCTGCTTTTCGACCGCGCGCGCCGAGCCGGCGTGAACCGCCTCGTCGTTGCGCCGGTAGAGGTCAACGAGCTTGCCCGCGGTGGTGTGGACGTCCGGGAGGTCCGCGGGGACGTTCCCGATCGGCTCGGTCGCACTGCTCATGGGCTCGCAGCCTAACGAGACCATTGCTGAACTGCTCCGTGCAGTTGTCCAGGTCACGGCGACCTGTTGGTCGCCGTTGATCGCACGTACTCTCTTCCGTTCCCATAACCTGGCGCGATGACCACCGCACTCGACGCCGCCGAGCTGCGCTCGCGGCTTGTCGCACCCAACGGCCCGTACGCCGCTCTCGACGTCGTGGCGACCACTGCGTCCACGAACGCCGACCTCGCCGCCACCAGCGCCGTCGACCGCACCGTGCTGATCGCCCTGGAGCAGACCGCCGGGCAGGGCCGTCGTGGCCGCTCCTGGTCGTCGCCCGAGGGTGGCCTGTACGTGAGCGTGCTGTTCCGGCCCGCCGGGGTGTCCGCGGACCGGTTGCCGTGGCTGAACCTGATCGCCGGCCTGGCGCTGGTGCGCGTCGCCCAATCGGTTGGTGTCGAGGCGTCGCTGAAGTGGCCGAACGACCTGCTGCTGGGCTCGTCCGCGGGCAAGGGCGCCGGGATCCTGTCCGAGATCACCGCCGACGGCTCGGTCGTCGTCGGCATCGGCCTGAACGTCGCGAAGCTGCCCGCGGACGTCGAGCCCGCCCCCGGTGGCCTCGCACCGACGTCGCTCGAGGACCTGGGCGCCGCCGAACTGGACCGGGGCGAACTCGCGTTCCGGCTGCTCGTCGAACTGGCACAGCTGGAAGGCGTGTGGCGCAAGAACGGCGGCGACGCGGTCGAGTCGGGCGTCCTGGAGGAGTACACCGAACACTCGTCGACCGTCGGCAGGCGCGTCCGCGTCGAACTGGCGGGCGGCGTGGAGCTCGTCGGGGTCGCGCAGCGCATCGAGCAGGACGGCACCCTGGCCGTGCGCGGGGACGACGGCAAGGACCACGGCGTGTCCGCTGGTGACGTGGTGCATTTGCGCCCGGCGTAGTTAGGGTTGGCCCATGGCCTACCCCGACGACCTGCTGAGCTCCGGCGAGCACGTCGTGATCCACAAGCACCCCCACTGGAAGATGCTGATCTTCCCGGTGTTCTGGCTGCTGGTGGTCGTCGCGCTCGGCACCTACCTGGCAGGACTCGTCGCGGACCAGTCGTGGGCCGGCATCGCGTACGTCGTGCTGGCCGTCATCGGCGCGGTGTTGGTCCTGTGGCTGACCATCGCGCCGTTGCTGCGCTGGCGCACCACGCACTTCATCATCACGTCGGACCGCGTGATGTACCGCGAGGGCGTGTTCAAGCGCACAGGCCTCGACATCCCTTTGGCTCGTGTGAACAGCGTCCGCTTCGAGCACAGTTTCCTCGACCGCTTGCTCGGCTGCGGCACCCTGATCATCGAGTCGGCCTCGGACGAGCCGCTCGAGTTCGACGACATCCCGTCCGTGGAGAAGGTGCACACGATGTTGTACCGAGAGGTGAACGACAACCCCGACGACGACTTCTACCCGGGAGTGGTCGATGGGCGCGCGTGAGGTCGGTCTGCCCGACGTGGTTCCCGGCGGCTCGTTGCCCTCGCGGGTGACGATCTGGGAGGTCGGTGCCCGCGACGGACTGCAGAACGAGTCCGTCGTGGTGCCGGTGTCGGTGAAGCTCGAGTTCCTGGCACGACTGGCTTCCGCCGGACTGTCCGTTCTGGAGGCCACGTCCTTCGTGCACCCCAAGTGGGTGCCGCAGCTGGCCGACGCCGCCGAGTTGCTGGCCGGTCTTTCGCGGGCACCTGGGGTCGTTTATCCGGTGCTGGTGCCGAACGAGCGTGGACTGGACCGTGCGCTGGAGGCCGGGGTCACGCACATCGCGATCTTCGCTTCGGCCACGGAGACCTTCGCCTCTCGCAACCTGAACCGGACCCTGGACTCGCAGTTCGAGATGTTCGAGCCGACTGTCGCTCGGGCGTTGGCGGCCGGTCTGGACGTGCGCGGGTACGTGTCCATGTGCTTCGGCGACCCCTGGGAGGGGGCTGTCGCTCCGGCCCAAGTTGTCCGGGTCGGGGAGCGGTTGCTGGAGATGGGGTGTTCGCAGCTTTCGCTGGGGGACACCATCGGGGTGGCCACGCCTGGACAGGTCGAGGCCTTGTTGGGCGGGTTCGGGGATGTTTCCCGGCTTGCTGTGCACTTCCACGACACCTATGGGCAGGCGTTGTCGAACACGTTGGCCGCCTTGAGGTGTGGGGTGACCACTGTGGACTCTTCTGCCGGTGGGCTGGGTGGGTGTCCTTACGCCGAGTCGGCCACCGGGAACCTCGCCACCGAGGACCTGGTGTGGATGCTGGACGGGCTGGGGATCGAGACCGGGGTCGATCTGGATCGGCTGGTCGAGACTTCGGCTTGGATGGCCGAGCAGCTGGGGCGGCCCAGTCCTTCCCGGGTGGTTCGGGCGTTGACCAAGTAGGTACGCGGCTTCCTGCGGGCGCTACCTCTCGGTCACCTTGCTCGCGACGACCTGTCGTTCACGACGCTTGCGCCGGCGGTGGCACTCCACCGCCGGTGCCTTGTGCCAGGGGCGGCCCGCCGTCGTCAGCCCCGCACCGTGAACATCCCCGTCGCCACGAACCGGTACACCAGCTCGTCGCCCCGCCGAGCCGTCCCCTCGAACTCCACCAGCCCCAGCTCCGGCCGCTTCTTCGACAGCCGCGCGCTCAGCACCTCCGCCGCGAACGTCAGCGTGTCGCCGGGGTACACCGGGGCCAGCCACGAGAGTTCGCGGCCTCCCGGTGAGCCCTGGGAGGTGGAGTCGGAGAGGACCTCGTCGACCCAGCGGCGCATCCAGAGGGAGGCCGTGTACCAGCCGGAGGCGGACAAACCGCCGAAAATCGAGTTCTTGCCCGCCTCGTCGTCGAGGTGGAACGGTTGCGGGTCGAACTTCCTCGCGAAGTCCAGCATGTCCTCCCGGTCGACGGTGAGCTCGCCGAGCGGGATGATGCGGCCTGCGGGCAGATCCTCGAAGGCGATCATCTCGTTGATCCTAGTAACTGAATCCGCTGGGAACCGATCTATGGGCAACGGCGTCTCAGAGCCTGAGCCCAGGGCTATGCGTGTGAGGGGGACTCGGTGGACGACCACCGTGCGCAGGTCGAGGAGCTGCTCGCCGACTACCGGCGCAGCCGCGAGCAGTTGGTGTCGGTGCAGCGCGAGCTGGCCGCTGTGTCCGGGCAGGCCTCCAGCCCCGACGGGATGGTCACCGCGACCGTCGCGTCGGGTGGGAGGTTGACTCACCTCGAGCTCTCCGAGCTGGCCTATCGGCGGCATCGGCCCGAGCAGCTGGCCGAGCTGATCGTGCGCACCGTTGCGGCGGCTGCCGCCGGTGCGGCCGAGGAGACCTATCAGGCGCTGAGTGCTGTGCTGCCCGCTTCGACTGATCCTGCGGCGGTGGTGGCCGGTACCGCGGACCTGCGGCCCGACGAGTACGCGGCCGACGACACCGAGACCCTGGATCTCGGGTACCAGCCCGTCCGCCGGCGTGTGGACGACGACGAGGACAACGAGCAGCGGGAGAGCTGGCTCGACTCCGAGCTCATCAACAGGAGGGTCCGATGACCGGGTACTCGGCCGACCTCGAGCGGTTGGAAGCCGGGGCGCGTGAGCTCAAGGGATTCGCCGGGCAGGCCACCGAGATCGCCGGGGCGCTGGAGCGGGCGCTCGCCGGGTTCGGGGCCTGCTGGGGGGACGACGCGGTCGGGCGGAGCTTCGCCTCCTCGCACGAGAAGCCCGCCGGTGACGCGAGCGGGGCTTTGGCCGGGCTCGCGACGACGCTGGGCGACGTCGGCGACAAGCTCGCCTCCACGGCGGCGACCTATCGCCACGTCGAGCAGAGCAACGCTTCCGCGATGAGAAGGTTGGACGGCTGACATGGGCATCGAGCTTCCCGCCGAACTCGCCGACGTCGCGGCCAAGGCCGGCGTCACGTGGCCCAAGGCCGACGAGGACGCCATGCGTTCCAGCGCCGTCGCCTGGCGCGAGGCGGGCGACAAGATCAAGGGTCTCGGGACGTCGTCCGACGGTGCCGCCGGACGTGCACTGGGCGGGGTCACCGGGGCGACGGGTGACGCCGCTCGCGGGCGTTGGGCCAAGGTCGTGGGCCCCGACGGCGACTTCCAGCGCGCCGCCCGCGGGTGCCACGCCGCCGCGGACCGGCTCGACCACGCCGCCAAGCAGGTCGGTGCCGCGAAGGTCGAGATCGTCCGCGAGCTCGTGGTGCTCGCCAAGAACAACGACGCCGCGACGGTCTCGGCCAACGCCGGCAACCCCGCCGCGCTGCTCGGTCTCGACACGCTGACCAAGGGGGCCGCGGCCAACGTCGCGAACCTCCAGAACACGCTGACGTCCGCCATCCGGCTCGACAGCGGCATCGACATGACCCACGGCTCGCAGCCCGTCAACACCGCCCCCGGCGCCCACGGGCCCGGTGGCACCAGCGGTGGCCTGCTCGGCCTCGTCGGTGACGTCGTGACGCCGGTCGCGGGCGCTGTCGTCGCGCCGGTGGCGAGCGTGGTCGCGCCTGTCGTCGAGCCCGTCGCCGCCGTGGTCGCCCCGGTGACCGAGGCCGTCGCACCCGTCGTCGGCGCCGTGACCGCTCCGGTCGCGCCCGTCGTCGGTGCTGTCACGGCACCTCTCGCACCCGTCGTCGGTGCGGTGACGGAGGCCGCCGCTCCCGTTCTCGACGCCGCCGCACCCGTCACCGCGCCGGTCGCGGCCGCGGTGCAGCCGGTCGTCCACGCGGTGCCCGGTGCCCACGAGGCCCTCGGCCCGGTCCTCGACGGACCTGGCCAGGGACCGGGCGACGGCCCGGGACAGGGGCAGGGCCGCGGCGAGGGCAAGGGCGGTGTCGTCCCCGGACTCGTCGCCGACGTGGGCAACGCGGTCGGCCACGTCACCGCGCCCGTCGCGCAGCCGGTGGCCGACGCGATCCCGAGCGTCCACGGCAGCCTCGGCCCGATCGCCGAGGGCACGACCCAGGCTTCCGCCGCCGTGCTCGACCCGACGCTGGTCCGCGGCGCTGAGGCGCACGGTCCGGCTCCTGCCGCGCCCCAGGCCGCGGCACCCGCTGCCGCCGCGGCCGCCCCCGCGGGCCCCGCGGTGGGTGGTGCTCCGGCCGCCGGTCCGATCGGTGGTGCCGTGGGTGCAGTCGGTGGTGCCGTGGGTGGTGCGGTCAGTGGTGTTCCGGCGGCCGCCTCCCAGGTCGGCGCGGTCGCGGGCCAGCCGGCCGCAGCGGCGCAGCAGGGACAACCCGCCCAGGCGCAGCAGGCCCAGCAGGCCGCGAAGGCCGCCGAGGCCAAGGCCGGTGAGGCGAAGGCCGGCGAGCTCAAGTCGGGTGACGCCAAGTCCGGTCCCCAGGCGGCAGGCAAGACCGGTGCCCCCGGCGGCGTGCCGGCCCAGTTCGCGGGCAACCAGCCCACCCAGTTCGGCGGTCAGGCCACCACGACCCAGCCGGGGCAGGCGCAGGGCCAGACCCACGGCGGCACGCAGGCCGCCTCCCAGGCGCAGGGGCCGCAGGTGGCGGCGAAGGACGCCCTGGCCAAGGACCTCGCGAAGGACCTGGCGAAGGACGGCGACGTGCCGCAGGACGGCGACGTCGCGACGGTGCAGGACACCGGCGAGCGCAAGGTGGGCGACACCATCGCGAGCCCGGCCGCTCCCGGCGTCGACCTCGGCGTCTCGGCACCGGCCTCGCACGCCCTGAGCGACCGCCTGGAGAACCGCGAGCCCCAGGCCCTGGCCTCGGGTCTCGCCGGCGAGATCCTCGGCCACACCTACACCGCGGCGGCGGCCGGCAGCTGGTTCATGGCGGTCTTCCTCAGCGCGGGACGGGCTCCGCGCCTCGCCCCGAAACCGGCCCGTCAGCTCCCGCCGCCTCCGCGGACGGAGGAGCAGCCGGTCCCGAGGTTCGCCCCCGGCGACCACCCGCAGGCGCTCGACCTGTCCGCCCCGAAGCCGTCGACGCACTCCGAGGGGCTCGGCGAGGACCACCCGGTCGTGCAGGAGCTGCTGGAGGGCCACGACCCGCTCGCGGGCATGCACGAACGCGACTGGGAGGGCCTGTTCCTGCACGAGGACGGCACCCCGCGCTGGCCGCTCGAACGCGAGGGCGGCTACGAGGACAGCCTGCCCGAGGTGCTGGAGGCGGGCGCCGAGCTCGACCGGTTCGGCACCCCGGAAGGCCGTGTCCTGAACGTGGCGGGCACGCCGTTCGCCCAGCGCTCGCTGCCGCCCCAGGCCGCGGCCGAGGGCTACCGGCGGTACCGGGTCGAGAAGGACCTGCCCGTCCACCGCACGATCAGCGCGCCCTGGTTCGGCCAGCCCGGCGGGGCGAGCCGCTACCGCACCACCTACCCCGTCGCGGACCTCGTCGCGCTCGGCTACCTCACGGAGATCACGGCATGAACGTCGAACAGCTGCCCGAGTGGCTGACCAGGATCGGCGTGCCGGACGACGTCGTCAGCCTCGGCGAGGAGACGGAGGGCCGCTGGTGCCTCCTCGCCGACGAGACCGGCTACGAGGTGTTCTGGCAGGAGCAGGGCAACCGCTACGACTGGGCGCGGTTCGACGACGAGAGCGTGGCCTGCCACTACCTCTTCGGACGCCTCGCCTGGGCCCAGGTCGCGCGCGGAACCCTCACCGTGCCAACAGCTTGAGGGCTTCCTCGTGCAGGTGGCCGTTCGACGTCAGCACACTGCCGCCGTCGTAGCGCTCCTCGCCGTCGAGCGAGGTGAAACGGCCACCTGCCTCGGTCACCAGCACCTGGAACGGGGCGATGTCCCACGGGTTCGCCACGCACTCGGGTGCCAGGTCGATCGCGCCCTCGGCCACCAGGCAGTGCTGGTAGAAGTCGCCGAACGCGCGGCTCTCCCAGGTCGCGTCCACAAGACGCAGATAGGCCTCGCGAGAGTGGTACTCGACCCACGACTTGATGTCCGTCGTGGACACGTAAGCATCTTCGAGAGAACGCACGCCGGACACGGAGATGGCGCGCTCTCCGGAGGCGTCGGACGCGAACGCGCCACCACCGGCAGCGGCCCACCAACGCCGGCCGAGCGCGGGTGACGACACGACGCCCACGACCGGAACGCCGTCCACGACCAGTGCGATCAGCGTCGCCCAGATCGGCACACCGCGCAGGAAGTTCTTCGTGCCGTCGATCGGGTCGAGCACCCAGACGCGGGAGGCGTCCAGCGTGCCGCCGCGCTCCTCGCCCATGATCACGTCGTCGGGGCGTTCGGAGGACAGCACCGAACGGATCGCGTCCTCCACCGCGACGTCGGCATCGGTGACGGGCGTGCGGTCCGGCTTGCGCTCCACGGCGAGGTCGTGGGCGCGGAAGCGGGTCGCGGTGATCGCGTCGGCGGCGTCGGCGAGGCGGAGGGCGAGTTCGAGATCAGCATCGTGGCGTGACACGCGGCGATCGTTCCACGAATACGCTGGGGCCCGTGAGCGTGGTGTTGCTGGCCGAGGACGATCCGGCCATCGCTGAACCCCTCTCCCGCGCGCTGACGCGGGAGGGCTATTCGGTGCAGGTCGTCGGAGACGGGCCGAGTGCGTACGAGGCCGCCCTCGCCGGGGGCATCGACCTCCTGGTGCTGGACCTCGGTCTGCCGGGCATGGACGGGCTGGAGGTGTGCCGGCGGCTGCGGCAGAGCGGCAGGGGTGTGCCCGTGCTGATGCTCACCGCGCGTGCCGACGAGGTCGACTTCGTCGTCGGGCTCGACGCGGGCGCGGACGACTACGTCGCGAAACCGTTCCGGCTGGCCGAGCTCATGGCCCGCATCCGGGCCCTGCTGCGCCGCCGCGCACCGGGAACGCTCGAGGTCAACGGCGTGCGCGTCGACCTGGCCGCCCGGCGCGTCACGGTCGACGGCGGCGAGATCCAGCTCGCGAACAAGGAGTTCGAGCTGCTCAAGGTGCTGATCCAGCGCGCGGGGCAGGTCGTGAGCCGCGACGAGATCCTGTCCGAGGTCTGGAACGACCCGGACCTGAAGGGCAGCAAAACGCTCGACATGCACATGTCGTGGCTGCGCCGCAAGCTCAGCGACGGCACCCCGAACTCCGCCGAGAAGCGCATCGCGACCGTGCGCGGCCGCGGTTTCCGCTTCAACGCCGACTAGTGCGCCGCCGGATCCTGCGGGCGATCCTGCTCGCCGTCGCCGTCACGGGGTTCGTGCTCGGCTTGCCGCTCGGGTACTCGGCGCTCACGCTCGTCGAGGACACGGCCCGCGGCGACCTGAACGAGAGCGCCCAGCGCATCGCCACGAGGATCGACGACCAGATCGCCAAGCAGCAGTCCCTCGACCTCGAGGAGGTGCGCGTCGCCATCCCCACCGACGGCCGCCTGACGGTCGTGTCGGGAGGCGCCACCAGGGTCACCGGCCCCTCGCCGGGCGACGACCCGCTGACCGTCGAACTGCCGATCGCCCAGGAGGGCAGCGTCCGGCTGGAGATCCCCTCCGGCCCCATGCACACCCAGCAGTACCAGGTCGCGGGCCTGGTGCTCCTCCTGCTCGCGGTCTCCGTCGGCACCGGGACGATCGTCGCCCTGGTGACGGCGCAAACGCTTGCCAAACCGCTGGGCCACGTGGCCGCCCGCGCGTCCCGGCTGGGCGCCGGCGACTTCCGCGCCGACGAGCAGCGCTACAACATCGCCGAGCTGGACGCGGTCTCCGAGGCCCTCGACACCTCCGCCACGGCGCTGGCCCGGCTCGTGCAGCGCGAACGCGAACTGGTCGGTGACGTCTCCCACCAGCTCCGCAGCCGCCTCACGGCCCTGCAGCTGCGCCTCGAAGCCCTCGCCGAGCACCCGGAACCCGACACGGCCGCCGAGGCCCGTGCCGCCCTGGACCAGGCAGAACGCCTCGCCGCAGTCCTCGACGAACTGCTGGCCGCCGCCCGCGCGGCCAGGGCCGTCGGCGCCGAACCGCTCGAGTTGCGGCCCGCGCTGACCGCGATCGCCGACGAGTGGCGCGAACAGGTCAAGAGCCAGGGCAGGGCGTTGCGCGTCCGCGTCCCGGACGGCCTGCTCGCCCGCGCCACGCCCGCGCGTCTGCGTGAGGCCATCGGGGTGCTGCTGGACAACGCGCTGCGGCACGGCGAGGGCTCCGTCGTCGTCTCCGCCCGCGGGGAGGACGGCACGGTCGTCGTCGAGGTCAGCGACGGTGGCGCGGGTGTGCCGGACGAGCTCGCGGCGCACATCTTCGAGCGCGGCGTCTCCGGCGGCGGTTCGACCGGCGTGGGGCTGGCGCTCGCGCGGGCCCTGGTCGACGCGGACGGCGGCAGGCTGGAGCTCTCCACGGCCCGGCCGGCGACGTTCGCCGTGTTCCTGCCGGTGCCGAAGGCGCAGGACGTGGTCGGCATTCCCTGGAAGGCGCCGAGCACCCCGCGTTGAGGCCTACGAGTGGCCGAGTTCCTTCTCGTCCTCGATCGACCGCTTGGCGCCGCGGACGTTCTCCTCGGGGAAGACCCAGTTCTTGTAGCCGTACCAGCGGAAGGCCATCGCGACGAGCGTGCCGACGATCTGCGCGCTCAGGAAGTCCGAGATCTCCTCGGTGAGCCGCGACACGTGCGGCTCCTGCAGGTGGAACGCGTACCGCGCGATGTAGAGCGGGGCCGAGTTCAGCACGATGCCGATACCGTTGACCAGGAAGAACAGCAGTGCCTCGTGGTGGCGCTCGCGGCCGCCGCGGGTGCGGAACGACCACTCCCGGTTGAGGATGTACGACACGATCGTGGCGACGAGGGTCGCGATGATCTTCGCCGTCACCGGGTTGTTCGGCAGGACCACGGTCTTGATCCCGAAGAACAGGACCGTGTCGATCACGAAGCAGGTGCCCCCGACCAGGGCGAACTTGACTAGTTCACGATGCTTCAGCGCGATCGACCGGATCGGCTCCGGAAACCGCGAGATCACTGTTTCGCCTAGGGACACGAGGCGAGTCTACGGAGATCGGGTGAACGCGGCGGTCCGGCCGCGCGTCGGCGTCCGGGAAGACCCAGCGGCGCATCGCCCAGAACTTGAAGCCGGTGGCGAGCAGCATGCCGATGATCGAGCCCGAGACGAAGTCCGCGACCTCCTCGGTGAGCACCGACACGAACGGGGCCTGCAGGCCGAACAGGTGCCGCGACAGCCACAGCGGCAGGATGTTGATCGCCACGCCCAGGCCGCTGACGAGGAAGAACAGCGCGGCCTCGTGGTGGCGCTCGCGGCCGCCGCGGGTGTGGAACGACCACTCGCGGGACAGCACGTACGAGGCGATGATCGCCACCAGCACGCCGATGACCTTCGCCGTGACGACCTTGTCGGTCAGCACGGTGAGCTTCAGCGCGTACCAGACACCGTTGTCGATGAGGAACGTCGTGCCGCCCACCAGGGCGAACCGGATCAACTCGCGGTGCTTGTGCAGCAAGAACTGGAGTGGTTCCGGCAGCCGGCTCATGGCGCGGCGAACGACTGGCAGCACCGCGTCAGCTTACGGATCTAGATGACGGTGCCCGTCTCCGGGTGTTACGTTCCGCCACACAAAGGCACATGACCTGCACGTTCAGTGACGGTCAAAGATCAACTTCTGATCAACTCCGCGGCGGTTCGCAGGGCTGCCAGCCGATGATGCCGCCGATCAGCCCCGGGATCAGGCCGTGCGGAGGTTCGCACGGCTCCGAGCGCGTGGGCGGTGTGGTCGACGGCGGCAGCGTCTCGGACGGGACCGGCGGCGTCGGCACGGACGGGACGGTCGGCACCGTGTTCGACGGCACGGTCACCGTCGGCTCCGTGGGCGGCGTCGGTTTCGTCGGTTCGGTCGGCACCGTCGCGGTCGGCGTGGTCGGTTTCGTCGGCTCGGTCGGTTTGGTGGGCTGCGTGGTCGTGGTCGGCGGCACCGTCGTGGTCGTCGGCGGGTTCGGCGGTTCCTCGACCGGCGGCACCGGCCAGCCCTTGACCGGCACGGTCACGGACTTCGTCGCGTTGCCCAGCGAGGCCGTGACGGTGATGGTGCCGCCGCGGTGCCCGAACGCCCAGACCGACATCCGGTACCGGCCCGCCTTCTCCAGGTCGGTGACGCAGTGCAGCGTCCTGCCGGCCGGGGAGCACTCGCGGTACGGCGTGTAGAGGACGAGGTTCTCCGACGTCGAGATGTCGAGCTTCAGCGTGCCGGCGCGCGGGCCGGTGTTGCGCACCTCGACGTCGGCGCGCGGGTCCCAGAAGATCTCGTCCTGCCACGTCTGCACGAGCAGTTCGAGGTCGTCGTACACGGGCGGCACGTTGACCGCGACGCTGACGTTGACCGAGATGGCCGCTCCCGCGCTGATGACGCCGGTGATCGTGCCGGGTACCGCGGTGTCGGTCGCGCGCAGCAGGAAGTGGAACGTCGCCTGACCACCGGGCGCGATGCCCTGCGGCGTCACGCACGTGATCGTGCCGGTGCCGGCGGGGCAGTTCACGGTCTGCTCGGTCGAACCGCCGTCCGGTTGCAGCAGGCGTGCGCCCGTGAACGAGGCGGGTCCGCCGGTCGACACCACGCCGGGCGGCAGGTTCAGCACCATGCTCGCGGGCGGTGCGGCCGTGCCGCCGCTGTTCAGGATCGTGATCGGGAAGTCCTTGGGCTCCTCGCCGGGCGTCAGCGTGTACCCGCTCGGGGTGGTCGGCGTGAGCGACGGAGGCGTGGGGGCGGGCGGTTCCGGGGCGGGGGGCTCGGGCGCGGGCGGTTCGGGGGCGGGCGGAGGCGCGGGCACCGGTGAGGGCGGCGGTTCCGTCGTGGCCGCCGGCGGTTCCGGGGTCGGCGCGGGCGGAACGGGCGCGGGTGGCACCGGACGCGGCGGCTGGACCTGCGTCTGAGCGGGCGGCGCCTGGACGGCCTCGACCACCGGCGCCTGCTGCTCACCACCGGCCGCGGCCAGCGCGACCACGACGGCCGCGGCCACCGCGGCGGCGGAACCACCGACCGTGACGAGCTGGCGGGGGATCGCGGCACCGACGGCGCCCGCGCCACCCGCGGCGGCTCCGGCACCGACGACGGCCGTGGTCGTGCCGGCCGTCACCAGGTACGTCGCGGCACCGATGCCCAGCACCAGGGGCGCGACGAAGATCCGCAGCGAGCCGTTGACGTCCGCGAGCTCGGCGGCCAGCGCCCGGCACCGGCCGCACTCGTCGAGGTGCGTCTCGACCTGGGTCGCCTCGCGCTTCGACAGGCCCGCGCGGGTCCAGGCGCCGAGCCGGTCGACGGTCGCCTTGCAGCGCTCCGCCTCCGTGTCGGCCAGGTGCATCTGCAGGTACTGCTGCTTGAGGCCCTCGCGGGCGCGGTAGGCGAGCGCGGACACGCCGTTGGCCGTCAGCCCGAGCAGCGGGGCGACCTCGGCGGGCGACTGGCCCTCGATCTCGGTGTGCCAGAGCACCATCTGCCAGCGCTCGGGCAGCGCGGCGAACGCGCGGGCGGCCATGGACTTCTCCAGCCCGGCCACGGCCGTGTCGCTGAACGCGACGGGCGGCGCGACGTCGGTCATGTCCTCGGTGAGGTCGACCTTCTTGTCGCGGCGGGTCTTGTCGTACGCGGTGTGGCGCAGCGCCGTCAGCAGGTAGGCGCGGAACGCCGAGTCGGGGCCGCGGCCCGCACGCAGCGTGTCGAGCACCTTGGCGAACGCCTCGGACACGAGGTCGTCGGCCTCGGCCTGGGAGCGGGCCAGCTGGCGCGCGAGGTTGTAGGCCGCCGAGACGTGGCGTTCGTACAACTTGCCGTAGGCGTCGATGGTCCCACCACGTACGGACTCGATGAGTTCCGCGTCGCTGGGTCCCTGGACGTCTGCAGGAACGATAGCCACGATCTTCGTTTCCCTCCTCCGCGGCACTCAGTGTGACTTACGGCGCGTTGGGCAGTCATCTCAATCCCCCGCGCGGGTTGCGTCACGAATCGGCGACGGGTGCGTCTCCCACCTGGAATCGGGCGAACTGGAGGGAGACCGGGTGGGTGTCGCACAAGCGGAACGCCTCCTGAAGTCGAGGTGGCGGACCGCCACCATGGCCGCAGGCTGGGCGTTCCCCGCAGACTGGCCCCTCGCCGAGGTCGACGAGGTGTGCGCGGCGATGCTCGAGGACGCCGACCCCGGCGACGCGCTGGTCCGGCTGGGCCGCGCCCGCGCCGAGGCCGGGGCGGGCCTGAGCGAGACGCTGCTGGACCTCGCCGCGCTGCACGCCGTGCTGACCGAGTCGTCGCACGTCGTCTCTCCGGACGTCGACGCGCTCCCGTCCCGGATGCTGCGCATGACGGCCCTGGGCTGGGCGGACGTCGTGACGAAGCAGGCGGGCGAGTGCGCGGCCGAGGACCCGCTGACGGGCCTGGCGACCGCCGCCTACCTGCGCACACGACTGGGTGAGGTGTACCGGGAGACCCCGGTCGCGTCCCTCGACTACGCGCTGGTGATGCTGCGGATCGACGTGCACCGCGCCTCGGGCTGGTCCCGCGTCGTGGCGATGACGCTGGCCTCCGACGCTTTGCGCGCCGTGTTCGACGGCGGCGAGACGCTGGCGTCGCTCGGACCGTGCGTGGCCGCGGTGCTGGTGCGCCGGGACGAGCTGCTGGCGCGAAGAGTCTCGAACCTGAGAGTTCTGGCGGCCGACCGGCTCGCCGACGACCCCCACGTCCGGCCGGTCGGCCCCGCCAAGGTCTGGGTCGAGCAGCTGCCGGACACGCACGCGGAGGCGCGTGCGCTCCTCACCTCGCTCGGGCGCTGAACCCCCTGTCCCGCGCCCGGCGGTCTCCCCGTGTCCCCACCGGGGTCGCTTCACAACACTCCCGGAAGTGTTCTATTGTCCTAGTTAACTAGAACAATCTGGGGAGCGTGCGTGGTCGAGTTCCACGTTGACCGCGGCAGCGGCTATCCCCCGTACCTGCAGATAGGACAGCAGGTCAGGGAGGCCCTGAGGCTCGGCTGGTTGCAGCCGGGCGATCGGCTGCCGACGGTGCGCGACGTCGTCGCCACGAGCGGCGTGAACGCGAACACCGTGCTGAAGGCCTACCGCGAGCTGGAGCTCGCCGGCCTCGTCGAAGCCCGCCAGGGCTCCGGCACCTTCGTCAAGGCCTCCTTGGGGTCCGCCGCCCCCGAGGACCTGGACCCGTTGCGCGAGGGACTCGCCAAGTGGGTCGCGGAGGCACGCTCCGCCGGGTTGGAGGACGAGGACATCTACGCGCTGGTGCGCGAAGTGCTGAGTGGGGGAGCGCAATGAGCGTCGTTGCGGCCGATGTGTCGAAGTGGGCGGTGCGGAACGTGTCCTTCGAACTGCCGCCCGGCAGCGTCACGGCGATGGTCGGGGCCAACGGCTCCGGCAAGTCGACGCTGCTCAACGTGCTGGCCGGGCACCTGCCGCCGTCGTGGGGGCACGCGTCGATCGCGGGCCGCGTGGCGTACGTGCCGCAGCACAAGCCGATGTACAGGTCGTTCAAGGTCGCGGACGTGCTGCAGTTCGGCCGCCGCATGAACGAGGTCTGGGACGAGCGCCGCGCCGACGAGTGGCTCACCCGGTTCAAGGTCCCGCGCAGGCTCCAGGTCGAGGACCTGTCCGGAGGCCAGCGCACGCACGTGACGCTGGCGCTGGCGCTGGGATCGCGGCCCGACGTGCTGCTGCTCGACGAGCCTCTCGCCGAGCTGGACCCGTTGGCACGGCAGAAAGTCATGCGCGAGCTGCTGACCGAGGTGAACGACAACGGCATGACGCTGGTGTTCTCCACGCACGTCGTGGCGGAGATCGGCGGAGTCGCGGACCGGTTGCTGCTGCTGTCGAACGGGCGGCTGCTCGTCGACGGCGACACGGACGAGCTGCTGGAGCAGCACGTCCTCTACACAGGCCCGCACGCCTCGAGATCACCCGTGGAGGGACCCGTGGTGCTGGCGAAGCACGGCCGGTCGCAGTCGTCGTACCTCGTGCGTTCCGGCGGCGTCCGCGTCGACGAACCGTGGACCGCCCGGTACGTGACGCTCGAAGAGCTGGTCGTGGCCCACCTGGAGCGTGCGGCGTGAACCTGGAGACGGCCATCTGGCTGACCTGGCGCCAGCACCGCTGGTCCGTTCTCGGCGTCGCCGCCATCGCACTGGCCGCGGCGTTCGCCCTCGTCACCGCGGAGGTGGAACAGGGGTTCGTCAGGAACTCGATGCCGATCACCGGGTTCTACGGGCTCATCGTGCAGCTCGGGTTCGGCGCGCTGATCGGCATGTTCTGGGGTGCCCCGCTGCTCGCCAGGGAGCTCGAGGACCGCACCTGCTTCGTGGCCTGGGGCCAGGACGTCACGCCTGTGGAGTGGCTGCGCGGCAAGGTGCTCGTCCTCGGCGTCCTGGCCGCCCTGCTGGGTGCCGTGGTCGGCGCGGGTGACGGGTACGTGGGCTCGTCGAGCTCGTGGTCGAGCTTCGAGGCCGACCCGCTCGTGCAGGCCGGCTACGCGGTCCTGGGCCTCGCCGTGGGCGTGCTGGTCGGCCTGCTGACCCGGCACGTCGTCACGGCGATCGCGGGGACGTTGGTGTTCTTCACGCTCGTGCGCGTCCTCCTGGCCATGTCGGTGCGCGACTACTACTTCCCGCCGGAGCGCGTGATCGCCCGCTGGGAGAACACCCCGGTCGTGCCGGAACGCAGCCTCGAACTCCCCGGCGGCTTCGTCGGTCAGGACCTCGAACCGGTGCCCTCGCGGGCCGACTGCGTGAGCGCGATCAACGAGAGCAGCTGCATGCGCCGCGCGAACGCCGCCATCGGCACCTACGTCGACTACCAGCCGATCGAGCGGCTCACGGCGTTCCGGATCATCGAGTTCGTCCTGTGCCTGCTGCTCGCGGCCGTGGTGCTGTGGGTGGCGTTCCGGCTGCTGCGCAACGGTGGCGCGTGGAGGCCTTCGCGGTCGCATCGGCGCATCGGTGTTCCGGGGGCTCCGGTGTCCGGCGTGGCGGCAGGGGCGGTGACCGGCTCCGCTGCCGAGCCTGCCGCCGGGGCCGTGGCCGTGCTCGTCGCCGAGCACGAGGCGGAACTGGGACCCGAGACCGAGCCTGACGCCGAGCCTGAGCCCGGGCTCGACCCCGAGCGCGTCCTCGAACCCGACCCCGCGCTCGTCGCCGAGCCCGAACCCGAACCCGAACCCGAGCTTGACCCTCAGCCCGAGCCGGAACCCGAACCCGAGCCGGAAGCGCCCGACACCGCTCACAAGGCCCCGGACACCGCCGCCGACAAGGCGGACGGATAGCGCGGCCGGAACCCGAGCTCGCGCTGCACCCGCTCCGTGGACACGATCCCGTGCCACGGGTCGAACTCCCGCTGAACGGCCTCACCCGGGGGTAGGCCGTTCAGCAGGAGCAGTTCCACCGCCGTGGCCGGGCTGTCGTCGGCGATGTTGAAGATCCCGTCCGCCCCGGCTTCCAGCACCTCCAGCACCCCCTGGGCCACGTCCACGTGGTGCACCAGGTGCAACCGCCGGTGGCCGGGCCAGGCCGAGGCCCAGCGCAGCGACTCCTCCAGGTGCGGATCGCCCTCGCCGTAGACGAACCCGAGCCGCAGGACCGCGGCCGGCCTCGTGCCGAGGACGGCCTGCTCTCCCAGGGCCTTGGTGCGCGGGTAGTCCCCGTCTGCCGAGTCTGGCCCGGTGGGATCGGTCTCGACGGCGGGCCTGCCCAATCCTTTGGGGTACACGAGGTTGGTGCTCATGTGGACGAACAGCGGCACCTTCGCGGCGGCCTCGGCGAGCGCCCGCGTTCGGTGGACGTTCACCCCTTCGAAGTCGGTGCTGGTGCGCAGCGCGGCCGCCACGTGGACCACGGCGTCCACGCCGTCGACCAGTTCCTCGACGGCCCGGGCGTCTTCGAGCCGCCCGGCCAGCACGCGCACGTCGTGACCCTGCTCCCGCAGCCTCGGGAGAAGCCTGCTGCCGACCCGTCCGGTCGACCCCGTCATCGCGATCTTCATGCTTTCCAGCGTCTGTCCGCGCCTCTGGGACAGCCAGGGACAGTTGATACGTGGTTACCGTGGTGGCATGCGAGAGATGGCGGACTTCTTGCGCAGCCGTCGTGAACGGATGGCACCGCTGGGCGATGGCCGGCGCCGGACGCCAGGACGTCGTCGTGAGGAGATCGCGGCCGCCGCGGGCATGTCCGTCGACTACTACTCGCGCCTCGAACAGGCCCGTGGGCCGCATCCGTCCGTGTCGGTCCTGAACGGCATCGCGCACGCGTTGGAACTCGACGACGACGAGCGCGCGCACCTGTTCCGGCTGGCAGGCGAGGCCGTGCCGGAGGAGCCCGCCTCCACCGCGGTCCGGCCGGGCGTCCGGTTGCTGCTCGACCGGTTGCGCGACGACCTCGCCGTGGTGATCTCCGACCTCGGCGACGTGCTCGCCGCGACCCCGCGCGCCGAGCTGGTGTTCGGTGACCTCGTCGGCCGCAACCTGCTCAGGCGGTACTTCCTCGGTGACGGGAGCTGGGTGCCGGAGGAGGACCGCGAGGAGGCCGCCCGTTCGCACGTCGCCGACCTGCGCGCGACCCTGGCCCGCAGGTCCGCCGCGGGGCCGTTGGTCGAGGAGCTGATGGCGAGCCCGTTGTTCGCGCGGCTGTGGGCCGAGCACGAGGTGGCGGTGCGCCGTTCGGCCCGCAAACGGCTGCGGCACCCGGTTCTCGGGCTGCTGGAGTTCGACTGCGAGGTGCTCGGCGCACCCGAGCACGACCAGCGGCTGGTGATCCACGTCGCACCCGAGGGCAGCGTCACCGCGCAGAGGCTGGCTCTGCTCGCGACGGTGCCCGAAGCCGCAGGTAGGATGCCTGAACCGTGGACTCTCGTACCCGTCTCCCCGTCGTCGGAATGATCGGCGGCGGGCAGCTCGCCCGCATGACGCACCAGGCCGCGATCCCGCTGGGACAGTCGCTGCGCGTGCTCGCAGTCTCCGAGAACGACCCGGCCGCGCTCGTCGCGCGGGACGTGGTGCTCGGCACCCACACCGACATCGACGCGCTGCGCTCGTTCGCGAAGGGCTGCGAGGTGGTCACGTTCGACCACGAGCACGTGCCCCAGGAGCACCTGCGCGCGCTGGTCACCGAAGGCGTGAAGGTGCACCCCGGCCCGGACGCGCTGCAGTTCGCGCAGGACAAGCTGAAGATGCGCGTGCGGCTGGCCGAGCTGGGGCTGCCGGTGCCGCCGTTCACCGAGGTCCACGACGTCCGCGACGTGCTGAAGTTCGGCGCCGAGCACGGCTGGCCGTGCGTGCTGAAGGCGATCCGCGGCGGTTACGACGGCCGCGGTGTGTGGATGCTGAACACCCCGCAGAGCGCCGAGCGGGTCGTCCCGGAGCTGCTGGAGTCGGGCACGCCGCTGATGGTCGAGCAGTGCGTGCCGATGCGCCGCGAGCTGGCCGCCGTCGTGGCGCGCTCGCCGTTCGGGCAGGGCGCGGCGTGGCCGGTCGTCGAGACCGTGCAGTCCGACGGCATCTGCGTCGAGGTGCTCGCCCCCGCACCGGGCCTGGACGGCGCCGAGGCCCAGGAGCTGGCGCTGAAGGTCGCCGACGCGCTGGGCGTCGTGGGCGTGCTGGCCGTCGAGCTCTTCGAGACCGCGGACGGCGTGGTCGTCAACGAGCTGGCGATGCGCCCCCACAACTCCGGTCACTGGTCGATCGAGGGCGCGCGCACGTCGCAGTTCGAACAGCACCTGCGTGCCGTCCTCGACTACCCGTTGGGCCGCACGGACCTGATGGCGCCCGCCGTCGTGATGGGCAACGTCCTCGGTGCGACCGACACGCCCGCGATGGGCCCCGACGAGCGCGTGCACCACCTGTTCGCCCGGTTCCCGGACGCGCACGTGCACCTGTACGGCAAGGAGGAACGGCCGGGCCGCAAGATCGGCCACGTGACGTTCCTCGGCAACGACATGACCGAGGTCCGCTCGCGCGCACGGCTCGCCGCGGACTGGCTCTCCACGGGCGTCTGGTCAGACGGTTACGACATCCACGGCGAAGAGCGGAGCGCGGAGTGACCCAGGTTGGCGTGATCATGGGCAGTGACTCGGACTGGCCGGTGATGAAGGCGGCCACCGAAGCCCTCGCCGAGTTCGACGTTCCGTTCGAGGTGAGCGTCGTCTCCGCCCACCGCACCGTGCAGCGCATGATCGACTACGCGAACACCGCCGCCTCCCGGGGCCTGCGCGCGATCATCGCCGGAGCCGGCGGCGCCGCCCACCTGCCCGGCATGGTCGCCTCCGCCACGGTGCTCCCGGTGATCGGCGTCCCCGTGCCGCTGAAGTACCTCGACGGCATGGACTCGCTGCTCTCGATCGTGCAGATGCCCGCGGGAATCCCGGTCGCGACCATGGCCATCGGCGGTGCCCGCAACGCCGGCCTGATGGCGGTCCGCATCCTGGCCGCGTCCGACCCGGCCCTGCAGGACCGCATCGCCCGCTTCCAGGCAGAACTCGAGCAGCTCGTACTAGACAAGGACGCGGCGCTGCAGAAGTCCCTCTGAGTGCTCAACAGCACAGGAGCGCGCGACGTGAACGGGCGCTAACATCGTGCCGAGGACTCGCTACTGGGAGGTAACAAGGTGAACCCGAGCTTCGGCACCTATCAGCTCGCCGAGGAGCACGAGGCGCTGCGAGAGGCCGTCCGCTCGCTCGCCGAGAAGGAGATCAAGCCGTACGCGGCCGAGGTCGACGAGAACGAGCGCTTCCCGGTAGAGGCACACAACGCCCTGGTCAAGGCGGGCTTCGCGGCAGTCCACGTGCCCGAGTCCTACGACGGCCAGGGCGCGGACTCCGTCGCCACCTGCATCGTCATCGAGGAGGTGGCCCGCGTCTGCGCGTCCTCGTCCTTGATCCCGGCCGTGAACAAGCTCGGCACGATGCCGATCCTCCTGTCGGCCTCCGACGAGCTGAAGCAGCTCGTCATGCCGTCCATCGCCTCGGGCGAGGCCATGGCCTCCTACGCGCTGTCCGAGCGCGAGGCCGGCTCCGACACGGCCTCGATGCGCACGCGGGCCCTGCTGGATGGAGACCACTGGGTCCTGAACGGCACCAAGTGCTGGATCACGAACGCCGGCGAGTCCACCTGGTACACCGTCATGGCCGTGACGGACCCGCAGGCGCCCAAGAAGTCCCAGGGCATCTCGGCGTTCGTCGTGCACAAGGACGACCCGGGCTTCTCCGTGGGCCCGAAGGAGCGCAAGCTCGGCATCAAGGGCTCGCCGACCCGCGAGATCTACTTCGAGAACTGCACGATTCCCGCTGATCGGATCATCGGCGAGCCGGGTACTGGTTTGAAGACGGCGTTGCGGACTTTGGACCACACGCGTCCGACGATCGGTGCCCAGGCCGTCGGTATCGCGCAGGGTGCTCTCGAGGCCGCGGTCGCGTACGTCAAGGACCGCAAGCAGTTCGGGAAGTCCATTTCGGACTTCCAGGGTGTGCAGTTCATGCTCGCCGACATGGCCATGAAGATCGAGGCTGCTCGGCACATGGTTTATGTCGCTGCTGCTAAGGCCGAGCGCGGGGAGCCGAACATCGGGTTCATCACCGCTGCTGCCAAGTGTTTTGCGTCTGACGTGGCGATGGAGGTCACTACCGACGCGGTGCAGCTGTTCGGTGGGGCCGGGTACACGCGGGACTTCCCCGTTGAGCGGATGATGCGGGACGCGAAGATCACGCAGATCTACGAGGGCACGAACCAGGTGCAGCGCGTCGTGATGTCGCGCGCCGTCCTGAACGGCTGAATCAGCTGGATCACCACTTCGGGTCACGGCCTGGAGGCTCCTGATCTCCATGATCAGGCCGCCTCCAGGCCGTTCGACATTCGTCGAGCGAGTCGGCGGCCATCGCTCAGCCGTGATGTGGGCTGCCACCGGCGAATTGACTGGCCGACATCCATCTGTGACTTGGGTAACACCCAAACGACGTTGTGCGATGACGGTCGCGTGACCACCGCGATGCGAACCGTCAACACCCTGCTCTACCGGACGTTCCGCTTCGTCAGCGAATATCGTTGGACGTTGCTCGGTCTGATCGTGGTCGTGGTGGGTGTCGTCTCCACCTTCGTCGTGATCCCAGTCGGCGTGCTGGTCGTCGAGGCCGTGCTGTCTGTCCTGCTCATCACGCTGGAGGTCCGGAAGAACATGCGGGAGGCGAAGCGAACGGAGTTCCTGCCGAGGACGAACGACGGGTTCGACGACGTGGTGGAGCGCCTGGCGGGGGATGAGAGCGTTCGCGTGCTCGCCACTCCAGCGGGGACCTTCGTTCACGATCGGCATGTCAGCGAACGGATGCGGTCGCCACAGCAGCACGTGCGGCTGGCCAGCAGGGCGTACGTCGTTCCCCCGCAGTTGCAGCCCCATGCCAGGAAGTTCCTGAAGTCCGTGCTGGCAAGGGATTCGCACCGGTTCAACGGACCGGGCGTCGGATGGAACACCAACTTCACCGACCCGACGTGGACGGGGCATGACATCGAAGTGGTCGCAGGCGACCACTTCTGCTTCGTGCAGTCCGACGAGTTGTCAGCGTGGGATGTCGCTGTCGAGGGCAGGGTCCTGCCGGAGTTCGGCCGGGCGCTGTTCATCCGCAGGGACAGCCGGATCCGCGACTTCCGGGACAGCTGGCTGTTCAACCAGATCGGAACGTCGACGATCGCGATCACCAACGACGGCAGACTGGTCGGAACCCTGCAGTCGGCGGCGAACCGCAACAGCCCCAAACTGATGGCCCCCAGCGGTTCTGGAGGCGCCGAGCCTCAGGACTTCAAGAACGAGCAACGCGTTTCGCTGGCGCAGTTCGCCATCGACTCCGCGACTCGGGAACTGACCGAGGAGACCGGCATCAAGCCGGAGGAGATGGCGCAGTCCTACTTCCTCGGATTCGGCCGGTGGCTGGACGCCGCTGGGCGAGGTGAGCTGCTGAGCGTCACCTTCCTGAACATCGACTCCCACGCCGTGAAGCAGAAGCGCATTCAGCGAGCCGAGTCCGTCTTCACCGCGAGAACAGACTCCCTGCGGTTCGCACGACCCATGTCGCAGTGGGATCCCGCATCGCCTGCGGCCATGTTGCCGCCCGAACACCGAGTGCGCATGTCGGTGCCGCTGGGGGCGGCGCTCAGCCTGTTGGCCGAGGAGAGTGTGCGAGCCGGATCGGCCGTGCGTGAACGCTTGCTCCGGCTGCAGATCGGACCGTAGCCGGAACAAGCGATCAAGCCGCCACGCACGTACCGATCGCTTCGCCCACCGCACCCCGAGCTCCCAGCACACAGGTCGACTCCGGGGTGATCGACTTGTCGGCGAACTGCTGCGAGTAGGCGATCGCGACGTTCAACAGCCGCGTAGGACTCCCGCTGTCCCGCGCCGCCTTCACCGCAACAGACCGGGCTTCCTCGGTCGTGCAAGACAGGTCGGTGCCGGCCTCCGAAACCCGCGGCAGCCACAGGGCCTTGGTGCCGGCCGCACAGGGCACCACCTCCCAGCGCGTACCCGGCGCAGCCTGGGCGACGGGAGCGGACAACACGGCGAAGCCGAGCACGACAGCCAAAGCCACGAAGAAACGTCCCATGCTCCCGAACGTAGTCACGCCGGACGCCACGCAAGGGGGAACCGTTGCCACCAAAGGTGACTACGCAGAATCACAGCTCGGCGAGGACCTCGCCCAGCCGCTCGTACGACCGACCGGCACCGTCCGCCATCCCGGTCGCCAGCACCGCGTCACGCGCCTCCTGCGACACCAACGTCATCGTCGAGGTCATGACCGTCCGCCCGTCCTCCTCCACGAACGACACCGTGGTCACGGCCGGCGGGTTGTCCTCGAAGATCTCCGTGTTCACGATCCGGGAGAACGGCGTCACCTCGGTGTACTCGCCGTGCATCTCGAACGCGCCCGACCCGTCCGGCTGGGCCCAGCCGTAGCGCCACTTGCCGCCCACGCGCAGGTCGATCTCGCAGATCGGCATCTCCCAGCCGTCGGGGCCGAGCAGCCAGCGGCGCAGCAGTACCGGGTCGGTGAAAGCCTTCCACACCAACGAAGCCGGCGCGTCGAACGTGCGCGTCATCGCGATCTCGGTGTCGGACGGGAGGGTGACGGTGGTTCCGAACTTGACGGTGCTCATCGCTCGTTCTCCTTCATCTCGGTCAAGAGCTCGTCCAGGCGTGCGTAGCTCGCATCCCAGAAGCGGCGGTAGTTCTCGGCCCACACAGCGACCTCCTTGAGGGGTGTCGCGTCGAGTTGGCAGGGGCGCCACTGGGCCTCCCTGCCTCGGGTGATCAGGCCTGCCTTCTCCAGCACGCGCAGGTGTTTGGAGATCGCCGGGCCGCTCATGTCGAACGGCTCGGAGAGCTCCTTCACCGTTGCCGGGCCCTCGGTGAGCCGCGCGAGGATCGCCCGGCGGGTCGGGTCCGCCAGTGCGGCGAAGGTGGCGCTCAGCTGGTCCATCTCTTACCTAACCACTTGGTTATCTAACCTCGTGGTTAAGTACAGCGATCGAGGGCTCGGATGTCAACCCCTGAGGCAACCGCAGGCGCACGGCGTTCCGTCCTAGCCGCATGAGCACCCGAATCGCCTTCGTCGCCCTGCTGCTGGTCGCGACGGGCTGCGGCAGTCCGTCCACGGGCGCCGATCTCAAGGGCAAGGTGTACGTGTCCGAGTCCGTCACCGAGAACGGCAAGCCGCGCGCCTTGGTCGAGGGCACGAACGTGGAGCTCAGGTTCACCGACGACGGCAGGCTCCTCGCCCACGCCGGCTGCAACCAGATGCAGGGGCCGGTGAGCCTCGACGGCGGCAAGCTCTCCGTGGCGGAGCTCGGCGTCACGGCCATGGGCTGTCCCAAGCCCGAGCTGCACGAGCAGGACACGTGGCTCACGAAGCTGATCGAGGCGAAACCGTCCTGGAAGCTCGACGGTGCGAACCTCGTGGTCACCGGGCCGGGTGAGGAGATCGTGCTCGCGCCCGAGCAGCCCGCCTCGCTGGAGGGCACCTGGACGGTCGACGGCCTGGTCACGAAGGACGCCGCCTCGTCCGTTCCCGCGGGGGTGAAGGCCACGGTCTCCTTCCGCAGCGGCAACCTGAGCATCGACACCGGCTGCAACTTCAAGGGCGGGGACCGGCCGTACGCGCTGTCCGGCCAGGTCATCAAGGCCGAGCTCGGGCCCGTCACCGACATGGCGTGCGGTGACACCAACGAGGTCGAGACCGCCCTCATGCAGGCATTTTCCAGCGGCGGGCCGACCTACGAGATCGATCGCAACACGCTGACCCTGACCGGTCAGGACGGGTCAGGCGTCACGCTCAAGAAGTAGCGGACCTGCGAACCTAAGGACTCCCTGTTGGATTCCTGTCGAAATCATGAGGTCGTTCAAATCTGCACTAGTTTTGGTTCGAGGTTGAACGACCGCAGATCGACAGGATCGGGGAGCAAGAAACATGGTCAAGGACATCGCCGCACTCATCGGACGGATCGCCGTCGGCGTCGTGTTCGTCGCGCACGGCTGGCAGAAGTTCACCGAGTTCGGCATGGCGGGCACCGCCGGGTCGTTCGACAAGATGGGCGTGCCGCTGCCGACGCTGTCCGCGTGGTTCGCCGCGACCGTCGAGCTCGCCGGGGGCCTCGCGCTGATCGCCGGCCTCGCGCTGCCGGTCGCCGGTGTCCTGCTCGCCGCCAACATGCTCGGCGCGTGGCTGCTCGTCCACCTGCCGAACGGCCTGATCGGCGAGGGTGGTGCCGAACTGGTGGTCGTGCTCGGCGCGGCCGCCCTCGCGCTCGGCTTCAACGGTGGTGCCTACGCGCTGGACCGCGTGCTGTTCAAGAACAACAAGGTGCTCAACCCAGTTGCCGCGTGACCTTCTCGCTGTCCCGGCGCGCGGCCAGCAGGCCCGCGTCGGGATTGCTCACCTGCACGAGTGAGCCGCCGGCCGCGAGCACGGCCAGAAAGCCTTGCAGCACACCGGAAGGCGAGTCCCACTCCAGAGTGGACAGCACGCGCGGTTCGGTGCCGAGCCCTTCGCCCAGCGAACGGGCGGAAGCCACCACTTCATCCACAGTGGACTCGCCCAGGGCGGGCGTGGAGCCGGGAACCGGTTCCCACGGCATGAAGTCGTCGCCGTGCACGCGCACGTCGTCGGCGTAGTCGACCGGGGCGCCGGAGCCCAGGCCCATGGGGTGCAGCGAGGCCACGGCCACGACGTCCGCCTCCGCCGTGCCGCCGGGCGGGACGACGGCGACCTTCGCGCCGGAGTAGTCGGCCCCGACGACGCGGGCACCGCACCACCAGGCGCCGAGCAGCAGGCCCACGGTCTGCCAGTGCGCGGGCAGCAGCACCGCCACCGGGTCACCCGGCTCGACGTCGTGCTCGTCGCGCAGCCAGTTCGCCGTCTTCGCGGCCCAGTTCTTCACAGTCGCGCGCGACAGCTCGATCCGCGTGCCCGCCGCGTCGTCGTAGTGCGTGATCAGCGGACGACCCGGGTCGGCCTTGAGCAACGGCGTGAAGAGGACCTCGGTGACGCTCACGCGGTGACTCCTAGTCGACGCAGGGCACATCTTGCCGCGCTGCCACGGCGTGCGCGCCGTCCAGCGACAGCAGCTTTTCAGGACCGAACCGCGACGGCTCGACCGGGGTGCTGCTGGAGGGCGCGGTCGTCGACGGCGCGGGGGGCGCGGTCTCGCCGATCAGCTGGGCCACCCACGCCTTCACGGCCTCGCGGTCGACCGTCACGACGCTCTGCCCGCGCTCGTTGCGGGCGTCGATGCTCGTCACCGGGATCGTGGCGAACTCCACGTTGCCCGACGCGAGGCCCTGCGCCTGCGCCGCCAGCGTCGCGATGTCGAGGTTCTGGTCCACCACAACGGACTTCGACACCGCGTCGAGCAGCCCGCTCATCTTCGCCGGGTCGGTGAACGTACCCGCGGACAGCAGTTGCTTCATCGCCTGCGACATGAACACCTGCTGCCGCGTGATGCGGCCCAGGTCACCACCGGGCATGTTCCGCTGCCGCACGAACGACAGCGCGTCCCCGCCCGAGATCGTCTGCGGACCCGCGCGGAAGTTCGCGCCGGAGTTCGGGTCCGACGTGCCGGTCTTCAGGCACACCTGCACGCCACCGATCACCTCGGTGAGCAGGTAGAACCCGTAGAGGTTGATCTCCGCGTAGTGGTCGACGCGCATGCCCGTCAGGTCCTGCACCGCCTGCACCAGCGCCTTGCGCCCCGCCTCGTCGGACCTGCGCTCGCGCTCCTGCTGGTCGCTCACGCCCTCGGCCTGCAGCCGCTCAGCGGTCAGGTATTTCACCGCGCCGTACGCGGCGTTGATCTTGTCCTCGCGGAAGCCGGCGATCGGGAGGTACGTGTCACGCGGGATCGAGATGGCGCTGGCCTTGCCGCCGTTGCGGGGCACGCGCATCACGATGATCGTGTCCGTGTTCACCGTGTCGGTGCCCTCGGTGCGCAACTTGCGCAGCACGTCCGCGGGAAGCGGCCTGCCCTGAGCGTCCGTGCGGCTGTCGCTGCCCACCAGGAGGATGTCGATCGCGCCGTCCTCGACGGGCGGCGAGTTCGGGATGTCGTCCAGCACCTGGAGGATCTGCGTGGTGTTGGTGTTCTGCTTGACCAGGCGCAGAGCGGTCCAGAAGTAGCCGGAGAAGGCCAGCGTCGTCACGGCGACCAGCGCGATCACCACACGGCCTGTGACCCGTGCGGCTTTCCTCGCGCGTGCGGCAGTGCTCAACGTCGCCCTCCGTGTACTGGATCTGGTCTCTCAGCGTAACTATCGCGACCGCGTTACGCCGGGGATTCAGTTCACGCAGACGAGTCCACCCGCTGTGATCTTCGGGGTGCTGCTCGTGCTCGGGGCGGGCGACGTGCCGGGAACGCCCTGGGGGTCGACCTCCTCGCCGTCGTCGGGCGTGGAGTAGTCCGCGCCGACGAAGACCTGGATCTGTCCCTTTCGGACGGACGCGTCCTCCTCGACCGCCACGTTCTGGCCGAGCTCCGCCGCCACCTTGCGGGCGGAGCCCTCCTCACCGGGTCCGTACCGGACCACCGTGGTGTCGCTGTTCTGCTGCGCCGACGCGACGTTGCCGCGCAGGAAGCCCTTGGCGGTCAACGCGGTCATCACGTCACCGGCGAGGCCCTGCACGCCCGCGGCGTTGAAGACCTGCACGGTGATCGAGGAGTTCGGCGGCGCCGGGAGGGTGGTGGTGACCGTCGGGGAGTTGCTCGCCGAGCTCTTGTCCGCCGCCAGGTCGGTGAGGAACTTGCGCACCTGCGCGGGGTTCACCGGCAGCACGTTGCCGTCGCTGTAGGTGTCCGTGGGGTCGCCCACCGGGATCGTCTTGAACTCGAAGTTGCCGCCGACGAGGCCCTGCATCTGCTCGGCGAACGTCGTGATGTCCCAGCCCGAGCTGAGGATCACCGACTTCTGCACGGCCCCGACCAGCCCGCTGAGCTTGGACGGGTCGGTCAGCGTGCCGCTCGACAGCACCTTCTTCGCGAGGGCACCGATGAACGCCTGCTGGCGCACGACCCTGTCCAGGTCGCCGTTCGGCAGGTTCTTGCGCTGGCGCACGAACGACAGCGCGGCCGCGCCCTCGATGGTCTGCTGGCCCGCCTGGAAGTTCGCGCCGGAGTCGCGGTCGGAGGTGGCCTCGTTCAGGCACACCTCGACGCCGCCGATGGCCTTGGTGACCTCGTAGAAGCTCGCCAGGTTGACCTCGGCGTAGCGGTCGATGCGCACCTGGTTGCCGGACAGGCCCTCGATCGTCTTGATCAGCGTCTTGCGGCCGGCGGCCATCGACTCGGTGCGGATGCGCGCCTCGTCGGTCACGCCCTGTGCCCGCAGTTCCTGGTCGACGGTGTTGCGCTGGCGGGCGAACGCCGAGTTGAGCTTGTGCTTGCCGAAACCGTCCGCCATCTCGACGTAGGAGTCGCGGGGGAACGAGATCGCGACCGCGCGCGTGCCGTCGACCGGGATGTGCACGAGGATCATCGTGTCGGTGTTCTGCTCGCCGTCGGCGATGCCGCCGTTGAGCATGGCCAGCACTTCCTTCGACAGCGGGTTGCCCTGCGCGTCGGTGCGGCTGTCCATGCCCACCAGCAGGATGTCGACCGCGCCGTCGAGCGGCTTGGGCCCCTGCTCGGTGAGCTCCTGCGGGATGACCTCGGTCTTGACGATGCCCTCGTTCGCCGTGCGCAGCTGGTTCCAGCCGTACGACGTGATGAGGAGCACAGCGGTCGAGACGAGGGCCACGAAGATCTTCCCCGTCACCAGGAAAGCGCGAAGGGCCGCGGATGGCCGGTTTCCGACCACTCCGACCGGCAGGCTTCTGCCTCCCACGACCGTTTCCTCCCCCACGACCAAGAGTTTAGTTCTTTATAAGTCAGACGACGTGACGTTGCTGTGGGTTGCAGCGATTGGTTACGTGACAGACTGCGAGCGGGGTACACCACGGGAGGAATGGGTATGCGCGTACTGGTGACGGGTGGGGCCGGGTTCATCGGCTCGCACTACGTGCGGGAGTTGGTGAGCGGGTCGTACCCGGCGTTCGCCGGTGCCGAAGTGGTGGTGCTCGACAAGCTCACGTACGCGGGCAGTGAGACGAACCTCGCACCGGTCGCGGGCAAGTTCGAGTTCGTCCGGGGCGACATCTGCGACGCCGCCGTGGTCGCCGAGCAGATGCGCGGCATCGACGTCGTGGTGCACTTCGCGGCCGAGTCGCACGTCGACAGGTCCATCACCGGTTCCGCGGACTTCGTGCTGACGAACGTCCTCGGCACCCAAACGCTGCTGCAGGGCGCCCTGAACGCCGGCGTGAAGCGGTTCGTGCACGTCTCCACGGACGAGGTCTACGGCTCGATCGAGACCGGTTCCTGGACCGAGACGCACGTCCTCGAACCGAACTCGCCCTATTCCGCCTCGAAGGCCTCTTCCGACCTCCTGGCGCGCGCGTTCCACCGCACGCACGGCCTTCCGGTGAGCATCACACGGTGCTCGAACAATTACGGGCCGTATCAGTTCCCCGAAAAGGTGATCCCGCTCTTCGTCACGAATCTGATCGACGGCGGGAAGGTGCCGCTCTACGGCGACGGACTGAACGTCCGCGACTGGCTGCACGTCGCCGACCACTGCCGCGGCATCCAGCTCGTCGCCGAGGGCGGCCGGCCGGGGGAGATCTACAACATCGGTGGCGGCACCGAGCTCACCAACCGCGAGCTCACCGAGAAGCTGCTGGCCGCCACAGGCCGTGACTGGTCGGCCGTGGAGCCGGTGCAGGACCGCAAGGGCCACGACCGCCGCTACTCGGTGGACATCTCCAAGATCGCTTCCGAGCTCGGCTACGCGCCGCAGGTCGACTTCGCCGTCGGCCTCGCCGACACCGTCGAGTGGTACCGCGAGAACCGCGCCTGGTGGGAGCCGCTCAAGGAGCGCGCGGCGCTGGAGAAGGGCTGACCCGTGATCCTCGTTCCCGGCGGTCGTGGCCAGCTCGGCCACGACCTCGCAGCCCTGTCCTCCGACGTCCGCGCGCTGTCGTCGGCCGAGCTGGACGTGACGAAGGTGACGGCCGCCGACCTGGCCGGTGCCACCGCGGTGATCAACTGCGCCGCGTACACCGCCGTCGACGCGGCCGAGACCGACGAGGACCGCGCGTTCGCGGTCAACGCCGTCGGCCCCGGCCTGCTCGCGGAAGCCTGTGCCTCCCTGGGCATTCCGATGATCCACGTCTCCACGGACTACGTGTTCTCCGGCGAGGGCACGCGACCGTACGAGACTTCGGACGCGGTCGGCCCGAAGTCCGCCTACGGCCGCACCAAGCTCGAAGGCGAACGCCGCGTGCTGGAGGCGGGCGGTTACGTCGTGCGCACCTCGTGGGTGTACGGCGCGGGCGGCTCGAACTTCGTGAAGACGATGGCGGCACTGGAGTCCTCGCGGCCGACTGTGTCCGTTGTGGACGATCAGACCGGCTCGCCGACGTGGACGCGCGACCTCGCCGCGGGCCTGCTCGAACTGGCCTCGGTCCTGCCGTCCCAGCGACTGCTGCACGCGACCGGCGGCGGCGAGACGACGTGGTTCCGGTTCGCCCAGGCCGTTTTCTCCGAGATCGGCGCCGATCCCGCCCGCGTGCTGCCGTGCGGCACGGACGAGTTCCCGCGCCCGGCCCCGCGACCCGCCTACTCGGTGCTGTCGGGCGCCGCGTGGGCAGCGGCGGGACTGCGCCCGTTGCCGCACTGGCGAAGCGCCCTTTCGGAGGCGGTGCGCGCGGGAGTGGTGGCTCCGAGTGCCGGTGCTGCGCCATTGGAGTGACCGGTCTGGCACCGCAGTTCCGATTGCGGGAGCCTGGTCGGCATGTTCGATTCCGGGCGCGAACCGCGGCGACCCGCGACAACGGATTCCGATCGGCAGCGCTTCCTCAAGTGCGTTGCGGTTGTCACGGGCTCGCGGCAGGTGTCGCTGAGCCAGCTCGACAAGCACTCGCCGAGGCCGCACTCTCGGTGATCACGTTGGGGCGTCAGGACTTCCTGGCGCCCACCAGCGAGACCAGCCTGCAGATCGTCTCGTGCTCCGAGTCCGCCGGGCCGTAGGCCACCCCGCGCACGGGGTCGATGAACATCAACGCGCCCAACGCCCACGGCTGTTCGTACCGCTCCGAAGTGCGCAGCCACCGGTCGAGGAAGGCGGCGAGCCAGTCCGCGTCGGCCTCCTCGCCGAACGCGGCCAGCGCGAAGCAGTAGCCCTGCCCGGCGTAGATGTGGTCGCTCGCGAGGAGCAGTGCTCCGATCGTGTCCCGGAGCGCGGTGCGCCTGCCGAACCCGGCGAGGTAGGTGCCGACGATCCTGTCGCGCCAGTTGCTGTAGGTCAGCAGCGACTCGATCTCGGCGTCCGTCATGTCCGCCGCCTGCTCGGTGATCCGGGCCACGAACCCGTCGAGGTCGGCGTCGTACAGGAAGTTCGCGTGCAGCACCCGCCCGTAGACCTCGACCACGTAGAGCTCAGCCGCGGAGCGCTCAGCCACGGCTGCGCCGATACGCCTCGACCGTCTTCTCCGCGCACCGCCGCCAGGTGAACCCGGCCGCGTGCGCCCGCCGTTCCGACTGCGCCTCCGGAGTCGACGGCGCCGCAACGGCTTCGGCCATCCCCGCCGCCAGCGCCTCGACGTCCCCGACCGGCACGTGCAGCGCGTGCCCACCGGCGACCTCGCGCAACGCGGGCACGTCCGAGCACACGACGGGCACGCTGCAGGCCAGCGCTTCCAGCACCGGCAGCCCGAAACCCTCGTCCCGCGACGGCAGCACCAGCGCGGACGCCCCGGCCACCACCGAACGCAGGTGCACGTCCGACAGGTAGCCGGTCCGCAGCACCCGGCCGTCCACACCGGACCGCCCAGGTCCGACGATCACCAGCGGTGGCAGCGACGGGTCGGACGCGTGCGCCTTGGTCAGGTACTCCAGTCCCTTGCGCGGGCCGTCCGCCCCGACGAACAGCAGGTACTCCGACGGCAGCCCGAGGCGCCCGCGCAACGTCGGAGACGGGGGGCGGGACGCGAACCACGCGGGGTCGACGCCCAGCGGCGTCACGACGATCTTGTCCAGCGGTACGGAGAACCGGTCCGCCACCACGGAGGCGACGGCCGCGGTCGGCGTGCAGATCACGTCCGCGCGCTGGGCCGACAGGCGCACGAGCTCGGGCAGCCTGCGGTCCGACGGCGGCAGGTCGCCGGGCGCGTCCAGGAACGCGAGGTCGTGGATCGTGACGACCTTGCCCGCCCGCACGGTCGGCGGCAGCACGAAGTTGGTGCCGTGCATGACGTCGGTGAACCCGGCCAGCATCTCGACCGGGGGGAACGGGGCGCGCAGCCACATCTGACGCAACGCCCGTGCCGCCACGGGCAGGCCGCGTGCCGTCACGTCGTGCGGCAGCACCGTCCGCAACGCGCGCCAGCCGCGCAACGTGAACGCCACCGCCCGCACGTCCACGTCGTCGGACATCGACGCGAGCTCCTCGGCCAGGGCCGCCGTGTAGCGGCCGATGCCGGTGCGGTGTCCGAGCAGGGGGGTGCCGTCGAGCAGCACCTTGAGGGGTTTCGGGGATCTCGCCATCTACCTACCGCCACGCGCGATCTTGCGCAGACGCCCCGTCGCCCGCTTGGCCAACTCGGTCGGGCCACCCGCGTCCAGGTACTCGCGCACCAGCAGCAGGTCCCGCTTCACCTTGTCCGCCGTGCTCAGCCCCGGTGTGCGCACCAGGGGGGCCGAGCCGGGCAGACGGTCCGCGGCGGGCCTGGGGTTGCGGCAGAACTCGGCCAGGGGCGCGAGAGCCGTCTCCCAGGTGAACCGCTCGCGCACGACGGCGATGCGCTCGCGGCACGCGGCCGCGAACTCCTCGTCGTAGAGCACCTTCTCCAACGCGTCGGCCAGCGCCACCGGGTCCTCCGGGGGCACGACGACGCCCAACCTCTCCCGCTCCACCAGGTCCGCGAACGAGTCGCCGGACGTGGTGACGATCGGCAGCCCCGCCCACAGGTAGTCGAGCACCCGCGTGCGGAACGCGAACGTGGTCTCCACGTGCTCGTAGTGCGTGGTGACACCGCAGTCCGCGTCGAGCAGCCAGTTCTGCCGCTCGTTGTACGGCACCCACCCGTCGTTGAAGAACACGTTCTCACCGGTCAGCCCCAGCTTCGCGGACAACGCCCGCGTCCGGCCGGCGATGTCCATGTCCGGGACCTCGGGGTTCGGGTGCTTCATGCCGAGGAAGTACAGCTTCGCGGACGGCTGCCGCCTGCGCAGGTGGTCCACCGCCTCGATCAGCGACAGCGGGTCGAACCAGCTGTAGACGCCACCGGCCCAGATCACGACCTTGTCGGCGTCCGTGACGCCCGGCACCACGTCCTTGATCGCCGGACCGGTGCGCTGCGGCGGCTTGCCCGACAGTCCGAAGGGGACGATCCCGAGCAGCGACTGCGTCGTGGGGTCGTTGTCGTACAACGCGGGCGTGAGCCGGCCGAGCGCGGCCAGGTGGCCGAGCCAGAAGTGCCGCTGCCGTTCCGAGGCGCACAGGAAGAAGTCGCCTCGTTCGAGCTGGGTGTTGAGCACCTTGGTGACGGCCTCGATGTCGAGGGCGCGCTTGTCGTCCGCGTTGTCCTTGCCCTGCTCCAGCAGTTCCAGGTGCATCGGGTCGTACATGTCGCAGACGACGATCTTGGTCGACGACTGCTTCTTCACGTCGCCCGCCATCTCGAGCGCGTGGCCCTGCAGCACGACCACGTCCGCCCACTCGACGTGCGCCGGCAGTTCCTTCTGCCGGGCGCGTTCGACGGCGAACGGGGCGTCGGGCGGCGCGCACAGCGGGTTCGTCGTGACGAGCCGGACCTGGTGCTCGCCGGACAGCACGTCCGCCATGTGCCAGGCGCGGATCGCGGGACCCGCCATCCGGTCGGAGATCGCGTCACCGGTGATCACGAGGATCTTGCGCGGCTTGCCGAACACGTCGTCGAGGCCCAGCACGTCCACGAGGATGTCGTGCGCGGCGAGGTAGCGCGGCAAGGGATATGCGGGCTCCAACGCCTTGCGCATCAACGGGACCAGGTCGACGTCCGACATCCGGCGCGCGGCCTGTTCCTTCTTGCGCGACTCGGCGAGCGACGGCATCGCCTCGACGAACTGGTCGATCGCGAGGAACCCGGCGAGCGCCTCGCGCGACACCCCGACGGGCTCGCGGTCGGAGGCGGGATCGGTCGGGCGGCGGGTGATCTCCAGCTGCGTGGGATCGATCTCACCGCGGGCCGTCGCCCGGCGCACGCACAGCGCGAGCGCGGCCGGCAGCACCTTCGCGAGCGTCTCGTCGGAGAAGTTCTTGTACAGCGACATGAGCGCGTTGCGCTCGAGCAGGTACAGCTCGCGGCTGTGGTCGATCGACTTCATCGACGCGTGGTGGCGGTGGAACGTGAGCGACGCCGGTTCGTAGCGGACCCGCCAGCCCCGCAGGTTGAGCCGCCAGCCGAGGTCGACGTCCTCGTAGAACATGAAGAACCGCTCGTCGAACCCGCCGAGCTGCTTGTAGACCTCGGTCCGGACGAACATCGCCGACCCGGTGCCGAACAGCACGTCCTTCGGGCCGTCGTGGCTGCCGTCGTCGTCCTGGCCCGCGTGCCGCTTGTAGCCCATGCCGAACCACGTCAGCCCGCCGTCGACGAAGTCGATCTTCTCGCCGTCCCAGTCGAGGACCTTGCTCGCGACCGAGGCGACCGCCGGTTCGGTGTGGAAGACCCTGATCGCGGCCTTGATCCAGTTCCGGTCCGCGCGGGCGTCGTTGTTGAGGAACGCGAGGATCCCGCCCGTGGCGTGCTCGACGCCGAGGTTGCAGCCGCCCGCGAAGCCGAGGTTCCGCTCGGAGGTGACGATCTTGACGCCGGGCAGCGCCGCCTTCAGCCGTGCGGTGTCGTGCGCCTCGTTGTCGACGACGATCACTTCGAGCAGCTCGGCCGGGTGGTCCACCTCGGCCAGCCCGCGCACGCAGGTGATGGTGTCGTCCGCGCCCTTGTAGTTCACGACGACGACGGACACGACGGGCAGTGAGGCTCGATCCACGCGCTAAGCCTGCCTCATCACTCTGCGCGCCCGCAGTGTGGTTGCACAGATCAACAGCAAGACGACGGCAAGAGGCACCCCGAACACCCACTCGCCGGACCAGTCGTTGCGCTCGGCGAACAGCGGCCGCATCACCGGGTGCCGCAGGACGGTGGCCGGTCCCGGCTGCACCTTCTTGTCCTGCTCACCCCGCACGACGATGCGCAGCTCGGCGCCGTCCGGGCAGGTCACGCGGTGCGCGAACACCGGGTTGTCCGGCCCCGGCACGTCCTCGACGCTCGTGACCGCGCAGGTCTGGGGCGTGGCGAGCACGTCCATCAGCGCGCGGTGACCGTCGCCGACGAGCACCGCCGTGCCGGGGATCACGACCATGAAGGCGGGCAGCACGAGCCACGCCGGCCCGAGCTTGCCGACGCCCCACGCGAACGCGAGCGACAGCAGGCAGCACGGCAACAGCACCGCGAGCTCGAACTGCTCGGGCACGACGGCTCCCAGCACGACCGCGGTGGCGACGGCGGCGAGCCCGATCACGATGAGTGGTGCTGGCCGCCTCACGGTTGCTTCCCGAGCAACCGCGCGACCGGAACGAGGAGGATCATCGCTCCGGAGACGCCTGTGACCACCAGGAGGTTCCACCGGCTGTCGTCCGCCCACAGCGGCAGCAGGGGCGCACCCACCACGACCTGCGCCTGATCGGTCTTCAGCCGGTCGTTCCAGTCCCGGTCGAGCTCGGCCTCGCCGCTGGGGCAGGCCAGCACGTAGTCGACGCGGGGGTACTTGGCGAACGGGTGCTCGTCCTTGGAGGTGACCGTGCACTGCTCGACCTGCCCGGTGCGGTGCATCAGCACGCTGTGGACGCCGTGCAGCAGCAGGAACGGGGTGACGAGGCCGAGCACGAACGCGGGCAGCGCGATCCACTTGCGCTGGGACAGGCCGCTGACGCCCAGGGCGTAGGCGAGGCCGCCGAGCAGGGCGACGAACACCAGTCCGTAGGTGAGCGTGATCGACGCGCCGATGCCGAGCACGAGCGCCGCGACGCCGCCGAACGTCAACAGCCACGCCGTTCTCATCTGCCCGCCCAGTCCTGCCACACCTGCCTGCGCGAGGTCCTGGTCCTGATCCGCAGCCGCTGCACCAGCGTCACCGGCAGCCTGAGCAGCACCTCGCCCAGCACCCGCGCCCGCAGCCCGACCCGGAAGTTCGCGGCGTCCGGGACGTCCTTGCGCAGCGGCAGCAGCGCCGTGATCACCAGGAACCGGGCGAGCTGGGTGAGCGCCACGCCGGCAGGGGCGCACCTCAGCAGCATCAGCAACCGGTTGCGCTCGTTCCAGCGGTGGAAGAGCACCGAACCCGGCCGGGTGGTGGCGCCGTGCTTGTGCCGGACCCGCGCCGGTCCGACCGAGATCACCCGGTGCCCGGCCAGCCGCAGTCGCCAGGCCGTGTCGGTGTCCTCGTAGTAGCAGAAGAAGCTCGCCGGCACGCCTCCCGCGGCCTTGAGCTCCGCCGTCCGCAGGAGCGCCGCCCCGCCGCAGAACCCGAACACCTCGCGCCCGGCGAGCACGACGTCCCTGCCGTGGCCGTCCGCCGTCAGCGCCACGCCGACGGACTGCGTCGAGCCGTCCGTGAGCAGCATCGACGAGGTGGCGGCGGCCGCGGCCGGGTCGGCTTCGAGAGCGCTCTCAAGTTCAGCGAGCCACGACGGGTGCGGTGCCGCGTCGTCGTTGAGCCACGCGACGTACGGGGTGTCGACCCGGTCGAGGACGGCGGCGAGCCCGCCCGCGTAGCCGCGGTTGCGGGGGAGCCGCACGACCTCGTGCCCACCGGGGTGTGCGCTGATCAGCTCGGCCGTGCCGTCGTCGGACGCGTTGTCGACGATGATCGTCCTGTGTGGACTCTTCTGGGCCCTGAGGGCGTCCAGGCACGCCGTGATGTGGTCACGGCCCCGCCACGTCACGACCACCACGGTGCTGACTGCCGACACGGCGTGAGACGGTACGCGACGTGCCCGAGCTGGTAGTGCTGACCGAGCAACTCAACGCCCCGATCCCCGGCGGCACCGGCCGCTACACGGCGGAGCTGTTGCGCGCGTTGAGGGAGAACGCGCCGGACGGCTGGTCCGTCGTGACGGCGGCGACGGCGAACGCCGACCGCGTGATCAGGCTGCCGCGCCGGGCGCTGGTGGCGTTGTGGGAGCGCGGTCTCCCACCGAGGCTCGGCCGGCACGTGCACGCCCCGACGCCGCTCGCGCCGTTGCCCGGCGCGGTCGTCACCGTGCACGACGTGGTGCCGTGGACGCACCCGGAGACGCTGACCCCGCGCGGGGTCGCCTGGCACCGCAAGGTGATCGCCAGGGCGGCCCGGGAGGCACGCGCTCTGGTGGTCCCCACACAGGCCGTGGCATCTCAATTGGCAAATTGTGTGCACGTGGAAATTCCGGTCCACGTGGTGCCGAACGGAGTCACGCGACTGGTCGGTTCGCCCGCAACCGATCTGCCCCCTTCGTACGTGCTCGCCATCGGGACGGTCGAGCCGCGCAAGGGTTTCGACCTGCTGGTGCGGGCGACGGAACGGCTGGAGGTGCCGCTGGTCGTGGTCGGTCCCCAGGGGTGGGGCGGCGTCGACCTGCGCGCGCCGCACGTGACGTTGCTCGGCAGGGTGTCGGACGCGCGGCTCGCCTCGGTGCTGGCGGGGGCGTCCGTGCTGGCAGCACCCAGTCTGGCCGAGGGTTTCGGCCTGCCGGTGCTGGAGGCGATGGCCGCGGGCGTCCCCGTCGTGCACTCCGACGACCCGGCGCTGGTCGAGGTGGCGGGCGGCGCCGGAACCGTGGTGCGGCGCGGCGACCTGGCGTCGTTGACGGAAGGACTGAGGGCCGTCATAGCCGATCCTCATCACACCGTCGAGGCCGGTATCACTCGGGCGAGTGAGTTCACCTGGGCAAAGACAGCGCAGGGTGTCTGGGGCGCCCACGCTGTACAGCCGGATTAGCGCATTCCCGCTAAACGCAAAAGCAAATGACATTACGCTAGCTGATCGTGGCCAATGTCGAACCCAGCGTGCTGATCGACGCCACCGCGATCCCCGCAGACCGTGGTGGTGTCGGCCGTTACGTGGATTCGCTCGTCGCCGCGCTCGACGCCGACGGATCCAGACTCTCCGTCGTCTGCCAGCCGCGCGACGAGGAGCTGTTCAGCAAGATCGCCCCGAACGCCCGCGTGGTCAGGGCCGCGGACGCCGTCGCCACCAGGACGGCCCGTCTGGCCTGGGAGCAGACGACGCTGCCCCGCCTGATCCGGACGCTCGGCGTCGACGTGGTGCACTCCCCGCACTACACGCTTCCGTTGGCGGGCAAGGCCGCCTCGGTCGTGACGCTGCACGACGCCACGTTCTTCACCGACCCGGTGCTGCACTCCTCAGTGAAGGCCCGCTTCTTCCGCGCCTGGACGAGGGCGTCGCTGCGGCGCGCTGACCTGTGCGTGGTCCCGTCCCAGGCCACCGCCGACGAACTGGTCCGCGTGGCCGGCGCCGAACGCCGCGTCCTGCACATCGCCCAGCACGGCGTGGACACCGAACGCTTCCACCCGCCGTCCCCGGACGAGGTCCTGGCCGTCCGCCGCACGCTGGCGCTGGGGGACACGCCCTACGTCGCGTTCCTGGGAGCCCTGGAACCGCGCAAGAACGTCCCGGCGCTGATCCGCGGCTTCGCCCAGGCGATGGTGGGCCGCTCCGACCCGCCCGCCCTGGTCCTGGCGGGCCAGCCGGGCTGGGACAGCCAGGTCGAACGGGCCCTCGACTCCGTGCCGCACCGCATCCGCGTGATCCGCGCGGGCTACCTGCCGTTCGAACAGCTCGCGGGCTTCCTGGGCGGCGCCGAACTGGTCGCGTACCCGTCGCTCGGCGAGGGCTTCGGCCTGCCCGTGCTGGAAGCCATGGCCTGCGGCGCGTGCGTCCTCACCACCCGCCGCCTCTCCCTGCCGGAGGTGGGCGGCGAGGCCGTCGCGTACTGCGGCGTGGGCGCCGGCGACATCGCCGCGGCCATCGCGGACCTCCTGGACGACCCGGCCCGCCGCTCCGCCCTGGCCGCCTCGGGGCAGCAGCGCGCCAAGGACTTCTCGTGGGCGGTCAGCGCCGACCGCCACCGCCTGGCCTACGAGCGAGCGGCACTGGTGCGCCGCCGTAGGTGAAGCGGGGCGGCGCTAGGGTGGCGCGCGTGAACTACGGCGACGGACTTGGTGTCGTGACGGTCACGTACTCGCCGGGCGAGACGCTGGCTCCCTTTGTGGACACCCTCGAGAAGGCCACCTCCCGTCCGGTGCAGGTGATCCTCGCCGACAACGGGTCCACCGACGGCGTTCCGGAGGAGCTCGCGGCCGCGCGGGAGAACGTGACGTTCGTCCCCACCGGCGGCAACCTCGGCTACGGCGGCGGCGCCAACCGCGGCGTCGCGGCACTGGGACCCGACGTCGGCTGGATCCTGATCTCCAACCCGGACATCGAGTTCGCCCCGGGCAGCGTCGACGCGTTGATCGCGGCCGCCGAGCGGTGGCCGCGGGGCGGGATGTTCGGCCCGCTGATCCGCGAGCCCAGCGGTGAGGTCTACCCGTCGGCCCGGCTGCTGCCCTCGATCGGGCGCGGGGTGGGGCACGCGGTGTTCGGCCCCGTGTGGAAGTCGAACCCCTGGACCCGCGCGTACCGGCAGGAGACCGAGCCGGTGGAGCGGACGGCCGGGTGGTTGTCCGGGTCGTGCTTCCTGATGCGGCGCGAGGCTTTCGACTCGGTCTCGGGGTTCGACGAGCGGTACTTCATGTACTTCGAGGACGTCGACCTCGGGGAGCGGGTCGGGGCCGCCGGGTGGTTGAACGTCTACGTGCCCGAGGCCGAGGTGGTCCACATCGGCGGGCACTCGACGGCTCGGTCTTCGGATCGGATGCTTCGGGAGCACCACCGGAGTGCTTACCGGTACCTGGCTGATCGGTACACCGGGGTGGTGTGGGCGCCGTTCCGTGCTGTGTTGAAGGCCGGGTTGGCGTTGCGGGTGTGGGCTGTGACCCGGAAGTCCTGAGTTCGTCGGGTGGCTGGGGCTGTGCCCCAGACCCCGCCGATCTGATCAAAACCGACGCCGATTGCGGGTGACCCGACTCCACGGGGTCCCCCTGCGTCAGCCTGCCGCTAGCCCTGCGGCGCCAACCAGTGCAGCCTCAACGCTCGCGTGCCGCGACTCACATGTCGCCGCTGAGCCGCTGCGACAGCGTGTTCCGCTTCTGCTGGTGGTGCGACACCGTCGGGATCAGGCCCGGCTGCACGACCTGTGTGATCTCCGCGTCGTCCGCCGGCGCCTGCTGCGCGGGCAGCGGCTGCGTCGGCATGGGAGCGCCCGGCGCCTGGTGCGGTCGCTGCTGACCCATCTGGGCGGGCGACAGGATCATCGTCGAGTCCGGGTCGCGGCGCGGGTCCACGGCGTTGACCAGCGCGCGAGGGATCTGCTGCGTGTCGGAGGCGTCCATCGGGGACGTCATGTTGTCCGGCGTCACGATGTTCCGCCCACGTGCGCGGGCGCGGGCGAGCAAGGCGTCGGCCCGGTCGCGGGGGTCCATGTCGGATTTAGCTCCTTGCCGGGACCAGATCCCGTATGACGATCTGCTTCGTGTCAGAGTATTCCGTCGAACGGCTCGCTGTAACGCGGAGGAGGAAAAAGGTGCACGGCGTCGAAGCTGTGGTGCTGGTCGGGGGCAAGGGCACCCGCCTTCGCCCGCTGACCCTGTCCGCCCCCAAGCCCATGCTCCCGACGGCGGGGGTGCCATTTTTGACGCACCTGCTGTCCCGGATCAAGGAGGCCGGCATCACGCACGTGGTGCTCGGGACCAGTTACAAGGCCGAGGTGTTCGAGGAGTACTTCGGGGACGGGTCGCGGCTCGGGCTGGAGCTCGAGTACGTGGTGGAAGAGGTGCCGCTGGACACGGCGGGCGCGATTCGGAACGTGGCCGACAAGCTGCGTGAACGCGATGTGATGGTGTTCAACGGCGACATCCTGTCGGGCGTCGACCTGACGGGGATCGTCGACACGCACCGCGAGCACGAGGCGGACGTGACGCTGCACCTGGTGAAGGTGGCGGACCCGCGTGCGTTCGGCTGCGTGCCGACGGACGAGGAGGGGCGCGTGCAGGCGTTCCTGGAGAAGACGGAGAACCCGCCGACGGACCAGATCAACGCCGGTTGTTACGTGTTCCGGCGTGAGGTGATCGACGCGATTCCCGCCGGGCGGCCGGTGTCGGTGGAGCGCGAGACGTTCCCCGGGCTGCTCGAGGCGGGCAAGAGGTTGCAGGGGCACGTGGACGCCACGTACTGGCTCGACCTCGGCAAGCCGGAGGCGTTCGTGCAGGGGTCCGCGGACCTCGTGCGGGGCGTTGCTCCGTCTGCCGCAGTTGCACAGCCTGGCGACTACTTGGTGCTCGAAGGCTCTGCTGTGCACGAAGGTGCCACGGTCAAGGGCGGCAGCACGGTCGGTGCGAACTGCACCGTCGCTGAAGGTGCTGTGCTCGATGGCGCGATTCTGTTCGACGGCGCCGTTGTCGGTGAGGGTGCCGTGGTGGAGCGTTCGATCGTGGGTGCCGGTGCGCTCGTGCAGGCCGGTGCGGTTCTCAGGGACGCCGTGGTCGGCGACTCCGCGGTGATCGGCGCGCGGTGTGAGCTGATCGGGGGAGCGCGGGTCTGGCCGGGTGTGGTGCTGCCCGAGGCCAGCGTGCGCTTCTCGACGGATGCCTAGTGGCGTGACTCAAAACGTGGACGGTGAATCCGCGCCCAGCGGGGCGCAGCGCGGCACCGCCCCCACGCCCCCGTACAACCAGTACGAGGACGTGGGGGCGGCACCGCGCTGCGCCCGTCCGACCACGAATTCGCTCGGCAACGTTTCGAGCCGCGCCACTAGCAGAGCCTGGACTCCACCGTTCCCACTGGACCTGGGCGCGGTGCTCGGCAGGCTGCGCCGCGGACCGGGCGACCCGTCCTTCAGCACGGAGGGCGGCGTCTGGTTCGCGGCGAACACGCCGTGCGGTCCCGGCACGGTGCACATCACCAGGACGACCGGCGAGGTGCTCGCGCAAGCGTGGGGTGAGGGCGGGCCGTGGCTGCTCGACGGCCTGCCCGCCCTGCTCGGCGCGGACGACACGGTGGACGAGTTCGTCGCCCACCACCCCGTGATCGCCGAGGCGCGCAGGCAACGGCCCGGGCTGCGGCTCGGCGCCACGAACCGCGTCTGGGACCTGCTGTTCGCCTCGATCCTGGAGCAGAAGGTCACCGGCGTGGAGGCCTTCCGGACGTGGCGCGAGCTCGGCCGCCGGTTCGGTGAGAGCGCTCCCGGACCGAAGCCGCTGAAGGTTCCCCCGACGCCGCAACGGTTGCTGGGCCTGCAGGACTGGGAGTGGCACCAGTGCGGGCTCGACGGAGCGAGAAGACGAACGCTGATCAACGCGGCACAGGTCGCGCACCGGCTGGAGAAGGCCGCCGAGATGCGCAGCCGCGAGCTGCTGGAGAAGGTGCCCGGCATCGGCGTGTGGACGTCCGCCGAGGTCGCGCAACGGGCCTGGGGCGACCCGGACGCCGTCAGCGTCGGCGACTACCACGTGGCGAAGAACGTCACGTGGGCGTTGACCGGCACACCGGGCGACGACGACGCGATGATGGCGTTGCTCGAGCCGTACCAGCCGCAACGCCACCGCGCCGTGATGTACCTGGAGGCGGCGGGGCTGCGGCGGCCGCGGCGAGCCCCGAGGTTCTCGCCGCGCGACTACCGCAAGTTCTAACGCAGGCGGGCCAGCGCGCTGTCGATCAACGGGTGCAGGTCGTCCACGTTGTCCGGCAACGAGTCGAGCGGCCACCACTGCAGGTCGACGGACTCCTCCGACCGCACCGGCTGCGCCCCGACGGGCGCGCGCACCAGGAACCGCACGTCGAAGTGCCGCGTCGGCTTGCCGAGCGAGCACGTGATCGGGTGCACGTCGAGGTGGATCGGCGTCGGCTCGATGCGCAGGCCGCGGATGCCCGACTCCTCGGTGGCCTCGCGCAGGGCTGCGGCGACCAGCGAGGAGTCCTCCGGCTCGCAGTGGCCGCCGAGTTGCAGCCACCGGCCCACGCGCGGGTGCAGCGTCAACAGCGCGTGCTCCCCGGTGGCGTCGAGGACCAGCGCGGAGGCCGTGAGGTGGCCGGGTTCGCAGGAACGCTGACAGGCGTCCTCACGGGCCGCCAGGAAGCCGAGGTAGGCCTCTTTCAGCGCGTCCTGGCCCGAGAACCGGCTCAGCGTCGAGACGGCGTCGGCGTGCAGTGTCACAGATCGATCAGCCCTTCAAGAGGTTCGCGCGGCGTCAGCGGCTCGACCGGGTGGCCGACCGCCACGGCGCCCAGCGGTTCCCAGTCGGCGGGAACACCCAGCACGGAACGCACCACGTCCGCGCAGAAGATCGTCGACGACACCCAGCACGAGCCGAGGCCCTCGGCGGCCAGCGCCACCAGCAGGCCCTGCACGGCGGCGCCGCCGGCGACCGTGAACATCGTCTTCTCGGCGTCCGCGCGGCGGGGGTCGGGGTAGGTGTGCGCTCCGTCGCGGACGAGGAACGGCACGACGATCTCCGGTGCCTCCACCAGCAGGTCGCCGCGGCGCACCCGCTTCGAGATCTGCTCAGGGGTGAACCCGTCGGCGCGCAGGTCGCTCTCCCACTGCTCGCGCATGGCGCGAAGGAGCTCAGCGCGCTTCTCCCGCACCAGCACGAACCGCAACGGCTTCGTGTGGTGCGGCGCGGGCGCGGTGAGCGCCGCACCGACGGCCCGGCGCACCACGGCCAGGTCGACCGGCTCGTCCGAGTAGAACCGCACGGACTTGCGCAGCAGCACGGCTTCCGAACGGCCCTGGGCGCGGGCTTCCTCCGTGCCGAGGCTGAACAGGTCCTCCTCGGTCGGCCGGACCAGGTCGCGCGCCGACGAACCGTCGTCCACCACGTCGAACCCGCGCAGCACGGCGACCGGCACCGCGCCGAGCTTGCCCTTCACCAGGTCCGCGGCCGCCGCGATCTCGTCGGCGACCGCGACCAGCGTCACGGCGAGCTGGTTGCCGTGCTGGTCGACCGCGCCGGCGTAGTCGTGCAGCACGCGCAGGCCGGACGCGCCGATCGCGGCGTCGGTCTGGCCGACCCGCCACGCGCGGCCCATCGTGTCGGTGACCACCACGGCGACCTCGACGCCCAGCGACTTCTTGAGCGCGGCGCGCAGCGAGGCCGCGGAGCCGTCCGGGTCGACCGGGAGCAGCGCGATCTCGTCGCCCGCCACGTTCGAAGCGTCCACTCCGGACGCCGCCTGCACGATGCCGAGCTTGTTCTCGGTGATCAGCGTGCGCATCTTGCGCGCGAGCACCCGCACCGACTCCGCGGCGACGTGCTCGCGCCGGATCCTGTCCCGTTCCTCGGGATCGGCCGGCACGCGGACCAGCCGTCCCTCTACTTTGGACAGCACCTTGGACGTGACGACCAGCACGTCACCATCGCGCAGCCAGGGCGCGGCCTGCGCGATCGCACCGGCCAGGTCGTCTCCCGGGCGGAACTCCGGCAGTCCCGCAACCGGCAGCAGCTCGAGCGCGGCCGCGGCGTGGTCAGTCAACTTCGACTCCGGCCAGTTCGAGCGCGTCACGGGCCATCTGCGCCGTGGCGTCCACATCGGACATCAGCAGCGGGACGGAGCGCACCGCGACACCGGGCACGTCCGCCCGGTCGCCGGTGTGCACGAGCCACGCGTCGAGGATGCCGTCGTCGGAGCACTTGCGGGAGCCGTAGAGCCGCCCGACCGCCTCGGCCGAGGTCTCGACACCGATCGCGTCCAAACAAGCGTCGGCCATGCCCCGCAACGGTTTCCCGCCTATGATCGGCGACAGGCCCACGACGCCCGCCTCGGTCTTGCGCAACGCGTCGCGCACGCCGGGCACGTTGAGGATCGTGCCGACGCTCACGACCGGGTTGGACGGCGCGAGGACCACCGCGTCGGCCTGGCCGATCGCGTCCAGCACGCCGGGTCCGGCGGTCGCGGTCTCGGCGCCGACGTACGCGAACGACTTCGCGGGCAGCCCGGCCCGGTGCTTGACCCACCACTCCTGGAAGTGGATGGCCTTCGTCTCACCGTCGAGTTCCACGACGACGTGCGTCTCGACCCTGTCGTCCGACATCGGCAGCAGCTTCACGCCCGGCTTCCACCGGTCGCACAGCGCCTCCGTCACCGCGGACAGCGGGTAGCCGGCGCGCAGCATGCGGGTGCGGACGAGGTGCGTCGCGATGTCCCGGTCGCCCAGGCCGAACCACGTCGGCTCGGCGCCGTACGCCGCGAGCTCCTCCTTGACGGTCCACGACTCGCCCTCGCGACCCCAGCCGCGTTCGGTGTCGATGCCACCGCCCAGGGTGTACATGCAGGTGTCGAGGTCGGGCGTGATGCGCAGCCCGTGCATCCAGACGTCGTCACCGGTGTTGACCACCGCGGTGACATCCGCCCCGAGTGCCTTGAGACCCTGCAGGAACCTGGCGCCGCCGACCCCGCCGACGAGTGCTACGACCTTCACGCCCGCCCATGCTTCCACAGCGCCGATCCGCCCCTACAGGTAGCGCCAGAACATGAACGCCGACATGCCCGCGTACGCGTAGCCGGGCTCACCGCCGATGAGCTCGAACACCGCGTTCGAGGCCCAGAAGAACAGCTGGCTGACCTGGCTGAAGGCGATCAGGACGGCGAACAGCACCAGCGGCGCCCACGGCCGGGCCTTGGCGCCGAACCGCTGGGCCTCGTAGGGCAGGAACGGCTCGATCGCGCCCCAGCCGTCGAGGCCGGGCACCGGGAGGATGTTCAGCACGAACGCCAGCACCTGCAACAAAGCAAGGTACGAAATCGCGGAGGCCAGCGCGACGGGCGGCGAGAAGACCGCGACGACGAGCGTGAGCAGGACGCCGATCACGAGGTTCGAGAGCGGTCCCGCGAGTGAGACCAACGACTCGATCTTCTTCGAGCGCAGCGCGTGGTGGTTGATCCAGACGGCGCCACCCGGAAGCGGGATCCCGCCCATGACGAGCAGCACGAGAGGCAGCACGATGCTGAGCACCGGGTCGGTGTAACGGCGGATGTCGAGGGTCAGATAACCCTTCTCGCGCACGGAGAAGTCGCCGCCCTTGTACGCCACGGCGGCGTGCCCGAACTCGTGCAGGCACAGCGTCACCGCCCACCCGGCCAGTACGAAGAGGATGGTGCCCGTGATGATGGCGGCGTCGCCTTCGAGCAGGGTGAGGGCCGCTCCGGCGGCCGTCGCCGCGAGCAGGCCGAGGAACAGTGGGCTGGGGCGAACCGCTGATCGCTTCACCCCTCCAGTGTGGCGTGTCGGCTGGCCCTGTGGGCCGTTCGAGGACGGGTTGCGACACGTGAATCACCGTCCGTGCGGTCCGTCAAGGTTTTTGCGGCCATCCGCGCGAATATCCCCCGACGTGTGGACTCCGCTTGACCGCCCGCTGTGACGCAGGTGTAATCACATCGGTGTCATTCGTCGTTGTGGGAACGGCGTCTGGCGTCCGCCAACCGGGGAGAGCGGAAGGCGAGGAGGCGGACGAAATGCAGGAATTCGAAGAGCTCGAAGAAGATCACGTCACTCAGCCGGTCGTGCAGGGCGAGCTGTCGTACCTGTTCGACCCTGCCGACGAGCAGGACTGGCAGGAGCGTGCGCTCTGCGCCCAGACGGATCCCGAGGCGTTCTTCCCCGAAAAGGGTGGATCGACGCGGGAGGCCAAGCGCATCTGCCTGGGCTGCGAGGTGCGCTCGGAGTGCCTGGAGTACGCACTCCAGCACGACGAACGCTTCGGCATCTGGGGCGGTCTCTCGGAGAGAGAACGCCGCAAGTTGAAGAAGCGAGCCGTCTAGTCGGTCAGAAGCGTGATCTTTCTGCCTTAACTTGAGGACGTGACAAGTCCTCACCCGAGGCTCCGGACGGCGCCGGTGCTGTGCGTCCTGGTCTGCCACGACGGCGACCAGTGGCTCAGCACGGCGCTGTCTGCCTTGCGGCGCCAGCGAATCCGTCCACGGCACGTGATCGCGGTCGACACCGGATCGACGGACGGGACGGCGAAAGTCCTGGCAGAGGCGGGAGATCTGCTGGACGGGGTGCTGACCGCACCGCGGGGCACCGGCTTCGGCACCGCCGTGCGCATCGCCGTCGAGCACGCTGTCGAACGGTGGGGTGATCCCGGCAGGTGGCTGTGGCTGCTGCACGACGACAGCGCCCCGGAACCCGACTGCCTGGCCGCGTTGCTGACCGCCGCCGAGGTGTCTCCGTCGGCCGCGGTGCTCGGCCCGCTGTGCCTCGATTGGGTGGATTCTCGTCTGGTCGTCGAGGCAGGTCTCTCGACGGATTCTTCAGGACATCGACAGACGGGTCTGTCCTCCGCGGAACATTCCGCATCGTTTCAGCAGAGCACCGAGGTTCTCGCCGTCTCGTCCGCGGGATCGTTGATCAAACGTGAGGTATGGCACTGCCTCGGCGGCTACGACGAAGCGATGCCGCTGTTGCGCGACGATCTCGACTTCGGCTGGCGCGCTAATCGCTCAGGTCATTTGGTCCTGTGCGTACCGGTCGCACGCATGCGACATGCACGCGCCGCAACTAAAGGCGCACGCCGTTTGGACGCGGCCATGGCGCGGCCGGGCCCGTCATTTCGGGGCGTCGACCGCGCGCACGGCATGCGCACTTTCTTGGTCAATTGTTCAGGTTCCTCGTTCCTGATCGGACTTCCGCGGCTGCTGGTGCTGTCGCTGCTGCGGGCCCTGGGCTTCCTGCTCCTCCGGCGTTTCGCGGACGCACACGCCGAGGTCGGCGCGGCCCGTTACCTCCTCACGAGAGGCCGTCTGCTCGAAGGCCGCCGCGCCCGCCGGGGCTCCGCTGTCGTCCGCGGGCTCTTCACCAGCAGACTCACCCGGCTGCGCAACGCGGTCCGCGCCGGCGCGACGTTCCTGATCCGCCGCCGCGTCGAAGCCGACGCCGCGCTGGGTCGTTTGCCTGCAACCGATGCGGGCTCGACGTGGCTCGAACCGTCCGAAGTGGACCCGCGACCCGTCGGCCCGTCCGCCCTGCCGGCCGGTGCCTCGCGCGGGCGCCCCCGCGTCGCCGGTCTGCGCCGCCCGCCCGTCGTCGTCTCCGTGGACGCCGCCCTGCCCGGAGCCCTGCGCCCGTCACCGCGACCCCGGCCGTCGCCGGGACCGCGCGCCGCTCCGGGTGTGGTGTTCGTCGAGGTCGACCAGTCGCGGGTGCTCCGCTCGTTGCTGCTGTCGCCGCCGGTCCTGCTCGTGCTCGGCCTGTCCGTCGTCGCGCTGGTCGCGAACTGGTCGCGCCTCGGCCTCGACCTGGCAGGCGGCCGCCTGCTCCCGGTCGGCTCGGCGGGGTCGGTCTGGTCGACGTACCTGTCGTCGTGGCACCCGGTCCTCGGCGGCACCGCGGCCCCCGCGCCCGCCGCCCTGGCCGTGCTGGGACTGGTCCCCGGCGGCCCGTCGTTCGCCGTCGCACTGCTGTTGCTCGGCGATATCCCCCTCGCCGCGTTGTCGGCGTACATCGCGTCCCGAGGCCTGCGGGTACGCCGTTCCGTGCGCGCGGTGGTCGCCGCCTTCTACGGCCTGCTGCCGGTCGCGACAACGGCCGTGTCCGAAGGCCGTCTCGACGTCGTCGTCGTGCACATCGTCACGCCCGTGGTCTTCGCCGGCGTGTACGCGGTCTTGCGCGCGTCGTCCACGCACGCCTGGTTGCCCATGGCCTCCGGGACCGCGATCGGTGTCGCCGTGCTGGGTGCCTTCTCGCCGTTGACGCACCTCGTGGTGATCGTCGGCGCTCTCGTGGGCTTCATCGCCGTGACGGGCGGCGCCCGCCGGATCGCCGCCCTGTTCGCCATCGTGCTTCTGCCGATGGCGCTCCTCCTGCCGTGGCCCGCTGTGTTGCTGCAACACCCCGAAATGGTGTTGAACGGCCTGGGTGCGGCCTTCGAGTCGCCGCCGCCGAACCTGATCGTGTGCTCGGTCTTCGTCGCCGCCGGCTTCGCCGCCGCGGTGCTGCGGCCGAACGCCCTGATGCTGCCCGGCCTGTTGGTGATCGTGCTGGCCATCGGGGCCCTTGCCGCGGTGGCCGCCGTCGGTGCCTGGCCCGGTGCGCCGCTGGTGGTGCTGGCGTGGGGTCTCGTGTGCGTGGTGCTGGCCGGCTGTCAGCGCGGGGTCCCGCCGGGCATCGCCCGTCTGGCCCGGGTGCGGCGGGCCGTGTACGTCGTCGGTGTCGTGACGCTGGTCAGCCTCGGGGTGGCCGGGCTGCTGGACCTGCGGTCCGGGCCGTTGAAGGCCGGCGGCGGGCTGGCGCTGAACACGTCGTTGACGGCGGAACTGGAGCGGTCCGGCCGGTCGGTGCTGATCCTCGGGTCGCCCGCCCGGCAGGTCGCCGGCCGGATGCCCGCCTTCGGTGACGACGACCTCGTGCCCACCGCGTCGTCGCCCGCCCGGTTGCGTAGGTGGAACTCCTCCTTGCTGGAGGGGGCCCCTCCAGCGGTGAAGATGGCGTTGGCTCAGGCGGCTTCGTCCGGGGTTTCGTTCGTGGTGCTGCCGTCGGACTCCGCCGCCGCGAAGGTCCGCGAGGCCGCGGGGGAGTTGGTGTCGGAGGCACCTCGGGCTTCGGACGGACGGCCCGTGCTGCGGGTGCGGCTGACCGCGGACACCGGGGTCCTGCTGGCGCCCGACCTGGCGCGGCGGGCGCGGACCGGCGGGGAGCCGCCGGACTCGGTGTCAGCCGATGGGGTGGCGCCCGTGAACGTGACGCTGCCCGACGTGGCGGTGAAGGTGTCGCCCGGCGGGGAGGGGCGGGTGCTGGTGCTGGCCGCCGAGGACGAGCCGGGGTGGCAGGTCTTCGTGGACGGCGTGCAGGTGCCCGTGGTGCGGGCCTGGGGACACCTGGTCGGGGTGCCGCTGCCGTCCGGCGGGGCGGAGGTCCGGGTGTCGATGTCGAGCACCCTGCGGGACTTCCTGTTGCTGGGGCAGGCGGCGGCGCTGCTGTTCACGCTGCTGACCGCGGTGCCCACCCGCAGGCGGCAGGTGTGAGAGGCGTCTCAGCCCTCGTCCACCACGTCCGGGTCGAGCCCGAGGTAGTTCGCCACCTGCTCGACCAGGACGTCGTGCACCAGGTCGGCCAGGTCGGCGCCGTCCTTCGCGCGGGCCTCCAGCGGCCGGCGGTAGAGAACGATCCGGGCACGGTTGTCGGAGCCCGTGGGCAGCAGGCGCGCCAGGGGGACGTTGCCGTCCTCCACGACGCCGTCCTCGCCCTCGACCTGCACCTCGGGCACGTCGTCGACGGCCACGTCGAGCTGCGTGAGTTCGGTGCGCCAGCGGGCCTCGATGGGCTCCAGGGCCTCGATGACCAGGGCGTCGAAGCGTTCCGCGCGGGAACGGGCCGCGGGGAGGGTGGCGGGGTACAGGGGGCCGCGCAGGCCCCGGCCGTGCCGGTCTCGGTTGCGCCGACGCGGCGAATTCTGCCGTTGTGAACCCCGTGCCATCACCACAACCGAGCAGCCTAGTTGCTCCCCCGGAGGACTAAACACAGCGTGCCTCACACACAGCTTCCCGTGGACGCGCTATCGTCCCGGATCGTGCGGAGCGTGAGACGGTGCTCGCGAACCGGGTGTGCTAACCCGGCTGTCGCCACGCTCACCTACGCCTATGCGGACTCCACCGCGGTCGTCGGGCCGCTCGCCACGTACTCCGAACCGCACAGTTACGACCTGTGCGAGGAGCACGCGTTGCGGCTCACGGCGCCTCGTGGCTGGGAGGTCGTGAGGCACCAGGGTGAGTTCGCGGCGCCCGAGCCGACTGTGGACGACCTGACGGCGCTGGCCGAGGCCGTGCGGGAGGCCGGGCGGGCTGATGTCAGCCCGAAGCTGCCCGACGTGCCTGCGGGCTCTCACAGGCGTGGGCACCTGCGGGTCCTGCCCGATCCCCACGAGGACTGAACCGACCACACGCACCACTAATCTTCTCGCCGGTAGGCTGCTCGACCAGTGGCCGTCAAGAGCGAGTTCCCTGGGAGTGTGCGGCGTGCGTGACCTGTCCGGCATCGTCAAGGCGTACGACATCCGCGGGGTGGTCGGCGAACAGTTGGACGCCGGTTTGGTTCGTGACTTCGGCGCCGCCTTCGCGCGCCTGGTCGGTGGGCCCGCCATCGTCATCGGGCACGACATGCGCGACTCGTCGCCCGAGCTCTCGCGCGCGTTCGCCGAGGGTGCGCAGGCGCAGGGCGTGAACGTCATCAGCATCGGCCTGGCCAGCACGGACATGCTCTACTTCGCGTCCGGCAAGCTCGACCTGCCCGGTGCCATGTTCACCGCGAGCCACAACCCGGCGCAGTACAACGGCATCAAGATGTGCCGCGCGGGCGCCTCGCCGGTGGGCCAGGACACGGGTCTCGCGCAGATCCGCCAGGACGCCGAGAACCAGGTCCCCGACGCCGAGGACGTCGAGAAGGGCACGTTCGAGGAGCGGAACATGCTCGTCGACTACGCGGCCTACCTCAACGAACTGGTCGACCTGAAGAGCATCCGCCCGCTCAAGATCGTCGTGGACGCGGGCAACGGCATGGGCGGCTACACGGTGCCGCAGGTCTTCGAGGGCCTGCCCATCGAGGTGATCCCCATGTACTTCGAGCTCGACGGCAGCTTCCCGAACCACGAGGCGAACCCGCTCGACCCGAAGAACATCGTCGACCTCCAGGCCCGCACCAAGGCCGAGGGCGCGGACGCCGGTGTCGCGTTCGACGGCGACGCGGACCGCTGCTTCGTCGTGGACGAGAACGGCGACCCGGTCAGCCCGTCCGCGATCACCGCGCTGGTGGCCGTGCGCGAGCTCGCGAAGGACCCCGGCGGCACGATCATCCACAACCTGATCACGTCGCACGCGGTGCCGGAGATCGTCACCGAGCACGGCGGCAAGCCCGTGCGCACGCGCGTCGGCCACTCGTTCATCAAGGAGGAGATGGCCAAGACCGGCGCCATCTTCGGTGGTGAGCACTCCGCGCACTACTACTTCCGCGACTTCTGGCGCGCCGACACCGGCATGCTGGCCGCGCTGCACGTGCTGGCCGCGCTTGGTGAGCAGGACGGCCCGCTGTCCGCGCTGACGTCGGTCTACAACCGCTACGCCGCCTCCGGTGAGATCAACTCCACCGTGCAGGACCAGGCCGGCCGGATCGCCGCCATCAAGGACGCGTACGGCTCCAAGGACGGCGTCACGATCGACGAGCTGGACGGTCTCACCGTGCAGCTGGCGGACGGGTCGTGGTTCAACCTGCGGGCCTCGAACACCGAGCCGCTGCTGCGTCTGAACGTCGAAGCCGCCACCCCCGAGGCCGTCGCCGCGCTCAGCGACGAGGTCCTCGCGATCGTGCGGGCCTGAGGAGAGAACACCGTGGCCGTCAAGCTCGAAGAGCAGTTGCTGGAGATCCTCGCCTGCCCGTGCCCCGAGCACGCGCCGCTGCAGGTCGGGACGCCCACCGATCCGGAGGCGGACTTCCTCACGTGCACCTCGTGCGGTCGTTCGTTCCCGGTGCGCGACGGCATCCCGGTGCTGCTGCTGGACGAGGCGGTCGAGCCGCCGGCGGCCGGGTGACGTAGGTGCTCGACGACACGCTGCTCGACGACTCGAGCCGCCTCGCCGACGCCGACACGGGTGGCTGGCTGCGCGCCGCCGCCCGTGCGGGGGCGCAGGTCCGCTCCACCGCCGAGGCCGCGGCCGAGGCGGGGGTGGAACGGATCTTCGCCGACCGCCCGCGCGCGGTGGTGCTCATCACGCGGCCCGGCCACGCGGTCGCGGTCGCGGGCGTCGTCATGGCGTTGCTCGGATCCGGTTGCTCGGTGCCGGTGGTCGCGGTCGACGAGGTCCCGCCGTGGGTCGGTGCCCTCGACGTGGTGCTCGCGCACACCGAGGACCCCGGCGACCGGGTGCTCGCCGAGTCGATCGACAGGGCGGTCCGCCGGGGCGCGCGCGTGCTGCTGACGGCGCCGGACTCCGGTCCGATCGCCGCGGCCGCCGCCGGACGGGCCGTGCTGCTGCCGCCGCGCGTCGACGTGCCGCCGGGCTTCAGCTTCCCGCGCGCGCTCGCCGCGTGGCTGCTGGTGCTGCACTCGCTCGGGCTGCTCAAGACCGACGTGGAACTGATCGCGGACGAGCTCGACCGCGAGGCCGAGCGCGACCACCCGGTGCACGAGTCGTTCGTGAACCCGGCGAAGTCGCTCGCCCTGCGCGTCGCCGACCGCACGCCGCTGCTGTGGGGCCTCGACGAGGTCGCCACCGCGGTCGGCGAGCACGGCGCGGGCGTGCTGGCGACGTTCGCCGGCGTCGCCTCCGACGTCGCCGGCTACCCGCAGGCGGTGACCCGCTCGGTGCTGCACCGCCGCGCCGTGCAGGGGACGTCGGGCGCGGATCTCTTCGCGGACCCGGACGACGAGCCGGGCAGTGGACTCGTGCGCGTGCTGCTGCTGGCCGTGCGCCAGGGCCCGGCGGCCGACGCGATGAGGCACGCCGCCGAGGACGCCCTGCCGGGAGCAGACGTGCTGGAGCCGGCCGTCGAGGTGGCGGGAGGCGACGCGGTCAGCGCCGCGCTCCTCGCGCTGCGCTTCGAACTGGCCGCGCTGTACCTCGGGCTCGCCGCCGGAACTCTCGGCGGCAACCCGTACTGATTGGGGAGCTGACTCAGAAGTGGACCTGCTGCACAACGCGGTAAGGCCGTACGCGTGGGGTTCACGCACGGCCATCGCCGAGCTGCTCGGGAAGGAGGTGCCCGCACCCCATCCCGAGGCCGAGCTGTGGATGGGCGCCCACCCCGGCGACCCGTCCCGCGTCGTCGGCGCGGACGGCGTCGAACGCTCGCTGCTCGACCTGCTGACCGAGAACCCGGACGGCCAGCTCGGTCAGCGCGTGGCGCAGCGGTGGGGCAGCAGGCTCCCGTTCCTGATCAAGGTGCTCGCCGCCGAGGAGGCGCTGAGCCTGCAGGCGCACCCGTCCGCCGCCCAGGCGGCCGAGGGCTTCGCGGCCGAGGAGAAACGCCTCGTGCCGCTCGACTCGCCGATCCGCAACTACAAGGACCCGGCCGCCAAGCCGGAACTGGTCTGCGCCCTCACCGAGTTCCACGCGCTGGCGGGCTTCCGCGACCCGGCGCGGACGGTCGCGCTGCTGCGCTCGCTGGACGCGCCCGCGCTGGCGCCGTACACCGAGATGCTGGTCGCGCAGCCGGACTCGTCGGGCCTGCGCGCGTTGTTCACGATGCTGATCACGCTGCCGCAGACGTCGTTGTCGGTGCTGCTGCCGCAGGTCCTCGACGCGTGCGTGCTGCACGTGAAGGAGCACGGCGAGTTCGACCTGGAGTGCCGCACGATCCTCGAGCTGGGCGAGTCCTACCCCGGTGACGCGGGCGTGCTGGCGGCGTTGCTGCTCAACCGCATCGTGCTGCAGCCCGGTGAGGCGATCCACCTGCCGGCCGGCAACCTGCACGCGTACCTGCGCGGCACGGGCATCGAGATCCTGGCCAACTCGGACAACGTCCTGCGCTGCGGCCTCACGCCCAAGCACGTCGACGTGCCCGAGCTGCTGCGCGTGCTCGACTTCACCTGTGGTGACATGGAAGTGCTGCTGGGCGAGGAGGTCCAGCCGGGCGTCCGCGTCTACCGCACGCCCGCGCCGGAGTTCGAACTGTCCAGGTTGGACCTCACCGGCGAGACGCGGGTCGACCACGAAGGCCCGCAGATCATGATTTGCACGGCCGGTGCCGTGGTACTCACGAACGCCCGTGGCGAGGAGTTGCGGCTGGCACGCGGCGAGTCCGTGTGGCTGCCCGCGTCGGACCCGGCGGTGCTCATCCGCCCGGATGGTGTCGATTCCGCCGAACTTTTCCGCGCCACGGCGGGGAACGACTAAGGTTCGCCCGGACAAACCGGACTGGTTGCGAGGAGACAGGCGTGTCAGCAGGGGGCGGGACCAAGGCGATCGTCGCGGCATTGGTGGCGAACGCCGGTATCGCGGTGGCCAAGTTCATCGGATTCTTGATCACCGGCTCGTCGTCGATGCTCGCCGAGTCGGTGCACTCGGTCGCCGACACGTCGAACCAGGGCCTGCTGCTGCTCGGCCAGAAGACGGCCCAGCGCAAGGCCACCAGGCTGCACCCGTTCGGCTTCGGCCGCGACCGCTACTTCTGGTCGTTCGTGGTCGCCCTGATGCTCTTCACCCTCGGCTCGGTCTTCGCGCTGTACGAGGGCATCCACAAGCTGCAGCACCCCGAGGCGCTCTCCAGCCCGATCGTCGCGGTCGGCATCCTCGTCGTCGCGATCGGTCTCGAGACCTACAGCTTCATGACGGCCATCAGGGAGTCGAAGCTCATCAAGGGCGACGCGACCTGGTGGCAGTTCATCCGCAACTCGCGCACGCCGGAACTGCCGGTCGTGCTGCTGGAGGACGCGGGCGCGCTGATCGGTCTGGTCCTCGCGCTGATCGGCGTCGGCCTCGCGACGGTCACCGGCAACCCGGTCTTCGACGCACTCGGCACGATCGCCATCGGCGTGCTGCTCGGTGTCATCGCGATCATCCTCATCATCGAGATGAAGTCGCTGCTGATCGGTGAGGGCGCGTCCGACAAGGACCTCGACGTGATCTGCGACGAGCTGGCCGCCGGCAAGGTGCAGCGCGTCATCCACATCAAGACCCAGTACATCGGCCCGGACGAGCTGCTCGTGGCCGCGAAGATCGCGCTGGAGCCGCGGCTGCCGCTCGACGAGGTGGCGCAGGCGATCAACGACGCCGAGCAGCGGGTGCGGAACAAGGTGCCGCAGGCCCGGCTGATCTACCTGGAGCCGGACCTGGACCGGTCCACGGTCGCCAGCTCCTGATCCTGAACTGACTGCGAAGCCGCCCCGGGCCCACCGCCCGGGGCGGCTTCGTTTTGCGAGAGGCTCCGCAGCTCGCTGAACCGGTCGCGCCGGCTCGCCTCCCCAGGCGGCTTCCCCGCCCGCTGGACAGAACACCGGACAAACCCGTGGTGAACGGCTATCGGCATCTCACCTGGTGGATACCTCTAGGGTGGGCCGATCGGGGATCCATCAAGGAGGTATGCACCGTGCCGGGGAACGGGTTGTGGCGCACGAAGTCGATCGAGCAGTCGATCGCGGACACGGACGAGCCGGGCACCAAGCTCCGCAAGGACCTGACGGCCTGGGACCTCACGGTCTTCGGTGTCGCGGTCGTCATCGGTGCCGGCATCTTCACGCTCACCGCGAGCACCGCGGGCAACATCGCGGGGCCGTCGGTCTCGCTGTCGTTCGTGCTGGCGGCGATCGCCTGCGCGCTGGCCGCGTTGTGCTACGCCGAGTTCGCCTCGACGGTGCCGGTCGCGGGCAGCGCGTACACCTTCTCCTACGCGACGTTCGGCGAGTTCGCCGCGTGGATCATCGGGTGGGACCTGGTGCTGGAGTTCGCGGTCGGTTCGGCCGCGGTCGCCAAGGGCTGGTCGGCGTACCTGCAGACGACGCTGGGGCTCTTCGGCCTCGACGTGAAGACCGAGGTCGGTGACGGCATCAAGTTCGACTGGGGCGCCGTGCTCCTGGTCGCGGTCATCACCGTCCTGCTGGTCATCGGCACGAAGCTCAGCTCGCGGGTCAGCGCGGTCATCACGGCCATCAAGGTCGCGGTGGTGCTGCTCGTGATCGTGCTCGGCATCAGCTACATCAAGGCCGAGAACTACTCGCCGTTCATCCCGCCGGCCGCCGAGTCCGGTCCCGCCGCGCACACCGGCATCGAGCAGTCGCTGTTCTCGCTGATCACCGGCTACTCGGGCAGCACCTACGGCGTGCTCGGCATGCTGGCCGCCGCGAGCATCGTGTTCTTCGCGTTCATCGGCTTCGACGTCGTGGCGACCACGGCGGAGGAGACCAAGAACCCGCAGAAGGCCGTGCCGCGCGGCATCCTCGGCTCGCTCGCGATCGTCACCGTGCTCTACGTCGCCGTGACGCTCGTGATCACCGGCATGGTGCCGTACAAGGAGCTCGCCACGCAGCCGGACGGCACGCGCGCGACGCTCGCCAGCGCGTTCGCGCAGAACGGCGTCGACTGGGCGGCGACGGTGATCTCGGTCGGCGCGCTCGCCGGTCTCACCACCGTCGTCATGGTGCTGATGCTCGGCCAGAGCCGCGTCCTCTTCGCCATGTCGCGCGACGGACTGCTGCCGCGCGGGCTCGCGAAGACCGGCAGCCACGGCACGCCGACCCGCATCACGATCATCATCGGTGTGCTGGTCGCGATCGCCGCGGGCTTCTTCCCGGCGGGCAAGCTCGAAGAGATGGTGAACGTCGGCACGCTGTTCGCGTTCATCCTCGTCTCGGCGGGCGTGATGGTGCTCCGCAAGACCAGGCCTGATCTGGAGCGCGGTTTCCGCGTGCCGCTCGTGCCGCTGGTGCCGATCCTCGCGATCATCGCCTGCACCTGGCTGATGCTGAACCTGACCGCGCTCACCTGGGTCCGGTTCCTCGTCTGGATGGCGCTCGGCGTGGTCGTCTACTTCGTCTACAGCCGGCGCAACTCGGTGCTGGGCAAGCAGGGTGAACGGACAGGAAAGTCCGGGAGCACCAACTAACCTGCGCTCCATGGAGAACGCGCGGTGGCTCTCGGAGGAGGAGGGGAACGCCTGGCACCACTTCGTCCAGGCGTACCACCTCCTCGAGAGGCAGATCGAACAGCAGTTGCAGCGCGACGCGGGCCTCTCGCACGCGCAGTACAACGTGCTCGTCGTGCTGTCCGAACAGCCGGGCAACCGCATGCGCATGACCGAGCTGGCGCGCAGGGTCGTGGTGTCGAAGAGCTCGTTGACCTACCAGATCGGCAAGCTGGAGAAGGCGGGACTCGTGCGGCGCGAACCGCACGAGTCCGACGAGCGCGGCATCCTCGCCGTGCTGACCGAGGTCGGCAAGGACCTGCTTCGCACCACCGCGCCCGGTCACGTCGGGACGGTGCGCGAGTACCTCGTGGACCTCTTCACGCCGGTCGAGCTCGCGCAGCTCGGGGCGTTCATGAAGGTGGTGCACGAGAAGGCGGACGACTAGGACAGCGTCAGCAGACCTCGTTCGTCCAGCCACGCGGCCACGTCGTCGGGCCCGTGCCGCGTCACGTCGAACTCGAAGACGGGCAGCACCGACTTCGCCGCCAGCGCGCGGAGTTGCTGTTGTTCCTCGATGAACGGCTCCAGCGACACGTACTGCTTGGGGTTGGCGCTGATCTTGAGCCGCTCCTCCCGCGCCTCCTCGAACGTGTCCTCGGGACGGGTGCACAGCACGATCGCGAAGTTGAGCGGCTTGAGCCGTTCCTCCAGCCAGCCGAAGTCGAACTCGCGCCCCTGCCGTGCCTGACAGGCCAGCGTGGACAGGTGGAAGCGGTCGACGATCCACGAGTAGTAGCGCTGGAGTTCGAACATCCGCACCCACGTCTCGTAGGTCTCCATCGCGAGTTCGGTCTCCTCGGGGGAGAAGTCGATCAGCCCGCGCCCCCACGGCTCGTTGCTGAAGCCGCTCCACTCCGCCGAGATCAACGGGGAGTGGTAGCGGTACCGGCGGTGACCGACCAGCCGAGGGTGTTCGTTCAACGCGAAGGCCAGGTCCGTCTTGCCGGTCAGCCGTGTTCCTTCGAGGATCACCTTGGGCGTGAGCTTCATGATGGCAAGCTAACCCGGTGATCCTGTGTCTCGACGTCGGTTCCACCTGGACCAAGGCCGCTCTCGTCACCCCCGAGGGCGAGCTGGTCCGGACCGGGCAGCACCCGACCACGCCGCCGGAGGTCCTCGAGGGCGTCGACGCCCTGCGTACCGAGGTCGGCGACGGCGAGATCCTCGCGTGCTCGTCCGCCGGCGGTGGGCTGAGGCTCGCGGTCGTCGGCCAGGAACGAGTCGTCAGCGCCGAGGCGGGCTACCGGGTCGCACTGAGTGCCGGTGCCAAGATCGTGCACGTCAGCGCGGGCCCGGTCGACGTCAAGGCGCTCCGCGCGGCCACCCCGGACCTGGTCCTGCTGGTCGGCGGCACGGACGGCGGCGACCAGAAGGTGCTGCTGCACAACGCGGCGAAGCTCGCCCGCGTCGCCGTGCCGATCGTGCTGGCGGGCAACGTCGAGGCCCAGCCGGAAGCGTTGCGGCTGCTGGCGAAGCGGACCGTGGTGGCCTGCCCGAACGTGCTGCCGGACGTCGGCCGGCTCGCCCCGGAACCGGCGCGCAGGGCGATACGCGAGGCGTTCCTCCAGCACGTGATCGGCGGCAAGGGGCTGTCGAAGGGGCCGCGGTTCCGGCAGCTGGTCAGGGCCGTCACGCCGGACGCCGTGCTGGCGGGCGTGTCCCGGCTCGCACACCAGGACCGTGAAGGCGCGGTGCTCGTCGTGGACGTCGGCGGCGCGACCACGGACGTGTACTCGGCGGTGTCGGCCGTGGACAGCGAAGGTCTGGAGAGGACGGTCGCGCTGCCGCCGGACCGCCGCACCGTCGAGGGTGACCTGGGCATGCGCTGGTCCGCGCCGGGAGTGGTGAAGGAGGCTCACGCGGAACGCCTCACGACCGAGGACCTGACGGCAGAGGCCGAGTTCCGCGCCGAGAACGTCGACTGGCTCGCGGACGATCCGGCCGTAGACGTGAAGCTGGCGTCGTTCGCGGCGATCCTGGCGGTCCGCAGGCACCTGCGGCAGGTCGACGGCCAGCTCGGCCCGCACGGCGCGGGGCTGCTGGTGCTGTCCGGCGGGGTCTTCCGGCACACGCCGGACATCGGGCCGATCGTCGAGGCGCTGCGCACCGACCCCGTGCTGCGACCGGTGCTCAGGACGGCGGAGATCACCGTCGACCGAGACTACGTGCTGGCACCGGTGGGGTTGCTCGCCGAGTCGGGGCGGCTCGAAGCCGCCGACCGACTGGCGAAGAACCTAGGCTGACTCCTCGTCCTCGACGAATTCGAGGAGGTCGCCGGGCTGGCACTCCAGCACCCGGCACATGGCTTCGAGCGTGCTGAACCGGACGGCCTTCGCGCGGCCGTTCTTCAGCACCGCGACGTTCGCGGGCGTCAGCCCCACCTTCTCCGCGAACTCGCCGACGCTCATCTTGCGCTTGGCCAGTTCGACGTCGATGCGCACGACGATCGCCATCAGATCACCGCTTCCATGTCGGAGCGGAGTTCCGTGGCGCGCTTGAGCAGCGCCCGCATCACGACCATCACGAGCCCGATCACGCTGACGGCCGAGGTGAACAGGAAGAACAGCACGATCACGCCGGGGTCGTCGGCGTTGAACCCGACCCAGAGGAACACCCCGATGAGCACGACCCACGCCGCGGCTATCGCCCAGACCATCACGTTCACCCACTTGATCGAAGCCTCGGTGAAGATCAGATCCTTGCGCACCAACGTGAGCAGCTTCCAGGTGGCCACGATCACCACCTGCACGCACACCACCCAGAACGCCGACACGATCGTCGAGGGCCACCGCAGGTAGGCCTCCTCCGGGTTCTGCTGCGCCATGTACGCGTACTGGCCGGGCAGGGAGAGCGTCTCCAGCATGACGAGGACGGCGAACAGTGCCACCAGGAACACCCGCAGAGCCGTCACGGCCCAACGTTCAGCAATCATGCATCGAGTATCGGTAGTGATCTATCGAAAGTCAATCGGTAGTGATCGTGTCGCAACAGGTCTCTAGAGTGAGCGGCGTGGGACTGCGTGAGCGCAAGAAGGCCGAGACCCGAGCGGCACTGGCCGCCGCCGCGCTGGGGCTCGCCCTGGAGAAGGGCGTGGACGAGGTGAGGGTCGACGAGATCGCCGAGGCGGCGAACGTCTCACCGCGCACCTACAACAACTACTTCCCGAGCCGCGAGCACGCGATCGTCGCCGGCATCACGGCGTCCAGGGCGCTGAAGGTCGCCGAAGCGTTGCGGGACAGGCCATCCGGCGAAGAGCTGGTCGACTCGATCATCGCGGCGTTCACCGAGCAGTACCGCGAACCGCCGACCGAGGCGCTCGCGCTGATCACCTCGGCCCCGGCGCTGCGCCAGGCCTACCTGGACTCGGTCGCCTCGATCGAACCGCCGATCGCCGACGTGATCGCGGAAAGGCTCGGCAAGTCCCGCGAAGCCGCCGAAGTGCTGGCCGCCGCGGTGAGCGCGGCGGCACGGCTGGCCGTCGAGCGGTGGGTGAACCACCGCCCGTCCGGACTGGTCGTGGTCTCGACGGCGTCGGTCGAGGACCACCTGCGCGAGGCGATCGGCCACCTCGCACCCGCGCTCAGGTGAGCTCGTCCTTCAGCACGCACATCAGCAACGAGTCGTACCACTCGCCGTCGCGGAAGAACGACTGCCGGTACCGCCCGTCGACCTGGAAGCCGACCTTCTGGTAGGACTTGATCGCGCGCTCGTTCGCTTCCACCACACCGAGTTGGATCGAGTGCAGCCGCATCGTGTCGAACCCGTACCGGCACATCGTGCGCAACGCGTCGGTGCCGTACCCGCCGCCCCAGTGGTCCTTCTCGCCGATGTAGATGTCGACCTCGGCGCGCGCGTTGATCGGGTCGGCGTCGCGCAGCGCGACGATCCCGATCAGCTTGCCCTCCAGCGTCTCGATGCAGAGGGTGACCTTCTCGTAGGTGTTCTCCTGGCGGTCGCCGATGCGCTTGCGGGTCCCGGCCAGCGACGTGTGGAAGTAGCTCTGCAGCCACCGCATCACCTCGTCGTCGTTGTGCCAGCGGTGCAGGGAGTCGGCGTCCTCCGGCTCGACGGGACGCAGGCGGACGAGATCACCGGTCAGCATGACCGGGACAGTAGGAGCCGGATCAGAAGACGGCCAGCGGATTCACGGGCAGACCCGTGGTGCCGAGGATGCGGGGGACCGCCGCCACGAACAGGAACGTGTGCCGGCCCTGCTCCGCGCAGACCGCGGCGAGCTCCTCGGCCTGCGCTCCGTCGACGAGCAGGAGGCCGAGGCGCAGGAGCCCCAGCCGGTGCAGCGCACCGGGGACGTCGTCCTCGACCGGCGGCGACGCGTCGCCGATGTCCCCGGCGTAGAGGGAGATCCCGTGGTCGTGCATCCACCGGACCGCGCCCGAGGTCATCCCCGGCAGCGGCCGGCCGTCGTCGCGCACCCGGTCCCAACCGGCCCGCACGACCAGGGCGTCACCGGACTCGACCACCACGTCCACGCGCTTCGCCGCGGCGTCCAGGTCGTCCGCGGTGACCGCGTGCCCGTCGGGCAGCATGCCGCCGGGCGCCAGGTCGAGCAGCACGCCCCTGGTCACGATCCCGCCGGCGAACACGTCCGCGGCGCCGTGGACGACACCCGTGGGCCCGGAGCTCGCGGCCTGCGCGATCCCGGGGTAGACCTGCCCGTCCACGACCATGTGCGACAACGCGTCCAGGTGCGTGACCTCGGGGTGGTGCGTCGTCACGAGCATCAGCTCGGCCATCGCGATCGGCGAGGCGCCGGTGAACGACATGATCGTCTGCACGGCCGTGGTGTTCGCCCGCAGCGCGGCCATCGGCCCGCCCATCAGCGGCAGGGTCGGGGTCTTGCGGGCCAGCGAGACCGACAGTCCCGTGCGCACCTCGGCGGCACCGCGGGCGCGGGCCTCCGCGGTGATCAGGTTGACGGTGCCGAGCTGGTCCGCGTCGCCCCAGCGCCCCCAGTTGCTCGGGAACTCGGCAGGGCTCTGGTCCATGATGACGTCCTCCAGGGGTGGGGTGTTCCACCAAGATCGTCACCGTCCCGCCGCACCACCGACAGCCCGTGCGGGTGCCCATCCGGTGCCCGATCCGCTGGGCAGGATTTGGTTACTGTCGGGTGCATGCCCTCACTCGGACACACCTTGCGCGAGCTGCGGCGGTGGTCTTTCACGGGTCGCGACGAGGAGGTCGCGGTGTTCCGGGAGGCCCTGGGCGGCACCGGAGTGCTCTTCGTGCACGGACCGGGCGGGGTGGGCAAGAGCGCGTTGCTCGACGTGTTCGCCGGCATCGCCGCCGAGAAGGGTCTTGACCCGGTCCGGGTCGACGCGCGCCACCTGACACTCGGGCGGGAGGCGTTGCCCGTCCCCGCCGAGGACGCGCCGGCGGTCCTGTTCCTCGACACGTACGAACTGCTCGAACCGGTCGACGACTGGGTCCGCGAGCAGTACCTGCCGTCGCTCCCGGAGTCGTGCCTGGTGGTGATCGCCGGTCGCCGGGGCCCGGGACCGCGGTGGCGGGCCGACCCGGCGTGGCGGGCGGTGATGCGGGTTCTCGCGCTCGGCAACCTGTCCGAACAGGACGGACGCGCCTACCTGAACGCCCAGGACGTTCCCGCGGAGGCGCACGACCGGTTGCTGAAGGGCAGCAGCGGTCACCCCCTCACGCTGTCGATGATGGTCGACGCCGTGCGCCGCGGGATCACGCCGCACACCCTCGCGGACCTGCCCGACCTGGGGGCGTTGCTGACGCACCTGATCGGTGAGGTCCCGAGCGCCCGCCACCGCACGGCACTGGAGGTGTGCGCGCTGCTGCTCGTCACGACCGAGGAACTGCTGCGGTCGATGACCGGCGACGACGCCGACGACGTGTTCGCGTGGCTGCGGGCGCAGGTGTTCGTCGACGAGTCCCCGTACGGACTGCACCCGCACGACGTGGTCCGCGACGCGCTGGTCGCCGACCTGCGCTGGCGCGACCCCGGCCGGTACGCCGACCTGTACCGCCGCAAGCTCGACGTGTTCCAGGCCCAGGTCCGGGCCACGGCGGCGGAACGGGAACAGCTCGACCTGATGGTGCGGACCGTCGCGCTGAACGGCGCCCGGTCCCCGTTCCCCGCGCTGGCGTCGCTGCCGCCGACGATGCGCGCGTACGCCGACGGCCTGCGCGATGCCGACCGTGCGGCGATCGTCGCCATGACCGAGCGCTGGCAGGGGCCTGAGCAGGCCGGGCTGGTGGCGCACTGGATGAGGCGACGGCCAGAGGACTTCCGCGTGTTCCGCACCGAGTCCGGCGAACCGCGGGGGTTCGGCGCCTACCTGGACCTGGCAGAGGCCGACCTGAGCGTGGACCCCGGCACCGACGCGATGTGGGAGCACGCCACGAGGAACGGGCCGCCGCGTGCCGGCGACCGGGTGCGCGCCTGGCGCTTCTTCCTCGACCGCGACCACGGGCAGCGCCCGTCCCCGTCGCTGACGCTGTTCGTCGCCTGGCAGATGCTGGAGATCGTCCTGATCGGCGACGACACGGCGTGGAGCTTCGTGGGGGCGTTCGGCGACGACGAACTGTGGGCGCCCGCCATGGAGTCCCTCGGGTTCCGGGCGGTCTGCACCTACGACGTCGGCGAGGCGCGGTTCCCTGTGTTCGCACACGACTGGCGCCGGTCCGGGGTCGCGGAGTACGCGGAGCGGCTGCACGCCCACCAGACCGGCCGGCCGGTGCTCGACGAGGTGCCGCTGTCCGAACCGGAGTTCACGCAGGCCGTCCGCGACGCCCTGCGCACCCTGCACGCGCCGGAACTCCTCCGGGAGAACCCGCTGCTGGGGTCCCGGATGGTCCGGCGGGCCGCAAGCGAGCCCACCGAGGCCCTGCGGGAACTGCTCACCGACGCCGCCGCCGCGCTGAAGCCCGACCTCACCACGTTGATCGACCGGACGTTCCTGCACCCGGCCGGCGCCCAGGAACGCGTCGCGGCCTCGCTGCACCTGTCGTTCAACACCTACCGGAGGCACCGGGACAAGGCGGTCGCGCAGCTCGCGGAGTCGTTGTGGGAGCGGGAGACCGGCCGCCGCTAGAACTTGCGCGCGAACGGCAGCGCCGGCGACTCCGGCGCGTCCACCTGCAGCAACCCGGCCGCGATCGCCACGGCCCTGTCCCACTCCGGGTCCGACGTGTAGTCCGCGTGCCCCGACACCCCCGACCGCCACCGCCGTCCGGGGAACGGCCCCCGCTGCGGGTCCGGCAGCCAGTGGTCGCCACCCAGCACCAACGCGCCCGTCGGCCCGCGCAACGCCGGTGCGAGCGCGCCCTCCGAGCCGTCCTCGCGGTAGCCGACGCCGAGCAACATCCCGTCGAACACCTGCCGCCGCCACGTCATCACCGCGCCGCCCAACGGGTCCGTGCCCCGGCACAACGCGCGCCAGCGCCCGTCGAGCCCACCGGAGAGCCGGGCCAGCGACGCGTGCGGCACCACCGCCGGGAACGCCCGCGGGTACGCCCACTGCAGCTGCGACCCGGCCGTGACCAGCCCGATCCGTTCGCGGTCGTGCTCGGGCAGGTCCTCCAGCAACCGGGCGGCGGCCACGGCGACCAGCAAAGATCCCTGCGAGTGTCCACAGAGGACGACCCGCGTGCCGGGGTCGCGCAGGTGGTCCTCGACCCGCGCGACGAGCTCCGGCACGACCTTCAGCGCGTAGCAGGGTGGCACGATCGGGTGAGCTTCCCGCGGCCAGAACTGGGCGATGTCCGCGATGATCCCCAGCCGCCGCCCGGACTCCGGCTGCCGCGCCGCCAGGTACACGGCCCGAAGCAGTGACACGGCCAGCAAACCCAGCACGAACACGCCGAAGGCCGAGAACGGCGCCGTCCACGACGCCAGCGGCACGTTCTGCACGCGGAGCACAGAAGCCAGCACGGCACCGAGCACCAGCACGACGGCGACGATCATGATCATGCGATGGCCGTGGTTGCGTTCCCAGCGCGCCCACCACCACGCACGCGTCGCGGTGCGCAGGTCGCGCATCCGTCCGGAGTGCAGCAACGACGCCTCACGCGCCCACACCTTGCCCTTGCGGAACGCCCGCCACCGCACGGCACCGGTGAACGATGCCACCGCAAGCGTGCTGAGCAGCGCCAGCACACCCGCCACACCCCACAACAGGGTGATGTAGTTGTAGCCGACCGGCAGCTGGAGCCCCGATCCCAGCGCCTTGCGCACCGGCAACGCCACCCCGGCACCGAACCCGCCGCCGAGCAGCCCGGCGATCGCCAGCACCGGCGCCGCGAACCAGCCACCCGCCCACGGCCGCAGCTCCCGTGGCAGTGCCTTCCACGACCCGCGTGCCAGCAACGCGGCGGGGACCAGCATCAGCCCGAACAGCACCAGCACGAACGCCATCAGCAACGCCACGACCTGCACCGACACGTCCGCGCCGGGCACCCGCAACGGCAGCTGCTCCTGCAGCCCCAGCGTCGTGAGCACGAGAAGAACCGAGAGCACCAACAACACTCGCCGTGGCTTACGGCCCAAAGCCGCGCGCAACCACCGTCCGCCACGATGAGGCGCACCGCCCGTGGGATCGTCCAGCAGCAGCACGCCGAGCACGGACACACCGAGCAGGACGAGGGACGCGGTCCACGCCACGCCGATCGCGACCCCCATGCCGCCGGTGGCCGTGAGCTGCTTCAACGGCCCGCCGAGCGCGATCAGCGCCGTCATCGCGAGCGCCGCCACGACGTGCAACGACCGCAGCGCCGGCGTGTCCGGGTCCGTCGCCACGTGCGCGCCGGGCAGTCCGGAGGCGGGCTGCTTCTCCTGCTCCTCGGCCTCCGCGATCTCCCGGCGCTCGATCCGCCACTCGACGTGCGAGATGCGCCGCATCACCCCGACCACCACGAGGATCGGCAGCAGCCCCAGGAACGTCCGGAACCAGGGGAAGGTGCGCACGTCGGCCGGAATGCTGGTCAAGCAGGCGGTACCGGGACGCAGGCACTGCGCGGCGAGCAGGTCCAGGCTGACCACCGAGATCTGCGCGACCAGCAGCGCCGTCAACAGCAGCGCGAACACCCGCAGCAGCGACCGCAGGCCGATGCCGAGCAGGTGGGCGGGCAGGTTGCGCTCCGGAACGGGCGGCAGCATCCAGTGCGCGACGTTCGCGATGCTGAACGGGAAGAGCAGCGCCCACGTGGCCTTCGCCACACCTCCGGACGTCATCCCGCCCCACAGGTACCCCTCGACCGTGCGGGGGATGGGACGGCCCTCGGTCTGCAACACTGGTCCGGGGGCGGGCCTGCGGAGTCTGTCCGCGGGACGCACGATGCGCCCGAGTCCGTCCCCCGCAACGTCCACGGCCGCAACGGCGTCGACGAGCGTCTGCGGCGTCGTTCCTTGGACGCCGTGCACGCGCAGCTCGACGACACGTGTGTCCGGGCCGGCAATCAACACCCGAGACCTCCCTCACCCGACGTGGGGGCCATAGTGGTGCATCAGAGGGCGGTATGGTCGGACGACACCCTCTCTGAAGTGCCTTGGAGGACTTCGCAATGACCGCGGACCGGTTGCAGACCCGCAACGGCATCGACTTCGCAGTGGCCGACCTGTCGCTCCACGAGTTCGGTCGCAAGGAGATCCGTCTGGCCGAGCACGAGATGCCCGGCCTCATGGCGTTCCGCCGCGAGTACTCCGGGGTGTACCCGCTCAAGGGCGCCCGCATCTCCGGCTCGCTGCACATGACGATCCAGACGGCCGTTCTCATCGAGACCCTGGTCGACCTGGGCGCGGAGGTGCGCTGGGCCTCCTGCAACATCTTCTCGACGCAGGACCACGCGGCCGCGGCCGTCGTCGTCGGCCCCCACGGCACGGAGGAGGAGCCCAAGGGCGTCGCCTGCTTCGCGTGGAAGGGCGAGACCCTGCCGGAGTACTGGTGGACGGCCGAGCAGATGCTCACCTGGCCGGACGGCAAGGGCCCGAACATGATCCTGGACGACGGTGGCGACGCCACCCTGCTCGTCCACAAGGGCGTCCAGTACGAGGCGGCCGGTGTCGTCCCGCAGGCCGACGAGAACGACTCGGAAGAGTGGAAGATCGTCCTCGACACGCTGCGCGCGTCCCTCGAGAAGGACGGCAAGAAGTGGACGAACATCGCCGAGGGCATCCGCGGCGTCACCGAGGAGACCACGACGGGCGTCATGCGCCTGTACCAGCTGGCCGCCGCCGGTGAGCTGCTCTTCCCGGCCATCAACGTCAACGACGCCGTCACCAAGTCGAAGTTCGACAACCGCTACGGCATCCGCCACTCGCTGGTCGACGGCCTCAACCGCGGCACCGACGTCCTGATCGGCGGCAAGGTCGCCGTCGTCTGCGGCTACGGCGACGTCGGCAAGGGCTCCGCGGAGTCGCTGCGCGCCCAGGGCGCCCGCGTCATCGTCACCGAGATCGACCCGATCTGCGCCCTGCAGGCCGCCATGGACGGCTACCAGGTCGCGAAGCTGGAGACGGTCCTCCCGATCGCCGACATCGTCATCACGACGACCGGCAACAAGGACGTCGTCACCGTCGAGCACATGGCCCAGATGAAGCACCAGGCGATCCTGGGCAACGTCGGCCACTTCGACAACGAGCTCGACATGGCCGGCCTGCAGCGCTACCCCGGCATCCGCAAGAACAACATCAAGCCGCAGGTCGACGAGTGGATCTTCCCGTCGGGCCGCACGATCATCGTGCTGTCCGAGGGCCGCCTGATGAACCTGGGCAACGCCACGGGCCACCCGTCGTTCGTGATGTCGAACTCCTTCTCCAACCAGGTGATCGCGCAGATCGAGCTGTTCACCAAGTTCAAGGAGTACGACAACGAGGTCTACCGCCTCCCGAAGGTGCTCGACGAGAAGGTCGCGCGCATCCACCTCGAGGCGCTCGGCGGCGAGCTGACCAAGCTCACCAAGGAGCAGGCCGAGTACATCGACGTCGACGTCGAGGGCCCGTTCAAGCCGGAGCACTACCGCTACTGAGCGCGCTTTGACAGGGGCCTCCCGCACACGCTGCGGGAGGCCCCTGTTTCATGTCCGTCGTGGGATTCTTCGGCACCTATGCCTACGAGCACGGCCAGTGGAAGACGTTGTCCGAGGGCGAACTGCCGCCCCTGGCGGAGCCGTCGCTGTGGATCGACATCCACGACAGCGACATCACCTCGGTCGTCTACACCCCGGCCGGACCGGGCACGGGCGTCGCCTACCTGGGCCTGACGCCGCGCACCTACTTCGAGAACCCGAACGCGTCCGACCCGACCGACACGTTGCGCGAGGCGGCGGGGTTGGCCGCGTGGTGGGCCGAGGTGCACGGCGGCGGGGACGTACCGGCCAAGCAGGCCGAGTTGCTCGCCTACCTCGCCGAGGACGAGGACCCCGAGGACTTCGCGCTGGACGAGGCCGAGGACATCGATGAGGAAGCGGTGTTCGTCGAGGTCAAGACGCGGCGGTTCCTGACGGCGCTGGACCTGCCGCTGCCGGAGGGCCTCAGCTGACCGCCCAACCGAGGTGGGGGGAGGGCGCTTGGCGACGCTCGGGGACGTGATCGCAGCGCTGCGGGCCAGCGTTGAGCGACTGCCGTTCACCGAACTGGCTGACGCGCTCGACGCTGTCGAGGAGGCCCGCAGTCTCATCGAGCAGGTCGCGACAGGAAGCGGCGACGCCGAGTTCGAGCAGGTCCTCGGATGGTTCAGGCAGGTCGTGGATGGAATCGACGAGCTGCAACGCAAGCTGTCCATGATTCACACCAGCGTGACAGATGTGGCCAACCGCCTGGAGAACAGCGGCGACACGAGCGCGCCACTGCTTCCCCCGCCGCCGCGGCACGTCGCGCTGCTGGCCAGGCTGCCGACTCGAGAAGGCGGCAAGACCTCGGGGATCTGGGTCGACGAGAACGGTGTTGAACATGACATCGTCAGTGGAGAACATGACTGGCAGCAGGCCCGCACTGTGTTGACAGAGCTGGGAATCGGCCCTGCTCGCGGCACGCTTTGGGCGGCATCCCACGTCGAGGTGAAGCTCGCCGCCGCGCTCCGCGGGCTGGCTGCGAAGAGCGTTACGCTCGCCGTCAACAACGCGCCCTGCGACACCGGTCGGTGGTCGTGCGACCGCCTGCTGCCGAGGATTCTCAAGCCGGGTCAGACCGTGACTGTTCACTGGCCAGGCGGCAAGCAGACTTACCGAGGAAAGGAAGCCCGAGGATGAGCTTCGTCTTGGAGGCTTCGTACAGGCACGGCAGGGATGTCACCCTCATGCGGACCGACGACGACATCGACGGCTTTGTGGCCGAGCTGCTGAACGCAGGACCGGACTACCAGTCCGCGACGGTCTACGCCGTGGACGAGACCGCCGACGATGACCCGGAGCACGAGCTGGTGGTCGGCGTCGATCAGGGCACTTCACTCGGTGCTGTCCGCTACGCCGGTGACGACGGCGAGTGGTTCAGCAAGGGCGAGCGAGTCAACCCGAACGGTGTGCGATACCTGTATTTCGGTACGGCGCACGAGTTCCCGGCTGACTCCGAAGTGCCGCTCGACCTGGTCCGGCAGGCACTGCGTGAGCTGCTGGCCAAGGAGGGATCGCGGCCCGAGGGCTTGTCATGGCAGGCGGCGACCGAGCTCAGCTGACCTCGACGAGGTTCGGGAAGCCGACGGGAACCAGCCCACCGTGATCGAGGTAGGCCGACAGCACCGATCGGACGATCTCCGGAGGAACTTCGTAGTTCGCGGGAATCAGCGTTTCGTGGCCTTGGAAGTCGTAGACCAGTTCTCCGGTCGTGTCCGGATCGCCCTGTGTCACCCGCAGATCTTCCGCGCCGCTGATCCGGACGTACCCTCGATCGGCGCCGATACCGGCGTTGACGGCGGGGAAGCCGTAGGGGTCCTCGGCGATGGAGACCTCGATCAGCGACGGGCAGGGCTGGGCAGCGGACTCCGCGCTCACCCGATCGATGAAGGCCGACAACTCGTCCTGTGTCGCCAACACAATGGCAGGATCACCGGGGACCGCGGTCGTCGTCCGGCTTCTGGTCGTACCAGATCTCCAGCGTTGCCACGGCGGCGGCCGTTCCCTCGCGCTTCCACGTCGTCTAACAGTGAAGTGCCTCGACGAACTTCTGCCAGGCGGCAGTGCTGAATCCCAGCTCGGGGCCTGCGGTGTTCTTCGAGTCGCGGACGCGCACAGCCCGGGTGAACGCCACCTCAACGCAGTCGCTTTCGACGGAATCGCCACCGCTGTAGCTGCTCTTACGCCAAGTACAGTCTCCGGCCACTGAGGTCCTCCCGCGATCGGCTGGCGAGGTCCGCCACCATCGACCGCGATTGTTCCTCATCCAGCGCGAGGGCATCCAGCCGCGCGAAGATCGACTTGCAGCGCTTGACGCCCAGGTCGTCCTGCACGAACACCATCGCGAGGTCGGACTCCGTGAAGGCCACGTCGCTGCGCTTCTCGTACTCCCACAGCACGTAATGGGCCAGGAGCACACCCGCCGGACCGCTCGCCGCAGGCACGACCCGGATGGCGTGGGTGTGGAAGAGCAACCTCATGAGCTGGTCTTCCATGACCTCGTCGCTGCCCACCTTGAGCCGCAGCGCGTTCTCGTGGACGAAGAAGGTGCACGCCGGGCGGTTGTGTCCTCGCATGATCGACTGCCGTTCCATCCGGAACCGAATCGCGGCCTCGATCAGGTCCGGCGTGAGAACACCCCGTGCCTCGTACAGCGCTCGCGCGTACTCCTCCGACTGCAGCAGACCCGGAATGTTCGTCAGGTCGTAGGTGGTGATCTTGTCTGCCACCGACTCGGCCATGGCCATCGTGCGCAGGTTGGTCGGCACCTGCACGAAGTACAGGTTGAACGCGGACCGGTACCGCTCCAGGAAGTCCGTGATGAACGCTTGGCTCCGCCCGCAGCGCCCCAGGTACTGGATGATGTCGATCTCGGTGGCCCGCACCTTGCCGTGCTCGATGTTGGAGACCTTGCCGGGGTCCCACCCGAGCGTTTTGGCGATCTTCCTCGCGCGGAAGGTCGTGAACCGCTCGCGCACCTGGCGCAACTCGTCGCCCAGGTCACGGCTGTAAGGGGTGGAGGGATCGCCGTTCATGCCATTCGACGTTAGGCGATGGAGAACGAACAACATCGTGCCCGAACGGGTGGAATCGAACTCGGTTGACGTGCGGGTTTTACTGTCGGGGTGCGGACGACCATCATCAAGAAGACCCTGCGCGTGCCCACCTCCGACGGCGCGCCGGGTGACGGTGCCGTCCTCGCGCGCCAGTTGGACGCCGCGCTGATCAGTTCCGGCTTCAAGGCGAGCCGTGACCTGCTCGAACACGTCTCCGGACTCGCTGACGCCGAGGGGTTCGCCGCCGAGGTCGTCAGGGCGGTCAAGGAGCTGATCGGGGCGCGCGGGCAGCACAACCCGTACTTCAAGGAGTTCCCGCACAACGTGCCGGGCACGCTCACGTTCTGGTGGGAGTGCGTGCGCGACGCGCTGGAGCAGGGCGTCGAGCCCACCGGCAACCTTCTCGACCTGCCCAAGTACGGCCGGGTCCAGCACTCCTACGAGGAAATGCTGGATGCGCACGACGAACTGATCCCGTCGCTCAAGGACCGCGTCACGGTCGTGCACCTCGGGGGCACGCTCGACGACGAGGTCCAGCGGCTGTTCGAGGAGTTCGCCACGAGCCCGATCCCGTTGGCGGAGAACGACAGGGCGTTGCTGGGTGAACTGGCGGTGCTGGCGGCCGACGGCGAGTTCGACGTGCCGGTCAGGGAGAACCGCGCGATCATCAACGCGGTCCGGCTGGTGGCGCAGAAGCCGTTGCGGGACATCGACACCGTCACCGACGTGCTGCGGCTCGCGGCCGAGGCGTCCGGGGGAGACGTCACGCTGAAGGAGCCGACGCGGTTCCGGTCGTTCCGCCGGCCTGAGCGCAGGGCGTTGCTGGGTGCGCTGAACGAGGTGGCGGAGAGCAAACTCGGGGACGTCAACGCCCACCGCGAGGCGTGGAAGCGGCTCGGCGAGCGGTTGCACCCGCACGAGTACTCGTTCGACCGTGCGCAGGACGTCTTCGCGGTGGCGCGCAGGGAGAAGGTCGCGCGGTCGTTCGCAGGGCAGGTCGAGATGGCGTTCGCGGAGGGTGACACCGGGCGTGCGGTCCGGATTCTCGCCAACGCGCCGGGCCTGTTGCTGCGGCAGGTCGACCGGTTGCTCCGCAACGGTGCCGAGGACCTGGCCACGCACGTCGCGGCTGCGGTGCCCGAGGTGTCGAGCCGCGTGCTCGTCTCCGTGCTGGAGCACCTGGAGAACCGCACGACGCCGGACACGGCCCGAGTCTTCGCGACCCGTGCGCGCAGGGTGTGGATCGCCGACGACGACCGCGAGCCGCTCGCCCCGGAGGCTGTCGACCCGATCGTCGCGGTGGTCGAGGACGAGCTGGTCAGGCGGCTGCCGGAGTACTCCGAACTCGTCGTCGACGACGAGGTGCTCGACGTCGTGGTGCCGCTCACCGGGGTCGAGGAGGGTTTCGGCGTGCTCCCGCGCGGGTCGAAGCTCTCGTTCGACGGCGACGTGCTGCGGTTCTTCGTGCACTGGAGGCAGCACGCGAAGCGGACCGACTACGACCTGTCCGCCGTGCTCCTCGACGAGAACTTTCGGTACAAGGGCCAGGTGTCGTGGACGCAGCTGAAGGACGTCGGCGTCGTCCACTCGGGTGACGTCACGGACGCCTCGAACGGTGCGACGGAGTTCATCGACGTGCAGCGGATCAAGTCGACCGCGAAGTACGTCGTGCCGCAGGTGAACGTGTACTCGGGCGAGGGGTTCGACGACGTCGCCGAGTCGATGTTCGGGTTCATGAGCCGTGACCTCGACCAGATGGGCAAGCCGTTCGAGCCGAGCACGGTTCGCGCGCGTTCTTCCATGCGGGGCAAGGGAAAGGTCGCGCTGCCGGTGATGTTCGAGCGCGAGGGTGACACCTGGTCCGGCACCTGGCTGCACCTCTACCTGCGCGGCTCGTCGTGGGGGAACCGGGTCGAGGAGAACCGCGACGTCGTCAAGCTGATCGCCGCGACGGCGTTGCGGCGCAAGTACTTCACCGTGACGAGGCTGCGAGACCTGTTCGCCCGCAAGAAGTCCACAGAGGACGCACCGGCGATTCGCGTTGGACTGGCGCAGGATGAGACCGGAACCGTCACCACGGTGTCAGAACTCGGGAAACTGCTGTCGGACTGACCAGGATCGCTGCTAACGTGGTCGACGCGAGGCCATGAGAGGGCTTCCTCCTAAATCCGGAACCGGAATGCTCTTCGGAGCGCCGGTCTCTAGCCCCCTCGCTCTCCTCGCGCCAGCTCAGGCGAGGTGTGTCCGCGAAGAGCGCGGACCGCGTCGCCGGCGGTGTCCGCCGGGGACGCCCCGGACCCCGGGCCTAACTCCACTCGACGGCGATGCCCGCGATGCCCGGCCCGACGTCGCCGAAGTAGGCGCTGACGACGCCGCCGAGCCCGCACACGAGTTCGTCGACGTCGACCGGCGTCGCGTCGGCCGAGGCCAGGAACTGCTTCATGCAGCGCGCGGGCATCGCGCGCCGGTGGAACGACAGCTGCACGAGGTACGAGCCGCAGGTGTCGCGGAACGTGCGGTGGTGGCCCGGCGTCGCGTTGCCGGTGTCGTCGACGATCGTGAAGCTGAAGACGTGCTCCTCGCCCGCCGCGAGCCGCCGGTCGAACAGCATCTCGACGGCGAGGTTCCGGGAAGCGCTTTCCCGGCGCAGACGCCCCTGCCGGCAGCCCTCACCCGCTCTGACCATCGCGTTCTCGATCAGCGAGCCGTCGTCGCCGTTGTGCATCGCCAGGTACCGGTCCGGTCCCTGCCGCACCGCGCGCACGACCAGCCGTGTGGTGATGGAGCGTTGCTCGCGGTGCATGCCTATCTGGACGGTGTCGTGCACGGAGAGCACTTCGAGGTCGGCGTTGCCCCGCGCGGCCTCCGGTACGGACTCGAACGACGCGAGCAGCGGCGCCGGCTCCGGCCAGGTCGCGACCGGGCGCGGGGCGTAGGTGTTCGCGTTGCGCGGGCCGATGAGGTCCAACAGGGACGATGGCGGCAGGCGCAGCACGGTCTCCAGCGCGCGCACCGTGCTGATGGCGCGTGGCACCTCGGGGTGGCGCAGGCCGCGTTGCCAGTACGAGAGCGTCGACTGGCCCACTTGGACACCCAGTTGCTCGAGATGTGCGCGCAGCCTGGCGAGCGAGAGGCCCCGGTGGGCGATCGCCTCGCGCAGTGCGCGGTGGAAAGGCCCGTAGCGCAGCGTCTCGGCGAGCGGGGTCGGCAAACCCCCGGTCGGGTGCCCGTTCGGTTCTCCGACCGATCCGGCGTGCCCGGAATCCGCGGCCACCGCGGCACCTACCCTTCACACACGCGCCGTGTGACTGTTCACCGTAGTCACTCGTTCTGGTGATCGAAAGATCGGATTTCGCCCGTGTGGGGGACGAACTGCGGCCGTGTGAGTGCCCGGAACCGGTCCCGTTAGGGTTCTGGCGTGGGAAAGCTCGTGGTGATCGAAGGTCTGGACGGCGCCGGCAAGCGCACTCTGGCCACCGGACTGACCGAAACTCTGACCGCTCAGGGCAGGACCGTGGCGAGCCACGCGTTCCCGCGCTACGGCCAGAGCGTGCATGCCGACCTGGTCCGCGACGGTCTGTACGGCAGGCTCGGGGACCTCAGCGACTCGGTCTACGGCATGGCCGTCCTCTACGCGCTCGACCGGCGCGGCGCGGCCGACGAGATCCGCAGGGACCTCGAGGAGCACGACGTGGTCCTGCTCGACCGGTACGTGGCGTCGAGCGCCGCGTACAGCGCCGCGCGGCTGCACCAGGACGAGCACGGCGAGTTCGTGCGGTGGGTCCACGAGCTCGAGATCGAACGCTTCGGGCTGCCCGTGCCCGATCTCCACCTCCTCCTGCGCGTGCCCGTCGAGGTCGCGGCGGAGCGCGCCGCGAGACGCGAGCAGGACGACGACTCGCGGGCCCGCGACATTTACGAATCCGATGGGTCGCTGCAGGCCCGGTGTGGCGTGGTCTACGACGGATTGGCGAAAATCAACTGGTTGGCCCCTTGGCAGGTCGTCGACGGGCGGTCAAACGTGAACTTTTCTTCGCTTCTGGGACCACTCTTCACTCCTTGAGTGGTCGCTCACGTGCGTACCGATTGACACGATCGAGTGTCCGGATGTCACTGTGAGTGATAGGAGAATCGAATTTGAAGCGTGTCCTGCAGCGTCCTCCGGTCGGTGTCGCCCGTACGGCGGTCCTGATCGCTGCCGCCCGTGCCAACGAGCAAACCCACCCGCACCCCCTCTTCCACGACCCGTACGCCGCAGGACTCGTGGCGGCCGCCGGCTCCGCGAGCGACCTCAACGGCGTGCGCACCCTCGCGGGTGACCACTTCGTCCTGCGCACCCGGTACTTCGACGACGAGCTGCTCGCCGCCGCCCACCCCCAGGTGGTCGTCATGGCGGCGGGTCTCGACACAAGAGCGTTCCGGCTGCAGTGGCCGCCGGGCACAAGACTCTTCGAGCTCGACCTGCCCGAGCTGCTCGAGTTCAAGGAGGACGCCCTGCGGGAGCAGGTCGCCGTGCCCGCCTGCGACCGGGTCGTCGTCCCGTGCGACCTGCGCGACGACTGGGCGACAGCGCTCATCCGCGCGGGGTTCGACCCGAAGAGGCCCACGGCGTGGCTGCTGGAGGGCCTCTTCATGTTCCTGCCGCCGGACGCGGGGGAACAGGTCCTCTACTGGGTGAGCGCGCTGTCCGCCCGCGGCAGCACCCTCGCCCTCGAACACGTCAACCGCGCCTTCCACGACCTGCCGCAGATGCAGGCGGTGCACCGGCGGTTCGACGCGCTGGACGCCCGCTGGCAGTCCGACGTGGAGGATCCGGTCGAGTGGCTCGACGGCTACGGCTGGGACGCCGAGGTCACCCACCAGGTCGACCTGGCCGCGCGGCACGAGCGCGCGGTGCCCGCGATCACCGACCCGCACAAGGTGGGTGACGCGCGCATCTGGCTGGCCTCCGCCGTCCGCACGACATGACAACGCCCGGGTAACGAAAGGCGGCGCTCGCGCGGTTACTCCCGCGACGAGCAGGTCAAACGGGGCGAGGTGGGGTACGTGGAACGACAGTTCCGGCCGGTGACCGAACGAGCGCACACCGCCACCAGCAGCAACGGAGCGTGGGCGGTGCGCGAACGCCCGACCGGCAGTGCAACGATGTTGGGTATGAAGGCACGCGTGCTCGTCGTCGATGACGACCCCGCCCTGGCGGAGATGCTGACGATCGTGTTGCGCGGGGAGGGCTTCGACACCGCGGTGGTCGCCGACGGTGCCCGTGCCCTGCCCGCGCTGCGCGAGCTCAAGCCCGACCTCGTGCTGCTCGACCTGATGCTGCCCGGCATGAACGGCATCGACGTCTGCAAGGCGATCAGGTCCGAGTCGGGCGTGCCGATCGTGATGCTCACCGCGAAGAGCGACACGGTCGACGTGGTGCTGGGCCTCGAGTCCGGCGCGGACGACTACGTCGTCAAGCCGTTCAAGCCGAAGGAACTGGTCGCCCGCATCCGGGCGCGCCTGCGGCGCACCGAGGCCGAGCCGTCCGAGGTGCTGCAGATCGGCGACCTCACGATCGACGTCCCCGGCCACGAGGTGCTGCGCGAGGGCAGGCCGATCCAGCTCACGCCGCTGGAGTTCGACCTCCTCGTCGCGCTCGCCCGCAAGCCGCGCCAGGTGTTCACCCGCGAGGTGCTGCTCGAGCAGGTGTGGGGGTACCGCCACGCCGCCGACACCCGCCTGGTGAACGTCCACGTGCAGCGGCTGCGTTCCAAGGTCGAACGGGACCCGGAACACCCCGAGGTGGTGTTGACTGTCCGCGGTGTCGGGTACAAGGCCGGCCCTCCGTGACAGGTGGCGTATGAAGTTCGTACGGCCGGTCGTCGCCAAGGCGCAGTTCCTCGTGGAGGAGGCGCGCAGGCGATGGGCCGCGTTTGGTGACCTCTGGCGTCGTTCGCTGCAGTTGCGCGTCGTCGTGTCCACGCTCGCGCTCTCGTCGGCCGTGGTGTTCGTGCTGGGAATGGTGCTGCAGATGCAGATCACCAACCAGCTGCTGAGCACCAAGGACGAGGCCGCGGTGCGCCAGGCGCTGGCGTCGCGCAGCCTCATCCAGAACGACCTGGTCGGGCTGAACCCCGGCCCGGACAGCGTGCAGACGCGGTTCACCAGCGCGATCAACAAGCTCGCCGTCGGCGGCAACGGCACCGACGCCACGACGGCGGGCGCCGGCGCGTTCGAACCGGTGCTGGCCGACGGGCTGGGTGCCGCGGGCGTCGGGCGGGTGCCGTCGGTCGGCAAGCTCGACGACGTCCCCCGCGGCCTGCGCGAGATGGTCGAGGACGGCGGCTCCGGCACGCAGATCCACACCGTGCAGCGCGACAACACGCCGACGACGTTGTTCGTCGTGGGCCTGCCGATCAGCACGTCCGCGCGCTCGATGCAGCTGTACCTGATCTTCCCGCTGACCGCGGAGCAGCGCACGGCCGAGGTCGTGCAGTCCACGCTCGCGGTCGGCGGCATCGTCCTGCTGGTCCTCCTCGCCCTCATCGCGAACCTCGTGACGCGCCAGGTCGTGCGGCCGGTCCGCCAGGCGGCCGAGGTCGCGGAGCGGTTCGCGGACGGCACGCTGCACGAACGCATGCACGTCGTCGGCGAGGACGACGTGGCGCGCCTGGCCGAGTCGTTCAACGAGATGGCCGAGTCGATCCAGGCGCAGTTCAAGCAGCTGGAGGAGTTCGGGCAGCTGCAGCGCCGGTTCACCTCCGACGTCTCGCACGAGCTGCGCACGCCGTTGACGACGGTCCGCATGGCCGCGGACGTCCTGCACGCCTCGCGCGAACAGTTCCCCGCCGGGCTCGCCCGGTCCACCGAGCTGCTCGTGGACGAGCTCGACAGGTTCGAGTCGCTGCTGGGCGACCTGCTGGAGATCTCCCGCCTGGACGCCGGTGTCGAGGAGCTGACCGCGGACCAGGTCGACATCCGCGTCCTGGCACGCCGTGCGCACGACTCGGTGCGTGCGATCTCGACGTCCGCCAACTCGCCCGTGGTGCTGGATCTGCCCGACTCCGAGCTCGTCGCCGAGCTCGATTCCCGGCGAGTGGAACGGATCCTGCGCAACCTGCTCGCGAACGCCATCGACCACGGCGAGGGCCAGCCGGTCGAGCTCACCATGCGCGGCAACGACGACGCCGTCGCGATCACCGTGCGAGACCACGGGGTCGGTCTGCGCAAGGGCGAGGCCGAGCTGGTGTTCAGCCGCTTCTGGCGGGCCGACCCGTCGCGCAACCGCCGCACCGGAGGCACCGGCCTCGGTCTGTCCATCTCGCTGGAGGACGCCCGGCTGCACGGCGGCTGGCTGGAGGCGTGGGGCGAGCCCGGCCACGGTGCCGTGTTCCGGTTGACGTTGCCCCGCAGGCACGGCGAGGAACTGCGCGAGAGCCCGCTGCCGCTCGCGCCCGCCCTGGAACTCGAACCCGTCGTGGTGGTCGAGGAACCGATCGCCGAGGAGGAGCCGGGCGAGATCGAGCTGCGGCCGGAGGAGATCACCTGGCAGCCGGCGGAGCCCGTCGACGGGCCTCCCGCGGACAAGGCCGGCACGAAGGCGGACGAGTTTTCGGAGGAAGTGCGGTGAAGCGGCTGGCGTGGTTGGTGCTCGTCCTCGTGACCCTGTCCGGGTGCGCCGCGATCCCGACGAACACCCAGCCGAAACCGATCGGGTCGAAGGACAACAAGTCGTCCAACATGCCGGCCGCGCCGGAACCGCGCCCGAACATCGACCCGCTCACGCTCGTGCGCGACTTCATCGAGGCGACGGCGAGCCCGGACGGCGACTACGCGGCCGCCCGCGCGTTCCTGACGCCCGAGGCCAGCAAGAACTGGGACAGCAAGAACCCCACCATCATCGAGACCGGTTTCTCGACCGTGCCGGTGCCGACCTCGCAGGTGCCGCAGGACAAGACGCAGACCATCCAGCTGCAGGGCAACTACGTCGGCAGGCTGGGCAGCGACAACGCGTTCGTCCCGCAGCTCGGCAAGCTCGACGTCCCGGTGAAGGTCGAGCGCAACAGCGACAACCAGTGGCGCATCTCCACGCCGCCCGCGGGCGTGCACATGCCGCAGAACCTGTTCAACGCCACGTACAAGCGGGTGACGCTGTACTTCTACAACCCCGAGTTCACCGTGCTGGTGCCGGATCCGCGCTACGTCGTGATCCCGCCGGCGACGAGCATCCCGACCCGCGTCACCGAGCTGATGATCGCGGGCCCGGGCGACGCGGTGCGCGACACGCTGGTGAGCTCGCTCGGCCCGGAGACCCAGAAGTTCTCGGACACGCTGGAGGCCGACGACGGCGCGTTGGAGGTGAACCTCACCAACGTGGGCAAGGACATGACCCCCGAGAAGCGCAAGCAGATCGTGGCCCAGATCGTGAAGTCGTACCAGGGCATCACGTCGTCGCGGGTGCGCGTGCTCGTCGACGGCCAGCAGATCCTGCCGGACCAGCGCGACTACCGGCCGTCCGACGTGTCGGCGACCGCGGGTGAGGCGTTGCTGGCGCTGAACGCGAACCTCCAGGGAATGCTCGTGTCGGACGGGACGGTCCGGTCGCTGGCCGACGGCAACCTGATCAAGGGCCCTGCGGGCGCCGGCGCGTACAACGTGGTCTCGGCGGGGCAGTCGCTCGACGGCTCACGCCTGGCCGTGGTCGCGCGCTCCGGCGGCGCCATGCGGCTGCGCGTGGGCGAGCTGGAGCAGGACCTGTCCGAAGTGGACCTGACCGCGAACACGCTGACGAGACCCACGTGGCTGCTCTCCAGCGGCCCCAAGGAACCGGGCGCGGAGTTCTGGACCGCCGTCAACGGCAACTCGGTCGCGCGCGTCACCAGGTCCGACAACGGCAGCTGGACCGCGAAGGCCGTCAACGTCACCGACCTCAAGGACTTCGGCGCGATCAGCGAACTCCGCCTCTCCCGCGACGGCACCCGCGCCGCCATGGTGATCTCGGGCAAGCTCTACATCGCGTCGGTGGTCCGCAACAACCAGGACGTGGCCCTGCGCTCACCCCGGCAGCTGCAGCCGACCAACCTCGGCTCGGCAGTGCAGTCGATCGACTGGCTGTCCCAGGACGTGCTGGCGGTCTCCTCCTCGCTGCCCTCGTGGCCGGTGACGAAGGTCTACACCGACGGCTACCGCATCGACCGCTACAGCCAGTCGAACCTCACCGTGCCGGTGGGTTCGGTGGCGGCGGCCGCGGCGCGGCAGGTGCAGGTGATCGACTCCTCGGGGCTGTGGTCGGCTTCGGACATCACGGACGTGTGGCGGGCGAGCACGATCCGGGTGCCTTCGAACGCGCTGGTCTTCTACCCGGGCTGACCCCGGGCCGGGGTGACGGCTGGGCTCGCACAGGGCTGGGCTCGCGCAGGGCGGGCGGTGACACGTGGCCGCGCTCGGTGAGGACACGGCCGCCGGGCTGACAGGGCCGCCGCGACGGCCTGGCCGCTCGAGCCCGGAGGGGCAGCCGCACTGCGGCGCGGTGTCGTACAGGACGTCGCCTGAACCTGCCGCGCTGCTACGGACGCCCAGCCGCTGGCGCCCAGCCGCTCAAGCCTGCTTCTGCGCCAGCTCGGGTCGCCCGCGGCGCCCCTACTGCCCAGCCCGGTGCGGCCGAGCCGACGTCAGCACCAGCACCGCGTGCGTCCGCACCCCGGCCTCCCGCAGAGCCCGCACACAAGCCGCCGCCGTGGCCCCGGTCGTGACCACGTCGTCCAGCAGCACCGTGGTGCCTGGCGGCCCCGGCCCGCACACCTCCACCCGCCCCTCCAGGTTCCGCCGTCGCGCGACAGCCGTCAGCCCCACCGAGTCGGCCACTCCCGGCGCGAGCCGCAGCACCGGTGCGACGGCCGCGGTGCCCACCTCGTGCGCGATGCGGAGCATGTGGTCGCCGCCGCGGTCCCGTGCGGCGCTGCGGCGGGACGGCGCCGGCACGAGCGTCCAAGGTGGAGGGCCGACCGCCACCAGGGCGGCGGCGACCATGGCGCCGAACCACGCTGCGAGGGCCCGTGCGCCTCGTTCCTTGAAGGCGAGCACCAGGTCCCTCGCCGGGCCCTGATAGGCGGCCAGCGTCCACACAGGCGGCCCCACGCCGGGCACCTGGAGGCGTGTGGGCGGGCCGAACTCGTCCAGGCACCTGGCGCAGCAGTCGGTTCCGGCGCGGCCGCAGCCGGCGCAGAGGGCGGGGACGAGGACGTCGATGGCTGTCATGGGACCAGGATGGCGGCGGGGTCCGACAGAAAATCGCGGTCGTGGCCGGGCGGGCTCGCGGAAGGGGCTCAGCGGGGTCTTTCGGCACCGCCCACACGAGTGAAGTTCAGGTGACGTTGTCGATCTCCGCACGGCCTCCGCCACGCGAGAACCCCCTGATGGGCACGAGTTCTGTGACGACGTTCCGCGATCTTGTAACTCGTTTCACCCCGTTTGTCCCAGCCTCTGTTGAGGCGGTGTTTCGGAACTGGGGCGTCCGCACGCGAGCCGGTTGATCGAGGTCTGGATCGTCGCCGCGCACACCTACTGGGGTGACCGCGCTCAGGGGTCCCGACACCCCGAGTAGTTAACGATTATTCACGTATCGAGCTGACCAGCGGTTATTAGAGGAAATGTCGGTACGTGCCGCCCCGATGGTGATCGACTGCCTTGTCCGCGAATGGGCGAAATCCGCCGTTCAGCCGGGCGTGACTGGGTCGTGATCGGGCGTTGCGGCCCCTCTCTTCGGTCGGAAGAAGTGCGACTCGCGTCCACGGAGTGGTTCGGAATCGATCTCTCCCCGGTTTCGGGAACATGACGCGCGGGTCGCCCGTTGGCTGGGTATGAGGCCGCGACTGGAGCCGTTCGACGCAGCGACGCTGCCGTCGAGTGCCGGTCCGGGCCTGCGCTGTTCGGGTGAGCGAGGGGCTGAGCGGTTTGGTTCGGAGCACGCTCGGGAAACGTCTGACAACACGCAGTCGTCGCGCTGCGTAGTCACCAAAAAAACTCGTCGTTCCCCCGGCAAGGGGGCTTACGCGACGGTGAATCCCAAGCTAACGTGCACCGCTATCAGCGTTCCCGGCCCTCGGGGAGGAGGCGAACAGCCCATGATCCTGGCGCCGTGAGAGCTGAGGGAGACGACCCTCTGCGACACATCCGCGATCCAAGATCGCCACGGCGCTTTAAATGCAGTCCAGCCATAGCTCGCAGCAAAGCGAGGGAGGTCGTGTATGGACATCGTCGTCAAGGGCCGCAACGTCGAGGTGCCCGATCACTACAGGGTGCACGTCGCCGAAAAGCTGGCCCGGCTTGAGCGCTACGACCGCAAGGTCATCCGCTACGACGTGGAACTTTTCCACGAGCCGAACCGCAGGCAGTCGAAGAACTGCCAGCGGGTCGAAATCACCGGCAAGGGACGTGGACCCGTGGTCCGTTCCGAAGCCTGCGCGGGTGACTTCTACGCCGCGCTCGATTCTGCGGTCGCGAAGCTCGAGAACCGCCTGCGTCGGTCACACGACCGCAGGCGCGTCCACCACGGGGCCCGCGCCCCGATCTCGGTGGCCGAAGCGACAAGCGGACTGGGTGAACCGTCCGCCGGCGAAAGCATGACGTCGCGCCGCGCGAAGACCGCGGTGCTCGACGCCCCCGAGGCCGACTACGAGGGCATGGCGGAAGTGCCCGCGCAGCGTTGGGAAGAGGGCCTCGAAGACAAGTTGCCCGGACGCGTCGTACGCGAGAAGGAGCACGCCGCCAAACCGATGACCGTCGACCAGGCCCTCTACGAGATGGAGCTGGTCGGACACGACTTCTACCTGTTCGCCGACACCGAATGCGGGCGCCCGAGTGTCGTCTACCGCCGGAAGGGATTCGACTACGGCGTGATCAGGCTGGCCTGACCCGCGCGAACCCACGTTCCTCCGACCGCCGCCGCCCCGCACCCCTCGCGTGCGGGGCGGCGGCGTGCGTCTACCGCCGGTCGGACCCATTCGGCGCCCAGTCGTTCACCGTGAAGGTGGAATCCCGCGAGCCAGGAACCTTTACGCGGTCCTCATGCGTTCTCCACAGCAGTAGCCGTGGTGGGGGCACCGGCGGCAGGCGGTTCGGGAAGATCGCAGAATCGGCACCTGACCTGCGCATACCAGGTCTGGGGCGTCAATCCGCCTGTGTCCGTGCACACATCTTGGCGACTTGCCTACGATGGGCAGGGGAAAGGCGTCCGACGTGGGCGCGCCGCGATACAGGTGATGAGGTCTATCCAGATGGTGCTGTCCCGACTGCTCCGCTCCGGCGAGGGCAAGATGCTCAAGCGCCTCCGCAACATCGCACAGCACATCAACCACCTGGAAGACGAGGTGGTGGACCTCTCCGACGCCGAGTTGCGCGGCAAGACCGAGGAGTTCAAGAAGCGCTACGCCGAGGGCGAGACGCTCGACGAACTGCTCCCCGAGGCGTTCGCCGTGGCCCGCGAGGCCGCGAAGCGCACCCTGGGCCAGCGGCCCTACGACGTGCAGATGATGGGTGGAGCGGCGCTCCACCTCGGGCAGATCTCCGAGATGCGCACCGGTGAGGGCAAGACGCTGACCTCGGTCATGCCGGTCTACCTCAACGCGCTCGCGGGCAAGGGCGTCCACGTCATCACCACGAACGACTACCTGGCCAAGCGCGACGCGGACTGGATGGGCCGCGTGCACCGCTTCCTCGGCCTCACGGTCGGCGCGATCCTCTCCGAGATGACGCCGGAGCAGCGCCGCGCGTCCTACAACTCGGACGTCACCTACGGCACGAACAACGAGTTCGGCTTCGACTACCTGCGCGACAACATGGCGTGGAGCCTGGACGAGTGCGTGCAGCGCGGCCACTTCTTCGCGATCGTCGACGAGGTCGACTCGATCCTCATCGACGAGGCCCGCACGCCGCTGATCATCTCCGGCCCGGCCGAGCAGTCCGCCCGCTGGTACACGGAGTTCGCGCGCCTGGCCCCGCGCATGCGCGGCATCGACGTGACGCAGATGTCGCAGAAGGACCGCCTCGAGGTCATCGAGGAGAAGTCCAAGTCGTACCACTACCAGTACGACGAGAAGAAGCGCACGGTCGCCGTCACCGAGCTCGGTGTGGAGTTCATCGAGGACCAGCTCGGCATCGACAACCTGTACGAGGCCGCGAACACGCCGTTGGTGGGCTACCTGAACAACGCCCTCAAGGCGAAGGAGCTCTACAACCGCGACAAGGACTACATCGTCCGCAACGGTGAAGTCATGATCGTCGACGAGTTCACCGGCCGCGTGCTCGCGGGCCGCCGCTACAACGAGGGCATGCACCAGGCCATCGAGGCCAAGGAGAACGTCGAGATCAAGGCGGAGAACCAGACCCTCGCCACGATCACGCTGCAGAACTACTTCCGCCTCTACGAGAAGCTCGGCGGCATGACCGGTACCGCCGAGACCGAGGCGGCCGAGTTCCACCAGACCTACAAGCTGGGCGTCGTCCCGATCCCGACGAACCGCCCGCCGCAGCGCAAGGACCAGCCCGACCTCGTCTACAAGAGCGAGGAGGCGAAGTTCGACGCCGTCGCGGACGACATCGCCGAGAAGCACGAGAAGGGCCAGCCGGTCCTGATCGGCACGACGAGCGTCGAGCGCTCCGAGTACCTGTCGAAGCTGTTGGTGCGCAGGGGAATCCCGCACGAGGTGCTGAACGCGAAGCACCACGACCGCGAGGCGCTGATCATCGCGAAGGCGGGCCGCAAGGGCGCCGTCACCGTCGCGACGAACATGGCGGGCCGCGGTACCGACATCGTGCTGGGCGGCAACCCGGACATCATCGCCGACCACGAGCTGCGCGACCGCGGCCTCGACCCGGTGACCACGCCGGAGGAGTACGAGGCCGAGTGGGCCAAGGTCGTCGAGGAACTGACGACCCTGGGCAAGGCCGAGGCCGACGAGGTCCGCGAGGCCGGCGGCCTCTACGTGCTCGGCACCGAGCGCCACGAGTCGCGCCGCATCGACAACCAGCTCCGCGGCCGCACCGGCCGTCAGGGCGACCCCGGTGAGTCGCGCTTCTACCTGTCCCTGCAGGACGAGCTGATGCGCCGCTTCAACGCGTCCATGGTCGAGATGGTCATGACGCGCCTGAACGTGCCGGACGACGTGCCGATCGAGCACAAGATGGTCACCCGCGCCATCCGCAGCGCGCAGACGCAGGTCGAGCAGCAGAACTTCGAGATCCGCAAGAACGTCCTCAAGTACGACGAGGTCATGAACCGCCAGCGCACGGTGATCTACGCCGAGCGCCGCCGCGTCCTCGAAGGCGAAGACCTGAGGGAACAGGTCGAGCACATGATCGTGAGCGTTGTCGAGGAGTACGTGAACGGCGCCTCGGCCGACGGCTACGCCGAGGACTGGGACTTCGACAAGCTCTGGACCGCCCTCAAGACCCTCTACCCGGTCTCGCTGGACCCGAAGGAGATCCTCGAGTCCGACGAGGACGTCACGCGCGAGTACCTGCGCGAGATCCTCGTCGAGGACGCGCTGAACGCCTACCGCGCCCGCGAGGCCGACATCGAGGGCCGCGTCGGCGAAGGCGCGATGCGCGAACTGGAGCGCCGCGTCCTGCTGTCCGTCCTGGACCGCAAGTGGCGCGAGCACCTCTACGAGATGGACTACTTGAAGGAGGGCATCGGCCTGCGCGCGATGGCGCAGCGCGACCCCCTCATCGAGTACCAGCGCGAGGGCTTCGAGATGTTCAACGCGATGCTCGACGCGCTGCGCGAGGAGACCGTCGGCTTCCTCTTCAACCTCCAGGTGGAGGCGGCGGAGCCCGAGCCCGCCCAGCCCGAGGTCCCCGTGGCCGTGGGCGCCGCCCCGCAGCCCCTCCCGCAGGTGTCGGGCAACGGCGGCGGAAGCGGAGCCCGAGCCCGTGCCCGCGCCGCGGCCGCCGCCCAGCAGCAGGCGCAGCAGCAGCCCCAGGCCCCCTCGGGCCCGGCCATGGCACAGCTGGCCAGCGGCAACGCCATCCCGCCCGCCCTGCGCGGCAAGGGCCTCGGCGCCCCCGGCCAGCAGAACCTGAGCTACAGCGGCCCGGCCGAGGACGGCGGCGTCGAAGAGCACGCCGAGGCAGGCGGCGCGGCGGGCCAGCAGGGCGGCACCCGCAAGGAGCGCCGCGAGGCGGCCCGCCAGGCGGCGAAGAACAACCGCCAGAACAAGAACCGCTGACCCACCGCCAGACCGCACCACCACCGCGTGGGCCGCACTCCCCAGGGTGCGGCCCACGCGGCTTTTCGGCGTGTCGAGGGGGCAGGTGCCTGGGGCGGCGCGCCTGGAAGACAGCGGGCGTCTGGGGTGGCGGCCATGAGGACAGCGCGGACCAGGACGAGGCATCACGCCTCGCGCATCACGCGATGGCGAAGCCGAGGCGTCCTACCTCCACGCGCTCTGATCAGCGGTGGTGATCCGGCCCCAATCGCGATCGTCGCGAAGCGGCGATGAATCAACCCGGCTCGTCACAGCCCAACCCGAGCCACTCACTCCAGCACCGTGAACGACGTGAACCACCACCTCCCACCCCGGTGCTCCACCCGAGCCGCCACCGCGAACACCCGCCCCTCCCTCCGCACGGTCACCGAAACCTCCGCCACGAACCGAGCCGGTCGGCACACCCGAGGCGCCCGCACCATCCGGGTGCTCCGGGCCTGCACCGCCCCCGCCAGCCGGGCGGCGACCGGAGGCACCGCCACCTCCCGCAGCAACCGCGCGGCACGCCGGCCGTCCAGCACCTCCAGCACCACGCCGAGCAACCGGGCGGCATCCAGCGGCGGCGACGGCGGCTCCGGCACCGGAACCCACACGGGCCTGGGCCGCGGCCGGGGGATGACGTGGGCGACGGCGCCGACGGGTGGCTCATACGGGGACAGGCGACGTACTACTGGGGGCATGCCGGACTAGGCGCGTCAACCGCGGGATCAGGACAACGAGCACCCGAAAGTGGGTACGGTCCGAGGCGTGCTGAAAGCCCTGGTGCTCGACTACGGCGGTGTCCTGACCGATCCCGGTGAGGACAACCCCGCCGAACCCCCGCTGCTCACCGCGTTGCGCAAGGCGAAGCAACTCGGCCTCAAGACCGCGCTGTTGTCCAACGCGGACGGCTGGTGGCAGCCGCCGCGAGTGCTCGACGGGCTGTTCGACGTCACGATCATCTCCGGTGAGGTCGGGCTCGCGAAGCCGGACGTCGACATCTACCTGCTCACGGCCACGAAGCTCGGCCTCGAACCCGGTGAGTGCGTCTTCGTGGACGACCTGTCGGTCAACATCCACGGCGCGGTCGAGGCCGGCATGGTCGGCGTCCACCATCGGTCGACACGGTCCACCCTCGAGGAGTTGGAGATCCTGCTAGCGATCGCGCTCCGCGATTGAGGGTTCACCCCGCAGCGTCATTGCCCCTTATTCCGAAACGCACTAGCGTCGATTTGGTCGGCCTTCGGATTGCATAGGGGAGAAAATGCGAAGAATTGTCGCTTGTGTTGCGGTCGCCATTGCAGCCACGGCAATCGCATCACCCGCGCAGGCGCAAGAACGCGGTTGCTACGAGGACTACCTGCGGGACGGGCGCACCGTCGAGGTCTACTGCGACGACGGCAGGCCCGGGCGGTTCCGGGCCGTCGCGCACTGCACGAACGGCCTGGGCGTGTGGGACCAGTACGGCACGGTCGGCCGGGTCAGGGGCGAGCCGTCGGTCGCCGAGTGCACGTCGTTGCTCGGGTACCCGCGGGTCAACGGGTACCACGTCGACTGGCTCTAGGGCTGGGCCCGGCGCACGAGTTCGAAGCACAGGACGGCGGCCGCCGAGGCCACGTTCAGCGATTCCACGCCCGCCGCCATCGGAATCGAAAGCCACGACGTGATGTGCGGACGCACGTCCTCGGTGATTCCGGCCGTTTCACTTCCCAGGACGAAAGCGGCGCGCGCGGGAAAAGAAGCGGAATAGATCGTGTCGGACGCGTGGGAATCCAGCGCGTGAAGCGGGAATCCCGACGCGCGCAACAGAGCGGAGGCCTCCGCCGAGGTGCCGCAGCGCAACACGGGCGCTCGGAAAGCCACTCCGGCGGAGGCCTTCACCACGAGCGGGTCGATCGAGGCGACGCCCCGGCGGGGCACCACGATGCCGTCGATGCCCGCGGCGGTCGCGGTGCGCAGGATCATGCCGACGTTCGCGGGCGTCGTGATGCCGTCGAGCACCAGCACGGACTTCAGGCCGCCCTCTTCCAACGCCAGCGCCAACGGCTTCATGCGCGGCGCGACCACGTCGGCGAGCACGCCTTGGTCCTGCTTGCCGTTGCCCGCCAGCACCTTCACGCGCTGGGCGGTGGCGCGCTGCACGGCCACCCCGCGCGAACGGGCGGCGTCGAGGATCTCGCGCGCCGCCGGGCCGCGCGCGGTGTCGGCGAGCACCACCTTGTCCACCGAGAGCGCCGGGTCGTCCAGTGCTTCCAGCACTGGCTTGCGGCCGTAGACGGTGACGAAGCGGTCCTTGGGCGAGATCTCCACGAGGAAGAGGGTGACAGAGCCCCCCACCTCGGGCTCAAACGGGTGAAGAGCTCCACTAGAGCCGTTCGGCCCTTGTGTTTCGGATCATATCGATGATGATCGTCACATGACGGCAGGTATGCGCAGCGTCGCGCAACGTCAACATCTCGCGAGCGGTCAGGACTCGGACGTGTTCATCCGGTCCGACGGGCTGCTCGTCAAACGCACGCGCACCGGTCGTGACCTGCGGCGCGAGGCCGAGATGATGTCGTACCTGAGCGGGTACGGCATCCCCGTCCCGCGGGTGCACGAGGCCACTGCGGACGAACTCGTCATGCAGTACGTGCCCGGCCCCCGGATGTCGGAGGAGATCGGCCGCAGGCCGTGGCTCGCCGGTGGGCTCGGTGAGGAGCTCGCGGACCTGCACCACCGCCTCGACGTCATCCCGGCGCCCGACTTCCTCAGCGGAGAAGGCGACCTGCTGCACCTCGACCTGCACCCCGGCAACGTCGTGCTCGGCCCGGAGGGCCCCGTGGTCCTGGACTGGGCGAGCGCCACGAAGGGCGACCGCAGGCTCGACGTCGCGCTCAGTTGGGTCTCGCTCGCCGTCGCCCACCTCGCGCCCGTCAAGAAGCTCACGCGCTGGCGGTTCCTCCGGTCGTTCATGGCCAACGTGGACCCCAAGGCGAAGGACGCGATCCCGGAGGCCGCGCGCATCCGCCTGGCACGGCACGACCGCGATCCGCGCGAACGCGCCGCTCTTCAGAAGCTGATGGACCGCGAACGCCACTAGGCTGGGGTGCATGCCGGACCGACTGTCAGCGCTGGACGCCTCGTTCCTGTACCTGGAGGGCTCCACGACGCCGATGCACGTCGGTGGCGTCGCCGTGTTCAAGAGGCCCAAGGCCGGATTCGACTACGACAAGCTCGTCGACCTCATCGAGCAGCGCCTGAGCCTCGTGCCGCGCTACCGCCAGAAGGTCGTGCACGTCCCCGGCCGCATCGCACGGCCCGTGTGGGTCGACGACCCGGACTTCGACGTCACCTACCACGTCCGCAGGAGCGCCCTGCCCAAGCCGGGCAACGAGACGCAGCTGCACGACCTGATCGCGCGCCTGATGTCGCGCCCGCTCGACCACTCCCGCCCGCTGTGGGAGATCTACCTCGTCGAGGGCCTCGAGAAGAACCAGACGGCGGTCATCACCAAGACCCACCAGGCCATGGTCGACGGCATCGCGTCGCTGGAGATCGGCCAGGTCATGCTGGACGTCTCGCCGACGCCGCGCACCAACGTCGAGAACCTCTGGATGCCGCAGCCGGAGCCCAGCTCGCTGCAGCTGGTCGCCGACGCGGTCACCGACATCGTGCAGCGCCCCGGCGAACTCGTGGAGAACGTCCGCAGCGCCGCCCTCGACACCGTCAACACGGTCGAGAAGGTGTTCAACGCGTTCAGCGTCCTCGCGAGCGCGGTCCGCACGGCCGCCACGCCCGCGCCCGGCACGCCGCTGAACGTCCGCATCTCGTCGCCGCAGCGCCGGTTCGCCGTCGCGCGCGCCCAGCTCGACGACCTGCGCGCCATCCGCAAGCAGCACGGCGGCACGGTCAACGACGTGGTGCTCGCCGCCCTGTCCGGTGCCCTGCGCAACTGGCTGCTCAGCCGCGGCGAGAACGTCACCGGCAGCACCACGATCCGCGCCATGGCGCCGTTGAGCGTCCGTGAGGCCGACCCGGAGTCGGGCAACAACGTGAGCGCCTACCTGGTCGACCTGCCGGTCGGTGAACCGAACCCGGTGGTGCGCCTGCACCACGTGAGCCACGCGATGCGCGCGCACCTGGAGTCCGGCCAGTCCGTGGCCGCCGACGCGCTCGTGAAGGTCTCCGGCTTCGCGCCGCCGACGCTGCACGCGATGGGCGCGCGGGCCGCGAGCTCGTTCAGCCGCCGGCTGTTCAACGTGATCGTCACCAACGTCCCGGGCCCGCAGGTGCCGCTGTACGCGGCGGGCGCGAGAATGACCGAGATCTTCCCGGTCGTGCCGCTCGCCAGGAACCAGGCGCTGGCCATCGGGGTGACGTCGTACGACGGCGGTGTGTACTTCGGGTTGAACGGCGACCGCGACGCCATGTCCGATGTGGACGTTCTCGCGACCATGGTCGAGGAGTCGGTGGAGGAACTGATGGGGACGGCGAGCGCATGAGGGTCTACATCCCGGCCACGGTGCCGATGCTGCGCCAGTTCGTGGACAGCGGCGAACTGGCGCCGGTCACCGGCACGGCCTTCGCGCTGACGCCGGCGCTGCGCGAGTCCTACGCGGCGGGCGACACGGAGGAGCTGGAGTACGCGGCCATGCTCGACGCCGCACGGGCCTCCCTGCGGCTGCTGGCCGCCGACGAGAAGGCCGAGCCGCGGCGCGCGGTGCTCGCCGTCGACATGGACGACGTGACGCTACGCCCCGACCTCGACTTCTCGGTCGTGAAGGTCGGCGGTTCGTTCACGCTGAAGGACGTCGCCTCCGTGCACCTCGACACGGCCGAGGCCGAGGAGGACGTGCGCGCGGCGGTCGACGTCGTGGACGCCGCGGACCTGGGCGACCCGGACGCCGAGTTCACGCTGGGCAGCGCCGAGGACCACGAACTGGCCTGGTACGCGGCGCAGGAACTCCCGTTCGTGCTGGAGCTGCTTTAACGGCGCTGGTCGTGCACCTCGGGCAGCGCGGTGAACCCCGCTGCCCGGTAGGTGGCGACGGCGCCCGCGTTCGAACTGGGCGTGCAGACGAGCGCGCACGACGAGCCGAGCGCGCGCAACGCGGCCGCCCCGGCGAGGGTGATCGCCCTGCCGAACCCCTTGCCCCGGTGGTCGCGGTGCACGCCCATCGGTTCGACCAGCCCGGGCCTGCCGGGGCCCGCCGACCACACGGTGATCGCCGCCGCCGCGTCGTCGCCGTCGAAAGCGACCAGGCTGCGGGCGTCGGCGTACGGGGAACCGGCCGCCATCGCGTGCCAGCGGTCCTCGGTGAACGTCGACTTCTCGAACGACGCCCGCACCACGGCGGCGTGCACGTCGGCCCGGTCGGCGCCGATCACCTCGACCCGCACACCGGGGTCCTCCACCGGCGAGCCGAGATCACGCCGCAACGGCGTCCACGGCACGTCGGACTGCCAGCCGCGCTCGAACATCAACTCCTGGAACCGCGTGCCGCGCGGGGATTCCACGTAGACGGTCCCGGCGGGCAGGACCCCGCGTTCCGGCGAGGAGATGTCGTCGGCCAGCCGCACGGCCAGCTCTTCGTCGGCACGCGCGTCCGGCGCGATCGTGAACCGCAGCAGGTCGGCGCCGTCCAGCAGCCCGACCGCGACGACCCGCCCGCCGCCGCGCCAGATCCGGATCGCGTCCCCGGTCGCCTCGGCACCGAAACGCCGGTACCAGCCCAGGTCTCCGGGGTGGAGCTGGAACGGCTGGTCGTCGTGCTGCCACTCCCGCAGCGCGTTCGCGGCCTCGTCGAGCACCTACATCCCCTCCGCGGGCTCCCACAGCTCGATCCGGTTGCCCTCCGGGTCGACGCACCACCCGAACAGCCCGAACTCCGAGTCCTCGGTCTCCGGGAGCACCTCGACACCGCGCGCCTTGAGCTTCGCCATCAGCGACACCAGGTCGTCCACCCGCAGGTTCAGCATGGTCCGCTGGTCGGGTTCGCCGATGTACTCCGTGTCCTGCGCGAACAACGCCATCGTCGTCGTGCCGGGGAACTCGTTCGACGCCGTGTCGAGCCAGTGGAAGGTGACGGTGCCCTTCTCGCTCATCGGCACGCCCAGGTTCTCGCGGTACCAGGCGGCCAAGCGCACGGGATCCCGTGAACGCAGGAAAACCCCGCCGATGCCAGTCACCCGCGCCACCCGACGGACCCTACTACCGCGTGCCACGATGGGGGAATGGACGCGGTCACGTCTGCACCCGAACCGGTCAACGAGCCCGTGCGCACCTACGCACCCGGTAGCGCCGAACGGGCGAGTCTGCAAGCACGCATCGCCGAGCTCGAAGGCACCACGCACGAGCTGACGATGACCATCGGCGGTGAGCAGCGCATGGGCGCCGGCGACCGCATCGACGTCGTGCAGCCCCACGACCACCGGCACGTCCTCGGCGTGACGGCGCAGGCAGGCACCTCCGACGTGGCCGACGCGATGCGCGCCGCCCAGCACGCCGCACCGGGCTGGCAGGAGCTGCCGTTCGACGAACGCGCCGCCGTGCTGCTGCGGGCGGCCGACCTGCTCGCCGGTCCGTGGCGCGACACCCTGAACGCCGCCACGATCCTCGGCCAGTCGAAGTCCGTGCAGCAGGCGGAGATCGACGCGGCGTGCGAGCTCATCGACTTCCTGCGCTTCAACGTCCACTTCGGCCGCCGGATCCTCGAGGAGCAGCCGATCTCCTCGCCGGGCGTGTGGAACCGCATGGACCACCGGCCGCTCGACGGGTTCGTCGTGGCCATCACGCCGTTCAACTTCACCGCCATCGCGGGAAACCTGCCGCTCGCGCCCGCCCTGATGGGCAACGCGGTGCTGTGGAAGCCGTCACCGACCCAGCAGCTCGCCGCGCACTTCACCATGCGCCTGCTGGAGGAGGCCGGCCTGCCACCGGGCGTGATCAACCTCGTCACCGGCGACGGCCAGGCGCTGGGCCAGGTCGCGTTGCGGGACAGGTACTTCGCCGGCCTGCACTTCACCGGTTCGACGCGGACGTTCAAGTCGTTGTGGCAGACCATGGCCGCGAACCTCGACGTCTACCGCGCCTACCCGCGCGTCGTCGGCGAGACCGGCGGCAAGGACTTCGTGCTGGCCCACGCCTCCGCCGATCCGCAGGCGCTCGTCACGGGCCTGGTGCGCGGTGCTTTCGAGTACCAGGGCCAGAAGTGCTCGGCGGCCTCCCGCGCTTACGTCGCGCGGTCCCTCTGGGAGGGCGGGGTCCGCGACCAGCTGCTCGACGTCACGAAGTCGTTGTCCTACGGCGATGTCACGGACCTGTCGGTGTTCGGCGGCGCCGTCATCGACGCCCGCGCGTTCGCCAAGCACAAGGAGGCGCTGCTGATGGCGTCCGCGTCCACTTCGGTCGAGGTGCTGGCCGGCGGCTCGTGCGACGACTCGGTGGGCTACTTCGTCGACCCGACCGTGCTGCTCGGCACCGACCCGCACCACGACATCTTCACGACCGAGTACTTCGGCCCGATCCTCGCCGTGCACGTCTACGAGGACGCGGACTTCCCGACGATGATGGAGACCATCGACACGTCCACGCCGTACGCGCTGACCGGCGCCGTCTTCGCGCGTGACCGCACGGCCATCGAGCAGGCGCACCGCGCGTTGCGGTTCGCGGCGGGCAACTTCTACGTCAACGACAAGCCGACCGGTGCCGTCGTCGGGCAGCAGCCGTTCGGCGGGTCGCGCGGGTCCGGCACCAACGACAAGGCGGGCTCGATCTACAACCTGCAGCGGTGGACGAGCCCGCGGGCGATCAAGGAGACCCTGGTGCCGCCGACCGACCACCGCTACCCGCACATGGGTTAGTGCTGCGGCTTCCAGCCGGTGGCCTCCGTGAGCTTCGTGCTCACCACCCGCTGCGAACGGCTGAAGACCTCGAACACCGCCGTCGTCCTGCCGAAGAACCGCGGCAGGCGCGTGATCCCCAGGTCCCGCTTGAGCACCGGCGTGCCGACGTTGTAGATCCCGTGGGGCGCGCCGAGGGCGGCGATCGCGGCCGCCGCGGCGTCAGCGGGGTGCACGACCGACATCCAGCCGTCGCCGATCAGCACCGGCGGTGACATCGCCTCACCCCCGATCAGCATCCCGAAGCGCAGGAACACACCACGGGGGTGCTGGAGCACGTTGTGCTGCGCCGCGACTGAACTGGCGATGTGCCCGACGGGCTTGACGGGCGCGCTCTCGTCGAGCTCCCGGTCACCGCCGTCCGCGTAGACGAACGAGATGCCCTCCTGCACGACCCTGCCGACGCCGGCCCTGGTCGCCGCCTCCACCAGCGCGGCGCTGCCCTCGGTGCGGATGCGGTCGTTCTCCGCCCAGGCGCTCGGCAGCACGGCCTTGGCGCTCAGCGGGATGCGCGTGGCGAGGTTGAGGACGGCGTCGTGGCCCGCCAGCGCCGCCGCGAGCCCGTCGACGTCGAACATCGAGGTCGTGTGCCGGTCCAGCACCCCGACCTCGTGTCCCGCCGCCCGCAACCGCGGTACCGCTTCCCGTCCGAGGACACCTGTCGCACCGATCACGAAGACCTTCATGACCAGTGGACGGGACAGCGCGTCAGAACGTGACGACCATCCGCTTGAAGGCCTTTCCCGCGTAGTCCTGGACGGCCTTCGCGACCTGACCGCTGTTGGCGCCGGCCCCGACGACCTCCAACGCCTCGGTGGCGTTGATCGCGACGATCTCGGCGCACTGCATGCCGTTCTGCATGGTCGCGCACGTCACCGCCGCCGAGCGCCCGTCGCTGACCAGCAGTTCCATGGCCTGGTCCGGTCGCTCGTAGGCGCCGGCGAGCCTCACTTCGGCAGCCTCTCCAACGCCTTCGCCGCCAGCCCCTGCGTCGCCTGGCCGACGGCGTTGAGGTCGTGGCTGCGCTGCAGCACGGTCAGCCCGATGAGCTCCCCGTCCCGCACCTCCACGACGGCGTCGCACGTCACCTCGCCCGACGAGTCGACGCACTTGCGCGTCAGCGGCCGGTCGTTGATCACACCGCCGTAGCCCCCGTCGGCCAGCAGTTTCTGCGACTCGTCCGCGTACTTCGCGCTCACCAGCTTCAACCGCACGGTCAGCGCGCCGAACGGGTAGTCGCACTGCCGTTCGCCCTTGGCCGGGGTGCCGTTCAGCTGGCCCGCGTCGCCGGACTGCAGCAGCGCGCACGGGTCGGTGTCGGCGAAGGCCGGGGCTGCGGGAGGTTGCTGGGTCGAGCAGGCAGTCAGGGCGAGGAGCAGCACCGGAACCAGTCGGATCATGAGGGCAACCTTTTCATCCCCGCGACTCACGACGACTTCGGCAGGCGGTCAAGCACGTACTGGACCAGCATCGTGCGCATGCGCAGCATCCACGACTCGTCGCTGTCAGGGTCCTGCATCGTGATGGTGAGCGTGCGCGCGTAGCCGACCGCCGCCCACACCCCGCAATCCAGCTTGGACGCGTCGGTGTCGCACGCGAACCATATGGTGTGGCCGTCCATCTGTCCCTGGTGGCCGTTCGGGTTGTCCTTCTTGACCTCGTCGTACTCGACCTCCTGCAGGCTGACGAGGACCGTCAGCGTGCCGAAGGTGTACTTGCAGAGCCCTGCTTTCTCCGCCGCGGGTGGTGCGGACGGCGGGTCGAGGAACCACTGGCTGCCGTCGGTCGGCAGCGCCTTGCACGGGTCGAACGCGGCCAGGTTCCGCGGCTTGTCGATCCGCGGTGACGTCGTCGGCACCGGCTTCGGTGGTGGTCCGGGGATCTCGGCCGTGCACGCGGTGAGGGCAGCGCACAGCACGGCGATCCCCAGAAGTCTGTTCACGGGGGAAGTGTGACTGATCGGCGCAACCTCAATCCGCGTAATCGTCGCGGCCGGCCCGGGACGCCAGCAGCCGCCGCAACGACGCGAGACGGCCCGGCGCGTCCGGCACCAGCTCGTCCAGCATGCAGCCCGGGTCCTCCGGGGAACCGAGGTGGCCGCAGCCGGGCGGGCACTCCTCGGCGGCCTCGGCGAAGTCCGGGAACGCCTTCACGATGTCGTCCGGCGTGATGTGCGCGAGGCCGAACGAGCGGATGCCCGGGGTGTCGACGACCCAGCCGCCCTCGGGCAGCCGCAGCGCCACGGCCTGGGTGGAGGTGTGGCGGCCCTTGCCGACGCCGGACACGACGCCGACCGCGCGGTTCGCGTCCGGCACGAGCTTGTTGACCAGGGTGGACTTGCCGACGCCGGAGTGGCCGATCAGGCACGACACCGTGTCGGTCAGGCGCGCCCGCAGTGCGGCGGGCTCCTCGTCGGAGCGCGTGACGACCACCGGGACGTCGAGTTCGGTGTAGAGCGCGAGCAGCGAGTCCGGGGAGGCGAGGTCGGACTTCGTCAGGCACAGCACCGGTTCCAGGCCGCCCGCGTACGCGGCGACCAGGCAGCGGTCGATGAAACCCGTGCGCGGCGGCGGGTCCGCCAGCGCCACGACCATGATGAGCTGGGAGGCGTTCGCGACGACGACCCGTTCGAACGGGTCGGTGTCGTCCGCGGTCCTGCGCAGCACCGAGGTGCGTTCCTCGACGCGCACGATGCGGGCCAGCGTGTCCGGCTGGCCCGACGTGTCGCCGACGATGCCGACCTGGTCGCCGACCACCACGGGCGTGCGGCCCAACTCGCGCGCACGCATCGCCGTGACGACGGCACCGGACTCCATCGCGCACGTCCAGCGGCCGCGGTCGACGCCGATGACCATGGCGGTCTCGGCGTCCGCGTGTTCGGGGCGTCTCTTGCTGCGCGGCCTCGTGCCCTTGCCGGGGCGCACGCGCACGTCGGACTCGTCGAGCTTGCGCCAGTCCCGCTTGCCCACTTCTACGCGCCCCCGGTGAGCATGGCGTCCCACATGCCGGGGAAGTCGGGGATCGTCTTGGTCGTGCTGCCGATGTCGTCGACCTCGATCCCCGGCACGACCAGGCCGATGATCGCGCCCGCGGTCGCCATCCGGTGGTCGGCGTAGGCCTTCCACACCCCGCCGTGCAACGGGACGGGGTCGATGACCAGGCCGTCCTCGGTCTCGGAGGCGTTGCCGCCGATCGCGTTGATCTCGTTCACCAGAGCGGCGATCCGGTCCGTCTCGTGGCCGCGGATGTGCGCGACGCCGCGGATGGTCGTGCGCCCCTCGGCCAGTGCGGCCAGCGCGGCGACGGTGGGCGTCAGCTCGCTCTCGTCGCGCAGGTCGATGTCCACACCGGACAGCTTCCCGGGTCCGCGCACGGTCAGCCCGCGCTCCGACACCTCGACCGCACAGCCCATGCGCTCCAGGATGCCGCGCACCGCGTCGCCGGGCTGGGTGGTCGAGGAGGGCCAGTGCGGGATCGTCACCTCGCCACCGGTCACCGCGGCCGCGGCCAGGAACACCGTCGCGTTCGACAGGTCGGGCTCGACGTGCCACGTGCGGGCCTTGATGACGCCGGGCTCGACGCGCCACACGTTCGGCACGCTCGTGTCGACCTCGACGCCGACCGAACGCAGCGTCTGGACCGTCATGTCGATGTGCGGCAACGACGGCACGGGCTTGCCGTCGTGCCGGATCGTCACGCCCTTGTCGAACCGGGCGGCGGACAGCAGCAGCCCGGAGACGAACTGCGACGAGCCCGACGCGTCGATCGTCACCTCACCGCCGGGCACCGATCCCGTGCCGTGCAACGTGAACGGCAGCGCGTCGCCGTCGACCTCCACGCCCAGCGACCGCAGCGCACCCAGCACGGTGCTCATCGGCCGCACGCGGGCGTGCGGGTCGCCGTCGAACCGGATCTCGCCCTCGGCCAGCGCGGCGGCGGGCGGCAGGAAGCGCATGACCGTGCCGGCGAGGCCGCAGTCGACGTCGGCCGGACCGCGCAGCAGACCCGGCAGGACGTCCCAGCCGCCGTCCTCGCGGTCGGTGATCCCGACGCCGAGGGACGACAGCGCGGCCGTCATCAGCACCGTGTCGCGGCTGCGCAACGGCGCGTGCACCGTGGACGGCCCGTCGGCCAGCGCCGCGAGCACCAGGACGCGGTTCGTGATCGACTTCGAGCCGGGCACCGGCACCGTCGAGTGGACTGGGCCGGACGCGCTGGGGGCTGACCAGTGCTGAGTCATGCACGAATGATCCCGCATCCGCACCGGGACAGTTCGCACCGGTGTGCCGGACGTGGGATTATCGCAACTTCGGAGGTGATCGGTTTTGTGTGGTAGGTACGCCTCCACCAAGGACCCGGCGCTGCTGGCGGCCGAGTTCGACGCGGTGGACGGGACCGGCGACGAGGCACCGGGCCCGGACTACAACGTCGCGCCGACCAAGCACGTCCTGGCCGTCGTCGAGCGCAAGCCCGAGGACGAGGAGCTGGAACGCAGCATCCGCGTCATGCGCTGGGGCCTCGTCCCGCACTGGGCCAAGGACCTGTCCGGCGCGGCCAAGATGATCAACGCCCGTGCCGAGACCGTGCTCAGCAAGCCCGCGTACAAGCAGTCGGCGATGAAGCGGCGCTGCATCATCCCCGCCGCCGGGTGGTACGAGTGGCAGGCGGCCGAGGGGCGCAAGCAGCCGTACTTCATGACGCTCGGGGACGACACGTCGCTCGCGATGGCGGGCCTGTGGTCCGTGTGGTGGAAGGACGACGTCCCGACCGTAACGTGCGCGGTGCTCACCACGGAGTCCATGGGCGCGTTGACGGAGGTGCACAACCGCATGCCGTTGCTGCTGCCACAGGACCGCTGGTCGGCGTGGCTCGACCCGGCGTCGCTCGACCCGTCCGAACTGCTGAAGCCGGACCTGTCGATCGTCGAGGCGCTCGAGCTGCGCCCGGTCTCGACCGAGGTGAACAGCGTGAAGAACAACAACCCCTCCCTGATCGAACGCGCAGCGCTGTCGTGACGACGCTGTTGGTGGACACGCCGCACGGCCCCGCGCGGGCCTCGCTGCACTGTGCCCACGAACCGCGCGCCGCACTGCTGCTCGGCCACGGCGCCGGCGGTGGCGTCGAGGCTCCCGACCTGGTCGCCGCGTGCCGCGCCGCCAACTCCGTCGGCGTGCACGTGGCGCTGGTCGAACAGCCCTACCGCGTCGCGGGCCGCCGTGCCCCGGCGCCCGCGGGCCAGCTCGACACGGCGTGGCTCTCCGTGGTCGACGACCTGGGCGAACGCTGGTTCGACGGCCTGCCCCTGGTGTTCGGGGGCCGGTCGTCGGGCGCGCGCGTGGCCTGCCGGACGTCGGTCGAGGGCCAGGCCGTGGCGGTGCTGTGCCTCGCGTTCCCCGTGCACCCGCCGGGCAAGCCGGAGAAGTCGCGGATGTCCGAGCTCGACGGCGTCGAGGTCGCCACGCTGGTCGTGCAGGGCGAGAACGACCCGTTCGGCCAGCCCGGACGAGCGCACCACCGCGAGGTCGTGCTGCTCAAGGGCGACCACTCGCTGAAGGCATCGGTGGCGGACGTCGGCCGGTCGGTCGGGGAGTGGCTCGACCGCGTGCTGCGGCCGCTCGACTAACGCGCCATGCGGGTCCACGTGTGCCGGCGCCCGCGGATGGCGACCGAGTAGGCGTACAGCAGTTCGGGGTCGCCCATGCCCGGCAGGAAGCAGTCGCCGATGTGGTGGGCGTCGACCCCGATCTCCTTCGCGGTGAGCGCGAGGTGCGGCACGACGTTGGTGTGCGCGCCCTCCTGGGACGTGCCGATCGCGCCCATGACGACGGCGCCCTTCTCGTGCACGGCCGCGACGGCCTCCGCGGCCGCTTCCCTGGTCACGCCGGGCAGCGTGCCCGGAATCGGCAGGATCACGCCGTCCGCTCCCGCGTCCACGAGGCGCGTCAGCTTGGCGGCGGTGATCGGTTCGGGGTGCCCCGCGTGGTGCATCTTGCCGACCCACAGCGCGGCGTCCGTGCGGATCTCCTCGGTCGCGCGGGCCATGCCGTCGAGCGAGCCGTCCGTGCTCGGGTTGGCCGTCAGCACGATGAGCGCCGCGCCCGCGTCGGCGAGGCGGCGGGCGTTGTCCTGGGTGGCTTTGCGCAGGTCGGGAACGGTGCCGGGCTCCACGTTGACGCCGATCGGCCTGCCGATCCGCTCCGCCAGTTCGTGCAGGCTCGTGAGCTCACCGAGGCCGGGGAAGCGGAACGTGGTGCCGTCCCAGACCCGGTCGATCATGTTCAGCACGATCACGTCGGCGCCGAACGCCGCCATCAGCTCGGCGTTGTGCACACCGGTCCGCCCGTCGAACGAGAGCGCGGCGCGGTCGGCGAACACCTCGGCCACCACGGTCCGGCCCTCGGACGCGGCCACGGCCGCCGAGAGGTCCGGCCCGCGCAGTGCCGCGAGTCCGGTGCGGTCGAGATCGAGGATGCGCACGTCTGCCTCCTGAATTGGTCTAAACCAAGTGGTGGCACCCTACGACTTCGGCTGGGATCTCGGCCATGACCGATCTCGATGAGCAGGGCAGGCCCGAACCCCCGACCGATGGCGACGAACTCGCCACCCTGAACGGCTTCCTGGACTTCCAGCGCGCCACCCTCGCGTGGAAGGTCGGCGGCCTGACCGCGGACCAGCTCGCGCAGAAGACCGCGAAGTCCGAGATGACCCTCGGCGGGCTGGTGAAGCACCTCGCGTACGTCGAGCAGCAGTGGTTCCACACCGTCCTGCACGACCGCGAGCCGCTGGAGCCGTGGAAGAGCGTCGACTGGAAGGCCGACTACGACTGGGACTGGCACTCGGCCGCCGACCACACCGCCGAGGAACTGGTCGCGCTCTGGCAGGACGAGGTCGAGCGCTCCCGCAAGGCCGTCGAGGAGGCGCTGGAGACCGGTGACCTGGGGCAGCCGGCCAAGCGCAAGCCGTGGCGCGGAGACGACCGGACCGTGAGCCTGCGCTGGATCCTCACGCACATGGTCGAGGAGTACAGCCGTCACAACGGCCACGCGGACCTCCTCCGCGAGGCGGTCGACGGCCAGACGGGCGAATGAGCGGCTGACCGAATGGACAGGGCGTCGGCCGAAAGTACGGCAATCGCCCTTCCTGACAACCGAATGCGGATCAAGGTCGTCCCCTGTGGCGTAGGGGAGCACCACTCGAGACGTATTCGGGGAGAACACGTGAACTCGTTCCGCACGACCGCGGCCGCTCTGGCCATCACCTTCACCGCCGCCACGGGAGCGTCCGCCACCGCTCAGGCCGACGTCCCGTGGTGCACGGGCGACGACCTGGTCATCACCGCCCACGACATGAGGTCGCCCTCGTCCGCGAGCAAGGCGCACCAGATCATCTTCACCGCCGCGGACGGCGTCTCCTGCCGGATCGGCGGCAGCCTGAGCGACGTGCGCTTCCTCGACGCCGCGGGCGAGGACCTGGGCATCGAGCCGGAGATGCGCAGCGGCGACTACGTCGAGGTCCCTGTCAGCGGGTCGGGCCGGGCCGCCGTCTACGTCGCCTCGCAGATCCACGGCCCGCGGGAGAACCCCGCGTCCGTCCGCTTCACGCTGCCCGGTGAGGACGGCCCCGGTGACCAGGTCACCGTCGCGTGGCCGTCCAACCTCAGCCCGGTCGTGCGTTTCGGAAGCCTCACGCCTCCGGTCAGCTAGGCACTGATCGAGGCCACCACGGCACCGGTGAGCCGCACCAGCTCGGACGGCGCGATCTCCACCTCGAGGCCGCGCCGTCCGGCACTGCAGAACATGGTGTCGAACTCCAGCGCCGACGCGTCCACCACGACCGGCAGCCGCTTCTTCTGCCCGAGAGGGGAGATGCCGCCGGCGACGTACCCCGTGGCGCGCTCGGCGTCGGCCACGACGGCCATCTTCGCCTTCTTGCCCTTCAACGCCGCCGCGAGGCCCTTGAGATCGAGCTGCGCCGTCACCGGCACGACGCCGACCGCGAGCTTGCCGTCCACCTCGGCGACCAGGGTCTTGAACACGCGTTGCGGCACCAGCCCGAGCGCCTCCGCGGCCTCCAGCCCGTACGACTCGTGGCGGGGGTCGTGCTCGTACGAGTGCAAGGTGTGCGCCACCCGCTGCTTGTCCAGCAGCGCTGTGGCGGGGGTCCCACGTCCGGCCATGCGGAATTACTACCAGCCCGTCCGTTGTTACCCAGAACGTGGCAACCAACATGCTTGAGCGGTCACGCGTAAAGTCAGTCCCGACCCAGAACCTGTGGGAAGGGAGCGCGGTGCCCGCCACCGGCACGACAGAAACGACGGCGGAGCGCGCTGCGCGTTTCGAGCGCGACGCCATGCCCATGCTGGACCAGCTCTACTCGGCCGCCCTGCGCATGACGCGCAACCCGGCTGACGCCGAGGACTTGGTGCAGGAGACGTTCCTCAAGGCGTATTCGGCGTTCGCGTCGTTCTCCGAGGGCACGAACCTCAAGGCGTGGCTCTACCGGATCCTGACGAACACCTACATCAACGGCTACCGCAAGAAGCAGCGCCAGCCGATCCAGCAGCCGACCGAGGAGATCACGGACTGGCAGCTGGCGCAGGCGGAGAGCCACACCTCGTCCGGGCTGCGCAGCGCCGAGGTCGAGGCACTCGACAACCTGCCCGACAGCGACGTCAAGGAAGCTCTGCAGCGGTTGCCGGAGGAGTTCCGGATCGCGGTCTACCTCGCCGATGTCGAAGGCTTCGCGTACAAGGAGATCGCAGACATCATGGGCACCCCGATCGGTACGGTGATGTCCCGCCTGCACCGCGGCCGTCGCCAGCTCCGCGACATGCTGGCGGACGTCGCCCGCGACCGCGGGTTCCTCCGAGGCAGCAACGGAGACGCGTCATGAACTGCGGTGAACCCCACGACACCGACTGCTCAGAGGTGCTGAGCGAGGTCTGGCTGTTCCTCGACCAGGAGTGCGACTCCGGCCGGCGCAAGGCGCTGCAGACGCACCTCGACGAGTGCCATCCCTGCCTGGAGCAGTTCGGGCTGGAGGAGCACCTGAAGGCGCTGCTCGCCCGCAAGTGTGGTGGGGATTACGCGCCCGCGGATCTGAAGGCGCGCATCCGCGCGACGATCGTGGAGATCCGCACGGAGGACTGAAGATCGTCCTCACAGACAAAAAGGCCTGGTCACCGTCTTGGTGTCCAGGCCTTTTCGCAGCACTCAGGCGTTGGGGCGCTTGCCTCGGTTGGCGCCGCCCTTTTTGCGGTCGCGGCGCTTGCGAGCACGCTTCGACATGGGTGTCTCCTAGGATCAGAACTGCTTCATCGGCCATTTTCTCATGGAGGAGTTCTGAGCACGCTCACGGACCTGCTGGCCGAGCACACCAAGCTCTCCGGCGCCGCTGTCGACCACCTCCAGCTGGTCGTCGCGGAGTGGCAACTCCTCTCGGACCTGTCGTTCGCGGACTTCGTCATGTGGGTCCCGCTCGACGGCGACAAGTTCCTCTGCGTCGCCCAGGCCCGTCCCACGACGGCGCCCACGGCCCACCCCGAGGACGTCGTCGGCAGCGAGGTCGACTCCGACGACCACCCGCAGCTGCGCCGGGCCATGGACGAGTCGCGGATCTGCCGCGAGGAGGACCCGCGCTGGCACCTGGGCGTGCCGGTGCGCCGGGAGACCATCCCCGTGCGGCTGGGCGACCACGTCATCGCCGTGCTGAGCCGCAGCACGAACCTGGCCGTGCCGCGCGTGCCGTCGCCGCTCGAGATCTCGTACCTCGGCAGCGCGGCGGACCTGTGCCAGATGATCGCGGACGGCACGTTCCCCGCCCCCGAGCCCTCGCCGGACGTGCACACCAGTCCGCGCGTCGGGGACGGCCTGATCAGGCTCGACCCGTCCGGCGCGGTGGTGTTCGCCTCGCCCAACGCGCTGTCGGCCTACCACCGCATGGGGCACGCCTCGGACCTGGTCGGCGTGCACCTGGCGCCGCTGACCCGCAGCCTGATCGGCGACCCGTTCGACGCCACGGAGGTCGCCCAGCGCATCCGGCAGGCGCTCGACGGGCAGCCGTCGATGCGCATGGAGGCCGAGTCCCGGCGCGGCGCCGCCGTGCTGTTCCGCTCTCTGCCCCTCCGGCCGCGCGGGCAGGCCGCCGGCGCCATCGTGCTGTGCCGCGACGTCACCGAGGTCCGTCGTCGTGACCGCGCGTTGATGTCGAAGGACGCCACGATCCGCGAGATCCACCACCGGGTGAAGAACAACCTGCAGACCGTCGCAGCCCTGCTGAGGCTGCAAAGCCGCAGGTTGAGCAACCCGGAGGCGAAGGAGGCGCTCGCCGAGTCGGTTCGTCGTGTGACTTCCATCGCACTCGTGCACGAGACCTTGTCGATGTCGGTCGACGAGCGCGTGGACCTCGACGACGTGGTCGACAAGGTCATCCCGATGATGGGCGACGTGGCGGTCACCGAGACCCAGGTGAGCGTGCGTCGCGAGGGCGGGTTCGGCATCGTCCCGGCCGAGATCGCCACCCCGCTCGTGATGGTCCTCACCGAGCTCGTGCAGAACGCCTTCGAACACGCCTACGCCCCTGGCCAGCGCGGCGAGGTCGTCGTGCACTCCGAGCGCAGCGCGAAGTGGCTCGACGTGACGATCACCGACGACGGCAAGGGCCTGCCGCAGGGCTTCTCCCTGGAACGCACCGATCGTCTCGGCCTGCAGATCGTTCGGACCCTCGTCGATTCCGAATTGAGAGGCTCTTTGAGCTTGCGGCGCAGGCCCCGAGGCGGTACTGAGGCGGTCCTGCGCGTGCCGCTCAGGGGGCGACGCTAAACTGACCTCGTGCACACGTGACGATCAGCCTCAGCGGTCTCACGTGGTCATGCGGGAGGGTGTGCAAACAAAAGAACAGGCCCGACACCTGGCACGGTGTCGGGCCTGATCTTTATGAAGTTCTAGATCAACGCAGTATGTCTAAAGCGGCGAACAGCCTGCTCAGGCGTTGCTGCGGGCGCGCGTGCGAGCGTTGCGGCGCTTGAGGGCGCGGCGCTCGTCTTCGCTCATCCCGCCCCAGACGCCGGCGTCCTGGCCGCTCTCGAGCGCCCACGCGAGGCAGTCGGAGACGACGGGGCAACGGCGGCAGACGGTCTTCGCCTCGGCGATCTGAAGCAGCGCGGGACCACTGTTCCCCACGGGGAAGAACAGCTCGGGGTCCTCGTCGCGGCAGATCGCGCGGTGGCGCCAGTCCATTGGAACTACTCCTCAGCTAGGCGCGCACAAGGGCACGCCGGTTGTCAGCGGTCGTTTTTGGGGTGCTTGTGAATGCTTTCACGAACGGCAGAGATGTCAAGGGGTAAGCACTGACCCGGTGAGTGAACTCACCCAAAAGATCGACAGCGTTCACCTGGGGTTTCACGCTCTGCTGTCACTCGACTGCAGTACATCGCGGGTGCGTACCGAGACGGTCACGAACCGATCACGGACTGTCAAGTTCCTTACAGGGCAACAGTCAACGCGTCGGGCACCGCCCGGAACTCCACCGCGGTGGTCGTTCCGAGGAAATCTCCGTCCACCTGGAGGTTCGCGGGCTCCTCGCACTTCACTCTGACATAACCCACGTCATCGCGCCGAACGAGTTTCCCGCTCTTCGGATTGCCCGTGGCCAGCACCTGGGCGATGTAGCGCCCGACGGTGGGTACCCGCAAAGTCCTCAACGCACTCAACCCGAGTCCGCCGTCGAACGACGTGCTCGGGTTGAGTTGGATCGCCCGGTCCCCGAAGTACGTCCACGGGTCGGTGTTCGACACGAAAACCATGCCGTCGGTGTCGAACGGCGCCTCGTCCGGCACTTCGACGGTGAAGTGCTGCGGCTTGCGCACGAGTTGCCCGTACGCCTTGAGGGCGACGCTCAGATAGAGGAACGGGCTCGCGGTGCGGCCTTTGGCGCGTTTGTGCTCCACGCCCGCCACGACGTCGGCGTCGAGGCCCAGACCCGCGTTGAACGTGAACCAGCGGCCGTTCTCGATGACGTCCGCGAAGACCTGCCCGAGCCCGACGCGGCGCCTGGTGCCGTGCTCGATCGCCTGGAGCAGGACGTGGGTGGCCTCGACGGGGTCGCGCGGGATGCCGAGGGCGCCCGCGAAGACGTTGGCCGAACCGCCGGGCACGACGCCCAGCATCGGCCTGTCGGGACGGGGGCCGCCGCGCAGCACGCCGTTGACCACCTCGTTGACCGTGCCGTCGCCACCGTGGGCGATGACCAGGTCGAACCCGTCCTCCGCGGCACCGTGGGCGGCGTCCGCCGCGTGGCCCCGGTAGGAGGTCTCGATGATCTCCAGCTTCACGTCGCTGGCCAGCGCGTGCGCCAACACATCTCGGCCCGCCGGCGTCGTTGTAGTCGCCTGCGGGTTCACCACGAGAAGAGCGCGCACTACTTGAGAGTAGGACAATGCGTGACCGTCTGCGGTTCGCATGTCCTCCCTCAGGGTGGCTCCAGCCTCACGAAAGTGGCGCAAATCTCCCTTCCGTCGCACCGCGTCCCGCCTCGCAGCCGAGTGCACCCCGGACGACCGCCGGCTCGCTGAAGGCCCCTTGATCTTCCCGCGCCCGGCGTGCTTCCAGAGCCCTCCAACCGGGTGGCATACGATCCGTGACCAGGTACAGAACGTGAGGAAAGGTCTTCCGTGACCACTCAGACCCAGGCGCCACCGCGCCCGGTGCGCATCGCGTCCGCGCTCACCTTCGTGCAGGGCCTGGGCGGGATCGCGCTGGCCGTCGCCCTCGTCGTCCGGGTGATCGGGGGAGCCACACCCGCGGGTCCCATCCTCGGCGCCGCCGGAGTGCTCGTGCTCTGGTTCGGCGGGGTGCTGTTCGCGACGGTGATGTTGTTCCGCGGCCACCACGGCGCCCGCACGCCCGTGATCGTCACGCAGCTCCTGCTGCTCGGCTGCGCCTGGTACGCGTACGGGCCTTCGGAGCAGCAGCTGCTGGGCTCGCTGGGCGGCATCTACTGCGTCGTCGTGCTCGTGCTCCTGTTCACCACCGAGGGCCGCAAGTGGGCGATGGGCCTCGAAGGTGAATCGGAAGTCGACAAAGCCGACTAACGGAGGGTGGTCAGCCTCACACGGACGAGTGAAGCTGTGCGTGGTTGCTTAACCACTCCCTGCACTCACGAGGTGACCAACCATGCGTGTCATTACCGCGATCGCGGGCGCCCTCCTGGCGGCGCTCTCCCTCGCTCCCGCTGCCGCAACGGCTGCTCCGGAGAACCCGGACATGCAGCCGATGATCATCGGTGGCAGCTATGCCCAGAACTTCCCGTACGCCGCTCGCCTGTTCTTCAACGGGCGGGAGAACTGCTCCGCCACGAAGATCGCACCTCAGTGGATCCTGACCGCTGAGCACTGCGTTTCGGGCAGCGGCACGTACACGTTCCGCGCGGGCAGCCTGGACCAGACCTCGGGTGGCCAGCTCGTCACGGCCAACCAGATCATCAAGCACCCGTCGGCCGACCTGGCGCTGGCGCGTGTCTCGACGACGATGTCCGCTCCGTTCTCCCCGCTCGGCACCACGTCCGACGTGGCCACCGGCAACACCGTGCAGCTCTACGGCTGGGGTGCCACGTGCACCAACCAGCCGGAGATCAACTGCCAGTCGCGCTACCTGAAGGTCGCGAACACCCGCGTCACGTCGGTCAACGGCAGTGACTACCGCGGTGGCCGCGCGGTCGCCGTCACGCGCGTCGACGGCATCGCCGCCGGCGGCGACTCGGGTGGCCCGATGTTCTCCAACGGCAAGCAGGTCGGTGTCGCCTCCACGTCGGACCGCTCCACCCGGTCCAACTACACCCACGTGGGCGCCTACCGCACCTGGATCCGCCAGTACGCGGGCGTCTGACACACAGCTCCACCAGCGGTAACCCTGCGATGGCCCTCGGCTCCGGCCGGGGGCCATCACCCTGCGTGTTCACTAATGGTGGATGGACACGAACGGAGTAGCCGGTTACCGTGCCCCCAGCGTTCGCGCCGCTCGGGAGCAGGGTGAGGTGCGCAGTGCAGGACGGCCCGCAGCGGGTGACCACAAACGGCGATTCCGAACGCCCAAATCTGGCTCGCCTGTTCGACTACTACCTCGGCGGCGCGCACAACTTCGCGGTCGACCGCACGGTCGCCGAGGAGAGCATCAAGATGTACCCCGTGGCCGAGATAGCCCGGATGATCAGGTCCTTCTCCCGCCGCGTGGTGCGCCTGTGCGTCGAGGAGCACGGCATCCGGCAGTTTCTCGACCTGGGCAGCGGCATCCCGACCGCGGGCAACGTCCACGAGGTCGCCCAGGGCATCGACCCGTCGTGCAAGGTCGTCTACGTCGACCGCGACCCGGTGACCGTCGCCCACGCCCGCACGATGTTGCGCGACAACCTCAACGCCGCCATCGTGCAGTCCGACATCGGTGATGTGGGCGCCGTGCTGCGGCACCCGGAGACCCGTCGCCTCATCGACTTCACGCAGCCGACCGCCGTGTTGATGGTCGGTGTCCTGCCGTACGTCACCGAAGAGCCCGCCGGCGTCGTCGCCCGCTACCGGGCCGCACTGACCGAGGGCAGCATCCTCGCGCTGACGCATCTCACGAAGGACATGGAGCCGGAGCTCGTCGGCCGGCTCGTCGAGCTCGCGGACGGCATGGACCTGGATCTCGTGCCGCGGTCCAAGCAGGACGTCGAGGACTTCCTCTGCGGGTTGAAGCTGCTGGAGCCCGGACTGGTGCTCGCGGCCCACTGGAGGGCCGACGGGGAGCTTCCCGGCGCGTCCGCCGCCGCCGACGCGTCGACCTACGGCGCCGTCGGGATGGTCTGAGAACGGCGAAGGCCGGGCCCGGAGCAACAGGGGTTGTTCCAGGCCCGGCCTCGACGTGTTCGGGTGTCAGCCCCGGTACGCGGCCTGCTGGCCGACCAGAGCGGCCGGGCCGCGGTACTGCGCGCCACCGAACGCGATGATCGCGTAACCGATGAGGCTGAACAGCCACAGGCCGACGACGCCGAAGACGGCGTCCTTGCCGAACGACTTCGCGATGTCGATCGACACGATCACCGAGACCACGATGTTCACGAACGGGATCAGCATCAGGACGAGCCACCAGCCGGGACGGCCGGCGATCTTCAGCCACACGTAGATGTTGTAGATCGGGATGATCGCGGCCCAGCCGGGCTGACCGGCCTTGGTGTTGACCTTCCACATGATGATGATGCCGATCACCGCGAAGATGAGGCTGATCACCAGGAAGACACCCGAGACGGCCGCTGCGGCGTTCGGGTCGATCGTGGTCGGGTCAGTGGGCATGGTCTTTCCTTCTTTCCACGCTTACTTGGTGCCGGGGGATCGGCGAGCGGGGACGCTGCCAGCACCGTGGACCCGTCCTGTGTGGATTTCCCGTTTCGTGAGCCTTTCGAGACCTTCCGTCAACCTTCAGAGTGAAGAGCCGAGCCTGACCAGGGCTTCGTCCGCGACGCGCATCGTCGTCCACTCGTCCATCGGTATGGCGCCCAAGGACTTGTAGAACCCGATGCTCGGCTCGTTCCAGTTGAGCACCCACCACTGCAGGCGGGTGTATCCCTTCTCGACGCACTCCTGGGCAAGCGTTTCCAGCAGTTTCTTGCCGAGACCGTTCCCGCGCTGGTCCGGCGTGACATATAGATCCTCGAGGTAAATGCCGTGCACGCCGTCCCACGTCGAGAAGTTGAGGAACCACAGGGCGATGCCGACGACCTGACCGTCCACTTCGGCCACATGACCGAACAGCGCGGGGTGCTCGCCGAACAACGCGGTGTGCAACTGTCCCGGCGTGAGCTTGCACTGCTCGGGCGCCTTCTCGTAGAGCGCCAGCTCGTGCACCAGTCGCACGACCGCGTCGACGTCACGCGGTTCCACCCGCCGGATCATCACACCTCCCAGGCAGGCACGTTGAGCCTGCGCACCTGCGGGTCGCCCCGCTCGTCGCCCAGCTGGCAGATGCCGGCCGGGTCCAGTCCGAAGTGGACACCCTGGTCCGGCGCGAGACCGAGCCACGCCGCGATCAGCACGCGGCTGAAGTGTCCGTGACCCACCAGCACCACGTCACCGCCGGGCAGGATCTTGCGCACCTCGCCGAGCACCTTGCGGGCCCGCTCCTGCACCTCCGCGTGCGTCTCGCCGTTCGGCATCGGGTGCGTCCACACCGTCCAGCCGGGCACGCGCTCGCGGATCTGCGGCGTGGTGATGCCCTCGTAGTCGCCGTAGTCCCACTCGGCCAGGTCCTCGGTCGTGCCGCCGACCTCCAGCCCGGCCAGCGCGGCCGTCCGGGTGGCGCGCTGCCGGGGGCTCGTCAGCACGAGCGCGGGCGCCTGGTCGGTGCCCCGCAACCGAGCGAGCACCGCCCCCGCCCGCCGTGCCTGCTGCTCGCCCTCGGGCGTCAACTCGATGTCAGTGCGTCCCGTGTGCCTGCCGCTCTCGGACCACTCGGTCTGGCCGTGGCGCAGCAGGTAGAGGTGGGTGCTCACCTGTTCGATCCTAGGCAGTGACGGGGAGCACGTTTGGAGCAGGACGCGATCGCGGTACTCCACCCGCCATGACCGCCGAGCAGCCCGACCACGGCGTCCCCGACGAAGTCGACCCCCAGGAGATCCGCGAGGCGTTCGGCGTCCGCGTGGCCCGCATCCGGGCGGAGCTGACCTCGACGTGGAACAAGCTGAGTCAGAACGAGCGGGACGCCGACGAGCGGGAGCGCTGATATTTCGGCTGTGCTCGAAATGCTTGCACAACGCGGTCCCGGGTGATTTCCCGGTAAATCGACTGGTTCGCACAGTGGGCTCCGCAGCTCTGGTCGACGTGCCGGACCGGCACTTATTCGATTTTTCGTGCCGCGTTGGACCGAATGGCCCAATACGCTCGTCGGGTCTTTGTTTTGTTTGGCGGATTCGGTGCTGAATTCCTCGCACCGCGCTGTCGGGCGTCGATAGAACGGAGTGGATCCTTTTTGAGGGGGACCCACACATGCGCCGTGCTGTCGCGCTGTTCCTGCCCGTTCTGCTCGCCGCGGTTCTCCCGGCGCCGTCCGCGTCGGCCGCGCCGGAACCACCACCTGGCTGGACCGTCTCCGGGAACGTCGTCAGATGGACCACCTCCGCGCCGCTGCCGCTGCTCGACGCGGGTGTGGAGTTCTGGGAGGGCGACCGGTTCCTCGGCCGGGCCCGGGAGTCGGCCGACCTGCGCAGCTTCACGGTGCAGGCCGAGCTGCAGGACCCCGGCGCGCTGCAGGTGCGGTCGGCGGGCAGGCGTCTGGACGTCGTCGAACCCTCGGCACCGGGGCTGTCCGTGCCCGAGCTGCCCGCGCCGCGGCCCGCGGCGGACGTCGATCCCGGCACACCGGGGCCGTACGCCACCACGACCGGTGAGTACGCGCTCGACCCGGTCCGGCTGCCCGAGTACGCGGCGCCGGTCGAGATGGAGGGCGTCGTCGTCGCGCCGAAGGACGCGCCCGGCGACCGGCCGCTCGTGCTCTTCCTGCACGGCAGGCACTTCACCTGCTACAGCAAGTCGGATCCGAACCGGATCGCGATGGAGTGGCCGTGCTCCAGCGGGTTGACGGCCGTGCCGAGCCACAAGGGGTACCTGAAGGCGCAGCAGTTGCTGGCGTCGCAGGGGTACCTGACGGTGTCGATCTCCGCCAACGGCATCAACGCCCAGGACGCGCTGACGGCCGATGCCGGTGCGCAGGGGCGGTCGTCGCTGGTGCGCCACCACCTGGCGAAGTGGGCGGACTGGTCGTCCGGGCAGGGGTCCGTGCCGGGTGGTGTGCGGGCCGACATGGCGAACGTGCTGCTCGTGGGCCACTCGCGCGGTGGTGAGGGCGTCAACCGCGCCGCCACGGACAGCCTCACGCCGCCGCCCGGTGACACCGGGTTCAGCGGTCCGGTGCGCTGGGACATCCGCGGTGACGTGCTGGTCGGGCCCACGATCTTCGGTCACAACCCGGCGCCGGACGTGCCCTCGGTGACGTTCCTGCCCGGTTGTGACGGGGACGTGTCCGACCTGCAGGGGCAGGTGTTCGTCGACCAGACCCGCGGGCTGAGCCGCGGTGAGGCGTTGCACAGCGCGCTCTACATGGTCGGCGCGAACCACAACTACTTCAACAGCGAGTGGACCCCCGGCCAGGCGGAGGCGCCGGCGTCCGACGACTTCTGGCCCGGCCAACCGCCGGACCCGCTGTGCGCGCCCGGCACGGCCACCCGCCTGACCGCCGAGCAGCAGCAGAGGATGGGCGCCACCTACGTCGCCGCGTCCGCCCGGCTGTTCCTCGGCCGGGACGAGTCCGTGCTGCCACTGCTCGACGGATCCGGTGTCCGCGCGCCGTCCGCCGACCCGGCTCGCGTCCTGTCGCACGCGGTCGGGGCCGACCGCAGGCCGTTCGTGGTGCCCGGCGGGTCCACCGGCACGTCCGGCATCGCCCGCGTCTGCCAGCAGACGTCCCGCGACGTCGCGGTCGGGTGCAGCACCGCGCGGTCGCCGCACTTCGTCGGTTTCCGCGGCGCTGTGGCGCAGCCCGAACGCCTTTCCGTCGCGCTGAAGTGGTCGGCGGCGGGGCAGCCCGGTGTCGTCACGCCCGCCGAACCGGTGTCGCTGGACGGTTCACGAGAGCTGACGCTGAGGCTGGCCGTTGCGCCGAACGCGGCGGCGTCCGAGTTCGACGTGGCGGTGACCGACCACAGTGGACAGAAGCACTCGCTCGGCTCCGTTCAGGTGGCCGGCGTTCCCGGTAGTGATCGCACGTCTTCGTTGTGGGCGCAGGAAGTCCGCGTGCCGCTGCCGCCCGGGCTCGACCGGCTGACGTCGCTGGAACTGGTTCCCGGGTCCGCGTCCGGTGAGGCGTGGCTGATCGACGCCTCCGGCTGGGACGGTGGCCTGGTGCCGGTGACCCCGACGCGGCTGCCCCGCGTCGACGCCGTCGTCACCGCGGTCGACGAGGGTGACTCCGGCACGCAGACGCACAACATCGTCGTCACCGCGACCGGCGACGGCATCCGCGTGATCCGGCTCTTCTACACCGACCCGGCGACCAGGCAGCCCACGACGAAGCTCGTGACGTTGCAGGAGGGCCAGGACCGCGCCGAGGTGCCGGTGACCTACACCGGCAACACGAGGTGGAGCGGTGACGTCCGCCATTCCGTGTCGGTGCAGGCGATCTCCAACGCGGTGGTGGGCGCCGCGACCGGCGGACTGCTGGTGCGCAACGACGACCCGGCGCCGGAGGTCGTGGTCACGCCGGTCGCCGGCAGCGTGCAGGAGGGCGGCACGCTGAAGTGGCGGCTGACCCTGTCCGAGGCCGCCGACTCGGCCGTCGCGGTCCTCGGCACCGCGGTGGCACCGGCCTCCGGCACGGAACTGTCCACAACAGACGTCAACGCGCAGTGGCTGATCCGCAACTCGGGTGAGGAAGCCCTGCCCTCACGGCCGTTGTCGGCCACGAGGCTGGGCCTCTACGTCCTCGTCCCGGCGGGCCAGACCTCCGTCGAGTTCGAGGTGCCGACCACCACCGACGCCGAGGCGGAGGGTGAGGAGCAGGTCAGGCTGAGGTTCGAAGGGCAGTCGCCGACCGGGATCGGCTTCGAGGTGACCGGGAAGGTCACTGAGGCGGTGTGACCGCGCGCGGGTGGTCGTCGCTGCGACGGCCACCCGCCGTCCAACTGCTCAGCAGGCGGAGCTTCTCCTCCGACGGTGATCCGGTGTCGGCGCTGTAGACGACGATCGTCTGCCCGTCGGAATCCGGCAGGCGCAACGTCTGCCAGTTGAGCCGCAGGTCGCCGACGGCCTCGTGGAAGAAGCGCTTGACGCCGTGCCGGTGCTCGGAGAGCCGGTAGTCCGCCCACATGGCCGCGAACTCCTCCGACCGCGTGCTCAGGTCGCCGACGATCCGCGACAGCGCGTCGTTGTCGCGGCCGGGGATCATCGACGCGCGCAACGTGGCCACGATGTCCGCGGCGATCTCGGTCCAGTCGCGGTAGACGACGCGGGCCCGCGGGTTCAGGAACATCCACTTCGCCAGGTTGCGGTCCTCGGCGGCCATGGTGTCGAAGTCGTCCAGCAACGCCTTGCCGGCGTGGTTGATGCCGAGGATCTCGAGGTACGGCCCGTGGATGACGGCCGGCACCTCCATGGCGCGGATCATGGACTGCAGCGCGGGCCTGGCCCTCGGCGTCGTGGCCGGGCGGGACGGTTCGGCCTGCAGCAGCGAGAAGAAGTAGCGGCTCTCGACGTCGTCGAGCCGCAACGCCCTCGCGACAGCGGTGGCGACCTGCTCGGAGACGTTCTTCGCGCGGCCCTGCTCGAGCTTGACGTAGTAGTCGACGCTCACCCCGGCGAGGATCGCGACCTCCGCTCGCCGCAGCCCCTTGACCCGGCGCGGCGTCGTCGCGGCGGGCAGGCTGACCTCCTCCGGCGACAGCGCCGCACGGCGTGAGGTGAGGAAGTCGCCGAGTTCACCGCCACTGGTCATGAGATCGAGTATGGCCTCGCCGCGGGGTGCCTGGCAGCTCCTGGGTGGTACTGCCGGAGCCACGATCAGGGGTACCAGTTCTCCCCTTCGAATCGGAGTCGCGGTGGGACGTAATGGAAAGCGTCAACCACGTCCTGATGAGGAGAACACCGTGTCCGTTTGGTTCGTCACCGGAGCATCCCGCGGCCTGGGTCTGGAGATCGCGAAGGCCGCGCTGGAGCGGGGCGACTCGGTCGTGGCCACCGCCCGCGACCCCCGCGCGATCGAGGAGGCCCTCGGCCGGTCCGGCGACCTGCTCGCCCTGCCCCTCGACGTCACGTCCCAGGACCAGGCCGACGCGGCCGTGCGGGCGGCGGTCGCCCGGTTCGGCGGCATCGACGTCCTCGTGAACAACGCGGGCCGCGGCCTCGTCGGCGCCGTCGAGGAGACCAGCGACGCCGAGGCCCGCGCGGTCTTCGACATCAACGTCTTCGGCCTGCTGACCGTCCTGCGCGCGGTCACTCCGGTCCTGCGCGCCGCCCGCGGTGGCCGCATCCTCAACATCAGCTCGACCGGCGGCGTAGTCGCGTGGGCGGGCTGGGGCGTCTACAGCGCCACGAAGTTCGCGCTCGAGGGCATCACCGAGGCCCTGCGCCTCGAACTCGCGCCCCTCGGCATCCAGGTCACCTCGGTGCAGCCGGGCCCGCTGCGCACCGACTTCCTCGCCTCGTCGTCGCTGGCCCAGGTGGAACGGGTCATCGACGACTACGCGTCCACCGGTGGCGCGTCGCGGGAGTGGGCCGGGGCCAACCACGGCCTGCAGGAGGGCGACCCGGCGAAGGCCGCTCAGGCGGTCCTGACCGTCGCGGACCTGCCGGAGATGCCGGCCTGGCTGCCGCTGGGCACCTCCACGCTCGCCGACGTCCGCACGAAGATCGCGGCCGTCGGCGCGGAGCTCGAGACCTGGCAGGAGCTCTCGCGGTCGACCGACGTGGTGCCCGCCTGAACAGGGGAGCGCGGCTCAGCCGATCTCCTCGATGAGACCGCGCACCCGCCGTTCGATCTCGTCGCGGATGGGCCGGACCGCCTCGACGCCCTGGCCCGCCGGGTCCTCGAGGGTCCAGTCCAGGTAACGCTTGCCGGGGAAGAACGGGCAGGCGTCGCCGCAGCCCATCGTGATCACGACGTCCGAGGCCCGCACCGCGTCGGTGGTCAGGACCTTGGGCGTCTCCCGGGAGATGTCGATCCCGACCTCCTCCATGGCCGCCACGACGGACGGGTTGACCGCGTCGGCCGGTGCCGAGCCCGCGGAGCGGACCTCGACCCGGTCCCCGGCGAGGTGGGTCAGGAAGGCGGCGGCCATCTGGGAACGGCCCGCGTTGTGCACGCAGACGAACAGCACGGACGGACGGCTCACGGCGTTGGCTCCTTGGCGCGGGACGGGTGCGGGCTCTTGAAGACGAGGGCGACGACCACCAGGCCGACCACGCCGCCGAGGAGTTGGGCGGCGATGAACGGGGCGACGGACGAGGGCGCGATCCCGGCGAAGGTGTCGGTGAACGCCCGGCCGATCGTGACGGCCGGGTTCGCGAACGAGGTCGAGGACGTGAACCAGTAGGCGGAGCCGATGAAGGCCGCCACGGCCGCCGGGACCAGGCTCTCCCTGACGGACCGGAGCAGGCCGAAGATCAGCGCGACGAGTCCCGCCGTGGCCACGACCTCACCGACGAGCAGGTTCCCGGCGTCGCGCTGGTGGGTCGACCAGGCGACGAGCGGCTCGGCGAACATCGCGTTGGCCACGACCGCGCCGGCGATCGCCCCGGCCGTCTGCGCGCCGACGTAGACGCCTGCCTCCCCTGGGCGGCGGGCGGTGCACGAACCACGCGGCCAGCGTCACCACGGGGTTGAAGTGCGCCCCGACACCGGGCCGAACAACGCGATCAGCACGCCGAGGCCGAACACCGTGGACAGCGAGTTCGCGAGCAGCTGCACGCCGACGTCCGGGGACAGCCGCGCGGCCTGCATCCCAGAGCCGACACCACGGCCACCAGCGCCGCGGTACCGAGCGCTTCCGCGGCCGCCCGGCGTCGAAGCGAGCCGGTCACGTGGTCACGGAGGTGCGCAGGAACCCGGCGAGCCGGTCGAGGGTGGCGGGCAGAGCCCAGTAGTACACCCAGGTCCCGCGTCGTTCGCAGTCCACCAGCCCGGCCTGCCGCAACAGCTTGAGGTGGTGGGAGATCGTCGGCTGAGCCAGGTCGAAGGCGGGGGTCAGCTCGCAGACGCAGACCTCGCCGCCCTCGCGGGACGCGATCATCGACAGCAACCGCAGCCGCACCGGGTCGCCCAGGGCCTTGAAGACGGCGGCCAGCTCGACGGCCTGGTCGGCGTCCAGCGGCGCGGCGCTCACCGTGCCGCAGCAGCCGCCCGGCTCTTGATTCGACATGCTTCTATCTTGACGTTCTTCGAAGCAAGGCGCAAGGTTGTATCGATCGACATCGATACAACGACGTGAGGGGTAGAGATGAGCGAGTCGTCAACCGACCTGCGTGAGGTCGTGCGCCAGCGCTACGCCGCGGCAGCCGTGAAGGTGACCGACGGCGGCACGGCGTGTTGTGGACCCCAGCCGATCGAGACCGACGAGAACTTCGGCTCGACCCTCTACGCAGCCGACGACCGCGAAGCCCTGCCGGCCGAGGCCGTCGCGGCCTCGCTCGGGTGCGGCAACCCGACCGCCGTCGCCGAGCTGAACGAGGGCGAGCGCGTCCTGGACCTCGGTTCCGGAGGCGGGATCGACGTTCTGCTCTCCGCCCGCCGCGTCGGCCCTACCGGCAAGGCCTACGGCCTGGACATGACCGAGGAGATGCTGGCCCTGGCGTTGGCCAACACCGCCAAGGCGGGCGTGACGAACGTCGAGTTCCTGAAGGGCGACATCGAGGCGATCCCGTTGCCCGCCGGCACGATCGACGTCGTGATCTCCAACTGCGTGATCAACCTGTCGACCGACAAGGCCGCCGTGTTCGCCGAGACGTTCCGCGTCCTCAGGCCCGGCGGCCGGATCGGTGTCTCGGATGTCGTGTCCGACGACGACCTGACGCCCGGGCAGCGGGCCGAGCGCGGCAGCTACGTCGGGTGCATCGCCGGGGCGCTGTCGTTCACCGAGTACCGGAAAGGCCTCGAGGCGGCGGGCTTCACCGGCGTGGAGATCACGCCGACCCACGAGGTGGCGGACGGGATGCACTCCGCGATCGTCCGTGCGGTGAAGCCCGGCTGCTGAGGTCTGTGCGATGGTTGATCGTGGATGTGGGCACCATCGGCCGGGCGGCAGGACTGTTCGCCGTCACCAACGTCGACGACATCGTGATCCTGGCGCTCTTCTTCGCCCAGGGCGCCGGCCACCGCGGCACGACCCGCACCATCGCGCTCGGCCAGTACCTCGGTTTCGCGGGCATCCTCGCGGTCGCCGTCGCAGCGGCCTTCGGCGCGACGTTCCTGCCCGAGGCGGCCGTCCCGTACCTCGGTCTGCTGCCCCTGGCACTCGGCGTCAAGGCCGCCGTCCAGGCGTGGAGGCACCGCGACGACCCGGACGAGGAGCGGAACGCGGAGGGCGGCGGTCCGGCGGCTCTGGCCGTCGCCGCCGTCACCTTCGCCAACGGCGGCGACAACATCGGCGTCTACGTGCCGGTGTTCGCCACCTCAGGACTAGGTGGCATGGCGGTCTACGTGACCGTGTTCCTGGTGCTGGTCGCCGTGTGGGTGGCGGCAGGCCGGTTCTTCGCCACACGCCCTGCCGTCGCCGCGGTGCTGTCGAGGTGGGGGCACGTCGTCCTGCCCGTGGTGCTGATCGGGATCGGCGTGCTCATCCTCGTGGAGGGCGGCGCTTTCGGGCTGTAGAACGGCACCACCGATCGACAAGTCGGCAGTATGGCGACATGTCTTCCGAAACCCGGAGTTCCACCGACGTTGCCGTGGAGAACGACTACGACCTCTTCGCCGAGGGGTACGCGGCCGTGAACGAGACCAGTCTCCTCAACGCCTACTACACCCTGCCCGCGATCGTGAACCTGGCCGGCGACGTCACCGGCCGGCGCATCCTGGACGCCGGGTGCGGCTCCGGCCCCACGTCCAAGGCGCTGCGCGACAAGGGCGCCGTCGTGGCAGGCTTCGACCGCAGCGCGAAGATGGTGGAGCTGGCCCGGCAGCGCCTCGGCGACGACGCGGACCTCCGGGTGGCCGACATCAGTCAGCCGCTGCCGTACCCCGACGCCGCGTTCGACGACTGCGTCGCCGCCCTGGTCCTGCACTACCTGGAGGACTGGGCGTCACCGCTGGCCGAGCTGCGGCGGGTGCTGAAGCCCGGTGGCCGGCTGATCATGGCCGTCAACCACCCGCTCCTGCTCCCGCTCATGAATCGCAAGGCCAAGTACTTCGAGACCACCAAATGGACCGACGAGTACGACTTCAACGGACAGAAGGCCACGCTCACCTACTGGCACCGGCCTTTGCACGCGATGACGGACGCCTTCACCGCCGCGGGCTTCCGCACGGCCGTCATCAGCGAGCCGCCTGCGGCGCCGGAGGCCCGTGAGCTCTTCCCCGACGAGATGGCGGAGTTCCCGAACGGGGCCTTCCTGAGCTTCGTGTTCTTCGTCCTGGAAGCCGCCTGACCCAAAAAGAAAACGACGCTGACCGGCGAAAGAGGTCTTCGCTGGTCAGCGTCGTTCACAAAGCAAAGGGCTCAGCCCTGCTTGGTCTCCCAGAAGATCTTGTCGATCTGGGCGATCAGGTCGAGCAGCGCCTGGCCGGAAGCCGGGTCCATCGAGCCCTTGGTGCCCGACGCGCCCGCCGCCTTGGTGGCGCGGTTGAACAGGTCGTGCAGCTCGGGGTACTTCTCGAAGTGCGGCGGCTTGAAGTAGTCCGTCCACAGCACCCACAGGTGGTGCTTGACGAGCTCGCTGCGCTGCTCCTTGATCAGGACGGCGCGCTCCCGGAACTCCGGGTCCTCGTTGGCCTGGTACTTCTCCTGGACCGCCTTGACCGACTCGGCCTCGATGCGGGCCTGCGCGGGGTCGTACACACCGCACGGCAGGTCGCAGTGCGCGGTGGCTTCGACGCGCGGGCGGAGAATGCGCGACACGAGTCGCATCGTTCCTCCCAGAATGAAAAAACAGTGGATGCTCCGACAGGTAGGACCCTACTCCGGCCACGCGAAAGGTGATCGTTGAGACCGCGTCTGTCCACCGTGCTCGTGCGCGGGCCGTCGATGGCCCCCGCCCTCAGGAACGACGACATCGTGCTGGTCAGGTGGGGTGTGGAGCCCGTGCCGGGGCAGATCGCGCTCGTGCGGTGGGCCAGTCGGCCCGGTCAGCTGTCGGTCAAACGTGTCTCTCATCAAGTGGACGGCGGGTGGCACGTGGTGGGCGACAACCCGTTCGCGAGCACGGACTCCGAACACCTCGGACCTGCGGAGGTGCTCGGAGTCGTCAAAGCTCGACTATGGCCGAGGCCGACTCTCAGACCTTGAGGGACGCGTACAGCGCGACGCAGTCCTCGTAGCGGGGGAGGACGCCTGCCTCGTAGGCCTCGGCGAGGGTGGGGGCCGAGGTGTCCTTCTCCGACAGCTGGAACTCGAGCTCGCGCGGCCACGGGAGGTCGAGCGCCGGGTCGAGCGGGGTCAGGCCGTGTTCGCCGGTCGGGTTGTAGACGGTGGAGCAGAGGTAGTTCATCGTCGTGTCGTCTTCCAGGGCGATCATCGCGTGACCGAGGCCCTCGGAGAGGTAGACGGCGTTGCACTTCGTGGAGTTCACGAGGACGGCGTCCCACTGGCCGAAGGTCGGGGAGCCGACGCGGATGTCGACGACCACGTCGATGAACGAGCCGCGCGGGCAGAAGACGTACTTCGCCTGGGACGGCGGGACGTCGGCGTAGTGGATGCCCCTGATGGTGCCCGCGCGGGAGACGCTGTGGTTGGTCTGGGCGACCTTGAGGGGGTGCCCGACCGCCTCGACGAAGGCTGCCTCCTGGTACGGCGAGACGAACACGCCGCGGTCGTCGGGAAATGTCCGAGGGGTGAACTCGAACGCGCCGTCAATTTTCAGCGAACTCGCCAGCATGGCCGTCACTCTAAGGCGTCATTCTTCTTGAACGATTGGGTGCTTCCTGCCTGCAGAAACTGACCGGTCGGTGCAGAAAACCGGACGGACGTCTTGCTACATGCCCTCTGACCTGCGGAAAAAGTGTGATCCCCGCCGCAGACAGCGGCGCGAGACCCTGCCACACTTCCGTCACCCGCAGCACTCGGGCGCTTCAACGGTGGAAAACTCATCCATGAAGTCGACCGGGTTTCAAGGCCCCGTGTACCCGGTGTGACAACGCTGGGCCGGTGCGCCGTTTGGTGATGAGCCCAAGTTGGGGCAAATACGCCGCCCGCACCGCAGGAGGGACCCCGTGACAGCAGTGAACGAAGCCCGTACCGAGAACTCGGATCCGACGCAGTTGACGGATGACGAGATCTTCAACGCGCACCTGGGCGGGAAGCTCGAGGTCGGTGCGACCGCCTCGCTCGCTGACCCGAAGGCGTTGTCCATCGCCTACACCCCCGGTGTCGCCCGAGTGAGCAAGGCCATCGCGCAGGACGCGTCGCTGGCCGCGAAGTACACGTGGGCGCACCGCCTCGTCGCCGTCGTCAGCGACGGCACGGCGGTGCTCGGTCTCGGTGACATCGGCCCCCGCGCGTCGCTGCCCGTCATGGAGGGCAAGTCGGCGCTGTTCAAGACGTTCGGCGGCCTCGACTCCATCCCGCTCGTGCTCGACACGACGGACGTGGACGAGATCGTCGAGACGCTCGTGCGGCTGCGCCCGTCGTTCGGCGCGGTCAACCTGGAGGACGTCTCCGCGCCGCGCTGCTTCGAACTGGAGCAGAAGCTGATCGAGGCGCTCGACTGCCCGGTCATGCACGACGACCAGCACGGCACGGCCGTCGTGTCGCTGGCCGCGCTCAACGGCGCGAACGAGGTCCTCGGCAGGAACATCGGCGACCAGCGGGTGGTCATCTCCGGTGCGGGCGCCGCGGGCATCGCGATCGCCAAGATCCTCATCGCCGCCGGCGCCGGTGACATCACGCTGCTCGACTCGCGCGGCATCGTCCGCACGGGCCGCGCCGGGCTCAACCCGGTCAAGGAAGAGATCGCGGCCGTCACGAACCGAAGCGGCCTCGACGGCGGCATCGACGTGGCCCTGCGCGGCGCCGACGTCTTCATCGGCGTGTCGTCGTCCAAGGTGTCCGAGGACCTCATCGCGAGCATGGCGCCCGGCTCGGTCGTCTTCGCACTGTCGAACCCGGACCCGGAGGTGCATCCGGAGGTCGCGGGCAGGCACGCCGCGATCGTGGCGACCGGCCGCAGCGACTTCCCGAACCAGATCAACAACGTGCTCGCGTTCCCCGGCATTTTCCGCGGGGCTCTCGACGCGGGTGCGCGCCGGATCACGGAAGGCATGAAACTCGCCGCCGCGGATGCCATTCTCGCGGTCGCGAAGGATGATTTGGGCCCAGACCGAATTGTTCCCTCGGCATTGGACCCGCGCGTCGGACCCGAGGTCGCGGCGGCTGTGGCCGTGGCGGCGAAGGCCGACGGAGTCGCCTGATCACGCTCTCCTATTCGCCACCGATTTGCATCTTCACGGGGACCGGAACCACGAACGTGGCTTTTCGTTAACCCGTGCAGGGGTGGGCGATGACGCTCTGAAGCGCTACCGTCCCTCTCCACGGGTGTTCACCCGTGGAGAGGGTTCGTGTTTGCCGCCGTTCGGGTGCCGTTGTCTTGCCCACCCGAATTGCCGCGGGCGGTGAATGCGGGAGAGGGTGGGTCGGTGCCCAAGTGGGTGGGACGGGCGACGGTGGTGAACGGCCGTGCACGGACGGCTGCGAAACCTCCGATGACGCTCGACGGGCTGACGTTGCCCGATGCTCCGTCGTTGCTCGTCGACGTCAAGGGCGTCGTCATGCAGGCCAACCCCGCCGCCGTGGAGCTCGCGGCCGCGCAGGGGGCCGACGACCTCGTGGGGCACCCGCTCGGTGAACTGCTCCTCGGCAACTCCTCCGACCTGCGGCTGCTGCGCGCGGACGGCTCCGAGCTGCCGGTGCGCGTCGCCCGCCACGCCGTCCCGGGAACGGGCCTGCAGGCCGTCCTGCTGATCGACGTCTCCGACCTCTCCGCCGCCGCGGACGCGCTGCGCGACGAACAGCGCCGGCTGCGCAAGGTGCAGCGGGTCGCCGAACTGGGCTCCTGGGAGTTCGACCCCGGCACGGGCCTGACCGTCTGGTCGGACACGCACTACGAGCTCCTCGGCCTCGAACGCGGCACCGTCGTGCCCGGCGCGCAGGCCGTCCTCGACGTCGTGCACCCCGACGACTACCGGATGGTCGAGACGTACTGGCACGGTCGCGAGATCACCGGCGACCCCATCGACATCGAGTACCGCATCGTCCGCCCGGACGGCCAGCTGCGGTGGATCCGCGGCGTCGCCGAGGCGAAGCTCGACGACGGCGGCTCCCTGGACAAGATCACCGGCTACATCCGCGACATCACCGAGACCAAGCGCGCGGCCAGCGAGCTCGCCCAGGAACGGGCGCGGCTGCTGGAGGCGCAGCGCATCGCCCGCATCGGCAGCTGGGCGTACGAGACGGGCACGCGTGCCGTGCACCGCAGCGAAGTGCTGATGGAGATGTTCGCCGAGCTCGGCATGACGCCGGACGAGGACCTGCTCAGCGGCGTGCACCCGGACGACCGCGAGGCCGTCAAGGAGCTGCGCCACCGGCTGCTGCACACCTCCGACGACGCCCCGGTCGAGATCGAGGTCCGCAGCGAGATCGGCGAGCGCGTCTACATGTGCCGGGCCCGCGCGGAGATCGCGCCGTCCGGCCGCATCGAGCGCTACCACGGCACCATCCAGGACATCACCGAGGCGCGGGCGCTGGAACGCCAGATGCGCGAGGACCGCCGAAGACTGGCGGACGCGCAGCAGGCCGCCCGCCTCGGCATGTGGGAGTGGAACCCGGCCAACGGCGTGGTCGTGTGGTCGGACATGCTGCGCGAGCTCTACGGAATCCCCGCGGACGTCGGCGGCAGCTACCAGTACTACCTCGACCTCGTGCACCCCGAGGACCGCGGCTGGGTCGACGACCTGTGGCGCCAGCTGTCCGCCGACGAGGTCGCCGTGCAGTGCGAGCACCGCGTCGTGCGGCCGACCGACGGGCTGACCCGCATCTTCCGCTGCCACGGCATGATCGTCCACGACGCGCACGGCAAGCAGCTCGCCGTCGGCACCGCTCAGGACGTCACCGAGCAACGCGCCGCCGAGGCGCGCATGAAGCGGTCGTCGCAGCGGTTCACCGACCTCGTTTCCGTGACACCCGTGGGCATCGGCCTGTTCGACGAGGGCGAGCGCCTGGTCGACGCGAACGACGCGTTGTGCGATCTGCTCGGCATGGAGCTGGAGCAGCTGCGCGGCATGACCGCCGAGCAGCTCACCCACCCCGAGGACACCTCGCCGGGCCTGCAGTGGGCGGCGGAACGCACGCAGAAGATCCCGCAGCGCATCCTCGTCCGCCCGGACGGCGAGAAGGTCTACTGCGAGCTGCACATCGCGCTGTCCGTGCAGGACGACGGCCGCCGGTTCTGGCTGATCGTGTTCCTCGACATCACCGAACGCCGCCGCGCCGCCGAGGCGTTGCGCCACCAGGCCACGCACGACGAGCTGACCGGCCTGCCGAACCGCGCGCTGGTGAAGGAGATCCTCGGCAAGGCGCTGGAGGGTCCCGCCCGTTCCAAGGTCGCCGTCCTGTTCTGCGACATCGACAACTTCAAGCGCGTCAACGACTCCCTCGGCCACGACGCGGGCGACGAGCTGCTGGTCGCCCTGGCCCGCCGGCTCGAGGGCGGCCTGCCCGACGGCTGCACCGCCGCCCGCCTGTCCGGCGACGAGTACGTGATCATCTCCGAGGACATCGACTCGGTCGGCGGCGTCGACGCCCTGGCCACGCGGGTCGCGTCGCTGCTGCGGACCGCCGTCCCGGTGCACGGCCAGCTGGTCCGGGTCTCCGCCTCGATCGGCGCCGCCGTCCCGAACGGCTCGCGCGCCAACGGTGCCGACCTGCTCCGGTTCGCCGACGCCGCGATGTTCGAGGCGAAGCGCGCCGGCGCCGGCCGCGTCTCCCTGGCCTCGGCCGCGCTGATCGCGTCCGCCGACCGCCAGGTGCACCTCGAAGGCCAGCTCCGCGACGCCCTGCAGCACGACGGCCTCGCGTTGCACTACCAGCCCGTCGTCGGCGTCGACGGTGCCGTGCTGACCGCCGAGGCGCTGGTGCGCTGGCCGCACCCCGACCGCGGTCTGCTGCCACCCGACGTGTTCCTGCCGGTCGCCGAGCAGGGCGACCTGATGCGCGAGCTCGACCGCTGGGTGCTGCGCACGGCCCTGCGCGAGGCCGCGACCTGGCCCGCGCCCGACGGCCGCCCGGTGTCCGTCGCGGTCAACCTGGCCGGCCTGGTGCCGGGTGATCCCGAGTTCGTCGACATCGTGTCGACCGCGATCATGGAGTCCGGCGTCCCGTGGGAACGCGTGGTGCTGGAGCTCGTCGAGACGGCGTTCGTCGACCTGCCCTCGCGCGTCCGCCAGTCGATGGACGAACTCGTGAAGCGCGGTGTCCAGTTCGCCGTCGACGACTTCGGCACGGGCTACTCGTCGCTCGCCCGCCTGAAGGACCTGCCGGCGCAGATCATCAAGGTGGACCGGCGCTTCGTCTCCGGCGTGGGCAACGACTCCTCGGACTTCGCCGTCGCCCGCGCCGTGGTCGACATGGCGCGGGCGATGGGGCGCAAGTGCGTCGCGGAAGGCGTCGAGACCGCGACGCAGTTCCACGTCCTGCGCGGTGTCGGGGTGGACGCCTACCAGGGGTGGCTGTTCTCGCGTCCGGTGCCGCCCAAGGAGTTCCGCGCCGTCCTAGCCCTCGGTCCGCTCCACATACCCCGCGCTGGCTGAGACCTCCGGCAGCAGTGCCGCGATCCGGTGCTTCGGCAGGTCGATCAACCTCAGATCGAGGTCGTCCTGCCGCACCGACGCGTTGTCGACGATCTCGGCCGCCTGCCGCTTGGTCAGCACGCCCTGCGACGCGGTGATCAACGCCTCGCGCCACACGTTGCGCAGCTTGCCGTGCGCCTTCATCAGCACCTCGCGGACCGTGCGCTCGCCCAGCGACAGCGTGCCGGTGAGGACCTGGTCGGCGACGACGATCGTGGTCTTGGCGTCCGGGTTGTTGCGCAGGAACTTCAGCTTGAACCTGGTCCGCACCAATTCCTGCAGTTCCTTCTGCCCTGCTTCCGACGACACCGCGGGGTGGTTGTTCGGCACGAGGCACGCCAGCCGTGCGGGGGAGGACGCCAGCAGCGTCCGCAGCAGCCACGGTCCCGGATCGGCGGACAGGTCGACGGCCAGTGAGGCCGCGCCCTTGCCGACCGGCTCGGCCCAGCCGGCGCCGCGCGGCTTCGGCGGGGGCGAGGACTCGGGACGCGGAGCCAGTTCGGACAGCGCGGCGAGGGCTTCCTTGGAGGGGCCCGACGACTCGACGGACTGCGCGCCGTGCGTGTAGATCCGCGTGCCGCCGGACACCGCGCGCCTGCCCGTGGGCCGGCACACGTACAGGTCGGCGGCCGACCCGATGGCCTGCGCGCCGTCGAAGCGGTGGAACGCGGGCAGGACCGCCTCGAACACCAGCCCGAGCTTCAGCAGTTCCTGCTGCACCTTCAGGCCCAGCGCGGGGGTGCGGTCGGAGAACCCGTACGCGAGCAGGATCCGCCCGCCCGCGATGTCCTCCAGCGCCTCGATGCCGCGTCCGGCGAACAGGCCCATGCCCTCGGCCGTGTACGGCGGGTCGCTGAACACGAGGTCCGCGGACTCGAGCACGGCCTGCGGCAGCCCGAAACGCATGTCGCAGTGCAACGTCCGGATGTCGAGCCCGCGCGCCTCTGCCCGTGAGTCGATGAACTCCAGCAGGCGCTCGTCGAGGTCCACGACCGTGATCGACACGTGCGGGTTGACGGCGGCGACGGCCAGCGACGTCAGGTCGTGGTCGCCCAGGCACAGCAACCGCTTGCCCGCCAGGTCGTACGTGGAGTCCAGCCACACGGCGCGGTTGAGCGCCGTCTCCGCCGTCGCCTGCACGTGGTCCAACGAGGACAACGGCGGCGGCACGTCGGCGATGTCCACGAGGATCTGCCGCAGCACGTCGGTGTGGTCGCGCACACCGGCGACGCCGAACTCCGCGCGGTAGGAGGCGACCACGCCGGGCGCGATGCGGTAACGATCGTCTGAAGATTCGGCGTCGTCGCCCAGGGCCCTGAACAGGTCCTGCACGGTGCGCCGGGGCACCGCGGGCAGGCGCACCAGTTCGGCCAGCGGGTGCCAGTCCTCGCTGAGCAGGGACAACACCTCGCGGAGCTTGCGGCCGTGCACTCCGCGCTCCGCCACCAACTGCCGGACCTGATCGATTGTCACAAGCGGTAAACCATACGGCCTGTCACATCGTGGAACGTTGTGCCGGGGTACGCCGAACGAGTTAAGGTCTTTGGGATCTACATCCAGGGCGGCCCAATCGGGGTGGTCGTCACGACCGGAGGGATCCGAAGGGTGATCGAGTTCCGGGCCGTAACCAAGCGGTTCGAGGACGGGACCATCGCTGTCGACGAGCTCGACCTCGCGGTCGAGGCGGGCACCATCACGGTGTTCGTCGGTCCTTCCGGCTGTGGCAAGACGACGTCCCTGCGCATGGTCAACCGCATGATCGACCCCACGTCGGGCACGATCCTGGTGGACGGCAAGGACGTCCTGACCGTCGACCCGCCCACGTTGAGGCGCGGCATCGGCTACGTGATCCAGCAGGCGGGGCTCTTCCCGCACCGCACGGTGCTGGACAACATCGCGACCGTGCCGCTGCTGTCCGGATGGGACAAGCGCAAGGCGCGCACCAGGGCCGCGGAGCTGCTCGAGATCGTCGGTCTCGACGCGAACTTCGGCAAGCGGTACCCGGCCCAGCTCTCGGGTGGTCAGCAGCAACGCGTGGGTGTCGCCCGCGCGCTCGCGGCGGACCCGCCCGTCCTGCTGATGGACGAGCCGTTCAGCGCCGTGGACCCGGTGGTCCGCGAGGACCTGCAGAACGAACTCCTTCGCCTGCAAGCGGAACTGGACAAGACGATCGTCTTCGTCACGCACGACATCGACGAGGCGCTGAAGCTCGGCGACCGCGTCGCGGTGTTCCAGACGGGCGGGCACCTCGCGCAGTACGCGAAGCCGACCGAGCTCCTGGCCGCGCCCGCCAACGACTTCGTCGCCTCCTTCGTCGGCCGTGACCGCGGCTACCGCACGCTGACGTTCCTGCACGCCGAGGTGCCCGTGCACCCCGTCGCGACGGCGAAGATCGGCGAGCGCATCACCGTCACGGACTGGACGCTGGCCGTCGACGAGCAGAACCGGCCGAAGGGCTGGCTGTCCGGTGTGGACGGTGAGGTCGAGGTCAGCGAGTCCGACCTGATCTCCGGCGGTTCGCTGTACGACGGCTCGACGCTGCGCAGCGCGCTCGACGCGGCCCTGAGCTCGCCGTCGGCGCTCGGCGTCGTGGTCGACGAGACCGGTGCGGTCACGGGCGTCGTCAGGGCGGACGACGTGATCCAGGCGCTCGCGAAGGCCCGCGCGGCGGGTGAGGTTCCGAAGTGACCTGGATTTTCGAGAACTGGGAAAGGTTCTGGGAAGTCACCGCGGTGCACCTGCGGCTCTCCGTCGTGCCGGTGCTGATCGGGTTCGTGCTCGCCGTCCCGCTCGGGTGGTGGGCCAGCCGGTCGCAGACGGCGCGTGCGGTGCTCTTCCCGTTCGCCAACGTGCTGTTCACGATCCCGTCCATCGCGCTGATCGTGATCACGCCGGTGCTGATCGGCGTGAAGATCCTCGACGAGATCAACGTCATCGTGCCGTTGACCGTCTACACGGTCGCGCTGATGATCAGGTCGGTCGCGGACGCGCTGTCCGCGGTGCCGGGCAACGTGATCGCCGCCGCGAACGCGATGGGCTACCGGCCGTTGCGCCGGTTCCTCACCGTCGACTTCCCGCTGGCGCTGCCGGTCACGATCGCGGGCCTGCGGGTCGCCACCGTGTCGAACATCAGCATGGTGAGCGTCGGCGCGCTGGTCGGCCTCGGCGGCTACGGCCAGCTCTTCACCGAGGGCTACCAGACCGACTACACCGGCAAGGTCCTCGCGGGTCTCATCGGGACGGTCGTGCTGGCGGTGCTCGCGGACGGCCTGCTGTTGCTGATCGGGCGGCTGCTGACGCCGTGGGCCAGGGCGGGGAGGTGAGCTGATGTTCGGCTGGTTGTTCGACCCCGCGCACTGGTCCGGCACGACCGGGATCCCGGTGCGGCTGCTGGAACACCTCGGCTACACCCTGCTGACCCTGCTGATCGCCGCGCTGATCGCGATCCCGCTGGGCGCGTTCGTCGGGCACACCGGCAAGGGCGGCTTCGTGATCGTCGGGCTCTCCAACGCCCTGAGGGCGCTGCCGACCACGGCGGTGCTGATCCTCGTGGTGCTGTGGGCGGGCCTCGGCGACTTCCCGGTCTACGTCGCGCTGGTGCTGCTGGCGATCCCGCCGATCATGGCGGGCACGTACGCGGGCGTCCGCGCGGTGGACTCCGTGACCGTCGACGCCGCGAGGGGCGTCGGCATGCGCGAGTCGGGAGTGCTGCTCCAGGTGGAGATCCCGAACGCGCTCCCGTTGATCTACGGCGGTTTCCGCGGCGCCGCACTGCAAGTGGTCGCGACCGCCACCATCGCCGCCTACACGGGCGCCGGTGGTCTCGGCAGGCTCGTCTTCGACGGCCTCGCCCTGCAGGATTTCGGACAGATGCTCGCCGGCGCGGTGCTCGTGGCACTGCTCGCCGTTCTCGTCGACCTGGGGTTCGCCGGCCTGCAACGGCTGACGGTCTCGCCAGGGCTGCGTCCAGTGGGAACCGGAGGAAAGAGATGAAGCGCATCGCGACAGCCGTCGCTGCGGTCATGCTTCTGTCGGCGTGCGGTGGCGATCCGCTGACCGGAGACGGGAAGAACGAGCCGGCCCCGACGGACACCATCGTCGTGGGCTCCGCGAACTTCCCGGAGTCGCGCCTGCTCTCGGAGATCTACGCGGAAGCGTTGTCCGCCAAGGGCGTCAAGGTCTCGAAGAAGCCGAACATCGGCAACCGCGAGCTGTACTTCAAGGGTGTGCAGGACGGCTCGATCGACCTGATCCCCGAGTACACCGGCGTGCTCCTCAAGCACGTCAACAAGGAAGCCCCCGAGGTCGGCGCCGACGAGGTCTACGCCGCGCTGCAGAAGGCACTGCCCAAGGGCCTCATCGTGCTCGACAAGTCGGCCGCCGAGGACAAGGACGCGGTCGTCGTCACGAAGCAGATCGCGGCCCAGTACAGCCTGAAGTCGATCGACGACCTCGTGCCGTACTGCAAGGACCTCTCCTTCGGCGGCCCGCCGGAGTTCCAGAACCGCCCCGACGGCCTGCCGGGCCTCAAGGCGAAGTACAACTGCGAGTTCAAGGAGTTCAAGGCCCTCGACGTCGGCGGCCCGCTGACCGTCGCCGGCCTGAAGGACAACACCGTCCAGGCGGCGGACCTCTTCACGACGGACGCGGCCATCAAGGCCAACGAGTTCGTGGTGCTCGAGGACCCGAAGAACGTCTTCGCCGCCCAGAACGTGTTGCCGCTCATCAACGAGAAGAAGGCGTCGCAGCAGGTCCGCGACACCCTCAACGCCATCTCGAAGAAGCTCGACACGAAGACTCTGCTGGAGCTGAACGAGAAGCTGTCGTCGCCGGACAAGCCGGAGCCGGAGAAGGTCGCCAAGGAGTGGCTGGCCTCCGCGGGCATCTGACCCGGAGCTGAACCAACGGCGGGGCGGACACCGAACGGTGTCCGCCCCGCCGTGCGTTCCAGGGCAGGTCGTTCACGCGAGCCCGTGCCGGTTCGCCCAGTCCGCGATCGCCGCCGCGATCTCCTTCGGCTTGTCCTCCGGCGCGTGGTGCCCGGCCTCGCCCACCGCCACGACGTCCAGCGAGGCGATGTTCTCCCGGCACCACCCGGCCAGCTCAGGGGTGATGGCCAGCGTCGGAGAGCCCTCGAAGGTCAGCAGCAGCTTCGGCACGGGTGAGGCCGCGAGCCACTCGCCGTACGCCTCCATGCGGGGCACCAGGGCGGGCGGTTCGCCGTCGACCGGCAGCTGCCGCACCCAAGCCAGCAACGGGCGGCGGCTCTCGCGGTCGGGGTACGGCGCCAGGTACGCGGCCATGTCCGCATCCGAGACCGGAGTCAGCACACCGCCGGTGAACGCCTGACGCACCAACGTGTCCTGGTCCAGCACCAGCTCCTCGGCCAGACCGGGAGTGCGGAGCCGACGTGTCCGTTCGCGGGCGGCCGGTGCGAGTTCGTCACCGCGCAACGGCTTCAGCATCGCCTCGAAGAAGGCGAGGCCCGCCACCCGCGACGGGTGCCGGGCCGCCCAGTCGAACGCGAGTGCGGCGCCCCAGTCGTGGCCTACCAGCACCACGCGGTCCAGTTCCAGGGCGTCGAACCACGCGTCGAGGTAGCGGGAGTGGTCGTCGAACGAGTAGCCGATGGCCGGCTTGCCCGATCTGCCCATGCCGATGAGATCGGGCGCGAGACCACCCAGCTCGGGCAGCACGTTGCGCCAGATGTGCGAGGAGGCCGGGTTGCCGTGCAGGAACACGAACGGCGCGGTGCCGTGCTCCAGGTGGTGCAGGGTCGAGTCGAGGACGGGGACGACGGGCATCGGAGGCTCCCTAGTCGAGGGGGACGGCGAGCAGCGCACTGAGTTCGTCGGAGAAGGCGGACGTGCGGTCGCCCAGCGGCTCCAGCAGGCGGTCCAGCAGCGCGCGGACCACGGCCATGGCGGGCTCGACCGTCGAACGGCCGTGCGGAGTCAGCAGGAGCCGCATGGTCCGTGTGTCGACCGTGTCCCGTGTGCGCGTGATGAAGCCCGCGGCCTCCAGGGAGCGCGCCAGCTTCGAGACGTACAGCGGTTCAAGGCCGGTGTGGTCGGCCAGTTCGCGTTGGGAGGGCCGGTCGAGGGCGACCAACGACGACAGCACGACGTACTGCGCATGCGTCAGCCCAAGAGGGTCCAACGCACGGTCGACGGCCGTTCGCCACTTCATCGCCAGACGCCACACGAGGTGCCCAGGCGTCGGTTCCGCACTGCTCATGGCAGATACAGTACATGGCTACTATGTACATGGACACTAACCTGAAGCGGCGTGACCACCGATTCGGACGGTGAGCTCCTCGGCCGCCTTGCGGACCTCCTTGGCCAGCTCGGGCCACGAAGCGCCGCACGGGGTGTCGCACAGGTGCCGGAACGTCAGCGTGATCGCGGCGATCGGCCGCTCGCCGTGGTCGAACACCGGTGCCGCCACCGAGGCGAACCCCGCCGTCACGAACCCGTCCTCGACCGACCAGCCCTGGCGGCGTTCGAGGGTCAGCAGGCGGCGCAGCGCCGGGAGGTTGTGCGGGCCGCGGCCGGTGCGGTCGACGAACGAGGCCACCGACGGCAGCAGCGCCCTGACCTGCGCCGGAGGGAGGTGGGCCAGCATCGCGCGGCCCGAGGCGGTCAGGTGGGCCGGCAGGCGGACGCCGACGTCGGACACGATCGACTGCGGCTGCCTCGGTTGCTCTCGCACCAGGTACAGGGCCTCGGGGCCGTGCAGGACGCCCAGGTGCGCGACCTTCTCCATCCGGTCGGCGAGCTTGCGCAGCAACGGGCGGGCCAGCCGTTCCAGCGGGTCGTGCCGCAGGTAGGCGGAGCCGAGCTCGAACGCGGCGACGCCCAGGCCGTAGCGCTTCTCCTCGGGGAAGTGCGTCGCGAAGCCCGCCTCGGTCAGCTCCGAGAGCAGGTGGTAGGTCGTTGACCTGGGCAGGTTCAGCTCGCGCGCCACCGACGCCGCGGAGACCGGTCCAGGCCTGCCCGCCAGCAGCCGCAGGACCGCGAGCCCTCGACGCAGCGCGGGAACGTCACTGCTGCTGCCCACGACCGTGATTTTCCCACGTGATCCAGCCCACGCCGTTACGACATCAGGGCACACTCAACAGAACAGCCTCGAGCTGCGTCACAGGGGTGTGACGGTTTTGAAGGGGGTCGGGATTGACACCGAGTTTCGATGACTTCGTGGCAGAACAGGTGACCCCGTTGCTGCGCTATGCCACCGTGCTCACGTGCGACCCGCACCTGGCCCAGGACGTGGTCCAGGAAGTGCTGCTGCGCGCGCAGCAGAAGTGGGACCGCATCGGGTCAGTCGACCTCCCTCACGCCTACGTCAAGCGCATGGTGACCAACGAGTACCTCTCGTGGCGCAGACGCAGGGCCGCCAAGGACGTCGCGCTGTGCATGACGACCCTGGAGTCCGTCACCCCGCCCGTCGCGGACAAGACGCACCACTACGACGAGCGGGAAGCCATGTTGCAGCGGATCGCGAAGCTGCCCCGCAAACAGCGGGCGGCCGTCGTGCTCCGCTACTACGAGAACTACGACGACTCGGAGATCGCACAGATGCTCGGTTGTGCCGAGGGAACCGTGCGCAGCCACATCTCACGTGCGCTGGCCACACTCCGCATGGAACACACGCTGGAACCCGCTGGTGTCGGGTCCCGGCTCGGGGAGGGCCTGTCGTGAACGACACCGAACAGCGGATCAAGGAGGCACTCGGCCTGCTGGCCGAACGCACTCCTCACCCGGGACCGACGCTCAACGCGCTGAAGCGCAAGCGCAAGCGGCAGCGGAACAACGTCTTCCTGATCGCCACGGCCGGCGTCGCCGCCGTCGCGGTCCTGGTCTTCGGCGGACTGATCGCGAGCGACAGGTACGCGCCGCCGCTCCCGAACGACGCCGCCGCGGCGCTCGTCGTGGGCGGAGGGCAGAACGTCGCGTTGAAGTACGCCCCGCACTGGCTGCCGGAGGGCTTCACCGAGAACTCCCGCACGACGAACAACGCGGTCACGCGGGTGTGGGGTCCCGCGGACGGCAAGGCGAGCGTCGCCATCACCACGCTCGGCGGGATGCCGGACACCGGCGGCTGGGACGAGGTCGGCGTGCGCGGGCTGAAGGCCTGGGCGCGGGTCGCGGACGGCGCCGCGTCGGTCGTCTGGAAGGCGCAGGACGCCCTGGAGGTGTCGGTCCGCGGCCTGGACGACGTGCGGGCCGTCGCGCTGCGCGTCGCCGAGTCGGTGCGCGCCGACGCCAAGACCACGCACCAGGCGCCGTTCAAGGTCGAGGGCAAGTACGCCGACCAGATGTCCGGTGTGGGGGCGGACCGGTGGGACGCGTCACTGAACCTCGGCTCGGTCACTGTGCACGTGGCGACGCAGAAGCCCGAGCTCGCGGCGGCCGAGCCGGTGTCCGTGCGCGGCAGGGACGGCCTGCGCTCGGGCTCCACCGTGGCGGTCTCCGACGGCGGCCGGTGGATCTGGGCCACGTCCAGCGCCTACTCCGACCGGCTGGTCGAGCTGGTGGGCAAGGTCGAACTCGTCGACGCGCCCGACACGGGCTGGATCGGCAAGGGGCTGTAGCGGTCCGTCTGGCATTCCAGACACCATCACCCGCTCCGGGGTCGCTGACGCGGCCCCGGAGCGGTCTGATGTCTGCATGCGACAACCGGTGGAGCTGGGTCCGAAGCCTCTGACCCTCGAGGACGTTCATGCCGTCGCCCGCGACGGCGCCCCGGTGGAGATCACCGCGGCGGCCCGTGAGGCGGTCACCACCGCCCGTGGCCACATCGAACAGCTCGCCACGGCCGAACGCCCCACCTACGGCGTCTCGACCGGGTTCGGCGCGCTCGCCGTCCGGCACATCCCGCCGGACCGCCGTGCCCAGCTGCAGCGGTCGCTGATCCGCTCGCACGCCGCCGGTTCCGGGCCCGAGGTCGAACGCGAGGTCGTGCGCGCGCTGATGCTGCTGCGCCTGCGCACGCTCTCGACCGGCCACACCGGCGTTCGGCTGTCCACTGTGGACGCGATGGCCGGGATGCTGAACGCGGGCATCACGCCGATCGTCCACGAGTTCGGGTCGCTGGGCTGCTCGGGTGACCTCGCACCGCTCAGCGCCAACGCGTTGGCGCTCATGGGCGAGGGCATGGTCCGCAACGCCGAGGGCGAGCTCGTCATCGCCGCGGAGGCCCTCAAAGCGGCCGGCATCGAACCGGTGCAGCTGGCCGAGAAGGAAGGCCTCGCGCTGATCAACGGCACCGACGGCATGCTCGGCATGCTGTCGCTGGCGATCGCCGACCTGACCAGGCTGCTGGACATCGCCGACCTCACCGCCGCCATGAGCGTCGAGGCGCTGCTCGGCACCGACCGGGTCTTCGAGCCGGAGCTGCACGCGCTGCGGCCACACCCCGGCCAGAACCTCTCCGCCGCCAGGATGCTCGCTTTCCTCAAGAACTCCGAGATCGTCGCCTCGCACCGCGGCCCCGACTGCACCCGCGTGCAGGACGCGTACTCGCTGCGCTGCTCGCCGCAGGTGCACGGCGCGGCCCGCGACACCGTGGCGTACGCGGCGACAGTGGCCGACCGCGAGCTGGCGTCCGTGATCGACAACCCCGTCGTGCTCGCGGACGGACGGGTCGAGTCCAACGGCAACTTCCACGGCGCGCCCGTGGCCTACGCGCTCGACTTCCTGGCCATCCCTCTCGCGGACGTGGCCTCGATCGCCGAGCGCCGCACCGACCGCATGCTCGACGTCTCGCGCTCGCACGGCCTGCCGCCGTTCCTCGCGGACGACCCCGGCGTCGACTCCGGCCACATGATCGCCCAGTACACGCAGGCCGCGATCGTGTCCGAGCTCAAGCGCCTCGCGGTGCCGGCGTCCGTCGACTCGATCCCGTCCTCCGCGATGCAGGAGGACCACGTGTCGATGGGCTGGTCCGCTGCTCGCAAGCTGCGCAAGGCCGTGGACGGTCTCACGACCGTGCTGGCCATCGAACTGCTCACCGCCGCACGGGCACTCGACCTGCGCGCGCCCCTCAAGCCCGCCCCCGCGACGGCCGCCGCCGTGGCGAAGTTGCGCGAGACCGTCCAGGGCCCCGGCCCTGACCGCCACCTCGCCCCCGAGATCGCCGCCGCCGAGGCCCTCATCCGAAGTGGAGCCCTGTGATGACCACCGTGCGTGCCGACCGCGGCACCGAGCTGACCGCGAAGAACTGGTCGACCGAGGCCGCTCTGCGGATGTTCCACAACAACCTCGACCCCGACGTCGCCGAGCGCCCCGAGGACCTGGTCGTCTACGGCGGTACGGGCAAGGCCGCGCGCGACTGGCCGTCGTTCGACGCCATCTCCCGCGAGCTGAAGAACCTCGAGGCCGACGAGACGCTGCTCGTGCAGTCCGGCCGCCCGGTCGGCGTCATGCGCACCCACGAGTGGGCGCCGCGCGTGCTCATCGCGAACTCGAACCTCGTGCCGGACTGGGCGAACTGGCCCGAGTTCCGCCGCCTGGAGGCCGAGGGCCTCACGATGTACGGGCAGATGACCGCCGGCTCGTGGATCTACATCGGTACCCAGGGCATCCTCCAGGGCACCTTCGAGACGTTCGCCGCCGTCGCCACCAAGCGCTTCAACGGCACTCTCAAGGGCACGCTGACCGTCACGGCCGGACTGGGTGGCATGGGCGGTGCGCAGCCTCTCGCCGTGACGATGAACGAGGGCGTCGCGCTGTGCATCGAAGTCGACCCGCACCGCGCCCAGCGCCGCCTGGAGACCCGCTACCTCGACGAGATCGCCGAGGACCTGGACTCCGCGATCGAGCGCGTGCTGGCCGCCAAGGCCGCCGGTGAGGCCGTGTCCGTCGGTGTCGTGGGCAACGCGGCGGAGATCCTGCCCGAGCTGCTGCGGCGCGAGGTCGCCGTCGACATCGTCACGGACCAGACGTCGGCGCACGACCCATTGGCGTACCTGCCCGTCGGTGTCTCGCTGGACGAGTGGCAGGACTACGCGGCGGCGAAGCCGGAGGAGTTCACCGAGCGCGCCCGCCAGTCGATGGCCGCGCACGTCGAGGCCATGGTCGGGTTCCTGGACCGCGGCGCCGAGGTGTTCGACTACGGCAACTCGATCCGCGGTGAGGCGCAGCTCGGCGGCTACGACCGCGCGTTCGCGTTCCCCGGCTTCGTGCCCGCCTACATCCGCCCGCTGTTCTGCGAGGGCAAGGGCCCGTTCCGCTGGGCCGCGCTGTCCGGCGACCCCGCCGACATCGCCAAGACCGACGCCGCGATCCTGGAGCTCTTCCCGGACAACGAGCAGCTGCACCGCTGGATCAAGATGGCCGGCGAGCGCGTCGAGTTCCAGGGCCTGCCCGCCCGCATCTGCTGGCTCGGCTACGGCGAACGGCACCTCGCGGGCCTCAAGTTCAACGAGATGGTGGCGTCGGGCGAGCTGTCCGCGCCGATCGTCATCGGCCGCGACCACCTCGACTGCGGCTCGGTGGCCTCCCCGTACCGCGAGACCGAGGCGATGGCCGACGGCTCCGACGCGATCGCGGACTGGCCGTTGCTGAACGCCCTGGTCAACACGGCTTCGGGCGCGACCTGGGTGTCGATCCACCACGGTGGTGGCGTCGGCATCGGCCGCTCGATCCACGCCGGTCAGGTCACGGTCGCGGACGGCACCGAACTGGCCGCGCAGAAGATCGAGCGCGTGCTCACCAACGACCCCGGCATGGGCGTCATCCGGCACGTGGACGCCGGGTACGACGAGGCGAAGACGGTGGCCGCGGACAAGGGCGTCCGCATTCCGATGGAGGGCTGATGCTCGACCAGATCGCGGACGTCGGCAGGGACTCGAAGCGCGGAGGCTATTCGCGCCACGGGTACGACAAGCCCGAACTGGAGCTGCGGCACTGGTTCGTGGAACAGGCGGTCCGGCGCGGTCTCAACGTGGAGACCGACCAGAACGGCAACCTCTGGGCGTGGTGGGGCGAGCGCGGTGACAACGCGCTCATCACCGGCAGTCACCTGGACTCCGTGCCGGGTGGCGGTGCGTTCGACGGACCGCTCGGCGTGACGTCGGCGCTGGAAGCCGTGGACCTGTTGCAGGCTCGCGGCTTCAAGCCCGCACGACCGTTCGCGATCACGGTCTTCGCCGAGGAGGAAGGCGGCCGGTTCGGCGTCGCCTGCCTCGGATCGAGGCTGCTGACCGGTGCCATCGCGCCCGAGAAGGCGTTGGCGCTCAAGGATCCCGACGGCGTGACGCTGGCCGAGGCCATGAAGTCCGCCGGCTACGACCCCGATCTGGTCGGCCGTGACGAACGGGCGTTGAAGCGCATCGGCCAGTTCATCGAGCTGCACGTCGAACAGGGCCGCGGTCTCACCGTTCCGGTCGGTGTGGCGAGCAGCATCCTCGCTCACGGCCGGTGGCGCTTCACGTTCTCCGGCGAGGGCAACCACGCCGGGGCGACGCTGATCGAGGACCGCCGCGACCCGATGCTGCCCGCCTCGCAACTCGTGCTGGCGGCGCGGAAAGCGGCTCGGGGTGGCGGGCGTGCCACCGTGGGGAGGCTCGTCCCCAACCCCGGTGGCACGAACGTCATCGCGTCCACTGTGGACGTGTGGCTGGACGCGCGGGACAGCGACGACGCGCGCACCCGTGCGATGGTCGCGGAGATCTCCGAGGCGGCCCACCAGGCCGCCAAGGAGGAGGGGTGTGAGCTGAGGATCACCGAGGAGTCGTACGGCGACACGGTGCACTTCGACAGCGCGTTGCGGGACGACATCGCTTCGGCTCTCGGTGGTGTTCCGGCGCTGCCGACCGGTGCGGGCCACGACGCGGGCATCCTCGCCGCGCACGTGCCGACCGCGATGCTGTTCGTGCGCAACCCCACCGGTGTGAGCCACGCGCCGGAGGAGTTCGCCGAGCAGGCCGACGTCGACGAGGGCGTGAAGGCCCTGGCCGCGACGATCGAACACCTCGGGTCATGAACTTCTGGTGCGAGCGGGCCTGGTTGCCCTCCGGGCTCGCCGAGCGCGTCCTCGTCAGGGTCGAGCACGGCGTGATCTCCTCCGTGTCCACTGTGGACACCATCCCGCTGGGTGTGCGGCGGTTGCACGGCATCGTGGTGCCGGGCTTCGCGAACGCGCACTCGCACGCGTTCCACCGCGCGCTGCGGGGGCGGACGCACGACGGCGGCGGCACGTTCTGGACGTGGCGCGAAGGCATGTACGCGCTGGCCTCGCGCCTCACCCCGCAGTCGTACTACCGGCTGGCCCGCGCGGTCTACGCCGAGATGGCGCTCGCGGGTGTGTCGGCCGTGGGCGAGTTCCACTACGTGCACGACAGGTCGAACGAGTTCGGGTACGCGTTGCGCGAGGCGGCGTCCGACGCCGGGATCCGGTTGACGCTGCTCGACACCTGTTACCTCGCGGGCGGCATCGACCAGCCCGTCAACGAGGTGCAGCAACGCTTCTCCGACGGCACGGCCGAGGCGTGGGCGTCCCGGGTGGCCGAGCTGAAGTCCGACGAGGTGATGCGCGTCGGTGCCGCGATCCACTCGGTCCGCGCCGTCCCGCGAGCCGAGCTCGCGACGGTGGCGCAGGCGTTCCCGGACGCCCCGCTGCACGTGCACCTGTCCGAGCAGCCCGCCGAGAACGAGGCCTGCCTGGCCGCGTACGGGATGACGCCGACGGGCCTGCTGCACGAGGCAGGCGCGTTGTCACCTCGGACGACGGCCGTGCACGCCACGCACCTGACGCCCGAGGACATCGCTCTGCTGGGTTCGTCGGGTACCGGTGCGTGCTTCTGCCCGACGACCGAGGCGGACCTCGCGGACGGCATCGGCCCCGCGCGCGAACTGGCCGACGCGGGAAGCCCGTTGTCGCTGGGCAGCGACCAGCACGCGGTGATCGACCCGCTGCTCGAAACGCGCGCGTTGGAGCACAACGAGCGGTTGCGGACCGGTCAGCGCGGCCGTTTCTCGCCGGCCGAACTGCTGGGCGCGGCCACCCGCCACTCCGCGATCGGCTGGGACGGCGGGCGCATCGAGGCCGGCGCGCCGTGCGACCTCGTAGCGGTCAGCTGCACGACCCCGCGCACTGCGGGATCGTTGCCGCAGCAGGTCTTGCTGACCGCGACGGCGTCCGATGTGGACACCGTGGTCGTCGGCGGCCGGGTGGTCGCGTCGGGCGGGGCGCACGAGACGCTGGGAGACGTCGGCAGGCTGCTGGTGGACGCGATCGAGGAGCTGTGGGCATGAGCGTGCTGATCACCGGCATCGGTGAGCTGACCACGAACAGCGAGTCCGCCGGGGACGCGCTGGTCGTCGACGGCGAGGAGATCGCCTGGGTCGGACCGGCCTCCGCCGCCCCGGCCGCCGACGAGCGCGTGGACGTCGAGGGCCGCGCGGTGCTGCCGGGGTGGGTCGACAGCCACACCCACCTGGTGTTCGCGGGCGACCGCACCGCCGAGTTCGGCGCCCGCATGGCCGGCAAGCCCTACAGCGCGGGCGGCATCGCCGTGACGGTCAACGCGACCCGTGCCGCGACGGACGAGGAACTGGCCGCCGTCGTGCGCAAGCACGTCGCGGAGGCGTTGAGGCAGGGCACGACGTTCGTCGAGACCAAGACCGGGTACGGCCTCACCGTGGCCGACGAGGTGCGTTCCGCGCGCATCGCCGCCGAGCACGCCGACGAGGTCACGTTCCTCGGCGCCCACCTCGTGCCGCCCGGTGAGGACGCGGACACCTACGTCGACCTGGTCCGCGGCGAGATGCTCGACGCCGTCGCGCCGCTCGTGCGCTGGGCGGACGTGTTCTGCGAGAAGGGCGCATTCGACTACGACCAGTCGAAGGCGGTGCTGGAGGCGGCCAAGGCGAAGGGCCTGGGCCTGCGCGTCCACGGCAACCAGCTCGGCGAGGGCCCCGGCGTGCGGCTGGCGGTCGAGCTCGGCGCCGCGTCCGTCGACCACTGCACGTACCTGTCCGCGGACGACGTCGACGCGCTGGCGTCGTCGGACACCGTCGCCACGCTGCTCCCGGCCTGCGACCTCTCGACCCGCCAGTCGCTGCCGCCCGCCCGCGCCCTCCTCGACGCCGGGGCGACGGTCGCGCTGGCCAGCAACTGCAACCCGGGCTCGTCCTACACCTCGTCGATGGCGTTCTGCGTGACGACGGCCGTCCTGCAGATGCGGATGACCGTCGAGGAGGCGGTGTGGGCGGCGACGGCCGGCGGTGCCCAGGCGCTGCGCCGGGACGACGTCGGCGTCATCAGGCCTGGCGCACGGGCTGACCTGCACGTTCTGGACGCGCCGTCGATCACGCACCTGGCGTACCGGCCGGGTGTCCCGCTGACGCACCGGGTGTGGCGCGGAGGCCTGCGAGCCAATTGAGACAGGCCTCGGCACCCTTCGTGTGGGCCTGTTGGCGGAAGGTGCGGGGCCGTACGGTGTCCCCGTGGTGGATTTCGCGGAGGCGCTGACGAAAGCCGTCGACAACAGCGGCCTGAGCCTCGAGCGCATCCAGCACCACCTCGCCGCCCGCGGCATGCAGGTGAGCATCTCGACGCTCAGCTACTGGCGCCGCGGCCGCAGCCGCCCGGAGCGCCCCGAGTCGCTGAAGGTCGTCGCCGCGCTGGAGGAACTGCTCGAGCTCGGCGAGGGCTTCCTGACCGACCGGCTGGGCGACAAGCGGCCGCGCGGGCGCTGGGTGGACCAGTCGCTGTCCCTGGAGGACATGTGGGACTCGCGGGCCACCGACCTCGGTGAGGTCATGTCGCGGATCGACCGGCTGCAGCCGACGGCGACGACGTACCTGAGCGTGCAGGACCGGCAGGTGATCGGGCCGGACCGCCGTGAGGTGTCGAACCACTGCACCGGCGTGATCCAGGCGCTGGAGGACGGTGTCGACCGGTTCCTCGCGATCCAGCTGGCCGACGCCACGGACCTCGGCGTGCCGTCCATCGAGGCGGGGCCGCCGTGCCGGCTCGGGCGGGTGCGCAGCGAGGACTCGACGGGGTTCCTCGTCGCGGAGATCCTCTTCGACCGGATGCTCCGGGCGGGGGAGACCGCTCTCGTCGACTACACGGTCCGGATGAGGCCCGGCGCGGACAGCGAGGTCTGCGACCGCCGGTTCCTGCGCCCCGTGAACGACTACACGCTGCAGATCGGCTTCCACCCGGACGCCGTGCCCGCGCGCTGCTTCCAGTTCGCCCGGCCGTCGCTGCACGAGCCGGAGACCGCTCTGAACGACCTGTGGATCGGGACCACGGCCTCGACGCACATCCACGTGCGGAACTCGAAGCCCGGGATCTATGGAGTGCGGTGGGAGTGGGAGTAGCCGCTACTCCCACTCCCACCGCAAGCGCCCCCAGTCGATCGATGTGCCCGGCCGAGCCGCAATCGGCCTGCTCATCGAGGGCGCTCAGGATGGCCGTCGCCGCCGCAGGGAGGCGGCGACGGCAAGTCCCTAGACCTTCAGCAGCAGGTTCGGAGAACCCGTCTTGACGTCGGTCAGCTTGTTCGGCGTTGCCGCACCGACCAGGGCGTTGCGCACCTGGGCGGGCGTCGCGGACGGGTTCGCGCTCAGGTAGAGCGCGGCCGCTCCGGCGACGTGCGGGGAGGCCATCGACGTGCCGCCCATCGACCGCGTGCCGGTGTCGTTGCTGTGCGACGCGGACACGATGTCGCTGCCCGGCGCCCAGATGTCGAGGCACCTGCCCCAGTTCGACGAGCCGGCGCTCCAGATCGACCGCCTGTCGTTGCGGTCGGACGCGCCCACGGTGATCGCCTCCGCCGTGCGCGCCGGCGTGAAGTTGCAGGCGTCCTGGCCGCTGTTGCCGCCCGCGAGCACGTAGGTGAAGCCCGCGTTGATCGAGCGCCGGACGGCGTTCTCCAGCGAGGCGTTCGTGCCGTTGCCACCGAGGCTCATGTTGACGACGGCGGGCTTCTTGCCGTTGGCCGTCACCCAGTCGATGCCGCGGATGATGCCGTCCCACGGGCCGCTGCCGTTGCAGTCGAGCACGCGGACGGCGACGAGCTTGGCCTTCTTCGCGACGCCGTAGGTCCTGCCGCCGACCGTGCCGGCGACGTGCGTGCCGTGGCCCTGGCAGTCCTGCGCGACGGAGTCGTTGTCGATGAAGTCGTAACCGTCGGTCGCGCGGCCCTCGAATTCGGAATGGGTTTTCCTGATTCCGGTGTCGAGAACGTACGCCGTCACGTTCGACGCGGTGTTCGGGTAGGTGTAGGAGTTGCTGAGCGGGAGGTTCGCCTGGTCGATCCGGTCGAGGCCCCACACCGGGTTCGTCTGGGTGGCCTGGATCGTCGCGAACGTGTTCCGCTCGACGAATTCCACGTCGGGGTCGGCCGCGAGCCGACGCGCCTGTCGTTCGGACATCCCGGTGACGGAGAACCCGTTCAGCGCGCTGCTGTAGGTGTGCTTGACGTTGCCCTGGTAGCGGGACGCCAACGCGCTGGCAGGGGTGCGCGCTCCGTCCTTCAGGACCACGATGTAGCTGCCCTCGACCGCCTGGGCGCCCGCGCCGGGCAGCACCGCTTCCTCGGCGATCGCGGTGGGCGTCCACATCGCCGTGGAAGCGATGCCCAATGCCGCCGCGATGGCGACATGACGCCGAAGTGCCATGAGTTCCTCCTGGCAGGGAATGAACTGGGGAACACGAAGAAACTAACGCGGCATGTGCTTCGGATAACAGGTTCGAAACTTCGGTTCTCAATACTGTCAAAACTGTGTTGTAAACCGTTTTCGGGCACTCGTCGTGGTCGGGCGGGCCGAATTCGATCACTGGCCGTAGCATCGGGGAGTGGCGGGATTCGCTGACGCGTTGACGCGGGCCGTGGAGGCGAGCGGCCTCAGCCTGGAGCGGGTCCAGCACCACCTGGAGGCGCGCGGCGTGCAGGTGAGCCTGTCGACGCTGTCTTACTGGCGCCGCGGCCGCAGCCGTCCCGAACGCCCGGAGTCGCTGCACGCCGTCGCGGTGCTGGAGGAGGTCCTGCGGCTCGCGCCGGGCACGCTGACCGGTCAGCTGGGCGACAGGCGCCCGCGCGGCCGGTGGGTCGAGCGCGTCGCCGCCCTGGAGGGCATCTGGCAGGAGGCCGCCCTCGACCTGGGCCGCGCCATCGCCAGGGTCGACCGGCTGACCGCCGCGCCCGCGAAGTACCTGGCCGTGCGAGACCTGGCGATCATCGGACCGGACCGCCGCGAGGTCGAGATGAGGTCGAGCGCGGTGATCGAGGCGTTCGACGACGGCGTCGACAGGATCCTCGTCTCGAAGACCGCCGACGATACGGACCGTTCGGCGGGCGAGATCATCGCCTCGAAGTCGTGCCGCATCGGCCGCGTGCGCCGCGACGAGGTGAACAAGCTGATCGTCGCCGAGGTGATCCTCGACCGCGTGCTGCGCGCCGGCGACACCGCTCTGGTGGACCTGCGCATGATCGCCGACCCCGGCGCCGACAGCTCGTCCGCCGACCGCACGTTCGTCCGCGCGTTGCGGGAGCACGTGCTGGAGGTGGAATTCCACCCCGACGCGGTTCCCGTGCGGTGCAACAGCTTCTACCGCGTCGCCCCCGACGCCCCCGCCGTGGACACCGGCGAACTCTGGATCGGTACAACAGCCTCAGCGCACATCGTCGTGCACGAGGCCATGGCAGGTCACGTGTACGGCATCAGGTGGGAGTGGGAGTAGCTGGAGCAGCTCCACGTGGCACACGACGTCCTTTGGGGGCAGGGTGAACGCCATGGAGTACACCCAGCTCGGTCGCAGCGGCCTGTCCGTCTCCCGCCTGTGCCTCGGCACGATGAACTTCGGTCCCGAGACCTCCGAGGCCGACAGCCACGCGATCATGGACCGCGCCCACGAACACGGCCTGAACTTCTTCGACACGGCCAACGTCTACGGCTGGAAGAAGGGTGAGGGCGTCACCGAGAACATCATCGGCAACTGGTTCGCCCAGGGCGGCACGCGCCGCGAGAAGACGGTCATCGCCACCAAGCTCTACGGCAGCATGGGTGACTGGCCGAACGAGACCAAGCTCTCCGCCCTCAACATCCGCCGCGCGTGCGACGAGTCGTTGCGGCGCCTGCAGACCGACTACATCGACCTCTACCAGATGCACCACGTGGACCGGCTGACGCCGTGGGACGAGATCTGGGAGGCCTTCTCCGTCCTGCGCCAGCAGGGCAAGGTCATCTACTTCGGCTCGTCGAACTTCGCCGGCTGGCACATCGCCCAGGCCGCCGAGGCCGCGCGCACCCGCGGCTTCCTCGGGCTGGTGTCGGAGCAGTCGATCTACAACCTGATGACCCGGTGGGTCGAGCTGGAGGTCCTGCCGGCCGCTCGTCACTACGGTCTCGGCGTGATCCCGTGGTCGCCGCTGCACGGCGGGTTGCTCGGTGGCGTGCTGCGCAAGCAGCGCGAGGGCGGGGTTTCTCGGTCCGCGTCCGGGCGTTCCGCCGATGCGCTGGAGAAGAGCCGCGACCAGATCGAGGCGTACGAGAAGCTGTGCGCGGAGATCGGCGAGGACCCGGCCAACGTCGGCCTCGCCTGGTTGCTGCACCAGGACGGGGTCACCGCGCCGATCATCGGCCCGCGCACCGGCGAGCAGCTCGACAACTCGTTGCGGGCGGCGGAGCTGAAGCTCGACGCGGACGTGCTGGCCAAGCTCGACGAGCTGTTCCCGGCACCGGCTCCGAACGGGTCGAAGCCCGCGCCGGAGGCCTACGCCTGGTAGGCCACCCCCCGCCTTCTCGGTTGCACGCCGGGGACCTTTCGTGTGCACGAAGTGTCCCCTGACGTGGGGTCAGAACGGGGGGAGGTGGACCACTGCTGGTTGGCGGAGGTCAGTCCTCGAAGTCGTCGTCGTCGCGCGCCAGGAAGGTGGCGAAGCGCTCGATCGACGTCTCGAACTCGGGGTTGGCGTCGACGAACTCACGCAGCTTGTCGGCGAGCCACGCGAAGGTGACCTCCTCCTCGCCGCGCCGCTTCTCCAGTTCCTCGATGCCTCGGTCGGTGTGGTACATGCGCAGAACTCCTGTGGTGGCTTGAAAAACGAGCCGCCGGACCCCTGGGGGATCCGGCGGCTCGATCGTTGCGGTACCGGCTTACTCGAACGCGCGGGTGATGATCTCGCGCTGCTCGACCTCGTGCACCTTGCTCGAACCGGCCGACGGGGCGGCCATCGGGCGGCGCGACACGCGGCGGACGGTGCCCAGGTGCTCCGGCAGGAGCTCCGGGAGGGCGAGGCCGTAGAACGGCCAGGCACCCTGGTTCGCCGGCTCCTCCTGGACCCAGCGGACGTCCTTCGCGTTCGGGTAGCGCTCCAGGGTCTCGGTCAGCTTGCGGGCCGGGACCGGGTAGAGCTGCTCGACGCGCACGATCGCCACGTCGCCGCCGCCACGCTTCTCGCGCTCGGCGTGCAGCTCGTAGGAGATCTTGCCGCTGCACAGCAGGACCTTCGTGACCGCGTTCGGGTCCTTGATGGTCGGGTCGTCCATCACCGAGTGGAAGCGGTCGTTGATGAACTCGTCCGTGCCGGACACGGCGGCCTTGAGGCGCAGCATCGACTTCGGCGTGAACACCACGAGCGGCCGGTCGACGCCGTCGAGGGCGTGGCGGCGGAGCAGGTGGAAGTAGTTCGCCGGGGTCGACGGGACCGCGACGGTCATGGAGCCCTCGGCGCACAGCTGGAGCCAGCGCTCGATGCGGCCCGACGTGTGGTCGGGGCCCTGGCCCTCGTGGCCGTGCGGCAGCAGGATCACGACGTCGGAACGCTGACCCCACTTCGCCTCACCGGACGAGATGAACTCGTCGATGATCGGCTGCGCGCCGTTGACGAAGTCACCGAACTGCGCCTCCCACAGGACCAGCGCCTGCGGGTTCGCGACCGAGTAGCCGTACTCGAAGCCGAGCGCGGCGAACTCCGACAGCACCGAGTCGTAGACCATGAACTTGCCCTGGTCCGGCGACAGGTTCTGCAGCGGCGTGTAGTCGTCGCCCGTCTTGCGGTCGATCAGGGTCGCGTGGCGCTGCACGAACGTGCCGCGGCGCGAGTCCTGGCCCGCCAGGCGGACGTTGCGGCCCTCCAGCGCGAGCGAACCGAAGGCGAGCAGCTCGGCGAACGCCCAGTCGATGCCGCCCTCGCGCGCCATCTTGGCGCGGCGGTCGAGCACCGGCTTGACGCGCGCGTGCGGCGTGAAGCCCTCCGGCAGGTTCACGTGGGCGTCCGCGATGTGCTCCAGCGTCTCGCGGCTGATGCCCGTGGGGAGCTTGGCCGGGATCTGCTGCTCGGCCTCGACGGACGGGCTGGCCTTCACCGGGTGCTTCTCGAGCTCGCGCACCTCGTTGAAGACGTGCTCCAGCTGGCTCGAGAAGTCCTGCAGCGCCTTCTCGGCCTCTTCGACCGTGATGTCGCCGCGGCCGATCAGGGACTCGGTGTAGGTCTTGCGCACCGAGCGCTTCTGGTCGATCACGTCGTACATCGCCGGCTGCGTCATCGAGGGGTCGTCGCCCTCGTTGTGGCCGCGGCGGCGGTAGCAGACCATGTCGATCACGACGTCCTTGGCGAACGCCTGGCGGTACTCGACGGCCAGCTTCGCGACCCAGTAGCAGGCCTCGGGGTCGTCGCCGTTCACGTGGAAGACCGGCGAGCCGATCATCTTCGCGACGTCGGTCGAGTACTTCGAGGACCGCGAGTTCTCCGGCGCGGTGGTGAAGCCGACCTGGTTGTTCACGACGATGTGGACCGTGCCACCGGTGCGGTAACCGCGCACGAGCGCCAGGTTCAGCGTCTCGGCCACGACACCCTGACCGGCGAACGCCGCGTCACCGTGCATGGCGACCGGCAGCACCGGGAAGAAGTCGCCGCCCTTGTCGAGCAGGTCCTGCTTGGCGCGCACGATGCCCTCGAGCACCGGGTCGACCGCTTCGAGGTGCGACGGGTTGGCGGTCAGCGACACCTTGGTCTCGCCGTCGCCGAACATGCGGAAGTACTTGCCCTCGGCGCCGAGGTGGTACTTCACGTCGCCGGAGCCGTGCGCCTGGCCCGGGTCGAGGTTGCCCTCGAACTCGCGGAAGATCTGCGAGATCGGCTTGCCGACGATGTTCGCGAGCACGTTCAGGCGGCCGCGGTGCGGCATGCCGATGACGACCTCGTCGAGCTCGTGCTCGGCGGCCTTGTCGAGCACCGCGTCGAGCAGCGGGATGACGGTCTCGCCGCCCTCGAGCGAGAAGCGCTTCTGGCCGACGTACTTCGTCTGCAGGAACGTCTCGAAGGCCTCAGCGGCGTTGAGCTTGCTGAGGATGTACTTCTGCACGGTGGCCGGCGGCTTCTCGTGCGGGACCTCGACGCGCTCCTGGATCCACTGGCGCTCTTCGGGCTCGAGGATGTGCATGTACTCGACGCCGACGGTGCGGCAGTACGAGTTGCGCAGCACGCCCAGGATGTCGCGGAGCTTCATCCGCTCCTTGCCGGCGAAACCCCCGACCGGGAACTCGCGGTCCAGGTCCCACAGCGTCAGGCCGTGGCTCAGCACGTCCAGGTCGGCGTGGGAGCGCTGGCGGTAGTTCAGCGGGTCCGTGTCGGCCATCAGGTGGCCGCGGGTGCGGAACGCGTCGATCAGCTCGATGACGCGGGCCGTCTTGTCGACGGCGCCCTCGGGGATGTCGGCGACCCAGCGGATCGGCTCGTAGGGCAGGCGCAGCGACGCGAAGATGTCGTCGTAGAAGCCGTCCTCGCCGAGCAGCAGCTGGTGCACGCGCTTGAGGAACTCGCCCGACTCCGCACCCTGGATGATGCGGTGGTCGTACGTGCTGGTCAGCGTGATGATCTTGCTGACGCCCATGTCGGTGAGCGCCTGCTCGCTGGTGCCCTGGAAGTGCGCGGGGTACTCCATCGCGCCGACGCCGATGATCGCGCCCTGACCGGCCTGCAGGCGCGGCACCGAGTGGTTGGTGCCGATCGTGCCCGGGTTGGTCAGCGAGATCGTGGTGCCGGAGAAGTCGTCCGCCGTCAGCGACCCGGCGCGGGCCTTGCGGATCAGGTCCTCGTAGGCCTGCCAGAACTGCGTGAACGTCATGTTCTCGCAGCCCTTGACCGACGCGACGACCAGCGTGCGGCTGCCGTCCTTGCCGGGCAGGTCGATCGCGAGGCCGAAGTTCACGTGCTCCGGCGTGACGACGAACGGCTTGCCGTCGACCTCGGCGTAGTGGCGGTTCATGTTCGGGTACGCCTGCAGCGCCCGGACGACCGCGTAGCCGATGACGTGCGTGAAGGAGACCTTCCCGCCGCGCGTCCGCTTCAGGTGGTTGTTGATGACGATGCGGTTGTCGGCCAGCAGCTTGGCGGGCACGGCGCGCACGCTGGTCGCGGTCGGAACGGTGAGCGACAGCTCCATGTTCTTCGCGATCGCGGCGGAGGCACCGCGCAGCTGCTTCTGCTCGGGCTGCGCGCTCTGCGTGACCGGCTTGGCCTTGGCGGCCTGCTGCGGCGCGGGCTTGCCGGTGGAGGGCAGCGACGAGGCCGCCGGCTTCGGCTGCGGCTGCGCGGCAGGCTTGGGTGCGGCGGCGGGCGCGGGCTTGCTCTCGGCGGCCGGCGGCGTCACGGTCGCGGTCGTGGTGGCCGTGGAGCCACCCGCGCTGGCCGTGGCGGCACTGCCGTTGCCGCCCGCACGCTTGTAGTCGGCAAAGAAGTCATGCCATGCCGGGTCTACGGATGACGGGTCCGCGAGGAACTGCTCGTACATCTCCTCGACGAGCCACTCGTTCGGCCCGAATTGTGACGCAGGACTGCTGCTGGACACGGCTGGCGCTCGCCTCTATCCATCTCGCTCTTGGTGGTGACTCATGCGGTAGTCAGGTTAGTCCCCCCAGCGAGGGCCTTCACACGCTGGAGGCACCTGGCAAGGAGTGCTCTGTCACAGGATCGATCAGGACGGGCCTGCCGTCACCCGCAGTTGAGCAATTCTTGAGGTGCGTCTCACCACGTCACCTCCTTTCGGGTATTGCGCGCTGTGCCGTTGGACGGGCTTACGCACCGAGTGCAGTGATCAGTTCACGATAGGTACAAGCAGGCCGCTTCGTGGATTGATCTTGTTCAGGTCAGTGAACCGCGGATCGAGGCCGTCATCGCCTCGACGAAGCGGGCCCTGGTGGCGTCGCTCGTCCGGTCCAGCGACAGGTACGGGTTCAGGTCCTCCAGTTCGACGAGCAGCAGCTCACCGCTGCGCGTGCGGCACGCGTCGACGCGCTGGACGCCGTGGCCGAGGTCGTTCCACTCGACGAACCCCCGCGCGAACTCCAGGTCTTCCCGGCTCGGCGTGTAATTCGCGAGCTCCCAGCGCCGGGCCGGGTCCGGTGCGTTCAACGCGTACTGGAAGTCGTGGTCCACGAAGTAGAACGACACCTCGTACCGAAAATCGATCTTCGGCTGGACCAGGACCTCGGTTCCGGCTTTCCGCGCGAGGTGGTTCTGGAGATCGCCCGCTCCGACGAACTCCAGGCCGTGCGAATCGGCGCCGGCTTTGGGCTTCACGACGTAGGTGTCGGCCTGGGGGAGTCCGGCCAGGTCGTTCTGGCCGGCCGTCGGGATGACCGGGTGGCCCAGGGCGGTCAGGTCGATCAGGTACTGCTTGCCGGCCATGTCGGCCTTGCCGGTCAGCGGGTTGTAGACGCGCTGGTTCGTGGCCGCGGCCTGGTCGCGGAAACGGGCGTAGGCGGTGGGGTACTCGATCACCGGGCCGCTGTTGCGGACGACGACCGTGTCGAAGCCCGCCATGAGGGCGGTGACGTCCTGCGGGTGGCAGACGGCCAGGTCGAAGGACTGTCTGAGCTGTGAGGTCAGGTAGATGTCCTCGTCGCAGTAGCGGCGCCCCCTGGCCTGGTAGGAGAGGTCGGAGACGTAGAGGACGGTGGGGCGGGGCGGCATGGGGGCACCTCTGGGGTCGGTTCGGGGAGTCGGGTTGTGGCCAGGCCGGCTCGGCCCCTGGAGCATCGGAGTGCGGGCGCGGGTGGACCGGCGCCGAGCGTGCTGCTCGTCGCCGCGCCTTCCACTGTTGTCAGGCGGCTTCCGGGGTGTCGCCGTGACGCCACAGGCGGGCGTAGGTGCCGTTGGCCCCCAAGAGGTCGGCGTGCGTTCCCTGTTCGATTATTCGGCCGTTGGCCAGGACGACTATTCGATCTGCTTTTGCCGCCGTGGCCAGGCGGTGGGCCACGACGAAGGTGGTTCTGGCGCCTGTCAGGTGGTCGCTCGCCGCCAGGACCGCTGATTCCGTGGCCGGGTCGAGGGCCGCGGTGGCCTCGTCGAGGAGCAGCAGGTCCGGGTTGACCAGTTCCGCTCTGGCCAGGGCCACCAGTTGGCGCTGGCCCGCGGAGAGGTTGGCGCCCCGTTCGCCCACCGGTTGGCGGAAGCCGTTGTGGAGGGTGGCGATCGTGGGGAGGGCACCCACTGCTGCTGTCGCCTTCTCGATCTCCTCTTGTGTGGCTTCCGGGCGGCCGTAGGCGACGTTGCCGGCTATGTCGCCACCGAAGAGGTGGGCTTCCTGGGGGACCACGCCGAGGCGTTGGCGGTACTGGGAGAGGTCGTAGGTGCGGATGTCCGTGCCGTCCACCAGGACCGTGCCCTCGGTGGCGTCGTAGAAGCGGGCCACCAGTTTGACGAGGGTGGACTTGCCCGCGCCCGTTTCGCCTACCAGCGCGACTGTTTCGCCCGGGAACACGTGGAGGCTCACGTCGTCCAGGGCCGGCGTTTCCGCGCCCGCGTAGGTGAAGGTGACGTTGCGGAGCTCCACCTCGCCGCGGAGGCGGGGCGGGACCGCGACGGGCTCGGCCGGGGGTTCGACGGTGCTCGGGGTGCGGAGCAGGTCGCCGATGCGGCGGAGGCCGACCCTCGCCTGCTGGTAGCCGTCGAAGACGCCGGAGAGTTGCTGGATCGGGCTGAAGAACAGGCCCAGGTACAGCAGGAACGCCAGCAGGACGCCCGGCGTCAGGCTCCCCGTCGCCACCCGGTGGGCACCTACGGCGAGGACCACCGCTTGGGCCACGCCGGAGAGCATGGCCACGAACGGGAAGTACGTGGCGATGTAGCGCTGGGCCCGCAGCCGGGTGCGCCGGTAGGCGTCGCTGCGTTCCGCGAAGGCCTCGGCCGAGCGGCGTTCCCTCGTGTAGGCCTGGGAGGTGCGCAGGCCCGAGACGTTCTCCTGGAGGTCGGCGTTGACCGCGCTGACCCGTTCCCTGGCTTCCGCGTAGGCGGTCGAGGAGAGGCGTTGGAAGACCACCGTCGCCGCGATCAGGAACGGGAGCACCGAGAGGGCGATCAGCGCCAGCGAGGTGTCGGTGACGACCAGGGCCGCGGTGATGCCGACGACGGTGACCAGGCTGATCACGGCGGTGACCAGGCCCGTCTGCAGGAACGTCGAGAGGGCGTCGACGTCCGTCGTCATCCTCGTCATGATGCGGCCGGCCATCTCGCGCTCGTAGTAGTCGAGGCCGAGGCGCTGCAGGTGGGCGTAGCTGCGGACGCGCAGGAGGTAGAGCAGGCGCTCGCCCAGCCGGGCCGCGAAGACCGTGCTGCCCGCCGTCGTCAGCCAGCCGATCACGACCAGGCCGACGCCCAGGGCCACGGCCCGCCACAGCGACGACTCGGCGCCGCCGACCACACCGCCGTCGATGCCCAGGCGCACCAGCGAGGGCATGCCCACGCCCACCAGCGCGTCCAGCACCACCAGGGCCGCCACGCCGCCCAGGGCCCAGCGGACCGGGCGCAGGAGACGGGCCAGGCGGAACGCCGGGTCGGGCGCGCGCGGGTCTTCCCCGTGCAGGACCGGGACCTCGGTCGCGGGCGGAAGGGAACGGACCTGGGCCAGCAGTTCGGGGGTGGGCGGGCCGCCCGCCAGGGCCGCCATGCCGCCGCCACCGGGGCCTCCGCCCCCTCCTCCGCGCCTGCTGGACGCGGCGGGCGCCGAGGGCTTGGCCTCGGCGATCAGGCGCTCGTCCAGGGCCTCCTGCGACAGCGTCGGCCACAGCTCGCCGGTCTGGACGGGCGCGGCCGACTCGATCGCCTCACCAGGGCCTGCCAGCAGGTCGCGGTAGAGGGCGCAGCGGGACATCAGCTCGGCGTGCGTGCCGACGTCGACCACGCGGCCCGCGTCCAGGACGGCGATGCGGTCGGCCAGCGACAGCGTGGACCGCCGGTGCGCCACCAGGAGAGTGGTGCGGTGGGCCGTGACCGACGCCAGCGTCGCGTGGATGGCGGCCTCGGTCGCGTTGTCGACGGCGGACGTCGCGTCGTCCAGCACCAGGATCCGCGGGTCGGAGAGCAGCGCGCGGGCCAGTGCCACGCGCTGGCGCTGACCGCCGGACAGGGTGAGGCCGCGCTCGCCGACCACCGTGTCGTAGCCGAGCGGCAGCGCGTTGATGAAGTCGTGGGCCTCGGCGGCCTTCGCGGCGCGCTCGACCTCCTCGCGCGAGGCGTCGGGACGCCCGTACGCGATGTTCGAGAACACCGTGTCGGAGAAGAGGAACGCCTCCTCGAACACCACGCCCACCGAGCCGCGCAACGACTCGAGCGTCACCGTCCGCACGTCGGCACCGCCGACCCGGACCGAGCCCTCGTGCACGTCGTAGAACCGGGGCAGCAGCAACGACACCGTCGACTTGCCGGACCCCGCGGTACCCACCAGCGCCAGCGTCTCGCCCGGCGCGACGGAGATCGAGAAGTCCTGCAGGACGGGCTCGCTGCGGGCGTACCCGAACGTCACGCCGGAGAACGACACCCCGAGCGGCCCGTCCGGCACCTCACCGGGGCCGTCCGTCACGTCCGGCTGCGAGTCGATCAGCTCGTAGACCCTCTCCACACCGGCGCGCGCCAGCTGGGCGGACACCATCAGGCTCGACAGCAGCCGCGTCGGCCCCACGAGGTTCGCCACGTACGTCGTGAACGCCAGGAACGTGCCCAGCGTGACCTGGCCGTGCAGCGCGAGCCAGCCGCCCAGCCCCAGCACCGCGACCTGCCCGAGCAACGGCAGCGCCGTCACCGTCGCGAGCGGTTTGGACGACAGCCGCGCCGCCCGCATGCGTTCCGCGAACAACGACCGTGCGTGCTTCTCCAGCCGCGCGACCTCGCGCGCCTCCTGACCGAAGCCCTTCACGACGCGGACGCCGGTGACGGTCTCCTCGACGTGCTGCGCCAGGTCGGCCGCCCGCTGCTGCGCCGACCACGTGGCCGGGAACAACGTCAGCCGGGTGCGCCCGGCGAGCCACGCCACCAGCGGCAGCACGATCACCGCGATGATCGTCAGGGGTACCGACAGGTAGATCATCGCGGCCAGCGCGGCCAGCGCGAACACCACCGTGCCGATGGCCAGTGGCGCCATCATCAGCAACGACTGCACGAGCTGCAGGTCGGTGATCGAACGCGACACGATCTGCCCGGTCCGCAGCTCGTCCTGCTTCGCACCGTCGAGGCGCTGCACCGCGGAGAACACGCCGAGCCGCAGATCGTGCTGCACCCCCAGCGCCAGCCGCCCGCCCAGGTAGCGGCGCAAGAAGGCCGACCCGAACGTCAGCAGCTCCAGCACGACCAACGCCACCATCAGCGGCCACAACCTGTCGGTGCGGCCGCCCGTCGAGTCGTCGATCGCGGTCTTGAGCAGCAACGGGCCCGCCGCCTGCAGCCCCACGCCGACGACGGCGGCGAGCACCGACAGCACCACCAGGCGGGGGTGCTGCCAGCACGCCGCGGCAAGTCGGCGGATCCAGCCCTTCGTCACGGGACCCACAGTACGTTCGGGGTCCGACATAAAATTGTGACGTCGAAGACCGCAGGTCAGGCGGGTGGTGCGGGCCGCACGAGCCTCACACGAACGCACCCGCCACCTGGCCCGGCAAGACCACCCACGCGTCCCGGCCGCAGGTCAGGTCAGGTGATGTCCTTGGACTGCGTGACCGCCCATCCGCCCGCGAACACGACCCCGGCCCACCCGAGGAACACGATCCCCGACAGCCACCAGTCCTGCGCCCCGGCCGCACCCGCGATCGCCCGCAGCACGTCCTCGATCTCCGTCGGCACGACACCCGCCGACGACAGGAACAGGTCGACCGCGACCGACCCGGTGAGCCCGTTGATGGAGCCGTTCGGCAGGAAGCCGATCACCGCCGGCACCTGGAGGTACGCCAGCACGCCGTGCACCACGTTCTCGATCACGACGAAGTAGATCAGCAGGAGCACGATCGCCCCGGCCACGTTCGGGACCAGCGCGCCGACGCCGACGCCGAACATCGTCATCAGGATCGACGACAGCACGCAGACCAGCGTCAGCATCGCCCAGCCGCCGGCGTCCGGCAGCTGGCCCGAGTCGCTGGTGATGACCACGCCGATGCCGAGGAACAGCATGATCGCGAGGCCGTAGATCGCGCCCCACAGCACGTAGACCAGCATCTTCGCCAGCAGGGCGTGCATCCGCGACGGCGCCGTCAGGAACGTCGTCGTGATCGTGCGCCGGCTGATCTCGCCGGAGATCGCCATCGCGCCGAAGATCATCGGGAAGATCGTCGAGATGTTGATCGCCCGTGCCATGCCGAACAGCGAGACCTTCCACTGGTCCGGCGTGACCCCGAGGAAGTCCGACACCTCGTCGACGTCACCGCTCGACGCGAAGTCCACGAAGAACTGGCCCAGCAGGCCGGTCGCGAGGCCCCAGCCGAGCGCCAGCACCGCGGTCGGGATCAACAGGCCCCACCACAGGCCGGTCGTCGTGGTCTTGCGGAGCTCCGCTCCTACGAGGTTGCCCATCAGGCCCACCCACCCTGCTGCTTGAACGGGGCCTGCGCGGGCGCGTACCCGGCGTACTGGCCACTGGTGAGCTGGAAGAACAGCCGCTCGAGGTCGATCTGCTCCTCCTGGATGCCGTAGATCGACACACCGGCCTGCAGCGCGAGGTCGGCGACCTGCCGCGAGTCCACACCGGACACCGCGAGCCTGCCGTCCGGCAGCTGCTCGATCATCTGCACGCCGGCGGCGCGCAGGGCGTTCGCGAGGGCGTTGATGTCCGACGGCTGCACGAGAACGCGCCGCTGCTGCGACTGCCGCAACTGGTCCAACGGCCCGTAGAACATCGTCTGGCCGCGCGAGATGATCACGACCTGGTCGACGGTCTGCTCGACCTCGGCCAGCAGGTGGCTGGAGATCAGCACCGTGCGGCCCATGCGCGCGTACGACTGCAGGAACGTGCGCAGCCAGGCGATGCCCTCGGGGTCGAGGCCGTTCGCCGGCTCGTCCAGCACGAGCACCTGGGGGTCGCCGAGCAACGCGGTGGCGAGCGCGAGTCTCTGCTTCATGCCGAGCGAGAACCCGCCCACCTTGCGGTCGGCGGCGCTGCCCAGGCCGACCAGGCCGAGGACCTGGTCGGCCTGCGCGTCCGGCACGCCGATGGCCGACGCGTACACGCGCAGGTGGTTGCGGGCGGAGCGGGCGGGGTGGAACCCCTGCGCCTCCAGCACCGCGCCCACCACGCGGCCGGGCTGGCCGAGCTGGTGGAACGGTCGTCCGTTGATCGTCGCCGTGCCGCCCGTGGGTTTGACGAGACCCAGCAACATCCGCAGGGTCGTCGTCTTGCCCGCGCCGTTCGGGCCGAGGAAGCCCGTCACGCTGCCGGGTGACACGGTGAAGCTCAGGTTCTGCACCGCGGTCACCGGACCGAACTGCTTGGTCAGGTTCTGGACCGCGATGAGGCCGCTGCCGTCATGCATGCGGCCCATCCTGCCTGAAAGGTCACTCCGGCAAGGCGTGCTTGGGACGAGACACGACGGGCGCGCGGTGCACCACCGGTGGTGCGTCGGTCAGGACCGGCAGCTCGGTGGTCATCTCGGCCGGGGTTTCCTCCGGCATCTCGATAACACCTGATCGAGTGAAGGGGTTGCGCAACGGCCTGCGCCGTTCGCGGTGCGGCAGCCCTTCTCCGATGAGGTGCTGGTGCGCCATGTTCCAGACCTGGCAGGGCCACCGGCGCCGGCGCAGCCATCCGGGACACGCCCGGCACCGGCCGTCCTCGTCCGGCTGGTGCACCGTCAGCAGCAGGCGCCAGCCGTCCGCGAGGCGGTGGATCTCCGCGCGGGCCAACGGGACCAGCGCCTCCGCCTCTCCGTGCTCGGCGACCTTGTCCAGCAGTGCCAGGCGTTGCAGCACCGCGTCGCGCAGGCTCGCGTCCATCACATCTTCGCCGTGGCCTGGTCGAGCAGCGAACCCAACCTGCGCGTCTGGGTGGCGGACATCACAGCGGTCTCGCCAGGAGGCGTGACCAGCAGGACGCGGTCGTTCTCCACCAGAACGGTCATCGACCTGTCGCGACCGAACGGGTCGTGGCAGTGGATCCATCCCTGTGGTTCAGCCATGGAATCTCCCTTCGAGGGACACCCGACTTGGTCTTCATCGGCCGAACCCCCTGCTCGCCGCACCGCGAACCGGGGAATTCACTCGTTTGCTGGACCGGCCGGACACGTGCAGTGGTCCACTCGGGGAAACTTTCGGGTCGCGTTTCGGCGGGGGTGCTGGGCGCGCCGCCACAGAGCCCGCTATATTTGGACACGGCGGCCCCGCTCCCAGTGACCCCCAGGCTGGTTGAGCGCGGCCGCCCTTTACGTGGCGGGCTCCGGCGCACATTGGTCTTCGACCGATTTCGCCGGGGCCCGCAGTGTTTGTCGGGGGACACCCCCGCGCCCCCGGGTTTTCCCACTTTTCCGGCACGTCCTGTCCGTAAATCCGTTGCGCCCGACGCCCTCGTACGCTGTAAGGTCCCCGTACACCGTAAGGGGGACCGGAGATGACTTCGACGACCGAAGAGATCGGGGTGCGCCCGCACCCGCAACGCTGGGCCGTGCTCGGCGTGCTGTGCCTGTCCGTGATGGTGGTGGTGCTGGACAACACCGTCCTCAACGTGGCCATCCCGTCGATCTCGACGAGCCTCGGCGCGAGCACCGCGGACATCCAGTGGATGATCAACGCCTACTCGCTCGCACTGGCGGGCCTGCTGCTCACGACCGGTTCGCTGAGCGACAGGTTCGGCCGCAAGCGCGCACTGCTGACGGGGCTCGTCCTGTTCGGCACGGGGAGCGCGGTCGCCGCCTACGCGAGCACGTCCGAGGCGTTGATCGCCGCCCGCGGCTTCATGGGCATCGGTGCCGCGGTGCTGATGCCGGGCACGCTCGCCGTGCTCACGCAGTTGTTCGACGACAAGGAACGCCCGAAGGCCATCGGCATCTGGGCCGCCGTCACGAGCCTCGGCTTCGCGGCCGGACCGGTGATCGGCGGCGCGCTGATCAAGCACTTCTGGTGGGGCTCGGTGTTCCTGATCAACGTGCCGGTCGCGGTCCTCGCGCTCGCGGCCGTCGCGTTCCTGGTGCCGGAGTCCAAGGACCCGACCGTGCGCAGGCCGGACGTGATCGGCTCGATCCTGTCGATCGTCGGCATGGTGTCGGTCGTGTACGCGGTGATCGAGGTGCCGCAACACGGGTTCGGCTCCGCCGAGTTCGGCGTGCCGATCGCGGTCGGTCTCGTGACCATGACCGGATTCGCCCTGTGGGAACGGCACACCGCCGATCCGATGCTCGACCTGACGTTCTTCCGGAACCGCCGCTTCACCGGTGCCGTGGCGTCGGGCGTGCTGGCGGCGTTCGGCATGGCGGGCTCGCTCTTCCTGCTGACGCAACACCTCCAGGGCGTGCTCGGCTACAGCCCGCTGGAGGCCGGCGTGCGCGTGGCGCCCATGGCGATCGCGCTGCTCGTCACCAGCAACACGTTGGGACAGCTCGTGATCAGGCTCGGCGCGGGCCGGGCGATGCTGCTCGGCATGACGATCGTCGCGGCCGGCGTGGCGTTGCTGTCGATCGGCACCACCTACCCGCCGACGCTGGCCGGACTGGTCCTGATCGGCGTCGGAGTCGGTGTGTCGCAACCGGTCGCCGTCAACGCGCTGATGGGCTCGATCCCGCCGGAACGCGCCGGAGTCGCCTCCGGGCTGTCGGGCACGTTGTCGGAGCTGGGCTCCTCCTTCGGCATCGCGGTGCTGGGCGCACTGCTGTCGGCGCGGTTCGCGGCCTCGCTGCCCGACGGCGTACCGGGGCGGTCGCTGTCGGAGGCACTGCACAGCGGTGCGGACATCACCGTCGTGCGCGAGGCGTTCTCCAACGGCATGAGCGTCAGCCTGGTGATCGGCGCGATCGCCGTGTTCCTGGGAGGTGTTGTGGCCAGCGTGTTGCTGCGGCGTGCTTAGGATCGTCCACGTGGAGAGCGTGTGGTTCAGCAAGCCCAGGCCCAGCAGCAACCAGCCCCTCGGCCTGAGCCGTGAGGCCATCGTCCGCAAGGCGATGGAGATGCTGGACGAACACGGCCTGCAGAAGCTGTCCATGCGCAAGCTCGCCGCGGAGCTCGGCGCGGCCCCCATGTCGCTCTACTGGCACGTGCCCACGAAGGACGCGCTGATCGAGCTGTGCCTCGACGAGGTCTACGGCGAGTTCCCGATGCCGGGCCCCGACGACGACTGGGAGACCGCGGTGCGCGGGATGATGCACGCGATGCGTCAGATCGCGCACCGCCACCCCTGGTGGGTCAAGAACATCGGCGAGTTCAACAGCATCGGCCCGAAGGCGGTCGCGATGTCCGACGCGATGTTCGAACCCATGCTCCGGGCGGGCCTGCCACTGGGCGCCGCGGCCCAGTCGGTCTCCACCGTCTCGAGCTTCGCCACCGGGTACGTGATCGCCGAGGTCAACTTCATCGCCCGCGGCGGGATGGACTCCCCGCCGCCGGATCTGACCAAGATCGCCGACCTGTACCGGGACAAGCACCCGAACTACGTCAGGATGCTGGACGAACAGGAGATCTGGTCGCTCGAGGGCCAGTTCGAGTTCGGGCTGGACTGCGTGATCGACGGCATCAAGGCGCGCGTCGCCGCCCTCCGATAGGCGAAACCCCCGCAGCGGTTCACGCGTGCGGGGGCCTCATTCATTCAGTTGGTCTTCAGACGACGCTCTCCAGCGCCGTGTGCGGCAGACCGGTCGCCTCGGCCACCGGGCCGTTGGTCAGCTTGCCGGCGTGGGCGTTCAGGCCCAGGGCCAGCGAACGGTCGTCCTTGAGCGCCTTCTCCCAGCCCTTGTCGGCCAGCGCGACCGCGTACGGCAGCGTCACGTTGGTCAGCGCGTAGGTCGAGGTGCGCGGGACGGCGCCCGGCATGTTCGCGACGCAGTAGAACACCGAGTTGTGGACCTCGTAGGTCGGCTCGGCGTGCGTGGTGGCGCGCGAGTCCTCGAAGCAACCGCCCTGGTCGATGGCGATGTCGACGAGCACCGAACCCGGCTTCATGTCGGCGACCAGCGCGTTCGACACGAGCTTGGGTGCGGCGGCACCGGGGACCAGCACGGCGCCGATGACCAGGTCGGCCTCCCGGACGGCCTGCTCGATGGCGAACGAGTTCGAGGCGAGCGTGCGCAGGCGGCCCTGGAACTGGGCGTCGATCTGGCGCAGGCGGTCGACGTTGGTGTCGAGGATCTGCACGTCCGCGCCCATGCCCACGGCGATGGTGGCGGCGTTGATGCCGGCCACGCCGCCGCCGATCACGACCACGCGGGCCGGGGCGACACCGGGGACGCCACCGGGCAGCACGCCACGGCCACCGGAGGGCTTCATCAGGCTGAACGCGCCGACCTGCGGGGCCAGCCGGCCCGCGACCTCGGACATCGGGGCGAGCAGCGGCAGCGCGCGGTTCGGCAGCTGCACGGTCTCGTAGGCGATGGCCGTGGTGCCGGACGCCAGCAGCGCCTCGGTCAGCGGCTTGTCGGCGGCGAGGTGCAGGTACGTGAAGAGGGTCTGGCCGGCGCGCAGGCGCGGGTACTCCTCGGCGATGGGCTCCTTGACCTTCAGGACCAGGTCGCCCTCGGACCAGACGTCGTCGGCGGTCGCGAGGACCTTGGCACCGGCGGCGAGGTACTCCTCGTCGGTGATCGCGGAGCCCAGACCGGCGCCCTGCTCGACGAACACGTCGTGCCCGCGGCTCGTCAGCTCGTGCGCACCGGCAGGGGTGAGAGCGACGCGGTACTCGTGGTTCTTGATCTCGCGGGGAACTGCGATCCGCACGATGACTCCTCCGTTCGGTGGCCGACATCTCACAATGTGAGCCACTCGCAAGGTCATGTCACTGTGCAGATCGCACTATCCGGCACCTGCTGGATTGTTCACTTGGGACAGAGCGACCTGAACGTGGCTCGCGTTCCAGTCGACGTCCCCGCGTTGACACTCGACCGGGACCGCACATAGCGTGCGCGCCGAGAACTGAACACCGGCCGCGGCGCGCAAGCGCCACAACCCGAGTGGGAGAGACCTCGACGACCGAGTCGGGGCGCCGAAGGGGCAAGCTCCCGCACACTCTCAGGCAGCAAGACCGCTCGGGGTAGGCAACTCTGCACGGCGGAGGGGGCGCAAGCAGTCCTGACCCGTCACAGCCAGAGGAGTCGCGCCGTGGAGTTCCCCGAGAACCTGCTCTACACCGTCGAGCACGAGTGGGTCGACTGGACGCCGGGCACCCAGGACCCGCTGACCTGCGGAATCACCGAGTACGCGGCCGACGCGCTGGGCGACATCGTCTACGTGCAGCTCCCCGAGGTCGGTGCGAAGGTCATCACCAACGAGGTCTGCGGCGAGCTCGAGTCCACCAAGTCCGTCAGCGACCTGTTCTCGCCCGTCACCGGCGAGGTCATCGAGGTCAACAGCGCCGTCGTCGAAGACCCGGCCATCGTGAACAACGACCCGTACGGCGCCGGCTGGCTGTTCAAGGTCCGCGTCGAATCGGCCGAGAACCTGCTCACGGCGGCGAAGTACGCCGAGCTCACCAAGACCGACTGACATGGGCCTGATTGACCGCTCCACCACCACGAAGGACTGATCAGTGGCGATCAGCGTTTTCGACCTGTTCTCCGTCGGCATCGGCCCGTCCAGCTCCCACACGGTCGGCCCGATGCGCGCGGCGGCCATGTTCGTCGACAAGCTCGGTGAACGCGCATCCACAGTGGACCGCGTGCACGTCGAGCTGTTCGGCTCGCTCGGCGCGACCGGGCACGGCCACGGCAGCCCGAAGGCCGTGTTCCTCGGCCTCGAGGGCAACCTTCCCGAGGAGGTCGACCCCGCGGTCGCGGCCGGCCGCGTCGAGGAGATCATCTCCGGCGGACGGCTCAAGCTCGGCGGCACGCACGAGATCGGCTTCGTGCACGACCGCGACCTCGTCATGCACCGCCGCAAGTCACTCCCGTTGCACCCCAACGGGATGAGCTTCGAGGCGTTCGCGGACGGCAAGTCGGTCGAGCACGCCGTCTACTACTCGATCGGCGGCGGCTTCGTCGTCGACGAGAACGCGAGCGGCACCGACCGGATCAAGCCGGACACCACGCCGCTGCCGCACCCGTTCCTGACCGGCGACCAACTCCTCGCGCGCTGCCGCGAGACCGGCCTGTCGATCAGCGAGATCATGATGGCCAACGAGCTGTCGTGGCGCACGGAAACCGAAGTCCGCGAAGGACTTCTGCACATCTGGCACGTCATGCAGGAGTGCGTCGAACGCGGCTGCACCGAACACGGCGTCCTGCCTGGCGGCCTCAAAGTCCGCCGCCGCGCAGCCGAGATGCGCAAACGCCTGGAGGGCGAGCACTTCGTCACCGACCCGCTGCGGGTCATGGACTGGGTGACGCTCTTCGCGCTCGCCGTCAACGAGGAGAACGCGGCGGGCGGCCGCGTCGTCACCGCACCGACCAACGGCGCGGCCGGCATCGTCCCGGCGGTCCTGCACTACTACACGAAGTTCGTGCCGGGAGCCTCCGACGACGGCGTCGTCCGCTTCCTGCTGACCGCGGGCGCGATCGGCGTCCTGTTCAAGGAGAACGCGTCGATCTCCGGCGCCGAGGTCGGCTGCCAGGGCGAGGTCGGCTCGGCCTGCTCGATGGCCGCGGGCGGGCTCGCCGAGGTGCTCGGCGGCACCCCCGAACAGGTCGAGAACGCCGCCGAGATCGCGATGGAGCACAACCTCGGGCTGACCTGCGACCCGATCGGCGGCCTCGTGCAGATCCCGTGCATCGAACGCAACGCCGTCGCGTCCATCAAGGCCATCACGGCCGTGCGCATGGCGTTGCGGGGCGACGGCTCGCACTTCGTGTCGCTCGACAAGGTCATCAAGACCATGCGGGACACCGGCAAGGACATGTCCGTGAAGTACAAGGAGACGGCACGCGGCGGCCTCGCCGTGAACGTCATCGAATGCTGAACTCGGCCATCAGGTCGACGTTCTCCAGCGCTTGCTGAGCGTCCCGGCTGTCGATCCTGGACAGCCGGGCGCGCAGCGCGGGGGAGTGCAGCCAGTCGCGGATCGGCTTTCCGGGGTCGTCCCACATCATCCAGGTGAGCAACGGGCCGGTGTCGCGTCCGTAGTGCCACGAGTAGTCGTGCGCGACATGGGCGACGACGTCGTCCTCGAAGGTGTCGACGAGCCGCAGCCAGGGAGCCATGTCCTGGTCCAGCTGAGCGGCCGCGTGGAGCAGTTCGTCCAGTCGCCACCAGCGCTCCGGGTCTGCCGCCGCACGCACGACGACATCGGTGACCAGCGCGCGCAGCGCGGCCTGCTCGCTCTCCGGCCAGCTCTCGAACCGGGCCCACGCCAGCCCCGCGGTGAGCTTGCCGTCCGGATCGTTCTCCAGCACCCCGACCACCCGGTACCCGAGCCGGCGCCACGCCGGCTCGTACTCGTCGCGCTCGAAGTGGTCCGTGCTCTCCCAGGCGAACTTGTGCACGAGCTTGTCGGACAGCAGCTCGGGATCGCCGTCGAGCAGATCCAGCTCGTCCTGCCGCCAGCACCGTCCGCATCCGTTCACACGATCAGCCCAATCAGCCACACCAAGCGGATTTACCAGATCAGCGGGCGTCGTAAGCCTTCTGCGCGTCCAGCACCTCGGGCATCCGCGCCTCCAGCAGGTGGATCAACGAGAGCAGCCGCTCCGCCGTCTCGCGCCCGAGCGGCGTGAGGCTGTAGTCGACGCGCGGCGGGTTCGTGGGCTGCGCGTCGCGGTGCACGAACCCGTCGCGCTCCAGCGCCTGCAGCGTCTGGGACAGCATCTTCTCGCTGACCCCGTCGACGCGGCGGCGCAGTTCGTTGAACCGCAGCGGTCCGTCCACGAGCACGCCCATCGTCAGGCCGCCCCACCTGCCGGTGACGTGCTCCAGCAAGGGACGTGACGGGCACGCCTTCGCGAACACGTTGTACTCCATGCCAGCATCATAGCTGGTGAGAACGCTAACTCCCAGTGTGCGCTTACCGTCAGATCGCACGTCGTCCGGTGTCGTGACCATTTCGCCGTACTCGCGCATGACGTCGCGGGCGAACGCCACGAGATCGGTGACTCGTTGGCCGCGAGGATGCTTGCTCGCCCAGAGTTCCAGGTTCTCAGGTCTGTTGTCGTCCCTGATTCCGTTCTTGTGGTGAACGGTCTCGGTGGGGGTCAACGGTCGTCCGAGAATCTCCTCCATCACCAGGCGATGCTCGGACGACCAGACGCCCTTGCCCAGGTATTTGAACCGGTAGCCGTCGCGAATGTGCCCTTTGCTCGCGGGGCGACCTTTGCGGGGTCGATTCTGCCGATGTCGCTCGTAGTGCGTGCGACACCACCCCTTCGCGCCGCCGAGCGTCGACTTGGTGCAGTCCTCGTCGGCGCACGAGGTGGTGCGCGGCCGCCACTCCCTCAGCAGTGTTGTCGGATCGCCGTGCAGGCTCCAGCGTCGGTAGTGCGTCGCGCACCATCCCCGTGCTTTGTGGGCTCTGTGGCACCCTTCGATGGCACACTTGTGCTCCGCCATTCGGGAACACTATCGAACACCTGTTTGCCTACGGCTCCCAGGGCCATTGCGCGAACATGCCCGCTTCCAGCAAGGGAATCGCCTTAAACGTTGCGTCCGTGAGGCCACCGAATTCGTGCCTGTTGGCCTTTCCGGTCGCGTACGCCGCGTGCTCGTACCCGCCCAGGTTGAACCCGTAGATCGGCACGTGTGCCGGCACGACGTCCGAGACGCCCTTGCCGTAGTACCCGGACATCGTCTGCATGTCCGAGATGATGAACACGCGGTCGTGCCGCCGGTACGAGCGCCGCAGCGACCCGACGATGTCGGTGCCGTGCCCGACCTCGCCGATCCGCCGGAGGAACCGGTCGACCTCGCGGATCACCGATGCCCCTCGCGGAACGTCGTGGCGGAACGTGCCGTCCGCGAACCCGACCACGTCGACCTGCTCGCCCTTCGCGCCGAGCGCGACGCCGAAGACCGCCGCGGCCTTGGCCGGGGTGACCTTCGAACGGGCCGAGATCGCGCCGCCCGACATCGACGCCGAGGTGTCGATGAGGACGAGCGACCGGCCCGGCAGTGCGGGCAGGTTCGCGAGCGACGCCTGCAGCGCCTGGTCCAGGGCGTGGCCCCAGCGCAGGCTCGGCGCCGCCTCGTACGCGGACAGGAAGCGGAACGGGAACTGGCGCGAGCGCGCTACCTGGCCGGGGTCGGCCAGACGTGCCGCGACCAGCGCCGCCGCCTCGTCGGACAGGCCGGCCTCGTCGAAGTTCCTGAGGTTCCTGAGGAGACTCATGTACCCCATCGACGGCGCCAGCGCCTCCCACACCTCACGGGTGAGCGGTCCCTGCAGCCATCCCGCCACGGCCTCCCACGTCATCCCGGCCCGCCGCAGCACGTCGGCCGCGTCGGGACGCGAGAAGAGCGCACGGCGCTGTTCCACCGGCCACGCCATCAGCTCACGCCGTGCCGCGACCACGCGCAGCGCCTCCGGCACCTCGGTGTCGGGGGAGCGGCGGCGGTCCAGCACGTACTGGAAGAGCTCGCCCTGCCACGGTGCGGCGGGCGACGGGTGCGCGAGGTTCAGCACGTCGGCCATCCGGTAGCCGCGGGCGTCGCTGTCCCACTTGAGGACCGCGCGCTCGTCGTACAGGCGCCGGACGGCGTCGGAGATGCCGCGCTTGATCGGCTTCGGGACGCGCCGGCCGTTCTGGGCGGTCCAGTAGGCGAGGAGTTCGCCCGGCTCGTCCGCCCGCTGGAGGACGGAGTCGACGACGGCGCGGTTGGTGACGCCCGCGTCGGACTCGGCGACCAGGCGGGCGAGCACGAACTCCGCCGCGCCCACGAGGGACGCCGTGCGCATGTTCGCCTCGCTGCGCAGCCACTTGAGCAGGCGCGCGGTCCATTCGGGATCCGCGAGTGCCGCGGCGTGCACGAGCGCTGCGAAGCGGTTGTCGCGCTTGCGGCCGGACTCGTAGAACGTGTCCTCGCCGCCCATGTTCGACACGGCGAGCAGGAACAGCTCGGACTTCGTGTCGCGCGCGTAGCCGTCGCCGCGTTCGTGGGTGAGGCCCGTCGGTTCCGGCGCCGTGGCGACAGGGCTGGTGCCCGCCGGACGCGCGCGGAAGATGTTGAACTTCGCCATCGGCTCTTTCCCCCTTTTGGGCAGACAAAAGGGAGCTCACGAACTCCACACGTGTCCGAGGTCGAGGTCGCGGAAGGTACGTGCTGCTCTGCCAGTTGAGCTACAGCCGCCGAACGACTGACGGGACTCGAACCCGCAACCCGCCCATTAGGAGTGGAAGTAACCCTCTGCTTCGCACCGGACACGTGTGGAGTTGTGCGCTCCCGAGATCAAACACGCTCGCGGTTGGGTTTTCATCTCCAATGAAGTAACCGCGAACTTTCGCACCGGGTGCTATTTACATGCAACCACACCGCGCCAGCGAATTAATTCGAAGCCGATGTGGAGTTTGGACGCCCGAGATCAAATCACGGAAGGTGACGTGCTCACCGAGGTGAGCAGAGACCGGCCGGAGCCGGCCTCAGGAATCGAACCTGAGAATCACCGGAAGTAACCCTCCGCTGCGCACCGGGCGCTCACCAATACAACCACGCCGTGCAAAGGGTTTTAAGGCGCCGCCTTCACGAGCCGGCGCAGGAGGTAGAAGAGGCCGACCGTCAACAGGAATCCGGCCGCGCTGATCATCACGATCTGCTCGACGGTCTCGGCCTTCGACCCGGCGAACACGTAGGCGGCGCAGATCGGCAGGGTTCCGATGAGCGTGTACGACATGAAGGTCCGGAACGACACCCTGGACACCCCGGCGGACACGGACACGGTCTCCGCCATCATCGGGATGCCGCGGGCCACGCCGAAGAACCACGGCCCGAACTGGCGGCCCCAGCGCCGCATCTCGGTCAGCTCCTCGATGGTCACCACCCGCCGCACCAGGACCGGGCCCGCGAACCGCCCCAGGGCGTACCCTGCGGCAGAGGAACCCAGGGATCCGACGACCGCGAGTGCCAGCCCGAGGGGCAGGCCGAGTGCCGTTCCCGCCAGCACGATGAGCGGCGTGGACGGCACGGGCAGCAGCACGTCCACGACGAGCAGGGCGAAGATCGCCGCCGCCGCCCACGCCGGGTCGATGCCGCGCACCCACGTCACGACACCGTCGAAGTCGATGAGGTCGAGTGCCTCGAACACGATCCAGCTCAGCAACACGAAGCCGAGCACGACGGCCGGTATCCACTTCCACCGGACGCCCGTCTCATAACTCATCGGGTGATGGTCGCCCACGTCGATCCGCCGGACAATCCGCCAGTGGCGCAGGTTCCGCGAAGGGACACACATGAGTGACGATCTCGTGCCTTTTCTGGGGCACTGGGTGCTCGACCCGGCACGCTCCGCATACACCGGCGGCACCCCTCCGCGCAGCGGCCACTACGACCTGAGGCTCGAGAACGACCGCCTGGTGGTCAGCATCGAGGGCGTCCTCGGGTCCGGCGACCCCATCCGCACCGGGTACACATTGGACCTCTGGCACGACACGCCGATGAGCGTCGGCCACGTCGACCGCGTGCGCACGGTCGTCGAGCCGCGCCGGTTCTGCACCATCGCCTACGCGGGTGCGCAAGCGGTTGCGCGGGCGTGGCGGGTGCTCGGGCACCTCAACGAGATGACGGTCGTCCAGTCGGCGCCGGACCAGTTCGGCGTGTGGCGCGACGACGTTTCGGTGTACCGCAGGCAGTTCTAGGAGCGTGGCCGGAACACCGCGACGACGACCCGCAGGCCCAGCAGCACCGAGATGATCATCAGGTTGTAGCCGAACACCTGGTGCAGACCCACGTCCGGCGAGATCCGCGGCCCGCCGGACGAGCCGAGCAGCAGGACCGACATCACGCCCGCCGTGGCGCCCAGGGCCGTCAGCATCACCTGGTGCAGCAGGCCCGTGACGAACGACCTGTCGCGTTCGTCCGCGAACAGCCGCACCGACATGCTCAGGCGGCCCTGCTCCACCGCCCCGGTGATCCGGTCGATCCGCCGCGGCAACCGGCGCAGCATGGGCAGCACGGCCTGCAGCTCCTCGGCCAGCGTGCGCTTCACCGACTCGGCCGTGAGCCGTTCGGAGATCTGTTCGGCGGCGAAGGCCCGCGACTCGACCACGATGTTGAAGCCCGGTGCCAGCTCCGCGAGCGTGCCCTCCAGCGTCGCGAGGGCCCGGAAGACCGCCGCGACCTCCGGCGGGATGCTCAGGCCGAACCGGGACACGATCAGGAACAGGTCGCCGAACATCTCCACGTCCGGACGCATGCCCGCGCCGAGGTGGCGGGCCATGAACTGGCCGAGCGCGCGCTCGAGCCGTTGCTCGTCGATGTCCTCGGGGCGGGACGTCAGCTCCAGCAGCGCGTCGGTGAGGCCCGCCGGGTCGCTGCGGTCGATCGCGAGCAGCAGCCGTTGCAGCGCCGAGCGCAGCGCGGAGTCGATCCGCCCGACCGAGCCGAAGTCGAGCAGGCCGAGGCGGCCGTCGGTCAGCAGCAGCACGTTGCCGGGGTGCGGGTCCGCGTGGAAGACGCCATCGAGCATGACCTGACGCAGCACGAACCGCAGCAACGTCCGTGCAAGCCCCTCGTCCCCGGACGCGCCCCGCACCGGCACGCCGTCGAGCCGGTCCATGACGAGGACGCGCGATGTCGACAGGTGGACGTGCGGCAGGCCGACCGACGAGTCCGACGCCGCCGCCACGGCCGTGATGTTGCGCGCCTCGATCCGGAAGTCGAGTTCCTCGCGCAACGCCGCCGCGAACCCGGCCGCGAGGTCCCGGATGCCCAGCGCGGAGCCCCAGCGGGTGCGCTGCAGCGTCTCGGCGAGGCGCGAGACGATGTCGAGATCCCCCTCGGCCGTTGCCCGCACGTCCGGCCGTTGCACCTTCACGACGACCTCGGCGCCGGAGCGCAACACGGCTCGATGCACCTGCGCGATCGAGGCCGCCGCCAGCGGTTCGGGGTCCACCTCGCGGAAGGCGTCGAGCCCGACCTCGGCGTCGAGCACCTCGCGCACCTGGTCCCACTTCGCCGCGGGCACCTTGTCCTGCAACAGGCTCAGCTCGTCGACGAAGTCCTGCGGCAGCAGGTCGGCGCGCGTCGACAGCACCTGCCCGAGCTTCACGAACGTCACGCCGGCGTCCTGCAACGCGAGCCGCAGCGACCGCGAGAGTCCGGTGGAGGTGCGTTCGCGGCCGCGCAGGTAGGGCCCGAGGCCGTGGCGGAACGCGATCGCGGTGATCCGCGAGTACCGCCGGGTCCGCGCGATCCGGCGCCGCGCCATGCCCCACCACTCGGTGGGCGGCGGGATCGAGCCGGTCGGGACGATGATCTCCGCGAGCGCCAGCACCGCGATCACGGCGAGGATGGACAGTCCGAGTTGGAGCGTCACGAGACCCGCGGACGGTTCGGCCGTCGTTTCGCCGAAAGCGCTTTGTGCGACCGACATCGCCAGCGCGCACGCCAGCGCGGTGCGGATCAGGCCGATGCGCAGGCCGAGGATTCGCCGCGCGGCCAGGGCCATGCCCAGCACGAGCAGCAGGAACGTGATCGGGAAGCCGATCGTGTAGACCAGGAAGTCCCCCATGCCCGGCATGCTAGGCCGTGCGAGCTGAAGGCCACCGGTTGTTCCAGCACGACGGCGGTGTGCTGGAACAACCGGTGGCGCGATCAGGGGGTCAGAAGTCGAAGACCTTGCCCGTGTGTGCGCGCAGCACGCACGGGTTCGAGTACACCTGCTGGAAATCGATCTTCTTGTTGCGCCACTTGCCGCGCAACGTCGCCTTGGTCGGGTTCAGCTCCATCGTGCACATCACCTCCGCCGCGTCCAGTCTGCGGAAGTCGCCCTCGACGGGCGTGAGCTGGTCGCACGCCTGCTGGGCGTTGCGGTGCACTCCACCCGTGGGTTCGCAGGTCAGCTGCGTGGTGCTGAACGTGCCCATCTCCGGCTGCACCGACAGCGTCACGCCGGCTGCGGGGAAGAGGGCCTCTGTCAGGGGTGCCGCCTGGGCCGTCGCGGGGACGAGCGGTGCGGCGAGCGCGAGACAGGCAAACAGAAGTCGGGTCCTTGCCATGCCATCACTCTGGCGCGGCAAAGACCCGAGATTCCATTCAACCGGGCGGTAACACCAGATCGTGTAATCCGCCTTAACTGCGTGCAACTAGACGCGCGTGGACTCCGTCCTGGCGAGCGCCTTCGCCACCTGGTCACCCACCGCAGCCATGCCCTTGGCGTTCGGGTGAACGGGGAACGCGAGGCTCGTCGGGATGATGCCCTCGACCCACTTGTCCCACGGCGCCGCGCACGTGTCGCGACCGAGGCTGATGTCGTAGGGGTTCACGAACGTGGCACCGGCCGCTTTCGCCTGTGCGCCCAGCATTCCGTTGAGCTGCTGCTGCACGTTGTCGAGGTACGGCACGTCGCCCTTGGAGATCGGCACGACGGGCCAGCAGCCACCGGACGGCGGCAGGATCCGCAGGTAGCCGACCACGACGACCTTCGCCTTCGGGCTGCGCTGCCTGATGCCCTGCAGGACGGCGGCCACCTTGGCGGCGGTGGCGTCGACGCGCTGACCGAGCGAGTCGCCGTAGTTCGCCTTGCAGGGAGCGCCGTTCGGGTCGGTGATGCTCTTGCCGGCGCAGGTCAGGATGATGTCGGAGAAGCCGATGTCGTTGCCGCCGATGGACACCGTGACGAGGTCCGTGTCGGCTTTCAGCGCGGAGAACTGCGTCACCGACTGGCCGGGGACGCCGGACTGGACGCCCGCCATGTCCTTGGTCTGCGCGCCACCGCAGGAGATGTCGGTGAAGTTGGCGATGCCGAGCTTCCTCGCGAGGACCGACGGGTAGTTCTGCGTGGACTTGAAGCAGCTCAGCGGGTCGAGCCGCTGCAGGGGGATGAACGGTCCCGAGACGAACGAATCTCCGAGCGAGACGTAGTTCCGGTAGGTCGGTGCGGCGCCGGCGTGCGGTGCCAGCAAGGCCGCGAACAGGGCTGTGAGCAGGGAAACGACAGTCACTCGGCGCGTCATTGCTACCTCGTTACTGAAGAGTAGGAACGTAGGACGAAGGGTGACCGGACCATTGCGCAGTGTCAATCCCTCCACCAGGCTGGAACGATGACGGGGGCACGCAAAGTAGCGACGGCTTCGGCGGTCGGTAACACGATCGAGTTGTACGACTTCCTGCTCTACGGCACGGCCTCGGCGCTCGTGTTCGACAAGATCTTCTTCCCGCAGTTCGACTCGCGCGTCGGCGTGCTGCTCGCGTTCGCCACGTTCGGTGCGGGTTTCTTCGCCCGGCCGCTGGGCGGCGCGGTCATCGGGCACCTCGGTGACCGGATCGGGCGGCGGCCGATGCTGGTGATCACCCTTTCGGTGACGGGCGCGTCGACGGCGTTGATCGGTCTGCTGCCGACCTACGCCCAGGTCGGCATCCTCGCGCCGTTGTCGCTCGTGTTGCTGCGGCTCGTCCAGGGCTTCTTCATGGGCGGAGAGCAGGGCGGCGCGTCGCTGATGGCCGTCGAGCACGCGCCGCCGGGGCGGTGGGGCTGGTACGGCAGCTGGGTGTTCATCGGGTCGCCGGTCGGGCTCGTGCTCGCGAACCTCGCGATGTACGTGTCGTCGCGCGCGTCCGGGCCGGACTTCCTGAGCTGGGGCTGGCGGTTGCCGTTCCTGTTCTCGGTCGTGCTGGTCGGCATCGGCCTCTACATCCGGCTGCGCGTGGCGGAGTCGCCGCAGTTCGCGCGCGTCGAGAAGGCGCGGCTGCCGATCGCGGAGGTGCTGCGCGACCGGTGGCGCGTGGTGCTGCTGGGCGCCGGCGTCAACCTCGGGTTCACGATCTTCATCTACGTGCTGAGCGTGTTCATGATCGGCTACGGGCGCACGGCGCTGAAGATCTCCGCGGACGACCTGCTGGTCGCGACCGTCGTCGGATCGCTGGCGCAGGTCGTTGCGGTGCCCGCCTTCGGGCTCCTGTCGGACCGCATCGGCCGGTTGCCGGTGATGTTCGGCGGCGCGATCTTCCAGGCCGCGTTCGCGTTCCCGCTGTTCTGGCTGACGGACTCGGGCTGGTTCACGTTCGCGATGGTGCTCGGCTTCGTCGGCTCGGCCGCGTTGTTCGGCCCGTCGGCCGCCTACTTCGCCGAGCTGTTCCGGACCCGCGTGCGGTACAGCGGGGTGGCGTTGAGCTTCCAGCTGGGCGCGGTGCTGGGCGGCGGGCTCGCCCCGCTGGTCGCGCAGTCGTTGCTGCGCACCGGAACCTGGGCCATCGCGCTGTACCTGATCGCCGGCGCGGTGCTGTCCGGCGTGTGCCTGCTGGTGATCGGGTCAGCGCACGAGGCGGAGCCTGCGGGCGGCGAGTCCGATGCTCAGCCGCTGGCCCCAGCCCAGCCTTAGCGCGTCGCTCTCGATGCCGTCGCCGAACGCCACGAGGCCGTCCGACTCGACGTCGATCTGCAGAGGTTCGCCGGTGATCTCGCCCTCGGTGTGCTCGATGCCGGTGCTCGGCGACGGCCAGGCCTCCCGGACGAACCAGACGAGCCTGCGTTCGGTCGGGGTGGGGAGGGTGAGCGGGCTCCTCCGCTCGCGGTGCGCCGAACTGCACCAGCCCGTCGCGCCCGTGCCGCTGCCGACGAGGACGCCGGACGACGCCTGGCGCTCGTCCGCGATGCGGTAGCGGCTGGTCTGGTGGCTCGGGTGACCGACGTAGATCTCGTTGAGCGCGCAGAGGGTCTGGCCGTCGTCCGCCCTGGCCTCGACCATCGTGCGGTCCTCGGTGTCGTTCGTGCTGTGCAGGAGTTCCGCGGCGTCCTGCGGGGCGTGCCGGGCGAGCACGCCCCGCTCCGGGTTGATGCCGATCACGGGCTGGCCGTCGAGGTACTTGGCGACGTTGGCGACCAACCCGTCCTGCCCGACGATGACGACCACGTCCTCGGGCGCGAACAGGAACCGCGACAGGTCTTCCCGCTCGACGACGCCGCGGCGCCAGTCGAGCGGGATCGCGGCGCCGACGTCTCCCAGCGCCTTGCGGGTCTGCTGGTCACGGTCCACCACCTCGTCCAGGGTTCGGTTGCGGGACTTGAGGAAGAACTCGACCTGACCCCTCGTCCCGTGTCGTGCCAACAACTCTGTCAACTCGGTGCGCCGGTGCACCAGCACGATTCTCGGCGCGAGGCTCATCGCGCGAGCCGCTGCAGGATCGGCTGGATGACGTCCGGCGTGAGCGTGATGCTGCCGATCTCCGGGAGGTTGCCGGCGAGTTCCTTCGCCGCCAGAGCGAGCAGCGTCGCCTGCGGGACCTCCTTGTAGGCGTCCAGTCGCGCCTTCTCACCGGCGGCCTCGGCTTCCGCGAGCTTGCGGATGCCGTCGGCCTTGGCGTCGTCGGCGACGCGGCTGGCCCTCGCGTGGTCCTCGGCCTTCTTGAGGGCGTTCGCACCGCGCTGCACGACCAGGAGCTCTTCTCGTTTGGCGAGCTCGATCTGGTTCTGCAGTTCGTTCTCGCTGATCGCGCGCTCGCGCTCGACCGCGATGGCGCGGCGCTCGTAGGTCGCCTTGTCGGCCTCCTGCTGGACCTTCTCGCGGATGGTGGTCTGGAGGGCCTTCTCCATGTCGGCGTCCGGGCGGATCGCGACGACCCTCACGTCGATGATCTCCAGGCCGATGTGGTCGGCCTGGAGGTTGGTCGCGACCGCGGTCTTGACCTTCTCGACGCCGGTTCGGATGGCGGTCTCCAGGTCGAGGGTGCCGAGGATCTTCAGCGCGTGCTGCTGGGTGCTCTCGGTGAGGGTGTTCGCGATCTGGCTCAGCGGGTCCTGGCGCCAGGTGCCGGTGTCGGGGTCGATCGAGAAGTCGATCCTGGTCGTCGCCGTCTCCGGGTTGGTGCAGCGGTAGGTGACCGTGAGCTGGACCGTGACGTCCTGGTAGTCCTGCGTTCTCGCGTGGAAGAGCATCGGGAGCTCCCGGTCGTCCACCGGGACCTCGCTCAGGACCGCGGTTCTGGGGCGGAACCAGAAGCTCAGGCCGGTGCCCTCGTGGGCGATCTTGCCGTTCTTGACGTGTCGGATGTGGACGGTCGGGGCTCCGCGGAGGTGGCGGAGTCCGGGGTAGGTGCTGATGTCGGCCATGGGGTCGTGCTCCTTCGGTGGCTTGTCGTCGATCTGACGATAAGCCTATACTGCGGTGGTGTACTCGCCAAGTGATTTCCCTCCCTTCGCGGTCACGGTCGACCTCGTGGTGCTGACCGTGCGGGGTGATGAGCTGTGCGCGCTGCTGGTTCGTCGCGGGGAGGCGCCCTATCGGGGGCGGTGGGCGTTGCCTGGTGGGTTCGTGCAGGTCACCGAGTCGGTGGATGCCGCGGCCGTGCGGGAGCTGGCCGAGGAGACCGGGGTGTCCGGGCTGCATCTCGAGCAGTTGGGGACGTACGGGGAGCCCCGGCGGGACCCTCGGATGCGGGTCGTGTCCGTTGCCTATCTGGCGTTGGCGCCTGATCTGCCGGTGCCTGTCGCCGGGACCGATGCCGCCGCCGCTTCCTGGGTGCCGGTGGGGGAGGTGTCGTCTTTGGCGTTCGACCACGCGCGGATCTTGGGGGACGGGGTGGAGCGGGCTCGGGCCAAGTTGGAGTACTCGGCTTTGGGGACCGCGTTTTGTGGTGCTGAGTTCACGGTGGCCGAGTTGAGGCGGGTTTACGAGATCGTGTGGGGGGTTTCGTTGGATCCCCGGAACTTTCACCGGAAGGTCACGGGGGTGGCTGGGTTGTTGGTGGCCACCGGGGAGACGACCTCGCGGGACGGGGGGCGGCCGGCCGCGTTGTTTCGGCGGGGGGCGGCTGAGGTGCTGTATCCGCCGTTGGTGCGGCCGTAGGTGCGCGGGGGGCTTGCGCGGGGGCGGCTTTGCGGGTGGTTGTTTCGCGTGCGGCCTGTTGCGGTTGCGTGCTTCCCCTGAGGCGCTACCCCGGGCCCCGGCGATCTGGCCAAGGGGGTAGCGCCGCCTGGGGGCTGATGGCACGCCTGTGGCATCGCGGGCGATCAGGCGTGCCTGCCCTGCCTGCTCCCGTCCCGCGCTGCCTGTGCGGTCAGAGCCGGACCGCGCCTCCCGATGCCGCCGACTGCTTCGCCGCCTCGATCACCTCCAGGCCCGTCACCGCGTCCTGCGGCGACACCGGCACCTCGCCTGCGGCCACCGCCGCGTAGAAGTCCTGGTAGGCGCCCGGCTCGGTGCGCAGGGGCTCGCCGGCGAGGGTGCCCCAGGCGGATTCGGGGTCCTCGCCCCAGCCCGGGCCTGCCGGGGTGTCGCCTGCCTTGAGGCGGTCCTCCTGCGGGTCCATGCCGTGCTTCACGTACGCGGCGTCGTGGCCCAGCACGCGGAAGCGCGGGCCCAGGTCTGCTGCCAGCGCGCTCATCCAGAGGTGGGAGCGGACGCCGTCCTCGTGGGTCAGGGAGAGGAAGACGTCGTCGTCCGCTCGGGCGCCGGGGCGGACGGTGGCGATCTCGGCGTGCACCGTCACAGGGCGGCCGAAGAGGGCCACTGACTGGTCGATGAGGTGCGTGCCCAGGTCGAAGAGGATGCTGCCGAGGTCTGCCGGGTCGCCTGATTCCTTCCACGACGACTTGATCTCGGGGCGGTAGCGCTCGAAGCGGGACTCGAATCTGTGGACCTTGCCCAGGGCGTTCGAGGCCAGGAGGCGCTGGACGGTCAGGAAGTCGCCGTCCCAGCGGCGGTTGTGGAACGGGACGAGCCTGAGGCCTCGGGAGGAGGCGATGGAGGCCAGGGCTCTTGCCTCCATGGCGGAGCCCGCGAAGGGCTTGTCGACGACGACGTCGAGGCCGTGTTCCAGGACCTGGCGGGCGTGGGTCGCGTGGAAGCGGTTCGGGGTGGTGATGACGACCAGGTCGAAGTCGCCTGCCCAGACTTCGTCCAGAGAGGACAGGAGACGGGCTGCCGGGTAGCGTTCGGCCACCTCTGCCCGGCGCTTCGGGTTCGAGGTGACCACGGCGGAGAGGTCCAGGCCCGGGGTTGCCTCGATGAACGGGGCGTGGAAGGCCGCCCCACCTAGTCCGTAGCCGACCAGAGCTGTGCGCATGCGATCAGCCTAAGCGGTCTCACCTGGTGGACGGGGTGTCCACGGGACCGTGTGGCCCCTTACATTCGTGAACTATGACCATGCCGCTGGTTAGCCGACGCCACGTCGATTACGTGCGCGTCACCAGCATGGCCTGTCGTTGCTCTCGTTGATCCCAAACCCCCTCTCGCATCAACGAACGTTCTGGAGCACAGCCATGTCCTGGTCCTTCGAGACTGCTCAGATCCACGCGGGTGCCGCGCCCGACCCGGCCACCGGCGCTCGCGCCACACCGATCTACCAGACCACCTCCTACGTCTTCCGGGACACGCAGCACGGTGCCGACCTGTTCTCGCTGGCCGAGCCCGGGAACATCTACACCCGCATCAACAACCCCACGCAGGACGTGCTGGAGCAGCGCGTCGCCGCGCTCGAAGGGGGCGTGGCGGCCGTCGCCTTCGCATCCGGGTCCGCCGCGGAGACTGCCGCGATCCTCAACCTCGCGCGGTCCGGTGACCACCTGGTCTCGAGCGCGTCGCTCTACGGCGGCACGTACAACCTGTTCCACTACACGCTGCCGAAGCTCGGCATCGAGGTGTCCTTCGTGGACGACCCCGACGACCTCGACGCGTGGCAGGCGGCCGTGCGGCCCAACACCAAGCTGTTCTTCGCGGAGACGCTGGCCAACCCGCGGTCGCACGTGCTCGACATCGAGGGTGTCGCCGGGGTCGCGCACGCCAACGACGTGCCGCTGCTCGTCGACAACACGGTGCCCACGCCGTACCTGCTGCGGCCGTTGGAGCACGGTGCGGACATCGTCATCCACTCCGCGACGAAGTACCTCGGCGGTCACGGCACGGCCATCGCCGGTGTGGTCGTGGACGGCGGCAAGTTCGAGTACGGCGCCGAGAAGTTCCCCGACTTCCACGAGCCCGACCCCAGCTACAACGGCCTGCAGTACTGGCCGGTGCTCGGGCACGGGGCGTTCGCGGCGAAGCTGCGCGTGCAGGGACTGCGGGACACGGGTGCGTCCATCGCGCCGCTGACGAGCTTCCTGGTGATCCAGGGCATCGAGACGTTGTCGCTGCGCATCGAGCGGCACGTGCAGAACGCGCAGGCGCTGGCCGAGTGGCTGGAGCAGCGCGACGAGGTCGAGAAGGTCCACTACGCGGGCCTGCCGTCGTCGCCGTTCCACGCCAACGCGCAGAAGTACCTGCCCAAGGGCGCCGGTGCGGTCGTGAGCTTCGAGCTGCGCGGCGGTGTCGAGGCCGGACGGGCGTTCGTCGACGGGACGAGCCTGTTCAGCCAGTTGGTGAACATCGGTGACGTGCGGTCGCTGATCGTGCACCCCGCCTCGACCACGCACAGCCAGCTGACGCCCGAGGAGCAGCTCGTCACGGGTGTCGCGCCCGGCCTGGTGCGGCTGTCGGTCGGCCTCGAAGGCCTCGAGGACCTGAAGGCGGACCTGGAGGCGGGCTTCACCGCGGCGAAGTCCGAGTTGTAGTGGGCGGCTGGCGGTTCGGCGATCCGAACGGGCGGCGGCAGTGGTTCAGCCACGCCGCGCCGTTCGGGGACCTGCCGGGTTTCCAGCTCGCGTACGAGACGTGGGGGACCTTGAACGCAGAGGCCTCCAACGCGGTGCTCGTGCTCCACGCCCTCACCGGGGACAGCCATGTCGCCGGGGGCGTGGAGCCGGGCCACCCCACGCCGGGCTGGTGGGACTCCCTGGTGGGCAAGGGAAAGCCGCTCGACGGGTTCTTCGTGGTGGCGCCGAACGTGCTGGGCGGCTGCCAGGGCAGCACCGGTCCCTGGCAGCACCCCGGTTTTCCCGCGATCACCATCCGGGACCAGGTCGCGGCCGAGGTGCACCTCGCGGACCACCTCGGGATCGAGCGGTGGGCCGCGGTGCTCGGCGGGTCCATGGGCGGCATGCGCGCCGTCGAGTGGGCGGTGAGCGAGCCCGGACGCGTGGAATCGTTGCTGCTGCTGGCGACGACGGCCGCGGCGTCCGCCGAGCAGATCGCGCTGGCGTCCGCGCAGCTGCACGCGATCAGGGCCGATCCCGCGGAGGGACTGGGGATCGCGCGGCGGATCGCGCACATCAGCTACCGCAGCGAGCAGGAGCTGCAGGCCCGGTTCGGACGGGCGAGGCAGGACGACGGGCGGTTCGAGGTCGAGTCCTATTTGGACCACCACGCGGCGAAGCTGACGCGGAGGTTCGACGCGGCCAGCTACGTCACGCTGACCGAGGCGATGAACTCGCACGACGTCGGGTACCGGCGCGGCGGGATCAGGGCCGCGTTGCGGAAGGTCACCGCGCGCACGATCGTGGCGGGCGTCGACTCCGACCGGCTGTACCCGTTGGCACAGCAGGAAGAACTGGCGGCGGGCATCCCCGGAGCGGACGGGCTGCGGGTGATCGAGTCGCCGTACGGGCACGACGCGTTCCTGATCGAGAGCGAGCAGGTCGGCGCGCTCGTCACGGAACTGGTGCCCGTGCGTTCAGGTACTCGTTGAGCCGCGCGGCCGCGGCCAGCATCGCGAGTCCCTGCGCGGTGAGGCGGCGGCGCCAGTCGGCGAGGGCGGCACCCAGCGTGTCGGTGCCGCCCACCGTGCGGACCTGCTCGACCACCAGGGCTATGCGCGCCAACGGATAGCCGCCGCGGCGCAGCAGGTGCGCCAGCTCGGCGTCGCGGACGTCCTCCGCCCGGAACACGCGGTAACCGGTCTTCTCCCTCGCCGGCACGAGGATTCCGGCCTCCTCCCACGCGCGCAGCGTCGCCGGCGTCACGCCGAGACGGCGGGCCAGCTCACCGATCGTGCGCGGCTCCAGCACCGGTTCGACGTCGGTCAGGTCCTGCACCGCGCGGCTGACCGAGTCGAGCGTCGAGCGGTCGCGCAGCAGTCGCTCGTGGCCGCGGTCGATCCACTCCAGCGCGTCGTCGAGCGATCCGGCGTGGACCGCGTTCATGATCTGGCCGGCGCGGGCGTGCCCGAAGGCCGGGACCAGCGCGAGGAACGTGCGCAGCGCGGCGGCGTGGACCTCGGTGAAGACGCGGTACCCGGACGGCGTGCGCCCGGCCGGCGGGAGGAACCCGGCCTCCTCGTAGTTGCGCACGGCCTGGGCCGAGAGGCCGTGTTCACGGGCGAGGTCAGCTGGTCGCACGGTTGAGACTTTAGCGACCTCCAGCAGCACCGATCGCGTCAAAGTCTCAACCGAACCTTCAATGTTACGGTTGAACCACATGAGCCAGGACATCCGCGAGTTCATCAGCCCCTTCACCGAGCTCTTGGCGTTCGGGGAGCCGACCCACCTCGAACACGCCCACACCTGGATCCGCAACGAGCTGTTCGAGCAGCTGGCGGGCCTGGGGTACCGCTCGATCGCCCTGGAGAGCTGCCGGATCAGGGGGCTCCTCGTCAACGACTACGTGCACGGCGGGCCCGGCGACCTGGACGAGGTGGTGAAGGAGGGTTTCTCCCACTCGTTCGGTGAGCACTGGCCCGCCAACCGCGAGCTCGTGCAGTGGATGCGCGAGTACAACGCGGACCAAGCGCCGCGGGACCGCTTGTCGTTCCACGGCTTCGACTTCCAGACCGAGACGACCAGCGCGCCCAGTCCTCGCCCGTACCTGGAACACGCCCGCGACCACTTGGGCGAGGACGTGGACCTCACGATCGACGACGAGACCTGGAGCCGCGACGAGGCGGTCCTGCACGCCGAGCAGTCACCGGGGCGGTCCGAGGAGGCCGTCCGGCTCCGCGAGATCGGCACGGGCATGCTCAGGCGGCTCTACGAGCGCCGCGGCACCGACGAGGCGTGGGCCCGCGCGGAGACGCACCTCCAGGCGGGCCTCAGCCTGCTCCAGTACCACCGGGAGTGCGCGGAGCCGAACCCGCTGGGCGTGCGCCTCAACCGCCTGTGCCAGATGCGCGACGGCGTGATGGCGCGGAACCTGCTGGAGATCCGGCGCGCCGAGACCGCGAACGGCCCGACGTTCGTGTTCGCGCACAACGCCCACCTGCAGCGCACCAACTCCTCGATGGAGATGGGCGGCGAACGGGTCGAGTGGTTCTCCGCGGGCGCGCTGGTGGCTCCGATCCTCGGTGACCGCTACACCGTCATCGGCGGCACGCTCGGCCGCAACGACTCGTTCGGACTGGGCGAACCGGACAGGGCGACTCCGGAAGGGCAGCTGCAGAGCCGGTTCACGACCTGGGGCATCACGGAGGACAAGCCGTGGGGACCGTCCCGCACCGACACCAGGCCCGAGATGGGGTACTTCCCGCTCGACCAGCACCTCATGGACGGTGTGGACGCGCTGCTGCACGTCAGGGCTGGTCGTCCAGTGACGCGGTGATCCACGGCGCGACGGGCAGGTCGCGCGTCTCGCACTCTATGGCCAGCTTCAACGTCCACCGCAGGGCTTGCAGGACCACGGTCGCGAGCTCCTGCGGCTGGCCGTTGGCCAGGGCGATCTCGATCTGCTCCGAGGCCGCGTCCTGGTCGCCGTGCACCTCGGCCAGCAACGCGCGGATCGCGGTGCGGACGGGCGGGTCCGCGTCGTCGATCTGGACCTCGTTGCCGTCCTCGTCGAAGACCTGCATCTTCACCGGCGTGGCGCCGCCGGACCCGAGCGCGCTGACCATGCTGCTGCACTCGGCGAACAGCAGCAGCACCAGCTCACGGATCTCCTCGTTGCCCTCGGGCGACCCGCTGAGGTACCCGGTCACGAGGTCCACCGCCACAGCGTCTTCCCCGGCCCTGGCGGCAGCCAGCGCCTCACCGGCCACGGCGGTGAGCCGTGACCAGCGATCTGGATCCTGTGGTGGTTTCACAGGTACTGCCTACCGCGCGGCGTCACGCATTCGCAATGCCCCATCTTGATCAGAGTCATACCGCGGTACGTCACTCCGCAGGTCAATGTGCGGATCGGCGAATCCACCTAGCATCGGCTGGTGTTCCGCGCGCTGTACCGAACCGTTCTCGGTCCCGACCGCACCCGAGTGCTCGCGAGGCCGCTCGGCCGGTTGCGCGTCCCCGTGCACGCCGCGCTGATCATCTACGCCCTGGTGTGGGGGATCGTCGCGAGCGCCGGCTACGTGCGCCAGGCGGACTCGGACGGCTGGTGGGTCGTCATCTTCCTGGCCACGGTCGGGCCGTACGTCCTGCTGATCCGGTCGCCGCTCTACGCCTGGCGGCTGGCCGTGCCGGGGTTCTACGTCGTGAGCATCCTCATAGCGGGCGAAGGCGCCGCGGCCATGCAGTACTGGACCGCCGCACCGCTGTTCGTCGTGGTCGTCGCGTTCTACTCGCGTGCGATCGTCATCACGGCGACGTTGATCACCATGGCGCTGGTCATCGTCTCCGAACCGCAGGCCGCGGACATGGCGCTCTTCGTGCCCATCGTGAGCGCGGTGGTCTACCTGCTCGGTGCCCGCGGCAGGGCGGAACGGGAGCTCGAGCACGAACGGGACGCCAAGGCCGCGCTCGAGGAACGGGCCCGCATCGCGCGCGAGATGCACGACGTCGTGGCGCACCACATGTCGTTGGTGGTCGTGAGGTGCGAAACCGCGCCCTACCGCCTCAAAGGCCTCAACGAGGAGGCGGAGAAGGAGTTCGCGGAGGTCGGTGAGGCGGCGCGGGAGGCGATCACCGACATGCAACGCCTGCTGGGCGTGCTGCGGACCAACGGCGAGACCCCGCAACGCGAACCGCAGCCCGGCATCAGCCGCATCCCGGAGCTGACGAGGCCGGGGGACTCCGCTGAGATCGACGTGGACGACGTGCCGGAGGCGGTCGGCCTCACCGCCTACCGGATCGTGCAGGAGGCGCTCACGAACGCCACCAGGCACGCGCCCGGCTCGAAGGCGTCCGTCCACGTGCGCCGCGACGGCGACCGGCTGGACGTGCTGGTGCGCAACACCGCGGGCGGGCCGTCCCGGGGCGGGGGCAGCGGGCAGGGACTGGTGGGGATGCGCGAACGCGTCGCGGTGCACGGTGGCACGCTGACCGTGGAGTCGACCGAGGACGGCGGGTTCGCGGTCAGGGCTAGGATTCCGTTGGGGGACAAGTGATCAGGGTGGTCGTGGTCGACGACCAGGAGATGGTGCGCGAGGGCTTCTCCGCGCTGCTCGACGCGCAGGACGACATCGAGGTCGTCGGGGCGGCGGGCAACGGCGTGCAGGGCGTCGCGTTGGCGCGTACGGTCAGACCGGACGTCGTGCTGATGGACATCCGCATGCCGGAGATGGACGGACTCACCGCCACCCGGCTGCTGCTCGACGGCACCGACGGCCCGAAGGTGCTGGTGCTGACGACGTTCGATCTCGACGACTACGTCTACGAGGCGCTGCAGGCCGGTGCGAGCGGGTTCCTGCTGAAGCACGCGCCCGCCCGTGAGCTGCTCAACGCCGTGCGCGTGGTGGCGGCCGGCGAGGCGTTGCTCGCGCCGTCGATCACCAAGCGCCTGATCGAGGACTTCGTGCGGTCACGCCGTTCCGAACGGGTCAGGCCCGCGCAGCTGGGCGTCCTCACCGAACGCGAGACCGAGATCCTCGTTCTGATCGCGCAGGGCATGTCGAACGCCGAGATCGCCGCGCACCTGGTGCTGGCCGAGCAGACCGTGAAGACGCACGTGAGCCGCGTGCTGATGAAACTCGGCCTCCGCGACCGCGCGCAGGCCGTCATCGCCGCCTACGAGAGCGGGCTCGTGGTACCGGGGTAATGGCGCTGCGGGGTGACGATCCGGGGCCCGTCGTCTTCCTAGCTTCGGGGACATGCGCCGAGCCGTCCTGTTCCTCCTGCTGATCGCCCTGCCGTCGGTCGCGCCGTCGATCGCGCAGTGGCGTTCCGACGTCGCCCGCCGGGTCGCGGTCGTCGGTGACCTCGCGACCGCCCGTGACGTGGTGGTCGTGGTGCCCGGTTCCGACGTGGACGTCGACCGGTTCGACCGCACGCTCGGGCGGATGGCGTCCAACCTGTACGAGCAGGCGCACCGCGACGACCTCGCCGTGGTGGCGTGGCTCGGGTACCGGACGCCGCAGGGGCTCGGGGTGGACGCGATGACCGGGTCGCTCGCCCGTCAGGGCGCTGCCGCGCTGGTCGACTTCGTGCGGGCGTTGCGGACGCCCGGACGCGTCCACGTCTTCGGCCACAGCTACGGGTCGGTGGTGGTCGGGCTGGCCGCACCATCGCTGGACGTCGCCGACATCGTGTTCACCGGGAGTCCCGGGGTGCGGGCGGAATCGGTGGCCGAGCTGGGGACTCGGGCGCGCGTGTGGGCGTTGCGGTCCGGCGGGGACTGGATGCGGTTCGTGCCGAACGCACGGCTCTTCGACCTCGGGCACGGGACCGATCCGGCTTCGGACGGGTTCGGGGCGACGGTGCTGCGGTTCGAGGGCGGCAAGCACGACACGTACTACGAACCGGGTACGGAGACGCTGAAGGCACTTGTGCGGATCGCGGGTGACGAGCTGTGAGGAACCCGTTCATCGACGCCGTGCGCGCACTTGCCGTAATCACCGTCGTCCTCGGCCATTGGCTGGTCACCGCGTTGGTCGACACCCCGACCGGCATGTACATCGACAGCCCGCTCAAGCACCTGACCTCGCTCACCCCGGTCTCGTGGGTGCTGCAAACGCTCGGGCTGTTCTTCTTCGTCGGCGGCTACGCGGCGGCTCACTCGAAGACGCCGTTCCTCCTGCGGCTCAAACAACTCGCCGTGCCCACGCTGCTGATGCTCGGCTGCTGGGCGGCCGTCCTCTTCGGACTGGTGCTGCGCGGCGTCGACCAGGGGACGGCCTGGAACATCGGGTTCCTGGTCACGACACCGCTGTGGTTCTTCGGCGTCTACCTGGTGCTGCTGGCGATGAAACCGTTGGTGCGCAGGCTGGACGAGCACTCGTGGGGTGTGCTGGTCCCGGTCGTGCTGGTGCTGGTCGTGCCGTACGCGGTGTGGTGGGCGGCCTGGCAGCTCGGGCACTCGCTGGCGCGCAGGCGGATCCCCGGTCCGCCGCTGCTGGTGGCGGGCGTGCTCGGGTACGCGTTGCTGACGACGGTCGGCGGGTATCCGGTGTCGGCGGTGGGCATTCCGGGTGAGGCGGTCTCGAACCTCAACCCGCCGAACTACGCCACGCTCGCGCTGGCGTTCGCCCAGATCGGGCTGGTGCTCACGGTCGCGCCGCTGCTGAGCAGGATCGGCACGGCGAAACCCGTGGTGTGGCTGAACAAGCGCGCGCTGGGCATCTTCCTCGCGCACCAGAGCGCGCTCGTGACCGTGACGCTGGCTTTCAGCGCGTGGGGGCCGTTGCCGGGGCTCCAGCAGCCACCAGATCATCCGGACTGGGTGTGGCAGCGCCTGCTGTGGCTGCCGGTGTGCGCGGTCGTGACCTGGGGATGGCTCCGAGCACTGCGAGGCCGATCGCCACGGCGTGCAGCACCACCACCGGGGGAGTCGGGTCCAGCGCCAGCATCGGCGGAACGCACGCCAGCGCCGTGAGCAGCCACGGCAACCTGGTGTCGCAGCTGCCGTGGCGGGCGGTGTGGATCAGGTACCAGCCGAGCAGCAGGTGGATGAGGTTCTGCAGCGGGTCGACCGGCAGCAGCACCAGCACCCCGTCACCGAGGAACCCGCTGACCACGAACCCGAGCACGCCGAGCGTCCCGAACGACACGCCCATCGCCGTCGCGAGGCGCGTGCGGTGCGACTCGTGCGCGAGCTTCGTGGACTTGACCAGGCGCCGCTCGAACCGGTGGAACAGCAGGATCAGCGGCACCAGCCCGAGCACCAGCCAGATCGGCGCCTGCGTCAGCCCGAGCAGCCCGACCAGCGCGCCGACCCCGGCGAGGTACGCGAGGTACACCGTCATCGGCGAACGGCGGGTGAAGTCCACGACGTGCCAGAACCGGCCGTCGAGCCACGCCGTGAGCCGGCCGCGGGCCAGCAACGCCAGGCAGATCTGCGCGACGCCGAGCACCATCATCGACCGCGGGTAGCTGCTGAAGAACACCAGCGCGGGCAGCGTGACGGCGCCGAGCGCGGCCAGCAGCCTGCGGGAGAGGGTCGCCAGGGTGCCGTCCGCGTAGAAGAACCCGATCTGCTGCATCAGCAACGCGCCGACGACCAGGTTCACGTACCCGCCGGTCTTCCAGTCCGTCGACGTGCGCGCGACCTCCACGCCCAGCGTCACCAGCACCAGCACGAACGGCGCGGTGCGGCGGAAGTGCTCGTGCAGCCACGCGGCCGCCGGAGTCGCGGCCACCGCCAGCAGGTACACCCCGAGGAACCACAGCGGGTGCGTGATCAGCCGGCTGTACGCGTCGACCTTCACGTCCAGCAGGTTCAGCGCCGCGAACAGCACCACCCACAGCAGCACGAACGCGAGCACCGGCCGCAGCAGCCACGACGTGCGGCTCGACACCCAGCAGCCGAAGCCGCCCTGGTGCGCCTGCCAGCTGCGCAGGTTCGCGTGCCCGCCGGCGAAGAAGAACAACGGCACCGCCTGCAGCGCCCACAACCACGACGTGCCGAACCCCCTGAGGTGCGCGAGCATCGCCACGGTCTCGCCGACCACGAGCAGCGCGAGGCTGAAGAGCCGCAGGAACGTCGCGTACCTGTCCTGTTCGGCGTGGGCCAGCACCAGCGGCAGCGAGTTCGCGGACGGGTCCTCGCGGCGGCGGCCGTGCAGCCGCGCCAGCAGCAGGAACACCACGACCGCGCTGCCGAACGCCCACGCGACGACGGGTTCGTGGCCCGGCGCGCTCCACCGCTGCCGCCACGAGTTGAACTTCAGGCCCAGCGCGTAGGTCTCGGCCACGGCGTGACAGGTCTGCTCGGCGCCGCGCGGGTTCAGCCGGCACTGGGCGTGCAGGTCGGTCGTGAGCCTGTCGTCCAGCGCCTTGCGCGCCTGCGGTCCGAGCGGGTCGCCCTTGTGGTCGGCGTAGCGCAACAGGTCGTAGCCGAGGTCGTGCGCGCGGCACGCGGTGCTGAAGTCCCACTCCGTGTCCCCGGCCGGCCCCGAGCACCCACCGCTCGCGTCGACCACCCGCAGCGTCCCGTCCGGCGCCGTGACGGTCTTGGGATCGCGGCCCATCTCGCGCGCGAAGTCCGACGGCAGGTTGAAGTACGGGTCGTGCGTCGCGGACGGCTCCACGAACGCGGTGACGGCGTTCGCCGCGGCGACCACGTCGGCGCTCGGTGGGACCCCGTTGTCACCGGTGGCCGGTCTGGAGGCGATCACCCCGCACACGAACACCGCGAGCGTGATGACCGTGAACCGGAACCAGGCCGGCAGCCGGAGGAGGAGTTTGCGCGCGCCCATTGTCGCGTCAGGTTACGGAAGGGTCTCGGCTGATCGCCAGTTCGCCAGGTCAGCCGCACGCCGCAGGCGGTTCCGGCCGGTCAGGAGACCACGACGGCGGGCGTCAGCGACGCCAGCGCCATGCGCGACAGCAGCGCCGCCATCTGGTCCCGGTCCAGGTGCGCGCTGTGCGGCGTCGAGTTGATCAGCCCGAACACCGCGTGCGCCGCGGCACGCGCGGTCGGTTCGTCGAAGTCCGGCACGGTCCGCCGGATCGTCTCGACCCACACCTCGACGTACCGCCGTTGCAAAGCGCGCACGCGCCTGCGGTCCGGGTCGGTGAGGTTGGCGAGGTTGCGCATCTGCACGGTGATGAGCGCCGGGTCGTCCAGCGCGAAGTCGACGTGCCAGCCGATCAGTTCGCGCAGGGCCTCGTCGGCGTTCGAGGCGGCGTCGACGCGGGACTGGCCGCCGTCGAGCAGGCGTTCGGAGATCGACGTCAGCATCTCGCCGAGCATCGCGTCCTTGCTGCGGAAGTGCCGGTAGAGCGCGGGGCCCGAGATGCCGACCGCGGCGCCGATGTCGTCGATGCCCACGCCGTGGAAGCCGTGGCGCGCGAAGAGCTCCGCCGCGGCGTTGAGGATCTGGTCCCGACGTGAGGGTTTGTCGACCACGGAAGGAGGTTAGCAGGCGTTTACCTGGCGTCGTGTCCCGCGAATCGGGGACTCGGGCAACCCGGTGGACCGCCAGGCGTCCTGAGAGTGGTTGGACCATGTCGGACTCTGGGGGAGTTCCATGATCAAGGCTTTGTCGTGCGCCGCTGTCGCCGCGTTGGTCGCCTGCGCGGGCGGATCCGCCGCGAACGCCACCGAGGGCGAGCCGGCGCCGATCGACATCCGGATGTCGGTGGACGGGTCCCGGGCCGTCGCGCACGTCTTCGAGGGCAGGACGTACTGGGTCAGCAGGACGCCGTTCGACTTCACGGTGCTGCTCACCGATGTGGGAGACGAGGACGAACAGGGCGTGACCGTGTTCCTCTCCGTGCCGGACGAACTGGACGTCCAGTCGTGGGGCGACGGCTGGACGTGCGAGGACACCGAGGGTGGAATCGACTGCCACCACCCCGATCTCGTCGTGCCGGGTGAGGCGTGGCCGGAGTTGTACTCCCGCGCCGACCCGAACCAGCAGTACATCGTCGACTCGATCGACGTCTACGCCACGACGGGCGACTACGAGGCGTCGCACGAAGGCGTGCACTACAAGAACGACACCAGCACCTGACCGGTTCGCCGGCGAACGACGAAGCAGGGGTCCCCTCCGGGGGCTCCTGCTTTTTTCATGCCTCAAACCGGTCTGTCCGCGCGATCCTCCGATGGGTGGAATTTCCGCAGGTACAGGGCCCAAATGTTGACTATTGACCAATACTTCACACGAGCCTTACCCGTGAGTAACGATTGGCATGCCTTGCATCACACCCTGCGGCCCCTTCGGGAGTCTTCGATGCGTCCTGCTCACTTCCTCGCCTCGGTGGTCACCGCCGCCGCGGCCGTCATCGCCCTCGCCAACCCCGCGAGCGCGGCACCGATCAACTACGTCGCGCTCGGCGACTCGTACGCCTCCGGGCTCGGCACCGGCAGCTACGACGGGTCGAGCGGGAGCTGCAAGCGCGGACCGCTCGCGTACCCGGCCCTGTACGCGGCGGCGACAGCGCCCGCGAGCTTCAAGTCCGTCGCCTGCTCCGGTGCGCGAACAGGCGACGTCATCACGCAGACCGGCAACCTGACCGCGGCCACGAACCTGGTCACCGTGCAGGTCGGCGGCAACGACGCCGGCTTCACCGACGTCATCACCACCTGCACGTTCGGGTCCGACCAGGACTGCACCAACCGGGTGAACACGGCCAAGGCCTACGCCGCGAACACGCTTCCCGGGCTGCTCAACAACGTCTACGCCGCGATCAAGTCGAAGGCCCCGTCGGCGCGCGTCGTCGTGCTCGGCTACCCGCGCATCTACAAGGTGCCGGGCTCCTGCAACGTCGGCCTGAGCGACACCAAGCGGGCCGCGATCAACTCGGGCAGCGACGCGCTGCACACCACCATCGCGGCGCGGGCGGCGGCGGCCGGGTTCGGGTACGTCGACGTGCGCGGGGCGTTCACCGGGCACGAGATCTGCTCGTCGAGCTGGTGGCTCAACAGCCTGAGCTGGCCGGTCGAGGAGTCGTACCACCCGAACCGCGCCGGTCACGCCAGCGGTTACCTGCCCGCCCTGCGGTCGGTGATCGGCTGACGTCTTCCGGAACGTGAGAGTGCTCGAAAGGGGCCTTGACCTGCGTTCGGGTCACTCTCGAGCCGCTCTGGTGGACCGCTGGGTTAGCGGGCGCTAACATGGCTTTGTTAACGCCCGCTAACCTGAGGTCTGGGGAGCATGGACGCACCTGTCCTGCGCAGCGCCGCCGAGCCGTCGGACCGCTACGCCAAGGAGCACGCCGCGCTCGTCGACGAGCTGCGGAGCAAGCTCGCCGTCGCCGCGCGCGGCGGTCCCGAGAAGGCACGCCAGCGCCACGTCGACCGCGGCAAGTTGCTGCCGCGCGAGCGCGTCGACACGCTGGTCGACCCCGGTTCGCCTTTCCTCGAACTGTCGCCGTTGGCCGCCAACGGCATGTACGGCGACGACGCGCCGGCCGCGGGCATCATCACCGGCGTCGGGCGGGTGTCCGGCCGTGAGTGCGTGATCGTCGCGAACGACGCCACGGTCAAGGGCGGCACCTACTACCCCGTCACGGTCAAGAAGCACCTGCGCGCGCAGGAAGTGGCGCTGCAGAACAACTTGCCGTGCATCTACCTGGTCGACAGCGGCGGCGCGTTCCTGCCGAAGCAGGACGACGTGTTCCCGGACCGCGAGCACTTCGGCCGGATCTTCTACAACCAGGCCACCATGTCCGCGAAGGGCATCCCGCAGATCGCCGCCGTGCTGGGCTCGTGCACCGCGGGTGGCGCGTACGTGCCGGCGATGTCCGACGAGGCGATCATCGTCCGCAACCAGGGCACGATCTTCCTCGGCGGCCCGCCGCTGGTGAAGGCCGCGACCGGGGAGGTCGTCAGCGCGGAGGACCTCGGCGGCGGCGACCTGCACTCGCGGACGTCCGGCGTCACCGACCACCTGGCGGAGAACGACGCCCACGCGCTCAGGATGGTCCGCTCGATCATCTCCACGCTCGGCCCACGCGCGCAGAGGCCTTGGGACGTCACGACTCCAGAGGCGCCGAAGGTCGACCCCGACGACCTCTACGGCGTCGTGCCCACGGACTCCCGGACGCCCTACGACGTGCGCGAGGTGATCGCGCGGGTCGTCGACGGCTCGAAGTTCCAGGAGTTCAAGAAGGAGTACGGGCAGACGCTCGTCACGGGCTTCGCGCGCATCCACGGCCACCCGGTCGGGATCGTCGCGAACAACGGCATCCTGTTCGGCGAGTCCGCCGTGAAGGGCGCGCACTTCATCCAGCTGTGCGACAAGCGGTCCATCCCGCTGGTGTTCCTGCAGAACATCACCGGCTTCATGGTCGGCCGCGAGTACGAGGCGGGCGGCATCGCCAAGCACGGCGCCAAGATGGTGACCGCCGTGGCGTGCGCGCGCGTCCCGAAGTTCACCGTGATCATCGGTGGCTCGTTCGGCGCCGGCAACTACTCGATGTGCGGCCGGGCCTACTCGCCGCGGTTCCTGTGGATGTGGCCCAACGCCCGCATCTCCGTGATGGGCGGCGAGCAGGCCGCGTCCGTGCTGGCGACGGTCCGCCGCGACCAGCTCGGCGACGAGTGGTCCACAGAGGACGAAGAGGCGTTCAAGGCGCCGATCCGCCAGCAGTACGAGGACCAGGGCAACCCGTACTACTCGACCGCGCGGCTCTGGGACGACGGCGTGATCGACCCGCGTGACACGCGCACGGTGCTCGGCCTCGCGTTGTCCAGCGCGGCCAACGCCCCCATCGACGATGTTTCCTACGGCGTCTTCCGGATGTGATCATGTTCGACAGCGTTCTGGTGGCGAACCGCGGGGAGATCGCGGTCAGGGTGATCCGCGCGCTGCGGTCGCTCGGGATCCGGTCCGTCGCCGTGTACTCCGACGCGGACGCCGAGGCGTTGCACGTCAAGCTGGCCGACGAGGCCGTGCGGATCGGCCCCGCGGCCGCCCGCGAGAGCTACCTGTCCATCGAGAAGATCGTCGCGGCCGCCGTGTCCACCGGCGCGCAGGCGATCCACCCCGGGTACGGCTTCCTCGCGGAGAACACGGCGTTCGCCGCGGCCTGCGACGAGGCCGGGATCGTGTTCGTCGGCCCGCCCGCGTCGGCGATCGACGCGATGGGCGACAAGATCCGCGCGAAGCTGACGGTGTCGGCGGCGGGTGTGCCGGTCGTGCCGGGCCGCACCCGCTCGGGCATGTCCGACGACGAGATCGTCGACGCCGCACTGGAGATCGGTTTTCCGGTGCTGCTCAAGCCTTCCGCGGGCGGTGGCGGCAAGGGCATGCGGCTGGTGCACGAAGAATCGGCACTGCGCGAGGCCATCGAGTCGGCACGGCGTGAGGCGCGCGGCTCGTTCGGTGACGACACGCTGCTGATCGAGCGGTTCATCACGAACCCGCGCCACATCGAGATCCAGGTCCTGGGTGACGCGCACGGCACCGTGATCCACCTCGGTGAGCGCGAGTGCAGCCTCCAGCGGCGGCACCAGAAGATCATCGAGGAAGCGCCGTCGCCGTTCCTCACCCCGGAGATGCGCGAGGCCATGGGGTCGGCCGCCGTCGACGCGGCGAAGTCCGTCGGCTACGTCGGCGCGGGCACGGTCGAGTTCATCGTGGACGGTGCCTCCGGCGACTACTTCTTCATGGAGATGAACACCCGGCTGCAGGTCGAGCACCCGGTGACCGAGATGGTCACGGGCGTCGACCTCGTCGAGTGGCAGCTCCGCGTGGCGTCCGGGGAGGCCCTGGACCTCGACGTCGAGCTGACCGGCCACTCGGTCGAGGCCCGCGTCTACGCCGAGGACCCGGCACGCGGCTTCCTGCCGACCGGCGGGCGGGTGCTGGCGCTGAGCGAGCCGTCTGACGTCCGCGTCGATTCCGGTCTGTACGAGGGACTCGTCGTCGGCTCTGACTACGACCCCATGCTCGCCAAGGTGATCGCGCACGGCCGCACCCGCGAAGAGGCGTTGCGCCGCCTCGACCACGCGCTCGGCAAGATGGTGCTGCTCGGCGTCACGACGAACATCCCGTTCCTGCGCGCGCTCCTGCGCGATGAGGACGTGCGTTCGGGCGCTCTGGACACCGGTCTGGTCGAACGGAAGCTGGACGCGCTGACGTCCGCCGAGATCCCGGACGACGTGTACGTGGCGGCCGGCCTGGAACGTTCGTTGCAGCCGCACGGCGATGACCCGTGGGACCAGCTCTCCGGCTGGCGCGTCGGTGAGCACGCCTGGACGACGTGGCGGATCAACGACGTCGACGTGCGCGTGCGCGGCGAGGAAGTCGTTGTGGGCGCGGGAGAACCGGTCCGCGCGAAGGCTCGCCGGGAAGGCACCGACCTGCTCGTCGGCTCCCGCCGGTACTCGATGGCCCGCGACGGGGACGTGCTGTGGCTGGGCCACGACGGCGCCTCCTGGGCGTTGGTGGAGGCCGAGTTCCTGGTCGGTGCCGCCGGCGGTGCCGCGGCCTCGGGTGGCCCGGTGAAGTCGCCGATGCCCGGCACCGTGCTGGTCGTCCGCGCGCAGCAGGGCGACGAGGTGACCGCCGGTCAGGCGTTGTTCGTGGTCGAGGCCATGAAGATGGAGCACACCGTGACCGCACCGGTCGACGGCGTGCTCGCCGAAGTGAACGTGCAAGCAGGCCAGCAGGTCGCACTCGACCAGGTGCTGGCCCTCGTCGTCTCTCACGAGGAGTGACCGCAATGTTGGACTTCAGGCTCCCGAGCGAGTACGAGGACCTGCGCAAGACGGTCGAGGAGTTCGCCCGCGACGAGGTCGCCCCGGTCATCGGCGACTTCTACGAGCGGTGCGAGTTCCCGTACGAGATCGTCGCGAAGATGGGGCAGATGGGCCTGCTCGGCCTGCCGTTCCCCGAGGAGCACGGCGGCATGGGCGGCGACTACTTCGCCCTGTGCGTCACGCTGGAGGAGCTCGCGCGCGTCGACTCGTCCGTCGCGATCACGGTCGAGGCGGCGACCTCGCTGGGCGCGATGCCGATCTACCGCTTCGGCACCGACGAGCAGAAGGCGCAGTGGCTGCCCTCCCTGACCTCCGGTGAGAAGCTCGGCGCGTTCGGCCTCACCGAGCCGGGCTCCGGCTCCGACGCGGGCGGCCTGACCACCACCGCGCGCCTCGACGGCGACGAGTGGGTCATCAACGGCACCAAGGCGTTCATCACGAACTCCGGCACGGACATCACCGGCCTCGTCACCGTCGCCGCCGTCACGGGCACCCTCCCGGACGGCCGCAAGGAGATCTCCTCGATCATCGTCCCGTCCGGCACCCCGGGCTTCACGGTGTCGAAGAAGTACTCGAAGGTCGGCTGGAACGCCTCGGACACCCGTGAGCTGTCCTTCTCCGACTGCCGCGTGCCGGCCGCGAACCTGCTCGGCACCCGCGGCCGCGGCTTCGCCCAGTTCCTGCGCACGCTGGACGAGGGCCGCGTCGCCATCGCGGCGCTGTCAGTCGGCCTCGCCCAGGGCTGCGTGGACGAGTCGGTCCGCTACGCCCACGAGCGCGAGACGTTCGGCCGGAAGATCGGCACGTACCAGGCGATCCAGTTCAAGATCGCCGAGATGGAGGCCCGCGTCCACACCGCGCGCCTCGCCTACTACGAGGCGGCGTCGCGGATGCTGCGCGGCGAGCCGTTCAAGAAGCAGGCCGCCATCGCGAAGCTCGTGTCGTCCGAGGCCGCGATGGACAACGCCCGCGACGCCACGCAGATCTTCGGCGGCTACGGCTTCATGAACGAGTACCCGGTCGGCCGGTTCTACCGCGACGCGAAGATCCTGGAGATCGGCGAGGGCACCTCCGAGGTGCAGAAGATGCTGATCGCCCGCGAGCTGGGTCTGTAGGAAGCACTGGTCCGTTCCGGCTGAAAATCTTCAAACCGCCAGTTCCCGACGGTCTGTCCGGCTAGCGTCGTCTGCCTTCCGCACGAGTGTGAGGGTGCAGATGACAGGTAGCCGGACAGAGCCCGTCTTCCCCGGTTCGAACGTTCTGCTCGAGGTCGTCCACGGCCTTTGCGACCGGCCCGGCTTCTTCTACCGGAGCAAGACCGAGGAAGTGGTCGGCGACCAGCCGCTGCCGATCCTCTACCTGGAGAGCGAAGCCAGTCCGACGGCGTTCCTGCACGCGCTGGAGCACAAGCTCGACGAGGGCCGCCCGGCGATTCCGCACGCCTACGTCGACGTCGCCGCGGTCGGCGCGGAAGTCGACAAGAGATGGCCTCCGGAAGCGCGGGAAACGCCGCCTCTGCTGCCGTTGCTGGACGTGCTGAGCCATCGGCTCGCGGAGGTCCACGTCGGCACCGAGCGGCTCACCCGGTTCGACCACTACCGGCTCGTCGACTGGCTCACGAGCAAGCGGCTGCCGCGCAAACCGGGGCGCGACGACCGGGCGAGCGTCATCGAGCTGCTGCGGCAGTGGACCGGCAAGACCGGCGGGAGCGGGGAGGAGCTCAACCGGGCCGTCGACGCGTTCATCCCGAACCTCGTGACGCGGCTGGGGCTCGGGCTGGTCGCCTGGGTCGGCAGCAAGGCGGGGTTCCGGTGGCTCGGCAAACGGGTACCGGGGCTCGCGCGGGAGTCGAAGTGGTTCATGCGCGGGCAGAACTTCGCGCTGCCCAACCACTCCATCGAGTTCCTCGGGTTCGCCGAGCGGCTCACGCTGGGCAGGCGCGAGTCGGAGAACGAGGAGCAGGTCAAGCTGCTGCTCGTGCACGCGTTCCTGGAGGACCTGCGGATCGCGTACCGGCGGCGCTCGCGCTTCCTGCCGCGCAGGGCGGGCTGGCGGCGCACCGCGTACATCCCCGTGCTGCTGGACGGCGTGACGAAGGACAACGGCGGCTGGGAGCTGCTGGAGCTGATCAACGACGTCCGCAACGAGACGGGCGAGCTGGACCCGTTGCTGGTGATCGCCGCCAGCTCGGTGCAGCCGGCGCTCTCGCAGCGGCTCGGGACGACACCGGTCGCGCCGGACGAGACCGCGGAGGCGCTCACGACGTGGCGCGAGGAGCTGCCGCGCAAACGGCAGATGCTCGCGCCGGACGCCCGCTACCTGATGATCAGGCTGCCGTTCCCCGACCCGGTGAAGAACAAGTGGAAGGCCGCGCCCGCCTTCCGCGCGGCGCCGGTGCGCTGGCTCGCGAAGTCGCGGCGGCTGGAGGCGATCATCGCCGCGGTCGTCGTGGTGCTGCTCATCCCGGGGTTCGTCACCGCGCAGAACCACGTCGAGGCGAACTGCTCGATCCTCGGCTCCGCGATCTCACCGGGCATCTCGACGCGGCTGATGGACGTCGAGGGCAACGTCGAGTGCCTGGGCTACAGCGACAACAGCAGCCAGGTGTTCGGTTCGAACGAACGGCTGAGGTGGACCCAGCAGGCCGTGTTCGCGCAGAACGAGGAGGCGGAACGGCTCTACGCCGCCGATCCCGCCCGGCCGCTGGTGTCGCTGCTCTACTTCTCGAGCCTCACCCACAAGGACAGCAACCCCGACGCCGACCACTCCCGGGCCGAGGAGCTGGAGGGCATGCTGCTCAAGCAACGGCAGCAGAACGACAGGTCGAGCTCGGGACCGCTGCTGCGGATCGTGATCGCCAACGGCGGCGCGAAGATGATCCGCGCCCACGACGTGCTGACGGACATGCTGAACCCGTTGCTGGAGAAGGACCCGAGCATCATCGGGGTGATCGGGCTCGACCGCAGCGTCGAGCAGACCAAGATGGTCATCACCTCGCTCGGGTCGCTCGGCGTGCCGACCATCGGCACCACGCTCACCGAGGCGTCGCTGCCGAAGCTCTCGACGATGTACTTCCAGCTGATCCCCGGCAACGTCCGGCAGGCCGACCTCGTGCGGCGGTACGCGCAGCACGTCGCCGCGACCAAGGTGACGATCCACCACCCGAAGCTGCGGCAGGACGACGTCTACCTGGACAACCTCGTCGCCGTGCTCGGGCAGGAGCTCGCGAGGTCGGGCGTCCCGTTCGAGGCCCGGGAGTGGTCGGGCGGCCCGCAGGAGGTGCCGTCGCAGTGCGTCGAGGACCACTCGACCGAGCTCGTGTTCTTCGCGGGCCGCGAGGAGCACTTCGGGGAGTTCCTGCAGGCGGTCGGCCGCAACTGCTACGACAAGAACCGCCTGCCGCGCATCCTCGCGGACGACGCGATCATCCGGTTCATCGCGCAGGAGGCCAGCCGCAAGCGCGACGCGTTGGCCGGCATGCGCGTGTCGTACGTGAGCATGGCCGGGCTGGTGGTGCTCGCCGGCAAGTCCTGTGTGGACGGCAAGCCGGACGACAAGGTGCGCGGCGGCCTGCCCCTCGACGCCTTCTGCGCCGGGTACAAGAAGCTGGCGGGCGAGGTCCAGGACTCCGCGCTGCCGAGGGAGGACAAGCCCGCCAAGCCGTGGCCCGGTGAGCACATGGCCGTCGCCTACGACGCGGCCGGGCTCTTCCTCGACGCCGTGCGCAACGCCCAGGCGAGGCTGGCAGGGCACACCCCGCACCGCGGTGCGATCGGCGGTGAGCTGCGCGAACTGGAGTTCTTCGGCGCCACCGGGCGCACGAACTTCAAGGAGTCGCGGGTCGGCGAGACGCGGAACTTCACGATCCTGGAGATCGCCGACATCTACCAGTTCGACCAGCAGCCGACGTGCGTGTTCCTGACCGGTGACCTGTACGGGCCGGACTCGCCGAGGTTGCCGAACGGCTGCCCGGCCTAGACCTTGGGAACAGCCCGGTCGATGATCGAGGCGAAGTCGGTGGACCTGGGGAGCGTGCCGAACGCGACTCCCCAGTCCCCGCCGAGCCGTGACGCGAGGAACGCGTCGGCCACGGCGGGGTGCCCGTGCTTCACCAGCAGGGCACCCTGCAGGACCAGCGCCATCTTCTCGACGACCCGGCGCGCCTGCGACTCGTCCACATCGGACAGCGCGGCGCCGAGCTCGTTCAGGGCCTTGTCGATGCGCCGGTCCACCCCGGTGACGACGGAGAGGAACTCCTGCACCGACTCGGGTTCCTTCTTCATCGCGCGCAGCACGTCCAGCGCGGCGACGTTGCCCGAACCCTCCCAGATCGACATCAGCGGCGACTCCCGGAACAGCCTCGGCATGCCGCTGTCCTCGATGTACCCGTTGCCGCCCAGGCACTCCAACGCCTCAGCGGCATGCGCCGGGCCGCGCTTGCAGACCCAGTACTTGGTGACCGCCAGGCCGAGCCGGGGCCGGTGCTCGGCCAGCCACATCGCGCTGGTGGTGGCCGCCTCGGACTCGATCGCGAGGTCCGCCAGCACGTTGCGCATGGCGGGCTGGTCGACCAGGTAGCTGCCGAACGCCTTGCGGTGCGCGGCGTGGTGGGCGGCCTGCCGCAGCCCGAGCCGCATGCCCGCCGCGGTGCCGAGGATGCAGTCGAGGCGGGTCATGTTGACCATCTCGATGATGGTCCGCACACCCCGGCCCTCGTCGCCGACGCGGTGGGCGAACGCCTCGTCGTACTCGATCTCGGCGGACGCGTTCGACTTGTTGCCGAGCTTGTCCTTCAGGCGCTGCAGGAAGAACCGGTTGCGCGTGCCGTCCGGCAGGACCCTCGGCACCAGGAAGCACGTCAGTCCGCCGGGGGCCTGCGCGAGGGTCAGGAACACGTCCGACATCGGCGCCGACGTGAACCACTTGTGCCCCGTGAGCACGTACCCGTCGGCGACCGGCCTGGCGACCGTCGTGTTCGCGCGGACGTCCGAGCCGCCCTGCTTCTCGGTCATCGACATGCCGGCGATCAGGCCGCTCTTGGACAGCGGCGCCCGCAGCCCGAAGTCGTAGTTCCGAGCAGTGAGAAGAGGTTCGTAACTTCCGGCCAGTTCCGGCGCGACGCGCAAAGCGGGCACCGACGCGTAAGTCATCGAAATCGGGCATCCGTGGCCGGCCTCGACCTGGGACCACACGTAGAACCTGGCGGCGCGCTGCAAATGCGCACCGTCGACATAGGCGTGCAAACCGTGCGTAACGGCAACGTTCATCAGGTCGTGCCAGGCAGGGTGGAACTCGACCTCGTCGATCCGGTTCCCATACCGGTCGTGCGTGTGCAGCACCGGCGGGAAAGCGTTTGCGAGGCGGCCGTGCTCCTGCCACTCGTGGCTCCCGGCGAGCCTGCCGAGGGAGTGCAACTCACTGTCGTCGACCCAGCTGAGCAGGGCGGGGTCGTCCGCGACGTCGTGACCGCTCAGTGGCGGGACCTGGTTGGTCACCTCGTGCGTAGCCATGCCCCGCACGTTACTACTCGCAAGTAACTTTCGGCAGGGTGCGGCAGAAGATCGCTCGCCCATTCGGGCTTTTGGGCGCGACAACGGCGGTGACGAGGAATAACGTCGTTCTTGTGAGTGACCATGGGCACAACTCGGCCGTGGCTGCGCTGAGCGCGCAGTACGCCGCGATGCGCGAAGGTGCGCCGGTGCGGCTCGCGAAGAAGACGTCGAACCTCTTCCGCTTCCGGGCGGACCAGACGGGCGGGCTCGACGTCGGCAGGTTCGACCAGGTCCTCTCCGTGGACCCGGTCGGGCGCACCGCACAGGTGCAGGGCATGACCACCTACGAGAACCTCGTAGCCGCGACACTTCCCCACGGCCTCATGCCGTTGGTGGTGCCGCAGCTCAAGACCATCACCCTCGGCGGTGCGGTGGCAGGGCTCGGCATCGAGTCCACGTCCTTCCGCAACGGACTGCCGCACGAGTCCGTGCGGGAGCTGGAGATCCTCACCGGCGACGGCGAGGTCGTCGTCGCCAAGCCGGACGACGACCTGTTCCGCGCGTTCCCCAACTCCTACGGCACGCTCGGGTACGCGCTGCGACTGGAGATCGAGCTGGAGCCGGTGCGCCAGTACGTCCGGCTGCGGCACGTCCCGTTCGGATCCTTCGAGGAGTGCGCCGCCGTCATCGAGGAGGTCTGCGAGGACGGGTCGGCGGACTTCGTCGACGGCACGGTCTTCTCGCGGGGTGAGATGTACCTGACGCTGGGGCACTACGTCGACATCGCGCCCTACACGTCGGACTACACCGGCAACGACATCTACTACCGGTCCATCCAGAAGCGCCGCACGGACCACCTCACGATCCACGACTACCTGTGGCGCTGGGACACCGACTGGTTCTGGTGCTCGCGGGCGTTCGGCGCGCAGAACCCGGTCGTCCGCCGCCTGTGGCCGAAGCGCTACCTGCGTTCGGACGTGTACCGGCGTTTGGTCGCGAAGCACCGGCAGTTGAGGCCGCGCGTGGACGTCGAACCGGTGATCCAGGACGTGGAGATCCCGGTCGCCGGCCTCGCCGACTTCCTCGACTTCTTCGACCGGGAGATCGGCATCGCGCCGGTCTGGCTCTGCCCGGTCCGCCTGCGGGACACCACGGGCTGGCCGCTGTACCCGATGGACGCGGACACGTTGTACGTGAACGTCGGCTTCTGGTCGGAGGTCCCGGTCCGGCCGGGAGAGAAGTTGGGTGACCGCAACCGGCTGATCGAGCGCGAGGTGGCGCGGCTGGGCGGCCACAAGTCGCTGTACTCGGACTCGTACTACACCGAGGAAGAGTTCTGGCGGCACTACAACGGTTCGCACTACCGGTCCGTGAAGGCCCGGTACGACCAGACGAACCGCCTGCCTGATCTGTACGCCAAGTGTGTCAGGGGACGATGAATGCGGTTGGCCTCCATTTTCCAGCGCATCACGGGTGGCAACGACGTCAACTTCAAGGCCTACGACGGCAGTGCCGCCGGGCCTGACTCCGCTCCGGTCTCGATCGACATCAGGACCCCGGAAGCCTTGTCCTACCTGGCTTCCGCTCCGGGCGAGCTCGGGCTCGCCCGTGCCTACGTGACCGGTCATCTCGAGATACTCGGCGACGTGCACGCCGGTCTCTCCCAGCTCTCCGACTTCTCCCTGCGCGCACTGCCCGTGCTGCAACGGGTCGAGCTGCTCCGGTTCCTCGGCCGGATCCGCCTGGCGCACAAGGTCGTCCCTCCGCCGCAGGAGACGCGACTGCACGGCCTGCGCCACTCGAAGGCCCGCGACTCGCAGGCGATCGCCCACCACTACGACGTCTCGAACCAGTTCTACGAATGGGTCCTCGGCCCGTCGATGGCCTACACCTGCGCGGTGTACCCGACGGCGGAGTCCACTTTGGAGGAAGCCCAGTTCGAGAAGCACGACCTCGTCGCCCGCAAGCTGGGGCTGAAGTCCGGCATGAAGCTGCTGGACGTCGGCTGCGGCTGGGGCGGCATGGTCATGCACGCCGCCCGCGAGTACGGCGTGCGGGCCATCGGCGTCACGTTGTCGCGCAACCAGGCCGAGTACGCCCAGAAGGCCATCGTCGAGGCCGGGCTCTCGGACCTGGCCGAGGTGCGCCACCTCGACTACCGCGACGTGCGGGAGACGGGCTTCGACGCGGTGTCGTCCATCGGCCTCACCGAGCACATCGGCAAGGCGCAACTCCCGGCGTACTTCTCGTCGCTGTACCGCAAGCTCAAGCCCGGCGGCCGGCTGCTCAACCACTGCATCACCCGGCCGGACAACAAGCAGAAGGCGCTGTCCGGCCCGTTCATCAACCGGTACGTGTTCCCGGACGGCGAACTGGTCGGGCCGGGACACCTGGTCTCGCAGATGCACGACGCCGGGTTCGAGGTGCGGCACGAGGAGAACATCCGCGAGCACTACGCCCTGACCCTGGCCGCGTGGGGCCGCAACCTCGAGGCCCACTGGGACGAGGCCGTGGAGGAGGTCGGGGAGGCACGCGCCCGCGTGTGGCGGCTGTACCTGGCGGCGTCGCGGCTCGGGTTCGACCGCAACAACATCCAGCTGCACCAGATCCTCGGGGTGAAGCTGGACGGGACGACGTCGCACATGCCGTTGCGCCCGGACTGGCTGTCCTGATCTTCGGCAGATCTGAAGTCAACCGTTCGGCAGATGTGCACTACCGGCTTCGGCAGGTGTGCATTCGATCAGTGATGAGGTGGTGCGCGAAGCTGTTGACTACGTTCCTCGACGTGCGGCCGACCTGGTGGACGAGGCATTGTTGGACACCCGTGTGGTGGTGTTGAACGGTGCACGCCAGGTCGGCAAGAGCACCCTGGCCGAGAGGATGCTTCGTCAGAACGGCGGAGCTGCTCGTTATCTCGACAACGGGGCTGCTCGCGCGCTCGCTGAGGCTGATCCCGGGGCTTTCGTCAGGCACGAGGGTCTGCTGTTGATCGACGAGGTGCAGCGCGTGCCGGATCTGTGGTTGGAGATCAAGCACGTGGTGGACCGCGACCCGCGGCCTGGGCGGTTCCTCCTCACCGGGTCGGCGCGCTTGCTGGCTTTGCGTGAACTGCCGGACGCCTTGCCCGGTCGTTCCGAGACGGTGGAGCTGTGGCCGCTTTCGCAGGGCGAGATCGACGGCACGACGGATGGCTTCGTCGACTCGGCCTTCGAGCGGGGCCCAGGACTGCGTGCTGAGTGGCGTGAGCTGCGCAAGAAGGACTACCTGGTACGCGCGCGGCGCGGGGGCTATCCGGAAGCGTTGGTCCGGGACAGCCCCCGCCGTCGCACCAAGTTCTTCGAGGGTTATCTGGCTGATCTGATGGCCCGCGACATCAAACAGGTCGCGGACATCGGCAAGGCGAGTGACATGCGCAAACTGATGTCGCTTCTCGCCGCCCAGACAGCGGGCATGCTGAGCCTCAACCGGCTCGCCGGGGAACTCGGGCTCAGCGCACACACGGTGAAGCGTTATGTGGAGATCCTCGACACGATTTACCTGGTGCGGACGGTGCCCGCGTGGTCGGCCAACGCCACGACCCGGGCGGTGACGACCCCGAAGGTCTTCTTCGTCGACTCCGGGATCGCTGCGCACCTCGGCGCTGACGACGGTGCGCTGCTGGAGAACTTCGTGCTGGGTGAACTCGCTCGTCAGCTGACGTGGTCGGAGACGCGCGCAACGCTGCACCACTACCGCGATCGCGACCAGTACGAGGTCGACGCGGTCCTGGAGGATCATCTCGGTCGAGTGATCGGCATCGAGGTCAAGGCCGCGGAATCCGTCAGAACTGACGACTTCCGCGGCCTGCGGTTGTTGCAACGGCGGCTCGGCGACAGGTTCCTCGCCGGGTTCGTGCTCTACAGCGGTGAGTTCTCGGGGAGCTTCGGTGACGGTATGACCTGCCTGCCGATCTCCGCGCTCTGGACCTGCTAGCTCAACTGGCCCACGATCTGCTTCGCGGTGTTGGACGGGATCGCGAACCCGATGCCCACGCTCCCGGCCTCCCCGCTGCTCGACGCCGGCGAGTAGATCGCCGAGTTGATCCCGATCAGCTCACCGGCCGCGTTCACCAGCGCACCGCCGGAGTTGCCGGGGTTGATCGACGCGTCGGTCTGGATCGCCTGGTACGACACGGAGGACGAGCGGCGCGTCTCGCCCGGCACGGTGACCTTGCGGTCCAGCGCGGACACGATGCCGGTCGTCACGGTGCCCTGCAGGCCGGACGGCGAGCCGATGGCCATCACCGCGTCACCGACCTTCACCGAGCCCGAGTCCGCCCACTTGATCGGCGTGAGGCCGGAGGCGCCGGAGACCTGGAGGACGGCGAGGTCCGAGGAGGGGTCGGCGTTGACGACGGTGGCGGGGAGTTCGCGGCCGTCGTTGAACTTCACCGTGATCTGGCCGCCCGCCGCGGCGATGACGTGGTTGTTGGTGAGGATCTTGCCGTCGGCCGACAGGACGACGCCGGAGCCGAGGCCGTTGCCGACGTTCACCTGCACCACCGAGGGCAGCACTTCCGAGGCGACGGCGCTCCAGTCCAGGGTGGACGTGTTGGAGATCGTCGACGCGGAGACGGAGGACGAGACGGGGGTGTCGTCCGGCGAGGCGATCACCGCTCCGGTGACGCCGCCGAACAGGCCGGCGACGAGTGCCGCGGCCGTCAGCATCGGGGCCGTCCGACGCCAGAACTTCGGCGCGGCGACGGCGGGCTGCGGTTCCACCAGTGACCCGCTCATCGCGGGGAAGCTCTGCTCGGTCATGACTCCACGATGGACCCCGACCTTGTGAGCAACCTGTGGTGAAACCCTCGAAAACCCTGATAAGAACCAGCTGAGAAGAATCAGCCGAGGAGCAGCTCGGTGGTCTCGGCGACCGACAGCGCCGGGCCGAAGTGCGGGCCCTGCGCGCCCGTCACGCCCAGCTCCGCCAGCCGCCGCGCCTCGGCGGCGGTCCGCACGCCGTCGGCGTACAGCGGGAGCCTCAGCATCGCCGCCCACTTCAGCAGGGCGACGGCGGCGCTTTCCTCGATCCGGAGCGCGTCGGAGGCGAAGGCGTGGGCGACGGCGCTGTTGAACTTCACGCCGCTCCACGGCAGCACGCGCAGCCTGTTGACGCGGACGTTGCCCCCGCTCACCTGGTCGACCACCAGCCCGACGCCGCGCTCGGTGAGGATCGTGAGCTCGTCGAGCTGCTCTTCGGTCAGCAACGTCGGCACGTGCTCGTGCAGTTCGAAGCGCAGCAACGACGCCGGCAGGCCGGTGCGGTCGAGGATGCGCAGGACCTCGGCGACGAGCTCCGGTTCCTGGCACAGCCGCAGCGGCAGGTCGATCGTCAGCGCCGGCGTCCGGTCACCCAGCTCCGCGTGCCACTCGGCGAGCTGCGCGCAGGCTTCCTCGAGCGCCCAGCGGACGAGCCGGACCACCATGCCGTTGTTCGTCGCCTCGCCCAGGAACACCTCCGGGCACAGCACGCCCTGCTCCGGGTGGTCCCAGACGATCTTGGCCTCGAGGGCGAGCACCGACCCCTGGGCCAGCGAGCGCAGCGGCAGGTAGTCGACGCGGAACTGGCCCTCCTCCAACGCGCCGGGGATCGACGCGGCGAGCGCGTACCTCTCCCGGTCGCGCTGGTCGCGTTCCTTGTCGTGCAACGCCCACTGCGCCTTGCCGTCGCGCTTGGCCCACGCGACCGTCACGTCCGCCGCGCGCAGCAGGTCCACCGCGTCACCGCCGCGGGCCGCCCGCACTACGACGCCGACGCTGGTCGTGACACCGACGCCGTGACCGCCGATCCACGTCGGCTCCTCCAGGCGCGCGGTGAACGCGTCGACCAGGGCGATCACCGAGGCGGTGTCGCGCGGGTCCTTGATCAGGACGCCGAACTCGTCCTCGCCGATGCGCGCGATCCTGCCGACGTCCTCGGTGAAGACCTCGCGCAGGTGCGCCGCGACGTGCATCAGCACCCGGTTGCCCACGTCGTGGCCGAAGGCGTCGTTCAGGCCGCGGAACCCGTCGACGTCGACCTGGACCAGCGCGAGCGTGTCCGGGCCCTTCGACCCGGCCGCGCCCTCCAGCCAGCCGAGGAACTGCGCGCGGTTCGGCAGGCCCGTGTGCATGTCGTTGAGGCTCTGCCGCAGCAGCTGCGACTGCAGCGCGCGCATCTCGTTCACGTTCTCGACCATCGTGACGAGGTACGGCGGTGTGCCGTTCTCCTCGCGCACCACCGAGATGGCCATGTGCGCCTGGATCGTCTCGCCGTCGCTGCGGACCATCCGCTTCTCGACGCGGACGTTGTCGTGCTCGGACGCGATCAGCTGCCTGGTCAGCTGCCGCAGGGCCTCCCGGTCGTCCGGGTGCACCAGGTCGCGGCCGCTCATCCGGCGCACGTCCTCGTGCTTGTGGTCGAGCATCGCGAGCAACGCCTCGTTGACGTCGATGATCTCGCCCTTGAGGTCGCTCACGACGATTCCGAACGCGGAGCTGGAGAAGATCGCCCGGAACTTGGCCTCGCTCGCCCTGACCGCGCTCTCGGCCCGGCGCATCGTGTTGATCCCGGCCGTGCGGCTGATCTCCTGCTGGGCGAGAGTGCGGTCGCGCAGCCCCTCGGCGTACCCGGAGGCGAGCGCGGCCAGTTGCGCCGGCGTGACCTCCGCGTGCTCACCGAGGTACGTGATCGACCGCTCCAGCGTCGCCCCGGAGATGAAGTCGTGCTCCACCATCGACCGGCCCACCTGCCGGGCCTCGGCCACGCCACCACCGAGCAGCTGCTCGACGTAGCCGGCGAGCAGTTGCCCGAGATTCTCGCGCGTGAAGTTCGCGACTAGGGTGTTGGAGATCGCCGCCGCCCACTGCACGGCGGACTCGCGGATGTCGACCATGTTCATTCAGCTCAGGTGGCCATTCGTGGAGACCGGGTGATCTGCTGGCAGGTCAGGCCGACAAGCTTACTGACCGGTCAGGGCCTGTCCAACCGAACCGCGATTCCCGGCCAGGAATCGGCGCATCGGCCACGAATTCACTCGTTTGAACTAATGAATCACCTTGCTGAAGGCCAGCGGGCCAATTGTCAGGGGGTCCGTACCAACGTCGAACAACGGGGTGTAACCGGTCGCCAGGTACAGCTCTTTCGCCTCCGGCTGGCGCGGCCCCGTGGTCAGGTAGATCCTGGTGTACCCAAACGTTCTGGCCTCGTTCTCGAGTTCGACGAGCACCCGCCGCGCCAATCCGCGCCGGCGGTGCTGGGAATGCGTCCAGATGCGCTTCATCTCGGCCGTTTCCGCGTCGAAACGCATGAACGCACCACCCGCGACGGCCACTCCGCCTTCCATCAGGAGGAGGAACTGTCCGTTCGGCGGTTCGAACACGTCCGCCGGTCGTTGCATCTCCTCTGCGCCCAATGGTCCGTAGCGAGACGTGTATTCGTACGTGAGTTCGGCGACCAATGGCGCCGCTTCCGGATCCGACTGCCGGACGCGGCGCACCTCGAGCGTCGTCATGCGGCCTTGGCCCGGTCGCGCTTCGCCACTTCCTCGCGCACGATCGGGATCACGTACCGGCCGAAGTCGATCGCGTCGTCGAGCAGGTCGTAGCCGCGGGCCGAGAGGATGTCGACGCCGAGGTCGTAGTAGTCGAGCAACGCCTGCGCGACCGTCTCCGGCGTCCCGACCAGCGCGTTCGAGTTGCCCGCGCCGCCCGTCGCCTTCGCGGTGGGCGTCCACAGGGCCCGGTCGAACCGCTCGCCGCGCTCCGCCACCGCCAGCAGCCGCTGGGAGCCGGTGTTCTCCGGGTCGGTCAGCGAGTGCCGGCGGCTCAACGGCCCGTTGGCCTTGCGCGCCTCGATCCGCTCGACCGTCCGGTACGCCTTCTCCCAGGCCAGTTCCTCGGTCGGCGCGATGATCGGCCGGAACGCGACCTGGATCCGCGGCACGTCCGTGCGGCCCGCGTCCTTCGCCGCCTGCTTCACCGACTCGATCTGCTGCGCGGTCTCGGCCAGCGGCTCGCCCCACAGGCAGAAGATGTCCGCTTCGGCGCCGCCCGCCGCGTAGGCCGCGGGGGAGGAGCCGCCGAACGACACGTTCGGGCGCGGCTGCTGCACGGGGAACACGTCGCTCACGAAGTCCGCGAAGTGGTAGTGCTCGCCGTCGTGGTCGAACGCGGACCTGCTGGTCCAGGCCTTCTTGACGATCTGGATGTACTCGCGGGTGCGGGAGTAGCGCTCGTCCTTGGTCAGGTAGTCGCCCTCGCGCTGCTGCTCGTGGTCGGTGCCGCCGGTGATGAAGTGCACGGTCAGCCGGCCGTCGCTGATCTGGTCGAGCGTCGCGAACGTCTTGGCGGCGAACGTCGGGTAGGACACGTTCGGCCGGTGCGCCAGCAGGATCTGCAACTTGTCGAGCTTGCTGGCGAGGTACGCGGCCGCCGCGGACGGCTCCGGCGCGCCCGACCCGTACGCGAACAGCACGCGGTCCCACCCGTGCTCCTCGTGGGCCCTCGCGAGCCTGAGCGTGTAGTCCTTGTCGAACGCTCCGCCCGACGACCGCGGGTTCGTCTCCGACCCGTCGTTCGTGGCGGCGATCCCGAGAAACTCAACTGGCATGACCGATTCCCCAGAACTGGTAGTGGGAGTGGGGTGCGTTGAGGGAGACGCCCAACGAGTGCACACCTCGGGATCGACAGGTGCAACGACGTCCACAGAGCGGGATTTGTTTGCACACGCGGGGGTACCGTGGTGGTGTTCGCGTTGAGGGGCGCGGCTTGGTTCTCGTTGCCCTCCAAGGGAAAGACGCGCATGCGCTCACTCGTCGTGATCGGTGGCGGCCCCCGTGCCGCCGGCCTGCTGGAACGCATCGCCGCCCAGTCGCCCGCGCTGCCGCTGGCCGTGCACGTCGTCGACCCGTTCCCGCCGGGTGCGGGCCGGGTGTGGCGGCACGCCCAGTCCCCGTTGCTGCGCATGAACTCCATGGCCGAGGACGTCACGGTCTTCACCGACTCGTCCTTCGACGGCGAGGGCCCGATTCGTCCCGGCCCGTCGCTCGCGGAGTGGACCGACGTCGACCCGGTCTCGTTCCCGTCACGTCAGGTGCAGAGCCGGTACCTCGAGTGGTTCTTCGACCACGTCAGGAAATCTCTGCCCCCGAACATCTCTGTGACCGTGCATCGGGCCACGGCGCTCAACGTCGTCGGCAACCGGGTGTGGCTCGACAACGGCACGTCGTTGCAGGGCGACGTCCTGGTGCTCGCGCTGGGACACCTCGACGCCGACCCCGAACCCGAGCACCGCAAGCTCGCCGAGCACGCTTCGGAACACGGCCTGGTGTACGTGCCGCCGCTGTACTCGGCCGACGCCGACCTGTCGGCGGTGCACGGGGACGTCGTGCTGCGCGGGTTCGGGCTCGCGTTCATCGACCTGATGGTGCTGCTGACCGAGGGCCGCGGCGGCCGGTACGTGCGCGGACCTGAGGGGCTGACCTACGTGCCCTCCGGCGCCGAACCGACGCTGTACGTGGGTTCCCGGCGTGGTGTGCCGTACCACTCGAAGACCGGATACCGGTTGCAGGGAACGCGGCCCGCGCTGCCGCACTTCTTCGTCGCGAGCGAGTTGCAGGGGCGGGAACTCGACTTCCGCGCCGACGTGTGGCCGTTGATGGCCAAGGAGATCGCGTGGGGCCACTACCACGAGCTGTTCACCGGTCACCCCGGTCTCGTGCGGATGCCGTTCGTGGAGTTCGCCGCGTCGTTCACGGCTTTGCCCTGGTACAGCGACGAAATGCGCGAGCTGGAGGAGCTCGCGGTCCCCGATCCGGCCGACCGCGTCGACTTCGAACGCCTCGACCGCCCGCTGGCCGGCGTGACGTTCGGGACCGCCGAGGAGTTCCAGGAACACCTGCGCGCGTACGTCGAAGCGGACGTGGCCCGGCGCTCCGATCCCCGCTACAGCGCCGATCTCGGGGCGTTCCTCGCGTTGCTCTCGGTCTACGGCCAGCTGGCCGGGCTCATGCCGTTCGACGGCTGGTGGCACGGCTACTTCAGCTACCTCGCGTCGGGCCCGCCGCCGGACCGGCTGGAGGAGCTGCTCGCGTTGTCGCGCGCGGGGATCGTGCGGTTCCTCGGCGCCGACATGTGGGTCGAGGCGGAGGACGACGCCTTCGTGGCCGGCAGCGCGACGACTCCGGACGTGGTGCGCGCCAACGGGTTGATCGAGGCGCGGCTGCCGACGCACTCGCTGTCGCGCACGGCGGACCCGGTGCTGCGGTCGTTGCGCGCGGTCGGTGACATCTCCGAGGACGCCGCCGGGCTCGTGCGGGTCTCGCCGGTCGGCAGGCTGATCAACGAGAACGGCGACGAGGACCCCGTCCGGTTCGCCGTCGGGCCCTACACGACGGGCAAGGCGTACGCGGCGTTCGCGCGGCCGAACACGAACGCCCCGGCGTTCCGCCAGAACGACCTCCTGGCGAGGGAGGTCCTGAAGGTCCTAGGCGACTGAGGTGTAGCGCCCCTGGTGCCGCACCAGGGGCGCGGCGATGTCGGTGTGCGTGATGTCGAGCGGCTCGCCGACCAGCGCGACGTGGTCGCCGACCGCGATCCGCCGGGCCGTCCTGCAGCGCAACCGGACCGGTGCGTCCAGCAGTCGCGGCACACCGTCCTCATCGGACTGCCAGCGCGTGCCGGGGCCGAACCTGTCGACGCCCTTGGTGGCGAACAGGTCCGCCAGCGCGGTCTGCGTGGCGTCGAGCAGGTGCACGGCGAACAGGGGAGCGGTCCGCAGCACCGGCCACACCGACGCGCCCTCGCCGATCCAGACGACGACCAGCGGCGGTTCGAAGCTCACCGACGTGAACGAGGAGACCGTGGTGCCGACCGGACCTTCGGCACCGGTGGCCGTGACGATCGTGACGGCCTGGGCGTGGTGCTTGAGCGCGTTGCGCAGCTGTTCCTTCATCGCAGCACCTTCAGCGCTTCCAGGTCGAACGTCGTGGCGTCGGCGGGCAGCGCGGACTCGGTGAGGAACAACGCCTGCGGCACCACGGCGCCCAGCTCGGCGAGCACCGGACGCAGGTGCACCTCGACGGCCAGCGCGTGCTTGTCGGCGGCCGCGATCTGCAGCGGCACGACGACCTTGCCCTTGAGCCAGCCCGGCGGTGCCTGGTCCAGCACGGCCTTGAGCAGCCCGGTGTACGCGGCCTTGTACGTCGGCGTCGCCACCACCAGGAAGTCGGCCTGGCCGAGCGACTGCAGCGCCGCCTTGATCGTGTCCGGTTCCGTGAACACGGCGGGCGCCAGTTCCGCCGCGTCGACGACGGGCCCTTCGACGGGCACGCCCAGCGTCGCGGCGAGTGCCTCGCGCAGGGCCAGGGCCGCCTGCAGCGTGCGGGAGGCGGGCCGCGGGTTGCCGACCAGAACACCGATCTGCGTCATGCCTCCCAGCACAGCCGCGAGCTCGGGGACCGTCAACCCGCGTCCACCACGCGAGAACTACTTGACGGCCTCCGCCGCCGAACGCCCGGCCACCCGCCCGGAGAACAGGCAGCCGCCGAGGAACGTGCCCTCGAGCGCCCGGTAGCCGTGCACGCCACCGCCGCCGAACCCGGCGGCCTCACCGGCCGCGTACAGGCCCGGCAGCACCTCGCCGGACGTGTCGAGCACCCGCGACGACAGGTCGGTGTGCAGACCGCCCAGCGTCTTGCGGGTGATCACCGAGAGCCGCACCGCGATCAGCGGGCCGGCCTTCGGGTCGAGCAGCCGGTGCGGCTCGACGACGCGGATCAGCTTGTCCGTCAGGAAGTTGCGGGTCTGGCGGATCGCGTTGACCTGCATGTCCTTGCTCAGCCCCGCGGTGACCTGGCGGTCGCGCTCGACGATCGTCTTCTCGAGCTCCGCCGCGTCGATCCTGCTGTCGCCGATCAACGCGTTCATGCCGCGGGCCAGGTCCGCGACCGTGCCGGCCTGGATGAACTCCTTGGACTTCTGGGCGAACGCCTCGACCGGCGCGACCGCACCCGGCAGCGCGCGCTTGAGCACGGCCCTGGTGTCCTTGCCCGTGAGGTCGGGGTTCTGCTCGGAGCCCGACAGCGCGAACTCCTTGCCGATGATCCTCTTGTTCAGCACGAACCACGAGTGCTCGTGGCCGTGCGTGGTGATGTGCTGCAACGCACCCAGCGCGTCGAAGCCCGGGAACAGCGGGATCGGCAGCCGCTTGCCGTCCGCGTCGAGCCACAGCGGCGACGGGCCGGGCAGGATGCGGATGCCGTGCCGCGACCACACCGGGGCGTAGTTCGCGATGCCCTCGGGGTAGTGCCACATGCGGTCGGCGTTGATGATCGCGCCGCCGGCCTTCTGCGTGATCTCCATCATCGAGCCGTCCACGAAGTCCGGCACACCGGAGAGCATGAACTTCGGCGGCGTGCCCATCCGCTCGGGCCAGTTCCTGCGCACCAGGTCGTGGTTCCCGCCGATGCCACCGGACGTGACGACGACGGCCTGGGCGCTCAGCGAGAACTCGCCGACGGCGGTGCGCGAGCTCGGTTCCGCGCGAGCGACCGAGGACGGCTCCAGCACCTCGCCGGACACGCCGTCGCACACGCCGTTGGTGACGTTGATGCCCGTGACCTTGTGGCGGAACTTCAGCGTCACGAGCCCCTTCGCCACGCCCTCGCGGACCCGGCGCTCGAACGGCTCGACGATGCCGGGTCCGGTGCCCCACGTGACGTGGAAGCGCGGCACCGAGTTGCCGTGCCCGTCCGCCAGGTAGCCGCCGCGCTCCGCCCACTGCACGAGCGGGAACCAGCGCACCCCCATGTTGTGCAACCAGGAGCGCTTCTCGCCGGCGGCGAAGTCCACATAGGCCTGTGCCCACAACCGGGGCCAGTGGTCCTCGTCCCGGTCGAACGCGGCCGAGCCCATCCAGTCCTGCAACGCCAGGTCGTGCGAGTCCTTGACCCGAAGCCTGCGCTGCTCTGGGGTGTCGACCAGGAACAGCCCGCCGAACGACCACCACGCCTGGCCGCCGATCGACGCCTCCGGCTCCTGGTCGAGGAGGATGACCTTGCGACCCGCGTCGGCGAGTTCTGCGGTCGCGACGAGACCTGCGAGGCCCGCGCCGACGACGATGACATCCGCGTCATGTGCCATCGGGTGAGTCTAGAGCGGCCCCTGGTCACGCACGAGACCTGAGTCAATTTCACTTTTGGGGAGGGATGCGTACCCCTGAGGGTGCCGCCGACCGCCACTACCGGTGAGGGGGGTTACCGGAGTGCCGGCCGACGGCGGGTCGACCGCTGCGCGAGCACGCGACGCCTGCGGAAGGACTGATCCGACCTGGGGGTGTCGGACAGTCCCGGCGTGCAGCTCCAGCGCGAGCGGCCAACCACTTGTTGAACGTACAACCGGACCGTCGTGTTCCGGTCGCCTTTCGCTGTGACCAGGCTCAATTCCTTCAGGTTTCCTTCAGGTTCGGCCGGGTGGCTCACCACGTGTGACAGCCCGCATGCCGACGATCACGAGTCTCGCCGACCTGGTGGGGCTCATCGACGACGACATCTACGTGCGCTGGTCCAAGGGGCCGGACGCCGACGCCGCCTCCACCTCGCGCGACTCGCTGACCGGTGTGGAGCTGCCGGGCCTGTCGGCGAGCCCGCCGCGCATCGAGCCGTGGTGGGACGACCGCTCGCACGAGCTGTGGGTGGCGCGCCGCCTGTTCGACTACCGCCACCTGCGCGACCTGCGCGGCCCGGACGTCCGCGCCTGGGTGCTGCGCGGCGAGGAGGTGGGCCGCGGCCCCGACAACGAGCCGCTGGTCCGGTGCCGGGAACCACTCGCCTGGGTGGACGACGAGGCGTTGCGGGAGTGCGTCGAGCTGGTCGGCGCCCAGCACTCCGACGAGTGGGGGCCGTTGGACCGGTCTAGCTCAGGTCGTTGAGCTTGCGTTCCGCCGCCTTGCGGGCCTTCTCCGCGCCGGACGTGACCCGCTTGGCGTCCTCCAGCCGTTCCGCGGCCCGGTCGAACGCCCGTTGCGCCGCCAGCTGGTCCGCCTGCGCCTCCCCGAGGGCCTGTTCGGCCTCGTCCAGCGCCTGCTGCGCCTCGGCCCGCTTGCGCTCCTCCCGCTCCCGCCGCTTGCGGGCGAGCGCGTCCTCACCGTCCTGCGCGGGCTCGGGCTCCGGCAGCGCGAACCCGAACCCGGAGTACTCGAGCGCCTTCGTGAGGTGGCCGTCGCGCACCTGCTCGGCGGACTCGGGGTCGGCCATCGCGGCCGTCAGCGTGTTGCGGACCTGCGTGACGGCGTCGTCCGCCAACGGCCCCGTCAGTTCCAGCGTGCGGTAGACCAGGGCCTCCACGAGCTCCTTGCGCCGCCGGCCGAGTTCCCGCATGGTCAGCTTCGCCGTGGAGAGGCCCAGCGCCTCCTCCAGGCCCTCGGGGGCGTCCCGGACGAGCTTGTTGACGGCCCAGGCGCCCACGGTGGGCTTGCGGAGGTCGGCGATGGCCTTCGCGAGGTCCTTGTCGCCGGCCTGCTTGGCCGCGGCGTTGCGGGCCGCGGTGAAGTCCTTCGGGGGCAGCCCGTAGAGCTCGTCGGCGACCGGCTTCAGGTCCATGGGCGCAAGGTAGCGCCTGACCGGCCCTCAGTCCTGCCGAACGTCGTGATGACCGGCTCCGAGCATGCGCTCGGCGTGGGTGTACAGACGTAGGGCTTCGCCACTGGCTTCACCGCCGTTCCATCCGAAGCCCGGAGCCATGTGCACCTCCTGCAAGACTGCGATGACGTCCTGATACCGGCCGGCCGCGTCGTTCGCGCGACCCAACGCGATCGCCGCCTTGATCGTGTCCGGGTCGGTCGCGCCCAGCGCGTCTCTCATGCGGCGGAAAACTCGCTCGAACGCGTCCGCGACCTCCCCGGCTGACATCTCAGACCTGATGGTGACCACGATCTCGGTCAGGTTCAGCTCCTCCTGGAGCGCCCTGCGGGTCAGCCAGAGGTGGATCGAGACCACCGCCCTCGTGACGGCGGCCGTCGCTCTGGAGTCACTTCGTCCGATCGTGTTGCGGACCAGCGCGGCGGAGTGACCGGCCAGTATCTCGTTGAAGTCCAGGCGGTACTCACGAAGGCTCGGAGCCTTGTCGAGGCTGGCTTCGAGAACGCCCGCCACTCTCTCCAAGGCGGCGTCGTAAGTGCCGGCCGCCTGACGGCAGTCACGGATGATCTTCTGGACCAGACGATGCGTTCGCACGGAGGAACGGTCGGCGTACTCGATGAGTGAAGACTCGTAGAGCAGCGCCAGATGATCGTCGGTCTCCTCGCCGAGCAGTTCGCGCGACACACCTTCTGGCGCCAGCAGTGCCAGCGTTTCGAGGACTGCACTGTCCTCGAACGGCTCAAGCGCGATCAGGACTGCCTTCGCTGCGCTGAGTGGATGATCGTCACCGTCGCGCCGGCGTAGGTGGTTCTCCGCAGGAAATTGCCGGAAACGCGCCAGATAGGTTTGGTAGTCCCATCCGGATGTCCGAATCCGGGCCGCCGCCTGAGCCAGCGCCAAGGGCAGGCCACCGACCTCGCGTGCGAGTTCAGCGGCACCGGCGTCGTGGGCGATCCCGGTGGCGGCTCGAAGGAACCGCAACGAGATCTCCTCGTCGAATGCCTCCACCAGCACCCCGCGATGCTCCAGCTGTGATCCGCGAGCAGTGCTGGTGATCACCATCTGGGTCTCTCCCGCCACCGGTAGGTACTCGCGGACTGCGTCCAGCGACACGGCATTGTCGAACACCAGCAAGGACCGGCCTGGCCTCGTCCGTAGGTGGTTGCGTACGCGTGCTGCGGTCAGCTTGGAGCCGTCCTCGGGCCGGTAGAGGCTGAGCCGGTCGCCCAGCTCGACCATTCCGGCTTCGATCCCTTCCTTGTTCTCGGCCCCGATCCAAGCCACCAACCAACCGTCGGACACCCGCTGACGTGCGTAAGCCGCAGCCAGCTGAGTTTTCCCCACCCCGCGTTGACCGGTGATCACGCAGACAGGTCCAGGTTCGTGCAACACAGCGAGCCCGGGAGGCGTTTGGAAGTGGAGCGGCTCGTGAGGAATCAGGCCGGTGACGACCTGGTCCGCACGAACGGCGGTCACAACGGAGGGCAGGCCTCGGAACTCCGCGCGTACCAGCGGACCGTCATGTTGATTTGGCACCAACCAATGCTAGGCCCGCGGATCGGGTACACAGGAGGGAGACATGCACACCAGGTGGAGATGGGTCCTGTTCGGCCTCGGCATCGCCGTGGCCGCCGTCGGTCCGCTCGCGGCCAAGGACGGCCCCTGGTACGCGTACCTCTTCGGCGGCCTGTGGTTCCTCATGGGCGCGACGGTCGCGTGGCGGACCTTCAACCTCGGCACGAAGCTCACGGCCGAGGGCCTCACGTCGCACGGGCTCGACCACCAGACCACCGTCGAGTGGTGCGACGTCCAGGGGTTCGAACCGAAGCGCAGCCGGAACCTGGTGCTGTTCCACACGATCACGCCGGCGGCGCAGTTGCGGCGCGGAACGCACGTGCTGACCGAGCTGAGCCTGCTCTCGATCAAAAAGGACGTCGTGCCGCGGCGGACCGCGCAGCAGGTGACGGAACTCGAGCAGGCGCTCGCGAAGCACCGCAAAACCTGCTCGGTGTGCGGGACCCAGCCCAAAGCGCTCGCGCCGCCGCAGGGGATCGTCGGACGGCTGCGCGCGAGATTACGCGAGCTAATGGGCGGAAATGGTGACCGGTCCATCGTCCGTTGACGGGATTCGTTACACGGCAACGACGTTCACCGTTGACGCAGCCTTGACATTCCCCTCCATCAGCTCTTGACTGGAGGGCGGTTGCTCGTTCCACGGCGTAAATGAAACGCGCAGCACTAAAAGTGCGCCCTTTCAAGCCTCTGAACAGTCCAATGTGGAACCAACAATTGCTCTGTTCCGACGATTGCCCCTCGCGAGGCGAAGAGATGTGCTTCGGAGCACTCTTTACCCCACGAAGGGCACATGCGCCGTGAAGAACTGGAGACGCCGCACCGGCACGGTCTTGCTGACCGCGGTGCTGGGCACTACCGGGTTCGGCTTCGCCGCCACCCCTGCCATCGCGCAGAACGCATCTCAGCAACAGCAGCCGGCCGCTGACAAGCAGCTGGACAAGCAGGACCGCGCACTCGTCGAGAAGGCCGCCCAGGAGGGCAAGCCGACCGTCGACCTGCTGGTCGCCGCCGAGGACGGCAAGACCGACGCCGCGGTCAACGACCTCAAGGCGCTCGGCGCCACGGTCCAGAAGACCGAGAAGGACGTCGACTACGTCAAGGTGACCATCCCGCGCGAGAACGCGGAGAAGGCCGCCAAGCTGGCCTCGGTCAGCACCGTGGACGTCGACGGGCTCGTCGCGCTCGACAACCCGCGCCCCGAGGGCATGGAGAACCCGGCCCCGCAGAAGGCGCCGGACGCGAAGACGCCGCGCACGAACCCGTACATGCCGACGCAGGACACGCAGGCGGCGCAGTTCGCCACCGCGCACTCGAAGTGGGACGGCCGCGGCACCACCATCGCGGTGATCGACTCCGGCATCGACCTCGACACGCCGGCCCTGCAGACGACCAGCACCGGTGAGCGCAAGATCATCGACTGGTACAACGCGAACGCCACGAACTCCGGCGACGGCACCTGGGTCACGATGACCAAGACCGGCCGCACCGGCACGTTCGTCGAGGGCGGCAAGACCTACAAGGCGCCCGCCACCGGCGGTCCCTACTCGTTCGGCCTCTTCAGCGAGACCGCGGGCGACCTGAACCTCTCCAACAGCGAGACCGGCGGTGACATCAACCGCGACGGCGACCGCACGGACTCGTTCGGTGTCATCCAGGACATCACGACGAAGGAAGTCTTCGTCGACACCGATGGTGACGGCGACTTCACCAACAACAAGCGCATGATCGACTACAAGGTCAAGCAGGACGTCGGCTTCTTCGGCACCGACAACCCCGCGACCCCCGTCGTCGACCGCGTCGCGTTCGTCGTGCAGACCGACCGCTCGATCTACGACAACGCGGGCACGCCGTTCGTCAACCTGGGCATCTCGGGCGCCGCGCACGGCACGCACGTCGCCGGCATCACCGCCGCCCACAAGCTGTTCGACGGCAAGATGGCCGGTGCGGCGCCGGGCGCGAAGCTCATGGCCATCAAGGCCTGCCTCTCCACGCCGTCCTGCACGAGCTCCGGTCTCATCGACGGTGTCCTCTACGCCGCGCGCAACGGCGCCGACGTCGTGAACATCTCCATCGGTGGCCTCCCGGCCCTCAACGACGGCAACAACGCCCGTGCGGAGCTCTACAACCGCACGATCAACGAGTACAACGTCCAGCTGTTCATCTCGGCGGGCAACTCGGGCGCGGGCGCCAACACCGTCGGTGACCCGTCGGTCGCCACGGACGCGGTGAGCGTCGGCTCGTACATCACCAAGGAGACCTGGCTCTCCAACTACGGCTCGAAGACCGCGCAGAAGCAGAACCTGCACGGCTTCTCGTCGCGCGGCCCGCGTGAGGACGGCGGCTTCAAGCCGAACATCGTGGCGCCCGGCTCGGCGATCTCCACCACGCCGCGCTGGCAGGCCGGTGGCCCGGTGGCGGGCACCTACGCCCTCCCGGCCGGCTACGCGATGTTCAACGGCACGTCGATGGCCGCCCCGCAGGCGACCGGTGCCGCCGCGCTGCTCGTGAGCGCGTACAAGGCCACGCACAACGGCCAGCGCCCGACCAGCGCCGAGCTGCGCTACGCGATCCAGCGCAGCGCGAACTACGTGGACACCCTCGGTGCCTACGAGCAGGGCGCAGGTCTGTTCAACACCAACGCCGCGTGGAAGCTGCTGGACAAGCACGCCGTGCCGGACCAGGTCACCACGTCCGTCCCGGTCAACACCGTCCTCGCCGGCCTGCTGGCCACCCCGGGCGTCGGTGTCGGCATCCACGACCGCGAAGGCGTGACCGCGGGCCAGGAGTACACCCGCACCTACACGCTGACCCGCACCACGGGTCACCAGGACGAGACCTACAACGTGTCCTGGAAGGGCAACGACGGCACGTTCACCGCGGCCAAGAAGGTCAAGCTGCCGCTGAACACGCCGGTCCAGTTCCCGGTCAAGGTCAAGGCGAAGAACTCGGGCGCGCACAGCGCCGTCCTGCAGCTCGACAACCCGGAGACGCCCGGCGTCGACGTGCAGACCCTGAACACGGTGTTCGCGGCGGAGAACTTCAGCGCCGCCAACAAGTTCTCGGTCACGAAGTCCGGCAAGATCGCGCGCAACCAGTCGACCAGCCTCTTCGTGAACGTGCCCAAGGGCACGACCGCGCTGAAGGTCGACCTGACCGGCGGCGGCGCCGAGGCCGGCAAGGGCCAGGTCCGCTTCCTGCGCTACACCCCGCAGGGCGTCGGCTTCGACGTCAACTCGTCGACCAACTGCTACAACCCCGACGCGGGTGCCGGTTGCGCCGGTGGCTCGCCGACCAGCCGCACGGTGGCCAGCCCGATGGCCGGTGTGTGGGAGATCGTGATCGAGGCCCGTCGCACCTCCGACGCCGCCGAGGCGCCGTACTCGGTGACCGCGTCGGTGCTCGGCACGACCATCAGCCCGAACCCGGACGTCATCCCGTCCGCGGCGCTGGGTGCCCCGGTCGAGCGCGCGTACACCGTCACGAACACGCAGGCCAGCTTCAACGGCCGGCTCGCGGCGGGTGCGGTCGGCAGTGCCAAGACGGCCCGTCCGAGCATCGCGAACCTCGCGCAGCAGCAGTACCCGATCACCGTCGCGCCCGGCTCGACGAGGCTCACCGTCACGATCGGCAACCCCGCCGACCAAGGCGCCGACCTCGACCTGCTGGTCTACAACTGCACGTCGGGCAGCTGCGTGCTCGCCGGTCAGTCGGCGGACGCGGACTCCGAGGAGTCCGTGACCATCACCAACCCGGCCGCGGGCAACTGGGTCGCACTGGTGGACGGCTACGCGGTGCCCGCGGGCACCACGGAGTACGACTACTTCGACGTATTCACCTCGGCCGGTCTCGGCACGCTCACCGTGACCGACACCAACGCCGACCGCGCCGCCGGTGCGACGTGGAACGCGACGGGCGTCATCACGCCGCTGGGCCAGCCCGGTGCCGGCCGCGTGCTGCGCGGTGAGCTCGAGGTCCGCACGGCCGACAACACCGTCGTCGGTACCGGCGCGGTGATCGTCCAGGCGGTCAGCTAGCAGTCCGGTAGTACGTAGAAAGCCCCAGGACCCACGACGTCCTGGGGCTTTCTACGGTTCTGGCAGCCTGTTGTTCAGGGGCTCGTCCAAGTCCACCTTGGACACACCCGTGATCAGATATGCGTCTTCCACCCTGTCGACCGGCATCTCGGCGCGCAGGTAGCCGATTCTGGGATCCCGCGACTCGACGGTCGCGCCCAGCACCACCAGTGCCCGCTCGACCTCCTCGTCGCGTCCCGGCTGCACGGAGATCATGAGTGGCACTGTGAGGTGGCCGTCGCGCTTCGCCTGCTCGATCCGGTTCCTGTCCGGTTTCGCCGATGACACGACGGGGACCTCCGCGTTGGGCACGGCTGGGGACCCGTTCGTACCACAGCTACCGAGAGCCAGCGCGCAAAACGCGACGGCGAGCGGTCTTCTCATGGTGGGAGGACGGAGCGGGCCGCGCGGGCGGTTGCACCGACTTTCCCCGCGCCCTACTGCTTGGGCCCCGCAAACGCTTGCTCGCGCAGTGCGCCGTCGACGCTCTCCCCGAACACCCGCGCGTCCGTGTGCTGGTCAGAGGTCGGTTGCGCCTTCTTGACGCCGGTGACCGCCTTCGTGCGGATCTGCGGCAACGCACCGGCATGCTGGCGGTGCACCCAGTCCACCAGGTGCTCGCGCGTCAGGCACCGCAGGTCCCACAACTTGCCGGCGTCGGCCGCGCTCACGAGCGCACGCACCCGCACGAACCCCTGCGTCGCCTGAGTCACCTGCAACACGGACACCCGCCCGTCCCACAGGTCGCTGCCCTCCAACATGGACCGCATCTCCTGTCGCATCGCCTCGACCGGCACCGTCCAGTCGAGATCGAGCTCGACGGTCCCGAGCAACGCCGACTGCGTGCGAGTCCAGTTCTCGAACGGCGTCTTCAGGAAGTACGACGTCGGCAGCACCAGCCGCCGGTCGTCCCACAGGTGCAGCACCACGTACGTCAGCGTGATGTCCTCGACCCGCCCCCACTCACCTTCGACGACGACCACGTCGTCGAGCCGCACCGCGTCGCTGAACGCGATCTGCAGCCCCGAGATCAGGTTGCCCAGCAACGACTGCGCCGAGAACGCCGCCACCGCGCCGATCACCGCGGCCGACGCCAGCACCGTCGACCCGACCGCCCGCGCACCGGGGAAGGTCATCAGGATCGCGCCCACCGCCAGCACGCCGATGACCACCAGGACCAGTCGCCGCACCAGCGTGACCTGCGTGTGGACCCGCCGCGCGTGCCGGTTGTCCGTGACGTCCGTGCGGATCCGCGACAGCGATATGTCCACCAGGGTGCTGATCAGCGCCGACAGCAGCCACGCCCCGGCGAGGATCAGCGCGATGCCCAGCACGTGCAGCACGACCGGCGCGTCCACCGGGTACACGCTGAGGCTTATCTGGGCGGCCAGGAGCGCTCCGAACACCTGGCCCGGCCGGTACATCCTCCCGCTGTGGGTGAAGCGGCGGACCAGTCGGTGGACCACCTCCACCACCAGCAGTGCGAAGGCCACGGAGCAGCCCATGACGACGAACAGCACGTTTCCTCCTCCCGTGTCGGGATCGGGTACCCGACGTCCGAACGGGTGAACACCATGAGCCAACTCACGACGGTCGGCCGGAGCGGTTTGAGTCACACAGACCAGAACATGCTTGCGTTCGGGGTTTGAGTTTGTAAGACTCAAACCATGACCACAACGGAGGCGCTGGAACTGGTGGAGCGGGCCGGCTCGGCCGAAGCCCTGTTCGGGCCGCGCACCACCGACCCGGACAAGCGCAGGCAGGCGAAGCGCCTGTACCGCGCACTGGCCTCGGTCCTGCACCCCGACGTGGTCGGACCGGGCGACACCAGGGCGCACGCGGCCTCGGCGGTCCTGACCCGCCTGCACCACGAGTGGACGCACAGCACGACCGTCGAGCTGCGCACGAGGACCGGCGTCTACCGCATCGGCGAGCCGTTCGCGGTCGGCAGCATCGCCAACCTCTACGAGTCCGACGGTCCGCACGTCGTCAAGGTGGTGCGCAACCCGGCGCTCAACCCGTTGCTGCACGGCGAGTGGCAGGCGCTGCGCAGGCTCGAACGCTTCACCGACCGCAACCAGTGGCTGCGCCCCTTCTACCCGCGCCTGCTCGACACCTCCGGCGAGGTGGCCAAGGGCAGCAGGGCCTTCACGGTCCTGGACCCGCTGAAAGACGGCTTCGTGACGCTGAAGGACGTGCAGAACGCGTACCCGCACGGGCTGGACGGCCGCGACTACGCGTGGATGCACCGCAGGCTGCTCAAGGCGTTGGCCGGCGCGCACCAGATCGGGTTGGTCCACGGGGCCGTCACCGCCGAGAACGTCCTGGTGCACCCGGAGCAGCACGGCATCGTGCTGGCCGGCTGGTCCTTCGCCGTGGAGGAGGGCCAGCGACTCCTTGCCACCAGCAAGGCCATCGCCTACCCGCCTGAGGTCGCGGCGCAGGAACCGGTCACCGCCGCGACGGACGTCCACATGGCACACGCGCTGATGCTCGAAACGTTGGCGCAAAACGAGAAGCGCCAACGGTCGTTCGCAAACGGCTGTATGCAGGACCGGCCATCGCGCAGGCCGGACGCGCAAGACCTGCTGAACGAGTACGACGAACTGCTCGAAGAACTGTACGGACCAAGGGTTTTCCGCCCGTTCGCCCTTCCAGAAGGAGAATGACCATGGGACACGGCAAGTGGGACGACAACGCGTACGCCGCGGCCAAGACCTTCCGCGCGGCCAAGGGGATCGCCGACTTCGGCTACACCGCCTCGATCAGGTCGCAGCCCGCGTCGAGCTGGAAGGCCGCGCCGGCGCTGGACCCGTTCAAGGTCGCCTACCGCGAGTGCCGCGACTCGCCCGACCACGCCGACTCGACACCGATCGCCGTGCTGTTCGACGTGACCGGGTCGATGGGCGCGGTGCCGCGGATCATGCAGGGCAAGCTCGGCAAGTTGCACGGACTGTTGCAGCGCAAGGGATATCTCGCCGACCCGCAGCTGATGTTCGGCGGGATCGGGGACGCGGACAGCGACCGGGTGCCGTTGCAGGTCGGCCAGTTCGAGTCGGACAACCGCATGGACGAGCAGCTGCGCGACATCTTCCTCGAGGGCAACGGCGGCGGCCAGAAGAGCGAGTCGTACGAGCTGGCCGCGTACTTCGTCGCGCGGCACGTCGTCACCGACGCGTGGCAGAAGCGCGGCCGCAAGGGCTACCTGTTCATCATCGGTGACGAGCTGAACAAGCCGCGGCTGGAGGCGAAGCACATCCGGCGGATCATCGGCGACGACGTCCACCAGGACATCGACCCCGTGTCGGTCTACCGCGAGCTGGCGCGCAAGTGGAACGTCTACTTCATCCTCCCCAATCAGTCGTCGTACTTCAACGACGACGCCATCGGTGAGCACTGGCGGGCGATCCTCGGGCAGAACTTCCTCAAGCTCGACGACCCCGGCGCCGTGTGCGAGCTGATCGCCGCGACGATCGGCATGGAGGAGCAGGTGGTCGACCTCGACCAGGCCCTCGTGGACCTCGCCGAGATCGGCTCGGTCACCGAGAGCAAGGCCGTCGGCAAGGCGCTGGTCGCCGTCGGTGGCAGCAAGCGCGCGGTCGTGGCGGCCCCGCTCGGCATCGACGGTCCCGACGACGTGGCGCTGAGCTGATGAACGACCACGTGATCGTCGTCGGGCTGGGGTTCGGCGACGAGGGCAAGGGTGCCACCGTCGACGCGTTGTGCGCGGACGGGTCGGTGTCGGCCGTCGTGCGGTTCAACGGGGGAGCGCAGGCCGCGCACAACGTGGTCGTCGACGGCCGGCACCACACCTTCAGCCAGTTCGGGTCGGGCACGCTCGCGGGCGTGCCGACCTGGCTGTCGCGGTTCGTGCTGGTCGAGCCGATCGCGCTGGCGACCGAGTCGCGCGAGCTGGAGGCCGTCGGCGTCACGGACCCGCTGTCGTTGATGTCGATCGACGCCCAGGCGCTGCTCACGACACCGTTCCACGTCGCCGCCAACCGGGCCAGGGAGAGGGCCAGGGGCGACGACCGGCACGGGTCGTGCGGCAAGGGGATCGGCGAGACGGTCTGGTACGGCCTGCTCGCCGGGGCGGCCGAGGGGGACGTGGTGGAGGGGCAGCGGGTGCTCGGCGAGCCGGGCCCCGCCCCGACCGTGGGCGACTGCCTGAACCCGATCACGTTGCGGCGCAAGCTCGACGCGCTCGCCCGGTTCTACGAGCCGTTGATCGGCGAAGGCCCGGGCATCGGCGAACTGGTCGGGCTCTACCGCGCGTTCGCCGACGCCGTGCGGATCACCGCGGGCCACGAAGGGCTGCTCGACGCGGGCCGAGTCGTCTTCGAGGGCGCCCAGGGCGTTCTCCTGGACGAGACGTACGGCTTCCACCCGCACACCACGTGGTCGACGGTCGTGCCGCGCAACGCCCGCGAGCTGCTCCAGGGACGTCCGGCCCGGGTGATCGGCGTGACCAGGACCTACCAGACGCGGCACGGCGCGGGCCCGTTGCCGACGGAGGACCCCGCCGTGCTCGCGAGGTTCCCGGAGCGTCACAACGGCACGGGGGAGTTCCAGGGCGCCTGGCGAGCCGGGCACCTGGACGCGAACCTGCTCCGCTACTCCGTCGATTGCTGTGGGGGTATCGACGGCCTCGCGGTGACGCACCTGGACGCTCAGGGCTTGAAGGTCGCCACTGGTGATTCGCTGGAGGACCTGTCCGATCCCGTCGCCTACCTGGAGGACCTGCTCGGCGTGGACGTGCTCGTCACGGGCACGGGGCCGGCCAGGTCCGACTACGAGGTGCGGGAGAATCCACCACATGATCGAGTCGACGTTGGTCTCGGTGGACGTCATAGCGCTCCGGTTTGACCCGGACGCGCGCACGGTGCTCGTGGGGGTCGCACCGCGCGCACTGGAGCCGTTCGCGGGGGAGCTGGCGCTGCCCGGCGTCCTGCTGGGCCGCGGCGAACGGCTGCGCGACGCGACCACCAGGGCCGTCACGGGCAAGCTCGGCCTCGCCGAGGAGTCCGTGACGGCGACGGGCCAGCTCGCCACGTTCGACGAGCCGTCGCGTGACCCGCGCGGCCCCACTCTGTCGATCGCGCTGTGGGCCACCGTGACGGGCCCGTCCGGGGACGTGGCCGTCTGGCACCGGCTCGACGACGTGCCCGCGCTGGCGTTCGACCACGACCGGATCGTCGCCGACTGCCGGCCGTTGCTCGCGGACAAGCTCTGGCGCGACGTGGCGTTCACGGCGGGCCTGCTCGGACGCGAGTTCACGACGGCGCAGGCGCTCGACGTCACCGAGTCGCTGACCGGCGACCGGCCCTACCCGGCCAACCTGGGCCGCACGATGGACCGCGTGCCGGGTCTCGAACGCACCACCGAGCACGCGTCGGCGTTGCCCAAGGGCGGCCGTCCGCCGCTGGTCTGGAAGTGGTCTAGCGAGGCAGTTCGGGCTTGAACAGCCAGCGGTCGAGCAGGTCGCGGTGCCCGGCCAGCGCGATGAAGTCCTCGGTCGTCACGACGCCGTGCCGGTTGCGCGCACACCACTCCCGCAGCAGCGCGAAGAACGAGTCGTCGCCCATCTCGCGGCGCAGCGCGTGCACGGTCAACGCCCCGCGCTTGTAGACGCGGTCGTCGAACCACTGCGACCGCGTGGGCCGGCCGATCACGATGTCCTGCGGCAGGCGCCTCAGGAGGTCCCGCGCCGCCGCGGCGCACGCGTCCGCCGACCGGCCGCCGGACGCCTCGGACCACAACCACTCCGAATAGCTGGCGAAACCCTCGTTCAGCCAGATGTGCTCCCACGAGGCGAGCCCGACCGAGTTGCCGAACCACTGGTGCGCCAGCTCGTGCGCCACCAGCCGTTCCGACCCGCGCCGCCCGTCCACGTGGTTCGCGCCGAACGTCGACAGCCCTTGCGCCTCAACGGGAACGTCGAGCGCGTCGTCGGTCACCACGACCGCGTACCTGGCGAACGGGTACGGCCCGAACAGCGACGAGAACAGCTCTATCATCGCGTTCTGCCGGCCGAAGTCGTGGGCCACCAGGCGCTTGAGCCGCGACGGTGCCCAGACGCCGGGCAGCGCCTCGACGTACTGTCCGATCTGGACGGTCGCGAGGTAGGTCGCCATCGGCGCGGCCATCGAGTACGTCCACCGGGTGGTGCTGCCGGAGACCTTGCCGTCGACCAGCACCCCGTTGCACACCACGGTGTACGGCGACGGCGCGGTGACCTCCAGGTGGTACGAGGCCTTGGACGACGGTTCGTCGAGGCACGGGAACCACGACGGCGCCCCGATGGGCTGCGAGGCCACGATCGAACCGTCCGTCAGCTCGTCCCAGCCGAGGTCGCCCCACTCGGGCGTCGAGATCGGCTTCGGGACGCCCGAGTACCGGACCTCGACGGTGAAGGCGCCGCGCACGGCGGCGCGGACGTTCAGCACGCCACCCGCGTGCCCGTAGCGGGCCGGTCTGCCGTTGACCAGCAGCTTCGAGATCCGCAGCGGTCCGAAGGACAGCGAGAACGACGTCAGGGGAGCAGGACAGGAAGCCTGCAGCACCGCGCGCCCCGAGAGGCGCGCGGAGTGCGGCTTGTAGTCAAGCTCTAGCGCGTAATGGTGTACGGAGAAACTCATGTCCACGCGGAGATCGGGTTGCCCAGCCAACGGGTTCCCGACGGTACATCCTCTCCGCGCATGACCAGCGAGGCGGGTCCGATCGTCGTGTGGTCGCCGACGGACGCGCCGGGCAGCACGATGCCGTGCGGGCCCAAAGTGGAACCGGCGCCCAGCTCCACCCGGTCCATGCGCAGGATCCGGTCGTGGAACAGGTGCGTCTGCACGACGCAGCCCCGGTTCACGGTCGCTCCGGCACCGAGCTCCACCAGGTCGGCCTCGGGCAGCCAGTACGACTCGCACCACACGCCTCGGCCGACGGACGCGCCCAGCGAGCGCAGCCACAGGTTCATGATCGGCGTGCCGCCGGAGAACCCGATCAGCCACGGCACGGCGAGCACCTCGACGAACGTGTCCGCCAGCTCGTTGCGCCACACGAACGCCGACCACAGCGGGTACTCGCGGGTCTTGAAGCGGCCCACGAGCGTCCACTTGGCGACCACGGCGACCAGGCACGCGGCCACGCCGGCACCCAGCAGCACGAGGCCGGAGGCCCAGAGGCCGAACTCCTTCAGCGCGAACAGCACGCCCACGACGAGAGCGACGTTCAGCATCACCGGCACGAACCGGCACAGCTCGACCAGCGCCCGCGCCCACATCAGGTGCTTCGGCGGGTCGAACGTGCGCGACTGGTCCGAGACCTCGGCGGCGCGCGGCAGCTTCATCGGCGGCATGCCGAGGTACGACGACCCGGCCTTGGCCCGCTTCGGCGCTGCCGACAGCACGCCGACGAGCCCGCCCTTCGGCACCGCGCGACCGGGCGCGGTCATGCCCGAGTTGCCCAGGAACGCCCGCTTGCCGACGCGCGCGGTGGCGATGCGCAGCCAGCCGCCGCCGAGCTCGTAGGACGCGACCATCGTGTCGTCGGCCAGGAACGCGCCGTCGCCCACTCTGGTCATCTTCGGCAGCGCGACCACCGTGGACGCCTCGACGCCGCGGCCGACCTTCATGCCCAGCAGGCGCAGCCACACGGGCGTGAACAGCGACGCGTACAGCGGGAACAGGGCCGAGCGCGCGTTGTTCATCAGACGCTCGGTCGTCCACGCGGCCCACGCCACCCGGCTGTGCACGGGGTAGTACCCCTCGCGCATGCCGATGCCCAGCAGGCGCACGGCGACCAGCACGATCAGCGCGTACGAGCCGAACCAGATCGCGGAGGCGACCGGGACGTCCCACAGCGCCGACGTCAGCGTCACGGGGCGGCGCAGCACGTACAGCAGGGCCGGAGCGGCCGCCAGCAGCGGCAGCGCGGCCAGCAGGCCGGACGAGAGGCCGTACATGAGGTTCCAGAAGCGCGAGCGCTCCGGGCGGCGCGACGGGAACGACCGCGCGGCCTTGCCCTCGCGGATCGCCGGGACGCCCGCCCAGCGCTGGCCGGTCGGTACCGAGCCGCGCACTCCGGAACCGGGCGCCACCTCGGCCTTCTTGCCGATCCGCGCGCCGGGGAACAGCGTGCTGCGCGCACCGACGGTCGCGCCCGCGCCGATCCGGACGCGGCCGATGCGCAGCCTGTCGCCGTCGATCCACCAGCCGGACAGGTCGACCTCGGGCTCGACGGCGGCGCCGCGCCCGACCTTGAGCATGCCCGTGACGGGCGGCAACGAGTGCAGGTCGGCGCCTTCGCCGATCTTCGCGCCCAGCGCCCGCGCGTAGTGCGTGACCCAGGAACCGGAAAGCTCGGTGGCGCGGGACATCTGCGCCAGCATCTCGGCCGTCCACAGTCGCAAGTGGACGGAACCGCCGCGCGGGTACGTGCCCGGCTTCACGCCGCGCAGCAGCAACCGCGCGCCGCCCGCGGAGATCGCGAGACGTCCGGCGGGGCTGAGGAACACCACGAACCCGGCCGCGACCCACCACCACGACACCGACGTCCAGCCCAGCACGTTCGACAACGCCGTCAGCGCCACGACCCAGCGCGCACCGGCGATCGTGAGCAGCGGGACCATCAGCAGCGTCTGGACGACACCGGTCCAGCGCGGCGTCGGCGCGACCTCGCGCACCTCGGCCGTCTCGCCGTACGACTCCAGCTTGCGCGCGAGCTTGTAGAGCGTGGGGTTCTGATAGATGTCCTGCACCGACGTGCTCGGGTAGCGCGTGCGGATCATCGACACGAGCTGCGCGGCACCGAGCGAACTGCCGCCGGACGCGAAGAAGTTCGCGTCCTCGGAGGCAGGGCCGGAGCCGAGCACCTCGGCCCACCGCTCCGCGAGCCAGCCCTCGAGCCCGCTGAACACCACACCGGCGGTGTCCATCGACTCGAGCGGCCACGGCAGGGCGGCGCGGTCGACCTTGCCGGACGTGCGCGTCGGCAGCGTCTCGACCACCGCGATCAAGGGGACGAGGGCGGCCGGCAGTTCGGTGCGCAGCTGCTCGACGGCCGCGTCCTGGTCGAACTCGCCGTCCGTGACGACGTAGCCGACGAGGATCTGGTTGCCGCCGCGAGTCGTGCGCACGGCCGCGGCGGCTCCGGCGACACCGGGCAGCGCGCCGAGCGCCGCGTCGACCTCGCCGAGCTCGATGCGGCGGCCACCGAGCTTGATCTGCTCGTCCGCGCGGCCGAGGAAGACGAGGCCTTCCGGCTCGGCGCGAACCACGTCACCGCTGCGGTACGCGCGGTCCCAGCCCATCGAGGGCAGCGGCGCGTACTTCTGCGCGTCCTTCTCGGCGTCCAGGTAGCGCGCCAGGCCGACGCCGCCGATGACCAGTTCGCCGGACTCGCCCATGGGCACGACCTCGCCCTGGGCGTCCACGACGACGAGGTCCCAGCCGTCGAGCGGCAGGCCGATGCGCACGGGGCCCTGGCCGGTCATCTGCGCGGCGCAGGCGACGACGGTGGCCTCCGTCGGCCCGTAGGTGTTCCAGACCTCGCGGCCGGGGACGGCGAGCCGCTCGGCGAGTTCGGGAGGGCAGGCCTCGCCGCCGAAGATCAGCAGCCGCACGTCGTCGAGTGCCTCGACGGGCCACAGCGCGGCCAGCGTCGGCACCGTGGAGACGACGGTGATCTCCTGCTCGACCAGCCACGGACCCAGGTCCATGCCCGTGCGCACCAGCGACCGCGGCGCGGGCACGAGGCAGGCGCCGTAACGCCACGCGAGCCACATCTCCTCGCAGGAGGCGTCGAACGCGACCGAGAGACCCGCGAGCACGCGGTCCTCGGGCCCGATCGGCTCGTCCCGCAGGAACAGCCGCGCCTCGGCGTCGACGAACGCGGCGGCGCTGCGGTGCGTCACGGCGACGCCCTTGGGCCTGCCGGTCGAACCGGACGTGAAGATGATCCACGCGTCGTCGTCCAGCCCGGGTTCCCCGGTGACGCCGAGCGTGGAGCCGTGCCGCACAAGGGATCGGCCCTCGCCCAGCACGGCACCCACCTGTGCCTCACCGAAAACGAGCTCGGCGCGCTCGTCCGGATCTTCGAAGTCGACGGGCACGTAGGCCGCGCCGGCCGCGAGGGTCGCGAGGATCGAGACGTAGAGGTCGACCGTCCCGGACGGCACGCGGATGCCGACCCGATCGCCGACCCCGACGCCCTCGGCGGCGAGCTTGTCCTTGAGTTCCAGTACTTCCGTGATCAGTGCGCGGTACGTCAGCGCGGTGGTGCCGTCGTCGACGGCCAGCGCGTTCGGGTGCGTCTCGGCACTCGCGCGCAGGATGTCCAGGAGGGTGCGCGGTGAAGGCGCCTCGCCTGCGGTGAACATCGATGGGAGGACAACGGGTTCAGCCGCGATCGTCACTTGTGCGTCACTTCTCACCCTCTCGGCAACTGGTAGCCGACCAACTTTACAGCCACGTAACGGCTTACCTCTCGCCCGAGTACGCGCCTTCACAGGTGACCTCAGTCACCACAACACTTTCGAGTGACTTCTTCGCGTTGTGGCGCGCGAGGTTCCACTCCCGCCAGTCCTTCTCGGGCGTGCGGTTCTTCAGCCACCGCAACGCACACGAGCGTTCGTGCTCGGGAAGCCTGACGAGCGCGGGCGCCGCGTCCTCCGACAACTGCGACAGGTAGTACGTGTCGATCTTCTGCGTCGCCTCGAACCGCGACACGTTGTAGTCGGCGACCACCCGTTCGGGGTTCATCGCCACCACAACGAGGAAGAACGCGGCACCCGTAGCGACGATCGCCTTCGGCAACCAGTTGGCGCGCAACGAGATCCCGCTCGCGATCACCATCACGTACACCACGGCCAGCCACACCTCGCACGACGCGACGAGCAGCCGCAGCACCGTCCACCCGTACGCCTGCTGGTAGAACCACATGCGGCTCAAGGCACTCGCGACGATGACGAGTGTGAGAACAGCCAGTGAACCGAGGAGAACCCGCAGCCACAACTGGTCCTTCTGCGTCTTCTTCACCGCGAACCGCGCCACACCGGCGATCACGCCGAGCGTCAGGATCGTGACCCACAGCAGCTGCCAGAACCCGGACCGCGCGTACTCGGCGAACGTCACCCCGGCCGTCTTCATCACGTACGCCTCGCCACCGAACAACACGGCGAGCTGCGTCCCCACGAATCCGGTGAACAGCAACACAAGCACACCCACGGGCAACCCGTAGTCCTTGAGCCGCAACGACCCCGGCTTCTGCTCGGCGTCCTCGTCGATCTCCGGCGGCGCCGCCACCAGATAACAGGCGCCGAGCGCCCCGAAAGCCGCCACCACCCCGAAGAACGCCTGCTGCACCCAGTCGTCCAGGTTCAGGTCAGGCACCAACGCCTCGAGGAAGTCGTTGAACCCCTTGTCCGCCCCGGCCAGCAACGACCCGAAGACCAACAACAACACCAACGCCACACCAACGGAGACGAACGGCCTGATGCCGATCGGCCCGCGCTTCTTGACCCCCTTGGCGACCCACGGGATCGACCGGAACGCACCCAGCCCGACCCCGACCGCCCCGAACACGAGCCCCCGCACCGTCTTGCCGCCGGCCATCGCGATCGACCCGCAGAGCATCGACGCCAGCAGGCTGAGCGGGAACACCCACTCCGCGGCCCGCAGGAAGGCCATCGCGAGGAACGCCAGGGCGGCCGCCAGCCACAACGCCCGCTCGACCGTGGGCCTGCCGCTGTAGAACAGCACCGCGCCGACGCCGACGAGCCCGGCCAGGAACCAGCCGATGCCGTTGTTCGGCACGGCGAGGAAGGCACCGGCCAGGCCTGCGGCGAGGCCCGCGATCAGGGCCTTGCCGGGGGCGCCGGTCGTGGGTGGGCGCCACCAGGGCATGAACGGGACGCCCGGGGCGGCCATGGCGGGGGTGGCGGCGGGGTAGCGGGGTGGGCCCTGCCACGGGGAGGGCGGGGGGAGGGTGGCGGTGACGACCGCGGCGGGCTGGACGGCCGGGGTGGGCTGGGCAGCGGGTGCGGGCTCGGCGACGGGCTTCGCCTCGGTGGTGGGCTTCGCCTGTGCCACTCGCTTGTCGGCGGTCGGCTTGGCCTCTGCCGTGTCAGGCGTGTCAGCCGCGGGCTTGGACTCCGCGGCTGCCTCGGGCTGCGCGGGCTGGGGCTTGTCCCCGGCGGTGGCGGCCCCCTCCACCGTGACTTCCTTCGGGGCCGTGGCGTCCTCGGGCTCAGGCGAGCCCGAGGCCACCGGCCGGTACCCCACCCTCCGGAAATCCCGGTACCGCGACCGCCCGACCCCCTTCCCCACCGCCTTCCGCGCAGGCTTCCCAGGCGTCCCGGACGTCTCACCAGAGTCAGTCATGTCTCTCTCCCAAGCCCGAAAACGGGCGCGCTTCACCGCCACACCAGCACAAACGGGTGCGGACGAGAACGAACAAGAAAAGTCAGCGGGGCAACGTCACCCGGATGCACGACCCGGGGTCCACCACGGCGATCGTGCCGCCGTGCAGATCCACCACCCACCGGGCGATGGCGAGCCCGAGCCCGGTCCCGCCACCGCCCGCCCTCTCCCCTCGGGTGAACCTCTCGAAGATCCGGGACCGGTCGGCGACCGCGATCCCCGGCCCCTCGTCCCGGACCTCCAGCACCACGCACGACCCGGACGCGTACCCGGACACGGACACCAACCCCCCGGTGGGTCCGTGCCGGGCCGCGTTGTCCACCAGGTTCACGAGCACCTGGTGGAGCCGTTCCCCGTCGGCGAGGACGGTCAGGTCGCCCGGGACGTCGATCGAGAACGAGGCGGCGGGCGCGGCCACCGCTGCCTCCGCCACCACATCCGCCACCAGCGACGACACCGACAGCGTCTCCCGGTTCAGGGACAGCACCCCGGCGTCGATCTTCGACAGGTCGAGCAGTTCGGTGACCAGCCGCCCCAGCCGCTCGGTCTGGGCGAGGGCCGTCCGCATCGTCGCGGCATCCGGCGAGGCCACCCCGTCCACCACGTTCTCCAGCACCGCCTGCAACGCGGAGATCGGAGTCCGCAGCTCGTGCGACACGTTCGCGATCAGCTCACGCCGCTGCTGGTCGGCGGCGGCGAGGTCGGCGGCCATCACCGTGAACGCCTCCGCGAGCTGCCCGACCTCGTCGGACGACGTGGCCCGCACCGAGCGCGAGTAGTCCCCGGAGGCCATCGACCGCGCCGCGGAGGTCATCTCCCGCAACGGCGAGGTCATGCCGTGCGCGAGCAGCTGCGAGGTCAGCAGCCCCAGCACCAGCGCGATCAAAGTCGTCCGGGGCGGCAGCCACCCCGTCACGTAGCGGAAGTACGCGAACGACACGCACCCGGACACCACGATCACGATGCCGAGCTTGAGCTTGATCGACCGCACCGAGTCCAGCGGACGCGGCAGCATGTCGATCAGCTCGAGCACGCGTCTCATCGCGGTACCTCCAGCGCGTACCCGACGCCGTGCACGGTCCGGATGAGGTCGGCGCCGAGCTTGCGGCGCAGCGCCTTCACGTGCGAGTCGACCGTCCGCGACGACGCCCCCTCGTGCCACCCGCACGCCTCCGCCAGCAGGCGCTCCCGTGCCTGCACGGCGGAGGGGCGTTCGGCCAGGAACACCAGAAGGTCGTACTCGGTCGGCGTCAGGTGCGCCTCGACGCCCGAGCGCGACACCCGCCGCGACGACAGGTCGATGAGCAGGTCGCCCAGCTCCAGCGACCGCGACGACACCGCACGGGACACGCGGCGCAGCAGCACGTGCACACGTGCGGCCAGTTCGCGCATCGAGAACGGCTTCGTCAGGTAGTCGTCGGCCCCCACGGCGAGCCCGACCAGCAGGTCGGTCTCGTCCCCCCGCGCGGTAAGCATCAGCACGGGCACCGACCGCGACGCCTGGATCCGCCGGCACACCTCGAGCCCGTCGTACCCCGGCAGCATCACGTCGAGAACCACCAGGTCAGGCCCGAAGGCGGCCGCCACGGCCACCCCGGACGGACCGTCGTGCGCGACCGCCACCTCGAACCCCTCCGCCCGCAGCCGCGCGGCCACGGACTCGGCGATCGTGATGTCGTCCTCCACGACGAGCACCCTGCGCTGACCTGTCATGGCGGCGACTTTATGGGTATGTCGTGGAGGACGCCGGGACAAGTTGTGAAGATCGTGTGCAGACCTGCGAGGTAGGTTCGCACCATGAACGTCCTCGAAGCGGTCCTGGAGAGGATCACCTACGCCAACGAGGACAACGGCTACACCGTCGCCAAGGTCGACACGGGCCGTGGTGACCTGGTCACGGTCGTCGGCGCGCTGCTCGGGGCGCAGCCGGGCGAGTCCATCCGCATGCGCGGCACGTGGGGCTCGCACCCGCAGTACGGCAAGCAGTTCCACGTCGACGACTACACGACGATCCTGCCCGCGACGATCCAGGGCATCCGCCGCTACCTCGGGTCCGGCCTGATCAAGGGCATCGGGCCGGTGCTCGCGGACAAGATCGTCACCCACTTCGGCGTCAGCGCCCTCGACGTCATCGAGAACGAACCCGAGCGCCTGATCGAGGTCCCCAAGCTCGGCCCGAAGCGCACCAAGCTCATCGCCGACGCGTGGGAGGAGCAGAAGGCCATCAAGGAGGTCATGGTCTTCCTCCAGGGCGTCGGCGTCTCCACGAGCCTCGCCGTCCGCGTCTACAAGCAGTACGCGGACAAGTCCATCGACGTCGTCCGGGACGAGCCGTACCGGCTGGCCGCGGACGTCTGGGGCATCGGCTTCAAGACCGCCGACGTCATCGCGAAGGCCGTCGGCATCCCGCACGACAGCCCGCAGCGCGTCAAGGCCGGCCTGCAGTTCACGCTCTCCGAGGCCACCACCGACGGGAACTGCTACCTGCCCGAACAGGCCCTCATCGCGGACGCCATCAAGATCCTCCAGGTCGACACGGGCCTCGTCATCGACTGCCTCGCGGAACTCGTCGAGGAGGAGGGCGTGGTCCGCGAGGAGCTCCCGGACGACGAGATCGCCATCTACCTGGTCCCGTTCCACCGCGCCGAGATCTCGATGGCGGCCCAGCTCAAACGCCTGCTGCACGCCGACACCGACCGCATGCCGAGCTTCGCCACCGTCGACTGGGACAAGGCCTTCGCCTGGCTCGGCACCGACCTGGAGGAACACCAGGCCGCGGCGGTCAAGCTGGCCCTCACGCAGAAGGTCGCCGTGCTCACCGGCGGCCCCGGCTGCGGCAAGAGCTTCACGGTCCGCTCGATCGTGCGGCTCGCCCAGGCGAAACGCGCCAAGATCGTCCTGGCCGCCCCGACCGGACGTGCCGCGAAGCGCCTCACCGAGCTGACCGGCCACGAGGCCCGCACGGTCCACCGCCTGCTCGAACTCAAGCCCGGCGGCGACGCGGCCTACGACCGCGACCACCCGCTCGACGCCGACCTCGTGGTCGTGGACGAGGCCTCGATGCTGGACCTGCTGCTGGCCAACAAGCTCGTGAAGGCCGTCCCGCCCGGCGCGCACCTGCTGCTCGTCGGCGACGTCGACCAGCTGCCGTCCGTCGGCGCGGGGGAGGTGCTGCGGGACGTGCTGGCGCAGGGCAGCCCGGTCCCGAACGTCCGGCTCACGCACATCTTCCGCCAGGCCCAGGAGTCCGGCGTCGTCACGAACGCCCACCGCATCAACAGCGGCGACTACCCGATCGTCCAGGGCATGCCGGACTTCTTCCTCTTCAGCACCGACGAGGCGGAGGAGGCGGCGAACCTGACCGTCGACGTCGTCGCGAACCGCATCCCGCGCAAGTTCCGGCTCGACCCGCGCAAGGACATCCAGGTCCTCGCCCCGATGCACCGCGGCCCGGCGGGTGCCGGCGCGCTCAACACCGTGCTCCAGGAAGCCCTCACGCCGTCGCGCGACAACCTGCCCGAGAAGCGGTTCGGCGGCAGGGTGTTCAAGCTCGGCGACAAGGTCACGCAGATCCGCAACAACTACGACAAGGGCAAGAACGGCGTCTTCAACGGCACGCTGGGCGTCGTCATCGCCCTCGACACCGTCGAGCAGAAGCTGACGGTCCGCACCGACGAGGACGAAGAGGTCGACTACGAGTTCTCCGAGCTGGACGAGCTCAGCCACGCCTACGCCATGACCATCCACCGGTCACAGGGCAGCGAGTACCCGTGCGTGGTCATCCCGATCACGACCAGCGCGTGGATGATGCTGCAGCGCAACCTGCTCTACACCGCCGTCACGCGCGCGAAGAAGCTCGTCGTGCTGGTCGGCAGCAAGCGGGCCATCGGCCAGGCCGTGCGCACGGTCGGGGCGGGCCGCCGCCACACGGCGCTGGCCCACCGCCTGAGGACCGCGCAGGCGTTCTGACGTTTCGTCAGTCCATGCTGCGCACGATGGTCGGCTCCAGCCCCTCGTCGTCGTCCGTGAGAGAACCGCGCCAGGGGAAGGAGATCTCAGCGACACCGTCGTTGTAGAGATGGTCCATGGCTTGCGCTCCCACTTCTTCCGGGTCTGGTGTGTGCGAACCTCGCTGTCCGTCGAGTCGGTTTCGGCTTCACTGCGCAATAACCGCTGCGGTGCTGACCCAAATGGTATTGATTTTCGTCACATCGCGCCAAGTGGACCCGATCGGCGTCTCAAGGACCGGACGGTAATCATCCGGTCGGTCGAACGGAGTGGCGGCGATCGGCCGAACGGCCCATCATCGTCGATCATGCGGACCGCCGTCGCCCTGCTCGCCTGCCTGGCCCTCCTCCTCAGCCCCGCAGCGGCTCCGGCGGAAGGTCCACAAGCGACACACTTGCTGCGCGTCCCCGCGCCGATGGGCGATGCCGCGCAACGGTTGCTGGCCCTCGGGTACGACGTGCTGGAACAGCGCGACGGCGACGACCTGTTCGTGGTCGGCGACCCGCGGACCGCGGACGAGCTCCGCGCCGACGGGTTCGCGTCCACCGCGGAGAAGGTGATGGCCCCGTCGCACCGGCAGCCGCGTTCCCTCGCGGACACGACCTACTACGGCGGCTACCGCACGATCACCGCGCACCTGGCCCACCTCGACGAGGTGGCGAAGGCGCACCCCGGCCTCGCGACCGTCGTCGACTACGGCGCCTCCTGGCGCAAGACGCAGGGCAGCGGCGGGTACGACCTCAAAGCCATCTGCATCACCAGGAAAAGTCCAGGTGACTGCGCACTCACGCCCACCGCGCCGAAGCCGCGCCTGTTCGTGATGGGCCAGCTGCACGCCAGGGAGATCACGACAGGCGACATGGCGTGGCGCTACGTCGACGACCTGGTCGGCTCGCCTGACCTCACCGCGATGCTGTCTGAACTGGAGGTCTGGGTCGTCCCGATCGCCAACCCGGACGGCGTCGAGATCGTCGAGTCCGGCGGTGACACCCCCGTCCTGCACCGCAAGAACGCCAACGGCACCTGCAGCTCGGGTCCACGCGGCGTCGACCTCAACCGCAACGCCGGCTCGCACTGGGGCGAGGTCGGCTCGTCCAGGAACAAGTGCGCCGAGACCTACCAGGGCCCGCGCGCCGACTCCGAGGTCGAGGTGCAGGCGCTGGAGTCGTTGTGGCGCAAGCTCTACCGCGACACCCGCGCGCCCGGCGACACGGCGGCGGCCTCCGCCGACACGACCGGCGCCGTGATCTCCATGCACAGCTACGGCGACTACGTGCTCTTCCCGTGGGGCTGGAGCACGCAGAAGACGGGCAACGACGCCGCGTTGCGCAAGATGGCGAACGACATGGCCGCGCGGTCCGGGTTCACCGCCGGCCAGCCGGGCGAGGTGCTCTACAACTCGTCGGGTGTCACCGACGACTGGGTGTACGACGACCTGGGCGTGCCCAGCTTCGTCTGGGAGATCGGTGCGAGCTCCGGCCGGTGCGGTGGCTTCCTGCCGCCGTTCTCGTGCCAGGCGGACGTGCATTGGCCGAAAGTGCGCCCCATGCTCGTTTCGGCCATGAATGCAGCAAAGCGCCCGTACTGACGCGTTGTGGGGGCATGGGGAAACGCTTGCTCGCCACCGTCGCCGCCTTCAGCCTGCTCTTCACCGGGACCGCGGTCGCCGACGACACCGGAGTCGACCGCGGGACCGTCCAGGAAGGCCTCGACGAACTGGTCGCGGTCGGGGTCGCCCAGGGCACCCAGGCCCGGATCACCGACGGCCGGACCCGCTTCACCGCGGTCCGGCACCGCCGAGAGGAACGACCCGCGCCCGGTCCCGCTGAACGGCCGCTTCCGCGCGGGGAGCATCACCAAGTCCTTCACCTCGACCACCGTGCTGCACCTGGCCGGCGAGGGGAGGATCTCGCTGGACGCGCCCGTCGACCGCTACCTGCCCGGCCTGGTCGACCGCCGGATCACCGTCCGCCACCTGCTCCAGATGACCGGGGGGCTCTACAACTACACCGACGCGCTCGCGTTCGACCCCCAGGGCTTCGAGGAGATCCGCTACCGGCAGTGGCAGCCGCGGGAGCTCGTCGAGATCTCCACGAGCAGGCCGCTCGACTTCGAACCCGGCACGAAGTGGAACTACTCCAACACCAACTACGTCGTCCTCGGCCTGCTCATCGAGCAGGTGACGCGCCGGCCGTACGAGAGGGTCGTCGAGCAGCGCATCCTGAAGCCGTTGCGCCTCAACGACACCACGTTCCCGGGCGGCGACACGGAGATCCGCGGCCCGCACGCCCACTCGTACGGCATCGTGAACGGACGCACGATCGACACCACCCGCTGGAACCCGTCCGTCTTCTGGGCCGCTGGTGACGTCATCACGACCACCCGCGACCTCGACACCTTCTACACCGCCCTGCTCACCGGCAAGCTGCTCGAGCCCGCCCAGCAGAGCGAACTCACGAAGACCACCGCCGTCAGCACGGACTACGGCCTGGGCGTCTTCGTGGAGAAGGCCCCGTGCGGCACCACGATCATCGGCCACCCCGGTGGCGTGCCGGGCTTCTCGACCTACGCCTACTCGACCCCGGACCTCCAGCGCCGCGTGGAGCTCTCCCTCTCCGCGGGCGTCGGCACCGGCGACCCGGCGAGCGCCTACGGCAAGCTGATCAACGAGATCTTCTGCTGATCGGACCAGGGGTCATCCCCCCGGTGCCTGCCGTCTTCCCGGCAAGACCCCTAGGGACAGCGTGCGACTCCAGGTGGATGCGGAGCCGTGCCCCGCCTCGATTTGCTGTGGGGCATGGGGATTCGATTGGCAGCAACAGCAACAGCAACCGCGGCGAGCCTGCTGGTCCTGACCACCGGGGGCGTCGCGTCGGCCGACACGTCGAGCGCGGACCGCGCGGTCGTCCAGCAGGCCCTGGACGAGATCACGCGGAGCGGCGCCGCACTCGGTGTGCAGGCGAGAGTCGTGGACGGGCGGCAGCGCTTCACCGCCACGTCCGGCAAGGCCGACCTGAACAGCACCCGCCCGGTGCCGGACAACGGCAGGTTCCGCGTCGGCAGCATCACCAAGACGTTCGTGTCGACGGTGCTGCTGCAACTGGCGGGGGAGGGGAAGGTCGACCTGGACGCGCCGGTCGTCCGCTACCTGCCCGGCCTGGTCGACCAGCGGATCACCGTCCGCCAGGTCCTGCAGCACACGAGCGGGCTCTTCAACTACACCAACGCGTTGCCGCTCAGTCCGGAGGAGTTCGAGAAGATCCGCTACAAGCACTGGACGCCGCAGGAGCTCCTCGCGCTCTCCACGGCCCAGCCGCTCGACTTCGAACCCGGCACGCAGTGGAACTACTCCAACACCAACTACGTCGTCGCCGGCCTGCTGGTCGAGAAGCTCACCGGCAAGCCGTACGAGAAGGCCGTCGAGCAGCGGATCCTGAAGCCGTTGCGGCTCAGGGACACCGAGGTGCCCGGTGACGACCCGAACATCCGCGGCCCGCACGCCCGCGGCTACTGGACCGTGGCGGGCAAGCCGTCCGACATCACCCGCATCAACCCGTCGGTCGCCTGGGCCGCCGGCGAGATGATCTCCACGACCCGTGACCTCGACACGTTCATCACCGCGTTGTCGAGGGGTGAGCTGCTCAAGCCCGCGCAACAGGCCGAGATGAGCAGGACCACGGCCGTGAGCCCGCAGTACGGCCTGGGCCTGCAGGTCGAGACCCTGCCGTGCGGCACGAAGGTGTGGGGCCACGGCGGCGGCATCCCCGGCTACTCGTCGCAGCTGCTGTCGACGCCGGACAGCAAGAAGCGCTTCGAGCTCAACGCCACCAGCGGACCCACCGAGGGCAACCCGGGAGAAGCGTTCAACAAGCTGCTCACCGAGGTCTTCTGCTGATTTTCCGGGAAAACGAAAGGGGAGCTGGGTTGACCCAGCTCCCCTCCCGGCGTTTAGAAGAACTACCCGAGGGCGTTCTTCATCGCGGTGATCAACTCTCCGTTCGCGGTGTCACCCGTGAGCTCCCAGAAGAACGCTCCACCCAGACCCTGGCTGCGGGCCCACTGGATCTTGCTGGTGATCGTCTGCGGGGTGTCGTAGCTCCACCACTGGCCGTTGCAGAACGCGTAGGCCGTGCCGGCGATGGTGCCGGTGGCGGGGCACTTCGTCTTGAGGACCTTGTAGTCCTCGATGCCCTGCTCGAACGTGCCCGGAGCCGGACCGGTCGCCGTGCCACCGGGGGCCGCCTGCGTCACGCCCGTCCAGCCGCGGCCGTAGAAGCCGATGCCGAGCAGGAGCTTGCTGGCGGGAACGCCCTTCGAACGCAGCTTCGAGATCGCGGCCTCGGAGTTGAAGCCGGCGGTCGGGATGCCGTTGTACGACGTCAGCGGGGAGTGCGGAGCCGTCGGGCCCTGCGCCGCCCACGCACCGAAGTAGTCGTACGTCATGACGTTGTACCAGTTGAGGTACTGCGACGCGGGGCCGTAGTCGGCAGCGTCGATCTTGCCGCCGGCGGAGCCGTCAGCCGTGATCGCCGCGGTGACGAGGAAGTTCTGGCCGAACTTGTTGCGCAGCGCCTGAGCCATGTTCGCGAACGCGGCCGGGCCGCTCGTGTCGCAGGACAGGCCACACGCGTTCGGGTACTCCCAGTCGATGTCGATGCCGTCGAACAGACCGGCCCAGCGCGGGTCCTTCAGCAGGTTGTAGCAGGAGTCGACGAACGCGGGCAGGTTGCGCGACGCCTCACCGAAGCCACCGGACCAGGTCCAGCCGCCGAAGGAGTACAGGACCTTGAGGTGCGGGTACTTCTTCTTCAGCTTGAGCAGCTGGTTGAAGTTGCCGCGCACCGGCGCGTCCCACGTGTCGGCGACGCCGTCGACGCTCTCCGCCGCCGTCATCGACTTCTCGATGGCGGGGAAGGTCTCGCCGATGGTGCACTTGCCGCCGACCACGTTGCCGAACGAGTAGTTGATGTGCGTGAGCTTCGACGCCGAACCCGAGGTGTCGATGTTCTTCACCTGGTAGTTGCGCGCCGGGTAGACACCCCACTCCGCGAAGTAGCCCAGGTTGATCTTCCCCGGAGGCGGGGGCGGGCCGGTCGTCGTCGTGGTGGTCGTAGTGGTGGTGGTCGACGTCGTGGTCGACGTCGTCGTGGTGGTCGTCGGGTTCGTCCCGCCGGCCTCACACGAACCACCGTTGAGCTTGCAGTTGGTCGGCGCACCGAACGTGCCGGAGTAGGCGCCGTTGAAGCCGAAGCTCACCGACCCGCCCACGCCGATGTTGCCGTTCCAGGTGTTCTTGACCGTGACGGTCTGGCCGCTCGTCGTGTACGAGCCGTCCCACAGCGACGTGACGCGGTGGTTGGCCGGCAGCGTGAACTCGACGGTCCACGACGTCAGGGCCGCCGTGCTGTTGTTCGTGATCGTGTACTTGCCCTCGAAGCCCGTTCCCCAGTCCGAACCCTTGGAGAACGTGGCGGAAACGCCACCGGCACCGCTCGCGGCGGGCACGACGACGATTCCGAGGACCATCGCGGCGACTGCCGCGAAGAGAGCAGCTAGATGCCATCGGAACTTGGACATCGGTCTCCTCAGTCGCAGGGGGTACCGGAACGATGTGGTTTAGACCACTCGAAGGTCAAGGTCTAGACCTCTGCCGTCACTCGAATGGAGCAGTTCGAAAACGGTTTAGTAGGGCTCGGATGTCCGGTTCCGGTCTACTTGGTTAACCATTGGAGGGGTTCCGAGACGACAGCCCTTCGGGTCGAGTTCTGGCGCGGTGACTGCGCAAAGAGGACGGTCGGCCCTAACTTCGTTCCATGCCAAAGCGTTTCTCCACGGCGCGCGGCCGCGAGTTCGGCGACGCGGTACGGGCCGCGCTCTCCGCCACGGGCATGACCGCGCGCGAGATCTGCGAGAAGATCGACTGGGACCCGGGAAAGCTGTCCGACCTCGTCAACGGCAAGGGCGGCAGCTCCGAGGTCGACCTGGCCGTGCTGCTCGGCTTCTGCCGCACACCGCCGGACGAGCGCGAGCACCTGCTGCGGATCCACCGCCAGACAGACACCAAGGACTGGTGGCAGAACCACGCCGACCAGCGCCCGTTCGAAATGCGGACCTTCCTCGAACACCTGTGGAAGGCCAAGGAGTACGTGTGCTGGATGCCGCTGCTGGTTCCAGGCCTTCTCCAGCTCCCCGAGTACCGGCGGCCGCTGTGCATCGCCTCCGCCACCTTCCCCAAGGACCAGGTCGAGGTGCGCCTGGCCGCACACGCGGCGATGCAAGAGGTCTTCCGCCAGCGACTCGCCTGCACCTTCTACATCCACGAGCAGGCCCTCCTGCTGCCCATCGGTGGTGAGGACGTGTTGCGCGCCCAACTGCACCACCTGCTTCAGATGCTGGTGCGTCCGTACATCGAAATCCGCATCCTCCCCACATCTGTGGGCGCGCACGCAGGCCTCAGCGGGGGCTTCGAGCTGATGAGGTTCGACAGGTTCGAGCCCGTCGTGTTCCTGGAGAGCGAGAACGCGAACTTCATCATCGAGAGGAAGGACTCCGTCGATGACTACGAAGAGGTGCTGAAGGCGCTCGATCGAGTCGCGTTGGATGCGGGAGAATCGCAGCGGAGGATCTCCGAGATCGCGACCTGAGGAGCCACCATGTGGCGTAAGAGCAGCTACAGCGCAAACCTCAACAACTGTGTCGAGGTCGGTCGTGGCGTCGGCATCCGTGACACCAAGGCTCCCGCCACCCACCTCGCCGTCGCCCCAGGCTCGTGGTCCGCGTTCCTTCTATTCGTGAAGGCCGGCAAGTTCGCACCATCGGGTCAAACCCCCTAGTCCGCCGCGCGTCCCCGCCCCCGCCGCCCCAACCATGATCAGGTGACGCTCCTCGCCACCGTCTTCAACCTCGACGGCACCCTCGTGGACAGCACCGCGACCTGGAACCAGGTCATCAGCGCCGTAGCCGCCCGCCACGACCGCTCCTGGACCCGCGCCGACTGGGCCGCTATCGAGGGCAGGACCACCTGGGGCGCCTACCTCGCCGACCGGTGCGACGGCCTGACGCCGGAACGAGCGGTCTCGGAGTGCGTCGACGGCATGGTCGACGCGATCGCGCGCGGCACGTTCGGGCTGCAGCCGGGGGCTGCGGAACTGGTCGCCCTCGCGGCGGAGCTGGGACCGGTGGGCCTGGTGTCGGCGGCGCCGCGCCGGTACGTGCGGGCCGCCGCGTCGGCGTCCGGGATCCTGCGGCACGTGCAGGTGATCGTGAGCGGCGAGGACGTCCAGAACGGCAAGCCCGCGCCCGATCCCTACCTCGTGGCGGCGCGCAAGCTGGGGCTGGAGCCCGGGCAGTGCCTCGCGGTCGAGGACTCGGAGCCGGGCGTCCGGTCGGCGCACGCGGCCGGGATGACCGTGCTCGCGATCACGAGCGCGCACACCGAGGCGGCGCAGCACGTTCCGGACGCCAAGCTGGCCGCCAAGGCGATGTGCCGGCTGTGGGTCGACGTCTACGCGCTCAACCGATAGCCCGCTCCGCACCCCACGCGGCGACGTCCTCGCGGCTCTGCAGGCCCAGCTTCTCGCGCAGCCGCAGCAGTCGCGAGGCCACGGTGCGCACGGAGACGTTCAGGCGGTTCGCGATCTGCTGGTTGGTCAGGCCCGTCGCGAGCAGCGCGATCACGCGCCGTTCGTGGTCGTCCAGCGCGTCGAACGCGGCCTCCGTGCGGTCCAGCCACACCTCGTCCTGGATGAACGCCTCGGTCTCCGCGGCGGTCAACGGCGTGCTGACGGCCTCCGCGCGCGCAACGGGGAGCATCAGCCGTGCGGCGCGCATAGCCCCTGCGACCTTTTCCGCCCAAAACGGGTTCGGCACCACACCGACAGAGCGGCGCATCGCCCGTCCGGTTGCTTCCAGCCGTAGCGCGCGCTCGGCCTGACCGCGCATCAACGCGACCACGGCCAAACCCTCCAGCGCGTCGGGCGCGGTCAACGGGTTGATGCCGTCCATGCGCAACGCCTCCTGGAACGCGTGCGCCGACTCGTCCAGGTCGCCCTGCACCAACGCGACGGCGCCGCGTGTGTTCAGAGCAGAGGCGATGCGCGCGGGGACGCCCGACGCGCGGGAGATGGGCAACGCGGACATGACGTTCGCCTCGGCGCGTTCGTGCTTGCCGAGGAACAAGGCCGTACGCGCTGAATCGACCAGCACCTGCGCACGCGCGAGGGGCTCGCCCAACAACTCGGCGACCCTCAAGCACTCCGTGTTGTTCTTGTCCGAGGCCTCCCACTCGCCCGAATACCGCTGCACGGCCGCTAACGTGCTGCGGCAGCTCATCGCCAGTGCCGTCGAGCTCGCGGGCACGAGCCGTGACGCCTCACCGGACAGTTCCACGGCCTCGTCGTGGTCGCCCTGCTCGGCCGCGAACCGGGCCGCGTGGTTCAGGGCCACGCACCGGTAGTCGTCGCGCGTGGACGGCCGCCGCAGCGCGTCCCGCAGCAGCACGCGCGCCTGGCCGAGCCGTCCGCGCCGGGCGGTGCAGTCGGCCAGCGCCGCCGTGAGCAGCAGCAGGCGTTCGTCAGCGCGGTCGGCCGCCCATTCGACCGTGCCGAGCAGGCTGTCGACGTGGTCGTCGAGTTTGCGCTGCACGTCCGCGGGCATCGACAGCGGCGTGGTGAGCAGCGCGTCCGACAGGTCGGTGAACCAGCGGGCCAGCGCCTCGTAGGCGGTGTCGAGCTCGCCCGCCGCCAGCAGCTTCTCCCTGGCGTGCAACCGGATCGTCTCCAGCTGCCGGAACCGGGTCGTGCCGGGTACGGCCGTCATCAACGACTTCGCCTGCAGCCGGGACAGCACGTCCAGCACGGGTTCCACCGAGCGTTCCGACGTGCAGACCTCGTTGGCCGCCGCCAGGTCGAAGCCGCCGTCGAACACCGACAGCCGCCGCAGCGCGAACTGCTCGTCCGGCTCCAGCAGCCGGTAGCTCCAGTCGATGGCCTCGCGCAACGAGCTCTGGCGCGACGGCGACTTGCGGCAGCCCAGCGTCAGCAGCTCCAGCGGCTCGTCCATGCGGTCGCAGATGTCCGTGACCGGCAACAACCGCACCCACCGCGCCGCGAGTTCGATCGCGAGTGGCATTCCCTCCAACCGCGCGCACAGCAACGCGACCGCGGCGGTGTTGGACGGCGTCAGCCGGAAGTCGGGCTTGCGCTCGCGAGCCCTGTCCACGAACAGCTTCACCGCCTCGGACCGGGGCGCCGCCGTCGTGACCAGGTCCCGGTCAGTTGAGGGGACGGGAAGGCCCTCGACGTGGAAGCTGACCTCGCCGGTGATCCACAGCGCCTCGCGGGAGGTGGCGAGGACGCGCACGCCGGGGCAGCGGTTCAGCAGCGTGTCGGTGAGTTCGGCGCACGTGTCGAGGAGGTGCTCGCAGTTGTCGAGGACCACGAGCGCCTTCATGTTCACGAGCGTCTCGACCACGGTGTCGCGCAACGGTTCGTCGGACCGCGCGACCACTCCGAGCGCGTCGGCCAGGGCCGGCACGACGTCCCGGGAGGCGGTGATCTCGCCCAGCGCGACCAGCAGGACCCGGTCCGTCCGCCCGCGCCTGAGCCGGCCCGCCGCCTCCAGCGCGAGCCTCGTCTTGCCCGCACCCGCACTGCCGACGACCGTAACGAGACGATGCCGGCGCAGCAGCTGGTCGATCTTCGACAGCTCCTGCTGGCGCCCGACGAACGTGTCGCGCGCGGCGGGCAGGTTCGACAGCACGCGCAGGTTCTGCCTGGTCGCGGGGGCCGTCGCGGACACGGTGACGCGGCGGCGATACGCCCGTTGGCGGCACGCGTTGGAGCAGTAGGACCTGCGTTGCTCGGAGGTGGCGGGAGGCATCGTGCCGTCGCACAGCGCGCAACGCCCGTTGCTGGTCATGAGTCCCTTTCCTCCAGCCGTAACGGCAGGGTGTTCCTGTCTCGGTCCGGCGTTGTGGCAGGTGGTGCGTGGTGAAGCGTCCCGTGCGAGCCGTTACGGCTCGGTACGACCGAGACGGTTCGCAACCTCTTCGTTATGCCTGCCTTCCCGCCGTGCTCGTTCGGGAACAAACTGGAAGCTGGTCCGGTCTGACAGGGAGTCCGCATGACGTTGACGACGAGCACTTCGTGGACGAGCGCAGGTCTGCAACTGGTGGACAAACCGCGCACGATCACCGTGGGCATCGCCGACGGCCAGGTGCTGATCCGCACCGGCGTCCGCGGTGTGCTGGAACGGTCCGGCGGCGTCGTGGTCGTCGGTGAAGCCGGTGACGGCGGTGGCGCGCTCGAAATGGCGCGGCGGCAACGCCCGCAGGTGCTGCTGATGGACGCGTCCATGCCCGGCATGGAAGGCCTCGCGGCCGTGCGGATGGTGCGCAGGCACGTGCCCGGCACACAGGTGATCATGTTGTGCACGCCCGAGACGGAGGAGTTGCTCTTCCCCGCGCTGCGGGCCGGCGCGGCCGGATTCCTCTTCAAGAACGGCGAACCCGCCGCGCTGGTGAACGCCGTGCGCGCCGTCGCCGCCGGAGAGGCGATGCTCTCGCCGTCCGCCACGCGCGCGTTGATCGACCACTTCACCGGTGCCGACTCGGAACGCCGTGACGCCGCACGCAGCCGCATCAGCCTGCTGACCCGACGCGAGCAGGAAGTGCTCGTGTACCTGGCGCAGGGCATGGCGAACGCACGCATCGCACGGCTCATGTACCTCTCGGAAGGGGCCATCAAGGCCCACGTCAGCCGACTGCTGACGAAACTCCGGTGCGACAACCGCGTACAGGCCGCTCTCATCGCACGCGACGCCGCCCTTCCCTGCTGAAACCGACAACTGCTGCAACGGCGCTGCGGCCAGCCTAGCCACGGATTTTCACGCGGCGAAGCAGGTCCACCCGGTTGGCCCCGTCCGGAATGATGTCGCTTTCCCGCCAGCGTCTCAGCGGGAATCCGGTCATGCTGGTCGGTATGCGGCTGAGCACGTTCTCGGAACGGTTGTCCTTTCAATCACCTCTGTGTCCCGACAACCTGTTCGGCCACCTCATCGCCACCGCCGTTCCCGGGGTGGAGGAGTGGCGCGACGGTGTCTACCGGCGGACCTTGCGACTTCCTTGCGGTTTCGGCATCGCCTCTCTGAAGCCGTTCCCGGATCACGTCGCCTGCACGCTGGAACTGTCCGATCCTCGCGATTCGGCCACAGCTCTGGACCTTTGCCGGTTTCTGCTGGACCTCGACGCCGATCCATTGGTGGTGGATGCCGCGTTGTCCGCGGATCCCCTTTTGGCGCCGCTGGTTTCCGCCGCACCTGGCCGCCGTGTGCCGCGCACGGTGGACGGCGCGGAGTTCGCGATCCGCGCCGTGCTGGGCCAGCAGGTCTCGACGAAGGCCGCGCGCACGCACGCCGCACGGCTCGTGGCCGCCTACGGCACGCCGGTGGGGGATCTGTTCTCGTTCCCGCTGGCGTTCGACGTGGGCGAGCTGGCGGTGCCGGAGTCGCGCCGCCGCACGATGGCGGCCCTGCTCGGCGCATTGCAGTCCGGTTTGGACCTGTCTCCCGGCGCCGATCGGGCCGTGGCGCGCGAGTGGCTCCTGTCGCTGCCCGGCTTCGGCCCGTGGACCGTCGAGACGATCCTGATGCGCGCTTTGGGGGACGACGACGCGTTCCTGCCGACCGACCTCGGCATCCGGCTGGCCGCGGAGGCGCTGGGCCTGCCGACGACGCCAGCCGCGCTGCTCAGGCGTTCGGAGGCGTGGCGGCCGTGGCGGGCGTACGCGGTGCAGCACCTGTGGGCGACCGGTGATCACGAGGTGAACCGAATCCCGGCCTGACCTGCACGCTCGAGTACATCGCCGTCGAGCCGTCCCGCACGAAGCCGGGCAACGGCGGTGGGTCCTGCGCAAACCCTTGCAGGTCCCCGAAAACGTCGAGCGCCGTGGCCGGGCGGTCCCCGGGGTCCTTGGCCAGCAGCCGTTGGACGACGGGGTCGAGCGCGCTCCCGGTCCTCGGTGGCGCTTCCTTGACGTGCTTGTCGAACACCGCGTAGGCCGTCGGGCCGGTGAACAGCTGTTCACCTGTGATCATCTCGTGCAGCACGCACCCCAGCGCGTACAGGTCGCTGCGCGGTTCGGCGATCCCGCGCTGGATCTGCTCGGGCGCCATGTAGCTCGGTGTGCCGAGGATCTGGCCAGCCCGGCTGAACGGGGCCACGTCGCTCTCCTTGAGCAGCGCGAGGCCGAAGTCGAGCACCTTCACCGCGCCGTCCGGGCACAGCATCAGGTTGGTGGGCTTGAGATCGCGGTGGCAGATGCCCTCTTCGTGCGCGGCGGCCAGGACCGCGGCGGTCTGCGCGGCGATGTTCGCGGCCCAGGCCTCCGGCAGCGGGCCGAACTCGCCGACCAGGTCGGCCACCGTGACGCCGTCGACGAACTGCATGACCTGGAACAGGCGCTGCTCGAACGTCCCGAAGTCGTACAGGACGGGCACTCCGGGGTGCTCGAGCTTCGCGACGATCCGCGCCTCGCGCGCGAACCGTTCCGCCACCTCGTCATCACTGCCGGGCAGGCGCAGCAGCTTGACCGCGACACGCCGATCCAGGCGCAGGTCCCGGCCCTCGTGCACGGCACCCATGCCACCCCGCCCCAGCGGCAGGTCGTCGATCTCGTAGCGGTCGGCGATCAGCACGCGGGAAGCCTAACTCTCACGCCGGCCCGATCCGTCCGCCCAGCAGGCCCGCGTACCCGAGCCCGACCAGGTGCGCGGCCTCCGCCAGCCCGTCCTCCAGTGCCTTGAGCTGCCTGAACGTCCGGCCGTAGCGGCGTTGCTCGTCGATCGGCAGCGAGGGGACCTGCGTCCTCTTGACGTCGAGCCGGGTCGACCCGGTGGGGGTGCGGGCGAACGCGGCACGGAGCACGCCTTCGAGGAAGTCGGGGTCGAGCCTGCGCGGGTTGATCTCGTACGTCGCGCCGGTGGGGGAGGTGACGACGTGCCTGCCCGGGGCGGCTTTGACCAGTTCGCCGATCGTCGTCAGCGGCGGAGCTTCTTGTTCTCGCAGTTCGGGCAGCGGTGTGAGGGCGAACGCCGGCTGGGCCGCGAGGTAGGCGGACGCGTCGGTGCCGCTGCGGCGTGCCGGGCTGAGGTCGACGTCGTCGTCCAGCAGGTCGATGACCCTCGTGTTGGGGTCGAGCGGACCCGGTGCTTCGAGCAGCGCGATGTGTTCGGGCGCGCGGCCGACCGGGTTGCGCAGCAGCCACAGGTCGCGTCCCGGCTGCACGGTGACGACCGCCCGGACCGCGCCGGCGCGCAGGAGGTTGCCGCGGATGCGCTTGCCGGGCCTCCTGGACGCCGCCGCGGACGGCATCAGGACGGCGGCGAGCCCGCCCGGTTTGGTGAGCGACAGGCAGTGCTGCAACCAGGCCAGCTCGGGTTCGCCCCGCGGCGGAAGCCCGTAGGTCCAGCGGGCGTCGCCGACCAGTTCCTCGTGCCCCCACGCCCGGTCGTGCCACGGCGGGTCGCAGACGACCGCGTCGGCCTTCTCCTGGACGCCGTTGTGCCGCAACGAGTCGCCGGTGAAGATCTGCGCGTTCGGCATCCTCCTGCGCGCGATGACCGCGGACACCGGGTCGAGCTCCTGCCCGATCTTGTTCCGCGCCCTGGAGGCCTTGAGGAGACTGCCGGTGCCGCAGGCCGGGTCGATCACCGTGTCGCCGTCGGTGGTGCTCAGCACGACATCGACGACCTCGGGCGGAGTGGGGTTCAGCAGCCGCGAATGAGCTTCGAGGTAGCGCTCGTGGAGGAACTCGAACGTCTCCGCGTCCGCGTCCAAGGCGGCGAGCGCCTCACCGAGCTTCAGGTCGTCGTGGGTCCGCAGCTGGGTCCACAGCCTCTCGGCCGGCGACACCCGGAACGACTTCCCGTTGCGCTGCAACCACGACTCGACGTCCCGCAACAGGTACAACGGACTGGAGGCCGTCCCGCCGACCGGCGCGGGGAAGTCCTCGAACCGCCGCCGCCAGTTCGACACGGCCGCCCGCCCCACCTCGGCGAGGCGAGCGATGTCCCCGGCGCTGACAGTCTCATCCATGGTTCACAACCGTATTGCTTGTGAACTCACTTCACAACTGATCTACTGAAGACATGACACACGAGCTGCGCATCGCCGTGGCGACCGATCCGGGGCTCGTCCGCGAGCACAACGAGGACTCGGTCTACGTCCGCCAGGACCTGCAGGCCGTGGCGGACGGCATGGGCGGCCACGAGCACGGCGAAGTGGCGAGCGCACTCGCGGTCAACGTCCTGGCGGACTGGCAGGGCGACCTGGGCCCGGCGGTCACGGAGATCGCCCGCAGACTCGACGCCGAAACCCCGGCCGGCGCGGGAACAACCTTGACCGCCATCCGCTGGGAGGGCCTCGCCTTCCAGCTGGCCCACATCGGCGACTCCCGCGCGTACGTGCTGCGGGAAGGCGAACTCCGCCAGCTCTCCCACGACCACACCATGGTCCAGGCCCTCGTGGACGCAGGCCGCATGACGCCGGAGGAGGCCCTAGTCCACCCGCGCCGCGCCTACGTCCTGCGGGCCCTGCAGTCCGGCAACTCGCACGACCCGGACCTGACGTGGCACCAGGCCAAGGTCGAGGACCGGTACCTCCTGTGCAGCGACGGCCTCACCGACTACACGGACCTCGGTGACGTGCACGAGATCCTGCTGTCCACTGAGGACGCGACGGAGGCGGCTTGGCAGCTGGTCGCTCTGGCGAACGGCAACGGGGGCCCGGACAACATCACGTGCGTGATCGTGGACGTGGTGCGCAAGAAGTGGTGGCAGCGCTAGAGGCCCGCACGGGTGTCGTGACCCGCCACCGGCCTCCGCGCCACCGCACTGCTCCGCCGCGCTGCCCTCGCCTCGCCGCGCCACCGTGCCGCCGCGCTGCCGCCGCGCTCCGCGCATCCCCGCCGCGCTGCCGCCGTCCCGCCGTGCTCCGTGCTGCCCCGTGCCCTGCCTGCCCCAGCTTCGATGCCCCTGCGTCGCCGCTCTGCAGTGTCCTCACCACCCCGCCGGCCCGTCCGCCGCACCACCCGCCCCCACCACAACCGCCGCCCCACCACCCCGAGCATGGAAACGGCCCCCGGCGCATCGCGCCGGGGGCCGCAGCTCTACAGCAGCACTACAGGTTGGCCGGCATGCCCGACTCGTCGGCCGCCGCCGTCGAAGACCCGCTCAGCAGGTCCTTGACGATCTTGTTGGCCTCCTTGACGGCCGGCGTGATCATCTTGATCTTCACCTTGCCGTTGGTGAGCTTGCCGCCGACGTCGTACGTCTTGTCCTCGTTCGGCAGCGGCAGCGCCTGACAGCCCGTGAACTGCTTGCGCGGGGTGATGCCCGTCTGGAAGTAGGCGACGATCGGGTCGTCGACGCAGTCCGTGTTGTACGGGAACAGGCCGTGCGAGCCCTCGTTGTCGACGCTGATCAACTTGGCGCCCGGCAGCGCCTTCGCGGTGGCGAGGCCGCCCTCGTACGCGGTGGCGGCGTCGAGCTCGGACTGCGCGATCAGCAGGCGCGGGAACGTCTTCTTGTCCGGCTTCGGCATCGAGGTCTTGGCCGGCCAGTAGGCGCAGAGCGGCGTGCTCATGAACGGCGCGATGAACGGCGCGTTCACGGTCAGGTCCGCGAGCCAGTAGTTCCAGTAGTGCAGGTTCTGGTTCCACTGGCCGTCCTGGCAGCGGATCGCCTCGAACGACGCGTCCCAGGTCTCGACCTCGGCGGCGGCGGTCGTGGTCTTCACCGCGACGCGCTCCTTCTTGGCGATGGCGGCGAGCGCGTTGTTCTTGGCCTTCGCGATGAACGCCTTGTTCTCGTCGGTGAGGCCCGGGATCGTCAGCATCTTCGCGACGATCTGCTCGACCTTCTCCGACGACGAGGCGGTGCCCTCGGTGGCGGCGGCGTCGATCACGGACGCGACGGCGGACGCGGCCACGTGGTACTGCGAGGTGTCGTACATGGCCGGGATCACGAACCACGCGACGAACAGCTGCCCGACGAACTCACGGGTGCCGCCGGCCTTCTCCCAGTTGCGGCGGATCTCCATCGGGTCGGTGCCCTGGCCGTACTTGGCGTCGCTGCGCGCCATGAACGGCAGCAGCGCCTCCTGGAACTGGCGGTCGCGGGTGCGCGGCTGCAGGTCCCAGGTGTTCTCGAGGGTCGACTGCGAGGCGTCGACGGCCGAGTCGAGCAGGAAGCGGTGCGCCTTGCTCGGGAACGTGGCGGCGTACCAGGTGCCGAGCCACGTGCCGTAGGAGTAGCCGATGTAGCTCATCTTCTTCTCGCCGAGCACGACGCGGATGAAGTCCATGTCGTAGGTGGTCTGCTCGGTGTTGATGAACTGCGTCAGCGGGTTCTCGAGGCAGCCGTCGACCTTCGCCTTGTTCAGCACGTTGACGTCGGTGCTGTTCGGGACGGTGTAGCTGCAGGTGAGCGGCGTGGAGAGGCCGACACCGCGCGGGTCGAAGCCGATGAAGTCGTACTGGCCGGCGAGGACCGGCGCGCGCAGGGCCATCGCGGCGCCCCACGGCAGGCCGGAGCCGCCGGGGCCACCGGGGTTGACCAGCGCGATGCCCTGACGGCTGGTGCCCTTGTAGGCGGTCTCGGTCTTGGAGACGCGGATGCCGATCGTGTTGCCGTCAGCGGGGTTGTGCCAGTCGCGCGGGACCTGGATGGTCGCGCAGGCGAGGCCCTTGACGGTCTTGAACTTCGCGACGGTCTCGGGTGCGACGCCGGGGAAGGTGCACTCCTCCCAGGTGACCTTCTGGGTGGCGAGCGCGCCCGCGAGCTTCTGCGTGTCCGGGTCCTGCTTGGCGGCCGCGCCCGCCGTCGGCGTGAGCACGATGCTCGTCGCGATCAACGCCCCTGTGACCGCGGCGATGCCGCCTCTGAAGTACTTCCTCACTGGTGGATCCCTTCCTGCCCCCGCACGGCCGGGTGAGGCCGCGCTTGCATCAGAGGAGAAGGGGTGAAGCCCGCGTTTAACACTCCTGGGTGATGGCAGAAAGTCGCCATGTCTGGAAACCGTCACCGATCGTGTTCACAGAGTGATGAAGATCAGCGTTTCGATTACCATTCGTGACTAGAGCCAACCTTGCCGTGACGCCTGCACGCCGAGCTGGAACCGGGTCTGCGCTCCCAGCAACTGCTGCAGCCGGCTCACCCGGCGGTGCAGCGTGCGCTCGCTGATGCCGAGCTCCCGCGCGATCGACTCGTCCGTCAGACCGGCGCTGAGCAGCGCCATCAGCTGCCGGGTGGCCGTCGTCGGCTCCGCGTTCGTGTCCTCCTGGCTGCCGGGCGTGATCGACACGGCCATCCGCCAGAACGCCTCGAACAACTCGATCAACGCGCTCAGTAGCACGGACGGGTGAATGAGAAGTGCCACGACGTTCCCGCCCGTGACGGTCGGCACCGCGATCAACGCCCGGTCCGAGTCGGCGATCACGAGCTTGAGCGGCACGCCGGGGAACGTCCGCGCCTGCTCACCCACCGCGATGCTCTCCTGCACCGACGCGAGCCCGCGTTCGGTCTGCAGCAGCGCCGACTCGTACACGACCCGGTACGCGATGCCGCGGGCCAGCGCCGGAGGCTGCGCGGGACTCGCCTCCGGCTGCGGGCTCAGGTACGAACCGGGGTCGAGCGCCCGGATCGCCGACTTGGCCTGGCTCTGCATCTCCTCGAACGTGCTGATCACCTCGTCCGCGCCCTTGAGCACCTCGACGAAGTCGACCTCCTTCGCACCGCGCTCGGCATAGGCGGCGGCCAGGACCTCGGCGGTCTCACGCGCCCGCGCGGCCGCGGCCTCGTGGCCGGAGGCGATCGCCGCCAATGCAGACCGGGGCGGGCGCACGTCGTTGTTCCTGATCAGCCCCAGCCGTTCGAGCTCCTCGCGTGCTGGGTCGAGCCCGGCGTCGGCGTCCCCGCGCAGCATCGCCAGGTAGAGCTTCTCGGCTTCCGGCGACAGCCCCTCGTGCACACGACTCCCCTCGGTGGTTCTGAACCGAAGGTACCTGCTCAGACACGCCCCGCGCGGCGCATCGCGCCGAGGAACAGCGCGTCGAACCCTCGGTCCGGCAACACCCTGCGCGCGAACAGGATCGGCCCCGCACCGAACCCCGCCGCGTACCTCGTGCGCGGCCTCCTCGCCTCGGCCGCCTTCACGATCACGTCCGCGATCACCTTGGGCTCCGAACCGCGTTCGACCTGCCCGAAGAACGCCGACAGCTGCCGCACCTGCTCCTTGTAGGCGCCCTCGCCGGACCGCTTGCGCAGGTTCTCGACGGCGATCCCGCCCCACTCGGTCTTGATCGCGCCGGGCTGGATCACCACGACGTCGATCCCGAACGGCTTCAGCTCGAGCCGCAGCGAGTCGCTCAGCCCCTCCACCGCGAACTTCGTGGAGTGGTACCAGCCGCCAAGCGGTTCGTAGATCTTGCCGCCGATGGACGAGACGTTCACGATCCGCCCGCTCCGCTGCGCCCGCATGTGCGGGACCACCAGCTGCACCAGCCGGGCGAGCCCGAACACGTTCACCTCGAACTGGTACTTGCCCTCGGACAGCGGCACGTCCTCGAACGCCCCGTACGACCCGTAGCCGGCGTTGTTGACCAGCAGGTCGATCCGCCCGGACTCCGCGATGACCTTCTTGACGCCCGTGACCATCGACTCGTCGTCGGTCACGTCCATCTCGAGCACCTTGACGCCCTGCGCCGCCAGCCCTTCCATCCGCTGCACCCGCCGCGCCGCGGCGTACACCGTGTAGCCGGCTTTGTGCAGCTCAACCGCCGTGGCTTCGCCGATGCCGGACGATGCGCCCGTGACCAGTGCGACCTTCATGACCCGCTCCCTGACTGACCGGTTGGATGAGTTAACTAACCGTTTGGTTGATAGAGCTAGGTAAGCACGTCCGCGTCGGCCAGTCAACTAAACGGTTAGTTGTCTCGACCAACCGGTTGGTTAAGATGGACGACGTGGCGAGGGACAAGGAAGCGACCAAGGCGAACCTGCTCGAAGCGGCTCTCGACGAGTTCGCCGAGTACGGCATCGCCGGCGCGCGCGTCGACCGCATCGCGGCCAAGGCCGGGTGCAACAAGGCGATGATCTACGCCTACTTCGGCAGCAAGGAGGGGCTGTTCACCGAGCTGTTGAAGATCCAGATCGACCGGGTCGTCCGCGACGTGCCGATCACGCCCGACGACCTCCCCGGCTACGCGGGCAGGCTGTTCGACGCCTACCAGGAGGAGCCGCGCCTGCTCAGGCTCGCGGCGTACCACCGGCTCGAGAACGGGTTCGAGTCCGTTCCGGAGCCGGAGGCCGAGGCGTACCGGCACAAGGTCGAGGCCGTCGCCCAGGCCCAGGCGGACGGCAGGATCACCGCCGCGTTCGACGCCACGGACCTGCTGGACCTGGTCGTGCACATGTCGATCCTCGCGTTCAGCACGCCGAACGCGAACAGGGACCTCGTCGTCCGCTCCGTCGAGCGGCTGGTCGCCGAGTAGGAGAAGTCAGGGCCGGCGCAGCAGGTAGGTGTCCATGATCCAGCCCTTGCGCTCACGAGCAGCGGACCGCACCGAACGGATCTCCGCCGCCACGTCCCCGACCCGCCCCGACACCAGGATCTCGTCCGGCATCCCCAGATAGGCGCCCCAGTAGATCCACGTGTCGGGGTCCACGCCCTCGAACGAGTACGACGCGTCCAGCATCACGGCCACGTCGTCCACATCGGACGGCCACCCCTCGGCCAGGCGGCGGCCGGTCGTGATCTGCACCGGCCTGCCGACCTGGTTCAGCGCCACGCGGTGGCCGGCCGTCAGCGCCGCCACCGACGTGACGCCCGGGATCACCTCCACGGAGAACTCCGAGCCGCGGCCCAGCAGGTCGTCGAGGATCGCCAGCGTCGAGTCGTACAGGGACGGGTCGCCCCACACCAGGAACGCGCCGACCTCGTCCTCGCCCAGCTCCGACAGCAGCGACAGCACCACGTCGGCGCGGTCGCGGCGCCACTTCTCGATGGTGGCGGCGTAGTCGGCGGGGGTGCGGTCGCGGTCCGGGTCGCGGCCCTCGACCCAGCGGTACGGGCGCGTCACGTGCGCCGCCAGGATGGACGCGCGCAGGTCGACGAGCTCCTGCTTCACGGACCCCTTGTCCAGCACGAAGTACACGTCGACCGTCTGCAACGCCTTGACGGCCTGCACCGTCAGGTGGTCTGGGTTGCCCGCGCCGATACCGATGACCAGGATCTTCCGCACGGGCCACACCCTAACCAGCGACGACGTGCAGGATCCTCACCGGCTTCTTCGGAGCGCCGTCGAGCAGGCCGTCCGGCTGCGGCACGATGCCCGCGGCGACGATCCGGTCCAGCGTGTCCATGCCGTGGGTGACGTGCCCCATCACCGTGTAGACGGGCTGGATGTTGGCGAACGAGTGCACGATGAAGAACTCGCTGCCGTTCGTCCCCGGCCCCTGGTTGCCGTACGCGATGGTGCCGCGGCCGTAGGTCTCCTTGCCCGTCACCTCGTCGGCGAACCGGTAGCCGGGGCCGCCCTCCTCGGCGCGGTAGATGTCACCGCACTGCAGCACGCCCAGGCGCGTGGTGTCGGTCAGGCGCCAGCACTGCGTCATCGTGTAGAACCAGCTCCGCGCCAGGTGGGCGAAGTTCTCGACGCCGCACGGCGCGTTGGCTCGGTCGAGAGCGGCGATGACGACGCCGTAGTTCGTCACGATGGTGACCTTCACGGTGCCGCGCGCGGGCACGACGGCGCGCGGCGGCTGGACCGGGCGGGCGGCCGGGTTCTCCGGCGTCGGGATGAACTCGCACCTCGCGGTCGGCGGGGCCGCCGGTGCGGCGGACGCGACCGGGGCGAGCACGACCATCATCAGCACAGCGAGCAGTAGCCTCATGAACGCCGACCGTAGTCGCCCGGCCGTCACACGGGAACGGCCTCACGCCGCTCGGCGGGAGCCCGCTGCGGCTTGCGCTCGAGCCACCACTGCGAGATCAGCAACGGGATCGTCCACCCCGCCCACGTCGAGATCCCGGAGATCGTCGCGGGCAGTTCCGCCTCCGGCACGCGGTCGGCGAACGCCAGGAACGCGAGCACGCCCCAGATGCGGTTCGTGATGATCGAGACGGTGAGCACGAAGCTGCGGATCATCCACTTGCGGTGGTCGCGGAACCGCCGCTGCCGGGCCGCGCGCCACGCCAGCCACGTGAAGGCCAGCCACAGCACGGCGAGCAGGACGTTGCTGACCTGGGCGACCGGGCCGAACGGCGTCATCCAGCCGATGACGAGGCCCGACAGACCGGCGGGCAGCACGCCCGCGAGCACGTAGACGCGGCCGACGCGGCGGTGCCACGAAGGGAAGCGGGCGCGGAACCACGGCCAGATCTGCACCACGCACGTGAGGATGGCGATCGACGCACAGACGACGTGCACGACGAGCAGGGGGTAGTGCGGTCCCCAGTCCGACTGCACGCGCGACTGCAGCCGATCACCGGTCAGGTACGGCGGCAGCGAGAACGCCACGAAAGCCACCACCACGAACGCCAACGGGCCCACCCAGGGCTTGCGCAACCACGTCATGCCAACACCTTCACCGAACCCGCTGACCGCTCGCGCACCGATCGCTGACATGGGCTTCTGACACCGCGCTGACATCTGACCGGGTGCAGCTGTCAGGTCGCTGTGAGTGCCGGTCGGCAGTGTCTGCGTCATGAAGTCGACAGCCCTGATCGCCGCGGCCGCGTTCACGCTCCTGATGGCGCCGGACGCACAGGCCGCGTCCTGCAGCGGGCGCGGGTGCAACGACAAGGACCCGGTGTCCGCCGGGTGCAGCGGTGGTTCCACCACCGCCGACACCGCGCCCATGTACACGGGCGGCACGGCGGAGCTGCGGTGGTCGCCCGGTTGCAGGACGAACTGGGTGCGCGTCTCGAACTACTCGGGCGGCGACTCGGCTCTGCGCATCACGGTGTGGTCGGGCAGCGACCACGTCGGCTTCGTCGCGGCGGGAACGCCCGGCAACCACTGGGGAAACATGGTCCACGCGCCCGGCTGCGCCCGCGGCGAGGTGCTCTACGTCGACTCCAACGGCGTGCACCGCACCGCCCGCCTCGCGTCGAGCGCTTGCTGAGGGGGCGCGCCGTGACCGGCTACATCACCGACTGACCACCTGCACCTGCACCACAGTAGAACCGTTGAGGGAGAAGCATGTTCAGCAAGATCGCCAGCGCGCTCGGTGCGGCCGTGATCGTCGGCGGCGCGATGCTCGGGCTGTCCGCGCCCGCGCAGGCCGAGTCGGCGCCGGGCTGCGGGCCGGTGACGCAGATCGGTTCCACCGCGTACATCACGAGCGGCGGCACCACCATCGGTTCGGTCAAGCAGTTCAAGGGCTGCAACAAGAACTGGGCTTACACCTACGTGTGGGAGGGCTTCCGCTCCTCGCACTCCAACTGGGAGGTCTGCGTCTCGGTCGCCACCGGCTCGAGCGCGCCCTACTCGCTCGAGGGCCTGAAGTGCGCGAGCAACAAGGCGGACAACTGGTCGTCCGGCACCAACACCCTGAGCGTGTGCACCCACGCCGTCGGCAACATCAAGTGGGGCGGCAACACGCCCACCGGGCGCACCAGCATCCGTTGCTGACCTGAGGTAGACCCGGACCTGCCTGTCAGCGCCAAGCGCCAACTGGCAACGGTCATCTCTGCTCCCGGGGAGCCGGCGGCGAGGTGGGCGCGTCCTAAGGCGTGCACCACTGCCCGGACAACGACCCCACCCGCACGTCGCCCTTCATCTGGGTGACAACAAGAACCTGGGTGCTGTCGCCGTCACGTGACGGCGACAGCACCCAGATCAGCGAGCTCAAAAAAGCCACGGAAAGCGCCATACACGAAGGTCCGACGGGTCTTCGGATGACTGAGGGGAAAACCATGAACTTCAAGAGAGTGGTCTCGGGGGTCGCCGGACTCGCGATCGGACTGGGCGTGCTGGTGCTCGGCGGCCCGCAGGCCAGCGCCGCCACCAACTTCGAGCTGCCGTTCCCGTGCGGGCAGACGTGGTCGGGGCAGACCAGGACCAACCACAGCCCGCAGCTCGCGATCGACCTCAACCGCAGCGCGGACGAGGGTGACGCGGTCGTCGCGTCCGCGTCCGGCACGGTCAGCAAGGTCCGCAACGAGGGCAGCACGAGCTACGGCCGCTGGATCGAGATCGACCACGGCAGCGGCTGGACCACGCGCTACGCCCACCTCTCCGCGCAGAAGGTGTCGGTCGGCCAGAGCGTCTCGCAGGGCCAGACCATCGGCAACGTCGGCAACACCGGCGGTTCGACCGGTGCGCACCTGCACTTCGAGCAGCTGCTGAACGGCACCCCGCAGAAGATCAAGTTCTCCGGGACGACGATCCTGTACTACGGCACCAAGAACTACAAGTCGAACAACAAGTGCGGCGGCGGTGGCACCACCAACCCGTACACCCCCGAAGAGGCCTGCGGCGACGGCTACAAGGTGATCGACGGCGCCAACGTCACCGGTGCCCGCGTCTCCCTGCTGTACAACGCCTCCAACGGCTACAACTGCGTCGTCGCGATCAAGACCACCAAGATCGGCACGGCCTCCGACGTCGGCGCGTTCCTCGAGGTCCAGGGCGAGGCCCGCACGACCGACCGCGACGAGTACGGCTACTACGCCGGTCCCGTGAAGAAGAAGGCTCCCGGCAAGTGCGTCAAGTGGGGCGGCATGGTCGGTTCCTCCAGCTACACCAGCGGTTTCGAGCACTGCGGCTGATCCTGGCGCTGAGCTAGCCGATCAGACCGTCCAACAGGTTGTCCCTGCGCAGACCGGGTGTGCCAAGCAGTTCGGCCGCCCGGTCCGCGTGCGTTTCCAGGCCCGCCTCGGCGAGCACGAGGTGCGCCACGCCCTCGCCGTAGCGGTCGCCGCGGGCGTTCGTGATCTCCAGGCAGCGCTGCGCGTCCTCCGTGGCCGGTGAGGGCTTTCCCGCTGCCAGCAACACCTTCGCGCGGCACAGCAACGCCTGCCACTCGTCGTTGTGCTCGCCCGTCACCCGGCACAGCGCGATGCACTCGCCCAACGCCGCCTCGGCCTCGTCCAGCCGGCCGAGCTTGAACAGCGCCTGGCCCTGCGACGCCAGCGCATACGCCGTCCCGGCCTCGTCCCCGTGTTCACGGGCGAGCGCGAGACTCTCCGATGCCGCGTCGAGCGCCTCCTCGTACCGCCCGGCGACCTGGTGCACCTGCGCCAGCGCGGACAACGGAACCCGTTGCGCACCAGCGGGTCCGTGCTCCGACATGAGTTCGACCGCCCGCGTCAGGGTCGCGGCGGCCTGCTCCAGTTCGCCGAGCTCGCGCTGGATCGTCCCGATGCCGGCGAGCGCGCGCCCCTGCCCGAACGGGTCGTCGGCGCGCGCTTCGAGCACTTCCTCCAGCTGCCTGCGCGCGGTGTCGAACGAGCCGATCCGGCGGTTGGCCGCCGACTGCACCAGGAGCGCGGTCTGCACCGCGGCCGACGTCCCGGTCGTGCGCGCCGCCTGGTCCGCGATCTGCCCCAGTTCCACCAGGTCCGCGACCCTGTCCTGCTTGAACAGGTGCGGGTAGAGCATGTGCGCGATCGCGAGGCCTTGTTCGGCCAGCGCCGGGTCGGCCACGGTGGAACGCGCCGCCGCCAACAGGTTCTCGGCCTCGTCGGTCAGCCATCGCAGCGGCTCGTCGACGGCCTGCCCGGCGGCGGAGTAGGTGAGCGCGCCGTAAGCGTGCGGTCGCAACGCTTTCAGCGCCGCGGCTAGCGTCGAGCGGTAGTGCGTGAGCGCGCGCGAGAGTGCTTCCTGCCTCTCGTCGGTCACCTGCTCGGCGCCGAAGAGCCGCAGCAGGTCGTGCACGCGGTACCGCTCCGGGCCGCACGGCTCCACGAGCTTCGCGTCCACCAACGGGTCCAGCGCGCGGTCCACGTCCTCCTGCCCGAGCAACGCGCGCACCACGGGCTCGCTGACCGAAGGCACGTTCAGGCTGCACACCAGCGTGAACGCCCGCGTCGAGGCGGCCCCCAGCCCCTCGAAGCCCAGCTGGAAGCTCGACCGGACGCCGAGGTCGTCGAAGTCCAGCTCGTCCAGCCGGTGCCGCCGGTCCGCGAGCCGCCGGGCGAGCGTCGCCGTCGTCCAGTCCGGCCGCGAGCGCAGTCGCGCCGCCGCGATCGTCAGCGCCAGCGGCAGGTGGTCGCACGCCCGCGCGACCTCGCGGGCCGCCTCGCCGTCGTCGCCCAGCAACCGCAGCGCGTCGGCCTCGGGCAGCGGGTCGAGCCGCACGTGCCGGGCGCTCAGCGTCGCGAGCATCCGGCGGCTGGTGATCAGCACGGTGGAGCCGGGTTCACCGGGCAGCAGCGGGCCGACCTGCGCCGCGTCCACCGCGTTGTCCAGCAGCACCAGCACCTTCCGCCTCGCGAGCGTCGACCGGTAGAGCGCGGCGGCCTCGGAGACGTCGGTCGGAACGGCCAGCGGCGGCGTGCCGAGCGCGCGCAGGAACCGCCTGATCACCTCGGCGGGGGACAGCGGCGAACGACCCGGCGTGGCGCCGTGCAGGTCCACGTACAGCTGTCCGTCCGGGAAGAGTTCCGCCATCTCGTGCGCGGCGGCGGTGGCGAGCGCGCTCTTGCCCTGCCCACCGGGTCCGTGCACGGCGATCACGCTCTCGGAAGCCCCGCTGATCAGCGCGATCTCCGCCCGGCGCCCGACGAACGGGTCGGGTCTCGCGGGCAGCTCGCGCGGCACGGCGGGGACCTCGCCCCGCAGGATCGCGGCGTGCAGGTCCCGCAGCTCCTGGCCGGGGTCGAGCCCGAGCTCCTCCGCCAGCCGCCGGCGGCCCTCGTCGTACGTCCGCAGCGCGTCCGCCTGCCGCCCGCTGCGGTGCAGCGCCACCATCAGCGCGCCCCGCAGCCGCTCCCTGGTCGGGTGTTCGGTGACGTACCCGGTCAGTTCGCCGATGACCTCGTGGTGCCGGCCGTCCGCGACGGCCTTCTCGGCACGCCTCTCGATCGCCGCGAGGCGTTCCTCCTCCAGCTGGTGCGCGAGCTGGGTGTTCGTCGTCAGCTCGGCGAGCGCCGGTCCGCGCCAGTGCCCGAGCGCCTCGTCGGGGTCCCGCGCCTCGCGGAAGAGCTGGAGGTCGAGCGACCGGTCGGGGACGTCGAGCCGGTAGCCGTGCCCCGACCACTCGAGCGACACCCCGGGAAGGCCCCTGAGAGCCCTCCTGAGCTGCGAGACGTGCACCTGCACGGCCTTGCGCGCGCTGGCGGGCGGATCACCGTCCCACAGGACCGACATGAGGTGGTCGACGCTGACGGCCTGACCGGCGTGCAGGAGCAGCAGCACGAGCACCTGGCGCGGCTGGCCTGCGGGAACCCGGACGGCCCGCCCCTCGTGCGTGACGAGCAGCGGCCCAAGCACCCCGAACCGAACGCCGTCCACGGCCTCACGATAGTCCGTTGATCACCGCGTGCACCGCCCGCGAGAAGTTGTGAACCAGCAACTGTCAACGACGAAGGTCGCACGGATGCCGCTTACCGACCGGCGGATCGGAATTGTCCGGCACGCCAGGTGGGCGAATCACCGTCGAGCAGCGAAAAGTCGTGCCAAAATCGTTCGGGGAGCACCGCCGGCACGGATCGGCGACACGGGAGATCAACGTCGCCGCAGCGGTGGAAAACAGAACCGGGATTTGCGGTAACGTCAGTAATGGTGGGTCACCTCATTGGAGTAACGACGGTGCCGCGATCATCCCAAGTCGGGCATCATCACCTGGCTCGACCACAGTCGTAGAACGAGGGGTCTCGTGTGACCGTCTTCCGTGCCGGCAGCACCGGAGCGTGGTGGATGTACCTGGTGGCGGGTCACCTGCTGCTGGGCGTCTACTACCTGATTCCGGTCAGCCCCGCGGGGACGACAGGCCAAACCGTGCGCGTGGTGCTCTACTGCACGATCAGCGCGTCGGCGGCGATCGCGACATTCGCCGGTGTCAAGCGCAACCGCCCCCAATGGAGGCGGCCATGGGTGTTCCTCGCACTCAGTCAGGTCGTTTACGCGATCGCCGACCTCACGTTCTACGCATCGCACTACATCTTCGACCACAAGGATTACCCGTCCTACGCGGACATCTTCTACCTGGGCCATTACCCGTTGATGGTCGCGGGCGTGATCCTGCTGATCCGCCGCCGCACGCCGGGTCTCGACCTGCCGAGCCTGCTCGACGCCGCGGTGCTCGCCGTCGTCGCGGGCATGGCGTCCTGGCTCTACGTGATAGGCCCGCAGGCGCGGCTCACCTCGCCGGTCCTCGCCAAGATCGCGTCGCTCGGTTTCCCGATGATGGACCTGGCGCTGTTCGTGGTGGCGCTGCGGCTGATCTTCGGGGCGGGTCCCCGCCCGCGCGCGTTCGTCCTGCTGACGTGCAACCTGCTGGGCATCCTGACGGCGGACACGATCTACGTGCTGCAACGCCTCGACGGCAGCTACCACGCGGGCAACTTCCTCGACGCCATCTGGCTGTCGGCGAACCTGTGCATGGGCGCGGCGGCGCTGCACCCGACGATGGCGCGCCTCGTCGACCGCGCGCACGTCAAGGACGTCGGCCTGAGCCGCGGCCGGATCATCGCGCTGTGCTCGGCCGCGCTCGCCGCCCCGGTGCTGATGCTGGTGCACGACGTGGGCCAGTCGTCGCAGGACGTCCTGGTGATCGCCGGGGGCAGCGCGCTGCTGTCGCTGCTGATCATCGCGCGGCTCGCGGGGCTCGTCGCGGACCAGCGCAAGCTCGCGATCACCGACAGTCTCACCGGCCTGCACACCCGGCGGTTCTTCGAGGCCCAGCTGCCCTTGGAGATCTCGCGCGCGAGGCGCAGCGACGGGTCGGTGGCGGTGTTCATCATCGACGTCGACCGCTTCAAGTCGATCAACGACAACTACGGCCACCCCGCGGGCGACGACGTGCTGATGGAGGTCGCGGCACGGCTGCGCGCCGCGTCGCGCTCCGGTGAGGTGCTCGCCCGGTACGGCGGCGAGGAGTTCGCGCTGCTCGTGCCGGACGCGGGCCCCGGCCGCCTGTCGGTGATCGCGAACCGGCTGCGCGAACGCGTGGCGGAGAAGCCGATCCCGGTCAACGCGGGCAACGACGACATCCCGCTGTCCGTCACGGTGTCGGTGGGCTCGGCGAGCTTCCCGACGCACGGCGACGGCCCCGACGACATCGTGGTGATCGCGGACCGCGCGCTGTACGCGGCGAAAGCGGCCGGGCGCAACAGGATCGCGGTCGGCCCGGAGCCGCTGCCCGCGGTCGACCCGGACACCGACGGCGCGATGGCGGAGTTCCTCTGCCAGGTGGCCGACCGGGTGGACGGGTGGCTGCACCGCTACGACCACAGCCGTTCGGTGTCGCGCTGGGCCGGTGTGGCGGCGGGGGAGTTCGGGCTCGACGCGCCCACGATCAGGATCACCCAGCTGGCCGGGCGCCTGCACGACATCGGCAAGGTCATCATCCCCGAGGTCGTGCTGACCAAACCCGGTGCGCTGTCCGAGGAGGAGTGGCGGTTGTTGCGCCAGCACCCCGATTTCGGCTACCGGCTCGCCCGGATGGTGCCGGGTTTCGCGGGCGTGGCGCACGTGATCAGGCAGCAGCACGAGCGCTACGACGGCGCCGGGTACCCGGACGGGCTGCGCGGCGCGGACATCCGCTCCGAGGCGAGGATCCTGTCCGTGTGCGTGGCGTGGGCCGCGATGCGGTCGAACCGTCCACATCAGACCGCACTGGACGAGAACCGCGCCCGGCGAGAACTCTGGGCAGGGCGGGGCGAACAGTTCGATCCGGACGTTGTGGACATGTTCCTCGACCTGCACGCGCAGGGCAGCATCGGAATGTTGCGCCCGTCCGGTTTGTCCATTCAGGAAGCGGGTTTCCCGGCGGACTTCCGACCCCAGTGATCCGGCCGTGCCATGCTTCGCGCCATGAGCACGGAGTACGCCATCCCCGCCGAGGTCCCGAGCCCGGAACGCCCGGCACCCCCCGGCGGACCGCTGGGCAGGTGGTTGCTCGCGGACCGGGTGGCGCCCTCGGGCCCGGAGAGTCACGAGTCGCACGCCAAGCCGCACGCGTGGTGGAAGGTCATGACGCTCACGGGCGTCGACTACTTCTCGACCCTGTCGTACCTGCCCGGCATCGCCGCGCTGGCCGCCGGCGCGCTGTCCCCGCTGGCGACGTTGCTCATCGTGGCCCTGACGCTGCTCGGCATGCTGCCGATGTACCGCCGGGTGGCGAAGGAGAGCCCGAACGGCCAGGGGTCCGTGGCGATGCTCGAGAACCTGCTGCCGTTCTGGCGCGGCAAGATCTTCGTGCTGGTGCTGCTGGGGTTCGTGGCGACGTCGTGGATCATCACGATCACGCTGTCCGCCGCCGACGCCTCGGTGCACGCGCTGGAGAACCCGTACGTGCCGGAGGCGCTGCACGGCACCGAGCTGTGGCTGACGATCGTGCTGCTGCTGGTCCTCGGCGGCGTGTTCCTGATGGGCTTCAGCGAGGCCGTGGGCGTCGCGATCCCGTTGGTGGCGGTGTTCCTCACCCTGAACGCCGTCGTGGTCGTGGTGGGCCTCGTGGACGTCTTCGCGACGCCGGACGCCCTTGATCGCTGGGTGTCGGCGCTGGGGGCGCACGGCGACGGGTTCTTCGGCGTGGTCGGACCCGCGGTCCTGGCGTTCCCCTTGCTGGTGCTCGGGTTGTCCGGCTTCGAGACCGGCGTGAGCATGATGCCGCTCGTCGAGGCCTCGGGGAAGACGCCGGAGGAACGCCTCGAGAGCCGGGTGCGCAACACGCGCAAGCTGCTGACGACCGCCGCGCTGATCATGTCGGTGTACCTGGTCGCCACGTCGTTCATCAGCACCGTGCTGGTGCCGCAGGAGAAGTTCGAGGCAGGCGGTCCCGCGAACGGCCGGGCGCTCGCGTACCTCGCGCACGAGCTGCTCGGTGAGGCGTTCGGCACGGTCTACGACATCAGCAGCATCCTGATCCTGTGGTTCGCCGGCGCGTCGGCGATGGCCGGCCTGATCAACATCGTGCCGCGGTACCTGCCCTCGTACGGCATGGCACCGGAATGGGGACGTGCGGTCCGTCCCGTCGTGATCGTCTACACGGTCATCTGCATCATCATCACGATCATCTTCAACGCCGACGTCAACGCGCAGGCCGGTGCCTACGCGACCGGCATCCTGGCGATGATGGTCTCCGGCTCGTTCGCGGTGACGGTCTCGGCGTGGCGCAAGAGGCAGCGCGGCGCGACGACCGGCTTCACCGTGCTGACGCTGGTGCTGCTGTACGCGCTGGTGGAGAACGTGATCGAGAAGCCGGACGGCATCACCATCTCGTTCGGCTTCATCCTCGGCATCGTCGTGATCTCCCTGGTGTCGCGCGTCTCCCGCACGACCGAGCTGCGCGTCGACAAGATCAAGTTCGATGAGAACGCGCGGAGGTTCGTCACCGACACGATCGCGAACGACGGGAGGATCACGTTGATCGCGAACCGCCGCCAGGCGGGCGACAAGGCGGAGTACGACGAGAAGGAGACCGAGCAGCGCGGCATGAACCCGGTGCCGGGCACGGCCGACGTGATCTTCCTGGAGATCGACATCGTCGACCCGTCGGCGTTCAGCCACGTGCTGTGCGTGCGCGGCGTCGAGGTGGACGGCCACCGCGTGCTGCGCGCGTCCGCTCCCGCCGCCCCCAACGCGATCGCGGCGATCCTGCTGGCGTTGCGCGACTCGACCGGCGTGATCCCGCACGCGCACTTCGAGTGGTCGGAAGGCAACCCGCTGGGGCACCTGTTCCGCTACCTGATCCTCGGCCGCGGTGATACGCCTCCAGTCGTACGGGAGATCATCCGCTCGGCTGAAGAGGATCCGACCCGACGCCCACGCGTGCACGTGGGTTAGCTGGAACACTTCCCCCGTACGTCCGACTAAGGGGGAAGGACGCTCGAATGTTCCGCAAGGTGTTGGTATCTCTGCTCGTTCTGGGGACGGTGGCGGCGGGGACCGCTCCCGCCGTGGCCGCTCCGGGAACACGACCGGTGCGTTCCTGCGCAGATCTGGTGCGCTCGTTCGACGTGCCGGACGCCCGTACGCGGGTGACGTCGGCCGAGGTCGTGGCCGGTTCCACGGAGTTCTGCGACGTGCGCGGCACGATCGAGCCGGCCGTCGGGTTCCAGTTGAAGCTGCCGATGCGCGGCTACCAGGGTCGCTACCTCCAGTACGGCTGCGGCGGGTTCTGCGGGATCATCGACGACCCGGACTTCCCGTCCGGCTGCGGTCCCGCGTTCGGTGACGCGGCGGTGGCGGCGACCGACGACGGGCACCAGGTGTCGCCGGAGAACCCGTTCGACACGACGTGGGCCGCGTCCGGCCAGAAGGCCCGCGACGACTACTTCTTCCGCGCGCCGCACGCGTTGTCGAAGGTGTCCAAGCACATCATCAAGGCGTTCTACGGCAAGGCGCCGGTGAAGTCGTACTTCAACGGCTGCTCCAACGGCGGCCGCGAAGGCCTGCTGCTGGCCCAGCGCTACCCGCGCGACTTCGACGGCGTCATCGCCGCCGCGCCGGGCGCGTACTACACCGCGCTGATCGGCTACCAGGCGTGGATCGCGCGCAACACCATCCCGAACGACAAGATCTTCCTGCTGCACAACGCCGTGATGGCCGCGTGCGACGGCCTCGACGGCCTGGTCGACGGCCAGATCGACGACCCGCGCCTGTGCCGGTTCGACCCGGGAACGCTGTCCGGCCGGCTGACGGAGGACGAGGTCGCCCGCGTCCGCCGCCTGTACGCCGGGCCGTCCGACCAGGGGATACGCCTGTACCCCGGCGGCCAGCCGTACGGGTCGGAGATCTCCTGGACGTTCTGGCTGAACCCGACTCCCGGGCTGGGCCGCGGCATCGCGCCGGAGCTGGCGGACAACGCGTTGAAGCACCTCGTCTATCCGATCGGCGCGCCGCACTCGTCGCTGGAGGCGTTCGAGTTCACGGTCCGCGGGTTCCGCGAGCTGGTGCCCGAAACGGTGAAGGCGAACTCGCTCTCGCTGGACCTGCGCGAGTTCCGGCGCGCCGGCGGCAAGCTGATCCTCTGGCACGGCGCGGGGGATCAGGGCATCCCGTTCGAGGGCACGCTCGACTACTGGCAGCGCCTCACCGGCGGCAGGAACGCCGACTGGGCCAAGCTCTTCGTCGTGCCGTCGATGTGGCACTGCGAGGGCGGTGACGGGTTGACGAACTTCGACCCGTTCCGCGCGCTCGTGTCGTGGGTCGAGGGCGGGCGGGCGCCGGACCGGGTCATCGCCGAGGGCCGGGACGGTGACGGCAACGTGGTGCGCACCCGCCCGGTGTTCCCGTACCCGTTGCGGGCGATGTACGACGGCTCGGGCTCCATCGACGACGCCGCGAACTTCGTGGCCGCACCGGGGTTCGGGTTCCGCGACCGGATCCGCTGGGCGGGCGAGGACCTCTACAAGTCCGGACCTGTGGCTCCCTAGCGCCGCGGCACTAGCGGAACTTCTCGACGGCGGCGGTGATGGCCCTGTCCATGCTGTTGCCCTCCATGATGACGTGGCCGGCGTCGTTCAGGATGACCAGTTCGGCGTCGGGCCACCTCTTCGCCACCTCCCACGCGGTGCGCAGCGGCCCGCCGAAGTCGTTGCGGCCGTGGATGAGGACGCCGGGGATGCCCTTGAGCCTGTGGAGGTTGTCGAAGATGTGCTCGGGATCGAGGAACGCCTCGTTGCCCCAGTAGTGGCTGACGGTCCGGGCGAGCCGGTAGCGCGTCTCCGGGTCCTCGTACCTCGTGCCCGCGAAGTCGTTGTCGCCGCCCGTGATCGTGGACAGGTCCCACTTGCTCCAGTCCCACGCGGCCTTCTCGCGCGTCGCGGGATCCGGAGATTCGAGGAGCTTGTTGTAGGCCAGCGCCAGGTTGCCGTCGCGGTCCTCCTCCGGGACGCCTTCGACGAACGCGTCGAAGTGGTCGGGGTAGAAGAGGCCGAGGCCGCGGGTGATCCACGCGTGCTCTTCCGGACGGCTCGTCGTCACCGCCGGGATGATGATCTCGCTGACCCGGTCGGGGTGCTGGATGGCGTAGGCGAGGACGAGGGTCGAGCCCCAGGAACCGCCGATCAGCAACCACCTGTCGATGCCGAGGTGCTCGCGGAGCTTCTCGGCATCGTCGATCAGGTGCTGGGTGGTGTTGTGTTTCATGTCCGTGGCCGGGTCCGCGGCCGACGGGGTGCTCCGGCCGGCTCCGCGCTGGTCCCAGAGGACCAGGTTCCAGTGGTCGGGGTCGAAGTCCTCGCGCCACCTAGGGCTGGAACCGGAGCCGGGGCCGCCGTGGAAGACGCAGGCAGGTTTGCCGGACGGGTTGCCGCTGGCCTCCCAATGGATCCGCTGGCCGTCGCCTACGTCGAGCACGCCCTGGGCGTAGGGCTCCACCTGTGGGTACATGCGGGCGAGCGTATTCGCCCGGACACGTTCCGCTGGGGCGTCAGGACTTCTGCTTGGCGGCGATCTGGTCCAGCACTTCGGTCTGCGACACGACGATCTTGCCGGCCAACGCCTTCGAGCCGATGTGCTCGCCCTTGGCCTGCGCGTTCTTCGCCATGTCCACGCCGCTGCGGAGGTGGCGGGAGAGGGTGGCGAGGAACAGGTCGTCGTACTGCTTGCCGGTGGCGGCCTTGAGCGCCTCGACGTCCTTGACGGTCATCATGCCCGCCATCTTGTGCGTGGCGTTGGCGTCGTCGCCCGGCACCTGGATGTTCCAGCTGCGCAGGTAGGTGGACATCTGCTCGATCTCGCCCGCTTCGGCGGTGGCGATCTTCTCCGCCACGTTGATCACGAACTCGTCCTTGGACTTCTCGATCGCCGCCTTGGCGATCTGGATCGTCTGGCGGTGGTGGGGGATCATCTGCAACGAGAACGTCGCGTCCGCCTCGTTGGCCGCCGGCTCACCCGAGCCGCCGCCACCGCCGACCGATGAACAACCCGCCAGCGCAAGCAGCCCTAGCACGATGATGAGCAGACGCGCTCGCATGAAGCCTCCCGTCTCGGTTCCCTGACGAGGGATACGGGTGGCCGATCTGTCCGGTTCAGCGAAAGTTTCCGAGCCTAAGTTTCATCCCAGCCGATTGAGCTCCTCGACCACGCCGAAGACGACGTCGGGGTGGCCCAGCGGCAGGGGTGGCGGGATGCGGTCGTCCGCCGCGTCGTGGCTGCGCACGACCACCCTGACGAAGTCGTCGTCGACGTCCACCTCGGGGTCCACCAGCAGCACCGAGCGGACCAGGCTCTCGTGCCGGCGCACCAGGTCGACCACGTCCGCCGCGATCGGGCCGCTGGTGACGACGTCGAGCACGGGCTGGACGTCGTCGCGGTGCCTGGTCAGCACCGCGTCCACTGTGGACTGCCAGCCCGGCGCCGCGGGGACGCGCAGCCACACGATCCGCAACCGGTCCGTGAGGTCCCGCCACGTGGCGGGAATCGCGTCGTGCAGGGCTTCGCCGGCTGGATCGATCACGAGCACCGTGGGGTTGCCCACGGGTCCGTCGGCGACGACACCGGGACCGGCAGCCCTGCTGGGCTCGTCGAATTCGCGCATGTCACCGGGTTACCCAGTCACAGCGCGTTTGCACCAGTGGGCTGATTGGTCCGAACCTGTGGCCCGAATGGCGGATGACAAGACCACTCGCGCACGTGGACTTGTTGGCAGAGAACAACTTTCCCGTTCCCGGCCGGTGATCGCTTGACCGCTTTCCGAACACCGGTTTATGGTCTGGACCACTGACCGAAACTGGATCGGTGAGCGCTCGGATGCGCTCCCGGTTCCCGCCCCCTGCCTACGGGTCACCCCGTTTGGGAACGATCCAAGGAGTTCGGACGAATGAAGATCATGCGCAAAGCGGCCCTCCTGATGGCCGCTGTCCCTGCCATCGTGCTCATCACGCCGGTCGGTTCCGCCAGCGCGCACGGCTACGTGTCGTCGCCGGCCAGCCGGTCCGCGCAGTGTGCGCGGGGCGACATCTCCGTCGACCTCTGCGGCCAGGCGAAGTACGAGCCCCAGAGCGCCGAGGGCGTGAAGGGCAAGAAGAACTGCAGCGGTGACAACGGTGCGTTCGCCCCGCTCGACAACGACAGCCTTCCCTGGAAGGTCACCAACACCGGCCAGACCCTGTCTCTGACCTGGACCTTCACCGCACGGCACGCCACGCGCGACTACGAGTACTTCATCGGGAACACGCGCGTCGGCTACTTCTCGGGCAACAACCAGCAGCCGAACAACCCGACCACGCACACGATCAACCTCGGCGGGTTCTCCGGTCGCCAGAAGCTCTACGCGATCTGGAACATCAGCGACACGGTGAACGCGTTCTACTCGTGCATCGACCTCAACATCAGCGGTGGTGGTGGCGGCACGACCCCGCCGCCCACCACCACGACGACGACCCCTCCTCCCAATCCGACGACCAGCACCACGACGCCTCCGCCCGCCGGTGGCGGCACGTGGGCGGCGAACACCTCCTACGCGGTCGGCCAGACCGTCACCTACGGCGGCTCGACCTACCGCTGCCGCCAGGCGCACACCTCGCTGACCGGCTGGGAACCGCCGAACGTGGCGGCGCTGTGGGAGAAGATCTGATCCGATGAAGCGCCTGGTGATCGCTGTCGCGGTCCTGGCGCTGGCGGGGTGCGGCGGAGAAGCGGTCGTGCCGGCGGGCCAGGAAGCCCACGGCCACGGCGCGTCTTCCGCCGCACCACCCGTTCCGGGTGCCAGTGCGAGGTTCAACGACGCGGACGTGATGTTCGTGCAGATGATGGTGGACCACCTGCAGCTCGGCATCAGCCTGTCGCAGGTGGGGCTGGCGAAGGCGACCAGCCAGCAGGCGAAGGACCTCGCGGGCGCGATCGACGTGACCCAGCGCGAGGAGCTCACGATGCTCAAGTCGTGGCTGAAGCTCTGGGACAAGCCGGAGGGTGACGGCGCGAGCCTGCACGCCTCGCACGGCGGTCAGCCGCTGCTCGACGACAAGGTCATCAACGAGACCAAGGAGAAGAGCGGCGCGGAGTTCGACATGAACTTCCTCAACCTGATGACCGGGCACCAGGGCGCGGGCGTGGAGATGGCCCTCGCCGAGAAGAAGGACGGCCAGAACCCGGAGGCGACCGCCTACGCAGAGCGCGTGGTGACGAGCCGCCAGGGCCAGATCGAGCAGATGCTGAAGATCATCAGCGGACCGTAGGCGTTCGGTCAGCGGGCCGGCGTTGCATCCCGGGCATGGACGTACTCATCTCGGGAGCGGGAATCGCCGGGCCCGCACTGGCCCACTGGTTGACGCGCTTCGGCTTCACCGCGACGGTGGTCGAACGCGCGCCGTCGCCCCGCGCGGGTGGCCAGGCCGTGGACTTCCGCGGCGAGGCCCACCTGTCCGTGCTGCGGCGGATGGGCGTGCTCGACGCGGTGCTGGCCGCGCGGACCACACCGCGCGACATGGTGTTCCGCGGTGTCGACGGACGGGAGCGGGCGCGGCTGCCCGGGTCGTTCACCGCGGGGGACGTCGAGATCCTCCGCGGTGACCTCTCCCGCCTGCTGCACGACCTGACCGCCGCCGACGTGGAGTACGTGTTCGGCGACAGCATCACGGCGCTGCACGACGACGGTGCCGGTGTGGACGTGACGTTCACGCACGGACGGCCGCGGCGGTTCGACTTCGTGATCGGTGCCGACGGCATGCGGTCCGGGGTGCGGCGGCTGGTCTTCCCTTCGTACCGGCCGAAGTTCCAGGGCTACTACTTCGCGATCTGGGACGCCGAGGGCGACGACCACGACCTGACGTGCTCGCCGGGCGTGCTGAGCGCGCCGGGGTGGCTGATGTACAAGTCCTCCGTGCCGCCCGAGCTGATGCCCGAGGAACTGGTGGCGCCGGGGATCTACTTCGACTCGATCAGCCAGGTCCGGATGCCCTCGGTGAGCTCCGGCCGCGTCACGCTGATCGGCGACGCCGGCTACGGCTCCACGCTGGGCGGCATGGGAACCGGACTCGCGGTCGTCTCCGCCTACGTGCTGGCGGGCGAGTTGGCGGCGGGCGGGGACGCGTTCGCCCGTTACGAGGCGCTGATCGGCCCGTACGCACGGGGCTGCCAGGGCAACCCGGGACCGTTCCTCGCGCCGGGCACCAGGCTCGGGATGTGGGTGCGGGACCGGATGTTCGGGCTGCTGCCCAAGATGCCGATGGTCGCGCGGTTCGACGTGAAGGCGGCGACCGCGATCAAGCTCCCCGAGTACGCGCCAGTTCGGTGAACACCTCTTCCACCTGCTGCTTGGCCGCCGCGTGCATCCACCCGAACCCGAGCTCCTGCTGGGCCTCGCGGAGCAGCTCTTCTGCCCGCGTGACATCGCCTCTGCGGTGGGCGATCCGGGCGAGGCCCGCGTTGGCGAGCGCGCGGGTCGCGGCCAGGCCCGCCCGCGTCGCCATCCGCAACGCCTGCCGGTAGTCGCGCTCGGCCTGCTCCTCGTCGATGTCGAGCAACCGGTCCGCACGCCGGCCTCTGAGCTCGGCGAGCTCCTCCTGAGCGCCCAGCTCGGCGACGACCTCCAGGGCCTGGTCCGTCAGCGCGAGCGCTTCGGCCGGGTCCTCGGTCAGCGTCGCCAGCACGTCGAGGACCTGGGCCGAACCCCACCGTTCGCCCAGTTCCTGGAACCGCCGCAGGGCCTCGCGGGACTGTGCGACCGCCTGGGCGCGGTCGCCGCGCGCGGCCCAGCCCGTGTAGGAGTTGCTGAACGCGATCAGCCCCTGGATCCACGGGTCGTCGCTGTGCTCGACCTCGTCCTGCAACGGCGTGCGGGGCGCGCCGGGGTCCGGCGGGCCGGTCAGCATGGCCCACGCGATGAGCACGAACGGTTGCGTGATCGGCCCTTCCAGCCGCTTCAACACGGCGTGCACGCGTTCCGGAGCCGCGAGGGCCAGCAGGATCGCGTACTGCTCGCTGACCTCCTCGTCCACGACGGAGAGCAGTTCCTCCGCCAGGCCCTGGACCTCGACGCGGCTGCCCTTCACGTACCAGTACCAGGACAGGTCGCTCACGAACCGCAGCGCCCGGCGCGGGTCGTGCCGCACCGCCCACCCGACGGCCTGCATCAGGTTCGCGTGCTCGGCGGTCAGGCGGGCGAACCAGCGGAGCTGGTCCCGCCGCCGCAGTTCGGGATCCGCACGACGAGCGAGCGCGTGGAAGTACTCGGCGTGGGCGGCGTCGACGCGCTTGTGCTCCGAGCAGAACTCGCGGATGGTCTCCAGCATCCGGTAGCGGCCGTCCGCGGCCTCCACCAACGACTTGTCCACCAACGCTTCCAGCACCTCGACGTCGTGCCCGCACACCTCCTCGACGGCCTCCAGGGTCGCCCCGCCGCCGAACGTCGCGAGGCACGCGGCCAGGTCGCGCTCGTCCTGCGACAACAGGTCCCAGCTCCACTCCACGACGGCGCGCAGCGTCTGGTGCCGCGGTGCGGCGGCGCGGTTTCCCTTGGCGAGCAACCGGAAGCGGTCGTTCAACCGGTCCGAGATCTCCTCGGTGGTGAGCGTGCGGGTGCGGGCGGCGGCCAGTTCGATCGCGAGCGGCAGGCCGTCGAGCTCCCGGCAGATGTCCGCGGTGTGCTGATCCCGCACGAAGGACGGGTTGACGAGACGGGCGCGGTCGGTGAACAGGATGACGCTCTGCTCGGGGTCGAGCGGCGGCACCGGGCACAGCGTCTCCCCGGTGATGCCGAGCGGTTCCCGGCTCGTGGCGAGGATCCGCAACGACGGGCAGGCGCTGAGCAGGTGCCCGGCCAGCCGCGCGGCCTGCACGACCAGGTGCTCGCAGTTGTCGAGGACGAGCAACGCCGACCGTTCGCGCAACGCCAGCGTCAGGCGTTCCACGGGATCCAGCGCGGTCTCCTTGAGCCCCAACGCCTGCAGCGTCGCCGCCGCGACGTCCTTGGCCGGTGCCAGGTCGACGAAGACCGCGCCCGGACCGGCCGCCCGCAGCGCGAGCCGGGTCTTGCCCGCACCACCGGGGCCGGTGAGCGTGACGAGCCGGGACGTCAGCGAGGCGATGCGCGCGAGTTCTTCCTGCCTGCCGACGAAGGTCGTGAGCTGCGCGGGCGGTTCGCGGTGGGTCTGGCCGCGCAGGACCTGGAGGTGCACGGCACGCAGTTCGGGGGACGGGTCGGTGCCGAGCTCCTCGGCGAGCAGGATGCGGGCGTCCTCGAACGCCTGCAACGCCTCGGCCTGCCTGCCCTGCTGGTTGAGCGCCTGCACGAGGTAGCCGCGCAGCCGTTCGTCCAACGGGTTCTGCCGCACCAGCTCCTGGATCTCCGCGACGTCGGCCTTGCCGAGCCGGATCCGCGCGGCGACGAGCGATCCCGCCGCGGAAGTCCGTTGCTGTTCCAGGCGTGTCGCGTGATCCGCCAGAGGGACGTCGGCGAGCGCCGGTCCGCGCCAGAGCCGCATCGCTTCGGACAAAAGGGATTCCGCCGCCTGCGCATCACCCTGATCCAAGGCCTTGCGGCCGTCCGCCGCCAGCACGGCGAACCGGTGAGTGTCCACTTGGGACGATGGCAGCACCAGGCGATACCCGGCCGGGTGGAACTCGACCAGCGACGCGTCCCCGAGCGCCCGGCGCAGCCGCGAGACCTGGCCCTGCAGGGCGTTCGCCGCGTCCGACGGCGGTTCGGCGCCGTAGAGCTCGTCGACCAGCCGGTCGAGCGGGACGATCTCGCCCACCCGGAGCGCCAGCAACGCCAGCAGGGTGCGCGGCCGCGGCCCACCCACCGCGATCTTGCCTTGCGGGGAATGCGCCTCAACGGGCCCGAGGATGCCGACGTGCACGGTGTCAGCGTACGAAGCGACCAGGACTCGTACCCAGCACACGGCGAAAGTGGCGCGTGAGGTGCGACTGGTCGTGGAACCCGGCCAGCACCGCGGCCTCCGCCGCAGGCCGTCCCCCGACGAGGTGGCCGCGGGCGATGTCCACCCGGCGACCGGTCAGGTACCGGTGCGGCGGCAGCCCGAACCGGCGGCTGAACGCCCGCACGAGGTGCGTGGGACTGCTCTGCAGCTCCGCGGCGGCCTCGGCCAGGGTGATCCCCGCCGGCAGCGAGGCGTCCAGCAGCTGCCGCAACCGGTCGGCCAGCGTCGGGTCCGCGTGCACGACGGGGGTGGTGCCGGCGAAGTGGTGCGCCAGCCGTTCGGTGATCAGCGCGAGCCGTGACGACGCCTCGAACGGGTCGTCCAGCGCGAGGTGCAGCTGGTGCACCCGCTGGCGCAGCAACGGGTCGGGCAGCATCGGCGTGTCGACGGCCTTGCCGATCAGGTCGGACGGCAGCGCCGCGTCGTCGAGGTACAGCACGCGCTTGCGGAAGCCCGTCGGCAGCGCGGACCGGCCGTCGTGCGGCACGTGCGGTGGCAACAGCGTGACGCCGTCCACGAGAGCGCCGTGCTCGTGACGGTCCAGTTCGTACCGCACGGCCCCGGTGTCGAGCACCATCAACGTCCACGCGTCGTGCGTGTGCGCCGGGTAGACGTGCGTGGTGAAGGAGGCGTGGAAGACCTCCTTGATGCCTTCCACCGCGGGCTTCCACGCGGCCGTGCTCATGTCAGGAACGTACAAGACCGCACGCGCCGATGCCCGCGATCGTGGTGTCCATGTTCGACACCAAGATCGCTGTGCTGCTGCGGGACGACCTGGCCGGCTGGCAGGCGCTGAACGTCACCGCCTTCCTCGTCAGCGGCCTGCCCGAGATGCTCAAGGGCGAGCCCTACGTCGACGCCGACGGCGTGAAGTACCTGCCGATGTTCGGCCAGCCCGTGGTGGTGCTGCAGGGCGACGCGGAGCTGCTGAAGAAGGCCCACGGCAGGGCCCTGAACCGCGACCAGACGATGACGATCTTCACCGCGGACCTGTTCGCGACCGGCAACGACGCCGACAACCGCGCGGCCGTCCGCAAGGTGCACACGCAGGACCTCGACCTGGTCGGCATGGCCGTGCACGGCCAGAAGAACGCCGTGGACAAGATCTTCAAGGGCGCCCGGATGCACCCCTGACGAAACCGAGTTCTAATGCTCCGGTGATCAAGCTGCTCCGGATGGCCGTGTTCCTGCTGGTGCTTTCGGCGGAGATCTACCTGGTGGTCGTGCTGGGGGATCGGTTCCAGCCGGCGAACCACTACAGCTTCTTCACCATCCTGTCGAACCTCTTCGCGGCGGTGGTGATGCTGCTGGGCGTGTTCAGGCCGGTGTCGGCGCAGATCAGGGGCGCGGCCGTGGTCTACATGGCGACGACGGGACTCGTCTACTCGTTCCTGCTCCAAGGCATCGACGTGCAGACGCCGGCGTACGCGAACTGGGTGCTGCACATCATCGTGCCGGTCCTCGTCGTCGTGGAGTGGTTGCTCGCACCGGAGCGGACCCGCAGGTGGTGGACCTGGCTCGCGTTCCCGCTGGCCTACCTGGTGTACTCGCTGGTCAGGGGGCCGATCGTCGGCTGGTACCCGTACCCGTTCCTCGACCCGCGCCAGCAGGGGTACGGCGGCGTGCTGATGACCTGCCTGTTCGTCGCGGTGGTCTTCGTCGTGCTGGCGTTCGGGGTGTCGTGGGTAGGCACCAAATTGGCCCAGAAACGCAGTGCGTCGTTGTCCCAGAGCTAGACGAGTAATGCGTAAGTCGAGGCGGTAGCCGAAGACGGACGAAGGGTGTCCAAGATCAGTTTGTGACGACCGATCTGAACACCCTTCTCACCGCACTCTACGTCAAGATCGACGACCGGCTCGCGGGCAGGACCCGCATCGGAAGACCGCCGAAACTCACCGACGCCGAACTGGTCACCCTCGCCGTGGCCCAAGCCCTGCTCGGGTTCACCTCCGAAGCCCGCTGGCTGCGATTCCTGCCCGCCCGCATGCCCGGCGCGTTCCCCTACCTGCCCGGCCAGCCCGGCTACAACCGCCGCCTCCGCGCCGCGTTACCGCTGATCAAGCAAGTGGCACGCTGGCTGGCCGCCGACACCGACCTGTGGACCGACACCACCTGGATCGTGGACTCCACCCCGGTCGAATGCGGCCGCTCCCGGCCAACCGCGAAACGCTCGGAACTGGCCGGCTGGGCCAAATACGGCTACTGCCGCTCCCACTCCCGCTGGTTCTGGGGCCTGCGCCTGCACCTGATCTGCACACCCGCCGGACTTCCCGTCACCTGGGCGCTGGCCGACCCGAAGATCGACGAGCGGCAGGTGCTCATGGCGATCTGCGATCACGAACCCCAGCTGCTCGCCACCCGACCTGCCCTGCTGATCATCGCCGACAAAGGCTACGTCTCCCGGGAACTCGATCGGTTCCTGGCAGACCGCCATGTCCGGTTGATCAGGCCGTCCTACCGCAACCACGCACCGCATCCCGGCGAACATCTGCTCAAGTCCATCCGGCAACTCATCGAGTCGGTCAACGACACACTCAAAGGCCAGCTCAACCTCGAACAACATGGCGGACGCACCATCGAGGGAGTCGGAGTCCGTGTCGCCCAACGCATCCTGGCCCTGATCGCTGCCATCTGGCACAACCGCGCCACCGGCCAGCCCATCACCCGATCCCTGACCGCCTACGACCACTAACCGACTTACGCATTACTCGTCTAGGGCCAATCACCGTCCTACGGTCAGTGGCATGACCAGGCGACTCGCGTACGCACAGCTGACGAACTCCATCGGCGACGGCGGCTTCCTCGTCGTGTCGGCCCTCTACTTCACGCAGGTCGTCGGCCTGAGCGCGGCGAGGGTCGGCCTCGCGCTCACCGTCGCGTGGGGCGTTGGCGCCGTCGCCGGTGTCGGGCTGGGCCACCTCGCCGACCGGTGGGGACCGCGCACCACCGCCGTCGTGCTCGCCGCCGCCACGGCCGCCAGCATCGCCGTCCTGCTGCTCACCCGGAACTTCGCCGCGTTCGTGCTGGTCATGTGCCTGTACGCGAGCTTCCAGAGCGGGCTGCAGGCGTCCCGGCAGGCGCTGCTCGCCGGACTGACCACGCCCGAGGAACGCACGCGGGCCCGTGCGCGGATCCAGTCCACGGCCAACGCCGGCATCGCGATCGGTGCGGCCGCGGGCGGGTTCGCGCTGCACCTGGGCACCGAGGCCGCCTACACGGCCGTGTTCGTGCTCGACGTCGTCGCGTTCCTCATCGCCGCGGTCGTCCTCTGCACGTTGCCGGAGACGGTCATGTCCAGGGCGAAGGGCAGGTTCGACGTCCTGAAAGACCGCCCGTACGCGCTGATCACGCTGATCAACGCCGTGATGCTGCTCTACATGCCGCTGCTGAGCCTGATCATCCCGTTGTGGATCGTGCAGCGCACCGAGGCTCCGACGTGGCTCGCGGCCGCGTTGCTGGTGCTCAACACCGCGGCCGTCGTCCTCTTCCAGGTCCGGATCGCCCGCCGTGCCACGGGACTCGGTGCTGCCTCGAAGCTCGTGCGGCACGCCGGACTGGTCATGCTCGCGTCCTGCGCGGTGTTCGCCGTGACGGCGTTCGGCGTCGGCGCCTGGCCCGCGGCGGCGTTGCTCGTCGCGGCCGCCGCGCTGCAGGTGCTCGGCGAGATGATGCTCGCCTCCGGTGCGTGGGAGATCAGCTTCACCCTCGCGCCCGCCGACCGGCAGGGCCAGTACCAGGGCTTCTTCGCGACGGGCACGGCCGTCGCGCGCATGGTCGGCCCCGCCCTGCTCACGACCGTCGTGCTCGGCTGGGGTGCGATCGGCTGGGTGCTGGTCGGCGGGCTGTTCGTCGTGGCCGGTTACGCGATGGGACCGGCGGTGCGCTGGGCCCGCGAAAAGAACTCCACGAGTTCCGGCGCCATGACCGACGACTTGTACATGTGCGTCTGACCGGGCAGCGTCCTGTGGTCCGCTCCCACGACCTCCGCGACGTTCTTCATGGCGTTGCGGAGGTACTCGGGGCTCTTGCCGCCGTCCATCGCGAGCGTCGGCACCTCGACCTTCCACCGGTCGGTGGGCAGAGGCGCCCCGCGGCCGTCGTCGCCGAGGATCGTGAGGTCCCACGGCAGCGTGTGCGCGACGAGCTTGAGCTTCTTCCACACGGGCGTCAGCTTCATGATCGCCAGACCGAAGGCCGGCACGCCGACCAGTTTCATGAACGTCGAGAGCATCCCGGACCGGTCACCGCGCGCGAGCATGTCGTTCATCCGCTCGACGATGTCCGCCGGGCGCGGCTCGTACGTGCCGTCCACGACGAACGGCGCCTCGTAGATCGCGAGCCGGGAGATGGACGGCAGGCGTGAGGCCGCTTCGAGAGCCAGCACCGCGCCCGAGGAGACGCCGAAGACGAACGCGCTGCCGCCGGCCTCCCTGATCACGGCGTCGACGTCCTCGACCTCGCGCTCCAGCGACCACGGCGTGGCGCCGTCCCCGGTCTCGCCGCGGCCGCGCCGGTCGTAGGTGTACACGGTGAAGTTCTTGTCCAGCACGGACGCCAGTTCGGTGGACGGCCCGAACATCCGGTGGCACATCGCGCCGTCCACGAGGACCAGCGCGGGCCCGGAGCCGGTGACCGAGTAGGCGATCCCGGTGCCGTCGGCGGAAGTCGTGAAGCGGGTCATCGGTTCTCTCCCAGGGTGGTGTCGAGGAAGCCCTGCCAGTCCTGTTCGGACTCGTCGCCGGAGAAGACGTGGTGTGCGGCGATCATCGGGCCGCGGAAGCCCCGCATGAACCGGTACATGCCGCGGTCGGTGCGCAGGGCGAGCGTGTGGGCGTTGCGGTGGAACTCGACGGCGTCCGGCAGCTTCTCGGCCAGCGCGGCGTCGAGCCGCTTCCAGGCCTCGTCCCAGTCGGTGATCACGGGTCCGAAGACCGTGAGCGGACGGGCCGTGCGGCCGGGGAAGTGCGTCAGGTACTCGAGCAGCGTGCGCCGGAACAGCGCGCCGCCCAGCGTCATCGCCTCGAACTCGTCGGCCCAGTCGTCGCCGGGCAGGAAGCCGCTCGTGACCATCCGCAGCACGGTGCTGCTCTGCTCGCGGGCCTCGACGAGGAACTCGTAGGCGATGAACCGGCCGTCGGGTGCCTCGCCGCTGTGGTGCGCGAAGTGGCGGCCGGGCTCGGAGGCGGTGATCGCGCTCGTCGGCGCGTACCCGCCGAAGGCCATCTTGACCTGGCCGTTCGCGACCTCGTTGCGGCCCATGAACCACGAGTCGATGCCCGGCCCCGTCGCGATGGCCGTCCAGACGTCCTCGACGGACGCCGGTACCTCTATCTCGTCGGCACTCGTGAACTCGTGGCCCATCGGTCTCCCTCTCCGGTGCGTGGAATGGTGCCATCCTGCTACCGACGATTCTCTTCGTCAAGAAAGCGAGACTCGTCTTGACAAAAAATCTTGTCGGTGGTTCCGTTCTCGCCACACCGAGTCCAGGAGGAACCCATGTCCCGCATCGCCTGTGGCGTCGTCGCCGGTCCGCTCTACCTCGTCGTCGGGTACGCCCAGGCGTTCACCCGCGAGGGCTTCGACCTTTCGCGCCACCCGTTCAGCATGCTGAGCCTCGGCTCACTCGGGTGGATCCAGATCGCGAACTTCGTGGTCAGCGGCGCGTTGTTCCTGGTCGCGGCCACCGGCATGGCGAAGCACACGAAGTGGGGCGCGCGGCTCATCGGCCTCATGGGGGCGGGGATGGTCCTCGGCGGGGTGTTCGTCGCCGATCCCGCGATGGGGTTCCCGCTCGGCACACCGGACGGTCCGCCCGCGTCCCTGTCGTGGCACGGCGCGTTGCACGCCGTCGCGTTCGGCGTCGCGATGATCGGCTGGATCGGGGCGTGCTTCGTGTTCGCGCGTAGGCTCGGGGGATGGCTGGCGGTGATGAGCGGCCTGACGGGCCTGCTGCTGGTGGTGCCGACGGCGTTCCTGGGCGACCCCGGAGGCACGGTGCTGCTCTACGCGGTCGCGACGATCGGCTGGGTGTGGACGTCGCTCGTGTCCCTGAGGCTGAGCCGTCCTGCCTTCTCGAGCTGATCTGCCCGGAGTGCGGGCGCGTCACCACCGACGTGCACGCGCCCGGCTGCGAGGCCTGTCAGACGAGCTGATGCGCGTGCATCTTGCTGATGTCGTAGGAGACACCGCAGAACGTGCACTGCAGCCCGTACTTGCTGCTGATCGTGAACAGCGGGATGAAGAAGATGGTCGGCTTCGTGTAGCGCCGGAACAGGTTGTGCGCCGACTGGTGGTGGCAGTGCCCGCACACCAGCTGCAGCATCCGCAGCTGCTCGATCGTCGTCCGCCAGCCGAAAATGACCATCTGCTCTCCCTTTGCCGTCGTTCTTCTGACGTGCGGGATGCCCCCTGAGTTGCAGGGCGACGCCCGAATTCGGAAGGTGGAGGGGTGGACACCCTGCTGAGGCCCTGGACGCTCGACGACGCGCCGGTGATCCTGGCCGCGGCCGGCGAGGAGGCGATGGCCCGCCAGTTCACCCTCCCGATCGACTCGCTCACCGCCGCGCAGGACTGGATCGCGCTGCTCATGGCCCGTCGTGAGGAGGACACCGCCTACTCGTTCGCCGTGCTGCACGAAGGGGTGCCCGTGGGCAACGCGGCGGTGTCGAGCGTCGAACGCCGTCACCTCACCGGGTGGATCTCCTACTGGATGCGGGAGGAGGCGCGGGGCAAGGGCCTCGCGACCGAGGCCTGCAAGGCCGTCAGCGAGTTCGCCTTCTCCGAGCTCGGCCTGTTCCGGCTGGAGCTCGCCCACCGCCTGGACAACCCCGCCTCGTGCCGCGTCGCCACGGGAGCGGGGTTCGCGGTCGAGGGCGTCGAACGCGCCCGGCTGCTCTACGACGGCGTTCGCTACGACACGGAAACGCACGCGCGTCTCGCCACGGACTGAGGTTCACTCCGCGCGTCGGCGGGTAGCCCGGAGTGCATGAGCGACGTGCAGGCCGAACTGCTGATGACCTTGACCAAGGTCGCCAAGGTCTTACGTGGAGCGGAGATCCCGTTCGCCCTGACCGGTGGTTGTGCCGGTTACGCGCGAGGCGGGCCCGTGAGTGAGCACGACGTCGACCTCCTGGTGAAGGAAGAGGACGTCAACGAAGCGGTGCGGGTGCTCGTGGAGGCGGGACTGCGCGGTGCGGAACCGCCGGAGGACTGGCTGCTGAAGGTCTACGACGGCGATTCGCTGGTGGACCTGCTCTTCCGGCCGAACGAACGCCCGGTGACCGACGAGACCCTCGCGATGGCCGAGGAGATGCCCGTCGGTTCGGTGATGCTGCCGGTGATGCCGGCGACGTTCGTCCTGAGCAGCAAGCTGCTCGTGCTGGACGGGCACCGCTGCGACTTCAGCGAGCTGCTGCCGTTCGCACGGGCGTTGCGCGAACAGATCGACTGGGACCAGGTGCGCGAGGAGACCAAGCACTCCCCTTATGCGGAAGCGTTCCTGGTGCTCATCGAACGCCTGGACATCATCGGGAGGGGCCATGAGTTCCGAGCAGTACCTGGCGGCAAATCTGCGTAGGGCGGTGGCCGAGGACCCGCGGACCGCCGAGCTCGGCGTGCGCGTCACCGTGCGCGGCGACAACGTGATGCTCTCCGGCGACGTGGCGTGCGCCGACCGGAGGGCCGCCCTGGAGGAGGTCCTGCACGAGGCCGCCCCGGAGCTGAAGATCCTCAACGACGTGCGCGTGACACCTGCGGGCGAACCGGAGGGTGAGGAGGACCTGCGATGATCCGAGTCGCTGCGGTCGGGGACATCCACCTCGGCGAGGACATGCGCGGGCACCTGCGTCCGGCGTTGGAGAAGGTCGGCGAGCACGCCGACGTCCTGCTCCTGGCCGGTGACCTGACCCGGCACGGCACGGTCGTCGAGGCCGAGGTGGTCGCGGACGAGTTCGCGGACCTGCCGGTGCCCGTCGTCGCCGTGCTCGGCAACCACGACCACCAGGACGACAAGCCCCTCGAGGTCACCAAGACCTTGGAGGACAAGGGCATCCACGTGCTGGAGGGCACGACGTTCACCCACCGGGTGGGCGGCTGTTCGATCGGCATCGCGGGTGTGAAGGGGTTCGGCGGCGGATTCGCCGGCAAGTGCGGCAGCGCGTTCGGTGAGCGCGAGATGAAGGCGTTCATCCAGCACACCTGTGACATCGCGGAGAACCTGAAGGGCGCACTGTCCGAACTGGACACCGACATCAAGGTGGCGCTGACGCACTACGCGCCGGTGCCCGACACGTTGCGCGGGGAGCCGCCGGAGATCTACCCGTTCCTCGGCTCGTACCTGCTCGGTGAGGCCATCGACGCGACCGGGACGGATCTCGCCGTGCACGGCCACGCGCACTTCGGCACCGAGCACGGCCTGACGCCGGGCGGGGTGCGGGTTCGCAACGTCGCGCAGCCGGTCATCCGTTCCGCCTACACGGTCTACGTGCTGGAGGGGAACGCCTCATGACGGTCGGGGACTTCGTCGTCCAGCGCCTGCGCGACTGGGGCGTCAAGCAGGTCTTCGCCTACCCCGGCGACGGCATCAACGGGATCGTCGCGGCGTTCGGCAAGGCGGACAACGACCCGAAGTTCGTCCAGACCCGGCACGAGGAGATGGCCGCTTTCGCCGCGGTCGGCTTCGCCAAGTTCAGCGGCGACGTCGGCGTCTGCCTCGCGACCTCGGGGCCGGGCGCGATCCACCTGCTCAACGGCCTGTACGACGCGAAGCTCGACCACGTGCCGGTCGTCGCGATCGTCGGCCAGACCGCCCGCACCGCGATGGGCGGCAGCTACCAGCAGGAGGTCGACCTCCACTCGCTGTTCCGCGACGTCGCCTCGTTCCTGGTCGACGTGACGGTGCCCGAGCAGCTGCCGAACGCGCTGGACCGGGCGATGCGCACGGCCCAGGCCGAGCGCGCGCCGGCCGTGCTGATCATCCCGAACGACGTGCAGGAGCAGGAGTACTCGCCGCCCAAGCACGAGTTCAAGTACATCCCGTCGAGCCCGCCGTCGCGTCCCTCGTCGTCCGTGGTGCCCGCCCTGGACGACGTCCGCCGTGCGGCCGAGGTGCTGAACAGCGGCGAGAAGGTCGCGATCCTGATCGGCCAGGGCGCCCGCGAGGCAGCCGAGGAGGTGCGCGCGGTCGCCGACCTGCTCGGTGCCGGCGTCGCGAAGGCGTTGCTGGGCAAGGACGTGCTGCCCGACGACCTGCCGTACGTGACGGGCTCGATCGGGTTGCTCGGCACCCGGCCGTCGTACGAGATGATGCGCGACTGCGACCGGTTGCTGATCGTCGGCTCGAACTTCCCGTATTCCCAGTACCTGCCGCAGTACGGCAAGGCGCGCGGGGTGCAGGTCGACGTCGACGGCCGGTCGATCGGCATGCGCTACCCGACCGAGGTCAACCTCGTCGGCGACGCGCGGGAGACGTTGCGCGCGCTGATCCCGTTGCTGGAGGAGAAGACCGACCGCTCGTGGCGGGAGACGATCGAGAAGAACGTCGAGCGCTGGTGGGAGGTCGTCGATCGGCAGGCGCAGGTGCCTGCCGATCCCGTCAACCCGATGCGGATCGTCTCGGAGCTCTCGAAGCGCTTGCCGCACAACGCGATCGTCACCGCCGACTCGGGCTCGGCGACGAACTGGTACGCGCGGCTGCTGAAGATCCGCGGGAACGTCCGGTCGTCGCTGTCCGGCACGCTCGCCACGATGGGCTGTGCCGTCCCGTACGCGCTGGGCGCCGCTTTCGCGCAGCCCGACAGGCCGTTGATCGCGCTGGTCGGCGACGGCGCGATGCAGATGAACGGCATGGCGGAGCTGTTGACGCTGCGCCGGTACGGCATCCGTTGCGTGGTCTGCGTCTTCCACAACAACGACCTCAACCAGGTCACGTGGGAGCTGCGCGCGATGGGTGGAGCGCCGAAGTTCGAGGAGTCGCAGTCGCTTCCGGACATCTCCTACGCCGCGTTCGCGCGGTCCATCGGCCTGCAGGGCATCGAGATCAACGACCCGGCGCAGCTCGGCACGGCGTGGGAGACCGCGCTCGCGTTCGACGGGTCGACCGTGCTCGACGTGCGCTGCGACCCGGACGTGCCGCCGATCCCGCCGCACGCGACGTTCGAGCAGATCAAGGACATGACCGAGGCGGTGCTGCGAGGCGACCCCGACGCGTGGGGCGTGTTGCGCCGCGGAGTGCAAACCAAGATCCAGGAGTTGCTGCCGTGAAACTGGGCTATTTCCTTTCCTCGGAAGAACACGGGCCGCGCGAGCTGGTCCGCAACGCACGCATGGCCCAGGAGCAGGGCTTCGAGGCGCTGTGGATCTCCGACCACTTCCACCCGTGGAACGACGAACAGGGCCAGTCGCCGTTCGTCTGGGGCACGATCGGCGCGCTGTCGGAGGCCGTGACGCTGCCCATCACCACGGCCGTGACGTGCCCGATCGTCCGCATCCACCCGGCCGTCATCGCGCAGGCCGCCGCCACCGCCGCCGTGCAGACCGAGGGCAGGTTCGTCCTCGGCGTCGGCAGCGGCGAGGCGTTGAACGAGCACGTCCTGGGCGACCGCTGGCCGTCCGCGGACGTGCGCCTGGAGATGCTGGAGGAGGCGATCGGCCTCATCCGCACCCTGCACCAGGGTGACGAGGTCACGCACCACGGCAAGCACTACACCGTCGAGAACGCCCGCATCTACACCGTGCCCGAACGCCCGGTGCCGATCTACGTCTCGGCGTTCGGCCCGAAGGCGGTCAAGCTCGCGGCCCGCTGCGGCGACGGCTACGTGTCGGTCGGCCCCGCCGGCGACCTGGTGGAGAAGTACCGCGCCGAGGGCGGCCGCGGCCCGGCGCAGAGCGGCCTGAAGGTCTGCTGGGCGGAGTCCGAAGAGGACGCCGTGGCGACCGCACACCGCCTGTGGCCCAACGACGGCCTGCCCGGCGAACTGGCTCAGGTGCTGCCGACGCCCAAGCACTTCGAGCAGGCGTCCGAACTCGTCACTCCGGACATGATCAGGGAAGCGGTCCCGTGCGGCCCCGACCCCGAGAAGTACGCGGAGAAGATCAAGGAGTTCGCCGACGCCGGGTTCGACGAGGTCTACGTGCAGCAGATCGGGCCTGACCAGCAGGGTTTCTTCGAATTCTGGGCCAAGCAGGTCGTGCCGCTGATCGATGTTTGATGAGAGGGGCGCAGGGCATCCGCTCCCATGAGGAGATTCCTGCGCGAGCACAGTCTGACGCTCGTTTTCGGGGGACTGTTCCTCACGGCGCTGGTCGGCCAGTTCTTCGCCGGCCACGCCGATCACAACGAGCGTCAGGCCGCGTTGGGGCAGCCGGTGCTGTCCCTGGGGTCGTACCTGTTCTCCGCCGACTTCCTCGTCGACGTCGTGGAGAACTGGCAGTCCGAGTACCTGCAGTTGTTCCTGTACGTCACCGCCACCGTCTGGCTCATCCAGAGCGGTTCGACGGAGTCGAAACCCGCTAAGAAGGCGGGCCGCGAGACCGACGAGGAGCAGCAGGTCGGCGCGTACGTGAAGCCGGACTCGCCGAAGTGGGCGCGGGCAGGTGGCTGGCGCACGGCGTTCTACTCGCGGTCGCTGGGCCTCGCGATGCTGGTGCTGTTCCTGTTCTCGTGGTCCATGCAGTGGGTCGCGGGCTGGTACGCCAACAACTCCGACCCGCTGGCGGAGAAGATGGGCCTGTTCGACTACTTCCTGAGCGCCGACTTCTGGAACCGGTCGCTGCAGAACTGGCAGTCGGAGTTCCTCGCGATCGCGTCGATGGCGATCCTCAGCGTCTACCTGCGCCAGCGCGGGTCGCCCGAGTCGAAGCCGGTCGGGGCGCCGCACTCGGTGAGCGACAGGTCCGGTTAGCGGAAAGCGCGGCGGAACTCGTTGTCCCACCGCGCTTCCCATGGCGGTGCGGAGGAACCTGAGCCCCACCGCGCCACCAGGCGACGCGACCACCTTCTCGGGCCGTCGACCGCCGCCTCAGGCGAGGATCTCACCGACCGTGCCGGCACCCACGGTCTTGCCGCCCTCGCGGATCGCGAAGCCCAGCCCGGTGTCCATCGCCACCGCCTTGCCCAGCTCCACCACGACCTCGACGGTGTCCCCTGGCAGCGCCAGCGTCCTGTCGAGCTCCACCACCCCGACGACGTCGCCGGTGCGGAAGTGGAACTGCGGGCGGTAGTTCGACGCGATACCGGTGTGCCTGCCGCCCTCGGCGTGCGTGAGCAGGTACACCGACGCGCGGAACCGGGTGTGCGGCGCGACGCTGCCCGGCAGGGCCAGCACCTGGCCGCGCCGGACGTCACCGCGCTTCACGCCGCGCAGCAGGATCGCGGCGTTGTCTCCCGCCTGCGCCTGCCGCATCGGCTTGCCGAACGTCTCGATGCCGGTGGCGACCGAGGTCACCGCCGAGCCGAGACCGAGCACCTCGACCTGGTCGCCGACGCCGAGCACGCCCCGTTCCACCGCGCCGGTCACGACCGTGCCGCGGCCGGTGATGGTCAGGACGTTCTCGATCGGCATCAGGAACGGCCCGGTGACGTCCCGCTCCGGCACCGGGACGTGGGAGTCCACGGCGTCGAGCAGGTCGACCACCGACTGCACCCACCGCGGGTCGCCCTGCAGCGCGCGCAGGCCGGACACCCGCACGACCGGCGTGGCGTCGCCGTCGAAGCCGTACCGGGACAGCAGGTCGCGGATCTCCAGCTCCACCAGGTCGAGCAGCTCCGGGTCGCTCACCGCGTCGGCCTTGTTCAGCGCCACCACCACGTGCGGCACGCCCACCCGGTGAGCCAGCACCACGTGCTCCCGCGTCTGCGGCATCGTGCCGTCCTCGGCGGACACCACGAGGATCGCGCCGTCGAGCTGCGCCGCCCCCGTGATCATGTTCTTCACGTAGTCGGCGTGGCCGGGCATGTCGACGTGCGCGTAGTGCCGCGTCGGCGTCTCGTACTCGACGTGCGCGATGTTGATCGTGATGCCGCGGGCCAGCTCCTCCGGCGCCCGGTCGATCCGGTCGAACGCCGTGAAGGTCGTGCCCGTCGGGTCCTTTTCGGACAGAACCTTGGTGATCGCCGCGGTGAGCGTGGTCTTGCCGTGGTCGACGTGGCCCATCGTGCCGATGTTGAGGTGCGGCTTGGCGCGCACGAACTCTTGCTTCATCTTCCTGTTCCTCGGTGCGAAACGGTGGCTCAGAACCGATGGACCGCCACAACCCTCCTCCAGCGGTCCTGAAGGATGGACTGGAGAAGGGTCAGAGTCGGGCGCCGGCCAGCGCTGCCGAGGCGACGGCGAGCGCGTCCGCGGGCACACCCGCGCACGTGTTGAGCTCAGCCGTCAGGAACATGCGGTGATCGTGACAGGCGTGCTGGACCGCTGTCACCTGGTTTTCCGCCGGTCTGGTCAACGCCGGCGCCGCCGGCGAAGGACGGACCAGGAGGGGAGCGGAGGCGCTGACACCGTCGACTCCGTGCATGGCCTCACGCTCACTGCTCGGTGCCTACCGGTACTGCTCGAGTGCCTTCAGCGCTGCTTCCCACGGGTATGAGTCCATGACCTGTCCGCCTGTCCGAGGCGGATGGGGAACGAAGGCCCCTTCGCCGAACAGGACCATCACTCCTGACTGCCGCAGCTCTTCAACGCTCCGGTGAAAGGGACGGTTGTTGGCAAGGGCCGTGTTGACGAACGGCAACACGGCGATGGGCACACCGAGGCCCGTCAGCTCCGCAAGTTGTGTAAGCACATAGGTATCAGCGATGCCAGCTGCCCACTTGTTGATCGTGTTGTACGTCGCGGGCGCGACAACGACGGCAGCTGCTTTGGGCAGGGCGGGTTGTCCCGCGCGCTGATGGCTCGTTCGCACCGGATGGCCGCTGAGGGCCTCAAGCGCGTCGAGGTCGAGGAAGTGTTCGACAGCTGCTGGTGTTGCCAGACACTCACTTGACCGAAGCCTCTCCCCGCTGCCAGGCGTATCCCTTACCTCTCGCCCACTGAAAACCGCACTACAGAAGGAGAATCGACATGACTACCACTTCAGTGTCCTTGCGTGACCCGCGAACGTGCGTGTCGGCCGAGGTGTGGGACCGCGAAGTCCGGCTGATCATGCGTGACCACAACCGGGATCGCGACATGGCGGAGCGCATCTTCGAACAGGCCGTCGCCTACCTCGTGGTCGCGGGCGAGAACCCGAACATCCCGATGGGGCCGACGCCGATCGTCGACGAGGGCGTGCACAGCTTCTTGTTGGACACGCCGAACTACTTCACGTTCTGCGACGAGAACAACGACGGCCGCTACATCCACCACATCCCGCACCTGCCCGAGGACGACCAGGAAGGGCCCTTCGTGCTCAGCAGCACGATCCAGGCCATCCGCGCGGCAGGGTTCCCGCTCGACGCCGAACTCTGGAACGCGAAGTCCGCCGATTGCAACCAGTGCTACGCGGGCTGCCACGACAGCCCCAAGAAGTAGCACGCGCCGGGCGTAGCCGCTGATACCGTCCCTCGTTCCGTGTTTCCGACCGCGGAACGAGGGATTCCCCGCAGGAAGGAAACATTGGGTGAGCAGCCCGAAGGCAGAGATCTGGGAACGGTACGCGGCGAAGTACAAGCCGCGTCGGGCGACGAACGCAGCGGGGGCGACGACCTGGCTCAACTGGACTCAGTACCCAGATCACGGCCCTGACGAGACCGTGCTCGGTGAGCTCCGTGGCAAGAGAGTCTTGGAGCTGGGCTCTGGGGCTGGTGCGAACCTGGCTCATCTCGCGACCTTGGGCGCTGTCTGCACAGGTGTCGACATCGCGCCCAGTCGAGCCGACCTGGCGTTGAAGGCATGGGGACATCTCGGCGAACTGGACTTCATCAGCGCCGACGCGATCGACTACCTGGCTACCGCCGGCGAATCGTTCGACATCGTCTACTCGATCTTCGGCGCAGTCTGGTTCAGTGATCCTGAGGAGCTTCTTCCTCTGGTGCGCAAGCGGATGACGGCTGGTGGCGTGCTTGCCTTCTCGCACCCGCCTGCCACTCAGCAAGATGCCAAGCCCGGTCAGGTCGTTCAACAGCGGCACCTGTCCAACGAGCGTTGGATCGAGCACCTTGTCGCTGCTGGCTTCCACGAGATCGAGGCAGAGATCATCAATGCCCCTGAGCCCGGCAATCCTGGGACAGTGCTCCTGCGCGCACATGTCGCTTAGGTCGAGCGGCTAGAAGCCTCTGTTCAGGCCGGATGGGTGCATCAGGAACATGCGGTGATCGCGACAGCGGTCTAGGCCGGTGTCATCTCATTTTCCGCCAGCCCGATCAACGTGCGCGCGGCCGGGCTGTGCGGACCTTCCGCGCGCCACGCGAACGCGAGTCTGCTGTGCGGCACGGGATCGGTGATCCGAACGGCGTGCAGGTCACCTGCCATCGACCGCGCCAGGACCGCCGGCCCCAGTCCGCGCTGCGCCAGCGTGATCACCATCGGGGGCGCGGACGCCTCGAACGCGATCCGCGGCCGGCGCGCACCGCAGGCCGCGTCCAGCGCCCCGCGCAGTCCGGTGCCCGGCGGCAGGCAGATCAGCCCGCGCTCCAGCAACTCCTCCAGCGGCACGGATTCCCTGCCGTACCAGGGATCCGAGGCCGAGACCGCGGCCACGAGCGGTTCGTCGGCCAGCACCCGGACGGACAAGCCCTCCGGCTGCGCGCCCGCGTAGCCGACGAGTGCGAAGTCCAGTCGACCGTCCACAAGTGACGCGATCAACGTGTCGGAGTTGGCCTCCGACAACGTGATCTCGACTTCGGGGAACGACGTGTGGAACGCCGACAGCAGTTCGGGGAGGTCCATGATCCCGCACGACACGACCATCCCGACCCGCACGGACCCGCGCACCAGCCCGGCCATCTCCTCCACGGTCCGCCGGGCCGACTCCACCGACCCCAGTGCCGCGCGCGCCAGCGGCAACACCGCCGCGCCCACGCCGGTCAGCGTGACGGTGCGTCCCGACCGGTCGAGCAGGTCGTGCCCGAGTTCCCGCTCCAGCCGCCGGATCTGCGCGCTGATCCCGGGCTGGGCGACGTGCACCCGTTCCGCCGCGCGCGTGAACGAGCCCTCTTCCACGACCGCGACGAAGTACTCCAGCTGCCGAAGCTCCATAACCAATGATTATAGACGGCAGTGCATCTAGATCTTGGACATATAGACGCAGGTCGGCAACCCTGGAGACATGCAGATCTTCTATCCCGGAGACGTCGGCTACGACGAGGAACGCAGCGGTTTCCAGACCGGGCTCCGCCACGAACCGCAGGTGGTCTTCGCCGTGGAGAACGTCCAGGACGTCGAGGACGCCGTCGGCCACGCCGAGTCCCACGGCCTCGAGTACGCGATCCAGACCACCGGTCACGGCCTGACCACCGCCACGACCGGCGTCCTGATCTCCACCAGGCGCCTGAACGCCGTCGAGGTCGACCCCGCGACCGGCACGGCCAGGGCCGAGGCGGGCGCCGTCTGGCAGCAGGTGATCGAGAAGGCCGCTCCGCACGGTCTCGCCCCGCTCAGCGGCGACGCGAGCGACGTGGGCGTCGTCGGCTACACCCTCGGCGGCGGCTTCAGCGTGCTGGCCAGGGAGTTCGGCTTCGCGAGCGAGCGCGTCACCAGGACGGAGAAGGTCGGCGAGGTCGTCACCGCGCTGGAGTTCGAGCTCCTGCCCGTCGAGCGGGTGCACGCGGGCGAGCTGTTCTTCGAGGCCCGGTACGAGCGCGAGGTGGTCGAGGCGTTCCACACCTGGGACCTGCCCGATCACGTCACCCCGGCGCTCACCACCCTCGGCGACGTCGTGCGCATCACCTTCGCGAGCACGAAGCCGTTCGACGTCGGCCACCTCCGCGTCGCGCCCGTGCTCAAAGAGGACTTCGGCCTGAAGCCGTTCGCCGAGGCCGCCGGCAGGCCGCTGCCGCCGCACACCTACCAGGGTGACAACGTGCTGCTCCGGGACCTGCCGTTGGAGGCGCTCCACCGCGCCAGGGAGATCGCCGCGCGCTCCACCGCCGAGATCTTCCTGGGCCTGCTCCCGCTCGGCGCCGCCCTCGGCTCGGAGGCCACCCACCTGCTGAAACTCATCTCGCCGCGACTGGGTGTCCAGGAGCAGCACGAAGAGGTGTTCGAGGCGGTCCGACCGTTCGTGGTCGGACGTTCGCGGAACTTCCGCTACGCCGTGGGATAGGTTGTGGTGGGGAAGCAACGGTCGTAACGTCGGAGACGTAACCGGGTTCAGCAGCGTGCTCGGAGTCAGGGTCTCGTGCGCTTCGGCCACCGGGGAGTGCTGGTGAACGAAGAACAGTTTGAGGAATCACCGCTGCTCACGGTCCGTGCCACCGAGGTGGCGGGTGTGGTGGTCGTAGCGGTGGAAGGCGAGATCGACGTCGACACGGCGGATCTCGTGCTGGACGCCGTCCGCCTCGCCCTGACCACGACCGGGCCCGCGCTGATCGCCGACCTGACCCTGGTCACCTTCTTCGGCTCGACCGGCATCTCCACGCTGATCTCGGCTCACGAGATCGCCGACGAGCACGGCAGGAAGCTGCACGTCGTGGCGCCGCAACGGGCCGTGAGGCGTCCTCTGCAGGTCACGGGCGTGGCCGACGTCCTGCCGCTCTACGACTCCGTCGACGAGGTGCTGACGGCGTTGAAACCGGTGCCCAGCGAGTAGGCACCGGTCCGCCCGTTCTCAGCCGGCCAGCTCGACCAGCCTGGGTACGACATCGTCGGGGTGCGGCATCGCGGCGATCTCCGCGGCCATGGCGACGTTGGCGACGCGGACGTCGTTGTCCGCCAACAACTTCCGTGCTGTCTCCTGGACCGCGTCCGCGGTGAAGTCCGCGCCGACGAGCTGGGCGCCCAGGCCGGTGCCCGCCACGATCCCGGCGTTGCGGAAGTGGTCGGCGCCCTGCGGCAGCACGAGCTGCGGCAGGCCGTGCGTCATCGCGGCGATGGTGGTGCCGGCGCCGCCGTGGTGCACGACGAGATCTGCGTGCGCGAGCAGATCCGCCTGGGGCACCCACGGCAGCAGGTGGACGTGGTCCGGTACGTCGGTCAGCAGCGCCGGGTCGACCTGCGGCCCGGTCGCGACCAGCAGTTCGGCGTCCACACCGGACAGCCCGGTGATCGCGGTCCTCAGCACGTCCTGGTTCGAGAACGCCGTGCCGAACGTGAGGTAGACCAGCGGCCTTTCGTGCTCCACGACCCAACCGGGCAATTCGCCCGGCTCGGTGAACGGGACCGGGCGCATCGGAATGCGCTCCACGTCCGAAAGAAAGTCGAGATCCTGCAGTGAGGGCGGGAAGACGTCGAGATAAGTCGATCCGAGCCCGTAATGTTGCCCATTCGGGAGCGTGATCCCGAGTTCGTCGACGTACTCGAGGAGCAGGTCGCTCATCGCTTCCGGAACAAGGGATTCGTCCATCCTGCCGAACCCGTGGCACACGGCCGGAATGCCTGCCCGCAGGGCGGCGAGACCCGCGCCGGGGTTCATGAGCTCGAAGACGACGAGGTCCGGCTTGTCCCGTTCGAGCACCGGCTCCAGATCGGTCACGTAGGCCCTGGGCAGCAGTGATCCGAACGCGTCGACGGCGGTCTGGCGCAGCATGTCCCGCCGGAACCCGTCCGTGCCGTGCAACTCGTTCGCCTGGCGGAACGCGGCCCAGATGCTGATGCCCGCGTCGACCACCGTGAGTCCGAGTTTTTCCACGGTCGCGTGGAATCCTGCGTCAACGGCGTAGAGAACGTCATGGCCTTGCGCTCGCGCGGCGGTCGCGAGCGGAAGTATCGGGTAAACGTGTCCGTGGGAGCCTAAGCTCGAGAAGAGAATGCGCACCGGGCCAGATTAGGTGCTCCCCTATTACGACGGGGTCAATTCACCCAGCTTTCCCAGCGCTCCGCGACCTCGGCGGGCGAGGGCGCCGAGGCGATCTCCGCACGCACCTCACCGGCGGCCCGCTGGAGCCTCGAATCCTCGATCAGGCGCGTGAGCAGGTCCGGCGTGACCTCGCGCGGCTCGGCCTTCAGTCCCGCCCCGCGCCGGGTGATCGCGTCCGCGTGGACGGTCCTGTCACCGGGCCCGGGCTCGACCAGCTGCGGCACCCCGGCCGCGAGCGCGCCGAGCAACGTCCCCGCGCCACCGTGGTGCACGATCCCGTCGCAGAACGGCAGCACGCGCGGGATCGGCACCCACCCGACCGCCCGCACGTTGCCCGGCAGGCCGTCCGTCCGGTCAGGACGCACCAGCACGAACTCGGCGTCCACCCGCTCGGCAGCCCTGACCACGGCCGCCATCATCCGGCCGGAGCCGGGACCGGGCGCGGTGCTCCTGCTGACCAGGATCCGCGGCTTGCCGGACGGCTCCGCGAGCCACGGCGGCACCTCGCCGTCACCGCTGTAGGGCACGAACCGCACCCGTTCGCCGCCGGGGAACTCCGCGAGCGAGGGCGGAGCGGTGCGCAGGACCGTCGTGGGCGACCGCACCTCCGCCTTCATCCGCGCGCCGACCGCGGCCGTCAGCTCCAGCCCGTCGAACAACGACACGTCGTGCACGACCGACGGCACCCCCAGCGCCGACCCGGCCGCCGCCAGCGGCTCGTGCACCACGACGTCCGGTCGCCAGCCCTCCGCGAACTCCCGCAACGGCGCGGTCATCGCGTCACCGACCCTGCCGAACAACCGCGACACGAAGTCGAGCCGCCCGCTGCCCCTCATCTCCCGCTTGGCCACCAGCGGATGCGCCAGCATGATCCGCACCGCGATCGGTCCGAAGCGGACGTTCGAGGGGACGACGTCCTCGACCCGCAGCCCGGACTCGCCGACCCGCAACGCCTCCCCGCCCGTGGCGACCACGACCTCGTGGCCGGCCTCGCGCAACCGCAGCGCGAGCGGCATCAACGGGAAGACGTGGCCCAGCAGGGGAGCGGCGACGACGAGAACACGCATATCTCCAGGCTACGGCTCCACCAGCCGGCGCACGGCGTCCTCGACGGTCCGCCGCCGCACCCCGTGGTCCGAACTCGACGGGGCCGCCGCCCACATCGACGCGACCGCCAGCACCAGCTGCAACACCTGCTCCGCCGGGAAGCGCGACGACACCAGCCCCGACTCCTGGGCGGACCGGATCGCCTCGACGTCGGCGGTCCGGCTCGCGGGAGAGCGCCGCTCCAGCCGTTGCCAGGTCGCGAGCCGGGCGAACTCGGGGTGCTGGTGCTGCAGGTCGTACAACCGGCCCGCGTACCCCGGCAGGTCGAGCACGTCGAACTCCAGCGCCGTCGCGCCCGCCACGTCGGACTGCACGGCGTCGAACAGCTCGTCCTTGCCGCCGTAGTAGTTGTAGGCGAGGCCCGCGGAGCACCGGGCTATGCGCGCGATGCGTTCCATCCGGGCCCCGGCGATGCCGTGGGCGGCGAACTCGACGAACGCGGCGTCCAGCAACCGGCGGCGGGTGCGTTCCTGATCGCGGTCCTGCATGAGGTCCAGGCTAGGCCGAGGGCCGCACCCCCAGAAGGGGATGCGGCCCTCGGTCGGAAGCTCGAGTCGGAGATCGGTCCGGCCGCGGGAATCGTCACCGCTCAACCGGTACCTGAAGCTCATCGGCCACGCCGAAGAGCTCCTTGATGCTCCATCCGAGTGATCGTCAGTTCACGCACCCGGTCTCGGTCGCACCCCCGCCGCCGAACTGGTCCTCGACGAACCTCTTCGACCGGTCCGGATCCGGTGCGTACACCCGGATGCCGTCGCGCTGCACCTCCTCGCCGACGGGCAGCGTCGCGCTCCGGACCTTCACCGGCCCCTGGAACCGCGTCGCGAACTGCAGCAGGTCCCAGCCCTCGTCGAACTCGATCGACCGTTCGAGCAACTGCAGCAGTTCCGGGGCCTTGTCCTTCGTGATCTTCGCCGCGAAGGAGCTGAGGAACGCCTGCTGGCGCTTGACCCGGTCCAGGTCACCCTCGGGGAGACCGTGGCGCTGCCTCAGGAACTGCAGCGCCTGCTCTCCGACGAGCGTGTTCTTGCCCGCCATGAAGTGCGCGCCGCTGTACTCGTCCATCACGTAGTTGTTCAAGCACACGTCGATGCCGCCCACGGCCGTGGCGACTCGGCCGAACTCGGACATCGCGACCGCGGCGTAGTGGTCGACCTTCGTCCCGGTCAGCTCCTCGACGGCCGCGGTCAGCTTGCGCGGGTCGTCCTTGAACAGGCCGCTGAGCCTGTCCTGGCCGGTGCCGGCGTGGATGTCGCGGGGCAGCGAGATGATCGACGCGGATCCGTCGGTCTCGAAACGCGCGAGCACGATCGCGTCCGCGCGGCGGTCGTCGTCGGTGCCGATCAGCAGGACGTTCTGCGCTGCGGAGGCCGGTGCGTTCGCCGGTGGCGCGGCCTCGGTCTTCTTGATCGTCGTCGGGATGACGACGGCCGCTGCCGCCGCCGCGACGGTCAGCGCGGCGACCCCGATGATCATGCCGAACGGCTTGGCCTTCCTGGCCTTGTGCAGGTTGGCCAGCACGGTCCGCGAGTCGACGCGCTCGTCGGCCTCGGCGGCGATGGCCTGGCGGATCAGGTCGTTCATGAGTGCACCCCCAGGGTGGCGGACCGGGCGAGTTCGTGAGTGCGCAACGTCTGCAGCGCGCGAGAGAGTTGACTGCGCACGGTGGATTCCGTGCATCCGAGCACCTGTGCGATCTCGGTGTCGCTGCAGTCCTCGTAGAACCGCAGCACCAACGCGGCACGTTGCTTGCGCGGCAGGACGGCGATGCGTGCGCGCATGGCGTCCCGTTCGGCGTGCGCGTCAGCCGGATCCGCCATCGCCGGCGCGTGCCTGGCGAGCTCACCGCGTTCCACGGCGATCTCGCGTGCCGCCTTCCGGTGCCGCCACGACAGGTAGTCGTTGGTCACCATGCGCTTCACGTACAGGTAGGGCGCGTCCATGGCCCCGATGCGCTCCCACTTGCCCTGCGCGCGCAGGAGCACGTTCTGCACGATGTCCTGCGCCAGGTGTTTGTCGCAGGTGATCGCGGTGGCGTACCCCAGCAGCCGGTCCAGCCGATCAGTCACGAACTGGTCGAACCCCACGCCGCCCCCTTCTCGTCCTCGGTCGTTTGCGGAGTGGGAAACCCCCTTCGCTGCTCCGTCCGCTGCATCGGATTCTGTGGTCCGGGCCACAGAGATCTCGGTTCGGCCGGATTTCGGTGTGAATCCTTTTCATGTTCACGCCTGTGCGCCAGCCTTCACCTCATGCGCATCATCCCTGCACTGGCACTGTTGCCGCTGCTGCTCGTCCCCGTCGACGCGGCCGCCGCCCCCACCGGCAACTACTACCTGCAAAGCGCCGTGACCGGCCAGAACGCGGCCGTCTCCGGCTCCTCGGTGCAGCAGCACCGCCCCAAGGGCAACGAGGACCGCCAGCAGTTCTCCTGGAACGGCAGCACGCTCTCCGAAGGCGGCCTGTGCCTCGGCCGCAACGGTGACGCCACCCAGATGGTCAGCTGCTCGAGCGCCGCGGCCCAGTGGGTCGGCCTGCTCGACGACCAGGACAGATACCGCTTCAAGGACCCCGGCGCCGACCGCTACCTGATCGCGTCCGGCACCGACCAGGTCCGCGTCGGCACGGGCGACGACACGTGGTTCCTGACGCCCGTGAACCCCGTCCGCGTCCAGACCCCGGCCGACCCGCGCCTGGACGAGATGACGTTCCTGACCTCCCACAACGCGTACGCGAACGGCGTCGACGGCGGGTTCATGTTCGCCAACATCGCCCCGAACCAGTCCCGCGGCATCGTGCAGCAGCTCAACGACGGCGTCCGCGGCTTCATGCTCGACATCCACCAGACCCCCGACGGCGCGATCCTCTGCCACAACAGCTGCACGGCCGTCAGCAAGCCGGTCGCCCTGAACGTCGACCTCCAGCGCATGGTCGACTTCCTGAAGTCACGCCCCACCGAGGTCGTCACGGTCTTCCTGGAGGACTACGTCTCCGCCGACGTCCTGCGCTCCGAACTGGCCCGCGTCCGAGGCCTGAACGACGTCCTGTTCCGCGCCGAGGGCGTGCGCGAGCACGGCTGGCCGACGTTGTCGCAGATGAGGGCCACCGGCAAGCGGCTGCTCATCTTCACCTCGCACGGCCGTGACGGCCGCGAGGACACGGGTGTCCTCTACCAGCGCGACTGGACCGTCGAGAACTACTGGTCCATGGGCGCGGGCCTCGGCAACAGCGACTGGTCCTGCTACTCCCGCTGGTCCGACAAGCCCCTGACCGCGACGGAAGCCGACTTCCGCCCGCTGTACGTGATGAACCACTTCCGCGACGTCCCGATGCAGGGCACCGTCAGCACCGACAACGCGAAGACCGCCGACCGCGCCCAGCGCTTCTGCGAGCCGGCCGCCCGCAAGACCCCGAACTACCTGGCCGTCGACTTCTACCACCTGAACACGCCGTCACTCCCGGCTCTGCGCCACCCGTCCGGCGCCGGGTCCGTCGAGCTGCCCTCGGGCCTGTGCCTGGACAACGACAAGGGCGGCACCGCCAACGGCAACCCGGTCCAGATCTGGACCTGCAACAACACCTACGCGCAGAAGTGGCGCGTCGTCGCCGACGGCACCATCGCCATCGCCGGCAGGTGCCTCGACGTCGACAACGGCGGCACCACCAACGGCACCGCCGTCCGGCTGTGGCAGTGCAACGGCACGGGCGCGCAGCAGTGGCGCGTGCGGTCGGACGGCTCGGTGCAGAACCCGCAGTCGGGGCTGTGCCTGGACAACCCCGGTGCGTCGACCACGCCGGGCACCCGCCTGAACCTGTGGACCTGCAACGGTTCCGCGGCCCAGACCTGGAAGTTCCGCTAGAGCTTGCGGCCCACGCCCACGTAGACGTCCTCCGGGCCGCCCTCTCCGGCCGGGCCGAGTTCCGGGTGCCACTGCGGCGCCGGGACGACGCCCGGCTGGAGGACCTCCATGCCGGCGAACATCGGCTCGAACTCCGTGAGCCCGCGGAAGTACATCGGGTCGCGGCTGTGCTTCATGGCCTCGACGACGCCGCCCATCTCGTCCGGCTTGAAGTCGGCGGTGAGGTGCGACAGCGCGATCAGGCTGCCCTCGGGCACGGCGTCGCGGTAGCGGGCGACGACCTCGGCCGGGCCCTTGTCGTCCGAGACGAAGTGCAGCACGGCGACCATGAGCAGGCCGACGGGCTTCGAGAAGTCGATCAGGTCCTTCACGACCGGGTCGGACAGCACGTCGTCGGGGCGGCACATGTCCGCCTGCACGACGCCCGCGTTGGCGTTGCCCTCCAGGATGAGCTGGCTGTGCGAGACCGCCACCTCGTCGTAGTCGACGTACACGACCCGTGCGTCCGGATTCTCCTGTTGCACGATCTCGTGGACGTTGCCGACCGTGGGGATGCCGGAGCCGAGGTCGAGGAACTGCGTGATGCCCTGCTCCATCATCAGCAGGACGGCACGGCGCATGAACGAGCGGTTCGACGCGGCGATGGCGCGGCCGTCGCGCAGGATCTGCAGCACCTTGTCGCCGACCATGCGGTCCGACGCGAAGTTGTGGCCACCTCCCAGCAGGAAGTCGTAGACGCGCGCTGCGCTCGGCACGTCCGTGTTGATCCCCGCGGGCACCCAGGAGAAAGGCTCGGCCATGACGGAGAACCTACCCGCATGCACGCACGCGTGTATCGGCCCGGATCGGGTGAAAGCGTCAGTCCGGGCGGGCGGAACGGGCCGAGATCTGCTCTGCCAGCACGAATGCCCCGGCGACCCGCGCTTCCTGGTCGAGCCAGTGCAGGTGGTCCTCGGCGCGGGTCGACCGCAGGTTCCGCGCGGACGCCACGGCCTCCGCCGCGAACCCGGTCGCCGCGGCCACGTCACCGAGTGCGAGGTGGTTGCGGGCCAACGCCGTCAACGCGAGGGTGCGGGACCTGCCTTCGTCATAGGTGCGGACCTTGGTGGTGAGTGAGGCGATGGCCTGCGGGGGATCGTCCAGCACGCGGCGGTCGGCCCACGCGTTGTGCGCCGCCACGAAACCGAGCTGGAAGGCCTTCAACGCGTCCTCGGGTGCGTTGTGGTGCAGGAACATCCGGCCGGCGCGGGTCAGGACGGACGCGATCAGCGACTCGTCCTCGGCCTGCCTCGCCAGCGTCAGGGCGTGGGCGAAGTGGGGGATGGCGGTGCCCGGCTGCCCGCTGTCGAACGCCGTCCAGCCCGCCAGCTCGTAGACCTCGGCGACGGCGGTCCACGTCGGGACGTCGCCCACGACGACCATCGGTTCGACGTCGGCCAGGTGCTCCAGAACCGCTGTGTGGCAGGCGATCCCGCCATAGCGCTCGTCCAGCGCGCGCAACGCCGCAGTGCGCCTCGCGATCTCCGGGGCGGCGATGTGGCGGGACGGCATGCCCGACGGCAGCCAGTCGAACGTGGGCGCGCCCACCATGATCCGGGCCGCGTGCTCCAGGAACCGTTGCCGCTTCAGGGAGTTCTCGAGGACCAACTCCTCGGCCTCGGGAAACCCGTCCTGCACGGCGGCCGCACACCACTGCGCGGCCTCGTTCTCCTCGCCGAGCGCGAAAAGCACGCGGGCCAGCCGCACGGCCGCGTCACCGAGGTGCTGGTCGGCGGCGACCCGGAAGTGCACGGCCGCCTCGCGCAGGCGACCGGCCCGTTCGGCGGCCTCGCCCGCGCGGTACATCCGTTCGACCGCGTCGTCGAACTCGAACCGGTCCAGCAGCTCACTCATCACTGCCTCCGAGGATCCGCCGCAGCTCGGCCCGGCCGCGGGTGAGGTGCGTGCGCACGGTCGACTCGCCGACCACCAGCACCGCGGCGATCTCGCTGACCGAGTAACCGAGCAGGTGGTGCAGGGCCACGGTCTCGCGGTGCCTGGGGGAGAGCTCGCGCAACGCCGAGTGCAACGCCTCCACGTCGTGCGCCGGTTGGACGCCCTCCGGCACCTCGGCCAGAGGGGTTTCTCGCGCGTACTTCTGCTCCCAGCGCCGCAGGAGGCGTATCGCGACCTTGAGCACCCACGCCTCAGGCTTGTCGTACGCGTGGATGTCGCCCCACCGGTGTTGTGCGATCAGCAGCGCGTCCTGCGCGATGTCCTCGACCACGCGGGTGTCACCGCTCAGCGCCGTCAGCGTCCTGGTCAGCACGGGCCGGCACTCGCGGAAGAACTCCGCGAAGCCCTGATCCGGTGCGCTCAACGGCCTTCCCTTCAGCGTCCGCTCGTGTCGTTCACCGCCCGACGGCGACCTTCACCGGTTACAGGCGTTGAAACCAGCGAAGGCTGACAGCGGGAAGGGAATTCACCCGATCGGTTGCCTAGGGGAGCAGGTGGCGGAAGGCCGCGACCAGCAACATGCGCTGTTGGTCGACCTCCAAGCCCTCGTCGACGTCCTCGCCCCGTCCGGAGGGGCTGCCGAACGACTCGACGCGGACCGCGATGTCCACGACGTCGGAGGCCAGCTCCACAGTGGACTCGTCGTCCGGGATCGGCTCGTTCTGCTGGTACAGCTCGTAGCTGAACCGCATCCCGACCGTGCCGTCGAACGTGGCCTGCTCGGTCGGGAGCTGCAGCGCGTCGAACACCGCCCGGTACAGCGCGGTGCCGGTGAGGTGCAGCGGTGTCATCACGACGTGCGTGGTGCCGAGGTCGTGGCTGCGCACCGAGATCGCGGTGGTCGGGCCCTGCGGCGTCGGCGGAACGGGTTGCGGGAACACGGGGAGCTCCGACTTGCGGTCGGAGCGCCAGACCGCGACGAGGCGGTCGGCGGCGTCCCGGAGGTCGATGTGCTTGCGCGGTGCGAGGAGTGGCGGCAGCGGTTCCTCGTCCAGCCGCACGACGAACAGGAAGGCGCGCCGGCGGGTCATCTCCAGCGTGAACGCCGGTGTCCACTCCGTGGCGGCCCACTCGCGTTGAGGGGTGTTCGCCGACCACAGCAGGACGTAGTAGTCCGAGGTCGCCAGTGCCTCGTCGATCCCGGCGGCGACGTCGCCACCGGGTGCGCCCGCGTTCTCGTCCAGGTAGGCGTTGACGTTGCGGGCCTCCAGATCGGCGCGCAGCCGCTCGGCGTGCTCGCGGTCCTTGCCCGCGAACGACAGGAACACCTTGGGGCGGGTCTCGAGCGGCACGGGGTCTCCGTTCTTCCTGAGTCGTCTGCGCAGCGGGCCCGCTGAGGTCTGCACGCCCGCGTCGCCGTGCAGGGACCAGCACGCCCAGTCCGCCGGGTGCCGGTCGGCGACTTCTCCCAGCGCGTGCTGCAGAGCGCGATCCCGGGGCAGGCTCGCGAGGTTGCGGTCGAACGCGTCGAGCACCTTCCGCGCGGCCTCGCCGTCGGACCTCCAGCGGGCGGCGACGACCGACGCCGCACCCGCGGTGATGGCCGCGCGGACGAACCCGGCCCGTTCGTCGCGGCCGCGCTGCTGGGTCATGCCGGACTCGCAGGCGCCGAGCACGACGGTGCCGAACGCGCTGAAGTCCATCTGCGCCAACGCCTCCACGGTCACCTGTCCGTCGCCGAACTGGAGCCACGACTGGTCGGGGTTCATGCGGTCGTGCATGCCGTGGGCGTTGACGCGGAGGCGGTGGAACCGGCCCGCCCGGACGGCTCGGTGCAGCTCGGAGGCCTCCCCGACGACCACCGCGTCGTCACCCCTGCGCCGGCGGGACCGGCGTTGCAGCGGCCGCAGCGCGGACAGGCACGGCAGGCTGGACAGCGCGTGCGTCAGGCCGAGGAAACGGGTCGTGCCGGTGAGCGGCAGGCCCGCCAGCGGGACGTCGGCGAGGACGTCCCCCGCCACCACGACGATCCTGGAAGCCTTGGGCGGCAGGGCCTTCACGACGTCGTCCAACGCGATCAGATCGGCCAGCTCGACCAGCAGGGCGCCGAGGATGGCTTTGTCGTACTTGGGTTTCCACGCTTTGAGGCGGCGGACCGTGTCGGTGAGGTCACCGATGTGGACGTCGGTCGTCACGTGCGTGATCCCGCGGCCGATCACCAGGTGGTGCAGCCGGTCCGGTGTCGCGTGCATCATCCACACGACCTGGTCCCTCGGCAGGTGCCGCGTGATGCCGGCGAGCCAGCGCCGGGCCGCCCGCAGGTCGGTGAAGCTCGGCAGCTCGCGCGGTTCGGGGAGGATCGACGTGCCCCTGGCCGTCTCGACCGCGACCACCAGTCCCGCGAGCGCCCTGTCGCCCTCGCGGCGGACGCGGCGAGCCGCCGCGCGCACCCGTCCGTCCTGCACGCCGGGGGCCGTGCGCAGCATCCGCAGCTTGACGCTGGGGCTGTCGCGGTGGTCGGCGATGGTGTCCTCGATGCGGTGCGACTCGGCCCAGTGCTGGGCGGCCAGGTCCTCGTCGCCCGCGTCGGCGAACGTGTCGCCGAGCTCGCGCAACGCCAGCGCGGTGAGCTCCGCGTGACCGGACCGGCTCGCGACCTCGAAGTGCAGCACGGCCTGGTCGAGCCGTCCCCGCGCGTGAGCCAGTTCGGCGGCGGTCAGGTGCCACAGCGGGGAGTTCCCCTCGCCCAGCATGCCCTCCGCCTTGAGCAGCTCGTCCTCGGCGATCAGGCGGCGCACGTGGGAGAGCCTGCGCTCCGGGCTGAGCGCCTGCGTGGCGTCGGGGAGCCGCGAGACCACCTCCGGCCCGGCGGCCGCGACCAGCAACGGGAAGAGCTTGCGCGCCGCACCTGCCTGCCGGGTCATGACCAGCAGCACCGTCAGCTCGTACAGGACGGCGAACCGCAGCGCGGCCTCGATCTGGTAGCTGGTGACGCACCGCGTCATCAACGCCAGCGCTTCCTCGTACCGGACCTCCCGGCGCAGCGCGGCGGCCCGTTGGAGGAACTCCATGGGAGTGCGGGGAGTCCGGTCGCCGAGCTTCGCGACGCGCGTGCCCCTGCGCACGTCCAGCAGGAGCCGGTCGCGCCCGACGTGTTCCAGGTACTCGGGCCTTCCGGCGCGGCGGAAGTGCCGTTCGGCGGCGTCGAGCTCGCTCTCGGCCGTGGGGTAGTCGTAGAAGTCCGCAGCCGCCAGCGCGGCGACCCGCGCGAGCCGAGCCTGTTCCAGCTCGGTGAGCTTCAACCGCCGCAACTCGCGCACGTCGTGCTCGGCAGCGATGTGATCCGTTGCGGCACTGCGGATCTGGGCTCTGACGACGCGCAACGTGGTGTCGTTGCCCGCCTGCAGGTACTCGTCGCAGCGCTGTGCGGCCTTGGCGATCGCACCGAGGTTGAGCAACGTCGAGCAGTGGTCGTGGGCGACGGCGGGACTGATCTTCGCGGCCTTCTCGTAGGCGAGGTCGACACCGAGCACGTTTCCGCGCAGTGCGGCGGACCGCGCGGCCTTGACCGCGTCCGCGAGTGGGCTGCCGGGTTCGATGCGCATTCAGTCCCCAGCTGGGTGGTGCCCTTGTGCTACTTCGGGTTGAAGCGTTCGTTGGCGCATGCACGTTCCTCCGTGCGTCGCAGATTAACGATCCAGACGGCCCACAGATCGTTTGTCAACTTTCTGTCAACGAATCGCTCAAACGATCTTGTCGGTGCTCCTCGGCACACTGGATCCACCACCGATCCGAGGAGACCACCATGTGCTGGGACTGCGACCACCCCGCCGACCGGATGGAAGAACACCTGGCCACGCTGCGCCGCTGCATAGCCGCACGGGGCTGGGCCGTCCAGGCCGTGGAACGGGACCGGGCCCACCCGCCCTGGGCCTACACGGTCGGCCTGAGCCCCCGCGGCCTACCGGAACTGGTCGTGACGGGCATGCCCGTCCTCGAAGCGGGCCGCCTCCTCGACGACATGGCGGAACACCTCGCGCACAGCTGCCTCCCACCCCCGGGAAAGCGCTTCACGGTGCCCGGCGGCCCCCTGCTGGAGGTGGTCCGCGTGGCCCGCCCGTGGGCGCACCTGCTGGTGTCCGCGCGGCTGTACGGCGAGGGCATCGAGGCCCTGCAGCTCGTGCACGCCGACGAGGCCGGGCGCTGGCCGTGGGACAGCTCCTACGACGGGGTGGTGGGAGGGCAGCCGGTGCTGGGGTTGAGAGCGGGGCCGCCAGGCGGGTGAGGGGCGGCGGGGCCGTGCGGGTGGGGGCGCGGTGGGGCTGGTCGGGCTTGGCCTTGCTGCTGCCTCGCCGGCGCCGCTGCGACTCGCCCCTGCCTCACGTCTGGCCCCGCCTCACGTCTGGCCCCGCCGCACGCGACCCGCCGACCGCCCGACGTCACCCACTTCACTCGCCGCCCACCTCACCCACCACTGCCACCGCCCCCATCACGGCCACCCCACAGCCCGCCCGATCCGTTCCCCCACCCCCCGAAGGTGCTCCACCAGCTCCCCCGGCCCCTCCACCACGAACTCACACCCCAACGAGGTGAGCCGAAACCCCAGGTACTCAACGGTGTCCTCAGGACTGAGCCAAGAACACCACCCGTCATCAACCACCCTCAACTCACCGCAGAAGTCCGCCAACCGGGCCCGAGCAAGCTCCACCGGCAGCCTCAGGGTCGCTCGCGCCTGGAACGTGGGAGCCGTGTCGTACATCTGCTGCGTCACGAACGCCACCGCATCCCCGCCAGGCGGCACCCGAGGCGCGAACCGGGCCCCGGTGGCCACCGCCGACGACACCCGGTCCAGCCGGAACGTCCGCCAGTCGTCCCGCTCCACGTCGAAAGCGAGGAGGTACCAGCGCCGGCCGAGCGCTACCAACTGAACAGGCTCCACGTGCCGCTTCGAGACCACGTTCTCATTGGCCACGTAGGCGAACCGCACGCGTTCACGAGCGGCGACCGCGCCGGCGAGCACGGTCAGCTGGCCGGGATCGACCGCAGAGTCGTGTGACACCGGGGCGGAAGTCGCCGAGGTCAACGAAGAAACCCGTCGGGCCAGCCGGGACGGCAGCACCTGCTGCAGTTTCGCGAGGGCGCGCACGGACGCCTCGGCGATGCCCGCCACCGGCTGGCGGGCGGCGACCCGCAACCCGACCGCGATGGCGACGGCCTCCTCGTCGTCGACCAGCAGCGGGGGCATCGCCGCGCCCGCGCCCAGGCGGTACCCGCCGAGCACGCCCATCGACGCCTCGACGGGATAGCCCAGGTCGCGCAACCGGTCGACGTCGCGCCGCACCGTGCGCGGGGTGACCCCGAGCCGTGCCGCGAGTTCGCTGCCGGGCCACTCGCGCGGCGTCTGCAGCAACGACAACAGGCGCAACAACCGGGCCGCATCGCTCATCCGGCAAACCTAGGACACAACTAGGACCGATCCCGTCCTACATGCGAAATACGGTCGCCCCGACGAAAGGGGAGACCACCATGAAGGTCGTGCCCGAGGGCTACCACACCGTGACGCCGTGGCTGATCAGCCGGGGCCGCACGGCCGAGCTGATCGACTTCATCACCGAGGTGTTCGACGCGACCGAGCTCGGACGGGTCGGCGAGGCGCCGGAGATCGGCCACACGCCGAGGTCCGCATCGGCGACTCCGTCGTGATGCTGTTCGACGTGCCGAACTGGCCGTCCACGCCCGCGTTCCTGCGCCTCTACGTCGCCGACGACGCGGCCACGCTCGACAAGGCCCGGAAGCTGGGCAGCCGGGTCGTCACCGAACCCACCGAGCTGTTCTGGGGCGACAGGGTCAGCAGGTTCGCAGACCCGTTCGGCAACCTCTGGTGGCTGCACCAGCGCGTCGCCGAGCCCACCGGGGAGGAGCTGAACGCCAGGATGAACGACCCGGCGTTCCTCGAAGCCATGGCCTACGTGCAGAGCGCGGACTTCACTCCGCGGACGTGACCCGCTCGCGCTCGTCCGCGGTCAGCGTCGGTTCCGGCGACGCCGACCGCGGCCCGCGCAGCGTCGCCCACACCATCCGCGGGCTGAGCAGGTTCGCCATCGGCGCGGACAGGGTGAACGCCTCCAGGAACGCCCGCGTCACCGGTGGCTCCGTGGTCGCCGTGCGCACCAAACGGTCGACGTAACGCTGGAGCACCCGCCCGGCCAGCGGCAGCGGCTTCCCGACCGCGCCCGGATACAGGATGTCCTGGTTGGTCGCCATCGCCCACGCCCCGTCGACCACCTTGCCGATGCCGCGCTGGATCTGCTGAGCGGAACGCCCGTCCGCGAGGCCCGAGTCCAGCACCTGTGCGCTCTGCGCCGCGATCGACATGCCGTGCCCGTAGACGGGGTTGTACGTCGCCACCGAGTCGCCCAGCGCCAGCAACCCCGACGGCCACGACTTCAAGCGCTCGAAGTACATCCGCCGGTTCGCGGTGCTGTGCGACCCGTACACCGGCGACAGCGGCTCGGCGGACTCGATCAGCTCACCCACGACCGGGTTGCGCACCGACCGCGCGAACGAGACGAACTCCGACTCGTCGGTCGACGGCTCACCGCCGCGCGTCCCGGACAGCGTCACGAGCCACTTGCCGTCCTCGATGGGCAGCAGGGTCGCGGTGCACCCCGGGAACGGGTCGCGCGGGTTCGCCTGCACGTTGACGAGCGGGAACCCGGAGGCGGCCGTCGGGGGAGCCTGGAAGATCCTCGTGGCGTAGGCGAGTCCGGAGTCGACGCTCTCCGACTCCACCTCGGGCAGCCCGAACCCGGCCAGCCAGGCGGGCAGCCGGGACCCGCGCCCGGTGGCGTCCACGACGAGGTCCGCCTCCAGCGAGACCTGGTCACGGGAGATCCGGTCCTCGACCAGCACCCCGGTCACGGCGTCGGCGGACCCGAGCAACGACACCGGCTCGGTCCCGGTCAGCACGGAGATCTTGTTGTCCCGCAACGCCTGCGAGCGCACCACCCAGTCGAGCAGCGATCGGCTGCACGTGACGATGAACTGCATCTCCGGGAACCGCGGCACCCAGCCCTGGGCGCTCAGCGACACCAGGTCGTTCGGCACCCCGATCCGGTGCGCCCCGGCCGCGAACAACGCGTCCAGCGTGCCCGGCAGCAACGACTCGATCGCCCGCGCGCCACCGGACATCAGCAGGTGCGCGTGCCGGGCCTGCGGCACGCCGGAGCGCGGCGTGGGCCCCTCGGGCAGCTTGTCCCGCTCCACCACGGTGACCTCGTCGACGTGCCGGACGAGCACGGACGCCGCGAGCACGCCCGCGAGCCCGCCTCCGAGCACAACGGCGTGTGTGGGTGCCATCAGTCCATTCCCCCTGCTGCTTCCACCCGTGCCGTGCCGGCGACGGCGGCCTCGACCATCGGCGAGTGCTGGTAGGCACGCGAGATCCGGACCCACCTGTCGTGCTCGGCGGCGAGGTCGGTGCCGTCGACGATCTCCGCGGCGGGACGGCGCTGGGGCGTCCGCGCGCGGCCGCGGGACGAGCCCGCGGCGCGCAGCTGGGCGGCTTCCACGACCGCGGCCACCTCGTCCTTGGACAGCGAAGCCTGCTGCGCCAGCGAAGCGGCCGCCTCGCCGACCGACAGGTCGAAGTACGGCGTCAACGCCCAGCGCCAGTCGTTGAGCTCGATGATCTGCCGGCGCACGCGGTGGTGCGGGTTGAGGAACTTGCCCGGTGCCACCAGCACGATGCCGGGGTTCACGTGCACCAGCGCGCGGTGCAACGGCCGCAGCGCGAAGTACGTGCGCCAGCGCCGCACCCACTGCGACGGTGACGGGCGGCGCGGCCCGAACACCGGCAACGCCATCGCGATCACCAGCGGGATCATCGACAGCGACGCCATCAACGGCGCCGTCGTGCTCAGGACGTCGAAGCTGCGCTCACCGGCCCAGTCCATCAGCAGCACGAACAGCTTGACGACCGCGAACGCCATGGGGAACAACGCCGCCGCGCAGTACCAGCGCAGCCCGAGGCGCAACCACGGCCGCGCGGAGATCGCCTCGTCCCGCGAGCCCTGCCAGCAGTGGTACGCCTGACCACCGCAGCCGATCAGGGTGGCGACGAGGTAGATGAACAGGAAGACCGCGATCGTCGGCTGCGTGGCGTAGTAAGTGTCGAAGTCGACCTGGCGTTCCTCGCCCACCTCGGACTTGGCGAACAGCACGACCATCGCGGCCACGACGGTGGCGTAGCTGACGACGATCAGCCGCACTCGTTGCCACGCCTGGGCCGCCGGGTAGCGCCAGTACAGCACCAGCGCGAACGCCGACCCCGCGAAGCAGACCACGAGGCCGTAGACGAGCAGCGCGGCGAAGTTCGGCACGCCGGTCACCCGGTTGACCCAGGTGATGTTCGCGGGAGCCGCGAAGAGGATGGCGAACGCCGAGAAGAACACGGTGGAGATCAGCGCCACGACGCGGGGGCTGCCCCAGCTGGAGCGCAACGAGCGGATCTTGTAAACGAGGAGGAGCAGTCCGACGACACCGCACGAGAGGTAGATCAGGTTAAAGATCGCCACGACGCACCCAGCGAGATCTTCCCTCGAGCGACTCGGCGACCCGGCGCACGTGCGCGGGCTCCTCGGTGGCGGCGGTGTCGGCCCACACCCGGTGTTCCGTCAGCCTCTCCAGCAGGTGGTCGGCGAGGTTCTCGGCCTCGCGCTCCTCGTCCTCGGTGAGCGTCGTGCGGCCGGCGATGATCTTCGCCATCCGCGGCAGCAGGTGCGGCGCGAGCCTGCGCAGACCCTCGTCGCGGCCGAGCGCGACGGGCTGGTGCTGGAGCAGCACGTGGGCGAACTCGTGCAGCAGCACGTGCAGGCGGTGGTACCAGGACGGCGAGTCGGCGCAGATGACGAGGTACGTGCCGTTCTCGAGCAACGCCGTCGCGCCGCTCAGGCACACCGCGTTCGTGATGGCGGCGAACCGGACGTCGACCTGGCGCCCGAGCCGTTCGCTCATGAGCTCGCAGACGCGGCGGCTCGCCTCCTGGTGCGTGGCGTCGGGCGGCAGCGCGAGGTCCCGGGCGACCTCGTCGACCAGCTTGCGCAGTTTCCTGCGGTTCACCCGCCGCCTCCTCTCGATGTCGTCTGCGGTCCAGGCCGAGATCTTCACGCCGTCGTCGTCACGTGGGGCGGCGGCCGTTCAACGGGAACGACCACCCCTCACCGACTTCGAGGGCCTGCCGGAACCCTTCTACCGCAGCAGCCCTGGCCTGCGGGGAGAGATCGCCCGTGCGTTCGGCCAGACGGGTGACGAATTCGACGACGCCGAGCTCGCGCAACGCCAGGAAGTCCGTCAGCTCCGAGTCGACGCGCGCCGCCAGCTCGTCGTCGAAGAAGTACGCGGGGTCGGCGCCGAAGTGGTCGGCCAGGCCGAGGATGTGCTTGAGCCGCGGGTTGTCGCTCGTGTTGCCGAGGAGCTCGCGGATGTAGCTCGCGGAGATGCTGCCGAACTGCCCGGACGAGCTGATCGCGGTCGCGACCTCCTCGGGCGACCACGGGCCGCGGTCCGGTGGGTGCACGGCTTCGAAGAGCGTGCTCAACGCCGTGGGACGCCATCCGGGCTGTTCTGCCGTGCGCAGCTCACGACGGCCACCCAGGAACACGGCGGGGTGCACGCCGAGCGCGCCGGCGAGGTCGACGATGGCCTGGCACGTCGGGTTGTCCTTCACGCCGAGCCGCAGCTGCGAGATGTAGCCGTGCCCGATGTCCCCGCCTCGCGCCTTCACCGCGGCGGAGAGCGCTACGTTGGTGACCTTGCCCCAGCCGTCGGGCGGGGTGGTGCACAGCTCGTTGAGGACCACGGCGAACGGCCTCACGCCACACCTCCGCTGGAGCGACTCGCGGCCAGGAAATCGTTCCACTGCTGTGGAACCACGCGAGCATATGGCATCACAGGGGTTGAATCCATCCACTCCGCAGCCCTATGATCACACTCCGCCGCTTGCACTGATGTGTCGCGTTTGATCCGAACGACGTCACGTCAGTTGAAAGGGGCAGATCGGGCCGGTCAGAGCATCCGGGGGGACTCGTGGCGACTGCGCGGACGGGGTTGTCCGTCGACCACAGTTCCCTGCGCCTGCACGACGAGAGCGCTCCCTCGCGTTGCGGCTCGTGCGCACAACCGTTCGGTGCCTGGGCGACGGACCGCCTGACGGGCCTCCTCGGCCGCTGGGGCTGGGACGACCAGGCGCCCGCGGCGTACCGCCGCGCCCAGCGCCGGTGGGAACAGGTCGCACTGCTCATGGTCGACCTCGACCGCTTCAAGAAGATCAACGACGAGTACGGCCACCCGGCCGGCGACGTGGTCCTCGCCGACGTGGCCGCGGTCCTCAAAGCACATACGCGCCCGACAGACCTCGTGTGCCGCTACGGCGGCGACGAGTTCCTGGTGCTGCTCCAGCACACCACGGGCCGGGAAGCGGCCACTGTGGCCGAACGGATCCTGCGCGGCATCCGCACGTTGCAGACCGAGATCACCACGAACGACGGCCACCACCTCACCCTGCACGGCCAGACGGCGTCCATCGGCGTCGCCTCCCACGTGCCGAGCGGCGAGGACGCGCTGATCGACCTGGTCCGAGACACCGACGCGGCCCTGCAACGGGCCAAGCGGACCGGCCGGGCCAGGGTCCACCTGCACGACCCGAGCACGTTCGCCGCCGAGCGCACCGACACCTCGGCCCTGCACCACCTGCTCGCGTTGCAGGACCTGATGAGCAGCGACCAGCTACCGCAGGTCCTCGTGTCGCTGTCCGACGGCCCCAAGGCCACCGAGGACCTGGTCTCGCTCCTCGGCCCGAGGGTGATCCTCACCCTGGAACGGCTGCAGGACAACGGTTTCGTGCTCCGCCGCGCGTCCCGCTATGAGCTGACGGCCGCGGCCCGCGAGTGGATCACGGACGTGCTGCCGGCCGTCGCCGCGTGGACGAACCGCCACCACGGCCTGGTGCACTAAGCACCTGACCAGAAGTTCTGTTCGTAACTCGCGTGAGTTGACCTTGCCGCGAACGTGAAGAGCCCCGTCGGGTTGGATTCGGTTACCACACAGAATCGACCCGACGAGGCCTCCACAAGTATGCGCCCCGCGCATGTCTACGCAGATCTGACCCCCGTCCAGCACGATGAGCTGGTCGCCGCCTTGCACGGACCCTGGCGAGTCGCCGCCCGCATCGTCATCGTCCTGCTGTCTGCGTCCGGCATGAGCGCACCCGAGATCGCCGAACTTCTGCACTACGAGCCCGTCACGGTGCGCCGCTGGATCGCCCGGCACACCCGCGACGGCATTCACGGACTGCCCGACCGGCCCCGCAGCGGACGCCCTCGTCTGGGCAGCACCACACTCGGGCAACGTATCCACACCCTGCTGCTGACACCGAAAGCCTGGACCACCGCACGACTCTGGAACGCCGCCCGACGGCCAGAGATGAGCCTGCACACCTTCTACCGGCGGCTCCGTGAGCACGGCAGCTGGCGAAGACCTCGCCTGATCGCCAAAGGCGACCCCGACCACGACGCCACCTGCCACACGATCCGGACCCGCATCGCCGCACTCCCGGCCGGGTCTGTTGTCCTGGCCGAGGACGAAACCCACCTCGACCTGCTCGCACGGGTCCGGTCGTGCTGGATGCCCACCGGCCTGCGCCACCGGATCCTCACTCCCGGCAGCAACATCCGCCGCACCCTGCACGGCGCGGTCAACCTCGCCACCGGAACCTGGCACCACCACGTCTCGGTCAAGAACGTCTCCGTGGTGTTCTGCTACTTCCTGCAGATGCTGCTCGACGCCTACCCCGACGCACCGATCGTTGCGGTGATCTGCGACAACGGCGGCACACACCACAGTGGAATCACCAAGCGCTGGCTGACCGAACATCCGCGCCTGATGCTGATCGAGGGCGCGAAATACAGCCCCCAGGACAACCCCGTCGAACGCATCTGGGCAGGCCTCAAACACCACATCGCCAACACCGCCCCCACCACGATGGCCGGCCGCGTCCGCCAGGCACACGCCTACTTCCGCGACCGCACCACCGAACAGAACCTCACCACCGCCGCACCCTGGACAAGCCCCTGGCTACCTGAAGGTTTCGGACAAGACTTATGGCCAGGTGCTTAGAACACCGGCCTCACGCCGTCGAGCCGACACCCTTGATCCGGCCGTCCCGGAACGCGTCCACGAACAGCCGGTGGTCCTCCCGGGTCTGCCGCGCGTACCCCAGAGCGAACTCGACGATCGAGTCGCAGAAGTCGGCGTCGCGGTCCCCGATCACGGCCGCGATCGCCTCCTCGCACTGGAAGTCGACCAGGGTCTGCGAGGAGTCCGAGTCGGCCACGCAGTGCATCTTCGCGGTGGCCCGGCCCAGGTGGTCGAGCACCGGGAGCATGTCCGCGGGCTCGGTGAGGTCGGACCAGTCGAGGTCCGCCTCGTACGGGGAGAGTTCGGCGACGACGTAGCCGACGCCGTTGATCTGCGTGTGGCCGAGCCACGGGTCGGCGTGGGCCTGCAGGGCCCGCTGGGAGACGGCGGTGCGGTGGCCGTGGTCGGTGAAGTACTCGCGGATCCCGGGGTCGGCGACGATGCGGCTCGGCGCGGCGACGTTGGCCTGCTTCATCGACAGCACGACGTCGTTCTCCAACGCCTGCGAGCGGCCCTCGACCAGGATGTTGTACGCGTGCAGGCCGGCCGAGCCGATGCCGAAACCGCTGCGGCCCACCACGTCCTTGACGGCGTAGGTGCGGCTCGACGCCCGTTTGCCGGTCGGGATGGTGTCCAGGTAGGACTCGTAGGCCCGCAGGACGTCGTCGTGGACCTCCGGCGGGAGTTCGTGGGTGCCCTCGCGGTCGCGGCGGAAGCGGCGCTCGTAGTCGACGACCACCGTCTTCTCCTCCAGCAGGCCGATCCTGGTGGCCAGGCGGGCCCGTTGCAGGACGCGGTGCAGCACGCCCTCGGTGCTGTCGAGGCGCAGACTGAAGAGCTCGTCGTTCGGGTGCTCGACGAACGAGCGGACCTGCGCGACGTACGAGAGGACGTAGGTGCGGATCAGTTCGGTGATCGCGCTGTCGGGCAGCGCCTTGCGCCAGCCGAGGAGGGCCATCGAGGCGGCGAAGCGGCGGAGGTCCCACGTGAACGCGCCGAGGTAGGCCTCGTCGAAGTCGTTGACGTCGAACACCAGCGTGCCCTCGGAGTCCATGTAGGTCCCGAAGTTCTGCGCGTGCAGGTCGCCCTGGATCCAGATGCGGCCGGTGCGGTCGTCGGCCCACTCGTCGGGCATTTCGGCCATGTCGGCGTAGAACAGGCACGCGCTGCCGCGGTAGAACGCGAACGGCTCGGCCGCCATCTTGCGGAACTTGTGCCGGAACGCGGCGGGGTCGGCGGTCATCAGCCCCGAGAAGGCCTCTTCCAGCACGCTCACGATGCGTTCGGCGCGATCGGTCATGGTGCATCCCAACACGTCGCGGCCGGAACGAGAAGGGGCGACAGCGAGCAGGAATCGAGAAGCCCGGCCCCGCGGGAGGCGCCTAGCGTCAGGACCATGTGCTTCATGTTCGGTGCGAGCGAGGAACAGGTCCGCCGCGTACTCGAGGACCAGGCGGACGAGGCGGACGAAGAGGACGTACCGGCGGTCGAGAACTGGTCGCGGGACTAGGGATCGCGTCCATGCCCGGCAGAACACTTCCGGGCATGGACGGATCTGTGTCACGCCGGAGCATCCTCGCCGCGGGGGTGGCGGGGTCGGCGGCGGTTCTGCTCGGCACCCCGAACGCCTCCGCGGCGGCCCTCGTCACCCACTCCGAGATCAACTCGCAGCCGACCTTCTACGAGGTGAACGGCGCCGCGACGTCGTTCCGCTACGAGCCCGCGTTCTACGCGCGGCTGGAGGCGTGGCACGTGCACTGGCGCAACTGGACGCCGTACCACTGGACCGCGCCGCACAAGATCTACTCGTACGGCGCGTACGTGGACAAGCCCGGCATGCACGGCGACGGCAGGGCGTTCGACCTCGCCCGCATGCTCATCACGAACCGCGACACGGGCGCCACGTTCACCGCCTTCAACGCCCGTTACGACCAGTGGCGGAACACGACGGGTGACGCCCTGCGCACGGCCCGGATCCGTTACTGGGGAACGATGGCGTCACTGCACCACCACTTCCGGCACGTCCTGTCGTACCTGGACGACGCCGAGCACCACAACCACGCCCACATCGACAACGCGATCTCGGGCAGCGGCGACTCCAGCTTCGCCACCTCCTCGACGACCCAGACGTACTTCGTCCAGGCCGCCTGCCAGTACATCTGGGGCTACTCCACCGGAATCGACGGCGACTGGGGCCCGCAGACGCAGCGGGACTCCTCAGCCGCCCTCGTCCGCGCCGGTTCCGACGGCGTGATCACCACGCAGAGCCGCTGGCTCGCCTTCTGCAAGGCGAGTGCGCAGCAGGCGTGGGCGCTGGTGCCCTGACCGTCACGCCCGGCACTCCAGGAGCTGCTCGGACCCACCGCCGTAGAGGTTCGGGTCCACCGCCGAGCAGTGCTGGGAGATCCACGCCTGGCGGCCGTGGTCGTCACGGCCGCCAGGACCGCCCATCCGGTCGCCACCGCCGAGCACGAACTTCAGCCTGCCCTCGCTCACCCACGTCTGGAGCTGGTCGACCGACGGCGCGTCGTCGGAGCCGGAGAACCCGCCCATGCCGATCACGACCTCGTCGGAACCCATGATGAACGGCGAGGCCATCTGCGACGACCCGGCGACCGCGAGCGTGATCTCCGCGCCACCGCTGTTCTCCCTGGCGTAGGCCAGGATCCGCTTCTGCTCGTCGGTCAGCTCACCCCGGCCACCACCGCCGGGGCCGGGCATCGTGCCGATCTGCGGCCGCGCGGGCCTGCCGTTGCCCGGCCTCTGCCCGCCGAAGACCTGGAAACCACCACCACCGCGTTCCGCCGGTCCGGCCGCAGGGATTGTGCCGTTCGAGCTCGCCGTCGCCGCCGTGGCCGTCGACCACACCGCGGGCACCAGCAGGACGGCGACCACCGCGGCCACGAGTCCGGCCCGGCGCAGTCCCAGCACCAGCACGACGACGGCGACAGCGGCCACGCCGAGCACGGCCCACCGCGTCCAGCCGTGCCAGGACGTGTCGCGCGAGACCACCACGAACGCCCACCCGGCCGTGAGCACGACCGACAACGGCAGCAGGAACCGCACGAAGCTCTTGGCACGCCAGAACATCACCATCCCGGCGGCGCTGATCGCGGCGACGGCCGGCGCCAGCATCGTCGTGTAGTACGGGTGGAAGATGCCCTGCGCGAGGCTGAACACCAACGCCGTGACGAGCAGCCAGCTGCCCCACAGGAACCAGCCCGCACGCTCGGCCGCGTCGCCGGGAACCCCGCGCCGCCACCGCAGCACACCCGCCACCGAAACGGTTCCCAAGACCAGCAGGCACAACGGCAGCAGCCACGAGATCTGCCCGCCGACCGACGCGTCGAACATGCGCGTGATGCCCGGCTGACCGCCGAACATCGCCCCGCCACCGGGTCCGCCGAACTCCATCGGCCCCTGCCCGGTCGGCGCCGCGCCACTGGGCACCGGCATGCTGCCGCCACCCCGGTTGCCGCTCCCGCCGAACACCCGGCCCAGCCCGTTGTAGCCGATGATCAGGTCCCACGCGCCGCCGTCCGTGCTCCCGCCGATGTACGGCTTGGAACCGGGCCAGAACGCGTGCAGCGCCACCCACCAGAACGACGACGCCACCAGCACCGCGCCGGCGGCGAGCAGGTCGAGGATCCGCCGTTTCACCGACCCCGAAGTCCCGACCAGGTAGGCCAGGGCGAAGCCGGGGACCACGATCCACGCCTGCAGCATCTTCGTCAGGAACCCGCATCCGATGAAGAAGGCGCACCACAGCAACCACTTCGTGCGCGACCGGCTGTCCGCGGCCTTGAACGACCGCGTGAAGGCGTAGGCGGACGCGACGAGCAGCAGCACCAGCAACGTGTCCGGGTTGTTGTCGCGGTTGATCGCGACGGTGATCGGCGTGAGGGCGAAGATCAACGCCGCGAGCAGCGCGACCTGTTCGCCGGCCCACAGCCGGACGGTGCGGTGCAGCAGGAACACCGCCGCGACGCCCTCGACCACCTGGGGCAGCAACACCGCCCAGCCGTGGAAGCCGAAGAGCCACACGGAGATCGCCTGCGGCCACAACGCCATCGGCGGCTTGTCGACGGTCACCACGCCGGCCGGGTCGAACGAGCCGAACAGGAAGTTGGTGAACGACGTCGACATCGACTTCGCGGCGGCCGAGTAGTAGGAGTTGCCGATCTGTCCCGCGCCGATCGCCCACGCGTACAGGCCGCCGGCCAGCACGCAGATCGCGACGAGAGCCCAGACGTGCCAACGGGAAGGTCGTGCTTCAACGGGTTCGCCAGCAGGGGCTGCCACTTCGGCAGTGGCGGTCATGCGTCGTCCTTTCGGTCGTTGCGGCGGAACACCCAGCTCCGCAGCAGGAAGAAGCGACCCACCGTGCCCAGTGCCGAGGAACCGAGCAGCACCACCAGTTCCAGGGTGCGCGGCGGGTCGGGGGAGACCGCGTACAACACGAGCAACGCGGCCGACGTGAACGCGTAGTAGAGCCCGAACACCACGAACCCCTGCAGGTGCGTCTTGCCGCGGGAGGCGTTGCGGGCCGTGAAGGTGAAGCGCCGGTTGGCCTCCGTGTTGAACAACGTGGTGATCACCAGCGCGGCGAGGTTCGCCACCAGCACCGGCCACCAGAGCCGGAAAGCGCCGTACAGGGCCAGGTTCGCGAGCGTGGAGATCACGCCGATGACCGCGAACGACAGCACCTGCCAGGAGAGGCCGCCCTCGCTGCGGCTCAGCACGGCGTCCGGGTGGATGGCCCGGGGCTGCGGTCGGCGCGGCAACCCGGTCACGAGCGCCGTCCCGTTGGCCTTGGCACGGGCAACGCGGATCAACCCCTTGATGTCGTCGATCGCGGTCCCGACCACGTCGACCCGGCTGTCCACGTCCTCGACCCAGTCCACCGGCACCTCGTGCACGCGCAGACCGTTGTGCTCGGCCAGGAGCAGCAGTTCGGTGTCGAAGAACCACGCCTCGTCGCGCGCCTGGCCGAGCAGCGGCCGGACGACCTCCGTGCGCGCGGCCTTGAACCCGCACTGCGCGTCGCTGAACCGCGCGCCGTGCGTCAGCCTGATCAACGCGTTGTAGGCGCGCGACACCAGCTCTCTCCGCGGCCCGCGCACCGTCCGCGATCCAGGCGCGAGGCGCGAGCCGATCGCGAGGTCCGAGTGCCCGTTGAGCAGCGGCGCGACCAGCGGCAGCAGCCCGTCCAGCCCCGTCGACAGGTCGACGTCCATGTAGACGACGACCGCCGCCTCGCTGGAACCCCAGGACTCCCGCAGCGCCAGCCCGCGACCCTTGCGGTCGAGGTGGTGCACGCGCACCCGCTCGTACTTGCGCTCCAGCTCGCGGGCGACGTCCAGGGTCCCGTCCGTGCTGGCGTTGTCGACCACGACGATCGACCAGTCGAACGGGAACTGCTCGGTCAGGAAGCCGTGCAGGACCTCGACGCAGCCGGGCAGCGCGCGTTCCTCGTTGTAGACGGGGATCATGATGTCCACCGTCCCCGTGGCCTGTGCGGTGCTCACCGCCGTCATGGCTCTCTCCGTTCCACTGTGGACACGACTCGCTCGTTCCGAGATCGAGCCTGCTGACGGAGTTGTGAGAACGTCCTTGGCTTCCGCTGAGAGAATCGTGAGAGCGCGGATGCACAGCTGGCTCACAGCGAACGGCTCTACCGTCCTCGGCATGAGACTGCTCGTGGTGGACGACGACCCGGATGTGCGGGACAGTCTGCGGCGCAGCCTCGAGTTCGAGGGCTACGAGGTCACGACCGCCGCGGACGGCGCCGAGGCGCTCCCGCTCGTGCACCGCGCCGACCTGGCCATCCTCGACCTGATGATGCCCGTTCTCGACGGTTCGGAGGCCTGCCGGCGCCTGCGCGCGGCCGGGGAACGGCTGCCCGTGCTGATGCTCACCGCCCGCGACGCGCTGGGCGACAAGGTCACCGGACTGGACGCCGGCGCCGACGACTACCTGGTCAAACCCTTCGCACTGGAGGAGCTGCTGGCTCGCGTCAGGGCTTTGCTGAAGCAGAACCGGCGCCGCACGCCGTCGCAGCTGCTCCAGTTCGCCGACCTGCGGATGGACCCGCAGGCGCACGAGGTCGTGCGCGGCGGCGAGCTGCTCGACCTGACCCCGACGGAGTTCGACCTGCTCGCGGTCTTCCTGCGCGACCCGGACCGCTTGCTGACGAAGAAGCACCTCCGGCACGCCGTGTGGGGCAAGGACCAGGGCACCAACCTGCTCGACGTGTACATCGGCTACCTGCGGCGCAAGACCGAGTCGGGAGGCCGCCCGCGCCTGCTGCACACCGTGCGCGGCATGGGTTTCATCCTGCGCGAGTCACCATGAGCCGCCCGGTCCTGTTGCGCAGCAAGCTCGCGTTGATCACCGCGTTCGTCGTGGCGGTCGCGATCGCCGGGATCAGCGTCGTGACCTGGCTCGCCACCGAGCACAACCTGAGCTCGCAGCTCGACAAGTCGTTGCTGGCCAGCACTCCACCGCCGCGCATCAAGATCCGGTGCGACGAAGGCGTTCCCGCCGAAGGGCTGCGGCAGGTCCTGCAGGGCATCCAGACGCTGACCGCCGACGGCCTGAGCTGCGCGCCACCCGGCGTCGATCCCGTCGTCACCTCTGCCGAGGACGTCGTCGCCACACCGACGTTCCGCGACGGCGTCACCGAGTCGGGCGCCGAGGCACGCGTTCTGCTGCAGCCGATCGCCCCCGGCGAGGTGCTGATCCTGAGCCGCAGCAAGGCCGAGATCAACAGCACGCTGACCACGCTCGCCGGTGTCCTGACCGCCGTGTCGGTCTTCGGCGCGCTGCTCGTGGCCGGAGCCGGGCTGTGGCTCACCCGCCGCGCCCTCGCCCCCATGGAACTCCTCACCGAGACCGCCGAACACATCGCGCGCACCGAGGACCTGACCACCCCCGTCACCGTCGGCGGCCAGGACGAGGTGGGCCGCCTGGGCCGCGCGTTCACGTCGATGACGGCGGCGCTGGCCGAGTCCCGCCGCCGCCAGAAAGACCTGGTCAACGATGCCGCCCACGAGCTGCGCACCCCGTTGACGAGCCTGCGCACCAACATCGACCTGCTGGTCCGCGCCGAACGCACGGGCCGCGAACTGCCCCAGCGCGCCGAGGTCCTCGACCGCCTGCAGGCCCAGAGCCAGGAGTTCAGCGACCTCGTCACCGAACTGGTCGTGCTGGCGCGTGACGACCGGGAACTGGCCAGCGACTCCGTCGACGTGGCCGGCGTGATCGACAGGGCCGTCGAACGAGCCCGCAGCCGCGCCCACGACCACGTCTTCGACGTCGACCGCGCCGAGTGGTCGATCGTCGGCGACGCGGGCGCGCTGGAACGCAGCGTGCTCAACCTGCTCGACAACGCCGTGAAGTTCTCCCCGGCGGGCTCCGCGATCACGGTCCGCTCGAAGCCCGGCTGGCTCACCGTCAGCGACGAGGGACCCGGCGTGCCGTTCGAGCACAGGACCTCGGCGTTCGAGCGGTTCTGGCGCGCCCCGGACGCCCGCGGCCTGCCGGGATCGGGGCTGGGACTGGCGATCGTGGCGGACACCGTGGCCGCGCACTCCGGCAGCGTGCGGTTCGTGCCGAGACCGCGCGGTGCGTCCGTTCGCGTCGATCTACCGGAATTCCGTTGAGCGGCAGACGATCGACGGTGGTTGGCGAGGGCCTTCCTGCACCACGGTTAGCGCATGAAGCGCACACACCGGCGCCCTGCCCTGCTGATCACCGCGCTCCTCTCGATCGCGATGGTCAACGTCGGCAACTCGGCGGCCGCTCCTGAACCGGCCAACCACTGGCAGTACGACCACTGGCCGCAGCAACAGCCGTGGCAGCAGACGAGGGACTCCGCCCGAGTGCTGGCGCAGGCCGGGTTCCCGGGCCCGATCGACCCGCAGAACTGGGTCAACCCCGACCACATGACGTGGGAACGGGACTACAAGAAGATCCCCGGCACGAACTGGGCCGATCCGGCGGTCAAGGGGTCGGTGCGCAACTTCAAGGGCGCGCTGGTCCTGCTGGACTACCCGAACCAGCCGTTCGTCGTCACGCAGCCCAAGAACTCCACGGTGTTCGGCAACCCGAGCGCCGAGGCCTCCGGGGTGCCGCGCGCCGAGGTCGGCCAGTTCTACCAGGACTTCCTCAACAAGCCGAACGGCCTGAACCGCGGTCACACCGTGCACGAGTACTGGATGGAGACCTCCGGCGGGCGCTACGGCGTCGAGCTGAAGGCGTTCGGCCCGTACCAGATGCCGGGCAAGGACCACGAGTACGCCATGGAGTTCCAGGGCGGGACCGGGTGTCCCGCGGGCGACTCCTGCAACCGCAACATCCGCACCGACGGCCGTGCCGCGTGGGTGGCCGACGTCGGCGCCGAGGTGCCCGCGGGGTACGACTTCATCTACTACCTGTCGGCGGGCCAGGACGAGTCCGGCACCTGGCAGGAGTTCGGGATGATGAAGTTCCGGACCAAGGAGGACGTGACCGACGACTTCGGCCCGCCGGACCCGGCGCTGCCGAACTGGTCGCGCACCCGGTACGTCGACTGGACGTCGTGGGCCGCGGGCTCGTCGATCTGGCCGAACGCGGGCGGTGGCTCGTCCACCCAGGCCGAGAGCTCCGGCCAGGGCGTCTACGCGCACGAGCTGAGCCACATCCTCGGCATCGGCGACAACTACAACAACCCGTACGGCAGCCCGCCGCGCCGTGACTACAGCGGCCCGTGGGACATGCTGTCGCGCGGCTCGTTCAACGGCCCGGGCGGCCCGCACTCGCGCTGGACGATCCCGGCGACCGGTGGTGCGTCCCTTGGCGCGCAACAGACCCTGCGCAACAAGATCAAGCTCGGCATCATCGACGAGAAGAACGTCCTTCGGCTGTCCCGCGAGGCGCTGGCCGGGTCCGGCACGGTCATCGCGAAGATCACCGCACGTGAGGTGAACCCCGGCGCCACCGGCCTGACGGGCATCAACCTGGCCCTGGGCACGGGCGACAAGACGCCGTCCTGCAACGTGTCCACCGACCCGTTCTGCGACGGCGGCGGTTACAACAACTACACGCTCGAGGTCGTGGACCGGATGGGCGCCGACTCGTTCACCCCGGACTCCGGCGTGCTGCTCGCCAAGACCAAGAACGTCGACGCCGCACCGTTCACGTGGGTGGTCGACGCCAACCCGCAGGACATCGGCATGACCGACTACGTCCTGCCCGACGGCACGAGGGTCCCGATCACGATCGGCGACTACCGCCAGCTCTCGGACGCGCTGTTCCACGCGGGCACCGGCTCCGGCAGCGAGTTCGAGTTCGTCGACACGGCCAACCGCCTGCACTTCTACGTGCTGGACCTGCAACGCGACTCGCGCGGCGTGCTGTCCTACACGGTGGCGATCCGGTCGCTCGACGGCGCCGGCCCGCAGCAGCGCGGCGTGCGCGTCACCCCGACCGCGGCCCGGACCGACTCCTCGGGCGTGGCGACGTGCAGGTTCCCGCTCACCAACACCGGTCGTGCGGCGGTGCCGGGCGGACAGCACCCGGAGCCCGTCGACCAGTACCTCGACGGTGACGTCTACCGCGTGACCGCGACGGCGTCGAACGGCTGGACCGTCTCGGTGCCGAACGCGTTGGCCACGGCCGAGTTCGGCGGCAAGGTCGACGTGCCGGTGCACGCGCAGCGGAGCGGTGGTTCGGCGATGTCCAAGGTGACGCTGACGGCCGTGTCGGAGAGCAACCCCGGCAGGTCCGCGACCGCCACCTGCACGGTGACCGGCCGCTAGCGGTGACGGCTCCGGACCGGCCTGCGCCGGTCCGGAGCCACTCGCCGAGGGGGGACCGGACCCGACGTCAGCATCACGAAGCACGCCAGCAGCAGGATCGTTCCGCACGCCAGCCACGTCAGCGTCTGGACCGTGCCGATCGGCGCGATCACGCCGATGCTGAACAGCAGCAACGGCATGCCGAGCGCGTAGCAGACGCCCGCCGCGAACGTCCGGCCCGAACCGTTGAGCAGCAACGGGACCGCGGCGATGCCGGTCAGCACGGCGAACACGAGCCACGCGTACGTCATCCCGTGGTGCAGCGCGATCGTGACGTCCAGACCGTCCTCGGCCCGGATCGCGGCCTCGGCCTCGGCCGCGTAGGTGAACCCGACGGCGGCTCTCGTTCCCGCGGCGACGGCTGTGAGCAGCAGCGACGCCCCCAGGATGGTACGACCGCGCCGGACGGGATCGACTCGCTTCCTGGTGTCCACGCACCCCAGTCTGTTGGCAACGTCCGCTCCCGCGCCGCGCCACACGCCCAAGTGCACTCAGTGGTGGTACGCGATGCGGGCCATCGGCTCGACCAGTTCACCCTCCTCGTAGGACAGGTGCGACAGCAACGCGTCCGCGAGCAGGTCGACCGCCTCCTGCACCTCGGTGACCTTCTCCGGCTCCGCGACCGCGGCCACCAGCGCGGCGTCGAGCCGTTCGAGCACGTGGTGAATGACCTGGTGCTCCTCGGTCAGCCGGTCGAGCACCGGCCCCAGTCGCGGATCCCCCTGCCTGAGCTGCGGGTAGAGGCTCGTGTCCTCGAGGGTGTGGTGGATGGTGACGAGACGGCAGTAGCTCTCGCAGTACGCGCCCATCGCCCAGTTGTTCTGGCGCATGGTCATCGCGTTGATCTCGGACCGCGCGTCGCCGACCTGGATGATCCCGTCCGCGACCTGCTGGACGATCGAACGGACCTTGGTGAGCTCCTCCCGCAGGTGGTTGTGCACCCCGATCAGCTGACGCCCCAACGCCCTGCCCGAAGCGGTGTAGACGGCGCCCGCTTCAGGCGCCGGGCCTTTTGGGCGCGTCGACTCGTCCCACAACCTCTTGTCACCGCGTTCCTTCTGCACCAACTCGCGCACGGCAGGTGCGACCTCTTCCGCGAACACGCGCACCTCGTCGTCTGTGTTGACCATCAGCACGAACCCGCTCATGCCGTCGTTCAGCGCCACCTCAGCGAGCTGCTCGGCGTTGAGTTCGGTCGTGATGTTGTAGAGCCTGCGGATGTCCTTGGGATCGCGGCCTGCCTCGCGCGCGGCGTCGTCGATGATGGCGTTCATCGCCTTGAGCTGCGGCGGCGGCGCGTACGGGCTCGACGGCAGCCACCCGTCCGCCTTCCGCCCGGTGAGCTGGAGCATCCGCTTCTTGTAGGCGCCCAGCCAGATGCCGATGTCGTGCGCCGGAAACGGCCCGGGCCGCGCCCCGCTGAGTGAGTAGTGCTTGCCCTGCAAGCGAACCCCGCGCCCCGGCGTCCACAGTGCCCGGATCACCGCGATGGCCTCCTCGAGCGCCTCGATCGACTCCGGAGCAGTGCGATGAGGCCCGCCCATGGCAGCGATGGCGTCCCAAAACGCCCCAGCGCCAAGCCCGAGCTCAACACGCCCACCGCTGATGACGTCAAGACTGGCCGCAGCGCGCGCAAGCACAGCCGGCGGCCTGAGAGGCAAGTTCGCCACGTTGGGGAACACCCGCACGTTGGTGGTCGACGCGGCGATGACCGACAACGACGTCCACGTGTCGAGGTTCGCCGCGTTGTAGGGGTGGTCCTGGATGCTGACGAGCTCCAGCCCGAGCTCGTCAGCGATCCGCGCGAGCCGCAACGTCGTGGCGAAGTCCTCGGCGCCGGGTGGCAGGAACACCCCGAACTCCAGCGGGTGACCGTAATCTGTCATGCCGAAAGTATGCCACGCAGATGTTCTGCATGACAGACGTTCTGTCGCGGCTATCATTGACTGCGTGACCGCTCTGGAGGACGACTTCGGCTGGACCCTGGGCGTGGTGTTCCGCGCCCTCGTCAAGGCCACGAACGCGGCCGTGGGCGACCTCCCCGGCGGCCACCGCGGCTACCAGGTCCTCACCGCCGCCACCCGTGACCAGCCGGAAAGCCAGTCCGCCCTGTGCCAGCAGCTCGGCGTGGACCGCACGGTCATGACCTACCTGCTCGACGACCTGGAGCGAGCCTCCCTGGTCGTCCGCAAGCCGGCCCCCACCGACCGCCGCACCCGCCTCGTCGTGGCGACGGACGTGGGCCGCAAGCGCCTGGAGGAGCTGGACCTGCGCCTGGCCCACGCCGAGGCGCACGTCCTGTCCGGGCTGTCGGAGGGCGACCGCGAGACGTTCAAGGGGCTGCTCCGCCGGCTGGCCGGGCACGTCAACGACCAGGACCCGGTGCCGAGCGCGTGCGCGGTGGTCCAGGACATCGCGGCCGGCGCGTCCTAGCCCAGCACCCTGGAGAGCCAGCCCAGGAACGCGCGCTCGTCCGCCTTGACGCTGACTCGTGCGAGCGCACCGCCGGATGCCTCGACCAGCCGGCCGCTCTCGTCAAGTGCGACGTGCGCGCGGCGCAGTGCCACGAACGGCAGTTGAAGCGCGGTGGAGACCACGAGGCCGTGGTGCCGGACCGTGTCGAGCCGGACGAGTTTCGGCAGCTCCGCCCTGGTGAGCAGGAGTCTCGCCGCGGTCAGGTCGCGTCGGAGCTCCGCAGCGGCGGCGGTCTGCGTGATCACCAGCCGCTCCGCGAAAGCGGGCTTCCCGACGACCAGGGCGGCGTTCGTGGCCGGGCCCAGACCCGCCCAGCGGACCAGGCCGTTCGTGCTCGTCACGACCCGCGTCACCGCCTCGTCGAGCTCGTCACCCGCGACCACCGGCACGTCGGTGCGGTCGTGCAGGTCGAGCAGAAGCCGAAGGCGTCGCACGTCCTGCTCATCCACTGTGGACACGAGAGTGAGCGACGGCTCGGCTGCGACGAGCGCGATGACCGCGTCCGAATCGTCCCCGAAGCCCGTGTCGACGATCAGAGGCGCACCTGTCTGCGACGGTGGGAAGTCAGCTCCCGACACCGTCTGGGGCAGCCCGAACCGCTGCGCCAGGGCGGCGAGTTCCCGGCGATCCCGGTCCAACTCCTCGGCCATCGCTTCCTTCTCCAGGTGTGAGATTCGACGATACGGCCGTTCGGCCGACGCGCCGGGCGCGGCTGTGGAATCCTTTGGGTCGTTCGATCGAGGGTGAGCTGGGGGACAGGGTGAAGACGCCCGAAGAGTGGATGCGGGACTTCGAGGCGAAGATCGCCGACGCGCAGGCGAAGGCCGCCGCGGTGCAGGAAGGCCTCGCACAGGCAGGCGGTTCGGCGTCGTCGAACGACGGCACGATCACGGTCAGCGTGGCGCCCAACGGCGCCCTGACCGGCCTCGACCTGACCGCGGACGCCATGCGCAAGTCGCACGGCCAGCTGTCCGCCGAGATCCTCGAGATCGCGCGCAAGGCGCAACGCGGTGCCGCGGTGAAGGTCGCCGAGACGTTCGCCGAGGTCGAGGGCGAGGGGTCCGAGACCTACCGCATGATCACCGAGTACCTGCCCCCGCCGGAGGAAGAAGAGCAGCCGAAGGCGCCGGGCTACGCGTTCAACGAGGAGTACGAGGAGCGCGCTGCCACAGCGCCTCCGCCTCCGCCCGTCCGTCGTCCCGCGCCGCGGCCGAGCGATGACGACGACGACTTCGGCGGCGACTCGATCTTCAAGAAGCAGTAGGGCGGTCTGGGGTGTCCGAGGAGAACAGCACGACCACGTGGTCGACCGGTGCGGGCGTGGTGGACAGCGTCGCCGGTTTCGTCGACTCGCTGACGTCGGAGTCCGAAGGTGAGGGGCCGGACGTCATCGACGTCGCGCTCGGCGGCGCCGGCATGGTGGTGGACGTCGTCGCCACCATGGCGAACCCGTTGGGAATGCTCGCGTCCGCCGGTGTCGGCTGGCTGCTGGAGCACGTCGACTTCCTGCGCGAGCCGCTGGACGCGTTGCTCGGCAACCCGGACGAGATCAACGCGAACACCGACCAGCTCAAGCAGGCCGCGCTGCAGATGAAGATGGTCGCCCAGGAGCACCGCGAGGACATGCGCGCCGTCTCCGACTGGGAGGGCGCGTCGGGGGACGCGTTCAAGCGCGAGATGGAGCAGATGGCGGGCGAGTACGAGGCGCTCGGCAAGACCATGGACGGCACCGCGGCGATCTACGCCTTGTCCGGCGCGCTCGTCTGCGAGCTGCGGTCACTGGTGTTCGGCTGGATCTCGGACCTCATCGGCGAACTGATCGCGAGCGCGCTCATCGCCGCCGCGTCCGCCGTGGTGACGCTGGGCAGCTCCATCGCCGCCTTCGCCGGGTACGCAGGCACGCGCGCCGCCATGATGGCGACCAAGATCGCCGGCCGCCTCTCGAAGCTGGCGTCGGCGATGGCGCGCTTCGGCGGCCGCATGGCCAAGCTGGCGGAGAAGATGCAGGGCCTGGTCAAGGGGCTCGAACGGTTCGCCGAGTACGGCGGCTACGCGAAGACCGCCTACGACGCGGTCAAGCCCTATGACATGCCTCCCGCCAACGCCTGACGCCTCAGCTGGGCTGGCCGGTGAGCATCCGCGCCAGGTCGTCACCCCTGAGGTCCACCCCCACCGCACCACCGGGGTTGATCAGCACGAGCAGCCCCGGCAGCGTCGACAGCAGGTTCTTGAGGACGATCCCGCCCGGACGGTAGTCGCCTGGAGGGAGATGGCGCGGGGACGAGTAGAGCGCGAGCACGTCGTTGCCGTGCACGTCGCGGGCGATGAGGAGGTTGCCGTCCGGGCCGGGCTGGGCCAGCAGCGTCGACTCCAGCGCGGCCGACATGACCGCCTCGTACGGCAGCCAGCCCGCCGTCACGTAGTTGAGCACCACCTCGAACTCGGACTGCGGTTCGGGCAGGCCCAGCCGCGCCGGGCTCGGCTTGTACTCGTCGTTCACCCACGTCTTGCCGGTGAACTGCCCGTCAGGCCCGACCTCGTAGGCGCCGAGCAACGTGACCAGCGGCGCGCCCTCGATGTAGCGCGGATCGATGTCGGGATCCGCGCAGTAGATCCAGCCCCCAGGCGTCCTCGCCGCCTCCGCTCGCATCGCGTCGCTGATCGGAGGCAGGCCCGGATGCATGGTCTCGGCCGGTGCGTACTTGGGGTCGAACGCCAGGAACGCTTCTGTGGCAACGCATTCGGCCAGTTCGGCGTCGACGCCACCCGGCAGTCCGGGGATGCCGTGCCACGCCCCGAGCAGCGCGCCGACCAGCGCCGTCACCAGAGGGACGCGAGACACGGCTAGTGCGGTGGGCGGGTGGTGACCGAGCGAGCGCACGATCGACACGGCCTGGCCCCACACGGTGTCGGGATTCGGCTGGGGCAGACCGAGTTCCTGGAGGATGTACTGCGGTCCGCGGCAAAGCGCGTCGCGCGACACCGCGCGAGCGAACACCGGGCTTATCTCGTCGTCCCAGCCGATGTTCCTGATCACGGGGTTGCCGGCGCCGAGACCGGCGACCATTGCCAGCACTTCGCGCGGCGGTGGTGGCGCGTCCGGCAGCCACCCCTCGTCACGTGGCAGCCAGGGATGGTCGGCGGCCAGTGCCGGTGATGTCCGCGCTATCGAGCGGACGAGGTCGTCGGTGAGCTTGAACAGGCCCGCCGTGTTCTGATCCCTGTTGCGCGCGAACCCCGCGTAGACGCCGGCCACCCACGGCCAGGCGTTCGGTTGCGACGTGCGGTGGCCGCTCGCCTTGCCGAACGTCGGCACCTGCCAGACCGGTGCGCCGGACGTGTCCCACGTCGGCTGTGCCCCGCGGGGAGGCGGGCCTTGCCACCCGTTCTCCTGCCACCGCAGGCATTCCTCGATCATCTCGCGTTCCTGCGCGGTGAACGTGAAGTCGCAGGCCCTCGCCTCGTCCACTCGGTCGAGCAGGGCGGGACTCCCCTCCTCCTGCCTTTCGACCGCTGCCGGCTGGGCGAACGGTGCGGGCCAGCGGTCGAGGGGCATCGGCCTGCCGAGCGTCGCTCGCAACAGGAGACCGGGGTTGATCCGCACTTCGTCCGCGGTGGTCGTGGTCAGCAGTTCTCGGACGGCGACCTCGCGCCAGCGGCGGGTTCCCACCGGGAGGAACCGGTCGGACGAGTAGGTGGCGAGCCAGGTGCGGCCGTCCTCGTCCTGCCCGATCTCATCCGTCGTGCACAGCACCACGTCGAGGAAACCGGAGAGGAAGACCGGATCTTCGTCGAGCCAGTTGCACTGGTAGTAGGCGGCCATCTTGTCCGCCGGCGTCTGCGGCAGCGGCCAGCCGCGGGCCCCTGGACCGGGCGTGTGTCCCGCGTTGTAGCGGAACTCGTCCGAGCCCTCCTCCCGCAACCAGCCCAGGATCGCGACGTTCGGCACGCCCAGGTGCCCGAAGGTGTCCAGGTCCCACTCCGGGTCGACGATCGAGAGATCAGGACCCCTCTGACCCCTGGGAACTCCGCGTCGCCATGGTGAGGGCGGAGCGGGCACGTACGCGCGCGGCTCACCCCCGTCGTCGGGCACCTCCACCGCAGGAAGCGGCACGAGGACGTCGTCGATCGCGTCATAGGGAACGTGCCACTGGCCGCGCACCAGCACCACGTCGTTGGTGAGGATCCTCAGGTTCGCGGACCTCGGGCCGTGCGTGCGAACGATCCAGTCCCAGGCGGAACGGATCACTTCGTCGCGGTTCATCGAGTTCCCTCCAGCGCCTGGTCCAACCTCTTGGAAAGCCAGGCAAAAAATGCGCGGTAGTCCGCCTTGACGCTGATCCGCGCCAGGTTGCCGTCCGGTGCCTTGGTCATCCGGCCGATCTCGTCGAGCACCACGCGTTCCCGCCGCAGTGCCACGTAGGGGAGTTGGAGGCCTGCGGCAAGCGCTATACCGTCGTGCTGGATCGTGCCGGGGTGGAAGCGGTCGAACCACTGGGCCATGTGCGCGGCCACGAGCTTCGCCCACGCGGGCTCCGCCTCGGCCAGCCTTCGGTGGAACTCCGAGTCCTTGGTGATCTCCAGCTCCGGTGTGAAGGTCGTGTCCGAGAGCACCAGTTTCGGCAGCTTCCCCTTGGTGAGCAGGGTGTTAGCGGCGGACGGATCCAGCCGGAAGTTGTGCTCCGCGCGTTCGGGATCGCGGTAGTTCAGCGCGCCGCCCATCTGCGTCACGACCAGTCGTTCCGCGAGAGCGGGGTCGTCGGTGAGCAACGCGGCGAGGTTCGTCACGGGACCCATGCCCACCCACCGGACCAGGCCGTCCGTGCTGGCGACGACCTGAGCGACGGCGTCGGCGAGATCGGTGCGTTGCGGCTCGACGGAGTCCGGGACCAGACCCGCGATGCAGTCCATCCTCCGGTCGCCGAGATCCGCACCCGCCACCACGGGCACGTCGCCGCGGCCGAGCAGGTCCAGCAGGTGCCGGACGAACCGCGCCCTGCGTCCACCAAGCTCATCCACAGTGGACACAAGAGCGAGTGTGGGTTCGGCAGCGGCGGCGACGAGGGCGATGGCGTCGTCGGGATCACCACCCGCATCCGTGTCGATGATCAGGGGTGCGCCCTCCTGCGACGGTGGGAACGGATCGCCGCTCACCGTCTGGGGCAGCCCGAAGCGCTGCGCCAGGCCGGCCAGTTCCTGGCGTTCCCGGTTCAGCTGCTCGCTCATCGCTTCCCTTCCCGCAGTCCTCGCGCGTACTCGTCCCGTTCCGCGATGCTCGGCAGCGCGCCGAACTCCGTCCACACGCGACGCTGCTCGTCAGGCGGCAGGTCGCGCACGGCGGCCTCGACCGCCAGAACCGCGCCCTTGTCGCCGCGCCGCACCAGTGAGTCCATCACTTCGCGGAACCTCGGGTCGCCGCTCGCGTCTTCGGCCACCCACGAGCGCACCTGGTCCCTGCCGTGTTCGGCCCGTGCGGACAACTCGTCGCGCCACGCGCCGCCCCCGGCTCTGAGTTCGGCCATCTCCCGCGCCACGTCGACGACGGCGCGCAGGCTCATCGCCTTGGCGCCCTCGCGCACCACCGGGTCCTGGAACGGCTCGGCCACCTTCAACGGGTTGATGCCCGCCGTGGGATCGGGCTCGAAGCGTTGCGGCTGTTGCACAGGACCGTCCTCGTCGATCCGGCGCGGACTGGACATCGTACCGTGCAACGTTTCCTCGATGACGCCGATCGCGTCCTGGTGGGCGAACGTGCGACCGGGGTCGTCGGACAGTTCTCGCAACGGTTTGCCGCCGCCGTCCTCCGGTTCGAGGTCGACGAGGTAGCCCTTCTTCGCGTCCGGGTGCGGGTCGCCGGGCGACTGGCCGTGGAAGGCGTAGTGGCCCTGGAACTCCGGATCCGGGTACGCCGCGGTCAACATCTCCTGCACGGTGCCCTTGTAACTGGTGTCGACGAGACTGATGCCGCCGTCACCGTGGATGGGCACGCCTGCCGAGTCGAGGTATTCCGACAACCGGTCGTACGCGCCTGGCACGTCCTCGTCCGCGACCTTCTTGTGCAGCCGGAACTCGTCGATGGCGCTGAGGTCGCGGTCCGGGTCGGAACGCTCGATGTCCCGCAACGCCGCCTCGACGACCGCGCGTGACAGCACCACCTCGCTCGCGTGCCGGTCGAAGAACTCCGGGTCGAGTTCCCTGCTCGCGAGGGCGAGGCTGTGCCCGTCGCGACCGAGGTAGACCACGCGGTGGTCCGGATCCGCGTCGGTGAGCACCCTGAGGTCGTCCTGGATGCGCGCGGCGACGTCCACGATGATCGGCGCCGTGTACTCCCGCGCGGTGTCGTAGGTGTCGGCGAGCGCCTGCCGTTTCTCCGGGTCGGTGATGCCCAGGTCGTCCGCGACCTGGTCGACGGCCTCGGCGCGCTGTTCCTCGGGCGTCGCGCCGTAGCCGCCGTCGTCCTCGACGTGCGAGTGCGCGGTGTCGTCGGTGTAGTCCTCCGAGAGAAGACGCACGTCCGTCGCGTTGTCCGGCAGTTCGGCCAGCCGACCTGTCTGCGGATCGGCGTACGCGACGCCGTCCGGCGTGTTCACCACCCTCACGACATGGCCTTGGGTGCGGCCGTCCTCGTCCGTGTACCTGTAGGCGAGCGCGCCCCGGGAGTCCTCCGGAGTGCTCGCCATCGCCCTCGTGACGCTGTCGAAGTCGCGGTGGCTGGTCCATTCGCCGCCGAGCGCGTCCCGGACCCGGCTCAGCCTGCCTTGCTCGGCCACGTCCTCCGGCCTCGTCGGCCGTGCTTCCACCTGCTCACCGTGGTAGCGCCGCTCGTCGGCGATCATCGCCTCGACGCAGTTCGTCCGGTGGCCGTCCTCGTCGAGCCTGTTCGCGTTGACCTGGTCGATGCCGGGGAACCGCTCCTGCAACACCCGCTGCTGGGTCGCCTCGTCACCATGCCCCGCATGCAACGCCGCCGGTTCTGGTGGCCGTGGGGGTTCACCGAGCAGCCGTGCCTTGATGTCGACGTTCGTCGGCAATGGCTGCATGGGCTTCGACTCTTTGGGAGGCTCCGGTTCCTCCTTGTGAGGCGGCACCTCACCGCGTTCCGCGGCTTCGCGCGCCTCGTCCTCCTCGATCCTCCACGAGGCCCGCAGGTCGATGTCCGGGGGGCCGGGCGGCGGCACGTACTTGAGGTCGTCGGGGAGGTGGGGCTGCGTTTCGCGTGCGCCACCGATGAAGTCGGGGTTCGGCACGAACGGCCCGAGGGTCCACTTCCCGCCGCCCTCGTAGAACTTCTCGTGCCATCCCTCCACGTACCGCCAGTCGATGCCGCCGGCGTGCAGGACCTCGCTCTCGGGCAGCGGTTCCCCCGCGTATCCCAGCCGCTGCTGGGTGGGGGCGGACAGGATGCCGCCGGGCACCTTGACCCGGTAGACGTGGCTGCCTTCCTTCGTGAACGACATCGCGGTGCGGATGTCCGTCGAGGTGCTGACGAGCGTGTTCATGTCGCCCTTGACGTGCTGGTAGAGGGGATCCTCCTGACCCTCTGCCGCGTGTGGCCTGAACCCGCCGTCCCGGCGGATCTCCTCCGGCGACCGCGTGTCTCCGCGCAGCAGGACGTTGTCGTCGGACAGGAAGTCGTCGACCTTCCGGCGCGCGATCCTCCAGTCGTCGTACTGGGACAGGTCGCTGCTCACCAGCGCGACCGGGGGCAGATCGGTGGTCCGGTTCTGTGCCGGCCCGTCCTGCCGAGGCGGCCGGTCGTCCTGCCGGTGCGCGGGCGCGCCGTCCGGCACGGCGTGGGGCCTGGCGGGAGCGCGCTGCGGCTGTCCGTCCTGAGGTGCTGTGCCGCGGACGGGCCTGCCGTCGTGGGGGCTCGGCGGCATCCCCTGGTCGTGCCGGCGCTGTCCGCCACCCGGCAGGCCGTCCCCGTGTCGCTGGGGGTGCGGTCCAGGTACTTGCTGCGGATTCCCAGGCGCTATCGGCCCGCGAGGCGGTGCCGTCTGCGGGTGGGTGTTCTGGGTTTGTGACGTGCGCGGGTCGACGGAGTGAGGGTGCGCTGCTTGCGGAGCGACAGGTCCGCGCGCACCGGGAGGCCCGAAATCCCGTGTGCCGTGGGACGCGCCACCGTCCGGGAAGGGGCCTCGCCCCGCCGGGCGCGGTTCGCCCTGACCGGGATGGCGCAGGCCGCCCTGAGGTGGGTGGCCGTTCGGACCGTGACCGCCGAAGGGACGCGGCGCGGGCCCGCCGTGCTGTCCGGCCGGAGGATGCCCCTGTCCGAAGCCGGGATGACGCACAGGCCCGTTCGGGGAGGCTGAAGGCGTGCCTGGCGGTCCGAACGACGGTTGGCCGCCGTGGCGCGGCCCCTGGCCGACACCACCTGGTCGCTGACCACCCTGAGGGTGCCCACCGGCACCGGGCGGTGCCATCGGAGCACGGCCCACCGGAGGACCACCGTGAGGGGGCCCGCCCGCATTCCTGGTACCCGGTCCGGAGCCGCCGGGATGAACACCCGCCGCCGGGCCACCGGGGCCTCGGCCGACCGGTGCGGTGCCGGAGGTGTGGAAGCCGGGCCCAGGAGCCGACCCGGCTGAAGGCCTGGAACCCGCTTGGCCACCACCCGGCGTGGGGCCGCCGGCCGCGGCGGACGGCCTGGGAGCAGGTGCGTTTCCCGGAGGCCCGCCGACCGGCTGACCGCCGGGGCCTCGCCCAGGGTGAGGGGCGCCGCCCGGCGGTGGGCTGCCCGACGGAGGGCCGCCGGGGTTCCGGCCGCCCGGCAGACCACCCGCAGGGCCCGCACCGGGTGCGGACCCAGCGGCCATCGGGCCGGTGAGGCCTCGCCCGCTCGATGGACCTCCTGCCGGGGAGCCACCGGCCATCGGACCACCGGCGACCCCCCTTCCTGATGGTGGGCCGCCCGCGGGGGTGGTACCAGCGGCCCCTCTACCAGCCGGTGGGCCGCCTGAAGGGGTGGCACCGGCAGGTCCCCTGCCAGCCGGTGGGCTGCTTGCTGGTGCGGTACCGGCAGGTCCTCGGCCGGCTGGCGGAGAGTTCGTCGGCGACGCACCGGCCATCGGGCCCGTGACGCCCTTACCGGTCTGCGCGCCGCCGGGGGTGGTGGTTCCAGGGCTGGAGCCACCTGCAGGTCCGGGCGAGGACTTCACCGCAGGAGCGCTGCTGCCGCCCGGCGTCGTCGTACCTCCAGGACCACCGGGCCGTCCGGTGCCACCCAGGTCCGGAGTGCGCGAGACCGGTCCACCCGCGGCGGCCGGAGTGGTCGGGCGAACGGGAGCGGAAGGCCCGCCTTGCAGAGGGGGCGGCGCCGCTGCCCGGCTCCCCGTGGACGACGGAGACGTGGCTTGCGGAGAGGAGCCGGTGGAACTGCCCCGGTTGGTGACCGGCGCGGAGGAGTCGATCTTCCGCATCGAGTCGCCCACGGACCGCTCGGTGTCACGGGTGGTCTGCGCGGTGGCCCTCGTCTTGGCACCGGCGTTGTCCGCGGCCGTCGCGGCCATCTCCGCCGAGGTGCGGGCGGTGCTGATGGCGCGGTCCGCGTGCTGCATGGCGACCTGGCCGAACACTCCTGCGCTGCCACCGCTGGCGTTGATGTTGAGCTTGCTCGACACGCTGTTGCGGACCTGGTCACCGCGGCTCGCGATCTTCCCGCCCAGGCTCTCGACCGCGTCGGGATCCATCCGGGTACCACGACCACCGACGCCACCCGGCGACGAGGATGACGACGGTGGCGGCGCGCTGCTGCGGTGATCACCGCCGCTGTTGCCGTGGCGCGAAGAGGACGACGACCCCCGCTGACGCCCGGTCATGCGATGCTCATCGCCAGGTCGTCCGGCTGAGCTGACACCTTTGTTCCCCCAGATGCATCTTGCCTGCTGGGCAGAATGCCACATCCGGCCGAGTCGCACCCGCGAAACCCCGAGCACCGCCTGGTCGCGCCGCTGCACTCCGCTGGCCGTACGGTCGAGCGTGATCCGAGTAGAGGCAAAGGCACCCGAAGAGCGACTGTGAACCAACCGACCGGCAACCCGAGCGAGCGCATCGACGCGATCTTCGACAGCGTGTGCGCGAACGGCCTGCGTCGTGGGTCCGTGGCGGGCGCGTCAGACGACCAGATCGACCAGATGGCCGCGGACCAAGGAGTGGACCGCGTTCCCGAGGCGGTGCGCGAGGTCCTGCGCATCATGGGTGTCCGATCAGGACTGTGGCTGGCCGGCACGGCGTTCGGGGTCGACGCGATGACCGCGGAACGCAAGCGCCACGCCGTCGCCACCCTCAACGGTCTCGACCACGAGCTGACCGACCCGCGTGGCCTGCTCGCGCTCACCGCGCACCAGGGCTACGCCTACCACGTCGTCGACGGTGCGGACCTCGACCAGGACGACCCGCCCGTCTGGGACGTCGTCGAGGGCGAGGGCGCGCGCAAGGCGTGGAACAGCGTCAGCGACTGGTTCGCGGGCACCGCGCCGAACGTCGCCGACCTCCGCGACGTGCTGGAGATGATGGAGGAGATGGGCAAGCAGCCGCCGAAGTGGGCCGAGTTCGTCGAAACACGGCAGTCGTGACCGGTTTTCGCTTGTGCGGCAAGGAGTGAAGCACGTGCAGTTCGACATCGCCATCGACGGCAACGAGGCGTTCCGGATCGAGCCCGGCGCGACCGGGCCGTACGAGACGGTGCTGGGCGCCGAGGTCTGGCGCGTCACCGCGGACGGCGCGGAGCCGACCGACCTGGATCCGTTGCAGGGCCACGTGAGTGACGAGCGACTGGTGCTCCTCCGCGAGTTGCCACCGCTTCCCGGCGCGTGGCCGCAGTACCCCTCGCTCGGGCTCGGTGACATGATGCCGCGCACCAACACCTCGATCGCCGGTCAGGTCGAGGAGGCCCTCGTCGCCCTCGCACCGGAGGGCCTGCAGCAGATCGACCTCCACTGCCGCGCACTCGGACGCCACATGGAGGTCGAGGCCACGGTCACCGTCGACGGCACCACCCGTGCGTGGGCGCCTCCGGTGATGGTCAGCCAATGGCTTCACCGGCAACGGCTGCGCGACTTCCGCAACAGCCTCGGCACGTGGTTCACGGCGAGCTTCACGTTCGTCTCCGGTGGAGAGACCACGCGCCGGTTCCTGATCGAGGGCCGGCCGGAGTGGCTGGTCGAGACGGACGTGGTTCAGCACGCGGCTGATGAACTGCGGTTGCTGCCGAGGCGGCCGGAGGCGGTACCGGACTGGATGTGGCAGGCGGCGGGCAAGATCCAGCAGTGGGGGCGCGTCAAGTCCTGGGATCCCCTGCCGGAGACGCCGCCGGAGTTGGAACTGGTGCGTGCCTTCGACGTGGTCGAGGACGGCAGGGGAGTCTGGTACCGGCCGATGGTCGGTGCCAGAGAACACGATCTGCTGTTGCGCTACCTGGAGAGCGCTCCCGTCGTCCTGTCGTCGCGCGGCTCGGCGAACGACCTTTACAGCGGCGCTGAGCGGGTCGTGCCGCTCGCCTTCCGCACCGACGGTCGCTGGGTGTGGCCGGAAAGCGTCTCGTACTACCTGCGGGAGCACGAGATCCCGCCGTCAATGGCGCTGGTCGACCACATCCGGCAGCACCGCTACGAGCTCCCGGCCGTCACGGAGAACGCGAAGGCCCGCGCGGCCGCGCTCGCGATGGGCAGGCCGTTCAACGAGAACCAGATCGAGGCGGCCTTCCACAAGGCGCTGGAACCCCTCCGCCTGGTGATCACGCGCGTCCAGACCAGCCCGCGCTTCTACAGCCTCGACGGCCACCGCGACCGGGCGTGGTGCCTGGTGCGCGACGGGGACTGGTACGAGGTCTACTGGGCCGAGCGCGAGCTGAAGGAGAGGCGCGAACGGTTCGCGGACGTCCGCAACGCCGTCACCTACCTGACCGGCCAGCTCATCGAGAACCAGGACAGGCTGCGGTTCGAGATCGACGAGGAACTGCCCGCCTGGCAGTCGCCGTACCAGGTGATCTCCGAGCAGGACCCGCAGCTGGACACGATGACCGGCATCCGGCTGACCAAGGTCGAAGACCTGTGGGTGCACCGCTACGGCGATCCGGACGGCAACCTGGCCTACGAGACCGAGATCCCGTCCGACCGCGAGCACCACCTCTACCGGCTCAAGGGCCCGTGGACGCTGATCACCGCCGTCACCGCGGAAGGCGTCCGCGCCTACGTCCTGCCGGACCGGTTCACCGAGTTCCCGGACTACATCGACGACTTCACCCTGCACCCCGGCCTGCCCCCGCTCACGGACGCGATGCGCGAGCAGGCCCGCCGTCAGGTCCCCGACGCCTGGCTGCGGTGCGCGGACCCGGAGGTCAACCCGAACTACATCGAGGGCATCCCGGACGCGACGCTCTTCGGCGCGTACGCCGTGGGGGAGGACGGCGAGTTCATGGGCGAGACCTACCTCAACCCCAACTACCGCCCAGGCCCGCGGCGCCGAGGCTTCCCCGAACCCCTGGCGGACCTGGACGTGACTCTGGGCTATGTCGCGTGCGGCTGGGCTCCCCAGCACCGCCTGCTGACGGCAACGCTGGACGCCACCCTGATCGCGGAGACCGACGGCCAGGGCAACCTGCGCATCGGTGTCACCCAGGACGGCCGCCGCTTCCTCGCGGTGTGGACCGCACCGGGTCACCTGCCGCAGGACGCGGCGTCCCCGATGCAGACGACGGGCCGCGAGCTCGTCCCGGTCCTGGCCGGCACCCTGCTGTTGATCAACCCAGGTGGTCAGCTGGGGGTGGAGCTGCCGGGTGACGACCTGATCGCCGCGCTGGACCGCTGACCGCCAGGCCACCACGCGCCCGTTCGCCCGACCGGTGTCCGAACAGCCAGGTGCGGGTTCACGCGTCGACGAGGTCAGCTCACGCGTCGACGAGGTCAGCTCACGCCGTCGAGCTTCGCCCTGACCGCCGCCTCGTCCGAGTGCTCGTGCTCCGCGTACCGGGCGGCCGCCTTCTCCCACCAGGCGCGTGCCTCCGCGGCATCACCCAGCCCGAGGTGGGCGTCGCCGAGGAAGTTCTCGGCGTAGGCGACGTCGACCCACGTGCCCATCTGCTCGAACGACTCCAGCGCGCCCAGCAGCTCCGCCACCGCCTCGGCGTGCCTGCCGAGCCCGATGTACGCGCGGGCCAGTTCGGACGCCATCTGCCCGCTCAGGTGCGGGTCGGCCACGCCGTCCAAGGACTCCCATTCGGCCCTGAGTTCCAGCACCTCCGCGTGCCTGCCCGCGAGCACGAGGGCGCCGCTGAGCTGGTACAGGGCCATCCGCATCCGAGTCGGCGTCCGGCCTTCGAAGCCGCGCAGCAGGGCGAGCGACTTCCGCGCCACCTCGACCGCCTCGTGCGGCCGGTCGAGTTCACCGAGCAGCCACGCGATGCCCGCCTGCGCCCGCACCCGACCCGGGACCAGGCCGATCTCCGCACAGACCAGGTCGGCGGCCTCGAACAGCTCCACACCCCTCTCCAGTTCGCCGAGGCGGCCGTGACCGACCGCGCGCAAGAAGACGAACCTGCTCACCTGGAGGCGGTCGCCGAGCCGTTCCACCACCTCCGTCGTACGCGCGAACAGACCGATCCACTCCCGCCAGAGCCCGAACCTCTCGACCAGGTCGGTCATGAACCACACCAACTGCCAGGTGTGCCGGTCGTACCCCTGGTCGCCGGCCAGCACGACGACCGCGTAGATCACCGCGCGTTCCGCGTGGAACCAGGCCTCGGCCTCGTCCGATCGCTCGAACACCTCCGGGGTCGTGCCGGCCGACGGCACGGGAGGCTCCTCAAGAGTGCCGAGGTGGTTCCAGTAATGCGTGCGGTTCATGCATTCGAGCGTGTGGAGGTAGTGGTCGAGCATGCGTTCCACCGCCGCCGCGCGGGACGCCTCCGGTTCGTCGGCCTGCGCGCGGTCGGCGGCGTAGACCCGCAGCAGGTCGTGGCACGTGAACCGGCCGGGGGCGTGCTCGACCAGCAGGTTCGCCCCGACCAGTTCGCGCACGGCGTCGTCGGCGGGCTCACCGGCGAGGCTCGTGGCCGCCGGGATCGTGAGGTCCGGTCCCGGGTGCAGGCCGACGAGCCGGAACATCCGCGCCGCCTGCGGGCTGAGTCGCTGGTAGGACCACTGGAACACGGTGCGGACGCTGGTCTCCGCGTCACCGGTGTCGAGCGAGTCGAGCCGGGTCCGCTCGTCGGCGAGGTCGGCGGCGAGCGCGGACAGCGGGAGGTGCGGGACCTCGGCCGCCCGTGCCGCGACGATCGCGAGTGCCAGCGGCAGGCCACCACACCACGCCACCAGCTCGTCGGCGGTGTCCACCCGCTTTTCGCCGAGCCTGCTGACCAGCAGCGTGCGAGCCTCCTCGGCGCTGAGCACGTCGAGCGGGACGTCCCGCCCCGCCAGGCCGGTGAGCCGGTCGCGGCTCGTGATCAGCACGAACGACGGACCGGTCAGCAGCGGGCGGACGTGGTCGGCGTCGCGAACGTTGTCGAGCACCACCAGCAGGCGCCGGTCCGCTGTCATCTCGCGGTAGAGCGCGACCTGGTCGTCGAGAGCCTCCGGGATCCGCTCCACCGGGACCCCGAGCGCTTCGAGGAACCGGTTCAGCACGTCACCGGGTGCCATCGGCTCTCGGTGCCGGTCGAACCCCCGCATGTTCACGTGCAGCTGACCGTCCGGGAAGCGGTCGGTCGTGCTGTGCGCCCACTGCACGGCGAGCACGCTCTTGCCGACGCCCGCGGTGCCGGTGACCGTGACGATGACCGGGCCGGTCTCCTCGGCCAGCGAGGTCAGCCGGCGCAGGTGCCCGTCCCGTCCGACGAAGCGCGGCATGGCGGCGGGGAGCAGGCGGGGCGCACGCCGCTTCGACCGGGCCACGACCTCGGCGCACTCCTCCGCCACGTGCCGGACCTCGTTGCGGTGGAACAACTCGGAGACGACGTTGGTCAGCATCGGACCGCGCCACAGCTTGACGGCGCCCGCCAAGTCCTGCGCCGCAACGAGTTCGCGGAACCGCAGCAGGTCGAGCTCGTCCGGCCCGACGCGCGCCTCGTACCCGCCGGAGAGCGTCCGCACGCAGTCCGCCTCGCCGAGCGCGACCCGGAGCCGCCGCACGACCTGGTGCAGCGACTGCCTGGCCCGCGCGGGCGGAGTGCCGTCCCACACCAGTTCCGCCAGCTCGTCGACGGACACGAACCGGTTGGGGCGCAACAACAACGCCGCCAGCAACACCCGGCACCGCCCCACGGGCACCGGCACGTCGGCGCCGTCGAGCGTCACTTCCAGCGCACCGAGGACCCGGTACTGCACGACCACGGCCATCCCCCTTCGCCGCAGCGGGACCAGCCGCCGAGCTCGGCGACGACTCTAACGCCCTGATCCCGTGCCGGTCCCGGTCGTGCGTGGCTACGCCGGGTTCTCCGCGACGGCGAGGTAGTCCGTGTAGATCTGCGGCGAGCCCGAGAACGAGGCCAGCCGCTTCCACTCCTCGTACATCTGCTTGGTGTCGCGGTGGGCGGCCGCGAACTCCGCCGCCTCACCGGTGGCGATGTCGGGCTCCGGGTAGAAGACGTCCAGCGCGTCCAGGCTCGCGATCTCCATCATCATCACGTACTGGTCGAGCCGGTTGCCCCGCTCGCCCTTGAGCACGTGGAACCGCCAGTCCGGGTAGTCGTCGATCCGGTGGTGGTTCTCGGCGATGAAGCGGTCGAACATCTCCTCGGTCACGCCGGCGCGCAACGCCAGGTTGTGGATCCCGACGACCCTGGCGACGGGCTCCTCCCCAGGGCGGTCGCGGTAGCGGGGACCGGGCGTGACCGTGCTCCGCGGGTTGTCGGCCAGCAGCCGGTAGTCGGTGAACAACGTGGGCAGCTCACCGTAAGTGCCCAGCCGCCGCCACCGCGCCAGCACGGCCTCCGCCTCGGGGTGCCGCGCCCAGAACTCCCGGGCCGGCTCGGTCTGCTCACCCCGGGCCGTGACGTAGAGATCGCGCTGCTCGGCGCTCTCGATCTCGTACAACATCAGGTACTGCCCGGTCCGCTCTCCGCGCAACCCGCGCAGCAGAGTCCACCGCCACCCCGGGTACAGGGGCAGGTGAACGCCTTCAGCGCGCACGAAGGTCTCGAACTGCTCCGGCGTGACACCGGCCTCCGTGTCGATGGCGATGTACTGGAACGTGAACACCGACGAGCGTCCCATTGCGTCCAATCCTCGGGCCGGGAAGGGGAACGCGCGTCCGCCGAGCACGACCCCCTGCGCCCCATCCTGCCAGCTGCAGAGCAACGGGACCGCGTGCCGACGACGGCCGGGCCCGGTGGGCGTTCAGCGCTACTGGGCGCGAACGGGGTCGCGGTCCGGGCTGGTGGCCGTGACCGCCGACGGAGCGGTCCGGGGCCAGGTCCAGGCGTACCGCAGGATGAAGGCGAGAACGATCACTTCCAGTGCGACACCAAGGCCGTAGAAGTACGTCCAGGACTCGCCGACCACGTTGAACGCCGCGTACGGGATCTGCATCGAGGCCACGACGAGGTTCGTGACGCGGTTCGCCTTGGCAGGCAGCGTCATCGACAGCACGACCATGAGGATCGGGATCGCCATGAGCGCGACGAAGACGGTCAGCAACGTCTGGCTGACGTCGAACTCCCAGACGACGCCGACCAGGATGTCATCGACGACGCCGGGCTTGAAGAAGGCGATGATGTCCACGTAGGCGTACAGGAACATGACGCTCGTCCACGCTGCGGCGAGCTTGGCTCTCACCGAGATCCGCTGGTCGTCCAATGGGGTGGTGGCTTGACGTGTTCTCACCATGGGCTCCGTTGTCGTCGAGGATCGGTGGATCCACGATCGCCGAGCCCGGCGGTGGGCACATCGGCGTCGAAGCCGGACCCGCCTCCGCCTTCGGGAGGAGCGGCGTCTCGTTCTTTAGATCGGTCCCCGACGCCCCGGCGATCCTTAGGCTGAGCAGGTGATGACCAACGCCCTGAGCTCGCTGTGGGCCGAGCCCCGCGCCGCGGACGCTCCCGGCCGGGTGCCGCGCGACTGGGTCCTGGTCGGGGTGCTGGTGGCGGCGGCGCTGCTGGAGGGAGTCCTCCGGGACGACGTCGCCTGGCGGCCGTTCGCCACGATCGTGGCGGTCGGACTCGCGCCGGTGCTGCTGTGGCGGCGCACCCACCCGTTGGCCTGTGTCGTGGTGGCCTTCGGCACCGCGACGGCGCTGGGTCTGGCGAGCCTGCTGAGCGGGGCCCAGAGCGTGGGCCTGGACACGATGATCTACGTCCTGGTGTTCGTCTACGCGCTGGTCCGCTGGGGCTCGGGGCGCGAGATCGTGATCGGGCTGGCGGTGGTGGCGGTCGCCGCGGTGTTCGGCGGTGTGACCGACCACGCCGGACCGACCGAGCTCATCGGAGGGATCGCCGTCCTGACGGCGGCGGCAGCCGGAGGGGCGGCGTTCCGCTACCGCGCCGAGAGCTGGCGCCGGACGTTGGACCAGATCCGCAGCCAGGAGCGGGTCGGCCTCGCACGCGAGCTGCACGACATGGTCGCCCACCACGTCTCGGCGATCGCCGTGCAGGCGCAGGCGGGCCGGGCGATCGCCGCGCAGCGACCTGAAGCGGCGCTCGAGACGCTGGCGGTCATCGAGGGGGAAGCGTCGCGGGCGCTGGCGGAGATGCGGGCGATGGTCCGGGTGCTGCGCGACGGAGCGCCGGCGGGGTACGTCCCCCAGCCCGGCGTTGCCGACCTGGTGACCCTCGCCCGCCGCGACCCGCTCCCGGTCGTCGACGTGGAGTTGCCGGATGACCTGCACGAACTTTCGCTCCAGGTCGACACGGCCGTTTACCGGCTGGCGCAGGAAGCGCTGACCAACGCCCTGCGGCACGCCCGCAACGCCTCGCGTGTGGAGATCCGGGTCGTCGAGGCCGCGGGAAGGCTGCGACTGCGTGTGACCGACGACGGACAGGTCGACCCGTCGCGGTCGGTGAACCACGGCTTCGGGCTGCTGGGGATGACCGAGCGCGTGCAGCTGCTCGGCGGCACGCTGAGTGCCGGCCCGGCGCCCGAGGGCGGCGGGTGGACGGTCGACGCCGAACTGCCGACCGCGGCACGCCGATGACGGTGCGCGTGCTGGTGGCCGACGACCAGGACCTGGTGCGCACCGGCCTGTCGATGATCCTCGACGCGCAGCCCGGCATCGAGGTCGTCGGCCAGGCCGCCGACGGCCACGCCGCCGTCGAGCTGGCGCATCGGCTCCGTCCCGACGTGTGCCTGGTCGACATCCAGATGCCCGGGCTCGACGGCATCGAGGTGACCCGTCTCCTCGCGGGGAGGGACGTCCCGGATCCGCTCGCGGTGGTGGTGATCACGACGTTCGACCTCGACGAGTACGTCCACGGCGCGCTCCGGGCCGGCGCCAGGGGCTTCCTGCTCAAGGACGCCGGTCCGGAGCTGCTCGTCCAGGCCGTTCACGCCGCCGCCGTCGGTGACGCACTGATCGCGCCGAACATCACCCGGCGACTGCTGGCCACCCTCGCCGCCAGGGAACCGTCGAGCCGGCGGACCCAACCGGTCGAGCCGCTCACCGAACGCGAGGAGGAGGTGCTGGCACTGGTCGCCCGCGGCCGCACGAACGCCGAGATCGCCGCCGAGCTGTTCATCGGCTTGACGACCGCCAAGACCCACGTAGCCAGCCTGCTGGCCAAGATCGGCGCCCGTAACAGGGTCGAGATCGCGATGTGGGCGTACGACACCGGCCGGGCGGGAAACTGAACCGAACCTGACGTGCGTGCACAACCACTGTCCATGGTGCCGCGGCAGGGCGACTCACAGACGGTCCCAGCCACCTGCGGGGGTCCGGGGGCTTGCCCCCGGCTGGGGTCTGGGGCTCGGCCCCGGAAAACGCCCGAGGGCGACCCGGTTCGCGCTTTCCGCGAACAGATCTCGGGTGTGTCCATGGTGCCCCCCGGCAAGGCGACTCACAGACGGTCCCAGCCACCTGCGGGGGTCCGGGGGCTTGCCCCCGGCTGGGGTCTGGGGGCTCGGCCCCCGGAAAACGCCCGAGGGCGACCCGGTTCGCGCTTTCCGCGAACAGATCTCGGGTGTGTCCATGGTGCCCCCCGGCAAGGCGACTCACAGACGGTCCCAGCCACCTGCGGGGGTCCGGGGGCTTGCCCCCGGCTGGGGTCTGGGGGCTCGGCCCCCGGAAAACGCCCGAAGGCGACCCGGTTCGCGCACTCCGCGAACACAGATCGCCTTCGACTTCGGTGCCCCCGGCGAGATTGAAACCGCATCCGCACGAGGGCGAAGCCGTCGTGAGCTGCGAATTTCCGCGACGGTTCCGGTCGTGCGACGCCGACGTAGGACCTCGCTGACGTAGTCGAAGGCTGGTTGCGGCGTCCATGTTGGACCTGCTGGCTACAGGACTTCGGGCTGACCAGTCTTGGGCGGTGCGCCTGCTGAGGCAGCAAGTCAGCTGGGGTCTGCGTAAATGATCTTGTCGGTGTGCGTCGTTACGATCTGCAAACTAGGCAGGCATCGACGTTAACGAGGGAGGTGGATCTACCGATGATTACGCATACCGCGTGGTCAGGCCCGGTCACGTGGTGCGACTCTGAAGGAGTGGCGATGGCGAAGCATGCCTACGTTGCCTACCTGGTTTCAGTCCATCAGGCCAACAAGCCCGATGACAAATACAAACTGGATAACGTGGCGGGCAAAGGTGTTGATCTCTTGCCGTTGGTGCACGGGTTTCTTGTGGATATAGCCGCTCAGCATGTAGTGGACAACCGGTACGAGCGAATCCTTGCCACTCGTGGAATTGACCCCTCAGGTCGCACCGTCTCCTTCTTGGCTGCATATGGTAGGTTTGGCACAACCGGCGAGCTGGTCAACGCGCTCGATGGCGAAACGACTCACAGTTTCGATGAAGACGAATCTCCGGTATCAATAACGCGGAATATGTTTGTAATGCCTGATCGTTCGAACTTTGGACTCTTTCTCGCTGAACGCTATGGTGGCCGTGGTGCGGCCTCTATGGTTATGTCTCAGTTGCGAGCCGCTTTCAAGAATCACTTTGCTAGCGATAACGTAACCTTGCGGGTGGAGGCGCTTCTTGATCATGGCGCGTGGCGCGATTACCTCGACCGAGCCGACGTTCTTAGTGTCAACGTGAATCGGTATGAGGTAAGTTCCGACATTGCTGATCCTGTGATATCGAAAAACGTAGGTAAAGCGTCGTTTTCTGTTCGTCCGAAGCGGGGTCAGAAGAAGTTTGCGCGCGCGGTAAAGGATGCCTTGATTAATGGTGAGCTTCGTGCTCACGAGCTGTTTGGTATTCCTGTTCGGGACCTGGACGAGACCACTCTGGATCTCTACGACGGCAACCAGCAGCGTCGCTTGCTTCTTGGCTCAGAAGATCCGGTGAGTCTTGTTTACCCGCTTGCAGATGATAGCGCTGAAGAGCGCCCTTCTGATGACGTCGTCTATGCCTCTATGCGCCAACGCGTAGAGATACTGAAGAGCTCTCTAGGTTTCGAACTCGGGTCCAACTGGTCGAATTCGCCGTGGTCACGTGAGGAGCTTGGGGCAAAGATGGTAGTGCCGCGTGGCGAGTAAATGGGCGCCAAGGGAGATAGTTCGGGATCACCTTCGGACTTTGGTGGATGCCCGGAGTGGGCGGGCAAGGATATCCGACTATCTTTCTTTCTACGGCGTGCCGGTCTTGGTTGCTGCAGTTGCTTTGTGGTTAGGTTTCAAGTTGCAGGGCATAGAAGTAGTTGTAAGTGGCGTCTCCATCCTGACTGCCCTGCTGTTCGGTCTTCTAGTGCACGTATTCCAAGTGCGAATTAGAATCGTTGACAGTCAGATACTGAGAGGAGACTCTAGGACGGTTGCTCTCGTCGATCAGCTTGAGGCAAATATTTCCTATACAATTCTCGTTGGAATCCTAGGTACATCCGCGTTGGCTATTGCGGCGATGACTACAAAGAAGGACACTCCTGTGGGTGGCCCGATGTCGGCCGTGCTCACGCTTCTGTTGGTTCATCTAATCCTGTCGATCTTCTTGATCCTTAAGCGCGTAAGGGCCGCTTATCGAGAAGTGTCCCGGTAGCTTGGAAAGGGCTCGTAGCCCTACATGGGTGAGCGTTCAATCGAACAGTGTTTGTGCAAGTCGTGCTTATGTCGCTTGCAGGTCGTTGTGCGAGCGCTGGCTGCGGGTGTACCCAATCAGCTGCCCGCATCTCAGACCTGCGGAGCTACACTTGGTCACCGATCGGCTCGTTGGCGTAGTCGGGGCCTGCGGACGGGAGGCTTCAGATGACCACCTCAAAGGGCGCGGCGCGGACGGGCCTCGCACTACGCATCAGGCAGCGCAGACTCGCGATCGATGAGTTTGTGGAGCAACTCGAAGCCTTCGCCCGCGAGACCGGTGAGATCGCTACTTTGGGCCTTCGGCACGTGCAGAGGCTCTGTGCTGGCGAGCGGACGGCGGATACGTTGCGCACGCCGACTATCCGGTTGCTGGAGCGATACTTCGAGACCTCCATTGAGGAACTTCTTTCCGTTCCAGAGCAGTCAGTGACGAACGCGGGGAAGAGCGAGCGCAAAACGCCGCGTGCGGACAGCGCTCTTGCGGTTGCTCGAAAGCGGGTTGGCTTCTCGCAAGAAGGTCTAGCGGAAGAGCTCGAAGTACAGCCTCAGACGGTTGGTCGATGGGAACGTGGCGAATGCGCGCCACAAGCGTGGTTGCGCCCGAGGATCGCGAAAGCTCTCCGGATCACGGTCGGAGAGTTGGCGGTCGCGATCGAGTCGACACGAGAGGTGAGGGGTCAGGTGGACCGGCGCGAGTTCATAGGTGCTGCTGCGGGAGCAATGCTTGGCATGACCACTACGTTCGGTCCCGCTCTGTCACGCCGCGCAGGTGAGTCCGACTGGCAATACCTTCTCGACCGTACGGCGCGACTCCGCCGTCTGGACAACTACCTTGGTGGCAGGGACACGTACAGCCTCTATGCGTCTGAACTGGAGGCGACCAAGGAATACGTGAAGTCGGTCAGTTGTGCGCCGAAGATGCGTACGGCGCTTGTCGGCGTGATCTCGGAGCAAGCCCAGATGACAGGCTGGGCTGCGTTCGACGCGGGCATGCAGGCTGAAGCAACGCGGCACTACCGCGACAGCCTGAAAGCGGCGAAGGAGGCTAAGGACGGCGTGCTAGTGGGAAACGCTCTTGCCTTCCTCGCGTATCAAGAGATCAGTACCAGTGGTCCGAATATCAACCTTGCTGAAGCGTCGTTTGAAGCGGCCGAGAAGGATGCGACGCCCAGGGTTCGAGCTTTGTTGCTTGAGCGCAAAGCGTGGACCTACGCGGTTGCGGGCGACTATCAGGCGACTGAACGGGCGCTGGAAGATGCCAAGATCGCAGTCAGGGTACGAAGTGATCGTCCAGAACCTGACTGGGTGTTCTGGGTAGACGACAATGAGATCGAAATCATGGCCGGTCGCTGTTGGGCGGAACTGAGGCGTCCGCTCCGAGCCGTTGAGACGCTCGACTCCGCGTTGGCTCGATTCGATGACACTCAAGCGCGTGACAAAGCGCTCTACATGACGTCGCTGGCGCACGCGCTGATTGATGGCAAAGAGATCGAGCGTGCGGCACTGGTCACTCAGGAGTCGGCGCGGCTTGCGCAGGGAGTTGGTTCGGTCAGGCCGCTTGAACGCATCAACGGGGTTGTGGATCGGCTCCAAGAGTTCAAGGCGTCTGCCGGTGTTGCCAGAGTGCTTGAGCAGGTGCGCGCTTAGTCGGTCGGCTCGACGGTGCGCTTGAGCCACTCGAAGTACTCATCGGTGCCACCAAGCATCTCCACGGCGGTGATCTCCGGGTTGCTCCAGGGGTGCTCGGAGAGCAGGTGGTCACGCAGTGCGGGGTAGCGAGCCGTGGTGGTCTTCAGGACGGCTTGCCATTCCTGGCCTTCACCCAGTTCGCCCTGGTGCCAGTAGACCGACGTGATCGGACCGACGATCTGAGCGCTTGCGGCGTGGCGCGTGGTGACCGCAGAGCGAGCAAGACTTGTGGCGACTTCTTTGCTGTCGGCGACCACGGTCACCTGAAGGTAGTCAGACACACGGCGCAGCATAGCTGCGCTCTGCACGGCTGCTAGTGATCTGCTAGCGGCGCTGGTCACCGCCGTCTCTTTGTCCTCTGTGGACGATTTCGGCTGTGGTCGCTGGCCTTCCTCTGGGGGCTCAGCTTGGGGTTCGTACAGGGGTTCCTGTTAGAGCGCCATCCCTTGACGAGTGCATGACCGCAGGTGAGCGGGGACGTAAGGGGTTCCTCTGGTCTCCCAGACTCATAGGCACGCAAGTGGTTGGTCATGAGACATCGGGGCGCTGGCACGGGTGCCTGTGGAGTTGCCGGCCTAGCTACCCATCGAGCTGCCCGTTAGACAGGAAGCCCCTGAACGTCAGGTCGTGACTGTTCAGGGCACGTGTAGACCCTTCCCCTGCTGCACCCGACTGAGTGCCTCCGAAGGGTTTGTTGGACGTCGGCCTGCGTCTCGCGCCGAAAGAAAGTTCGCGGTCGCGTGTCCCAAAACAGCGTCATATTTGGAGTTCAGGGATGTTCAAGGTCGCTCCCACAGGCGACCGGCGTACATCCCTGAGGGGGCCGAAGTGACTGCCCAACCTGGCCTGACTGCCGACCGACTGAGTGTGCTCGCTGAAGCGCTGTCCGTTCCCGACGGCGGCTTCACCGTCGATCCCGTCACTGGGGCCGACGTGAGTGGCGGCTACGCCGTCTCGATCCATCCGGAGCGAGAGCAAGTGTTCGACCGGCCGGTGACTGGTGATGATCTTGCTGCGTACGTCGGCGCTGCGGCGCGGGTGCTCGCACGTCAAGGGCGAGTTCTCGGCGGATGGCACGACCCCGAGTCAGGGCGGGTGCACTTGGACGTCTCGGTCGTGGTGCCTGACCTGGCCAACGCGTTCAGTCTTGGCCGCTGCGCTGGGCAACTGGCAGTGTACGACTTTGCGAGCGGCAAGTCTGTGCCGATTCCCGACGACGGTGGTGCACAGATAATTCCGCTGCGGAAAAGTCTTGTCATTTCGAGTGAATCCCGTCCCGAAGAGGCTATTGATGACGTGGCGTGGCGGTATCATCAGAAGGGAGGTCGCCGGAAAGATCGAACCTACTCCGGCCATGTGACCTACGTGGGTGGCGCTGAGGGCGAACGTATTCGGAGGGATCTCGCTGCAGCGATCAAAGATCTTCTGGTGTGGATCAATGAGCGTGAAAACCGCGACGGCAGGGAGGCGGCATGAGCAAGCCTGATGATCTAGCGGCAGATCCACCCGTGCCGGGCATCGTTCATCGTGTGGCATCGCTAGCTGGCGGTGTACCTGTATCAGGTCCGTCGGGGCTGTCGGATTACGCGGTGTCGCCGTTGGGTGCGCCTCTCGCGCTCATGCGTGGTGAGGTCCGTGTTGCATTCCTCGCGCGTACGTCAACCGACGATAATCAAGACCCGCGACAGTCGGCAATGCGGCAGCTGAGCAACAGTCGGGCAGCGATCCCGGAATCATGGCTGATCGTCGCTCACTTCTACGACGTGGAGTCTGGACGCCTCGAACTCGCCGAACGCGGCAAGCGAACCGGCTACGAGAAGTACGACATTCCCATCCCTCGTGACGGCGGTGTCGCTGACCTGCTGGCTGAAGCGGCTCACCCGAACCGCAGGTTCGACGTCGTGATCTGCGAGAGCGTCTCGCGCGTCGCGCGCCGCACGTTCGAAGGGCTCTCGATTGAGAGGGAACTCGAACACGCAGGTGTTCCCCTGTTCGCTTCCAATGAGCCAATCACCCTTACTGGCAGTCGAGCACAACGAATTTTGCAACGACGGATCAATCAGGGTGTTGCTGAGTACGAAGTGCTCAACACTCTCGAACAGTCATGGGGCGGATTGTGCACTCACGTTCGTGAGGGTTGGAACATTGGAAAACCGCCATATGGCTACGCGGCGAAAACGTATCGGCATCCGAACCCTGTCAAGGCCGACAAGGGGCAGTCGAAAACCCGGCTTGAGCCTGACGGTGCGTGTGGTGAGACGGTGGCTCAAATTGCGTTGTGGCGGTATCACGAGGGAATCGGTTACGCCACGATCGCAGATCGGCTCAATGCGGACCCGGTGAAGTATCCGCCGCCTGTGCCGCCCGGAAAGACGCGGGCACGTGGAGCGTGGGGCAAGACTTCCGTTTATGAGATCCTGAGGAACCCGAAGTACACCGGGTACCAGGTGTTCAATCGCCGCGCCTCGCGGTCGCGGCACGGAAAGGTCAACGACCCGGCGCTGTGGGTGTGGTCGACTGTGCCCGCGCACGAGCCGCTGATCCCGAAATGGATGTTCGACGAACTGAATGCGCGGCGGCAAGTGCGGCGTGGATCGCGTGACGGCAACGACCTCAACGTCCATCCCGAGACGACACGGACGTATGTGCTGCGGGCGATGCTGTTTGACTCGTGCGGTCGGCGCATGAACGGCAACTTCCGCCACAACGCCGCCTATTACATGTGCTGGCCCAAGAGCAACAACCGTGGACGACCGGACAAGTACGTCCGGCATCCCAAAGCCGTGTACATCCGTGAGGACGCGATCCTGGACGCCCTGTCCGGCTTCTACGGCGATCGGGTGTTCGGCGTTGATCGTCGGGCGATCCTCGCTGCTGACCTCGCGACGTTCGACGATCGTGAAGCGCTGGCACGGGACGCAGACAGGGAACGCCTCCAGCGCACGCTGGCGGACCTCGTGCGCCGTCAGAACTCGGTCATGAGGCAAGCGCAGAACGGGGACCCTGACGACCCCTTCACGCGGGCTCTGCGTGGCACCTACAACGACCTGGACGCCGAGCGAGCGGCAGCGCTGGCCGCCATCGCATCGCTGGACGCTGCCGACAAGGCCGGGCCTGCCCGGCCAGACGTAGGCGATGTCGATCTGTTGAACGCCCTGCCGCTCATGAGTGAGAACCTGACCGATGCGCCGGAGCCGTTGTTGCGCAAGCTGTTCGAGGCAACCAGTCTCACTGTGAAGCTCACGGACGACGGCGATCACCTGAACATCAGCATCCGGATACCGGCCGACACGGTTCCTGAGATCACCAGGGCGGCGGAGATGATCAGCGAACAGGCCGCCGAAAAGCAACAAGCGCCTGGTCAGAGTCTGACCGGCGCTTGTGCGGATGGTGCTGGTGCCCCCGGCAGGATTCGAACCTGCGCTCCCGCCTCCGGAGGGCGGTGCTCTATCCCCTGAGCTACGGGGGCCGTAGCTACGTGGAAGATCCTAGCGCACCCGCGCCACCCCGTTTCACACCTACCCCCTGTGGCCCCGAGACGTGGCGTCCATCACCCAGGGAGTGGGACGGGAATAGGCCGGATTGCACTCATGCGCATGTCGCTATATGTTCCGAACCATGGGTCACGGGCATGGGCACGGATCGGCGAGCGCGAGCGGGCAGCACGCCGGCAAGCTGTGGGTCGCGTTCGGCATCGGCGCGGTCTTCATGGTGGTGGAGTTCGTCGTGGGCTTCGCGACGTCCTCGCTGGCCCTGATCTCCGATGCCGCCCACATGCTCACCGACGTGCTCGGGGTCGGGATGGCGCTGGCCGCGATCATGGTGGCGCGCAGGGCCAAGGCCGGGAAGAACCGCACGTTCGGTTTCTACCGGGCCGAGGTGCTGGCGGCGCTGGCCAACGCGGTGTTGCTCTTCGGTGTCGCCGGGTACGTGATCTACGAGGCTGTCGGGCGGTTCCAGGACCCGCCGAGCGTGCCTGGGTGGCCGGTGCTCATCGCCGCGACACTCGGGCTGGCGGCGAACCTGGTCTCCTTCTCCGTCCTCAAGGAGGGCGCCAAGGAGAGCATCAACGTCAAGGGTGCCTACCTCGAGGTGCTGGCCGACCTGATCGGGTCCGTCGGTGTGCTGATCTCGGCGCTGGTCACCATCACGACCGGGTGGAAGTACGCGGACCCGATCATGGGTGTGCTCATCGGCGTGTGGGTGCTGCCGCGGACGTACTCGCTGGCCAAGAACGCGCTGCACATCCTGTTCCAGCACGCGCCCGAGCGGTTGGACGTCACGGAGATGCAGAAGGCGCTCACCGAGCTGCCTGGTGTCACCGAGGCGCACGACCTGCACGTGTGGACGCTCACCAGCGGCATGGAGGTGGCTTCCGCCCACCTCACCACTGCTGAGGACGCCGATCACGCGGTCGTGTTGAAGGAGGCGCAGGCGTTGCTGGCGGCCAAGTACCACATCGAGCACGCGACCCTGCAGGTCGAGGGCGGCTCGTCAGCGCAGCGGTGCCGGGAGCTCAGCTGGTGAGTGCGGCAGGTCGCGCATGGTGTCCTTGGTGGACTGCGCGCCCGTTCGTGACGGAACGACCGGCTGGCGGGGTTGCGGAACGGCGACCCACACGCGGCCTCGCTCGAACGGCACCACAAGAGCCTCCCCAGTCACCGCACACGAGTTGACAAGATCTCACCGGAGTATGTCGGAAAGGGATAGATCCTTTCAGGTGAACGGGAAAGGCCGCGTTCCGTGACGGAACGCGGCCTTCGCCATCAGCGCTGCGGGCTACTCGCTACAGCCCAGCGCACTGTCCTGCCTTCGGACCCTTCACGTCGTTCGCGAAGCCGTTGTTCGACGGCGCCGGGTCGTTGCCCGTGCAGGACAACGGTCCGCCGACCGTCGAGAACGCCACGACCGAAGCGGTCTTGTTCGACGTCAGCGACACGGGGCCGCTGACCGAGGTGTTCTCCACGGCGACCTCGGTGGCGGAGCCGTGCACCGTCACCGGGCCGTTGACGCGAGTGCCCACCAGCACGACGGACGACGCGTCCGCCGCCGACAGCGGGCCCTTGATCTCGCCGCCGAACACGTAGAGCGTCGCACCGCGAGCAACCGTCACCGGACCGCTGATCGTGGCACCGTCCACATAGGTCACGCCCTTGACCTGCAGCGGGCCGTTGACCGTGCCGGTCACCGTGCTGGTGGCGGCCGGCAGCGGCTTCGACAGCAGCTCGAACTCCGACAGCGTCACGTCGCCGGTGAACTCCAGCCGGTAGAAGTTGTACCGGCCCGGCGAGGCGATCTTGAACGACCGGGTGTACTGCTGCCACTGGAAGTTCTCACCGGTCCGCTTGTCGACCGTGGCCCACGTCTTGCCGTCGTAGGAGCCCTTCAGCTCCCACGCCGACGGCGACGTGCCCGTCTTGCCGTTGGTCAGCGTGTAGAACTCCGCCTTCTCCTTGGCGTCGGCCGCCTTGAAGTCGAACGAGCGGACCACGGCGCTGGTCGCGGAGTTGTTGTCCACCAACGCGGCCGTGCCGACACCCGAGGAGACGTCGCGCAACGGCGTCGGGACCGCGTCACCCTTGGTGATCGAGTCCGGCACGTCGTTGACGCCCGTGCCCCAGGCGGACGGCTTCGGGCCCATGTCGAAGTCGATCGTGGCGCCGGCCGCGAGCACGTCGTGCGGCAGCGACGTCTTGTTCCACGCCTTGCCGTTGACCTTCACGCCCTGCACGTAGATGTTCTTCGCGCTGTTCTTCGGTGCGTTGATGACGAGCTTCTTGCCGTTCTCGAGCTTCACGGTCGCCTTGGTGAACAGCGGCGATCCGATGGCGTAGGCCGGCTTGCCCATCTGCAGCGGGTAGAAGCCCAGCGACGAGAAGAGGTACCAGGCCGACATCTCGCCGTTGTCCTCGTCACCCGCGTAGCCCTGGCCCTCCTGCGAGCCGACGTACAGGCGCGACAGGATCTCCCGCGTCTTCTCCGCCGTCTTCGCGGGCTTGCCGGCGTAGTTGTACATGTAGGCGATGTGGTGCGACGGCTGGTTCGAGTGGCCGTACTGGCCCATCCGCACGTCCCGCGCCTCGATCATCTCGTGGATCACGCCGCCGTAGCCGCCGGGGAACTTCGCGGTCTCGGGCAGGGTGAAGAACGAGTCGAGCTTCTGCGCCAGCTTGTCCCGCCCGCCGTACAGGTTCGCGAGACCCTGTCCGTCGTGCGGCACCGTGAACGCCATGTTCCAGCCGTTCGTCTCGGTGTAGTCGTAGCGCCAGTCCTGCGGGTTGTACTTCGTCGGGTCCTCGACGCGCCACGACCCGTCGACGTTGCGGCCCTGGAAGAAGTCGATCCGCTTGTCGAACGTCAGCACGTAGTTCTGGGCGCGGTTGAGGAAGTACTCGTGTTCGTCCAGGTACCGCTTCTCGCCCGTCTTCTCGTGCAGGGCCTTCGCCATCGACGCGATGCCGAAGTCGTTGAGGTAGCCCTCGATCGCCCACGACCACGCCTCGTGCAGCTGGTCGTTGCCGGTCCAGCCGAGGAAGATCGACCGGTCCATGCCCTTGCGGCCGACGTTGTTGCTCGGAGGCACGACGGACGCGTTCTTCACCGCGGCGTCGTAGGCGGCCTTGATGTCGAAGTTGCTGACACCCTTGAGGTACGCGTCGGCGAACGCCACGTCGGAGCTCGTGCCGGTCATCAGGTCCGCGTAACCGGGGGAGGACCAGCGCGAGATCCAGCCGCCGTCCTTGTACTGCTGGACGAAGCCCTCGGCCATCTCGCCCGCCTGGGACGGCGTGAACAGCGAGTACGCGGGCCAGGTCGTGCGGTAGGTGTCCCAGAACCCGTTGTTGACGTATACCTTGCCGTCGACGATCTTGGCGCCGGTCTGCGTCGGCGTGTTCTGGCCGGTCGCGGGCGACACCGGGGACGCGTACTTGGTGACACCGCCGACGTTCTCGAAGCCCGAGTTCGGGTAGAGGTAGAGGCGGTACAGGTTCGAGTACAGCGTGATCAGCTGGTCCTCGGACGCGCCCTCGACCGTGATGATGCCGAGGATCTTGTCCCACGCGGCCTGCGCCTTGTCGCGCACCGACTCGAAGGTGTCCGAGCCGCTGACCTCCTGCTCCAGGTTCGACTTCGCCTGGTCGACGGAGATCAGCGAGGTGGCGATCCGCAGCTCGACGGTCTTGTCGCCGAACGAGAAGTAGCCGCCCACGCTGTCACGGCCCGCGCCGGTGAGCTTGCCGCTCGCCGTCACGGCCTTGTCGACCTCGCCGTAGACGAACAGGCGGGTCGCGCCGGTCGACAGGCCGCTCTTGACGTCCGAGTAGCCCGTCACGACACCGTTGGCGGCGTCGAGGGTGAGACCACCGGAGTTGTTCACGTTGTCGAACACGAGGTTCTTCTGGGCCCCGTCGTCGAACGTGAACCGGAAGACCGCCGCGTGGTCCGTCGGCGTGATCTCGGTCTTCATGCCGTTCTCGAACGTGACGCCGTAGTAGTGCGCCTTGGCGACCTCGTTCTCGTGCCGGAACGGCAGGGCGCGCAGCGCGCGGTCCTGGGTCGGCGCGATGTTCGAGGGCATGACCTGGAACGTCTGGCGGTCACCCATCCACGGGCTGGGCTCGTGGGAGGTCGTGAACGCCTGCAGCGTCGGCAGGTTCTGCGCGTTGTTGCGCTGCGCGTACTCGTACAGCCAGCTCTGCGAACCCGCGTTGGTCATCGGGGACCAGAAGTTGAAGCCGTGCGGCACCGCGGTCGCCGGGAAGTTGTTGCCCCGCGAGAACGAGCCGTTCGAGTTCGTCCCGCGCGTGGTCAGCACGTAGTCCGACGGCTTCGCGTACTGCTTGGTGACGACGTCGCCGATGCGGATGTCGTCGTACCAGGCGGCGAGCTCCGTCGGGCCCTTCGGGCCGTCGTAGGCGACGAGGATCCGCTTGATCGTCTTGCCGGCCGCGACGGCGCCGATCGTGGACGCCACCTTGTTCCACTGGTTGGCGTACAGGAACTTGCCCGCGCCCTGGCCCTGCGGCGACAGCGTCGCACCGTGCTGGTCGACGGCCTTGAGGTCGCTCAGGTACGTGCCGTCGGAGAACGCGAGGTCCACCGCCGAGTACGTGCTCGGGTAGTCCAGGTTGTCGGTGATGAACTCCGGGAAGATCATGTACGACAGCTCGGTCTTGGCCGTGACGGGCACGTCGACGTCGAAGACCTTGTTGTAGCTGTACGCCCGGCCCTCGGTCGTGTGCCTGCCCTGGGTGCGGAACGACTTGACGCCCGTCCAGCCGGCGCGCGACTTGGACGTGTAACCGCCCGTCGGGCCGCTCCCGACGACGCTGCGCATGTTCGGCGCGGGAGGCGTGGTGGAACCGTCGGAGAGCTGCACCTCGGCGAGCTGCATGACGTTGTTGCCACCGTTGTTCAGCGTCACGTCGAGCTTGTAGTGGCTGAACGCCTGGGGCGTCGCGATGTCGTAGCTCTTGGTCTGGAAGCGCTCGGCGAACGTCTCACCGGTGCGCGTGTCGACGACGGTCCAGTCCGTGCCGTTGTTCGAGCCCTGGAGCGTCCAGTTCTTCGGGTCGCGCTCGGGGGCGTCGTTGGCCGACGAGAGCGCGTACTTCCTGATCGTCTGCTGCTCACCGAAGCGGAACGACGCCCAGCCCGTGGAGGTGAAGACCAGCCACTTGGAGTTGATGCTGCCGTCGACGAGGTTCTCCTTCACCTCGCCGGCGTCCGCGAACTCGCCGTTGGCCTTGACCTCCAGCACCTTGTCGGACACGTTGCCGGGGATGCCCGAGCCGTCCGAGCCGATCACGCCCGACGACTTCGGGTTGCCCGAGGAGTCGGTCTCGACCGCGTTCGACCACGAAGGCTGAGGTTGACCGTCCTCAAAGGACGATGAAAAACCCACTCCTGGCTCCTCTGGTGCGGCGGCCGCGTAGCCGTTGGTGACGCCGCCCACCAGTGTCGCAGCAATCGCAACGCTCAACAGGGTCGTGGTTCGTCTCTTGCGCAGGTGCCTCATTGCAACCCTTCCGCCGCCTGCCCCATGTGGGTGGGAGCGTTTCCGGCACGTGACATCGTTGTCAAGGGACAAGACGGGAATTGTCGTGCAACCTGTCTCCTCAACAGTTGCCCGTGAGCACCGGCGATCAAGATCTAGAATCGCGTGGTGAGCGACCGCAAGCCGCCAGAGGTGGGCACACCAGCGGGCATGCGCGTGCTCAACCAACGCGCTGTGCTCGGCCTGCTGCGCCGTCTGGGGGCCGCCACGCGCCCCCAGATCGCCAAGGACACCGGGTTGTCCAAGCCGACGGTCGGACAGGCCCTGGCCGATCTCGAACGCCACGGCCTGGTGCGCCCCATCGGCCGCACCACAGCGGGTCCTGGCCGCTCAGCCGTGGTCTACGAGCCGAACCCCGTCGCCGGCTACGTGCTGGGCGTCGACATCGGCCGGGAGCGGATCCGGGCGGCGCTGGCCGACCTGGGCGGGTCGGTGGTGGCCCGCGTGGACGAGCGCAACCGCAGCCGGTCGGCGGCGGCGCTCGTGCGCACGGTGACCGACCTGGCCGCACGCACCGCGGCGGACGCTGGGATCGCTCTCACGGACGTCGTGGTCAAGGTGATCGGCAGCCCCGGGGTGATCGACCAGCGCTCGCGGGTGGTGCGGCACGCGCCGCAGCTGCCGGGCTGGGAGTCGCTCGGCGTGGTGGACGGCCTGGAGTCGTCGCTCGGCCCGGTGGTCGTGGAGAACGACGCGAACCTGGCGGCGCTGGGCGAGCACGTCTACGGGGCCGCGCGGGACGCCCGCGTGTTCGTGTGCGCCACGGTCGGCACCGGTGTCGGCATGGGCATCGTCGTCGACGGCGAGCTGTTCCGCGGCGCGCGCGGTGCGGCGGGCGAGGTCGGGTTCCTGCCGTACGGTGAGTCCTCTTCGGACGTCCGCCGTGGACAGTTCGAGGACGCGGCGTCGGCGGGATCCGTTGTGGCACGGGCACGGGAGCTCGGGCTGACGGCGCGCTCGGCCCGTGAAGTGTTCTCGCAGGCGCGTTCGGGGAACGCCACCGCGCTGGAGGTCGTGCGGGTGGAGGCGGAACGGCTCGCGTTCCTCGTCGCCGCCGTGGCCGCGGTGATCGATCCGGAACTGGTGGTCCTGGGCGGTGGTGTCGGGTCGAACGTCGACCTGATGCTCGAGCCGCTGGAGGCGGCGCTGCGGTCGATGACACCGCTGGCGCCCCGGATCGTGGCGGGCTCCCTGGGGGACGGCGCGGTGCTCTCCGGAGCCATCGCGATGGGCCTCGAAGCCGCCCGTGAATTGGTCTTCGAAGTTACTCTCTGAGAGTAGTTGAGTACCCATCACCTGGTAGTTCACTCAATTGTCGTAACTGTTAACGGCGTTTTGTGGCTTAGCGTTACCGGCACCTCCTCCTGGAGGGTTGTGTCCTTCCGTTGCAAGGGGAGTCGGTAGGGGGATGCGGGGGACGTAGCCCCCTACCGACCGTGCACTGGGCAGGTGCCGCGCCCGCACCACCATCAGCCTGCCCAGTGCAGTCAACGCCTCTAGCGGGGCGTGGGCCGGTGGACGTTGCGCGCCGTCGACTCGTGGTGCGTCGAGTCCGCGATCCACCTCCCGGGGATGGACGCGTCGACGATGCCCTCCTCCAGCCAGGCGTACTCGCCGGCGAGGACCTGCCTCGCCACCGCCTGGTCGCTGTCGTCGGTGTTCTTCCAGAGCTTCTCGAACAGCTCGTCGACCCGGATCCGCGCCTGCCTGGCGAACGCGTCGGCCAGCACCTGGGAATTGCGGTTCTCGTCCTGCACGGCGCGCACGCAGGCGGCGCTGATCGCGAACAGCTCGGCCCCGATGTCCACCACCCGGCTCAGGAACCGCTGCTTGCGCTCCATCTTCCCCTGCCACCGCGACATCGCGTAGAACGTCTGCCGTGCGAGCTTGCGCGCGGAGCGTTCGACGAACCGCAGGTGCTTGGCGAGCGGCCCGAACTCCGTGTAGCCCGCCGGGGTCTGGCCCTTGCCGACGATCAGCGTCGGGAACCACTTCGCGTAGAACCCGCCCGCCTTGGCCGCGGCCTTCACCTTGGCCTGGCGGTCGGCGTCCGGGTCGATGATGTCCCCGGCGACGCTGAGGTGCGCGTCGACGGCCTCCCGCGCGATCAGCAGGTGCATGATCTCGGTGGAGCCCTCGAAGATCCGGTTGATGCGCAGGTCGCGCAGGACCTGCTCGGCCGCGATCCCGCGTTCCCCGCGCGCCGCCTGGCTCTCCGCCGTCTCGTACCCGCGCCCGCCGCGGATCTGGACCAGCTCGTCCGCCACCAGCCAGGCCTTCTCCGACGCGTAGAGCTTCGCCAGCGCGGCCTCGATGCGGATGTCGTGGCTGCCGGCGTCCGCGAGCTCGGAACTGAGGTCCAGCACCGCCTCCAGCGCGTACGCCGTGGCGGCGATGTAGGCGATCTTGCCCGCGACGGCCTCGTGCTTGCCGACCGGAAGACCCCACTGGATGCGTTCGCCGGACCACTCGCGGGCGATCTTGAGACACCACTTGGCACTGCCGGCGCAGAGGGCGGGCAGGCTCAGCCGTCCGGTGTTGAGGGTGGCGAGCGCGATCTTGAGGCCCGCCCCCTCCTTGCCGATCACGTTCTTCTTCGGGACCCGGACGTCGTGGAACCTGGTCACGCCGTTCTCGAGGCCTCTGAGGCCCATGAACGCGTTGCGGTTCTCGACGGTGATGCCCTCGGCGTCCGCTTCCACGACGAACGCCGTGATGCCCTTGTCCGGCACCTGCGCCATGACGACGAGCAGGTCGGCCACGACTCCGTTGGTGGTCCAGAGCTTCACGCCGTTGAGGACGTAGTCGTCGCCGTCCACCGTCGCGGTGGTGCCGAGCCTGGCCGGGTCGCTGCCGACGTCCGGTTCGGTGAGCAGGAACGCCGTGATCTCGCCCTTGGCGCACCTCGGCAGGAACTCCTGCTTCTGCTCCTCGTTGCCGAACATGGCGATCGGCTGCGGGACGCCGATGGACTGGTGGGCGCTGAGCATCGCGCCGATCGCGGGGCTGGCGGAGCCGACCAGCATGAGGGCCCTGTTGTAGTAGACCTGGGTCAGGCCGATGCCGCCGTACTCGGGCTTGATCTTCATGCCGAACGCACCGAGGTCCTTGAGGCCCTTCAGGACGTCGTCGGGGATCTGGGCGTCGCGTTCGATGACGGTGTTGTCGATGTGCTTCTCGGTGAACTCGCGGAGCTTGGCGAGGAACGCCTCGCCTCGGGTGCGGTCTTCTGCGGTGCCACTCGGATGGGGGTGGATGAGGTCGATGCGGAAGTGACCGAGGAAGAGCTCCTTGCCGAAGCTCGGTCGCTGCCAGCGGGTTTCCCGTGCTTGTTCGGCGACCTGCCTGGCCGCGCGCTCGTCGACGGTCATGGTTACCTCCGAGTAGGGGTGTGACCCACGTTACTCAGGGGTAGGCGGTTGTCCATGGGTGTGGCGGTGAATGGGCACGTTGGGTGCGGGGCTTGTGCGGGTCGGGTTGTGTGGGCACGTGCCGGTTCCAGCGGGGTTGGTCGCGTTTGGTTGGTCGGGTCGCGTTGCGTGGCCTGGTTGCGCGGGTCTTGACGAGTTCGGGGGTGCGATTGGGGCGTGCACCGGTTCCCGACGTGTGAAGGTGCGGACGGCTCGCTGCGCATCGCCACGCCAGGACTCGTAGGTGGTTGGCTGACGCTCTCGGCTGTCCGGTTGGCACCGCGCGCCGGGCCTGCGTGCGGGGCGTGTTGGGAGGGCGAGTGCGGTTTGCGCCCTGCGACAAGCGAAAGGGCCGCCCCCACACCTCGGGGACGGCCCTCACACGATGACGAGCGGTACCGGCTACGGCAGCGGGGCGGCTCCGCGCTTCGCCAGGTAGTCCTTCATCAGCTCGGTCTCGGCGGACTGCGACTTCAGCATGTTGTCCGACAGCGTGCGCACGAACGGCTGGCCGGCGGCCGTCGAAGCGTACTCGGCCATCGGTGCGCCGCCCTGGTGGTGGCGGAGCATGAGCTGGAGCCAGTAGACGTCGAAGTCACGTCCGGCCGCCACCGTGCGGAGCTTGGTCAGCTCCTCGGTGGTGGCCATGCCGGGCATGATCGGCTTGCCCGCCTCCGGGGTGGTGGCGCCGTGGCCGTGCACTCCGGCCGCGTCCATCCACTTCATGTAGACGCCCGAGATGTTCTGCTCGTGCTCGTTCCACATCATCAGCCAGCCCTTCATCCGCCCCACCTGTTCGAGCTGGGTGGAGGAGATGTCGAACGCGAGCTGGCGGATCTCCGGGTCGGTCGAGCGGTCGCGGGCGATGTTCGCCATCTGGATGCCCTGCAGGTGGTGCATGGACATGTCCTGGCAGAAGCCGACGTCCACGGAGCCCGAGGCCGGGGCCGCGGACGACGACGAGGAGCCGGGGAGCTTCACCAGCAGGCCCACGGCCGCGCCCAGCAGGAGCACGGCCAGGACCGCTGCGCCGATGACGAGGGTCCGGGTCAGGCCCGTGGGGCCGTTGCCGGACGCCTCGTCGGTGTCGGTCGGAGCGGACATCAGCTCGACGGGGGCGTCGAGACGGAGCTCGAGGCCGGGGGCGTGCTCATGTTCGGCTGCTGCTCGGTGACGGAGTCGTCCTTGCCACCGTCCATCGGCACGGCGTCGGCGCCCGGCTTCTCGGCCACGAACGGGGCCGGGTTCGACAGGAACTGCGGGTTCTCGCAGGACGCGCCGACCTCGGGGTAGGTGTTCGGGTTGCGCAGCAGCGACGAGATGAACTGGTCGACGCGCTCGTCGTCGACGCTGTCCAGCTTCAGCTGGTGGCCCCACGACTGCAGCGAGACCGGCTTGTCGAGGCCCGGGAACGGCGACAGCGCCATGTACGGGATGCCCTCGACCTTGACCTTCAGCTTGTTGAGGGCCTCGTCCTTGATCTGGTCCGGGTTGTACGCGATCCAGACCGCGCCGTGCTCCAGGCCGTGGACGATGTTCTCCGTGCGGATCGCCTTGTCGTAGACGACGCCGGTGCAGTCGGCCCACGTGGCGTCGTGCGGGCCGCCGAAGGCCGGGGTCTGGTCGTAGGCGACTCGCTGCGTCGGCTCGACGTGGCGGGAGCCCTTGTACTCCTTGATCACGATGCCCGCGAGCGCGGTCGACGGGTCCTTGTTCGTGTCGGAGGGCTTCCACTTGGCCAGGGCGGCCTCTTTGACGTTGTTCGCGTGGATCTGCGAGTACGCATATCCGAAAACACCGCCCGCGAGGCCCAGCACGGCGATCACCGCGATGATCGTGCCCCACGGCTTCGGCTTGCTCGCCACCACCGAGGAACGGGCCGCGGCCACGCTGTTGCGCGTGGCCTTCGTCTTCTTGCCGCTGGTCATGTCCGCCTCAGATGTCGTCCTGGTCAACCGGCGCCAGTGTAGGGACATCGTGTCTGGTCACTGTCAGCGCAGGGCGATACCACGTGCGCGTTAACACTTGCCGTCTCACCCTCCGAGACCCGGTAACCCGGTCGAGACCTGCGACAACGCTTCTCTAAACTCTTCTGTCGTGACCCCTGAAGTGCTCGCCGATCTCGTCCGGTCCACGGTTGCGCAGGTGCTGACCGACAGAGGCCTGGACGCCACCTCGCTCCCCGAGCAGGTGACGGTCGAGCGACCCAGGAACCCCGAACACGGGGACTACGCCACGAACGTCGCCCTGCAGATCGCCAAGAAGGCCGGGGTGCCGCCGCGCGAGCTCGCCACGTGGCTCGCCGAGGCCCTGCTGGCCCAGGCCGCCATCGCGAAGGCCGACGTCGCCGGGCCGGGCTTCCTGAACCTCACCATCGCCACCGAGGCCCAGGGAGCGATCGTTCGTGCGGCGCTCGAGGACGGCTACGGCACCGGCGGCGAGCTCGGCGGCAAGCGGATCAACCTCGAGTTCGTCTCCGCGAACCCGACCGGCCCCATCCACCTGGGCGGCGCGCGCTGGGCGGCCGTCGGGGACGCGCTCGGCAGGGTGCTCCAGGCCCGTGGCGCCGAGGTCACCCGCGAGTACTACTTCAACGACGCCGGCGCGCAGATCGACCGGTTCGTCCGGTCGCTGATCGCCGCCGCGAAGGGCGAACCGGCCCCCGAGGACGGCTACGCGGGCACGTACGTGAGCGACATCGCCGCCGAGGTGCTGCGCCGCGAACCAGGTGCTTTGAGCGACCCGGAGACCGTCCGCCGGGTCGGCGTCGGGCTCATGTTCGAGGAGATCAAGCGCAGCCTGCACGAGTTCGGCACCGACTTCGACGTCTACTTCCACGAGGACTCGCTGCACCGCAGCGGCCGCGTCGCCGAGGCCGTCGAGAAGCTCAAGGCGAACGGCTCGCTGTACGAGAAGGACGGCGCCTGGTGGCTGCGGTCCACGGACTTCGGTGACGACAAGGACCGGGTCGTCATCAAGAGCGACGGCAACCCCGCGTACATCGCGGGCGACATCGCCTACCTCGTCGACAAGCGCGCCCGCGGCTTCGACCTCTGCATCTACATGCTCGGCGCCGACCACCACGGCTACATCGCGCGCCTCAAGGCCGCGGCCGCCGCGCTGGGCGACGACCCGGACAGCGTCGAGGTGCTGATCGGCCAGCTCGTGAACCTCGTCAGCGACGGCCAGCCCGTCCGGATGAGCAAGCGCGCGGGCACCGTCATCACGATGGAGGACCTGGTCGACGCGGTCGGGGTGGACGCCGCCCGCTACGCGATGATCCGCTCCAGCGTCGACTCCGGCCTCGACATCGACCTCGACCTGCTGCGCAAGCACAGCAACGAGAACCCGGTCTACTACGTGCAGTACGCCCACGCGCGCACGTCGTCGATCCTGCGCAACGCCGCCGATCTCGGCATCACCCCAGGTGAGGACTTCGCGCTGCTCACCCACGAGCGCGAGGGCGACCTCATCCGCACCATCGGCGAGTTCCCGCGAGTGGTGGCCACCGCCGCCGAGCTGCGTGAACCGCACCGCGTCGCCCGCTTCCTCGAGGAGCTCGCGGGCACGTACCACCGCTTCCAGCAGGACTGCCGCGTCCTTCCCCGCGGCGATGAGGAGACGACTCCGTTGCACCAGGTCAGGCTTCAGCTCGTCAACGCGACCAGGCGCGTGTTCGCCGCGGGCCTCGGCCTGCTCGGCGTGACCGCCCCGGAGCGCATGTGATGCGCGCGCACCCGGCCGGACCCCGGCACGCCGACGTCATGGTTCCCGGCAACACCGCCGGCGACCGCCCCTCCACCGCAGACCAGCTCGACTACCTGACGCCGCACGTGTGGCCCCGCAACGCCAAGCGCACCGAGACCGGTGTGGTCGAGCTCGCCGGAGTCGACGTGCGGTCGCTGGCCGAGCAGTACGGCACCCCGTTGTTCGTCATGGACGAGCAGGACTTCCGCGCCCGCTGCCGCGAGCACGCCGAGGCGTTCGGCGACCCGACGCTCGTGCACTACGCCTCCAAGGCGTTCCTGAGCGTGCAGGTCGCGAAGTGGGTGGCCGAAGAGGGCCTCTCGATCGACGTCTGCAGCGGCGGCGAGCTGGCCATCGCGCTGCGGGCCGACTTCCCGGCCGAGCGGATCGCGTTGCACGGCAACAACAAGAGCGTTCCCGAACTGATCGCGGCCGTCGAGGCGGGCGTCGGCGGGATCGTCGTCGACTCCTACCACGAGATCGCGCGCCTGGACCAGATCGCGCGCGAACGCGGTGTGGTGCAGAAGGTGCTGATCCGCGTCACGGTCGGCGTCGAGGCCCACACGCACGAGTTCATCGCGACCGCGCACGAGGACCAGAAGTTCGGCTTCTCGCTGTCCTCCGGCGACGCGGCCGAGGCCGTGCGCCGCGTGCTCAAGGCCGGTGGCCTCGAACTCGTCGGCCTGCACAGCCACATCGGCTCGCAGATCTTCGACGCCTCCGGCTTCGAGGTCGCCGCGCGCCGCGTGATCGGCCTGCTCGCCGAGATCCGCGAGGAGCACGGCGACGTCGGGTCGCTGAACGTCGTCGACCTCGGCGGCGGTCTCGGCATCGCCTACACCCCGGACGACGACCCGCCCCCGCCCGCGGAGCTCGCGCGGCAGCTGCACAACATCGTGCAGAAGGAGTGCGAGCACAACGGCCTGGAGATGCCTCGCATCGCGGTGGAGCCCGGCCGCGCGATCGTCGGCCCCGGCACGGTGACCGTGTACGAGGTCGGCACGATCAAGGACATCGAGCTCGACGGTGGCGCGCGCCGCCGGTACGTCAGCGTCGACGGCGGCATGAGCGACAACATCCGCACCGCGCTGTACGACGCGGTCTACGACTGCAAGCTGGTCTCACGCGCGTCCGAGCCCGAATCGAGGGCCGTGCTGTGTCGTGTGGTGGGCAAGCACTGCGAGTCCGGTGACATCGTGGTGCGGGACTGCTGGCTGCCCGACGACCTCGCGCCGGGTGACCTGGTTGCGATCGCCGCCACAGGGGCCTACTGCTACTCGATGGCGAGCGGGTACAACCGACTCCCGAGGCCCGCGCTCGCCGCGGTGACCGACGGGGAGGCGCGGCTGCTGCTGCGTCGCGAGACCGAGGACGACCTGTTCCGTCTGGAGGTATGAAAGCCGTGAAACCGATTCGGGTCGCCTTGCTCGGCTGTGGCACGGTGGGCACGGAGGTAGTCCGGCTGCTGACGGACCAGGCCGAGGACCTCACCCAGCGCATCGGCGCGCCGGTGGAGCTCGCGGGCATCGCCGTGCGCAGGCCGAACAAACACCGTGAAGTGCCGGAGCACCTGCTCACCACGGACGCCGCGGCGCTCGTGAAGTCGGACGACGTGGACGTCGTCGTCGAGGTCATCGGCGGCATCGACCCCACGCGCGGCCTGCTGCTGGAGGCGTTGCGGGGCGGCAAGTCCGTCGTGACGGCGAACAAGGCGCTGCTGGCCGAGCACGGTCCCGACCTCTTCGAGGCCGCCGACGCGTCCGGTGCCGACCTCTACTTCGAGGCCGCCGTCGCCGGCGCGATCCCGTTGCTGCGCCCGTTGCGGGAATCCCTTGCGGGAGACCGGATCACGCGCGTCATGGGCATCGTGAACGGCACGACGAACTTCATCCTGTCCGCGATGGACGCCACGGGCGCGGGGTACGCCGAGACGCTCGAGGAGGCCTCGCGCCTCGGTTACGCCGAGGCCGACCCGACCGCGGACGTCGACGGGTTCGACGCCGCGTCTAAGGCCGCGATCCTCGCGTCCCTCGCGTTCCACACCCGCGTGACGGCCTCGGACGTGTACCGCGAGGGCATCCGCGCGGTGTCCGCGGCGGACATCGCGGCCGCCAAGGGCCTCGGGCGCACGGTCAAGCTGCTCGCGATCTGCGAGCGCGTGGTCAGCCCGTCCGGCCAGGAGTCAGTCGCCGTTCGAGTGCACCCGGCCATGATCCCCAGGACGCATCCGCTGGCGAGCGTCAACGGCGCGTTCAACGCCGTGTTCGTCGAGGCCGACGCGGCGGGGGAGATGATGTTCTACGGGCAGGGTGCCGGTGGCGCGCCGACGGCGAGCGCCGTCGTGGGCGACCTGGTCGCCGTGGCGCGCAACATGGTCGCGAGCGGGCACGGCCCGCGCGAGTCCGCGTACGCCGCGCTTCCCGTGCAGCCCATGGGGAACACGCCCACCCGCTACCACATCAGCCTCGACGTCGCGGACAAGGCGGGTGTGCTCTCGCAGGTCGCCGCCGTGTTCGCCGAGCACGACGTGAGCATCGCCGCGGTGCGCCAGGAAGGTCGCACCGAGGACGCCAGCCTGGTGATCGTCACGCACGCGGCGACCGACGCCGCGCTGCGGTCCACTGTGGACAAAATCGGTGGCCTCCCCGTGGTGCGGGACGTCGTCAGCGTCATGAGGGTGGAGGGCGAAGAGTGAGCGCTGTCAGAGCAGGCTGGCCCGGTCTCATCAACGCCTACCGGGACCGCATCGAGATCCCCGAGGGCGCCGAGGTCGTGACGCTGCACGAGGGCGGCACGCCGCTGGTGCACGCGAAGCGCCTCTCCGCGGCCACCGGGTCGGACGTCTGGGTCAAGGTCGAGGGCGCGAACCCGACCGGCTCGTTCAAGGACCGCGGCATGACCGTGGCCATGACGTACGCCCTCGCCTCGGGCCTCAAGGCAGTGATCTGCGCCTCGACCGGCAACACGTCGGCGTCCGCGGCGGCCTACGCGGCCAAGGCGGGTCTCACGGCGGCCGTCCTCGTGCCCAGCGGCAAGATCGCGATGGGCAAGCTCGCCCAGGCCGTCATGCACGGCGCGAAGATCCTGCAGATCGACGGCAACTTCGACGACTGCCTCGAACTCGCCTCCAAGACCGCCGCCGAGTACCCGGTCACGCTGGTGAACTCGGTCAACCCCGTGCGCCTGGTCGGTCAGCAGACCGCCGCGTGGGAGGTCGCGGACGTGCTCGGGCACGCGCCGGACGTGCACTGCCTGCCGGTCGGCAACGCGGGCAACATCACCGCGTACTGGAAGGGCTACACGTCGTACGACATGGGCCTGCCGAAGATGTTCGGCTTCCAGGCCGCGGGGGCCGCGCCGCTGGTCAGCGGCCAGCCGGTGGCGAAGCCGGAGACCATCGCGACCGCGATCCGGATCGGCTCGCCGGCGTCGTGGGCGGGCGCGGTCAAGGCCCGCGACGAGTCCGGTGGCCTGATCGACGCCGTCACCGACGAGCAGATCCTCGCCGCGTACCGCCTGCTGGCGTCGTCCGAGGGCATCTTCGTCGAACCCGCGTCGGCCGCGTCCATCGCCGGTCTGCTGATGACCGCCGAGGACGGCAGGCTGCCCAAGGGCTCGACGGTCGTGTGCACCGTCACCGGTCACGGTCTGAAGGACCCCGACACCGCGTTGCTCGGCACCACCGAGGTCGAGCCGGTCCCGGTCGACCCCGGCGCCGTCGCGCACGCGCTGGAGCTCGCGTGAAGTTCCTCGTCTCCGTCCCCGCGTCGACCGCGAACCTCGGTTCGGGGTTCGACGCGCTGGGCATGGCGCTCGGCCTGTACGACGACGTGGAGGTGGCCTCCGCGGAGGCCGGAGTCCTCTCGGTCGCCGTCGAGGGTGCCGGATCGGCCGACGTCCCGCTCGACGAGACCCATCTCGTCGTGCGGGCCGTCCGCGCCACGGGCTACACCGGCGGGCTGGTGCTGAAGTGCCGCAACGCCATTCCGCACGCACGCGGCCTGGGCTCGTCGGCCGCCGCGATCGTGGCGGGTGTCGTAGCCGGGTTCACCCTCTCGGGTCGCGAGTTGGACACGGACGCGTTGCAAATCGCCGCCGAGTTCGAGGGCCACGCGGACAACGCGGCTGCCTCGCTCTACGGCGGTGTTGTCGTTGCGTGGTCGGAAGGTGAGCGCTACCGGGCCGTCCGGGCGGACGCCGACGCACGGGTGCGCCCGTTCGTCCTGATCCCGTCGCAGGAGTCGTCCACCAAGACGACGCGCGGACTGCTCCCGGCCGAGGTGCCGCACACCGACGCCGCGCACGCCGCGGGGCGCGCTGCCCTCGCGGTGCACGCGCTGACGCGGGATCCGTCGGTTCTCCTTGCCGCGACTGAGGATCGACTCCACCAGAACTACCGCGAGCCCGCATGGCCCGACACCGTTCGGGTGATCAACGATCTTCGCAAGCTCGGAGTTCCCGCCTGCGTGAGCGGAGCGGGACCCACCGTGATCGCCTTCGGTGATCTTCCGGCCGAGGTCGACACGCACGGCTTCGACGTGCGCAGACTCGACGTCGACGCCGCTGGCGTGCGCGTTCGTCCATTGGACTGACACGCCCGACCCCGGTTGTTGCATGGTGGAAGAGTGGCGTCTACCCTCGGGGGCGATCAGTCACTGCGCGCACGGGCGCCGGTGTCGCGCTCGGACACTCGTTCCGGGTCGCAATCCTTTTGTGTTCCGGCTCTGTGCCGTGCGGGCGGGGCGGACGCGAAAAGGCACCCGATCGCCGTGATCTGAGAAAAGTCCCGTGCTCGAGGGAGGCCTTCGTGCCTCCGTCTTCATCGGACTTGACCGCCGTTCCCCGCTGAAGTGGGAAGGCGGGTCCGCTGGGCCGCGTAGGAGGCGGGGCCTGGTCAGGAAGGACTTGTGTGACCAACACCGATTTGCTGAGCAGCGAAGTCGCAGCTGCCGCTGGTTCTGGAGCCGAGGAGAACGCTCTGTCCACCCCATCGAACGGCACGACGCCGCGCCGCCGCGCGGGTCTGTCCGGCATGGTGCTCGCTGAGTTGCGCGAGCTCGCCGGCCAAATGGGCATCACCGGAACCGCAGGCCTGCGCAAGGGCGACCTGATCGCGGCCATCAAGGAGAAGCAGGGCTCCGGCGCCCCGGCCGCCAAGGCCGAGAAGCCCGCGAAGGCCCCGAAGGCGGAGGCCCCGGCCGAGAAGCCTGCGGCCAAGGTCGTCGAGAAGCCCGTGGAAAAGCCTGTTCAGCAGCAGCTCGAGGTAGCGGAGAAGCCCGCGTCCGTCGAGGCTCCGGCCGCCGACGACCGCTCGTCCGAGGACGGGGGGCGCCGTGGAAACCGCCGCCGCCGTTCCGGCCGTGGTGGCGGCAACGCCGAGGGCGAGGGCCAGCCGCAGCAGTCCGAGCAGCGCGCCGAGCGCCCTGAGCGCGCCGAGCGCCAGGACCGCGGCGACCGCTCCGACCGCGGTGAGCGTTCGGACCGCGGTGAGCGTTCCGACCGCGGCGACCGCTCCGAGCGCGGCGAGCGTTCGGACCGCGGCGACCGCAACGAGCGCGGCGGCCGTGACCGCAACCGCGACCGGGGCGAGCGCTCCGACCGCGGCGACCGTGGCGACCGCCAGGGTGGCGGCCAGCCCGACGGCGACGACGAGGGCGGCCGTCGCGGCCGCTTCCGCGACCGCCGCAGGCGTGGTGGCCGTGGTGAGGGCCAGGACGGCGGAGGCCGTGGCGACCGCGAGACCGAGGTGCGCGAGGACGACGTCCTGCTCCCCGTCGCGGGCATCCTGGACGTGCTGGAGAACTACGCGTTCGTCCGCACGTCGGGCTACCTCGCGGGCTCGAACGACGTCTACGTCTCGCTCTCGCTGGTCCGCAAGTACGGCCTGCGCCGCGGTGACGCCCTCACCGGCGCCGTCCGCCAGCCGCGCGACGGCGAGCAGCAGCGCCAGAAGTTCAACCCGCTGGTCCGCGTCGACAAGATCAACGGCCTGGACCCGGAAGAGGCGCGCAACCGCCCGGACTTCACGAAGCTGACGCCGCTCTACCCGAACGAGCGCCTGCGCCTCGAGACCGAGCCGCACATCCTCACCACCCGCGTCATCGACCTGGTGATGCCGATCGGCAAGGGCCAACGCGCCCTGATCGTGTCGCCGCCGAAGGCCGGCAAGACCTCGGTTCTGCAGTCGATCGCGAACGCGATCACGAAGAACAACCCCGAGTGCCACCTCATGGTCGTGCTCGTGGACGAGCGTCCGGAAGAGGTCACCGACATGCAGCGCTCGGTGAAGGGCGAGGTCATCGCCTCGACCTTCGACCGGCCGCCGTCGGACCACACGACGATCTCGGAGCTCGCGATCGAGCGCGCCAAGCGCCTGGTCGAGATGGGCCACGACGTCGTCGTCCTGCTCGACTCGATCACCCGCCTGGGCCGCGCCTACAACCTGGCTGCCCCGGCTTCCGGCCGGATCCTGTCCGGTGGTGTCGACTCGACGGCCCTCTACCCGCCGAAGCGCTTCCTCGGCGCCGCCCGCAACATCGAGGGCGGCGGTTCGCTGACCGTCATCGCGACGGCGCTGGTCGAGACCGGTTCCGCCGGTGACTCGGTGATCTTCGAAGAGTTCAAGGGCACCGGCAACGCCGAGCTCAAGCTCGACCGCAAGATCGCCGACAAGCGCACGTTCCCGGCGGTCGACGTCGACAGCTCCGGCACCCGCAAGGAAGAGCTCCTGCTCTCGCCGGACGAGATGGCGGTCACGCACAAGCTCCGCCGCGTGCTGCACGCGCTCGACGGTCAGCAGGCCATCGACCTGCTGCTCGACCGCCTGCGCAAGTCCCGCACCAACATCGAGTTCCTGATGCAGGTCGCGAAGACGACGCCGGGCGCCGAGCAGGACTGACGCTCGACGTGAGTTTCACGTGAAATCGCCCCCGCTGCAGGTCAGCGGGGGCTTTTTCATGCCTGTCACTCGAATGCCGAGGCAGATCCGGTCTGGAACGCGACCCGCGCTCAGCGGCAGTCGGCGGCCTGCCGCTTGTCGTCACTGGTGACGAGGCACTGGAAGACCAGTCCCAGCAGCACCGGCAGCCCCACCACGGTCGCCGCCATCGCGGGAACCTCCACCGCGCCGGCCACGACCCCGGCCCCGAACACGACTGCCAGCCAGGGCCACCGCAACCAGGTCCGCTGCCAGGAGCGCCGCCACCGCACCCCGCCGGACACGGCGGCCGCGACGGCGACACCGGCCCCGGAGACCACGGGCGACAACGGCACGGAACTCCAGGAGGCCGTGAGCAGCCCAGCAGCCCCCATCAGCCCGAACACGGCCGAGGAGAACACGAACGGCAGGACCAGCCACACGCGCTGGTCCATCGGCCGCTCAAGGGTGCAGAACACGCGGGATAGTCTGATGGACACTCACCAACAACACGCAGCCGCATCTGGCCCAACGGCGACACCTTGCGCCGAACGGCGTATCACGGAGGTTAAGCGGTTGTGACATGAGCCACGACCGACCGGCGGGAACAACCACGTTTTTGCACGTGTTGAACGGTCTGGCAAACTAAACGGTCGAGTCCGGCTCCGGTTCACCCGTTCACCAACAGGGACCCGGCGGCCATCCTTGAAAGGGACAAGATCTTGAAGAGTGGAATCCACCCCGAGTACACGGTCACCGAAGTGACCTGCAGCTGCGGCAACGCGTTCACCACGCGCAGCACCACCTCGGCGTCCGAGGTTCGCGTCGAGATGTGCTCGAACTGCCACCCGTTCTACACGGGCAAGCAGCGCATCCTGGACACCGGCGGTCGCGTGGCGCGCTTCGAGGCGCGTTACGGCAAGCGCAACAAGTAGCTGCTTTCACGGCGCCTGACCTCGGCCTTCACGGCCGGGGCGGGCGCCGTCGCCGTTTCCAGGCAACCCGAACCGAAAGCAGGAGACGTGTCGCAGTCGCTGGACAGCTTGCTCGCCGAGTACGACGAGCTGGAGAAGAAGCTCGCGGACCCCTCCGTGCACGCTGACCAGGCGGGGGCGCGCAAGCTCGGCAAGCGGTACGCCGCGCTCGGGCCCATCGTGAAGACCGCGAGGGAGATCGAGCAGGCGAAGAGCGACCTCGAGGCGGCCAAGGAGCTTGCGGCCGAGGACAGGTCGTTCCAGAGCGAGGTCGACGACATCGAGGCGCAGCTCCCCAAGCTGGAGGAGCGCCTCACCGAGCTGCTGCTGCCGCGCGACCCGCACGACGGCGACGACGTGCTGCTGGAGATCAAGTCCGGTGAGGGCGGCGAGGAGTCCGCGCTGTTCGCCGGAGACCTGCTGCGCATGTACACGCGGTACGCGGAGCGTCAGGGCTGGAAGGTCGAGATGCTAGACGGCACCGACTCCGACCTCGGCGGGTTCAAGGACGTCACGGTGGCCATCAAGGCCAAGGCGACGACCCCGGACGGCGTCTGGAGCCGGCTGAAGTGGGAGGGCGGCGTGCACCGCGTGCAGCGCGTGCCCGTCACCGAGAGCCAGGGCCGCATCCACACCTCCGCGGCCGGCGTCCTGGTCTTCCCCGAGACCGAGGAGACCGCCGCGATCGAGATCGACGAGAAGGACCTCCGCATCGACGTCTACCGGTCGAGCGGCAAGGGCGGTCAGTCGGTCAACACCACCGACTCGGCGGTCCGCATCACCCACCTGCCCACCGGCATCGTCACGTCCTGCCAGAACGAGCGCAGCCAGCTCCAGAACAAGGCCCGCGCCATGCAGGTGCTGCAGAGCCGCCTGGTCGCCCTCGCCGAGGAGCAGAAGGCGCAGGAGCAGTCGGACGCCCGGCGCACCCAGATCCGCACGGTCGACCGCAGCGAACGGGTGAGGACCTACAACTTCCCCGAATCACGCATCTCCGATCACCGGGTTGGGTACAAAGCGCATAACCTGGACCAGGTGCTCGACGGTGACCTGGACGCGGTGGTCGAGGCTCTGGCCGCCGCTGACCGGGCAGAACGGCTCGCAGGCGGGTAGACCGACGTGAGAGGGGCGCGTTGTGGCCGAGATCCTGGTAGATCCTCAGACAGCGCCCCTCGACCAGCCGGTCGAGACGCGGGTCGTGGGGCTCAAACCCGGCCAGACGATCACCGTGCAGCTCTCCACGGGTGATCGCGCTTCTCATGCCGTGTTCGAGGCCGACGACCATGGTGTCGTTGATCTCACACGGCACGCTCCACTCGAAGGCAGCTATCGCGGCGTTGACCCGATGGGCCTCTTCTGGTCGTTGGAACGCACAGGCGGCAAGGCCACCGAGACGGTGCTGTCCGTCGAGGGCGTCGGCGACCGGGTCCTCGAACGGCAGCAGGTCCCCGAAGGCGTCGAGCGCCTCGAGGTCCGCGAGAACGGCCTCGTGGGCACCCTGTTCGCCCCTGAGGACGACGGAGCGGTGCTGCCGGGCGTGATCGTGCTCAGCGGGTCCGAAGGCGGCCTCCACGAGACTGACGCGGCGCTCCTGGCCGCGCACGGGTTCGTCACGCTCGCGCTCGGCTACTTCGGCCTGAAGGGCCTCCCCGAGAACCTCGTCGACATCCCGCTCGAGTACTTCGGCGACGCCATCGAGTTCCTCTCCGGTCACGCCGGCGAGATCGGTGTCGTCGGGGGATCACGCGGTGGCGAGCTGGCACTGCTGGTCGGCGCCACGTTCCCCGAGGTCAGCGCGGTCGTGAGCGTCGTCGGCAGCGGTGTGGTCACCCAGGCCGTCGGGCCCGGCCGCAACCTGCTGCAGAAGCTCTCCTACGAGGCCGCGTCGTGGACGCACAAGGGCGAGCCGCTGCCGTACCTGCCGTACGACATCGGCGACGAACTGCGCGCGAAGATCGTCAACGACGAACCGGTGCCGCTGCGGCTCGCCTTCAGCACCGAGGACGGCATCCCCGAGGACACCCAGATCGCGGTCGAGCGGATCTCCGGGGGTGTGTTGCTCATCTCGTCCGGACAGGACGACAGCTGGCCGAGCACCGAACTGAGCGACGTCGCGATGCGGCGGTTGAAGGACCACGAGCACGCGTTCCCGTACGAGCACGTCGTGTATCCCGAGGCAGGACACCTGATCGCGGGCCCGCCGCACCGCCCTGCCACGGACGTGACGTATCCGGGACCCGGTGTCACCTTCTCGGGTGGCGGTTCTCCGCAGGCCACGGCGCACGCCCGCGCGGACGCCTGGAAACGGACGGTTGAGTTCTTGCAGGTGCAGCTCAAGAGCTAGGTTGTGCCTATGAGCGCACACTTTGATGTCGTGGTCGTGGGTGCGGGTCCCGGCGGGTACGTCGCCGCGATCCGTGCGGCTCAGCTCGGGCTGAAGACCGCCATCGTCGAGGAGAAGTACTGGGGCGGCGTTTGCCTGAACGTCGGCTGCATCCCGTCGAAGGCGCTGCTGCGCAACGCCGAGCTGGCGCACATCTTCACGCACGAGCAGAAGACGTTCGGCATCAAGGTCGACGGCAACGTGAGCTTCGACTACAGCGCTGCCTGGCAGCGCAGCCGCAAGGTCGCGGACGGGCGCGTCAAGGGCGTGCACTTCCTCATGAAGAAGAACGGCATCACCGAGTACAACGGCTGGGCCAACTTCACCGACGACCACACCCTGACCGTCGGGGACGAGACGATCACCTTCGGCCACGCGATCATCGCCGTGGGCGCCACGACCCGGATGCTGCCGAACACGCAGAAGTCCGACCGCGTCGTGACGTACGAAGAGCAGATCATGACCGAGGACCTGCCCGAGTCGATCATCATCGCCGGCGCGGGAGCCATCGGCGTCGAGTTCGCGTACGTCATGCACAACTACGGCGTGAAGGTCACCATCGTCGAGTTCCTCGACCGCATGGTGCCGCTCGAGGACGAAGAGGTCTCCGCCGAGCTGCTCAAGCGCTACAAGAAGCTGGGCGTCGACGTGCGCGTCGGCACCCGCGTCGAGTCGATCGACGAGTCGGGCCCGAAGGTCCGCGTCACCGTCTCGAAGAACGGTGCCGAAGAGGTCCTCGAGGCCGACAAGGTCATGCAAGCCATCGGTTTCGTGCCGCGCGTCGAGGGCTACGGCCTCGAGAACACCGGCGTGAAGCTGACCGACCGCGGCGCGATCGACATCGACGGCCGCGGCCGCACGTCCGTGCCGCACATCTTCGCGATCGGTGACGTCACCGCGAAGCTGATGCTCGCGCACACCGCCGAGTCCATGGGCATCATCGCGTCGGAGACCATCGCGGGCGCCGAGACCATGGAGCTCGACTACGTGATGATCCCGCGGGCGACGTTCTGCCAGCCGCAGATCGCCTCCTTCGGCTACACCGAGAAGCAGGCGCGCGAGAAGGGCTTCGACGTCCAGGTCGCGAAGTTCCCGTTCACCGCGAACGGCAAGGCGCACGGCCTGGCCGAGCCCGGCGGCTTCGTGAAGCTGATCAGCGACGGCAAGCACGGCGAGCTGCTCGGCGGCCACATCATCGGCCCCGAGGCGACCGAGTTGCTGCCCGAGCTCACGCTGGCGCAGCAGTGGGACCTCACCGTCCACGAGGTCGCGCGCAACGTCCACGCGCACCCGACGCTGTCCGAGGCGGTCAAGGAAGCGGTGCACGGCCTGGCCGGGCACATGATCAACTTCTGAGATAGCTTCTCCTCGATGTCCTCGATGATGAACCGGCAGCCGCTGCGCCTCGCGATCTCCGAGGCGGCGAAGATCCTCGCCGAGGCGGGGGTGGACAGTCCGCGCGTCGACGCGGAGTACCTGGCCGCCCACGTGCTCGGCGTCGAGCGCGGGCGGCTGCCGCTCATCCCGCTGGTCGACCCGTCGGTGGTCGACCAGCTGCACAAGCTCGTCCGGACCCGCGCCTCGCGGATCCCGTTGCAGCACATCCTCGGCTGGGCGCCGATGGGCGCCATCTCCGTCGAGGTCGGGCCCGGCGTGTTCGTGCCGCGGCCCGAGACCGAGCTGCTGATGGAGTGGGGTCTCAAAGCGCTGGTCGGCGTGTCTTCGCCGGTCGTCGTGGACCTGTGCACGGGCACGGGCGCGCTGGCGTTGTCCATCGCGGCCGCCCGTCCAGACGCCCAGGTGCACGCCGTGGAGATCGATCCGCAAGCGCTTGCCTGGACGCGCCGCAACGCCGACGCGCGGGTGGCCGCGGGGGACACGCCGATCCGCCTGCACTCCGGGGACGCCACCGACCCGACGTTGCTGTCCGACCTGGACGGTCAGGTGGACCTGCTGGTGTGCAACCCGCCCTACGTGCCGGAGGGAACCCCGGTGCAGCCCGAGGTCGGCGAGCACGACCCGCACCACGCGGTGTTCTCGGGCGCCGACGGGCTGGACGTGATCCGGCACGTCGTGTGGGCGGCCGCGCGGTGGCTCAAGCCCGGCGGGTCCGTCGGCATCGAGCACGACGACACGCAGGGCGAGTCCGTGCCGGCGCTGCTGGCCGCACGTCGTGCGCTCACGGACGTGGCGGACCACGCCGACCTGGCGGGACGGCCGAGGTTCGCGACCGCCCGCCGAGCCGGTCAGGTCTAGAACAGCGCGTTTCCGAGCAGCGCGTTTCTAGAACAGCGCGTCGAAGGCCTTCGACAGGTCCTTCATCTGCTCGCCCAGGCCGCGGTCGGCCAGCTTGTCCATGAGGTGGTCCGCGACGTCCCTGCTGGGCTTGGGTTTGCGGGCTTCGGCGCGGAGGTCGTCGACCGCCTCGATCGTCGTCGTGGGCGCCTGGGCCTCGTTGAGCTCCTCGCGCAGTTCGTCGAGCAGCCGCAGCACGGCGCTCACGTCCTTGATGTGTCCGATGTGGACGTCCCCGGTCCTGGCGCGGCCGCTGGTGCCGATGTTGCTGCCGATCACCGGGCCGTGGACGTCGAAGTTGCGTTCGTTCATGAGGTTCCCCCGCGGACGCTGGTCTTGCCCGTGCGCGCCTTGCCGGTCGTGCCGATGTTGCTGGAGATCACCGGGCCCGTGATGTGCACGTTGTTGCTCGTCACCTGCATGGCCTGTTCCATGAACTCGGTGACCGAGATTCCCTTGCTCTCGAGGAACTCGCCGAGCGTGCGCAGCAGCCGTGACTCCAGGACCTTGATGTAGCGCTCGACGTCCGTGAGCTGGAAGTAGTTGTCGACCTGGCTCGTGCTCGCGAGCTCGCGCAGGCTGGTGCTGGCGCCGTAGCGTTCCGCGACGAAGGTGCCCTCGGGCTGGCGGATCGGGCTCATCCACCCGATGGCCGACGCGACCCGTTTCGGCACCGACGCCGGGAACTTCAGCAGGTCGACGACCGCCTCGAGGAACGGGCGCAGCGACTGCTCCGGCAGCACGTCGATCTTGCGGTGCTCGGAGCGGATCGGGTGCAGGATGCAGGGCGTCCACTCGACGTAGAGCATCTGCTCGTCGAGGCCGAACGTGAGGTACGCGGACACGACGACGTCGCGGTCCCACGTCTCGACCTGGAACGAGCGGAAGTAGCGCATCCACTCCATCGGCCTGCTGATCAGATCGTCCACAACGGACCTGCTGACCGCCTTCTCCGGCGAGTGGTCCCTGTGCGGCAACACGATCCGCGCCTCGGCGTCCTCGATGTGGTCGACCAGCTCGACCGACGAGATGACGACCCGGTCACCGGTCCGCAGCTCGCTCAACCGGTGCCCCGGCGACAACGACGGCGAGCGACCCGTCTTGACCAGCTCGGCCGTGATGCGCTCGTACAGCTCCGGCAGTGCGAACCCGGGCAGCGGCGCGTCGGTGCCGTCCTCGACGGGCTTGAGGGGCAGCGCCATGGACCACGGCTCGAACATCGTGCCGGACCCGACGAACGGCCGGTACCCGTGGTAGACGATCACCTGCGCGGAGCCGGGTTCGTCAGGCCCGTCCTCGTCGTCGACCGGGTAGAGCGCGAGCGCTTCGGCGTAGTTCGAGTGCCCAAGCCTTCGGAAGGTCCACTCGTTTCGCCACAGCTCGCGCGTCCCTTTGCCGGTGCGGAACCGGGCGCGCCGGAAGCTCTTCGTCACCAGCAACCACGTCACGACCCGGTCGCCCAGCAGCACCGCGAAGATCAGCGCGATCACGATGATCGACACCGCGACCCCGCCGCCGCTGCTCTCCTCCGCGCACTCCACGTAGCTGGGCCTGCAGTACCTGCTGGAGTACCTGCCGGCGGCTTCGATCTCGGCGATGTACTTGTACAGCAAGAAGTAGAGCGCGATCGCGCTGACGATCGCGCCGAGCACGGCCGGCCCGCGCGTGTGCGGCGGCAGCACCCGCCGAGGACGGCGGAACCCCGGCCGCATCCCCGTCCCGACCGCCACGACCACCGCGACCAGCAGCCAGACCCCGAGGAACGTACCGCTCGCGGCGATCAACACCAGCAACGCCAAAGCCAGCAACACGCCGTCGCGCACCTTGCGCCGAGTCCGAGCCGCCACCGCCTCCCGCAACACCGCGCCGGAGTTGACCCCCGGCGACCGGGGAATCGACCGAGTGGCCTCCACCAGATACTCGCGAATGGCCGAATCCGCGAACTCCTCGTCGCGGTGAGCGGCTCCGCAGAGGAAGCGGGTCGTGTCGTCGCGTAACCTCGTCGAATCGTTTCCCGTCGCCCCCGCGGGAGTTGACATTGTCCTGTCCACTTTCTGTCATTGAATCAAGCACTTCGCATCTGTGCTGGTCAGGGACATGATGAGACAACAACAACACGCATTCTCGTACCGCATCGGGAACAATAGCCGCTCCCGATCGGAATGGGACAGGATTGGTGCGAGAAAGATCTGTCAATGAGCCGAACGAGCGCAATTGCCGCCCGTCGCCACCCCGTTGCTCTCCGTCTGAGGCAGCTGCCATCCAGGTGGATTGGTCACCGCTGCAATGGCCAAATCCTGGCCAATAAGACGACGTTTCGTCACGTTGAGGCCGAACGGCCGTATGTTCGTCGGCGGGGAGGGCACGCGGTCACGCGCTGGAGGAACCGCCGCCTCGCGCGTGACCGCGTGTGCGCCTGCTCGTCAGACGAAGTCTCCCCGCAGACCGGTCCGGCGCTCCTTCCGCGGCTCCCTGCGAGGCAGCCTGAGCACCAGGACGACAGAGCCGACGCCCCAGACGACGGCGAGCGGCACCAGCAGATTCCTGCCGACCGACACCTTCTCCGGTTCGAGGTCTCCGGTGAACCCGGTCGTGTCCACCACCAGGTCGACCCGCTGACCCTTCTCCTTGGCGTCCACACCCCAGCTGGGTGTGTAGACGAGCTTGCGATCACCGCACGTGATGTCGTTCGCGTAGGAATCGGGCGACCGCGTGTGGGTGTGGGTGTCGACGGACGTGACCTCACAGCCGCGCAGGTGCTCGCCGACGACCGTGAGCCAGAGCGAATGGCCGCCGATGAAGGTGAAGAGCGGGATGAAGACCGCCAGGAAACCCACCCAGGCGTCCAACGAGCTCTTCGGCCGGAGCCGTTCGAGACAGGGGATCAGGGCCAGCAGGCCGAGCAGCACCACCGGTGCGCAGATCAGTGCCCAGCGGCCCGAGCCGTTGGCGACGAAGCCGGCGATGCCCAGGACCGACAGGCAGAGTCCGGCCAGGACGATCCACAGTCGGCGGCTGGACGTCTCGGTCACAGGTCCAGGTACCTCCGTTGGAGCCCGGTACCGCGTTGATCAGCAAGATGGCGGCACGAGGAGGTCGGGCCCAAGGCTGACCTTGTCCGGTTCCAGATCTCCGGCGAACCAGGTCCTGTCGACGACCAGTTCCATCTGGCTTCCCGGCTTGCTGCGCCGCGATGTGTGGCTATCGACGCTGGCGACCTGGCAGTGCAGCGCGGGGACGAAGACCCACTTCTCCCCGGCCGGCGGTAGCTCGCCAGGGAGAAGACGTAGTCGCTCACCACCACGAGACCGAGGACCACCATCGCAATCGCCCACAGCGCGTCAGCGGCCGTGCTGACGAGACCGGCGCCCAGCATCAGTGCCACGCTGAAGCCGGCGAGCAGGAGCTTCTTCAGTCTCGTAGAAGGTCTCGTCATCCATCCAGCGCTTCGGAGTTCATCGTTCGCTGGTCATCGCCAGGACCTGTCCGAGGTGGCGTGCCAGGCCCGTGTTGTCGACCGGGCTGATCGTGAACCAGCCCGAGCGGGCCGGCACGTTGGCGTAGCGGCCCGCGTTCGTGTCGATCCAGGTGACGGGCGGGAAGTCGCGCTTGGCGCGGCCCTGGCCCATCTGCACGACGAAGTGGCCGTTGCCGATGGCCGGGCCGGTCAGCATCTGCTTGGCGAGGCGGACGTCTTCGTTCTCCGTCGTCCGGACCGACTGGCGGAAGCCCTCCTGCCGCGGCTGCGCCTCGAACGCCTGGGCCGGCACCGTCACCGGCTTGCCCGGTCCCGGCCTGCCCGGCGGCATCGCGTTCGCGAGGCTGGCCGCGATCTCGTTGGGCTGCACCAGGTTCAGGGTGATGGAGGTGTCCTCCTGGGTCACCAGCACCGCGTAACCGCCGCGCGCCACCACACTGGCTCGGACCAGCTTCTGCTGGTTCACGTCCGGGACGCAGAGGGCGACGACGCGGAGTTCGGGGCGCGCCAACAGGTTCAGCGCGTCCTCGAGTTCCGGCTCCGGCCTGCCGCGGCGTGCCAGGTTCCGGCGTTCGAGGTCTGCGTGCACCGCGGCCTTGATGCGCGCGCGTTCGTCGAGCGTCTCGCCGTGCGAGCTGACCTCGAAGGGGTACGGGACGCTCCCCGCCCGCAGGTCCTCCCAGAGGACCTCGAACGCGGGCAGGGAGAGCTGCGCGATCTGCTTCATCCGCCGATCACCGGCGGCGCGACCATGCGATCGTCGTCGAAGAACTCGTCAGTGGGCACGAGGTAGTTCGACTTGTGCTCCTTGTCCTCCTGGCCGCCCTGACCAGCGCCGGCACCGGCTCCGCCGCCCATGCCACCGGCACCCGCGCCGCCCCGGCCACCCGCGCCGGCACCCGCCGCGCCACCGAGACCGCCGGCACCGGCACCACCGGCGACACCCGCACTGCCACCGGGCGTGGCGGGCCCGAAGCTGCCCATGCCGCGACCCGAACCGCCCATGCCACCCATGCCGCCGGGCCCCATGCCGCGGCCGCCACCGACACCACCGCCGGCGCCGCCAGGACCACCACCGGGACGCATGCCGGGCCCGCCGCCGGGAGGCCGTCCCTGACCGCCACCACCGGGCGGACGCATGCCGGGCGGCAACACACCCGGAGGCGTGAACGGAGGCCGGTTCTGCCCGCCGGGGTTGTTCTGGCCGTTGCCGCCGGGCTGCTGCAGCGACGGGTCCTTGGTCTGAGGCGCGACCCACGCGGCGTTGGTGGTGCCGTTGGTCGAGCTCGAAGGCATCGACGGCATGCCCGTGTTGGTGCTGAACCGCTGGTTCGAGTTGACGTTGTTCAAGCTGGTCGAGCTCGTGCTGCTGCTCGTCTGCGTGACGCCCTGGTCCTGCGTGACCTGCGGGGTGGACTCCATGGTGGGCATGGACATCGCCGCGGCCATCATCGTGTTGTCCCGCGTCTGCATGACCTGGACGGCCTCGGCCTTGGCCTCCTGCTGCGCGTTGTGCTGGGCCATCATGTCGAAGGGGGCGCCGACCATGGCCGGCGGGAAGATGACCGCGGGGACGGCGAACTTCTTGAGCGAGTCCAGAGGGCTGAACTTGACCGGCTCCGGCATGCTGCGGTTCGCCTGGACCGCCGCATCCCGTTGCTGGGCAATGGCGTTCGAGGTGCGCACGAACCCGTCACCCGTCGTCTCGGCGAACGTGCCCACCTTGGACAGCGCGGCCCGAACCCCCTCGGCGGCCTTGCCCGTCCACGCCGACTGCGACCCGTTGACCAGGATGCTGAAGTCGGTCGCGAGCTCCTTGAACCTCCCGCCGAGCGCACCCCAGGCGTCGATCACCTGGTTCGCCGCGTCCGGGCTGTACTTCTCGGTGACCAGCCTCTTCATCTCTTCGTGCTGCTGGCCGGGGTAGTTCGCGTTCGGATGTGGAACGGTGGGTTTGACGGGCGCCATGATCTTTCCCCCTTGGGCGGCGTTTACGGCAGTTTCGGTGCGATCAGTTCGGCGGCCTTGGACGACCGCTCGCAGGCGGCAGCGGTGTCATCGGAGGTCGCGGTCAGGTTTCCGATCACCACGACCGAGGACGACTCGGTCACGGAGATCGCGAAGGTGCAGCCCTGCTTCGCGCCGTCCGGTGCTTCCACCTTGGTCGCGTCGTACTTGCCGACCTTGGTCTGGGAGATCTTGTCGCCGTCGAGGTTCAGGTCCTTGACACCGGTCGTGGTCCGGATACCTGCGCGGAGCCCGCCGTTACCGCTGACGTTCCACGAGCAACCATCCGACGTTCCGACCTGCTCGGCCTTGCCGGGGTATGTGAGGCCGAGGCTCGTGACCTCGGCCTCGGTGAGCAGATCACACGGCTTGATGGATTCGAGCCCGGACGCCGAGTTCGACGTGCTGGTCGGCGCGGTACCGCCGCTCGTCGACGTCGGCTTGGCATCGCCCGTCGTGCCAGTACACCCAGCAGTGAGAACGGCGAGGCCGATCGTCGTGGCGATGAGGATGCGCTTCATGACTTCCCGTCGATTTTCTTGAGTGAGCCGGCGCCTGCTTGGTCGGCGTTCCGGTAGGAGGCGCGACTCTTCTCGATCTGCGTCTTGAGTTCGTCGATCGCCTTGGCGACGTCCCTGATCGTCTGCTGCGCGGCTCTGCCGAAGGTCCGGTTGCCCTGGCTGATCGCTTCGGCGTAGCCGCCGCCGAGTTTGGTGTCCATGCTGAGGTCCATGCCCTTCTGACTGACCTCGTCGATGGCGTCCTTCATCTCGTTGAGCTTCTTGATCATGGCGTCGACCAGGTGCGGGTCGACGGACAGTTGCTGGGTCTCCACGGCCACCGCCACGGCCTGGCCGGCGGCCATCACGGCGCTCAGGCCGCCGCTGAAGATGCTGTCCCAAGCTCCCCCGGAGGCCTTGTCGGCGAAACTGCCGACCTTGCCGCTCGTCACCACTTCCTCAGACACCGATGCCCGACCCTCCCCCATTGCGCTCTGTGGTCGACCCATGACCTTACAGTTGTGCGGCCGTTCGGGGGATGCGTTGAACTACTCAACCCGTTCGAGCCGAAACCTTCCCTGGTAGGAGGGCTGACGGCTGCTCCAAGTGAGAACGACGGCACAGATCGGTGGTCGTGAGTGGGCGGGCTCTTCGTCACCCTGTCGTGGTGGCTGGCTAGGCTCACCGAGGTGAGCACGGTCTACGACTGCAGCGAACCGGAAAACCGCGCGGCGGGTCTTGCCGCCGCCGCTGGTGCGGTGCGGAGCGGGCGCCTCGTCGTCCTGCCCACCGACACCGTCTACGGGATCGGCTGCGACGCGTTCGACGCCGAAGCGGTGCGGAGCCTTCTCGACGCCAAGGGGCGCGGGCCCGACATGCCCGTGCCCGTGCTGGTCGGGTCCTGGACCACGATCGACGGGCTCGTGCTGAGCGTGCCGCGGCAGGCCCGCGCGCTCATCGAGGCGTTCTGGCCCGGTGGGCTGAGCATCGTGCTGCCCCACGCGCCGAGCCTGGCGTGGGACCTGGGGCAGACGCGCGGCACGGTGATGCTGCGCATGCCGTTGCACCCCGTTGCGCTGGAACTGCTCCGCGACGTCGGGCCGATGGCCGTGTCCAGCGCCAACAGGACCGGGCACGCGCCCGCCGCCAGTGCGCAGGAGGCTCGTGACCAGCTCGGTGACGCCGTGCCCGTGTACCTCGACGGTGGGCTCAGCGGGGAGAACATCGCCTCGACCATCGTCGACCTCACCGGGCCCGACGCGCTGATCCTGCGCGAGGGTGCGGTCAGCAGGGCAGAGGTCAACGAGGTGCTCGGCGTCGAGGTCGAGATCGCCCGGTAGCGGGCGGCTGCCAGAATTGATCATGGTCGCCGCGAGTACCGTGGCGAGCACCCCGACACCCCCGATTGATTGGTAGGCCCGTGGGGCCCGCATCCTCGTTCGTCCTTCCCGTGCGCGAGTACCTGCTCGTCGCGTTGATCGCTGCCGTGGTGACGTTCCTGCTCGTGGGCCTGGTGCGCGCGTTGGCGTTCCGGCTCGGGGCGGTGGCCTACCCGCGGCAACGAGACGTGCACGTGCAGCCGATGCCGCGCATGGGTGGTGTCGCCATCTACGGCGGCGTGCTGTGCGGCATGTTCGTGGCGCACCAGTTGCCGGTGCTGCGGGCGGCGTTCGACTTCTCCAACGACCCGTGGGGCGTCATCGTCGCGGGCGGCGTCATCGTGCTCGTGGGTGCGATCGACGACAGGTTCGAACTCGACTCCCTCACCAAGCTCGCCGGTCAGGTCACCGCGGCGGGCATCCTCGTGCTGTTCGGTCTCCAGTGGATGATCGCGTGGGTGCCTTGGGACGGCGGCGCGACCATCTCGCTCGACCAGAACCAGGGCGCGCTGCTGACCGTGCTGCTCGCCGTCACGATGATCAACGCGATGAACTTCGTCGACGGCCTCGACGGACTCGCCGCCGGCATCGGCCTCATCGCCGCCGCGGCCACCGCGGTGTTCTCGATCGGACTGCTCGTCGAACGCCAGGGCGCCGTCGAGGCCTACCCGCCGGCCCTGATCGCCGCCGTGCTGGCCGGTGCGTGCCTCGGCTTCCTGCCGCACAACTTCAACCCCGCCCGCATCTTCATGGGCGACTCGGGCTCCATGCTCATTGGCCTCATGCTCGCCGCCGCCACCACCAGCGCGTCCGGCAAGATCAACCAGGCCACCGGCAGCGCGGCCGACCTGCTCGGTCTGCTCTCGCCGCTGATCGTGGTCGCCGCGGTGCTGTTCGTGCCGCTGCTCGACCTGTTGATGGCCATCATCCGCCGCACGCGCCGCGGCGAGAGCCCGTTCTCCCCGGACAAGATGCACCTGCACCACCGGTTGCTGGAGATCGGGCACTCGCAGCGCCGAGCCGTGCTGCTCATCTACCTGTGGGCCGGCGTGCTGGCATTCGGCGCGGTGGCGCTGACGCTGTTCGACCCGATCATCGTGGCCACCTGTTTCGTCATCGGGTTGATCGTGACGTTCGTGGTCTCGGTGATCCCCAGGCTGAGGGACGCCCGCAGCAAGTCCTGATGACGAGCGCAGGCGAAGTTGAGCGAACAGATCCTGAACGGCCGGGAAATTGGTCCACCATCTTGTTTGGGGCCGCTTAACCGTCGTTAACGAGGGGCTGCGCGCAGGACCTCACGAGCGAGTTCCTACACTTCGAGACATGAGCGACGCGGACAAGGCCGTCACGCACGAGCTGACCGTCCAGCGACTCGCCGGGGAAATGTTCCGCGAGGCCGCGTGGGCCGCGCTCGGCACGTTTGTCCTCGGCGTAGTCGTGTCAACGGTGATCTGGGGGACCGCTGGTCTTTTCGGATCATTGATCGGTGGTGCGATCGCCATCGGATCCAGCCTTCTCACGCTGTTGTTGATGCGCAAGACCGCGGCGCTCGATCCCATGTTCGTGATGGTCGCCGCACTCGGCGGATTCATGGGCAAGCTGATCGTGCTGCTGCTCGCGGTGATCCTGCTGCGCAACCAGTCGTGGCTCGAACCCAAGGCGCTCGGAATCACCCTGGTGGCGACCGTCCTGGTGACGTCGTTCCTGGAGGCCAGAGCCTCCAAGCGCAGTCGCAGCCAGATGGTGGTCCCCGCCTCCGAAGGCGCCTAGACCTGCTGATATGGTCCGAGTGACCAGGGACACCCGATCGCAGGGGTGCCTCTGGTAGTCGCTTGCGGACCGTAAGGTACGTTAAGTCCAGATCGTGACGATTCCCCCGGCGGAGTGAACGCCGGCCGGGAGAACCGGAAGGAACACAGTGACCAAGTTGCTGGCTTCGGGGAGTGAGTTCGTCGCTCCCGGTGTGAAGGACTTCTTCCTCCCGCCGATCTTCGGCTCGGTCACGAAGCCGATGGTCCTGCTGGTGCTGTCGATCTTGATCATCGGAGCCTTCTTCATTGCGGCGACCCGCAACCTGAAGGTCGTTCCCGGCAAGTTCCAGTTCGCCGCCGAGTCGGTTTACGACTTCGGGCGCAACAACATCGCCCGGGAGCAGATCGGTGCGAAGGACTTCAAGCCCTTCATCCCGCTGATCCTCACGATCTTCACCTTCGTCCTGGTGAACAACCTGTTCGGGCTCATCCCGATCATCCAGTTCCCGACGATGTCGCACATCGGCTTCCCGCTCGCCGTTTCGCTGCTCGTCGTTTACCCGGTGTACCACTTCGTCGGGTTCAAGCGGCACGGCTTCGTGGGCTACTTGAAGCACCAGACGGTTCCGCCGGGCGCACCGTGGTTCGTGCTCCCGCTGCTGATCCCGATCGAGTTCTTCCAGAAGTTCATCCTGAACCCGCTCACGCTGGCGATCCGAGTTTTCGCCGCGATGTTCGCGGGACACCTCCTGCTGCTGGTGTTCACCCTGGCTGGTGAGTTCCTGCTGCTGAACGGTGGGCTGACCGTCATCGTGGCGCCGGTGTCCTTCGCCTTCGCCATCGCGCTGACCTTCCTGGAGGCACTGATCATGTGCCTGCAGGCCTACATCTTCGCGCTGCTGTCTGCCAGCTACATCGGCATGGCGCTGGCAGAAGAGCACTGAGAAACACAAAGCCTCCGATCCGCCAACTTCCGGCGGACCGAAGTGAAAGGGAACAGCAACAGTGAGCGCTCTCCAGATCGCCCAGGACGCCGTCAACCTGAACCAGGGCCTCGCGGCCATCGGTTACGGCCTCGCGGCCATCGGCCCGGGCATCGGCGTGGGTCTGATCTTCTCCTCGGTCATCAGCGGCACCGCCCGTCAGCCTGAGGCCCGCGGCGTGCTGCTCGGCCTCGCGTGGACCACCTTCGCCATCGTCGAGGTCCTCGCGCTGATCGGCTTCGTCGTGTACTTCATCGCGACTGCCTGACCGAACTCCGATCGCGTTAGGAGAAACCGTGATGGACACCCTCATCCTGGCGGCGGAGGGTCCGGTCAACCCGGTCATTCCGCACACCTCGGAGATCATCCTCGGTCTCGTCGCGTTCTTGCTCCTGCTCTTCGTCATCAAGAAGTTCGTGTCGCCGAGGTTCGAGGCGCTGTACGCGGAGCGGACGGCCAAGATCGAGGGTGGCATCGAGAAGGCGGAGCAGGCTCAGGCCGAGGCTCAGCGCACTCTTGAGCAGTACAAGGAGCAGCTGGCCGAGGCTCGCGCCGAGGCCGCCCGCATCCGCGACGACGCACGGGCCGAAGGCCTGCAGATCGTCGAGGAGCTGCGTGAGCAGGCGCAGGCCGAGTCCGCGCGCATCGTCGCGCAGGGCCAGCACCAGCTCGACGCCCAGCGCGCCCAGATCGTCGCGGAGCTGCGCGCCGACCTCGGCCGCACCGCTGTCGAACTGGCGAGCAAGGTCGTGGGCGAGTCCCTCGAGGACGACTCCCGCCGCCGTGGCACCGTCGACCGCTTCCTCAACGAGCTGGACGCCGTCGCGGCGCCCGCGAGCAAGTAGAGGCTGCCGATGACGTTGCATGCCGCAAGTCGTGAAGCTCTGGCAGCCGCGGAACTGCGGCTGCTGGAGCTGGCCGACGCCACCACGTCGACGGACGACCTCGCCAAGCTCGGCGAGGAGCTCTTCGCCGTGCTCGGCCTGCTGATCGAGCAGCGGAGCCTGCGCGGCGCGCTCGCCGACGCCTCGTCCGAGCCCGCCGGTCGCGAGCAGCTGCTCCGCGGCCTGTTCGCGGGCAAGGTGAGCGACGCGACCCTGCAGGTGCTGGTCGCCGTCGTGACCGCGCGCTGGTCCAGCCCGCGCGAGCTCGTGGACGGTGTCGAGTCGCTCGCCCGCACCGCGCTGCTGGTGCGTGCCGAGCGCGACGGTCAGCTCGACTCGACCGAGGACGAGCTGTTCCGGCTCGGCCGCATCGTTGCCGGCTCGAACGAGCTCGAGCTGCTGCTGGCGGACCCCGCCGGCGACGCCGCGGGCAAGGTCGCGCTGGTCGGCTCCCTGATCCAGGGGAAGGTCAGCCCGGTCACCAAGACGCTGGTGGACCAGCTGGTCCGCAACCCGCGCGGAGTGCGCGTGGCTGACGGGCTCTCCGAGCTCGCCGACCTGGCGGCCAAGCGCCGTCAGCGTTCCGTCGCGCACGTGAAGTCCGCCGTGGAGCTGACCGCCGAGCAGGTCGACCGCTTGACCGCGACGCTGACCACGATCTACTCGCGCCCGATCGCGCTGCACGTGGAGGTCGACCCCGCTCTGGGCGGCGGCCTCTCGATCAAGATCGGCGACGAGATCATCGACGGAAGCATCGCCGGCCGGTTGGCGGCACTGCGCCGCAATCTCGCCAGCTAGCCCCCGAGCCCTTTCCCAAGAACGAAGAAGTGAGAGCAGGAACGACATGGCGGAGCTGACGATCTCGTCGGACGAGATCCGCAGTGCGATCGAGAAGTACGTCTCGAGCTACTCCCCGGAGGTCAGCCGGGAAGAGGTCGGTACCGTCTCCGAGACCTACGACGGCATCGCCATCGTCGAGGGCCTTCCGGGCACGATGACCAACGAGCTGCTCGAGTTCCCCGGTGGCGTCCTCGGCGTCGCCCTGAACCTCGAGGTCCGCGAGATCGGTGCGGTCATCCTCGGTGACTTCGACAAGATCGAAGAAGGCCAGGAAGTCCGCCGCACCGGCAAGGTCCTCTCCGTGCCGGTCGGCGACGGCTTCCTCGGCCGCGTCGTCAACCCGCTGGGCCAGCCGATCGACGGCCTCGGCGACATCGTCGCCGACGACAACCGCGCCCTCGAGCTGCAGGCCGCCACCGTGCTGCAGCGCCAGCCGGTGTCCGAGCCGATGCAGACCGGCATCAAGGCCATCGACGCGATGACCCCGATCGGTCGCGGCCAGCGCCAGCTGATCATCGGTGACCGCAAGACCGGCAAGACCGCGGTCTGCATCGACACGATCATCAACCAGAAGAAGGCCTGGGAGTCGGGCGACCCCAAGCAGCAGGTCCGCTGCGTCTACGTCGCCATCGGCCAGAAGGGCTCCACCATCGCGGGCGTCAAGACCGCGCTGGAGGAGGCGGGCGCGCTCGAGTACACGACGATCGTCGCCGCCCCGGCCTCCGACTCCGCCGGCTTCAAGTGGCTGGCGCCGTACACCGGCTCCGCCATCGGCCAGCACTGGATGTACCAGGGCAAGCACGTCCTGATCATCTTCGACGACCTGACCAAGCAGGCCGAGGCGTACCGCGCCATCTCCCTGCTGCTGCGCCGTCCGCCGGGCCGCGAGGCCTACCCCGGCGACGTCTTCTACTTGCACTCGCGTCTCCTCGAGCGTTGCGCGAAGCTGTCGGACGAGATGGGCGGCGGCTCGATGACGGGTCTCCCGATCATCGAGACCAAGGCGAACGACGTGTCGGCGTACATCCCGACCAACGTCATCTCGATCACCGACGGTCAGTGCTTCCTCGAGTCCGACCTGTTCAACGCCGGTGTCCGCCCGGCCGTCAACGTGGGTATCTCGGTCTCCCGCGTCGGTGGCGCCGCGCAGATCAAGGCGATGAAGCAGGTCGCGGGCTCGCTGCGCCTCGACCTGTCGCAGTTCCGCGAGCTGGAGGCCTTCTCCGCGTTCGCGTCCGACCTCGACGCCGCCTCGCGCGCCCAGCTGGACCGCGGTGCCCGTCTGGTCGAGCTGCTCAAGCAGGGCCAGTACTCCCCGGTGCCCGTCGAGGAGCAGGTCGTCGAGATCTTCACCGCGACCAAGGGCCACCTGGACGACGTCCCGGTCGGCGACATCCGCCGCTTCGTGGCCGACTTCAAGGACTCGCTGCGCCGCAACCACGCGGACGTGCTGAACGGCATCGTCGAGACGAAGCAGTTCGGTGACGACGCCCAGAAGCGCGTGGTGGACGCCGTGAACGAGTTCAAGAAGCAGTTCACCGCTTCCGACGGCACGACCATCGTCAACGAGGCCCCCGAGAAGGCGCTCGACGCCGACAAGGTCGGCCAGGAGTCGGTGAAGGTCAACAAGCCCGAGCCCACCAAGAAGTGATCTGAGCCATGGGCGCACAGATTCGGGAGCTCCGCCAACGGATCCGAACGGTCAACTCGACCAAGAAGATCACGAAGGCCTACGAGCTCATCGCGACGTCTCGCCTCGCGAAGGCGCAGACCAGGGTCGCGGCTTCCCGGCCGTACGCGGACGAGATCACGAACGTGCTCTCCGCGTTGGCCGAGGCCTCGGCGAACCTCGACCACCCGCTGCTGACGGAGCGCGCGAACCCGAAGCGCGCCGCGGTGCTGGTGATCACGAGCGACAAGGGCATGTGCGGCGGTTACAACGCCAACGTGCTCAAGGCGGCCGAGCAGCTGCTGCAGCTGCTCCGGTCGGAGGGCAAGGAGCCGGTGCTGTACGTGACCGGCCGCAAGGGCCAGGGCTACTACCAGTTCCGTCGCCGCGAGGTGGTCGGTGCGTGGAGCGGGTTCTCGCAGACCCCGCACTACGTCAACGCCGTCGAGGCCGGTGACGCACTGGTGCAGGCGTTCCTGGAGGGCACGGACAACGGCGCGCAGGGCGTGGACGAGATCCACGTCGTGTACACCGAGTTCAAGTCCATGCTGAGCCAGACGCCCGCTGCTCGGCGGATCGCGCCGATGGAGGTCGAGTACACCGGCGAGACCCCCAAGGGTCCGCGCGCGGTGTACGACTTCGAACCCAGCGCGGAGACGCTGCTCGGTGCGATGCTGCCCAAGTACGTGAAGACGCGTCTGTTCTCCGCCATGCTGGAGGCTGCGGCTTCGGAGTCGGCTGCCCGTCGTACGGCCATGAAGGCCGCGACGGACAACGCGACGGAGCTGGTCCGGAACCTCAGCCGGGCGGCGAACTCGGCCCGTCAGGCCCAGATCACCCAGGAGATCAGCGAGATCGTCGGTGGCGCTGCCGCGCTTACCGGTGGCGCAGGAAGTGATGAGTGACATGAGTGCTACTGCCACCACCACCCGCACCGGCCGTGTGGTCCGGGTGATCGGTGCGGTCGTCGACGTGGAGTTCCCGCGCGACGCCGTGCCCGAGCTGTTCAACGCCCTGAAGGTGGAGATCACCTTCGAGGCCGTCGCCAAGACGCTGACCCTCGAGGTCGCGCAGCACCTCGGCGACAACCTCGTCCGCACCATCTCGATGCAGCCGACCGACGGCCTCGTCCGCGGCGCCGTCGTCAGCGACACCGGTGCCGCGATCTCGGTGCCCGTCGGCGACATCGTCAAGGGCCACGTCTTCAACGCCCTCGGCGACTGCCTCGACCAGCCCGGCCTCGGCCGCGACGGCGAGCAGTGGGGCATCCACCGCAAGGCGCCGTCGTTCGACCAGCTCGAGGGCAAGACCGAGATCCTGGAAACGGGCATCAAGGTCATCGACCTGCTCACCCCGTACGTCAAGGGCGGCAAGATCGGCCTGTTCGGCGGCGCGGGTGTCGGCAAGACCGTGCTGATCCAGGAGATGATCACGCGTATCGCGCGTGAGTTCTCCGGTACCTCCGTGTTCGCCGGCGTCGGCGAGCGCACCCGTGAGGGCACCGACCTCCTGCTGGAAATGGACGAGATGGGTGTCATCCAGGACACCGCGCTCGTCTTCGGTCAGATGGACGAGCCGCCGGGCACGCGTATGCGCGTCGCCCTGTCCGCACTCACGATGGCGGAGTACTTCCGCGACGTGCAGAACCAGGACGTGCTGCTCTTCATCGACAACATCTTCCGCTTCACCCAGGCGGGTTCCGAGGTGTCGACCCTGCTGGGCCGCATGCCTTCCGCCGTGGGTTACCAGCCGACGCTGGCCGACGAGATGGGTGAGCTCCAGGAGCGCATCACCTCGACGCGCGGTAAGTCGATCACCTCGCTGCAGGCCATCTACGTGCCCGCGGACGACTACACCGACCCCGCCCCGGCGACCACCTTCGCCCACCTGGACGCGACGACGGAGCTTTCCCGTCCGATCTCCCAGAAGGGCATCTACCCGGCCGTCGACCCGCTGTCGTCGTCGTCTCGAATCCTCGAGCCGTCGATCGTCGGCGAGGAGCACTACCGGGTCGCGCAGGAGGTGAAGCGGATCCTGCAGAAGTACAAGGAGCTGCAGGACATCATCGCCATCCTCGGTATGGACGAGCTCTCCGAGGAGGACAAGGTCCTCGTCGGTCGCGCGCGTCGTCTCGAGCGCTTCCTGGGCCAGAACTTCTTCGTCGCGGAGAAGTTCACCGGTCAGCCGGGTTCGTTCGTGCCGATCAAGGACACGGTCGAGGCCTTCGACCGCGTCTGCAAGGGCGAGTTCGACCACTTCCCGGAGCAGGCGTTCTTCTCCTGCGGCGGGTTGGACGACGTCGAGGCCAACGCCAAGAAGCTGGCCGGCAACTGACGTTGTAGTTCGGCTTTTCGAAGGGCCGTTCCTCCTTTGTGGAGGGACGGCCCTTCGGGCGTTTTCGGGGTCGCGTGGGATGGGGCATGTACCGCTGTTCAGCGGTGGCCGAGGTGAGGACGCCTCGGCTTCGTCACTGCGTTGGACGGCACGCCACAACCTCTCAAGCGTTCCGGTACCTGAACCAACGCCACCGCCCCGCCTGTCGCCACCACCGCTGCCGGCAGTCGGGATGTGCGCTGCCGCACGACCATCCGCTTTCCGGCCACCGGAAACCACCCTCCCGATCCAGGCCTCCTCCGCCGCACGATGCACGGCATCCCAGGTCCTCAGCGAGGAGGAGAAGCGCGTGAACAAATGGGTGCTGCCGCTGTGCTGGACCGCCGTCCTGCTCGACGGCTTCGACCTCGTGGTGCTCGGCACGGTGATTCCGGTGCTGTTGCAGGACGGGCTGCTCACCACGGCGAGTGCGAGCGTGGTGTCCACGGCCGGGCTGGTCGGGATGATGCTCGGCGCGCTGGTCATCGGGACCGTCACCGACGTCATCGGGCGGCGCAAGGTGATGATCTACGCGGTGGCCGGGTTCTCGGTGTTCACGCTGGCCTGTGCGTTCGCTCCGGACGCGACCACGTTCGGGGTGCTGCGGTTCCTCGCCGGGCTCGGGCTCGGCGGGTGTCTGCCCACCGCCATCGCGCTGGTCAACGAGGCGCGGCCTCAGCAGGGTGGGCGGGCGACCACGCTCATCATGACCGGGTACCACGTCGGTGCGGTCATCACGGCGTTGCTGGGGATCGTGTTGATCCCCGAGCTCGGGTGGCGGTCGTTGTTCGTGGCGGGTGCGTTGCCCGCGTTGGTGCTGATTCCGTTGATGGTCAAGCACTTGCCGGAGACCGCCACCCGCAAGGCGCCCGCGTTGGAAGCCGTCGGGTCGTTGTTCCGGCCCGGGTTGCGGAAGGCGACCGTCGCGTTCTGGGTGGCCTCGTTCATGGGGCTGTTGCTCGTGTACGGGCTCAACACGTGGTTGCCGCAGATCATGCGCAGCGCCGGGTACGAGCTCGGGACAGCGCTGGCGTTGTTGTTGACGCTCAACATCGGTGCTGTCGTGGGACTTCTGGTCGCCGGTGCGGTTGCCGACCGGGTCGGGATTCGGCCCGCTGCCGTCGGGTGGTTCGCCGGGGCCGTGGTGTTCCTGGCGTTGTTGAGCATCAAGTTGCCCGGTGTCGGGGTGTACGTGGCCGTGTTCCTGGCCGGGTGCTTCGTGTTCAGCGCGCAGGTGCTCGTTTACGCCTATGCGGGGCGGGTTTACGAGGAGAACCGCGCTACTGGCATCGGGTGGGCCGCTGGTGTCGGACGGCTTGGTGCGATCAGTGGACCGTTGCTCGGCGGTGCGTTGCTCACGGCCGGATTGGCTCACCCTTGGGGCTTCTACGCGTTCGCGTTCATCGCGGCGTTGGGGGCAACGGCCGTTGGTGCGATTGGGCTGAAGGCGAAATCGGTCGTCGAGCACGCCGGGTGATGGCAAGGTCAGGTGCATGGCCCGACATGCTCCGCACGCCGACCCCGGCACGCCCGACGTCCGCTCGCCCGCGCGGTACCTGTGGTGGCTCGTCGTCGCGCAGCGCCGGCGGGTGCTGGCCGGAGCGTGGTGGGGCTCGTTGTGGATGTGCGGGCTGATCCTGCCGCCGTACCTCATCTCGCAGGCCATTGAGGACGGTCTGCGGGGTGGTGATCGCGTCGCGCTGGTGTGGTGGTGCGTGGCGCTGGTCCTCACCGCCGCCGCGCTGGCGCTCGTCGGGATCGCGCGGCACAGCACGATGACGTTGGTGCGCACGGATGCCGCTCTCAGGACGGCGCAGGTCGTCGTCCGGCACGTCACGCGGCTCGGCGGGGTGGTGCGGCGCAAGCTGTCCACCGGGGAGCTGACGTACCTGCAGAACGGTGACACGCAGCGGATCGCGCACGCGCTCACCAGCACCGGGCCCGGGGTCGGGGCGGTGGTCGCGTACGCCGTCACGGCGGTGCTGCTGGTGCGGATCTCACCGCTCGTCGCCGTCGTCGTGCTCCTCGGCGTGCCGGTGCTCGCACTGGTGACGGGGCCGGTGTTGCAGCGGCTGCACGCGGTGGAGTCCGGCTACCGGCACAGCGTCGGTGAGCTGAGCTCGCGGGCGGGCGACATCGTGGGCGGGCTGCGGGTGCTGTCCGGGATCGGTGGGAAGCCTGCGTTCGAGGAGCGCTTCCGGCGCATGTCGCAGGACGTGCTGCGGGACGGGTACCGGGTGTCGACCTGGCTCAGCTGGGTCCAGGCGCTCACGTGGGGGTTGCCCGCGCTGTTCCTCGCGGTGGTCACGTGGATCGTGGCGCGGCTCGCGGTGAGCGGCGCGATCTCGGTCGAGGAGATGATCGCGGTCTACCTGTACGTCACGACGTTGATCGTGCCCGTCAGCTTCTTCGTCGAGGGCGCGGACACGATCCCGCGGGCACTGGTGTCGGCGGGGCGGGTCGTGGACGTGCTGCGGCTGCGGCCCGACGAGGAGGACGGCGGAGCCGGGCCGCTCGACGTGAAGACCGGCGCGCTCACGGTCGTGGTGCCGGCCAACGCCGCGCTGGCGAGGGATGCGGTCGACCGGTTGCCGGGGGTGGTGGCGGACAACGACGACTACCTGTTCCCCGGGACGGTGCGCGAGGCGGTCTCGGTCGCCGAGCACGACGACAGGGCGCTCGACGAGGCGCTGTGGGCGGCGGCCGCGGTGGACGTCGTGGAGTCGATGCCCGACGGGCTCGACTCGCACCTGGAACCGCAGGGACGCAACGTGTCCGGTGGTCAGCGCCAGCGGTTGCGGCTCGTGCGTGCCCTGCTGAGCGAGCCGGAGCTGCTCGTGCTGGTCGAACCGACCTCGGCGCTCGACGCGGTGACCGAGGCGGCGGTCGCGAGACGGGTGCGGGAGAGGCGGTCCGGGCGGACCACCGTCGTCGTCTCGTCCTCGCCGCTGTGGGCGGGGCAGGCGGACCAGGTCGTGCACCTGGAGAACGGCCGGTGAGCGGGCTGCCGATCGCCGGCCGCCGTGAGGTGCGGCAGGCGGCCGTGAGGCTCTTGCGGGGCGAACGGCGGGCGCTGGCCGTGGTGCTCGCGCTCACCGCCCTCACCGCCGCGTCGGGACTCGTCGGGCCGTACCTCCTGGGCAAGATCGTCGGTGGGATCGAGGCCGGCGGCCTCGCAGCGTCCACTGTGGACAAGTTCGCCCTGGGAGTCCTCGGTGCGGCCGTCGCGCACCTGCTCCTGGTGCGGTACAGCGCTTTGCGGTCCACACGGCTCGGTGAGCGGTTCCTGGCCTCGCTGCGGGAGGAGGCCGTGACGCGCACGCTCGCGTTGCCGGCGCGGGTGGTCGACCGGCTGGGCACCGGCGACCTGCTCACCCGCATGACGAGCGACATCGGCACGGTCGGGCAGGCGTTGCGGGACAGCGTGCCCGAGGTCCTCACGGGCCTCGTGCACCTCGTGGTCGTGTACGCGGCGCTCTTCCTGCTCGATCCCGTGCTGGGTCTCGCCGCGCTGGTGGGCATGCCGTTCGTGGCGTGGGTGCTGCGGTGGTACCTGGTCCGTGCGCGCGACGCGTACCTGGTGGAGAGCCAGGCGGCCAGCGACGTGGCGGAGATCTCGGCCGCGGTCGGTGAGGGCAGCCGGACGATCGAGACCTACGGGCTGCGGGACCGGCTCGTGGCGGTCGCGGAAGGGGCGATCGCGCGGTCGTTCCGCGCGAGGATGCGGACCTTGCGGCTGCGGAACGTGCTGTTCCCGGTCGTCAGTTTCGTGAGCGCCGTGCCGACGGCGTTGGTGCTGCTGATCGGTGGCCTGTTCTACACGGCGGACGGCGCCCGCATCGAGGTCGTCGTCACCGGAAGTCTTTACGTGTGGCGGCTCATCGAGCCGTTGGAGCGGGTGATGCTGTGGGTCGAGTTCCTGCAGCGGGGTGCCGCGTCGTTCGCGCGGGTCGAAGGCATCGGGGTCCAGGTCGAACCCGCTCCCGCCGTCGGGGAACCGGACGGTGATCGCGTCGAGGTGAGCGGCGCCCGGTACTCCTATGTGGACGGCCATGAGGTGCTGCACGGCGTCGACCTGTTGGTGCAGCAGGGAGAACGGCTGGCGATCGTCGGCGTCTCGGGTGCGGGCAAGTCGACGCTCGGCAGGCTGATCGCCGGTGTCGACCGGCCGGCCGAGGGGTCGGTGCTCGTCGGGGGAGTGCCCGTCGCGGATCTGGTGGCGGCGGGGGAACAACGCATCGTGCTGGTGACGCAGGAGCACCACGTCTTCATCGGCACGGTCAGGGAGAACCTCGCCATGGCGGCCCTGGACACTGGGGACGACCGGCTGCTCGAAGCGTTGCGCACGGTGGGCGCGAGCTGGTTCGACGAGTTCCCCGACGGACTGGACACGCAGCTCGGCGCGGGCGGGGTGGAGCTCGATCCCGCGCAGGCGCAACAGCTCGCACTCGCACGGGTCGAGGTCGCGGACCCGCACACGCTGGTGCTGGACGAGGCGACGTCCTCGCTCGACCCGGCCACGGCCAGGCAGGCGGAGCGCGCGATCGCGGCCGTGCGCGAGAACCGCACGGTGATCGCGATCGCGCACCGCCTGCAGACCGCGCGAGACGCCGACCGGATCGCGGTCGTCGACGCGGGGCGGATCGTCGAGCTGGGCTCCCACGCAGACCTGGTGGCCAGGGAGGGGGTCTACGCGACGCTCTGGCGTTCGTGGCACGGCTAGTCGTACCCGGCCGAACGTTGGCGACGGTGTGTCACGGCTGTGCGCTCACCGCCGTGTCTGCCGCTTCCGCGACGAGGGCCGCAGCAGACACCGGACACCTGCTAGGGAAGCGGCACCACCGTGGGAGTCCCGTTCCGCACGACCGTGACCTCGGTCGTCCCCGCGGGCGCCAGCCACACGTTCTCGCGCTGCTCCGGCCCGATGAGGGTGCCGGCGTCGGCGACGATCGTGCCCTGCCCGTCGGGCAGCGCGAGCCGGACGGGGGCCGCGGTGTCCTTGACCGCGGGCCCGCCGACGACGCCGGCGCTGAACGTGCCCTGAGCCGTGTACAGGGCGCCGTAGAGCTGGCCGAAGGCCTCGAAGGCTATCGCGAACCGTCCGTCCGGCGTCCACGCGCAGGCCTCCCAGCTGCCGGCGGCGTCGAAGCCGACCAGGAAGTCGAGCAGGGCACGCCTCTGCAGGTCCTCCTGCACCTGCGCGGGGGAGTGGGTCGGCGGGGCGGACTCCGTCTTGCAGTTCACCGTCGACCAGCCGAGCCCGGAACGCGGGAGGAAGGCCCTGCCCTGTCCGGTTTCCGCCTTCGACCGGACGGGCTGCGCGGTGAAGTCGTCCGGACGGGGCGGGGAGTCGGCGCGCACGAAGACCGGTTTGCTCTGCGGCAGCGCGGAGACCACCGCGACACCCGCCGCGTCGGCCGCGACCTCCCGCCACTCGCGGGACAGCCGGTCGTCCTGGCCACGCACGGGGTCCTGCGACAGGAAGAGCCTCTTGCCGAGGCTCAGCACGACCTGCGTGCCGCTGGGGGAGCCGAGGTCGTAGCGGCCGCGCTCCTCGCCCGGTTCGAGCACGACCTCGCGGTCCACGACCTTGCCCATCGCGACCAGGCCGACGAGCGGCTTGGGCTCGGGCACTCCGCTCACCTGGACTGGCTGCACGACCACCGCGGCCGGGCCGTCCTCGGTGGTGCCGATCCAGTACACGTGCGAGGCCATCGAGAAGTCCGTGATGCCCTCACCGACCGTCGGCGACTTCTGTGCGTTGTGCCACACGTTGAGTGCGCGGTCCACGTCGTCCTTGCTGGAGGACAGGTCGCCGGCCGTAGGTGCGGTCAGTCGCGCATCGATGCCGGACGCGCGGTCGTCGGAGGAAGGGCGTGTCAGCACGACCCCCGCGGTCGCACCGGCCACCAGCGCCACCACCGCGGTCAAGGTCACCAGCTTGCGGGTCTGCCTCCGCCGTCCCCCGGCCATCACGTCCCCCACGAATCCCGGTCGCACGTCCAGTCCCGCCGTCGCGGTCTCCATCGCCTGCTTCAGTTCCACGTCAGCACCTGCTCACCCATGAGTTCCCGCATGCGGGCGAGGCCGCGCGAGGTCTGGCTCTTCACCGTGCCGAGGCCGCAGCCGAGCACGCGGGCCGTCTCGGCCTCGCTGAGGTCGTCGAAGAACCGCAGCACCAGGACGGCCCGCATCCTCACCGGCAACCGGGCCAGCGCGCGCACGACGCTGTCCGCGTCCACGACCTGCTGTTCGTGGCCCTGGGACGGGGGCACGGTCCCCAGCTCCAGCGGCGCCTCGGGCTTGCGGGAACGCCGGCGCCAGCGGTTCCTGGCCGCGTTGGTCAGCGCCGTGCGGGCGTACGCCTCCGGAGAGGACCTGATGCGGCGCCACTTGCCGTACATGCTCATCAGGACGTCCTGCAGAATGTCCTCTGCGGCGCCTTTGTCGCCGCCGCACAGCAGGTATGCCGTGCGCAGCAGTGCCTGCGAACGCAACGCCACGAAGTCTTCGAAGTCCTGCATGTCCCCCCTTCGGCGGTCGTCGAAGGTACTGACACCGGGCGGGGCGGCAAGGTTGTCAGGCGACCGTTTAGACTCAGTTCGACTCCAGACGACGAGGGAGATACGCGTGGCCGAGATGACCGTTGAACTGGTCGCCGTTGAACGCCGCCTGTGGTCCGGTAAGGCCACCTCTGTTTCGGCACAGACGACCGAGGGCGAGATCGGCATCCTGCCCGGTCACGAGCCCGTTCTCGGCCAGCTGGTCGAGGGTGGCGTGGTGCGCGTGCGCACGACGGACGGTGGCCTGGTCACCGCCGCTGTGCACGGTGGCTTCCTCTCCGTGACCGGCACCGGCGTTTCCATTCTCGCCGAGGACGCCGAGCTCGCGGGCGAGATCGACGTGGACGCGGCGCGCACGGCGCTGCAGGACGCGGACGACGCAGAGCGCGCACGGGCGGCAGCGCGCGTGCGGGCCGTGGAACAGTCGGCCTGAGACCGGGCACGAGGCCGCAGCCGTGGGGATCACCGAGATTGCCGGCCTGATCCTTCTTGGGGTGGCGATCGTCATCACCTACTTCGCCTGGCGCCGGATCCGGCTGCTGCGCGAGGGCGGTGTGCACGTCGCCCTGCGCAGTCAGTTCGACGATCGCGGGCGTGGCTGGCACCTGGGCGTGGGGCACTACCGGGGCGACAAGTTCGCCTGGTTCCGGGTGCTCTCGCTCGGGTCGGGTCCGAACCAGCTGATCTCGCGGGACGGGCTGGAGATCGACGCCCGGCGGGAGCCGACCGGGCCCGAGGCCTATGCGATGCCCGTGGGGGCGACGGTGCTGCGGTGCCGGTCGGCTTCCGGTGAGGTCGAGATCGCGATGGGGCCGGACGCGTTGACGGGGTTCCTGTCCTGGCTCGAGTCCGCGCCTCCGGGCCGATCGATCCCCTGGGCTTCCTGAACACCGAAGGGCGCGTTCCACCTCGGAACGCGCCCTTCGTCGTCAGGCGTTGCCGCCCGGCTGCCACAGCACGTCGCCGTCCGGGTTCGCCACCCGGGCCAGGATGAACAGCAGGTCCGACAGCCGGTTCAGGTACTTGGCCGTCAGGACGTTCGTGTGCTCGGCGTCGTCCTCGATCAGCGCCCAGGCCCGGCGTTCCGCCCGGCGGGCGATGGTGCGGGCCTGGTGCAGCAGGGCCGCTCCCGGCGTGCCGCCGTTGAGGATGAACGAGTCGAGCTTGCCCAGGCGTTCGTTGAACGTGTCGCAGTAGCCCTCCAGGCGGTCCACGTACGCCTGGGTGATGCGCAGCGGCGGGTACTGGGGGTCGGGGACGATCGGGGTGCAGAGGTCCGCTCCGACGTCGAAGAGGTCGTTCTGCACCTTGCGGACGACGTCGTGGACGTCTTCAGCCAGGTTGCCGAGAGCCAGAGCGACGCCGAGGGAGGCGTTCGTCTCGTCCACGTCCGCGTAGGCCTCGATGCGTGGTGAGGTCTTCGGGACGCGCGAGAAGTCGCCGAGGCCGGTCGTGCCGTCGTCGCCGACTCGGGTGTAGATCTTGGTGAGATGTACCGCCATGGCTGGCACTTTAAGGCCGTACGTAGGATTGCCGCGTGAGCGAGCATTTCCGGGTACACGGTGGCGCAAGGCTGGTCGGCGAAGTTGATGTCGTCGGCGCCAAGAACAGCGTGCTCAAGCTGATGGCGGCCGCCCTCCTGGCCGAGGGCACGACGACCATCACGAACTGCCCGGACATCCTCGACGTGCCGTTGATGGCCGACGCGCTGCGCAGCCTCGGGTGCGAGGTCGAGCTCGAAGGCGACGTGGCGAGGATCACGACGCCCGCCGAGCTGAGCCACCGGGCCGACTCCGAGGCCATGGGCAAGCTGCGGGCCTCCATCTGCGTGCTCGGGCCGTTGGTCGGGCGCTGCAAGCGTGCCGTGGTGGCGTTGCCCGGTGGTGACGCGATCGGGTCGCGGCCGCTCGACATGCACCAGAGCGGTCTCGAGAAGCTCGGTGCGACCACGTGGATCGAGCACGGCTGCATCGTCGCCGAGGCCGAGGGGCTGCACGGCACGCAGATCTGGCTCGACTTCCCCAGCATGGGCGCGACCGAGAACATCCTGATGGCGGCCGTGCTGGCCAACGGCACGACGGTCATCGACAACGCCGCTCGCGAGCCCGAGATCGTCGACCTCTGCCTGATGCTCAACCAGATGGGCGCGAAGGTCGAGGGCGCCGGCACGTCCACGCTCACCGTGCACGGCGTCACGGAGCTCAAGCCGACCGAGCACCGCGTGATCGGTGACCGGATCGTGGGCGCCACCTGGGGCTTCGCCGCCGCCATGACCCGTGGTGACGTGCGCGTGCGCGGGGTGAACCCGCACCACCTCGACCTGGTGCTCGAGAAGCTGCGCATGGCGGGTGCCGAGGTCACCGTGTACGAGGGTGAGGACGAGGGCTTCCGCGTCGTCATGGAGGGCCGCCCCAAGGCCGTCGACTTCGTGACGCTGCCGTACCCCGGGTTCGCCACGGACAACCAGCCGTTCGCGATCGCGCTGTCGACGGTGTCCGAGGGCACGTCGATGATCACCGAGAACCTGTTCGAGTCCCGGTTCCGGTTCATCGACGAGATGATCCGTCTCGGGGCCGACGCGCGCACGGACGGGCATCACGCCGTCATCCGCGGCATCGAGAAGCTGTCCAGCGCGCCGGTGTGGGCGTCGGACATCCGCGCCGGTGCCGGGCTCGTGCTGGCCGGTCTGTGCGCGGACGGGGCCACCGAGGTCTACGAGATCTTCCACATCGAGCGCGGCTACCCCGGGTTCGTCGAGAACCTCCGCAAGCTGGGTGCCGACGTGGAGCGCGTCAGCTCTTGAGCACGAGCCGCGCGTTCGGGACGTCCTGCGGCCAGACCATCACCTGGTAGGGGGCGTTCCGCGAACGCGTGGCCCGCACACCGTTCTTCTTCAGCTTCTGCACGAGGACGTTCGCGGCCTCCTCGGTGGGCACGACCGCCACCTCGCTCAGCAACCCGAAGTCCGTGCCGTCCAGATCCGGCACGGGCCGCCTGTCGTTGCCCGCGAAGTACCGGAGCGTCAGCGCCAGCAGTGCGAGCGCGCCGAACACGACGACCGTCTGGTAAATCCCCGTCACCTCTCCATCATGCGCCCATTGGTCTCGATTCAGTGAGCAAGCGCACGCGCAGCGATGGTTACCGGCCAGTACGCTCCGGAGAACGACGATGTGGGAGGTTGCTGTGCCGTATCCAGCTGACCGCGAACGCGACCGCCCCTGGGTGATGCGGACGTACGCGGGTCACTCCTCGGCAGCGGCGTCCAACGCGCTCTACCGCCGGAACCTCGCCAAGGGCCAGACGGGCCTGTCCGTGGCGTTCGACCTGCCCACGCAGACCGGCTACGACCCCGACGACGAGCTCGCGAAGGGCGAGGTCGGCAAGGTCGGCGTGCCCATCAGCCACCTCGGCGACATGCGGCAGCTCTTCGACCAGATCCCGCTCGGCGGCGCCAACACGTCGATGACGATCAACGCGACGGCCATGTGGCTGCTCGCGCTCTACGTCACCGTGGCCGAGGAGCAGGGCGCCGACCCGTCCGCGCTCGCCGGCACGACGCAGAACGACATCATCAAGGAGTACCTGTCCCGCGGCACGTACGTGTTCCCGCCGGGACCGTCGCTGCGGCTGATCACCGACATGGTCGCGTGGACCGTGTCGAACGTGCCGAAGTGGAACCCGATCAACATCTGCAGCTACCACCTCCAGGAGGTCGGCGCGACGCCGGCGCAGGAGGTCGCGTACGCGATGTGCACGGCGATCGCGGTCCTCGACTCGGTGCGCGACTCCGGTCAGGTGCCGCAGGAGAAGTTCGGTGACGTCGTCGCCCGCATCTCCTTCTTCGTGAACGCCGGTGTGCGGTTCATCGAGGAGATGTGCAAGATGCGCGCGTTCGCCCAGCTCTGGGACGAGATCACGCGCGAGCGCTACGGCGTCGAGAACCCGAAGCACCGCCGGTTCCGCTACGGCGTGCAGGTCAACTCGCTGGGCCTCACCGAGGCACAGCCCGAGAACAACGTCCAGCGCATCGTGCTGGAGATGCTTGCCGTCTCGTTGTCCCGCAACGCCCGTGCGCGCGCCATCCAGCTCCCGGCGTGGAACGAGGCCCTGGGCCTGCCACGCCCGTGGGACCAGCAGTGGGCGTTGCGCATGCAGCAGGTGCTCGCCTACGAGACGGACCTGCTGGAGTACGAGGACATCTTCGACGGCTCGCCGGTCATCGCGGCGAAGGTCGGCGAGATCCTGGCCGGTGCCCGCGAGGAGATCGACCGCGTGCAGGCCATGGGCGGCGCCGTCGCGGCCGTCGAGTCCGGCTACATGAAGTCGCAGCTGGTGTCCTCCCTGGCGGACCGGCGTCGTCGCGTCGAGTCCGGCGAGGAGGTCGTCGTCGGCGTCAACAAGTTCGACACGACCGAGCCGTCGCCGCTGCAGGCCGAGGGCGCGAACGCCATCGAGACCATCGACCCGATCGTCGAGATGCATGCCGTCGAAGCGATCCAGCAGTGGCGCGCGAACCGCGACAACGCTGCTGCCGAAGCGGCGTTGGACGCGCTGCGCGAGGCCGCGAAGACCGACCAGAACCTCGTGGAGGTGACGCTGGCGTGTGCGCGCGCAGGCGTGACCACGGGCGAGTGGTCGCAGGCATTGCGTGAGACGTTCGGCGAATACCGTGCCCCCACAGGCGTTTCCGGCGCCTCGGCCTCCGGCGAGGCGGGCTCGGAGATCGCACGGGTGCGCGACCGCGTCCGGTCCACCGGCGACGACCTGGGCGAGCGGCTGCGCATGCTGGTCGGCAAGCCCGGCCTCGACGGCCACTCCAACGGCGCCGAGCAGGTCGCCGTGCGGGCCCGCGACGTCGGCTTCGAGGTCGTCTACCAGGGCATCCGCCTGACGCCGTCGCAGATCGTCGCGGCGGCCGTGCAGGAGGACGTGCACGTCGTCGGCCTCTCGATCCTCTCCGGCTCGCACCTGGAGGTCGTGCCCGCGGTGGTCGACGGCCTGCGCGCGGCGGGCGCCGGCGACATCCCGGTGATCGTCGGCGGCATCATCCCGCCGGACGACGCGGCCAAGCTGCGCGAGCGCGGGGTGGCGCGGGTGTTCACGCCCAAGGACTACGAGCTGACCGAGATCATGGACGAGATCGTCACCGTGATCCGAGAGGTGCGTTCGCTCGGCTAGAGCCTTAGTGTCGCGGAATGGTTGACGTTTCGCGGGACGGGTCGGTCGTCCGGATCACGATGAACCGCGCGGCCAGGCGCAACGCGCTGTCCGCAGAGCACCTCACCGAGCTGCTGGACGCGTTCCGCGAGGTCAGGACCTCCGACGCGGCCGGGATCGTGCTGGCCGCCGAGGGGCCCGTGTTCTCCGCCGGCCACGACTTCGCGGACGTGCACGCGCGTGACGAAGAGGGTGTGCGGCTGCTGCTGGAGCTGTGCACGGTGCTGATGAAGACCATCCAGTCCGCGCCGCAGGTGGTGATCGCGCGCGTGCAGGGGCTGGCGACGGCGGCCGGGTGTCAGCTGGTGGCGTCGTGCGATCTCGCGGTGGCGGCGGACACGGCCGGGTTCTCGTTGCCCGGTGGCAAGGCCGGCTGGTTCTGCCACACGCCCGCGGTGCCGGTGGCGCGGTCGATCGGGCGCAAGCGGTTGATGGAGCTCGTGCTGACCGGGGACGTGATCGACGCGGCCACGGCGGTGGAGTGGGGTCTGATCAACCGGGCGGTGCCCGCCGAATCCCTGGACGCCGAGGTCGACGACCTGCTGGCACGGGCCACGCGGGGGAGCCGGGCGTCGAAGGCCGTCGGCAAGCGGACGATCTACGCGCAGCTCGACCGTCCGGAGGCGGACGCCTACGAGGTCGCGCTGAACGTCATGGCCGAGACCTCCCAGTCCCCGTCAGCCAAAGAGGGACGGGCTTCGTTCCTGGAGAAGCGGCCTCCCGTGTGGCCCGACTAGTCGCGAGGAGCTTCAGCGCGTCGGCGTTCGGGCCCGGCTCGGCCTGGTAGATCACCAGGAACTGGCCGGGTGCCTCGCGCACGTCGAACGAGTGGTACCGCAGCTTGATCGAACCGACCGCGGGGTGCACGAACTCCTTGGCGTCCTGGGTCTTCCCGCGCACCTCGTGGTTCTCCCAGAGCTCCTCGAACACCGGGTTCCGGCGCAGTTCCGCGACCATCCGCCCCAGCCGGGCCGAGTTCGGGTCGGCCGTCAGGCGCAGGTTGCCGACCGTGCTCTGCGCGACCCAGTTCCAGCGCGGGTAGAAGCTCGTGGCGGCGGGGTCGAGGAACGCCATCCTGGCCAGGTTGTCGGCGGGCGCGAACGGCTCGTACAGGGCGTCGGCCAGCGCGTTCGTGGCCAGCAGGTCGAGGTAGGAGCTCATCACGAACGCCGGCATGTCGTGCATGCCGCTGATGAGCCGCCGCAGTTCCGGGCTCACCTTGTCGGTCGTGTGGCCCTCGTCCGCCACCACGCCGGCGAGGCGGTGCAGGTGCGCGCGGGCGTCGGTGTCGAGCTGCAGCGCGCGGCTGAGGGCGTCGAGGACCTGCGCCGACGGGTTGGTCTCGCGGCCCTGTTCGAGGCGGGCGTAGTAGTCGGCGCTCACCCCGGCGAGCACCGCGACCTCCTCGCGCCGCAGGCCTTTGACCTTGCGCTGGGTGTGACTCGGCAGGCCCGCGTCGTGGGGGTTGACGCGGGCGCGGTGTGCTTTCAGGAACTCGCCGAGCATGCTGGCGAGCCTATGCGCCGGGCTCGTTCCCTGCCTGGGTGTGCGACTCCTGGGGAGAGCGTGTCCTGGTCGGCCTCGGGTTTCGCGCCGAGTGTTGTGGTCATGAGCAAAGTCGTTCTGATCAGTGGAGCTTCCAGCGGTATCGGCGAGGCCACGGCCCGCGTTCTGGCCGCGGCGGGGCACAAGGTGTTCCTCGGCGCTCGGCGCGAGGACCGGCTGGAGGCGCTGGCGACCGAGATCGGCGCCTCCTACGCGCCGCTGGACGTGACCTCGCGCGAGTCCTTCCAGTCCTTTGTGGATGCCGCGGTCGCCGAGCACGGCCGTGTCGACGTGCTGGTGAACAACGCGGGTGTGATGCCGTTGTCCCTCATGGACTCGTTGAAGGTCGACGAGTGGGACCGCATGGTGGACGTGAACATCAAGGGCGTGCTGAACGGCCTCGCCGCCGTGCTGCCGCTCTTCACCGGCGGCGGCGGGCACGTCGTGAACGTCGCCTCGATCGGCGCGCACCTGGTCACGCCGACGGCCGCGGTGTACTGCGCGACCAAGTACGCGGTGTGGGCGCTGTCCGAGGGACTGCGCCAGGAGCGCGACGACCTGCGCGTCACCGTGATCTCGCCCGGTGTCACGGAGTCCGAGCTGGCGAGCACCATCACCGAGGACTACGCGGCGTCGTTCATGGACGAGTACCGCAAGAACGCGCTGCCCGCGTCGGCGATCGGTGACGCCATCGCGTACGCGATCTCGCAGCCCGAGTCCGTCGACGTCAACGAGATCGTGGTGCGGCCGGTGGCGACGCGCTAGGCGCCCGTCGTCGAGCCCGGCCGGAGGATCATCAGCACCGTCACGGTGGCCCACAGCAGGTTGAAGATCCCCGTGTACATGGCCAGGTGCTTGATGTCCTTGGTCTTCAGCGCCTTCTCCTGGCCGGGCAGGATCTTGAGGGCCAGCAGGAACGCGGCGGCGGTGGTGAGCGCGATCGACACGACCACCCAGGGGTGGCCGGTCACGCCCATCACGCCGGCCGTCGCGAACCCGAAGACCGGCACCGAGATGCCGATGAGCGCGTAGACGCGGCAGATCCGGTGCAGCAGCTCGGGGTTGCCGGCCGTGGTCACCGCCTTCGGGAACATGCTGGCGGCCACCGTCACCGGACCGATGGCGATGATGGCCGCCAGGACGTGCAGCGAGAGGAAGAGCTTGCTCACGCGGCCCTCCACGCGGTGCCGCGCCGCTCGTGGGCGAACATCTCCTCGACCTCCAGGGCCTTCTGAGCACCTGCCAGGCGTTCGAGCAGGTGCAGGCCGAGGTCGACGCCGGAGGTGACGCCGGCGGCGGTGACGAGGTCGCCGTCGTCGACCACGCGGGCGCGGACGGCGTTGACGCCCATGGCCTCCAGGGCGTGCAGGCCGAGGTGGTTCGTCGTCGCGTTGCGGCCCTTGATGAGGCCGGCGATGGCCAGCAGCAGCGAGCCGCCGCACACGGTCGCGAGGACCGCGGTCGTGTCCTTCAGCGCCGGTCCGATGGTGACGGCACCCGCGCTGAGCAGGGCGAAGATCTCGTCCTCCGCGTGGGCCGCCGCGCCGGGCACGACCACGAGGCCGACGGCCGGGTCGAGCCGGGCGGTCGCCTTCAGGGACAGCAGGTCCAGACCGGCGGGCACCTCGCGGGCACCCTCGACGGACACCAGTTCGGTCGGGATGCCGCCTGCGGTCAGCGTTTCGTACGGGCCGATCACGTCCAACGGGTCGAAGCCGTCGAACAACACCACTTGAGCTCTCACTGCGCCACTCCTCGTTTCGGTGATCAAAACGGTAGGAGGGCCGGAACCCGTCGAGAACTGGCTGGAATGCCATGTTCCAACGGATTCTCGCCAGCTACGGTGGTGGACGTGCACGAGGTGGCGGTGGTAGCGATGGACAGCGTGGTCCCGTTCGACTTCGCGACGGGGGTCGACGCGTTCAACTGGGTCGGCCGGTACCGGGTGCGCGTCTGCGGTCCGAAGAGGACGGTCGATGCGGGCGCATTCGCGATCAAGGTGCCGCACGGCCTGGAGTTGCTGTCCGAAGTGGACACCATCGTGCTGCCGGGTCACGACCCGGCGATGGTCGTGCCGCGGCCGCTGGTCGAGGCGCTGAGGAAGGCCGCGGCACGGGGCGCCCGGATCGCGTCGATCTGCACGGGCGCGTTCGTGTTCGCGGAGACCGGGTTGCTGGACGGGCTCCGCGTGACCACGCACTGGCTCGGCGCCGAGGAGCTGGCCGCGCGGTTCCCCGCGCTGGAGGTCGATCCGGACGTGCTCTACGTCGACAACGGCCAGTTCCTCACGTCCGCCGGCGCCGCGGCGGGGCTGGACCTGTGCCTGCACATGATCCGGCGCGACCACGGCTCCGCGGTGGCGGCCGACGCGGCGCGGTTCGCCGTGATGCCGCTGGAACGGGAGGGCGGGCAGGCGCAGTTCATCGTGACGCCACCCGTGGCGCCCCAGGGCGCGGAGCTCGAACCGTTGCTGCTGTGGATGGAGAGCAACACGGCGCGCGACCTGGCGCTGGAAGACCTGGCGCGGCAGGCGGGGATGAGCACGCGCACGCTGAACCGCAGGTTCCGCGAGCAGACCGGCACGACGCCGTTGCAGTGGCTGCACCGGGCGCGGGTCCGCCAGGCGCAGCACCTGCTGGAGACGACGAAGGACCCGGTCGAGCTGATCGCGAGCAGGGTGGGATTCGGCTCGGCCACGGCGTTCCGCGACAGGTTCAAGCGGATCGCCGGCACCTCACCGCAGAGCTACCGCGCGGCTTTCCAGCGGAGTTAGGGCTGGGAGTGCTCGTGCAGCAGCAGGAGCGTGTACGCGGCGATCGACTGGGCGTCGGTGATCTCGCCCTGGGAGATCATCGCCTCGAACTCGGCGCGCGGGAACCACCGCGACCGCATGTCCTGCTCCTCGTGCTCCCGCTCGTGGAAGCCCTCCGTGAGCTGGGTCGCGAGGAACACGCGGCCGCGTTGCGACGACATGCCGGGCGCCACGTCGAGCAGGCCGAGCTCGATCATCTTCCCGGCCCGCAGCCCGGTCTCCTCGCGCAACTCGCGGGTGGCGAGCTGCAGCGGGTCGGAGTCGGCGCGGTCCGGCGCGGTGCCCTGCGGGAACTCCCAGCGGCGCAGGCCGATCGGGTAGCGGAACTGCTCGACGAGCCGCACGCGTTCGCCGTCGAGCGGGATGACCAGCGCGAAGTCGGGCTTGTCGACCACGCCGTAGATGCCGCTCGATCCGTCCGCGCGCTGGATCTCGTCCTCGCGAACGGTCATCCACGGGTTTGCGTACACCTGACGGGTGCCGAGGCTTTCCACGCCACGGACCGTACCTAACGTCCGGATGCTGGACGCACCCCGTAGCCTGTCGCGGTGCGTCTCGTCATCGCTCGCTGCAAGGTCGACTACGTAGGCCGACTCACCGCCCATCTGCCGATGGCCCAGCGCTTGCTGCTCATCAAGGCCGACGGCTCGGTGTCGATCCACTCCGACGACCGCGCGTACAAGCCGTTGAACTGGATGAGCCCGCCCTGCTGGCTGATCGAGGACCCGGACATCTGGACGGTGCAGAACAAGGCGGGGGAGAAGCTGATCATCACCCTCGAAGAGGTCCTGCAGGACTCCAAGCACGAGCTGGGCCCCGAACCGGGCCTGCAGAAGGACGGCGTCGAGGCCGACCTGCAGAAGCTTCTGGCGGAGCACGTCACCACCCTGGGCGACGGCTGGACCCTGGTGCGCCGCGAGTTCCCGACGCCGATCGGCCCGGTGGACCTGATGTGCCGCGACTCCGCGGGCGGCTCGGTCGCCGTGGAGATCAAGCGGCGCGGGGAGATCGACGGCGTCGAGCAGCTGACCCGGTACCTGGAGCTGCTGAACCGCGACCCGCTGCTGGCGCCGGTGCAGGGCGTGTTCGCGGCGCAGCAGATCAAGCCGCAGGCCCGCACGCTGGCGGAGGACCGCGGGATCCGGTGCGTGGTGCTGGACTACGACGCGTTGCGCGGGATCGAGCCGGACGAGTTCCGGCTCTTCTAGCCGAGGTCGCGGTAGTAGGGGAGGTGGACGAACTCGACCGCCTCCTTGAGTCCGCAGCCCAGTGCTGTGCGGATCTGTTCGATCACGGCGACGGTGGTCTGCCTCGCCTCCAGCGCTGGACGGAGTTCGTCGCGGACGGACTGCGGCAGTGCACGCCAGGTTCGCAAGACGCGGCACCAGAAGCAGGGTTCGCCGGACGTGCTCGTTTCGCCGCAGTCCGGGCAGGCGAGCTCGACGCCCGCGCGTGCCGCGGGCAGGCCGTCGACGAACTCGCGCGCGGCGGGACGGGGCTCGGTCACGTGATCAGTGTTGGGCCCGAGCGCGCTTCAGCGCACCTGATTTCCCCGCCTCCCGGCTTCAGTGAGCGACCCGGGTCACCTCGTGGTTTGGTGATCATCAACACGGGGTAAGACCCGCTGCACCTGGAGTAATGTCCTCTCCTGGTCTTTTCTGTTCGACTTTGTTCGAAGTTTTGGGAGGTGGACGGTGTCGATCTTGGCCGAGGCGGACCTGCGGCTCGACGCGGGACCGATCGACTACGCGTTGCTCATCATCTACTTCGTGGTGGTTCTCGGCATCGGTGTGATGGCGCGACGATCCGTCTCCTCCAGCCTCGACTTCCTGCTGTCCGGGCGGTCGCTGCCGGCGTGGGTCACCGGTCTCGCGTTCATCTCCGCGAACCTCGGCGCGCTCGAACTGATGGGCATGACGGCCAACGGCGCGCAGTACGGACTGGCGACCGTGCACTACTACTGGATCGGCGCCATCCCCGCGATGGTGTTCCTCGGTCTGGTGATGATGCCGTTCTACTACGGCTCCAAGGTGCGCAGCGTTCCCGAGTTCATGCGCCGCCGGTTCGGCAAACCCGCCCACCTCGTCAACGCCATCAGCTTCGCCGTCGCGCAGATCCTGATCGCGGGCATCAACCTGTTCGCGCTCGCGGTGATCATCGACGCGCTGCTCGGGTGGCCGTTGCCGGTGTCGATCTGCGTCGCGGCCCTCGTGGTGCTCGCGTACACGACGCTCGGCGGCCTGTCCGCCGCCATCTACAACGAGGTGCTGCAGTTCTTCGTCATCGTGGCCGCGCTGGCACCGTTGACGATCGTCGGCCTGATCAAGGTCGGCGGCTGGCAGGGCATCGTCGAGAAGGTCACCGACCAGGAGCAGCTGTCGGCCTGGCCCGCCACGGAGCTCACCGGCATCAACAGTCCGGTGTGGAGCGTCGTCGGCCTGGTGTTCGGTCTCGGGTTCGTGCTGTCGTTCGGCTACTGGACGACGAACTTCGCCGAGGTGCAGCGCGCGATGAGCGCCAAGTCGATGTCGGCGGCCAAGCGCACGCCGATCATCGGCGCGTATCCGAAGGCGTTGATCCCGGCGATCATCATCATCCCCGGCATCATCGCCGCGCTGATCGTGCCGGAGATGGCCCAGCTCAAGTCCGGTGACACGAGCGGTGGCGTGGCCTACAACGACGTGCTGCCGTTGTTGATGCGCGATCTGCTGCCCAACGGCATCCTCGGCATCGCGATCACCGGTCTGCTGGCGAGCTTCATGGCCGGTGTGGCGGCGAACGTCAGCTCGTTCAACACCGTCTTCACGTACGACCTGTGGCAGGACTACGTCAAGAAGGACCGGCCGGACGAGTACTACCTGCGCGTCGGACGCCTCGCCACGGTCGGTGCGTGCGTGCTCGCGATCGGCACGGCGTTCATCGCGGCGGCGCTCGGCGGGTCCAACATCATGGACTACATCCAGGCGCTGTTCTCGTTCTTCAACGCGCCGCTGTTCGCGACGTTCATCCTCGGCATGTTCTGGAAGCGGATGACGCCGACCGCGGGCTGGGTCGGTCTGCTCGCGGGTACGTTCACCGCGATCTTCATCTACGCGATCTCGGAGCCGTCGTTCGGCATCGAGCTGCTGGAGCTGCCGGGCCAGGGCGCGAGCTTCCTCGGCGCGGGTCTCGCGTTCGTGGTCGACATCGTCGTGAGCGTCGCGGTCAGCCTCGTCACGAGGCCGAAGCCGGACAGCGAGCTCGGCGGGCTGGTCTACAGCCTCACGCCCAAGGCGGACAGGGCGCACGGCACCACCGGTGAGGACGCGGGCTGGTACCGCTCGCCCGCACTGCTCGGTGGTGGCGTGCTGGCCCTGACCACCGTTCTCTACTTCATCTTCGGCTGAGGGAGGCTGCCATGAGGTTGTTCGACCTGCGACTGATCATCGCTTTCCTCTTCGGCCTGTACGGCGTTGTACTGGTCGTCATCGGGCTCGGGTTCACGTCCGACGACGACCTGAAGAAGGCCGAAGGGGTCAACATCAACCTGTGGGCGGGCATCGCCATGGCGGTGCTGGCGGCGGTGTTCGCCGCCTGGGCGACGCTGCGGCCTCAGTTCGCGGACACGGACAAGCAGCCGCTCAAGGAGCTATGACTGGGGACGACCAGGGTAAACAGGGTTGAAGGCCTCGATCGTCCACGCGTCGAGCCAGGTGATTGCGCGGCGAATTCGGTTTCGCACGTCTCTCCTTTGGTCGGGGTCTTCACCAGGTACATCGCGTTGATCTTCTGAATCGTTCCCGTAGCTCTGGGTGACATGGGCCACCGGGGCAAGGTCGGGGTACCGCCCACGAACGCACGCAAAGGTCGCTACCGTGCACGTCGTGCCTCGTTTTCGTGCCACCGCCGTGGTCGCCGCCGCTGCGTTGCTGATGGCCGGCTGCGCCACCGGGCCGGGTCTCGCCAAGACCAACTCGCCGCGCCGCACCGTGCAGGCGGGTGCGGACGCGAACTCGCCCGATCCGTCGACCACGAAGTCGGCGCAGGCGGGCAAGCCGGTCGACCCGGCGTTCGCCGCGGAACGGCTGCGGCTGATCAACCCGTGCGCGTTGATCGACAAGGACGTGCTGCAGGCGGTCGGCACGCCGTCGAGGTACACGAGCAGCTCCTACACGCGCTGCTCCAACTACATGAAGGACAAGGGCGGCAAGACCCTCAACATCACGCTGGACATCGGCTACTCGCTGACGTCCACCGAGGTGAAGAACGCGACGAAGCAGATCGCGGGCCTCAACAGCGGTGAGCAGAAGCTCAGCAACACGTCGTGCTTCATCTCGGCCGTGACGCAGGAGAGCCCCGCACAGGCCGTGCGCGTCCAGGTGAGCACCGGCACCGGTGGCACCGAGGCGTGCGAGCCGGGCCGCACGGTGCTCGAGGGCGCGGTGCGCAAGCTCCGGGGCAACCCGCAGAAGTACAGCCCGCCGAAGGGCTCGCCGGTCGAGGTCGACCCGTGCACGATCGTCGACAAGGCCACTCTCGCGCCCGTGCTCGGCGCCTCGCCCCGTGCGTTGCCGTACGGCCTGCACCAGTGCTCGTGGACCGGTCAGAGCGCGCAGATGCAGATCGAGTTCAAGACGGCGCGCATCCCGGCCGACGGCAAGTTCGACTCGAAGTCCGTCGAGGCCGATCTCGGCGGTGGGGTGAAGGGCTACCAGGCGTTCAAGGACGGCTCGTTCCCGACCTGCGAGCTGGTGGTGGTCCGGACGAAGGACCAGAGCAACGCGGGTGAGATCGTGGAGTTCATCGTCGCGGCCTCGAAGGAGAAGGAACTGGACCGGTGCCAGGCGGCGCAGGCGTTCGCCAAGGCGGTCCTCCCCTCTCTGCCCCAAGCCTGACGGCTCCCGCGGGGGGCTGAAAGTTCTTCGAGTACGCGTTAGTGTCGAGGTTACTGGCGAGTACACCGGGAGGGTCCATGACGCAGACCGCTTCGAACAGCGCGCTGTCGGCTGATGGCGAGCAGCGGCGGTTCGCCTCACTGGACCCGCGCACGGGTGAGGTCGTCGCGCACCACCCGGTCCACACGGCCGCCGAGGTCGAGGACGCCGTGGCGTCCGCGCGCGAGGCCGCGGCCTGGTGGGCGGGGCTCGGGTTCGAGGGCCGCCGGACGAAGCTCGACGCGTGGCGCAAGATCCTCTCGCAGCGCACCGACGAGTTCATCGCGCTGATCAGCTCGGAGACGGGCAAACCCGCGGACGACTCCCGCGTCGAGGTCGCGCTGGTGATGGACCACCTGCACTGGGCCTCGCGGAACGCGAGCCGGGTGCTCGGCAAGCGCCGGGTGTCGTCGGGCATGTTGATGTTCAACCACAGCGCGTCGCTCGAGTACCGGCCGTTGGGCGTCATCGGCGTCATCGGGCCGTGGAACTACCCCGCGCACACGCCGATGGGGTCGATCTCGTACGCGCTGGCGGCGGGCAACGCCGTCGTGTTCAAGCCTTCCGAGTTCACGCCGGGCGTCGGCACGTTCCTCGCGTCGACGTTCACCGAGGCGGTGCCGGAGCACTCGGTGTTCCAGGTGGTCACCGGCTTCGGTGAGACCGGCGCGGCGCTCGTCGCGGCGGGCGTCGACAAGATCGCGTTCACCGGCTCCACCCGCACGGGCAAGAAGGTCATGGCCGCCGCCGCCACCTCGCTGACGCCGGTGCTGGTCGAGTGCGGTGGCAAGGACGCGCTGATCGTTGACTCGGACGCCGACCTGAACGCCGCCGCCGAGGCCGCGATCTGGGGCGCGGTGTCGAACGCCGGCCAGACGTGCGCGGGCGTGGAGCGGATCTACGTGGCCGAGGACGTCGCCGACGCGTTCACCGAGATCGTGGTGAAGCGGGCGAAGAAGCTCAAGCCGGGCGGTGAGCCGAACGCGAACCTCGGGCCGATCACCATGCCGTCGCAGGTCGAGATCATCCGCGAGCACGTGCAGGACGCGCTCGACCGCGGCGGCAAGGCGCTGGTGGGCGGGCCGGAGTCGATCAGGCCGCCGTACGTCGAGCCGGTGGTGCTGACGGACGTGCCGGAGGACTCGCTGGCGGTCACGGAGGAGACCTTCGGGCCGACCGTGGTGATCAACCGGGTGCCGAACGCGCTGGAGGGCGTGCGGCTCGCGAACCGGTCCAAGTACGGGCTGGGCGCGGCCGTGTTCTCGAAGTCGCGCGGGGAGGAACTGGCCGCCGAGCTGCGGGTCGGGATGGTGTCGGTCAACTCGGTGCTGACCTACGCGGCGGTGCCGGGGCTGCCGTTCGGCGGGGTCGGCGACTCCGGGTTCGGGCGCATCCACGGCGAGGACGGGCTGCGCGAGTTCGCCTACGCCAAGGCCGTGACGAAGCTGAAGTTCAAGTCGCTGATCGACATGGCGACGTTCGACCGGTCTTCCATGGCGGGCAAGCAGATGCTGCGCCTCGCGCGGATGCTCTTCGGTCGCTGAAGAGCATCCGCTCCACGGTTTCTCAGGCGCCGAGCTGCGTCTTCATGTCGTCGAGGACCACGTTCGCCGCGAGCACGCCGAGGCCGAGGAAGTAGGTCTCGTCGAGGACCGGCTTGGCCTTGCCCGCCTTCACGGCGTTCAGGCCGGTCCACAGCGGACCGCCGAGCACCGACGCCTGCGCGGTCTTGGCCGGGTCGCCGTAGGTGGAGTAGAGGATGAAGTCGCCGTCGGCCTTGCCGATCTGCTCCGCGCTGACCTCGGCAGCCAGGTCGTCCACCTGGGACGGGCTCGGCTGGCCGATCTTCGCGTCGACCAGGATCGTGCCGATGAACGACTTCTTGGCGTAGAGGCGGATGCGGCCGGGCATGAAGCGCAGCGCCGTGACCGCCGGGCGCACACCGAGCTTCTTCTCGATCGCGTTGCCGGTCTCGGTGGCCTTGTTCGTGTAGTCCTCGAGCATCTTGGCGGCGTCGGCCTGGCGGTCGAGCGCGGCGGCGTTGAGGAGGAAGTTCTCCTTCCACACGTAGCCGGGGCGCACGGAGAAGACCGTCGGGGCGATCGCCGCGAGCTTCGGGTACAGGGCCTCCGCGCGCAGCTGCGAGCCCAGGATGAGGTCCGGGTTCAGCTTCGTGATCGCCTCGAGGTTGAGGTTGTTGGTGGTGCCGACGTTCTCCGGCGTGCCGCCCTTCTCACCGATGTAGGACGGCATGGTGGGGGAGCCGTCGGTGTAGGCGATGCCGACGGGCTTGATGCCGAGCGCCACGACGTTGTCGAGCTCGCCCGTGTCGAGCACGATCACCCGTTCGGGTTTCTTCTCGAGCTTGGTCTCACCCATCGCGTGCTTGATCGTGCGGGGGAACTCGCCGGGCTTCTGCGTCGTGCCGAAGCCGTTGCTCAGCTCGGTCGCCTTGCCGAAGTCCTCGCCGCCCTGGGCGACCGTCGGCTTGTCCGGCGCGCTGGAACAGGCGGTCAGGGCCAGTGCGACTGCGACGAGCAGCGCTGCTCTCTTCGACACGACGTTGTTCCTCCGCTACGGAAAGTGATGTTGACCAGCATTTCTTAGGGCAGGCTAACGGTAGCGGGGACCTTTGCCGGTTCCGAGTGTCAGACCCCCGGAGTAAGAAGGAACACGGTCACCGCCGATCGGAAGGGCTGTTCGATGAAGAAGATCATCAATGATCCGGAAACCGTGGTGCAGGACGCGCTCCGGGGCATGCAGGCAGCCCATCCCGATCTGCTCGCCGTGCACCACGACCCAGCGGTCATCGTGCGCGCCGGTGGGCCAGTGCGGGGCAAGGTCGCGATCATCTCGGGCGGGGGCTCGGGTCACGAACCGCTGCACGGCGGGTTCGTCGGGCGCGGCATGCTCGACGCGGCCTGTCCGGGGCCCGTGTTCACGTCGCCGACCTCGGACCAGGTGGTCGACGCCATCGCCCGCACCGACGGCGGCGCGGGGGCGCTGCTGGTCGTGAAGAACTACACGGGCGACGTGCTGAACTTCGAGATGGCCGCCGAGCTCGCGGAGTCGGAGGTCCGCTCGGTCGTGATCGACGACGACGTGGCGGTGAAGGACTCGCTGTACACGGCCGGCCGCCGCGGCGTCGGCGGCACGGTGCTGCTGGAGAAGATCGTGGGCGCGGCGGCGGAGCGCGGCGACGACCTGGCGGCGTGCGAGGCGCTGGCGTTGCGGGTGATCGCGTCGGTGCGGTCGATGGGGCTGGCGCTGACCTCGTGCGTGGTGCCGCACGTGGGGTCGCCGTCGTTCGAGCTGGCGGACGACGAGATGGAGGTCGGCATCGGCATCCACGGCGAGCCCGGCCGGCAGAAGGTGAAGGCGGGAACGGCGTCGGAGATGGTGTCGGCGTTGCTGGAGCCGATCCTGGACGACCTGCCGTTCGCGTCGGGCGACCGGGTGCTGCTGTTCACGAACGGGATGGGCGGCACGCCGCTCCTTGAGCTGTACTTGGCGCACGGCATCGCGGAACAGCTGCTGGCGGATCGGGGGATCACGGTGGAACGCAGGTTGGTGGGCCCGTACATCACGAGCCTGGAGATGCAGGGCATGAGCCTCTCGCTGCTGCGCCTGGACGACGAGATGGTCGAACTGTGGGATGCACCGGTCCACACGCCCGCACTGCGGTGGGGAGTCTGACGTGGGCTGCACGGCAGCGGACGTCGTGGCGGCCGTGCGAGCCGCCGCGGCCGTCATCCAGGAACACCGCGACGAACTGGTGCGCCTGGACCAGGCGATCGGCGACGCCGACCACGGCGAGAACATGAAGCGCGGCTTCACCGCCGTCGTGGCCCGTCTGGACGCCGAGCCACCCGACACCCCGGCCAAGGTGCTGAAGCTCGTGGCCACCACGCTCATCTCAACGGTGGGCGGCGCCGCGGGCCCGCTGTACGGCACCGCCTTCCTCCGCGCGTCGTCCGCACTGGGCGACGCCGCGGAACTCGACAGCGCCCTGGTCGCCCGAGCCCTGCAAGCGGCACTCGACGGCGTGATAGCGCGCGGCAAGGCCGCAGTGGGCGACAAGACGATGGTCGACGCCCTGACCCCGGCCGTCACCGCCGCCGCCTCCACCGACGGCTCGGTGGCGGCAACACTCTCCGCCGCAGCCGACGCGGCAGCGGAAGGCGCGTCGTCCACGGTGCCGATGGTCGCGCGCAAGGGCCGGGCCTCCTACCTGGGCGAGCGCAGCGCGGGCCACATGGACCCAGGTGCCCGCTCGACAGCGCTGCTCCTGCGCGCCCTCGCCGACACGGCGGCCAAGGCATGACGGACACGACCCGAGTGGGCCTGGTGGTCGTGTCCCACAGCGACATGCTGGCCAACGGCGTAGCGGAACTGGCGGCCCAGATGGCCCCGGACGTCACCGTGCAACCAGTCGGTGGCACAGAAGAAGGCGGCCTCGGCACCGACTACGGCGCAGTGGTCGAAGCCCTGGCGGACGCGGACTCCGGCGCGGGCGTGGTGGTGCTGTACGACCTGGGCAGCGCCAAGATGACGGCCGAAATGGCCGTGGAATCGGCAGACGACCCGTCCCGCTACGCGGTGGTGGACGCCCCACTGGTGGAAGGCGCCGTGGCCGCAGCCGTAGCCGCACAGGGAGGCGCCGCCCTGGCAGACGTGGCAGCGACAGCAGAAGGCGCCGCGAGCGAAACCCCGGCCGCCGCCCCCGACCGCCCCGCCCTGCACCTGGTGCAGGGCGCGGTGTCAGCAGAGGTGCCGCTGACCAACGAGGTGGGCCTACACGCCCGCCCAGCCGCACTGCTGGCCCGAACCGTGGCAGAGCTGGACGCCGACGTGACCGTCCGCTACGGCACAGAGGAGGCGAACGCGGCCAGCGTCCTGGCCCTCATGGGCCTCAGCGCACCGGGCGGCAAGTCGATCACCGTCGTGGCCACGGGCAAGGACGCCGAGGAGGCGGTGCGCCGAATCGAGGAACTGGCCGAGCGGGGCTTCGACGACTAGCTCTTGCCCGAGTTGTCCACAGGTGGAGGGCGCTCTGAGCTGGGAAAATGCTCGGCGCGCGAACCTGTGGACAACGGGGAACCGAAGTCGCTTCTCGGTCGTTGCGTGACAAGGAAGCGCGCGGGGGCAGCAGCGGCTCCCGCTTCGCGACCTCATCCAGGCTCTGATCCTCGCGCCGGCCGCCACCCGTGCCTGTACACCTCCTGTCCTCGACCGCCGCAGGTGCCCGACCGCCACGCCCGACCGCCTGGCCGAGCCCGCCTGGCCGCCACAGGTGCGAGCCCGCGCCATGCCCGACGGCTTGGCTCACGACGGCTTGGCTCACGACCGCCTAGCCGCCATCTGCCGCTCGCCACCGCCGTGCGTCCGGCTCCAACCCTGTACTCGGCCTCCCCTCAAGCGGCCGCCACCCGAGCCCGGTCATCACGACCAGCCTGGGGCAGCACCCCGTCACCAGCCACCTGCCACCCCTGTAGTTCGCTGCCTTCTCGCTCAGGTCGCCCTCATCCTGCTGTCGGGCCGCCACCCCGCTACCGGATCGCCACCCCGCTGCCCGGCCGTAACCCCAGCCGCCGCCCCAGCCGCTGGCACCCCCCAGTCACCGTTCCCCCAGCCGGTGCCACCGCTCAGCCGCCACTCGTGTCCCCACCCTCAGATGGCGCAACCCACCGTTCCCCCACACGGGTTCAACAGCCAAAACGCCCCGCCCCACCACCCCCTGCACCGATCACTGTTTCGATCCCGATGGCGAAGCTCACCCCGCCCACCAGCGCCGGGAGTGGCATAGTCGCCCGCAAGTTACTCCTTGGTAGCCCACGCTTTACCCCGCATGGGAGGTCTGCAGTGGCGCGCGAAATCAACACCGTCGGAGTCGTCGGCTTCGGAACCATGGGCGCGGGCATCGTGGAGGTACTCGCGCGCACCGGGCTCGTGGTCAAGGTGGTGGAGGTCGACGCGGCCGGGCTCGAGCGCGGCCTCGGGCACCTCGAGCACTCGACCACGCGGGCCGTGCAACGCGGCAAGTTGACCGCGGAGGAGAGTGCGGCGCTGCACGCGCGGGTCAGCACCAGTCTTGACCTCCACACCCTCGCGGACTGCGATCTCGTCATCGAGGCGGTGCCGGAAAGCGTCGAGCTCAAGGCGGGGATCTTCCAGCGGCTCGACGACATCGTGAAGCCCGACGCGATCATCGCGTCCAACACGTCGTCGTTGTCGATCACCGAGATCGGCGTGCACACGAAGCGGCCCGGCAAGGTCGTCGGGCTGCACTTCTTCAACCCCACGCAGGTCCTCAAGCTGGTCGAGGTCGTGCGGACGGTCGTCACGGAGCCGGACGTGATCACCGACGTGGTCGCGTTCGCCGAGCGGCTCGGCAAGTCGCCCGTGGTGATCGGGGACCGGGCCGGGTTCATCGCCAACGCGCTTCTCTTCCCGTACCTCAACCACGCGGTGAAGATGCTGGAGTCCAAGTACGCGACGCGTGAGGACCTCGACGCGGCCATGCGGTACGGGTGCGGCTATCCGATGGGGCCGTTGGCGCTGCTTGACCTCATCGGTCTCGACACGGCGTACGAGATCCTCGACACGATGTACCACCAGTCGCGCAACCGGTTGCATTCGCCGGCGCCGCTGCTCAAGCAGATGATCACCGCCGGGTTGCTCGGCAGGAAGTCCGGGCGGGGTTTCTACACCTACGACGGGCCCGATTCGCCTGTTGTGGTCGACGACGTGCACACGCCGTCCGAAGTGGACAGTGCGGTGCAGGCGCGGGAGGTCCAGCGGGTCGGTGTCATCGGCACCGGGACGATGGCCACGGGCATCGCCGAGGTGTTCGCCAAGCGCGGGTACGACGTGGTGTTGCGCGCTCGTGGTCTCGACAAGGCGGAGAAGGCGATCGGCGCGGTGCGCAAGTCGCTCGAACGTGCCGTGAGCAAGGGCAAGCTTTCGGAGGCCGACCGCGATGCGGCGCTGAGCCGCATCTCGCCCGCTGTGGAGTTCGTGGACCTGGCGGACTGCGACCTGGTCGTGGAGGCGGTGGCCGAGGAGATCGGGATCAAGAAGGAGGTCTTCGCGGCGCTCGACGAGGTGTGCAAGCCCGGCGCCGTGCTCGCGACGACCACGTCCTCGCTGCCCGTCATCGAGGTCGCGGCGGCCACGAGCAGGCCCGCGGACGTCGTGGGGCTGCACTTCTTCAACCCCGCGCAGGTCATGAAGCTCGTCGAGGTCGTCGAGACCATCGCGACGGGTGCCGACGTGGTCGCGACGGCCCGCAAGATCTGCCTCGACCTAGGCAAGCACCCCGTGCACTGCGGTGACGTGGCCGGGTTCATCGTGAACGCGCTGCTCTTCCCGTACCTGAACGACGCGGTGCGGATGCTGGAGGCCCACTACGCCGAGGCCGATGACATCGACAACGCCATGAAGGTCGGCTGCGGCCTGCCGATGGGGCCGTTCGCACTGCTCGACGTCGTGGGGCTGGACGTGTCGCTGGCGATCCAGCGGACGCTCTACAACGAGTTCCGCGAGCCCGGGTTCGCGCCGGCGCCGCTGCTGGAGCACCTGGTCACGGCCGGCCGGCTCGGCCGCAAGACCGGCAAGGGGTTCCGCGACTACTCATGAGCCGCTAACAGGGGCACCATGTCGCGTCTGGCATGGTGGTGGCCATGCGTCGACTGGTGCTCCTGTTGGCTGTCCTCGTCCTCGCGTCCGGCTGTGCGCGGACGACCGTTGAGGGCAGTCCTGTCGCGCAGAAACCGCTCGACGTCACCTCGCCGTTCGACCAGGAGGGCTCGACCGACCCGAGCACCGACCCCGGCACGGACCCGAGCACGGACCCGAGCGAGTCCACCGAGCCGGGCACCGCGCCGATCGACGGCGAGATCACGCCCGTCTGCGCCAAGCTGAAGTGGACGGACCTGCCCTACCCCGGTGCCAAGGCCGAGACGCCGCCCACGCAGATCAACTACGACTCGACGTTCGAGGAGTCGTGCCGCTGGACGACGAAGGTCGACGACGTGGAGGTCGGCGTCTCGCTGCGGTACCGCGAGGCCAAGCAGATCACCATCGAGCGCACCACCGGCGAGTGGAACGTGAAGGACCACAAGGTCATGTACCTCGACCGGTCCGACGAGCCGGACGTCGACAAGTCGTGCGTCGTCGCGCTGCCCTACGCCGGCGGCGGGCTCGGGATCATCGTCATCGACTCGAGCGGCAAGTTCGGCACCGTCTGCGACCAGGCCCGCAAGGTCGCCGAGGTGATGATCGACCGAGAGACGGCCTGACGGCACCTAGCCGCAGCAGCCTCCACCGCAGCACCCGCCACCGCCACCGCCGGGCGCGGCCTGCTGCGTGCCGCCGATCCCGGCCATGGACAGCAACTTCACCGTGTCGGGATGGCCTTCGGGGCACGACGCCGGCGCGGACGACTCGCTCATCGGTCGCTGCACGTCGAAGGTGTCGTCGCAGGTTCGGCAACGGAACTCGTAGGTCGGCACGGACCGATTCTACGAGCGGTTTACCGTGTGGCCGTGCCTCGTCGTAACAGCCCCAAGCCGGAAGACCACCGACCACTCGGCGGTGGCGTCGGCTGGGCACGCACCGAGTCGGGTCCGGACGGAGACTGGCTGGTCCGCGCCATCTCGGGAGCACAGGCGCAGAAGACCTACCGCTGCCCCGGCTGCGACCACGAGATCCGCCCCGGCGTCGCGCACGTCGTGGCGTGGCCCGCGCAGGAGACCGGTTCGGTGGAGGAGCGCCGGCACTGGCACCAGGCGTGCTGGGACTCGCGCGGCCGGCGTGGGCCGACCGCGCGACGCCGCTAGAGCCCGACCTGCACGCGCCACCGTTCGAGGCGGGCGCGGAACTCGTCCGGCTGCTCGACGGGCGGCAGGTGGCCCGCGTTCTCGATGCGCTCGCTGGTGGAGTGGTGCAGCGTCACGGCGAGCTTCGCGGCCACGTCGGGCGGCGTGAGCTTGTCGTGCTCGCCCACGAGCACCAGCGACGGGACGTCCAGCGACTCCAGGACGTCCGTCGAGTCCGGCCGCTTCGCCATCGCCCGCTGCCACCACGCCACGTCCTCGGCGCGCTGGTCGAGGATCATGGTGCGCACCAACGCCCGTGCGGTGTCCGAGGCGTTCGGGGCGAGCAGGTTCGGCAGCATCGCGTCCACCAGCCACTCGCCGACGCCCTCGCGTTCGACGCGGTCCGCCATGGCGTGCCGGTTCTCGACCGCCTCCGGTGCGTCCGCGGTGTGCTTGGTGTCGACGAAGACCAGACCCTTGACGCGTTCCGGCGCACGCCTGAGGAGCGCCATCGCGACGTAGCCGCCCATCGAGCAACCGCCGAGCACGACGCTGTCCAGCCCTCGTTCGTCCAGCACGCCGAGGACCTGAGCCGCGACGGTGTCGAGGTCGGGTTCGCCGTGGCCGCGCAACGACGGCGTGAGCGCGCCCGGCACGTCCCACATCCGCGCGTCGAGCGGAAAAGCGTGCAGCAGCACCAGGTCGTCCATCAGCTCTCCCACTCCGGCGCCAGCACCGACCACACCTCGACGTCCTGGCGGACCCCGCGGTGCAGGGAGTACGAGCGCAGCACCCCGTCCCTGCTCATCCCGAGCCGCCGCGCGACCGCGATGCTGGGCGCGTTCGCCGACGACACCAGCCACTCAACCCGATGCACGCCTCGCTCGCGAATCGCCCAGTCGATCAGCACCCTCGCCGCCCGCGTGATCAACCCCCTGCCGGTCGCGGCGGGTTCGAGCCAGCACCCGACCTCGGCGCGTCCCTGCGGGATGTCCATCACGCGGAACAGGACCCCGCCGACGAGTTTGTCGTCGAGCCAGATCCCGAAGATCCGTCCGACGTCGGCTGCCGCTTTGTCCGCGTAGCCCTGCAACAGCTTGCGCGCGCTCTCCAGGTCTTTCGCCGCGTCGGCGAACCCGATGTGCTGCCCGATGAACTCGCGGCCGCGCTCCATGTGCGCGAAGAACTCCTCGGCCTGCCACGGTTCCAACGGCCTGAGCTCGGCGTCTGTGCCGAGCGGTTTCCCGAACATCCTGTTCCCCCAAGATGGTGTGGTGACCACGCGAATCGTATTGGTGCGCCACGCGCAGTCCGTGCCGCCGCGCCTCGGCGTGCCCGATGACGACCGGCGCCCGCTGAGCGCTCTGGGCCTGGAGCAGGCTGAGGCTTTGGTCTCGCGGCTCGTCGCGTACGCACCGGTCGCGGTGCTGTCGAGTCCGCAGTCGCGTGCGGTGCAGACCGTTCGACCGGCCGCGGACGCGCTGGGGCTCGCGGTGACGGCGTGGCCCGAGCTGCGGGAGTGGGAGTCCGGGCTGCTCCCGAGCGCCGACTGGGAGTCGTTGTACGCGCGGAGCTGGGCTCGGCCCGATTCGGCGCACGGGGTGGGGGAGAGCTTGGACGCGCTGACGGTGCGGGCCGGGAAAGCGTTGGCGCGCATGACTGTGGAGTACCCGGACGCGACCGTGCTGGTGGGGTCGCACGGGACGTTCCTGTCGCGTGCGCTGATCGCGGCGGGGCACCGCGCGGACTGGGAGTCGTGCCGCGCGATGCCGATGCCGGCCGTCTACGAGGTCACTTCTTCGACGGCTGCGGGCGCGTGAGCTTGGCCGTGGGGCCGTCGAGCTGCGCCGCCTGGGGCTGCGCCGGCTTGTTCGGGGCGGCGGGAGCCTGCGGCTTGGCCTGGGCCTGGGCGGCCTGCTGCGCCGGAGCAGGTGGCTGTGCCGGAGTGGCCGCGGGGGCCTGCGGTTGTGCTTGGGGCGAGACGGCAGGTGCCTGGGGAGCCGGTGCCTGCGGAGCGGCCTGAGCCGGTGCGGCCTTGGCCTGCGCGGGCGCGGGCTGGGGCTGAACCGGAGCCTGCGCGGGAGCACCCTGAACCTGACCGCCCTGAACCTGACCGCCCTGTGCCGGAGCGCCTTGTGCGGGCCCACCCTGGGTGGGAGCCGGCGGCTTCTCCTCCTCCACCGGGTCGAGCAGCGGCACGACCTCCTGCAGCGCCGTCCGCACGTTGTGGAGCTGGTGCGACAGGCGGTTGCGCAGGTTGCGGAGCTGTTCGACGCGCTGGGTGGCGGCGGTGGTGCGGCGGTTGGCCTCCTCGGTGGCCTCGCGCACGCGGCGGTTCGACTCCTCGGTCGCCTCCTGGATGCGGGCGGTGGCCTCGGTGACCGAGTCGTGGCGGCGGCGGTTCGCCTCTTCGGTGGCCTCGCGGATCCGGCGCTCGGCGTCGGCCTTCGAGGTGGCCTGCTCCTGGGCGATGGCCGCGCGGACGCGGGCCGCCTCCTCGGCCGCCTCGCGGACGCGGCGGTCGGCCTCGCCCTTCGAGGTGGCCTCCTGGGTGGCGAGCGTGGCCATGGCCTCGGACCTGCGGGCCGCCATCGCGATCTCGAAGTCCTCTTCGACGGTGATGCGGCGCTGCTCGGACTCGTCGGCGATCTTGCGGGCGGCGGACTCCGCCTCCGAGACGATCTTCTCCGCCTCGTTGCGCGCCGTTTCGAGGACGCCCTTGTGCTCGGCCTCCATCGCGGCACGGCGTTCGTCCAGCTCGGCGATCAGCTTCTCGTAGCGCTGGCGCAGCACGCCCGCGTCGGCTTCCGCCTTGGCGCGGATGTGCCCGCCCTCGGCCTCGGCGCGCGCCTTGATCTCGTTCGCCTCGTCCTGGGCCAGCCGCAGCATGCGCTGGAGGCGCTCGGAGAGCCCCTCCAGCGTCGTCGGCGGCAGCGACAGGCGCTCCACCTGGTTGCGCAGCTCGGTCATCTCCGAGCGCGCGGCTTCCAGCTGGCGCGCCAGGTCGGACGTCTGGGACACGGCGGCATCGCGGTCCGCGGCCAGCAGCCGCAGGTCCGAGTCGAGGCGTTCGAGATGATCCTCGACCTGGGCGCGGTCGTACCCGCGCTTGACGATGTCGAAGCCGGATCCCAGTGGGACGAGGTCACGGTCGTCGGCGAGGCCCATGCCCCTCACGCTACCCGTTCGGGTAACCCCGGAAGGTCACACACCCCGGAATCGATTGATAGCTGTGAGGTGCTTCGCGCGCAGTTCGTGATCGAGGACACCAAGACCTTCTTCCGGCGCAAGGCACAGCACGCCGACCTTGCCCTGGTGCACGTTGCGGTGGACGTCGTGCGCCGCCTGGCCCGTTTCGTCCATTGAGTACACCTTGGACACGGTCGGGTGGATCTTTCCCTTGGCGATCAACCGGTTCGCCTCCCACGCCTCGCGGTAGTTCGCGAAGTGGGAGGACAGGATGTGCTTGAGGTTCATCCAGAGGTAGCGGTTGTCGTACTGGTGCATGTACCCGGAGGTCGACGCGCACGTCACGATCTTGCCGCCCTTGCGCGCCACGAACACCGACGCGCCGAACGTCTCACGGCCGGGGTGCTCGAACACGATGTCCGGGTCCTCGCCGCCGGTCAGCTCGCGGATCTTCGCGCCGAACCGCTTCCACTCGCGCGGGTCCTGCTCGTGCTCGTTCTTCCAGAACTTGTAGCCCTCGGCCGAGCGGTCGATGATCAGTTCGGCGCCCATCGAACGGACGATCTCCGCCTTCTCCGGCGAGGAGACGACGCAGACGGGCGTCGCGCCGCCGTTCAACGCGAACTGCGTGGCGTACGAACCGAGGCCGCCGGACGCGCCCCAGATCAGGACCGTGTCGCCCTGCTTCATGTTCGCGCCGTTGGTCGACACGAGCTGCCGGTACGCGGTGGAGTTCACGAGACCCGGCGACGCCGCCTCCTCCCACGTGAGGTGCTTGGGCATCGGCATCAGCTGGTTCGACTTCACCAGCGCGAGGTCCGCGAGGCCGCCGAAGTTCGTCTCGAAGCCCCAGATCCGCTGCTGCGGGTCGAGCATCGTGTCGTTGTGGCCGTCCGGGGCCTCCAGCGGCACGTCCAGGCAGTGCGCCACGACCCGGTCGCCCGGCTTCCACGCGGTCACGCCGGGCCCGACGCGCACGACGACGCCGGCCAGGTCCGATCCCACGACGTGGTACGGCAGGTCGTGGCGGCCGCCCAGCTTCCGCAGGAACCCGAACGTCGACACCGGCTCGAAGATCGAGGTCCACACGGTGTTGTAGTTGATCGCGGAGGCCATCACGGCGACCAGCGCCTCACCCGGACCGAGCTCCGGCGTGGCGACCTCGTCGACGTGCAGCGACTTGCGCGGGTCTTTGTCCCTCGTCTCAAGGCCTGAGAACATGTCGGCCTCGTCCGCGTGCACGGTCACGCCCCGATAGCTCTCCGGAACGTCCAAGGAACCGATCGCGTCCAGCTCGTCGGCCAGGATCGCGTCAAGGATCTTCTGCACGGCGGCATTCCTTCCCTAGTGAGGGATAGTCGCAGGTTGCCGGAGGTTACTCAGGAGTAACCGATTCAGAATCTCAGCTGTGAGGGATTCCACTCGGAAGAGTTGACCGGGCGGCCAACCAAGGAGGAGCATCGAAGGTGTCCGAGAAGGAGGAGGTGGTGGAGATGACCAAGGCGTGGACCAGGTGGCAGGACTGGGCCGAGGTGGCGATCGGCGTGCTGGTGCTGCTGTCTCCGCTCGTCGTGGACACCTCGAACGCGGCCATGTGGACGATGATCGTGCTCGGCGCGCTCATCGCGCTCGACGGGCTCGTCGAGCTCGCACGGCCCGCGATGATCTACGGGGAGTACGTGCAGATGGTGCTCGGAGCACTGCTGTTCATCTCTCCGTGGGTGATGGGCTACAGCGACCTGATGGCGGCCTCGTGGGTCTCCTGGGTCGGTGGTGTGCTCACCATCGCCGCGGGAGCGCTGGCCATGCCCGCCGCGAACGCGGCGCACTCGGCCGCGGCTCAACCGCACTGATCAGCAGGCAGAACTGTGGGCCCGAGAGCTTTCCCGGGCCCACACACCCGTGGAGGCGATGCGTGGAGGATTCGGCCAAGGAGCGCATCCTGGCCGCGGCCGAGGAGCTGTTCGCCGACGGAGGCTTCGACGCCACCCCGACCTCGCGGATCGCCGAACGCGCCGGCGTGCCCAAGGGCCTGGTGCACTACTACTTCAACCGCAAGCAGGACCTGCTCGCCGCCCTGGTCGCGCGCCTGCCGGACAGCACCGTCGACCACCGCCGGGTCGTCGTCGCGGGCGACATCGCGGAGTCGCTCAGGAGGCTCGTCGCCGCGCTCGACGCGCGCTTGAACGCGTCACCGCTGCTCTCGCACCTGTTGTGGCGCGAGGCGGACACGCATTCGGCCGTCCGCGACGCGGTGAGGGCGCGCTACGACAACGTGGCCGCGCAGATCAAGCAGGTCATCCTGGCCGCGGGCGGTGCCGCCGTCGCGATCAAGGACGTCGAGGCGGCCGCGGCCCTCCTCGCGCTGGCCGTGAGCTACCGGCACTCGGTGGCGCGGCACAGCGACGAGGACGACCCGATCGACCGCGAACTGGCGTTCGTGGCTAGTGCGCTGGGGCAGCCGCAGGCTCGACCAGCTCGATGAGCACGCCGCCCGCGTCCTTGGGGTGCACGAAGTTCACCCTGCTGTCGGACGTGCCGCGCTTGGCGGCGTCGTAGAGCAGGCGCAGGCCCTTGGCCCGCAGCGCGTCCGCCGCGGCGTCCACATCGGACACCCGGTAGGCGAGCTGCTGCAGGCCGGGGCCGGAGCGGCCGATGAACTTGGCGATCGTCGAGTCCTCGTTCAGCGGCGCGAGCAGCTGGATCGCGGTGCCGCCGTGGTCGCCGGGCGCGTGCAGCATCGCCTCGCGCACGCCCTGCTCCTCGTTGACCTCCTCGTGGGCCACCTCGAGGCCGAAGTTGTCGCGGTAGAACGCGATGGCCACGTCGAGGTCAGGCACCGCGATGCCGACGTGGTCGATCGCGGTCACGAATCGAGTGAGTTCTGCGTTCATGGTCCGTGAGGGTATCCACGTGATCGGTGCAGGTGCTCCTGTGCGGGGTCTCACACGATTACCGCAGGGTAGCCGCCGGTATGGTTCCTTGTTAACGACCGTTCGCTCTTCCAATGGAGGCAGTTGTGTCCGGTTCCGTGATCGTCGCCGGGGCGCGCACCCCGATGGGCCGACTGCTGGGATCGCTCAAGGACTTCTCGGGCGCCCAGCTGGGTGGCGTCGCGATCAAGGCGGCACTGGAACGCGCGGGCGTCGCCCCCGAGCAGGTGCAGTACGTGATCATGGGTCAGGTCCTCACCGCCGGCGCGGGCCAGATCCCCGCCCGCCAGGCCGCGGTGGCCGCGGGCATCCCGATGAACGTGCCGGCGCTCACCATCAACAAGGTCTGCCTGTCCGGCATCGACGCGATCGCGCTGGCCGACCAGCTGATCCGCGCCGGCGAGTTCGACGTCGTCGTGGCCGGTGGCCAGGAGTCGATGACCCAGGCGCCGCACCTGCTGCCGAAGACGCGCGGCGGGTTCAAGTACGGCGACGTGACGATGGTCGACCACATGGCGCACGACGGTCTGTTCTGCGCGTTCGACCAGGTCGCGATGGGCGTCTCGACCGAGAAGTACAACGAGCGCTACGGCGTCACGCGCGAGGAGCAGGACGCGTTCTCCGCGCGCTCGCACCAGCTCGCCGCGAAGGCCGCCGAGAACGGTGTCTTCGACGCCGAGATCGCGCCGGTCCCCATCCCGCAGCGCAAGGGCGACCCGATCCAGTTCGCCACCGACGAGGGCGTGCGCGGCGACACGACCGCCGACACGCTCGGCAAGCTGCGCCCGGCGTTCGCCGCGGACGGCACCATCACCGCGGGCTCGGCGTCGCAGATCTCCGACGGCGCGGCGGCCGTGGTCGTGATGAGCAAGGCGAAGGCCGAGGAACTGGGCCTCGAGTGGATCGCGGAGATCGGCGCCCACGGCGTCGTCGCGGGTCCGGACGCCTCGCTGCACGAGCAGCCGTCCAACGCCATCAAGGCCGCGTGCGCCAAGGAGGGCATCGACCCCGCTTCCCTGGACCTCATCGAGATCAACGAGGCGTTCGCGGCGGTCGGCATCGTCTCCACCCGTCAGCTCGGGATCTCCGAGGACAAGGTCAACGTCAACGGCGGCGCCATCGCGCTGGGCCACCCGATCGGCATGTCCGGCGCCCGCATCGCCCTGCACCTCGCACTCGAGCTGCAGCGGCGCGGCGGCGGCGTGGGTGCCGCGGCGCTGTGCGGCGGTGGTGGTCAGGGCGACGCGCTGATCATCCGCGTGCCCGCCAAGGCCTAGTCTGCGCCTGTGGGCACAGCTGTTGACGTAACAGGACTGGTCGACCGCGCGCGTGACGGCGAGCCGCGCGCGGTCGCCAGGCTGATCTCCCTGGTGGAACAGTCGAGCTCCGCGCTGCCCGAGGTGGCGGCGGCGCTCGCACCCCACACGGGAAACGCCCAGGTCATCGGCCTGACCGGCGCCCCCGGCGTCGGCAAGTCGACCTCCACCAACGCCCTGGTGTGCGCCTACCGCGAGCAGGGCAAGCGCGTCGCGGTCATCGCCGTCGACCCGTCCAGCCCGTTCTCCGGCGGCGCACTGCTGGGCGACCGCGTCCGCATGGGCGACCACGCCACCGATCCCGGCGTCTTCATCCGCTCGATGGCCACCCGCGGCCACCTCGGCGGCCTGTCCTGGGCCACCCCGCAGGCGTTGCGCGTGCTCGACGCCGCCGGCTTCGACGTGGTCCTCGTGGAAACGGTCGGCGTGGGTCAGTCCGAGGTGGAGGTCGTCGCCCTCGCCGACACCACGATCGTGCTCCTCGCACCGGGCATGGGTGACGGCATCCAGGCCGCCAAGGCTGGCATCCTGGAGATCGCCGACGTGTTCGTCGTCAACAAGGCGGACCGCGACGGCGCCGACCAGACCGCGCGAGACCTCAAGTACATGATCTCCCTGGGCCGCCGCGACCGCTCCGGCCCTGCCTGGCGCCCACCGGTCGTGAAGACGGTGGCCGCGCGCATGGAGGGCCTCGACCGAGTGGTGGAGGCGATCGCCGAGCACCACGAGTGGATGGCCACCCACGGCGAACTCACCGAACGCCGCCTGCGCCGCGCGGGCGCCGAGATCGAGGCGATCGCCGTGGAACGCGTCCGCACCCGCTTCGGCCCGGTGGACGACCTCGCGAAGCGCGTGGTCTCCGGCGAGCTCGACCCGTTCGCCGCCGCGGAGTTGTTGATCAGCGGTAATCTGCGGTCATGACTGCTTGGGGAGCGCCTCAGCCCGTCGTCCTCGACCTCGGCAAGAGCGACACCCGCAAAGTCCTCATCGGCGGCACGGTGGCCGGCGCCCTGGGCATCCTCGCCCTGGTGGGAGCCGTCACCGCCTTCATGGACGGCGAACCGGTCGGCGGCAGCATCGCGGCCGTCATCGGCATCGCGTTCACCGGCATCGGCGTGATGGCGGTGGTGAAGTGGAAGACGATCTCCCGCCCGCGCAAACTCGTCATCGAGCAGGGCGGCATCCGCCTCGACGACCCGCAGGGCATGCCGTGGGCGGTGCCCTGGCAGGAGCTGGGCGCGATCTCGATCTCCCGCACCCAGGAACGCGCGGTCCAGCTCGCCGACGCCCTGGTCCGCCGGACGCTGGTGCGCGTCGACCTGCACCCGCGCGACCCGCAGCGGTTCCGGCCGGCGCACCCGACGATGGAGCCCCTGTGGGAGTTCCACCGGGTGCAGAACGGGTACCGGCTGCCGCTCGGGGACTCGGCCGGGTTCATCGGGCCGATCGACCACGGGTTGCGGACGTTCGCGCCGCAGATCTACCGCGGGGTGATCGACGAGGGGTTCAGCGTCGGCCTGCACTGAGCCGACACACCTGCTGTCGACGGCGAAGCCACATGACCCGGCTCCACACCGCCGACGCGGACCAGCTCGTCCGAACCGGCCCGCCCCACCCTCCTGACAAGACATCCCTCTACTCTCAGTAGTCCCAAAGTTCACTGTTTGCAGTGATGCCCTCCCCCTTGACTACTCAGGGGAGTTACCCTCAGTCGTTCGTGCGGTGCACTTCTATCCCTCCAAGGGGTGAAGCCGTGGGCGGCAACGTGAGCACAGAACAGCGGGTGCTGGACGTTGTGCTGTCGTTCGCCGAAGACGACACCCTCCCCGATCTCCTCCGCCACGTCGTCGAGTCCGCCTGCGACCTCATCGGCGCCCCCTACGGAGCGTTGGCGGTGATCAACGGTCACAAGGAGCTGGCCGAGTTCACCGCGCAGCACGACGGCCAGGTGCAGATCACCTCCGGTGACCCGCGCTCGATCGGGCCCGCCGACTTCCTGGGCGCGCCGATCAAGGTGCAGGACGAGACGTTCGGCAACCTCTTCCTCAGCGGCAAGGCCGAGTTCACCAGCCAGGACCGCGACATCCTCACCGCCCTGGCCACGGCCGCGGGCAGTGCCGTCGGGCACCTCGACCGGTACGAGCAGACGCGCAAGCGTGAGGTGTGGCTGCGGGCCGCTGCCGAGGTGACGACCAGGCTGCTCCTCGGCACGAACGGCCGTGACGCGCTCTACCTGGTGGCGCAGACGGCGCGCAGGACGGCCGGTGCGGACTTCGCCGCCGTCGTCCTGCCCGACCACAACGGGGACCTGGTCATCGAGGTGACCGACGGCGGCCGGTACGACGCCGAAGGCATGCGGGTGCCCAAGGAGGGCACGGTGACGTACCGGGTCTTCGAGTCGGGCATGGGGGAGTGCCACGACGAGGGCAAGGTGCCGACGGTGCCGGGGCCGTGCGCCATCGTGCCGCTCACGGTGGGGGAGCGGACCATCGGCGTGCTGATCGTGGCGCGGCCCGAGAACGAGCCCAGCTTCGACGATCCGGACCTCATCGAGGCGTTCGCGGCGCAGGCCGCGCTGGTGCTGGAGTTCACGCGGGCGCGGGGGGACACCGAACGGCTCGCCGTGCTGGAGGACCGCGACCGCATCGCGCGGGACCTGCACGACCTGGTCATCCAGCGGCTGTTCGGGCTGGGGCTCGGGTTGCAGGGGCTGACGGGGATGATCGCGAAGCCGCAGGTCACCGAGCGGATCAGCGGGTTCGTGGAGGAGGTCGACCACACGATCCGCGAGATCCGCCGCACCATCTTCTCCCTGCAGGGACCGCCTTCCGGGGGCACGAGTCTGCGCGCACAGCTGCTCAACGCCGTGCACGAGTCTGCGCGGTTGCTGGGGTTCGAGCCGGACGTGTCGCTCGAGGGGCCGTTGGACACGGTCGTGCCGGACCACGTCAGGCCCGATCTGCTCGCGACGCTGCGAGAAGCGCTCACGAACGTTGTGCGGCACGCGAGAGCGGAGCACGTCGCTGTTGCCGTGAGTGTTGATCGCACCGTGTCGAGTCTTGAGCTCTTGGTCAAGGACGACGGTCGTGGCTTGCCGTTGGCTGACGATTCGGCCGGCTCGCCCCACCACGCGGGTGGGCTGGCGAACATGGCGGCTCGGGCGCGGCGTCACCACGGTGACTGCGCGGTCGACTCGATCCCCGGTGCGGGGGTGAGCATCACCTGGTTCGTTCCGCTGGTGCTGCAGGAGGCGAGATGGCGATAGCAGTGCTGTTGGTGGACGACCACGAGATCGTGCGGCGCGGACTCGTCCAGTTGCTGGCGCAGGCGGAGGACATCCAGGTCGTCGGCCAGGCGGACAGCGCGACGTCGGCGGTCGCGCAGGCACCGCGGCTCAAGCCCGACGTCGCGATCATCGACGTGCGGTTGCCCGACGGCGACGGCGTCACGGTGTGCCGGGAGATCAAGAGCCTGGTGGACCCGCCGCCCGCGTGCCTGATGCTCACGTCCTACTCGGACGACGAGGCGCTGTTCGGCGCGATCATGGCGGGCGCCTCCGGGTACATGCTGAAGGAGGTGTCCGGCATCGACCTCGTCGCCGCCGTCCGCACCCTCGCCGCGGGCGGGTCGCTGCTGCACGCCGGCGTCACGGCGACCGTCCTGCAACGGCTGCGCGGCGGCCCCGAGGAGGATCCGCGTTACGCCGCACTGAGTCCGCAGGAACGCCGCATCCTCGACCTCATCGCCGAGGGCATGACGAACCGGCAGATCGCGAACCGCCTGTTCCTCGCCGAGAAGACCGTCAAGAACTACGTGTCGTCGTTGCTGCACAAGCTCGGGTTCGACCGCCGCACCGAGGCGGGTGTGTACGCGGCTCGCCGCAGACGCACCCACCCCGGCACGTTCTGACCGATCACCAACCAGCTCGAACCGCGAGCTCCCGCGCCTTCACGAGCGGGTTGCCCGTGCTCTCACCCGGTGCCGGCAGCGGCACACCCGGACAGCTCAGGTCCCTCGGCGGCACCACGCCGTCGACGAGGTAGCTCTCCACCACGTCGCCGACGCAGTCGTTGCCGAACCCGTAGATGCCGTGGTCGCCCTCGTCGCGCACGGTCAGCATGCGGGAACCGGCGAAACCGGCGTGTGCCCGTTGCGCGCCCGCGAGAGGCGTCGCCGGGTCGCGCACCGACTGCACCATCAACGCGGACGAGACACCGACACCGTTGGGGCGTTTCAGCTTCAGGTCCGGCCGGTCCCACCACGCACAGGGACCGGTGATCTGATAACCGCCGACGAGCGAGTAGCGCTGGACGCTCCTGGTGCCCTCGCGCTCCAGTGACCTCCGGTCCCCGCGGAACGGGGTGTCGTTGCACAGCACCGACATCTGGGTGCCCATGACCGAGTCCGGGTACTGCTTCGGAGCGGCCAGGGCCATCGGTGTCGTGCCCGCGATCAGGGCGACCAGCTGCGCCGTCCCCTCGAACGAGTCCTTGCTGTACAGGCCGGTGAAGATCACCGCGTCCAGCAGGACCGGCGTGACGACCGTGCCGTCCGGCAACGTCACGGGCTGTTCGGTGAGCCGTGCGCGCGTCTTCTCGTAGTTCTGGCGCACCTCCTCCGCGGTCTTGCCGAGCCCGAACACGTTGTCGTACTTCGCGACCCATGGCAGGAAGTCGACGCGGAACCGGAGCTCCGACCCCGCAGGCAGGTTGTCGAACACCGTTTGCCACGACTCGGTGAACTCGGTGTTGGAGTCGAGCACGATCTTGTCGAGCGTCTTCGGGAAGTAGGTGGCGTAGTGGGCGCCCATCCAGCTGCCCGCCGAGTACCCGAGCCAGCTGACCTTCTCGCGGCCGAGGACCTGGCGGAACAGGTCGAGGTCGCGCACGGTCTGCTCGGTGTTGACGTACCGGCCGAACTCGCCGGACTTGGCCTGGCAGAACTTCGCCTGCAGCTCCATGCCGCCGTAGAGCAGGTCGAGGTTCGCCCTGCTGCGGTCGCGCCAGTCGGTGGCGAGCCGGTGCTGGTAGCCGCCGCACGTGGCGTTGTCGCTGGCGCCGGTGCCGCGCACGTCGATGCCGTAGACCTCGGCGTTCTCGCTGAGCTTCGGCCGGTTCAGGTAGACCAGCGGCAACGTGCGTCCCGCGCCGCCCGGCCCGCCGGGGTTGGTGAAGACCGCGGTCTTCGCCTTACCGCTCAACGGGACCGTGCGGCTGACCGCGATGGTGATGGTCTTGCCGTTGCGCGGGTCGTGCCAGTCCATCGGAGCGGTGAACTCGCCGCACTGGAGTCGTTCGAAACCGGGCTGGTCAGTGCACTGGCGCCACTGGACCTCCTGGTTCGCGAACGCGGTGCCGGCGACGGCCTGCGGTGCCACCAGGAGCGAGGTGGCGACGGTCGCGGCGGTCAGGGCCGCCAGGCGCCTCACCAGCCGAGCCTGACCGCGAGGTCGCGGGCCTGCTCCAGCGGTCCTGCCTGCTGCTGACCCGGTTCGGGCAGCGGCACTCCGGGGCAGGACAGGTCGCGCGGCGGCGTCACGCGGTCGACGAGGTAGCGCTCGACGACGTCGTTGACGCAGGCGTTGTCGAACCCGTAGATGCCGTGGTCACCCTCGTTCTCCACGGTCAGCATCCGCGATCCGGCGAACCCGGCGTGGGCCCGGCGGGCGCCCTCGATCGGGGTCGGCGCGTCCCGTTCGGACTGCACCATCAGCGTCGGCGCGACCCCGATCCCGGTGGGCTGCCTGAGGTTCACGTCCGGCCGGTCCCAGAACGCGCAGGGCCCCATGACCTGGTAGTAGCCGAGCAACGGCCACTTGGCGCCGTCCCGCACCGCGTCGCGCTCGAGGAACCTGCGGTCGCCGCGGAACTCCGTGTCGTTGCACAGGATCGAGTGGCGCGTGGAGATCGCCGCATCCGGGTAGCTCGCCTGCGCGGTCATCGGCGCCGGCACCGCGCCCGCCAGTTCGGCGAACTTGCGCGCGGCGCCGTCGAACGCGTACTTGCTGTACTGGCCCTGGACGAGCACCAGGTCCAGCGTGACCGGGTAGTACGTGCCGTCGGGCAGCGTGACGGGCTGCTGGGCGAGCTTCGCACGCGTCCGCTCGTAGGTCTGCCGCACCTCCTCGCCGGTCTTGCCGAGGTGGAAGACGTTGTCGTGTCTGGCCACCCACGGCGCGAAGTCGACGCGGAACCGCCGCTCGAAGCCCATGCCGAAGTCGCCGAACACCGTCTGCCACGGCGCGGTGAACTCGGTGTTGGAGTCGAGCACGATCTTGTCGAGGGTCTTGGGGAAGTAGGTGGCGTAGTAGGCGCCCATCCAAGTGCCGCCGGAGTAGCCGAGCCAGCTGATCTTCTTCTTGCCGAGCACCTGGCGCAGCAGGTCCAGGTCCTTCACGGTCTGCTCGGTGGTGATGAACCTGCCGAGCTCACCGGACTTGGTCTGGCAGAACTTCGCCTGCAGCTCCATGCCGCTGTAGAGCAGGTCGAGGTTGGCCTTGGTGCGGTCACGCGGGTCCGTCGAGCCGAGAGTGTCGAACCCGCCGCAGGTGACGTTGCTGCTCGCCCCCGTCCCGCGCACGTCGATGCCGTAGATCTCCGCGTTCTCGCTGAGCTTCGGCCTTTCGAGGTAGACCAGCGGCAACGTCCTGCCCTCGCCACCGGGTCCACCCGGGTTGGTGAAGACGGCGGTCTTCGCTTTGCCGCTCAACGGGACCGTGCGGCTGACCGCGATGGTGACGGTCTTGCCGTTGCGCGGGTTGCTCCAGTCCATCGGCGCCGTGAAGCTGCCGCACTGGAGTCTTTCGAAGCCGGGCTCGTCGGTGCACTTCTGCCAGGCGATCTGCTGTGCGGCGAAGCCGCTCGCCTGCGCCTGTGGTGCGATCAGCGGTGAAGTCCCCGTGACGACGGCCAAAGCCGCCGCGATCTTCCTGCGGTGCATGTGTTTCCCCTTACCAACCGAGCCGGGTGGCGAACTGCTGTGCCGTGGCGAGCGAGGTGCCGGAGCCCTGTCCGGGTGCGGGCAGCGGTACGCCGGGGCACGTGAGGTCCTTGGCCGGCGTGACGCCGTCGACCAGGTAGCGCTCGACGACGTCGTCGACGCACGCGTTGCCGAACCCGTAGATGCCGTGGTCACCCTCGCCCTCGACGGTGAGCAGCACGGAACCCCGGAAGTTCCGGTGCGCCCGTTGCGCCTGCTCGAGCGGCGTCGCCGGGTCGCGCACCGACTGCACCATCAGCGTCGGTGCGACGCCGATCCCGGTGGGCTGCTTCAGCTTGATGTTCGGCCGGTCCCAGAAGGCGCACGGTCCGGCGATCTGCGTGTAGCCGACGAGCGGCCACTTGGCGCCGTCGCGCGCACCGTCGCGCTCCAGGTACTTCCGGTCGCCGTGGAACGGCGTGTCGTTGCAGAGGATCGAGTACGCGGTGCCCAGCTGGGCGTCCGGGTAGCTGGCCAGCGCGTTCATCCGCGCGGGCACCGCACCGGCCAGTTCCGCGAACGTCTGAGCGCCACTGGCGAAGCTGTCCTTGCTGTAGAGCGTGCCCCGCAGCAGCAGGTCGAGCGTCACGCCGTTGTACACGCCTTCCGGTCGTGTGACGGGCTGCTCGTTCAGCGCGGCGCGGGTGCGTTCGTAGGACCGGCGCACCTCTTCGCCGGTCTTGCCCAGGTGGTAGACGTCGTCGTACTTCGCCACCCACGGCAGGAAGTCGACGCGGAACCGGCGTTCGAAGGCCATGCCCCAGTCGTCGAAGATCGGCTGCCACGGCAGGGTCCAGTCGACGTTGGAGTCGAGCACGATCCTGTCGAGGGTCTTGGGGAAGTAGGTGGCGTAGTACGCGCCCATCCAGCTGCCGCCGGAGTAGCCGAGCCAGCTGATCTTCTTCTTGCCGAGCACCTGGCGCAGCAGGTCCAGGTCCTTCACCGTCTGGTCGGTGGAGACGTACCGGCCGAACTCGCCGGACTTGGTCTGGCAGAACTTCGCGAGCAGCTCCATGCCGCTGTAGAGCAGGTCGAGGTTCGCCTTGCCGCGATCGCGCGGATCGACCTGGCCGTCGGTGTTGAAGCTGCCGCAGGTGACGTTGCTGCTCGCGCCCGTGCCGCGCACGTCGATGCCGATGATCTCGGCGTTCTCGCTCAGCTTGGGCCGCTCCAGGTAGAGCAGCGGCATCGTGCGGCCAGGACCTCCCGGACCGCCGGGGTTGGTGAAGACCGTGGACTTCGCCGTGCCGTTCTTCGGCGTGAGCCGGCTGACGGCGATGGTGATCGTCTTGCCGTTGCGCGGGTTGTTCCAGTCCATCGGCGCCGTGAAGCTGCCGCACTCCAGCCGTTCCGAACCCGCGGGGAATCCCGGTGGCGGAGTGTCGAAGCACTTCTGCCACTCGATCCGCTGGACCGGTTCCGCGAGCGCCTGTGGTGCGATGAGCAGCGATGACGCCGTGACGACGGCGAGCGCCGCCGCGATTTTCCTTCGTGACATCCGAGCCCCCTCCAATGTCCACCCAGCTCATCGCTTTCGAGGGGGTGGCAGCATCGGCCTTAAGGAGGCAAACGGGTACGACTCTCGTCTTACGCCGTTGCGGGCAAACCCTGATGACGTACGTCATGGAACGCACCAGGGCCGCCCCGATCCGGGACGGCCCTGTCGTGGTCAGGCGGACTCAGCAGGACTGCTTGTAGAAGTACTTCTCGTTGGCCGCCGCGTCGTCCTTGGTGATGGCGACGAGGTCGGTCTCGATGTCGCGCTTGTTCTCCTTGCCCTCGATCGCGGCCAGGGCCTGCTCGACGCCCTGCTTGCCGATCGTGGCCGGGTCCTGGGCGATCAGGGCCTGCACGGTGCCCGCCTTCAGGTCCTCCACCTGCTTCGGCGAGGCGTCGAAGCCGACCAGGTTCACCGCGCCGGTCTTGCCCGCGTTGCGCAGGCCGGTCGCCGCGCCCTCACCGGTGTTGAGGTTCGTCGCGAACACCCCGATCAGGTCGGGGTTCGCGGCCAGGGTCGCGGTGACCTTCGAGGCCGCGGTGGCGGGCTCGTTGTCGGTGTACTGCTGGCCGATGTACTTGAGGTTCGGGAAGGCCTTGATGGCGTCCTCGAAGCCCTTGGCGCGCGCGTCCGTCGTGGACGTGCCGGCCTTGGTGTTGAGCACCAGCACCGAGCCGGACTTGCCGGCGGCGAGCTTGTTCAGCGTCTCGGCGGCGAGCTTGCCGCCCTGCTCGTTGTTGGAGGAGATGGACGAGACGCCGATCGAGGTGTCCTGGAGCTTGGTGTCGACCTCGACGACCTTGATGCCCGCGTCCTTGAGCGACTTCATCGGGCCGGCCATGGCCTTGTCGTCGGTCGGCGCGATGAGCACCGCGGCGGGCTTGGACGCCAGGATGCCGGTGACGATCGGGGTCTGCTGGGCCGCGTCGAACTTCGCCGGGGCCTGCGTGTCGAACTCGTAGCCCGCGGCCTTCGCCGCCTGCTCGAAACCGCACTGCATCGAGATGTAGAACGGCTCGGCCGTGATGCCGGGGATCAGCACCAGCTTCTTGTTCGCGGCCGAGTTCTGAGAGTTCGAGTCACCGATCTGCCCACCCCCGCCACACGCGGCGAGCAGGAAGGCGGCGGAGACGACCACTGCGGAGCGGATCTTCATTGGTCCACCTTTCCCTAACGTTGGTTGCGCGCCCGCCGCCGCGTCTGGTCCAGCCACACGGCGGCCACCAGCACGATCGCGACCGCGATCGGCTGCCAGAACTCCCTCACCCCGATGATCACGAGGCCCTTCTCCAGCACCGCCGGGATGAACACGCCGAACACCGTGCCCACCACCGAGCCCGTGCCGCCGAAGATGCTCGTCCCGCCCAGGACGACGGCGGCGATCGCGTTCAGGTTGTCCGTCTCGTGGCCGGTGACGACCGCGACGCGGAAGAACGCGTTGCCCATGAACCCCGCGAGACCGGCCAGCGTGCCCGCGAGCAGGTACACCTTCGTGAGGTGGCCCCGCACCGAGATGCCGACGCGCCGGGCCGCTTCCTCGTTCGACCCGACGGCATAGGTGTAGCGGCCGAAACGCGTGGTGGACAACAGGAGTGCGCCGAGTGCCGTGACGACGGCGGCCACGATCACGATGTTCGGGATGCCGAAGTACGTGCCGGAGCCGAAGGTGCGGTTGAGCCTGTCCGGGATGCCCGACACGTTGGAACCGTTGTTGAGCAACAGGGCCGCGCCCTGCGCCGCGCCGAACGACCCGAGCGTCACGATCAGCGGCGGGATCTTCGCCCGCGAGATCAGCAGGCCGTTGAGCAGGCCCCAGACCGCGCCGCTGACGAGCGCGACCAGCAGCCCGAACCCGATGACGCCCCAGCCCGCGTTCGTCGCGTCGCCGCCGGACACCGCGTTCATCGCCAGCGCGGACGAGACGCTCGCGAACACCAGCACCGAGCCGACGGACAGGTCGATGCCGGACGTGATGATCACGAACGTCATGCCGACCGACAGCACCAGCAGCACGGCGGTCTCCGCGAGCAGGAACTGCAGCGTGGTCACCTGGAAGACCGCGTCCGGGCGGATCGCGCCGAACGCGGCGACCAGGACCAGCAGCACCAGGCCGATCCACAGCGTGTTCGCGCTGGTCAGCCGCCTGATCAACGGCGTGCGGTGCTCGTCCGGCAGAGATGACATCGTTGTCTTCTCATCGGTCGTCATTGGTCGGCGTCCTCCTGGGTGAACGCGCCGGTCATCGCGCCGACGAGCTCTTCGACGCTGGTGTCCGAGGCCTTGAAGCGGGCCACGCGGCGGCCGAGGCGCAGCACCTCGACGCGGTCGGAGACCGACAGGACCTCGGGCATGTTGTGGGAGATCAGCACGACGGCGATGCCCTCGTCGCGGACGCGCTTGATCACGTCCAGCACGCGTTCCCGTTGCACCACACCGAGTGCGGCCGTCGGCTCGTCCATGAAGACGAGCTTCGACGCCCACGCCACGGACCGCGCGACCGCGACGGACTGCCGCTGACCACCGGACAGGGCGGCGATCGGCACGTCGATGCTCTGCAGCGTCGCGCCGAACCGGGTGAAGTGCTCGGACGCCTGCCTGCGCATGGCCTTCTTGTCGAGCACGCCGAAGAAGCCGAGCACGCCGGGTTTGAGGATCTCCCTGCCCAGGAACATGTTCGCGGCCGGGTCGAGGTCCGGCGCGACCGCCAGGTCCTGGAACACCGTCTCGATGCCGCGGTCGCGGGCGTCGTTGGGGGAGTTCAGGTGCAGCGGCTCGCCGTCGAACGTGAGCGTGCCGCTGGTGGGCTGCTCCACCCCGGAGAGGCATTTCACCAGGGTGGACTTGCCCGCGCCGTTGTCGCCGATCAGCGACACGACCTCGCCGGGGTAGGCGGTGAACGAGGCACCGCGGAGGGCTTCCACGGTGCCGTAGTTCTTCGTGAGATCACGAGCCTCCAGCAGCGGCCGGCTCATCTCTATGCATCCTCCACAGTGGATAGAACGGGCGGGCGGCAGCGGATCGCCACCAGGTCACCGGTCAGCCCCAGCTCGCCCGCCGCGTGCGGCACGACGAGGGTGCTGCCCTTGTGCACCTCCAGCTCGCCGAGCTTGCCGGAGCCCTCCAGCACCACCAGCACGGCGAACGACGGCTCCAGCGCGAAGGAACCCTCCACGTGCAGGCGGTCGGCCTGGAAGAACGGGTTCGCGTCGGGGCCGAGGAGATCGACCGACGGCGCCCACTTCTCGGACGTCTGGCGGACGAGCTGGTCGAGCCTGCCGCCCCAGCCCTGCCGGTCGACGCAGCCGAGCGCCACGTCGTAGCCGAGACCGAGGTGACCGATGTCGTCGTTGGCGAGGAAGCCCTCCCACTCCAGCGTCACCGAGAAGTCGGTGGGCTGCTGCAGTTCGACGATGAACACGCCCTCGCCGATCGCGTGCGGGACGCCGGCGGGCACGAACACCGTGTCGCCGGGCCGGACGCAGACGGGGTTGAGCGCGTCGAGCATCGCCTTGGTGTCCTGCGTGGCGACCCAGTCGGAGACGGTGTCGGCGGGCACGTCGTCGCGGAATCCGATGTAGACGGTCGGATTCGGCCCCGTCGTGCCGACGACGATCCACGCCTCCGTCTTGCCGTGGCGGCAGTTCAGGTGCGAGGACGCGAACGCGTTGGACGGGTGGCAGTGCACGGGCAGGCGCTGGCCCGCGTCGAGCAGCTTCACCAGCAGCGCCGTGTCCCCGCCGAACTTGGCCGCGTGGTCCGCGCCGAGCCATCCCGTCGGGTCCGCCTGCACCGCGTCGCGCAGGAGCACGCCGTTCGGCAACGTTGTCAACCCGGCGTCGCTGCGCCCGAAGAGCGTCGTGGTCGACGCGACCCAGTCCTCGGGACCGAAGTCGCCGCTCGTCCCGCCGCGCAGCGCGGCGATCGCCTCCCCGCCGCGGTAGAACTGCTTCGGCTGGTTGGCGGGCAAGCTGACAGGCTGGTGGAGAACACCAGAACTCACGCGTGGACCTCCCCGGATCCTCGTGGCACCAAGCGCACCGGCAGCACGACGCGGCGCGGTGGTGAGTTGTCGCCGTCCAGTCGGGCGAACAACAAATCGGTGGCCGCCTTGCCGAGCGCGCTCGCGTCGTGCGCGATCACGGTCACCGGCGGCGACAACAGGTCAGCGAGTTCGAAATCGTCGAAGCCCACCAGCGCGGGCCGTTCCGCGACACCCGCGAGAGCGCGCAGGATGTACACGGTGATGCGGTTGTTGCCGGCCACGATCGCCGTGGCGGGCTCACGCATGGTCTGCAGTCGTTGCAACGTGGTCGCGACGCTGCTCTCGTCGTGCGGCCCCATCGCCACGAGCTCCTCGTGGTACCCGATCCCGGCCCGCACGCAGCCCTCGCGGTACCCGCGCAGCCGCTCGTTGGCGGTGAAGATGTCCGGCGCGTCCCCGAGAAACGCGATGCGACGGTGCCCGTGCGAAGCCAGATGCGTGACGGCCTCAACGGTCCCGCCGATGTTGTCCACCAGCACCGTGTCGGCGACGACGTCCCCGGCCGGCCGGTCCAGGAACACCACGGGCGTCCCGGCGCGCATCTCCGGCACGAGGTAGCTGTGCTGCAACCCCGCGGGCACGATGAGGAGGCCGTCCACCCTGCGGGAGCAGAACTCCAGCGCCAGCTCGCGCTCACGCCCGGGATCCTCGTCCGACGACCCCGAGATCACCTGTCTGCCGCGCAGGCGGGCGATTTCCTCGACAGCGCGGGTCACGCCGGAGTAGAACGGGTTGCCGACGTCCTCCAGCACCAGCCCGATCGTGCCGGTGGACGACCCCCGGCGCAGGTTGCGGGCACTCAGGTTCCGCCGGAACCCGAGCTGGTCGATGGCCGCGAGCACGCGCTCGGCGGTGGACGGGTGCACACCCGGCTCGTCGTTGACCACGCGCGAGACGGTCTTGATGCTGACGCCCGCCAACCGCGCGACGTCGTTCATCGTCGCGCGACGTACCTTGCGCTGACCGGCTACGGGCCCGCTGGGGGACAACGTTGTCATAGTGGCCGTATCTCACCCCGGCTTTACGCCCTTGTCAACACTTCCTCACCGTTCAAGCCACCTCGTGCCACCCTCGTTTGTCCAGAAGTGGACAAGTGATCGTCGTGGTCTTGACCTTGAGCGTGTGCGCTCCGCAGTCTCTTGGTGACGGACCGCGTTCCGCTTCCTGCGGCGGGTGTGGTCCGGTTGAAGGCCCCCGGGCCGGGGTGCGCATGCGGCGGCGGTTGCACCCCGGCCCGGTCCCTTCGAAGCTCCGCCGATGGGGTGGCGCGGCTTGGCGGTGGCTCGCGTTGTCGCTGAGGCCGTGGACGCGAAGAGACCTCGTGTCAACGCAATGGCGAAGCCGAGGCAACCCGCCCCCGCACCACCCGACCGGACCACCCGCCCACCCCGCCATCCCCGAAAATCCCCTCTAGGGTGAAACCCGTGGACGCACTGGATCCCATCGAGTCGGTCAACACCTTCATCGGCACCAAGGACGAGGGCAACACCTTCCCGGGCGCGTCCATGCCGTTCGGCAAGGCCCACAGCAGCCCGATCGGCTCCCACTACGCCGGCTACCGCTACGACGACCGGCAGATCCGCGGCTTCGGCCACTTCTTCCTGTCCGGCGCGGGCTGCTGGGAGCAGGGCGGCCTGGTCCCGATCCTCCCGGTCGTGCAACTGCCGCAGTCCTTCGACCACAAGCGGTACGCCACGGGCTACACCCACGACGGCGAGATCGGCAAGCCCGGCTACTACAAGGTCAAGCTGCAGAACGACATCACCGTCGAGTGCACCGCGACCACGCGCGCCGGGGTCGAGCGGTACGCGTTCCCGAACGGCGTCGGCGGCACGCTCCTCGTCAACGTCGGCCAGGCCAACGACAAGGAGCCGGTCAGCGCCAGTTCCATCAGAGTCCTCGACGACCGCACGATCGCCGGAACCGTGGAGACGCAGGCGTTCTGCGGCGGCCGTCCCTACCTCACCCACTTCACCACCCGGTTCGACCGGCCGTTCCAGCAGTTCGGCACCTGGGGTCCGACGGGGCCCCGGCCGAACCAGAGGGAGTCCGCGGGCGGTGCGGGTCTGAGGGGAGCCTGGGTCACGTTCACGCCCGGCCCGGTCACGGCGGCCACCGCACTGTCGCAAGTGGACCAACAAGGTGCCGCGCTCAACCTGACGGCCGAGACCGCGGACAAGACGTTCGACGAGCTCCGCAACGAGGCCCAGAACGCCTGGCGGCAGGAGCTCGGCTGCATCGAGATCGAGACGGACGACTGGGACGAGCGGGCCGTCTTCTACACCGCGCTCTACCACGTGCTGCTCCAGCCGCTGACCGGCAGCGACGTGGACGGCAGGTACCGCGGGTTCGACAACCAGGTCCATCAGGCCGACGGCTGGACCTACTACGAGTACTACTCGCTGTGGGACACGTATCGCGCGCACAACCAGCTTCTCGCGTTGCTCCGCACCAAGCGGTCGCAGGACATCGGGCGGAGCGTTCTGGCGATCCACGAGCAGGGCGGGTGGTTGCCGCGGTGGGCCTACGCGAACCAGGAGACCAACTGCATGACCGGCGACCCGGTCACGCCGTTCCTGGTCGACCTGTGGCGCTTCGGCCACCTCAAGGGCTTCGAGGAGCAGGCGTACGCCGCACTCGTCCAGAACGCCGACGGCGTTCCTCCTGCCGCCAGCCGGTTCCAGGGCAGGTCCGGCAACCCGAACTACCTCGCCCACGGGTTCGTGCAGTACGACAAGCGCTTCCCGAAGAAGGGGCAGGACACCGACCCGCACCACGGCGCGTCGGCGACCCTGGAGTACGCGCTGGCCGACGCCACGCTCGCGATCATGGCCGGGGAGCTGGGGCACGCGGAGGACGCCGAGCGGTTCAGGGTTCGCGGGCTCAACCACCGCATGCTGTGGGACAACAGCGTCACCGACCGGGGTTTCTCCGGGTTCCCGCGGCCCAGGCTGCAGGGTGGTGCGTGGCTCGACCCCTACACGCCGCAGGGGCCGGAGGGGTTCCACGAGGGCACTGCCTGGCAGTACCAGTGGCTGGCGCAGCACGACATCACCGGGTTGCTCACCGCGCTCGGCGGCAAGGCGGCGGCCGAGGCGCGGCTGGACGACTTCTTCGCCTACCAGGACCTGCTGGTCGACCCGAAGCGGACCGTGCGCGAGAAGTGGGTCGTCGGGCCGTACGACTACTACAACCAGTTCAGGTACAACCCGAACAACGAACCGGATCTGCACGCGCCGTGGATGTACGCGCTCATCGGCAGGCCCGAGAAGACGTCGGTGGTCGTGCGGGCCGCGCAGACGTTGTTCGTCAACGGGCCGGCGGGCGTCACGGGCAACGACGACCTCGGCACGATGTCCGCCTGGTACGTGTTCAGCGCGCTCGGGATGTACCCCGCCGTGCCTGGGACGGGTGAGTTCGTGCCGCACGCGCCGAAGTTCACCAAGGCCGTCATCCACCTGGAGAACGGCAAGGACGTCGTGATCAGGGCGGAGCAGGCGGACGCGGCGAAGACCCAGGTGGTGCACCGCGTCAAGAGCGGCTGGTTGTCCAAGGACAAGGAACGGATCGAGATCGCGGAGCTGTGGCAGGGGACCACGCTCGAGGTAGACCTCCACACACTTTCCAATTGAGACGCCGGATCGGTCGTACGCTTCTCCGATGGGCATCTGCGCGAGCTGTGGCACGGAGTACGCGCCGCTGCCGTCGCGGGCGCGGTACTGCTCGAACGCGTGCCGTCAGCGCGCCTACCGCCGGCGTTCGGCCGGTACGTCCACTGTGGTCGCGGAGTTGCCCGGCTACGACGACGCGTTCGTCGGCAGGGAGGCCGAGCTCGCCGAGCTGCTCCTGTTGCTGCGCAAGCACAGGATGCTCACGGTCGTCGGTCCGGCGGGGGTCGGGAAGACGCGGCTCGCCGTCGAGCTGGCCCGGCGGTGCAGGCGGACCGAGGTCCGCACCGTCGAGCTGGGCCGGCTGAGCCGCGCCGACCAGGTCGTGCAGGCCTTCGCGGAAGCCGTTGGGGTGTACCAGCACGCGGGTGTCGCGTTGCGGACGACGCTGGTCCACGAGCTGCACCACCGCCGGATCCTGTTGCTGGTGGACAACTGCGAGCACCTCGTCGAGGAGTGCTGCGAGGTGGTGGACGCGCTGTTGTCGCGCTGCCCGCACGTGCAGGTCCTCGCGACGAGCAGGGAGGCGCTGCGGTCCATCGGCGAGGCCGTCTACCCGTTGCGCGGCATGGGAGCCGACGCGGCGAGGCTCTTTCGCGAACGCGCAGGAGCGGGCGGCGACCACCACACCGTCGAGACGATCTGCGCGCGGCTCGACGGCCTGCCGCTGGCGGTGGAGCTCGCGGCGAGGCTCTCCGTGCCCCCGCCCGAGCTCGCGGACCGCCTCGACCACCGGCTCGACCTGCTGACCGACGCCGGTGAGCAGGCGCGGCACCAGAGCCTGCGCGCGGCCATCACGTGGAGCCACGACCTGCTGACCGCGCAGGAGAAGGAGCTGTTCCGGCGGCTCGCGCTGCTGCCCGGCGGGTTCGGGCTGGAGATCGCCGAGGTGGTGCACGGCCGTTCGGTGATCGGGCCGCTCACGGCGTTGCAGGCGAAGTCGTTGGTGGCGCGGGAGAACGACGGCCGGTTCCGGATGCTCGAGTCGATCCGCCTCTACGCCGAGGAACGGCTCGGGGAGCACGGCGAGCGCGAGGTGACGGCCGAGCGGATCGTCGCCTGGCTGTGCGAAAAAGGCGAGCCCGGCGTCTCGTCGTCGATCCTCACGCCCGGTCAGGTGCAGGCGCAGCACCAGGAGTACGACAACGTGGCGTACGCGTTCGCCCATCTGGTGGCGCCGCGGGACGACCGCCGGCTGATGCTCGCCACGATGCTGCTCAGGGTCTGCTTCGACCGCGGCTACTTCGCCCAGGCGGGCGCGGTGCTGATGCAGGTGCTGCACCAGTCGCCCGCCGACGCCCGCTACCGGATCCTCGCGCTGGAGTACGCGTCTCTGCTCGCGGCCCACGAGCAACGCCACGAAGAGGCCGTGGAGCACGCCCTGGAAGCGATCGCGACGGCGGAGGCGGGTGGACAGGACCTGATCATGTGTCGCCTGTACCGGACGCTGGCGCACGCCCACGAGGGCCTGGGCGACGCGCTGAACGCCGCACGGGCGTTGCGCCGATCGATCGAGTACGGCGCACGCAACGGCAACGACGTGAGCGTCGCCGTGTCCAGCCAGAACCTCGGCTGGCGGTTGCTCGTGGACGGTGACACCGACGGGGCCGCCCACCTCGTCGACAGCGCGTTGCCGGTGCTCAGAGTCCACGCGCGACAGGACGTCGTGGCCATCGCCGTGCACACGTCGGGCTGCATCGCCCTGGAACGGGGGGACCTGGCGACGGCCGGCGCGCACTTCGCCGAGAGCGCGCGCATGATGGCGGAGACGCCTCGGGCCGCGGTCGAGTCGATCGAGGGCCGCGGCCTCGTCGCGATGGCGTCCGGACGGCACGAGCTCGGCGTGCGGCTTCTGGTGGCCTGCCAGCAGATGCGCACGACGTGGGTCGTCCCGCCGGAACCGTGGTGGCGGCGGAAGATGGCCACCGCACTGGAACTCTCGCGGGAATCCCTCTCCCCGGCGGCGTTCCAGCGCGCGCTCGCGGCCGGACGGTCGATGGACGCGCGGCACGCCCTGGAAACCGCGCTGGACAAGGAGATCGTGCGGGACGCGGTGCTGAGCGACCGCCAGCGCGTGGTCGTCGAGCTGGTGGCCCAGGGATTGACGAACGCCCAGATCGCCGCCAAACTCGGTATTTCGCACAGGACTGTGGAATCCCACGTGCACAACGTGAAGACCACGTTGAACCTTTCGTCTCGGACGCAGCTCGCGGCCTGGGCCCGAACGCACTAATGCGTCCAACTGAGACGTAACGCTGCGCTGCATCCGGATGACTTCCCGCCCCCCGCCGTTCATCGTGGTCGGAACGACGACAAGGGGGCGACGTGGAACCGTTCCGCCTGCTGCACCCCGACCTCGTGCCGCAACGGCGCGAGGGGTTGCAGCACGCCGCCTCCACGCTCGTGCAGATGGGGTTGGACGACACGGTGCTCTCGGCATCGCCCGTGCACCAACGGCTCGCGCGCGTGGTGCTCGCGAACAGCGGTGTCATCGAGTGGTCGCCCGCTCACCGCGTGCAGGTGTGCCCCATCGACCAGCGCTTCGGGGTCGAACGGGTCGGCGGCGACCGCGGCGGCGTGTTCCTGTCCGGTGTCCTGATCGCCTACCTCGACGTGCTGGAGAACGCGGCCAGGATGGGCACCTCGGTCACCGAGGACTCCTGGCGCACCCTGCTCTGGGCCCCGACCGCGCTCTTCGACCACGTGCTGCGCCGCCCCCAGGTCGGCATGACCGTGGTGACCCCCGGCCCCGGCACCGAGAACCTGCCGCGCGAACGCGCCCTGGCGGGCCAGCGCCTCTACCTCGCGCTGATGCAGGCCGTCCGGTTCGCCGTCAACGGTGTCCTGCGCGCCGAGGACGACCGCACCCTCGTCGAGGACTGCGTGACCCTCGCGACCGCGTGCCTGCGCGCCGCGGCGGTGGCGCTCGAGTTCGCCGCCGACGTGCCGTCCGGGGTGCCGGCGCCGGTCGTGGAGACCGCCGAGCACCGCTACCTGTGGCAGGTGATCGGTGAGGTCCGCACGGCGGTCCCGCGCGCCCGGTTCGACCAGTTCGCGGCGGCGCTGCGAAGGCTGAACGACGTCTACACCGCCTGCCCGTTGCTGGTCGCGGGCGGATAGGTCGTTCGTCTCGACTTCGCGGCGACTTTGGTCGTTCCGTGCCGCGAACCCGCACCCGCTGACCTACCGTCACGGCCATGACGGAGGAACGGTCCGCGGTCGTGGTGCGGGACATCCGCAAGAGCTACGGCGAGCTGAAGGCGGTGGACGGGGTCTCGTTCACCGTGGCCGAAGGCGAGTTCTTCGGCATCCTGGGGCCCAACGGCGCCGGGAAGACCACCACGCTCGAGATCGTGGAGGGGCTGCGCGAACCCGACAGCGGCGAGGTGGTGCTGCTCGGTGAGAGCCCGTGGCCGCGCAACGTGAAGTTGTTGCCGCGCATCGGTGTTCAGCTCCAGGCGACGTCGTTCTTCGACAAACTGACGGCGAAGGAGCAGCTGCAGACGTTCGGTGCTCTCTACGGGGTGAGCGCCGGTACGGCCGCGGACATGCTCGAGCTGGTCGGCCTGGCGGACAAGGCGAACGAGCAGGAGAACAAGCTCTCCGGCGGTCAGCGCCAGCGGCTCTCAATCGCGTGCGCGCTCGTGCACGACCCGGACATCGTGTTCCTGGACGAACCGACCGCGTCGCTGGACCCGCAGGCGCGCCGCAACCTCTGGGACGTGCTGCGCGCCATCAAGGAACGCGGCAAGACCATCGTCTACACCACGCACTACCTCGACGAGGCCGAGATCCTCTGCGACCGCGTCGCGATCATGGACAACGGCAGGGTCCTCGCACTCGACCGGCCCGCGGTGCTGGTGCGCGGCCTCGACGCGCCGACGCACGTGACGCTGCAGAAGGGGCTTCTGTCCGCTGTGGACGCATCCGCGCTCGACGGCGTCGACGAGGCCCACGAGGACGAGGTGTCGCTGACGCTCTCGACCCGCCGCCCCGCTCCCGTGCTGTCGGCGCTGGCCGAACGCGGCGCGCTCGACGGACTGCAGGTCCGCACGGCCACTCTCGAGGACGTGTTCCTCGACCTGACCGGACGGGAGTACCGCGCATGACCGCGTTCAAGACGCTCTCCGTGGCGATGCTCAAGGGTTTCGTCCGGGACAAGGCCACACTGTTCTTCACCTTCCTGTTCCCGCTGATGTTCCTGATCATCTTCGGCCTGCTCCTGCGGGACGCGGGCGAGGACAGGACCAAGATCGCGCTGGTCGGGGACGGGCCGGTCGTGTCCGCGCTGCGCGAGAGCGGCGCGCTGGAGTTCGAGTCCTACGACGACGAGAACGCGGCCGTGCGGAAGGTGCAGGACGGTGACCTGCCCGCCGCGCTGGTCGTTCGCGGCCAGCGGATCGACCTGCGGTTCGCGCAGAGCGACCAGGTGCGGTCCGCGACGGTGGTCGGGATCGTGAACGGGTTCGTGGACAGGGCGAACCTCGCCGCGACCGGGCAGCCGCCGACCTTCACGTTCACCGCGGAGAAGGTCGAGGACGCCACGCTCAAGCCGATCCAGTACCTGACGCCGGGCATCCTGTCGTGGGGTGTGGCGGTGTCGGCGGTGTTCGGGTCGGCGCTGACCCTCGTGTCGTGGCGCCGCAAGCAGGTGCTGCGCCGAATCCGGCTGGCGCCGATCTCGACGACGTCCGTGCTGTCGTCGCGGATCCTGGTCAGCGCCGGCGTCGCGCTCGTGCAGGGCGCCACCTTCATCGGCGTCGCCTCGCTGCCCGTGTTCGGCCTGAGGCTGTCCGGGGCGTGGTGGCTCGCGATCCCGTTGCTGCTGCTGGGAACCATCGCGTTCTTCGCGCTCGGCATGCTGGTCGGCGCGTTCGCGAAGACCGAGGAGGCCGCGTCGGCCGCCGCGAACATCGTGGTGCTGCCGATGGCGTTCCTGTCCGGCACGTTCTTCCCCGTCGACCAGGCGCCCGCGTGGCTGCAGGCCGTGTCGAAGGCGTTCCCGTTGCGGCACATGAACGACGGCATGCTCGACGTGCTGGTGCGCGGCAAGGGGATCGAGGCCCTGGCGGTGCCGGCCGCCGTGCTCGTCGGGTTCTCGCTCGTGGTCGGTTTCCTCGCCTCCCGTGTCTTCAAATGGGAGGAATAGGACACACCAGACAGGCCCGGTGGTCGTGTGCTCCCCGTCACGGTTCATGATGGGGAGCCATGACGTTCTCCAGCGTGACCGGCCGGTTCCGCATCCTCGCCCTCGCCGAGGCGATCTCCTGGGCGGGCCTGCTGCTCGGGATGTTCTTCAAGTACGTCGTCGTGCAGAACGAGATCGGCGTCAAGATCTTCGGCCCGATCCACGGCATCGTCTTCGTCGGCTTCATCCTCGTCACGCTGATGACGAAGGAGCCGCTGAAGTGGGACGCGCGCACGCTCGTCCTCGGCCTGCTGTCGAGCATCCCGCCGTTCGGCACGGTGCTCTTCGAGCGCTGGGCCTCGAAGACCGGCCGCCTCAGCGAGCCCGCCGCCGAGCAGCTCTGAGCTCCCTCGCCGGGTCGTCGCGGTGGTAGACGTGCTCGGAGTCCTCGATGTTGTCCAGGAACTCCTGGTACTGCACGGCGAGCAGCAGGTGTGAGGCGCGCCGGGCGGTGTCGAGGGCTTCGAGCGGGCGGCTGTCCGGCCGGTGCCGCAGCCACGCCTCGCTCCACACCCGGCGGATCAGGTCGCCCAGCTCGGGCCGGCAGAACTCGATGAGCCTGCCCGCGTCGAGCGCCGGGTGACCCCAGACGACGTCGGACCAGTCGATGACGACGCCGCTGTCGAACCAGTTGCCGGGGTGGAAGTCGCCGTGCACCAGCGTGTCCGGCAGCCCGAAGTCCGGCATCGGGACGACGCACGGCTTCAGCCGCGGCTCGCCCGCCAGCGCGTTCTGGACGGCGACCCAGCGCGGCACGACCTCCTCGACGTGCTCCGGTCTCGTGTCCCAGCACGCCTGACCCGCGGCCCCGGCCAGCAGGACCCGGCGCGGTGCCGAGGCGATCACCTCCGGCACCAGGCCGGGGTCGTGCGCGGCGACCATCCGGATCACCTCGCCCTCGTCCGCGAAGAACGGCGGGACGGTCTTCAGCCACGCGTCGCCGTTCGCGGTCGGCAGGCGGTGCACGCTCGACAGGTTCCACGACTTGACCTGGACGGGCGGGCCGGTCCGTTCGACGTGCTCGTCGGCCCACGCGATCAGCTCGGACGGCCCGCCGAGCCGTGCCCAGGGCAACCGGTGCGGGGCGTCCGCGGCGGGCTCCGCGGCCGGGTGCAGGTGGGTGCGGTCGGGTTCGCCGTGCGCCTCGACGTGGTAGGTGACCACACCACCGGCGGGCCGCCTGCCGCCCTGCACCGAGACCAGTCTGAGGACGCTCGTCCGGACGCCCAGCAGGTCCTCCAGCACCTCGTTGACGGGCTCGACGTCGGGCCACCACGGTGAGCTCACCGGCAGTGCGTCCGTGCGGCCCGCGAACCCGCTCGGGGCGCTGACCAGGGCGATGACCGACCGCTCGCTCACCCGCTCACCAGCCGCAGGGCCTCGCGGAGCTCGATCTGGGGGTCGCCCTCGTGGTAGATCCGTTCGGACTCCTCGATGTTGTCGAGGAACTCCTGGTACTTCACGGCGTTGTGCAGCCTGGACGCGCGCGGCGCGATCTCCAGGGCTTTCAGGGGCTCGCTGTCCGGGCGGTGCCGCAGCCACGCCTCGCTCCACACGCGACGGACGAGGTCGTGCAGTTCGGGCTGCGCGTACTCCATGAGCCGGCACGCGTCGAGCGCTGGGTGACCCCAGACGGCGTCGGACCAGTCGATGACGACGCCGCTGTCGAGCCAGTTGCCGGGGTGGAAGTCGCCGTGGGTGAGCGTGTCGGGCAGGCCGAAGTCCGGCATCGGCACGGCGGACGGCCTGAGCCGGGGTTCTCCCGCGAGCGCGTGCTGGACGGCGACCCAGCGCGGCACGACCTCCTCGACGTGTTCAGCGGTGACCGGCCAGCACTTGGTGCCCTCGGCCTGGCTCATCAGCACGCGTCCGGGTGCGGAGGCCAGCACCTCGGGCACGAGCGCCGGGTCGTGGGCGGCGACCATCTTGATCACCGAGCCCTCGTCGGCGAAGAACTGCGGCACGGCCTTGAGCCACACCGGTCCGTTCACGGTGGGCAGGCGGTGCACGCTCGACAGGTTCCAGGTGCGGACCTGCGCGACCGGGCCGGTGCGGGTGATCACCGAGTCGGCCCACGCGACGAGTTCGGCAGGACCTCCCGGTCGTGCCCACGGCAGCCGGTGCTCGGCGTCCGGTGCCGGTGCCTCAGCGGGTTCGAGGAGGCTGTGGTCGGGCTCGTCGTGCGCCTCGACGTGGTAGGTGACGACGCCGCCGAAAGGCACCCTGCCGCCCTCGGCCGAGAGCAGGCGCAGGACGCTCGTCTCCACGCCCAGCAGTGCGCGCAGGGCGGTGTTGACCGGCTCGACGTGGTTCCAGTCGGGTGTCCCGACCGGGATCACCCCGGTGCGTCCGGTGAACCCGCCGGGGGTGCTGACGAGCGCGACGGCAGAACGGTCCGGTCGATCCCACATGCGCCCCATCAGGCCACAGGCGGGCCCGGCCGCGCAGCCGAATTAATCCTCGAAGTCGCCGCTCGCCCGGCGCACCTTCGCGAGCAGGTCGGTGAGCTGCTCGGTCTGGCGGTCGGTGAGGCCCTTGAGGCCGAGGTTGACCTCGACGACGGCCGCGGTCGCGTTCTCCCGGCGCTGCAGGCCCGCGTCGGTGATCTCGACCAGCGTGGTGCGGCGGTCGGTCGGGTGCGGGGTGCGGCGGACGAGGCCGTCGCTCTCCAGCCGGTCGACGATGTTCGTGACGCTCGTCGGGTGCAGCTGCAGGCGCTCGCCCATCACCCTCATCGGCAGCGCGCCCTTGCGGGAGAAGTAGAGGAGCACCAACGCCTCGTAGCGCGCGAACGTGAGACCGTGCGGCTTGAGGGCTGCGTCCACGGCGGACTGGATGATTTGCTGGACACGCATGACGCTCGTGACCGCGGCCATCGACGTGGACGACCCCACCCGGTCGTCCCACAGTTCGGCCGCGCGGGCGATCGGATCGAACGGCAGCGGTGTCATGGGCACCGAAGCTACCAGTCAGTACAACCCGTGATCAGCAGGAGGCTCGTGTGCTCGTCGCGTTCAGCGTTGCTCCGTCCGGTTCGGACTCGTCGGGAGGCGTCGCGAAGGCCGTGGCCGAGGCGGTCCGCGTCGTGCGGGAGTCCGGACTGCCCAACGAGACCAACGCGATGTTCACGTTGGTCGAGGGCGAGTGGGACGAGGTGATGGACGTCGTGAAGCGCGCGACGGAGGCCGTGCAGGCCGCCGCGCCGCGCGTGTCCCTCGTGCTCAAGGCCGACATCCGCCCCGGCTACACCGGTCAGCTCAGGGCCAAGGTCGACCGGATCGAGGAGCACCTCGCCGACACGCCGTGAGAGCGTCCTCGGATGGCCGAACGCTCTACGCCGCCACGGTGAGTGGACCCGTGCGGCGACTCCGGCTGGGTTAGCGTGTCGGGCGTGGACGCGAGGCAGCTGTGGTTGAGGTTCGAGCCCTACCACGACGTCACGTACTTCACGCCCGAATCCCGCGCGGCGACCGACGCGCTGGGCTGCAAGGGCGGCTGGATGGGCTACTTCGGCCTGCGCGCCGCACCCCTGGGCGCCGCGTCGCCGGAACTGGTGACGGCGGTCTTCTACAACTTCGCGCCGCGCATGGTCCACCGCGCGCTGCCGGACGCGTGGGAGGTGGCGTCGCCTTCTGCTTTTCTCGATGCCCGGCTGGAGGGCGTCGACGGGGCTCTGCGCCGTCTGCTGGGCTCGGTGGACACGCCGGAGATCTCGGAAGCCGCTGCTCTGGCTCGTGAGGCCGCTCTGGCGAGCCCGTTGGCAGGCCGGCCGCTGGCCGCGGCGAACCGCGCGTTGCCGTGGCCCTCCGAGCCCCACCTGGCGTTGTGGCACGCCTGCACGATCCTGCGCGAGGCCCGCGGCGACGGCCACGTGGCGGCGCTGGTCGCGGCCGGCGTGGGCCCGTGCCAAGCGCTTGCGCTCTACGCCCGTGAACATTCCCTCGACCCGGCATACATGCGCACCGCGCGTGGTTGGACTGTCGAGGAGTGGGAAGAAGTCGCGGACCTGCCCGGCGACCTCCCCGCGGTGGAACGAGCGACCGACGAGGCCGCCCGGGCGCCGTGGGAGGCGTTGGGTGAGGAACGCACATCGCGGTTCATCGACCTGATGACACCGCTCGCTCTCCGCATCGCCTCGGCCAACGAGGCGATGCGCGTCAACCCGATGGCCCTGGACCCGGTCCGGGAACTAGCCGTGCCAGGATGGAACACGTGACAAGGCCTGATCCTCGCAAGACCGCCGCACTGTCCGCCGCGCTCTCGGGCGCCGTCGACCTGGGCGCCCTGAAGGCCCGAGCCGACGCGGCCCGCACCGCCGCGGCGTCCCCCGCCCCCGCCGGTGCCCCGGCACCTGACAACGGCTCTTCGGTGCCGTGGATCGTGGACGTCACCGAGGCCTCCTTCCAGGCGGTCGTCGAACAGTCCCTGCAGGTGCCCGTCGTGGTGCTGCTGGGCGCCTCGTACAGCCCGGAGTCGCAGCAGCTGGCCGCGACCCTGACCCGTCACGCCTCGGCGTCCGGCGGCGCCTGGATCCTGGCGCGGGTCGATCTGGAGACCGCGCCGCGGATCGGGCAGGCGTTCGGGGTGCAGTCCGTGCCGACCACCGTGGCCGTTGCTGCTGGTCAGCCGATTGATGCTTTTGGCGGGCCCATTGCCGACGCCGAGTTGTCGCAGTGGATCGCCCGGTTGCTGGACGCTCTGCGGGACCGGTTGCCCGGGATTCGTGCCGGCGAGGCTCGGGCCGGGGGGCCGGTCGAGCCCGAGGAGATTCCTGAGGATCCTCGGATCGTTGCTGCTGAGGAAGCTTTTGAGCGTGGGGACTACGTCGCCGCTCAGGGGTTCTACTCGGAGATTCTCGCTTCTGAGCCTTCGAACGAGTTGGCCAAGGAAGGGCTGGCGCAGGCTCGGTTCGCTGAGCGGGCCGAGGCCGTTGATCCTGCGGTGATCGCCAAGGCCGATGGGGCGCCTGAGGACATCGACGCTCAGTTGGCTGCCGCCGATGCCCAGGTTGCCGGGCAGATGGTCGAGGAAGCCTTTTCTCGGTTGGTTTCCACCGTTCGGCGGGTTTTCGGGGAGGATCGGGATCGGGTTCGGGCCCACTTGGTGGGGTTGTTCGAGCTGTTCCCGGCTGATGATCCTCGGGTTGCTGCTGCTCGGCGGGCGTTGGCTTCTGCTTTGTACTGACGCGTCGGTTTGGCGCGTACCCCTGTTGGGTGCGGCGGGTTTCTGTTGCGTGCTTCCCCTGGGGGCTCTGCCCCCAGACCCGCGGCAATCTGATCAGGGGGTCAGCGCCGTGGGCAGATAGATGGCACGCCTGTTGCTTAAAGCGGCCGCCTGTTTCGTAGTGTGGTTGCGGTGGCGGTGGGGTCCCATCACAAGCCGCACCAAGAGCAGGCATGCAGCAGGAGCTGTGGCGCGACTCGTGATGGGACCCCACCGCCGGTTCCTCTTTGCTGAAGACGGCTCGCCTTCGGCATCGCGGCCGTCGGGCGTGCCCGCCCACCCAGCGCAGCCTCACCCGGTGCAGCCCCGCCGGGCCCTGCCATCTCGCCTAAGCGCGTCGCCGTTCCAAAAGGACGGTGTCCCGCCACCTGCCGTGGTGCTGCGCGATCCGCTCCCGCAATCCCACCGTGCGGAACCCCGCCTTGTGGTGCAGCGCGATGCTGGCCCGGTTCTCCGGGAAGATGACCGCCTGCAGCGTCCACAGGCCCGCCGCGTCCGCGGCCGCGACCTGGTGGTGCAGCAGGGTTTTGCCCACGCCTCTGCCCTGCGCGCTGTCGGCCACGTAGATCGACGTCTCCGCCACGCCCGCGTAGCACTCGCGCGCCGAGACCGGGGTGGCCGCCGCCCAGCCCGCCACGGCGCCGTCCACCTCGGCTATCCAGCGGTGGTCCGGTAGCCACTTGGACTCCAGGGTTCTGCGGGACGGGACCTCGGTTTCGAAGGTGGCGTTGCCCGACGCCATGCCCTCGCCGTAGATGCGGCGGACCTCTGGCCAGTCGGCGGCGGTCATCGCGCGCATCTTGACGCCCTCCGCTGGGCGGAGGGTGCCTGTGGAGAGGGCGCCCATCACCGCGTCTGCCGCGTGGGGGAGGCCTGTGCAGCAGGCCGGGTTCACTGTGACGAGGGTGGTGGTGCCCTCGCGCTGGATCTGGAGGAAGCCGACCTCGGCCAGTTTGCGGACGTGGTGTGAGCAGGTGGACTGGCTCACGCCCAGCAGGGTGGTCAGCTCTCCCACGGTGACCGGGGCTGGTGCCGAGGCCACGTGGTGGAGCAGGCGGACCCTGGTCGGGTCGGACAGGGTCGCGAACCACGAGGCGTAGGTCGTGGCTTCATCGGTGAGCACGTCAGTGAGTATCGATCGGGGTCGATCGGCTGATCAAACCGAGTACTTCTTCACGCAGAACGAGAGGCCTCGGAAGAAGCCGTCGCCGAAGGCTTCCACGCGGGCGAAGCCGGAGGGGACGGCTTTGCCGTTGACGTCTGCCGCGATGAGGCTGTCGTCGGCCAGGAGTTCCGCCACGGCCTCGTCCAGGTCGCCGGGGGAGAGTTTGAGGTTCGCCGCCGCGTCCGGGCGGTTGGTGAGGCCCGCCCAGGCTCCGGTGAGGCACGCGGTGCGCTGGCCTGCGGCGTCGTCGTCCAGCTTGAAGCCCGTGGCGTGCTGGATCGACAGGGAGAAGCGGGAGGCGATGACGGCGAACGCCGCGAAGTCGCCGATGCCTCCCTTCGTGCCCTTCTTCGGGGGTGTGCCGATCTTGACCAGTTGCGGGAGGTCCAGCTGCACCTGGTTGACGGCGGGGCAGTAGGAGGCCGGGGACGTGGTCTGGGCGTCGGAGCAGGGCTTGATGCCCGCGCGGTCGAAGGCGGGGAAGACGGCGCCGCTCGACTTGTAGGCGTCGCGCAGCGACTCCTCGAGGGCCCTGAGGTACTTCTCCTCGTCGATCTTGGCGTTGCCGCGGCCCTGGCCCTGGTCGGTGTCGGAGAGGTCGAAGGGGCGTTCGGTGATGCGCTTGTTGATCTCGGCCTCGTTGATCTCGGCGCAGCGGGCGGCGCCGCGCACGAAGCCGAACTGGAAGGCCGAGACGCGGTCGAACGCGCTGCCGTGGGCGCCCTGCTTCTCGAACGACGTGCCGGCGCTGTCGCGGATGAAGAACATCGTCTGCAGCACCTGGTTGAGGCCCTCGCCGGTGGAGAGCTCGAAGTGCTTCGCCTTGTTCTCGGCGACCCAGCGCATGAAGACGCCGGTGTAGCAGTCGGCCTGCTGCTCCTTCACGATCGACGACGTGTTGGGGCCGATGTTCGAGGCGGGGCCGAGCTTGTACTGCACGGCGTGGCCCATCTCGTGCGCCAGGACCGTCACGACGGCCATCGGGCCGAACGAGTCCTGCAGCATCGGGAGGAGCTCGCCGCGGTCCCACGTGATGCTGTCGTCGAGGGCGCAGTAGAACGCGTTGGCGATGCCGGTGGTGTTGAGCTTGCAGACCTCGACGCCCTTGCCGCCCGAGTCGTAGGACAGGAAGCGCTTCACCGGCTCGAAGGTCTTGCCGGGGAACGACTTGGGGATCTCGGCCTTCCAGAACTCCTGCACGTCGGCGAGGGTGTTGATGGCGAGGCGGTCCATCTCGCCGCCGTCGCCGTTCTCCACGCTCAGGTCCGCGTCCGGCACGCCCTGCTTGGGGCCGGACGGGCCGTTCGAGATCTCAAGGCCCGCGACCTTCGTGGGGTCGGGTCGCTCGCCCTTCGGGTCGCCCTCGACCACGGAGGCGCACGCCGTCAAGGTCGCGGTCACGGCCAGCGCGACGGCGATTCGTCCGAATCCCATGAGGTCAGACCCTACTAAGCGGCGTTCGGCCACGTGCAGCAAGTGCCAGGGCCGAACGTGAAACCTGCTCACTCCCTGGGGTGATTTCAAAACTGCGCGGGCTCGTTTTTGTTGTCCCGCCGATGTTTCCAGCCCAAAGTCCCTCTCACGCAAGCCTTCAGCGTGGAAGGAGTCCGGGGGTATGGGTAGAACGCGCTGGGCACGGTTCGCCGGGGTGCTCGGCATCGGCGCGATAGGCGCGGGTGCCCTCCTCTTCGGCATGTCCCAGGGAGCGCTGGCCGCCTCGTTCGCGGTGTCCGGCACCAACTTCAAGGTGTCCGCCGACAACCTGGTGGGTCAGGGGTTCGTCCAGTTCGGCGGGGTGGACGCGGGCGCCGGCAAGACGCACGTCGTCGCGGTCAGCGGCTTCAAGACGGCGAGGCTCGACAAGTTCTGCCAGTCGGTGTTCGTCGCCAACATGCCGATCGTCGGTGACATCACGATGCGCATCACCGCGGACGGCGTGGGCGGCATGTCGGCCGAGAACCTGGTCGTCAACCTCACCGACCTCAACGGGGACCTGGTCCTCGGCAACCCCGAGATCGGCATCGACGCCAACAAGGTGACCAAGGGACCGGAGAACCTCCGGGGTCTGCCGGGCTCGTTCGGCCTGCAGGCCGACACGGCGAACATCACCTCGCTGCAGCAGACCGCCTGGGCCACCACGGCCCAGACCATCAGGTTCAAGGGCATGAACCTGACCATTCGCCAGGGGAAGCAAGAGTGCTTCTGACGCTCTGGCGCGGCTTCACCGCGTGGCGACGTGGCCGGCCCTTCTGGGCCGGTCTCTTCGTGGCCGCGGGCGCGCTCATCATCCTGTTCCCGCCGTTCGTCGGCGTGAAGCTCGGCGACATGGTCATCTCGATCAAGACGATCGGCGGCACGTCCGCGTTGCTGATCGGCACGCTGCTCGCGATCTGCGCGGTGTCGCTGTGGGTGCAGCCGAAGTTCCGGCTCGCGGCGGGCATCGTCACGGTGCTGCTGTCGCTGGTCGCGCTCGTCGTGACCAACCTCGGCGGCTTCCTGGCGGGCACGGTCCTCAGCCTGCTCGGCGGTGCGCTCGCCGTGGCGTGGACCGATGAGCCCAAGAAGCGGAAGACAGCCGAAGAGCCTTCGCAGACGGTCCAGCCCACGTGATGCGAGCACACCCGCTGGCCGCCGCGGCGATGGCCGCGGTGCTGGCGCTGCAACCGCCGTCGAGCACCGAGCCACCGCCGTCGTCCGCTCCCGGCAGCAGCTCACCGGCGCCGACCAGCACCACGTCGGAGCCACCACCCGCGTCGAGCACCAGCGCCACTCCGCCGCCGGCGTCGTCCGTGTCCGTTCCGCCGACCAGCACGGAGCCTTCGACACCGGCACCCCCGCCACCGGCCCCTGCCCCGGTGGCGGGTGGAGGGCGCGAGTGGACGCTCACGGCGTCCCGGCTCGACCTCGGTGGGCTGAACTTCGCCGGTGTCGTCGACGCGCTGCTGAACGGGCAGGTCGTCAAGGTCCTGAAGTTCACCGCGTCGGACATGAAGATCAGGGACCTGGTGCAGTCCGCCGAGGTCTCGCCGGGCGTCAAGCTCGTCACGGCGGCACGGCCGGGCAGCACGTCCACGGTGTCGTCGGGCCGCATCGAGCTGTACACGATCCAGCTCAAGGGCAACCTCGACCTGCTCGGGATCAAGATCCCGGTCGACTACACCGCGGCGCACCCGCCACCGCTGACCGTGCCGTTCGCGACGTTCACCGAGGTCACCGTGCGGAACACGGACCTCAAGGGCGGCACGCTCACGATTCCGGGCGCGCGCATCTCGGTCGTGGCCGACCAGGCGCCCGTCGAACGACGCTGACCGTCAGACGCCGCACTTCTTGGCGCCCTCGAACACGCCCTCGCGGAACCGGGCCACGCGCTGGAAGCCGGGGTCCACCGGGTTGCCGCCCTTCGCGTCCCGGGCCGCGTAGTCGAACTGGAGCAGCACCGTCACGGCCTCGTCGAAGTCGCCCGGCGAGAGCCCGAAGCCGTCCTGCCGCTGGAACACCGCGCCCGTGTAAGCCCCGGCCAGGCACAGCGCCGCCGCGGACGCCTTCTCACCCTCGGTCGGCTTGCCCAGCACCGCGAGCTCGGCCATCGCGTACCGGGTCGCGATCAGCGTGCCCGTCGCGTAGTCGCCGAACTCCTTGTGCAGGTCCGGCAGCTCTTCCTTGGTGTCGATCTTGATCGTCTTGTCCGACGGGCAGTACGCGACGGGGCCCTGGTCACCGGAGCACGTCGGCTCGGTCTGGGAGGCCTCGGCGCGCGGCGACTGCCAGGTCTTGCCCGCCTTCGTGGCCACGTCCTTGAAGAAGCCGTCGAGGTCCGGCGTGACGGCCTCGAGCATGTCGTCGAACGGCAGGTTGCCGCCGTTCGCGCGGTCCGTGGTGCTGGTGAACGCGCGCTGCGTGAACTGGCGGTTCTGGACCGTCATCTGGGAGCAGAACTTCGTGCCCTGCTCGTAGCCGTCCTGGAACGCCGCCACGCGGTCGAACGCGCTGCCGTGCGCCTGCTCGTCCTCCGGCGAGGTGCCGACCGGGTCGCGGAACGTGATCAGCGCGCCCAGCGCCTTGTCCAGGGCGTCCGCGTTGATGTCGAGGCGCGGCGACTTGCCGTCAGTCACGTTGCGCACGAACGCGCCCGCGAAGCAGTCGGCCTGCGCCTCGGTGAGGATCGTCGGGTACCGGTCCGGCTCGCGGCGCTCCGCCTCGGGCGTGATGCCCATGCGGTTCTGCACGGCGTGGCCGATCTCGTGCGCGAGCACCACGACCACCGCGGCCTCGCCGAAGCGGTCCTGCAGCACCGGCAGCAGCGACGCGCGGTCCCACGCGATCGCGTCGGCGGCCGGGCAGTAGAACGCGTTGCCCTCCACGTCGGCGGCCTTCTGCGTGCACGGCGGCGGCTTCGCGGAGGCGTCGGCCGTGTCGACCGAGAAGTACCCGCCGGTCAGCGGCTTCCACGGCTTGTTGAAGGTGCTCTGGAACGAGTCCGTCCAGAACTCCTCGATGTCCGTCAGCGCGGTGGCGGCCAGCTTGTCGATGGGGCCGTTGTCCGAGCCCCGCACCTGGATGGTGGGGCTGGACGCCTCCTTCTTCACCACCTTGGCGGCGCGGGGCTGCCCAGGGATCTCAGCGGTGCAACCCACCGCGAGCAGGGCGGTGGCGACGATCAGCGCGATGCTCCGGTGCCGCATGAACCCATTGTGCCTGCCGGCCGGCTCGAGGGGCGTCCTTCTCGTCCAAGTCAGGCGCATACAAGGGGCAACGTGCGGCGGGCTGAACAGGTTCACCTGACCGGATCAGCCCGCCGCGCCGCGTCAGTCCGCCTCGCCCAGCACACCGGGGGTCTCGGGAACGAGCCACAGCACACCGGACGGCGGCAGCTGCAGGATCGCCGAGTACGGGCGCCCGTGCCACGGCCTGGCCTCGGCCTCGACACCGCCCATGTTGCCCACGCCCGACCCGCCGTAGTGCTCGGCGTCGGTGTTCACGAGCTCCTTCCAGCGCCCGGACGACGGCAGGCCGACCCGGTAGTCGTGGTGCGGCGAGCCGGAGAAGTTCGCCACGCAGGCGAGCGTCGAGCCGTCCTCACCGATCCGCAGGAACGACAGGACGTTGCCGCCGGAGTCGTTCGCGTCGATCCACTGGAAGCCCTCGGGCGTGACGTCGTGGCTGAACAGCGCCGCCGCCTGCTTGTACACCGCGTTCAGGTCGCGCATCAGCTTCTGGATGCCCTGGTGCAGCGGCTCCTGCTCGACGAGGTGCCAGTCGAGCGACCGCGACTCCGACCACTCCTGCCGCTGCCCGAACTCGCCGCCCATGAACAGCAGCTGCTTGCCGGGATGCGCCCACATGAACGCGAGCAGCGACCGCACGCCCGCGGCCTTGTTCCAGTCGTCACCCGGCATCCGCTCCCACAGCGAGCCCTTGCCGTGCACCACCTCGTCGTGCGAGAGCGGCAGCACGAAGTTCTCACTCCACGCGTAGACCAGCGAGAACGTCATCTCGTTGTGGTGGAACGAGCGGTGCACCGGCTCACGCGACAGGTAGTGCAGCGTGTCGTGCATCCAGCCCATGTTCCACTTGAAGCCGAACCCGAGCCCGCCCAGGTGCGTCGGCCGCGTCACGCCCGGCCACGCCGTCGACTCCTCGGCGATCATCACGATGCCGGGGTGCCGCTTGTAGACCGTCGCGTTCAGCTCCTGCAGGAACCGGACCGCGTCGAGGTTCTCGCGCCCGCCGAACTCGTTCGGCAGCCACTGGCCCTCCGGCCGCGAGTAGTCGAGGTAGAGCATCGACGCGACGGCGTCCACGCGCAGGCCGTCGAGGTGGAACTCCTCGATCCAGTACAGCGCGTTCGCCACCAGGAAGTTCCGGACCTCGTTGCGCCCGAAGTCGAAGACGTACGTGCCCCAGTCGAGCTGCTCACCGCGGCGCGGGTCGGCGTGCTCGTACAGCGGCGTGCCGTCGAACTTCGCGAGCGCCCAGGCGTCCTTCGGGAAGTGCGCGGGCACCCAGTCGACCAGCACGCCGATGCCGCGCTGGTGCAGCGTGTCGACGAAGTACCGGAAGTCGTCCGGCGTGCCGAACCGCGAGGTCGGCGCGTAGTACGACGTGACCTGGTAGCCCCACGAACCACCGAACGGGTGCTCGGCCACCGGCAGCATCTCGACGTGCGTGAAGCCCATGTCCACGCAGTAGTCCGCGAGCTCGGTCGCGAGCTCCCGGTAGCTCAGCCCCGGCTTCCACGAGCCCAGGTGCACCTCGTAGATCGACATCGGCGCGTTCGCCCACTGCGTGGCCGCGCGCTTCGCCGTCCACTCGTCGTCCTGCCACTGGTACTCCGACCGCGTGACGACCGAGGCCGTCTGCGGCGGGACCTCCGTGGCGAACGCCATCGGGTCGGCCTTCTCGTGCCACACGCCGTCCTGGCCGAGGATGCGGAACTTGTACCGCGACCCCGGCACGACGTTCGGCAGGAACACCTCCCAGACGCCGCTCGAACCCATGGAGCGCAACGGGTTCGCGCGCCCGTCCCAGCCGTCGAAGTCACCGGTCACGCGCACGCCGCGCGCGTTCGGGGCCCACACCGCGAACGAGACGCCGGTGACGTCACCGGAAGCCGTTTCGTAGCAACGGACGTGCGCGCCCAGCACGTCCCACAGCCGTTCGTGCCGGCCCTCGCCGATCAGGTGCAGGTCCAGCTCGCCCACGGTCGGCAGCCACCGGTACGGGTCGTCGACCTCGACCGTGTGGTCGCCGTAGCTGACCAGCAGCCGGTAGTCGCCGGGCGTCTCGGGCAGCTCGCCCTCGAACAGGGCGTCCGCGATGCGTGGCAGTTCGACCTGCTTGTCGCCCCAGGAGATGGCGACCGACGTCGCGCCTGGGCGCAGGGCCCGCGCGATCACCTGGTCGCCGACGGTGTGCACACCCAGCACCGAGTGCGGGTCGTGGTGCGCACCTGACAGGAGCCGGTCCAGGTCGGCCTTCACGGTCTACTCTCCTCCGCTGGTCATCCGGGCGATCGACGACAGGGGAACCGTCAACCACTCCGGCCTGTTGGCGTGCTCGTAAGCGACCTCGTAGACCGCCTTGTCCAGCTCGAAAGCGCGCAGCAGCGGCACGTTGTCCCGCGGGTCGGCCGCCACCTCGGCGTAGCCGTCGCAGAACGCGGCGCGGTTGCGCTTCGTCCACTCCATCGCGCGGTAGGCGAGCTGGTCGTCGTCGGGCTGGCCGACGAGCAGCTGCCGTGCCGCGTAGTCGAACGACCTCAGCATCCCCGCCACGTCGCGCAACGGCGACCGCAGTGCCAGGCGGTCCTCGACGCTCGCCGCCGGCTCGCCCTCGAAATCGATCAGCAGCCAGCCGTGCACGGTCCGCAGCACCTGACCGAGGTGCAGGTCGCCGTGGATGTGCTGGATCGGCAACGCGCCGATGTGCTCGCGCGCCTGCTCGAACGCGGCGCGCAGCGGCTCCTCGTAGCGGCCCAGTTCCGGCACCGCCTCCAGCACGACGCCCAGCCGGCGTTGCATGCCCTCGACCGCGCGGGAGATCGCGTCCTCGTCGGCGATCTTCGTGCCCAGCGCCTCCGCCAGGTCGGCGTGCACCTTCGCGACGGCGTGGCCGAGTCGTTGCGCCTCGCCGGCGAAGTCGCCGCCCACCTCGAACGCGTGCAGGTCGGCCTCGGCCATCAGGTCGCGGACCGACGTCTTGGCCATGTCCCAGCCCTCGACCGCGTCCGGCAGGAACTCCTGCAGCATCGCGAGCGTGACCGGCTGCCCGTTCAGCTCCGTGGAGATCGAACCCAGCGGCAGCGCGATGTGCTCGCAGCCGACGGACCGCAGCGCGCGGTGCATCGTCAGGTCCCGGTTCTCGCCGTGCGCGAGCTTGCGGAAGATCTTCAGGATGTACTGCTGGCCGTAGATCAGGGACGTGTTGGACTGCTCGACGCCGATCGGCCGCCCGCGCAGGCCCGACTTCAGTTCCGTGCCGGGCTCGTGCGCGAACACGATGCCGTCGACCTCGTGCCCGGTGGCGATCCGGTCGAGCAGGACGCCGTTGTGCTCGGGGTCGAGCAGCACGTCCCACGCGCCGGTGCTCAGGCTCAACGCGCCCTGGTAGTTCTCGGTGCGGCCGGGTTGTTCGACCTCGAAGACCACGTGCACCAGATCGCCGTCCACCACCGTCGTCCTGAGTGGACGGACAGCCGTGATCGGCTTGTCCTTGCCGCCGAACCACCGTGCGTTCGGGAGCAGGTCGGGCAGTGAGGCGACGAGCTTCTCGACGAGCTCGTGGGGATCGGTCACGCCGCGATTCACCTCATTTCACCGTCGTCGCCCGCCTCTACCAGCTGGAACCAGTAGAAACCGTGACCCGGGAGGGTCAACAGGTAGGGGAGTTCCCCGATCGCGGGGAATTTGACACCTCCGGTGAGCTCCACCGGCGTGTGGTCGCGGTGCTCGGAGAGGTCGAGCTCGACGGGTTGCGGGAAGCGTGACAGGTTGTTCACGCAGAGCACGATGTCCTCGCGGCCGTCCGGGCGCTTCCACTGCCTCTTGTAGGCGAGCACGCTCGGGTTGGAGCCGCCGAGCTCGGTGAAGTCGCCCTCGGCGAACGCGTGGTGCTGCTTGCGCACCTCGATCATGTGCCGCGTCCAGTTGAGCAGCGACGTCGAGCTGTTGAGCTGCGCCTCGACGTTGAGGCCCTGGTAGCCGTAGACCGGGTCCATGATCACCGGCAGGTAGATCCGGCCGGGGTCGCACGACGAGAAGCCCGCGTTGCGGTCCGGGGTCCACTGCATCGGCGTGCGGACGGCGTCGCGGTCGGCGAGCCAGATGTTGTCGCCCATGCCGATCTCGTCGCCGTAGTACAGAACGGGCGAGCCGGGCAGTGACAGCAGCAGCGCGGTGAACAGTTCGTGCTGGTTGCGGTCGTTCTCCAGCAGCGGGGCGAGCCGTCGGCGGATGCCGATGTTCGCCTTCATCCGCGGGTCCTTGGCGTACTCGGAGTACATGTAGTCGCGTTCTTCGTCGCTGACCATTTCGAGGGTGAGCTCGTCGTGGTTGCGCAGGAAGATGCCCCACTGGGCGTTCTCCGGGATCGCCGGCGTCTGCGCCAGGATCTCCGAGATCGGGAACCGCGACTCCCGCCGCACCGCCATGAAGATCCGCGGCATCAACGGGAAGTGGAACGCCATGTGGCACTCGTCGCCGCCCACCGCCGGGTCGCCGAAGTACTCGACGACGTCCGACGGCCACTGGTTCGCTTCGGCGAGCAGCACCCGGCCGGGGAACTCGTCGTCGACGACCTTGCGGCACTTCTTGAGGAACTCGTGCGTGCGCGGCAGGTTCTCGCAGATCGTGCCCTCCTCTTCGAAGAGGTACGGCACGGCGTCGAGGCGGAACCCGTCGATGCCGAGGTCGAGCCAGAAGCGCAGGATGTCGAGCATCGCCTCCTGCACCTCCGGGTTCTCGTAGTTGAGGTCCGGCTGGTGGCTGAAGAAGCGGTGCCAGAAGAACTGCCCGCGCACCGGGTCGTACGTCCAGTTCGACGTCTCCGTGTCGACGAAGATGATCCGCGCGTCGGAGTACCGCGAATCGTCGTCGCTCCACACGTAGTAGTCGCCGTACGGGCCGTCCGGGTTCTGCCGCGACTCCTGGAACCACGGGTGCGCGTCCGAGGTGTGGTTGAGCACCAGGTCGGTGATCACCCGGATGCCCCGGCGGTGCGCCTCCTCGAGCAGGTAGACGAAGTCCTCGACCGTGCCGAACTCCGGCAGCACCGCGCGGAAGTCGCTGATGTCGTACCCGCCGTCGCGCAGCGGCGAGGCGTAGAACGGCGGCAGCCAGAGGCAGTCGACGCCGAGCCACTCCAGGTAGTCGAGGCGGGAGGCGAGCCCGCGGAGGTCGCCCGTGCCGTCACCGTTGGAGTCGCTGAAGGCGCGGACGAGGACCTCGTAGAAGACCGCGCCCTTGAACCAGTCGGGGTTCGCCGAGGCCGGCTTGGCCGACTTGAAGTCCTCGGCCTGGGGTTCGACCAGGAAGCCTTCCGCGTCGACGGCCTCGCCGGTGTGGGGTGTTCCTTCCAGCCCGAGCGCGGAGTCGGGACGGGTGTCGTCGGACATGGTTCCCACCTCGTCGGGGGTTGTGCGGGTGAGCATGCTGAAGGGTGCCCTAGGAGAAACGTCGTTGCAGGCTCACGACGTGTGCGGTGGCACGCCAGGGTTCGAGGCGGATGTAGTTCGCCTGGCCCCAGTCCCACGTCTCGCCGGTGACCTCGTCGTGTGCGATCACGCGCTCGTGCCAGTCGAACCCGAGCTCCGGCAGGTCGAGGTACAGCGTCCCCTCCTGCGCGTTGTGCGGGTCGAGGCTGACGACGACCACGACCGTGTCGCCGGTCTCCGGATCGCGCTTGGAGAAGGCGACCAACGCGTCGTTCTCGACGCTCTGGAACTTCAGCGTGCGCATCTGCTGGAGCGCTGGGTGCGCCTTGCGGATGTGGTTGAGCTTGCGCAGCCACGGCTCGAGGCTGCGGCCATCGGCCAGTGCGCGGGCGTAGTCGCGTGGCCGCAGCTGGTACTTCTCGGAGTTGAGGTACTCCTCGCTGCCGGGCTTCACGGCCTCGTGCTCGAACAGCTCGTAACCGCTGTACACGCCCCACGTGGGGGAGAGGGTGGCGGCGAGCGCCGCGCGGAGCCCGAACATCGCGGGGCCGCCGAACTGCAGCGACTCGTGCAGGATGTCCGGCGTGTTCACGAACAGGTTCGGCCGCGCCTCGTCCCAGTGGTCGCGGATGTCCTCGCCGAACTCGATCAGCTCCTGCTTGCCCGTCCGCCACGTGAAGTACGTGTAGGACTGCGTGAAGCCGAGCTTCGCGAGGCCGTAGAGGCGGGCCGGGCGGGTGAAGGCCTCCGCCAGGAACAGCGTGTCCGGGTAGACCTCCTTCACCTTCCAGATCAGCCACTGCCAGAAGTCCGGCGGCTTGGTGTGCGGGTTGTCGACCCGGAAGATGCGCACCCCGTGCTCGGCCCAGAACAGGACCACGCGCAACACCTCGTGGTAGAGGCCCTGCGGGTCGAGGTCGAAGTTGATCGGGTAGATGTCCTGGTACTTCTTGGGCGGGTTCTCGGCGTACGCGATCGTGCCGTCGGGCAGCTGCGTGAACCACTCCGGGTGCTTGAGCACCCACGGGTGGTCCGGCGCGCACTGCAGCGCGAAGTCGAGCGCGACCTCGAGCCCGAGCTCCTTCGCCCGCGCGACGAGCGCGTCGAAGTCCTCGATGGTGCCGAGCTGCGGGTGGATCGCGTCGTGCCCGCCCTCGTCCGCGCCGATGGCCCACGGTGATCCCGTGTCCTCGGGCGTCGCGACGAGCGTGTTGTTGGGGCCCTTGCGGTTGACTCGCCCGATCGGGTGGATCGGCGGGAAGTAGACGACGTCGAAGCCCATCGCCGCGACCCGGTCGAGCTCCTTGGTCGCCGTCGCGAACGTGCCGTGCACCGCCTGGCCGGTCTCGTCGATCCCGCCCGTGCTGCGCGGGAAGAACTCGTACCACGAGCCGTACGCCGCCTTCTTGCGGTCGCACCAGATCTTGTGCGTCTTGCCCTTGGTGATCAGCTCGCGCACGGGGTGCTCGAACATGATCTTCTGCACGTCGGCCGCGAGCGCCGGCGAGACCCGTTCGGTCAGCGGCCTGTCCGTGTCGCGCAGCGCCTCCGCCGCGGACATGAGCAAAGCTCGCTCTTGTCGCCTATCGGGTCGCCTTGCCACCCGTTCGAGTAGCTGGGCACCGATTTCAAGATCGTTTGCGAGATCACCGGCACCCTGTCCCGCCGCGATCTTCACCTCAACGGCGTGGTTCCAGGTGCCCCAGGGGTCACTCCACGCATCGATGCGGAAGCTCCAGGCGCCCTCGGCGTCCGGAACCACCGTCGCGCCCCACCTGTCGAGGCCGACTCCGACCTCGTGCATGCGGGTCTGGCGAGCGACTCGGTCGTTCGGCCCTCTCCACGTGACGGTGGCCGCGAGCTTGTCGTGCCCCTCGCGCCAGACCGTGGCCTGAACCGGAATGTGTTCTCCCACAACGGCTTTGGCTGGATATCTGCCAGCCGACACCACCGGGGTCACGTCGTCGATACCGAGTCGTCCGCTCATCGGCAGCGCCCTTCAGCCGTGTCGCTCCGCGTCAATGCGTTGAATCCTGCCTTGCTCGATCAAGCCCTCTGACAGCGGGTTACCCCATCTAGATCCGTACCCAGCCGTGTTCGATCGCACACCTCGACCGCCGCTCGTGTCCAGTGGGTGGACCGCAAACCTTCGTCGAAGGTTTGCGGTGCACCCACAGGGTCTCTCGTCCACCTTCTCAATGCTTGGTGGCTGTCTGATTGCACTCTTCCCGTACAACTCACCGTGTTACACGCGCGCTACGGGTACCGTGCGCGCGTGAACAAGCTTGGAGGTCGCTACGTCCTGCTTGACCAACTCGGCGCCGGTGCGATGGGTGTCGTGTGGCGGGCGCGCGACGAGTTCCTGCACCGTGACGTGGCGGTCAAGCAGCTGCTTCTCAACGACGTCGAGTCGAACGAGTTCCACGAGGCGGTGCAGCGCGCCATGCGCGAGGGCCGCATCGCGGCGCGCCTGCAGCACCCGAACGCGATCGCCGTGTACGACGTCGTGGTCGAGGACGGCAAGCCCTGTCTCGTCATGGAGTACCTGCCCTCCCGCAACCTCTCGTCGATCCTGTCGGACCGCGGCACGATGCCGCCGCAGGAGGCCGCGCGCATCGGGTCGCTGGCGGCCGGCGCGCTGGCCGCCGCCCACGGCGCCGGCATCGTGCACCGCGACATCAAGCCCGGCAACGTCCTCATTGGACGCGACGGCACCGTCAAGATCACCGACTTCGGCATTTCGCGCGCTTTGGGCGATGTGGCCGTCACCAAGACCGGCATGCTCGCGGGCACGCCCGCGTACCTGGCGCCGGAACTGGCCCGCGGCGCCGAGCCCGCGCCGCCCTCGGACGTGTTCTCGCTCGGCGCGACGATCTACGCGATGACCGAGGGCGAACCGCCGTTCGGCAAGAGCACGAACGACCTCGGCCTGCTCTACAAGGTCGCGCGCGGCGAGACCCGCCCGCCGATGCGCTCGGGCCCGCTCACCGGCCTGCTGACGAGGCTCCTCGCGAACGAGCCGTCGCAGCGCCCGACCGCGGCCCAGGCGGCGGAGGAGCTGAAGGCGATCGCCGCCGGCCAGCCCGTCCCCGCCACCCGCGTGATCCCGCCGCGCCCGATGACCCCGCCGACCGGCACCGCCGTGATGGGCGCCGCGGGCCCCGGCACCCAGACGCAGCGCCCGATGCCACCGCAGCAGCCACCGCGCACCCGCCCGCCGGCCCCGCTGCCCGCGACCTACGACGACGGTTACGACGACTACGAGCCGGAACCGGAACCGAAGAAGAGCAACCGCGGCCTCGCCGTCGCGGCCGCCGTCCTCGGCGTGCTCCTGATCTCCGGCGTCGCCTACGCGATCTACTCGAACTACGGCGACGACTCGAGCGGCGCGGGCCCGAACACGTCGGTGACCACCACGTCGGAGACCCCGGAACCCACCTACGACAAGCCGACGCAGAACACGCCGACCAAGACGACCGAGAAGCAGACGCCGTCGTCCAAGCCGGCCCCGACGACCACGACGAAGCCGCCGGCCACCAAGTTCACCCCGGCCCAGATCACGACCTTCGTGAAGCAGCACTACGCGAAGCTGCCGGCGAACGTCGACGCCGCCCGCGGCGACTGGGACCCGGACAAGGCGCCGAGCTCGGCCGAGGAGAAGGAGTTCTGGGGCCAGTTCTCCAAGGTCGCGATCAAGGAGGGCCCGCTGGTCGACGCCGGCGAGGACGGCACGTTCACCGTCACGACGGCGCTGGAGCTGACCGAGAAGGAGACCAACAAGGTCTCGGTCGAGGAGCACACGCTCAAGATCTCGGGCAAGGGCGACAAGCCGCTGATCACGAACGAGCAGAGGAGCTGAGCGCGGTCCGGTCGGGCCGAGCCGGGCGTGGCGCCCTGCGGCTGTCTCGAAGGGACGGCCCGCAGGGCTCGCCCGAGACCCGGGAACCACGGGCCGGCGGGGACAGGCGTCCCGAGCTGCACTTCTGACCTGCTCACGGCCCCTGCCCGTCTTGACCGGTTCTGCAAGTCGTTGCAGGTCTGACCGGGAACGTTGTCAGCCCCTGGAGGGTGGCAGGTAAGTTCGCTCGTCATGCGAGCACTTCGACGGTTCACCGTGCGAGCCAGCCTGCCGGAGCCCTTGTCCGCGTTGAGCACGCTCGCCACCAACTTGCGCTGGACGTGGCACCCGCCGACGCAGGACCTGTTCGCCTCGATCGACCCCCGCGTCTGGTCCGAGGTCGGTGGCGACCCGTTGCGCCTGCTCTCCGTCGTGGACGCCGGGAAGCTGGACACACTGGCGAGAGACGAGCAGTTCCTGCTCAAGCTCCACGCGCTCGCGAGTGACCTGGAGCGGTACGTGCAGGGGCCGCGCTGGTACCAGCGCCGGCAGGACGAGATCACCCAGCGCCGTGAGCACGGTGCGCCGGACACGCCGCTGCCCACGAGCGTCGCGTACTTCTCGATGGAGTTCGGCGTGCACGAGGCGCTGCCGAACTACTCGGGCGGCCTCGGCATCCTCGCGGGCGACCACCTCAAGGCGGCGTCCGACCTGGGCGTGCCGCTGATCGCGGTCGGTCTGCTCTACCGGTCCGGGTACTTCCGGCAGTCGCTGTCGCTCGACGGCTGGCAGATCGAGCACTACCCGTCGCTCGACCCGCGCGGGCTGCCGCTCGAGCTGCTGACCGAGCCGTCCGGGCTGCCGCTGCTCGTGCACGTGGCGATGCCGGGAGACCGGATGCTGCGCGCGAAGATCTGGAAGGCGCAGGTCGGGCGGGTTCCGCTGCTGCTGCTCGACTCGGACGTGGAGCAGAACGACGAGGACCTGCGCGGTGTCACCGACCGGCTCTACGGCGGCGACCAGAACCACCGGATCCGCCAGGAGATCCTCGCGGGCATCGGCGGCGTGCGGGCCGTGCGGACGTTCTGCGAGCTCACCGGCCATGCGCAGCCCGAGGTCTTCCACACCAACGAGGGCCACGCCGGGTTCCTCGGCCTCGAGCGGATCCGCGAGTACATCACCAACGACGGCCTCGACTTCGACCAGGCGCTCACGGCCTCGCGCGCCGGTGCGGTGTTCACGACGCACACGCCCGTGCCCGCCGGCATCGACCGGTTCCCCGTCGACCTGGTCCAGCACTACTTCGGCGCCGAGAACCTGGTGCCGGGCGTGAACACCCAGCGCATCCTCGCGCTGGGCGCCGAGGACAACCCCGGCATGTTCAACATGGCGCACATGGGCCTGCGGCTCGCCCAGCGCGCGAACGGCGTGTCCAAACTGCACGGTGAGGTCAGCCGGGACATGTTCCGCGGCCTCTGGCCGGGCTTCGACGCCACCGAGGTGCCGATCGGGTCGGTCACCAACGGCGTGCACGGGCCGACGTGGGCCGCGACCGAGATGAGCAAGCTGCTCGGAGCGTCCGAAGCGGACACCCAGACCAGCACCGGGTTCGGCATCGGCTCGTTCGAGCCGGTCACCGACGCCGGGCTGTGGGAGCTGCGGTCGACGCTGCGCGGCCGCCTCGTCGACGAGGTGCGCCGGCGGGTGCGCGAGTCGTGGCTGCAGCGCGGCGCGTCGGCGCTGGAGCTGGGCTGGACCGACGGCGTGTTCGACCCGAACGTGCTGACCGTGGGCTTCGCGCGGCGCGTGCCGACGTACAAGCGCCTCACGCTCATGCTGCGCGACCCGGAGCGGCTGCGTTCGCTGCTGCTGCACCCCGAACGGCCCGTGCAGCTCGTCGTGGCGGGCAAGTCGCACCCCGCCGATGACGGTGGCAAGGCGCTGATCCAGCAGATCGTGCGCTACGCCGACGACGCGGGCGTGAGGCACCGGATCGTCTTCCTGCCGGACTACGACATGTCCATGGCCCGGTATCTGTACTGGGGCTGCGACGTGTGGCTGAACAACCCGATGCGTCCCCTTGAGGCGTGCGGTACCTCGGGCATGAAGGCGGCGTTGAACGGCGGCCTCAACCTGTCCATTCGCGACGGCTGGTGGGACGAGCTGTACGACGGCTCGAACGGCTGGGCCATCCCGACCGCGGACGGCGTCAACGACCCGGTCCGCCGCGACGACCTGGAGGCGAACGCGCTGTACGACCTGCTCGGCTCGCAGGTCGCGCCGCTGTTCTACGACCGCGGCGAGGACGGCGTGCCCACCCGCTGGATGTCGATGGTCCGGCACACGCTGGCCTCGCTCGGCCCGGTCGTGCAGGCCTCGCGCATGGTCCGCGAGTACGTCGAGACGTACTACGCGCCGGCGGCCGCGTCCGCGCAGAACGTCGTCGGCGAGGGCTACCGGGGCGCCAAGGAGCTCTCCGCGTACCGGCACCGGCTGCGCGCGTCGTGGACGCGGGTGCGGGTGCTCGACAGCGACCTGGTGCTCGGCGGCTCGTCGGTGCCGGTGCTCGGGGCGCCGGTCATCGTGCGCGCGCGGGTCGAGCTGGCCGGGCTGGAACCGTCCGAAGTGGACGTCCAGGTCGTGCTCGGCAAGGTGTCGCACGACTCGGACGAGCTGAAGGACGTCGTGTCGTCGCCCATGAACTACGCGGGTAACGGCAACTACGAGGCCGAGGTGCCGCTGCCGCACGCGGGGGCGCTCGGGTACACCGTGCGCGTGCTGCCGCGCCACGGCCTGCTGGCGACTCCGGCGGAACTCGGCAGGGTCGTTCTCGCTAGTTGACGTTTCACCAGATCAACACAGGGCATCCGGTTCGCCTTCCCAGGGCGAACTGGATGCCCTGATGTGTCCGTCTTCCTCGTTTCCCGTTCACTGCTGGTGACATGGCGCAGGCGTATACCCCTGCACCCCCTTCCCTCAAACGAATGACCACTTGTTCGAGTGGGTGAATTCGTGATCTCCGCTGGTAGGGGCACGTGTGCGGGCTTACGCTCCATGACATGGAATGAACCGCTCCTGAATTCGTGAGCGATTTCCGGTGCGGCTCCAAGTGAATTGCGCATTGAGGAAGAAGGTAGCCGTGAAGAAAACGATTACCGCACTCTCGCTCGTCGCAGCTCTGTTCACCGCGTCCACCATCCCGGCTGCCACCGCGTCGCCCGTCGCGCCAGAACTCCCAGCCGCCTGCGCCGGTCTCGTCACGGACCTCGCCGGAAAACTCCAGAAGACCATCGCCAGTCTCCTGCCCCTGCCCAACGTGGGTGCGGTGACACCGTTGATCGGTGACCTGCTCGGCCTCGTGACAGCCATGCAGAGTGCGGGCTGTCTACCGACACCGCCGGTGAGCGTGCCGGGCGTGCCGCTGCCGGCCAAGGCCGCCGAGTACGCGGGCCCGGTCGATCAGTGCCTGCCCGTCGTGCTGAACCTGATCGCGTCCGTCGCCGGGCTGGGCGGCACCGTCCTGGGTGCCGCGAGCGGCGCGTTGCCCGACGTCGGCAAGCTCACCGGCCTGCTGACCACGGTGCTCAAGACCGTCACCGACCTGCTGAGCAAGTGCGGGCTGCCGGCGCCTCCAGGAGGCCTGCCCACGCTGCCCGGACTGCCGCTGCCGGTGGAGAAGGGCTGATCTGATCGCGGGGTGGGAAGGGCCCGTCACCGGTCTCGGTGACGGGCCCTTTCCGTGTGTGCGGAGCGTGGTATTCCCCGGGAACAAGAATAAGGTCGGCGAGCTGCGAGGTCACCCATTCGTCGTAGTGCAAGCCCTTTTGTCCAAACCACACAATGGAGCGACAGATTCGAAATCGGCTCGGAGATGTGGTTAATCTGCAATTGCTCGATCCGCTGCTCGAAGAACGGAAAACTGCAGATGATCAAGAAGGCAATCGTCCTCGGTGTCGCTATCGCGGGCATGGGACTTTTCGCGTCGACCGCGCACGCCGCTCCGACCCCGAGCCGGGACGTGCTGGACACGCAGCTCGTCGGTCCCATCTCCATCACCGCGCTGTCGCACAACCCGTGGACTCCCGGGAACGGCAACGTCACCGGATCGGGCAACATCGGAGGCAACGGCAACAACGTCGGAAACAACAACAACGGCGGTAACGGCAACAGCAACGGTGGCGGCGGCAACAACGTCGGCGCGGGCAACTCGGGCGGGAACGGCAACAATTCCCCCGGTTTCCCCGGCTGATCCGCGCCGCTCGGCCGGCTGACCCGCGGCGCGGCGTCGATCACGCCGCCGGTGGGTCCTCCGGCTCCCGTCGCCCAGCTGGTTCCCCAGGGGTCGTGAGACCACCCGGACTTCCTCGGATCAGCTGATCTGCAGACGGGCGCGGGTCGCCGCCACCCGCGGACTCCAGCCCGCGAGCTCGTGCGCCTCGGCCACGAGTTCGCGGGCTTTCGCGTTGTCGCCGTCCGCCATCCACGCCCGCGCGATGGTGACCAGGTCGTCCGCCCGGCCCTGGGCGTTCTCGCTCGACTCGGCGGAGTACCCCGCGAGCTGCCTGGCCTTCGCGGTGTCGCCCTCGATCAACGCCATGATCGCCAGCGTCCCGTGCGCGCGGGACTTCGGATATCCGGCCTCGTAGGCGTTGGCGAACATGCCGCGCGCGGTCTCCAACCCTGCCTCCGCCGGGAACTGCCCCGCCTCGACCGCCAGCACCGCGACCCCGGCCGTGGTAGCCATGACGAACGCCAGGTCGCGTTTGCTCAGGTCAGGGCGGTTGCTCAGGCCGATGACGGTCTGCAGCGCGTCGAGGTACCGCTCGCGCGCACACGACGTCACGACCTTGAGCCCGACGACGGTGAGCAGGTCGGGGTGTTCCTGGACGAGCTCGGCGTAGATCCGTTCGGCTTCGTCGAGGTCGCCGCGCTGGTAGGCGTCCATGCCGGCGATCACGCCCGGCCGCGCCTCCAGCTCGCCGAGCGGCCGGCCGGTCATCTTCGGCAGCGTGAACACGAACCAGCCGAGGCTGGTGTTGCCCGCCCTGTCCCTCGGCACGAGCTGCAGCAGGAAGCAGGCGGTGGCGGCGAGCGCCATGCCCTTGCCGAACGAGGACCCGATCGCGAGCCACGTCAGAGCCGCGACCACCGCGCAGACCAGGATCGCGAACGCCCCGGTGAGGACGGTCCGCCGGCGCACCCCCGGCTTCAGCCCGGTGATCCCGACCGTGGCGAGCACCGGGATGCGGCGCAGCACCAGCCGCTGGTGCGTCCACGTCCACGACTTCAGCTCGCTGCCGATGCCGATGATCACGTGCGTGATCCGGAGTCCGAAGAGGACGGCGCCGAGGGCCAGGCCCGCCTGGGCCGCGGTCAGCTCCACGAGCAGGCCGACCAGCGCTCCGGCCAGGCCGAGGTAGAACTCCGAGAGGGTCCAGGCGATCGTGCCGGCCACCACCAGTGCCGTCACGACCGTGCGCACAATCGTCACGATCACCAGACGTTACCGGCGTGGGAGCGGTTCCCCGCTTCAGACCACCGGCTGCGAGCCGCCCTCGCGGATCGGCAGTCCGGCGGCGCGCCAGCCGCGGAACCCGCCGACGAGGTCCGTCGCGTTCGGCAGCCCGATCTTCTGCAGGTCCCTGGCCGCGAGCGACGACGCCCAGCCCTCGTTGCACACCACGACCACGGTCGTGTCGGCGGTGAAGCCCGGCAGCCGCCACTCGCCCGAGGGGTCGAGCCGCCACTCCAGCACGATCCGCTCGACCACGACGGAGTTCTCGATCTCGCCCTCGGCCAGCCGGTTGTGGGCCGGCCGGATGTCCACGACCAGCGCGTCCTCCAGCTGGTGCAGCTCGTGCGGTTCCAGCCGCTGCAGGTGCGACCGCGCGTCTTCGAGGATGGCGTCCAGGGTGCTCACGGGCCCTCCAGGTCGGCCAGCTGACGCAGTTCCGCCAGCGGCAGGCGCTGCGCGGGCAGCGGCGGGATCGAGTCGGGGATGTCGAGCAGCGACACGTACTCGCGCGTTGGCACGAGCGGCGGCGAGTAGGCGTGCACGGTCGCGGCCGGGGCGTCGAACGGGTTCAGCACCTGGTGCGCCCGCCCGGACCCGAAGCCGAGCGCGTCACCGGTGTCGCGGACGGCGGAGCGGATCGGCCCGGCGGGGTAGCGGTAGTCCTCCTGCAGCTTGCCCGTGAGCACGGTGAACGACCCGGCCGAACCGCCGTGGTCGTGCGGCTCGGTGTGCTGGCCCGGCAGCCACGACAGCAGCCAGAGCTCGACGCCCTCGGTCAGCCCGAGCCGCGCCCACCAGCGGCGTTCCTCCGAGTAGTCGAGGATCCGCAGCAGCCCGGTGGTCAGCTCGCTCGCCACGAACGACGTCAGGTCGCGCAGCTCGCGAGGGGTCCACAGGTCGCGGGACGGGTGGATCACGTCACGCAGCAGCCGGCTGTCCAGCACGGGGTGGAGGTCGAATTGATCTTGTTCGGCATACGTCGAGGTCACGCACTCGCTCCTGAAGGCCGCGTCCGGGTACGGGGTAGCGATCAAGACGCGACGCAGGGCGCTTGCTCAGCGCGTGCGTCGCGTCGGGCTACACCCGCACGACGCCACGAGCACGAGGTCGATCGTGCGGTCGGTCCAGCAGTAGACGACCACGACCGAGATGGTGCCAGACATTTTCGGAACGTGGCTAGAGCGTCCACAGAGCGAAAGAACGTCGGACACAGAGTCAAATGACCGCAGGTCACTAGCGTGGAATGCGGAGCAACAGCAACGAGCGGGCGGCGACCGAGAGCTTCGCGCGCGGGGCGAGCGAACCGGGGTTGGCGGGGGAGCCGTCGACCGTCGTCGTGTCCAGGAACGGCTCGTACGACGGCCCGTAGCGCTCGTGCGGCAGTGTCACGTCGATGGGATCCGCACCGGCGTGCATCAGCATCAGCCACGAGTCGTCCGATACGAGCTCACCGTCACGCGTGCGCGAGAGGCAGTTCGAGCCGTCGACGAACATGCCGAGCGTGCGGCGGCCCTCGTCGAACCAGTCCGTCTCGGCCATCTCCTGCCCGTCCGGCCGGAACCACACCAGGTCGGGGTTGCCGCTGGGCGTCGTGCGGCCCTCGAAGAACTCGGGCTGCCGCAGCGCAGGAGACGACGCGCGCAGGTCGATCAGCCGTTGCGTGAACCCGAGCAGCGCCTCGCCCGCGTCGCTCGTCGTCCAGTCGACCCAGGACACCTCGTTGTCGAGGCAGTACGCGTTGTTGTTGCCGCCCTGGGTGCGCCACATCTCGTCGCCCGCCGTCATCATCGGCGTGCCGGTCGACAGCAGCAGCGTCGCGAGCAGGTTCCGCGCCTGCTTGGCCCGCAGCGCGAGGACCTCCGGATCGGACGTCTCACCCTCCGCGCCGCAGTTCCACGACCGGTTGTCGTTCGTGCCGTCGCGGTTGTCCTCTCCGTTCTCCTCGTTGTGCTTTCCGTTGTAGGACACCAGGTCCCGCAGCGTGAAGCCGTCGTGCGCGGTGATGAAGTTGATCGACTGCCACGGCCGGCGCAGATCGTCCGCGTACAGGTCGCTCGACCCGGACAGGCGGTACGCGAGATCGCGCACGGACGTGTGGCCGCGCCAGAAGTCCCTGACCGTGTCGCGGTAGCGGCCGTTCCACTCCGCCCACTGCACGCCGAAGTCGCCGACCCGGTAGCCGTCGCCCGTCGCGTCCCACGGCTCGGCGATCAGCTTGGCCCGGCACAGGACCGGGTCCGTCGTGATGGCCGTGAGCAACGCGCTGTCGCGGTCGAAGAACCCGCCGCCCGGCCGGCCCATCGTGGAGGCGAGGTCGAACCGGAACCCGTCGACGCCCATCTCGGCCGCCCAGTACCGCAGCGAGTCCGTCACCAGCCTGACCACCTGCGGCGACCCGGCGTCGAGCGTGTTGCCGCAGCCCGTGATGTCGACCGTGCTGCCGCCGCCCGCGTGCAGGTAGTAGCCCGGCGCGTCGTAGCCGCGGAAGCAGATCGTCGGCCCGTCCGGGCCGCCCTCGCAGGTGTGGTTGTAGACGACGTCGATCAGCACCTCGATGTTCGCCGCGTGCAGCGCCGCGACCATCGTGCGGAACTCCTGCACCTCGTTGCCGCGCTCGCTCGCGTAGGCCGCGTGCGGCGCGCAGTAGGCGAGCGGCGAGTAGCCCCAGTAGTTGCCCGCACCCCTGCCGATCAGCGACGGCTCGTCCTGGAACGCCTGCACCGGCAGCAGTTCGACGCTCGTGACGCCCAGCCGCGTGAGGTGCTCGATCGCCGCCGGGTGCGCGAGGCCCAGGTACGTGCCCCGCAGCTTCTCCGGGATCTCCGGGTGGTTCTTCGTGAAGCCCCGGACGTGCATCTCGTAGATCACGGCTTCTTCGAACGGCACCTCGGGCTTCACGCCCGTGTCCGCCCCGCCCGGCGAGCTCACGACGGACAGCGGCACGCTGCCGAGCGAGTCGACCGCGGACGGCGGCCCGTGCATCGGGTCGCCGACGTACCCGAGCGCCGCCTCCAGGTTCGTGATCCGGCCCTCGACCTGCCGCGCGTACGGGTCGACCAGCAGCTTCGCCGGGTTGCACCGCAGCCCGCGCCCCGCGTCGTACGGGCCGTGCACCCGGAACCCGTACCGCTGCCCCGGTGTGACGCCCGGCACCAGCCCGTGCCAGACGCCGAACGTCCGTTCGGTCAGCTCGACCCTCTTCTCGGCGCCGTCGTCGTCGACGAGGCAGACCTCGACCGCGTCGGCGACGTGGGACGTCACCGCGAACCGGACACCGCCCGCCTCGGCGTGTGCCCCCAGCGGGAACGGTCGGCCTGCCAGCACCTCGGACTCGGGTCGCGTAGCCATACCTCCGATCTTGGCATCCGCGACCGACAAAAAACTCGAGAGTTCACACCGGCGGCGCAGCGGGGCCGCCCGGCGCGAGGGACACCCCGATGAGTGGTCGGTGCGGGGCCGTTCGGAACAATGGGGGCGTGGCGGACGTCGACGTGACAGATCTGGTCGTGCACATGGCGGGCGTATCGGTCCGCCGAGGGAAGAACACGCTGGTCGGCAACATCGACTGGAGCGTGGAACTGGACGAGCGCTGGGTGGTGCTGGGCCCGAACGGTGCCGGCAAGACCACCCTGCTACGGCTCTCCAGCGCCGAACTGCACCCGACGAGGGGCAAGGTCCACCTGCTGGGTGAACGCCTGGGCAAGACCGACGTCCAGGAGCTCAAGCCCCGCATCGGCCTGTGCAGCGCCGCGCTCGGCGGCCGCATCCCGCCCGACGAGACGGTGGTCGACCTGGTCGTCTCCGCGGGCTACGCCGTGCTCGGCCGGTGGCGCGAGGAGTACGGCAAGGAGGACACCGACCGTGCCCGCGAACTGCTCGGCACCCTCGGCATGGAGCACCTCGCCGACCGCCTCTACGGCACCCTCAGCGAGGGTGAGCGCAAGCGCACGCTGATCGCCCGCGCCCTGATGACCGACCCGGAGATGTTGCTGCTCGACGAGCCCGCGGCCGGGTTGGACCTGGGCGGCCGCGAGGACCTGGTCGCGAAGCTCTCGGAGCTGGCCATGGACCCCGACGCGCCCGCGATGGTGCTGGTCACGCACCACGTGGAGGAGATCCCGCCGGGCTTCACGCACGCGCTGCTGCTGCGCGAGGGTTCGATCGTGGCGCAAGGCCTGCTGGAGGACACCCTCACCGAGGAGAACCTCTCGAAGACGTTCGGGCAGGACCTGGAGCTGCAGAAGTCCGGGGACCGCTTCTTCGCACGCAGGAAAGCCTGAGGGACACGCTGGTCTGCTGGCGCCGCACAGGCGACGGCGAGGTCACCTCAGCGTGGCTGGACGACCGACGCGAGCCTGCAACTACCGGGCGGTAACGTGACACCGTCGTCGCGACGAGATCTGGAGGGCTGCATTGGCTGAGTTCGTGAGGCTTGAGGTCGAGGACGGGATCGGCACGATCCGCCTGGAGCGGCCGCCGATGAACGCCCTGAACCGGCAGGTGCAGACCGAGCTCCAGGCCGCCGCCAAGGAGGCCTCCGAGCGCGCGGACGTCTACGCGGTCATCGTCTACGGCGGTGAGAAGGTCTTCGCGGCCGGCGCGGACGTCAAGGAGTTCGCGCAGATCTCCCACGCCGAGATGACCCTGCGGGCCAAGGGCCTGTCGGACGCCCTCGGCGCGCTGGCCTCGGTGCCCAAGCCGACGGTCGCCGCGATCACCGGCTACGCGCTCGGCGGCGGGTTCGAGGTGGCGCTGGGCTGCGACCGCCGCATCGCCGGCGACAACGCGAAGGTCGGCCAGCCCGAGATCCTGCTCGGCCTGATCCCCGGCGGTGGCGGCACGCAGCGCCTCGCCCGGTTGATCGGCCCGTCGAAGACCAAGGACCTGCTCTACACCGGCCGGTTCGTCGGCGCCCAGGAGGCGCTCGAGATCGGCATGGTCGACGAGGTCGTGGCGCCCGACGACGTGTACGCGGCGGCCGTGCGCTGGGCCAAGCAGTTCGTGAACGGCCCGGTGCTCGCGCTGGCCGCGACGAAGGCGGCCGTCGACGGTGGCCTCGACACCGACCTGGAGTCGGGCCTGAAGCTCGAGAGCCACCTCTTCGCGGCGCTGTTCGCGACGGAGGACAAGAAGGCGGGCGTGGAGTCGTTCATCGAGAACGGCCCCGGAAAGGCGAAGTTCAGTGGCAACTGATCCGGCACCCAACCCGCACGCGACGGCCGAAGAGGTCGAGGCGGCCTACAAGGACACCAAGCTCGCGCAGGTGCTCTACCACGACTGGGAAGCGGGCACGTACGACGAGAAGTGGTCGATCTCCTACGACGACCGCTGCATCACCTACGCGACGGACCGCTTCCGCGCCGCCGCCGGTGACGTCGGACCGTACGAGCACGCGCTGGAACTGGGCTGCGGCACGGGTTTCTTCCTGCTGAACCTGATGCAGGGCGGCGTGATCAAGAAGGGCTCGGTCACCGACCTGTCACCCGGCATGGTCGAGGTCGCGCTGCGCAACGCCGAACACCTCGGGCTGGACGTCGACGGCCGCGTCGCCGACGCCGAGCGCATCCCGTACGACGACGACACGTTCGACCTCGTCGTCGGTCACGCGGTGCTGCACCACATCCCGGACGTCGAGGCGGCGATGCGCGAGGTGCTGCGCGTGCTGAAGCCCGGCGGCAAGTTCGTGTTCGCGGGCGACCCGACGAACATCGGCAACTTCTACGCCCGCAAGCTCGGCCAGGCGACGTGGTGGCTCACCACCAACATCACCAAGGCCGTGCCGGTGCTGAACGACTGGCGCCGCCCGCAGGAGGAGCTCGACGAGTCCTCCCGCGCGGCCGCGCTGGAGGCCGTGGTCGACCTGCACACGTTCGACCCGGACCAGTTGGAGGCGACGGCCCGCCGTGCCGGTGCCGTCGGCGTCCGCGCGGTGACCGACGAGCTCTCGGCCGCGCTGTTCGGCTGGCCGGTGCGCACGTTCGAGGCCGCCGTGCCGCGCGAGAAGCTGGGCTTCGGGTGGGCGATGTTCGCCTACCGCACCTGGCAGAACCTCTCGTGGGTCGACCAGAACGTGCTCTCGAAGGTGCTGCCGCGCGAGGTGTTCTACAACGTGGCGATCACCGGTAAGAAGTCCTCGTAAGTGGGTTACGCGTTCACCACGTCCGACGTGGCGTTCCTGCGCTCTGCCGCCGGAACCGCCGCGTTGGCCGAGGTGGACGCGTTGCCGTTCACGGACTCCACGCGCCTGCGTGACGTCGGGACGGCCCGCAGGCTCCTCGGGTCGTCGTTCGCCCCGGTCGTGGAGACCGTGCTGCTGCGGCGCCGCGCTGTGTCCAAACTGGACTCCGCCGGGTCGTGGCTCTTCACCGACGACGCGCTGCAGCAGGCCACGGCTTCGGCCGTCGCCCGGCACCGGGCGGCGCGGTTCGCCGGACGCAGCGTGCACGACGTGACGTGTTCGGTCGGCGCTGATCTGTTCGCGTTGAGCGAGGTCGCGTCGTTCTGCCTCGGCTCGGACCTCGACCCGGTGCGGCTCGCCATGGCGCGCAACAACGTTCCGGACCGGCCCGTGGTCGTGGCCGACGCGCTGCGGCCGGTCTCCCGTGCGTCCGCGGTGACCGCCGACCCGGCCCGCCGCGACTCCGCCGGGCGCCGCAAGTGGAACCCGTCGGACTTCGTGCCGCCGCTCGACGAGCTGGCCGAGGTGTACGCGGGTGTCGACCTGGCGGTGAAGTGCGCCCCGGGCATCGACTTCGCCGTCGCGCCGTGGGCCGACGAGATCGAGGTCGTGTCGCTGGACGGCGCGGTCCGCGAGGCCTGCCTGTGGACGCGAGGCCTTGCCACGCCCGGGGTGTCGCGCCGGGCCACCGTGCTGCACGGCTCGTCGTCGTGGACCCTGACGGACGCCGAACCCGACGACTGCCCGGTCGCCCCGCCCGGCGCGTGGCTCGTCGACCCGGACGGCGCGGTCGTGCGCGCCGGCCTGGTGCGGCACTACGCGGCGCGGCACGGGTTGTGGCAGCTCGACGAACGCATCGCGTACCTGAGCGGCTCCGAGCCCCCGCCGGGCATCCGCGCGTTCCGCGTGCTCGAACACGGGCACTACTCGGAGAAGTCGCTCAAGTCGTTGCTCAAGACGCGGGGTATCGGTCGGCTGGAGATCCTCGTGCGCGGCCTGGACGTCGACCCGAACACGATGCGCAAGCGCCTCAAGCTCTCCGGGGCCGGGTCGGCGACGGTCGTGCTGACGCGGATCGGCTCAGGGCCGGTCTTCGTCCTGTGCGAGGCTGAGCGCACCTAGCAGCAGGTCGAGGCGGGTCTCGTCGTGCGCCGGGCGCAGCCTGCCGCCCTGCATGAGCGTCGCGATGCCGTGCAGCGAGCTCCAGAAGACCTCCGTCAACGCCTCCAGGTCCCGGTCGCCCCTCACCGGTTCGACCGCGGCGACCAGTTCCCCGAACGCGTCGAGCAACTCCTGCGGCACCTCGTCCGTGCCCCACGGGATGTCGGACTGCTGCACGAACATCGCGTCGTAGAGCGCTGGCCTCTCTCTCGCGAACTCCAGGTACGCCTCCGCCGCGGCCCGCAGCCGTGACTGCCCGCGCGACGGCCGGGCCTTCCGCAACAGCCGGGCCAGGTCGCCGCAACCCTGGATCGCGACCGCGCGCACGATCGCGTCCTTGCCCTTGAAGTGGCTGTAGAGCACCGGCTGGCTGTACTCGACCTTCTCGGCGAGCCTGCGCGTGGTGACCGCGTCCCAGCCCTCCGCCTCGGCCAGGTCCCTGGCCGTGTCGATGATCAGCTGGTGGCGTTCGGCCCGCTCGCGCTCACGCCGGTTCTGGATCGTCACGCCACAGAATCTAGCACTGCTAGACATGCGAGCGCTCCTAGTGTTAGCGTCGCTCGTGTCGCTAGCAGTGCTAGATTTCTTCGGAGGATGCAATGCGCTTGGCCACGATCATGGGGTGGCTCGTCGTCGCGGCGGGCTTCTACTTCGGCTTGAGCTACCTGCTCAACGGGGACGGAGCCGCGGCCGGCTTCGGCATCGCCGACCCGGCGGGCTACTACGTCGTGAAGGGCGTGCGAGATCTCGCCTACGCCTTGACGGCGCTGGTCCTGCTGCTGATGAAGCAGTACCGGGCGTTGGGCTGGGTGGTGCTGGCGGACGCGATCATCCCGATCGGCGACTGCCTGGCCGTGATCACGCACGGCGGCACGGTGGGCTACGCGCTCATGGTGCACGGCTCCGCTGCCGTGCTCGTGCTGATCACCGCGTTCCTGCTGCTCCGTGCGACAGCACCCGAACGGCCTCGCGCAGTTCCGGTTCGCTGATCTCCCCGAGCAGCAGCCCGGTCAGCGCCTGGAACGCTCGCCACAGCTCGTCGGGATGCGTGGACAGGACCAGCGTCCCGGCGAACGCGCCGGTCTCGGACAGGTCGTCCAACCCCCGGCCCTGCACCGCGTTCACGCCCTCGCGCAGGCACCACAACGACATCACGTGGTCCCGCATCCCGTTGATCATGTAGACCGCCTGCCACACCCGACCGCGCGCGATCGACGACCGCGCGTGCACCGCGTACAACCACGCGAGACCGATGAGCTCGTCGCGGTCGGGCTGCCCGGCCTGCGGCAGCTCGTTGGTCTCCCCGAACAGCAGCCGGAACGCGGGCCCGGTCGCCCCGAACTCGTCCGACGGCCAGAACGCGACGTCGACCTGCAGCGTCGACCGCATCAGGAACACGCGGAACAACACGTTCCCGCGCCGCACGTCGAGATGGCCGACGGCACCGCACGCGTACATCAACGCCGTCCAGTCGACGATCACGGCGTCGAGCTCGCGGTCGACCGACAACGCGAAGTCGATGTCGGACCAGCGGTCCTCCTCGCCGACCGCGACCGACCCGGTGAGCGCCGCCCCGACCACCCGCGGATCGACGTCGGCGGCGTTGACGAGGTCACGACGCACCTGGTCGCGTTCGGAAACCGTGAACACCTCACAACCTTATGCGTCACGACTTCAGCCAGGCTTGCGAACCAGGTTCGTGTACCCGGCCAGCGCCAGCGTCGCGAGCCCCCACACCGCGAGTTGCACCAGCCAGATCGCCGCCGTGAACGCCTGCCCCTTCCGCGACGCCGTGTCGAGGTCGCACCGGGCCCGCATCCCGGTCATGGCCAGCGGCAACCCGCGATCCAGCCCTAGCCCGACGAGTTCCACCGTCGAACAGGGAGTTCCGGCACCGACCGGTGCCGTGGCGACCCTTTCCGCGACGAGATGTCCAGGCCGCGTGGGGACCTGCCCGGCCAGCCAGCCGATCGCCCCGGCCACGACGAGGACCAGCAGCAACGCGGCGGCGGTGCGGCGAGCGCGGTACCCGTACCCGGCCAGCGCGCCCCACAGCCAATGGAACCACCGCGTCATCCGCCCGCCCAACGACTGCGGACTCCGCCGCCGCAGATCCGTCTGCTGTGCCATGAGAATTCGGCGGACCGTGCCGTCGTGGCCCGCCGCTCGCTCGACCGCGGCCAGCCGCTGGTAGCCGGACGCGTGGTAGGCGGGGGTGTGGCAGCGGACGACGTGCAGCCACTCCTCCCAGTCCCAGCGCGGATCGAGGTACGCGTAACCGAAGTGTTCGAGGTGCACGAGGTTCTTGTGCTCGCAGGACGTGCCGCGCGCACGGCCGGGGCACAGGCGGGAGTGCGGCACCATCACCGTGCCGCCCACCGTCGTGTCCCGGAAGTCGAGCAGGGAAGCGGATGTCGCCTCCAGATCGACCGAGTTCCCGCACACGAGCCTCTGAGCGACGTGGGCGCCGACCATCCTGAACGCGGAGGCCTCACCGCCCGCGGCGAGCCGGGTCCGGTCGGAGATGGCGATGGAGTCGCCCACGCGGGCTCGATCGGCGTTGATCGCGGGGCCCGAAGCGTTGGTGATCTTCGTACCGGCCACGGAGATCACCCCGCCCACGCGGCCGCCGATCAGGCTGACCGCGCCGCTCTCGCCGTGGCCGCTGAGTTCGGAGCCGTCGCTCAGCACGAGGTGCCCGTCGACCTGGACGCTGTTCCCGTTCAGGGCCGCGCCCGAGGTGCTGGTGATCCTCGCCTGCGCGAGGCCGATCCGGCCCACGACGTGCGCTCCCCGCAGGTCCAGCCCGTCGCCGTGCGCGCTGATCCGGACGCCGTCCTGGAGCAGGATGCTGCCGTTGACGGTCGCGCTCCCGAGCAGGACGCCGGGTCCGGCGGTGGTGGTGATCTCGGCTTCCGACAGGTCGAGGTCCGACCGGATGCGAGCGGCGGTGAGGTTGATCGCGCCGTGGCGGCCGTGCCCGCGCAGGCGGGTTCCGCCGCGGAGGATCACGACCCCGTCGACCTCCAGGCCACCTGCCTCCAGCGCGGGTCCGGCGGTGTTGGTGATCTCCGCGCCGGCGAGGTCGAGGTCCTCGCCGATGTGGGCGCCGACCAGCCTGACCGCGCCGGGTTCGCTGTCGGAGACGATCCGCACGCCGCTGCGCAGGAAGAGGACGGTGTCGACGTGGAGGCTGTCCGCGTGGATTCCCGCGCAGCGGCCGCCGTTGAAGATCAGGGCCGGCAGGCTCGCGTAGAGGGCGGTGATCGGCTTCTCGATCGTGCAGTCGGTGAAGGCCAACCCGACCGAGGCCTTCACCCTGGTGAGGTTGAGGGCGCCGTCGACACGGGCGCCGCGCAACCTCACCCCACTTGGGTCGAGCTCGCCGTGACGTCCGAGCAGCAGTTCCCTGATCAGCTCGGCGGGCACCACGTCGTCGGGCTCGGTGCAGGTCAGCCACTGGCCGGTGCGGGCGGCCTCGACGAGCCGCCGCTCGATGTCGGTCACCCGCGGATCATGCCCGCGGCAGGAGCGGCCCGGTCCGCGGAACCGGGCCGCCCCACCGGGATGGCCCAACCCAGCGCTCCTATCCCTGGGCCACGGCGAAGACGTGCATGTTCACGTCGTCCGGGAGCACGACGCTCGCCAGCGTCTTGCCCTCCGGTGCCACGTACGTCTTCGTCGCGAAGATGTGCGTGGCGACCTTCTCGTTGCCGCCGCCGGACTGGTTGCGGTACGGCGTGTTCGCGACGACCACGTTGCCGAAGCTCGGTGCCGCCCCGCCGCCGCCCAGCGTCCAGTCGCTGAACCCGATGTCGACCGACGCCGTGGTGCCGTCGGTGAACGTCACCGTGGCCGCCTTCGAGCGCGCCCCGTTGGCCGCGGAGCCGACGAAGGCGAGCTTGGTACCGGACAGGGACAGCGTCTGCTTCTGGGCCGTCGCGTTGTCGGGACGGCCCGCGGGCGAGGACGGCCAGGTGAACGTGAGGCCGTCGACGGTGGCCGTGCCGCCCGGCGGGAGTCCGGCCGCGGCCAGCGCTTCCCGCGAGTAGCTGTAGCCGCCGCCGTCGAAGTCGCCCTCACCGGTGGCGTCGGCGGAGGCTCCCACGTTGTTCACGGCGGCGAGCATGCTGCCCGCCGGCGCGACCTTCACGATCTGCGGCAGCACCACCGGCTTCTGGGCACCCTCGACGGCCACCGTCACGGTGATGTCGTAGAAACCCTGTGCCGCATCGGGTTTCGCCGTGACGGTGAACTCGCCCGGCACGGCACCGGTCGCCGGCGTGAACGTGAGGGCGTCCGAGCCGGTGATCGTGTAGGTGGCCTTCGGGTCGCCGTCGTAGAGCTTGACCGAGTTGACCTTCGCCGTGACCGTCTTGCCGGGCTCCACCACGAGCTGGCGCGGTTCGACCGTGAGGAAGTACGGCTGGTCGTGCGTGATCGGCTTCTCGCCCTCGCGGAACGACGGCGGCGCGTCGGCAGCGCCGGTGCCCCACGACGAAGGCGCCTTGCCCAGCACGAAGTCAAGCTTGCCGCCGCGCTGCACGAACGACTCCGGCAGCCAGGTCTTCGTGGCGGCCTTGCCGTTGACCTTCAGCGACTGCACGTACTTCGTGGCCGTGTTCGCCTGCGGTGCGGTGATCGTGATGTCCTTGCCGCCGCCGCGGTTGATCTTCACCGACGTGAAGAGCGGCGCGCTCAGCACGAGTTCGGCGCGGGACGGCACCTGCGGGTAGATGCCCATGGCGGTGAACACGAACCACGACGACATGGCGCCGAGGTCGTCGTTGCCGGGAATGCCGCCGGGAGCGTTCTTCCAGAGCGTGTTGATGGTCTCGCGCAGGGTTTCCTGCGTCTTGGCGGGCTGGCCCGTGTAGTTGTAGAGCCACGGCACGTTCACCGACGGCTCGTTGTCCAGTTCGGACTTCGACCCGCCGTGACCGCTGAGGGCCCAGCTGCCGTCGGCGTTGTGGAAGAAGTCGTCCAGCCGCTTGGTCGCGCGCTCGCGGCCGCCCAGCGACTCGACGAGCCCGGCGACGTTGTGCGTGACCATCCACGTGTACTGCGCGCTGCTGCCCTCGACGAACCCGTTGCCGGTGTCGGGCGTGAAGTCCTTGACCCACGTGCCGTCGGCGTCGCGGTTGCGGATGTAGCCGCCGGTGGCGTCGGCGACGGGGTCGAAGTTGTTCTGCCACCACTGGGCGCGCTCGGCGAACGTCTTCGCGGTCTTCTTGTCACCGGTGCGCTCGGCGAGCTGGCTGATCGCGAAGTCCGCCGCGGAGATCTCCAGGGTCTCCGCCGCGCCGCCCCAGGCGTTCGTGATCGCCGGCATGTACTGGTGCTGGAGGTACTTGTCGAGCGACGGCCGCTGCCCGACCGACATGACGGCCCAGCCGTCCTTGCTCAGGTCCAGCGCCGTGGGCACGGTCGCGGCCTTGACCAACGACTTCAGTGAGGCCTTGACGTCGTAGCCCTCACCGCCGAACGCCGAGATGGCGGCCAGCGCGATCGGCGCCGGGTCGCCGTTCATGACGTGCGTGCCGCCGGCCGCGTGCGTCCAGCGGTCCCACACGCCGTTGTTCTGCTCGGCCTGGTTGAGCAGCGACTGTGCGATGTCCGAGCCGATCTGCGGTTCGAGCAGGGTGAGCAGCTGCAGCTGCGAGCGGTAGATGTCCCAGCCCGAGAACGTGCCGTACTGGGCCTTCTGCCGGCGTTTGTCGATCCTGTGGACCTTGCCGTCGAACCCGGCGTACTCGCCGTTGACGTCGCTGAACAGGTTGGGGTGCAACAGCGAGTGGTACAGCGCGGTGTAGAACTTCGTCCGCTCGTCATCGGAGCCGCCGCCGACCTCGATGCGCTTGAGCTGCTTCTGCCACGCGATGTAAGCGTTGTCCCTCATGTCCTCAATGGACTGGCCCTTGTTCTCGGCCCTCAGGTTCGCCTTGGCGTTGTCCAGGCTGACGTAGGAGATGCCGACCTTGACGTTCACCTGCGAGCCGGGCGCGAACCCGAGGTAGGCGCCGGAACCCTTGCCCAGCACCGGCCAGCCGTTCGTCCCGTACGTCGTGCCGCCCTGGGAGGTCGTGCTTCCGGGCGTGACAACGTTGTCCTGGTACGTGCCGACCTCGGTGAACGCCTGGTCGAACTCCGCCACGAAGTGCAGCGTGTAGTAGCTGCGGCGGCCGACCTGGTTGATGTAGCCGCAGAAGTTGCCGGACGTGACGGAGCCCGTGATGGTCCGCTTGTCCTTGTCGACCACGGTCTGCGCGTCACTGCTGCCGACCTGCGACTTGGAGGTGTTGACCAGCACCGTCGCGGGCTTGTCGGCGGGGAAGCTGAATCGCGCCGCGCCGGTCCGTTCGGTGGCGGACAGCTCGGCCTTCGCACCGGACTTGAGCGTCACGTCGTAGCGGCCGGGCTTGGCCACCTCGTCCGCGTGCGCGAACTCGCTCGCGTAGACCGCGTCGGTCGCGTCCGTCGTCGGACTGGTCGTGACGGTCCCGACGTGCGGGAAGATCGGGATGTCGCCGCTGCCGCCCGCGCAGCCCGTGCCGGACATGTGGGTGAGGCTGAAGCCGCGGATCTTCGTGGCGTCGTACCGGTAACCGCCGGGAGCCGCGGCGCGCAGGGTGTTGCCGCGACTCGCTTCCGGGCTGAAGGAGAACATGCCGAACGGCACGACCGCGCCGGGGAAGGTGTTCCCGAGGTTGGTCGTGCCGATGAACGGGTTCACGTGTGCTGCCGGGTCCGGCACCACCTGGATCTGGGGCTGAGCGGAGGCAGGGACCACTCCGAACGTCATGGCCGCCACTACCGCAGCTGTCGTGAGGACTCTTCGCTGCATGGTCGCGGACCCTACTTACCGTGCCCGCGCAACCCCAGAGAGCGACGCGAAGTTGTCGTCAAACGGACAAGCGCTGCTCCATGAAGGACCGCAACGCGGGCCAATCGGTCTCCACCGCGACCTCTACCTGGTGCTTTCCCCCGACCAGGGCGCCTTCGTCGTCGATGTCGAGCCCGTGGGTCTCGAGCTTCAGGGTTCCGGGCACGATCGCCTCCGCCACGGCGACGGCGTCGTGGACGAGGATCCCCTCCTCGCGGTCGGAGTGGTTCTGGTCCCGGTGCGCGGCGAGGTAGGCCCGGTACGTGCCCGTGAGGCCGGCGAGCACCGGGTCGATGTTCGCGAGGAACTCGGTGTCCGCGATGCACCGCTGTGTGAGGTTGAGCGGCACCACGACCGGGTTGCCCTTGCGGATGACGGTCCGCGCGGCCTTCGCGTCGGCCCAGAAGTTGAACTCGGCCCGCGCCGTCATGTTGCCCAGCCCGAGCCCGCCACCCATGACGATCAGCCGCGGGAACTCCACACCGGCCTCGATTGCCGCGGCGATGTTCGTGAGCGGCCCGATCGCCGCGACCACGGTGTCCGGCGTGATCGTGTCCGCGAAGAACCGCACGACGTCCTCGCCGCTGATCGGGACGGGGTTCTCGGGCAACGTGAGCGCCTGCCCGCCGAGCCCGTCCGCGCCGTGCACGTCCGCCGCGCCGCCGGGCCCCTCCGCCCCCTTGACCACGGGCACGTCGGTGCGTCCGAGGTGCGCGAGCAACCGCAGCGCGTTCGCCGTGGTGAGGTCGAGCCCGACGTTGCCGAAGACCGTGGTCAGGCCCTTCAGCTCGACCTCGGGACTGCGGGCAGCGAGCGCGATCGCGAACGCGTCGTCGACGCCGGGGTCGGTGTCGATGATGAGAGGAGTCGCCATGCCGCCAGCTTGCCTGAGACGCCCCCGGCACCCGAAGTTAGAGTCTTCGTCCATGACGAGCATGTGGGGCGCCCCGGTCTGGACGCGCTGGCGCAGGTCGCGCCGTGACCCGATGCAGGCGCGGTTCCTCACGACGGCGTCCCTGCGCTGGGTGCTGCGCCACCGGGCCTACACGCCCTGGTACCTCGTCCGGTACTGGCGGCTGCTCAAGTTCCGCCTGCTCAACCCGCACGTCGTGCTGCGCGGCATGGTGTTCTTCGGCAAGCGCGTCGAGGTGATGGCCCGCCCCGGCTTCGGCCGTCTCGAGATCGGCCGCTGGGTCCACATCGGCGACGGCAACGCCATCCGCTGCCACGAGGGGTCGCTGCGCATCGGCGACAAGGTCGTGTTCGGCAAGGACAACACCGTCAACTGCTACCTCGACATCGAGATCGGCGCGTCGTCGCTGGTCGCGGACTGGGTCTACATCTGCGACTTCGACCACAAGGTCGAGGACATCACGCTGCCCATCAAGGACCAGGGCATCGTGAAGTCGCCGGTGCGGATCGGGCCGGACTGCTGGCTCGGCGCCAAGGTGACGGTGCTGCGCGGGACCCGTGTCGGGCGCGGGTGCGTGCTCGGGGCGCACGCGGTCGTGCGCGGGGACATCCCGGACTTCAAGATCGCGGTCGGGATGCCCGCGCGGGTGGTGCGGGACCGGCGCGCCGACTACGAGGCGGACGCGCAGCGGCGGGCGGACATCGCGGACATGGCCCGCAAGGCCAAGGAGGCCCTGGCCCAGCGGTCGGAGGACGCGTCGGCCTGACGGTCAGCGAGCGACCCGCAGCGGTGCGAGCTGCGGGCGCTTGGGCACGAAGCCGTCGCCCGGCTGCCTGCCGATCAGCTTGTTCCGCGTCCGCGTGTAGGCCACCGGCAGCACCTGGTCGCGCAGCCACCGCCAGTGGTCCAGCACCGACGCCGACGCGGCCGTGCCCTCCAGCGGCGTCAGCCACGCCGGGTCGAACGGGATGCCGAGCGTCGACAGCAGGTGCCCGGCCAACCGCCTGTGCCCCAACGACGACAGGTGCAGGCGGTCGGGGCCGAAGTAGCGCGAGTCGTGCACGCACTCGTCGGCCTCGACGTCGACCAGCACGGCGCCGTAACGGGAAGCTGCGTCACGCATGGCCGTGTTCAGGGCCTCGATGCGTGGGCGCATGCGCCAGCCGAACGGCATGCGGTGCGAGATGTCGCTCAACGTGAAGACGGCGACGGTCGGCGCGAACGACGTCACGGCGCGCACGATGTCGTCGACCCGCTGCGCGAGCTGTGGAGCCGTTGCGCCGGACATGACGTCGTTGCCGCCGCCGAAGAGCACGACCAGGTCCGGTTCCAGCGCCCGCGCGTTCGGGACCTGCTCCACCAGCATCTGGTCGAGACGCCGGCCGCGCACGCCGAGGTTGGCGTAGCGGAAGCCCGGCCCGTCCAGCGCGGACGCGACGCGGTCCGCCCAGCCCCGGTACCGGCCGTCGGGCAGCAGGTCGTCCAGGCCCTCGGTGCAGCTGTCCCCGAGCGCCACGAAGCGTTGGTATTCCATTCAGTCCTCGGTCACCTCTTGTTAACGGGACCGGCGACTGTAGCGGATCTAGGTGAACAGATTTCCCGTCGCGATCTTGGGCCGGCCCAGCACGCGCGGTGCACGCACCGAGGCGTTCGCGTACACCGATGCCGTGTCGGAGGCGATCGTGGCCCAGTTGAAGTCGGTGGCCAGCCGGGCTTTCGCGGCCTTCGCGCGGGTGGCGGCGGCGGTGGGATCCGACAGCACGTCGCGCACGGCGCGGGTGAGCCCGTCCACGTCACCGGGGGCGAACGACAGTCCGGTGACGCCGTCCAGCACGACCTCGCCGAGCCCGCCGGCGGTGGAGGCGACGAGGGGCGTTCCGGCGGCGGCGGCCTCCAGGGCCACGATGCCGAAGGGCTCGTAGCGCGAGGGGAGCACGACGGCGTCGGCCGCGGTGAGCAACGCCGCCAGAGTCCGGTCGGAGAGGTGGCCGACGAACTCCACGGCCCGCAGCACGCGGTGTTTGCGCGCCTGGTCCTGCAGCCACTCGGTCTGCGACCCGCCACCGGCCACGACGACGCGCGTGCCGCGGTGGAACCGGCGGATGCGGGGGAGCGCGGCGATCAGGTCCTGGATGCCCTTCTCCCACTCGATGCGGCCGAAGAAGAACAGCAGCGGATCACCGTGCGGCGAGTACGTGCGCCGGGCCGCGCCGACGTCCTTCGCGCGCACCTTCCAGCCGCCCGGCTCGATGCCGTTGTGCAGCACGGAAACGTCGGCGGTGTCCACTTCGAACAGGTGCGCGACCTCGCCCCGCATCGCCGACGAGCACGTGATCAGCGAGTCGGCGCGGTTCGCCAGCCACCACTCCACGGAGTGCACCTGCTGGTTCAGCGGGTGCGACAGCCAGCCCGAGTGACGGCCGGCCTCGGTCGCGTGGATCGTGGCGACCAGCGGCACGCCGAACGCCTCGGCCAGCGCGACGGCCGGGTGCGCGACGAGCCAGTCGTGCGCGTGCACGACGTCCGGGCGCCACGAACCCAAGGCCAGCCCGGCGCGCGTCATCGCGTGACCCATCGCGAGCGTCCACGCCAGAAGGTCCTTCTCGAACACGAAGTGCGCCGGGTCCTCGGCGACGCGCACGAGCCGCACGCCCTCGCTCACCACGTCGGTGGTCGGGTGCGTGATCGCGTCGGTGCCGGAGGGCTGCCGGCACAGCACGACGACGTCGTGCCCCTGCGCGGCCAGCTGTGTCGCGAGCGCGTGGACGTGCCTGCCCAGCCCACCGACGACCACCGGCGGGTACTCCCACGACAACATCAGCACGCGCATCCCGTTACCCCATTCCTCGCGCGTCCAGGTGCCCGAACGGGCCGTCCGCCGCGCGGAGCTCCGCCGCCCTGCCCAGTCCGCGACCGCCGCGCGCCAACGCCGCGAGCTCGCTGAACCGGTCGCTGTGAATCTTCGCGCGGTAGCGGGCGTAGTCCGCGGCCGAGTCCTTCGTGACCATGAAGGCCCAGTCGCTCGACAACGCCAGCAGCGCCTCGCGCACCGCCTGGTCCAGCACCGGATCCCGCACGTCGGAGGAGAAGTCCAGTCCCAGCAACTCCTTCTGCACCGACTCGTTCAACGACACGATGTCCGCGACCTGGGCGCCGTCCCACACGCGCCAGTCCTTGCCACTGCCCCACGACGACGCCGGCAGCTCGACCGGCGCCCCCACGTGCCCGGCCTCGGCGGCACCGCGCAACGTCGTCACGCGCACCCCCGCCTCGGGCAACGCGCGCAGCACGGCTTCGAGCCACAACGGACCCTCGTGCCACCAGTGCCCGTACAACTCGGTGTCGTAGGCCGCCACGACCATTCCGCCGTCGATCGCGCGCAATCGCCGCACGACCGTGTCCACGAAATCGGCCACGTGCCTGTCGAGGGCCTCACGCGCCAGCAACGGGTCGTACGGGCGCTTGTCCTCCGGCGCCACGTTCTTGCCCGTCACCCGCGACGGCTTGAGGCCCGTCGGGTGGTCGAAGGTGTGAAAATCCCGGTAGGCCGCATCACCCGGATAGCCGACCTTGGGCGACCACACGCGGTACGAGACCTCGAGATCGCGCCCGAACGCCAGCACGTCCGACGACCCGACGGGATGCGCGACCGACGTGTCGCCGTGCAGCGCGGGCCCGTCGACCATGAACCTCCGCACGCCCGCCGCCGCGTACCCCGCCTCCATGCCGGGCGAGTAACCGCACTCCGGGGCCCAGATCCCCTCGGGTGCACGGCCGATGCGCAGCGCCGTGTCGTCCAGGCCGGTCCGCAGCGCGAAGGCCCTGACGCGCGGGTCCAGCAACGGCTGGAACGGGTGCGTCGCCGGACCGCCGAGCAGCTCGATCGTCGACGAGTCCACAAGGGACCGCAGCACGGGCGAGAACCCGTGCCGCCACTGCGTTTCGAACTTCTCCAGCGCCCACCGCGACGCCCGGTGCTCGTACGCGGACAGCTCCGGCAGCCGTTGCCCGGCGAAGTGCGAGCGCAGGTGCCAGTTGCCCAGCCAGTCGTGCATGCCCCGCAGGCAGTAGGGATCGTCCAGCTGCGCGGCCAGGACGGGGGTGACGCCGAGCGTCAGGACGTCGCTGCGGCCCTCGTCCGCGAACCGCCGCAGCATGTCCACGACGGGCAGGTACGAGTGCGCCCACGCCTGGTAGAGCCACTCCTCGCCGACCGGCCACGCGCCGTGGTGCGCGAGCCAGGGCAGGTGGCTGTGCAGGACCAGGCAGAACGTGCCCTCGGAGGCCTTTCCCGTCACGGGCGCACCGCCACGGCCACGAGGTCGAGGCAGGCGTCCATGTCGTCGGGCGTGATGTCGAAGTCCTCCACCGTCACCGACTCCACAGCCTCCTTGAGCTCGACCGGCCACGGGGCACCGGACAGGGCGACTTCGACCTGTGCGTTGATGATCTGTCCGTTCAGGAGCGTGTCAAGCCTTCGTCCGTGACGCAGCCCTGTCAGTTCGTCAACGCGGAAACCTGCGCCCCGCAGCATCTCGTCCAGTTCGGACGGTGCGAGTTCCCTGGTGTGGAACGGGTTCAGCGGCGTGTCCTGGCCGGGCGAGAACGTGATCCTGTTCGGCGTCGTCACGATGAGCTTCCCGCCGGGGCGCAGCACCCGCCGGCACTCCGCCAGGAACCCCTCCTGGTCCCACAGGTGCTCGATGACCTGCAGGTTCGCCACGACGTCGACGCTCCCGTCGCGCAACGGCAGCGTCGCCAGGTTCCCGCGCAGCACGTCGAGCTGCGGATAAGCGCGCGCCACGTGCCGCGACGTCAGCTCGTCGTAGTCGAGGGCGACCACCCGGCGCGCGACCGTTCTGATCAGCTGGGCGCCGTAGCCCTCGCCGCAGCCCGCCTCCAGCACGACCGCGTCCGCGCAGTGGCCGATGAGGTGCAGGTAGGCCGCCTCGTGGCGCCGGAACCAGTAGTTCTCTTCCGCGATACCGGGCACCGTGCGTTCGCCGGTCAGGGGGAGGGTCACGCCCGCCAGGTTACTTGTGAGTAGACCGCCTGCGAACTACCTGGTGCGCGATCGCGGTGACGACACCGGCCGCGGTGAGCACGGCGGTCGTCGGGACGTCCATGTACTTGGTCAGGCTGGGCGCCTCGCTCGGCCCGGTCAGCCACATGGTCAACGGCGTGGCGTACGCCAGCGCGAGGGCGCCTGACCACCAGCGCAGGGCTTTCGACCGGCGGTCGCGCAGGCTAGCGCCGAGGACGACGGCGATCGGGATTCCGGAGAGCAGGCCGAAGCCGCCGACCACCATGACGGGCGCGGCCCAGGCCGCGACCAGCACGGACTTGGACGGGTGGGCGGAGGTGCGGCTCGAGATCGTGGTGGTGGACATGGTCGTTCTCCTTCTGGGGGTTCGGGACTCGGTCCTTCAATTCGTTACTGTCAGTCGCGTTCGTTAGAGGTTATAACGCTTGTGACATGCAGAAGCTAAGCGGAGACGACCGTGACTGTCAATAACGAATGTGAGAGGGTCTAACCATGACGGCAGAGTCGGCGCAGAAGCCGCGTGAGCGCTACCGGGCTCAAGTGCGTGACGAGGTCAAGAAGCACGCGTGGGAGCAGATCGCGTCCAACGGCGTGACAGCGTTGTCACTCAACGCCATCGCCAAGGAGATGGGCATGACCGGCCCGGCGCTGTACCGGTACTTCGCCGGCCGCGACGAGCTGATCACCGCGCTCATCCGGGACGCGTACCGCAGCCTCGCCGACACCGTCCGCGCCGCGTTCGAGCCGGGCATCACCGCCGTGGGGCTCGCCGCGGTCATCAGGGAGTGGGCGCTCGCCGACCCGCACCGGTACATGCTGATCTACGGCACGCCCGTGCCGGGTTACCAGGCGCCCGACGACATCACCGCGATCTCCGACGAGATCCTGGCGGTGCTGCTGCAGGTCTGCGCCCGCGAGTCGGACGGCGAGCCGAAGACCCCGTTCGACGTCGTCCTGGGCATGAACCGCGGGTGGGCGGGCTCGTTGCCGGCGTCGTCGCCGACGGTGCACCGCGCCCTGTCGTTCTGGACGCGGGTGCAGGGCGTGCTCTCACTGGAGCTCGCCGGTCACCTCACGCCGCTGGGGTTCGATCCGGGGCTCCTCCTCGCGGAGGAGGTCGCGGAGCTCTGATCAGAACGGCGAGACGGTGACGGCCAGCGCGCCCGGCCCCACGTTCGCGCCGATCGCGGCGCTGACCTGCGTCAACACGACGTCACGGGCGTGCGGGATCCGCTTCTGCAGCATCTGCAGCAGCTCGTGGCCCTCCTTCTCCGCCGCGAAGTGCTCGACGGCGAGGTCCACGTTGCGCCCGTAGGCGAGCGCCACGGCCTTGTCCACGAGCTTCGCCAGCGCCCGGTCGCGGCCCACGACCTTGTCGAACGGCTCCACCTCGCCGTTCACGACCGTGAGCAGGGGCTTGACCGACAGCGCGTCGCCGAAGAGCTTCGCCGCCGCGCTGACCCGCCCCGCCTGGCGCAGGTAGTGCAGCGTGTCGACGTAGATCAGCACGCTGGCGTCGCGCCCGCGCTGCTCGGCGACGCTGCGGGCGTTCTGCACGTTGCCGCCGCCCTGGACGATCCGCGCCGCCGCGAGCGCCGCGAAACCGAGCGTCATGCCCGACGAGTGCGAGTCCACGATGAACACCGGCACGCGCGACTTGGCCGCGGCCTGCTTCGCCGCGTCCGTCGCGGGGGAGAGCTTCGGCGTCACGTGCACCGAGACGATCGTCTCCGCGCCCTTGGCCCACGCGTCCTGGTAGGCCCAGAAGAACGCGTCCGGTGCCGGCGGCTGCGTGGTGATGGGGATCTGCGCCTTCATCGCCTGCAGCAGCCTGTCGGTCGGCACGTAGGCCTCGTCGATCAGTTCCGACCCGATCTTGAGCTGCATGGGGACCGTGATGATGTCGAACCGGTCCGCCAGACGGGACGGGAGTGACGCGGTCGAGTCGGTGACGACGGCTACTCGTGAGGACACGAACGAGAAGGTTAACCAAGGGTGATCGCGCTAGCCACGACCGATGGTTGGCAATTCGTGTGATCTCGCGCGGGACGGTTGCTTTGCGTGTTCGTCGAACGCACGGAGCGAACACCCTTGAAAGGCACCCCGGTTGACACAATCGGGTGACTGGGTGACGGTCGGTGTTGATCTAGTGGCGTCTCGTTCGCGCAGGAAAATGGCGTTATTCCACGTGCTTGAGCAAGCCCGTTCGTCCACTTTAGACGCTGGTTGGCCCCTCCCGCCGTGGGTAAGCTCGCACAATCTTCTGCCCGGTTGAGTGAGTAGGTGACCATGGGTGCAAAAGAGCAGGAACTAGTTCCGTTGCACGCCGGTTTCGACGTTGTCTACCGAGGTTTTCATCGACGTCAGGTCATCGAGCACATCGAGAATCTCGAGGAGCAGCTGCGCTTCACGAGCCTCGACCGGGTCGAGGCACTGGCGCAGGCCGCCGATCTGCGCAAGCTCCTGGAGATGACGCGCCAGGACCTGGAGGAGGCACGCGCCAGGATCGAACGCCTGGAGACGACCTCGGGTTCGCACGCGAGCGCCACCGAACGGATGCACCGCATGCTGCGCCTCGCCGAGGACGAGGCCGCAGAGATGCACCTGCAGACCGAACGCGAGTGCGCGGACCTCCGCGAGCGCACGGAGGCCGAACTGGCCGCGGTGCGCGCCGAGGCGGAACGCGAGTCCGCCGCCATGCGCGCCGAAGCGGAGTCCGAGCTCTACGCCACCCGCCACGACTGCGCGTCGCGTGCCGCCGCCGTGGAACGCCGCGAACTCGAGATGGAACGCCGCTGCGCCGACCTCGAGGCCCAGCACCGCCAGCGCGCCGACGAGGTGGAGCGCGAGTGCGCCGAGGCCGTCGAACTGGCCCAGGTCGACGCGGACAGGCTGCTGCGGGAGACCGCGCTGCAGTGCAACTCGCTGGAGGCCGACTCCGAACGCAAGCGCGAGAAGGCCCAGCAGTTCTTCGAGCTCACCATGACCCGGCGCACCAACGAGGCCGCGCAACACCTGCAGGAGCAGGAGGCGCTGGCGAGGGCGCGGTCGGAGTTCGTGGTGAAGATGGCCAGCCGTGAAGCACAGCGCCGCCTGGCCGAGGTCGCCGACCGCACCGCCGAGCTGCACGAGCTGCGCCGCACCGTCCACTCGCAACTGTCGGCCGCCCGCACCGCCCTCTCGGCGGCGGCGGAACGCGTTGCGCCCGTGCACATCCCGGAACAGGTGGCCGCGTCGTGAAGCGCTGGGTCCCGCTGGTGGTCGGCGCGCTGATGGTGCCGGCGTCGGTGACGGCGTTCGGGTTCTCCGTCTACGGCGACGAACTGACGACGGCGCTGTCCTCCTCACCGGCGCAACCCGTCGTCCTGGCGGGCCCGGTGCCGGTGACGGACTTCGTCGCTCCGCTGCGCATGGAACCCCCGGCCCCGCTGATGGTGCCGGCGGCCGTGGCCCAGCAGGCGGTGCGCGACCTGTTCACGACGCACGCCGTCAAGGGCATCACGTTCGCGCCGGGCACCGCCTCCCTGGTGGGCCGAGGCGAGGACGTGCGGCGCTCACTAGCAGGCGTGCTGCGCAACGTGACCGGCTCGGTGACGTTGGTGGCGCACGCGTGGAACGGCGAGACGGCGTCGCACCGCTGCGACGTCCTCGCGATGGAAAGGGCCGGCCTGCTGCGGCAGTACCTGGCCGAGCAGGGCGTGGACAGCGAGATCACCACGCGGGTGGTCGTGGACCCCGTGTGGGGCCCTCCGTCGGACTTCGGACCCCAGATCGACGTCCTCGTGAGCTAGGAGCCTTGGCAATGGCAGGGGCAGTCGGGATCGTCTTCGGGTTGTGCGTGCTGTCCTTCACGTTGGGGGCGGCCCTCATGTACGTGCTGGTGCGACGCCGCGAGGAGGCCGCACAGGACAACACGGCACCCTCGGAGGCGCCGGCCGAGCCGAAGTGGGCCGGGCGGACGTGGGTGGACAAGCCCATGGCGGTCGAGCCGGTGGACGCCGACTACGAGACGCGGCCGATCCACCGCAACGCGGTGGTGGGCCTGCCGCACCTGGAACCGGCGCTGGCAACGCTGGCCGAGCCGGTGGCGCACCGCACGGCGGACCGTGCTCCGGGGCGCGCTGCCGCACCTGCCGCTCGCGCCATGCAGCCTGCCGCTCGACTGGTGGAGCCCGCCGAGCCGCAAGTCGCCGCACCCGCCGTGGATCCCGCCGCCCAACCGATCGCGAAGCCCGCCGAGCCGCTTGCGTCGCGAGCCGCCTCCGCCGTGAGCCCCGCCGCCCGACTCGTGGGGGAGCCCGCCGAGGTCGTCGCGGAGCCGAAAACTGTCGGTGCCGCTCGATACGATCGAGATGGGGACCTCGATCCCCCCTTGGGGGAAGTCGAAGCCCCCGAATCGAGCCTAGCGGCGAGCACCGACAGTCCTGGGGTAGTCGCCGAGGGGACCGCAGCCGAGCCGGTGTCGCAGTTCGTGCAGGACCCGGCCACCCGGCAGCTGGCCACCCAGCCCGCACAGCACTCAGCCACCCCGTCCGCGGAACAGCCGGCCACCCAGTTCCACGAGGAGCTCCTCACACAGCCCGAGGAGCAGCCGACCACCCAGCCCGCCCAGGAGCCGGCCGAACCCCCAGAGCCGCGAGCGACGCGCACCACCCTCCCCCCACCCGCCACACCCCAACCGGCCGAACACACCACCTGGGTGGAGCGCGAGGACTTCCGCCAGCGCTACCTCCGCACGTTCGAAGAGGTCCGCCGCAGGGCCGGCAGCAACTGAACGACGCAACGCACGCGGCGATGTCGGAAAGTCGTCGGTTCCTGTCCGAAATCCGCCAGAGGAACCGCGACCCCCGCTGATATCACTCGGTCATGACTTCCGCACCTGACCGCACGAAGCTCTTCCACGCCCTCCACCACCACGGACCGCTCGCGCTCCCGAACGCCTGGGACGTGGCCTCCGCCCTCATCGTCGAGGCGGCCGGGGCCAAGGCCGTCGCCACCACCAGTGCCGGGGTGGCGTGGAGCCTCGGCGCGCCGGACGGGGACGCGCTCGACCGCGAGCGGGCCATCGACCTCGTGGCCAGGATCGCGAAGGCGGTCAGTGTTCCGGTGTCCGCGGACATCGAGTCGGGCTTCGGCGTGGACGCGGAGCAGGTCGGCGACACGGCGAGGGCCGTCGGGGAGGCGGGGGCGTCCGGCGTCAACATCGAGGACGGCCTGCGAGGCGGGCTGCGGGACGTGGCGGAGCAGCAGGAACGGCTCGCGGCGGCCAGGGAGGCGGCGCCCGGCCTCTACATCAACGCGCGGACCGACGTGTTCCTGCGCGGGGTCGGTGAGCCGGAGGACCGCCTGCGGTTGGCGGTCGAGCGTGCGCGGGCCTACCTGGAGGCGGGGGCGAGCGGCATCTTCGTGCCGGGGGTGACGGATCTGGCGACGGTGGCGGAGCTCGCGGCGGCGATCGACGCGCCGCTCAACGTGCTGGCCGGGCCGGGCGCGCCCGCGGTCCACGAGCTGGGGACCGCGGGCGCTGCCAGGATCAGCGTCGGCACCGCACTGGCGTCAGCGGCCTACGCGGTGGCCAGGACCGCCGCCGAGGAGTTGCTGACGAAGGGCACGTACGACAGCACCGGTGACGGGCTGGAGTACGGCGAGCTGAACGCGCTCTTCGGGAACTAGTGCTTCTTGCCGCGGAACTTCCGCAGCAGCTGTTCGGCCTGGGCGCGCTTGCGCGGGTCCTGCGCCATCTGCCGTGCCTTGGCTTGCAGCTTGTGGCCCTGCGGACTGCGCAGGAACCTGGTGATCTTGTCCATGAAGCCGGCCATCGGTCCTCCAGGTGTCCGTTACGTCCATTTCAACGGACGAAACCTCACCCGGAGTTCCCGAGGGTCACACCGGCGAAACGGTGATCCCGAGCGCACCTGGCCCGACGTGGGCCCCGATGGCCGAGCTGACCTGCGTCAGCATGAACTGGCGGACGTTGGGCACCTTGCGCCGCAACGTCCTCAGCAGCCGTGACGCCTTCTCCTCGGCGTCGAAGTGCTCCACGGCGACGTCCACGGTGTCGGTGCCCGCGCGCTTGATCGCGATGTCGATCATCCGGTTGAGCGCGCGGTCGGCGCCGATCACCTTGTCCAGCGGGGTGATCTGGCCGTCGGCCATGGTCAGCAACGGCTTCATCGACAGCACCCCGCCGACCAGGGCGGCGGCGGCACCGATGCGCCCGCCGCGGCGCAGGTACTCGAGCGTGTCGACGTAGATCAGCTCGGTGGACCTGTCGAAACGCGCCTGGGCCGTCGCCAGCACCCTGTCGACGCCGCCGCCCGCCTCGGCGACCTTCGCGGCCGCCTGGACGGCGTAGCCGATGCTCATCCCGCAGGTGTGGGTGTCGATGACGTGCACGGGCACGCGGACCTTGGCGGCAGCTTCGCGAGCGGCCTCGACGGTCGCGGACTGGCGGCTCGAGACGTGCACGGACACGATCGAGCGAACACCCTGCGCGGCCAACTCGTTGTACGTCCAGAAGAACGCGTTCGGGTCGGGCGGGATCGTCGCCACGGGAACGTTGGCACGCATGGCCGAGACCAGGTCGGGGACCGGGATGCGGGACTCGTCGTCGGTGTGGTCGCCGATCCGCACCTGGATCTGCACCACTTCGATGCCGAGCCGATCAGTCAGCTGCGCCGGGAGACAAGCCGTGGAGTCTGTCACGATCGCTACTCGCCGGTACATGTCAGCGCAGCCTAGTCCCTCGAATGGGTTAGATCTCAATTGGTGGAGTTAACCGGTGATAACTGTCACGCTAGCGTGGTGCTTGCTCCTGTTTGCACCGCTGCTACTGGCGGGTAACATCCGGGTGATGGCAGGGTCGTGAACACCCGGCGGCGCAGTTCTAGAGTCCTCTGCGCAAGCGTCGCCGCCCGTCCGCAGGAGGTCGAAGAGGACCTATGAACATTGTTGTCCTGGTCAAGCAGGTGCCTGACACCTGGTCCGAGCGCAAGCTCACCGACGCCGACCACACCCTTGACCGCGAATCCGCGGATGCCGTGCTCGACGAGATCAACGAGCGCGCCGTCGAAGAGGCCCTGCAGCTGCAGGAAGCCCACGGCGGTGAGGTCACCGTGATCGCGATGGGTCCCGACCGCGCCACCGACGCCATCCGCAAGGCGTTGTCGATGGGTGCGGACAAGGCGATCCACGTGAGCGACGAGGCTCTGCACGGTTCGGACGTGCTGGCGACGGCGAAGGTCCTCGCGAAGGCGATCGGCACGGTCGAGAACGTCGACCTGGTCATCGCGGGCAACGAGGCGACCGACGGCCGCGCGGGCGCTGTCCCGGCCGTTCTCGCCGAGCTGCTCGGCCTGCCGCAGGTCACCCAGCTGCGCAAGGTCACCGTCGAGGGCACCACGATCAAGGGCGAGCGCGAGACCGACGAGGGCGTCGCGTTCCTCGAGGCCTCGCTCCCGGCCGTGGTCTCCGTGACCGAGAAGATCAACGAGCCGCGGTACCCGTCCTTCAAGGGCATCATGGCCGCCAAGAAGAAGCCCGTCTCCACGCTCACCGTGGCGGACCTGGGCATCGACGCCTCCGAGGTCGGCCTGTCCGGCGCGTACACCCAGGTGCAGGAGGCTTCCCCGAAGCCGCCGCGCAGCGCGGGCCAGCGCGTCGAGGACGGTGGCGACGGCGGTTCCAAGATCGCCGAGTTCCTCGTCGGCCAGAAGCTCATCTGAGGGAGGGGAAGTCATGTCTGAAGTACTCGTGCTGGTCGACCACGTCGACGGCGAGGTCAAGAAGGTCACCTACGAGCTGCTGACGGCCGCGCGCCGCCTCGGCACCCCGTCCGCCGTGGTCGTGGGCGCGCCCGGCACCGCGTCCAAGATCCGCGAGTCGCTCGGCAAGTACGGCGCCGCCAAGGTGTACGCCGTCGAGTCCGACGACGCCGCGAGCTTCCTCGTCACCCCGAAGGTCGACGCCCTCGCCGCCCTCGCCCCGAACGCGTCCGCGGTGCTCGTCTCCGCGACGATCGAGGGCAAGGAGGTCGCGGGCCGCCTCGCCGTGCGCATCGACTCCGGCTGGCTCGTGGACGTCGTGGACGTCGAGGCCGACGGCACCGGCGTGCAGTCCATCTTCGGTGGCGCGTTCGTCGTCAAGGCGAAGGTCAGCAAGGGCACCCCGGTCATCACGGTCCGCCCCGGCGGCGTGGAGGCCGAGGAGTCCGCCGCGGACGCCGCCCTCGACGAGTCGGTCTCCATCTCCGTGGACACCGCCAAGTCCGCCCGCGTCACCTCGCGTGAGACCGTCGTCGGCGGCGACCGCCCGGAGCTGACCGAGGCCTCGGTCGTCGTCTCCGGTGGCCGCGGCGTCGGCTCGGCCGAGAAGTTCTCCGTCGTCGAGGAGCTCGCCGACTCGCTCGGTGCCGCCGTCGGTGCCTCGCGTGCCGCCGTCGACTCCGGCTACTACCCGCACCAGTTCCAGGTGGGCCAGACCGGCAAGACGGTCTCGCCGCAGCTGTACGTGGCGCTGGGCATCTCCGGTGCCATCCAGCACCGCGCGGGCATGCAGACCTCGAAGACGATCGTCGCGGTCAACAAGGACCCCGAGGCCCCGATCTTCGAGATCGCCGACTTCGGTGTGGTGGGCGACCTGTTCAACGTCGCGCCGCAGCTGACCGAGGACGTCAAGAAGCGCAAGGGCTGAGCCTCCCGCTCACCAACGGCCGTCCCACTCCGGTGGGGCGGCCGTTCGCGTTAGGCTCCGCGTCATGACCGACGAGCGTTACTGGTTCCAGTACCAGTGAAGGAAAGTCCAGCGGCTGCACACCTCGCCTGACGACGGCGAGGCGAGCGGCTGTCTTGGCGAGATCCGCGAGTACCGGCGCCGCTACCGGTTCCACTCTCCCGAGTCCCCTTCTTACGAACGCACCTTCCTGCTCAGGTGGTGCTCGGACTGCCGCACTTTCGGCACCTGCACCGTGCACGTGAGCCGGGACGTGGTGCTGGACAACCCGCTGGCCGATCTCGGTGAGGACGAGTGCGATCGCCTCTTGAACAAGGAACGGCACCTCGTCCGAGAACTCGACCGCCGCTTCAGGCGGCGCTGATCCGTACATCGACATCGCGAACGGCGCGCCGGAGGACGAGCTCGGCCGGTGTCACTGCGGTCGCTGAGCGGCGCATGATGTGCTGAAACAGGCTGGAACGCGGCACTTGTGACCGTCTCGCAACCGGAATCGCCCCACATCACCCGGGCAGTCGCGCGGACAACCAGGGGTTAACCCACCTGCCACTGACCGGTCATCGTTCTGACCTGCTGCGATTAGCCGACCCGGCTTCACCCTGGTTCGCATGACGCAGCCGGAACTGCTTGTCAGCACCCCCGTCCAGCAGGACGCGGACGCACCCCGCTACTCCCTCCTCGTCGCCCGTGACAGCGAAGAAGTCGTCGCCGCGCAGAGACTGCGCTACGAGGTGTTCGCCGGTGAGATGGGGGCGACGCTGCACACCGGCGTGCCCGGCCACGACGTCGACGAGTTCGACGAGCACTGCGACCACCTCGTGGTGCGCGACGACCGCAACGGCGAGATCGTCGGCGGCTACCGGATGCTGCCGCCCGAGCGGGCCAGGGAAGCCGGAAGGCTTTACAGCGACGGCGAGTTCGACCTCTCCAACCTCGACGCGATCCGGCACGGCACCGTCGAGACCGGTCGTTCGTGCGTGCACCCCGACCACCGCAACGGTGCCGTCGTCAGCCTCGTGTGGGCCGGCATCGCGCGGTACATGTTGCTGAGCGGGCACAAGTGGCTCGTCGGGTGCGCGTCGATCCCCTTGCAGGACGGCGGAACGCTCGCGGCCGGTGTGTGGGACACCGTGCACGCCAAGCACTACGCGCCCGAGCGGTACCGCGTCACGCCGCACCACCCGTGGGACGTCGACTCGGTCGTGCGGCCGGAGAAGACCGTGGTGCCGCCGCTGCTCAAGGGGTACCTGCGGCTCGGCGCCAAGATCTGCGGACGGCCCGCGCTCGACGCGGACTTCGGCGTCGCCGACCTCTTCATCCTGCTCGGCATGGACGAGATCGACCAGCGCTACCTGAAGTTCTTCCTGGGGGAGACGCCATGAGCCACGCGTGGATGCCCGCGTCACCGTGTGGTGACGGGTGCGTCGGCAGCGCGCCGGACGAGGTCGGCAGGCTCCGCCAGACCTGGCGGGCGGTCACGGCGGTGACGGCGATCCTCTGCGGCGTCACCGTCGCCCTCGCGCTGCTCCTGCCCGGTCGGCAGCGGGAATGCGTTGTGCGGCTGTGGTTCCACGCCGTGCTCCGGGCGTTCGGCGTGAGGCTCGAGGTCCACGGCGCCAGGAGGTTCCAGGAGATCCCGAAGCGCGGGGTGCTCGTCGCGAGCAACCACGTGTCGTGGCTCGACGAGCTCGCTATCGACTCGGTGCAGCCGGTGAAGATCGTGGCCAAGAAGGACATCAAGAGCTGGCCCGTGCTCGGCCCGATCATCACGGCGGTGGGCACGGTCTACCTCGACCGGGAGAGGCTGCGCGAGCTGCCGCGGACCGTGGACGAGCTGGCCACGACTCTGCGCAACGGCAGTGCGGTCGCCATCCACGCCGAGGGCACGACGTGGTGCGGCCTTGCGTCCGGGCACTACAAGCCGGCGCTGTTCCAGGCCGCGCTCGACGCCGGTGTGCCGGTGCGGCCGATCGTGCTGCGCTACCGGATCGGCGACCACGTCACGACGCAGCCCGCGTTCATCGGCAGCGACACGCTGGTCGATTCCATCCGCCGGGTGCTCAAGGTCCGCGATCTGGTCGTCGAGGTCCACGTGCTGGACGAGATCGCTCCCGGACGTGCCGCCACGCGCAGGGAGCTGGCGAAACTTGCCCAAGAACAATCAAACCGCTTGACCTCGACCGAACTGGAGATTGCACCATCTACAGGTGACACTCACCGAGCCCGTACCGTCTCGCCTCTGGTCGCCTGAACGCCGCTGGCCCACGACGGGCATCCTCCTGCTGGTCACGCTCTTCGCCTTCGAGGCGATGGGCGTCGGCACGGCGATGCCCACGATGGTCCGCGACCTGAAGGGCGAGGCGCTGTACGCGTGGCCGTTCCTCGCGAACCTCGCGGCGAGCATCATGGCCACCGTCTTCTCCGGACGGCTCTCGGACCGCAGGGGACCCAAGCCCGCGATCCTGATCGGCGTGGTGCTGTTCCTCGCCGGGCTCGTGGTCGCGGGCATCGCCGGGAACATGGCGGTGCTGCTCGCCGGCCGGGTGCTGCAGGGCTTCGGCGTGGGCTTCCTGATCGTCGCCGTGTACGTGCTGATCGCGGTCGCCTACCCCGAGGACAGCAGGCCCGCCGTGTTCGGCGCGCTGTCCGCGGCCTGGGTGGTCCCGTCGCTGGTCGGGCCGGCCGTCGCGGGCTGGGCGACCGAGCACCTGAGCTGGCGGTGGGTCTTTCTCGCGATCATCCCGCTGGTGCTGTTCGGCATCGTGCTGCTCGTACCGGTCCTCAGGAAGGTCCCCCCGCACGCCGAGACGCCGCCGCAGCGCAAGCACCTGCCTCTCGCCGCCGTGGCCGTCGGTCTGGGCGTGGCGGGCCTGAGCTGGTCGTTGCAGCACCGCACGTGGTGGATGCTCGTGGTGGCGCTGCTGCTGCTCGCGCCCGCGTTGCGCATCCTGCTGCCCCAGGGCACGCTCATCGCCCGCCGCGGCCTCCCCGTCACGATCCTCGCGCGCGGCCTGCTCGCGGGCACGTTCTTCGCGGTCGAGGGCTTCATCCCGCTGACGCTGTCCGTCGTGCACGGCTACTCACCGCTCGAAGCGGGCATTCCGCTCACGCTGAGCGCCCTCGGCTGGGCCGGGGCGTCGATGTGGGCGTCGCGGCACCCCGAGATCGAACGCCACACGCTCGTGCGCACCGGGTTCCTGTTCGTGGCGACCGGTGTCGCGGCCGTGACGCTCATCGCACCCACGTGGGGTCCCGCGTTCCTCACACCGGTCCTGTGGGCCGTGGCGGGCGCCGGCATGGGCATGGCGACGTCCAGCGTCGGCGTGCTGATGATGGCCGCGTCGCCCGAGGCCGACCGGGGTTTCAACTCGGCGGCGCTGCAGCTCTCGGACATGCTCTTCTCCGCGACCATGATCGGACTCGGCGGCGTGCTCGTCGTGGCGACGGCGCCGACCGCGGGCGTGGTGGTGCTCAACCTGTCGATGGCGGCGTTGGCGGTGGTGGGAGCGGTTCTGACCGGCCCGCGGATGCGGGCTACGCTGAAGGCCTGATGGCTTATCTCGACCACGCGGCCACGACCCCCATGCACCCCGAGGCGGTCGCGGCCATGACCGAGGCGTTGTCCACCACGGGCAACGCCTCGTCGCTGCACACCTCCGGCAGGCGGGCGCGGCGCGCCGTCGAGGAGGCCCGCGAGGACATCGCCGACGCCCTGGGCGCCCGGCCGTCCGAGGTGCTGTTCACCGGCGGTGGCACCGAGAGCGACAACCTCGCCGTCAAAGGCATTTACTGGGCCGCCGGCCGCCGTCGCGTGCTCGCCTCGGCCGTCGAGCACCACGCCGTGCTGGACGCCGTCGAGTGGCTGGAGCAGCAGGGTGCGGACGTCACGTGGCTGCCCACCGACCGCTTCGGGCGGGTGTCGCCGGAGTCGGTCGCCGACGCGCTGGACGACGACGTGGCGCTCGTCACCACGATGTGGGCGAACAACGAGGTCGGCACCATCAACCCCGTGCACGACATCGCGCGCGTGTGCGCGGAGCGCGGTGTGCCGTTCCACACGGACGCGGTGCAGGCCGTGGGCGCCGTCCCGGTCGACTTCGCCGCGTCCGGCGCCTCCGCGCTGACCATGACCGGCCACAAGGTCGGCGGTCCGTACGGCGTCGGCGTGCTGCTGCTCGCGCGGGACGTGAAGTGCACGCCGTTGATGCACGGCGGAGGCCAGGAGCGCGACGTGCGCTCCGGCACCCTCGACGTGCCGTCGATCGTCGGCCTGGCGCGCGCGGTGCGGATCTCGGTGGAGGAACAGGCCTCCCGTGCCGTGGAGATCGCGGCGCTGCGGGACGAGCTGATCGCGTCGGTGCGCGCCGTCGTGCCGGACGTGGTCGTGAACGGCGACCCGGTCGACCGCCTGCCGGGCAACGCGCACCTGACGTTCCCCGGCTGCGAGGGCGACAGCCTGCTGATGCTGCTCGACGCGAAGGGTGTCGAGGCCTCGACGGGCTCCGCGTGCACGGCCGGTGTCGCGCAGCCTTCGCACGTGCTGCTGGCGATGGACGTCGAACCGGCGCTGGCGCGCGGATCCCTGAGGTTCTCCCTCGGGCACACGTCGACGCGCGCGGATGTTGAACAACTCGCGGCGGTCATCGGCCCGGTGGTCGAGCGCGCGCGTACGGCAGGTCTGGCAGGCATGAGGCGTTCCCGGAAGGTGGTCAAGCAGTGAAGGTCCTCGCGGCGATGAGCGGTGGTGTCGATTCCGCGGTGGCGGCGGCACGGGCCGTCGAAGCGGGGCACGACGTGACGGGCGTGCACCTGGCGTTGTCGGCGAAGCCCGGCACGCTGCGCACGGGCGCACGCGGCTGCTGCACGATCGAGGACGCGCACGACGCCCGTCGAGCCGCCGACCTGATGGGCATCCCGTTCTACGTCTGGGACTTCGCCGAGCGCTTCACCGAGGAGGTCGTGGAGGACTTCGTCGCGGAGTACGCGGCGGGCCGCACGCCCAACCCCTGCCTGCGCTGCAACGAGCGGATCAAGTTCGAGGCGTTGCTGGACAAGGCGATCGCGCTGGGCTTCGACGCCGTCTGCACCGGCCACTACGCGCGCCTGGAGATGGTCGGCGGCCGTCCCGAGCTGCGCCGCTCCGCCGATCTCGGCAAGGACCAGTCGTACGTGCTGGCGTCGCTCACCGAGGAGCAGCTCTCGCACGCCATGTTCCCGCTCGGCGACACGACGAAGGACGAGGTGCGCGTCGAGGCGGCCGCGCGTGGCCTGTCGGTCGCGAAGAAGCCGGACAGCCACGACATCTGCTTCATCCCGGACGGCGACACGCAGAAGTTCCTGGCGGGCCGCATGGAGACCAAGCCGGGCCTGCTGATCGACGACGCGACCGGCGCGGTGCTCGGCCGGCACGCGGGCGTGCACGAGTTCACCGTCGGCCAGCGCAAGGGCCTCGGCCTCGACGGCCCGGCGCCCGACGGCCGCCCGCGGTACGTGCTGGCGCTGGAGCCGGTGTCGGGCACCGTGCGCGTCGGCGCGGTCGAAAAGCTCGCCGTGACGGAGATTTCGGCCTCGGCACCGGTCGCACACGTGGAGCTCGACGGACCCGTCGAGTGCGTCGCGCAGGTGCGGGCGCACGGCGGTACGGCTCCGGCGGTCGCCGAACTCGTCGACGGCGTGCTGCGGGTGCAGCTGAGGGAGCCGTTGAAGGGCGTGGCGCCCGGTCAGGCCGTGGCGATCTACCGCGAGGACGCGGCCGGGGACGTCGTGCTGGCCAGCGCGACCATCGACTCGACCCGCTAATTCGGTTGTAGGGCAGGACAAGGCGGATCTAGCGTTCGCCGGGTGACGTTCATCGACTCGGAGTTCGACCTCGCCGCGCGGGCTCGTACCGCGTTCCGGTGCTTCGTCGGTCCTGCGGACCGGCGGAAGCTGAACGGTCAGGCCCGTCGCGACGAGATGCCCGTGTGGGTCGTGTCGCCGTTGCGCCGGTTGGGTGCGCGCCGGTTCCGCAGGTCTAGCTGGGACGCCACTCCGAGTTCGCTCCGCACAGGAGCACGCAGGGCAGCTCAGTCGTCACGTCGCCCCTGAGGAACGCCGCGAACGCCGCCCCGGCCGCGGGCTCGACGGCGATCCGGAACTCCTCCCACAGGCGGTCGCGCGCCGCGAGGATCTCCGCGTCCGGCACCAGCAGCGAGGAAACGTTGTGCTGCTGGAGGATCTCCAGCGACAACGAGCCCGCGCGGGTGGCGCCCAGGGCGTCCGCCGCCACGGAGTCCACCACCGAGTCGACGGGTTCGCCGGCCTGCAGGGCGTTGTGCATCGCGCAGCAGTTCTCCGGCTCCACGGCGACGATGTGGCGCCCGCCGGACGCCAGCGCGGCGCCCGCGACCAGTCCGCCGCCACCGACCGCGATGAAGATCGTGTCGACGTCCGGGGCGTCCTCGACGATCTCCTGGGTGACCGTGGACTGGCCCTCGATGACCGGTCGGGCGTTGTACGCCTCGATGTAGGGCAGGTCGAGCTCGCGCGCGGCCGCGGCGGCTTCGGCGTACGTGGTGCCGTGGCGGATCAGCTTGGCGCCCAACGCCTCGATGCGCCTCGTCTTGGTCTCCGGCGCGGTCACCGGGACGAACACGGTGGCGTGCGCGCCGAGCAGCTGCGCGGCCTGGGCGACGGCGATGCCGTGGTTGCCGCCGGACGCGGTGACGACCTCGGAGGCGTTCAGGGACAGCAGGGTGTTGACGGCGCCGCGCAGCTTGAACGAGCCGGTGAGCTGGAGGTGCTCGAGCTTGAGCACGAGCGGGCGCCCGTCCACCGCGACGCGCATGATCGGGGTGCGGCGGACGTACTGCGACAGCGTTCTCATGAGACCAGCTTCCACAAGAACTGCACGAGAGTCACGATGCCCAGCAGGAAACACACCAGGACGAACGTGCCGCCGACCATCACGATCAGGCAGGCGCCCCAGGACGTCTCCTGGTCCGGGGTCGCGTCCAGCTCGCGTTGCAGCTCCAGCTGGGCGTCCCGGTGCAACGACGCGAGCCGGCTGCGCGCGGTCTCGGTGGGCGCCTCGTCGACCCGGCCCTGCCATGAGAGCGCGACCAGGCGGGCGTCCGCGCGGCGGTAGGCGTGTTCGAACGCCTGGAGCTCCTCGGGGTCGCGTTCGTCGGAGAGGTAGGTCCAGCGGCCCGCCTGGGCCGGCTGGCCGAGCACCCGGTAGACCTCGGCGAGCCGTTCGCGCAGGTCCAGCCGCTGCGGGTAGGTGCCCACGAGTCCGGCGACGCGCTGACGTGCGCGCAGGACGCTGGCGAGGTCGCCTCGGCGCAGTTCCTCGGCCGCTTTGTGGAGCGTCAGCTCTACCGGCATGTGAAACAGTTTTGCAGGTAGGGCTAGCTTTGACCCGTGTTCGGCCTATCGCTGCTGGTCTTCGGCCTCGCCTGGTGGCTGGGGCTCTACCTGCTCGCGCGCGATCCCCGCAAGCCGCTGTTGTGGTGGGCGGGCGCGGGGATGATCGGCTATTCGGTGGCGGTCGTCGCGCCACATCCGGTGGCCATCGGGGTGCCCGCACTCGCCTGGACGGGCGCGATCCTGTTGCTCGCCCGGCCGGAGTTGATCAGGTGGTGGCTGGTCGCGTTGCCGGCGTTCTTCGCGGCGTCGTTCTTCGCACCGTGGGTCGTGTTGCTTCCTTTGGCCACAGTCACAGTCCTAGCCATAAGGAAACGTGCTTATTTTTCACTCGTCGGGGTGATGTTCGGACTCTCCGCGGGTGCCTTCCTGCTCGGACTGCTCCCCGACGCGATCACGTTGCCGTCGCTCGGGATCGACGTGGTGGTCTTCGGCGTGCTCGTCGCCGTCACCGACGCGGTCGAGGAGGGCGAGGCGATCCGCGCGGACATGCTGCGGTCGCTCGTGATCTCCGGCTTCACCGCGGTCCTGTTCGGCTCCCAGGTGGTCTTCTTCGGCGGACCGGAGCCGCTCGTCTTCACGACGGTGGCGGCGGCGATCGCGGTCCAGGTGCTCGCGAACCCCCTCGCGTCTGTGGCCGACCGTCTAGCCGTGCCGGCCGTCGCGGCCCAACGAGCCGAACTGCGCGAGGCCGCCGAGTCGTTGCCCAGGAGGCGTCCGCTGATCACCGAGGACGAGGCGGAGTTCGCCCGGCTCACCCGCAAGGCGCTGAGCCACTACGGCGATCTCGGGAAACTGGTCGCGAGCCCGTTGATCGCGCTGACCGACGACGGCCCGCCTTTGGACCGGGCCGCGCAGTTGAAGAGCATGCTGCTCGCGAGCATTCAACGGCTGAAGCCTTCGGAAGGCGATTTCGGCACGAGTGACGAATGGCGTTACTACAACGCGGTCTACTTCTACTACGTCAAGGGAATCCGGCCGTATTCGGTCCGGACCAAGCGCGAGGACCTCGACGCCGAAGACCGCCGCGCGTTGCAGTGGTTCGTGACGCAGGTGCCCGAGCGCACCCTCCACAACTGGCAGAACGCCGCCGCGCGCCTGGTCGCGGCGGACCTGCTGGCAGGAGTTGGCAGCGCTTGACGTGGCTTTGGCAGCGTTCGGGCGGCCATCGTCGGGCCATGCTGAAATTCGCCTTGAAACTCGACGGTGTCGCTTCGTTCGCACTCGGCCTGCTGACCCTGCTGATCCGCCCGGAAGTGGGGATGCCGGTCGCCTGGCAGGTCGGACTCGGTTCTTTCTGCGTCGTTTACGGCGTGGGGGTCTTCTTCCTGGGAACCCGCGAGGTCCCGGACCGCCGAATCGTCCTCCTCGTCATCATCGGGAACGCGGTCTGGGCACTCGACAGCGTTCTCACCGCGACCCTGGGGTGGTTCCCGCTCACCGGTGCGGGCGTCGCGCTGGTGCTCGCCCAGGGACTCGCGGTGCTCGGCTTCGCGGTGCTCCAGGCCGTCGGGCTGAGGAGCACGGCGGCCCCGAGCCGGCCGCTGTCACGATCTGCCGCCTGACCGCAGGACCAGTCGTTCGTGGCAGTGCAATCACCCTGGCGGTGGTGTCACGCAGTGTTCGAGTCGTCTTACTGTCCGGATGCGTGATCGTTCAACATCGGAGGTGGTCACCATGGCTGGTTGTTCTTGCTGCGGCGGGTGTACGGGGCCCGGCTGCGGGTGCTGCAGCTCCTGCTGAGCGCCTTGATGAGATGAGGAAGGCCGTTGCGGGGACGGAAGTTCCCGCAACGGCCTTCGCTCTGCACGGGCGAGATCAGCCCGTGTAGGTCTTGAACAGGTTGGTGAACTCCCAGTTCGCCTGCGAGATGCCGCTGCACGTCGGCGAGACCCCGCCACCGGGGCAGCCCTTGTCCCGGCCCGCGGACCAGAACGCGACCCGTCCGACGTGGTTGGCCTTGGCGTAGTCGAGGACCTTGCGGGCGTCGTCCTGGGTCGTCGTCGGACCGGTGTCGTTGCGCCCGATCATCGGCGTGAGGCCCAGCAACGCCTTCAACTGCGCGTCGGACTTCGACGGCCAGATGGCGCGCATCTGACCGAGGGTGGCGTTCGCGGCGTTGACCATCGCGTCGCCCCAGTTGCCCGTGTAGCCGAAGTTCATCAGCATCGGGTTCACGAGCACCGTGACGCCCTTGGCGGCCGCGTCCTTGAGCACGTCGACCGAGTACGGGTCCATGCCGTAGTCCTGGCCCTGGATGCGCATCGTGTAGCTGACGGTGGTGCCGCGGGTGTCCTGGAGGCGCTTCAGGGCCGTGTTCACGACCGCCTGCGGGATGGTGGCTTCCACGTCCACGTCGATGCTGTTCGAGCCGACGGCGTCGAGCACCTTCACGTACGCGTTGTACAGCGCGTCGGCGGTCGAGCAGACGTGCTCCAGGTACGGGCCCATGGCGCCGCCGGTCGCGACGATGACGCTGCCGCCCGCCGCCTTCAGGGCCTTGGTGTCGTTCACGATGCGGCTGTCGTTCAACGGGACCGTGCCGCCCCACGCCGGGTCGCACCCGGCGGACGAGCCCAGCGCGAACGCGAGCGTGAAGTGCTTCTGGCCGGTCGCGTTGGCCACGTCTATCAGCGACGGCGTCGGCATCGTGATGTCGACGTACGGGGCAACGCGCGCGCTACCGGGCGTGGGCGGCACATCGGACCCCGTGGTGGTGGTCGGACCGCCGGTCGTGGTCGTCGTGGTGGTGGTCGTGGTGCCACCCCCACCGCCACACGGAATGCCGTTGAGCTTGCAGTTCGTCGGCACCGCCGAGCCGTTCACGAGGAAGCCGAAGCTCGTCGACGCGCCCGCGCCGATGTTGCCGTTGTACTCGCGGTTCGTGAACGTGTGGTGGTTGCCGCTGCTGGTCGCCGAGGCGTCCCAGAACGAGCCGAGCGTCGCGCCGGCGAGGTCGAACTCGAGTTTCCAGCTCGTCAGCGCGGTGGAGCCCGCGCTGATCGTGAACTTGCCCTGGTAGCCGGAGCCCCAGTTCGAGTCCTGGCTGAACGCCGCGGACTCGCCGGCGGCGGAGGCGGAGGGAGCGAGCGCGACGAGTCCGGCCACGAGTGCGGTGGCGGCCCCGGCGGCGAAAACGGCAAAGCGGGCCATCGGGTGGGTCCTTCCGGCAGGGGAGGAAGGGAGTGGTGCAGGACCGCGGGGCGCGTCGCGGTCCTACACCACGTGCAGGGAGGCGCCCGTACGTTCAGCGCCTGCTCGATCACGGTAAGTGGCCTAGACCATAGCGTCAATGGGTCTAGACCTCTTCTGTCCGCCGGACAGTGGAACAATTCGGTGGGTGCGTGGAGCAACTGGAATCGGATCGCTGCCCGGAACCGACATCGACGAGGCGGCGCGCGTCGTCGTCGGAGAGCTGCCTGAGCTGCCGCACGTCCCGGAGCTGCCTGCGCGGGGAGTCGGCGCGGACGTCATCGGCCGCACCGCCGGCCTGCTCGTCGACCTCGCGATCGAGGTCATCACGTCCGGCTACCGCGTGACGCCGCGCCCCGGCCGTGACCACCGGCGTGCCGTCGACCTGCTGCGCGGCGACCTCGACGCGTTCGACGAGGCCCTGGAACGCGCGGGCGCGCGGCCGGAGACGGTCAAGGTGCAGGCCGCCGGGCCGTGGACGCTGATGTCGAACATCGAACTGATGCGCGGCCATCGCGTGCTCACGGACCCCGGTGCGGTGAAGGAGTTCGCCGAGTCGCTCGCCGAGGGCCTGCGGCAGCACGCCGCCGAGGTCGCCAAGCGCACGAAGGCGAAGGTCGTCGTGCAACTCGACGAACCGGGGCTGCCGGCGGTGCTGCAGGGCCTGCTGCCGACACCGTCGAAGCTCGGCACCGTTCCCGCGGTGCCCGGACCGGACGCCCGTGCGGTCCTTGCAACCGTCATCGAGGCGTTGAAGGACCACGAGGTGATGGTGCACTGCTGCGCGCCGCACCCGCCGTTGACGCTGCTGCGGGAGGCCGGTGCGAGCGCCATCGCGTTCGACGTCGGCCTGATCAAGGGGGCGGAGGCGCTCGACGAGATCGGCGAGACCTGGGAGGCGGGCACGACGCTCGCGCTCGGGCTGGTGCCGAGCGTCGACCCCGGCACCCCGGTGACGCTGAAGGACGTCGGGCAGCGGGCGTTCACCCTGGTCGACCGCCTCGGCTTCCCGCGGTCGATCCTCGCCGAGAAGGCGCTGCCCACTCCGACGTGCGGTCTGGCGGGTGCGTCGTCCGCCTGGGTCAAACGGTCGCTTTCGCTGACCCGTGACCTGTCCTCGGCGTTCTCGGAGCCTCCCGAGGGCTGGTGATGTCCGGTTTGTGGAGCTAGTCTGCTGCGAACTATTAGGAAACTTTCTTAACCGAAGGCCGATCGCCGAGGCCTGGACCGGGAGTTCCTCACATGCGCATCAGACGTGCGGCGCTCGTCGCCGCAGTGCTCACAGGCGTGGTCGTGGCGCCTGCACAGGCCGCGCCCAGCAGCCACATCAGGCTGGACCAGGTCGGATTCGGCAACTCCGAGCCGAAGCACGCCTACGTGCTCGGAGGCGCCGCCGGCACGAAGTTCTCCGTCGTGGACAGCCGTGGCCGCACGGTGCTGACCGGGAAGACGGGGGCGTCGACGGGGTCGTGGAGCGACAAGTACCCGGCGGTGCACCCGATCGACTTCTCCCAGCTGAAGCGGTCGGGCACCTACCGGATCAAGGTCGGTACCGCGACCTCGCCGGCCTTCAAGGTCGACTCGCTGGAGAAGCTGTTCTCGCCGGTCGCGCACAACACCGTCGAGTTCTTCCAGGCGCAGCGCGACGGCGCCGACGTGATCCCGGGCAGGCTGAACCGCAAGCCCGCGCACCTCACGGACCGCGAGGCCCTCGTGTACGAGACGCCGGTGTTCGCGGGCGAGGGCGGCGACCAGATCGCGGCACCGCTGAAGCCGACCGGGGCCGAGGTCGACCTGGAGGGCGGCTGGTTCGACGCGGGTGACTTCGTGAAGTTCACGCACGCCTCGTCGTACTCCACCGCGTCGATGCTGCTGGCGTTGCGCAACAAGCACGACGACGCGCTGTACGAAGAGGCGAAGTTCGGCCTCAAGTGGCTCGACAAGGCGTGGGACGAGAAGACCGGCACGCTCTACGCGCAGGTCGGCATCGGCACCGGCTCCGAGGAGTTCGGCTTCGTCGGCGACCACGACGTGTGGCGCCTGCCCGAGGCCGACGACAGGTTGAACGTCAAGCCGGGCGACAGCGAGTACTACATCAAGCACCGCCCGGTGTTCCGCGCGAACGCCGCCGGCGAGAAGATCAGCCCGAACCTCGTCGGCCGCGTGGCCGGGTCGTTCGCGCTGGCCGCGCAGATCGAGTCCCGTAAGAACCCGCGGGTCGCGCGTTCCTACCTGGACAAGGCCGCGCAGCTCTTCGCCCTCGCCAAGACCACGGACGTCGGCGAGCTCGTGACGGCGTTCCCGCACGCGTACTACCCCGAGGAGTCGTGGACCGACGACCTGGAGTTCGGCGCCACCCAGCTCGCGCTGGCTGCGAAGGCGTTGAACGACAAGCGCTACACCGAGTTCGCGCGTGCCGCCACGCACTGGGCCAAGGAGTTCCTGGCCACCGGTGACCCGGACACGTTGAACGTCTACAACATCTCCGCTCTGGGCCACGCCGACCTCGCGCCGTTGCTCAAGAAGGGCGTTCCCGGTGCCGAGGTGACCGAGAAGCAGGTCGTCGGGGACATCCAGCGGCAGCTGCGCAAGGGCGTGGACGCCGCCAGGACCTCGCCGTTCCGCACCGCCGCCAACGTCGAGACCTGGGACGTCGGCTCGCGCACGTTCGGCTACATCACCACGGCCGCGCTCTACCAGAAGCTGACCGGCGACAAGACGTACGCGACGTTCGGCACGCAGCAGCGCGGCTTCGCCCTCGGCACCAACGCCTGGGGCACCTCGCTGATCGTCGGTGTCGGCACGAAGTTCCCCGAGTGCCCGCACCACCAGGCCGCGAACCTCTCCGGCTCGCCGAACGGCGGCTCGAAGGTGCTGGTCGGCGCCGTGATCAACGGCCCGAACGACGCGTCCCTGTTCGGCGATCTCGGTGAGATGCCGCCGGGATCCGTCGACTGCACCAAGCCGTACACGCTCGAGTTCAACTCCGCGAAGTCCGTGTTCGCCGACGACCTGCGCTCGTGGCCGAGCTCCGAGCCGGCGATCGACTTCACGGCGACGGGTGTGCTCGGCTTCTCGCTGATCGCGAACTCCTGAGCGGTGCCGGCGCGGGTGTCCACTCCGGACGGGCACTCGCGCCGGCCCTCCGGCTCAGAGCCGGTCGAACGGCTTCGCGTACCGGAACTCGCCCGGCGCGACGTCCCCGAACAGCCGCGCCTGGAAGTGCGGCGCCCACGCGGGATCCGGCGGCGTGATGCCGAACTCCGAGGCGAGCCGGAAGCCGAACCGCGGGTAGTAGACCGGCGAACCCAGCAGGATGACGGCCTTCTCACCACGGGCCTCGGCCGCGCCCAGCACGGCGTGCATCAACGCGGACCCGATCCCGGCGCGCTGGTGCGACGGGTGCACCGCGATCGGCCCGAGCCCGAGCGCCGGTGTGTCGCCGACGTACCCGCGCGTGCACACGACGTGGCCCAGCACGGTGTCCTCCACCAGCGACAACTCCGGGATCCAGCCTTCGTCGGCCCGCAACCAGTCGATCAGCGGAGCCTCTGGCCCGTCCTTGAAGGCCAGGTTGGTGACCGTGCGGATGGCGTCGATGTCTGCGGGTGTCTCCCGCCGGATCAGCATGACCCCGCACTGTGGTCAACCGCGTCGCCGCGCGCCACCGAGTTTCCGCCGCCATAATCCGCAGCGTGGTCGTGAGACGGACCGTGATGGTGTGCGTACTTGCCGTGGTGGCTTATCTCGCCGTGTGGTGGATGTTCAGCGAAGAAGAGGAACCCGCGCAGGCGACACAAACCTTCGTCACCGACTACTCCAAGGTGGAGAAGGGCAGTTGCGTGCGGTTCACGGGCCCCGGTGAGAACGACCAGGGCCTGACCGTCGTCGACTGCGCGGGCGCCAAGGCGGCGCTGAGGGTCGGGACGGCCCTCACCGAGACCAGCGGCGCGTGCCCGCGCGGTGACTACAAGGTGTTGCGCGACACCAGGAACAACGCGGCGCTGTGCCTGATGCCCAACGCCGCCAGGGGTGACTGCTTCGAGTACGACACCGGCGACCTGCAGAGGTCCGTCGTGTCCAAGTTCGACTGCGCGGCGCCGCGGGCGAACGTGCAGGTGGTGGACGTGGCGCGGGAAAGTTGCCCCGCGGAGGCGGAGTTCGGTGTTCCCTATGAGGAGATGACGCTCTGCCTGAGGAGGGTGCGTTGATCGTCTTCGAGGGGCCAGCGGAGTTCGACGCGTGGCTGCACGAGAACGGCGCCACGGAGACCGAGCTGTGGCTCAAGTACGCCAAGAAGGGCTCGGGGCTCAAGACCATCACCTACGACGAGGCGCTGGACGTCGCCTTGTGCCACGGGTGGATCGACGGACTCGTGCGGTCCGTGGACGAGACCTACTACTCGCAGCGCTGGACACCGCGCAAGGCGCGCAGCAGGTGGTCCAAGCGCAACTGCGGCAAGGTGGAGGAACTGATCGCGGCGGGGAAGATGCTGCCCGCGGGGCTCAAGGAGATCGAGAAGGCCAAAGCGGACGGACGCTGGGACGCGGCCTACGCGGGACCGGCCACGATCGAGGTGCCGGACGACCTCACCGAGGCCCTGAACGCCAATCCGGTGGCCGCGGAGTTCTTCAAGACGCTCAACAGCCAGAACAGGTATGCCGTGCTGCTGCGCATCCACGACGCGAAGAGGCCGGAGACGCGGCGGAAACGCATCGCCCAGTTCGTTCAAATGCTGGCGGAGGGCCGAAAGCTCTACTCTTGAGATCCATGAAGTGGTTCCGCCGTCGCAAAGCCGAAGAAGTCGTCCCCGACCACCTGCCGAACGCCGAAGAGGCCGCCCGGCGGTTCTGGGAGCGCTGGTTCGAGCTGGTGCCGGTGGTCAGCGCGGCGCTCGGCGACGGCGAGCCGCACCGGGTCGAGGACGACCTGCGGGACCTCGTGGACGTGTTGCACCCCGATCTGGCGTTCTCCCTCGAACAGGGCCACATGGCGATGTACGCGCTGGTGGTCACCGGGCAGGAGGACCCGAGGCTGCGCCCGTACACCGACGCGTGGATCGGCGCCGCGCCGCCGTCGGACATGGTGTGGGAGTTCCACGACTCGGTGCCGCCCGTGCCGGACCCGACCGAGGTGGTCGTGAACCTCGGGAAGGTGAAGATGAGGCTCGGCGACTACCGCGTGGTGGCCCAGGTGGACGGTGACGTCGTGGACGTCGCGGTCTACCACCCCGCCCTCGCGGACCTGAGCGACCAGCAGCGGCAGACGATGACGTTCCTGCCGCTGGACGTCACTCTCGGCGAGCGGCTGGCGGGGGAGCGGCTGCGGCGTGTGGAGACGGCGGAGCTCGAGCCGCAGGGCACGATCAGCCTGCTGGAGCTGCGTTCCCTCGTGCGGGAGCTCGCCGGCGTTTCGGACCGGTGAAAACTGTCAGACCTGGTCACTAAGCTGTCGGACGTGACCAGCGAGAGCCTTGAAGACGTCCCCGCGCAGGTGCGCGAGCGGCATGCCGTGCTCGCGGAAGAGGTGCGTTCGCACCAGTTCCGCTACTACGTGCTGGACGACCCGATCGTCACCGATGGTGAGTTCGACGCGTTGCTCAAGGAGCTCGAGGCGCTGGAGGCCGAGCACCCCGGCCTGGCGACGCCGGAGTCGCCGACCCAGCTCGTCGGCGGCACGTTCTCGACCGAGTTCAAGGCGGTCGACCACCTGGAGCGCATGCTCAGCCTCGACAACGTCTTCGCGCAGGACGAGCTGACGGCGTGGTTCGAGCGCGTCCAGAAGGAGATCGGCGCCGGCACGCACTTCCTGTGCGAGCTGAAGATCGACGGCCTCGCGATCAACCTGCTCTACGAGAAGGGCAAGCTCACGCGGGCGCTCACCCGCGGCGACGGCCGCACGGGTGAGGACGTGACCTTGAACGTCCGCACGATCGCGGACGTCCCGGTGGTGTTGAACGGCTCCGACGAGTACCCGGTGCCCGACCTGGTCGAGGTGCGCGGTGAGGTCTTCTTCGCGGTGGAGGACTTCCTGGCCCTGAACGCCTCGCTGGTCGAGCAGGGCAAGCCGCCGTTCGCGAACCCGCGCAACACCGCGGCGGGGTCCTTGCGGCAGAAGGACCCGAAGGTCACCGCGTCGCGCAGGCTGCGGATGATCTGCCACGGCATCGGCAAGACCGAGGGCTTCGACGCCGCCAGCCAGTCGCTCGCGTACGAGGCGCTGAAGTCGTGGGGCCTGCCGACGTCACCGCACACCGAGGTGCTCACCGACCCGGCGGACGTCCGCAAGAAGGTCGAGTACTGGGGCGAGCACCGGCACGACGCGGTGCACGAGATCGACGGCCTGGTGATCAAGGTCGACGAGGTGGCGTTGCAACGTCGCCTGGGCACGACGTCGCGCGCGCCGCGGTGGGCCATCGCCTACAAGTACCCGCCGGAAGAGGCGACGACGACGTTGCTCGACATCCAGGTCCAGGTCGGCCGCACGGGCCGCGTGACGCCGTTCGCGCTGATGGAGCCGGTGAAGGTGGCGGGCTCGACGGTCGCGCGCGCCACGCTGCACAACGCCTCGGAGGTCAAGCGCAAGGGCGTGCTGATCGGCGACCGCATCGTCATCCGCAAGGCGGGCGACGTGATCCCCGAGGTGCTCGGCCCGGTGCTGGCCGCGCGCCCGGCCGACGCGCGCGAGTTCGAGATGCCGACGCGTTGCCCGGAGTGCAACTCGGTGCTGCGGCCGATGAAGGAGGGCGACGTCGACATCCGCTGCCCCAACGCGGAGACGTGCCCCGGTCAGCTGCGCGAACGCCTGGCGTACCTGGCCTCCCGCGCGGCGCTCGACATCGAGGTGCTCGGGTACGAGGCCGCGGCCGCGATCACCGAGTCCACGATCTACATCAACGAGGCCGACCTGTTCGACCTCGACGCGGAGGCGTTGCGGCAGGTCGAGCGCTTCACCACGAAGAACGGCGAGCTGTCCGCGAACGCGCTGAAGCTGGTCGACAACCTGGAGGCGGCGAAGGAGCGTCCCCTGTGGAGGGTGCTGGTCGCGCTGTCGATCCGGCATGTCGGCCCGACGGCGGCCCGCGCGCTGGCGCAGCAGTTCGGCTCGATGGACGCGATCCTCGAAGCGCCAGAAGAAGCGCTGGCGGGCGCCGAAGGCGTGGGCCAGACCATCGCGACGGCCGTGGTGGAATGGCGGGAGACGGAGTGGCGCCAGGGCGTCGTGGAGCGCTGGCGGGCCGCGGGCGTGCGGATGGAGGACGAGCGCGACGCGTCCATCGTGCGCAACCTGGAAGGCCTGTCCATCGTGGTCACCGGCTCGTTGACGGAGTTCTCACGTGACTCGGCGAAGGAGTCGATCCTCGCCCGCGGCGGCAAGGCGGCCGGTTCGGTGTCCAAGAAAACGGCTTTCGTCGTGGTCGGCGACTCGCCAGGATCCAAGTACGACAAGGCCGTCTCGCTGAAGGTCCCCGTCCTCGACGAGGATGGCTTTCGCGTCCTGCTGGCGCAGGGCCCGGACGCCGCGCGGGAGGTAGCCCTGCCCACCGAGGAAGGCTCAGATGGCTGATTTGATCATCCGCCCGGCAACGGAGGCCGACCTGGAAGCGGTCGGCGCCGTCACGGTCGAGGCGTACAGGGCGGACGGCGTGGTGAGCGGCGACTACGCGAAGGTGCTCGCCGACGCCACCTCCCGCTTCCGCGACGCCGAGGTGGTCGTCGCCCAGGACGAGTCCGGCACCGTCCTGGGCACGGTGACGGTCGTGCACCCCGGCACGCCGTACGCGGAGATCTCCCGCCCAGGCGAACTGGAGTTCCGCATGCTGGCGGTCTCGGCGGCGGCCCGCGGCCGAGGTGTCGGCGAGACCCTGGTGCGCGCGGTGATCGACAGGGCGCGCGAGGCCGGCGCGACCCACGTGGTCCTGTCGTCGTCGGAGAAGATGCTGGCGGCGCACCGGCTCTACGAGCGGCTGGGGTTCACCCGCCTGCCGGACCGCGACTGGTCGCCGACACCCGGACTCAAGCTGGTCGCCTACGAGATGCCGGTCTGAACAACCGGCGCCCGCGGTCGCGGGCTCGGCTTGGGCGTGCCGGTCTGAGCGACCGGCGTCCGCGGTCGCGCGCCCTGGCTTCGGCGGGCCGACCCGAACAACTCACGTCCGCGGCCGCGGACCCTCGGCTTCGGCGCGCCCGTCTGAGCAACCAGCTCTCACGCCCGCGCGTCCCCACCCCATGGCGCCGCGGATGGGGGTTCGCGAATGAGATCGGTCATCCTGCTCGTACCGGCGTTGCTCGCGGGAGCGTCCGCCGCGCCGGTAGGTCTGCCGGACCAGGACCGGAGCCGGCTCGAGGAGCTGGCTCACGCGTACCTGCAAAGGCGGGCGGACAAGGTGACGGACGCGCCGCCAGCGCCCGGCTTCGGTGTGCCGACCACGCCGGAACTGGCCGCGCGACTGGCCGGTCACGAGGTGGCACTCGGCACGGCCAAGGCGTCAACCCGCACCCGCTACCGGGCGGCGGTGGTCAGGACCCAGGCCGAACGGTTCCACGCCGACCAGACGGGCCGGGTCGTCGTGGCCAGGGTCCACGAGCACACCGAGCTGCACTTCGCCGAACCGGGCCCGGTGCCGCACACCGCGTACGGCCTGCCCCACCTGCTCACGTTCAGCCGCTCGGGTGCCGGCTGGCTGCTCAGCGACGTCGCACTCGGCCACTACAAGCACTGCGCGCTGCTGCCGGAGACGCAACGACCGTCAGAGTGCTGAGATGATCCGCGCCCGCAGCTTGGAGTCGCCGGCGGCCTGTTCGTACAGCAGGTCCCGCAGCACGTCGGGCGGCAGCGATCTCAGCACGTCCTTGAGCTCGACGTCCTCGGCATCCGGCGGCGGCACCGTCTCGCCCCGGTCCAGCAGCACCAGCCCGACCGCCACGCAGTGCTTGCAGAAGAACCCCTCGGACCCGTGCGGACAACTGCACGCCCCCACCAGCTGCGTCCCCGACCACGACAGCTCCACGGCGTACGCGTCCTCGTCACCACCCCGCACCCGCGCGGCCACGTGACGGCTGTGCACCCGCAGGGACAACACGGCTTCGCGGTAGGTCAGGCCGCGCCAGTACGACTTGGTGCCCGCGCGGTGCAGCAGCAGCTCGGTGGTGAGGGTCGTCGACACGGGGGTCATCCAACCGGGTGACCGCAGAAAGGATCAACATGATCGCGATCGGTCCACCGGAACCCGAGGACAGCTCCAGCTGAGAGCAGTTCCAGGCGGACTACTGCATCCACGTCCAACGCTCTGGCGAGGACGTCCGCTACCAGCGAGACCTCGAGGCGCGCGCCTCGTCGAGGCGGTGGCGGACCGAGCGAAGCCGCGGTCCACCCGCTACCGCACAGCTGTCTAACGGGCCGTCGCCTCCAGGTCCAGCAAGGTCACGGCCGCGCGGAAGTACTTGTTGGTGCCCAGGTCGCGCACCGTCTTGATGTTGAACGCCGCCTTCAGCTTCTCCGCGTCGCCGGGGCTCACGCCCTGCAGCGCGTCGACGGGGGCGTCCAGGATCTCGGTGAGCGGGAGGTTCTCGTAAGCCTTGTCGAGGAGCATGTCGAGGTTCACGGTGACGGCCATGATCTTCATCCCTCCGGGAAGTGGGCGATCACGGCAGATTCTGGGGTCAGTCCGGAGATCTCGCAGGACGTAACGACGGCCTGCACCCGCCCGATGAGGCGGTCATGCACAAGCTCGAAGCCCACGAGGTGCCTCTGCACAAGGTGTTCGGCAGCGACTACGACTTCCGGATCCCTGACTACCAGCGGCCCTACGCGTGGGAGGTCGAGCAGGCCCACCAACTGCTGGAAGACCTCGTCGAGGCCGTCGACGGCGACGAGCCCTACTTCCTCGGGTCGATGGTCCTCGTCAAGACCGACGGCAAGGCCGACTCCGAGGTGATCGACGGCCAGCAGCGGCTCACGACGCTCACCATCCTCCTCGCGATCGTCCGCGACCTCGCGCCTCCCGGAGGCATCCGGGACTCGCTCGGCAAGATGATCGTCGAGCAGGGCGACGAGCTGCTCGGTCTCGAGCCGAAACCGCGGCTCGCGCTCCGGAAGCGGGATCAGGACTTCTTCCGCGCGCACGTGCAGGAACCCGGCCGCATCGAGGACCTGGTCGCGCTCGGTGACGGAGCGCTGAAGACTGACGCGCAGAAGGCGATCCGCGACAACGCCAAGGCCTTGCGCGCCGCTCTCGTCGACCTCGGCGAGGAGGCGAGGCACCGGTTGGTCAGGATGATCAGCTCGCAGACGTTCCTCGTGGTCGTCAGCACCCCGAACCTGGCCAGCGCTCACCGGATCTTCAGCGTGATGAACGCCAGGGGACTCGACCTGTCTCCGGCGGACATCTTCAAGTCGAAGGTCATCGGCGAGCTGGACGACGAGTACGCCAGGAAGTGGGACGAGGCCGAGGTCAGGCTCGGCCGCAGCGACTTCGCCGACCTGTTCCTGTACATCCGGATGATCTTCGCGAAGGAACGCGCCAAACAGGACCTCATGACCGAGTTCCCGAAGCAGGTGCTGAACCAGTACCTCTCGGGACGACAGGCCGAGTTCGTCGACGACGTGCTGGTGCCGTATGCCGAGGCGTACGAGCAGATCCGCGACTTCGAGTACGAGTCGACGGTCAAGGCGGAGCAGATCAACTCGTGGTTCCGCCGCCTCGCCCAGATCGACAACAGCGACTGGTTGCCGCCCGCGTTGTGGGCCGTGCGCCACCACGGTGACGATCCCGGCTGGCTGGACGCGTTCCTCTCGAGGCTGGAGCGACTCGCCGCCAGCATGTTCGTCCGCCGCATCTACACCACGCCACGGGTGATCCGGTACTCCAACCTGCTGCGGGAACTGGCTGCCGGGCACGGGCTGGACTCCCCGGCGTTCGTTCTCGACCCGGACGAACGCGCGGAGACCGTGCGGCAGCTCGACGGTGCGCTCTACCTGGTGCAGAAGACACGGCGGTACGTGCTGCTCAGACTCGACGAGATGCTGGCGGGTGATCCCGGGGCCGTGTACAAGTTCCCGGTCATCACCGTGGAGCACGTCCTGCCGCAGAGCCCGAAGGAAGGCTCGCTGTGGCTGAGCGACTTCACGGCGGAGGAGCGCACCACCTGGACGCATCGGCTCGCGAACCTCGTGTTGCTGAACCGGTGGAAGAACTCACAGGCGAGCAACAGCGACTTCAGCACGAAAAAGGTCAAGTACTTCCTGAGCGGCAAGAGCGTGTCGGCGTTCGCGCTGACCAGCCAGGTGATCGCGCAGGCGGAGTGGACGCCCGCCGTGTTGGAGACCAGGCAGAAGGAACTGCTGCGCACGCTCAGCGAAGGCTGGGACCTGTGATCAGGGCTTGCGGCGCTTGACCGCGACCACGATCACCGCCACCAGCGCCAGCAACCCGGCCACGCCCAGCGCCAGGTCACCGATCGCCAGGTCGTCGGCTTGGGCGAGCACCAGGGCCAGTCGCATGGGAACCAACCTAATCCTTGGACCACCGCCGCGCCGAGGATTGTGTGGGACCGTATGAGGTGTGCTGCAAGCCTGTCTGAACGGCTCCCGCACAGCCGAGGAGCACCCGGCCCTGCCGCTGTCCCCCGAACGCCTCGCCGAGGACGCGGCCGACGTCGCCGCGCTCGGCGTCACGTCGGTGCACATCCACCCGCGTGACGTCATCGGCGGGCTCACGCTCGTCGGGCCCGAGGTGGCCACGACGATCGCCACCGTCCGCGCGGCCGTGCCCGGCATCGAGATCAGCGTGTCCACCACCGTGCCCGGCCGCTGGGAGCCCCTGATCGCCAGCTGGGCGGCGCTCGCGGCGGGTCGGCCCGACGTCGCCGGCGTGCACGTCGCGGAACCGGGCTGGCGCGACCTCGCCCAGGCCCTGCACCGGGTGGGCGTCGGGGTGGAGCTCGTCGTCGCCGCTCCGGCGCGGCTGGAAGACCTGCCCGAAGGCGTCAGCCGGATCACCGTCGTGGCGACGAGGGAGACGGCCGAGGACCTGCTCGCCCACGTGGAACCGCTCGGGCTGCCGGTCCTGCTGCACGGCCGCGACAGCGACGCCTGGTCCGTCCTCGACTACGCCGCGGTCCTCGAACACGACGTGCGCATGGGCCTGGAGGACACGCTGCACCTGCCCGACGGCCGCCTGGCCAGGAACAACGCGGAACTCGTGGCGCTGGCCAGGAGACGCCAGCGCACCAGGGCGCCGAGCTAGTCGCCGGGCCCCGAACACCGCCCGGCTAGTCCGGGAGCACGACCGCGACGATGCCCGCCAGGTGCGCCAATCTGGCCACCTCGGCCGCACGGAACATCGGGCCCCCTGGCCGCCCCACCACGAGCACGCGGTCCGGCTTGCCCAGCGGCGTCGCGGCCAGTTCGGTGCCCAGCTCGCGCCAGGTCTCCGGTACCCACTCCTCCTCGCCGTCGAGCACGGTCGCGCGCTCCAGCGGGAACCACGGCACGTCGAGCATGCGGGTCTCGGGCGCGGCCGACGACGCGGTCAGCCGGTGGATGCCGGTGCCGTTCGGGCCGACCACGACGGCCCAGCCGGCACGGATGATCTTCGGGACGCCCTCGGTGAAGATCTCGAGGCCCTTGCGCGGTTCCTCGGCGATCTCCTCGACCAGTTCCAGCTCGCGGTGGGTGTCCAGGATGCCCGCGTAGGGGCGCACGGCGTCGACCTCGACGCCCTCGATGGACTCGGCCGCGGTGATCAGGGTGTCCGGCAGGCGGCCGGAGGGGAGCTCCACCACGAGGTCGTCGATGGCGAGGCCGGAACCGCGTTCCACCACGTCGACGCTGAGTATGTCCGCCCCGATCTCGCCCAATGCCGTTGCGACCGCGCCGAGGGTGCCGGGACGGTCCGGGAGCTGGACCCGGATCAGGAACGACAAGGTGAACGCCTCCATAGCTCGTGCGAGAGACCCCGCGTCTCGCGCCGTTGCCGGTCGGTGATTCTCGCAGACGCATCGTCAACGCATGACCTGCTGTCCGCGTTGCGGATCGGTTAAGTTGACGTGCCAGTCAACCGTAGTGGCGGTAACCCGTTCGAAGGCGCGCCTGACCAGCCCATAGACTCACGGGGTTCCCGATTCGTATCCCGACCCTACGGGGGTTGACAGGAGTGCCCAGCATCTCCCGCGACGAGGTCGCGCACCTGGCGAAGCTCGCCAGGCTGGCTGTTACCGAGGACGAGCTCGACTTGTTCGCCGGCCAGCTCGACGTGATCCTCCAGTCGGTGGCTTCCGTTGGCGACATCGCCACGGCCGACATCCCGCCGACGTCGCACGCCGTTCCGCTGACCAACGTCTTCCGCGAGGACGTGGTCCGTCCGAGCCTCGGTCAGCAGCAGGCGCTCTCCGGCGCTCCTGAGGCCGAGGACGGCCGGTTCCGCGTGCCCCGCATCCTGGGTGAGGAAGCATGACCAACGACCTGATCCACGCCACCGCGGCCGAGCTCGCCGCGAAGATCCACAGCGGTGAGGTCACCTCCGTCGAGGTCACGCAGGCCCACCTGGACCGCATCGCCGAGACCGACGGGAAGGTCAACGCCTTCCTGCACGTCGACACCCAGGGCGCGCTCGCGCAGGCCCGCAGGGTCGACGAGGCCGTCAAGGCCGGTGAGCAGGTCTCCCCGCTCGCCGGTGTGCCGTTGGCGCTCAAGGACGTCATGACGACCGAGGGCGTGCCGACCACGGTCGGTTCGAAGATCCTCGAAGGCTGGCTGCCGCCCTACGACGCGACGGTGACGCGCAAGCTCAAGGAAGCCGGCGTCGTCATCCTCGGCAAGACGAACATGGACGAGTTCGCCATGGGTTCGTCCACCGAGAACTCGGCGTACGGCCCCACGCACAACCCGTGGGACCTCGACCGCATCCCCGGCGGCTCCGGCGGTGGCTCGTCCGCCGCGCTGGCCGCCCTGCAGGCGCCGCTCGCGATCGGCACCGACACCGGCGGCTCGATCCGCCAGCCCGGCGCCGTCACCGGCACCGTCGGCGTGAAGCCGACCTACGGCGGTGTCAGCCGCTACGGCCTCGTGGCGTTCTCGTCCAGCCTCGACCAGGCCGGTCCGTGTGCGCGCACGGTGCTCGACGCCGCGCTGCTGCACGAGGTCATCGCGGGCTACGACCACATGGACTCCACGTCCATCAACGCGCCCGTGCCACCCGTCGTCGCCGCCGCCCGCGAGGGCCTGAGCGGTGACCTGTCCGGCCTGCGCATCGGTGTCGTCACGCAGTTCAGCGGCGAGGGCTACCAGCAGGGCGTGCTGCGCAGCTTCGAGGCCGCCGTGTCGCAGCTCAAGGAGCTCGGCGCGGAGATCGCGGACGTGTCGTGCCCGAGCTTCGACTACGCGCTCCCGGCGTACTACCTCATCGCGCCGAGCGAGTGCTCGTCGAACCTCGCCCGGTTCGACGCCATGCGCTACGGCCTGCGCGTCGGCGACGACGGCACGCGCAGCACCGAGGAGGTCATGTCGCTGACCCGCGAGGCCGGCTTCGGCCCGGAGGTCAAGCGCCGCATCATGATCGGCACGTACGCGCTGTCGTCCGGCTACTACGACGCGTACTACGGCTCGGCCCAGAAGGTCCGCACGCTGATCACGCAGGACTTCGCGAAGGCGTTCGAGAGCTTCGACGTGCTCATCTCCCCGACCACGCCCACCACGGCGTTCAAGATCGGCGAGCGCGCGGACGACCCGATGGCCATGTACAAGGCCGACCTCTGCACCATCCCCGCGAACCTCGCGGGCACCCCGGCCATGAGCGTGCCGAGCGGTCTGTCCGATGAGGACGGTCTGCCGGTCGGTCTGCAGATCATGGCTCCCGCACTGCAGGACCACCGCATGTACCGCGTCGCCGCGGCGTACGAGGCGGCGCGTGGCGCGTTTGGAGGGCCGTCGCTGTGAACATCAAGAAGGCAAGGGGCCTGCTCGGCCTGGCCGGCGCCGTGGCGGGTGCGGTGGGAGCGTTCTCCGGCTTCCGCAACGCCCGCGCGAAGAACGACAAGCTGATGCTGGCGAACGCGGTCGCGAGCATCGTCGTGGCGGTCACCGGTGCGGCGCTCGCGGCGCGCGCTCTGCGGAAGGACGAGTTGGCATGACCGCTCTGGTGGAGCTGATGGACTACGACGAGGTCATCGAGAAGTACGACCCGGTCCTGGGCCTGGAAGTGCACGTCGAGCTGCACACCAACACGAAGATGTTCTGCGGCTGTGCCAATGAGTTCGGCGGCGAGCCGAACACGCACACCTGCCCCACGTGCCTCGGCCTCCCGGGCTCGCTGCCGGTGGTGAACGCCAAGGCCGTCGAGTCCGCGATCCGCATCGGCCTCGCGCTGAACTGCGAGATCGCCGAGTGGTGCCGGTTCGCGCGGAAGAACTACTTCTACCCGGACATGCCGAAGAACTTCCAGACGTCGCAGTACGACGAGCCGATCGCGTTCAACGGCTGGCTCGACGTGACGCTGGACGACGGCGAGGTCATCCGCGTCGAGATCGAGCGCGCGCACATGGAGGAGGACACGGGCAAGTCGCTGCACGTCGGCGGCGCGACCGGTCGCATCCACGGCGCCGAGCACTCGCTGCTCGACTACAACCGCGCCGGCGTGCCGCTGATCGAGATCGTCACGAAGATGATCCCGGGCACCAAGGAGCGCGCTCCCGAGGTCGCCCGTGCCTACGTGACGGCCCTGCGTGACCTGCTCAAGGCGCTCGACGTGTCCGACGTCCGCATGGACCAGGGCTCGCTGCGCTGCGACGCGAATGTGTCGCTCAGCCCGAAGACCACCGGCGCCCTGGGCACCCGCACCGAGACCAAGAACGTCAACTCGCTGCGCAGCGTCGAACGCGCCGTCCGCTTCGAGATGACGCGCCAGGCCGCGGTGCTGGAGTCCGGCGGCGAGGTCGTCCAGGAGACCCGTCACTTCGACGAGTCGTCCGGCAGCACCTCCCCGGGCCGCAAGAAGGAGACGGCGGAGGACTACCGCTACTTCCCGGAGCCCGACCTGGTCCCGATCGCGCCGTCGCGCGAGTGGGTCGAGGAGCTCCGCGGCACCCTGCCCGAGCTGCCCTGGGAGCGCCGCGCGCGCATCCAGAAGGATTGGAACCTCACCGACGAGGTCCTCCGCGACCTGGTCAACGCGGGCGCCCTGGACCTCATCATCGCGACCGTCGAGGCGGGCGCGAAGCCGGACGAGGCCCGCCCCTGGTGGGTGTCGTACCTCGCGCAGCAGGCGAACGCCCGCGGCGTGGAGCTGTCGGCCCTGCCCATCACGCCGGCCGACGTGGCGCGCGTGATCGAGCTGGTCAACACCGGCGCCCTGACCAACAAGCTCGCCCGCGAGGCCGTCAACGGCGTCCTGGAGGGCGAAGGCACGCCGGACGAGGTCGTCGAGAAGCGCGGCCTCAAGGTCGTCTCGGACGACTCGGCGCTCGAAAAGGCCGTCGACGAGGCCCTCGCGGCCCAGCCGGACGTGGCCCAGAAGATCCGCGACGGCAAGGTCCAGGCGGCCGGCGCCATCGTCGGCGCGGTCATGAAGGCCACCAAGGGTCAGGCGGACGCGGCCCGGGTTCGCGAGATCGTGCTCGCTCGCTGCTCCTAGATACATATAGGACATAAAAATCACAAAGGGTCACCTGTTTGTGCAGGTGGCCCTTTGTGATCTTAGGCCGTCTGAGTGGCTGTTAGCTAAATGAGACGTATGTGTGTAGCCGTGTGTGCGACTCTTTCGGGGCAATCCATCTGGGGGGATGGATGGTAATAGTCCAAACGAGGGGGGAAACCTCATGAGTGGCCAGCACGAAGGTTTGTTCACAAACATCGTCGACAAGTTCAAGGACATCCTGGACGGCGACGACGACCGCAAGGACAAGACCCCGGAGCCGGAAGACCCGCCGCTGGAGACGCAGTGCTGCGGCCGTCCTCCCGGCCAGCCGCTGCTCGGTTCGTTCGAGCACGAGGTCGACTGCCCGAACCACCCTGACAACCTCGCCACCACGGAAAAGGTGGGCTAGGTAACCCTCCGCGTTGTCCGCCGGCCTGGCAGCGCCTGGTTGGCGGACAGCGCCGTTCGGGGGCGTGTGGTGTGATGATCACATGCCCGCTCGTGCCTTGGACAGAGCGCGCGAGTTGTACCTGAGCGGATTCGCTGAGCAGGAGAACTACCGCGTTCCCGCAGCCATCCGATTGTTCAACCGTGCTCTCGTGCACGCAGACCGCGCACCCGACAGTCCTGAACGGACTGATCTGCGGGTTCGCATCCTTTACAACCTGGGACGCTGCCTGGGTGAAACCATCGGCATGGCGGAGGCCGTCAAGACGTTCGACGCCGCGCGCCGTGAAGCGGACGTCCTCGTCGATTCACGGTCCCGTTCGTTGCTGCACGGGTGCATCGACCACAGCCAGGGCATGATCGTTCTTCGATTGGGGCAACCGGACCAGGCGGTGCAGTGGTTCGGCCCGATGATCTCGTTCGTCGAGGAGGAGATGTCCTCGACACCGGAGCGGGTCGCGTCCGAACTCGTGCGCCGGTTGGCCTCATCCCTGATCGCCAGGGCGTTCGCCTACGCCGCCGTTCGCAAGCCCGAGTTCGCCATCGCGGACCTCGAACACGCGAACGCGCTGTCCCGTGAGTACGAACTCGACGACCTGTACCCGTACACGTTGCACGCCATCGCAAACACCCACAAGCAGAGCGGTGACTTGGCGGAGGCGTTGCGGCATTACGAGGAGGCCGGCCGCGTTCTGAGTCGGCAGGAGCAGGCCTCCCTGCTCAGCGGGGTGCAGTTGGACCACGCCGAGGCCATGCTGATGGTCGGACTGTCCGATGAGGCCGGCCGGGCGCTCGATGAGGCCTTGCCGGTGATGCGCAAGGAGAAGGTTCACCAGGACATCGCCGAGGTCGAGATGTTCCGCGCCTCCGCCGCGTTGCTGGACGAGCAGTTCGACCTGGCGCGCCGGATGGCCAGGCGCTCCCAGCGCAAGCTGGAGAAGCGCGGCAGCACCTGGTGGATGATGGCCGCGCTGATCGAACTCTGGGCGCATGCTCTGCAGGCGAAGCGCGTCACCGGCGCCCTGGTGCAGAAGGCCCTGACGTTGTCCGCGCACCTGGAGGCGAACCGTCTGGTGGACGAGGCCAGGCTGGCCAAGCTCCTGGCGGCACGGCTGGAGGTCCGTCGGCGCAGGATGCCCGAGGCGGAGGAGTTGCTTCGGCAGCTTCCCGGTCCGCGAGCCGTGACCCCGATCGACCACCGGATGCAGCGCAGGCTAGTGCTCGCCGAACTCGCCTTGGCGAAAGGCAATCGCCGGTCGGCGCTGCTGCACGCGCGCAAGGGTCTGGACGAGTTGGGGAGCGTGCGCGACCAGCTCGGCGGGCTCGAGTTGGTGTCCGCCACCGCCGTGCACGGCCGGGAGCTCGGGGTGCTCGCGATCCGGCTGGTGCAGGAGAGCAACGACGCGCGGCAGCTGTTCACGTGGCTGGAGCGCACGCGAGCGCAGACGTACCGGTACGAGCCGCTCGAACACGTCGAGAACCCGGAGCTGGCCGAACGGATCGCGGAGGTGCGCGGGCTCGGGCGCGACCTGATGCGCGCCGGCCTCGACGGCAGGCCCACCGCCGAGCTGCGGTCCAAGTTGGCCAGGGCGCAGCGGGAGGCCAACCGGCTCGGCTGGAACGCGCAGCGCTGGGGGCGGCCTCGGCCGATGGCGGGGCTCAGGGACGTGATCGCGGAGCTGGGCGAGCGGGCCATGGTGAGCTTCGTCGTGTCCGGTGGCGACATGGCGGCCGTGGTCGTCGCCGGCGCCAAGGTCCGGCTGGTGCGGCTCGGGGACGCCACTGAGGTGCTGGAGAGCGCGCAGAAGCTGCACTTCGACCTCAACGCGTTGGCGCCTGACCACCTGCCGCCGCCGTTGGTGCAGGTGATCGGCGCCTCGGCCCGCAAGCAGGCGGACGCGCTCGACGCGATGCTGATCAAGCCGCTGGTCCACCTCATCGGTGAGCGCGAACTGGTCGTGGTGCCGACGGGCACGCTGTACGCGGTGCCTTGGGGCGTGATCCCGAGCCTGCACGGCAGGCCCGTCGTCACGGCGCCGAGCGCCACGGCGTGGCTGGCCGCGAGCCAGGCGGAGCGGCCGGCGACCGACAAGGTGCTGCTGGTGCGCGGGCCCAACCTGGGGTTCGCGGACGGGGAGCTCGACCGGCTCGCCGCGCACCACGAGAAGGCCACGGTGCTGTCGGGTGAGGACGCCACGGCGGCGAAGGTCCTGGAGCACCTCGACGGTGCGGACCTCGTGCACGTCGCGGCGCACGGTGAGCACGAGAACGAGAACGCGCTGTTCTCGCGGCTGGAGCTCGACGACGGGCCGTTGTTCGCCCACGAGCTCGGACGGCTGCGCACCCCGCCCGCCCACGTCGTGCTGGCGGCCTGTTCGCTGGCCCTCAACCGGATCCGGCCCGGCGACGAGGCGCTCGGGTTCGCCGGCGCAATGCTGGCGGGTGGGACGCGGACCGTCGTGGCGGCGGCCAGCAAGGTCGGGGACGAGGTCAGTGCCGCGGCCATGGCCGACTACCACCGGGCGCTGGTGGCCGGCGCGGCGCCCGCGGTGGCGTTGGCCGAGGCGATGGCCAAGGACCCGTTCCGGCGGCCGTTCCTCTGCCTCGGTTCTGGCTAGTCCGAACGAGTGGTTCGTCGGCTCGAAGTCGCTGGTCAGTGGTGACTTCTGCGCCGGCCGTGAACGTATCTGGTGAACTTTTCGCGGGGCTGTGCCATGGTGGAAGTGGACCGAGGGAAGCAACGGCCCGCCTATCGGCTCTAGCCGGTGAGCGGGCCGTTGTGCGAGAAACGTCCGCATGCGCAGAACTCTGCTCGCCGTTCTCCTGGCGGCTGCCGCGGTCGTGGCGGCACCCGTCAACGGAACGGCGCAACCGTCGAGCACGGACCGTGAGCCCGGGAACGGGCCTGAGCGCAACGAGACCGCCACGCTGGACAGCGCTTTCCAAGCGCGTGCACTCACGGCCCAGGGGGAGAACCGGGCCGACGGACACCAGGGTTATCCGCGCCGGACGACGCTGCGGACGTATCCGGAGAACGCGGCCGACAAGTCCATCAAGCTCGGTCTGGCGCCGTACCACTCGCTGGCGCCGCGGCTGAACGCGTTGCAGCAGAAGAGCAACAGGGTCTCCGTCGAGGTCGTCGGCCAGTCGGGGCTCGGCCGCGACCTCTACCTGGTCACGCTGACGGCACCGGAGAGCCCGGTCGAGGCCCGGTTGCAGGAGCGGTTCCGCGCCGACATCGAGGAAGGCCGCACCGTCCCGCAGAGCCTCTACAAGGCGCCGATCTGGATCAACAACAACATCCACGGCGACGAGTGGGAGGGCACGGACGGCGCGTTGCGCGTCATCGAGCACCTCGCCACGAGCAACGACAAGGACACGCGGACCCTGTTGCAGCGCAGCAGGGTCTACTTCAACCTCACGGCGAACCCGGACGGCCGCGTCGCCGGCACACGTGCGAACAACGCGGGGTTCGACCTCAACCGCGACTTCGTCACGAGCTCCCAGCCCGAGAACCGGGCCATGCAGGACATCGTGGAACGCACGCAGCCGCTGATGATGTTGGACCAGCACGGTTACGTGACGAACACGCTGATCGAGCCGACCACGCCGCCGCACGGCCAGAACTACGACTTCGACCTGTACATCAAGCACGGCTACGCCAACGGCCTGCTGATGGAGAAGGCCGTGCAGGCGCTCGGGCACCCCGAGGCGGCGAAGCCCGAGATCCCGTTCCGCGACTACCCGGTCGGTGAGTGGGACGGCTGGGCGCCGATCTACACCGCGCAGTACGCGATGTACCACGGCGCCGTCTCGTACACGATCGAGATTCCGATGCGCGTCAACCGGTCCGACTACGAGAACCAGCCCGCGGCGGAGCTGCAGCGGCGTTCGAAGATCAACACGGACGTCGTCGAGGCCACCATCAAGACCACGCTCGACTACGTGGACGACAACCGGCGCAGCCTCATCGCGAACCAGACCGAGATGTTCCGCCGCGGTGCCAACGGGGAGAAGCAGCGGTACATCCCCGACGGGTTCGTGCCCGGCTTCGGGCCGGAGGACCGCTTCACCACTGAGTTCCCGCGCGCCTACGTGATCAGCAACGACCGGTCCGCCCCCGCCGCCGCGCGGCTCGTCGACCAGCTCGTCCGGCACGACGTCCGCGTCGAACGGGCGGAGCGGGCGTTCACGCTGGGTGGCAAGCGGTACCCGGCCGGGTCGTACGTCGTGGACATGCACCAGCCCAAGCGCGGCCTCGCGAACGTGATGCTGGAGCAGGGCAGCGACATCTCCGACAAGGCGCCGGTCATGTACGACATCTCCGGCTGGAGCCACCGCCTGCTCTGGGGCGCGTCGGTCGACGTCCTCCGGAGCGGCCAGTTCCGGTTCGACGGCAGGCCCGTCACCGCCGCCTCGCCGACCGGTGCGCTCGACGCCGCGCCCGGCGCCGACCTCGCACTGACCCTGACCGACCAGAAGGACGTCAGCGCGGTCAACGACCTGCTGTCGCGTGGCCTGGAACTGCGCCGCCAGGACGACGGCACGATCGTCGTCCCCGCCAGGGAGAGGGCCGCCGCGAAGGAGGTCGCCGACCGCTACGGCGTGCGCTTCTCGACGGCGAGGCCCGGCGGCGTCGCGTTGCAGCGCAAGGTGGTCGCGGCCGCCGTGTCCGCCGACGAGCTGCAGGTGCTGCGCGAGTCCGGCTTCGAGATCCGGACGATCTCCACGGCCGTGCTGAACGCGGGCTTCGACTGGTCGCGCATCGACGCGCTGTACGTGGGTGCGGGCCTGAACTACGGCCAGCTCAACGCCACCGCCAGGGCCGCGCTCGACGAGTTCCTCAAGCGCGGTGGTGTGGTCACGCGCGGTGCGACGGGCAGCAGGTTCAACACCGACGCCAAGCTCCTGCAGGCCACCCCGGTCGCCGGCTGGGAGGACGCCAACGGCGTGGTGAACGTCGTCAACGGCACCGGCCCGATCGGCACGGGAGCGCTCCCGCACTCGTTCGTCTACTCACCGCAGTGGTTCACGAACCTGGGCGCGGGCGTGACGGTCGAACAGCGCTATGGCAGCACGGTGATCGCCGCAGGCCACTGGCACGCACGAGACAACGGCACGGGAGGCCAGGACGCGGCCGCGGGACAGGCGGCCGTCGTCTCGGGCACGGCGGCGAACGGGGCGAAGGTGGTGCTGTTCGGCACCGAGCCGATGTTCCGCGACCACCCGAAGGGGCTGTACGCGCAGGTCGCGAAGGCCCTCTTCTGGAGCGGCACGCGCTAGACGGGAAAGGGGCTGGGAGGCCCCGACAGCCTTCCCAGCCCCTCCAGTACCCCACAGAGGGGTTCCCGCTGAGCGATCTACGAAACCCCCGGTGAGGTCTCCGCGGCGCCCGGCGGCAGGAAGCCGTGCGCCGACAGGTCGAACCAGTTGCCCTCCGGATCGATCGCCCGGTACTCGGCGAACGGCCTGTCCCCGCCGCGCAGGGCGGGTCGTGGTTCCAGCGACTCGAGGTACGGGGCGACGTCGTCGACCTGGAACCCGAAGTGGTTGAAGCCGGTCGGCACGTCCCCGTCCAGCCGCTGCTGGATCAACGCCAGGTTCACGTACCCGTCGGTGACGAAGTGGCTGCCGTCGGGATCGGTGTGGAACAACGACATCCCGAACCGCGAGGTGTAGAAGTCGGCCATCTCCTTCGCGTCCTGCACTACGAAGGCGATGTGCCGCAACCGTGGCCTGCTCATGACCGTCCCTTCGGGATCATGTTGTGGAAGGCGGCGACCTCCCACCCGTCCGCGCGCCGCACGACGACGGCCTGCGCGTGGGTGGTGATGCCCGCCGGGGCGATGGACGACGTGACGTGCACGACCGAGATGGCGTCGGTCAACGGCCTGACCAGGCTGATCTCGGCGGTGAGCTTGGTGTCGCGGTACGGCCCCGCGAAGAGCTCGGCGTGCCCGCGGGCCACGGCCTGCCGCCCGAACAGCTCCTCACCGCGCACCGTCACGAAGTCGACGTCCTCGGCGAAGGCGGAGGCGAACGCCGTGGCGTCCCCGACGGCCCAGCCCTGCTCCATGCGCTGCCACAGCGCGTAGATCTCTTCGGTCATGAGTGGTTCGTCCTCAACGGCAGGCGCAGGCACTGGGCGTCCCACGCGGCGAGCGAGTAGTAGAGGCCGCCGTGGCGGCGTTCGAGGTAGCAGACGACGTTCACGGGCCACCCGGCGTTGCGGAACATGTGCTCGTCCATCGGCGTGGGGCTGTCGCTCAACGGCCGGTCGCGCTCGCACTCGGGGCCGAGCCGGTGCCAGTCCGGGTGCAGGTGGATCGAGCCGAGCACGTCCAGGCCGCGAGCGTCCGCGGCACGGGTGATCGTCAGCAGGTCGGCGGGGTCGAGCCACCACGCCCGCACCGGGTTCTCGTAGGCCGTGCCGAACCGCGGCACGATCGCCGTCGCGAACTCCTCCCGCGCCGACGGGTCGGTCAGCCGCGCGTTGCGGCCGAACGCCACCTCCGACACCACGGCCTCGGCGCCGGCGGACCGGCCGAGCAGCACCGCGAAACAAGGTCTCGGTTCGTCCTCGGTGATGAACGAGTATTCGGCGGACGCGGCCTCCAGAAACGTTTTCACAGCGCGGTGCGAAAACAGCACCGCATCGGTGCGCGCCGGGCGCTCGGCCAATTCCATCACGCGGGCGAACGTATCGAGACCACGACGTCTCACGCGAGATTCCGGAGGGTATTGGCCCTATTACATTGAGCGATAACATCGGTCGCATGCGTCTGGAAGTGCGACACCTCGAACTGGTCGTGGCGATCGCCGACTGCGGCAGCCTGCGCAAGGCCGCCGCGCGGCTGCACCTCACGCAGCCCGCGGTGACGACGCAGCTCAAGCGCATCGAGAGCCACCTGGGTGGCGCGTTGTTCCTCCGCGCGGCCGACGGCGTCACCCCCACCCCGGCGGGTCAGGACTTCGTGCAGGAAGCCCGCTCGATGCTCACCCGGCTCGTCGCCCTGGAACGCGTAACGCGCCGTAACGCGCAAAGTCCCAGCGCCCCCACCAGGCTCGCCGGAATCCCCGCATATCACTTCGGACTACTGGTGAGTGCGTTGAAGGACAACGTCACGAGTCGCACCGTCAAGGAGACCGGGACGCTCACCGCGTTGCTCACGACCGGTGAACTCGACATCGCCGTGATGCGTCGATTTCCCGGTACTCCGCTCACCTTTCCGCCGAACGTCGGACACCGCCTGCTCACCCGCGAGCCGCTGTTCGTCGGAGTGCCCGGCCACCACCCGCACGCCCAGGACGGGGAGATCGCCCTCGAAGCGCTTGCCGGCGACAGGTGGGTCATGCCCGAGCCCGACGACAGCGGCATGAACGCCCACTTCGCCCGCGAGTGCGCGGCCAGGGGGTTCGAGCAGCGGATCGCGCACTTCAGCAGCGAGGCGCACGTGGCGTTGACGCTGATCAGGGAGTCCGGCGCGGTCTGCCCGCTCTACCCGGTCGGCGGCACCCCGCCCGGCGTCGCCCGCCTGACGGTCGCCGGGAACCCGCTGGTCCGCGAGGTCGTGCTGGCCTGGCGGACGGACGCACCGGTGGCCGAGGAGGTCGACGACCTGTGCGAGCAGGTCGCCGCGGGCTACCTGAAGCTGGTGGAGGAGAGCGAGGTCTACGCGCGGTGGTGGCGCGACGGAGGAGAGGCGTTCGCGCTCACCCCCTGAGACCTCAGTCCTTCGTGCCGCCGCCGTTGTTCGGCCGCACGATGATCGCGACCCGGTCGTCGGACGAGATGGGCTGGCCGCCGTTCTTGTTGACCGTGCCGACCAGCGCCGCCGACTCGTTCAGCATCTCCATCGGCCCGAGCAGGCCGAAGCCGTCCTCGGCCATCACGATCTCCGGCTTGCCGGTGAACGCGCCGGTGGCGTTCATCGACAGCGACTGGTAGCCGGGCGACTTGGACGTCGTCACGTTGAGCTCGTCCGAGTACGACGCGCAGCCCATCACGCCTGGCCGGTCCGGCCACGTCCACGCGGCCTCGCCGAGCTTGCCCGGCGCGACGCGGTAGACGACGTCGGCGTTCGCGGCCCAGTCCGTCACCCAGACCTTCTGCGTGTCCGCCGAGACGCACAGGCCGCCGGGCAGCCGCAGGCCGGACGACACCACCGCGGTCCCGGCCGTCGGGTTGCCCTGGGCGGGCTGGCCGGAGCCGTCGATGCGCAGCACCTTGCCGGCCAGCGAGTTCGGGTCGGCGGCCAGCGCGGGGTTGCCGGCGTCCCCGGTCGCGACCAGGATCGCGCCCTTGCGGTCGCTCGCCAGCACACCGCGATTGCCCGACGGGCCCTTCGGGATGCCGGTGAGGATCGGCTTGGGCGTGTCGCCGGGGGCGATGCGCAGCACCCGGTTGTCCGTCGCGGTCGTGACGTAGACGTACGCGAGCTGGTCCTCGGCGAACGTCGCCGACAGCGCGAGGCCCGTGAGGCCGCCGTCGGTCGACGCGTCGACCTGGAGCTGGGCGATCACGACCGGGTCGACGTCCTTGGTGACCTTGAGCAGGCGCCCGCCGCGTTCGGTCGCGTACGCGGCCACACCGCCCTGCGCGTCCCCGCCGATCGGGGCGACGCCCGTGACGGTGTTGAGGCAGGTCGCCACGACGGCCGGGTGGTAGTCCTTGCAGCCCTGCGGCGGAGGCACGCTCTGCGGCGCCGGGTTGCGCCCCTGCTCACCGGGCGCGGGCTGGTACTCGCCGGGCAGCTCGGGACGGGGACCCGCCTGCGGGGTCAGCTGTGGTTGCGCGCTCCACTGCGTCGGCGCCGGCTCGTCGGGAAAGCTCGCGCAGCCCCCTGCCAGCAGGCAGGCGGCGGTCAGCAACGCAACGGAACGAACCACGGCCCCAGGTTAGGGGCGCGACCGTGAACCCGAAGTCAACTTCTCCCCGACGTGGCGAAGTCGACCGAACGCACCCGGTCGAGCAGCAGGTCGAGCTCGTCGCTGACCACCTCGGGCGCCTCCAGCGGCAGGTAGTGGCTGCACGGCAGCACCCGCAGCCTGGCCTGCGGCAACGCCGAGACGGGCCCGGACATGCTCTCCGTCGTCGCCAGCACGTCGTCCCGGCCGGCCAGCAGTGTGATGGGGCACACGATCGGGGAGAGGTCCTGACGCGGCGTCTCGCCCAGCGCGAGGGCGAGCGTGAAGTACCAGCGCCAGTCGTGCTGCAGGAACCGGCTGACCGCGTGGCCGACGTCCTTCGGGTCGCTCGACGGCTTGATCACGCCGCTGTGCCGCAACAGGAACGTCGTCGCGTCCGTCACCGGTAGCCGGTGCAGCACCCTGTCGAGCACCGGACCGGCCTGCTGCAAGAGCTTCGTGCCGGTCAGGCCGACGATCCGGCGCACGTTCCTCGGCACCAGCGGCAGCATGGCGTCGAACGAGTCACCCGGCGCGCCCGCGACGAGCAGCAGGCCCGCCACGCGTTCCGGATAGCGCAACGCCAGTTCGGCCGCGACCGTCACGCCCATCGACCAGCCCATGACGACGCACCGCTCGACGCCCGCGTCGTCCAGCGTGGAGATCGCGTCCGACACGTGGTCGTCCAGCGAGATGTTGCGCTCGTCGACGGGCCGGTCCGACCCCATCGTGCCGCGCATGTACCAGCTGAGCAGGCCTGCGCGCCCGGTCAGCGACGGCCACGACTCGGGGCCGGAACCGACCCCGGGGCACAGCAGCACCGGTGTCCCCTCGCCGGGGACCTGCCACGTCCGGATCTTCGTGCCGTCCCAGGCGATGATGTCGTGCTCCCGCATGGCGGACATTCTGACGTACTTTGACCCGGTGACGCTCACCGTGCTCGTGCCAGATGACTTCGGAGTCCAAGCGCTGTCCCAGGTGGACGGTGTCCGGCCGGTTCGCTACGTGCCGGGGGAGCCGTTGCCGTCCGCCGGGATGGACGCCGAGGTCCTGATCCCCAGGTTCCTCGCCGGCACCGACCCGCGCGAGGTGTTCGCGCAGCTGCCGAACCTCAAGCTCGTGCAGCTGCTCAGCGCCGGCGCCGAGAACTTCGTCGGCAAGGTGCCGGACGGCGTGCTGCTCTCCACCTGCCGCGGCGCGCACGGCGGCAGCACGGCGGAGTGGGCGATCGGCGCCCTGCTGGCCATCTACCGAGACCTCCTCGTCTTCGAACGCGCCCGCGCCGAGGGCCGCTGGGACTACCACCTCACGGACACGTTGCAGGACAAGAAGGTCCTGGTCGTCGGCGCCGGGGACCTGGGCGAGCAGCTGCGCAGGCGCCTGGAGCCGTTCGACGCCACCGCGACGCTGGTCGGCCGCACCGCCCGCGACGGCGTGCACGGCCGGGACGAGCTGCCGGAGCTGTTGCCGCAGTTCGACGCCGTCGTCGTCTTCACGCCCATGACCGAGGAGACCCGCCACCTCGTCGACGCCAAGTTCCTGGCCGCGATGAAGGACGGCGCCATCCTGGTCAACGGTGCCCGCGGCCCCGTCGTCGACACGGACGCATTGCTCGCCGAACTGAATTCCGGGCGACTGCGCGCGGCCCTCGACGTGACCGATCCCGAGCCGCTGCCCGCGGACCATCCACTGTGGACGGCGCCGGGCCTGCTGCTCACCCCGCACGTGGCCGGTTCCTGCGAGGGGCACACGCGGCGCGCCTACGCCGTCGCCGTCGCGGAGATCTCCCGGTTCGCCGCGGGGGAGGAGCCCCGCAACCTCGTACGCGGTGACTACTAGCCCATCCGGGTGAAACTGGGCTGCCGTTCGGCTCTCGCGCGCCCGCACGCGTGCCCCTAGCGTGCGGGCGTGGCCACTCACGACAAGGGCTCGACCAGCTCGAGCGCCTTCTCCGAAGACTCGTTCTACTCGGGTAGCGGAGGAGGAGTTCACCACTTCGACGACAGCACCGCGAGAGTCGGCGGAGACACCGTGCAGTCCTACGACTCGACGACGAAGTCGTTCGACAACACGGGCTACACGCCGCTGGACACGTCCACTGTGGACGACCGGGACGACGACCCGTTCAGCGACGACCGCAGGAAGTTCGGCTGGACGGCCGGCCCGGACATCGGCCTGCTCGGCCTGCGCGCCGTGCTCGGCGGCATCTTCGTGCTGCACGGCCTGCAGAAGGTCTTCGGCCTGTTCGGCGGCCCCGGCATCACCGGCTTCGCGCAGTCGCTCGAGAAGATGGGCTACCGCGAGTCCGTGGTCCTCGCCTGGGTCACCGGCATCACCGAACTGGCGGGCGGCGGCCTGCTCGTGCTCGGCCTCTTCACGCCACTGGCCGCGGCGGGACTGCTCGCCGTGATGGCCAACGTCATCGCGTTGCAGTACAAGGGCGGCTTCTTCGGCCCCAACGGCGTGGAGCTCGAACTGGCGCTCGCCGGCATGGCCTTCACCGCCCTGTTCGCGGGCCCCGGCCGGGCCGCGCTCGACTACAACCGCAGCTGGTTCCGCCACCCGCTGGCGGCCGGGTTCATCGCGCTGGTGATCGGAGCCGGCGGCGCGGCCGTCACGTACTTCGTCTTCCGGTAGAAAAGCCCCGTGCCGAAGAACGTGACGGGAGCCGTGCTCCAGCTCGCCCTGGTGGTGGTCGGGATCCCGGTCGTCTACCTGGTGGCGTTCCCGTTCGGGCTCACCGCGCGATCCCTGCTGCCGCCGCTCGGCCTGCTCGCGGGCCTGGTCGTCGCCGGCGTCATGGTCAAGAAGACGAACCAGCCCGTCAGCGGACCGCTGACGGGCTGGCTGGTCTTCGGCGCCTGTCTGGCGCTGGCGTTCGCTCTTTAGCGGCTGGGGTCGCGGACCGCGCCCGTGGACGCGTCCGTCGCCATGCGCGCGTACGCCCGCAGTGCACCCGTGACCGGGCGGACGCGGTCGACCGGTTGCCACGGCCGTTCCGACGCCTCCATCTTGGCGCGGCGCTCGGCCAGCACCTCGTCGTCCACCAGCAGTTCGAGCCGGCGCTCGTGGACGTCGATCAGGATGCGGTCGCCGTTCTCGACGAGGCCGATCGTGCCGCCGCCCGCCGCCTCCGGCGAGATGTGGCCGATCGACAGGCCCGACGAACCGCCGGAGAACCGGCCGTCCGTGATCAGCGCGCACTTCTTGCCGAGGCCCGAGCCCTTGAGGAACGCCGTCGGGTGCAGCATCTCCTGCATGCCGGGGCCGCCGGACGGGCCCTCGTACCGCACGACCAGGACCTCGCCCGCCTGGATCTCCTTCTTGAGGATCACCGAGACGGCCTCCTCCTGGGACTCGACGACGCGCGCCGGGCCCTCGAAGTGCCACAGCTCCTCGTCGATGCCCGCGGCCTTGATGATCGCGCCGCGCTCGGCCAGGTTGCCGCGCAGCACCGCGAGGCCGCCGTCCTTGGTGTAGGCGTGCTCGAAGTCGCGGATGCAGCCGCCGGCCGCGTCGGTGTCCAAAGAGGACCAGCGGTTCGACGTCGAGAACGCCTCGGTCGTCCGCACACCACCGGGGGCCGCGTGGAAGAGCTCCAAGGCCTCCTCGGACGGGTTCTCCGCCCGGATGTCCCACTTGCCGAGCCACTCCGCGAGCGTCGGCGTGTGCACCGACGTCACGTCGTCGTTCAGCAGGCCCGCGCGGTAGAGCTCGCCCAGCAGGGCGGGGATTCCGCCGGCCCGGTGGACGTCCTCCATGTGGTAGTCGGAGTTCGGCGACACCTTCGACAGGCACGGCACGCGGCGGGACAGGTCGTCGATGTCCTGCAGCGTGAAGTCGATCTCGCCCTCCTGCGCGGCGGCGAGGATGTGCAGCACGGTGTTCGTCGAGCCGCCCATGGCCATGTCGAGCGCCATCGCGTTCTCGAACGCCTTGCGGTTCGCGATCGACCGCGGCAGCGCCGACTCGTCGTCCTCGCCGTACCAGCGCTTGCACAGCTCCACGACGACGCGGCCGGCCTCGGAGAACAGCTCGCGGCGCGCGGCGTGCGTGGCGAGCGTCGAGCCGTTGCCCGGCAGCGACAGGCCCAGCGCCTCGGTGAGGCAGTTCATCGAGTTCGCGGTGAACATGCCGGAGCAGGAGCCGCACGTCGGGCACGCGGAGCGCTCGACCTCGGAGAGGCCGTCCTCGCTCACGGCGGGGGAGGCCGACGCGGAGATCGCGGTGATCAGGTCCGTCGGCGCCACGGCGACGCCCTCGACGACAACGGCCTTGCCGGCCTCCATCGGGCCGCCGGACACGAACACGACGGGGATGTTGAGGCGCATGGCCGCGTTGAGCATGCCGGGCGTGATCTTGTCGCAGTTCGAGATGCAGACGATCGCGTCGGCCTGGTGCGCGTTGACCATGTACTCGACGGAGTCGGCGATGATCTCGCGGCTGGGCAGCGAGTAGAGCATCCCGCTGTGGCCCATGGCGATGCCGTCGTCGACCGCGATGGTGTGGAACTCGCGCGGCACGCCACCCGCTTCTCGCACGGCCTCGGCCACGATGTCGCCGAGATCGCGCAGGTGCACGTGGCCCGGCACGAACTGCGTGTAGGAGTTGGCGATCGCGATGATGGGCTTGCCGAAGTCGCTGTCCGTCATGCCGGTCGCGCGCCAGAGGGCGCGGGCACCGGCGGCGTTGCGACCGTGCGTGGTGGTGCGAGAGCGGAGCTGAGGCACTGCTCCTCCAGATTCAGTTCAAGAAAAAAGCGCGCGGGACGCGGGGGTGAGGCGTCCACCAGTCTGGGAGCGGTGCCTCAAAGGTTACTTGTGCGCAGACTCGACGAGACCAGCAGATACGCCAGTGCGAGCGTGATCACGTGCACGGCGGTGCACCACAGGCAGATCTTGCCGATGATGAGGAACTCCGCCGCGACCAGGTAGACCACCATCAGCACGCCGATCCCGACGGCCGCGAGACGCACCCACTTCAGGGCCTCGACCCGCCACGCGAACGGGAGGCAGATCACGGTCAGGAAGGCGAAGAAGGCCAGTCCGAGGAACGCCACGGGGATGCCCAGCAGCTCCGACTGCTCGCTCGTGGTCACCGTCTCGCAGTCGACGACGGCGTCCGCCGAGCACAGCAGCGCGCTTGCGTTGAAGTGCGTGTACGTCAGATATGCCGAGGTCAGCAGGCCTGCGATGGACAGCAGCAGGCTCAGCAGCGGAACTCGTTTGATCACTTCTCCGACTCTACGACCTCGTCGGTCTTCGCCTCCGCGGGCTCTTCGGCGGGCTCCTCGACCGGTGCGGGAACGGTCGTGTCGGGTACGCGCCCGCCGCTGATGACCGACAGCGCCGGCAGGTGCATGAACCGCACCGCGGGCAGCGTCACCTCGGAGTCGTCGGCCTTGACCGCCCGCAGCCACCCCTTCCGCACCAGCCGGATCGACTTCACCTCGGACCAGTTGAGCGTCGTCGTGCCGAACACCCCGCGCGCGACGATCTCCTCCTCGGTGACCGTCGTGCGGTTGCGCAGCACCCAGTAGGCGTAGGCGAGCGGCAGGACGTAGAGCGCTTGCAGCCCCGGAGCGAGCCACGCCACAGGGGTGACGCAGATGACGATCAAAGCCGCTGCGAGCAGGGCCGTTGCCGGGATGCGAAAGACCAGCTTCTTCACCCGGTCGATTGTTCCACGTCCACGATCCGGGAATTCCGTCCCGCAGAGTTGACGCCCTCTTGTCAGAGGCGATAACGTCCCGGCCATGCAGCGCACGCTCGTTCTCGTACTTCTCAGGCGCGTCGACGCCTGAGCCGAACAGCCTGCGTCGACGCGCGACCCTCGCACGACCCTTCTCCGGGTTGTCGAGGGTTTTTTCGTGTCCGGACCCCGATACCCACGAGGCAATGAGATGACCAGCGCACCATCGCGACAGGCTTCCGAGCCCACGTCGCCACGTCCAGGTCCGCGGCCCAAACCGGCCCCGCCGACGGGCGCACCGATCCGTGTAACCGGTGCTCAGTCGCTCGTCCGCTCCCTTGAGGCGGTCGGCTGCGAAGTGGTCTTCGGCATTCCCGGCGGCACGATCCTCCCCGCTTACGACCCGCTGCTGGACTCCACGAAGGTCCGGCACATCCTCGTCCGCCACGAGCAGGGCGCGGGACACGCGGCGACCGGATACGCGCAGGCCACCGGCAAGGTCGGGGTCTGCATGGCGACCTCGGGACCGGGTGCGACGAACCTCGTCACCCCGCTCGCGGACGCGAACATGGACTCCGTGCCCGTCGTCGCGATCACCGGCCAGCAGTCGCGGCCGCTGATCGGCACGGACGCCTTCCAGGAGGCGGACATCTGCGGCATCACGATGCCGATCACCAAGCACAACGTCCTCGTGACCGACGCCGCGGAGATCCCGCGGGCGATCGCGGAGGCGTTCCACATCGCGGCGACCGGCCGACCCGGCCCGGTCCTCGTCGACATCCCGAAGGACGTGCTGCAGGAGCAGACCAGCTTCTCGTGGCCGCCCGAGATGCGCCTGCCCGGTTACCGGCCGACGACCCGGCCGCACGGCAAGCAGGTGCGCGAAGCCGCCAAGCTGATCGTCAACGCCCGCAAGCCCGTCCTGTACGTGGGCGGCGGCGTGATCAAGGCGGACGCGCACGCCGAGCTGCTGCGCCTCGCGGAGGACACCGGCATCCCGGTCGTCACGACGCTGATGGCGCGCGGCGCGTTCCCCGACTCGCACGAGCAGCACCTGGGCATGCCCGGCATGCACGGCACCGTCGCGGCCGTCGCGGCGATGCAGAAGTCGGACCTGCTGATCGCGCTGGGCGCCCGTTTCGACGACCGCGTCACGGGCCAGCTCGGCTCGTTCGCCCCCGACGCGCAGGTCATCCACGCCGACATCGACCCGGCCGAGATCTCCAAGAACCGCCGCGCGGACGTCCCGATCGTGGGCGACTGCAAGGAGATCATCACCGAGCTGATCGACGCCGTGCGCACCGAGCGCGAGACGGCCAAGGCCGTCGACCTGGCGCCGTGGTGGACCACGCTGAACTCGCTGCGCGAGACGTTCCCGCTGGGCTACGACTGGCCCGAGGACGGCACGCTGTCGCCGCAGTACGTCATCGAGCGCATCGGCTCGCTGTCGCCGGCCGACACGATCTACACCGCGGGCGTCGGCCAGCACCAGATGTGGGCCGCGCAGTTCGTGAAGTACGAGCACCCGCGCACGTGGATCAACTCCGGCGGCCTCGGCACGATGGGCTTCGCCGTTCCCGCCGCCATGGGCATCAAGGCCGGTGAGCCGGGCCGCACGGTGTGGGCCATCGACGGCGACGGCTGCTTCCAGATGACCAACCAGGAGCTCGCCACCTGCGCCATCGAGGGCCTGCCGGTGAAGATCGCCGTGATCAACAACGGCAACCTGGGCATGGTCCGCCAGTGGCAGACGCTGTTCTACGGCGAGCGGTACTCCAACACGGATCTGGGCACGCACAAGCACCGCATCCCAGACTTCAAGCTCCTGGCGGAAGCCCTCGGCTGCGTGGGCCTGCGCGCCGAGTCGCGCGAGGAGGTGGACGAGGTGATCGCGAAGGCCCTGGAGATCAACGACAGGCCGGTCGTGGTCGACTTCGTCGTCGGCAAGGACGCGCAGGTGTGGCCCATGGTCGCGGCCGGAACCGGCAACTCCGAGATCATGGCCGCCCGCGGCATCCGCCCCCTGTTCGACGAGGACATCTGATGACCAGGCACACGCTGAGCGTTTTGGTCGAGGACAAGCCCGGTGTGCTCGCACGCGTCGCCGGCCTGTTCTCCCGCCGCGGCTTCAACATCGAGTCGCTGGCGGTCGGCCGCACGGAGTACCCCGACATCTCGCGAATGACGATCGTGGTGTCGGTCGACGAGCTGCCGCTGGAACAGGTCACCAAGCAGCTCAACAAGCTCATCAACGTCATCAAGATCGTCGAGCTGGAGCCCACCGCTTCCGTTCAGCGGCAACTGGTGTTGATTAAGGTTCGTGCGGATGCGACGGTGCGGTCGCAGGTCCTCGAGACCGTCCAGCTCTTCCGCGCGAAGGTCGTCGACGTCTCGCCCGAGGCCGTCACCATCGAGGCGACGGGCACGTCCGAGAAGCTCGACGCACTTCTGCGCATGCTGGAGCCCTACGGGCTCCGCGAGATCGTCCAGTCCGGCATGGTCGCCATCGGCCGTGGCGCACGTTCCATCACTGCCACCGCGGTTCGCTAGAAACCAGACAGAAGGAAATACAGTGAGCGTTGAGATCTTCTACGACGACGATGCCGACCTGAGCATCATCCAGGGCCGCAAGGTGGCCGTGATCGGCTACGGCAGCCAGGGCCACGCCCACGCGCTGTCCCTGCGCGACTCGGGCGTCGAGGTCCGCATCGGCCTGCAGGAGGGCTCCAAGTCCCGTGCCAAGGCCGAGGAGGAGGGCCTGGAGGTCGGTACGCCGTCCGAGGTCTCCGCGTGGGCCGACGTGATCATGATCCTGGCGCCGGACACCGCGCAGCGCCACATCTACGCCAACGAGATCGCCGCGAACCTCAAGGAGGGCGACGCGATCTTCTTCGGCCACGGCTTCAACATCCGCTACGGCCTCATCACGGCTCCGTCCGGTGTGGACGTCGCCATGGTCGCCCCGAAGGGCCCGGGCCACCTGGTCCGCCGCCAGTTCGTCGACGGCAAGGGCGTCCCCGCGCTCATCGCCGTCGAGCAGGACGCCTCGGGCAACGCGCAGGCCCTCGCCCTCTCGTACGCGAAGGGCATCGGCGGCACGCGCGCCGGCGTCATCAAGACGACGTTCAAGGAAGAGACCGAGACCGACCTCTTCGGCGAGCAGGCCGTCCTCTGCGGTGGCGCCTCGGCCCTGGTCCAGGCGGGCTTCGAGGTCCTCACCGAGGCGGGCTACGCCCCCGAGGTCGCGTACTTCGAGTGCCTGCACGAGCTGAAGCTGATCGTCGACCTCATGTACGAGGGCGGCATCGCCCGCATGCGCTACTCGATCTCCGACACCGCGGAGTTCGGCGACCTGACCCGCGGCCCGCGCGTCATCACCCCCTCCGTCAAGGAGGAGATGAAGAAGATCCTGGGCGAGATCCAGGACGGCACCTTCGCGAACGAGTGGGTGGCCGAGGACGACAACGGCCGCGCGAACTACAAGAAGCTGCAGCAGGAGGGTGAGAACCACCCGATCGAGGCAACGGGCAAGAAGCTCCGCGACATGATGTCGTGGGTCGACCGCCCCATCACCGAGACGGCCTGACGTCAGTCTTCTCCCGGGAAGGGCCCGCCGAGCGCACGCTCAGCGGGCCTTTCCGCTTTTCGTTCGCTTCCATCCGCTAACTTCATGCGCATGACCGACAGCGCGCCGATCTACGACGACAAGGCCCACGTGCGCGGCAAGCTCGACCTCCGCAACGCGCAGTGGAAGCGCCCGCCGGAGCCCGAACCGGAAGACGGCCACGTCGAAATCGCGTTCATCGAGCACACCGACGGCGCCACCTACGTCGCGATGCGCAACTCCAAGCAGCTCGAACCGGTCCTGACCTTCACGATGGCGGAGTGGGACGCGTTCGTCCTGGGAGCCAAGGACGGGGAGTTCGACGAGCCCTGGTGACCAGGTCGGCCACCTCCTCCAACGGCAGCGTCCCGTCCACGATCGTCGCGCCGAGCCCCAGGTAGGTGGCCTCCAGGTGCACGTTGTGCGCCAACGCGGCAGCCAACTCCTCCGGATGCTTGCCGAAGGAGTTGGTCGTCCGGGTCAGCAACCGCTGCCGCATCGTCGCGTCGTCGATCACCACGCACACCACGCGATCGAACAGGTCCCACACCTCGGCCTCGTTCTCGACGTACCCGCAGAGGAACGCGTCCCGCCCCCGAGCCCGCGCCGCGAGGTCCTCGACGAGTTCACGCCGAATCCGCCACGCGTACCGGTCGAGCCAGCCCGGCGGCACCGGATCCGGCGGGTCCACCACAGCCCGCCCGCTCACCCGGTCCACCCACTGGTTGTAGCCCTCCCAGTCGGTGTCGACCGCCAACTCCCCACGGCTCTGCAACAGCGCACAAACGGCGGACTTGCCGCCGCCGGACGCGCCGGTCACCCACACCAGTGGCATTCACGCAGCATGGCGGCCCGCGCCGAAGCAGCGCGACCGGTTTTCAGGCGGTGCCAACCGCACTCGCCACCCACGGCGACCACCCACGCAAGCCCGGCGGGCGGTACCAGCCGCGCTCGCCCGCGCAGGGCGACCACGCACGCAGGCCTGGCGCGTGGTGCCAACCGGCGCCCACCCGCACCAGGCCGACCACGCACGCAGCCTGGTGTGGCGATGCGCGGCGAGCCGTCTGAACCTTCACGCATCGGGAGCCGGTGCAAGCCCCAATCGCACCCCCGAACTCGTCAAGACCCACACAACCCGACCCGCGCAAGAACCAGCAACACTCCACCAGGTCCCAACCCCCGGACGTCACCCTGACGAGTGAACAGCACGTCCAGCCCCACCCATCCCATACTCCAAGACGCGGGCAGTGACCTGAGCCACCCGGCGGAATCCCCTCGCAAGCCCCCTGTCTATGCTCGTTAACAGTCCGGACACATTGCGGTGCTCCGGTCGGCGCGGGCCAGCCGCCCCCGACCACGCCCGCGCCCCACGATCCGACCCTTCCTGGGAGCGATGTCCGTGAGCAACACGAGCCGACCTGTTGTCCTCATCGCCGAGAAGCTCGCGCCGTCCGTTCTGGACGCTCTCGGTGACGGCGTCGAAGTGCGCCACGTCGACGGCACCGACCGCGAAGCCCTCCTGAGCGCCGTCGCAGACGCGGACGCCCTGCTCGTCCGTTCCGCCACCCAGGTGAACGCCGAGGTCTTCGCGGCCACGCGCAAGCTGAAGGTCGTGGCCCGCGCGGGTGTCGGCCTGGACAACGTCGAGGTCCCGGCCGCCACGCAGAACGGCGTGATGGTCGTCAACGCCCCGACGTCCAACATCGTCAGCGCCGCCGAGCACGCCGTGGCCCTCCTCCTCAGCGTCGCGCGCCAGATCCCGGCCGCCCACGAGACGCTGCAGAACCACGAGTGGAAGCGCTCCAAGTTCAACGGCGTCGAGATCAACGGCAAGACGGTCGGCGTCGTCGGCCTCGGCAAGATCGGCCAGCTGTTCGCGCAGCGCGTCGCCGCGTTCGGTGTCGAGCTCATCGCCTACGACCCGTACGTCAGCGCCGCCCGCGCCGCGCAGCTCGGCATCGAACTCGTCAGCCTCGAGGAGCTCCTCGAGCGCGCCGACGCGATCTCCATCCACCTGCCGAAGACGCCGGAGACCAAGGGGCTGATCGGTGCCGAGCAGCTGGCCAAGGCCAAGCGCGGCGTCATCATCGTCAACGCCGCCCGCGGTGGCCTCATCGACGAGGAAGCCCTCGCCGAGGCGGTCAAGGAGGGCCAGGTCGGCGGCGCCGGCATCGACGTCTTCTCCACCGAGCCCACGACCGAGAGCCCGCTGTTCAACGTGCCGGGCATCGTCGTCACGCCGCACCTCGGCGCGTCCACGGCCGAGGCGCAGGACCGCGCGGGCACCGACGTCGCGAAGAGCGTCATCCTCGCGCTCGCCGGCGAGTTCGTGCCGGACGCCGTCAACGTCCAGGGCGGCGCCGTCGGCGAGGAGGTGCGCCCGTACCTGCCGCTGGTGCAGAAGCTGGGCACCGTCCTCAGTGCACTCACGCCCAAGGCGCCGACCACGGTCACCGTCGAGGTCCGCGGCGAACTGTCCACTGAGGACGTCGCGATCCTGCCGCTCGCCGCGCTGCGCGGGGTGTTCTCCAAGGTCGTCGAGTCGCAGGTGACGTTCGTGAACGCGCCGAGCCTCGCCGCCGACCTGGGCGTCACGGTCGAGCTCACCAAGGAGACCGAGAGCCCGAACCACCGCAGCCTCGTCACGGTCAAGGCCGTGCAGGCGGACGGCTCGACCAACAGCGTGTCCGGCACCATCAGCGGCATCGCGCAGGTCGAGAAGCTGGTGAACATCAACGGCCGCAACTTCGACCTCCGCGCCGAGGGCACCGTGCTGCTGCTCGAGTACCCGGACCGCCCCGGCGTCATGGGCACCGTCGGCACGCTGCTCGGCGAGGCCGGCGTGAACATCGAGGCCGCGCAGATCAGCCAGACCGGCAGCGACGCCGTCATGGTGCTGCGCGTCGACCGCCCGGTCGACACGCAGGTGCTCGACCCGATCGGTGCCGCCGTGGGCGCGCGCACGGTCCGCTCTGTCGACTTCGGATAGTCACGACAAACGGGAAGGGGACGGTCAAAGTCCCCTTCCCGTGTCTATCGTCATTCACAACGAAGTCGTAACAGGCAACTATCCGTAGACAATATTCATACTTTCGGGGCAGTCGCAGACACACGATCAGCGATTAGCGTCCCCCCGAGGTTGACCCGGTGCCGTAGAGGGCACGGCACTGCACGCAACGGGTCGAAACACACACCTCGGTTGGGGCAACGTTGTGAAAAGACGATCGAGTCTGGTGGTGTTCTCTGCCATCACCACACTGCTGATCGCACCCGCCACCGCACAGGCGCAGGGCGAACCGCTCGCGCAGCCGGTCAAGGGTGCACAGGGGCTGGACGCGAAAGCGTTGCAGCTCAAGGTTTCTCCCAGGCTGAACGCCGCGGGCTCCGTCACCGCGTTCGTCGCGCTGGACCGCAAGCCGGCCGTCGACGCGTTCGAGGAGAAGAAGAGCCAGGGCAAAGAGGTCGCGAAGCAGGCCGCCAAGCAGGCCAAGAACGACACCTCCGCCACCGCGGACCAGGTCGTCGGCCAGCTCAAGAGCGCCGACACGCAGACCAAGGAGCTCTACCGCACCTCCAACGGCGTCCCCGGCGTCGTCGTGCAGGCCGACGCGCAGAAGGTCCGCGACCTCGCGCAGCGCGCCGACGTCCTCGCGGTCTACCCGGTCGTGCCGAAGAAGCGCCAGAACTCGAACGCCGTCCAGCTCACCAGGACGCTCAACGTCTGGCAGCAGTACGGCAAGCTCGGCGACGACATCCGCGTCGGCATCATCGACACCGGCGTCGACTACACGCACGCGAACTTCGGCGGTCCCGGCACGGTCGAGGCGTTCAAGGCCGTCGACCCGACCAAGGCCGACCCGAACTTCCCGACCGCGAAGGTCGTCGGCGGTTACGACTTCGTCGGCGAGGACTACGACGGCGAGAGCACCGACCCGGCGATCAACACGCCGAAGCCCGACCCCAACCCGATCGACTGCAACGGCCACGGCTCGCACGTCGCGGGCACCACGGCCGGTTTCGGTGAGAACGCCGACGGCAGCACGTTCAAGGGCGACTACACCAAGCTCGACGCCGCGAAGCTGAACGAGATGAAGATCGGGCCCGGCACCGCGCCGAAGGCCCAGATCTACGCGCTCAAGGTGTTCGGCTGCGAGGGCTCGACCAACGTCACCTCGCAGGCCCTCGACTGGTCGCTCGACCCCGACGGGGACGGCGACTTCTCCGACCACCTCGACGTGGTCAACCTGTCGCTCGGCTCCGACTACGGCGCCCCGGACGACCCCGACAGCCTGTTCGTCAAGAAGCTGTACCGCGTCGGCGTCATGCCGGTCTTCTCCGCGGGCAACGGCGGCGACCTCTACGACATCGGCGGCTCGCCGGGCAACACGCCCGAGGCGCTGACCGTCGCGTCCACGCGCGACTCCTACGTGCTGCGCGACGGCGCCGAGGTCAAGGGCCAGGGCCTCAAGCCCGGTCAGTACAGCCAGAACTTCACCGGCTACCTGGGTTACAACAAGGAACTGCCGGTCGTGAAGCTGACGCAGGCGGGCAACCTCGACGGCTGCCAGCCGATCACCGACGCCGTCGCCGGCAAGTTCGTCTGGCTGGAGTGGGACGACAACGACGCCACGCGCCGTTGTGGTTCGGCCGCCCGCGCGAACAACGTGCAGGCCGCCGGCGGTCAGGGCGCGCTCCTGTCGTCCACCCTGGAGAACTTCGCGGCGGGCATCGCGGGCAACGCGGCCATCCCGATGTTCCAGTTCACCGGTTCGGCCACCGCGGCGATCCGCCCGGCGCTCGACGCCGGCACGCTGGTCGTCCGCCTCGCGGGTGACCTGCGCACCTCGACCGCGACGTACGACCAGTCCATTTCGGACACCCCGAGCGCGTTCACGAGCCGCGGCACCCGCGGCCAGTCCATCAAGCCGGACGTCGCCGCCCCCGGTGACACGATCTCGTCGACCGCCGTCGGTTCCGGCAACGACCGCCTCGTGATCTCCGGTACGTCGATGGCCTCCCCGCACGTCGCGGGCATCGCCGCCCTGGTCCGCCAGGCGCACCCGGACTGGACGCTGGAAGAGGTCAAGGCCTCGATCATGAACACCGCCGGCGCGGACGTGAAGGAGAACGGCAAGACCTTCGCGCCCAACCGGGTCGGCACCGGCCGCGTGGACGGCAAGTCCGCGATCGACAACCAGGTCCTCGCGTACGTCGAGGAGGACAACGGCTACGTCAGTGCGAACTTCGGCGTCGTCGAGGTCTCGAAGCCGGTCTCGCTGTCCAAGACCATCAAGGTCGTCAACAAGTCCACGAAGTCCGTGGAGTACAAGGTCGGCTACAGCGCCGCCACGACGATCCCCGGCGTGAGCTACGTGCTCTCGCAGGACAAGGTGAAGCTGAGCCCGCGCGGCGTCGCGCGCGTCAAGGTCACCCTGAAGATCACCGACCCGAAGGCCCTGCGCAAGACGGTCGACTCGACGGTCGAGCCGCTGCAGCTCGACGTGCCGCGGCAGTTCCTCGCGGACGCCTCCGGCCGCGTGACCTTCACGCCGACCTCCGGCGCCACCGTGCCGCTGCGCCTGTCGGTGTACTCGGCGCCGAAGCCGGTGGCCGACATCAACACGGCCGACAGCATCAAGTTCCGCGGCAACGACAAGCAGGCCGTGCTGAACCTGACCGGCAGGGGCGTCGACCAGGGCTCCGGCTCGCAGGCCTACCGCTCGCTGGTCAGCGTCCTCGAGTTGCAGGCCCAGTCGCCGAAGCTGCGCGACTGCCGCCGCAACGTCACCGAGAACTGCGCGCTCAACGACACCGCCAAGGGCGGCGACCTGCGGTACGTCGGCGCGGCCTCCACGGCCCCGCTGGCCAAGGCGCAGGGCAAGCCCGAGGAGGCGCTGCTCGCATTCGGTGTCGCGACGTGGGGCAACTGGTACAACCTGGGCAAGAACACCATCCCGTTCGTCGACATCGACACCAACGGTGACGGCACGGCGGACTTCGAGGTGTACGCGACCCGCCTGACCGACACCGACCTGCTGGTCGCGTCCACCGTGGACCTGAAGACGGGCGAGACCGTCGACATCCAGGGCGTGAACGGCCTGTTCGGCGACGTCGACGCGAACGTCCAGGACACCAACGTCGTCGTCCTGCCGGTGCTGCTGAGCGCACTGGGCATCGACGCGACGAAGGACACGGCGCGCCTGTCGTACGTCGTGGGCACCACGGGCTACTACCCGGCGCCGGGCAACGCGAACAGGCTGATCGACGTGATCGACCGCAACCTGTCCTTCGACCCGCTCAAGCCGGGTCTGTGGGCGCAAGGCGGCGGCAACGCGGCGCTCTCGTACGTCGCGAAGCCGGGCACCGCGCTCGTGGTGAACAAGGACGAGGCCGCGCTCAAGGCCGACAGGTCCGAGGGCCTGCTGGTCCTCAACCACCACAACGCCAACGGTGACCGCGCGTCGGTCGTCACGGTGAAGTCGAGCGGCCGCGGTGGCGCTTCCTGAGCCCACTAGGTCGGATGTCTGACGAGAGGCCCGGTTTCTCCATCGGAGAGCCGGGCCTCTCGGCACGTCACGGTCCGGAACTGCCTGCCGTCACCCCTTGACGCGACCCCGTTCCTGCGGTCGAGTGACACCCGAAAGTGCGGTATAGGCCGTGTGGGTGTCCCGCAGTACGGGAGATAACACCCCGATGGGGTGTCCGGCATGCGGCGGGCGGCCGCGATGCCGGTAGCCTTTCGCGTGAGGAAAATAGTCCCACCAATTGGGGACTGACACCTGGGAGGTGTGTGGATGCGGCTCGCAGTGATCCCAGGAGACGGGATCGGGCCCGAGGTCATCGCTGAGGCCCTGAAGGTCCTCAACGAGGTCGTTCCGGCGGCCGAGATCACTCGCTACGACCTCGGCGCGGCGCGCTGGCACGCCACGGGAGAGTTGTTGCCCGAGTCGGTGCTGGGAGAGCTTCGCCAGCACGACGCGATCCTGCTCGGCGCGGTCGGCGACCCGTCGGTGCCGAGCGGAATCCTGGAGCGGGGCCTGTTGCTCAGGCTGCGCTTCGAACTCGACCACCACGTGAACCTCCGCCCTGCTCGTCTCTACCCCGGTGTCCGCAGCCCGCTCGCGGACCCGCCGGAGATCGACATGGTGGTGGTGCGCGAGGGCACCGAGGGCCCGTACGCGGGCAACGGCGGCCTGCTCCGCAAGGACACGCCGCACGAGATCGCCACCGAGGTCTCGCTGAACACCTCGTTCGGCGTCGAGCGGGTGGTCAGGGACGCGTTCGCGCGCGCCTCGAACCGCCAGCGCCGGCACCTGACGCTGGTGCACAAGACGAACGTCCTCACGCACGCCGGCTCGTTGTGGTCGCGCGTGGTGGAGGAGGTCTCGCTGCAGCACCCGGACGTCACCGTCGCCTACCAGCACGTGGACGCGGCGACCATCCACATGGTCACCGACCCGGCGCGCTACGACGTGATCGTCACGGACAACCTGTTCGGCGACATCCTGACCGACCTCGCCGCCGCCGTCACGGGCGGCATCGGCCTGGCCGCGTCGGGGAACATGGACGTCACCAGGCGCAACCCGTCGATGTTCGAGCCGGTGCACGGTTCGGCGCCGGACATCGCGGGCCAGGGCATCGCCGACCCGACGGCCGCCGTGCTGTCGGTCGCGCTGCTGCTCGACCACCTCGGCGAGCACGAGGCGTCCCGCCGGATCGAGGCCTCCGTGGCGTTCGACCTGGCGACGCGCGACCACCAGTCGCCGGGCGCGACCTACGCGATCGGCGACAGGCTCGCCGCTCTCGTGTCGTCGAACGTGCGCACGGGCTGAGTTTCTCCTCAGACGTTTTGAAGCCCGGCCGGACGTGTTCCGGCCGGGCTTCGGCGTTTCCGGGCGCGGGTCAGAGCTGGCCGTGGGCCTCACGCCACGCGCGCTCCTTCTTGATCCACTCGTTGTCCTGCGGGAACTCGTCGATCGTCGGCACGCGGCGGATCTCGGTCTTGAAGCCCGGTCCGGCCATCGGCATGCGCTTCGCCCACTCGACCGCCTCCTGGATCGAGGAGACGTTCAGCAGGTAGAAGCCGTTGAAGAGCTCCTTGGTCTCGCCGTACGGGCCGTCCGTGACGACCGGCGGTTCCTGCGAGTAGTCGACGACGACGCCCTCGGACGGGTCGGAGAGGCCCTCGGCGGCCAGCAGCACGCCGGCGCGGATCAGCTCGTCGTTGAACGCCCCGACCGTCTCCAGCATCTGGTCGAAGTCGAACTCGCCCATGTTCGCGAAGGCCTCGTCGGTGGCGCGCATGATCAGCATGTACTTCACGGTGTGTCTCCCTGTGCCGGGCGGTTCGTTGACGTCCAGAGGTCGAACGGGGGCGATGCCGGATCGACATCACACCCCGGAAATTTTCGAACTTCCTGTTTCCGCAGGTAGGGTCACCGAAGTCGTGCGTGGGGGAAGACCGGTCGAAGTCCGGCGCTGACCCGCAACGGTAGGTCCCCTCAGAAGTGGGGACGAGCCCGAACACCCGTGCACGGTGGACCGAGGAACCAACTCCTGCCGTGGACTGCGGGAAGGGCATCAGTGATCTCCAAGATCAGCGCGCTCGTCGGCGTGCTCGTCGTCAGCATCGTCGCGGGTGTGGCCCTCGGGCCCGTCTCCGTTCCGTTCGGCGTGACGCTCGACCTGTTGTGGGCGGCGTTGAGCGGCGGCACCGTGCCCGCCGACCTCGCCGGGCAGTACCACATCGTCTGGGACATCCGGTTGCCCCGAGTCCTGCTCGCCGCGGTCGTCGGCGCGGGCCTGAGCGCGGTCGGGGTGGCGATCCAGGCGATGGTCCGCAACGCCCTGGCCGACCCGTACGTGCTCGGCATCTCCTCAGGCGCGAGCGTGGGCGCGACGGCCGTGGCGACGATGGGCGTCCTGTCCGGCCTCGGCGTCTACGCGCTGTCGGTCGGCGCGTTCGTCACCGGTCTCGGCGCCACGGCCCTGGTCTACATCACCGCACGCACGAGCCGAGGGCTCACACCGTTGCGGCTGGTCCTGACCGGAACCGCACTGGCGTACGGGTTCTCCGCCGTGGCGATGCTGCTGGTGTTCCAGGCACCGCACGGCGAGGCGGCGCGGTCGGCCATGTTCTGGTTGCTCGGCAGCCTGGGCGGCGCGACCTGGACCGCGTTGCCGATCGCCGCCGTCGTGACGGTGCTGGGCATCGCCTACCTGATGACCAGGGCCCGGCAGCTGAACGCGCTCGCGATGGGGGACGAGACCGCGACGACGCTCGGCGTGCCGGTCAACCGGTTCCGCACGCACCTCTTCGTCGTCACCGCCGGCATCACCGGCGTGCTCGTGGCGGTCAGCGGCGCGGTGGGGTTCGTCGGGCTGATGCTGCCGCACCTCACCCGCATGGTCGTGGGCGCGGACCACCGCAAGGTCCTCCCGCTCGCCCCCCTCGCCGGAGCGTCGTTCCTGGTCTGGGTCGACGTGGCGGCGCGGATGCTCGCGGCGCCCGAGGAGCTCCCGCTCGGCGTCATCACGGCCGCGATCGGCGTGCCGTGCTTCATCTTCCTCATGCGCCGCAAGAGCTACGTGTTCGGAGGACGTTGATGCGCGTCGACATCGAGCAGGTCACCGTCCGCGGCATCATCGCGGACATCACGCTGCACGCCGAGGACGAGGTCGTCGGCATCGTCGGCCCGAACGGCAGCGGCAAGTCCACGACGCTGCGTTGCGTCTACCGCGCCCTGAAACCGGACTCGGGTGCGGTGCTCGTCGGCGGCGTCGGAGTCCACAAGCGACAGCACATCGCCCGCGACCTCGCCGCCCTGTCGCAGGAGTCGCAGGTCGAGTTCGACTTCACGGTCGCCGAGGTCGTCGAGATGGCCCGCCTGCCGCACGAACGCGACCCCGCCCGCGACCGCCGCGTGGTGGCCGAGGCACTGGACACAGTGGACGTCGCACACCTGGCCTCCCGCAGCTTCCTGAGCCTCTCGGGCGGCGAACGCCAGCGCGTGCTCATCGCCCGCGCGATCGCCCAGGAACCCCGCGTCCTCGTGCTGGACGAGCCCACCAACCACCTCGACATCCGCCACCAGCTCGAGGTGCTCGCGTTGGCGCGGAGCCTGGGCGTCACCGTGCTCACCGTACTGCACGACCTGAACCTCGCCGCGTCCTACTGCGACCGCCTGCACGTGCTCGACGAGGGGCGCCTGGTCGCCTCCGGCACACCGTCGGAAGTCCTCGTTCCGGAGCTGATCGCCAAGGTTTTCCACGTGAGCGCGCACGTAGTGCGGCACCCGACAACAGGAGTGCCCCAGCTCCTGTTCGACCAGGAGGTCACCCCTTGAGAATCGCACTAGTCACAGCCGCCCTGCTGCTCGTCTCCGGCTGTGGCGCCACGGTCGCGAATGACCCCTCCGCGTCCGACCCGGTGACCGTCACGAACTGCGGCCGGCAGGTCACCTTCGACCGCGTGCCGTCCAAAGTGGTCACCAACGACACCGGCATCACCGAGATGATGTTCGCGCTGGGCCTGAAGGACCGCATGGCGGGCTACGTGGTCAACGGCCTCAAGACGGTGGACGTGCAGAGCTCGCCGTGGAAGGCCGACTTCGAGAGCTCGAAGCACCTGGCCGACAAGATCTCCAAGGAGGTCGTCCAGGGCGCCAACGCGGATCTCGTTTTCGCCGGCTGGAACTACGGCTTCAGCGAGAGCACCGGCTTCACCCCGGACGCGCTGAAGGAGCTCGGCATCGGCACGTACCTCCTGACCGAGGCGTGCCGCAACGGCGTGGGCAAGCAGCGCGGCATCATGCCGGCGCTGGACGCGCTGTACACGGACCTGCGCAACCTCGGGAAGATCTTCCGCGTCGAGGCCGAGGCGGAGGAGCTGATCAAGGGATACGAGGAGCAGATCGCTGCCGCCGGGCGGTTGATGGCGGGCAAGCCGCGGCCGAAGGTGTTCCTGTACGACAGCGGGCAGGACCAGCCGTTCACGTCCGGCAAGAACGCGGCACCGCAGGACGTGATCTCGAAGGCCGGTGGGGACAACATCTTCGGGGACCTGAACGACAGCTGGACCACCGTGAACTGGGAGGCGGTGGTGCAGCGGAACCCGGACGTCGTGCTGATCGTGGATTACGCGGACGGTGAGGCGAACACGCCTGAGGAGAAGCAGCGGTTCCTGGAGGGGTACGCGCCGCTGGCCAACTCGCCTGCTGTTCGGGGGAAGCGGTTCTTCTCACTGCCTTATGCGGCGTTGGTGGAGGGGCCTCGGAACGCTGCCTCGATCGAGGCGTTCGCGAAGTTCCTGGCCGGGGCCTGAGAGCGTCCGGAACGGGCGCCGGCCGGTCCTCGCGGACGGACCGGCGCCCGTTCCGCTCCGCCGTCACAGGCGTGAACCCGTGACCAGATAGTGGGAGATTTCCTCCCGTCGCTTGGTACGCCACCAAGACCTGTGGCAGCATCGCCGACATGGCTCAGTTCACCGCCATCATTATTGACGAGCGCGTCGGGTAGTTGCCGCCCCTGGCACCCGACGCGCAGACCTCTCGCATCCCGCGGGGGGTCTTTTTGTTTGTCCTGATGAGGAGATGACCCCGATGGCCGGCCCTTCCGACGAGTTCCACGTCTACGACACGACGTTGCGCGACGGCGCACAGCGTGAGGGCATTTCGTACTCCGTCACGGACAAGCTCGCCGTCGCGCGGCTGCTGGACGGGCTCGGCGTCGGGTTCATCGAGGGCGGCTGGCCCGGCGCGCTGCCCAAGGACACGGAGTTCTTCGCGCGGGCCGCGGCCGGTGATCTGGAACTGAAGCACGCCAAGCTGGTCGCGTTCGGGGCGACGCGCAAGGCCGGGGTCAAGGTCGAGGAGGACCCGCAGGTCAAGGCGCTGCTGGACTCGCAGGCGCCGGTGGTGACGCTGGTGGCCAAGTCGGACCTGCGGCACATCGAGCGGGCGTTGCGGACGGACACCGACGAGAACCTGAAGATGGTGTACGACACCGTGCGCTACCTGAAGGACCACGGCAGGCGTGTGTTCCTCGACGCCGAGCACTTCTTCGACGGGTACGCGTTCTCCCCGGACACCAGCCTGAGGGTGCTGGAGTCCGCTGTGGAGGGTGGCGCGGACGTCGTTGTGCTGTGCGACACCAACGGCGGGCAGCTGCCGCTCGGCCTCGCCGGTACGGTCGCGGAGATCGTCGAGAAGACGGGCTTCCGCGTCGGAATCCACTGCCAGGACGACACGTCCTGCGCGGTGGCGAACACCCTCGCGGCCGTTCAGGCCGGAGCGACGCACGTTCAGTGCACCGCCAATGGATATGGCGAGCGAGCAGGCAATGCGGACCTGTTCGCCGTCGTGGGAAACCTCGTGACCAAACTCGGCATGGAGGTGCTCCCGACCGGGGCACTGGCCGAGCTCACCCGTGTCTCCCATGCGTTGGCCGAGATCGCGAACATCGCACCCGACACCCACCAGGCTTATGTCGGGTCGTCAGCATTCGCCCACAAGGCGGGTCTGCACGCGAGCGCGATCAAGGTGGATCCGGAGCTGTACAACCACATCGATCCGGACATCGTCGGCAACGACATGCGGGTGCTGGTCACCGAGATGGCCGGTCGGGCGAGCATCGAACTCAAGGGACGTGAGTTCGGGCTCGACCTGGCCGGCCGGTCAACCGAGGTCGGGAGCGCTCTCAAGCGCGTGAAGGAGCTGGAGGCGAAGGGGTGGTCGTTCGAGGCCGCCGACGCCTCGATGGAACTCCTGCTGCGCGACGAGCTGTCCCAACTGGACACTCCGCCGTTCTCGCTCGAGTCCTACCGGGTGGTGCTCGACCACCGGTCGGACGGCGAGATCGTGTCCGAGGCCACGGTCAAGGTGCACGTGGCGGGGGAGCGGGTCATCGCCACCGCCGAGGGCAACGGGCCCGTGCACGCCCTGGACGCGGCGCTGCGCAAGGCGTTGGTGCCGCACCTGTCCTGGTTGGACACCGTCGAACTGGCCGACTACAAGGTGCGCATCCTCACCGAGCACCCCGGCACGGACGCGGTGACGCGCGTGCTCGTGGAGTCCACGGACGGTGAGCGCGAGTGGACGACGGTCGGCGTGCACGGGAACATCGTCGAGGCGAGCTGGCTCGCCCTGTGCGACGCGCTCGTGCACAAGTCGATGCGCTCCAGCTGACCTCGTAAGCTGGGGTCGTGCGCATTGCCCGAATTGCTCATCCCGCAGGTGTGGCTTTCGTCGAGGTCCAGGGCGACGAAGCCGCAGAGATCGCCGAACACCCCTTCGGCACGCCCACGTTCACCGGCCGCAAGTGGCCGCTGGCCGACGTGCGGCTGCTCGCGCCCATCCTGCCGACCAAGATCATCGGCGTGGGGCGGAACTACGCGGACCACGCGAAGGAGCTCGGCAACGAGGTCCCCGCGGAGCCGTTGCTGTTCTTCAAGCCCAACACGTCGGTGATCGGCCCGAACGTGGAGATCAAGCTCCCGGCCGTGTCCGAGCGCGTCGACTTCGAGGGCGAGGTGGCCGTCATCATCGGCCAGCCGTGCCGCGACGTGCCGCGGGCCAAGGCCACCAGCGTGATCATGGGTTACACGATCGCCAACGACGTGACGGCGCGCGACCTGCAGAAGAAGGACGTGCAGTTCACGCGTGCCAAGGGTTTTGACACGTTCTGCCCGCTGGGTCCGTTCATCGAGACCCAGTTCGACCCGTCGGACGTGCGCGTCGTCACCGAGGTCGACGGTGAGGTCAAACAAGACGGACGTACTTCGTTGATGGTGCACGACATTCCGTCACTCGTGGAGTACGTGTCGGGAATCATGACGCTGTTGCCGGGCGACCTGATCCTGACCGGCACCCCGGCCGGTGTCGGGCCGCTGACGGCCGGACAGACGGTGTCCGTGACTGTGGACGGCCTCGGCACGCTCACCAATCCGGTCGCAAATAGGTAGCCGTACGGAGCAATCCGGCACCTGGCGGCTTACGCACCCGGGTACCCGCGAGTAACTTCCCGGTGTCATGACGGACCAGGCGTCCACCCGTGTGTTGCTGGTCGACGGTTCGCAGCTCATCACCGAAGGGCTGCGGATCTCGCTGCACCGCACGCACTGCTTCCGCGTTGTGGGTATCGCTCACACCGTGGCCGACGCTGCGCGCAGTCTGCGCGGCACGCTGGTGGACCTGGTCGTCACGGACTTCGACGTGCCGGGCGCCGGGCCGCTGCGCACCGTGCGGGACACGGCGCAGTACCGGCCGGGCGCCCGAGTCGTCGTGTTGTCCAATGCGGACAGTCCGAGCTGGGCCCGCGCGGCGCTCGACGCCGGCGCGGTGGCCTACCTGCTGAAGACGTCTCCGGTGGCCGAGTTGCTGCCGTTGATCGTGGCCGCCGTGCGCGGTGCTCCCGCCACGATCGACGCGCGGGTGGGGTCGCTGGCGCGTCTGCCTGCGCGGATGCCCCCGCCTGCCGCGCTCGGCCGGCTGTCGGCGCGCGAGTTCGACGTGCTGGCCGAGATGGCGAAGGGCATGGACAACGCGCGCATCGCCCAGCGGCTCTTCATCAGCAACGACACCGTGAAGACCCACGTGAAGGCGATCCTGCGCAAGCTGGGCGCTCGTGACCGCGCCCACGCCGTGGCGATGGTGCTCGGCGAGTCCGCCGAGGCGTTCGTCACGACCTGACGATGGTCTGCGGGTCCCTCCGCGCGAAGTCGGGCGCGTGCTCGGGGCGCGGGCCGATCGCGATCACGTAGGCCGGAACCGCCTGCAGGAACGGCAGCTTCTGCGCGAGCTTGAGCGGCAGCGGCACGCCCGTGCTGGAGACCGTCTCGGTGCTGTTGAGCTTGCGCCCGAGGAACATCCGGTGGACCACCCGCTGCACGGTCTGGATCAGCACGGTCGGGAAGAGCCTGCGCCCGCGCACCTTCGCGAGCACCGCGGGCGTGACCCGGCCCTCCCGCAACGGCTTCGCCAGCAGCGTCGCCGCCGCGACCGCGTCCTGCACGGCCAGGTTGATGCCCACCCCGCCGACCGGCGACATCGCGTGCGCCGCGTCACCGATGCACAACAGCCCGTCGACGTGCCACTGGCGCAACCGGTCCAGCTTCACGTCGAGCAGCTTCACCTCGTCGAGGTCCTCGAGGTGGCCGACCCTGTCCGCGAGCCACGGGACGAGCGTGACGACGCGGTCGCGGAACTTCTCGACGCCCTCGGCGCGCACCGCCTGGTCCGTCCCCTTGCGAATGAGGAACGCGCACTGGAAGTACTCGCCGCGTGGAATGAGGACGAGCCCGCTGCCGGAGCTGAACCTGCCTGCGCCGCCCTTCACGTCGTCACTCTTCCTGCGCGGCAAGCGGAACCACCACACGTCCATCGGCGCGCCGAAGCTGTAGACCGGGAGTTCCGCGGCCGCGCGCAGGATCGAACTCCGCCCGTCCGCCGCGACGACCAGGTCGGCCGCGAACTCACCCTCGTGCCCGTCGACGCGGTCCCGGTACTTCACGCCCGTGACCCTGCTGCCGCTCTTGGTGATCTCGGTGACCTCGGTGTTCATCCGCAGCGTGAACGCCGGCTCCGCCCTGCCCGCGTCCGCCAGCAGGTCGAGGAAGTCCCACTGCGGCACCATCGCGATGCGCTTGTTCGGGCCGGGAAGTCGCGACAGGTCGGCGATCGTGGCCTTGGCGCCGCCGTCGAGCAGCGCCTCGATCTTGTCGACGTCCTGGTGCGGTACCTGCGCGAAAGCCGGACCGAGCCCCAGTTCGTCCAGCAGCGTAAGAGTTGACGCGTGCACCGTGTCGCCGCGGAAGTCGCGCAGGAAGTCGCCGTGCTTCTCCAGCACCGTGACCTCGACGCCACCGCGCGCCAGCAGCAGCCCCAGCACCATCCCGGCAGGCCCGCCGCCGACGACGAGACAGGTTGTCCTCTCCATGGTGATCCCCTCTTTTCAACTCATGTTGAATTAAGGTCAGCATGCTCCTGATCGCCCAGTGCGTCAAGCTGTGTTCGCGGTGGCGTGGCTCTCGTACCGAGCTTGGTCCACTGTGGACTGTCTGGTGGGCCAGGCCTCGAAAAGGTTGCGGCTGGTGCGAAATGTCGTTGTGCGAGCTACGGTGTCGCGCCCGCGGAACGGCCGGCTGGAGCGGCGCTCGTCACGTAGTCGAACAACACTCGACCGGGTGATTGCATTCGGCGCTCGGACCAGTCTGACTGGTTCGTTCGGGGCCTCAAGGTCGGCTTGATCGTGCAAGGACCTATAGGAATCACCTCGTTAGCCGAATCGGACGAGGGCCCCTCGCACCTAACCTTCCGGGGTGACAACTGCGTCCCCGACTTTCACGCGTAAGAGAACCGGCGAGATCCGCGCTGTGTGCCTGGACGTCGACGACACACTTGTCGACTACAGCTCTTCTTCGCGAGCCGCGTTGGCCTCGATGGTCGGTAACGCCGACGCCTGGTCGTTGTGGCAGCGGATCACCGACGACCACGTCTCCCGCCAGCTCGCCGGCGAGCTGCAGTACGAGCAGATGCGCAACATCCGCACCCAGGCGTTCTTCGCCGCACTCGGCGAGGACCTCTCCCTCGGCGAGGCCACCCGCCGCGAGCTGGGCCGCCAGGAGGTCCTGTCGTCGAGCTGGTGCCTGTTCCCGGACGCCATCCCGATGCTCGACTGGCTGCGCGCCACGGGCCTCCCGATCGCCGCGATCAGCAACGCGTCGGGCCGCCACCAGCGCATGAAGATCGCCCAGCTCGGCCTCGCCGAGTACTTCGACGCCGTGCTCATCGCCGGAGAGGTGGGCTGCGCCAAGCCGGACCGCGTGATCTTCCACACCGCGTGCCTCGCCCTGGGCGTACCGCCCGGCGACACCGTCCACGTGGGCGACCGCCTGCACGCCGACGCCATCGGCGCGCGCGACGCGGGAATGCACGGCGTCTGGATCAATCGCGTGGGCCCGACCGGCGGCACGCTGCCCGCGGGCCTGTCGTCCATCGAGACCCTGGCGGAACTGCCGGAGCTCCTCGTGTGCGAGCTCTCCACGGCCCACGCCTGAGATGAGCCTGGAGACCGGCCCTCACCTGCGCGTTTGCGCTTAGGTGGGGGCCGATTTCACTTCTGGCGGGGACGTGGTCTAGTATTTCTCACGGCAGCAACGAGGACCTCGGAACTCCCTGCGGGACAACGAAGTCGATCGTGAAAGCCAATGGGGTATGGTGTAATTGGCAGCACGACTGATTCTGGTTCAGTTAGTCTAGGTTCGAGTCCTGGTACCCCAGCTGCAACGGAAGAACTGCCCTCGGGTAAGCTCCCGGAGCTGCTGAAAATGCAAGACCCGCAGTGAGCAAGAAAAGAACTGAATAGCCGGATTTGGACCGGACAGAGAGATCTGATAAGGTTCACTCCAGCAAGAAGTTCTAGGGCCCCGTCGTCTAGCGGCCTAGGACGCCGCCCTCTCAAGGCGGTAGCGAGGGTTCGAATCCCTTCGGGGCTACAGAGGTGTGAGAGGCCTGTCAGCGGAAAGCGCTGACAGGCCTCTTTCGCTTTGTCCTCCGGGGGCCGAGCCCCCAGACCCCCAGCCGGCGGGCTGCCGCCCCCGGACCCCCGGCGTGGGTTGTGCCCTTCGCTTCGATCGGTGGGGTGGGGCATTGTTGGGATCGCTTATGTGATGCTCGCCTCTTAGGGCATTTAAGCCTGCTTCGGCTTCGCCTCCGCGGCCCCAATCTTTGTGGCGCCGGTCTCGCTTTTGTTGGGCTTCCGCTGCGGCCTTCTTTTGCTCGGCCATCCCGTCGCGCTCTCACGCAACGCGCCCCGGCCACGCCGGATTTCGCTCCGCCTCCTTCCTGCTCCGCTCGCTGTTGGGTCGCGCGCCTCGCCCTGCATCACTCCCTGGCTCGCTCGCCCTGCCCAGCCCTCGTCCGGCCCGCCCTCCTGCCCGCTCGCCCTCCCGCTCTTTTCACTTCGCCTTCTCTCTGGCCCCGTCTTTCCAACTTCCCCGGCTCGGCCCGCTTCCGCCGCGCCTACGCCAACCCCAGCCCCCAGCGTCGCCCGTCCTGCCCGGGTCGCCCCGCCCGCCCGGCCTCCCCACCGCCCCTCACCCCTCATTCCTCCGCCCTCTGCGCCTCGCCGCACCCCCGCCTCGGCCTTGCCCCGGCCTGCCTTGCCCCGCCGCGCCTCACCCACCGCGCCTCACCCCAGCCCGCCAACTTCCTTCCGGCCCGGCCCGTCTCACCTCCATCTGCGGTGGCGTTCCGCCCCTCCGTTCGTCGCGACTCACCTCCCTCCCGGTGGTCACCTGTTGAGACGCGGGGTGCGTGTCGGGCCTGGGCGGGCGGCGTGTCGGGGCGGGAAAGCAGAACGGCCGCCCTCCCCGTGGGGAAGGCGGCCGGGTGTGGCGTTGGTGCTTTAGAGGCGGCTTTGCAGGGCCTCGGCTGCTGCCAGTAGGTCTGCTGCCCAGCGGGCGCCTGGGCGGCGGCCCATGCGGTCGATGGGGCCCGAGACTGAGACTGCTGCCACTACTGCGCCTGTGGAGTCGCGTACCGGAGCGGAGACCGAGGCGACGCCCGGCTCTCGTTCCGCCACGCTTTGTGCCCAGCCTCGGCGGCGCACTTCCAGGAGGGTGCGTTCGCCGTAGACGGCGTCTGCCAGGACGGCGCGTTGGGTGCCCGGGTCTGACCACGCGGCAAGGACTTTGGCGCCCGAGCCCGCTGTCATGGGGAGCCTCGCGCCGATGGGGACCGTGTCGCGCAGGCCCGATGGGGGCTCTGCCGAGGAGACGCAGACCCGTTGCATGCCGTCGCGGCGGTAGAGCTGCACGCTTTCGCCGGTGATGTCGCGCAGGCGTGGCAGGACCGAGGAAGCCGCGTCCAGCAACGGGTCCGTGGCGCCGCCGGCGAGTTCCGCGAGAGCGGCGCCGGGGCGCCAGCGGCCGTCGGAGCCTCGGCGCAGCAACCTGTGCACCTCCAGGCCTACGGCGAGGCGGTGCGCTGTCGCTCGGGGGAGGCCGGTGCGGTTGCACAACTCGGCCAAGCCACAAGGATCTTTTGCTACGGCGTTCAACACGGCCACTGCCTTGTCCAGCACGCCGATCCCGCTATGCTGTCCCACAAGCCGATACTAACTTCCCAAGCAGTGAGAAGTCCAGATCTGTCGGCGCGTCCATACTGTGGGAGATGTCGCGATGAGCCGCACGCTCGCGGAGAAGGTGTGGGAGGCACACGTTGTGCGCCACGGAAGTGGTGCGGAGCCGGACCTGCTCTACATCGACCTCCACCTGCTCCACGAAGTCACCAGCCCCCAGGCGTTCGACGGGCTCCGCCTTGCCAACCGCAAGCTGCGCAGGCCCGATCTGACGATCGCCACCGAGGATCACAACGTTCCGACCGTCGACATCGACAAGCCGATCGCCGACCTCGTGTCGCGCACGCAGGTCGAGACGCTCCGCCGCAACTGCGCGGAGTTCGGGGTGCGGCTGCACCCGATGGGCGACTTCGAGCAGGGCATCGTCCACGTCGTGGGCCCGCAGCTCGGCCTCACACAGCCCGGCATGACGGTGGTGTGCGGCGACAGCCACACGAGCACCCACGGTGCGTTCGGCGCGCTGGCGTTCGGCATCGGCACGTCCGAGGTGGAGCACGTGATGGCGACGCAGACGTTGCCCTTGCGCCCGTTCAAGACGATGGCCATCAACGTCACCGGCTCGCTCGGCGAGGGCGTCACGGCGAAGGACATCATCCTCGCGGTCATCGCGAAGATCGGCACCGGCGGCGGGCAGGGCTACGTGCTCGAGTACCGCGGCGAGGCCATCGAGGCGCTGTCGATGGAAGCGCGCATGACGGTCTGCAACATGTCGATCGAGGCGGGCGCCCGCGCGGGCATGATCGCACCGGACGACACGACTTTCGACTACATCTCGGGTCGCGACCACGCTCCGTCCGGCGCGGACTGGGACAGGGCCGTCGAGTACTGGAAGACGCTGCGCACCGACGACGACGCGACCTTCGACGCCGAGGTGACGATCGACGCCGACGAGCTCACGCCGTTCGTCACGTGGGGCACGAACCCCGGCCAGGGCCTGCCTCTGGGGGCGCACGTCCCCGACCCCGAGAAGATCGCGGACGAGAACGAGCGCGTGGCCGCCGAGAAGGCGCTGACGTACATGGGCCTCGAGCCCGGCACGCCGCTGCGCGACATCCGCGTGGACACGGTGTTCCTCGGCTCCTGCACCAACGGGCGCATCGAGGACCTGCGCGCCGCGGCGGACGTCATCAAGGGCAAGCACGTCGCTTCAGGAGTACGGATGCTGGTCGTCCCCGGTTCGATGCGGGTGCGCAAGCAGGCCGAGGACGAGGGCCTGGACAAGGTGTTCCTCGACGCGGGCGCCGAGTGGCGGCAGGCCGGCTGCTCTATGTGCCTTGGCATGAACCCGGATCAGCTCGCCCCCGGCGAGCGCAGCGCCTCGACCTCCAACCGCAACTTCGAGGGCAGGCAGGGCAAGGGCGGCAGGACGCACCTCGTGTCCCCGCTCGTCGCCGCCGCCACGGCCGTGCGCGGCACCCTGTCGGCCCCCGCAGACCTGGAGAACTGACCATGGAAGCCTTCACCACCCACACCGGTGTCGGTGTGCCGCTGCGCAGGTCCAACGTGGACACCGACCAGATCATCCCGGCCGTCTACCTCAAGCGCGTGACCCGCAGCGGGTTCGAGGACGGGCTCTTCGCCGCCTGGCGCGGTGACGAGCACTTCATCCTCAACCAGGAGCCCTTCAAGGCGGGCAGCGTCCTCGTCGCGGGCCCCGACTTCGGCACCGGGTCCTCTCGGGAACACGCCGTCTGGGCGTTGATGGACTACGGCTTCCGCGTCGTCGTCTCGTCCCGGTTCGCGGACATCTTCCGGGGCAACGCGGGCAAGCAGGGTCTCGTCGCGGCGCAGTGCAGCCAGTCCGATGTCGAGCTGCTGTGGAAACTGCTGGAGTCCGAGCCCGGCACGCCGGTCACCGTCGACCTCACCGACAAGACCGTTCGCGCCAAGGACTTGGTAGCCCCCTTCGAGATCGACGACTACACCCGCTGGCGCCTTCTCGAAGGCCTCGACGACATCGCTTTGACACTGCGCCACGAGGCCGAGATCAGCGATTTCGAGGGCAATCGCCAGACTTGGCTGCCCACAACGGATCCGCTTCCGGCGGTCTGAGAGGGGGCCGGATTCTCCCCTTGAGAGGGGCGAATCCGGCGCCTCCTGTCCCTCGAAGGGGCGCAATTAGCCACGCCACAACGAAAATTTTGGCGTGGCGATTGGTATTTCTCGCGATTTGGGCCTACCGTTGCGTTCTAGTCGGCCCGACGCTAGGGCCGTGAGCGTCCTGGGAGGGACTGAAGGTGAACAAGGCCCAGCTCATCGAGGCGCTCGCCGAGCGCCTGGGAGACAAGAAGACCGCGGGTGCTGCTGTTGACGGCATCGTTGATGTCATCGTGCGGAGCGTCAACAAGGGCGAGAAGGTCAACATCACGGGCTTCGGCGTCTTCGAGAAGCGTGCCCGTGCGGCTCGCACCGCGCGCAACCCGCGCACGGGCGAGACCGTGAAGGTCAAGAAGACCAACGTGCCCGCGTTCCGCCCCGGCTCGACGTTCAAGGACGTCATCAGCGGTGCGAAGAAGCTGCCGAAGGCCGTTGCCGCCAAGGCCGCCGCCAAGCCCGCCGCCGCTGCCGCCGCGAAGCCCGCGGCCACCAAGGCTCCGGCGACGAAGGCCGCGACGACCCGCGCGACCACGACGCGCACCCGCACGGCCGCGGCCGCCACCAAGGCGCCCGCGACCCGTCGCACCACCACCACGGCCGCCGCGACGAAGACCGCTGCTGCCAAGGCGCCCGCGAAGGCGACCGCCACCAAGGCCGCCGCCACCAAGACGGCTGCCGCGAAGGCTCCTGCCAAGCGCGCCACGGCCGCTGCCAAGCCGGCTGCTGCCAAGACGACGGCCGCCGCCAAGACGACCGCCGCTGCCAAGCCCGCCGCGAAGACCGCGGCTGCGAAGCCGGCTGCTCGCAAGACGGCTGCCAAGAAGAAGTGAGACGGGCCTCCTGAGGGGGGCTGCGTCACTTCAGAACCACGCGAAAGGCCCCGGTGTGCGCACACCGGGGCCTTCGTGTTCTTCCGTGGCTGCGGAGCAGCGGCGGCGAGTTCGCCGGGAAGTCGGACCCGTGGGGCCTGACACCGGTTTCGAACTCCGCTGCCTCCAATAGAAATAACGCTGCCGGACTCGGAACAATCCCCGGCACAAGCGAAACCGCCGCCTTCCCGGCCGATTTGGTTGCCAGAGGCGAACTTTCACCGGGGCCGGGGAGACGGCGGCGCAGAACGGCTGCGGAGAGCCTCAGGGACGGGGGAGTGCCGAGGCCAGGTAATGCGCCGACACCAGCGTTGGCCAGCGCGAAGGCGAGTCCGAAGTGGACCACGTGCCGAACGGCCTGGTGAAGGCCAGCACCCACGTGCTGCCCTTCTTGCAGGGGATCTCGTCGAGCCTCAGCCCGCCCATTTCGGCCAGCGACTGCACGACGGACGGGATCACGCCGCCCTGCGAGGAGACGACGGCACGGCCTTCGAGAGCGGCCACCTCCAGCAGGCGCACGAGACCGGCGTCCGGGTCGGGCCAGTAGCCCTCCTCCGACAGCCGGTGCTCCTGGACGATGTCCACGCCCAGGTCCTCCGCCACACCCCGCACGGTGTCCACACAACGCACCCTGGGCGCCGTGTGGACGCGCACGGGTGCCCACAGGGGCAGCAGGGCGCGCAGCGCCGCGGCCTGGCGCCAGCCGGCGTCCGAGAGCGGGCGCAGGTCATCGTCGTCGTCCCACTCGGAACGCTTCCCGGCCTTCGCGTGCCGCACCAGCAGGACCAGCAGCAGGTCCGCGGGCAGGCGGGCGAACTCGTCGAGCACCTCGCGGTCCGGTGCGTAGGTGAGCAGGGCCGACGCCTCGGTGACCGGCAGCCACCGCAGTTCGTCGACCTCCTCGTTGGCCGCGAAAGAACCGGAAACGGCTTCGGCGGCGTAGTAGTCGACGGTCTTCGGCACGCCCTTCACCGAATAGGAGACCTGGTTCAGGTGGCGGCCGAGAACGCACGAGAAGCCTGTTTCCTCCTCGATCTCGCGCACCGCGCAGGCGGGAATCGTCTCGCCCTGGTCGAGTTTGCCCTTCGGCAGGGACCAGTCGTCATAACGCTGGCGGTGCACGACCGCGACTTCGACGTTTCCGCCGGCATCACGCCAGAGCACCGCCCCAGCAGCTTTGATCACCCAAGAGCTCCGTGCTTGTGCAGCAGTTCCATCTGATGGTCCCGCACGGACGTGCCGTCCGAGGGCGAGGGTTCCCATTCTCCGTCAGAACGCAGCACCCAGCAGCGCGTGTGCGGGTCGAGGGCCGAGTCGAACATGTCGCCCAACTGCTTCATCAGGCGCGGGTCGGCGACCTTCACGGCCACCTCGACGCGGCGGTCCAGGTTGCGGTGCATCATGTCCGCGCTGCCGATCCAGTACTCGCCGGACGCGACGAAGTGGAAGACGCGCGAGTGCTCCAGGAACCGGCCGAGGATCGAGCGGACCCGGATGTTCTCCGACAGCCCCTTGATGCCCGGCTTCAGGCCGCAGATGCCGCGCACGACCACGTCCACGGGCACGCCCGCCTGCGACGCCCGGTACAGCGCGTCGATGACCTGCTCGTCGACGAGCGAGTTCACCTTGATGCGCACACCCGAGGGCTCACCGGCCTGCGCGCGCTCGATCTCGTCGTTGATCCGGTCCACGATGCCCTTGCGGACGCCGTAGGGGGCGACGAGGAGCGAGCGGTACTCGTCCTGGCGCGCGTAGCCCGTGAGGACGTTGAAGAGGTCCGTGAGGTCCGCGCCGATCGTCGGTTCGGCGGTGAGGATGCCGACGTCCTCGTAGAGCCGCGCGGTCTTCGGGTTGTAGTTGCCGGTGCCGATGTGGCAGTAGCGCCGGATCGTCGAACCCTCCTGGCGCACCACCAACGACGTCTTGCAGTGCGTCTTCAGGCCCACCAGGCCGTAGACGACGTGCACGCCCGCCTTCTCCAGCGTGCGCGCCCACTTGATGTTCGCCTGCTCGTCGAACCGCGCCTTGATCTCCACCAGCGCCACGACCTGCTTGCCGGCCTCGGCCGCGTCGATCAGCGCGTCCACGATGGGCGAGTCACCGGAGGTGCGGTACAGCGTCTGCTTGATGGCGAGCACGTGCGGGTCGGCCGCGGCCTGTTCGATGAAGCGCTGCACCGACGTGGAGAACGAGTCGTACGGGTGGTGCACGAGGACGTCGCCCTCGCGCAGCGTCGCGAACACGCTCTTCGGCGTCTCGCGCTCCCCGAACGCCGGGTGCGTCGCCGGCACGAACGCCGGGTCCTTCAACGTCTTGCGGTCGATGCCGTAGAGCTGCCACAGGCACGACAGGTCGAGCAGGCCGGGCACCGTCACGACGTCGTGCGGGTCGACGTCCATCTCCCGCAACAACAGTTCGAGCATGTGCTCGGTCATGTCGTCGGCGACCTCCAGGCGCACCGGGGGACCGAACCGGCGCCGCGCGAGCTCGCGTTCGAGCGCCTGCAACAGGTCCTCGTCGCGGTCCTCCTCGACCTCGAGGTCCGCGTTGCGCGTGACGCGGAACGCGTGGCACTCGATGACCTCCATGCCGGTGAACAGCTCGCCCAGGTGCGCGGCGATGAGTTCCTCCAGCGGCAGGAAGGTCGCGGACGAGGACGACCTGTCCGCCTCCACGCGAACCAGGCGCGGCACGTTGTCCGGCACCTTCACGCGGGCGAAGCGCTCGCCGCCGCCCTCGGGGTCCCGCACGGTCACGGCGAGGTTCAGCGACAGCCCCGAGATGTACGGGAACGGGTGGGCCGGGTCGACCGCGAGCGGTGTGAGGACGGGGAAGACCTGCTCGCTGAAGTAGTTGGAGAGCCTCAGCCGGTCGTAGTCCGTGAGGTCGCCCCACGTCACGATGCTGATCCGGTGCTCTTCCAGGCCGGGCCTGATGTGGTCGAGGAACGCGCGGGCGTGCTGCTCCACGAGTTCCTGCGAGCGCTTGGAGATCGCCACGAGCTGCTCGAGCGGCGTGAGCCCGTCCGCGCTGCGCACCGTGAGCCCGGTCTCCGCGCGCCGCTTCAGACCGGCGACCCGGACCATGTAGAACTCGTCGAGGTTCGAGGCGAAGATCGCGAGGAACTTCGCGCGCTCCAGCAACGGCTGCGAGGAGTCCTCGGCCAGGGCGAGCACACGGGCGTTGAAGTCCAACCAGGACAGTTCACGGTTGAAGTACCGGTCGTCCGGGAGGTCCGTGGGCAGCGGACTCGGCGTCACCGCGGGCGGGGCCGAGGGCACCCCTCGCATGGGAGCGGCGACCGGTTCCTGGGGTGGCTCCGCCTTCCTCCGCGGGTTGGACGCTCGCCTGGTCGCCGCTCGGGGCTGCCTCTTCGGCGTCGCCGCACGCGGGGTGGCCGCTGCCTTGCCGCCCGTCGAGCGGCGTCGGGAGGGGGTCGCCTTGCCGTCGTTGTCGTCCGTGCTCACGTCACGCATTGTGTCTCAGAATCGGCGCGGGCGCCCCCAACCAGAACGACCGTCTGGTGAACTCCTCGTCACAGAACAGGCATGCGAAGAGCCGTAACGGCTCCGTCAGGACTACGTTCGAGGGTCACCCGCTGGCCCGGACGCAGCATCCGCCAGCCACCCGCCGTGACGGCCTCCGCGCTCACGTCGACGAGGACGCCGTCATCTCGGAGGACGGTCGCGGAACCGTCGCTGTTAAAAGTAGACACAGTCGCCTGCACGGAGCAGCAGCCTAGTGCTGCGGCACGGGTGCCCGGCATCAGACGTTCGGGCCTACACGGTTCTCCGGGCGCACTGCCAGGGTCGATCCATGAAGGTTATTGCCACGATCACCGCGGCGACCCTGTTGGCCTTCACCACGGCAGGCCTGGCGTCGGCGGCTTCCGCCGAACCCACGACTCCGAAGGTGGACAAACCACGACTGCAGGCGGCGGCCAAGAACGTTCGCCTCAAAGCGTCCCTCCCCGGTACCGAACGAGCCATCTCGATCGCGTTCGCCCAGTACGGCAAGCGCGACGTGGCGTTCGTGAGCATGGAGACCGGGTTGAAGACGTTCGACGTCACCGATCTCGACACCCCCAAGCTCCTCGATCACCTCACGAAGGAGGAGATGGCGCTGCCGGGCGACGACCCGACCAAGCGTTTCTGGGAGAACGAGGACATCAACGTCGATCCGAAGCGCAAGCTCGCGTTCCTGGCGCGCGAGGTCAACTCGTTCGGCCGCGCGCTGCCCGGCGACCGCCCGACCGGCAACTACATCGTGTCCGCTGTGGACCCCGCCGACCTCAAGATCCTCAGCTTCCACAGGCAGAACACCGGTCACACCAGCACCTGCGTCAACGACTGCCAGTTCCTCTGGACGGCCGGGCTCGACCGGTCGGACGCCAGGACCGGGCGGATCTTCGTCACGGACATCCGCGATCCGAAGACGCCCAGGGAACTGCCGCACGACGTGGACGTCCGCGGCAGGGCGGGCGAAGGAAAGATCACGCACGACGTCCAGGTCGACGCCCAGGGCATCGCCTGGGTGGCGGGCGACGACGGCACCCGCGGCTACTGGACGCAGGGCTGGCACCGGGACCCGTTGACCGGCAAGTACCGCGAGGCCAAGGCGTGGGACCCCGTCCCGTACGCGGGCGGCGCGGTGCCGAAGGCCGACATGCCGACCTCGTTCACGCACAACTCGTTCCGGCCGGTCGGCCGCACGCTGCTCGACGGCCCGCTGCCCACGCGGGAGAACCCGCCGGGAAGCCTGCTCCTGCACACCGAAGAGGCGTTCGGCTCGCCCACCTGCAAGACCGAGGGCCGGTTCGTCATCTCGTCGTTGCAGGGCACGCACGGCGGTGAGGGCTGGGGCGAGACGCCCAAGGAGATGAAGACCGTCGGCATCTGGAGCCCCGACGACCAGGAGGGCACGATCCCCGGCGACGTCACGTGCTCCGCGCACTACTTCGACGTGCAGAAGAGGATCGTGGCCTACTCCTGGTACAACCAGGGCACCCGCTTCCTCGACATCTCCAACCCCGCCCGGCCGATCCAGATCGGGTACTGGCGGCCGGACACCGCGACCTCGTGGGCGCCGTACTGGCACCGCGGCACGGTGTTCGTGGCGGACATCTCGCGCGGCGTCGAGATCCTGCAGCTGGAGAGGGGTGCCTACGAGGCGCAGGCGAGCGGCACTCCCGTGACGCTCACCGCGCACCACGCGAGGGAACTGGCCAGGGAGAGCGACCGGGAACCCGTGCCGCTCGCCCCGAACCCGTTCTACGGCTGGGCCTGCCCGATGGTCGCGAGCCGCGACGACTCGGACTGCGGCGTCGGAGCCTGCGGCGCACCCTGCTGAGCCACGGCCGCCTTGACGGCGGCCTTCGCGCGCTGGCGGGTGACCACTCGGCGGCCGAGGCCGATCATCGGGATCTCCACGGTCGCGTAGAGGACACTCGCCAGCGCCAGCCCCGCCGCCGTGACCACCACGGACTGACCGAGGCCGGACAGGGCGGGCCAGAAGAACGCGATGATCGTCGCGGCGATCGTCTGCACCAGGTACAGCGAGTAGGACCGCTCGCCGACGAACTGCATCGGCTTCGTGGACAGGAACGTCGTCGCCGGTCCCGGTGCGACCATCGCGGTCAGCAGCACCGCCGTCGCGAGCGCGTACACCGGGATGACCAGGACGTGACCGGGCATTCCGCCGATCCCGTCCAGGAAGTCGGCGATCGGCTTCACGCTCAGGTGGACACCGGCGAACCCGATCGCGACGGCGACCTGCGCGACCCGGTTCGTGAGGGGGCGCAGCAACGCGAACCCGCGCGGGCTGTGCAACACGATCGCGAGCACGACACCGGTCAGGATCGAGAAGTAGTGCAACGGCCAGCCGGGGTTGCTGTGCTCCGTCGTGAAGTTCACGAGGACGAGCGCGAGCAGCATGCCGAGGGCGGCGGCACCGGCGCGGCGGCGCAGCACGACGGTGCCCAGCGCGATCGCCGCCAGGGGCCAGACCAGGTAGAACTTCTGCTCGATGCCCAGCGACCACGACTGCCCGTACGGGCTGGCGCCGGCGAACTCGTTGGTGAACGTGAGGAAGTACTTCAGCGCGGGGCCGATGCCGTTGCTGACGAACGTCCCGTAGAGCGCGGACGCCACGACCGTGACGAGCAGGACCACGAAGTACACGGGGAGGATCCGGAAGGCCCGGCGCAGGTAGAACTCACCGAGCGCGATGCGGCCCGTCCTGTGTTCCTCGCGCAGCATCAGCGTGGTGATCAGGAATCCGCTGAGGACGAAGAACATCTGGACGCCGACCCAGCCCTGGAGCCGGTCGGGACCGCCGTAGTGGAAGAAGACGACCAGTACCGCGGCGATGGCGCGCAGGCCGTCGAGTGCGGGAAAGCGGCGCAACGCCAGGTAGTCGGCGTGCGTCAATGAACTCATGCAGGTACACCTCAGGGCAACGCGTCGGGGAGACGACGTCGGGGGATGCGTCGTCTGGCGTAGGGGGATACGGATGTAAAGGTGCCGGGGTTCCCCTGCGCGTTGCCCAAACCAACATTTTCGTGGCGTTCGTCACTGAACCGCGGAGCGGGTGGGAACGAAGGGGAGCGCGTCAGCAGGCGGGCAACGCCGAGAGTTCCGCCAGCGGGGCCGCGGCCGCGACGCGCCACCCCTGCTGCGTCAACGCCCCGCCGTGCACCTCCAGCCAGTACGAGCCTTCGGTCGTGTGGACGGTCGCGCGGCTGCGGACATCTGTGATGTGCGAAGACCCCGACTGCCACGACACGAAGTCACCGCTGACCCGCGGGAACACGATGCCCTCGTTCTTCGGCGAGGTCCTGATCCCCGCCAGCTCACGCGGCTCTGTCCAGCCCTCGCGCCAGGCGTGCAGCTTCTCGCCCTGCGCCCACACGACCGTGCGCCCGTCGGACGCCACGCCGTCACCGGGTTTCGCGTCCTTCAACGGATCGGGCAGCGCGCCCTCGGCGCGGAACCTCCCGTCCTGCTGCCAGAGGACCGCGTCACCGAGGAAGACCGGCCTCTTGCCGGAGCCGACGACCCTGTCCTTCTTCTTCGCCAGGTCGTAGACGTGCACGCCGAGGCTGTCGGACCAGGCGGCCCTGCCGTTGTGCACCACGGCACCGCTGTCGCCGATCTGCACGGGCGCGCCGTCGTCGCGCGAGTCCCACGCGTAGGTCGTGGTGGTGTGGTCCGCCGGGCCCGGTGTCGTGGAGAAGGTGACCCAGCGGCCGTCGAACTCGACGCCGAAGAGCTGCCCGTTGTTCTGCACGGCCATCACCTGCTGCCGCTTGCCGTGGTCGTGCAGCACCAGTTCGGTGGTCCTGTTGCGCGTGGTCTTCACCAGCGTCGTGCCGGCGTCGGAGTCCGCCGCGACGACGACCACCTTCTCGTGCGAGCCGACCTCGGTCCTGTTGCGGGACAGCCGGTCCTTCCAGTCCTGGGGCAACGCCACCTGGCACGTGCCGAGGTTGCTCTCGGCCGTGTAGTCGGACGGACGGTCGATCGGATAGGCGGCGACACAGCCCGCGATGGCCGTGACAGCCGCCAGCGCGATGAGCGCTCGCATCAGTCTCCCAAGTCGTGATCACCCGGTAGACGTGTGGCGACGGCTCAGGTTGTCCAGGCGGGCAGGGCGTTCGCGGTGCGGGGGCCGAGGCCGAGCGCGTTCGCCAGCCGCAGGTCTTCTTCCGTGTCCACGTCGCAGCGCAGCGACGGCCACGGACCGAGCAGCGCGACGGCACCGGAGAGCCGGTGGTGCCCGGCCGACCCGACGCCGAACCTCGGGTCGAGCTCGCCGCCGGGGGCCGCGAGGAGCAGCGTCGTGCCCGTGCCCTGGCGGTCCGGGACGAACGCCCGGCGCCCGGCCGCGGCTTCCAGCGCGGCCTGCAGTTCGTAGGGCTTCAAAGCGGGCAGGTCGGCTTGCAGCGCGCCGATGCGGGACGAACGGAGCGTGCGCGCGCCGTGCCGCAGCGCCGCGTTGAGGCCGGGCTCGGCGGGCTCGGGGACCGACTCGACGCCCAGCGCGGCCATCTCGGACGCGACGGCCGGGTCGGATGTGATCGTCACCACGCGGCGGACGCCGGGGGTCGCGAGGGCCGCGCTCACCGTGTCGAGGGCGAGCGCGAGCGCCAGCGCCGCGTGTGACACCGGATCGCCGCCGGTCGCGCTGGTCAGCCTGGTCTTGGCCCGGTCGAGCGTCTTGACCGGGACCACTAGTTCCACTTCATCCCGCACCTCGTCATAGTCCACGATCCGGCGACTACTGTGCTCAGGGCGCAGGTGAGTGCAGGTCCGGGAGTGAGGAGAGGCCACGTGGCCAAGGAGAAGGGCGGCTTCTGGGTGGGGGTCGCGGCGGCGATCGTCTACCCCATGTCGTTCGTGCTGGGCAGGCACCGGATCCTGCACGGGGACCGGATCCCCCGCCAGGGCGCGGCGCTGCTGGTCATGAACCACATCTCGCACCTCGACCCGTGCTACGACGCCGTGTTCGTGCACCGCAACGACCGGGTCCCGCACTTCCTCGCGAAGCACAGCCTCTGGAACGTGCCGGTCATGGGCCGCATCCTCAAGGGCGCGAAGCAGATCCCGGTCTACCGGGGCACCACGGACGCCCAGCAGAGCCTGCGCGAGGCGCACAAGGCGCTGGCGACCGGCCAGGTCGTGGTGATCTACCCGGAGGGCACGATCACGAAGGACCCCGACGGCTGGCCCGCGAACTCGCGCACAGGCGTGGCCCGCCTCGCCCTGCAGCACGACGGCCCCGTGATCCCGGTCGCCCGCTGGGGCACCCTGGACCTCTACAACCACTACCAGAAGAAGTTCCGGCCGTTCCCGCGCAAGACGATCACACACCTCGTCGGGGAGCCGGTCGACCTCTCGGCCTACCGCGGCAAGGAGGAGACGCTCCCCCTGCTGCGCGAGGTCACCGACCTGCTGATGGGCGCGGTCAAGGCGAACCTGGCCGAGATCCGGCAGCAGGAGGCGCCAGAAGGCTTCTACGGACCGAGGAAGGCCTGAACCATGGCGATCGAACGTGTTGCGGTGCTCGGCTCCGGGTCGTGGGGGACGGCCTTCGCGAAGGTCGTCGCGGACTCCGGCCCCGAGGTCGTGCTGTGGGCGCGGCGCCAGGAGGTCGCCTCGGAGATCACCGGGACGCGCGTGAACTCCGGCTACCTGCCCGGCATCTCGCTGCCCGCCAACCTCTCGGCCACCTCCGACCCGGCCAAGGCGCTCGACGGCGCGGACGCGGTCGTCCTCGCCGTGCCGTCGCAGACGTTGCGGGCGAACCTGTCCGGCTGGAAGGACCTGCTGCCGCCGGACGCCACGCTCGTCTCGCTGTCCAAGGGCGTCGAGCTCGGCACGCTCAAGCGGATGAGCGAGGTGATCCGCGAGGTCGCCGGCGTCGACGAGTCGCAGGTCGCCGTGGTGTCCGGGCCGAACCTGGCCAAGGAGATCGCCGTCGGTCAGCCGACCGCGACGGTGATCGCGTGCACGGACCACGACCGCGCGGTCGACCTGCAGCACGCGTGCTCGAACTCGTACTTCCGCCCGTACACCAACACCGACGTCGTCGGCTGCGAGCTGGGCGGGGCGTGCAAGAACGTCATCGCGCTGGCGTGCGGCATGGCGGCGGGCATGGGGTACGGCGACAACACGATGGCCTCGATCATCACGCGCGGCCTGGCCGAGACGGCACGCCTGGGCGCGGCCCTGGGCGCCGACCCGCTGACGTTCGCGGGCCTCGCCGGGCTGGGCGATCTCGTGGCGACGTGCGCGTCGCCCTTGTCGCGCAACCGGTCCTTCGGTGAACGGCTCGGCAAGGGCGACACCCTCGCGCAGGCGCAGGAGGCCGCGCACGGGCAGGTCGCCGAAGGCGTGAAGTCGTGCTCGTCGATCCGCGAGCTGGCGAACGCGCACGGCGTCGACATGCCGATCACCGAAGGCGTCCACCAGGTGTGCCACGACGGCCTGAGCGTGCGCGACCTCGGTGCCGCTCTGCTCGGCCGCGACCGGAAGCACGAGCGCCAGTGAGCCCCGACGAACTCGGCGACGGCACGCGCGTCGTCCACGCGGTCCAGGGCGGCCCGGGCGACCCGTTCGGCGCGCAGCCCGTGTTCGCGTCCGCCTTCCACCTCGGCGGTCCGGACACCTACGCCCGTTCCGGCAACCCGACGTGGCGGTCCCTCGAAACGGCGCTGGGCTCGCTGGAGGGCGGTGAGTGCGTCGTCTTCCCGTCGGGGATGGCGGCGATCTCGACGCTGCTGCGGACCGTTCTGTCCACTGGGGACACCCTGGTCCTCCCGTCGGACGGGTACTTCCTCAGCCGGAAGTTCGTGTCCGAAATGGACGTGCGGGTCGTCGAGGCGCCCACGGCCGGGCCGTACCCGTCCTTCGACGGGGTGAAGCTGGTCCTGCTCGAAACGCCGTCGAACCCCGGCCTGGACGTCTGCGACATCGCGGAACTGGCCGCGCGGGCGCACGACGCGGGCGCGTTGCTGGCCGTGGACAACACGACCGCGACCCCGCTCGGGCAACGGCCGCTGGAGCTGGGCGCGGACGTCGTCGTGGCGTCGGACACCAAGGCGGTCGCGGGCCACAGCGACGTCCTCTTCGGACACGTCACCGCCGCGTCGCCGGAGCTGGCCACCCGGTTGCGCGACGCGCGGACGTTGAGCGGCGCGATCCCCGGTCCGTTCGAGACCTGGCTCGTGCTGCGCGGTCTCGGCACGCTCGACCTGCGGCTGGAACGGCAGGCGCGCAACGCCGCCGCGCTGTACGAGGCGTTGTCCGGCAAGGTCTCCGGGCTGCGCTGGCCGGGTGCCGAGCAGGACCCGGCCTACCTGCTGGCCGCGCAGCAGATGCGGCGGTTCAACGGGGTGCTGACGTTCGAGCTCTCCGACGCGGCCGCGGTCGAGGCGTTCATCGAGAAGTCCCTGTTCGTGTCGGCGGCGACGTCGTTCGGCGGCCTGCACTCGACGGCGGACCGGCGCGCGCAGTGGGGCGACCCGGTGCCGGAGGGCCTCGTGCGCTTCTCGGCCGGCTGCGAGGACACGCGCGACCTGGTCGCGGACGTGTCCCACGCCTTGGGACTGGATTGACGGGGGGTCCCGTTTTCGGGACCCTTCCCGGCATGTCCTTCAACACGTGTTGCTGTTGTACCTGGCGATAGTCCCGCGTCCTCTTTTCGCGCACTCGCCTGGTTAGGACTTTTCCCCGATGTTCGCCGTTCCCGAGAACAGCGTCGTTCTGCCTGAAAACTCCGCGTTGCTGCACCCCGTCCGGGTGGCCCTGTCGTGGGCGGCCGACCGCGACCGCTGGAAGCACCTGCTCCGGTACGACCCGGAGGAGCGCTTCTCGGCGCTGGTCGACAAGACCGACGACCAGGAGATCTGGCTGATGAGCTGGCTCCCCGGCCAGACCGCGTCGCTGCACGACCACGACCACACCTCCGGCGCGTTCACCGTCGTCAGCGGCCTGCTGACCGAGGTCGTCACCACGAAGATCCAGGTCGTGCACTCGCTGCACGCCGGACAGTCGCGGGTGTGGGGCCCTGGTTACGTGCACCAGGTGCGCAACGACGGCGTGGATCCGGCCGTGTCGATCCACGTCTACCGCCACGGCACACGCGCCATGACCCCGTACCGCTACGACCCGGTCAACGGCCCCGTTCGCTGACGTGCGGTGGCACGGCCCTGTCCGTCTCGTGCGGCACGGGCGCGCCCCACGTCGTGACGAGCGGCATGTGCCCTGCCCACACGAGGTTCGCTTCGAGGTCCGAGGGCTCCTCGCCGGGCCCGCCCTCGCGCACCTTCACGCTCGCCTCGGTCAGGTCGATCTCGAGCGCGACCGTCTGCGCGAGCTCCTTCTTGGAGGGGCTCCGCGCGTAGTCCCAGCTGCCCGGCGTGACGTGTTCGACGATGACCTTCAGCGCGTGCTCCGGGTCCTCGGCGACCTTCGCCGTGCCGTGGACGATCGCCGACCGGTAGTTCATCGAGTGGTGGAAGACCGACCGCGAGTAGACGACGCCGTCGACGAGCGTGACCGCGACGCAGACGGGCCTGCCCTCGATCATGCTCCGGATGGACCGCGAGCCCGTCGAGCCGTGCAGGAAGATGCGGTTGCCGTCGCGCCCGTACGCGGTGGGGATGAGGAACGGCGCCCCGTCGACCTCCACGGCGAGGTGGCACACCATGCCCGCGTCGAGGATGTCGTAGAGCACCTGGCGGTCCTGGACGGCTCTCTTCTTGCCGCGGACGACGGTGCTGCGCGGGGTGGGGGAGAGCTGCACGTCAGTGGTCATGCTTCTACTGTGCTGACGGAAGTGGCATTATTGAAGCGCCATTTTCCGCCGATTCGAGAAGGCCACTTTGGCTGAGACCGCACTGCCCGTGGCGCTGGACCGCGAGTCCGCCGAACCGCTCGCCGTCCAGCTCGCCGACGCCCTGCGCTCCGCCGCGTCGGAGGGCCGCCTGCGCGCGGGCGACCGCCTGCCGTCGACGCGCGCGTTGGCCGACTCGCTCGGAGTGTCCCGCACGGTCACCGCCGCCGCCTACGAACAGTTGCACGCGGAGGGCTGGATCGCCGGTCGGCACGGCTCCGGCACCTACGTCACCACGACGCCTCCGGGCCCGTTGCGCAAACGCTCGCGCACGCCCGTCGCGCCCGTGATCACCGACTTCGTGGACCTCGGCACCGGTGCGCCGTGGGCGAGCGGGCTCGACCGGGCGGCCTGGCGCAGGGCGTGGCGTGCCGCGGCGGACGCGCCCCCGCTCTCCCGCGCCGAACGCGCGGGCCTGCCCGAGTACCGCGAGGCCATCGCCGAACACCTGCTGCGCCACCGCGGCCTCGCCGTGAGCGCCGAGCCGGTGCTGGCGACCGGCGGGACCACGGCCGTGCTGACCGAGATCGCCGTCGCGGTGCTGGCGCGCGGCGACGTGGTGGCCGTCGAGGAACCCGGCTACCAACGGGCCGTCGGCGTCTTCAAGGCCAACGGCCTGCACGTGGTCCAGGCGGCCGTCGACGCGGAGGGGCTGCTCCCCGAGGCCGTGCCCGCCGGCGTGAAGGCCGTCTACTGCTCACCCGCGCACCAGTACCCGCTGGGCGGCCGCATGTCCGCGGCACGACGGGTCGCGCTCGTCGAACGGGCCCGGCGCGACGGCTGGCTCGTCATCGAGGACGACTACGACGGCGAACTCCGCTACGACGTCGCCCCGCTGCCGTCGCTCGCCGCACTGGCCCCGGACGTCGTGGTCCACCTCGGCACCACGAGCAAGATCCTCACCCCGACCCTGGGCGCGGGCTGGATGGTCGCGCCCGAGCACATCGCCACGACCGTCCTCGAACACCGCGACCTGACCGGCACCAGCCCGGCGGCGGCGGGCCAGCGGGTCGTCGTGGAACTGGCGCGCACCGGCGACCTCGGCCGGCACCTGCGCAAGCTGCGCCGGGAGCTGTCCGAACGGCGTGCGCTCATCACCGACACGTTCGCCGCCGCCGGCATCGAGGTGCTGGGCGACGACGCGGGCGCGCACGTGGTGGTGCTGCTGCCCGGCGCCGACCTGGAACGGGACCTGATGAGGCGTGCGCTCGAACGCGGTCTGCGGGTCGACGGGCTGGCCCGGCACTACGTGAACAGGGCCAAGCTGCACGGGCTCGTGATCGGGTACAGCGCGTGCTCGCGCGAGCAACTGGTGGCCGCGCTGCCGGTGCTGACCGAGTTGTTGCGCCGATGACCCCCTTCGCCCCGGACGACTTCGAGGTCCCGCGCGGGCTGGTCACCGAGTCGTTCCGCCTGGAGCCGCTCGGCCCGCAGTACAACGAGCGCGACCACCGCGCCTGGACGAGCAGCATCGCGCACGTGCGGTCGACACCGGGTTTCGAGACCTGGGGCTGGCCGCCGGCCGAGGGGATGTCGCTCGAACGCAACCTCACCGACCTGGTCCGGCACGCGGACGACTTCCGGCGGCGCGAGGGGTTCACCTACTCGGTGCTCGTCGGTGACGAGGTGGTCGGCTGCGTCTACATCTATCCCGTGCGCGACGAACCAACCCTGGTGCAAGTGCACTCGTGGGTATGTGCTGATCATGCTGAACTGGACGAACCGCTCCACGAGGTGGTGTCCGCCTGGCTCGCGGCGCGGTGGTCCTTCCCCGAGGTCCGCTACGCACCACGACCGTGAACTGGCGAGCGAGGACAATCGCCCAAACGGGTAGGGTCCCCGGCATGACGCAGCGCAAGACGAGGGTCGCCGTGGTCTTCGGCGGCCGCAGCTCCGAGCACGAGGTCTCCTGCCAGTCCGCCAAGAGCGTCCTGCCCTACCTGGACGCGGACCGGTTCGAGGTGGTGCCGGTCGGCATCACGCCGCAGGGGCAGTGGGCGCTCGGCACGGACCCGAACGCGCTGGAGGCCGGCGCGGGCAACCTCCCGACGCTGCGGAACCGGACCGTCACCGCGGTCGAGCCGGGCCAGGCGCTGAAGGACGTCGACGTCGTCTTCCCGCTGCTGCACGGCGCGTGGGGTGAGGACGGCACGATCCAGGGCCTGCTCGAACTCGGCGGCCTGCCCTACGTCGGCCCGGGCGTGTTCGCGTCGGCGGCCGCGATGGACAAGGTCTTCGCCAAGAAGATCCTCCAGGCCGAGGGCCTCAACGTCGGCAGGTTCGTCGCCTTGGACCGTTCCGCGAAGACGCTGACGCTCGACGAGCGCGAGCACCTCGGCCTGCCGGTGTTCGTGAAGCCGTCGCGCGCGGGGTCGTCCGTCGGCATCTCCAAGATCAGCGACTGGGCCGACCTGGACGCCGCGATCTTCGAGGCGCGGCAGCACGACCCGAAGGTCATCGTCGAGGCCGCCGTCGCGAACCCCCGCGAGATCGAACTCGCGGTGCTCGAGTTCCCGGACGGCCGGATCGAGGCCTCGCTGCCCGCCGAGCTGCGTCCCACCGGCACGGGCGCCGACTGGTACGACTTCGAGGCCAAGTACGTCAACGACTCCTACGAGGCCGACATCCCGGCGAAGCTCGACGACGACGTCACCGCGCGCCTGCGCGAGCTCGCCGTCACGGCGTTCAAGGCGCTCGACTGCCAGGGACTGTCCAGGGTGGACTTCTTCCTCACCGAGGACGGCGAGCTGATCGTCAACGAGCTCAACACGATGCCCGGCTTCACGCCGATCTCCATGTACCCCAAGGCGTGGGACGCGACGGGCATCGACTTCTCGACGCTGCTCACCACGCTGATCGAGACGGCGATCGCGCGAGGCTCAGGCCTCCGTTAAGGAGCCGTTTTGACCGGCTGCTTCGGCAGCAGGTCGCGCACCGTCGTGGAGATGTCCTGCAACGGTCCGGTGCCCGCCGCGTCGGGCACCGTCAGCGCCACGTACGCCTCGCGGTCCACGATCACCCAGGTGGAGCTGCCCGAGCCGGGCAGCTCGAGCCACTGCACGTCGGAGATCACCCGCAGCTGCGAGGTCGCCGACAGCTCCGACGGCCGCGGCAGTCCGCACCGCAGAACCACCGGATCGTGTTTGGCGTCACCCCACGCGACCGCGGCCTGGGGAGCGGGCGACGCGAGTTCCCGGCGGGACAGCATGTCCTTCCCGGACGGCAGTCCCACCGGCAGCTTCTCGACGAGCGTCGTGCACGCCGGTGAACCGGCGTCCGGCGCGTCGATCGAGACCAGCGCGAGGGGACCCGTGCGACCGGGCACGTCCTCTGTCTGGTTTCCCGTGCCCAGCCACAACCCGAGGCCGGCGACACCGATGGCGAGCACGACGGCGAGCCCGACCGCCGCGAGCAGCGGCCGGGACAACGCCGACGTGGTTTCCTGCTGAGTCACCCGGTTATGACAACACGGGCTAGAGATGCACCACCGGGCAGGTCAGGGTCCGGGTGATCCCCTCGACGTTCTGGATGCGCGCGACCACGAGCTGACCGAGCTGGTCGACGGTGTCGGCTTCGGCGCGGACGATGACGTCGTAGGGGCCGGTGACGTCTTCTGCGGTTGCTACCCCGGCGATCCCGGAGATCTCGGAGGCGACTGCGGCGGCCTTGCCGACCTCGGTCTGGATGAGGATGTATGCATGCACCACGGCGTGCCCCTTCGTCGCGACAGGTTGGGTCGAGGTAGGAACGTGTCACGCAACGTACCCCAGTTGGGGTTCCGAATGCTCAGAATGGGAGGCAACTTTGCGTCCGGAGCCGCCGCGCGACGCGGAGACGGTCGCCGATGTGGGTGAGTTCACTCTCATCCACCGGGTGACGACCGGTCGGGCGCAGCCGGAGACGACCATCCTCGGTCCCGGTGACGACGCGGCCGTCGTCGCCGTCCCGGACGGACGGGTCGTCGCCTCCAAGGACCTGCTGGTCGAAGGTGTCCACTTCAGACTCGACTGGTCCAGTCCCGAGCAGGTGGGCCGAAAAGCGGCCGCGGTGAACCTCGCCGACGTCGTCGCGATGGGAGCGCTGCCGTCCGCTCTGCTCGTCGGTTTCGCGTGCCCGCCGGACACCCGCGCGTCCGTCGTGGAGGGGATCATGGCGGGGCTGTGGGAAGAAGCGGCGAAGGCCGGTGCGGGCGTCGTCGGCGGCGACATGGTCAGCTCCGCCACACTGGTGATCTCCATCACCGCCATGGGTGACATGAACGGGCTGGAGCCGATCACGAGGTCCGGAGCGCTCGTCGGGGACGTCGTGGCGGTCACCGGAAGGCTCGGCTGGGCCGCCGCGGGACTGGCGGTGCTCGGGCGCGGGTTCCGTTCGCCGGTGGGCATCGTGAACGCCCAGCGCGCCCCGGAGCCGCCGTACGAGGAGGGCCCCAGGGCCGCGGAGGCGGGCGCCACTTCGATGATCGACGTCTCGGACGGACTGCTGCAGGACCTCGGCCACATCGCGGACTCGTCGGGAGTCGCGATCGACGTCCGCACCGAACTGCTCCCGCTGCACCCGCGCCTGCTCGACGTCGCGTCGGCGCTCGGCGGCGACGCGCGGCACTGGGCGCTGACCGGCGGCGAGGACCACGCCCTCGCCGCGACGTTCCCGGGACCCAAGGCGGTGCCGCCGAACTGGACGACGATCGGCACGGTCCGCGCGGGCGGAGGTGTGACGGTCGACGGCAGGGTGTACGAGAAACCTCCCGGCTGGGAGCACTGGCGGGCGTAGACTTCACTGCCGTGGAACTATGCACGCGCGCGTATGACCATCCAGACTCGGTCAAGATGATCGACGACCTCCAGCAGGTCTACGTCGAGCGCTACGGCGACGTCGACATCACGCCGGTCGACCCGGTGCAGTTCGCCGCGCCGCTCGGCTACTTCGTCATCGGCTACCTCGACGGCGTGCCCGTCGCGTGCGGCGGCTGGCGCGTGAACGACGAGCTCGAAGGCGCCGCCGAGATCAAGCGGATGTACGTCGTCGACTCCGCACGCGGCAAAGGCCTCTCACGGCTCGTGCTCGCGCATCTGGAGGTCACCGCGCGAGAAGCGGGCCTGGAGCGGATGGTGCTGGAGACCGGGCTGAAGCAACCCGAGGCGATCAGCCTGTACACGTCCAGCGGATACGCGCCGATCGCGAACTTCGGCGTCTACCGCGACCACCCGGACAGCCGCTGCTTCGGGAAGTCGTTGTAGGTTCAGGCGCATGGCCATCTACGCGTTGGGGGACTACACGCCGCAGATCCACCCGGACGCGTACGTCCACCCGGACGCGACGGTGATCGGCGACGTGCGCATCGGTGCTTTCTCGTCGGTGTGGCCGCAGGCCGTGCTGCGCGGCGACTACGGGCGCATCGTGATCGACGAGCGCACGTCGATCCAGGACGGCACCGTCGTCCACTGCACCGAGGTCCACCCGGTGCACATCGGCTCGTCGTGCGTCATCGGCCACAACGTCCACATCGAGGGCGCCACCGTCTCCGACGACTGCCTGATCGCCTCGGGTTCGGTGGTGCTCAACGGTTCCATCGTGGAGAAGGGCGCGATCGTCGGCGCCGGCGCGGTGGTCTCGTTCGACGGCCACGTCCGCGAGCGCACGATGGTGCTGGGGGTTCCCGCGAAGGAAAGGCCCGGACACGTTGTGCCGGAACAGGCCTGGGCCTTCATCGTCGAGAAATACGTTCAGAACATCGCTTTGTACCGGGAGAAGCTCCGCCGTCTCGATTAGGTGAGATAGGGTTCACAGCCGTGGCTCGTCCCCTCAACGAAGTTGTCGAAGCCGGCTGGGCTGAAGCTCTCGCCCCCGTTGCCGACCAGATCGCCGCCATGGGTGAGTTCCTGCGCGCGGAGGTCGCCGCCGGCCGCACCTACCTGCCCGCGGGCGAGAACGTGCTGCGTGCGTTCCAGCAGCCGTTCCACCAGGTGAAGGTGTTGATCGTCGGCCAGGACCCGTACCCGACGCCCGGCCACGCGGTCGGCCTGTCGTTCTCGGTCGCGCCGGACGTCCGTCCCATTCCCAAGTCGCTCATCAACATCTACAAGGAATACGCGGAGGACCTCGGTCACCCGATTCCGTCCAACGGCGACCTGACCCCGTGGTCCGAGCGCGGTGTGCTGCTGCTCAACAGGGCGCTGACCGTGCAGCCCGGCAAGGCGAACTCCCACCAGGGCAAGGGCTGGGAGGCCGTCACCGAGCAGGCGATCAAGGCCCTCGCCGCCCGTGACGCTCCGCTGGTCTCGATCCTGTGGGGCCGCAACGCGCGCAACCTGCGTCCGTTGCTGCAACCGTTGCCCGCCATCGAGTCCGCACACCCGTCGCCGCTGTCGGCGCACTCCGGGTTCTTCGGCTCGAAGCCGTTCAGCCGCGCCAACGAACTGCTGGAGAAGCAGGGCGCCGAACCGATCGACTGGAAGCTCCCGTAATTGCCCCGGCACGACGCGATCTGACGCTGACGGCCGCCGGTGCGGCCGTCAGCGAGTTCGGCAACTCGTTGTCGTTGCTCGTGTTGCTGTTCTGGGCGACGCCGATCAGCCCGTTGCTGGTCGCCGCGATCCTCGTCGCCGAACTGCTGCCGTTCGTGCTTGGCGCCCCGCTGGCGGGCGCGCTCGTCGACCGGCTGCCCAACCGCCGCCTGCTGATCACCGCGCTGGTGTTCCAGGGCTTCGCGATCGCGTCCGTGGCGCCGTTGATGGGGCAGCCCGCGTTCGTGGTGGCGCTGGTGTTCGTCTCCGGCTGCGGCCGCGCGGTCGCCCAGCCCTGCATCTCCGCTCTCGTGCCGCACATCGCGGGCGAAGAGGAAGCGACGCGCGGGTACGCGTGGCTCAGCACCGGGCGCAGTCTCGGCAGCATGGCGGGCGTCACCGGTGGTGCGCTGCTCGCCGGGGCCTTCGGCCATCCTGTCGCGTTGCTCGTCGACGGCGGCACGTTCCTCGTCTACGCGGTGATGCTGACGTTCGTGCGTTCGGAACGCAGGCCTTCCGGCGCGCACGAGGCACGTCCCAGTGCGCTCGCCGGTATTCGGCACGTGCGGCGGGACCCCGTGCTGTTCGCGGCGATCGCCGGACTGGCCTTCTGCGTCGGCACGGTCGTGGTGGTCAACGTGGCCGATCCCGCGTTCGTGCGGTACGTGCTGCACGGCGACGAGTTCGTGCTGGGCGCGATGCAGGCGTGCTGGCTGGGCGGGATCCTCGTCGGCAATCGGGTGGCCGCGAGGCTTCGGAGCGTCTCCCAGGTGACGCAGGCGATCGCCGTCGCGGCCGTCACCACGGGCATCGGGGTGCTGGTTCCCGCGGCGTTCCCCGTCTTCGTGGCGGCGGGGACGGGCTGGGTGATCGGCGGGGTGTCGAACGGGGTCCACAACGTGGCCCTGAACGCCGTGGTGCGGCTGCGCACACCCGAGGAGATGCGCGGGCGGGCGTTCGCCGCGGCCGGGTCGATGGTGATCGGGGCGAACCTGCTCGGCACGGCGGCCGCAGGAGGGTTGCTGCTGGTCCTGGGACCGCGGGCGGTGTTCGCGCTCGGCGGCACCGGCGCGTTGCTCAGCGGGCTCGCCTGCCTGGTGTTCGTGCGTCGCGCCCTGAAACGCGAAGAGAGCCCGGCCGAAGCCGGGCTCTCCCCTTGAAAAACGATCTGTGGCGGTGATCAGCCGCGCACGACCTTGCCGGCCTTCAGGCAGGACGTGCACACGTTGATCCGCTGGCGCTGCGAGGCCGAGACCTTCGCGCGCACAGACTGGATGTTCGGGTTCCAGCGGCGGTTCGTCTTCCGCTGGGAGTGCGAAACCGAATGGCCGAAGCCCGGCCCCTTGCCACAGACGTCGCACACGGCAGCCACGTCAGCCACTCCTTCAGGTTCCTCAAGCGGTAAGTCATGCGTCCCGGTGGGCGCGCAAGCGTGCACAAGCCTCAACCGGGCACGGCAACCCAATCAGGGTAGCCGGTGGCCTCACCAGCGACCAAACCGGGTGGATACTCTCGCCGCCATGCAGGTCATGGATGCGGTCGCGGTGCGCAGATGGGCAGACGCCTGCGTGCGGTCGTTGGACGCCAATCGGGAGTCGATCGACCAGATCAACGTCTTCCCCGTCCCGGATGGTGACACAGGCACGAACCTGCTGCACACGATGCAGTCGGCGCTCGACGCGCTGCTGCGCTCGCCCATGTCGACGGTGGGGGACGCGCTGTCGGCGCTGGCCCGCGGCGCTCTCGCGGGGGCGCGCGGGAACTCGGGCGTGATCCTGTCCCAGGTGCTCAGGGGGCTCGCGGAGACCGTGCAGGAGGTCTCCCTGGTCACCGGCTCCGCGCTGCGCAAGGGCCTGCACCGGGCCGACGAGCTGGCCACGGCCGCGGTGTCGAAACCGGTGCCCGGCACCGTGCTGTCCGTGCTGCACGCCGCCTCCGAGGCCGCGCGTGACTGCGGTTCGGACGAGTTGGACGACGTGGTGATGGCGGCCTCACGCGCGGGTGCCGTCGCGCTGGCCGACACACCGCGTCAGCTCGCCGTGCTGGCCAAGGCGGGCGTGGTCGACGCGGGCGGACGCGGGCTCGTTGTGTTGTTGGACACACTGGCCGCGGTCATCACCGGCCAGACCGTGGAAACGCCGGTGGACGCGCCCTTGCTGCCGCGCACGCCCGAGTCGCTGACGACCGCGCGCGAGGGCGGGTCGTCGGAGTTCGAGTACGAGGTCATGTACCTGATCGACGGCACCTCGGAGGAGCTGGTCGCCGAGCTGCGCGCCACGTTGAACGGCCTGGGCGACTGCGTGTCCGTGGTGGGCGACGGCGTCGCGCTGTGGACCGTTCACGTGCACTGCAACGACATCGGCGCGGCTATTGAGGCAGGGGTGCGCGCCGGTCGTCCGCACCGGATCACGGTGGCGCGGTTCGCCGACCAGATCGCCGCGCAGGCGTCCCGGTTCGTGCGCGACCGGGCGATCGTGGTGGTCGTGAGCGGCGCCGTGGACCTGTTCCGCGCGGAAGGCGCCACGGTGTTCGATCTCGCTGCCTCCTCGGCGACGCCCACGGACCTGTTGTCCGCCATCGTGTCGACGCGCGCGCGTCACGTCGCTGTGCTGCCCGGCGATCCGGACCTGCGTGAGGTCCTGGACGAAGCCGTGGCGTACGCACAGGCCGCCGGACAGGACGTGGTGGTGGTGCCGACGTTCTCGCCGGTGCAGGCCCTTGCGGCGTTGGCGGTGCACGACTCCTCTCGCCGTGCCGGTGACGACGTTGTCGCCATGGCCGAGGCCGCCGCGGCCACGCGCCGAGGTGAGCTCTCGATCGCCGCCGACGAGGCCATCACGTGGGTCGGCCGCTGCCAGCCCGGCGACCTGCTGGGCATGCTGGACGGCGAGGTCGTGCTGATCGAGCCCGGCCCCGCGGCCCCGGAGTCGCTGCTGGACCTGGCCTGCCGGCTGGTCGACCGCATGCTGGCGGGTGGCGGCGAGCTGGTGACCGTGATCCTGGGTGCGGACGCGCCGGAGGGCCTCGCCGACGTGGTGGAGGACCACGTGCGGGTCACCCATCCGGAGGTCGAGGTGACGGCGTATCCGGGCGGCCAGCCGGACGCGGTGATTTTTGTCGGTGTCGAGTAGTTCAATAAGACGCGATGATCTCCTTCGACGACAAGCTGCAGCCGTTGCTCGGCAAGAAGACCGCCGACGCACTGGAGACCGGCCTCGGCCTCACGACGGTCGGTGACCTGCTGCGCCACTACCCGCGCCGCTACGACGAGCGCGGGAAGCTGACCGACATCAGGTCGCTGGAAATCGACGAGCACGTGACGGTGCAGGCCGAGGTCCGCAAGTGCCAGAAGCGCCAGATGAAGGCGCGCCGCGGCCAGATGACGGAGGCCGTGATCACCGACGGCACCTCGGAGCTGCACCTGGTGTTCTTCGGCAAGCCGGCGTTCGTCGCCGAGCAGGAACTGCTGCCGGGCACGCGCGCCCTGTTCGCCGGCAAGGTCGGCCGCTACCGGCAGAACCTGCAGCTGGTGCACCCGGCGTTCGAGGTGTTGTCGGCGGAGCAGGACGGGTCGTCGTTCCTGCAGGCGTTCCTGCCCGTCTACCCGGCCTCGCAGCACATCAACACGTGGAACATCGCGAACTGCGTGAAGCAGCTCCTGGAGATCTGGGACGGCGTGCCGGAGGACCCGCTGCCCGCAGACTTCCGCGAGGAGCAGGGCCTGATCGGCCTGGAGGACGCGCTGCGGTCGATCCACCGCCCCGAGAGCTGGGCGCAGATCTCCGTGGCCCAGCTTCGCCTGAAGTGGGACGAGGCGCTGGCCGTGCAGCTGGCCCTGGCGCAGCGCCGCAAGGCCTCCACCGCCCGCCCCGCGCCCTCCTGCGCACGCCGGTCCGGCGGGATCCTGGACGCCTTCGACGCGCGCCTGCCGTTCACGCTGACGGCGGGCCAGGTGGAGGTGGGGGAGCAGATCTCCACCGACCTCGAGTCGGTCGTGCCGATGAACCGCCTGCTGCAGGGCGAGGTAGGTAGCGGCAAGACCATGGTCGCGTTGCGAGCGATGCTCCAGGCCGTCGACGCGGGCCGTCAGGCGGCGATGCTCGCCCCCACGGAAGTCCTTGCGGCACAACACGCCCGGTCGTTGTCGGAGATGCTCGGCGACCTGGCCCAGGCGGGCCAGCTGGGCGGCGCGGAGGACGCCACCCGCGTCACGTTGCTCACCGGTTCGATGAACACGGCCCAGCGGCGCCAGGCGCTGCTCGACATCGTGACCGGCGAGGCGGGCATCGTCGTCGGCACGCACGCGATCATCCAGGAGAAGGTGGAGTTCCACTCCCTGGGTCTCGTCGTGGTCGACGAGCAGCACCGCTTCGGCGTCGAGCAACGCGCCGCTCTCTCCGCCCGCGGCGAACGCGAGAACCCGCACGTCCTCGTCATGACCGCGACCCCGATCCCGCGCACGGTGGCCATGACGGTCTACGGCGACCTGGAGGTCTCCGCCCTGCGCGAACTCCCCGGCGGCCGTTCCCCGATCAAGACCTCGGTGGTCCCCGTCCGCGAGAAGCCCGCGTGGCTCGACCGCGCGTTCGCCAGGGTCCGCGAGGAGGTGGCGGCGGGCCACCAGGCGTACTTCGTGTGCCCGCGCATCGGCGACGAGGAGCCGGCGAAGTCCGACGGTGACGACGACAAGCGCCCCGCCCTGTCCGTGATCGACGTGGCGAACATGCTCGCCGCCGGCCCGTTGCGCGGCCTGCGCATCGAGATCCTGCACGGCCGCATGCCCCCGGAGGACAAGGACGCGGTGATGCGCGCCTTCGCCGCCAACGAGGTGCACGTCCTGGTCGCCACCACGGTCATCGAGGTGGGCGTCAACGTCCCGAACGCCACCGTCATGGCCATCATGGACGCGGACCGCTTCGGCGTCTCCCAGCTCCACCAGCTCCGCGGCCGGGTGGGCCGAGGCAGCGCGCCGGGCCTCTGCCTCCTGGTCACCGAGATGCCGGAGATGACGGCCACCATGGAACGCCTCCGGGCCGTCGAGTCCACCCTGGACGGCTTCGAGCTGGCGCAGCTCGACCTCGAACTGCGCCGCGAGGGCGACATCCTGGGCGCCGCCCAGTCCGGCCGCCGCTCAGGCCTGAAGATGCTCTCCCTGCTGCGCGACGAGGACATCATCGCGGACGCGCGCACCGCCGCCCAGCAGGTCGTGGACGCCGACCCGGACCTGGCCGCGCACCCCGGCCTCGCGGGCATGGTGGCGACGCTGCTGACGGAGGAGCGGGCGGAGTACCTGGAGAAGACCTAGCGGCGGCGGGTCGCGCGAAGTCAGGCGGACTTCGGCTCACTCGACGGCCGGGAGCCCATCGGGGTCACCAGCGACTTCCCGGCGAACGGCGGCTGCCGGACGAGCTGGGCCACGACCGGCCTGCCGCCGTTCCCCGGCTGGGACTCAGTCCTTCTGCCGCGGCTTCGGCAGCTGCTCGGTCTTCTGCTCACCGGACGCATCCGACTGACCGGACGCGGCGGCACGAGGTGCTTCGTCGGCGTCGGCGGTGCCGTCCTCCAGGGGCTTGAGCACCGACATCGCCGCCTCCACCGCGGCCTGGGCCGCGTGGAACTGCGTCGCGAGGTTGTCGTGCGCCGACCGCAGCGACGCCTCCTTCTCGGACGCGGCGGCCGCGCGCTGGTCCGCCTCGGCGACGGCCGCGGCTGACTTCTCCTGGGCGTCGCGCAGGAGCGTGGTGGCCTTGGCGTCGGCTTCACGAACGAGCGTGGTGGCCTTCTCGTCGGCCTCGCGCACGGTGGTCGCGGCCTTCTGGTCGGCCTCCGCGACGGTCGCCGTGGCCTTGTCCTCGGCCGTGCGCAGGGCCGTCGCCGCCTTCTCCTCCGCCGCGGTGACCAGGGCGGTCGCCTTCGCGGACGCTTCGGAGGTGACCTTCTCGGCGCGCGCCAGCGACTCGGCCTCGATGTCCGCGAGGACCTTCTCGGCCTCGGCCTGCTTGGCCGCGAGCTCGCCCTCGAGCTTCTGCAGCGCCGCGGTCCGCTTGGCCTCCGCGTCGGCGACGATCTGCTCGGCCTCGGCGCGCGCGTCCGCCAGCACCTTCTGGTGCTCGGCGGTCAGCTTCGCCTTGAGGTCGTCGTACTCCTTGTCGAGCTGGTCGTGGTAGGCCTTGTACTTCGCGTCCAGTTCGACCCGGTGGGCGTCGAGGTCGGCCGACTTCTTCTCGAAGTCGGCGGCGACGCGCTCGCCGTTCGCGCGCACGTCCGCGACCAGGGCCTCGTGCTCGGTGGTGAGCTTCGCCTGCAGCGCGGCGTGCTCGGCTTCCAGCTCCGACCTGCGGCCGGCGGTCTGCTGGTCGAGCTCGGCGTGGCGCTGCTGGTAGTTCATCTCGAGCTGCTTGCGCCGCGCCTCGGTCTCCGCCAGCAGGCGCTGGTGGGCCTCGCGCTGGTCGGCGGCCCACTTCTCCGCCTCACCGCGCGTGGCGGCGGCCTTGTCGAGGGCGTCCTTGCGGATGTCCGCGATCTCTTCCTCGGCCAGGCTCATCATCACGCGGACGCGCTCGGTGACGTTCGAGGCGCTGACAGGACTGTTGGCGAGGTTGTGGAGCTGGACCTTGGTCTTGTCGAGGTCCGCGCGCATCGCGTTGAGCATCTTGGTGAGCTCCGCCACCTGCGCGGCGGCCGCGTCACGGGAGCGGTTCGAGTTCTTGAGGTCGAACTCCAAGCGGGTGACGCGTTCGTTCACCTGTCGCTGGTTGTAACCACGAAGGACAACGTCGAAATGCGGTGTGCGGGCAGTAGGCTGCCCGGCTCCATCAGCCCCGGCCATATGGCTCACCCTACCGAGATAGTCATGAAGATCGTCACTCGATCTGGTTAAACCCACTACCGGCCGCAGTCTGACCGGGTGGTGGGTATCCGTTTCGGTCCCATCACGCGAGAATCCACGTGAGCAAGACCGATCAGGATGACACCCATCACGTGAGACAGTCCTCCCAACAGGCAAGAGTCGCACGGTAACGTGCCTCGACTGATGACCGCCGAGTAACACCGGGAGGGCACGGATGTTCCGCAAGGTTCTTGTCGCCAACCGCGGCGAGATCGCGATTCGCGCGTTCCGAGCCGCTTACGAACTAGGCGCTGGAACGGTCGCCGTTTTCCCTCACGAGGACCGCAACTCGCTGCACCGGCTGAAGGCGGACGAGTCCTACGAGATCGGTGAGGCCGGGCACCCCGTTCGCGCCTACCTCTCCGTCGACGAGATCATCAAGGCCGCCCGCAAGGCCGGCGCCGACGCGATCTACCCCGGTTACGGCTTCCTGTCGGAGAACCCGGAACTCGCGCTGGCGTGCCGTGAGGCAGGTCTCACCTTCATCGGCCCTGTGGCCGAGGTGCTGGAGCTGACGGGCAACAAGGCCCGCGCGATCGCCGCCGCCCGCGAGGCCGGGCTGCCGGTGCTCGAGTCGAGCCCGCCGTCGTCGAACATCGACGAGCTCCTCGAAGCGTCGAAGACGATGCGCTTCCCGGTCTTCGTGAAGGCCGTCGCCGGTGGTGGCGGTCGCGGCATGCGCAAGGTCGACGACCCGGCGGCGCTGCGCGAGGCGCTGGAGGCGGCGTCGCGCGAGGCCGAGTCCGCGTTCGGCGACCCGACCGTGTTCCTCGAGCAGGCCGTGGTCGAGCCGCGCCACATCGAGGTGCAGATCCTCGCCGACGGCCAGGGCAACGTGATCCACCTCTTCGAGCGCGACTGCTCCGTGCAGCGGCGCCACCAGAAGGTCATCGAGATCGCGCCCGCCCCGAACCTCGCGCCCGAGCTGCGCGACCGCATCTGCGCCGACGCCGTGAAGTTCGCAAGGCACATCGGCTACCGCAACGCCGGCACCGTGGAGTTCCTCCTCGACCCCGAAGGCCACTACGTCTTCATCGAGATGAACCCGCGCATCCAGGTCGAGCACACGGTCACGGAAGAGGTGACCGACGTCGACCTGGTGCAGTCGCAGATGCGCATCGCGTCCGGCGAGACGCTGGAGGACCTGGGCCTGTCCCAGGACACCGTCCAGCTGCGCGGCGCGGCCCTGCAGTGCCGCATCACGACGGAGGACCCGGCCAACGGCTTCCGCCCGGACACCGGCACCATCAGCGCCTACCGCTCGCCGGGTGGTTCCGGCATCCGCCTCGACGGCGGCACGGCGGGCGCGGGCATGGCCATCAGCCCGCACTTCGACTCGATGCTCGTGAAGCTCACGTGCCGCGGCCGCACCTTCTCGCTCGCCGTCGCCCGTGCGCGCCGTGCGATCGCGGAGTTCCGCATCCGCGGTGTGTCCACGAACATCCCGTTCATCCAGGCCGTGCTGGACGACGTGGACTTCTACGAGGGCCGCGTCACCACGTCGTTCATCGAGAAGCGCCCGCACCTGCTGACCGCGCGCCACTCGGCCGACCGCGGCACGCGCCTGCTGACCTACCTCGCGGACGTCACGGTCAACCACCCGAACGGCACCCGCCCGACCGCGGTCGACCCGCGCGAGAAGCTGCCGGTCGTCGACCTCAACGCGGAGCCGCCCGCCGGCTCCAAGCAGAAGCTGGTCGAGCTCGGCCCCGAGGGCTTCGCCCGCTGGCTGCGCGAGAGCAAGTCGGTCGGTGTCACGGACACGACGTTCCGCGACGCCCACCAGTCGCTGCTCGCGACCCGCGTGCGCACCAAGGACCTGCTCGCCGTCGCGCCGCACGTCGCGCGCATGACGCCCGAGCTGCTGTCCCTGGAGTGCTGGGGCGGCGCGACCTACGACGTCGCGCTGCGCTTCCTCGCGGAGGACCCGTGGGAGCGCCTGGCGGCGCTGCGCGAGGCCGTCCCGAACATCAACCTGCAGATGCTGCTGCGCGGCCGCAACACCGTCGGCTACACGCCGTACCCCGAGGCCGTGACCAAGGCGTTCGTGGAGGAGGCGACGAACACCGGCATCGACATCTTCCGAATCTTCGACGCCCTGAACGACGTCGAGCAGATGCGCCCGGCGATCGAGGCCGTGCGCGAGACCGGGACCGCCGTCGCCGAGGTCGCCCTCTGCTACACCAGCGACCTGTCCAACCCGGACGAGCGGCTGTACACACTGGACTACTACCTCAAGCTCGCCGAGCAGATCGTCGGCGCCGGTGCGCACGTGCTGTGCGTCAAGGACATGGCGGGCCTGCTGAGGGCTCCGGCCGCGTCGCGCCTGATCACCGCGCTGCGCAAGGAGTTCGACCTCCCGGTCCACCTGCACACGCACGACACGGCGGGCGGCCAGCTGGCGACGTACCTCGCGGCGATCCAGGCGGGCGTGGACGCGATCGACGGCGCGACCGCGTCGATGGCGGGCACGACGTCGCAGCCGCCGCTGTCGTCGATCGTGGCGCTGACCGACCACACCGACCGCTCGACGGGCCTCGACCTGCAGAACGTCTGCGACCTGGAGCCGTACTGGGAGTCGGTGCGCAAGATCTACGCGCCGTTCGAGTCCGGCATCCCCGGCCCGACCGGCCGCGTCTACCACCACGAGATCCCCGGTGGTCAGCTCTCGAACCTGCGCACGCAGGCCGTCGCGCTCGGCCTCGGCGACAAGTTCGAGGAGATCGAGTCGATGTACGCGGCCGCCGACCGCATGCTCGGCCACCTCGTGAAGGTGACGCCGTCGTCCAAGGTCGTCGGCGACCTCGCGCTGCACCTCGTGGGCGCGGGCGTCGAGCCGAAGGAGTTCGAGGAGAACCCCGGCAGGTTCGACATCCCGGCGTCGGTGATCGGCTTCCTGCACGGCGAGCTGGGCGACCCGCCCGGCGGCTGGCCGGAGCCGTTCCGCAGCAAGGCCCTCGAGGGCCGTCCCGCGCCGAAGCCGGTGCAGGAGCTCTCCGCCGAGGACGAGGCGGGCCTCGCCGACTCCCGCAGGGCGACGTTGAACAGGCTGCTGTTCCCGGCGCCCACCAAGGAGTTCACCACGCACCGCGAGGCGTACGGCGACACGTCGGTGTTGCGCTCCAAGGACTTCTTCTACGGCCTGCGTCCGGGCGAGGAGTACTCCGTCGACCTGGAGCCGGGTGTCCGGCTGCTGATCGGCCTGGAGGCGATCTCCGAGGCCGACGAGCGGGGCATCCGCACGGTCATGGCGACGCTGAACGGCCAGCTGCGCCCGATCCAGGTCCGCGACCGCTCGGTGGCAGCCGACATCCCGGCCGCCGAGAAGGCCGACCGCGGCAACCCGAACCACGTGGCGGCCCCGTTCGCCGGCGTGGTGACGGCCGTGGTGGCCGAGGGCGACAGCGTCGACGCCGGCCAGACCGTCGCGACGATCGAGGCCATGAAGATGGAGGCCGCGATCACCGCCCCGAAGGCGGGCGTGGTGCAGCGCCTCGCGTTGCGCGGCGCCCAGCAGGTCGAGGGCGGCGACCTGCTGATCGTCCTGGAATAACCGCTTTGTCCGAAGGGCCCGATCTCCGCGTGGGATCGGGCCCTTCGTGCTGCGCGGGCCTTGGAACTCCACGACGATTTCGTGCGTTGCACCGGGCACGTGAGTCAGGGGAAGAGGGTTTCTCAGATGAAGAAGGCGTTGGCCGGCCTCGTCGGCCTGGCGGGCGTGGCGTGGGCGTTGAAGGACGTTCCGAGGCAGCTCGGCGGCAAGCCGGACCCGGTCCACATGTCGCGGTCGCCGCGCTACCGGGACGGGAAGTTCCACAACGACAAGGAAGTCCGCACGGTCCCAGACCGCGACTCCTTCTCGATCCGGGACTTCCTCTTCGGCGGCGAGGACCGCAAGCCGTCCGTGCCGGTGCCGCTCGTGGGACCTCAGTCGCCGGTCTCCGAAGGTGTGCACATCACGTGGTACGGCCACGCGTCGGCGCTCATCGAGATCGACGGCGCCGCCGTGCTCGTCGATCCCGTGTGGAGCGACCGCGTCTCGCCGTCCGTGCACGTGGGCCCGAAGCGGCTGCACCCGGTTCCGCATGAGCTGTCGGACCTGCCGGCCGTCAGCGCCGTGGTGATCTCGCACGACCACTACGACCACCTCGACATGCAGACCGTGCAGGACCTGACGTCGTCGACCTCGGCGGTCTTCGTCGTGCCGTTGGGTCTCGGGGCGCACCTGGCCCGGTGGGACGTGCCGGCGTCGCGGATCGTGGAGCTCGACTGGGACGAGTCCTTCGAGGTGGACGGGTTCGTGTTGACCTGCACCGCGGCCCAGCACTTCTCCGGGCGTTCGGTGCAGCGCAACGTGACGTTGTGGGCTTCGTGGGTGATCAAGCGCGGTGAGCGGTCGGTGTTCTACAGCGGTGACACCGGGTACTTCGAGGGCTACCGGAAGATCGGGGCGGCGCACGGGCCGTTCGATGCCGTGTTGATGCAGGTCGGGGCTTATGACGATGCCTGGCCTGACATCCACATGACGCCTGAGGAGGGCGTGCGGGCGTTCGACGACCTCGGTGGTGGGCTGTTGATCCCGGTGCACTGGGCGACGTTCAACCTCGGGTTCCACCCTTGGGGGGAGCCGATCGACCGGATCTGGCGGGAGGCCAAGGCCGCCGGGTTGAGGCTGGCCGTGCCTCGGCCTGGGGAGCGGGTGGACGTGGGATCGCCCGGTGAGGTTGACGGGTGGTGGCAGGCGCTGGCCTGACCTTGCCGATTTCGGGCTCGTGGTCGCTGTTGCGGGCGGCCTGGTCGCCTTGTGTGCTTCCCCTGGGGGCGGGTAGATGGCACGCCTGCTGCTTGGAGCGGCTGCCGGTTGCTTGGTTTGGTTGCGATGGGACCCCACCGCCGGTTCCTCTTTGCTCAGGACGGCTCGCCTGCGGCATCGCACCGATCCACGGCTCGCCTTCGGCCTCGCGCGCCCACCACTCCGCCCCCTCGCGCCCACCACCTGGCTCGCCTCCGACATCGCGCCTGGGACGATGGGGCCGTGACACGAATCGTTGCCGGGTCCGCGGGAGGTCGCAGGCTCAAGGTCCCGCCCAAGGGCACGCGGCCCACGTCCGAGCGGGTGCGGGAGGCCTTGTTCAGCTCCCTCGAGTCGCTCATGGACCTGGACGGCGCCCGTGTGCTGGACCTCTACGCGGGGTCGGGGGCGCTCGGGTTCGAGGCGTTGAGCCGGGGGGCCGGGCACGCGACGTTCGTGGAGTCGGACAAGCGGGCCGCTGACGTGCTCAAAGGCAACGCCAAGGAGCTCGGGTTCGCGAACACGACCATCGCCAACCGCACGGCCGAGGCGTATGTGCTGGCCGAAGGGGAGGAGTTCGACGTCGTGTTCGCCGATCCGCCGTACGCGGTCGGGGACGACGAGCTCGCCAAGGTGCTCAAAGGGATCGTGCCGAGGCTCACGCAGGACGCCGTCTTGATCGTGGAACGTGCTTCGCGAAGTGGCGAACCAGCTTGGCCTGAAGGGGTGGAATCGTTGCGTGCCAAGCGTTATGGGGACACGGCCGTGTACTGGGGACAGGTGCGTTCTGATGGGTGACGAGAACCACGGACACGCCTGGAGGCGTCCGATCGGGTGCTAACGTCCGCTTCATGACACGTGCCGTGTACCCCGGCTCCTACGACCCGGTAACGAACGGTCACCTGGACATCATCGGGAGAGCCGCGCACCTGTTCGACGAGGTCGTCGTCGCTGTGCTCATCAACAAGAACAAGCGCACCTTGTTCGACGTCGAGGAGCGGCAGGAGATGCTGCGCGAGGTCACGTCGCAGTGGGACAACGTGCGCGTGGACTCGTGGCACGGGCTGTTGGTCGACTACTGCCGTGAGAACAACATCAAGGCCATCGTGAAGGGCCTGCGCGCGGTCAGCGACTACGACTACGAGCTGCAGATGGCGCAGATGAACCACCAGCTCACCGGTGTCGACACGCTGTTCATGCAGGCCAGCCCGCAGTACTCCTACCTGGCGTCCTCGCTGGTCAAGGAGGTCGCGACGTACGGTGGCGACGTCTCGACGCTGCTGCCCGCGGCCATCGAGCAGCGGCTGCAGCAGCGCCTCGCCGAGACCCGTTAGAGCGACAGCTTCATCCCGACGTGTGACGCGCTGAAGCCGAGCCGCTCGTAGAAGCGGTGCGCGTCCACGCGGGACGCGTCCGTCGTCAGCTGCACCATTCCGCACCCCCGTGCGCGCGCCTCGTCGACCGCCCACCGCACCAGGTCGGCGCCGAGGCCGTTGCCGCGCTGGTCGGAGCGCACCCGTACGGCCTCGACGGTCGCGCGGGTCATGCCCAGGCGCGACAGGCCCGACGTGAACGTCAGCTGCAGCGTGCCGACGACCTCGCCGCCGATGTCCGCCACGGCCAGGTACTGGTGCGGGTCGGCGTCGATCACCTCGAACGCCTCCAGGTAGGCCGGGTCGCCCGGCTTCTCGCGCCGCGCGCCCAGCGGGTCGTCCGCCAGCATCGCCACGATCGCGTCGACGTCCTCGGGCCGCGCCCGCCTGATTGTGATCTTCATGGTTCCCCCGGTGTGATGTGGGGAAATCCTGACACGCCCTGCCGACGTCCCGGTGCGGGGGAGATCGGCAGGGCACACTTGTGGGTGGGAGTCACAGGCTTGAGGGAGTGAGACGTGTACCGGGTGTTCGAGGCACTCGACGAGCTCGTCACGATCGTCGAGGAAGCGCGCGGAGTTCCGATGACCTCGGGGTGCGTGGTGCCGCGCGGCGACGTGCTCGAACTGCTCGACGACGTGCGCGACGCGATCCCCGCGGAGCTCGACGACGCGCAGGACGTGCTGGACCACAAGGAAGAGCTCGTCGGCAAGGCCAAGCACGAGGCCGAGTCCGGCGTGTCGAAGGCGCGCGCCGACGCGGACCGCATGCTCGCCGAGGCGCAGGCCGAGGCCGAGGCCATGCTGTCCGACGCGCGCGCCCGTGCGGAGCGGATGATCGCCGAGGCCGAGGACCAGGCGGAGCGGACCGTGGCCGCGGGCCGGCAGGAGTACGACGACCTGGTGGGCCGTTCGCACGCCGAGTCCGAGCGCATGATCCAGGCCGGCCGCGCCAACTACGAGCGCGCCACCGAGGACGGCCGCGCCGAGCAGGCCAGGCTCGTCAACGAGCAGGAAGTCGTCCGGGCGGCGCACGCCGAGGCAGCACGCATCCTCGACGCCGCCCAGAACGAGTCGATCCGGCTGCGGTCGGAGTGCGACGCGTACGTCGACGGCAAGCTCGCGGACTTCGAGGACCTCCTCGCGCACACGCTCCGTTCGGTCGGCAAGGGCCGTTCGCACCTGCGTGGTCCCGCCGTCGCGGGTGCCGCGGCACCGTTCGACTACGGTTCCTGACGAACCAGGTGGCCTGAACGTGTGATTCGCGCTACGTCGGACAGGTGGGTTCACCTGCCGATTTCACGCGCGGGGGCGTCGTCCCGTACCCTGGAACGGCTGGACGTGGTAGGTCCCCGCCGGCAACCAATCTGATCATGACTGAGCATCGTCACGCGTCCACGCGTCCCACAGCATCCGGTCCCTGGGTCTTCGACACCAGGGATCTCGGCCGTCGCGCCGGGTCCAGCCGACCCTTCGTCCGGTCGGTTCCCGCGGCAGGCATGGGGCTCCTCGGCGTGATCGCGGTGCCAGAAGGCGGAGAGGTGGAGCTCGACCTCCTGGCCGAATCGGTCGTCGAGGGCGTGCTCGTGTCGGGGACGGCGTTCGCCAAGGTCGAAGGTGAGTGCGCGAGGTGCCTCGAGCCCATCACCGATGAGGTTGAAGTCCGGATCACGGAGCTCTACGCGTACCCGGACAGCACCACGGACGAGACCACTGAGGAAGACGAGGTCAGCCGGATCGAGAACGATCTGATCGACCTCGAGCCTGTGGTGCGGGACGCCATCGTCCTCGCGCTGCCGCAGGCGCCGCTCTGCGAGCCGGACTGCAAGGGGCTTTGCTCCGAGTGTGGTGGCAGATGGGCGGAGCTCGGGCCCGACCACGGGCATGAGACGATTGACCCTCGTTGGGCCGCGTTGCAAGAGCGGTTCAGCGATGACAACTCGGAGGAGAAGTAGTCGTGGCCGTCCCGAAGCGGAAGATGTCGCGTTCGAACACCCGTGCGCGCCGTTCCCAGTGGAAGACGTCTGCCGTGCACCTGGTGGCTTGCCAGAACAAGGCCTGCCGTCAGCCGAAGCCGCAGCACGTCGCCTGCCCGGCCTGTGGTCAGTACGCTGGCCGCCAGGTCGCTCAGCCGGCCTGATCTCCTCGCCGTCGTAGTGGGGGGAAAGCCGCCGCGCGCACCGCAAGCGGACCGCGCGGACCTGCTCGAAGCGCTCGGCGTCCACCTGGACGCCGAGCTGCTCGTGCTCGCACTCACCCACCGGTCGTACGCGTACGAGAACGGCGGGCTTCCGCCGAACGAGCGTCTCGAGTTCCTGGGAGACGCGGTTCTCGGGTTGGTCGTCACCGACCACCTCTACCGCACCCATCCCGATCTTCCCGAGGGCCAACTCGCGAAGCTCCGCGCCAGCGTGGTGAACATGCACGCACTGGCGGGCGTAGCGCGTGACCTGGGCAAGGGCGGGCTCGGTGCACACCTGCTGCTCGGTCGTGGCGAAGAGCTGACCGGCGGCAGGGACAAGGCGAGCATTCTCGCCGACGGCCTCGAGGCCGTCATCGGTGCGGTGTACCTGCAGTTCGGTATCGATACCGCACGAACGTTCGTTCACCGGCTGTTCGATCCGCTCTTGGCCAAAGCTCCGCTTTTGGGTGCTGGACTGGACTGGAAGACAAGCCTGCAGGAGCTCACCGCTCAAGCCAGCCTCGGCGTCCCGGAGTACCGCGTGGACGACCAGGGGCCGGATCACCGAAAAGAGTTCACCGCAACGGTGCTCGTCGGTGGCCAGCCTTACGGCAAGGGTGATGGGCGCACCAAGAAGGAAGCCGAGCAGAAAGCCGCCGAAGCGGCTTATCATGTTCTGTCGGAACGGGTCAAGGCCGAGCAGGAGTCGGTCTCGACCAAGAACGGGCAGAACGGCGCCTCGGTGACGCCAGGGACCCTCCCATCCGAGGAAGACTGAGACACGCAAATGTATGCGACCAGGAACCGCACCAACCGCCGCACCCGCACCGTCCGCGGGCCGGTGAACACCTCCCGCAGCGGAGGCATCCAGGGACTTGTGCTGGTCAGGGACACGAGCCGTGCGGGGGTGTGGGTGCTCAAGCCCACCAAGCCGCAGGCCGCCGTGATCGAGGCGCAGCCCGTCGACGAGGGCAAGTCCGAAGCCTGACGTGCCCGAACTCCCAGAGGTCGAGGTAGTTCGCCTCGGCCTCGAAGCCCACGTCGCCGGCCGGGTCATCTCCTCGGTAGAGGTGCTGCACCCACGCGCCATCCGCCGGCACGACCTGGGTTCACAGGACTTCTGCGCGCGCCTGGCGGGCCAGCCCATGGCCGCCGCCAGGCGCCGCGGCAAGTACCTCTGGGTAGAACTGGCCGACAAGGCCGCCATGCTCGCGCATCTGGGCATGAGCGGCCAAATGCTGGTCCAACCCTCGTCGGCTCCCGACGAGAAGCACCTGCGCGTCCGCTTCCGGTTCGACGACGGCGGACCAGAACTCCGCTTCGTGGACCAGCGCACCTTCGGCGGCCTGGCTCTGGCCGAACTCGTCGAGGTCGACGGCACCCTCGTCCCGGACTCGGTGGCGCACATCGCCCGAGACCCGATGGACCCTCTCTTCTCCCGTGATGCTGCCGTGCGCGCGTTGCGCCTGCGTCACACGGAGATCAAGCGCGCCCTGCTCGACCAGACCCTCGTCTCCGGCATCGGCAACATCTACGCCGACGAGGCCCTCTGGCGCGCCAAGCTCCACGGCACCCGCATGACCGACAAACTCGCCAAGGCCAAGGCCGCCGAGTTGCTGGACCACGCCACCGACGTGATGCGTGAGGCCCTCGGTCAGGGCGGGACGTCGTTCGACGCGCTCTACGTGAACATCAACGGCCAGTCGGGGTACTTCGACCGCTCGCTGAACGCCTACGGCCAGGAGAACCGGCCGTGCAAGCGGTGCGGGGCGGCGATCGTCCGCGAGCCGTTCATGAACCGCTCGTCGTACTCCTGCCCGCGCTGCCAGCCGCGCCCGAGGCTCTGACCTCCGTCGGGGCTGTCGGCCCTGCGTCTCAATCACCTCGCTGAGCAACGCGTCAGCACCCGAGCACGTCCTCCCGGTGTGCCCTTGACGTGCCCAGATCCCTCTTCCTTCCACTCCGGGCCTAACGCATTAGACAGTACTGCGCGATGCGTAGTAGTGTTCACAGCGCAACAGCGTGCGGAGGGGGCCATGGACACCAGTCAACTGCTCAAAGGGGTGCTGGACCTGGCCGTCCTGGCGGTTCTCCGCAAGGACGACGGGTACGGGTACGACGTGGTGCGCAGACTGCGCGCCGGGGGATTGGACGAAGTAGGCGACGCGTCGGTTTACGGCACGCTGCGCAGGCTCTACAACGCGGGGATGCTGACCTCGTACGTGGTGCCGAGTGAAGAGGGGCCGCACCGCAAGTACTACAGCATCAACGAGACCGGGCGGGCGCGCCTGGCTGAGTCGAGGGAGACGTGGAGGTCGTTCGCGAGCACGCTGGACGGCCTGCTCGAGGAGGTCGCAGCATGAACACGCAAGCGCTTGGTGTCGAGCACTACCTGGCGGGGATGCGTGCCGCTCTCGACGACCTGCCGCCCAACGAGGTCGCCGAGATCATGGAGGACGTCGAGGCGCACGTCGCCGAGCTGTCCACCGAGCTCGGGGAGGGCGAGACCCTCGAACAGCGGCTCGGGTCGCCCGAGCAGTACGCGCAGGAACTGCGGCAGGCGGCCGGCTATCCGTCGCGGACCGAGCGGTTGTCGGTCACGACGAAGCAGCAGTGGCTGACGAGGCCTCGGGCGGCGGCGTGGGGGCTGGTCGCCGCCACCGGGGTGACGTTGCTCGCGGGCACGGTGGCGTTGAAGGAGCCCGCGGTGCTCCTGCTGCCCGCGGTGATCCTCGTGCTCAGCCTCGCGCTGGTGCACGACCGGGGGCCGCTGCAGCAGGAGATCATGAACCTGCCGGAGACCCACCGGCTCGAGAAGTGGCTGACGCCGGAGCAGGGCACGCCGGCGGAGCGCGCGCTCACGTACCTCAAGTCGTTGCAGCCCGCGTGGTGGCTGCTGCGGGCCGGTCTGCTCGGCCTCGGGGCCGTGCTGCTCGCGAGCCGCGACCTGCTCGGCTTCCTCGCGGTGGCCGGGATCGCGGTGCTCTCGGTGTTCGCCGGGCCGCGTGCCAAGGTCGACCGGCGGTGGCTGTGGTTCAGCCTGCCCGCCTCCGCGCTGGCGGTGGGGTTGCTGTTCCAGGTCATCGACGTCACGGCGAACCAGCTCGCGTACAGCACGTCGCGGTCGTCGTACATGCCGCCTGCGCCGCAGTCGTACGAGAACATCTACGCGTACGACGAGAACGGCAAGCTGCTGACGAACGTGCTGCTGTACGACCAGGACGGTCAGCCGATCAACGCGTCGCGCAACTACGCCAGCAGCTGCAACGAACCCGGCAGCGGTCCTGAGCCGGTGATTCCCGCTAACCGCTATCCGCGGCCGCAGATCGACTACGAAAACGGCCGGTGTTACACAGTGGCACCGAGCGTTCCCTCTCCGTCATCAACGCCTTCGGGGGAGAGCACGGCACCGTCGAGTTCTGGAAGCGCAACTCCGAGCTCGGTGCCACCCACTTCTGTGTCACCGAGCAAGTAAATCCTGGAGCGGGACCCGTCGGGGGGTCCCGCTCCTACTTGTTGTCCTGCGGTTCGGCCAGGTGGCGCAAAACCGGCATGGCCGAGCGCAGGTGTTCTCTGTCTTCCGGCGAAAGCTCGGACATTCTTTCACTCAATAGTTCGGCTTCGCCGTGAGCAAGCGACGCGATGGTCTCGCGACCGACTTCGGTGAGCACGACTATGGTCGCCCTGCCGTCTGCGGCGTCTGGTTCGCGACGGACGAGTCCGGTGGACTCCAGGCTGGTCACGACGGTTGTGGCGGTCGGCTGTGAGCACAGCGCGCGCACCGCGATCTCGCCGATTCGCATCGGGCCGTGGGCGCTCAGTTCTGACAGCACCAATAACTGGGTGGGTTGCAAACGACGGGCCGGAGCGGCCTGTCGAAGACTTCGCACCAGCCGGTGCACGGCCACCACGAGTTGAAGAGCCTCGTGGTTGGTGACGGTGGTGGGCATCGTTTCTCCGCGCGCATGTGATTGTCCGAATTCGGACACGAACCCTGGCACTTTCCCTCATTCACGCTCTGCGCGCTATCCGCCACTTGCCGATAACCCATTCGGCCGTTGTGGTGACGCGGGGCGTCACGGGGCGCGTCCAGCACACTTAAATGTGCAGGTAAACAGCGTAAAAAGCGCGGTGAAGCTCACTCGAACGGTCGCCGGGCTGAAGCATGATTCAACAGGACAGATCTCCTGACAGAACTGTGGGAAGGCGCACTCGTGTCGCCGGGTGGCGCAAGCCGTACCCCCGAACGGTCCAGGCGGGGCCGGTGCAGACTGGTCCGGTGAGTCCGAAACCCAGACGTGGTGCGCTCCGCATCCACCTCGGCGCCGCTCCCGGTGTCGGGAAAACGTTCGCCATGCTCAGCGAGGCGCACCGGAGGCGGGAACGCGGCACCGACGTCGTCATCGGATTCGTGGAGAGCCACGGCCGGGCGAGGACCGCTGAGCTGGTCGAAGGCCTGGAAGTCGTGCCGCGCAGGCACTTCACGCACCGCGGTGTCGAACTGTCCGAGATGGACGTTGACGCCGTGTTGGCCCGCGCGCCGCAAGTCGCCGTCGTGGACGAACTCGCGCACACGAACGCGCCGGGATCGCGCAATGCGAAGAGGTGGCAGGACGTCGAGGAACTCCTCGAAGCGGGTGTCGACGTGCTCTCGACGGTGAACATTCAACATCTTGAATCGCTCAACGACGTCGTTCAGCGCATAACGGGCGTGCCGCAGAAGGAAACGGTGCCGGACGAGGTCGTGCGCAAAGCCGACCAGACGCAGCTCGTCGACCTCACGCCCGAAGCGTTGCGCCGCAGGCTCGCGCACGGCGACGTCTACGCGGCGAACAAGATCGACGCCGCGCTCGGCAACTACTTCCGCGTCGGAAACCTCACGGCGTTGCGCGAACTCGCGTTGCTGTGGGTCGCTGATCAAGTCGACGTGGCGTTGATGCGCTATCGGACCGAACAGCAGATCACGGACACGTGGGAGACGCGCGAACGTGTCGTCGTCGCCATCACCGGTGGCGCGGAAAGTGAGACTCTCATCCGTCGCGCGCGTCGCATCGCCACGCGCGCGGGTGGCGACCTTCTGGTCGTGCACGTGCTTCGCGGTGATGGACTCGCGGGAGCGGATCCGCACTCATTGCAGAAGTACCGCACGCTTGCTGAAGACGTCGGTGCGACGTTCCACACCGTTGTCGGTGATGACGTGCCAACGGCGTTGCTGGAGTTCTCTCGAGGCGTGAATGCCACACAGCTCGTGGTCGGGACCTCGCGCCGTTCACGGTTCGCGCGCGTGTTCTCGGCGGGCATCGGCTCCACGGTCGTGCAGGAGTCCGGAGCGATCGACGTCCACATGGTCACGCATCCGGCGACGACCAACGGCTGGCGCGCCCGGTTCGCGGGCAGCCCGTTGAAGCCGGGCAGGCTCGCGTGGGGCTGGTTCCTCGCGATCGCCGGGCCCGCGCTGGTCACCGCGGCCGGGTCGTTGCTGCGGGAAGGCCTCAACTTCTCCACGAACGTCATCGCGTACCTGCTGGTCACGCTGGTCGTTGCGATGGTCGGCGGCCTCGGGCCCGCGATCACCGCCGCGCTGATCAACGCGTTGTTGCTGAACTTCTTCTTCACCGAGCCGCTCTACACGTTCACCATCAACGCGCAGCAGAACGTGCTCACCTTCTTCGCGATGATCATCGTCGGCGTGTCCACCGCGTTGGTGGTGGACTACGCCGCTCGCCGTGCGGCCCAAGCGGCGCGCGCTCGCACCGAGGCCACGCTCCTCGCGTCGTACGCGCGCACCGTCCTGACGAACCCGCAGCCGCTCGCACGGCTGTTGGAGAAGGTGAGAGAGAACTTCGGTCTCGCGTCCGTCGCGCTGCTCGAACGCGTCGACGGCGCCTGGGAACAGGTCGCGTGCGTCGGCATAGGCCCGTGCGACGAGCCCGACGACGCGGACGTCGACATAGCCGTGACGCCGGAGGTGCACCTGGCGCTGCGCGGCCGTTCGCTGCCCGCGTCCGACCGCCGCGTCCTGGAGGCGGCCGCGGGGCAGGCGTTGCTCGCACTGAGGCAGCAACGCATGGCCGAGCAGACCCTCGAGGCGCAGCGCCAGGCCTCCCGCACCGAACTGCGCACCGCTCTGCTGAGCGCCGTCGGCCACGACCTCCGCACGCCGCTGACGTCGATCAAGGCGTCCGTGGGCTCGTTGCGCGACCCGGAGCTGACGCTGTCGGGTGAGGACACCGCCGACCTGCTGGAGGCCGTCGAGGAGTCGGCTGACCGGCTGACCGGACTCGTCGACAACCTGCTCGACTCGTCCCGGCTCGCCACGGGCGCCGTCGAGCCGCAGTTCCGCGCGGTCGACTACTACGAGGCCGTCGCACGGGCGTTGGCCGGGCAGACCGGCGACGTCGAGGTCGACGTCCCGGAGGAGCTGCCGCCCGTGCGCGCCGACCTGGGCCTGCTCGAACGCGTGATCGCGAACGTCGTCGGCAACGCCGTGCGCTACGCCGGCGCCGTCGCGGTGCGCGCGTCCGCCCACGGCTCCGAGGTGGAACTGCGCGTCGTGGACCACGGCCGAGGCCTGCCCGCCGGCACCGCGGAGGAGGTCTTCGCGCCGTTCCAACGCCTGGGCGACCGCACGCCGGGTGGCGTTGGTCTCGGTCTGAGCGTGGCGAAGGGCTTCACGGAGGCGATGGGAGGCACGATCACCATGGAGGACACACCCGGTGGCGGCCTCACCGTGGTGATCTCATTCCCCGCCGAGGAGAGGGCAGCGTGACGAAGGTACTGGTGGTCGACGACGAGCCGCAGATCGTGCGCGCCCTGCGGATCAACCTCTCGGCGCGGGGCTACGAGGTGCTCACGGCCCCCGACGGCGCGACGGCTCTCCGGCTGGCGGCGGACGGCAAGCCCGACGTCGTGGTCCTGGACCTGGGCCTGCCGGACATGGACGGCACCGACGTCATCGCGGGCCTGCGCGGCTGGACCAGCCTGCCGATCATCGTCCTGTCCGCCCGCACCGACTCGGCCGACAAGGTCGACGCCCTCGACGCCGGCGCCGACGACTACGTGACGAAACCCTTCGGCATGGACGAGCTGCTGGCCCGCCTGCGCGCCGCCGTCCGCCGCTCGGCCGCCACCGGGCCGGAGGACGAGCCGGTCGTGAAGACCGCCTCGTTCACCGTCGACCTGGCGGCGAAGCGAGTGCTGAAGGACGGCACCGAGGTGCACCTCACGCCGACCGAGTGGGGCCTGCTGGAGGTGCTGGCGCGCAACGCGGGCAAGCTGGTCGCGCAGAAGCAGCTGCTGCGCGACGTGTGGGGGCCCGCGTACGAGAAGGAGACGCACTACCTGCGGGTGTACCTGGCGCAGCTGCGGCGGAAGCTGGAGCCGGAGCCCGCTCGGCCGCGGCACCTGCTGACGGAGCCCGGCATGGGGTACCGGTTCGAGCCGTGAGGCAGGGCCTTCGGGGCCGGTGGTCGCGACGCCCGTGGAGCTCGCCCGGAGCTAGGGCTTCGGGTCCGGCGACGGCGTGCTCGACGACGTGGACGGCGTCGGTTCGGGCGTCGACGACGAGGAAGAGGACGACGGGCTCGACGACGGCGGCTCCGTGTGGGGCGGCGGCGTGCTCTGCGTCTCGGTCTTCGTCGGCTTGGCCGGGTCGGTGGTGAGCTGCGGCCCCTGCGGCGTGCCCGGCTTCGGCTGGTCCTGCTGGGGCGCGGCCTGCTTGCGGTCCGGCGCGGACGCGGGCTTGGGCGAACCGGCGCTGGAGGACACGGTGACGACGACGGTGCTGGTGCTGCCGTCGGGTGCGACGCTCGTGATGGTCTGCACGATGTCGGCCGCCGTGCGCTCCGGTGCCGCCTCACGGCCTGAGGCGGCGAGCATGGACGCCACGGTGGCGAACAGCGTCGCGACGACGACACCGCCCGCAGCCAGCATCACTGCCGTGCCCACGCGCTTCTTCTGCGGGGCCGGCTCGGTCGGTGACTGCGGATGATCTTCCTCGAACACACCCATCTCCTCGTGGGATACCCGGTCGGATGGTCTTGCGTTCGAGTTATCGGCGGAAACGAACCAACGCCTCAGTCCCGCCACACCTTCGTGTAGCAGTGCGTCACATGGCGGTGACTGGCGTAACCCTAGGACGTCGGAGTCGTTGGGTCCGGGTTCGTCGTGGTGGTGGTCGTCGTGGACGACGTGGTGGTCGTGGTCGTCGTCTGCTTCGAGGTGGTGGTCGTCGTCGACGTGTTCGCGGGCGGCGGTTCCTCGGTCGTGACCGTGGTCGTGGTGCCGTCGGGACGCGTGATGGTCGTGACGCGCGTCTTCTTCGTCGTCGTGGTGGTCGCGGAGGTCGTCGTGGTCTCCGAGACCGACGACGTCTGCTCCACGGACGACGTCGGGGAGGACGTCGGCACGATGCTCAGGGCGTCGCGCACGGCCTCCTTGCGCGGGGGCTGGGTCGCCGGCGCCTCGTTCGCGGAGTCCGAACCCGCGGCGAGGGAGGCGACGGCGGCGAAGACGGTCGCCAGCACGACGCCTGAAGCGGCCAGGACGACCTGCGGTGCACCCCGGCGCAAGCGCATGCGCGGGCGCGAGTCCGGTTCCGGGCTCTCGTACACGAAGTTTCCCCTGCTCGAAGCGGTCAGCGGCCGAAGTTCTGGGTCCAGTAGTTGCCGCGGGTGTCCAGCCCCACGCCCATCGTGGTGAAGCTGCAGTTCTCGATGTTCTCGCGGTGGCCGGTGCTGTTCATCCAGCCCTTCACGACGGCCTGGGCGTTGGCGTAGCCCTTCGCGATGTTCTCGCCGCCCGGCCTCGGGTAGCCGGCTTCCTTCATGCGGACGTCGAACGTGCGGCCGTCCTGCGAGGTGTGCGAGAAGTAGTTCTTGTTCGCCATGTCCGTGCTGTGGGCCTGCGCGGCGGTCGTGACGCGGTCGTCGATCACGAGGGCCTTGCAGCCGGCCGCGGCGCGGGCGTCGTTCACGAGCGCGAGCACGGCCTGCTCCGGCGTCTGGCCGGTCGGTGCCTGCGTCTGCGTGGGCGGCTTCGCCGCTTCGGGAGGCGCCGTCGTCGTGGTGGTGGGCGCGGCGGACGAAGAAGAAGAGGAAGGCGTCGTCTCGGTCGTCGTGGTGGTGGGAGCGGAGGAGGATGACGAGGAGGCGGGGGGAGTGCCGGCACCGGTGGCTTCGAGGGTGGGGCGTCCGTTGGGTGCGGCGGCGTTGCCCGTGCCGAACTGGTTCGCCGCGTCGGCGCTCTCCTGCTGCGCGGCGGTGGTGAAGCCGATGCCGAGAGGAGAGGTGCCGGTGAAGGCGAGACCGCCGATTCCGGTCGCACCGATCAGCAGGCCGAGTAAGAGGCTGCGGGCACTCACGGGTCGGGACCGTACCACTAATGGGTGACAAGCCCTGAGTGCGTCGTTGGTCACGTGGTGTGATTGCGGCACGATCCGAAGGTGGACGTACGACTGAACGCGTGGGTGCGCGGCCGGGTGCAGGGTGTCGGTTTCCGCTGGTGGACGCGGGCACGGGCGTTGGAACTGGGTCTGGTCGGGAGTGCTTCGAACCGGCCGGACGGACGGGTCGAGGTGGTGGCCGAGGGGTCACGGGAGAACTGTGAACAACTGCTGAACGCTCTCCGATCGGGTGACACCCCCGGTCACGTCGAATCGGTCGGTGAACAGTGGTCGGCCGCCAGGGGCGACCTGACCGGTTTCATCGAGCGCTGAACCGTTCTCGCGAAGACGGCGTAGAGGGGATCGTGGACTCCTCGGAAGACGTCCTCATCCAGCTGTACGACCGCTGGAGAGGCCCGCTGCTGCACTACGTGCTGCGGCTGGTCGACGGTGACTACCAGCAGGCGGAGGACGTCGTGCAGGAGACCTTGCTCCGCGCGTGGCGGCACCACGAGGAGCTGACACCGGACGACGCGGCGCCGTGGCTCTACACGGTCGCGAAGAACCTGGTGATCTCCGGGTACCGCCGCCGCAACGCACGCGCGACCGAGGTGCCGCTCGAACCGGTGGACCTGCCCCCGGTCAGCGACCAGGTCGAACACGTGCTGCAGACGTGGCAGATCGCGTCGGCGCTCAGAGCGCTCACGCCAGAGCACCGGACGGTCGTCATCGAGCTGTACTACCGCCGCCGCACCGTCGCGGAGGCCGCCAGGACGCTCGGCATCCCGCCGGGCACGGTCAAGTCGCGCTGCTTCTACGCACTGAGGGCGCTGCGCGACGCACTGGAGGAGAGAGGGGTGACCGGGGCGTGAGCTGCCAGCACACCGTCGACGTCGGCGCCTACCTCTTCGGCTCGCTCGACCTCAAGGAACGAGCCGCGTTCGAACGCCACCTCGGCACCTGCGAGGCCTGTCAGGCCGAGATGCTGAGGCTGGCCCCGCTGCCGGGCCTGCTCGGCCGCCTGACGCCGGAGGACGTCGAGCACCTCGACGACGTCCCCGCCAGCCCGCCGAAGCCGAACCGGCAACGCCGCGTGGCCCTGGTCTGCGCCGCCGTCCTGGTGGCGTTCGCGCTGGCAGGCGGGATCCTGTTCCTGCAGCCCCCGCCCGCCCCGACGTGGGCGGCGAAGGACCCCGGCACCGGCGTGGACGGGGAGGTCTCGATGGTCTCCAAGTCCTGGGGCACCGAGATGTGGTTCAAGCTCGGTGACGTCAAACCGGGCGCGCGCTGCAAGGTCATCGTGTTCGACCGGCGGGGCCAGCGGGAGGTCGGCGGCTGGTGGGGCTCCGACCACGCCCCTGACGAGCGGATTCCCGGTTCCACGTCGTTCCGGGTCGAGGAGATCGATCGTCTGGAGGTGTCGGACGAGAGCGGGTTGCTGGTCACTCTCCGTCCGTAGAAACGCAGGTCGGCGCCGGGGTCCCGCATCGGCCGCAAGCGTTTGGGTACTCTGCCCCGCGTGCATCTCAAGAGCCTGACGCTGAAGGGCTTCAAGTCCTTCGCCTCGGCTACCACGCTGCGCTTCGAGCCCGGCATCACCTGTGTGGTCGGCCCCAACGGGTCCGGCAAGTCCAACGTGCTCGACGCGCTGCGCTGGGTGATGGGCACGCAGGGTGCCAAGGACCTGCGCGGCGGCAAGATGGAGGACGTCATCTTCGCCGGCACGTCCGGCCGCGCGCCCCTGGGTCGCGCCGAGGTGACGCTGACGATCGACAACGCCGACGGCATGCTGCCGATCGAGTACACCGAGGTGTCGATCACCCGCCGCATGTTCCGCGAGGGCGCCACCGAGTACGAGATCAACGGCAACTCGTGCCGCCTGATGGACATCCAGGAGCTGCTCTCGGACTCCGGCATCGGCCGCGAGATGCACGTGATCGTCGGTCAGGGCCAGCTCGCCGCGATCCTCGAGTCCAAACCGGAGGAACGCCGCGCCTTCATCGAAGAGGCCGCCGGCGTCCTGAAGCACCGCAAGCGCAAGGAAAAGGCGCTGCGCAAGCTCGAGGCGATGCAGGCGAACCTGACGCGCCTCACCGACCTCACCGCCGAGCTGCGCCGCCAGCTCAAGCCCCTGGGCAAGCAAGCGGAGATCGCTCGCCGCGCGCAGGTCGTCCAGTCCGAGCTGCGGGACAGCAAACTCCGCCTGCTCGCCGACGACCTGGTGACGCAGCGCGAGGCCATCGCGCAGGAGGAGCACGACGAGGCGAAGGCCCGCGTGCGCCGCGCCGAGGTCGAGAAGTCGTTGCAGGCCGCCCAGTACCAGCAGAACGAGCTGGAGGAGCGGGTCGCGGCCGACTCGCCGAAGCTGCAGGCCGCGCAGGACACCTGGTACCGGCTGTCCGCTTTGGAGGAACGTCTCCGCGGCACCGTCCGCCTCGCCGCCGAACGCGCCCGCCACCTCTCCGACGTCGTGGACGCGCCGAGCCGCGGCCGGGACCCCGACGACCTCGACCGCGAGGCCGAGGAGACCGCCGAGATGGAGCTGGAGCTCCAGGAGGGCGTCACCGAGGCCCGCATCGCGCTCGCGGAGGCCGTGGAGACGCGGTCCGAACTGGAGCGCATGGTCTCGCAGGCGGAGAAGGCGCACATCGCCGCCGTCCGCGCGATCGCCGACCGCCGGGAGGGCCTCGCGCGCCTCTCCGGTCAGGTGGAGGCGTTGCGCAGCAAGACGAACGCGACCGCCGAGGAGATCGAACGCCTCTCCGTCACGGTCGCCGAGGCCTCCGAACGCGTCGAGTTCGCCTCGATCGAACTGGCCGAGGCGCAGGCGGTCACCGGCTACGAGGACGAGGGCGACAACGACCTCGACGAACGCCACCGCCAGGCCGTGCAGTCCAACGACGCGGCACGCCAGCGCGTCGAGGAGCTCGTGAAGGCCGAACGCACCGCGGAGCGGGACATCGCGTCGTGGCGCGCACGCGTCGACGCGCTCTCGTTGGGCCTCACGCGCAAGGACGGTGCGGGCGCGCTGCTCGCGTCGGACGTGCCGGGGCTGCTGGGGTCCGTCGCCGCGCTGCTGACCGTGGAGCCGGGCTATGAGGTGGCGCTGGCCGCGGCCCTCGGCCCGATCGCCGACGCCGTCGCCGTGTCGTCCGGTGAAGGTGCGCTCGCCGCTCTGAAGCTGTTGAAGGAGAAGGACGCCGGACGCGCCGGCGTGCTGATCGGCTCGCACGGGTCCACTGTGGACACCTCCGGGTGGGGCCACCTGCCGTACGGCGCGCGCTGGGCCATCGACGTCGTGCACGCGCCCGAGGCGTTGCGGCCGGCGCTGGCCCGCGCCCTCGACCGCCTCGCGGTCGTCGACGACCTGGACTCCGCGGCGCGGTTCAGCGGCCGCGCGGTCACCAGGGACGGCGACCTCTTCGGCACGGACTGGGCCGTCGGTGGTTCGGGCGCCCAGGGCCAGAGCGTGATCGAGGTGCAGGCCGCCGTCGACGAGGCGCAGGAGCAGCTCGCGTCCGCGGAACGGGCGCTGGAGCACGCTTCCGCCGCGCTGGAGGGCGCCCGCGCCGAGCAGCAGGCCCGCCGCAAGGTGCTCGACGCGGTCAAGGAGGCCATGCAGGAGGCCAAGGTCCGCCAGGCCCGCTCCGGCGAGCGGCTGAACCGGATGGCCGCGGCCGTGCGGTCGGCGGAGGCCGAGGTCAGCCGCATCAGCGAGCAGCGCGCCAAGGTCGAGCGGTCGCGCGAGGAAGCCCTGATGAAGCTGGGCGAGCTCGAAGAGCGGCTGCTGATGGCCGAGGAGGAGCAGACCCTCGACGACGAGCCGGACACCGAGCAGCGCGACGCGTTGTCCGCGGAGCTCGCTCAGGCGCGCCAGAGCGAGATGGACGCGCGTCTGGTGCAGCGCACGGCCGAAGAGCGCGCTCGGGCCGTACAGGGCAAGGCAGAGGGCCTGCGTCGTGCCGCACGCGCTGAGCGTGAGGCCCGAGAACGCCACGCACGCGCCACGGCCCACCGTGCGCGCGGTGCGGTCGTCGCCAAGGCCGTCGTCCGAGGCGGTGAGCAGGCGCTCGAACGCATCGAGATCTCGCTGGCCCGCGCCGCCCGTGAGCGCGACCAGGCCCAGGAACGCCGCCAGCAGCACGAGCTCCTGCTGACCCAGGTGCGCAACGTCGTGCGGGAGATGTCCGGCGAGCTGGAGAAGCTCGTCGACGCCGTGCACCGCGACGAGGTCCTGCGCGCCGAGCAGCGCATGCGCATCGAGCAGCTGGAGACCAAGATCGCCGAGGACTTCGGCATCGGTCTCGACGACCTGGTCAACGAGTACGGCCCGGACGTCATGGTGCCCGCCTCGGCCGCCGAGATGGCCGAGTACACCGCGGCCAAGGAACGCGGTGAGCAGGTCTCCGAGCCGCAGCCGATGCCGTACGACCGCGACACCCAGGCCCGCCGCGCCAAGCGCGCCGAGCGCGACCTCTCGTTGCTGGGCAAGGTGAACCCGCTCGCGCTGGAGGAGTTCGCCGCGCTGGAGGAGCGCTACAAGTTCCTCTCCACGCAGCTCGAGGACATCAAGGACACCCGCCGCGACCTGCTCACCGTCGTGAAGGAGGTCGACGACAAGATCCTCGAGGTCTTCACGCTGGCCTACGAGGACGTGGCGCGCGAGTTCGAGATCGTCTTCAAGGTCCTGTTCCCCGGTGGCGACGGCCGCCTGGTGCTGACCGAGCCCGACGACATGCTGACCACCGGCATCGAGCTGGAGGCCCGCCCGCCCGGCAAGAAGGTCAAGCGCCTGTCGCTGCTCTCCGGTGGCGAGAAGTCGCTGGCCGCGGTCGCGATGCTGGTCGCGATCTTCCGCGCCCGCCCCTCACCGTTCTACGTGATGGACGAGGTCGAGGCCGCGCTGGACGACACGAACCTGCACCGGCTGATCGGCCTGTTCCAGCAGCTGCGGGACCGCTCGCAGCTGCTGATCATCACCCACCAGAAGCCGACCATGGAGATCGCGGACGCCCTCTACGGCGTCTCGATGCGCGGGGACGGCATCTCGCAGGTGATCTCGCAGCGGCTGCGCTCGTCGGCGGACGCACCGGCGCGTGCGGCGGAGCCTGCCACGGCCGAACCCGCCGCGGAGGCCCCCGCGGAACCTGCACCGGAACCGGCGGAAGCAGAGGCCTGAGAGGGCGGACGGGGCGGTGCCTGGGGGACAACCGACCCCGGCCGCTGCCTCTGCGTTCGAGCCGCGTCAGCCCGGTGCCCCTCCTCGGAGAGAAGGGTCCCCCTTCACACCGTGCGGACGCGTCCCGTGCGCTCGAAGGATGAGTTCCCCCAGTGCGGACCCACCACTTCGTGCGCACGGCCACTATGGCGCGAGCGGCTTGCAAGAACCTTGTATCGCCTGCTCAGCGCCCGCGGGCGTCCAGAGCGGCGGCCTCTTCCGGCGTCGGCGCGGTGCCACCCAGGTGTTTCGGAACCCACCAGGCGCCCGGCTCGTTCGGGTAGTTCGCCTGTGCGGTGTCCAGCAGTTCACGCATCCGCTTGTGCAGAACCTCGTCGCCGGAGTCGCCGGGGGAGGCCTCGAACGGCTCGCCGATGAGGATGGTGACCGGCACGTGCCGCTGGGTCAGGTTCTTGGGGCGGCCCTTGGTCCACAGGCGCTGGGTGCCCCACAGCGCGACGGGGATGATCGGGACGCCGGCCTCGTGCGCCAGGCGGTTCGCGCCGGACTTGATGTCCTTGACCGTGAACGAACGGCTGATGGTGGCCTCGGGGAAGATCCCGACGACCTCGCCGGTGCGGAGCGCGGACAGGGCCTGCTGGTAGGAGGCCTGGCCCGCGCTCCGGTCGACGGGGATGTGGTGCATGCCGCGCATGAGCGGGCCTGCGATCTTGTTGGCGAAGATCTCGTGCTTCGCCATGAACCGCGTGAGGCGCCCCGAGAGCTGCGCGCCGTAGCCCGCGAAGATGAAGTCGAGGTAGCTGACGTGGTTCGACGCCAGCACCGCTGCACCCGTGCGCGGGACGTGGTGCGCCCCCTCCACGGTGATCCGCAGGTCGAGCACCTTGAACATGGTCTTCGCTGCGGCGATCACCGGGGGATATACGCGATCCGACATGCTTCCGAACGGTAGCCGGAAAAGCTACTGACCGGTAGCTGACCCTTCGTGTTCTCGCATGACCTTGGGCACGCCCGCCAGGTCCTCTTCGTTGCAGAGCAACTTGAGGTCGTAATACGGGTTGCCGTGCCTGTCGTCGTAGTCGAGATGAACTGCGATCACGTCCACGGGTTCGCCCAGCCAGTCCTGGGTCTGCCGCAACCAGGCGGCAGCGCGTTCCAGTGCTGACGGAAGATCATCGTCTCGGAATTCGACCGGCCGGTAGGGAACTCCCTGGACGCCGTCCCGGTTGTTCGCCGGCAAGGGCAGGTCGACGGCCACCCCGGATTCGTTGAGATCGAGTTGGATCGTTTCCTCACTCACCGTAGAAGAGTCCCCCACCCTCACCTGCCCTGCAAGCCCGAATCTGGTGGTTTTGCCTGCGACGTCGGTGAACGTGGCGCGGCATAGCAGCGTCGCGCAGTGCGCCGGTGTGAGTGTTGTCTCCCGCGTCAGGGCGAGCGCTTCAGGAACGCGATGTCGCGCTTGACCTTCGTGATCCGGTCGTGGGTCGGCAGGAACAGCCGCGACAGCGCGGTGTGGAGCTGCTCCAGCTCCGCCGCGGCGCCCTCCGAGTCACCCGACTGGTAGCGCAGATTGGCGAGCAACTGCCTGGTCTCCAGGACGTCGGCGTGCTCGGGGCCGAGGACGCGGGCCTGGTCGCGCAGCAGGCGCTCGCAGACGTCGATGGCCTTCGTGACCTGCTTCGCCGTGCCCAGCACCCGTGCGAGGTTCAGCCGGACGGCGAGGGTCTGCGGGTCGTCCGCGCCCATCGTCCGCGCGCAGTCCCTGGCGAGGGTCCTGAACTCGGCGGCGGCGCCCCGGAAGTCGCCCGCGTGGGCCTTGGCCTCGGCCTCGGCGCTCCGGACGGCCAGTTCTTCGGACGACATCCACGTCATTTTACCGGGCGCCGCGTCCGTTACCCGGGACCGCCGAAAACTCCCTCGCTTCGAACGGCCGTGCGAGTGACCATTCCACCCATGTACGACATCCGTTTCGCCGAACCTGGCGACCTCGGCGCCACGATGGCGCTGCTGGTCCGGCTCCAGGCCGACAACGCGCACCACATCGGGTACCTCGGTGAGACAGTCGAAGAGCTCCGCGCGGAGCTCGGCGAGTTCGAGCCCAGCTGGGCCGACTGCACGGTGGTGGCCGTCGACGCCGACGACAACATCACCGGCATGCTCAGCGTGGAGGTCGACGCCGAGCTCGGCCGTGCGTGGCTGCACGGGCCGTTCGTCGACGTACCGGTCAACCACCCCGCGGGCAGCCGCATCTGGGACCAGACCGCCGACGCCCTGTTCCGGCGCGCCACCGAGCTCCTCACCGGCATCACCGACCTCGAGCTCTACGGGCACACCGCCCACCGGCGACTCGCGGCGTTCGCCGAACGGCACGCCTTCAGCGCCGGCAAGGCGAGCGCCATCCACGTCCTCGACAACGGGGACCTGCGCACGTTGCTGTTGCGGGACGCCAAGTGCCCCAGCGACCGCGAGATGCGCGTCCTCCCGACAGACCACTTCGTGCACGAGGCCGTCGCCGTCCTGCACGAGCGATGTTTTCCGCACACGTACCTGTCCGGCAGACAACTCGTCGAATCCGATCCGGCCAAACGCACGGTCGTCGTCGCCATGGACGGCCAACGCGTCCTCGGGTACGCCGCGGGCAAGGCGCAACCCGAGGAGTACTACGTCGACTTCGTGGCCGTCGAACCCGGCGTCCGGGGTCAGGGCGTCGGCGCCGCTCTCGTCACCGAACTGCTGTGGAAGCTCGCGGCGGACCACGGTGCACGACCGCAGGCCGCCGCGTCGATCCACGCGGGCAACGAGAGCTCGCAGAACATGTTCGCCCGCCTAGGATTCCGCCTTCACATCGAGCTCATCTCGTACCGGCACATCGCGTGAACGCCTCAATGACAGCAACCCACCCACCAGCAAGGTGACCGCCACCCCCAGGGGCGTGTTCCACCACCCGGTCAGGGACTTCAGGTCGGCGGTCGCCTTCCCGAAGTCGATCGTCGGAGTGCTGCCGGCGAACTTGACACCGAGGATGACGAAACCGACGACCAGCACCGTCGCCACGAACGCGATGATCGCGTCCGCCTGCGTGACGCGCTTGAAGATCAGGCCGAGGAGGAAGGCCCCGAGCAGCGCGCCGTAGGTGTAGCCGGCGATGCCCAGCGCCTGCACCACGATCGGATCCGCCGTGGTCTTGTTCGAGGAGGCGAACAGGCCCGCGCAGACGATCAGCAGACCCGCCCACACGAGGGTCCAGATCCGGCCGTGGCGCAGGCGTTCGTCGTCGGTCATCGGGGTCTTGCGGATGCGCTCGTAGACGTCCGTGACGGTGCTGGAGGCCAAGGCGCCCAACGACGACGAGAGCGCGGCGGCGAGGATGCCGGCGATCACGAAGCCGGACAGGCCGCTCGGCAGGTCGTTGACGATGAAGTGGGCGAAGAGCTCGTCCTTGTTGTTCAGCCCCAGGTCCTTCACCGGGTCGACGCCGGCGTAGAACGCCCACATCATCACGCCGATGAACAGGAAGAACGCGAACTGCAGGAACACCACGAAACCGGAGGCGATCAACGCCTTCTGCGCCGACTTCACGTCCCGCGTGGCCATGAGCCGCTGCACGATCAGCTGGTCGGCGCCGTGCGAGGCCATCGACAGCAACGCGCCGCCGAAGAACGCCGCGACGAACGGGTAGGCGCCCGTCAGCGGTGAGCTCGTGAAGTCGAAGAGCTGGAACTTGTTGACGTCGGCGGCCTTCGAGAACCAGCCGTCCGGCAGCTGTCCGGCCAGCACCCAGATCACCACGAGGCCGCCGAGGACGTACCAGAGCATCTGGATCGCGTCGACCCAGACGACGGCGCGGGCGCCACCGAAGAAGCTGTAGAACACCATCGCGATGCCGAGCGCCACCACGATCGCCCAGTACGACGCGGTGATGCCGTACTCGGCGAGCACGACCTTGATCGGGATGGCCGTCGCGAAGAGCCGGATGCCGTCCGCGAGCAGGCGCGTGAAGAGGAACGTGACGGACGCCGTGGCGCGCATGCCGTTGCCGTACCGCTTGCCCAGGAACGCGTACGCCGTCACGAGGTCACCGGCGATGTAGCGCGGCAGCAGCACGAAGCTGACGATGATCCGGCCGACGATGTAGCCCAGCGCGAGCGTCAGGTACGTCATGCCGCCCTGCGCGGGCGTCGCCATGTACGCGATCACCGGCACGCTCAGCACCGTGAGCGTCGAGGTCTCCGCGGACACCACGGACAGGCAGACGACCCACCACGAGATGCGCTTCTCGCTGACGAAGTAGTCGGTGGACGACTTCTGCCTGCCGCCGATCGCCATGCCGATCAACGGCATGCCGACGAGGAACAGGGCGATGATCGCGAGGTCTAGTGCGCGCACTTCGGTTCCCCCACTTTCAGCTTGGTCACAGCGGTGGTGACGGGCTCGGGCAGCCGCAGCGGTCCGCTGCCGGGCGTGATGCTGCCGAGCAGCCGCGGGCCGGACGCGCCGGTCGCGGACGGCGTGTTGCCGGGAACCCCGTGCCACGTCAGGAACCCGAGCAGCGCGGCGAGGTAGGCCTCCTTGCCGTCGCGCGGCAGGCCCAGCGAGTCGCTGATCCGCAACGGGACCGGGTCGAGCGCCTTGGTCAGGGCCTCGACCAGCACGGGGTTGCGCATGCCGCCGCCGGACGCGACGACGGTGCTCGCGTCGTGCGCGCGGCAGGCGTCGGCGATGGTGCGGGCGGTGAGCTCGGCGAGCGTGCGGAGCATGTCCTCGGCCTGGACCGTGGGGAAGCCCTGCAGGTACTCGGCGTTGAAGTGCTCCTTGCCCGTCGACTTGGGCCACGGCTTCGCGTAGTACTGGTCGGCGAGGAGCTTCTTGAGGACGTCTTCTCTCACGGTGCCTCGTCGTGCGAACTCGCCGTTGGTGTCCTGGCGGCGTTCGCCGTTCGAGAGGACCTCCATGACGGCGTCCATCAACGCGTTGCCGGGGCCGGTGTCGTAGGCGATCGGCGCACTTCCCGGCGTGACGACGGTGATGTTCGCGATGCCGCCGATGTTGAGCGCGACCGCGTTGCCGTCCATGCCGGCGAGCCACAACGCGTCGAGCGTGCTGGCCAGCGGTGCCCCGTGGCCACCCGCCGCGACGTCGCGCACCCTCAGGTCGGCGATCACCGGGACGCCCGTGCGTTCGGCGATCCAGGCGGGCTGGCCGAGCTGCAGCGTGCCGAGGCACTCGCCGTCCTGCACCTCGTGGTGGACGGTCTGCCCGAGCGAGCTGATCAGGTCCGCGGGGAGGTACCCGGCGGCGACTTCGCCGAAGGCCTGCCCGAGCGACGTGTCGAAGGCGCACACTTCGGCGAGGTCCCGGGGTTTCTCCAGGAGGTCCTTCGGGAACGGGTGCTCGGCGCACTGCACCGGCACGAGCTCGACGACGTCGCCGTGGATCGACAGGTCGGCGACGGCCACGTCGATGCCGTCCATCGACGTGCCGGAAATCAGTCCGATCACCCTCACGACGTGTGGTCTATTCCACACCGTGGCACGGCGCAAGAGCTCTGGTGAAATCTTCGCCTAATTGAGCAACAACTGGTTGACAGATCACATGCGCGACTGTGAAACCATGAGTCCGTGTCGACGTCCTCCCTTGTCCTGATCCTCGTCGTCGTGGCGGTCGTGCTGATCGCCGCGCTGGTGACCGGTGTGGTGCTGACGCGTCGCCGTCGCATCAGCCTGACCCAGAAGGAGGAGACGCCGAAGCCCGGCGGATACCAGGCCGCGTCCGGGATCACGTTCACCCCGGCCGCGCCCGAAGCCACCGAGGCCGAGGCGGTCGCGGTGGGCGAGGTGACCCCCGTGCACCCGGCTCCCGTGGAGCACCCGGTGGCCGACCGGACCGAGGTCGACGGCCAGCCGGGCGTCGGCGACGACGCCTCCGTGCCGCGCGACTCCGTGAAGCGCGGCTTCGTCGAGGTCGACCTGCCCGCCGAGGCGTCCGAGGTCGAGGAGATCGAGCCGACCTCAGGCCGCCTGGAGCGACTGCGCGGGAAGCTCTCGAAGTCCCGCAACGCGTTCGGGACCTCGCTGCTGGGTCTGCTGGGTGCGGGCGACCTGGACGAGGACTCGTGGCAGGACGTCGAGGACACGCTGCTGATCGCGGACCTCGGCGCGGCCACGACCACGGAGATCGTGGAGACCCTGCGCTCGAAGCTCGCCGGGGCCGGTGTGCGGTCCGAGGCGGACGCGCAGAAGCTGCTGCGGTCGGTGCTGGTGGATGCGCTCGGGCCCCGGATGGACCGGTCGTTGAAGGCGCTGCCGCACGCCGGCAAGCCCGCCGTGCTGCTCGTCGTGGGTGTCAACGGGGTGGGCAAGACCACGACCACCGGCAAGCTCGCGCGCGTTCTCGTTGCCGATGGGCGCACGGTGCTGCTGGGGGCGGCCGACACGTTCCGGGCCGCTGCTGCCGACCAGTTGGAGACCTGGGGCAAGCGGGTCGGTGCGGAGACCGTGCGCGGGCCTGAGGGTGGAGATCCGGCTTCTGTCGCCTTCGACGCTGTGAAGCGCGGGGTGGATGCCGGGGTGGACACGGTTTTGATCGACACCGCTGGGCGGTTGCACACCAAGGTCGGGCTCATGGATGAGCTCGGCAAGGTGAAGCGGGTGGTGGAGAAGCAGGCCGTGGTCGATGAGGTCCTGCTGGTTCTGGATGCCACCACTGGGCAGAACGGGTTGACTCAGGCTCGGGTTTTCGCTGAGCAGGTCGCCATCACCGGGATTGTGCTGACCAAGCTGGACGGGACTGCCAAGGGTGGGATCGTGTTCCAGGTTCAGCGTGAGCTCGGGGTGCCGGTGAAGTTGGTCGGGCTTGGTGAAGGGGCTGACCACCTTGCCCCGTTCGAGCCTGGGGCTTTCGTGGACGCGCTCCTCGGCTAGCTGTACTGCCAGTTCGTTCGATGGGAGGCGCGGGCGAAGCCGTCGCCCGCCCCGTCACCGCCCGCGAGACCCGTCGGCCGCGGCTCAGGCCGTTGCGGCCTGGTCCGCCAGCCTCTTCGCCACCGCGAGCACCTCCGGGAGGATGCGGTTCACCGCATCCTTCGTGAGCCTGCCCTCCGGGCCCGACACCGAGACCGCGGCCAGCGTCGGGCCGCCCACCACCGGTACCGCGATGCACCGCACGCCGAGTTCCTGCTCCGACTCGTCCAGCGCGTAGCCGCGCTCCGAGATCTCGTCCAGCGAGTCGAGCAGTTCGGACGCGTCCGTGATCGTGTTCGAGGTGTACGAGGGCAGGCCCGTGCGCTCCAGCAGCGCTCGCACGTCGGCGCGGGGGAGTTGCGACAGCATCGCCTTGCCCACGCCGGTGCCGTGGGGCAGCAGGCGGCGGCCCACCTCCGTGAACATGCGCATCGAGTGCTTCGACGGCACCTGCGCCACGTAGACGACCTCGTCGCCGTCCAGGACGGCCAGGTTCGCCGTTTCCTCCACCGAGTCGACCAGCTGTGACAGCAGGGGTCTCGCCCAGGTGCCGTACTGGCGGGACGCGGTCTCGCCGAGGCGGATCAGGCGCGAGCCGAGGGTGTAGCGGCGGTTGCTGTTCTGGCGGACATAGCCCAGCGTGACAAGGGTGCGGATGAGGCGGTGGATCGTGGGCAGGGGCAGGCCCGTCGTGGTGGCCAGCTCCGAGAGCGAGGCCTCGCCGCCTGCGTCTGCCAGGCGTTCCAGCAGGTCGAAGGCTCTTTGCAGGGACTGCACGCCACCTGTGGACACGTGCGGCTCCTCCCGTTGCAGTTCCGCAATGCAAAAACTATAGTCCACACAGCAAAACCGAGAGAGGTGGATCCAGGTGCAGGTCCTGACCGAAGAGGCTCTTGAGTTCGTCGCGAAGCTGCATGAGGCGCACGCCGCCCGCAGGGACGAGTTGCTCGCTCTTCGCAAGGAGCGCCGGCCCCTCGGATTCCTGCCCGAGACGCAGGACGTGCGGGACGGCGAGTGGCAGGTGGCTCCGGCGCCTGAGGCACTGCGTGATCGGCGCGTCGAGATCACCGGGCCCACCGAGCGGAAGATGACGATCAACGCGCTCAACTCGGGTGCGAAGGTGTGGCTCGCGGACCTCGAGGACGCGAACACGCCGCACTGGGACAACGTCGTGCAGGGGCAGGTGAACCTGTACGAGGCGGCGCGCGAGACGATCGAGTTCACCTCGCCGGAGGGCAAGGAGTACAAGCTCAAGGGCGGGCCGTACCCGACGATCGTCGTGCGGCCGCGCGGATGGCACCTCGACGAGCGCAACCTCCAGTTCGGCGGCAAGAACGCCGTGGGTGCGCTTGTGGACTTCGGGTTGCACTTCTTCCACAACGCCGAGATCGGCAAGCCGTACTACTACCTGCCGAAGATGGAATCGCACCTCGAAGCGCGGCTGTGGAACGACGTCTTCACCACGGCGCAGAAGCTCAAGGGCGTGCCGCACGGCACGATCCGGGCGACGGTGCTGATCGAGACGATCCCCGCCGCGTTCCAGATGGAGGAGATCCTCTACGAGCTGCGCGACCACGCGTCGGGGCTCAACGCCGGACGGTGGGACTACCTCTTCAGCGTCATCAAGTACTTCCGGGACGCGGGTGCGGACTACGTGCTGCCGGACCGCAACAGCGTGACGATGACGGCGCCGTTCATGCGCGCGTACACCGAGCTTCTGGTGAAGACGTGCCACAAGCGCGGGGCGTTCGCCATGGGTGGCATGGCCGCGTTCATTCCCAACAGGCGTGATCCCGAGGTCACCGAGAACGCGCTGCGCAAGGTCCGCGAGGACAAGACGCGCGAGGCGAACGATGGTTTCGACGGCTCGTGGGTGGCGCATCCTGATCTCGTGCCGATTTGCCGGGAGATCTTCGACGGGGTGCTGGACGGGAAGCCCAACCAGATCGACAAGCAGCGTCCCGAGGTCAGTGTGACGGCCGAGCAGCTGCTCGACTTCAAGTCGGCGGGCGGCGCGGCGACGCGGGCCGGGTTGGAGGGCGCCGTCGACGTCGGCGTGCGCTACATCGCGTCCTGGCTGGGCGGCAACGGCGCGGCGGCGATCCACAACCTCATGGAGGACGCGGCCACCGCGGAGATCAGCCGGTCGCAGATCTGGCAGTGGGTCAACAACAAGGTCGTGCTCGACGACGGCACGCAGGTCACGCCGGACGCGGTGCGCGAGGTGCTCGCGCGGGTCGGTGGGGAACTGGAAGGTCCGCACGTCGCGGCGGCCGTCGAGCTGTTCGAGCAGGTCGCGTTGTCCGAGGACTTCGTGGACTTCCTGACGCTGCCCGCCTACGAGCGCATCTGATGTATCGAACATCGCTGTCCCCTGAGGACGTCGCGCGCGTGACCGCGCGTCTGTCCGATGTGGAACGCAGCTTCCCGGTGGGCCGTCAGCCCGTGCACACGTGCTACGTGCCCGCCGGGCGCATCATCGGGTCCACGATCGGCGACTGGGGGCGCGAGGCCCTGGAGTCGATCGAGCCGGACCTGCTCCCGCCGCTGCCGGACGGTGTGCTGGAACGGGTCGAGGCGAAGCTCCGCCGGGAGCCGGTCGAGGACCTGCGGATCGACTTCGAGGACGGCTACGGCGCGCCCGAGGACGACGTCGAGGACATGGACGCCGAGTCCACGGCGATCCTGTTGTCCCGGTGGATCGCCGACGGCACGGCGCCGCCGTCGTTCGGGCTGCGGATCAAGTCGTTCGACAACGCCGAACTGCGCGAGCGCGGCCTGCGGACGTTGGACATCTTCCTGACGGCGCTGGGCGAGGTGCCGCCGGGCTTCGTGATCACGTTCCCCAAGGTGACGTCGGTCGAGCAGGTCGAGGTCTTCGGCGAGGTGCTCGACCTCTTCGGCGGGGACCTGCGGTTCGAGATCCAGGTCGAGACGACCCGGTCCGTCGTGGACTCGCAGGGCCGGCTCGCGATCCCGCGGTTCATCGAGGCGGGCCGCGGCCGCGTCACCGGGCTGCACTTCGGCACCTACGACTACACGGCGGACTGCGGGCTGTCCGCCGCGCAGCAGCACCTCGCCCACGGCGCGTGCGACTTCGCACGGCACGTGATGCAGGTGTCCGCGGCGGGCACGGGCGTGCGGCTGTCCGACGGCTCGACCAACGTCCTGCCCGTCGGCGACCAGAAGCAGCTCGGCTGGGACACGCACTACCGGCTCACCCGGCGTTCGCTGGACCACGGCTTCTACCAGGGCTGGGACCTCCACCCGGCACAGCTGGTGACGCGCTACGCCGCCGTCTACGCCTTCTACCGCGAGGGCCTGGAGGCCGACGCCGCGCGGCTCAGGTCGTACGTGCAGCACATCTCCGGCGGGGTGCTGGACGAACCGGCGACAGCTCAAGCACTCTCCGCGTTCTTTCTCCGTGCGGTGGACTGCGGTGCGCTCGATCCGGTGGAGGTGCAGGCCGCGACGGGTCTGGACGAGTCAGCACTGCGGGGGCTTGTAACCCGATCGAGCTGATCGGGGCGTCATCCGTTCGTGTGGTTCTGTCCATGGTTGTCGAATGTTCCCGGCGATGGGTGCAGGGTGCTCGCATGAGCATGCGAGCCGGCCTCTGGACCGGCCTACCCGACCTCGACTCCGCGGAGCACAAGTACCAGGTCGTGGCGTGCGAGGCGGACGTCGACACGGTGATCCGGCTGCTCGGCAGGCCCGAGTGCAACGACGGGTCGCTCGACCACTTCGGCCGCGACCTCACCTCCGAGGGCGAACCGGACCACAACGTCGTTCTCGCCGTGCGCGGCGCGTGGGGCTACATGTACTTCGTCGACAACGCCTTCATGGGCTGGCCCAAGGGGTCGCCGGAAGCGCCGTACGTCAACGAGAAGTACACGGACTTCCCGCCCGGTGTCGGTGTTCCGCTCGACCTGTACCGGCAGCTGCTGATCGAGTTCATGGTCACCGGCGAACGGCCGACGGGCGTCGGCTGGTACAGCGAGGCCGACCTGTTCCACTCGTGGCGCGACCAGCAGATGTCGTTGCGCACGAGGGAAAACCACTGACCGTCCTGGTTGAATGGCCTCATGAGGGCCGTGGTGATGGGCGGGGGAATCGCCGGCTTGCTGGCGGCGCGCGTGCTGGGCGAGTCGCACGAAGTCGTTGTGCTGGAACGGGACGAGCTCACCGACGAGGCCGAACCGCGCGCGGGTGTGCCGCAGGGCAGGCACGTGCACGGGCTGCTGGTGCGCGGCGGTGAGCTGCTGGAGGAACTCTTCCCCGGTCTCCGTGAGGAGCTCGTCGAGGCAGGCGCGGCGCTCGCCGACGCGGGCGACATGCGGATCCTCAACCCGCAGGGCTGGCTCGCCCGCACGCCCATCGGGTTGCCGCTGCTGTCGCTCAGCCGCCCGCTGCTGGAGACCCGCATCCGGCGGCGGGTGACGGCCGAGATCAGGCAGGGCGTGCACGTCACCGGGCTGTCCTTCCGCGACGGGCGGGTCGACGGCGTGCTCACGCGTGACCACGGCAAGATCGACGCCGACCTCGTGGTGGACGCGTCCGGCAGGTCGTCGAAGCTGCCCGCCTGGCTCGCGGACGCGGGGATCACCGTGCCGGAGCCCGAGGTCGTCGACTCGCGCACCGGGTACGCGACGCGGATCTACACCGCGCCGGAGGACTTCCCCGTGGTGTACGCGGAAAGCCTGTCCGCGCCGAACCTGCCGCGGGGCGTCGCCGCGATGCGCGTGGAGGGCGACCGGCTGATGGTCACCGCGCAGGGCGCCGCCGGGGACCACCCGCCGCGCGATCTCGACGGGTACCAGGAGTTCCTCGACTCGTTGCGGGTGCCGATCTCGGAGATGCTGCGGGACGCCGAACCGCTCACGCCCGTCTACCTGTTCGCCCGCACCGCCAGTCGCCGCAACGCCTTCGAGGCGATCGGGAACTGGCCGGGCGGGCTGGTGGCGGTCGGGGACGCGGTGTGCGCCTTCAACCCCGTGTACGGGCAGGGCATCACCGTCGCGGCGATGGAGGCGCTGTTGTTCCGCCGGCACGACGACTTCAGCGCCAAGGGGTGCCGGGCGTTCCAGCACAAGGTCGCAAGAACCGCGAACGGCTCGTGGGCCCTGTCCAGCAACGCCGACCGCGGTTGGGTCGAGGACAGGCCCCGCGGTGTGCTCGGCTGGTACATGAAGAAGTGGCAGGCCGGGATCGTGCACGACCCCGACCTGTTCCGGCGCTTCGTCCGGGTCGTGCACATGGTCGCCTCGCCGGCGAGCCTGTTCAACCCGGTCGTGTTCAGAAGGCTGGCAAAGTACTCCAGGCAAGCCCCGCGTCCGGGGCGTCGTCCCGCAGGATCGAGCCCTCGATGAGCCCGTACGGGCGGTCCGCGGCGTAGAAGACCTCGTTGTCGTTCTCCAGGCCGAACGCGCTCAGGTCCACCAGGAAGTGGTGCTTGTTCGGCATGGAGAGACGTACCTCGGCGACCTCGGAGCGCGCGTTCAGCACGGCCTCGCCCATCGCGTACAGCGTCTGCTGCAACGACAGGGAGTGCTTGTCCGCGAACGTCTTCAGCATGATCGAGCGGATCTCGGTGAACGACTTCGCCCAGTCGACGTCCGTGCCCGCGTACCGCCAGCGGGCCGTCACCGACGTCGCCAGGATGCGGTCGTTCGTCTCCTTCAACGTCGTGTACGGGTCCTTCGGGTAGCCGTGGAACTCCGATCCGGTCGACTTCAGCACCACGAGGTCCCGCACGCCCGACACGACCCACGCCTGCGACCCTTCGATCGTCACGGCGGTGGTGCGCTTCTCGTTCGACCCCTGCGCGAACGCGTGGTCGTGGCCGTCGATGCGGTCCCACGCGTGCTCGTCGATCAGGATGCGCGCGCCCGTGATCGGCTCCTGCGAGCCGACGAAGTGGCGGCCCAGGCGCAGCGCGAACTCCTCGATCTCCCCGACCGGCGCCTGCTTGGCGAAGGCGTAGACGGTGTTCTTCTGCGTGTCGGTCGCGAGCACCTTGGCGTTGTCGCCGGTGAGGTGCGTGTCCGCCAGGTCCCCGCGCAGCGAGGTGCTGACGGTCAGGTCTTTGATCGTGTGCACGGAACCGTTGCGCGACACCGTGACGAGGCGGTTCTCCGCCTTACCGTACTGGTTGGGGCCCAGGACGATGGCCATGAAATCAGCTCCCGATCAGCTTCTGCAGCCGCAAGGCGGCGATCTTCGCGAGTTCGTCGTTGACGACGCGGAGCTCGACGTCCGGCGGGTTGTCCATGCGCCTGGACAGGTCGTCGAGCATCTCCGCACCGCTCAGGCCGGTCGCGCACACCAGGTAGATGTGCCCGAACCGATCCTCGTACGCGGCGTTGGCGGCCGCCAGGCGATCAGCCTGGGAAGCGTCCACACCGGACTGTTCGGACCGCGACCACCTCGCCGACACCCCACCTGTCTTCTGTCGTTCGCCGATGCGCGGGTGCCCGGCGATCGCGCCGAGCACCTCCTCGTCGGAAAGTCCTTGTGCGGCAACCGAAGAAGCCGCGAGGAGAGCATCCACCGACGCGTAGGGCCTGCCTGCCGCCACGGCGTCGATCCAGCGGGGTACCGCGAGGCACTCGGTGAGCAGTGGACGGAGTTCGGCCTCGGGGGCGCTGTTGAAGCTGTCCACGGTTCTCCAAGTTTCTACATCGCGGAATTGAACTTCCACATTCTTGACCCGGGCTGCGCGGGATGTCTAGTGTCTCCGTAGTACGAAATTTTACTTCCGCAATGTGGAAGGAACGGGTCCAGAGATGTTCGACGCAAACCTGTCCATGCTCTTCACGGAACTGCCGTTGCTGGAGCGCCCGGCCGCCGCGCGGGCCGCCGGGTTCGACGCGGTCGAGATCTGGTGGCCGTTCGCGGACGCCGTACCCGAGACGCGCGAGGTCGAGGCGTTCGAGAACGCGATCGTCGACGCGCAGGTGCGCCTGGTCGGCCTGAACTTCTACGCGGGCGACATGCCCGCGGGGGACAGGGGCGTCGCGAGCTGGCCCGGCCGGGAGACGGAGTTCCGCGCGAACGTCGAGGTCACCGCGGCCATCGCGGGCCGGCTCGGCTGCCGCACGCTCAACGCGCTGCACGGCAACTTCGAGACCACCGCGCAGACCGTCGCCAACTACCGCTTCGCCGCCGACGTGGCGGCCGAGATCGGCGCGCAGGTCGTCGTCGAACCGCTGAGCGGCGCGCCGCAGTACCCGATCAAGACCGCCCACCAGGCGTTCGCGCTGATCGACGAGATCGACCGCGGCAACGTGAAGCTGCTCGCGGACCTCTACCACCTCGCCACGAACGGCGACGACCTCGACCTCCTCGCCGACCACGTCGACCGCATCGGTCACGTGCAGATCGCCGACGCTCCCGGACGTGGTGAGCCCGGCACCGGCGAGCTCGACCTCTTCGGGCACCTCGCGAAGCTCCGCGCGAACGGCTACAGCGGTTTCGTCGGCGCCGAGTACAAGCCCGTCACCCACTCCTTCGCTTGGAGGGACAACGCATGACCAGGATCGGTTTCATCGGGCTCGGCATCATGGGCAGCCCGATGGCGGCCCACCTCGTGGCCGCCGGGCACGACGTGACGGGGTTCGACCTCAGCTCCGCGTCACTGGAGAAGCTCGTCGCCGACGGCGGCAAGGCCGCGTCGTCAGCACAAGAGGCCGTGAGCGGCGCCGAGGTCGTCATCACGATGCTGCCGAACCACCCGCAGGTCGAGGCCGTGATCGACGAGGTCACCTTCGACGACGGCACGCTGCTGGTCGACATGAGCACGATCCGGCCGTCCACCTCGATCGACATCGCGAAGAAGCTGACGAACGTCCGCGTGCTCGACGCACCGGTGAGCGGCGGCCAGACCGGCGCGGTCCAGGCGTCGCTCAGCATCATGGTCGGCGGCGACGAGGCCGACTTCGCCGCTGCCCGGCCGTTCCTGGAGGTCGTCGGCAAGACGATCGTCCACGTCGGGCCGCACGGCGCCGGCCAGGTCGTGAAGGCCGCGAACCAGCTGATGGTCGGCGGCATCTACGCCCTCGTGGCCGAGTCGATCGTGCTGCTGGAAGCGAGCGGCGTCGACCCGAAGGCGGGCCTCGACGTGCTCGCGGGCGGTCTCGCGGCGAACCGGATCCTCGACCTCAAGCGCGAGTCCATGATCGCGCGCGAGTTCCAGCCGGGCTTCCGGATCGACCTGCACCACAAGGACATGGGCATCGCACTGGACGCGGCACGGGCCGCCGACGTCGCGCTGCCGGTCACCAACCAGATCGCCGCGCTGGTCGCGGCGGCACGCGCGCAGGGGTACGGGTCCCTCGACCACTCCGCGCTGCTCAAGGTCATCGAGAACTTCGCGGGAAGGGCCTGACAGATGCCGAAGATCCCAGTCATGCAGGCGGTCGTCGAGGTCCTCAAGTCCGAGGGCATCGACGTCGTGTTCGGCTGCCCCGGCGCCGCGATCCTCCCGCTGTACAAGGCGATGGAGTCCGACGGCGGCATCGAGCACCTCATCGTGCGGCACGAGGAAGGTGCCACGCACATGGCGGACGGCTGGTCGCGCACGACCGGCAACGTCGGTGTCGCGATCGGCACGTCCGGCCCGGCCGGCACGAACATGATCACCGGTCTCTACACCGCGCAGGCCGACTCCGTGCCGATCCTCTGCATCACCGGCCAGGCCGCGGTCTCCAAGCTGCACCAGGAGGCGTTCCAGGCCGTCGACATCGTCTCGATCGCCGCGCCCGTCACGAAGTGGGCGGTGCAGGTCAAGGAAGCCGCGCAGATGCCGTGGATCTTCCGCGAGGCGTTCCGGATCGCCCGCTCCGGCCGTCCCGGCCCGGTCCTGATCGACCTGCCGATCGACGTGCAGAAGCAGGAGATCGAGTGGGACTCCACGATCGACGAGCCGTTGCCGGTGCAGAAAAGCGTTCCGAGTGATGCACGGGTCGAGCGCGCGCTGGAGATGCTGCTGGCCGCCGAACGCCCCCTGCTGCTCGCCGGTGGCGGTGTCATCCTCGGCGAGGCGTCCGCCGAACTGCTGGACCTGGCCGAGCTCCTGCAGATCCCCGTCCAGGCCACGCTGATGGGCAAGGGCGCGATCGACGAAGATCACCCGCTCTACGCGGGCATGACCGGCATCCAGACCTCGCAGCGCTACGGCAACGCGTCGTTCCTCGAGTCGGACCTGGTGCTGGCGCTGGGCGCGCGGTTCGGCGACCGGCACACCGGTGACCTCGCCACCTACCGCGGCGATCGCAAGTTCATCCACGTCGACATCGAGCCGACGCAGATCGGCAAGGTCTTCGGGCCCGACCTCGGGATCGTCGCGGACACCAAGCTCTTCCTGAAGGCCCTGCTGGACAAGGCGAAGCAGCACGGACCTCGGGACAAGGGCGCGTGGGTCGAGCGGTGCCAGGAGCTCAAGCGGACGCTGTTGCGCCGCGAGGACTTCGACACCGTCCCGGTCAAGGCCCCGCGAGTGTTCAAGGAGATCAACGAGTTCTACGGCCCGGACACCTACTTCGTCACGGCCATCGGGCTCTACCAGATCTGGTCCGGCCAGCACCAGAAAGCGCACAAGCCGCGGCACTACCAGGTCTGCGGCCAGGCCGGACCGCTCGGCTGGGAGATCCCGGCGGCGATCGGCGTGAAGAAGGCGCGTCCGGACGCGGAGGTCGTCGGTGTCGTCGGCGACTACTCGTTCCAGTTCCTCGTGGAGGAACTCGCGGTCGGCGCCCAGTACGACGTGCCGTTCGTGCTGATCATGCTGAACAACGAGTACCTCGGCCTGATCCGGATGGCCGAGGACCACGGTGGCTACGACATGAAGTACGAGGTCGACATCCACTACGACACCACGGGCTCGGACAACGTGAAGATCATGGAGGCCTACGGGTGCTCCGGCGTCCAAGTCGCCGATCCGGGCGAGATCCGCACCTCCCTGGAGTGGGCCCGCAAGGAGGCCGACCGCACGCGGCGGCCCGTGCTCGTGGAGATCATGATCGAACGCGAGGGCAACACCGCGAACGGCACGTCGATCGCCGCGATGAGGGAATTCGAGCCGCTGCCGTGAGTCACGTGGTCCCCAAGGTGGTCATCGCGCCGGACAAGTTCAAGGGATCGCTCACCGCCCCGCAGGTCGCCGCCGCCGTCGCGCGCGGCCTGCGGGAGGCGGTCCCGGACGTGGACGTGCGCCTGCTCCCGGTGGCCGACGGCGGTGACGGCACCGTCGACGCCGCCGTCGCCGCCGGGTTCCTGAAGGTGGGGCGCTGGGTCGCCGGGCCGGTCGGCAAGCCGGTGCCCGCGTCGTTCGCCGTCCGCGGCACGACCGCCGTGGTCGAGGTGGCCTCGGCCGCCGGGCTGACGTTGCTGGAGCGGCCCGCCCCGCTGGACGCCACCAGTCACGGCGTCGGTGAGCTGCTCAAAGCCGCCCTGGACGTCGGCTGCACCACGATCGTGCTCGGGCTGGGCGGCAGCGCGTGCACCGACGGCGGCGCGGGCATGCTGGAGGCGCTCGGCAAGGCGTCGTTCGACGGCGTCGACCTGGTGCTCGCCTCGGACGTGGACAACCCGCTGCTCGGGCCGTTCGGTGCCGCGGCGGTCTACGGGCCGCAGAAGGGCGCCTCGCCCGAACAGGTGGAGGTCCTGGAGGCGCGGCTCGCGGACTTCGCTTCGCGGATCGGGCCGGAGCACGCGTCACGACGTGGTGCCGGTGCGGCCGGCGGGATCGGGTTCGCCGCACTGGCGGTGCTCGGCGCGCGGTTCCGGCCGGGCATCGAGGTCGTGCTGGAGCTCGCCGGGTTCGCCGAGGCCGTTCGGGACGCGTCGCTGGTCATCACCGGTGAGGGGTCGCTGGACGCGCAGACCCGCCACGGCAAGGCCCCGTACGGCGTGGTCAGGGCCTCGGGTGACGTGCCGGTGGTCGCGGTGGCGGGCCGGTGCTCGGTCGAGCCCGGTGACCTGGGGCTGAAGGCCGCCTACGCGTTGCTGGACGTCGAACCGGACGTCACGCGGTGCATGGTCCAGGCCGATTCGCTTCTCACCGTTCTAGGCGGTCGCATCGCCCGCGACTGGGTGTCACAGTGAGGGACATGGACCTGGTCTTCCGCGCCCGCAGGGTCGTGACCCCGCAGGGCGAGATCGCGTGCGACGTCGGTGTCGTCGACGGCAGGATCGTCGCCGTCGAACCGCACATCGACTCGCCGAACGTCGTGCACCTCGCGGACGACGAGGTGTTGCTGCCCGGCCTGGTCGACACGCACGTGCACGTCAACGACCCCGGCCGCAGCGAGTGGGAGGGCTTCGCGACGGCGACCCGCGCCGCGGCCGCCGGTGGCGTCACGACGATCATCGACATGCCGCTCAACAGCATCCCGCCGACGGTCGAGGTCGCCGCGCTGGAGATCAAGCGCAAGGCCGCGGCGAGGGTGTCGGTGGACGTCGGGTTCTGGGGCGGCATCATCCCCGGCAACCTCGCGGACCTGAAGCCGTTGCACGAGGCCGGCGTCTTCGGGTTCAAGTGCTTCCTGCTGCACTCGGGCGTGGACGAGTTCCCGGCCGTGACGACCTCGGAACTGGAAGCCGCGCTGCGGGAGTTGGCGACGCTCGACGCGTTGACGATCGTGCACGCCGAGGACGCGCACACGGTTCGTGACTCCGAACCGGACTACGCGGGCTTCCTGGCGTCCCGGCCGCGCGAGGCCGAGAACAAGGCGATCAGCGACGTCGTGGAGCTGACCCGCAGGACCGGCGCGCGGACGCACGTCCTGCACCTGTCGTCGTCGGACGCGCTCTCGATCCTGAGCGCCGCCAAGCGGGAGAGCCTGCCGATCACCGCCGAGACCTGCCCGCACTACCTGACCTTCACGGCGGAGGAGATCCACGACGGGCAGACGGAGTTCAAGTGCTGCCCGCCGATCCGCGAGCAGGAGAACCGCGAGGCGCTGTGGCAGGGCCTGCGCGACGGCGTGATCGACCTCGTCGTCAGCGACCACTCGCCGAGCACGGTCGAGTTGAAGGCGGGCGACTTCGCCACGGCGTGGGGCGGCATCGCGTCGCTGCAGCTCGGTCTGCCCGCGGTGTGGACGGGCGCGCGGGAACGCGGCTTCCAGCTCACCGACGTCGTCCGCTGGATGGCGACGCACCCGGCGCGCCAGGTCGGGCTGGAGACCAAGGGCGCCATCGAGGTGGGCAAGGACGCGGACCTCGTGGTGTTCGCGCCGGAGCAGACCTTCGTGGTGGACAAGAACGCGCTGCACCACCGCAACCCCGTCACGCCGTACCACGGTCGCCCGCTGCACGGCGTCGTGCGGCAGACGTGGTTGCGGGGTAAGGAAATCAGCACGACCCAAGGCAAGCTGCTCAGAAGAGGAGAAGCATGACGGAGTGGACTCGGCTGCCGGACCTCGCCTCGCGCGCGGCAGGTGGAGGTGTGGTCTGGGCGAACGACGAACTGTTCGCCGAGCGGGAGAACCTGATCAAACCCGCCGAGCCGGTCTACCAGACCTACACCTTCGGCCACAAAGGCCAGGTCTACGACGGCTGGGAGACCCGCCGCCGCCGTGCACCGGGCGTCGACCAGGCCGTGGTCAGGCTCGGCATGCCCGGCGTCGTGCGCGGGGTCGTCGTCGACACGGCGTTCTTCAAGGGCAACTACCCGCCGTTCTGCTGGGTCGAGGGCGCGCACGCCGACGGCTACCCGTCCGCCGACGAGATCACCGACTGGTTCCCGCTGGTCGAACGCACGGCGTTGAAGGGCGACGAGAAGCACTTCTTCGACGTGAAGGAAGGCCGTCGCGTCACGCACGTACGGCTGACCATCGACCCGGACGGCGGTGTGGCACGTCTGCGCGTGCACGGCGAACCGCTCGCGGACCCGCGTCTGCTCGTGGCCGGCATCGACCTCGCCGCGCTGGAGAACGGCGCCGTCGTCACCGGGTGCAGCAACATGTTCTACAGCTCGCCCAACAACCTCATCGCGCCTGGTCAAGCCACCGTCATGGGCGAGGGCTGGGAGACCGCGCGCCGCCGTGACGACGGCAACGACTGGGTGTCGCTCCGGCTCGCCGCCCCTGGGGTCGTGCGGCTGGTCGAGCTCGACACCAGCCACTTCAAGGGCAACGCGCCGGGCTGGGCGTCGGTGCGCGGCTGTGACGAGCGCGCGGATCCGGACACGTGGTTCGACCTGCTCCCGCGCACCCGGCTGCAGCCCGACACGCGGCACCGGTTCCTCGTGCCCGAGACGGAGGCGACGGCCGTCCGACTCGACATCTACCCGGACGGTGGCATGGCCCGGTTGCGGGTCATCGGCACGCTCACGAACGACGGCGTGTCACGGCTTGAGAAGGTCTGGACCACCACGACCAGCTGATGGCAGCGTTTCCTCCCTCAAGATCCGTTGTACAGGGAGGAAATCCATGCGGCTACGCGTTTTTGGCGCCGTGCTGGTGAGTTCGGCGTTGCTGGTGGGAACAGGACAAGCCGTCGCGGCTCCGGAACGGGGAGCCGGCTCGATCGCCTGGCAGCCCTGTGCCGAGGCTCCGGCGATCGAGTGCGGCTTCCTGGAGTTACCGGTCGACCACGCGAGACCGAAGGGCGAGAAGTTCCCGCTCGCGGTGTCCCGGCGCAAGGCGAGCGACCCGTCGAGACGCATCGGGGCGATGATCATCAACCCCGGCGGTCCCGGCGGGTCGGGCGTCGAGTTCTCCTTCGCCGCCGAGGGCATCTTCAGCAAGGAGATCACCGACCGGTTCGACGTCATCGGCTTCGACCCGCGCGGTGTCGCCCGGTCCGCGCCGATCAGGTGCTCGGCGGACGTGCTGGCGCGGCAGCCGTCGCTCTACCCGAGGAGCAGGGCCGAGTTCGACGCGGTGGTCGCGTACAACAGGGAGTTGCGAGCGGACTGCCGCAAGAACACCGGCGCGCTCTTCGACCACGTCTCGACGACGGACGTCGCGCACGACATCGACGCCGTCCGGCGCGCGCTGGGCGAGAAGAAGATCAACTACTTCGGTGTCTCGTACGGCACGTTCATGGGCCAGCAGTACGCGGAGCTGTACGGCCGCAACATCCGCGCGATGGTGCAGGACTCGACCGTGGACCACAGCCTCGGCACCTGGAGGTTCATCGAGACCCTCTCGCGCGGGGTGGCCGGTGTCTTCGACGAGTGGGTGAAGTGGAGCGATCGCACTCCGTCGTCGCCGTTCCACGGCAGGGACCTGCGGGCCGTCTGGCGTGGTCTGCTCGCGAAGGCCGACCGCGGTGAGCTGAAGGACGCGCAGGGCGACGTGGTCACGGCCGAGGCGCTCGGCGCGTTCGTGCAGGGCACGGGCTACCTGCCGGAGTGGCAGTGGCTCGCCGAGTACACCGCGTCGCTGGAGCAGGGCAACCCGGTGGGCGCGTTCGCCAAGACCGAGTTGGTCGAGTTCCCCGCTGTCGCCGTCTTCTGCGACGACTGGAACCTGCGCGTTCGCTCGTGGGGCGAGTACCAGGCCGTCCACGCCATGGACGTCCGCCTCTCGCCCGACACCCGCGGCAACGCGCTCGGCCACACCTTCCTCGTGGCGTGCGCCGGACTCCCGAAAGCCTCGAACCCGCAGCGGCCGCTCCACATCAAGAACGCGCCGAAGATCCTCATGACCAACTCGAGGTACGACCCGGCCACGGTCTACGAGTGGGCGGTCAACGCCCACCGGCAGACCCGTGACACCACGGTCTTCGTGACCTATGAGGGCTGGGGCCACGTCGTCTACGAACGCAGCGAGTGCACCAGGAAGATCAACGACGACTACCTGCTGTCGCTGAAGCTGCCACGCGACGGAACCCGCTGCGCCGCGGTGGAGCCAATCGTGTCGGCCAAAACGACTAACAGGCCGTGGTTGTCCGACCACGGTCTGATTCGCATCCCTACCTAGGACGGTTGTCCGCGTCACACGATCGGTGGAAGCGTTCCTCCCGCAAGTTCGGGGATCTAGGGAGGAATTCCATGCAACCGATGGTGCGCGTCTTCGGCGCCGCGATCGCGAGTTCCGCATTGGTTCTAGGTGCGAGTCAGGTGGCGATCGCGGCTCCGGAAGGGCAGCCGGAGTTCAACGTCGGCGCGGTCGACTGGAAGCCGTGTGAAGAGGTGCCGGCGGTCGAGTGCGGCTTCCTCGAGCTGCCCGTCGACTACGCCGAGCCGAGAGGCGAGAAGTTCCAGCTGGCCGTGTCGCGCCGCAAGGCGAACGACCCGGCGCAGCGCATCGGCGCGATGGTGATCAACCCCGGTGGACCGGGCGGGTCGGGCGTCGACTTCTCCTTCGGCGCCGACCGCTACTTCAGCAAGGAGATCGTCGACAGGTTCGACATCATCGGGTTCGACCCGCGCGGTGTCGCCCGCAGCGCGCCGATCAAGTGCTCGGCGGAGCTGCTGCAGAAGACGCCGTCGAGCTACCCGAAGACCAAGGCCGAGTTCGACGCGCTGGTCGTGTTCAACAAGGAGCTGCGCGCGGACTGCGAGAAGCAGACCGGCGCGATCTTCAACCACGCCTCGACCGCGGAGGTGGCGCAGGACATCGACTCCATCCGCCGCGCCCTGGGCGAGAAGAAGATCAACTACTACGGCATCTCGTACGGCACGATCATGGGCCAGCACTACGCGGAGAAGTTCGGCAAGAACATCCGCGCCATGATCATCGACTCCAACATGGACCACAGCCTCGGCACGAAGGCGTTCCTCGACTCCGAGGCGCGCACCGCCGAGGACTCGTTCAACGAGTGGATCAAGTGGAACGACCGCACCGCGTCGTCGCCGTTCCACGGCCAGGACCTCCGCAAGATCTGGAAGGACCTGCTGGCGAAGGCCGAGCGCGGTGAGGTGCCGGCCCCGTGGGACCCGGCCGCCAAGCTGACGCCGGAGGACCTCGGCGGCGGTGTGGTCAGCATGGCGTACGGCCCCAACTGGAAGGGCTTCGCCGACCAGATCAAGCAGATCATCGACGGCACGCAGGCGCCGAAGGCGGCGTTCTCGGCCTTCGCGGCCGAGGAGACGTTCCCGAACCCGTTCCCGGGCATCTTCTGCAACGACTACAACCTGCGCGTGAGCTCGTGGGGCGAGTACCAGGCGCTGACGAAGTCGGAGTACCGGATCGCGCCGAACACCCGCGGCTCCTCGCTCGGCCACGGCGCGATGATGGGCTGCGTCGGGTTCCCGAAGGCCACGAACCCGCAGCGCACGCTGAAGATCAAGAACTCGCCGAAGATCCTGCTCACCAACGCCAAGCATGACCCGGCGACGGCGTACGAGTGGGCGGTCAACGCGCACCGTCAGACCCGTGACACCACCGTCTTCGTGACCTACGAAGGCTGGGGCCACGGCGTTTACGACCGCAGCGAGTGCACCTTGAAGATCAACAACGAGTACCTCGTGTCGCTGAAGCTGCCGCGCAACGGCACGTCGTGTGCCGCTGTCGAGCCGGCCGAGACGTCGGTCATGTCCGTGAAGCCGCGCGTCCCGGCGGGCCCGTTCTCGGTCGCCTGACGCAGGTCAGCAGCTATACCCCCGGTGTATACGCCGGGGGTGTGGTGCTGTCATGGCCGGCCTGTGGTGGCCTCGCGGAAAGGGTGCGTGGGCGCGGTTCGCGTTCACGGCCGCCGGTGTGGCCGTAGGTGTCGCGGTGTTGATGCTCTGCCTCTCCGCCCAAAGCGCGCTGCAGGGCCGTTCTGACCGCTCGGCGTGGCAGTACACCCGCGCGGACACGCCCGGCACCGGCTCCGTGCGGTGGCTCGCCGTCTCCGACTACTTCCGCGGCGAGGAGATGCTGCGCATCCACGTCGTCGCCGGCCCCGACTCGCCCACGCCCGGCTTCCCGCTGCCCCGCACCGCGCAGCTCGTCGCCGTCGTGGGCGGAGAGGTGCCCGGGATGTTCACCGCGGCCGGCATCGCCACCTCGCCCGACCACGCGTTCTTCGCGTTCGCCCGGATCGTCCTCGGGATCGCGGCCCTGGTGCTGCTGGTGCCGGTCGTCGTGTTCGTGGCGATAGCCACCAGGATCGCCGCGGCCCGACGGGAACGGCGCCTCGCCGCGTTGCGCCTGGTCGGCGCGACCCGGTTGCAGACGGCGTTGATCGCGGCGGCCGAGACCGCACTGGCGGCCGCGGCGGGGACGTTCGCGGGATGGGGCGCCTATGAAGTCCTGCGTCGCGTGCTCGCCTCTTCGGTGACGTACGAGGGGTTCCCGTTCCACGCCGCGGACGTGCGCGCGCCGTTGGCCGTGCTGGCGTTGGTGCCGCTGCTCGCCGTGGTCGTCTCCGTGGTGTCGCTGCGCCGCGTCGACGTCGGCCCGCTCGGAGTCGTCCGGCGCATGGCGTCGACACCGCCGACCGCGCACCGCGTGGTGCCGCTGGTGATCGGGATCGGCGGGCTGTTCCTGGTGACGTACACGGCGCTGTTCGACGAACTGGCCGCGGTCTTCGCGCTCGCGACGCTGATCGGTGTCGCCGTCGTCGGCCCGTGGGTCTGCCTCCAGGTCGGACGGCTGCTCGCCCGTGCCTCGAACACCACGACCGCGCTGGCGGCGCGCAGGATCGAGCACGACCCGAAGGCGTCGTTCCGCGCGGCGGGCGCGCTGGTGTTCGCGGCCTTCGCGGCCACCTACCTGAGCGGCCTGGTCAGCGCGTACGGCGACCAGCCCGGCACCGCCACCCCGCCGGGCGTGGTGACCGTGTTCGACGGCCGCGACCGCCAGATCGTCAGCGACGGCACGGTCGAGGACGAGGAACGCATCCGAACGCGTGAGGCCATCGCCGCGCCGAACGCCATCATCAACACCCGCCGCGAGTTCGTGCTGCGGGAGCGGCGGCTGTGGGACGACGTCGAGACCGCCGTGCACTTCTCCGTCGCCGTCGTCGTGGTGGTCGCCGGGTGCGGCCTCGCGGCGGGCGCGGTGGGCGGCGTGCTCGAGCGGCGGCGTTCGTTCGCGCTGCTGCGGGCGTCCGGGACGACGACCGGTCAGTTGAGGCGGGTCGTGCTGCTGGAGACCGGGGTGCCGCTGGTGGCGATGACCGTGCTCGGGGTGGTGCTGGGCCTGGTGACGTCGTTCGCGACGAACGGGCCGTTGCCGACGCTCGGCTTCGGAGTGGTCGTCTCGTACGGTCTGGCCGTCGCGCTGCTGCTGGCCGCGACACCACTGGTCGTCCTCACGAGCGCGTCCAGTCTCGACGGTGTCCGCCGCGGATGACCCGGAAGGGTGAGACCGCGGGCTACTCCTCGTCACCGCTCCGGTGCCGTGAGGTGCCCGAATCGAGGCCGTGAACGGCGTGAAACGCGGACGTAACACGTCCAGGTCGACAGTTCACCTCCGCGAAACGTTGCACGCGGGTCCGTGAAACAGGACATACCGATGCTCCCTGCAACCGACGTGCAGTGGAGGTCGAAGTGGATACAGGGGACACCGCCTGGGTGCTCACCAGCGCCGCATTGGTGCTGCTGATGACGCCGGGCCTTGCCTTCTTCTACGGAGGCATGGTCCGTTCGAAGAGCGTGCTCAACATGATGATGATGAGCCTGGGCGCGATGGCCGTGGTGGGTGTCCTCTGGGTGCTGTACGGGTACTCGACGGCATTCGGCGCGGACGTCGGCGGAGGCCTGCTGGGCAAGCCGTTCGAGTTCTTCGGCCTCGACGGCCTGCTGGGCGCCGACTCGTTGTTCGGCAAGATCCCGACGACCGCGTTCGTGGCGTTCCAGGCGATGTTCGCGATCATCACGGTCGCGCTGATCTCCGGCGCCATCGCCGACCGCGCCCGCTTCGGCCCGTGGCTGCTGTTCGCGGGTCTGTGGGCGACGATCGTCTACTTCCCGGTCGCGCACTGGGTCTTCGACTTCGACGGCAAGGACGAGGCCGGCAACGTCATCGACCCCGGTGGCTGGATCGCCAACAAGCTCCTCGCGATCGACTTCGCCGGTGGTACGGCCGTGCACATCAACGCCGGTGCGGCGGGTCTCGCCCTGGCGATCGTGCTCGGCAAGCGCGTCGGCTGGCCGAAGGAGCCGATGAAGCCGCACAGCCTGCCGCTGGTCGTGCTCGGCGCCGGTCTGCTGTGGTTCGGCTGGTTCGGCTTCAACGCCGGTTCCGCCCTGGGCGCCAACGGCACCGCGGGCGTCACGTTCATCAACACCGTCGTCGCCACCTGCGCCGCGATGCTCGGCTGGATGCTGACCGAGCGCATCCGCGACGGCAAGGCCACCACCCTCGGTGCCGCGTCGGGCATCATCGCCGGTCTGGTCGCCATCACGCCCGCCTGTTCGTCCGTCACCCCGATCGGCGCCATCGCGATCGGCGCGATCACCGGTGTCCTCTGCGCCCTCGCCGTGTCGCTGAAGTACCGCTTCGGCTTCGACGACTCGCTCGACGTCGTCGGCGTCCACCTCGTCGGTGGTCTGTCCGGCACGATCCTGATCGGCCTGTTCGCCAGCGAGGCGGCCCCGGCCAAGATCAACGGCCTGTTCTACGGCGGCGGTGTCGACCAGTTGTGGCGCCAGGCGGTCGGCGCGTTCGCGGTGCTCGGCTACTCGTTCGTCCTGAGCCTCGCGCTCGGATACCTGGTGAAGTTCACCGTCGGGTTCCGCGCGAAGGAGGAGGACGAGGTCGCGAGCATCGACGAGTCCGAGCACGCTGAGCGCGCCTACGAGTACGGCAGCCTGACCAGCGCGCGGGGTGCCGGCAAGCCGAGCGTGGCCGCGGGCGCCACCGCGGTCCTCGAGGGGAGCAACAAGAAATGAAGCTGGTCACCGCGATCATCAAGCCGTTCACGCTCGACGACGTGAAGAGCGCCCTCGAACAGCTCGGGGTGCTGGGCATGACCGTCAGCGAGGTGCAGGGCTACGGCCGCCAGAAGGGCCACACCGAGGTCTACCGCGGGGCCGAGTACTCCGTGGACTTCGTGCCCAAGATCAAGATCGAGGTCGTCATCGACGACACCGCCGTCGAGAAGGTGCTGGAAGCGGTCGTCGAGGCCGCCCGCACCGGCAAGATCGGTGACGGGAAGGTCTGGGTCACTTCGGTCGACACGGTCGTGCGCGTGCGCACGGGCGAACGTGGATCGGATGCGCTTTAACCAATAGGAGACGGCCCGTGGAGAACAACGAAACGGCCGTCGTCACGGCTGACGACCTGGTGCGAGCACGCGAAAGGCTGCTCGTGCCAGGTCGTCGTCGCTTGACCGCCGAACCTCTGCGCGAAGCACTCGTGGACCTGCACGAGTTCTGGCTCACCAAGCACGCGGGGGGAGCGGGGGTATCCGGACCGGGTATCGCGCTCGTGGCGGTCGGCGGGCTGGGGCGGCGCGAGCTCGTGCCCTACTCAGACCTCGACCTGGTCCTCGTCCACAACGGCGTGAAGAACGTCGACGACATCGCCGAAAAGCTCTGGTACCCGCTGTGGAACTCCGGCATCGGGCTCGACCACTCCGTCCGCACGGTCGGGGAAGCGCTCCGAGTCGCGGCCGGTGACCTGCGGACGGCACTGGGACTGCTGGACATCAGGCACATCGCCGGTGATCCGGAGGTCACGCAGAAACTCGCGGACGGCGCACGCCAGGCGTGGCGCGGCAACGTCCGCAACCGGCTCGACGAGATGGCCGAGTCGTCGCAGAAGCGCTGGGCGCGCAGCGGCGAGATCGCCCACCGCGTCGAACCCGACCTGAAGCACGGCCGCGGCGGCCTGCGGGACCTCACGATGCTGGACGCGCTGTCCCTCGCGCAGCTGGTGGACAGGCCGTCCGCCGACGTCGACGAGGCGCGCCGCCTGCTGCTGGACGTCCGCACCGAACTCCGCCGCGTGGCGCGCAAACCCCGCGACGTGCTGCGGGCGCAGGACGGTGACGAGGTCGCCTCCGCGCTCGGCCTGGCGGACCGCTTCGCTCTGGCCCGTTCGCTCTCCTCGGCCGCACGAACGGTCGTCTACGCGTTCGACGTGGCCATGCGGGCCGCCCGTGCCGCCGCACCCAAGCGCGGCCTCGGAGCGTTCCTGAGGGGACAACCGCCGCGCAGGCCGTTGGACGAAGGCGTTGTGCTGCACGGGTCTGAGGTGTCGCTGGCCCGTGACGCGATTCCGAGCCGTGATCCGGCGTTGTTGTTGCGTGTCGCGACGGCGGCTGCACGCAGCAAGCACCCGATCGCGAACGGGACGCTGACCCGGCTCGCCGACTCCGCGCCGGAGCTGCGCCAGCCGTGGCCGCGCGAGGCCCGCGAGGAACTGCTGGCGTTGCTGGGCAGCGGAAGCGGGCTCGTGGACGTCGTGGAGGCCCTGGACCGCACGGGTCTGTGGGGCCGGCTGTTCCCCGAGTGGGGCGCGGTGCGGGACCTGCCGCCGCGCGACGCCGCGCACGTGTGGACGGTCGACCGGCACCTGGTGCAGACGGTCGCGCACGCGGCCAGGCTGGCGACGACGGTGTCACGACCCGACCTGTTGCTGCTGGGCGCGATGATCCACGACATCGGCAAGGGCCGGCAGCAGGACCACTCCGAGGTGGGCGCCGCGCTGGCGACCCAGATCGGCGAGCGGATCGGGCTGTGGCCGCAGGACGTCGAGACGTTGTCGGCGATGGTGCGCCACCACCTGCTGCTGCCGCACACCGCGACCCGCCGCGACGTCGAGGACGAGGCGACGGTCCACCGGGTCGTCGAGACGCTCGGTGGTGACGCGGTCCTGCTGGAACTGCTGCACGCGCTGGCGGAGTCGGACTCCATCGCGACCGGTCCGGGGGTGTGGACGGACTGGAAGGCCTCGCTGCTGGCCGACCTGGTCAAGCGCTGCCGCACGGCGATGGCGGGGGAGGCGCTGCCCAAGCCGGAACCGCTCGACCCGGTGCACGTGGCCATGGCGGAACGCGTCGCGGCGTCGGGGAAACCGGACGTGCTGCTGGAGAAGCAGGACCACGCGGCGGTCGTGACGGTGATCGCGCCGGACCGTCCGGGACTGCTCTCGAAGGCCGCCGGGGTGCTCGCGCTGAACTCGCTGGAGGTGCACGCGGCGACGTTGCACTCGCACGGTGGCGCGACGGTCGACACGTTCACCGTGTCACCGCGCTTCGGCTCGTTGCCCGACGCGACCCTGCTGCGCGAACAGCTCTCCAGGGCGATCGAGGGCTCGTTGCCGCTGGCGGACAAGCTCGCCGCGAAGGAACGCGACTACGGCGGCCCGCCCGTCGACCCGCCGCCGTCGAAGGTGCTGTGGTTCGACGACGAGGCGACCGGCGCGGTCGTGCTGGAACTGCGGGCCGCCGACCGGATCGGACTGCTGCACCGCGTGGCCGGCGCGCTGGAGCAGTGCGGAGCGGACGTGCAGTGGGCGCGGGTGTCCACGTTGGGTGCGACGGTCGTCGACTCGTTCAGCATCGCGGGCGACGACCTCGACCGCCGCCGGATCGAACGGGCGGTGCTCGACGCGGCCAGGTAGAGGTTGAGTAGCTCTACGCACAACCTCTCCGGGTGCTCACGCTCCTGCGCGGCCTCCAGAACCGGCAGTCTTCGTGGTGTCCGGAAAGCGTCCTCGAGGGGTGGATCGCTTCCCGGACGGGCAGAAGCGGTGGTGCGCGGTGACGGTGCCGGGGGAGGTCCCGCGCACCCGCACCACCGCCGAGTCCCTCTCGGGTGTTCCGTCACCTCGGCGCGGAAAGCTATGCATTTCGTGTGAAATCGGACCAAACTGAACGAGAGGGATGGTCAGAACGTCTTCTAGGACATGACCGCCGTGTTGAACACGCAGATCGCCACCGTCCGAGTGGAGCCGCGCTCGCTCGTCGTCCTCGCCGGGATCCCCGGCGCGGGCAAGACGACGCTGCTCACCCGCCTGGACGCGGACGAACCGGTCACCGTCCTCGACTCCGACCAGGTGCGCACGTGGCTCGAACCGCGCGTGCGGCTCCCGTACCGGTTCTGGCGCGTGTTCGTGCACCTCGCACACCGGATGCGCGTGTTCTGGGCAGCGCTGTTCAGCCCCGGCCTGCTGGTCGTCCACGAGCCGTCCACGAGGCCCGGCACGCGCTTCATGCTGCTGCTCGCCGGCGTCCTGTCGCGGCGTTCCCGCCACTTCCTGTGGCTCGACGCCTCGGCGGCCCAGGCGCTGGACGGCCAGATCGCCCGTAAGCGCGTCGTCCGCACGCACGCGTTCGAACGGCACGTCCGCCGCGGCTCGTCGATGCGCGCGCGGTTCGAGGCGGGCTGGGTGCCGTTCGGATTCACCGGCGTGACGCTCCTCACCCGTGCGGGGACCTCGGGTGGTCTGCGCATCATGGTGTCGTGATCAAGGCTGTCCTCTTCGACTTCGCCGGCACCCTCTTCGGGCGCCCGTCCCACCCGTGGCTGCCGGCGCGGCACCTCTCCGTGCTGCGCGCCCCGGCGCCGTTCGTGGCGCGGATGAACGCCGCCGAGCGCGCGGTCTGGGACGCCAGGGACCTCACGGCCCTGGCCGACCGCTCCGCCCACTGGACCTTGTTCCGCCTGGCCGGGCTCACCATGACCGACGACCTGTTCCGCCGCCTGCACAACCCGGCCTTCTGGCTGCCCTACGCGGACACGGCGGCCGCCCTGGCCACCACCCGCCCGCTGAAGGTCGGCGTGCTGAGCAACATCTCGTGGGACATCCGCGCCCTCTTCCGGCGCGAGTCGCTGGCCGTGGACGCCTTCGCCCTGTCCTACGAGATCGGCTTCTCCAAGCCCTCCCCGCGCGCCTTCGACGCCGCCTGCACGCGGCTCGACGTCGCCCCGTCCGAGTGCCTGTACGTCGGTGACGACCCGGTGGCCGACGGCGCGGCCGTGGCGGCGGGGCTGCGGTTCGCGCAGATCTCCACGGCCCCGGTGGGGCGCCGCGAGCCCGTGCTGCTGGAGGCGCTGGCACAGCACGGGATCAGCTGATCCGCCAGGAGCCGGTGGTGGTCGTGGTACCGGACGCCGACCGGCCAAGACAACGAGCCGATCTCGTTCGCCCGTCGTTCCTCGATCTCGCGCGTTCTGCGCAGCCAGGCCGAGGGCGTGAACCGTCCGCTCCCGTGCAGCGAGCACAGGGCGTCGTCGAGCGAGTCGGCCTTGGAGTACCTCTGCAGGTCGTGGACCCCGTCCACGGCGCCGGTGACCTGCCGGGGCATCTCGAGCCGTCTGTCGACCACCGGCTCGTCGTACCCGACGTCGGCCGAGCTGCTCTGATCGGGTTCCGGGCTCTGGCCGGGCACGCCCTGGTCGTGGTCGCGCGGGCCGGCGTCGGAAGACCTCGCGGTCCCGTCCGCGACGGAGGTGCTCGGAGGCGCGCCGGGTTCGCGGTGGCCGGCCACCCGCTCGCCGGACGCGATGCCGGCTGGTCTGCGGGGCTCGTCGACCGGTGCCGGGGTGTCGCTCTCGGCTCTCCACAGGTACGCGCCACCGTCGTCGCAGGCGACCAGGACGCGCTGCCCGTCGCTGTCGAAGCGCACCGACCGCGGGCCGGCCGGGAGTCCGATCACCTGGATCTGCCTGCGGGTCCGCGCCGACCACAACCGCAGGGTCCGGTCGGTGGAGACCGAGGCGATGACGTCACCCTTCGGCGACCAGGCGACGGCTCTGACCTCGCCGCGCTCGTCGCCGTGGGTGAAGACGTGCTCGCACTCGCCCGTCTCGGCGTCCCACAACCGGACCGTGCCGTCCTTCGAACCGGTCACGAGCGCGGCGTCGTCCGGCGACCAGTCCACGCCGCAGACACCGTCGGAGTGCCCGGTGAACGACCGCAGGAGGTGCGTGGAGGCCGTGGCGCGCAGAAGACTTCGCCGCCAGCCGGTCGGGTCCGGCGCGTTCACGAGCAACCGCACGGCGTCGTCGGTGTCGAGCCCGTCCGCTCCGCGCCACGCCCACGAATGATCGCGTTCCAGTTCCTCCCGTAATCGCGGCCAGTGCAGGAACAGGCTCTCGTGCGCCACCTCCACGGTCTCGCGGGTCGCGGTGAGCACGCGGTTGGTGATGAACGGGTCCAGCAGCCGCCGGTTCTCCGCGGACAGGTCGGACGCCGCCACCGAGCAGCGGGTGAACTTCCCCGTCTCGTCGACCGCGACCAGCCGCCGCAGGGCCTGCAGCACGCGGTGCTCGGCGTCGCGGACCGAGGGCCACGAGCCGTCCTCGTCGCGCACCAGGTCGCGGGCCATGGCGAGGGCTTCGTCGGCCTGGAACCGCAGCACGTCCATGACGCGGCCGGACGCCACGTACTCGGCGCGGGTGATCGGCCTGGGGGCGCGTTTGCCGTCCGGGTTGACGTGGCGCCACAGGTTCTCCAGTGCGAAGGCCAGCAGCGGTAGTGATTCACGGCTGGCGTCTTCCTGGATGAGGCCCAGCGCGGCGTCGTCGACGCTCCAGCCGAAGGAGCGCAACGGACCGTTCACGACCACCGGTAGTTCGGCCTTCGTGAGTGGAGTGACGAGGAAATCGTCGCGTAAGAGAGGTGCGAAGTCCTCTCTGCTCATGAGTTCGTCCAGGAAATCGGCGCGCACGGTGTACACGACCCATGCTTCGCCACGGCTCGCGTCGACCAGTTGCTGCACCAGGTCGGAGGACTCGGTCATCAGCAGTTCCTCGGCCTGGTCGAGCACCACGAGCCGGCGTCCGGGGCCCTCGATCGGCGGCAGCACGCCCTGCGAGGGCGTCACCGGCCCGATGATCGTCCAGCCCTCGCGGCGCAGCAGCGGGATCAGACCGGCGCGGACCAGCGACGACTTGCCGGCGCCAGACGGCCCGATGACCGCCATCGCGCCGTGCGAGCGGCGGCCGAGCAACGGCTCGGCGAGGCGCTGGACGTCGTCCTCGCGTCCGAAGAAAAGAGAGGCCTGGTGTTCGTCGAACGCCTTCAGGCCGGGGAAGGGGGACGAGAGAGGTGCGGCCTTGCTGACTCCCGCACGTTCCAGCACCTCCAGCACCGTGTCGCGGGCGGCGGCCAACGAGGCGGGAGAGGTGGCATCGACGCGTTGCGCTTGGAGGTCGTTGAGGATCGCACGGTGCTGGGAGCGGGCGCTGAAGAACTCGATGCACGGCGCGTGCGGCTTGCGTTCGCGGAAGACAGACGACTCCCAGATGCACCACTCCGAGAACGAACCGGGTGAGGTGACCGCGATCAGGGCGTCGGCGCCGAGCAGTTCGCGGCGCAGGCTGTCCTTCCACGGCAGGGAGACGTCGGGTCCGGAGCCGGGCGCGGTGTAGGCGTGGACGTCCTCGAAGCCCGCGGCCAGCAGGGCGTCACGCAGGTAAAGCGCGATGGCGTCGCCCTCGTCGTGACCGTGGTAACTGAGGAAGATTCGCCCCATGCGCAGCATCCTGCATCACGGGCCTGGGGAGGCACACCGGGCGCGACGAGGTGAGCGGCTAGTCTGGGAGGCGTGTTCTCCACGCTTTCCGACCGGCTGACCACGGTTCTCCAGGGCCTTCGCGGCAAGGGCCGGCTCAGCGACGCCGACATCGACGCGACCGCCCGCGAGATCAGGGTCGCCCTGCTCGAGGCCGACGTCGCGCTGCCCGTTGTGCGCGGCTTCATCGCCAAGGTGAAGGAACGCGCCAAGGGCGCGGAGGTCCACCAGGCGCTGAACCCCGCCCAGCAGGTCGTGAAGATCGTCAACGAGGAGCTCGTCAACGTCCTCGGCGGCGAGACCCGCAGGCTGAACCTGGCCAAGAACCCGCCCACGGTGATCATGCTGGCGGGTCTGCAGGGTGCCGGCAAGACGACGCTCGCGGGCAAGCTGGCCAAGTGGCTGAAGGGCCAGGGCCACACGCCGCTGCTCGTCGCCGCCGACCTGCAGCGCCCGAACGCCGTCACGCAGCTCCAGGTCGTCGGTGAGCGCGCGGGCGTGCCCGTGTTCGCCCCCGAGCCCGGCAACGGCGTGGGCAACCCCGTCGAGGTGTCGCGCCGCGGCATCGACGAGGCGAAGGCCAGGCAGCACGACATCGTCCTCGTCGACACGGCCGGCCGGCTCGGTGTCGACGAGGAGATGATGAAGCAGGCCATCGACATCCGGGCCGCCGTGAACCCGGACGAGGTCCTGTTCGTGGTCGACGCCATGGTCGGTCAGGACGCGATCAACACCGCCACGGCGTTCCGGGACGGCGTCGGCTTCACCGGTGTCGTGCTCACCAAGCTCGACGGCGACGCCCGCGGTGGTGCCGCGCTGTCGGTCCGCGAGGTCACCGGCCAGCCGATCCTCTTCGCGTCCAACGGCGAGAAGCTCGAGGACTTCGACGTCTTCCACCCCGACCGGATGGCCTCGCGCATCCTCGGCATGGGCGACGTCCTGACGCTGATCGAGCAGGCCGAGCAGCACTTCGACCAGGAGCAGGCCGAGAAGGCCGCCGCGAAGCTGCACACCGGCCAGCTCACGCTCGAGGACTTCCTCGAGCAGATGCTCGCCATCCGCAAGATGGGTCCGATCGCGAACCTGCTGGGCATGCTGCCCGGCGCGGGTCAGATGAAGGACCAGCTGGGCCAGCTCGACGAGAAGCACCTCGACCGCATCCAGGCGATCATCCGCGGCATGACCCCGGCCGAGCGCGACGACCCCAAGATCATCAACGGCTCCCGCCGGCTGCGCATCGCGAACGGCTCGGGCGTCAAGGTCAGCGACGTCAACGACCTGGTCAACCGCTTCTTCGAGGCCCGCAAGATGATGGCCTCGATGGCCGGCCGGATGGGCTTCGGCGGCGGTGGCGGCAGCAAGAACCGCAAGGGCAAGAAGGGGAAGAAGGGCAAGGGCGGACGCGGCCCGACGCCCCCCAAGGTCAAGGGCGGCTTCCCGCCGGGGATGTTCCCCGGTGGCATGCCCGGGATGCCTCCCGGCGGCATGCCCGACCTGTCGAAGCTCACCGGCGGCATGAACGAGCTCCCGCCCGGCTTCGACCCGTCGAAGTTCAAGTTCGACGGGGACGACAAGAAGAAGTGACCATGCACCTGCGCGGCGTCGTCCTGCCGGACGGCGAGCCGCGAGACCTGTGGGTCGTCAACGGCCGCGTCCGCACCAGGCCGGTGCCGGGCGCGCAGACCGTGGTCGACGGCGGGTTCCTCGTCCCGGGCCTGGTCGACGCGCACTGCCACGTCGGCCTGGGCCCGCAGGGCGGGGTCGAGCTGCCCGAGGCCGTCGAGCAGGCGATCACGGACCGCGACGCGGGCACGTTGCTGATCCGCGACTGCGGCTCGCCGATCGACACGACGCCGTTGCAGGAACGCCTGGACCTGCCGCGGATCATCCGCGCGGGCAAGCACATCGCCCGCCCGAAGCGCTACATCCCGGGCATCAGCGTCGAGGTCGAGACCGACCTGGTGTCGGCGGTGGCCGAGCAGGCCGCGCACGGAGACGGCTGGGTGAAGCTCGTCGGCGACTGGATCGACCGCGGCGAGGGAGACCTCGCTCCACTGTGGACGGACGACGAGCTGGAGCAGGCGATCAAGGTCGCCCACGCCGCCGGCGCGAAGGTCACCGCCCACGTGTTCGGCGAGGACGCGCTGCCGGGCCTGATCAACGCGGGCATCGACTGCATCGAGCACGGCACCGGCCTGACCGACGACACGATCTCGCTGATGGCCTCGCGCGGCACCGCGCTGGTGCCGACGCTGATCAACATCGAGACGTTCCCCGGCATCGCCGAGAAGGCCGGCAAGTACCCGAAGTACGCGAACCACATGCGTGACCTGCACGCCCGTGTGTCGCGCACGGTGGCCTCCGCGATCGAGGCGGGCATCCCCGTCTACGCGGGCACCGACGCGGGCGGTGGCATCCGGCACGGCCGCATCGTCGACGAGATCGTCGCGCTGCACGGCGTGGGGATGAGCCCCCTGGACGCCATCGGCGCCGCGTCGTGGAACGCCCGCGAGTGGCTCGGCTTCCCGTCGCTGACCGAGGGCGCGGCCGCGGACATCGTCGTGTACGACGAAGATCCGCAGGAGAACCTCGAGGTCCTCCGGTCGCCGCGCGTGGTCATGCTCCGGGGTCGCATCCACTAGTCGAACTGCGCCATCGCGCCCACCTGGTACGCACCGCCCTTCTGGCGGGTGATGACGCCCAGCCGGTTCGCGGCGTTGATCAGGCCTACCAGGCAGACCAGGGCGGCGGTCTCCTCGTCGTCGTAGTGCTTGCGGACCGCTGCCCAGGTCTCGTCGCTCACGCCGTCGAGCGTGAGCAGCGTGCCCTCCTCGGTGAGCTTGAGGGCTGCCTGTTCGGCCTCCGTGAACACGGTCGTCTCACGCCACCCGGCCACCAGGTGCAGCCGCAACGGGTCCTCACCGGCCGCGACGGCGTCCTTGGCGTGCATGTCGAGGCAGAAGCCGCAGCCGTTGAGCTGGCTCGCCCGCATGCTGACCAGTTCGATCACGGTCTTCGACAGCGGCGACTCGTGCAGCACGCCGTGCAGGCCCGCGAACCGCTTGGCGAGCTTGGCGCCGGTCTGGGTGGCGAAGAGGTTGAAGCGGGTTTCCATGGTCGTTCCTCCCTCGTGGACCTGCTTGACGACCACGAGATGCCGCCGCCCCTCACCGTGTGACTGTGATCCACCCCACTGTCACAAATCCCGTTCGGGTGGTGTCTTTGTGCCCATGGACGTCGCCACGGACTCGTTCGTCAGCCACCGCAACCTGCTCTTCACGATCGCCTACGAGATGCTCGGCTCCGCCGCCGACGCCGAGGACGTGCTGCAGGAGACGTGGCTGCGCTGGTCCGGCGTCGATCACGGCACGGTCGACAACCACCGCGCCTACCTGGTCAGGATCGTGACCCGCCAGGCGCTGGGCCGCCTGCGCACGCTGGGCCGCCGCAAGGAGTCCTACGTCGGCTCCTGGCTCCCGGAACCACTGCTGACCACGCCGGACGTCGCCGAGGACGTCGAGCTCGCCGACAGCGTGTCGATGGCGATGATGCTGGTCCTCGAAACCCTCACCCCGACCGAACGCGCCGTCTTCGTCCTGCGCGAGGTCTTCGACCTGGACTACGACGAGATCGCCAGGGCCGTCGACAAGAACCCGGCCGCCGTCCGCCAGATCGCCCACCGCGCCCGCTCCCACGTGGCCGCCCGCCGCCCGCGCGAGGTCGTCACCCAGGCGGCGTCCCGCGAGGCCCTGGCCGCGTTCCAGCGCGCCACCGAGACGGGCGACCTCCAGGCGTTGCTCGACCTGCTCGCCCCCGACGTGGTGTTCCTGGGCGACGGTGGCGGCGTGAAGCAGGCCGTCCCGCGCCCGGTCGTCGGGTCCTCGAAGGTCGCGCGGATGCTGCTCGGCGGCATGCTCAGGGTGACCGGCTGGACGATGGAATCCGCCCAGGTCAACGGGTACCCGGCGCTCGTCGTGCGGTTCGGTGGCGAGCTCGACACCGTGATCGCGGTGCGGGTGGAGGACGGGCGGATCAGCGGCCTGTACGCGGTGCGCAACCCGGAGAAGCTCTCGCACATGACCCGGGAGACGTCTCTGCGTCGTTGATCAGCGGTCAAGGGTTTAGTAGCAGCCGTTGTACGCCGATCCACCCACCAGGAGTGGGACAACCGGCGGGGACCCGATCTGACCAATTATTGGCCAGGCGGTTGGTCCGGTTTCCGCCGGTGCCGCACAGTAATCTCGGATTTCCCGGGCGGCTGCGTCGATCGCGAGGTGGGCTGATCATGTGTGTGCCAGTGCTGCTGTTCCGCCGCCGGCAGCCGCCCCGTGACTAGATTGCAGAGCGTGAGTGAGCCGGAATCCCTGAAGCCGAAGCGCGGCTTCGTCGCGGGCTTTGTCGACTCGGTGCGGGACATCAGTCGCAACCCGGAGCCCGAACGGGTGGGCCAGCGCTGGGGGTTCGGCGCGTTTCTGCTGGTGGAAGCCGTCTTCATTCTGAGCGCCGTGTTCATCACGGCGATCGCGAAGCAGTTCGGCGTGAGCCTGCTCGACTCCGTGCCGCTGGTGCTGATCGGCTCGATCGTGCCGACCGTGCTCGCGGCCGGCGTCGCGATCGTGATCACGTACGTCCGCGGCAACGGCCCGAAGATCGACCTCCGGTTCAGCATGACCAGGGAGGACCTGGCGATCGGCCTGAAGCTCGGCATCCTCGGCCTCGTCCTCACCTACGCCGCCGCCACGGTCTGGGCGAAGGTGGTCGGCGAGGAGAACGCCACGAGCGCGGTCGGGGACCTGCTGTCCGGGTCGAACCTGCCGCTCGGCGCCGCGATCACGATGTTCCTCTACGTCAGCCTCATCGGGCCGGTCTGCGAGGAGATCGTCTACCGCGGCCTGCTGTGGGGCGCCGTCGAACGCCAGGGCTGGAGCCGCTGGGCCGCGTTCGGGCTCACCACCGTGATCTTCGCGATCGGCCACTTCGAACCGCTGCGCACGTCGTTGCTGCTCGTGATCGCCATCCCGATCGGCATCGCCCGCCTGCTCACCCGCCGGCTCGGGGCGAGCATCGTGGCGCACGTGATGAACAACTTCCTGCCGGGCCTCACGCTCCTGCTCGTCGCCGTCGGGGTCATGTGATGGACCTGAACAGCGACCTCGGCGAGGGCTTCGGGATCTGGGAGCTCGGCGACGACACCGCGTTGCTCGGTGTCATCAGCAGCGCGAACGTGGCGTGCGGCTTTCACGCCGGTGATCCGTCCACGATGCGTCGTGTGTGTGAGGAGGCCGCGCGCAACGGCGTGAAGATCGGCGCCCAGGTGTCCTACCGCGACCTGGCCGGGTTCGGCCGCCGGTTCATCGACGCCGACCCGGTCGAGCTCGCGGACGAGGTGCTCTATCAGATCGGTGCGCTCGATGCGTGTGCACGAGCAGCAGGTACCGAGGTTGTCTACGTGAAGCCGCACGGCGCTCTCTACAACGCGACGGTGCACCACGAAAAGCAGGCCGAGGCGGTCGTGAACGGCACCAAGGCGTTCAAGGACCTGCCGATCCTGGGCCTGCCGGGCTCGCAGTTGCTGGAGAAGGCCTCCCGGGCCGGGCTGCGGCCCGTGCAGGAGGCGTTCGCCGACCGCGGGTACACGCCGGAGGGCACGCTCGTCCCGCGCAAGGAGCCCAACGCCCTGCTCACCGAGACCGCGCAGATCATCGAACGGGCCACCCGGCTGCTGGACGGCGAGATCGTCGCGGTCGACGGCACGGTGCTGAAGACGCAGGCGGAGTCGTTGTGCGTGCACGGCGACACGCCTGGTGCGGTCGCACACGCGCGTGCGGTGCGGGAAGCGCTCGGCACCGTGGCGCCGTTCGCGTAGCCCCGATTCGGATCCACCGGTCCCCATCTGGCACAATTGCCCGCTGTCCGTCGTGGTCGGCCCCTCTGCCCGGGCCACGGCTGTGCGAACCATCAACACAGAGCTCTCGAGGAGTACCAGGCCAATGGCCGTCAAGATCAAGCTTCAGCGTCTCGGCAAGATCCGCCAGCCGTACTACCGCATCGTGGTCGCCGACGCGCGCACCCGTCGCGACGGCAAGGCCATCGAGACGATCGGCAAGTACCACCCGAAGGAAGAGCCGTCGTTCATCGCGGTCGACTCCGAGCGCGCGCAGTACTGGCTGGGTGTCGGCGCGCAGCCGACCGAGTCCGTCCAGCGCCTGCTGGAGATCACCGGTGACTGGCAGAAGTTCAAGGGCCTGCCGGGTGCCGAGGGCACGCTGAAGGTCAAGGAGCCGAAGCCGTCGAAGGCCGACCTGTTCGCCGCCGCGCTCGCCGCCGCGAACGAGGAGCCGATGACCGAGGCCACCACGCCGAAGGCGAAGAAGGCCAAGAAGGCCGACGACGCCCCCAAGGCTGACGCCGAGGCGCCCAAGGACGAGGCGTGAGTTTGTTGGCTGACGCCCTCGAACACCTCGTTCGCGGCATCGTCGACCACCCGGACGACGTCCGGGTGAACCTCGTCACGACCCGCCGCGGCCGCACCCTCGAGGTCCACGTCCACCCGGACGACCTCGGCAAGGTGATCGGTCGTGGCGGTCGCACCGCGACGGCCCTGCGCACCGTGATGGCCGGCATCGGCGGTCGTGGTGTGCGGGTCGACGTCGTCGACACCGACCGCTGAACGAAGCTGCAAAGGGCAAATGGACGTCGTTGTCGGCCGTGTGGCCAAGGCGCACGGGATCACCGGCGAACTAGCCGTTGACGTGCGCACTGACTCTCCCGAGATGCGCTTCGCGATCGGGGCGACGATGCAGGCCAAGCTGCGTGACGGCACGTCCCGAAGCCTCACCGTGACAGCCGCCCGGCCTCATGCCGGGCGGCTGCTCGTGCGTTTCGCCGAAGTCGTGACACGCGACGTGGCGGAGGCGTTGCGCGGCACGTTGCTGCTGGGCAGCACCGACGACCTGCCGCCGACCGACGACCCCGACGAGTTCTACGACCACGAGCTCGAAGGGCTCGCGGCCGAACTCGTCGACGGCACGAAGATCGGCACGATCAAGGAGGTCCTGCACGGTCCCGGTGGCGAGCTGCTCGTGGTCCTCCGCGACAAGGGCGAGGCGCTGATCCCGTTCGTGCGCGAGATCGTGCCCACCGTGGACGTCCGCGGCGGCCGCGTCGTGATCGACCCGCCCGAGGGCCTGCTCGATGCAGATTGACGTCGTCACGATCTTCCCCGAGTACCTCGCGCCGCTGCGCGCGGCGTTGCTGGGGAAGGCGATCGACAAGGGCCTGATCAGCGTCGGCGTGCACGACCTGCGGGACTGGACCCAGGACGTGCACAAGGCCGTCGACGACAGCCCGTACGGCGGTGGGCCGGGGATGGTCATGAAGGCCGACATCTGGGGTCCTGCCCTGGATGACGTGTGCACGGACGAGACGCGTCTCATCGTGCCGACGCCGGCCGGACGTCCGTTCACGCAGGCTTTGGCGCACGAGTACGCGAGCGAGTCGCACCTCGTGTTCGCGTGCGGTCGTTACGAAGGCATTGACCAGCGTGTGGTCGATGACGCTCGTCGGCGCGTGCGCGTCGATGAGGTGTCCATCGGGGACTACGTGCTGGTCGGCGGCGAGGTGGCCGTGCTGGCGATCGTGGAAGCGGTCGCGCGGTTGCTTCCCGGCGTGCTCGGCAACCCGAAGTCGCACGCCGAGGACTCGTTCCAGGACGGGCTGCTCGAAGGGCCGAGCTACACGCGGCCGTTGGTGTGGCGCGACTTGGAGGTGCCGGCCGTGCTGCGTTCCGGCAATCACAAGATGATCGACCGCTGGCGGCGTGACCAGTCACTCGCCCGCACCTTCGAACGTCGTCCCGACCTGCTGGAATCCCTGCCGGCGGAGGCGTTCGACAAGCACGACCGGGCCCTGCTCACGCGCCTGCGCGAGGGCGGGGAGTAGCCCGATTTCATTCCGGAGCGCCCGGTCTGGCACACTGGAACAGTTGCCGCTGCCGGTGTGCTACCGGCGTGCGCACACAAGCCGACCCCCATCATGTCGTGCACAGCCATGGAACATGCTCTGGGGAGTTCAAGACACGTGAGGAACCACCGATGAACATCCTGGACGCACTCGACGCCCAGTCGCTGCGCACCGACATCCCGGCGTTCCGCGCCGGTGACACGCTGAAGGTCCACGTCCGCGTCATCGAGGGCTCGCGCGAGCGCGTCCAGGTGTTCCAGGGCGTCGTGATCCGTCGCCAGGGTGGCGGCATCCGCGAGACCTTCACCGTCCGCAAGGTCTCCTTCGGCGTCGGCGTCGAGCGCACCTTCCCGGTGCACTCCCCGAACATCTCCGAGGTCGAGGTCGTCACCCGCGGTGACGTCCGTCGCGCCAAGCTGTACTACCTCCGCGACCTGCGCGGCAAGGCCGCCAAGATCAAGGAGAAGCGCGAGGCCAAGCCGGTCTCCTGATCGGTGGCTTCGAGCCCAGAAGACATGGAGGACGCCTCCGCGCCGGACGAACCGGAGCGGGGGCGTACTCCTGTGTGGAGAGAAGTCCTCTACGTCGCGTTGACGGCCGTCGTGCTGACGGTGCTCATCCAGGCGTTCGTGGCGCGGGTCTACGTGATCCCCTCGGCGTCCATGGAGAACACGCTGCACGGGTGCACCGGCTGCGAGAACGACCGGGTGCTGGTCGACAAGATCACCTACCGCTTCGGTGACGTCGAGCCGGGCGAGGTGGTCGTGTTCCGCGGCCCCGAGGCGTGGACGTCCCCCGAGTTCAGGCAAGCCCGCTCGACGAATCCCGTCGCGGGCTTCGTGCAGAACATCGGTTCGCTGCTGGGGATCGCGCCCGCGAACGAGCGCGACTTCGTCAAGCGCGTGATCGCGCTGCCCGGCCAGACGGTGATGTGCTGCGACGAGCAGCACCGCGTCGTCGTGGACGGAAAGCCGTTGGACGAGCCGTACGTGCATTGGCAGACCGGTACTTCGCCCGCGGACCACGAACCGTTCGCTCCCGTGCGCGTGCCGGAGGGGCGGTTGTTCGTGATGGGGGACAACCGGATGAACTCCACCGACTCGCGCAAACAGGGCGGTGGGGGCGTAGCGGGCACCGTTCCGCTCGAGAACGTCATCGGCAAGGCCCGGTACGTCGTTTTCCCGAAAGATCGGTGGAGTGTTGTGTCGGATCACAACCCGCAGCCCCTAGGCTGATCTCGTGGTCGACGACGCTCCAGAGCAGAACCAGCCCGGTGACGAGCCCAGTTCGGACGCTTCGGACAAGCCCGCGAAGCAGAAGAAAAAGGGCAACTTCTGGAAGGAACTGCCCGTCCTGATCCTGGTCGCCTTCGGCCTCGCGATCGGCATCCAGATCTTCCTCGGCCGCGTCTACATGATCCCGTCGGAGTCGATGGAGTCGACGCTGCACGGGTGCACCGACTGCTACGGCGACAGAGTGCTCGTCGACAAGGTCACCTACCGCTTCACCGATCCGGCGCCGGGCGACGTGATCGTGTTCCGCGGGCCGCCGTCGTGGCAGAACGACTTCATCTCCGCCGAGCCGGGCAACCCGATCTCGCAGGGGCTGTCGTGGCTCGGGTCGCTCGTCGGCCTGCCGTCGGCGAACGAGGAGGACTTCGTCAAGCGCGTGATCGCCGTCGGCGGGCAGACCGTGAAGTGCTGCGACGAGCAGAACCGCGTGACGGTGGACGGCAAGCCCCTGGACGAGCCGTACAAGCACTACGACGAGGGCTCGCCGGCCGAGCAGGAGTCGTTCGAGGAGCTCAAGATCCCGGACGGGATGCTGTTCGTGCTCGGCGACAACCGCAACCACTCGTGCGACTCGCGCTGCCAGGGCCAGGGCGGCCTCAACGGCCTCGTACCGGTGGACGACGTGATCGGCAAGGCGCGCGTGATCGTGCTGCCCCCGTCCAGGTGGGGCGGGGTGTCCGACCACAACCCGCAGACCGTGGCGATGGGTGCACCGGGCTGGCAGGAGAACGTGCCGCTGGGCCTGGGTATCGTCGGCGCGTGGCCGCTTCTGCTGCTCGGACGTCGAGTGCGAGACCGATTCCGCCGATGACCATGCTGATGCCGCCCCGCGCGGTGGTGCGGGGCTCGTCGGGGAACTGGGCGCTGCAGAGCACCCTGGAGCGCCGGGGCCTCGGCCCGGTCGCCGGCGTCGACGAGGCGGGCCGAGGCCCGTGCGCAGGCCCGCTGGTGATCGCGGCGTGCGTCCTCCGGCCAGGCGACGCAGCGCGGTTCGAGGGCCTCAACGACTCGAAGCTGATGACGGCCGCCGCCCGCGACCGCATGTACGACCTGGTCCTGAAGCGTGCGCTCGATCACTCGATCGTGGTCGTCTCACCCGCCGACATCGACTGGCTGGGCATCCACGTCATGAACATCGAGGGCATGCGACGCGCCGTGGCCCAGATGGACACGCACCCCGGCTACGTCCTGACGGACGGCTTCAAGGTGCCCGGCATGCCCGCGCCGAACGTGGCGGTCCTCAAGGGCGACCAGGCCGCGGCCTGCGTAGCAGCGGCATCAGTGCTGGCCAAGGTCACGCGAGACCGGATCATGGCAGATCTGCACGATCGCCATCCCGAGTACGGCTTCAACGTGCACAAGGGCTACTGCACACCAGACCACACGGCAGCGTTGATGGAGCACGGCCCGTGTGCAGAGCACCGCTGGTCGTATGTAAATGTGGCAGCAGCGGCTGCCAAGCACGGCCTCGCCGCGCCGCACAGGGTGGCGCGCGCCACGACCGCGGCGGCCGTGGTCCAGAATGATGCAGCCCCGGCTGACGCCGGGGAGCTCGCGACGAGGGAGGGCGCGGAGCAGATGACCCGCGCGGAGGCGTAATGAGTGCAGAGGATCTCGAGAAGTACGAGACCGAGATGGAACTGTCGCTGTACAAGGAGTACCGCGACATAGTCAGCCAGTTCTCGTTCGTCGTGGAGACCGAACGGCGTTTCTACCTGGCCAACTCGGTGGACGTGCAGGTGCGCAACGCCGACGGCGAGGTGTACTTCGAGGTGCGCATGTCGGACGCGTGGGTGTGGGACATGTATCGCCCCGCCAGGTTCGTCAAGAACGTTCGCGTCATCACGTTCAAGGACGTGAACGTGGAGGAGCTGGACAAGCCGGACCTCCGCTTGCCGGAAAGCGGCCCGTTCCCCACCTGAGCCTTCACCACACCGCCCCCGCATCCCGCGTCGCACCGGGAGGCGGGGGCGGCGTCATGCCACCGCCGTTCCGACTGGCAACAGCCCCAGCCCCATAGCACACCGCACCGACAATTCCGCCGTTCCAACATCCACAACGGCCGACTTGTCCACAGCCGCTGAGTTGTCCACAGATTCCCCTCAGCCCGGCCACCCACCCCGTCCCGCCCTGCAAGGTCGAACCCAACGACCCGCAGGGAGGCGAGGGCAGTGGTGGCACGGGCACAGTCACTGGTGGAGACCAGGCAGCAGGAGAAGGGGCGCCAGGGCGAGGAACTGGCGTGCAGGTACCTGGAGGGGCTGGGCCTGGTGGTCCTGTCGCGCAACTGGACCTGCCGCGACGGCGAGCTCGACATCGTGGCCGTGGAGGGCGACAGGCTGGTGGTCTGCGAGGTCAAGACCAGGTCCGGCGCGGCCTGGGGCCGTCCGGACGAAGCGGTCGACCAGCGCAAGCTCTCCCGCCTGCGCCGCACAGCGCTGCGCTGGCTGGCGGCGCACGGCGTCGGCTGGTGCAGCGTCCGCGTCGACCTGATCTCGATCACCTGGCCGCCGTCGGGCGAGCCGCGCCTGGAACACCTGCGGGGAGCCTGAGATGGGCTTGGCGCAGGCGTGGTCCGTCGCCCTCTGCGGCGTCGACGGGCTCGCGGTCGAGATCGAGGCCGACGTGGGTGTGGGCCAGCCCCGCACCCACCTCCTCGGGCTTCCCGACGCGTCGCTGCACGAGTCGAAGGAGCGGGTGAAGGCCGCCGTCCGCAACAGCGAGGAGGAGTGGCCGAAGCAGCGCATCGTGCTGGGCCTGTCCCCGGCGAACCTGCCCAAAGGCGGTAGTAGCTACGACCTCGCCATCGCCTGCGCCACCCTCGCTGCGGCGGGCTCGGTCCCGTCCGCACGCCTGGCCACCACGGTCCTGCTGGGCGAACTGGCCCTCGACGGCCGGGTCCGCCCGATCCGAGGCGTCCTCCCAGCCCTGCTGGCGGCGCGCCGCGCAGGCCTCAAGTCGGCGATCGTCCCGGTCGACGCCCTACCGGAAGCCGCGCTGGTCGACGGCATCGAACTCCACGGCGCCGCGACCCTGTCCGAGACGCTGGCTTGGCTGCGCGGCGAGGACGTGACACTGCAACCCCCTCCGGCCTCAGCCGACCCACCGCTGCCGGAAGTCCCGGACCTGGCCGACGTCGTCGGCCAGCCAGAAGCCCGCTGGGCCCTGGAGGTGGCCGCGGCCGGCGCCCACCACCTCCTCCTGGCGGGCCCACCGGGCACCGGTAAGACGATGCTCGCCGAACGCCTCCCAGGCCTGCTCCCGCCACTGACCCGCGAGGAGTCCCTGGCGGTGACGGCCGTCCACTCCGTGGCAGGCGTCCTCTCGGCCGACTACCCACTGGTCGCCAGCCCGCCATTCGTCAACGTCCACCACACGACGTCGATAGCGGCCCTGATAGGCGGCGGCGCCGGCATGGCCAAGCCAGGCGCGGCCTCCCGCGCCCACAAGGGCGTGCTCTTCCTGGACGAAGCCTGCGAATTCGGCCAGAAGACCATCGACACCCTCCGCACGGCCCTGGAAGAGGGCGAGGTCCGCATCCCGCGCCGCGACGGCATAGCCCGCTACCCGGCCCGCTTCCAGCTGATCCTCGCCACGAACCCCTGCCCCTGCGCCCCGCCCAAAGAGGTCGACTGCATCTGCACGGCCACAGTCCGCCGCCGCTACCAGGCCCGCCTCTCGGGCCCGCTGCTCGACCGCGTGGATCTGAGGGTCCGCATGAGGGCCACCACAGCCATGTCCAACGCCGACGCCACCCCACCAGAACCGACAGCGGTGGTCCGCGAACGAGTCCTCAAAGCCAGGTCAAGAGCCGCCACCCGCTGGTCGGCCCACGGCCACGGCTGGCCCGCCAACGCCCTGGTCCCAGGCCCAGCCCTACGCCGCGAGTTCGCATTGCCGAAGCCAACGACGGCCCTGCTGGACCGAGCCCTGGCAGTAGGCGCCCTGACGGGCCGAGGCGCAGACCGTTGTCTACGCGTGGCATGGACCCTTGCCGACCTGGCCGAAGCCGACCGCCCAACCCCGGACCACGTGGCAGCGGCCCTCCAGTTCCGAGAACGCCGAGCCCCTTGACTCCGGCCCGGCCCCGAACAGCCGGCCCCGAAGCAGCCGGCCGCGGAGCTCCAACGCCCCGACTCCGCGTCCGGCCCATCGAGCGGGCGCTCGTCTCCCCAACCGAGCGCCCGCTCACCCGACACGCCTGCCAGCCCCAAGCCGCCGGGCGCGAGGCCCACTCCCACTTCGCGCCCGGCACCTCTTCACCCAGCCGGACAGGCCCCAGACGTTCGGGCGTCTGCCCCAACCCAGACGCCCGAACCCGGCCACGAGCCTCGATCGAGCCCAGGCCCGTGCCCGGCCCAGAGCGGGCCGCCCGCCCCTTCCCCAGCGGGCGGCCCGCTCACCCACCTCACAACCCCACGCCAAGGAGCCAGACCATGCCTCCGCTGCTCATCCCGGCCATGACCCCCATCGCAACCGCGGCAACCGCCACACCGGCCCTCCTGCAGCTGCACTGCACGATCCGAAGGCGCACGTCGGGCGCCAGCCCGCCAGGCCCGTGGCGCCCCGATCCCTGGCACTGGCTTCCCTGGTGGTGGTTCCGGTGACCACCCCGCCCACCGGCTCCACCACCCGGGTAGCCACCCCATCCGGCGCCCTGGCCAGCGATGCCGTCCGCCTCGCGAGGGCCTACCTGTCTCGCGTCGCGGAGCCCTACCCGGCGGCGCTCGCGGCCCTGATCACCGAGGTCGGGCCGGTCGAGGCCGCGGAGCTCGTGAGGTCCGGTGAGGTGTCGCCGTCCGTGGCCGGCCAGACGTCCGCGCGGCGCGCCGAGGAGCGTGCCCAGGCGGATCTCGCCTCCATCGCCAGGGTAGGCGGGCGCCTGGTCGTCCCCGAGGACGAGGAGTGGCCGCGGTGGCCCCTGCTCGCGCTGGAGAACGTCGCTGCCCGGCGGTGCGGGGGCGAGCCGATCGCGCTCTGGGTTCGTGGGCCGCACTTCCTCGCCGACGCGGTGGACAGGGCCGTGGCCGTCGTCGGGTCACGTGCTGCCAGCGGGTACGGCGAGCACGTGGCCGGCGAGTTCGCGCACGGGCTGGCGTCGGCGGGCTTGACCGTCGTCTCCGGCGCCGCGTACGGGATCGACGGTGCTGCTCATCGCGGTGCGCTAGCCGCCTGCGGGCTGACGATCGCGGTGCTGGCGTGCGGTGTGGACACCGCCTATCCCGCCGGGCACCAGGGGCTGCTCGCCAGGATCGCGCGGGACGGGCTGATCGTCAGCGAGTACCCGCCCGGCGTGATGCCTGCCCGGCATCGGTTCCTCACCCGCAACCGGCTCATCGCCGCGCTGGGCGGCGGCACGGTGGTCGTCGAGGCCGGGCGGCGCAGCGGGGCCAAGAACACGGCCGCGATCACCCAGGCGCTGGGACGTCCGCTGATGGTGGTGCCCGGCCCGGTCACGTCTGCCAGCTCCGTCGGCTGCCACGAGCTGCTGCGGGACGGGCGGGCGGTGTCGGTGAGCTCGGTGGCCGAGATCGTCGAGTCGGTGGGGCGGTTCGGCGACGACCTGGCCACGGAGCCCGCCGAGAAGGAGAGCGAGCTCGGGGCTCCCCAGGGCGAGGCCATGCGCGTCTACGAGGCCCTGGGGCGGCGCAACGGGGTCAGCGCCGAGGCCGTGTCCGTCGAGTCCGGGGTGCCGTTGCAGCGGGTGCGGGCGTTGTTGCCCGAGCTGGAACTCGCTGGTCTGGCCCTGCACCTCGACGAAGGCTGGCAGAAGCTGGAGATGAGATGAGGACTGTCCACAGTGGATTGAACGCGCTCGTCGAGCGCGGGCGTCGCTCGCGGTGATCGTCGGGAAGTGCGGACGACGTGCGGTCCGCTGGGGTCGTCGGCTGTCCGGACGGTGGTGACGGCCGCTGTCACTACTCCGAAAGGTGATCTGTGCGGGTCGCTGAACCGCTGGTCGTCACAGCGAGTTGAAACGTTATCGTCTTCTCGATCATGAGAGCGCTCTCAAATGGCGCGGGGGTGTGGCGATACTTGACCAATCGCCCCGACTGGCGCAGCGTCTTGGCCTATGTCCCCGCCGCCGCATGGTCGGACACGTCGTGTCGATCTCGTTCGCCTGCGCGAAAAACTGCCGGCGACCGTCGCGGACGTGTTGCGGCAGTTCGAGCGGTACCTGATGTTGGAGCGTGATCTGTCGCCGCACACGGTCCGCGCCTACATCGGTGATGCAATGGCGCTGCTCGGACACGTCGCGGGGAATATCCCGGAGAACGCTGACGTCGCGGACATCGACCTGACCAACCTGCGGTCGTGGCTTGCCGCGCAACGCACTTCGGGTGCGAGTCGCACGACCCTTGCGAGGCGTGCCGCGGCCGCGCGCGCGTTCACCGCATGGGCGCACCGAGCAGGGCATTTGGCTTCGGATCCCGGGCCGCGGCTCGCTGCGCCGCGACCGCACCGGACGTTGCCGTCGGTGTTGCGCGAGGACCAGGCGAAGGACGCGATGAGCGCCGTATCCTCTGGCGCGTCCCAGGGTGATCCGGTTGCGCTGCGTGATCAGGCCGTGGTGGAGTTGCTGTACGCCACGGGTATCCGCGTGGCCGAACTCTGTGGTCTTGATCTCGACGACGTGGACTACTCCCTAAGGGTGATTCGGGTTCTGGGCAAAGGTGGACGCGAGCGCACCACACCGTTCGGTGTGCCGGCCGAACGAGCGCTGCGGCGATGGGTGGACGAGGGGCGAAACGCCCTGGTAGCACCGGATTCGCCGCCCGCGTTGTTCCTCGGCGCCCGTGGCGGCAGGCTGAACCAGCGGGCCGTCCGAACCCTGGTGCACGAGGTCGTCGCCGTGGTACCGGACGCACCGGACATCGGGCCGCACGGGTTGCGCCACTCCGCCGCGACCCATTTGCTGGAAGGAGGAGCGGACCTGCGCACCGTCCAAGAACTGCTTGGTCACGCTACGCTCGCAACGACTCAGCTTTACACACACGTCACTGTCGAACGGCTGAAGGCGATCCATGACCGAACCCACCCCCGTTCCTGACGCCGCAGGGGGAGGATCGCGTACGGCGACCGTGCCCCCTGAACCCGTCCTGCCCGCACCAGTGTCGAAGCAGGCGAGCAACGGGCACCGTCAGAACGGCGCGCTACGCACCGAGGCGACCCCCGAGCCCGGTGCCAACACGCATGTCAACGGCACGCCCGTGGCCGTGCCGACTGCGGTGACGCGCACGGACGTCCGGTCCGGTGACGACGTAGAGGCCGGCATCGTCGCCCTGTGGCGCAGCTACGGCGAGTCCCGCGACCAGAACCAGCGCGACCGCCTGGTCCTGCACTACGCGCCGCTGGTCAAGTACGTCGCCGGCCGCGTCGGCACGGGACTGCCCGCCCACGTGGACGTGGCCGACCTGATCCAGTCCGGCATCTTCGGCCTGGTCGACGCGATCGAGAAGTTCGAGCCGGAGCGCGGCCTCAAGTTCGAGACCTACGCCATGCAGCGCATCCGCGGCGCGATCCTCGACGACCTGCGCTCCCAGGACTGGGTGCCGCGCTCGGTCCGCAGCCGGGCCCGCGACGTCGAACGAGCCCTGGAGCGCCTCGGCGCCAAGCTGCAGCGCACGCCCACCGACCGCGAGCTCGCCGCAGAGCTCAAGATCGGCCTGGCCGAACTGCGCGAGCTCTACGGCCAGCTCCAGCTCACCAGCGTCGTGGCCCTCGACGAGCTGATCGCCCCGAACAAGGGCGGCTCGTCCCTCGCCGAGTCGCTGCCCGACGACGCCGCGGAAGACCCGGTGGCGAGCCTCGTCGACCAGGACAGCCGCCGCCAGCTGGCCGACGCGATCGCCCAGCTCGCGGAACGCGACCGCGTGGTCGTGACCCTCTACTACTTCGAGAACCTGACCCTCGCCGAGATCGGCAAGGTCCTCGGCGTGACCGAGTCCAGGGTCTGCCAGCTGCACACCCGCGCGGTCCTGCGCCTGCGCACCAAGCTCAACGAGCAGTCCGAGGCCTGACCGCACGTCGATCCCCAGCAGCCTGGCGAGCGCCGGGCTGCCGAACACCCGTACCGGGAGAGCCGCACAGGGCCGCTCGACGCGGCTCAAAACCCCTTTCCGCCTGTTGCCAGGGCTAATTCACTCGAACGGGTGGGCCTTGGAGAGCCTCCAGGCACGCCGCGTACCCGCTCGGGCATGAGGCCTGGCGACGGTGAAGCCGGGTGGGCTTTGTGCAGCCGCACCGGGTCAAGGGATGTGGGTTGTCGCCGAGGCAAACGTGCGGTCTAGGAACTGCTGTACCTGGGACGGGTGTGTTGTGCACGAGTCCTCCCGCGCATGTGCTTGTGATGGGCGGTTTCGCTGAGAACCGGGCAATTGGCGGGCAGCCGCGCTGAGCTGAGTCGATGGTGGGGGCGGGGTTGGAACTGAGCGGTTGAACGTGCGCGGCTGGGGCGGGTGGGCTGTGGGTGCGGCACGCGGCTGGGCGGGGGTCGGACGCGGGGTCGAAGGTGAGCGGTTGGCAGGTGAGTTGTGGGGTCGGGCGTGCGCGGCTGCACGGGGTGGGTTGCGGGGCGGGCATGAGTGACTGGGCAGGTGAGTTGTGGGGTCAAGCGTGAGCGGCTGAGCAGAGGGGCTGCTGGGTCGGTGGGCTGCTGAGCGGGCGTGGGCCTGGGGTGGGTTGGGCTGCGGGGGCGTCGCTGCTGGGGCCGGCGGCTGAGCTGGGGATGGTGGCCGGCGGCAGCCCGGTCGGCGGTGGGCGGCCGGTCCGGAGCGGCTGCGGCGTTCGGGGGCGAGGAGTCGCTGGGGCGGGTCTGAGCAGCTGGGGCGGGCGTGGGTAGTTGGCGGGTGGTGCACGGGCTGGGCCGCCTGGGTGGGCCCGCCTGTGGCGAGGGCTGTGCAGGGGCGGCCAGGTGGCCGGGAGGCGGCTGAGTGAGCGGGGTGCCGCCTTCCCGGCCCCTGGTGGGCGCTTGCGGCGGGGGAGGGGTGCGCCGCTGGTCGACCCGCCGGGGATGCGGGGAGCGCCCTGGTGAGGGCCGCGCGCCTCGGGCTGCGCGGCCGGGTGGTCAGCCGCCTCGTGGCGGGGTGGTGAGGGGGAGGAGGCGTACGCGGGCCGTCGTGACGAGGTGGAGCGGGTTCAGGTAGGCGTTGGCCCTGCGGGCTCCCCAGTGCAGGCAGGGGGTCGGGCAGTGGCCCGGTTGGAGGTGGCCGATCACTTCGCCCCGGCGAACCGGGTGGCCTGCCGTCACTGCTGGGGTGATGGGTTCGTAGGTGGTGCGTAGGCCGTTGCGGTGGTCGAGGGAGACGAGGGTTCTTGCTGCCACCGCGCCTGCGAAGACGACTGTGGCGTCGGCCGTGGCCAGGACCGGGGTGCCCGCGGGGGCGGCCAGGTCGGCGCCGCGGTGGCCCGGGCCGAACGGGGTGGCCGGGGCCTCGAAGGCGCGCACCACCTGGTGCGGGGGTGGCAGGGGCCAGGTGAAGCGGGCCTGGGGTGGGGCCAGGAGCGTCGTGAGGAGCAGGGCGGTGGGGAGGAGGGGCATGGGGTCAACAGTGGGGTTGGGGGTGTGCGGGGGACCAGGGGTGATGGGGAAGCTGTGGATTACTCGCCGGTTGTGGACAACTGCCCTTCGTGAGGTGGGGGCGATTCGAGTTTTGTCGGGGGTGGGGAGTAGACTTTTGGGTGCGTCCCGTCTGTGCGCGGGACGACTTCGCGTGCCAACGCAGATCCGACCTGCTTTTCCAGCTTGGTCGAGTCACGACGTCCGACGGTCCTGACGGTGCAGAGATGCTCCGCGGGTGCGGGCGGCGGCGGAGGCACCAGGGCTGACTGGCCGAACCCGGCCTGAGGCGACAACCGGCAACGACGTGCGAAGGCGAGACCTCGCGCGTCCGACAGATGAGGTGCGAACCGGCCATGGCCGTCGTAACCATGAAGCAGCTGCTCGACAGCGGCGTGCACTTCGGGCACCAGACGCGGCGCTGGAACCCGAAGATGAAGCGCTACATCTTCACCGAGCGCAACGGCATCTACATCATCGACCTGCAGCAGACGCTGACCTACATCGACCGGGCTTACGAGTTCGTCAAGGAAACGGTCGCGCACGGCGGGTCGATCCTGTTCATCGGCACCAAGAAGCAGGCGCAGGAGGCCATCGCCAACGAGGCGCTCCGCGTCGGCATGCCCTACGTGAACCAGCGCTGGCTGGGCGGCATGCTCACCAACTTCTCGACGGTCCACAAGAGGCTCCAGCGCCTCAAGGAGCTCGAGTCGATGGAGCAGACCGGCGGTTTCCAGGGTTTCACCAAGAAGGAAATCCTGATGATGAACCGCGAGAAGGACAAGCTGGAGCGCACGCTCGGCGGTATCCGCGACATGTCCAAGGTTCCCAGCGCCGTGTGGATCGTGGACACCAAGAAGGAGCACATCGCGGTCGGTGAGGCTCGCAAGCTGAACATCCCGATCGTCGCGATCCTCGACACCAACTGCGACCCGGACGAGGTCGACTACCCGATCCCGGGCAACGACGACGCGATCCGTTCCGCGGCCCTGCTGACCAAGGTCGTGGCCGAGGCCGCCGCCGCCGGTCTCATGCAGCGCTCCGGTGGTCGTCGTGACGCCGCTGACGGCCAGGACAAGCCCGAGGTCGCCACCGACGAGCCGCTGGCGGAGTGGGAGCAGGAGCTCCTCACCTCCAACGCCGCCGTCACGACCGAGGCCCCGGCCGAGGCTCCGGCCGAGCAGCCCGTCCAGTCCTGATCTCCCCCATGAGGTGCCCGCGACAAGCGGGCACCTCATGACCTAAGCGCGTACATCGCAGAAGGAAAACGATGGCGAACTACACCACCGCGGACGTCAAGAAGCTCCGCGAGCTGACCGCCGCCGGCATGATGGACTGCAAGAAGGCCCTGGACGAGGCCGACGGCGACTTCGACAAGGCCGTCGAGATCCTCCGCATCAAGGGCGCGAAGGACGTCGGCAAGCGCGCCGAGCGCACCACGTCCAACGGCCTCGTCGCCGTCAAGGACGGCGCGATGGTCGAGCTGCGCTGCGAGACCGACTTCGTGGCCAAGAACGCCGACTTCATCGCCCTGGCCGACGACATCGTCGCGCTCGCCAAGGCCAACAAGGTCGCCGACGTCGAGGCCCTCAAGGCCGTCGAGGTCGACGGCAAGACCGTGGACGCGCTGGTCCAGGAGTTCTCCGCCAAGATCGGCGAGAAGCTCGAGCTGGCCAAGGCCGTCGACTACGACGGCACCGTGTCGGTCTACCTGCACAAGCGTGCCGCCGACCTGCCGCCCGCCGTCGGCGTGCTGGTCGAGTACACCGGTGACAACGCCGAGGTCGCCAAGGGTGCCGCGATGCAGATCGCCGCGATGCGCCCGAAGTTCGTCACCCGTGACGAGGTGCCCGAGGAGCTCGTCGCCAACGAGCGCCGCATCGCCGAGGAGACCGCTCGCGAGGAGGGCAAGCCCGAGGGTGCGCTCCCCAAGATCGTCGAGGGTCGCGTCAACGGCTTCTTCAAGGACGTCGTGCTCCTCGAGCAGGCTTCCGTGACCGACAGCAAGAAGACGGTCAAGGCTCTTCTGGACGAGGCCGGCGTGACGGTGACCCGTTTCGCTCGGTTCGAGGTCGGCCAGAGCTGATTCGCATGAGGGCGGGGTTGCGGGTACCAGCGACCCCGCCCTTGGCGTGTCCACACCAGTTTTCCAGGGCGCAAGGAGAGGACCTGTGAGCGAAGACGGCAGCCACGGCTACAGCCGGGTGATGCTCAAGCTCGGTGGCGAGATGTTCGGCGGCGGTGGCGTCGGCGTCGACCCCGACGTCGTCCAGACGGTCGCCCGCCAGATCGCGGCCGTTCACAAGTCCGGCGTGCAGGTGGCCGTCGTGATCGGCGGTGGCAACTTCTTCCGCGGGTCCGAACTCCAGCAGCGCGGCATGGACCGCTCGCGCGCCGACTACATGGGCATGCTCGGCACGGTCATGAACTGCCTGGCGCTGCAGGACTTCCTCGAGCGCGAGCACGGCATCGACACGCGCGTGCAGACCTCCATCCAGATGACGCAGGTCGCCGAGTCCTACATCCCCCGCCGCGCGATGCGCCACCTCGAGAAGAAGCGCGTCGTGATCTTCGGTGGCGGCGCCGGCCTGCCGTACTTCTCCACGGACACCACGGCAGCCCAGCGCGCGCTGGAGATCGGCTGCGAGATCGTCCTGATGGCCAAGGCCGTCGACGGTGTCTACACGGCGGACCCCAAGATCGACCCGGACGCGTTGATGTTCGACAACATCACCCACCGCGAGGTGCTGGAACGCGGCCTCAACGTCGCCGACGCGACCGCGTTCAGCCTGTGCATGGACAACAACATGCCGATCCTCGTCTTCAACCTCCTCACCGAGGGCAACATCGCCCGGGCGGTGCGTGGTGAGAAGATCGGCACCCTGGTCAGCACCCCCGGTGGCCGTCCGGCCTTCTAGACCTGGTGGGATCTCTCCAGGACCGGGAATCAGGCACGAACACGCAGAGCAAGGAGCAGTCGTGATCGACGAGACCCTCCTCGACGCCGAGGAGAAGATGGAAAAGGCGGTTTCGGTGGCGAAGGAGAACCTCTCCTCCGTCCGAACCGGTCGTGCGACTCCCTCGATGTTCAACCGCATCCACATCGACTACTACGGCTCGATGACGCCGCTGAACCAGATGGCCAGCATCACGGTCCCCGAGGCGCGCATGGCCGTCGTGAAGCCGTACGACGCGAGCCAGCTGGGCGCCATCGAGAAGGCGATCCGGGACTCCGACCTGGGCGTCAACCCGAGCAACGACGGCTCGATCATCCGCATCGTCATCCCGCAGCTCTCCGAGGAGCGCCGCCGGGACATGGTGAAGGTCGCCAAGCAGAAGGGCGAGGACGCGCGCGTCTCCGTCCGCGGTGTCCGCCGCAAGGCGAAGGAAGAGATCGACCGGCTCGTCAAGGACGGCGAGGTCGGCGAGGACGACGGCTCCCGCGGTGAGAAGGAGCTCGACGCTCTCACCCACAAGTACGTCGCGCAGGTCGACGAGCTCGTGAAGCACAAGGAAGCCGAGCTCCTCGAAGTCTGATTTCCCCGATGGTTCGCCCGGCCGAGTCGCGGCAGGCGTGATGGCCCTGGCCGGGCGGAGGTCGTGATGGGAGCACAGGTGGCAGGCGGTCCCGCGGACGTGCCCGCGTCGAAACCGTCGCGCGCGGGGCGTGACCTGCGGGCGGCGATCCTCGTCGGCGTCGGGCTCGGCGCGGTGATCATCGCGTCGCTGCTGACGGTGAAGGAGACCTTCATCGCGATCGTCGCGGCCGCGGTGGCCGTGTCGACGTGGGAGATCGCGACCGCCTTCAAGAAGGCCGGCATCAACGTGGCCCTGTGGCCCGCGTTGATCGGCGGCCAGGCGATCCTGTGGCTGTCCTGGCCGCTGGAGCGCGCCGGCATGATGACCGCGTTCGTGGTCACCGTGCTGGTGTGCATGATCTGGCGGTTCCGGGGCGGCTCGGACGGCTACCTGCGCGACCTGAGCGCGTCCGTGTTCACGGTCGCGTACGTGCCGTTGTTCGCGGCGTTCGCGGCCATGCTCGTCGTTCCTGACGACGGTGTGGGCCGCGTTTTCGCGTTCATCATCGGTGTCGTGCTGTCGGACGTCGGCGGCTACGCGGCCGGTGTCTTCCTGGGCAAGCACCCGATGGCGCCGTCGATCAGCCCGAAGAAGTCCTGGGAGGGTTTCGCCGGCTCGCTGACCGCCGGTGTGGTCGGTGGCGCGATCACGGTGTCGACGCTGCTCGACGGCCAGTGGTGGCAGGGCGCGTTGTTCGGCGCCGCGCTCGTGGTTACAGCCACCGCGGGTGACCTGGTCGAGTCGCTGATCAAGCGCGACCTCGGCATCAAGGACATGGGCACCCTGCTGCCCGGCCACGGTGGCCTGATGGACCGGATGGACTCGCTGCTGCCGTCCGCCGTCGCCTCCTGGCTGCTGCTGCACCTCTTCGTGCAATAGGCCCTAGTCGTCGAACGGGTCGTCCACCTCGGTGCGGGGCTCGGCCTCGATCACGCGGGACGGGTCGATCACGGAGAAGGCCATTCCCGCGTGGTCCTCGACCACGGTGATGCGGCCGAACGGGGTGTCGTAGGGCTCCACGGTCACCCGGCCACCGAGCTCCAGCACGCGGTAGGCCACCGAGTCGATGCCGATCTCGGGCGCGGCGTTGAAGTACACCATCCAGTGGGAGCGCTCTCCGTACGGGAACTCGCGCCCCATCTTCTGCCGGCCGATCACCTCGGTGCCCTCGACGGACCACGACGCGTAGTCCAGCCGGTGCCCGTCGCCGATCTGCGTGATGTCGAAGTGGCACAGCTCGCCGAAGAACTCGTCGGCCACCGCGCCGTCGCGGGTGTTCAGCTCGGCCCACGCGTAGGAACCGTGGCCGCCCATCCCGAACCGCCAGTCCGGCATCACGTGCCGGAACCCGACGACGGCACCGGTCGGATCGGCGATCACCGTGCTCTGCGTGTGGTCGGCGGTGTCCTCGGGGTTGCGCAGCACCGATCCGCCCAGGTGGAACGCCTTCTCGGCGGTGGCGCGCGCGTGCGGCGTGACCAGGTACAACCGCCACGGTTCGGGGTCGCCCTGCGGGAGGCCGGCGACGGGGATGCCGTCCACCATCGCGACGGTGTAGCCGGCGTCGTCGGCGTAGTGCCAGCCGAACAGGCCGGTGTAGAACTCGATGGCGCCCTTGAGGTCGTCGACGGATCTCTCGACCCAGCAAGGGCTGCCGGATAACAAAGGCGCGAGCTGGGGAGAGTTGGGCGCGATCGACACAGCCGCCTCCTGCAGGAAAGAGATGTAGACACGCTACGCCGTGATTGGACGAATTCGTACGGTCACAGGCAAATAGAGGCCCTACAGTGGCTCTGTGAGGGGATTCGTGCGGGCGGCGTTGAACGCGGTGCGTCCGGCGGACGTCGTGCCGAGCCCGAACATCTGGCACTGGCCCGACGTCTACGAGGTCGAGAACCGCGCCCAGGACGTCCACGGTGCGATGTGGACGGCGATAAGCGAAGAATGTCCGTTTGACGGCAGGGACGTCGTGGACGTCGGCTGCGGCGACGGATTCCACCTGCCGTTGTTCGCCGCGACCGCGAAGTCCGTCACGGGCGTCGAACCGCACCCGCCCCTGGTCGTGCGGGCCAGGCACCGCGTGGCCGGCCTGCCGAACGCCCGCGTCGTTTCCGGTCCCGCACAACGGCTCCCGCTCGACGACGCCTCCGCCGACGTGGTGCACGCGCGCACCGCGTACTTCTTCGGGCCCGGCTGCGAACCCGGCCTGCGCGAGGCGGACAGGGTGCTGCGGCCGGGCGGTGCGATCGTGATCGTCGACCTGGACGGGTCGGCGGATCCGTACGGGCCCTGGTTGCGCGCCGACGAACCGCGCTACAACCCGGCCGCGGTCGAGAAGTTCTTCGCCGACAACGGTTTCTCGCTTCGCCGGGTCACGGCGGAGTGGCGGTTCGAGACGCGCGAGGACCTGGAAGCGGTGCTGCGCATCGAGTTCTCCGCGAAGGTCGCGGAACGGGCGATCGCCTCGGTGAGCGGGTTGAGCTTCCCGGTCGGGTACCGGCTGCACGTGCGGCGCAAGCCGACATCGCTGATCGTCTGAACCGCCATTAGGCTCTCGGTTCGTGGAGAAGCGAAACGCAGGCAGGTTGAACCGCCAGGTCGGGGTCGTCGGACTCGGCTGCTGGCAGCTCGGCGCCGACTGGGGCGACGTGGACGAGAGCGACGCGCTCGCGTTGCTGCACGCGGCGGTCGACACCGGGGTCGACTTCTTCGACACCGCCGACGTGTACGGCGACGGCCGCAGCGAGACGCTCGTCGGCCGGTTCCTCAAGGAGCGCAAGGACGACGGGATCTTCGTCGCCACGAAGATGGGGCGGCGGCTGCCGGCACAGGTCGCGGAGGGGTACAGCCGGGAGAACTTCCTCGCGTGGAACGACCGGAGCCGCCGCAACCTCGGTGTCGACACGCTGGACCTGGTGCAGCTGCACTGCCCGCCCACCGCGGTCTACAGCCGTGACGAGGTGTACGACACCTTGGACGAAATGGTGGAGCAGCAACGGATCGCTGCCTACGGCGTGTCGGTGGAGAAGGTCGAGGAGGCGCTGGAGGCGATCAAGCGCCCGAACGTGGCCAGCGTGCAGATCATCCTGAACGCCTTCCGGCTCAAGCCCCTCGACGAGGTGCTGCCGAAGGCCGCCGAGGCGGGGGTCGCGATCATCGCGCGGGTGCCGCTCGCGTCCGGGTTGTTGTCCGGCAAGTACACGGCGGAGACGACCTTCGGGGCCGACGACCACCGCAACTACAACCGCAACGGTGAGGCCTTCGACGTCGGCGAGACCTTCGCCGGGGTGCCGTTCGAGGTCGGCCTCGAGGCGGTGGAACGGCTGCGGCCGCTGGTGCCGGAAGGTGCCACGATGGCGCAGTTCGCGCTCCGGTGGATCGTGGACCAGTCCGGCGTCACGGTCGTGATCCCCGGTGCCCGCAACGTGGAGCAGGCTCGGGGCAACGCGCAGGCGGCCGACCTGCAGCCGGTGGACGGCAAGGCCGTCGAGGCCGTGTACGACGAGCTGATCCGTCCGCACGTGCACGACCGCTGGTAGGTCACTCCTCGGCGAGGATGGCGTAGAGCCTGCGCCGCAGCTCGTTGTATAGCTCGGCGGCGCGGGCCTTCTGCTCCGGCGTGCCCGCGTGGGAGATCTGCTCCATCGCGGCGCCGAGCAGGCGGACCGCGGTGCGCAGTTCACCGTCGACCGGGTCGAGCTGGATCTCGATGTCGCGCCAGGGCGGGGCCGTGTGCTCCGTCCTGCCGCGCTCGGTGAGGTCGAACAACTTCTTGCCTCCTTCTTCCTCCGCGGAGACGAGGCCTTCGTCGGCGAGCATCTGCAGTGTCGGGTAGACCGAGCCGGGGCTCGGGCTCCACACGCCTCCGGTGCGCCTGGCGATCTCCTGGATGATCTCGTAGCCGTGCATCGGCCGTTCTGCCAGCAAGGACAGAACCGCCGCCCGGACGTTGCCGCGCCTCTGGCGGCCGCCGCCCCTGCCTCGCCCGCCGCCCCCGAAGGGGCCGTGGCGATGCCTCTGGTGGTGTTCTCGGTGGTGTGGTCGCATCATCATGTCGTTAACGATATATCGGAACCTATCGCGATGCAACGGTCTTGTGTTGGTGAAGTTCGTGGGACACTAGATGTGCTATGACCTCGCTTCCCCTTGTCTTCGACGCGCCCAAGCGCGGCCTGCCGCCGCGCCACCTGGTCGACCTCTCGCCCGCCCAACGCGCGGAAGCCGTTGCGGCGCTGGGTGAGAAGCCGTTCCGGGCCAAGCAGCTGTCGAACCACTACTTCAGCCGCCTGACCGTCGACCCCGCCGAGATGACCGACATCCCGGCGTCCACGCGCGACAAGCTCGTGGCCGACCTGATGCCGCCGTTGTTCACGGTCGTGCGCAAGGTCACCACCGACGAGGGCACGACGGCCAAGACGCTGCTGCGCGCGCACGACGGCACGCTCATCGAGTCGGTCCTGATGCGCTACCCGGACCGCGCGACGCTGTGCATCTCGTCGCAGGCGGGCTGCGGCATGGCGTGCCCGTTCTGCGCGACCGGCCAGGGCGGCCTGCAGCGCAACCTGTCGACCGCGGAGATCGTGGACCAGGTGCGCCTCGGCGCCGCCGCCATGCGCGACGGAGACCTGCCCGGTGGCCCCGGCCGGCTGTCGAACATCGTCTTCATGGGCATGGGCGAGCCGCTCGCGAACTACAAGCGCATCCTCGAGGCCGTCCACCGCATCTGCGACCCGGCGCCGGACGGCCTGGGCATCTCGCAGCGCCACGTGACGGTGTCGACGGTCGGGCTCGTGCCGGCGATCAAGAAGCTGACTGAGGAGAACCTCCAGGTCCGCCTCGCGGTGTCGCTGCACACGCCGGACGACGAGCTGCGCGACACGCTGGTGCCGGTCAACACGAAGTGGAACGTCTCCGAGGTGCTCGAGGCGGCCCGCGGGTACGCGGACAAGACCGGCCGCCGGGTCAGCATCGAGTACGCGCTGATCCGCGACATCAACGACCAGGGCTGGCGCGCCGACCTGCTGGGCAAGAAGCTGCGCAAGCACCTCGGGCAGCTCGTGCACGTGAACCTGATCCCGCTGAACCCGACGCCGGGCAGCAAGTGGGATGCGTCGCCGAAGCCGGTCGAGCGCGAGTTCGTGCGGCGGGTGCGGGAGCAGGGTGTCGAGTGCACCGTGCGGGACACGCGGGGTCAGGAGATCGCCGCGGCCTGCGGTCAGCTGGCGGCCGAGGGCTGACCGCGGTGATCCCCGCCGGGGTCTAGACGTCGGTGTACCAGTGCACGCCGAGCGTGCCGCGGTTCGCGATCCGTTGCTGCGCCTCGATGCCGACCCAGCCGCGGAACCTCTGCGCGTCGTCGATCACCTGGAGCTGCGGCTTGAGGTGCGACCCGCCGGTGTAGCACTTGTTGGTGCCCTGCAGCAGGCACGTGCAGAAGTGCTCGTAGTAGTTCTTCCGGCCGCCGTCGGAGGCCAGGTAGTAGCGGACCGCCCTCTGCTCGCCGGGTTTGCACGCCGAGCAGGCCTTCGAGTTCGGGTCGGTGATCTCGACGGCGCCACTGAGGCAGTTGTCGTTGCACTTCTGGAACTGCTGCAGGTTGATCCCCGAGGTGCCCCAGTCGGAGGTCATCTTCTCGTTCACGGCGTCCCAGGCGTTGTACCGGAACTCGCCCGGGTAGCGCTTCTTCGGGATGTCGTTGACCGGCACGGAGACGGTGGTCCTGACGTTGCTGCCGTAGCCCTTGCCGACGTTCGCGCCGTAGTTCGACGCGGTCAGCGCGATCACGCTGATGCCGGTCTCCGGGCGGGTCACCGTCCAGCTCTCGGTGGCGCCGTTGCTCCAGGTGATGGCGAGCTGGTCACCGGTCGTGGTGTAGCGGCCCTTCAGTTCCTTGACCTCGGCGCCGTTCTGGAACCCGCCGGCGGTGTGGATCTTGCAGTTGTCGCACCCCGCCGAGGTGGGCGCGATCGTCGCCGCCGGGTAGCCGATGCTCCAGCTCCAGAACCAGAACGCCTCGCGCACGGTGCCGTCGAGGTCGAAGTAGTACATGGCGAGCCGGGCGAACTCCTTGCCCGTGGGCGGAGTTCCCTCCGGCGCGACCTGGCCGATGGAGACCGCGTAGCTCTCCTTGCCACCCGGCCGCTCCGCCGCCTGTGCCGCGCTGGGCGACACCACCCCGATCAGCGTGAGCGCTCCGAGCAAGACGAGGCACAGCCTCGAGAACCTGCTTTTCAACGTCGTCCTCCCCAAGAGACGTGATCTGCAATCCGTTCGACCGTAGCGCGGTGGCAGGAGGGCCTCCAGGAGTGTCACCTGGTCGTGGCGGCTCGCCGCGCGCTGTCCGTGGGGGAGGAACGCGGCGAGCGCCGTACCGCCGAGCCCTCAGGGCTTCACCTCGTTCAGCGCGCCGGTGGCCACGTCGAACACGAAGCCGCGCACCGAGTCCTTCGCGGGGACGAACGGGTTGCCGGTGATGCGGGCGATCGACTGGCGGACGTCCTCCTCCAGGTCACCGAACGCCTCGGCGGACCAGGAGGGCTTCACGCCGACGTCGTCCTGGATCGAGCGCTTGAAGTCGTCGTCGGTGAACGTCAGCATGCCGCAGTCGGTGTGGTGGATGAGGATGATCTCCTTGGTGCCGAGCAGGCGCTGGCTGATCGCGAGGGAACGGATCTCGTCCTCGGTCACGACTCCGCCGGCGTTGCGGATGACGTGCGCCTCTCCCTCCTGCAGCCCCAGCACGCGGTAGACGTCGATGCGGGCGTCCATGCAGGCGACGACGGCGACGTGCTTGGCGGGCGGCAGGGGCAGCGGGCCGGAGAACTGTGCGGAGTAGAGGGCGTTGTTGGCGAGCAGTTCGTCGGTGACCGACATGGTTCGGTTCCTCTCACCTGGGGTGATGCTTGAGCCAACTGCCGCATGCGCATACGTGCAAGTGGGCCCGTCACGTGAGAAACGCCCTCACTCCGACACAAGCGGGGACAGACACGAATCAGAGTTGCCAGTTCTGGTTCGCGCCGCCCGTGCACGTCCAGATGTTCAGCCTCGTGCCGTCGGCGGAGGAGTTGCCGGCGGCGTCGAGGCACTTGCCGGACTGCGGGTTGCGCAACGTGTTCCCGACGCGCGACCACACCTGCGCCCCGGTGCCGTTGCACGTCCAGAGGTGCACCACCGTGCCGTCGGCGACGCCGGAACCGTTGACGTCCATGCATTTCCCGAACGCGCGCAACGTATCGCCGACGCGCGACCACTGCTGGGCGCCCGTGCCGTTGCAACCCCACAGCTGGATCGCCGTGCCATCAGCGGTGCCGGAGTTGCTGACGTCGACGCACTTCCCGCCGATGCCCACGATGGTTCCGGAGCCCGACGAGGTCAGGAACTGGCTGCGCGCCACGTTCCAGTGCGTCGCCAGGTAGGAGCCGGAGGCGGGGCTGGTGTGGAAGTAGTCGTTGCCGCCGCAGTCGATCTGGTTCTCGGGTGCGCCGGGGCAGACCTTCACCAGGCCGCCGGGCGGGTTCGGGATGCCGCCGTCGTCGTAACACATGATGTCCTCGTCGTCCCAGCAGTGACCGAACGCCGTGGAGTTGGGCGCCGAACGCTGCACTGCGCCCAACGTGTGCAGCAGTTCGTGCGCGCTGGCCTGCCACGTCCAGCAGCCCGTTCCCACTGCGGCGTAAGAAGGTCCCGAGTTGTAGCCGTTGTCGGCGCCGGGGCGGTCGTCGCCCGGCGCGCCCCACGCCACACCGCAGCCGCCGGAGTCGTGCCAGAACAGGTACTTGCGGTCCGTGCGGTTGTAGCCGCGGGCGGCCAGCTGGTCGGCGACCGCGGAAGGGGACGACATCGCCGACTGCGGCACGACAACGTTGTCCACCTTCGCGCGGCAGTCGGACTGCGTCACGAAACGCACGTGCCGGACGCCGCCGCCCAGGCGTGAGGCCGCCTCGACGAACGCGTTGTCGATCTGATCGGCGAAGGACTGGAACTGGCCCACGAGCTGCGGGTACCGGTCCGCCGACTGGTCGCCGCGCACGTACACGGCCTGAACGCGCTTGCCGCCCACCCCGTCGCCGTCGCAGACGACGGACTGGACGGACAGGGCGGGCGAGGGCTGCCGGAACTCGTCCGGCAGGTCGTCCACGATAGGACTGAGCAGAGTCAACGCCGCCAACAACACGCCCAGAGACATGAGCAGACCGCCTTCAACGCGAGGACAGGGAAGCGGTCTAGACCATCTCGAACGGTAGCGAACCCGGTACGCACTGTCAGCGGACAGAACCGGACAGGAAACCAGCCGACACGACCGTGCGGCTACCATGCGGCGTCGTGGGGGACGAGACGAGGCTGGTCGCGGGCAGGTACGCGACGATCAGAGAGCTGGGCCGCGGCGGCATGGGGGTCGTCTGGCTCGCCGAGGACAGGGTCATCGGCCGGCAGGTCGCGCTCAAGGAGCTGCGGACCACCGAGACCGAGCGGGTGCTGCGCGAAGCCCGCACGGCAGGGCGCCTGAACAGCCCGAACGTCGTCGGCATCTACGACGTCATCGTCGAGCACGGCGTCACGTACCTGGTCATGGAGCTCGTCGAGGCGCCGACGCTGTCCGAGGTCATGGCGCGCAGGAGCCTCACCGAGGACGAGGTCGCGAACATCGGCCTGCAGACGCTCAACGCGCTGGAGGCGGCGCACGCGGCGGGCATCGTGCACCGGGACGTCAAGCCCAGCAACATCATGGTGCTGCCCGACGGACGCGTGAAGCTCGCCGACTTCGGCATCGCCCGCGCGATGGACGACCCGGGCCTGACGGCGACCGGCGGCATCATGGGCTCGCCCGGTTACATGGCGCCGGAGCTGTTCGCGGGCAAGCAGCCCTCACCGGCGAGCGACCTGTGGGCGTTGGGCGCCACCATGTTCCACGCCGTCGAGGGCCGTTCACCGTTCCAACGGGACACGACCGCGGCCACCATGCACGCGATCATGTACGAGCAGCCGGTCCTCCAGCGGACCAGGGGCCCGCTCGCCGACACGGTCATGGCGTTGCTGGCCCAGGACGACACGCGCCGGCTCACGGCCGCCCAGCTGCGGGAACGGCTCAGCGGCGCCACCACGACGGTCAAACCGCTGTCGCCGTCGGAGCAGACCGTGGTGATCGAACCGGTCACGAGCTTCGTCGCGCCGAACACGCCCACGCACGCGGACTGGGACGAGAAACCGAAGTCCCGCAAGAGGATCGGACTGTTCGCCGGTGCCGCGGCGGTAGTCGTGGTGGTCGCGCTCGCGGCCGTCTTCCTGATCAAGCCGGAGACGCGGCAGGGCGAGGCGGCCGCGGCGCAGCAGGGCCTGGCCTCCGAACAGCCGTCCTCCACGGCGAGCAGCGCGCCCTCCAGCACGGCGGCGAGCAGCAGCAGCGCCGCCCCGAGCAGCAGCAGCGCGGCGCCGTCGTCCACGCAGACCTCGAAGTCCGTGCAGGCGACGCAGCCGGGCCAGCCCCCGCAGCAGACGACGCCACCGGCGCCGCCTCGCGAAAGCCTCGCGTTCTCCCGCTACCGCAACGGGAACGGCTGGCACTACAGCGGAACGCCGAACATCGCCGTCCCGCCCGGCTTCGCGGTCGAGAACACCGGTGGCCTCGGCAAACTCCTCGCGAAGCAGGAGCCGAACAGCAAACCGCTCTACAGCTGCGTCATCAACAACTCCGAGGACCGGATGACCTCCTCCTCGGCGACCTGCGAGGGGCAGACCCGCTACGGCGGCGTTCTCGGCTACGTCTTCACCGCGAAGCCCGCCGACGTGAAGACCCTGCCGCTCTACCGCTGCAACCTGGGCGGGCACCACTTCGACTCGGTGGTGGAGAACTGCGAGGGCTACAAGCAGGAGTTCCTGCAGGGGTGGGTCCTCGCCTGATCAGCGGGGCGTGGCGGGCTCCGCGCCGACCGGCTCGGCCTTGTCGAACGTCTCCCGCGCCTCGGCCACGGTCTCGTAGTTCCGCTGCGCCCACGACCGCAGCGCGGCCAGCGGCTCGGTGACGCTTCGCCCCAGTTCGGTCAGCTCGTACTCGACGCGCAACGGCACCGAGGGGTAGACCGTGCGCGTGACGAGCCCATCGCGCTCCAGCGTGCGCAACGTCTGGGTGAGCATCTTCTGGCTGATGCCCTCCAGTCGCCGCTTCAGCTCGCTGAACCGCCGCGGCCCGTCCTCCAGGTCGCCGATCACCAGCGCGGTCCACCTCGACGCGACCATGTCCAGCAGGCCGCGGCAGGGGCACTCCTTGCTGTAAACGTTCCTGATCACCCCTGGTTTCTACCAGAGACCAGGTCTCCAGGGGGTCAGAAACGGCTCATGCCCCGGATGCGGTGGACCGCATTCGGGGCATGAGCGGAAGGCTGATCAGCTGCGCCAGGGCTTCTTGCGGCGCGCGGCGTCCCACAGCAGCAGTGCGATGATCGAGACACCGGAGGCGACGAGCCAGATGTTCTCGGTCTGACCGTGGTGGTTGCCGATCAGCATCAGGAAGCAGAAGATCGCGGAGAGCCAGCCGGCGATGCGCGTGCCCTTGGGCAGCTGACCGTGCCAGCCCCACTCGTGCGACGGCTCCTCGTGAGGGTCGACGGCAGGACGCTTGTCCAGTTCCGAGGACGAAGCCACGGTTTCCTCCACTGCTCATCCGGATTACGAGGTCATCGTCGCACATGTGGGTGGGCACGGATGTGTGAGGTCGCGCGCGCACGCCTTACGAGCCAGGTCGGGCGGGTTACGCTCTGGGCGGCCCCACCCGTTCGACCTTGCGAAGGCGCCTCGACTTGACCGGCTTCTCCCCCGCCGAGGCCTCCACCCCGGACACGTTCGCCCCCGTCGAGATCGGTCTCCACGGCGTGCGCAAGCGCTTCTCCGACCAGGTGGCGGTCGACGGCGTGTCGCTGAACGTCCACGAGGGCGAGTTCTTCTCGGTGCTCGGCCCGTCGGGCTGCGGCAAGACCACGGTGCTGCGCATGATCGCCGGGTTCGCCGACCCCGACGAGGGCCGCATCGAGCTCGACGGCAACGACATGGTGGGCGTTCCTCCCTACCGGCGCGACGTCAACACCGTCTTCCAGTCGTACGCGCTGTTCCCGCACATGTCGGTGTGGGACAACGTCGCGTACGGTCTCAAGCGCAAGAAGGTCCGCGGCGCCGAGCTGAAGAAGCGCGTCGGCGAGCACCTCGAACTCGTGCGGCTCTCGCAGTTCGCGAAGCGCAGGCCCGCCCAGCTCTCCGGTGGTCAGCAGCAGCGCGTGGCCATCGCCCGTGCGCTCGCCGCCGGTCCTCGGCTGCTCCTGCTCGACGAACCGCTCGGCGCGCTCGACGCCAAGCTCCGCAAAGAGCTGCAGATGGAGCTGATGCGCATCCAGCGCGAGGTCGGCACGACGTTCCTCTACGTCACGCACGACCAGGAGGAGGCGCTCGTCCTCTCGCACCGCGTCGCCGTCATGAACGCGGGCAGGATCGAGCAGGTCGGCTACCCCGAGGACGTCTACGAACGGCCCGCGACGCGGTTCGTCGCCGGGTTCATCGGCACGTCCAACATCCTCGACGCCAGGGTGTCCGGTGTGGACGGTGGGATGGTGTCGCTCGACGCTCCCGGCGCCACGAACCTGCGTGCCGGGTTCTCCGGCGCGGTGGGCCACGGCAGGGAGGTCGCCGCGACGGTGCGCCCCGAGAAGGTGCACCTGTTCGACGAGACCGCCGAGCCGCCGACGGGCTGGTGCGTGCTGCGGGGCGTCGTCCAGGACGTCGTCTACACCGGCGTCTCGACGCAGTTCGTGGTCGAGACGCCCGCGGGCGTGCTCACGGCGTTCGTGCAGAACGCCCGGCGCATCGACGACGCGGGCGCGCCCGGCCAGGCCGTGCGGATGGCGTGGGACCCCGAGTTCACCGTGCTGCTGGAGCCGGGCGATGGGTGAGCTCAGGATCGCCCGGCTGTGGGACGTCGACAGCCCTCGGGTGACCCGGCGCACGATGCTGGGCTCGATGGCGTTCTTCGCCCTAGCGGCCTGCGCGGTCGGTCCGGCGCCCACGGACTCCGGTGGCGCGAGCGCCGCCAAGGCCGCGAACCTGGCCGATGAGCCGAAGCTCAACTTCTACAACTGGACCGACTACATCGCGCCGGAGACGTTGCCGGGCTTCAGCTCGATCAGCGGCATCGAGGTGACGTACGACAACTTCTCCACCAACGACGAGATGGAAGCCAAGATCGCGTCCGGTCAGGCCGGCTACGACCTCGTGGTGCCGAGCGACAACTTCCTGCGCCGGTTCCTGCGGTCCGGCCTGCTGCAGCCGCTCGACCACGACGCGATCCCGAACCTGCGCAACCTGGAACCGAGGTTCGCCGAGGCCGAGTACGACCCCGGGAACCGGTTCTCCGTGCCGTGGGCCTGGGGCACGACGGGGCTGGCGTACTCGAAGTCGCAGATCGGCGGCGAGGTGACGAGCTTCGACGCCTTCGACCTGCCGGACGCCCGAGGGCGCAGCTCGATCCTCGACGAGGCCCGCGACGGCATGGCGATCGGGCTGCTGAAGCTCGGCCACGACCCGAACACCACGGATCCGAAGCAGATCGACGACGCGGCGAACTTCCTGCTGTCGCTGAAGAAGAAGCTCGGCCAGATCACCTCGGACGTGATCGAACCGCTGACCTCGGGCCAGGTGCGGCTCGCGCAGGCGTACTCCGGTGACGCGTTCCAGGCCAGTGACACCAACGACGACATCGGCTACGCCATCCCGAGCGAGGGCGGACTGTCCTACGTGGACCTCCTGGTCATCCCGAAGGACGCGCCGCACGCCGCGAACGCGCACCGGTTCATCGACTTCGTCCTCGGTGCGGAGGCGGGGGCGGCGCTGTCCAACGCCGTCCGGTACGGCAGCCCCAACGCCGCCGCGAAGCCGTTGATCGACAAGGAGCTGCTGAACGACCCGGTGGTCTACCCGCCGGACGACCAGCTCGCGAAGCTCCCGTTCACCAAGGACCTCGGCGGCGACGCCGAAGCGCTCTACGCGGACGCCTGGACGAAGGTCAAGACCGGCTGACCGGCATCGACCTCATGCCGCGGATCACCACCGAGTCGCGGAACTCGATCGGTCCGGTCTGCCGCAGATCGGGCATCCGGCGGGCGAGCGCGCGCAACGCCACGTCGCCCTCCATGCGCGCGAGTGTCGCGCCCAGGCAGTAGTGGATGCCGCTGGAGAACGCGAGGTGCTCCGGCTTGTGCACGCGCATCACGTCGAACTTGTGCGCCTCCGGGTACACCTCGGGATCGCGGTTCGCCGCGCCGATCAGCAGGGTGATCCACTCGTCCTTGGCGATCCGGTCGACGTCCTCGTGCGCGATGCGGCTGGTCAGCTGCACCGGCGGCGCCCACCGCAGGGTCTCCTCGACGACCGCGGGCGCGAGCTCGGGGTTGGCCTTGAACAGCGTCCACTGCGCGGGGTGGTCGAGCAGCGCCCGCGTGGCGTTGCCGATCAGGTTCACCGTGGTCTCGAAGCCCGCGACCAGCAGCAACACCAGCGTGCCGACCATCTCCTGCGCGGTGAGCTTCTGCTCCGCCTCCGCGGCGACCAGCGAGCTGATCACGTCGTCGCCGGGTGTCCGCCGGCGTTGCGCGATGAGCCGGTCGAACAGTGCGAGCACCTTGTCGTGGGCGTCCGACATCTCCGGCGTGACACCCGAGTCGAACGACGCGGCGACGAGCGCGCCGTAGTCGGCGAACTCGGCGGTGTCGGAGTCGGGGATGCCGAGCAGGTCGCTGATCACCGAGATCGGCAGCGGCGCCGCGAAGTCCGCGATCAGGTCGAACTCGTCCCGGTCGAGCAGGGCGTCGGCGACCTTCTCGACCCGCGCCCGGTACTCGTCGATCTTCTTCGGGCTGAACGCCGGCGTCGCGAGCCTGCGCAGCCGCGTGTGGTCCGGCGGGTCGAGCTCCAGGAACGAGTCGGGCAGCAGGCTGCCGTTGGCCGGAGAGCTGCCGTCGGCGAGCCGGACGCCGAACCGGCGGTCGCGCAGGACCTTGTTGGCGATCGTGTGGCTCGTGGTGATCCACATTCCGTTGTCGGTCGTCAGCGGGCCTTGCGCACGTAGCCGTTCGTAGATCGGATGCGGGTCTTCATGCCCTGTCAGTTGCTCCAGCACTTGCTACCCCCTCGAACACAGTGGTGAGCACGAACCGGGGAGCGTCCAGCGGCGCGAGACGGCCGTCGCTGATCGCCTCCCAGGCGTTGAAGAGCCCGGCGTAGAGGGTCTGGAGGATCCACCACGCGGGCAGGTCGCGGCGCAGCGTCGTGCCCTGCAGCCGGGTGATCAGGTCGAGCACGGGCCGGTCCATCTCGCGGATGCGGGCCGCCAGCTCCTCGTCGCGTTCGAGACCGGGGAAGCGGAGCAGGAACTCCACCCGCGGGCCCAGCGCGACCAGCCGGGTGACCAGGTCCTCGAGCGCCCCGTCGGCGTCGAAGTCGACCTGGCGCGCGACCGAGTAGATGAGGTCGAGCGCGTCGCTCGCGACGGCGCGGACCAGTGCCGCACGGGTGGGGAAGCGCTTGTGGAGTGTGGTCCTCCCGACACCGGCCGCCCTCGCGACGTCGCCGAGGGACGCCGTCGGGTCCTTGAGCAGCACGGACGTGGCCGTCTGCAGCAGGTGAACACTCATGTTCACAACGGTACACGAGTGTTCGGCACCGTGTCGGGTGGCAGGATGTGCGCTCGTGTTCCGACGCTGGCTGAAGGCCAACGCCCTCCTCGCCCCGACCGGGGTCTGGCTGGCGTTCTTCCTGATCGCGCCGCTCGTCGTGGTCGTCGAGTTCAGCTTCGCGACGCGGCACACCGGTGTCGCCCGCGCGGTGCTGCCGTGGACGGTCCAGGCGTACCGGACGGCGCTGGACCCGGCGTTCCTGCCGATCTTCGGGCGGACCCTGCTCTACGCCGGCGCGACCACGCTCGCGTGCCTGCTGCTCGGCTTCCCGCTGGCGTGGTTCATCGCGCGGTACGGCGGGCGCTACCGGACGGCACTGCTCGCGGCCGTGCTGATCCCGTTCTGGTCGAGCTACCTCGCGCGGATCTACGCGTGGAAGGCGTTGCTGGACGGTGAGGGGCTCGTGAACACCGTGCTCGGGTGGGCCGGGCTGGACCGCGACGGCGGGTTCCTGCTGACCGACGGCGCCGTGGTGCTAGGTCTGACGTACGGCTTCCTGCCGTTCATGGTGCTGCCTCTGTACGTGGCGTGCGAACGGTTCGACATGCGGCTCGTGGAGGCGTCGTACGACCTGGGCCACGGCCGTGTGTCGACGTTCTTCCGAGTGGTGCTGCCTGGGGTGATGAGCGGTGTGCTGGCCGGGTCGTTGCTGGTGCTGGTGCCCGCGGCGGGTGACTTCGTGACGCCGAAGCTGCTCGGCGGCGTGGACCAGTCGACGTTCGGGTCGGTGATCGACGACCAGTTCCGCGGCGGCAACAACTGGCCCCTCGGCTCGGCGATGGCGGTGCTGCTGCTCGTGCTCGTGGTGTTCGTGCTGGTCCTGCGCGGACGGCGTGGGGAGGACGTGCTGTGAACCGTCGTCCGTGGGCGCTCGGTGCCGTGGTGGCCCTGGTGTTCCTGTTCCTGTACGCGCCGATCGCGTGGCTCGCCATCGCGTCGTTCAACTCGTCGCGGTCGTTGTCGCGCATCAGCGGGTTCTCGCTGCAGTGGTACGCGGAACTCGCTGACGACACACGGGTTTTCGCGTCGTTGCAGCTGACCCTGCAACTGGCGCTGGCATCGGCGGCGATCTCGACGGTGATCGGGACGCTGGCCGCTTTCGGCCTGCGCAGGGCGTTTCCCGGCCGTGCTCTGTGGACGGTGCTGCTGTCGCTGCCGCTCGTGGTGCCCGAGGTCGTGATGGGCGTGGCGATGCTCGGGTTCTTCGTCAAGCTCGCCGGTGTGCCGCTGGGGTTCGGGGCGCTGCTGTGCGCGCACGTGGCGTTCTCGCTGAGCTTCGTGGTCGTCGTGGTGCGGTCGAGGGTGTCCGGGATGGACGTCCGGATGGAGGAGGCCGCGGCCGACCTCGGGGCGTCGCCCTTCGTGGCGTTCCGGACCGTGACGCTGCCGCTGGTGGCGCCCGCGGTGGCGGCGGGTGCGGCGTTCGCGTTCCTGCTGTCGTTCGACGACGTGGTGATCTCGTCGTACCTGACCGGTGTCGGCTCGACGACGTTGCCGGTGTTCGTCTACGCGCAGGCGTCGAAGCGCGGGATCTCGCCGGAGGTCGTGGCGCTGTCGACGTTGATGGTGACGGCGACGGCGCTGTTGTTGATCATCGGTGTGGTGTTCGCGTCGTGGCGTGCGCGGCGGGCGGGATCAGCCGCGAAGCTGGCCGTGTAGTCAACTTTCGTCGCGGGAGATCGATACTCCAGCGTGCCGCGCGGACATGGGACGTCTCGTTAGTTTGAGAGCGTGATTACTGCTGTGCGCACCAGGGCGGAGGTGTTCCGCGCCGACACCCTGGCGCGGCTGCGCGGGCTGACCGTGGTGCGGCTCGTCGGCGACCTGATCGTGCTGGTCGCGGCGCTCCTGCTGGACGTGTGGCCGGGGCCGTGGGCCGAGACGAAGGCGTCGGGCTGGACGCTCGCCGGGATCTTCGCGGTCTACGTCGTCCTGCTGCCGTTGCGGCACCTGCTGCCCGCGACGGCGATGATCGGGGGCGCGGCGCTGACGTTCCTCGGGCCCGCGGCGATGGTGGTGCTCAGCTACACGGCGGGCCGCCGGATCGAGTCGTGGGTCAAGGCGGTGGTGTCGACGACGATCACGTTCGTCGCCGTGGTGCTGCTGTGGGACTGGGACGCGCGCCCGCTCGACATCGAGCCCGTCTACGGGATGCTCATCCTGATCACGATCTTCGGCGTGGGCGTGGCGCTGCCGTTCCTCGTCGGGCGGTACCTGGCGCAGCGCGAGGCGCTGGTGCTCGCCATGCAGGAACGCGAGGCCCGCATGCGCGGCGAGCACAAGATGCTGTCGCGGCAGGTCCGCCTGCGCGAACGCAGCCGCATCGCCCAGGACATGCACGACAGCCTCGGCCACCGGCTGTCGCTGATCTCCGTGCACGCGGGCGCCCTGGCGCTGGACCCGTCGCTGGGGGAGAAGCAGCGCGAGGCGATCGGGGTGCTGCGCTCGGCGGCGTTGACCGGCATGGGGGAGCTGCGGGCGATCATCGGCGTCCTACGGGCCGAGGACGGTCCCGACGACGACCCGGCGACACGCACTGCGGAGTCCATCGACTCGTTGGTCGCCGACGCGCGCAAGGCAGGCGTTCTGGTCAGTCTGGTGCGCGGCGGGCAAGCACACCCGTTGCCGTCACGTGTCTCTCACGCCGCCTATCGCGTCGCTCAGGAGGGCCTGACCAACGCCGCCAAGCACGCACCGGGCGCCGCCGTGCAGGTGACGGTGAAGTACGAGCCGGACGCCCTTGTCGTGGAGGTGCGCAACAACCCGTCGCGCGCCGGATCTCCGGGCGGTGCGCCGGGCGTGGGCCTGATCGGCCTCACCGAACGCGTCCGCGTCGCCGGCGGCATCCTGCACGTCGGTGCACTGCCGTCCGGCGGCTTCCGCATCGCCGCCGTGCTGCCGTACGAGGAGACCGCGCTCCCCGACGAGCCCGAGGACGAGCAGGACGAGGCCGAGTCGCCGCGCGGCATCCGCAAGTGGGCGGGCGTCGGCTCGATCGCGGGCGCGACCCTGGTGCTGGCGATCATCATCGGCGGCTTCACCTTCCTGGGCGCCCAGCCGGTGACCGAGGTGGTGTCGCAGGAGAACCTGGACCGCATCCAGGAGGGCCAGCCCGAGGCCGACGTCCTCGCGCTCCTCCCGGCGGGCGACGAACCCCTGGTCGCCGATGGCGAGCGCAAGTCGCAGGCGTCCCCCGAACCACCCGGCGCCCGGTGCGTCTACCACATCACCGACGAGCAGTCGTACCTCGCGAAGGGCACCAGGGTGGTGCGTTTCTGCTTCCGAGACGGCAAGCTGGTCGAGAAGAAGATCCACGTGCAGAGGACTGGTCAATGATCCGGGTGCTCATCGCCGACGACGAGCCGCTGATGCGTGCGGGCATCAAGGCCATCCTCGGCACCGCCGACGACATCGAGCTCGTCGCGGAGGCGGGCGACGGCCGCGAGGCGGTGCAGATCGTCCGCGAGCGCAGGGTCGACGTGGCGGTGCTCGACATCCGCATGCCCCGCATGGACGGCCTGGCCTGCGCGCGCGAGCTGCGGGTCGCGGCACCGTCGGTGCGGGTCGTGATGCTGACGACGTTCGGCGAGGACGACAACATCGTGCGCGCGTTGTCCGACGGCGCCGCCGGGTTCCTCTTGAAGGACTCCGCCCCCGAGGAGCTGCTGCGCGCCGTGCGCGCGGTGCACAACGGCGAGGCGTACCTGTCGCCGATGGTCACGTCCCGCGTGGTCGGCATGGTGGCGACGTCCGGCCAGCCGAAGCGGCAGGAGGCCCAGAAGGCCGTCGAAGGGCTGACCGACCGCGAGGTGGAGGTTCTCGCGCTGCTCGGGCAGGGGATGTCGAACGCCGACGTGGGCGCGAAGCTGCACATGTCGGAGGCGACCGTGAAGACGTACGTGTCGCGCCTGCTGGCGAAGCTGGGCCTGACGAACCGCGTGCAGGCGGCCCTGCTGGCCCGCGACGCGGGCATCGCGACCTGAGGCGGAAAAGACGAAGGGCCGTTCGGGTGTCACCCGAACGGCCCCAAACGTCTGAAGCGGCTAAGCGTGGCTTCGCCGACCCGTGACCAGCCGGTAGATGCCCAGCAGGATCAGCGCTCCGACAATGGCCAGCAGCCACGTCCGAATCTCGAAGAACGAGCCGAGGTCGGTCCCGAAGACGGCAGATCCGATGAATCCGCCCAGGATCGCGCCAACGATGCCGATCAGCATCGTGATGATGATTCCGCCCGGGTCTTTGCCCGGCATGATCGCCTTGGCGATGGCTCCGGCCAGCAGGCCGAGCACGATCCATCCGAGGATGCCCACCGAGAGTCTCCTTCCAACGACTTGACGCCGCTGGAATGCCCTCGATCTGGCGACTTCACACCTCCAAAACCACTCCGTTATCAAAGTAACGGGCTGTGCCGAGGCTCTCAGGCACTCTCCGGAACAATGAGGGGCGATGAGTACTCCACGCACTGTCCTGATCCTGGGGTCGACCGGCTCGATCGGCACCCAGGCGCTCGACGTCATCCGGCGCAACCGCGACCGCTTCCAGGTCGTCGGGCTCGGCGCGGGCGGGCGTCAGCTGGACCTGCTCAAGGAGCAGGCAGCAGAGTTCGACGTCCACGCGGTCGCCGTCGCGAACGGCGCCGATGTGCCCGGTGTCAGGACGCTGACCAGCATGGTCGACCTGATCGAGGCGTGTCCGGCGGACGTCGTCCTCAACGGCATGGACGGGTCCAGGGGGCTGGAGCCGTCGCTCAAGGCCCTCGAGAGCGGGGCGACGCTGGCCCTCGCGAACAAGGAGTCGCTCATCGCGGGCGGGCCGCTCGTGCTGGGGGCGGCGAAGCCCGGTCAGATAGTGCCGGTCGACTCCGAGCACTCGGCGCTCGCGCAATGCCTTCGCGGTGGCACCGAGAACGAAGTGCACAAACTGGTTCTCACGGCATCCGGTGGGCCTTTTCGGGGCAAAAGCCGCAAAGAGCTCGAAGCGGTCACCGTGCAGCAGGCCATGGCGCACCCGACGTGGTCGATGGGGCAGGTCGTCACCATCAACTCGGCGAACCTCGTCAACAAGGGGCTCGAGCTGATCGAGGCGCACCTGCTGTTCGGGGTCCCCTACGACCGGGTCGACGTCGTGGTCCATCCTCAGTCCATCATTCACTCGATGGTCACCTTCACGGACGGCTCGACGCTCGCGCAGGCGTCGCCTCCGGACATGCGGCTGCCGATCTCGCTCGGGCTGGGGTGGCCCGAACGCGTCGCGGGTGCCGCGCCCGCCTGTACCTTTGACACCGCCACCTCGTGGACGTTCGAACCGCTGGACAGCGTCACGTTCCCGTCGGTCGAGCTCGCGCGGCAGGCCGGCACCACCGGTGGTTGCCATCCTGCGATCTACAACGCCGCGAACGAGGAGGCGCTCGCCTCCTTCGTCGCCGGCCACACGTCGTTCCTGTCGATCGTGGACACCATCGGCCAGGTTCTCGGCGAGGCGAACGAATGGGTGAACGACCCCGCGGACGTCGCGGAGGTCATGGCCGCCGAGGACTGGGCACGCGCACGTGCCCGCGAGCTGGTTGGAAGGAACTGAACTTCTCGTGAACACATTCATCAACATCCTCGGGGTGCTGTTGTTCGCGTTCGGCATCGCGGTGTCCATCGCGCTGCACGAGTTCGGGCACCTGCTGACCGCCAAGGCCTTCGGCATGAAGGTCACCCGCTACTTCATCGGCTTCGGCCCGAAGCTCTTCTCGTTCCGCAAGGGCGAGACCGAGTACGGCCTGAAGGCGATCCCGGCCGGTGGGTTCTGCGAGATCACCGGCATGACGGCGCTGGACGAGGTGCACCCCGACGACCGCAAGCGCGCCTTCTACAACCAGAAGGTGTGGAAGCGCGTCGTCGTGCTGTCCGCCGGCTCCATCACGCACTTCATCCTCGGCTTCATCATCCTGCTGATCCTCGCGATGTCGCTCGGCCTGCCGAACAACAAGGACCTGCCGGTCCTCGCCGAGATCACGCCGTGCGTGCAGGACCACACCGTCGGCCTCACCGCGCCCTGCCAGCCCGGCGCCCCGGCCCCGGCCAAGGACGCGGGCCTGCAGCCCGGCGACGAGGTCACGGCCATCGCCGGCAAGCCGATCTCGACGTGGTCGGAGATGCTCAAGGTCACCCGCGACCTGAAGGGCCCGACGGAGTTCAAGGTGCTGCGCGACGGCAAGGAGCTCGCCCTCACGGTGAACGTGCCGCAGGTCACCCGCGAGGTGCTCGACGGCAAGGGCGGCCGCGAGGTCAAGGAGGTCGGCGCCATCGGCGTCACCTGGCAGCAGAACTTCGAGTACAGCCCGCTCGCCGCGGTGCCCGCCTCCATCGCGTTCACCGGCGACATGTTCGTGAACACCTGGAAGGGCCTCATGCGCTTCCCGGAGCGCATCCCGGCCGTGGTCAAGGCCATCGGTGGCGGAGAGCGAGACCTGGACACGCCCATCTCGGTGGTGGGTGCGTCACGGCTGGGTGGTGACGCGGCCGAACGCGGTCTGTGGGCCTTCTTCATCCTTATGCTGGCAGGCCTGAACTTCTTCGTCGGTGTGTTCAACCTCCTGCCCCTGCTGCCGCTTGACGGTGGTCACATCGCCGTCAACCTCTACGAACGGGTGCGAGACTGGGTGAGGAAGCTGCGCGGGAAGCCCGCCGGCGCCCCGGTCAACTACATGCGCCTGTTGCCGCTCACCTACGTGGTCATCTTCATCGGCGGCGCCATCACGCTGCTGACCGTGACCGCCGACATCGTCAACCCGATCAGGTTGCAATAAGTGATCCACGGAAAGGTGCACAACCCATGAGTGACGGCGTGATGCTCGGAATGCCGGCACTGCCGCCGCCGGTGCTGTCGGAGCGACGCAAGACCAGGCAGCTGATGGTCGGCAACGTCGGTGTCGGCAGCGAGTTCCCCGTCTCCGTCCAGTCGATGACGACGACCCTCACGTCGGACGTCAACGCGACGTTGCAGCAGATCGCGGAACTCACCGCGGCCGGCTGCGACATCGTCCGGGTCGCCTGCCCCTCGCAGGACGACGCGGACGCGCTGCCGGCGATCGCCCGCAAGTCCCAGATCCCGGTGATCGCCGACATCCACTTCCAGCCGAAGTACGTCTTCGCCGCCATCGAGGCCGGCTGTGCCGCTGTCCGGGTCAACCCGGGCAACATCCGCAAGTTCGACGACCAGGTGAAGGAGATCGCGGCCGCCGCCAAGGACCACGGCACCCCGATCCGGATCGGTGTGAACGCCGGTTCGCTCGACCCGCGCCTGCTCGCCAAGTACGGCAAGGCCACGCCCGAGGCGCTGGCCGAGTCGGCGATGTGGGAGGCGTCGCTCTTCGCCGAGCACGACTTCCACGACATCAAGATCTCCGTCAAGCACAACGACCCGGTCGTGATGGTGCGGGCGTACGAGCTGCTGGCCGAGCAGTGCGACTACCCGCTGCACCTGGGTGTGACCGAGGCCGGTCCCGCGTTCCAGGGCACCATCAAGTCGGCCGTCGCGTTCGGCGCGCTGCTGCGCCAGGGCATCGGCGACACCATCCGGGTGTCGCTGTCGGCCCCGCCGGTCGAGGAGATCAAGGTCGGCCACCAGATCCTCCAGTCGCTCAACCTGCGCCCGCGCAAGCTGGAGATCGTGTCCTGCCCGTCGTGCGGCCGCGCCCAGGTGGACGTGTACACGCTCGCCGAGCAGGTCACGGCCGGTCTGGAGGGCATGGAGGTGCCGTTGCGCGTCGCCGTCATGGGCTGCGTCGTGAACGGCCCCGGCGAGGCCCGCGAGGCCGACCTGGGTGTCGCGTCCGGCAACGGCAAGGGCCAGATCTTCGTCAAGGGCAAGGTCATCAAGACCGTGCCCGAGCACGCGATCGTCGAGACCCTCATCGAGGAGGCCATGCGCCTCGCCGAGGAGATGGAGCCGGTCGAGGGCGGCGCGCCCGCCGTCACCGTCGGCTGATAACCAGCAACGACGTGAGGGGCGTCTCTCGTTCTGAGAGGCGCCCCTCACCGTGTGTCCAGGCACAGGGCACTGTTGGCTGATGTCGAACACACGGTCCATCTGGCACGCTAGGTGACGTGCTGAGGCTGGCCGGAGCGCGCGTGCTGGACGAACGCGACCTGATCGACGTACGCGGGGTCTTCGAGACGGACCCCGTTGCCGCGTGCATGGTCGCCGCGAGGGTCGAAGTCGCCGGCCTCGACCCGTGGCGGCTGGGCGGTGAGATGTGGGGCTCGGACGCCAAGCCGGTCAGGGGCAAGGTCGACGGCCTGTGCTTCTCCGGCCCGAACCTGATCCCGCTCAAGGGCAGCGCCGCGGCGATGCGCATGTTCGCCGACCGCGCCCGGCGCCGTGGCCGCATGTGTTCCAGCCTCGTCGGGCCCGCCGAGCAGGTCCTGACGTTGTGGGACGAGTTGCAGCCGGACTGGGGCCCCGCGCGTGAGGTCCGCGCCGACCAGCCGCTGATGGCCCTCTCGGCGGCCCCGAAGATCACCCCGGACCCGATGGTCCGCCAGGTCCGCCCGAGCGAGCTGAACCGCTACCTGCCCGCCGCCATCTCGATGTTCATCGAGGAGGTCGGCATCGACCCGTGCGCCGAGGACGGCGGCGCGGGCTACCGGGCACGGGTGAGCGAGCTGATCGCCGCGGGCAGGGCGTTCGCGAGGTTCGAGCACGGCGAGGTCGTGTTCAAGGCCGAGATCGGCGCGATGTCGTCGAAGGTCGGCCAGATCCAGGGCGTCTGGGTGCGCCCGGACCGCCGGGGAGAAGGCATCGGAACAGCGGGAACGGCGGCGGTCGCGGACCGGCTGACCCGCGTTCTCAACCGCACGGCGAGCCTCTACGTGAACGGCTACAACCACGTCGCGCAGGCCGCCTACCGCCGGATCGGTTTCGAACAAGTCGGGCAATACGCCACCGTCCTCTTCTGACCGGGCATACTCGCGCGGGTGCGCCTTCTCGCGACGATCACGGTGGTCCTGGTGACGGTGAGCGGCTGTGGGCTGTTCGAATCGGAACCGGGGGCACCCGAGATCACCAACGAATTCCTGGCGAAGCTCGCGTCCGGTGACGTGCAGGGTGCCGCCGGGATGACCGACAACCCGAACGACGCCAAGGAGACCCTGGACAAGTTCCGGGCGGCGCTCAAGCCGGAGGGCCTGAGCAGCAAGGTCGACCAGATCCGCAAGAACGGCGAGCTCGCGTCCGAGGCGTCCGTCACGCTCGACTGGAACCTCGGCAAGAACCGCCACTGGACGTACCCGACCAAGTTCGACGTGCGCCAGGAGGGCGATACCTGGAAGGTGCACTGGGCGTCGTCGGTGGCCCACCCGAAGCTCGCGCCGCAGCAGTCGGTCAAGCTCACCGAGCTCACCCCGGACCCGGCGCCGGTGCTCGACCGCGACGGCACGCCGTTGCTCGCCCCCGAACGCGTCGTGTCGGTGCTGCTCGTCGCGAAGGAGGCCGGTGACGTCGCCGCGGTCACCAAGACCCTCGCCGAGGCGTTGAACCCGATCGACAAGGCCATCACCCAGCAGACGATCACCGACGGCGTCGCCAAGACGCCCGAGGGCCAGGCCTACCAGGTGGCGGCGCTGCGCGACCCCGACTACCAGACGGTGAAGCCGAAGATCTACGAACTGCCCGGCGTGCGGTTCAGCGCGCAGACCTCGCTGCTCGCGCCGAGCCGCACGTTCGGCTCCCAGGTGCTGCCCGCGGTGCGCAAGCTGATGGAGAACGAGATCGCCGGCAACGCGGGCTTCCGCGTCAGCACGGTCGACGCGCAGGGCGCCGAGGTCGAGGAACTGCACTCGAAGGCCGCCGAACCGGCCAAGGCCGTGAACACCGCGCTGTCGAGGATCGTGCAGGCCGCCGCCGAGGACGCCGTCGAGCCGGTGAAGGAACCCACGATCCTGGTGGCGCTGCAACCGTCCACCGGCGACATCCTCGCCGTCGCCCAGAACGACCCGGCCGACGCGCAGGGGGCCCTCGCCCTGACCGGCCGCTTCCCGCCGGGCTCCACGATGAAGGCCGTTTCGGCACTCGCCGTGATCCAGTCCGGCAAGGTCACCGCCGACACCCCGGTCCCGTGCCCCGGCAAGACCACGATCGACGGCCGCCGGATCGTGCCGAACTCGAGCGAGTTCGACAAGGGCACCATCCCGCTGCACTCGGCGTTCGCGTTCTCCTGCAACACCACCTTCGCGCAGTTGGCCGTGGACATGGCCCCGGAGATGCTGCCGAACGCGGCCCTGTCACTGGGCCTCGGCGTCGACTTCGACATCGCGGGCCTCACCACGATCACCGGCTCCGTCCCGCCCGCGACCGACGTCGTGGAACGCGCGGAGGACTCGTTCGGCCAGGGCAAGGTGCTGGCCTCGCCGTTCGGCATGGCGCTGGTCGGCGCGTCCATCGCGAAGGGCTCGATGCCGGTGCCGCAACTGGTGCGCGGCAAGGAGACCAAAGCGGACAAGCAGCCCACCGCACCACCCGCCGCCGTTCTGGAGCCGGTGCGCGCGATGATGCGCGAGGTCGTCGAGAACGGCACTGCACCGCAACTCAAGCCGTACGGGGACGTGCGGGGCAAGACTGGTACCGCGCAGTTCGGTGACGGCGTGCACTCACACGGGTGGTTCATGGGTTATCGGGGCGATCTCGCGTTCGCGACCCTGGTGCTCAGCGGGGAGACTTCGACTCCAGCCGTGGACGTGGCGGCGAGGTTCCTGAAGGCGGTGCCGTGATGAGCAGGACCAAGGATCTGACGGTGCGGGAGCGGCTGGTTCGGGCGGGGATCCTGTTGCCGGTGCCGCGGCAGCCGGAGCCGGGGGAGATGCGGGACGAGCCACGCAGGGGTGAGGCCTGACGCGGTGGTGTCAGGCTGAGGTGGGCCGTGCGCGCGTGGGGTGGCTGCCTGAGTTGTGGCGGCCGTGCGCGCGTGGGCGCTCGCCTAGCCGTGACGGGCTGTGCGCGTGTGGGCGCCAGCCTCAGCTGTGCACAGCCGTGTGCGCACACCCCACCCAAGGACCACACTCCGGGCCCCACGCGCGTGCAAGGCTAATCTGGGAACCATGGCTGTTCGTGCTGTGCTGCAACCCGGTGTGCAATCCCCGCGTCGTCAGGTGCCGTCGCGCATCGTGCGTCCCGAGTACGTGGACAAGCCCGCGCCGCAGAAGAGCACCGACCCGTGGGTGCAGCCGCCCGAGGTCATCGAGGCCATGCGGGTGGCCGGGCGCCTCGCCGCGCAGGCGTTGCAGGAGGCCGGCAAGGTCGTCGTGCCGGGTGTGACGACGGACGAGATCGACGCTGTGGCGCACGAGTTCCTGTGCGACAACGGCGCGTACCCGTCGACGCTCGGGTACCGGGGGTTCCCGAAGTCGTGCTGCACCTCGCTGAACGAGGTCATCTGCCACGGCATCCCGGACAGCACGGTCGTCGAGGACGGCGACATCGTCAACATCGACGTCACGGCCTTCATCGGTGGCGTGCACGGCGACACGAACGCGACGTTCCTCGCGGGCAACGTCTCCGAGGAGGCGAAGCTCCTCGTCGAGCGGACGCACGAGGCGACGATGCGCGCCATCAAGGCCGTGAAGCCCGGTCGTGAGCTGAACGTCGTCGGTCGTGTCATCGAGGCGTACGCCAAGAGGTTCGGCTACGGTGTCGTGCGTGACTTCACGGGCCACGGCATCGGCCGCACGTTCCACAGCGGACTCGTGGTCCTGCACTACGACGAGCCGTCGGTGAAGACGGTGCTGGAGCCGGGCATGACGTTCACGATCGAGCCGATGATCACGCTCGGCGAGTTCGAGGGCGAGATGTGGGACGACGGCTGGACCGTCACCACGCGGGACAAGAGCTGGACCGCTCAGTTCGAGCACACGATCGTGGTGACCGAGACGGGCTCGGAGATCCTCACGGTCTGCTGACCGTCACGGGCGGGACGCGATGGCCGTGAGCGCTTCGGCGAGGACGTGCAGGCTCTCGCGGGGCACGCGGTCGAGGACGTGCTGCCGGGCGATGTCGCTGTAGTGCGCCTTCGCCCGCTGGACCTCGGTCACGCCGGCCGCAGCCCGCGATCGTCGAGGCCGAGGAGAAGGGCTGGTTCACCGGTCCCGTCCTCGACCTCGGGTGCGGCACGGGGGAGAACACGCTCTTCCTCAGCCGCGCCGGGTACGAGGCGGTCGGGGTGGACATCGCGGAGGGCGCGATCGGGCAGGCCCGTGCCCAGGCCGCAGCGGAGGACGTCGCGCCGTGGTTCGTGGTGGGTGACGTGCTGAGGCCGGCCGAGCTGGAGCTCCCCGCCCGGCGGTGGGCCACCGTGCTCGACTGCGCGCTCTTCCACGTCTTCGACGCCGCCGGCCGCGCCGCCTGCGTGCGGTCGCTCGCCGGACTCCTGGAGCCGGGCGGGCACGTCGTCGTGCTGGCCATGTCGACCGACGGCCCGCACTTCGGCCCGGAGGTGGACGACGAGGTCGTCAGGGCCGCGTTCGCCGAGCCGCACTGGTCGGTCGAGGAGCTGCTGACCTCGGCGTTCCGGGGGCGGATCAGCCACGAGGGGGAGACCGGCACCACCGGCCTGCGGATCGGCGACCCGCTCGACGTGCCGGCCAGGCTCGCGCGCGTCCGCCGCCTGTGACGCCGGTCAGAGCCTGCTGACCACCGACTTCAGCGCGGCCGCGACCGCCGAGGGTGACGTCGCGGCCGCCAGGTGGTGCGACTCCACGCGTTCGACCGGCCAGCCCAGCTCCTCCGCGCGGGCGGCCGCGTCCTCGTAGAACGGCGACAGCAGCACGTACCCGCAGGCCCCGGACCACTCGACGACCGGGCGCTGCTCCTTCATGAACTCCCACGGCACCTCGGGTGCCTCGTCGCGCATCTCCTCGCGCAGCCCGGCCGGCACGAGCTTCAGCGGGTCCGAGTCGAACCAGCGGTCCCAGCGCGGCAGCCGGCCGTCCCGCACGGACGCCTTGACCTGGCGCACCAGCGCGGGGTCGACGGTCTCGCGCCACGCCTTTCCGGGCGTCGGCAGGTCGGAGTCGAGGAACACCAGGCCCGCCACGTCCAGTTCCAGCGCGTCGGCGAAGGCCGGCAGCAACGGCCCCGCGCCGCTGTGGCCCACGAGCACCAGCGGTCCGGGGACGCCGGAGTCCTCCAGGGCGTCGGCGAAAGCGCCGATCAGCCGCTGGTGCACCGGCGCCTCGTTGATCGTCATCTGCAGGTCGGCCAGCAGCACGGCCACCCCGTCGGAGGCCAGTTCGTCGGCGAGCGGGCGCATGCTCGACGGGCCGAGGAACGGGCTGTGCATGAGCACGACGGTGACCATGGGGGTGATGATGGCAGCATTGGCGTCCATGCGGGGCGCGATGTTGATCTGTGGGACGACCTCGGACGCGGGCAAGAGCGTCCTGGTGGCCGGTCTGTGCCGGTTCCTGGCACGCCAGGGCGTCGACGTCGTGCCGTTCAAGGCGCAGAACATGTCGAACAACTCGTTCGTCACACTCGACGGCGGCGAGATCGGGCGCGCCCAGGCGGTGCAGGCGCGGGCCGCGTTCAAGGAGCCCAGCGTCCGGTTCAACCCCGTGCTGCTCAAGCCCGGCAGCGACCGCACGTCCCAGGTCGTCGTGCTCGGCCAGGCGGTCGGTGAGGTCTCCGCGCTGAGCTACCGCGAACGCAAGCACCAGCTGCTCGGGACCGTTCTGTCCACTTTGGAGGAACTCAGGCGCGACCACGAGGTCGTGATCTGCGAGGGCGCGGGCTCACCCGCCGAGATCAACCTGCGCGCCAACGACATCGCGAACATGGGCCTCGCGACGAAGGCGGGCCTGCCGGTGCTCGTCGTCGGCGACATCGATCGCGGCGGCGTGTTCGCGCACCTCTTCGGCACGGTCGCGGTGCTCGACGCGGCCGACCAGGCGTTGATCTCCGGCTTCGTGGTCAACAAGTTCCGCGGTGACGCGCGGCTGCTCGAACCGGGCCTGCACCAGCTGAAGGCCCTCACCGGACGACCGGTGCTCGGCGTGCTGCCGTGGCGCGAGGAGCTGTGGCTCGACGCCGAGGATTCCTTGTCCTACAACGCGGACGGCGTCATCGGCAGGCCGCGGCCGCCCGTCAGGGACTGGCTGCGGGTCGCCGTCATCCGCCTGCCGCGCATCTCGAACGCCACGGACGTCGAGGCGCTGGCCTGTGAACCCGGTGTCTCCGTGCGGTTCGTGACGGAGCCGTCCCGCCTCGCCGACGCGGACCTGGTCGTGCTGCCCGGCTCCAAGGCCACCGTCTCCGACCTCGCCTGGCTGCGCGACACCGGCCTCGCGCAAGCGATCCAGCGCTTCGACGGTCCTGTTCTCGGCATCTGCGGCGGCTTCCAGATGCTGTCGAGGCGCATCGAGGACGAGGTGGAGTCGGGGCACGGCGTGGTCGACGGCCTCGGCCTGCTCGACGTCGACATCCGCTTCCAGCCGCGCAAAACCCTCGCGACGCCGTCGGGTACCGCGTGGGACGAACCCGTCACCGGCTACGAGATCCACCACGGCCAGGTCGTCCGCAACGCCGAGCAGCCGCTCATCGGCGACGAGGGCGCGCAGGCCGAGAGGGTCCTCGGCACGCACTGGCACGGTCTGCTGGAGAACGACGCGTTCCGCCGGAGGTTCCTGCTGTGGGCAGCGGAACGGGCGGGCCGCGACTTCGTACCCGGCGAGGTGAGCTTTCAGGCCGCCCGCGAGGCCCAGTTGGACCTGCTGGGCGACCTGGTCGCCGACCACCTGGACACGAAGGCCGTCATCGACCTGCTGGAACGAGGGGCTCCGGCAGGACTTCCGTTCGTGCCGCCCGGCGCCCCAGCAACTGCGGGATAGCCAGCCCGGCGAGCACCAGCCCACCGGCCGCCGCCTGCACCCAGCTCAGGTCCTCACCGAGGAACGCCCACGCCGACAGCATCCCGAACACCGGCACGAGCAACGAGTACGGCGCCACGACCGACGACTCGTACTGGCGCAGCAGGAAACCCCACAGCGCGAACCCGAGCAGCGTCGAGATCCAGGCGACGTACCCGACCGCGCCGACGCCCGCCCAGTCGAGGCGGCCCAGCGCGCTCATGTCCTCGGTCAGCGCCGACAGGGCGAACAGCGGCAGCACCGCGACCGCGCTCACCCACACCATGAACCGCAGCGTGTCTGCCGGCCGCGCGTACCGCATCAGCACGTTCGACACGCCCCAGCAGGCCGCCGCGGCGATCAGCAGCACGAACCCGAGCAGCGGCGACGAGAGCCCGTAGTCCCACGCGATCACCCCGATGCCCGCGACGGCCAGCGCGATCCCGGTGATCTGCACGGACTTCGGCCGTTCGCGCAGCACGACCGCCGCGAACAGGGTCGTGAAGATCACCTGGCTCTGCAGCACCAGCGATCCCAGACCCGCCGGCATGCCCGCCTTGAGGCCGATGAACAGGAAGCTGAACTTCGCGACGCCGAGCACCAGCCCGACGGCGATGATCCAGCGCCACGCGACCCGCGGCCGTCCGACGAAGAAGATCGCGGGCACCGCGGCCGCGAGGAACCTCAGCGCGGAGAACAGGATGGGCGGGAACTCGTCGAGACCGACCTTGAGCACGACGAAGTTGAAGCCCCAGATGGCGGCGACCAGGACGGCGAGCAGGACGTGGCGGGGACTCATGAGCTCAAGCTTGAGCGTGCTAACTATTTAGCACCAGTTCCGATTTCTGAGGTGCAAGGTTTAGCATCGCTACATGCTTGACCTCGGAAGGCTGAAGGCGCTGCACGCGATCGCCGTGCACGGCACGGTCGGCGCCGCCGCGGACGTGCTCGGGTACACGCCCTCCGCGGTCTCCCAGCAGATCGCCAAGCTCGAACGCGAGACCCGCACCACGCTGCTGGAACGCAACGGCAGGGGCGTTCGCCTCACCGATGCGGCACGCCTGCTCGCCGACACCGCGGGCCAGGTCCTGAAGCTGGTCGAGGAGGCCGAGGTCGCGCTGGAGGAGCAGCGCGGCGCCGCGATCGGCCGCCTGTGCATCGGCGCGTTCGCCACGGCCTCCCGCGGTCTGCTGCCCGACGTCCTCGTGCGGCTGGCGGAGCAGCACCCCGCCCTCGACGTGCGGCTCACCGAGATCGACCCGCCCTACGCGACCGAGGCCGTCGCCCGCGGCGAGCTCGACATGGCGATCGTGCACGACTGGGCGAACACACCGCTGCCGGTCCCCGAGTCGCTCTCCCGCGAGTTCCTCGTCGAGGACGTCGCCGAGGTGCTCATCCCCGACACGAACCCGTTGTCGCGCAGGGAGTTCCTCGAACCCGTCGACCTCGCGGGCGAACGCTGGATCTGCCAGATCGAGGGCTCGATCTGCTTCGACTGGCTCGAGCGGACCTTCCACGGCGCGGGCATCGAGCCGGTGGTGGCCTACCGGATCAGCGAGTACCGGACGCAGTTCGCGTTGCTGGCCAAGGGGATCGGCGTCGCGCTGATCCCGAGGCTGGGCAGGGGCGAGGTGCCGGGCAACGTCAGGGCGGTGCCGCTGCGGCCCACCCCGACGCGGCGGCTGTACGCGGTGTGGCGCACCCAGGCCTCGCGCCGGCCCGCCATCACCGCGGCTCTCGACGTGATCAAGCAGATGGCCCGGTGACCACGTGCTCCTTCCCGGGAGCCATGACCTCCAGCACCGCCTCCGCCTCGCGGACCACGCCCGCCAGGTCCTCCTCCGAGGTCGGGAAGTACGGCTGGATCGTCAGCGTCGCGGCGTCCTTGGTCTCCACGACGTTCCACGTGCCGTGCACGAAGCCGTCCACCAGGAACGTCGGCGGGAACACGCCGTTGCGGACCGCGCCCCACCGGGCCCGCGCGTCCTCGCTCATGATCCGCCGCCGGTCCGCGTGCCCCAGCAGGACGTTGTCGAACGAGGGCAGCAGCCGCGCGGGCGCCGGAACGTCCTCGGGCACGATCACGCCGTCCGGCACGTCGAACAGCACCTTGCCGTCGGAGTTGCGGTACTCGACCAGGTCCAGGCCCGCCGCGTGCGCCTTGAGCCCCGTGAGCCTCGACCACGCCTGCACGTCGGCCAGGGTCGCCGGGCCGAACGCCCGCAGGTACCGCGTGATCAGCTCGGGCACGGCGGCCCGCGCGGGCAGTTCGCGCCCGAGCCACGTGGCCATCGCGAGGTTCTGCGCCACCCCGCCCACGCCCCAGATCCCGCGCGGCGGCACCTGGACCATCGGCACCAGCATCTGCGCCTGCGTGGACAGCTCGCGCGCCCTGACGCCGGGGAAGTGCGGCTGCAGGTGCGCGCCGATCTCCGCGACCGTCCGGGGTTCGGAGTCGACGAACGCGCGGGCGATCCGCGCCAGCTCGTCCAGGTCGACCTCGACGCGGGTGGCCGGCGGCATCACGGTCTTCGCCCACTTGTTCAGCTCCGGCTGCAACGCCGTGCGCATGAGGAACACGTCGTCGGCCGAGATGAGGTGCAGGGTGCCGCGCCACAACGTCATCCGGACCAGCGAGCGGTCCAGCACGAGCTTGCTCAGCGCCTCGAAGTCGTACGGCCGCAGGCGTGTCCACAGCGCGAGGTAGGGCGGGACGGGCGCCTGGGCCTGGAGGCCGCCGAGGTGCTCGACGGCGGCGACGACCGGCATGTCCGTGCGCTCCAGCAACATCTGCCGGGCGAGCAGCGTGCGGTTGAGCGTGCGGGTGGAAAGTGTTGTGCTCACAGCGATCCGAAGAACTTCCTGATGTCCTGGACCAGCAGGTCCGGTTCCTCCATCGCGGCGAAGTGCCCGCCGCGGTCGAACTCCGTCCAGTGCACGATCGTCGGGATCATCTTCTCCGCCAGCGACCGCACCGGCAGGCTCACGTCGTGCGGGAACACCGCGACGCCCGTCGGCACCGTCGTCGGCTTCTGCTGACCCCAGTACGCCGCCTGTTCCTTGTACAGCGCCGCCGAGGAACCCGCCGTGCCGGTGAACCAGTAGATCGACACGTTGGCCAGCATCCGGTCGCGGTCCACCGCGTCCTCGGGCGCGCCCTCGTTGTCCGTCCAGTCGTGGAACTTCTCCGCGATCCACGCCAGCTGACCGACCGGCGAGTCCGCCAGCCCGTAGCCGAGGGTGCGAGGCCGGGTGCGCTGCACGTGCATGTAGCCGGAGAGGTCCTTCTGGTAGTGGTCGAGCGTCTCGAGCGACCGCAGCTCCTCCGGGGAGAGGGCGTTGACCCCGGACGGGCGGAAGGTCATCAGCATGTTCACGTGCACGCCGACGACGTGCTCGGGGAACACCCTGCCGATCTCCTGCGCGATGCTCGAACCCCAGTCGCCGCCCTGCGCGCCGTAGCGGTCGTAGCCGAGGCCCTCCATCAGCTTCGCGAACGCCCACGCGATCCGCAGCACGTTCCAGCCGGGCTTGCGCGCCGGTCCCGAGAAGCCGAAGCCGGGGATCGACGGGATGACCAGGTGGAAGTCCTCCGACAGCGGCTCGATCACGTCCAGGAACTCGACGATCGAGCCCGGCCAGCCGTGCACGAGCAGCAGTGGCGCCGCGTCCGGCTTCCTCGACCGGACGTGCAGGAAGTGGAAGCGCTGTCCGCTGATCTCCGTCGTGAACTGGGGGTGGGAGTTGAGCCGCTCCTCCTGCGCGCGCCAGTCGAACCCGTCGCGCCAGTGCTCGGCCAGCGGGCGCAGGTAGCTCAGCGGGACGCCGTAGGACCAGCCGACGCCCGGCAGGTCGTCCTCCGGCCACCGGGTGTTCGCGAGGCGGGCGCGGAGGTCGTCGATCTCGGCCTGCGGGATGTCGATGCGGAACGGAGTGAACTCCATGGCCCCCACGCAATGAGCTCGTGCGGACAGCGCCGTCCGCGGTTTTCCAGCGTTGTCAGCAGAACTTCTCGATCAGCTCCTCGAAGAACCCGCCCGCCTCGATCGCCGCCTTCTCCTGGTCGCCGTCCCTGACCGCGTGCAGCAGCCCGGTGTGCGACACCTGGTCGCGGCCGGGGGTGCTGGTGTCGACAGAGGCCGCCACCGAAGCCTTGACCGCCTCGGTCAAGCCCCGGTAGAGCTCGGCCAGAAGGGTGTTGTGCGAGCACTGCACGAGCAGCACGTGGAACGCGGTGTCGTGCTCGACGACCTCGGCCCACTGGTCGTTCTCCATCGCCGCGTCGCGCTTGCGCAGCAGCTCGGTGAGGCGCGCCAGCTCGGCGTCCGTGCGGTGCTTCGCGGCCAGGCGCGCGCCCTCCATCTCGAGGGTGCGGCGGACCTCGAGCACCTCCTTGAGCTCGGTCCCGCACATGCGGCGGACCGCGCCGGAGATCTCGCTGGTCGCGCGGACGAAGGTCCCGTCGCCCTGCCGCACCTCCAGCAGTCCGGCGTGGGACAGCGCCCGCACGGCCTCCCTGACCGTGTTCCGCCCCACCCCGAGCGCGGTGACCAGCTCGGGCTCGGGCGGGATGCGCTGCCCGACGGGCCATTCACCAGTCGTGATCGCCGAGCGCATCTGCTCGATCACCTGGTCGACGAGGCCCGCCCGTCGGGTAGTGGCCAACGGCACAGCGTCATCCTTTCATCCGAACATCCTACGTCTGCGATAGTGAAGCGCGTGACGATGAAGCAGACGACTGTTGCCGCCCACCCTGCCACCGATCGGGGTCGCAGGGTGACGGTTGTCCACAATCGTCACGTTCCGCTGGTCGGGTCCGCGTTGCTCGCGATCGGGGTCGCCCTCGCTGCCGCGAATCTCCGCCCTGCGGTGACCAGTCTGGCCTCGGTGCTCGTCGACGTCCGCGCCGCCCTGGGGGTTTCGGCCGCTTGGACCAGCGCGCTCACGGCCGTTCCGGCGCTGTGCTTCGGCTTCGCGGCCTTCGCGGCGCCGTGGTTGAGCCGCCGTCTCGGCATGGCCCGCGCGATCGGACTTTCCCTGGGGGTGCTCACGCTCGGCCTGGTGCTGCGCGTGGTCGACGGTCCGTGGGTCGTGCTGGGCGGCACCTTCATCGCGTGCGCGGGCATCGCGGTGTCGAACGTGCTGATCCCCGTCGTCGTGAAGGCGTCGTTCCCCGACAAGGTCGGTCTGCTCACCGGCGTCTACACGGGTGCGCTCGCCGCGGGTGCCGCTGCCGCCGCCGCGTTGACGCCGCGACTGGAGGACTACCTCGGCTCGTGGCGCCTCGCCGTCGGCGCGTGGGCGTTGTTGTCGGCCGGTGCCCTGGTCGTCTGGTTCGCCGGGGCGCGGCACGGGGCCGCGGCCTCCGTGGTGCGCTCGGCGGCGCCCGCCGAGAAGCGCTCGCTGCTGCGCAGCCCGCTGGCGTGGGTGATCACGGTGTTCTTCGGCCTGCAGTCGCTCTTCGCCTACACCGTCATGGGCTGGCTGCCCGCGATGCTCGTCGACGCCGGCGTCGACCGGAACACCGCCGGGCTGCTGCTCGCCGTGTCGATGCTGCTGAGCGTCCCGGTGAGCCTGCTGGTGCCGCCGATCGCCGCGCGGTTCTCGAGCCAGGGGCCGGTGGTGCTGGTGCTCGGCGTGCTGTCGTTCGCCGGGATCCTGGGCATGCTGGTGGCACCCGCCGCGGCACCGGGGCTCTGGATGGTGCTGATCGGGTTCGGCATGGGCATGTTCCCGCTGGCGCTGCTGATGATGTCGCTGCGCACCAAGTCCACTTCGGACACCGCGCGGCTGTCGGCCATGGCGCAGAGCCTCGGCTACCTGATCGCGGCGTCCGGTCCGTTCGTGTTCGGCGTGCTGCGCGACGTGACGGGGACCTGGTCCGTGTCGCTCGTGCTGCAACTCGTGCTGCTGGCCGCGCTGACCGTGCTCGGCATGATCGCGGGCCGACCCCGGTACGTTTAGTCAGGAATCGAGAAGCGGGCGCGTTCCTGCTGGTCCTAGCGTTGTGAGCATGGACATCAGCATTCACGCCTCGTTCCTGCCGCACACCGATCCCGACGCCTCGCTGGCGTTCTACCGCGACCTGCTCGGGTGGGAGGTCCGCGCCGACGTCGGCCAGGGCTCGATGCGCTGGATCACCGTCGCACCCGCCGGTTCCCGTACCGCCGTGGTGCTGGAGCCGCCCGCCATGGCGGACGGGCTCACCGACTCGCAGCGCACCGCCATCGCCGAGATGATCGGGAACGGCTCGTACGCGTTCATCAACCTCGCCACGCCGGACCTCGACGGTGCGTTCGACAAGCTGCAGGCGGGTGGCGCGGACGTCGTGCAGGAGCCGGCCGACCAGCCGTGGGGCGTGCGGGACTGCGTGTTCCGCGACCCGGCGGGCAACACCGTGCGGATCCAGCAGGGCTAGTTCGACGCGAAACCGCGGTGCAGCACCGTGAGCTGGTCGGCGAGGTAGCGGGCCCACGCCTTCGCACGGTCCCGGTCCGGTGCCGCGCCGCTGAAGCTCACGGGCCCGCTGGCGCCGAGCCGGCGCACCATGCGCGTGACGTCATGGGGTACCGGGGGCGTGCCGCGGTGGAACAACCACATGGGCGTGTGCTTGAGGGAAACCTTGTGCCGCCGCACGAACCGGTGCGCGTCACGCGTGGCGGCATCGCCCATGATCACGGCACCGAACCCGTGCAGCGATTCGGCCGCGGCGACCGAGAGCACCGTGACTCTCAGCCCGCAGCCCGCGAGTTCGGTGCCGATGATCTCGGCGATCTCGTCGGTGGCGGCGATCGTGGACGTGTAGGCGACCAGGACTCTGTCAGTCATCGCTGCATCGTGGTTCGTGCGGCGGGTTTTGGGCAGCGGCGGAAGTCCCTGTGGTGTGAGGCCTTCAGTCCAGCGGCAGGTTGAGAAGGGCGTTTTCGACCAGTTCCGGCATCGCCGGGTGGATCCAGTACTGGCCACGCGCCATGGACTTCGCGTCCAGTCCGAAGCTCATCGCCTGGATCAGCGGCTGGATCACCGTCGACGCCTGCGGCCCGATGATGTGCGCGCCGAGCAACTGCCCGGTGGCGGGGTCCGCGATCAGCTTCGCGAAGCCGGTCGTGTCCTCCATCGCCCAGCCGTAGGCGATGGACGCGTACGCCTGGCTCGCCGTGACGTACCGGATGCCCTTGGCCTTCGCCTGCTCCTCGGTGAGACCGACGCTCGCGATCTGCGGGTTCGAGAACACGGCGGCCGGCACGAACCGGTGGTCGCTCTCGATCTGGTCGTCGGGGTTCAGCAGGTTGTGCTGGACCACCTTCGCCTCGTGGTTCGCGACGTGCTTGAGCTGGTAGTCGGAGCTGATGTCGCCGAGCGCGTAGATGTGCGGCTGGCTGGTGCGCTGCGTGGCGTCCACCTTCACGCGCCCGTCCGCGTGCTGCTCGAGCCCCGCGTTCTGCACCTGCAGCAGGTCGCTGTTCGGCTGCCGGCCCGTGGCGATGAGGAGCTGTTGCGCCTCAACGGTTTCCTCGCCGTTGGGCCCTTCGAGGTGGAGCCTCACCCCGGTCGCCGTCTTCTCGGCGCGCGTCGTCTTGCGCTGCAGCCGGACGTCCCACTTCTGCTTCGCGACCTCGGTGAAGCGCTCGGAGATCTCCGCGTCCTCGTGGCGCAGCAGCTGGTTCGAGCGCGCGATCACGGTGACCTCGACGCCGAAGCTGCTGAAGACGTGTGCGAACTCCGACGCGATGAACCCGCTGCCGACGATGATGAGGCTCTCGGGCAGCTCGTCGAGCCGCATGATCGTGTCGCTGGTGTGGAACCCGGTCGTGTCGAGGTCCGCGATGTCGGGAACGCTGGGCCGGCTGCCCGCGGCGATGACGACCCGGTCGGCGGTGATGGTCTCGCCGGTGCCGGTGTCGATCGTGTGGGCGTCGACGAAGTGCGCGGTGCCCTCGTAGACGGTGACGTTCGCGTTCTCGTTGGCGCGCCAGTTGCGCCCGCCCTCCGCGATCGGGTCGATGCGGTTGAAGATGCGGTCGCGGATCTCGGGCCAGTGGACGGCGTCGAGGGTGGCGTCCACGCCCAGCTTCTTGGCGTTGGCCGGGGCCGCCGCCTGGTCGGCGGTGTGGACGAACATCTTTGTCGGGATGCAGCCCACGTTCAGGCAGGTGCCGCCGAAGGTGCCCTTTTCCAGGATGGCGATCTGCCAGCCTGCCATGGCTTCCGTCGGGATGCTGTTGCCGGAGCCGGTGCCGATGATGACCAGGTCGAAGTGCCTCACGTGTGGATCCAACCACTTTCCGGGGAGGGGTGTTCCCGGTGGTTGTTACGTGGGGCTTACGGGGACTCGCGCGGTGGGGTGCGGGTCGCGGTTTGTGCGGCTGGTTGTTTTGCGTGCGGCCGGTTGCGTTGAGGGTTGCGTTGGCGGTGGGTCCATCACGAGCCGCACCAGGAGCTGTGGCGCGACTGATGGTGGGACCCACCGCCGGTACCTCTTCGCCAAGGACGGCTCGCGGCCACCAGGCGTGTCCGAGCCTCGCCGCTTCCAGCGTCAGTGCTGGTAGGTCGGCGTGATGATCGCCCTTGCCAGCGTGTGGAACGCGAGGTTGAAGCTGACCACCGCCGGGGACGCGTCGCCGTCCACGTCCAGCTTGTCCACGTCCACGGCGTGCACCACGAAGTAGTAGCGGTGCGGGTGGTCGCCCTTGGGTGGGGCGGCGCCGCCGAAGGCCCGGGTGCTGTAGTCCGAGCGGACGTGGAAGGCGTCGCCGGGGAGCGTGTCGTCCGAGGCGCCTGCGCCGGTCGGGAGTTCGGTGGTGCTCGCCGGGAGGTTGACCGCCACCCAGTGCCAGAAGCCCGAGGGGGTGGGGGCGTCCGGGTCGTAGCAGGTGACCACGAAGCTGCGGGTCTCCTCCGGGAAGCCCGACCAGGTCAGGTGGGGGGAGGTGTTGCCGCCTTCGAAGACCTGGGCGTCGTCGAGCTGTTCGCCGTCGCGCACGTCCGTCGAGGTGACGGTGAAGGTGCCGACCTGCGGGAGCAGCTTGTAGGGGTCGGGAGCGACTGGGCGCTCGAGGCTCATGGGAGTCCTCCTTTTGTGATCAGTTCGACCCTATCCCCGCGCAACCGGTGGGGGCCTCTCGACGTCATCGGTGTGGAGGGGAATTTCAATGTCCAGGTTGCGGCTCTTTGCCGCCTTTTTGCTGGTTGCGGGTGTGGTGTCGTGCGCGGACACGGCCGAGCCGCAGCCCGGTGGGCCTGTGCTCACCACATCTGCCGCGCCGACCGCGACCACCACGACGGCCGAGCGGCCCAAGCGGATGTTCGAGCCGCCGTACCCGTACGGGACCGTGCAGGCCAAGGCGCCTGCGGTCGTGGACGGGATGGTGCCCGTCGTCACGCGCATCCAGACCGACAAGCCGTACGTGTTCATCACGATCGACGACGGTGCTGTGCAGCACCCGAAGGCGCGCGAGCTGATGATCGGTGCCGGGGTGTGGCCGTCGGTGTTCCTCAACACGAAGTACGCCGAGGGGCACAAGGACTACTTCAAGCAGTTGCCGGTGACGGTGCACAGCCACACGACGAGCCATCCGAACCTGCTCGGCAAGGGGTTCGAGTTCCAGAAGCACGAGATCTGCGGCAACGCGGACTTCCTGGCGAGCGACTACGGGAAGCGGCCCACGTTGTTCCGGCCGCCGTTCGGCAACTACGACGCGACGACGCGGCACGCCGCGGCCAGTTGCGGGTTCAAGGCGCTGGTCAACTGGACGGCGGCCGTCAACGACGGGCGGGTGCAGTTCCAGCACGGGGATCGGCTCAACGCCGGGGACATCGTGCTCATGCACTTCCGGACGACGTTCGTCGAGGACTTCACGGCGTTCCTGAACCGGGCCAAGCAGGACGGGCTGACGCCGGTGCCGCTGGAGGACTTCCTGGGGTAGCCGCGCGACATCGTCGTCGACATCGACTCGTAGCGACGCAACTGTGGTCGCGGTCACACGTCTTCAGGGTGTCGGTAGAGCCCTGGAGAGGGGGCCGAGATGAACAGACGTCTTGTCGCGGTGCTCGTGGCGGCGCTGGCGGTCTTCACGGCCGTGCCGATGGCGTCGGCGCAGAGCACGGCCACGCTGTCGGACATCAGGACCGGGCAGCACAACGGCTTCAGCCGGGTGGTGCTGGACCTGTCCGGGTCGCCGTCCGAGCACAGGGTGAGCGAGGTGACGAGCGTGGCGCAGTGCGCGTCCGGGAACCCGATCACCGTCGCGGGCGGTCAGGTCAACGAGATCCTGTCGGTCACGTTGATCGGTGCGGCCGCGCACGACGAGAACGGGAACCTGACGTACACCGGGGCGCGGAACTTCGCGACGCCCGGCCTGAGCCACGTCCGCGGGGTCGCGCTCACGTGCGACTTCGAGGCCACGCTGGGGATCGCGGTCGGGTACGGCAACACCTCGTCGTGGCACCGGGTCTTCACGCTGACGAGCCCGAGCCGGCTCGTCATCGACGTCGGCCTTTAGACACGAAAAAGCCTCGTGGGGGCAGCAGTCGCCGCTACTGCCCCCACGAGGGGTCTCATTCCGTTACGCCGCAACGGTGGCGACGGTCTCCTTCGACAGCGCGTGCTCCAGCACCTGGGCCACGTCCGAGACGAAGTGCACCGTCAGCTGCTCGCGCACCGACTCGGGCACGTCGTCCAAGTCGGGCTCGTTGCGCTGCGGCAGCAGCACGGTCGTGATGCCCGCGCGGTGGGCGGCCAGCAGCTTCTGCTTGACGCCACCGATCGGCAGCACCCGGCCGGTCAACGAGATCTCGCCCGTCATCGCCACGTCGGAACGCACCGGGCGGCCCGAGAGCAGCGACGCCAGCGCCGTCGTCATCGTGACGCCCGCGGACGGTCCGTCCTTCGGCACCGCACCCGCCGGGACGTGGATGTGCACTCCCCGGTCGGCCAGTGACGCGGCCTTCTCGTCGTGCGAACGCAGGTACGACAACGCGATCTGCGCGGACTCCTTCATCACGTCACCGAGCTGTCCGGTCAGCGTGACGCCGGTCGAGCCGGTGTCCTTCGGGGCCAGCGAGGCCTCGATGAACAGCACGTCGCCGCCGACACCCGTGACGGCCAGACCCGTTGCCACACCGGGGACCGACGTGCGTTCCGCCGACTCCGGAGTGTTCTTCGGGCTGCCGAGGTAGCCCTTCAGCGACGGCTGGTCGACCACGACGGGCAGTTCGGACTCGCCCAGCGCCACCTTCGCGGTCACCTTGCGCAGGACGCGCGAGAGGGCCCGTTCCAGTTGGCGCACACCGGCTTCCCGTGTGTACTCGCTCGCGAGCTGGTGCAGCGCGGGCTTGGAGAACGTGACGTCCTCGGAGGTGAGGCCGGCGCGGTCGAGCTGGCGCGGCAGCAGGTGGTCCGACGCGATCGTGACCTTCTCGTCCTCGGTGTAGCCGTCGAGCTGCACGAGTTCCATGCGGTCGAGCAGCGGCGCCGGGATCGACTCCAGCACGTTCGCGGTCGCGAGGAACACCACGTCCGACAGGTCGAGCTCGACCTCCAGGTAGTGGTCGCGGAACGTGTGGTTCTGCGCCGGGTCCAGCACCTCGAGCAACGCCGCCGTGGGGTCGCCGCGGTAGTCCGAGCCGACCTTGTCGATCTCGTCGAGCAGCACGACCGGGTTCATCGAACCGGCCTCGCTGATCGCGCGGACGATCCGGCCCGGCAACGCGCCGACGTACGTGCGGCGGTGACCGCGGATCTCGGCCTCGTCGCGCACGCCGCCCAGGGCGACACGCACGAACTTGCGGCCCATCGCCCGTGCCACGGACTCACCGAGCGACGTCTTGCCGACGCCGGGAGGACCCGTCAGCGCGAGCACGGCGCCGGAACGACGTCCGCCCACCACGCCCAGGCCGCGGTCGGCACGGCGCTTGCGCACGGCCAGGTACTCCGTGATGCGCTGCTTCACGTCGTCGAGGCCCGCGTGGTCGGCGTCGAGGATCTCGCGCGCCGCCTTGATGTCGTAGGAGTCCTCGGTCCGCTCGTTCCACGGCATCTCGAGAACGGTGTCGAGCCACGTCCGGATCCAGCCCACCTCGGGCGACTGCTCGGAGGTGCGCTCCAGCTTGTCGACCTCGGTCAGCGCGGCCTTGAGCACCTTCTCCGGCAGGTCCGCCGCCTCCACACGGGCGCGGTAGTCCTCCTGCTCGGTGGCGGGCTTGCCGTCGAGCTCGGCCAGTTCCTTGCGGATCGCGGCCATCTGCTGGCGCAGCAGGAACTCGCGCTGCTGCTTCTCGACGCCTTCCTTGACGTCCTTCGCGATCGTCTCGTTCACGTCGAGCTCGGTCAGGTGCGCCTGGCCCCACTCGACGAGCTTCTCGAGCCGCTCGGTGACGTCGCTCGTCTCCAGCAGCCAGATCTTCTGCTCGTCGGACAGGTACGAGGCGTAGCCCGCGAGGTCCGCGAGCGCCGACGGGTCGGTGATCTGCTGCACCGAGTCGACCATCTGCCACGCGCCGCGCGTCTGCAGGATGTTCGTCACGAGCGCGCGGTAGGTCTTCGCGAGCTCGCGGGTGCGGTCGGTGATCGGGGAGTCGTCGGCGATCGTCGCCTCGACCCACAGCGCCGCGCCCGGCCCCGTGGTGCCCGTGCCGATGCGCACGCGCTTGGTGCCGCGCACGACGGCAGCGCGTTCGCCACCGGGCAGACGGCCCACCTGCTCGATCTCGGCCAGGGTGCCCACGGCCGCGTACTTCCCGTCCAGCCGTGGGACGAGCAGCACTTGATGATTTGCTGCGGTCGTGGCGGCGTCTACGGCCGCACGGGCCTCGGCGCTCGCGTCCGCACCGGAGATGCGGATCGGCACCACCATGCCGGGGAGCACCACGACGTCGTCCAGCGGCAGTACCGGCAGGGCCAGGGTTTCGCCCATCTCGTCATCCTCCAAAGTTGAGTCTGTACCGCTCAACCAACTGGAGTCTGCCGGTGTTCCCCTGGCGTGTTCGCTGTCAGCGAGCAACCGCCCTCAGGCGTCTGACCAGGGCGATCTCGCCGGTCACGCGGGCGAGCGCCGTGCTCGTGGGGCACGCCGACAGCACGCCCACGGGCTTGCGCCGCAGGTCGAGGCGGTCGCCGCCGGGAAATCTCACCGAGCACCGGTTGGCGGCCGCGACGAGCGGCACGAGCACCTCACCCGCTTCGACCGTACGCCCGCTCAGCACGACGGGGACGGGCGTCCGGCGGGCGGGAGCGACGGGGATCGGGGTGTCGAACCGCAGGAGCTCCTCGACCGCGTCCCTGGTGGTGCTCGGGTCGGTCCTGAGCAGCGTCGCCTGATCGGGGTGTTCTTGGAGTGCGGCCAAGGCGTTGGTGAGGAACGCCCGCGTCGTCTCCAAGGCCGTCGCGGCGAACGCCTCCACGCCGTGCGCGAGCGTGAACGCCTCGGCCGCCGTGGCCGCGAGCGAGTGCGCGAACGTGACGTCGTCGGCGTCGAGCAGTTCGAGGGTGGCCAGCGTGATCACCGGCCGGGTGAGTTTGAGCGCGTGCGTGATGGCCCGTTTGGGTAACGGCTGCGGGGCACCGGAATCGAGGTCGAGCACTCTCAGTACGTCGTCGTAACGGGTGATGCACCAGCCACCGATATCGGCGTCGAAGTGCACCGGCGAGCGTTCCCTGAGGAGGCGGAATCGCGCGTGGCGTTCAGCGGTGCTGGAATGCATGTCCTCTCACACGTGTCCGAATCGGTCCCGGTTCGGTTGTGTGGTGGTGGACACCCGTGGGGCGACGACGGAGGATGCGCACGTGATGGAAGAGCTGAAGTGGGTCCCGTCCACCGTCGACGTCACGCGCCCGAGCGTGGCGCGGATGTACGACTACTACCTCGGCGGCTCGCACAACTTCGAGGCCGACCGCGCCGCAGCCAAGCAGGTGGAGCAGATCTTCCCCGGCGTCGCCCAGAGCGCGCAGGCGAACCGCTCGTTCCTGCGCAGGGCCGTCCGCCACCTGATGGAGCAGGGCGTCGACCAGTTCCTCGACCTGGGCTCCGGCATCCCGACCGTGGGCAACGTCCACGAGATCGCCCAGCACGACAACCCGGACGCGCGCGTCGTCTACGTCGACTTCGAGCCCGTCGCCGTCTCGCACAGCAACGCCCTGCTGGCCGACAACCCGAACGCGACCGCGATCCTCGCCGACCTGCGCGCGACCTCGGCGGTCCTCGCCGGCGCCCGCGAGACGCTCGACTTCTCCCGCCCCGTCGGCGTCCTGATCATCGCCGCGCTGCACTTCATCCAGGACACCGACAGCCCGTACGAGGCCGTCGCCGAGTACATGTCGGTGCTGCCCTCCGGCTCGTACCTGGCCATCACGCACGCCACCTGGGACACCCTCAACGACGAGGAACGCGCCGAGGCCGAGCAGATCGCGAAGATCTACAGCAGCTCGGACAACAAGCTCAAGATGCGCACGCACGCCGAGGTCACCAAGTTCTTCGACGGCATGGACCTGCTGGAGCCGGGCATCGTCGCGGTGAACGACTGGCGCCCGGACTCCTTCGACGAGGCCCATGTCGGCATCTACGGCGCGGTCGCCCGCAAGCCCTGAAGCAGCCTGTCCCTGATCTCGTTGGTCTCGCGGTCGGTGAGGGTGCGTTCCGGCGCCCTCATCGTCACGCGGATGAGCACGTTCTTCTGACCGGGCAACGCGTTCAGTCGTTGCTGGACGTGTACCGGCAGCTGTTCGGTGCGGGTCTCACCGAGGATCTCGATCTCCTCGACGACGTCCTCGGGCACCAGTTCGCGGATGCGGTCGCCGAGCGTCTCGGCGTCCTCGCGGACGTTCGCCATGATCGAGATGTCCCTGATCGCGGCCGGGTGCCTCGAGATCGGCCGGTACGGCGTGAGGTCGAGCATCTGCGCGGCGATGCGCGGGTCCTCGTTGCGCAACAGGCGGATGTCCGGGATGCCCTTGCGCAGCATCAGGATCCGGTCCAGCCCGAGTCCCATCGCGAGGCCGTGCGGGTGGTGCCTGAGCACGTGCCGCGCGGCCCGTCCGCACTCACCGACCTCGACCCACTGCCCGTCGTGCTCGACGTCGATCTGCCTGCCGTGCGTGGTGTACGGGTGGTCGGCATCCGTTGTGCGGTAACGCTTCCCGGGCAGAAGGGTCGTGACGACCCGGTGGATGAGGTCGTCGAGCGATTCCTCGTGCTCGCTGATGCGCCAGACGTCGAGCTGGTGCGGCGTGCCGGTGTGCAGGCGGTCGACCGCGTCGCGGCGGTAGACCAGGCCGGGACAGACGAGCGTGACGTCCGGCTTCGCGTGTTTCAGCGCGGGCGGGATCATCGCCGAGGTGTGGCTGCGCAGCATGCAGGTCTCGCTGACGTACCGGGTGTAGCGGGCGTCCCGGGTGATCGCGTCCGGCGCGTAGCCCAGGTGTTCGTAGTTGTGTTCGACCGGCACGAGCGGGTGATGGCGGACTTCCAGCGGGTCGTCGAGCACCGCTGTCAGGTCGGCGATCAGCAGCTGCAGCGCGTGCGGGCCCTGCGCGGGATCGGTGAGGTCGCGGACGTTCAGGGCGTGCACGAGTTCTTCGGTGCGGTACATGGGGTTCCCGTTTCGCTTGGTCCGGTGGGTGCGGAGTCCCCCGACCAACGGGAAGTTTCAGGCGCGCGCCACCCACGCGGGTCGGGGGTGGCTAAATCGCGTCACGACACCAGACTAGCGCGCCTACTCGGGTGGCGTCAGCCGCAAAACCGGGTCGACCGGCGGCACCCCGTCGAACGGCCCGTCGTCCTTCAGCCGCCCGACGTGGTCCAGCGCGACCTCGATCTCCGCGCGGAACGGGTCGCCGTCGGCCGGGGGAGTGCGGAACCACTCGTGCAGCTCGGCGGGGATCTCGAACCGCGCGAGCACCTCGTCGTACAGCGCGTCGCGGTCGGCGGCCTGCACGCCGAGCGCCTGGTACTCGCGCAGGGCCATGCGCAGGCGGATCCAGCGGTAGCGGTCGGTGTTGCGCTGCTGCACGAACCGCTCACGCAACAGGTCGCCCGCCTTCTGCCCGCGCAGCGCCAGCCGCTTGATCGTCTCCGGCGGCATGAAGAGGTTCGAGCCGCCCTCGTCGCCGCTCTGCCGCACGTGCGCGATGCGGCCGCGGTAGCCGGGGAGCGCGGACTGCATGGTGTCGCGCCAGTCCAGGAAGGTGTTCAGGATGGACACCAGGAAGCCCGGCGCGGAGTTGAGGGCCGCGTAGGGCGTGCCGGACGTGGACGCGTCCTGCTCCGGCAGCCAGACCTCGTCCGTGTCGCCGTTCGGGTAGGGCTGCAGGCTCAGGCCGAACGTGGGCCAGCGCGGCAGCAGCGTGTCGAAGAAGTGGATCGGGAAGTTGCTGGTGATGCCGCCGTCGGAGAACCAGTGCACGCGCCCGTCCCGGCACAGCGGCACGGCGGCGAACAGACCGGGGAACGACAGCGACATCCGCACGGCGAGCACGACGGGCAGCTGCTCGCGAGGAGGCAGCGCGCGCAACGGCATGTGCTCGTGCAGCGGGCACTTGCCCGAAGTCGTGGCGCCGTTCATCTGCTCGACGACCCTGCGGGGCAGCACGTACCCGAGGCACTCCTCGCAGTACTGCCACTCCTCCTTGAACGGCAACCGGTACGGCCGCCCCTCCGACAGGTCGGTCGTCATCAATACGAGGTTGATGTCACCGAGGTCGCCGAACGTCAACGCCTCCGAGGTGCCCGCGATGTCGTCGAGCTGGTCGGCGATCCAGTCGGCGAGCGGCGGCACCCCCGTCGACTTCGGCACGCCCGAGAGCCGGTCGAGCCACGACGGCCGGTAGTCGCCGGTGCCGGGCACGAGTCCGAAGTGGATGGACCGCGCGTGGTCCTTGAGGAACCGCTGCATCGCGTACCCGTACGTCACGAACAGCGCGCTGACCGCCGCCAGCGAGAGCACCAGCCACACCAGCAGCACGACCGCCGCCGTCGCGTAGTGGCGGGAGAACGCCAGCCCGAGCACGAGCGGCACGGCCGCGAAGACCCAAGCGGGCCAGGGCAGGCTCGACCGCAACGGCCACAGCACGATCACCACGCACGCCAGCGCCACCACGGTGACCACCACCGCGAGCCACCCCGGATACGCCGACGGTGCGAGCCACGCCGAGTACAGCACGGGTCCGCCCAGCCAGAGCAACGCCATCAGCGCGAGCACCGACTTCGCCCGCCACCCCACCGCACCCAGCAGGGCGAAGAACAGGCACGTGATCGCGCTCCGCCCGGTCGTCTCCCGCTTCTGCATGGAGGCGATGACGATCCGGTACAGCGCCCGCGTCTTCTCGGCGGGCTGGAACAGCTGCGCCATCCGCCACCGCTCCGCACCCGACCCGGAGGTGAACCAGTCGATCAGCCCGGCCAGCTTCTCGAAGCCACCGGACGCACGCCCTCTCTCGGCCGCCGCCGTGAACCCCGCCGCGATGGCCCCCGCCGACGCGCCGCCGATCTGCCGGAACTCGTAGTGGCGGGCCAGCGAGGCGACCGCGAGGGGGTACACGACTCCGCTGGTGGTGCCGCCGCGCATGGTCAGGTCGCAGTAGCGGTCGTACTCCATGTGCTCATGATCGCGCGATCAGTGCCAAGCGTCGGTGAAGTTCACCCGGACGCCGGTCAGGAGATCAGGCGCCTGCTCGGATGCCGGTATGACCGCGTACGTGTTCACGGCCGCAGGTGCGTATGTGCGCGGGTTTGACCACGAGTCGCCGGTCGACCTCGCCGTCGTGCGGCGCGTCTTCGCCGAGCACTCGGTCACGTGACCGGCGACCGCTCCACCACCAGCCACCACGAGATCACGTCCTGGGCCACCTCGGTCACCGGCTGATCGGCCGGCACCACGTAGTCCTCGACCCACGAAGACGCGTACAGCTGCTCCAGCTCCTCGGCGCGCTCGACGTGCCACCGCAGGTCGGCCTCGCCGTGGTGCCGCCGCGCGAGCCGCTCGCGGATCACCGGCAGGTCCGCCTTCAACCGGCAGACGTTGAGCCTGCCTCCGATCACCGACGCGTAGCGCGCACGGTCCTCGCGGCTCTCCACCACGCCGGCCAGCACGATCCGCTGCACACCCGCCTCGACGTAGTTGCGCACCAAGGCTTCCAGGTTGCGCAGCTGCAGTTCGAAGTGGAACGGGTCGTCCGCGGGCGGCGGCCAGCACGCCGACAGCCAGTCGAGGTCGATCACCGCGTGCGGCACCCCGGCTCCGGCGAGGCGGTCGCCGACGGCTTCGGCGACCGTCGTCTTGCCCACCCCGACCGGACCCGTGATCAGCAGCGCCTTCACGGAGCGACCGCGGCGAGCTCCGCCGGCGTGCCCGCCATGATCACGCGCACGTGCTCGGTCACCTTCTCCACCGGCCAGTCCCACCACGCGACGCGCTCCAGCAGCTCGACGTCCTCGTCGCTGTAGCGCTTCTTGAGCAACGAAGCCGGGTTGCCGCCGACGATGCCGTACGCCGGCACGTCCGACACCACCACGGACCCGGCGGCGATGATCGCGCCGTTGCCGATCCGCACGCCCGGCATGATCAACGCCTGGTACCCGATCCAGACGTCGTTGCCCACCACCGTGTCCCCTCGCGAAGGCGCTCCCAGCGCGATGTCGAGCGTCTTCTCGCCCCAGACGCCGCCGAAGATCGTGAACGGGAACGTCGACACGCCCGCCATGCTGTGGTTGGCGCCGGACATGATGAACCGCACGCCTTCCGCCAGTGCGCAGTAACGGCCGATGACGAGTTTCTCGTTGCCGAAGTTGTAGAGGACGTTGCGCTGTTCGAACTCTTCGGCGTGGTGCGGGTCGTCGTAGTAGGTGTACTCGCCGATCTCGATCTGGGGGTTCTTCACCAACGGCCTCAAAAGCACCGTGCGCGCGTAGTCCGGCAACGGGTAGAGGTTGTCGGGAGACGGGATGGTCACGGCGCTCCGATCGGTTCTTCGCTGAACTGAGTGCGGTACAGCTTGGCGTAGTGGCCTTCCTTCGCCAGCAGAGTTTCATGCGTACCACGTTCGACGACCTGCCCGCGGTCGACGACGAGGATCTGGTCGGCGGCGCGGATGGTCGACAGCCGGTGCGCGATCACCAGGGACGTGCGGCCCGCCAGCGCCTCGACCAGCGCTTCCTGCACCGCGGCCTCCGAACGCGAGTCCAGGTGCGCGGTCGCCTCGTCCAGGATCACGACGCGCGGCTTGGCCAGCAGCAGCCGGGCGATGGTGAGCCGCTGCCGTTCGCCGCCGGACAGGCGGTAGCCGCGCTCGCCCACCACCGTGTCGAGCTGGTCGGGCAGCGACGACACCAGGTCCGCCAGCCTGGCCCGGGTCAGCGCGTCCCAGATCTCCTCGTCGGTCGCGGCGGGGGCGGCGAGGCGCAGGTTCGCGCCGATCGACTCGTGGAACAGGTGGCCGTCCTGCGTCACCATGCCGACGGTCTCGCGGATCGAGTCGAACGACAGGTCGCGAACGTCCACACCGGACAGTCGAACGGTCCCGGAGTCCGCGTCGTACAGGCGGGGCACCAGCGAGGCGATGGTCGACTTGCCCGCACCGGACGCGCCCACCAGGGCGATCAGCGAACCGGGCTCGGCGGTGAACGACACCCCGCCCAGGATCTCCTCGCCGCCCCGCGTGTCGAGCGACGCCACCTCCTCCAGCGACGCCAGCGAGACCTTGTCCGCGGACGGGTAGGCGAACCTCACGTCCGAGAACTCGACCGACACCGGACCGTCGGGGACGGCGACGGGCTCCGGCTTCTCCTTGATCAACGGCGGCAGGTCCAGCACCTCGAAGACGCGCTCGAACGACACCAGCGCCGTCATCACGTCCACCCGTGCGCCGGCCAACGCCGTCAACGGCGCGTAGAGCCGCGTCAGCAGCAGCGCCAGCGTCACGATCGTGCCCGGTGCCATCTCCCCTGCGAACACGAAGTACCCGCCCAGCCCGTAGACCAGAGCCAGCGCCAACGAGGACACCAGCGTCAACGCCACGAGGAACAACCACTGCGCCACAGCCGTCCGCACGCCGATGTCACGCACGCGCCGAGCGCGCGCACCGAACTCTGCGCTCTCCAAGCACCGGGCGCGGAGAACCGCTCGGTCATCTGCGTCGTCATCGCCGAGTCGAGGTTCGCGGCCTCGCGGTGCATCGACGCCAGGCGCTTGCCCATCCGCCGCGCCGGGATCAGGAAGATCGGCAGCAGCACCATGGCGAGCACCGTGACCTGCCACGACAGCGTCAGCATCACGACGAGCGTCAGAACCAGCGCGATCACGTTCGTGACGACACCGGAGATCGTCTCGGAGAACGCCCGCTGCGCCGCGATCACGTCGTTGTTCAGCCGCGACACCAGCGCTCCGGTGCGCGTGCGGGTGAAGAACGCGATCGGCATCCGCTGCACGTGGTCGAAGACGGCCTGGCGCAGCCGCAGGATGAGGTCTTCGCCGACCCTCGACGACTGCCACCGCTCGGCCAGCGAGAACCCGGCCTCCAGCACCGCGACGCCGGCGATCGCCAGCGCGAGCCACACCACGAGCCCGAAGTCGCGGCCGGCGATGATGGTGTCGACGACCCGCCCGGCCAGCACCGGGGACGCCACCGCGAGCACCGCGGCGAACGACGAGATGGCCAGCAACCCGTACACGGCACGCCGCTGCGGGCGCGCGAACCGGGCGACACGCTTCAACGTCGCCCGGCTCACCCGACGGCTTTTCTCGTCCTGCATCGCGCTTTCGAGCGCGTACCAGGCGTTGAAGTCGATGTTCATGACGACCAGTCTCGAACCTCGACCTACAGAGAGGTCAAGCCGTTTTCAGGAACTCGTCGACCTCGGCGAGGGCCGCCGCACGCACCGGCTCAGGCGACAGGAACAGGTCGTGCATCCCGGCCTTGATCTCCACGACCTTGACCGATGATCCGATCTTCGGACCCCACTTCCGCATGCCCTCGACGTCGAGCACCGCGTCCGCTTCGGACACCTCCTCGCTCCACTCCTTGGCGTTCAACATGCTCTTGTCGGAGTGCAGCACGAGCACCGGCACCCGCACGTCGAGTCCCTTGTGGACCTTCTCCTGGGCGATGAGCACCGCCCGGATCCAGCCCGCCAGCACCGGGAAACCGGCCAGCGGCTTCCACTTCAGGTCGAAGTCCCACTCGCCGTTGCGCGAGTTGTGGATCGCCGACCCGTAGGCGTCACCGAGGTTCGCGCGGATCTTCACGTTCGGCACCAGCCTGCCGAGCACCTTCACGATCTGACGCACGACCGGCGGTTCGACGACGTCGAGCCACGGGCTGTTGAGCACCAATGCATCGATCAAGTCGCTGGAGCGGCGCTCGTGCGCCCACAACGAAGTCGTGAGCCCGCCCGTCGAGTGCCCCATGAGCACCACGCGTGAGTGCTCCTCGCGGATGACGGCGATCGCCGCGTCGATCTCCTCGAAGTACACGGCCATGTCCGCCGTGTAGTTCGGCACCTCGCCGTCGCGCAGCGAGCGGCCGTATCCGCGCAGGTCGACGGCGTAGAAGTCGTAGCCCTGGGCGGTGTAGTGCTCGGCCACGTGCTCCTGGAAGAAGTAGTCCGCGAAACCGTGCACGTAGAGGATCGCGCCGCGGTCGTTGGCCGCGGCCCGACGGCGGACCAGGGTCGCTGAGGCGCCGCCGCGCAGGGGCAGAACCGTGGTGTCTTCGTCGCTGCTCACCGGGCAAGTTTGCAACGGTCCGCAGCCGATTCCGTGCACCCTTGTCCGGATCGTGTCTAACCTGGATGGTGTGACGGGGGATATTGAGCAGTCATCGAGGGTGCGGTTCCCGGGCATCAGCCCGCGCGCCTATGAACATCCTGCCGACCGAGGCGCCCTCGCGGTGCTGAGGGCGGTGCCCGCCGTGGCACCGATCCTCAAGGCGGTCGCCGGAGCCTTCACCGAACGCGGGGAGCGCCTGCTTCAGGTCGCGTCCTCCGTCCGGGTCGGCCCCAAGCAGTACCCGCAGCTCGACCGCATCCGCAACGAGGTGGCGGCGACGTTCGACCTCGCCGAGGTGCCCGAGCTCTTCGTCGAGCGCAACGCGCAGGCGTACGGCTACACCTACGGCATCGACAAGCCGTTCATCGTGATCAGCACCGGCGCGGTCGACCTGCTCGACAACGAGTCGCTGCGCTTCCTGATCGGTCACGAGATGGGCCACGCGATGTCTGGCCACGCGCTCTACAACACGCTGCTGCGCCGGCTCATCGACCTGACGACGTCGTTCGCGTGGGTGCCCGCCGGTGCCATCGCGATGCGCGCGGTCATCGCCGCGCTGCGCGAGTGGCAGCGCAAGACCGAGCTGTCCTGCGACCGGGCCGGCCTGCTGGCCTGCCAGGACCCGCAGGCCGCGCTGCGCACGCACCTCGCGCTGGCCGGCGACCTGGGCGGCAACGTCGACATCGCGTCGTTCCTCGCCCAGGCGAAGGAGTACGAGGAGGTCGAGGACATCCGCGACAGCCTCCTCAAGCTGCTGCACACCGAGCACCGCACGCACCCGCTGGTCGTGGTGCGGGCCGCCGAGCTGCAGCGCTGGTCGGCGAGCGAGGAGTACCGCGAGATCCTGACCGGCACGTACGCGCGCCGCGAGGACGACCGGCCGACGAGCAACCTCACCGACGACATCAAGGGCGCGGCCCGGTCGTACCGGGAGACCATGAACAACTCCGCCGACCCGCTGATCAAGACGATCAACGACATCGGCGAGTCGGTCATGGGCGCGGCGGGCAAGCTCTGGAGCAAGGTTGCTCCGAACGGCTCAGCGGAGTAGCTACCATCTGGAGTCATGAGACGACTCCTGGTGTTGGTTCTCTCCGCTCTGCTGGTGTCCTCCACGGGCGTCGCCGCCGCCGACGAGCAGGTCGTCGGCGGCGAGCGCGCCTCCATCGAAGCCAATCCGTGGGTCGTCTACCTCCTCGACGACCGCGGCACCCAGTTCTGCGGCGGCACGCTCGTCGCACCCCAGAAGGTGCTGACCGCGGCCCACTGCGCGACCGGCCGCGCGGCCAGGGACGTGCAGGTCGTCGCCGGCCGCGAGGACAAGCAGGACCGCCAGGCCGGGGTGGTGGCCGCGGTCACCGACATCTGGATCCACCGGCAGTACGTCTCGGCGGACCAGGGCGAGGACGTCGCGGTGCTGACGCTGCGCAAGGCGCTGTCGTACACGCCGCTGCCGTTCGCCGAGCCGGCCGACCAGGCGCTCTACGAGCCCGGTACGGAACTGCGCGCGCTCGGTTGGGGCCGGACCTCCGAGAACGGCAGGACGTCCCGCTACCTCATGCAGGCCACCGTGCCCGTGCTGCCCGACGACTACTGCGTCGACACCTACCCGCACTTCCTGAAGGCGGACATGTTCTGCGCGGGCTACGACGCGGGCAAGGTCGACACCTGCCAGGGCGACTCGGGCGGCCCGGTCGTGGCCGGCGGCAAGCTCGTCGGCGTCACGTCGTGGGGCGAGGGCTGCGCGCGCCGGGGCAAGCCCGGCGTGTACGTCCGGATCTCCCGCTACGCCAAGGACCTTCACCCGGTCGTGGATGCTTCGCCGCCTGCGGTTGTCGAGCCGTAGCCATTCGCGTACCTGTGAGCCCATGCGACTGCTGACGGCGGTTCTGGCTCTCCTCGTGATCACGGTGACCCCGGCTCACGCAGGGCCCAGGATCGTCGGCGGCGTCGTGGTGGACAGCGCCGGGGAGGCGCCGTGGGTGGTGGCGCTGACGACGTCGTCGGGTGCCCAGTTCTGCGGCGGCGCGCTCCTCGGCCCGGGGCAGGTGGTCACGGCGGCGCACTGCGTCCACGGCCGCGAGCCCGGCTCGATCACCGTCGTCGGTGGGCGGCTCGACCTGCGCACCGGCGACGGCTCCACGTCCGTCGCCACGTCGTACCAGCTGGTCGACGGCTACTCGACCCCCTCACGCGGCAAGGACGTCGCGCTGCTGGCGCTCGCCGAGCCGATGCCGTACCGGTCGTTGCCGGTGGCCGGGCCGAACGCGTACATGCCCGGCACCGTGGGCGTCGTGTACGGCTGGGGACGGCAGGCGGAGGGCGACGCGGACAAGAGTCCGCAGTTGCACAAGGCGCACGTCCCGATCTGGGCGGACGGGCAGTGCGCCGCGACCTACGCGCGCTACGACGCCGAGGCCATGTTCTGCGCGGGATATCCCGACGGCGGCATCGACGCGTGCGTCGACGACTCAGGCGGACCGTTCGTGGTCGACGGCCGGTTGGTGGGCATCGTGTCGTGGGGCATCGGCTGTGCACGTCCGAACGCGCCCGGCGTCTACACGCGCGTGGCGACCTATCTGAGCGGTGTGCAACCTGCGATGGGATCGGCCGTGGTTCCGTAGCCTGCAGGGGCATGAGTGGAAGATCATCGGGTGTTGTCGCCGCCGTCCTGGCCGCGTTCGCCCTGGGGGCCATGACCACCGTTCCCGCGAGCGCCGAGCCCGCCGGGAACCCGATCGTCGAGCTCAAGAGCGTCGCCCGCGACCAGTGCATGACGCGCGGCACGGTGGATCCGTTCGAGATCGAGCTGGCCGACTGCACCGGCGCGGCGCCTCAGCGCTGGGAGAAGGTCGGTCTGCCGAACGGGCAGTTCTTCCTGCGCAACGTCGCCGACCGGTGGTGTGCGGCCGGGGAGTGGCTCGTCACGAAGGTCTGCGACGAGGCGGACCGGCTGCAGCGCTGGGAGCTCGTCACGGACGGGTCCGGTGCGACGAAGCTGAAGCTGGACACCGTGGGGTACACCTACGTCGACACGTCCTGGTACGGCGAGTACTTCTTCAAGCTCATCACGCAGGAGCCGCAGGACGGCGACCACCAGCGGTGGGTCGTGACCGAGGTCGGCCGGACCACGCCGCTGCCGGACACCACCGGGGCGTCGATCACCCTGGAGAACTCCCGGTGGTGGGCGGTCGAGAAGACCGACAACTGCGCCGTCGGCGCAGGGATGGGCGTGTGCCCGGGATCGCCGTTCCAGCGGGTCGAACTGGGCGGTGGGCTCGTCCAGCTCAGGGCGGGCGAGCACTGCCTGCGCCCGAAGCCGGGAACGACGGCGGTGGAGTTCGTCGACCTGGCGGGGGACTGCGCGGCAGCCGACCCCGGACAGCAGTGGCAGGTGGAGGGGCCCGACGTGTTCGGTGGTCACCTGCTCCGCAACGTGGCCACGGGCAAGTACCTCACGCCCGGCACCTCCCTGTGCCTGTACGAGAAGGGCGCCTTCTCCGGCGGTCACCAGTTGCAGAGGTGGTACCTCCACCGGGTGTGATCAGAGGACCAGCCCGACCGACATGGTGAGGAAGACGGCCGCGCACACCGCGTCCAGCGCGGTCGTCACACCGGGTCGCTTGAGCTTCCCGGCCACCCGCGACGCCGCCAGCACGATCATCAGCTCCCACACCGCCGCCAGCCCGAGGAACACGACGGCGAGCATCGCGAGCTGCGGTGCCGGTTCACCCGATCCGATGAACTGCGGCAGGAACGCCAGCGAGAACAGGATCATCTTCGGGTTCGTGATGTTGGTCAGGAAGCCCTGCCGGAACGGGCGCGCGCTCATGACCTCCTCCGGCTCGCCGCCGGAGCGCCTGATCAGCCCTCGCGTGATGGAAATCGCCAGGTAGAGCAGGTAGGCGGCGCCGATCCAGCGCAGGGCCGTGAGCACCATCGGATACCGCGCCAGCACCACTCCGAGGCCCGAGATCACCAGTGCGACCTGGAGTGCCGCGGCCGAGTGGATGCCCCCGAGCGCGAGCAGTCCGGCGCGGGTGCCCGACCGCAGTGACGTGCGCAGGAGCAGGAACGCGTCCACGCCGGGGGTCACGATGACGACCGCGCACGCGATGAGGAAGGCCGGAACCTGGCCGAAGTCGAACAACACCGTACATACCCCCGTGAGCTACACCACTGACCGCAAAATCTTCGGCCTTATGGGACGTTAACACAAGAATCTCCGGTTTTGACGCCACCCTAGCGCGATCGCTACCGTTGGTGACCGATCGTCCACCTGGCGCAACGAGGAGTGGTCCGTGAGGGGTAAGCGGTGTGCCGTGCTGATCGCTGTGATCGCGCTGGTCAGCGGTACTTCCACCGCCGATGCGATCGTTGGGGGGACACCCGCGCGGGTGGCGGACACCCCGTGGGTTGTGGCGATCACCACCACGGACGGTCAGCTGGTCTGCGGTGGCGCGCTCGTGGCGGCGGACAAGGTCATGACGGCCGCGCACTGCGTGACGCTGAAGGGCGTGCTCGGCAAGAACCAGCGCCCCGCCGAGCAACTGCGCGTGGTCGCGGGTCGCACGGACCTGCGCGACAAGGCGGAGGGCATCGAGGCCGCGGTCTCGGGCGTGTGGCGGCACCCCGAGTACGTCGAGGTCACCAAGGGCGACGACGTGGCGGTGCTCACGCTCGCGCGTCCGGTGCCGTACCGGACGATCGAACTTGGTGAGCCCGGCGCCGACGGCGTGGTGCTCGGGTGGGGCCGCACCGCCGAGAACGCCCCGCCGGCGATGACGCTGCGCAAGGTGACGGTGCCGATCCTGTCCGACCAGGAGTGCCTGCTCAAGGAGCCGGACTACCGGCCGGGCGCGATGCTGTGCGCCGGGCGGGGCGGCCGGGACGCCTGCACGGGCGACTCGGGCGGGCCGCTCGTGGTCCGCGGACGGCTCGCGGGCGTGGTGTCGTTCGGCCGCGGCTGCGCTCGGGCGGACGAGCCCGGTGTGTACACGCGACTCGCGAACTACCGGCAGACGCTGGGCTTCTGATATCCACGGTCACGTGCGAACCACACAGTTTCCCGCCACCCTGCGCCGCCAGTGGGGGCTCGACCTGAGCCCCGCCCAGCTCTACGCGATCCTGCGGCTGCGGCAGGACGTCTTCGTCGTCGAGCAGAACTGCATCTACGCCGACGTGGACGGCCGCGACCTGGAACAGGGCACCCGGCACTTCTGGCTGGAGGCCGAGGGATCACACGATCCGCTCGCGTACCTGCGGTTGCTCGAGGACCCGGACGGCACGTTCCGCATCGGCCGCGTCGTCACCGCGCGCATGGCCCGCGGTCGCGGGTACAGCCGCCGGCTCATGCAGGCCGCACTCGTGGACATCGGCAGCGCGCCGTCGGTGCTCGACGCGCAGACGTACGTCGCCGACTTCTACGCCTCGTTCGGGTTCGTGCCCGAGGGCGACGAGTTCATCGAGGACGGGATCCCACACCTGCGGATGCGGCGCTCTCCCTGATCACGCGCACCGCGCGCTCGATGTCGGCCTCGGTCAGATCGGCGCGCGCGGTGAGCCGCAGCCTGCTGATCCCGTCCGGTACCGACGGCGGCCGGAAGCAGCCGACGACCACACCGCTCGTGCGGCAGGCCTCGGCCCACCGGAACGCTTCCTCGGGACCCGGTGCCCGCACGCTCACGACGGCCGCGGTCGGCGTGCTGACCTGGAACCCGGCCTCCTTGAGGCGGTTGCTCAGGTCGTGCGCCACGGTCAGCGCCCGCTCGGGGCGGTCCGGCTCCTCGCGCAGGATCCTGATGGCCGCGAGGGCCGCCGCCGCGCTGCTCGGCGCGAGGCCCGTGTCGAAGATGAACGGCCGCGCGGTGTCGATCAGGTGCTTGATCACCCGGCTCGGGCCGAGGACGGCACCGCCCATGGCGCCCAGCGACTTGCTCAGCGTCAGCGTGGTGATCACGTCCGGCTGCTTGATGAGACCGGCCTCGGCCACCGCGCCGCGGCCGCCCGGCCCGACGACGCCGAGTCCGTGCGCGTCGTCGACCACCAGCGCGGAGCCGTTCGCCCGGCAGACCTCGTGCAGCTCGTTGAGCGGGGCTATGTCACCGTCCACGCTGAACACCGAGTCCGTGACGACGATCGCGCGCCGCTTGCCCCGCGTCTCCAGCGCGTGCTTCACCTTGCTCACGTCGCAGTGGTCCGCGACGACGACGTCGGCCTTCGACAGGCGCGTGCCGTCGATCAGCGACGCGTGGATGTGCTGGTCCGCGACGATCGCCGTGCCGGGACCCGTCAGCGCCGTGACCGCGCCCAGGTTCGCCATGTACCCGCTGCTGAACACCAGCGCCGACTGCGAGCCGCAGAAGTTCGCGAGCTCGAACTCCAGCTCGGCGTGCAGCTCCGTCGAGCCCGTGACCAGGCGCGATCCCGTGGATCCCGCGCCCCACTTCAGCGTGGCGGCGGCCGCGGCGCCCGCGACCCGCTTGTCCTTGGCGAGGCCCAGGTAGTCGTTGCTCGCGAGGTCGAGGTCCGTCGAGTCCGCCGTGCGCGGTCGCACGCGCCTGGTCAGACCGGCCTTGGCCCGCGCTTCAGAACGGACGTCGATCCAGTCGAACGTCGACTCACCGCCGCTGGAACTCGCCTCAGTTGTGCTCACGGTCACCGACCGAGTCTCCCATCCGCCCGCTAGCGTGCCGCTCGTGGACCTGTTCACCTTCACGCGCGCCGAACTCACCTCGCCGGTGCAGGTCGTCGGCGGTCGGTGGGTGGTCTCGGACCACGACGACGTGCGCGCCGTGCTGGCCGATCCGGTCACCTACCTGCCCGACAACGCGCTGACCGCCGTCACACCCGTCGCGCCCCCGGCGCTGCGGGCCCTGGTCCGCGCCCGGTTCTCACTGCCGCCGACGCTCGCGAACAACGGGTCGTCGTCGCACGCCGGCCTGCGGCGCCTGGTGGCGTCGTTCTTCACGCCGGCCCGAGTCTCCGCTGCGGAGCCTCGCATCCGCGCGCTCGTCGCGGAACGCCTGGGTGGCACGGATCTCGTGCGGGACCTGGCCTGGGACCTGCCGGCGATCGTGCTGATGGAGCTCCTCGGGCTGGAGAACGTCGACATCCCGACGCTGAAGCGGTGGAGCGCAGGCTCGCTCGAGTTATTCTGGGGCGACGTCACCCGCGAACGGCAGATGGAGCTGGTCGACGACGTCGGTGACTTCCACCAGTGGCTGGTCAAGCGCTACCACGCGCGCGACGGCGAGCTGTTCTGCGCGCTGGCCGACGCCGGTGTGTCCGCGGAGGACTCCGCCGGCCTCTGCTACTTCCTGCTGATCGCGGGCCAGGAGACGACGACGCAGCTGCTGTCCACGGCGTTGCGGCGCGCGTTGCAGGACCGCGCGTTGTGGGCCCGGCTGCCGGAGCCCGGCGTGGCCGAGTCGTTCGTCGAGGACGTGCTGCGGACCGAGACGCCCGTGGTGACGTGGCGGCGGCTGACCGCGCGTGAGGTCGTGCTCTCCGGTGTGCGCGTTCCTGCCGGTGCGGAGCTCGTGTTGTTGTTGAGCGGCAAGGAAACCGATCCGCGGCACCTGGCCTTCGGGTACGGCCGGCACTTCTGCCTCGGCGCCGGGCTGGCGCGGCTGGAGGCCGCCGTGACGGTGCGGACGGTGGCCACGCACGAGCCGTCGTTGCACCTGACGGGCCCTGATCCGGAATGGCTCCAGCTGCTGTCGTTCCGCGCGCCCCGGTCCGTCACGGTCGCGCGATGAGCTTGCCGCGCGTGGTGCGGGCTTCGAGCGCCCGGCGCGCCTCGGCGATCTCGTCGAACCGGTGGACGTCGCCCAGCACGGGTTCGAGGCCCGGCTCCAGCACCTCCTGAGGGGTCGTTCCACGGGGAAGGCCCATGACCGCGACGCCGTTGCGGAAGATGTCGCTCGCCGTGACGTCCAACGGCTCGCCACTGGTGTACCCGAACACGACCATCCTGCCGACACCGCCGGTCGCCGCCTCGACCAGCACCCGGTCACCGGGCGGGATCCGCGCCGCCTTGGCTGCCGCGACCGCCGTGGTGCCCTGCAGGAGCAGGGCGAGGGCCTGGTGGTCGCTCACGCCGTCGGGCACGTCGATCGGGTCCTCGAGGACGGCCTTCGTGGCGTAGGCAGTCGCGCGGCACGCCCATGAGAGTTCGTTGGAACGCGCCGACAACCGGGTGGCGATCCAGGCCGCCGCCACCCGGTTGATCAGCTCCCGCGGCATCCAGGTGTGATGTCCAGGGAGGACGTGGCCCTGGAGGGCGGTGTGGGCAAGGGCACGGTGTTCCGCCGCTTCGGGGACCGGGGGGAGTTCGCGAGCACGCTGTTCGACCACGTGCTGGCGTCGTTGCCGCTGGTCATCGCCGTCCTCCGGGGCGAGCACATCGAGTTCCTGCTGGCCCAGGGCATGACGGCGGACGAGATCCGCGCGGGGGTCATTTCGCTCGCGGAGACGCTCGCGGCTGAGGTTTGATGCGGGGGTGTTGAACCGTCAGCTGTCCGGAGTCCGCAAGAAGACGTTGCTGGAGGCGCTCGGCCCCGTGCCGGACGTCGACCCCGACCGCTACGGCGACGGCGGCCCGGTGGGCACGCTGGAGACGCGGGTCGCGCACCTGCTCGGCACCGAGGCGGCGTTGTTCGTGCCGACCGGCACCATGGCGCAGCAGATCGCCCTGAAGTGCTGGGCCGACCGCACGCACAACCCGATCGTCGCGATGCACCCGCAGGCACACCCCCTGCACCACGAGGACGACGCGCTGACCGTGCTGTCCGGCCTGCGCCCGATCAAGGTGCGCACCTCGGACATCGGATCGTGCCCCGAACCGTACGGGACGCTGCTGCTGGAGGTGCCCGACCGCGAGGCCGGGTTCGTGCTGCCGTCCTGGGACGAGCTCGTGTCGTGGGTGGACCTCGCGCGGGAACGGGACGCGGTCGTGCACCTCGACGGCGCGCGGCTGTGGGAGAGCACGTACGGCCTCGGCAAGCCGCTGCCCGAGATCGCGGGCCTGTTCGACTCGGTCTACGTGTCGTTCTACAAGTCGCTGGAGGGCATCTCCGGCGCGGCCCTGGCCGGCACCCAGGACTTCGTCGACCAGGCACGGGTGTGGCGGCACCGCTACGGCGGCATGCTGTTCCAGCAGTGGCCGGCGGCGCTGTCCGCGCTGCACGGCCTCGACACCGTGCTGCCCAGGCTCGGCACGTACGTCGAGCACGCCAAGGTCGTGGCCGCCGCCATGGACCTGCCCGAACCGCACACCCACCAGTTCGCGCTGCACCTGCCGGGCGACCCGGCGCGGCTCAAGGAGCTGAGCGGGGAGTTCCTCGGCGGGTTCTGGCAGGACGGGCAGCTCGCCAAGACCGAGGTGACCGTGGCCGGGCCCGCGCTGGAGTGGACGGCGGACGAGGTGCGCGCGGCGTGGGCCGAGTTCCGGGGGCTGATCTAGCGACGTCGCTCACCTGGCTGTTGGACCCGGTGGTCGGAAATGCGACGATGCCGGGGCTGTGAGGGGAGTGCGAGGAAGCCGGTGTGACTCCGGCGCCGTCCCGCGACTGTGACCGGCCCGTGCCGGGAGTCAGGAACTCGTCCCCCTCTTCCACCTGGCCGCGGGCGTGGACACCCGAGGAAGGACTTCGCTGCATGTACCCCTTTTCGGCTGTCGTCGGACACGACGACCTCCGGCTCGCCCTGCTGTTGAACGCGGTGCACCCCGGCATCGGCGGTGTGCTCGTCCGCGGCGAGAAGGGGACCGCGAAGTCGACCATCGTGCGCGCCCTCGCCGCGCTGCTGCCCGAGCTCGAGGTCTCCCAGCACTGCCGTTTCGGCTGCGTGCCGGGCACGACCGACTGCCCCGACGCGCCGCACGAGGGTGTCGAACGGCGGCCCGCCCGGCTCGTGGAGCTGCCCGTCGGCGCCACCGAGGACCGGCTCGTCGGGTCGCTCGACCTGGAGAAGGCGCTGACCGAGGGCAGGCGGGCGTTCCAGCCCGGGTTGCTCGCCTCGGCGCACCGGGGCGTGCTCTACGTCGACGAGGTCAACCTGCTGCACGACCACCTGGTCGACCTGCTGCTCGACGCCGCCGCGATGGGACGAGCGCACGTCGAGCGCGAGGGCGTCTCGGTGTCGCACCCGTCGCAGTTCCTGCTGGTCGGCACCATGAACCCGGAGGAGGGCGAGCTGCGGCCGCAGCTGCTCGACCGGTTCGGGCTGACCGTGGCGGTGAAGGCGGCGCGGGACGTGGCCGTGCGCACCGAGGTCATCCGCCGCCGGCTCGCCTACGAGGCGGACCCCGTGGCGTTCGCCGCCCGGTGGGCCGACGAGGACGCGCACCTCAAGCAGCAGATCACCGACGCGCGCGCCCGGCTCGCCGGAGTGTCCCTCCCGGACGGTGAGCTGCGCCGGATCGCCGCCGTCTGCGCGGCTTTCGAGGTCGACGGCATGCGCGCGGACCTCGTCGTCGCCCGCGCCGCCACCGCCAACGCCGCCTGGCGCGGAGCCGCCGAGGTCGAGGAGGTCGATGTCGAGACGGCCGTCCGGCTCGCCCTGCCGCACCGGCGCCGCCGCGACCCGTTCGACGAGCCCGGCATCGAGGAGCAGCAGCTCGAGGACGCGATGAAGCAGGCCGCCGAGCACGCCTCCGAACCCGACGAGGGCCCCGACGACGACGGTCCCGGTGGCGGCGAGCTGCCCGAACCGCAGGACGGCCCGAGGGGCGGCGGCAACGCGCCCCAGGACCGTCCTGCGCCGGAACCCGCACCCGCGTTCAAGGCGCGGCTGCTGGAGGTGCCCGGAGTCGGCGAAGGCGCGCCGGGCAAGCGTTCCCGCGCCCGTGCGCGCACCGGACGGGTGGTTCGTTCATCCACAGTGGACGGCAGCGGGCTGCACCTCGTCGACACGCTCACGAACGCCGCACCGCACCAGGCCGCGCGCGGCCGCAGCGGCCCCGGCCTGCTGCTCACCGCCGCCGACCTGCGCAAGGCCGTGCGGGAGGGCAAGGAGTCGAACCTCGTCCTGTTCGTCGTCGACGCCTCCGGCTCGATGGCCGCGCAGAAGCGGATGTCGGCCGTCAGCGGCGCCGTGATCTCGTTGCTGCGCGACGCCTACCAGCGCCGGGACAAGGTCGGCGTGGTGACGTTCCGCGGCCAGAGCGCCGAGGTCGCCCTGCCTCCCACGACTTCGGTCGACGCGGCGGCCACGCGGTTGAAGAAGATGCGCACCGGCGGCCGCACGCCGTTGGCGGACGGTCTGCTGAAGGCCCACCGCGTCCTGGAGATCGAGCGGTTGCGCGACCCGCGCAAGCGGCCGTTGGTGGTGCTGCTGACCGACGGGCGCGCCACGTCGTCTGGCCTGGGCGGCGACCCGACCAAGGACGCGCTGAAGGCCGCGGGCCTGCTGGAGCAGACCGCCGTCGTGGTCGTCGACTGCGAACAGGGCCACGTCCGCCTCGGTCTCGCGCAGAAGGTCGCCGAGGCGTTGCAGGGCACCTGCGTCCGGCTCGACCAGCTGTCCGCCGACCACCTCGCCGGCGTCGTCCGGGCTGCGTAAGGAGACCGCGATGCCCCAAGGACAACCAACCGAGGTCCCGAAGGACGGCCTGACCACCCGCCAGCGCCGCAACCGTCCGTTGCTGATGCTGCACACCGGCGAGATGAAGGGGAAGTCGACGTCGGCGTTCGGCCTGGCGCTGCGCGGCTGGAACCAGGGCTGGGACATCGGCGTGTTCCAGTTCGTGAAGTCCGCCAAGTGGAAGGTCGGCGAGGAGTCGGCGTTCAAGGCGCTCGGCCGCCTGCACGACGAGACCGGCGAGGGCGGCGCCGTCGAGTGGCACAAGATGGGCGAGGGCTGGTCCTGGACCCGCAAGCAGGGCACCGAGGACGACCACGCCTCGGCCGCGCGCGAGGGCTGGGCGGAGATCGCCCGCCGCATCGGCTCCGAACGCCACGGCCTCTACGTGCTGGACGAGTTCACGTACCCGCTGCACTGGGGCTGGATCGACGTGGACGAGGTGGTCGACGTGCTGGCGAACCGGCCCGGCCACCAGCACGTCGTGATCACCGGGCGGTACGCGCCGCAGAAGTTGGTCGACGCGGCCGACCTCGTGGTGGAGATGACCAAGGTCAAGCACCCGATGGACGCCGGGCAGAAGGGCCAGCGGGGGATCGAGTGGTGAACAGGCTGGTCGTCGCCGCCCCCGCCTCGGGCAGCGGCAAGACCACCGTCGCCACCGGCCTCATGGCGGCGCTGCGCCGCGCGGGCTCGCGGGTCGCGCCGTTCAAGGTCGGCCCCGACTACATCGACCCCGGCTACCACTCGCTCGCCACGGACCGCCCCGGCCGCAACCTCGACCCGGTCATGGTCGGCGAGCAGCGGATCCCGGGGCTGTTCGCGCACGGTTCCAAGGGCTGCGACATCGCCGTGGTCGAGGGCGTGATGGGGCTGTTCGACGGCCGCGTCGACACCGCGGGCATCGGGTCGACCGCGCACGTCGCCAAGCTGATCAACGCACCCGTGCTGTTCGTCGTGGACGCACGCGGGCAGAGCCGGTCGCTCGCCGCTCTGCTGCACGGCTTCCGCGGCTACGACCCCACGGTCCGGCTCGGCGGCGTGATCCTCAACCAGGTCGGGTCGGAACGGCACGAGCAGGTGCTGCGGTCGGCGTGCGACGAGGTCGGGCTCGACGTGCTCGGCGTGTTGCCGCGCGACCCGCAGTTCTCCCTGCCCTCACGGCACCTGGGGCTCGTGACGGCGGCCGAGCACGGGCCGGAGGCGGTGGCCGCGGTCGACGCGATCGCCGCCGCGGTGGCCGAGCACGTCGACCTCGACGCGGTGCGCCGGCTCGCGAGGTCGGTGCCGGACATGGCCGTCGCCGCGTGGGATCCGCAGGTGGAGGCCGTGCGCGACGAGCCCGTGATCGCTGTTGCCGGGGGAGCGGCGTTCACGTTCGGCTACGCCGAGCACGTCGAGGTGCTGAAGGCGGCGGGCGCGGCCGTGGCGGTCCTCGACCCGTTGCACGACGAAGCCCTCCCGGAGGGCACCGCGGGCCTGGTCCTGCCGGGCGGGTTCCCGGAGCAGCACGCGGAAGCCCTGTCGGACAACGCCGCGTTGCGCGAGGCGGTGGCCCGGTTCGCTCGATCGGGCGCGCCCGTGCACGCCGAGTGCGGAGGGTTGCTGTACCTCGCGAAGTCGCTCGACGGGCACCCGATGTGCGGCGTGCTCGACGCCGAGGGGTTCATGACCCCGAGGCTGACCCTGGGCTACCGGGACGCGGTGGCGTCCGCGAGCTCACCGCTGCACGCGCCCGGCAGCCGCGTGACCGGCCACGAGTTCCACCGGACGCAGCTGTCCACACCGCACTCGAACCCGCCCGCGTGGCACTGGCGGGGCGCCGACTCGCGGCCCGTCGCCGAGGGTTTCGCGGTGGGTGGCGTGCACGCGTCGTACCTCCACACGCACCCGGCCGGTGATCCGGAGTCCGTGGCCCGATTCGTGCGGGCCTGCCACCCGTTCGTGGCAGGAGTGGCAGACGGTACGGTCTTCGCCTAAGCCTCTCCCCGAACCCCCTGTGGAGCTGTCGTGACGACGACCGGTCGGGTCACCTTCGTCGGCGCCGGTCCCGGTGCCGCCGACCTCATCACTGTCCGAGGCGCACGCCGCATCGCGGAAGCCGACGTCGTCATCTGGGCTCCCAGCGCGGTGGACGCCGAGTGCATCCGCGAGCACGCCCGGGCCGACGCCGACCTGGTCGACTTCTCCCGCGTCACGCCCGAGGAGATCACCGACCTGTATCGCAAGGCGGCCGCGTCACGCCAGGTCGTCGTGCGCCTGCACGCGGGCGACGCCGCGACCGGCGGTGGGGTGCAGGAGCAGCACGACCTGTGCGTGCGCCTCGGTCTCGAGGTCGAGGTCGTGCCGGGCGTGTCCGTCGTCGCCGCCGCGGCCGCCCGGATCGGCCGCGAGCTCACGCAGACCGAGGCGTCGTCCGCGGTGCTGCTCTCGCCGGAAAGCAGCGAGCGCGTCAGCGAGTTCGCGCAGCTCCAGACCACGATGGCCGCCACGGTCTCGGGCGCGCGCACCGGCCAGTTCGTGGAGAAGCTGCTGCAGGGCGGGTACTCCGAGGCCACGCCGGTCGTCGTCGCGTACAAGGTGAGCCAGGCCGACGAGGTGCTCGTGCACACGACGGTCGGTGAGCTGGAAGCCGTGGTGAAGAAGCACAAGCTCTACCGCCCGACGCTGTTCCTCGTCGGTGCCGCGGTGAAGGCGCCCACGCGCCGTGTGTCGGCCTCGGCGACGACGTCGGTCGACGAGCCGTTGCGCTCCGCCCGTCCCTCGCGCTGGTCACGCCGTGCCGCCTCCCGCATCGCGACGCGCGTGGACGAGCCCGTTCCGGCGCGTCCGGACGAGCCCATCCCCGCCGCCGCACCGGTCCCCGACGCCCCCGTGGCCGAGCCGAACCCGGCGTGGACAGCGGTCGAGGAAATACAGCAGTCGGTGCGCAAGCCCGCCGAAGAGCAGGCGCCCAAGCCCAAGCTCACGGTGGTCGCCGCTGAGAAGCCGAAGCCGCCGACGGTCAACGCTTCGACGTCCGCGCCGCGCAAGAAGCCGGTCCGCAAGCCCAAGCGGTCCGCGAACTGATGTCGCTCGAGAGGCTGCGGGAGGCAGCGGGCCGTCCCGTCGAGGTCGTCGACGCCGCCGACGGCCTGCGCCCCGCGCTGAACGCGTGCCGCGCCGGTTCCGCCGTCGTCGTCAGGCTGGCCGAGGGCATCGGCCCGGCCGAGATCGGCGCGGGCCTCGCGGGCTGGCGCCGCACGCTGGTCGTGCAGGACGGCGACGAACTGACCACAGTGGACCCGCGTGACGCGGTGACCCGCCGCTGGACGGCGCCCGACGCCGTGTTGTGCCTGGCGGACAACGAGTTCCTCCGCTCCAGTGACGGCTGGGCGTTGCCGGACGACGCGTTCGCGAGCCGCACGCACGTGCTCGGCGCCGAGGTCCGCGCGTTCGTGCTGGCCCGGCTCGCCCCGCGTCCCGGCGTGCTGGTGTGGGACGTGCTGGCGGGGTCCGGCGCGGTCGCCGTCGAGTGCGCGCGGCTGGGTGCCGCGGTGATCGCGGTCGAGCCGGATCCGGTGCAGTGCGTGCGGATCATCGCGAACGCGTCCGCGCACGGCGTCGACGTCCGCGTCGAGGAGTCGGAGCTGGACGCGTCCTCGTTGCCGCGCCCGGACGCGGTCTTCGTCGGCCGCGGGAACCTGAGCGCCGTCAAGGCCTCTGCCGCGGTGTCGGCGAAGCGCGTCGTCGTCTCGACGGAGAGCGTGGACGAGATCGTGCCCGCGCGGGACGCGTTGCAGGCCGCCGGGTACGAGGTCGAGGGCGTGCACTGGACGGCCTCGCGCCTGCTGGACTCGGGTTTCGCGCCTGCTGTGCCCGTGACGTTGTTGTGGGGAACCAAGAAGTGATCGGTGAGTGGGCTGGTGGCGGCCCGTTGTGGGGAGCATCAGCGTGATCGGAGTCTTCGCCGGCCCCGCCCAGCGCGGTGACGCCGCCGACCTGGCCGGCCTCCTCGGCTCCGACGCCGTCGTCCCCGACGGTCCCGTCAAGCCCGCAGTCCGCAGTCTCTGGCCCCGCCTCGGCGCCGTAGTGCTGTTCCTCGACGCGTCCTCGGCGGTCCGCCTGATCGCGCCCCTGCTGGGGGACAGGCGATCCGACCCCGCCGTGGTCTGCGTGGACCAGCACTTCGTGGTGGCGCTGGCCGGGGACGCGGACGTGTTCGCGCGCCACGTCGCGGACGTGCTGAACCGCACGGCCGTCGTGACCAGCGGCCCGTCCATCGACTCGATGCTCGACGAGCTGGTCGAGCAGCTGGACGCCACCGCGGACGGCGACGTGGAGGCCTGCACCGCCGCCATCGAGGCGGGCGAGAAGGTCGTGCTGCGCAACCCGTTGAACTTCCCCCTGCCCGCGCTGCCGCCGAACGTCGTGCCGGGCGGCGAGGACGCGACGTGGGTGATCGTCGTCGACGACCGGGCCGCCGCGACGAAGGAGAACGTGCTGCGGATCGTGCCGCGCACGCTCGTCGTCGGTGTGGGCTCCACACGGGGTGCGTCGGCCACGAGCGTTGGTGCAGCACTGTCGGAACTGGACGCCCAGGGCGGCCTGGACCTGCGTGCCATCAAGGCTTTCGCGACGGCGGACGTCAAGGCGGACGAGCCCGGCATCGTGGACGCCGTGGAGGACTGGGGTTTCTGGCACGGCGACACGGCGGAGCTGCTGACGTTCCCGACGGAGGAGCTCGCCGAGATCGGCGTGCCGAACCCGAGCTCGGTGGTGCGCAACTCGCTGGGCACCGCGAGCGTCGCGGAGGCGGCCGCGCTGCGCGGCGCGCAGAGCCTCGGCCTCGGCGGCCGGATCGAGCTGGCGGCCGAGAAGTTCAAGCGGGACAACGTGACCGTGGCCGCGGCACGGGTGCTGCCCCGCGGCCGGCTCGCGCTCGTCGGGCTCGGTCCCGGCACGGCCGAGCAGCGCACACCGCGTGCGGAGTCGGAGATCCGGCGCGCCGCGTTCGTGGTGGGGACTCCCGAGGCGATCAACGCGGTCGGCCCGCTCCTGCGCGCGGGCACCGAGGTGCGCCACGAGGGCGCGAGCGAATTGGCCTCCGGTGGGGCCGCGGTCGCGTTCGTCGCTTTCGGAACCGGGCCAACGCTGGACATTCCGGTCGAAGCCGACGTAATTGTTGTTCCCGGAGTCTGGGAACACTGATGTTTTTCCTTCTTTCGTAGGGTTTCTGCCGAAGTCCTCCCGATTAGCGTCGCCATGCACACGGCCCATCCCTGCACGGGCCCGAAAGCACTGGAGACCGGCATGAGAGCCCGTCGTCTCGTCGCTGTCGCCTGCACCGCCGGCGTCGCGCTGTCCCTGCTGACGATCACCGCCCAGGCCGCCGCGCCCCGGGAAGGCCTGCGCCTGCTCGCCGTTCGCGACTCCCTGACCGCCACGCACACCTGGTACGAGCAGACCTACGACGGCAAACCCGTGCTGGGCGCGTACTACGTCGAGCACGTCGACAAGGCGACCGGCGCGAAGACCGTGGACGACGGCCGTCTCGCCGTGGGATCGGTCGACGTCACGCCCGCCGTCACCGCCGAGGACGCCAAGACGAAGGTCGCCGCGCCGGAGGGGGCGAACCTCAAGGTGTTGCCCGGCACCGGCCTCGTCTACGAGGTGATCTCCGACAGCGGCAAGGGATCCGAGCGCACGCTGGTGCACGCGGAGTCCGGGGCCGTCGTGAAGACCGAGAGCCTGGTCAAGCACGCGAACGGCACCGGCAAGGTGTTCAGCCCGAACCCCGTGGCGTCGCAGCAGAACCAGAACCTCAAGGACGCGAACGACGCCGACTCGGCCGTGCCCGCCGCCGCGTACAAGGCGGTCACGCTGTCCGATCTGGACGGTTCCGGTTACCTCAAGGGCAAGTACGCGACGCTGACCGGCGCCAAGAGCAAGCTCGCGTACAACAAGAGCAACCAGTTCAACTACACCCGCAACAACGACTACTTCGAGCAGGTCAACGCTTACTGGGGTGTGACGGAGGCGCAGAAGTACATCCAGGGCCTCGGGTTCACCAACATCAACAACGAGGCCCAGAAGATCACCACGCTCGGCCTGACCGAGGACAACTCGTTCTACGACCCGAGCAAGGACCAGATCACGTTCGGCACGGGTGGCGTGGACGACGCCGAGGACGTCGAGGTGGTGTGGCACGAACTGGGCCACGCGATCCAGGACGCCCAGGTGCCGGGCTTCGGCTCGTCGCTCGACGGCGGCTCGATCGGCGAGGGCTTCGGCGACTGGTGGGCGTTGATCATGTCCTCCCGCGACGCCCAGGACACGGCCACGACGCCGTTGGCGTGCATCATGGACTGGGACGCGACGGCGTACACGACCGAGACGCCGCACTGCCTGCGCCGCACCGACACGAACCTGACGGTGAGCCAGCGCCAGAACGAGGTGCACTTCGACGGCCAGATCTGGTCGCGGGCCCTCTTCGACGTCTACAAGGCGTTCGGGCGGGACAAGTCGGCGAAGATCGTGCTGGAGTCGCAGTTCTCCTACTCGCCGTCGACCACCTTCGAGGCGGCGGCGAACGCGACCGTCGCCACCGCGAAGAAGCTCTACGGTGACGCGGACGCCGCCACCGTCGCAGCCGCCTTCAAGGCGCGGGGAATTCTCAAGTAGTCAATTGTGAAGTCGGACATGTCCGACTAATGGCGGTTACGCCGCCGAATCTCCGCCCATGACGCTGTGTGTGCCGTTACTTCACACCCTGCACACACAGCGTCATAGGGAAGGACTGGCAACATGGCGAAAACCCTGCATCGCCTGATCGTGTCCGTCGTTGTGTCCGCTCTCGCGAGCATCTTCTTCGTCGCCCCCGCCGCGAATGCGGGCGACGTCTCGCCGATGATCGTCGGCGGTACGCGGGCGAGCACCTCGACGTACCCCTGGGTGGTCTACCTGGCCTCGACCTCCGGTTCCCAGTTCTGCGGTGGAACGCTGGTGAAGGCCAACAAGGTCGTCACCGCGGCGCACTGCGTCTCGGGCCGGTCCGCGTCCAGCACCCGAGTGGTGCACGGGCGTGACGACAAGCAGAGCACCGCGGGCACGGTCGCGAGCGTCACCCGGATCTGGGTGCACCCGAGCTACCGCAGCGCGACCTCCGGCTTCGACGTGGCCGTGCTGACGCTCGACCGCAACATCAGCTCGGCGACCCTGCCGCTGGCCACGCCGTCCGACACCGCGCTGTACGCGGCGGGCAACTCGGCGCTGATCCTCGGCTGGGGCACCACCTCCTCGGGTGGTTCCGCGTCGCGCTACCTGCTCAAGGCCAACGTGCCGCTGACGTCCGACGCGACCTGCCGCACCGCGTACCCGCAGTACAGCAACACCTCGATGGTGTGCGCGGGCTTCCCGCAGGGTGGTGTCGACACCTGCCAGGGCGACTCCGGTGGCCCGCTGGTCTACGGCGGCAAGCTCATCGGTGACACGTCGTGGGGCCGCGGCTGCGCCGGTGCCGGCTACCCCGGCGTGTACGGCCGCATCGCGACCTACTACGACGTGATCACCGCTCAGCTCTGACCAAGTCTGTTGCAGGGTGCGTGCTCCGGCGCGCACCCTGCACGCATGTCTGATCTGCAACCTGTGCCCGAGGACTGGTCGAGCGCGCTGGTCGTCGTCGCTCATCCCGATGACATGGAGTACGGCGGTGCGGGCGCCATCGCGCGTTGGACCGCTCAGGGCAAGAACATCACGTACCTCCTCGCGTGCCGTGGTGAGAACGGCATCGACTCGATGGACCCGGCTGTCTGCGCGCCGGTGCGGGTCGAGGAGCAGATCGCGTCCTGCGCGGCTGTGGGCGTGACCGTCGTCGAGTTCCTGGACCACCCGGACGGCACGATCGAGTACGGCCTGCCGCTGCGGCGCGACATCGCGGCCGCCATCCGCCGGCACCGGCCGGAGTTCGTGATCACCGGCAACTACCGCGAGACGTGGCCCGGCGGTGGGCTGAACATGGCCGACCACATCGCCGTCGGGCGTGCGGCCGTCGACGCGGTCCGCGACGCGGGCAACCGGTGGATCTTCCCGGAACTCGGGCTGGAGAAGTGGGAAGGCGTCAAGTACGTGGCGGCGGCGTCCTCGCCGTTGGCGACGCACGCCGTGGACATCACCGACTCGTTCGACGCTTCCGTGGCCTCGCTACGCGCGCACAAGGCGTATCTGGAGGCGTTGAGCGGCGACATGGCCGATCCGGAGCCGTTCCTCCGTTCGATGGCGGAAGCGGTCGGACAGCGCTTCGGGGGAGTCCTCGCCACCTCTTTCGAGCTGCTGGAGCTGTGACCATGTTCCCTTCGGCTGGACACGGCGGGTCCCGTGTGGATGCTTCTACGCATGCCCTTTGAACAGCACTACCTGGCCGGCCTCGACCTCCGTGGCCGGCGCGTCCTCGTGGTCGGCGGAGGCACGGTCGCGCAGCGCCGTCTGCCCCGCCTGATCGCGTCCGGCGCCGTCGTCGATCTCGTGTCGCCGTCCGTCACCCCCGCCGTGCAGGGCATGGTCGACGCGGGGGAGCTGACCTGGCACGAGAGGCTGTTCGAGGCCGGTGACGTCGAGGGCGCCTGGTACGTGGTGGCGTGCACGTCCGACATCGAGGTGAACGCACAGATCTCCGAGGAGGCTCTCTCGCAGCGTGTGTTCTGCGTGCGCGCGGACATCGCCGTGGAGGGCACGGCCGTCACGCCCGCGACCGGCATGCACGACGGCATGCTGATCGGTGTGCTCGCGGGAGGTGAGCACCGCCGTTCGGCCTCCGTGCGCGACGGGCTCGTGTCGGCGTTGCGCGACGGCCGCATCGCGGACCAGGCCGCACCTCCTGTCGGCGTCGCCCTGGTCGGTGGCGGCCCCGGCGACCCCGAGCTGATCACCGTGCAGGGCAAGCGTTTGCTGGCGCACGCGGACGTGGTCGTCGCGGACCGCCTGGCCCCGCGCGAGCTGCTGGAGGAACTGCCCGCGCACGTCGAGGTCGTGGACGCGGCGAAGATCCCCTACGGGCGCGCGGCGACGCAGGAGTTCATCAACCAGACGCTGGTCGACCGCGCCAAGGAAGGCAAGTTCGTCGTCCGGCTCAAGGGCGGTGACCCGTACGTCTTCGGCCGGGGCTTCGAGGAGCTCCTCGCGTGCGCCGAGGCCGGCATCCCCGTGACCGTGGTGCCCGGCGTGACGTCAGCGTTCGGTGTACCGGCGTTGGCCGGTGTTCCCGTGACGCACCGAGGCGTGGCACACGAGGTGGTCGTCGTCTCCGGCCACGTGGCGCCAGACGACCCGCGCTCGCTCGTCGACTGGCCGGCGATCGCACGCCTGCAGGGCACCGTCGTGCTGATGATGGCCGTCGAACGAGCCGGTGCGTTCGCCACGGCCCTGATGGAAGGCCGTCCCGGTTCCACGCCCGTCGCCGTGATCCAGGAGGGCAGCACGACCTCGCAGCGCGTCTACCGGTCCACTTTGGACTCGCTCGGCGCCGACGTGAAGGCCTGGGAGGTCCGGCCGCCGGCGATCATCGTGGTGGGCCCGGTGGCCGACATTGCTCCAGCAAATAGTTAGATAAGTTTCTTTACAAAAGCCGCACAACCGGTGGATTCTGCGTTCACGCCGCCACGTCCACCGGTTGTGCGGAGGCACGCATGAAACGCGCCCTGTCTTTGGCGGCAGGAATTGTGCTAGCGGTGTCCGGTTTGGTCGTTTCGACCCCGGCGAACGCGGCATCCCAACAGGTCTTCTGGACCTTCTACGGCTGGTACGACAACACGCCGCCCGGCGGCGACATCGCCTATCCCGGCCTCCACGACACGGCGGGCGGGAAGGGCACGTGGTCCGACCCGATCACGTTCGCCACGTCCAGCAAGGAGGCCAAGCCGGGCACGAAGATCTACTTCCCGAGGGTGAAGAAGTACTTCGTCATGGAGGACTCCTGTTCCTCGTGCGAGCAGGACTGGAACGGCAACGGCCCCAACGGCGGTCCCAAGCTCTGGCACTTCGACGCGTGGATCGGCGGCAAGGGCGGCAACGCCATGAACGCCATCGACTGCGAGGACGCCCTGACGAACTACCACGACGACGGCAAGCCGGTGATGGAGGAGACCATCCTCAACCCGCCGTCGAACCTCACCGTGGACCCGGCGCCGATCTTCAACACCTCGACCGGCGAGTGCTACGGCGGCGCCAAGCCCAAGACCACCAACGGCGAGTACAAGAACGTCTCGACCGGCAAGTGCCTGCAGGGCGGCGCTTCGGGTGCTCAGCTGACGACCGCGACGTGCAACGGGTCGGCGTTGCAGCAGTTCAAGTTCCACGGCGCGTTCATGGAACAGGGCTCGCCCCAGCTGTGCACGACGTTGTCCTCGGGCAAGGTGCTGCTGAAGAAGTGCGACGGCGGCCCGGCGCAGCAGTGGTCCATCAACCCGAACAAGACGATCTCGGACATGCAGTACAACACCAAGTGCTACCGGGACGCGTCCGGGAAGGTGACGGCGGCGTCCTGCTCCGGTTCGGCCGCGCAGTGGACGTTCAAGGCGGCGGCCGCGAAGTGAGCGCGTAGCGGCCTGACGGCCAGGAGCCCGACCGCGGTGCGCAGCGCGACCGCGACGTACCAGGGCGCCAGCAGCCCGAACCGGTCCGCCACCAGCCCGCCCAGCAGCGCGCCGACAGGCTGAACACCCCAGGTGATCAGCGTCTGCGCGCTGCTGACGCGCCCGAGCAACTCCGCGGGCACCGCCCGCTGCCGCAGCGACGAGGTGGCCACACCCCACACCGCCGTGCAGAACGAACTCACCACGGCGAACACGGCGACCGTCGCCAGGTCGTGCGCCACCGTCGCAATTCCCAGCCACATCAGGGGAATCAGCACGACGGTGATCTCCACAGCACGCCTCACCCTGCCCAGAACCCGTTCGGCGAGCAGCGCACCCGCGACACCGCCACACGCGAGCGTGGCCAGCAGCGCCCCGAACCCCGCACCGCCCAGCCCGAGCCGCCGCTCCGCGAACAACACCAGCGTCGCCATGGTCATCGCGATGCACAGGTTCGTAGTCGCACTCACGACCGTGACGGTCCTCAACACCCTGTGCTGCACCAACCACCGCAAGCCTTCGCGTGCCTTCGGCTTCAACGTCGGCTGCCTGCGCTCGGTGCGCATACCGACGACCAGCAACGCCGCGAGACCGAACGTCAACGCGTTGACCCAAAACGGCGCCGCCACCGCCGTAGCGAACAACAACCCGCCCAACGGCGGTCCGGCGAACTTCAGCGCCACCGCCTGAGAGGCGAACAATCTGCCGTTCGCGCGCTCCAGCAGACGGTCGTCCACAGTGGCTTTGATGAGCGGCTGACCCACGGCACGAGGGACGTTCTCGGCCGTGCCGATCAGGAACGCCATGACGTACAGGAACGCGATGTGCGTGCTGTGGAAGGCCGCGAGCACGGCCATGAGCCCGCACTGGACCCACAGCGCGGCCAGGAGGAGGCGTCGGCCGTCGTACCGGTCGGCCGCCGCGCCGGCGGGAAGGGCGGCCAGCAGCCAGGGGAGCGTGCCGAAGAAGCTGACGCCGGCGATGAGCTTCGGGTCCTGGGTGAGCGTGGTGGCGAGCAGGGGGAGTGCCGCCAGGAAGATGCCGTCCCCCAGCGCCGAGATGGCGCTACCGCTCCACAGCAGGTACCAGTTCCGCCCCATGAGGCACCTTATGCGTGGCGACGAGGCCGCCGGCTGGGGGCCGCTCGGTTGTGGTCGCGCTTGGCTGTGCCCGCGTCCGGCCAGGTCCGCGTGGGTCGGGTTCGGGCCGGCTAAGGCCTTGCTCAGCTGTGGCCGCACCTGGCCAAGCTCGCATCCGGCCGAGGCCGCGCCGGTCGAGGCTCCTGCTCAGCTGTAGCCGCGCCCGGCCAACCCGCGTCCAGCCAAGCCTGCGCCGGCCAAGCCCGCGCCAGCCGAGGCCCCGCCCACCCAGGGGGCTGACCACCTGCCTCCACCCAACTTAACGGCGATGCGGGCGTGTCAAGCCACCGCTCACCGATCTGTGGACAACTCGGCCGAGCTAGCCCCGGAATGGTGAAGCAGCATGCCCTCGGGCGGCGTGAAGCGGCGGAACCTCAGCTGGGTGGGCGAGGCCGCCTGCCCAAGCAGGTAGGGCGGTCTCCCGGAACGGCGGAGGCCTTCTGCCGCAAGTTGGTGGGCGGCCTCGGGACCGTCTGCCCCGAGCGGGCAAAGCGGTCCCCGAAACGGCGAAGGCCGCCTCCCCGAACCGGGGAAGCGGCCTTCGACCAAAATCGAACCTCAGTGCTGCGGCGCCCGGCGCGGACGACCCGCGCTGCCGCGCTCGGTCCGCCCGAACGTGCGGCCGCCCTCGGACCGCTCCGCCCGGCGCGGCCCACCGCGGAACTCGCCACCCTCGGTGCGGCGACCCGAACCACCGCGGTACTCACCGCGGCCGCCACCGGCGGCAGGTGCGCCGAACCGGCGACCGCCGCCGCTGCGGCGGGCCGGCTTCTCGCGTTCGACGATCGGCTCGCCGGACGGGGTGCGGGCACCGGTGATGCGGACCAGGTCGTCGTCGCCGGGGCGCACCTTCGTGCTCTCCGGGCGGATGCCCGCGCGTGCGGCCATGCCCTGCACGGCGCGGCGCTGGTCGTGCGTCACCAGGGTGACGACCGTGCCGGACTGGCCTGCGCGTGCCGTGCGGCCCGCTCGGTGCAGGTAGTCCTTCGGGTCGGCCGGCGGGTCGACGTGCACGACGAGCGAGACGTCGTCGACGTGGATGCCGCGCGCGGCCACGTCCGTCGCGATCAGGACGGGCGTGGTGCCCTCGCGGAACTCGCCGAGCACGCGGGTGCGCGCGCTCTGCGCCTTGCCGCCGTGCAGGGCGCCCGCGTGGACGCCGACCGAGCGGAGCTTCTTGGCCAGGCGGTCGACGTGGTGCTTGGTGCGCACGAACATGATCGTGCGGCCCTCGCGCGCGGCCACCTCGGTCACCACGTTCTGCTTGTCCTCGGCGGACACGAGCAGCAGGTGGTGCTCCATGGTCGTGACGCTCGCGGTGGCCGGGGCCACCGAGTGCGTCACCGGGGAGTGCAGGTACTGGCGGACCAGCTTGTCCACGTCGCCGTCGAGCGTCGCGGAGAACAGCAGGCGCTGCCCGTCCTGCGGGGTCAGGTCGAGGATCGCGCGGACCTGCGGCATGAAGCCCATGTCCGCCATCTGGTCGGCCTCGTCCAGCGCGGTGATCTCGACCTCGGACAGGTCGCACGTGCCCTGGCGGACGTGGTCGGACAGCCGGCCCGGCGTGGCGATCAGCAGGTCGACGCCGCGGCGCAGGTGGTCGATCTGACGCGGGAAGGACGTGCCGCCCACGACCACGCGGCACCACAGGCCCAGCGAGCGGGCGTGCGGCATGAGAGCCGTCTCCACCTGCATCGCGAGCTCACGGGTCGGGACGAGGATCAGGCCGCGCGGCTTGTGCGGCAGCGAGCGGCCGCCCGCGAGGCGCGAGAGCATCGCGAGACCGAACGCCAGCGTCTTGCCGGAGCCGGTCTGGCCGCGCCCGAGGATGTCCTTTCCCGACAGCGAGTCGGGAAGGGTGGCCGCCTGGATCGGGAACGGCTCAGTGATTTCGTTGGCGACGAGCGAGCGGATCAGCGCGTCGGCAAGGCCGAGTTCAGCGAACGAGGGCAGCGGGCCTTCCGGCAGCGTGCTCTCGAACGGCTCGGCGACGATCGGTTCCTCGACCCGCGACTGCGGACGCGAGGAATTGCCCTGGCGACCCGAGCGGCGCCGCGGTGACCTGCGGCTTTGTCCGCGCTCGGAACGACCTTCGGACATTGATGGCAAAACAAACCTCCGAGACATGGCACGTCTCAAGGCTGCCCCGCGCTTGCCGCGGTGCCAGTTCACAAGGACGAGCCCGGCGTGGTGGTCACGCCTGAATGAGTGGGTGGACGCACCGGTCAACGGCCGTCAAGCCTTCATCGGTGCTCTTACAGTCTAGCTGATCAACGGCAACCACTCGCGCGCCCGGCAGTGTCGTTGGACACGGCCGGACGCGCAACGTGGGTCAGGCCATACCCGCCACGTCCAGCAGCGTTGCCACCAGCGACGACGGGTCGCCGATCTCCGGCGGCAGGCCGCGCGCGGCGAACCAGCCGCAGATGTTGCGGACGTCGCGGTCCAGGAACTCCACCCCGCGCGGGTTCGCGACGAGGTCGACCACCTGCGGCAGGTCGATCACGACCAGCCTGCCGTCGTGGACCATCAGGTTGTACGCCGAGAGGTCGCCGTGCGTCATGCCCGCCTCCGCGAGCGTCGACAGCGTCGCGACCAGCTGGCGCCACAGGTCGAGCAGCTCGTCCTCGCCGGGACGGGTCTGCGCGAGCCGCGGCGCCGCGTTGCCCTCGGCGTCCCCGATGAACTCCAGCAGCAGCTCGGTACCGCTGCGCTGCACCGGGTACGGCACGGGCGCGCCGATCTGCCACAGCTTGGAGAGCGCGGCGAACTCCGCGACCGCCCACTGCTCGGCGATCAGGTTGCGCCCGAACGCCGTGCGGTTCGCGATCGCCCGCGTCTCACGGGACTTCTTCATGCGCCGACCCTCGAGGTACCCCGCGTCGCGGTGGAACATCCGATGGTCGTTGCTGCGGTAGCGCTTCGCGGCGAGCAGGCTCGTCCTCTCGCCGATGGCGCGTTCGAGCAGGAAGACGTCCGCCTCCTTGCCGGTCTTCACGATGCCCAGCTCGCGGTCCACCGCGGCCAGTTCCGTGATGAGCCAGTTCGGATGCGGTTTCGGGCCCTGCTCCGCGTCGCCCCACGTGGACCAGCGGTCGCCGTCCTCGGGGGTGTCGGCCGAGCTGAGCTGGTCCTCGCGCACTCGCGCGACGCGCAGCTTCTCGGCTTCGGTCATGCGGCCGCGACGCGTGGGTTCCGCGTCGTCGCCGCGCCTGGTGGTGCGCTTTCCCTTGCGCCGCATGGTGTCGTCGGCGCCTTCGAAAGCAGACTCGTAGCGTTCGTAGAGATCGTGCTCGCGCACGGTGGGGTCTCCCAAAAGATGAAGGTGACCGCCCCACTGGCGCTCTGCGATCAAACGGTGCTGATCAGGCGCGAAGGGCGGCTGGACGGGTCGCGAGTGCGGTGCCACGTCCAAAGACAGGCTCTGACATCACGCACCTCCTCGATCCAGCTCCGTTGTCACGCTTCGGGGGAGAGCTTGCCGTGCGGTTCTCGTGCCCGCAACCGAATTAACCCGTGATCAGGTCGGCCGTCTTCGCGCCCGTCGGGACCATCGTCAAACCGGCCTTCTGCGCGAGCTTGACCAGGCCTTTCAGGTCGGTGGGCTCCGAGTTGGACCTCGCGATGGCACGCGCGAGCAGCCCCTTGTGCGCCTTGTTGAAGTGGCTGACGACCTTGCCCTCACTCGTGACCACCCGCACGACCACGGCGTGCGGGATCTTCGCGAGGCTCGAATACGCGCCGGACCGGAGGTCCACGACGAACTCGTCGGCCTCCTTCAGCACGGGCTCCAGCGAGGGCTTCCACAGCGTGCGCAGGCTGCCGTGGCCGGGCAGCGCACTGCCGCCGGACAACCGGTACGCGGGCACCGGATCACCGCCGCGAACCGCTCCGAACAGCGCCGACGCGACCGCGAGCCGCTGGTAGGCACGTTCCTTCTCGGCCTTCTTCAACGACGGGAAGTCGAGGTTGTCGTAGAGCACGCCGGTGTAGCGCAGGAGTGCGGGCGTCGTCTCCGACGTGCGCAGATGGGCGTTGCGGTGCACCTCGTCGACCTGGCGTTCCGAGATGTCGAGCGCTTTGAGGCTCGCCGGGACGTCCTGCGCGAGATCGGCCAGCGCGGACACCAGCTTGTCGCGCACGGGGTTGAGCTCGGGGAACGACAGCGCGTCGAGGTCGAGCGGCGCGCCCTCGCCGCCGATCGCCTTGGTCTCCGACGGGGGAAGCAGCACCAGCACGGTCGAAAGCGTAGGGCAAAGCACGAAAACAGCTGGACAGGGCGTGGTCACCTGGAAGGCGTGGACGCACTCGACCGCCTGTACCGCTCGCTCGACGCCCGGCCGCGCCCCGAGGAGGTGGCCGTCCTCGTGCTGGAGGCGCTGCCGAACCCCACGCGCCGGGAGCGCGCGGTGATCGGCGGTGTCGCGGCGCACGCGTCGCGCTGGCACGGCTTCTCCGGGATGAGCGACGACTACGCCCGCCCGGTCGGTGCCGCGCGTCAGGTCGCCGCGACCCGCCGCCTGTTCGACGTGGACGGTGACCTGGACTGCGACGTGGACGCCGAGAACCCGTTGTCGGTGCTGGAGTTCGCGGCGCTGGCCGGTGCCGGCATCGGCTGGGACGCTTCGCGCACGGACTTCCTCGCGGACCGGCTGAACCGCGAGGCCCGCGCGTCGGCCGGCATCGAACTGTCGAAGAGGCAGTACAACCGCCGCTTCCGCATGCTGCGCAGGCTCTCCGCGAAGGCGGGACGCCTCGGCCGCGCCCAGGAACTGCGCCGCGCGACGCTGCTGGCGTCGGCGGGGTTCGTGGACGTGATCGACCGCGACCGCTTCCGCGCCGATCCGGCCGCCGCCTGCTTCGTCGCGTACTTCACGGCCCGCCGCAAGCTGCGCCGCGAGTTCGGCCTCGCGGGCCGTGAGAACCCGTTCGACCAGGTCGCCGACGTGCTCTTCGCGCGTTGTCGTGTTGCGGCGGACACGGACTGGACGATGATCGCGCTCGCGCACCCGGCCTGGGACGCCCTGCGGCACCTGTCCGCCGACCAGCTGGGCTCGTTGCTGGGCCGGTGGTCGGCGGCGGTGCGGGCACTCGCCTCGGTGCTCGGCGGCTTGTGGCGCGAATCCGATGTGGACCGCACGACAATGATCGTGCGCTCCGGCGTCGACTCGTCCACGTGGAACGCTTACGCAGGCGCCTACAACACGGCCCGCACCGCGTGGATCACCTGCCTGCACGCGGCGGGCCTGACGTCGCTGCTCGCCCCGGCCTGGCCGGGCAAAGCGATGCGCGTGATGGCGGCAGACCTGGCGTGGTGGCATCAGGAAACGGGTGGCGGCCTGCACCCGGACACCGCCGTGTGGGCCGCGCTGCCGTTGCCGTGGGAGGTGCTCGACGGGGTCGCGACGTGCACCCGCGAGGACGTCGAGGCGGCCTGCCGCGCGCACGGCGTGGACCCGGCACGGTCCTGGACCGCGCCGCGGAAGCACTCGTTGGTCGCGCGCTTCCGGCCGACCCCGGAGCTCGTGCACGGCGTGGCGGTGTCGGATCCCTTGTGGGCCATGACGTTGCGGCGTGCCGGGGTGTTCAGCGGCAAGCCGGTGCGGGCCGAGGTGTCCGGCGGACCGGTATTCGGTGGACAGGACGCGCCGGGCTGAGGAGGCTGGGGGCGTTCGGTGGTAGCTCAGTGGTGGAGCGCCCGGCTCTGGACCGGGTGGACGCCGGTTCGAGCCCGGCCCGCCGGACGCCTGGAACGCGTAGCTCAGTGGTAGAGCTCCGGCTCTTTCTCCGGAGGGACGCCGGTTCGAGCCCGGCCGTGTTCCCCGGTGGACGCCTGCGGGGGCAGGTGGTCCGGATGTCCGTGTGCCGCACCCGCTGCGTTGGGCGGTGGGTGCGGCACACGCCCGTCTCGGGTGGGGTGCGGCATGTGCCGTGTGGAGCGTGGTGCTTCGGCCGCGTGTGAGTACGCGGCGCGAGTCGCCACAACCAGGCAGCGCCGTGGCTGCGCGGCTGTGACCCTCACCGCCGCGGCCAGCGTCATCAGGGTTCCAGCGGCGTCAGGGGGCCTGCAGCGTCAGGTACGCCAGGCCCATCGTCTCGCGCCACCCGTGCAGGCGCCATCCGCGTTGCCTGTCGGCCTTCGCCCTGATCTCGGCGGCGTGCTCGGAGTCCGGGTTGGCGCGCAGCCAGCGTTCCCAGGCGATGCCGTGGCCGTTCTCGAACACGTCCCACTCGTCGAGACTCGCCTGTTCGGCGGCCAGCAGGCGGTAGCCGTGCGCGTGGGCCAGGTCGACGAGGTCGGCCAGCGAGCCGTACTGGTCGCGGGGGATCGGCATCGCCGCCAGTTGTGCCTCGGTGGGTTCCCGCTGCCAGAAGCCTTCGCCCAGCAGGAAGCGGCCGCCCGGCTTGAGGAGCTTCTTCGCCTCCGTCAGCGCGTTCACCGTGTGCTGCAACGGGTCTCCGCCCCACACCTGGGTGGCGCCGTTGACGATCACGGCGTCGGCCGGCCTGTCCGGCTGCCACTCGGCCACGTCGGTCACCACCAGGCTGACGCGGTCGGTGAGGCCTCGGGCGGCGGCGTTGGCTTGGGCGTGGGCTATGTCGACGGCGTTGCGGTCGACGCCGGTGCCGGTGGCCGTGGGCGCTGCCTCCAGTGTCCTCAGGAGGAACTCCGCCCAGCCGCAGCCCAGGTCCACGACGTGGGCGTCGTCCAGCGGCAGGAGCGAGCGGATGAGGCGGGCTGCTCGTTCCTCGGACAGCGGTCCGTGGAACGTCACGTCGGCGTACAGCGGTGCTATCTCTGGTGGCGTCATCGCTCGCAGGATGGCCCTGGCGGCACGGTCCGGGCAACGCAATATTCGGTTGTTGGGCCCATCACCTCCCCGTAGCTTCAGTTGGCGTGGAACTCGTGTGGCGCCCGCTCACGACAGCGGACATCCCAGAGGTGGCCGCGCTCTACAACGCGGCCGAGGCGGTCGACGACACCGGCGAGCTGTTGTCCGAAGAGGACTTCGCCGAGTCGTTCCGCGAGGCAGACCTGCCCGGTGGGTCGGTGGCCGTGCTCGCGGGCGAAAGGCTTGCGGCGTACGGGCTTGTCGTGTTGCGCGACAACCCCGTGGGCACGCACCGCGTCCGCCTCGACGGGCTGGTGCACCCCGATTTCCGGCGCCGGGGCATCGGGATGCGGCTCCTGCCGCGTCTCGCGGAGCTCGCGCGGGCGCTCCACGTCTCACGGCATCCAGGTATGCCGCTCACCGCGTGCACCATGGCCGAGAGCCGTTCCGCCGGGCACGTCGCGCTCGTCGAGGAGCTCGGGTTCCAGGCCGACCGCCACTTCCACGAGCTGGAGGTGGCACTGGGCGAGTCACTCGCCCAGGCGCCGATCCCGTCCGGCTACGAGATCGTGCCGTTCTCCGCGGTTCGTGGCGAAGAGGTCCGGCTGGTCTGCAACGCGGCGTTCGCGCGGCACTGGGGTTCGGTCGAGCGCAGCCCCCAGGAATGGGCGGCGTCGTTCACCGACAGCCCGAGGTTCGTTCCCGAGTCCTCCTTCCTGGCGCTCTCACAGGGCGCCGTCGTGGGGTTCGTGCTCGCGCGGCACTACCCGGTCGTCGAGGAGATGACCGGCGTCCGCGAGTTGTGGATCGGCGACGTCGGCACCCTGGACGAGCACCGCGGGCGCGGCGTCGCCTCCGCCCTGCTGAGCCGCACGCTGGCTCAGGCGGGGGAGAAGGGGTACCAGCGCGCGGGGCTCTCCGTGGACACGGCCAACCCGACCGGAGCGCTCGGCCTCTACGAGCGCGCCGGGTTCGGGGTGGCGCGGACCTGGATCGACTACGGGCTGCCGGTCGCGCTCTGAAGCTCTTCGCCGGGCTGGCCGACGCAGAACTGGTTGCCGTCCGGATCGGCGAGCACGGACCACACGAGGCCGGGAACGCTGTGCACGGCGACCTCCGTGGCGCCGAGTGCCGCCAACCGGGCGACCTCCGCCAGGCGGTCGGGAACGTGCGTGTCGAAGTGGACCCTGTTCTTGCCCGGCGTGGCGTCCGGCACCTGCTGGAAGGCGAGCGCCGGCCCGGCCCCGGTGTTCGGCGCGAGCACGATGAACTCACCCCAGTCGTTCTGGATCGTGGTGCCCAGAGCGGCCGTCCAGAACTGCGCGAGCTTGCGCGCGTCGCCCGTGTCGATCGTGATCATGTCAATGGTCAGCGGCATGGGAAGGACGCTACTCAGGGGGTCTGACAATTCTGTCGTCGCAGGTCAGAGCCCACGCAGAGCACCGCGCGCGATTTCGGGGAACGCCCAACCAGTACGCTGTTTCAACTGCCCGTGAACGAGGAGTACCCACCGTGATCACCAGGATGTCGTCGCTGTTCCTGCGCACCCTTCGCGAGGATCCGGCGGACGCCGAAGTGCCCAGCCACAAGCTGCTGGTGCGCGCCGGCTACGTCCGCCGCGTCGCGCCGGGCGGGTACACCTGGCTGCCGCTGGGGCTCAAGGTCCTGCGCAACATCGAGGCCGTCGTCCGCGAGGAGATGGACGCCTTCGGCGCGCAGGAGATCCAGTTCCCCGCGCTGCTGCCCAAGGAGCCCTACGAGGCGACGAACCGGTGGGAGGAGTACGGCCCCAACCTGTTCCGCCTCAAGGACCGCAAGGGCGCCGACTACCTCCTCGGCCCCACGCACGAGGAGATGTTCACCCTCACCGTGAAGGGCGAGTACAGCTCGTACAAGGACTACCCCGTCACGCTGTACCAGATCCAGACCAAGTACCGCGACGAGGCTCGTCCCCGTGCGGGCATCCTGCGCGGCCGCGAGTTCCTGATGAAGGACTCGTACTCGTTCGACCTCACCGACGAGGGCCTGAGCCAGTCCTACAAGGACCACCGCGACGCCTACATCCGCATCTTCGACCGGCTCGGCCTGGAGTACGTGATCGTCTCCGCCACGTCCGGCGCGATGGGCGGCTCGGCGTCGGAGGAGTTCCTCGCCGTCGCCGAGACGGGCGAGGACACGTTCGTGCGCAGCACCGAGTCGGGCTACGCGGCGAACGTCGAGGCCGTCGCGACGCCCGTGCCCGCCGAGCAGTCGATCGACGACAAGCCCGCCGCGCAGGTGCACCACACGCCGGCCACGCCCACCATCGAGACGCTGGTGGACTTCCTCAACGCCAACACCGACCGCAAGTTCACCGCGGCGGACACGTTGAAGAACGTCCTGGTCAAGACCAAGCAGCCCGGCCAGAAGGACTGGGAGCTGCTCGCCGTCGCCGTCCCCGGTGACCGCGAGGTCGACTTCAAGCGCCTCGAGGCGGCGCTGGAGCCCGCCGAGGTCGCGATGGTCGACGAGGCCGACTTCGCCAAGAACTCGTTCCTGGTCAAGGGGTACATCGGTCCGGGCGCGATCCAGGCCAACGGCATCCGCTTCCTCGCCGACCCCCGCGTCGTCAAGGGCACCGCGTGGGTGACCGGCGCCGACAAGGCCGACCACCACGTCGTCGACCTGGTGGTGGGCCGCGACTTCACGCCCGACGGCGTCATCGACGTCGCCGAGGTCCGCGAGGGCGACGCGTCGCCGGACGGCAAGGGGGTGCTGGTCGCCGCGCGGGGCATCGAGATCGGCCACATCTTCCAGCTCGGCCGCAAGTACGCGGACGCGTTCTCGCTCGACGCGCTCGGCCCGGACTCCAAGCCCGTCCGCATCACCATGGGCTCGTACGGCGTCGGCGTCTCGCGGCTCGTCGCGGCGATCGCGGAGCAGTCGCACGACGAGCGCGGCCTGATCTGGCCCCGCAACGTCGCGCCCGCCGACGTCCACGTCGTGGTGGCCGGCAAGGACGAGACGCTGCTGACCGCGGGCGAGGACTTCGCGAAGCAGCTCAGCGCCAAGGGTCTCAAGGTGCTGCTGGACGACCGCAAGGCGAGCCCCGGCGTGAAGTTCGCGGACGCCGAGCTCGTGGGCATCCCGACGATCCTGGTGGTCGGGCGGGGGCTGAAGGACGGCAACGTCGAGGTCAAGGACCGCCGCTCGGGTGAGCGGGTGGAGGTTCCGGTGGCGGAGGCCGTTGAGCACCTGGTGCAGGTCGTCAAGGGCTGAGGTTTTGTGGCGGACGCCGGGTTGCGCTGGGGCGCGGCCCGGCGTTCGGCGTTTGCGGGGGAGTGCGGCCCGTGGGGAGGGCGGCATGGTGAAGGCGCGCGGCGGTGAGCCTGGGAGAGATGGGGTTCGGCGCGGCTTGCGAGGACCGGTGCGGTGGTGCTGCTGGGCGGGTCGCACCGCTTCTGAGGCTGGTGCGGCGGTGCTGTGGGAGACCAGGCGGCCGCACCGCTGGGAAGCCGGCACAGCGGCGCCGCCGCATTTCGGCGTGGGGCAACGGCTCCAGGCCGGGTGGTGGCGTTCGGCCTGGAGCCGCGGTGGCGCGGGTGCCGGGTTACGAGGTCGGGATCAGGGAGTCGACCATCTTCTGGAGGTCGGCCTCCTTCGGCAGGGGCGGGGTGGCGCCGCCTCCGCCGCCCTCCAGGTCGCCGTTCACGGCGAGCACGTGGAGCTTGCTGCTGCCGTTGAGGACCACGACCTTGACCATGCCCTTGCTGGCCAGGCACTTGTTGCCGGTCTGCGTGACGGTGGCGTCGATCTGCACGCCCTCGATGGTGACCTTCTTGCCGTCCTTCTGGGTGTGCTGGATCTTCACCGGCTTGGGCTCGGTCGTGGTGACCTTGGGGTCGCCGCCCGACGAGTAGTACTGCGTGGCGAGGGCCTTGGTGAAGTCGGTGGCCGCCTTGGTGATGTCGCTCTTCGGGAGCAGCGTGCCGCCGTTGGTGCCCTTCGTGAACGGCTTGCCCTCGCAGGTGTAGTCGCCGTAGGTGGTGATGCCGGACAGCGAGATGCCCGGGATGGCCTCGACCGGCACCTTGGCGTCGGCGATGACGTCCCAGGTCTTCGGGACCACGTAGTTGTAGCCGAGCGCCGTCTCGACGCACTGCGTGCCCTCGTTCTTCGGGCACGGGCCGTCGGTCGGCTGCGCGGAGGTGCTGGACGTCGTGGACGTGGTCGGCTGGGCGGTGTTGTCGCCCGAGTTCTGCTTCGAGAGCAGCAGCCACGTGAGGCCGCCGCCCACGAGCAGCACCAGGACCACGGCGCTGATGACCAGCCACAGCGTCTTGTTCTTCTTCGGCGGCTCGTTGTCGAAGCCGCCGTACACGCCGAGGCCGCCGTATCCGCCGTAGCCCTGCTGCGGGAACTGGCCCTGGTCCGGGAAGCCGCCTTGCTGCGGGAAGCCACCGGTCTGCGGGTAGCCCCCGGTCTGGTAGCCGCCCGTGGGGTAGCCGCCGCTCTGGTAGTCACCCTGTTGTTGCTGGCCCCAGCCCTGCTGGTCGTTCCAGCCGCCCTGCCCGCCGCCACCTGGGTACGTCACGGGCGAAACGGTACCTGGTGGGTCTGACAGCGGCTTAATTCATCAAGCGTTGACCTGGCGAAGGCGGCGGGCGTACCGTGCGCGTTAAATTCAACACTTGATGAACTAGGGAGGCGGATGATGCGCACCGCCCTGGTCACCGCCGTCGCAGGCGCGGTGGTGGCCTTTCTGCTGGGACTGCTGACCTTCGGCGTGCAGGCGACCGTGCACCCGCACGACGTCCCGCTCGCCGTCGTCGCACCTCCGCCGGTCGCGGACAGAGTCCAGGCCGCCGACTCGGCCGAGGTCGACGTCAGGGTCGTGTCCGCGGACGAGGCCCGGAACCTCCTGCGGGACAAGGAGGTCTACGGGGTGCTGGAGATCGCGCCCGGCCAGGCGACGATCCGGCTGAACCCCGCCGTCAACCCGTCCGGCACGCAGGTCGCGCAGCAGGTGCTGACCGGCGTCGCGCAGGGCGCGGGGGTGCCGGTCAGGATCGAGACCCAGGCCGTGTCCGCCGCCGAACGCACGGCGCCGCTGGCCGCGAGCGCGTTGCTGTGGGTCGGGGGAATGGTCGCCGGACTGCTGTTCGTGGTGCTGAAGGGCCGCGACCTCAGGTGGCTTTCGGCGACGACCGCCGCGGTCCTCGTCACCTGCTCGACCGCGGGGCTGCTGGCGTGGTGGGGAGTCACGCTGAACGTGCCGACGCTCGCGTTCCTGCTCGCCGTCGCCACGGCGTTCGCGCTGCTGCAGGCCGGGCTGTTCAAGCACCTCGGCGTCCGCGCGATGGGCGTCCTCGGCCTGCTCTACCTGATGGCGCCGGCCGTCGCGGGCCAGGTGCCGGAGCTGCTCAACCCCGTCTACAGGGCGGTCCTGTGGTCGTGGACGCCGTTCCGGTTCTCGGCGGAAGGCCTGCGCAGCCTCCTGTACGACGGGTCCGTGAGCACCGAGTGGTGGGTGTTCGGCGGGATCGCGCTCCTGGGCGTCGTGCTGCTGCTAGCCGGCAAGAAAGCTCAAACGGACAGTGCGGACGGGATTGTCGACGTTGGTGTCGACCAGGCAGATGGACTGCCACGTGCCGAGCGTCAGCACACCGCCTAGAACCGGGATCGTCGCGTAAGGCGGCACCAGCGCGGGCATCACGTGGTCACGGCCGTGGCCGGGGGTGCCGTGCCGGTGCCGCCACTGCACGTCGCGGGGCAGGATGCGCTCCAACGCGGTCAGCAGGTCGTCGTCGCTGCCCGCGCCGGTCTCGATGACGGCGACGCCCGCGGTCGCGTGGGGCACCCACACGTGCAGCAGGCCGTCGCCGTCCTCGCTGTCGAGGAACCGCTGGCAGTCCCGGGTGAGGTCGTACACGACTTCGTCGGAGCCGGTGCGGATCTGGATCTCCTCGCTGCGCATGACCTCAGATCTTACGAACCACCCGTGCGGGATTGCCGACCGCAAGCACGTGAGCAGGCAGATCGCGCGTCACGACGCTACCGGCGCCCACGACCGTGTTGTTGCCGATCGTCACACCGGGACACACGATCACACCGCCGCCGAACCACACCTTGTCGCCGATGGTGATCGGCGCGGTCGTCTCCCAGCCCGCGATGCGCGCGTCGTGGTCCTCCACCGGGTGCTGCGCCGTCAGCAGCTGCACGTTCGGGCCCATCATCACGTGGTCGCCGATGGTCACCGGGCCGCAGTCGAGGATCACGCCGCCGTAGTTCATGAAGCTGTTCGCGCCGACGCGCGTGTTGTAGCCGTACTCGATCTGCAGGCGCTGCAGGAACGTCGTGTTCTCGCCGATCTCCGCCACGAACCCCTTGAGGATCTCGTACATCCCGTCGAGGTCCTCCGGGTCGTGCGCGTTGAACCGCGCCATCTCGCGCCAGCCGCGGCGCCGGTCCGCGTCGAGCTCGGGATCCGCCGGCAGGTAGGGCTCGCCGTTGATCATCTTGTCGCGGTTGGTTCCCATGGGAACTCAGTATCGTCACGGACATGCGCGTGCTCTTCGCCAGCATGGCCACCCCCGGCCACACGTACCCGTTGATCCCGCTGGCGCAGGCGATGCGCAAAGCCGGGCACGAGGTGCACTTCGCGGTCGGCGAGGACATGCACCCGGTGCTCGGGAAGCTCGGGCTGCGGCCGTTCCGGCCAGGACTGGTGTTCGGCGAGATCTACGCCGAGGACATCGCGCAGGAGCTGGAGCGGTTGCTGCCGGACCTCGTGATCGGCGAGTGGGCGGTGCCCGAGGTCGTCTCCGAGGCCCGCCGCCGCGGCTTTCCCGCGCTGTGGCACGGGTTCGGGCGGATGTTCCCCGAGGGCATCGGGCTCGTGCGGCCCACCGGTGGACGGCACCTCGACATCTGCCCGCCCTCGCTGCAGGACCCCGGCTTCCTGAAGGAGGACCGGATCCCGTTGCGGGCCGTGCCGTACTCCCCGCCCGGTCACGTGCCGGACCGCACCGCCGGGAAACTGGTCTACCTCACGCTCGGCACGGCGTTCGGCACGCGGGAACTGCTCGCGGAGGCGGTCGTCGGGCTCGGCAGGCTCACCGAGGCGCAGGTGGTCGTGGCCGCGCCGCACGTCGAGCTCGGGAACCTGCCGCCGAACGTGACGGTCCACCCGTGGCTGCCCCAGGCGGAGGTGCTCCGGTACGCGGACGTCGCCGTGCACCACGGCGGCAGCGGCACGATGCTCGGCGCTCTCGTCGCGGGCGTGCCCCAGGTCGTGCTGCCGCAGGGAGCCGACCAGTCCGGCAATGCCGACGCGCTCGTGGCCGCCGGTGCGGCGTTGCGGCCGGGTGCGTTCAGCGCCGGGCCGATCGTGGACTGCGTGCGGCGGCTGTTCGCCGACTCGTCCTTCCGGGAAGCCGCTGGTCAGATAGCTCGGGAGATACGTCACACGCCGTCGCCGGAAGAAGTTGCGGACAGTCTGGCGGGCGTTGTGTAACACTGTTTTTTATGAAGGCAAGCCGCCTGCGCTTCGGGATGAACCTGTGGCCGCCGTTCCTGTTCGCCGGCATCCGCGTCGAGGAGATCTCCGCGGACTACCGGTACGCGCGTGTGCGGATGCGTCTGCGCCCGTGGAACCGCAACTTCTTCGGCACCCACTTCGGCGGCTCGCTGTTCGCGATGACCGACCCGTTCTGGGTGCTGCTGCTGTTCAACCAGCTCAAGGGCGAGCACGTGGTCTGGGACCAGGCCGGTGAGATCGAGTTCGTGGCCCCCGGTCGCGGCACGGTGCGCGCCGAGTTCCGGCTGACCGACGAGCACGTCGAGCAGGTGCTGGAGCGGACCAGGGGCACCGAGAAGGCCTTGATCTGGTTCGACACGGATGTCGTCGGGCAGGATGGGGCCGTGATCGCACGGGTGAAGAAGCAGGTCTACGCGCGACGCAAGCGCGACAAGCAGCTCGCGCATGCGTGAGGCCTTCGGAGCGGTTTTCGACGTCCAGCCCGGTTACCTGAACACGGCGTCCATCGGGGTGCCTCCGCGGCACGTCGCCGACGCGGTGATGGCCTCGCACGAACGGTGGCGGCGCGGCGAGGACACGTCGTCCACGTTCAACGACGCCGTGGAGACCTCCCGCGAGGGCTTCGGGCGGCTGGTCGGGGTGCCCGCGACTTCGGTCGCCTGTGGAGCCACGGTGTCGCAGTTCGTGTCCCTGGTCGCGCAGTCGCTGCCATCGGGCTCCAAGGTGTACGTCGACCCCGGCGACTTCACCAGCGTCACGCTGCCGTTCGTCGCGGCCGGACACCGGATCGCGTCCACAGTGGACGAGGCGGATCTGGTGGCGCTGAGCCTGGTCCAGTCCTCGGACGGCAGGATCGCGGACCTCGACGCGCTGAAGGCGTCCGGCAAACCGGTGCTGCTGGACGTGTCGCAGGCCGCCGGGTGGATGCCGTTGTCGCTGGCGTGGGCCGACTTCGTCGTCGGCGTGGCCTACAAGTGGCTGATGTCGCCGCGCGGCGCGGCCTGGATGGCGGTGCGTCCGGACCGGATGGAGTTCCTTAAGCCGTTGGCGGCCAACTGGTACAGCACGGGCGAGAACTACGGCACGGAGCTGGTGCTCCGTTCGGACGCACGGCGGTTCGACCTCTCACCGACGTGGTCCTCGCACGTCGGCGCGGCGGTCGCGCTCCCGTGGCTGGCCTCTGTGGACCTCGAAGCCGTGCGCGCGCACTGCGTGGGTCTGACGGATCGCCTCCTGAGCGGACTGGGGCTGCCTCCCAACGGCTCGGCGATCGTCTCGGTCGACACGCCGCCCGCCCAGGGCGTGGTCGCCTCGGTCCGCGCAGGTCGCACGCGGTACGCATGTCACATGTACAACACGATCGAGGACGTTGATCGGGTGCTCGAAGCGCTCAGCTGACTGCCGTCCGTTACCGTGGGTCCTTGTGTCGGAACCACGCCAGTCACCTGAAGAGGTGACCCAGAACCTGCCTCGCTTCCCACCGAGGCCCACCGACACCGCGCCGTTGTACCCGGCCGACGAGCTGATGAAGCTGCAGTCGATCATGGACAACCGCCAGGGGCACGTGCCCGCTCCGCCACCCCCGCCCGTGCGCAAGAGCACGTGGGTGGGCAGGGCGCTGGCACTCGTCGGTGTCGCGGTGGTGTCGGGGCTCGTCTGGTGGGTGCTGCAGCCGTCGGACCCGGTGGACAAGCAGGTCGCCCAGCCGCAGAAGACCGCGGGGGAGTTCGAGTTCACCACCGTGCCCGAGCTCCCGGAGCCGGTGAAGGACAGCGACTGCGCCGCCCACGCGACGAGCCAGACGCAGGCGTTCTTCAAGACCACGCCGTGCCTGCAGCTCACGAGGGCGTTCTACACGGCCACGCTGCCGGACGGCCGCACCGTGTACTCGTCGGTGTCCGTGGTGAAGATGAAGACGGCCGACGAGGCGCGCCAGCTGCGCGAGCTGACCCAGAAGGACGGCACCGGCAACGTCAAGGACCTGGTGCTGGACAAGGCCATCAGCGTCCCGCCGCTGACCACGCTGGCCAACGGCGGGTACGCCTCCGAGCAGCGCGACCAGCTGGTCGTGATCGTCGAGTCCGACTCGCCGAGCAAGGGCGCGGACGCGCTCGCGCACAACAAGGAGATGAAGAAGGTCTCCGCGGACGCGATCAGGCTCGCGTCCTCGTTCGGGAACTGACCGGAGCCGGCGCCTAACCGGAGGCGACACCCGGCATCGTGATGGATGCCGGGGTCGTGCCCGCCGCCTTCCGCCACCGCGTCGCCCGGACGGCCGCGGTCGTCAACGCCTCCAGCGCCGACGTGCGCAGCCCGGGGTCGTCGGTCCGCTCGAGGACCCCGCGCCACGCGGCGCACGTGTCCTGCTCGACGGCCACCAGCGCGGCGAGCGCCGAGGGACCGTCGGACACCGGTGACGGAGGCAGGTAGGCGGCCGCGGGCGGGTTCGGGGTGGCGCTGTGGTCGCGCAGCCACCGCTCGGTCGTGTCCCGGCGGGCCCGGTGCAGGTTCGCGCCCTCCGCGACGGCGGCCGCGGTCTGGTCGCCCAGGAACGCCGACACCAGCCCGTAGGTCCACAACGCCGCGTGCTCGGTGCCGAGCGCGGTCTGGACGGCGTCCACGTTCATCCGAGCACCTCCCGCAGCGACGCGCAGCCGGCGGCCACCGAGCCGACGAGGCCCGCGCGGTAGGAGGGCAGCGAGGCGACGAGGGCCGAGGCCTCGCGGACCGCCTCGTCGAGCGACGTGCGCAGGGCCGCCAGCGGGTCCGGCGGCGTGGGAGGCGCGGTGGGCGCGGGCGGGGCCGTGGACGACAGCGGCGGGCGCTCCCGGTCGACCTCGGCCTGCAACAGCGAGGCGTGCGTCCCGCGGGCCTTCGCGATCTCCGCGGCGGCGGGCACCGCCGTCAGCCCCTCGGCCAGCCTGGCGTCCGCACGGGCCTGCGCGGCCAGGGCCGCCAGCGGGTCCGGAGGCGGTGGCGGCGGCGGTTCTGTGGTGCACGCAACGGCGAGCGGTGCGGCGGCCACCGCGAGCAGCACACGGCGGCGGCTGACCGATTCGGAGATCACGCGACCCATGTTGCCAGCAGCCCTGCGGGTCGGTGGGAGGCGGGCAAACGAGATAGTCTGGTCGTCCACGGCCGCCGGAAACAGCGTCGGCCGGGGTTTTCATGCGTTCGAACTGAAGGAGACACCACGTGTCCAGCCCGCCGCGCGGAGACCTTTCCGCGCAGCTAGCACCCGTTGTGCGGGAAGCTCTCGAAGCCGTCGGCTTCGACCTCGACGCGCTCGACGTGAATCAGGCTGGGCGCCGCCGTCTGGTCAAGGTCGTCGTGGACGGTGAGGACGGCATCGGGCTCGACGAGGTCGCCGAGGCGAGCCGCGTGGTCTCCGCCGCGCTCGACGAGCACGACCACATCATCAACGGGCCGTACACCCTCGAGGTCACCTCGCCGGGTGTGGACCGCCCGCTCACCCGCCCCCGCCACTGGAAGCGCGCGCACCTGCGTCTCGTGAAGGTCAAGCAGCCCGAGAAGGCCGAGTGGTTCGGCCGGGTGGGCCAGTGCGACGAGACCGGGGTCGAGTTGCTGCACCAGGGCGAGCTGCGGCGCGTGGAGTACCGACACATCGAACGCGCGGTCATGGAGATCGAGTTCAAGCAGCCGCCGGTCGAGGAACTGGCTCGGCTCACTCGGAAAGCACCGGAGGAGGAGCCGAGGTGAACGTCGACATCGCCGCCCTGAGGGCGATCGAACGTGAAAAGGACATCCCCTTCGAGACGGTCCTGGAGGCGATCGAGTCAGCGCTGCTGACCGCCTACAAGCACACCGAAGGGCACGCGACGCACTCGCGCGTGGAGATCGACCGCAAGACCGGCGTCGTGCGCGTGCTCGCGCAGGACCTGGGGCCGGACGGCGCGGTCCAGGAGGAGTGGGACGACACCCCGGAGGGCTTCGGCCGGATCGCGGCCACGACGGCGCGCCAGGTCATCCTGCAGCGCCTGCGCGACGCCGAGCACGAGCGCACCTTCGGCGAGTTCGCCGCCAAGGAGGGCGAGATCATCGCCGGTGTCGTGCAGCGCGACGCCCGCGCGAACGCCCGCGGCATGGTCGTCGTCCAGGTGGGCGACACCGAGGGCGTGCTGCCGCCGGCCGAGCAGGTGCCGGGCGAGCAGTACAACCACGGCGAGCGCATCAAGTGCTACGTCGTGAGCGTCTCCCGCGGCGCCCGCGGGCCGCAGATCGCCCTCTCGCGCACCCACCCGAACCTCGTGCGGCGGCTGTTCGCCCTCGAGGTCCCGGAGATCGCGGACGGCACCGTGGAGATCCCCGCGGTGGCACGTGAGGCAGGTCACCGTTCGAAGATCGCGGTGAAATCAACCGTTGCCGGAGTGAACGCCAAGGGTGCCTGCATCGGCCCCATGGGTGCCCGTGTGCGCAACGTCATGCACGAGCTCGGCGGCGAGAAGATCGACATCATCGACCACTCTGACGACGCGGCCACATTCGTCGGGAATGCGTTGTCACCTGCGAAGGTTGTATCGGTGACGGTGCTCGACGAGCGGGCCAAGACGGCCAGGGTCGTGGTGCCGGACTTCCAGCTCTCGCTGGCGATCGGCAAGGAGGGGCAGAACGCCCGTCTGGCCGCCCGCCTGACGGGCTGGCGCATCGACATCCGCAGTGACGCGGAGGCTCCGGCCGCCGGTGCGGTCACATCCGGTTCGGCTGAATGAGCTCCAGGGGATAGAATTATCAACGGTTCAACGTCAGGTTCGGTCTCCCAGCGCATCGGCCCTGTTCGAACGTGCATCGGATGCCGTACCCGGACGTTGCCCTCTGAGCTGCTGCGAGTGGTCGCGGTGGGTGATTCGGTGGTTCCGGACGTCCATCGGCGGCTTCCTGGTCGGGGTGCTTGGTTGCATTTCGATCTCGAATGTCTCCGCAACGCCGAGCGGCGACGGGCGTTCTCGCGGGCCCTCCGGGTCCAGGGAGCACTCGACGTCGCTTCGTTGCGCGAGCACGTGGAGCAGCACGGGAACTTGGCCGCGGGACAGCCCCGGGGCCAGCAAGCAACAAGGAAGCAGGTCGACCCGTCATGAGTCAGCCGTGAAGCTGAAGACATGAACGCGCGACGTTAAGACGAGGTCGATGGGACTTGCCCGCCGGCCTCACGACCTAGGAGACCAGTGGCAGGCAAGGCCCGCGTGCACGAGCTCGCGAAAGAGCTCGGTGTTACGAGCAAGGAAGTTCTCAACAAGCTCGCCGAACAGGGCGAGTACGTGAAGTCCGCGTCGTCGACCGTCGAGGCCCCCGTGGCCCGTCGGCTCCGTGACGCGTACGAGGCCAAGTCTTCGAAGCCGGCCCCCAAGCCGTCCGCTCCGAAGCCCAAGGCACCCGCACCCGCTGCCGCAGCAGCGCCCGCCGCACCGGCGGAATCGAAGCCTGCGGCCGACAAGCCCGCTGCGCCCAAGGGCATGCCCGGACCCCGTCCGGCCGCCCCGCGCCCGCCGGCCCCGAAGCCCGCTCCGGCAGCTCCTGCCGCGCAGACTCCGGCTCCCGCGGCGCCCGCACCGGCACCCGTGCAGTCCCAGGCCCCGGCCGCCGCACCGGCACCCGCCGCGTCGGCTCCGGCCGCCCCCAAGGCTGCCCCGGCACCGGGCACCAAGCCCGGTGGCGGTCCCCGTCCGGGCCCGCGCCCGGCTCCGCAGCAGCAGCCCGCCGCGCCCCAGCAGCAGCCGCAGGCTCCTGCCGCGTCCGCCGGCGGGCAGTCCCAGTCCGTGGTGCCGCCGCGCACGCAGGCCCCCAAGCCTGCGGGTCCGCGTGCCCCGCGTCCGGGCAACAACCCCTTCGGCGTCGGTGGCGGCAACGCTCCCGCGCCTCGTCCTGGACCTCGTCCCGGCCCACGGCCCGAGCAGGGCGGCGACCGCCCCGCGGGCGGCCCGAAGCCCGGCGACCCCCGTCCGGCCACGCCCCGTCCCGGTGGCGCGCCCGGCCAGGGTGGTCCGCGTCCGGCTGCCGCGCAGGGTGGCGGCCGTCCCGGCCCCGGTCAGGGCGGTCCTCGTCCGGCTCCGGGCCAGGGTGGTCCTCGCCCGAACCCCGGCAACATGCCCCCGCGGCCGAACCCCGGCATGATGCCCGGCCGTCCGGCCGGTAACCGTCCTGGCCCTGGTGGCGGCGGTGGCCGTCCCGGTGGTGGTGGCGGTGGCGGCGGTCGTCCCGGTGGGGGCGGCGGCGGTGGCGGCTTCCGCGGTGGCGGTGGCGGCGGCGGTGGCGGCGGCTTCCGTCCCGGTGGCGGCGGTGGCGGTGGCGGTGGCTTCCGCCCCGGCGGCGGCGGTGGCGGAGGCGGTGGCTTCCGTCCCGGTGGTGCCGGTGGTGGTGGCGGCGCACCCGCCGGTGGCGGCGGTTTCCGCGGTCGCCCCGGTGGCGGCGGCGGCGCTGGTCGCGGCGGTACCGCTGGTGCCTTCGGTCGTCCGGGTGGTCCGGCGCGCCGTGGACGCAAGTCCAAGCGGCAGAAGCGCCAGGAGTACATGGACAACATGCAGGCGCCTTCGGTCGGTGGCGTCCGCCTGCCCAAGGGCAGTGGCGAGACGATCCGCCTGCCGCGCGGTGCCTCGCTGACCGACTTCGCCGACAAGATCAACGCCAACCCGGCGTCGCTCGTGCAGGTGCTCTTCCACCTGGGCGAGATGGTCACGGCGACCCAGTCGGTGTCCGACGAGATCCTGGAGCTGCTCGGCTCCGAGATGAACTACGTCGTGCAGGTCGTGTCCCCCGAGGAGGAGGACCGCGAGCTGCTCGAGACGTTCGACATCACCTACGGCGAGGACGCCGGCGACGAGGAGGACCTGCAGGTCCGCCCGCCGGTCGTCACCGTCATGGGTCACGTCGACCACGGCAAGACCCGACTCCTCGACACCATCCGCAAGGCGAAGGTGCACGAGGGCGAGGCCGGCGGCATCACGCAGCACATTGGTGCGTACCAGGTGCGGACCGAGCTCGAGGGCAACGAGCGACTCATCACCTTCATCGACACCCCGGGTCACGAGGCGTTCACCGCCATGCGTGCCCGTGGTGCGAACTCGACCGACATCGCGGTCATCGTCGTCGCCGCTGACGACGGCGTGATGCCGCAGACGGTCGAGGCGATCAACCACGCGCAGGCCGCCCAGGCGCCGATCGTGGTCGCGGTGAACAAGATCGACAAGGAGGGTGCGAACCCCTCCAAGATCCGCCAGCAGCTGACCGAGTACGGCCTGGTCGCCGAGGAGTACGGCGGCGAGACCATGTTCGTCGACATCTCGGCGAAGCAGGGCATCAACATCGACGGTCTCCTCGAGGCCATCCTGTTGACGGCCGACGCGTCGCTGGACCTCCGGGCCAACCCGGCCATGGAGGCCCAGGGTGTCGCGATCGAGGCGCACCTCGACCGCGGTCGCGGTCCGGTCGCCACGGTCCTCGTCCAGCGCGGAACGCTCCGCGTGGGTGACTCGATCGTCGCGGGTGACGCGTACGGTCGCGTCCGCCGCATGGTGGACGAGCACGGCGACGACGTGCACGACGCGACCCCGTCGCGTCCGGTGCAGGTCATCGGTCTGACCTCGGTGCCGCGCGCCGGTGACTCGTTCCTCGTCGTCGACGAGGACCGCGTCGCCCGCCAGATCGCCGAGCGTCGTCAGGCCCGCACCCGCAACGCCGCCAACGCGGCGAAGCGCAAGCGCGTCAGCCTGGAGGACCTGGACGCCGCGCTGAAGGAGACCTCGGCACTCACCTTGATCATCAAGGGTGACAACTCGGGTACCGTCGAGGCCCTCGAGGACGCGCTCATGAAGATCGAGGTCGGCGACGACGTCGAGCTGCGCGTGATCCACCGCGGTGTCGGTGGCATCACCGAAGGCGACATCAACCTCGCCGTGGCCGGTTCCGCCATCGTCCTGGGCTTCAACGTCCGGGCCGAGGGCAAGGCGACCGAGCTCGCGAACCGCGAAGGTGTGGACGTCCGGTACTACACGGTCATCTACCAGGCGATCGACGAGATCGAGGCGGCCCTCAAGGGTCTCCTCAAGCCGGAGTTCGAAGAGGTCCAGCTCGGCCGCGCCGAGGTCCGCGACGTCTTCAAGTCCTCCAAGGTCGGCACGATCGCGGGTTGCATGGTCCTGTCGGGCGAGATCCGCCGCAACGCGCGTGCTCGCCTGCTCCGCGACGGCAAGGTGATCGCGGAGAACCTCCCGATCAGCTCGCTCAAGCGGTTCAAGGACGACGCCACCGAGGTCCGCGAAGGTTTCGAGTGTGGTCTCACGCTCGGCAACTACAGCGACCTCAAGCTGGAAGACATCATCGAGACCTTCGAGATGCGCGAGAAGCCGCGCGCCTAGTCGGTTGACGTGAGGGGTGCGGAGCCGTTTTAACCGGTGGCTCCGCACCCCTTTCTTCTGGAGGATCTTGCCCATGTACGTGGGTGCTCTGGAACTGGACGTGTTGCTCGGCGACGTCCATTCGTTGAAGGAGAAGCGTTCGGTGGTGCGGCCCGTCGTGGCCGAACTGCGCAAGCGCTTCGAGGTCGCCGCGTCCGAGGCGGGTCATCAGGACCTGCACCGGCGGGCGTTGATCGGCGTCGCCGCCGTCGCGGCCGACGCGGCGCATGTCAGGGACGTCCTGGCCGGCTGTGAAAGGCTGGTCGCGGGACGTCCCGAACTGGAACTGCTCTCCGCCCGGACGCGTCTCGTCGGGCCGGAGGACGACTAGGAAGGGGAGGCTCGTGGCCGACACGGCACGTGCCCGCAAGCTCGCCAAGCGGATCTCGCAGATCGTCGCTTCGGCTCTGGAGCATGAGGTGAAGGACCCGCGTCTGGCGCGGGTCACGATCACCGACACCAAGGTGACCGGCGACCTGCACGACGCGACGGTGTACTACACCGTTCTCGGCGAGCGCCTGGACATCGAGCCCGACTACGCCGGTGCCGCCGCGGCCCTCGAGAAGGCCAAGGGCGTGCTGCGGTCGCTGGTCGGGGCGCAGACCGGGGTGCGGTTCACGCCCACGCTGACGTTCATGACCGACACCGTGCCGGACGCGGCTCGGAAGATGGACGAGCTGCTGGCGAAGGCCCAGGCCGCGGACGCCGAGGTGGCTCGCCGTGCGGTGGGTGCCTCTCCGGCCGGCGAGGCGGACCCGTACAAGGCGCCGAAGGAAGACGACGAGGACGAGGACTGAGTCCTCGGCGAGGGCTGGGCCTCCTGCGGTCGAGTCCTCGATGGACGGCTTCACACCAGGGCGGACACGTTGCGGCGTGTCCGCCCTGTGGTTTCCTGCCCGATCGTCCACCCGGCACACCACCGCCGTAATCGGATGGAAACTGTCTTGTCCGAGGGTGCCCTACCGCACTTCGAGACGGTCAACGGCTAACGTCTCCCTGTGGCAGACGACCTGAGCACCACCATCGCCGAGGCCGCGCGACTGCTGGCCGGTGCCCGTGACGTGACCCTCCTCAGTCACATCAACCCCGACGCCGACACGCTCGGGAGCGCCCTGGCGGTGGGGCTCGCGCTGCACCGGCGCGGGGTCGCGGTGCGGGTCGCGTTCGGCGAGCCGGAGACCGTGCCCGAGAGCCTGAAGGCCTTGGACACGGCGGGGTTGCTCGTCCACCGCGACGAGGTGCCGCAGGCGCCCGAGTTCCTGGTCGTCATGGACACCGGCAGCGTGCAACGGCTCGGGCCGCTCGGTGACCGCGTCACGAACTGCACGGGTCCCGTCGTCGTCGTGGACCACCACGTGTCGAACACGCGGTACGGGACGTTGCACTGCGTCGACTCGCAGGCGGAGGCCACGGCGCTCATCGCGCTCAGATTGCTGGACGAGATGGACGTCGAGATCGACGAGCCCATCGCGCGGTGCCTGTACGCCGGGCTGGTGACCGACACCGGCGGCTTCCGCAAGGCCGGGCCGGAGGCGCACAAGATCGCCGCACGGCTGCTGGAGACCGGAGTGGACGCGTACGCCGTCACACGTCCGTTGATGGACTCGCACCCGTTCGCCTACCTCGGCATGTTGTCGCGTGTGCTGGCCAAGGCGGAGCTTGATCAGAAGGCGGCGCACGGCCTGGGGCTGGCGCATGCGGTCGTGAGCCTCGACGACGCGTGTGAGGTGCGCAGCGAGGAGGTCGAGAGCGTGATCGACGTGGTGCGCTCCGCTTCCGAGGCCGAGGTCGCGGCCGTGGTGAAGGAGCTCAGGCCCGGGTTCTGGTCCGTGTCGCTGCGGGCCGTGAGCCGGGTGGACGTTCGTGAGGTGGCGCAGGTCCTCGGGGGTGGCGGGCACCGGCTGGCGGCCGGGTTCACCTTCGACGGGACCGCGGAGCAGGTCGTCGCCGCGCTCAAGGGCGCGTTGGAGCGGGTGGAGTCATGACACGGACAGGGAGCCCGCGGCTGCTGCGGGAGATCAACGACCGGGCCGCGATCGAGACGTTGCTGCGCAGCGGGGCGATGACGCGGGCCGAGCTGGAAGAGGTGATCGGGCTGTCCAAGCCCGCCACCGCCCAGCTGCTGGCGCGCCTGGAAGAGGACGGCATGGTCGTCCGCACGGGGTTGCGCGGGGGTGGACGCGGTCCGCGTGCGCAGATGTGGGCCGTCAACGGCGGCGTCGGGCACGTGGCGGCGGTGGCGCTGTCGGCCGAGCTGATCGACGTGGCCATCGCGGACATCACCGGGTCGTTGCTGGCCGAGCACAGCGCGCCGATGCCGAAGGAGAACACCCTCCGGGTCTTCCGCGAGACCGTGCAGAAGGCGGCGGTCCTGGCGGGCCTGTCGCTCGACGCGTTGTCGCACGTCGTGGTCGGGACGCCCGGTGCGGTGGACCCGGCGACCGGGCACCTCGGGTTCGCGCCGCACCTGCCGGGCCTCGAGGCCGTCGACCTGCCGTCGACGTTGCGCGAGCTGCTCGGCGTGCCGGTGTCGATCGAGAACGACATCAACCTCGCCGCGCTGGAGGAGATGAGCTCCGGCCGGGCGACGGGGGTGCGCGACTTCGTGCTGTTCTGGCCCGCGGACGAGATCGGGTCGGCGGTCGTGGTCAACGGCACGCTGCTGCGCGGTGTCACGGGCGGCGCGGGCGAGATCGACTCCATGCAGATCCCGGGCGGCCGCTACGGCGACCAGGTCGACAGCGACGCGATCGTCGCGCTGGCGGCCGAGTACGGGATCGCCGCGCCGACCGGGCTGGACGCCGTCGCGCACGCCCTGAACGCCGGCACCGAGGGCAAGGCGTTCCTCACCGCTCTCGCGCACCGGATCGCGCTCGGGCTCGCGAACGTCGTGTGCGTGCTCGACCCGGAGCTCGTGCTGCTGTCCGGCGCGGTGGCGCACGCGGGCGGCGAGACGTTGTGCGACCTCGTGGCCGTCGAACTGCTGAAGCTCGTCGTGCCGCGCACTCCGGTGCACCTCGCGCAGATCACCGCGAAGCCGGTGCGCTCGGGCGCGCTGCACTCGGCGCTGGCCGTGGCGCGCGAGCAGGTGTTCGGGCTGCCGCAACGGTCGTGAGTGGCATCACCGCACGGCGGGGGCTGTGAGCGCCCAGTGCCGCGACAGCCGGCCTTTGCCCCGTGTTCGGTGGTCAGACGGCCGCATCGCGGTGCCGGCCCCGCGTCCCTGTACTGGTTGTACCGGGGCGCGGGGCCGGTGCCGTGAGGTGGCCCGCTGAGCGTCGAAGACGCGGCGAAGGTCGGCTGTCGCGGCACTAGGGTTCGTCTGGTGGAGGATCGGGTTCCCGCTCGGCGGGTGATCGGGCTGGCGGTGCCCGCACTGGGGGTGCTGGCGGCCGAGCCGTTGTACGTGCTCGTGGACACGGCGGTGGTCGGCCACCTGGGGGCGGTGCCGCTGGCCGGGCTCGCCATCGGCGGTGTGCTGCTCACGCAGGTGTCCACGCAGCTGACGTTCCTCTCGTACGGCACGACGGCGCGCACGGCCCGGTTGCACGGGGCCGGACGGCGTCAGGAGGCCGTCGAGGAGGGCGTTCAGGCGACGTGGCTGGCGTTCGCCGCCGGACTGCTCGTGGTGGTGCTGGGGCAGCTGTTCGCGCGGCCTCTGGCGGAACTGCTCGCGGGGCCGGGTGCGGTGGCGGACGCGGCGGTGGCGTGGGTGCGCATCGCGTTGTTCGGCGCGCCGTTCATCCTCGTCACGATGGCCGGCAACGGTTGGATGCGCGGTGTTCAGGACACCAAGAGACCACTGAAGTACATCCTGATCGGCAACGGCATCAGCGCGGTGCTGTGTCCCGCGCTCGTCTACGGCGCGGACTGGGGGCTTGAGGGCTCGGCCATTGCCAACGTTGTCGCGCAGCTGCTCTCGGCCGGGCTCTTCATCAAGGCGTTGTTCGCGGAGCACGTGTCGTTGAAGCCACATTGGGCCTCCATGCGCGCGCAGCTCGGCATGGGGCGTGATCTGGTGTTGCGCAGCCTCGCGTTCCAGGCGTGCTTCATCAGCGCGGCCTCTGTGGCGGCACGCACGTCCGTCGGCGCCTTGGGTGCCCATCAGGTCGTGTTGCAGCTGTGGACGTTCCTCGCACTTGTGCTCGACTCGCTGGCCATCGCGGCTCAGTCACTCGTCGGCGCGGCGCTGGGGGCGTCCAAGCGCAGGCAGGCCGAGAAGCTCGCGTGGCAGGTCACGCGGTACGGGCTGGTGTTCGGCATCGGGCTCGGGGTCGTCTTCGCGGCGCTGGTCACCGTGCTGCCGCGGGCGTTCACGACGGATCCCGGCGTGCTGGCCGAGATTCCGCACGCGTGGTGGTTCTTCGTTGCGCTGCAACCGATCGCGGGTGTGGTGTTCGCGCTGGACGGCGTGCTGCTGGGCGCCGGTGACGTGAAGTTCATGCGGACCGCGACGCTCGGGTCGGCCGTGGTCGGGTTCCTGCCGCTGGTGTGGGCCTCGTACGCGTTCGGGTGGGGCCTGGCCGGCATCTGGACGGGCCTGTCGCTGTTCATGCTGCTGCGACTCGTGGCCGTGGTGTGGCGGACGCGCTCGGGGGAGTGGGCCGTGGAGGGCGCGGTCCGGTAGTGACCAGGCCCACGGCGGAGGTCACCGAACGGGTGCTGTGTCCGGCTTCACGGCATGAAACCGTTACCAAGAAGGTTGCTTGATGCGATGTAACTAATGTCCGCCCCCACCTCTGAACTGGGAGAGTGCCGCCTTGCCGCCGGTCGATCGCGCCACCCGTACCTCGTGGCTGATCTGGACCACCGCCGTACTCGTCTACTTCGCCGCCCTGTTCCACCGGACCACGCTCGGCGTGGCCGGACTGGAAGCGAGCGAACGCTTCGGGCTCGGACCCGCCCAGCTCGGTGTCTTCACCGTGCTGCAGATCGGTGTCTACGCCCTCATGCAGATCCCGACCGGCCTGCTCGTGGACCGCTACGGGCCGCGCCGGGTGCTCACCGCCGCCGCCCTGCTCATGGGCACCGGGCAGTTGCTCTTCGCGATCGCCGACTCGTACGCCCTCGGGCTCGTCGCACGGGCCGTGCTGGGCATGGGTGACGCGATGACGTTCATCAGCGTGATCCGCCTCGTCGCGTCGCACTTCCCGCCGCGCCAGTACTCGTTCGTCGTCGCGATCACGGCCACGATCGGCGGTGTCGGCAACCTCGTCGCCACCGTGCCGCTGACGCTGCTGCTCGGCTCGATCGGGTGGACGTGGGCGTTCCTCATCGCGGGCGGCCTGACCGCGCTGTACTCGGTCGTCGCGTTCCTGCGGGTGCGGGACGTGCCCGCCGGGTTCACCGCGCCGAAGCCGGAACCCGTGCCGGTGCGCGAGATCTGGCCGAAGGTGCGGCAGGCGTGGAGCGTGCCCGGCACCCGGCTCGGGTTCTGGGCGCACTTCAGCACCATGTCGACCCCCGCCGTCATCGGCCTGCTGTGGGGGTACCCGTACCTCGTGCAGGCGCAGGGCATGTCGCCCAACGCCGCGTCGTCGACGCTGGGACTGCTCGTGATCGGCGCGATCGTGACCGGACCGGTCATCGGCGGGCTGTTCTCGCGCAACCCCGAGTGGCGGATGCCGATCTCGGTCGGCTTCCTCGGGTTCGCCCTGGCCGGCTGGGCCGTGCTGCTGCTGTGGCCGGGCGGGAAGGTGCCGGCCCCGGTCATCGCCGTCGTGTTCCTGGTGCTGACGGTGGGCGGGCCGATCTCGGGCGTGGCGTTCGCGCTGGCCCGCGACTACAACCCGGCGCACCGCCAGTCCACGGCGAGCGGTCTCGTGAACGTCGGAGGCTTCCTCGCGGTGACGGTCTCGGCGCTCGGCATCGGCGTGCTGCTGGACCTCGTCGAGGGCGTGCTGGCGCCCGTGACGGCGTTCCGGGTCGCGTTCTGCTTCAGCGTGGCGCTGCTGGTGCTGGGTGGCTGGCGGATGCTCGTGTGGTGGCGGCGCGCGCGTGCCGCGGTGTTCGAGGCGGAGGAGCGCGGGGAGACCGTGCCGGTGCAGATCCGGCGTCGCCGTTGGGACGCTCTGAACGTCGCTTAAGATTTCGGGCCGTGAAACCCTCTGTTGCACCGGGCCTGGTCGTCGTCGACAAGCCGGACGGCATGACCTCGCACGACGTGGTGGCGCGTGTGCGCAGGATCCTCGGCACCCGCAAGGTCGGGCACGCCGGCACGCTCGACCCGATGGCGACCGGTGTGCTCGTGCTCGGCATCGAGCGCGCGACGAAGCTGCTCGGCCACCTGGCGCTCGACAGCAAGGCCTACCTGGCGACGATCGTGCTCGGCGCGTCCACCACCACGGACGACGCCGAGGGCGAAGTGCTGTCCACTGAGGACGCTTCCGGGGTGGCCGACGACGCGATCGCCGCCGAGGTGGCGAAGCTGACCGGCCCGATCCAGCAGGTGCCGTCGTCCGTGTCCGCGGTGAAGATCGACGGCAAGCGCGCTTATGCCCGTGTGCGTGCGGGTGAGGACGTGGAGATCCCCGCACGGCCCGTGACGGTGCACCGGTTCGACGTGTTGTTCTCGCGCCGTGAGGACAAGCAGGTGCTTCTGGACGTGATGGTCGAGTGTTCGTCCGGCACGTACGTGCGCGCGTTGGCGCGTGACCTGGGTGCCGCGCTGGGCGTCGGTGGGCACCTGGGTGCGTTGCGGCGCACCAGGGTCGGGCCGTTCGACCTGCGCGTGGCGAAGACGTTGCAGCAGCTGGAGGAGACGCCCGGGCTGTCGCTCGACCTCGACGCCGCGGTCGCCACGGCGTTCCCGCGCCGGGAGATCGACCCGAACGAGGCGTCGGCGTTGTCGCACGGGCAGCGGCTGCGCGCGGGCGGGATCGACGGCACGTACGGGGTGTTCGGACCGGACGGGCACGTCATCGCGCTCGCCAAGGACGAGGGCACCGCGTGCAAGCCCGTGGTGGTGCTGAGCCCGGCCTGATGCCCGAGTGCTGCCCGTCTCCCGAGGCGGGCAGGCGTGCGCACCGGCCGGGGTCGTAGGCTGATCGCCGTGCAACGCTGGCGCGGACTAGATCACCTCCCCGGCGGCTGGGGCCGCTGCGTCGTCACCATCGGCGTGTTCGACGGTGTCCACAAAGGCCACCAGGCGCTGATCGGACGTGCCGTCGGCCTCGCGGAGCAGCGCGGCCTGCCGAGCGTGCTGATGACCTTCGACCCGCACCCGTCCGAGGTGGTGCGTCCCGGCAGCCACCCCGCGCAGCTCACGACGCTGCGGCGGCGTTCGGAGCTCGTCGAGGAGCTCGGCATCGACCACTTCGTGGTGGTGCCGTTCAGCCTGGAGACGAGCCGGATGCCCGCGGACGAGTTCGTCCACGAGGTGCTCGTCGAGAAGCTGCACGCGGCCGCCGTCGTGGTGGGGGAGAACTTCACGTTCGGGCACAAGGCGGCCGGTAACGTCGCGTTGCTGCGTCAGCTGGGGCAGCGGTTCGGATTCGTGACCGAGGGGGCTGATCTGGTGTCCGCAGACGACGTGACGTACTCGTCGACCTACATCCGCGCGTGCATCGACGCCGGCGACGTGAAAGCGGCGGCCGAGGCGCTGGGCAGGCCGCACCGGCTCGAGGGGATCGTCGTCAAGGGCGACGGGCGGGGCAAGGACCTGGGGTTCCCGACCGCCAACCTGTCGACGCCGAAGTTCGCGGCCGTTCCGGCGGACGGGATCTACGCCTGCTGGTTCACTGACGCCAAGGGCAAGACCCTGAAGGCCGCCGTCTCAGTAGGGACGAATCCGACGTTCTCCGGCCGGGAGCGGCGAGTCGAGGCGTTCGTGCTGGACGTCGACGAGGACTATTACGGCCAACGCGTCGCCATCGACTTCGTGGACAGGCTGCGGGAGATGGAGAAGTACGACTCCGTCGAGGCCCTGCTCGAACAAATGCACCGGGACGTAGACCGAACGAGGGAACTGCTGGCCGAGTCGTGACCGTCAGATCAGGCGAAGTGGGCATCTGAACGCTTCCCGGCTGGCAGGATGCGGGTCGGAGCGCGGGCTACTGGAGAGGCCAAGGTGGAGGACCACAAGATCGTTCAGCGCAACCTCGCCCTGCAACGGGAGTGGTACGGGGAGCCTCTGGGCGACCGCGTGCGCAGGCTGGTCGTGGCCTTCAACGTGTCGCAGGCGCAGCTCGCGGACGTGCTGGGGATCAGTGCGCCCATGCTCAGCCAGGTGATGAGCGGCCGGCGCGCCAAGATCGGCAACCCCGCCGTGCTCGCCCGGCTGATCATGCTGGAGCGCAAGATCCTCACGCCGGACGTGGCGACCGGAGCGCCGGAGGCGTTGCAGCGCGCGCTCGACGAGGTGCGCGAGTCCAAGCCGACGGTGTCGCGCGACTCGTTGCCGGTCAACGGCGACGAGAGCGTCGCGTACCCGGTGCTGCGCCGCGTCGCCGACCGGGTCGAGCTGCAGCAGGCGGCCGATCTCCTGCACGAGGACTTCCCGGCCATCGCCGACCTGTTCCGCCGCGCCATCCGGGCCGCGGGGCCGCCGCCCCGGTGACGTTCTTCACCGCGCTGTACCCGCCCGCGCACGTGGTCGGCGAGCTCGAAGCCGTGCTGGACCGCCGCCTCGACGTGGAGTGGACGAAGCCGGAGAAGTGGCACATCACGTTGTGCTTCCACGGCGAAACCGCAGATCACGAACGCTTCAAGGCCCTCGAAGGGCTGGAGGTCCCGCAACTGCGGCTCAAGGACTTCGGCAACTTCCGGGGCGAAGTTCTGTGGGCGGGAATTCACGGCGGGTTAAATCGGTTGGCACGAGCAGCGGGTGCGGATGACAATTGGTTCGCGCACCTGACGGTGGCCTACGGGTACAAGGGACAACCGATGCCGGAGTTCCTGAGCAGCCCGTGGCAGCCGGCGGAAGCGGTGCTCGTGAGCAGCGCCGACGGCGTCTACACACCCGTGGACCGGGTGGGGTTGCGCACGTCAGCGCGCCGCTGAGCGCTCTGCCTGATAGCCTTCGCAGTTGGGTCTGGCTGCGGTCCGTGGCGGCCAGTACCGGCTACCCCGGCCAGCAATTCGGCGGGCAAGGGGCCGCACGGACCTGAACGAAGTAGGAGAAGTACCTAGTGGCACTGTCCACGGAACAGAAGAAGTCCATCCTCGGTGAGTACGGTCTGCACGACTCGGACACCGGTTCCACCGAGGCCCAGGTGGCCCTCCTGAGCAAGCGCATCGCGGACCTCACGGAGCACCTGAAGCAGCACAAGCACGACCACCACTCCCGCCGCGGTCTCCTGCTGATGGTCGGCCGTCGCCGCCGTCTGCTGAACTACCTGACCAAGGTGGACATCAACCGCTACCGCGCGCTGATCCAGCGCCTCGGTCTGCGCAGGTGATTCACACCGAGGGGGAGTGACCGGCCGGTCACTCCCCCTCGGTGCACAACCGGGTGTATACAGATCCCTGGTTGCAAAGAGGAACGAACAGGGCCCGCATCGCGCGAAGCAGTTTTCGCCGGTCCTCGGTAGTGGCCCCCTGGTGGAAACGCCCCAGGGGACTTCGATCGAAGACCGGCCTCGTCAAATCGCGTGAGCGGCGTCCAAAAGACGAGGAGTAACAAGTAAATGACGGACATCGAGGTCCACGAGGCGACTGCCGTTATCGACAACGGCAAGTTCGGCTCGCGCTCCATCCGCTTCGAGACCGGGCGCCTCGCGCGTCAGGCCGCCGGCAGCGTGGTGGCGTACCTGGACGACGAGACGATGCTGCTGAGCGCCACGACGGCGTCGAAGCACCCCAAGGAACACTTCGACTTCTTCCCCCTCACGGTGGACGTCGAGGAGCGCATGTACGCCGCGGGCCGCATCCCCGGCTCCTTCTTCCGGCGTGAGGGCCGTCCGAGCACGGACGCCATCCTCACCTGCCGCCTGATCGACCGTCCGCTGCGCCCGTCCTTCGTGGACGGTCTGCGCAACGAGATCCAGGTCGTCATCACCGTGATGAGCCTGAACCCGAAGGACCTGTACGACGTCGTGGCGATCAACGCCGCGTCCGCGTCGACGCAGCTCGCGGGTCTGCCCTTCTCCGGCCCGATCGGCGGCGTCCGCGTCGCCCTGATCGAGGGCCAGTGGGTCGCGTTCCCGACGCACGAGCAGCTCGAGAAGGCCGTGTTCGACATGGTCGTCGCGGGCCGCGTGGTCGAGTCCGGCGACGTCGCGATCATGATGGTCGAGGCCGAGGCCACCGAGAACGTGATCGACCTGATCGGCGAGGGCGCCGTCGCCCCCACCGAGGAGGTCGTGGCCGCGGGTCTCGAGGCCGCCAAGCCGTTCATCAAGGTCCTCTGCGAGGCCCAGGCGCAGCTCGCCCAGGTCGCCGCGAAGGAGACCGGTGACTTCCCGACGTACCCGGCCTACCAGGCCGACGCGTTCGAGGCCGTCGAGTCCGCCGCCGCCGGTGAGCTGGCGCAGGCGCTGACGATCGCGGGCAAGCAGGAGCGCGAGAGCAAGCTCGACGAGATCAAGGCCGCCACGCTCGAGAAGCTGGCCGAGCAGTTCGAGGGTCGCGAGAAGGAGGTCGGCGCCGCGTTCCGCTCGCTGACCAAGAAGCTCGTGCGCCAGCGGATCCTGCGCGACAAGGTCCGCATCGACGGCCGCGGCCTCACGGACATCCGCGACCTCGGTGCCGAGGTGGCCGTGATCCCGAGGACGCACGGCTCGGCGCTGTTCGAGCGCGGTGAGACCCAGATCCTGGGTGTCACCACGCTGAACATGCTGCGCATGGAGCAGCAGATCGACTCGCTGTCCCCCGAGACGCACAAGCGCTACCTGCACCACTACAACTTCCCGCCCTACTCGACCGGTGAGACCGGCCGCGTGGGCTCGCCGAAGCGCCGCGAGATCGGCCACGGCGCGCTCGCCGAGCGCGCCCTGATGCCGGTCCTCCCGAAGCGCGACGAGTTCCCGTACGCGATCCGCCAGGTGTCCGAGGCCCTCGGCTCCAACGGCTCGACGTCCATGGGTTCGGTCTGCGCCTCGACCCTGTCGCTGCTGAACGCGGGTGTCCCGCTGAAGGCGCCGGTCTCCGGCATCGCGATGGGTCTCGTCTCCGACGAGGTCGACGGCAAGACCGAGTACGTGGCGCTGACCGACATCCTCGGTGCCGAGGACGCGTTCGGCGACATGGACTTCAAGGTCGCGGGCACCAAGGAGTTCGTGACGGCGCTGCAGCTCGACACGAAGCTCGACGGCATCCCGTCCGAGGTGCTGGCGGCGGCGCTGGGCCAGGCCCGCGACGCGCGCTACACGATCCTCGAGGTCATGGCCGAGGCCATCGCCACGCCGGACGAGATGAGCGCCTTCGCGCCGCGCGTCACGTCGGTCAAGATCCCGACCGACAAGATCGGCGAGGTCATCGGCCCGAAGGGCAAGATGATCAACTCGATCACCGAGCAGACCGGTGCCGACATCTCCATCGAGGACGACGGCACGATCTACGTCGGTGCGGCGGACGGCCCCTCGGCCGAGGCCGCGATCGGCATGATCAACGCGATCGCGAACCCGCAGCTGCCGAAGGTCGGCGAGCGCTTCCTGGGCACCGTGGTGAAGACGGCCGCGTTCGGCGCGTTCGTCTCGCTGCTGCCCGGCAAGGACGGCCTCGTCCACATCTCGAAGCTGGGCAACGGCAAGCGCATCGCGAAGGTGGAGGACGTCGTCAAGGTCGGCGACAAGCTCCGCGTCGAGATCGCCGACATCGACCAGCGCGGCAAGATCAGCCTCGTCGTGGTGTCCGAGGAGGACGCCGCGAAGCCGGCCGAGGCCCCCGCTGCCGAGGACGCTGCCGCCGAGGCGGCTCCCGCGCAGTGAGCACGACTGACAACAACGTGACGGCCGCGGGTGCATCCACCCGCGGCCGTCCGCGTACTCCCGTGCTGGGCCACCTCCAGAAGCCCGGCAGCACACGGGTGCTGGAGATGTCCGCCGGGTCCGAGGTGCGGCGCAGCATGCTGCCCTCGGGCCTGCGGGTCATCACCGAGCGCATCCCGAGCGTGCGGTCCGCGTCGGTCGGGCTGTGGGTGCAGGTCGGCTCCCGTGACGAACGGCCCGAGGTCGCGGGTGCCGCGCACTACCTCGAACACCTGCTGTTCAAGGGAACGGCGCGGCGCACGGCCGCGGCCATCGCGGAGGAGATCGACGCGGTCGGCGGCGAGCTGAACGCGTTCACCGCGAAGGAGCACACCTGCTACTACGCGCACGTCCTGGACGAGGACCTGCCGCTCGCGATCGACCTGGTCGCGGACGTGGTGTTCGAGGCGATCTGCGGTCCCCGGGACTTCGAGACCGAACGCGGTGTCGTGCTCGAGGAGATCGCGATGCGCGACGACGACCCCGAGGACCTGCTGCACGACGCGTTCATCGAGGCGTTGTTCGGCGGGCACGCGTTGGGACGTCCCGTTCTCGGCACCGAGAAGTCCATTCAGGACATGCAGCGGGACAACCTGTTCTCGTTTTACAAGAAGCGCTACACGTTGCCGCGCATGGTGTTCGCCGTCGCCGGCAACATCGAGCACACGCAGGTCATGCGCCTGGTGCGCAAGGCGATCGGCGACCGGCTGTCGCGCGAGGGCAGCGCCGTGACGCCCCGTGCGGGTCGCGCGCGCATCGCCGACGCCCGCAAGCTGGTGCTGCACACCGACGACACCGAGCAGGCGCACCTGATGCTCGGCATGAAGGGCCTCGACCGGCACGACGAGCGCCGGTTCGCGTTGAACGTGCTGAACGCGGCCATCGGCGGCGGCATGAGTTCGCGGCTGTTCCAGGAGGTGCGCGAACGGCGCGGTCTGGCGTACCAGGTGTACTCGTCGGTGGGGCTCTACGCCGACACCGGCACGTTCGCCGTCTACGCGGGCTGCCAGCCGGACCGCCTGGGCGAGACCGCCGGCGTGATCCGCGAGGTGCTCGTGGACGTCGCGCGGGGTGGCCTGTCGGACGCGGAAGTGGCGCGCGGCAAGGGTCAGTTGCGCGGTGCGTTGGTGCTGGGCCTGGAGGACACCAGCTCCCGGATGTCGCGCATCGGCAAGTCCGAGCTCAACTACGGCGACCACCTGAGCGTGGAAGCGACTTTGGCGCGGATCGACGCCGTGTCCGCCGAGGAAGTGGCGCTGCTCGCACGTGATCTGCTGCGCCGCCCCGTCGCCGCGGCGGTGGTCGGCCCTTACGATCACGCCGACGATCTGCCGGACCAGGTACACGAGGTGATTGCATGATTCGCGTCGGAGTTCTCGGCGCGCGGGGCCGCATGGGTTCCGAGGTGGTCCGCGCGGTCGAGGCCGCGAAGGACATGGAGGTCGTGGCGGCCATCGACGCCGACGACCCGTTGTCCGCCCTGGTGGACGCGGGCGCGCAGGTCGTCGTCGACTTCACGCACCCCGACGTGGTGATGGACAACCTCTCGTTCTGCGTCGAGAACGGAATCCATTGCGTCGTCGGCACTTCCGGCTTCGACAACGAGAAGCTCGCCGCCGTCGAGGCACTGCTGGCGTCGCGTCCCGACGTCGGTGTGCTGGTGGCGCCGAACTTCGGCATCGGCGCCGTCCTGCTGATGCGCTTCTCGGAGATCGCGGCCCGCTACTACGAGTCGGCCGAGATCATCGAGCTGCACCACCCGCGCAAGGCCGACGCGCCTTCGGGAACGGCCGCGCACACCGCACGGCTGATCGCGGCGGCGCGTTCCGGCATGGACCCGATGCCCGACGCGACCACGGTCGAGGAGCCGGGTGCCCGCGGCGCTCAGGTCGACGGCGTGCGCGTCCACTCGCTGCGGATCTCCGGCATGATCGCGCACCAGGAGGTCGTGTTCGGCGGCGAGAGCGAGACCCTGACGATCCGCCAGGACTCGTTGCACCGCACGTCCTTCATGCCCGGTGTGGTGCTGGGCGTGCGGGAGATCGTCGGCCGTCCCGGCCTCGCGGTCGGTCTCGACAAGTACCTCGACCTGTGAAGGTCCGGGTCACCGTAGCGGTGCTGATCGCGGCTCTCGCGGTCTACTTCGTCCTGCTCGCGGGCCGTGCCATCGCCCTGCTGCAGACCGGTTCGCTGGTCGGGGTGCTGCTCGGCCTCGGCGTGCTGATCCTGCCGCTGCTCGGGGTCTGGCTCGTGTACTCCAACCTGCGTTTCGGTTGGGAGACCGAGAAGATGGCGCGCGAGCTGGACGCGGACGGGCTGCTGCCCGACGTGTCGCACCTGCCGCGCCGTCCGTCGGGCCGGGTGGACCGGGACGCCGCCGACTCGTGGTTCGAGGAGCGGCGGGCCGAGGTCGAGGCATCGCCGGAGGACTGGCGGGCCTGGTTCCGGCTGGCTTACGCGTACGACATCGCGGGGGACCGCGGACGGGCGCGGGAGACGATGCGCAAGGCGATCGAACTGCACGCGTGAGCTTCGAAGCCCCAGGCCTGCGGCCTGGGGCTTCTGCGTTGGTGGTCAGGGTTGGGCGTCAGCCGTTGACGACGGCCGCGATCAGCTCCGCCGCCAGATCCCCCTTCTGCACCACCAGGACGTCCTCCAGCCCCAGCCAGTCGGCCATGTGCCGCAACTCCGCCGCGAGCTCCACCGCGACCCGCCCCCGGTCCACCCCGGGCTCGGCCCAGGCGGACTGCACCCGCAGCACCCCGGCCGCCCGGTCCGCCTTGATGTCCACCCGGCCCACGAGCGCACCGTCCAGCAGGAACGGGAACACGTAGTACCCGTGCACCCGCTTGGGCTCCGGCACGTAGATCTCGATGCGGTACCGGAACCCGAAGATCCGCTCGGTCCGCGCGCGCTCCCAGATCAGCGGGTCGAACGGGCACAGCAACGCGCGTCCCGTGACACGGCGTGGCGCGCGGGCGTCGACGTGCCGGTAGCCGACGCCCTTCCAGCCCTCGACCGCGACCGGCTCCAGCACGCCGTCCGACACCAGCGCCGCCACGGCGGCCTGGGAGCGGCGGGGGTCCAGGCGGTAGTAGTCGCGCAGGTCCGGTTCGGTCGCCACACCCAGCGCGACCGCGGAGCGCTGGACGAGTTCGCGGGCGCCGGAGTCCGCGTCCCACTTCTGAGCGAGCACGTCGGGTGGGATGACGCGTTCGGTCAGGTCGTACAGGCGCTCGAAGCTGCGGCGGGTGCCGGTGGTCAGGACGCCCACGCCGAACAGGACCTCGCAGATGCGCTTGACCTCGGACCAGTCCCACCACGGGCCCTTCGCGCGGCCCCGGTCGCCCATGAGGGCCTTCTCGAGGGTGCCGGCGCCGATCGGGCCCAGTTCCTTCACGGCGGCGAGGACGTCGTCGACCAGTTGCGGGGAGCGTTCGACGACCGTCTGGTAGTGCTGCCACCAGCCGCGCTTCTTCGCTCCCGAGTGGAACAGCGGCCAGTCGGCCACGGGCACCAGGGACGCCTCGTGCGCCCACGTCTCGACCAGCATGCGGGGTTTGCGCGCCGAGTGGGTCCAGGCGGCTTCGTCCAGCAGGGACGGTGCGTAGGAGCCCAGGCGGGAGAACAGCGGCATGTAGTGCGCTCGCACGGCCACGTTCACCGAGTCGATCTGCAACAGCTGCACGCGGGACAGGACGCGCTGCAGGTGTCTGCGGGTGGCGGCGGACGGTCTCGGGTCGGTGAAGCCCTGGGCCGCCAGGGCGATTCGGCGGGCGACGTCGGCGCTCATGCTCTGCACGGGGGCGATGGTGCCACGCACCCCTGACAATTCGACGTCGATAGGGTGCGTCCATGGCCGACGCCGGCGTGGACATCGCCACCGCTGCTGATCTCCAGGAGATCGTCCGCATCCACCGGGAGACGTGGCGGCTCGCCTATGCCGAGCTGCTCCCTCCCGAAGTCCTCGACACGCTCGACACCGATGAGGCGTGGGCACTCGCCGTGCAGCAGGGAGCCGTGCTCAAGGCGACGGAGGGCGAGTGGACGGTCGGGTTCGTCGTCGCCAGCAAGGCGCCCGAGGAAGAAGTCGCCAGGGCGGACGGGAGCCTGCCCGCCGACGCGGAGACCACGGCGCTCGTCAGCGTCCTCGTGGAGCCGCGCTGGGGCCGCAGGGGGCACGGCACGCGGCTCGTCGCGGAAGCCGCCCAACGCCTGCGGGAGTCCGGGGCCACGCGCGGCATCGCGTGGGTGCCCGAAGCCGACAAGGCGTCCAAGAACTTCTACGAACGACTGGGCTGGACGGGGGACGGCACCGTACGCACGTTGGACGCAGGCGGGCGTCCGTTGCGCGAGGTCCGGGTGTCCGGTGAGCTCGCGGTCCGACTCGACGACTGAGATCTGTGTAACCTCGGCCGGGTGCTCGCCCTGGTTGGCCTCACCTTCGGGGTCGCGTTCGGCTCAGCGCTAGTCCCCTTGATCAGCATCGAGATGTTCGTCCTGGGACTCTGCGCGCGCTGGCCGGACACATCGTTCTGGATCGTCGGCCTGTCGGTGGCGGTCGGCCAGGTGCTGGGCAAGCTGCTGTACTTCTACGCGGCACGCGGCGACATCCACCTGCCGAAGTTGCTGCACCGCAAGCCGAGCGGCAAGCCGTCGAGGCTGAAGCGCTGGTTCGGCCCCGGCACGCGCCTGCACCGCTGGGGCGACTGGATCCACGTGAAGTGCCGCGCGCACCCGAACTGGATGGCGGGCACGCACGGGGTGAGCGCGCTGGTCGGGGTGCCGCCGTTCATGGCGACGAGCGTGCTCGCCGGGCTCGCGGGCATGTCCACGCTGATGTTCGTCGCCACCGGCATGGTGGGCCGATTCGCGCGGTTCAGCGTTCTCGCCGCGTCGCCGGCCGTGGTCATGGCCTGGTTCTAGTAGTTGAAGAAGACCGCCGCCGTCACGGAGAAAGCGATCAACACGGCGGCCACGGTGATTCGCGCTGACTCGAGCACGACCCCGAAGATATCGGCCCGTCGCCGACGAAAGCCATGCGCAAACGGGTGAGAGCCGAATGATCTGGCTCTCACCCGCCCGTTTCGCGCCCGTTTATTCGTAGACGAGCACGCCGTCGGGCAGTCCGGGGGCCTCGTAGGAGTGCCACATCGGGCGCCAGTCCGGCAGTTCGAGCATGCGGCGCATGTCCGCGAACCCCGACAGCCAGCCCATCCACGAGCCGTACGGCGGGTCGGCCGGGTCGAAGCCGCTCTGCACGAACGTCAGCCGCGTCTTGCCCTCCGAGCCCTTGAGCTGCCAGTCCGAGACCATGCCGTCCGGGAACTCGATCGCGAAGCGGTCGGAGTCCAGGGCGATGACCTTGGCGGGGTTCGGCTCGTCGTCGAAGCTGCTCCCCATCGCCCAGCGGCCGCCGACGCGCGGTTCGATCGAGCAGCGGGCCCCGAAGTACCGCGCGAACACGTCCTCGTCGGTCAGAGCGTGGATGATCGCCGCGGGCGTGGCCGCGATGTCGACCTCGATCCGCTGCTCCGGCGTCGAGAAGTCGCACAGCGCGAAGACCGGACGGCCCTCGACGTGCTCGACGAGGTTCGCGAGCGACAGCGACCAGAACGTCTGGACGACGCCCGCCTTGCCCTCGTCCTCGATGCCGGCGCCCCAGTCCGGGTACGGCGACTGCGACGCCACGATCAGCGTCTGGCCGTCGCGCTCCTCCACGCCGAGTTCGATCGTGTAGTCGGTGCCGTGCAGCAACCACGAGAAGCGCACCGAAGAAGAGGTGGCCTCCAGCAGCTTCTGCCGGCCGCGCTCGCCCTCGGGCGTGTAGCGCCCCCAGAACTCGTACACGCCGTGCTCGAGGTCCACGTCGGCGTGCTCGGCCAGCCAGACGCGCAGGTCGTCGGCCTCGGTCAGCGCCTGGAAGGCCCTGGCGGGGGAAGCGGTGGTGCGGACGCGGACAACTCCGGTGCTCATCGATCGTCTCCCTTGGGGTAGCAGGCGAGCGCGATGCGGAACGCATCCCCTTCCGCGCCGCCGTATCGGGTGAAGAGGTCCTGCAACGTCGTCTGCAGGTCGGCCAGGAAGCGCGCTCGGTCCTCGGGCGGCACCCGGATCTCGCCGGACACGCCCACGGACGGCAGTTCGCTCGACCTGTCGAGCGCCGCCACGTCGTCCTGGATCTGTTCGGCGAGGTCCACGAGGTGCCCCAATGCCAGTTCGTCGCGCGTCCCGATCCGGCCGACCAGGCGCGGCGACAGCCAGTACGACCGCGCCACCGCCTGGTAGAGGCCCTCCTGGACGCCGCGCACCTTGCGCTCGGCGACCTGGGTGGCCAGACCGGCCTTGACCAGCTGTTTCACGTGGTAGTGCACGCGTTGCGGCGTCTGGTCGAGCACTTCGGCGATCTCGGTGCACGAACGCGGCGCGGCGAGCTGCCGCAGCACCTCCACGCGCTGCGGCTTGAGCAGGGTCTCGGCCTGCTCCATCCGGTCCAGGTAGATGACGTCTCTCATCGCAAAAAAGACTTTGAACGTTCAAAACTCTTTTGTCAATGAACTCGACAACTATGGACTGACAGATATTGAAATCTGTCAGTCCATCGGGCATGGTGGAGACACCGAAGACGACGAAGGGGTTCGAAATGCAGAAGCGCCAGCTCGGAGCCACCGGTCCGGTCGTGTCCGCCCTCGGCCTGGGCTGCATGGGCATGTCCAACGCCTACGGCCCGGCCGACCGGGACGAGAGCATCGCGACGGTCCGGGCCGCACTGGACGCCGGGGTCACGCTGCTCGACACCGGTGACTTCTACGGCCAGGGCCACAACGAGCTGCTGGTCGCGGAGGCGATCAGGGGTCGTCGCGACGAGGTGCGGCTCAGCGTCAAGTTCGGCGGCATGAGGGACGCCGACGGCGCGTTCATCGGGTTCGACACGCGGCCGGTCGCGGTGGCCAACTTCCTCGCGTACTCGTTGCAGCGCCTGGACACCGACCACGTGGACATCTACCGGCCGGCCCGGCTCGACCCGAGCGTGCCGATCGAGGACACCATCGGCGCCATCGCCGAGCAGGTCGACAAGGGCCGCGTCCGGCACATCGGCCTGAGCGAGGTCGGTGCCGAGACCATCCGCCGGGCGCACGCCGTGCACCCCATCGCGGACCTGCAGATCGAGTACGGCCTGCTGGAGCGCGGTGTCGAGCGGGAGATCCTGCAGACCACCCGTGAGTTGGGCATCGGCATCACGGCGTATGGCGTGCTCTCGCGCGGCCTGATCTCCTCGAAGCCGCTCACCCTCGACGCGAGCGACTGGCGCGGCCACGCGCCGCGGTTCCAGGGCGACAACCTGACCCGCAACCAGGACCTCGTCACCAAGCTCAACGAGATCGCCGAGGCCAAGGGCGTCACGGTCGCGCAGCTCGCGATCGCGTGGGTCGCGTCGCGCGGTGAGGACGTGGTGCCTCTGGTCGGCACGACGAAGCGTGCGAGGCTTGAGGAGGCGGTGGGTTCCGCCGACGTGACGTTCACCGAGCGGGAACTGGCCGAGATCGAGGCCGTTGTTCCTCTCGGAGCCGCTGCGGGCACGCGCTACGCGGCCGAGCAGATGGCGATGCTGGACAGCGAGAGGTGAGTGGAGTGGCGGAGGCGCTGACCGCGGAGGCGATCCTCGTGGCGACCGAAGAGGTGCTGCGCAGGTACGGCCCGGCCAAGGCGACGGTGGTCGACGTCGCCAAGGCGCTCGGGGTCAGCCACGGCAGCGTCTACCGCCACTTCGCGACCAAGGCCGCGCTGCGCGAGGCGGTGACCAGGCGCTGGCTCGACGCGATCCACCAGGAGATGGAACCGGCGTTCGACCGGGGCCTGCCCGCCTCCGAGGTGCTGCGGGAGTGGCTGCAGAGGCTCTTCGACAGGAAGCGGCGCTCGCACACCGAGGACCTGGAGCTGTTCACGACGTACAAGACCCTGGTCGGCGAGAGCAGCGGCGTCGTCGAGGACCACGTCGAGCACCTGGTGGGCCTGATCGCGCGCATCATCCAGGCGGGAGTGGATACCCACGAGTTCGTGACGGACGACGTGCCGAGGACGGCACAGGCGGTGTGGGACGCGACGCAGGCGTTCCACCACCCGGCGCACGCCCAGGAGTGGGGGAATCCTCACATTCAGGACGCGTTCGACGCCGTCGTCTCACTGGTCGCGGCTGGACTGCGGTACAACCGAATCCCAAGTGCCACAGGCGATGCTTGAGGGTCACGGAGGTGAACGGTGCCGCCTGACGAGTGGATCGATCTGCTGGGAGCGCCGGAGAGGCGTCCGGACCCGGTCGACTGGAACGCGGTCGAAGCGCGTGCCGGCACGGCCCTGCCCAGCGACTACGTGCACCTCGCCGAGGCCTATCCACCGCTGATCGTCGGTGGTTACGTCCGCATCCTGCACCCGACGGCACGTGCCGGTTTCATGAACTGGATGTCCACGGCGCCCAAGATGCTGCGGGCGCTGCGCCGTCAGCCCGGTCTGCGCGCCCACCCGGAGTCACCCGGGCTGCTGCCCTGGGGCATGACCGCGAACGGCGACCACTGCCTGTGGTTCACCAAGGGCGAGCCGGACGAGTGGACCGTGCTGATCACGGACATGCGGCAGAAGTGGTCCTACGACGGCAGCTTCTCGAGCTTCATCAGGAAGTTCCTGACCGGGGAGCTGCGCTGCCCGATCTTCCCGGACGACGTCCCCGGCGGCTCCAAACCGTTCCAGGAGCCGTGAGGACGCCGTCCGGGCCTTTCCGACCCCCCGGTCAGCTCGTCGCGGCGGTCACCAGCGCGTTGCCGCTGCCCGTGCGGCCCGTGACCGACAGGGTGGCGTCACCCAGCGGCTCGGACGAGACGTCGAAGTCGCTGCGGGCGGTGCCGGACGTCGACACCAGGTCGATGCGCGCGAGCGTGCCCTGCCGGACGCCGACGCGGATGTGACCCGAGCCGGTGCCCAGGTGGATCTCGCCGGACGCGGCGTCGGCCACCGTCAGGTCGCCGCTGCCGGTGCGCACCTGGACGTCGCCCTGCACGGCGCCCAGCCACACGTCACCCGTGCCGGTGACCAGCGTGGTGGCGCCGCCGACCGACGACACCTCGACGTCCCCGCTGCCCGTCTTGGCCTTCAGCGTCGAGAGCATCGTGCCCAGGCGAACGGTGCCGGCGCCCGAGTTCACCTTGGCCTCGCCGGTCGCCCGGTCCGCGGACACGCTGCCCGTGCCGGTGTTGAGGTCGAGACGACCCGCGCCACCCGTCACGACGACGTCGGCCGCACCGGTCCGTGAGGCGACGTGCGACCCGACGGGTGCCGTCACCACCACCGATAGCGGCACGGCGCGCAACGGCAGCGCCTTGGACGATTCGATGCGCAAACGGTTGCCCAGCAGTTCGACGCGTGCGTCGCGCACGGCCTCCTCCGGACCCGTCGGGGGAGCGGTCTTGTCGGGGCCGAACTGGCCGCTGACCCAGCTCAGCACGCTGCTCAGGCCCTCGGTCCACGAGTTGCCCGCGTTCGGGTCGTGCCGCACCTCGACGTGCACACCCGGCGCGTCGACGAGCTGCACCTGCACCCGGCCGCTGAGCAGCGAGATGTCGATCTCGGCGATGCCCGCGAACTCGAAGCTCTGCTGGCGCACGACGCCGGACGGCTCGGTCGGTTCCGCTGTCGGTTCGGTCATCCCGCTCACCCCTGCACCCATCCGCGGACCCGCGAGCCCGAGCCCGCGTTCCCGCTCCACCCCTTGTGTCCGTGGTGCTTGTGCTTGCCGTGCACGGCGCCACCGACGGCCTGCTGGATGAACGAGTTCAGCGACACGCCCTGGGCCGCCGCGGCGGCCTCGGCCTTCGACTTGAGCTCGTTGATCAGACGCAGCGTGACGCGGCTGATGTCACCGGTGGCGTCACCGAAGTTCGGCGCCTCCTGGCGCGGAGCGGGCTCCGGCTCCGGTTCGGCGGAGCCCGTGACGACCACCTGGACGTCACGGCCGGCGAGTCGTACGTCCACGACCTGGCCGTCCAGGGAGGCGGTGACCTCCGCGGCGAGGTCGGACAGTGCGTTCATGATCGCCAGTCGCGCGGCTGGCTCGAGCGCTGCGGACAACGCGGCGGCCGTTCGACGGGTGTTCTCATCCCCCGCTGACGCGGCCGTCGCCAGGTCCTCGCGCAGTGACGCGATGTACGGCGACAGATCCATGACACCACTATGACGTCACTTCCGACATCGTGCAACCACCGCCTGGCGTCACGGTTAATGTCGAGGCCATGCCGAGAGTGCGTTTGGTGGCCAAGACCGAGTTCATCCCGCCGGACGACGTCCCGTGGACGACCGACGCGGACGGTGGCGCGGCGCTCGTCGAGTTCGCCGGCCGGGCCTGCTACCAGTCGTGGGACCGCTCGAACCCCATGACCAACACCAACGCGACGTTCCTGCACCACCTGCTCGACGTCGGGCACCTCGCCGCGTTCGAGCACGGCAGCGCCTCGCTCTACCTGACCGAGCTGCCCCGCTCGCTCACCCACGAGCTGATCCGGCACCGGCACTTCTCCTACTCGCAGCTCTCCCAGCGCACCGACCCGACCGACGTCGTCGAGCCGTCGCTGATCGCCGGGGACCCGGAACTGCACGCGCGGTTCGTCGCCGCGACCGAGGCGAGCCTGAAGGCGTACGAGGACCTCGTGCAGAGCCTGGAGAAGACCGTCAACGGGCGGCGCGCGCGGCAGATCGCACGGTCCGTGCTGCCCAACGCCACCGGCACCGAGATCGTCGTGACGGGCAACTACCGCTCGTGGCGCCACTTCATCGCGATGCGCGCCACGGAGCACATCAACGTCGAACTGCGCGAGCTCGCCGTCGCGTGCCTGCGCGAACTGACCAAGGCCGCGCCCAACGCGTTCGCGGACTTCGTCATCTCGACACTCCCGGACGGCACAGAAGTTGCCTCCAGCCCGCTGGTGGTTGAAGGCTGACCTCCATGAAGCGGCTCATCGTGGACGTCCCGCCCGGCGAATACGCGGTCACGCGCCTGGCACCGGACGCCCCTGTCCCCGCCGGACTGCTCGACCTCACCGGCGTGCTGGTGTCCGTGACCAGGACCCCGGCCGAGCTGTCGATCATCGCCCCGGCCTCGTTCGCGGTGGACGGCGACGCGGCCGAGAAGGGCTGGCGGCTGCTCACCGTGCGCGGGCCGCTGGAGTTCACGCTCACCGGCATCATGGCCGCGCTCGCGGGCGAACTGGCGGCGGCGGGAGTCTCGTTGTTCGCGCTGTCCACATACGACACGGACCACCTGCTCGTGAAGCACGCCGATCTGGGCCGTGCCGTGGTGGCCTTGCGTGCCGCAGGTCACGAACTGGTTGTAGCGCCGGAAGCCTAGGAACCGATCCCCCGGTTGGCGGGTCTCAAGTACCGTCAACGCCCCCGGTTCCCAGGCTTCAGGAGCGCACGTTGCACGGACAGGCAGTCGAACCGCGCCTCATCGCGGGCAGGTACGCCCTGGTGGCCGAGCTCGGCCGCGGTGGCATGGGCATCGTGTGGCGCGCCCAGGACCGCCACATCGGGCGTTTCGTGGCGGTCAAGGAACTGCACCTGCCCGACGGCATCGCGCACGAGGAACGCCGTGTGCTCGAAGAGCGCGCCCTGCGTGAGGCGCGCACGGCCGGCAAGCTCAACGACCCGGCCGTGGTGACGGTGTACGACGCCATCAACGAGAACGGCACGACGTACATCATCATGGAGCTGGTCGAGGCGGCGACGCTGTCGACGTTGATCAGCACGCACGGCCCGATGCCGCAGAACCAGGTCATCTCGATGGCGCTGCAGGCGTTGTCCGCGCTCGAGACCGCGCACCAGGCCGGGATCGTGCACCGCGACGTGAAGCCCGGCAACCTGATGGTGCGCCCGGACGGCAAGCTCAAGCTCACCGACTTCGGCATCGCCCAGGCCGTCGACGACCCGCGCCTGACCACGAGCGGCAGCCTCATCGGCTCGCCCGCGTACATGGCGCCGGAACGCATCCACGGCCACGAGGCCGGTCCCGCGTCCGACCTGTGGGCCCTGGGCGCGACCCTCTGCTACGCCGTCGAGGGCTGGAGCCCGTTCGAGCGCTCCTCCACGGCCTCGACGCTGCACGCGATCATGAGCGAGACACCGCGGCTGACCCGCGCGACGGGCGTGCTCGGCGCGGTCATCACCGGTCTGCTGATCGCCGACCCGAACGCCCGGCTGTCCGGTCCGCAGGCGCGCGCGATGCTCTCCAGCATCGGCAACCAGCCGACGCCGCCGACCGGCATCGCGCCGGTGCAGACCCAGCAGTACCAGCAGCCCGCGGCCGCCGACCCGGCGAAGAAGAAGCGCAACCGCATCCTCGCGCTGGTCGGCGCGGCGGTCATCGCCGCGGCGGCGTTCACCGGCGGCATCTTCGTGCACAAGGCGTTCACCGCTCCCGGCGGCAGCAGCGGCAGCGCGGCGCTCACCTACGGCGAGGGCGCCGAGGTCCCGGTGTTCCAGCTCTACGAGAACACGTGCGGCATCGGCGAGGTCGCCCCGACCAAGCTGCTCAACTCGGACACCCGCGAGGAGTGCGACAAGCCACACGACTTCGAGGTGTTCGACGTGATCGACAGCCTGCCCGTGCAGTCGAACTTCCCCGACGCCGCCTATCCCGGGGTCGACGCGCTGAAGAGCCTCGGTGTGGCCCGGTGCGAGATGACGCTGAACTCGGCGTGGATCAAGGACGGGGCGAACCTCAAGCTCACGACCCTGGTCCCGAGCGAGAGCGCGTGGGCCAAGGACAAGAGCGGCAACGCGGAACGCAAGATCTGGTGCCTGGCGGGCGCCAAGGACGGCAGCAAACTCGACGGCAGCATCAGCGCGAAGAAGGACAACTGACGGTGAAGCGGAAGATCGCTCCTGCCCTGCTCGCCCTCTCCTGCGCGGCCGCTCTGACGGCCTGCTCCGGCAACGAGGACAAGTTCGTCGCCGAGCTCAAGGCGGCCGGGTTCAGCAACCCCGGCGCGCCCAGCACGGAGAAGGAGAAGAAGTCCAAGAAGATCGGCAAGCGCACGGTCAAGTCCTCGGAGAAGATCATCGAGGTCGTGGTCCGGGTCAAGGGCTGCGACCTCGAGATGGCCAAGGTCTCCGGTCAGTCGGGCTACTGGCTCGACGAGCTGCACGTCAACGGGCAGGAACCGGACTGGCCCGGCTACCCGGAGAACCTCAAGCGCGACCAGGTGGTCAAGCTGCTGGCCGACAACTCGTCCAAGCCGACGGGGTTCACCGCCTGCTACAAGCCGAACGAGGCCTGAGCCGGCTGTGGTGCAATGGGCGGGTGAGTCTCGCCCGTGACGAGCGCAAGGCGCTCGTCGACCTGATGACCGAGCTCGGCCCCGACGCGCCCACGCTGTGCGGCACCTGGTCGGCCAAGGACCTGGCCGCCCACCTCGCGATCCGCGAGCGCCGCCCGGACACCGCGCCCGGCATAGTGCTGCCCGTTTTCGCGAAGTGGACGGAGAAGGTCCAGGAGGACTACACGCACAAGGCGTGGAGCGAGCTCCTGGACCTGGTCCGCACGCCGCCGTTCTGGATCCAGCCGTTCGACAACGTGATCAACACCGCCGAGTACTTCGTGCACCACGAGGACGTGCGGCGCGCACAGACCGGTTGGGAGCCACGGCCGTACGACGCCCGGCGCGAGGCGACGCTGTGGAAGCTGCTGCCGTTGACCGCGCGCATGACGTACAAGTCGTCGCCCGTCGGTGTGACGCTGGTGCGGCCCGACGGCGAGCACGTCGTCGCCAAGCAGGGCGCGAACGGCGTGGTGATCACCGGCGAGGTGCCCGAGCTCGTGATGCTGGCTTTCGGGCGCGACGAGGCCCGTGTGGAATACAGCGGTGACGCCGACGCGGTGCAACGGGTGCGGTCGTTGAACCGAAGCGTCTGAACTCGGGTAGTTTCTGCGCATGCCAGGAAGCCCGTACGCAGGGCCGGACCGCCCGTTCGGCCGCGTTCTCACCGCCATGGTCACCCCGTTCGACCGTCGTGGCGAGGTCGATCTCCCCAAGGCGCAGGAACTGGCGAAACACCTGGTGGACCTGGGCAACGACGGCCTGGTCGTCAACGGCACGACCGGCGAGAGCCCGACCACGACCGACCGGGAGAAGGCCGCGCTGCTCACGGCCGTCGTGGAGGCCGTGGGCGACCGCGCGACCGTGGTCGCCGGTGCGGGCACTTATGACACCGCGCACAGCATCCACCTGGTGGAGCAGGCGTCCAAGGCGGGCGCGCACGGCGTGCTGGTCGTGACGCCGTACTACTCGCGGCCGCCGCAGGAGGGCCTGCTGGCGCACTTCACCGCCGTCGCGGACGCCTCCGACCTGCCGGTGATGCTCTACGACATCCCGCCGCGCGCCATCGTGCCGATCGAGGTCGACACGCTGCTGCGCCTGGCGGAGCACCCGCGGATCCTCGCCGTGAAGGACGCCAAGGGCGACCTGCACGCGGGCAGCCGGGTGATCGCCTCGACCGATCTCGCCTACTACTCGGGCGACGACCCGCTGAACCTGCCGTGGCTGTCCGTGGGCGCCGTCGGGTTCGTGAGCGTCATCGGTCACCTGGCCGGAGATCGCCTGCGCGATCTCGTCGATGCGTATGAATCCGGAGACGTGGTCCGGGCAAAGGAAATCCACGAGTCGCTGCTGCCGTTGCTGCGACCCTTCCGCCGGGTTCCCGGCGTGACGTACACGAAGGCTGCGCTGCGCCTGCGCGGACTGGACGTGGGGGATCCCCGTCTGCCGCTGGTGCCCGCCGCAGCCGAGGACATCGAGGCCATCGCGGCCGAACTGGGAGTCAACGCGTGACCCAATCGACCGAACTGCCACCCGCACTGCCGGAAGGCGGCCTCCGCGTCGTCGCTCTCGGCGGAATCGGCGAGGTCGGCCGCAACATGACCGTCTTCGAGCACGCCGGGAGGCTGCTCGTGGTCGACTGCGGCGTTCTGTTCCCCGAGGACGACCAGCCGGGCGTCGACCTGATCCTGCCGGACTTCCGCGCGATCGAGGACAGGCTCGACGACATCGACGCCATCGTCCTGACGCACGGCCACGAGGACCACATCGGCGCGGTCCCGTTCCTGCTGAAGCTGCGCCCCGACGTGCCGGTCGTGGGTTCCCGCTTCACGCTGGCGCTGCTCGCCGCCAAGTGCCGGGAGCACCGCCAGACCCCGCAGCTCGTGGAGGTGAAGGAGGGGGAGCGGCGCTCGTTCGGGCCGTTCGAGCTCGAGTTCTTCGCCGTGAACCACTCGATCCCGGACGCGCTCGCGGTCGCCATCCGCACGTCCGCCGGCCTGGTGCTGCACACCGGTGACATCAAGCTGGACCAGCTGCCGCTCGACGGCCGCCTGACGGACCTGGCCGGCTTCTCGCGCCTCGGCGACGAGGGCGTGGACCTGTTCCTGGTCGACTCGACCAACGCCGAGGTGCCCGGCTTCGTCGTGCCCGAGCGCGAGATCGGCCCCGTGCTGGAGAACGTGATCCGCAAGGCCGACCAGCGCGTCATCGTGGCGTGCTTCGCCTCGCACGTGCACCGTGTCCAGCAGGTCCTCGACGTGGCCGTGCAGTACAAGCGCAAGGTCGCCTTCGTGGGCCGCTCGATGGTGCGCAACATGGGCATCGCGTCCGAGCTGGGCTTCCTCAAGGTCCCGGACGGCCTCTTCGTCGACCTCGACGTCGCGATGAAGATGGACGAGAACGAGGTCCTCTTCGTCTCCACGGGGTCGCAGGGCGAGCCGCTGTCCGCGCTGTCGCGCATGGCCCGCGGCGAGCACCGCCAGATCTCGATCCGCGAGGGCGACACGGTCATCCTCGCGTCGTCGCTGATCCCCGGCAACGAGAACGCGGTCTTCAACGTCGTCAACGGCCTCGCCAAGCTCGGCGCGACCGTCGTGCACCAGGGCAACGCCAAGGTGCACGTCTCCGGCCACTCGCCGGCAGGCGAACTCCTGTTCCTCTACAACGCCGTGCGGCCGTCCAACGTGATGCCCGTGCACGGCGAGTGGAGGCATTTGAGGGCCAACGCGGCTCTCGCCGTCGCCACCGGTGTCGCCGAGGACCACGTCGTGATCGCCGAGGACGGCGTCGTCGTGGACCTGATCGACGGCAAGGCCGCGGTCTCGGGCCGGGTCGTCGTGGGCCACGTGTACGTCGACGGCCTGTCCGTGGGCGACGTCGGCGAGTCGACGCTGTCCGACCGCCTGGTGCTCGGCGAGGGCGGCTTCATCTCGATCTCGGTCGCCATCGAGCAGGCGACCGGCCGTGCCGTGACGTCGCCGACGATCTCCGGCCGCGGCTTCTCCGACGACCCCAAGGCGCTGGAGGCCGTGGTGCCGCTCGTGGAGATGGAGCTGGCGCGCACGGAGGCCGAGGGCATCACCGACACGCACCGGGTCGCGCAGGCCGTGCGCCGCGTCGTGGGCCGCTGGGTGGCGGAGACCTACCGGCGCCGTCCGATGATCGTTCCCACGGTCATTCCGGTCTGACACTTCCGGGGGTTTCCGTGACCCCGCTGTGATCTGCGTCCCCCTCGTCCGATAAGGTCTGATCCCAGACCATGGACGAGGGGGTTCGCCCAATGGCCGATGTTTTCCAACCGCCGGGTAAAGACGACATTCTTCTCCCGCCGATGTTCACCTGGCACGAGCCGCTAGGCCTGCCGTTCGACTTCTCCGTCACCAAACCGCAGGCCCTGCTGGTGCTGTCGGTGGTGATCATCCTGACGTTCTTCCTGGTCACCACCAGGAACCTCCGGCTGATCCCGACACGCTGGCAGTTCGCCGCCGAGTCGGTCTACGACTTCGGCCGCAACACCATCGCGCGTGAGCAGATCGGCGCCAGGGAATTCGCGCCTTACGTGCCGTTGATCGTCAGCATCTTCTGCTTCGTGCTCGTCAACAACGTCTACGGGCTGATCCCGCTCGTGCAGTTCCCGACGTTCACGCACAGCGGGTTCCCGTTCGCGATCGCGTTGCTGATCATCTTTCCGCTCTACCACTTCGTGGGCATCCGCAAGTTCGGGCTGAAGGGCTACCTGCGCAACCAGTTCGTCATCCCGGACGTGCCGAAGCCCGTGCTGTGGGGGCTGCTCATCCCGACCGAGGTCATCCTCAAGTTCTTCTTCGACCCGGTGAACCTCGCGATCCGGGTGTTCGCGGCGATGTTCGCGGGGCACCTGCTGATCCTGGTGTTCACGCTCGGTGCCGAGTTCCTGCTGTTCAACGCGCCGATCTACCTCAAGCCGGTGTCGGTGCTGGGGTTCGCGCTGGCGATCGCGCTGTTCTTCCTGGAGGCACTGGTGCAGGTGCTGCAGGCGTACATCTTCGCGTTGCTGTCGGCGCACTTCATCGGGCGCGCGCTGGCGGAGCAGCACTGATGGGGATGTACGTGGGCGTACGGGGCTGGCTCGAGTTCGCGCAGGAGCAGCGCGCGGCGGTCGAGGAGGTGCTGGCCGCGCACCGGCACGACCCGTACTCCGACGGGTGGTCGGTGCCGGTGCGACCGTTCAACTGGACGCTCTACGTGTCCTACGGCGGCGATGTCCGCGAGTCGTCGGTGGACTGGTTGCGCTCGCAGGTCGCCGAACTGGCCCGGCTCCGGGACTCCGAGGGGGACGCGCCGGCCGGTTTCTTCCTGCTGACCGACGAACGTGAGCGGGCGACGGCGTGGTTCGTGAAGGACGGCGCTGTGCGGGAAGGAGCGGCACCGGCCGGCTTCTAGGGGCGCTGGCACACCAGGTGCAGCGACTCCTCGGGCGTGGCGCCGGGGTACGACGGCGTGAACACCGGCCGGCTCCGGCGCACGACCCGCAGCCCGGCCTCGTTCAGGTGCGCCTCGAAGTTCTCCTCGGAGAACGACGACACCTCGATCTCCTGGCCCATCCAGGGCAGGGTGACCTGTTCGACGTCGATGGCGACGGTGGCGAGGAAGAAGTGGCCGCCGGGCCGCAGCCACGTCGAGATGCGGCCGAGGGTCTGCACGATCTCGGCCTGGGTCATCTGCAGCAGCGAGAAGACGGCGCAGATGACGTCCCACGAACCGGGAGGTGACTCGAAGTCGCGGATGTCGATCTTGTGGAACGTCGCGTCGGGGACCTGCTCCGCCGCGATGTCGACCATCACCGGGGACACGTCGAGGCCGGTGACCTTCATGCCGGCCTTGGCGAGGTTGCGGGCCACGGGAACGCCTGTGCCGCAACCGATGTCGAGCACGCGCGAGCCTGACGGCTGGGTCGCGGCGAACCAGGCGAGGGTGCCGTGCAGTGCGGGCTGGTGCGACCAGGCGCGCTGGTATTCCAGTCCGAGCGTGTCGAAGACCTCCGCCGCGTTCATCCGCCGCCCCTCATTTCGGCCCAATCCACCTGAGTGAAGTGTTGAGTACGTCTCTGCACGCCTTCTGGATGGCCTCTGGACGAAAACTGACGGTAGGTTGCTAGGTGACTGCGGACAGCGACGAAGTGAGAACCAGGGTGCAGAACGAGTTGCGCGTCAGCTTGCTGGGCGCGCTCGCGGCCTCGGTGGACGGCGAGGAGCTCGCGCTCGGTCCGCCGCGGCAGAGGGCTGTTCTCGCTGTGCTCGCCTTGCGTGCCAATCACGTCGTGTCGCGCAGTGAACTGATCGACGCCGTGTGGGGTGAAGATCCCCCTGCCAGCGCCGACAACGGCATCCACACGTACGTCGCCGGGCTGCGCAGGCTGTTCGAGCCTGAGAGGGCGTCGCGGGCGCCGAGTTCCGTGTTGCTCTCCACGGACGCTGGATATTTGCTGAGGCTCAGTTCGCGTGGTTCGGACGCTGCCGTGTTCCGCGCGCATCTGGACGAAGCCGGACGCCTGCGGAGCGAGCCACTGCAAGCCATCCGGGCGTTCGACGCGGCCCTGGGGCTGTGGCGGGGAATCGCGCTCGACGGCGTGCCGGGGCCGTTCGCGGCGGTGGAGCGCGCGCGTCTGGCCGAGTTACGGCTCACGGCCGTGGAGCAGCGTGCGGCGTTGATGCTCACGGTCGGGCGTGAGGCCGAGGTGGCGGGGGAGCTCACCACGCTGGTGAGCGCGCATCCGTTGCGGGAGAGGCTGCACGGACTGCTCATGTCCGCGCTCTACCGCGGCGGCAGGCAGGCGGAGGCGCTCGCCGTCTACACGGACCTGCGCCGGTTGCTCATCGAGGAGCTCGGCATCGAGCCCGGCCCGGAACTGCGCCAGTTGCACGAGCAGGTGCTCGTCGGCCGGCACGACCCGCAGCCCGAACCGGTGGCGCCCGCGCTGGTGCCCGTCCAGCTGCCGCACGAGATCCGCGACTTCACCGGCCGGGAGAAGGAGCTCGCGAAGCTCTCCGAGGTCGTGCCGCAGGACCACTCGCCGGTGCTCGTCGCGATCACCGGCACCGGTGGCGTCGGCAAGACGGCGCTGGCCGTCCGCTTCGCCCACCAGGTGGCATCTCGTTTCCCCGACGGTCAGCTGCACGTCGACCTGCGCGGGTTCGACTCGTCGGCGCCGCCCGTGCAGCCCGGCACCGCGTTGCACCAGCTGTTGCAGAGCCTCGGCGTGCCGTCCGAACGCATCCCGGAGGACCTGCCGGCGAAGTCCGCGCTGTACCGCAGCGTCCTCGCGGGCAAACGGGTCCTGGTGCTGCTGGACAACGCGCGGCTGGCCGAGCAGGTCCGCCCGCTGCTGCCCGGCCGGTCGACGTCGATGGTCCTCGTGACGTCCCGCAACCACCTCGGCGGTCTCGTCGCCCGCGACGGCGCGCACTCGCTGACGCTGTCGACCCTCACGCGCGACGAGGGCCTGACACTGCTGACGTCCGCGGTGGGGGCCGACCGGGTGGCCGCCGAACCCGCTGCCGCCGCGAAGCTCGTCGAGCTGTGCGGGCACCTGCCGCTGGCGGTGCGGATCGCGGCCGAACGGGTCGTCACCCGGCCGCACCTCACCCTCGCCGACCTCGCGGGTGACCTGGCGGACGAACGCGACCGGTTGAACGTGCTGGCCACGGGCGACGACGAGGACACGGCCGTACGTGCCGCCTTCTCGTGGTCGTACCTCGCGCTCAAGCCCGACGCCGCGCGCGTGTTCCGGCTGATCGGCCTGCACCCCGGTGCCGAGATCAGCCTGGGCGCCGTGGCGGCGCTCGCCGGTGTGCCGGTGTCGCGGGCGCGGACGTTGCTCGACGTGCTGGCGGGCGGGCACGTGCTGGAGGAGGTGGCGCGCGGCCGGTTCCGGCTGCACGACCTGCTCCGCCTGTACGCCACCGAGCTCAGCGCCACCGAGGAGTCGTCGGGTGGCCGCGACGAGGCCGTGAAGCGCCTGCTGGGCTGGTACTTCGACACCGCGAACGCGGCCGGCACCGTGATCGCGCCGCCGGACCACCCGGCGTTCCTGCTGCCGCCACTGTCCACTCAGGACTTCTCCTCGCACGACGAGGCGTTCACGTGGTGCCGCACGGAGTCGTCGAACCTGCTGGCGGTGGCGCGGCTCGCCGAGGAGCACGACTCGCCCGCGGCGTGGCAGATCCCGGTGGCGCTGTGGAACTACTTCATCGTGTCGAGCGCGCTGGACGAGTGGACCCGCACGTACCGCGTCGCCGAACGGGCCGCGGCGCGGGACGGCAACCAGGCCGCCCGCTCGTGGGCGGTGCACGGCCAGGGGCTGGCGGCGTTCCGCGGTGAGCGCTTCGCGGACGCGTTGGAGCTCTTCGACCGCGCACTGGCGATCCGGCGCGAGATCGGTGATCCGGTCGGTGCCGCGTGGAGCCTCACGGGTCTGGGCATGGCGTACGGAGGACTGCGCCAGTTCGACCTCGCCGTCGACCGGTTCGGGGAGGCCCTGCGCGGGCACGTCGAGGTCGGCTCGTGGTTCGGCGAGGGCGGCACGCGGTTGTTCCTGAGCGACATCCTGCGATCGGCTGGCCAGTTCGAGGCGGCGCTCGAGTCGGCGCGGCGCGCGCTCGAGCTGATGGACTCGCACGACGCTCCGCACGGCAAGGCGATGGCGTTGGTCGGCATCGGCTGGGCGCAGTCGAAGCTGGGCCGGCCTGCCGAGGGGCGCGACTCGTTCCGGCAGGCGATCGAGTTCCTGCGCGTGCTCGGCGACCGCAAGAGCCTCGCGGAGGCGTTGCACGGGCTGGGGGCGACGAGCGCGGGCCAGCCCGAGGTGGCGCGCACGCACCTGCTGGAAGCGCTGACGATCTACGAGGACTACGACCACCCGCTCACACCCGAGGTGCGGGCGAGGCTGCACGAGCTCTCCTAGGGGTGATCCCGGATGTGCTCGCGCTGATGTGTAGGCACACTACCCATCATGCAGAAGCGCGCTCGAACGCTGTTGGTGTGGCTGCACGTCGTGACGTCGGTCGGCTGGCTGAGTCAGGCGCTCGCACTGTTCACGTTGCTGCTCTACGGGCTCAAGACCGGTGACGCCGACGCGTTCAGGATGGCGCGGGTGCTGGACCACCACGTGCTCGCGTTCATGGGCGCCACCAGCGCGTTCAGCGGCATGATGCTCAGCGCCACGACGCCGTGGGGGTACTTCAAGCACTGGTGGGTGCTGGGGAAGTTCGTGATCACCGTCGTGCAGCTCTACGTCGGGATCTTCGTGCTGAGCGGCAGGCTCGAAGCCGCGGCGAACGGTGACGTCAGCGCGTGGACACCGGTCGGGACCGCGCTCATGGTCGCCGGGTTCGCCTTCCAGACGTGGCTCAGCGTCGCGAAGCCGTGGGGGCGCACGCCGTGGGCGGACCCGAAGGTCAAGCTGCCCACGGCGAGCACCAAGGCGTTCGTGCTGGCGCTGACGATCCCGTTGGTCGACCTCGGTCTCGGGCTGTGGATGGGCAACCCGATGCCGCTGACGATGCTCGTGACGGTGGTCGTCTACTCGATCAGGCGGGCCGCCAGGGGGAGGCGCCGGTCGTCGGACGCGTCGGGTCGTGGAACTTCGGCACGTCCGGCTCGTCGAGGCGCAACGGCACCAAGCCCTCGGTGATCGCGGTCATGATCCGCTCGTGGGCGCGCCGGGCGTCCCCCGCGGTCTCGGCCCTGAGGTCCGACAGCTCCACCGGCTTGCCGAAGTGCACCTTGAACGTCGGCCGCTTGCGCACCGCGCGCAGCCACGACGTCAGGTACGGCAGGACGTCCCTCCAGCCGCTGACGCTGAGGTTGCCCCAGTAGACGGCCTCGTGCGCGCCCCACTGGCTGATCGGGACGACCGGGATGCCGCCGCCCAGCGCCATGCGGGCGACGCCGGTCTTGCCGCGCTCGGGCCACAGGCCGGGGTCGGTGCTGATCCTGCCCTCGGGGTACACGGCGATCGGGTCGCCGCCCTTGTTCAACGCCTCGACGGCCCGGTGCATCGCCTCGCCCACGTTCGCGGACCGGCGGTCGACGCGCAGGTGGCCGCACGCCTTGAGAGCCGGTCCCATGACCGGCGCGTCGAGCAGGCCGCCCGCGAGCATGAACCGGGGGTTGACGCCGATCTTGCGGCACGCCGCGATGAGGACCATCGGGTCGAGGTTGCCGATGTGGTTGGAGGCCAGCAGCAACGGCTTGCCGAGCAGTTCCGGCGGGATGTCGCCCGAGACCTCGAGCTTGCCGGTCAGCGCGATCAGGCCCCGGTCGACCACCATGAGCACGCGCCAGAAGAGCGGTGTGGACACGCGGGGCAGCGTACGGCGTGTCGTGAGGACACCGTGCACGATCCGGTGAACCATGAGCTTTCGCACGCGTCCCGGTTGCAAACGGGGCTGGTGGGGCGCGAGGGACTACCTTGTAGACATGGCCGGGCGCACAGGGACTTCGAGAAAGACCACGTCACGCGGCAAAGCACCAGCGAAGCCGCGGGCGCGTTCCACCGCGTCCAGAAAGCCCGCCGCGCGCAAGAGCGGCGGTGCCATCAGTGCCGTGTGGGGTGCTTTGGGGCGTGGCGTCGGAAGCGTCGTGCGCACCGTCAGCCGCACCAAGGACCTGGACCCCGAACACCGCCGTGACGGCCTCGGCCTCCTGCTGATCGCGCTGGCGTTCATCACCGGCGCGGGCGTGTGGTGGCAGGCCGGGGGACCGGTCGGGCAGTGGGTGGACGTCGCCGTGCGCAGCTCCGTCGGGTTCCCGGCGGTGGTCGTGCCGGTCGTGCTGCTCGGCATCGGCGTCACGCTGATGCGCACCGACCCCAAGCCCGACGCGCGGCCACGGCTGATCATCGGCTCGTTCCTGATGATCATCGGTGTGCTCGGCATGTTCCACCTCATCGGCGGCCTTCCGATGGACCCGCTCGAACGCCGTGACGCCGGCGGCGCCCTGGGCTACCTCGCGGGAGGGTTCCTCGCGCAGGGCCTCACGCCGTGGGTCGCCGGGCCGCTGCTGTTCCTGATCTTCGCGTACGGCCTGCTGGTCGTGACGCACACGCCGATCCGCCAGGCGCCCGAACGGATCCGCTCGCTGCTGCACCCCGGCAAGCCCGCCGAGCCGTCCCCGTTCGACGAGGAAGAGCCCGTCGAGGAGCCGAAGCCGGTCCGGCTGCGCCGCCCGTCGCGCCGCCGCCAGGCCGTCGAGCCCGTCGCCGCGGACGAACCGCAGGCGGAGCTCCCGCTGGAGGAGCCGGTCGAGCCCCCGCCGCCGTCCCCGAAGCCGTCGAAGAAGGCCGCGGCCGCCCCCGCCCTGGTCGTGCGCGCGGTCGAGGGCGAGTACCAGCTGCCGCCACCGGACGTGCTCAAGGACGGCGACGCGCCGAAGACCCGCAGCAGGGCCAACGACCAGATGATCGAGGCCATCACCGGCGTCCTCGACCAGTTCTCGATCGACGCCCAGGTCACCGGCTTCACCCGCGGCCCGACGGTCACCCGCTACGAGGTCGAGCTCGGCCCCGGCGTGAAGGTCGAGAAGATCACCGCGCTGACCAAGAACATCGCGTACGCCGTGGCGACGGACAACGTCCGCCTGCTGGCCCCGATCCCCGGCAAGTCCGCGGTGGGCATCGAGGTCCCGAACAGCGACCGCGAGATGGTGCGCCTGGGCGACGTGCTGCGCGCGCCGTCCACCGTCAAGGACACGCACCCGATGGTGATCGGCCTCGGCAAGGACATCGAGGGCCACATGGTCACCGCGAACCTGACGAAGATGCCGCACCTGCTGGTCGCGGGTTCCACGGGTTCCGGCAAGTCGTCGTTCGTGAACTCGATGCTGGTGTCGCTGCTGGCTCGCGCGACGCCGGACGAGGTCCGGATGATCCTCATCGACCCGAAGATGGTCGAACTGACGCCGTACGAGGGCATCCCGCACCTGATCACGCCGATCATCACGCAGCCGAAGAAGGCCGCGGCCGCGCTGGCGTGGCTCGTCGAGGAGATGGAGCAGCGCTACCAGGACATGCAGGTCAACCGGGTGCGGCACGTCGACGACTTCAACCGCAAGGTGAAGTCCGGCGAGATCACCGCGCCGCCGGGGTCCGAGCGCGTCTACCGGCCCTACCCGTACATCATGGCGATCGTCGACGAGCTGGCCGACCTGATGATGACCGCGCCGCGTGACGTCGAGGACGCGATCGTGCGGATCACGCAGAAGGCCCGTGCCGCCGGCATCCACCTGGTGCTGGCCACGCAGCGGCCGTCCGTCGACGTCGTCACCGGTCTGATCAAGACGAACGTGCCTTCCCGGCTCGCGTTCGCCACGTCGTCGCTGACGGACTCGCGGGTCATCCTGGACCAGCCCGGTGCCGAGAAGCTGATCGGCATGGGTGACGCGCTGTACCTGCCGATGGGGGCCGGCAAGCCGGTGCGCATCCAGGGCGCGTTCGTGGGCGACGAGGAGATCTCCTCGATCGTCGAGTTCACCAAGAACCAGGCCCAGCCCGAGTACACCGACGGGGTCACCGCGCAGAAGGCCGGCGAGAAGAAGGAGATCGACGCCGACATCGGCGACGACCTCGAGTTGCTGGTGCAGGCCACCGAGCTGATCGTGACGTCGCAGTTCGGCTCGACGTCGATGCTGCAGCGCAAGCTGCGCGTCGGGTTCGCGAAGGCGGGGCGCCTCATGGACCTGCTGGAGACCCGTGGCGTCGTCGGGCCGTCCGAGGGGTCGAAGGCACGCGAGGTGCTGATCAAGCCGGACGAGCTCGAGAACGTGGTCTACCTGATGCGCGGAGGCGGCCCCGCCGACGACGAGTGACCTACTTCAGGCCCGCCTGCTGGATGCTCGTGGCCGTCGAGCTCGCGCTGCCGCCGAACTCGCGCACGGCCGCGTAGTACAGGTCGGCCGTGCGCTTGCACGCCCAGCTCGAGCCGCACTGGTTGTACATGTCGGCCTTGAAGTTGTTGTCGATGCGCAGGCGGTTCGCCTCGTTCCAGCGGGCCTGGCGCTTGTAGTTGCGGTAGCCGAAGTCGTGGCGGTGGCACGTCGGCAGGAACTTGAAGCCGAAGGGGTTGTCCGGCGAGTACGAGCAGCCGTCGGACGACCAGTCGAGCTGGTCCGCGTCGGGTTGCTGGGCGCGCAGTGCTGTGAACTGGCTGAGGGACTTCGAGTAGAGGTAGTCGTCGGTGACCGCGACGACGTCCACGGCGAGGGCCGGGGTGCCGGTGAGGACGAGGGCGAGGGAGGCGGTGGCTCCCGCGAACGCCGAGCGCAGGGTGTTCGACATGGCGAGCTCCTCTGGGTGTGAGCAGGGTCTCGCCCAGTTGTAGCCGGTGGTCGACTGTCCTCGGTAGACACGATCTGATGAACGTCAGGTGATCATGTGCCCGCAAGCGATTGCTGTGGCCACGCGAAGTTCTCGGGGCAGCCCCAGCGAGTGGAGCATCTCGTTGTCGGCCACTCCGCCCAGCAGGTAGCCGCCGAGCTTCTCCTGCGCCAGGCGGAGGCAGATCGTCTGCGCCGCGGCGCCTGCCTCGATCAGGCCGAAGCGGCCCGCGCGTTCGCCGTACTTCTCGAACGAGTCCTTGTCCGCCAGCACCAGCACGATCGTCAGCGGTGGTGCGGACGGGGTGCCGAGGATCTCGGCCAGGTCGTCCGGTGCCGGGCCGAGGTCCTGCAGCGCGTGGCGGCGGATGTCGTAGCGGACCGCGCGTCCGTGGACGAAGGCGTAGCAGCGCAACGGGTTCAGCCCGCCCGCGGAGGGGACGCTGTCGTCGGACAGGGCGCCCAGGACCGTGCCGAGCTGCTTGTCGCTCAGCGGTTCACCGGTGAACTCCCGGGTGCTCCTGCGTGCCCGGAAGAGCTTCTGCAGCCGGTCGTTCGGGCGGGGGAGCGGGACCGGGGACGTGGGCGGCTCCAGCGGGTCGACGAGCCGGGACGGCGGGCGGAAGTCCCGCAGGCGGTCGCCCAGCCTGCGCTGGTGCAGCGGTGAGAAGCGGCTCGCGGCCCAGAAGTCGTCGAACATCGGCTTCACCCCAGGGGATGCGGTGCGGGATTGGGGAACGCGCCCGGTGAGGCGTGCGGGTAGCGCCAGTCGAGCTCCGCGGCGCGGCCGCCCAGGTGGGGCCAGCGGTGGTCCGAGTGCAGCGGGGCCAGGTCCGGGGACAGGACCCGGACGCAGTGCAGGCCCACGGCCGAGAGTTCCGGTGTGGTGAGCTCGCGGTAGGCGAGCCGGACGCCCGCGCGGTCGAGGGCGTGCACCAGTTCGGTCAGTTCAGCCGTGGTGCCCCGGGCCTGGGCGTCCGGCGGTGGGTCCGCCTCGAAGCCCTGGAACCACGGGAGGTCGTCCCACTTCGCCGGATGCGTGGCGTAGTAGGCGGCGTGCTCGTCGAAGTCGGTGGCCTCCTCGACGGGACCGTCGCCGTTGCGAGCCAGCCACACCTCGACGAAGACCGTGCCCTGCACCCACTCCTCGTAGGCCTTGCGGACCGCCTCCGCGGTCGTCGCCCGGCAGGCCAGTCCGAGCGTCGGGCGGGACCTGCCGGCGATCGGGAGCGATCCCGCCACGGCGACCACCGGGTGCGGGCTGTAGGCCGGGGTGAGGTCGAACGCCTGGGCGCCGTGCGGGAGGTCGGCGTCGAACCGTTGTGGTGCAAGGGAATGCAGCCAGGTCGTGGTGAACGCGTCGCGCTCCACCAGTTCCTGGACCGCGCGCAGCAGTGCGCTGGTCGTCGACGCGCCCGCCGCCAGGCCGGACGAGGTCGCGGGCAGGCCGTAGGACGCGTCCAGGGCCACGAGGCCGGCGGGGACGCGGATCGGGTCGTTTCCCGGGAGCGTCCACGCCCGCGTGTACGGGGTGTCGACGTATCCCTTGCGGTAGCGGTAGTTCGGGGCCACCCGCTGTTCCACGGTGTGCAGGCTGAAGTGTTCGAGCGGCCAGCACTCGCCCTCGGTGACGACCTCCAGCCGTGCCCGTGCGGCGGCGTGGCGTTCCAGGGCCTCGGCGATCGCGGCGACCCTGGTGGTGCCACCGGACGTGCCACCCGTCGCGAACGGCTCGGGCACCGCGGCCCAGCCTTCGAGGTCCACATCGGACAGGCTGTGCGGCACGGGGTGCAGTTGCGACACCACCCCCTGCCGCCAGCCGACCGCGCGCTCGACCAGCGCCTCCGCCACGGTCCTCATCGCTTCCCCCGGTACCGCCGGAAGATCCAGTACCCGAGAGCCAGCGCCCCGCCGACGTAGAGCACACCGACCACCGCCGCGACACCCTCGTCCACGGAGGCGATCGGTCCCAGCGTGAACAGCACGACGAACGGTTCCAGGAACCACAGGACGGACCAGCCGAGCAACCGGACCACGCTGCCCACCGGATTCGGCGACCTGGCGAGGAAACCGGAGGCGGCGGCCCACGCGAGCGCCGCCGCGAAGCCGCCGAGCCACCAGCCCCAGTGCAGGTCGAAGACAGCGCCCATCGTGGCGAACGGCAGCACGACGACCAGCAACGGGAAGATCGCGGCGGGCAGGACGAGCAGGCTGCGAGGTCGCGGGAGGTCCTGCGTCTCCCGGTGCAGCGCCGCGGGGATGTGCACGGCCGCGCCGACCGAGGAAACCGCGCAGCAGCAACAACAACAGCAACAGGTGGGCGTCGCGGCGTTCGCGGCGGCCGCACCCGGTGAGAACTGGTCAGGTAACCGCACTGCCGTCGCGTTCATGGTTCCCCCAAGGAAGTGACACGCGCCCGAACTCGACCGTCGGGCAGACTTCGCAGCCGGCGGCGGGCAGCACGCTCTCGCGCGTCGTCGTGAACTCGTCCAGGTGGACGGTGACGACCGTGTCGAGCAACGCCAGCGAGCCGTCGCGGATGTTCTGAACCGCTTGCAGGGCAAGGGAGATCGGGAACTCGTAGGACGTCGCCGCCGGGTGCGGCGGAGGCGGCGGATCCCCCCACCGCCGCCCCGCCCGCACCGCGAGGCACGCCAGGCACGCGCCAGCACCGGGCACCACGAAGGGCCCGACGGCGGCGGTGTGGTGGTACGCGAGGTCCAGCAACAGGTGCGGGACCTCCGTCTCGCGCGCCACCTCGACCAGGTCGACCAACGTGCCGGTGGTCCGCACGACGAGCAGGAGGTCCGGGTCCTCGTCGTGCGGCAACCGCTCTACCAGCCCGGCGGGTGCCTCCCCGACGACGCGCGTGCCGACCCCCATCGGCTTCTTCGCGTCGCCGGTGGGCAACCCGGCCGGGCGGAGAGCGCCCAGGGTCCTCAGCTGGGCCACGTGCTGGCGAACCGGTTCCCCCAACCGGTTCTCGTCGACCGTTCGAGCCGCTCCCCTCAAAACCGGCTCGAACAGTCCCGCCAGCGCCACGGCCACCGCCCTGGGCAGGTCCGGGATCAGGTACGCGAGATCCGCACCCGCGTAAACGACAAGGCCTTCGTCTCGAACCTGGGCGTGCCAGGCGGGATCAGCGACCAGGCTCATCCTCGTCCCCCCGTTTCAGGAAGTTCTCGATCTCCTGCTCGCTCGGCAGGTCCCCCGCCGGGTCCATGAGGTTCTCGGCGATCGGCGGCAAGGGCTGCTCGGCCCACGCGGGCTGGTAGTCGTCGCTCGGCAGCAACCCGTGCCGTGACGCGAACTCCTCGGCCGCGTCCCGGATCGACTCCCGCAGCGTCCCCACCACCGCGGTCTCCGCCGTGTACGTCAGCTCGACCAGCAACGCCCGCACGTTCTCGAGCTGGTTCTCGTCGCCTGCCTTGCGCGCGAGCTCGGGCCAGAACTGCCGCTCGAACAACCGCACGAAGTCCGCCGCCACCGCGTCGGTCGCCGTGCGCAGGCGCGTGAAGCTGTCCATGACGTCATCGCTGGGCACCCGTAGGCCGGCCAACCGGCCGCCCGCTTCGAGTGCCCAGCGACGCGCGTGCGGCCAGCCGTACTTCCACCGCACCAAACCCAACCGCATAGCCCGGAGGAGGAGTCGCGGTTGGACCTCACCCATCGGAACGAGGTGCCGGATGTCGCGCACCTTGATCCGAACCCAGTCGTCGGGCCCCTCGGTCTCGCCCATGCCGAGCACCGCGGCGACCGACTCGCCCTTTTCGCGTGCCGAGATCAGTTCCGCGATCGCGGGCAGCGAGAACCCCCGCTGCTGCAACCGCTGCACCAACGTCAACCGCTCGACGTGCGAGGCGTCGTAGTACGCCACGCGCCCCTGCCGTCTCGGCGCGTGCAGCACACCCTTCGTCTGGTACATGCGAATGGTGCTGCTGGGCAGGCCGATCCGGGCGGCGAGCTCGTCGACGGTGAGCGATTCGGGCACAGGAGTGATCCTGGCGCCGGCGGGTTCGTCGAGTCAAGACTCTTCGAGTAATTACTCGAAGAGTTACAACTCCAGGAGCATCCGGCTGTTGCCGAGCGTGTTCGGCTTCACGTAGCTCAGGTCGAGGAACTCGGCGACGCCCTCGTCCACCGACCGCATGATCTCCTCGTAGACCTCGGGGCTCACCGGCGTGCCCTCGATCTCGACGAAGCCGTGCTTGTTGAAGAACTTGGTCTCGAACGTGAGGCAGAAGATCCGCGCGAGCTGCAGCTCCTTGGCCGTCGCGATGAGCTGCGCCACGATCCGGTGGCCCACGCCCTTGCCCAGCGCCATGGGGGAGACCGCGACGCTGCGGATCTCGGCCAGGTCCTCCCACATCACGTGCAGGGCGCCGCAGCCGAGCAGTTCGCCGTCCTCCTCGGCGACCCAGAACTCCTGGACCGCCTCGTACAGCGTGACCAGGGGTTTGGCCAGGAGCACCTTGCCCGCGTACCCGTCGATCAGCGCCTTCATGGCGCGCACGTCGCTGGTGCGGGCGCGCCGCACGACTACCCCACTGGTCACAACCGTCAAGTATGGGCCGCGCCCGCACGGGGCTCGCGGGCAGAGGTGGGGGTGGCCGGGCAGCGCGATTCAAGCGCCCAGACCTGGGGCGGTTACGCTGAGCGCCGTGTCTTCTCCCACCACTCCGCGACGCGTGTCGCTGCTGACCCTGGGCTGCGCCCGCAACGAGGTCGACTCCGAAGAGCTCGCCGGACGCCTCGGCGAGGGCGGCTGGGAGCTGGTGGACGAGGGCGCTGACGTCGTCGTCGTCAACACGTGCGGCTTCGTCGAGCAGGCCAAGAAGGACTCGGTCGACACGCTGCTCGCCGCGTCCGACACCGGCGCCAAGGTCGTCGCCGTCGGGTGCATGGCGGAGCGCTACGGCAAGGAGCTCGCGGACAGCCTCCCCGAGGCGGCCGCGGTCCTCGGGTTCGACCAGTACAACGACCTGGCCGAGCGGCTGCAGGACGTGCTGCACGGCAAGCCCGTCGAGTCGCACGTGCCGGTGGACCGGCGGACGCTGCTGCCCATCACGCCGGTGAAGCGCCAGGAGGCCAAGGACGCGGTGCAGGTGCCCGGCCACGGCTGGGGGCCCACCAATACGCCCCGCAAGCGCCTCGACGACGCCCCGGTGGCGCCGCTCAAGATCGCGTCCGGTTGTGACCGCCGGTGCAGCTTCTGCGCGATCCCGAGCTTCCGCGGCGCGTTCGTGTCGCGGCACCCGGACGAGATCGTGTCCGAGGCCATGTGGCTCGCCGAGAACGGCGTCAAGGAGCTGTTCCTCGTCAGCGAGAACTCCACGAGCTACGGCAAGGACCTGCCGCGTGAGCAGGGCGCCCTGGAGCAGCTGCTGCCGCGCCTGGCGTCCGTCCCCGGCGTCGAGCGCGTGCGGGTGAGCTACCTGCAGCCGGCCGAGACCAAGCCGAGCCTGGTCGCCGCGATCGCGAAGACCGACAAGGTCGCGAACTACTTCGACATGTCGTTCCAGCACTCGAGCGAGAACGTGCTGCGCCGCATGCGCCGGTTCGGTGACACGGACAGCTTCCTCAAGCTCGTGTGGCAGATCCGCGAGCACGCGCCCGAGGCCGGCATCCGCAGCAACTTCATCGTCGGCTTCCCCGGTGAGACCGAGGCCGACCTGCAGGAGCTGGAGCGGTTCCTCACCGAGGCGCGGCTCGACGCGGTCGGCATCTTCGGCTACTCCGACGAGGACGGCACCGAGGCCGAGGAGCTCGACGGCAAGCTCGACGCCGACGTGATCGCGGAGCGCGTGCAGCGCATCGGCAACCTCGTCGAGGAGCTCACCAGCCAGCGCGCGGAGGACCGGGTCGGCACCGAGGTCACGGTGCTGATCGAGACCGAGGAGGACGACGAGAACGACTGCGTCGGGCGCGCCGAGCACCAGGCTCCCGAGGTCGACGGCGAGTGCATCGTGCTGGAGGCGGAGGGCCTCAGGCGCGGTGACTTCGTGCGCTGCCGCGTCGTCGACTCCGAGGGCGTCGACCTGATCGTCGAGGTAGTCCCGACATGACCGAGGCCCGGAAGGTCCCGCTGCTCAACGTCGCGAACATCCTCACGATGGCGCGACTGGCGCTCGTTCCGGTCTTCCTGTTCTCCCTGTTCGAAGCGGGTGGCTTCGACACCACGTGGCGCCTCATCGCGTTCGCGATCTTCGCGATCGCGAGCTTCACCGACCACATCGACGGCACGCTCGCGCGCAAGCACGGGCTCATCACCGACTTCGGCAAGATCGCCGACCCCATCGCGGACAAGGCGCTCACCGGGTCCGCGCTGGTGGGGCTCAGCATCCTCGACGTGCTGCCGTGGTGGATCACGATCACCATCGCGGTGCGCGAGATCGGCATCACGCTGCTGCGGTTCTGGGTGATCCGCTACGGCGTCATCCCGGCCAGCCGCGGCGGCAAGGCCAAGACGCTCGCCCAGGTCATCGCGATCGGGCTGTTCGTGCTCCCGCAGAACGACGTGCTGGGGCTCATCGCCTGGGTGATCATGGCCGTCGCGCTCGTGCTGACCATCGTCACGGGAATCGACTACGTGATCCACGCGTTCAAGATGAAGGCGAGAGCAGGCAGGGCGGTGCTGTGACAGGCGTCGTCGAGCTGCTCGAAGCCAGGAACGAGACCGTCGCCACGGCCGAGTCGCTGACCGCGGGTCTGCTGTGCGCGACGATCGTCGACACACCGGGGGCGAGTGCCGTGGTCCGCGGTGGGTTGATCGTCTACGCCACCGAGCTCAAGCACGAGCTCGCGGGCGTGGACCAGCAGTTGCTCGACGAGCACGGTGCCGTGCACCCCGACGTCGCGATCCAACTGGCCGAAGGCGCCCGGACGAGGTGCGGAGCGGACTGGGGGATCGGGCTCACCGGGGTCGCCGGGCCGGACCCGCAGGACGGTGTCGCTCCGGGGACGGTCCACATCGGCTTGAGCGGGCCTGGAGTGTCCACAGTGCGGACAATCACGCTGAGTGGTGACCGCGCAGCTGTCCGTTCGGCTGCCGTGGAAAAAGCCCTGGTCCTGCTGTCGGACACGCTGCTGGCCGTCGACTCCGGGAACAAATGATGACTCCGCGTTCGTTCGCCCTTGGCGGACGTGTTCGGAAGTCAGTGCCCGTTGTCGGTGTCGATCGGTAACGTAGGGACACGGCCGGCCGGAAGGAGGCGCGCGATGACCGTGCTGCTGCGCGAGGCGATCGGTGATCGGCTTCGCCATGCCCGCACCAACCAACGCCGCACGCTGCGCGAGGTCTCTCGGACCGCCCGCGTGAGCCTGGGGTACCTGTCCGAGGTGGAGCGCGGCCGCAAAGAGGCGTCCAGCGAACTCCTCGCGGCCATCTGCGAAGCACTGGAACTGCCCCTGTCCGAGTTGCTGCACCACGTCGCCTCCGACATCGGCGCCGTCCAGCAGACGCCGGACACGGTGCCCGACACCGTCCCGGACGGTCGATCGGAGCGCGGGAAGCTGGAGGGTGGCCGCGTGCTGCCGTCCACGCTCTCGGACGACCTGTCCGACCTGCGCCTGCAGCCCATGCTCACGCACCGGCTCACGAGCAAGATCGGCGAGACGCCCAAGGCAGTCGTCGCGGCCTGATCCCATGTCCTCCACCGACCCCGTTCGCCCCGTGGCGAGCGGGGTCGCCTGCATTCGGGTGAACGTCACCGGGCTGTGGCCCCCGACACGTGACGGTCTGCAACAACTCGGACCGTTCGTACGTTCAACACACAACAGACCCGGCGTGTTGAACGACAGGCAACGGCTTGGCATCGGCACGCTGGGTCACCGCGTCCCAGGGCGCGGGTGCGGGCAGGATTGGCACGTCGTCCGACGTGTTCTCCTAAGTCCCGGGGTGGGTCAGGGTGTTCCCGGATATCTCCCCGTGTCGGTGGATACGCCGACGCACAATTGAGACGATGGATCCAACACCGGCACCGAGAAGGCAGGCGTAGGAGATGGCCAGTCCGTTCGTGAAGTTCTGGAAGTACCTGATGGCGTCGTTCTCGTCGAAGATCGACGAGCACGCCGACCCCAAGGTGCAGATCCAGCAGGCCATCGAGGAGGCGCAGCGGCAGCACCAGGCGCTCTCCCAGCAGGCTGCGGCCGTCATCGGCAACCAGCGCCAGCTGGAGATGAAGCTCAACCGCCAGCTCGGCGACGTCGAGAAGCTGCAGGCCTCCGCCCGTCAGGCTCTGGTGCTCGCCGACGAGGCGCGCGCGAAGGGCGACGAGCAGAAGGCCACCCAGTTCGAGAACGCCGCGCAGGGCTTCGCCACCCAGCTCGTCACCGCCGAGCAGGGCATCGAGGACCTGAAGACGCTGCACGACCAGTCGCTGCAGGCCGCCGCACAGGCCAAGCAGGCGGTCGAGCGCAACTCGATGATGCTGCAGCAGAAGCTGGCCGAGCGCACCAAGCTCCTCAGCCAGCTCGAGCAGGCCAAGATGCAGGAGCAGGTCTCCGCGTCGCTGAACCAGATGAGCGAGCTCGCGGCGCCCGGCAACGTGCCGTCGCTGGAAGAGGTTCGCGACAAGATCGAGAAGCGCTACTCGACCGCGCTCGGGTCCGCCGAGCTGGCCCAGAACTCGGTGCAGGGCCGGATGCTCGAGGTGCAGGCCTCGACCACCCAGCTCGCTGGTTCGTCGCGGCTCGAGCAGATCCGCGCGTCCATGCACGGGGGCCAGTCGAGCACCCCGCAGCAGGTGACGGCGGGCAACAGCGCGGCCGCGCAGATCCAGGCCGAGATCGCGCAGCGCGTCCAGTCGGAGCAGAAGACCCAGCAGCAGCAGGTTCCTCCCGCCCAGAACTGACGTTCTGAGGCCGGGGGAGCAGGAGGAGTCAGCAGGTGATCATGGAGCCCTGGAGAAACCGTCCCAACAACGAGATCGTCCGCAAGGTCGTCGGTGAGTTGGGTGCGTCGCTCCAGGGCCACCCGCTGGCCGAGCAGGCGCGCTACCGCCTGCAGAAGTGGAACGACCCGGTCGCCAAGCTCGAACGCAAGCGCAAGCGCACCAACGCCGTGCTGACGTTCTGGCTGATCGTGATCTCGATGCTCGGCACGCTCGCCGTGCTGGGCTTCACCGGCGTGCTCGGCACGTGGGCCGCCGTCACCGGCTCGATCGGTGCGGCCGTGCCGGCCGTCCTGGCCGTGCGCAGCGGGTTCAAGCTGAAGGAGCTGGGCGTCGCCCGGCAGCGGCTGGCGTTGTCGCCGCCGCCTCGGCCCCGGCCGCCGCTGCCCGCGCACATCTCGTCCGCGCGCGTTCCGATGGAGAAGCTCCACAGCGCCGAGGACGCGATGGCCCAGCTGCTCGTGCAGCTCGACTCGCCCGCGCTGACCTCGATGCCGACGGAGTCCGTCCAGCACGCCCGGCAGACCGCCCAGGAGGCCGCCACGGCCATCCGCGCGGTGTCGGCGCAGCTCCAGGCCGTCGAACGCGCTCGCGACAACGCACCGCCGCTGGAGCGCGCGCCCCTGGTCGAGGGTGTTCGCGTGCTCAGGATCCAACTGGCGGACGGCGTGGACCGCTACTGTGCGCTGGTGGCCGAGGCGGGCAAGGCCCTCGCGGCGAGCACGCAGTTCCAGAACCCCGGCGAGGTGCTGGACGACGCCACGGACCACATGGCGGGTCTGGCGTCCGCTATGCGTGATGTCTCAGGCTATTCAGCGCATTGAATGTAACGCTCGGTAATCGTGTGCCGCTATTCGGCGAGTCTCTCTGGAGATCTTTGCTGCAATCGTGTGATTATCGGACTGTTATCTAGCCGTGGCCGCTACATGGCGTGGCAGGATCTCGGGGCCGGTCTGCGGGAAGTCCGGCTGAATTGCCGGGAGGCAGTGCGTTGGCGTTGTGGACCGTGCACGGGGACGGTCGGATCACCGACAGTGAAACCGTCGCACCCCAGGAGAGGGTGAGCTGGCCGCTCACCATCGGGTTCGGAGTTCAGCACCTCGTCGCCATGTTCGGCGCCACGGTGATCGTCCCCACCGCCACCGGCCTCCCCGTCGCCACCACGCTGCTGTTCTCCGGTCTGGGCACGCTGCTGTTCCTGGTGATCACCAAGAACCGGGTCCCGAGCTACCTCGGCTCGTCCTTCGCCTTCGTGGCGCCGCTGGTGGCCGCGCGCGAGCAGGGCATCGCGGCGCAGCTCGGCGGTGTCGTCGCCGCGGGCCTGCTGGTGATCGTCGTCGGCATCGCGGTCAAGGCGCTCGGCGTGCGGCTGCTGGAGTCGGTCATGCCGCCGGTCGTCACCGGCGCCGTCGTGATCCTCATCGGCCTCAACCTCTCCCGTCAGGCCACCGCGAACTTCGGTGAGCAGCCGTTGCTGGCCGCCCTGACGACCGTGGTGATCCTGCTGGCCGGCGTGCTGGGCAGGGGCCTGGTGTTCCGGTTCTCGATCCTGATCGGCTTCGTGGCGGTCTGGATGGGCGGGCTGGCGTTCGGCGCCGTGCCGTCCGAGCGGATCGCCGCGCTGCGCGAGGCGGCCTGGGTGGGCCTGCCGAAGCTGTACCAGCCCGAACTGCGGCCGTCCGTGGTGCTGCTGATGCTGCCCGTGGTGATCGTGCTGGTCGCCGAGGTCGTCGGGCACGTGAAGGCCGTCGCGGCGCTGACCGGGCGCAACCTGGACGGCAGCGCGGGGGACGCGATCATCGCGAACGGCCTGTCGACTGCGCTGTCGGGCCTGGGCGGTGGCGCCGGCACGACGACGTACTCCGAGAACATCGGCGTGATGGCGGTGACCCGCGTCTACACGACGGCGGCGTTCGCGTTCGCGGGTGTGTTCGCCACGCTGCTGGCGTTCTCCCCGAAGGCCATCGCGCTGTTCGGCACCATCCCGCCGGGCGTGCTCGGCGGCTGCACGCTGGTGCTCTACGGCCTGATCGTGCTGATCGGCGTGCGGATCTGGATGGATCGCGGCGTCGACCTGGCGAGCCCCGTCAACGCGATGGTCGGCGGTGCCGCCCTGGTGGCCGGTGTCGGCGACCTGACCGTCGAGATCGGCGACCTCGAGATGGGCGGCATGGTCTGGGGCTCGCTGCTCGTCGTGATCCTGCACCCCGTGATGCGCTGGCTGCGGGCCGCGCGGCGCAGCTGAGGCGTCCACACCTTCGTGTGGTTTTGTTCCCTCCACTTCGGACCGATACTCAAGTTGATCTTGCACCGCTCGCGGTCGTTGTCCTTGGGTGCCAACGACGCGGGTCGTGATCCCGGCGCGCGAAGAGGAGCCGCGCGTCGCGCGAGCGGTGCTGTCCGTTGTGGACGGCGCGCTACCGCAGCGCCCTGTTGATCCGCGACACCAGCCCGGGGCCCTCGTAGATGAACCCGGTGTAGATCTGCACGAGGCTCGCGCCGGCGTCGATCATGCGCTTGGCGTCGTCGGCGGTCGCGATGCCGCCCACGCCGATGACCGGCAGGTCGCTGTTCTTCGTGATGAACCGGACCACGTCGTTCGCGCGCCGGGTGAGCGGCCTGCCGCTCAGGCCGCCGGTCTCGTTCTGATGCGCGCTCGTGAGGCCCTCGCGGCTGAGGGTGGTGTTCGTGGCGATGAGGCCCTTGATGCCGTTGTCGACGCACACCTGGATGACCTCGGCGATGGCGTCCTCGGTCAGGTCCGGCGCGATCTTGACCAGCATCGGCTTGGTCGTCGCCTTCGTCAGCTCCGCGACGAGCTCGGTCAGCGCGCCCTTGTCCTGCAGGCTGCGCAGGCCGGGAGTGTTCGGCGAGCTGACGTTGATGGCGTAGTAGTCGCCGTGGTCCTTCAGCGCGTTCAGCGAGTTCAGGTAGTCCTGCACGGCGTCCTCGACCGGCGTGACCTTGGACTTGCCGAGGCTGATGCCCAGCGGGGCCTTGAGCGGCGTGCGGTCGAGCTTCGCGGCAAGCGCTTGCGCGCCCGCGTTGTTGAAGCCCATCCGGTTGATGATCGCCTCGTCCTCGCGCAGGCGGAACAGGCGCGGTTTCGGGTTGCCGGGCTGTGCGTGCCAGGTGACGGTGCCGACCTCGACGAACCCGAACCCGAGCGCGGCCCACACCGGCAGCGCGCGCCCGTCCTTGTCGAGGCCCGCCGCGAGCCCCACCGGGTTGGGGAAGCGGACGCCGAAGACGGTGCGCGGGTTGTTCTGGCCGCGGGCGAACCTCGCCAGCGGGCTCAGCCTGGCCATGACGTCGAGCGTGGTCTCGTGGACCCGCTCCGCGTCGCCGCCGTGCATTCCGAACAACGCCCTGCGCACCACCTGCTTGTACACCACGCGCCCACCCTATAACGCCAGCTCAGGGTAGTCGCCGTCACATCGTCGGCTTGGCCACCTTGATCGTCGCCTGCTCGTCCAACGGCATCTTGGGCTTCGCGAGGAACGTCACCGGCAGCGCCCGCAACCCCCGGCTCCCGAGCGACACCCTCCAGCCGAGCGGCTGCGACGTGTCCAGGGCGAGGCCCGCGCAGCGCCCCAGCAACGTCCGGAACGCGATCTCGCCCTCCAGCCGGGCCAGCGGCGCGCCCAGGCAGAAGTGGATGCCGTGGCCGAACGCCAGGTGCTGCCGGTCCGCCCGCTCGATGTTGAGCTGGTCGGCCCGCGGGTAGCGGTTCGGGTCGTGCTCGGCCGAGGCCAGCGACAGCAGCACGACGTCGCCCGCCGGAATCTGCACGCCGCCGATCGTCAGCGGTTTCGTGGCGAACCGCACCACGTGCGAGGTCGGTCCGTCGAACCGCAGGAACTCCTCGATCGCGCCGGGCAGCAGGGACGACGAGCGCTGCAGCAGTTCGAGCTGCTCGGGGTCGCGCAGCAACGCCAGGGCGCCGTTGCCCACCAGGTCGACGGCGGTCGTGTAGCCCGCCACGAGCAGCAGGAACGCGAGCGAGGCGAGTTCGTCGTCGGTCAGCGCGGTCTCGCCGGTCGCGCGGGCCAGGCCGCCGATCAGGTCGTCGTCGCCGGAGGTTCGCTTGTGCGTCACCAGGTCGCGCAGGTAGTCGGAGGTCTCCTCGCGGGCCGAGGCCGCGTCGCCGTCCGCGAGGCCGGTGACCACGTCCGCCCAGTAGCGGAAGTTCTCCTGGTCGACGGCGGGCACGCCGAGCAGCTCCATGATCACGGCGATCGGCAGCGGCGCCGCGAAGTCCGCGATCAGGTCGCAGCGTCCCGCGTCCGCGAAGCCGTCGGCCAGGGACGCGGCCACCTGCTCGATGCGGGGGCGCAGCGCGGCGATGCGGCGGGGCGTGAGCTGGCTCGACACCGCACGGCGCAAACGCGTGTGGTTCGGCTCGTCGCTGTTCATCATGTGGTCGGACAGGTCGCCGAACCACCACGACGCGAAGTGCGGATGGCCGCGCAGGGGTTCGGCGAGCGCGGAGCCGTGGGAGGACAGCAGCGGGTTGTCCAACGCGGCGCGCACGTCGGGGTAGCGGGTCACGAGCCACATCGGCACGCCGAGGGTCTCCACCCGGTGCACGGGACCGGCGTCGCGCAGGCTCTTGAGCACCGCGTAGGGGTCGTCGGTGAAGCCGGGGCGCAACGCATCCAGATTTACCGCCATATTGGGGCACACGGCCGGGAGAGCGTCTCGGTTCAACCGGATTGGCATTTTGGACAGAAGTACACGAATCTGCCGTCGATCTCGTCCGATCGGACCCTTGTGCGACACCGCAAACAGGGTTTGCCGGTCCGCTCGAAAACGTAGTGCTGCACGCGCAGGTCGCCGGTCGTGCTCTGCTCGGGCCGCCACTGGTTGGCCTGCAACAGCTTCCGCGAGAGCGCAACCGCACGTGAGGCGTCCGCGGCGGACACCGGGGCCGTCGGCAGAACGCGCAACAGGAAACAGACTTCCGCGCGGTAGAGATTGCCGACGCCCGCCATCACGCGCTGGTCCAACAATGCGAGACCGATCGGCCGGGAAGGGGCCGCGGTCAACCGCCGAACGGCCTCAGCGCTGTCGAAGTCGGGGGCCAGGAGATCAGGTCCGAGGTGGGAGATCAATCGATCTTCCTCGGCGGTCGGCACGAACTCCATGTCGTGCAGCGCGAATCCGATGGCCTGCCGGTCGTCCACCTCGAACACGGCGCGGGCCTGGTGCGCGGGACGCCGCCAGCGCTCACCGGGCCGGTAGAGGTGCCACGAGCCGTCCATGCGGAAGTGGCTGCGCAGGCTGTTGCCGTCGGAGAAGTGGGTGAACATGTGCTTGCCGTACGTGCGCACGCCGAGCACGTCCAGGCCCGCCAGGTCCAGCGCGGCCAGCCGGGGGTGGCGCAGTTCGCCGCGCCGCAGCGTCTTCCCGGCCAGCGCCTCGTTCATGCGATGACCGGCCAGGAAGACCGTGTCCCCTTCAGGCATCCACCGCTTCCTGGATCTCGTCGTCGTCGAAGTCGTGGTGCACGGCCCGGCGCCGGCTCCGCGAGATGCGCTGGATGCGGGCGAGCAGCAGGTTGAACGCCAGCGCGACCTCTCGTGCGCCCGGAGTACCCCACTCGTGGATCGGCATGCATGCGCCCTGTGCCTGCTGCACGGCGAGACGGTCCGGCAACGCCACCGGCATCACCAACGGCCCGAAGATGTCCCTCAGCTCGTCGATGCGGAACTGGTGCTCGTGCGAGCGCGGACGCACGCGGTTCACCACGACACCGAGCGGCTGCAGGTCGGCGTTGTTGCTCTCGCGCTCGTTCTGCACCGCCTCGAACGCCCGCTGCACGCCCGCCACGGCGAACATCGTCGGCTCGGTGACCAGCAGCGCGCGGTCGGCCGCCACCAGCGCCGAGCGGGTCAGCTGGCCCAGCGACGGCGGGCAGTCGAGCAGCACGAGGTGGTACGGGAACTCGTCGTACATGTCCCGCAACGTGCGCAACGCGTCTTTCAGCCGGTGCAGCCGCGACTCGCCCGGGTCGGGGTGGTTGAGCAGCTCGGCGTCCTCGGACCCGGACAGCACGTCGATGCCGTCACCCCAGCGGCTGGGGCGGATCGCCTGTTCCAGGTTCTCCTCGGACGGGTCCTGCAGGACGTCGTAGATGCTCGCCTTGGACTCCTCTGGCTCCAGCGTCGACGTGGCGTTGCACTGCGGATCGAGATCGATCACCAGGGTGCGGACACCACGGCGGAGGGCGGCAGAGGCCAGGCCGAGCACCACCGTCGTCTTGCCGACGCCTCCCTTGAGGCTGAGCACGGACACCGTATGCACAGACCTACTCTAGGGTCTCCTACTCTGTTGGCCATGCGACCGGACGCCGTACACAGGGTGCTCGACGCCGAATTGGCCGCCGCACGCGAGCGCAGGGGTGGGCAACACCCCCGCGTGCTCGACGTCGGAGGCGGCAGCGGCGTGTGGGCCGTGCCCCTCGCCGCAGCGGGGTGCGCCGTCACGGTCGTGGAGCCTTCTCCGAACGCGTTGGCGACGCTGAACACCCGTGCGCGCGAGGCCGGGGTGACGATCAACGCCGTCCAGGGCGACACGGACGCACTGGGCGTTCCCGCCGGTGAGGCCGATCTGGTGCTCGCGCACGGGCTGCTGGAGGTCGTCGACGACGCCCCGGCCGCGCTCGCCTCGCTGGCCGCCGCGGTCGCGCCGGGCGGAGCGGTCTCCGTGGTGGTCGCGAACCGGTTCGCGGCGATCCTGCACCGCGCGATCGCCGGTCGCATCGTCGACGCGCGGCGGTTGCTGGACGACGACGCGGGCCAGCTCGCGGGCACGCGCGACCCGTTGCAGCGCCGGTTCGACGTCCCAGGCCTTGAGAAGCTCGTCCTGGAGGCCGGACTCTCCGTCGAACTGCTGCAAGGTCATGGCATCGTTGCGGATCTCGTGCCCGGTGTGGTGCTGGACGCGAATCCGGGTGCCGCCGACGCGCTCGCCGAGCTGGAACTGGCCGCCGCGACCAGATCCCCGCTCCGGGACGTCGCCGCCCGGCTGCACGTGCTCGCCCGCCGTACCGCCTGACAGCGTTTGCATTCGGGACTTTTATGACCCTGATGAGTGGTCCCAAACAACGCCGGGGCGAAAGATAATGGCTTCGCTGCCGACGTAGGGATCCGACGCGATGGAAAGTTCCGACCTGCTGGCCTCACTGGTCAACGAGGCCGTTGCAGGTGACCGGCCTGCCGTCGAACGACTGCTGGCCTCCGTGCGGCCGCTCGTGGCGCGGTACTGCCGTGCGCGCGTCGGTCGCAACGAAAGGGCGTACGCGTCGGCCGACGACGTGGCGCAGGAGGTCTGCCTGGCGGTGCTGACGGCTCTGCCGACCTATCGCGAGCAGGGAAGACCGTTCCTCGCGTTCGTCTACGGCATCGCCGCGCACAAGGTCGCGGACGCCCACCGGGTGTCGGCGCGCAACCGCTCCGAGCCCGTCGCCGAGGTGCCGGACGGTCCGTCGCTGACCGTCGACCCCGAGGAGAACGCGTTGATGGGCTCGCTCTCGGCGCGCCTCGGGCAGATGCTGCGGCTGCTGCCGGACAAGCAGCGCGAGATCCTGCTGCTGCGCGTCGTCGTCGGCCTGTCGGCGGAGGAGACGGCCGAGGCGATCGGGTCGACGCCGGGCGCCGTGCGGGTGGCTCAGCACCGTGCGCTGGCCAGGCTGCGGACGACCGTGGGGGTCGAGGAGCTGATTTGACCGGCGCCTTCTACGACGGACTGGCCGGGACGTACGAGCTGATGTTCCCGGACTGGGACGCGTCGATGGCCCGGCAGGCGTCGCAGCTCGCGGAGTTCATCCCGCAGGGCGCGCGCGTTCTCGACTGTGCGTGTGGCATCGGCACACAGGCCATCGGTCTCGCCCTCCGCGGCTATGAGGTCGTCGGCACCGATTTGAGCCCCAAGGCGGCTTCTCGGGCCGTTGTGGAGGCCTCGGCACGTGGCGTCACCTTGCCCGTGTGCGCCGCGGACATGCGCTCTCTGCCGTTCGCGGACGGCTCCTTCGACGTGGTGCTCGCGGCCGACAACGCGTTGCCCCATCTGCTCACGGCCGAAGACGTGCTGGTGGCGTTGCGCGAGATGCGTCGCGTGCTCCGGTCCGGTGGTCGGCTCATCCTCTCCACGCGCGACTACGACGCGATCCGGAACGAACGGCCGTTGTCGACTCCTCCGTCCGTGGGACCGGGTCGGGTCGTGTGGTTCCAGCTCTGGCATTGGGACGGCGACCGGTACGAACTGGAGATGTTCCGGCTGCACGAAACCGAGTCGTGGCGCGTGGAAGTGAGCAAGGCACGGTATTGGGCGATTACTCGTCACGAAATCACCGAATTGGCGGAACGGGCGGGTTTCGATTACGGGGAGTGGTTGCTTGATGCCTATTACCAACCGCTCTTCATTGCAACAAACGGGTGACGTTTGAAGTTTCTCCCTACTTTCCGCATAAGGAGTGACGCGTCGCACGTCTCCTCCACGGGAAGTCGACGAGGGGACACTTCGGATGGAGAGTTCAGCGTTATCCGCGGAACTGGTCAGTCGGGCCGTGCTGGGCGAGCGCAGGGCCACTGACCAGCTACTTCGCTACCTGCGCCCGCTGGTGGTGAAGTACTGTCGCGCCCGTGTGGGACGTTCCGCGACAACCGCGGACGACGTCGCGCAGGAGGTCTGCCTGGCCGTGCTCACGGCGCTGCCGAACTACCGGGAGCAGGGTCGGCCGTTCCTCGCGTTCGTCTACGGCATCGCCGCGCACAAGGTCGCCGACGCACACCGGTCGCTGGCTCGTAACCGTGCGGAGCCGGTCGCCGAGGTGCCCGACCAAGCCGTGAGGGCCGGCGGGCCGGAGGAGTTCGTCCTCCAGGACGAGCTGAACGGCACGCTCGGTCAGCTGCTGCACCTCCTGCCGGACAAGCAGCGCGAGATCCTCGTGCTGCGCGTTGTGGTGGGTCTTTCCGCGGAGGAGACCGCGGACGCCGTGGGGTCGACACCGGGTGCCGTCCGGGTGGCCCAGCACCGCGCGCTCGGTCGCCTTCGCAAGGAAATCGCGTCGCTGGCTGTCCCGATCGGGTGACATTCGTTTGCATTTGTTACGAGTCGTAGCGGATGCGTGGGGTGAACGAACCCAAACGACATACCTAGAGGGCAGGAAGACACCGACATAGGGACCAGGGGGCATGGACAGTTCGGACTCAGCGCTTGCCGCCGACCGGCTGCGCGTCGACGGAGTGCTGGTGCAGCACTTCCGCGAGTCGGGGTTGTCCGGGCCGCGCTGGGACCAGTTCCACCGCCAGCTACTCGGGCACGGCCTCACGATCGTTACGAAGCTCGTGCGGTCCGGCGCCATCTTCTCCCGCTCCGGCCGCCACGGCCGGTACCTGCACCAGCAGGAGATCTCGCGGCAGGAGGCCGAGGAACTGGCGAGCGACGCGGTGTACGAGGGGTTCGTCCACTTCCGCGACCGGGGTCTGCTCGGCCGGGAGTGGTCCGTCGAGAAGGGGCAGCCGTTGACCGAGTACTTCGTCAACGCCTGCGTGCTCGCGTTCCCCAACGTGTACCGGCGCTGGCAGACGAGGGCTCACGGCTGGCAGAACGTACGGCTCGTGGACACCCTCGCGTCCCTCGAACACGTCGTCGCTGAGGGAACCCCTGAGGATGCCGTCATCGAACAGCAGATCGCGAACGCCGCGTTCGCGACGCTGAGCGAGGACAGCAGGCGGTTGCTCTTCCTCCATGACCAGGGCTATTCGCATGCGGAGATCGGCGAGTTGATGCGACTCACCCCGCGCGCGGTCGAAGGACGGATCCGGCGGGCGCGTCTCGCGGTGCGCCGGCGTCCAGAAGAGGAACGGTGATCCACGTGGAGTTCACACCCGGCCTGCACCGCAAGGTGCCCGCGGAAGCCATCAAGGGCTCTTCCGTCGGTGGGCCGGTCTCCGCATCGAGGGGGGCTCTCGACGCGTTGGTCGAACGGACCACCGTCGCTCCTGAGGCTCCGGTCGAGCCACCCCCGCCCTCCTACTACTCGAGCCGCCCGCAGGCCGCGGACGAGCACGTGGCGCGCGCTGTCGCCGGTGACCGCGCCGCCGTCGAACGGCTGTTGGGCACCATCCGGCCGTTGATCGTGCGGTACTGCCGTGCGCGCGTCGGGTCGTTCGCGTCGGCGGACGACGTGGCGCAGGACGTGTGCCTGGCCGTGCTCACCTCGCTGCCGTCGTACCGCGACCAGGGACGGCCGTTCCTCGCGTTCGTCTACGGGATCGCGGCGCACAAGGTGGCGGACTCGTTCCGCAGCTTCTCGCGCAACCGCGCGGAGGCCGTGCCGGAACTGCCGGAGTCGATGGACACCGCGGCCGGGCCGGAGCAGCGGGCGATGCAGGGCGAACTGTCGGCGCAGATGTCCGCGCTGCTGAAGGTGCTGCCGGAGAAGCAGCGCGAGATCGTGGTGCTGCGCGTGATGGTGGGGTTGTCGGCGGAGGAGACGGCCGAGGCGGTCGGCTCCACGCCCGGCGCCGTGCGGGTGGCCCAGCACCGGGCGTTGTCGCGGCTGCGCAAGGAGCTCAGTGCCGCCAGCGAGTGACGTTCGCGATCCCCTGCGGGCTCGCGTCCTTGTACCGCTCCATCTCACCGCGCCGCACGTCGGCGATGGTGCCCGCCAGCTCCTGGCCGAACGCCTCGGTCAGCACCGCGTCCTTCTCGAACTCCTCCACGGCCTCCCTGAGGGAGGTGGGCAGGCGCTGCACGCCGTCGAGGAGCGCCGGGTCGACGTTCAGGCCCTCGGGGAGCTCCGCCTGCGCGGTGATGCCGTCCAGACCGGCCGCGATCACGCCCGCGACGACGAGGTACGGGTTCGCGGTCAGGTCGAAGCACTTGATCTCGAGGTTGTCCTTGATCAGGCGTAGCGCCGTCTCGCGGTTCTCCTCGCCCCAGGCCACGAACGGCGCGGCCCACGTGTTCGGCACGAGCCTGAGGTAGCTGGCGAGAGAGGGCGCGCCGATCGCGCACAACGCGCGGAGGTGGTGGAGGACGCCCGCGCTGAAGTGCCTGGCCTCCTCCTGGAAGCCGTCGAAGAGGTTCGTGCCGTCGCGCCAGAGGCTGAGGTGCAGGTGGCCGCCGTTGCCGACGCCGCCGTTGACCACCTTGGGGGAGAACGACGGGCGCATGCCGTGCCGGACCGTGACGGCGCGGATCGTCTCCTTGACGAGCACGGCGGTGTCGGCGGCCGCGACCGGGTCCTCCGGGGCCGTGGAGACCTCGAACTGGCCGGCGGCGTACTCCGGGTGGAACTGGAGGACCTCGACGTTCTGCCGGTCGAGGGCGTTGAGGAGGTCGACGCAGTAGTCGGACACCTCGACCTGGCGGGCGTGCCCGTACGCCGATCCGCTGGTCGCGGGCACCCAGTCGTCGGTGCCGGTCCTGCCGACGCACCACTCGACCTCGAAGCCCGCCTGGGCGGTGAGGCCGTGGGAGGCGAGGTTCCGGACGGCCTTGCGCGCCTGCAGCCGCTGGTCCATCGGGTAGGGGACGCCGCTCTGGTAGTGGCGGTCCGCGGGCGCCCAGGCCCAGCCCGGCTGGCCCGCGAGCACCGTGAGGCGGTCGAGGTCGGGGTGCAGCCGCAGGTCGCCGACCGGGCCGCCGGCGAACCGGCCCTGGATGATCCAGTCGTCGAACAGGAACACGTCGAACACCGGTGACGCGCCCACGCCGTGCGCCGCCGCGTGAGCGAGCCTGCGCAGGGTGACGGACTTGGTGCGGGTGATGCCGCTGTTGTCGACCCAGGTGAGCGCCACGACGCTCACGTCCCTCGCGTTGAGCCCGTCGAAGAGCTCCGCCGCCCGCTCGAACCGCTGGTCCCGTTCCGCAGAGTCCACGATCCTAAGGTTATGGGCATCTTGCCGTTCGTCGCCGAACTCGGACTGGTGGACCACCACTGCCACGGGGTCCTGCGGGAGGACAGCACCCGTTCGGAGTTCGAGTCGCTGTTGCTGGAGGCCGGCGCGGTCTCCCCGATCGGCGGGTCGTACTTCGACTCCGCGGTGGGGTTCGCGGTGCGGCGGTGGTGCGCTCCGCTGCTCGACCTGCCCCGGCACGCGTCCGCCGGGGAGTACCTCGAACGGCGGAACTCGCTGCACATCGCCGAGGTGTCGCGGACGTTCCTGATGGCGTCCGGGATCCACACGTTCCTGGTGGACGGCGGGTTCCTGCCGGATCGGCTGCTGTCCGCCCCGGAGCTGGCCGGGCTGGGAGGGGGCGTCGCGCACGAGATCGTGCGGCTGGAGGTGCTGGCGGAGTCTCTGAGGCCTTCGGTGTCGCCCTCGGAGTTCCCGGGAGCCGTTCGGTCGGCGCTGGCCTCTTCCCCGGCTGTCGGGGCGAAGTCCGTCGCGGCCTACCGGGTCGGGCTCGATCTGCCTGGTTCGCGGCCTGACGACGTCTCCGTGGAGCGCGCTCTCGGCGGGTGGACCTCCGGGCGGCTGGCGGATCCCGTGGTGATCGCCTGGCTGGCCTGGGAGGCGTTGGACGCCGGGCTGCCGTTGCAGTTCCACGTCGGGTACGGCGACTCGGACCTCGACCTGCACCGCTGCGACCCGTCGTTGCTGACACCGTTCCTGCGCGCCACCGCTGGTCTCGGTGTACCGGTGTTGCTGCTGCACAACTACCCGTTCCACCGGCAGGCCGGGTATCTCGCGCAGGTGTTCCCGCACGTGTTCTGCGACCTCGGGCTGGCGACGCACGGGTTGGGGCACCAGGCGTCGCGCGTGTTCGCCGAGGCGCTGGAGATCGTGCCGTACGGGAAGTTCCTGTTCTCCACCGATGCGTTCGCCCTGCCCGAGTTGTACTACCTCGGCGCGTTGCTGTTCCGGCGCGCGTTGTCGGACTTCCTGGCCGACGGACTGCGCCAGGACGCGTTCCAGGAGGAGGACGCGCATCGCATCGCACGGCTCATCGCGTCGGAGAACGCCGCACGGGTGTACAAACTGTAGGATTCGCACTGGCGTTCGAAAGGGGTGTTCATGGGTCGCAGTGCGAACCTGCCACGCGGCCTGGTCGACCGGTTCCGTGCGCGTGACGGTGTGTGGCCAGACGACACGGGCTGCCGGATGCTGCACGTCGACATGGACGCCTTCTACGCGTCGGTGGAGATCCGCGAACGTCCTGAGCTCGAGTCCGTTCCCGTCGTGGTCGGCGGCATCGGCGGGCGTGGCGTCGTGTGTTCCGCGAACTACCTCGCGCGTGAGTACGGCGTGCGTTCGGCGATGCCCACCGCGCACGCACGCCGGTTGGCGCCTCACGCTGTGTACCTGCCGCCGCAGTTCGACCTCTACCAGGAGGTCTCGCGCGGGGTCATGGCGATCTTCCGCGACATCACCCCGTTGGTGGAGCCGCTCTCGTTGGACGAGGCCTTTCTCGACGTCGGCGGTGCGCTGCGCCGGCTCGGCCTCACGCCGGGCGGCGTGGGGGAGTTGATCAGGTCTCGCGTGTTCGAGGCCCACGGTGTCTCGTGCTCGGTCGGGGTGGCGTCGACGAAGTTCCTCGCGAAGCTCGCCTCGGGCATGTGCAAGCCCGACGGCATGATGGTCGTGCCTGCTGCTTCGTCGCTGGAGTTCCTGCACCCGTTGCCGGTCTCCGCCCTGTGGGGCGTGGGCGCGAAAACCGCCGCACGCCTGGAAGAACTGGGCCTGGAGACGGTCGCGGACGTCGCCGCGATGCCGCTGCCCCGGCTGCGCCGCAAGATCGGCGTGGCACTGGCGGAGCACCTGTACGCGCTGGCCGCCGGCGTGGACGAACGCGCGGTCGTGCCGGTGTCGCGGGAGAAGTCCCTGGGCGCCGAGGAGACCTTCGAGGTGGACGTCGTCGACCGCGCACTGCTGCGCCGCGAACTGCTCCGGCTCTCCGAACGCTCCACAGGTTCGCTGCGCGCCAAGGGTTTGGTCGGCCGGACGGTGTCGATCAAGGTCCGCTTCGGCGACTTCACCACGATCACCCGCTCCCGCACCCTGCCGGTCGCGACCGACGTGACCCAGGAGGTCTACCGGGTCGCCACCGAACTCCTCGACACCCAGGTACCGCCCGGCGCGGTCCGCCTGATCGGCGTCCGGATAGAGGGCCTTGACAACGCCGACTCCGCCCAGCAGCTGATCTTCGACGCCCCGGAACGCGGCTGGCGCGAAGCCGAACAAGCCGCTGACCAGGCCCGTTCCCGTTTCGGATCACTGGCCGTGCGTCCAGCCTCCCTGCTGCGCGACAGTCCGGAAAGGACAGCGGACTTCGAACCGAAGCCCGAGTGATCGCGACCTGTCCACAACCCGCGAGTTGTCCACAGCTTCGTCACCACCCCGATCCCCCACCGTGCTCCGAGCGCACCCTTGACCCATGCGCCACCCCATCGACCTCGAAGCACTGGGCACCCTCTTCCTCCACCGGGTGGCCCCGGTGGCAGCCCTGCTCCACATAGGACTGTCGTCGTCCCTGATCGACCAGCGCTCCCGCCCCGGCGGCCCCTGGCAACGCCTGTTCCCGAGCATCTTCCTGCTGTCCAGGGCGGGCCCCTCCCGCGAACAGCTGGTGCAGGCCGCCCTCCTCTACGCGGGCGAAGGCGCCATGCTCACCGCCTTCGACGCCCTGTACCTGCACGGCATGAGATCCGTCCTGCCCACGGCCGACGCCATCCACGTCCTCGCCCCACGCCACTCCAGAGCCTGGGGCCACGCCACCCTGCGCCTGGAACGAACAGACCGCCTTCCCAGACCGGCACTGCGCCGGGGCTTCCACGTGGCGCCCCTGGAACGGGCGGCGGTGGACGCCGTCCGCCGCACCCACTCGATCCCGGACACCAAGGCCATCCTCGACGAGGTGACCCACTACGTGGGCATCCAGGCCCTGCGCGCGGAACTGGCGATGGCCCCGCGCAAGGGCACGGCGCTGGCCCGCAAACTCCTGGGCGACTCCCCGGCCCGCCAACTCGAACTCGCGGTGATGGAGCGCCGCACACCGCCCATCCCGCAGGCCCGAACCCCGCTCCCCATCGGCTAGGCCCCGCCCGCTGTCACAGGCCTGGCTCGCCGGCGCGAACCGGCAGGCGTGAACGGCACGCCTGCGGGGTCAGGCCTGGCCCGCAGCGCTCACCCCGGCGGCCTGAGTCCGCAGGCCTGAACCGGCAGTGCTCAGACAACAGTCCTTGGTCCGCAGGCCTCAATCCGCTGTCCCCACCCGCGGTTTCCGACCTGCGGACCCCAGTCCGCGACCCTCAACCCACGGTCCCGCATCCCGTCACTCGCCCCCAACCCGTTGCAGCCCAACCGGACCGCAGCCCCGGCCCTCCCGCCGCACGAAAGGCACACCCCACCCGATGAAGCCCGAACACCCACCACCCACGCCCACGAGCTGTGCGGGCAGGGCACGACCCCCGCCCGCACACCCGTCACGGCCGCCGGTACTGCGCGGGCGAGCCCACCGTCGCCGGGTCCTCGTAGCTGCCGGGCTTCCCCCGGTCGACGTGGAACGTGGTCAGCGTCGACACCGGCGAGGCCGCGTCCCGCCGGTCCCCGATCACCTTCATGTGCGTGGTGAACCGCTCCGGCGTCACCTCGTACACGTCGTAGCCGTACCTGTTGCCCTCGAAGTACTTCAGGTGCGGGTTCGCCGCGCCCATCACCGGGCCGTTGGTCGCGTTCCACTCCGGCGAGTAGGCGCCGGACGTGACCGAGTGCGCGGTGAACTCCGTGCCGATCACCGGGGACGAGAGGTCGTCGAAGTCCGGGCGGATGTCGTCGACGAACGCCGAGTGCCAGTCGCCGGTCAGGACGACGAGGTCCTCGAGGCCGGTGGAGGCCACGTGGCCGAGCACCTCGCGGCGTTCGGCCCGGAAGCCGTCCCACTGGTCGGTGAAGTAGTAGCCGCCGCCCTGGCGGGCGAGTTGCGAGAGCATGATCGAGTTGATCCACACCTGCCAGGCCTCGCGGGCTCCTGAGATGCCGTCCAGCAGCCACTGCTTCTGGGCCGCGCCCAGGATCGTGCCGTCCGGCAGGTTCTGCGCCGACCGGTACTGGCGCAGGTCGAGCACGGTCAGGTCGAGCAGCGAGCCCCACTGGCGGCGGCGGTGGATCTGCGGTTCGAGAGCGCTCCCACTGCGGATCGGCAGGTGCTCGTACCAGGCCTGGTAGGCGGCGGCGCGGCGCTTCACGAACGGGGCGGCGCCCTCGGTTCCGCTGTAGTCGTTGACGACCTCGTGGTCGTCCCAGGTCAGGTAGAACGGGTGTGCCGCGTGGGCGTCGCGCAGGGACGGGTCGCCCTTGTACAGCGCGTGGCGGCGGCGGTAGTCCGCAAGGGACAGCACGGCGGGGCCCTCGTGGTCGCGCACGTGCGCGCCGCCGACCTGGCCGTGCTCGTAGATGTAGTCGCCGAGGTGCACCACGAAGTCCAGGTCCTCGGCGGCGATCCCGCGGTGGGCCGCGTAGAAGCCGTCGTGGAACGCCTGGCAGTTCGCCGTCGCGAAGCGCACCTTCGACACCGGGCCGACGGGCGCTGTGCGCGTGCGTCCGATGCGAGAACGCTTTCCCAGCGCCGAGAACTGGTAGTAGTAGGTGCGGCCGGGGCGCAGTCCCTGCACGGGCACGTGCACGTTGTGGCCCAACAACACAGACGCCGCAACGGTTCCATGCGCCACCCGCGAACGCATGGTGCGGTCCGTCGCGACGGACCACTCGACCTCGACGACCTCGGGCAGCGGCTGCTCGAACGCCAGCGGCTCCGGTGCGAGCCGGGTCCACAGGACCACGCTGTCCGGCAACGGGTCCCCGGAGCCGACGCCCAGGCAGAACGGCGCCGCGTCCCACGACGCGCCGAGGTCCAGGGCGGCGGCGTGGGCCTCGGCGGGGGACAGGCCCGCCGACAGCGGCCACACGGAGCCGAGAGCGCCGGCGGCGGCCGCGGCGCGCAGGAGATCACGTCGGTTCAGCATCAGCGGCCTCCGACCGTGAACGAGATGTTGTCGGCGTAGCCGTCGTTCGACGTGCCACCACCGGATCGGGTCATCTGCAGCGTCACCACGGCGGTGCGGCTGCCCGGCGGCACGGTGCCGCGAGCGGACCGCTCGACCAGGCCGGTGCGGCCGGAGCGCTCCTCCGCGGTCACCGGTCCGAGCACCACGAGGCCGCGGGGCGTGCCGCCGTCGTCGAGGAACTCCACCGACAACCGGGCGCCGTCCTGTTGCGAGGCGTAGCCGCCGAGCCAGGCGGTGACCACGAACTGAGACGAACGCCGAGGCAACGTCACGCTCTGTCGCAACGTGCTCAGGGGTGTGTCGCCGCCGCCGAAGAACGACGAACCGCGCTGCGCCGGCCCGGGATCACCGGGCCCCGGATATCCCTGCCCGGTGTCGTACCGCAGCACGACGGGGGCGCCCGCGACGACGAGCCAGCCGGTCAGGCCCTGCTCGGCGGCACCGTTCACGATGAGTTCGGTCATGCGACCGATCCGAGCAAGCCGGGATTTCCCGGGCGAGGACCACGGCCGAACGGCATGTGAACGCACGGCCACAAGGGGCTCGGAGGTGCCTCACGAAGGCCTCACCACTGCCCCAGGAGGATGATGGTGACAGAACAGACCGTATGAGAACGCCGACTGGGTAGTCGCCGGGGCGCGCGGATCGTATCCTGGAAGGTGACGTCCCCAGGGTGGGTCGTCCGCCGGGTTCGGCGGAAACCGAATACACCCGGCGCCCGCGACCGCTGTGCCGGAGGAGGAACGATGCCACTCTCCGAGCACGAGCAGCGACTGCTCGACCAGATCGAGCGCGCGCTCTACGCCGAGGACCCGAAGTTCGCATCCACCGTACGAGGCGCCAAGTTGCGGCGGCCGTCCAAGCGGCGCCGCGTACAAGGCATCGTGTTGTTCGTAGTCGGCGTGGCCGCGCTCATCACCGGAGTGATGCTGCCGGCGCTCTCGATCGCCAGCATCCCCGTGGTGAGCGTCTTCGGCTTCCTGCTCATGTTCTTCGGTGCGCTCATCACCCTGACGACGTTGCGTCGCGGTGACCAGGTGGCCGAGGGGGCGCAGGAGGACGGCAAGCCAGCGCGCAGCCGCAGCTCGTTCTCCGAACGGATGGAAGAGCGCTTCCGCCGTCGCTTCGACGAAGAGCAGTAAACCCCTCGGATCGAAGAAGCTCTGACAGAGCGATGGGCCCGCCCCCGGTTGGGGAGCGGGCCCATCGCTGTGTCAGGTGGCTCGCCTCCCGGCGGAGGCGAGCACTTCCTACACCCCGACCGGCTCGCGGTCCGGCGCGTCCGCCACCGGTGCCGGGGCCGGCTTCAGCACCGACTTCGGCAACAGCCTCGCCCGCAACGACAGCGGGGCGTTCTGCCGCAACGACTGCCGCACCGCCGCCAGCGCGCCGGGCAACGCCGGGTCGGCGGCCGGGTTCGGGCTGTACCAGGACCGCTCGATCGCCCCGATGACGGTCCGCAGGCCCGCCTTGCCCGCGTCGTCCAGGTTGTGCTCACGGGCCAGGCGGCGGGCGGCGATCCGGATCGTCTCGGCGGGCGGCACCGGGGCGCCGCGGTCGATCGACTCCGCCATGAGCTCGCTCCACGCGGCCGAGGCCGCGCCGGGACCGAGCGCCGTCACCGCGTGCAGGTGGTTGCGCCGTCGCACGGCCCGCACGAGCATCGGCGTGAAGAGCACTCCGGCGAGCACGAGCGGCACCGCGATCCACCACGAGAGCAACGCGGCGGCGAGGCCCACGCCCATCAGCCACAGCCCGGCCGCGGCCGGTATCAGCAGCTTGCGCGCCCACGACACGCCCAGCAGGCCGGCACCGACCACACCGAGCAGCGCCAGCACCAGGAAGATCGACAGCAACGCCGCGAGCAGCAGCACCACGCCCAACGCCCAGAGGTGCCACGACGGCGTGGTCTCGGCGCTCGCCTGCGGCAGGCCCTGGTCGCCGTCCTCGCCGTCGGGAGAGGTGGACGCCTGGGCCGAACCGGACGCGGAGGGCGCCACCGACTCCGTCGTCGTCTCGGCGGTCGGCACCTCCTCCTGGCCCGGCGCGGTCTCGCGCAGGTACGGCGGCTGGATGCCGCGGCCGTCGGAGATCGGGGTCGGGTCGAAGGTCATCCAGCCGAAGTTCGGGAAGAAGATCTCGACCCACGCGTGGGCGTCGTCGGTGCTGATCACGCGGTACTCGTTGTCCGCGGAGTTGACCCCCGCGGTGAAGCCGATCGCCACGCGCGAGGGCAGGCCCACCACGCGCGCCATCACGGCCATCGCGGAGGCGAACTGCTCGCAGTAGCCGACCTTGCTCCTGAGCACGAAGTCGGTCAGCGCGTCCCTCGTGACGTCGCCCTGCGTCTTGAGCTCGTACTTGAAGTCGCTGGTGGGGCTGTTGAAGAACTCGGAGAGCTTCGCCGCCTTGTCGAAGTCGTTGGTGGCGCCCTCGACGATCTTCTTCGCGAGGTCGACGACCTCCTGCTCGACGCCGTCGAACTTGTAGTACTCGCGGTCGACCGCGTTCGCCTGGGTCGGTGCCAGCCGCAACGCCTGCTTCGTCGGCGTCGACAGCACCGTGTCGATCTCGTAGGACTCCGGTTCGCGCTCCCGCTGGGTGTAGATCACGCCCTTCTTCGGGTCGAACTGGTAGTCGTCGTCCGGGGTGTCGATGCGGCGGACGGCGCCGTAGGTCGGCAGCCAGAAGCTCCGCCAGTCGCGCGGCTCGATGTTGATCCGGGTGGTCTTGCCCTCGCCGCGGTCGCCCGCCTGGGGCGGGAGCTCACCTCGCGCGGGCTGGCCGCCGGGAGGGCTGCCGCGTTCCCAGCCCTTGTTCGGCACGTACTGCGCCAGCGTCGACGCCCGCATGTAGCTCGGCTCCGTCATGCCGCGCACGTAGAACACCTCGGCGGTGCGGCCGCGGTTGAGCATGCCGCGCAACGAGGTCATCTCGCTCAGGCCGATGCCGCCCTTGCCCCCGCCGCCGACGCCGCTGCCGGGCAGCCTGCCGACCGTGCCGACGAGCGTGAAGCCCGCGCCCACGACCAGCGCCACGACCATCGCGATCGCCGCCACCGACGTCGCCGACCCGCCGGACCCGCTCGCCGACCCCGAGCCGAGCCTGCCGCGCCACGCCTCGTGCCGGTGCTGGCCGTCGACCGCGAGCAGCATCGCGAACGCCGCCGCGCCCAGGACGAACGTCCACCACGGCAGCATCTCGTCGGCCAGCGACGCGGGCACCGCGAACACGCACAGCAGCACCAGCCCGGACGCCGCCGGGGCGGCCGCGGCCACCGCCAGCGTGTCGACCAGCACCGCGACCAGGCCGATCGCCAGCACGACGAGCGCCTGGATCGCCGGGGACGCGTGCACCGGCGGAACCCCGGTCTGCACCTGCGCCACGGACTCCGCGAGCACGTCGCCGAGCTCGCCCAGCGCGTCGGGACCGGGGATGAACAGGAAGATGCCCGACCGCGTGTGCAACGCCGTGAGCAGGCACAACAGCACCGCCACCTGCGCGATCGCGACCAGCGGCGGGGTCAGCCGGGTCGCCCGCAGGAACGCGCCGGTCACGGTGATGGCGACGATCACCACGCCGATCCGCACCAGCCACAGGTCGCCCTCGATCACGCCGGACAGGGCGGTGGAGGCGCACAGCACCGCCAGCGCGGCGATCCACGGCGTCGCCGAGGTGAACCACTCGGGCTCGGTGCCCTTCGCGGGAGCGGAACGGGACCCCATGTCAGCCCACCTCCGAGCGGAACGACGGACCCCGGGACCCTGCCGAGGCGCACAACTCCTGCCAGACCTGCTGCATCGACGCCGCCGGCTTCGCGATCGCCACGCCCCAGCCCGCGCCGCTCAGCAACCGCCGGGCGTCCTCGGGGTCGGGCGCGGGGGAGTCGGTGCCGCCCGCCCACGCGTTCACGTCCAGCAGCACGGCCAGGCTGCGCGTTCCGCGCGGCCGGTACCGGACGAGCTCCTCCGCCGACGCCGGCGAGAGACCGCCGAGCACCGCGATGACCTCCTGGCCCGCGCCGGGGTCGGTCCCGCCGCTCAGCTCACGGCGGTGCGAGCCCTGCAACGCGGCGAGCGCGTCCAGCACCACGTGGTCGCTGTGCCCGCCGTCGGACGACCCGCCCGCGAGCACCCGCCCGTCCTCGGCGACCAGGCGGACCTGGTGGCCGAAGTGGTGCAGGTGCAGGCAGATCGACGCCGCGAACGAGATGGCCCACTCCAGTGACGCCGTGGGCCCGCTGCCGCGGTGCGCGTGCACCCGGTGGTCGAGCAGCACCGTCGTGCCGCCGCGCCACGGCCGTTCCTCGACGCGCACCATCAGCTCGTCGCGCCGGGCGGTCGACCGCCAGTGGACCTTCCGCAGGTCGTCGCCCTGGCGGTACGGCCGCACGACGGCGTCGTCCTCGCCCTGGCCCGCCCGCAGCCGCACCGAGCCGTCGTCACCAGCGCCCATGCCGGACCCGCCGGGCAGACCGCCCAGCCGCACGACCCGCGGCACCACGACCAGCCGCGACCGGCCCGCGAGCTCGCGGTCGAACTCGGCCAGCCCGAACGGGTCGGTGATCCGCGCCATCAGCGGGCCGACCTGCTGGACACCGCGCATCACCGGCTTGAGCGGGTAGCGCAACGCCGTCGGGGTGTTGCGGGGCAGCCGCTCCACCAGGAACCGCGGCCGCGCACCCAGCGCGTACGGGACCGTGTCCTCCAGCATGAGCCCGCCCGTGGGCAGCCGGCCCGTGCTGCGCAGCTCGAGCTTCACCTCGGACGCGGCACCGACCGGCACCCGGCTCGGCGCGAGGTAGCGGGAGGCGCGCAGCCCCACCCGCGCCCGCGTCGCGAGCCACGCGGCCAGCAGTGGGAGCGCGATCACGAAGGCCGCGACCCTCAGCAGGTCGCGCTCGTTCAGCACGGCGGCGCACACTCCGGCGGCGAACCCCGCGGCCAGCAAGCATCTTCCGCGTGTGGTCAGACCGGAGAGTGCGGTGCGCATCTCAGCGTGGCGTCCCTGCGTTGTTGTTGTTCATGCTGCGGACGAACGCCGCGCTCGGGTCGAGTGCCGCCGTGGGCACCGGCACGCGCTGCAACAGGGCCCTGATCAGGTCGGCCGGCGACCGGCGGGCGGCCTGCGCCTCGGCGGTCAGCACCAGCCGGTGGGCCAGCACCGGGATCGACACCGCGTGGATGTCGTCCGGCACCACGAAGTCACGACCGGCCAGCGCGGCCTGCGCGCGGGCGGCCCGGACGAGGTGCAGGGTGGACCGCGGCGACGCACCGAGCCGCAGCTCGGGCAGCCGGCGCGTGGCCGACACCAGCTCGACGGCGTACCGGCGGACCTCGGGCGAGAGGTGCACCCGGCGCACGGCCTCGATCAGTCGCAGGATCTGGTTCGCGTCCGAGACGGGCCGCAGGTCGTCGAGCGGGTTGTGGCCCGCGTGCTCGTCGACCATCGCGAGCTCGGCCTGCGGGTCCGGGTAGCCCACGGACACGCGCGCGGTGAACCGGTCGCGCTGCGCCTCGGGGAGGGCGTAGGTGCCCTCCATCTCGATCGGGTTCTGCGTCGCGATCACCATGAACGGCGAGCCCAGCGGGTAGGTGTTGCCGTCGACCGTGACCTGGTGCTCCTCCATGCACTCCAGCAGCGCGGACTGCGTCTTGGGGGAGGCGCGGTTGATCTCGTCGCCGACGACGATGTTCGCGAAGATCGGGCCCGGCCGGAACTCGAAGTCGTTCTCCTGCCGGTTGTAGATCGACGAGCCGGTGATGTCGCTCGGCAGCAGGTCGGGCGTGAACTGCACGCGGCTCACGGTGCAGTCGATGGAGCGGGCAAGCGCTTTCGCCAGCGAGGTCTTGCCGACACCCGGCACGTCCTCGACCAGCAGGTGCCCCTCGGCGAGCAGCGTCACGAGGGCCAGACGGACCACGTCGGGTTTGCCGACGAGCACCCGTTCGACGTTCGCGGCGATCCGCTGGACGGCACCGTGCAACTCACCCAGAACCTGATCGACCGGCGCGTGACTGTTCGCGCTTGGGCTTCCCGGCGTCACTAAACCTCCAGCAGCCGTGTCCGGAACACGGACGTGTGAGCGTTTCACGCAGTGTGTCAAACCACGGCTAAGTGCCGTTACCTGCAGTGTGAACCAGTGGCCGGGGTGATCGCACAGCGCTGCGAACCGCGCTGGGCCCCGATCACCGTGACCGTTTCGTCATCACGGTAGCGGGCGGCACCGACAGTGCCCGCCGCAGTCCGCGGACACCGCGACCTCCGCCCCCGTCCGCGTCGGCCCGACCTCCGCCAGGTGCCCGGCGCCGTGGTGGCCCCCACCGTTTTCCACCTTCCCCCACCACCTCGCCGCCACGCGCCGTTTTCGCGGAATTTTCTAGGCCGTTCGAGTGCTAATCGGCGGCTGAACCCTCACCCGCGAAGGTGGTGCCGCACGAGTTCCCCCACCGTCCCCCCACGGCGCCCCACGCCTTCTACCTGCACAAATGAGTTGCGACATGCTGTGCAAACGACCGTTTCAACGTTGACTGTGGTGAAAAGTGGGGTACTGTGGCGGCCGGTGGGGCAGACGGGGGCTCCACTGCCGGTCTCGTCGCCCGGCAAGGGAGGTGTACGCCGAATGTTCCTCGGCACGCACTACCCGCGCCTGGACGACAAAGGTCGGCTGACACTGCCTGCGAAGTTCCGGGACGAACTGGCGGGAGGTCTCATGGTCACCAAGGGCCAGGACCACTGCCTGTACGTGTTCCCCCGGGCCGAGTTCGAGCAGATGGCGAGGAAGGTCGCCGAGGCGCCGTTCACCAACGACGCCGTACGCGCCTACCAGCGTTATCTGTTCGCAGGTACGGACGAGCAGCGTCCGGACGGTCAGGGCCGCGTTCTGATCGCACCGGAACTGCGCCGGTATGCCGGGCTGACCAAGGAGTGCGTGGTCGTCGGCGCGTTCACCAGGATGGAGATCTGGGACGCGGCGGCCTGGCAGACCTATCTCGAAGAGCACGAGGACGGCTACGCCACGGCTCGCGAGGAGGTCATACCGGGCGTCTTCTGATGGCGGTCAGCCGAGCAACAGGCCGGATGTTCCACACGCGATTCGGGTGCCGTGAGGCCTCGGTCCGCTCGACTATCGGCCCTGGCGCACCTTCCCCGGCGCCAGGTCCGCCGGGCGGGCGGGGACCTGACGTCACCCGAAACGCGCATTAAGGGGAGTAGAGGGACGATGGATCAGCCGCGGCACGTTCCGGTGCTGCTGGACCGCGTCCTGGAACTCTTCGCTCCGGCGCTGCACGGCAAGCCTGCCATCGTTGTCGACACGACCCTCGGCATGGGCGGCCACTCCGACGCGCTGCTGAGCGCGCACCCCGAACTCACCCTCATCGGGCTCGACCGCGACCCGCAGGCCATCGAGATGGCCGGCAAGCGCCTGGCGCGCCATGGTGACCGGGTCCACCTCGTCAACGTCACCTACGACCACATCGACGAGGCCGTGGAGGACCTCGGGTACTCCCGTGTGGACGGTGTGCTGATGGACCTCGGCGTGTCCTCGTTGCAGCTGGACGAGGAGGAGCGCGGGTTCGCGTACTCGAAGGACGCCCCGCTCGACATGCGGATGTCCAAGGGCAGCGGCATGACGGCGGCGGACGTGCTCAACACGTACTCGCACGGCGACCTCGCGCGGATCCTCTCGACCTACGGCGAGGAGCGGTTCGCGGGCAAGATCGCCTCCGCGGTGCTCCGGGAGCGCGAGAAGGAGCCGTTCACGAACTCGGGCCGGCTCGTCGAGCTGCTCTACGCCGTCGTGCCCGCGGCTTCGCGGCGCACCGGCGGGCACCCGGCGAAGCGCACGTTCCAGGCGCTGCGGATCGAGGTCAACGGCGAGCTGGAGTCGTTGCGGCTCGCACTGCCCGCGGCGCTCGGCGTGCTGGGCGTCGGCGGCCGGATCGTCGTGGAGTCCTACCAGTCCCTCGAGGACCGGATGGTGAAGCAGGCGTTCGCGGAGCTCGCGAAGTCGAAGACCCCGCCGGGCCTGCCGGTCGAGCTGCCGGGCCACGGGCCCGAGATCAAGCTGCTCACCAAGGGCGCGGAACTCGCGAACGAGCAGGAGATCGAGGACAACCCGCGTGCGGCGCCGGTGCGCCTGCGGGCGGCGGAGCGGATCGGAGACCCGAGATGACGGCACCCGCACGGGTCGGCGGGCCGTCGCCCCGCGACGGCTCCACGAAGAAGAAGGCCGAGGAGAAGGACAGGGCCCGGCGGCGGACCGCCGGGGCCGAGCGCGCCTACGCCCGGCGGGCCCAGCGCGCGTCGAACCTGCGCGGCGGCTCCGCGAGCCCGCAGCAGAAGGTCGTCTCCAAGGCCCCGTTCGTCGTGCTCGTGATGCTCGTGCTGGGCGCGGGCGTCGCCGGGATCATGTACTTCTCCACCCAGGCCGCCGCCGACACCTACCGGCTGCAGGAGGCGCGGGCCGAGGCCGAGAAGCTGACGCTGCAGATGGAGCAGCTGCGCCGCGAGGTGGCGCTGCTCGAGTCGCCGACCGACCTCGCGCGCCGCGCGGGGGAGATGGGCCTGGTCCAGCCGTCGAACCCGGCACGGCTGCGGCAGAACCCGGACGGCACGGTCGAGGAGTTCGGCAAGCCGAGCGCGCCGACCAAGTCGACGCCTCCGCCTCCGCCTCCACCCCCGCCGTCGTCCGAGACGCCCGCGCCGCCCGCGGGCCAGACCCCGCCGGAGGGCCAGCAGCCGCCCGCCGGTCAGCAGCCCCCGGCCGGTCAGACCCCTCCGGCGGGTGGCTGATGCCCGGTCAGCAGAGGGGCCCGCGCCGCCCGTTGTCGGTGCGCGGGCCCGCACCGGCCGCGCGGCTGGGAGGTAACAGCAGGCTGCGCATCGGTGTCGGCCGCGTCCTGCTGATCGGCGCGCTCGTGATCGCGGGCGTCAAGCTCGTGCAGGTGCAGGGCATCCAGGCGCAGGAGTTGTCGGAGCAGGCGCAGAAGCAGCGCACGACGCCCATCGACATCCCCGCCGAGCGCGGCTCGATCCTCGACCGCAACGGCAACCAGCTCGCGTTCTCGATCGAGGTGCGCGCGCTCTACATCCTTCCGCAGCGCGCGCGTAAGACGTGGGACGAAGCCCATGCGAAGGACCCGGAGAAGTACCCGGGCACCTACGACGAGCACGCGCGCGAGATCGCGAAGTTCATGTCGTCGACGCTCGGCCCCGAGGTCAACGGGGAGAAGACCGACGAGGAGACGATCTACCAGCAGCTGGTCAAGGACATCTCGTACGAGGTCCTGGTCAACGAGTCCGAGCCCGCCAAGGCCGCCAAGATCGTCGAGAAGTTCCCGACGGAGATCGGCTCGGAGTACCGCTCCAAGCGCATCTACCCCAACGGCGAGCTGGCGTCGAACATCATCGGCGCGGCGAACTGGCGCCAGGACGAGAAGCCGCCGACCGTGCAGGGCATCCTCGGGCTGGAGAACGCCCAGGACAACGTGCTCGCGGGCCGCACGGGCCGGCGGGTGGTCGACACGATGTCGGGCGACGACACCCTCGTCATCCCGAACACCGAGCGCGAGCTCGTGAAGCCGCAGCCGGGCAAGAGCCTCGAGCTGACGATCGACATCGACACGCAGTACGCGGTCCAGAAGATCATCAGCGACTACACGAAGAAGACCGGCGCCAAGAACGGTTCCGCCGTCGTGCTGGACAGCCGCACCGGCGAGATCGTCGCGATGGCCAACGACAAGACGTACGACCCGACGGACTTCGGCAAGGCCTCCGAGGACCAGAAGCGCAACACCGCGGTCGCGTACAGCTTCGAGCCCGGTTCCGTGAACAAGATCGTCACGGCCGCGGCCGCCGTCGAGTACGGCCTGTTCAAGCCGGGCGACGTGCTGCAGGTGCCGGGGTCGATCAAAGTCGCGGACCGGGTCATCAAGGACGCGTGGAACCACGGCACCGTCCCGATGTCGTTCACCGGCGTGTTCGCCAAGTCCTCCAACGTCGGCACGCTGGAGGCCGCCCAGCAGGTCGGTCCCGAGCGCTACGCCGAGATGCTGCAGAAGTTCGGCCTCGGCCGCCGCACCGGCTCCGGTGTGCCCGCCGAGGAGTCGGGCCTGGTGCCGCCGCTCAACCAGTGGTCCGGCTCGACCTTCGGCAACCTGCCGATCGGCCAGGGCCTCTCGATGACGTTGCTGCAGATGACCGGCATGTACCAGGCCATCGCCAACGACGGCCTGCGCATCCCGCCGCGGCTGGTCCGCGCCGAGATCGGCGAGGAGGGCGCGCGCTCGGAGAAGCAGCGGCCCGAGGGCGTTCAGGTGGTGTCGAAGGAGACGGCGAAGACCGTGCGCGAGATGTTCCGCTCGGTCACCCAGTCCGACCCGCGCGACGCGAACCAGAACGGCACCGGCAAGCCCGCCGCCGTCCCCGGCTACCAGATCGCGGGCAAGACCGGCACGGCGCAGCAGATCGACCAGAACTGCAAGTGCTACTCGCAGTCCGAGTACTGGACGACGTTCGCCGGCATCCTCCCGGCCGACAACCCGCGCTACGTCGTCGGCATCATGCTCGACGCGCCGTCCGGGGCCCAGTCGGCCGCACCCGTGTTCCACGACATCGCGACCTTCCTGACCCAGCGGTTCCAGGTGCCGATGTCGGCGGAGCAGACGCCGTACGTCCAGTTGCAGCTGTAGGTCGTCCCACGCGGGGCGCGCATTCTTGGTGGCGCGTCCCGGAAGTGCAAGGGCGTGCGTCACACCCAGGCGTGATCCCGGTGTTTTCACTGTGAAAACTTCTTCGTGTTGAGACGCATTTCATCACGTTTAATTCTTCGAAACCGGAGAGTTGAACGAGGTGAGGTTCGTCGTGCGTTCCATCGGATATTCGATCTTGGCTCTGTTGCTCGGAATGCCCGTCGTTCCCGCAGCTCAGCTCCCTGAGGACGAGCCTGGCGTGAAGTCGTACTGGCTGCACATGAACAGCACGAACGTTTCTGAGGAAATGATCGCGACGGAGGCTCGGCGACGTTCTTACGTCGTTCTGAACGCCTGGGAGACCGATCTTGTGGCGAAGTTGAAAAAGGCGAACCCGGAGATCCAGACGTTCGTCTACAAAGATCTCTCCTCGACTCGCAGCTACGCCTGCTCCGGCGGCACCGACGACGCCGACCTCCCCACCGGCGTCGGCTACTGCGCGGCCGACCCGTCCTGGTTCCTCACCGACTCCGCCGGCAGGCGCCTCGAGTACGGCGGCTACGCGGGCCACTGGCAGATGGACGTCGGCAACACCGCGTACCAGAACGCCTGGGCCGACAACGTGGTCGCGTCCTCGGCGAAGGTCTTCGACGGCGTCCTCATGGACAACGCCCTGTTCGCCTGCGACACCTACCACGAGGGCGTCTGCCCGGCCGCGTACCCGACCGACGCCGCGATGCGCGAGGCGTACCGCTCGATGCTCGCCAACACGAGGCAGAAGTTCGTGGACGCGGGCCTCAAGACGATCGCGAACATGTCCAACGCCCGCCTGTACGAAGGCGCGTGGGACTCGTACGTCGAACACCTCGACGGCGGCTTCGACGAGTGGTGGCTGACCTTCGGGGACTCCGACCTGCTCTCCGAGTACCCGCAGGGCTGGAGCAGGCAGCTGGAGCAGATCACCGCCAACGAGGCCAAGGGCAAGATCACCTGGGTCCAGCCGCACCACAGCGGTGCCGAGCAGCCGTTCCGCTACGCCTTCGCGAGCTACCTGCTGGCCAAGGGCGAGCACGCCGCGATCTCCGAGATCGAGAAGACCGACGGCTACGACGGTCCGTCGCGGTGGCGCGCCGAGTACGACTGGGACCTCGGCGCACCGCTGGGGGAGCACTACGAGATCGCGAAGAACGTGCACCAGCGCGACTTCGAGTGCGGCACGGTGATCGTGAACGCCAACAGGACAGGGAGCGCTCCGCACACCGTGCGTCTCGCCGAGACGCAGACCAACGAGCACGGCGCGCCGGTCACCTACGTGGTGGTGCCGGGAACGACCGGATCGGTGCTGCGCAAGGCCTGCTAGAGCGACACCCGGTCGTCCTGCATCGGCTCCTGCCGGGCGACCAGCACCGGGCACGACGCGTGGTGGAGCGCCGCCCTGGTGACGAGTCCGACCCCGTCGTGCTGCCCGCCGCGCCCCACCACGACGAGGTCGGAGTCCAGGGAGGCCAGCGCCTCGTGCGGGTGCCGCGACTCCACCAGCACCTCGGGCGTCAGCTCGGGAGCGGTGGTGCGCAGGAACAGCACGGCCCGCCGGACGGCCACCTCGTCGCGCGGCACCGCGTCGCCGTGCTGCGCCGGGAGGTGGACGTGCAGCAACCTCAGCCGCGCTCGGCGGGTGCGGCAGAACTCGACCGCGCGCCGCAGCACGACCGGGTCCTCGCACCCGCCGACGGCAGCGGTGATCCAGCCGTGCTCGCCGCGGATCGCCTGTGGACGTCCGCGCACCACCACGACGCCGCACCGCGCGCGGCGCAACACCGGGAGGACGAGGGACCCCAGACCCAGGCCGCGGTGCTGTTCTCCCTTGCACCCCAGGACCAAGGTCGCGCTCGAGTCCGACGCCCCCACCAGTGCGGCCACCGGGTCGTCCCCGCTCGGACGGAAGTGGGCGGTGAGCATGGGAAGCCGTTCCAGCACGCGCTGGACGGTCGTGTCACCGGGGTCCGCGAGGAACACCTGGAGGTCCGTCCTGAGCGACCACGCGTGGCGCGCCGCCCACTCGAACGCGTGGTACGCGGATTCGGACGTGTCCACGCCGACCGTCAAGGAACGACTGAAGTCCGGTGCCCAGAAGGAGAACCTCCTGGGTTCCACCGCCGTGCTAGTTCTCATCGCCGCCTCCTGCCGACTTACACCTCACCGCACGCGCACGAGTGGTCACAGGGCACTAAGTCACGAAGCGGGCAGGAACTTGTGCGGCCGGACGGGCTCGCTCACGAGCACCAGCGCGGGAGGCCACTCGAACGGCCCAGAACAGCGGATCATCACCCGAACGCCAACGCGCCGCTCGGCCACTCCGCGCAGGCCGGTAGCCTCTCGCCCGTGCCTGCCAAGCTCGAGGGCAAGGTCGCGACCGCCCCGCCCCGCCCCACCGCCATCCGCCCTGCTTCCGTGGCCGCTCTCGCCGCGGTCGCCGACGTGCACCTGACCAGGCCAGCACATGCCGACGTCCAGGTGACGGGGGTAACTCTGCGTGCTCAGCACGTGGTCGCCGGAGACCTCTACGCCGCGCTCCCGGGCGCGCACGTCCACGGTGCCGACTTCGCCGCGACGGCGATCGAGAACGGTGCCGTCGCCGTGCTCACGGACGAGGCCGGAGCCGCGCGCGACTCCCTCAAGGACGTGCCCGTGCTGATCCACCCGCGGCCCCGCGAGGTCGTCGGCCTGCTCGCCGCGCACGTCTACGGCCGGCCGTCGACGAAGGTGAAGCTGTGGGGTGTCACCGGCACGTCCGGCAAGACCACCACCACGTACATGATCGAGTCGGTGCTGCGCGCCGCCGGGAAGCACACGGGCCTCATCGGCACGGTCGGCACCCGCATCGGCACCGAGCAGCTCGGCAGCTCCCACACCACGCCCGAGGCGCCGGACCTGCAGGCGCTGTTCGCGGTCATGGCCGAGCGCGGGGTCACCGACGTGGCGATGGAGGTGTCGAGCCACGCGCTGCACATGGGTCGCGTCGCCGCCACCGAGTTCGAGATCGGCGCGTTCACGAACCTCAGCCAGGACCACCTCGACTTCCACGCGGACATGGAGGAGTACTTCCAGGTCAAGGCGCAGCTGTTCGACGGCCGCGCGCGCAAGGAGGTCGTCTGCGTCGACGGCGAGTGGGGTCCCCGCCTGGTCAAGGACGGCACCGTCACCGTCGCGACGACCAAGGACGCCGACTGGACCGCCAGCGACGTCGAGGTGAGCGCGACCGGTGAACAGACCTTCACCGCGCACGGCCCCGACGGCGACCTCCGCATCCACCTGCCGCTCGCCGGCAGCTTCAACATCGCGAACGCCCTGCTGGCCATCGCGTGCCTGCACCTCGAGGGCATCAGCGGCGAGGCGATCGCCGAGGGCCTGAAGAACGTCCAGGTGCCCGGCCGCATGCAGCGCGTCGACGAGGGCCAGGACTTCACCGCCGTCGTCGACTACTCGCACAAGCCCGCGGCCGTCGCGCTCGCGCTGGACGCCGTGCGTGCCAAGACCGACGGCCGGGTGATCGTCGTGCTCGGCTGCGGTGGCGACCGCGACCGGGCGAAGCGGCCGCTGATGGGCGAGGCCGCGGCGGAACGCGCCGAGGTGTTGATCATCACCGATGACAACCCCAGGAGCGAAGACGCGTCCTCCATTCGGGCCGCCATGCTCGAAGGGGCCCTCGCCACCGCGAACCGGGGCGAGGTGCTCGAGATCGGCGACCGGAGGCTCGCGATCCGCAAGGCCGTCGAGCTCGCACTTCCGGGGGACGTCGTCGTCGTGGCGGGCAAGGGGCACGAGACCGGACAGGAGATCGCCGGCGTGATCCACCCGTTCTCGGACGTCGAGACGCTGACCGCCGCGATCAGAGAGGCGCACCGTTGATCGCACTCACGCTCGCCGAGATCGCTGAGATCGTCGGCGGACGCCTGCACGCCACCGATGGCAGTCCGGTGGTCACGGGCACCATCGAGTTCGACAGCCGCAAGATCACCGCGGGTGGCCTGTACCTGGCCCTGCCCGGCGAGCGCGTGGACGGCCACGACTTCGCCGCGCAGGCCGTGGCCTCCGGTGCCGCCGGGGTGCTGGCGGGCCGCGAGGTCGACGCCCCCGCGGTCATCGCACCGCCGGTGGAGACCAAGCACGCCAACGCCTACGTGCTCGCGGGCGACAAGACCGGCGAAGGTGCGGCGGTGCTCGAAGCACTCGCCAAGCTCGCCCGCCACGTCACGGACCGCCTGAAGGACCTGACGATCGTCGGCATCACCGGCTCGGCGGGCAAGACGTCCACCAAGGACCTGATCGCCCAGGTGCTGAGCCCGGTCGGCGAGACCATCGCGCCGCCCGGGTCGTTCAACAACGAGCTCGGCCACCCGTGGACGGCGTTGCGGGCCACCGAGGACACCCGGTTCCTCGTGCTGGAGCTGTCCGCGCGCGGCATCGGCCACATCGCGAACCTGTGCGAGATCGCCCCGCCGAAGTTCGGCGCCGTGCTCAACGTCGGCACCGCGCACCTCAGCGAGTTCGGCTCGCGGGAGGGCATCGCGCAGGGCAAGGGTGAGCTGGTCGAAGCGCTGCCGGAGGACGGCGTCGCGATCCTCAACGCCGACGACCCGCTGGTCGCCGGCATGGCGAGCCGCACGAAGGCCAAGGTCGTGCTCGTCGGCGAGAACCCGAACGCCGACGTCCGCGCCGAGAACATCGTGCTGGACGAGCACGCCCGTGCGAGCTTCACGCTGAAGACGGCGAAGGGCGACGCGCAGGTCAAGCTCGGCCTCAACGGCACGCACCAGGTCGGCAACGCGCTGGTCGCCGCCGCCATCGCCCTCGAACTCGGTGCCACGCCGGAAGAGGTGGGGCAGCGACTCGGTGCCGCCGAACGGGTTTCCGCGCACCGCATGGACATCACCGACCGTCCCGACGGCGTGACGGTCATCGACGACGCCTACAACGCGAACCCCGACTCGGTGCGGGCGGCGCTCAAGGCGCTGGCGTCGATCGCGCGCTCCACCACGCCCGCCCGCCGCAGCTGGGCCGTCCTCGGCCCGATGGCGGAACTGGGCGACGACGCGGTGCGCGAGCACGACGAGATCGGCCGCCTGGTGGTGCGCCTCGACATCAGCAAGCTGGTCGTCGTCGGTGAAGCGGCCCGCGCGATGCACCAGGGCGCGCACCTGGAAGGATCTTGGGGAGACGAATCCGTCAGGGTGCCGGACGCCGACGCGGCCATCGCGTTGCTCCAGGGGGAAGTCCGGCCCGGTGACGTAGTGCTGGTCAAGGCATCCAACGCCTATCGCCTGTGGCGCATTGCCGAGGCCCTGCTGGAGGCAGGAACCAAGTGAAGAGCATCCTGATCGCGGCTGCGATCGCACTCGCGGTGTCGATCCTGCTGACGCCGTACCTGATCAAGATCTTCTCCCGGCAGGGTTTCGGCCAGGAGATCCGCGAGGACGGTCCGCAGCACCACAAGACCAAGCGCGGCACGCCGACCATGGGCGGTCTCGCCATCCTGGTCGCGATGTGGGCGGGCTACCTCGGCACGCACCTCGTGAACTCGATGTCGGCCTCGGCGTCCGGGCAGACCCCGACGGCGTCCGGCCTGCTCGTGCTGATGCTGACGACGTCGCTCGGCATCGTCGGCTTCCTCGACGACTTCATCAAGATCCGCAAGGCCCGCAACCTGGGCCTGAACAAGACGGCGAAGCTGGTCGGCCAGTTCATCGCGACGATCACGTTCGCGATCCTGGTGCTGCAGTTCCCGAACAAGGACGGCCTGACGCCCGCGTCGGTCAACCTGTCGTTCGTCCGCGACATCACCGTCGTCTCGTTCGGCGTCGTCGGGTTCATCGTCTTCTGCTACGGCATGGTCGCCGCGTGGTCGAACGCCGTGAACCTGACCGACGGCCTCGACGGCCTCGCCGGTGGTTCGTCGGCGATGGTGTTCGGCACGTACGTCGTGATCTCGTTCTGGCAGTTCCGCTACAACTGCTCGAGCTACGCCGTGGCCGGCTGCTACGACGTGCGCGACCCGCTGGACCTCGCGGTGATCGCCGCGGCCGCGATGGCGGGCTGCATCGGCTTCCTCTGGTGGAACGCGGCCCCGGCCAAGATCTTCATGGGTGACACCGGTTCGCTCGCGCTCGGCGGTCTCGTCGCCGGTCTCGCGATCGCGACCCGCACCGAGCTGCTGATGATCGTCATCGGTGGTCTGTTCGTGGTCGAGGCCCTGTCGGTGGCGTTGCAGGTCGCGGTCTTCCGCACCTCACGGCGGCGCCTGTTCCGCATGGCACCGTTCCACCACCACTTCGAACTGGCGGGCTGGGCGGAGACCACGGTCATCATCCGGTTCTGGTTGATGGCGGGCATCTGCTGCATGTTCGGTCTGGGTGTCTTCTACAGCGAGTGGCTGACGGGCGGTTTCTAGAGCTATGACCAAGCTGGCCGGAACCAAGGTGCTCGTCGCCGGTGCTGGGGTGACCGGCCGGTCCGCCGCGGAGGCGTTGCTCGCGGCGGGCGCCGAGGTCGTGGTGACGGACTCGTCGCCGGAACGACTGGCGGCGCTCGAGACCCTGCTCGAAGGCGTGGACCTGGTGCCCGGCCTGGCGGAACCCCCGGCCGGCACCTCCCTCGTGGTCACGAGCCCCGGCTGGCAGCCGTCGAGCCCGCTGCTCGCGGCCGCCACCTCGGCGGGCATCGAGGTGATCGGCGAGGTCGAGCTGGCCTGGCGGATGGCGGCCGAGCTGGCCGACCCGCCGGTGTGGCTCGCGGTCACGGGCACGAACGGCAAGACCACGACGGTCGGCATGCTGGAGTCGATCCTGCACGCCGCCGGTGCGGACGCCGTGGCCTGCGGCAACGTCGGCCTGCCCGTCGTGGACGCGCTGCTGGCCGGTCGTCGGGTGCTCGCGGTGGAGCTGTCGAGCTTCCAGCTGCACTGGGCGCCGTCGGCGCGGCCGCAGGCGGGCGTGCTGCTGAACCTCGCCGAGGACCACCTCGACTGGCACGGCGGCATGGACGCCTACGCGCAGGCCAAGGCGCAGGTCCTCACCGGTGAGGTGGCGATCGGCTGGCTGGAGGACGACCGGGTCGTCGACCTGCTGGAGGCCGCGCCCGCCAAGGACAAGGTCGGGTTCACCCTCGACGAGCCGGAACGCGGGCAGCTCGGCGTGCGCGACGGCTGGCTGGTCGACCGCGCGTTCGCCGACGACGAGCCGCTGGTCGAGGTCGCGAAGATCCGTCCGGCAGGCCCTCCCGGCATCGCGGACGCCCTGGCGGCCACGGCTCTGGCGCGCGCGTACGGCGTGCCGTCGGAGGCCGTGCGCGAGGGCCTGGAGGCGTTCGAACCGGCCGCGCACCGCGCCGTGCTGGTCACCGTGGACGCCGCCGACGTGAAGTACGTCAACGACTCGAAGGCGACGAACCCGCACGCGGCGGTGGCGTCCCTGCGGGCGTTCGACAGCGTGGTCTGGATCGCCGGCGGGCTCCTGAAGGGCGCCTCGGTGGACGAGATGGTCCGGACGGAGGCTCATCGCCTGCGAGGTGCCGTGCTGATCGGTGCGGACCGCGCGGTGATCGCGGAGGCGCTGGCGAAGCACGCGCCGGACGTGCCGGTGCGGGTGCTCGACCTCGCCGGTGACGCGGACCCGATGCTCGCGGTCGTGCGCGAGGCGCAGGAACTCGCGCAGTCCGGGGACACGGTCCTCCTGGCTCCCGCGGCGGCGTCGATGGACATGTTCAGCGACTACGCGCACCGCGGGCAGGCGTTCACGGATGCCGTCAGGCACCTCACGGGTGGTCGGTAGGGTGGTGGAGTCGTGACCGCCGACCTCCACCGCGTCTTCCGGCGCTCAGCAGGGCGCCTCGTGGCACCGGCCCCGCGCCCCCGTACAACCCGGTACGAAGGCGCGGGGCCGGTGCCACGATGCACCCGTCTGACCGTCGAAATACGGGGCGAAGGCCAGCGGTCACGACTCCAAGGGGCGACACGCCCCAGGAATCCCCGTTCGAGCGCTTGACACAGGAGACGATGATCTGGTGACCGTCGTCGCCGACAAGCCGAGAAGCAAGCGGAAGGGTCGTCCCGCGGGCCGCGTCGCCTCGTTGCGCACCGGCCTGACGTCGTGGCTGGGCCGCCCGCTCGCCGATTTCCACCTCCTGCTCGCGATCTTCGGCATGCTCACCGTGCTCGGCCTGGTGATGGTGCTGTCGGCGTCGGCACCCGGCCAGGTCGCCTCGGGCGTGTCCGCGTACAGCGTGTTCCAGAAGCAGCTGATCTACGTCTGCATCGGCGCCGTGCTGTTCTGGGTGGTGCTGCGGTTCCCGTTGCGCAGGCTCCGGCACTTCTCGACGGCCGCGATGGGCGTCGGCGTGCTGCTGCTCGCGCTGGTGCTGACTCCGCTCGGCGACGTGCGCGGTGGTGCGCGGTCGTGGTTCACGGTCGGGCCGGTGTCGTTCCAGCCGATCGAGGCCGTGAAGCTCGCGCTGGCGCTGTGGGGCGCGCACGTCCTGGTGACGAAGAGGGCGCTGCTGTCGCAGTACCGGCACCTGCTGGTACCCGTCGTGCCGGTCGCGATGCTGGTGTTCGCGCTGGTCATGCTGCAGCCCGACCTCGGTGGCACGATCACGCTCGGCGTCGTGCTGATCAGCCTGCTGTGGTTCGTGGGCGCGCCGATGCGGTTGTTCGGCGTGATCGCCGCCGGTGCGGTGGCGGGCGCCGTCGTGCTCGCGATCGGTGCCGCGTACCGGCTGCAGCGCGTGACGACGTTCCTCAACCCCGACGCCGACCCGGAGGGCGCCGGTCACCAGGCGCGGCAGGCGATGTTCGCGCTCGCCGACGGCGGCCTGTTCGGCAAGGGGCTCGCGCGGGGCAGTTCGCAGTGGCGGTACCTGCCCAACGTCGAGTCGGACTTCATCTTCGCCGTGATCGGCGAGGAGCTCGGGTTCGTCGGGTGCGCGCTGGTGCTGGCGCTGTTCGGCGGGCTCGCGTGGGTGGGCCTGCGGATCGCGTCGCGCAACACCGACCCGTGGATCCGGATCGTGTCCGCGACGCTGACGGTGTGGCTGGTCGCGCAGGCCGCGATCAACATCGGCTACGTCGTGCGGCTGCTGCCCGTCACGGGCCTCACGCTGCCCCTGATCTCCTCCGGCGGCACCTCGGTCGTGATCACCATGGTGGTGTTCGGCATCCTCGCGAACTGCGCGCGGCACGAGCCGGAAGCCGTGTCGGCGCTGCGGTCGCTCGGTCCCGGCCGGGTCGGCGGCCTGCTGCGGCTGCCCGCGCCCGAGGCGTACCGGGTGCCCTCGAAGCGCAAGCCCGTCCGCCCCTCCACACCGCCGCGCGCACCAGGGCGTTCTCGGACGCAGCAACTTCCGGTGGTGGACGAACGTCGTATGGCTGGACGCTCCGCTCCGCCTTCGGAGTACCGTCGCCGCGATTCGCGGCGCACACAGAGCCGTTCAGAGCTTGGCCGGTCGACCCGCGGTCGCGGGCGACCGAACTGAATTCGATCACCTACCTTCGGGAGAAGTCTTGACCGGGCACCCTGCCCCCAGTGGTCCGTGCGTCGTGGTCGCAGGTGGTGGCACCGCGGGTCACATCGAGCCGGCACTGGCGCTGGCCGACGCGGTCATGCGGCTGCGGCCGGACGCGCGTGTCGTCGCGCTCGGCACCGAGCGCGGCCTCGAGAGCAAGATCGTCCCGGCTCGCGGGTACCCGCTGGAGCTGATCCCACCGGTGCCGATGCCGCGCAAGCCCACCCTCGACCTGCTGAAGCTGCCGCTCAACGTGCGCGGCGCCGTGAAGCAGACCCGCGAGGTGCTGGACCGCGTCGGCGCGGACGTCGTCGTCGGGTTCGGCGGCTACGTGGCGCTGCCCGCGTACCTGGCCGCGCGGGGACGCGTGCCGATCGTCGTGCACGAGGCGAACGCCAAGGCCGGTCTCGCGAACAAGGTCGGCGCGAAGTTCGCCGAGCACGTCGCCGCGGCGGTGCCGGACTCCGGCCTCACCGACGCGCAGATCATCGGCATCCCGCTGCGCCAGTCCATCACGTCGCTGAACCGCGCGGCGTTGCGCGACGAGGCCCGCCGCTTCTTCGGCCTCGACCCGCACGCGCCGGTGCTGCTGGTGTTCGGCGGCTCGCAGGGCGCGCGGTCGATCAACGAGGCCGTGGCGCCCGTGGCCGCCGAGTTCGCCCGTGCGGGCGTGGGCGTGCTGCACGCGTACGGCCCGAAGAACAACATTGCGGTGCAACAGGTTCCGGGCCGCCCGCCGTACGTGCCGGTGCCGTACCTGGAGCGCATGGACCTCGCGTACGCCGCCGCGGACGCCGTGCTGTGCCGTTCGGGCGCGATGACCGTCGCCGAGGTGTCGGCCGTCGGCCTGCCCGCGGTGTTCGTGCCGCTGCCCATCGGCAACGGCGAGCAGGCGCTGAACGCCGGTCCGGTCGTCTCCGCCGGTGGTGGCATCCTCGTGCCCGACGAGGAGCTCACGCCGCAGAAGGTCGCGTCGCTCGTGGTGCCGCTGATGGCGGACCGCGCCCGGCTCGCGCAGATGTCCGCGGCGACGCTCGGCACCGGCCGTCGCGAGGCGGACGAGGTCCTGGCCCGCACAGTTCTGGATGTGATCAAGAAGTGAGCCTCGAACGCGTTCACCTCGTCGGCATCGGTGGTGCCGGCATGAGCGGCATCGCCCGCATCCTGCTGGCGCGCGGCGTGCAGGTGTCCGGTTCGGACGCCAAGGACTCGCGGACCGTGCTGGCCCTGCGCGCCCAGGGTGCGCGGATCGCCGTCGGTCACGACGCCGCGAACCTGGACCAGCTCCCCGGTGGCCCGACCGAGGTCGTGGTGTCGACCGCGATCAAGGACACGAACCCGGAGTACGCGTCGGCCCTCGAGCGCGGCATTACCGTGCTGCGCCGTGCCGAGGCCCTCGCGGCGCTGATGGAAGACCATCGCGTCGTGTGCGTCGCCGGTACGCACGGCAAGACGTCGACCACGTCGATGCTTACCGTCGCGTTGCAGCACTGCCGCCTCGACCCGTCGTTCGCCATCGGTGGCGACCTGAACGAGTCCGGCGCGAACGCCCACCAGGGCACCGGTGGCGTGTTCGTGGCCGAGGCGGACGAGTCCGACGGCTCGTTCCTGTTCTTCTCGCCGTCCGTCGCCGTCGTGACGAACGTCGAGGCGGACCACCTCGACCACCACGGCACCGTCGAGGCCTACACGGCCGTGTTCGACTCGTTCCTCGACCGGATCGTGCCCGGCGGCGTGCTGGTGTCCTGTGTGGACGATCCCGGCGCGGCGCGGCTGATCGCCGAGGCCCGTGCGCGCGGCATCCGCGTGCGCGAGTACGGGCGTTCGGGGGCCGACGCGCGCCTGGTCGACTACAAGCCGTTCGAGTCGGGCGGCCTGGCGTCGGTCGAGATCGACGGCGTGCCGGTCGAGGTCCGGGTCGCGGTGCCGGGTGAGCACATGGCGTTGAACGCCGTCGCTGCTCTGCTGGCAGGTCTGGAACTCGGCGCCGACCAGACCGGTCTGCTGGAGGGCCTGGCCGCGTTCGGCGGTGTGCGGCGGCGGTTCGAGTTCAAGGGCCGCGGCGGTGGCGTGTCGGTGTACGACGACTACGCCCACCACCCGACCGAGGTCGACGCACAGCTGCGTGCCGCGCGTCCGGTCGCGGGCGCGGGCCGTCTCGTCGTGGTGTTCCAGCCGCACCTGTACTCGCGGACCCGCACGTTCGCCGTGGAGTTCGCGGCGGCGCTGTCCCTCGCGGACGAGGTCGTCGTGCTCGACGTCTACGGCGCCCGCGAGGAGCCGGAGCCGGGCGTGACCGGTGAGCTGATCGCCGGCCAGGTCACGGCCTCCGTGCACTACGAGCCGTCGTTCGACCGGGTGCCGTCGCTGGTGGCGTCGCTCGTGCGCGAGGGCGACCTGGTCGTGACCATGGGCGCGGGCGACGTGACGATGCTCGGCCCCGAGATCGTCAGCGCGCTGGCGACCGAAGAGCAGGCATGAGCGCCCCGGTTCGCGGCAGGTCCACGCGAGTTCGCCCCGCGAACCGGAGACCGAAGAGCGCCGAGTACCGGGCGCGGCGCAGGGTCATCCTGCGCCGCCGCCTGGTCGCGCTGCTGACGGTGCTGTCCGTGGTGGCGTTGGTCTACTGCGTCTTCTTCACGCCGTTGCTCGGCGTGCGCCAGGTCGACGTCCGCGGCAACACGGCCCTGACCGAGGACGAGGTCCGCGCCGTGGCGGCGATCGAGGCGGGATCCCCGTTGGTGCGCCTGGACCTCCAGGAAATTCACGACCGCGTCGCGGGCATCCCGCGCGTGGCCGCCGTGGAGGTCGAACGCCAGCTCCCCGGCACGGTCCGCCTGCTGCTCACCGAACGCAGCCCGGTCGGCTCGGTGAAGCTGCCCGACGGCTTCCACCTCGTCGATTCCACCGGCAAGGACTACGCGGTGGTGCCGGCGGCGGCGCAGGGCGTGCCCGAACTGGTGCTCACCCTGCCGTCGTCCTCGGACCCGGCCACCCGCGCCGTGGTCGGCGTGCTGAACGAGCTGCCCGAGAAGCTGCGGCCCGAGGTCGTGTCGGTGGCGGCGACGACCGGTGCCGACGTGAAGCTGACCCTGACCGGTGAGCGCGTGGTGAAGTGGGGCAGCTCCGAGGACACGCCGCGCAAGGGCGCCGTGCTGCTCGTGCTGCTCACACGGGAGGGCAAGACCTACGACGTGTCGTCGCCCGACCTGGCCACGGTGTCCTAGCCGAGGGTCAGGTGGAAGCCTTCGGCCTCGGCCGCCTGCTGGGTCTTCCAGATGACACCGCGGTTGGCGTTGCCGATCTTCGCGCCGTAGAGCCGCTCTCCCTTGGGAACGCCGCTCACGGCGAAGTTGAACTTGCACGAGCCCAAGCCGGTCATCAGGGTGCCGACCGCGAGAACCTCGTTGTCCTGGTTGACGATCTCGACCTGGCCACCGAGCGTGATGTCGCTGTAGCCGCCGGAACCGCAGGAGCCGTTCACGGTCATCGACCCGTCGACGTCGAACACGGCGGGCGACGAGGACGCGGACGGCGCGTTCGAGGGCGCGCCGGCGGAACGGAGCAGGTCGGGGCCAGTGGCTCTGCCGAGCCCGAAGCCGAGTCCGCCGGCCGTCAGCGCGACGAGGGCGAAACCGATCGCCAGCCACGGCGGCCGACGTCTCGGGGGCACCTCGGGCCCGACGGTCACTACAGGTGGAAGTGTTTCCACGGTGGTCCTTCAGTTCGAGGGCGTGACGGCTAACGCCGTGGAGCCGGTGGCCTCGACGGCGTGGGGAAGCGGCGCGTCCGCCGGTGCGCGGACCTGCGGATCAACGGGGAGCACACGGCAATCTCCTCGGCTCGCCGTCAGCCGTTCGGCCTCAGCCGCGCCAGCGCGACCCGTACGACGAGGCTGCCCAGCCTGCTCGTGACGAGTTCCAGGACGATCGCTTCGACGACGAGCGAACGCACGGACGCGGGTGCGGGTGCCAAGACGTGCCTCCAGGGTGGTGAACGACTACACGTGCTCATCGGAGAGCCACCGGCGGTATTAGCCGGTTTGATCGTTGTCACCCGAAGGAAGTACTCAAGGCCGGGGCGGGGTGTTCGGTGCCGACTCCCGCGGTGACCGAGCTGATCACCGGAAAAGCGGTGGAACCGGCGAAGGCATGGGCGAGACGATCTCTGATTCGGCGTCCGACTAGGCTTGTGGTGCGTCGTCCTCAGGACCATGCGGAACTACTTGACGGCACGACCGGGGAGTAGTAGCGCACAGTGTTGGGACCCTACGGCGTGGCTGCTGGACCGACGTGCCGCCGGTGCTTACCGTCCAGCAGGAACATATGGGGTTGACATAACTCTGAGCCTCGAGGAGAGGTTGAGAGTTTCAATCCGGGTGCATCACACCCACCACAGCACGGACCACGATCAGGAAGGCGGATCCGATGACGCCCCCGCACAACTACCTCGCGGTGATCAAGGTCGTCGGCATCGGTGGTGGCGGTGTCAACGCCGTCAACCGCATGATCGAGGTCGGGCTCAAGGGCGTCGAGTTCATCGCGGTGAACACCGACGCACAGGCCTTGCTGATGTCGGATGCCGACGTCAAGCTCGACATCGGCCGTGAGCTGACGCGCGGCCTCGGCGCCGGCGCGAACCCGGAGGTCGGGCACAAGGCCGCCGAAGACCACCGCGAGGAGATCGAGGAGGTCCTCAAGGGGGCCGACATGGTCTTCGTGACCGCCGGTGAAGGCGGCGGCACGGGCACCGGCGGCGCGCCGGTGGTGGCCTCGATCGCCCGCAAGCTCGGCGCACTGACCATCGGTGTGGTGACGCGCCCGTTCTCGTTCGAGGGCAAGCGCCGCGCCAAGCAGGCCGAGGACGGCATCCAGGCCCTGCGCAACGAGTGCGACACGCTCATCGTCATCCCCAACGACCGGCTGCTGCAGCTCGGCGACATCGGCGTGAGCCTGATGGACGCCTTCCGGTCCGCGGACGAGGTGCTCCTCTCCGGTGTCCAGGGCATCACCGACCTGATCACGACCCCCGGTCTGATCAACCTGGACTTCGCCGACGTCAAGTCGGTCATGTCCGGCGCGGGCTCCGCGTTGATGGGCATCGGCTCGGCCCGAGGCGAGGGAAGAGCGGTCCAGGCCGCGCAGAAGGCGATCAACTCGCCCCTGCTCGAGGCCTCGATGGAGGGCGCGCACGGCGTGCTGCTGTCGATCGCCGGCGGCTCCGACCTGGGCCTCTTCGAGATCAACGAGTCCGCCTCGCTGGTCCAGGAAGCGGCGCACCCGGACGCGAACATCATCTTCGGTACGGTCATCGACGACTCCCTCGGCGACGAGGTCAGGGTCACGGTGATCGCGGCCGGGTTCGACGGCGGCGGACCCACGCACAAGAAGCTGGAGCCGACGGCGTTGTCTTCGCCGCCGCGGACGGCCAGCGGGCCGATCGCTTCCGCTTCGGCTGCGCCCACGCACGCTCCGGTGGCTCAGACCCCGCCGGTTCAGCACGTTCAGCCGGTCCAGCAGCCCGTGCAGCAGGTCCAGCAGCCCGTTCAGCCTGAGGTTCGGCAGGCGCCTCCTGCGCAGCCGCCTACCAGCGTGCCGCCTCAGCCCTCGCCGGTTCAGGGGAACGGGTACGTGCCCTCGGTGCCTCGGTCGTTGTCGTCGCCCAACGGGTCTCTGCCTTCTCGGCCGGTGCCGGTCACGGACGATCCTGACGATGAGGTGGATGTTCCGCCGTTCATGCGGCGGTGAGCTTTTGAGGGACCCCCTGAGCTGGTGGCTCAGGGGGTCTTTTTTGTGTGCCTTGTTTTGCGTCTGGCTGGGATTGCGGGCGGCCTGTTGCTGTTGCGTGCTTCCCCTGGGGCTCTGCCCCAGACCCCGGCAATCTGAGATGGGGGCCAGCGCTGGGCAGGCTCTTTGCTGAAGACGGCTCGCCTGCGGTATCGCACCCCTCAACCCGCCTGCCTTCCTGCCCCGCCGGTGGGCGCGCGGCGCGTGGAGGCGTGCGAACTAGGGTGTAGGCGTGCGCATTCGTCGTGTTGTCAGCACCCGCGCCGGTGGCGTGTCCAAGGGTCCCTACGAGTCGTTCAACCTCGGCGACCACGTCGGGGACGACCTCGAGGCGGTCGAGGCCAACCGGGCTCGTCTTGCCCGGGGCATCGGGCTTGCGCCCGACCGGTTGGTCTGGATGGAGCAGGTGCACGGGCGGACCGTTGCCACGGTGGACGGGCCCGTCGCCGAGGCGCTTGAGGCCACTGATGCCGTTGTGACGAAACAGCAGAATCTCGGGCTGGTCGTGTTGACGGCCGACTGCGTGCCCGTGTTGCTCGGTGACGAAGAGGCCGGCGTTGTCGGGGCTGTGCACGCCGGGCGTGTCGGGGCTCGGGTCGGGGTGGTGGTCGAGGCGCTCAAGGCGATGATGGCGTTGGGGGCCGAGCTCGAGCGCATCGAGGTGTTGCTGGGGCCCGCTGTGTGTGGTGAGTGCTACGAGGTGCCCGCTGACATGCAGAAAGACGTTGAGAAGCACCTGCCTGGCAGTGCGTCCAAGTCGCGGAGGGGGACGCCTGCGTTGGACCTTCGGGCCGGGTTGTGGAACCAGCTGGCGAGCGCCGGGGTCGGGAAGATCGGGGTCGACCCGCGGTGCACGTTCGAGGAGAAGGACCTGTTCAGCCATCGGCGGCAGGCTCCTACCGGGCGGCTTGCGTCCGTTGTCTGGATCGAGCCGTGAACCGGACGCAGGAGTTGCGGGAGAACCTCGCCGAGGTCGAGGAGCGCATCGCCAAGGCGTGTGAGGCGGCGGGGCGGTCGCGGGATGAAGTGATGTTGCTCGCGGTGACGAAAACCTGGCCCGCGAGCGATGTGGAGATCCTTTATGAGCTCGGTCTCCGCCACTTCGCGGAGAACCGCGATCAGGAGGCGAGTGAGAAGGTCGGCCAATTGAGACATCTCGCGGACGCGAGGTGGCACATGGTCGGGCGGTTGCAGCGCAACAAAGCGAAATCCGTCGTCGAGTGGGCCGATCAGGTCGACTCCGTGGACAGCGTCCGGCTGGCCGAGGCGCTGGCGAAGGCGGCGCACGCCCGGGGCAAGAAGCTCGACGTGTTGTTGCAGGTCAGCATCGACGGGGACACGTCGCGGGGTGGGGTCGCGATTCCGGACGTCGGGGAACTGGCTGGCGTGATCACTCGTTCGGGTGATCTTATTCTGCGAGGTGCGATGACTGTCGCGCCTCGGACGATGAAGCCATCGCAGGCGTTTCAGGCGTTGGTTTCGGTGGTATCTCGCCTACGTGATGATCATCCCACTGCCATCGGAGTGTCAGCGGGAATGAGTGGTGACCTGGAAGATGCCATCTCGCACGGATCGACCTGTGTGCGTGTCGGAACGGCGTTGCTCGGCAACCGGCGACTAACCTCGCCATAGGTTGTCGGGAACCTCGGGACCGTCCGCACCGTCCCTAAGAGTGGGGAACCGCCGAGGAGGGGCTGGAATGAGCGCTTTGCACAAGCTGAAGGCCTACTTCGGGATGGTCCCCGCCGAGTACGCAGACGACCCCGGCTACGACGACGACCGAGGTCGCTACGGCGACTACCGGTCCGAGTACGCGGCCGAGGCCGACGACTACGACCCGTATCCGCGGCGCAGCCGCGTGTTCACACCGGGCCGGTCGGAGCTCCAGGGCTCCGGGTACCGGCCCGACATCGACGAGTCGGACGACTACGAGCCGGAGTCGCGGCGCGGGGGCAGCCCCTCGAGCACGCGGCGCTGGAGTGCCGATGCACCCGTGCACGGCGCACTCGCGGTCGAGCCGCAGCGCGAGCCCGTGAGCAGGCTGCGTCCGGTCGCCGCCGAGCCGGCAGGCAACCCGTTGGCGCGCATCACCACGCTTCACCCCCGTAACTACAGCGAGGCGCGCACGATCGGGGAGCACTACCGGGACGGCACGCCGGTGATCTTGAACCTGACCGACATGGACGACGCGGACGCGAAGCGCCTCGTCGACTTCTCGGCCGGCCTCGCGTTCGCTCTGCGCGGGTCCATGGACAAGATCACCAGCAGGGTGTTCCTTCTCTCACCGCCGAACGTTGACGTCACGGCGGAGGACCGGCGGAAGCTGGCGGAGGGTGGGTTCTCCAACCACGGTTAGAGTTGACCCGTGGACCCCATCCTCCTCGTCATTTTCTACGTCCTGTTCGCGTTCTCCCTGTTCCTGACCGCGCGTGTCGTGGTCGAGATGGTGCGGACGTTCGCGAGGGAGTGGCGCCCGGCGGGCGGCGTAGCCGTGACGCTAGAGACCGTCTACACGGTCACCGACCCACCGGTTCGTGCACTGCGTCGGGTGATCCCGACCGTGCGGATCGGAGGCGTCGGGCTGGACCTATCGATTATTGTGCTGTGGCTGGTCGTTATCATTCTGATGCGATTCGCAGATCCCAGGTGACGGGGAACCGTGGGATGACCGCAGCCCAGGAGTGCGAGAGGTGATCCGATGCCGTTGACCCCCGCTGATGTGCACAATGTTGCATTCAGCAAGCCGCCGATTGGCAAGCGGGGCTACAACGAGGACGAGGTGGACGCGTTCCTCGACCTGGTTGAGGGCGAACTGGCCCGCTTGATCGAGGAGAACAACGACCTCCGTCAGCAGGTCGAGCAGCTCGACCAGCAGCTCGAGACCGCGCGTGCAGACCTCGACGACGCGCGTGCGAAGGCTTCTTCCGGCCCCATGACGAGCCGTATGCCGGTGGAGGAGCCGCGCCGCCTGGCGCCGGTCCCGCCGCCCACGGTGATGGAGCAGACGTCCCCCGGTGGTGGCGGAGACCACCACGTGCAGGCCGCGAAGGTCCTGGGTCTCGCCCAGGAGATGGCGGACCGGCTGACCGGCGAGGCCAAGGCCGAAGCGGACGGCATGCTGTCCGAGGCCCGCACGAAGTCCGAGCAGCTGTTGTCCGAGGCTCGCGCCAAGGCCGACACGATGGTCAACGAGGCGCGCACGCGTGCCGAGACCATGCTCAACGACGCGCGGACGCGTTCCGAGACGCTGGAGCGGCAGGCCCGTGAGAAGGCCACCGCGCTGGACCGTGACGCGCAGCGCAAGCACGCTGAGGTGATGGGCAACATCACCCAGGAGAAGAACACGCTCGAGAAGCAGATCGACAAGCTGCAGACGTTCGAGCGCGAGTACCGCACGCGACTGAAGACCATGCTCGAGTCGTCCCTGCGCGACCTCCAGGACCGCGGCCCGGCCGCTCCGTCCGAGGGTCGTTCCCAGGGCTACTCGTTCGGCGCACGCGCCGAAGCGGGCTGAACTACTGTTCGCTAGGTGCTCTTCGTAGTTCTACTTCTGGTGCTGGCTGCCCTCGGGTTGCTCGTGCCTGCGCTGACCACGTCCAACACGATCTGGGCGTGGTCGTCCGTGGGCGCGAGCGTGCTCGCCGCCCTGGTCCTCGCATGGGACTGGTGGCGGAGGCGACCGGGGGACCCCGCAGCCGACGCGCAGAGTGTAGATCAACTAGCTCGAGATGATGATCAACGGGTGGACGAGCCGGCGACAGCCGACACGCCGCCCGCTGACGAGGAACCACCGGAAGAGGACACCGACGCGGCGGACCTGCTCGTCGTGGCCGATCTGGTGGACGAGGTGCGGGTGCTGGACGAACGGCCCCGCTACCACCTGAGCTCGTGTTCCTGGCTCGCCGGGAGGCCCACGCTGGGTCTTCCGGTGCAGGAGGCACGGCAGTTGCAGTTCACGCCCTGCGCTGTGTGCACCCCGGACGCGGTGCTCGTGCGCAGGAGTCGCGCCACGTGACGTGGACTACCGCATTTGGCGGACCGGCGGAGTGATCACGCGCTAAGAACGACTCATGTCACTGAGATCGTTGCTGCGCGTGGTGCTCGTCGCCGCGTTCGTCCTGGTGTGCGCCGCTCCAGCGACCGCCCAGCCCGACAGGGAACTGGACCGCTGTGTTCCCGCTGGTCTGCGCAACGAGGCGATCAGTTTCCGCACCGAGGACCACGTCGTGCTGCACGGTCTGGTCCTGGGCAGCGGGACGAGTGGTGTTCTGCTCGCCCCCGGTGCGGTCGAGTCCGTCTGCGCGTGGTTGCCGCTGGCGCGCGAACTCGCGGACGACGGTTACCGGGTTCTGCTCTACCAGTCGCGCTCGGGCCCGATCCCGACCGGCTCGTTCCGGTACGACCTGGACCTGAGAGCCGCTTCCCTCGAACTCGGCCGTCTCGGTGTCACCTCGGTGGTGGCCGGCGGCGCCGGTTCCTCCGCCACGGCGGTCGCGGCGACGGCGGAGAAGATCGCGGGTCTGAAGGGCGTGGTCCTGCTCTCCCCGTACGCGGGCGCGATCATCGGCACCGACCTCGACTCCGCGGCGGGCCTCAATGCCGTGCGGGTGCCGTCACTCGTCGCTGCCGCGCAGGACGACGTCATCGACGTCCAGGAGTTCGGCGGCGGCAGAAGGGCCATGGCCGACGAAGCACGTCAGGTGGCCGGTGCCGTTCAAGGCTCCAGGCTGCGGATCGTGCCGGGCGAGGCCGCGGGAACCGAGCTGATCGAGGACCCGGCCATGAGGGACGAGGTGCGGGCTTTCGTCCGCGAGGTCGCGCCCCCGCCGACGTTCGTCGAGCGCTGGAAGGCGCCGATCACCGGCGTCGTGCTGCTCGTGCTGGTGGTGGCCGGCGTGGTCGTCCTCCGCAGGCGGAGCTCTTAGCGGTCCAGGAACAGCAACGTGCTCAGCAACGCCAGCAGCACGAGGTCGAGGACCACGCCGGTCGGCTTCGAGTCGTAGCGCAGCCGCGTGATCGTGGCGCCGACCATCAGCAGCCCGAGCCCGACCGTGGCGGCGTGCGCCACCCACTCCCACGTGACCAGACCGACCACCAGGCCCGCCGCGCCCGCCCACTCCAGCGCGCCGATGGTGCGCCACAGCGCCGGGTTCATCCGGAAGTGGTCTCGGGCCTCCAGTGACGCCTTCGCCCCGAACAGCTTGCCCGCGCCCGTCGCGACGAAGAGCAGGGCCAGCACGATCGACAACGCGATGGTCAACGTCATCCGGCGAGCATACGGTTTGCGCGCCCCCGTACCCTGTAACCACAGGCACCGATCCGGCCATCACCGGGGAGCCTCCGGAAGAACGGGCGCGAGCGCCTCAGTAGAACCGGACGGGACCGGCCCGTCACAGCCGAAGAACGAGAGGCTCACCCCCGAGGTGAGCAAGCGGGGTGGTACCGCGGCCCGCCGAGCCACATCGGCGTGTCGTCCTCGCGTGTCACATCTGACCGCGAGGAGCAGTGGAGATGGCCTACCCCAGGGCCGGAGCGAACGAGGTCCCGGCGCAGCCGTCCTTTCCGAACCTCGAGCAGGACGTGCTCGGGTACTGGAAGGACGACGAGACCTTCCAGGCGAGCATCGACCGCAACCCGGCGGGCGAGAACGGTGACAACGAGTTCGTCTTCTACGACGGCCCCCCGTTCGCCAACGGCCTGCCGCACTACGGGCACCTGCTGACCGGCTACGTCAAGGACGTCGTCCCGCGCTACCAGACGATGCGCGGCAAGCACGTCGAGCGCCGGTTCGGCTGGGACACGCACGGCATGCCCGCCGAGTACGAGGCGGAGAAGCAGCTCGGCATCACGCAGAAGCACGAGATCGACGAGCTCGGCATCGAGAAGTTCAACGAGGCGTGCCGCACGTCCGTGTTGCAGTACACGGACCAGTGGCGCGACTACGTGACGCGCCAGGCGCGCTGGGTCGACTTCGACAACGACTACAAGACGCTCGACCTCGACTACATGGAAAGCGTCATGTGGGCGTTCAAGGCCTTGTGGGACAAGGGCTTGATCTACGAGGGCTTCCGGGTGCTCTGGTACTGCTGGCGTTGCCAGACGCCGCTGTCCAACACCGAGACCAAGATGGACGACGCCTACCGCGACCGGCAGGACCCGGCCGTCACGGTGGCGCTGCGTCTCGAGTCCGGCGAGAAGGCCCTGGTCTGGACGACCACGCCGTGGACGCTGCCGAGCAACCTGGCCGCCGCCGTGCACCCGGACGTCGACTACGTGACGGTCGTGGGCTCCGACGGCGACAGGTACCTGCTCGCCGAGGCCCGTGTCGCGGCGTACGCGCGCGAGCTGGGCGAGGAGCCCGAGGTCGTCGCCCGCTACAAGGGATCGGACCTGGTCGGCAAGAAGTACCTGCCGCCGTTCGACTTCTTCGTGGGGCGCACCAACGCGCACCAGGTGCTGGCCGCCGACTACGTGACCACCGACGACGGCACGGGCATCGTCCACATCGCGCCGGCGTTCGGTGAGGACGACAAGGTCGTGACGGACGCGGCGGGCATCGAGGTCGTCGTGCCGGTCGGCCCGGACGGCAAGTTCACCGCGGAAGTGGCGCCGTACCAGGGCGTGCACGTCTTCGAGGCGAACAAGCTGATCATCCGCGACCTCAAGGAAGCGGGCCTGCTGCTGCGCCACGAGACCTACGACCACCCGTACCCGCACTGCTGGCGGTGTGCGAACCCGCTGATCCAGCGCGCGCTGTCGGCGTGGTTCGTCGCGGTCACGCAGTTCAAGGACCGGATGGTCGAGCTCAACCAGCAGATCAACTGGGTGCCCGGCCACATCAAGGACGGCCAGTTCGGCAAGTGGCTCGAGAACGCGCGCGACTGGAACATCTCGCGCAACCGGTACTGGGGCTCGCCGCTGCCCGTGTGGGTCTCGGACAACCCCGAGTTCCCGCGCACGGACGTGTACGGGTCGCTGGACGAGCTGGAGCGCGACTTCGGCGTGCGCCCGGACAACCTGCACCGGCCGTTCATCGACGAGCTCACGCGGCCGAACCCGGACGACCCGTCCGGCCAGTCGACCATGCGCCGGATCCCGGACGTGCTCGACTGCTGGTTCGAGTCGGGCTCGATGTCGTTCGCGCAGGTGCACTACCCGTTCGAGAACGCGGACTGGTTCGAGGACCACTACCCGGGCAACTTCATCGTCGAGTACAACGGGCAGACGCGTGGCTGGTTCTACACGCTGCACGTGCTCGCGACGGCGTTGTTCGACCGGCCCGCGTTCCGCGACTGCGTGGCGCACGGGATCGTGCTCGGTGACGACGGCCAGAAGATGTCCAAGTCGCTCAAGAACTACCCGGACGTCAACGAGGTCTTCGACCGCGACGGCTCCGACGCCATGCGCTGGTTCCTCATGGCGTCGCCGATCCTGCGCGGCGGCGACCTGGTCGTGACCGAGCGCGGCATCCGCGACGCGGTGCGCCAGGCCGTGCTGCCGCTGTGGAACTCCTGGTACTTCCTCGCGCTGTACTCCAACGCCGCGGGCAAGGAGGGCACGTGGCGCGTCGACTCGAAGAACGTGCTCGACCGGTACGCGCTGGCGAAGACGCACGACCTGGTCCGCGACGTCCAGGCGGCGATGGACGTCTACGACATCTCCGGTGCGTGCCAGCTGGTGCGCGAGTACCTGGAGGTGCTGACGAACTGGTACGTGCGGCGGTCGCGGCAGCGGTTCTGGGACGGTGACCAGGACGCGATCGACACCCTGCACACCGTGCTGGAGGTCGTCACGCGCGTGGCGGCACCGTTGCTGCCGTACACGACCGAGGTCGTGTGGCGCGGTCTGACCGGTGGCCGTTCCGTGCACCTGACGGACTTCCCGTCGGTGGCGGACGTGCCGGCGGACGACGCGCTGGTGGCGGCGATGGACGAGGTGCGCGACGTCTGCTCGACGGCGTTGTCGCTGCGCAAGGCGAACAAGCTGCGCGTGCGACTCCCGCTGGCGCGTCTGACGGTCGCCTCCCCGGTGGCCGGGACGCTGGAGGACTTCGCCGAGATCGTGCGCGACGAGGTCAACGTCAAGGAGGTGTCGCTGTCCACGGACGTCGACGCCTACGGGCAGTTCCAGCTGGTCGTCAACGCCCGTGCCGCCGGCCCGCGCCTCGGCCCGAACGTGCAGAAGGTCATCAAGGCCGTCAAGGCCGGCGACTGGTCCGAAGTGGACGGTCGAGTGGTGGCCGCGGGCATCGAGCTCTTCGAGGGCGAGTACGAACAGCGCCTGGTGGCAACGGATCCCGCCGCCACGGCCGCGCTCCCCGGTGGCGCCGGCGTCGTCGTGGTCGACACGGCGGTGACGCCGGAGCTCGAGGCCGAGGGCGTCGCGCGCGACCTGGTGCGCGTGGTGCAGCAGGCCCGCAAGGACGCCCAGCTCGACGTGTCCGACCGGATCATGCTGACGCTGGAGCTCCCGGACGCGGTGAAGGCAGCCGTGGAGCCGCACCTGCCGTTCGTGCAGTCGGAGACGCTGACGTCGTCGGTGGTGTTCGGTGAGGGCACGTCCGAGGGCACGGTGGGCGACGGTGCCAAGGTGAAGGTCACCGTCAGCAAGGCGTGATCGAGATGTGAGCGCTCGTCCCTCACGTCGCCGTTGCCTGAGGGGGCAATGGTGAAGGTCAGAGGACTGGTGTTGAGCACGGCGTTCCTGGCGGCGTGTGTGGTGGGTTCGCCCGCCGCGCACGCCGCCGTCGCGTGTCAGTGGGTCACTTCGAATCTGCCGCTACCGCCGGGGAAGCGGGACGAACGCGTCGTTCGAGAGTGGAACCTTCCTCTGGCACAACGACTCCTCCTGACCGGATCACGAACGGTGTCCGGGAACGGATGGAGCACGGGCCGCTGAGCCAGCGGTTCAGCCACGTCTGGGACCGCCACGGGAACCAGACGAGGCTGGAGACGTTGCCGGGGGAATGCTCGGCGGAGGTGGAGTCCATCCGCAACGGCCGGATCTTCGGGCTTCCGGGCACGTGCTCGCGCAGTTCCTCTCCTCCGGTGAGCAGACCGAGTACGCGGTGTGGTGGGGACCGGGCGAGCTCGACACCCCGCCCGGCCTGACGGGACAGCCGCCGACGGACAACGGTGATGTCCACGGCACCGAGTACGGCGAGAACACCGGCAAGCCGCGTCACGCGCGCTGTGGCTGACGCTTCGGCGTGAACAGGCGCCGAACCTGGCGCACGTACCACGACCAGCGGGCCGGGGACTTCGGTTCCCGGCCCGCCGCGCGCTCGAAGCCGTCGAACAGGTCCTCCAGGCACGCGTCGTGCAGCCACCGGATCACGAGCGCCCACCGCACCCGGTCCACGAAGCCGAAGTCGCCGATCAACTCGTGCCGGATCACGTTCCCCGACGCCGAGAGCGTGTGCGACCCGGTCAGCCGCGTGAACTCGAAGGTGATCGACTCGCCGGGCACGAACTCCGTGCAGCGGTACCGGATCGGGCCGTGCCCGCCGTCCGCGCCGACCCCCAGCGGGCGGTCGAACTCCTGCTTGCCCCACGCGGGCGGCCACAGCTCCTGGATGCGTTCGACGAACGGGCCCGCGGGCACGCCGAGGTCGCGGGTGTGGACGTTCTCGATCATGAGGATCCCCTTCCATACGCTGCCGTATGTTCCTGGAACCGTACGGTAGCGTATGGAAGCGTGGTGCGGCGGAATCGCGACGACTGGACTGAGATGGCGCTGAGAGCGCTGGCCGAGGGCGGGCTGAACGCGGTGGCGGTCGAGCCGCTGGCGGCCGCGGCCGGTGCCACGAAGGGCAGCGTCTACCACCACTTCCGCAACCGCGAGGCGTTGCTCGAGGCGACGGTCGAGCGGTGGGAGCGGGAGCACACCGAGAAGGTCATCGAGCTGGTCGAGTCCGAACGGACCCCGGAGGACAAGCTCAGGACGCTCTTCGCGACGGTGCTCGACCGCACGCGCAAGGGGTCCGTGGAGATGGCCTTGCAGGCGGGAGCCGACCACGAGGTGATCGCTCCGGTGCTGCGGCGCGTCACCGAGAAGCGGCTGGCGTACCTGACCGAGCTGTTCGGTGAGCTCGGGTTCGGCGAGGCCCAGGCGAGGCAGCGCGCGTTGATCGCGTTCAGCCTCTACCTGGGCCAGGCGCAGATGTGGGTCACCCTGCCCGGCCTCGTCGAACCGGTGCTCGACGAGGCCGTGCGGGTGCTCACCGCGAAGTGATCGGCGAACCGGTCAGGCCGCGGTCGCCCACAACGTCGACGCGATCACGTCCGCGTTGCGGTCGAGCGCCGTGGCGTTGACGTTCGCCGTGGTGTCGCACGAGCGGTGGTAGCAGCGGTCGAAGGCCTGGCCGGCCGTGCCGCCCCACTTCGACGCCTGGGCCGAGGTCTTGATGCCCTCGGCGCCGGTGAACGTGCCGCCGGTCGGGATGCCCGCGCGGGCGAACGCCGCGTGGTCGGAACGGCCGCCGACGTTCGTCAGCTCGGTCTGCACGCCCAGCGCGGTGAAGCCCGCCTGCAGCCGCTGGGTCAGCGCCGCCGAACCGGTGGGCTGACCGCTCGAGCTGTAGACGAAGTAGCCGGGGTTCGGCGAGCCGGTCATGTCGAAGTTCAGGTAGGCCTTGATCTTCGACTTCTCGGTCGACGACAGGGAGTTCACGTAGTACGTCGACCCGACGAGGCCGAGTTCCTCCGCGCCCCACCAGCCGAACCGCAGGTGCTTGGTCGGCTGGAAACCGGTGGCCTTCACCTGGAGGGCGACCTCCAGGATCGACGCCGAACCGGTGCCGTTGTCGTTGATGCCGGGGCCCGCCGAGACGCTGTCGAGGTGGCCGCCCAGCATCACGACGTTGTTCGCGTCGCCTCCGGGGTAGTCCGCGATCAGGTTGTAGCCCGTGGCGCCGTTGGAGGTGAACGACTGGACGCGAGTGGTGTAGCCGGCCGCGTCGAGCTTGCTCTTGACCCAGTTGATCGAGGCCAGGTACCCCGGTCGTCCGTGCGCGCGGTTGCCGCTGTTGGCGTTCGCGATGGACTGGAACTGGTTCAGGTGGGCTTGTACGTTCGCCACGTTGATGTTGGGCGCCGCCAGTGCGGCCGGCGCCGCTGCTTGTGCTGCTGTGCTTCCGGTCACCATCAAGGCGGCCGCCAGCGCGATCAGGATCCTCATGGTTCAACTCCGTGCAGGGTGAGGGATTGAGCCACTGATCAACATGCTCCGTCGTGCATGTGCCCGCTAGGGGCGAACGGCGGGAGTTGTTAACTCGTCTGATTCGTCGGAATCGATGGTGATCAACCAGAATGGTCCAGGTGGGTGACGTCACGGTTGTTCTGGGCATCGGCGCCGCCGTGCTGCTGATCTCGGTGATCGCGGTGCGCGTGTCGACCCGGCTCGGGCTGCCCTCGCTCCTGCTCTACCTCGGCATCGGCGTGCTGCTCGGCGAGTCGGTCTTCGGCATCAAGTTCGACGACGCCGACCTGACGCAGTCGCTCGGCATCGCGGCCCTGGTGCTGATCCTGACCGAGGGTGGCATCACCACGCGCTGGAACGCGGTGAAACCCTCGCTGTGGCTGGGGGTCGCACTGTCCACAGTGGCCGTTGTGGTCAGCGTGGCGGTGACCGGAACGGCGTTGCACTTCCTGCTCGGCCTCGACTGGCGGATGGCGTTGCTGTGGGGCGCGGTGCTGTCGTCCACCGACGCGGCCGCCGTGTTCAGCGTCCTGCGCTCGTTAGGTGTCGGGGCGCGGCTCACGGGCGCGCTCGAACTGGAGTCCGGTCTCAACGACGCGCCGGTCTACATCGCCGTCGTGCTGCTGGCCTCGTCCGACCGGATCTCGTGGACCGCGCCGCTGCTGGTGGTCTACGAACTCGGCGCGGGCGCGCTCATCGGCGTCTTGCTCGGGTTCCTCGGCGGAGCGGGGCTGAGACGCGCGGCGCTGCCCTCCACCGGTCTCTACCCGCTCGCCACCGTGGCGGTGTGCGTGATCGCCTACACGGCAGGCGACCTCGTGCACGCGTCCGGTTTCCTCGCCACGTACGTCGCCGCGCTGGTCCTCGGCAACGCCCGCCTGCCGCACCGCGCCGACACCCTCTCGTTCGCCGAAGGTCTCGGCTGGCTCGCCCAGATCGGGCTCTTCGTGCTCCTCGGCCTCTACGCCTCGCCGTCGCGACTGCCCGACGTGCTGTTCCCGGCGCTGGTCGCGGGTGTCGTGCTGACGTTCGTGGCGCGGCCTCTGTCGGTGGTGTTGTCCTCGCTGCCGTTCAAGGTGCCGTGGCGCGAACAGGCGTTCCTCTCCTGGTCGGGGCTGCGCGGAGCGGTGCCGATCGTGTTCGCGCTGATCCCGCTGATCCAGGGCGTCGAGGGTGCGCGGCAACTGGTCGACGTGGTGTTCCTGCTGGTCGTCGTGCTGACGATCGTGCAGGGCACGACGTTGCCGTTCCTCGCGCGGCGGCTCGGGCTGGTGAAGACGGGGGAGGCGCTGGAGGTCCAGGTCGACGCCTCGCCGCTCGACGAGCTCGGCGCCGAACTGCTGCAGGTGCACATCCAGCGCGGGTCGAAGCTGCACGGCGTCTACATGTCCGAGCTGAGGCTGCCGAGCGGCGCCACGGTGAGCCTCGTGGTGCGCGGCGGGAAGAGTTTCACGCCACAACCGACGACCCGGCTCCAGACCGACGACCAGTTGCTCATCGTCACCACCGAAGAGGTGCGCGATGCCGCTGAGCGGCGCGTTCGTGCCGTCGACAGGGCCGGTCGCTACGCACGGTGGAAGGGCGAGACCGGCGATTGATCGGTTCCCGACCCTTCTCAGCATGTGAATCGGGTGTCGACGGGAGGATCACCCTCCGCTAACGTCGTCGGCAGGTCATGAGAGCCAGCGTCAAGCCCAAGCTTGCTGGCCGGCAACCCTCCAACCGCGGTGGGGTGCCCTTGGTGAGGACCTGGTCCGGCGCGTGGGGCGCCGGTCAAGCGCGGGCCTCCAGGTAGGCCCCTGGCCTCGGAGGCAGCTCGATGACGCTCGCGATCACCCCCAGCAGCACCACCACCGCCGTTCCGGCTGTCGTCGGCGCCGACCTGCGGGTTCCGCTGGTCACCGGAGAGCGCGTCACCTACGCCAACCTCGACCACGCGGCGTCGGCACCCTGTCTGCAGGAGGTGCGCGACGCCGTCGACGAGCTGCTGCCCTGGTACGCGAGCGTGCACCGCGGCGCCGGCTTCGCCTCGCAGGTCTCGACCCGCGTCTACGAGCAGGCCCGCGACCGCGTCCGCAAGTTCGTCGGCGCGCACGCGTCCGACACCGTCGTCTTCACGCGCAACACCACGGACTCGCTGAACCTGTTGGCGCGCAGCGTTCCCCGCAACACCGCCGTCGTGCTGTTCGACAGCGAGCACCACGCGGCGCTGCTGCCGTGGAGGGGCCCCAACGTCCAGCGCGTTCCCGCACCGTCTTCGTCTGGCGCCGCAGTTGTCGCGCTGGACCGGGCTCTTGCCGTCGCCCCGGTCGGCCCGAGGCTCGTGATCGTCACCGGGGCGTCCAACGTCACGGGGGAGCTGTGGCCGGTCGCCGAGCTCGCGAAGGTCGCCCGCCGCCACGGCGCGCGCATCGCGCTCGACGCGGCCCAGCTCGCCCCGCACCGCCCGATCAACGCCCGTGAGCTGGGTGTCGACTACATCGCGTTCTCCGGCCACAAGATCTACGCGCCGTTCGGCGCCGGTGTGCTGGTCGGCCGGGCCGACTGGCTGCAGCAGGCCCAGCCGTACCTCGTCGGCGGCGGCGCGACCTCCAAGGTGACCGACCACGGCGACCGCCTCGGTGTGGCCTGGTCCGCGGTGCCCGAGCGGCACGAGGCCGGCAGCCCGAACGTCGTCGGCGTGCACGCGCTGGCCTCGGCCTGCGAGATCCTGTCGCGGCACTGGGAGCAGACGGTCGCGCACGAGCAGGAGTTGCTCACGCGCCTGCGCACCGGCCTGAACGCGATCCCCGGCCTCCGCGAGCTGCAGATCCTGACCGACGCCGACAAGGTCGGGGTCGTGAGTTTCACGGTCTCCGGTTTCGACGCGGGCTTCCTCGCGGCGGCGCTGTCCGCCGAGTACGGCATCGGCGTGCGTGACGGAGCGTTCTGCGCCCACGTGATCGTGGGCCGCCTCGTCAAGCAGGTCGGATCGCACGAGCAGCGTGCCGTGCGCGCGTCGATCGGCCTCGGCACGACGGCCGAGCACGTCGACCGTTTGGTGGCGGCGCTGCGCACCCTCGTCACCGAAGGTCCGAAGTGGACCTACACGCGGCAGGACGGCCGCTGGGTCCCCGAGAACGACGACCGAACCCTGCCGCCGTTCCTCGCGTAGTCCCTTTCGTGGACACTGACCTGGTGAGTGACGAGCCCAAGGCCCCGGAGGAAGAGGCCGCGAAGGCCGCCGACGAGCCCGCGGAGGAGCACGCCGGCGAGCGGGAGGAACCCGCCGTCGCGGAGAAGCCCGCGGAGCCCGGCGCGAAGGCCGACGACGACGAGGAGTTCTCGATCACCGGCTCGCTGCCGGAGCCGCGGATCAGGACCCTTGCGGTGCTGGCGGGCGGGGTGCTGGCCCTGGACGTGCTCACCAAGGTCGTGTCGGTGGCGTTCCTCGAGGACGCCGGCCCGATCAAGCTGTTCGGCGGCGTGCTCTACCTGACGTTCGTCCGCAACCCCGGCGCCGCGTTCGGCCTGGGCGAGGGCATGACGTGGGTCCTCGCGCTGATCGCGCTGGGCGTCGCCGGGTTCATCTTCTGGATCTCGCGCAACCTGCGCTCGGAGAAGTGGGCCGTCGGCCTCGGCCTGGTGCTCGGCGGCGCCGTCGGCAACCTGGTCGACCGGCTCTTCCGCGAGCCCGGCCCGATGCGCGGCCACGTGGTCGACTTCCTGTCGCTGTTCGACCCCTACGGCCGGGTGTGGCCGGTGTTCAACGTCGCGGACATGGCGATCATCGGCGGCGGCGTGACGATCATCGTGCTGGCGCTGCTGCAGCACGACTACGACGGGACGGTCCACCGCGAGGCGCCCGTGCTCGTGGAGGCCGACGGTCAGCCGGAGCCGAAATAGCTGCTCCTGGTAGTTTCAGCGGGTTCTGCAAGGAGAAGAAGGTCGAGGCCCCCGCGTGAGCGGTTACCGAACGCTGCCGATTCCCGACGGACTGGACGGCATGCGCGTCGACGCCGGCCTCGCGAAGCTGCTCGGCCTGTCCCGCACCGCCGTCGCGGCCATCGCCGACGCCGACGACGTGCTGGTCGACGGCCGGGTCGTGGGCAAGTCCGACCGGCTCACCGCCGGGTCGATGCTCGAGATCACGCTGCCCGCGCCGCCGCAGCCGATCACCGTCCAGGCGATCCCCGTCGAGGGCCTGGAGATCATCCACGAGGACGACGACATCATCGTCGTGGACAAGCCCGTCGGCGTCGCCGTGCACCCGTCACCCGGCTGGACCGGGCCGACCGTCGTCGGTGGTCTCGCCGCCGCGGGCCACCGCGTCGCCACCTCCGGTGCCGCCGAGCGCCAAGGCGTCGTGCACCGGCTCGACGTCGGCACCACCGGCGTGATGGTCGTCGCGAAGTCCGAGTCCGCGTACTCCGCCCTGAAGCACGCCTTCAAGGAGCGGACCGTCGACAAGGTCTACCACGCGATCGTGCAGGGCCACCCGGACCCGATCAAGGGCACCATCGACGCCCCGATCGACCGCCACCCGAAGCACGACTACAAGTTCGCGGTGATGAACTCCGGCAAGCCGTCCATCACGCACTACGAGGTGATGGAGGCGTTCCGCGCCGCCTCCCTCGTAGAGGTGCACCTGGAAACCGGCCGCACGCACCAGATCCGCGTGCACTTCTCGGCGCTGCACCACCCGTGCGTCGGCGACCTGACGTACGGCGCCGACCCGACGCTGTCCAAGCGCCTCGGCGTCTCGCGGCAGTGGCTGCACGCGCGTCAGCTCGGCTTCCACCACCCGGCGGACGGCCAGTGGGTCACGTTCACGTCCGAGTACCCGGCCGACCTGGCCTCCGCGCTGGAGAAGCTGCGCGACGAAGGCTGATTGCGTCTGGGTAAATCGCCGGTTAGCTAGGTTGCACTTGATGTTAACCGGTGTGCTCCATAGCGTTCGAGGCATGGAGCTCACCATTCTCGCGGCCTCGGGCCGCACCGGTCTCGCCCTCACCCGCCAGGCGCTGGAGCGCGGCCACACCGTCACGGCGATCGCCCGCACCCCGTCCCGGATCACCGTCGACCACCCGAACCTGCGCAAGGTCGCCGGTGAGGTGGGCGGTCCGCTGAGCATCGACGCGGACTCCGTCGTGCTGTCCGGTCTCGGCACCGACACCCCGGGCGTGCTGCTCGACGGCGCCAAGGCCGTGATCGCCGCCGGTCCGCGCCGGATCGTCTGGCTCGGCGCGTACGGCACGGGCCCGTCGGCCGAGGCGGCGGGCGAGGGCGCGGCGGTGCTGGCCGAGTTCTTCGGCGACCGGATCCCGGACAAGATCGCGGCCGACACCGCCGTCCTCGAAGCCGGTGGCACCGTCTTCCACGCCGGGGTGCTCACCGACGAGCCCGCGGGTCCGGGCCGCACGGTCGGCCTGGACGAGGCGCCGGCGTTCGACCTGGGGGCGAAGGTCAGCCGGGAGACCGTGGCCGCCGCGATGCTCGACGAGGCCGAGAACCCGCGGTTCGCGGGCCGGGTCGCGTTGCCGCTAGCGGGCTAGCACCTCGGTGACGGTCGCCCGCACCTGCTCCCGCAGCCACGCGTGGGCGAGGTCCGAGTCGTAGCGCTGGTGCCAGTTGCAGTGGACCGGGGCCTCCGGCGACTCGGCCGGCAACGGCCGCGTGACCAGCCCGAACGCCTCGACCAGCGGTCGGCAGAGGATCGTCGTGGTGGTGACCAGGACGTCGCTCGCCGCCGCGATCTGCAGGGCCGAGTGGACCGTCGCCACGGTCGCGATCACCCGGCGCTGCAAGCCCTCCGCGGCCAGCAGGTCGTCGATCTGGGCGGTGAACCTGCCGCGCCGTGAGACCACCACGTGCGGATAGGCCGCGTACGCGCGCAGGTCCAGTTCGGTGCAGGGGTGGCCTGACCGCATCATGACGGCGAGCGGGTCCGTCCCGAGCACCTCCGAGCGGAACTCGGGGAGATCCGGTCCACCGCCACCGAGTTCCAGGTCGACCCGCCCGTGCCGCAGGTCGTCGGTGTCGGCGGAGTTCTCCGCCAGCACCCGCACCCGCACCCCCGGCGCCTGTTCCGCGATCCGTCCCACCAACGCCGGCACCACGGCCGAGGCGAGGGCGTCGTGGCACTGGATCGTGAACGTGCGCTCCAGCTCCGCGAGGTCCAGCTCACGGCTCGGCGCCAGCACGGCGTTCGCCTCCCGCACGAGCCGTTGCACCTCCTCGGCGATGCCGAGCGCATACGGCGTGGGAGTCATCGTGTGGCCCGTCCTGACCAGGATGTCGTCGCCGGTGACCTTCCTGATCCGCCCGAGCGTGCGGCTCACCGCGGGCGACGACAGGTGCAGCCGCTGCGCCGCGCCCATCACGCTGCCCTCCTCGAGGAGGGCGTCCAGCACGACCAGCAGGTTCAGATCCGCTTGCATGACCGACAATCTTGGAGGAAGCCGTGAACACCGACACCACCGCTCTCGTTCCCGCCGTCACCGCCGCCGTCCGCCGGGCCGGTGCCCGCATGCTGAAGCGCTACTCGCCGGAGTCCCGCGCCTCGTCCCTCACCGAGATCGTCGAGGCGGTCCGCGCCAACGACGCCGCCGTGGCCGACCTGCTGAAGCCCGAACTGGAGGAGATCCGCCCGCAGGCCCGCTGGCTCGACGACGAGCACGGCCACGGGCCCCTCCCCGAGGGCGAGTGGTGGCTGATCGACCCGGTCGGCGGCAACATGAACGCCGTCCACGGCATGACCGACTGGAACATCGGCGTGAGCCTCGTCCGCGACGGCCGCCCGGTGCTCGCCGTCGTGTTCTTCCCGCTGTTCGACGAGATGTTCACGGCCACCGACGGCGGCGGCGCGTTCCTGAACGGCGTGCGTCTCCACGTCTCGGACAAGACCTCGCTCGACGGTGCCCTCGCCGGCACCGGGCAGGCCCAGCCGGGACAGGGGCCGGAGATGGCGGACCGGGTCGGCGCCGCGTACGCCACGATGGCCAAGCACGCCCTCTACGTTCGGATCTCCGTGCCGGTCACGCACCAGCTCGCCCAGGTCGCCGCCGGGCGGATGGACCTGCACTGGCAGTACGACAACGTGCGCGCGCACGCCTCAGGTGTGCTGCTCGTGCAGGAGGCGGGCGGGATAGTCACGGATCTCGACGGCAAGCCGTGGGAGCTGACGACCCGCGAGTACCTGGCGTCCGCGCCAGGCGTGCACGCCGCCGCGCTGGAACTTCTCTAGTCCTCGACGGTCCACACGAGCGTGTTCAGGTCGACCTCGGGGCGCACGCTCCAGCGGACCTGGATGATCTCGGTCGCGTCCGGCAGCACGAACACGCTGTGCCCGCCCGCCGTCTCGCCCGGCTGCACGCCGAGCTTGTGGGCGGGCCGCGAGGACAGCGACACGGGCGCCTTCGTCACGGTCTCACCGGTCTTCGTCACCAGCACCAGGTACATGTCCGGCAGCGAGGTGAACGGCACCTGCGAGGTGTTCGTCACCTCGGTGTGCACGACCACGGCCCGTTCGCCCTCGGCGAGCTTGTAGCCGGCCGCGGTGAACAGGAAGTCGGCCGGGTCCACGACCTCGACCAGCTGGATCGACAGGCGCGCACCTTCGAGGCTGTCCGCGTCGAGGGCCGAGCCGATCTTGCCGGTCCGCGAGACGGGCCTGGGCTGCGGCTGGTCGGCGCGCACCCAGCCCGCGGACTGCGGCGGACCCCACGTCTGCTGCGGCGGCTGCTGGGCGGGGAACGGCTGGCTGATCGGGCCCTGCGGACCGTAGGGCTGCTGCTGGACCGGGTGCGGGCCGCTCTGGTGCACGGCGTACGGCCCGGACGGCGGACCACCCAGGTAGTTTCCGTAGGCGGCGGCGTTCGCGAGGGCCCTGCGGATGCCGTTCGGGTCGCACTCCACGCCCACCAGCAACGGCAGGCCGCTGCCCGAAAGCGTGATCAGGCGCATGGCGGCCTCGCGCGGGTCCATGCCCAGGCGCTGGGCGATCTCGTGCACGGCGGCGCGACCTGACTCGGCGAGGACGGCGAGCAGGCGTGCGTCTACGGGATCGGGGGCCACCACTGTTCGAACGCTACCCGCCGGTCCTGACAGCCGTGACACCGCGTACCCGATCGAGATCAAGGCGACAAACCCCCGTGCCTCCGTGAGGTGATCTTGGCGGCGGGATAGGGTTGGCGGATCCGGAATTCGCGTCCTTCCCACGCGTCCGTTCGATCTCCTGGAGGTACCGTGGCGGACTCGTTTGTGCATCTGCACGTGCACACCGAGTACTCGATGCTCGACGGTGCGGCCAAGGTGGCACCGCTGTTCGAGGAAGCCGGGCGCCTCGGCATGACGGCGGTCGGCATGAGCGACCACGGCAACATGTACGGGTCCGACGAGTTCTACCAAACGGCGACGAAGACGGGCATCAAGCCGATCATCGGCATCGAGGCCTACCTCGCGCCGCACAACCGCCTGCACAAGAAGCCGGTCTTCTGGGGCGACCCGGGCCAGCGCGGCGACGACATCTCCGGTGCCGGCGCGTACACCCACATGACGATGTGGGCGCGCAACGCCGACGGCCTGCGGAACCTGTTCCGGCTGCACACCGAGGCGAGCAAGACGGGCTACTATTACAAGCCCCGCATGGACCGCGAGCTCGTCGCGCAGCACGCCGACGGCATCATCGCGACGACCGGCTGCCCGTCCGGCGAGGTGCAGACCCGGCTGCGGCTCGGGCACACCGCCGAGGCGCTCCAGGCCGCGGCCGACTACCAGGACATCTTCGGCAAGGAGAACTTCTTCCTGGAGCTGATGGACCACGGCCTCGACATCGAGCGCCGGGTCCGCGAGGGCCTGCTGGAGATCAGCAAGAAGCTCGGCATCCCGCCGCTCGCGACCAACGACAGCCACTACGTCACCAAGGACCAGGCGGACACGCACTCCGCGTTGCTCTGCGTGCAGTCCGGCAAGATGCTGACCGACCCGAACCGGTTCAAGTTCGACGGTGACGGTTACTACCTGAAGTCGTCCGAGGAGATGCGGCAGATCTGGAAGGACCTGCCCGAGGCCTGCGACAACACGCTGCTCGTCGCGTCGATGGTCGAGTCCTACGACGACATCTGGAGCATCAAGGACCGGATCCCGAACTTCGAGGTCCCCGAGGGCGAGGACCAGGCGTCCTGGTTCCGCAAGGAGATCCAGCGCGGCCTGGAGTGGCGCTTCCGCGGGTCCGAGGTGCCCGAGGAGTACATCAAGCGCTGCGACTACGAGGCCCAGGTCATCATCGACAAGGGCTTCCCGGCGTACTTCCTCATCGTCGCCGACCTGATCAACTACGCCCGCAGCGTCGGCATCCGCGTCGGTCCGGGCCGTGGTTCCGCGGCGGGCGCGGCCGTGTCGTGGGCGATGGGCATCACGAACATCGACCCGATCCCGCACGGCCTGCTGTTCGAGCGGTTCCTGAACCCCGAGCGCACCGCCATGCCCGACATCGACATCGACTTCGACGACCGCCGTCGAGGCGAGATGATCCGGTACGCGAGCGAGAAGTACGGCGCCGACAAGGTCGCCCAGGTGATCACGTTCGGCACCATCAAGACCAAGGCCGCGCTGAAGGACTCGGCGCGTGTCCACCACGGTCAGCCGGGCTTCGCGATCGCCGACAAGATCTCCAAGGCGCTGCCGCCGCCGATCATGGCGAAGGACATCCCGCTCAACGGCATCATCAACAAGAGCCACCCGCGCTACGGCGAGGCGGCCGAGGTCCGGTCGCTGCTCGAGACCGACGTGCAGGTGAAGGAGATCTTCGACACCGCGCTCGGTCTCGAGGGCCTGATCCGCAACGCCGGTGTGCACGCGTGTGCGGTCATCATGTCGAAGGACCCGCTGTCCGACTCCATCCCGCTCTGGTACCGCGACGACGGCTCGTTCATCACCGGCTGGGACTACCCGTCGTGCGAGAACATCGGCCTGCTGAAGATGGACTTCCTCGGGCTGCGCAACCTGACGGTCATGGGCGACGCCATCGAGAACATCGAGATGAACCGGGGCAAGGAGGCCGTCCCGGACTTCGACACGCTCCCGATGGACGACCCGGAGACGTACGCGCTGCTCGGCCGCGGTGACACGCTCGGCGTGTTCCAGCTGGACGGTGGCCCGATGCGCGACCTGCTGCGCCGCATGCAGCCGACGTCGTTCGAGGACATCGTCGCCGTCGGCGCGCTGTACCGCCCCGGCCCGATGGGTGTGAACGCGCACAACGACTACGCGGACCGCAAGAACGGCCGCCAGGAAGTGAAGCCGATCCACCCGCAGCTCGCCGAGCCGCTCAAGGAGATCCTCGGCGAGACGCACGGTCTGATCGTCTACCAAGAGCAGATCATGTTCATCGCCCAGGAGGTCGCGGGCTACTCCATGGGCCGCGCGGACGTGCTCCGCAAGGCCATGGGCAAGAAGAAGGCCGAGGTCCTCGCGAAGGAGTTCGAGGGCTTCCAGGCGGGTATGCGGGCCGATCCGCGCGGGTTCTCCGACGAGGCGATCCAGGCGCTGTGGGACACGATCCTCCCGTTCGCCGGCTACGCGTTCAACAAGTCGCACGCGGCCGCGTACGGCCTGATCTCGTACTGGACCGCGTACCTCAAGGCGAACTTCCGCGCCGAGTACATGGCCGCCCTGCTCACCTCCGTCGGTGACAACAAGGACAAGTCCGCGGTCTACCTCGCGGAGTGCCGCCGCCTCGGCATCAAGGTCCTCCCGCCGGACGTCAACGAGTCGGCGCTGCGGTTCTCCGCGGTCGGCACGGACATCCGCTTCGGCCTGGGCGCGATCCGCAACGTCGGCGCGAACGTCGTCGAGTCGATCATCAAGACCCGCAAGGAGAAGGGCGCCTACACGTCCTTCACGGACTTCATGGACAAGTCCGAGCTCGTCGCCTGCAACAAGCGCGTGATCGAGTCGCTGATCAAGGCGGGCGCGTTCGACTCGTTCGGCAACACGCGCCTCTCGCTGATCCAGGTGCACGAGGACGCGGTCGACGCCGTCGTCCCGATCAAGCGCAAGGAGGCGGAGGGCCAGTTCGACCTGTTCGGCGCGGACAGCTCCGACGAGCCCGACGACAGCGCGTCCCCCTTGGCGCACCTCAAGTTCGGCACCGACGAGTACCCGCGCAAGCAGATGCTCAGCCTCGAGAAGGAGATGCTGGGCCTCTACGTCTCGTCGCACCCCCTCGACGGCGCCGAGCGGATCCTGCGCAAGTTCGCGCCGCGGCCGATCGCCGTCGTGCTCGACGACCCGCCCAAGGAAGGCGAGCTGATCGTCTCGGGCATGATCTCGTCGATCGAGCGCCGGGTGAACAAGAACGGCCTGCCGTGGGCGATCACGGTGATCGAGGACCTGGACGCGTCCATCGAGGTCCTGTTCTTCCCGAAGTCCTACGAGGTCCTGCGCGACGACCTGGAGCTCGACTCCGCGGTCTGCGTGAAGGGCCGCGTGAACTGGCGCGAGGACAAGATGGCGATCTTCGGCGACGGGGTCGTCCCGCTCGACATCAGCGACGCGGAGGCGAACCCCGGCGCGGAACCGCCGCTCGTCCTCGGGTTGCAGACCAAGACGCTGACGCCGGAGCTGATCGAGGAACTGAAGATCGTCTTCAAGTCGCACGAGGGTTCGGTCGCCGTGCACCTCGAGGTGCAGAAGCGCGACAAGTCGAAGGAGATGCTGGTGGTGGACAACTTCCGCGTCCAGCCGACGCCGTCGCTCTTCGGTGACCTCAAGACGATCCGCGGCGTGACGATCCAGCGATAAGGCCGAAAAGTGGTCATGCGGCCTATATCGGACCCTGCGTGAGGATCGGTCGACAAAGGGTGGCGAGGCGTGAGTAAACGGGGTTAACTGGGTGAGGTGACGACACTCACCCAGCTGCCCGACGACTACGTCCAGAACCCGCACGCGGTGCACGACATGCTGCGTGCGGAGGGGCCGGTGCAGGAAGTCCGCATGCCGCGTGGGCTCAAGGTCTGGCTCGTGACCCGGTACGACGAGGCGAAGACCGCCCTCACCGCTCCGGAGGTCAGCAAGAACGTCGTGGAGGGCGGCCACCTCATGGTCGCGCACTCCGCCGACCCCGAGCAGGTCCGCAGGTTCGAACCCAGTTTCTCCGCGAACATGCTCAACCTGGACCCGCCCGACCACACCCGGCTGCGCAAGCTCGTGACCAAGGCGTTCACCGCCCGCCGCGTCGAGTTGCTGCGCCCGCGGGTGCAGGAGATCGCCGCCGAGCTGATCTCCCAGCTCAACGACGGCGACGAGGTCGACCTGCTGGACGTCTTCGCGTTCCCGCTGCCCATCACGGTGATCTGTGAGCTGCTCGGGATCCCGATCGACAACCGCGACGACTTCCGCGAGTGGTCCAACCAGCTGCTGTCCTTCGGCACGCCGGAGCAGGTGCAGGCCGCGGGCGGCGCGATGGCCGCGTTCCTCCTGCAGCACGTCACCGCCATCGCCGAGGCCGAGCCGAACGACACCTTCTTCTCCGCTCTCGTGCACACCGAGGACGCCGGTGACCGGCTGACCACCGAGGAACTGGTCTCCATGGCGTTCCTGCTGCTCGTGGCGGGCCACGAGACGACGGTGAACCTCATCGGCAACGCGGTGCTGTCGTTGCTGCGCAACCCGGACCAGCTGCAGATCCTCAAGGACCGCCCGGAGCTCATCCCGGCGAGCACGGAGGAGTTCCTGCGGCTGGAGGGCCCGGTCAACATCGCGACCTTCCGCTACACCAAGGAGCCCCTCGACCTCGGCGGCGTCAAGGTGCCCGCCGGCGAGATCCTGATGGTGTCGCTGGTCGCGGCCAACCGCGACCCGCAGCGCTACGAGAACCCCGACCAGCTCGACGTGACGCGGTCCGCGCAGGGCCACGTGGCGTTCGGCCACGGCATCCACTTCTGCCTCGGCGCGCCGCTGGCCCGCCTGGAGTTCGACGTGGCGATGACCCAGCTGCTGGCGCGGTTCCCGAACCTGGCGCTCGCCGCGGAGCCGGAGACGTTGGTGTGGCGGGACAGCACGCTGATCCGCGGCCTGCACACCCTCCCCGTCCGCCTCGCCTAATGTGCAGCGGGTGGACGACCTGCTGAAGCTCGACCAGGCGCACGTCTGGCACCCGTACGGCCCGATGCCGGGCACCCAGGAACCGCTGCTCGTCACGGAGGCCTCGGGTGTCCGGCTCACCCTCGCGGACGACCGCGAGCTCGTCGACGGCATGTCGTCGTGGTGGGCGGCGATCCACGGCTACCGCCACCCGGTGCTCGACGCGGCCGTCACCGGGCAGCTCGGCCGGATGAGCCACGTGATGTTCGGCGGGCTCACGCACGAGCCCGCCATCCGGCTCTGCGAGAAGCTCGTCGAGATCACGCCTGCCGAGCTGCAGCACGTGTTCCTGTGCGACTCCGGCTCGGTGTCGGTCGAGGTCGCCGTGAAGATGTGCCTGCAGTACTGGCGCTCGCGCAACCGGCCGGAGAAGAGCCGGCTGCTGACGTGGCGCGGCGGCTACCACGGGGACACGTTCAACCCGATGTCCGTCTGCGACCCCGAGGGCGGGATGCACTCGCTGTGGCGGGGAATCCTGCCGCAGCAGGTGTTCGCGGACGAACCGCCGGCCGAGATGGACACCGCGTACGTCCAGCACCTCGCCGACCTGGTCGAGCAGCACGCGGACGAACTGGCCGCGATCATCGTCGAGCCGGTCGTGCAGGGCGCGGGCGGCATGAGGTTCCACGACCCGCGTTACCTGCACGTGCTGCGAGAGCTGGCGTACACACACGACGTGCTCCTCGTGTTCGACGAGATCGCCACGGGCTTCGGGCGCACCGGCGAGCTGTTCGCCGCCGACCACGCCAACGTCAGCCCGGACGTCATGTGCCTCGGCAAGTCGCTGACCGGCGGCTACCTGACGATGGCGGCCACGCTGTGCACGTCACGGGTGGCCGACGGGATCAGCAAGGGCGAGGTGCCGGTGCTGGCGCACGGACCGACGTTCATGGGCAACCCGCTGGCGTCGGCGGTGTCGCTGGCCTCGATCGACCTGTTGCTGTCGCAGGACTGGAAGCGTGAGGTTGCTCGCATCGAGCAGGGCCTGAAGGAAGGCCTCGCGCCCGCACGCGCGTTGCCCGGCGTTCGGGACGTGCGCGTGCTGGGCGCTATCGGCGTCGTGCAGCTGCATGAGCCCGTGGACATGGCACGAGCCACGAAGGCCGCTGTGGACGCTGGTGTGTGGCTCCGGCCGTTCCGCGACCTGATCTACACGATGCCGCCGTTCATCAGCACGGACGACGACATCGCGGCGATCTGTCAGGGCGTGATCGCGGCCGCGAGCTGAGTGTCGGTCGGCTCGACCAGGAAGTCGCCGTTCGGGAGCACGACGACGGGGATGTTCTTGCGGCCCGCGATCTCGATCGCCCGGTCCCGCGCCTCGTCGTCGTGCTCGACGTCGACGTAGGTGAACGGCACGTCGTTGCGGGTCAGCCAGGACTTGGCCCGGCGACAGTCACCACACCATTCGGCGCCGTACATCACGATCGGTTGCTCACTCATGCTGCGTATTTTGCCGCTCCTCCGGAGGCGGCGCCGCGGTCGCCCAGCAGTCGGCCGTCCGGCCGACTCCTTCGTGCCGAATTGGGCTCCGCCGAATTCGGCACGAAGGGGTGACCGGACGACCGACGCGACCGCGGGGTACCTCACGCCCTAAGGTGGTGGTTCGTGAGCGTGCTGGTGATCACCGGAACCGGGACAGAGGTCGGCAAGACCGCCGTCACCGCGGGCATCGCGGCGCTGGCCAGGGCAGAAGGAAGACGGGTCGCGGTGCTCAAGCCCGCGCAGACCGGCCTGCTGCCCGGCGAGCCCGGCGACGTCGCGGAGGTGGCGCGGCTGGCGGGCGACGTGACGACGCGTGAGCTGGCCAGATATCCCGACCCGCTGGCTCCCGCCACCGCGGCCAGACGTGCGGGCATGGCCACCGTGCCTCCCAAGGACGTCGCGGCGGTCGTGACGGAGCTCGACGAGACCCACGACCTCGTGCTGGTCGAGGGCGCGGGCGGGCTGCTGGTGCGGTTCGACGAGGACGGCTCGACGCTGGCCGACGTCGCGTGGGCGGTGAACGCGCCGGTCCTGATCGTGGCCCAGGCGGGGCTCGGCACGTTGAACACGACCGCGCTGACCGCCGAGGCGCTGCAGCGGCGCGGGCTCGAGTCCATCGGCGTCGTGGTCGGCAGCTGGCCGTCGCACCCCGACCTCGCGTCGCTCACGAACCTGGCGGACCTGCCGGAGGCGGCGGGCGCCCCGTTGCTCGGCGCGCTGCCGCAAGGTGTGACGAAGCTCGGTCCGGTGGACTTCCTGGCGGTCGCCAAGAGATCGTTTTCACCGTGGTTCGGCGGGGAGTTCGACCCGGAGACGTTCGCCGCTCAATTCGCGGTCCAGTGACCTACGTCGCTCCACGATGAAGGATTCAGTGCGGCATAGTGCACGCCAGGCCACAGGAGGAGGAGAGACCGTGACCGCAGCGCCGGAACAGATCGACGTGCTCGACGAAGCTCGTGAGCAGGTGCTCGAACGAGGCGTCGGGCTCACCGAGGCTCAGGTGCTGAAGGTGCTGGAGCTCCCCGAAGAGCGCATCCCGGACCTGCTGGCCCTGGCGCACGAGGTCCGCGAGCGCTGGTGCGGCCCGGAGGTCGAGGTCGAGGGCATCGTCTCGCTCAAGACCGGCGGCTGCCCCGAGGACTGCCACTTCTGCTCGCAGTCGGGCCAGTTCCCCTCGCCCGTGCGCTCGGCGTGGCTGGACATCCCGGGCCTCGTCCGCGCGGCGCGGCAGACCCGCGACACCGGCGCGACCGAGTTCTGCATCGTCGCGGCCGTGCGCGGGCCCGACAAGCGGCTGCTCTCGCAGGTGCGCGACGGCATCAAGGCCATCCGCGAGGACGGCAACGACATCCAGATCGCCTGCTCGCTGGGCATGCTCACGCAGGAGCAGGTCGACGAGCTCGTGGCGATGGGCGTGCACCGCTACAACCACAACCTCGAGACCGCCCGCTCGCACTTCCCCGAGGTCGTCACCACGCACTCCTGGGAGGAGCGCTGGGACACGCTGCGGATGATCCGCGACGCCGGCATGGAGGTCTGCTGCGGCGGCATCATCGGCATGGGGGAGACGCTGGCGCAGCGCGCGGAGTTCGCCGTGCAGCTCGCGGAGCTCGAGCCCGACGAGGTGCCGTTGAACTTCCTCATCCCGAACCCCGGCACGCCGTACGAGAACTACCCGGTCGTGGAGGGCGCGGAGGCGCTGCGCACGGTCGGCGCGTTCCGGCTCGCGCTGCCGCGCACGATCCTGCGGTTCGCGGGCGGGCGCGAGCTGACGTTCGGCGACCTGGGCGCGAAGCAGGGCATGCTCGGCGGCATCAACGCGATCATCGTCGGCAACTACCTGACGAACCTCGGCCGTCCCGCGCAGCAGGACCTCGACATGCTGGAAGAGCTGTCGATGCCCATCAAGGCGCTGAGCCAGACCCTGTGATGATCGCTCTCGTGTACTGCTCCTTCTGCGGCAAAGAGGAAGCTGACGGCGACCACGCGGTCTGCCGTCAGCGGCTGTCCGTGATCGACCCGCCGCGGTACTGCCCGGAGTGCGCGCGCCGCATGGTCGTCCAGGTGACCCCGGACGGCTGGACGGCGCGCTGCAGCCGCCACGGAGAGACCGCTTCGGCTCGGTAGTAACCTCTCGCGAATGGACGAGAACGCAGCGCCGGTGCGCATTGATCCCGTGCCGGAGCCGCCGTACGTCTACCACTACTACCTGCGGCCGCGGGCGAAGGTAGTAGTGAAGCGAGACCTGCTGCCGAGCCTCGTGGTGGCGCTGACGACGTTCGCGTTCGGGCTGCCCGCCGCGTACCTCTGGTCGTGGCTGGCGCCCGCGCAGCTCAAGATCGTGTCGCCGCAGGACGGCAAGTTCTACCCGATCGGGGTGGAGAGCTACCACCGGCTCGACGCGCTGATGATGTTCGTGCTGATCGGCATCGGCGCGGGCGTGATCACCGGGATCGCCACGTGGCTGCTGCGGCAGCGGCGCGGGCCGGTCGTGATGCTGGGCATGACCGCGGGCTCGTTCGCGGCGGGGTGGATGGCGCAGTGGATGGGCGGCAAGCTCGCCGCGGGCGCCTACCCGCTGCCGGCGTCGATCAAGCCGAACGACACGTTGCTCGTCGCGCCCGCTCTGGAGACGTGGTGGGGAATCCTGGCGTGGCCGCTCGGCGCCGCGCTGGCGTACGGCTGCTGCGCGGCCTGGAACGGACTGGACGACCTGGGACGGCGCCTCGGGTAGTCGAGGCGCCGCCCTCTTCGGTCACCCGACGCGGTAGGCGAAGTCGGGCATGTCCGTGACGAACATCTGACCGGGCGCGTGCGTGATCGCGAACGGTGGCTTCTACTTCATCAGCACCGCCTGCGGCGTGACCCCGCAGGCCCAGAACACCGGCACGTCACCGGGTTCCGGCTCGATCGCGTCGCCGAAGTCGGGGCTGCGCACGTCGTCGATCCCGAGCAGGTGCGGATCTCCCGCCCCGACCGGTGCGCCGTGCACCGCCGGCATCAGCGACGTGACCTTGTGCGCGATGTCCACAAGGGACTCCGGGATCCAGCGCATCGACACGACCATCGGGCCGTGCAACCGTCCGGCCGGCCTGCACTGCACGTCCGTGACGAACATCGACACGTTCCTGCCCTGGTCGACGTGCCGCAACGGCACACCGGCGTTGGTGAGCGCGGTCTCGAACGTGAAGCTGCAGCCGATCAGGAACGTCACCAGGTCGTCGCGCCAGTGCTCGGTGGCGTTCTCCGGCTCCGCCACGAGCTCGCCGTGCTCCCAGATCCGGTAGCGCGGCGCGTGGGTCCGCACGTCGGCGTCCTGCTTGAGCGAGCTGACCGTCTCGCCGGCGTCCAGCACGTCGAGCACCGGGCACGGCTTGGGGTTGCGGTGGGTGAAGAGCAGGAAGTCGTACGCCCAGTCCCGGGGGATGGCGATGAGGTTGGCCTGCGCCTGGCCCGGCGCCTGTCCCGCGGTCGTCATTCGAGCTCCTTGTTGACGGTCTCCGGCAACCAGATCAGGGCGACGACGGCGATCCCGTACGCGGCCGCCCCGAACAGCATCGCACCGCCGATGCCGAGCCGGTCGGCCATGAACCCGACCAGCCCCGGGAACACCGCGCCGAACGCGCGCCCGAAGTTGTACGTGAAGCCCTGCCCGGTCCCGCGGAGCTGGGTCGGGTAGAGCTCGGACAGGTAGCTGCCGAACCCGCTGAAGATGGCCGACATGCAGAACCCGAGCGGGAAGCCGAGGAACATGACCAACGTGTTGGCACCGTTGGGGATCTGCGTGTACGCCACGATCAGCAACGCGCTGGCGATCGCGAACACGGTGAAGGTCTTCTTGCGCCCCAGGTAGTCCGTGAGATAGCCGCCGCACACGTACCCGATCCACGCGCCCGTGATGAGGAACGCGAGGTACCCGCCCGTGCCGATGATCGTGAGGCCGCGCCCGGTCTGCAGGAACGCCGGCAGCCACGTCGCGAGCGTGTAGTACCCGCCCTGCACACCGGTGGCGAGCAACGCGGCGAACAGCGTGGTCTTGAGGATCGGCCCCTGGAAGATCTTGGGGAACGTGCCGCGTTGTTTGGGCTGGGCCTTGACCTCGGGGGCGTCGTCGACGTTGCGGCGCACGTAGAAGATGAGGATCGCGGGCAGCGCACCCGTCCAGAACATGATCCGCCAGCTGATCGCGGGGTCGGCCAGGCTCGCCACCAGCGTGTTGACGACGACCGCGAGCCCCCAACCCACGGCCCACGCGCTCTGGATGAACGCCACCGTGCGCCCGCGGTACTTCGGCTTGCAGTACTCGGCCACGAGGATCGCGCCGGCCGCCCACTCGCCGCCGAAGCCCAGTCCCTGCAGCGCGCGGAAGACCAGCAACGTCTCGTAGTTGGTCGCGAACCCGCACAGCACGGTGAAGAACGCGTACGCCGCCACCGTGATGATCAGCGTCTTGGACCGGCCGAACCGGTCGGCCATGATGCCCGCGACCGCGCCGCCGATGGCGCTCATCAGCAGCGTGCTCGTGCCCAGCAGACCGGCTTCCGCCTTGGTGAGGCCGAAGTAGCCGGTGATCGCGACCAGGCTCAGGGGCAGGACCCAGTAGTCGTACGAGTCCAGCCCGTAGCCGCCGAAGGCGCCGACGAACGCGCGCCTGCCCTTCTGGCCGAGACTGCGGAACCAGGCGAAACGGCCTGTGTCCTCGGTCGTGGACGTGCTCATGGGACACCTCGCAACGTGGTGGAGGAGTGGTCGAGTGTGATGTGCACGTCAGAGTAAGGATTGTTCAACAATCCCACAAGGCTACATTTCAACGATCCGACGATCGGCGTGTTGGGGCTGGGCTCGATGGCTCCCGGGGTGCGGCTCAACGGCGTGCGGCAGCGGGTGCCGGGGCGGCCTGCTCACGGCTTTTCAGCGCTTCAGGCTCGTTACGCCCACAATCCGCCGTTGGTTTCGGTGCCGTGGCCCCGCGACCGCAGTCCGCCGCCTCCAGCTCCACAGTTCGCAGCTATCGCCCCCGCGGCCCACGCCGCCACTGCAGCCCGCTCTGATCGCTGCCCGCCACAACCCGGCATCGCAACCCGCGCCGCAGTCCTGCCGCCGCGCCCCAGAGCACGTCCCCAGCGCTACCGCGATCTCAATCCCAGCCGCTACTCACCTGATCGCACCACAACCGGCTCCGGCCACGCGTCCGCAGCCGCGGCTCAGCTTGGCTGCGACCTCCGACCTGAAGGTGCCTCGACCAACCCCGACCCCAAGTCGCGCCGCCACTCCCAAACAGGGCCCGCCTCAACCGCCCAGCCATCACAGCCAAGGCCCAGCCCCAGCCAAGGCCTGCCGGTCGCGCCACCACTCCAACCCCAGCCCCAGCCACGCCCCCGCGCCGCAGCCCGCCCCTAGTTCGGGCTGGGCACGTGCCCGAACTCCGTCAAAGGCACCGGCACAGCCTTCAAAGCGCTCAAAATCCCGGTCTCCCGGTGCAACATCCGCCGAACCAACCGCAACCGCCGAGCCGGCGACCGCTCCTCCAGCAACCGCTGCCGATCCTCCACGGGCAACAGGCAGTCAGCCGCCAGCAGGTACGACAAAGCCCCCAACTCCACATCGGAGGCAGGCGAGGACCAATCCTCCTGGTGCCAGGCCGCCCCGCAGTACCGCTCATGCGCCGCACGAGCCCCGCGTTCCAGCAACGGCACCACCTCCAGAGCGGCCTCGGGCACCGGGGCGTCCTCCAGGTACTCGACGGTCCCGAGCAGGTACGGCGCCGTGGTGGTGTCGACGTCCAGCAGCCGGAACCGGCGCACCCCGCGCGTCACGATGTCGAAGCGGCCCTCGGGCAGGGGCCTGGCGTCCAGCAGGTCCGCCGAGCAGCCGATGTCCTGCAGGGAGCGGACGTTGTCGGCGCCCACCTCCCAGCCCTCCTTGATGCACACGACGCCGAACGTGCGGCCGAACAGCGAGCCGGTCATCAGGTCGACGACGAGCTGGCGGTAGCGCGGTTCGAAGATGTGCAACGGCAAAGACGCCCCTGGCAACAGCACGGTGCCCAGGGGGAACAACGGAAGCGTCTCTGCCACGCGTGCAACGTTACGTGGTGCCACCTCCGCCTGCTGGACGGCCGGATCCCGGCGGTCTCAGCACGGCGAACGGATCGGTCACCTTGATTCCCTTGGCGCTGAACCGGAACAGTGCGGCGGGACGGCCTCCGGACGGGCCGGGGGGAGCGGTGCCACCTGTGGGTTCCAGCAGCAGGCGGCGGGACAGCACGCGCTGCAGGTTCGTCGCGGACACCCGGTAGCCCAGCGCCGCCGAGTAGTGGTCGCGCAGCAGCGAGATCGTGAACTCCGGGGGCGCCAAGGCGAACCCGACGTTGGTGTACGACAGCTTCGAGCCGAGCCGGTGTCGTGCTCGCGCGACGATCGAGGCGTGGTCGAACGCCATGGCGGGCAGCTTGTCGACGCAGTGCCAGGCGGTGTCCGACGGCACTTCCGGGTCGACGTCCGAAGGCACCAGTCCGAGGAACGCCGTCGCGACGACGCGGGGACCGGGAACGCGGTCCGGGGCGCTGAAGACGGCCAGCTGCTCCACGTGTGACAGTTGTCGCACGTCGACTTTTTCCGCGAGCTGGCGGCGGATGGAGGACTCGACGTCCTCGTCCACCCGCAGCTCGCCGCCGGGCAGCGACCAGCGGTGAGCGTGTGGCTCCCGTGCGCGCTCCCACAGCATGACCTGGAGTGACGCACCTCTCACCCGCAGCACGGCTGCCAGAACTTCGTGCCCCACACCTGCCACCCGGCTGATACTATCGGCCACGTTTTCGACCAATAGGCGAAAACCCCGGATCGAGGAGGCAGTGATGGTCGCTACCGCAACCGTGGGGCGAACCGCGTCAGGCGTGTACGGCGGAGTCGAGCCGAACGCGGCGTGGCGGGACGAGGTGTTGCGCCTCGCCAAGGAGCGGGACGCCGTCATCCTGGCGCACAACTACCAGCTGCCCGAGATCCAGGACATCGCCCACCACACCGGCGACTCCCTGGCGCTCAGCCGGATCGCCGCGCAGTCCGACGCGCAGACCATCATCTTCTGCGGCGTGCACTTCATGGCCGAGACCGCGAAGATCCTCGCGCCCGAGAAGACCGTGCTCATCCCGGACGAGCGCGCGGGCTGCTCGCTCGCCGACTCGATCACCGGCGCGCAGCTGCGCGAGTGGAAGGCGCAGCACCCCGGTGCGGTCGTCGTGTCCTACGTGAACACCACGGCCGAGGTGAAGGCCGAGACGGACATCTGCTGCACGTCCTCGAACGCCGTCGACGTCGTCGCGTCGATCCCGGCCGACCGCGAGGTGCTGTTCTGCCCGGACCAGTTCCTGGGCGCGCACGTCAAGCGCGAGACCGGCCGCGACAACCTGCACATCTGGGCGGGCGAGTGCCACGTCCACGCCGGCATCAACGGCCCCGAGCTCGCCGAGCGCGCCGCCGCGAACCCGGACGCGGACCTGTTCATCCACCCCGAGTGCGGCTGCGCCACGAGCGCGCTCTACCTGAGCGGCGAGGGCATCGTCCCGGCGGAGAAGGTCAAGATCCTCTCGACCGGCGACATGATCAGCGCCGCCCGCAGCACCAACGCGAAGAAGGTGCTCGTCGCGACCGAGGTCGGCATGCTGCACCAGCTGCGCAAGGCCGCCCCGGAGATCGACTTCCGCGCCGTCAACGACCGCGCGTCGTGCACCTACATGAAGATGATCACGCCGGCCGCGCTGCTGCGGTGCGTGCGTGAGGGCCTGGACGAGGTGCACGTCGACCTGGAGACCGCCAAGCGCGCCCAGGGCGCCGTGCAGCGCATGATCGAGATCGGCCAGCCCGGCGGCGGTGAGTGATGGCCGCGCGCTGGGAAGCGCGAGCCGACCTGATCGTGGTCGGCACCGGCGTGGCGGGTCTCACCGCCGCGCTGCGGGCTCGTGAGCTGGGACTTCGCGTTCTGGTCGTCACGAAGGCCGCGGGCGACGACGGCAACACGCGCTGGGCGCAGGGTGGTGTCGCCGTCGTCATGGAGGACCAGCACGACCCCGGCGACTCGGTCGCGAAGCACATCGGGGACACGCTGACGGCGGGCGCGGGCCTCTGCGACGACACGGCGGTCGCGGCGATCATCACCGACGGCCCCGCGGCCGTCGCCCGGCTGCGCGAGCGCGGTGCCGTGTTCGACGCGAGGCCGGACGGCCTGCTCGAACGCACCCGCGAGGGCGGCCACAGCGCGTTCCGCGTCGTGCACGCCGGCGGTGACGCGACGGGCGCCGAGGTCGAGCGCGCGCTGCTGAAGGCCACTGTGGACGGACGGGTTCCCCTGCTGGAGAACCACGTCGCGGTCGACGCGGTGAAGACGCCGCTCGGCGCGGTGGCCGGACTCCTGGTGCTGGACGGCAACGGTGTGCCCGGCGTGCTGACCGCGCCCGCCGTGCTGCTCGCGACCGGTGGCCTCGGCCAGATGTACCAGGCGACCTCGAACCCTTCCGTGGCAACGGGAGACGGTCTCGCGCTCGCCCTCAGGGCGGGCGCGCTGGCCGCGGACGTCGAGTTCATCCAGTTCCACCCGACCGTCCTCTACACGGGCCGCGGCGCGCGAGGCCGGTGCCCGCTCGTCACGGAGGCCGTGCGCGGCGAAGGCGCGGTGCTGGTCGACGCGACGGGCGCGCGCGTCATGAAGGGCGTGCACCCGCTGGAGGACCTGGCCCCGCGCGACGTCGTGGCGGCCGCGATCACCCGGCACATGGCGACCGAACCCGGTGGCGTCGACGACCACGTCTTCCTGGACGCGACGGCGTTGCGCGACATGGCGACCCGCTTCCCGACGGTCTACTCGGCCTGCGTCTCGGTCGGCGTCGACCCGGCCGTTGATCCGATCCCGGTCGCCCCCGCGGCGCACTTCGCCTGCGGTGGCGTGGTGTCCACGGTCGACGGCCGCACCGGGGTGACCGGTCTGTACGCGGTCGGCGAGGTGGCCCGCACCGGCCTGCACGGCGCGAACCGCCTGGCGTCCAACAGCCTGCTCGAAGGCCTGGTCTGCGGCACCCGTGCCGCCGAGACGGTGGCCGCCGACCTCGCGATCGGCCTGATCGCGCCCGCCCGCACCGTCGACCCGGTCCTCCCGATCGCCCCGGTCGCGGACCGCGACCTGCTCCAGCGTGTGATGTCCCGCTACGCCGCCATCGGCCGCGACGCCGAGGGTCTGGCCGTCGTCGGCTCGGTGCTCGACGTGTCCACAGTGGACAAGCAACTGGAGTCGCGCGAACTGGTCGAGGACGCGGCGCTGACCACGGCCGCCCGTGCCCTGATCGCCGCGGCCCAGCAGCGCACCGAGTCGCGCGGCTGCCACGTCCGCACGGACTTCACCGGGCGTTCGGACGCCTGGCAGCGCAGCCAGCTCGTCCGGCTCACCCCGACCGGCCAGCCCGTGCTGGCCGATCCCGTTCTCGCAGAAGGTGTCGCATGACCATCGACTGGGACGACGCGAACCGGGTCATCCAGCTCGCGCTGGAGGAGGACCTCCGCTACGGCCTCGACGCCACGACGCTGGCGACCGTGCCCGAGAAGGCCGTCGCGACCGCCGAGATCACCCCGCGAGCAGCGGGCGTGCTCTGCGGCGTCTCCGTGGCACGAACGGCTTTCCAGCGCTACCTGCCGGAGATCGAGGTGGTCTCCGAGGCCGAGGACGGCTCCAAGGCCGTTCCCGGAGAGCCCGCGCTGGTGCTGACCGGCCCGACCCGAGGCCTGCTCACCGTCGAACGCACGGCGCTGAACCTGATCTGCCACCTGTCCGGCATCGCCACGCAGACCGCCCGCTGGGTCACGGCGATCGAGGGCACCGGCGCCGCCGTCCGCGACTCCCGCAAGACGTTGCCGGGCCTGCGTTTGCTGCAGAAGTACGCGGTCCGAGCAGGCGGCGGCGTCAACCACCGCATGGGCCTCGGCGACGCGATCCTCATCAAGGACAACCACGTCGCCGCGGCCGGCTCGGTCGGCGCCGCCATCCGCGCCGCCCGCGCCCACGCGCCGGAGCTGCTGATGGAGGTCGAGGTCGACAGCCTCGACCAGCTCGACGAGGCGTTGGCCGAAGGCGCGGAACTGGTGCTGCTGGACAACTTCACGCCCGAGCAGTGCGCGCGGGCCGTCGAGCGCAGGCCGGACGGCGTGAAGCTGGAGGCGTCCGGCGGACTCACGCTGGACGTGGCCCGCGCGTACGCCGAGACCGGCGTGGACTACCTCGCGGTGGGCGGGTTGACGCACTCCAGCCCGTCACTCGACCTCGGCCTGGACCTGAAGTAGCGGCGGCCGGTACCGCTCCACGCCGGCCGGACGGGCGCCGGGGAAGTTCTGCACCCGGCGCCAGCCAGCGGTCCTCGAACCGACACCGTTGCCGTCCGACAGCGCGTCGACGTGGTCCTGCGCGCTGACCCACTCCGCGTAGTTGATGACCTGCCTGCCGTCCTCCCGGATGTGGAAGGCTGCGGAGATCCCACCGGGGTGCGGGTTCGGCTCACTCGCCAGCGCGACGAACACCGAGTCGATCCACGCCCGTGCGGCGGTTTCATCGTCGGTGTCGACGGTGACGAGCACGACGCAGCCCACCTCCCGCTGGTCGCGCGGGCCGCCGGAGCGGTAGAGGGTGAAGCCGTCGATCTCCTCGCGGCCGCGGACGAAGGCGGGCAACTCGGGAAGTGTCATGCCCCGATCGTGCGGGCTCGACCTAACTGGAGGTCAAGCGCCTGTTGGCGAGCACCGGCAACACCTCGCGCGCCTTCGCCACCACGTCGAAGTCAAGGTCGACGACCGTCTCGGACACCTGCTCCGACAGCTGTACCACGACATTTCCGAACGGGTCCGCGACCGTCGAGTACCCGATCCCGGTGGGTGCCGTCGACCCGAGATCACCGGGGAAGGCCTGCCCGCAGGCCACCACGAACGACGTGCAGTCCAACGCGCGCGCCCGCACCAGCAGTTCCCACTGCTCCTTCTTGCCGGGCCCCGCTCCCCAGGACGCCCCGACCAGCACGGCGGACGCCCCTTCGTCCGCCAGCGCCCGGAACAGCTCGGGGAAGCGGATGTCGTAGCAGGTGGCCACGCCCAGCGTGACCCCGTCGACCTCGAACACGACCGGCGACGAACCCGGCGCGACCGTCCGCGACTCCTGGAACCCGAACGCGTCGAACAGGTGGATCTTGTCGTAGCCCACGTGCAGGTCCGGCCCGGTCACCAGCAGTGTGTTCGTCACCCGGTCACCGGAAGGCGTGAACATCCCGGCCACGACCACCACGTCGTGCTGCACCGCGATCTCGTGCACCGCCGAGGCCCACGGACCGTCCAACGGCTCCGCGACGGGTCCGAGAGGCACGCCGAAACGGCACATCGTCGCCTCCGGCAGCACCACGACGCGCGCACCCTCGGCCCGGCGCACCGCGTCACGCACGAGTTCCAGGTTGGACCGGGGATCGGTGGTCGAGCTGATCTGACTCACGGCGATGCGCATGGGCCTCACTGTAGGGTCCGACTCGTGCGTTCCCCACTGCTCCTAGTCGTGTTGCTGGCCGTCGCGGGCTGCACCGAGACCGCCGCACCCCGCCCGGACGGTGGGTCGAACGGCACGTCGATCGTGCTCGCGGACCGCGACGAACCCACGACGCTGAACCCGTTGCTCGGCTACGGCGCGCAGGGTGTGTCGAAGATCTACGACGGGCTCGTCGAGCACCGCCAGGACGGGTCGCTCACCCCGCAGCTCGCGGCCGACCTGCCGGAGCCCGCGTCGGACGGGCTGAGCTGGACTGTCAAGCTGCGCGGTGACGTGAAGTTCACCGACGGCAGCACGTTCGGGGCCGAGGACGTCGTCGCCACCTACACCGCGGCGCTGCAGACGCCGGTCAAGGAGCGCTTCAGCACGCTCAAGAGCGTCGAGCAGCTCGACCCGTCGACGGTCCGCTTCACGCTCACGCAGACGCAGGCCGCGTTCCCGCACCTGCTCGTGCTCGGCGTCCTGCCGAGCGAGCAGGCGAACCCGGACGGGCAGCCCGTCGGCACCGGCCCGTACAAGGTCAGCGAGTGGAAGAAGGGAGACCGGCTGCTGCTGGAGGCCAACGAGGGCTACTTCGGCGGCGCGCCCAAGGTCAAGAAGGTCACCGTCGTCTTCGTCACCGACGACAACCAGCGCGCCCGCCGCATGCAGGACGGCGAGTTCGACGGCACGGTGCTGCCGCCCAAGATCGCCACGTCGTTCGCCGGCAGGTCCGGCCTGACCGTGCAGTACCACCGCAGTGCCGACTACCGCGCCGTGCGGCTGCCTGCGGCCAACCCGGTGACGGGCAACGCGTCCGTGCGCCTCGCGCTCAACTTCGCCGCGAACCGCCAGGGCATGATCGACAGCCTGCTCGACGGCAAGGGCACGATCGCCTACACGCCGGTGCCGGACGCGCTGGCCGAGGAGTTCGACCCGACCGCGAAGTTCCGCTTCGACAAGGCGGAGGCGGCGCGGCTGCTCGACGTGGGCGGCTGGGTGCCCGGCGCGGACGGCATCCGGGTCCGCGAGGGCGTCGCGGCCCGCTTCACGCTGATGTACCCGCTGGGCGACGACCTGCGGGCCGACCTCGCCACGGCGTTCGCGGCCGACGCCAAGGCCGTGGGCGTGGACGTGCAGCTCGCCGGCCTGTCGTGGGAGGCGATCCGGCCGCGCATGGCCCAGGACGCGCTGCTCTACGGCGAGGGTTCGCCGTTCGACCCGGACCTGATGCTCTACGACCTGCGCGGCCAGGGCAGTCCCGCCGCCGACGCCGCGCTCGAGAACGGCCGCAAGCTCATCGACCCGGCGCAGCGGGCCGTGGCGTACAAGCTCTTCCAGCAGGCGTTCGTCGCCGCGCCGTCGATGGCGGTGCTGGTGTTCCCCGAACACGCGTACGTGGTGCGCGACTCGTGGAACGGCTACCAGCCCGTGGTCGACCCGAACTCCTACGGCGCGCTGGCCTGGGGCCCGTGGTGGAACCTGGAGAAGTGGGAGCCCAAGTAGGCCGTCACGTGGTCCGGGCGTTGATCTCGCGGACGGCGCGGTCCGGGTCGTCCGCCCAGAACTCGACGCGCGCGACCTGCCTCGCGCCCGTCTTGCCGAGGTCGACGAGCTGCGGCTCGTGGAACGGCACGGTCACGTTCGTCCTGGTCAGGGACTGGATGACGAGCGCGTCGCCGATCACCTCGACGCTGCGCTGGCCCTTGTGGCTGCGCTCGGCGACCTGGGCCGCGCCGAGGTCCGCGGTCGGGATGCGCCAGTCGAAGAACCCCAGCTGGCGCAGCCGCAGCTCGTCGTCGGAGACGGTGTGCGGCTGCTTCGTCAGCACGTAGAGAGCGCCCACACACACGACGGCGTTCAGCACACCCAGCACGATCAACGTGATGAGCAGCCACGGGATGTCCAGGCCGAACGCGACCAGTGCGATCCCGACCGCCGTGATGATCAGGAACCGCACGTACCGCGGCTTCATGCGCTTGCCGTAGGGGATCTCCACCATGCCGGTGAGCCTATTTTCGCAGCGCGCGAACCACGCCGTCGGGGTCGTCGGTCCAGAACTCGACCTTCGTCACCTCGTGCGTGCCACGCCTGCCCAGGTCGACCTCCAGCGGTGCGTCCAGGTGCAGCGCGACGTTGGTGGAGCCGGAGATCTCCAGCACGAGCGTGCCGTCCACAACGGACCGCGTCCGGTGCAGCGTCCGGCTCGTCATGCCCTGCGTCACGGAACCGATGGTGCTCAACGGAATCCAGTACTCGAACTCACGCGCGTAACGCAGCCACAGGTACTCGTCGTCGACCTCGTGCTTGAACTTGTGCAGCATCCAGAGCTGCCACCCCAGCAACAACGCGCTCAGCACACCGAACGCGAGCAGCACGGCGCGAAGCCAGAACCACGGCACGAGCAGCTCCACGAGCAGGACTTCCAGCGGCGTGACCACCAGGAAGACCCACAGGAAAGGCCGCACCTGAGCGCTGTACCCGAACGAGCGATCCCCCATGAACCCGATGGTGGCACAGTGGGGCGGGTGAGCGATCTGATCTTCTTGGACAGCGCAGGTTCCTCCCTCCCTCCGGCGCCGGTCGTGGACGAGGTCATCGGCCATCTGCGGCGGGAGACCGAGATCGGCGGCTACCGCGCGGCAGCGGAACGCCGGGACGACCTGGAGGCGGGCTACGGCGTCCTCGCAGACCTCTTCGGGTGTCAGCCGTCCGAGGTCGCCTTCACGGACAGTGCCACTCGATCTTGGCTGGCGGCGTTCGACGCGGTGCCCCTCGAAGCCGGAGACCGAATTCTCGTCACCGAGGTCGAATACGCTGGCAACGCGATTCCGGTACTGCGCCGTGCGGCGGAGGCCGGGGCGGTCGTCGAGGTCATGCCGTCCGACATCCACGGGCAGGTCGACCTCGGCGCCCTGGACCTTGACAACCGAGTCAAGCTGATCTCGCTCGTGCACGTGCCGACCAACGGCGGCCTGATCAACCCGGTGAACGACATCACAGCGGCGGCTCGTGAGGTCGGCGCGCTGGTGTTGCTCGACGCCTGCCAGTCGACCGGCCAGCTCGACCTGCGCGGGCTCGACTACGACATGCTGGCCTGCACCGGTCGCAAGTGGCTGCGAGGCCCGCGCGGCACCGGAGCCCTGGTCGTGCGCGACGAGGTGCGGGAAAGGCTCACCCCGCGCCTGGTCGACCTGCACAGCGGCGAGTGGACCGGCCCGCAGGAGTTCCGGTTGCGCTCCGACGCCCGCGTGTTCGAGCTGTGGGAGTGCAGCATCGCCGACCGGCTCGGCATGATCGCGGCCGCGCGGTACGCCCTGGACAAGGGCCTCGACGTGATCGAGGCCGAGGTCGCGGACCGCGCCAAGCGCTTGCGCGAGGGGCTGCGGTCCATCCCCGGCATCACCGTGCGGGACCTGGGCGAACGCCAGTCCGGCATCGTCACCTTCACGTCGGAGCGTGTGCCGGCGATGGAGCTGAAGGACCGGCTGTGGGAGCGGGACGTCGCCGTCACGGTGTCGCAGCGCGGGTCGACGTTGCTCGACATGACGCGTAGGAGGCTGGACGAGGTGGTGCGGGCGTCCCCGCACTACTTCGTCACCCCCGACGAGGTGGATCAGGCGCTGGAGATCATCGGCGAGGTGGCCTGACAGGCGGTTCGCCGCCCCAACGCGCGAACGGAGTGGTGCGGGGCCACCTCCACACCACTCCGCCCTCCCGCAGGGGGTCACCAGGACCCCCGGAACCATCAGCAGGAAACGTTGATCACGCGCTTCACGCAGTCCGAGTAGCCGACGAACAGGTCGACGGCGCGGTCGTTGCGGCTCGTCTGCGCCGCGATGACCGAGTCCTGCGGGTAGAAGCCGTTGAGGCCGCCGCTGCTCGGGTACATCTCGAAGGTGTAGGACCAGATCTTGTGCTGGCCCCACATCCAGTCGTCGATGCTGCCGTCGGTGATGTACAGGTCGCTCGCCTGCTCCGGCGTGTAGCCGTTGGTGGCGGCCATCTGCTGGCCGAGCGTGCGGAACGCCCGCTCCTCGGTCGCGTCCAGGCCGGGCGCGGTGTTCGCGGTGGTGTAGCCGAAGGGCCACAGCACGAGCTCCGAGAACGAGTGGAAGTCGATGTTCGTCTTGATCTGCTGGACGCCACCGACCACGCGGGAGTCGACGAAGTTCTTCACGGCCGTGGTCTCCGGCGCGGAGAACGCCGACGGACCGCGGTAGGTGTCCGACGTCGTGCTGCCGCTGGAACCGCCGCAGCAGCCCCACTTGTAGCCCCAGTTGCGGTTGAGGTCGGTGCCGTTGCCCTGGCGGTTCTTGCGCCAGCCGCGGAACGAGCCCGTGGCGATGTCGTACTCGACGCCGTCCGGGTTGACCATCGGGACGAACCAGACCTCGCGGCTGTCCACCAGGCTCTTGATGGCCGGCGTGGAGTAGTTGTCGGTGTAGCGCTTGATGATCTGCAGGCACTGCTCGACGGTGATGTGCTCGCGGGCGTGCTGGTTGCAGGTGAAGATCACCTCGGGCTCGCTCTCGTCGGTCGCGACGTTGTCGCTGACCTTGAGGGCCCAGATGTCCCGGTTCTGCGCGCTCTTGCCGATGCTGCGCAGGCTCGCGAGCGTCGGGTGGTCGCGCACGGTCTGCTGCAGCTCCGCGGTCATCTCCGCGAAGTTGTGGTAGCCGGTGTAGCCGGACGGGAAGTCCTGCGTGCCGATCTGGCCCGGCTGCGGGTCGGCGAACTGGACCTTGCCGAGCTTCTTCAGCTCCTGCTCGAAGTCACCGACGTACTTGATCGGCAGTCCGGTGGCCTGCAGGGCCCGGTACTGCGACTTGTCCGCGACGACCGAGACGGTGGTGAGCTTCGTCGCTCCGAGCACGTCCACACCGCTCTGGGCGATCTGGGTGCGTTCGGCGGACGTGTTCGCGGTGATCTCCAGCAGGTAGCGGCCGGAGTCGGCCGTGCTGGGCGTCGCCATGCCCGCGACCAGCACGGGCAGGCATATCGCGAGCACTGCGGCGATCTTGCCGCGGCGCTTGGTGAACATGGGTCCTCCATCATCAGCAGGGGTTTGCGACGGAGTGGTGCTCGACCGAGCGTGGCCGGGGTGTCACAGGCTGAGTAGCGCCGATAGCGGGCTGACCGTTGACAGATTTCCGCAGGAACTAGGCTGTGGGCATGCTGAACCGCATCGACCTGCGAGGTCGTACCACGACTCCCGCTCAGTTGCGCGCCGTCGTCCCGCGCGCAGAGGTGGACGTGGACGCGGTTCTGCATCACGTGCGTCCCGTGGTGGACGCGATCGCGGAGCGCGGCGTCGAGGCCGCTCTGGAGTACACGGAGAAGTTCGACCAGGTTCGTCCGGCTTCTGTGCGTGTGCCCGCTTCGGAGATCTCGTCCGCTTTGTCCTCGCTGGACCCGGCCGTCCGCGAGGCGTTGGAAGAGGTCATCGCGCGCACCCGGCGGGTGCACGCCGACCAGAAGCGCGTCGACACGACGACCCAGGTGGTGCCCGGCGGCACCGTCACCGAGAAGTGGGTGCCGGTCGCGCGCGTGGGCCTCTACGCGCCCGGCGGTCTCGCCGTGTACCCGTCGACGGTGGTCATGAACGTCGTGCCCGCCCAGATCGCGGGCGTCGAGTCGCTGGTGGTGTGCTCGCCGCCGCAGGCCGAGTTCGGTGGTCTGCCGCACCCGACGATCCTGGCCGCCGCCGCGCTGCTCGGCGTCGACGAGGTGTGGGCCGTGGGCGGCGCGCAGGCCGTGGCGCTGCTGGCGCACGGCGGTGTGGACACCGACGGCGCGGAGCTGGCCCCGGTCGACATCGTCACCGGTCCCGGCAACATCTACGTGACGGCGGCGAAGCGGTTGCTGCGCGGCCTGATCGGCATCGACTCCGAGGCCGGTCCGACCGAGATCGCGATCCTCGCCGACTCGTCGGCCGACGCGGTGCACGTGGCCGCCGACCTGATCTCCCAGGCCGAGCACGACCCGCTCGCCGCCTCCGTGCTGGTGACGGACTCCGTCGAACTGGCGGACGCGGTGGACACCGAGCTGGAGCGCCAGGTCTCCGCGACCAAGCACATCGAGCGCGTGCGCACCGCGTTGTCCGGCAAGCAGTCCGGCGTCGTGCTCGTGTCCGATGTGGACGAAGGTGTGCGGGTGGTCGACGCGTACGCGGCCGAGCACCTGGAGATCCAGACGCGCGACGCGCGCGAGGTGGCGGCGCGGATCCGGTCCGCCGGCGCGATCTTCGTCGGTGCCTACGCGCCGGTGTCGCTCGGCGACTACTGCGCCGGCTCGAACCACGTGCTGCCGACCGGTGGCTGCGCACGGCACTCGTCCGGGCTGTCCGTGCAGACGTTCCTGCGCGGCATCCACCTGATCGACTACTCCGAGGAAGCACTCCGGGAGGTCGCCGACAAGGTCGTCGCGCTGGCCAACGCGGAGGACCTGCCCGCGCACGGGCAGGCCGTCACAGCGAGGTTCGCCCGATGAAGCCCGTCGTCGGCGCGAGGGTGGAGCTGTCCGACCTCCCCCTGCGCGAGGACCTGCGCGGCCGCACGCCCTACGGCGCGCCGCAGCTCGACGTCCCGTACCGCCTGAACACCAACGAGAACCCGTACGAGCCGACGGACGCGCTGGCGGCGGACGTGGTCGCGGCGGTCGCCGAGATCGCCGGTGACCTGCACCGCTACCCGGACCGCGACGCGGTGGCGTTGCGCGACGACCTGGCGGCGTACCTCACCGAGGCCACCTCGGTGACGCTGACGTCGGAGAACGTCTGGGCCGCCAACGGCTCGAACGAGATCCTCCAGCAGATCCTGCAGGCGTTCGGCGGCCCCGGCCGCGTCGCCCTGGGCTTCGAGCCGTCGTACTCGATGCACCCGATCATCGCGGCGGGCACCCGCACGGAGTGGTCGCCGACCCCGCGCCGCCAGGACTTCTCGCTGGACGTGGAGAAGGCCGCCGCGATCATCGCCGAGACGCGTCCGGACGTCGTCTTCGTGACGTCGCCGAACAACCCGACGGGCCAGTCGATCCCGCTGGAGGACCTGCGCCTGCTGATCTCCGCCTGTACGGGCGTGATCGTGGTGGACGAGGCGTACGCGGAGTTCTCCCCGCAGGAGAGCGCGATCAAGCTGCTGGACGAGTTCGGCTCGCGGCTGATCGTCTCGCGCACGATGTCGAAGGCCTTCGCGTTCGCCGGCGGCCGCCTCGGTTACCTGGCGGCCGCTCCGGCCGTGGTCGACGCGCTGCAGCTGGTGCGCCTGCCGTACCACCTGTCGGCGTTGACGCAGGCGGCGGCACGGGCGTCGCTGAGGCACGCCTCGGAGACCCTGGGCTCGGTGGCGAAGCTCGCCGCCGAACGCGACAGGGTGTCCGCGGCGCTATCGGAGATGGGTTTCCGGGTTGTGCCGTCGGACGCGAACTTCGTGCTGTTCGGCTGGTTCGAGGACGCACGGGAGACGTGGAAGTCCTATTTGGAGCACGGCGTGCTCATCAGGGACGTCGGAATCGCGGGTCACCTGCGGGTGACCATCGGAACGCCCGAGGAGAACGACGCTTTCCTCGCGGCCAGCAAGGAGGTCAGCCGGTGAGTCGGGTCGGCAAGGTGGAGCGCACCACCAGGGAGTCGTCGGTCTACGTGGAGATCGACCTGGACGGCACCGGCCAGGTCGACATCAACACGGGTGTGCCGTTCTACGACCACATGCTCACCGCGTTCGGCGTGCACGGCAGCTTCGACCTGACCGTGCGCGCGACCGGCGACACCCACATCGACGCCCACCACTCGGTCGAGGACATCGCGATCGTGCTGGGCCAGGCGCTGAGGGAAGCGCTGGGGGACAAGAAGGGCATCCGCCGCTTCGGCGACTGCTGGATCCCCATGGACGAGACGCTCGCGCACGCCGCGGTCGACGTCTCGGGCCGTCCGTACACGGTGCACAAGGGTGAGCCGGAGCAGTTCAACAGCTTCGTGATCGGCGGCAACTACCCGTTCGTGCTGAACAGGCACGTGTTCGAGTCGCTCGCCTTCCACGCGCAGATCGCACTGCACGTGCGCGTCGAGTACGGCCGCGACCCGCACCACATCGCCGAGGCCGAGTACAAGGCCATCGCGCGGGCCCTGCGCGTGGCCACCGAGCCCGACCCCCGCGTCGGCGGCATCCCGTCGACCAAGGGCGTTCTCTGATGCCGAAGGAAGTCGTCGTCATCGGCCTGCTGGCCCTCGCGGGCTTCCTGGCCGGTGGCGTCTACACGACTTGGAAGACCGCCAGGGTGCTGGCGGTCATCCTGCTGGTGCTGCTCCTGGTGGCGGTCGGCGGCGCCGTTCTCTGGCTGCTCTAGGCCTCGCGGGCCAGGCCGCCGAGGAACATCTCCACACCGAGCCAGGTCTCGATCAGATCCGGTGTGCCTGTTCCGGTGACGCTAGAACGCGGCGATGCCGTCGAACGAGCGTGCCGCCGGGACAGGTCGACGCCCAGGACGTCGTGCCGTTCGGCGAGCATGCGACTGCACGGGACACCCTCGCCGCAGCCCGGACTCGACGACGTGCTTCACGCCGTCCCCAGGTAGCGCGCGGGAACGTGCTGGGTGAGCCACACCCCGTTGGCGCTGAGGCGGAACTCGTGCCCGTCCGCGTGCATCCGCCCGGCGTCGACGGTCAGGATCACCGGCCGGCCCCGCCTGGAACCGACCCTGCGCGCGGTCTCGCGGTCGGGGGACAGGTGCACGTCGTGGCGGGCCATGGGCCGCAGGCCGTCGCGCATGATGTCGTCGAGGTACTGCGCGACCGTGCCGTGGAACAGCTCGTCCGGCGGCGTCGCCACGGGCAGGCCGAGCTCGACCTCGACGCTGTGGCCCTGGCTCGCGCGGATGCGGTCGCCGTCGATCGTGAAGCGCTTCTTGTCGTTGCGTTCGACGACCTCGCGCAGATCGGCCTCGGAGACGCCGAGGGCGCTCAGCAGGTCGGCCACGGGCACCCAGCCGGCGGCGTCGAGGGTGAGGCCGACGCGCTCGGGCTGGTGCCGGAGCGCCTTGGACATCCGCTTCGAGAGGCGGATCATTCTTTCGTCTTCCATTTGCCCCTCAGGAAACCACAGCGCGTCCACCGGTTTTCCTAGGCGGTGCCGCCCTCGAGGGCGGGCTTGAGCTTGGGGGCGCCCGGGCCGTGCGTGGCCTGCTCGTCGTCGATGTTCTGCAGGGCGCAGCTGCGCAGCGAGAGGCATCCGCACCCGATGCAGCCCGTGAGGCGGTCGCGCAGCCGGTAGAGGGCGTCGATGCGGGCGTCGAGCTCCGTCTTCCACGAGCGGGAGAGGCGTTCCCAGTCCGACTTCGTCGGGGTGCGGTTGTCGGGAAGCTGCGCGAGGGCGTCGCGGACGTCCTCCAGGGTGAGGCCGACGCGCTGGGCGGTGCGGATGAACGCCAGCCGGCGCAGCACCGAGCGCAGGTAGCGCCGCTGGTTGCCCGCGGTGCGGACCGAGCTGATGAGGCCCCTGTCCTCGTAGAAGCGCAGGGCGGTGTGGGGGACGCCGCTGCGTTCGGCGACCTGGCCGATGGTCAGCATTTCCGGCAACTTGCTCACCCGATCATGGTAACCGCTTGACCTCCAGCATGGTCGAGGTTGAACAGTTGGTGGCATGCAACGGATACCGGAGCTCTTCGCGAGGATGACCGGGGACGAGAAGCACGAGTGGGCGGCGGCTTCCACGATCGACGTGCTCTGGGTCCTCTACGACAAGGTCCTCAACGTCACGCCGGACACCGCCGACGACCCCGACCGGGACAGGTTCCTGCTGTCCAAGGGGCACGGCCCGATGGCCTACTACGCCGTGCTGGCGGAGAAGGGGTTCATCGAAGAGTCCATTTTGGACGACTGGACGTCCTGGGACAGCCCGCTCGGCCAGCACCCCGACCGCGTGCTGGTGAAGGGCGTGGAGATCAGCAGCGGATCGCTCGGCCACGGCCTGCCGATCGCGGTGGGCACGGCCATCGGGCAGCGGATCTCCGGCAGCCGCGGGCGGACGTTCGTGCTGGTCGGAGACGGTGAGCTGGACGAGGGCAGCAACCACGAGGCGATCGCGGTGGCGTCCCGGCTGGGGGTCGCGAACCTGACCGCGGTCGTGGTCGACAACAGGTCCGCGATGTACGGCTGGCCCGGCGGCATCGCCCGGCGCTTCGCCGTCGAGGGCTGGCAGACCGCCGAGGTCGACGGCCGCGACCACGAGGCCCTCCTCGCCGCACTCACCGCTCCCCACGACCGCCCGTACGCGGTCGTCGCCGAAGTCGAGAAGAGCTACTGATGACCACCATGCGCCAGGCCTTCGTCAGGACGGTCAACGACGGCATCGCCACCGACCCGCGGATCGCCGTGGTGACCGCGGTGATCTCCAGCAACGAGTTCCCGCAGGAGAACGAACGCGTCGTGGACGTCGGTATCCGCGAGCAGACCATGGTCGGGGTGGCGAGCGGACTGGCGCTGGCGGGGCTGCGGCCGGTCGTGCACAGCTACGCGCCGTTCCTGGTCGAGCGGCCGTACGAGCAGATCAAGCTCGACATCGGGCACCAGGACGTGGGCGCGGTGTTCGTGAGCATAGGAGCGTCCTACGACGACCCGGTCTGGGGCCGCACGCACCAGTCGCCCGGTGACGTCGCGCTGTTCGACACGCTGCCCGGCTGGACCGTGCACGTACCCGGACACCCCGACGAGGTCACGCCTCTGCTCGAACAGGCGCTGAAGGACGACGACCGCGTCTACATGAGGCTTTCGCTGCACGAGAACGCGCAGGCGCATCCGGTCGGCCGGGGGTTCACGACGCTCCGCCACGGCAAGCGCGGCGTCGTGCTCGCCATCGGGCCGATGCTCGACCGCGTGCTCAAAGCCGTCGAGTCCGAGAACGCCGACGTCACCGTGCTCTACGCGGCGACGGTCCGGCCGTTCGACTCGGACGGACTGCGCAAGGCGGTGCGGGACACCGACCACGTGGACGTGATGCTGGTCGAGCCGTACCTCGAGGGAACGTCTTCCCATCTTGTTTCCGAGACGCTGCAACATATTCCGCACCGCCTGCGTTCTATAGGCGTAAAACGACACGCGGAGCTCCGCAACTACGGCACGGCCGAAGACCATGACGCCGCGCATGATCTCGACGTGGTCGGGCTGGGGAGCGCTGTGCGGAGTTTCTTCAGGGGGTGAAGGAACATGTTCGCAGTCAGGGGGGATGACTGGACCGGCGCGCCTTCGCGCGGCGTCCAGAGATGAGGTGGTGTGCACGGCCGGGGCCGAGTTCCCGGTCGTGCACATCCCACGCGTCGTTGGGGGACCGGTGAAGCGGTCTGGTGTGGACCGCGTCGCTCGTTCGCGGTGTGGCACAGCGCCCGGCGCGGCCGTCCGTTCCCGGTCCGCGAGGTCCTTGGCATGTCTGCACGGACGCGCGAGACGCACCAGGAATGATGTTGTGCGTGAGAATGCTGATCTGGACCCCGTTGAACGCCGCCGAGCTGCAGAAGGCCATGCACAGCGGCAACGTGGGCCCCGCGGCGCTCGTCCCGCTGCAGTCCGGCACGGTGCTGCTGCCTCCTCCGGCCACGAAGCTCAACGAGGCCGCGTACATGACGAACAGGGTGCGCAAGATCGGGAGCGGCGCCGCGCTGGCCGTCTGGGACGACGACGCCGCGCTGCTCTACCTGTTCACCACGACGCTCGGCCGGGCCTCGACGTGGGGGTCGCGCGAGGCGGTGCTGCGGCTGTCGGAGGAGGCGAAGCAGTCGGGACCGGTCGGACGATCCTTCGACCGCGTGACCGCGGGCGTGGTCGACCTGCGCGAGAAGGAGAAGTGGCAGCTCGACGCGATCGACAAGCTGACCGCGCTGCACCCGGCGGCGAGCCGCAAGGGCCCGCTGGAACGCCTCCGCGACTTCGAGAACGGTCGCGCGGCGATCCCCGGCTTCTTCCGCGCCGCCGGGCTGCACGAGGTCGCGCGGGTCGCCGAGCTCGCGGAGCAGGGCCGCGCGGACTTCGTGCTGCGGACGCTCGAACCGCCCCGCGCGCAGGTGTGGCCGCTGCTGGTGATCTTCCCGCTGATCGTGCTGGTCGCGTTGCTCTCCGTGCTGCTCCACATCCCGGCGGTGGTCTACTACCTCGTCTGCGGCCTGCTCCTCGTGACGATGACCACGTTGCTGGTCGTGCTCCGGCGCCGCCTGGTGAGCCGGAAGCCGATCAACACGGTGCTGCCGGTCATCCCGGTCACGCAGGGTGCGGTCCTGACCGACTAACCTGGTGGGCGTGGCACGTGTCGTCGTACTTGACTATGGCTCCGGCAACCTGCGCTCGGCCGAGCGCGCGCTTCAGCGTGTCGGCGCCCATGTCGAGGTGACGGCGGACCCGAAAGCCGCACGCGAGGCGGACGGCCTGGTCGTGCCCGGCGTCGGCGCGTACGCGGCGTGCATGGAGGGCCTCAACTCGGTGCGCGGCGGCCGGATCATCGGCGAGCGCCTCGCTGGCGGGCGTCCGGTGCTCGGCATCTGCGTGGGCATGCAGATCCTGTTCGAGCGCGGCATCGAGCACGGCGTGCTCACCGAGGGCTGCGGCGAGTGGCCCGGCACGGTCGAGCGGCTCGAGGCCCCGATCGTGCCGCACATGGGCTGGAACACGGTCCGCGCGCCCGAGGGCTCGCGGCTGTTCGCGGGCCTCGACAAGGACACGAGGTTCTACTTCGTGCACTCCTACGGCGTGCGCCGCTGGGAGCTGGAGGCGGCCGACCACATCAGGGCGCCGCTCGTGACGTGGGCCGACCACGCGGGCGACGAGTTCGTCGCGGCGGTCGAGAACGGGCCGCTGTGGGCGACCCAGTTCCACCCGGAGAAGTCCGGCGACGCCGGGGCGCACCTGCTGAAGAACTGGCTCGGCACCCTGTCGTGAGCGCGGGACCGCTGACGACGGTCTCCGATCAGCGGGGCGCTAGGCTGCCCGGGTGACGTTCACACTCCTCCCCGCTGTTGACGTTGCCGACGGTCGTGCCGTCCGGCTCGTGCAGGGCGAAGCCGGTACCGAGACGAACTACGGCGAGCCGCTCGACGCCGCCCTGCAGTGGCAGCGCGACGGTGCGGAGTGGATCCATCTCGTCGACCTCGACGCGGCGTTCGGCCGCGGCTCCAACCGCGAGCTCGTCGCCCGCGTCGTCGGTGAGCTGGACGTCAAGGTCGAGCTGTCCGGCGGCATCCGCGACGACGCGTCGCTGGAGGCCGCCCTGGCCACCGGCTGCGCGCGCGTGAACCTCGGCACGGCCGCGCTGGAAGACCCGGAGTGGTGCGCGAAGGCGCTGGCGGCGCACGGCGAGAAGATCGCGGTGGGCCTCGACGTCCGCATCACCGAGGAGGGCCACCGGGTCAAGGGCCGCGGCTGGACGTCGGACGGCGGCGACCTCTGGGAGGTCCTCGACCGGCTCGACCGCGACGGCTGCACCCGTTACGTCGTCACCGACGTGTCGAAGGACGGCACGCTGACGGGCCCGAACCTGGAGCTGCTGCGCGAGGTCTGCGCGCGCACCGACGCCCCCGTGATCGCGTCCGGTGGCGTGTCCACTGTGGACGACCTGGTCGCGCTCTCGAAGCTCTCGCGCGACGGCGTGGAGGGCTCCATCGTGGGCAAGGCCCTGTACGCCGGCGCGTTCACGCTCCCGGAAGCACTCGCTGCGGTCCGTTGACCACGCTCTCGATGTGAGCGGCCGCGGCCGCGTGCGTCACACCCGTGTTGTGGAGCACGTCGGCCGCGGTCCCCTCGCCCTCGGCCAGCACGCCGAGCAGGATGTGCTCGGTGCCGATGAACATGTGGCCCATCCTCAGCGCCTCGCGCACGGCCAGTTCCAGGGCTTTCTTGCACTGGGCCGTGTAGGGCTGCTTCTCCGGCCGTTGCCTGGCCTCGGAGTCGAGCCGGTTGAGGGTCGCGATGCGCGTGCTGCCGTCGCCGGACTCCAGCTTCGCGATGGTCTTGGCGGCGAGCCCCGCCGACTCGTCGAGCAGCCCGAGCAGCAGGTGTTCGGTGCCGATCCGCTCGCTGAACCGCGCGTGGTGCCTCGCCAGCGCGATGACCCGCCGGGAGCGCTGGGTGTAGCGCTCGGTGCTCGGTTTGCCGAGTTCCGGTGACTCCCTGGGCACGAACCTCTTCTGCGCGGCCTGCTTCGTGACGCCGAGGCTCTCGCCGATCTCGGCCCAGCTCGCGCCTCCACGCCGCGCCTCGTCCACGAAGTGGCCGATCAGGTGGTCGCCGAGCTCGTTGAGCTGACCGCTCATCTCGACGGCCTTCGCCAGTCGCACCAGGGCGTCGTCTGCTTCTTGAGCGACCGTGACGATGAGGTCGGTCAACTGGATCACGCGTCAACTCTAGGTTGACGACATCGGCATGGTCAACCTTGAGTTGACGCTCAACCTGTGGTCAATGTTGATCGCCTGCGTCGACGTTGAGTCCACATTGACGACGTCCGACGAGGTGGACGAATCAAGTCAACGTGGACAAAAGACAACGTTGTCATCGGCTGGGTGAGGCGTGTCAAGTGCATGTTGACGGCACGCGTCCATGTTGATCGCGCGAATCAACACGGACTCAACGTTGATTCGCGCGGTCAACGTGGACGTTCAGCTCGCCGGCGTGATCGCGATGCCGACCGACCCGGTCCGCCCCCGGCGGAGCTTGCTGCCGAAGACGGTCATCCACCCCATCACGCCGTACTTCTTCGTGATGCGCGCACGGACGGCGTCGCTCGCGTCGTCGTCCAGCAGCCGGGCGTGCGCCTTGACCGACGGGCCCTTCGGGTTGCCGCGGACGTCGCACGGCCCGACCTCGACCTCGCCGCTGCGGCGGATCCGCTTGACCTTGCCGGTGTCGCGGCCGCTCCACGCGTAGATCACGTCGTCGTTCTCGCCCGGCGTGACCCAGACCGGCGTGGGCACCGGGGTGCCGTCCTTGCGGAACGTCGTCAGCAGCAGGTACTTGCCCTTGCCCAGTTCGGCGATCATGGCCGCGCAGCGTAGTCCTCAGGTGTGCCTTGTAGGCTTTCGCGCATGTCAGTCGCGGTCCGTGTCATCCCCTGTCTCGACGTCGACCGGGGCCGGGTGGTGAAGGGCGTCAACTTCACCAACCTCGTCGACGCGGGCGACCCGGTCGAGCTGGCCAGGGCCTACGACGCCGAGGGCGCGGACGAGCTGACGTTCCTCGACGTGACGGCCAGCAGCGGTGACCGCGAGACGACGTTCGACGTGGTCCGCCGCACCGCCGAGCAGGTGTTCATCCCTCTGACGGTCGGCGGCGGCGTGCGCAGCCCCGAGGACGTGAACAAGCTGCTGCGCGCCGGTGCGGACAAGGTCAGCCTCAACACCGCCGCCATCGCGCGCCCGGAGCTGCTCAAGGAGTGCTCGGAGCGGTACGGCGCGCAGTGCATCGTGCTGTCGGTCGACGCGCGGCGCGTGCCCGGTGGCACCGGCTTCGAGGTCACGACGCACGGCGGTCGCAACGGCACGGGCATCGACGCGATCGCCTGGGCCGCGAAGGGCCAGGAGCTGGGTGTCGGCGAGATCCTGCTGAACTCGATGGACGCCGACGGCACCAAGGCCGGGTTCGACCTCGAGCTCCTCGAACTGGTTCGGCGCGAGGTCGACGTCCCGCTGATCGCGAGCGGGGGCGCGGGCGCGGTCGACCACTTCCCGCCGGCCGTCGCCGCGGGTGCCGACGCCGTGCTCGCCGCGAGCGTCTTCCACTTCGGCCAGCTCCGCATCGGCGAGGTCAAGGACGGCCTGCGCCAGGCGGGCGTCGTGGTGCGGTGAAGCCGGTCGAGGTGCGCGTCGCCTCGGCGGTCGCGTTCGGCGGCGCCCTGGCGTTCTTCGTCGTCGGTCTCGTTCTGTGGCGCTCGACCGGGGACGCGGACGTGCTGAAGCTGCCGTCGTTCCTCGCGGCCGTCGAGCTGCCGATCGCGGCCGCGCTGCTGCTCAGGCTTCGCTTCGTGCACTACCCGGCGATGATCGTGTTCATCCTCGTGGGCCTGCTGCACCTCGTCATCGTGCTGGCCGACGGCCCCGCGTGGGCGCGCGTCGCGTCCGGAGTGCTGTCCGCCGTGCACATCTACGGAGTGGTCCTGCTCAACACCGGACCGGCTCGTGAACACCTGGGAGGTCCCCGATGAGCAGCCCGCTCGATCCCGCCGTCGCCCAGCGCCTCAAGCGCACCCCGGACGGTCTCGTGTGCGCGGTCGCGCAGCAGCGCGGCACCGGCGAGGTGCTCATGGTGGCGTGGATGGACGACGAGGCGCTGCACCGCACCCTCACCACGCGCCGTGCGACGTACTACTCGCGCAGCCGCCAGCAGCTGTGGGTGAAGGGGGAGACCTCCGGTCACACCCAGCACGTGCACGAGGTGCGGCTCGACTGCGACGGCGACACGGTCCTGCTCACCGTCGACCAGGTCGGCGCGGCCTGCCACACGGGCGACCGCACGTGCTTCGACGCCACGGTGCTGCTCGCGGAGGCCTGAGGCTCAGCCCAGGTCGCCGGTGAGGTAGCGCTGCATGTTCGGCGCGATGGTCTTGACCAGGGTCTCCACGTCGGTCGACGCCAGCGGCTCGAACCCGACGACGTACCGGACGATGCCGAGCCCGACCATCTGCGTCGCGCACAGCGTGGCGCGCAGTTCGCGTTGCTCGGCGCCGATCTCCGCGAGCACGTTCTTGAAGATCGAGTTGATGAGGAACGACTTCAGCGCGCCCGCCACCTCGGGCTGGCTGGTGACGCTGCGGATCAGGGCGGCGAACGTGCCACCGCCCGTCGCGTCCCACACCGCCACGAAGGTGCGGATGATGCGCTCGCCCGCCTGCTCGACGGGGCCGTCGAGCAGGCGCTTGAGGATCTCGGCCGGGTCGAACGGGAGCTGCAGCACGGACTGGGCGAACAGGCCCTCCTTGCCGCCGAACCAGTGGTTGACCATGGCGGCGTCGACGCCCGCCTTGGCGGCGATCGCGCGTACCGTGGCACCGTCGTAGCCCTTTTCGACGAACACCTCGCGGGCCGCTGCGACGAGCGCGGCCTTGGTGTCCTCGCCCGCGGCGCGGCGGCCTCGACGTTTCTGGTTGACTTGCTCCACGTGGGCCATAGTTCAACAGATGTTGAATTTATGCAACAATCAACGGCATGGTGAGCGTCATCGGGGCTGTGGCCGCCGCTGGTCTGGGGGCCGTGAGTCCCACGCGTGAGGAGTTCCGCGAACTCGCGGTCAACCGCCGGGTCATCCCGGTCGTCCGCAAGCTGCTCGCGGACGCGGAGACCCCGGTCGGCCTGTACCGCAAGCTCGGGGCCGACCAGCCCGGCACGTTCCTGTTCGAGTCGGCCGAGAACGGGCGCTCGTGGTCGCGGTGGTCGTTCATCGGCGTGCGGTCGTCGGCGGCGCTCACGGCGACCGGTGGTGAGGCGTTCTGGACGGGCACACGGCCCGTCGGGCTGCCCGACGGCGGCGACCCGATGAAGGCGCTGCGCGAGACCATCGAGGTGCTGCGCACGGACCCGTTGCCCGGCATGCCCCCGCTGACCGGCGGCATGGTCGGCTACATCGGCTACGACGCGGTGCGGCGGCTGGAGCGGCTGCCCGTCATCGCCGAGGACGACCTGAAGCTGCCCGAGATGGTCATGCTGCTGGCGACCGACCTCGCCGCGCTCGACCACCACGAGGGCACCGTCACGCTCATCGCGAACGCCATCAACTGGGACGACTCGGCCGAACGGGTCGACGCCGCGTACGACGACGCGGTGCGCCGCCTCGACGAGATGACGACGGCGCTGCACACCCCCGCGCCGCCGACCGCCGCGGTGTTCTCGCGGCCCAAGCCGGACTTCCGGCGCAAGCGCTCGCAGGCCGAGCACTTCGCGGCCGTGGAGAAGGCCAAGGAGGCCATCCGGGCGGGCGAGGCGTTCCAGGTCGTGGTGTCGCAGCGGTTCGAGATCGACACGGACGCCGACGCGCTGGACGTCTACCGCGTGCTGCGGGCCACGAACCCCAGCCCGTACATGTACCTGCTGCGCCTCGACGGGTTCGACATCGTCGGGTCCAGCCCCGAGTCGCTGGTCACCGTGCGCGACGGCAAGGCGACCACTCACCCGATCGCGGGCACCCGCTGGCGCAGCGAGGACCCCGAAGAGGACGCGCTGCTCGAGAAGGACCTCCTCGCGGACCACAAGGAACGCGCCGAGCACCTGATGCTCGTCGACCTCGGCCGCAACGACCTGGGCCGCGTCTGCAAGCCGGGGTCGGTGCACGTCGTCGACTTCTTCAAGGTCGAGCGGTACAGCCACGTCATGCACATCGTGTCGACCGTGACCGGTGAGCTGGCCGAGGGCAAGACGGCCTACGACGCTGTTGCGGCCTGCTTCCCGGCGGGCACGCTGTCCGGTGCGCCGAAGCCGCGCGCGATGGAGCTCATCGAGGAACTGGAGCCCACACGCCGCGGCCTCTACGGCGGCGTCGTCGGCTACTTCGACTTCGCCGGGGACGCGGACACCGCCATCGCCATCCGCACGGCCCTCGTGCGCGACGGGGTGGCGTACGTGCAGGCCGGTGGCGGCATCGTGGCCGACTCGGACCCCTTGGCCGAGGACAACGAGTGCCTGAACAAGGCGGGCGCGGTGCTGGCCGCGATCGCCACCGCCCAGACGATGGCGCCGGCAGTTGAAGGCTAGCCGTCCACTGTGGATCGCCGCGCTCCTGCTCGTGGGCGCGGCGGGTGCCTTCTGGGGCGCGGGGTCGGTGCCGGTCGCGCTGCTGTGCCTCGCGGCCGTCGCGGCGGTCGTCGCGCTGAGCGGCGTGGCGCGCAGGGTCCTCGGCGCGTTGCTGGTCGTCGTCGGCGTCGTGGCGGCGTTCTCCGGCCACTGGCTCGCGATCGCCGGAGGCGTGCTCGTCGTGGCCTCCGGCGCGCTCCAGGCGGTGCTGGGGGCGCGCATGCCGAAGATCGGGATGGGCGGGCAGAAGGCCCGCGCGCAGGACCCCGAGGCGGACATGTGGCGCGCGCTCGAGCGCGGAGACGATCCCACTGACGACAGGAACGGGCCCGGACGTTCCTCGAACGAGTGAAGATCATTCATCCGCATTCGCGCATGTGGCACGTGCGCGGCCTCGGTTAGCTGCGTGGACAGGTGAACCCCGGTGGCCGGTGCGTTACTCCGCCGGGGTTAGCATCCCTGTAGCGGGAAGGGGTTCAAGACTGTGACGGTTCTCGAGTCGATCCTCGAAGGTGTGCGTGAGGATCTCGCCGCTCGTGAGGCTCAGTTGTCCTTCGACGTCGTCAAGGAGCGCGCGGCCAGGAGCGCCCCGCCGCTCGACGCGCTGTCGGTGTTGCGCGGGCCGAACGTGGGTGTGATCGCCGAGGTCAAGCGCCGCAGCCCCTCCAAGGGCGCGCTGGCGGAGATCCCGGAACCGGCCGAGCTCGCCGCCTCGTACGAGGCCGGTGGCGCGTCGGTGATCAGCGTGCTGACCGAGCAGCGCCGCTTCGGCGGGTCGCTCGCCGACTTCGACGCGGTGCGCCGGGCGGTGAAGATCCCGCTGCTGCGCAAGGACTTCATCGTGTCGCCCTACCAGGTGCACGAGGCGCGCATGCACGGCGCCGACCTGGTGCTGCTGATCGTGGCCGCGCTGGAGCAGAACGCGCTCGTGTCGCTGCTCGACCGGGTCGAGTCGCTCGGCATGACGGCGCTCGTCGAGGTGCACACCGCCGAGGAGGCGGACCGCGCCCTGGAGGCGGGCTCGTCGGTCATCGGGGTGAACGCGCGCAACCTCCACACGCTGGAGGTCGACAAGGACGTGTTCGGCCGGATCGCGCCGGGGCTACCCTTCGAGACGATCAAGATCGCCGAGTCGGGTGTGACCGGGCCCGGCGACCTGATGTCGTACGCCGGTGCGGGTGCCGACGCGGTGCTCGTCGGCGAAAGCCTGGTGACCAGCGGAGACCCCAAGGCCGCCGTGAACAAGCTCGTGACCGCGGGCTCACACCCCGCGTGCCCCCGGCCCAGCCGGTAGGGCACGGTTGATCCAAGCGCTAGAGGAGCCACCCGATGGGCCAGTTCACGCCCACACCGCATGATCCCGACGCACGCGGCCACTTCGGCCCGTGGGGCGGCCGGTTCGTCCCGGAGGCCCTGATCGCCGCGGTGGACGAGCTGGCCGCCGAGTACGACAAGGCGCGGCTCGACCCCGAGTTCGTGAACGAGTTCAAGCGCCTGCTCCGCGACTTCGCGGGCCGCCCGTCGCTGCTGACCGAGGCGCCGAAGTTCGCCGAGCACGCCGGCACCCGCGTGTGGCTCAAGCGCGAGGACCTCAACCACACGGGCTCGCACAAGATCAACAACGTGCTGGGTCAGGCGCTGCTGACCAAGCGCATGGGCAAGAAGCGCGTGATCGCGGAGACCGGCGCGGGCCAGCACGGCGTGGCGACGGCGACGGCGTGCGCGCTGCTCGGCCTCGACTGCGTCGTCTACATGGGCGAGGTCGACACCGAGCGCCAAGCGCTCAACGTCGCCCGCATGCGCCTGCTGGGCGCCGAGGTCATCCCGGTGAAGTCCGGGTCGCGCACCCTGAAGGACGCGATCAACGAGGCGCTGCGCGACTGGGTCACCAACGTCGACGAGACGCACTACCTGCTCGGCACCGCCGCGGGCCCGCACCCGTTCCCGCTGCTCGTCCGCGACTTCCACCGCGTGATCGGCATCGAGGCGCGCGAGCAGATCCTCGAGAAGGCTGGACGGCTGCCCGACGCCGTCGTCGCCTGCGTCGGCGGCGGCTCGAACGCGATCGGCATCTTCCACGGCTTCATCGACGACGCCGACGTTCGCCTGGTCGGCGTCGAGCCCGGCGGTTCCGGCCTCGACAGCGGCAGCCACGGCGCGACGCTGACGGCCGGCACGCCCGGCTCGCTGCACGGCGCGATGTCGTACGTCATGCAGGACGAGGACGGCCAGATCACCGAGGCGCACTCGATCTCCGCCGGTCTCGACTACCCCGGCGTGGGCCCCGAGCACTCGCACCTCAAGGACATCGGCCGCGCCGAGTACTTCCCGGTCACCGACGCGGAGGCCATGGAGGCGTTCGCCCTGCTCTCGCGCACCGAGGGCATCATCCCGGCGATCGAGTCCTCGCACGCGCTCGCGGGCGCGCTGAAGCTCGGCCCGTCGCTCGGCCCGGACGGCCTGCTGGTCGTGAACCTCTCCGGCCGCGGTGACAAGGACATGGACACGGCCGTGAAGTACTTCGGCCTCGCTGACGGGGGACAGGCCTGATGTCGACGTTGTCCGACGTGTTCGCCGCCGCGAAGGCGGAGTCGCGCGCCGCGCTGATCGGCTACCTGCCCGCGGGCTTCCCGACGGTGGACGGGTCCAAGGAGTACCTCCGTTCGATGGTCGAGGCCGGGTGCGACCTGGTCGAGGTCGGCCTGCCGTTCTCCGACCCGGTGATGGACGGCCCGACGATCCAGGCCGCCGCCGAGCAGGCGCGGTCCGCGGGCTTCCGCGTGCGGGACCTGTTCGACGTGGTGGCGTCCGTGGCCGACGCCGGTGGGCGTGCGGTCGTCATGACGTACTGGAACCCGGTGCTGCGCTACGGCGTCGACGCGTTCGCGCGCGACCTCGCCGCCGCCGGTGGGCTCGGCATCATCACGCCCGACCTCGTCCCGGACGAGGCCGAGGACTGGATGGCCGCGTCCGCCGCGCACGGGCTCGACCGGACGTTCCTGGTGGCGCCGTCGTCGACCGAGGAGCGCATCGCGATGACCGCGCGCGCCTCCTCCGGCTTCCTCTACGCCACCGCGGTCATGGGCGTCACGGGCGCCCGTGACGTCGTGTCGTCCGCCGCTCCCGAACTCGTCGCACGGGTCCGCGAGCACACCGCGCTGCCCGTCGGCGTCGGGCTGGGCGTGCGCTCGGGTGCCCAGGCCGCCGAGATCGCCGGGTTCGCGGACGGTGTGATCGTGGGTTCCGCGTTCGTGTCGGCCGTGGCCGAGGGGGATGCGGCGGTGCGTGCGCTGGCCGCGGACCTCGCCCAGGGCGTGCGGTCGGGCGTGGCCGCGACCGTCTGAACCTCCTCCCGCTCGTCGTGATGCCGCTCGGCCTTCTGGCCGGGCGGTTTTGCGTTGTGCCGGCAAGTCCTTGATGTCCCTCCAAGAGGATGACATGAATTCGAACACCTGATCGAGTGAACCTGGTGCCGGTGGGCCGGAAACCCCACTTCGACGTCGCTCTGACCTGCGATCGTGGCGTCATGCACAAGCCAGCCATCCGCCCGGCGTGCCACACTGGTACTCGCCGGGCGGTTATCGGAGGTGAGGCCCAGTGGCAGCTCCAGCAGAGACGGCACCAGCCCAGTACCTGCTGCCGAGGCACGCGGGTCCGTGGTCGCTCGACGACGTCCTGTCGCTCCCCGAGGACAACAGCCAGCGCATCGAACTCGTCGACGGGATGCTCCTCGTGAGCCCGCTGGGGTCGTACCGGCACCAGCAGCTGGTGGCGCGTGCGTTCAGGTGTCTGGTGGGTGCCTGCCCGGTCGCCTTCGAAGCGACGATCGAGCTCAACGTCCTGTTGTCCAGCGGGCGCCTGGTGATCCCGGATTTCACCATCGTGAGGCCGAGAGAGGCGGGAGTGCTGTTCCCGGTCTCGGACGTGGTGCTGGTCGGTGAGGTCTTCTCGCCCAGCACCCGGCTGAACGACCAGGGGCTGAAGCGCGACCTCTACGCCCAGGCCGGCATCGAGTACTACCTGATGGTCGATCCGGAACCGCGTGTCGTCGAGGCGACGCTGCTGGAACTCCAGGACGGCGAGTACGTCGAGATCGCTGTCAGCAAGGGCGGCGTGCTGGAGACCGAGCGGCCGTTCCCGGTGACCATCACGTTCTAGCCGTAGAGCCACTCCAGCCGTTCGTGCAGGTCGGCGACGGTCCACGAGGCGAACATCGCGTCACGGGCCGCAGCCGCCTCCCCGGCCGGGTGGTAGATCTCCCTGCCCATCAGCCGGGAGACGTGGTGGACGCGCGCGGTCCGTTCCGAGCGGAGCGTCACGTACCGCGCAAGAGAGCCGGCCACGTCGCGGGAGTCGAAAACGGCGGAGAGGCACACGGCGTCCTCCAACGCCTGGCAGGCGCCTTGGGCGGCGTACTGCAGGACGGGGTGGGCGGCGTCGCCGAGCAGCACGACGCGGGAGTCCTGCCAGGTCGTGATCGGCGGGCGGTCGCACAGCACCCACGCGCGCCACTCGGCGGCGAGCGCCATGACCTGGGTCGCGTCGTCGCAGAGCGGGGTGAAGTGCCGCAGCACCTCGGCGTGCTCGACGGGTTTGCCGGTCATGGGTTCCGTAGCGCCGTTGTCCACCGTGGCCACGAGGTTCACGTACCGCCCGCCCGCGATCACGTACCAGACGACGTGGTAGCGCGGCCCGGCCCAGAGCGTGACCACGTTCTCCTTCAACGACTGCGGCACGTTCTCGGCCGGGATGACCGCGCGGAACGTCGTGTGCCCGGACACGGGTGGCTCCCCGTCGCCGACGAGCTGCCGCCGCACCGCCGAGCGCAGCCCGTCCGCGCCCACCAGGGCCGAGCCGCGCACGACGTCGCCCGACCGCAGCACCGCCGTGATCCCGGAGTCGTCCTGCTCGTAGGACGCCACGGCGCTGTCCACCCGGAGGTCGACGCGCTCGTCGGCGAGGCAGGCGGCGAGCAACGGCGCGAGCACGTCGTTGCGGTGCACCACCGCATAGGTGCCGAACCGCGCCTGGAAGTCCGAGTCGAACGGCAGCGCGGCGACCAGCCGCCCGGAGACCCCGCACCGCAGGCGCCCCTCGTCCACGTGCACGGCGCGAGCCCGCACGGCGGGACCGACACCCAGGGAATCGAGCATGCGGAACCCGTTGGGCCCGATCTGGATGCCGGCGCCGATCTCCTCGAACGCCGCCGCCGCCTCGAGCACCGTGACGTGCTGCCCGGCTAGGGCGAGCCCTACCGCCGCCGCCAGTCCGCCGATGCCGCCGCCAGCCACCAGGACCGTCATGTCCGCCCTTTCGCGAGTCCGCCGAGACCGCGTCCGAGTATCTCGGCCGGGGACCGCCGAGCCCAGGATCGGATAACGATCGAGCGTCCCCACGAGACGCTCACAGGGCGACCGGTACGGTGGGCGCCGTGTTGGACGCCCTTCTGGCCACGATCCCGAGCCCCGACCGCGGTGTTTGGTACCTCGGTCCGCTCCCCATCAGGGCCTACGCGCTGTGCATCATCGCCGGCATCATCGTCGCCATCTGGTGGGGTGAGCGCCGCTGGGTCGAACGCGGCGGCATCAAGGGCGAGGTCACCGACATCGCCGTGTGGGCCGTGCCGTTCGGTCTCGTCGGTGGGCGGCTGTACCACGTCATCACCGACAACCAGAAGTACTTCGGGCCGGGCAAGAACCCGCTCGCGGCGCTCGAGATCTGGAACGGCGGCCTCGGCATCTGGGGCGCGATCGCGCTCGGTGCCGTCGGCGCGTGGATCGGCTGCCGGCGCAAGGGCATCCCGCTGCCCGCCATGGCGGACGCGCTGGCGCCCGGCATCGTGGCGGCGCAGGCCATCGGCAGGCTCGGCAACTACTTCAACCAGGAGCTCTACGGCGGCGACACGACGTTGCCGTGGGGCCTCGAGATCTACCGCCGCGTGACGCAGGAGGGCCGCGAGGACGCGCTGGCCGGTGTCGCCATCGACCACACGCCGATCCAGGTCGTCCACCCGACGTTCCTCTACGAGCTGCTGTGGAACCTCGGCGTCGCGTTCCTGATCGTGTGGGCCGACCGGAAGTTCCGCCTGGGCCACGGCCGGGTCTTCGCGCTGTACGTCGCGGGCTACACGGCCGGCCGGTTCTGGATCGAGCTGATGCGGACCGACGAGGCCACGCTGATCTTCGGCACGCGCGTGAACGTGTTCGTGTCGGCCGTCGTGTTCTTCGGGGCGGTCGCGTACTTCATCCTCGCCAAGTCGCGCGGTGAGCGGGAGGACGTCGCCGCGCTGCGGGGTACCGGGGAGACCACCGAACCCGCCGAGCCCGCCGAAGCCGCCGGAACCGACGACGAGAGCGTCGCCGGGGACGGCACCGACGTCACCGAGAAGGACAAGAAGGACTCCCCGGAGTCCGTCAAACCGGAGTGAACCTGTGCGCGTGCTCGTCGTCGAGGATGACGACCGGGTGGCCAGGGGCCTGCTGACCGCGCTGCGGCACGCGGGGTACGAGGTGCATCGGGTGGCCACGGCCGCCGACGCGCTGCGTGCCGCGCCCGCCGACGTGGTGTTGCTGGACCTCGGCCTGCCCGACGGTGACGGCCTGGACGTGCTGCGCGAGCTGCGGCACCGTCCGGGCACCGCCGTCATCACGGTGACGGCCCGCGGCGAGGAACGCGAACGCGTGCTGGGCCTGCGCGCGGGTGCCGACGACTACGTCGTGAAGCCGTTCGGCACGTCCGAGCTGCTCGCCCGGATCGAGGCCGTGCTGCGCCGCACCCGCGCCCACCGGGCCGAACCGGAGAGCGAGGCCCCGGTCGAGGTCGGGCCGCTGCACATCCTCACGTCGACCCGCGTGGTCACGCTCGCGGGCGAGCCGCTGTCGCTGACCCGCAAGGAGTTCGACCTGCTCGCCCTGCTCGCGACCCGCAAGGGCGAAGTGGTGAGCCGCGACTTCATCGTCGACCAGGTGTGGCAGGCGCACTGGGAGGCGCCGTCGCGGACGCTCGACACCCACATCGCGGCGCTGCGGGGCAAGCTCGGCGACCGGGTCAAGATCGAGACCGTCCGCGGGGTCGGGTACCGCCTCGCCACGTGACGAGGCTCCGAAAGACATCCGCGGCCGGCGTGCGGAACAATCTGAACCGATGCTCCGCCGACTGCTCGTCATCACCGTTCCGCTGCTCGTCGCCCTGGTCGCGGCGCTCGGCATCCCTTTGGCGTCCGCGGTCGTGCAGCGCGAGACCCAGACCACGTACCTCGACCGGCTCGGTGACGCCAGCAGGTTCGCCTCGCTCGGCGAGAGCGCGTTGCAGTCGGGCCGGCTGGAGGCGCTGAGCCAGGAGATCCAGGGCTACGACCACCTCTACGACATCCCGGTGGCCCTCGTCAGCGCGGACCGGCGGATCCTGCTCGCCTCCCGGCTCGAGTTCGACCCCACGAAGGACCCCGAGGTCACGACGGCCCTCGACACGGCGCTGAACGGCGGCGTGCGGCCGGAGCCCGGGTACTCGGGCTGGCCGTGGCGCACCGGGCCCATGGTCGTCGTGGAGCCGGTCGGACGCGACAGCGAGGTGGTGGCCGCCGTCATTACGATCTCGCAGACGAACGGCCTGCGGTCCGAGGTGCTGCGGCAGTGGGGGCTGCTGGCGCTGGCCGGTCTCGCGCCGATGTTCGCCGTGGTCGCCGCCGCCTGGCCCATGTCGCGGTGGGTGCTCCGGCCGATCGGCAGGCTCGACGAGGCCACCGCGGCCGTCGCCCAGGGCAACCTCGAGGTGCGCGCGGACGAGGTCGGCGGGCCGCAGGAGCTCAGGCGGCTCGCCCGCAGCTTCAACACCATGGTCGACGTGGTCGGCAAGGCCCTGAACAGGCAGAAGGCGTTCGTGGCCGACGCGTCGCACCAGCTGAGGAACCCGCTGGCGAGTCTGCGGCTCGCCGTGGACAACCTCGAACCCCACGTCGAGGGGGAGCACGCGCGGGAGGCGCACCAGATCGCGGTCGAGGAGGCCGAGGAGATGGGACGCGTGCTCGACACGCTGCTGGCCGCGACCCGGCTCGACAGCGCGCGGCAGACCGAACCGGTCGAGATCGACCAGCTGCTCACGACGCACCGCCCGGCCTGGCAGGCGCTCGCGAGCAAGTCCGGCGTCGACTTGAAGATCGACATCCCGGCCGGCCTGACCATGCAGGAACCGCCGGGCGGCCTCGGCAGCGTGCTCGACGAGCTCGTCAGCAACGCCATCCGGCTCTCCAACGCCTCCGAGGTCGTGATCACCGGCAGGCACGGTGAACTGCACGTCGTCGACAACGGCGACGGCCTGAGCGCCGAGGAGCGGGAGCTCGCGCTGCAACGGTTCTGGCGCGCGACCAAGCACCAGAACGTCGCGGGCACCGGCATGGGACTCGCGATCTGCGCCGAACTGATCGAGTCGGCCGGCGGCACGCTCACCCTGCACGACGCGGGTCCCGGCCTGGACGTGAAGGTCGCCCTCAGCGCTTCACGGAACGGAACCAGCGCTTAGCGCCGTCGTGCAGCGGCACGAGACCGGTCGCGATGCCGGTGCGGACGTTGATGCGCGACGCCTCCGGGTGCCCCTCCACGATCCGCGCGGTCTCGGTGAACACCGTGCGCGTCACGACCTCGACGACGTCCGCGCTCAGCGACTCGCGCGCGAGCAGCAGGTTCGGCACCGCGAACGTCTGGTTGGCCGCCACGTCCTCGTAGATCGTGCTCGGGATGGTCGCGGGGATGTACGGGCCCTTGAACGCGTCGGCGAGCTTGATCGCCTCCTGCGGGATGTCGACGAGCCGGACGTTCCCCTGCAGGTCGGTGATCGCGGGCGTCGGGATGCCGGTGAGCGCCAGCAACGCGTCGAGCGACCCGTTCGCGACCCGGCGGGAGGCCTCGGAGTGCGCCATGCGTTCGTCCATTGCGGACAGCCCGAAGAACTCGAGCATCCGCTTGGCGGTGAACTCCGTGCCGGATCCGAAGGGGCCCAACGAGATCCGCTTGCCCGCGAGGTCGCTGAACGTCGTGATCGGGGACGCCACCGGCACCGCGATCTGCATGAAGCTGTCGTAGAGCCTGCCGACCGCGCGCACGCTCTGCGGGTCGTCGATCGGGTCCAAAGAGGACAGCGCGAGCTGGGCTTCACCTGATCGCAACAACTGCAGGTTCTCGACCGACGCGGCCGTCGGGATCGCGGTGACCTTCGTGCCGGGCAACTGCTCGGCCAGCGCGGCCGCCAGGGCGCCTCCGACCTCGCGGAACACGGCGCCCTCGGGCCCGGTCGCGAGCACCAGCTCGGCGGGGGCCTCGACCTTGCGCGGGGTGCACCCGGCAAGAGCCAGACCGGCCCCTAGCAGAAGCGTGCGACGGCTGAGCGACACCGATGAAGCCTAGCTGTTACGTCAGGGCTGTCTGAAGTTTCCCGACGCCCGCTTGTCGGGCCTGGTGGCGCGGCTCACTCTCTGTCCAACACGTAGTTCAAGGAGGAACAGTGGCCACCACGACCACAGGGCGCAAACCGATCTACAAGCACCTCTACTTCTGGGTGCTCGTCTCCATCGTTCTGGGCGCTGCCGTCGGGTTCCTGTTCCCCAAACAGGCGTCCGAGATGAAGTGGCTCGCGGACCTGTTCGTGAACCTCGTGAAGGTCGTCATCGCGCCGACCATCTTCGCGACGATCATCGTCGGCATCGCTGGTCTCGGAAACCTCGCCAAGGCGGGCGGGCTCGCGCTCAAGACGATCCTCTACTTCACCGCGATGACCACGGTGGCGCTCGCCATCGGCCTCATCGTCGTGAACATCGTGCAGCCGGGTCACCACGGCGGCGAGATCACGCTCAACGCGAGCCAGGCCGACGCGACGCTGAAGTCCGCCTCGACCGCGGAGACCGGTGTCACCGGCTTCATCCTGAGCCTGGTGCCGAAGTCGTTCGTCAGCGCGTTCACCGACGGCCAGCTGATCCAGGTGCTCGTGGTCGCGATCCTCGTCGCCGTCGCGGTGGCGGGCATGGGGGAGCGCGGCGCCAAGGTCGTCTCCGCGATGGAGACGCTCTCCAAGGTCATGTTCGGCATCATCAAGATCGTCATGTACGTCGCCCCGATCGGTGCCTTCGGCGGCATCGCCTACACGGTCGGCAAGTTCGGCGGCAGCGTCCTCGGCAAGCTGCTCTGGCTGATGGGCTCCTTCTACGCCACCTGCATCCTGTTCGTCATCGTGGTGCTCGGCCTCGTGGCGAAGTTCGCGGGCTTCAGCCTGTTCAAGTTCCTGCGCTACATCAAGGACGAGATCCTGATCGTGCTCGGCACCTCGTCGTCCGAGTCGGTGCTGCCGCGCATGATGGTCAAGCTGGAGGCGGCGGGCGCGCAGAAGTCGGTCGTCGGCCTCACCATCCCGACCGGCTACTCGTTCAACCTCGACGGCACCTGCATCTACCTGACCATGGGCGCGATCTTCATCGCCCAGGCCACGGGTCACGACGTGTCGATCGGCGTCCAGATCGGCCTGCTGCTGTTCATGCTGATCGCGTCGAAGGGCGCGGCGGGCGTCACCGGTGCCGGCCTCGTCACCCTGGCCGCCTCGCTGCAGGCCTTCGAGGCCCACTCGGCCATCCCCGCGGTCGGCATCGCGCTCATCGTCGGCATCGACCGCTTCATGTCCGAGGCCCGCGCCATCACCAACGTGATCGGCAACGGTGTCGGGTCGCTCGTGGTCGCCGCCTGGCAGAAGGCCCTCGACAAGGACCAGCTGACCCGCGTGCTGAACGACCCGGACAGCGTCGACGTCGACGACCTGCTCTCGAAGCAGACCGGCGCGGACGACGACAAGAAGGAGCCGGTCGCGGCTCACTGAGGCGTCCGTGGCCGGAGGCGACTCTTCCCGGCTCCGGCCACGCGACCTCACAACTCCACGACCTCCATGAATGCCGAGGTCCCGCTCTCCCCGCATGCGGCGCGGGGTGAACGGGGCCTCGGTTTCGTTTGGGGCCAACGACGCGCGGTCCGTTCGAATGGACGGTGCCGGGTGACCGGGTTATCGTGGGGTGAGCGTCCGCTAACTGGGACGGCGAGCGGCTGATCAGCCAAAACGATCGAGTACCCGGCTCATCCAGTGGCAAACCGCGAATGTAGCGCAGCTCTCATCCGACTGGCCGTAGTTGAACGTTCGGTTACGCTAACCCGGACGTAACGAACGCCGACGTTGGCCGCAATGTCGCTCCGCAGCGGGGAATCGTTACACATCCATGACCTAGATCACCCATTGGCGGGTGTCCCTGGGTTTCGCGGCTGTTAAAGTCGCGTCAACACGCGGGCCATCGTCGTCCCGTGCTCCCACCTGTTGGTTCGAGGTCTGAGCACGAGGACTTTGTTCTTTCGCGAGGACGACGAAGGAGGTCTGCGCAGTGATCTTCTCCGCCATCCCCGGCCCCCAGGGTCTCTACGACCCGGCTGATGAGCGCGACGCCTGTGGTGTCGCCATGGTGGCCGACATCCAGGGCAGGCGTTCCCACGGCATCGTCGTCGATGCCCTGACGGCGCTGGCGAACCTGGAGCACCGGGGCGCCGCGGGCGCCGAGCCCACGTCGGGTGACGGTGCTGGCATCCTTCTGCAGCTCCCGGACGAGTTCCTGCGGGCTGTCGTCGAGTTCGACCTGCCCGAGCGCGGGCAGTACGCGGCCGGAATCGCCTTCCTGCCGTTCGAGGCCGAAGAACGCGTCGCCGCGATGCAGGAGATCGAGCGCATCGCCGAGCAGGAGAGCCTCGTCGTCCTCGGCTGGCGCGACGTCCCGGTCGACCCGGAGCACGCCGACGTCGGCCCCACGGCCATGTCGGTGGCGCCGCACTTCGCGCAGCTCTTCGTCAAGGGCACGCGCGACGAGTCCGGCATCGCCCTGGACCGCCTGGCGTTCTGCCTGCGCAAGCGGGTCGAGCACGAGGGCAGCGTCTACTTCCCGTCGCTGTCGGCGCGCACGATCGTCTACAAGGGAATGCTGACGACCGAGCAGCTGCCGGCGTTCTTCCCCGACCTGCGCGACGAACGCCTCTACACGGCGATCGCGTTGGTGCACAGCCGTTTCTCCACGAACACCTTCCCGTCGTGGCCGCTCGCGCACCCGTTCCGGTTCGTCGCCCACAACGGTGAGATCAACACCGTCCGCGGCAACCGCAACCGCATGCGCGCCCGCGAGGCGTTGCTGGACAGCGAACTCATCCCGGGCGACCTCGCCCGGCTGTTCCCGATCTGCAACCCGGACGGCTCGGACTCCGCGTCGTTCGACGAGGTGCTGGAGCTGCTGCACCTCGGCGGCCGCAGCCTGCCGCACGCCGTGCTGATGATGATCCCGGAGGCGTGGGAGAACCACGCCACGATGGACCCGAAGCGCCGCGCGTTCTACCAGTTCCACGCGTCGCTGATGGAGCCGTGGGACGGCCCTGCCTGTGTCACGTTCACCGACGGTGAGCTCGTCGGCGCGGTCCTCGACCGCAACGGCCTGCGTCCCGCCCGCTGGTGGCAGACCGCCGACGGCCGCGTGGTCCTGGCGTCCGAGACCGGTGTGCTCGACGTGCCGTCCGACCAGGTCGTCGCGAAGGGCCGCCTGCAGCCCGGCCGCATGTTCCTCGTGGACACCGCCCAGGGCCGCATCATCGACGACGAGGAGTTCAAGTCGAACCTCGCGTCGGAGCAGCCCTACGACGAGTGGCTGCACGCCGGCCTGCTCGACCTCGCCGACCTGTCCGACCGCGAGCACGTCGTGCAGAGCCACGAGTCCGTCGTGCGCCGCCAGCTCACCTTCGGCTACACCGAGGAGGAGCTGCGGATCCTGCTCACGCCCATGTCGATCATGGGCATGGAGCCGCTGGCGTCGATGGGCACGGACACCCCGGTCGCGGCGCTCAGCCAGCGCTCGCGGCTGCTCTACGACTACTTCGTGCAGAACTTCGCGCAGGTCACGAACCCGCCGCTGGACGCGATCCGCGAAGAGATCGTCACGTCCGTCAAGCGCGTGATGGGTCCCGAGCAGAACCTGCTCGACCCCGGCCCGGTGTCGTGCCGCCACGTCACGCTCGACTACCCGGTCATCGACAACGACGAGCTCGCGAAGCTCATCCACATCAACGACGACGGCGACCTGCCTGGCTTCGCCTGCACCGTCCTGTCCGGACTGTACGAAGTGGACGGTGGCGGCGAGGCGCTGACCGCCGCGATCGAGCGCGTGCGTCGCGAGGCGTCGGAGGCCATCGCGAACGGCGCTCGGACGCTGGTGCTCAGCGACCGCGACTCGGACCACCGCATGGCGCCGATCCCGTCGCTGCTGCTCGTGTCCGCGGTGCACCACCACCTGGTGCGCACCAAGGAACGTCTGCGCGTCGCGCTCGTCGTCGAGTCCGGTGACTGCCGCGAGGTCCACCACGTCGCCGCCCTGCTGAGCTACGGCGCCGCCGCGGTGAACCCGTACCTCGCGTTCGAGACGATCGAGGACCTGATCAGCCAGGGCGCCATCACCGGCGTCCCGGCGCACAAGGCGATCCGCAACTACGTCAAGGCGCTCGTCAAGGGCGTCCTGAAGATCATGTCGAAGATGGGCATCTCGACGGTCGGCGCCTACACCGCCGCGCAGATCTTCGAGGCCGTCGGCCTGTCGAACGACCTGCTCGACGAGTACTTCACCGGCACGCAGTCGAAGCTCGGCGGCGCCGGCCTCGACGTGCTCGCCGAGGAGGTGGCGCTGCGCCACCGCCGCGCGTTCCCGGACAACCCGACCGAGCGCGCGCACCGCAAGCTCGAGGTCGGCGGCGAGTACTCCTACCGCCGCGAGGGCGAGCTGCACCTGTTCACGCCCGAGACGGTGTTCCTGCTGCAGCACGCCACGAAGACGCGCAAGGAGGAGGTCTTCCGCCAGTACACGGCGGAGGTCGAGCGCATCTCCCGGCAGGGCGGCACGCTGCGCGGCCTGTTCAAGTTCCGCAACGAGGGCCGCACGCCCATCCCGATCGACGAGGTCGAGCCCGTCAGCTCGATCGTCAAGCGCTTCAACACGGGCGCCATGTCGTACGGCTCGATCTCGGCCGAGGCGCACGAGACGCTCGCCATTGCGATGAACCGCCTCGGCGGCCGCTCGAACTCCGGTGAGGGCGGCGAGGACCGCGAGCGCCTGTACGACCCGGAGCGTCGCTCGGCGGTCAAGCAGGTCGCGAGTGGACGGTTCGGCGTCACGAGCGAGTACCTCGTGAACTCCACGGACATCCAGATCAAGATGGCGCAGGGCGCGAAGCCCGGCGAGGGCGGTCAGCTGCCCGGCTTCAAGGTCTACCCGTGGGTCGCGCGCACCCGGCACTCCACGCCGGGCGTCGGTCTGATCTCGCCGCCGCCGCACCACGACATCTACTCGATCGAGGACCTGGCGCAACTCATCCACGACCTGAAGAACGCGAACGAGCAGGCGCGGGTTCACGTGAAGCTCGTCTCGTCCATCGGCGTCGGCACCGTCGCCGCCGGTGTGGCGAAGGCGCACGCGGACGTCGTGCTGATCTCGGGCTACGACGGCGGCACCGGCGCCTCGCCGATGAACTCGTTGAAGCACGCGGGAACGCCGTGGGAGATCGGCCTCGCCGAGACCCAGCAGACGTTGCTGCTCAACGGGTTGCGCGACCGCATCACCGTCCAGGTCGACGGCGCGATGCGCACCGGCCGCGACGTCGTGGTCGCCGCGCTGCTCGGCGCCGAGGAGTTCGGCTTCGCCACGGCACCGCTGATCGTCGCGGGCTGCGTGATGATGCGCGTCTGCCACCTGGACACGTGCCCGGTCGGCGTCGCCACGCAGAACCCCGACCTGCGCGCCCGCTACACCGGTCAGGCCGACCACGTCGTGAACTTCTTCGAGTTCATCGCGCAGGAGGCCCGCGAGATCCTGGCCGAGCTCGGCTTCCGCACGATCGACGAGGCCGTCGGTCACGCGGAGCTGCTCGACAAGGACGAGGCGATCGAGCACTGGAAGACCGAGGGCCTGAACCTGGCTCCCGTCTTCGAGGTGCCCGAGACCCCGTACCCGACGGCGAAGCGCCGCGTCCGCGAGCAGGACCACGGCCTCGACAAGGCCCTGGACCGCACGCTGATCCAGCTCGCCGAGGCGGCGCTGGAGGACGCGCACCAGGTCACGCTGGAGCTGCCCGTCCGCAACGTCAACCGCACCGTCGGCACGCTGCTCGGCGCCGAGGTCACGCGCCGCTACGGCGGCGAGGGCCTCGAGGACGACACGATCCGGGTGAAGCTCACCGGGTCGGCCGGCCAGTCGCTCGGCGCGTTCCTGCCGCGCGGCATCACGCTCGAGATGGTCGGCGACGCGAACGACTACGTCGGCAAGGGCCTGTCCGGCGGGCGGATCATCGTCCGGCCGCACGACGACGCGCCGTTCGCCGCCGAGCAGCAGGTGATCGCGGGCAACGTGATCGGCTACGGCGCCACCTCCGGTGAGGTCTTCCTGCGCGGCCGGGTCGGCGAACGCTTCTGCGTGCGCAACTCCGGCGCGCTGCTGGTGGCCGAGGGCGTGGGCGACCACGCGTTCGAATACATGACCGGTGGCCGGGCCGTGGTGCTCGGGCCGACCGGGCGCAACGTCGCGGCCGGCATGTCCGGCGGCATCGCGTACGTGCTCGACCTGGACCCGTTGTCGGTGAACCAGGAGATGGTGCAACTGCAGCGCCTCAGCGCCGAGGACCTGCGTTGGCTCAAGGACGCCGTCACCAAGCACCACGAGGCCACGGGTTCCGCCGTCGCCGCGTCGCTGCTCGGTGACTGGACCCGTCGGGCCGGTGCGTTCACGAAGGTCATGCCCGGTGACTACCAGCGCGTTCTCGAGGCCATGCGCCTCGCCCGCGCCGAGGGCCGGGACGTTGACGCGGCTGTCATGGAGGCGTCTCGTGGCTGATCCACAGGGATTCATGAAGTACTCCCGCTCCGACGCGCCGAAGCGTCCGAAGCCGGAGAGGTTGCAGGACTGGAACGAGGTCTACCTCCACGAGGCACCGGAGGAGCGCAACGCCGCCGTGCGCACGCAGGCGACGCGGTGCATGGACTGCGGCATCCCCTTCTGCCACAGCGGAACCGCGGGCTGCCCGCTCGGGAACCTCATCCCCGAGTGGAACGACCTGGTGCGCCGCGGCGACTGGGAGCTGGCCTCGGACCGCCTGCACGCCACGAACAACTTCCCGGAGTTCACGGGCCGGCTGTGCCCGGCGCCGTGCGAGGCCGCCTGCGTGCTGTCGATCTCGCACGACGCCGGTGGTGCCGTCGCGATCAAGCGGGTCGAGGAGACCATCGCGGACGTGTCGTGGGAGAACGGCTACGTGCAGCCGTCCCAGGCCGCGGTGTCCTCCGGCAAGCGCGTCGCGGTCGTCGGGTCCGGTCCCGCCGGGCTCGCCGCCGCGCAGCAGCTGACCCGCGCGGGCCACGAGGTCGTGGTGTACGAACGCGACGACCGCCTCGGCGGACTGCTGCGCTACGGCATCCCCGAGTTCAAGATGGAGAAGAAGGTCCTCGACCGCAGGCTGTCGCAGCTGCGCAAGGAGGGCACGAAGTTCGTCACCGGCTGCGAGGTCGGCGTCGACGTCACCGTCGAGCAGCTGCGGGCCGAGTTCGACTCGGTCGTGCTCGCCGTGGGCGCCCTGCGCGGCCGTGACGACAAGACGACGCCGGGACGTGAGCTCAAGGGCGTGCACCTCGCGATGGACCACCTGGTCCCCGCGAACCGCGCCGTCGAGGGCGACGGCCCGTCGGCGATCTCGGCCGAGGGCAAGCACGTCATCGTCATCGGCGGTGGCGACACGGGCGCCGACTGCTACGGCACCGCGACCCGCCAGGGCGCGCTGTCCGTGACGCAGCTCGACCAGTACCCGATGCCGCCCTCGGTGCGCGACGACGACCGCTCGCCGTGGCCCGTGTGGCCGCACATCCTGCGCACGTACCCCGCGCACGAGGAGGCCGGCGAGCGCCGCTTCACCGTGGCGGTCAAGCGCTTCGTGGGCGACGAGGACGGCCACGTGCGGTTCATCGAGCTGCAGCAGGTGCGCGTCGAGAAGGACTCGTCCGGCCGCCGTTCCGTGGTGCCGCTGTCCGACGAGATCGAGGTCCTGCCCGCGGACATGGTGCTGCTGGCGATCGGCTTCGAGGGCGTCGAGCACATGCGGCTCCTGGACGACCTCGGGATCTCGCTGACGACGCGCGGCACGATCTCGTGCGGCTCCGACTGGCAGACGACCGCGCCCGGCGTGTTCGTCTGCGGGGACGCCCACCGCGGCGCGTCCCTGGTGGTGTGGGCGATCGCCGAGGGGCGGTCCGTGGCGAACGCCGTGGACCGGTTCCTCACGGGTTCCTCGAACCTGCCTTCGCCGGTCATCCCGAACCAGCTTCCGCTCGCTGTGGTCTGACAACGGCGTCCGACAGCGGAGAGCAGCATGACGCCCCGCGCGACAACGACGTCGCGCGGGGCGTTCGCCTTTACAGGGTTTACCGCTTTCAATCCTGTCGTCGGAGTGAATTTCCGGTAAAGCTCGCATCCGCCAACGCGCCGGTGCGGCTCTGTGTCACGATCGCCACATTCTGAGCCGCGCGGCTCCTCTCTGCGGTCGTCTTGATTGGTGCGTGATCACCGATCGTATTGGTGGCCAATGGATCGCCGATCTGATTAACGCTTTTGGTGCAACGACACCCCTCGGGCGCTCACTCTCCGCATAAGTACGTTTCCGTGAGACCGGAAGACCTTTCGGGTGAAGTTCGCTCTTCGTCAGGGCAAACCTGAGTTCGAATATCGCGAAAGTTGTCCATTTCGGGCGAAACTGATAGCTGTAGATCTGACTCGGTTGGGGGTGTGAGCATGCGCAGCGTTCTTCTTGCTGTCGTCGTCGCCCTGTGCGCCGTGCTCGCCCCGGCCGTGTCGACGGCGTCGATCGGTGCGCCGCCGCCGAAGTCGAAGACCTCGGCTCCCAAGGAGGAGGCGCCCCGCGAGGAGCGCGAGACGACGCGTCTGCGCCTGCTGGTCGCCTCTGTCGACCGCGCGTCCAGGGTGGCCGCTCCGTCCTTCGTGACCGTGCTCCTGCCGCGCGCCGTTCCTCCTGCACTCGTCCTCGTGTCCAACGCCGAACCGATAGTCGTTTGGCGCACACCTCCCGCGTTGCAGGTGTTCCGCAACTGATCGGTCCCTCTCTCCCCGGATCGAAACCGAACACCTTTTCCTACGCAGTGAGGGATTCCCATGGACTTCCATCGCTTTGTTCAGCATGCCCGCGCACACGCCGCTTCGCGTTCCAGCGCACTCGGCCGTCAGCTCGCCGCGGGTCAGCAACCCAGCACGATGTTCATCACGTGCGCGGATTCGCGCATCGTGACCGCCGCCATCACCGGTGCCGAACCCGGCGCGTTGTTCGAACTGCGCACCGCGGGCAACGTCATCCCTCCCTACTCGCTGACCGCGCCGACCAGTGAGATGGCGACGATCGAGTTCGCCGTGCTGCAACTCGGCGTCAGCGAGATCGTCGTCTGCGGCCATTCGCACTGCGGCGCGGTCGGCGCGTTGAACGCGGGCGGCATCGACCACCTGCCCGCGATGCGCGGGTGGCTGCGTCCCGGGCAGCCGCGCCAGGCGTCCGGCCCGGCGATGCGCCCGGAGGGGCAGGAACACGTTCGCGCCCAGCTGGAGGTCCTGCTCGCGTACCCGTTCGTGGCCGAGAAGGTCGCCGAGGGGTCGCTGCGCGTCCACGGCTGGTTCTACGACATCGAGACCGGTGAGGTCTCCGCGTGCGCCGAGCACGCCTTCCTTCCTCTGTAGGGGTCTCGACGTGATGAAGAAGCATTGGGCCGATCTCGGCGCATCGGTCGTCGTGTTCCTCGTGGCGTTGCCGCTGTGCGTGGGCGTGGCGGTGGCGTCCGGGGTGCCGGCCGAACTCGGCATCGTGACGGGAGTGGTCGGCGGCATCGTCGTCGGCCTGCTGCCGGGCAGCACGATGCAGGTGAGCGGACCGGCCGCCGGGCTGACGGTGTTGGTGGCGGACGCCGTCTCCCGGCACGGACTGGAAGCGCTGGGCGTCATCGTCCTCGGCGCCGGACTGCTGCAGGTCGTGCTGGGCTTAGCTCGGTGCGGACGCTGGTTCCGCGCGATCTCCCCGTCGGTGGTGCAGGGCATGCTCGCCGGCATCGGGCTGGTCCTGATCTTCGGCCAGCTCAGGCACCTGGTCGTCTCGCCGGTGGCGGCCGCGCTCGGCCTGCTCACGGTGCTGATCATGCTGCTGTGGCAGCGCACGCCGATGCGCGTGGTGCCCGGCATCCTCGTCGGCGTGGTCGTCTGCACCGCGATCGCGACGGTGTTCGCGTCGTCGGTCGAGAAGATCACGGTCGGCACCCTGTCGACGGACGTGCACCTGCCGAACTTCTCGTTGCTCGACACCGGGGTCATCGGCACGGCAGTGGTGTTCGCCCTCGTCGCCTCTGCCGAGAGCATGTTCAGCGCCGCCGCGGTCGACCGCATGCACAGCGGCCCGCGCACGCAGTACAACAAGGAGCTGGTGGCGCAGGGCGTCGGCAACTCGATCTGCGGCCTGCTCGGCGCGCTGCCGATGACGGCGGTGATCGTGCGCAGCTCGGCCAACGTGGCGGCGGGGGCCAGGACGAAGGCGTCCCGGGTGCTGCACGGCGTGTGGCTGCTGCTGTTCGTGGTGCTGCTGCCGGGGCTGTTGACGCTGATCCCGATCGCCGTGCTGGCGGCGGTGCTGGTGCACGCCGGGTGGAAGCTGCTCGGCCTGCGCGAGGTCGTCGCGTTGTGGCGCACGGACAAGGCCGAGATGGGCGTCTTCGTGCTGACGGCCGGCCTCATCGTGGGCACCGACCTGCTGACCGGCACGGTGGTGGGCCTGCTCGCCGCGGTGGTCAAGACGGCCTGGGACGTGTCGAGGCTGCAGGTGACCGTGACGCCGGAGGGGGTGGCGTTGCGCGGCAACGCGACCTTCCTGCGGCTGCCCGTGCTGCTGGACGAACTGGAGCGGGTCGACCGCGAGCACGTCCGGATGGACCTGAGCGGGGTCCGGCACCTCGACCAGGCCTGCGGGCAGGCGATCGACCAGTGGGTCGACCAGTCGCGCAAGGCCGGCAAGACCGTCGAGCTCGTCGGACGGTAGCGGTGCGGGCGCCGCGGCCGTCCGGTCGCGGCGCCTTCCCGGCGAACCGGCGGGGAAGAGCCGGTGAACATTGGGCCGTTCGGGTGCACGGGGCTAACGCGGCTGTGGGAGATGTCGACCCTGAAGGTGAACCAGTAGGGGGCGACACATGACCAGCGCAGGGTTTGACGCGAAGTTCCTCGGCACCACCGCCGGCATCCCGGTCCTGACCGAGTCGGGCGCGGCCGACGCGGTGGAGCTCGACGGCGAGACCACGATCGACTACACGCACTTCTCCCTCGCGATGAGCAAGTCGCGCAAGTTCGCGAGCTGGGTCGCCTGGAACGTCGACGGCGGCGAGCTGAAGGCGTTGAGCCGCAGCAACATCCCGTTCGTCAAGGACCCGCGCGTCCCGGCGCAGTTCCAGACCGGCGACGAGCTCTACCGCGACAACCGGCTCGACCGCGGCCACCTCGCCCGGCGCGCCGACCTGTGCTGGGGCCCGAAGGCCGAGGCGCAGAAGGCGAACAAGGACTCGTTCTTCTTCACGAACATCACGCCGCAGATGGACGACTTCAACCAGAGCACGAAGGAAGGGCTCTGGGGCAGGCTCGAGGACGCGGTGCTCGCGGACGTCGACGTCGACAACCTCAAGGTCAGCGTCTACGGCGGTCCGGTCTTCAACGCCGACGACAGGGTGTTCCGCGGTGTCGCGATCCCGCGCGAGTTCTACAAGGCGATCGCCTTCGTGGTGGACGGCGAGCTGCGGTGCAGCGCGTTCCTGCTGACGCAGAACATCGTCCTGGCCGAGGCCCTGGACCTGGACGAGTTCCGGGTGTTCCAGGTGTCGCTGGCGGAGCTCGAGAAGCGGCTGAGCCTGACGTTCCCGGCCGAGCTGCACGGGGCGGACACGGCGTCGGTGCAGCTGCTGGAGGAGGGGGAGCGCAAGCCGCTGGACAGCCTGGCGGACATCCGGTGGTGAGGTAGGCGCGTGGGCGGCCCGCCCCGCGTCACGTCGTGACGGTCACCCCGGGCAGCCGCCCCCGCAGCTCCTCCAGCCGCGCCAGGGACTCCGGCTGGTGCACCACGAGGCGGTCCAACGCCGGCAGCGCGCGCAGGTCGTCCGCCGCCGGCACCCCGAACACCTCCAGCGCCGTGACGGTCGGCCACCGCTCCAGCCCCGCGAGCGGGTACGGCGGGCGGTGGTCGATCGCCAGCTCGCGCAACGCGGGCAGGTCGGGCAACGCGGCCAGCCCCTCGTCGGTGCCCGAGTCGCGGATCTGCAACCTCCGCAGCGCACCGCCGTCGAGCGACTCCAGGTCGACGCGGCTGAAGTGCAGGTGCAGCTCGTCGAGGTCCTTCACCGGCGCCAGGTCGATGCGCCCGAGCGGACGGCAGCGGCTCAGGTGCAGCTCCTTCAACGAGCGCGAGGTCCCCAACGGCGAGAGGTCGCGCATGACCTCGTTCTGCCACAGCTCCAGCCGGTGCAGCGACGGCATGGCGCCCAGCGGGTCCAGCGGGTTGATGTTGCCGATGCACCGCACGTACCGCAGCTTCTCCAGGTGCATGATGAACTGGATCCGGTGCCAGCCGCGGACGTCCACCCGCCGGTCACCGAAGTCCACTTTGGACAGCACAGACCTGGCGTACTTCTCCGCGTCCGGCGTGTTCCGCCACGCCCGCAGCAGCTCGTCGATGACCATCGCGTGGTCCACGGCGACGAACTCCGCGATCCGCTCCCACGCGCCCTCGCCGCCGATGGTGGCGAGGGTCCGCACGATGTACGCGGCTTCCCCGGAGGCCTCCGGGCCCGGCAGCAGGTCCACCACGAACGACCCGGCCTCGGACAGGGCGTCGGCGTGCGCGAAGCTCGTCGGCGGGATCAGCGAGGCGGCCGCGGCCGTCACCTGAGCGCGCGCGGTCTCCGGTTCGATCACGTCGGCCTGGTCGAGGCACGCCAGCGCGAGCAGCCGCAGCTTGTCCCGGCCGCGTTCGTCCTTGCGGGTGTCGTCGTTGCCCGCCAGCAGGTCCATCAGCACGCGGGCCCGTTCCCGCGGGCGGGCGTGCGCGACCGCCATGACCACGACGTCGTGCCACTCGTCGAGATGTGCCCTGTCCACCAGCAGGTTCAGGTCGCCGGCGTCCACGACCTCCTTGGCCGCCAGGTAGTCGCGGAACGTCCGGTGCACGAACTGCACGCGTTCCGACGGCACCTCCCGCAGCAACCCGGCGCGTTCCAGCAGGCGTTGCATCGCGACGTCCGGGTCGACGTCGTGCGAGCGCAGCCCGCGCATCGCGTTGCCGAGCCGGTGCACGGCCTCCTCGCGCGGCACCGTCAGCTCGCGGTTGCGCACCAGCGAGTACGCGAACCGTTGCAGCAGGACGAGCTGCTCCTCCTTGGAGAACGACGGCAGCGCGAGCCCTCGGTCCTCGTCCCACCGCACCAGCAGCAGGTCCAGCGCGGCCTCGTACAACGAGCGGCGGTCGCGCGGGAGGTGCATGTTCCGGTCCTGGTGCAACGCGCACAACAGTCCCGCCAGCAACGGGCTCGACGCCAGCCGACGCAGGTCCGGCCGCTTCACCAGCGTCGCCACCAGCCGCGCCTCGCAGTCGGTCAGCCACACCCGCGCGTCCCGCGACAGGCCCGGCTCGTCGCGGGCGGCGGTGTGCCAGGCCTCCACGAAGTCGCGGACACCCTTGTCGCTCAACGGCAGCAGGTCGAACGCGGCGAAATCCAGGTCCTCCAGCCAGTCCTCCGGCACCGCCGCCGGACGCGTCGTGACCGCGTACCGGGCGCCGGGGTAGGCGGTGACGAGCTCCTCGAGCCACCGCCGCGCCTCGGCCCTGCGTTCCCACACGAGCTCGTCCACGCCGTCGACCAGGACGAGCGCGCGGCCCTCCTTGAGGCGTGCGGTGACCCAGCCGGGCGGCTTCTCCTCCTCGATCATCGAGGCGGTCGCCGAGATGAACTCCTCCGGCTTCGGCAGCGTCGTGCACTGCCGCAACGGCACGAAGAACGGCACCAGCCCGAGCCACTCGTCGCCCGAGGCCCGCGTCTGGCCCAGCGCGTTCATCGCGAGCCAGCGCAGGAACGTCGTCTTGCCCGCGCCCGCGCCGCCCCGGATGAGCACCCGGTGCGCGTCCGCCAGTGCCGCCGCGACCGGCAGTCCGGCGCCCGTCAGCTCGTCGGTGTCCCCGACCCGGGCCACCGCCAGCGACACGTACGACGAGTCGAACGAGTGCCTGCGCGGCGCCCGCCCGCGCGTCACGCCGAACAGCTCCAGGCCGCCCAGCGCGTACGCGACCTGGTCGGCGTAGCGGTCCTCGAAGTCCCGGTGAGCCGCTGTCAGAGCGAGTTGCCGCTGGTCCGCGAGCCGCGCCACGGCGTCGGCGGTCGCGCGGCCCATCCGGAACACCTCCACCGCGAGCCGGCGCGCGTACTCCGGTTGCGACCACACCAGTTCGACGACCGCCACGCACACCCGCAGCAGCAACGCGTCGTAGACCGCCGTCGCCTGCTCGGACAGGCCCGCCGCCCGCCGGATCCGCTCCGACCTCGCCATCACGTGGGCCCGCAACGACTCGGGCGTCAGCATGACCTTGAGCGCCTCGTCCGGGCGCAACGGCAGCGAGGCCTCGATCGACTCGCGCACCGCGTCCACGGCGGCCTGCCACTCGTGTTCCTCGACGGTGCTCAGCTCACCGCGGGCGAGCTCCGCGCTGACCCGTTCCACCAGGGGCCCCGGCCGGGTCAGCTCTCGTTGCCGCTTCTTGTCCTTGGCGCCCTTGTGCACGACCTCGAACAGACCGAGCAGCACGCGCTCCAGCACGGTCTCCAGCACCATCAGCAGTCCGGCGGAAAACGGGTCGGCCACACCTCCAGTATCAGCACGTGATCACCTGGCGGCGGCGGACTTCACCAGCTGTTCATCCGCCCCTGCTCAGCCGCTCCGGTTCACCTGGGCAGGTCCACCTCGGGCAGGGCGACCTTGCGGACGTGACCGATGTCGAACTCCCTGCTCGTGCCGTCCCCGCAGTCCGCGCTCACCACGCCGTCGAGGTGCTTGGTCGGCACGATCACGTGCGTCTCCGTCCTGCGCGGCCCGGTCGCGTACTTGATCTCGACGCGGCTCCCGTCGACCAACGCCGACGACAGCAGCACGACCTCCTCGTCGCGCAGGAAGACGTTCTGGTCGCGCAGCATCCGCGCCGCGTTGGCCCGCGGCGTGCCGCGCCCGACGCCCGGTTTCTCCTGCTCCACCAGCCGGACCGCGAGCTGGGTCAGCTCCAGGTCGTCCATCTCCGTGCGCCACCAGCGCTCCGGGCGGCGCTCGCCGCGGGCGGGCGCACGACGCCGTTCCACACTCTCCACAATGGACTTCTCGCCGGCGTCGAGGCCGGTCGGCGCATACCCGCACCGGCGCAGCGCCACGAGGGTCTCGGCCATCGGCCGGTCCGAGGCCAGCACGGTCGGCGCGAGGAACCGCAGCTTCAGCGGCCCCAGTCTCTTCGACTTCACGATCTCCTGCAGCAGCGCGGGATCCGAGGCCCGCACGCAGCTCGCCACGTCCGTCACCGTCAGCTGGCCGTGCCGGCGCGCCACGTCCCGCACCTGGTACTCGACGACCTGCGGCAGGGCGGCGTCCGAGACGGAAGCGAGCTTCGCGAGCACGTCGTCGGCGGACAGCCCCGAGTCGAGCGCGCGCCGCACCGACCCGGCGGACAGCCGCCACACCCGTGCCGCGTCGTTGTCCTCCAGGTCCGCCACGAGGTTCAGCGTCGCGCTCAGCTCCGGCGACGGCAGCCCGTTCACCACCGCCGTCATGTCCGTCTGGAACGCGGCCTTCTGCGTCGCCGGGGGCATCAACGCGCACGCCGCGGCCTCGACGTCACCGTCCTCCTGCACCGCCACGCCCAACGGCGTCAGCGCGCCACCGGCGACCAGGCCGAGCGATTCCATCTCGGCCACCACCGCCGCCGTCGCGCGCGGGTCGTGCACCGCGGGACGTTCCCAGGACAGGTCCTCGACCAGTTCGGTGATGTCGGTGAAGGCCTCCTGGGCCGAGAACCGCTCCAGCGCGCCGCGCCGCAGCGCGAGGCCGGCGGCACCGGTGTAGTCGCGCAACGCCGCCCGCGCCTGGTCCGGCTCCGGCCGCCAGTCCATCCGCCGCCACGCCGCGACCAGCGCCGCGAGCCGCGGTCCCGGCTGCGAGTCGAGCCATGCGTCACCGTGCCTCGTCGGCAGCAGCCGCGAGCGTTCGACCCCGACGAGCTGGGCCTCGGCGGCGAGCTCCAGCCAGAGCCGCAGCACGCCGTCCGGGACCCGCAGCGCCCGCGCGACCCGCCGGATCTCCACCGTCGCCACGCCACCGGTGTACCGCGCGTCGAACGTGTCCTGCTCGCAGTGCGCCAGCAACCGCGCCACTCCATCCACAGTGGACATGGCTGGCACGACCGGCGAGATCTCGGACGCCCTGCGCCTCCTCGGCGTCCGCGGCCGCAACGTCAGCTGACCCTGCACGGCGCCGGTCGCCCGCACCGAGTTCACCGCGGCGAGCCTCGGCCCCTCCGGCCAGGCCAGCGCCCGCCGCTTGAGCTCGCCGAGCGCCCGTTCGAAGTCGCCCACCGAACACCGCAGTTCGGCGCACACCGTGTCGATGGTTCCGTTGTTGCCCTGCGCGACGATCGCGCCGAGCACGTCGAGCGCGCCCTGGTCCAGCGTGGCCTCGGCGGCGTGCACCGAGTCGGAGTCGGTGAGCTGGGTCGCCAGGTCCTTCAGCGTGCGGAGGTACCGGTCCGCGACGTCGCGGCGGTGCACGAGTACCGCGGCCACCTCGTCCGGTCCCAGTTGGAGGAGCCAGGAAGCGAGCGCGTTGATGCGGCGTGGCATTCGTCGGATTATGGACCGGTTGTGTGTCCTCAAACGAATTTTCACGCACATGGGCGATCGGGCGTTCACGACTTCGGCCTATTGACGCGTCTGCGTGGCCTGCGGATTGCTCCCCCTGGACGTTCAGTCGAATGCCTGTTCGATAGGCTGGTCCGCACCCGAGGCGCCTTCGCCGGCTGCCGTCCAGCAGGATCAGAACCTGGCGTCGTCCGGGTGTGGCGCCGGGTGGGTCCTTCCGCGGAGGAGATGCAGGGCGATGAAGCAGGAAGTGTCCCGGGTGCGGTCCGGTCGCGCCGGAAATCCCGGCGGTCGGTCGGGGGAGCACGCCGGGTTCAGCGGTTTCGGCGAGTACGCCATCGACTTCTTCGACGGTCTGGTCCTGGACAACTCGAAGGCGTACTGGGACGACAACAAGGAGACCTACCTGCGCGACGTGCGGGCTCCGATGGAGGCGCTGCTGCTCGCGCTGGAGAAGGAGTTCGGCGAGGGCAAGGTGTTCCGGCCGTACCGCGACGTGCGGTTCGCCAAGGACAAGACGCCGTACAAGGACCACTGCGGCGGCGTGATCGAGAAGGGTCGCGGCGGCGGCGCGTACTACGTGCAGCTCAGCCCCGAGGGCCTGATGGTCGGCGGCGGCTCGTTCCACATGCAGTCGGACCAGCTGGCCCGCTACCGCGCCTCGGTCGACGCCCACGGCGTCCTGCTGCGCGGGATCGTGGACAAGCTCGTCAAGCAGGGCTGGACGGTCGCGGGCGACGTGATGAAGTCCAAGCCGCGCGGGTTCGCCGACGACCACCCGCACCTCGACCTGCTCAAGCACCGGTCGATCTACGTGCGCAAGGTGTGGGGGCCGGACGACGTGCTGCACGAGCCGGGCTGTCTCGACAGGGTGCGCAAGTCGTGGAGGCAGCTCAAGGACTTCAACGCGTGGTGCGAGGACCACGTCGGCGTGAGCGAACAGCCGCGGCGATAGCCCAGCCGAGGCCGATCCCGAGCACGTCCACCAGGGCGTCGAGCACGTCCCCGCTGCGGTGCAGCGGCGTGATCAACTGCTGCAACACCTCCGAAACCCCTGCGTAAACGACGAGCGCGAGCAGGATGTGACGAATCCTCGCGTACAGGCCGGTGAACGCCAGAAGGGCGAACAGCAGGGTGTGGACGACCTTGTCCGTGCCCGGCGGGGAGCTCGGCACACCTGACTCGGGGGTGAACAGGACGATGACGCTGAGCAACGCCGCGGTCACGAAAGGCAGTACTCGACCCATTGCGGAAACATTACCCAGGAGTAGTTCGGGATCGGTCCAGGAACGGGGTCTACTCTCTCTAGACGTGAGTCGACGCGCAAAGATCGTCTGTACCCTCGGTCCCGCCACTGGCACGCCGGACAAGGTCCGCGACCTGGTAGCGGCCGGTATGGACGTGGCCAGGATGAACTTCAGCCACGGCAGCCATGCCGACCACAAGCAGGTTTACGACATGGTCCGCGCGGCAGCCGACGAGTCGGGCCGCGCCGTGGGCATCCTCGCCGACCTCCAGGGCCCCAAGATCCGCCTCGGCCGTTTCGCCGCGGGTCCGGTCGACTGGAACACCGGCGACGTCGTCCGCGTCACCGTCGAAGACGTCGAGGGCACGCACGACCGCGTGTCGACGACGTACAAGGAGCTCGCGAAGGACGCCAAGGTCGGCGACCGCCTGCTCGTGGACGACGGCAAGGTCGGCCTCGTGGTCGTCGACGTCGAAGGTTCCGACGTCGTGTGCGAGGTCACCGAAGGCGGACCCGTCAGCAACAACAAGGGCCTCTCGCTGCCCGGCATGGACGTGTCCGTGCCCGCGCTGTCCGAGAAGGACATCGAGGACCTCGAGTTCGCGCTCTCGCTGGGCGTGGACTTCATCGCCCTGTCGTTCGTGCGCTCGCCGGCGGACATCGACCTGGTCCACCAGGTCATGGACCGCTCGGGCAGCAAGCGCCTCCCGGTGATCGCGAAGATCGAGAAGCCGGAGGCCGTGGACAACCTCGAGGCCATCGTCCTCGCGTTCGACGGCGTCATGGTCGCCCGCGGTGACCTGGGCGTCGAGCTCCCGCTGGAGCACGTGCCGCTCGTGCAGAAGCGCGCGATCCAGATCGCCCGCGAGAACGCGAAGCCGGTCATCGTCGCGACCCAGATGCTCGACTCGATGATCACCAACTCCCGCCCGACCCGCGCCGAGACGTCCGACGTCGCGAACGCGGTGCTCGACGGCGCGGACGCCCTGATGCTGTCCGGCGAGACCTCGGTCGGCCGCTACGCCATCGAGTCCGTGCAGACCATGGGCCGCATCATCGAGGCCGTCGAGACCGAGTCGGTCGTCGTGCCGCCGCTGACGCACGTCCCGCGCACCAAGCGCGGCGTGATCTCGTACGCGGCCCGCGACATCGGCGAGCGCCTCAACGCCAAGGCCCTGGTCGCGTTCACGCAGTCCGGTGACACGGTCCGCCGTCTCGCGCGCCTGCACACGCACCTGCCGCTGCTGGCGTTCACGCCGGAGCCCGCGGTGCGCTCGCAGCTCGCGCTGACGTGGGGCACCGAGACGTTCCTGGTGCCGCGCGTGGAGTCCACCGACGAGATGGTCCGCCAGGTCGACGTGGCCATGATCGAGATCGGCCGCTACCAGGCTGGCGACCTCATGGTCGTCGTCGCCGGCTCGCCTCCCGGCACCATCGGCTCGACGAACCTCATCCGCGTGCACCGGCTGGGCGAGGACGACCACGCGTAAGTGGTCGGCCTCTCAGTCACGACGGCGGCCCCGCCCCCTCATACTGGTCGTGTGAGGGTGCGGGGCCGTTTCGCGCCTGATGGTTTAGGGAGAGTTCTGCCGTGACTGAGGCCGCCCGTGCCGCCGCTTCGCACCCGTCCGGGGTGAGCGGACAATCCGCAGTGGACGACCTGGTCGCGTTGCTCGACCTGGAACGCATCGAGGAGAACATCTACCGCGGTGTGTCCCCGGCGGAGTCGCCGGTGCGCGTCTTCGGCGGCCAGGTGGCGGGCCAGGCCCTGGTGGCCGCCGGCCGCACCGTCCCGGTCGAACGCCGCGTGCACTCGCTGCACTCGTACTTCATCCGCCCCGGCGACCCGCGCGTGCCGATCGTGTACGAGGTGGACCGCATCCGCGACGGCCGCTCGTTCACCACCCGCCGCGTCGTGGCCGTGCAGCACGGCAAGGCGATCTTCTCGCTCTCCGCGTCGTTCCAGGTGGAGGAACAGGGCGTCGAGCACACCTCCGAGATGCCCGACGTGCCGGACCCCGAGTCGTTGCCGACGTGGAGCGAGTCCGTGGCCGGCTACTCGCTGGTGAACCTGAAGTTCCCGCGCCCCATCGACGTCCGCTACGTGACGGAGCCGCCGTGGGAGTCGCGTGAGGACGGTCCGGGCGCGGCCGCGTCCCAGGTGTGGATGAAGGCGGACGGCAAGCTGCCGGACGACCCGATGCTGCAGCTCTGCGTCATGACGTACGCGTCGGACATGACGTTGCTGGACGGGGTTCTGGCACGGCACGGCGTTTATTGGGGGCTGGACAAGGTCCTCGGGGCGTCGCTGGACCACGCGATGTGGTTCCACCGCCCGTTCCGGGCCGACGAGTGGTTGCTGTACGACACCTCTTCGCCTTCCGCATCCGGGAACCGGGGGTTGGCGACCGGGCGGTTCTTCACGCAGGACGGGCAGTTGGTGGCGACCGTCGTGCAGGAGGGGCTGATCCGGGTGATCAAGCCGTCCGAGTGATCAAGGGCGCGGTGCGGGCCTGCCGATGGCTTGACTCGTGAACTTGAACGAGTGGGACGCGACGCCAGAGGACAAGGATCTCGAACTCGTAGATGGTGTCCTGCACGTGCTGACTGCTTCGACACCTCTGCACCAGAAGGCCAGGAGCCGGCTGGCCTACTGGCTCGACGAGCGGCTTCCGGACGACCTCGTCGCCTTTCACAACGTCGACGTGGTGATCGACGACTCGAACCGGCCCACCGTGCGCAAGCCCGACATCGTCGTGGTGACGGCAGAGGCGGCCGATCGCAACCCCCAGCGTTTCGACGTGAGGGACGTGGTCCTCGCGGTGGAGATCGTGTCACCCGGCTCCGAGCGAGTCGATCGTGTCACCAAGCCCACGCAGTACGCCAAAGCGGGAATCGCGCACTACTGGTTGATCGAACTGGCCGACCCGATCAGCCTGACGGCCTTCGAACTCGTCGACGGCATCTACGAGCTCGTGGAGGACGGTGTGGGCGAGGTGAAGCTGACCCGGCCCGCTCCGCTGTCCTTCGACCTCGACGCGCTGACCCGCCGCCGCTAGTCCGCGCGGCGCCGCCGATGGGTCGGCCGCAGGTTCGCGGGCGGCGTCAGCGCACGGGTCTCCACCCGCTCCAGCACCACCGACGACGTCAGGTTCCGCACCTCCGTCCGCGAAGCGATCTTGTCCATCAGGAACGCCTGCAGGTGCGTGGAACCGGCCACGGCGATGTGGATCAGAAAGTCGGCCTGCCCGGACACGTGGAAGATCGACCGCGTCTCCGGCTGCGCCATCACGAACGCCCGGAACCCGGCCACCACCACACGGGTGTGCGGCCGCACGTTCACCGAGATCACGGCCTCCAAGGGCAGCCCGGTGGTCGCGGGGTCCACCACGGCGTGCGACCCCGTGATCACCCCGAGGTCGCGCAGCCGGCGCACGCGCTGCAGGCAGGACGACGGCGCGAGCCCGACGATCTCCGCCAGGGTCCGGTTCGGGAGGGTGGCGTCGTTCTGCAACTCCTCCAGGATGTGCCAGTCGACCGAATCCAGTTCGGCTTGTTCGCGCATAACCGAACATCGTACTGATCTGCTGGAACGCACACGAACAAAGCGCAGACGATCTGCGTCATGCACATCGCGTGGACGTCGTTCCTGCTGGCACTCGTGGTCATCACGGTCGTGCCCGGACCCGACTTCGTACTGGTCATGGGGAACGCGGTCAGGAGCTTCCGCAGGGGCGTCGAGGCGGCGCTCGGCGTGCTGACCGGGCTCCTGGTCCACGGGACGCTCGCGACAGTCGGGTTGTCCGCGCTCGTGGCGGCGGCGCCCACGGCGTTGTTCGTGGTCAAGGCGATCGGCGCCGCGTACCTCGCCTACATCGGGTTCATGACGCTCCGGACGGCGAACAAACCCCTCGCCGAGCAGCCGCAGCAGAAGAACGTGTTCCTGCGCGGCATGTTGTGCGACCTGTTGAACCCCAAGGTGATGCTCACGTTCCTGAGCCTCATCCCGCAGGCGATGGACCCGAACGCCGCGCCGCTGCCGCAGGCGGCGCTGCTCAGCGCGGTCACGGTCGGGGTGTTCGCGGTGTTCTGGGTGATCGTGGTGCCGAGCGCGCGTCAGCTCGGCAGGCTGCTCAGCAGGCCGAGGACCCGCGCGCACTTCGAGCGGGTCTGTGGAACCGCTCTCATCGGGCTGGCGGCGTCAGTTCTCGCTACCTGAGTCCCACGTGACGGTCAGCTCGTCGCGGGTGCCGAAGCGGACGAGGTGGCGTTCCACGACGTCGCGCAGGCGGGCCGTGTCCTCCTCGGAGGCCGCCACCACGCGCATCACCAGAACGTCCTCGAGAGCCTCGAACTCAGCCAGGCCCGCCGAGAAGCGCACGAAGCCGCGGGTGTCCTCCCAGGACCCTTCGAGGTCCTTGTGCGTGAAGTGCTTCACCAGCTGCGAGCCGTACCTCGAGGCGCGGTCGGTCGCCGAGCGTCCCACGCTCGTGAATTCCGTCATGAAGCCAACTTACGCCTAGCCATACGTGCCGGCACGTGACGCGGTTCACCTGCCGAAACGGAGTCTGAGAACACCCTGTGACATCTCGCGTAAACCTGAAGAACACGGCAGGCTGTTGCGCATGACGGAAGGCAAAGCACGTATCGCGGTCACCGGTCTGGCCACCATGGGCAGCAACCTCGCGCGCAACCTCGCGCGCCACGGCTTCAAAACCGCCGTGCACAACCGGACCCCCGCGAAGATGAAGGCCCTGCTGGAAGAGCACGGCCACGAGGGCGACTTCGTCGGCGCCGAGACGTTGCAGGACCTGGTCGACAGCCTGCAGACGCCGCGCCAGATCATCATCATGGTCAAGGCCGGTGGCCCCACCGACGCCGTCATCGACGAGCTGAGTGAGATCCTCGAGCCCGGTGACATGGTCATCGACGGCGGCAACGCCCACTACGCCGACACGCGCCGCCGTGAGGCCGCGCTGAAGGAGAAGGGGCTGCTGTTCGTCGGCGCCGGCATCTCCGGTGGCGAGGAGGGCGCGCTCAACGGCCCCAGCATCATGCCGGGCGGCCCGGCCGAGTCCTACAAGCACGTCGGGCCGGTCTTCGAGGAGATCGCGGCCAAGGTGGACGGTCAGCCGTGCTGCGTGCACGTCGGGCCGGACGGCGCCGGGCACTTCGTGAAGATGGTGCACAACGGCATCGAGTACGCCGACATGCAGCTGATCGCCGAGGCCTACGACCTGCTCTCCCGCATCGGCGGGCAGACGCCGGCGGAGATCTCCGAGGTCTTCACGCAGTGGAACTCGGGCGACCTGGAGTCGTACCTGGTCGAGATCACCGCCGAGGTCCTCAAGCACGTCGACGCGAACGGCACGCCGCTCGTGCAGGTCATCGAGGACGCGGCGGAGCAGAAGGGCACCGGTCGCTGGACCGTGCAGGAGGCGCTGGAGCTGGGCGTGCCGGTCACCGGCATCGCCGAGGCCGTGTTCGCGCGCTCGCTGTCCGGCCACACCGACCAGCGCAAGGCCGTGCGCGAGGCGTTCGGCGCCAGCGAGGTCGTCGCGAAGCCGGACGCCGACCTGGTGGACGACGTGCGCCAGGCGCTCTACGCGTCCAAGGTCGTCGCCTACGCGCAGGGCTTCGACATGATCCGCGAGGCGTCGAAGAACTTCGACTGGAACATCGACCTCGGCGCCATGGCGACGATCTGGCGTGGCGGCTGCATCATCCGCGCGCAGTTCCTCAACCGCATCCGCGAGGCCTACGACGCGAACGCGGACATCGAGTCCTTGTTGGTGGACAACTACTTCCGCGACGCGGTGCAGAACGCGGAGGCCGCTTGGCGCAGGGTCGTGGTCCGTGCGGTGGAAGCCGGCGTGCCGACTCCTGGCTTCGTGTCCGCTTTGGCCTACTACGACGGACTTCGCTCCGAGCGCCTGCCCGCCGCGCTCGTCCAGGGACAGCGCGACTTCTTCGGTGCGCACACGTACAGGCGGATCGACAAGCCCGGTAGCTTCCACACGTTGTGGTCGGGTGATCGATCAGAGGTGGAAGCGTGAGATTTCGTGTTCTGGGGGCGGTCGTCGCTGTGGCGGCAGGGTTCTCCCTGACGTCCAGCGGCGGCGCCGTGGCGGTCGGGAACGAGGCCCTCACGGCTGATCTCGACGCGATCCTGGCCGACGACGCGCTCAAGGGCGCGGACGTCGGCCTGGTCGTGCGGGACGCCGACTCCGGAGAAGTGATCTACACCAGGCAGAGCGGCAGGCGGTCGCAGGTCGCGTCGAACCTGAAGCTGCTCACCACGACGACGGCGCTGGACCTGCTGGGCCCCGACCACCGCTGGAAGACCGAACTGGTCTCCGGCGGCACGAGGTCCGGTGCGGCGCTCAACGGCGACCTGGTGCTGCGCGGCGGTGGCGACCCGACGATGTCCCGGCTGCGCTACCAGCAGCTCGCGGACACGTTGAAGGCCAGCGGTGTCACGACCGTGAACGGTGCGTTGGTCGTCGACGACACCAAGTTCGACGCGACGCCGTACGGCACCGGCTGGGCGTGGGACGACGAGCCGTACTCCTACAGCGCGGAGACGTCGGCCCTCACCCTCTCGCCGGACGCGAAGTTCAGCGCGGGCACGGTCGTCGTGCGCGTCAAGCCGGGCGCCGCAGCGGGCGCACCGGCCGTCGTGACGACCGAACCGGCGAACGACCACGTGCAGGTCGTGTCCACGGCGACGACCGGCAACGCCGGCATCTCCGTGCAGCGCGAGCACGGCACGAACCGGATCTTCGTCAGCGGGTCGACCTCGGTGGAGACGACGGCGCTGTCGACGGTCAAGGACCCGACGGGACTCGTCACGTCGGTGTTCCAGAAGGCGTTGCAGGCCAGCGGGATCACCGTCACCGGCGGGGTCAGGAGGCAGAAGGCGCCCGCGGGTGCCACCGTCCTCGCGACCGATACGTCGATGACGCTCGGCGAGCTCGTCAAGCCGTTGCTCAAGGACAGCAACAACATGCTGGCCGAGGTGCTGGTCAAGACCGCGGGTGGCTCGTTCACCAACGGTGTCAACCAGCTCAGCACCAAGTGGGCCGGTCTGGGCGTCGACCCGAACGCGGTCGAGGTCTTCGACGGCTCCGGCATGTCGCGGCTCGACCAGTTCTCGCCCGACGACCTCACCTCGGTGCTGGTCAAGGCGAAGACCAAGCCGTGGTTCGCCGCGTGGCAGGCCTCGCTGCCCGTCGCCGGTGTCGACGGCACCCTGGTCAACCGCATGAAGAACACCCCGGCGGCGGGCAACGTGAAGGCCAAGACCGGGTCGCTCTCGGGCGTCTCCGGCCTGTCCGGCTACGTGACCACGCAGGCGGGCCGCGAGCTGGTGTTCTCGGTGGTGCAGAACAACGTCCTGCTGTTCAACAGCCCGCGTGCCATCGAGGACAGGATCGCCGTGCGCCTGGCCTCGGAGGGCGGGGCGGTGGCGCCGCAGGTGCAGTCCGTGCCGCAGCAGCGCAAGGCTCCGGCGCAGGACCGCACGTCGGTTCCCGCCAAGGAGCGCGTCGACGTGGAGTGCTCCTGGATCGCTACCTGCTAGGAGAAGCCCGAAGTGGAGCCGCCCCGAGCACTTTCGGGGCGGCTCCTCGCTTTCCTACGCCGGTGACGGCACGGGTTCGAGCCCGTTGCGGTCCGGGTCGACCAGGTACACGCGGGCGTTCGAGATGTCGAAGTACATGCCCTTCAACGTGAGCGTGCCCGCAGCGATCGCCTCCCGCACGCTCGGGTGCGCGAGCAGGTTGTCGAGCTGCTGCGCGACGTTCGCGACGGCGAGCCGGTCGGCCACCGGCAGGTCCGCGCAGCCGGGCGCGGTCGGCGCGTGGAACCGGATCAGCGACGGCTCGGCGTTGCGCAGCCACGAGTGCAGGTGCGAGCCACGCGACGCGGACCCCTTCACCAGCGCCTTCATCGCGCCGCAGTCGGAGTGTCCACACACGACGATCGTGCTGACGTTGAGGATCTCCACGGCGTACTCGATCGCCGCGCCGACCGAGCTGTCCTGCGCCGACGGCGTCGGCACCAGGTTGCCGATGTTGCGCACGCAGAACAGATCACCCGGTCCGGACGTGGTGATCAGGTTCGGCACCACCCTGGAGTCCGCGCACGTGATGAACAGCTGCTGCGGCCGTTGCCCGCGCAGCGCGAGCTCGTGCAGGAACGGCCGCACCAGCGGCGCGGAGCGCTGCTCGAACTCGTGCATGCCGCGCAGCATCGGATCGCCCTCGGCGAGCAGCTGTTCGGCGGACGACCGCTGGGCCGGCAGCGTGACCGCGCCAGGAGTGCCCTGCCAGTGCGACCACGGCGCGAACCAGCGGGGCAGCGGGCCGGGCAACGTCTTGCGCCGCCCCGGTTTGCCCTGGTTCGCCCGGTCGTACCAGGTGTCGTGCACCTCGTCGACCAGCACCCGGCCGCCGAGCCGTTCGTAGCCCTCGCGCCAGTCGTTGATCGCCTCGTACGACGCGTGGTCCAGGTAGTCGACGTGCAGCTCCAGCACGACGGTCCGGCCGAGCGGCAGCCTGCGCAGCTCGCGCACGAGCCGGCCGACCCCCAGGAACACCAGCGATCCCCGCACGCACACCCGGTTGCCCTCGACGCGCACCGAGCAGTGCGTCAACCGGTACAACGCGCGCAGCAACGCGATCGCGAGCCCGACGACCACGCCCTCCAGCAGTCCGAAGAGGACGACACCGAGCGCGGTCGCCGCGTAGACCACGAACTCCCCGTGCTGCCACAGGGTCCGCATCCGCTGGACCGAGACGAGCCTGAGCCCGACGACGAGCAGCACCCCCGCCAGAGCGGCCAGCGGGATCAGCTGCAGGGCGGGCGAGAACGCGAGCACCGCCACCGCGATCCACACGCCCTGCAGGATCGCCGCGTACCGGGTCTTCGCGCCCGCCGCGACGTTCGCGGAGCTGCGCGCCAGGCCACCGCTGATCGGGAACCCGCCGAGCGCGCCCGCGAGCACGTTGCCGGTGCCCTGGGCGACGAGCTCCTTGTCGAGCCGGGCACGCGGCCCGTCGTGCAGCCGGTCCGTGGCGACGGCCGACAGCAACGACTCCATGCTCGCCACCAGCGCGACCGTGACGACCGCGGCGATGATCGTGCCGGCACCGCCCTGCGGCACCTGCGGGAGCACCAGCGCGTGGCTGTCCGGCAGGTCGACCCTCGCGACGTCGAGGCGCAGCGCGAACGCCAGCGCGGTCGCGAAGGCGACGGCGACCAGCGGCGCGGGGACCACCGAGAGCCGCGGCACCCGCGGCCACAGCAGCAGGACCGCGATCGCCACCGCACCGGCGGCCACCGAGCCCCAGGCGCCCCTGGCCAGTGCTCCCGGCAGCAGCGCGAGGTTCGCGGGCACGGTCGACCCGGCCGTGCCGCCCAGCACCACCACGAGCTGCCCGACGGCGATCGAGATGCCGATGCCCGCGAGCATGCCGTGCACGATCGCGGGGGACAGCGACATCACCAGGCGGCTGATCCCGGTGAGCCCCAACGCGATCTGCAGCACGCCCGCGGCCAGCGTGATCGCCGCCGTGGCCGCCCACCCGAACTGCGCGACCAGCCCGGCCACGATCACCACGAGCCCGGTGCCGGGCCCGCTGATCTGCAACGGCGCCCCGCTGAGCGCGCCGACGACCACGCCGCCGATGACCGCGGAGATGATCCCGGCCATCAGCGGCGCGCCCGTGGCCTGCGCGATGCCGAGCGACAACGGGATCGAGATGAGGAACAGCACGAAGCTCGCGGGCAGGTCGTGCTTCAGGACCAGCGGAGGGCCGTGCGGGGTGTGCTCGCCGGCGTTGGACCTGGGGTGATGGCTCACGGTTTTTCCTTTTGTGGAATGGCGGCATGGCCCTGTGCCACGGATGCACAGGGCGGGGAGGGGGAGTGAGCTAGGAGTGGGCGCTCCGGCGTCGAGCTCCGCGATGCCGTCCGGCGGCGTCGCGGGCGATCAAGCGCTCTAAGGGCAGCAGTCTGCGCGGCCGGACGGCATCGAGCTCGTCGGCGCGGTCATGCGGGGTCGGCACGGGAACACCTCCGTGTCGGCACAGGCATCGTGGGGCGGGATCAGGCCGCGTCGCCTTCAATGATGAGGCCGGAAACGGGGCTGTGGCAGATCTTTCAGCCAACCGTGTTGATCTTGGCGGCGATCGTCACGCGAGGTGATCACGTAGAAGGGCCGGCTCCGGTCGGGGGGTGCGGAGCCGGCCCAGGTCGGGACGGAACTGAAGAACTATCGAGTTCCGGAAATTCAGCCTACCGAGCGCAGGTGCTTGCCGTGCGAAGTCTCCTGGCCCACCACGGTCAGGATCAGCTGCGCCGAGAGATAAGCACGGCACGGTGCGGGCATCCGCCTGGAGAACCAGCCGCGCTTGCAGGTGGCGCACCGGCCGTGCTCGTCGGGCTGGTGCTCGTCGAGCAGCGCCTTCACCACGGCGACCACCCTCGGCAACTCGACCCTGGCGAGTACGAGGGCGGTCTGGTCGTCGCCGCGCTCGGCGAGGTCGGTGAGCGTGGCCAGGTGGGAGTGCAGCGACTTGTCCAGTTGGCTGAACACCGTGACGGCCATCAGGCTCAGAGCTCCAGTCCTTGCGTGAGCAACCCATGCAGACTGTCGCGCCGAACCTGCGATCTGCAAGTTGCAGTACACGAATGGATGACGTCTCTTTGCGGTGAGCTCCTTTGCTCTCAAACTGGGAACGACCAGGAGGTGTGGATGCCACGGGGTAGCAGTCCGACCCTGCGCAAGCGACGGCTCGTGAGCGAGCTCCGCAGGCTGCGTGAAGTGGCCGGTCTGACGATCGAGGAGGTGGGCGAGCGCCTGGAGTGCTCGGCCTCCAAGATCAGCCGCATCGAGACGGGCCGTGTGGGCGTGAGCCCGCGCGACGTGCGGGACATGCTCGCCGCCTATGGTGCGGACACCACCACCCTCGAGGAACTGGTCCAGCTGGCCAGGGAAGCCCGTCGCAAGGCGTGGTGGGACGAGTTCGGCGACATCGTGCCCGGTCGTTACGTGGGGTACGAGGCCGACGCGGACTCGATCAGGACCTACCAGGGGCTGATGATTCCTGGTCTGCTGCAGTGCGAGGCGTACACGAGGGCGTTGATCTCCCAGGTGCTGCCGGACGCGAGCACCGCCGAGATCGACCGGCGCGTCCGGTTGCGCAAGGCCCGGCAGGCCTTGCTGAGTGAGGACGACCCGTTGCGCCTGCACGTCGTGATCGACGAGGCCGCCCTGCGCCGGCTCGTCGGCGGCGCCGGGGTGATGCGCGTGCAGATGGCGCGTCTTCTCGAGGTCGGTGCGTTGCCGAACGTCACGATGCAGGTCGTGCCGTTCAGCGCCGGTGGTCATGCCGCGATGGACGGCCCGTTCGTCATCCTGAGCTTTCCCGAGCGGCTCGACCCCGACGTGGTCTACATCGAGAGCACCAGAAGCGGCGTCTACCTGGAACAACAGTCAGACGTGAATTCCTACGCCGAGATGTTCGAGCGTCTCGTGAAGTCCGCGATGAGTCAGCGGGAATCGGAAACCCTGATCACCGGGATCGCTCGCACTCTCGCGTGACAGCGACCGGGAGTGAACACACAGTGGAAAGCTTGCGTTGGCGCAAGAGCAGCAGGTCGTCGGCCGGTGGACCGGAGTGCGTCGAGATCGCCCTCGACGCCCGCGGCGCGGCCGTTCGCGACAGCAAGAACGCGGACGGGGCTCGGCTGAGGTTCGGTGACGCGGGGTGGGACACGTTCCTCGCCGCTGCGAAGACCGGCTCTTTCGTCAGCTGATCGGAAGGTGAAGCAGAGGGCCCCGGCTGGATGATCCAGCCGGGGCCCTCTGCTGTGGGAAAGGGGGACGTGGGCCGGCCGGCGTTCCGCCGCCGCGGGCTGGATGCCCCTTGCACGCCGGCCGACCCACGTCGATCATGGGGAGCAGCGGGTGTTCCGCTGTCCGGTCCAACCTGTTCCGACTCCGCGATCTCCGGTTTCCGTTGATCTCGCGGTCTGTGGTTGGTTGGACACGCTAAGCGTAAGAATGCCTTCTACAGCACGACTGGAGCCCGACTGAAGTGATCTTCGAGCTCCTGGTGGCCCACAGGCGAAGGACAGATCGGTGACGGCTGGCGAGGAACCCCTCCGGTTCGAGGTTCTCGGCCTTCTCCGAGTCGTTCGCGCAGGTCAAGAGGTTGATCTCGGTGCGGCGAAACAACGTGCCGTCCTCGCCGTCCTGCTGCTGGCGCGCGGTACGCCGGTCAGCCGCGGGCAGATCATCGAGGCCGTCTGGGGCGACAACGTGCCCTCCAGTGCCGTGAACTTGGTCCAGACCTATGTGGCCGGACTGCGCAGGGCGCTCGAACCGACCCGCGCGCGCAGGGCTCCGGCCGAGCTGCTCACGTCGGTCGGCGACGGGTACCTGATGCGGGTCGAGCCCGGCGCGCTCGACCTCGACGTGGTCGAACGTCAAGTCCTGCTCGCGAACCGCCTGCGCGCCGCCGGGGACCTCGCCGGAGCCGCGGTGGAGCTGGACGACGCGCTCGCGTTGTTCCGCGCGGAACCGCTGGGCGGTGTCTCCGGCCTGTTCGCCGACGCCGAGCGCGGCCGTCTCGTCGAACGGCGGCTCGCGGTGCTGGAGGAACGCGCCGAGCTCGGCCTCGCGATCGGGCAGGGCCCGGAACTGGTGTCGCGGCTCGCGTCGATGGTCGCCGAGCACCCGTTGCGCGAACGCGGCCACGGGCTGCTGATGCGCGCGCTGGTCCAGGCGGGCAGGCAGGCCGAGGCACTGGCCGCGTACCGCGAGGCCCGCGCCGTGCTGATCGAGGAGCTCGGCGTCGAGCCGGGCTTCGAACTGCGCCGCGTGCACCAGGCCGTGCTGGCGGGGGACAGTCCTGAACCGGAACGCGCGCCGGTCCGCGTGCCGGTGCAGCCCTCCGCGCCCGAAGCCGCGCCGATGACGGTGCCCGCGCAGCTGCCGCGCGCTCCCGTGTCGCTCGTCGGCCGGGACGCGGAGGTGGCGTGCCTGGACGCTTTGCTGCGCGGCCCCGGCGGTCCGGTGGCGCTGGTGACCGGTCCGGCGGGCGTCGGCAAGACGGCGCTGGCCCTGCACTGGGCGCACCGGGTGCGCGACGAGTTCCCGGACGGCCAGCTCTACGTCGACGTGCACGGCTACGACCCGAACCGGGAGCCGCTGGAGATCGGCGAGGTGCTCAACCGGTTCCTGCGGGCGCTGGGCGTCCCGGCCGGGGACACGCCGGTCTCGGTCGACGAGCGCTCGGCGTTGCTGCGCACGTTGCTGGCCGACCGCAAGATGCTGGTGATGCTCGACAACGTCCGCAGCTCGGCGGACCTGGTGCCGTTGCTGCCGGGCGCGCCCTCGTGCGTCGTCGTGACGTCCCGGCGGCGGCTGGTCGGGCTCGTCGCGCAGGTCGAGGCGAAGCTGGTCGAGCTGGACATGCTCGACCCGGACGCCGCCGTCGCCGTGCTGGACCGCATCGCCGGCCGGTCCGACATCGAGGCGCACGCCCTGCACGAGCTCGCCGAACTCTGCGACGGCTTACCCCTGGCGTTGCGCATCGCGGCGGCCCGTCTCGCCGTGTCACCGCGTCTGCGCGTCGCCGAGCTGGTCGAGGAACTGCAGGACGAGCAGGGCCGTCTCGCGGCTCTGGGGTTGGAGGACGGCGAGGGCACCGTGCGCGCCGCACTGGACGCTTCGCGCCGTGCGTTGCCCGAGGAGCCGTCACGGCTGTTGGCCATCATCGGCCTGCACCCCGGAGCCGACCTGACCCCGCACGTGGTCGCCGCGCTGGGCGATGTGTCACTGCTGGAGGCCCAACGCGCGCTGGACGCGTTGACGGCCGCGAACCTGCTGTCCGTCAGCGAACCCGGCCGCCACGTCGCGCACGACATCGTCCGCGTCTACACCAAGACCCTGGCCGGGGAGCTGTCCGAGCCGGAGCGCCGTGCCGCCACCGGCCGGATGCTCGACTACTACCTGCACTGCGCGGACCTCGCCGACGGCCTGCTCCCGATCAACCGCGGCAGCGTCCTGGTCGCGCCGGAGCACCGGCCGGTCCACGTGCCCGCGATCTCCGGTCCGGCGGACGCGACGGCCTGGTTCGACGCCGAACGCGCGAACCTCATCGCCGCGGCCGAGCTCGCGTCCGGTTCGGGCTGGCACGTCCACGCCTGGCAGCTGCCGTACACGTTGTCCCGGTACCTGTGGCTGCGCACCGAACGCGAGACGTCGTTGCGCCTCACCGAAGCCGCGCTGCAGGCCGCCATCGCGCTGAACGACGACGACGCGCGGTTCGTCATGCAGTTCAACCTGGGCGTCGCGTTGCTCCAGTTCGAACGCTTCGAGGAGGCCCTGCAGGCACAGCAGGGCGCGCTGGAAGTGGCCCGCCGCAAGGAGGACGTGCACCAGCAGGCGCGTGCGCTGACGACGGTCGCGGGCACGTTGCTCGACCTGGGCCGCGCCGAGGAGGCCGAGGAGCACTACCGCGAGGCCATGGAGATCTCGCGGATCGCGGGCTCGAAGTGGGCCGAGGCCAACGCCCACCACCACCTCGGGCTGCTGTACCTGAGCACGCAACGGTTCGACGACGCGATGCCGTGGCTGCGGGTGGCGCTGCGGATGTACCACGAGGTCGGCGAGCAGTGCGGGGAAGCGGCCTGCCACACCGACATCTCCACGGCCCTGCTCGAGACCGGCGACACGGACGGGGCGCTCTCCTCGGCCCGCACGGCGCTGGCCGTCGCGTGCGACGCCGTCTCGCCGTACCACCAGGCGTTGGCGCACGACCGGCTCGCGGCGGTGTTCGAACGGCTCGGGGCGGCGGGAGCGGGGGCGCACTGGCAGCGGGCTCTGGCGCTGTTCACGGAGCTGGGGGCGCCGGAGGCCGACGGGGTGCGGGCTCGGCTGGCGCGGACGCGAGCGGTGACGGTCGGGTAAGGGGCTCGGTTCCCTTCCACCGAGTAAGGGCTTCGCGACGCGGGACTGTGTGATCGCCCGATGCCTTGCCCGGTCCCTCAGCGGCACTCTCCTCTCCATGAACGAATGGACCCCTGAGGCGATCAAGGCGGAGATCGACTACCGGCGCAGCACCGTGGTGCGCAGCTGGCGCCGGGCGAACCGCGGCGAACCGTCGTGGATCAGCCGGGTGACGCACCGCACCTCGGGAAAACACCGCGGCACCGGCTCATGACGTGTGACAGCATGCCCCTTGTGGCGCGCCTCGGTTCCGGAATCCCGTTGGTCGCACGCGACCGCGAGCTGGAACGGTTGCGTGCCGCACTGGCGCAGGCAGGTGAGGGCACGGCGGGCGCGGTCCTGCTCGCGGGCGACGCCGGTGTCGGCAAGACCCGGCTGATCGACGAGCTGGCCGCCAGCGCCGACGACACCCTCGTCCTCACGGGACGGTGCCTCGACGCGGGCGAGACCGGTCTGCCGTACCTGCCGTTCGCCGAGGCGCTGGGCAAGCTCAAACCCGACGTGCTGAACCGGCCCGCGCTCGCGATGTTGCTGCCGCAGCTCGCGTTGCCCGCCGAACGCGAGCCGGGCACCGAGGGCATGATCGCGCCGAGCCTGATCCCCGGCCGCAGGCCCGAGCAGGACGTCGGCCAGCTCCAGCTGTTCGACGCCGTGCTCGGGCTGCTGGGTGATCTGTCCGAACGGCAGCGCGTGCTGCTCGTCGTCGAGGACCTGCACTGGGCCGACGCGTCCACCCGGTACCTGCTGTCGTTCCTGTTGTCCCGCCTGCGTTCCCAGCGCCTGCTGGTCGTCGGCACCTACCGCGCGGACGACCTGCACCGCAGCCACCCGTTGCGCCCCTTGCTGTCCGAGCTGGTCCGGCTGCCCGCCGTCGACCGCCTGGACCTCACGCCGTTCAACGCGGCGGACGCCCGCCGGTTCGTCGAGGCGCTGTCCGACGACCTGCCCGCCGACGTCGTGCGCCAGGTCGCGGAACGCTCCGAGGGCAACGCCTTCTTCGCCGAGGAGCTCATCGCGGTGGCCACGTGCGACGACGCGAGGTCGTTGCCGTCCGCGCTCGCCGACGTGCTGCTCAGCCGCGTCGAGAGCCTCAGTTCCGAGGCGCAGCACGCGGTCCGCGTCGCGTCGGCGTGGGGGCGCCGGGTCCGGCACTACCGGCTGCACGAGGTCTCGGGCATGGACGACCTCGCGTTCGACACGGCCTTGCGCGAGCTCGTCCAGCACCACCTGCTCGTCGTGAGCGACGACGAGGTCTACACGTTCCGCCACGCCCTCGTCCGCGAGGCCGTCTACGGTGATCTGCTGCCCGGCGAACGGGTCCGGCTGCACGCCGGCTACGCGCGGCACTTGGCCAAGCGGCTGGACGAACGCGGTACGGCGGCGGCGCTCGCCCACCACGCGTTCGAGAGCCACGACCTGCCGCAGGCGCTCACCGCGTCCATCCAGGCGGCCAAGGAGGCCGAACGCGCCGGTGCTCCCGCGGAGTCGTTGCGGCACCTGGAGAAGGCCCTCAACCTCTGGAACGCGGTTCCCGAAGCCGACCGTCCGTCCGATGTGGACGAGTCGGTGCTGCTGCGGCGCGCGTCGTGGGTCGCGGGTACGGCGGGGCAGCCGGAACGCGCCGTCGCGTTCGCCCGCAGCGCCACCAAGGCCATCAGCTCCGCGCAGACGCCGGAGGAGGCCGCCGAGATCTGGCTGCGGCTCTCGCAGGCGCTCTCGATCCTCGACGGCAACGAGGAGGAGGGCTTCCTCGTCATCGGCAAGGCGCTCGCCCTCGTGCAGGACCGCGAGCCCAGCCCCACCCGCGCCCGCGTCTTCGCGGGCAAGGCCTCCTCCCTGCGCCAGCAACGCGAGGACGCGGCCGCGCGCGAGGCAGCCGAGCTCGCGATCGAGAACGGCCGGACGGCGAACGCGCCGGGAGCGGTCGCGGACGGCCTGGGCACCCTGGCGATCCTCGACGACCACGCGGACGAGCCGGAGGTGGCGAAGGCCAGCTTCGAGCGCGCGATCGAGTGCGCGCGCGAGGTCGGAGCGTTCAACAACGAGCTGAGGGCTTGGTATTACTACGGCCTGATGCACTACGACCGCGGCGAGCTGGCCGAGGCCGCGCGCGTGTTCGACCTGGCGGGGGACAGGGCCAAGGAGACCGGCCTGACCTGGAGCATGTTCGGGCTGGAGATCCGCATCCTGCAGGTGCTGGTGCACTACTACCTCGGCGACTGGGACTACGCGGCGTGGGCCAGCGAACCGCCCGGCATGTCCGTGTCGTCGACCGTGCTGGCCAGGCTGGCGGCGGCGAGCACGCACCTCACCGTCTCGCGCGGCGACCTGGCCGAGTCCGAGCGGATGATCACGAAGCTGCGCAGCGACTGGCACCGCGACATCCAGATCGCGCTGATCACCGGCGGTACGGGCGCGGAGCTCGCGTTGTGGCGCGGCCGTCCGGAACTGGCGGTCGAACGCGTCACGGACGCGCTGGCGTGGGCGCGCAAGCTCGGCGGTCCGTGGATGCTCGCGGGCATCAGGATCGGCGCGATCGGCATCGCGGCACACGCGGAGATCGCCGCCAAGGCACGCCGCAAGCGGGACGCCGAGGCCGAGAAAAACGCCGTCACCGCAGGACATGAGCTCGCCGAGCACGTGCGGCTCACGGCGCAGAACGGCAAGCCGCGCGCCGGCGTGCTCGGACCGGAAGGCCGTGCGTGGCTGGCCCGCGCGCTCGCCGAGGAGTCCAGGCTGACCGGAGCCGGTGACCCGGAGCTGTGGCAGGCCGCCGTCGAGGAGTTCGCCTACGGGGTGCTGTTCGAGCAGGCGCTGTGCCGGTGGCGGCTCGCGGAGGCGTTGCTCGGCGAGAACCGGCGGGACGAGGCCGCCGACCAGCTCCGCCAGGCCGACGAGGTGGCCACGAAGCTCAAGGCCGTGCCGCTCGCCGAGGCCGTCGCGTCGTGCGCGAAGCGGGCCCGCATCACCCTCAGGGCTGACGAACCGGTGCGCGAGCACGTCGACCTCTTCACCCCGCGCGAACGCGACGTGCTCGGCCTGGTGGCCGCGGGACGGACGAACCGCGAGGTCGGCGAGGAGCTCTACATCAGCGAGAAGACCGTTTCCGTGCACCTTTCCCGGATCATGGCCAAGCTCGGGGCGTCGCGGCGGGCCGAGGCCGTGGCGATCGCGTACGACCGAGGTCTGCTCGAATAGGCCCGGTTGTCATACCTCAGGCTGACGCGCAACGCGTCGCGGAGTTGATGTCCGCGCACTCAGGCTGCTCCTAGCTTCTTCCTCATCAAGGAACGTCCCCCTGTGAGGAAGGCAAGTCACATGTCTGCACTGGTGTCCGAGGTCGGCACCCGGACCGCCGCGGCGGCCCACAACCTGGTGAAGGTCTACGGCAAGGGTGACACCGCGGTGCGGGCGCTCGACGGCATCGACGTCGCCTTCCAGGCCGGCCGCTTCACCGCGATCATGGGCCCGTCCGGCTCCGGCAAGTCCACGCTGATGCACTGCCTCGCGGGACTGGACACGGTGGACGGTGGCGCGATCCACATCGGACAGACCGAGATCACCAAGCTGAACGACAAGGACCTCACCAAGCTGCGCCGCGACCGCGTCGGCTTCGTGTTCCAGGCGTTCAACCTGCTGCCGACGCTGACCGCCGAGCAGAACATCCTGCTGGGCCTCGAACTCGCGGGCCGCAAGCCCGACAAGGAGTGGTTCGACACCATCGTCGACGTGCTCGGCCTGCGCGACCGCCTGACGCACCGCCCGACCGAGCTCTCCGGTGGCCAGCAGCAGCGCGTGGCCTGCGCCCGTGCGCTCGTCGCCCGTCCCGAGGTCATCTTCGCCGACGAGCCGACCGGCAACCTGGACTCCCGCAGCGGCGCCGAGGTCCTCGACTTCCTGCGCATGTCGGTCCGCAAGCTGGGCCAGACCGTGATCATGGTGACGCACGACCCGGTGGCCGCGAGCTACGCGGACCGCGTGGTGCTGCTCGCCGACGGCCGGCTCGCGGGCGAGATCCACCAGCCCACCACCGAGTCCGTCGTCAACGCCCTCACGCACCTGGGGGCGTGAGCTACCGATGTTGAAGACGATCCTCGCGGGCCTGCGTGCCCGCACGGCGAGGCTGGTGCTGTCCAGCATCGCCATCGCGCTCGGCGTCGCGTTCGTGACGGGCACGCTCGTGCTCGGCGACGCCGTCGGGGAGCAGACCAGGGACAACTTCGCCCGCAGCGCCCGCAACGTCGACGCGGCCGTGCACACGACGGAGAACAGCCCCAACCGGGAGGACGGCATCCCCGCCGGCTTCCTGCAGAAGATCCGCAGCACGCCGGGCGTCGAGGGCGCCGACTCGCGCGAGTTCGGCAGCGCCGCGTTGCTCAGCGGCGAGGGCAAGGCGCGCAACGCGCTGGTGCAGCCGCTGCCGACCACGGAGAAGCTGCGCGACTTCAACCTCAAGGACGGCCGGTACCCGGCCAAGGCCGACGAGGCCGCGGTCGACACCAAGACCGCCCAGGTCGCGAAGCTCAAGGTCGGCGACAAGCTCAAGCTGCTCGACCAGGACAACACCGAGCACGCCTACACCATCGTCGGCACCTACCAGCAGGGCGCGAGCAGCATCTCGATGTCCGGCAGCGACCACGTGGTGCTGTCGCCGGACGGCCTGCGCGCGTTGATCCCGGACCAGAAGATCTACGAGATCGTCGCGGTCGCCAAGTCCGGCGTGACGCAGCAGCAGCTCGTCGACAACATCACCAAGGCCATCGGCGCCGGCTACCAGGTGCAGACCGGTGAGCAGCTGACCGAGGCCACGCTCGCGCAGGTCGGCGACGCGGCCACCGAGATCAAGACGTTCCTGCTGGCGTTCGCCGCCATCTCGCTCGTCGTCGCGGGCATGGTCATCTACAACACCTTCACGATCCTCGTCGCCCAGCGCACGAAGGAACTGGCGCTGCTGCGCTGCGTCGGAGCGGAACGCGGGCAGGTGTTCCGGTCCGTGCTCGCCGAAGCGGTCTTCATGGGCCTCGCGGCGTCGGTGCTCGGCCTCCTCGGCGGAATCGGCGTCTCGGCGTTGCTGCAGACGTTCATCAGCACCGTCGGCGGCCCCGGCGGCGAGGACGCCCCGATCCGCCTGCCGATCTCGTGGGTGACGATCGTCGCGGGCTTCGGCGTCGGCGTGGTCGTGACCGTCCTGTCCGCCGTGCTCCCGGCCCGCCGCGCCACCCGGGTCGCCCCCGTGGCTGCCCTGCGCTCACAGCCGGACAGCTCCGACGACGTGGCCCGCACCGGCAAGGTCCGGATCGTCGCCGCGACCCTCATCGCCCTCCTCGGTGCCGCGGGCGTCTACTTCGGCCTGCGGCAGGAGAAGGAGGAGCCGGCGCTGTTCATCACCGGCGGCGCCACGATGGTCCTGCTGTTCGCCGTGCTGCTCCTCGGCCCGCTGTACGTGCCGCTGGTGAACCGCCTGTTCGGCAAGGCCCTGCGCGGCGTCCCGGCCAAGCTGGCCTCGGCCAACGCGGGCCGCAACCCCAAGCGCACCGCCGCGACCACGGCGGCGCTGATGATCGGCGTGACCATCGTCGCGATGGTGACCGTCGTGGCGGGCAGCGGCCGGGCCACCATGAACGAGAAGGTCGACGCCCGCTTCCCGGCCGACTACGAGGTCACCTCGAACGTCTACAGCCAGCCGCTGCAGAAGAAGTTCGTCGACGAACTGTCCAAGGTGAACAACGTCGAGAAGGTCGCCCCCGAACTCACCGCGTACGGCGAGTCGCCGAAGCTCCAGTACGCCGACGTCATCGGCTACCCGTCCGACGCGATCGGCACCCTCGTCCGCCCCGAGGTCGCCGCGGGCACCCTCACCGGCCTCAAGGACAACGAGCTCGCGATGCGCGAGAAGGAGGCCAAGGAAGCGGGCCTCACCGTAGGCTCCACCGTCCCGATCAGCGGCAAGGACATCAAGGTCGTCGCCCTGATCAAGGACAACAGCTACGGCACCGGCATCGTCACCCTCGCCACCGCCGAGTCCCTGCTGAAGGAGCCCTCGAAGGGCTACCAGAAGATGCTGGTCAAGCTGGCGCCGGGCACCGACATCACCGTGGCCCGAGCCGACCTGGAACGCGTCATCGCGACCTCCCCGGTCGCCGTCCTGAACTCGGCGGCCGAGACCAAGGCCGAACTGAACGCGCAGATCGACCAGATCCTGCTCTTCATCTGGGCCCTGGTCGGCCTGGCCCTGATCATCGCCCTGTTCGGCATCGCGAACACCCTGACCCTGTCCGTCCTGGAACGCACCCGCGAGTCCGCCCTGCTCCGCGCACTGGGCCTGACCAGGGGCCAGCTGCGGCAGATGCTGGTCGTCGAGTCGATCCTGATGGCCCTCATCGGAGCCGTCGTGGGCGTCCTGCTCGGCGCGGGCTTCGGCTGGCTGCTGGTGGAGGCGATCTCGAACTCGGAGTTCCAGATCAGCTTCTCGATCCCGTTCGGACAGATCGGCGTGATGCTGGGCCTGGCCGTGGTCGCGGCCGTCATCGCCGCCGCCCTCCCGGCCCGCCGGGCGGCTCGGAACTCGGTGGTGGCGGGCATGGCGGAGGCCTAGCAGGACACCCCGCCCGGCCTCGCTGTCGGGGGCCACGGCCGGGCGGGTGCGGGAGTGCGGGAACAGGGGCCCGCACGACCGGGGGATCGGTGGAGGTCCGGTGCCGTCGGGGCACCGGGCCTCCGCTGCGTCTGGTGGCGTGTGGGGTGCCTACCGCATTCGCGCACCCGAGCCCAACACGCACGCAGGCCGGCGCGGGGTGTTGGTCGTACTCGCCCACCCGAGGCCGCCACGCACACAGGCCCGGCGCGCGGTACCAACCGGACAGCCGCCCACCCGCACGAGCGCCCGCGAATCCATGTTCACCAGCATGAACAGCCGACCCGCACACCCCCCGAAACCAGCCCCCAACCCAGCCAGGGCAAAAATCTTGGACCCCACGCGTCACGAAACGCCCACAACCCCCTCTACCAGGGGTGAGGGACGACCGGAGCGAGGGCCCGGTCGTCCCTCTTCGCACTCGAGGCGCCCCGAAACCACCCCCGACCACCGCCCCGAACCCCCCGTTCGGCGCGAAGGCGGAGGTTTTTGTTGCCCGCCTCCACAAAGTTACGGAACGATGTCGACCGCTTGACACCCGCGCGTCTCCGGTTGAGTGTGAGAGCGCTCTCATCACAGTTAAGCGCCGCTCACGGCGTCGTCGAGGAGGACGGATGAGCAAGAGGCTGGTCGGCAGCGCTGCTGCGGCCATGGTGATGGTCATGGTCGCCGGTTGCGGCGGGGGTTCACAGGCCGACGGCAAGATCGAGCTGTCGCTGGGCCTCTTCTCGGACTTCGGGTACGACAAGCTCATCGAGGAGTACCAGGCCTCGCACTCGAACATCAAGATCGAGCAGCGCAAGGTCAAGATGGAGCAGCACAACACGCAGCTCGCGACGCAGCTCGCGGGTGGTCGTGGTGCCGCGGACATCGTGGCCCTCGAGGAGGGCGTGGTCAGCCAGTTCCGCGCCTCCAAGGACAAGTTCGTGAACCTGGCGGAGTACGGCGCCAAGGACCTCAAGGACCAGTGGGCCGGGTGGAAGTGGAACCAGGGCACCGCTGACAACGGCGAGTTCGTGCTGGGGCTGGGCACGGACATGGGCAGCCTCGGTCTCTGCTACCGCGCCGACCTGTTCGCGGCGGCGGGCCTGCCCACCGACCGCGCCGAGGTCGCGAAGCTGTGGCCGACGTGGGCCGACTACTCGAAGGTCGCCGACCAGTTCGCCGCCAAGACGCCGAACGTGAAGTTCGTCGACACCGGCCGCAACGTCTACAAGGCGATCCTCGACCAGACCGAGGAGGGCTACTTCGCGAAGGACGACTCCTACATCGCGGAGAAGAACGACAAGGTCAAGACGGCGTTCGACACGGCTGCCGCGCTCGGCACCAAGGGGCAGACCGGTGCTCTCGAGCCGTTCAGCCAGGACTGGAACGTCGCGCTGAAGCAGGGTTCGTTCGCCACCACCACGTGCCCGGCCTGGGCGCTCGCGCTGATCAAGGCGGGTGCCGGCGACGCGGCGGCCGGGAAGTGGGACGTGACGACGGCGCCCGGCGGTGGCGGCAACTGGGGTGGCTCGTTCCTCGCCATTCCGAAGCAGGGCAAGCACCCGAAGGAGGCCTACGAGCTCGCCAAGTGGCTCACGGCCCCCGAGCAGCAGAAGCGGATCTTCAAGGAGACGGGCAACCTGCCGTCGCAGCCGAAGGTCTACCAGGACGCCGAGGTGCAGGCGACCGTCAACGAGTACTTCAACAAGGCTCCGGTGGGCCAGATCTTCGCGAACTCGGCGGAGTCGCTGAAGCCGACCTACCGCGGCACGAAGGACTCCAAGGTCGGCCCGGTGTTCGCCACCGCGCTGACCCGCGTGGAGCAGGGCAAGCAGTCCGCGGCTGAGGCGTGGACGCAGGCCCTGAAGGAAGCGACGGACGCCGCCAAGTGACGGTGACGCGTCCAGAGACCGAGGCGGCCCCGGCCGCCTCGGTTTCGCCTTCCACCCCACCGCCGAAGCGCTTCAGGCTGAGCAACTGGGACGCCAGGTACACGCCGTACCTGATCATCGCGCCGTTCTTCCTGGTGTTCGGGGTCTTCGGGCTCTACCCGCTGATCTACACGGCCTGGGTGTCGCTGCACGACTGGCAGCTGATCGACGGCAACCAGGGGTTCGTCGGTCTCGCCAACTACGTCGAGCTGTTCGGCGACGCCAAGTTCTGGAACGCGCTGTTCAACACGCTCAGCCTGTTCGTGCTCTCGACCGTGCCGCAGCTGCTCGCGGCGCTGGGTCTCGCCGCGCTGCTCGACCGCGGCCTGCGCGGCAGCGCGTTCTGGCGCGCCGGTGTGCTGCTGCCCAACGTCATCTCGGTCGCCGCGGTGGCGCTGGTGTTCGCGCAGTTCTTCGGCCGCGACTTCGGCATCGTGAACTTCCTGCTCGGCTTCGTCGGCATCGACCCGATCGACTGGCGCGCCGAGACGTGGGCCTCGCACCTCGCGGTGTCCACCATGGTCATGTGGCGCTGGACCGGCTACAACGCGCTGCTGTACCTGGCGGCCATGCAGTCCGTGCCCAAGGACATGTACGAGTCGGCCACTTTGGACGGTGCCGGTCGCTGGCGGATGTTCTGGTCGATCACCGTGCCGTCGATCCGGCCGACCATCCTGTTCACCGTCGTCACCTCGACCATTGGCGGCCTGCAGCTGTTCGCCGAACCCGCGCTGTTCGACCCCGGTTTCGCCGCCAACAACTCGACCGGTGGCTCCGACCGGCAGTTCCAGACGCTGGTGCTCTACATGTACGAGAAGGGCTTCCGGTTGTTCGACGCCGGCTACGCGGCCACCGTCGCGTGGATGCTGTTCGTGGTCGTCCTGCTGGTCGCGATCGTCAACTTCACGCTGACCCGGCGCATCGCGGGCAAGGGGTGAGGACGTGAAGAACGCCAAGGCAGGCCCTCTGCTCTACGGGTTCCTGGTCGCCGTGCTCGCCGCGTCGATCTTCCCGCTCTACTACTCGTTCATCGTGGCGTCGAAGGACAACTCGGTCCTCGGCGAGAAGGTCCCGCCGCTGGTCCCCGGCGGCAACCTGGTCGAGAACATCACCCGCGTCTTCGACACGGTCGACTTCTGGCTCGCCATGCAGAACTCGTTCATCGTGGCGTCGACCGTGGCGATCTCGAACGTCGTGCTGGGCACGCTGGCCGGGTTCGCGTTCGCGCGGCTGCGGTTCAAGGGCCGCGACTCGCTGTTCCTCGTGGTGCTCGGCACGGCGATGGTGCCGACGCAGCTCGGCGTGATCCCGCTGTACATGCTGATGTCCGACCTCGACTGGTACGGCACGCTGCAAGCCGTCATCGTGCCGGTGCTGATCGGGTCGTTCGCGGTGTTCTGGATGCGCCAGGCGTGCGAGGAGACCGTGCCGTACGAGCTGATCGAGGCCGCGCGCGTCGACGGCTGCTCGGTGCTGCGGACGTTCTGGCACGTCGGGTTCCCGGCGGTGCGGCCCCAGGCGGCCGTGCTCGGCATGTTCACGTTCATGACCGCGTGGAACGACTTCTTCTGGCCGTTGATCGTGCTCGACCCCAACGACAGCCCGACGGTGCAGGTCGCCCTGTCGACGCTGGCCAGCGGCTACTACACCGACTACTCGTTGATGCTTGCCGGCGCCTCCATCGCGGTGCTGCCGGTGATCGCGATCTTCGTCCTGCTGTCGCGCCAGATCGTCGGCGGCATCATGCAGGGCGCGGTGAAGGGATGAGTGAATGACGACCGACTCGGACGTCGAGGTCGGGCGAGAGGTGCTGACCTTCCCGCCGGACTTCCTCTGGGGGGCGGCCACAGCGGCGTTCCAGATCGAGGGTTCGACCACCGCGGACGGTCGCGGCGCCTCGATCTGGGACACGTTCGCCGCGACGCCCGGCAAGGTGCTGGCGGGGGACACGGGGGATCCCGCCTGCGACCACTACAACCGCTACCAGTCCGATGTGGACCTGATGAAGTCCCTCGGGCTGGCCTCGTACCGGTTCTCCGTCGCGTGGCCCCGGATCCAGCCGAGCGGCAGCGGCCAGGTCAACGAGCGCGGGCTCGCGTTCTACGACCGGCTCGTCGACTCGTTGCTGGAGAAGGACATCCAGCCGCTCGTCACGCTGTACCACTGGGACCTGCCGCAGGTCCTGGAGGACTTCGGCGGCTGGCGCAACCGCGACACCGCGTACCGCTTCGCCGAGTACGCGGCGATCGTGCACGAACGCCTCGGCGACCGGGTGCAGGCCTGGACCACGCTGAACGAGCCGTGGGTGTCGGCGTTCCTGGGCTACGGCAACGGGATCCACGCGCCGGGCATCACCGACGCGGTGGCCTCCCTGGAGGCCGCGCACCACCTGCTGCTGGCCCACGGGCTCGCCACGCAGGCGTTGCGCGCGCAGGCACCCGAGTCGCACCGGCTGTCGATCGTGCTCAACTTCAGCACGATCTACGGCGACGACGCGGAGGCGGTGCGCAAGGTCGACGGCCTGCAGAACCGCATCCTGCTCGACCCGGTCCTCGGCAAGGGCTATCCGCTCGACGTCCTGCAGGACACGACGTGGCTGGGCGACTGGACGAACGTGGTCCGCGACGGGGACATGGAGACCATCGCGACCCCGATCGACTGGATCGGCGTCAACTACTACAACCCGACCAGGGTCGCGCCGGCCGATCCCGGCTTCGTGCCGCTCGGGCCGCACGCGGGGCTGCGCGGCGTCACGATCGAGCCGCCGCAGGGCGAGCTCACCGGGTTCGGGTGGGAGCAGAACGCCGAGGCGTTCACGGAACTGCTCGTCCGCCTGTCCCGCGACGCCGGCGGTGTGCCGCTCGTGGTCACGGAGAACGGCTCGGCGTTCCCGGACGTCGTCGACCCCGCGGGGCGCGTGCACGACGTCCAGCGGACGAAGTACCTGGTGGACCACGTCCGCGCGGTGCACAGGGCGATCTCCGAAGGCGCCGACGTCCGCGGGTACCTGGCGTGGTCGCTGCTCGACAACTACGAGTGGGCGGCGGGGTACTCGCAGCGGTTCGGGATCGTGCACGTGGACTTCGAGACGCAGCAGCGGACCGTGAAGGAAAGCGCCGTCACGCTGTCGCGGATCATCGGGCAGAACGGGCTTCCGGCCCGCGGTTACACCGTTTAGCCCCGCAGTCGGGCCGAGGGGGCCTCAGCGCTCCCACCTGCGGACACCTCCGTGCCGCAGGTGGGAGCGCTCTCTCATCTAACGCCCGCGCAGCACGCGCGGGTCGGCGTGCAGGTTCTCCGCCAGCCTGATGGTGATGATCTCGTTGTCGTCCGGCTTGCCCGGGGTGCGCCCCGACGACGACGGGAAGTTGTTGTCGTTGAGCACCGCGATCGTGCGGTCGTCCAGGATCGTGACGTCCTCGATCGTGACGAACGGGAAGCGGAACGGGTCCGCCTGGCCGCCGACGTGCTTCGGGTTGGCCAGGTCCAGCAGGTCGGCGACGAGGGTCTTGTCGAGCTCGCCGTCGCGGTCGCGGTCCCGCTTGTCCGCCAGGTACACGCGCTTGACCAGCGCGGTGGCGCCCTGGCCGTTGTCCCGCTCGATGATCAGCAGCCGGTTGGCGTCGACCGCGATGGCGTCACCGATCGCGAAGGACGGGTCCTCCAGCCGGTAGCGCCAGGTCTTGCCGGTGAACGAGTTCGAGGCGATGTCGAACTCGTTGAGGCGCAGGGTGCCCGGGGTGTCACCGGCGACGGTGCCCTCCAGCAGCGCGTTGATCCTCTTGTCGTCCGGCGAGAGCGTGATGCCCTCGAAACCCTTGCTGCCGCCGAGGTTCGGGGTGCCCGCGGGGTTCTCGGGGGCGCGCACGCCCGGCAGCGGCACGGGCGGGGCGAGCAGCCGGCCCGCGCGGTCGAAGTGCAGCAGGTACGGGCCGAACTCGTCGCCCATCCAGTAGGTGCCGTCGGCGCCGCGCGTGACGGATTCGACGTCGAGGTCCGCGCCGGTGATCACCCGGTCCTGCCGGGTCAGCGGGAACGGGATGTGGCCGTGCGGGTCGGTCAGCGTGACGCCGCCGAGCACGTCGACGGTGCCCTTCGCGAAGTCGGGCGCGATGCGGTGGATGCGCAGCAGGAAGTCCGCGCTGTTGGCTTTCGCGCCGTACCCGTTGTCGGAGATGGCGTCGAACGTGCCGTCGCCGTTGCGGACGAGACCGCTGAAGCCCTGGATCGGCTGGTCCGCGAACGGCGGCGTGACGCCGTTGATCGGGGCGGTCCCCAGTGCCGCGCCGCTCGGTTCGCTGCCGGGCAGGTACGTCTCCGCCGGGAGGAAGGCGAAGTTCGTCAGCGCGGCCCGCTTCGGGCCCTTCTCTCCGGCCGCCTGAGGCGCCGCGGTGGTGGGCGTGGCCAGTGCCGTGACGGTGAGCAGGGTGAGGCCTACGGCCAGTGTTCTCCTCATCCCGCGACCCTATGAGGATCGTTTTACCCGTGGTTCGTCTCGCGGCAACAAGTTCCATGAACTCTTGACGTCATGACGACGACCTGGCGCTTGCGCTTCGAACTCAGCGACAGCCCCGGCGCGCTCGCCCGCGTCACCGTCCGGCTGGCCGCAGCAGACTGCAACGTCCTCGCGTTGCACGTGATCCCCGTGCCCGGCGGTGTGCTGGACGAGATCGTGGTGCGCGCCGGTGAGGGCGTGCTGCCCGCGGACCTCGTCGACGCCGTGCGGTCCGAGGGCGGCAAACGCGTCGGGATCACCACCGCGGACCTGAAGGAACTGGTGGACGAACCGACGGCGGCGCTGCGAGCGGCCCGGATCGCGCTGGCCGACCCGTCGCGGACGGCGGAGGCGCTCCGCCAGGTGCTCGCCGCGGACTCGGTGACCGCGGGGGAGGCCGCGGACGGCCAGGTCCAGTTGGGAGAGTGGGCCGCCCGGCGCGGCTGGGCCCGGTTCACGGAGGTGGAACTCACGCGCGCGCAGGCGTTGCTCGACCTCGTCGACGCCCCCGCGCCCACGATGCGCGCGACCGTCCTCGACGACGGCGCGGCTCTCGTCCTGCGCCCCGGCTCCGCCTCCGACGAGGACCTCGTCTCGGGCCTGCACTCCCGCTGTTCGATGAAGACCCTGTTCAACCGCTACCACTCCGGCATGCGCGCGCTGCCCCGCCGCTGGGTGCACCGCCTGCTCAACCCGCCGCGCGGCACCACCGTCCTCGCGCAGGCCGGTGACCACGTCGTGGCCCTCGGGCAACTCATCCACACCGGAACACCGGAGTGCGCCGAGATCTCGCTGCTGGTCGAGGACGCCTGGCAACGCCGTGGCGTCGGAACGGCACTGCTGAGCGCACTGGCCGCGGACGCCCGCGCCGCCGGTTTCTCCGAGCTCGTCGCGTGGTGCCTGCCCTCGGAGTCGGCGCTCGTCCGGACCGCCGGCCGCGCCGGTCTCCCCGCCACGACACGCCGTGAGGACGGTCTTCTCCGCGTTTCGATCACGCCTGGTGCGACCGGTGTGAGGGCGCAGGGTGCTGGGGTCATAGCCGAAAAAACACGATGAACAGCGCGGAAACCCTCCTCGGAGATCGCTTGGGGCTAAGCTGCTTAGCGACTCAAAGGTTTTCATCGAGGAGTGGTGGTGCTCGTGTCCAACCACGCGCGTCCGACGTTGGAAGACGTTGCCGCGAGGGCAGGGGTTTCCCGCGCCACGGCGTCACGAGTGCTGAACGCGTCACCGCGCGTGAGCCCGGAAGCGCTGGAGGCGGTCAACGCGGCCGTGTCGGCGCTGGGCTACCAGCCGAACCGCGCCGCGCGGGCGTTGGTCACCCGCCGCACCGGCGCCGTCGCCGTGCTCTTCTCCGAGCCGGAACCCAAGATCTTCGATGACCCGCACTTCGCCCGCCTGATCCGTGCGGGAGCGCGCGCTCTCGCGGACGTCGACGTGCAGATGGTGCTCATGCTCGTGCACTCGCCGGACGACCAGGCGCGCGCACACCGCTTCCTCGCAGGCGGCCACGTCGACGGCGCCCTGGTCTTCGCGCCGCATCGCAACGACGAGCTGGTCTCGATCGTGAAGAAGCTGCCGCTCCCGGTCGTGTACGCCGGCAAGCCGTGGGGCTCGTTGCGCGGCATGCACCTCGTGGACAACGACAACGAGGGCGGCGCGATCCTCGCCACCGAGCACCTGAAGTCGCTCGGCCGCAAGAAGATCGTTCACGTTTCCGGCCCGCTGGACGAGCTGTCGGCCATAGACCGCCTGAACGGCTTCAAGTCCGCCCTGTCGTTGGACGACAAGGGAGTCGCGCGGTTCGTCGAGGACGGCGGCTTCACGCGCGAGGGCGGGCGCAAGGCCATGTCCGTCCTGCTGAACAAGATCCCGAACCTCGACGCCGTGTTCGTGGCCTCCGACCTGATGGCCGCGGGGGCGCTCGAGACGTTGCAGGAGGCCGGGAAGCGGGTGCCGCAGGACGTCGCCGTGGTCGGGTTCGACGACCACGTGGCGATAGCGGAACACACCTCGCCGCCGTTGACCTCCGTTCGGCAGGACTCCGACGAGCAGGTCGCCCACATGGTCGAGCACCTGATGAAGCTGCTGCGGGACGAGACCGTGAAGCGCAAGCAGCAGATGCTGCCCACGGTGCTGGTGCGGCGCGAGTCCGCCTGACAGACCTGCGGATCGGCCCCCGCCCGGCACAGCCCGGCGGGGGCCGAGACGTGTCAGCCGCCCATGTTCTTGCAGGTGGGCGGTGGCAACGGGTTCAGGGGGCTGCACGGCCACCCCGACGAGGACGGCGCTGCCGTCGTCGTGGGTGCCTGCGTGGTCGTCGGCTGCTGGTCGGGGTTCGTCGCCGCCGGGGGCGGGGTGGTCTTCTTCGGGCTCTGCTGCGTGCTCGGGGTCGGGCTCGAGCTCGACGGCGCGCTGCTGCTCGGGGTCGAGCTCTCCGTTGTGCTCGGTGCGGTGCTGGAAGGCGACGTGATCCAGCTGGAAGCGGGTGTTCTGCTCAGCGGGTCCTCACCTGCCGCTCCGTGGAACGCCATGCCCACCAGCACGCCGAGCAACGCTGACCCGAGCACAGCGGAACCACCTGCGGCCCACAGTGCGCGCACAGCGGTCCTCCTCTAGATGCTCACGGTGTGAAGTCGGTCGATCACGCTCTCGGCACAGTACCGGGTGGACCGGTTGCGGGAGAACGCTCGACTGAATGCCTTATCGGCTCCCTGATGGCCCCGGTTGAGTGATCGCCGTCACTGAACTGTGATCCGGGCGAGCACCAGACTGGCCCCGGAAAGGCCTGCCACCAGCACGGTTCCGGTCAGGTGCCACGTCGGAGCGTCACCCGAGCAGGTGAACACCTCGGTGAAGCGTTCCGACGAGCAGGTGACGAACGGAACCGAGGAGAGGGCGATGGAGGCGGCCGCCACGCCGCCGAGCAGGGCGGAGCCGAACGTGCGCATGGCGGGGAACGCGGCGTTGGCCGTGCCCACCGCGGCGATGGCGAAGAGGAGTGGGACCGGTCTCGGGAAGAGGCCCGTCAGCGCGCAGCCGACCATCAGGACGCCGAGCACGGCCTGGCCGATCCTCGCCTGTGTCGCCACGGCGGCACCCTAACAACTCCGTAAGCTCTTTTCGGTCCGGTTTGCGCCACTATTTTCCGTATGCGCAGTCGTCGATTTCTGATCCCCGTCTCAGTTCTCCTGGTCGTCGCGCTCGGGGTGGGGCTGTACCTGTTCCAGCCGTGGCGGCTGCTCACGGTTCGCGAAACGCACGACGCCTTGCTCGTGCCTCCCGCTCCCGTGTCGACGAGTACCTCCGCGGCCGCCGAGACGTCCGCCGAGCCGCCTGTCGAAACGGCGAAGGAGGTGGCGATGGGGCAGTGGCGGTCGCTTGAGCACGCGACCACCGGTAAGGCGAGCCTGATCTCGCTGCCGGGCGGCGCGCATTCGGTCCAGTTCGCTTCGCTGGACACCAGCGACGGCCCTGACCTGTACGTTTACCTCTCGCCGCACCCGTCGAGCTCACCGGAGAAAAAGTTCGGTGAGGGATTCACCAGCCTCGGCAAGTTGAAGGGGAACCGTGGCGACCAGGTGTACGAAATTCCCGCGGGTGTGGACGTCTCCGCCATTCGGAGCGTGGTGATCTGGTGCCAGCGGTTCAGTGCCGGCTTCGCCGTAGCGCCACTGGAACAAGCCTGAAACATCCACATCGGACTGGGCTCTTCGCAGTATTGACTTTCCTGGTCTAGACCACATAGCGTTAACGTCAACAACACCACATCGTCCCTTGTCGACGGGCGTGCGGAAGCCCCGTCGACGAGGAGCACGGCTCACCGGATGGGCCCACTGCGGCGGTGACGCGACTCCTGCTCTCCCGGAGCCGCGTCACCGCCGGTGGCGTTTACTGTGGTTCGTGCACTCCAGGACGGTGGCGATCCACTACGTGCGCGCGGCGCTCCGCGCGTGCCCGGAGCCGTCCGCCGTCCTGCACGGTGCCGGCATCCCGCCCAGCCTCCTCGCGGACGACCGGGCGCGCGTCACGCCCGCCCAGTACACGAAGTTCATCCAGACGCTGTGGGAAGTCCTCGACGACGAGTTCATGGGCTTCGGGCCGCGGCCGTCCAAGCGCGGCACGTTCGCCATGATGTGCCTGCTCTCCGTGCACTGCCCGGACCTCGAAGCAGCGCTCAAGAGGGGTCTCGCGTTCTACGCGCTCTTCGACGAGCCCCTGGAGCTGTCGCTCGGCGGCGGCCGCTTCACGTTGCACATCCCCGGCGACCCGGACCACTTCCTGACGGAGTCGCTCCTCGTGCTGTGGCACCGCTTCTCGTCGTGGCTCATCGGCCGCCGCATTCCGTTGCAGAGCGCCGAGTTCGCCTACCCGGAGCCCTCGCACGCCGCCGAGTACCACCTGATCTTCGGCTGCCCGCTGCGCTTCGACGCGCCGGCCACCACGATCGCGTTCGACCCGAAGTTCCTGCGCATGCCGGTCGTGCAGGACGAGGCGGCACTGCGGCGGTTCCTGCGGCACTCGCCGGCGGAGCTGTTGTCGCGCAGGGACCACGGCGCGGACACGGCGGGCCACGTGCGGCGGTTGCTCGGGCGGGGCGTGACGGGACTGGAGGCCGTGGCGGCCCAGCTGGGAGTGTCGGCGCCGACGTTGCGGCGCAGGCTCGCCGCCGAGGGGACGTCGTTCCGCGAGGTGCGCGAGCAGCTGCTGCGCGACCAGGCGGTGGCCTCGCTCGTGCGGGGCGGGGAGTCGGTGGAGGAGTTGGCGCTGCGCCTCGGGTTCTCCGAGGCGAGCGCCTTCCACCGTGCCTTCAAGCGGTGGACCGGCTCATCGCCGGGCTCCTACCGCGCCTAGAACCTGTCGCGCCTAAAACTTGTCGCGCTCCCGCAGCGAGGCCGGGGGACGGAACCGCTCCCCGTACGTGTCCGCGAGGTAGTCCGCGCGCTCCACGAACGCCTGCACGCCGTAGGAGTTGATGAACTGCAGCGTGCCACCGCTCCACGGCGCGAACCCGAACCCGAAGATCGAGCCGATGTTCGCGTCCGCCACGGACGTCAGCACGCCCTCGTCCAGGCACCGCACGGTCTCCAGCGACTGCACGAACAGCAGCCGGTCGCGCACGTCCTGTTCGGACACACCCGCGTCGGCCTTCGCGTACCGGGTGGTGAGCTCGGGCCACAGGAACTTCTTCGACCCGTCCGAGGGGTACTCGTAGAAGCCCGCGCCGGTCGACTTGCCGCTGCGCCCCAACGACACCAGCTCGCGGATGAGGTCGTAGGCCGGGCTCTCCGACACGAGCGTCGGGTCGTCGGCGAGCGTCTGGTCGTGGATCTTCAGCTGCAGCGACAGCGTCACCTCGTCCGACACCGCCAGCGGGCCCACGGCCATGCCGGACTTCTTCGCGACGTTCTCGATCAACGCCGGCGCCACGCCCTCGGCCAGCATCGTGATCGCCTCGATCACGTACGTGCCGAACGTCCGCGAGGTGTAGAAGCCGCGCGAGTCGTTGACGACGATCGGCGTCTTCCCGATCTGCCGCACGTAGTCCAGCGCGCGCTGGAGCGTCTCCTCGGACGTCTTCTCGCCGCGGATGATCTCCACGAGCCGCATCTTCGGCACGGGCGAGAAGAAGTGCAGGCCGATGAACCGCTCCGGCGCGGCCACGGCCGACGCGAGGCCGGTGATCGGCAGCGTCGAGGTGTTGGACGCGATCACCGCGTCCGGCAACGCCTTCTCCTCGGCCGCGGGCAGGACCTTGTTCTTCAGCTCGCGGTTCTCGAACACGGCCTCGATGATCAGGTCGCAGCCCGCGAGGTCGTCGTCCGAGTCGGTCGGCGTGATGCCTTCCAGGCCCTGAGCGCCCTTCTGGGCGCCTTCGAGGCTGACGTCCTTCAGCACCACCTCGATGCCCGCCTTCGCGGACACCTCGGCGATTCCGGCGCCCATCATGCCCGCGCCCAGCACGCCGAGCTTGGTCACGCGCTTGCCGGTGGCGGACGCGCGGCCGTTGACCTCGTTCAGGTTGAACCAGAACGCCGTGATCATGTTCTTGGAGACCTGACCGGAGGCCAGTTCCAGGAAGTAGCGGCCCTCGATCTTCAGCGCCGTGTCGAAGTCGACGAAGGCGCCCTCGACCGCCGTCGCCATGATCTTCTCCTGCGCCGGATACACGCCGTGCGTCTTCTTGCTCAGCACGGCGGGAGCGGCGGCCAGGAGCCCATAGCTGTTGGGGTCGCCGAACTTCAGGTCCGGCACGCCCGCGCCCTGCACGTCCCACGGCTGCGTCGGCGCCGGGTTCGCCTTGATCCACGCGATCGCCTCGGAGATCAGCTCCTCGCGCGTGTCCACGAGCCGGTGCACGATCCCGGCCTGCAGCGCGCGTTCCGGACGCAGCTGCTTGCCCTCCATGAGCAACGGCAACGCCTTCTGCACGCCGAGCAGCCGCACCATGCGCGTGACGCCACCGCCGCCGGGCAGCAGGCCGAGCGTCGCCTCGGGCAGGCCGACGCGGATGCTGTCGTCGTTCAGCAGGATCCGGTGGTGCGAGGCGAGCGCGATCTCGAACCCGCCGCCGAGCGCGGTGCCGTTGATGGCGGCCACGACCGGCTTGCCGAGCTTCTCCAGGCGCCGCAGCTGCGACTTGAGCTCCTCGACGCCGTCGAGCGCCTGCGAGGCGTTCTCCGGGGTGATCGAGATCAGCACGTTCAGGTCGCCACCGGCGAAGAACGTCTTCTTGGCGGACGTGATCACCACGCCGGTGATGTCGTCGCCCTCGAGCTTCGAGACCGCGTCGCCCATCAGGTCGCGGTACTCGTCGTTCATGACGTTGGCTGAGCCGGACATGTCCATCGTCAGGGTGACGATGCCGTCCGCGTCCTTGTCGTAGTGGAACGGCATGCCTCAGACCCTCTCGATGATCGTCGCGATACCCATGCCGCCGCCCACGCACAGCGTGGCGAGGCCCCGGCGCAGGTCCCGGCGCTCCAGCTCGTCGAGCAGCGTGCCGAGGATCATGCAGCCGGTGGCGCCGAGCGGGTGGCCGAGCGCGATCGCGCCGCCGTTGACGTTGACCTTGTCCTCGGGGATGTCCATGTCCCGCAGGAACTTCAGCACGACCGACGAGAACGCCTCGTTGACCTCGAACAGGTCGATGTCCTCGACCGAGAGGCCCGCCTTGTCGAGCGCCTTGCGCGCGGACGGCGCCGGTCCGGTGAGCATGATCGTCGGCTCGGTGCCCACGACGGCCACGGAGACGATCCGGGCGCGCGGGGTCAGGCCGAGCGCCTTGCCCGCCGCCGCGGACCCGATCAGCATCGCGGCGGAGCCGTCGACGATCTGCGACGAGTTGCCCGGCGTGTGCACGTGGCTGATGCGTTCGACGGTGGGGTAGCGGTCGATCGCGACGGTGTCGTAGCCGAGGTCGCCGTGGAACTGGAAGCTCGGCTTGAGCCTGCCGAGGGACTCCACGGTGGACTCGGGACGGATCGTCTCGTCCTCCTTGAGCACCACCGTGCCGTTCTGGTCGACGACCGGGACGACGGACCGCTCGAACCAGCCGTTCTTCTGCGCCTCGAACGCGCGGGCGTGCGACCGGGCGGCCCAGGAGTCGACGTCCGTGCGGGAGAAGCCCTCGAGCGTCGCGATCAGGTCGGCCGAGACGCCCTGCGGCACGAACGAGAGGTCGAAGTTCGTCTGCGGGTCGATCGCCCACGCACCGCCGTCGGAGCCCATGGGCACGCGCGACATCGACTCGACGCCACCCGCCACCACGAGGTCCTCGAACCCGGACGCGACCTTGGCCGCGGCGAGGTTCACGGACTCGAGGCCCGAGGCGCAGAACCGGTTGAGCTGCACACCGGCGGGACGCTGGTCCCACCCGGCGGCCAGCAGCGCCGTGCGGGCGATGTCCCCGCCCTGCTCGCCGAGCGGGGACACGACGCCGAACACGACGTCGTCCACCGCGGAGGTGTCGAGGGAGTTGCGTTCGGACAGCGCGCGCAGCACACCGGCGGCCAGCTCGACGGGCTTGACGCTGTGCAGCGCCCCGCGCTTGCCCTTGCCGCGCGGCGTGCGCACCGCGTCGAAGATCAAGGCTTCGCTCATGACACCACGCTAGGCCCGCTCCCCGCAGCTGGCCATGACCGTGAAGGGTGACCGATTAGCTCACCGCGAGCTGCAGGTACTCGGGATCCTCCGTCTCGACGAACCCGAGCCGCTTGTAGAGCCTGCGCGCGGGCAGGTTGTCTACCCACACGCGCAGCCGCACGACCTTCCAGCCCTCCTCCGCCGCCCACTCGAGAACGGCCTTGAGCAGGCCTTCCCCGAGTCCGCGCCCGCGGTGCGACGGCCGCACCCACATCGAGTAGAGGTAGAGCCCCTCCGGCTTCGCGGTGGCCGCGACCAGGGCGACGGGCTCGTCGTCCAGCGCGACGACCTTGAGGCCCTCGGCCACGCGTTCCCGCCACGCGGCGTCGTCGAACTCCTGCTCGACCGCCAGCGTCGACCCGAACTCCTCGGGGTCGCTCGACAGGGCCTCCAGGCGGATGTCCCGCCACAGCCGCCACTCGTCCGGCGCGACCTGATGGATCTGCATACCGACCAGTCTGGACGACGGGGTGGGAATTTCGCTCAGATTTTCGGGTGACGCCCTGGCGCGGCGGTCATGGTGTGGATCACCGCGCGGTGGTTTCGTGGACCGCATGGCAGAGCGTCGATCGCGGTGGATGGACAGCGACCTGGACCAGTTGCGCCAGCTCGCGCGCACGTTCTTCGAGAAGGAGGTCACGCCGAACGCCGAACGCTTCGCCGAGCAGAAGCAGGTCGACCGCGACCTCTGGACGAAGGCGGGCGAGCTCGGGCTGCTGTGCCTGAGCATCCCCGAGGAGTACGGCGGCGGTGGCGGCACGTTCGCGCACGAGGCCGTGCTGCTGGAGGAGCAGGCGCGCGCCGGCGACAGCTCGTGGGGCAACAGCGTCCACAGCGGCATCGTTGCCCACTACCTCAACTCCTACGGCACGGAGGAGCAGAAGCGGCGCTGGCTGCCCAAGCTCGCGTCCGGCGAGTACGTCGGCGCGATCGCGATGACCGAACCCGGCGCCGGCTCCGACCTCCAGGGCATCCGCACGAAGGCTCTCAAGGACGGCGACGAGTACGTCATCAACGGCTCGAAGACCTTCATCACCAACGGCGCGCTCGCGGACCTCGTCATCGTCGTCGCCAAGACCGACCCCGCGCAGGGCGCCACCGGCATCTCGCTGCTCGTCGTGGAGAACGACATCCGCCGCGGCCGCGTGCTCGACAAGGTCGGCATGAAGGGCCAGGACACCGCCGAGCTGTTCTTCGACGACGTCCGCGTGCCCGCCGCGAACCTCCTCGGCGGGCAGGAGGGCCAGGGGTTCGTCCAGCTCATGCAGCAGCTGCCGCAGGAGCGTCTGATCATCGGTGTCTGCTGCATCGCGGGCATCGAGGCCGCCGTCGACCTCACGCTGAAGTACGTGAGGGAGCGCAAGGCGTTCGGCAAGGAGCTGATCAAGTTCCAGAACACCCGCTTCAAGCTCGCCGAGTGCGCCACCGAGGCGTCCGTGACGAGGGCGTTCATCGACGAGTGCGTCGAGAAGCACCTGCGCGGCGAACTGGACGTGCCGACCGCGGCGATGGCGAAGTGGTGGGCCAGCGACCGGCTGAGCAGGGTCGTCGACGAGTGCGTGCAGCTCTTCGGCGGCTACGGCTACATGAACGAGTACCCGATCGCACGTGCCTGGTCCGACGCCCGCGTCCAGCGGATCTACGGCGGCACGAACGAGATCATGAAGGAAATCATCGCGAGGTCCCTGTGAGCGGCCCTCTGGCGGGACTCCGGGTCGTCGAACTGGCCGGGCTCGCGCCCGCGCCGTTCGGCGCCATGGTGCTGGCCGACCTGGGCGCGGACGTGGTCCAGGTGCACAAGCCGGGGAGCAGCTCGACCGTCCCCGGCGACTTCCTCACCCGCGGCCGGCGCTCGATCGCGATCGACACCCGCCGACCCGAGGGCGCCGAGCTGGTGCTGGGCCTGGTCGAGCGCTCGGACGTGCTGATCGAGGGGTTCCGGCCGGGCGTCACCGAACGGCTGGGCATCGGCCCCGCGCAGTGCCTCGCCCGCAACCCGCGCCTCATCTACGGGCGCATGACCGGCTGGGGGCAGGACGGGCCCCTGGCCGACCGCGCCGGGCACGACATCAACTACATCGCCGTCGCGGGCGCGCTCGAGCCCCTGGGACGGGCCGGCGGGCCGCCGTCGTTCCCCATCAACCTGCTGGGCGACTTCGGCGGGGGAGGGCTGCTGCTGGCCCTCGGCGTCCTGGCCGCGCTGTACGAAAGGGAACGTTCCGGGCGGGGCCAGGTCGTGGACGCCGCGATGGTCGACGGGGCGGCGTTGCTGACGACGTTCCTGCACGGGATGCGCTCCGCGGGCATGTGGTCCGGTGGCCGCGGCGAGAACATGCTCGACGGTGGAGTGCCGTTCTACGACGTCTACGAGGCCGCGGACGGGCGGTACGTGGCGGTGGGCGCGCTGGAGGAGAAGTTCTACGCCGACCTGGTGCGGGTGCTGGGCCTGCAGGACGCTCCTTCGCGCAACGACCCGGCGAACTGGCCCGAGCTGCGGGAACGCATCGCGGCGGCGGTGAAGACGCGGTCGCGGGACGAGTGGGCCGAGCTCGCGGAGGGCACGGACGCGTGCCTGGCGCCGGTGCTGACCCCCGCCGAGGCGGCGGATCACCCGTACAACGCGGCCCGCCACACTTTCGTGGACGTGGGCGGTGCTCTGCACCCGGCTCCGGCGCCCCGGTTCGACCGCACTCCGGCGGCCGTTCCGACGCCTCCGGTCCCGGCCGGGACGAACACCGGGGAAGTGCTTGCCGACATGGGTGTGTCGGAAGCCCGAATTATGGAACTGCGGCGGTCTGGAGTAATTGGATAATGCCCGGGCGCGCTTTTAGTGCGCCACGAGGGCGTGACAGTGCGTGATGGGGCGCGTTCGGCATCCGGGTGAGGCCCGGTGCAACAGTCCGTCTTCCAAGGTGTGGGATGCGAGGGTCTTCGTGTTCACCTCGTGCCCAGGACATCGGCGCTGCTGACGCCCCTCTTTAGCCGCCATTCGGGTGACATTGGCCGCCGTGCAGGCGTGCGTCGCTGGTGGATCCTGGGTCGACTTGGGCGTGGTCGTTGTTCATCGCAAGGGTGAATGAGGGACCATGACGGGTGACACGGGCGGCGTGCCGCCCGACCTGTGGACGACACGGACGGAGAGGTACCTGTGAACCTCAAGAAGGTGCTAGTGCTGGCGGGCGTCGCGCTGGTGCTGTTCCTCCTGATCACCCAGCCCGAGCAGTCCGCTTCGGCGGTGCAGCAGGTCCTCGGCTGGCTGCGTCAGGGCGCGGAGTCGATCATCACCTTCGTCAGGAGCCTCTTCGGGACGGCCACCCCTCTCGCCTAGTGACGGACGGTGATCTTCGGCCGTCCGCGTTGAGCCGGACGGGTGGAATGCGGCCAATCACGCACTGGTAACGGGTGTTCTGGTGATTCAGGGTCTGGCGATTGTCAGACCTACCGAATACCTTCCGCTGCAATGGCCGATCCCCGACCGACGAGGAGGCATTGATGGTCGAGGACTCCGGGGTCCACGAGCTGTTGCAGCAGTGGGCGGCTGAACGGTCTGATGACGCAGAGATGCAGGAGGTGAACCGGATCAAGAACGCGTGGCTCGCGGAGGCTCCCCCCTCGGCGCCAGGCATCCCCGTGCAGCGGGGAGGCAGGAGCGGGTCGCGTGGCTTGGTCAAGGTCGACTCGGCGGATCCGGCCTACGTGGCCGCGATGCGCAAGCGGGCGCCGGAGGCACCCGAGGCACTGCTCGCCGCCGCGGCGAGCTACTGGCAGCTGGTGGGCGACGTCGCCGAGGCCGAGCAGTGGTGGGACGCGGGCATCAGCCCGCTGGACCAGCGCGCGCTCGACTACCGCGCGGCCGGCCTCACGCCTGCCGACCTCGGGAGGCGCCTGGGACCGATGACGGTTCTCCAGCACCTCCGCCGTGGCTCCGCCGCGGCCTGGTGCGTCGCACGTCTGCAGAGGCAGCGCCGGGACGGCGTCGCGTAGTTCGGCAACGGGCTCTCGGAGGCGGGAGCCCTGCGTTGGTGGTGTTGCGCGCTCGCGGAGCGCGCTCGCCAAGCCGACTTCGGAGTGTTTTCGCCGGGGGCGGCCCCCGGACCCCCCGAAGGACTCCATCCCTTCACGGGTGGCCTCCTCTTCGCGGAGGCCTCACCCAAGTAGTGTGGAGGTCGTGCGCGGCCTCCTTACTCCCCAACGTGTGCTGATCGCGTTCGCCTGTCTGGCGGCGCTGGTCGTCTGTTGCGGGCTCGCGTACTGGCAGTGGCAGCGCTTCGAGTCCGCCAGCGGCACGTTCCAGAACCTCGGCTACGTGCTCCAGTGGCCGCTCTTCGGCCTCTTCCCGCTCTTCATGGTGTGGCGCTTCCGCAGGCTCGCGCGCGAACGCCGTGACGAGGCTCTCTCACCCGAGCCGGTTGCGCCTGCTCCGAAGCCGGTAAGTACGGTTGTCGCCGTCAAACCCGCGCCTGTCGAGCACATCGACGACGACGAGGACGCGGAGCTCGCGGCCTACAACCGCATGCTCGCGGACCTCAACGCGCGGGACGGTCGTTGAGCGAAGGCGGGCAGATGAAGGGTGCGTTGACCCGGTTCAGGGTCATGGCTTACGTGGTCGGAGTCTTCCTGTTGCTCCTGGTCGTGGCCATGGTGCTCAAGTACGCCGCGGACATGGGCGGCGCGATGAAGGTCGTCGGCCCGGTCCACGGCTTCCTCTACGCCATCTACCTGGTGATTTCCGTCGACCTGGCGCTGAAGCTGCGCTGGTCGATCAAGGGCACCGCCCTCGTGCTGCTCGCCGGCACCGTGCCGTTCCTGTCGTTCTGGGCGGAGCGCAAGGTGGTCGAGAAGACGGCGCAGGGCGTGCCGCTGTGACGTTTGGCCTGCTAGCGTCTGGGGCTACCAACTGAACACGGCCGTTGACGTCGCGCGGGAGAGCTCCCTTCGGTGGGAGCGCCGAAGGAGCAACTCCTCCCCGGAATCTCTCAGGTACAAGTACCGCGCGACGAAGGCAACTCTGGAAAGCAGGCCGCTCGGCGGCCTCGCCCACGGTGCAAGCCACTCCGGTGGTGAAGCTCTCAGGCTCATGACAGAGGGGGAGGCTCGCTCTAGTGAGGAGTCTCCGATGGACCGTGTCATTCTTCTGATGCCTCAGCCGGCCGCGTCCGGCTCTTCGGCGCACCCTGGAGGAGCGTTCTGATGTCCCGCCTCACGCCTCTGAACGCCGAGCACGAGCAGCTCGGCGCGATGTTCACCGACTTCGCGGGCTGGCGGATGCCGCTGCGCTACTCGTCCGAGCTGGCGGAGCACCACGCGGTGCGCACCACCGCCGGCCTGTTCGACCTCACGCACATGGGTGAGATCGTGCTGACCGGCCCGGCCGCGGGGGAGGCCCTCGACCACGCGCTGGTCGGGCACATCTCCGCGCTGGCCGTCGGCAAGGCGCGCTACACGATGATCACCCAGGCCGACGGCGGCGTGATCGACGACCTGATCGTGTACCGCCTCGGCGACGAGGAGTTCATGGTCGTCGCGAACGCCTCCAACGCTGCAGTGGTGGCTGAAGCTCTGGTCGAGCGCGCCGCCGGCTTCGACACCGTCGTCACGGACAGGTCGACCGACTACGCGCTCATCGCCATCCAGGGCCCGAAGTCGGTCGAGATCCTCTCGGGTCTCACCGAAACGGACCTGTCGACGGTCAAGTACTACGCCTCGTACCCGTCCACCGTGGCCGGTGTCGACGCGCTGCTCGCCCGCACCGGCTACACCGGTGAGGAGGGCTTCGAGCTGTTCGTCGCGCCCGCCGACGCGTCCGCCGTGTGGGCGGCGCTGCTCGCCGCGGGTGAGGCGCACGAGCTCAAGCCGTGCGGTCTCGGCTGCCGCGACACGCTGCGCCTCGAGGCCGGGATGCCGTTGTACGGCAACGAGCTGACGACGTCGCTCACGCCGTACAACGCGAACCTGGGCCGCGTCGTGAAGCTCGACAAGCCCGGTGACTTCGTGGGCCGCGACGCCCTGACCAAGGTCGCGGAGTCCGGTGTGGACTCGGTCCTGGTCGGACTGAAGACCCCCGAGCGCCGCGCCCCGCGCCACGGCTACGCGGTGCTGAACGGCGACGAGGTCGTGGGCGAGGTGACGTCGGGCGCGCTGTCCCCGACCCTCGGCTACTCCGTCGCGATGGCCTACGTGACCAAGGCCAGTGCCGAACCGGGCACCCAACTGCTGGTGGACGTCCGCGGCAAGAAGCAGCCGGTCGAGGTCGTCGCACTTCCGTTCTACAAGCGCGCCAAGTAAGGGAGATCTTCCAGATGTCCGACCAGTTCAACGCTTCCCTCGCGGAGTATGACCCCGAGGTGGCCGAGGCCGTTGCGGCCGAGCTGGCACGCCAGCAGGGCACTCTCGAGATGATCGCCTCGGAGAACTTCACGCCCGTCTCGGTCCTGCAGGCCCAGGGCTCGGTGCTGACCAACAAGTACGCCGAGGGCTACCCCGGCCGCCGCTACTACGGCGGCTGCGAGCACGTGGACGTCGTCGAGCGCCTCGCCATCGAGCGCATCAAGTCGCTCTTCGGCGCCGGCTTCGCGAACGTCCAGCCGCACTCCGGCGCGCAGGCCAACGCGGCCGCCATGTTCGCCCTGTTGCAGCCCGGCGACACGATCCTGGGCCTGGACCTGGCGCACGGCGGCCACCTGACCCACGGCATGCGCATCAACTTCTCCGGCAAGCTCTACAACGTCGTGCCGTACCACGTCTCGGACGGCGACGGCCGCGTCGACATGGCCGAGGTAGAGCGCCTGGCCCAGGAGCACAGGCCCAAGCTGATCGTCGCGGGCTGGTCCGCCTACCCGCGCCAGCTGGACTTCGCCGAGTTCCGCCGCATCGCGGACTCGGTCGAGGCCTACCTGATGGTCGACATGGCGCACTTCGCGGGCCTCGTCGCCGCGGGCCTGCACCCGTCGCCCGTGCCGCACGCGCACGTCACGACGACCACGACCCACAAGACCCTCGGCGGCCCGCGTGGCGGCGTGATCCTCTCCAACGAGGCGGACATCGCCAAGAAGATCAACTCCGCGGTGTTCCCCGGCCAGCAGGGCGGCCCGCTGGAGCACGTGATCGCGGCCAAGGCCGTGGCGTTCAAGCACGCGGCCTCGCCGGAGTTCGCGGACCGCCAGCGCCGCACGCTGGAAGGCGCCCGGATCCTGGCCGACCGCCTGTCGCAGGCCGACGTCGCCGCGGCCGGCGTGAAGGTGCTCACCGGGGGCACCGACGTGCACCTGGTCCTGGTCGACCTGGTGTCGTCCGAACTGGACGGCAAGCAGGCCGAGGACGTGCTGCACCAGATCGGCATCACGGTCAACCGCAACGCCGTGCCGAACGACCCGCGTCCGCCGATGGTCACGTCGGGGCTGCGGATCGGCACGCCGGCGTTGGCCACGCGCGGGTTCGGTGAGGTCGACTTCGCCGAGGTCGCGGATGTGATCGCGGAGGCCTTGAAGCCCGGTGCGGCTGTTGAGGAGCTGCGGGCCCGGGTCGAGGTGCTGGCGGCGAAGCACCCGCTGTACTCGACGCTCTGAGAGCCTGATGCGTGCTTTCTGATCTTGTCGGACCCCCTGAGCAGCGTTTGGGCTCAGGGGGTCTTCCTTTTGGAGGGACGCCTGCGTCAGCTTGCGGGTTGCTGGCGGCTGGCTTGCGGGCGCGTTGCGTGTGTTGGCTGAGGGCTCTGCCCTCAGACTCCCGACACTCCCCAAGGAGCCGGTCCAACGCCGCTGGCGGGTTGATGGCACGCCTGGTGCGTTCGGCGGCTTGCTGTTGCGTGGGTGGTTACGTCTGCGGGGGAGCCACCACCGCCAGGTTCGTGTGCTCAGGACGGCTCGGCTTCGCCATCGCATGGCTCGCCTTCGGCTTCGCGGAGGGCGGGCGCGTGGCCGTCGCTGAACGGCGAAGGGCGCCACCGGCTGCCGGTGGCGCCCTTCCGTGACCCGAGAGCGAAACGACGGGAACCCCGGCCCCTTCCCCAGGGCCGGGGTTTCACCGTGTCAGGGTGATGTGTGTCTCAGATGGACCGTCCTAACGGGATGCTGTGGGTTACGCCGCGGGGGCCGTCACACCGGGCGGGAGGCACTCGACGTTGCGCTTGCCGTTGGGCTGGATCACGAACCAGGTGTTGCCGATGCCCTGGCCCGCCCACTTGCCCGGCGCCGGGTCCTTCGAATAGGTGTAGAGGGCCCAGCCGTCGATGGCGACCTGCTTCTTGCCGTCGGCGCGGGTGATCAGGGAGACCAGCTTCTGGTCGACGCCCTCCAGCTGCGGGATCGTGTCCGACAGCAGCGGCGGCCACGTCACGGCGCACTGGTCGTTGCAGTTCGACTTGCCCTCCGGCTTCGGGACGTCCTTGTCGAAGCGGTAGAGGGTGCGGCCATCGCCGTCCTGGACGACCTGGCCCATCTTGTCGACGCTCTTGCCGACCAGCCTCAACGTGCTGACCGGGGCTGCTGCCGGAGGCTGCGCCGCGGGCTGTGCGGCCGGGGTCTCGGGGGCCTGCTGCTGGACGGGGGTCTCGGGCGCCGCAGCGGGTTCCTGGAGTACCGGGGGCTGACCCACGTCGCCGTAGTCACCGAGGACGCCCAGGTCGGTTTCGGTCTGTGCCACCGGCTTGGAGTTGTTCGAGCCACTTCCCGTGGCGCTCCAGACACCCAGACCCAGCACAACTGCCAGTCCCGCGGCGAGCCCGATGGCAATGCGGTTACGTCGGATCACACTCATGTCCTCCTTGTCCATCCGTTCGCTCTATCGAGGCCATACGGGCGGGGTTGCGTCTCGGTTCAGAAACGAACCGAACCTCGTCGCCGCTCGAACGTCTGGCGGAGCCAGGTCACGCAGGAGGTGCAGGGTGGTCGTCGCTGGTCAGCTGGCGGGAATGGCCGAACGGGTGCTGGGTGCGCCGTTGCCGATCGGAATTCGGGCGTGGGACGGGAGCGTCGCCGGGCCGCAGGACGGCACGGTGCTCGTGATCCGGTCGCGGGACGCGTTGCGCCGGCTCGTGTGGAGTCCGAACGAGTTGGGGCTCGCGCGCGCGTACGTGAGCGGGGAGCTCGACGTGGAAGGAGACCTCGCGAGCGGTCTCTCGCAGATCTGGGGGCTCGTGCGGCGGGGTGTCACCCGGCGCCCGAAGATCTCGGAGGTCGCGAAGCTCGCGGTGAAGCTCAAGGTGCTGGGGCCGAACCCGGACGCGCCGAAGGAGGAGGCGCGGCTCAAGGGCGCGCTGCACACCAAGAGCCGCGACCGGGACGCCATTTCGCACCACTACGACCTGAGCAACGCGTTCTACCAGCTCGTGCTCGACCCGAGCATGGCGTACTCGTGCGCGTACTTCACGTCCGAGGACGAGTCGCTCGCGCAGGCGCAGCACAACAAGCTCGACCTCGTGTGCCGCAAGCTCGGCCTGGAGCCGGGCATGCGGCTGCTCGACGTCGGGTGCGGGTGGGGTTCGATGATCATCCACGCGGCGAAGCACTACGGCGTGCACGCGACGGGTGTGACGATCTCCGCGCAGCAGCGCGAGCACATCCTCAAGCGGATCGAGGCCGAAGGGCTGACCGGACGCGTCGAGGTGCGGTTGCAGGACTACCGCGAGGTGCGTGACGAGCCGTTCGACGCGATCTCCACGATCGAGATGGGCGAGCACGTCGGCGAGAGCAACTACCCCGAGTACGCCTCGACGCTGTACCGGTTGCTCAAGCCCGAGGGGCGCCTGCTGCTCCAGCAGATGTCGCGCGGACGCAACGCGCCCGGTGGCGGCGCGTTCATCGAGTCGTACGTGGCACCGGACATGCACATGCGGCCGGTCAGTCAGACGACGGGCTTCCTCGAAGGCGCCGGCCTCGAGATCCGTGACGTGCACGCGTTGCGCGAGCACTACGTGTGGACCGTGCGCGCGTGGGCGGACACTCTCGAGGAACGGTGGGACGAGGTCGTCGCGCTGGTCGGTGAGGGGCAGGCGCGGGTCTGGCGGCTGTACCTCGCGGGCGGCGCGCTGACGTTCGAGGAGGGGCGGATGGGGGTTGACCAGGTCCTCGCGGTGCGCAGGAGCGAGAACGGGCGCAGCGGCATGCCGCGCGTGCGGCGTGAGCTGGTCGCCCGATGAGCTTCCTGATCACCCTCGTCGCGGTCCTCGCACTGCTGAGCGGGCTGTTCCTGTACGCGGACTCCCGCAAGCGGTACGACCTGATCGACTCCGTGTGGGGCCCCGGCTTCGCCGTGATCGCGGTGCTCACGTTGGTGTTCGCGGAGGGCGAACCGACTCGGCAGTGGATCATCACCGCGCTCACCGCGGTGTGGGGCGTACGCCTGGGCGTGCACATCCACTCGCGCAACAAGGGCAAGGACGAAGATCCGCGGTATCAGGACATCCTGAGGCGTGCCAAGGGAAATCCGCGCCTGAAGATGTACCGGGTCTACCTGTTGCAGGCCGTGCTGATGTGGATCGTGTCGCTGCCGGTGCAGGCCGCGCAGCACCTTTCGGCCCCGTTCGGAGTGCTGGATTGGGTGGGCACTGGCGTGTGGTTGGTCGGCTTCGTCTTCGAGGCCGTGGGTGACTGGCAGCTCTCCCGGTTCCGTGCGGATCCGGCGAACAAGGGCGCCGTGATGGACAGAGGGTTGTGGCGCTACACGAGGCATCCGAACTACTTCGGTGATTCGGTCGTCTGGTGGGGCCTGTACCTGTTCGCGTTGCACTCGTGGGTCGCCGCGCTCACGATCATCGGCCCGGTGGTCATGACGTGGCTGCTCGCGAAGGGCAGCGGCAAGCCGTTGCTGGAGAAGGACATCGTGTCGCGCCGTCCTGGTTACGCCGAGTACGTCCGGCGCACCAGCGGCTTCTTCCCGCTGCCTCCGAAGAGTCGAGCCAAGGCCTGAGAACGGTCCTGCTCGCGCTCTTGTGCGAGCGCGAGCAGGACCGGGCAGGTGTCAGACCGCCGCGGCGAACTGCGCCGGGTGCAGGCGGGTGAGCGCCCCGTCCTCGCGCGGTGCCGTCACGGCCGGAGCGCGGGTTAGTGTGGGGCCGTGGGCAACGACATCTCCTTTCCGCGCCAGCAGGCGCGCACCCAGCGGTTCACCGTCGGCGCACCGAGGACGTTCGCGGTGTCGGCTGACGGCGCACGTGTCTTCTTCCTCCGCCCTGCCACGGCCGCCGGTCGTGCGAACGGCCTCTGGGAGTTGAACACCTCCACCGGAACCGAACGTCTGCTCGCCGACCCGGCGACGCTGCTGTCGGACCCGGAGGATCTGCCCGCGGAGGAGAGGGCGCGCCGGGAGCGCACGCGCGAGTCGGGAGCCGGCCTCGTCGGCTACTCGCTCTCGCGGGACGCCTCGGTGGCCGCGTTCGCGCTGTCCGGCCGTCTGTTCGTCGCCGACCTGATGAGCGGTGACGTCCGCGAGTTGCCGACCGAGGGCGGGGTCATCGACCCGCGCGTCGACCCGACGGGCGAGCGCGTCGCGTACGTCACGCGCGGCACGTTGCGGGTGGTCGAGCTGGAGTCGGGCGAGGACTACGCCGTCGCCGTGCCGGACGGCGAGGACGTGACGTTCGGCCTCGCCGAGTTCATCGCGGCCGAGGAGATGTCGCGCTACCGCGGTTACTGGTGGGAGCCGGGCGGCAAGCGGCTCATCGCCGCGCGCGTGGACAACTCCCCGGTGCAGCGCTGGTACATCGCGGACCCGGCGAACCCCGCCACCGCCGCCACCGAGATCGCCTACCCCGCGGCGGGCACGCAGAACGCCGCCGTGTCGCTGCACGTCGTGTCGCTCGACGGCACCTTCGTCCCGGTGCTGCTCGAGTTCGACTACCTCAACGACGTGCACTGGTCGTCCGGTGGTGCCCCGCTGATCACCACGCAGACCCGCGACCAGCGCACCCGCACGATCCACACCCTGGCCCCCGACACGGGCGCCGTCACCGAGCTCGCGACCGAGACCGACCCGGTGTGGCTCGAGGTGAGCGACGGCGCTCCGGCCTGGACCCCCGACGGGCGCCTCGTGCGGATCGTGGGCTCCGGCGACGAGTACGCGTTGCAGGTCGGCGACGACGTCCTGACGTCCGGTCTGCAGGTGCGCCGGGTCCTCGACATCGGCGACGACTCGATCCTCGTCGCCGCCTCCGCCGACGACCCGACGCAGACGCACGTCTACTCGGTCGGCGCCGAGACCACCCGGCTGTCCTCTGAGGACGGTGTGCACGCCGCGGTCCGGGGCGGTGACACGGTTGTGCTCGTGTCGGCCACTTTGGACTGGTTCGGAGCGAAGGTGCGCGTGGGCGACCACGTGATCGAGTCGTGGGCGGACACGCCGGTCATCACGGCGTCCCCGCGCATGCTGACCCTCGGCGAACGCGGCCTCCGCGCCGCGCTCCTGCTGCCGACCGGCCACGTGCCCGGCACCAAGCTCCCGGTGCTGCTGGACCCGTACGGCGGCCCGCACGCCCAGCGCGTCGTGTCGGCCCAGAACGCCTTCCTGGCCTCGCAGTGGCTCGCGGACCAGGGTTTCGCGGTGCTGGTCGCCGACGGCCGCGGCACCCCCGGCCGCGGCCTCGCGTGGGAGCGCGCGATCGCGTTCGACTTCGCCGGCGCCACCCTCGAGGACCAGGTGGACGCACTCGAAGCGGCCGCCGCGGTCGAGCCCGACCTCGATCTGACGCGCGTGGCGATCCGGGGCTGGTCCTACGGCGGCTACCTGAGCGCATTGGCCGTGCTGCGCCGCCCGGACGTCTTCCACGCGGGCATCGCCGGCGCCCCGGTCACCGACTGGCGCCTCTACGACACCCACTACACCGAGCGCTACCTCGGCCACCCGGACGCCGAGCCCGAGGTCTACGACCGCAACTCGCTCATCGACGACGCGGACAAGCTCTCCCGCCCGCTGATGATCGTCCACGGCCTGGCCGACGACAACGTGGTGGCCGCACACACGCTGCGCCTGTCCAGCGCACTGCTCGCCGCGGGCCGCCCGCACACCGTGCTGCCGCTCTCGGGCGTCACGCACATGACGCCGCAGGAGCAGGTGGCGGAGAACCTCCTGCTGTTGCAGGTCGACTTCCTGAAGCAGTCGCTGGCGTAGCGACCGCAACGAAAAGGGGCGCTTCCCGCGAAACGGGAAGCGCCCCTTTCTCGTGCCTCGGTCAGGCCAGCGACTGCCGCACCCGGTACGGCGGGATGCTGTTGCCCAGCAACGCCAGGTCGTCGATCGACTCGGGCTGGTACCCGGCCGTCTTCAACCGCTCGACCATCAGCGCGGTCGGGTCCTCGACGACGTCCGCGCGGCCGAACAGGTACGCCCACTCGTGCTCGTCCGAGCCGTAGTACGCGACCGTCTCGAACACCTCGTTGAACCGCTGCCACGAGCGGATCAGCGTGGTGTTGCGCCACATCGTCTGGCACCCGGACTGGTTGACGACGACGCCCCCGGGACGCAGCAGCGCCTTGCACATGCGCAGGAAGTCCGCGCCGTACAGGCGGTTGTGCTGCGCCTCCTCCTCGCGCTCGTCGGGCAGGTCCACCAGCACGATGTCGTACTTCTCCGACGTCGTGCGGATGTACTCGAACCCGTCGATGTACTGCACGCGGACCGGGCCGTCACCCTTCTCCGCGGCGGCCAGCTCCTCGATCGTGTAGCCGTACGGGAGGTGCTCCGCGCACAGCTTCACGGCCTGCTCGTCGATGTCGATGTGGTCGACGACGGTCGCACCGTGCTGAACGGCCATCTGGCACACGACGCCCTCGGAGGAGCCGATGACCAGCACGCGCTCGACGGTGTCGGCCAGCAGCAGCGCCGGCACCATCAGGGCCTCGTGGTAGGTCAGCTGGCTGAACTCCGTCGACTGGCGGTCGTTGTCGCAGAAGAGCGACAACCCCTGGGCCGTGCGGGCGATCACCAGGTGCTGGAAGTCGGTCTTGGTGTCGACCAGCACCTCGTCCACCTGCCAGTGGCGGGTCATGCCCTCGGCAAGAGGCTCGTTGATGGTGTTCACGCGACATGCTCCTTGACGCCACGAGTGACGAGATCCGTGCTCACATGAGCAGCGCCCAGGGCGTCAGCGAGTAGCTGGACGGCCAGCGCGGGTTTCGCACGAGTACCGCAGGTGAACACGTCGACGAACACCGAACCCACTTCGGGGTACGTGTGGATCGAGGCATGGGATTCCGACAGCAGGGCCAGCACGGTGACTCCTTGGGGATCGAACTTCTTGGAGATCACCTCCAGCACGGTTGCGTCGGCCTGCGTGAGAACCTCACCGAGGGCGTGCTTGAGGAACTGCTCGTCATCGAGCAGATCGGCACTCACACCCGAAAGCTCTGCAAGTACGTGCTGTCCCGCGAACAAACCGACGGTCTCCTCGGTCTGACAGGGCGCTTCGGACATCAATCACTCCAAACTATGTGATGTGCAAACGGTCTTAGATGCAGTACGTGGCCAACGGCGGGAAGCCGTTGAAGCACACGGACGAATAGGAGGAGGTGTAGGCGCCGGCGTGGAGGATGTCCACGTGGTCGCCCGCCTGCAGGTCGAGCGGCAGGTCGTAGCGGGTGTGCTGGTAGATCACGTCGTCCGCGTCGCACGTGGGACCGGCCAGCACGACCGGTCCGGCGGGACCGCCGTCGCGCGAGGTCCGCAACCGGTACGCGATCGCCTCGCCCTCGGTCTCGGCGAGACCCTGGTAGCGGCCGATGTCGACGTAGACCCACCGGCGTTCGTCCGAATAGGACTTCCGCGACACCAGCACGACCGACGAACGGATCATCCCGGCCTCGGCGGAGATCGCCCGGCCCGGCTCGATCATCACCCTGGGACGCACGGCACCGAAGTGTCGCGCGAGCGAAGCCTCGATGGCAGAGGCGAAGGACTCCAGTGACGGCGTGGACTCCTGGTACACGGCGGGAAGCCCGCCACCCAGGTTCACCGTCGTGGTCTCGATGCCCTCCGCGCGCAGCTTGGCGGCGATCAGGGCGGCGTCGGCGATGCCGGTGTCCCAGCCCTCGACGGAGAGTTGTTGCGAGCCCGCGTGGAACGCGACTCCGAGAGGAACGAGTCCCAACCCGTGCGCGAGCCGCAAGAGGTCCGTCGCCATCTCGGGATCGCAACCGAACTTGTTGCCGAACGGGTACGTGGAACCCTTGCTGTGGACGAGGATCCGCACCAGCACGGACGAACCGGGCGCGTGCTCGGCGACGAACCGGACGTCCTGCTCGCTGTCCGACACGAACATCCGCACGCCGCGCGAGTACGCGTACGCGATGTCGACGGCCTTCTTGATGGGGTTGCTGTAGGAGATCGACGACGGCGCGGCGCCACGCGCCAGGCACAGGTCGATCTCCGCGGGCGACGCCACGTCGAACCGCGCACCCTCCGCGACCAGCGTGCCGACGACCTCGGACTCCGGGTTCGACTTGACCGCGTAGAAGATGTCGACGGCCGGCATGGCCGCGTGAATTGCCTGGTAGCGCGCGCGAATCGTCTCGAGGTCGATCACCAGACACGGTGTCGACGGGTTCTCCTGGTCCAGGAAACGCCGAATACGAGCCTCTGCCTCGTTGCGCCGATCAACGGCGAAGCTCTCGGTCATTTCCCCAGGGGTCCCCCTTCATCCGCCTCGCGTTCCGCACGCGGGCACGGCCGTCCACTCTACGGCCTGAACACCCGAAGTGCGCAAGCCAGTCCAGGCGAGTGTGATTTAGCCAGCAGAACGCAGCTCGATCATCGTGATGTCCGGCGGGGCGCCCACGCGCACCGGCGGACCCCAGAAACCCGCGCCACGACTGGTGTAGAGCCACGTGTCGTCCACCTTCGACAACCCCGCGGTGCTGGGCTGCTGCAGCGGCACGAACAAGTTGAACGGCACCATCTGTCCGCCGTGTGTATGACCGGACAACTGGAGGTCGACGCCGTGCGAAGACGCGTCGGTGACCAGCACGGGCTGGTGTGACAACAGGACGACGGGGTTGTTCGGATCGCGTTTCGACAGCGCGCGGCCGAAGTCCGGCCCGTCGTCGTAGGACCTGCCGGTGACGTCGTTCACGCCCACGACGTCGATGCCGCCGGCGACGGTCAAACCCTCGTTGCGCAACGGGTTCACGCCGAGCCTGTCGAGCTCCGCGATCCACTGCTCGTGACCGGAGAAGTACTCGTGGTTGCCCGTCACGAAGAAGCTGCCGTGCTTGGACACCAGGTCCCGCAGCGGCGCGGCGGCCTCGCCCAGCTCCGCGACGGTGCCGTCGACCAGGTCACCGACGATCGCGACGAGGTCGGCCTCCTGTTCGTTGATCATCCGCACGATCCGCTCGGTGTGCGAACGCCCGAGCAGCGGGCCGAGGTGGATGTCGCTCACGACCGCGATCCGGAAGCCCGACAGCGACGACCGCAGCTTGTCGAGCGTCACCGGCACGTTCAGCAGCTGCGGGGCGCCCAGCGCCTGCGTCATGCCGTACCCGACGACGCCGCTCGCCGCGATGCCCGACCCGATCGCCACCGAGCGCGCGATGAACAGCCGCCGCGACGGGTCCGGCACGACCTCGACCGGTTCGACCGGCTCGGGACCGGCGCCCACGGCCACCGGCGCGGCCGCGACGCGCCTGAGCAGGATCCGGCGCGGGATCTCGGCGATCCCGAGCGCGATCGCCAGGTAGAAGAGCACGGCGAGCCAGACGAACCCCGGCCAGGCGAAGAACTTCCCGTACTCCGGCGGCACCCTGCGCGTGACGACCAGAGCGCTCATCAGCACGAGGAACGCGGCGACGATCGCCACGGTGCCGATCCGGCGTCCGGCGGTGCGCGGGAGCGTGGTGTCCACGACCAGCCGCCGCCACAGGTACAAATGGCCCAGCGCGACGGGTACGCCGAGGAGCAAAAGGAAAATCACGACATCAGTATGCGTTTCGCGAACTCGTGCAACCCGCCAGGCCCCAGGTGGCGTGAGTAACCCGGCACCGCAGATAGGGGGAAACCTGATGAGTGATCGGGACGCCGCGTTCCAGGAGTACTTCGCGGCCCGTTCCGACGCCATGCGCGGCACGGCATACCTGCTGTGCGGCGACTGGCATCGCGCGGAAGACCTCGTGCAGCAGGCCTTCACCAAGCTGTACCTGGCCTGGCGCAGGATCGAGCGGCACGAGGCGCTGGACGCCTACACCAGGCAGATCGTGGTGCGGACGTTCCTGTCCGAGCGACGGCGCGGGTGGTTCCGGTTCGAGTCGGCGAGTGACGACCTGACCGACTCGGCCGCTCCACCGGGCTCCTACCCCGAGGAGCGCATGGTGTTGCTGGAGGCGCTGGCGAAGGTGCCTCCGAAGCAACGTGCGTGCCTCGTCCTGCGGTACTGGGAGGACATGTCCGTCGAGCAGACGGCCGCCGTCCTCAAGTGTTCGGAAGGAACCGTGAAGAGCCAGGCCGCGCGGGGGCTGCAGACGCTGCGTGGCCTGCTCTCGGAGCAGGAGAGGGTTCGATGAACGAAGAGGACCTCAAGCGAGCTTTCCAGGACGTGGTGGTGGCGAGCAGCCCGCCGCCGTCGATGGATCCGGGCAACGCGCTCGCCAGGGCGCACAAGGCCCGGTCGAGGCGGAGGGCGTCGATCACGGGAGCCGTGGTCGCCGTGCTGGTGGTCGGCGTCGGCCTCGGGTCGGCGTTCGCGCTGAACCCGCAGGGCGCGAAGGAGTACATGACGGGAGCCGGTCCGAGCAGCTCCAGTTCGGGTGTGCCCGACACGCAGTGGGGCGAGCAGTGGCCGGTCGGGCAGACCGACCGGACGGCCACCAGCGGCCCGCAGGCCGACCGCGGCACGCAGCTGCTGGAGCTGGCGAAGGCGTCCGTGCCGGCTGGGTACGACACCCCCGACCTGCAGTACAAGGACCCGGGTTTCCGCAGCGGCATGCTCCGCGGCCAGGCGCAGGTCTCGTCGGACAAGGGCGAGACGCCGGAGGTCTGGGAGTACACGGCGTACGTGCCGGTGCGGAAGGGGGACAAGGTCGGCAAGCTCACGGTGCGTGTGACCACGCCGAACCCGGAGGACCCGGCCGAGCCGTGCGCGATCCTCAAGCGGCCTGGGGGCGGCTCCGGCAACTGCAAGACCTACGAGGTCGCCGGGAAGCAGGTCGCGACCCTCGCGTCGATGAGCGGGCCCGGCCAGCCAGCCTCGACCTGGGCGTCCTACCGGGCGGCCAACGGCTGGACGGTGACGGTCGGGCAGGAGGAGGAGTACGCCCACAGCGACTATCCGAAGCTGGACGCGCAGCCGTTCTTCACCCCGCAGCTCGCGGAGCTGGCGGCTGATCCGAAGTTCCTGCTCGGCAGCTGAGTTCTCGTTCCACCCGGAGGGCGGTCACGATCTGTGGCCGCTCTCTCTCGTTGCTCCCATCGGGTGTTTTGCCAGGTAGAGTGCCGTCCGCAATGCGGACTCTGCTCATCGACAACTACGACTCGTTCACGTTCAACCTCTTCCAGCACCTGGCGGAGGTGAACGGCGCCGAGCCCGTGGTCGTCCACAACGACGACCCGCGGTTCCGGCTGTCCACGCTGCGGTCGTTCGACCACGTGGTGATCTCCCCCGGCCCCGGCCGGCCCGGCAACCCCGCCGACTTCGGCCTCTGCCGCGCGGTGATCGACCACGCCGAGATCCCGTTGCTCGGCGTGTGCCTCGGGCATCAGGGCCTGTGCCTGTCGTACGGCGCTGTGGTGGGGCCGGCGCCCGTACCGCGTCATGGAATTATTTCGCCAATAACGCACAAAGGCATTGATCTTTTCGCCGGATTGCCGTCACCGATGGAAGTCGTTCGGTATCACTCGCTCGCCGTCACGGATCTGCCTCCTTCATTGGAAGCGATCGCGTGGAGCGACGATTCCGTTCTCATGGGCGTGCGCGCTCTCGACCGGCCCGCGTGGGGTGTGCAGTTCCACCCGGAGTCGATCTGCACGGAGTTCGGCCGCGAGATGCTCGCGAACTTCGCCGCGCTGACCCCGACGCGCACGGCCGCCGTGCCGGAACCGGTGCTGGTTCGCCCAACGCCTCAGAAGCGCCCTGTGCACGTGCGGAAGCTCGCCGTGGCCGTCGACGCGGAGCAGGCGTTCGCGGCACTCCACGGGGCGTCTGAGACGGCGTTCTGGCTGGACAGCGGCTCCGGCGGGCGGTTCTCCTTCCTGGGGGACGCCTCGGGGCCTCTCGCGCGCTTCGCGCAGTACCGCGTGCAGGACCAGGTGCTCACGCTCGACGGCACACCGAGGCATTGCCCGTCCTTCTTCAGTTGGCTGGACGACGACCTCGGGGAGTGGGCCGTCGAGCAGCCCGACGTGCCGTTCGACTTCGCCCTGGGATGGGTGGGCTACCTCGGCTACGAGCTCAAGGCGGAGTGCGGCGGCGACTTCGCCCACCGCGCCGAGCAGCCCGACGCGTCGTTCGTCTTCGCCGACCGCGCCGTGGTCGTCGATCACGCGGAGGATTGCGTCTATTTGCTCTCGCTGTCCGACGACAACTGGTTCGACGAGGTTTCGGTCGTTCTGGTCGCGCTGACGCCTTTGGCCGAACCTTCCCGGCCGGTCGTGTCGGACGTGACGTTGAGACATCCCCGCGCGCACTACCTGAAGCTGATCGGCGCCTGCCAGGAAGCGATCACGGCGGGGGAGACGTACGAAGCATGTCTGACGAACATGATGTCGTGGCGTGCCTCGATCGACCCGTGGGACACTTATCGGCTGCTTCGCGCCGCAAATCCCGTTCCGTTCGGGGCGTTGCTGCGTTTCGGTGACCTGTCCGTGCTCAGCACGTCACCCGAACGATTTATGAGGGTGGACCGAGATGGCGTCGTGGAGTCGTCGCCGATCAAGGGGACGCGCCCGCGCGGTGTTGATGCGGCGGACGACGAGATGTTGCGCACAACGTTGGCGCGTTCTGTCAAGGACCGCGCCGAGAACCTGATGATCGTGGACCTCGTCCGCAACGATCTCGGCACCTGCGCGGAAGTGGGTTCGGTCGAGGTGACGCGGTTGTTCGACGTCGAGACCTACGCGACCGTGCACCAATTGGTGAGCACCGTGCGCGCCCGACTTCGGCCGGGCAGTTCTGCCGTCCGTTGTGTTCGGGCCGCGTTTCCCGGTGGTTCCATGACCGGTGCGCCGAAGATCCGCACCATGCAGATCCTTGATGGGTTGGAAGCTGGTCCACGCGGGGTGTACTCGGGAGCGCTGGGTTACTTCTCGCTCAACGGAGCCGCCGACTTCAGCATCGTCATCCGAACGCTGGTCCGCAACGGCGAACGGGTGAGTTTCGGTGTGGGCGGAGCGGTCATCTCGCTGTCCGACCCTGACGAGGAATTCGAGGAGACAGCGGTCAAGGCCGCCGCGGTGTCACGCCTGTTCGGAGCGCACTTTCCCGGCCGTTGATCCCGCGTTCCGGGGATAGTGTGAACGAACCGGGACGTGTTAGATCTTTGGGGTTTAACACGTCGGCCGGCACCCCGGCCGACGTGTGGAAACCTCGAGCGTTCGCCCAGGTCAGGAGGCGTGCGCTTCCTGGAACTGCACGACCAGGTTCTGCGGAATGCGGCCGCGGTCCGAGATCTGGTGCCCCTGCGCGCGGGCCCAGTCGCGAATGCGCTGCGCCTCAGCCTTGTCGGTGGCCTTGACCGTGGACTTGCCGGTGCCCTTGCGCTGCTTGCGGCCACCCGCACGACGGGCCTTGCCGACGAAGTCCGCCAGCGACTCGCGAAGCCGCTCCGCATTTCCCTTCGACAGGTCGATGGCGTACTCGACACCGTCAAGTGCGAAGGTCACGGTCTCGTCGGCTTCTCCGCCGTCGAGGTCGTCGATGAGTTGGACGACGGTCTGCTGTGCCACTGTTCCTCCGTTGGGTACTCACATAGCACGCGGATCCTCGACGTAACCACGTGCTTCGACAACACCATAGTCCACATGACGAAAAACGGCGAACCTTTCGCGGCTAAAATGTGACCCCAACCGCCCGGTCGGGGCATTTACCCGGTAAACCGCACGGGTGTTATGGGTCCAAAATGTGCTGCTAGTCGTCGTACTCCGACCCGTTGCTGGGCTTGCCGGACGCTTCCCCATTCCCGCTGACGGAGCAGTCGTTGCACATAACGCACCCCCATCCGGTGCGGGTATCCTCGACATACCCGCCAGGGGTAGGGAAGGTCAGGGGCCGATGCACGGGTACACCGCGGACAAGGACGCATACCTCAAGCGACTGCGCCGCATCGAGGGACAGATCCGCGGCCTCCAGCGCATGGTCGAGAACGACGAATACTGCATCGACGTCCTCACCCAGATCTCCGCGGCCACGAAGGCGCTGCAGGCGGTCTCGCTGGGCTTGCTCGACGAGCACCTGAAGCATTGTGTGGCGCAGGCCGCGGCGGAAGGCGGCCCGGTGGCCGAGGAGAAGCTCGCGGAGGCCTCCGCCGCGATCGGGCGACTCGTTAAGTCGTAAGAGGTCCGGAAAACGCCACGGGCGAGGCCGGGTTCGCGCATTCCGCGAACTGGACCTCGCCCGAAGATCGTGCCCCCGGTGCGACTCGAACGCACACTGGACGGATTTTGAGTCCGCTGCCTCTGCCGATTGGGCTACGGGGGCGTAGCAGGGTGAACTCTAGCGGATCACCCCAACCGGTTTGTCCCGGGGGCGGCGTCGTCCGGCCCCCGTCGCCGCTGCCGGCCGCATCCACAGTGGAGCCTTTTGCTCGTTCCGGGCGCGTCCTGTGACGCCCGTTGACAGCCAATACTGGTTTGCACCAGTATTGGCTCTACTTCGGCTGACCAGGGGGAGTGGGCATGGCGGGAGTGCATCTGCGGGTCGACAACCGGTTGATCCACGGCCAGGTGACCGTCGCGTGGACCGGGGGGTTGCGCGTGCGGAGGCTGGTCGTGTGCAACGACGAGGTCGCCGGTGACGAACTGCAGCGGATGTTGCTCCCGCAGGCGGCGAGGGGGCTGCCGACCGAGGTGCTCACCGTCGCCGAGGTGGTGGAACGCGTCTGGGGAGAGGACGTGATGCTGATAGCCAAGCATCCGGCCGACGCGTTCCGCCTCGTCGAGGGCGGGGTGCGGCCAGAGGTGGTGAACGTCGGGAACGTCGCACCCCGCCCCGGTGAGCGGTACACGATGGTGACGAGGTCGATCGCCGTGACCGCCGAGGACGCGCAGGGGTACCGCCGGCTCGCCGCCGAGGGGATTCCCGTTGTCGCGCAGATGATGCCGCGGGACAAGGCCGCCGACTTCACCGCGCTGCTCGACAAGAAGGGGCTGTAGGCGCAGATGCTCGTGGCACTGGCTTTGACGCTGTGGGCCGTCATCTGCACCTACGACGTGCTGGGGCCTTTTCTGATTTTCGCGGGCCGTCCGCTCGTCGCCGGGTCGGTGGCGGGGCTCATCACGGGCGACCCGTTGCTGGGCATGGCGATCGGCGCGACGCTGGAACTGGTGGCACTGGGGGTGTACCAGTACGGCGGCGCGACGATCCCGGACTACCAGACCGGGGCCATCGTCGGCACCGCGCTCGCCGGCAGTGCGGCGGGGCCTCTCAGCGCTCAGGTCGCGGTCGGGATCGCGGTGGCGCTGCCCGCCGCCGTGTTGCTGGCCGCGCTGGACCCGGTCGGCAAGATGATCACGACGGGGCTGGTGCACCGGGCCGACCACTACGCGGCGTCGGGGGACGCGCGGGGGCTGGCCCGGATCCACTGGCTCGGGCTCGTGCCGTGGTGCGGGGTCCGGGCGGTGCCGACGTTCCTGGCCGCGCTGACCGCCTCGAGCGGTGTGGTCGAGGACCTGACGCGGGGGATTCCCGCCGGGTTCGTGAACGGCATGACGCTCGCCGGGTCGTTGCTGCCCGCGGTCGGGTTCGCGTTGCTGCTGTCGATGATGCAGCTGTCGCGGTACTGGTACCTGTTGCTCATCGGGTTCGTCGCGTTCGCCTACGTGGACGTCCCGGTGCTCGGCATCGCGCTGCTGGGCGTCGCGATCGCGTTCCTGGTCGTCGGCCGGAGCGAGCCGGTGCCCGTGGTCGCCGCGGAAGAACCGTCCGAAGTGGACCGCGTGCTGACCGAGCAGGACCTGAAGAAGGCCTACCGCAGGTACTTCTGGTCCAGCCAGGTGTCGTGGAACTACGAGCGGATGCAGGGGCTCGGGTTCGCGTACGCCATGGAACCCGTGCTGCGCAGGCTCTACCCGGACGCGCACGAGTACGCCCAGGGCCTCCAGCGGCACATGCAGTTCTTCAACACCTCGGTGCTGGTCGGCGGGCCGTTGATCCTCGGGTCGGCGATCGCGATGGAGGAGGCGCGGTCGCCGCAGTCCGCCGAAAGCACCAAGGTCGCGTTGATGGGGCCGCTGGCCGGCATCGGTGACACGCTCGTCTTCGCGCTGTACAACAGCATCATCTTCACCATCGGCGCCTCGCTCGCGCTGCAGGGCAACTGGCTCGGTCCCGTGTTCGCGATGGTCATGGTGCTCGTCCCGTACGCGCTGGTGCGCCGCTGGCAGTTCCGCCTCGCCTACCGCGAGGGCAAGAGGCTCGTCGCCCGCTTCGCCGTCGGCACGCTCGACCGGCTGTCCCGGGGTGCGACCGTGCTCGGGTTCGTCGTGCTCGGCGGGTTCATCCCGTTGAGCGTCAAGGTCGTCACGACGCTGACGTACCGGCAGACCACGACGGTCAACGGCGAGCCCGTCACGCAGACCGTGCCGATCCAGGACCGCCTCGACGACCTGCTGCCCCACCTGCTTCCCGTGCTCGTCACCGCCGCCGCGTACCTGCTGCTGGTCAAGGCCAGACTGAAGCCCGTGGTGGTGATCGGCGTCGTCGTCGTGGTGGGCGTCGCGCTGGGCTGGTTCGGCTGGTTCGCGCCCGCCGCCCCCAAGAGTTAGGAACGAGCGATGATCATCCCCGTCCTGCTGGCCGGGCACGGTGCGCTGCCGTCCGGTGCCGCCGACGCCGCCGAGTTCGTCGTCGGACCGCAGTCCCGGCTCCTGGTTTGTGAGCTCGGCCCGGCGGAAAGTCCTGACTCGTACGGGGAACGGCTCGCGGACCTCGTCGGTGACGCCCCGGAGGTGCTCGTGCTGGCCGACCTCCCCGGAGGCACTCCCGCCAACGCCGCGAAGCTCTTCGCGGCGCGCCGGACGGGCGTGCGGATCGTGACCGGTCTCAACCTGCCGATGCTGCTGGAGGTGCTGGTGCGCGACGGGGACGTGGACGAGCTGGCGGCGTTCGCCCAGACAGCGGGAAAGGGCGGGGTTCTGACCGAACCGGTGCTGAGCCGATGACCCTCCTGCTCGCGGCCGGTCGCACGGTGATCACCCCGGGATCCGGCCACCCGATGGGCGGCTACCTCGCCAGGGAGGGCGTCGCCTGCGGCGTGCACGACGACCTGGAGGCCACTCTGGTCTGGCTGTCCACAGAGGACGACCCGGGCGTGGTGTGGGTGACGCTCGACGCGCTCGCCACGGACGTCTCGCTGACCCGCGCGCTGGCCGCCGTGGTCGCCCAGGAAACGGGGGTCCCCACCGGCCGCGTGCTGGTGTGCGCGTCGCACACCCACTCCGCGCCGGACGGGTGGACCGGGTCGATCCACCCCGGCATGCCCGCGCAGCGCGAACCCGAGCTCGTGAGCAGGCTGACCGAGCGGATCGGGGCGGCGGCGCGCCAGATCTGTCCACAGAGGACTCCGGTGCTCGCTCGCTGGCACGAGGGCGCGGCGGCCCGCGTCGGCGCCAACCGCCACCGGCAGGACGGCCCGCACGACGACTCGGTGGGCGTCCTGACGTTGCACCACCTCGACGGCACCCCGGCGGCGTTGCTCTTCGACTACGCCAGCCACCCGACCGTGCTGGGCGCCGACAACCTCGCCTGGTCGGCGGACTGGCCGGGCGCCACCCGCAGGGAACTGGCCGGGCTCGCCCCGGTGGTCGCGTTCCTGCAGGGCGCGGCGGGCGACGCCAGCTCGCGGTTCGTCCGGCGCGCCCAAGGGCACGCCGAGGTCTCCGCACTCGGCGGCAGGCTCGCCGAGTCGATCACGCGCCTGCTGCCGTCCGGTCAGCCGGTCGGGGAACCGCTCCGGCTGACGCGCACGGTCCTGCGGATGCCCCACCGCGCGCTGCCGTCGCAGGCCGAGTGCCGGCGGTTGCGCGAGGGTGCCGAACGCGGGTGGCGAAAGTTGTTGCCCTGCGACGAGAGCGACCCGGCCGTCCGCGTCGCGCGCACCCGGTACGAGGGGACGCTGATGCTCAGCACTCTGGCCGCCGCCGGCCTGGACGGGGACGCGGAGGTGCCCGTGACCGTCGTGTCGCTCGGTGAGGTCGCCTGGCTGCACACGCCGTTCGAGCTGTTCTCGTCGATCGGTCTGCGCATCAAGGCCGCCAGCCCGTTCGCGCACACGAGGGTGATCGGCTACACCGACGGCTACGCGGGTTACCTGCCCGATCAGGACGCCTACCGCGAGGGGCTCTACGAGTCCTACATCGCGCTGGTGGAACAGGGTGCGGCGGACGTGCTCGTGGAGCGTTGCACCGAGCTGTTACGCGCTCACCGCGACCGGCGCGCGGTGGTGAACACGGTGTAGCGGTCGGCCCGGTAGAGCGACCGCCCCGCCTCGATCACCTGGCCGTCCGCGGCGTGCAGCGTGCCCTTGAGGACGAGGCACGGCTGGGTCGGCTCGATCTCCAGCAACGCGGCGTCCTGCGGTGGGGGCAGCACGGCACTGATGGCCGTGTCATTCCAATCCGGCACCACGCCGAACCGTTCTTCGAGCGTCTTGTGCAACGAGTTCGCGGACCAGTCGAATGCGTCGATGCCGGGAAAAAGATCGAGCGAGAGGTTTGTGCGCTCCAACGCGAATGGCTCGTCATCGACCAGTCGGAGTCTTTCCAGGCGGAAAACCGGCGCACCCGGAGGAATGTTCAGGCGCCCGGCGATCTCGGCACCCGCGGATTCCACCAGAGCGAGCAGCACCTTCGTTCCCGGCGCGGAGCCGCGCGCCCTGATGTCCTCGGTGAACGACGTGAGCATGTCGATCTGCGTGGGCGGACGCTCCGCCGTGAAGGTGGCGTTGCCGTGCTGGCGGTACAGCAGCCCGTCGGCGACGAGTCGATTGACCACCAATCGAACCGTGCTCCTGGAGATCTGGTAGTGCTCGGCCAGAAAACGTTCCGACGGAATCAGCCTGCCCGGCCCCGCCTCGACCGCGACGTTCTCCAGGATCTCCCTGAGCTGGTCGCCCTTCGGGCGGTCAGGAGCCAACGCGTCCGGGAATTCCAGATCGTCCGCGGGAACATGCTTGGAGCGGGGCACAGTGCCATTATGCCCGAGTGATCAGGTAAATGGTTCCGGGCCGGCGACTCCACGAGCACGGGTCAAGACCGAACGATCGGTGTCGGTCGTGCGCGCAGGGCGCTACGATCATGGCGGTTGGATGAACGTGTGGGGGAGTCCCTCGTGTTACGGAAGTCCTTGGCTTTTCTGCTGGTTCTTTTCGCGTGTGCGTGCGGGTCGGAAAGTCCGCCCCTTCCCGCGACGCCTCCTGTGCAGGTGCGTCAGCCGACGTTGGTCAAGGACGTCCAGGGCGAGCTGTCGGCCGTGGTGCGCAAGGTGATCGACGGCCGGACGATCGAGCTCGACACCGGTGAGCGAGTCCAGGTCTCGTCGCTGGCGCCGCCCGCCACCTGCTGGGCGGCCTCTGCGCGCACGTTCGCCGAGAAGCGGTTGCTGGCCAAGACGGTCCGCGTCACCACGGTTACCCCGGGCGAGGTGCACGTCCGGCTGGAGGACGACACCGACTACGCGTCGCTCGCCGTGCGGGAGGGGGCGTTGCGGGCCCAGACCGCGGCCAGTGCGCTCGCCGATGCCGAGAAGGGCGCCGAGCGCGAGGACCGAGGCCTGTGGGGCGCGCCCTGCAACGGCAAGGACACGTCGTCGTCGGCGGCACCGACGACCACGACGGCTCCGTCCTCCTCACCACCCGCCGAGTCGTCGAAGGCCGCGGCCACGACCACGACGGCGCCACCCGTGGTCACGCCCACCGCGGCGGCGGCCACGTGCACGGTCGCCTACCGGGTCGACAACCAGTGGCAGGGCGGCTTCCAGGGCCGGGTCACCATCAGGAACAACGGCGCGTCCGCGATCAACGGCTGGACGCTGAGGTGGTCGTTCGCCGACGGCCAGACCGTGCGCGAGGTGTGGAACGCGACGGCGTCCCAGCGCAACGGCACCGTGAGCGTGACCGGCGTCGACCAGGCGAGGACGATCCCGGCCCGCGGCGAGGTGACCATCGGTTTCATCGGGGCGTTCCGCGACCGCAACACCAACCCGGCCGCGTTCACGCTGAACGAGGCCACCTGCACGACGGGCTGACTGTTGGACTGGGGGTGAGCCGTGCGGGTAGTGCCGCTGCACGTCGAGGTCGACCACGCCCTGGGCGGCCGCTGGACCTCGCTGCGCGCGGCAGACCGCGAGTGGCTGTGGCACAGGGCCGATCCCGCGCGTGCCGAGGTGGTGCCGGGGTCCGCGTTCGTCGACGCGGGCGGTCTGGAGGAGTGCGTCCCGACGGTGCGCGGCCTGCCCGACCACGGCGACGCCTGGAGCAGGCCGTGGCACCGGACCGGCGTGGACTGCCCCGACTTCACGCTCACCCGCGTGCTCGCCTCCGACGGCGGCGCGGTCGTCGCCGACTACGAGCTGACCGCCGAGCCCGGCTACCGCTTCGTCTGGGCGGCGCACGCCCTCCTCGACGTCAGCGCGTCCGCCCGCCTGGACGCCCCACCCGGCACCCCAGTGCTGATCACGGACCCGCAACCGCTGCGGCGCGAGTGGCCGGCGGGCCTCGCCTCGCTCGGCCCCGACGACGGAACGGCGATCGGCGCGGTGCTGGAACGCGGCCAGATCCGCGTGGTCGACGGCGACCAGCAGCTGGACCTGCGCGTCGAGTGCGACGACCAGCCCGTGTCGATCGCGTTGTGGCGCAACCTGCGCGGCTGGCCGGAAGACGACCCGTACCGCAGCGTCGGCGTGGAACCCATGCTCGGCCGCACCTTCGACCGCGCCGACACCACCCGCCCGGTGGCGGTCGTGCCCGCCTCGGGTGCGGTGCGCTGGCGCCTGACGATCACCGCCCTCGCAGGGGAAACGGCATGACCGCCGTGCTCGCACTCGGCGAGACCATGGGGGTGTTCCGCGCCACCGGCCCGTTCCGCCTCGGAGGCACCGGCGAGCTCACTGTGTCCAAAGGGGACGCGAGTCCGTCCCTGCTGTGAGCTGATCTGCCCACAGCAGAGAAGGCGGCGCACTCCCTGCGCCGACCGGCATCGTCGGTGCCATGACGAACAGCGAGAAGCTCTTCAGCCCAGGGCTGCGAGAACGGTTCTTCGGCCAGCGGGTGCTGATCCTCGACGGCGCCCTCGACGACGACAACGGCACGGTGCTGGCGACGCAGATGTTGTCGCTGGCGAGCGAGGACCCGCGGCAGGACATCGCGTTGTGGATCAACTCGCCGGGTGGGTCGGTGCCGTCGATGCTGGCGATCCGCGACGTGATGCGGCTGGTGCCGTGCGACGTGGCGACGCTGGCGCTCGGACTCGCCTGCAGTGCCGGGCAGTTCCTGCTGTCGGCGGGGACGCCGGGCAAGCGCTTCGCGTTGCCGCACGCGCGGATCCTGATGCACCAGGGGAGTGCGGGCATCGGCGGCTCGGCCGTCGAGGTGGAGGTGCAGGCCGACGACCTGCGCCACACCAGGGACACCGTGCTCGGGCTGATCGCGGCCGACACCGGGCAGCCGTTCGACCGGATCTTCACCGACTCGCTGCACGACAGGTGGTTCACCACCGAGCAGGCGCGCGAGTACGGGTTCATCGACCACGTCGTCAGCGACCTGGGCCAGGTCGTCCCCGTCCGCATGCACAAGCTGGGACTGCACTCGGGAGCCGTCGCATGAGCACCTACACCATCCCCAACGTCATCACGCGGGACGCGCGCGGCGAACGGGTCATGGACGTCTACTCGCACCTTTTGTCCGAGCGGATCGTCTACCTCGGCACCGGGATCGACTCGGGCGTCGCCAACGCGCTGATCGCGCAGCTGTTCCACCTCGAGGCCGACAACCCCGACCTCGAGATCAACCTCTACATCAACTGCGAGGGCGGCGACCCCTCGGCGATGCTCGCGCTCTACGACACCATGCGCTACATCAAGGCGCCGGTCGCCACGACCTGCGTGGGGCAAGCGGTTGCGGCGGGTGCGGTGCTGCTGGCCGCGGGCGCGGAGGGACGCCGGTCCGTGCTGCCGCACTCCAGGGTCGTGCTGCACCAGCCGGCGGCGCAGGGGCGGGGCACGATCCCGGACCTCATCCTCGCGGCGGACGAGGTGGTGCGGGTGCGCACGCAGCTGGAGGCGATCCTGGCGCGGCACACCGGCCGGACCGTGGCCGAACTGCGCCACGACACGGACCGGGACCGCGTGTTCGACGCGGCGGGCGCGGTGGAGTACGGGCTGGTGGACCGGGTGCTGGACCAGCGGGCGTGAGCGGGTGGCGAACGGTCCGGTCACGACCGGACCGCTTCAGCCTCAGGCGGCCAGAGCCATCGCCACCGGACCGGATGGCCTGCCCATCGGCCGTGACGTGTGGAAGTGACGCGCCTGCTGCACGCGGAAGTTCCGCACCTGCCCCGCGATCCCGATCAGCAGGTCGGCCAGCTCGACGCCGAGCGCGCCGGCCACCGCCGCGATCATCTCGCTCGACGGCTCCTTGCGCCCGCGTTCGATCTCCGACAGGTACTGCACCGAGATGCCCGCCCGCTCGGCCACGTCGACCAGCCGGTCGCCGCGCTCCTCCCGGGTCTCGCGCAGCTTGCGGCCCAGGGCTTCTCTCCAGAGGGGCTCCGGTTCGCGTGTGAAGTCCAGGATCTCCGCCATGTGGTCATGGTGACAGCACCGCGACCACGGCAAAGGGGCGTTCTGCTACCAGCAGAACGCCGATGGCACATAAAGACAGGTTGGCAGTCACTGACAGGCTGGCGTACGGTGTCGGCATGGGAGTCGACTTCACGAAGCAGACGGTGCTGGTCACCGGGGCGAGTTCGGGCATCGGCGCGGAGTTCGCGCGGCGGCTGGCGGCACGCGGATCGGATCTGGTCCTGGTGGCGCGCCGCAAGGACCGGCTGGAGGAGCTGGCCGCGGAGTTGCGGCCGCACGGCGTGACGGTGCACGTCGTGGCCGCGGACCTCGCCCAGCCGGGCATCGGGCAGCGGCTGGCGGAGGAGGTCGCCGGGTTCGGCGTCACGAGCCTCGTCAACAACGCCGGGTTCGCGACCTTCGGGCCGTTCCACGAGGAGGACCCCGAACGGCTGCGGCAGGAGGTCGCGGTCGACGTCAACGCCGTCGTCGAGATCAGCAGGGCGTTCATCGAACCGTTGCGCGCCAACGGTCACGGCTTCTTGATCAACGTGGCGAGCATGGCCGCGTACCAGGCGACGCCGTGGTCGTCGGTCTACGGCGCGACGAAGGCGTTCGTGGTGAGCTTCACCGAAGGGCTGTGGGTGGAGTCGCGCGGCACGGGCCTGCGCGTCATGGCGCTTGCGCCCGGCGCCACGCGCACCGAGTTCTTCGACGTCGTCGGCACCGACGAGATGGCGGGCGGGAGCCGGATGCAGACCGCCGGCGAGGTGGTCGCGACGGCGATGCGCGCGCTGGACCGCAAGGTCACGCCGGTGGGTGTCATCTCGGGCCGGATGAACCGCGTGATGGCGTTCGCCGGACGCCACTTCTCCTCGCGCGCCATGGGCGCGAGGGTCGTCGGGCGAATGGTGCGGCAGAGCTAGAGTGAGGTCATGGGAAAGGCGACGCTGTGGGACCGGTCGCGTCAGGCCGTGGTCGCCGAGATAGTCGAGACCGCGCTGACGTTGTTCGCGGAGCAGGGTTACGAGGCGACCACGATGGCCCAGGTCGCGTCACGTGCCGGCGTGTCGCAGCGGTCGCTCTTCCGGTACTTCGGCACCAAGGAGGACCTGGTCTGCGGCGAGCAGGAGCAGCTGGGCGACCTGCTGGTGTCCACCGTGGCCGCGCAGCCCCCGGACATGTCCACCTGGGACGCACTGGCGGCCGGGTTCACCACGATCCTCACCGCGTCGGACCACACCGAGCAGCGGGTGCTGGAGATCTCCACGCTGATCTTCACGAACCCGTCGCTGCGCTCGAGGTACTTCGAGAAGCGGCTGAAGTGGCAACGGGCGCTCGTCCCCGTGGTCGAGGAACGGATGGGCATCGAGTCTGGAGAGGTCCCGGACGCCCGCGCGGTGGGCGTCATCGCCACGGTGTTCGCGTGCGTCGACGCCGCGTCGGAGCTGTGGGTCCTGCACGGCGGCAAGGCTGACGTGTTCGAGCTCTACGAACAAGCACTCACCGCCGTGCGGAACTAAACCGTCACCTCGGTGTTCTTCTTGCGGCGCAACCGAAGCACCACCGCCACCGTCAGCAGCACGACGAGCACGCCGTAGGCGATCGCCGCGAACGGGCTGGCGACGAGCGCGGTCGGGTCGCCCTCGCTGATCTGCAGCGTGCGCCGGACCTGCTCCTCCGCCATCGGCCCGAGGATCAGGCCGACGACGAGCGGTGCGACCGGATAACCGTGGCGCCGCATGAAGAACCCGATCACGCCGATGACCAGCAGCACGATCAGGTCGTCCACGACGAAGTTCACCGCGTAGGTGCCCAGCGCCGCGAACAGCAGGATGCCCGCGTACAGGTACGGCCGCGGGATCTGCAGCACCTTCACCCAGATCTTCACCAGCGGCAGGTTCAGCACGAGCAGCATCACGTTGCCGATGTAGAGCGATGCGATCAGCGCCCACACCATCGCGGAGTTGTTGGTGAACAGCAACGGTCCCGGCTGGATGCCGTAGCTCTGGAACGCCGCCACGATCACCGCCGCCGTCGCGGTGGTGGGAAGGCCGAGGGTCAGCAACGGCACGAGAACGCCTGCCGCGGCGGCGTTGTTGGCCGCCTCCGGACCCGCGACGCCCTCGATCGCGCCCTTGCCGAACTCCTCCGGCCGCTTCGAGAGCTTCTTCTCCGCGCCGTAGGACAGGAACGTCGACACGTCCGCGCCACCGGCCGGCACGGTGCCGATCGGGAAGCCGATGAACGTGCCGCGCAGCCAGGGCTTCCACGACCGCGCCCAGAACTCGCGCGTCATCCACTTGCCGCCCACGGGGATGACCTCGATCGGCCCGTGCCGCAGCCGCGACGCCACGTACAGCGCCTCGCCGACCGCGAACACGCCCACGGCGACCACGACCACGTCGATGCCGTCGGCCAGCGTCGCCACCCCGAGGGTGTAGCGCTGCTGACCGCTGAGCGTGTCGGTCCCGATGAGCCCGATGAACAGACCGAGTCCCAACGACGCGAGGCCGCGCACGGGGGAAGACCCGAGCAAGGCCGCCACGGTCGTGAACGCCACCACCATCAGTGCCACGTAGTCGGCCGGGCCGAGCTGCACGGCGACGTCCGCGATGGTCGGTGCGAGCAACGTGAGCAGCACCGTGGCGATCGTGCCCGCCACGAACGAGCCGATGGCGGCGGTCGCGAGCGCGGCAGCACCGCGCCCGGCCTTCGCCATCTTGTTGCCTTCCAGGGCAGTCACGATGGACGCCGACTCGCCCGGGGTGTTGAGCAGGATCGACGTCGTCGAACCGCCGTACATGCCGCCGTAGTAGATGCCCGCGAAGATGATCAGTGCCGCGGTCGGCTCCAGCGTGTACGTCAACGGCAGCAGCAACGCCACCGTCATCGCCGGTCCGATGCCCGGCAGCACGCCGACGGCCGTGCCGAGCGTGACGCCCAGCAACGCGTACAGCAGGAACTCGGGCTGCGCGGCGGTCGCGAACCCCTCCAGCAGGGCGGTGATGCTATCCATCGAGGAACGGCACCCCTTCGAAGATCCCGGCGGGCAGCGACAGGCCCAGACCCGACGCGAACACCACCTGCACGACGAGCGCCAGCACCACCGCGATCGGCAGCGCGCGCCACCAGGTCGCGCCGAGCGTCCAGGCGGCGCCGAAGAACAGCAGCGCCGCCGCGACCGGCCAGCCGACGAGGTCGATCAGCACCAGGTGCGCCACCAGCACGGCCACGAGCTTGGCCACGGTGACCCAGTCGGTGCGGACGTTCTCGTCGACGTCCTCGGCTTCCTCGGCCTGGCCGAGCTTCCCGCGGGCGGTCGCGATGATCGCGGCGATTCCCGTTACGACAAGAAGAATGCCCACGGCGTACGGGAACGCACGTGGTCCTACGGCGTTGTCGTCGCGCGCGGCGATCGTGGTCGCGTCGACCAGGGTGAAGACCCCGATCGCCGCGACCAGACCGCCGAACGCGTACTCCTCGACTTTGGCAGCGATCACTTCACGAGCCCGATGTCCTGCAGTGCGGGCTTCACCCGCCCGATCTCCTTGGCCATGAACGTGGAGAACTCGCTGCCGGTCAGGAACGTGTCCGTCCAGCCCTTCTTGGACAGCTCGGCCTTCCACTCCTCGCTCGCGTGCATGTCGGTGACCAGCTTGGTCAGCCGCTGCTTCGCCTCGGCGCTGATCGACGCCGGCGCCACGACACCGCGCCAGTTGATCAGCTCGACGCCCAGCTCGCCGAACGTCGGCACGTTCAGCTCGGGAACCGGGTTCGGGCCCGACGTGCCCAGCGCGCGCAGCTTGCCCGCCTTGATCTGCTCCTTGTACTCGCCGATGCCGGAGATGCCCGCGTCGACCTTCTTGCCCAGCAGCGCCGCCAGCGACTCACCGCCGCCGGAGTACGGCACGTAGTTGAGCTTGTCGGGGGCGATGTTCTTCGCCTTGAGCAGCATGCCGGCGAGGATGTGGTCGGTGCCGCCGGCCGAGCCGCCGGTGATCGAGACGCCCTTGCCCTTCTCGTTGACGGCGTTGAGCAGGTCGTCGATGGTCTTGTGCGGCGAGTCGGCCGGCACGACGACGACCTCGTCCTCCGCGGTCAGCCGGGCGATCGGTGTGGTCTCCTCCAGCCGGGCCTGCGACGCGTTGGTCTCCACGGCGCCGACCATGACCAGGCCGGTGATCATCAGGTACGACTCGGAGCGCTCGTTGAGGAGCTTCTGCAGGCCGACCGTGCCGCCGGCGCCGCCGACGTTGGTCACCTGCACGGAGTTGGCGAGCTTGGCGCCCTGCACCGCCGACTGCATCGCCCTCGCGGTCTGGTCCCAGCCGCCGCCGGGGTCGGCGGGCGCCATGATCTCCAGCTTCGCGATGGAGTCACCGCCGCTCGCGCTCTTGGCCCCCTGACCGCAGCCCGCGAGCACCAGTCCGGCGGCAGCGACCGCCACCACTCGTCTCCATGCCGTACCCATCGAACACTCCTCGCTTCGTCGCGAACGTTGGGCGGGGACGCTAGGTAACGGCTGTGTACACACGTAAGTGTTAGGTCGTAAGTTCCGTATTGGTCGTTTAGTTCGTGACCTGTTTCACAGCCGATACGTCAGAATCTCTTCCATGTTCCGTCGATCTGTGTCGTTTGGAGCCTTGCTTCTGGCGTTGCAGGTGGTCATCGTGCTGGTGACGACCTGTGCCGCCGGTCTGCTCGCGGCCAAACTGCAGAGCGACCGGATCCGCGACTCGTACAAGGACCGGATGCTGTCCGTCGCGGAGAGTGTGGCGCGACTACCTACCGTGATCGACGCTTTCAACTCCGTTGACCCGACCGAGGCCATCCAGCCGTTGGCGGAGGTGATCCGGAAGGCGTCCAACGTGACGTACGTGGTCGTCACCGACCACAACGGCGTCCGCTACGCCCACCCCGACCCGAAGCGCATCGGCGAGCGCGTGTCGACCGACCCGTCCACGGCCCTGTCCGGTGAGGTCTTCGTCGGCACGGAGACCGGCACGCTGGGCACGTCGCTCCGCGCGAAGGTCCCGATCCGGGCCACCGACGGGAAGATCATCGGCATGGCCTCGGTCGGCATCCTGGAGAGCCAGCTGTCCGCCGACCTCGCCGAGGACCTGCCGGAGCTGATCGGCTGGCTCGCGGCGGCCGCGCTGATAGGCGTGCTCGGCGCCGCACTGGTCACGCAGCACGTGCGCCGGCGGACGTTCCGGCTCGAACCGGCCGAGATCGCGCAGCTGCTGGAGACCAGGGACGCGATGCTGCACGGCATCCGCGAAGGCGTTGTCGCCGTGGACGACCAGGAGAAGCTCGCTCTGGTCAACGACGAGGCGATGCGGCTGCTGGGGCTCGACGAGAACCCGAGCGGACGCCCGGCGGCGGAGGTGCTCGACGACGGGCTGCTCGCCCTGGCGCGGGGTGAGGACGACGTCGCGGACCGCCTCGTCCTCGCGGGAGAACGGGTCCTGGTCGCGAACCGGACGACGGCGAAGACGAACGAACGCGCCGTCGGCGTCGTGCTGACGTTGCGCGACCGGACGGAGCTGCACGACGCGTTGCGGGAGCTCGACGGCCAGCGCACCGTCACGGAGGTGCTGCGCGCGCAGGCCCACGAGTTCTCGAACCACCTGCACGTGATCGGCGGACTCCTGGAGCTGGACCGCGGTTCCGACGCCGTCGCCTACATCGAACGGGTCGGCGGAGCCGGATCGCTCACGGCTGACATCATCGACGGGGCGAACGCCGACCCCGCGCTGGCGGCGTTGCTGCTGGCGAAATCCTCCACCGCGCACGAACGAGGGGTGGAGCTCCGGCTGGATCCCGGCAGCTCCGTCGACATCCGTGCGGGCGACGACGCGTTGACAGTGCTGGGAAACCTGGTCGACAACGCGGTCGACGCCGTGGAGACGGGGGGAACCGTGCGGGTGCTGGTGCGCTCGTCGGTCACCGGGGTGCGGGTGGTCGTGGACGACGACGGTCCGGGGGTGGCGGAGTCGCAACGCGGCCGGATCTTCGACCTGGGCGTGAGCTCCAAGGACGTCCAGGGCGCGCACGGCAGGGGAATTGGTCTTGCATTGGTGTCGAGGGTGGTGACCCGGCGCAGCGGCCGGGTGGCGATCACCGACTCGGAGCTCGGCGGCGCGTCGTTCGACGTGTGGCTGCCGGAAACGGGGAACCGATGAGCGTGCGAACGCTCGTGGTCGATGACGACTTCGCCGTCGCGGCGATCCACCGCGGCTTCCTGGAGGCGATGCCCGAGTTCGAGGTGGTCGGTGAGGCGCACCGGGGCGGCGAGGCGTTGCGCGCCGTGGAGGCGTTGCGGCCGGACCTCGTGCTGCTCGACATCCACCTGCCCGACATGTCCGGGCTGGACGTGCTGTCGCGGCTGCGCGCCCGAGGCGGACCGCCGGTCGACGTCATAGCCGTGACAGCCGCCCGCGAACGCGAGACCGTGCGGCAGGCCATGTCCCGCGGCGTCGACAACTACCTGGTGAAGCCCTTCACGCGCACGGCGTTCCTCGACCGGATGCGGGAGTACCTCGCGCAACGGATCGAGGTGCAGCGGCTCGGCCAGGTGCTCGACCAGGACGAGGTCGACTCGCTGATGCACCACCGCCCGCGCAGCCCGATCATGCCCAAGGGACTGTCCGCCGTGACGCTGCGGCTGGTGACGGACGCGTTGCGGGACAGCGAGAACGACCTGTCGGCGCAGGAGGTCGGCGACCGCGCCGGGCTGTCGCGCGTGAGCGCCCGCCGCTACCTGGAGCACCTGGTGACCATCGGCAAGGCGGAGGTGCAGCCGCGCTACGGCATGGCGAACCGGCCCGCGCACGGGTACCGGCTGACCTGAAGGACCTCGCTCCGCTTGTGAAGGTTTCGGTGGAGCACCCACGATCTGTGACACGATCGGCCACAGGAGATCTGGGGGCGGAATTCTCGTCGTGGTCGCCGTGCTCGCGGCACTGGCCGGCGCGACAGGGGCACAAGCGTCAGAAGAACCGTGCGACACCGGTACGCGGTTCACCGCCAACGGATATCCGCAGGTGGAGGTGCTGGACGCCGGGCGTGTGCCGTTGGACGTCGCGGTTCTCGAAGGCTCGGGCGGCATCGCGCACCTCGACGGCTTCGACGACGCGCCGCAACCGATCACCGTGCAACCGGGCGAGCGCCAAGAGCGCGTTCGTGTGGCGGAACACGCACGCGTCGGTGGAGCCGCCGCTGGTCGGCAAGCACGTCGACATCGCGGCAGCGCCCGACGGCATCCGGCAGCCGCTGGTCGCCACGTCGCCGGAGAGTTCCGTGCTGATCGACCTGGGCAGCACCGGGAGGATGGGCGTCAGGGCCTGGTACCGCTGACACCCGTGTCGGGAGCGTTAAATCTTCTGGTGACGCCGCGTTTCCGTGCTCTGATGGCGTCATGTCGACCGCCGCGCTCCTGAGCTTCACGCTCGTCGCCCTGCTGACCGTGATCACGCCCGGCCTGGAGACGTTGCTGGTGCTGCGGACCGCGTTGCTGGTCGGCCGCCGTGCCGCCTTGGGCGTCGTGGTGGGCAGCACGCTCGGATGCCTGGTGTGGGCGGCGGCGGGGCTCGTCGGGCTGACGGCGTTGCTGCAGGCGTCCGAACTGGCCTACGACGTCGTGCGCTGGCTCGGCGCGGGTTACCTGATCTACCTGGGGGTCAAGGCGTTGTGGCGGTCCCGGCGCCCGGTGGAGGCCGACGAACCGGCGCCGGTGCCGTCGGCGCGCGCGGCCGTCCGGGTCGGGCTGCTGACGAACCTGCTCAACCCCAAGCCGGGCGTCTTCTACGTCTCGCTGCTGCCGCAGTTCCTGCCCGTGGGCGAGCCCGCGTGGGGCGCCGTGCTCGTGGCGATCCACCTCGGCATCGGGTTGGTGTGGTTCCCGATCCTGATCACGGCGGCCGGGCGGGCGCGTGCTTTCCTGCTGCGGCAACGACTCCTGCTCGACCGTTTGTCCGCTTCCGCGCTGATCGCGTTCGGCTTGAAGACGGCGGCGGACGCGCGGTGACGTGTGGTCTGATGGCCTCATGCCGACCGCCGCACTGCTGAGCTTCTCGCTCGTCGCGTTGCTCACCGTCCTCACACCGGGTCTGGACACGGTGATGGTGGTGCGCACGGCGTTGCTGAGCGGCAGGCGCGCGGCGATGGGCGTGGTCCTCGGCATCACGCTCGGGTGCCTCGTGTGGGGCGCGGCGAGCCTGGCGGGACTCACGGCGTTGCTGAGGGCGTCCGAGCTGGCCTACGACGTCGTGCGTTGGCTAGGTGCCGGTTACCTGATCTACCTGGGCGCCAAGGCGTTGTGGCTGTCGTTCTCGGCCCGCGCGGCCGCCTCGCTGGACGACTCGCGTCCGGTTCCCGGCACCGGAGCCTCGTTGCGCGTGGGACTGCTGACGAACCTGCTGAACCCGAAGGTCGGCGTCTTCTACCTGTCGCTGCTGCCGCAGTTCATGCCCGCCGGTCAGACGGGCTGGGGTGCCGTGCTCGTCGCCGTCCACCTCGGCCTCGGCCTGGTGTGGATGCCGATCCTGATCGCGGTGGCCGGACGTGCCCGCGCGTTCCTGTTGCGCCAGAGGGCTTCGCTCGACCGCGTGACGGCGTCGGTGTTCGTCGCGCTGGGGCTGAAGCTGGCGTTCGAGGCGCGTTGACGCTGGCCGGCGAGCAGCGCTTGGCCGGTCGGCCCTGCCGAGCAACCGCGCCAGCCACCAGCTGCCCGCCCGCACCGCCACACCGCTTGTCGCTCGCCACCGCTGCCAGCTCACCCGCCGCCCGCCTGCCACCACCAGACCGCCGCCGCCTCCAGCCTCACCCCTGGCGCGCCTTCTCCGGCGCCGCCACCCGCCCGCGCGTACGAATGATCATCTTGCTCGCGAGGCGAAGCCCCTGGCGCGCGTTGAGGTGCGGGAGGTAGGCGCGGCTCACCGCGTTCGCGATGCGCGGCAGCGCCGCCGAGTCCGGGTACGCCATGAACATCGGCTGGTAGGTCGGCTGGAACTTCGCCTTGAACGCGAACAGCGACCGGAACCCGTACACCGGCTCCAGCACCTGGCCGGTGAAGTCCAGCACGCGCTGCAGCGCCCGCGGTCGCTCGCCGCGGTCCAGCCGGGCGAGCGGTGCCCCGGACAGGCTGAGGAACCGCGCGCCCTCGGCCTTGAGCAGGCCGGCCGCCGAGGCGATCAGGAACTCCATCGAGCCGCGGAACCCGTGCGAGCGGCGGCGCATGAAGTCGAGCGTCCACCCGACGACCTCGCCGTCCTCGTACACCGGCAGCCAGCTCGTGATGCCGTGCACGGTGCGATCGCCGTCCACGGCCAGCAGGCAGCGGACGCCCTCGCCGTTCAGCTCTTCCAGTCCTCCCAGCGTGAAGCCCATTTCGGGCAGCCCTTTGTCCGCCACCCACTCCGCCGAGATCGACCGGATCTGGTCCGTGATCGCGTACGGCGCGTCGGCGTAGGTGCACCACTCGGCGGTGATGCCGGCCTTGGCGGCCTTGTTCAGCGCCGTGCGCACGTCCTGCCACTTCTTGCCGGTGAAGCTGAGCTCGTCCAGCTCGATCACCGTGTCCTCGGCGACCTGCACCGCGGACCAGCCGAGGCCCTCCACCGCGGCGCGCGTGTCCGCGCCGACGCTGTAGAGGCACGGCGTCCAGCCGTTGCGGGCGCAGAACTCCGCGAACCCGCGCACGGCGTCGACGCGCGCCGGGCCGATCGGATCGCCCACCGTCAGCGCGATGGTCGACACCACCCGGTACGCGATGGCCGTCTCGCCGTCCGGCGTGAACCAGTACTGGTTGCCGCGCCACGTCGTCATGTACGACAACGACGAACCGCCGTGGCGCCGCATGAGGTCACGGGCGTGCGCCGCTTCCTCCTCGCACGAGGACGGCCACGTCCGCCACGACGCCATCAGCAGACCCGCCAGCACGATCAGCCAGAACACCACGCCCGTGTACTCGAACAGCACCGCGCCGACGAACCCCTCGGCGGAGAACTGCAGCGGCACCAGGTCGAGGTAGCCCGGCGGCAGGAACCGCGTCGGCAGGTCCGCCAGCAGCGCGGCGAACCCCGGCTCCGGCGTGAACTGGTCGCGGACCAGGTAACCGCCGAAGACGTACAGCGCCGACAGCAACGCGACGCTGATCGCCGTGAACCGCCAGAACTTCACCACGGCATGCCGAGGCAGACGCACGTCGAAGTGCCTGCGCGTCACCAGCAGCACCACGATGATCGCGAGCGGTGCCAGCATCGGCACACCGAACGAGACCGACAGCTCCAGCACGCTCGCGTCCGGGAACTGCGCGACGTACACGACGTACGAACCGATGAACGCCGCGAACGCCACGTTGAACACCAGCGCCGTCCGCCACGCGAACCGGCGGCCCCGCCGCAGCCCTTCCGCCAGGACGAGCAGCAGCAACGCCGGCAGCAACGACATCACCAGCGCGGGGAACCGGCCGTACGACAGCTGGACCACCATCGTCCGGCACAGCTCGACCGCGCCCGAGGAGCAGATCGCGTCCACGTCCTCCTGCGACGGCTGTGCGACCGCCACGACGTCCGCGAACCACCACAGCGGTCCGTTCGGGTACGGCGACATCATCGACACCACCGGCCCGAGCGCCGACGCCGCGATCAGCAACGCCACCAGCACCCGCGTCTCCTGGAGCGAACGCGCCAGCGCCACCGGCCCGTTCCTCAGGAACAGCACTCCCAGCACCAGCCCGGCCACGCCACCGGACAGGCGGAGGAGATCTTCCAGCCAACCTGAGTACAGGGTAAGGACCAGCACCGACAAGATCATCAACAGTCGGACGCGGCGCCTCCACAGCGGCGGCATCCGGAAGGTCAGGGCGAGCACGAGACCCACCCCGCCGACCGACGGCCCCGCCGCGACCTCACCCATCAGCGACTCGGGCCAGCCCCACTGCACCTCGTGCCCGACCATCACCAGGAAGAGCCCCAGGAACGCGCCGGCCACGTGCGAGCCGAGGAAGATCGCCGCCGTCCGCAGCGAGCCCAGCGAGCGCTCGGCGTAGATCCCGGCGACGAGCAACAGCGCGGTGGTCGCGAGGTAGCCCGGCAGGTCCATCGACCACAGCGCCGAGGTCAGGACGGTCCACCACGGGCTGCCGGTACCGAACCCGACGAGCAGGAGCAAGTCGTCGCTCGCACCGGCGATCGCGCCGGTCAGCGCCCCGACCGTCCAGAAGACGACGAGGAAGACGCAGGTCAGCGGCGCCGCGCGGAACAGCCTGGCGATCATCTGACCAGCCCTGTCCGCTGCGCGAGCCACGGCAGCGAGCCGTACAGACCCGGCCGCCACACGTTCCAGTCGTGCCCTCCCGGCAGTTCCTTCCACTGCACGTCCATTCCGGCCCTGCGACAGGCCTCGAACACCTCGGCTCCCGCCGGGCGGTACTGACCGTCGTCCCTGCCGACCACGATCACGCCGGAGAGCTGCGGAAACTTTGTCTTGGCGAGGACGTCGAGCGGGTTGACGCGGGCGAACGCCGCCTCGTCACCGCCGAACGCCGCTTTGACCGTCTCGGCGCGCGTGCCGAGCGTGGGCTCGCGCTGGCCGGACAGGTCGATGAAGTTGCCGTACACGTCCGGCGCGCGCACTGCGAGCTGCAGAGAGCACGTGCCGCCGTGAGAGAGGCCCGCGATCGTCCACGCTTCACGGCGTTCGTCGACCGTGAGGCGTTCCTTGATCCACTTGGGCACGTCGCGGGTCAGGTACGTCTCCGCCTGGCCCAGCTTCGAGTCGAGGCACAGCGGGTTCGCGGTGAGCGAGCCCAGTGAGTCGGGCATGACGACGATCGGCGCGAGCCCGCTGTGGGCACGCGCGAACTCGTCCATGTTGTCGGAGATCCGGCCGGCGTCGTACCAGTCGCGGGGCGACCCCGGCTGGCCCGCGAGCAGGACCAGCACCGGCAGCCGCGGCCGGGACTTCGCGGAGTACGCGGGCGGCAGGTAGACCCACGCCGGACGCGTCCTCATCGCGCCGGGGATCTCGATCTCGGACAGCGTGCCCCTGTCCGGCAGGCCGTCACCGGTCCAGACGTCGGCCAGCTTCTTGCCGGCGGGCACGTCCAGCACGTCGGAGGCACTGTCCGGCAGGTCGACGCTCGGGTTGTTGAACACCTCCAGCGCGGCCCGCGCCGTCGGGTACAGCCCGTAGTACGCGTTCGTGGCCGTCAGTGCGCTCGAGATGACGATGACCGCGGCGATGACGGTGGCCACGCGCGCGTACCAACGCGACGGCCGTAGGCGTGCGACGGCCAGACTGATGGCCACGAGTGCGGCGCCCAGCCACACCATCAGGATGACCGGCATCGGCTCCGGCCACGGTTTCCACAGGTGGTCGATGACGAGCGTCAGCCCGGTCACCACCAGGGCGACCGCCAGCACGACCATCGGCAGCACGCGGACCCACCAGGTCCGGTTCTTCCGGATCACCAGGTACGTGAGGGCGAGCGCGGCCGCGACCGTGGCGGCCTTGGGGATCGGTCCGTTTATCAGAGACAGATCCAACGGGCTGAGCATGCCCTCAATGCTTCAGGAAGTCTTCAGGATCCACATCGGAGGTTCGTCTGAGTTCAGCGCCGTGAACATCAGCCTGAAGAATGACAACCCTTCAGCCGGACGGTGCGTCGCGCCACGCCCTGGTCAGCACCTCCAGGGCGTCGGGATGACCGGCGATCTCGGCAGCGCGGGACAAATCGGACTCCGCCATTCCCAGTTCCCGCAACGAGGTCGCCGCGCCGAACCGCGTGGCCGTGTCGTGGATGCGCTGGGACAGGTCGGCGGGCGCGGTGTGGGGGAGCAGCGCCGTGTGCGTGGCAGCGTGCGGAAGACCGAACGAACCGCCCAAAACGTGCGCGAGCTTGTGGTGCAGTCCCATCGGGACGGACGCGAGGCACGTGCCCGCGAGCCACGCCGAGGACAGCAGTTCCGTGCGCGCATCCACAGTGGACGGATTTCCGTTCAAAGCGTGCAAAACGCCCTCGATCGCCCGGCGAGCGATGGCGTCGATCAACGGGTTCTCGTTGTCCCTCGCCGCGATGGCGTGCGCGAGAGCGTTGAGCGCGCTTGTGACCGTGACGTCGAGGGGCAGGTCCAGCGTCATGTCGACGTCGTAGATCACCGTGTCCGGCTGGATCGCCGCGTCCCGCCGCGTCTCCTTCAGTCCCGACGCCGTCTCGCCGAGCACCTGGGTGACCTCGGAGCCCGCGTAGGTCGTCGGGATGATGATCTGCGGAACGTCCGCGCGCACCGAGAGCGCCTTCGCCAACCCCGTGCTCGATCCACCGCCGACTGACACGACGCAGTCCGCGCCGTGTTCGCGCAACGACGCGAGCGCGCGCTCGGTGACCTCGACCGGCGTGTGCATCGCCGCGCCGGTGAACCGCGTGACCAGCAACGGACCGAGTTCGGCCGCCACGCGGTCGCCTCCGTGCCGGGCGATCAGCAGCACCCGCTTCGCGCCTAAACGCTCTGCTTCGGCACGTACGGAGGACGTGGTGCCGCGGCCGAAGACGACACGGGTGCGGCCGGGTTCGAAGGTGAAGCTCACGAAGGACGAATATTCGTGAGGGCGGTGTCCGGCGCAACAGCTGAGGATCAAGCCTTTCGGCTCTGACGGGGCGACTTCGTCACTCCTTAGCGTGAATCTTCATGAAGCGTGTTCGTGTTGTAGTGGCGTTGGCAGGGGCCCTGACCCTGACGCCACTCCCTGCCACAGCGGCGACACCGGCGTTCACCCTGTCCGGCGGCGTCACCGCGCCGATCCACTCGATGGCCGACGCCGTGCGCGAGACCGTCTACGTGGACTCCGGGCTCGACCTCGACGGCGACGGCACCCGCGACCGGGTGGCGGCCGACATCATCAGGCCGTCCACGACCGGGCGCGTGCCCGTGATCATGGACGCCAGCCCCTACTACCAGAGCGCGGGCCGCGGCAACGAGGGCGAGGTCAAGACCTACGACTCCGCCGGTGTGCCGGTGAAGTTCCCGCTCTTCTACGACAACTACTTCGTGCCGCGCGGTTACGCCGTCGTGCTGGTCGACTTCCTCGGCACGAACCGGTCGCGCGGCTGCGTCGACGTCGGCGGCCAGTCGGAGATCACCTCCGGCACCGCCGTGATCGACTGGCTGAACGGCCGTCGCACCGGCTACTCGACCCTGACCGGCTCCACCACGAAGTCCGCCTCGTGGTCGACCGGCGCCGTCGGCATGATCGGCAAGTCGTGGGACGGCTCGATCGCCAACGGCGTCGCGGCGACCGGCGTCGACGGGCTGAAGACCATCGTGCCGATCGCGGCCATCAGCTCCTGGTACGACTGGTTCCGCTCGGACGGCGTCGCCTACCCCGGCTACAGCTCGCCCACCGGCCTGGGATCGCAGTTCGAGAACTCCAACGCACGGTCTCGATGCGGTGCCGTGCGCACACAGATGACCAACGGTTCCCCTGCCAATGGCGACTACACGGCGATGTGGCAGACACGTGACTTCGTGCGCAACGCGTCGAAGGTCAAGGCGTCGATTTTCGCGATCCACGGGATCAACGACCTGAACGTGAAGACGCTGCAGTACGGGCAGTTCTGGGACGCCGTGCCCGCGTCCGTGCCGAAGAAGCTGTGGTTCTCGCAGACGGCGCACGTCGACCCGTTCGACTTCCGCCGCGCCGAGTGGGTCTCGACGTTGCACAAGTGGTTCGACCGCTGGCTGCTGGACGTGCCGAACGGCATCGAGAACGAGCCCCAGGTGTCCGCCGAACGCGCACCGGACCAGTGGGTGGACGACCAGACGTGGCCTCCCGCGGGGACCGTCAGCACCGTGCTGCGTCCTTCTTCTTCGGGACTCGGCACGGCTGCGGGTACGGGCACATCGGTGTTCACCGACAACGGCAGTGGCACGCCGACGAACTGGCTCTCCGGTTCGAACACCGGCAGGGCGGTCTACTCCACCGCACCGCTGACCTCGGACCTGCGCATCGCCGGCACCTCGTCGATCACGGTCGGAGTGTCGTCGTCCACGCCGACGGCGCACCTCACGGCGTACCTCGTCGACTACGGCCCTGCCCGCGTACGGACCGGTGAAGGCATCCGGACGCTGACCACGGAGTCGTGCTGGGGCGAGAGCCGTACGGGCGATGACGCCTGTTACCGGAACACGGAAGCCACGGCGGGCAACGTCGACGCGCAGATCATCGCGCGCGGCTGGGCGGATCTCGCGAACTACCAGTCTCTCTCGACACCGCGCACGATCACTCCCGGGACCAGGTACAGCATCACGTTCCGGCTGTCCACAACGGACTGGAACCTGCCGGCCGGCCACCGGCTCGGTCTGGTGGTCGGGGGCACCGACACGACCGCGATCGTGCGGCCGAGCCAGCTGCCGCGGCTGACCGTGGACCTGGCGAGCACGTCCGTGCGGATCCCGCTGAAGGGCTCGGTGCCCTCCGCGTCGGCCGCCCCGCTCGCCGCGTCCAGCGTTTCCGCAGGTACGAAGAGCCAGTTGGGCTAGCGAACCGGACTGTCGGTGCTGCTCGCTAGCATCGGCGGCATGGGTTCAACCGACCACGGGGACGCGCTGCAGGTCCTGCAGCGCGTCTTCGGGTACCCCGAGTTCCGCGGCGACCAGGCCGCCATCGTCGAGCACGTGATCGCGGGTGGCGACGCGCTCGTGCTCATGCCGACCGGCGGCGGCAAGTCCCTGTGCTACCAGGTGCCCGCCCTGGTGCGGCCGGGCACGGGCGTCGTGATCTCGCCGCTCATCGCTCTGATGCAGGACCAGGTGGACGCGTTGCGCGCGCTCGGTGTGCGCGCGGGCTTCCTGAACTCCTCGCTCTCGTGGGACGAACGGCGGATGGTCGAGGCCGAGTTCGTCAACGGCGAGCTCGACCTGCTCTACCTGGCGCCGGAGCGGCTGACGTCCGAGGCCACCCTGCGCCTGCTGGAGCAGGGCGAGATCGCGCTGTTCGCGATCGACGAGGCGCACTGCGTCTCCCAGTGGGGCCACGACTTCCGGCCCGACTACCTCTCGCTCACGCACCTGCACGAGCGCTGGCCCAAGGTGCCGCGCATCGCGTTGACGGCCACGGCGACGGAGGCGACGCGCAAGGAGATCCTCACGCGCCTGGAGCTGGGCGAGGGGCGCCAGTTCGTCTCCAGCTTCGACCGGCCGAACATCCAGTACCGCATCGTCGGCAAGAAGGAGCCGAAGAAGCAGCTGCTGGACCTGCTGCGCGGCGAGCACCAGGGCGAGGCGGGCATCGTCTACTGCCTGTCCCGCTCGTCGGTGGAGAAGACGGCGGAGTTCCTGGTGGCGAACGGGATCGCCGCGCTGCCGTACCACGCGGGGCTCGACTCGGCGGTCCGCCAGCGCAACCAGGCGCGCTTCCTGCGGGAGGACGGGCTGGTCATGGTGGCGACCATCGCGTTCGGCATGGGCATCGACAAGCCGGACGTCCGCTTCGTCGCCCACCTCGACCTGCCGAAGTCGGTCGAGGGCTACTACCAGGAGACGGGCCGCGCCGGCCGCGACGGCCTCCCGTCCACGGCGTGGCTCGCCTACGGCCTGCAGGACGTGGTGCAGCAGCGGAAGATGATCGAGTCGTCCGAGGGCGACCTGGCGTTCCGCCGCCGCTCGCAGGCGCACCTCGACGCGATGCTCGCCCTCTGCGAGACGGTCGACTGCCGCCGCACCAGGCTCCTCGAGTACTTCGGTGAGTCCGGTGTGCCGTGCGGCAACTGCGACACCTGCCTGACGCCGCCCGAGGCGTGGGACGGCACGGTCGCCGCGCAGAAGGTCCTCTCGACGGTCTACCGCCTGCGCAAGGAGCGCAACCAGAAGTTCGGCGCGGGCCAGGCGATCGACATCCTGCTGGGCCGCAAGACCGCCAAGGTCATCCAGTTCGACCACGACCAGCTCAGCACGTTCGGCATCGGCGAGGACCTGAACGAGAGCGAGTGGCGCGGCGTGGTCCGCCAACTCCTCGCCCAGGGCCTGCTGGCGGTCGAGGGCGAGTACTCGACGCTGGTCCTCACCGAGGCGAGCGCCGACGTGCTGGGCCGCAAGCGCGAAGTGAAGATGCGCAAGGACCCGACGCCCGTCCGCTCGACGACGCGCACGGCGTCCTCGTCCTCGGGCGCCGCCAAGGTGAAGGTCGACCTGCCGGCCGACGCGGGCCCGCTGTTCGAGGCGCTGCGCGAGTGGCGGGCCGGTCAGGCCCGTGAACAGGGCGTTCCGGCCTACGTGATCTTCCACGACGCCACGCTGAAGTCCATCGCGGCGTCACGCCCCGACTCGCTCACTGCCCTGGGCGCGGTGAGCGGTGTGGGCCAGGCGAAGCTCACGAAGTACGGCGAGCAGATCCTCGAGGTCGTGGCGGCAGGCGGCCCCGCCCCCGCCGCCGAGCCCGCGCCCTCTGCCGCGAAGCCCAAGCCGAAGACGACGAGCACGGGCGGCGCCGCCTGGGGTTCGAGCGCGGACGCGGACGAGTGGCCGGAACCGGAGGAACCCGACGAGCCGATGGACTGGTAGGGCACGCGAGGGCCTGGGCGGTCACCGGCGCACACGTTCGTCAGAGCACCTTCTCCACCTGGGCCCGCTCGACCACGGTCTCGCCGGGTTCCCCGACCAGGTCGAAGGCCGCGCTGTTCAGCACGACGCAACCCGACCCGACGCCGACGACCTGCACGATCGTCTGCTTCCCGTTGTCCAGGTTGGTGACGCGCACCGAGGTCCCCACCGGGAGCTGGGACGAGAACGCTCCCGGCGCCCCGCCGACGGCCGACAACCCGACGGTCGCGCCGTCGCAGACGACCTGACCGACGGTCCCGGACGGCCGGATGCGGGAAACCGGGCTGCGGGTGGTGGCCGTGGGCGCCGGTGCGTTGCCGACGATCTCCACCCGGATGCCACGCGGAACGCCGCCCGCCACGCCCTCCGCGGTCTCGGCCGACCGCAGCGAGTCGAGGGCGGCGGTGTTCAGCACCGCGCACCCGGCCGAGGTCCCGATGACCTGCACCGTGATCGCCCGGTGGTTCTCGGGGTTGGTGAGCCGCACGAGCGTTCCCGCGGGGAACCGGTCGGAGTAGACACCCGCCGGGCCCTTGGCGTTCGCCGCCTTCACCTGCTGCCCGTCGCACACCTCTTTGCCCGCCGGTCCCGACCGCCCCGCAGGGGCACCGGATCCCGCGACGGCGAAGGCCGCACCCCCGATGGCCACGACGACCGAGAAGACCCCGGCCCCCGCGATCCACCCCTTCGACCAGCGCATGCGCAACACCCGACCCTTCTGCCAGGCCGTACGGCCCGCAGATCAGGAAGGTTCAACGACGTGTGGCGCGCAGCAACGCCGTCGGGTCGCACGACGCGAGGTGGTCGCGCAGGGCGACGTGTGCGAAGCGGTACTCGCCGTCGACGCGGGTGAGCAGCAGGCGGTCCTGTGCGAGGTGGAGCAAAGCCTTGCGGCGGAAGGACAACTCGCCCAGCGACAGGGGCCGCGTCACACCTTCGGCGGTGACTTCGGCGAGGGCGTCGAACGGCCAGACGTAGTCGCGTGACGCAGTCGGGGTCACCAGCAACCCGAGCGCCACTCCCAGTGCGGTTCCCCAGGATCCGAGCGCGCCGATCCCGCCCAGCAGACCGACCGCGCCGAGCGCCGGGACCGCGGGCTGGATCCACCACGGCCGTCCCAGCCGCATGCGTTCCTGTTGCGCCGGGCGCACCGTGCGCCACACACGTCCCACCGCCGCAGCGAAAATCCCGCCCGCTACTCCGGCGGAGAAGCCGACGCCCATGCCCGCCAGCACGACGTAGGGCCCGGTCCAGATCATCGCGACGGCGGGCGCGGCGGCGATCAGCACCGCCCACGGGATGGGTGCGTCACCGGGTATGAACCCCAACGCCAGGAAGAACGACGCCACCACCACGAACACGTACGCCACGACGTACGGCCACGGCGTGCCGATGCCTCCCAGCCACAGACCGGCGAGGCCGACCAGCAACCCTCCGAACACCCCGGCGAGGAACCCCAGCGCGGCGGTGATGATGCCGTGCGCGCGTCCAGGCGGATGAAAGACATGCGGCAGTTTGTTCACGAGCACGAGCAAAGAAGATGCAGCGACCACGAACGTCAGAGCGGGCCACAAGCCAAGGCGTAGCCCGGTCATGAACGCCACGGCACACACACCACCGGCGTATGCGGCGGGCACCGCGCGCACGAACAGCAACCACAACGGACGCGTCGGCAGCAGCGGAAGCCACGCACGGCGGTGAGGCATGTGCACGGGTGCGCCGAGGTCGGGACGCCCCAACCGCGCGAGGAACTTCAACGCGCGAATGGTGGGCCCTGCGCCGCGTTGCCCGGACAGCCTCGTCACCACGAACGAGCCCACGAAGTCGGTGCCGATGGTGTCGACCTGCTTGTCGAGGTGCGTCAGCGCCAGCAGGTTCAGCGCCAGCGGTGAGTCGAGCCGCTCCCAGATCTCCGGGGTGAGGGCGGCCTCCAGGCTGTCGAGCCGGGGGCTGACCGAGGCGATGTACTCGAGGACCTGCCCCCGCGACAACGGTTCCACGCACACCGACGGGAGGTTCTCGATCGGTCCTGTCGAGCAGACGATCGAGGCGAACGGCGCGAGTTCGGACTCGCAGTGCGCGCGGTCGACGCGGGGCACCTCGTCGAGGCCGTCGATGAGCACCGCGATCCGTTCCCGGCGCAGCCAGATCGTGCCGGCCGAGCGACTGATGCCGTACCGGCGGTTCATCTCCCGCAGCAGCCAGGCGGTGAACTCCGTGGGCTTGCGCGTGCCGTACGCCCGCCACGTCGCCAAGTCCACGACGACGGGGATCGGTGCCTCGGGGTCGTTGCGCGCCCGTTCGACCAACGTCAGGCACAGCTCGCGCAGCAACGTCGAGCGCCCGCTGCCGACGGGACCCACCAGGACCATGCTGTGGCCGAGGCGGTCGTAGACGTCCGCCAGGTCGGTCGTGGAGATCTCCTCGCCGTTTACCCGCACGGCGAGCTTCGGCTGCCGCAGGACACCGAGCTTGATCTGCGTCTGGGCCGCGAGCGAAGCGTCGAGCAGGGCTTTCACCCGTGCTTCTACGCGGGAGAGGGCGGCGCTGCGGTTGCTGGTCTCGTGGCCGCGAAGGCGTTCCCACACGGCGAGACCGATCGCGACGAGCACCATCACGCCAACTGCGGGCCACAACCACCGGCCGAACTCGCCGAAGAACCCCGGCAGCGCTCCGCCGGTGCTCACGCTGATGGCCGCCGGGAGCAGGAGAACGACGGTGACCAGGCACAACGCGGCCAATGCCGTCAGCCGTGCCGCTCTTGTCACCCCGCTCGGATCCACCTTCACCTCCGCGATCCCGGCGAACGACGGTAACCGTGTCGCCGGGATCGCGGAAGTGAATCCGATCAGGCTTAACTCACACGCGAACCAGTCGCCTGCGTCGCCTCAGGAGCCCACTCACAGTGGGTCTCCGTCACTGCTGCTGGCCGCCGAAGTTGCGGAGGCCTTCCTTGAGCTTGTCCTCGCCCTGGTCGATGTGCTCGGTGTGCTTGCCGCCGGTCTTGTCGTCGGCGAACTGCCCGGCACGCTCGACGCCCTGGTCGACCTTGTCGCCGTGCTCGCCGATCAGGTCCTTCGCCTTGTTCTTCAATTCGTCGAATCCCATGGCTGCATTACCTCCCTATGCAGTTCGGGTACCCGGTCTTGGATCCGGCACACGTCGCTTGATCGAGTGAAGCGCCGTCGGCGGGCCCACCCTCCACAGTGATCCGTTAAGGCTTGCCGGGCCGTCACCGGCTCCACTAGGAAACGCGCATGAGGCGAATCGCAGCTGGACTGGCAGTGGCGGCGCTGGCCGTTGGTTTCATCACGACGGGCACGGCGTCCGCGGACACGCAGACGGCCCGGCCCGACTGCGGTTACACCGCGACCCCGGAGGAGCCGGCCGCGCGACCCGTGTCGATCCCGCGCGACCCGTGGTTCACGAAGGGCAAGGTCCTGGTCAAGGTGAAGACGAACCAGGGCGACATCCCGCTGGTCCTCGACCGCACCAAGGCGGCGTGCACCGCGCACAGCTTCATCCACCTGGCGCACCGGGGGTTCTACAACCAGACCGAGTGCCACCGGCTCACCGCGTACCCGACGCTGAAGGTGCTGCAGTGCGGCGACCCGTCGAACACCGGTGAAGGCGGGCCCGGCTACCGGTACAAGGACGAACTGCCGACGGACCTGCAGCCCGCCCCGAACGACCCGACCGGAGTGCGCCGCATCTACCCGCGCGGCACGCTCGCCATGGCCAACGCCGGCCCGGACACGAACGGCTCCCAGTTCTTCCTGGTGCAGTCCGACTCGATCCTGCGCCCGAACTACACCGTGTTCGGCCAGATCCTGCCCGAGGGCCTGGAGACCCTCGACAAGATCGCGGCCGGTGGCATCGCGGGGGAGAACCCGCTGGACGGCCGCCCGAACGTCAAGTCCGAGCTCAAGTGGGTGCTGCCGCTCGGGATCTAGTGGCGAAACACAGGACGTTGGCGACGTATCCGCGCTCAGCAGGATCCGTCGCGGCACCGCCCCCACGCCCCCGTACCACCAGTACGAGAACGTGGGGGCGGCACCTCGACACACCCGTCTGACCACGAATACACCGGCAACGTCCTGAGCCACACCACTAGCGCGAGGCCCAGCCCGTGAGCGCGCCGTAGAACGCGTCGGAGAGCCGCCGGACCACCTGCTCGTCAGGCAGTCCGGCGGTTTTCGTGAGGTCGAGGACCTCCCTCGGGTCGAACAACGCGTCGTGCAGGAACCGCGCGACTTCCAGCAGCGAGTCCGGCAGCCCCAGGTCGGCGAGCACGCCCTTCAACGCCGTGTCCCACGCGTTGCTCGACAGCACCGCCATCGTCTCGCCGCCGCGCAGGCGTTCCAGGAAACCGCGCTGCGAGCCGGACCGCACGATCACCGGCCCGTGTACCTTCTGCAGCTTCACCCAGCACGCGGCCTGGTGCTCGAACAGGTCCTTGCCCGTCTTGCGAGACCGTTCGCCGTGCTCGACCAACGACGCCATGACCTCTTCGTGATAGGCCACCACGAGCGCTTCCACGGACGGGAAATGCCGATACGCCGTCGCCTGTGAAAGCGCCGCCCTGCGTGCGATCGACTGCATCGTCGCCGTTGCTGGTTCAGCCCGCAGCACGTGCGTCGCGGCATCCAGCAATCGCTTGCGGTTGCGACGCGCGTCACTGCGGCTGTTTGTCTCCTCCGGCAGAACGTCCTCCCACCCGCGAACCCAGTGCGAGCTGAAGGATAGGGCGAACGATCATCGAAATGACTGGATTCCGGTCAACGCGTGGCCGATGGATAGCAGGTGGATGTCGGAAGTGCCCTCATAAGTAAGTACCGATTCCAGGTTGTTGGCATGACGCAGGGGCGAGTACTCGAGCGAGATGCCGTTCGCGCCGAGGATGGTCCGGCTTTCCCGCGCGATCGCGATGGCCGACTCGACGTTGTTGTACTTGCCGACGCTGATCTGCTCGGGCTTGAGCGTGCCCGCCTCCTTGAGCCTCGCGAGGTGCAACGCCAGCAGCATCGAGTTGCTGACCTGCACCGTCATGCTCGCGAGCTTGCGCTGGGTGAGCTGGAACGCGGCGATCGGCTTGTCGAACTGGATGCGCGTACCGGAGTAGTCGAGGGCCGCCTGCAACGAATCCCGGGCCGCCCCGACAGCGCCGAACACGATCCCGAACCGCGCCTCGTTCAAACACGTGAGCGGTGCGCGCAAGGAAGTCGCGAGCGGCAGCCGAGCGCTTTCCGGCAGCCGCACGTCCTCCAGCACCAACTCGGAAGTGACGGATGCTCGCATTGACAGCTTCTGCTTGACGTCCCGCGTCGAGAATCCGGGTGTGCCGCGAGGAACGAGGAATCCTCGAATTCCCTCCTCGGTCCGCGCCCACACCGTCGCCACGTCCGCGAGACCGCCGTTCGTGATCCACATCTTGGTGCCGTTGAGCACCCAGTCCGCACCGTCGCGCACGGCCCGCGTGCGCATGCCCGAGGGGTTCGACCCGAAGTCCGGTTCGGTCAGCCCGAAGCACCCGATCGCCTCACCGGCCGCGAGGCGCGGCAGCCACTCCTGCTTCTGCTCCTCCGACCCGTACTCCCAGATCGAGAACATCGACAGCGACCCCTGCACCGACACGAAGCTGCGGATGCCGCTGTCCACGGCCTCCAGCTCCAGGCACGCGAGCCCGTACGCGAGCGCCGACGTCCCCGCGCACCCGTAGCCCTGCAGGTGCATGCCGAGCACACCGAGCTTGCCGAGCTCCCGCGCCAGTTCGCGCGGCAGGACGCCCGCCTCGAACCACGAGGCGACGTGCGGCCGGACGTGGTCGGTCAGGTAGGCCGCGACCGTCGCCTGGATGTCGCGTTCCTCGTCGCTCAGCAGCGACGGGATGTCCAGCAGCTCCAACGGGTCCTGCACGTCACTGCTCCAGCTTCGGCGGGCGCAGCCGGTAGGTGACCGGCGTGCGCGACAGGCGGATGGGGTTCGCGACCAGCGTCATGTCGCCGATCATCGCGGTGGGGTTGAGGTCCAGCGACTCGGCGAGCGCGAACGCGCGGGCGACGTCGTTGACCGGACCGCACGGCACGCCCAGCGGTGTCAGCGTCTCGAACCAGTGCTGCGCCGGCCTCGTGCGCAACCGCGCCGCGAGCACGTCGAACAGCGCGTCCACGTGCTCCACGCGAACGGAGTTCGTGACGAACCGCTCGTCGGTCGCGAGCTCCGGCACGTCCAGCACCGAGCACAGCCTCCGGAACTGCCGGTCGTTGCCCACCGCGAGCACGATCGGCTGGTCCGCCGTCGGGAACACCTCGTACGGCGCGATCGACGGGTGCCGGTTGCCCATCGGCTTCGGCACCGAACCGGCCAGCGTGAAGCCCGCGCTCTGGTTCACCATGCTCGACAGCAGCACCGTCAGCAGGTCGAGCTCGACGAGCTGCCCCAGCCCCGTCGCCTCCCGGTGCCGCAACGCCGCCAGGATGCCGACGCACGCGTGCAACCCCGTCAGGACGTCGACCAGCGCCACACCGGTCTTCACCGGCTCGTACGGCCCCGGCCCGGTCACGCTCATCAACCCGCCCACGGCCTGCACGAGCAGGTCGTAGCCGGGCAGGTCCGCGCCCTTGCCGGAACCGAACCCGGAGATCGAGCAGTAGACGAGGTCGTCCCGTCCCAGCGACTCGTAGTCGAGCCCGAACTTCTTCATGGTGCCGGGCTTGAAGTTCTCGACCACGACGTCCGCTCGCGCGATCAGCTCGCGCGCCCGTTCCCGGCCCGCCTCCGTGGACAGGTCGATCTGCACCGACGTCTTGTTCCTGTTGACGGACAGGAAGTACGTCGCCTCGTCTTCGTAGTGCGGCGGACCCCACGTGCGGGTCTCGTCGCCCCTGCCGGGCTGCTCGACCTTGACGACCTCGGCACCGAGGTCGCCCAGCACCATCGTGGCGTACGGCGCCGCCAGCACCCTGCTGAAGTCCGCGATCACCACACCTTCGAGCGAGCTCATGCGTTCCGCCTCTGCTGTTCCGTCTCGTGCGCCTCCGGGCACGCTCATGCGACACGCCCCTTCAGCCTCATCGCGGCCAGCACGCGTTCCTGTGCCAGCTCCCGTGCCGCCACATGTGTTGTGGTGCCACGAGTTCGCGCCTCGGCGACGACGTTCACCGCGTTCGCTCTCAGCTTTTCCGACACGGCCTCCAGCACCGTCACCGGGTTCACCGGGAACGGCGAGTACCGCGCGTCCATCCCGAACGCCGCCGCGACCACGCCTCCGGCGTTCGCGATGAAGTCCGGCACGACCGTGATCCCGCGCCGCGCGAGAACCTCCTGCGCCGCAACGGAAGTGGGCAGGTTCGCGCCCTCGACGACCAGTGCGGTGTCGAGCTCGCCCGCGAGATCCGCGTCGACCACGTCCTGCAGCGCCGCCGGCACCAGCACGTCGCACGGCACCCTGAGCTCGGCGCCGAGCGGACGGACCTCGCCGTACTCGCACACCGCGAGGTCGCCGGACGAAGCCCTCAGCTCCAGAAGCCGGGCGACGTCGAGACCACCGGCGTCGACCAGCGCTCCGTGCACCGACGACACGGCGACGACGACAGCACCGAGTTCGGCGAACCGCTTCGCCGCCGCGGCGCCGACCGCGCCGAACCCTTGTATGGCCACGCGTCTGCCGCGCAGCTCGACCAACTCGTCCGCCACCTCGGCCACGCCGTACCCGGTGACGCCCAGCTCGTCGTACGGAAGACCGCCGAGTTGAGCCGGTGCGCCCATCATAGCGCCGCGGTCCGACAGTTCGTCCTGGACGATCGCCGCGTCCCGTTCGGTGAGGCCCATGTCCAGCCCCAGCACGTACTCCCGCGGCACCTCGTTGGAGAGCTTGCGCGCGAACGCCCGCAGCACGGCTTCCTTGTCGGGAGAAGCGGGGTCGAACGCGATCCCCGCCTTCGCGCCGCCGAAGAACAGGTCGACCCCGGCCCACTTCCACGTCATCACGCGCGCGAGACGGGCGATCTCGGAGACCGTCACGCGAGGGCCCATCCGCGTGCCGCCCTTGCCCATGCCGCGCGCGGTGTTGTCGATGACGAGCACGCCCTTCATGCCGGTGCGCCGGTCGGACACGCAGACGACCTTCTCCGGCCCCCACTCGTCCATGAGCTCCAGAACGTCCATCACTGTCCTCACACGCAGTTGAGTTCCGGCCGCGCCTGGTCGGCGGCGAACCTGGAGGCGTCCAGAGCGGACACGTCGACGAAGGGCTCGCGACCGAGCACGAGGTCCCGCACCACCTCGCCGACCGCGGGGCCCTGCAGGAAGCCGTGCCCGGAGAAGCCCGTGGCGTAGAAGAACCTGCCCGCCGAACCGATCAGCGCGTTGTGGTCCGGCGTCACCTCGTACAGCCCCGCCCACCCGTTGCGCACGCCCACGTCGAGCAGCCTCGGCGCACGCCTGCCGATCGCCTCGGTCAGGCGCGGCAGCCAGGCGTCGGACATGTCCAGCTTGAAGCCCGGCGTCTCGTCGGGATCGGACATGCCGAACAGCAGCCCCTGGCCCTCGCGGTGGAAGTAGAAGGTGCTGTCGAAGTCGATGGTGAACGGAGTGACCCGATCGTGTAGCTCCGGCATGGGTTCGGTGAACATGATCTGTCGCCGCAGCGGGGAAACCGGCAGGTCAACGCCCACCATGTCGCCGATCTGCCGGGACCAGGCGCCCGCCGCGCAGACCAGGTTCGGCGTCGAAACCGCCCCTCGGGTCGTCTCGACGCGAAAACTGTCGGACCCCGTCCCTACTATCGATTCCACGGTGGTTCTGGTGCTGAAGCGGGCACCGAGCCGGCGGGCCGCGGTGGCGTAGCCGAGTACGACGGACTCAGGCGTGCAGTGTCCGTCGTCGGGCGAGTAGGCCGCCGCGAGCAGGCCGTCCGCTTCGATCAGCGGCGACATCCGCTGGGCCTCCTCGACAGTCAGCATGCGGCTGCGCACGCCGAGGGAGTTCTGGAGGTCGACGTTGCGCTCGAACGCCGTGACGTGTTCCCGGGAAGAAAGGAGGAACAGGTAGCCGACCTGGTGCAGATCGATGTCCTGCCCGGGCCGCTGCGGAAAGCGTTGGAACAGTTCGATGGATCGAGCTCCGAGCCTGATGTTCAGCTCGTCGGAGAACTGGGCGCGCACTCCACCCGCCGCTTTGCAGGTGGAGCCGGACCCCAGGTCATCCCTCTCCACGACCAACACATCCCGGACTCCTGCCTCGGCCAGGTGAAAGGCGACGGATGTGCCGATCACCCCGCCGCCGATGACGACCACCTCAGCCCGAGCGGGCAGCTCAGGCGAGGCGGTGGTCAAGGTCCGCCTCGATCGCGAGAGTGTCCATCTGCGCCTTCTGCAGCTTCCCGGAGTGGTCCCAGTTCAGGGACTGCCAGCGGGTGAACTGGTCGAGCACCCACACGCCCGACTGCCGGGAGCCGTTGCCGCTCTTGCCGTTGCCGCCGAACGGCAGGTGCGCCTCGGCCCCGGACGTCGAGTTGTTGACGCTCACCATCCCGGCGGAGATGCCGGCGCGGAACCGGAAGGCCTTGTCCGAGTCGGTGGTGTAGATCGAGGACGAGAGGCCGTAGCCCGGCTTGTTGCCGAGCTCGATCGCCTCGTCGAGGTCCGAGTACTCCATGACGCCGACGATCGGCCCGAACGTCTCCTGGAGGAACAGTTCGTCGTCGTCGCGCACGCCCGAAACGATTGCGGGGTGGTAGAAGAAGCCGTTCTCACCGGTGAACCCGTTGCGGGGGCTGGCAGCCGAGATGCGGCCGGTCGGACCGTGCACCGAGTGGTGCTCGCCGATCCAGCCGAGGTACTTCTCGTACGCCAGTGCGAACTTCTCGTCCAGCAACGGTCCATAGAGGACATCGCCGGTCGGGTCGCCGACGGTCGCGTTCGCGACGGCCTCGACGAACCGGGTCAGGAACTCGTCGTGCACCGACTCGTGCACGATCGCCGTGCCGAGTGAGGTGCAGCGCTGGCCCGCGGAGCCGAAGCCGGCGAAGAGCGCGCCCTGCACGGCGAGGTCGAGGTCCGCGTCCTCGGTGACGACCATCGGGTTCTTGCCGCCCAGTTCCAGGCACGGTGCCTGGAGGTGGCGGCCGCACAGTTCGCCGATGCGCACACCGACCTCACTGGACCCCGTGAAGCCGACCTTGTCGACGAGTCCCCGCTGAAGGGACTGCTCGAGGCCGTCGAACGTCTCGGAGCCTTCGGCGAAGACGATCTCGAACACGCCGTCCGGGATGCCGGCGGCCTGGAAGAGGTCGTACAGGGCCTGGGCCGACGCGGCGGAGTACTCGGCGGGCTTCCACACGACCGAGTTGCCGCACAGCAGCGCCGGGATGACGTACCAGGACGGCACGGCCACCGGGAAGTTGCCGGTGGTGATGATGGCCGCGACGCCGACCGGGTTGCGGAACGTGAAGAGCTGCTTGTCGGGCATCTCCGAGGGGACCGTCTGCCCGTAGAGGCGCCTGCCCTCGCCGAGGAAGAAGTTCGCGGTGTCGACGATCTCCCGCACCTCGCCGCGGGCCTCCGCGATCGGCTTGCCGATCTCGCGGGTCACGAGCTGGGCAAGGGCTTCGGAGTTCGCCTCCACGAGGCGGCCGATGTTGCCGATGACCTGGCCTCGGACGGGTGCGGGCACGCGCGCCCACGCGCGTTGCGCCGCTTTGGCGCGCTGGGCCGCGTCGACGAAGGCGCGGCTGGTCCCGAGCTCGATCTCGGCGACCACGTCGGAGGTGTCCGACGGGTTCGTGGAGACGTACGCCATGCATCCCACCCTGGTGGGTGTGCGGAGGATGCGCCAGAGGTCGCAGAACGAGATCTCGCGACGTCGAGCATAAGCTGTCCTGGTGCTGAACCCGGTTCATCTCCGCACGCTCGTCGAGGTCGTGAAGACGGGGTCCTTCGCCGAGGCCGCCCGTCGGCTCGGCTACACGTCGTCGGCCGTGTCGCAGCAGATCTCGGCGTTCGAGAGGGCCGTCGGCGTGACGCTGTTCGAGCGCGAGGCCCACTCGATCAGGCCGGCCGGTGCGGCCCTGCTCATCGCTGATCGCGGCGGTGAGCTGCTCGCCGCGCTCGACGGGTTCGAGCACGAGGTGAAGGCGATGGTCCAGGGCCTGCGGGGGCGCCTGCGGATCGGCACGTTCCCCACCGCGAGCGCGCGGATCGTGCCGAAGGCGCTGGCGAGGCTGCAGGCCGAGCTGCCGGGCGCCGAGATCCGCCTGGACGAGGCGGAGCCGGACGACGTGCTGCCGCTCGTCCTGACCGGCGAGCTCGACGTGGCGCTGGTCTACGCGTACGACCTCGTCCCGCGCACGTGGCCGGAAGAGCTGACCGTGCTGCCGTTGCTGGACGAGTCGCTCCTGGTGATGGTGCCGTCCGGGCACCAGGCCGCGAAGAACAACGTCAAGCTCGAAGACCTGAAGGACGAACGCTGGATCGCGTCACGCGACGGCACGGCCGGTGCCACCTGCCTGACCCGGCTCTGCGCGGCGGCGGGGTTCGCTCCCCGGATCGCCTTCCGGAGCAACGACTACGAGGTCGTGCAGTCGCTCGTGGCCGCGGCTGTCGGCGTCGCACTCGTGCCCGCGCTCGGGCACAAGGAGCTGCCCGGCACGCACGCCATGCCGTTGCGGCACAGGCCGTTGCGCAGGCACGTGCACGTCGTCCACCGCACGGCGAACACCAACCCGCTGCTGCGCGACGCGGTGACCGCGCTTCAGGAGGTCTGCCGCAACGCCGCGGTCGGGCACACGCACCAGCCGTGACGCTCAACTCCGCCGGGCCGGCTTGCGATCACTCGCCGGTCTGACCGTCGGCGAGTTCGCGCAGCAGGTCGAGGTGGCCGACGTGCCGTGCGGTCTCCTGCGCCACGTGGGCGAGGATCCAGCGCACGGTGCGTTCGCCGTCCGCCGCCGTCGCGTCGGGGTCGAGCTTCTTCACCGCCTCGGCGTTCGCCCACTCCTGGCGGTAGGCCTCGATGAGCGATGCCGGTGTGTCGCCGTCCGCGAGGTCCCAGGACGGGTCCGGGTCGCCCTTCCACAGCGACGGCAGGTCGAGGCCCGCGCCCGCGATGCACAGCCAGTACCGCTCGACGGCGGTCAGGTGTTTGAGCACGCCCAACGCCGTCAGCTTCGGGGACGTGCTGATCGGGGCCGCGGCTGCCTGTGCGCGGGTCAGCCCGTCGACCTTCAGCACGGCGGTCTTGCGGAGGAAGTCCAGGAACTCCCAGGCGAGCACGGCCTCGTCGGCGGCCTTCTTCTCGGGCCAGGTTCGGGTCACCGGGTGAGTTTGTCAGCCTTCGCGGCGGTGAGGAACGCGGACCACGCGGCCGGTCCGAGTGCGAGGTGGGTGGTGGGAGCCTTGCTGTCGCGGACTCCGACGCCGTGTCCGACCTCCACGCAGTCGGTGCCGTTGGGGCTGTAGGTGCTCTTGCGCCATTCGATCATGCGACTGGCTCCTCAGGAGATGATGCCGTTGATCAACTCCTTCGATTCTTCCACGCTCAGAGCGGTTCGATCGAGGGCCATCAGGATGCGCGAGTAGGCCTCGACGGAGGCTTTGTCGTCCAGGTAGACGCCGTGGTTCTCGGCGTCGATGAAGACGACGGGCTTCAGCGCGTCGAACTTCAGGAAGGTGAAGGAGCCCGCTGTGCCGGCATGCGCCCCGGTGGACGTGGGCACGATCCGGTAGGTGATGTACGAGCGGCGACCCATGGTCATCACGTGGTCGAGCTGGTCCGACATGAGCTCGGGGCTGCCGATGGGGAGGTGCAGGGCCTGTTCGTGGATGTAGAAGGTCATGGCGCAGTGCCGGTTGATGAGGTGTTGCTGGCGCGCGGTCCGGGTGGCGACGCGTTCGTCGGCCTCCTCGGCGGGGGAGTTGGGGTTTCCCGCGATCAGCGCGCGCAGGTAGTCCGGGAGCTGGAGCAGGCCCGGGATGAGGTGCGTGCTCCAGTGGATGATCTCGGTGGCGACCTTCTCGTTGTCGCCGAGGGTGCGTGGCCAGCCGGGTGAGCGCTCGCCGTGGATCTGGAGCCAGCCCGACCGGTCGGCCTCCCTGAACATCGTCAGCAGGTGGTCGGACTCCTCCAGCGGGGTGCGGCAGACGCCCAGCAGGCGGATGAGGTCGTGTTCGCTGATGCCGCCCATGCCGTTCATCAGGTCGGACAGCTTGGCGGGGTCCCAGCCGGCGAGGTGCGAGGCGCCGCGTCCGGTCAGGCCCGCCTTCTCGATGGCCGCGCGTATGCCCGCGCCGAGTTCTCGGCCTCGGACCGTGGAGTCTCTCTTTGGCATGAAATGAAGCTAGGGCCAAACATCGTGTGATTCCAACGTGTTCGGGCAAGTTCAGCCGAAGAGGGGTTCGTGTTGGAGAAGCTCCAACGTCCTAAGTGGGCGGTGGTCTTTCAGTAGTAGCGGCGTAGTTTCGGCCAGAGGGTTTCCCATGGTTCCGTTGGGGCCGTGCACAGCCTTATCGCCGTGCCGTCTTCTTCGTTTTCCACGGGGTTGTGGTGCTGGGCGATGATCTCGCAGTCGGTGAACGGCGGGTTGTCGAACCCGATCAGGAGCACCTTCGAGGGGCCCGGCGGGGGAGGTCCCCAGTCGTAGAAGGACAGGGCCGGTCGTGCGCCAGGAAGGCGTCCTGGACGGTCAGGGCCAGTTCTCGCCAGCCGATCTGCTCGCCTTGTTCCGGGTTGATGGCTACGACCGGGGCAAGGCGCTCGGCGGCAGGATCGGCAACGAGACGAGCACGGCGAGCACGATGCTCGAGGTGACCATGGCGCTGCCGGTGGTCCTGTGTCGCAGCAGCCATTCCTGGGCTTGGCGGGCTCCTGCCGCCGTCAGCACGAGGAGGAGAGGGACGGCGTAGTACGGCTTGCCGCCGGTGATGAGGCACAGGGCGCAGAGGATCGGGTAGGCGAGTGCGATCGAGCGGTAGGTCCTGTCGCGCCACAGGTTCCGGAAGCCGAGCAGCCACACCGGTACGAGCAGCGGTGACAGCAGCACGATCTGCATGGGGACGAACAGGATGCGGTTCTCGGCGCCGTCGTCCTCGCTGATGCCCTGGGCGACGGTGAGCAACGGGAAGTCGTGCAGCGCCTGCCAGATGACGACCGGGGCGGCGAGCACGGCGCACACACCCATGCCAGCCGGGAGGTACCAGGTGCGCAGGGCGTCGCGGGGGCCCACGGCGAGCAGGGCGATCGCCATGGAGGCCAGCAACAACAGCAGCAGCCACTTGTTGGCGAGGCCGATTCCGGCCGTGGCGCCGACGGCGAGCCACCAGCGGCCGTCGCGCGTCTTCAGGACCTTGATCGCGAAGTAGGCGAGGAGCACCCAGACCAGCAGGTCGACGGTGGCGGTGGAGAGCATGTGGCCCACGGCGAGGACGAACGTCGACGTCGCCGCGGCCGCGGCCGCGCAGGTGGTGCCGCCGCCCAGTTCGTCCGCGATGAGGGCGACCACGACGGTGATGCCGAGTGCCAGAACTGTGGCGATCACGCGGAGGCCGAGCGGGGTCTCGCCGAACACCTCCGTGGTGAGGTGGGCGAGGAGCGGGGTGATCGGCGGCTGGTCGACGTAGCCCCAGTCGGGGCGTTTGCCGGCCGCGATGAAGTAGAGCTCGTCGCGGTGGAAGCCGTAGCGGCCCGACAACGCGGTCAGCACCACCGCCTGGACGGCGAGCACGATCACCAGCCCACGTCTCATGGACGGACGGTACCGAGGGCTCCCGTGATCAGGAGGACGTTCTGCGGTACCAGCGAGGGGAGGTGTTGATCGGGGGTTTGAGGCTCGCGTTCACCACGATCATGCTGGGGCCCTCGGCGTCGTCCAGCGCGGACTTCAGGTCGTCGAAACCGGAGAGGGTGACGGCCGGGATGCCGAAGCTCTCGGCCAGCTTGGCGAAGTCGGGACGGGTCAGGTCCACGCCGCTGATGGTGTGGTTCGCGATCTGCTGGTCGTAGCGGAGCATGCCGTAGCCGCCGTCGTCGACGAGCACGATGGTGAGCGGCAGGCCTTCCTGCTTCAACGTCGCGAGGTCGCCGCACGCGAAGAGGAAGCCTCCGTCACCTACGACCGCGATCGTGCGGTGTTCGACGGCCGCGCCGATGGCCGCCGGGAAACCGAAGCCGAGCGTGCCCCAGCCGACCGGGTAGGCGAGGCCGCGGGGTCTGGTGACGTGGTGGAAGCCGCCGATCCAGTAGCCGGGGATGCACATGTCGGCGACGATCGTGGCGTCGGTGCCTTCCAACGCCCGCAACAACTTCGACGCGTCGGGGGAGTCTGCTTCGGCCAGCGCGCGCACTTCGGCGTTGACCGCCTCCACGTCGACCGCGGCCTGCTTGGCGGTCACCTTCGCGGCGAGGGCCGACGTCACGGTGGCGGCGTCGCCTTCGAGCGTGACGTCGGCCGGGTAGTTCTTGTTCGCCTCGGCCTTGTCGATGTTGACGGCCAGCAGCGTCCGCGGCTTCGGCTGCAACCAGTTCTGGGTCATCATGCCGTCGAAGTCGGTGCCGATCGCGATCACGAGGTCGGCGTCGTCCCACAGTTGGCCCACGGGCGGTGCGTGCACTGGACCGCGCACGACGAGAGGGCTGTCCGTCAGGCCGCGTGCTCCGTACGTCGTGATGATCGGTGCCTGGAGCTTGTCGGCCAACGCGCTGATGGCGGCTCCCGCATCGGATCGCGCCGCACCGCCGCCTGCCCAGATGAGTGGCCTCTCGGCCGCGGCGACGAGCTGCTCCGCTTCGGTGAGGTCGGTCTCGGCGTGAGCAGGTTCGGTCCTCGTGACGGTGTGGTGCGGGACTTCGGTGGAGAGGAAGTCCGTTGGCACGCCCAGGTAGACCGGGCCGTGCGGGCTTTGCAAGGCCTGCTGGACGGCCCTGTCGGCGCACGCGGCGAGGTCGTGGGCGGACGTCACGTCGAACGCCACCTTGGTGACCGGCGTGAACATGGCTTTCTGGTCGCGCGTCTCGTGCAGCACGCCGCGGTGGACGCCGGGCCGCCGGAGCGTCGAGGGGATGTCCGTGGCGATCACGAGCACCGGGCTGCCGGACGCCCACGCCTCGCCCGTGGCGCCCAGGGTGTTCGCCGCTCCGGGGCCGGTGGTCACGACCGCGACGCCGAGCTTGCCCGTGGAGCGTGCGTAGCCATCGGCCGCGTAGACCGCCGTCTGCTCGTGACGCACACCGATCATGCGGATGCCCGGACGCTGTTGGAGCGCTTCCCAGATCGCGAGGTTGTGCACCCCGGGCAGGCCGAACACCACCTCGACGTCGTGCGCGGCCAGCACGTCCAGCAAGCTCTCGGCACCCTGGGACATGCGATCGACGCTAAGGCCCACCCACTGGCCGGGCAACGGATGCGCAGGAGGTCTGGTGCTCAGCGTCAGCGGCGCTGTGAACGTTCCGGGCGGGCAACGCCGTCTGAATCGTGCCGAACGGAATTCGGGAGAGCTTTTCGCATTCAGGGCCTGAATTGTCCCCCGGTCCGCGAATTCTTCTGCCTGTGATTGACATGTGAACCATGTGCACTGAGTTGTTCTTGTGCCACGATGTGCGGCGACCGCACGACCTGGGGGTGGAGATGCTGTACTTCGGAGGGCTGTTCGGAGTCCTGATGCTGGGACTGACGATTTTCGCCGTGGTGGACGTGATCACCACCGACGACGGTTCCGTTCGCAACCTGCCGAAGGTGTTGTGGCTTCTCCTGGTCCTGCTGTTCCCGTTGGTCGGCTCGATCGCCTGGCTCGTCGCGGGGCGTCCGGTGGGGACCGGACGCGCGCGTTTCGCGACACAGGAGCGCGGTGCTCCCGCGTATCCCGAGTACGACCGGCCGGGGCGGTTCGCGGCCACGAACGCAGACGACGACCAGGAGTTCCTGCGCCGCTGCCGAGAGCGCGCGGAGGAACAACGACGCAAGGGACGCGAGAACCAGTGAGGATAGTCCTGCTGTTCTTAGTTGTTCTGCTCGCCGGTTGTGGCGGAAACGCGCAAATGGCGGCACAACCCCCTTCCCCGCAACCCTCCACTTCGGACGAACTGGCGCCGGCCGATTTCCAGGCGCGCTGGTGGACCTGGGCCACCCAGCCCTCCGGCACCAATCCGGTGTCCGACACCTCCGGGCGCTACTGCATGCGCGACCAGCCCGTCGACGTCTGGCTGCTCGCCGGGTCGCTCGGCGGGGGTCCCGTCGAGCGGCAGTGCCGGGTCCCCGCCGACAAACCGCTGCTCGCTCCGGCCGTGAACCTCGCGAGCGACATCGCCTCCTGCGAGGCGTTCATGAAGGGCGCGCAGGGCGAGGTGCTCCTCGACGGCTCGACGCAGACGCTCACGAAGGTGACCGCCACGCCGTTCACCTTCGAGGCGCGGGCGGGCAACCCCTACGGCGCCCAGACCGGCCGGGTCAACTCGGTCGGCTGCGGCCTGTACGCGTGGATCCCCGCTCCCACCTCCGGTGAGCACGAGCTCGTGATCCGCGGCTCCGGCGGCGGCAAGGAGATCGACGTGAAGTACAAGCTGATCGTCGGAGCCGACTAGGAACGCCGAGCGGGAAAACCAGGTGCGCCGATCCGGTAACGTGGTTCGTGGCGTCCGAGCAGACGTGAGGCTGGAGCCGCTCCCCGGCAGTGAGCGGCGTTCTCCGCCGCGGTGTTCAGCAACTCCTGCTCACCGAAGCGAACAGACCACGTAGACGCGTGACACATGCGTCCTTGTCTTGCCGAGCCGGGCGGCGGAAACGAGGACTGCTGTCATGGCACGTCTGTCCACCACGGACCAGCTGGCCGACCTCCGGCGCACCTACACGGGCGAGAACCTGTCCCAGGCGGTCCCGGCCGTCCGCGACGGGGGCCCGGTGCTGCCCGACGCGGCCACCGAGGCCCAGCGCCGGCTCGAGGCGCAGGTGCTGCTCGCCGGGTGTACCGCGGCGAGCATGCTCCAGCTGATGCCGCCCGCGAGCATCGTCACGCCCACCCACGCGTTCCGGACCGTGGAACCGGGGGAGACGCTCAGGTTGCACCTGACCGACAGGGCTCTCGGCCCGCTGCTGTTCGAACTGCTGCCGCGCACCGAGGGCGGCTTCGGCATGGGCGTCGCCGGTCTCGAGCACCGGCAGTACCGGCGCTCGGCCGAGCTGACCACCGGTGACGCCGGCGTCGTGCTGGCCGGGGTCGACGAGCACGCCTGGGATCTCGGCATGCGCTACGTCCGCTGGATGCACGAGCACCGCGGCGTCGAGTACACCGACGGCGGCGGCAACGAGGACGAGGTCGCGGAAGCGGCCACTGGGAGTGCCCTGCTGCGCCGGGTACACCTGTGGCATGACGCCAGTTGGCTGCGAGCACTCCCGATGGGCGGGGCCTGGTTCGCCGAATGGGCCGGCGGCCCGGCCGAGGACGAGATCAGGCGGAAGCTCGACCACCCGGAGTTCGGGACCACCCGCCAGGTCGTGCTGCGCCGCATCGACGCGCCGGCCGAGGACGTCGAGCAGGGCCTGCGCACGTACCCGTGGCCTGAGGAGTTCGTGTCTGCCGTCACGGCCACCGAGCCTGATCAGCGGCCTCACCGCCGGTAGACTGCTCTTTCGCCCGCAGGAACGATCGTCAGGAGGACCCCGGTGACCCAGCAGGCTGCCGAGGCCCAGTCCGATGCCACGCGCAAGGCCCCCCGCGTGCTCGTCGCCGAGGACGAGGCTCTGATCCGCCTCGACCTCGTGGAGATGCTGCGCGAAGAGGGCTACGACGTGGCGGGCGAGGCCGCAGATGGTGAAGAGGCCATCAAGCTCGCGACCGAGCTCGATCCCGACCTGGTGATCCTGGACGTCAAGATGCCCAAGGTCGACGGGATCGAGGCGGCGCAGCACATCGCGGGCAACAGGATCGCGCCCGTCGTGATCCTCACCGCGTTCAGCCAGCGCGACCTGGTCGAACGCGCCCGTGACGCGGGTGCGATGGCGTACCTGGTCAAGCCGTTCGCGAAGCGGGACCTCGTGCCCGCGATCGAGCTGGCGATGAGCCGGTTCAACGAGCTGGCCGCACTGGAGCAGGAGGTCGCCGGGCTCACCGAGCGACTGGAGACCCGCAAGACGGTGGAGCGGGCCAAGGGCATCCTCATGACCAAGCAGGGTCTGAGCGAGCCGGAGGCGTTCCGCTGGGTGCAGCGCACCGCCATGGACCGCCGCACGACGATGAAGGCCGTCGCAGAGGCCGTCATCGAGAACTTCGGCTGAGTCAGCGTCGGCTGAGTTCGAGCCACACGGAGTCCGTCTGCCGCCCCGGTTCCTCGGGGCGCAGGCGGACTTCGACGTTGTGGCCGCCCTTCAGCGCGAGCCGCAGCTCGTGCCGGCCCCCGACGCCGCCCGGAATCGGCACGGTCGCCGCGAGAGAGCTGTCGACGTACACCTCGAAGCCCGCCAACGGCGCCACTGAACGCGCCGGAGCGGCGTCCAGGGTGATCGCCAGCGTCGCGTCGTTCGGGGTCACACGGACGAACTCAGCCGTCATCACGGGCAAAACGGGCGCCGGCTCCCGCGGGGCGTTCTCCAGCCGCACCGGAGACGGGCGCGGCACCTCGAAGTAGCTCTCCAGCACCTGCGCCTGCGACGCGCCCGGCATGCGCAGCACGAACGGCGACAGCGCGTCGGCCCCGTCCTGGGTGAGCAGCTCGGCGGGCACCTCGCCGACCAGCGTCAACTCACTGCCCTCCGCCGCCGACCAGCCGCTCACCACCGGCCGCAACGGCACCCTCGCCGTGCCGAGCTGCGCGACCAGGCCGTTCGGGTCACCGCCGTCACCGAGGCGCACCGTCGTCCTCAACCGCGCCGAAGGGGCCCCACGCAGTGGTGCGCGCGCCGTGCCGATGCCCGGCGCCTCCTCCTCGGGTTCGAGCACGCGCAGCGTCCCCGCGACGATGGACGTCTCGGTCACCTCGTCCACGGGTCCGCGCGACCCGGTGATGCCCACGGCATCGATCTCCACGCGTCCGGGATAGCCCGGCGGAGGCGTCACGCCGATCAGCACGCTCGCCTCGCGCCACTTCGGCGACACCGGCACGGACGCGATCTGGGCGCCATCTTGCACGACGCGCACATCGTTATCTGTGACCACCGCTTCGAATCGATGCAGAACGCCCGCTCCGCGCGTTCCGGGCGCCACGGAGTCGTCCACGACCACCCGGACCGCATCAGCGGGAGGTATGGGTCCGAGTCGATCAGGCGTTCCGGGCACCAGGTCCAGCACGAGCCTTCCACGCGGCCCGGCGGCGTCCGTCACCACGGCCACCCGGCCCCGTTCGCCCGAGTCGCTCAGCCGCAACGGCGTCCGTGCGCGCAGCACGGCCGTGTCGTCGCCGCACGGCATGTCGAGCACGAGACGCCCTCCGGAGCCCGATCCGGGGTTGACGCAGCCGTCACGGGCGCTCAGGTGGTAGCGGCGTTCCAAGAACGAGTCGTCGAAGTCGTCCAGCCAGCCGTCGACCGCCTGGCGCCAACTGTCGTCGCTCGGGCGCTCCTCGGCCCTGACCGGTGAAGATCGTTGCCCGAAGGCGTCCACCGCGCGCACCTCCGGCGTTCCGGAGCCCGTGATCTCGGGCGACGCGACGAGCCGGCCGTCCACCTCGTACCCGGCCGCGCCGTCCACGGGTGCCCATTGGACCCGTCCGCCGCTGCTCCATACGGAGGACGGAGGCCTGGGCGGAGCCGGTCGAGGGGCAACCTCGACGAAATCTGCTGTGTACTTAGTTAAGCGAACCGCTTCTGAGCTGGGCTTCTTCGAGGCATCATCGGACTCGCGCAATGCCAGCACAGCCGCCACCACTACGGCCGCGGTACACACGACTGCGATCACCCGACGACGGGGAGTCATACGACGAGGTTATGGCAGCCGTCCAAAGAGTGAACGAAGGTTACAGTCTGTGACATTGCTTAAGTGAAACATAACGCCGCGTTGCGTTATGGTCACGAGCCCATTGGCTTTGATGACTGCGGTCACAGTCATCGCCTAGGTTCCGGCCATCCCTCAGGAGAGGGTGATGGAGCGGTGCGCGGAGATCTCGCGTAGCCGGGAGCAGGGATATAGGAGGGACATCACGTGCGTAAGCACTCTGTGAAGTCCGCAGCGATCGTCGGCGCCTCGCTGCTTGTTCTTGCAGCCTGTGGCTCGAACAAGACCGAGGGCGGCGGCACCACCGGGGGCAGCTGCGACACGTCGAAGGGCACTCTGACCGTCGGTGTTGTCGCCCCGTTGTCCGGGAACCTGTCCGCTCTCGGCGTCGGCATCAAGCAGTCCGCCGAGCTCGCCGTGGACGAGGCGAACAAGAAGTGCACGGTCCCGGGCTACAAGCTGACCGTGTCCGCCCAGGACGACGAGGCCAACCCCGCCAAGGGTGCCCAGGCCGCCACGAAGCTGTCGACCGACCCGAACGTCGTCGGTGTCGTCGGCACGCTGAACTCGTCGGTCGCCCAGACCGTGCAGCCGATCCTGCGGGACAAGAAGATCCCCCAGGTGTCGCCCGCCAACACGAACCCGTCGCTCACCAGGGGCAACGACTTCCTGACGGCCCCGAAGCGCCAGTTCGAGAACTACTTCCGCGTCTGCACCACCGACGACCTGCAGGGCCCGTACGCGGCCAACTACCTCGTCGAGAAGGCCGGCAAGAAGAAGATCGCGATCATCACCGACGGCAAGACCTACGGTGAGGGCCTCGCGGCCGAGCTGTCGAAGCAGGTCACCAAGAAGGGTGGCACGATCGTCGGCTCCGAGAAGGTCGGCGAGAAGGACACCGACTTCTCCGGCGTGATCGCCAAGATCAAGGCCCTCGGCCCGGAGGCCGTCTACTACGGCGGTGAGTACCCGGTCGCCGGCCCGCTGTCCAAGCAGATGAAGGACGCCGGTCTCGACGTTCCGCTGATGGGCGGCGACGGCATCTACGACGGCAAGTTCATCGAGCTCGGCGGCAAGGAGGGCGACCTCGCCACCTCCGTCGGTGCCCCGACCGAGTCCCTGGCCACGGCCAAGGCCTTCGTCGACGCGTACAAGGCGAAGTTCGGCAAGGAGGACTACGCCGCCTACGGTGCGTTCTCCTACGACGCCGCGAACGCGATCATCGGTGGTCTGGCCAAGACCGTCGAGGGTGGCGCCTGGGACGACTCGAAGCGTGACGCCATGCTGACCAACGTCGGCGCCTACACCGGCTCCGGCGCGACCGGCAACGTCAAGTTCGACCAGTACGGCGACAGCACCAACAAGGTCCTGACCGTCTACTCGGTCACGTCCGGCAAGTGGAAGGACGTTCAGACCGGCGAGTTCACCGGCTGACGGCTACCTAGTCACTGATTGAGCCACGGCGGGGGCGGGCGTTGTTTGCTCGCCCCCGCCGTCTACGGAGGTAGTCGTGTCAGTCCTGCTCCAACAGCTGGCCAACGGGGTCGTTCAGGGTGCGTTGATCGCCCTGATCGCCCTCGGGTACACGATGGTGTACGGCATCATCCAGCTGATCAACTTCGCTCACGGCGAGGTTTTCATGGTGGCCTCGTACGGAGGCCTCGCCACGTTCACGCTTCTTCCTGACGACCTCAAGAAGTCGCCTGCCGTGGCACTGCCGCTCATGTTCGTCGGCGGCATCGTGGTGGCGGTCGTCGTGGCCGTGATCATGGAACGGTTCGCCTACCGGCCGCTGCGCAACGCGCCCCGGCTGGCACCGCTGATCACAGCGCTCGGCGTGTCCGTGTTCCTGCAGGAGGCTGTGCGCGTCTTCTACCCGAACGCCAAGTCGAACCTGCCCTACCCGAAGGTCTTCCCCGAGGGCAACCTGACGATCGGCTCGGTCAACATCTCGTGGACCGGCATCATGCTCGTCGTGCTCTCCGTGGGCCTCGCGGTCATCCTGCAGACCTACATCAACCGGTCCCGCATGGGCCGCGCGATGCGGGCCACCGCGCAGGACCCCGACACCGCGAAGCTCATGGGCGTCAACCCCGACCGCGTGATCGTGCTGACGTTCATCATCGGTGCCGTGCTCGCCGGTGTCGCGGGCATCATGTTCGGCGGCTACCTGAACAACATCAACATCGACATGGGCTTCCAGAACGGCATCTTCGCCTTCACGGCGGCCGTCCTGGGCGGCGTCGGCAGCATCCGCGGCGCGGTCATCGGCGCGTTCATCATCGGTCTGATCAAGACCGTGGCCGGTCAGTACATGCCGGGCGGCACCCAGTACGACTACGTGTGGATCTTCGTCGTGCTGATCCTCGTGCTCGTCTTCCGCCCGCAGGGTCTGTTCGGTGAGCCGGAAAGGGTGCGCGCATGAGTACGGTCGACACCTCTGCGAAGCGCTCCGCGCTCGCGCCTCTCGGCAAGCCGTTCGCGGCCGCCGGTGGTGTGCTCGGCATCGTCGCGGCACTCCTGCCGTGGGTCACGTTCACGCTCAACGACGGCAACTGGCCCGACAAGTCGACGCTGCAGTTCTTCGACGCGCCGTTCCAGGTCACCGGTTTCCGGTGGCACGTGCTGGTGCTGGGCGTCCTCGTCCTCGTCGCCGCCTTCGCGCCGGTCCCGTCCAAGGGCCGCGTCGTCCGGGCGCTCGGCTGGGGCCTCACGCTCGTGTCGTTCGTCAACACGGCGTACATCACCGTCAAGGGTGGCGGCCTCGGTGCCGTGACGGCCCTCGACGGCGCCACGGCGTTCGGTGGCATCGTCGGCCTCGTCGCCGGTGTGCTGACGATCCTGGCGGGCTACGGCATCGGCATCGAGCCGGTGGGCGAGTGGAAGTTCAAGGTCTCCACGCCGGTCGCGTACCTGGTGCTGCTGGTGTCGTTCGGCGCGGTGCTCTACGCCGTCGCCGCGATGCTGACCACCGGTGGCGTCGGCTCGGCCAACCCGTACGCGGGCGCGATCTTCCTGTCGTTCCTCGGTTTCGCCGGCGGTCTGCTGGCGGCGCTGAGCGGCGTCGGGTTCGTCCGCTGGATCTCGGCCCTGTCGGAGCAGCACCGCGTGTTCAGCGTGATCGTGCTGGCCGCGTGCGCGCTGCTGCTGCCGTTCACCGAGGCGGGCAACGAGTACTGGATGACGGTCGCGGCGAACATCGGCATCTACGCCGCCACCGCGATCGGCCTGAACATCGTCGTCGGCCTCGCGGGTCTGCTCGACCTCGGGTACGTGGCGTTCATGGGCATCGGTGCCCTCGTGGCAGCGAACTTCTCCGGTGCCGCCACCGCGTACTTCGGCTTCGACCTGCCGTTCCCCGTCGCCGCCGTCATCGCGGCGGTCGTGGCCGGCATCTTCGGCGCCATCGTCGGTTCGCCGACGCTGCGGGTCCGCGGTGACTACCTGGCGATCGTGACGCTGGCGTTCGGTGAGATCTTCACCCGCTCCGCGCAGAACGACATCGGTGGCTTCACCAACGGTTCCAACGCCATCCCGGGCATCCCGGCGCTGTCGTTGTTCGGGGCGGAGTTCAACAAGTCGTTCACGATCGGCGCGGTGAAGCTTCCCGCCGGTGTCCTCTACTACGTCCTCATCGTGCTGCTCGTCGCGGCGACGATGGCGGTGTTCGCGAACCTCAAGTTCAGCCGCATCGGCCGTGCCTGGATCGCGATCCGCGAGGACGAGGACGCCGCCCGCGCGATGGGCATCCGCACCGGCAAGATGAAGATCCTCGCGTTCCTCATCGGCGCCATGCTCGCGGGTCTCGCGGGCGCGGTGTTCGCGCACAAGAACGGCACCGTCTCGTACGAGTCGTTCAAGTTCCTCGAGTCGGTCACGCTGCTCGCGGCCGTCATCCTCGGCGGCATGGGCTCGATCCCCGGCGCCGTCCTCGGTGCCGCGCTGCTGTTCGTGCTGCCCGAGAAGCTGCGGGACTTCGAGGACTACCGCCTCATGATCTTCGGCCTCGCGCTGATCCTGATCATGCGGTTCCGGCCGGTCGGCCTGATCCCCGATGCGCACAGGCGCGCTGAGATGGTCGAACGCGCCGACGAGAACGCCGAAGAGGCGCATTTGGAGGCGAAGAAGGCATGAGCACGCCGGTTTTGGAGGCGCGCGACGTCTCGATGGTCTTCGGTGGCCTCAAGGCGTTGAAGGGCGTCACTCTGACGCTCGAGGAAGGCAAGATCGTCGGCCTCATCGGCCCGAACGGCGCGGGGAAGACCACCTTCTTCAACTGCCTGACGGGTCTGTACACGCCGACCACCGGGCAGGTGCTGCTCAAGGGCAACGTCCTGCCCGGCGACCCGGCGAAGGTGACGGACGCGGGCGTGGCCCGCACGTTCCAGAACATCCGCCTGTTCCCCAGCATGACCGTGCTGGAGAACGTCATGGTCGGCCGGCACGTCCGGATGAAGCAGGGCCCGCTGGCCTCGCTGTTCCACGGCCCCGCCTACCAGCGCGGGGAGAAGGCGGCGCGCGAGCGGTCGCGGGAGCTGCTCGCGTTCGTCGGCCTGAACGGCGTCGACGACGAGCTCTCGCGCAACCTCCCCTACGGCGACCAGCGCCGTCTGGAGATCGCGCGTGCGCTCGCGACCGACCCGGCGGTGCTGCTGCTGGACGAGCCCACCGCGGGCATGAACCCGCAGGAGACGGAAGCGACGCAGCAGCTGATCTTCCGCATCCGCGAGACGGGTGTGTCCGTCGTGGTCATCGAGCACGACATCAAGTTCATCTTCGGTCTGTGCGACTCGGTCTCCGTGCTCGTGCAGGGCGAGCTGCTCGTCGAGGGCAGCCCCGAGGTCGTGCGGGCGGACCCGCGGGTGGTCGAGGCCTACCTCGGCAAGCCGCCGGAGGAAGTCCAGCACGACGTCGAGGCCGCCGCTGCTGCTGAGGAGGAGCAGGCATGACCGCGCTGCTCGAAGTCCGCAACCTCTCGGTCGCCTACGGCGCCATCGAGGCCGTCCGCGACATCTCGTTCACCGTCGAGGCCGGCCAGATCGTGTCGCTGATCGGCTCGAACGGTGCGGGCAAGACCACGACCCTGCGCACCATCTCGGGTCTGTTGCGGCCGACCAACGGCTCCATCCGGTTCCAGGGCAAGGAGATCCACGGCGAGCCCGCCCACGCCATCCTCGGCATGGGCATCTCGCACTCGCCCGAGGGACGCCGGCTCTTCCCGCGTATGACCGTGGAGGAGAACCTGCAGCTCGGCGCGTACGTCCGCAAGGACGACGGTGTCCAGGCCGACATGGACCGCGTTTACGAGCTGTTCCCCGTCCTGGGAGAGCGCCGCCACAACAAGGCGGGCCTCTTCTCCGGTGGTGAGCAGCAGATGCTGGCCATCGGCCGCGCGATGATGTCCAAGCCCCGCCTGCTGATGCTCGACGAGCCCTCCATGGGCCTCTCGCCGATCATGACGCAGCGGATCTTCGACACCATCAAGGAGCTGCAGTCGCTCGGCACCACCATCCTCCTGGTGGAGCAGAACGCCCTGGCGGCGCTCGCGTTGTCGGACCACGGCTACGTGATCGACCTCGGCAAGACCACCCTGGACGGTCCGGGGCACTCGCTCCTGGCCGACCAGCGGGTGCGCGACGCGTACCTGGGCGAGGCCCACTGAGGGTTTCGTTCGTGGGAGCGGGGCGGAGGACTTGTCCTCCGCCCCGCTTTCCGTTTCAGGCGCGGTCGAAGTCGGCGAGGATCCGGGGCAGGGCCAGCTTGGCCGCCCTGCCGTGGTTCACGTCCGCGCCGAGGTCGACGAGCGTGCCGCGGGCGTGGCGCTGCTCCAGCCGCTGATCGCAGTACGCGGACGTCTCGAGGAGCGTGTCGCGGTCGCCCGCCGAGGAGTAGAGCGTGACGGGCACCTCCGGGCGCCAGTCGCAGGTGCTGTCTGCCTCGCGCAGTTTCGCCTCCAGGACGCCGGTGGGGTGCTGGAGGCGGGCGAAGTAGCCGTCGGTCAGGAGATCCCGCATCGTGGCCGGGAGGCGCGGGAAGATGTCCTCGTTGCGGTGCTCGCCGTCGAACAGGGCCTCGATCGACGGGTCGCGGAAGACCTCGGCCGGGCTGTCGTAGAGGTGGAAGAGGCGGTTCCAGGCCACCGTCCAGTACGCCATGTATGCGACGCCGTTGGCGATATCGTCGTTCAGCGCCCTGGCCACCAGCAGGCTCGGCTTGAACGGGCCACCTATCGGGGCCAGGGCGCCCACCTCCAGGCGCGGGTCGGCGCCGTGCTGCAGGGCCCGGCCCAGTGCCATGGCCGCGTGGCCGCCCTGGGAGTGGCCGGTGATCATGACGCGCCGGTCCGGGCGCAGGCCCTTCGACGACGCGTAGGCGCGGGCGGCGCGGAGGGCGTCCACCGAGGCCGTGACGGTGGACCTGGCGTCCACGTACGGGTGAAAACCGGGGCCGGTGCCCAGGCCCAGGTAGTCCGGGGCCGTGGTCAGGTAGCCCGCCGAGGCGAAGAGGTAGGTGGCGGCTCGGTCGTTGCCGTCCGCCACCGACGCGACGGAACCTCGGTAGCCCGTGGTGCCGTGCAGCCAGGTGGCCTGGCGCGGCGTGCGGTCTCCGTTGCGCGGCAAGGCGATCAGCGCGCTCGCCGTCGTCGGTCTGCCGAAGGCGTCGATCGTGCGGTAGGTGATGCGCTTCGCCTCCACGGCGAAGCGGACGCGCGAGGCGTCCAGGGCGTGGTCCCCCAGGTACTTGACCAGCTGGGTGGTGTCCACCGTGGACACCGGGACGACGTCGAGGAGCGCGCCGCGAGCCGTGCGGGCCGACGCGGTGGCCGGGGCCGTGGCCGCGACCAGCGCGCCGCACAGGACCGCTGCTGTCAGTCGAGTCGTGAAGGTCATGCGCACCACGATCTCGGGCTGATCTTGGTAGCGCACTGGGGTTGGCCACACAGAAGAGGTGTGGTTTTCCCCAGTTCTCAGGCGCCCGGCGGCTTGGGGCGCAGGATGCAGGTGAGGCGGGCGGTGCAGGTGCGCCTGCCCTCCTCGTCGGTGATCACGATCTCGTACGTGGTCGTGCTGCGTCCGAGGTGGATCGGCCGTGCCACACCGGTCACGATCCCCTCGCGCGCCGCTCGGTGGTGGGTGCAGGACAGCTCGAGCCCGAGTGCGATGAGGCCGTGTTCGGAGGCGTGCATGGCGGACGCGATGGACCCCAGTTGCTCGGCGAGCACCGCGTTCGCACCGCCGTGGAGCAGGCCGAACGGCTGGCGGTTGCCCTTCACCGGCATCGTGCCGATCATCTCCTGCACATCCCATCGGGTGATTTCGATGCCCATGCGGGTGTGCAACTGCTCGTCGGCGAAGTCGATTGGCAGGTCGGGGGTCACGCGTGCTCCAAGGGTTCAAGCAGAACTGTCAGACCCCCACCCTAGACTCGGGCCCGTGACTACCTCAGACGTGAAGCGGCTCCTGCTCATCGACGGTCACTCGATGGCCTACCGAGCGTTCTACGCCCTGCCCGCAGAGAACTTCGTGACGAAGACGGGCCAGGTCACGAACGCCGTGTACGGGTTCACGTCCATGTTGATCAACATCCTGCGCGACGAGAAGCCGACGCACGTGGCGGTGGCGTTCGACGTCTCGCGCAAGACGTTCCGCTCCGAGCAGTACCCCGAGTACAAGGCCGGTCGCTCGAAGACGCCGGACGAGTTCCGCAGCCAGGTCTCCCTCATCAAGGACGTGCTGGCCACGCTGGCCATCCCGACCATGGAGAAGGAGAACTACGAGGCGGACGACATCATCGCGACCCTGACCACGCAGGCCGTGGCGCAGGGCGTCGAGGTGGAGATCGTCACCGGCGACCGCGACGCGTTCCAGCTGGTCAACGACAAGGTGACGGTGCTGTACCCGGTCAAGGGCGTCTCGGAGATGGGCCGCTTCACCCCGGCGTACGTCGAGGAGAAGCACGGCGTGCGGCCCGACCAGTACGCGGACTACGCGGCGGTGCGCGGCGACTCGTCGGACAACCTGCCGAACACCCCCGGCGTCGGCCCGAAGACGATCATCAAGCTGCTCAACCAGTTCGGCGGGCTGAACGAGCTGGTCGACCGCATCGACGAGGTGCCGGGCAAGGTCGGCGAGGCGCTGCGCGGCAACCTGGCGAACATCATCATGAACCGCCAGCTCACGGAGCTCATCAAGGACGTCGAGCTGCCGTACACGATCGACGGCCTCGAGGCGCAGCAGTGGGACCGCGACGCCGTGCACGCGCTGTTCGACGAGCTGGAGTTCCGCGTCCTGCGCGACCGTCTCTTCCAGACGCTGTCGACCGCCGAGCCGGAGGCCGAGGAGGGCTTCGAGGTGTCCGGCGGCGCGATCCCCGCGGGCACGCTCGCGCAGTGGCTCGACGCGAACGCCCGCGGGAGCAGGGTCGGCGTCGCGTTGCGCATCACGACCGACCTGGAGGGCGTCGCGCTGTGCACGGCGACCGGTGAGGGCGGGTACGTCGACGTCACGCAGCTGAACGAGGCCGACGAGCAGGCGCTCGCCGCGTGGCTCGCCGACGAGTCCGTGGCCAAGGCGGGCCACGACCTGAAGCTGCCGCTGCGCCGGGTGCGCGCCCGCGGCTGGAAGCTGCGCGGCCTGACGTCGGACACGGCGCTCGCCGCCTACCTGGTGCGTCCCGGCCAGCGCTCGTTCGCGCTGGACGACCTGGCGCTGCGCTACCTCAAGCGCGAGCTGCGGGCCGAGGAGTCCGGTGACGGCCAGCTGTCGTTGCTCTCCGACGAGTCCGAGGAGGCGCAGAAGCTCGCCACGAGCACGATCCTGCGCGCGCGTGCCGTCGCCGAGCTCGCCGACCGGCTCGACGAGGAACTGGTGACGATCGGCGGTGCCGACCTGCTCGCGAACCTCGAGCTGCCGTTGATGAACGTGCTCGACGAGGTCGAGGCCGTCGGCATCGCGATCGACGTCGAGCACCTCTCGGAGCTGGAGGCGCACTTCGCGGCCGGCGTGAAGCAGGCGGCGCAGGACGCGTACTCGGTGATCGGCAAGGAGATCAACCTCGGCAGCCCGAAGCAGCTGCAGACGGTCCTCTTCGACGAGCTCAACATGCCGAAGACGAAGAAGACCAAGACCGGCTACACCACGGACGCCGACGCGCTGCAGAACCTGTTCGAGCAGACCGAACACCCATTCCTGCAGCACCTGCTCTCGCACCGCGACGTCACGCGCCTGAAGTCCACTGTGGACGGACTGCTGAAGTCGGTGGCCGACGACGGCCGCATCCACACGACGTTCCACCAGACGATCGCCGCCACGGGCCGGCTGTCCTCGACGGACCCGAACCTGCAGAACATCCCGATCCGCACGGACGAGGGCCGCCGCATCCGCCAGGCGTTCGTCGTCGGCGAGGGTTACGCGGAGCTGATGACCGCGGACTACAGCCAGATCGAGATGCGCATCATGGCCACGCTGTCCGGCGACGAGGGCCTGATCGCGGCGTTCAACTCGGGCGAGGACCTGCACACCTACGTGGCGTCGCAGGCGTTCTCGATCCCCACCTCCGAGGTGACGGGCGAGATGCGCCGCCGCATCAAGGCGATGTCGTACGGCCTGGCCTACGGCCTGTCGGTGTTCGGCCTGTCGCAGCAGCTGCGCATCCCGACCGAAGAGGCCCGCGAGCAGATGGAGGCGTACTTCGCCCGCTTCGGCGGCGTGCGCGACTACCTCAACGAGATCGTCGAGAAGGCCCGCAAGGACGGCTACACCGAGACCGTCCTCGGCCGCCGCCGCTACCTGCCGGACCTGACGTCGGACAACCGCCAGCGCCGCGAGATGGCCGAGCGCATGGCCCTCAACGCCCCGATCCAGGGCAGCGCCGCGGACATCATCAAGGTGGCCATGCTGGGCGTCTACCGCGCACTCGAGTCCTCTGACCTGCGCTCGCGCATGCTCCTGCAGGTGCACGACGAACTGGTGCTCGAGGTGGCCGAGGGCGAGCGCGAGGCTGTCGAGGCCCTCGTGCGCGACCAGATGGGCAACGCCTACCAGCTGCGGGTGCCGCTGGAGGTGTCGGTCGGCGTGGGCCGCTCCTGGGACGACGCCGCCCACTAGGGCGAGCCGCTTGGCCCGCAGCCCCGGTTGAGCCCCAGGCTCGGCCGGGGCTGAGTGCTGTCCGGGGGCGCGCGGGTGGGGTGCTGTCTGGTGAGGTGGCGGATGGGTGGCTGCCGCGCTGGCGGGGAGTGGGATGGTGCGGCGTGGGGTGAGCGGCGTGGGCTGGGCGAGCGGCGTGGCTACTGCGCGAGCGTGGGCGCTGGGTGACGCGATCGCTGAGTGCGGGGGATGCACGGCCGCCTGGCGGGGCTGATGGGGGCGCTCGCGTGAGCGGCGGTCGCGGAATCGCTTGCCCCATTGGAACTCATAGCGCGCGGTGGGGCTTGCCGCAAGACCCGGTGGCGGCCCCAGAAATCGTGGCCCACCAGGGAATTGAGGGGTTTCGCGATGCGATTTCTGCTGTCCACCATCGGGTCTCGGGGCGAGACGCAGCCGCTCACTGCGCTGGCCGTGCGGTTGAGGGAGCTCGGGAACGACGTCGAGGTCGTGGCGCCGCCGGACTTCGAGGGACTCGTCACGGGCCACGGCGTCGGCTTCACGCCGGTCGGGCCGATGTTCTCGTGGCAGGAGGTGCGTTGCAGCACGCGACGCGGCCCGTGGCGGAGAGCATCGGGGCGCGGTACGTGTACGCGAGTTTCTGTGCGAACACCATGCCCTCGCCGCATCACGCTCCGCCGGCGATGCTCGGGAACGTTCCGGTGGAGGGCACGGCTGAGGAGAACCTCGCGCAGTGGGAGCGGCAACGGCAGTACTTCACGAGTTCGCGTGAGGCGCTCGACGAAGAACGCAGCAAACTGGAACTGGCGCCGATCGAGGACGTGCGTGACCACATCTTCGGCGATGCGCCCTGGCTCGCGGCGGATCCGGTGCTCGGGCCGTGGCCCGGACCCGGTGAACTGGTGCAGACCGGTGCCTGGTTGCTCGACGATCGGAGGTCGCTGAGTCCGGAGCTGGAGGCGTTCCTGGACGAGGGCGAGCCGCCGGTCTACTTCGGTCTCGGCAGCATGCGCGGCCGTCTGGACGGGGCCGTCGAGGCGGCGCGGAGGCTGGGTGAACGTGTTGTCCTGCAACGAGGTTGGGCGGGCTTGGAACTGCCGGACGACGGCGAGGACTGCATCGCCATCGGGGAGGTGAACCAGCAGGCGTTGTTCCGGCGGGTCGCTCTGGTCGTGCACCACGGTGGCGCCGGCACCACCACGACGGCCGCGCTGGCCGGGAGGCAGCAGGTCGTGGTACCCCACATGTACGACCAGTACTACTGGGGGAGGCGGGTCGAGCGGCTGAACGTCGGGTGCTCGGCACCGGCGGTGACGGCGGAGGTGCTTGGCGAGGCGCTTCGGCTGGCTCCGCAAGCGGCAGAGGTGGCCGTAGAGGTGCGCACGGACGGTGCGCGGGTTGCGACGAAACGGTTGATGGCGTTGCGATTCGCCTCAACCAGGCGGTGGGTGCGTGGTAAGCCAACGGCATGAGGATCCTCGCCCTGGTTTTGCTGCTCACCGCCTGCACGGCGACCGAGCCGGGCACGCCGGCGAGGGAGGAGTGGCTCACGGGCGAGCTGACCTTCCGGAAGGTCGAGGGGCAGGCTCCCACCTCCAGGCCGTCGGCCGACTATCCGGTGCGGCAGAAGGAGGCGGGTGATCCGGCGGTCGGGACGGCGCGGGCGCTTCGGCAGAGTGCGGACGCGAAGGTTCGGGAGCAGGCGCTCGGTGCGCTCGACTGTGCCGCTCCGGACCCGTTGGTCGGCAACGACGACCCGGCGGCGCCGTTGGTCACCTGTGACGCCGGTGAGTTCAAGTACGACCTCGGGCCGGTCTTCCTGGACGGGGATCGGGTCGCGGCGGCGTCGGCGGAGGTCGACCCGTCCGGGGCGGGCTTCGTGGTGACGGTCGAGTTCGACGCCGGGGGTGCGCGGGCGTGGAGCGACTTCACGACGGCCAACGTCGGTGAGCAGGTCGCGATCCTGATCAACGGGCGGGTGCTCAGCGCGCCCACCGTGCAGTCGCCGATCACTGGCGGCTCGGCGCAGATCTCCGGCGGGTTCACGCGGGACGAGGCCGACCAGCTCGCGCGGCAGCTGGTGGGCCGGTGAAGGACATCTGAACCGGGCCGGCTGGGACGTACGTGTGGTGGGTGTCCGCAGTGAGGGGTGACCCGCATGTCGTACCAGGTTGGGCTCGATCTCGGATCCGCAGGCACCACCGTCGCCACGGCCGGTGGCGTCACGACCAGCGGCCGGCGTCACCAGGCGGCGGCCAGGGAGATCGCGAGCGTTCTCGACGACCTCGCGCACCGGCACGGGGAGCCGCCCAGCCGGGTGGCGATGACGCATCCGCTGTGCTGGCCGCACGAGCACCTCGAGCAGTTGCGCCAGGACCTCATCGACGCCGGACGTGCGGACGTGTTGTTCGTGCCGGCGCCTCACGCCGCCGCTATCGCGTTCGACGCTGACGCGCAGATGCCCGAGCACGGCACGGTGGCGGTGTTCGACTTCGGTGCCACCGGGTGCGACATCGCGGTGCTGCGCAAGCAGGGCGTGTTGCTGCTGGCCGGGCAGCCCGAACGGGTCGAGGTCGGCGGGTTTGACCTCGACGAGCTGGTGGCGGAGCACGTGATCGCGAAGATCGGCACGCACAGCCGTGAACTCGTGCGGAGCTGCGTCGAGGCGAAGGAGCTGCTGGGCAGCTATCCGGAGGTGCGGATCCCCTACGTCGCGACGAGTGGTGAGGTGCGTGAGGTCAGGCTGAGCAGGTTGGAGTTCGAGGCGGTCATCCGGCCGTCGGTCGAGTCGGTGGTCGACGCGCTGGAACGCGTGGCCGGCAGCGCGGGGTCGTGCCTGCCCGACGTCGTCCTGCTCGTCGGCGGGTCGTCGCGGATTCCGCTGGTGGTGCGGGAGATCGTGGAACGGCTGCACGTCCCGGTGGTGCGGGCGCCGGACGGTGCCGCCGCGACGGGGGCGTACCTGGAGGCGAGGCAGCTCGAACCCGAGCCCGCGGAAGAGCTGACCGTCGAGGTGCCGAAGCCGCGGGAGGAAGAACCGGAGCGGCGGATCCCGACCACGCCGTTCATCGCTGCGGGGTTGCTCGTGCTCGTTCTCGGAGGTGGGTGGTTCGCGCACGACGCGATGAACCGGCCTCAGGTGCAGATGGAGAACACGAGCGTGCGGCTCGAACCGCCGGGCACGGCCGAACTGCCCCGGATCAGCGAGCCAGCGCGCTGATCTCCCGCACAGTCCGGTCGATCTCCTCCGGGGTGTTGAGGATCGACGTGCCGACCCGCGCGTACGGGATGCGGTACGACGCCGTGGTGATCTGGATGTTTCTCTGCCGCAACAGTTCCACCAGCTCGGGGCCGGTGCGGCCGGGAACGTCGAAGCACACCATGCCCGCGGAGACCGAGGCGTCGCGCGGCGTGTGGACGACGACTCCGGGGATCTCGGCGCTGGTGGAACCGCACCGCCGCCCGCACCGCGTAGTACTGCTCGAACGCGTGGAAGCCGCCGGGCCCGAGCAACGCCGTGGGACTGCGGTCGCTCAAGCTCGGCAGCAACGGCACGATCTGATCGCTCACCTCGGGGTTCACCCACACCATGCCGGTGCCGCGCGGCCCGAACAGCCACTTGTGCGTACCGGCCACGAACACGTCCGCGCCCATGCGCGCCGCGTCGTCGTCGACCGCCGCCAACCCGTGCACGCCGTCTACGACGAGGAGGCAACGGTCTTCCCGTGCTCGGCCACGGTTCGCTTCCGCGACAACGGAAGCGCACGCGCGCACGGGCATTCTCACACCCGTGCTCGACTGCACCCACGTGATGCCCACGGCACGCGTCCGCGGTGTGATCGAGTTGCGCAGGCGCGTCGCGATCTCGTCCTCGGTGGCCTTCGCCGGGTTCTCGAAGAGCGTGCCGACCCTGACGTTCGCGCCGACCCGCCCAGCGGCCAGTCTCGCCGCCTGCTGGTGCCACGCGTGGTCCTGGTCGTTGAGCAGCAACTCCTGACCGGCGCGCAGTTTCAGCCCGCCGTAGACGATCGAGAGCCCGATGGTCGTGTTGGGCACGAACGCGATGTCGTCCGCAGCACCGCCGACGTACTGCCCGAGCGCGACGGCCACCTCCCGGGCCTCCTCGGGCATGAGGTCGTGCGAGTTCGAGTCGAGCCTGCGCCGGAACTCGTCGACCGCGTCCCGCACCTCCCGCGGGTTCGACGCGAGGTAGAAGAGCCCGAGGTTGGTCAGCGCCGGGTCCAGCCGGAACTCACGCCGCACGGCACCCCAGTCCACTCCCCGCGCGGCCGACGACGCCGTCGGCGCGACGGCGAGCAGTCCTGCCCCAGCCAGGAAGTCACGACGGTCCATGCCGTCCATTGGACAGCTTCCGCGGCGCGAACGGCAGTCCGGTGTTCCACTCCTTCGCGCCGATGGGCAACTGCGTTGGCGCGGGACCGGACACCTCGACTCGCTGGGGCGGATCAGGCATCCTCGTAGGCGCTTCGCTGGGGGACGACGGGGGTGTGGGCGTGCGAGCGCTCGTGTTGGGGCCGATCGAGGTCCGGGTAGGCGACAGACAGGTGGGTCTCGGCGGTCCCAAGCCGAGGACCCTGCTCGCCGCGTTGTTGTTGCAGCCGCGCCAGGTCGTGCCGGTGGAACGGCTGATCGACCTGATCTGGGGAGAGGCGCCACCGCAGACCGCGGGCGCGCTGGTGCACACCTACGTGTCGTCGTTGCGGCGGGCGGTGGGCACCGCGCTGGTCACCAGGGCGCCGGGCTACCTGCTCGACCTGGACAGCGACGTCGAGCAGTTCCAGAAGCACCTGACGACGGCGCGGCAGGCGGAACGGGCCGGCGACCACGCCACCGCGACCACGCACTACCAGCACGGGCTCGCGTTGTGGCGCGGCCCCGCGTTGCACGGCGTCGACGCGCAGTTCGCCCGGGGGCACGCGCTCGCGCTGGAGGAGTCCCGGCTGAGCGCCGAGGAGGGGCTCGGCCGCTGTGAACTCGCGCAGCACCGGGTCGAGGACGCGATCACGCGGCTGTCGGCGCTGGCCGGTGCCCACCCGACGCGCGAGGAGACGCGCGAGTTGCTCATGCGGGCCCTGCACCGCGCCGGACGGCAGGCGGACGCGCTGCAGGTCTACCGCGACGCGCGTGAGCACCTGCTCGACGAGCTCGGCATCGAACCGGGCGAGAAGCTGCGCGACCTGCACTCCCGCATCCTCAACGGCACGCTCGAGACCGCACCGCCGGAGCTGACCGCGGCGGCGGCCCCGGCGGCGGTGACCACGCACCAGGTCGTCCCGCACCACCTGCCGCCCGACATCAGCGACTTCATCGGCCGCCAGGAGGCGCTCAAGCAGGTGTTCGGCCTCACCGAGGGCCGCGAGACGGGCACCGCGACGCCGACGGCCGTGGTGTCCGGGTTCGGTGGCGCCGGCAAGTCCGCGCTGGCCGTGCACGCCGCTCACCTGCTGCGGAAGTCCTACCCGGACGGCCAGCTGTTCGCGGACCTGCGCGGCGGCGGGCGCGACCTCGAACCGCAGGAGGTCGTCGGCCGGTTCCTCGGCCTGCTCGGCATCCCCGGCCAGGACCAGCCGGCGGCACCGGACGAACGCGTCGAGCTGTACCGGCGGACCGTGGCCGACCGGCGGCTGGTGGTCGTGCTCGACAACGCCCGCAGCGAGGCGCAGGTCAGGCCGTTGCTGCCGGGCAACCCGAACTGCTTCGTGATCATCACCAGCCGCCGCAGGCTCACCGGGCTCGAAGGCGCCGAGCCGATCGAACTGGGCTTCCTCGGCGAGGAGACCAGCATGGAGATGCTCGGGCGGATCGTCGGCGCCGAGCGGATCGGCGCGGAACCCGAGGCGGCGCGGCGGATCGTGCGGCTCTGCGGTGGTGTGCCGCTCGCGTTGCGGGCGGCGGGCGCGAAACTGCTGGCGCGGCCGCACTGGCCGTTGAAGACGCTCGCCAAGCGGCTGTCCGACGAACGGCGCAGGCTCGACGAGCTGGAGATGGGCGACCTCGCCATCCGGTCGTCGCTCAGGCTCACCTACGCCGAGCTGGACCCGGTGCACCGCAAGGCCTTCCACCTGCTGTCGGTGCTCGACCTGCCGGATTTCGGCGCGTGGATCGCGGCGCCGTTGCTGGACATCTCGCCGTACGACGCCGAAGACGTCGTGGAGCACCTGGTGGACCTGCGGCTCGTGGACGTCGCCGGGGTCGACCAGATCGGCCGGGTGCGCTACCGGTTCCACGACCTCGTGCAGCTCTTCGGCGCCGAGCAGGCGGAGGGCGAACCCGTGACGGAGGCCGTCACGCGCCTGCTGCGGACGTGGCTCGCGCTGGTCGAGGCCGGGGTGCGGAAGCTGCCGCGGGTGACGCTGGGGCTGCGGCCGCGGCTGCACGCCGAGATCGAGGTGGACCCGCGGCTCGAGGAGGACGTCGAGGAGGACCCGACCGGCTGGCTGCACTCCGAGACGGACGCCGTCGTGCGGGCCGTCGAACGGGCGCACGACCTCGGTGTCGACGAGCTGACCACCACCGTGATCACGTCGCTGCTGTCGTCGCCCTTCGCGGCGCGCAACGAGTTCGGCAACTGGCAGCGCACGCACCTCGTGGCGCTGCGGTCGGTGCGCGACCGCGGCAACCGGCGCGCCGAGGCCGTGCTGCTCGCCGGGCTCGGCCAGCTGCGCTACGAGCAGGACGACTTCGCGGCGGCGCTCGCGCACTTCGAGCAGGCGGCGGAGATCGCGGCGGCCATCGACGAACCGGAGACGCTCGCCGTCGCCTACGTCGGCATGGGCACGGTCCGGCGCGATCTCGCCGAGTTCACGCAGGCGCGCGAGCTGCTCGACAAGGCGATCGCCCTGGGGGACAACGGGGTCGTCGCGGCCGCGAGCTACGGCGTCGGCGCGATCCACCGCGACCACGGCGATCTGGACGAGGCGCGGCGGGCGTTCGAACGCTGCGTGGAGCTCTACCGCGAGCAGGAGGACCGGCGCGGCGAGGCGCTGGCGCTGCGCGCGCTGAGCCTGTGCCACCGGGCGGCGGGCGCGTACGCGGAGGCGGTGGAACTGAGCCGGGAGGCCGAGCGGATTCTCCGTGGGGCAGGTGACGAACTCGGTGCCACGTACGCGGTGCAGTCGCTCGCCAAGGCGGCGCTGCGGACGGGGGAGCTGGAGGGCCTCGACGACCTGCTGGCCGAGTGCCTGGAGGTGTGCACGCGCCAGCGCGACCGGTTCGGCGTCGCGTTGACGACGCGGACGCTCGGAGAGCTCGCGCTGGCCCAGGACCGCCTCCCGGAGGCCGCCGACCTCCTCGCGGACGCGCTGGAGCAGTGGACCGCCCTGGGACTGCCGATCTGGCGGGCGCGCACGATGCGGGACCTGGCGGCGGCAAACGCGGACGAAGAGATGTGGCTGCGCGCCAAGGAGTTGTTCGCGTCGCTGGGAGTGCGGGAGGCGCGGGAGCTGGAGGGGCTGAGCGCCGGCGGGTGGCGCTCGACCCTCTGACGCCGGGCGTTACGCCCTCGCCGTCACCTGCACGTCGCGCGCGGTCAGTTCGGCGGCGCACTCGGTGCACTCCACCTTCGCGCGCACGCCACCGCCGCAGTCGCGGTGGTGCAGCTGGAACGACTCCTCTTCCTCGGGGGCCATCCACCTCTCGCCCCACGTGCGCAACGCCATCAGCACGGGGTAGAGGTCGCGGCCTTTCTCCGTGAGGCGGTACTCGTGCCGTGTGCGGCCGTCCTCGTGATAGGGCACGCGCTTGAGTACGTTCTCCTGCAGCAGCACGTTCAGCCGGTCGGTCAGGACGCTGCGCGAGATGTCCATCGTGGCCTGGAAGTCTTCGAAGCGGCGCGTGCCCAGGAAGATCTGGCGGAGCAGCAGCAGTGTCCAGCGCTCGCCCAGCAGGGCCGCGGGACGGCTCAGCGTGCAGGGCATGCTCGCGAAACTCGAGTACGGCATGACTCCAGGATATCCCTTGCGTTCGTTTTTCGAACTCAGCTACAGTTCGGATTCCGAACTCAGGGAGTCGATCCTCATGCGCGTCACCGAGCTCGACCGCGACACCGCTGGAGAAGCCGTCGACGCGGTGTTCGCGGGACTGTCCGCGCGCAGCCGCTACCTGCGCTTCCACTCGCCGACGCCACGGCTGACCGCGTCCGCGCGCCGGGTGCTCGTCGACGTGGACGGGGAACGGCACGGGGCCGTGTGCGCCCGCGTCGGAGGTGACCCGATCGGCATCGCGCGGGTGATCAGGACAAGCGGGTGCGACGCGGAGATCGCGGTCGCGGTGGTGGACCTGTGGCAACGCCGTGGCGTGGGCCGCCTGCTGCTGGAGGAGCTGACGTCCGTCGCGGCCAGGATGGGCGTCGCGGTGCTGCACGGCGACGTCCTGCCCGACAACCACGCGATGCTGGGGCTGGTCCGCAAGGTGCTGCCGGGCGTGCGGCTGACCAGGGACGCCGACACGGTCCAGCTGAGCTACCCGCTCGCCTGGGTGACCGCCGAGATCACCGACGCGGACCTTATAGAGAGCTTGCAGGAGATTTAGAGATCGAGCCCCGACGCTGGCCGGGTGACCACCGCTCGTGCCGCCGGCCCGCTGATACTCCGCTCCGAGATCGTGGAGCGCGCGTGTTCGTGGCTGCGCGACTCGGTCCCGTACAGCCAGACGAGGTTCCACCAGAACGAGCACGGCATCTACCGCGCCGACTGCTCGGGGTTCGTGTCGATGGCGTGGGGCCTGCCCGGCAGGCCGGAGGACCGGCACGGTGGCTACGACACCCACGGCCTCGCCGTCGTGAGCAACCTGATCCCCGCCGAGCAACTGCGGGCGGGCGACGTGGTGATCCGCACCGACGGCACCAACCTGACGCGGCACGTCGTGATCTTCGCCGCGTGGGCCGAGGAGCCGGGGCGGTACTGGGCCTACGAGCAGGCCGGCGGTCAGCGCACGCGGTTGCGCGCCGTCACCTACCCCTACGAGACCTGGCCGGAGCTGTACGTGCCGCGCCGGTACCTGAGCGTGTCGGAGTAACTGGATCGGCCGTTCCGCCGATGAACGGACGACGACGCACGCCGGAAGGTCAGGTCCACCTGTGAGGAACCGCCCGTTGAAGATCCCTGCGAACCTGTCCGGTTCCGGACAGGACCCGACGTTCGACCGGACCGGAACTTCACATCGTCTTGCTACCGTGACCGGCATGAAACGGTGGGGGATGCTGGCGGTGGCGGCCGCGGCGATCACGTTCGGCTCGACGCTCGCCATGCCCGACGTGGCGGTCGCGGCCGAGGGCGGGGTCTTCTGCGGTTCGTACGAGGCCAACCAGAAGGTGACGCGCAGCGAGGTCCTGGCGCGGTCGCGCACCTGGCTCGCCGCCCGCGTGCCGTACAGCCAGAGCGACTGCTTCGGCAACAGGTACGGCGCCTACCGCACCGACTGCTCCGGCTTCGTCTCCATGGCGTGGGGCCTGCGGATCTCGTACACGACGCACATCCTCGAGCAGGTCGCGCACCGCATCGACCGGGAGGACCTCCGCCCCGGCGACGCGCTCAACGACCGCGAGAACCACGTCGCGCTGTTCATCGGCTGGGCCGACGCGGCCAAGACGCGGCCGATCGTGCGCGAGCAGGCGGGCCCGGACGGCAGCAGGCCCGTGCAGCGCGTGTGGAGCGCCGCCACGGCCAGCAGGTACGTGCCGTTGCGCTACAACAACATCCTCGAGGCCGGCAGCGGTGACACCGGCAGCGACACCCCGGTGACGGACAAGCTCGTCGTCAGCGCGGGCCCGCAGATCTCGAACACCGGCCAGCAGCAGCTCGAGATCTTCGCGCGCGGCGTCGACGGCACGGTGATCACGAACTTCCACAAGACGAGCCGCTGGGCGGGCTGGCAGCAGCTCGGCCCCGAGGTCTTCGCCGGCGACCCGGTCGCGCTGATGAACCCGCAGACCAAGATCGTCGAGATTTACGCCCGCGGCACCGACGGCAAGATCTACCACCGCGTCGACGGCCAGTGGCTCGCGCTCGGCGACACGGCCGTCGCCGGCGAGCCGACGCTGTTCTGGAACGACGGCACCAAGGCCGTCGAGGTCCTGGCCCGCGGCGCGGACGGCACGCTGCTGCGCTTCACGGACAAGTGGGCGCCGGTCGGCGACCGCAAGATCGAGGGCGACCCGGCCGTCGCCGACAAGGACGTCTACGCGCGATCCGCCGACGGCAAGCTGATCAAGTGGGACGGCACCTCGTGGGCCGACCAGGGCGACAAGAAGATCGTCAGCGACCCGAGCGTCGCCGTCGACCAGGTCTTCGTGCGCACCGAGTCCGGCAGCGTCGAGCAGTACGCGGCGGGCGTCTGGACGACGCTGGGCGGCAAGGGCACCGGCAAGCCGTCCGCGGTCTTCAACTCGACGACCGGCTCCATCGACGTCGTGCAGCTCGGCGAGGGCGGCTACGTCGAGCACTCCCGCGCCGCCGACAAGGGCTGGACCGCGTGGGCGAAGCTCGGCACCACCAAGGTCGCCGAGGCGCCGACGGCGATGTACCACGCGCAGACGAAGACCGTCGAGGTCTTCGCCCGCACGGACGACGGCAAGCAGATCCGCCGCTTCTACAAGGAGAAGGCGGGCTGGAGCCAGTGGGCCGTGCTGGGCGACAAGACGGTCAGCTGACCTGACGAACGCGAAGGGCCGTGACTCCGACTCCGGGGTCGCGGCCCTTTTCGTTTCACCGACACCTTTGGCTAGCGTAGGCGAAAACGTTTTCAAGGGGGACCGGTGATGGCGCGCAGGCGGTACGCGGTGGTCGGCACGGGCTCGCGGGCGCAGCGGCACGTCCACGCCATCGCGGTCGAGCACGCGGACACCTGCGAGCTCGTCGCGTTCTGCGACGTGAACCGCACCCGCATGAACGTCCACAACGAGCGGCTGGCCGCGCCGGTCCCCACCTACGACGCCGCGGACTTCCTCGGGATGCTGGACGAGCAACGGGTCGACGTCGTCGTGGTGACCACAGTCGACCGTCACCACGACTCGTACATCGTCGCGGCGCTCGACGCCGGCCGTGACGTCGTGACGGAGAAGCCGATGACGACGGACGTCCCGTCGGCACGCAAGATCCTCGACGCCGTGCACCGCAACGACGGCAACGTCACGGTCACCTTCAACTACCGCTACAACCCGATCCACGAGAAGGTGCGCGCGCTGCTGGCGGACGGCGCTGTCGGCGAGATCGGGTCGGTGCACTTCGAGTGGTTGCTCGACACGCGGCACGGCGCCGACTACTTCCGCCGCTGGCACCGCGACAAGGCCAACTCCGGCGGCCTCATGGTGCACAAGGCGACCCACCACTTCGACCTGCTCAACTGGTGGGTCGACTCGGTGCCCGAAACCGTGTACGCGCATGGGCGGTTGTTCTTCTACGGTGAGGAGAACGGCAAGCGCCACGGGTACACCGACGACAAGCGGTTCGACATCGACCTGGAGCAGAACGACTGGCTGAAGAAGCTCTACGTCGACGCACGGCACGAGGACGGCTATCGGCGCGACCAGAACCCGTTCGAACCCGGTGTGTCCATTGAGGACGACATGTCCGTGCTCGTTCGCTATGCCAGTGGTGCGAACCTCACGTACCACCTCACGGCCTACTCGCCGTGGGAGGGCTACCGGCTGATGGTCAACGGCAGCAAGGGGCGCCTGGAACTCGAGGTCGTCGAGAACTCGTGGGTGTCGGGACAGGACCTGTCGGTCGACGCCGGCCGCGAGCAGGGCTGGGCGAAGCTGTCGGTGCAGCGGCTTTTCGAGGAACGCGTGGACGTGCCCGTGCGGTACGACCGGGCCGGGCACGGCGGCGCGGACCGGCGCATGGTCGACGCGCTGTACGGGCCGCCCGGGCAGGAGGACCCGTTGGGACGCAAGGCGACGCACCACGACGGCGTGCTGTCGCTGCTGACCGGGTTCGCCGCCGGCCGCAGCTTCGAGACCGGGCGGCCGGTCCACGTCGCCGAGCTCCTCGACCTCCCGTGAGGACCCCTTAGCGGTCTTCGTGCTCGCGGCGCCATTGCCCGTTCGGGTGGCGGCGTTGACCGCCGGTGCCCGGATGCTGTCGCAAACGTGTCTTGGTTGGCGCGGCGCATTGATATTCCAGTCACGGCGGCTGATGCTGGTGGGCGCGGTGGAGTCCGCCCGAGAAGGGTGAGAGCGATGCGTGTTGCGCTGGTCGGCGCTCGTGGGCACGGGGCGCGGCACGTGGAGAACCTGGTCCGGCTGGGGCACGACGGGCTCGCCACGTTCGTCGGCGTGGTCGACGTGGCGGACGTCGACGTGCCGGTGCCGTCCTACTCCGATCTGGAGACGCTGGCGGCCGAACTGCACCCCGAGGTCGTCGTCGTCTCGTCACCGCCCGCGACGCACCGCGACCTCGTGCTCGCGGCGTTCGAACTGGGCTGCGACGTGCTGGTCGAGAAGCCCGCCGTGTTGTCGGTGGCGGACTTCGACGAGATCTCCGACGAGGCCGTGAAGCGCGGGCTGGTGTGCCAGGTCGGGTTCCAGACACAGGGCACGGGTTCGTACCGCCGCCTCTGCTCGTTGATCGGCTCCGGTGCGTTGGGGGACATCACCGGTATCGGCGCCGCGGGGCGTTGGGTGCGCACGGACTCCTACTACGAGCGCGCGGAGTGGGCCGGCCGGCAGGGTGAGGACGGGACGCTCGTGAACCCGTTCGCGCACGCACTGCAGAACGCGTTGCTTCTGGCCGATGTCGAGGAACGAGCCGACATCGGCGTCGAACTGGAGCTGTACCGGTGCCGCGACACGATCAGCGCGGACGACACGGCCTGTGTGCGAGTCACGGCCGATGACGCGCCGCCGGTCGTTGTCGCCACCACGCTCTGCGCCACGACATCGTTGCCACCGGTCGTTCTCGTGCACGGGTCGCTCGGGCAGGCCGTCTGGTGGTACGACGACGACAGGCTGACGGTCAACGACCACCGCATGGCCGTCGCGCCGTCCGTCGACCTGCTGGAGAACCTCCTGCGGCACCGGCTGACCGGTGAGCCCCTGGTCGCGCCGCTGGCCGCCGCGCGGGCGTTCACGACCGTCGCCGAGCAGTGCGGCAAGGCCGACGTGCCGCTGCTGCCGGCCCGCCGCGTCGGCGACCGGGTGGTGCTCGACGGCATCGACGAGGTCGTCGTGCGGGCCGCGGAGAAGATCGCCACCTTCGCGGAGCTCGGCTGCGGATTCGGGCGGTAGTCTCCCCGCGGAGTCCGCCGTGTTCGGGGAGCGTTTGCGTTGGACATCTACATCGACCTGAAGGACGTCCGGGTCACCGGCTACGTCAGCATGGGTCTGATAGCGCTGGTCGCCCTCGAGTCGATCTGGGGCACGATCAACGACTGGCAGGGCGGCTCGTCGTCGTGGAGCTTCCTCGCCATCGTGCTGATCGCTCCCGCCGCCGTGGCGTTCGTCGTCTGGTACCGCGGCGCGACGCACAACGCCGAGGCGATCGCGCTGCACGGCGTGCGGATGGTGTCGCAGGTGTGGAAGGCGAGCGACCCGGCGCAGCGCGAGGTGCCGTTCGACCAGCGCGTCGCGAGCCCGTTGATCAAGCCCTGGCAGTACGCCTTCCTCGCCATGGTCCTGTGCGACGTGCTCGAGTCGTTGCTGCTCGACACCCCCGCCTACGTGGTGTTCTCCACCCTGTCGACGCTGTGCGCGATCGGGGCCGCCGGGCTCGCGTGCTTCCTCATCCTGAGGATCTCGGTCATGCAGCAGCGGTTCGCGGTGCCTCACCGCAAGCGCTAGTCGCCCGCATGGGGTATACTTCATTGCTGGTTGCAGTTTTGTGTTCGTGTCATTTCACGCTCGCCGAACTTCAGTTGCGAGCACTTCTCCTTCTTCGCGGTTGGGGCAAGTCAGCTCATGACCAACCACGGAGCGGCCGCACAGTGTGGCCCGCTCTTCAGCAATCAAGGAGAAGCAGTACATGGCTAACGGCACCGTCAAGTGGTTCAACGCCGAAAAGGGCTTCGGCTTCATCGCCCCCGAGGACGGCGGCGCTGACGTCTTCGTCCACTACTCGGCCCTCAACGGCGGCGGCTACCGCAGCCTCGAAGAGAACCAGCGCGTCTCGTTCGACATCACGCAGGGCCAGAAGGGCCCGCAGGCGACGAACGTCAACGCCCTCTGACGTTGGGTTGACGACGCAGGGCCTCCGGGATTTCCCGGGGGCCCTGCGTTTTGTGTTGTGATCATTGGCTTTTCGCTAGCCTGGCCCGATGCCGCTGCTCGGACCAGCCGATCCGCTGCCGCACGTGCCCCGGCGCGTCCTCGTCGCGGGCAACGCCGGATCCGGCAAGTCGACGCTCTGCCTGCGCATCGCCGGGCTGCGGGACCTCCCCAGGGTCGAGCTCGACAGCCTCTACTGGGGTCCGCGGTGGACACCGCGCCCGGAGTTCGCAGGCGAGGTCGCCGCGCTCGCGCGGGAGGACCGCTGGGTCACCGAGTACCAGTACAAGGCCGCGCGGCCCGCGTTGCTCGCGCGGGCGGACACGGTGGTGTGGCTCGACCACCCGTTCCCCACGGTCGTGGGCAGGCTGGTGCTCCGCACGGTGCGGCGCCGCGCGGCCAGGGCCGAGCTGTGGAACGGTAACCAGGAGTCCCCGCTGTGGTCGGTGTTCACCGATTCCGAGCACATCCTGCGGTGGGGGCCGAAGAGCTACCGCCGCAACCGGGCCAGGGTGCTCGCCCTGGTCGACGACGTCGTGGTCGTGCGGTTGCGCGGCCAGTGGCAGGTGGAGCGGTGGCTCTCGGGGCCGCTCGCCTCGGTCGGGGAGGAGCGTGCCCGGTGAGAACGGCGCTGGTGCTCGGCGGGACGGGCATGCTGGCCGGCTGCGTGAGCCACCTGGTGGCACACGAGTGGCGGGTGGTGCTGCCGTCGCGCAGGCAACCGCTGGCGGCCGACGACGGACCGGGCAGGGCGGCGCGCGCGTCGATCTCGCACGGCCACCGCCCGACGTGGGTGAGGGCCGACTGGGCCCGGCCCCGGGCGCTGGCGTCCGAGGTCGAGTACGAGCTCGAAGGCGATCAAGTGAACCTGCTGGTCGCGTGGGTGCACGACAGCTATCGCGTGAGCGTGCTCAACGCCGTGCGGCACCTTCTCGCAGAAGGCGCGCCGGTGGTGGAGGTGCACACATCCGCACCGGTGCCCGACCCCGTGCTGCCGCACCCGACACAGCAGGTCCTGCTCGCCCACTTCACGCACGACGCCACGATGCGCACGAACCGCGCCGTGCTGGACGCGGTGGAACGCGGCCTGAGCGGGCGAGCGCCCTCGCTGCACCACGAGGACGCCCGCTGACGCCTCAGACCTTCTCGATCTTCGCCCGGCCGATCTCCGCCTGCACCTTGATGCCGGCCGCCACGTCCACGAGCTGACGGACCACCACGTCCTCGTTGCGGACGTCGGCGATCTTCTGCTTGGTCTTCGTGACGAACGTGAACTCGGTGACCTGCGCGGCCTCGATCTCGGCGACCTGCTGGAAGTCCTTGCTGAAGTCGAGCACCACCTCGGCGCCGTCGAGCACGACCAGCTGGTAGTCGGTCGGCGCCGCGGAGGCGAAACCCTTCTGGAAGCTGCCGGTGACCTTGATGCCGTCGGGTGTCTCCTCCAGGTCGAGGACTCCGTCGACGGGCGTGAAGACCGCCTCCTGGAAGTCGGCGGTGGCCTTGACGGGCGCGGGGTCCGCCAGCGCGGGGGACGCGGTGAGAGCGGCGGTGGCGAGCAGGACGGCGGCGATGCTCAGGAGTTTCGGCATGCTTTCGTTCGTACCGGCGGGCATTTGGCCCCGCTCGGTCAAACGCGTCGCTCGATCGGGCGTTGCGCCACCGTCAGCGGCCCAGTCCCCGCACCAGCAGCATGACCGAGTCGCGCACCTCCGCCCGCGACCGCTCCGGCTGGAACACCTGCCAGTCGAGCGCGATCACGAGCAACGTGCCGAACAACGCCGCCGACGCGGTGCCGACCTCCACGCCCTCGGGCAGCCGGCCCGCGTCGGACAGGCGCTTCATCTGGCCGCGCACGATCGAGACGATGTCGTCGCGCAGCAGCTTGAGCGTGCCGTGCCACTGGCCGGGCGTGCGCCACAGCTCCGAGACGAGCAGCTGGCCGAACGCCGGGTACTCGGCCCAGAAGCCGAGCATCTCGTCGACCAGCGCCTCCAGCGAGTCCTCGGAGCCCTCGGCGGAGCGCAGCCTGCCCGCGAGGATCTCCACGCCGTGGTGCAGCAGCGCTTCGACCAGGGCGTCCTTCGAGGCGAAGTTGTAGTAGATCGTGCCCTTGGCGACGCCCGCCTCCGCCGCGATCTCGTCGACGGTGACCGAGGCCGCGCCCCGTTCGCCGACGAGCTTCAGCGCCGCGTCGAAGAGCTTCTGCTTGGTCGCCGTCGTCCGCGCGCTCACAGCACGAGCTCCGGCTTCAGCTTGGACACCGTCCACACGCGCTGCTTGTAGGCCGCCACGGACGACAAGGCTAGGGCTCCGACCAGCCAGGCGAGAAGGATCAGCGCGTCCTTTCCGACACTGCCGAGGTCACCGCCGTACATGAGGTGGCGCAGGCCGTCGACCGCGTAGCCCATCGGCAGGCCGTAGTGCAGCGGGTACAGCGGCACCGGGATCGTCTGCCACGGGAACGTGCCTCCCGCGCTGACCAGCTGCAGGATCAGCAGGATCAGTCCGAGGAACTTGCCGACGGCGCCGAACGCGGCGTTCAGCGCGTGCAGGATCGCCACGAACGTCAGTGACATCAGTGCGAGGAAGCCGAACGTGCCGAGGGGGTTCGACGGCTCGATGTCGACCACGAACCGCACGACCGTGAACATCACGAGCACCTGCACGATGCCGAGCAACGCACCTGGCAACCAGCCACCCAACGCGACCCGCAGCGCTGACTGACCGGCGGCGAGCGCACGCCGTGAGAGCGGGCGCAGCAGCAGGAACAGCACGAACGCGCCGATCCACGTCGCCAGGCCCAGGAAGAACGGGGCGAGGCCGGCACCGTACGTCGCGGCCTTCGTCTGGGACAGGCCGCGCACCGCCACCGGGTCACCGATGGCCTGGGCGATCGCGGCGCGGGTCGGGTCGTCCTGGTTCGGGATCTTGTCGACGCCGCCGGACAGACCGGTGCTCAGCTCGGCCGCACCGGTCGCGAGCTGGGTGGCACCGTCCTTGAGCTGCGGCGTCGCCGTTGCCGCCTGCTGCAAACCGGCGTTCAACGCCGTGGCACCGTCGTCCAGCTTGGCGACGCCGGCGGCCAGCGGGGGCATCTTGGCCGAGAGCTGCTCGGCGCCGTCGGCGACCTGGTCCGCGCCGTTCGCGAGCTTGCGCAGGTCGCCCGCCGCGCCCTGGACCTTGGCGTTGGCGTCGTCGACGGGCTTGCGGACCTGGCCGAGCGTGGTCAGCACGCGCTGCACCTGTTCCTCGGTGAAGCCGAGGGCGCGCAGCCGGGTGGCCAGGTCACCGTTGAACTGGTCGAGCCCGCCGACCAGTTCCTGCGCCTTCTTCGCGTACGTCTCGGCCTCGGTGGCGGCGGTCTCGTTGCCGGTGGCGACCTGGCGCGCGCCGTCGGCGAGCTTCTTCGTGGCGTCGGGCAACTGCGCGGTCTGCGGCCGCAACTCGTGCAGGCCGTTGCTCAGCTGCGCTGCGCCGGGGGCGAGCTTCTGGACACCGGTGTCGAGCTCGGTGATCTTGTCGCGCAACGTCGCGTTGCCGTCGGCGACCTTCTTCGCGCCGTCAGCGGCCTTGGTGGTCTCCTGGCGGATCGTGGAGAAGCCGAGCAGCAGCTTGTCCGCGGCCTCGGTGGAGACCTTCGCGGTGACGGCCCGGCGGACCTCGTTCACGACCTGGTTCGCGATCGTGGAGCCCAGGTAGTTGTTGGCGTCGTTGGTGGTCAGGGTCAGCACGCCCTGGCGCGGCTTGTTCTGCTCCGCCGACGTGAGCGCCTCGGAGAAGTCCTCCGGCAGCGTCAACGCGAAGATGTAGTCGCCCTTGCGCACGCCCTCGTCGGCGTCCTCGACGACCTTCCAGTTGAACTTCCTGCCGTTGAGCAGCTCGTCGGCGACGTCCTTGCCGGCGTTGAGATCCTGGGTGCCCTTGTCCTTCACGACCAGCGCGGCGGGCACGTTGTTCAGGTTCGCGTACGGGTCCTTGTTGGCGTAGAGGTACAGCGACGCGTACAGCAGGGGCACGAGCGCCAGAGCCAGTACGGCGAGCTTGGGGAGCTTGCCGGAGGTGATCCGGCGGAGCTCGTTGAAGGCCATGCGAAGGGCGCTCATGCGGTGATCTCCATCTTGGTGTCGTTGTCCTCACCAAGGCGCGCGTGCGGGATGTCGAGGATGTGGGCGGAGGAGTTCGAGCACAGGACGACGACGGACCGTTCGGGGGTCACGAAGTCGTGGGCCAGTGCGAGCCACTCGCGCGGGTCTGGGTGGTACCGGTCGGGGCAGTCGAGGACCAGCGCCGTGACGCCGGGGCGTGCGGCGGCCAGTTCGAGCATCACCGCGCAGCGGGTCTTCGGCGGGACGTACTCGAAGCGCTTGTCCGCGTGCTCGTCGGCGGCGTGCTCCACCAACCAGTCGTGCACCGCCTTCTTGCCGGACGGCATGCGGTTCATCGCGAGCTCCTCGCCGACGACGGCGCTGAGCGTCAGCGCCTCCTCCGGCTCGTTCACCTCGGGGGCGTCGACCAGGACGACGCGCTTGCGCAGCGTCTTCGCGTCCGGGGACACGCTGCCCGTCGAGGGCTTCATGCGGCCGGAGAGCAGGAGGGCCAGTGCCGTGTGCCCGCTGCCGGGCTCGCCCGCGACCAGGGTCAGCTCACCGGGCTTCACGGTCAGCGAAGTCGGCCGGAGCAGGGGACCATGGCCCCCGTTGACACCTGCGCGACTTGCGTGGATCTCCACGGCATTACCTTCCCTTTAAACTGACCGGTCAGTACAAATTCTCGCGCAGACCTCGGCCGCTGGCAACTCGGACATAGGTCACCTAAGGGCTGCGGCGGGGCGTACTTCCCAGACGGTCCACAGCGGCCGGTAGCCCTGGCGGGGCCAGAACACGCTGCTCAGGGGGTTCGGCGGGTTGTAGTAGAGGTAGGTGCCGACCGCGCCCATCCTGTGCAGTTCCTGGTGGGCGTGGGCGAGGAGCTGCTGGCCGATGCCGCTGCCGCGGGCGCCGGGCAGCACGGAGACGCAGTTCACGTAGCCCCAGCGGCCGCGGGGGAGTCGCGCGGCCGCCGCCGTGCCGGGCTCGGACGACACGATCGCGCACTCGGCGAGCGCCACCGCGATGCCGTCGCGTTCGGCGAGCCAGATGGGACTCGCGGCCTTCAGGCGTTCGGCGAGCGCGCGGCGCTTCACCTGGGCGGCGTCCGGGCGCACGATCGTGGAGCCGACGTAGGAGGAGTACTCCAGTTCCGCGAGCGACAGTTCGAGGACCGTCTCCAGGTCGTGCGGAGTCGCACGGCGGATGGTGAGCGTGCGCGAGACGTGCTGCGCCGGCGTCCTCAAGCGCACGGCGAGCACCGAGAGCGGCACGAGCCCGTGGTCGAGGAACGCTCGTGCGGCCTTCGTGTCGCGACTCGGCCAGTGCACGACGCACGCCGTGTCGTCGCCTATCTCCTGCGTGTCGAGGTGGCGGCGAAAGCGCGTGAGCAGCGCGTCCATGCCCTGCGAGCCGCCGACCAGCGGCAGCATCTCCCACACCTCGGCCGCCGACCACAGCCGCGTGGTCGTGTGCGGGGCGAAGGTCTCGTGGCTGACGACCCCGGCGACGCGCGTGCCGTCCGCCAACGCCGCCGTGAGGACGTGACCGTCCGTGGGCGGTTCGGTGGCGGGCGGGAGTAACGGGTCCAGTGAGGCGAAACGGGCTGACTGGGCCGCCACTAGTCCGCGTGCCGAGGTCATGGCACGTCAGGTTACGACGTCAGGCGGGTCCGGAAGATCGCGGTGCCGGGGAAGAGCTTGCCGCGCAGGGGGCTCCACTGGCCCCAGTTGCGGGTGTGGCCCTTCGGCCACTCGGGCTCGACCAGGTCCTCGACCACGAAACCGGTGTTCGTGAGGGCCCTGACGTAGTCGCCGAGGGTGCGGTGGTGCTCGACGTACGTGGCCCTGCCCTCCTCGTCGACCTCCACGTACGGCGTGCGGTCGAAGTACGACTGCGTGACGGTGAGGCCGAGCGGGCCCGGGTCGTCCGGGAAGATCCACCGCATCGGGTGGTTGACCGCGAACACCCAGGGCGCGCCGGGCCGGAGCACGCGGGCGAGTTCGCTGAAGACCTCCTGGACGTCCGCCACGAAGGGGACGGCGCCGAACGCGCTGCACGCGGCGTCGAAGGAGTCGTCGCGGAACGGCAGCTGGTCGGCGCTGGCCTGCACGAGCGGGACGTCGATGCCGGTCTCGGCGTTGTTCTTCTGCGCGTGCCGGAGCATGCCGGAGGAGATGTCGAACGCGGTGACGTCGGCCTTGGCGTTCTTGAGCCAGCGCGCGCACGGGGCACTGCCGCAGCCGACCTCCAGAATGCGCTGACCAGCGACTTCACCCAGGAAGGTGACCTCCTCCTCGCGCAGCCCCTCCGGGCACCACACGAAGTCCGCCGCGCCCAAAAAGTCGCCGTGCGTCTCGTGGTAGTCGTCGGCGTCCGCGTCCCACCAGATCCGGTTCGCCACGCGCGACTCCGCGGCGTCCGCCCCGCGCTTGACGATCCCGGCGGTGCCGAGCGCCTGCTCCGCGCTCGCGTGCTGGTTGGACACACTGCTCCTTCACATGGGGGCTGGTTTGCTTGCGCGTCTCGCGGCCGCGTACGATATCGCGTGCGTAGTGGGTTAGTGCTGCCCATGATCCAAGACCGCCGGATTCCAGGTCGCTGCGACGCTGCGCGCGCACCACTACCAAGCCATCAATGCCAATCCGTACCGGAGCCACCTACCTAATGTCCACCGACACCACCACCGCCCCCGTTGCCGCTGCGCCCAAGCAGGTCGCGATCAACGACATCGGGACGGAGGAGGACTTCCTCGCAGCTATCGACAAGACGATCAAGTACTTCAACGACGGCGACATCGTTGAGGGCACGATCGTCAAGGTCGACCGGGACGAGGTCCTGCTCGACATCGGCTACAAGACCGAGGGCGTCATCCCCTCGCGCGAACTGTCGATCAAGCACGACGTCGACCCCAACGAGGTCGTCAAGGTCGGTGACGAGGTCGAGGCGCTTGTTCTCCAGAAGGAGGACAAGGAAGGCCGTCTGATCCTCTCCAAGAAGCGCGCCCAGTACGAGCGCGCGTGGGGCACCATCGAGGCCCTCAAGGAGAAGGACGAGCCCGTCAAGGGCACGGTCATCGAGGTCGTCAAGGGTGGTCTCATCCTCGACATCGGCCTCCGCGGCTTCCTCCCCGCCTCGCTCGTCGAGATGCGTCGCGTCCGCGACCTCCAGCCGTACGTCGGCCGCGAGCTCGAGGCGAAGATCATCGAGCTGGACAAGAACCGCAACAACGTGGTCCTGTCCCGCCGCGCGTGGCTCGAGCAGACCCAGTCCGAGGTCCGCAGCGAGTTCCTCAACCAGCTGCAGAAGGGCCAGGTCCGCAAGGGCGTCGTGTCCTCGATCGTCAACTTCGGTGCCTTCGTGGACCTGGGTGGCGTCGACGGTCTCGTCCACGTCTCGGAGCTGTCCTGGAAGCACATCGACCACCCGTCCGAGGTCGTCGAGGTTGGCCAGGAAGTCACCGTCGAGGTCCTCGACGTCGACATGGAGCGCGAGCGCGTCTCCCTCTCGCTGAAGGCCACGCAGGAAGACCCGTGGCGCCAGTTCGCCCGCACCCACGCGATCGGCCAGATCGTGCCGGGCAAGGTCACGAAGCTGGTTCCGTTCGGTGCGTTCGTCCGCGTGGACGAAGGCATCGAGGGCCTGGTCCACATCTCCGAGCTGGCCGAGCGCCACGTCGAGATCCCGGAGCAGGTCGTGCAGGTCGGCGACGACGTCATGGTCAAGGTCATCGACATCGACCTGGACCGCCGCCGCATCTCGCTGTCGCTCAAGCAGGCCAACGAGGGCTTCACGGTCGACACCGAGTTCGACCCGACCCAGTACGGCATGGCCGCCGAGTACGACGACCAGGGCAACTACATCTACCCCGAGGGCTTCGACCCGGAGACCCAGGAGTGGCAGGACGGCTTCGACAAGCAGCGTGAGGAGTGGGAGCGCCAGTACGCCGAGGCGCACACTCGTTACGAGGCCCACATGAAGCAGATCCGCAAGGCCGCCGAGGCCGAGGAAGAGGCTTCGGCCGAGGGTGCGGGCAACTACACCTCCGGTGGCGACGCTCCTTCCGCTTCCGTCGGCGCGCCGGCCCAGTCGGGTGGCACGCTGGCCTCCGACGAGCAGCTCGCTGCTCTGCGCGAGAAGCTGTCGGGCGGCATGTGAGTCGCTAGCTAGACGCTTTGGCCCTCGCACCCCTTTGGGTGCGGGGGCCTTTGTCGTTTGTTGTGTTTTGCGGGCGGCCTGGTCGCCTTGCGTGCTTCCCCTGGGCTCTGCCCCAGACCCCGGCAATCTGAGATGGGGGCCAGCGCTGGGGGCAGGCTGATGGCACGCCTGTTGCGTAGAGCGGCCGCCGGTTGAGTACGAGGGTTGCGTTGGCCACCGCCGGTACCTCTTTGCACAGGATGGCTCGCCTTCGGCGTCGCACCGATCGCACGGCTCGCCTCCGGCGTCGCGGGCGGTCAGGCGTATCCGCCGCTCGACTCGCGTCAGCCTTTGCCCACCACCCACCGCAGCGTCAGCCAGCCGCCTCGCCTCCAGCCCCGCTCGCTTCACCCGCGCCCCAACCCGACTCCCTCCCACTCCGCCACGCCCGCACCCGTTCACTCTGTGGTGGAGGCCCAACCTCGTTGTGTAGGTTGACAAACCTATGCGTGGGAACAGGTTCTTCGTGGCACTGGGCGCGGGTGTGCTGGCGGTCTGTGCGGGGTGCTCCACTGCTGTGCCGCAGACTCAGGCGCCGCCGCCGCAGATTCCGAAGATCACGCCGCCCACTACGCCCTCCAGGACGCCGGTGATGGTCGATCGTCCGGCGCTGCCCGACGACTGCGAGCTCGTGGTGCCCGCTGAGGTCATGAACGCGACGCTCGGGCAGGAGTTGCCCGGGGAGCCGCGGATCATCGTCGGCATCAAGGAGCCCGGGATCGGGCGCACCGGGAAGATCGACTGCTACTACGGCATTCCCGAGAAGCGGAACCTGCCGGACGCGAAGATCGTCATCGGGTTGTCGACCTACACGGACGATCTGACGGCGCGGACTCGTGTCAACGAGAGTGTTGAGGCTGAACGTGCCGAGGGGGCGAAGGTCACCGAGGTCGACGTCGGCAAGCAGAAGGGGATGTTGGTCGAGGGCAAGGACGAGCAGTTGCTCATCGGGTCGCTCGGCAAGTCGACGTTCGTGGTGCGCAACCGGAACAACTTCATCCCCAAGGAGAAGCTGGTCGCGATCCTGCCGGTGCTCGCCCAGCAGTCGATGACGCCGCCCGTCTAACCTGGCGGCATGCTCAGGGTGGGGTTGACCGGGGGAATCGGGTCCGGGAAGTCGACGATCGCGCGGTTGCTCGCGGAGCGCGGGGCCGTGGTCATCGACGCGGACAAGTTGGCGCGAGAGGTGCTCGAGCCTGGCACTGACGGGCTGGCGGAGGTCGTCAAGGCGTTCGGTGAGGACGTGCTCAGCGCCGACGGCACGTTGAACCGGGCCGCGTTGGCGGCCAAGGCGTTCGCGAGCGAGGAGGCTCGGCAGACGCTCAACGGGATCACGCACCCGCGGATCGGGGCGCTCACCGGGCAGCGGATGGCCGAGGCTCCCGAGGACGCCATCGTCGTGCACGACATCCCGTTGTTGGTGGAGCGGGACATGGCGGCCGTGTACCACCTGGTGATCGTCGTGTTCGCGGACTCGGCGACGCGGCTGGAGCGGCTGGTCGGCAGCCGGGGGATGGACCGGCAGGACGCGGAGAAGCGGATCGCCGCGCAGGCCACCGACGAGCAGCGGCGGGCCGTTGCGGACGTGTGGCTCGACAACAGCGGTGAGGTTCCGGACGTCACGGCGTTGTGGGACCGGCTGGTGGGGTTCGAGAAGAACGTGCGCACGCAGTCGTACGCGTCCGGGGCGCCGAAGGTCGTGCCGTACGACGAGACGTGGCCCGCGCAGGCGGTCCGGATCGCGCGGCGGATCAGCCTGGCGGCGGGCGGCAGGCACGTGGAGCACATCGGGTCCACGTCGGTGCCGGGACTCGCGGCCAAGGACGTGCTCGACTTCCAGCTCGCGGTCGAGGACATGGAGACCGCCGACGGGCTGCGGGAAGCGCTGGCGCAGGCCGGGTTCCCGTACGTGGGGCCGTACGAGGACACACCGCGCGGCGAAGGCGGGTGGGACAAGCGGGTGCACGCCGGCGCCGACCCCGGACGGCGGGTCAACCTGCACCTGCGGGTCGAGGGCGCGGCGAACTGGCGGTGGGCGGTCGACTTCCGCGACTGGCTGCGGCACGACGCGCAGGCGCGCGAGGAGTACGCGAACCTCAAACTGGAGCTGTCACAACGGTTCGCGGCCGACGGTGACGGGTTCGCCTACGGGGACGCGAAGGAGCCGTGGATGGTGGCGGCGGTGCGGCGCGTCGAGGCTTACAGGGGCGGCCAGGCGTCGTAGATGCCGTGCCACGTCAGCCACGACGTCAGGTTGTGGTTGACGTTGCTGAGCTCTTCGAGGGTGCGGTGGACCGTGCGCAGCGCCTGGTCGGCGTCGCCGGGGCGCAGGACGCGACCCGCGACCGCGGCGGCGAAGTCCTCGCTGCGCACGATGCGGGCCACCGTGCCGCCGGGGACGGCCAGGCCCAGCAGCAGGTCGGTGGTCTGCCAGTGGCGGTGGTCGCGCTCGACCCGCACCGCCGACAGCACGCTCGGGCTGGTGCGCGCGTGGCGCGAACGCGGGCGGTGAGTGGTCAGCCGCAGGCCCAGTTCGGGCATCAGCCAGCTGACCTCGGAGTCGGAGAACGGGTCTTCCGGTGTGGGGTGTTCGATTCGAAGACCCCACCGTTCGACATAACACGAACTGAGCGTTCGCGAGCCGCCGGACGAATATGAGCGCACGCCCGAAATGGTGTCGACGACATCGACCAACTGAGGTGTAGTGACCGCTCCCACGCCGCCGAGGGTAGTCAAATAAGTGCGGCCAGTTACACGCCGGGTTGATTTGTTACGTCACGGTCAGATGACGATCACACTCTGTGTATCAACGCCAGGTCGTGGGGCAACCCGAATAGGTGAGCCACCGGACTACATCGTGACCGTGCGCTGAAATGCCCGACACCGCCGAGTAGGTGGTCTCCAACGCCCATTGCGCGCGTTCCGGGGAGACGAGTTGGTGTTGAACTGCGGAGATCAACTCGTCTGTGTCCAAAACAGTGACGCTGTGGCCCGTTCGGACGATCAGGTCGAGGTACAGATCGGTTGTTTTCCAGACACTGCCGATCGCGTTGATCTCCACGACGTCGACGTAGAAGTCGAAGTCGAGCTGGTGCCCGGGGTGCCACGACTGGCGTGTGACCCTGAGGTTGAGCTTCGGCAGGAACCAGCTCTCGAAGTGGCTGATCTTCGGATGCCCGGCGAGCGGCCGGAACATGTAGAGGCCCGTCGGCGTGAGCCGGAACTCGTCGACCCTCCTCAGCTGCCCCTTCGGATCGGTGTTGCTCTTGGCGTCCAGGTCGAAGTACTCGATCTTCGGCGGATGGATGTGTGCCACGTCAGCGATACTGCCATCGCCGGGCCCCGCGGCCACTTAGGATGCCGCGCATGTTCGGGATCATCCGCCCCTGTCGCAACAGAATGGGCGCTGAGCTGCGGTCCGCGTGGCTCTCACACCTCTGTGGAATGTGCCTGGCGTTGCGCGACGAGCACGGCCACCTCTCCCGGCTCGTCACGAACTACGACGGGCTGATGATCTCGGCCGCGGTGGAGGCGCAGTCCTCGGTCTCACGCCGCTCCGCCGGGCCTTGCGCGTTGCGCGGCATGAAGTCCGCGGACGTGGCCATCGGGTCCGGGACGAGGCTGGCGGCGTCGGTGTCGCTGCTGCTCGCCTCGTTGAAGATCCAGGACCACGTCGACGACGGGGACGGGCTCGCCGCCAAGGTGCCGTGGGCGGGGCGCGCGATGGCGCGGCGCTGGGCCGCCAAGGGCCTGGAGACGGCGTCCGACCTCGGGTTCGACGCGTCGGTGATGGTGGACGCGGTCCGGCGCCAGTCCGACGTGGAGGGTGGGGCCGGTCTGGGCAGCTCCGTCCTCGTCGTGACCGAACCCACCGAGACCGCGACCGCGTTCGCCGTCGGGCAGACCGCCGTCATCGCCGGCAGGCCGGGCAACGTGGAGCCGTTGCGCGAGGTCGGGAGGCTGTTCGGGCGGGTGGCGCACCTGATCGACGCCGCGGAGGACCTGGAGGAGGACAAGGCTTCGGGCGCGTGGAACCCGCTCCTGGCCACCGGGACGTCCGTCGAGGAGGCGCACCGGCTGTGCCTGGACGCCCTGGCGGGGATCAGGCTGGCGCTGAAGGACGTGGAGTTCACCGACGGGCGCCTCATGCACAAGCTGATGGTGCACGAGCTCGAAGAGTCGGTGATCCGGGTCTTCGGCAAGCGCCAGCGGCACCAGTACCCGCCGGACAAGCACCGCTGGTCGGATCCGGGCAGCGGGCTGTGGGCGTACCCGAGGCTGAACTGGCAGCGGCAGCCGCGCGGGTGCTTCGAGGGCTGCGGTGCGTTCCTCTACATGTGCGGCACCTGCCAGTTCTGCTGCCGCGACCCGTTCCCGGGGCCGTGGAGCGACAAGCGGCGCGACGGGTGTGACGGCGGCGACTGCGGCCCGAACTGCGACTGCAACTGCTGCGACTGCTGCTGTTGCCCGTGCGATTAGGGCTCTGAACAGGCATAATCGGAAATTGTCAGACCTCCGGCGTAACGTGCTTCCCGTGGCTTTCGCAACCGAGCTCCCGCCAGAGGAAAGCACCGTCAAGGCGCACTCCGAACACCGTCCCGTCGGCGACATCGTCCGCACCGACGGGCAGTTCCGCGTGGTCAGCGAGTACCAGCCGGCGGGCGACCAGCCGGCGGCGATCGCCGACCTCGAACGCCGCGTGCGCTCCGGCGAGCGCGACGTGGTGCTGCTCGGCGCCACCGGTACCGGCAAGTCGGCGACGACGGCGTGGCTGGTCGAGAAGCTGCAGCGCCCCACCCTGGTGATGGCGCCGAACAAGACGCTGGCCGCGCAGCTGGCGAACGAGCTGAAGGAGCTCTTCCCGCACAACGCGGTGGAGTACTTCGTCAGCTACTACGACTACTACCAGCCCGAGGCGTACATCCCGCAGACGGACACGTACATCGAGAAGGACTCCTCGATCAACGAGGACGTGGAGCGCCTGCGTCACTCGGCCACGATGTCGCTGCTGACGCGGCGCGACGTCATCGTGGTCGCGTCGGTGTCGTGCATCTACGGCCTCGGCACGCCCCAGTCGTACCTCGACCGCTCCATCCCGCTCGAGGTGGGCGTGGAGGTCGACAGGGACGCCTTCCTGCGCCTGCTGGTCGACGTGCAGTACACCCGCAACGACATGTCTTTCACCCGCGGCTCGTTCCGCGTCCGGGGCGACACGGTCGAGATCATCCCGTCCTACGAGGAGCTCGCGGTCCGCGTCGAGTTCTTCGGCGACGAGATCGACAAGCTCTACTACCTCCACCCGCTCACCGGCGACGTGGTGAAGGAGGTCAAGGACCTCCGGATCTTCCCGGCGACGCACTACGTGGCGGGCCCGGAGCGCATGGAGCGCGCGATCCGCGACATCGAGGCCGAGCTGGAGACGACGCTCGCGCAGATGGAGCGCCAGGGCAAGCTGCTGGAGGCCCAGCGCCTGCGCATGCGCACCCAGTACGACCTGGAGATGATGAAGCAGGTCGGCTTCTGCAACGGCATCGAGAACTACTCGCGCCACATCGACGGCCGCGGCCCCGGCACCGCGCCGGCGACGCTGCTCGACTACTTCCCGGACGACTTCCTGATGGTCATCGACGAGTCGCACGTGACGGTGCCGCAGATCGGTGGCATGTACGAGGGCGACGCGTCCCGCAAGCGCAACCTCGTCGAGCACGGCTTCCGCCTGCCCTCGGCGCTCGACAACCGCCCGCTGACGTGGGAGGAGTTCGCCGACCGCATCGGCCAGGTCGTGTACCTGTCCGCGACGCCCGGCCCGTACGAGATGGGCCAGTCCGGCGGCGAGTTCGTCGAGCAGGTCATCCGCCCGACCGGCCTGATCGACCCCGAGGTCGTCGTGAAACCGACCGAGGGCCAGATCGACGACCTGGTGCACTCGATCCGCGAACGGGCGGAGCGCGACGAGCGCGTGCTGGTCACGACACTGACCAAGAAGATGGCCGAGGACCTGACGGACTACCTGCTGGAACTGGGCATCCGGGTCCGCTACCTGCACTCCGAGGTGGACACCCTGCGCCGCGTCGAACTGCTGCGGCAGCTCCGCCTCGGCGAGTTCGACGTGCTGATCGGCATCAACCTGCTCCGCGAGGGCCTCGACCTCCCCGAGGTGTCCCTGGTCGCGATCCTGGACGCCGACAAGGAGGGCTTCCTCCGCTCCGGCACCTCGCTCGTGCAGACCATCGGCCGCGCGGCCCGCAACGTGTCCGGTGAGGTCCACATGTACGCGGACAAGATCACCGACTCGATGCGGCACGCCATCGACGAGACCAACCGCCGCCGGGCCAAGCAGGTCGCCTACAACACCGAGCGCGGCATCGACCCGCAGCCGCTGCGCAAGAAGATCACCGACATCCTGGAGGCCGTCTACTCCGAGGCGGAGGACGAGGTTCAGGTAGGCGGCTCTGGCCGCAACGCGTCCCGCGGCAAGCGGGCCGCCGGCGAGAGCGGCCGGTCGTCCGGTGTCGTGGCGTCGCACGAGCGGGCCGGGATGGCCCGCTCGGAGCTGGCGGACCTCGTGCAGTCGCTGACCGACCAGATGATGAACGCGGCGCGGGACCTGCAGTTCGAGTTGGCGGCGCGGCTGAGGGACGAGATCCAGGACCTGAAGAAGGAACTGCGGGGAATGGACGCGGCCGGCGTCAAGTGATCCCCGGCGCCGCCGGTAGCTTGGGCGGCATGGGGGAAACGCCGTACGAAGACCTGGTCGAGGCAGGTGGCCTGGAGGCTGTCCTCCAGGCCGCGTGTCCTGGTGGCGAAGTGACCACGGGCGACTCGCGAGGCGCTTTCGGTGGCGTGAAGGCCACTGTGGGCCAAGGCGACCGCGCCGTGCACGTCACGCCGGCCGTTGGCGAGCGCCTGTTCCACGTGCGGCACCAGCTGCGGGAGATGTACCTGAGCTGGGTGACCACGACAGAGCTGCGCGAGGTCATCGGGTCCACCGCGGCGTGGCTCGGCGGCGCCACCGCACGGGAGTTGGCCGCCGACTGGCCGTTCGCTGATTTCGTCGCTGTCGCCGACGCGTACGAGAGCGGCGACCGGATCGAGCTCGCGTGGCAGAAGCTCCGCGCGAGCGGGCGGCACGGGCTGCTGGAATTCGTCGAGGCGGCGATGCGGGAACCGCGGCTGCGTCGGATGTTCCCGTTCACGTCAATGTGGTGGATGTCGTTCCGGCCGACCGCGGACGAGTACCGGGTGCCGGGGCCGTGGGTGCGCTCGGCCGGTGGGGGACGGTTCACGGTCGTCGTGGACCGGCGGGTCGAACCCGAGGTCACCCACGACCCGGCGGAAGCGGTCCGGATCTGTCTGGCGGAGATGGACCGCCTCGGGGTGCCCTCGCCCGAGCAGCTTCGCGCGGGCGGGTCGGGCTGAGGGATCGCTGTGTCTACTGTGGATCGCCGCGTGCGCTGAGTTAGATCACCATGCCGGTGCGTGATCCCGTGAGCTCATAACGATTTGCGCTTCCCACGTAAATCGCCCTCTGGGGTGAGATGTTCGCTGACAGCTTTCGTCAGGGGCTCGGACGGCCATGATCTCGGGGTGGATGTGGACTCCCACCTCGCCGCGGTGGAGCAGGCGCTTATCGCTGTGCGGCGCAGTCAGTCACGTCGGGCGTTGGCAGAGCTGGCTGTTCCGGCGTTTGACGTTCTTGATGTCGTGGAGGCGGCGGAGCGGACTGGGGCCCAGGCCACGGTTTCCAGTGTTGCCTTGGCTTTGCACGTTGATCAGCCCCGTGCCAGCAAGCTGGTGACCAGTGCCGTCGACGCCGGGTTGGTGGCACGGATCGCGGACAAGGCCGACGGGCGGCGGGTGTTGCTCGTGCGGACGCCTCGGGGGCGGGCCACGTCCGCTGAGCTGCACCGGGCCCGGCAAAGTGCTTGTGCGGTCGCCATGGCCGACTGGAGCGAGGAGGAGCGGGCGGAGTTCGCCCGGTTGTTCTCGCGCTTCGTCGCCGTGTTCGGTGCGCGATAATCCTGTTGTGACACTGGATGAGTTGATCGTCTACTGCGCCGGGAAGCCCGGTGCGGAGGAGACGTATCCGTGGGGCGAGGCCGAGTTGGTGTGCAAGGTCGGCGGCAAGGCGTTCGCCTTCATCGGGCTCGACCTGCACACGGTCGGCCTGAAGTGCGGTGCCGACGCGGAGGCCGCCGGGGTGTGGCGGGAGCGTTTTCCCGGCGACGTCACCGTGAGCGGGTACGTCGGGCGGTACGGGTGGAACACCATCGCGCTCAAGGGGGCCGTGCCCGACGACGACCTGCTGGAACTCGTGGACGGGTCCTACGAGGCCGTCGTCGCGCGGTTGCCGAAGAGGAAGCGGCCTGCTGTCTAGCGGTCTTCTGGTTGCAGGACGCCGAAGATGTTGTTCTCGGTGTCCCGGTAGTAGGCGAGCAGGCCCACGCCCGGCACCTTGTCCTTCGGCAGGGCCACCGTGCCGCCGTTGACCTCGATGGCCGCGATGGTGGCGTCGATGTCGAGGACGCCGATCGTCATGACGTAGCCGTGGACGGGTGCGTCCGCCGCCGGCTCCGGGCCCCGGCGGGGGAGCAGGCCGCCGTTGACGCCCGGCTGGTCGTCGTCTCCGGTCACGATGGTCCAGTAGGGGATGTCGCCCCACTGTTCGACCTTCCAGCCGAAGACCGAGGTGTAGAAGTTCCGCGCCCGCTCGGGATCTGCGGCGTGGATCTCGAAGTGCACAGGACGTGACATGGGACGGCACGCTACTCCGGACAGTGGTTGTCCGCATTGGGTCTTACGGTGCCGTCATGGCAATCGGAATCCAGGTCACGATGGACGCGGCGGACCCCGGCAAGCTGGCGGCTTTCTGGGCGGAGGCACTCGGTTACGTGGTGCAGCCGCCGCCTCCCGGGTTCGACTCGTGGGAGGACTTCGCGGTCAGGAACAACATTCCCTTCGAATCCATCAACGACTTCTCGGCGATCATCGACCCCGAGGGCGGCGGCCCGCGGTTCTTCTTCCAGCGCGTGCCCGAGGGCAAGACAGCGAAGAACCGCCTCCACCTCGACGTGAACGCCGGGCTGGAGGCGGTGGAGAGGCTCGTGTCCCTCGGGGCCACCAAGGTCCAGGAGTTCGAGGACCCCAAGGGACATTGGGTCGTGATGCTCGACCCCGAGGGAAACGAGTTCTGCGTGCAGTAGGAAGCGCGGCGACCGCCACACGTCGCCGTCTCCTCCGGCGCCGCGTGGCGGTCACCGCGCTAGCTAGCTCGTGATGTCCTTCGTCTTGAACTGGCGTGCGGCGAGCAGCGTGAAGATGCCGCCGTAGACGAGTGCGGAGAACGTCCCGCGGGTCATCTCCGACCAGTCGATGTCGGTCGACAGCAGGTCGGCCCACGCCATCGCGTAGTGCGTCGGCAGGTAGTTGCGCAGGTCCCCGAGCGGCTCGATCTGGTCGAGGATCTGCGACAGGATCGAGACGAGCACCGTGCCGCCGACCGCGCCGAGAGGCGCGTCGGTGGACACGGACAGGAACATCGCGAGGCCCGCGACCCAGAACAGGTTGATCGAGATGTAGACGACGGCGAGCGCCATGGCCAGGACGCCGTCACCGAACGGGGCGGCCTCGCCGGTCGGGCTCACCACCTCGCCCGTGCCGTACCAGATCACGCCGACGCCCAGTGCCACCGCGGGGAGCAGGGTGAGGGCGAAGACGCTGAGGATGCCGCTGCTGATCGCCTTCTGGCGCAGCAGGCGGTGCCTCGGGATCGGTGCGGCGAGCAGGTACTTGAGGCTCGACCACGACGCTTCGGACGCGATCGTGTCGCCGAAGAACAGCGCCACGATCATCGGCAGCAGGAAGCTGCTGCTCACGAACAGCGTGAGCACCACGAAGTTGATGCCGCTCGCGGTCGCGAGGTCCACGAAGCCGCCGGAGCGGCGGTTCGGGTCGGACTGACCGATCTCGAAGCTCAGGGCCAGGATGAACGGCAGCAGCACCAGGAAGCCCAGCACGAGCTGGGTCCTGCGGCGGCGCAGCTGCCGTTGCAGCTCCACGTGGATGCGGAGCGTGCGGCGCGCCTTGTACCCGACCGACGAGCCGTCCGGAGCCACCTCGGTGTGCTGCTGGGCGGCCGCGTCGGTGAGGTCGGTGAGCGCGCCGGGATCGGTGTGGACGCCGTTCTCGCTCATCGGTCCACCTCCTGACGGATCGGGGCCTTCGTGCGGTTCGGGTTCGCGGTGAGGACCGTGCGCACCAGGGGCATGGGTTCGGCGGGACCGGAATTGTCGGTGTCGCCTGGGATAATTGAGTCAAGGGGACCCCCTTCGCCGGCGAGCAGCGTGCGCTCGCTCGACGAGGGGACCTCTGCTTCGGCGTGGGTCTCCGCGGTCGCGGAGGCGGCTGCCATCAGGAAGTCATTCACCGACCAGCTCCAGGAACGCGTCTTCCAGCCTGCGTCGCGGGCCCGCCTGGTCCACCGCCACACCAGCCGCCACGAGGGCGGTGAGCGCGGCGGCGCGCGGGACGCCGTTCATCGACGCGTGCACGGCGCCCTCGTCCTCGTGCACGTCGTGCACGCCTTCGAGGCCCCGCAGGACATCGGCTGCCTTCGAGGGGGAGTCGACGCGGAACGTCGCCTCGCCGCCTCCCGCCGCGATGTCGGACACCTCGCCTGCCGCGACGAGCTGACCCTTGTGCATCACGACCACGTGCGAACAGGTCTGCTCGACCTCGGCCAGCAGGTGCGACGACACGACGACCGTGCGGCCGGCCGCGGCGTAGCGGCGCAGGACCTCGCGCATCTGGTGGATCTGGGGCGGGTCGAGACCGTTGGCCGGCTCGTCCAGGATCAGCAGGTCCGGGAGACCGAGCATCGCCTGCGCGATCGCGAGGCGCTGCCGCATGCCCTGGCTGTACGTGCGCACGCGGCGGTTGACCGCCTTGCCGAGGCCCGCGATCTCCAGCGCCTCGTCGAAGTGCGCCTCCTCGACCGGCCTGCCCGTCGCCGCCCAGTACAGGCGCAGGTTCGCGGCGCCGGAGAGGTGCGGCAGGAAGCCGGAGCCCTCGACGAACGAGCCGATGCGCGACAGCACGGGCGCGCCAGGCGTGATCTTGTGGCCGAAGACCCGGATCTGGCCCTCGGACGGGTGGATCAGGCCCATCACCATGCGCAGCGTCGTGGTCTTGCCGGCGCCGTTGGGCCCCAGCAGACCGAGGACCATGCCGTGCTCCACGCGGAACGACAGGTCCGTCACGGCCTTCACGCCACCGGGGTAGGCCTTCGTGAGGTTCGAGATGACCAGCGGCACGTCCGCGAGGTCGGGGTCGGAGTCCTGCGCCATGCGGCGGCGGAACATCGCGACGACACCCGAACCGATCAGCACCAGCAGCGCGATCACGATGCCCCACAGGGCACCCGTCGGGAAGCCCTCGGAGACGTTGCGACCGGGCACCACGGGCACCGAGATCTCGTCGGAGGCCAGCGAGATCCGGTACGCGGCGGGCTGTTCGGCGTTCGCGAACGCCTGGTCCGTCGTGGACACCACGAGGGCCAGCTTGTGCTCGCTCTCGACGGGGCGGACGGCGCCCGGCAGCGTCACGGTCACCTCGGCGGCGGAGCCGTCCGGCGGCAGCGCCACGCGCAGCGGCGCGACGATCGAGCCCGGCAGCGTGCGCGTGCCGTCCGCGGAGACGTCGTAGAGCTTCGCGAACAGGATCGCCTCACCGGAGGACTGGTCGCCGCGCGCCACCTTCAGCCGCACCGTCGACGACCCGGTGAGCAGCACCTGCGAGGTCAGTTCCTCGGAGGTGAACACCGCGGCCTGGCCCGGCATGTCGAGCGAGAGCCGCGATGAGATCGCCGACGACCGCGACAGCGCCGAACCGAGGCCCGGCAGGTTGCTGATCGACGCCGGGTTGCCGCCCGCCGGGTTCACCACGACCTGCTCGCGCCCGCTCAGCTTCAGCGTCCTGCGCTCGGTGGTGGAGCCGGGGGCGAGGCCGGGGTACGACGGCGCGACGACCGTGCGCAGCGACGGCTGGCCGGACGAGCGGAACGCGCCCTGCACCGTGTACTCGAAGCCGGTGCCGGGGTCGGTTCCCCTGCCGCGCAGGTGGAAGTCCATCCAGTCGGCGATCTCGCCGCGCAGCGCGGTGCCGGGGTTGCCGCCGTCGTGGCCGCCCGCGTACCAGACCATCTTGACCTGCCCGCCGGCCGCCGCGATCTGGCGCGCCGTGGCATCGGACTGGTCGAGGCCGAACAGGGTGTCCTGCTCGCCCTGCACCAGCATCGTCGGCTGCTTGATCTGGTCGGTCACGGCGACCGGGGACGACTTGCGCAGCAGGTCGAGCGTCTGCTGCGAGGCGGTGCCCGTCGTGGCGACCTCGGTGTAGGCGGCGCAGACCTCGGGGGTGAAGCGGCCGCACGCGCCCAGTGACGGCGTGGGCGGTTGCATGCCCTGCGCGCCCGAGTTCCCACCCGGCTGCTGCTGCGGCACGGTGGCCTGCTGGTTCGACTCCCGCTGGCCCTGCTCCGGCGCCTCACCCGTCGGCGAGGAGAGGTCGATCGACGTCATGCCCGCGGAGAAGAAGATGCCCGCCCACGAACGCTTGAAGACGCCGTTCTCGGCGAACGCCGTGGCGGACGGGGTGGCGTCCGTGCGCGGGGTCGCCAGCGCCGAGTTCGGCAGCAGCGACTGCGCGAGGTCGTTGTACGTGATGACCGGGACGATCGTGTCGACGCGCTTGTCGACGCCCGCGAGCAGCAGTGACAACGCACCGCCGTACGACGCTCCTGTCACCCCCACGCGCGGGTCGCCGCCGCTGTCCTTCTCGACCTCGTCACGTGTGCCGAGGAAGTCGAGGAGCTTCTGCGCGTCGCGGACCTCGCGGTCGACGGAGTTCAGCGCGATCTGGCCCGTGCTGCGGCCGAAACCGCGCGCGGACCACGTCAGCACGACGAAGCCGCGCCGGGCGAACTCCTCGGCCTGCGTGTGCACGCTGCGCAGACTGCCGCCGAAACCGTGCGGGAGCATGATCGCGGGCGCGGGCGTCTGCTGGGGCAGGTAGAGGCGGGTCTCGATCGTCACCGTCTGAGCGCTGTCAGGGCTCTCGGGCGCGTCGATGTTCGCTTCTTTGAAGGAAACGGCTACGGGGTCGTCTCCGGATCGAGTGAAGTACACGCCGCCTGCGACGAGGGCGAGTACCACGATCAATGCGGGGATCGTCCACCTGCCGCGAAGGCGGGAGAGGCGGGACACGGTGATGACGATATGCGAGTTTTGCTGAGAACGGCCTGTCGGGATCCGGCGGCGGTCTCAGCATGAGTGGATCTTCAGCGCGCCTTCAGGTAGGGCCTGTTCCGATCCGAACGACACGCTGCGTATTCCCGTTGCACCTGGTTGCGTGGGTCTGCTCACCCTGTGTGGCGCCGATGGTGCCCTGTGGAGCACAATAATCACGCAGCATGGAGGGGAGTACTCCCTAAGCGGCGGTGTCGTCAGTACGGAGCTCGGCGTGGAGCTCCCGGTGCCGTCGGTCGTTCGAGAGATCATCTCGGCGGCGGAGGAGACCTCCGGGTGAATTTGGCGTGCGCTGAGAATCCCGGAGGTTGGGTTGTGAACGTCCCCGCATGGTTGTGGTTCGCGACGATCGGTGGTCTGCTCGTCCTGCTCGCTGTGGACCTCGTGATCGTCGATCGAAAACCCCATGAGGTGACGATCGGTGAAGCCGCCCGCTGGGTGGTCTTCTACGTCGCGGTGGCGGCGCTCTTCGGTCTCGGCATCTGGTACTTCTCCGGTGGTCAGTACGCCACGGAGTTCTTCGCCGGGTACATCACCGAGTACTCGCTCAGCGTGGACAACCTGTTCATCTTCTTGATCATCATGACGACCTTCAAGGTGCCCGCGATCCACCAGCACAAGGTGCTGCTGGTCGGCATCCTGCTGGCCCTGGTCATGCGCGGCATCTTCATCGCGGCCGGCGCGGCGCTCATCAGCCAGTTCAGCTGGGTCTTCTTCATCTTCGGCGCGTTCCTCATCTACACCGGCTGGCAGCTGGCGCGGGAGAACCACGACGAGGAAGAGGAGTACAAGGAGAACCTGATGCTGCGCATGGTGCGCAAGGTTTTCCCGGTGACCAACGACTTCCACGGCTCCAAGTCGTTCATCAAGATCGACGGCAAGCGCTTCGTGACCCCGATGTTCATCGTGATGGTCGCGATCGGCTCCACCGACCTGCTCTTCGCGCTCGACTCGATCCCCGCGATCTTCGGCCTCACCAAGGAGCCGTTCCTGGTGTTCACGGCCAACGCGTTCGCGCTGATGGGGCTGCGCCAGCTGTACTTCCTGCTCGGCGGCCTGCTCGCGAAGCTCGTCTACCTGTCGATCGGCCTGTCGGTCATCCTCGGCTTCATCGGCGTCAAGCTGATCCTCGAGGCGCTGCACACCAACAACCTGCCGTTCCTCAACGGCGGCGAGCCGTTCCACGTGCCGACCATCGGCATCGAGGTCTCGCTGTCGGTGATCATCGGCGTGCTGGCGATCACGACCATCGCGAGCCTGTGGAAGGTGCGGCGCGACCCCGACGCCGCCAAGCACGTCGGGGCCGACGCCCACCACTAGTCACAACTGGGAGACGCCGTTCTGGTAGACGGCGCGGACGGCCTGCTTCAGCGTTCCGGCCTTCACGTGCTGTTCGGCGTCACCCTCCACGAGAACGAGATCGGCGAGCTTGCCCGGGGCGAGCTCGCCGAGTTCGTCTCCGAGGCGCAGGAGCTCGGCGGCGGACGTGGTGGTCGCGTGCAGCGCCTCGGCCGGGGACATGCCGTACTCGACCATCAGGCTCAGCTCGTTCAGGTTGTCACCGTGCGGGCCGACGCCCGAGTCGGTGCCCATCGCGATCTTCACGCCCGCCTGGTGCGCCTTCTGGAACGACTGGAAGTGCTGCGTGACCACGGCGTTCGCCTTCTCGAGGATGACGTCCGAGATCGCCATGCCGGCCGCGGCCTGGTCGAGCACCATGCGCGGGGCCATCAGCGTCGGCACGAGCCACGTGCCGTTCTTGAGCATCTCCTCGACGCCCTCGTCGGTGAGGAAGACGCCGTGCTCGATGGACCGCACGCCGTTGCGCACGGCCGTGAGGATGCCGTCGCCGCTCATCGCGTGGGACATCACGGCGATGCCCGCGGCGTTGGCCTCCTGCACGATCATCGCGATCTCCTCGTCGCGGAAGTGCGCGTGCCGGGGGTTGCTGCGCGGCGACATCACGCCACCGCTGGACGCGATCTTGATGATGTCGGCGCCGTGGCGGACCAGCGTGCGGATGACCTTGCGCAGCTCCTCGGGCCCGTCGGCCACGGTGTCGGGCAGGCCGGGGTGCAGCGGCGGGGACACGTGCGCGCCGCACTGCATCCAGTCGTCGTTGTGGCCGCCGGTCTGCGAGACCATGTTGATCGCGATCTGCATGCGCGGGCCCTGGACGAGGCCGCGCCGCACCGCCTCCGCGACACCGAGGTCGGCGCCGAGCGCGTCGCGCACCGTGGTGATGCCGCACTGCAGCGTCGCCTTCATGTTGCCGATCGCCTCGTAGAACGGCAGCGAGAACGGCGTGTTCAGCGACCGCACCAGGTCGGCGCCGCTGAACATGAAGTGCACGTGGCAGTCGAAGAGGCCCGGCAGGATCGTGTGGCCGGTCGCGTCGACCGCGGTGTCGCCGTCCAGTCCGATGCCCACGTCGACGATGCGGTCGCCCTCCACGACCACGTCGCCGGGTTCGGTCGTGCGGCCGGTGAAGACCCGGCCCCCAGAGAACACGATGCGCGTCATACGCGGGAATCTATGCCGCGAGTCAATTTTTGTGATCGGTCAACAAATAACTCTGAGCCTTGCTAACAAGTTCTGTTAACGTCCTGGCGGTGCGCCCTGAAGACCTGCAGCTGCTCACCACGCCCGGCACCGTCGCCGTGTCCGGAGACCTGGTGCTGGTCAGCATCACCACGCCCGACCTCGACAAGAACACGTACCGGGGCGGTCTGCACCGGGTGTTCCCGGACGGCACGACCACACCGTGGACGCACGGTGATCGCGACAACGCGCAGCGCATTTCTCCCGACGGCACACTGGTCGCGTTCCTGCGCGTCAGCGGGAAGTCGAAGCCGCAGCTCTACGTCGTTCCCGTGGACGGCGGCGAGCCCCGCAAGCTGACCGACCTGCCGCTGGGCGCCGGTGCCCCGGTGTGGTCGCCCGACTCGTCGCGCATCGCGTTCGTCGCCCGCGTGCCCGAGGAGGGCCGTTACGGCACGACCGACGACGGTCCGGAGGCCGAGGCGCCGCGCCGCATCACCCGCCTCGACTACCGCGTGGACGACGTCGGCTTCCTGCTCGACCGCCGCCCGCGCGTGCACGTCGTGAACCTGGAGGGCTCGGTCACGGCGGTGACCGACGGCTCGTACGACGTCTCCGACCCGGCCTGGCTCGACGACTCGACGCTGGTGTTCGTCGCGCCGCGCGACCTCGGCGCCGTCGAGACGCTGCACTCCGACCTCTACACCGTGCCCGCCACGGGCGGCTCCGCCTCGCTGCTGGTGCAGGCCGCAGGCGAGGCGTCGATGCCGTTCGTCGCCAACGGCTCGTTGTTCTGGCTGGGCACCGAGTTCACCGGCATCGACGCCGTGGCGCGCAACCAGGGCCTGTGGAATGCCTCTGTGGACGGTTCGGGCGCCGTTCGGCTGACCGACGTCGAAACCGTTGACGTGGAACGACTTTCCGGCCAGCCCGTGGCCGACGCCGACGGTGTGCTGCTCGTCGTGCGCAACCGCGGCGCGCTGGAGCTGCGGCGGATCCCGTTCGACGGCGGCCAGGGCGAGGTGCTGGCGGGTTCCTCCGCCGCGGTCCGGTCCTTCGCGACCGACGGGTCCACTGTGGTCGCCGTCGTGTCCACTCCGGACAGTCCGGGTCAGGTCGAATTCGTCGGAACCGGTGTCCGCACGGCGTTTTCGTCGGTCCCGGCGCGTCAGGTCGTGGAGCTCTCCGGCTCCGCCTCCGACGGCTACCCGGTGCACGGCTGGCTCGTGCTGCCCGAGGGCGAGGGCCCGCACCCCGTCGTCATGGCCGTGCACGGCGGCCCGTTCATGTACCACAGCTGGGGTTTCTTCGACGAGGCCCAGGTCTACGCCACCGCCGGGTACGCCGTCGTGCTGCCGAACCCGCGCGGCTCGGCGGGCTACGGCCAGGCCCACGGCCAGGCGGTGATCGGCAAGTTCGGCTCGGTCGACGTGGACGACGTGCTGTCGTTGCTCGACGTCGCACTGGAGCGCGACGACCTCGACTCCGAACGCGTCGGCGTGATGGGCGGCTCCTACGGCGGCTTCATGACCTCGTGGCTCTCGGCGCACCACGGTGAACGCTTCCGCGCCGCCTGGTCCGAACGCGCCGTCAACGCCTGGGACTCGTTCGGCGGCTCGTCCGACATCGGCTACTTCTTCGCCGACGCCTACTGCGGCACCGACCCCGAGGCCCAGCGCGCGATGTCGCCGCTGACCTACGCCGAGAAGATCAACATCCCGTTCGCCGTCGTGCACTCCGAGCACGACTGGCGCTGCCCGCTGGAGCAGGCACAGCGCATGTTCGTGGCGCTGAAGCGGCGCGGGGTGGAGACGGAGATGCTGCTCTTCCCGGGCGAGGGGCACGAGCTGACCCGGACGGGGCAGCCGCGGCACCGGCGGCAGCGGTTCGACGCCGTGCTGGAGTGGTGGAGCCGCTACCTCAAGGCCTGACCCGAGGTGGGGCTGCTCCGGTCTCGTGCCGGAGCAGCCCCACCCGGTCGACCTGTCAGTGCGCTGCGAAGGCCTGGAACCGGGCCAGCAGTTGCCGCGCGGGCGCGGACTCCGCGTCGAACGCCACGAGGTCCTGCCGCTCTCCCGCCTCCCGCACGCCGACCCAGAAGCACCCGAAGCAGAACTCGAGATCGAACAGCACCTCGCCGTCCGCCCCGTGCGCCCAGATCGCGTAGGCGGGGTTGAAGCACCGCATGGGTTCGCCGGCGGGCAGGCTCGCGACCAGTGCCAGCACCGGCGCGACCTCGGCGCCCTCCCACGACCCGAGCAGGTCGCCCTGGATCGTCCACGCCTCCAGCCGGTGCGCCTGAGCGGCGTTCGACGGTATCCGCGTGTTCATGGCTTCGCGCGGCTCCACAGCCATCACCCCAGCAGCGTGTAGTTGAGCTCCTCGCACACGCGCGCCAAAGGCAGATCCAGACCCGGATGGTCCAATGGCAGCAGCACGTCCGGGGCGGCCGGCAGCCCCGACGCCCCCGGCGGGTCCCACAGGCAGATGGCCGGGTCGCCCGAGTCCATCGACGACCGGTACCAAAGGCCGTCCAGCTCCGGATATGCCGCCCGGATCGCCCGCGACCACGCCTGCGTCACCAGCTTCGGCCCGGTCGAGATCTCCTGCGACGCCCCGACCCGCGTCGGCCACAGCCCGCCCAGGTCCAGCAGCCGCAGCGTGCGCCGGGGCCGGAGCACCACCAGGAACGGCGAGCGGGTGCGCCGGTCCACGATCGAGGTGGCCTGGAAGACCTCGGCGATCGACGTGCGGACGGAGAGGCCGAAGTACAGGACGCCGTTCTCGTGGTCCTGGACCGGGCTGCCGTCGTCCGCCGGCTGCTGTGCGTCGAAGCGGGCGTGGGGCAGGGGGCCCGTGTAGCGGAACGTGTTCCAGCGCTGGGGGTGGGAGCCCTTCGCCGTGAACACGCGCACCAGGCGGGTGGCCCGGTGCACCGCGACGACGTCCTCGGTGCGGCGCAGGTGTGCTTGGAGCACGGCAGGGGCAGGCGGCTGTGGAAGCCGTGACATTCGGGTCCTGTCGGGTGTTCGGGAACGCGCTCAGGCCGGTGTGCCGAGTGCGGAGGCCAGGGTGGCGACGCGGCGGGGGTCTCCTCCTGCGAGGAGCCAGTCGCGCGGGGTCGCGGGCTTGCCGTCTACGGGCAGGTCCTCCTGGTCGGTGGTCATGAACGCGGCGACGACGAGTGCCGGTTGGTCCGGCGGGATCTCCGCCAGGACGGTTTCGAGGCCCGGCAGGACGCCGGTGCCCGCGAACTGCCACGCGGGCAGGCGCCAGCTGCCCCTGTCCTTCCAGCCGACGAGCCTGCCCACGCCGAGGCGGTGCCGGATGCGGCTGGTGTCGACCTGGAGCTGGCGCGCGGCCTCGTTCACGGTCAGGGCCGAGTCCCGCAGGACCGCGTGCGCCACGACGGTGCGGGTGCGGGCACGCGCGTCGGCCGGGCCAGCCGGGGAGAGGTCGAGGCCCACGTCGGTGAGTGCCGCCTGCTGCTCCGGCGTGAAGTAGGTGGCCGGTTCCGGGTGCGGTGGGGCGAGCCTGCGTGCCGCGTCGGACACGAGGGCCAGGAACTCGTCGGGGCTCACCTGCAGGCCGGCCTTGGCCAGCACCGTCTCCAGCGCGGGGCTCATGCGCACAGAATATCCCGTGCGTGCGCATTTGTGCGCCCTACGAACGGCTCAAGCTGGAACGGTCGACGTTGCGCGGTCACGCCGCGACGCTACGTGAGATTTCCCGGTCCGGACCGGTGACGTGGGCCTCATCTGGCACATCGATACCATTCCCGGATGCAGCTCGACCGCACCGCCAAGCGGGTCGTGGTGGCGTGGGCCGCCGTCATGGTGGCCACGCTCGCCTACGTCATGTACCGCCCGCAGGAGTTCTCGCTCGACCTGCGCGTCTACCGCAACGGCGGGGTGGCGTTCCTCAAGGACCTCCCCCTCTACGTCGACGGCTTCGCGAACCCGCTGGGCGGGCCCGACCTGCCCTTCACCTACCCGCCGATCGCCGCCGTGCTGTTCAGCCTGCTGGCGCTCGTGCCGCTCGGGGTCGCGATCTTCGTGGTGGCGGCTGCGAACCTCGCGGCCCTCACCGCGTTGTGCCTGATCGCGGCGAGTCGCGTGGTCGGCTGGGGGCCGAAGGCCGTGGCGTGGGGACTGGGCGCGGCGGCGGTGTCGTCGATCTTCGACCCGTTGCGCGAGACGTTGTGGTTCGGGCAGATCAACCTGCTGCTGGGCCTGTTGGTGATGGCCGACTGCCTGCTGGAACGCACCCGCTGGTGGCCTCGGGGCGCGCTGATCGGGCTGGCGGCCGCCATCAAGCTCACGCCGGCGTTCTTCGCCTTGTTCTTCGTGGCGCGGCGGCAGTGGAAGCCCGTGTTCGTGTCCATCGGCTCGTTCTTCGCCTTCGGGCTGTTGGGGGCCCTCATCTCGTTCGGCGACGCGAAGGAGTACTGGACGCACGCGCTGCTGGATCCGGGCCGCGTCGGGCGCCTCACCTACACCGCGAACCAGTCCCTGCGCGGTGTGCTGGCGCGGTTCGGCCTGGAGAACGGTGCGCAGGTCGGCGTGTGGCTCGTGCTGTCGCTTCTCGTCGTGGCGTTGGTGTGGTGGTTGGCGTCGCAGCTCGGAGACGTCGAGGCGTTCTTCGTCGTGGCGATCGGCGGTCTGCTGATCTCGCCGGTGTCGTGGGGGCACCACTGGGTCTGGATCGCGCCCGCGCTCGTGTTGCTCGCACGACCGGCCCTGCGCCGCCAGTGGGCATCGTGGGCGATCATCGCCGTCTTCGCGGCCGGGCCGCACTGGTGGTTCCCCAATGACAACGACGTCGAGCGCGACTGGGCGTGGTGGCAGCAGGTGATCGGCAACCTCTACGTGTTCGTCGGGGTCGCCGTGCTGGTCACGCTCGCTGTGCGTGTCGTGCGCGCCCGCCGGCGAGCCGCTTCAACCGCAGGCTGAACAGCACCAGCACCACGCCCCACAGGATCGCGAACACGCCGATGGTGATCACGAACGCCATGGCGCCCGCGGCCGGGTTCGCGATCAGGATGATGCCGAGCAGCACCGTCAGCGCGCCGGTGACGACGTAGAACCACTCGTTCGTCATCACCTTGCGCAGGCGGATGGCGTCGATTATCTGCAGCACGCCCGTGACGAGCGCCCACGCGGCGATGAGCAGCAACAGCGCGTTCGCCGTGATGCCCGGCAGGAACAACGCGATCAAACCCGTGACCAGGCCGAGCACGCCGATCAGCCCGAGTGCCCAGCGCGCGGGCCACTCCTTGTGGGTGAGGGTCAGGTACAGCGTCATCACGCCGTCGAAGAACGCGTAGGCGCCCCAGAGGATGATCAACGCCAGCAGTGTGAGACCCGGCCAGACCAGGGCGGCCAGGCCGAACAGGACAGCGAACACCCCGCGCACCGTGAAGAGCCACCACCGTTGCATGACGAGGATCGTCTCGGCTGTCGCGGGGCTCGGCAACCTGAGACCCTCGTTCGGTGCTGATCCGAGTGGCTGACTGGGAACGGATCCGGTCCGGCGAGGTCACGCTGCAGTTCCGGCGGTGGAAGCGGCCGACCGTGCGGGCCGGCGGGACGTTGCGGACGTCGCTGGGCGTCCTCGCGATCGACGCCGTGGACGTGGTGTCCCGCGTGACGCGGGCCGAGGCGGTGGCTGCCGGGTTTCCGACCGTTGCCGCCCTGAAGTCCTCTGTAGACGGACGGGAGGGGGCGCTTCACCGCATCCGCCTGCGTTGTCTGGTTGAGGATCCACGCATCGAGCTGCGTTCGTCGTCCGATGTGGAGGGGCTGGAGCTCTCCGGCGACGCCGTGGCGCTGCTGCGGCTGATCGCCGCGAACCCGGCCGTGCGGGCCACCGAGTCGCTGGAGGTGGGGTACGCCTCTCCCCGCGGGGAGAGGCGTACCTGCGAACCCTCGACCAGGGCTAGGACCTAACCCTGGCCCGTGATGATCGAGACCGCCCGGTCCTGCGTCTGCTCGTTCACCTCGGCGACCTGGAAACCGCGCGCCGCCGCGTGCGCCACCAGCTCGGGCTCCGGCGGGAGGCCGTACTTGCGCAGGTAGTGCGGCACGGCGCCGGCCCAGATCCAGGTGCCGTCGGTGCGGAAGTTGAGCGGCACGTCCTGCTCGCCGCTCTGCGAGAACTCGTCGAGGTCGTAGCTGCGCGCGGCCAGCACGACCGGCGCCGACTCGAGGTAGTTCAGCAGCCCTTCGAGCAGCTGCGGGTCGACCGGCTGGCGGTTCACCACGATGCGGCCGTCGTCGTTCTTGCCGTCGTACACGCGGGCCGTCCGCAGCTCACCGGAGGCCGCCTGCTGGTCCGGCTGGGACGCCGGGACCTGGAACTCCTGCTGCTGCGGCGCCTGCTGGGGCTCCGGCTCGGGCGCGGGCAGCGGCGGCAGGCCGACGCGCTGGCGCCACCAGTCCGGGATCTGCCGGTCCGGGCGCGGGAACGTCTGCAGCTCGTCGCGGAAACCGATGGGCGGCGGCGCGTTGCGCCAGCGGGGCTCGTCCTCGGCGTTGAAGTCCACCGTGAACGCCGCGGGCGCCTCGATCTCGTACGTCGCGCTCAGCCACGTGCCGCGCTCGGGGTGGTACATGCCCCCGCGCAGGTGACCGAACATCTGCACGACGTCCATCGGCGGCCGCACCGGGCGCAGCTGGCCGTCGGGCCCCGCGAACGCCAGGTCGACCTCGATGTGCCGGCCCGCGGCGCGGTACTCGGCACGGATGCGCTGCCAGCCCTGCGGTACGGCCGGCAGCATGGCACGGCCGATCTGCCGCACCAACTGCTGCTGGTCCTGCTCGCTCAGCGGTGTCGCCGGCTGGCTCATGTGGTCCTCGCCCCTCTCCCCGTGAAAGCCCGCTGATCTTATCGGGCCTCCAAGACGCGCGCGGGCCGGTCATGCACCTCGCGCCGTTCACACCACTCCCGGTGGGCGTCCGGCCCGGTGGTTCAGAGCTGCTTCTCGCCCACCCAGGTGCCGTCGACGAGGTGCTGGGGCAGGTAGTCGGACTCGACCGTGAGGTCGACGCCCGCGTCCTTGGCCAGGCAGGCGATGGCGAGGACGCGCCAGGCCACGAACCCCTCGGAGTCGTTCGCGCGTTCGGCGGTCGCGGTCCAGTAGCGCTTGTGCAGTTCGAGGGCCTTGGCGAGCGACTCGTTGAACTTCGCGTCGTCGCGCTGGGTGAGCAGGTAGAACAGCTCCATGGGCGGGTAGAGGACGTGCGCGACCATGTCGGCGCCCGCGATGGTGTCCGCCTCGGGATCGGCGCCCTGCATGGCGCGCAGCAGCGTGTCGACCAGGCCGTCCTCGGACCGCCAGTAGAGCTGCAGCGCCCTGATCCAGTCGTACTGGAACTCGTCGGCCTGGCCACCGGAACCGCGCAGCACGTCGACGGGGATGCTCGCGAGGACGTCGATCCGCGACCGCTCCCGGCAGGTCATGGCGAGCTGCATGGCCCGCTGCCAGTCGCCGGGGTTCGCGGTGGACTTCGGGCCGGTGGCGGGAAGGGTGAAGTCCCGGTCGCCGATCCGGAAGGTGACCTCGCCCTCGGTCCGGGCGGTGAGCGCGAAGATCGCGCCACCGGCCTGCATGGCGAGCGCGACCGTGTCCCACGTGTCGATGCTCGCGGCCGTCGGGTCGGCCACGGTCCGGTAGGCGGCCTCGCGCCGGGTGTTGGTCAGCACGAACGAGAGAACCGTGTGCGGCCGGGCCTCGATCCCGTCGATCCGCTCGTCCAGGGGCTCGGCGTAGTACTTCACCTGCGCCTCGGCCCTCGCGAAGTCGATCTCGTGCCGGGCGATGGTCACCACGCGACTGTTCCTCTCGGCTAGTCGATGTTCAGGTCGAAGTGCTTCTGGCTGTAGCCACCGTACTCGGCCGCCGTGCCGCTGCCGTTGACCTTGGCCTTGACGACGTTGAAGTCGAGCTGCCCCTTGGCCATGGCCTTCTCGAGCCGCTTGGCCAGCTCCTTCTCGATGTCGGTGCCGTTGTCGCGCATGTTGTCGATGACGCTCTGCACGTACTTCGGGTGGCCCTGCTGGTAGTTCTCGCCGTCATACCTGCGCGTGCCGAGGTCGGCGTTGGGACCCTTGGCCTCGACGATGACCAGGCGGGTCTCGCCGGTCTCCTTGTTGTGGACCTCGTAGACCTGGTCGAAGCGGCCGGAGCCGCTCACGTTCGGGTCGTGCACCGGCGTGACGTCGAAGTCCTTCGAGGGGTAGGTGTCGGCCACCGCGTCCGCCGCGGCGTGCTCGCCGAGCTCCTCGCCCACCTTGGTGCGTTCGTCGTGCGCCGCGCGGCGTTCGTCGATGGTCGGCTGGGAGGCGTCCCGGTCGCCGGCGATCTCCCGCTGGTAGTTGCCCTCGGCGGTGCTCGTCCGGTCCAGCGAGGCTTCGCGGCGGGCGATGATGTCCTGCGCCGCCGCCTTCTGCGCCGGGGTCGCGTCGTGCTTGACCTCGGGCATGTCGTCGCGGAACCGTGCGGGCGTGTAGGCGTCGGAGGACGCCTCGAAGTTGCCGGAGCCCTTCGGGTTCTCGACGAGCTTCGGCACGTCGTCGCCGTTGGCGTCGACCTGGTTGGCGTTCTTGCGGCTGTACTCGCCGTTCGAGTGCGGGCCGTCGTAGTACTTGTCGCGGTAGTCCTTGTCCCTGAGCTTCTCCTCCATCAGGGCGGGAGGGTTCCGCGTCTCGATCTCGACCGGCGTGTCGGGGATGTTCCGCTGCGCCATGCGGTCGCGGGCGTCCGACGGGTCGACGTCCTTGTCCTTGTCGTGCGTGCCCGGCGCGAAGCCGTCGTCGCCCGTCTTGGACCGGGTGCCGTCCGGGTGGTGGGTCTCCCACTCGCCGTTCGGCGGGATCTTCGGCTGGCGGGTGCCGTCCGGGAGGATCTCGGGGTCGCTCGTGAAGACGCGGCCGTGGCTGTCGGTCCAGGCCGGCTTGGTCGGAGCGAGCACCGGCGCGTCGAGGTGCCGGGACAGCTGCTGGGCGAAGTCGTTGCTGCCGGCGTCGCACCCGATCAGGCGGACGGGCCTGCTGCCGTCGTAGCCGCCGCGGCGCAGCATGTCGGCGTACTCGGCCGGGGTGTAGTCGTGCCCGCCGATGCGCGCGCGGCCGTCCGGGGTGATGTGGACGTCCGCCGTGAAGTAGCGCGGGTCGTTCGGCACCCGGTGGGGGAGGTCGCCCATGTCCGGGTCGCCGCCGTGGTGCGAGACGCCGGCCGGGGTCTGCTCCGCGTGGCGGGCGTGGGCCTCTTCCGGGGTGGGGCGGTCGGCGGGCGGGGCGTCCGGGTCGTGGCTGTTCGGCGCGTCCGGGTCGCCGTCGTGGGGACGGTCCGGGGTGTGGTCGCGCGGCTTGTCGGCGTCCGGGCCGTGGGGGGCGTCCGGCTTGTGCGGCGCGTCGGCGTCGGGGCGGTGCGGGGGTGCTGCCGTGTCGGTGCCTCGGGAGCGCGGGGCGTCCGGGTTGTTCGGGCTGTGCGGCGAGTTCGGGGAGTTCGGGCTGTGCGGCCGCGAGCCGTCGGGCCGCGAGCCGTCGGGACGGGTGCCGTCCGGGCGGTTCGCGGGGCCGGTGCCGTCCGGACGGGACGGGCCGTCGGGGCGGTGGGGAGCGTCCGGGCGCGAGGGCGCGTTGGGGCCGCTGTGGGGCGCGTTGGGGCTGTGCGGCGTGTTGGGGCCGCCGTGTGGGGTGTTCGGCCCGAAGGGGCCGTTCTGGGGTGCGTTGGGGCTGCGGGGTGCGTCGGGACGTGACGGGGCGTTCGGCGCGTCAGGTCGTGACGCCGGCGTGGTGGTGTTGCCGTGCGGCGCGTCGGGGCGCGCGGGGGCATTCGGGCTGTGCGGCGCGTTGGGGCCCGACGGGCCGGTGGGGCGGGTCGGCGGGGCGTCCGTGCGGGCCTGCGGTGCCGACGGGGAGTGCGGGGCGTTCGGGGAGCCCGCCGAGGGAGCGTGCGGGGTCCCTGCGGACGGGCTGTGGGTGGGCGCCGACGGGCTGTGCGTCGACGGGCTGTGCGCCGGTGCGGACGGTGCCGCACCCGAGGGGGTGGTGGCGCGGCTCGGGGGAGTCGCGTCGGGGCGCGGGGCGCCGGTCGACGGGGAGTGTGGCGCGCCTGCCGACGGTGCGTGCGGCGTGCCGGCCGACGGGGCGTGGGGCATGCCGCCCGACGGTGCGCCGCTCGAGGGCATCGACGGGGACGACGGCGAGTGCGGCATCGACGGCGACGAGGGCATCGACGGCGACGAAGGCATCGACGGGGCCGAGGGCGACGAGGGGCGGGACGGGGCGTCGGCGCGGGCCGCTGAGGTCGACGTGTCCGGGGTGCGCGGGGCCGGAGCTCCTGAGCCCAGGTCGCCCCGGCTGCCCGGGGTGCCGGTCCAGCCCTGGCCGGGACCCACCGGGGGACGGCCTGCCGACGGCGCGGACTGGGGGCTGCCACCCGCGTTCGGGGCGCCGCCCATCGGGCCCGACTGGGACGGGACCTGCGACGAGCCGTCCGGGGTGCGCGGTGCCGCCGGGGCGTGCGGGGCGTCCGGCCGTGCCGGGGCCTCCGGGGGTGCCACCGAGGACTGGACGGTCTGGCCCGTGTTGCGGGGCGCGGGGGCGTCCGGGGTGGACGACGGGGAGGCCGGGGAGTGCGGTGCTCCCGGGCCCGCCGGGGACGAAGGGGACGACGGGGAGCCGTCCGGGGTGCGCGGGGCCGACGGGGCCGAGGCGTTGTCCGGGGTGCGGGACGGGGACGGCGCGTCGGGGGCCGAGCCGTCCGGGGTCCTCGACGGGGCGTCGGGGGTCGACGGGCCGTCCGGCGTGCGCGACGGCGAAGGAGCCGACGGAGCCGAGGGCGGGGCGGCGGACGACGGTGACGAGCTGTCCGGGGCCCGCGAGGGCGCGTCCGGCGTCGAGGGAGACGACGGCGACGACGGTGACGACGGCGAGCTCGGCGAGTTCGACGACGACGGTGAGCTGTCCGGTGTGGACGGCGAACTGTCCGGAGTGGACGGAGAGCCGTCCGGGGAGGACGAGGAAGGCGTGCCGCGGCCGCCCGAGGGCGAGAGGTCCGGGGCGTCGGTGCGGTGGAACAACCCGCCGGGCTTGATGGACTTGGTGGAGATGACGTCGAGCCCGGTCACCTTGCCGACCAGCTTGCCGACGACCTTCATGATCTTGGTGAAGATCTCGACCAGACGGCCGAGCAGCGGCGAGACCTTCTTGATGGTCTTGATGAGCTTCTGGATCAGCTCACCGATGCGCGTGGCCCACTTGGAGATCGCCGTGACGGCCTGCGCCACGATCACCGGCGTGCCGAAGCCGAGCGTGAACACGGCCTCCAGCACCCACGTGATCAGCTTCGCGACGAGGTCGGCGATCAGGTCGCGGACCATCTCGCGCACGAACCCGACGACCATGCCCATCACGCCCACGACGGTGCCCACCGAGCCCGCCGTGGAGGCCGCGCCGGACAACGCGTCCAGCTGCTCGCCGGCCGCCCTGCGGTAGGAGTCCGCCGCGGCGCCCGTCCACTCGCCGGTGCCGTCGACGGCGGTCTTGTAGTCGCCCGCGATCTTGCCGAGCTCCTGCGAGACGTTGTTCCACGTCGTCGAGTACGACTGGATCACCGGCGGGTCGCCCGCCAGCCAGTCGAGCGCCTCCTTGAGCGGCTGCATGTGTTCCATCAGGAACGACGCCGCGGACGACAGGAGGGTGCCGAACGGGTCGATCGCCATCGAGGCCGCGTCGGCCACCAGGCCGACGACGCCGAGGCCGCCCTCGATCCAGCTGCCCTCGGAGATGCCCTTGTAGGCGTCGACGGCCGAGTCGGCGATGGAGAAGCCGGTCGCCCAGCCGTTGTCCCCGGTGCCCGCGTTGAAGAAACCGGACGGTTCGGCAGGGGCCTGCGCCACCAACGGGTTCGGCGACGACATCAGACACCGCCCTTGAGGGTGCGGGTGATCTGGTCCTCGACGTCCTGGTAGTGCTTGGCGGTCTCGGTGACCTTCTTGGCGGTGGCGTCCATCGCCTCCGCCGCGCCCTTCAGCGCGTCCAGGCCCCACTGCTCGACCGGGTCGAGCAGCATCCGGAACGGCTGGCAGATGATCCCGTACGCGTCAGTCGGCATCGACACGGTGTTCGCCGCGTCGACCGCTCCCTGCAGTCGCCCGTGGAGGCCCTCCAAGGCCTTGGCGTGCGCTTCCAGCACGTCGGAAGTGACGTGGAAACCACCGGAAGTCATCGAACCCCCTCAAGTTCGAGCAACGGACAGGAAGATCAGGTGAGGACGGACTCCCCGCCGAAGTCGTCGTCGTCATCCCTGGGTGGACGGCGGCGCGGCGGCGGAGGCGGCGAGGTGGGGCGGGGCGGAGGAGGCGGCGCGTCGTCCTCCACCCGGAAGTTGATCTCGTTGCGGTCGTACGGCGTGCGCGCCGGCTCCTCCGCGGGAGGCGCCGGGAAGTTCTTCTTGGCCTCGTTGAACAGCACGTTGGCCGTCTCGTCCTGCGTGCCGATGGTCTCGGCCATGGCCGACTGCAGCAGCTCCGGGATGCGCGACTGCGCGCGTTGCAGCAGCTTCATGATCTCGGCGCTGACCTCGGACATGCGCTTGCCGGAGGCGGACTCGTTGATCACGAGGTTCTGCAGGATCCCGTTGGACCCGACCAGGATCTCGATCGAGCCGTCCTGCGACCGCTCGGAGATCGTCATCCCCTGCACGCGCGTCGCCATCTCCTGGTAGCGGGCGGCGCGTTCCTGGATGTTCTGGTTCCAGTTCGCGAGCATCTGCTCGGACCCGGCGATGTCCTCGGGCACCGGTGGTTCCCTCCTGAAGCTGCGGCGGACTCAAAGGATGACGCAGCCGGATCCGATCTCGTTCCACCCCGAGGTCAAATCGGCCGAAAAGACGAACGGCGTCCCGCTGAACGAACCAGCGGGACGCGGTGTCACTCTCTGGGAACAAGTACGTCCACGGGGCGGGTCGACGAAAACGCGTCGACCCGCCCCGTGGACGCGACCGGCTAGTTCACGCCCAGCAGGTCGACGACGAAGATCAGCGTCTCGTTGGGCTTGATCACGCCACCGGCGCCGCGCGCGCCGTAGCCCAGGTGCGGCGGGATGACCAGCTTGCGGCGGCCACCGACCTTCATGCCCTGGACGCCCTGGTCCCAGCCCTGGATGACGCGACCGCCACCGAGCGGGAACTGGAAGGCCTCGCCGCGGTCCCAGGACGCGTCGAACTGCTCGCCGGTCGAGTGCGAGACACCGACGTAGTGCACGGACACGAACTGACCGGCCTCGGCCTCCGCACCGTCGCCAACGGTGATGTCCTCGATTACCAGGTCGGCGGGCGCCGGGCCGTCGTGCGGGTCGACCTCAGGCTTCGTGGGGGCCATCACTACTTCCTCTCGAACGGGGGTGTTCGCGCCCGATCCAATCACGCGCGGGCGCGCGCGGCCGAATGGCCTACGCGGACCAGCCCTACCCGGCGCACGCGCACTCATGTCTTTCTTTAATGACCACCGGCCCTGCAGCCGATGGGACACAACAGAAGAAGGAGACGATCATGGCGGCAACCCTGCACCGCCTCCGGTCACTGCTCGGTGCGGCTCTGGCGGCGGCAACGCTGTCCATGGCCTGCGTCAGCGTGGCCGAAGCAGCTCCGGTCCCGACCACCGACGGCGAGTTCGGCACCCAGATCGTCGGTGGCACGCGCGCGAGCACGTCCACCTACCCCTGGGTCGTCTACCTGGCCACGAGCAGCGGTTTCCAGTACTGCGGCGGCACCCTCGTCGCGCCCAACAAGGTCGTCACCGCCGCGCACTGCACCGTGGGCGACTCGGCGTCGGCCGTCCGGGTCGTGGCCGGTCGTGACGACAAGAACTCGACCGCGGGCACCGTCGCCAGGGTCACGAAGATCTGGATCCACCCGAGCTACCGCGACGTGACGCTCGGCTACGACGTCTCGGTGCTCACGCTCGACCGCAACCTGTCGCAGACCCCGCTCCCGTTCGCCACGTCCGCGGACAGCGGGCTCTACGCCGCGGGCACCAGCTCGACGATCCTCGGCTGGGGCACCACGTCCTCGGGTGGTTCGGCGTCGCGCTACCTGCTGCGCGCCACCGTGCCGCTGACCAGCAGCTCCAGCTGCTCGAGCTCGTACGGCAGCGACTTCAACGCGACGCACATGGTGTGCGCCGGTTACCCGCAGGGCGGTACCGACACCTGCCAGGGCGACTCCGGTGGCCCGCTGGTGGCCGGGGGCAAGCTGATCGGCATCACGTCGTGGGGCGAGGGCTGTGCGGCCGCCGGGTACCCCGGTGTCTACTCCCGCGTCTCCACGTACGCGGCGCAGATCCAGGCGCAGCTGTAAGGAAAAGGGCCGGGAAGGGCGGCAACCCTTCCCGGCCCCGCTTACGTCCTCACACCATGAACGGCAAGAAGCTGTTGGCCGGCACCGCCGTGCTGGCCGTCGCCGGAGTGTGCGTGAGCTCCGCGGTGAGGGACGATTCCCTCGCACCACCACCGGTCGTGGACCAAGGGCCGGTGCGTCTCGTCGCGTTCGACTCGTGCGACAACGCGGTGACCGAACTGCGCCGCGCCATGGCCCCGTACGTCACCGCGTACGGCCTCGGCGGCGGTCCCACGATGTACGCCGAGGGCATGGCCACCGACAGCGGGGGCGTCGTGCAGAAGAGCGTGCCCGACGCTCGGGCCGCCACGCCGCCCGAGCAGCAGCAGGAGCACTCGACGACGAACGTCCACGAGAAGGGCGTCGACGAGCCGGACGTCGTGAAGACGGACGGGAAGCGCGTCGTGTCGATCGCCGACGGCAAGCTGCGCCTGGTCGACGTCGCGAGCAGGACCGTCACGGGCACCGTCGACCTCGGTGAGCGCCGCGCGAGCCAGCTGCTGGTCTCCGGCGACCGCGCGCTGGTGGTGACCGAAGGCCCCGTGCCGATGCTGAAGCCGACGCTGCCGCCCGACCGGCCGTCGTTCGCGCCCGAGTCCGGCACCGAGCTCGTGCTCGTGGACCTCAAGGCGCTCAAGGAGATCAGCAGCCTCAAGACCGACGGCTTCTACCTCGACGCCCGCCAGATCGGCGGCACCGCGCGGGTCGTCGTCCGCTCGCAGCCGCGCCTGCCGTGGGTGTACCCGGACCAGACGACCAACGAAGCGGGATCGTTGCGCCGCAACAAGGAGATCCTGCAGAACGAGCCCGTCACGTCCTGGCTGCCGCGCTACGAGCTGAACGAGAACGGCGCGAAGTCGAGCGGCACCCTGGTCGACTGCGCGAACGTCAGCCACCCCGTCGTGCACTCCGGCGCGTCGATGCTGACCGTGCTGACGTTCGAGCTCTCCGGTCAGCTCGGCACCGGCCGGCCGGTCTCGATCGTGGCCGACGGAGACACCGTCTACGGCACCGACCGCAGCCTGTACATCGCCGACGACCACCGCCTGCTGCCGCAGATCCCTTCCAGGACACCGGTTCAACGCCCGATCAGCACGGCGATCCACCAGTTCGACATCGGTCAGGCGGGCCCGCCGAAGCACGTCGCGTCCGGTGAGGTCAACGGCACGCTGCTGAACCAGTACTCGCTGTCCGAGCACGACGGCGTCCTGCGCGTCGCCACCACCACGGGCACCGAGACCCGTTGCTGCTGGCGGATGCCCGCGGACGTGCAGCCACCGCAACCGCCCTCGGAGAGCTTCGTGACGACGCTGCGCCGCGACGGCGGTCAGCTCGCGAAGGTCGGCCAGGTCGGCGGACTGGGCAAGGGCGAGCGGATCTACAGCGTGCGGTTCATCGGCAGGACGGGCTACGTCGTCACGTTCCGCCAGACCGACCCGCTCTACACGCTGGACCTCAGCGACCCCGCCAAGCCGAGGGTGACCGGAGAGCTGAAGATCACCGGCTTCTCCGCCTACCTGCACCCGGCGGGCGACGGGAAGCTGATCGGCGTCGGCCAGGAGGCCACCGAGCAGGGCAGGACGACCGGCACGCAGGTGTCGCTGTTCGACGTGGCGAATCCCGCGTCACCGCGGCGACTCGCGCAGTACCACCTGCCGAACTCCAGTTCCGAGGCGCAGTTCGACCCGCACGCGTTCCTGTTCTGGCCGCAGGACGGCACGCTCGTCATCCCCGTGTCGTCCTACAAGGCGAACCACGAGTTCTCGTCACTGGTGCTGCGCGTCGACGGGAACCAGTTGCGCGACAGCGGGACCATCGTCGAACCGGCGAGCGCGAACGACTACGGCGGTCCCAGGCGGACCATCGTGATCGGCGACCAGCTGTGGTCGATCTCCGCGGCGGGCGTGCAGGTCAACGCGCGCAACGGACTCGCGCAGCAGGCCTGGCTGCCGTTCACGCCGTAGCGCGGTCCCCGTTGAGCAGGCGGTGCGAGAGGACCGTGCCGCCTGCCATCGCCGCCGGGATCACGACCAGCGCGGCCAGCGGGATCAGGCAGAGCAGGTAGGTGGGGACGGCGAGCCCGAGGACCAGCCCGCGGCGCGTCGCGAGGATCTGCCTGCGCTGCTTGAACGTCCGGCCGCGGCGCGTGAACGGGATGCCGGTGAGCTCGATGCCGAGCAGGTAGCCGTTGATCAGCACGGCCAGCACCGGCACGACGGTCTGGCCGACGACGGGGATGAACCCGCAGAAGAACAACGGGATCGCGAACGCGATCGAGGTCGCGACGAGCAGGACCGTGCTGCGCAACCCGACCAGGAACCCGCGCCACCACCCGATCTGCTCCGCGTCCGGCACACCGCCGAGCTCGTCCTCGACCTCTTCGGAGATGTACTCGTAGAACGGGCCGCCGATCATCAGCGTGATCGCGGTGAACAGCAGCACGCTGAGACCCAGCACGGCCGCGATGACCGAGATCCCGACGACGACCTCGACGACACCGCGCCACGTGTCGCTCCACGAGTCGGCGAAACCGGTGAGCCACCCGGCGATCGAGTCGATGTTGGTGAGCAGCACCGTCCAGCCGGTGATCATCAGGACGGCCGTGATGACCGCCGGCAACGCCCCGACCAGCACGCGCTTGGGCGTGCTGAACACCAGGCGGAACCCACGCAGCAGCAGACCGACACCGGCACCGAAGTCCTTGATCACGCGCGCAGGATAGTCGGTGCGCCGCCCGGGCCGCTGTGAAACCGGACGAACTACTCGGGAGGTGCCGCGATGCAGGCCGTGCCGACGCGGCGGAACCCGACGCGTTCGTAGACCTTCGCGATCTCCGCGCTGCCCGCGGAGAGGAACACCAGCTCCGCACCCCTGGCCAGCGCGTCACGGGCCAGTTCGGCGGTGACCGCGCCACCGAGGCCACGGCGCCGGGCGGCGGGCAACGTGCCGATCCCGGCGATCTCCACGACGTCACCCGCCCGTTGCGCGGTGCCGGACGCCAGCACGCCCTCACCCGGTACGTCGGCCACGGCGTACCGGTGCCGGCCGGGCATCGGGGTCGCCTCCGCGAGCGCCGCGTCCCGTTCCGCGGTGCCGACGTCACCCTTCGCCGTGCCCGGTGACGAGAACGCGAGCTGCGCCACGACCGTCACCTCCGGCGTCCGGGTGTCGAGCAGGCGCACGTGGGGATGCGGGTCCGGCAGCTTCGCGGGGTCGAGCACCATCAGCGGTGCTTCGAGCACGTCCAGGCCGGCTTCACGGGCGACGGCGAGCAGGTCCGGTGTCGTCTCGTGCACCCACTCGAACGCTTCGGGCACCCCGAGCTCGCGCTGCCGTGCGCGCACCCTCAGCACGTCGTCCGCGGTCGGTCTCCCGCCCGGGAATCGGGGCCGCGCGTAGAACGGGTAGCCGTCGCCCGCCTGCACGAACAGCACCAGCTCGCCGTGTTCCTCGACGCGGGATCCGGGCCGGGGCACGGAGTCGTAAAAGGTTTCGAGAACGTCCCACACGGACGGTGACGCTAGCTACCTTGGGCGCCATGACGCACGGCATTTCCCGCGGCGGGGTCCTGGCGGTGCTCGTCGCCCTGCTCCTGGCGCTCACCGGCTGCGGGGGCGAGCCCGAGGACCGGTTCGCCCGCCCCGGCGCGCCGGCGACCTCCCCCAGCGGGGAGTTCGTCGCGCACGCCGAGAGCGGGAGCGAGGTGCGGGTGACCGACCGCGACGGCCGTGAGGTGTTCCGCAGGTCCTACGAGTACGCCACGAGCTCGCGGGCGGACGGGATCGGCGTCGTGTGGCTGTCCACGAAGGACCAGCTGTGGGTCCTCGTGCCCGGCGACACGAGCGAGCGCGTCGAGGCCGGGCCGGACGGGGTGTGGACGGCGGTCGAGGCCGACCTACCCGGGGAGATCACGCGGCTCGGGTGACGGGTCCTTCTCACCCTCCGCCATCCGCCTGCCGCGCTCCAGCTCCGCGTCGAACTCGGCGCCGAGCAGCACCGCGATGTTCGAGATCCACAGCCACACCAGGAAGACGATGACGCCACCGAGCGAGCCGTAGGTCTTGTTGTACGAGGCGAAGTTCGCCACGTAGACCGCGAAACCGACGGTCGCGAGCGCCCGCAACACGATGGCGAGCAGGCTGCCGGGGGAGACCCAGCGGAAGCCGGGCTGCTTCACGTTCGGCGCCGCCCAGTACAGCACCGCGAACGCGAGGCTCACGAGCAGCAGGATGACCGGCCACTTCGCGATGTCCCAGACCGTGACGACGGTGTCGCCGAGGCCGAGGAACTCCCCGACGGTGTCCGCGACGCCGCCGGTCAGCACCAGTGCGCCGAGCGTGATCGACACCAGCACCACCGAGCCGAGCGTGAGCGCGAGCCGCAGCGGGATCGTCTTCCAGATCGGACGGCCTTCCTCGACGTCGTAGACGGCGTTGCACGCGCGCATGAACGCGCCGAGGTAGCCCGACGCGGTCCACAGGGCGGTCAGCAGACCGATGATGCCGAGCAGGCTCGCGGCGTTCTGGCTCTTCTGCAGTTCCTCGATGGACGACTTCACCAGGTTGCCGGCCTCACCGGGCGCGACCTCGTCGACGTACTTGATCAACTCCTGCGTCGTCGTCTCGCCCAGCAGGGCGAGCACGGACGTCAGGACGATGATCCCGGGGAACAGCGACAGCACCGCGTAGTAGGTGAGTGCCGCTGCCCAGTCCGTCAGGTTGTCGTCGTTGAACTCTTTGACCGTGCGTTTGAGGACACCCCACCAGGCGCGCTTGGGCAGCCTGGTGGGGCCCTCGACGTCGTTACCGCCGCGCACGGCGCCAGCTGAACGAACGGGTGCCGGAGCCGACACCGGCGAGGTGCAGCGCGAGCAGCAACAGCCCGAGCACGACCAGCGTGTTGACGGTGATCACGTCACCGAGCCCGGCCTTGGCCAGGTCCAGGATCAGCGCCAAGCCGAACGAAACCGCGGCGATGATGGCCAGCATGTCCGCCTCCTGCTAGGGGGTCGAGCACTGTGTTGGCGGCCGGATACCCACTTGTTCACGGGGGAACCGGGCCGTTCGGAGCAATGGACGTGTCATGATCGGTCCCGTGGACGTGGAGCGCTGGCAGGCAGCGGCGGTTCCGTGGTGGGTGACGAAGGTCGGGCTCGTCGGTGGGTGGGTCGTCGCCTTCTACTTCGCCGCGAGCGCGAACGAGGCCCCGTGCACGGCCGCGCAGCCGTGCCTGCCGGACCCGTTGTTCTCGCTCGCGGTGGTGCCGTTGCTGGCCACGCCGTTGCTGCTGCTGTTCGGCCGTGTGCTCACCGGCTGTGCGATGGGTGCCCTGTTCGGTGTGGTGGACATCGCGCTCGACGGCAGTGCGGCGGCCAACGTGGCGTTCGGGCTGCACGCCGCCGCGTGTGCGGTGGTGGCCGCGTGGACGGTCAGGTCGCGCGCGGACCAGCACGAGGCGGCCGGTGCCGCGCTGGTCTCGTTGCCGGACCTGCCGCCGCAGCGCGGGGTGCTGCGGGTCGTGGCCGTGCTGCTGGTCGTCTTCGGCTTCCTCACGTTCGTGCAGTACAGCCTCACCAACGACGCGATCGAGCAGCACATCGCGAACGCCAGCCGCGTGCAGGCCGAGGTCGTCGAGGTCAAGGACGCCTACGAGGTGTGGGTGGAGCTGCCGGACCGGCAGCGCGCCGCGTTCCAGCCGCTCGCGCCGGAGACCTACCGGGTCGGCGACGACGTGCCGGTGCTCGCCGACGGCACCTGGGTGCAGATGGCGAACGAGCCGGAGGACGTCACGTGGTGGCTGACCATCGGCGGGGCCGCCGTGTTCTTCGCGGTCGTGCTGGCCGCCCGGGAACGCCGCCGCCGTGCGTTGTGGACGGGCCCGGTGAAGGCGGTCCGGGTGACGGCCCACCAGGTCGGGCCGCGCCGGATCCTGTTGCGCCACGGCAAGAAGGACCTCGCCACGGTCACCACCCTCGCCGACCTGGCGCTCGAGGAACCGCTCTACCACGACACCGAGGAGTTCGGCCGGGTGTGGCGCGGCGAGGAGGACCCACCGCCGCAGCTCGACCCCGTCGAGCTCCTGGTCGCGGGGGAGTGGCACCACGGCGGTCAGGTGGCGTTGCTGTCCGAGGGCGACGTCGTGGCGACCAGCACGCTGAGCCACGTGCGCCCGCGCCACACCGTCCACAGTGCACACCTGCCGGGCGTGCCGGTCACCGCGGGCACGCCGGTCGAGCTGCCGCACGCGATCTGGCCGGGTGACCGCCGCCGGGTCGAGGGCGTGGCGCTGCTGCTCGCCGCCGCCGGCGCGCTGATCGCGCTGAAGCAGTACCCGGACTGGATCGTGCTCGCGCTGATCGGCGTGCAGTGCGTGCTGTCGGCCGTCACGCGGTTCCAGCCGATGCTGCGCCTCGACCACAACTCGGTCGTGCTCTACACCGGCGTCTTCACCTACCGCGTCCCGTGGGCGCAGCTGCACGGCGTGCGCCGCTCCGGCCCGCAGCTCATGCTCGCGTTCGGCCCGCACGGCGACGTTCTCACGACACCGCACCTGCCGGACCGGGAGGCGGGCGAGAAGGTGATGTGGGCCCGCGCCCGGTCGTTGATCGCCGAGCATCCCGGCCAGCGCGTGACCCGCAGGCTGAACGTCAGCGTGCTCGTCGCGGCCGCCTACGCCGCGCTCGTGCTGTTCATCTGAGCTTCGCCACGGCCTGCAGCAGGCGGTCCACATCGGACTCGTCGGTGTACGGACCGATGCCCGCGCGCACGGCGCCCTTGTCGCCCAGGCCGAGCCACCGCGAGCACTCCAGCGCGTAGAAGTGACCTGCGGGCGCGTTCACGCCCTCGGCCCCGAGCCGACGGTAGACCTCGGCGGGCTCCAGTCCGTCGACGGAGAACAGCACGGTCGGCGTGCGCGAGGACGCCTTGCTGTAGATGCGCACGCCGAGCTCGCGCAGCCCGTTCTCCATCTTCTCGCGGAGGTCGAGCTCGTACTCCTCCAGCCCGTCCAGCGACCGCATGAACTCGACCGCCGCGGTCGTCCCGGCCAACAGCTCGTACGGCAGCGTGCCCAGCTCGAACCGCTCCGGCACGGCGTTCGTCGACGGCAGCAGCTTGTCCGGCCGCAACGTCTCCAGCAGCTCCGGCGCCGCCGCCAGCACCCCGAGGTGCGGGCCGAGGAACTTGTACGGCGAGCACACGAAGAAGTCGGCGTCCAACGCCTCGACGTCGACCGGCACGTGCGGTGTGTAGTGCACGCCGTCGACGTAGACGAACGCCGCCATCTCGTGCGCGGCCCGCGCGATCTCCGCGATGTTCGGACGCGTGCCGAGCAGGTTCGACGCGGCCGTGATCGCGACGACGCGGGTGCGGTCGGACAGCAGCTTCGTCACCGACTCGACGGGCAGCTCCCCGGTCGTGCGGTCGAACGACGCCCAGCGCACCGTGGCGCGCGCGGCCTCGGCGGCCTGCACCCACGGCCGGATGTTCGCGTCGTGGTCGATCCTGGTCACGACGATCTCGTCGCCCGGCCGCCAGTTCTTCGACAGCGTGCGGGCGAAGTCGTAGGTCAGCTGGGTCATGCTGCGCCCGAACACGATGCTGCCGGCGTTGAGGAACTCCGCCATCGTGCGCCGTGCGGTCCGCACGATCTCCTCGGCCCGGCGTTCGGAGGCCGTGACGCTGCCGCGGTTCGAGACCGCCGAGATCAGCGTGTCCCGGACGGCGTCCGCGACGACGTCGGGCACCTGCGCGCCGCCGGGCCCGTCGAAGTGCGCGGCACCCTCGCGCAACGCGGGGAAGTGGGCGCGAACAGCTGCGACGTCGTAGGCCATGCCCTCATGGTGCTTCAGCACCCACGAATCGGGAAAGGATCAACCGTAGGGTCATCACCTGTTCGGTCGCGTCGAAGTCCGGGTCGATCAGCCTGCCGAACAGCCCGTCCACCAGCGCCTGCACCCAGGTCGCGGCCGTCGGCGCGCTCACCGGGAGGGTGATCTGACCCGCGTCGTGCGCCTGCTGGAGCAGCGCCGCCAACTCGTCGCGCACCGCCTGCTCGTTGCGGCCGACCAGGTCCCACAGCTCCTCGTCGCGGCTGGCCTGCGCGACGACCTCCAGCACCAGGCCCGCCACCGCCCGGTCGAGGGCGGGCACGCAGAGGTGGTCGAGCACCAGCTGAACGCCGTCCCACGGGGCCAGCTCACGGGCCTGCGCGAACACGGCGGCGTTGTCCTCGGCGTCCTGCACGAAGATCTCGCGGAAGATCGCCCGCTTGGTGGGGAAGTAGTGGAAGAGGCTGCCGGTGCTGATCTCCGCGGCCCTGCAGATGTCCGCGACGGTCGTGCGTTCGAAGCCCTTCTGCGCGAACAACCCCGCCGCGGTGTCGGTGATGTGCCGCTTCTTCTCCGCGTGCTTGACCGGGTCTACCGTTCGCACCTGTAGTACTGCCTCTTCTTCTCGTCCCGCACGGAGACGCCGCGTTTGCGGATCTCCCGCGCCAATTCTGCGGCCTCCGCGTTCTCGTACTTCGCGATGGCCTTCCGCCGGGCCGTGAACAGCGCGTTCACGTCCGCGGGCAGCTCCGGCGCGTGCTCGACCCACATGCGGAACTCCTGCGCGAACGGATCGGCGTCGCGCCACCGGTAGCCCTGCTCGGTGAAGGCCCGTTCGAGCTTCGCCCTGCTCAGGTCGGACGTCTCGCGGGCCAGTTCGGTGCCGTCCGGCGCGAGCAGCACGAGCTGCTTGCCGTCCGCGAACGCCGACTCGACCTCCTCGCGGCCGAAGCCGAACGTCTTGTCGTCCTTGCGCAGCGTGACCCGGGAGGGGCCGACCTCGACCGACATCATCTCGCTGGCCCAGAACAGCGCGAACACCGCGCCCGCGACCGCGCCGACCCCGAGGGACGCGAGCGTCGCCCACGGCTGCGGGATGTCCGTGTACAGCTCGAACACGCCCTGGAACGGGAACCACTTGAGCGTGGTGATCCACGCGGCCGCCAGTCCGAGTCCCCAGCCCGCGGCGGCGCCGGCGACCGGGCACACGACCCAGATGCCGTAGCGGACCGCCGCGGTCTCCTGCACAGTCGTCATGCGCCCAATACTAGACCGAGTGCTCGGTTTATTCTGTTAGGGCAGGTAGAAGGTCAGCAGATCGCTCGTGACCGGCGGGAACAGCCTGGTCATCAGCTCGGTCCTCGGTCCGGGGTAGACGTCGGAGAAGATCCGGCGCAGGCCGTCGATGCCGTGCGGGCCGAACAGCAGTGGAGCCAGCAGGTCGGGGGCGATCCCGGCGCCTCCCATCGAGCCGGGGCCGAGCAGCGTGCCGCCCCACTCGTACGGGCCGATCCGCTCGCCGTCCCAGTGGAAGCGGACGTGCGTGCGGTAGAAGCCGAGCACCACGTCGGCGGGTTCGTGTCCCCGCAGGCGCCCGGTGAAGACCGGCCGCAGGTGCTCGAAGAGCATCGGGACGTCGGGGATGCGCACCATGTACTGGTCCAGTTCCGGGGCGCGGTCCGCCAGATGCGCCTCCAGCGCCGGGTGGCGTTCGCCGACCTGGGCCGGGTTCACCAACGCCACCAGCGCCCTGACCGCGTCGTCGTCCACGCCGGCGATCTCGCCGAGGACGACGTCGCCCTCCTCCTCGGGTGTGCTGCGGCCCGTTGCGACCGGCACGCCGTCGCGCTCGACGACCCACGTGGTCGAGCCGGTGCGGCGCAGGAGCCAGCGCCAGCACGGCGTGGTGTGGGTCATCCGCAGGTCCGCGCCGCGCTGGGCGTCGTCCTGCAGGCGCGCCAGCACGGGGATGTCGGCTTCGGTCGCTCGCCGGACGGCATGTCCCGCAACGGCTTGCGGGGTCGTGACCAGCGCGCGGGTCTGCTTGACCGGGATGGAGTAGGCGTAGCCGAACTGGCGGTAGAAGTACGGCACGCCGATCACGAGCTGGAGCAGGTGGCCGCGTTCGGCCGACCTGTCGTTCGCCCAGCCCATCAGCCGGCGCACCAGGCCCCTGCCCTCGTGCTCGGTGTCGGTGGCGACCTGTTCGACCTGGCCCGCGGAGATGTCGAGACCGGCGAGCGTCACCGTCTCGTCCATCAGGGTGAGGGTGGAGACGATCCGGTCGCCGTCGCCGTCGGCGGCGACCCCGACCCAGTCGCAGCCCGCGTCCGGGTCGGTCATCAGCAGGCGTGCGTCGACGCCGTCGCTGGGGTCGAGGCGGGAGACGATCAGCTTCTCGACCTGGTCCAGGTCTTCGGGGCGCGAGGTGCGGATGTCCACGGCCGGAGTGTTTCCAGGACGGTGGTTGTCCGCAAACGGTTTTACCGTCGTCGGCATGGACTGGAACAAGCAGTTGACGGACCAGCTCGAGTTCCACTGGAACATCGCGGCCCGGCCGCGGCTCGAGGGCATGACCGACGCCGAGTACTTCTGGGAGCCGGTGCCGGACGCGTGGACCGTTCACCGGGACAACTCGATCGACTGGCAGTACCCGCCGCCGTCCCCGGCACCCGTCACGACGATCGCCTGGCGCATGGCGCACGTCATCGTGGGCGTGTTCAACGCGCGCACGGCCTCCCACTTCGGCGGTCCGCCCGCGGACCACGCGACCTGGCAGTACGCGATGACCGCGGACGAGGCGTTGAAACAGCTGGACGACGCCTACGCGGCCTGGATGGCCGGGGTGCGCACGGCAGACCTCTCCAAGGCGGTCGGGCCGGCCGAGGGACCGTTCGCGGCCGAGCCGATGGCCACCCTGGTGCTGCACATCAACCGCGAGGTGATCCACCACCTCGCGGAGGTCGCCCTGCTCCGCGATCTGTACCTTCGGGAGAGCTAGTCACCAGAAAGTGCCTACTTTCTAGAAGTTGGCGCTAACTGCAAGATGATCCCAACGAAGACGTCAAGAGGGGATCATCATGCGAGTCATCACGCAGAAGACCGTCGGCGACCCGTCCGTGCTGGAGGTCGCCGAGGTCGCGACGCCCGTGGCCGGACCGGGTGAGGTGCTGGTCAGGGTCGGCGCGGCGGGGGTGAACCCGGTCGACACCTACATCCGCGCCGGCGGGTTCCCCGCGCTCGGCGAGCCGCCCTTCACGCTGGGCTGGGACGTCGCGGGCACGGTCGAGCGGGACGGTGAGGGGTTCGCGGCGGGCGACGAGGTCTTCGGGCTCCTCGACTTCCCCGGCGCGGGTGGCGGCTACGCCGAGTACGCCGTGCTCAAGGCCGCCAACCTGGTGAAGCGGCCGTCCTGGCTGACCGTGGAGGAGGCCGGCGCGGCGCCGATGGCGGCGTTGACGGCGTGGCAGGCGCTCGTCGGACGCGGCGGGGTCTCCGCCGGTCAGCGCGTGCTGGTCCACGCGGCCGCCGGTGGTGTCGGGCACCTCGCCGTGCAGATCGCCAAGGCGCGGGGCGCGTACGTGATCGGTACGGCGTCGGCGGCCAAGCACGACTTCCTGCGCTCGCTGGGCGTGGACGAGGTGATCGACTACCGGCACCAGGACTTCACCGGGATCGACCCGGTCGACGTCGTGCTGGACACGATCGGCGGCGAGTACGCGGAGCGGTCCGCGCGGGTGATCAGGCAGGGCGGCGTGCTCGTGTCGATCATCCCCGGCAACCCGGCTTTTGACGTTGACCGAGCTTCGGCTCTCGGCATCCGGTTCGAACTGGTCCTGAGCGTGGTCGCGTCCGGTGCGGATCTCGCCGCGTTGCCGCAGCTCAAGGTGCAGATCGACCACGCGGTGCCGCTCGCGGAGGCCGCGAAGGCGCACGAGCTCGTCTCGTCCGGCCGCACGACGGGCAAGGTCGTCCTGGTGCCGTGACCCCTCGTTAACCATTCGTTGACCATGTACCCCGATCGTGTGCGCAACATCCACACGATCGGGGAGTGCTCATGGCACGGTGGAGTCCGCTTGTTTTAGTCGCAGCTCTGTTGGCGGCGGTGGGCCTTTACGGGTCGACCGCCGCTGTCGCAGCAGCTCCGCTCACTGTCACCCAGGCGATCAGTCAGCAGAACGGGTCGTCGGCGACGGTCCGCGGTTATGTCGTCGGTCAGCCCACGGCCACGACGACTGTCGTCCGTTCGGGTTATCCGAACGACTACGCGCTCGCGCTGGCCGACTCGGCGTCCACGACCAGCACGTCGAGCATGCTCTACGTGCAGATCCCGTCGGCGTTCCGCTCGGCGTGGGGTCTTCGGACGAACCCGTCGCTGCTGGGCAGGCAGATCGACGTCACGGGCACGCTCAGCGCGTACTTCTCGCACGCCGGTCTGACCTCGTCCACGGCGTTCGCGTTCGCCGGCACCACGCCGCCGACCACCACTCCACCGACCACCCCGCCGCCCACCACGACGACGCCCCCGGCCGGGTCGTGCGAGAGCTACTACACGGCTGCCTGCGGCAAGTCCGGCGCGGCGCTGAAGTCGGCGTTGAACGGCATCATCCGCAACCAGACCAAGCTGAGCTACGACCAGGTCTGGGACGCGCTCAAGGCCACCGACCAGGACCCGGCCAACGCGAACAACGTGATCCTGCTGTACAGCGGCCGTTCGCAGGCGAAGTCGACCAACGGCGGCAACGCGAACGACTGGAACCGCGAGCACGTCTGGGCCAAGTCGCACGGTGACTTCGGCACCTCGACCGGACCCGGCACCGACATCCACCACCTGCGTCCCGAGGACGTGTCGGTGAACGCCACCCGCGGCAACCTCGACTTCGACAACGGCGGGTCGGCGGTGCCCGAGGCGACCGACAGCAGGTACGACGGCGACTCGTTCGAGCCGCGCAACGCCGTGAAGGGCGACGTCGCGCGCATGATCTTCTACATGGCCGTGCGCTACGAGGGCAACGACGGCTACGTGAACCTGGAGATCAACAACTCGGTGTCCAACGGCTCGGCGCCGTACATGGGCAAGCTGTCGGTCCTGAAGCAGTGGAGCCAGCAGGACCCGCCGGACGCGTTCGAGAAGCGCCGCAACCAGGTGATCTTCGACAGCTTCCAGCACAACCGGAACCCGTTCATCGACCACCCGGAGTGGGTCGCCTCTATCTGGCCGTGAGTCGTTCCAGGAAGGGGCGTTGCGCGGAGACGATCTTCGCGCTCGCCTCTTCCAGGCCGAACCACTGCACGCGGTCGACCTCGGGGAAGGTCTTCCTCTGCCCCGACTTCGGCGGCCACTCCATCTCGAACGTGCCGGGCGTGACGGCCTCGGGGTCGAGGTCGCCTTCGAGCGCCCACACCGTGATGACCTTGCCGGACCCCTTGGCCTCGCCGAGCTCGATCAGCTCGCCCTCGGGCACCGGCAGCCCGAGCTCCTCCTCGAACTCGCGGCGCGCGGCCGCCTCGGGCGTCTCGTCCTCGGTGTACTCGCCCTTCGGCACGGACCACGCGCCGGCGTCCTTGCGGGCCCAGAACGGGCCGCCCATGTGCCCCAGCAGCACCTCGAGCTGGGTGGTTCGTCTGAAGAGCAGGATCCCGGCCGACCGTTTCATACTGTCCAGCATGGCGGACTGGGTCCTGCACGTGGACCTCGACCAGTTCATCGCGGCGGTCGAGGTGCTGCGCGACCCGTCGTTGCGCGGCAGGCCCGTGGTGGTGGGCGGCAACGGCGACCCGACCGAGCGCGCGGTCGTGGCCACCGCGTCCTACGAGGCGCGCGAGTTCGGCGTGCGCTCGGGCCTGCCGCTGCGGACCGCGTTCAGGAAGCTGCCCGACGCCGTCTACCTGCCGGTCGACCACGCGCTGTACGAGGCCGCGTCGGCGGACGTGATGGCCGTGCTGCGCTCGTTCCCCGTGGTCGTCGAGGTGATGGGCTGGGACGAGGCGTTCGTCGGCGTGGCGGTGGACGACCCGGTGGCGTTCGCGCGGTCGCTGCAGGCCGCGGTGCTGGCGGCGACGGGCCTGCACTGCTCGGTCGGCATCGGCGACAACAAACTGCGGGCCAAGATCGCGACCGAGTTCGGCAAGCCCGCCGGCGTCTTCCGGCTCACGCGCGACAACTGGGTCGAGGTCATGGGGCACCGGCCGACGTCCGCGCTGTGGGGCATCGGCTCGAAGACCGAGAAGAAGCTGGCCGAACTGGGCCTCGTGACCGTGACTGACCTGGCGTCCGCGTCCGAGGACGTGCTGGCCGCGCGGTTCGGCCCGCGGATGGGCCCGTACTACCGTTCTGTCGCTCTGGGCGCGGGCGACACGGTCGTGAGCGCGACGCCGTGGGTGGTCAAGTCCCGTTCGCACGAGAAGACGTTCCAGCAGGACCTGGCGTCGATGGAGGACATCCGCCGCGAGGTCGTGGCACTGGCCCACCAGGTGGCCCAGGACGTCGTCGCCGAGGGACGCCCGGCCGTGCGCGTGGGCGTGAAGGTGCGGTTCGTGCCGTTCTTCACGAAGGTGCGGCTGATGAAGCTGCCCGCGCCGACGTCGTCCGCCGACGAGCTGGCCGCCGCCGCTCTGGTCGTGCTGGACCGCTTCGAACACGACCGGGCCGTACGCCTTCTCGGAGTGCGCGCGGAATTCTCCGACGATGATGTCGAACCGAAGCCTTCTTCTTCGACGTATCTGTAAGTAGAGGATTCACCGCTAGGAGAAGAAGATGACCGACTCATCGCTGACACACCGCGACCGCGCCGTTCTGAGAGCGGTCGCCGACGGCCGTTGTGAGATCGCCGGAAGCGCGTTGCTGGTCGACGGCCTGTGCTGCGCCGACCAGTTCGCCGGGCTCCGCCTGCGCACTGCGGGCCTGATCAGCACCCGTCCGGGCCCGGCCGCGCTGACCACAGCGGGCTACGAGGTCCTCGCGGCTTGACGCTTGCGGAAGACCGACATCAGGTACTTGTTCGAGAACCGGTAGCCACCGTCTGGAGTTCGGAACGGTCCAACGGCGGCCCTGATTTTTTCCACGACTTTTTCTTCACCCTCGTTGTCGATGATGCGCTGATAGCTGCCCACGCTCAGGAAGCTGCGCAGCATCGTGGCCTCGTCGGCGTGAACCTGGGGAATGTCGATCGTGAGTTCTTCGTGCGGCTCGGGCAGCTCCGCCCCCGTGCGCGCGCTCGGCCCCCGCACGGCCCGGCCGACCACGAGCAGATCGCTCCGCTCGCGGGGATGCCACTGGCACACCACCACGTAGTCCCTGCTGACCCGGACCGCCTCGGCGAACGCCAGGTCGGGGTCGTCGGCGAAGAACAGCGCGTTGAACGCCGTGACGACGTCGAAAGTGCCGTCCTGCCAGGGCAACCGCCCCAGCGGCAGCTCGTGGAACTCGGCGGTGCTCCTGCTCCTGGCCACCTCGACCATGGCCCGGGAGAGGTCGATCCCGGTGGCCTTCGCGCCCGTTTCCACTGCCAGGGCGCAGAACTCACCGCTGCCGCACGCCAGGTCGAGCACCGTCGTGCCTTCCCGGATGCCGGTGCGTTCGATCGCGGTCTCCCATGCGGGCAGGGACATTCTCGCGCCGAGCGCCGCCCGTTCGGCTGCTTTGCGCCCCCACAGTTCGCCCTCGCTCACGGTTGCGACCCTAATCCGTTCGCACTGCCGTGGATCATGGCAGGCATGGGTGTGCTGGCGAGGGTGCTGCGGTCCGTGGGCGGCGAGGAGGTGCTGGACCGGCTCGCCGGCCTGTCCGGCAGCGATCTGACGAGCTTCCTGCTGGCGCTGTCGCGCCGGCGTGCCCAGACCCTGTCCGGACCGGACGTGTTGCGCCAGTACCGGACCGACCGCTTCGTGGCGCCGTCGTCCGTGCCGTTCTCCGTCCTGCGAGCGGCGGAAGACTGCCTGCTGGCCGCGTTGCCGCCATCGTTCTCCGTGCTGGGCCTCGCTCCCGTGGCGCCCCTCGGCACGTGTTCCGCCGTCGCCCTGATGGACCAGAACAACGTCGTGTCGACCATGCGCGGCACCGAGGTCGCCGCCGACCCGACGAACGCGCTGGCGCTGGAAGCCGCGCTGTTGCGGCAGTCCGGGCCGGACGACGTGCGCCTCGCCGCCGTGCAGCGCGTGGTGCGCGCACAGATTTTCAGCGGTGCCGGGAGGTTCGCGCACTTCTCGTTGTTCGCGGCGGTGTCCGCCGGCCGCGACCGCGGCTCGCTCGCCTTCGAGCGCGAGCACTTCGCCGAGCACGTCGCGTTCCTGCGTGCCGCGTGCGGCGATGTCGAGTTCCGCGTGACGGTGCTGGATCCGCGGTTCGAAGTGCTGCGCGGGGACCTGCCCGCCGATCCGTCGCGGAAGACCGGGTACTACAAGGGCTTGTGCTTCAAGGTGTTCCGCGACGGGGTGGAGATCGGGGACGGCGGGTTCGTGGACTGGACGGCGCGGTTGACCGGCAACCGCAAGGAGCGCCTGCTGATCAGCGGCATCGGTGTCGACCGCTTCGCCACGCCCTGATTCCACGTGACAGGAACAGGTTCTAGTAAGCGACCTCTGGCGGTAGATCGGTCAACTTTCTGGATCTACGCTCAGGTGTGGCCTTGTCGGGTCGGGGACCTTGCCGGGAGGGCGACTATGGCGGAACTCGTGTGGAAGCGCAGTTCGTACAGCAGCTCCGGTGGCGACGCCTGCGTCGAGTGCGCGGCGGGCGGGCCGGTGATGTGGATCAGGGACTCCAAGGATCGCGGCGGTCGGCGGCTTGAGGTCTCCTGGCCCGCTTGGCGCGCGTTCGTCTCCTCTGCCCGTTCGTGAAGTCGCCGAACGGGTGACCCCTTTCACCCGCATGGATCCTTCGGGTTGATCTGCGGGGCATCAGGCTGCTATCTCTCCCCCTGAAATTGGTCAATTGGTGGCCAAGCATTGTGGAGGACCTCTAATTGGGGTCTACCATTCTGCTACCTAGCAGTTTCTGGGAGGAGGGGCGTTGCCCCGGAAGGAAAGTCCCGTCGTACTGCAGAAGCGACTGCTCACGGGGTTGAGGCAGACGCGGGACTCGCTCGGCTTGAGTCAGCAGGCCGTCGCCGACGCGATGGACTGGTCCGTGTCGAAGCTGATCAGGATCGAAAAGGGGGAGAACAAGATATCGGTCACCGACGTCCAGGCTCTCCTCTTCCACTACGGGGTGCGGGACGACGCCCGTGTCGCCGAGCTCGTGGGGATGGCGAGGGCGATCCGGCAGTCGAAGTCGGAGTGGATGGACAAGTACCGGGGCTCGTTCACCGAGCAGTTCGCGAGGTTCGTCGAACTGGAGGCGTCCGCGATCCGGATCCGGCAGTGCCAGCTCAACGTCGTCCCGGGCCTGATCCAGGTCCCGGAGTACGCGATGGAACTGGTCACCGCCTTCGGGATGTCGGGTGCTCGCGCCGAACGCGGTGTCGAGATCCGCATGCACCGCCAGGTGTTGCTGGAGCCGGACGGCCCCGAGGTCTTCTTCCTCCTGGACGAGGCCGTGCTGCACCGGGTGATCGGTGGGAAGGACGTGCTGCGCAAGCAGTTGCTGCGGATGAAGGAGGTCTGCGAGCTGCCGAACGTGACGATCCAGATCCTTCCCTTCGCCGCCGGGATCCACCCGTCGATGAAGGGGTCGTTCTCGATCCTGGAGTTCTCCGAGGGGGAGGAGGACTTCGCACTGCTGCTGGAGTTCCCGGGCCGCGACGAGATCCAGACGTCCGGGCCGGACCTCAAGGAGTACCTGAACCACTTCTACCAGCTCGAGAACTTCGCGCTGCCGGCCAGTGAGACGCCGAAGTTGCTCGACCGACGACTCGAGGAGCTAGGAGGGGCCTGAACCGCACAGGCAGGGCGGGTGGCTGCGCCAACAGCCGCCCGCCCGATGGCAACCCACAACCGAACCCCAGTCCCATGAGGCGAGGCGATGTCGCCGTAGGCAAGCCTATGACGTTCGTGCCCAGATGAGTGCCGCCATCCAGGTCCCGTTCGGGTGACCGCTCCTCGCCACACCGGTCGTCGCCGACCGGCGCGCGATCACACCCGCAGGAGGCGCACCATGAGCAATGCCACCAGAAATCGCGTCCACCCCCTCGTAGCTCATCACGGGAGAGGTCGCTGCGATGGCCATATTCGTTAGCTACAGCAGTAGCGATGGAGGCCCGGCCGCGTCCGCGGTGGTGGGGGCGTTGCGCGCCCGCGGGTTCGACGTGGTCTGGGACGGCGACCTGCCGGACGTCCGCCCGCTGTCCATCCCGGCCTGGATGGAGACCTCCGTCCGGGACTGCACGGTGCTGGTGATCGTGTCGGACGACTACGTCAAAGCGTTGGAGTCCAACGACTTCATGGAGCGCAGGGGAGTGCGCTACGAGGCGGGGCTGGTGCGGCAGAAGATCTACCACCACCGCGGTGCCGACGGGGTCGCCGTGGTGCCGGTGGTGCCGCCGGACGCCGATGCGAACGCGCTGCCGTCCGTGCTGCAGCAGTTGGTGATCCACCGGTTCGACCCCGGCACGTTGCACGGTGTGGAGGAACTGGTGCGCAGCCTCGGCACGCTCGAGGAGGGGAACGGGGGTGACGTGGTGGTCGTGGAACAAGGGGTGCAACGGAGCCGTGTGGTGCTGGCGGCCCTGGAGGCGCATCCGCCGTCGTCCGCGCTGGCCTACCGGCTCGCGCAGGACCTGGTGGAGCAGGGGGAGGGCGATCTCGAGATCGCCAGGGCGTTCGACTCTGTCGTCGGTGTGGCGAAGGCCCACGGGGACGTCGGGCTGGTCAGCCGGCTGTCGCAGGTGTGCCTGAAGACGCTGTCGTCGACATTGCCCCTCAAGGGCGAGGAGTCCGTGATGGCGAAGGTGCTGGTCTCGGGCAAGGCGTGGCACCTGTTGCGGGAGCACCGCTTCAGCCAGGCGGCGTCGGTGGCCGAGGAGGGGACGCAGATCGCGAAGAAGTACCGCGACCTGTACACGGCCGCCCGCGGCCAGCGCGTGCACGCACGCGTCTACCTGCACATGGCGGCCGAGGCCCTGCCGTACGACCGCGACTTCTACCTGCGCAGAGGAGAGCACCTGCTGATCCTCGCGACGACGCAGTTCCGCTCCATCTGCGGTCAGACCAGCGAGGAGGTCGGGGTGTGCGCCTCGCTGCACGCGGAGAAGCAGTTGCTGCTGCACGAGATGACGGGCGAACGCGACCACCTGGCGACGGCGTGGGAGAGCGCGGGGGTGGCCGAGGGCCTGCTGACTCCGGGCACCGAGCCGTACCACTGGGTCAGCGTCCTGCAGGCGCGGCTCTGCCTCGCCGCGCGGAAGTACAACGAGGGCAAGGAGTTCGTCTCGAACGTCATCGCCACCGCGGAGTACCCGGAGGTGGTGGCGAGGTCCCGGCAGGTGCGGGCCGACCTGCTCCTCGCGACCCGCGAGAAGTCCGAGGCGCTGCGGGACCTCCTCGGCGCCGAGGAGCAGTTCCGCCGGCTCGGCTGCGACTACGCGGCGGCCACCTGCTGGTGGTCGATCGCGAAGCTCGACTCGACCAAGCTCGTCAGCTTCCGCCTGAGCACGTCCGACGTGCTGCGGCTGGAGGACCTCGCGCCCGACCCGCGCGAGCGGCGGCTGGCCGTGCTGGAACACGAACTGCGGACGACGAGACGGCCGGGCCGGCGGTGCGTGCCGGACTGGGCCTGCCTCGTCGACCGGGTGCAGCACGCCTGACTCCGCGGGCGCGGCCGTCGCGCGACGGCCGCGCTCACGCTGATCGTCAGCCCGCGGCGTAGCGCCGCACGAGTTCCTTCTCGCGGTCCTCGGGCCACGGGCAGCGGATCTCGCCCTGGGTGGCCGCGAAGAACAGCTCCATGTGCACGTGCCACGCCGCGAGCGCTTCCGGTCCGTGGGCGTTCTCCTGCACGAGCGTGACCGTGGTGCCCTGCAACGGGACGTGCTCGAACTCCCAGCGCACCCTGCCCTTCGGTTCGCCGTCCTGGAGCCACTCGTACTCCAGCAGGCGCGGTGCCTCGGACCTCGTCACCTCGCCCGGCGTGATGCCGGGGTGCGCGGCGCGGACCGGCACGCCGGACTCGTCGCCCTCGGTGAGGAGCTTCCAGACGTCGTCCAGCGGTGTCCACACCAGATCGCGTTCGAAGCGCACGCCGCCGGGTTCGTCGGTGCCCTTGTCGAGGCCGAAGTGCCGGACGTAGTGCTCGATGCGTGACAGCCACTCCGTCGGCGGCGTGAACTCCGTGCCGTCGGCGTGGGCGACCAGCGCGTCGAGGCAGGTGGTCCAGCCGGGCGCGTCGCGGCCCACGGAGAGCTTGTTCGTGACGACCGCGGTGAAGACCAGCAGGCAGCCGTCCTCGCGCGGCAGGATCTCGAACCGCAGCACGTCGTTCAGCCAGCGGAAGGCGAAGACCTTGGGCGGGTCGGACTCGAGCAGTTCGCCCTCGCCGCCGTCGGCGTCCACCGGTGCCTCGTCGGGGAATGTGAAGCGCATCCTGCGCCCGTCGACCTCGACCTCGGCCGGGAACCAGTGCCTCATCTCGGCGGGATCGGTGACGACCCGCCAGACCTTCTCCGGCGAGTGCCGCAGCCTGCGTTCGAAACGCAGCACGGGCTTGCCCTCGATCATCCGCAGTTCGGCGTCCACGGGTCAGTCCCCTTCGATCTCGTCGAGTCGTCGTTCCAGTGCGTCGAGGCTCTTCTCCCACATCCGGCGGTAGGGCGCGAGCCAGGCGTCGATCTCCGCCAGCGGTCCCGGCGACACCCGGTACCAGCGCTTCTGGGCGTCGGTGCGCACCTCGACCAGCCCGGCCTCGCGCAACACCTTGAGGTGCTTCGAGACGGTCGGCTGGGTGAGCGTCAGCTGGTCGACGAGGTCACCGACCGGCCGTTCCCGTTCCCGCAGCAGGTCGAGGATCTCCCGGCGGCTCGGATCCGCCAGCACCGCGAATGTAGATGCCATGACGGCAATATAGCTCAACCGGCATATGTCCGCCACGTGGGAAAACGCGTTGGGAGCGCGACGCGTGCGGATTAGCGTGCGGATCATGCAGCTTCCCGTGGCCAGCTCCCCGGTGCGCGACCTGCTCGCGCTGACCTCCCGCCCCGAGGTGATCTCGTTCGCGGGCGGCCTCCCCGCTCCCGAACTGTTCGACCTGGACGGCCTGCGCGCCGCCTACGACCTCGCGCTGCGCGAGCCGTCGGTCCTGCAGTACGCGCCCACAGAAGGAAACCCGGACCTGCGCGCCCTGGTCTCCGCACGCCTGACGGGCCTGGGACTGCCCACTTCGGACGTCCTGATCACCACCGGCTCCCAGCAGGCGCTCGCCCTGGTCGCCACGGCGATGCTCGGACCGGGCGCCGTCGTGGCGGTGGAGGAACCGACGTACCTGGCCGCACTGCAGTGCTTCCGCATGACCGGCGCCCGCATCGTGCCGGTCGCGAGCGACGCCGACGGCCTCGTGCCGTCGTCACTGCGGTCCGTGGTGGCCGCCGAGAAGCCAGACCTGCTCTACCTCGTGCCGACGTTCGCCAACCCCACCGGCCGCACCCTCTCCGCCGCCCGCCGGGTGGAGATCGCGGAGATCGCCGCGGCGCACGACCTGTGGATCGTGGAGGACGACCCGTACAGCGAGCTGCGCTACCGCGGCCCGTCCGTGCCGCCGCTCGCGTCGCTCAGCGACAGGACCATCTACCTGGGCAGCTTCTCGAAGATCGGTGCCCCCGGCATGCGCCTGGGCTGGCTGCGAGCCCCCGCGGACCTGTTGCGCACGCTCACGATCGTGAAGCAGGCGGCCGATCTCCACACGTCCACAGTGGACCAGGCCGCCGCCGCGAACTACCTGGCGCACAACGACCTCGACGCCCACGTGGCCCGCCTGCGCCACGAGTACGGCGCACGCCGCGACGCGATGATCGCCGCGCTCCCCGCCACCGTGCCGTCCGGCACGACGTGGAGCGACCCGGACGGCGGCATGTTCGTGTGGCTGCGGTTGCCCGGCGCCGTGGACAGCGCCGTGCTGCTGCAGGAGGCGTTGCGGCACGACGTCGCGTTCGTGCCCGGTGCGGCTTTCTTCGCGACCACACCGGACCACGCGACGTTCCGGATGTCGTTCACCACCAACACGGTGGCGGACATCGGCGAGGGCATGGCGCGCCTCGCGAAGGTGCTGCTGTGAGCCTGCTGGACGATGAGACGTTGTGGAGCTCGTCGGTCGTCGCGAACTGCGACATGAACCGCGAACGCGGCCTGGCGGGCTACCGCCGTGAGCTGGGCGGCGATCTCGCGCTGGAACCGGGCACCCGATGGGTGGATCTCTGCTGCGGCTCGGGAAAGGCGCTGGCCGAGGCCGCGCGGGACGACGTGACGATCACCGGGGTGGATCTGGTGGACCACCACGTACCGGCACGGGATGGCCTGAGTTTCGTCGTCGCACCGGTCGACCGGTGGGAGCCCGCCGGTCCCGTCGACCTCGTGACGTGCGTCCACGGCCTGCACTACGTGGGTGACAAACTCGGGCTGCTGGTCCGCGCCGCCTCCTGGCTCGCTCCCGGAGGCCAGCTCGTGGCGAACTTCGACGTGTCCGGAGTCCGTCGTGCCGACCACAGCCCGTTCGGCCGCGTGCTGACCAAAGCGCTGCGCGACAACGGGTTTAGTTATGACACCCGCAAGCGCCTCGTGAGCTTCGAGGGTCCTGGGCGGCCGCGGCTGCCGTTCGCCTACTCGGGTGCGGACGACCGGGCCGGCCCCAACTACACGGGCCAGCCCGCGGTGCACTCGTACTACGAGCCGCTATGACGCCCAGGGACCGACGCCCGCCACGCGGTCGACCGTGATGCGCGTGGTGAACCCGGCCGGCGGGTTGTCCATCGGCGGGAACTTCACGTCCGGCCCGAGGTAGGTGTGCGCGAGGCGCTGGAGCAGTTCCGGCGCCCCGCCCTCGGTGATGCGGGCGGTTCCGTAGATGACGAGGTACTCCTGCATGCCGTGGGCGTTGATGTGCGGCGTCTCTACGGAGAGCGCCACACGGCCGTTGTTGCGGATGTTGAGCACCTTCCGGTGCTCCGCCAGGTGGCCGGAGACGATCTCCTCGCCGTCCAGGCCCACCCAGACGATGGTGACCTGCGGTGAGCCGTCCGGGCCCAGTGTCACGAGGTGGCCGAGTGCGTTCGACTCCAGCACCGGTCTGGCCGATTCGGGGAGCACGCGGCGACGCTACGCCGGTTCGCGGCTCCTAGGTGAACAGCTCCATCGCGTCCTGGTGGTACTCGCAGCGCCCGCCGCCGGTCGCGATGGTGCAGGGCGAGCCCTTCTTCGTGAGGGCTCCGCACTGCAGCGCCGGGTCGTGCACGTGGCAGAGGCCGTTCGCCCCCGCCGTGATGGGGCAGGGCGTGCCCTTCTTCGTCGGCGCGCCGCACGGTTCGCCGCTCAGCTCACGCGGCTGCCTGGGCTTGGCCGCTTTCTTCGGCTTCGCGCCGGGCTGGTCGGCCTTCTGGCCCGTCACCTCCTCGACGCCGCGCACGGCGAGGCGGTCGGCGCGCTCGTTCTCCGGGTGGCCCGCGTGGCCCTTGACCCAGTGCCACTCCACCTCGTGCCGGTCGGCCGCTTCTTCGAGGCGGCGCCACAGGTCCGAGTTCTTGACCGGCTCGCGGGCCTTCGTGAGCCAGCCGTTCGCCTTCCAGCCGTGCACCCACGAGGTGATGCCGTTCCGGACGTAGGTGCTGTCCGTGTAGAGCTTCACGGTCGACGGGCGCGTGAGGCTCTCCAACGCCGCGATGGGCGCCATCAGTTCCATGCGGTTGTTCGTCGTCGGGCCGATGTCACCGCCGTACATGTCCTTCTCGTGCTCGCCGTAGCGCAGCACGGCACCCCAGCCGCCCGGACCGGGATTGGGGCTGCACGCACCGTCGGTGTAGATCTCGACCTCCATGCGGCATGAGGCTACCGACGAGGTCCGACAGCCTTGCGCCGACGGTTGTTCGCGATGATGTGGCGGAACATCTCGACGAGCGCCGGCGCGTTGATCGGCTGGTCGCGGTACACGGAGATCATGCGCGCGGTCTTGTTGCCGTGGCCGCTCGTGATGATGCCGTGCGGGTCCGGCACGGCCGCCTTGTCGTAGAGCATCACGTTCACGTGGTCCTTGGTGCCGAGCAACGCGCAGACGTTGCCGTCCAGCACGAAGTACGGCCGGTTCGTGAACTTGATCGTCTCCTCGACGTCCGGGTCGGCCTCGTGGACGAGCCTGCGCACTTCGCGGCAGATGTCCTGCTGCCACTCCGGCAGGCCGGCGATGTAGGCGTCTACGCGTGGGTCCATGACCTCATGTCGCAGCCCCTCGCCGTTTTTCGACATCGTGCCCGTGCAGGAAGACCCGGACGCCCGCCGCGATGTCGTCGTCGTCCGGACGCGTGCCCCTGATGGTGGGATCACCCGTCATCGTCAGCAACATCAGGTGCACGGCGGCACGCTTCGGATCCTTGAACCCGAGTTCGGCCAGCTCGTCCGCGAGCGCCTTCCGCACCTTGCGATGTGCGTGAGCTCGGCGTTGATCTGCCGCACGAGCGCGAAGTGCAGTGCGTGGCCGCGTTCGGCACTCATGGCCCGCCCGAACGCCGTCAGGTCCTTCTCCAGGTTCGTGACCTGGCGCGGCAGCCGGCTCGCCATGTCGGCCAGGGCGTCCAGCGTCTCCCCGTCCACGCCTCCGGCCGCCAATTCGGCTTCGGCGATGACGACCGCGCCACCGTCCGAACGCGACTGGTGGTGCAGCCCGGTGAAGCGGATGTCCGCGAGGCCGAGCAGCGGCGTGGCGAGCGGGCTCACGTCGCCGGTGCCGTGCACGTCGATCAGCTTCTTGAACTCCGCCGCGTCGCGCCGATCCCGGAAGCCGACCCGGGCCACGGACACCACGGCGACATCGCCCTGGTCGTCGCCCACGGCGAAGAGCGTCCGGTCGAGGGACCTGCACGGGTTGCGGACGAAGTGCTCCCGCACCTGTCCGAAGGAATGCGAGACGCACTCCAGCGCGGGTTCGGCCCTGCGCTTGAGAGTGCGCATGTTCAGCCGGCGCCACGCCCCGTCCGCGTCGCCGTTGCGGGCGGACTTCCTGCCCTCCGACTTCGCCCTGGAGAGGTTCACGCCGGCCGAGTCGGCGACGGTGGTCGTGACCCCGCCGCCGACGGACCGCCCGCCACCCGCGGCGACCGACATCGCCAGCACTCCGGCCGCCACCACGGCGCCCGCCTTGCCTCCGCCGGGGTCCGGCCCGCCTCCGGCACCACCTATTCGTCGCGACACCTCACACCTCCCCGAGTGACGAGGACACAGCAGGTGACCGCCGCGGCGGGGTGGATTGGGGTCAAATCACTCGATCAGGTGCTGCCGCCACCGCGCCGGAGACCAGACGTGCCGCCGCCACCAGGTCGGCCTCGCGCCCGTGCCGCGCCACCGCCTGCAACCCGACGGGCAGGCCCTCGGAGTCGAACCCGGCCGGGATGCTGATCGCCGGGTGCCCGCTGAGGTTGAACGCCCAGGTCAGCGCGGTGTTGATCCGCGAACCCGGACCGTCGTGGCCGTGGGGCGGACCGGGCGTCGTGGGCGTGAGCAGCAGGTCGGCGGTGCCGAACACCGCGTCCAGTTCGGGATTCGGGCCGCACCGGCCGGCGAACCAGTCGTCCGCGGGGTCCCGGAGCGTCAGCGGGACGGGGCTCGGGCGCAGGGGTGCGGCCGCTCGCCAGGCGATCTCCGCCTGCTCGTCGTCGACCTCGGCGAACCCCAGGTCCGCGGACCAGACGGCGGTCGGCGAGCTGACCTCCGTTACGCCGAGGTAGGTCGCGAGCAGGGCGGGGTCGCGGGTCAAGACGCCGACCGCGGCCCGTTCGGCGGAGGTGGTCTTCAGGCCGAACACGCCGCACCACGCGGCCGGGATGCGGATCGAGCCCGCACCGTCGACGCCCGTGGCCAGCGGCACGACGCCGGACGCCACCGCGACGGCCGACCCCGCCGACGAACCGCCCGGTGTGCGGTCGAGGTTCCATGGGTTGCGTGTGACGCCGCGAGAGTTGCGGCCCCACGTCTGCCACGGGGTGCTGCCGTCGGGGATGGTGGTCAGTCCGATCGGTACGCATCCCATGGCCGTGAGTGCCTCACGGTGGCTCCTGCGCTCGCCACGCTTCACAGCGATGGGCATGCCGGCGAACGGCAACGCGGGGTCCACTTCGGGAAAGGTCCGGAAGACCTCGTGGAACGCGCACAGCACGGGTTCGACGACGGCCAGGCGCGCCAACGCCTCGTGCACCCGGTCAGGCATGATCCACCGCGTGAAGTGGACCCGTGCTGTGCACCACCTGGCCGAACTCGCCGAGAAGTGCGGCGACGTGCCGGCCTCGTTCTTCCGGTTCCAGGTGGTCGAGCTGTGGGTCTTCGGCGACCTGCTCGACGTGCCGCGCGACGTCGACGTCATCGAGGTCGCCCTGGTCACCGACCTGCCGGTGGACGAGGTGCCGTGGATGACCGAGCCGGTCGGCGCCGAGCACTGGGCGAACTCGACGCGGCTCTCGCGCAACCCGTTCGAGGCCCGCTGGCGGTCGAAGGACGCCCCGGTGTGGAACCACCGCGTCGAACGCCCCGCGCTGCTGTGGAGCGCGGCGGACGGCGTCAACGAGGAAGCGCTCGTCGCGGTCAGCGACGGCACGGGGGAGCTGGTCAGGACCCCGGCTCCCACCCCGGACGAGCTGCGGGAGCGGGTCGCGGCCGAGCTCGACGTGAGCCTGCGGGCGCTGCGGCGGGTGAACCAGGAGTACACCGACCGCCGGTGGAGCCCCGGCAAGCTCACCCCGCACTCGGACGCCCTGTGGCGGACGACCACCGGCTACCTGGACCTGCTCGACGCGGAGAACCGGCACTCGTGACCCCCTTCGCGGGGCGATCCTGACACGCGCCGAAGAACGGCGACAAAAGGTGTTGCGCCGGACATTCCACAATGGCGTCCGAATGGTCGCGCCGAACGAGCACGAAGGCCCGGCATCCCGTGGCGTTCGGACCTGGTGCACGAGCTTGTGCTGAGTAGCTTGACGTGATGACACCCGCTGTCTGGATACCCGCGCTGGGTGCGGTTGTGGCCGCTTTGGTGGCGGGCACCGCGGCGATCTACCAATCCCGGCGCACGCTCACCGCGCAGCGGAACCTCGAGCATGAAAAGCTGCGGGCCTCGGAACGGGCGGTCGAGCTGACCCAGGAGAGGGCTGAACGGGCGCAGGAGCAGGCTTTGGCGCAGTCCGACCGCCGCGAGCAGGTGCTGCCGTTCCTCGACTGCCTGAACAAAGCGATCAACGCCTCCTACGCCGCCGCATATCTGCCGGAGCACTTCCCGAAGATCGGGTCACGGATCCCGCAGATCCGCCAGTTCTCCGACGCGGAACTGAGGAAGTGGTACGCGGCCGTCGAGGAGATGAGCCGGCGCAGGATCAGGCTCCTGCTGGCGATCGACGAGTCGGACCTGGACCGCGTGGTCGACCAGTTGGTCGGCCTGACCGAGCAGATGTCCGCGATCGTCGAAGCGCGTCACAAGCTGTGGTTCGGCGAGGCCTCGCGGGGCGATCTGTGGGAGGCGCAGCGGGAGTACGTCCGCATAGATTATGGCCTGATGCTCGACATCAGGTCGGCTGTGTTGAGCAGGCCCACGGGACATTCTCGCCCCGATTCGAGCGGCGACCGGGTCGAGCTGGCAAGAAGGCTGTCGCTGTCGTTGGAGAAGTCGAGCGCGATCTCCGTTCCGTACGGGTCGGTGAAAGACTTCACCTGGGTGTGCATCTGGGAGATCGATGCCCGCGAGGACTGGTTGGACTACGTCGAAGCGATGAACCAAGGCACGCTGGACGAGTTCACCCAGAGCCTCGGGAACGTGCTGCGCAGCATTCGGGAACGCGGCCGGTCCATTGAATCGAACCTGTTCAGGTTCGGCGGGGACGGTGCGGACGTGCAGGTGTACTGCCTCTACGCGAAGTTCCCCGACGAGACGTCCATGAAGGAGTTCCTCGACCAGACGACTGCCGAGCTGAGGAAGGAATTCCCGATCGCCTGGTCCAGCTTCCGCCAGCCCGTGGAGCTCAGCCATGGTGTGCGTGGCGAGGAACGGCCAGCCGACGCGCCGTGACCACCTGGGTGAATGATCACCCCGGCGGTGAACACGTACAGGTGAAGATTGTCGCCGCCTCGTTCTGCGGGTGCGGACCAAGTGCCAGGCCGAGGTTCTGGAACAGGGAGTGGGGGCGGGATGTTCGGGTGGAAGAAGCTCAACGATCTGGGGAAGCGCTTCGACGTCGGACTCGTGGAGCAGCTCAGGCCCGACCTGAGCCGGGAAGCGCTCGGCGTCGGGCCCGCCTTCCCCGGCATCGCCCCGAACCCGGACATGAGCAGTGAGGCGCGGAAGATCAATGCGGAACTGAGCACGGGAGAGCTCGCGCTCGGCGTTCTCGTCGACTGGCGGGAGCTCAACAGCAATCCCCGCCTGATCTTGATGTTCGACGTGGAGACCGCCGGCGGCATCTCGTTCCGGGGTGTCGCGGACGAGGCCTTCACGATCACCGAGCTCACCCGGCTGGCACCAGGACAGACGATGCCCGTGCGCTATCGGCCGGCCGTCATGGACCACTACGTCGCCCTTGCCCGGGACGCGGACCCCGCCAGGGTGCAGCGGCTCTCCGACGAGATCGCGAGACGCAAGCGGGCCTGACCCGAGGTCATCGGAGAAACAGCGAACGGGGCCGCCTGCGTCGGTGGGCGGCCCCGTCCGGTCAGGTTCACCAGCCGCGGGCCCGCCACTCCGCGAGCGCGGGGCGCTCCTTGCCCAGCGTCGAGTCGTCGCCGTGGCCCGGGTAGAACCACGTGTCGTCGGGCAGCACCGCGAACAGGCGGTCCTCGACGTCGTTGATCAGCGAGGCGAAGTTGTCCGCGGACGTGGTCTTCCCCACACCCTTCGGAAAGAGTGAATCACGCGAGCGGTGAACACGCCCAGACCGATGTAGCGTCGCGTGCTACGTGGGGCTACACTTGATGCGTGAAGGTCATCAGCCAGCGGGAGTTCCGCAACCACTCTGCGGCGGTGATGGACGCGGTCGAGGCGGGCGAGACGTACCACGTGACGCGGAACGGGGTTGAGATTGCCGAACTCCGGCCCTTGCCTCGCCGCCGTCGACTGACGGCCGAGGAACTCGTCGAACGACACAGGACCCTGCCTCCGGTCGATCACCTCCGCATGCGTCAGGAAGCCGATGAGTTCTTCGGCGACGAGGACCGCGTGGGCGACTTCGATCCGTGGGAGCGCAACCGTGGCTGAACGTCCCGAATCCGGGGTGCTCGACACGTGCGCCTACATCGACCTAGGTCTGCTGGACCCGGCCGACCTGCCGGAGATACCTGAACTCACCGCGGTCACGATGGCCGAGTTGCATCAGGGTGTGGCGATGGCAAAGGACGCGGCATCCAGGGCCGCACGTACCGAGAAGCTCGGCGCGGCGATCGTGGACTTCGAGCCTTTGCCCTTCGACGGGCAGGCGGCCGCCCGATACGGCACGTTGGTCGCGCTCACCACAGCGGCGAATCGGAATCCGAAGCCTCGGCGGATGGATCTGATGATCGCCGCTGTCGCCTCGTCGCGTGGATTGCCGCTGTACACGCGAAATGCCGAAGACTTCAAAGGACTCGACGACATGGTCACGATCATCGAAGTCTGATCCCGGTTGCAGGGGAGCCCGCGCTGACGGGCTCTCCCCTCGCCGAGCCCTACCAGCCGCGCGAACGCCACTCCGCGAGCGCGGGGCGCTCCTTGCCCAGCGTCGAGTCGTCGCCGTGGCCCGGGTAGAACCACGTGTCGTCGGGCAGCACCGCGAACAGGCGGTCCTCGACGTCGTTGATCAGCGAGGCGAAGTTGTCCGCGGACGTGGTCTTCCCCACACCCCCCGGAAAGAGTGAATCTCCGGTGAAGAGGTGCGGGTGGCCGTTCGGGTCGTCGTAGAGGACGGCGATGGAGCCCGGGGTGTGGCCGCGCAGGTGGATGATCGACAGCGGGACTTCTCCCACGTTGATGGTGTCGCCGTGGTCCACGAGGACGTTCGGCTGGACCGGGAGGACGGCGGCGTCCAGCTCGTGCGCGACGGTGTTCGCGCCGGTCGCCTCCGCCAGGGAGCCGAGTGCCTGCCAGTGATCGGCGTGCTGGTGCGTGGTCACGATCGTGCGCAGTCCCGGGCGGTCCGGGGCGTGGCCCAGCAGGTCCGACAGGCGCTCGTGGTCGTTGGCCGCGTCGATGAGCAACGCTTCGTTCGTGGACCGGCAAACCAGCAGGTAGGCGTTGTTGTCCATCGGACCGACGGAGATCTTCGTGATGGTCAGCGCGTCCAGGGTGCGGCGTGCCGCCGGGCCCTCCGGATCGACGTGACCGGTGTAGTTCTCGAGTACGTCCACGGTGGCAGACGGTAGTCGCTCGATGCGGCGAGACGCACACCTTCAGGTTGCATACAGGTCTCACTCATAGGGTAAGTAAGGATCAAGCCGCCAAGCCCGAGTGCTCCGAAAGAACCAACGAACAGGTCCCCGCCTATCGTGATCCCAACGCAACGAGAGAAGCCCCGGACAGCCCGCAGGGTCAGCTGGGACGTCCTCCGCGTCGTCGCCATCGGGTGCGTGCTGCTTCACCACGCCACGCTCACGAGCATCAGCAGCCACCCCGACCTCGGGCCGCTGCCGTTCACCTTCCCGATGTCGATGGGCGCCAGCACGCTGATGGTCGTCTCGGCCTTCTTCGCCTGTGCCTCGCTCGACAGCGGGAGACCGGGGCGGTTCCTGTGGAGAAGACTCGCCCGGCTGCTGCCCGCCTACATGGCGGCGGTCCTGCTCACCTACGCGGTGCAGCGGTGGATCGCGCCGGAGGGGTGGAGCCAGCTCGACGGCAGAGACGTCGTCTACAACCTGCTGCTGGTCAACCAGTGGTTCCCGGACGTCAACATCGTCGACTTCGCCTACTGGACGGTGCCGGTGCAGATCGCGGCGTTCATCGCCGGTGCCGCGCTGGTCAAGGTGCTGAGAGGCACGTGGCTGCGCGTCTTCCTGTGGGTGCTCGTCGTCACGCCGCTGCTGCTGCGGCCGCTGCTGGACCACTCGCACGTGCTGTTCACGCTCTACAACGGGTTCGCGCTGCACCGGGCGCAGCTCTTCGCCGCCGGCATCGCGATCTGGCTGTGGCACAAGGACAGGCTGAAGACGCCGCACCTGGTCGCGCTCCTAGCCGCCACCCTGGTGGCGCAGGCGGTTCACACGACCGAGTACGGGTCGACGCTGGGCTTCGGCGTGTTGCTGCTCATGGTGTGCGCGGCCGCGGCCGGACCCGACTGGGTGTTCTTCAAGCCGGTCGCCAGGCCGATCACGTGGCTCGCGGGCATCTCGTACGGCGTCTACCTCGTGCACCAGCAGATCGGCACGGTGGTGATGGACCGCATGCACGCGTTCGGCCTGCGGTCCTGGTGGATCCTCGCCGGCTTCGTCACCTCGGCGCTGGTGCTGGGCTGGGCGATGACGAGGTTCGTCGAACGCCCCGCCTACCGGCTCCTCACTCAGATCCAGTCGGGCAGGTCGGGCAGCTCCCCGCGCAACCCGGAGCCGTCGGTCCTGCCGGTCAGCCACCCGAGGACGGCGCTGGCGGACCCGCTGACCGAACTGCGGCTCGCCGGGCCGCTGACCACCCAGCTGCGCTGAGTGCCGTCGGGCAGGGTCACCTCGATCCCGAAGGGGTCGACCCTGCCCTCGAACTGGTTCACGGCGTCGTCGAGAAACTCCTCCACGAAGTCGGCGGGCAGGTCGTCGAACCCGACGCCCGCGTCGAGGTCGACGAGGTGGATCCAGATCTCGCGCAGGCGGAACAGCGGCACCGCGGACGCCGGGATCGCCTGGCCCTTGGGCGCCGTGACCTCCGAACGCCACGCGTGCGCGGGGAACTCGCGGCACGCGGTGTCGAACCGCTGGCACGCGGAGTCGAGGTCGGCCTTGATCAGCTGCAGCAGCCGGTGGGAGCCCTCCTCGATGTCCGCGTCGCGGTCCGCGCGCGAGGCGTACGCCTGGTGCTCGACCCCTGTCCTGGCCCACGTGAGCAGGTTCACCAGCGCGTCGGCGTTGCGCGCGAGGTGGGTGATGACGTGTCCGCGGGTCCATCCGGGCAGCAGGCTCCGGCCGCGCACGGCGGCCTCGTCCAGCTCCTCGACGACCTCGTAGAGCACGTCCGTCGCCTGACGCACGGCGGTGATGTGCCGGTCGGGCACTCCTCGCGGCGCGGGCACGGACGTCTGCTCGGTGGACGGCGTGTAGGTCATGTGCTGCCTCTCCCCGACGTTGAGGCTTCTGATCGAAGTGACCAGACTATGGGTAATCCCAGATCAGGGGAATGCGGTAGCGGCCCGAACCGTTTTTGTCAGGGGTCAGCCCTAGCATGGTCGGCGGGTCGGTCGCAGCCTCCGAAATGATGCTAGTACTCTTCGAACGCTTGTTCGGAAGAGTGTGGCGTGAGTGACCCGCCAATCGCAGCCGAAGGGACCCCAGTGGCAGACCGTCTTGTTGTTCGCGGTGCCCGCGAGCACAACCTGCGCGGCGTAGATCTCGACCTGCCGAGGGACAGCCTGATCGTCTTCACGGGGCTGTCCGGCTCCGGCAAGTCGAGCCTGGCTTTCGACACGATCTTCGCCGAGGGCCAGCGGCGCTACGTGGAGTCTCTCTCCGCGTACGCGCGCCAGTTCCTCGGGCAGATGGACAAGCCCGACGTCGACTTCATCGAAGGCCTCTCGCCCGCTGTCTCGATCGACCAGAAGTCCACGAGCCGCAACCCGCGCTCGACCGTCGGCACCATCACCGAGGTGTACGACTACCTGCGCCTGCTCTACGCCCGCGCCGGCAAGCCGCACTGCCCGCAGTGCGGTGAGCCGATCGGCAAGCAGACGCCGCAGGAGATCGTCGACCAGGTGCTCGCGATGGAGCAGGGCACGAAGTTCCAGGTGCTCGCGCCGGTCATCCGCGGCCGCAAGGGCGAGTACGTCGACCTGTTCCAGAACCTGCAGGGCCAGGGCTACTCGCGCGTGAAGGTCGACGGTGTCGTCCACGCGCTCGCCGAGGTGCCGAAGCTCAAGAAGCAGGAGAAGCACCACATCGCGGTCGTCATCGACCGCCTGAGCGTCAAGTCCTCGCAGAAGCAGCGCCTCACCGACTCGGTGGAGACGGCGCTGCGGCTCGCTGACGGCCTGGTCGAGCTCGAGTTCGTCGACCTCCCGGAGACCGATCCGAAGCGGATCAGGGGCTTCTCCGAGAACCTGGCCTGCCCGAACGGCCACCCGCTCGCGATCGAGGACCTGGAGCCGCGGTCGTTCTCCTTCAACTCGCCGTACGGCGCGTGCGTGGTCTGCACGGGCATCGGCGTGCGCAAGGAGGTCGACCCGGAGCTCGTGGTCCCGGACGACGAGCTGAGCCTCGCCGAGGGTGCCATCGCGCCGTGGGCGGGCGGGCAGACGGCGGAGTACTTCCAGCGGTTGCTGCAGTCGCTCGGCGAGACCATCGGCTACCGGATGGACGCGCAGTGGCGGCACCTGCCGGCCAAGGCGCAGAAGGCGATCCTGCACGGCATCGACGAGCAGGTGCACGTCCGCTACAAGAACCGCTACGGCCGTGAGCGCTCCTACTACGCCAACTACGAGGGCGTGATCCCGTTCCTCGAACGGCGTCAGGAGCAGACCGAGTCCGAGTACATGCGGGAGAAGTACGAGGGCTACATGCGCGAGGTCCCGTGCCCCGCGTGTTCGGGTACGCGCCTCAAGCCGGAGATCCTCGCCGTCACACTGCACCACGGCCGCAAGGGCGACCGGTCCATCGCCGAGGTCTGCGCGATGAGCGTCTCGGAGTGCTCCGAGTTCCTCGACGGCCTCAAGCTCGGCAAGCGCGAGTCGATGATCGCGGGCGCGGTCCTCAAGGAGATCCAGGCCCGCCTGCACTTCCTGCTCGACGTCGGCCTCGACTACCTGTCGCTCGACCGCGCGTCCGGCACGCTGTCCGGTGGTGAGGCGCAGCGCATCCGGCTCGCCACCCAGATCGGGTCGGGCCTGGTCGGCGTGCTGTACGTGCTGGACGAGCCGTCGATCGGCCTGCACCAGCGCGACAACCACCGCCTGATCGAGACGCTGACGAGGCTGCGCGACCTGGGCAACACGCTGATCGTCGTCGAGCACGACGAGGACACGATCCGCACGTCGGACTGGGTGGTCGACATCGGCCCCGGCGCCGGCGAGCACGGCGGCAAGGTCGTGCACAGCGGCCCGTACAAGAAGCTGCTGACGAACAAGGAGTCGATCACCGGCGCCTACCTGTCGGGCCGCAAGTCGATCCCGATGCCCGCGAAGCGCCGCAAGGTCGACAAGAAGCGCCAGCTCACGGTCGTCGGCGCGCGCGAGCACAACCTGCGCGGCATCGACGTGTCGTTCCCCCTGGGCACGCTCACGTCCGTCACGGGCGTGTCCGGTTCCGGCAAGTCGACGCTGGTCAACGACATCCTGGCCACGGTGCTCGCGAACAAGCTCAACGGGGCGCGCCAGGTGCCGGGCCGCCACACCCGGATCAACGGCCTGGGCGAGGTCGACAAGCTGGTGCGGGTCGACCAGTCGCCGATCGGCCGCACCCCGCGGTCGAACCCGGCCACCTACACCGGCGTGTTCGACCACGTCCGCAAGCTGTTCGCGGCGACGACGGAGGCGAAGGTCCGCGGCTACCAGCCGGGCCGCTTCTCGTTCAACGTCAAGGGCGGCCGCTGCGAGGCGTGCGCGGGCGACGGCACCATCAAGATCGAGATGAACTTCCTCCCGGACGTCTACGTCCCCTGCGAGGTCTGCAAGGGCGCGCGGTACAACCGCGAGACGCTGGAAGTGCACTACAAGGGCAAGACGATCTCCGAGATCCTCGACATGCCGATCGAGGAGGCCGCGACGTTCTTCGAGCCGATCAACGCCATCCACCGCCACCTGAAGACGCTGGTCGAGGTCGGTCTCGGCTACGTGCGGCTGGGCCAGCCGGCGCCGACGCTGTCCGGTGGTGAGGCGCAGCGCGTGAAGCTCGCGTCGGAGCTGCAGAAGCGCTCGACCGGCAAGACCGTCTACATCCTCGACGAGCCGACGACGGGTCTGCACTTCGAGGACATCCGCAAGCTGCTGGGCGTGATCAACGGCCTGGTGGACAAGGGCAACACCGTCATCGTGATCGAGCACAACCTCGACGTCATCAAGACGTCGGACTGGATCGTCGACATGGGTCCCGAAGGGGGCTCCGGCGGCGGTATGGTCGTGGCACAGGGCACACCCGAGCAGGTCTCCGAGGTCGAGAAGAGCTACACGGGGCAGTTCTTGCTGCAGGTGCTCGAGAACGAGGAGGTGTCGGCGGCAGGGTGATGATCCCACTCGATGTGCTGGCCCACCGCGAGCGCGTTCTCCAAGCGCAGCGCGGCGAGTCCTTGGCGCATCAGTTCAGCCTCGTGGAGGCGCTCGACTCGTCGGAGCAGGCACTCCGCCGAGTCGCGGCTGCCGGGTGGATGCGGGCCTTGGAACGGCTTCCTCGTCTAGCCGACAAGTGAACACGGGCGGACTAGCGGGACGCTCGAGTCCCGCTGGAGCCTTATGACACTCGGTGAGGAATTTCCAGTTACCTGTGAGTTCCGTCGAGAACCTGTCACTCGGACGAGGTATCCGGGATGATGGCGGCCGTGCCGCTCAACCGCTATCGCTTCCACAGCGTGTGGCACGTGGACGCGTCCCCGGCCGATGTCTACGAGGTGCTGGCCGACATCGCGAACTACCCGGTGTGGTGGCCCGAGGTCCGCAAGGCCACGAAGATCGACGACGAGACCGGCGAGATCCGGTGCCGTTCGTTCCTGCCGTTCGACCTGGTCGTGCGAGTGAGGCACAGCATCCGCAACCAGCAGGCGGGCCTGCTGCGCGCCACGCTGTCCGGTGATCTCGAGGGGTACGCGAGCTGGGAGATCACCGGCCGCGACGGGGGCACGGACCTCGTGTTCGACCAGGAGGTCGTGGTCAACAAGGCGCTGCTGAGGCGCCTCGTGCTGATCGCGAAGCCGTTCTTCCGCGGCAACCACGACGTGATGATGCGCGGCGGCTTGAAGGGCCTGAAGCAGGTGCTCGAAGCCAAGACCGCCGCCCGCCGCGAGTCGTAGGCCACGCTTTGGGGTGAGCAGCAGGCGCGTTGGCAGGCCAGCGGTCTTGCAGCACCCGGCCACCAGGCAGTGTCCAGTCACCAGTTGTCGCCCAGGCGCACGACCGCGCCGTCGGCGTTGCGCTGGCACTGCAGCGGGTTGGCCACGTTCGGGCGGTCGGGCATCGGGTACTTGGAGCACGTCCACACGTCGGTGACCCAGAACGTGCCGGTGCCCTGCGTCTGACCCGCCCGCGCCGCGGCGATGTACCGGTCGGCGATGTCGATCGCGACGGGGCAGCCGACGTCGTTCATGTCGGTCACCTTCGTGAAGTCGTTCGCGTCGCGGCAGACGACCGGCTCGGGCGTGCAGCCGACGTCCCAAGCCTTCCACACCTCCCGCGGGATCTCTCCGCAGGAGAAGCCTCCGGTGCCCGCGTTCCACAGCTGCCACTTCCCGTCCTTCAGTTCGAAGACGGCCGGGAACCCCTGGGCGAGTTCAGGGCGCTCGATGAGGCCCTGGGCGTGCACGTACCGGTCCTGCTGGCAGTTGATCTCGCCGTAGTAGGGCTTGTACCCCGCGACCTCTGCCGGAAGGGGGTACGCGGCCATCAGCACCTCCGGCGTCACCAGCTCGCAGGGCGACTTCGGCAGCACGACCTCCTGCGCCACCAGCGAGGTCGGCACGGACACCTCCTTCAACGTGGTGACGAGTGCGGCGGTGTCGTCGGTGAAGCGGGTGGCCCGCGCCTCGGTCGCGTCGGCGACGGCCTTCAGGACCTTGGCCTGCTCGGAGGTCAGCCGGTGTCCGACGAACCGGAAGTCGATCTTCACGCCGGCCCGGGCGGAGTGCTCCCTGATGATCGTGCGCACCTCGTCGGCGCTCTTGCCGCACGCGTCGGCGCCGCCGCGGGCGACCACGACGACGCGGCTGGTCTCGCTGCCGCGCAACGGGTAGGTGCGCGCGAAGTCGTCGATCGCGGCGATCACGCCGCTGAGCAGGGTGGGCTTGCCGTTCGGGCTGATCGCGCGGGCCGCGTAGCCGATCTTCGCCGCCTGGCCGGTGCCGGGGGTGACCAACTCTGCTGTGTCCGGGGCGTCGCACGTGCCGCCGAAGCGCCGCAACGCCAGCGCGTCGTCCGGCGACATGTTCGCGGCCGCCGTCCCGACGGCGTCGGCGACGTCGCGGAAGTCCGCCGACTCGGAGGAGTCGACGAGGAACGTGGTGCGGTGAGCAGGAGTCAGGAGCAGGACCAGTCCTCCGCTGACCAGCGCCAGCACCACGACCACCGCTGCTGCCGCCACCCACCACCGCTTCACCGCACGCCCCCCGGCGCCTGGGCGCGCAACGACGTGAGCGCCTCGGTCATCTTCTTCGCCTCGGCGTTGTACGCGGCCGCGGCACGGGTGTAGACGTCGAGCGGACCGGCCGGGTTCCGGCCCGAACGCGCCTCGCCGAGCAACGCCTCCGCGCCCGCGACCACCTCGCCCTGCAACGCGCGCAGCCGCACCGACATGTCCCGCAACCGCACCGCGTCCGGTGTGCCGGTGCGGCCGTCGAGGTCCTCGATCTGGAGGTCGACGACCGCGGCACGGGCCTGTGCCAACGCCGGCTCGGCGAGGTCGAAACGGCCGTCCTCCACCGACTTCGTGGCCGAGTTGAGCTTGTCCACGGTCGGGTTGAGGACGTTGACGACGGACTGCGACGACCGCAGCACCGGTTCGATCGTGGTGAACCACGCGAGCACGCGCCGCAGCTCCTCCGGCGAGTCCGTGAACGCCGGTGACTGTTGCTCGAGCTGCGCGGCCAGTCGCGTCAGTTCGCCGTCGTCGCTGACCTGGTAGCCGATGAACCGGAACTCGATCGACAGCCCGGCCGCGGCGACGCGGTCGCGGATCTGGGCCTGGACGAACTCGTCGTCGGGGTCGCACGCGTCCCTGCCGTGCCTCGTCACGACGATGATCCTGTTGACCTGCTTGGCCTTCAGCGACAACGGCGTGGTGAAGTCGCCGACCGCCTCGACGATCCCGCGCTGCAGCGTGGCCTTCGTGCCCTGCCGCACGGAGCGGGCCGCGTCGGCGATCTCCTGGCGGTTGCCCGTGCCGAACCCGACGAGCTGCGTCGTGTTGTCGTCCGACCCGCACTCGCCGCCGAAGCTGCGCAACGACTGGGAGTCGCGCTCGCCCGAGTTGCCGACGACGGTCGTCAGCGCACCGGTGACGCTCGCCAGGTCACCCGCGGCGGCGTCGATCAGGAACGTCGTCTTGTAGACGGGCGCGAAAATCGGGACGATCCACCGCACCACGACGAAACCCGTGCTGACGACCAGCACGCCGGCGAGCAGGACGATCAGCAGCCGCCGCACGCTCTTCGGCAGTTCCCAGAACGTGTTCCACTGCCGGGCGTTGTCGCCGACGACGACACCTTTGGCGTTGCGGAGGTTCACCGAGAACTTCGCGTCGGTGCCGGCCTCCGCCAGCACCCCGTGCGCTTTGTCGATCGCGACGGACATCTCCGGTGACAGCTTGTTCGCCGCGCCGATGGGGACCCCCGTCTCGTCCATGGGAGAACGGTACAGAGTTTGGGGGGAAAGAAAGTCAGGTTCGGCCGGACAGGTGCCGCAGGGTCAGCGGTGCCGAGGCGGCTGCCATCAGCGCCGGCAGCAGGAGACCGGGGTCGAGAGCAGGGCCCGCGTGCGTTCCGGGTCCCGTGTGCGTTCCGAGGCGCTGGGAGAACGGCGTTGTGTTCCGCACGGTGCTCAGGACCGCCTCGGCGGTGCCCGCGTTGAAGCGCGCGATGTTCTAGGAGAAAGTTTGAACCGTTCCGGCTCGCTCCACGTGTCAGTGGCGTTGGAGGGCACGAGCCAGGAGGTTCAGGATGATCCGCAGGAGCGTTGCGGTCGTGGCGCTGGGGTTGATCTCGCTGACCGCCTGCGCGGGGACGCCGGAGAGCAAGCCGGTGGCGCAGCAGCAGGACGGTGTTGTCGCGCTGAAGGCCACCGAGATCGCCGACCTCGGCCCGGTCGTCACCGACGACCAGGGCTTCACCCTCTACCGGTTCGACGGCGACAGGCCGGGGGAGTCCACTTGCGACGGTGAGTGCGCCGCGACCTGGCCGCCCGCCACGGTTCCCGGCGAGGACTTCACCGTCAGCGGCGTCGACAGGAGCCTCGTCAGCACCTTCGTCCGCAAGGACGGCAGCCGCCAGCTCCTCGTCGACGGCATGCCGCAGTACCGGTTCGCCAAGGACACCGGTCCCGGCGAGACCAAGGGCCAGGGCCTGCAGGGCAAGTGGTTCGCGACCGGCACCGACGGCACCCGCACCCAGCTCGCGGCACGGACGGGCGTCGTCGCGGGCCTCGGTGCGGTGCTGACCAACAACGCGGGCCTCACGCTCTACCGGTTCGACGGCGACACCGCCCAGCCGCCGGTGTCCACCTGCGACGGCAAGTGCGCGGAGAGCTGGCCGCCGGTGCTGGTCGAGGGCGAGACGCCACGCGTGAAGGGCGTCGACTCCAAGCTGCTCGGCACCATCACCCGCAAGGACGGCAAGAAGCAGCTCACGGTCGCGAACTGGCCCCAGTACACGTTCAAGAACGACACCAAGCCCGGTGAGGCCAAGGGCGTCGCGGTGGAGAAGTGGTTCGCCACCGCCACCGACGGCAAGAAGGCCCAGCAGAACAAGGCGATCGCGTTGACCAGCGCGACCGTGGGGAATCTCGGCGTCGTCGCCACGGATAAGGACGGCATGACGCTCTACCGGTTCGACGACGACTCCGCCGAACCGCCGACCAGCAACTGCTCCGGCAAGTGCGCGGAGCAGTGGCCGCCCGCCTTCGTCGACGAGGGCTTCCAGGTGCAGGGCGTGGACGCCTCGCTCGTGGGGACGATCGAGCGGGACGGGAAGAAGCAGCTCACCATCGCAGGGTGGCCGCAGTACCTCTTCGCAGGGGACGAGGTCTGCGGTGATGCCAACGGGCAGGGCGTTGGCGGGAAGTGGTGGGCCACCAAGGCCGACGGAAGTCGCGCCGGCCGGTAACGGGGGAAAGGGGAGGGCCCCGGCGGAAGCGCTTCCGCCGGGGCCCTTTCGCACGACCTACTTCAGGCGCAACAACAACGCCTGCTCCGGCTCGAGCACCGGCAGCTGGACCCCGACCGCCGACAGCACGGACCCGGGCAGCTCCACCGGGCTCCAGTCCGCCGGCTGCCGCTGGCACAGCGCGGGGTGCCCGGCGGGCGCGTCGAACGACACCCGGTACGTCCGCGCCGGGTCGAGCCCCGGCAGCCGCACCCGGCGCGGCTTGTTCTGCACCGACGTCGCGAGCTGCACGTACCCGAACAGGGCCTCGGACCGGTCCGTCGCCACGACTCCGTGCACCCAGGCCGCGGGGTCCGGGTGGTCGGCGTGCACGGAGACACCGGTGTGCACCAGCGACCGGACGTCCTTGTAGTACTCGATGGCCGCCTGCAGCCCGGCGCGTTCCTCGTCGGTGGCCGAGTCGATGTCCCACTCGATGCCGAAGTGCCCGAACATCGCCGCCACCACGCGGAACGACAGGTCGTGCACGCGTCCGGTGGTGTGCGACTTCGTGGGGCCGACGTGCGCGCCCATCAGCTCCGGCGGCAGGAACACGCCGGTCCAGCGCTGGATCAGCTGGCGTTCCAGGGCGTCGTTGCAGTCCGACGTCCACACGCGGTCGGTGCGCGCGAGCACGCCGAGGTCGATCCGGCCGCCGCCGGACGAGCAGCTCTCGATCTCCACGTGCGGGTGGCGCAGCCGCAGGTCGTCCAGCAGCCGGTAGAACGCCGCAGTCTGCTCGTGCACGCGCGAACCGATCAGGTCGCGGTTGTGGTCCCACTTCACGAACGCGATGTCGTTGTCCGCCAAGACCGATGACACGCGCTCCAGGATGTACGCGTACGCCTCGGGGTGCGCGATGTTCAGCACCTGCTGGTTGCGCGACGGGGGCGGCAGCACGCCGGGACGCGGCCCGAGCACCCAGTCCGGGTGCGCGCGGTAGAGGTCCGAGTCCGTGTTGACCATCTCCGGCTCGAACCAGAGGCCGAACTCCATGCCGAGCGCGCGGACGTGCTTGATCAACGGGGTGAGCCCGTCCGGCCACACGGTCTCGTCGACGAACCAGTCGCCGAGGCCCGCGGAGTCGTCGCGGCGGTGCCGGAACCAGCCGTCGTCCAGCACGAACCGTTCCACGCCGATCGCGGCGACCGTGTCGGCCAGCGAGGTCAGGCGCGCGAGGTCGTGGTCGAAGTACACGGCCTCCCACGTGTTGAGCACGACCGGGCGGGGCCGCAGCGAACGCTCGCGCAGCTGCCGGTGGAACGCGGCGCTGATGCCGTCGACGCCTTCACTCGAATACGCGGCGTAGATCCACGGCGACTCGTACTCCTGGCCCGCCGCAAGGGTGATCTCGCCCGGCAGCAGGAGCTCGCCGCCGCCCAGGACGGGGGAGCCGTCGACCAGGTTCTCCGCGTACGTCACGTGGTTGCCGCTCCACGCCACGTGCAGCGCCCACACCTCGCCGTCGCGGAACGAGAACCCCGGCGTGCCGGCCAGCAGGCCGATGGTCGCGTCGTGCCCGGTGCGGCCGCGGCGGTTCTCGCGCACCCAGGAGCCGAACTGGAACGCCTGCCGCTGCGGCGCGCGTTCCCGGCTCCAGCGGCCGGTGAAGTCGAGCAGTTCGGTGGCGTGCGCGGGGACGGGAAGCGCGGTCTCCAGGCCCTCCAGCGAGTACGGCGTGTCGCCGTCGTTGCGGACGACGTGCCGCAGGCGGAGCATGCCGGACGCCAGCAGCTCCAGCGTGCCGCTCACGGTCAGCTCCGCGGCCTCGTCCGACGCGACGTACCGGAAGATCGAGCCCTCGTGGCCGAACGACGTGACCGCCAGGGCCGGGGCGAAGTGCTCGCCGCCGCGGTGACCGCGCAGCCCGGGGCGGCCGAGGTACCCGGCGCCGGCGTCGGGCAGCAGCGCCAACGGGATCGGCGCGTCCGGCGCGTTGTTGGGGTTGGTCCACGACACGGCGTCGGCCAGGCCGCGCAATCCGGCCTGGCCGACGTCTCCGAGCGTGCGCCCCCAGTGCGTCACGACCGGCAGGCTTGTGCCCGCGAGGGTGATGACGACGCTGGAGGTGTCGTCGTGCAGGTGCACGACCTCCGTGTTGCTCATGCGGGCCCCGTCCACATCAAACACAAATGAACATTGTGCCGATCCTCAGATGCAGGGCCCGCGTTGTCAAGCGTTCGAAATTGTTGAGTTGTGTCCGGTTAGACGACCAGGCTGAGCAGCGCCGCGACCACGAAACCGACCACGGAGAGGATGGTCTCGACGACCGTCCACGACTGCAGCGTCTCCTTCACCGACAGGCCGAAGTACCGCGACACGATCCAGAACCCGCCGTCGTTCACGTGCGAGGCGATGATCGAACCGGACGCGATGGCCATGACGACCAGGGCGAGCTGCGGCTGCGAGTAGTTCAGGTCCGCGAGCGTCGGTGCCACGATGCCCGCGGTCGTCACGATCGCGACCGTCGCCGAACCCTGCGCGATGCGGATGACGCAGCTGATCACGTACGCCAGCGCGATCACCGGCAGGCCGATGCCCGACAGCTCGTTCGCGAGCGTCTTGCCGATGCCCGTCGCGGCCAGCACGGCGCCGAAGAAGCCACCGGCACCGACCACGAGCAGGATCATCGCGACCGGCTTCAGGGACGCGCCGCTCAGCTCCGCGACCTTCTCGCGGGTCATGCCGCGGCGGAAACCCAGCAGCCAGAACGCGAGCAGCACCGAGATCGTCAGCGCCACCGCGGGCGTGCCGAAGAACGTCGCCACCGAGTACAGCCGCGATCCCTTGGTCAGCAGGATCGACCCGAACGTGCCCGCGAGGATCAGCACCAGCGGCAGGCCGATGATCGAGAGCACCAGGCCGAGCGACGGGGGTTCGCGGTCGCCGTGCTCCTCGCGCGCCGCCTCGGCCGCCGCCAGCATCTCCTCCGGCACCGGCACGTTGATGCGCTTGCCGATCCAGTAGGCGTACAGGATGCCGCCGACGAACCAGGACGGGATCGCCACCGCGAGGCCCATGATGATGATCCAGCCGAGCGAGACGCCGAGCAGACCGGCCGCCGCCACCGGTCCGGGGTGAGGCGGCATGAACGCGTGCATGACCGAAAGGCCCGCCAGCAAAGGCATGCTGAACAGCACGATCGACTTGCCCGACCGCTTGGCCGCCACGTAGACGAGCGGCGCGAGCACGAAGATGCCGATGTCGAAGAAGACCGGCACGCCGAAGATCAGACCGGCGAGACCGATCGCGACCGGCGCGCGCTTCTCGCCGAACGCGTTCATCAGCTTGTCCATCAGCACCTGCGCGCCGCCGGACGCCTCGAGGATCGCGCCGAGCAGCGTGCCGAGGCCGATGATCGCGGCGATGTGGCCGAGGATCGAGCCGAAGCCCTTCTCCAGCAACGAGTCCGAGGCCTTCTGCGCCGACCCGACCAGCGTCTCCACCGGCACGCCCGCCAAGAGGGCGACCAGCAGCGCGACGACGATCAGCGCGATGAACGGCTCGACCTTGAACTTGATGATCAGCAGGAGCAGCACCGCGATGCTGACCACCGCGAGGGTCAACAGACCCGGAGTTGAGTGTTGCAACCAGTCGATCACGGGCGGCTCCTGAGTGAATGGCCTGGCAATGAGCCGGTGGCGGTTCCGTCGTCGATCACCGTCACCCCGTTGCAGAACACGTACGGGATGCCGGCTGCCTGCTGCCGAGGCTGGTCGAAGGTCGCCGTGTCGGCGATCGTCGAGGGATCGAACAGCACCAGGTCGGCCGCGTAGCCCTCGCGGACCAGACCCCGGTCGGTGAGCCGCAAGCGCTTGGCGGCGCGGCCGGTGAGGTGCTCGACGCACTCCTCCAGGCTCAGCACGCCCAGCTCGCGGACGTAGCGCGCGAAGTAGCGGGGGAACGTCCCCCACGCGCGCGGATGAGGCCGGTCGCCGACCAGCAGCCCGTCGCTGCCGCCGGTGTGCGCCGGATGTTTCATGATCGCCTGCACGTTCTCCTCGTGGCCCACGTGCATGAGGCACGAGGTACCCAGGCGTTCGTCGACCAACACGTCGAAGTACAGCTCGGCCGGGTTGCGCCCGAGCCGTGCAGCGGACTGCAGGACGCTGGACCCGACGAGGTGCGCGTTGCGCTCGTTGCGGACCCCGTTGATCTCGATGGAGTCCCAGTCGACGGGCACGCCGTGGCAGCCGTCCGACCCGATCTCCTCGATCTCCTCGCGGATGCGCTCGCGGGTGTCCACATCGGACAACCTTGCCAGCGCGCTGTCCGGCCCGCCCTCCGTGGCCCACGACGGCAGCAGCGCGGACAGGTAGGTCGCGCCCGGCAGGTACGGGTAGGTGTCCAGCGAGATGTCGGCGCCTTGGGCCATCGCGTCGTCGAGGAGCGCGAGCAGTTCGGGCGCTTTGCCCTTGTTCACCGGGAAGTTCATCGTGGCGTGCGCGAGGTGCAACGGGCAGCCCGAGCGCTTCGAGACGTCCACCATCTCGGCGTACGCCTCCAGCGCTCCCGCGCCGTAGCTGCGGTGGTGCGGGCTGTAGAAACCGCCGTAGCTGCCGACGACCTCGCACAGCTGCACGAGTTCGGACGTGTCCGCGTACATGCCGGGCGTGTAGGTGAGCCCGGAGGACATGCCGAAGGCGCCCTCCACCAACGACTTCGCCAGCTTGTTCTTCATCGTGATCATCTCGGTGTCGGTCGCGGGCCGGTCCTCCCAGCCCACCGCCAGCATCCGGAGCGTCCCCTGCGGCACCAGGTAGGCGGCGTTGACCGCGATGCCCTGGTCGAGCCGGTCGAGGTACTGGCCGACCGAGCGCCAGTTCCAGTCGAAGCCCGGCGGGTCGTCGTTCCACCCGGCGAGCTGGCCGCGCAGCGTCGCGAGCACCTCGTCGTTCACGGGCGCGTAGGACAGCCCGTCCTGGCCGAGCACCTCGGTCGTGACGCCCTGCGAGACCTTCGCCAGGTGATCGGGCTCGGCGAGGATCCGCAGGTCCGAGTGCGAGTGCATGTCGATGAACCCCGGCGCGAGCACGAGCCCGTCCGCATCGATCGACCGCGTGGCGCTGATCCCGTTGCCGATGGACGAGATCCGGCCGTCCTTGATCCCCACGTCCGCCTGGTAGGCGGGCGCGCCCGTGCCGTCGGCGACCAGCGGTCCGCGCAGGACGACGTCCTCCATGGCGGCTCTCCCTCTAGAAGTAGGTGCGGATCAGGTCGACCACGGTCGTGCCGCGCACGACCGGGATGAGCTGCCACTTGTCGAACACCGTGCACGGGTGGGACAGGCCGAGCCCCACCCAGTCGCCCACCCGGACCGTGGACTCCGGTCCGAGGGACAGGAAGGCGTGCTGGTCGTTCAGCGCGGTGATCCTCGCTCCGGCCAGCGGGGCGATCGCGCCGTCGCCGCGGCGCACGAGCTGCGGTTCCGGCAGGCCCTCGTCGAACGACGCGTCGCGCTTGCCGATCGTCAGCAGCGCCAGGTCGCGCTGCGGCCGTGACGTCACCTGGGCCCACGCCCTGAGCGCTGGCTTGAACGGCTCCACGCCGTCGATCCGCGCGAACGGCGAGATCCCGCGGTAGAAGCCGTCGTCGTGCGTGATGTAAGCGCCGCTGCGCAGCACCGGTGTCACCGGGAACGGCCACGGCTGCGACAACGTGGCGGCCACCTGGTCGAAGTACGCGCTGCCGCCGGCCGTGACGATCACCGAGTCGATCTCGTCGAACAGCCCGGCGTCGGCCAGGCGCAGCACGAGCGTGCGCAGGTCGGTGAGGTATCCGTCCACAACGGACTGGGAGGCCTCGGACGCGTCGTGCGCCAGCGCGCCCTCGTAGCCGCCGGCGCCGACGAGCCGCAGCACGGGGCTCTGGTCGACCGCCCGCGCGACGGCCAGCGCCGTCTCCAGGTCACGGGCACCCGTCCGGCCGCCGGGAGCGCCGAGTTCGACGATCACGTCGACCGGGCGTGACGGTTGGATCTCCTGCAACGTCTCGCTCATCAGCGTGACGCCGGCCTCGGAGTCGGCCCAGCAGCTGAACTCGAAGCCGGGGTCGGCGTCCAGCTCGCGGACGAGCCAGCGCAACGCGGCCGGGTCGAGCAGCTGGTTCGCCAGCAGGATCCTGCTCACCCCGAACGCCCGGTAGACGCGCAGCTGGGAGGCGTTGGCCGCGGTCAGACCCCAGACGCCGTGCTCGACCTGCCGCTGGAAGAGCTGCGGCGCCATCGTCGTCTTGCCGTGCGGGGCCAGCTTCACGCCGTGGTTGTCGCACCACTGGGCCATCGTTGTCAGGTTGTGCGCCAGCGCGTCCTCGTCGAGCACGACGAGCGGCCCGACGAACTCGTCGGTGAACAGGTCGAGGCGCCGCTCGGCGACCTCGCCGAGGGTCGACCCGAACGTGCTCGACGGCAGGCCCTTGAAGCGCCAGCTGACCTGTTCCGACCTGATGTCCGCGACGGCCGCGAGGTCCATCTCCATCAGATGTTGCATATTTTGCAACTCCCATTGCGCGATGTGATGCTGAGTTGTGTAGCATTCGGTCTCGCCGCCGTCAACGAACACCTCTGGAGCGCGCATGCGGTTCGATCACGTCGGCGGTGTCGTGTGTCTCGGCGAGACCATGGTGATGATGGTTCCGGCTGAGCCCGGACCCGTGCATCTGGTGCGCACGTGGCATCGCGCCGTCGGGGGCGCCGAGTCCAACGTCGCCATGCACCTGACGCGCCTCGGCGTGCGGTCGTCCTGGGTCAGCGCCGTCGGCGACGACTCGTTCGGCATGGCGGTGCTCGACACCGTGGGCGGCTACGGCGTGGACGTTTCGCAGGTCCGGGTCGACCCGACCCGCCCGACCGGCCTCTACGTCAAGGAGGCCTCGCCGCACGGCAGCCCGGTGCGCTACTACCGGCGCGGCTCGGCGGCCTCGGGCATGGGGCTCGAGATGATCGACCGCCTCGGCCTCGGCGAGGTGAAGCTGGTGCACGTCAGCGGCATCACGCCCGCCCTGTCCGACTCGTGCCTCGCGATGATGCGCGAGCTGCTGCGCAGGCCGCGGCACGGGTTCCGGATCTCGTTCGACCTGAACTGGCGGCCCGCCCTGTGGGCAGGCCGCGACCCCCGCGTGCTGCGCGAGCTCGCGGACCTGGCGGACGTCGTCCTGGCCGGGTCCGACGAGGCCGAACTGGTGTGGGGCACCGGAGATCCCCAGCGGCTGCGGCAGCTGCTGCCCGGCCCGGTGTCGCTGGTGGTGAAGCAGGGCGCCGACGGGGCGACGCTGCTGGAAGACGGCGCGTCGTACTTCGAACCGGCGCTGAAGGTCGAGGTCGTGGAGCCGGTCGGCGCGGGTGACGCGTTCGCGGCGGGCTTCCTCGCGGCCACCCTGGCGGGGGAGGGCCCGTCGGTGCGGCTGCGCGCCGGGCACCTCCAGGCGGCGTCCGCTTTGCTCACCGCGGAGGACGTCGGAGATCCTTTGCCGGACGACGTGACGGATCCGCTGCTGCGCGCCGACCCGCGGACCTGGGCGTCCGCCCGCCTGGAGGTCTGAATGAGCCAGAGCCTCGACAGAGCGCTCACCCTGGTGAGCCAGCTCGCGACGGGACCGAAGACGCTGGACGAGCTGTCCGGTGTCATCGGCGTGCACAAGTCGACGACGTTGCGCCTGCTGCGCACCCTGGAGTCGCACCGGTTCGTCCAACGCGACGGCGTGCACCACTACCGCCTCGGCACCGCCCTCTTCGACCTCGCGAACCTCGCCCTGGAGGAACGCGACGTCCGCCGCGCGGCCGAACCGGCGTTGCGCGAGCTGAACTCCCGCCTCGGCCACACCGTCCACCTCGCGTCCTACGAGGACGGTGAGGTGATCTACATCGACAAGTACGAGTCGCGGCACCAGATGCGCATGTACTCGCGCATCGGCCGCCGCGCGCCGTTGCACTGCACGGCCGTGGCGAAGGTCCTGCTGGCCGACCTGTCCGCGTCCGCGCTGCAGAAGGTGCTGGCGGGCATGGAGTTCCCGAAGCTGACCGAGAACACCATCCTGGGCCCCGCCGCGTACCTCGCCGAGCTGGATCGCGTGCGCGCCAACGGTTACGCCGTCGACAACTCCGAGCACGAGGACTTCATCCACTGCATCGCCGCCCCGATCAGGGGTGCGCGCGGCGAGGTGCTCGCGGCCGTCTCGATGTCCGTGCCGAAGGTGCTGCTCGACTACGACGGCCTGCTCTCACACCTGCCAGACCTGCTCGCCACCGCCGAGGCCGCTTCGGTCGAATGCGGTTTTGTTCCAAGGTAAAGGGGAAATCCGTTGTCCAAGGTAGAGATCAAGACCGCTGACGCTCCGCAGCCGGTGGCGCGCTTCTCGCAGGGTGTGCGCAAGGGCAACATCCTGCAGGTCGCGGGCCAGGTCGCGTTCGACCCGAAGTCGGGTGAGATCGTCGGCACCACCGTCGCCGAGCAGACGCGCCAGACGTTCGCGAACCTGCACGCCGTTCTCGCCGCCGGTGGCGCGTCCATCGACGACGTCGTCATGATCCGCGTCTACCTCACCGACACCGCGCACTTCGCGGAGCTCAACGAGGTGTACGGCGAGTTCGTGACGGACCCGGCGCCCGCCCGCACCACCGTCTACGTCGGGCTGCCCGCCGGTCTGCTGGTGGAGATCGACGCGCTGGCCGTCGTCGACTGAGCTGTTCGTCGCAACGGCGGCCCCCGGTCTCAGCTGGACTCCGGGCCGCCGTTGCCGTTGTGACACGATCCGGGCATGAAGTGGTACGCGGACAGACCTGTCAGGTTCACGCGTCAGCTGATCGCCGACCTCCTCGCCGTCGGCTGGGTCGCGCTCTGGATCTGGGTGGCGACGACGGTCCACGACTGGGTGCTCGAACTGCGGGCGCCGGGGGACGGGCTGGTCAACGCGGGTGGCAGCATCCGCGACGCGTTCACCAACGCCGCCGGCAAGGCCCGGGGCGTTCCCTTCGTGGGCGAGGACCTCGCCGGGGCGCTCGGCAACGGCAGCAAGGCCGGCGAGACGCTCACCAACGCGGGCAACGCGCAGATCGGCGTCGTCGAGGAGTCCGCGTTCTGGCTCGCGGCCGCGCTGGTCGCCGTGCCGGTCCTGTTCCTGCTCGTCACCTGGCTGCCGCTGCGCCTGCGCTACGCCCGCAAGGCCGCGAACACCGCCCGCCTGCGCGACAAGCCCGACCTCCTCGCCCTCCGCGCGCTCACGTCGTTGTCGCCGCGGGAGCTCGGCCGGTTCGACGGCGACCCGGCGGTCGCCTGGCGCACGGGCGACACGGACGTGATCGACGAGCTCGCGCGACGCCAGCTCGCCTCCGTGGGGGTGCGGGCATGATCGCCCTCGCCGTGATCTCCGCCGTCGTCGCGATGTGCGCGGTGGCCGTGTCGCTGTGGCAGGCCCGCGAGGCCAAGCGCGCCCAGGACGCCGCCCGCGAGTCGGCCGAGGCGGCACTCAAGGCCCAGGAGGAGGCGGCCGCCGCGCGCAAGGCCGTCGAACAGGCCACGTCGGCCGCCCTGCAGGCCAGGACGGCGGCGGAGGAGAGCAAGAAGTCGGCCGGCAAGGCCGAGGAGGCCGTGGGCAGGGCTGCGCAGGAGGCCGCGGCGTCCCGGGCGCTGGCGGACGAGGCCCAGGCCATCGCCCACCAGGTGACGACGCAGGTCAACGAGGTGGTCGAGGCCCTCGCCTCCCAGCGCAGCCGCGTCGGCGAGCCGACGTTCGCGATCACGCCCGGCGCGCCCGACGAGTTCCGGCTGAGCTACTTCGGCGGACCGGCCGTCATCCAGCAGCTCACCTTGTCCGTGGTGCCGGGCAGCCGCGTGCTCGGGCTGTCGCAGTACGACGAGCCGCCGGCCGAGCACCTCGAGATCGGACCGCTGTACAACGGGTCCGCGATCACGTTCCGGGCGGCGACGGGGCAGCGGGCGAGCGCGGTGTTCCAGGTGAAGGCGGAGCCGTGGGAACCGGTCGTGGTGCGGGCCGAGTGACGACGGCTCACTCGCCGAACACGCGGTCCTCGCCGGCTCCACACCGCCGAGGACCGCGCGGACGTCAGTAGACGGGACCCGTGAACTTCTCGCCCGGCCCCTGCCCCGGCTCGTCCGGCACCGCCGACGCCTCGCGGAACGCGCGCTGCACGGACTGCAGGCCGTCCTTCAACGGCGCCGCGTGCGGGCCGAGGTACTCCGACGTCGCGGTGACCAGGCCGGCGAGGCCGGTGATCAGGCGGCGGGCCTCGTCGAGGTCGCGGCGCGGGGAGTTGTCGGGGTCCGGGTCGGCGAGGCCCAGGCGGTCCGCCGAGGCGGACAGCAGCATCACCGCGGCCCGGCTGATCACCTCGATGCTGGGTACGTCGCCCAGGTCGCGGACGTCTTCTTCAAGCGGATCGGTCACGCCCTACATTCAAGCAAGTGCCCTGGCAGGACCGACGTCACAGGCCGCGATTCGGGGGTTGACAAGAGCGTCTGCTAGTATTTCCGACGCGACCAGCTCTCGTTAGTGCGAGAGCGGCAAGTGGAGCCCCGCTCCCACCCGCGATCACCGCTTCTTGAGGTGGCCGGGTCCGGTCCTCCTGGCGGTCAGGGCGCACGGGCGTCCAGCGGTCAGGAGTGTGATCGGTCGGAAGCGGGCCCTGTCGTCGACATCGACGACGGGGCTCTTGTCTTTGGCGCAAACGAGTCTCAAAGGACGTGAATGACAAGTCCCTCGAACCGAGGTGCTCCCGCGAGCACCGAGCCGCGCATCAACGACCGAATCCGCGTGCCTGAGGTCCGTCTGGTCGGACCGAACGGCGAGCAGGTCGGGATCGTTCGCATCGAGGACGCACTCCGACTCGCGCAGGAAGCGGATCTGGACCTCGTCGAGGTCGCCGCGCAGGCTCGACCGCCGGTCTGCAAGCTCATGGACTACGGCAAGTTCAAGTACGAGACGGCGCAGAAGGCCCGCGAGTCTCGTCGGAACCAGCAGCTGACTGTGATCAAGGAGCAGAAGCTCCGGCCGAAGATCGACCCGCACGACTACCAGACGAAGAAGGGCCACGTGGCCCGCTTCCTCTCGCACGGGAACAAGGTCAAGGTGACCATCATGTTCCGCGGTCGCGAGCAGTCGCGCCCCGAACTCGGTTACCGGTTGCTGCAGAAGCTGGCGGAGGACGTCGCGGAGCTCGGCTTCGTGGAGTCCAACCCGAAGCAGGACGGCCGCAACATGATCATGGTGTTGGCGCCGCACAAGAACATCAAGGCGCGTCCGGTGAAGCAGGACGACGACGTCGCTGACGACGCCGGCGAAGCTGCCGAATAAGGACGCAGGTCCGCCCCCCGCCCCGGTGGGTAGCACAAGACGAGGACGGAAATGCCGAAGAACAAGACGCACAAGGGGACCTCGAAGCGAGTTCGGGTCACCGGCAGCGGGAAGATCGTCCGTGAGAAGACGGGCAAGCGCCACCGCCTGGAGGTCAAGTCCAGCCGGGAGACCCGCCGCATGGCCGGCACGACCGTCGTGTCGCCCGCCGACGCGCCGCGCTTGAAGAAGCTGCTCGGTCTCTGACCGTTCTACCCCTAGCAACTCGGGGCGGACCCCGACTCCGCCCCCATGAGATCGACAGGATGGACCCGTGGCACGCGTCAAGCGGGCTGTAAACGCCCAGAAGAAGCGTCGTACCACCCTTGAGCTGGCGAGCGGTTACCGCGGCCAGCGCTCGAGGCTGTACCGCAAGGCCAAGGAGCAGGTGCTCCACTCGCTCAACTACGCGTACCGCGACCGGCGTGCGCGCAAGGGCGACTTCCGCAAGCTGTGGATCCAGCGCATCAACGCTGCGTCCCGCGCGAACGGCATGACCTACAACCGCCTGATCCAGGGTCTGCGCCTGGGCGGCGTCGAGGTCGACCGCAAGATCCTCGCGGACCTCGCCGTCCACGACGCCACCGCCTTCACGGCGCTCGTCGAGATCGCCCGCAAGGCGCTCCCGGCCGACGTGAACGCTCCGGCCGGGGACAACGCCTGAGCCAGCACCCACGCGGGTACTACCGACCCGAGGCAGATCCGTTCACCGAACGGACGCCTCGGGTCGTTGCTGCTCGCCACCTGACTCGCCGCCAGGGCCGCGACAAGGCCGGTCGGTTCCTCGTCGAGGGCGCCCAGTCCGTGCGTGAAGCGCTCGCCTGGGACAAGGGCGAGGTGCACGAGCTCTTCGTCACGGCGACGGCCGCGGAACGCAACGCCGAACTGCTCCAGACCGCCGTGGACAAGGGCGTCCGGATCAGCGAGGTCACCGACAAGGCCGCCGACTCGCTGTCGGAGACCGTGACGCCCCAGGGCATCATCGCGGTCTGCGACGCCGTCCCGCAGCCCCTCGCCGCGGCGCTGCAGGGCACCCCGCGTCTCGTCGCGGTGCTGCACGGCATCTCCGACCCCGGCAACGCGGGCACCGTCACGCGCGTGGCCGACGCGGCCGGCGCGGACGCGGTGATCTTCGTCGGCGACACGGTCGACCCGCACAACGGCAAGTGCGTGCGCGCCTCCACCGGCTCGCTCTTCCACCTGCCGATCGCCCGGTCCCGCGACGCGGACGAGGTCTTCGCCGCGTGCCGCCAGGCGGGCCTGCGGCTCGTCGCCGCCGACGGCTACGCCGAGCACGACATCGTCGAGGCCTCGGCCAAGGGCGACCTCGCCCAGCCCACGGCGTGGGTCTTCGGCAGCGAGGCCCACGGCCTGCCCGACGACGTGATCGCGAAGCTGGACACGTCGCTGAAGGTGCCGCTCTACGGCGCCGCCGAGAGCCTGAACCTCGCGACGGCCGCGGCGGTGTGCCTCTACGCCTCCGCCAGGGACCAGCGGAATTGAGCTGACGGGTGCCGGGCGCGCCGTTAGTGTGCGCCCGTGCGCGAACCCGAGATCGAACTCCTCTGCTCCCAGCTCGCCTCCTACTACGTCTTCCCGGACACGGCCGGCGAGATCGCGAAGGTCCTGCGGACCCGCCTCGACGAAGGCGCCTACTCCGATGTGGACGACGACGAGGAGTTCGCGGCCAAGGTGACCGCGGACCTGCAGTCGGTCAACGGCGACAAGCACCTGCGGCTGCTCTACAGCGCCGAGGAGGTGCCGGAGACGGGCCAGGAGACGGCGTGGGACCCGGTGGCGTACAAGAAGGAAGCCGAGCTCGACGCGTTCGGCATCCACCGCGTCGAGCGGCTCGAGGGCAACATCGGCCTGCTCGACCTCCGCCTGCTGCATGACGCCGAGATCGCAACCCCGGCCTACGTCGCCGCGATGAACCTGCTCGCGCACACCGACGCGCTGATCATCGACCTGCGCCGCAACGGTGGCGGTGACCCGAACACGGTCGCCTTGATCTGCAGCTACCTGTTCGACGAGCAGGTGCACCTCAACGACATCTACAACCGCCCGGACGACTCCACCCAGCAGTACTGGACGCTCCCGCACGTGCCGGGCCCGAAGTTCGGCGGCAAGAAGCCCGTCTACGTCCTCACGAGCAGCCGCACGTTCTCCGGAGCCGAGGAACTGAGCTACAACCTCCAGCAGAACGAGCGCGCCACCCTGATCGGCGAGACCACGAAGGGCGGCGCCCACCCCGGTGAGCGCTACCGCGTCGGCCCGCACCTCAAGTCGTCGATCCCGAACGGCCGCGCGATCAACCCGATCTCGGGCACCAACTGGGAGGGCGTCGGCGTCGTCCCGCACATCCAGGTGCCCGCCGACGAGGCCTTCGCGGTCGCCTACGAGGAGGCGACCGCGAAGACCAGCTAGTCGAGGCGGGCGGTCAGCTCGCGCACCAGCGGGTCCGTGCCGGACGGCTTGTTCTGCCGCCGCAACGCCTCCGACAGCATCGACAGCACGTTGCCGACCTGGTGGTCGTCGGGCAGCAACGACGCCGCCCGGCGCGCCTCGGCCTCCGCGCCCTCGGCGTCGCCCGCGTTGAGGAGCATGTTCGCCGCCTTCAGCACGACGAACACGCGCCAGCCCTCGTCGCCCAGCGACACCACGAGCGCCTCGGCGTCGCGGTACTCCTTCATCGCCAGCGCGAACTCGCCGACCTGGCCGTGCACCCACGCGCGGATCGCGGCGATCTCGGCCTGCCGCCGCGTGACCTCGGTCGGGTCGTCGAGCTTCGGCAGCAACGCCTCGGCGTCGTCCACGGCCGCGCGCGTCTCCGTCACCTCGTCGTCGGGCAGGTTCGACGCCAGTTCGACCAGCGAGCCGATGGCCTCCGAGAGGTTGCCCTCCTGCTGCCACAGCGCGGCACCGGCCCGCCACGACGCGATGGCCTCGTCGTGCTTGTCCAGCCTGCCCTGCACCGAGGCGAGCGCGTCGAGCAGGAACGCCCGGCGGCCCGTCTCCTCGGGCGGCAGCAGGCCGACCGCCTCGCGCAGGTACCGCTCGGCCGCCGGGAACTCGCCCAGCTTGCGGCACACCTGCCCGAGCCGGAACACGACCTGCAGCCGCAGGTCCTCCTGGCCGTCCTGCAGCAGCCGCAACGACTCCTCGAGCACCTCGGCGGCCTCGACGAACCGGTCCGTCTGCACGTAGCCGCCGCTCAGCGCGAAGCAGAAGTGCGCGGTGTGGCCGGGGGAGAGGTGCACGCGCGAGATCGCCACGGCGTCGCGCAGGTCGCCCAGGCAGGCGCCCTCCTGGTCGAGCTCCTGGATCGCCGCGACCTGGAACCAGCGCGCCTCCGCGGACTCCGGCAGCGGGAACGCCGCCACGAACGCGCGGGCCGTCGCCACCGCCTCGGGCACCTTCTGCAGCACGGTCTCCAGCCGCAGCTGCAGCCGGTAGCCCTCGAACCGGGCGTTCGGCCGCAGCTCGCCCGCCATGGCGGTGAGGACGTCCGCGTACGCGCCTTCCAGATCCTGCTGGCGCGCCTTGTGCTCCGCAGTGTCGACGGCGACGCGGCCGCGCAGCTCCGGAACGTCCAAAGAGGACGCCAGCGCGAGCATCTCGTCGGCCCGCTCGTGCGCGTGCTCGTTGTCGAGCAGTTCGGCCAGCGACAGCGCCGCGACCGTCCGCGTGTAGTCCGACGTCGCCTCGGCGAGGCACTTCTCCGCGAGCTCACGGCCGCCTTCGAGCCCCATCGCGAGCCGCGCCTGGTAGCGCAGCGCCAGGTCGGCGGGCAGTGCCGTCAGCAGCTGGTCGAACGCCTCGTGGTCGAACGGGACCAGGCCGGTCGTCATCCGCCGGATGCCCGCGTGCGCCGCGAGGTCCGGCGGCAGCAACGAGTCCATGTCCGCGGGCAGCGAGTCGAGCATCCGCCGCGCCTTCACGAAGTCGCCCTGGTCGTACAGCGCCACCATCGACTCGGCGATCTCCACCGGGTCGCCGGACACGACCGACTCCTCGGCGGACGCGGCCACCGGGGCGGCGGGCACCGCGAGCTCGACGGCCGGGTAGTCGGCCTGCTCCAGCGACCTGGTGATCCGCTCGACCCAGGCGGGCGTGCCGTTGCGCTCGTCGAACTGCCGTGCGAGCTGCAGCGCCCGCTTCGACAGCCGGTCGAGCAGCTCGGCGGCCGTGCGCGTGCCGACGGCGGGCACCTCGAACACGGTGTCGGCCGGAAGTCGTTGCAGCAGAACGGAAGCGCATTCGGCGAACGACATCTCGTCGGCCGGCAGCTGCACGCCCGTCACTTTGTGCAGCGACCGGCGCAGGATGTCCTCGCCGCGGGAGAGGTTGCCCGTCAGGGCGCAGAACCGGATGTGCTCGTGCACGTACGACGTGATGTCGTCGTCCTTGATCAACCGGTACGCCGTGGTGTGCGCGTGCGCGGCCTTCTCCAGCTCGCCGATCTCCAGCAACGGCCACAGCAGCGCCGACAGGATGCCCTGCGGCTGCGTGGCGCAGCCGGAGTCGCCCGACAGGCCCTCCCAGCCGTGTGCGGCGGCCTCCTGGTGGCGGCCGAGGCGCGCGAGCATCCAGACCTGCTCCTCGACCACGCACGCCTCGCAGTCCGCCATCGGCCCGCGTTCCGTCGCGAGGTAACGGCCGAGGTGCTCGGCGAGGCCCGTCATGTCCCCGACGTGGTAGGCGTACTCGGCCCGCGCGCCGTGCACCGGCTGCACCGAGAAGCCGAGCTGCGCGTAGCGGTCCGCGAGCTGCCCGATCACGGCCCGCAGCTGCTCCAGCGAGAACTTCGGGTCGCGGCGAAGGCCCGTCGCGATCCACTTGTGCGCCCAGTTGAGCGAGTGGACCTCGTACTCGTTGAACGCCTCCGGGTCCTTCTGCTCCGCGGCCCGCACCCACGCGAACGGCGCGAGCATCAGGTCGTAGCGCGACAGGTAGTACGCCGAGTCGATCAGCGCGGTCCGGCACGAGACGCCGAGCGGCAGGTGCCCGAGCGCGTCGGACATGCGCGCGGCCCGTTCCAGCGCCTCGTGCTTCGGCATGCCCGTCGGCATGTTGTACGCGTCGAGGAACGCCCTCTCGGCGTCTTCGGCGGTGAAGTCGGCCATGTTCACTTGCCCCCAACGGCGCGGTCGAGAAGTTCCAGGAACGAGCGGTTGAGCGCCGCCGTGTCCTTCGGTCGCATCGCCCGCCGAGCCTGCAGGACGGCGTGCACGTAAAGAGATTCGAGCGTCAGCTCGACGAGCGACGGGTCGGTCAGCCGTGCCAGCCGCTGCACGAGCGGGTTGCGGCAGTTGAGGACCAGCTGCTCGGGACGCGACGAGTCGGAGCCCGCGGTCAGCTGCCCCAGCAGCTCCGCCCACAGCGGGTCCGTCACCTCCTCCGCGGTCTGCTCGGTGTCGAGCCTGCGCTGCTGCTCGGCGTTCGTGATCAGCAAGGCGGGCAACGAGACCGGGTCGAAGTCGCGGATCACCGCGTCGCAGTCGTGCCGGTCGAGCGCCGCCGCGCCCTCGGCCAGCCGCAGCCGCAACGCAGCCTCGACGTCCGGTTCGGGATCGGCCAGCGCCGCCAGCAGCTCCGTCGGCGCCACCCGGCGGGCGACGGACGGGCCGTCCAGCGCGCTGAGCCGGTTCAGCAGCTCCATGTCGTAGGCGTAGCCCGCGTTCACCAGGCCCAGGCCCTGCGCGGCGGCGACCGGCGCGAGCTGGTGGAACTCGTCGACGTCCGGGATGTAGAGGATCGCGCCGTGCTTGCGCTTGAACTGCCGCAACGGGATCGCGCCCTCGGTGGTCTCGAACGGCAGCCACCGCTCGACCAGCCGCAGCATCTCGTCGTCCGTGCGCGCCAGCGACTTGATGCCCAGGTGGTGCGCGGCCAGCAGCTCGCCGGCGCGGCGCGGTTCGATCGCGTCCAGCCGGATCAGCCAGTCGCGGATCTGCTCGCCGAGCTCCTCGCGCACCGCCAGCAGCATCTCGTCCTGGTACAGCGCCTCGCGTGACGCCGTCGGCCGGATCGAGGACGCGTCGACCACGCACCGCACGAAGTACGCCCAGTCCGGCAGCAGGCCCTCGACGTTGTCGCCGACCAGCATCCGCTTCAGGTAGACGCGGTGGGTCTGGCGCGTTCCGGGGTGGACACCGGACGGGAGCACGAACGCGACCCCGGTCAGCCCCGCCGCCTCGACCTCGATCGGGATCGCCTCGAACGGCGTGAACCCGAAGACCCGCTCGCAGTACTCGGAGAGGTCGGCGTCCTCGTCGTCCCACGGGCGTTCGCCGCGGGTGACCTGAGCGCCGTCCAGCGTCACGACGGCCGGCAGCAGGTCGCCGTAGTCGACCACCAGCGGGCGCACCACGTCGGCTTCGAGCCAGTGCTCGTTGCCGCGCGAGGCACTCATCGTCACCGTGGTGCCGACCGGCACGTCACCGTCCACAACGGACACGGTGTAGTTGCCGGAGGAGTCCGCCTCCCACCGGACGGCCGGACCACCGCGCGCCGAGCGCGTGATCACCGTCACGGACGAGGCGACGAGGAAGCACGACAGCATGCCGACGCCGAACTGGCCGAGGAACCCCTCGCGGGCGAACCCCAGGTCGTCCCGCTTCGACGTGCGGCCGAGCGTGGACAGCAGCTCGTGGACCTCGGTCTCGGTGAGCCCCACGCCGGTGTCGGTGATCGTCAGCGTGGAGCCGCAGGTGATCGTGACGCCGGCGGGGCAGGACGGGTCGAGCTCGCGCCTCGCCGTGATCGCGTCGACGGCGTTCTGCAGCAGTTCGCGCACGTAGACGCGCGGGCTGCTGTAGAGGTGGTGGCTGAGCAGGTCGATGATGCCGCGCAGGTCGACGCGGAAGGTGTGCGACATGATGCGCCCATCCTAGGGACGACCGGGGGCCCGGTGCCGCTCTTTAACGGAACGCTCCGGAGAGGTCAACAGCGCACCGACTAGGATCGGTCTGTTCATTGCCAAGTCCGTGACGGGAGCTGTCCTACCACCATGTCCGGAGCCAACGACCCGTACGACCCGAAGCAGGTCGCGGCGCTGTCGGCCGAGAACCTCGACGCCGCCGTGCAGAAGGCGCGCGAGGCGTTCGCCGGGGCAGCCGACCTGGAGGCCCTGGCCGCGGTCAAGCCCGGCCACCTCGGGGACCGGTCGCCCGTCCTGCTGGCCCGCCGCGAGATCGGCGCCCTGCCCCCCAAGGCCAAGGCCGAGGCGGGCAAGAGGGTGAACGAGGCGCAGTCCGCGATCAGGACCGCGTTCGACGAGCGCTTCGCCGTGCTCCAGGTCGAGCGCGACGAGCGGGTGCTGCGCGAGGAGTCCGTCGACGTCACGCTGCCCTGGGACCGCTTCCCGCGCGGCGCGCGCCACCCGATCACCACTCTCGCCGAGCGCATCGGCGACGTCTTCGTGGCCATGGGCTACGAGATCGCCGAGGGCCCCGAGCTCGAGACCGAGTGGTTCAACTTCGACGCGCTGAACTTCGGCAAGGACCACCCGGCCCGCTCGATGCAGGACACGTTCTACATCGCGCCGGGTGACTCGCAGCTCGTGCTGCGCACGCACACCTCGCCCGTGCAGGCCCGCACGCTGCTCGACCGCGAACTGCCGGTCTACGTCGTGTGCCCCGGCCGCACGTTCCGCACCGACGAGCTCGACGCGACGCACACCCCGGTCTTCCACCAGGTCGAGGGCCTCGCGGTCGACAAGGGCCTGACGATGGGCCACCTCAAGGGCACGCTCGACGCGTTCGCGCGCTCGATGTTCGGCGAGGACTCGAAGACCCGCCTGCGTCCCTCCTTCTTCCCCTTCACCGAGCCGTCGGCCGAGGTCGACGTGTGGTTCCCGGAGAAGAAGGGCGGCGCCGGCTGGGTCGAGTGGGGCGGCTGCGGCATGGTCAACCCCAACGTGCTGCGCGCCTGCGGCGTCGACCCGGACGTCTACTCCGGCTTCGCGTTCGGCATGGGCCTGGAACGCACCCTGCAGTTCCGCAACGGCCTTCCCGACATGCGCGACATGGTCGAGGGCGACGTCCGCTTCACCCAGCCTTTCGGAACGGAGGCCTGATCCGGATGCGAGTCCCGGTCAGCTGGCTGGTCGAACACCTCGGTTTCGACGAAGTCCCCACGCCCGACGAGCTCGCCGAGGCGTTCACGCGCATCGGCATCGAGGTCGAGGAGGTGAGCCCGCTCGGTCCCGTGACCGGCCCGATCGTCGCCGGCCGCGTCGTCGAGATCGAGGAGCTCACGGAGTTCAAGAAGCCGATCCGCTACTGCAAGGTCGAGGTCGGTCCCGAGCAGACCAACCAGATCATCTGCGGCGCCACCAACTTCGTCGAGGGCGACTCGGTCGTCGTCGCGCTGCCCGGTGCCGTGCTGCCCGGCGGGTTCTCGATCGCCGAGCGCAAGACGTACGGCCGCGTGTCGCAGGGCATGCTCTGCGCCGCCGACGAGCTCGGCATCGGTGACGACCACTCGGGCATCCTCGTGCTGCCCACCGGCACCGCGCAGCCCGGCGACGACGCCCTGGAGCTGCTCGGCCTGAACGACACCGTCATCGAGCTCGCGCCGACCCCGGACCGCGGTTACGCGTTCTCGGTCCGCGGCCTCGCCCGCGAGATCGCGTGCGCGCTCGACGTGCCGTTCGGCGACCCCGGTGTCGTCGAGATCCCCGAGCCCGAGGGCGAGGCGTGGCCGGTCCACATCGAGGACCGTCCCGGCTGCTCGCGGTTCGTGGCGCGCCGGGTCACCGGTGTCGACCCGACCGCGCCCACGCCGTGGTGGATGCGCCGCCGCCTGATGCTCGCGGGCATGCGCTCGATCTCGCTGCCGGTCGACGTCACGAACTACGTGATGCTCGAGCTCGGCCAGCCGCTGCACGCCTTCGACGCCGCGTCGCTCTCGGGCGCGCTGACGGTCCGCCGCGCGCTGGCGGGGGAGAAGCTCACGACGCTCGACGACCAGGTGCGCGCGCTCGACGTCGACGACATCGTGATCGCCGACGACTCCGGCGTGATCTCGCTGGCCGGTGTCATGGGCGGCGCGTCGACCGAGGTCGGCGACAACTCCTCGGACATCCTGCTCGAGGCCGCGAACTGGGACCCGGCGTCCATCGCCCGCACGGTCCGCCGCCACAAGCTGCCGTCCGAGGCCGCGAAGCGCTTCGAGCGCACCGTCGACCCGGCTCTCGCGCCCGTCGCGCTGGAGCGGGCCGCGAAGCTGCTCAACCACTACGCCGAGGGCCAGATCAAGCCCGGCCGCACCGACGTGGGCGCCCCCGCGCTGCCCGAGCCGGTGTCGATGCCGATCGACCTGCCCGACCGCATCGCCGGTGTCCGGTACGCGCGGGGTGTCACGGCCCGCCGTCTCGGCCAGATCGGCTGCCAGGTCTCGGTGACCACCTCGGAGGAGGGCCAGACGATCGTCACGGCCGTGCCGCCGACGTGGCGCGCGGACCTCGTGCAGCCCGCCGACCTGGTGGAGGAGGTGCTGCGGCTGGAGGGCTACGACACGATCCCGTCCGTGCTGCCGCCCGCGCCCGCCGGTCGCGGCCTGACCGAGCAGCAGCGCCGCCGCCGCACGGTGTGGCGCACGCTGGCGGAGGACGGTTTCGTCGAGGTCAAGCCGTTCCCGTTCATCGACCCGTCGGTGTTCGACGCGTTCGGTCTCGCCGAGGGCGACGTGCGCCGCGACACGGTCAGCGTGCTGAACCCGTTGGAGGCGGACAAGAACGTCCTCGCGACGACGCTGCTGCCGGGTCTGCTGGAGACGTTGCAGCGCAACCTCGCCCGCGGGGCGAAGGACGTCGCGCTCTACAACATCGCCCAGGTGACGCTGCCGCGCGCGCAGCAGGTCCCCGTGCCGTCGCTGGGCGTGGACCGCAGGCCGACCGAGGCCGAGGTCGCCTCGATGCTGGCCGCGCTGCCGAACCAGCCGCTGCACGTCGCCGGTGTGCTCACGGGCCACCGCGAACTGGCCGGCTGGTGGGGCAAGGGCCGCATCGCCGAGTGGTCGGACGCGGTCGAGGCCGCCCGCCGCGTCGGTGAGGCGTACGGCGTGAAGCTGCGCGTCGTGGCGTCGGACCTGCTGCCGTGGCACCCCGGCCGTTGTGCCGAGTTGCGCGTCGGCGACTGGCCCGTCGGCCACGCGGGCGAGCTGCACCCGAAGGTCGTCGAGAAGCTCGGCCTGCCCAAGCGGACCGTGGCGTTCGAGCTCGACCTGGACGCGCTGCCGCTCGACGACCACCGGCCGGCGCCGATGGTGTCGCCGTACCCGCCGGTGCTGCTGGACGTCGCGCTGGTCGTCGACGCCTCCGTGCCGGTGCAGTCGGTGTCCGAGGTGCTCGGCGCGTCCGCGGGCGAGCTGCTCGAGGACATCCGCCTGTTCGACGTCTACACGGGTGAGCAGCTGGGCGAGGGCAAGAAGTCGCTCGCGTACTCCTTGCGCTTCCGCGCCCCGGACAGGACGCTGACGGTGGAGGAGGCGACGACGGCCCGTGACGCCGCCGTTGCCGCCGCCGCAGAGCGTCTGGGCGCCGCACTCCGCGCCTGACCGATCACAGTGCGTGAGGCCCGGGATTCCTCGAGAATCCCGGGCCTTTTCGCGTAAGGAACGGCCTGACCTCCAGTCCGCGTACGCGTGTAGCCGATCCATGTCGGTTGACAACAGTGCCGCTAGGGTCCCTGTTCTGGTGTCTTGTGCACGCTGTGTAGTAATTGAAGGTTCTCCAAACTTGGTGCCGTACCCACCGAGCACCACCTCAGGAGAACGAACATGCGCAAGCGCACCGCGGTCATCGCAGCAGTCGCAGCCCTCGCCGTCGGAGGCGGTGTCGCCTACGCGGCGTGGACGAGCACCGGCTCCGGTTCCGGTTCGGTCGGCTCCACCACGAGCGTCAACTCGACCATCAGCCCGGTGAACGGCGCGGGCGGCCTGTACCCCGGTGCCACCGTCGACTTCCAGGTGACGATCAGCAACCCGAACGACTACCCGGTCGCGGTCTCGTCGATCAGCGCCGGCAGCTCGGCCCTCACCGAAGGCGGCTGCGCCGCGGGCACCGTCACCAGCCCGGCCGTGAGCAACGCCGGCACCATCGCCGCCAAGGGGACCGGCACCTACACGCTGAAGGCGACCATGAACGCCGACGCCGCGAACAACTGCAAGTCGCAGACCTTCACGCTGCCGCTGACCGCCGAGCTCGTCTCGGCCGCGTAGATGATCCGCCTCGTCCTCGCCGTGCTCACCGTGCTCTGCGTGCCGGGCGGCTCCCCGGCACCCGGCAAGGCGTTCACGATCGCGGACACCGGCGCGGCGACGGGGTTGGTCCCCGGTGGGACGGTGACCCGGGTCGTCCGGGTCACCAACCCGAACAACCAGGACGTGAAGCTCACCCGGCTCGTCACCTCGGTCGGGCGCCCGTCCCCGGACTGCCCGGCGAACACCGTGACCGTCGCACCGCTCACCGCGCCGGTCGTCATCCGCAGGAACTCGCGCGCCGACGTGCCGCTGACCGTCCGGATGGCGGCGTCCGCGCCGAACGCCTGCAAGAACCTCACCTTCCCCCTCACCTACTCGGGAACGGCGACCAAGCCATGACCAGCTCCACCGCACTCGTCCGCCGCCGGTCCGTCCGGCGCGGCGTCGTCGTCCTCGCGCTCACGACGGCCGCGCTCGGCTCGGGCGTGGCCTACGCGGCCTGGACGAGCTCCGGCACCGGCAGCGCCACGACGAAGGCCGGCACCGCGCTGGCCCCCGTCGTGGCCGCGGGCGCCGTCACCACCGGGACGCTCTACCCCGGCGGCACCGGGGACGCGGTCGTGACCGTGTCGAACCCCAACCCGTACCCGGTGAGGGTCACGTCCATCGCACCGAACGGCGCGGGAACGTGCGGCGTCACGTTCGCCGAGCGGTTCCCGGGCACACAGCTCGCCGCCAAGAGCGCACCGGTGGCCATCACGTTCAGCGTGACCATGTCGGTGGACGCCCCGAACTCGTGCCAGGGCGCGACGATCGACGTGCCGGTGACCGTCACGATCGCCAGCGGGACCGGAGCGTGAAGCGGCCCCTGGTCGCGGCGGCGGTGCTGTGCGTGCTCGCGGCACAGCCCGCCTCGGCCGCGTGGCAGACCTCGGCACCGGGAACGGCGAAGGCGAAGGCCGCCACCGTCGGCGAGCCGACCGGTGTCTCCTGCTCCAGGGCCACTAGGGTCATCAAGTGGACCGGGGACGCCCCCGGATACGAGGTGGCGTGGAGCGACAAGGCGAACGGCAACGGAGCCAAGGACTTCACGGAGTGGGTCGCGGTGACGGCCTCTCCGTACACCGTGAGCGGTGGAGTCGTGGCCCGCGCCAGGGTCCGCGCGGTCGCCGGCACCTGGTCCAGCGAGTACGTGCAAACGAATTGTTCCTGATAATTCGCTCGATCGGCTGAATCCCGTTCATCGGGATTTGGGGTCAAACCAGCAGGTGGTAGCCCTGCGTAGCTGTCAAGGTGCCAAAAGTCCTTCATTACAGGGGGAAATCGGCGCCCCTCGGACGCTTGCGCAGTAGGTGAAGGTTCTCCAAGATTGGCAACGCGGCCCGCTGGGGCCGAGGGGCGAAGCGATGAACCACCGGGCGAGTCTGGTCGCCGGTCCGGTGGGGAGCTAGAGGCGAACCCACCGCCTGGGAGCAACGACTCTGGAGAGTTGCGCCATGCGAAGTCTGGGTCCGCGCCTTGAGATCGCCGTGTCCTTGACGATCCTCATGCTCGGAGCGGCGGTCGTCGCCGCCATGCACCTCACGTGGCCCGAGCCGCAGAAGCCCGCGATGGCGTACTCCGTCAGCAGCGGCGAGTCCGGCATGCAGCAGCTCAAGCCGTTCGAGATCAACGACATCTCCGGCGCCCCCGTCGAGCTCACGCCGGGTGCGGTCGGCGAGCGCAAGGTGCGGCTGTCGAACCCCAATCCGGTCCTGATCATCGTCGAGAGCCTGTCCGCCGTGCCGGGCCAGCCGCTCGACGCCACCCAGCAGCGCGTCGCGGGATGCCCGGCCGGTGTGCTGACCGTCGTGCCGCTCACCGACATCGTCGAGATCCCGGCCGGGGGCGCCGTCGAGGTGACCATGAAGGTCGAGGTCGCGCAGGACGTGCCGGCGGAGTGCGCCGAGCTCGTCTTCCCGCTCACCTACTCGGGCCGCGCGAAGCACGGCTAGCCCGCGCGGAGCGCGCACGCGGGCCGCGCCACGACCTCACAGGTGCTTCAGCGCCTCCCGGCGGGACAGCGGCGACAACCCCGGCCGCTCCGCCACGAACGCGCGCACCCACCCCGGCTCGGTCTTCCCGAAGTCCCGCAGCGCCCACCCGATCCCCTTGCGCAGGAAGAAGTCGGGGTCGTCCGCGTTGGCGTCGACGCACGCCGTCAGCAGGTCCACGTCCGTGGCGCCCTTGAACCCCAGCTGGCAGATCACCGACGTGCGGCGGCGCCACCGGTCCGCGTCGACCGACCACTTCAGCACCAACGGCCGCACCACGCCCGGATCCGACCGCAGCAACGGGCCGACGCGTTTCGACGCGATCTCGTCGACGTAGTCCCACCACGCGCCGGTCACGATCATCTCGTCGAACCACGGCAGCAGATCAACGGACTGGAATCGTCGATCGCCGCTCAACGACAACGCCATGTAGCGCTCTTCGCGATAGGTCGCCTCGCGCCACAACGCCTGCACGGCGCCGAGCCACTCGTCCCGGTCGTGCACCCGCGGCAGCGACTTCAACAGGGCCGCGCGTGCCGGTTTCTGCACGCCCAGGAACGGCATGTCGGACTTCATGTACGCCTGCATCTCCGGCGCCTTCACCGGGTCAGCGAGCTCCTCGAGTCCCGTTCTGACCGCTTTGATCAAGGAAACCTCAAGAGTCACGTCCAAACGGTATAGCCATTAGGAGTAGCCCTGTTGAGATTTATGGCCCCATCGGTACCGAAAGTGCTAACGAACCAGCAAAACATCACTTGACCGGGCGCTTCTGTGAACGGAAAGGGCACTGCGCACCTATACAGTTCGCGTTCATGCGTGTGCTCATGGTTGTGGCGGCGCTCGTGCTGGGCAGCATGGGCGCCACCAAAGCGGACGCGGTGGGTTATCTGGATCTGCCGCTGGTGAACGGGAACGGCGAACAGCGGGGTGGCGTGCACCCCGACCTGCCGACCGACCGCGCCACGATCGAGCAGTTGCTGGCGGGCTACCGCGCCGAGGGCATCTCGCCGGTGCGGTTCAAGGCGTTGCTGTGGCAGTACTGGATCGTCCGCGCCGCCGAGGACGCGGGCGTCGACCTGTCCGAGTGGGACCCGCAGCGCACGGCCGCCGCCAACAAGGCCGTGATCTTCGCCGTCTACGACTTCTACGCGAAGCTCTACCTGACGCACCCGGACACGTTGCGGTGGATGGGTTTCGCGAACATCGGCGCGCCCGCGTTCGCGGCCGGCATGCTCGACCTCGGCTCGGTCCCGGAACTGCGCTGGTTCTCGACGATGCTGATGTCGATGCAGAAGCACATCTTCATGGACCTGGGCGCGATGCACGCCGCCTACCTGCACGGCGGGATCGAGGCCGTCCGGGAGATGCGCGACGCGGGCATCATCGACGCGGACACCACCGCGGCGTGGGAGGACCCGGCGCAGGCGGTCATGGAGTTCTCCTCGCGCGAGCAGAACCTGGTGATCGCGGACCAGTTCAACCGCATGCGGTCGCGGTTGCTGCCGCCCGGTGAGATCGTCACGTACGCGATCACGGTCGCCGGGCCGATGCCGGTGCCGGGCGGGAGGACGCCCGCGCAGTACCGGCCGTTGTTCGGCGGCCCGCTGCCCGCGTTCAACTACGCGGACCGGGTGGCGCGCTGGGACTTCCTGAGCAACGACACGGTCCCCGCCTACGAGCGGTTGGGCTCCGAGGCCGTGCACCGGATCGTGCAGCGGCCGTTCGCGGACCGCGTCGCCGAGTACCGGGCCACGACGCGCCTGATCGACCTGCTGCCGTTCACCGGATCCGACGTGGAATCGCAGCCGTCGAAGTAGGCTGGCGGCCATGACGTCGTACGACTACGACCTGATCGTCATCGGCTCTGGTCCTGGCGGCCAGAAGGCGGCGATCGCGGGTGCGAAACTGGGCAAGCGCGTCGCCATCATCGACAAGCAGGAGATGATCGGCGGCGTCTGCGCGAACACGGGCACCATCCCGTCGAAGACGCTGCGCGAAGCCGTCATGTTCCTGACGGGCATGAGCCAGCGCGAGTTGTACGGCGCCAGCTACCGCGTCAAGCAGGACATCACGATCAACGACCTGATGGCCCGCACGCAGCACGTGATCGGCCGCGAGGTGCAGGTCGTGCGGGCGCAGCTGCACCGCAACGGCATCGACCTCCTCAACGGCTTCGGCCGCTTCGTTGACGAGCACACCGTCGCGGTCGACGGCAGCCACCGCGGCGACCACACGACGATCACCGGCGAGTTCGTCGTGATCGCGACCGGCACGACGCCCGCCCGTCCGTCCGGCGTGGACTTCGACGAGGAGCGGATCCTCGACTCCGACGAGGTCTTCGCGTTGCAGGAGATCCCGTCGTCGCTGGTCGTGGTCGGCGCGGGCGTGATCGGCATCGAGTACGCGTCGATGTTCGCGGCGCTCGGCACCCGCGTGACGGTCGTCGAGCAGCGCGAGCGGATGCTCGACTTCTGCGACCCGGAGATCGTCGAGTCGCTCAAGTTCCACCTGCGCGACCAGGCCGTCACGTTCCGGTTCGGCGAGAAGGTCGTGAACGTCCAGGTCTCCCAGGGCGGCACCATCACGACCCTGGCCTCGGGCAAGCGCATCCCGGCCGCCGCCGTCATGTACTCGGCCGGTCGCCAGGGCACCACGGACAAGCTGGAACTCGCCGCCGCCGGTCTCGAGGCCGACAACCGCGGCAGGCTGAGCGTCGACGAGCACTACCGCACGCCCGTCGAGCACATCTACGCCGTCGGCGACGTGATCGGCTTCCCGGCGCTGGCCGCGACGTCGATGGACCAGGGCCGCCTGGCCGCGTACCACGCGTTCGGCGAGCCGGTGCACGAGCTGACCGGGTTGCAGCCCATCGGCATCTACACGATCCCCGAGATCTCCTACTGCGGCGCCACGGAAGCCGAGCTGACGTCGTCCGCCGTTCCCTACGAGGTCGGCATCTCCCGCTACCGCGAGCTCGCGCGCGGCCAGATCGTCGGTGACGCGTACGGCATGCTGAAGCTGCTGGTGTCCACTGTGGACCGCAAGATCCTCGGTGTGCACGTGTTCGGCACCGGTGCCACGGACCTCGTGCACATCGGCCAGGCCGTGATGGGCTGCGGCGGCACGGTCGACTACCTGGTCGACACGGTCTTCAACTACCCGACGCTGTCCGAGGCCTACAAGGTCGCGGCACTCGACGCCACGAACAAGATCCGCGCGCTGGACCGCTTCACGGCCCAGTGACCGTCATGAGCGGGTGAGGCCGCCGTCGTGGGCCACGATGGCGGCCTGCACTCGGTTGGTGACCTCCAGCTTGGGCAGGATCCGGCTGATGTGCGCCTTGACCGTGCCGGTCGCCATGAAGAGCTGTTCGCCGATCTCGGTGTTGGACAGGCCTTCGCCGACGAGCTTCAGCACGTTCCGCTCGGTATCGGTGAGCCCGTCGATCTTGCGACGCGCGTCCGTACCGGCGTCGGGTGCGACGAGGTGCCTCTCGATGAGGCGCCTGGTGATCTGCGGGGCGAGGATCGGTTCGCCCTGCGCGGCCTTGCGCACGGCGTTGATCAGCTCCTGCGGCGGGGTGTCCTTGAGCAGGAAGCCGGTCGCGCCGACCTTCAGCGCCTGCGCCACGTAGGAGTCCTCGCCGAACGTCGTGAGCATGACGACGTTGGCCCTCGACGCGATCTGCTCGGCGGCCTTCAGCCCGTCGCCGCCCGGCATGCGGATGTCGAGCAGCGCGACGTCGACCGAGTGCTTCAGCGTCAGCTCCACGGCCTGCCTGCCGTCGCTCGCCTCGGCCACGACGGTGATGTCCGGGTCGTTCTCGAGGATCAGCCGGATGCCGGCGCGCATGAGCGTTTCGTCGTCGGCGATGAGCACTCGGATCACGTCCCGCACCCTACGGCCTCTCCTGCTCCTTCGAGTGCAGCTTGCCGTCGCGGAAGCACAGCTTGTAGACGAGCTCGGCGTTGTGCGACGTCCGGAACCGCGAGCACCCGTCGACGCCGAGCTGCCCGACGCCGAACTGGTCCATCACCTCTTCTTCGGGGGTGACGCCCACCTTCAGCGAGTCGAAGTACGGCGCGTTCATCTGGCTCGTGTTCAGCAACGCGAAGAGCAGCAGCACGACCAGCGCGCCGACGATCGGCACCAGCGCCAGCAACCCGAGACAGCCGCCGCCGAGCACGCGGGGCACGGTCAGGACCTCGGCGGCGAGCGGTGGCGGCACCTCGACGACCTCGGTGCTCGCCTGGTCCGCCTGCGCGGGCGGGTGCAGCGGGACGTCCGCCGCGACCCGGAACCCGCCCTCGGGCGGCGGTCCCGCCGTGAACGAGCCGCCGAGCAGCCCGACGCGTTCCTCGAGTCCGATCAGGCCGCGCCGGGTGCCCTTGCCCGGCACCGCGGTGGACGGTCCGTTCAGGACCTGGATGCGCGCCCGGCCCGCCTGGACCGCGACCTGCACCCGTGCACGGGCGGCCGGGGCGTGCTTGTGGAGGTTGGTCAGGGCCTCGCGGACCACGCGGTGCACGGCCCGGCGGGTGCGCGGGTCGGCGCCGTGCAGGTCGTCGCCCGACCAGTCGAGCGAGACGGTGATGCCCGCGTCCACCGAGCTCTCGACCAGCGCGGTGATGTCGGACCGGGTGCCGGTGTCCTCGTCGAGCGACTCGGGTTCGGGGTTGGTGCGCAGCACGCCGAGGATCTCGCGCAGCTCGGCCATCGCGAGCGACGACGTGGTGCGGATCAGCTCGGCCTGCTCGTGCAGCTGCGGTGCCTTCGTCGCGGTCGCGAGCTCCAACGCCCCGGCGTGGATGGAGATCAGGCTCAGCCGGTGGCCGAGCATGTCGTGCATCTCGCCGGCGATGTGCGCGCGTTCCTCGGACCGGGCGGAGGCGGCGGTCAGGGCGCGGGCGCGTTCCAGGTACTCGTTGCGCTCCCGCAGGAGCCGGACCATCGGCTTGCGGCGGCCGAGCAGCATGCCGGACACGGCGGGGAACACCACGAAGAACGCCGACCCGAAGAACCCGCCGACCAGGGTCTGCCACAGCGGCGCGTTGTCGTAGACCTGGAACAGGCTGAACGCCGTCTGCAGGAGCGTCGTCACGCCGAGCAGCGCCCACAGCCTGCCGAGCCGGGGAACGCGCCGGGACACGGCGAACACCACGAAGGCCGTGAGGGACATCGCCCAGAGGTTGTTGACCGCGAACAGCGGGGCCGTGAGCAGCAGCGCCCACTCCGGCTTCTTCGGCGCGAACCACACGAGAGCGGCGATCCACAGCGCGCTGGCGATGGTCAGCACCGGGTGCGGGACCGGGGCCAGCGGGGCGATCAGCGGCACGAGCCCGACGAGGAACGCGAGCGACGGCCAGACGAACCTCATCGTGCGAGCTCCCTCTTCGTGGTCAGCAGACCGGTGTTCCGGTCGAAGCACAGCTCGACGTCGCGGTCGTCCGAGTCGCGCAGGTGGTAGCGGTAGCAGCCCGCGTTGCCCGACAGCACGCCGAAACCGAACGTCTCGGTGACCTCCTGCTCGTGCGTGACCGACTCCTGGAAGCCGGCGTACTCCTGCGGGCTCACCTCGCTGCGGCTGAAGATCGCGATGATGAGCAGGACCATCGCCGTGCCCAGCGCCGGGATGACGGCGAGCGTGCCCAGGCACCCGCTGCCGATCACGCGCGGCACGGTCAGGATCTCGGCGGTGATCGGGGGCGGCGCCTCGGCCACGGCACCCGCCGCGCCCGCCTCGTCCTGCACGACCGGGTGCGACGGCAGGTCGGCCGTCACCCGGAACCCGCCGCCTGCCGGGACCCCGGCGAGGAACGTGCCGCCGATCAGCTCGACGCGTTCCTCCAGCCCGATCAGCCCGCGCCGGGTGCCGCCACCCCGCGGTTCGCCGCTGGGCGCGTTGACGACCTCGACCTTCACCCGGTCCGCGACGACCACGGACACGCGCGTGCGTGCTGACGGTGCATGTTTGTGCACGTTCGTGAGTGCTTCGCGCACGACCCGATGCACCGCCCTGCGCAGCCGTGCGTCGGCATCGGCCAGATCCGGTCCCGACCAGTCCAGGTGGACGGAGACGCCTGCTGACGTCGACGCGGCCACGAGCCGTTCGACGTCCGTGCGCGTACCGGCGTCCTCGTCGGCATCGGCCGAGGTGCCGAGCACACCGAGGATCTCGCGCAGCTCCTCCATCGCGACGGCGGACGTCCTGCGGATCAGCTCGACCTGTTCGCGCAGCTCCGGTGCCTGCTCGGCGGCGGACCGCTCCAGCGCTCCCGCGTGCGCGGTCAGCTGTCGGAGCCGGTGGCTGAGCATGTCGTGCATCTCGCTCGCGATATGTGCGCGCGTTGCGGACCTCGCGGTGTTCGCGGTCAGCACGCGCGTGTGTTCCAGGTAGTCGTTGCGCTCCATCAACACCTGGGTGAGGGGCTTGCGCCGACCGACGAGCGCACCGGCCACGGCGGGGAAGACCAGCAGGAACAGCACGGTGAACGCAATGTCGAGCAGGTACTCGGTGAGGTTGTTGCCCACCCGCCACGAGTGCAGGGCGCTGAACCCGGCCTGCAGCACCGCGCTGACCCCGACCACCCAGGCCACCTGCCACGGCGAGCGCGCCGACCGGGCCGACCGGAAGATCACGAGCGACGTCGGGGCCGCCGCGAGCAGGTTGTTCACGCCGTGCAGGGGAGTGGTGAGCACGATCGCCCAGCGCGGCCACCGCGCGCTGATCGGCACGAGCGCGGCCGCCCACACCGCCGAGGCGACGACCAGCCACGGCTCCACCGGCCTGCCCAGCGGCGCCACCAGCGACAACAGCGCCAGGAGGAAGGCGCCGGCCGTCCACAGGCCGTCGCGCGGCTTCACGTCCACGCTGATCATCATGGTCGACCGGGGTCACCCGCCCACAGCGCCAGGTGGCCCCGATCGGGTGGCCAGGTGGCCACGTTCACGGTTGAGTGGGTTTGCATGACCGTGCATAATCATGCGCATGACAGTGAGGATCGCGGTCGCGGGCGCCAGCGGGTACGCGGGTGGCGAGCTGCTCCGCCTGCTACTGGGCCATCCGGACATCGAGATCGGCGCGCTGACGGCCAACAGCAGCGCCGGTGACAAGCTGCTCAAGCACCAGCCGCACCTCCTGCCGCTCGCAGACCGAGAACTACAAGACACCACAGTCGAGACGCTCAAGGGCCACGACGTGGTGTTCCTCGCACTTCCCCACGGTCACTCAGCCGCGCTGGCCGAGCAACTCGGCGACGACACGATCGTGATCGACTGCGGCGCCGACCACCGCCTGACCAGCGCCGACGACTGGACGCGGTGGTACGGCGGCGAGCACGCGGGCACCTGGCCGTACGGGCTGCCCGAACTTCCCCACGGGCGGGAAGCGCTCGTCGGCGCCCGCCGCGTGGCCGTGCCCGGCTGCTACCCGACGGTCTCCTCGCTGGCGCTCGCACCGGCCGTGGACCTCATCGAGGACGAGGTCGTCATCGTCGCCGTGTCCGGCACGTCCGGCGCCGGCAAGTCCTTGAAGACGAACCTGCTCGGCTCCGAGGTCATGGGCTCCGCGAGCGCGTACGGCGTCGGCGGCGCGCACCGGCACACGCCCGAGATCAAGCAGAACCTGTCCGCGGCGGCCGGTCGTCCGATCAGCGTCAGCTTCACGCCGGTGCTCGCGCCGATGTCCAGGGGCATCCTCGCCACCTGCACCGCGACGCTGAAGGACACCGGCGCAAACGTTCGCGAGGCCTACGAGAAGGCGTACGCGGACGAGCCGTTCGTGCACCTGCTGCCCGAAGGTCTCTGGCCGACGACGAACGCGGTTCTCGGTTCGAACGCCGTCCAGCTGCAAGTCACCGTCGACGCCGACCTGAACCGCCTCGTGGTCGTGGCCGCCGTCGACAACCTGGCCAAGGGCACCGCCGGTGCCGCTGTCCAGTGCATGAACCTCGCTCTCGGACTGCCGGAAACGACCGGCCTCTCGACCGTTGGAGTCGCTCCGTGAACCGCAACAAGGGCGTCACCGGACCCCAGGGCTTCCGGGCCGCCGGGATCGCCGCCGGGATCAAGGAATCCGGCGCGCTGGACCTCACGCTCGTCGTCAACGACGGGCCGTCCGACGCCGCCGCGGGCGTCTTCACCACCAACAAGGTGAAGGCCGCGCCGGTGTTGTGGTCGCAGCAGGTCATCCAGTCCCGGCGCCTCACCGCGGTCGTGCTCAACTCCGGCGGCGCCAACGCGTGCACCGGTCCCGAGGGCTTCCAGGACACGCACACCACCGCGGAGAAGGTCGCCGAGGTGCTCGGCACCGGCGCGGTCGACGTCGCGGTCTGCTCCACCGGCCTGATCGGTGAGCGCCTGCCGATGGACAAGGTCCTCACCGGCGTCGAGAACGTGGTGAAGGAACTGGACTCCACCGTCGAGGCCGGCCTGAACGCCGCCACCGGCGTGATGACCACGGACAGCCGCCCGAAGCAGTCGTGGAAGGCGTCCGAGCAGGGCTGGTCGGTCGGCGGGTTCGTGAAGGGCGCGGGCATGCTCGCCCCGAACATGGCCACGATGCTGTCGGTCATCACGACCGACGCCAAGATCTCCGGCGACCAGCTCGACAAGGCGCTGCGCCAGGCGACCTCGCGCACGTTCGACCGCCTCGACGTCGACGGCGGCACGTCCACCAACGACACCGTGCTGGTGCTGGCCTCCGGCGCCTCGGGCGTCGAGCCGTCGTTCGACGACTTCGTCGCGTTGCTGACCGAGGTCGCGGGCGACCTGGTCAAGCAGCTCCAGGGCGACGCCGAGGGCGTCACGAAGGAAATCAGCATCACCGTCAAGCAGGCCGCCACCGAGGCCGAGGCCGTCCTCATCGGACGGACGGTCGCCGAGGACAACCTGGTGAAGACGGCGTTGTTCGGCAGCGACCCGAACTGGGGCCGCATCGCGATGGCGCTGGGCCGCGCGGACGCCGAGATCGACCCGGACGTGCTGCAGATCCTGATCAACGGAGTGTCGCTCTACCGGAACGGAACCCGCGACCGCGACCGTTCCGAGGCCGACCTCTCCGGCCGTGACATCGAGATCGTCATCGACCTCAACGTCGGTGAGGCCGAAGCCACCGTGCTCACCACGGACCTGTCGCACGACTACGTCGAAGAGAACAGCGCGTACTCCTCATGAACGCACAAGAGAAGGCGGCGGTCCTCGTCGAAGCGCTGCCGTGGCTGGAGCGCTTCCGGGGCGCTTTGGTGGTCGTCAAGTACGGCGGCAACGCCATGGTCGACGACGAGCTGAAGAAGGCGTTCGCCGAGGACATGGTGTTCCTGCGGCTGTGCGGCCTGCGCCCGGTCGTCGTGCACGGCGGTGGCCCGCAGATCAAGTCGATGCTGGACAGGCTCGGCATCCACAGCGAGTTCCGCGGCGGCCTGCGCGTCACCACGCCCGAGGCCATGGACGTCGTGCGGATGGTCCTGGTCGGGCAGGTCGGGCGCGAGCTCGTCGGCCTGATCAACCAGCACGGTCCCTACGCCGTCGGCATCTCCGGCGAGGACGCGCACCTGTTCACGGCCACCCGCCGCGGCGCGGTCGTGGACGGCGAGGAGGTCGACATCGGCCTCGTCGGCGACATCACCGAGGTCAACCCGGACGCGGTGCTCGACATCGTCCGTGCGGGCCGCATCCCGGTCGTGTCGTCGGTCGCGCCGGACATCCACGGCGTGCCGCACAACGTCAACGCGGACACGGCGGCCGGCGCTCTCGCGGTCGCTCTCGGTGCCGAGAAGCTCGTGGTGCTCACGGACGTCGAGGGCCTCTACTCGAACTGGCCCGACAAGTCGTCTCTGGTGGACCAGATCCGGGCCTCCGAACTGGAGAAGATCCTGCCGGACCTGGAAAGCGGCATGGTGCCGAAGATGGAGGCCTGCCTGCGCGCGGTGCGCGGCGGCGTCCCGCAGGCGCACGTGATCGACGGCAGGCTGGCCCACAGCGTTCTGCTCGAAGTCTTCACCTCCGAAGGTGTGGGGACGATGGTGTTGGGGGACGACAAATGACCACCCGCTGGCAACAGTCCATGATGGACAACTACGGCACACCTTCGCTGGTTTTGGAGCGAGGTGAGGGCGCGCACGTCTGGGACGCCGACGGCAACCGGTACGTCGACCTGCTGACCGGTCTCGCGGTCAACGCGCTCGGCCACGCGCACCCGGCGATCGTCGAGGCCGTGTCCACGCAGATCGCGAAGCTCGGCCACACCGGCAACCTGTACGTCAACGAGCCCGCGCTGAAGCTCGCCGAACGCCTGCTGGACCTCGCGGGGGAGCCCGGCAAGGTCTTCTTCTGCAACTCCGGCGCGGAGGCCAACGAGGCGGCGCTCAAGATGGCGCGCCTCACCGGCCGCACGAAGGTCGTCTCCACGATCGGCGGGTTCCACGGCCGCACGATGGGCGCGCTGACGCTCACCGGTCAGGAGCCGAAGCGCGCGCCGTTCGCACCCCTGGTCCCCGGCGTCTCGCACATCCCGTTCGGTGACGTCGCCGCTCTGGAAGCCGCGATCGACGACGAGACCGCGGCGTTCGTCGTCGAGCCGATCCAGGGCGAGCAGGGCGTCATGGTGCCGCCCGCCGGGTACCTGCAGGAGGCCCGCCGGATCACCGCCGAGCACGGCGCGCTGCTCGTCCTCGACGAGGTGCAGACCGGCATCGGCCGCACCGGCACGTGGTTCGCGTTCCAGCAGGCCGGGATCGTGCCGGACGTGATGACGCTGGCCAAGGGCATCGGCGGTGGCCTGCCGCTCGGCGCCACCATCGGGTTCGGCGCGGCGGCGGACCTCTTCAAGCCGGGTCACCACGGCACCACCTACGGCGGCAACCCGGTGTGCTGCGCCGCCGGTCTCGCGGTGCTCGACACGATCGCCTCGGAAGGCCTGCTGGAGCACGCCTCGTCCGTGGGCAAGGAGATCGCCGCGGGCGTGGAGGCGTTGCACCACCCCGCCATCTCCGGAGTGCGGGGAGCCGGCCTGCTGCTCGGCATCACGCTGCGCGAGGCGGTCTCGGCGAAGGCCGCGGCGGCCGCGCAGAAGGCCGGTTACCTGATCAACCCGATCCAGCCCGACGTGCTGCGGCTCGCCCCGCCGCTCGTGCTGGAGGAGTCCGACGCGCAGGCCTTCGTCGCCGCGCTCCCCACCTTCTTCGAGGAGACGCCGTGAGCCCGAGGCACTTCCTGCGCGACGACGACCTGTCCACCGAGGAGCAGGCCGCGGTCCTCGACCTCGCGGACGCCTACAAGGCGGACCGGTTCACCGCGAAGCCGCTGGCGGGCCCCAAGTCCGTCGCGGTGATCTTCGAGAAGAACTCCACGCGCACCCGCCTGTCGTTCGAGGTCGGCATCGCGCAGCTCGGCGGCAACCCGGTGATCATCGACGGCCGGTCGATGCAGCTGGGCCGCGAGGAGACGATCGAGGACACCTCGCGGATCCTGTCCGGGTACGTCGACGCCGTGGTGTGGCGGACGTTCGCCCAGGCGCGCATGGAGGCCATGGCGTCCGTGTCGCGCATTCCGGTCGTGAACGCGCTGACCGACGAGTTCCACCCGTGCCAGGTTCTCGCGGACCTGCAGACGATCCGCCGCCGTTACGGCAAGCTGGCCGGTCTGACGCTCACGTACCTGGGCGACGGCGCCAACAACATGGCGCACTCGCTGCTGCTGGGCGGCGCCACGGCCGGTATGCACGTCCGCATCGGCGCGCCCGCGGGGTTCGTGCCGAACCCGCAGTTCCTGGAGGACGCCAAGAAGCGGGCCGCCGAGACCGGCGGTTCGGTGGCGTTGATCAGCGACCCGCGCGAGTCGGTCGACGGCTCGGACGTGCTGGTCACCGACACCTGGACGTCGATGGGGCAGGAGAACGACGGCAAGGACCGCGTCGGCCCGTTCCGCCCGTACCAGGTGAACGCCTCACTCCTGGAGGCCACCGGGAAGCCCGACTCGACGGTGCTGCACTGCCTGCCCGCGCACCGCGGCTGGGAGATCACCGACGAGGTGCTCGACGGCCCGCAGTCGCTCGTGTGGCAGGAAGCGGAGAACCGGCTGCACGCGCAGAAGGCGCTCCTCGTGTGGTTGCTGGAGCAGTCGTCATGACCCGCACCGCCCGTCAGGGCCGCATCGTCGAGATGGTGGCGCACCAAGCCGTGCGCAGCCAGTCCGAGCTCGCCAAACTGCTTGCGGCGGAAGGCATCGACGTCACGCAGGCCACGTTGTCGCGCGACCTCGACGAGCTCGGCGCGGTCAAGCTGCGCGGCCCCGACGGCGGTGCGCCCGTCTACGTGATCCCGGAGGACGGCAGTCCCGTGCGCGGCGTCCAGGGCGGCACGACGCGCCTGGTCCGCGTGCTGGGAGAACTGCTGGTGTCGACGGACTTCTCCGGCAACCTCGCGGTGCTGCGGACGCCTCCCGGTGCCGCGCAGTTCCTGGCGTCGGCGCTCGACAGGGCGGCGTTGCACGAGGTGGTCGGCACGATCGCGGGCGACGACACGATCCTCGTCGTGGCCCGCGAGCCGATGACCGGTGCCGAGCTCGCCGACCGGATCACCGCGCTCGCCGCGGGCGACGTCGATGAATGAGCCCGTGCACGCCGTACTGACGTTCGACGCGGGCGTCGTCGTGGCGGTGGACGGCGAGACCGTCTCCGTCGCCGAGGCCGTCCGCGAGCTCAACTTCCGCGCCGGCGTGATCAGGTCCAGCCTGGGTTCCGTCGCCGTGCGGGTCGCGCGAATGGCCTTGCCGTCGGGTTCCGGCGAGGTCGACGTCGCGCTGTACGAGGGGCGCGTGGTCGGGCTCGTCGCCCGTTCGGAAGAATCGCTCTACGACTTCGCCAGCTGAGAGTTGGCCAGATGAAAGTTGCGCAGCAATGAGTTCTTTGTGGGGTGGCCGGTTCGAGTCGGGACCGGCCGAGGCGATGGCGCGGTTGTCGTTGTCGACGCACTTCGACTGGGTGCTGGCGCCGTACGACATCGCGGGTTCGCGCGCGCACGCCCGTGTGCTGCACGCCGCGGGTCTGCTGACCGACGACGAGCTCGCCGGCATGCAGAAGGCGCTGGACGAGCTGCTCGCCGACGTCGAGTCGGGCGCGTTCACCCCGGTGCTGGAGGACGAGGACGTCCACACGGCGCTGGAACGGGGCCTGATCGACCGCGCCGGCACCGAGCTGGGCGGCAAGCTGCGCGCCGGCCGTTCCCGCAACGACCAGGTCGCGACCCTGTTCCGCATGTGGCTGCGCGACGCGGCCCGCCGGGTCGCCGCCGGTGTCCTCGACGTCGTCGACGCGTTGGCGGCCCAGTCCGAGACGCACTTCGGCGCCGTCATGCCGGGCCGCACGCACCTGCAGTCCGCCCAGCCCGTGCTGCTCTCGCACCACCTGCTGGCCCACGCGCACGCGTTGCTGCGCGACGTCGACCGCCTGCACGACTGGGACAAGCGCGCCGGCTTCTCCCCGTACGGCTCGGGAGCCCTCGCCGGTTCGTCGCTGGGCCTCGACCCCGCGAAGGTGGCCGCGGACCTCGGCTTCTACGCCCCGGTCGAGAACTCGATCGACGGCACCGCCTCCCGCGACTTCGCCGCCGAGATCGCGTTCGTGCTGGCCATGATCAGCGTGAACCTCTCGCGGGTGGCCGAGGAGGTCATCATCTGGACCACGGCCGAGTTCCGCTTCGCGGTCCTCGACGACGCCTGGTCCACCGGCAGCTCGATCATGCCGCAGAAGAAGAACCCGGACGTGGCCGAACTCGCCCGCGGCAAGTCGGGCCGCCTGATCGGCAACCTCGCGGGCCTGCTGGCGACGCTGAAGGCGCAGCCGCTGGCGTACAACCGCGACCTGCAGGAGGACAAGGAGCCGCTGTTCGACGGCGTCGGGCAGCTGGAGCTCCTGCTCCCGGCGTTCGCGGGCATGGTGGCGACGCTCAAGTTCGACGTCGACCGCATGGCGTCGCTCGCCCCGGCGGGCTTCACCCTCGCCACGGACATCGCGGAATGGCTTGTGCGCCAAGGCGTTCCGTTCCGCGTGGCCCACGAGGCCGCCGGTGCGTGCGTGCGCGCGGCCGAGTCCCGCGGCGTCGGCCTGGAGGACCTGACCGACGAGGAGTTCCTCGCGATCTCGCCCGCCCTGACCCCGGACGTCCGCTCGGTGCTCACCGTCGAAGGCTCGATCGCGTCCCGCGACGCCCACGGCGGCACGGCGCCCTCCCGAGTCCGCGAACAGCTGGACGCCCTCGTCGCGAAGGCCGCTGCCGCACGTGACTTCTAGGTTGCTGACCAGGGAGGAGCTGGCCATCGACCCGGTCGATGCGTCCCGGCTCCTCCTCGGTTCGTACCTGGAGGCCGACGGCGTGCGCGTGCGCGTCGTCGAGGTGGAGGCGTACCGGGGCGGCGACGACCCGGCGTCGCACTGCTACCGCGGCAAGACCCCGCGCAACGAGGTCATGTTCGGCCCGGCCGGGTTCCTCTACGTCTACTTCGTCTACGGCATGCACTTCTGCGCGAACGTCGTGTCTCTGACCAACGGTGTGCCTGGCGCGGTGCTGCTGCGCGCGGGAGAGGTCGTCGAGGGCGAGGACATCGCCTTCTCCCGCCGCCCCGCCTCGCGTTCCGCCGCCGAACTGGCCAAGGGCCCCGCACGGCTGTGCAAGGTCCTCGGGCTCGACCGGTCGTCCAACGGCCTGGACCTGACCTCGGCCTCCTCGCCCGTGCGCCTGTACGCGGGCGAACCGGTCACCGAGGTGCGTTCCGGCCCGCGCGTCGGCGTGGCCGTGGCGATGGACGTGCCGTGGCGGTTCTGGATCGACTCGCCCGCCGTGTCGACGTACAAGAGGGGCGGCAAGCGCCGCAGGTCAGCGTGACGACGCGGCTCCAGCAACGCTGGACGACGGATCCGTGCATCGCGAGCAACCGCGTGTCCGCCGACCGGGCCTGGAGGCGGGACGCGATCCGGATCGGATGACTGACGTATCGGCAACGTGGTCCGGTGCTCGGTCGTGCGCGCCTGGCTCGGTCACCGCGGGAGCCTGTCCAGTGCCGCTTTGAAGGCGCGTTCCAACTCCGGATCGACCTCGAACACGAGCGGGACCGTCAGGTCGAGCTGCTCACCGGCCGTCAACCGCTCGACCAGCGTGTCCGCCACCTCGCGCAGGTTCTGCGCGACGCCGTACATGGCCTGGAGCTGCTGATCAGCGAACTGCGCCTGGATCCGAGCGGCAGCCCGCGCGGACTCCTGGGCGTAGCTGGTGCCGTGAATCCCGCGAGCCCAGTCGAGGATCTCGTCGAAGGTGTGCACGAACAGCTTGCCGAGGTGCACGATCCGGTCTGGGTCTCCGGGGACACCCCGTGCGCCGAACGCGGCTTCCTGGGTCGTCTGGGTGAACACCGTCTCGACCGCGACCTTGATGATCTCGCTGAGCTGCACGTTGCGGTCGCGGATCAGGTTGATCCCGTTGCCGTGCTCGACGATGCCGTTGCGCGGTGCGTACCGCAGGAAGTGCTCCCAGTACTTCTGGCCCAGCTCGTCGAGACCCTGCATCACCACGGTCACGTAGAGCAGGTATTCCCAGCCGTGGGGCTTCGCTTGTGCCAGTGCGGCCACCGACTTCGGCGTGACCGGGGCCAGAGGGGAGAACTCGGTGCGGTGCTGGACCAGCTTCTGCACGACGGACCGCGCGATGATCTCCGTGCTGTGCCGCCGCATGTCGAGGAACCCGACGGTGGGCAGCAGACCGGGCACTTCGGTGTCGTCGAGCCTGATGGGCAGCAGGTACTCGCTCTGCTGTGCCAGTGCGCGCGCCTGCACGGTTTGGCGTTCGTAGGTCGCCCAATGGGTCTGCACGTAGTGCTGCGAGGCGAACATCAGGACGTAACGCACCTTGCGCGTCAACGTCTCCTCGATGTGCTCGACCAGATTGGCTCCCCACCGCGCAACGACCTGGTCGTCGTCGTAGTAGACCGTGACGCCGAGCTCCTCCAACCGCCGCACGATCGGCAGGACGTGCTCGCGGTCTTCCTCGGCGAAGGAGGGTGCGACGTCGAACTGGTACTCGGCCACCGGACCACGGTACGGCCCGAAACGTCCTGCGGGACACGTGGAGGAGCTGCTGGCCGAACTGGCCGCGGAACTGGCACCGCGCGAGCCCGGGCGACCTGACAATGACGCGTCACCGACGAACGCCCCGCCGCTGCGACGCTCGTCGGTGAACGCTCACTCGCCCGGGCCGCGTCGTCAGCGGACGGCCGTGGTCCTGCGGTACCAGGCCCGGCGGTGTCCGGAGGGCAGTGCGACGCGAGTGATCAGGTTCGTCAGCAACGCACCGATGACCAGCCACAGGAGAGCGGCCAGGCCCTCGTTGAGCAGCGTCGCGACGGACGCGTTCTCCGGGGTGAAGAGACCGTCCAGGCCGAGGGTGATCCCGTCCGCCCACCCGGAGACGAACTGGAAGAACCCGTTGCCCGCGTTCGCGCCGGCGATCACCAGGAAGATGTGCACCAGCAGCACGATGGCGAAGGTCCAGCACACGATGTCGATGACCGCGCAGACGGTCCGCACCGTCCGCACCCTGCGGTAGTCGTCGTCGCGCTGGACGACCTCCTCGACCACCGGCTCGTTCACACGCGGCATATGTGGCTCGTTCACGCGCGGCATGTGTTCAGTGGGCCGCCGTAACTCCGCATCACGAGGATCCGTCATGCCCTCGGGCATACCCGTGCGAGCACCGGGTCGAAACCCGTTGGACCAGGTAGGCGACAATGAGACGCGTGAGCGAGCACATCCTTGACGAACTTGCCTGGCGCGGCCTGATCGCGACGTCCACCGACCTCGACGCACTCCGGAAGGACCTGGACGCCGGCCCGCTCACCCTCTATTGCGGTTTCGACCCCACGGCGCCGTCGCTGCACGCCGGCAACCTGGTCCCGCTGCTCATGCTCAAGCGCTTCCAGATGGCGGGGCACCGGCCCATCGTGCTGGCGGGCGGGGCGACGGGCATGATCGGCGACCCGCGCGACACCGGTGAGCGCACGCTGAACTCGCTCGACACCGTCGCCGAGTGGGCCGGGCGAATCCGCGGCCAGCTGGAGCGGTTCGTCGACTTCGACGACTCAGCCACGGGCGCGGTCGTCGAGAACAACCTGAACTGGACCGGCCAGGTCACCGCGCTCGAGTTCCTGCGCGACGTCGGCAAGCACTTCTCGATCAACGTGATGCTGTCGCGGGAGACGGTGAAGCGCCGCCTCGAGGGCGACGGCATGTCGTACACCGAGTTCAGCTACCTGCTGCTGCAGTCCAACGACTACCTGGAGCTGCACCGCAAGTACGGCACCGCGCTGCAGATCGGCGGCTCGGACCAGTGGGGCAACATCGTCGGCGGCGTGGACCTGATCCGCCGCGTCGAGGGCAAGCACGTCCACGCGCTGACGGCGCCGCTGGTCACCGACGCCGAGGGCAGGAAGTTCGGCAAGTCCACCGGTGGCGGCAACGTGTGGCTCGATCCGGAGATGACGTCGCCGTACGCCTGGTACCAGTACTTCGTGAACGTCGGTGACGCCGACGTGCTGCGCTACCTGCGGCTGTTCACGTTCCTCACCCGTGAGGAGCTCGACGAGCTGGAGAAGCAGACCGCGGAGGAGCCGCACAAGCGGGCCGCGCAGAAGCGCCTCGCGCAGGAGTTCACCGACCTGGTGCACGGCGAGCGCGCGACGGAGCAGGTCATCCTCGCGTCGTCGGCGCTCTTCGGCCGGGGCGAGCTGCGCGACCTCGACGCGTCGGTGCTGGAAGCGGCGCTGGCCGAGGCGCCCAAGGGCCAGGTGCGCCTCGCGGACGAGCCCACGATCGTCGACCTGCTGATCGCGTCGGGCCTGGCCGAGAGCCGGGGTGCCGCAAGGCGGACGGTCAACGAGGGCGGTGCCTACGTGAACAACGCGAAGGTGACCGACGAGGAGTGGAAGCCGACGTCGTCGGACCTGCTCCACGGCAAGTGGCTGGTCCTGCGCCGCGGCAAGCGCAACAACGCGAGCGTCCACGTGGAGCTCTGACCTGCGCGTTCAGGTCCTGGAAGGCCGTCGGTCCCACTCGGGGCCGACGGCCTTCGACGTTTCTGTGTGTGATCGCGGTCACAGTGTGCACGGGTTTGGGCTGCGATAGCGTGATCAGAGGGTCCTGTACGGGGCTGTTGACCTGCGGTTTCTTGATCGCAGGCGGCCGGGTTGCCCCCGATTTGACCCTCAGTTGGCGTGCGTGTAACTTTCTCCATGTCAGCGAGGAACGGGCCGGGAACACCGGAACGGAGCGCGACACAGGTCACGAACCAAGCTTCCACGGACTGTGGTAGAGTGGGTGACCGCGAAACGATGAAGACCCAGCCGGTAGCTCGTCTGAGCTCAGAGGCCAAGGGCGTCGGAAGTTTCAAACACAAGCTTATGTACGACACAGCCTCGGATCGAGTCGCCGTGCGGCGGATCGTGATGATGAGCGCGTGTTCTTTGAGAACTCAACAGCGTGCCGAAACACAGCCAGTAATATGAATACCCCTCGTCGGGGTATTCCTTTGAGATGCAAGACCAGATTGCCAGACATATTCCGTCTGGAGCGATCACAACGATCCTTATTGGAGAGTTTGATCCTGGCTCAGGACGAACGCTGGCGGCGTGCTTAACACATGCAAGTCGAGCGGTAAGGCCCTTCGGGGTACACGAGCGGCGAACGGGTGAGTAACACGTGGGTAACCTGCCCTGTACTCTGGGATAAGCCTTGGAAACGAGGTCTAATACCGGATACGACCTTCTTCCGCATGGTTGAAGGTGGAAAGTTCCGGCGGTATGGGATGGACCCGCGGCCTATCAGCTTGTTGGTGGGGTAATGGCCTACCAAGGCGACGACGGGTAGCCGGCCTGAGAGGGTGACCGGCCACACTGGGACTGAGACACGGCCCAGACTCCTACGGGAGGCAGCAGTGGGGAATATTGCACAATGGGCGAAAGCCTGATGCAGCGACGCCGCGTGAGGGATGACGGCCTTCGGGTTGTAAACCTCTTTCAGCAGGGACGAAGCGCAAGTGACGGTACCTGCAGAAGAAGCACCGGCTAACTACGTGCCAGCAGCCGCGGTAATACGTAGGGTGCGAGCGTTGTCCGGAATTATTGGGCGTAAAGAGCTCGTAGGCGGTTTGTCGCGTCGGCCGTGAAAACTTGGGGCTTAACTCCAAGCTTGCGGTCGATACGGGCAGACTTGAGTTCGGCAGGGAGACTGGAATTCCTGGTGTAGCGGTGAAATGCGCAGATATCAGGAGGAACACCGGTGGCGAAGGCGGGTCTCTGGGCCGATACTGACGCTGAGGAGCGAAAGCGTGGGGAGCGAACAGGATTAGATACCCTGGTAGTCCACGCCGTAAACGGTGGGTGCTAGGTGTGGGGGGCTTCCACGCCCTCTGTGCCGCAGCTAACGCATTAAGCACCCCGCCTGGGGAGTACGGCCGCAAGGCTAAAACTCAAAGGAATTGACGGGGGCCCGCACAAGCGGCGGAGCATGTGGATTAATTCGATGCAACGCGAAGAACCTTACCTGGGCTTGACATGCACTGGAAACCAGTAGAGATATTGGCCCCTTGTGGCCGGTGTACAGGTGGTGCATGGCTGTCGTCAGCTCGTGTCGTGAGATGTTGGGTTAAGTCCCGCAACGAGCGCAACCCTCGTTCCATGTTGCCAGCACGTAATGGTGGGGACTCATGGGAGACTGCCGGGGTCAACTCGGAGGAAGGTGGGGATGACGTCAAGTCATCATGCCCCTTATGTCCAGGGCTTCACACATGCTACAATGGCCGGTACAAAGGGCTGCTAAGCCGTGAGGTGGAGCGAATCCCATAAAGCCGGTCTCAGTTCGGATCGGGGTCTGCAACTCGACCCCGTGAAGTCGGAGTCGCTAGTAATCGCAGATCAGCAACGCTGCGGTGAATACGTTCCCGGGCCTTGTACACACCGCCCGTCACGTCACGAAAGTCGGTAACACCCGAAGCCCGTGGCTCAACCCGCAAGGGGGAGAGCGGTCGAAGGTGGGACTGGCGATTGGGACGAAGTCGTAACAAGGTAGCCGTACCGGAAGGTGCGGCTGGATCACCTCCTTTCTAAGGAGCATCTACCAGTGTTCGGAGCAAACGTCTCCGCGCTGGTCAGAACCACACCAGCCTTGATGCTGGGTGGGCTCATTAGTGGATGCTGGCTGGCATGACGGCTGATTGCCGGCGATGTGAGTACTGCTCTTCGGAGCGTGGAAAGGATCGTTGGGGGTTGGCTGAACTGATCGGTACGCTGTTGGGTCCTGAGAGAACACGCTTAGTGTCTTTCAGTGATCGGCTACTTGCCGCGGATGGACCACCTGAACTTCGAGTTCAGGCCGGCACCCGCAATCGTGCGAGTGGATCTGATTGTTCTTTGAGAACTGCACAGTGGATGCGAGCATCTTTGTAGCAAGTTAGTAAGGGCATACGGTGGATGTCTTGGCACCAGGAGCCGATGAAGGACGTAGGAGACTGCGAAAAGTCTAGGGGAGCTGTCAACCGAGCTGAGATCCTAGAATTTCCGAATGGGGAAACCCGGCCCCAGTCATGTGGGGTCACCCATACCTGAACACATAGGGTATGTGGAGGGAACGCGGGGAAGTGAAACATCTCAGTACCCGCAGGAAGAGAAAACAACCGTGATTCCGTGAGTAGTGGCGAGCGAAAGCGGATGAGGCTAAACCGCGTCTGTGTGATACCCGGCAGGGGTTGCATTCGCGGGGTCGTGGGACCTCTTGGTCAGTTCTGCCGGACTGGCAACGAGTCAGAAAATGCTGTGGTTAGAGGAATGCGTCTGGAAAGCGTGAGCGTAGAGGGTGAAACTCCCGTACTCGAAAACCTGGCATCTCGTTAGAGTGTTCCCAAGTAGCAGCGTACTCGTGAAATTCGCTGTGAATCTGGCGGGACCACCCGCTAAGCCTAAATACTCCCTGGTGACCGATAGCGGACTAGTACCGTGAGGGAAAGATGAAAAGTACCCCGGGAGGGGAGTGAAATAGTACCTGAAACCGTGTGCCTACAATCCGTCGGAGCCTTTAGGGGTGACGGCGTGCCTTTTGAAGAATGAGCCTGCGAGTTAGTGCTACGTGGCGAGGTTAACCCGTGTGGGGTAGCCGTAGCGAAAGCGAGTCTGAATAGGGCGTTTGAGTCGCGTGGTCTAGACCCGAAGCGGTGTGATCTAGCCATGGCCAGGGTGAAGCGCGGGTAAGACCGCGTGGAGGCCCGAACCCACCAGGGTTGAAAACCTGGGGGATGAGCTGTGGTTAGGGGTGAAAGGCCAATCAAACACCGTGATAGCTGGTTCTCCCCGAAATGCATTTAGGTGCAGCGTCGTGTGTTTCACCTCGGGGGTAGAGCACTGGATGGTCTAGGGGCCCACAAGCTTACCGAAATCAACCAAACTCCGAATACCGAGGTGTGAGAGCGCGGCAGTGAGACTGCGGGGGATAAGCTTCGTAGTCGAGAGGGAAACAGCCCAGAACGCCAGCTAAGGTCCCTAAGTGTGTGCTAAGTGGGAAAGGATGTGGGGTCGCACAGACAGCCAGGAGGTTGGCTTAGAAGCAGCCACCCTTTAAAGAGTGCGTAATAGCTCACTGGTCAAGTGGTCCTGCGCCGACAATGTAGCGGGGCTTAAGCACACCACCGAAGCTGTGTCATTTCGAGCTTGACTCGGGATGGGTAGGGGAGCGTCGTGTAGCGGTTGAAGCGGCGGAGTAATCCAGCCGTGGACGCTATGCGAGTGAGAATGCAGGCATGAGTAGCGAAAGACGAGTGAGAAACTCGTCCGCCGGATGACCAAGGGTTCCTGGGCCAGGCTAATCCGCCCAGGGTAAGTCGGGACCTAAGGCGAGGCCGACAGGCGTAGTCGATGGACAACGGGTTGATATTCCCGTACCCGTGTGAACGCGCCCATGATGAACCTTGTGATACTAACCGCCCAAAGCACCTCCTGAAGCCTTCGGGTTGATGGGGACTGTGGAGCGCGGGACCTGAACTTGTAGTAGTCAAGCGATGGGGTGACGCAGGAGGGTAGCTCCGCCAGTGAGTGGTAGTACTGGTGCAAGCGTGTAGGCCGAACTGTAGGCAAATCCGCAGTTCATATAGGCTGAGACGTGATGCGTAGCCGATTGAGGCGAAGTAGAGTGATCCCATGCTGCCGAGAAAAGCCTCTAGCGAGCTTTCACGCGGCCCGTACCCCAAACCGACACAGGTGGTCAGGTAGAGAATACCGAGGCGATCGGGCGAACTGTGGTTAAGGAACTCGGCAAAATGCCCCCGTAACTTCGGGAGAAGGGGGGCCGTAGCGCTTGAAGCCTCTTGCAGGCTAGGGCGAGACGGCCGCAGAGACCAGCGAGAAGCGACTGTTTACTAAAAACACAGGTCCATGCGAAGTCGCAAGACGATGTATATGGACTGACGCCTGCCCGGTGCTGGAACGTTAAGGGGACCGGTTAGTCCTTCGGGGCGAAGCTGAGAACTTAAGCGCCAGTAAACGGCGGTGGTAACTATAACCATCCTAAGGTAGCGAAATTCCTTGTCGGGTAAGTTCCGACCTGCACGAATGGCGTAACGACTTCTCGACTGTCTCAACCGCAGGCCCGGCGAAATTGCATTACGAGTAAAGATGCTCGTTACGCGCGGCAGGACGGAAAGACCCCGGGACCTTTACTATAGCTTGGTATTGGTGTTCGATTCGGCTTGTGTAGGATAGGTGGGAGACTGTGAAGCGGCCACGCCAGTGGTTGTGGAGTCATCGTTGAAATACCACTCTGGTCGTATTGGATGTCTAACCTCGGTCCGTGATCCGGATCAGGGACAGTGCCTGGTGGGTAGTTTAACTGGGGCGGTTGCCTCCCAAAGAGTAACGGAGGCGCTCAAAGGTTCCCTCAGCCTGGTTGGCAATCAGGTGTTGAGTGCAAGTGCACAAGGGAGCTTGACTGTGAGACTGACGGGTCGAGCAGGGACGAAAGTCGGAACTAGTGATCCGGCCATGGCTTGTGGAAGCGTGGTCGCTCAACGGATAAAAGGTACCCCGGGGATAACAGGCTGATCTTCCCCAAGAGTCCATATCGACGGGATGGTTTGGCACCTCGATGTCGGCTCGTCGCATCCTGGGGCTGGAGTAGGTCCCAAGGGTTGGGCTGTTCGCCCATTAAAGCGGTACGCGAGCTGGGTTTAGAACGTCGTGAGACAGTTCGGTCCCTATCCGCCGCGCGCGTAGGATACTTGAGGAAGGCTGTCCCTAGTACGAGAGGACCGGGACGGACGGACCGCTGGTGTGCCAGTTGTTCTGCCAAGAGCATTGCTGGTTGGCTACGTTCGGAAGGGATAACCGCTGAAGGCATCTAAGCGGGAAGCTCGTTCCAAGATGAGGTATCCCACCCTTTGTGGGTTAAGGCCCCCAGCTAGACCACTGGGTTGATAGGCCAGAGGTGGAAGACCGGTAACGGTTGGAGCTGACTGGTACTAATAGGCCGAGGACTTGTTACAAAGACGCTACGCATCCACTGTGCGGTTCTGGAAGAACAACCAGAACCGATCGAGCAGGCCCTTCTCGGGGTTGCTGGTTGTAATTTCATAGTGTTTCGGTGGTTATAGCGTTGGGGAAACACCCGGTCCCATTCCGAACCCGGTAGTTAAGCCCTTCTGCGCCGATGGTACTGCACTGGTTACGGTGTGGGAGAGTAGGTCGCCGCCGAACTTTCTTCCCTGAAGGGGCTTGTGATTGCGGGGCACAACAACAGTGCTCGCTCACAAGCCCCTTTCAGCGTGTCCATAGGAGGATTAGGTGTCCAGGTTCGGGGATCGTCCCGGCGACCGTCAGCGTGGCCAGGGAGACCGACCGCGCCGTTCCGAGGGTGGCCGTCCAGCAGGCGATCGAAAGTTCAGCAACAACTCCCAGCGTGGTGAAGGCTCCGGCGACCGCACCAACAGCGGTGACCGTCGAGACGACCGCGCCGGCTCCGGCGACCGCGGCGGTTACCGCGGTCAGGGTTCGAACGACCGCGGGGGTTACCGCGGCCAGGGTTCCAGTGACCGCGGCGGCTACCGCAGGGACGACTCCGGTGATCGCGGTGGCTACCGCGGCGACCGTTCGAGCGACCGCGGTGGTTCCGGCGAGCGCGGTGGCTACCGCAAGAGCGACTCGGGCGACCGGGGCGGTTACCGCGGGCAGAGCTCCGGTGAGCGCAGCGGTGGGTACCGCGGCGACCGTCCCGGCTACCGCAAGGACGATTCAGGCGACCGCGGTGGCTACCGCGGCGAGCGTTCCGGTGACCGCGGCGGGTTCCGTCGCGACGACTCGGGCGACCGCGGTGGGTACCGCAAGAGTGACGACCGGGGTGGCTACCGCGGTCAGGGCTCGGGTGACCGTCCCGGCTACCGCAAGGACGACTCCGGTGATCGCGGTGGGTACCGCGGTGACCGTTCGAGCGACCGCGGTGGCTTCCGTCGTGACGACTCGAACGACCGCGGCGGTTACCGCAAGAGCGAGTCCGGCGACCGTGGCGGGTTCCGCTCCGGCGAGCGCGGCGGCTCGAGTGACCGCGGTGGCTACCGCAAGAGCGACGACCGCGGCGGCTACCGGGGCCAGGGCTCCGGTGACCGTTCGAACGACCGCGGCGGGTTCCGTCGTGACGACTCGAACGACCGCGGTGGGTACCGCAAGAGCGACTCCGGTGATCGTGGCGGGTACCGGGGTGACCGTTCGAGCGACCGCGGTGGCTTCCGTCGTGACGACTCGGGTGACCGGGGCGGGTACCGCGGCGAGCGTTCGGGCGAGCGCGGCGGGTTCCGTCGTGACGACTCCGGCGACCGCTCGAGCGATCGTGGCGGCTACCGGGGCCAGGGCTCTGGTGACCGCGGCGGGTACCGCAAGAGCGACTCCGGTGATCGCGGTGGCTTCCGCGGCGAGCGTTCGGGTGACCGCGGCGGGTACCGCCGGGACGACTCGGGCGATCGTGGCGGCTACCGCAAGAGTGACGACCGCGGTGGTTCGCGCGGCGAGCGCTCCGGTGAGCGCGGCGGGTTCCGCAAGAGCGACGATCGCGGTGGGTACCGCGGTGACCGTTCGAGCGACCGCGGTGGGTACCGCAAGAGCGACGACCGCAAGGACGAGCGTTCCGCTCCGCAGCGCGACGACCGTCGTGACGAGCGGAGCCGTGAGCGTGCGGCCCGGTTCCAGGAGCGCATCGCCGACCAGGACGCCACCGGTGCCGGCAGCACCGACGTCGAGGCCGGCACCGCCGAGGTGAGCCGGGGCGCCGAGCGCTCCGGTTACCGCCTGGGTGACGGTGCCGCCGCCACTCGTGCCGCGGCAGGCCGTGAGCCCGCCGCAGCCGAGGACGTCGACGACGCCGAGGACACCGGGACCGAGCCGGAGGCGAAGGCCGTCGAGGAGTCCGCGGTCGCCGCCGAAGCCGGCACGGCCGAGGCCGGCGAGCGCGCCGACGACAGCGCGGACGACAGCGCCGGCACGGGTGCGGACGAGACCGAGCAGCGCGACGAGGCGCCCGCCCCCCGCGGCGGACGGCCCGAGCTGCCCGAGGAGGCCGACCTGTCGCTGCTCGACCCCGAGATCAAGCTCGAGCTGCGCAGCCTGCCCAAGGGGCTCGCGGAGATCATCGGCAGGCACCTGGCCGCGGCCGGGCTGCTGATCGACGAGGACCCGCAGCTGGCCCTGGAGCACGCCCGGTACGCGCGGAGCAAGGCGGCGCGGGTCGGTGTCGTGCGCGAGGCGGCCGGGTTGACCGCCTACTTCGCGGACGAGTGGGCCGAGGCGCTCAGCGAGCTGCGGGCCGCTCGCCGGATGATGCCCGGACCGGGCCACCTGGCGATCATGGCCGACTGCGAGCGGGCCCTGGGCCGGCCGGAGCGGGCCATCGACCTCGCCAAGGACCCGGCGGCCAAGGAGCTCAGCCAGGAGGACGAGATCGAGCTGCGGATCGTCGCGGCCGGCGCTCGTCGCGACATGGGTCAGCTCGACGCGGCGGTCGTCGCGTTGCAGGGGCCGGACCTCGATCCGGGGCAGCGCAACCCCTACTCCGCGCGGCTCTTCTACGCTTACGCCGACAACCTGGCCGCGGCCGGTCGTACCGAGGAAGCCGTCAAGTGGTTCCTCAACGCCGCCGAGGCTGACGACGAAGGGGAGACGGACGCCGCCGAGCGCGCGTTCGAGCTGACCCAGGAGGAGACCGCGGAGCAGTGAGCGAGACGTTGGTCGACCGGTACGACGCGTTGCTGATCGATCTCGACGGCACCGTCTACCGCGGCAAAGAGGTCGTGCCGGGCGCGGTGGAAGCCGTCGCCGAGGCAAGAGAGCACGGCGTCGGGATCCGGTTCGTCACCAACAACGCCTCTCGTTCACCGCAGGCGGTGGCCGATCACCTCGTCGAGCTCGGGTTCGACACGAGCGTCGACGAGGTGAGCACCTCCTCGCAGGCGGGCGCGGCCATGCTGGCCGAGCGCCTGCCGGCGCGGTCCACCGTGCTCGTGCTGGGCACCGAGGCTCTCGAAGCCGAGGTGTTCAAGCGCGGTCTCATCCCGACCGACACCGCCGAAGGCGCGGTGGCGGTCCTGCAGGGCCTGTCCATGGACCTCGGCTGGCGTGAGCTGGCCGAGGCCACCGTGGCCATCCGCGCGGGTGCGCTGTGGGTGGCGTGCAACGTCGACGCCACCCTGCCCACCGAACGCGGCCTGCTGCCCGGCAACGGCAGCCTCGTCGCGGCGCTGAAGGCCGCGACGGACGCCGAGCCGCTCGTCGCCGGCAAGCCCGCCACCCCGCTGCTGCAGCAGGCGGCGAAGGAGCTCGGCGCGCACCGCCCGCTGGTGATCGGCGACCGGCTCGACACCGACGTCCTGGGCGCGGTGAACGCCGGGATGGACTCGCTGCTCGTGCTCACGGGTGTGTCGACCGAGCAGGAGGCGCAAGCGCTTCCGGAAGAGCAAAGGCCCACGTATGTCGGCGCGGACCTGTCGGTCTTGCATCGGCTACCGTAAGACCGTGAGCTACCCCCTGCCCGGACCGCCGCCCAACCCGGCCGACGCCATCGACGGCGCGCTGGAGCGGCTCGACGGGCTCGAGAACGTTCCCCTCGACGAGCACGTCGCGCGGTTCGACGCCGTGCACGCGACGCTCACCGACGCGCTGTCGAGCATCGACAAGGTGTGATGCACAGTGCCTCGCAGGGTGCGGCTTGACGCCGAACTCGTGCGCAGGGGGCTCGCCCGGTCCCGTGAGCACGCCAGCCAACTCGTCGCCGACGGCCGCGTGAAGGTCCGCGGCACCGTCGCGACGAAACCGGCGACCGCCGTGGAGACCTCCGACGCGGTCGTCGTCAAGGACATCGACAACGATCCCCACTGGGCCTCCCGCGGCGCGCACAAGCTGATCGGCGCGCTCGACGGCTTCAAGATCGACCCCACCGGCAGGCGTTGTCTCGACGCCGGCGCGTCCACTGGCGGTTTCACCGACGTGCTGCTGCGCAAAGGCGCGCGTCAGGTGGTCGCGGCCGACGTCGGCAGGGGCCTGCTCGACTGGAAGCTGCAGACCGACGACCGGGTCGTGGTGAAGGACAAGACCAACGTCCGCACCCTCACGCCCGAGGACATCGGCGGCGAAGTTGAACTCGTGGTGGCCGATCTTTCGTTTATCTCGTTGAGGCTTGTGCTTCCCGCACTGGCCGCGTGCCTGAACGAGGAAGGCGACCTGCTGCCGATGGTCAAGCCGCAGTTCGAGGTCGGCAAGGAACGCCTCGGCTCCGGCGGCGTCGTGCGCGATCCCGGACTGCGCGTCGACGCCGTGCTCGACGTGACCAGGGCGGCGGGAGAACTGGAGCTGGCCGTGCACGGGGTCGTCGCGAGCCCGCTGCCCGGTCCGTCCGGCAACGTCGAGTACTTCCTCTGGCTGCGCAAAGGCGATCCCGTCGATGCGGCAGAGATGGTGCGCACCGCCGTCGAAGAAGGGCCCCAATGAGGGAAGTCCTGCTGGTCGTCCACACCGGCCACCAGAGCAACATCGATCTCGCCCGCCAGGTGGCCGGCCGCCTCGCGGTCGGGGGCGTCACGACGAGGGTGCTCGACGACGAGGCGCGTGACCTCGGTCCGTCGTGCTGCACCAAGGTCGTGCCCGCCGACGACCACGCCGCCGAGGGCACCGAGCTGGTGCTGGTGCTGGGCGGTGACGGCACGCTGCTGCGCGGTGCCGAGCTCGCCCGCCCGGCGCGGGTGCCGGTGCTGGGCGTCAACCTCGGCCGGGTCGGGTTCCTCGCGGAGGCCGACTCGGACGCGTTGCACGAGGCCGTGGGCCACGTGCTGGAACGCGACTACTTCGTGGAAGAGCGCATGACGCTCGACCTGATCGCCAAGGTGAACGACGAGGTCGTCGTGAAGACCTGGGCGCTCAACGAGATCAGCGTCGAGAAGCTGATCCGCGAACGCATCCTCGAGGTCGTCGTCGAGGTCGACGGGCGCCCGGTGTCGGCGTTCGGCTGCGACGGGGTGCTGTGCGCGACGCCGACGGGCTCGACGGCCTACGCGTTCTCCGCCGGCGGCCCGGTCGTGTGGCCGGACGTGCAGGCGATCCTCGTGGTGCCGAGCAACGCGCACGCGCTGTTCGCCCGGCCGCTGGTCGTCTCGCCGAAGTCGCACGTCGCGTTCGAGATCGAGTCGACCGGGCATCCGGCGGCGTTGTCCGCGGACGGGCGGCGCACGTTCGAGCTGCCCGCGGGCGCGCGGATCGAGATCGTGGAGGGCGCGGTGCCGCTCAAGGTCGTGCGGCTGCGCCAGGCACCGTTCACGGATCGGCTGGTCGAGAAGTTCGACCTGCCGGTGAAGGGATGGCGGGGACCATCGGCAGGCTGATCGCGCCGCTCGGTGCGTCGGCACTGGCTCGTTATGGTGCCCGCGAGGAAATGTCGGACTCGACAAGTAAGGTTCGCCCTGTGCTGGCCGAGATGCGCATCAATGGCCTTGGCGTGATCGACGAGGCCACCCTTGAACTGGACCCCGGGTTCACCGTAGTGACTGGTGAGACGGGCGCGGGCAAGACCATGGTCGTGACCGGGTTGCACCTGCTCGGCGGAGGCCGGGCGGAGGCGTCCCGCGTGCGCACCGGAGCCGACAAAGCGGTGGTCGAAGGCCGCTTCCAGGCCCCGGCGGGCAGCCCTGCCGCGAAGGTGGCGGAGGAGGTCGGCGGCGACCCGGACGAGGACGGTTCGCTGATCGCGATCCGCACCGTCGGCGCCGACGGCCGCTCGCGGGCCCACGTCGGCGGTCGCTCCGTGCCGGTCGGCGTGCTGTCCGAACTGGCGGAGCAGCTGATCGCCGTCCACGGCCAGAACGACCAGCTGCGGCTGATGAGGCCGACCGAGCAGCGCGGCGTGCTGGACCGCTTCGCGGGCGACGACGTGGGCGGGCCGTTGCGCGCCTACCAGGCCGTCCGCGAGGAGTGGCTGCGCGTGTCGGCGGAGCTGAAGGAACGCACCGAGCGTTCCCGCGAACTCGCCCGCGAGGCTGATCTGCTCCGGCACGGCCTGACCGAGATCGACGCGGTCGCCCCGAAGCTCGGCGAGGACGCCGAACTCCACGACGAGGCCCGCCGCCTGGCCGACGCGGACCAGCTCCGCGAGGCCGCCCAGGGCGCGCAGTTCGCGGTGTCGGGTTCGCTGGAGGGCGACCCGGAGAACCCCGGCGCCCTCGGCCTGATCTCCGAGGCCGCCCGGAGGCTCTCCGCGTCGGAGGACCCGAAGCTGCGCGAGATGGAGCCCCGGCTCGTCGAGGCGGCGACGTTGCTGGCCGACGTCGGTGCCGAGATCTCCGGGTACCTGGACCAGCTGGAGGCCGACCCCGGTCGGCTGGAGGCCGTGCTGCAGCGGCAGGCCGAGCTGAAAGCGCTGACCCGCAAGTACGCGGCCGACGTCGACGGCGTGATCGCGTGGGCCGAGGACGCGCGGACGCGTCTGGGCGGGCTCGACACGTCCGAAGAGGCGCTGACCGGGCTCGCCGCCCGCCGCGACGAGCTGGCCACCGAACTGGCGACGCTCGCGGCGCAGGTGACGGCCGCTCGCGTCGAGGCCGCTCTCGAACTGGGCAAGGCCGTCACCGAGGAGCTGGACGGGCTGGCCATGCCGCACGCCTCCGTGGAGCTCGCCGTCCGGCCCCGGCACGCCGAGGCCGGGGACGCGCAGGCCCTGCCGGTCGGGCGGTCCGTCCTGCACGCCGGGTCGTCCGGGGTCGACGACGTCGAGCTGCGGTTGATCTCGCACCCCGGGGCGCCTGCCCTGCCGGTGCACAAGGGGGCTTCCGGTGGTGAGCTGTCCCGGGTGATGCTGGCGCTGGAAGTGGTGCTGTCGCACTCGGACCCGGTGCCCACGCTGGTCTTCGACGAGGTCGACGCCGGTGTCGGTGGACGGGCGGCCGTCGAGGTGGGTCGCCGCCTCGCCCGGCTCGCGCGGTCGCACCAGGTGATCGTGGTGACGCACCTTCCGCAGGTGGCCGCGTTCGCCGATCGGCACCTGGTGGTGGACAAGTCCGCCGACGGCACGTTCACGCGCTCCGCCGTGCGCAGGCTCGACGAGACGCAACGGGTCGTGGAGCTCGCCCGGATGCTGGCGGGCATGGACTCGACCGACACGGGCCGGGCCCACGCCGAGGAGCTGCTGGCCGCCGCGGCGGCCGACAAGTCCTCCGCGCCCGTGGTCCGGCGGCGCAAGAAGAAGGCCTGACGGAACCGGTCGCGCACCCCTCGGCTGATCCCCGCGGGGTTCGGCATGATGGGAGCGTGACCGGATCTTTGACCACGCGCCGGGTGTTCGGGGCGGTGCTGGTGTTGGTCGCGGCCGGTCTGGCCGTGGCGTCGACCTTCCTGCCCGCGTACTCGGTGCAGGTCCTGGCCAACGGCCGTACGTTGCGCTTCGAGTCCACCGCGTGGGTGGTGGAGCGCGACGACTTCCGCGACATCCTGCTGCTGCAGCCCCTCGAGTTCGGGGAGCCGGCCGTCGGTGCGGCGCTCGTCATGGCACTGGCCGCCGTGCTGGCGTTCCGGGTCCCGGCGATGAGGGTGGCGACGCTGCTCGGGGCCGGGGTGCTGGCCGGGGCCGTCTGGTCCGCCGTCTCCCAGGTGCGGGGTGTGGTGGACCGGCTCGGTGACCTCGACGCTCGCGTGCCCATCGAGGTGGAGCAGGGCGACGGGGTCATCCTGCTGATCGTGGCCGCCGGGATCGGTGTGGTGTCGGCGGTGTTGCACCAGGAGTTGCCCAGGGCGGACAGGTCCGCCGACACCGGTGAGGGGGCCGTGATCCACCAGATCGACGACGAGGCTGACGACACCGACACGCCGCCGTACGGGTACCCGGTGATCGTGGAGCCGAGGGATGGCTGACCGCCGCCGGATCGCCGGCGTCCTGCTCGTGCTGGGGGCGGCGCTGGCCGTCGTCGCGTCGTTCCAGCCCACGTTCAGCAGTGTGTACAAGGACTTCGGGCCCGGTCTGACGATCACCACCACGCTGTGGACCACGTCGTCGGAGCCGTCCACCACTGTTCGCGAGCAGCCCGCGTTCTACGCCGCCGGATGGCCCGTGGTCATCGCGGCGCTGGTCGTCGCGGCGGCCGTGGTGCTGCTGCTGCGGGACAGGACCGCGTTCATCGGACGGCCGCTCGCGGCAGGTGCGGCCGGCCTGCTGGGTGGCGTCGTGCTCCTCTACGTGGGCCAGGTGTACTCGCTGACGCGGGTCGTCGCCGACGAGCCGCTCGCACCCCGGCAGGAACTGGTCTACCACGGCGGCATGTACCTGCTGGTCGCCGCCGCGATCATCGGACTGGTGGGCGCGGTGCTCGCGCAGCAGCGCCACCCCGAGCCGGTGGGAGCCGCGGAGGCGGACGAGGACGGGGTGGTCGTGCACCAGCTCGACGCGGACGACGACACACCGCCCTTCGGGATCGCCCTTCCCCAGGACGAGCAACAGGAGACGCGGTGATCGGGAGAGCCACGGCGGTCGCGTTGATCGCTGTCGGGGTGGTGCTGACGGCGACCGCCATGGTGTTGCCGTGGTACTCGACGGGGTACGCCGGTGGTGTCGAGGTCGTGGTCCGGGCCTGGGGGACGGAGATCCTCAACAAGCCGGGGGACTGGCCCGCCGGTGAGCTGTCGCCCTGGTACGGGGTGCCGGTCGTGGTGACGGTGGTGTTGCTGGTGCTGGGGGTCTGGGTCGACCGGGCGGCACTCGCCGGGGCGGCCGGGCAGGTCGGGGCCGTCGGGGTGATCGGGGCGCTCGTGGTGTCGGAGCGCGGGCACGCCGTCGAGCAGCAGGGGGACTTCGCCGTCGGGTTCGGGCTGGTGTTCCTCGTGGTGGGAACGCTGGTGGCGCTCGCGGGGGCCGTCGCCGCGCAGAGGGAGGCGGCGTGAGGAGGGTTCTCGGGCTGGTCCTGCTCGGGCTGGCCGCCGCGGCCGCGGTCGGGGCGACGTTCCTGCCGTTCTCCGAGCTCTTGATCAGGCTTGCTCCCGGGCAGCCGCAGACCGCGTACGTCACCACCGGGTGGAGCACGCAGTTCGGTGCCACGAAGGACGAGCACGGGCCGTTGTTCGGCATCCCGGTCGTGGTGGCCGCCGCTGCCGTGCTGGCCGGGATGCGGTGGCGGAAGGTCGCGTATGCCGGAGCCGCCGGGCTCGCGGGTGTCACCGGCATGTTGTTCGTGTACCTGCTGAACGCGATCAGCTTTCACCAGGAGGGCAACATCGCGATCGATCCCGCGCTGCAAGCCGGTTTCGGCAACGGGGTCTGGGTCCTCATGGCCGCGGTGGTCGTCGCGTTCGCCGGTGTGGTAGTTCACCCCGACGACTGACCACCTGGAATCGCCCGGCGTGCCTCACCTGTCACGTCCACACCGTGGGTCACTATCGGCCCATGAAGCTTTCCGGGCTGCTGAGCCGCACCAACCACGAACTTCCCGGTGTCACGGGCGTCGCGCGGGTTGATCGGCGCGCGAGCGACCTGGTTCGGCGCGTGAGTGCCGGTGACGTCGCTGTCATGGACCTCGTCGACCTCGACCGGCGCACCGCGGAGGCGCTCGTCGCGGCCGAGGTCGTCGGCGTCGTGAACGCGTCGCCGTCCATTTCGGGGCGTTTTCCCAACCTCGGTCCGGAACTGCTGATCGAGGCGGGCATTCCGCTGATCGACGACGTCGGCGCCGTCGCGCTGCGCGAGATCAAGGAAGGCACGAAGATCCGGCTGCACGAAGGTGTCGTGTACGCCGGGGAACGCGAGCTCGCCAAAGGTGTCGAGCAGGACGCCGAGAGCATCGCCGACGCGATGATCGAGGCGAAGGCCGGCATGTCGGCGCAGCTGGAAGCCTTCTCCGCCAACACCATCGAGTTCCTGCGCCGCGAACGCGCGCTGGTGCTCGACGGCGTCGGCGTGCCCGAGGTCTACGTGGCGATGCGCGACCGGCAGGTGCTCGTCGTCGCCGGCGGCCCGTCGCACGCCGAGGAGCTGCGCAAGCTCCGCAAGTACATCCGCGAGTACCGGCCGGTGCTGATCGGCGTCGACACGGGCGCGGACACGCTGCACGACGCCGGGCTCAAGCCGGACATCGTCGTCGGCGACCCCGACGGCATCGGCACCGCGTCCCTGCGCGCGGCCTCCGAGGTGGTCGTGCCCGCGCAGACCGACGGCCACGCGCCCGGCCTGCAGCGGATCCAGGACCTCGGCATCGGCGCCGTGACCTTCCCCGCTTCGGGCAACGCGGAGGACCTCGCGTTGCTGCTCGCCGAGGCACACGGGGCGTCCCTGGTCGTCACGGTGGGGCTGCGCGCGACGCTGCGCGAGTTCCTCGACCGCGGGCACTCCGGTTCCAACCCCTCCACGTTCCTCACCCGGTTGAAGCTCGGCAGCAAGCTCGTCGACGGGGAGGCCGTCGCGACCTTGCACCGCAGCCGGGTCTCGCTGGGCGTGATCGTCCTGCTGGTGACCGCCGCGATCGTCGCCATGGCGGCGGCGCTGGCGGTGTCCGGCGTCGGTCACGTCTACGTCGACATCGCGGTCGACGGCTGGCACTCCGTCGTCAACTGGTTCAAGGGGTTGTTCACGTGATCACGTTGCGCTACCACATAGTTTCGATCACCGCGGTGTTCCTCGCGCTGGCGGTCGGTGTCGTGCTGGGTTCGACCGCGATCAGCGGGCGGCTGCTGTCGGGGCTGAGCGACGAGAAGAACACGTTGGCACAGCAGGTGAACGACCTGCAGAACGACCGCAACGCGTTGAACGCCAAGCTGACCGAGGCCGACGAGTTCGCGACGTCGGTCGGTCCGCTGGCCGTGAAGGAGAGGCTCACCGACCGCACGGTCGTCATCGTCACCACCGCGGACGCCCGCCCGGCCGACCGGGACGCCCTCACCGGGCTGCTGAAGGCCGCGAGCGCCACCGTCACCGGCGAGGTCCAGCTGACCGACGCGTTCGCCGACCCGTCGCGCGGCGACCAGCTGCGCGACCTCGTGGCACGGCTGCAGCCCGCCGGCTCCCAACTGCCCACGGCCGTGGACCCCGGCACCCGCGCCGGTGGTCTCTTCGGGACGTTGCTGCTGCTCAACCCCACCAACAACCAGCCCCAGGCCACGGCCGACGAGATGGCGTCCGCGCTGTCCGGCCTCACCAACGCCGGGTTCGTGAAGGCGACCTCGGGAGTGAAGCCGGCGCAGCTCGCGATCGTGCTGACCGGCGGTGCCGCGATCGGCGACTCGGCGGCGGACAGGGCCTCGACGGTCGCGCGGTTCGCCACCCAGCTCGACCGGTCCGGTGCGGGCGTCGTGCTGGCCGGCGCGAACGGCTCCGCGAACGGCACGGGGGCGATCGGCGTGGTCCGCGCGGACACCGCCGCGACCTCGATCCTGTCCACGGTGGACAACTCCGACACTCCGGCGGGCCAGGTCGTCGTGGTGATGGCGCTGCGCGAACAGCTGGAGGGCCGTTCCGGCCGGTACGGCGTGGCGGGCAACGCCGAGGCGTCCTCGCCGGGCACCCAGGGCTAGGCGGGCCAGGGCCTAGTCGGTCGCCCACTCGCCGGGAAGCCACCGGGTCAGCATGTCCAGCGACTCCGGTGTGCGGGCACGGGCCCAGAGCCACTCACCGTCGTCCTCGCGCACGATCAGGTCGTCGCTGACGAACCAGCGGGTGCCGGGACCGTGCAGCGGCAGCAGTGCGAAGTGGTCTTCGAGCAGGGAGACGTCCGCCGCGGACGTCTCCCTGTCCGCTGTCACGGCCCCGTCGCGGAACAGCGCCTCCGACAGCACCAGCTCGACGCAGGCGGCGGAGAAGTGCGGCAGCCACGGTTCCCAGCCGCGTTCCGTCGCGTGCACGACGGCCGGGTCGGGGTCGTCGAGGGCCGCGCCCCACGAGGTGACGGAGTGGATCTCCCTGCGGAACACGACGACCTCGCCGTCGAGCCGCAGTTCGCTGGGGGTGAGCAGCCAGTCCTGGTTGCTCGTGAGGTCCGGGCGCTTGCCGAACAACGCGTACGCGTCGCGCACCGCGTCCGGCAGCCGCACGCCCAGCCTGTCTTCGGCGGCGTTCAGGTCGGCGTGGTTCCAGCCGTCCCAGGCCTCGATCGGCTCGGCCCATGCGGCCGCGAAACCCTCGATGAACCGCCACGCCGCCGAGCGGTCGCGCACGACTTTTGCGGCTTCCCCTGCCACGTCGAAGGTCACGTGACAACTTTTCCTGATGTCGGGCCGTGCCGGGGGAAGTTCGGCAAAACCCCTCGCTGCGCCGATCGGGTGATGTGATCTGCCGGGTCGTGGTGCGCTGAGTGACCGGCGGCGTGTTAGCGTTATGGCCCGTGGATAGGGGGATTCGGCCCCCACGATTTTCACGGGAGCCCCGTTGGTGCAGCAGGCACGTACGACCAAGCACGTCTTCGTCACGGGAGGCGTCGCCTCCTCCCTGGGCAAGGGGCTCACCGCCTCCAGCCTCGGCCAGTTGCTCACCTCGCGCGGCCTGCGGGTAACGATGCAGAAGCTCGACCCGTACCTGAACGTGGACCCCGGCACGATGAACCCGTTCCAGCACGGCGAGGTCTTCGTGACCGACGACGGCGCGGAGACGGACCTCGACATCGGCCACTACGAGCGGTTCCTCGCGCGAGACCTGAGCGGCGAAGCCAACGTCACCACCGGCCAGGTGTACTCCGAGGTGATCGCCAAGGAGCGGCGCGGCGAGTACCTGGGCGACACGGTCCAGGTGATCCCGCACATCACCGACGAGATCAAGCGCCGCATCCGGGCGATGGCCGAGCCGGACGCCGACGGCGTCACGCCGGACGTGGTCATCACCGAGGTCGGCGGCACGGTCGGTGACATCGAGTCGCTGCCGTTCCTCGAGGCGTGCCGCCAGGTGCGTCACGACGTCGGCCGCGACAACGTCTTCTTCCTGCACGTCAGCCTGGTGCCGTACCTGGCGCCGAGCGGTGAGCTGAAGACCAAGCCGACGCAGCACTCCGTCGCGGCGCTGCGCAACATCGGCATCCAGCCCGACGCGATCGTGTGCCGCGCGGACCGGGAGATCCCGGACTCGCTCAAGCGCAAGATCGGCCTGATGTGCGACGTCGACACCGACGCCGTCGTCGCGGCCGTCGACGCGCGGTCGATCTACGACATCCCGAAGGTGCTGCACGCCGAAGGCCTCGACGCCTACGTCGTGCGCCGCCTCGACCTGCCGTTCCGCGACGTCGACTGGACGGTGTGGGGCGACCTGCTGGAGCGGGTGCACAACCCGTCCGAGACGGTGAAGATCGCCCTGGTCGGCAAGTACGTCGACCTGCCCGACGCCTACCTGTCGGTCACCGAGGCGCTGCGTGCGGGCGGGTTCGCACACCACGCCAAGGTCGAGATCAAGTGGGTGCCGTCGGACGAGTGCCAGACGCCCGAGGGTGCCGCGCGCGCGTTGTCCGGCATGGACGGCGTGCTGATCCCCGGCGGTTTCGGCGTGCGCGGCATCGAGGGCAAGCTCGGCGCGCTGAAGTACACCCGCACGCGCGGTGTGCCGACGCTGGGTCTGTGCCTCGGCCTGCAGTGCATGGTCATCGAGGCCGCGCGCAACCTCGCGGGCATCGAGGACGCGAACTCGAGTGAGTTCGAAGAGGGCGGCACGCCGGTCATCTCCACGATGGCCGACCAGCAGGACGTCGTCGCCGGTCAGCGCGACATGGGCGGCACGATGCGCCTCGGCGCGTACATCGCGAAGCTCACGCCCGGTTCCGTGGTCGCGTCCGCGTACGGCGCCACCGAGGTCTCCGAGCGCCACCGCCACCGCTACGAGGTCAACAACGCGTACCGGGGCAAGCTCGCCGACGCCGGCCTGGTCTTCTCCGGCACGTCGCCCGACGGCCGCCTGGTCGAGTTCGTCGAACTGCCCGCCGACGTGCACCCGTTCTACGCGGGCACGCAGGCGCACCCCGAGCTCAAGTCGCGCCCGACGAAGCCGCACCCGCTGTTCGCGGCGTTCGTGAAGGCCGCGATCGACTACCGGGTGGCCGACCGCCTCCCGCTGACCGCGGGCGCGTCCAAGTGACGCGCCACGACTTCCGCACGGTCTCCAGCGAGGACGTGCACGTCGGACGGGTCGTCGCGCTGCGGATCGACGAGGTCGAGATGCCCGGCGGCGGCACGGCCAAGCGCGAGATCGTCGAGCACATGGGCGCCGTCGCGGTCGTGGCCGTCGACGACGCGAGCCAGGTCGTGCTGATCCACCAGTACCGGCACGCGCTGGGCAGGCACCTGTGGGAGCTGCCCGCCGGACTGCTCGACCACGACGGCGAGGAGCCGGTCGTCGGCGCCCGCCGCGAGCTGGCCGAGGAGGTCGGGCTCGACGCCGCGCGCTGGGACGTGCTGGTCGACACGGCCGCGTCTCCCGGGTTCACCGACGAGGTCGTGCGCGTGTTCCTGGCGCGGGAGCTCTCCGACGTCGACCGCGACGTGCAGGGCGAGGAGGAGGCGGACCTGGAGATCCACCGCTTCGGGATCGACGAGGCCGTGCGGATGGTGCTCTCGGGCGAGATCGTGAACTCGTCGGCGGTCGCCGGGCTGCTCGCGGCCCGCGAGGTGCTGGAGGGCCGGGCCGAACCGCGTCCGGCCGACGCGCCCTTCCGCGACAAGCCGACCCGGTTCGCCGCGCGCAAGAAGTAGGTTGGACACCATGCAGACGGTGAAGGGCGCCTTCGGACGGTTGAAGGCGCCCTTCGGCGTTCTCGCGCTCGGCGCCGCCGGCGTGGTGGTGCTGCAGTTCGTCGACCCGAACAAGCCCGGCAACCTGCTGCCGAAGTGCCCGTTCAACTGGCTGACGGGGCTCAACTGCCCTGCCTGCGGCGTGACGCGCATGCTGCACGCGCTGCTGCACGGGGACGTCGTCAGCGCGTTCCACTTCAACGCCGTGATGCTCGCGTTGGGCGTGCCACTGGCCGTGTGGCTGTTCTCGCGGTGGACGCGTGATCGGTGGACCGGCGAACGACGATCCGTGCCGAAGTCGGTCGGTGTCGCCGTTCTCGTCGTGGCGGCTCTGTGGGGCGTTGGACGGAATCTCGCCGGGATCTAGTCGCGGAGCTTGCGCCCCTGGGCGTCCGTACCGCCGCTGACCAGCAGGATGATGCCGTCGACCAGCGCCCAGACACCGCACCCGCCGCAGGTCAGCAGCTGGGCGATGCCGATGCCCACGTGGCCGGTGTAGAAGCGGCCCACGCCGAAGCCGCCCAGGAACAGCTGCAGCACGCCCGCGGCGATCTTCGACTTGTCCGACAGCGGAACGCCGGTGATCGGGTCGAAGCCGTATGGCGCTCCCGGGGTGCCGTAGCCCGGCGGGATCATGCCGGGCGGGGGCGGCGGGACCGCGTACTGCGGGCCGGTGGGCGGCGGGTAGTACGGCTGCGTCGGCTGGGGCGGGGGCACGGCGGCGAACGGCACCGAGGGCGGCGCGAGGAACGGCGGGTGCGGCTGTGGGAGGTCGCGGAACAGCTCGGCGAGCTCGAAGTAGCTCTGCGCGCCGGACGCGCGGTTCACGCGTTCCTGGTACTCGCCGATGTCGAGCCGCGCCATCGCGAAGTGGTCGTTCAGGGCGGTGATCGCCTCTTCGCGCTGCTGGTTGCCGATGCGCTGCTGCTCCGGCCCGAATGCTTCTGACACGGCTGAGAACGGTATCCGATGCAGGAGATCCACATCGGGAATACGCTGCGACGATGCTGGTCGGTGTCCCAAAGGAGATCAAGAACCACGAGTACCGCGTGGCCATCACGCCCGCCGGAGTGGTCGAACTGGTGCGCCGCGGACACTCCGTCGTCGTCGAGCGGAACGCCGGCGCCGGCTCGTCGTTCCCCGACCGGGAGTACGCGTCAGCGGGCGCGCGCATCGCCTCCTCCGCCGACGAGGTGTGGGGAACCGCTGACCTGGTCCTGAAGGTCAAGGAGCCGATCGAGCCCGAGTACCACCGCCTGCGGCGCGGGCAGGTGCTGTTCACCTACCTGCACCTGGCGGCGTCGCCGGCGTGCACGGCCGCGATCGCGTCGTCGGGGATCACGGCCATCGCGTACGAGACCGTGCAGCTGGCGGACGGGTCGTTGCCGTTGCTGGCGCCCATGAGCGAGATCGCCGGGCGGATGGCGGCCCAGGTCGGCGCGCACTGCCTGGAACGGGCCCAAGGTGGGCGCGGGGTGCTGCTCGGTGGCGCGCCCGGTGTCGCCGCGGGCAAGGTCGCGGTGATCGGCGCGGGCGTCGCCGGGATGAACGCGGCGACGATGGCCGTCGGCATGCAGGCCGAGGTCGTCGTGCTCGACACGAACGTGAACCGGTTGCGGCAGATCGACTTCACCTACCGCGGGCACCTGCAGACGATCGCGTCGAACGCCTACGAGGTCGAGAAGGCCTGCCGCTGGGCCGATCTCGTCGTCGGCGCCGTGCTGGTGCCCGGTGCGAAGGCGCCCAAGCTCGTCAGCAACGAGCTCGTGTCGCGGATGCGGCCGGGCAGCGTGCTCGTGGACATCGCGGTCGACCAGGGCGGCTGTTTCGAGGACACGCGGCCGACGACGCACGACGCACCTACCTACCGCGTGCACGAGTCCGTGTTCTACTGCGTCGCGAACATGCCCGGTGCCGTGCCGAACACGTCGACGTACGCGCTCACGAACGTGACGCTGCCGTACGTCATCGCGTTGGCGGACAAGGGTTTTGAGCGTGCCGTGGCGGAAGACCCCGCCTTGGCCATGGGCGTCAACGCGCGTGATGGGGAGATCGTCTTGGCAGGCCTGGCGTGATTTCTGAGTTGGTGGCGACGTATCTCGACCACCTCGCCGTGGAACGCGGCACCGCCCGCAACACGCTCGACTCCTACACGCGCGACCTGCGCCGGTACACCGAGCACCTGGAAACGCTGGGGGTCACGGACCTTGCGGCCGTGACGGAGTTGCAGGTGAGTGAGTTTCTCGCCGTGTTGCGCGAGAGCGGGCTCGCGGCTTCTTCGGCCGCACGGACGTTGGTCGCCGTGCGCGGGTTGCACCGCTTCGCACACCGTGAAGGCGTTGTGCCGCATGACGTCGCACGTGCCGTGCACCCGCCATCGCCTCCGAAGAGGTTGCCGAAAGCATTACCCGTCAATGATGTTCTCACCCTGCTGGACACCGTGGGGAACCTCAGGGACAAGGCGCTCCTTGAATTGCTCTACTCGACGGGAGCCCGGATCTCCGAGGTGGTCGGGCTCGACGTGGACGACATCGACGCGGCGGAGCGGACGGTGTTGCTGGACGGGAAGGGCGGCAAGCAGCGGCTGGTCCCGGTCGGGCGGCCGGCGTTGGCCGCGGTGGACGCCTATCTGGTCCGGGCGCGCCCCGCGTTGGCGGAGAAGGGACGTGGCACGCCCGCGTTGTTCTTGAACGCACGGGGCGGAAGGCTGTCCCGGCAGAGCGCGTGGACTGTGCTGAAGACCGCCGCGGAGGACGCGGGAATCACCGCCGCGGTGTCCCCCCACACGTTGCGGCATTCGTTCGCCACCCATCTGCTCGAAGGGGGTGCCGACGTTCGGGTGGTGCAGGAACTCCTCGGGCACGCATCCGTTACGACCACTCAGGTGTACACACTGGTAACCGTTACGACTTTGAGGGAGGTCTACGCAACTGCGCACCCTCGGGCCTCTGGAACATGAGGCTTCCACGGGTACGGTGGGCAGGTGCCGAACTTGGACGAGCCGTCCCCACAGGCCATTGATCTAGCCGCCGTGCTGCACGCGCTGAGTGACCCGACGAGGCTCGCGGTCGTGCGCCAGATCCAGATGAGCGGCGAACGCCTGTGCGGGGCCTTCGAGGTTGACGTGGCGAAGTCGACTCTCTCCCAGCACCTGCGCGTGTTGCGCGAAGCCGGCCTCACCCGAACACGCTGCCGCGGCAACCAGCGCTGGGTGTCGCTGCGCCGCGATGACCTGGACCTTCTCTTCCCGGGCCTGCTGGACGTGGTGCTGTCCGCCGCCGACCGGCGAACACGAACGGATGTCGCTGTCTGACCAAGTCTTGACAAACCTCGGCGAGGCGCGTTGCCGCTCGCACGGGTGCGGCCTACGCTGCGCCCGGAGAGACGACTACGACCAGTGAGGGAACGCCAGCCATGTCGACACCGGAGCACGCCTTCGCGCCCCGTGCCGACCTGAACCTGGCCCCGCACGCCGCGCCGGTGGACGACGTCGCCACGGAGCAGGTCGACGGCATCGGCCCGACGGGGAGAGCCCGTCGCGTGATCCCGGACCCGCCGCCGTTGCTGCACCACGGCCCGGCGAAGATCCTGGCGGTGTGCAACCAGAAGGGCGGCGTCGGCAAGACGACGACGACCATCAACCTGGGCGCGGCGCTGGCCGAGTACGGCCGCCGCGTGCTGCTCGTCGACTTCGACCCGCAGGGCGCGCTGTCGGTCGGTCTCGGCGTGCACCCGCACCAGCTCGAGACGACGATCTACAACGTGATCATGGAGAACGACACCGCCGTTCCCGACGTGATCCGCAAGACCATGGTCGACGACATGGACCTGTTGCCGAGCAACATCGACCTGTCGGCGGCTGAGATCCAGCTCGTGTCGGAGGTGGGGCGCGAGCACACGCTCGTGCGCACCCTTCGTCCCGTGATCGAGCACTACGACTACGTGCTGGTCGACTGCCAGCCCTCGCTCGGCCTGCTCACGGTGAACGCCCTCGCGGCCGCGGACGGTGTGCTGATCCCGCTGGAGTGCGAGTTCTTCTCGCTGCGCGGGGTGGCGCTGCTCATCGACACCATCGAGAAGGTCAAGGAACGCTTGAACCCCAAGCTCAACATCACCGGCATCCTCGCCACGATGTACGACCCGCGCACGCTGCACTCGCGCGAGGTCATGGCCCGCGTCGTGGAGGCGTTCGGCGACATCGTGTTCGACTCGGTCATCAACCGCACGGTGCGCTTCCCGGAGACCACCGTGGCCGGCGAGCCGATCACGCGCTGGGCGCCGCGCTCGTCCGGTGCCAACGCCTACCGCGCCCTGGCTCGCGAGGTGATCGCCCGGTGAACCGCCGCCCATCACTGCCGGGCGCCGCGGAACTGTTCCGGCTGACCGCTGCTCCGACCCCGGAGGTGTCCTCCTCGGAGGACGCCCCGCAGCAACGCCGTGGTTCCGGTCGCACCAAGCACACCACGAAGATCACGGTGTACGTGTCCGACGAGGAGCTGATGTCGCTGGAGCAGGCGCGGCTCGCGCTGCGCGGTTCCCACGGCCTCGGCGTCGACCGCGGCCGGGTGGTGCGCGAGGCGATCGCCATCGTGCTCGACGACCTCGAGACGCTCGGTGACGCGTCGTTGCTGGTACGCAGGTTGCGCGAGCAGTGACAGAGGAAGCCCCTGCTGAGACTCCGGTTGACGACGGCAAGTTCAAGGTCAGGCTCACGAACTTCGAGGGACCGTTCGACCTGCTGCTGCAACTGATCTCGCAGCACACGCTCGACGTGACCGAGGTGGCCCTGCACACGGTCACCGACGACTTCATCGCGCACATCCGCGGCATGGGCGACAAGTGGGACCTCGACGAGACCACCGAGTTCCTGGTCATCGCCGCCACCCTGCTGGACCTGAAGGCCGCGCGGCTCCTGCCCACCGGCGACGTGGAGGACGAGGACGACCTCGCGCTGCTGGAGGCCCGCGACCTGCTGTTCGCGCGTCTGCTCCAGTACCGCGCGTACAAGCAGGTCGCCGCGCTGTTCGCCGAGCTGGAACAGGGCGCGTACCGCCGCTACCCGCGTTCGGTGTCCCTGGAACCGCGCTTCGAGGGCCTGCTGCCCGAGGTGATGCTCGGCGTCACGCCCGACAGGTTCGCCCTGATCGCGGCCGCCGCCTTCCGCCCCAAGCAGAAGCGCACGCTGTCGGTGGCGCACATCCACCAGCACCGCGTGTCGATCCGCGAGACGGCGGACGTCCTGCGCGCGATGCTGATCGAGAAGGGCACCGCGTCGTTCGCGGAGATCGTGGCCGACTGCACCGAGACCATGGAGGTCGTGGCGCGGTTCCTCGCGCTGCTGGAGCTGTACCGGGAGAAGTCGCTGGCCTTCGAGCAGGAGGACCCGCTCGGTCCGCTGCAGGTGACGTGGGTCGGTGGGACGTTGGAGGACGCGCAGGCGCAGGTGCACGCCGGCGACGAGGATGAGGACTACGGCGGATGAGCGAGCCATTGGTCGGACCGGACGCGGCGGAGGTCGGGAAGCCGGGGCCGGCGTTCGACGGGGCCGGGGCGGCGGAGGAGACGGCCGACGCCGCTCTGGACGACGCCGCGCCTGCCGCGGTCGTGCTGGAGGAGCCCGTCGGCGAACCCGCGGCCGAGCCGCCCGTGACCGAGTCGGGGGAGGACGCGGCTCTCTCCGACGCCGCGCCCGCCGCCGTCGTGCTCGACGAGCCCGAAGCCCCCGAGGCCGACGCCGACACCGAGGACGCCGCCACCCTCGAAGCGCAGCTCCTCGCCGCCGCCCCCGAGGAGGAGATCGAGGACTCCGGCCTCCCGGACCTCTCCGACGACGCCACCTTCGAGGCCGCCCTCGAGTCCGTGCTGCTGGTGGTCGACAGCCCGATCGCCGAGGACGCCCTCAGCAGCGCCCTCGAGCAGCCGGTGAAGCGCATCAAGCAGGCACTCCGTAGACTGTCGACCCGGTACACCGAGTCCGGCAGTGGCATCGACCTGCGCAGGGCGGGGGACGGCTGGCGGTTCTACACGCGGGACCGGTACGCCCCGTTCGTGGAGAAGCTGCTGCTCGACGGCCAGCGCGCGAAACTCACCCGCGCTGCCCTGGAGACGCTCGCGGTGATCGCCTACCGGCAGCCCGTGACGAGGGCGCGGATCGCGGCGGTTCGCGGCGTCAACGTCGACGGTGTGATCCGGACCCTGGTCGCACGGGGGCTCATCGAGGAGACGGGCACCGACAGCGACACGGGTGGGATCCTGTACCGCACGACCGAACTGTTCCTGGAGCGGTTGGGGCTGTCGTCGCTTGCCGACCTGCCGCCAATCGCCCCGCTGCTGCCCGAAGTGGATGCGATCGACGATGTCTGAGAACGAGGGCGTGCGCCTGCAGAAGGTGCTCGCGCAGGCGGGGATCGCCTCGCGCCGCGCTTCCGAAGAGCTGATCGAGCAGGGGCGGGTGCAGGTCGACGGCAAGGTCGTGCGCGAGCAGGGTCGCCGGATCGACCCCGAGACGGCGGTCGTGCACGTCGACGGCGTGCGGGTGCAGATCCGCGAGGACGTCGTCACGCTCGCGCTGAACAAGCCGTACGGGATGCTCTCCACGATGGAGGACGACCTGGGCCGCCCGTGCGTGGGCGACCTGGTGCGCAACCGCAAGGAGCGGCTGTTCCACGTCGGGCGCCTCGACGCCGAGACCGAGGGCCTGCTGCTGCTCACGAACGACGGTGAGCTCGCGCACCGGCTGATGCACCCGAGCTACAACGTCAAGAAGACCTACCTCGCCGAGGTCCCCGGCCCGGTCGAGAAGGGTCTCGGCAAGAAGCTCAAGGCGGGCATCGAGCTGGAGGACGGGCCGGTCAAGGTCGACTCCTTCAAGCTCATCAGCGCGGTGCCGGGCAAGGCCCTGGTCGAGGTCGTGCTGCACGAGGGCCGCAAGCACATCGTCCGCCGCCTGCTGGAGACCGCCGGGTACCCGGTGCAGTCGCTGGTGCGTGTCGCGATCGGCGAGGTCTCGCTCGGCAACCAGCGCCCCGGTTCGATGCGGGTGCTGAACCGCCAGGAGGTCGGCGGGCTGTACAAGCTCGTCGGTCTGTAGGACCCAGGCTGACGTGAGCCGTGGGTGGCGTCGCGTGTCGCCACCCACGGCCACTCCGGCGCCGGTTCGGGGCGCGAGCACCGGGTCTTCCCCGTGAAGGTGCGTCCGCACCGACGTTAGGGCGAACGGGTTGTTCACGGTCATGTGTTGGCCGCTGAACAAAGTTCTCTGAACAATGACGGGATGCCGAGACGGGAACGCCCTCTCGACGAGGGCGAGAGCGGTCTGCTGCGGTTCGCGGCGGATCTGCGCCGGCTGCGGGAGCGCGCGGGCAGCCCGACCTACCGGGAGCTGAGCCGGCGGGCGCACTACTCGGCCGCGGCGTTGTCGGAGGCGGCGGGCGGGCGGAAGCTGCCGAGCCTCGCGGTCACGAAGGCGTACGCGAAGGCCTGCGACGGTGATCCGGAGGAGTGGGCGCGGCGGTGGCGGGCCGTGGCCGAGTCGGAACCCCCTGGGACGAACGACAGTCCGTACGTGGGGCTCGCGATGTTCCAGCCCGGTGACGCGCCGAGGTTCTTCGGGCGCGAACGCGTGACGGCCGAGTTGCTGGGCACCGGGAACCGCCTCACCGGCCTGTTCGGACCGTCCGGTGTGGGGAAGTCGTCGTTGCTGCGGGCCGGGCTCATCGCCCGCACGCGCGGGCCGGTCCTGTTGTTCACTCCCGGTGCGAACCCGGTGGAGGAGTGCGCGGTCGCGCTCGCCCGGCTCACCGGCGGGGACGCGGTCGCGCTCGCCGACGAGCTGAAGGACCCGTCGCGGCTGGGAGCGGTGCACGGGCACCTCGTGGTCGTGGACCAGTTCGAGGAGCTGTTCACGTTGTGCCGCAACGAGGAGCTCCGCCGGTGGCTCGTGACGGCGCTCCTCGGCTGCGAGAAGGTCGTCATCGGCGTCCGCGCCGACTACTACGGCCACTGCGCGCAACACCCCGACCTGGTCGAGGCACTCGCGGGTGCGCAGGTCCTGCTCGGTCCCATGACACCGGACGAGCTCCGACTCGCGATCACCGAACCCGCCGCGGTCGTGGGCGCCAAGGTCGAGACGGCGTTGCTGGCGAGGCTCATGGCCGACGCGGTCGGGCAGGCGGCCGTGCTGCCGTTGTTGTCGCACGCGCTCGCGCAGACCTGGCAGCACCGGCGCGGCATGACGTTGACGCTCAGCGGGTACGAGGAGGTCGGCGGCCTCGAGCACGCCGTCGCCCGCACCGCGCAGGAGGTCTTCGACGCCCTGTCGCCACGGGGGCGGGAGCAGGCGAGGCGGATCCTGCTGCGGCTCGTCACCGCCGAGGACACGAAACGGCGTGCGCCCCAGGCCGAGCTCGAGGCCGACGACGAGGTGCTGGCCGCGCTGGCGGCGGCACGGCTCGTCGTGATCGACCGCGACGGCGTGGAACTCGCGCACGAGGCGCTGATCCGCGGCTGGCCCGCGCTCCAGCGCTGGGTCGAGGACGAACGCGAGAACATCAAGGCGCAGCGCGATCTCACCGACGCCACGCGGACCTGGGAGTCGCTCGACCGGGACCCCGGCGTGCTGTTCCGCGGACGCCGGCTGGCGAACGTCCCGGATGGACTGTCCCTGAACGCGAAGGAACGCGCCTTCCTCGCCGCCAGCAGGGCCGCTGAGCAGGAGGTCTCGCGCAGCGCCCGAAGACGCACCCGCCGCCAGCGCCAGCTGCTCGCCGTCCTCGCCGCGCTCGTGGTCGTCGCCGCCAGTTCGACCGCCTTCGCCCTGCAGGCCACCAGGACCGCCGACGAGCAACGCGCCAACGCCGCCGTGCTGAGGGCCGTGGGCGAGGCCGCCGCACTGCGCTCCACGAACCCCGCCCTGGCCCAGCAGATCGCCCTCGCCGCCTATCAGCTCGTGCCGCTGCCCCAGGCGCGCAACGGGCTGCGGCAGGAGGACGTGCCGTCGCAGGTGCTGCGCGAGGCCCAGTCCGAGGTCACCGCGCTCGTGGTCGGCCCGACCCAGCAGCGGGTCGCGACCGGGCACCGCGACGGCACCGTCGTGCTCACCTCGCTGGACGACCTGCCGTCCCCGCGCACCTCCCACGACGCCACCCGCCACTCCGGCGCCGTCACGGCGCTCGCGATGGACTCGACCGGCGGCCTCATGGCGTCCGCGAGCGACGACGGCGCCGTGCACGTCGTCGACGTCTCCCTCGGCAAACCCCGCGAACTCGCCGTGCTCCCCGTGCGCGCGGCCGCGATCGCCTGGCAGGGCGGCACCCTCGTCACCACGGACGCGGACGGCGCCCTGAGCTTCTGGACGGACCTGCGCCTCGACCGCCCGCGGCTGCTGACCACGGCCCAGCTCGGCCTGGGACCGCTCGCGGGCCTGTCGTTCCGCCAGGACGGCGGGGTCCTCGCCGCCGTCACCACGGGCCACGCCGTGCACCTGGCCGACGTCACCGACCCGCGTGACGTCAAGCTCCTGTCGCTGACCAGGGAGTTCGCCGGCGGGGCGCAGTTCACCGGCGACGGCGCGCTCCTGACCACCGCGGGCACGGCCGTCCACGTCTGGGACACCACCGATCCGCGCGACCCCGTCCTGCGCGCCGAGATCCCGTCCGGCGGGGGCGAGGTGACGGCGGCCCGGCTCGGCGCCGGCCGGCTGGCCGTCGCGACGGACGACGGCCTGGTGCGGCTCTGGCGGCTCGGCGACGGCGAACCGGTGGAGCAGGCGCTGCTGCGCGGCCACGCCGGACCGGTCACCGCGGTCGGCCTGATGCCCCAGAGCGGTGACGTCGTCACGGGCGGTGCGGACCGGGCGGTGCGGCTGTGGAACGCCGACCCGCGCGAGCCCGCCGTCCGGATCTGCGAGCAGGCCATCCCGCGGATGAGCCGCGAGGAGTGGGACCAGTACTTCGCCGGTCTCGACTTCACCCCACCGTGTCGTGACTGAAGTCGCAGCGTGCGAGAGGTGAAACGATCACGAAGCGCACGGGATGATGGTGGATGGTTAGCGGGCCGTTAGACGGAGCGCGAACCTCTGGTGGACAATCCGGCCGGGAGGCGGCATGCCAAGAGGGGAACGTCCGCTGGGTCCGGAGGACACCGCGTTGCTGCGGTTCGCCGGTGACCTGCGCAGACTGCGGGACCAGGCGGGCAAACCGAGCTACCGCGAGCTGGCCCGGCGAGCGAACTACTCGCCGACCGCGTTGTCCGACGCGGCCGGCGGGCGCAAGCTGCCCTCGCTCGCCCTGACGCTCGCGTTCGTGCGGGCCTGCGAGGCCGATCCCGCGCCGTGGACCAAGCGCTGGCGTGAGCTCTCCGTCGAGCACGCGCAGCCATCCCAGCCGAACGCGCCGTACCCCGGCAACGCGCCGTTCACCGAACACGACGCGAAGCACTTCTTCGGACGTGAGTCCCTCGTTGACGAGATCGTCGAGTCGGTCCGGGCCACGCCTGTCACCGTCGTCATCGGCGCCTCCGGATCGGGCCGCACGTCGCTGCTGCGCGCCGGCCTGCAGCCCGCCCTGGACGACGCCGTGGTCGTCACACCGGGCCACGACCCGCTGCGGGACCTGGCCGAGGCCCTCGCCGGTGTCTTCGAGGGCACGACCGCCGACCGGCTGGCCGAGGAGTTCCGCGGCGACCCCGACCACCTCCGGCTGCGGATCCGCCAGCACCGCCCCGGCCTCGTGCTGCTCGTCGACGACGCCGAGAAGGCCCTGGACGCGGACGACTTCCTCGCCGCCGTCACCCGCTGCCCCCACGTCGTGCTGTCCGTGCGAGCGGACCACCACGCGCGCTGGCGGGTCGCGGGCGTCGACGCCACCGAGATCACCGTCGAACCGATGAGCGCGGACCAGCTGCGCCGCGCGATCAGCGAACCGGCCGCGAAGATCGGGGCCACGGTCGAGACCGCGGTGATCGCGCGCCTGGTCGCCGACGCGGCGAACCGGCACGCGCTGCCGCTGGTGCAGCAGGTGCTGGTCGAGACGTGGCGGCGCAAGCGCGGCATGACGCTGTCGCTCGCGGGCTTCGAGGAGACCGGCGGCATCGAGCACGTCGTCGCGCAGGGCGCGGAGGCCTTCTACGCCGAACTCGGCGAGGCCGACCGGCGGGCGGTCCGGCAGTTCCTGCTGAGGCTCGTCTCGGTGCAGCGCAACGGGATCGTGCAGCGCCGCACCCGCAGGACCGACGTGGACGCGCACCTGCTCGACCTCGTCGTGAAGGCCAGGCTGGTCACGCTCACCGAGGACGGCGCCGAGCTCTCCCACGACGCCGCGTTGCGCTGGCCGAGGCTCGCCGCGTGGATCGACGAGGAACGCGACACCCTCAGGACGCACCAGCAGCTCGTCACCGCGATCGAGCTGTGGGAGGCGAGCGACCGCGACCCGCTGGCGCTCTACCGGGGCGTGCGGCTGCGCAGGGCCAAGGAACTCGGCGACTTCCTGACGGTCCAGGAACGCCGGTTCGTCGACATCAGCGCCAAGCGCGAGACCCGCCGCTCGACGGCGTTGATCGCGGTCATGGCGGTGCTGATCGCGCTGGTGCCCGGCACGGTCGTCTACGCGCTCTCGAACGAACGCAAGATCACCGAGCTGCACGACCGGGAGCTCGGCGGCAAGGCGCTGTCGCAGTCCGAGTCCCTGCTGGAACAGCGGCGTCCGTACGCGGACAAGTACGCGCTGGTCGGCTACGAGGTCAGCCCGTCGGCCGAGGCCGAGAAGATCCTGCGGCTCTCGAGCGCGGTCACGCGCGGCATCCCGTTCACCGGCACGCCCAAGGACGACGCGGACGTGGTCGTCGCCCCGCGCGGGGAGATGGCGGCCGTGACCGACCAGGACGGCACCGACCGGATGTGGGGCCTCGACGAGGACAGGGCGGAGCCGGGCAAGAGGTTCGCCGACCGCCACCGGGTCGTGAAGCTCGCCGAACGCCGTGCGATCACGAAGGACAACAGCGGCCAGGAACACCTGTGGGCCGTCAACGACGCGAACGACATCACGTACCTCACGGCGCTGCCGGCCAGGTTCCGCACGCTCGACCTCAGCGCGGACGGCTCGCGGCTCGTCGGCAAGGTCGGCGACGCGGTCGACGTCGGGCTGCCGACGCCGGACGAGTCCGAGCACGCGGAGCTCTACGACCTGAGCGACCCGCGCACGCCCCGGAAACTGCCCATGCCGGTGCGCGACCCCGAGACCGTCGCGCTGAGCCAGGACGGCCGCGAGCTCGCCACCGGTGGCTGGGACAAGGTCGCCGGCACCACGACCGTCGAGTTCTGGAGCATCGGCGGCACCGTCGAGCCCGCCGCGCCGCCGTTGTCCCAGCACGTCTACGTCCGCGGCATCACCTACAGCGGGGACGGGCGCTGGCTCGCCCTCGAGCACTCCTCACCGGAGTCGGTCGTCGAGGTGTGGCAGCGCGTGCCGAGCGAGTCGCCCGTGCTGCGCGCACGGCTCGACACGGCGTTGCGCGCCGGGGCGCGGGTCACGTTCTCCGACGACGGCCGCGTGGCCGTGGTGCGCGACAACGTGTTCGAGGTGCAGCAGCTCTACACGAACGACCGTCCGGCGGACCGGCTCGCGTACGTCGTCGGGCACGGCGCCTCGACGCGCGCGGTGTACCGGCCGCAGAACCGGGACTTCCTCGTGCGCAGCGGGGGCCAGGACCCCGAACTGCTGCCGTACGACCTCGACACCGGCCGGATCATCAAGCGGATGTGTGAAAAAGACGGCGCGCGGCTCACGGACTCCGAATGGGTGAAGAGTTTCGGCGAAGTGGAGCGCGTGCAGGTCTGCTGAACCGACGCGATGCGTGGGAACAAGCCGGAGTTGAGCAAGCACGCATTGTGAACTGGAGATCCACTCTCTAGGGTGACCGAGTGCGTGCGTTCACACGGGGACTCATCGGCATTGCCGGATTCCTCGCGCTCTGGGAGCTCTTAGGACGCTCTCCCCTCCTCCCTGCAGACGCGCTCCCGCCACCTTCTCTCGTGTTCGGCGAGCTCGTGACGCAGTTGACCTCCTCCGAATTCATCAGTCATGTCGTGGCAACGGTTTTGGCCGTGCTGATCGCCATCGGGATCGCGATCGCCATCGCGGTGCCGAGTGGACTCGTGCTGGGCAGCGTCCCGGCCGTGCGCCACGCGACCCGCGCGGTGATCGAGTTCCTGCGCCCGATCCCTTCTGTGGCACTGATTCCGCTGGCGCTCGTGATGCTGGGCTTCGGCCCGGAAACGAAGATCACGCTCGCGGTCTACGCGGCACTGTGGCCGATCCTCTTCAACACCATTTACGCGCTCGACGAACTGGACCCGCTGCTCGTCGAGACGTCCCGGGTCTTCGGGACCGGACGCGTCGGCGTGCTGTTCCGCGTGGCGTTGCCGAGCGCGTTGCCGTTCGTCCTCACCGGAATCCGGCTCGCGGCCACCACGGCGTTGATCGTGATGGTCAGCGTGGAGCTCATGGCCGGCAGCGAGATCGGCCTCGGCTACTTCATCATGGAGGCCCGCAGCGGGCCCGGCCGGATGGACCAGGTGCTCGTCGGCACCGTGGTCGCGGGCGCGATCGGCGTCCTGCTGAACAACGGTCTCGAGCGGATCCGCCGGCGTTGGGTGGCCTGGTGAACAAGTTCCTTCAACGGTGGTCCGTGTTCGCCGGTCTGATCATCGTGTGGCAGGTGCTCGGCGTGGCGGCCGACGACCCGTTCTTCCCCCCGCCGTCCGAGATCGTCGAGGCTGCCTGGCAGTGGTGGGTCCTCGAACCGGAGAACGTCACCGAGCACGTCCTGCCGTCGATCGGCCGGCTGCTGTCGGGCTGGGCGATCGCCTCCGTGATCGGCATCGCGCTCGGCCTGCTGCTGGGCCGCTCCGACCGGGCCATGGAGTACGCGGGACCGCTGCTCGTGTTCCTGCGGTCGATCCCGCCGCCCGCCCTGGTGCCGGTGTTCCTGCTGCTGTTCAAGGCGGGCACCTCGATGCAGCTCGCGACGATCGTCTTCGGCGTGATCTGGCCGGTGCTGCTCAACACCGTCGACGGCGCCCGTTCCGTCGACGTGACCAAAGTGGACACTTCCGCGGTCTTCCGGATCCCGCGTCACCAGTGGGTCCTGGGAGTGGTGCTGCCCGCGGCCTCGCCGAAGATCTTCGCCGGGCTGCGGGTGTCGTTGTCGCTCTCCCTGGTGCTGATGGTCATCTCCGAGCTCGTGGGCACGGACAACGGCATCGGTTCGCAACTCATGACGGCACAGCGCGAGTTCGACTACACGCGCATGTGGGCGGGCATCGTCCTGTTGGGCGTGCTCGGCTACGGACTGAACACCGCTCTTCTGGCGGTGGAACGCAGGGCTTTGGCGTGGCAACCGAGGAGCAGGGATGAGCAACATGCTTGAGGTGGCCGACCTGGGCCACACCTACGGAGACTACGAGGCCATCGGCGGCCTCACCTTCACCGTCCGCGCCGGCGAGCTGGTGTGCGTGGTCGGACCGTCCGGATGCGGCAAGTCCACACTGCTGCGCACGATCTCGGGGCTCATCGCGCCCTCCCGCGGTGACGTGTCCCTGAAGGGTTCCCACCTCGCGGTGGTGTTCCAGGACTACCAGCGCTCGCTGTTCCCCTGGCTCACCGTGCAGGGCAACGTCGAGTTCCCGCTGAGGTCCCTGCCGCGTGCCGAGCGCCGTGCTCGCGCCGCGGAGGCCCTGGAGTGGGTCGGTCTGGCGGGCGCCGCAAAGAAGCGCCCGTGGCAGCTTTCCGGTGGTATGCAACAGCGTGTGGCGATCGCGCGCGCTCTGGCGTACCGGCCGGCGTTGTTGTTGATGGACGAGCCGTTCGCCTCGGTGGACGCGCAGACCCGTTTCGAGCTGGAGGACCTGTTGCTGCGCGTGCGCCGCGAGCACGACACGACGGTCCTCGTCGTCACGCACGACATCGACGAGTCGGTGTACCTGGGTGACCGCATCCTGGTGCTCTCCAACTCGCCCGCGCGGCTGGTGGCGGACCTCGACGTCCCGCTGCCCGCCGAGCGCGACCAGGTGACCACGCGGACCGACGAGGCCTTCGTGGCGCTGCGGTCCAAGGTGGCCCGTCTGCTGAACGTCGGCAAGCCCTCGATCGACGTCGAGAAGTGGGCCGCGGCGGAGAGGGAGTCCCTCAGCGAGACCGTCCCGTCCTGACCGTCGCTTCGAACAGTGGAGCCCCGGACCGCCGCGGTCCGGGGCTCCACTGCGTTCTCAGTGCCTGCGGGAGGGCGTGGGCACTGGGTGAACGGGAACGGGCGGCCGCGCTCGGGGGCAGAGCGCTGAGCGTCCGTTCCCGGCGGCTCAGAGGTGGATGTCGAAGTCGTTGCCGTTGGCGATGCCGTCGTGCAGCAGGTCGACGTCGCCGAGCTTCACGTCGTCGATGACGTTGCCGAGGTTCGCGTGCACGTCGCCGACCTGAGCGACGTCCTGCACCACGTTGTGGCTGAGGTCCACGGCGTCCTTGACGTCCACGTCGCCGACGACGTCCTTGACCAGCACGTCGGTGTCGACGACGTCCTTCACGAGGACGTCCGCGTCGAGGTCCTTGACCAGCACGTCGGCCACGTCGGTCACACCGGTCACCGCGTGGACGTCCGCGACGTCGGTGACCCCGGTGACGACCGAGTTGCCGGTCGCGAGGTCGGTGACGCCGGTGACGACCTCGTCGGTGTTGACCACGTCGAGGGTCTTGGTGACGTCGCCGAGGCCGCCGAAGTCGGTGACCAGCGCGGTGACGGAGGAGGGGGCGGCGATGCCGGCGACACCCGAGACGCCCTCGACGCTGCTCGTGATCAGCTTGAGGCTGTCGACGGCGGTCAGGTCGCCCGCGCCGGCCAGGACCTGGTCGACCGCGTCGATCTTCACGACGGACGCGCTGTCGAGCACCAGGGGCAGGATCTCGTGGACGTCGACCGGCGAGATGTCACCCAGACCAGCGGCTTCGAGGGTGCCTTCCGGGTCGAGCTGGAACGCCTCGCGGGCGTCCAGGTCGCCGAGAAGACCGAGGGTGAAGTCGTGCAGCGTCTGCTGGGTGCTCATGAAACTGAAGCTCCTGTAGCTGGATCGGGGGATGTCGTGCTGAACCGTATGGACGAACGACATCCCCCAGCATCGGGAGTTGGCCCCAGATTGTGACCTAGCGAGATCCCTAGGGGGAGGGGGGTCACCCGTTAGGGGGGCGGGGATTTCACCCTTGAGGGTGGGACTTTCTTGTCACGGGCCGACGTAGTTCTCCGCGAAGGTCGCCCGGTAGGTGGGGGACTCCGCCAGGTGTTCCAGTCGTGCTTGGGCCAACCGTCCGAAGAACGGCGAGCTGACGTCCGTGTGGATCATGTTCACCATCCACTGGGAGAACTCCTGTGCCCTCCAGACCCGGCGCAGGCAGTCTTCCGAGTAGGTCTTGAGACCGGTCTCGGATCCGGTGGTGTAGTAGTCGATAAGCGCACGTCCGAAGGTTGCGGCGTCGTTCATCGCGAGGTTCATGCCCTTGGCGCCGACCGGGGTGATGATGTGTGCTGCGTCACCCAGCAGGTACAGCCGGCCGTAGGACATCGGCTCGACCACGTGGCTGCGCATGTCGAGCACGCGCTTTTCGATGATCTTCCCCTCGGTCAGCGTCCACGACGAGTCGTGCAATGCGAAGCGTTTGTGGAGTGCTTCCCAGACCTGTTCGTCGGACCAATCCGAGGCCTTTGTTCCGACCGGTACCTGCAAATAGAACCGAGATATCGTCGCGGACCTCAACATGTGTCCGGCGAAACCGTCGTCGTGCAACGCGTAAATGGTCGCTTTAGTCGATGGCGGGGCCTCCGCGAGAATGGTCAGCCACTCGATCCCGTGCTGGTGCGTGAATTCCGTCAGCACGCCCTCGGGAATGGAGGGGCGGCTCACACCGTGGAACCCGTCACACCCTGCCACGAAGTCGCTCTCGATGGTCTCGCGGGTGCCGTCTTCGCTGGTGAAGGCCACGGACGGCTGCGAGCACGTGAGATCTCGCAACTCCACGTCGCTGACCGAGAACCGGATGTCACCTCCTCTGTCCACAAATCCCCCGATGAGGTCCTTGACCACTTCCTGCTGGGGGTAGACGAAGTGCTCGCGGCCCCCGTAGAGGTCGCTGTACGACACCTGGAAGGCCCTGCCGCTCACGCGGAATTCACACGTTCCGTGACGGTCTGCTTCCATCAGCAAACGATCTGCCAGACCGAGTGACTCCAACATGGTTACAGAGCGGTGCTCCAGGACTCCCGCCCGTGGTCGGGTTTCCACATGGGCTCGACTAGCTTTTTCGAGCACGACGCAGTCGATACCTGATTGCTGGATCAGGTTTGCCAAGGTCAGACCGGCCGGCCCAGCGCCGACAACGGTCACAGCGCGCTTCAACTGGGGTTCTCCTAGCCCTAGACCTGCTGTGCTTAGATGCTCACCGCAGGTAGTGGACTTGAACCTGCTCGTGTCGGTCAACTGGGGTCTTTTGGAGCAGCATCATTACTCTGAGTGGTTGACCGTCGCGATCATTCCCCGCAACGACGACACCGCTCCGACAGGAGAGTGCTCCCGATGACTCGAAGAGTCCGCCGTATGGCCATCCGTGGCATCGCCCTTGCCACGCTGCTCGCCACCGTGGCGAGCTGTGGTGCGCTCGGCGGCAAAGAGCAGGCACCCCCGGCCGAGTCGGCCGGCAACGGTCAGGTCGAGAAGACCAAGATCACCCTCGGTGTCCTGCCGATTCTCGACGTGGCCTCGGTCCACGTCGCGATCAGCAAGGGTTTCTTCAAGGAAGAGGGCCTCGAGGTCGACCTCAAGGTCATCCAGGGTGGCGCCGCGGCCATCCCCGGCCTGGTCAACAAGGAGCTGGACTTCACGTTCGGCAACTGGGTCTCGTTCTTCGCGGCCCAGGCGAAGGACACGGCGAAGGCGGTCGACGGGATCAAGCTGATCTCGGACGGCTACCAGGCGAAACCCGACATGTTCCTGATCTTGGCGAACGGTGATTCGGCCATCAAGAGTCCTGCCGACCTCGCCGGCAAGACCATCGCCATCAACACGTTCAAGAACATCGCGGAGCTCACCGCGAAGGCGACCCTCGAGGCCGCGAACGTGGACGTGAAGTCGGTCAAGTTCAAGGAGATGCCGTTCCCGGACATGCAGGCGGCGGTCCAGAACAAGACCGTTGACGCCGCCTTCATGGTCGAGCCGTTCATCACGCGCGCCCAGCGTGCCGCCGGCCAGATCAAGGTCCTGGACGCCGCGTCCGGCCCGACCGACAACATCCCGATCGCGGGCTACGCGACCTCCGGTGCGTTCGCCAAGCAGAACCCCAAGACCGTCGCCGCCTTCCAGCGCGCGATGGCCAAGGGCCAGGCCGCCGCGACCGACCGCCCCACGGTCGAGCCGCTGCTCGTCGAGTACGCCAAGGTCGACAAGGAAACCGCAGGTCTCGTCCACTTCGGCGCCTTCCCGACGACGCTCGACGCGACGCGCCTGCAGCGCGTCGTCCAGCTGATGGTGACCTACGAGATGCTGGACAAGGAGCTCGACGTCAAGCCGATGCTCATCCAGCCCTCCGGCAGTTGACGAACCGCGCGGGTGGCTGTGATCAGGCCGTGATCGCCGTCACCCGCGCGATCGTCTCCGCCAAATGAATTATCGCGCGGGGGCCGTTTAGCCGCGCAGTGCAAAGTCGTTGATTCTCGAACCACTGTTTTGTCGTCCGAACGGCGGTATGAGAACAGCGCGTTTTACTCCAAGATCCACCAGGTTTGCTGCTATTAAACGGGGCGGGGAGTGTTGACGGTGCGCGGTCGTGAGGACCAGCGAGGCATCGACCGGTTCCGCCTACGCAACTGGCGGTTGCGGAGCAAGCTCGCAGTGGTGTTGCTAGTTCCGGCCCTGAGCACCGCGACTCTCGCGGGCCTGCGGCTGAACACCCAGCTCGACGACGTCGAACTCTTCGGCAACGTCCAGCGCGAGCTCGCCGTGAGCCACCAGGCCGCGAAGGTGGAAAACGCTCTACAGGTCGAACGTGACTGGGCAGTGCAGTGTGTGGCCTCCGGCAGGCAGAACGCGTGCCCCGAGCACGCCGCCCGGACCGGCCTCACCGATGTGGAACTGGGCAAGTACCGGGAATCGGGCGCGACGGCTTCGGCGATGAGCGCGCCCTTGCAGGAATCTTTCACCAAATCGCTGCAGTCCCTCGACGGACTGAGCAGCTTGCGCGTCACCCTGCTGACCACGAAGTACCCCGACATCGCGGTGATCGCGGCGTACAACCAGATCATCGCGTCGCTCGGGCAGGTGCACCGCGCGGCGATCTCGAGCCTCAGCGAACCGCAGATCGTGCCGCTGGTCGCCGCCGCGCAGGCGCTCTACACCGCGCAGGAGCAGCTCGGCCAGCAGAACTCGCTGCTGACGTCCACCGCGCTGCGCAAGAGCTTCGCTCCCGGCGCCGCGGACGAGCTGCGGGCCGCGCAGTCCCGGCTCGACGCGGCGTTCAACGAGTTCAACGACGCGGCTTCGCCGGCGAACAGGCAGAGGTTCCAGGACGTCGTGTCCGGTGCGTCCGTGGACGGCCGCAACCGGCTGGTGCGGCTCGCGCTCGCGCAGGACTTCGAGCGCAAGCCGGTGTCCATCACCGACGCCGAGGTCCTCAAGATCGGCCAGGACACCGCGAACCTGGTTCGCGAGGTCGCGGCCGACCTGGAGGGCCAGGCCGACGCGACGACCACGCGTCTCGCCGACACCGCTCGGTCGGACGCCTGGCGCGACGCGGGTCTGGTCGCCATCTCGCTGCTGATCGCCTTCGGTCTGATGGCGATGGTCGCGCAGTCCATGCTGCGGCCGCTGCGCGTGCTGCGCCGCAGCGCGCTCGACGTGGCCCGCAACCAGCTGCCCGAGGCCATCCAGCGAATCCGTTCGCACCGCGATCCGGAACGCGCCGCGGAAGAGGCGATCGTCCCGGTGCCGCTGAACACGACCGAAGAGGTCGGCCAGGTGGCGCGGGCGTTCGACCTCGTGCAGCGCGAGGCGGTCCGCCTCGCCGTCGAGCAGGTGGCACTGCGCGCGAACGTCAACGACATGTTCATCAACCTGTCGCGGCGTTCGCAGGCGTTGGTGGAGCGGCAGATCAGCGTGATCGACCGGCTCGAGCAGGACGAGCAGGACCCCGACCACCTGGCGTCGCTGTTCGAGCTCGACCACCTCGCGACGCAGATGCGCCGCAACAGCGAGAACCTGCTCGTGCTCTCCGGCACGACGGTCAACCGCCGCGTCACCCGTCCCGTCGCGATCGCCGAGGTGCTCGGCGCGGCGGTGTCCGAGGTGGAGAAGTACGCGCGCGTCCAGATCGCGCCGACGCCGGAGCTCATGGTGCAGGGCCGCGTGGTCAACGACCTCGCGCACCTCGTCGCCGAGCTGCTCGACAACGCGACGGCGTTCTCCAAGCCCACCACCAAGGTGACGGTGCGGACGATAGAGACCCGCAAGGGCGAGGTCGCCATCCGCATCCACGACCGCGGTGTCGGCATCCAGGAGAACGAGGTCGCGGAGTTCAACGCGAAGCTCGCCGAGCCGCCGGAGGTCGACGTCTCGGTGGCCCGCGAGATGGGCCTGTTCGTGGTCGGCCAGCTCGCGAAGCGCCACGAGATCCGCGTGACGCTCGCGAACAACGACGACATCGAGGGTGGCGTCACCGCACAGGTGATCCTGCCGGTCTCGTTGCTGCACAAGGGAGCGGCGCCCGCGCTGCCCCTGCCGGCGGCACCGCCTCCCACGGCGGCCGAGTCCACCAACCCCGGCGAGGCGCTGTCCGGCGTTCCGAAGTGGACGCCGGAGCACCCGGTCGTCGTCCCGTCACCCGCCACCGCGGAGGAGAACTCCGGGCGGCACCGCATCGAGCAGACGTCCACCGACGGCCTGTTCACCGCGCGGATCGAGGCGTCGGAGGACGCGGCGGAGGACGGCTACTCCTACGAGCCGCCGGTCGAACGCCCGACCGACCCGGTCACGGAGATCTTCCCCGCGATCGTCGACGAGCCGTTGATCTCGCACGACGACCTGTCGAGGTGGTTCCAGACCCCCTCGGCCCCCGAACCCTCCACACGGGACGTTCCGCCAGCGGAGCCGGAGCACACCGAGGACGAGGACGCGGAGCCCGCCACCGTGAACGGCCTGCCCAAGCGGCAGCGTTCGGCGGACACCGTGAAGATCGAGGCACCGACGGCGGTGCCGCGCGCGGTCGCCGACTACGCCGAGTCCGACTGGGGAGCGGCGGACGAGGGCTGGAAGGCCGCGGGCGCGCTGGACAAGGGTGCCCCCGCGCAGACGACGGAGAACGGTCTGCCCAAGCGCGTCCCGAAGGCGCGCCTGGTTCCCGGTTCGCTGCCGTCACCGTCGTCACCGGCACCCCAGCTGGCGACGGCCGCGGCGATCCCCGCCCGGTCGGCCGACCGGTTGCGCCAGCGGTTCGCCACGTACCAGAAGGGTGTCCAGATGGGCCGAGACTCGCTCTTCGACTCGGCCGTCGGGGGCATCCCCGTGATCGCAGAAAGGGAACGCCAGTGACCACCGCGACTGAGGAACTGGACAACTTCAGCTGGCTGGTCGAGGACTTCGTCAGCAGGGTGGCCGGTGTCGCGCACGCCATCGTCGTCTCCGCCGACGGCCTGCTGCTCGCATCGTCGGACCGTCTGCCGCACGACCGCGCGGAGCAGCTCGCCGCCGTCTCGTCCGGCCTGGTCTCGCTGAACCTCGGCGCGGCGCGCTGCTTCGAGGCGGGCGACGTCAAGCAGACGGTCGTCGAGATGGAGCGGGGCTATCTCTTCCTGATGTCCATCAGCGACGGGTCCTGCCTCGCCGTGCTCGCCGCACCCAACTGCGACATCGGCCTCATCGGTTACGCGATGACCCGGCTGGTGGAGCGGGTCGGTCTCCAGCTGACGCCGGAGATCAGAGCCCAGCTGCACGTTTCCATGCGAGCCTGAGTAGAAGGAAGTTCCCATGAGCAACGGTGGTCCGGGTCGTCCGGGGTCACCTGGGGCCGACCTGAACGTGATGTCGTCGAAGATCGTCGTCGCGGGTGGGTTCGGCGTCGGCAAGACGACGTTCGTCGGGTCGGTCTCCGAGATCACCCCGCTGACCACCGAGGCCGTCATGACCCAGGCCTCGGTCGGCGTCGACGACCTGTCCCACGTGCCGGACAAGGTGACCACCACGGTGGCCATGGACTTCGGCCGGGTGTCGCTGGACAAGGACCTGATCCTGTACCTGTTCGGCACCCCCGGTCAGCACCGGTTCTGGTTCATGTGGGACGACCTCGTCCGCGGCGCCATCGGTGCGGTGGTCATGGTCGACACGCGGAGGATCGACGACGCGTTCGCGCCCATCGACTTCTTCGAGGACCGGGACCTGCCGTACGTGATCGCGGTGAACTGCTTCGACGGCCTGATGCACCACCGGGCCGAGGAGATCCGCGACGCGCTGACGATCTCGTCGGCGGTGCCGATCATCCCTTGTGACGCGCGGAACCGGCAGTCGACGAAGCAGATCCTGATCGCGTTGGTGGAGCACGCGCTGCGCCAGCCCTCGTTCGCCTGAGGGCACACCGCCAGACCCGCTCCCGCGGAATACACGGGGCCGCTGCCACGGGCACCGGCCCCGTTTCCCGTTGTGCCGTAACTCTTCCGGTCGCGCCGCCGATGACCGTTCGGGGTCAGCGACTCGGAGGGAGGCCGCGCCGGTGGGCAGCAGGCTGGACAGGGTCACCAAGAACCAGTGGTTCGTGCTCGTCGGCGGCGTGGTCGGGGTGCTCGCCCTGGTGGCCGCCCTGACCGGGCCGGTGCCGGATCTGAGCAAGGACGAGACGTCGGTGAAGAGCCTGATCGCGGAACCGGTCGGGAGCGAGGTCACCGACTTCGCGCTGCCGCTCGACGCACCGCTCGACCTGTTGCCGCAGAGCGATGCCGGGTTCTACTGCGACGCGACCATGACCGACTGGTTGCGGCGGTTCGGCACCGAGACCACGCCGTACCACGGGATCGCCGTGCGCAGCGCCGCGGAGGACGGCGCGCAGCTCGCCATCGACAACCTGCGGGCGGTGGACGTCGAACGCGTCGACATCGGTCCTGTCCTGCACTTCCAGTGCCCGACCGGGGGCAACGCCGACATCGCGGTCCTCGAGCTCAGGCTCGACCGGGACCGCAGGGCGCGGCAACTCGTCGACGGGTCGCAGGACGACACGCGCCCGTTCGCGTTCAACCTCGAACCGGGCGAGCGGGGGAACCTGGAGGTGCGGCTGGAGAACGAGGACGGCCACTCCTACACCGGCCGCATCGTCGCGGACGTGTCGGCCGGCAAGACGAAGAGCACGGTGTTCCTGCCGCTCAGCGGCGAGAGCACGGAGAAGTTCGACCGGGTGAGCTTCGGCAAGTACAGCCGGCTCATCGTGCAGCCAGGCCGCTCGAAGGACCTGTTCATGTGCGAACTCCTCGCACCGGGCTTCACGAAGCTGAGGCGAGGGGCCGGAGACGAGTTCGACGTCTTCGACTGCACGCTGGAGAAGGTGCGGTCCCTGCTCGCCGAGATCGGCCGCTCGTGAGGTGGGCGTGGGCGGCGGTGGCCGCCGTGATCGTGCTCGCCGCCGGGATCTTCGTCTTCCGCACCGTCACCGCGGCGGGCGGCGGGGGCGTCGTCGTGCAGACGGTCCAGCCGACGCGGGCCCCGGTCGTCACGACGACCACCACCGCCGCGGCGCCGGGGTCCCCCGACGCGGACCCGGATCGGCCGACCGAGGTCGTGAACGTCGTGGCGGTGGACGGGGCGGGCAACCCGGCGGCCGGATACCAGGTCACCGACGGCGGCGAGGTGGAGAACTGCCGGCCCTCGCCCGCCGCGGCCGGCGCCGGGGTGTTCGCCTGCTCCCCGACTGCGGAGAGCGCCGACGTCTGCTGGCCCACGCCGTCCCCGCGTGTGCTGCTGTGCGGCGACAGTCCGTGGAAGAAGTCCCTGCGGCGCACGACGACAGCGGACCGGATCGACCGGACGCCGTCCGGTGCCGAGGCCGAACCGTGGGGACTGGAGCTCGCCGACGGTGTGAAGTGCCAGCGCCGCAACGGGGGTTCGTGGCCGGGCCGGGCCGACGGGCTCGCCGGGGCGTACCACTGCGACAGGGAGGACGCGTTCGTGCTGTCGGGCGAGGGGCCCGTGGTGAACCGGGCGAATCCGGCGTGGACCGTGAAGATCGGCGGGTTGAGCGCGGACAACGGGGATTTCCCGCCTCCCGCGGACGTCCGGGTCGTCAAGGCGTACTTCGCCGCTTCTCCCTGAACACCGCTGCGCCTTCTGGTCCATCAGCACCAGTGGGTGTGAAGAGTTATACGTCCGATCGGCGGCGTCCCGGCCGGGGCGACAGCACGCGAGGGGTCCGGTCGTAGGGCGCGTTTCCCCTTGCCGCGCAGCACATCAGCGAAAACCGGCCGATGATCACCTACGAACGCACTGGACCGTGCCAGCGCCGCTTCACACTTGACTCTTCTTGTGCCCCAACGCCGCAGCGATACAGTCGGGGAGCAATCACCCTGCATTGCGAGGAGATTCCTGTGTCCCTGCGCAAAACTGTCGCCGTGGTGGCCAGTGCCGCCGCCATGTCGGTCGGTCTCATCGGCACGGCGGAGGCCGCGCCCCGCACGCTGTACTACAACTCGGCGGGCGCCGCCGAGTTCGTGGCGGCCGTGGACGCCGGCGCGAACGTGTGGAACACGCAGCTGCCGAACACCGTGAAGCTGGTGAAGCGGAACAGCGGGTCCGTGAACATCACCATCGTCGCGGACAACGGCTGGCCGCGTGCCCAGACGACGAGCCTCGGCAACGGCCGGGTCTGGATGGGCCGCCAGGCGGTCAACGAAGGCCACAACACGACCCGGATCGCCGCGCACGAGCTCGGCCACATCCTGGGTCTGCCGGACCGCCGGACCGGTCTGTGCACCGACCTCATGTCCGGCGCCAGCGCCGGCACGTCGTGCACGAACCCGAACCCGAACGCCAAGGAGAAGGCTGAGGTCGTCCGCAACTTCGGCGGCAGCGCGACGGTGCAGGCCACCACGTTCGAGGACGCGGCCTAGTTCCACGCCGAGTGGTTGTGGCTTCCCTGACGGCCACAACCACTCACGGCGCGACCACCAGGTCCACGCCCAGCGCCCGCAGCTCGTCCTGGTCGCCCGGCCCGCCGATCACGTGCACGCCGGCGTCCCGCAGCAGTGGCACCATGAGGGAAAGTCCTCGCCGCGCCAGCCTTTCCGACGGCGGCCGCGCCAGCCGGACGCCCCACACCGGACTGCGGTCCACAGTGGACAACCCTGCGAACCCGCCGCCGAACTCGTGCAGCAGGACGTGCACGCCCATGTCGTGCAGCACGTCGAGGTTCTCCTCGCCGTCCGGCATCGCCCGCACGTCGAGCGCCAGGAAGAGCGACGACGCCGGGAACGAACCGGCCCGCAACGTCGACCGCACGTGCGTCGCCAGGTCGGGATCGCGTGACTGGTCGCGCGAGAGCCTGATCAGCACCGGCTCGCCGCGCGAACAGGCGTCCTCGAGCACCAGCCGTCCCGCCTTCGAGGCGAGGCCCAGGGCGTCCGCGTACGCCACCACGTCGTCGTGCCCGCTCTCGCCCCAGCGCAGCGACGCCTCCACGAAGGCGAGCTGTCCCGCGGCCCACGACACCGGCGCGTACTCCACGGAGATCTCGCCGTTCTCGAAGGCACCGGGCATCGCGGCGATCCGCGCGAACCGGGTGCGGTCGGCGGCGTCGGCCTCGTGGTCGTAGATGGCCCACTGCCGCTTGCCGCCGGTCTCGGCTCTGCGCAACGTCGAATGCGCGCGCCGCAGCACGGCCGTCGGGTCCGCGCCGGGGCCGGAGGTGTGCACGAACCCGATGGACGTCGACACCGCGACACCCGCGCCCTCCAGGTACACCGGCTCGGACAGCTCCTCGTCGATCAGCGCCGCCAGCGCCGCGACGTCGGGGGAGCCGTGGACCAGCACCACGAACTCGTCGCCGCCGACCCGCGCCACGACCGCGTCCGGCAGCACGAACCGCAACCGCCGCGCCACCTCGACCAGCACGGCGTCGCCGGCCGCGTACCCCAGGCCGTCGTTGACGATCGTCAGGCTGTCGACGTCCAGGTACCCCAGCGTGTGCGGCTCGCCGGTGGCGAGCGCGGACTCCAGCTTGTCCGTGAAGGACGCCCGGTTCGGCAGGCCCGTCAGCAGGTCGGTCAGCGACTGGTGCCGCAGCCACTCCTGCAGCATCCGCTGTTCGGTCACGTCCTCGATTAGCGCGACGAGGAATCTCGCCGTCCCGTCCGATCCGCGCAGGACCGACAGCACGACGTTCGCCCACACCGTGTCCCCGTTGGCGCGCGTGAGCTCCCACTCCCGCCGGTCGCTGTCCACACAGGACTCGACCATTCGCAGGCAGGCCGAGGCCAGCTCGGCCGCGTCCGGTTCGGTGAACAGCTCCTTGGGCATCTCCTCGTGCCCGAGGATCGCCGCCAGCGCCTCGTTCGCCTCCACCACCGCGCCGTGCAGGTCGAAGATCGCGATGCCCACCGCCGTGGTCGCGAAGACCTGGGCGAAGCGGGCCTCGCTGTCGTGCAGTTCGCGTTGCGCGTCCTCGACGGCCTTCAGCAGCGAGTTCTTGACCTTCTCCTGCTCCGCGAACAACTGGTCGCGCGTCGCCCGCACGTACCCCGACGCCAGCGCCCCGAGCACCTCGGGCGGGAACTCGGGTCCGAGCACCTCCAGCGTGCGGCGCAGCGAGTCGGGACCGGTGAAGCGCTTGCGCACCAGCCATTCGCCGATCGCCACCGCCGCCTGACCGGCACGCAGCCGGGCGGCGTGCTCCTCGAGGTGCTGCGTCAGCTTCCGCCGCGACATCGGCGAGTACGCGCTCTCGATCAGAACAGCCGCCCAGCGCTGTGCGAGGGCCTTGGCGGGCATCAGGGTTTGCGACCCACCGCCGCGTAGATGTTCGCCTTCGACGGTTCGTCGCCGACGTCCTCGGGCGACTCGGGCCGCCACTGCGGCGTGAACACGATGCCGGGCTCCACGACCTCCGTGCCCGCCAGCATGTCCGCCACCTGGGCCTTGGTGCGCGGGGTGATCGGCTCCGCGGTCTTCGCGAAGATCTCCTCACCCGCCGCCATGGCCGCGGGCATGCTGTCCGCGGTGAAGTGGGAGAGCGCGAGGTACGAACCGGAGGCGAGCGACTCCACGTACCGGGCCAGCACGCCCCACGGGTCGTCGGAGTCGGGGATGAACTGCAGGACGCCCACGACCAGGAGGCCGATCGGCTGGGAGAAGTCGAGGTGCTGCCGGGCCTGCTCCACGACCTTCTCCGGCTCGCGCAGGTCGGCCAGCAACGCCGTCACGTCCGGCTCGTCGGCCAGCATCAGCTCGGCGTGCGTGATCGCGACCGGTTCGAAGTCGACGTAGACGACCTTCGAGTCGGGGGCGACCTCGTGCGCCACCTCGTGCACGTTGCCGACCGTCGGAATGCCCGAACCGAGGTCGAGGAACTGCCGGATGCCGAGGTCCGCCAGTTCGAGCACGGCACGGCGCAGGTAGGCGCGGTTGAGCCGCGCCATGCCCCGCACCGGGAGCACCTTGATCAGTTCTTCCGCCGTCGCGCGGTCCGCTTCGAAGTTGTGCCCGCCGCCGAGGAGGTAGTCGTAGATCCGGGCGGAACTCGGGACGTCGACGTTGACACCTTCCGGCACCCAGCTGACTCGATCGACCACAGCGACACACCTCTCGCGATGCGAATTCTGAGCGTCGACAACCCTACTGGCCGCGGATGTGGTCCGAACGAGCGAATTACCCGTCACACGAATGGTGAGTTATAGGATGAACCAATCGGTGCAGCCGCTCGAGAACCGGAACTTCACCGGTCCCCTCGGCGCCGCGCCCATCACGAACGTCCCCAGTTCGTCGACCGCCGCCGTCTCGTGGTCGCCGTTCGGTGTCACGAGGGTGATCGACTCCGCCGCCGGCATGAGCTGGCCGGTGATCCCCGCCGCGGACACCTCGACCTGCAGCATGACGCCGTCCGCGTCGAACACCAATTGCCGCGCTGTCGCCGTGGACCGCGCACGGGTGAAGAGCGTGTCGTCCAGCACCGAGTCGTACGACGTGATGAGCAGCAGTTCCTCGTCGATGTTCCGCCACGTGAACGCGGCCTTCGCCGCTTCGACGAACTCCGGCGGAACGTCCTCCTGAGGTGTGCTCAACGCGTCGCGCAAGGCGTCGAGCAGTACTTCGTCACTGTCCCAGTCGTGCCGCACCCAGCACACCTCCTCTCTTGACCGGCGACCCCAGGAAGGCGGCGATCGCAGGGGTTTTCCGCAACTTCTCCAGGCAACGTATCCGTGTGGGGCCGATGCTGCCGACCGGCATCGCGAGCTCCTCGCTCACGACCTGGTAGCTCGGCGGTGGGTCGGTCATCAACTTCGTCAGCAACCGCTTGCACTGGTCCGTGAGCTCGGCGAACCCGTCCCGCAGCGCCTGCCGCCGCTCCACCGCCAGTAGTTCCGCCTCCACGTCCGCGTCCACCTGCTCCGGCTCCAGCGCGTCGGACTCGGACAACGGGTCGTAGAGGTGCGTGCGCTGCTGCACGCGCAGCACGCGCAGGCACTCGTTGCGGGTGGTCGTCGTGATCCAGCCCGGCAGCGCCTCCGGCTCGCGCAGCCGTCCGATCTGCTCCACGAGCCGCAGCCACAGCGTCTGGTTCACGTCGGCCGCATCCGCGGGGCGCAGCCGGTGCTTGTAGATCACCGACACCACCAGCGGCGTGTAACGGTCCACGATCTCGTTCCACGCCGACTGGTCGCCCTCGGCCGCCGCGCTCACGAGCGCGGCGATCGGGGATGCAGAGGTCACGTCGACTCCTTGCGGTCACAACTGGCGGAGGCCGAGGTTGCTCCCCAGATACAACTATTTGACAAAAACTCCGTAGCCGGGGTGGAACTCCGGTCCGCTCAGCAGTTTGTCACGTGCCTGACCTGCGTCGACACCGTCGGCGACCATGGTGGCGGCGATCCGGCCCGTGACGAGCGGAGCGGCGAACGACGTGCCGTACCAGTACGCCCACAGCGCGAACGGCGTCGCGGAGGGCTCGCCGGGCAGCTGCCACTCGCCCTTGAGGTACGTGGACGCGCGGTTGCCGATCGCGCAGGCGTCGACCCAGTGGCCCCAGTTCGAGTAGAAGGCGGGCGCGAGGGAGCCGTCGCGCTCCTGCTGGGCGGCGGCGACGGCGGTGACCCCGCACAGCGCGGCGGGCCAGCTCGGCCGCTGGGTGCCCTGGTTGCCGGCCGAGGCGACCACGACGATGCCCCGCGGCAGCGCCTCGATGGTGCGCCGCAACGGTTCCGACGCGACGTCGTCCGCGGTGAAGCAGCCGAGCGACAGGTTGAGGATGTTGATCTTCTTCTTGCCCAGCTCGGTGATCTTGGCGCAGATCCGTTCCTCGTCGCCGAAGCCGTTCGGGTCGAGGCCCGCCTCCGGGTCGAACGTGACGCCGGGGGCCGCGTTCTGGATGACGCCCGCGACGAACGTGCCGTGGCCGCCCTGCAGCGCGAAGTTGTCGCCGCTGCTGTAGGCCGCGTCGACGTCGTCGGCCTCCTTGGCGTAGCGGCCGTCGAACCAGTCGGAGTGCTCGCCGCTCGCGTCGGCGGAGATGCCGGTGTCGATGATGCCGACGCGGACGTTCTTCAGCCGCTCGTCGGACTTGGGCGCGGAGACCGGGTCGGCGGGGTACGGGCGGTCGCCGGGGTTGCCCATGACGAGGCCGCCGTGCCCGACGACCACGTGGTGCGGCTGGACGAGCGGCACGCGCTCGTTCGGCCACGTCCGCTGGTCCCGCAGGAGACGGACGATGCGGGGAATGTCCTCCGCGTTGTTCGGCAACGTCAATCGCGCCAATCCGGCGAATCCTTCGCCGGGCCGGGCGACGATGTCGTTTTCTCGCAGCTTTTCGACCACGCGTTGTTGGTCTTCGGCTCCGACGAGCAGCTGGCCCGGTCGATAAAGGAATTCACGCCCGCGTTCGGCGTGGAAGCTGATGCTCTTGTCCTCGGCGATGAGCTGCAGGAAAGCTCTTTGGTAAAGCTCCGCGCTTTCTGACGGTTTCGACACCACGGCCTCACTAAAGCAGCGTTGACGGGCACCCCGACCGAGCTTGATCAAGCTACCACAGCGGATAAAGTGTCGCCGTGACCGATTTCTCCGCGGAGGACGCGCTGGAGGCCAGGCAGCGCAACCCGCGTGCGGCCGTGGAGATGGCCCGCGCGGTGCTCCGCAAGACGGAAGATCGCGCGGAATGGTCCATCGCCGAGCGCGCGATCGGCCTCGCGCTGCGCGAGATGCACGACTTCCCCGGCGCGGCGAGGCACCTCCGCCGTTCGATCAGGATCGCGACCGAGGCCGCGCTGCCCCGGTTGGCCGCGCTGGCGCAGATGAGCCTGGCGTGGGTGCTCGCGTACACCGGCCGCCAGAAACAGGCTCTGACGCTGCTCGACGACGCCATGCCCTCGCTGACGGGAGCGGACTCGGTGGCCGCGCTGATGCAGCGCGGCGTGGTCTTCCACTACCTCACGCGTTACGACGACGCGCAGCGCGACTACACCGCGGCCATCGCCGGAGCGCGCCGCGTGGGCGACCGGTTGGTCGAAGCGCGCGCTCTCAACAACCGGGGCCTCGTGCGCGCGTACGTGGGCAACATGCGGGAGGCGTCGGCGGATTTCGCTGTGGCCGCCTCGCTGCTGGGCGAACTGGGCCAGGAACTCGGCGTGGCGGACGTCAACTGGAACGCGGGCATCATGGCGACCCGGAGCGGTGACGTGCCGGCCGCGCTGTCGCTGTTCGACCGGGCCGACAGCGTCTACCGCCGCCTCGACGTGGTGCGTCCCGTGCTGCTGGTGAACCGCCTCGAACTGCTCGTCTCGGTGCCGCTGCTGGACGAGGCCCGTGCCGCGGCCGACCGCGCGATCACCGAGCTGAAGGAGCTGAAGAACCCCCTGGGAGTCTCGGAGGCCCTGTACTTCCGCGCCCGCATCGCCCTGCTGGACGACGACCCGTCCGCGGCCCGGTCGTTCGCCGCCGAGGCGCGCCGCCGCTTCCGCCGCGAGCAACGCCTGCTGTGGGCGGCCGGTGCCCGCTACTTGGAGCTGCACGCGGCCGTGCTGCGCGGCGACCGCTCCCGCCCGTTGCGGCTCGCCCTGTCCCGCGTCGCCTCCGAACTGGACGCGGTGGACTGGCGGCTGCCCGCCCTGGAGGCGCGCATCGACGCCGGCCTGGTGGCCGCCGACCTGGGCCACCGCAAGCGTGCCGTGGCCGAGCTCTCCCTCGCGGCCTCCGCGCGGCTGCGCGGTCCTGCGGGCCTGCGCGTGCGCGGTTGGTACGCGGAAGCGTTGCGACGCAAGCTCTCCGGTGACGTGCGGGGCACTTCGTCGGCGTTGCGGCGGGGGATCGGCCTGCTGGACGAGTACCGGGTGTCGCTGGGTGCCGCCGAACTCCGGGCCTCCGCCGGCGTGCAGGGCCAGGCCCTCGCGCTGGAAGGGCTTCGACTGGCGGTGGCCTCGGGGAACGCGGCGCGCGTCTTGTCGTGGACCGAGAGCTGGCGCGCCGGTGCCCTGCGGATGAAGTCCGTGTCGCCACCGGACGACCCCCGCCTGGAGGACGCACTGGCGTCCCTGCGCGCGGTCTCCGCGGACGTCGAAACCGCCGTGCTGGCCGGGAAACCGGCGGGTGCGCTGCGGGCGCGCCTGGTCCGCGCCGAGCAACGCGTCCGCGACCTGACGAGGCTGACGTCGGGCGAGGTCTCCGTCTTCAAGCCGCCGCCGGTCAGCTCTCTCGTGGAGGCACTGGGGCCGTCGGCGCTGATCGAGTTCGTGGAGTACGACGGCGAACTGATGGCCGTGGTCCTGGCCGGCGGGCGCGCTTCCCTGCACTCCCTGGGCGCCGTGGACGGCGTGGTGCGCGAGATCCGCCTGCTCCGCTTCGCCCTGCACCGCCTGGTGACCCTGCCTCCCCAGCTCCCGAACCTCGCTGTCGCCCGCTCGTCGGCGTCCCACGCGGCCGCCCTGCTGGCCCGCCGTCTGCTGGACCCGTTGTCCTCGCGCATCGACGACCGTCCGCTGGTGGTCGTGCCGACGGGAGCGCTGAACGGCCTGCCGTGGGCCGTCCTGAACCGCCAGGTGACCGTCGCCCCTTCGGCTTCGGTGTGGCTGCGCGCCTGTTCGGTCGCCGACGCCTCCGGCGAGGCCGTGCTGGCCGCCGGCCCGCGGATGGCCGCCGCCCCCGCCGAGATCAAGGCGATCAGCGCCCACGTGCCCGGCCGGGTCCTGGTCGACGCGGAAGCGACCGTGAGCGCCGTCGCGTCCGCAATGGACGGTGCCGCTCTGGCCCACATCGCCGCGCACGGCTCGTTCCGCGTCGACAACCCGCTGTTCTCGGCGCTGGAGCTGGCCGACGGGCCGTTGACCGTCTACGACATCGAACGCCTGCGCCGCCCGCCCACGCAGGTCGTGCTGTCGGCGTGCGACACGGGCCAGTCCGCCGTGCGTCCCGGCGACGAGTTGATGGGGTTCACGGCGGCGCTGCTGGGGTTGGGCACGCGGACGTTGATCGCGCCGGTCGTTCCCGTTCCGACCGACGGCACCGCTCCGGTGATGGTGGAGCTGCACCGGAAGCTGGCGGCGGGGATGGCGCCGGCCGAGGCCCTGGCCGAGGTGCAACGGGCCGCTGCCGACGACGCCGGCTACGCGGCGGCCGTCGGCTTCGTCTGCTTCGGCGCTGGTTAGGTCACTTCGGCGGAGGTGTCTTGTAGAGCTGCAGCGCGCTCTGCCCGGCGCACCCGAACTCGCCGGGCCGGGTCTGCACGCGCGGCGGATACCACGCGGCGACGGTCCCGTCGGCGAGCCGCACGCCGTTGAGGCACGAACCACCGCCCGCGGCGATGACGCCCACGTTGCCGTCCTTGACGAACGCGTCGAGGCGGGGCTCGGCCCAGGGGAGCCTGGTCCGCTCGTCCACCGGCATCGGCGGGAGCTTCGCGCGCAACGCCGCGAGCACCTCGTCGGGCGTGGGAGCGGGAGGCAGCGCGGCGAGGATCGTCTCGAAGGCGGCGAGGTAGTTCTCGGGAACGCCGGTGCGCTGGGCGGGTGGTGGGGTGATCGGCCTGGCGCCCGCGGGGCAGGCAACTCGGTCCGGGCCGCCCTCGGCGACGCCATAGTGGTTGAAGTCGGCGCGGTAGCAGGCCGTCACCGGGTCCACCTCCCAGAGCCGCCACGGCTGCTGGGACTCGGAAGTGCCGGGGTGGTGGACACGGAACAGGAGACTGGCGTGCACCTTCTGCGGGTCGTCGGTCGGGCTGTCGGTGACCTCGAGCACGGCGAAGTACTTCGGGTCGGTGGTGCCCTCCAGGGCGGCGCGAGCGTAGGCGTTGCCGTCGGTGCCGCGCGGGTGGCCGATGCGCGTCGCGATCCGTTCGGCCATCTCGTCGGTGGTGCTGTCGCCGTCCGGTCTGCTGACGACGTACGCGGTCACGCCGAGCGCGACCACGAGCAGGACGATGAGCCCGACCCCCCAGGTCTTCATGCCGCTGACGCTAGCGGTGCGCCCGGCGGGAGCGCGCGAGTAGATGTACTCAAGTCATTCCAGAACGATGGCGTTTCGCTTATCGTTGCTCGCCATGACGACGAGGTCGTGGTGGGGCTGGGGCAACGAGGAAGACGCCGTCACCCCGGAGGAACGCCGTGCGCTGGTCGACCGGGTCCGGGCGGTGCTGCCGGACGCGGACCTGACGTTCCACGAGGCACCCGATCCCGCCACCCTCGACGTGCCCGCGTCGAGGATCGAACCGCGTGCGCTGTTCTCCACCGACCCGGTCGACCGCCTCGCGCACGCCCGCGGTCAGGCCTACCGCGACGTCACGCGCAACCTCGCCGGCGAGGTCGGGCAGGTGCCGGACGCGGTCGCCCGGCCGCGCACCGAGCAGGACGTCGTGGACGTGCTGGACTGGTGTGCGAGCAACGACGTGTCGGTGATCCCCTTCGGTGGCGGCACTTCCGTCGTGGGCGGGGTGGAGCCGCGCGACCTGGGCCGGGTGGTGACGCTGGACCTGCAGCACCTCGACCAGGTGCTGGAGGTCGATCCGACGAGCAGGGCCGCGCGCATCCAGGCCGGGGTGCTCGGGCCGTCGCTCGAACAGCAGTTGAAGCCGCACGGGCTGACGTTGCGCCACTTCCCGCAGTCGTTCGAGTTCTCGACGCTCGGCGGGTGGCTCGCGACGCGTGCGGGCGGGCACTACGCGACGCTCTACACGCACGTCGACGACCTGACCGAGTCGCTCAGAGTCGTGACGCCGCAGGGGATCAGCGAGTCGCGCAGGCTGCCGGGGTCGGGTGCCGGGCCGTCGCCGGACCGGCTGTTCCTGGGGTCCGAGGGCGCATTGGGCGTGATCACCGAGGCGTGGATGCGGCTGCAGGAGCCGCCGAGGCACCGTGCGGGCGCGTCGGTGCGGTTCGCGTCGTGGGAACGGGCCGTCGAGGCGACGCGGCTGATCGCGCAGTCCGGGCTGCACCCCGCGAACTGCCGGCTGCTCGACCCGGCGGAGGCGTTCCTCAACGCGGGGTCGCCGAGTTCCGTGCTGGTGCTGGCCTTCGAGTCCGCCGACCACCCCGTCGACGCGCTGCTCGCCCGTGCGCTCGAACTCTGCGGTGACGGCGAGGTGGTCGAGGGCGCGGCGCAGCGGTGGCGGAAGTCGTTCCTGCGCATGCCTTACCAGCGCGATGCGATGGCGCAGCACGCGATGATCACCGAGACGTTCGAGACGGCCTGCACCTGGGACCGCTTCGCCGAACTGCACGCGAACGTCACGGCGGCGGCGACCGAGGCGCTGAGGCAGGTGTGCGGCATCGGCATCGTCACGTGCCGCTTCACCCACGTCTACCCGGACGGCCCCGCGCCCTACTACGGCATCTACGCGCCCGGCCGCTGGGGCGGCCTCACCGCGCAGTGGGACGAGATCAAGGCCGCCGTGTCGGAAGCGCTCATCACGTCCGGCGGCACGATCACGCACCACCACGCCGTCGGCCGCGACCACATGCCGTGGTACGCGCGCCAACGGCCGGACGTCTTCGGCGCGGCCCTGTCCGGTGCCAAGGCCGCGCTGGACCCCCGGGGCCTGCTCAACCCCGGAGTCCTCACCACACGATCGACCTGAGGATCAGCGCCGCGATGAACACCACCGTGAACGCCAGGTCCAGTCCGAACCCGCCGAACCGCAGGGGCGGCAACACGCGGCGCACCGGCGACAGCACGGGCTCGGTGACGGCGTGCGTCACGCGCCGCACCTTCCACACCCACTCGCCGCGCGCCTGCAGCGTGACCGCCCAGTCCACGATCATCCGGCCGATCATCACGAGGATGAACAGCGTCAACACCCAGCCGACGATCCAGCCGATCAAGCCGAACAACTCGGGCCTCCTAATGTCCTGTATGTCCATCAAGCCACACGAAACTGAGAGGCGCCTGACAACTCGCTGAGACAGTATTCAGCGCATGGCGTACGACGAGGGCCTGGCGCAGCGCCTGGGCGAGTCGCTGGGCGACCTCCCGGACCTGGGCACGAGGAAGATGTTCGGCAGCCTCGTGTTCATGTGGCGGGGAAACATGCTGGTCGGAGCCCTGGGCTCGGACCTGATAGCGCGGGTCGGCCCGGAGGCGCAGGCCGACGCGCTGGCGCAGCCGGGCGCCCGCGTCTTCGACTTCACCGGACGGCCGATGAACGGCTGGGTGGTCGTCGACGGGGAGGCGGTGGCGGAGGACGAGGCGCTGCAGGAGTGGATCGCGCGGTGCCGCGAGTTCGTGGAAGCGCTGCCGCCGAAGTGAGCCTGGTGGACGAGGTCCGGGAGGCGCTGGACGGGTGGCGCGGCATCACGGCGACCGAGGCGCTCGGCGGGGTGGTGTTCGAGTGGGACGGTGACCCGCTCGTCGGTGTGGTCGGCGACGAACTGGTCATGCGCGTGGAGGGCGGTGGCTGGGCCACCGCGAAGGGCGACCTCGGCGATGTGCTGGAACGGTCGGCCGAGGTCGTGCTCGACGAGTGCGTGGTGCGCTGGCACGGTGAGCTCCGCGCGGGCGGCATGCCCGCGTTCCGGGCCGTGCTCGCCCTGGTGCGGCACGACCCGGAACGCGAGGAGTTGCAACGCGTCCTGCTCGGCGTCGTCGACGGCACCGACCGCGACCTCGCCCAGCTCGCCGTCACGTGCCTGGGCCACGTCGGCAGGATCGACCGCGTGGTGCTGCCCGAGGTGGTGCCGAGGCTGCGGGCGCTTCTCGGCGACCCGCAGCTCGGCGGCAGGGCCGAGGACGCGCTGGGCGACATCGAGCACTTCGTGAAGTGACCGGTCAGAAGCGCACCAGCGGGCCTCCCGTGAAGAACTCGTAGACGAAGTTCACGAAGAAGAACCCGAAGAACACCACGTTGAGCACGAGGACCACGTGGTGTCACCACCGGGGCCGGGCGGGCCGCGGCAGCCGCGAGTTCAGGTACATCAACGCGAACGGGAACATCAGCGCGCCCAGGTTCGACATGTTCGCCGAGATCTGCACCAGTTCCACGGGCAGCGCGAGGTGCAGCGCGCCGGCGATGATCGCCAGCACCAGCAGCATGAACGGTAGTAGAAGCGGCGCGGGTCGTCCTCGATCCGGCGGCGCAGCCGGGGTGAGACGGCGTGCATCGCGTCGGTGAAGTTGCGCACCAGCGCCTCGAAGATGCCCAGCTGCGTGGAGAACAGGACGAGCACACCGACCACGAGCATCAGGTAGAACATGCCCTGGCCGTAGAGCAGGCCGAGCTGTTCGGCGGAGGACGTCGGCACGTTCGCCGCCGTCGGTTGCTGCCCGGAGACCGCGACCACGTGCGCCATCAGCACGGTCGGGAGCAGCATGCCGAGCATCGCGCCGACGAAGAACACCGCCCACTGGTCGATCAGCAGCAGCCGGTACCAGCGGCGCCACAACGACGCGTTGGCCGGGGTGTCCACAAAGGTCACGCCCACCGGACGCAGTTCCTGCTTGCCGCCGCGCAGGCCCGCGATGAACCCGACGTGGTGGCCCATGCCGTAGTCCTTGTCGCGGTAGTGGCTCATGGCGTACCAGTTGAGACCGGACGCCAGCGCGGTGAAGCCCGCCAGACCGCCGAGCTGGGTCGCCGTGATGCCCTCGGGAGGCGCGGCCGGGGTGACGAGGCCGCGGACTCCCTCCGACCACACGGAGAACGGCACGACGGCGACCGTCACCACGATCAGCACCAGCAGCAGCGCGCCGACGAGCACCCAGTTCGTCAACTCCAGCGCGCGGGAGACCTTGCGGGCTCCCGCGGTGATCAGGAAGACGACGACGAGCAGGCCGATCGCCAGCAGCCGCACCCACTCGATCTCGTCGGGGCGGTAGCCGCGGCCCGCTATCAGGGCGAAGAGCCCCTGTCCGGCGCCCGCCGCCCAGCCGCCGAAGATGAACGCGAAGCAGAACACCGCGAGGGACACCGGGACCCAGAACTTCCAGCCCGGCGGCACGCGGCCCCGGCCGACGACCGGGGTCTCGCCCGTCGCCACGACGTAGCGGGCGATCTCCACGTTGTAGAACGTCTGCAGCAACGCCGACACGGTGATCACCCAGCCGATGCCGACGAAGCCGAACCTGCCGACCGCCTGCGGGCCGAGCAACCACTCGCCGCTGCCGATCGAGATGCCGAGCGCGATGAGGCTCGGGCCGATCACGAGCTGGACCACCTGGACAGGCCCGAGCTTGCGGACCTCGAACACCTTCTCCGGTTCCGGCAGGTCCGCGAGATCCGACGGCGGCCTGCTCACTCCGATCTGCACCGACGACACTGTCGACCTCCCGACGCGTCGGGGAAGGGAATCCACCACTTTCCCGACGTACCGGGCACCCGGTCAGCACCTGGTGCGGGACAACCGACTTTCGGACGTGTCGAGCGGTGGACCCGCTACGTAGCGTCCCCTCCGAATTCCTAGGAGGGGAACGAAAGTGCGAAGAGTTCTGGTGGGAGCAGCGGCGCTCGCGCTCGTCACGGCGGGCATGGCCGCGCCGGCCACCGCGACACCGCCCGCGCAGCTCGAAAAGCAGGAGACGCGGCAGTCCGACGAGCAGCCGCACGAGCTCGAGGTGAAGCGCCGCGCGTTGAAGCAGCAGGCGCTCGCCGACGTGCTCACCGGTCAGGTCACGACGGAGAAGCGGGGGACCAGCACCGTCGCGAAGGTCGGCAAGAAGCAGAGCAAGGACCAGTACGTCGAGCTGAAGCGCGAGAAGACCGACAAGATCTTCGTGATCCTGGCGGAGTTCGGGAACGAGCGGCACCCCGACTACCCCGACCGCGACACGAACCCCGCGACGCCGGGGCCGCAGCGGTTCGACGGGCCGACGCACAACCAGATCCCCGCGCCGGACCGGGCCGTCGACAACACGACCATCTGGCACGAGGACTTCAGCCGCCAGTACTTCCAGGACCTCTACTTCAGCCGAAAGAAGGACGCCAACTCCGTCGCGAACTTCTACGACAAGCAGTCGTCCGGCCGGTACACGGTCAACGGCACCGTCACGGACTGGGTGAAGGTCAGGTACAACGAGGCGCGCTACGGCCGCAGCAACGGCTTCCCCTGCAACGACAACATCTGCAACAACTCGCGTGAGCTCGTCAAGGACGCCGTCACGCAGTGGGTCGCGGACCAGCAGGCCGCGGGCAAGACCACCGCGCAGATCAAGGCGTCGCTCGCCGAGTACGACGTGTGGGACCGCTACGACTACGACTCCGATGGCGACTTCAACGAGCCCGACGGGTACGTCGACCACTTCCAGATCGTGCACGCCGGCGGTGACCAGGCCGACGGGGACGCGTTGCAGGGCGAGGACGCGCTCTGGAGCCACCGCGGTTACGCGTTCAAGAACTACACGTCCGGTCCCGGCACCAACAAGCTCGGCGGCGCGCAGATCGGCGACACCGGCCTCTGGGTCGGCGACTACACCGTGCAGCCCGAGAACGGCGGCGTCAGCGTCTTCGCGCACGAGTTCGGCCACGACCTCGGCCTGCCGGACCACTACGACACCAACGGCGGCGCGAACGGCGTCAACTGGTGGTCGATCATGGCCCAGAACCGGGTCAACGCGCCCGGCGAGGCGCCCGGTGAGCGCGCCAACGAGTTCTCCGCCTGGGACAAGCTGCAGCTCGGCTGGCTCGACTACGAGGTCGCCGTCGCCGGTCAGGAACGCGTCTTCGACCTCGGCCCGCACGAGTACAACAGCGCCAAGGCGCAGGGGCTCGTGGTCGTGCTGCCGGACATCTCGAAGGACTTCGACTACGGCGCCCCGTTCGCGGGCGGCAAGATGTGGTGGAGCGAGAAGGGCAACGACCTCGACCACTCCATGACCGCGCCGCTCGACCTGCGCGGCAAGACCACCGCGTCGCTCACGCTGAAGGCGCGCTTCGACGTCGAGCCCGACTACGACTACCTCTACGTCGAAGCGTCCAACGAGGACGGCAGCTGGACCCAGCTCGACGGCACGGCGGGTGGTCAGCCGTTCGCCCGCGACTCCGGGAACTCGACCGCGATCAGCAGCTCGTCGAACGGCCAGTGGGTCGACGTGAACGTGCCGCTGGACGCGTACGCCGGCAAGAACACCAAGCTGCGCTTCGCCTACCGCACCGACGGGGCGCTGGCGCCGCAGGGCTTCTTCGCCGACCAGATCACGGTGACCGCGGACGGCGCCCCGGTGCTGACCGACGGCGGCGAGACGGCGGGCGTGTGGACCACGCGCGGCTTCCGCACGACCGAGGGCAAGGAGACGAAGGCGTTCGACCAGTTCTACATCGCCTCGAACCGCACCTACGAGTCGTACGGCAAGTACAACAGGACGGGCCCGTACCGCTTCAGCTTCCCGGACCGGCCCGACCTCGTGGAGCACTTCCCCTACCAGGACGGCCTGCTGGTGTCGTTGTGGAACACGAGCTTCCTCGACAACAACGTGAGCGAGCACCCCGGTGAGGGCCTGATCCTGCCGATCGACGCCAACCCGGCCCCGCTCTACAACATCGAGGGCCAGCGCTGGTCGACGTCCGTCAGCGGCTACGACGCGCCGTTCGGCCTGCAGAAGTCGGACTCCTTCACGTTGCACGTCAACGGCAAGGCGTCCTACGTCCGCGGTTCGGCGGCCCAGCCGACGTTCGACGACACGAAGCAGTACTGGTTCGCCGAGCAGCCGAACGCGGGAGTGAAGCTGCCCGCCGTCGGCGTCGGCCTCAAGGTGCTGCGGCAGTCCGGCACGTCGATGACGGTGAAGTTGTTCAAGACGAAGTAGCGTCAACGGCATGACTTCCGCTGACGACATGCTGGCCGTCGCCGTCGAGGAGGCGCGGACGGGACTCGCCGAGGGCGGGATCCCGATCGGCGCGGCGCTCTTCGACGGCGACGGCCGTCTGCTGGGCCGGGGCCACAACCGCCGGGTGCAGGACGACGACGCCTCGATGCACGCGGAGACCTCGGCCTTCCGCAACGCCGGGCGGCAACGGAGCTACCGCGGCACCACCATGGTCACGACGCTGTCGCCGTGCTGGTACTGCAGCGGCCTGGTCCGCCAGTTCGGCATCTCGAACGTGCTGATCGGGGAGGCCACCACGTTCCACGGCGGCCACGACTGGCTGGCGGAGAACGGCGTCGGCGTCACCGTGGTCGAGGACCCGGCGCTGGTCGAGTTGATGACGACGTTCATCGCGGCCAGCCCCGAGCTCTGGTACGAGGACATCGGCCAGGACTAGCGTCGAACCCATGGCAGCTGTGCTGATCGCCGGGGACCTCGATCAGGAGACGGCCCGCTTGCTCGAGCGGGCGGGCCACAGCGTCCACCTGCTCGCCGAGCCCTCGGCACAGGCCGTGGACGAACTGGACGTGCTGGTCACCACCGCGGCCCTCGCGCCGGAGACGTTCGAGGCCAAGGTCGCGGGCCTGGCCGAGGTCCTGCAGCGCTATCTGCCGGCCCTCGAACGGTCCGCGGCCCCGGTCGTGGTGAACGTCAGCGACGCGGACCTCCTGACCAGGGCGGCCGCCACCGTCGTCACGGCGCAGTACGCGAGGGCGTTCCCGCACGTGCGGATCAACGCCGCCGAGCAGGACGCCGCGACGATCGCGAGGCTGGCCGGGATCGGGCCGGACGGGCCGAACGGCGGCTACTTCGCCCCGGAGTAGCGCGCGACGGCGTCCTCCAGCGAGCCCAGGATCGTGAACACGGTGTCGAGCCCGGTCGCCTCGATCGGGCGCAGGGCCGCGCGGCCGGACGCCACCACCACGAACTCCACGCCGGCCCTGGAGGCGCGCTGCTGGCCCAGCACCAGGGCCTCGAGGCCCGCCGAGCCCAGGAAGCGGACGCCTTCGAGATCCACCAGCACGGCCCGCAGGCCTTGCACGACGTGCGTCTCCAAGGGGCCGGTGAGCTCACCGCTGGAGGTCGTGTCGAGTTCGCCGGACACGTGCAGCACGACGACGTCGGACGCGATCCGGTCTACGGCCACGGAGGCCAGAGCGGTGGGGTCGGGCACGCTGTCTCCCTTCAAAGCATCAGCACCCAACGTTAACCCGCCCCTGGGTGAGCGACCAACGGCCCCTCAGCGAGCTGCGACCGGCCTGCTGCGACGCGTGCACGTGCCGGGTCAGGCGGGCGTGCAGCTCGTGGCACGCGGTGAAGCCGAGGCGGACGTCCTCCGGCGGGCACTGGACGGGCAGCAGCTGCGCGAACGGGTCACCGCCGATGGTGTCGACCGCCGACAGGAAACCGACGAGCGCGCCGACCAGCCGCTGGTGCAGGCCGAACAGCGACAGCGCGTTCACCAGGGCGAGGGTGGGCGCGGGCATGTCGTCGACGAGGGCACTGGGGTCCAGGTCGCGCAGCGTCACGGTGAACAGCACCGAATGGGTGCGTTCGGACCGCGTGCCGTACGCGTCGCCGTGGATGTCGCGCAGCACCGACCTCATCTCGCGGCGCGGCTGCCAGAACGCGTGGTGCCTGCGCAACTCCGCGAGGCCCTCCTCGGACAACGGGGCGGGCGAGGTCACCTCGGTCAGCGACCGCAGCTCCTTCTCCCAGCGGGCTTCGAGGGCCGCGTGGAACTGGGCCAGCGCGGGGTGCTCCTCCCAGCCGGCGGCGACGTCGTCGAACCCGTGCGTCCGCAGTTCGTAGCAGATCCACAGCGACAGCTGGAGGTCGTCGTCGAGCCAGGCCTCCCTGGTGCCGCCGCTGGCGAGCAGTGCGGGCCGGGGCAGTGGCGGTTGGCGCAGCGCCGTGACCAGGGCGGAGCTCATGTGGCCGCGGGGAGCGGGCAGGCGCATCAGGTTTCCTCACGCGTTCGGGCGATCAGCATGTCCACAAGGGACTCGGGGTCCGGGGAGCGTCGTTGCCGAGCGGCACCGCTGCCGTTGTGGCGCAACCAGTCCAACTGCTGCTCCACAGTAGACAGAGTGCCACGATCGCGCAGCGCGACCTCGACGTGCTCAACGAGCGACACTGCCCGGTCGAACGCGGGGGAGAGTTTTCCGGTGTGTGGATCGGCGGCCAGTCCGTCGACCCCGTCGCGCGACGCCCGCCAATATGCCGCCCGCAGCACGGAATCGTCCACCCGTCCTTCGGAGGGTTCCGTCACGACGAGCGCCCCGATCAGCTCGGCGAGGACCGCGACTTCCGTTGCCAGCTGGGGGATGTCGGCGACGCGCACCTCGACGGTCGGATGATCCTCCGACGGTCGGACGTCCCAGTAGACCATCGCCTTGTCCAGCAGGGCCTGCGTCGCGATGAGCGCGTCGACCGTGCCGTCGTACTGCTCGGGGCCGTCCCACTCCGGCGGCGGGCCGCTCACCGGCCAGCGCGACCAGACCATCGACCGCCAGCTGGCGTAGCCGGTGTCCTCCCCCTCGTAGTAGGGCGAGTTCGCGCTCAGCGCGAGCAGGGTCGGCAGCCACACCCGGATCTTGTTGGACGCCCGCAGCGCCTCCGCCCTGTCCGGCACGCCGACGTGGACGTGCAGCCCGCACGCGCCCTTCCCGACGACGAGCCGGCGGTGCGAGTACTCGATCTGGTGATAGCGGGGGTCGTCCGAGCCGGGTGGCGGACCGGCCTCGCCGATCGGCGGCATGCCCGTCGCCACGAGCCGGCACCCGGCCTCGTCCGCGGCGTCCACGAGCACCCGGCGCCCGCGCCGCACCTGCTCGTCGAGCTCGGCGAAGGAGGAGGTGACGCCGGTGGCGACCTCGATCTGGAACGGCGTCAGCTCGCCCTGGACGTCGAGGTCACCGGGCGCGCGGGAGATCTCCCGCACCCGTGGCGCCAGTGCCACCGGCCGCCGCGAGTCGGGATCGACGAGGAGGAACTCCTGTTCCACACCGACCGTGTAGTTATTCATCGGCGAGCGGGTACCCGCGTCTCGTGCTGATCAATCTCGGAGTGACCACATGAGACTGCGCCGCAGCGACCCGGCGGGTCCGGGCTGGACCCGCCGCCGCCAGGGCAAGGGCTTCCGCTACACCGACGCGAAGGGGCAGACGCTCACCGCGGACGACGTCACGCGGGTGAAAGCCCTGGTCATCCCGCCCGCGTGGCGGGAGGTGTGGATCTCCCCGCACCCCACCGGGCACATCCAGGCCGTCGGGTACGACGACGCCGGACGGCGCCAGTACCTCTACCACGAGCAGTGGCGCGTTCAGCGGGACGCGGAGAAGTTCGACCGGGTGCTGAAGCTCGCGCCGAAGCTCGGGAAGTTCCGCGAGCAGGTCGCGCGGGACATGAAGGCGCGCGGCCGCACGAGGTTGCTCGCCGTCGCGCTGCGCCTGCTGGACCGCGGCATCTTCCGCGTCGGGCACGAGCAGTACGTGGAGGAGAACGGCACGCACGGCGTCGCCACCCTGCTCTGCGAGCACCTCTCGGTGCGCGGCAGCCGGGTCCGGTTCCACTTCCCGGCCAAGTCCGGCGTCGAGGTCGACCAGGAGATCACCGATCCCGAGCTCGCCAGGGCGCTGAAGTCGCTCCTGCGCGGCAAGACGCCGGACTGCCGCGTCTTCGAGATCACCGCGGACGACGTCAACGAGCGCTTCCGCGAGCTGGTCGGCGACGAGTTCAGCGTGAAGGACCTGCGCACCTGGCGCGCGACGGTGTTCGCGGCGGAGTTCTTCGCGGCGGAGCTGGCCAGGCGAGGCAAGCCGTCGCAGCGCGCGATCAGCGCGGTCATGAAGGAGGTCGCCGCCGAACTGGGCAACACACCCGCTGTGACGCGGAAGTCCTATGTGGATCCACGACTGGTCGAGGCCTTCGAACAGGGTCGTGTGATCGGCGGGGGAGACCCGGAACGGGCCGTGCGCAAGCTGCTCAGGCAGGCTTGAGCGCGGCCCGGTCGCACTGGCGGCACCACGCGGCACCCTGCGCGGACGCCAGTGCGGCGAAGCCCGCGATGAAGTGCAGCGCGTTGCTGCCGGGGTTCACGTTCAGGAAGTTCACGACCTCGTCGTCGTAGCGGGCGAGGCCCAGCCCGAACATCACCAGGAACAGCACCGCCACCAGCAGCGCCGTCCCGCTCAACGCCCGCAGGCGGGGAGCGGCGAGCAGGAGCGCGGCGCCGAAGACCAGGTGGATGACGTTCTGCAGCGGGTTCACGCGCAGACCGAGGACCCAGGTCTCCGACTCGCCCGCGAACGACGAGAATCCGGTCACGAAGAAGCCACCGACGCCCCAGAGCACGAGCAGGGCGCCGGTGCCGACCGCCAGCTTCTGGGGCCACCGCAACCGGTTCATGAGGTCAGTATCGCCAGAACCGGACATTCCCGCTCGCCCATGTCACTCCTCTGCCAGCAAATCGTGCCGCAGCTGCTCCAGTGACTTGGTGAGCAGCCTCGACACGTGCATCTGGGAGACCCCCACGCGGCGGGCGATCTCGGTCTGGGTGAGCCGGCCGAAGAACCGGAGGACCACGATGGTCCGCTCACGCCGGGGGAGGCCCCGCAGCATCGGCTGCAGGGCCTCGTGGATCTCGACGCCCTCCAGTGCGGGGTCGTCGACGGTGGAGCTCTCCAGCGAGTCGAGAGGGGCGAACGCGATGTTCTTCTCGATGCGCAGGCCCTCGTAGACGTCGGTGAGCGGCACCCCGAGGTGCCGGGCGATCTCGGAGGGAGTGGGAGACCGCCCGGTGCGGTGCGACAGTTCGGCGGTGGCGCCGTCGATGGCGTCGCACAGCTCTTTCAACCTCCGGGGTACGCGCACCGCCCAGCACTGGTCGCGGAAGTGGCGCCGCACCTCGCCGGTGATCGTCGGCACGGCGTAGGACAGGAAGTCCGTCTGCCGGCCGACGTCGAACCGGTCGATCGCGTTGATCAGGCCCACGGCGGCCACCTGCGCCAGGTCTTCCATGGGCTCACCGCGCTCGCTGAAGCGACGGGCGATGTGCCGGGCGAGCGGGAGGTACTCGCGCACCAGCCGGTCCCGCATCACGTGGTAGCGAGGCGAGTCACGGGCGGTGCGGGCGAGTTCCTCGAACGCCGCGTGCTGGTCCGGCGTCAACGCGCACCGCGATCAGACCTGAGGGGGCGGCGTCACGTCGCCGCGCCACGCGCCGGTCTCGGAGCCGCGGTTCTCGATGAACTCCTTGAACCGCTTGAGGTCACCCTCGATCCGGTGGCCGACCACGCCGAGCGCGGTGCCCGCCTTCTCGGTGAGCGTCTCCGGCTCGTAGTCCATCTGGAGGTGGACCCGCGTGGTCTCGTTGTCGATCCGGTGGAAGGTGACCACACCCGCCTGCGTCGGCCCGTCGACCGTGGTCCAGGCGACGCGCTCGTCGGGGTGCTGCTCGGTGATCTCCGCGTCGAACTCGCGGACGACGCCACCGATCTTCGTGGTCCAGTGCGTCTTGGTCGGCGTGATCTGGTCGATCTTCTCGACGCCGTCCATGAACGCCGGGAAGGATTCGAACTGGGTCCACTGGTTGTACGCCGTGCTCACAGGCACCTGGACGTCCACCGACTTCTCAATGGTGGTCACGAAACCTCCTCCTTCGATTGGTGTCGACACGTGAGTACCCGTGTCACGCCCTGTTACACATCGGCAACGAGTCCGATGTGGACGGTCACGCAGAGTGCTGAACCACTTGCGATCTGCGCATCACGAAATCGCCCACAGTGGTCAAACTGCTCTGTGATCCACGTCTCAAGAGCTGCATACTGCTCGGTATGTCAGGGGCCCCTAGGAGGCGCTGGTGCTCGAGGCGAACAACCTTGAGGTTGTCTACGACGACGTGATGCTGGTGCTCCGGGGCGTGAGCCTGCAGGTGCCCCAGGGCAAGGTCGTTGCCCTGCTCGGAGCCAACGGAGCTGGGAAAACGACGTTGATGAGGGCCTTCAGCGGCCTGCTCGACGTGCACGACGGCAAGGTCACGAAGGGCTCGATCACCCTCGACGGTGAACCGATCCACCGCCTCCCACCGGCACGGATCGCCGAGCGCGGGATCAAACAGGCGCTGGAGGGCCGCAGGATCCTGGCCGAGCTGACCGTCGAGGAGAACCTCAAGGTGGGAGGTCACGCGAGACCCAAACGGCTCAGGCAGAACCTGGACCGTTGTTACGAACTGTTCCCACGGCTGTTGGAAAGGCGAAGACAGAGCGCGGGCTACCTGTCCGGCGGTGAGCAGCAGATGCTCTCGATCGGGCGGGCGCTGATGTCGGAGCCGTCCTACCTGCTGCTGGACGAACCCAGCCTCGGCCTCGCGCCGTTGCTCGTGCAGCAGATCCGCGACCTCGTCGTGAAGATCAACGAACAGGGCACCACGGTCCTGCTGGTCGAGCAGAACGCCAGCATGGCGCTGTCCATCGCCGACCACGGCTACGTGCTCGAGACCGGCAAGGTCGTCATGGACAAACCGGCGCGGGCGCTGCTCGCCGACGACGACATCCGCGAGTTCTACCTCGGTCTCGGCACCTCGTCGTTCCGTGCGGTCAAGCACTACAAGCGCAGGAAGCGGTGGCTGTCATGAGCGTTCTCGAGGTCACCGAGGTGCGGCTCGCGTTCGACGGCGTGGTGGCCGTCGACAACGTCTCGTTCAGCGTCGAGGAGGGGGAGCTCTTCGCCATCATCGGCCCGAACGGCGCCGGCAAGACGTCCATCTTCAACGTCCTGAGCGGCGTCTACCGGCCGCAGCGCGGGACCGTGCGGTTCCACGGCACCGACCTGGTCGGCAAGCGGCCGCACCGCATCGCCGCGCAGGGCATGGCCCGCACGTTCCAGAACATCGAGCTGTTCTCGCACCTCACCGTCGTCGACAACCTCATGCTGGGCCGCCACAACCACATGCGGTACGGCGCGCTGTCGGCGTTCTTCTGGCTCGGCAGGGCCCGCACCGAGGAGTTGGCGAACAGGGCCGCGGTCGAGGAGGTCATCGACTTCCTGGAACTGGAGCAGTGGCGCCGGTTCCCGGTCGGCCTGCTGCCCTACGGCGTGCAGAAGCGCGTCGAGCTGGGCAGGGCGCTCGCGATGGAGCCGAAGCTGCTCCTGCTGGACGAGCCGGTCGCGGGCATGAACGTCGAGGAGACCGAGGACATGGCGCGGTTCATCCTCGACGTCCGCGAGGAACTGAACATCCCGATGATCATGGTGGAGCACGACATGGGCCTCGTGATGGACCTCGCCGACCGCGTGATGGTCATGGACTTCGGCCGCCCGATCCGCACCGGCACGCCCGCGGAGGTGCAGCAGGACCCCGACGTCATCCGGGCCTACCTCGGCGAGCAGCACAAGAGCGTGACGCCATGACCACCACCACCGTCGTCACCCGTGTGAAAGACCGCGCCGAGAGCACACCAGACCAGATCGCGTTGCGTGCCAAGGACTTCGGCATCTGGCAGGAGGTCAGCTGGGCCGCTTACTGGTCCAACGTCGAACTGGTCGGGCACGCGTTGCTCGCACTGGGGCTCCAGCCCGGCGAACGGGTCGCGATCCACTCCGAGAACCGCCGCGAGTGGCTCTACGCCGACCTCGGCATCGTCGCCGCCCGCGGCATCACGGTCGGGCTCTACCCGACGAACCCGGCGTCCGAGGTCGCCTACCTCCTGTCGCACTCGGGTGCGCGGATCCTCATCGCGGAAGACCAGGAGCAGGTCGACAAGGCGTTGCTGGTCCTGGAGGACACGCCCGACCTGGAGTGGATCGTCTACGTCGAGCCGCGCGGCGTCAAAGGCCGGTACGACAACCCGAAACTCCTGGCCTGGGAGGACTTCCTGGCGTTGGGAGCGGCTCATCGCGACGAGTTCGGCGGCGAGCTCGCGGACCGCATGGCGGCCACCGAGCCCGGTGACGTCATGACGCTGATCTACACCTCCGGCACCACCGGGCCGCCCAAGGGGGCGATGCTCACCGTGGCGAACGTCGAGTTCGCCGTCCACGTGCTGGTGGAGGGCGGCGGTTTCACTTCGCCGCCGCCGTCCTCCGCCGACGTCACGCTGTCCTACCTGCCGTTGTGCCACGTCGCCGAACGGATCTTCACGACGTGGTTCAGCGCGGCCAGCGGCGTGCAGGTGCACTTCGCCGAGTCGATCGAGACGGTGCAGGCGAACCTGCGCGAGGTGCAGCCGACGATCCTGTTCGGCGTCCCGCGCATCTGGGAGAAGGTGCTGGCGGGCGTCAAGATCGGCGTCTCCAGCGCGTCCTGGGTCAAGCGCACGACGACGCAGTTCTGGCTCCGGCGCGCCGAAGCCATCGGCGAGACCCTGGTGAGGACCGGTGGCAAGCACACCGGGCAGAGCCGGATGCTCTACGCGCTGGGCTGGCTCTTCTGCTTCCGCGCGCTCAAGGCCCGCATCGGCATGCGGTACGTCCGGTACGCGGCCTCGGGGGCCGCGCCCATCGCCCCGGACGTGCTGAAGTTCTTCATGGGCATCGGGGTGCCGATGCACGAGGTCTACGGCATGACCGAGAACACCGCCGTGGCCACGGGGAACCGGCCGGGACGGGTCAGGCTCGGCACGGTCGGCGAACCGCAGCCCGGCACCGAGCTCCGGATCGACGAGGAGACCGGCGAGATCCTCACGAAGCACGGCGGCACGTTCGCGGGCTACTGGCAGGACCCCGAGTCCACCCAACGGGTCCTCAGCGACGGCTGGTTGCACACCGGTGACGTCGGCGAGTGGGTCGACGGCACGCACGTGAAGATCACCGACCGGATGAAGGACATCATCATCACCGCGGGCGGCAAGAACATCGCGCCGTCGGAGCTCGAGAACGCGCTCAAGACCTCCCCGTACATCAAGGAGGCCGTCGTCATCGGCGACCAGCGGGCGTACCTGGTGGCGTTGATCGGCATCGAGTACGAGACGGTCGGCCACTGGGCGCAGCAGCGCCGCATCACCTACACCACCTACCGGGACCTGTCGGAGAAGCCCGAGGTCCTGGAACTGGTGCAGGGGATCGTGACCGAGGTGAACGGGAAGTTCGCGCAGGTCGAGCAGATCAAGAAGTTCCGCATGTTCCCCAAGGAGCTCGACCACGAGGACGGCGAGCTGACCGCGACGCAGAAGGTCAAGAGATCCGCGCTGGGCAAGATGTTCGACGACCTCGTGGAGTCCATGTATGGATGAGTTCCTGCAGTCGTTGATCCGAGGCCTCGGCACCGGGTCGATCTACTCGCTGCTCGCGCTCGGCTTCGTGATCATCTACAAGTCGACGCAGGTGATCAGCTTCGCACAGCCGGCGTTCATGCTGGCCGGAGCGGTGCTGGTCTCGTACCTCTCGCCCGCGGTGTCGTTCGTCGGCGCGGTCGTCGTGGCCGCCGTGGTGATCGCGGTGCTGGCGCTGGGCGTCGAACGCACGGTGCTGCGGCCGATGGTCGGCAAACCGGTGTTCGTCGTCGCGATCATCACCATCGGCGTGGACGTCGTGGTCAGGGTCGTGACGAACGCGTTCATCGGCCTCGACGTGCGGCAGGTCGGCGACCCGTGGGGCCTGAACACGGTGAGCTTCCTCGGCGCCGAGGTGCAGGAGCGGTACCTCGTGATGATCGCGACGACCGCGGTCGTGACGGCGTTGCTGTTCCTGTTCTTCCGCTACTCCCGGATCGGGCTCGCCATGCGGGCCGTGGCCTACGACCAGGAGGTCGCGCTGGCGCAGGGGGTCTCGGTCGGGTCGGTGTTCGCGCTGTCGTGGGCACTGGCGGGCGGGCTCGCCGCACTGGCCGGCGTGTTCGTCGCGACGGGCGCCGGTGTCGACCAGCAGCTCTGGATCGTGGCGCTGAAAGCATTGCCCGCCATCATCATCGGCGGCCTGGAGTCGCTGGGCGGCGCCGTGGTCGGCGGGCTCACGGTCGGGGTCGTGGAGTCGCTCTTCGGCACCTACCAGAACGACTTCGCCCCGTGGCTCGGCCCGAACTTCGGGCTGGTCGCGCCGTACGCGTTGATGTTGCTCGTTCTGCTCGTCAGACCGTACGGACTGTTCGGCAAGCGGGAGGTGGAACGCCTGTGAAGGGTCGTCCTGAGCTGTACACCTCCTACGGGCAGGACATGGCGTTCCTGAACACGCGTCCCAAACGCGCGTGGTCGGGCGGCCTGCTCGTGATCGCCCTGCTGATGCCGTTCCTCATCACCGACGACCTGCTGCAACTGCTCGCGACCGGGTTCGTGGCGGCGATCGGCGCGATCGGGCTGAACATCGTCACGGGGTACGCGGGCCAGGTCTCGCTGGGCCACGCGTTCTTCCTGGCGATCGGCGCGTACACGGCGGCGGCGCTGTCCGGACCCGAGACCGGGCGGGTGATCGGGTTCGGCATCACGTCGCTGCCGGTCTGGCTGCTGGCCTCGGGGCTGGTGGCCGCGCTCTTCGGCGTCCTGGTGGCGCCGGTGGCGGTGCGGTTGCGGGGTCTCTACCTCGCGATCGTGACGCTCGGACTGGTCTTCCTGGGAGAGCACGTGTTCCGGGAGTGGACGTCGCTGACCGGCGGGCCCGGTGTCGGGCGACCGGCCGCGATCCCCGAGCTGTTCGGGGTGCGGCTCGACCAGGACAACGCCGTGTTCACGGCGGCACAGATGCTCTACCTGCTCATGTTCGTCCTGCTCGTGATCTTCGGTGTGCTGGCGCGCAACCTCGTGCGCTCGCGGGTCGGGCGCGCGTTCGCGGCGGTGCGGGACCGGGACCTGGCCGCGTCGGTGATCGGCGTCGACCTGACGAGGTACAAGGTCCTGGCGTTCGCGGTGTCCTCGTTCTACGCGGGCGTCGCGGGCGCGTTGTTGTTCGTGGTGAACGGGTTCTTCGATCCGGGCTCGTTCAACCTGCTGTTGTCAGTGCAGTACATCGCGATGGTGCTCATCGGCGGCGCGGGCACCATCTCCGGAGCGGTCATGGGAGCGCTCTTCATCACTCTGCTGCCACGCATCACCAGGGAACTGCCCGCGGTGCTGCCGTTCATCAGCGGTGACGCGACCGGAGTCGTCACGGTCTTCCAGGTGGAGGCCGTGCTCTACGGCGTGCTCATCATCGTGTTCCTCATCGTCGAGCCACGCGGGTTGTTCGGCATCTGGGTCCGCGTCCGCAACTACTGGCGCACCTGGCCGTTCTCGTACTGAGGAGAGAATCTCCATGTCTGGTAAGAGATCTGCTGTCATATTCGTCGGAGTGCTGCTCCTCGCCTCCTGCCGTGGTGGCGATTCCGCCGCACCGCAGGAGGGCGCGGGCGGCATCAAGGTCGACGTCGGCGTCACGTCCGAGGCGTGCCCCGAGGCCAAGGACAAGTCCAAGGGCTGCATCTACCTCGGCACCATCTCGGACCTCACCGAGGGCCCGTTCAAGACGCTCGCCGTGCCGATCACGGACGCGCAGAAGGCGTTCTGGAAGCGCGTCAACGACAAGGGCGGCATCGGCGGCTACGAGATCGACGTCACCAAGTACGTCAAGGACAACAAGTACAACCCGCAGATCCACAACCAGGTCTACCAGGAGATCAAGGGCAACGTCCTGGCGCTGACCCAGACCCTGGGCTCGCCGACGACCGCCGCGATCCTGCCGGACATGAAGAACACGAAGATGGTCGCGGTCCCGGCCTCCTGGACCTCGCTGTGGGGCTTCGAGGACGGCGTGCTCGAGTCCGGCGCGAACTACTGCGTCGAGTCGATGAACGCGGTCGACCACGGCGTCGAGAAGATGGGCGTGAAGTCCGTGATGGCCGTGCACAACCCCGGCGACTACGGCGACGACGCGGCGGCCGGCGCGAAGATCGCGGCCGAGAAGCGCGGACTGACGTTCGAGAACGTGACCACCACGCCCGGCCAGGACAACCAGGGCGGCGCGATCGACGCCGTGGTGTCGAAGAAGCCGGACCTCGTGATCCTCACGACCGGGCCGACCGACGCGGCCGTGATCATCGGTCAGGCCGCGGCCCGCGGTTTCACCGGCAGGTTCATCGGCACCTCGCCGACGTGGAATCCCGGTCTGCTGAAGTCGCCGGCCGCGCCCGCGATCAAGGCGCTGTACATGCAGTCGGCGCCGTGGAAGTCGTGGAGCACCGAGTCCGTCGGCCACACCGCGTTGCGCGCGGCACTGCCCGGCGTGACGCCGAACGACGGCTACACCGCGGGCTGGGTGTGGGCGTACCCGCTGAAGGCCGCACTGGAGAAGGCCGCGGCGAACAAGGACCTGACACGCGCCGGAGTGCTCGCCGCTGTGAAGCAGCTCACGTCCGTGGACTACGAGGGCATGCTTCCTTCGGGTGCAGGTAATTTCTCCGCTTCGCCCCAGGACGCCCTGTTCCGTCAGAGCACCCTCTACAAGCCGGACGACGCCTCTCCCACCGGAGTGACGCTGGTGGAGGACTTCTTCACCGGTTCGACGGCCAAGGACTTCAAGTTCGAGAAGCCCTGTTACCAGTGATCCGAACGGGTGACACTCGACGCTGAAACCCGACAAAAGTGTTTAGTCTCGCTGGTGAGCCAGTAGGAGGTTGTCGCGGTGTTGTCGTGCGTCGAGGTTCGCCGATCCGCCGGAGGCCTCCGGTTACTCGTCCGTCCCCCGGCCGCGTCGCGCTGGAGCGCGCGGCTGGGGTACGAACGGGTGTCGGAGTTGCTCACGGCGATTCGTCAGTCCGAGTCGTGCTCGGTGCCGGACGTGGCGCTGAGGTACGTGCCCGACCAGCGCACTGGTGAGGCGGAGCTGGCGTGCGAGACGGGGTCCGTTCTGCTGGACGCCGAAGAGGTGACGGCGCTGCACGACGCGTTGCGCGCCCACATGCCGGACAGGATGAGGCCACTACCCGCTTAGCTTGCGAGCGAGCCATTCCGTGCGCATGCGCCGTGCCCGCCGGGAGAGCGCCGCGTCGGGGAAGATCGCGTCGAAGCCGTGGAACCCGCCCGCCCACGTGTGCAGTTCGGCGTCGCCACCGGCCGCCCAGAGTCGTGCGGCGTAGGCGACGTCCTCGTCCCGGAACACCTCGGCCGTGCCGGTGTCGACGTAGGTGGGCGGCAGTCCCGAGAGGTCCTCGGCCAGAGCCGGTGACACGTAAGGGGAAACGTCCGTCGCGTCACCGAGCACCGACCGCCAGCCGAACTCGTTCATCTCCCGCGTCCACACGCCGGGAACGCCCTCGTACTGCCTGCTCGACGGGGAATCGTTGCGGTGGTCCAGCATCGGGCAGATCAGCACCTGTGCGGCGATCCGGGGGCCGGCCAGGTCGCGGGCCATCAACGTGACTCCGGCGGCCAGTCCGCCGCCCGCGCTGATGCCCGCCACGACGATGGTGCCGATGCCGAGTTCGCCCGCCGCCCACAGCAGGCCGCGGTAGCAGTCCTCGACCGGCGTCGTGCCGGTCGCCTCGGGGGCGAGCCGGTGCTCGACGGTGACCACGGCGACGCCGAGTTCGGTGAGCCACTGCAACGGGATGTCGATCTGCGAGAACCGGTCGCCCATCACCATTCCGCCGCCGTGGATCCAGTAAACGCACCCGGCCGGTGTGATCCCCTTGGGGCGGAACACGGTCAGCTCGATCTCGCCGAGGGTGACGTCGTGCCGTTCGGCGTCGGTCTTGAACGGCTCTGACGGCATCTGGCGGACCATCTGGAGCATGTCGGCGCTGAGTTCGATCGACAGCGGCATGTCCGCGAGGAGCGCCCGCAGCTCGGAGTCGATCTCGGGGCGGGACATCAGAACGCCGCCTTGCCGCCGACGGGCAGCTCGTCGAGGTACGTGGACTCGCCGTCGAGCAACGTCTGGAGCTTCGCGACGAGCGCCTGCGCCTGCTCGCCGGCGAAGAACGCGCTGTGCGCCTCGGCGGACCTCCAGCCCTCGGTCACGTGGACGACGTCCGGGTTCGCGGCCGAGCGGCCGACCAGGAAGACCACGCAGTCGTCGTTGGTGAGCGAGGGCGCGCCGAGCAGGAACTCGACGACCTCGTCGCCCTTGCCGGGGCGTGCGGTCAGGGTGGCGTGGAAGCCGTGTCCGACACTCATGTGATTCTCTCCCTGGTTGTTCTGGCGATGCACCTATCAGACCAGCCTGAACAGGGGAGATGGGAGATCGATGCTGCTCGACTCTTGCCTGATCCTCTCAGTCGAGCGGTGCGGGAGAGCTGGCCTCGGGGACGAGGACCGCGGGCGTGCCGCTGCCGTCCGCCGGCACCGCCCACACGTCGTTCAGGCCGTCGTCGCGCTGGATGCCGTAGGCGACGGTCCTGTCGTCGACCCACGCCGGCTGGTCGTCGACGCTGCGCGTCTCGGCGAGCTCGGTGATCCTCCGGGACGCCAGGTCGAGGACCGCGACGCGCCAGCCCTTCTGCGGGTCGCCGTCGACGGCCTTCTTGTAGGCGATGCGGGTGCCGTCGGGCGACAGGGACGGGCACTCGACGTCGTCGAGGTCGGTGAGCGGCTTGACCGTGCGGGCCGCGAAGTCGCCCTCGAGCAGGTAGCGGTGGCCGCCGGTGGACATGGTGGCGTAGAAGCGGTTGTCGTCGGCGGTGAACGTGACGCCCCAGTAGTTCGTGTCGACCGGCCGCTGCGGCACGCCCTCGACCGCGAACTCCTCCAGGGACGTGACCAGCGCGCCGGTCGTGGTGTCGAGGATGCCCGTGCTGGTGGAGAACCCGTTGGCGGCGTAGGAGTGGCCGTCGACGAACAGCGTCCACGCCACCATCCGGCCGCTCGCCGACACCCGCGTGCGGTTCGGGAAACCGGTCAGCGGGATGGTCCTCACCTCGCGGAGGCCGGTGTCGAGCACGGCGAGTTCGCCCGCCTTCAGCGCGCCGACCGGGCGCAGGCAGGAGATCGTGCCCGCCGCCGCGTACGCGCGGTCGCAGCTCTGCGCCGTGACCTCGCGGGAGCCGGCCGGATCGGAGCGCGACACCGTGGAGAGCTTTCCGTTGCTCAGCACCATCAACCGCGGCCCCGCGCCGGTCGGAACGGACCGCGCGGCGTGCTCGGGCGTGGCGCCGGACAGCGCGGTGTAGCCCGCGGCGACGCCGCCGAGCAGCACGGCGGCGGTGAGGGTGATCAGCAGGCGCTTGGTCATCGGCGGCGTCCCAGCAGTGCGGCGGTGGTGATCAGGGCGCAGACCACCGCGACGGCGGCGATCCGGGTGGCGGCCTCGGGGCTCCAGAACTGCCAGGCGAGGCCGAACAGCACGGACGAGCCGAGGTAGGCGAGCGCCTGTCCACTGTGGATCAGCGCGATGCCGGTGGTGCGCAGGCGTTCCGGCAGGACCGGGCCGGCCAGTGCCATCAGCACGCCGTCCGTGCAGGCGTAGAAGACGCCGTAGAGCAGCACGACCAGCACGAGCAACGGCCAGCCGCCCAACGGCCCGTGCAGCAGCAGGTAGACGACGGTCAGCGCGCCGTACCCGGCCAGCATGACCTTCAGCCGGCCGACGCGGTCGGCGAGCGCGCCCAGAGGTGCGGCGAGCAGCAGGTAGACGAGGCTCGTGCCGACGGCGAGCAGCGGGAACCAGCCGAACGCCAGTCCCTCGCGCTTCTGCAGCAACAGGTACACGAACCCGTCGCCGATGGTGACCAGTCCGAGCAGGGAGGCGGCCAGCACGATCCTCCGCACGGCCGGGTCCTTCAGCAAAACGAGCTTGAGCGGTTCCTTGCGCTCCAGCGGTTCCGGCCGGTCCCGCACGTACAGCACGAGAACCAGCACGCCGAAAGCGGCGATGCAGGCACTCACCACGAACACGGCGTCGAACGACTGCGCGGACGCGGCGAGCACGGCCATGGCGACCAACGGCCCGGCGAACGCGCCGATGCCGTCCATCGCCCGGTGCACGCCGAACGCCCGGCCGAGGTCACCGCTGGGGGTGGAGAGGGTGATCAACGCGTCGCGCGGCGCGGTCCGCAGGCCTTTGCCCGCGCGGTCGGCCGTGATGACGAACCCCAGCGCCGTCAGGGAGTTCCCGGCGGCGAGGAGCCCGAGCTTGGCCACCGCGGAGAGCCCGTAGCCGAAGCCCGCCACGGCCTTGCGCCGGTTCGTCCGGTCGGCGAGGTATCCGCCGGCGAGCCGGAGCAGGGTCGTGGCGCCGGTGTAGACGCCGTCGATCAGCCCGTACGCGGCGGGACTGAGCTGGAGGCCGATGACCAGGTACAGCGGGAGGATCGCGGCGACCATCTCCGACGACACGTCGGTGATGAGGCTGACGGTGCCGAGCGCGAAGACGTTGCCGCTCAACCCCCTCCAGTTCGCCGTCCTGGGTTTGTCGAGAGTGGACAGGTACATCATCGGCCTCCAGCGGTCCGTCAGTGGCAGGCGGTCGTGCCGCTGTCGGTGTAGGTCTTGCCCGCCTCGGGGACGAACTGCCAGTCGAAGCTGTTGCTGTGCAACGTGAACTTCAGGACGCCACGCGTACCGGTGTTGCGCGCCTCGCTGTTCGGCCTGATCGTGCCGAACCCGTACGCCCCGGCGCCGCCCATGCCCGCGACGAACGTCCGGATGCCGCGCGAGTTGTCCAGCGAGCCGCCGGGGTTCTGCGGGGCGAACCGCTCGTACTGGTGGTTGTGCCCGAAGACGACGAGGTCGGCGTTGTAGTCGTACAGCGCCTGGAACAACGGCCTGGTCGCCGTCGAGGGCGCGTGGTTGGCACCGCTGGTGAACAGCGGGTGGTGCCAGTACGCCGCGACGCACGCCTTCGTGCTCGCCGCCAGGTCCTGCCGCAGCCACTGCTCCTGCGCGCTGCCCGCGGACATGGTGATGTTGGAGTTCAACGACACGATGTGCCAGTCGCCGATGTCGTAGGAGTAGTAGCCGCGGCCCGACGGACCGGCCTGCGCGCCGAAGTAGTCGTAGTACCCCGTGGCGCCGCTGGTGTTGTAGTCGTGGTTGCCGGGTGACGGCTTGGTGCGCGCCTTGTGCCGGCCCCACGTCGGTTCGTAGTAGGTGCTGAACTGCGACGCGGTGCCGTCCGGGTAGACGTTGTCGCCCGTGGTCCAGACGGTGCCCTGGATGCCGTCCAGCAACGCGGCCGTGGCCGTGTCACCGGAACCGGAGTCGGCGATGTCGCCCGCGCCGACCCAGACCGGGTCGCCGGGAGGCGGCGTCGTGCCGTCGGTGACGACGAGCTGCGGCGCGGTCGCCCCGCTCTCGCGCGAGTCGTAGTCGGCGCCGTCGATGTTGCCCGACGTGATGCCGATGCTGTACGTGCCGTTGCCCGTGACGAGGCTCGTGACGTCGACCTCGTACCAGGCGTTGCGCACGACCGAACCGAGCGAGCCCAGCGTGGCGCCGTCGATCGCGGGCTGGTTGTTCCAGGTCACCGCGGTCTCGGTCCAGCTGACGTTCGACATGGCCCGGAACGTGCCGCCGTTCGGGCTCTCCGCTCCGGAGACGTCGTCGGTGTGGATGCGCAGCTTGGCGTTGGAGACGCCGCTGACACCGGAGACCGTGAACTTGAGGAACGTCCGCTTGACCGGCGAGTTGTCGATGCCGAGCTGGCCGGACGTGCCGTAGTTGGTCCCGGTGGCCCCGTTGTCGACGTAGGTGTCGGCGGTGGGCGTGAACGTGGTGGTGGCGGCGTGAGCCGAGGTGGAGGCGGTGAGGGTGGCCGCCGTGACGATGATCGTGGAGAGCACGGCCAGTGGAGCCCTGCGACGTGACATGCCTGTCCTTGCTGTGGTGGGCGGACGTGGGCCGTCGCGAAGGGTAGGGCTCAAACGAGTCGCGCACGATGGTCGTTGGGCGGCCACCGGGTGAACGGCCGGAAAATCCCCCTCCGGGGTGGGGAGGTATTTCCGCGCAGGACGAACGCTCCGTACAGGTATGGGAGTCGAGGTGCACGACCCTCGCTGGCTCGCGGCCGTGCCGGAGGCCGAGCTCGTCGTCGCGCTGGACGAGGTGGGGGAGCACGCCGCGCGGGGGCACCGGGTGACGGTGCTGATCGACCTCGTGCCGGGCAACGTGTCCGTGCTGCGGGGCCTGGCCGCCGAGGCCGTGGGGGAGGGCGCTCGCAAGGTGCGGGTCAGACCGCACGGCGTCGACCGGGTCGACCTGGTCTACGCCGCCGTCGAGCTGGGCCGGATCGCCGAGGACGACGCCGTCGAGGTGCAGTTCGACGTCACGTCGGCCGCACTGCTGCGCGCCGATCCGGCGGCGTTCGTGCGGGTGGACCCGCTCGTGGTCGAGAGCGACGGGACGGTCGTGCCGATCTGCGCCGGTCTGGAGGACTACGCGCTCGGCACGCTGGGGTCGTTCGACGACCTGGTGGCCGCCTACGACCCGGAGCCCGTGCGGGACCTGTGTCGCGTGGCGCTGACCCGTGCGCTGGCCGACACCGGACCGCTCGTGTCCTGGTACGAGCACCTCACCCGGACAGCAGCCGAGATGCGCTCCGGGTGTTGATCACCTGGTCCGGCGTGACGCCGCACTCCTCCGCCCGCGCGCAGCCGTAGTTCAGCCAGTCCAGCTGGCCGGGCGCGTGCGCGTCGCTGTCGATCGAGAACGTGCAGCCGGCGTCGACGGCCAGGGACAGCAGCCGGCGCGGGGGATCGAGCCGTTCGGGCCGTGAGTTGATCTCGACGGCCGTGCCGTGCTCGGCGCACGCCTCGAAGACCTCCTCCGCGTCGAACTGGGACTCCGGGCGGCCCTTGCCCACGACGAGCCTGCCCGTGCAGTGGCCGAGGATGTCGACGTGCGGGTTCCTGACCGCGTTCACCATCCTGCGCGTCATCTCGGCGCGGGGCATCTTCAGTTTCGAGTGGACGCTCGCGACCACGACGTCCAGCCGTGCGAGCAGGTCCTCGTCCTGGTCGAGCGAGCCGTCGTCGAGGATGTCGACCTCGATGCCGGTGAGGACCGTGAACGGAGCGAGCTCGGCGTTCAGCTCCGCGACGACCTCGAGCTGCTTCTCCAGCCGGTCGCGGGACAGTCCATTCGCGACGGTAAGGCGCGGGGAGTGGTCCGTCAGCACCATGAACTCGTGGCCGAGGTCGCGGGCCGTCTCGGCCATGTCGCGGATCGGGCTGCCGCCGTCGGACCAGTCGGAGTGCACGTGGCAGTCGCCCTTGAGCCTCGCCCGCATCTCCTCGCCGCCGGTGATGTCGACGTGCCGGAGCTTCGCCAGATAGGACGGTTCGCGGTTCGCCAGCGCGTCCACGACGACACCGGCCGTCGACTTGCCGACGCCCTTGAGGTCGGTGAGCGTGCCGAGCTTGGCCCGTTTCTCCACTTCGGCGGGGTCGAGGTCGGCGAGGACGGAGGCCGCGTTGCGGAACGCCTGGACGCGGTAGGTCGGCTCGCCCGCCCGTTCGAGGTGGAAGGCCACCTGCTTCAACGCCTTGACCGGATCCATACCCCTTCCTACCCCACCGCGGTGAATTTCACCCGACCTTCGGGGGTGTCGGGCGGCTCGGCGACTGCGGAAGCGTTCGGGCGCTGACCGACTACGGAGGGGTACGCGGTGAGGAAGCGTTGGGGTGCGGTGGCTTTGGTGGCCCCGCTGTTCATGTCCCTGGTGGGAACGGCTCAGGCGGCGCCTGGCCCGTTGGACGAGTACTACACCCAGACCGTGGCGTGGGCCGAGTGCCCGGCCGGCTGGGTCACGCCCTCGGCGGGGGTCGAGTGCGCCACGGTGATCGTGCCGATGGACTACAGGAACCCGGGCAACGGCAACCTGGAGATCGCCCTGTCGCGCAAGAAGGCGACGGATTCCGCGCGCCGCAGAGGCGTGCTGATGACCAACCCCGGCGGCCCCGGTGGTTCCGGCCTGGGCGCCGTGCACTGGTTCAACGCCCAGACCGACGTGCTGAAGATCTACGACGTCATCGGCATGGACCCGCGCGGGGTCGGCCGGTCGACGCAGATCCGCTGCATCTCGACGCCGACCGACGACGAGTTCCCGTCCCGCCCGGCGGACGCGCAGCTCTCGAACTGGTCGGACTACGCCCGCGCGGTCGAGGACAACTGCCAGCGCGGCGGCGGTGAGATGCGCAGGCACATCTCCACCATGAACACCGCCCGCGACATGGACGTCATCCGCGGGGCCATGGGGGAGAAGAAGATCTCCTACGTCGGCTACTCCTACGGCACGCAGCTCGGTGCCGTCTACGGCTCGATGTTCCCGAAGTTCCTCGACCGCAGCGTCCTCGACTCCGCGCTCGACCCGCTGAAGACGTGGCACGAGCAGGACGTCGACGTGGTGGACGCGATCACGGACAACCTGAAGAAGTGGACGGAGTGGACCGCCGCCCGCAACGGCACCTACGGCCTCGGCACCACTCCCGCCGCCGTCCGCGCCGAACTGGACGCGATCGCCGCGAAGCTGAAGGACGGTCCGCACGGCGGCTACGCGGACGTGACCTCGTTCGACTACGCCGTCGGCGCCACCCGCTACCGCCGCTCGTGGGCCGCGTTCTCGCGCCACATCGCCTCGATCAAGGCGGGCGTCGCCGATCCCGCGGAGGCCTCCGCGATCGTGGCGGCGCTGAAGAAGGGCGACATCGAACCGACCTCGCCCGGCACGTTCCAGGCCGTGGTCTGCGAGTGGGACTGGTTCACCGACGTCAACACGTACTACAACGACATGAAGCGCTGGCGCGACACGAACCCGTACGGCGGCACCGTCGACTACATGGCGCCGACCAACTGCACGTTCCGCGCCTTCCAGCGCCCGGAGAAGATCCCCGCCATCACCCGCAAGTACCCGGCGGGCCTCGTCGTGAACTCCGACGGCGACACCCAGACCCCGCTCGCCAACGGCAGGGTCATGGCGGAGCACCTCGCCCAGCCGCTGATCAGCGTGGCGAACGACGGCCAGCACGGCCACTACGCGTTGCGCCGCAACACCTGTGTCGACACGATCGTCAACAAGTACCTGGTGTCGGGCATCCTGCCGGCGTCCCGGGTCACCTGTGCCGGCACGGACATCGCGGAGACGGTGCCTCCGGGCGCGGCGGCCTCGCTGGGCGCGCAGTCCTCGCGGCCGTTGAGCGACGTCCTCGCCGAGATCGCCGCGGAGACCAAGCCCTTCTAGAAGTCCGCTAACCGGGCGGCACGACGCGGCCGAGCCGTTTGCGCACTCCCTCCTCCTGGTAGCGCGCAACGGTCTCGGCCAGCTGCACGCACGCGCGCTCGATAGCCTTCCTGGCCTCGTTGCGCTCGCTGGTGATCGCGCTCAGGATCAGCCCGGTCAGCGCCACCGAGCCGTTGAACGCCTGCAGCACGATCATCGTCGTCAGCAGGTCCCTGGCGACGAAGTGGCCGTCGGCCGCGGACATCACCGCCGCGACGGAGGTGATCGCGGCGCACGGCGCGGCGATCGCGTGCTGGAAGCGCAGCGCGGCCCAGATCAGCATCGGGAACACCAGGAACAGCAACCGAGAGCCGGACGTCGTCACGAACGACGCGAGCGCCGCCGTGCCGGCCAGCAGCACGAGCGCCTCGGCGAGCCGGCGCGGCGAGACCTGCCAGTGCCGGGGCAGGGTGAGCAGCAACGGGGTGAAGACCAGCACGCCCATCGCGTCGCCGGTCCACCACACCGACACCACGGCGGGCACCTCGCGCCACGGGATCACGCCGCCGAGCTTCAGCGCCGTCGCGCCGACGAGCGCGCTGACCAGCATCGCGCCCAGCGCGCCCGCGAACACGAGCAGCAGCGCGTCCTTCAGCCGGTCGAGCGCGGGCCGGAAGCCGAACCGGGTCAGCAGGTACCAGGCGACGAGCGGTGCGGCCGTGTTGCCCGCGGTGATCATCACGGCGGAGAAGATCGGCGCGCCCAGGGTGATGTTGGCGGCGAACGCCCCGATCGTGATGCCCGGCCAGATCCTGCGGCCCGACATCAGCAGTGCCGCGACCGAGATCCCCGTCGGCAGCCACAGCGGGGTGACCTGCCCCTCGACGAGGGCCAGGACCAGCCCGACCTGCGCGGTCGCGTAGTACGCGAGCGCGACGCCGGCGATCGTGGCGGCGGTGCGGAATGCGGCGTTCACCGCAACATGCTGCACCCCTGCACACGGGATGAACAGACCTTGCGACAGGGCGTACCCACCTGGACTCACTCCGTGGATAGGTAACGATCAGTTCCAAATGCATGGGCGATCGCGGCCCGGCTTTGACCAGTGCAAATCAACATACCGGCTGGTATGCTCGGCGACTCCCAAGCGGGTCGCTGGGCTGTTCGGGTTGACCTCGGCCGGGTGATTGCGCCCGGAGGCCGGCGACTAGTACCCGTTGGTAACAAGCTGTGTGAGGGGACCCGATGAGGACCGTGTTCACGACCTGCCCGCTCTGCGAAGCGACGTGCGGGCTGGAGCTGACGGTCGAGGGCGACCGCATCACGAAGGTGCGCGGCGACCGCGAGGACGAGTTCAGCAAGGGCTTCCTCTGCCCCAAGGGCGCCTCGCTCGGCACGCTCGACGCCGACCCCGACCGCCTGCGCGCGCCGCTGGTCAAGCGCGACGGCGAGTTCCAGGAGGTCACCTGGGAGGAGGCCTTCCGCCACATCGACGAACGCCTGAAGGACTTCCCCGACCGCAACGCCGTCGCGCTGTACCTCGGCAACCCGGTCGCCCACTCGCTCGCCGGCGGCCTCTACGCCGGCCCGCTGCGCAAGGCCGTCGGCAGCCGCAACATCTTCACCGCGAGCACCGTCGACCAGATGCCGAAGCACGTCCAGGTCGGGCACATGTTCGGCAGCATCTTCTCGATCCCCGTCCCCGACATCGACCGCACCGACTTCATGCTGGTGCTGGGCGCCGACCCGTTCTCGTCGAACGGCAGCCTGTGGACGGTGCCGGACGCGCCGGGCCGGTTCCGCGACCTCCAGAAGCGCGGCGGCAGGTTCGTCGTGGTCGACCCGCGCCGCAGCCGGACCGCGCAGGCCGCCGACCAGCACGTGGTGATCCGGCCGGGCACGGACGTGTTCCTGCTGCTCGCGCTGATCCACGAGTTGTTCGCGCAGGACCTCGTGGACCTGCGCGACCTCGCCGGGCACGTCACCGACCACGAGGTGATCCGCTCGCACGTCGAGGCGTTCGGCCCGGAGGCCGTCGCGGAGCGCACGGGCGTCGACGCGGCCACGACCCGCGCGCTCGCGAGGGAGCTGGCCGCCGCGGAACGCGCTGTCGTGTACGGGCGGATCGGCACGACGACGGTCGAGTTCGGCACCGTCGCGTCCTGGGCGGTCGACGTGCTCAACGCCCTCACCGGCAACCTCGACCGGCCGGGCGGCGCGATGTGGCCGCTGCCCGCGCACAACCGGCGCGGATCGGGCACCGGCAACGGCTTCGAGACCGGCCGCTGGCACAGCCGCGTGAAGAGGCACCCCGAGGTGATGGGGGAGTTCCCGGCCGTCACGCTGGTCGACGAGATCGAGACGCCCGGCGAGGGCCAGGTGCGGGCGCTGTTCACGATCGGCGGCAACCCCGCGCTGTCGCTGCCGAACTCGGCACGGGTGAACGCGGCACTGTCCTCTTTGGACTTCATGGTCAGCGTCGACCCGTACCTCAACGAGACCACCCGGCACGCGGACGTCATCCTGCCCACGCCGCCGCCGTCCCGCCGCGACCACTACGACATCGCGTTCCTCAACCACTCGGTGCGCAACTACGTGAAGTACTCGCGCGCCGCGATCCCGCTGGAGGAGGGCAGGGTCGACGAGACGGACATCTTCTTCCGGCTCGCCACGATCTTCAGCGGCCTCGGCCCCGCCGCCGACCTCGACGCCGTCGCCGCGTTCCAGCTCGCCGGCCTGAAGGAGAAGGCGGGCGTCGACTTCGAACCCGAGGGCAAGACCCGCGAGGAACGCCTGCTGGACCTGAAGCTCCGCACCGGCGCGTACGGGCTGTCGCTCCAGCAGGTGCTGGACCACCCGCACGGCATCGACCTCGGCCCGCTCACCCCGCGCCTGCCGGAGATCCTGCGCACCCCGTCCGGCAGGGTCGAGCTCACCCCGGCGCCGATCGTCGGCGACCTGCCGCGCGTGCTCGCCGCGCTGCGGACGCCCGAGACCGGCCTGGTGCTCGTCGGCCGCAGGCACCTGCGCACCAACAACTCCTGGATGCACAACGTGCCCGCCCTGGTGAAGGGCAAGCCGTTGTGCACGCTGCTCGTCCACCCCGGTGACGCCGGACGGCTCGGCCTGAGCGACGGCGGCACGGCCCAGGTCACCTCGCGCGTCGGCGAGGTCGAGGTGCTGGTCGAGGTGACCGCCGACATCGCGCCGGGCGTCGTCTCGATGCCGCACGGCTGGGGCCACGACCAGCCGGGCACGCGCCTCACCGTCGCGAACGAGCACGCCGGGGTGAACGTCAACCTCCTCACCGACGACCTGCGCATCGACCCGCTCTCGGGCACCGCCGTGCTGAACGGCACCCGCGTGCGGGTCGTGCCCGCCTGAGCTCCGCCGCCGGAAAACCGTTGGGACAGCGCTGAAGGAGTCGCCATGACCGCCGGAGTGACCAGTCCGAGCGCGGTGCGGGCCGTCCGCCGCATAGCCGACCTGCCGTTCCTCGCGGAACAGGCGTACGGCGACGCGGTGGCGTGGCGGTTCAAGCAGGACGGCCGCTGGGTCGACCGGACCTACGGCGAGGTCGCCGAGCTGGTGCTGGACCTCGCGTCCGGCTTCGTCCACTCCGGACTGGAGGCGGGCGACCGGGTCTGCGTGCTCGCCAACACCCGTCCCGAGTGGACGGCGGTCGAGCTCGCGGTGCTCGCGGCGGGCGGCATCGTCGTGCCGATCTACCCGTCGAGCACTCCCGAGGAGATCGCCTGGGTGGTCGGCGACTCCGGCGCGTCGATCGTGGTGGCGGAGAACGCCGAGCAGTGCGCCAAGGTCGAGTCCGTCCGCGGTGAACTGCCCGAGCTGCGCGAGGTCCTCTCGATCGACCCGGCCGGCGACCGCTCCCGCGTCGCCGGGCTGGAGGACTCCGGCCGCACCTCTCCGCTCGCCGACGTGCTGGACGCCCGCAGGGCCGCGATCAAGCCGGAGGACCCGAGCCTGATCATCTACACGTCGGGCACCACCGGCCCGCCCAAGGGGTGCGTCCTCACCAACGCGAACTGGGTAGCCCTGTGCCGGGTCGCGGAGGAGGCCCGCATCGACGCGATGACGGGCACCGTCTACCTGTTCCTGCCGCTGGCGCACGTCTTCGCGCAGATCGTCATGTTCGGGACGATGTACCGCGGTGGCGCGCTCGCGTACTTCGGCGGTGACATGTTGGCGATCGTGCCGGAACTGGCCGAGGTCCGGCCGACGTTCCTGCCGTCCGTGCCGCGCATCTTCGAGAAGATCTACACGTTCGTCACGTCCAGCGTGCCCGCCGACCAGCTCGCGCAGGCGGTGGCGCTCGGCCTCGAGGTCCGGCGCAGGCGTGCCGCGGGAGAGGTGGTCCCGCCGGACATGACGGCCGCGTTCGACCAGGTGGACGCCCTGTTCGCCAACGTGCGCGCGGTGTTCGGTGGCCGGTTGGTGCAGGCCTTGTCCGGCGCCGCACCGATCTCGCCCGAGGTGCTGCGGTTCTTCCACGCGGCCGGGGTGCCGGTGCTGGAGGGCTACGGCATGACCGAGTCCACGGCCGTCGGCACGATCAACACGCTGGGCCGCTTCAAGCTCGGCTCGGTCGGCGCGTCCGGCGTGGCGGGCCTCGAGATGAAGGTCGGCGAGGACGGCGAACTGCTGATGCGCGGCCCGCACGTCTTCGCGGGCTACTGGCGCAACGAGGAGGCCACCGCGCAGACGTTGCGCGACGGCTGGCTGCACACCGGCGACCTGGGCGAGATCGACGACGACGGGTTCGTGACGATCACGGGGCGCAAGAAGGACATCATCATCACCGCGGGCGGCAAGAACATCGCGCCGGCGAACGTGGAGAACGTGCTGCGCCAGTCCCGCTGGATCTCGCACGCCGTGCTGTTCGGCGACCGCAAGCCCTACTGTGTGGCCCTGCTCACACTCGACGCCGACGAGATCGTGCCCTGGGCGACGGCCCGCGGGTTGCCGTCCGACCTCGAATCATTGGTGGGTCACCCGGATGTGCGCACGCTCGTGCGGGAAGTTGTCGACGAAGCGAACTCGCACTTCGCCAGTGTTTCCCAGGTGAAGAAGTTCGTGCTGCTCACCAGGGATCTGTCCCAGGAGGAAGGTGAGCTCACGCCGACGTTGAAGGTCAAGAGGACGGTGGTGCATCGACTTCACTCTGCGTTGTACGAAGGGCTCTACGAGTAACCCGTACGTACGAGAAATCCAAAAACAGGTACATCCACCCTGGCGGTTTCCTTCCGCTCAGGGCAGAGTGGGACACCAAGCGGCGCACGGCCCCCTCCCCCCTCGGGCCCAGCCGCTTCGCGGCCCCGGCTCACGGCGTACTCCCCCCAGACGCCCTGCCGGGGCCGCCTTGCGTTCACCGCCGGGGCGGCGCGGTGGTCCCCCGCACGATCAGCTGGGTCTCCGCCACCACCTGCGGCGCCTCCACCCGGTCGGAGTCGAGCCAGTCGAGCAACAGGTTCACGGCCGTGCGCCCCGCCTGCGCCACCGGCATCGCGACCGTCGTCAGAGCGGGCGAGCACAGCGCCGCGTACATGAGGTCGTCGAACCCCGTCACCGACACGTCGCCGGGCACCGCGATGCCGCGGTCGCGCAGCCGTGCCAGCACGCCCAGCGCCATGATGTCGTTGTAGGCCACGACCGCCGTCACGCCGGAGGCCACGGCGAGGTCCGCCGCCTGCAGGCCGCCCTCGTACCGCGGCGCGAACGGCCCGAGGTCGACCAGGTCGACCTCGTGTCGTGCCACCGCCTTCAAGAGCCCGCGGCGACGCTCCTGGTTGGACCACGACGTGCGAGGCCCGTTGAGGTAAGCGATCCGGCGGTGTCCCAATGCGACGAGGTGGTCGACGACGGCGTGCATGCCGCCCGCCGAGTCCATCAACGCGGCGGGCACGCCGGGCAGCCGCCGGTTCAGCAGCACCAGTGGCGTCACCTCGGCGGCCTCGCGGACCTGCGAGTCCTCCAGGCCGGGCGCGCACAGCACGACTCCGTCGACCTGCTTCGCCATGGCGTGCACGAGTTTCGCCTCGGTGACGGGGTCCTCGTCGCTGTCCGCCACGAACACCGCGTAGTCGGCCTGCACCGCCCGCGCCTGCACGGCTTTCAGCACGCCGGTGAAGAACGGGTTGTCGAGGTCCGGCACGACGATGCCGATGTTGCCCGTCTTGCCGGTGATGAGACCGCGCGCCGCCCGGTTGGGCTGGTAGCCGAGCTCGGACGCGGCGGTCAGCACGCGCGACCGCGTCTCCGGCCGCACCAGTTCGGGAGAGGTCAGCGCGCGCGACACGGTGGCGACGGAAACATGCGCCCTGCGTGCCACGTCGCGGATCGTGACTGCCACCGGTACCTCACCCTCAGCTGTGGTCGGGCCCATCATGACGGGTCAGGTGTGAAGTGGGGGCAGCGCGAACGTCCCGGGAACGCGGAAGACCCCCGGACACGCGGTCCGGGGGTCTTCCCACTTCAACGTATAGCGCATGGGGGGTCTTGCGGCAAGACCCCGTCACCGGCGCAGAATCTCCCGCCATGACGGGGAACTGGGGAGCCGGGGAGAAACGTGTCGTGCTGGCGGGGTACGGGTCGCGCGGGGACGTCGAACCGCTGATCGCCCTCGCGGTGGCGTTGCGGGACCAGGGTGCGGACGTGCGGGTGTGCGTGCCACCGGACGAGGAGTTCGTTGCGCGGCTTGCCGAGCACGACGTGGCGCTGGTCCCGTTCGGACAGTCCGTCCGGGACCTGGTGACGAGCACGCGGCCGGATCCGCCGGCCGTCGCGGCCGCGCTGGTGAACGAGTGGTTCGGCCCGGTCGCCGCCGCGGCCGAGGGGGCCGACGTGCTGGTGGCGACCGGCCTGATGCCCGCGGGCGCGCGGTCGGTCGCCGGGCACCTGGGCCTGCGGTACGTGCTGGCGATGTTCCACGACGTCTCGCTGCCGTCACCGCACCGCAGGCCGTCGGGCCGGCCGGGCAAGCCGCTGCCGCCGGACGAGACCGACAACGAGGTGCTGTGGCGCATCGACGCGGAGAACGTGAACGCGATGTACGCCCCGGCGTTGAACGAGAACCGCGCGGCACTCGGCCTGCCGCCGGTCGGCAACGTCCGCGACCACGTCTACGAGGGCGCACTGCTGCTGGCGGCGGACCCGGCGCTGTGGCCGGCGGCGGTCCTGCCGAACCTGCGCGTCGAGCAGACCGGGGCGTGGTTCCTGCCCGACGAACGCCCGCTCGCGCCGGATCTGGTGGCGTTCCTGGAGGCCGGTGAACCACCGGTGTACGCGGGCTTCGGCAGCATGGCCATGCACGCCTCGGGGGACCTGGCCCAGACCGCGGTCGACGCGATCCGCGCCTGCGGCAGGCGCGTGCTCCTGGGCAGCGGCTGGGCGGGCCTCGCGAAGGTCGACGACAGCGACGACTGCTTCGTCGTCGGCGAGGTCAACCAGCAGGCGCTGTTCCGCCGCGTCGCCGCCGTCGTGCACCACGGCGGCGCGGGCACGACGACGACCGCGGCTCGTGCCGGCGCGCCGCAGGTGGTGGTGCCGCAGATCGTGGACCAGCCGTTCTGGGCGCGCCGGGTCGCCGAGCTGGGCATCGGCGCCGCGCACGACGGCCCGGTGCCGACCGTCGAGTCCCTGTCGGCGGCGCTCAGGACGGCGCTGGCTCCGGAGGCTCAGGTGCGTGCGGCGGCCGTGGCGGGGGAGATCCGCACCGACGGAGCGGAGAGGGCGGCCCGGTTCCTGCTGGACGGCTAGCCCTTCGAGGAGGCGGTTGACAAAGCGGAACGGCGCTCCGTATCGTTCCGGAACGTCGCTCCGCTTGAGTCGACCGCACTCGAAAGGGACACCCAGATGACCGTCTTCACCGTGAGCCCCGTCGTGCTCGAGATCCCCGGCAGGCCCGTCGACCTGCGGCTGAAGGTCTCCGCGCCGACCGAAGGCACCGGCCTGCCGATCCTGTTGCTGTCGCACGGGCACGGCAACTCGAACCACCTCTCCTCGCTGAACGGCTACGCGCCGCTGGCGAACCACTGGGCCGAGCAGGGCTTCGTCGTCCTGCAGCCCACCCACCTGAGCAGCCGCAGTCTGGACCTGCCGCAGGACACCCCCGGCGCGCCGCTGTTCTGGCGGTCCAGGGCCGAGGACATGTCGCACGTGCTCGACCGCCTCGACGAGGTCGAGAAGGCGGTGCCGCAGCTGCAGAACCGCTGGGACCGCACGAAGATCGCCGTCGTCGGCCACTCGATGGGCGGCCACACCGCGAGCCTGCTGCTGGGCATGAGGACCGAGGGCGTCAGCCTGCGGGACGACCGGGTCAGGGCGGGCGTGCTGCTCGGCTCGACCGGCCGCGGTGACGCGGTCACCGACTTCGCCAAGGAGCACTACTCCTTCATGGCGACCACGGACTTCAGCGAGATGTCCACGCCCGCGCTCGTCGTCGCCGGGGACGCCGACGCGTCCGAGCACCTCACCACCGCGGGCCCGGACTGGCACGCCGACCCGTACCACCTGGCGCCCGGCCCGAAGGACCTGCTCACGCTGTTCGGCGCGGAGCACGGGTTCGGTGGCGTCTCGGGGTACGACGTCGCCGAGACCACGGACGAGAACCCGGAGCGCGTCGCGACGGTTCTGCGCCTCACAACGGCCTACCTGCGCAGTCAGCTGCACGGCACCGACGACTGGCGGAACGTCGAACTCGAGGACGGTCGGGTCGACTCCAAGAGCTAGAGAGCATTCGGCTCCGGGTTCGCGCCGGGCCGTGACAGGAACTCGAAGTCGCAGCCCTGGTCGGCCTGCGTGATGTGCTCGTAGTACAGGGCGCCGTACCCGCGTTCGAACTTCGGCGGCGGCGACACCCACGCGTCCCTGCGGCGCGCCATCTCCTCGTCGGAGATCTCCACGCGCAACACCCGCGCCTCGACGTCCAGCGTCACGAGGTCGCCGTCCCGCACCAACGCCAGCGGGCCGCCGACGTGCGCTTCCGGTGCCACGTGCAGAACGCAGGCGCCGTAAGAGGTTCCGCTCATCCGCGCATCCGACACGCGGACCATGTCCCGGACGCCTTCGCGCAGCAGCCTGTCCGGGATCGGCAGCATCCCGTACTCCGGCATGCCGGGCCCGCCCTTCGGGCCGCCACCGGCCAGCACGATCACGGAATCCCTTGTCACGTCGAGAGACGGCGAGTTGATCCGTGCCTGCAGGTCGGCGTAGCCGTGGAACACCACGGCGGGCCCGGTGTGCCGCCACAGCGCGGGATCCGCCGCCACGTACTTGATCACCGCGCCGTCCGGGGCGAGATTTCCCCGCAGCACGGCCAGACCGCCTTCCGCCGAGACCGGGGCGTCCAGGGGCCGGATCACCGACGGGTCGTGCACCTCGGCGCCGTCGAGGTCCTCGCCGAACGTCCGCCCGGTCACCGTGATCCGCTCGAGGTGCAACGACTCCCGCAGCCGTGACAGCAACCCGCGCAACCCGCCCGCGTAGTAGAAGTCCTCCATCAACCCCGAACCGGCGGGCTGCACCGAGGCCAGCACGGGCACCTCGCGCGACAACCGGTCGAAGTCGCCCAGCGACAACGGGATCTGCGACCGCCCGGCCATCGCGATCAGGTGGATGTACGAGTTCGTCGACCCGCCGAGCGCCAGCACGGTCCGGATCGCGTCCTCGTACGCCTCCGCCGACAGCACGTCGCCGATCGTCAGCCCCTCGCGCACCACCTCGACGGCGCGCATGCCCGACGCGGCCGCCATCCGGTGGTGCGCCGAGTCGACGGCCGGGATCGACGACGCGCCGGGCAGTGTCAGGCCCAACGCCTCCGCGGCGGCCGTCATGGTCGAGGCGGTGCCCATCGTCATGCAGGTGCCGGGGGAGCGGGCGAGCCCCGACTGGATCTCCGCCCAGTCCGCGGACGAGATCGTGCCCGCGCGCTTCTCGTCCCAGAACCGCCACATGTCCGTGCCGGACGCGAGGTGCTCGCCGCGCCAGTGCCCGCGCAGCATCGGCCCGGCCGGCACGAAGATCGTGGGCAGCCCGGCGGAGGCCGCGCCCATCAGCAGCGCGGGCGTGGTCTTGTCGCAGCCGCCCATCAGCACGCACCCGTCGACGGGGTAGGAGCGCAGGACCTCCTCCGTCTCCATCGACAGCATGTTCCGGTACAGCATCGGCGTCGGCTTCTGGTACGTCTCCGACAACGTCGAAACGGGGAACTCCAGGGGAAAACCGCCGGCCTGCCACACCCCGCGCTCGACCTGCTGCGCCCGTTCGCGCAGGTGCATGTGGCACGGGTTGATGCCGCTCCACGTGTTCAGGATCGCGATGACCGGCTTTCCCCGGTGCTCGGAGGGGTTCAGGCCGAGCTGGCGCGCGCGGGCGTTGTGCGAGAACGCCCTGAGCCCCTCGCCCTCGAACCACTCGGAACTCCTCACAGCAGACCCCACGAGTTCAGCAGCACACCCACCGCGGACCGGTCGGGCTCGGACAGCACCGAGGCCGGCGGCCGCACCTCCCGGCGGCACAAACCCAGCTGTGCCAACGCTTCCTTCACCACGGACACGTTGTTCGCCGACCCGTTGCGCGCCCGCAGCTCCTCGAACCCGCGCACGAACTCCCACAGCTCCATCGCCGCACCGAACTCGCCCGCCCGCAGGCATCGGAACAGCTGCACCGACAGCTGCGGCGCCACGTTCGCGAGCCCGGACGTGAACCCCGAGGCCCCGACGGCGAAGTAGCCCGGTGCCGACAGCTCGGCGAGGCCCGCGACCCACGTCAGCCGCTCCAGCCCGGCGTCGCGCGCGACCGAGGCGAATCGCACCGGGTCCGGCACGGCGTACTTCACGCCCACGACGTTCGGGCACGCGTCCGCGAGAGCCGCGATCTGCGCGCCGCCGATGCGCGGGTCGCGCACGTACAGCACCGCGCTCAGCTCGGGCACCGCCGACGCGACCGCCCGGTGGTAGTCCACCCAGCCGTCGAGCGAGACGTACGGGTGCACCGGCTGGTGGATCATGATGCCGCGCGCCCCGGCCCGGTCCGCGACCCGCGCGGCCCCGACGGCGGACCCGACGTCGTGCCCCACCCCGGCGACGACCGCCGCCCGGTCGCCGACGGCGTCCACGGTGATCCGCAGCGCGCGTTCGGTCTCATCGGACGACAGCGTGTAGAACTCGCTCGTGTTGCCGTTCGGCGTCACGACGGAGATGCCGCCCTCGACCATCCGGTCCACCACGGCGGCGTAGCTCTTCTCGTCGATCGCGCCGTCCGCGTCGAACGGCGTCACGGTGATCGCCACGACGGACGCCAGCTGCTCGGTCAGGTCATCGAACGACATCGGCGAGCTCCTCGGCCACTCGGTCGGCGAACGTCCGGACGTGCCGGTGCAGCAGGTCCGCGGCCTCGGCGGCGAAGCCCTCCTCGGCGGCGACGAGGATCGCCCTGTGCTCGGCGTCCTCGGCCTCCCAGGTCGGGTGCAGGCCCCAGCCCGCCACGGTGACCAGCGCGGTCCGGTCGCGCAGCCCGTCCAGGACCTCGATCATCACCGGGTTGCCGCAGCCCGCGTACAGCGCGCGGTGGAACCGCCGGTTCGCGAGGCTGCGCCGGGCCAGGTCGCCGGTGTCGTCCAGCGCCGACCTGGCCTCGGCGAAGTCGGCCCCCAGCTCGACCGACCGGCGCAGCGCCTCGGGTTCGAGCAGCAGCCGCACGTCGAAGACGGACCGGGCGAGCTCGGCGTCGGCCGCGCGGACCGTCGCCCCCTTGTACGGGCTCATCACGACGAGCCCCGACCCGGCGAGCGTCTTGAGCGCCTCGCGCACGGGCGTCTTCGACACCTCGAGAGTCGCGGCGAGATCCGTTTCGACGAGGGCCTGACCGGGTTTCAGTTTTCCGGAAAGAATCGCTTCTTTGATCGATTCCAGAACGAAGTCGGTCCGGGACGCCGGAAGTGCGCCCACCCGGTCATACATCATATATGAGAGCGTAGGAGCAGGTAGAGGCCCGGTCAACCTTTTCCTGTGGTCTGCACAACCTCCTTGTATCTGCGTTGAACCAAGTTCCTCGCAGGCTCGTTCTGAGGGTGTTGGTCACCGCTGTGCGCGGGACTGGAGAGGGAGAGATTTGAGTGAATCGTTCCGCGTGACCGTGTCTCCCAACGAGTTGAACGAGAACGACATGCTGATGGAAGAACTGCCACCGGAGGCCGCGCTCGACGGGCCTCCGCCGGACCTGGACCACCTGCTCCAGCGCACGCTGGGCACGGTCCGGGAAGAGAGACACCGGGCCGTGCGCCGCCGAGGTCGCATCACGGCCCTGTCGTCGACCCTCGTGGTCGCCGGCGTGCTGGCCGGGGGCGTCTGGCTCGGCCAGGGGATGGGGGTCGGCGGCACCGCCGAGGCGGTTCTGCAGGGGACCTCGCCGGAGGGTGCGCAGATGGCCGTGCAGGTCACCGACACCGAGGGCGGCCTGAGGCTGGTCGCGACGGTCGACGGCATGCAGGACGGGGAAGCCTGCTGGCTCGTCGTCCACACGAAGGACGGACGGACCTTCACCGCGGGTTCGTGGCGGGCGCACGAGGGTGAGGTGACCCTGGCCGGGTCCGCGATGGTGCGCGCGGGCGACGTGGCCGGGGTGAGCGTGGTGGACCACGACCGCCGGCCGCTCGTGACCGCGCGGTAGGAGCAGGGACGGACGTGGGCGAACGCCGCCACTCGGCGGCGTTCCCCGGCGCGCCCGGACCAATTGAGACGGCTCGCTTCTGTTCGCCCGAACGGCTTGGCAGGCTGTGGTGGTGGCCCGGAACAAACCGGCGACCGTGGTCGTCGCGGTGGTCGCGCTGCTCGTGGTGGTGGGCTCCGCGGTTCTGCTGCGCGGCACGTCGAACGGCGCGCCGTCCGCTGACCAGTACGTGAGCGAGCTCGACCAGGTGATCACCGAACCGGAGACGGCGAGCGTCGTCGTCCGCTGCGGTGCGAACGAGGACCGCCACCTCAACGCCGACAACCCCGTCGTCTCGCCGGGCATCCCTTTCGGCGCTCACCACACGCACGAGTACGTCGGCAACAGGTCGGCCGATGCCATGTCGACCAACGACTCTCTCGCGGCCGCCCCCACCACGTGTGAGGACGACGACCGCTCGACCTACTACTGGCCAGTGCTGCGTCTGACCGACCGCACCGGCCACGACGCGCACGCGGACGGCGGCGGCCTGCACGGCAACACCGGCGAGGTGCTGAAGCCGAAGAGCGTGGAGATCCGCTACGACGGCAGCCCGGTGAGCCCGGTGCTGCCGATGCCGCGGTTCCTGCGCCTGATCACCGGTGATCCGGCGGCGTTCACCAACGACTACGGCCCGAACACGCGCGCCCGGTGGGGCTGCTCGGACCAGCCGGGCCGCTACACGACGAAATACCCGTTGTGCGGGAACGCGACCACCCTGCGCACCTATGACTTCGGCAGCTGCTGGGACGGCAACAACACCGACAGCGCCTCGCACCGCACGCACGTGGTGTTCCCCCTGGCCGGCGGCATGTGCCCGGCGAGGACGTTCCCGATCCCGCGACTGCGCGTCACCGTGGGCTACGACGTTCCCGCAGGTCATCCGTTCGCGATCGACAGCTTCAAGGAAGAGCTGCGCGACCCCGCGACCGACCACGGCATGTACGTCAACGTCATGTCGCAGGCGCGGATGGCGGAGCTCGTCGGGCGGCTCAACCGCTCCCGCTAACATCCGGCGTTCCTTTTAGTTGAAACCCGTTGAACCGAAGCTCTCCGCCGCTCGTGTGACGGCTGAGGTCTTGAACAGGACGCCCGCAAGAGGTGTTCGCGGGCGGGGAGGAGTGGGTGGATGGCGGCTTTGTTCTCCCGCAAACGGGAGACCGCGGCCGACGAGGCGCTGATCCGATCGCTCTACGAGGAGCACGGTCGGGCTCTGCTGGCGTACGCGACGCGGCTGACCGGCGATCGGGCGGCTGCCGAGGACGTGGTCCAGGAGACCCTTGTCCGAGCGTGGCGCCATCCCGACGCCCTCGTGAACGGCAAGGGATCGGTGCGCGGCTGGTTGCTGACCGTGGCGCGGAACATCGTCACGGACAGGGTGCGCGCGAAGGCGGCGCGGCCCCAGGAGGTGGCCGAGTCCCCGGCCACGCCCCCCGTCGAGCGCGACCACGCGGACCAGGTGGTTGACTCGGTGGTGGTGCTCGAAGCGCTCGACAGGCTGTCCTCCGACCACCGCGACGTGCTGATGGAGATCTACTTCCGCGGCCGGAGCGTAACGGAGGCGGCGGAGGCTCTAGGGGTGCCGCCTGGCACGGTGAAGTCGAGATCGTATTACGCGTTGCGAGCCTTGAGGGAGACCTTCGGAGGTCAGAAGGTCGCACTGAAGGGGGTGGCTGGATGACCACGCGGCACGACCCGCAACTGCTCGGTGCTTACGTTCTGGGAGCACTGGACGAGCAGGAGGTGCGCGAGATGGACGAGCACCTGACGTCCTGCCCCGACTGCGCGCGTGAACTCGAGGAGCTCCGCGACATGGAGGCCTTCCTCGGCGAGGTTCCGCCGGAGGCCATGCTGGACGGGCCGCCCGAGGGCGGCGATCTGTTGTTGCAGCGCACCCTGCGCCAGGTGCGTTCCGAACGGGGCGGCGTCGCACGGCGTCGTCAGTTCGCGCTGGGTGCCGCGGCGGCCGTGGTGGCCGCGGTGGTGCTGGGCGCCGGTGTCTTCGTCGGCAAGGCCACGTCACCCGATGTGACTGCCCTTCCCACTCCGACGGTGGCCCCGGACCCGGCGGGCACCAGGCTGGCCACGTTCACGGACCCGGTGACCAAGGCGTCGATGACGGTGAAGGTCGTCCCCGCCGCCGGATGGGTCCGCACGAACATGGCGATCAACGGCATTCCCGAAGGCGAGAAGTGCCGGATCTTCGTCGTGGCGAAGGACGGCAGCCGCCAGGAGGCGGGTTCCTGGGTGGTGTCCAAGAAGGGCGCCGCCGAGGGCACGAACCTGGACGGATCCGCGCTGGTCGACCCCAAGGACGTGAAGTCCGTGGTGGTCGAGAACTTCGAGGGCAAGAAGTTCGTCGAGGTGCCGGTACAGGCGTGAGAAGAAGGGACGAGGGGCCGCTTCCGCAGTCGGGAGGCGGCCCCTCTTCTCACGGCTTGAGCACGACTTTCCCGGCCGTGGTACGGGATTCCAGCGCCTCGTGCGCCTTCGGCGCGTCCCTCAGCGCGAACGGCGGGTGCACCAGCGGCACGAACCGCCCGCTCGCGAGCCCCGCCATCGACTCGTCCTCGAGCGCCCGCAGACCGCGCTTCATCAGCCCCGGCCCCAGCGCGACGGTCGCGGTGAGGCTGTTCGCGAACAACGCTTCTGTGCTGATCGGCGTCATCGCCCCGGACGCCCAGCCGTAGATGATCTGCCGCCCGCCCGGCCCCAGCGTCTTCAACGCCAGCGCGCCCGCCTCACCGCCGACGCCGTCCAGCACCACGGTCATGTCCTTGAGACCGTCCGCCCAGCCCGGCCGCGTGTAGTCGATGGCGGCGTCCGCGCCGTTGTCCATGACGAGGTCGAGCTTCTCGGTGCTCGCGAGCCCGATGACCCGCGCACCGACGTTGCGAGCCTCCTGCACGAACAACGCGCCCATGCCGCCCGCCGCCGACGTCACCAGCACCACGTCGTCCTGGGTCAGCTTCGCCGAGTCGAGCACCGCGACCACCGTGCGACCCGTGCCGATCATGGCGACGGCGGCCTCGAACGACACGTCGTCGGGCAACGCGTGCAACGCGGCCGTGGCGGCCACCGCGAGTTCCGCGTAGCCGCCGTTCGCCTGCCCGAGGTGCGCCACGACCCGGCGTCCCAGCCAGTCGCTCGGCACGCCCTCGCCCAGCGCCGTGACCACGCCCGCGACCTCACGTCCGGGCGTCATCGGGAACTCGACGGGCCCGAACCCGCCCTTGCGGATCGTGGTGTCGACCAGGTGCACGCCGGCCGCCGCCACCGTGACGCGGACCTGCCCCGCGGCGGGCTCCGGGTCGGGAACCTCCTCGAAGCGCAGGTTCTCCGCCGGGCCGAACTCGTACTGCCGAATCGCGAACATGCCGCTGACGCTAGGAACTCCACTTAAGTCGAGGTCAAGTGTCGTTCCCGGTGGCGTGGCGGAAGGGCGCCCCCTGCCGTTGGGTCGTGCGCCGACCGGGCCACACCGCTAGCTCGATCGGGTAGTGATCGTCGTCGACGGGTCCCGCGCCGGGTATTGATCATGGTGTGAGCCTGGGACCTGAGTCGGTGACGTGGCGGTTGGGCTGGTACACGCGGTTCGAGCTGGTGGTGCTCGGGCGCGCGGTGCTGATGCAGGTCGCGCACCCCGTCATCGCCGCCGCCGTGCGCGACAGCTACCGCGCGGACCCGTTCGCGCGGTTGACGGCGACCATCACGTCGTCGCAGCTGCGGTTGTTCGGCGGCGAGCAGGCCGAACCGGAGGCGGAACGGCTGCTGCGGGCCCACGCCCGGATCCCGGGCGCGGACGAGGAGCTGTTCCGCTGGGTGCACGCCACCAGCTTCGACTCGCTGCTCACGGCGTACCGGTTGCTGCGGCCCCGGATGCCCGCGATCCACGAGGAACGGCTGTACCGCGAGTGGCGGGAGACGGGGGAGACGCTCGGCATCAGGACGATGCCGGGCGATCTCACCGAGTTGCGCGACTACCTCGACGACGTGGTCGCCACGCAGTTGAAGAGCACCGATGGCGTGCACGAACTGCTGGACGCGTTCCAGCTGCGGACGGGCAGGGCGCCCGGCTCCGAACACCTGCCGCGCGCCCTGTGGCCGTTGGTGCGGCCCGTGGCGGCACGGGTGTTGCCGGACTTCTCCATCGGCACGCTGCCGGTGGCGTTGCGGGACAAGCTCGGTCTGGAGTGGACGGACCGGGACGAGCGCAGGCTGCGCCGGTGGATCCGCGCGATCCGGTTCGTCTCCGCGTTCGTGCCGGCGAGCCTGCTGCACTACCCGATGCCTTACCAGGCGATGGTCAGTGCGCGATCATCACGTGCTTGACGCGCGTGTAGTCCTCCAGGCCGTGCATCGAGAGGTCCTTGCCGTAGCCCGAGGCGCCGAAACCGCCGTGCGGCATCTCGGCGGTGACGAGTCCGTGCGTGTTGACCCAGACGATGCCGAAGTCGAGCCGTCCCGTCAGTGACGCGACCCGGCCGGTGTCCCGCGTCCAGATCGAGGACGCGAGCCCCTGCGGAACGCCGTTGGCCAGCGCGATCGCCTCGTCGTCGTCCGCGAACGACTGGACGGTGATCACCGGGGCGAAGGCTTCCTCCTGCACCAGTTCGTCGTCCTGGGTGAGGCCGGAGACGACCGTGGGTTCCAGGAAGAAGCCCTCGGAGCCGTGCCGCTTGCCTCCACAGTGGACGGTGGCGGGCGAGCGGGACAGCAGGCCGAGCACGCGGTCCAGCTGGGCCTGGCTGTTCAACGGCCCGAAGTCGGTGCCGGGGACCTGCGCCGACGCCGTCTTCACCAGTGCGGCGACGAACTCGTCGTGCACCGCCGCGTGCACCAGCACGCGTGACGCGGCCGTGCAGTCCTGGCCCGCGTTGTAGAAGGCGGCACCGACGATCCCCTCCGCCGCCGCGGTCACGTCCACGTCGTCGAACACCAGGACCGGCGCGTTGCCACCGAGTTCGAGGTGCGTGCGCTTCACGGTCGCGGCGGCGCCGCGGGCCACCTCGACGCCGGCACGGGTCGAGCCGGTCAGCGACACCATGGCGGGCACCGGGTGCTCGACCAGCAGCCGGCCGGTGTCGCGGTCGCCCAGCACGACGTTGAACACCCCTGCCGGCAGCACCTCGGAGGCCAGCCGCGCCAGCAGGACGGTGGACGACGGTGTGGTGTCGGCGGGCTTGAGCACCACCGTGTTGCCCGCCGCGAGCGCCGGGGCGATCTTCCACACGGCCATCATCAGCGGGTAGTTCCACGGCGTGATCTGCGCGATCACGCCGACCGGCTCACGCCGCTGGTACGAGGTGTGGCCGGCGACATATTCGCCCGCGGCGGCCGTGCCCAGGGCGCGGGCGGCACCGGCGAAGAACCGGATCTGGTCCACGCACTGGGGAATCTCCTCCTCCAGCAGCACCGACCGGATCTTGCCGGTCTCCCGGACCTCCGCGTCGGCGACGGCCTCGGCGTGGGCTTCCAGCAGGTCGGCGAGTTTCAGCAGCGCCTGCTGGCGCTCGCCGGGCGTGGTGCGCGACCAGGCCGGGAAAGCACGGGCGGCGGCCCGGACGGCGGCGTCGACCTCGGCCTCGCGCGAGACGACCGCGCGGCCGAACTCGGTGCCGGTGCCGGGATCGACGAGCGGGGAGGTCTCCCCGGCGGAGGCGGAGGTGCCGTTGACGAAGTTCGCGACGATCACGAGTTCTCCAGGTGCGTGGGAGCGAACATGCGCAACACCGCGGGCAGGACCACCACGTGCGGGCCGTCCCCGGCGAACGCCTCGGCGAGGTCCTCGCGCAGCGATTCGGGTGTGCTGCGGGTGGCGGGCACGCCGAACGCCGCGGCGAGCGCCACGAAGTCCGGGCGGGCCAGCTCGGTGCCGGTGGCCTGGCCGAACGCGTCGGTCATGTACTCGCGCAGGATGCCGTAGCCGCCGTCGTCGACGATCAGCCACACCACCCGCGACCCGTGCTGCGCGGCCGTCGCGAGCTCCGAGATCCCGTACATCGCGCCGCCGTCCCCGGACACCGCGAGCACCGGCCCGTCCGTCGCCGCCGCGACCCCGAGCGCGGCGGGGAACCCGTAGCCGAGTCCGCCCGCGCCCTGGGCGGTGAGCTGCGCGCCACCCCGCGGGTCCCACGCCGACCAGGCCCAGTAGGCGAGGATCGTCATGTCCCAGCAGGTCGGCGTGCCGTCCGGAACGGCCGCCCGCAGCGCGTCCAGCACCTGCCACTCCAGGTCGAGGCCCTGGGTCGTGAGGCGCTTGCGGACGTTCGCGAGCAGCCCCAGCACCCGTTCCTCGGCGAGACCGTCGGTCTTCCTCGGCCTCACGCCGGAAGCCAGGGCGCGCAACGCGTGGCGGGCGTCGGCGTGGATGCCGAGCGCGGGGTAGTTCGACTCCAGCTTGCCGAGGTCGGCCTCGACCTGCACGACGGTGCCGCGCGGCCGGAACGCCCGGTAGTTGCTCGACAGCTCGCCGAGGCCCGAGCCGACGACGAGCAGCACGTCCGCGTCGGCCAGGAACTCCGTGGTGTGCCAGTCCTCCAGCCACGACTGCGCGGACAGCGGGTGGTCCCAGGGGAAGTTCCCCTTGCCGCCGAACGTGGTCACGACCGGCGCCCGCAGCTTCTCCGCCAGCTCCAGCAGTTCCGCGGAGGCCCGCAGCGCGCCACCGCCCGCGAGGACCACCGGCCGTTCGGCGCCGTCCAGCGACCGCACGGCCTCCTCGACGAGTTCGGCCCGCGGGTGCAGCTCGCGCGGCGACCACGACACCGACGTCACCGGGGGCACGGAAGCGGGCGCCAGCAACACGTCCTGCGGTATCTCGACCCACACCGGCCCGTACGGCGCCGTCAGCGCGACCTCCCAGGCCTCGCCCAGCGCCGACGGGATCTGCGAGACCTGCCGGACGACCCGCGCGTGCTTCACGACGTCGCGGAACGACGCCACCTGGTCGGTCAGCTCGTGCAGGTACCCGCCCCGCACGCCGCCGAGCCCGGCGGACGGGATCTGCGACGAGATGCCCAGCACCGGCGCCGAGGCGGCCGCGGACTCCTGCAGCCCGGCCAGGGTCTGCAGCGCGCCGGGCCCGGTCGACACCAGCAGCGGCGTCACCGAACCGGTGGTCCGCGCGTGGCCGTCGGCGGCGAACGCGGCGTTGACCTCGGTCCGCGACCCGACGTACCGCAGCTCCGAGCGCCGCAGCGCGTCGAAGAGCCCGAGCGCGTGCTGGCCGGGGATGCCGAAGACCGTGTGCGCGCCCAGCGCCTCCAGGGTCTCGACGACGACGTCGCCACCGTTGCGCGTCACAAGCCCTCCTTCAACGCCAGCAAGCTCACCAGGTCGTACGCCACGTGGGAAGCCGCCACGGACGTGATGTCCGCGTGGTCGTAGGCCGGCGCCACCTCAACCACGTCCGCGCCCACCAGGTTCAGCCCCCTCAGCCCGCGGAGGATCTCCAGCAGCTCGCGCGACGTCATCCCGCCGGCCTCGGGCGTTCCGGTGCCGGGGGCGTGCGCCGGGTCCAGCACGTCGATGTCGACCGACACGTACAACGGGCGGGAACCGATCCGCTGCCGCAGCGCGTCCACGGTCTCGTCGACACCCCGCCGCATCACGTCCGACGACGTCACGATCCCGAACCCGAGCCGCCGGTCGTCCTCGAGGTCCTTCTTGCCGTACAACGGCCCGCGCGTGCCGACGTGCGAGATCGCCTCGGTGTCGAGGATCCCGTCCTCGACCGCGCGCCGGAACGGCGTCCCGTGCGTGTAGGGCTCGCCGAAGTACGTGTCCCACGTGTCGAGGTGCGCGTCGAAGTGCAGCAGCGCCACCGGCCCGTGGATCCGCGACACGGCCCGCAGCAACGGCAGCGCGATCGTGTGGTCGCCGCCGATGGTGACGAGCTTCGTGCCGTCGCGCTGCAGGTCGGACGCGGCACCCTCGATCGTCTCGATGGCCTCGCCGATGTGGAACGGGTTGACCGCGACGTCCCCGCCGTCGACGACCTGGAGGCGCTCGAACGGCGCCACGTCCAGACCGGGGTGGTAGGGGCGCAGCAGCCGGGACGCCTCCCGCACGGCCGCGGGCGCGAACCGCGCGCCCGGCCGGTACGAGACGCCCGTGTCGAACGGGACTCCCACCACCGCGACGTCCGCGTGCGCCACCTGGTCGAGGCGCGGCAGCCGGGCGAAGGTCGCGGGGCCCGCGTAGCGCGGGACCCGCGAGGAGTCGAGGGGGCCGATCATGCGTTCACCAGTTCCTCTTCCTCTGCCCGGCCCGCCACCCGGCGTTCCCAGCGCGCGAGCACCGCCGGGTCCGTCGCGGGTGTGGCCAGGCTGACCACCACGTACGTCACGAGCGACGCACCGAGGCTGTAGTAGATGGGCGAGTCGGCCAGCACACCGTCAACGATCATGAACGTGATCGACGTGAGCGCACCGACGGCCATCGACGCCATCGCGCCGATCCTCGTGCCGCGCTTCCACACCAGCCCGCCGATGATCGCCACCAGCAGCCCGCCGACGAGGATGTTGTAGGCGACCGTCAACGCGGCGACGACGTCGTTGAGGACCACCGCGATGCCGATCGCGATGACGCCGAGCACCAGCGTGAACAGCCGGTTGGAGTGGACGTCGGTCCTGCGCCGCCAGATGTCGTTCGCCGCCACGGTCGAACAGGCGATCAACGCACCGGACGACGTGGACATCATCGCCGCCAGCGCCGCCGCCAGCACGAGACCGCGGACACCGGTGGGCAGCAGGTTCTCGACCATCACCGCGAACGCCTCGTCCTTGTTCGCGATGTCCGGGTACAGCGCCTTGCCGGCCGTGCCGATCAACGCGCCCGCGACGGCGTAGACCAGGCAGTACAACCCGGACGTGATGCCGCCCCACGTCGCGACCTCTGGCGACTTGGCGGTGAACACCCGCTGCCAGATGTCCTGTCCGATGAGCAGACCGAAGACGTAGATCAACAGGAACGTGATGATCGTGCCGATGCCGATGTTGCCGACGTCGAACATCGCCGGGTCGTCCAGGCGTTCGCGCATCCCGTCGAACCCGCCCGCGGCGACGATGCTGACCGGGAGCAGCAGGAACAGGATGCCGATCGTCTTGATGACGAACTGGACGATGTCGGTCAGCGTGATCGACCACATGCCGCCGAGAACGCTGTAGAGCACCACGATGCCGCCGCCGATGATCACACCGACGGTCTTCGGCAGTCCGAAGAGGACGTTGAAGATGGTCGAGTACGCGATCGTCGACGTGACGGTCAGCATCAACGTGTACGCCCACATGACCGCACCCGACACGAGCGACGAGTTGCCGCCGTAGCGCAGATCGAGCATCTGGCTGACGGTGTACACCTTCAACCGGACGATCCGCCGCGCGAAGAGCGCGCTCAGCAACAGGATCCCGAGCCCGATCGCGAACACCATCCAGGCACCGGAGATGCCGAACTCGTACCCGAGCCCGACGCCGCCGATGGTCGACGCGCCCCCGAGCACGACGGCGGACATCGTCCCGGAGTACATGCCGAGCCCGAGCCGGCGCCCGGCTACCAGGTACTCGCTCTTGCTGGTGGCGCGCCGCATGCCCCACCAGCCCATGCCGATCATGCCGAGCACGTAGGCGGCGATCACCGCGTAGTCGAGAGCCACTGCCGACCTCCTTGGGTTGCAGGTCACAGTAGGAACGCGTGGTGGCGCCGGTAAGTGGTCGTTGTGCACAATCCCCAGGTCATGGTTGTGCACACCGTCCCACTGCGAGACCTGGTCGCGCGAGCCGGCCTCGGTCTGACCGTCCTCTGTGGAGCCGACGGGCTGGACCGGCCGGTCCGCTGGGCGCACGTGTCCGAACTGGAGGACCCGACGCCGTACCTGGTCGGCGAGGAACTGCTGCTCACGGCCGGCGTGCGTTTCCCAGCGGACGTGTCCGCCTACGTGTCCGGTCTCGTGTCGTCCGGCGTCTCGGCGATCGGGTTCGGCGTCGAGCCGGAGTTCCCCACCGTGCCGGCGTCGCTGGTGGAGGCCTGCGCGGCGCGGGGCATGCCGCTGCTGGAGGTGCCGCCGTCGACGCCGTTCCTCGCCGTCTCCCAGGCCCTGGGCGCGCTGCTGGCCGAGATCGCCGTGCGGGAGCAACGGCTGCTCGCCGACAGCCAGCGAGCCCTGACCCGGGCCGCGACGCGCGTCCGTCCCGTCGAGTCGGTGCTGACCACCCTGGCCGTGGTCCTGAACTGCCGCGCCGACCTCGTGGACCCCGCGTCCGCACCTCCCGACGTGGCGTCACTCGTCGGACGGGTGTCCTCCGGCAGGGGACCTCGTTCGGCTTCCGCCCAGGTGGGTGAAGACCACGTGACGCTGGACCCGGTGGAGTCCGCGGTGCTCGTGGTGCGCCGCCCGGCACCGCTGTCCCCGGCGGAACGAGCCGTCGTAGCGGTGGCGCTGGCGCTGCTCGGCCTGCTGCGGCGCGACCTGGAGGGCGAACGGGGCCTGCTCGCCCGCCTGGCGGCCTCGGCCCTGCTGCGCCCGCGGGTGTCCGGCCTGCCCGGGGTGTTGGGGGAGAGTCCCTACCGGGTGGTGGCGGGGGAGTCGCGCGCGGACTACGACGTGCTGGCGGCGCGGTACGGGCCGCTGGTCTCGAAGGAGGGGGAGGGGTTCCTCGCGCTGGTGGCGGGCGGGGTGGAGGTGACGGGCCCGGTGGGGGTGTCGCCGCTCGGTGTTCCAGCGGATGCCGCCACCGCTCCCAACCCCGCCCCTTCCACGCCCCGGTCCGACATCGACGCCGCCGCGGCCGAGGCCACCGCCCTCCTCGCCCGCGCCAAGGCCACCGGCGAGCCCGCCCACCCCGCCTCCGGCCTGTCCTCCCTGGTCGACCCCGTCGCCGCCCGCGCGTTCGCCCGCCGCGAGCTCGCACCGCTCCTCGCGCGCCCCGAACTCGTGGACACGCTGCGGGCCTGGCTCGGGCAGCACGGCAGCTGGGACCGCGCCGCCGCGGTGCTCGGCGTGCACCGCAACAGCGTCCGGCACCGGATCTCACACGTGGCGCGGCTGCTCGGGCGGGACCTCGCAACGGCCGACGCCCGGGCGTCGCTGTGGCTCGCGCTGGAGTGGCTCGATTAATTGCTTTGCGGCCGGTGCGCGTTCTCGGTCATCATTGTTCCATGATCCGAGCAGACGAATGGGCCGGTGCGCCCTCCAAGCTGTGACCTGCTAGTTCACTTTCTTCTATTTTTGCGAGCATTTTCTTTTCAATGCTCGTCCTTGGCGTGTTCGTCTAGTGGTCAGGACGCTGGACTCTCAATCCGGAAACACGGGTTCGATCCCCGTACGCGCTACGTGGCCCGGTCTCAGTGGGGTGGACCGGGCCCGCCCGCACAGGGGTCCATGTCAGACGGACCCAAAGAATCTTCGAAAACTTCGCCCGAATGGTCTAGGCGCCAGTTACGCTCTGCGAATGGCTGCGGTCCCCGCCTTCGCCCGGTACGAGGTCGACGTGCGTCGGCCGAACGCCGCGCGCATCCATGACTTCTACCTCGGCGGCGCGCACAACTACGCCCCGGACAGGGCGTTCGCCAAGCAGGCCGTCCGGATCGACCCGGAGCTGCCTGCCAGGACGCGGGCCCAGCGGACGTTCCTGCGCCACGCCGTCCGCCACTGCTGGGCCGCGGGCGTGCGCCAGTTCCTCGACCTCGGCTCGGGCATCCCGACGTGCGGTGCCACGCACCAGACGCTGCCCGACGCGCGTGTGGTCTACGTGGACTCCGACGCGGTCACGGTCGCGTTCTCGCGTGGACTGCTGCGCGGCGAACCACGGGCGTGCGCCATCGAGGCCGACCTGCGCCGTCCCGACCAGGTGCTGCGGCATCCGGGCGTGCTGTCCCATCTCGACCTGCGCGAGCCGTACGCGGTGTTGATGGTCGACGTCCTGAGGTACGTCGACGACACGACGGGGCCCGGTCGGGTCGTGCGTCGTTATCGGCACGCGTTGCCCGCCGGCGGGTTCCTCGTGGTGTCGCACCCGACACCGGTGGAGCAGCTCATGGAGGGCCTGGAGATCGAGGCGCCGGCCGTCGTGCCGGGCGCGTACGCGGGGATCGGGCGCAAGGGCAGTATCTGAGCGGTGTCCGTCCCCTCCTAACCGAACGTGCGGGAAGCGCTGGAACGGGCGAGGGCGTTGCGGTCGGTCGGCCGGCCGCGGGACGCGGCCTCCGAGCTGCGCAAGGCGCTCGCGACCGCGGACGACCGGTGCGAGCTGCTGTACCTGTTGTGGGACTGCCAGTTCGTGCTGGGCGACCGGGCGGCGGCGCACGAGACCCTGCTGGAGGCCAGGGGACTGGCGCGCGGGCCGATGGTGCAGCGCGTCGCCGTCGCCGAGGCCAGCTGGCTCATGTCCGAGGGCGAACACGCCGGCGCCGTGCGGCTCCTCTCGTTGTTGGAGATCGACGACGAGACGGTCCGTGCGTACGCGTTGAGCGTGAGGGGTGTGTGCGAGGCGTTCCTCGGTGACGTGCAAGCCGGTGTGGTGTCGCTGGAGGAGGCCCGTTCGGCCGCGCACCGCAGCGGGTCCGTTCGTGAACTGTGCCGTGCCGTGGGCAACCTGACCTACGTGCTCAGCAGCTCCGGGCAACACGAGCGCAGCGCGCGCATCGGCATAGAAGCGTTGACACGGTTGAAAGTCCAGGGTCTCGCGCCGACGTTCAGCGCCGTCCTCCGCTACAACCTCGCGACCAGCCTGCTCGCCCTCGGGCGCTGGCAGGAGCTGGACGCGCTGGAGGTCCCGGACGCCATCCCCGGCAACAAGGCCGCGCGGATCCTGCTGTGCCAGGCCGAAGCCGTCGCCCTGCGCGGCAGGGACCCCGACGACCTGGTCGAGGAGGCCGGGAAGGCGATCGACGGCCCGGACGCCCTGTTCGCCGCCCAATGCGCGTACACCCGAGCCGTCGCGGCACGGACCCGCGGCCGGTTCCGGGTCGCGGTGGAGCTGTGCCGCGAGACCGTCGCCGACCTGCCGGACTCGTTGACCGCCGGTGAGGTGCTGCGGCTGTGCGCGGAAGGTCTCGGCGCCGCGCGCGACCTGCAGGCGGCGGGCGGACGGGTGAGGAAGCTCGACGATCCCGTTGCCGTGGAACGGGAACTGCTCTCCCGGCTGCCCGAGCCCCGCGGGCCGGAGGACGAGGTGTGGCACCGGGTCGCGCTGGCCGAGGCGGGCCGGGACTCGTGGGACGAGATCGCGGTGGCGTGGGACCGGCTGAAGATGCCGTACCAGGCCGCGTACGCGCGAACCCGTTGGGGCGAACCGGAAGCGCTGCGCCACGCCGACCGCGCCGCGGAACGGCTGGGCGCGCGTCCGCTGGCCGAGATGGTGTCACGGCAGGCGCGCAGGCAGCGCGTCCCGCTGCTGCACCAGGCCGCACCGAGGCTGGGCACGCTCACCCCGCGCGAACGCGAGGTGCTCGAACTCCTGGGGTGGGGCCGCACCAACAAGGAGATCGCGAACGAGCTGGTGCTCAGCGTGCGGACCGTGGGACTGCACGTGTCGCACGTGCTGGCGAAGCTCGGCGCCGGCAACAGGTCCGAGGCGGCGCGCATAGCCCGCGACCAAACCTAGGTATTGCTCCGGATGTGCCCGGAGGCGGTTCTGCGTTCTGCTTGTGGAGCACCAGGAGCGTGTTCAGAATTCCGGGGCGCCGAGCGGTGGGCGCGGCGTCCCGGAGCCCACCACTGCGAGGGGGAGTCCACATGAACCCGACCGATCCACCCACCGCCACGGAGCTCTGGGCCGTGCTGCACGTCGACGAGTTCCAGTTCCGCCTCGTCAAGCCCTGGAACCTCGACACGCTCGCCGCCGCACTGCGCAACGCCGCCGCGCGGGGCACGCAGATCGAGGTTCGTGCTTACACGGAACTGAACGCGGAAGTCAGCGTTCTGGTGAACCCCGCCCGTGCGCGCGTGGTGCACGTGGCCAAGAAGAACGTCGTCGTGGCCCGCAACGGCATGCCCGACGTCTCGGTGAACGGTTTGACGAACGTGAAAGCGGGGTAAACCGCCGGGCGACAGAAACGGAGCCTGGAGGGCGTCATGACCCACCGCATCAAGGTAGCCGGTCTGCAGCCGGTGCAGGTGCTGGCCGGACTGGCCGGTGTCGCGTTCATCGTGTTCGGCGTCGTGGGTTTCACGCGCACCGGGGTCGGCGACTGGGCCGCCCAGTCGTACGTGCTCGGGTTCTCGGTGAACCCGCTGCACAACACGGTGCTCGTGGCCGTCGGCGTGCTCGGCCTGCTGATGGCACTCGGTTCGGGCCTCGCCCGGCTGTACGGCTGGCTGCTGTTCGCCGGTTTCGCCGCGCTCTTCGTGTGGGACCTCATGATCACGGGGATCCTCGCCCAGAACCCGGCCGAGCAGTACGGCAACCCGCTCGCCGTCAACACGAACGACAACTGGCTGCACCTCGGCCTCGCCCTGTTCGGCCTGCTGCTCGCGGTCATGCCCGCGCGCCGCAAGCTGGTCGAGGACGAGGAGCCGGTCGACGACCACGTCGAGCCGCACGTGCTGCCCGAGCCGCGTTCGGAGGCGTTCCGCGGTGAGCGGGACACCACGCCGATCACCGAGCCCCTCCCCGCGGCCCGCAGGGAGCCGATCACGCAGGAGCAGGCGGTCGTCGACCCGAACACCGAGCGCGTGAACAAGGACAAGATCAAGCACTGACAGCAGCACGACCCCTGTCCGGCGCAGACGCGTCGTGAGAGCCCACATGCGGCTCTCACGGCGCGTCTGTTTCGATGTCGCGATGCCTTCCGAGCTGCTGACCGACGAAGTGCTGATCACGTGGGGGACGGCCCTGGCCGCCTTCCTGGCCGTCGCGCTCCACGGGATCTGGCGGGTCACCCGCAACGTCATCACCATCGCCCACGAGGGCGGTCACGCGTTGCTCGCCGTGCTGACCGGCCGACGGCTGAGCGGCATCAAGCTGCACTCGGACACCTCCGGCCTGACCGTGTCCCGCGGCAAGCCCCGCGGGCCGGGGATGGTGCTGACGGCACTGGCCGGGTACATCGCGCCCTCGCTGCTCGGCTTCGGGGCGGCCCTGCTGATCACCACCGAGCAGATCCAGCTGATGCTGTGGATCAGCATCGGGTTCCTGGCGGCGATGCTCGTGATGATCCGGAACGTCTTCGGAGTCCTGTCGATCATCGTCACGGGCGGGATCTTCTTCTTCGTGTCCTTCTACGCGTCTCTCGAGGTCCGGGACGCGGCCGCGTACGTGTTCGCCTGGTTCCTGCTGCTCGGCGGCGTCCGGCCGGTGTGGGAGCTGCAGGTCAAGCGGTGGCGGCGCCAGGCGCCCCGGTCCGACGCCGACCAGCTGGCGTGGCTGACCGGGGTGCCGGCGCTGGGCTGGGTGACGTTCTTCGGCGTGGTCAGCCTGGCCTCGCTGGTGGGTGGCGGGGCGCTGTTGCTCGGCCGGTGGTGAATCCGGTTTGGCGCGGGTGAAATACTCGGGCGAACAAGCCAGCGGGTGAGAGGTGGGTTCAGTGCTGCGTGGGGATGTCGGGCTCGAACTGGGCCAGCGGGTCGCGCGGGCGTTGCGCGTCGCCCTGGACGTGGACATCACCGCCGAGGAAGCGCTGATCCGACCGTCCAACCGAGACGGTGCCGACTACCAGTGCAACGTCGCGATGAGCCTCGCCAAGAAGGTCGGGAAGAACCCCCGCGAGGTCGCCTCGCTGATCGTCGAGCACCTCGACGCGGCGGACGCGGTCGAGGCGCCCGAGATCGCCGGGCCCGGCTTCATCAACCTGAAGCTGCGCCGGGAGTGGCTGGAGGCGCAGGCCGCGGCCCTGCTCGGCGACGACCGGCTCGGCGTGCCGAGGACGGACGAGCCGCGACGGATCGCCATCGACTACAGCAGCCCCAACGTGGCCAAGGAGATGCACGTCGGCCACCTGCGGTCGACGATCATCGGTGACGCGTTCTGCCGGCTGCTGACCTTCGCCGGGCACGAGGTGATCCCGCACAACCACCTCGGTGACTGGGGCACGCCGTTCGGCATGCTCATCGAGCACCTGACGGACGAGGGCCACGGCGCCGACCACGAGATCAGCGACCTCAACGCGTTCTACCAGCAGGCCAGGCAGAAGTTCGACAACGAGCCGGGGTTCGCGGACCGCGCACGGCGGCGGGTGGTGCTGCTGCAGGGCGGCGACGAGACGACGCTCGAACTGTGGCACGAGCTGGTGGGCGAGTCGCAGCGGCACTTCAACCAGGTCTACGAGATGCTCGAGATCGGTCTGTCCGCCGGGGACAACTACGGCGAGAGCTTCTACAACCCCTACCTCGCCGACACGATCACCGAGCTGCAGCAGAAGGGTCTCATCGAGACCAGCGACGGCGCGCTCTGCGTCTTCCCGCCCGGGTTCAGCAACCGCGAGGGCGACCGGCTGCCGTTGATCGTGCGCAAGTCCGACGGCGGGTACGGCTACGCCACCACCGACTTCGCCACCGTGCGGTACTGGGTGCGGGAGCGCAAGGTCGACGAGCTCATCTACGTCGTCGGCACGCCGCAGGCCCAGCACTTCCAGATGATCTTCGCGACGTCCAAGCAGGCCGGGTGGCTCGACGACGCGCACACCGCCGTGCACACCGGCTTCGGCACCATCCTCGGCTCCGACGGCAAGACGATCCGGACGCGGGCGGGGGGGACGATCAAGCTGATCGACCTCCTCACCGAGGCGATCAAGAACTCGTACGAGGTGATCCCGGAGACGTCCGAAGTGGAGGGTGCCGAGAAGGACGCCCTCGCCCGCACGATCGGCCTCGGCGCGGTCAAGTACGCGGACCTCTCCAACGACCGGGAGAAGGACTACGTCTTCACCTGGGACAAGATGCTCGCGACCACGGGCGACACCTCGGTGTACATCCAGTACGCCAACGCGCGCATCCTCTCGATCGGACGCAGGGTCGGGCGCGTTCCCGCCGCGGACGCCCCGCTCGTGCTGCAGGAGCGGGCCGAGCAGGCGCTGGCGTTGAAGCTGCTGCAGCTGCCCACCGCCGTCAACGCGGCCATCAGCGAGCTCGCGCCGCACAAGCTCACGACCTACCTGTTCGAGACGGCGACCGCGTTCTCGACGTTCTACGACAACTGCTCGGTGGCCAAGGCGGAGACGCAGGAACTGCAGGACTCGCGGCTGCACCTGTGCACGCTGACGTCCCGCGTGCTCACCTTGGGACTGTCCCTGCTGGGAATCGGGGCACCCGAAAGGTTGTAAGCAGGTTTATCCCTGCTCAAGCAGAGGTACGCAGAGATCGCAACTCTTTCCCCCAGCCCTTCAGGGAGTCGCGATGACCTGCACCACCCGTCTGCCCAAGCCGGTCACCGACGTGTGGGACTGGCAGATGGAAGGCCTGTGCCGCGGCCAGAACAGCGCGGTCTTCTTCCACCCCGACAACGAGCGCGGGTACGCGCGGGCGGCTCGGGAGGAGAAGGCCAAGGCGATCTGCGGGCACTGCCCGGTGCTCGCGCAGTGCCGCGCCCACGCGCTCGAGGCTCAGGAGCCGTACGGCGTGTGGGGCGGCATGGGGGAGGACGAACGGCGCCAGATCGTGAACGCGGCCCGGCGCCGTGTCCGCGCCTACTCCTCGAGCACGTCCCTGAGCTGACGCAACGTCTTCGCGAGCAAACGCGAGACGTGCATCTGGGAGATGCCGACCTTCTGCGCGATCTGCGTCTGGGTCATGTTGCCGAAGAAGCGCATGATCACGATCTTGCGTTCGCGCTCCGGCAGCTTCTCCAGCAACGGGTGCAGCGCCTCGCGTTGCTCGATCATGGCGATCTCGGGGTCTTCCTCGCCTATGGTCGAACCGAGCGAGATCGACGAGTCCTCCGACATGAGCATGTCGTCGAGCGACGCGCTCTGGTAGGCGTTGCCCGCCGCGAGACCCTCGTGGATCTCCTCGCGGGACAGGCCCAGGTGCTCGGCCAGCTCCGACGGAGTGGGCGCGCGGCCCAGCGACTGCGACAGGCGTGACGTGCCCGCGTTGATCGCCAGGTGCAGCTCCTTGAGCCGCCTCGGCATCCGCACCGACCAGCTGGAGTCCCGGAAGTACTTCCGGACCTCACCCATGATCGTCGGCACCGCGAACGACAGGAAGTCGCTGCCGCGCTCCGGGTCGAAGCGGTCGACCGCGTTGATCAGACCGACCGTCGCGACCTGCACCAGGTCCTCGTGCGGCTCGCCGCGGTGGCCGAACCTGCGGGCGATGTGCTGGGCGACCGGGAGGTGCTCCGTCACGAGCCTGTCCCGCAACGTGTCGCGCTTCGGGCCCGCGGGCGTGCCCGCGAGCTCGGCGAACAGCGGGGCCAGGTGGTCGTAGTCACCGGACCGGGAGGACTTGACCTCGGCCTCCGGCTTGGTCTCCTCGGTCTTGGTGGCCTCTTCCGCCCCGGTCACGCATCCACCGCCCCGGCGGTGGACTTCACGAGGCCGATGTGGACCACGAACCCTTCGGTCTCCTCGACCCTGGTCTGCACCGAGTCGACGAGCGCGGTGAGCACGCGCCAGCCGAAGCTGGCCTCGTCGGGGCCCGCCGCGGACTTCGCGGAGATCTTCGCGGAGACGTGGACGGCGCCCTTGTCGTCCACCGCGAAGTGGGCGCTGAGCACGGCGTCCTGTGCGGCGAGCGTGATCAAGGTCGAGCACGTCTCATCCACGGCGAGCTTCAGGTCCTCGATCGAGTCGAGGTCGAAGTCCTGCCTCATGGCGATGTCCGCCGCGACCGCACGCACGATGGACAGCTGCGTGGGGTCCGCGGCCATCCGAAGCTCGACGCCTGACAATTGAGTCACAGCCACCTCGTAGTCCGTTCTGCTGAAGGCCGGCATGTCCTGCCGTACCCGAATCGATCTCATTTCACACGCGCATTCGCACGTGTAGTGGCTTGGCGCCCCGGGAAATCCCCTGGCAGAGCCAACCAACGGGAGGGAGCGCTGTGCTGCTGCACGAGGACTACCTGGCCCTCCGCATCCCGGCAGATCCGCACGAGGTCGGGCCTGTGCGGCACCGCTTGCGGGAATGGCTGCGGGAAAGCGGTGTCGACGAGGACGAGGCGAGCGACCTCGTGCTCGCCGCGAGTGAAGCGATCAACAACTCCGTCGAGCACGCCTACCCCGGCCCCGCGCACGGCACCGTCGAGGTGCGCGCCCACGTCGATCCCGACGGGACCGCCGAGGTCGACGTCACCGACCACGGCCGGTGGCGCGTGCCGCCTCCGGCACTGACGACGCGCGGACGCGGGCTCCTGCTCATGCGGGAGAGCGTGGACGAAGTCGACGTCCTCCGCAGGGCGAGCGGTACGACCGTGCGCCTGCGCCGGGCGCGGACGTCCGTGCGGCCGGTGACCCGGGGCGCGCCCGAGTGCGACGTGCGAGTCCACGAGACCTCCTCCGGCGTCGTGGCGGTCGTCCGCGGGGACGTGCCCGCGGAGGCGGGTCCGTCGTTGCGCCGCACGCTCACCACGGCCGCTCGTGGCGGCACCGTTCCACTGACCGTCGACCTCAGCGGGCTCGGCGTGGAGAGGAGCGGAGTGAGACGAGCACTCCACGACGTCGCCGAGGCGCTCAGGGCGGCCGGTAACCGGCTCACCGTCCGGACGCTTTAACTCAGGGCCGAGTCGACCGAGCCGTGGAGGTTGAAGATCTCACCGAGACCGGTGGCCTCCAACGGCCGCGTCACGGCCCGGGCGGTCGCCACGACCTTGAGGGTCGCGCTCTGCTGCTGAGCGAGCTTCGCGGCCTCGACGAGCACCGCGAGCCCGGCGGAGCCGAGGAACGTCACACCGGTCATGTCCACCACGAAGGTGCCGCCGTCACCGAGCCCGTTGACCAGCGCTTCCCGCAACGAGGGCGCCGACACCATGTCGACCTCACCGGACACGGCGAGGACGGTGACTCCGGGCGCCGGCTGCCGCACCTTCAGCTCGATCTGCTCCGCACGTGGGTCTTGCACAGTCACCGAAGTACTCCCTCTCACATACAGGGAGCCGCCACGCAGCGGCCCCGGATGCGGCTGCTGGCTCAACCGCTGCGGACTCAACCGTACGGGAGAGTCCGCACGACAGGACAGGTCCTGGTGTCCGTACCCGGACAATGCTCGGTTCAAACCGAGATCTCAACTCCGCAGCGCCTTCCAGAGCCTCCGGGCCACCACACGTGCGGCGTCCGGCGGATCGGCTTCCTCTTCGGCGCCGTCCTCCAGCGTCCCGCCCACGGTCACGACCAGCGCCGTGGCCACGTCGCGCAGTTTCACGTTGGCGTGCTGGCTGGTGCGGACCAGCAGTTCGAAGGCCTCGCCCGGCTCGCACGACCGGGCGGCCATCACCAGGCCCTTCGCCTGCTCGATGTGCCGGCGGTGCTGAACCATCCGCGCCATCTGCTCGGCGCGCAGCACCTCGCCCGCGCAGAACTCGACGACCGCGGCCGCCGTCGCGACGAGCGGTTCGACCTCCTCGATCGCCTTGAGGTCCTCGACCCGCGGTTCGTGCGACAGGTAGACGGTCAGCACGATCGGGCCGCCGTCGCCCCAGCTGCCGGGTACCGCGACCACGTGCGTCCCGGCGACCTCCCCGGACACCTGCCGTTCATCGCGGGAAGCCTCGACGAGCGGTCCCGCGCCGCTCGTCAGCTGCTCCGCGTCCAGTTCCACGGCGACCCCGGTGGCCCGCAGCAACGTGCCGTCGGGCCACACGCTCAGCCCCACGCCCACGCAGCCGTCGAGCTGAGAGCACAGGTGGTCCATCAACCTGGAGATGAGCTCCGCACCGAATTTCACCTGGTCCACGCGTGGAGGTTAGCCCCGGCCGATCCCCGGTGGGCGTTGTGCGGTCATCGGGGTACGACGAACGGTTGCGCGAGCAAGGACCCCGAGATCCGTTCCACTTCGGACTGGAACAGCTCGGCGCGCCGATCGATCCAGTTAACGCTTTGGACCCGAACACGACACGTGTTCTGAACCACAGTCCGCCAGAATTCGTTCTCAGGGATAACGCCGAACCCCCGGCACGCGACATCCCTGGTGTCACGGAGGGACAGAGATGGAAACCGCCATGGAGACCCAGCCGCAGCAGGACTCGGAGTGCGACTCAGCGCTGCCGACCACGCCGTGCAGCGTCGTCTGGAGCCGGGGCCACGCCTACGTGCTCGAGGGTTTCCGCGCCCGCTGGGTCGGTCGTGACGACCGCGGTCGCCCGCACGCCATCACCGGCGCCGAGATGCAGCGCCGGGGCTGGACGTTCACGCACACGGCCTGAGAAACCGGCGAACCGAACAAAGAACGCAGAACGACCGCCACACCCGCGACCAGTCGCACCGCGTGCCGTGACGCCATCCGGCAGCCCCTGCGCAGTCACTCGTTTAGAGTGCGGGTGTGCGTGACCCGGCTGATCGCCTGCTGACGATTCCGAACCTGCTCAGCGTGTTGCGGCTGGCCGGTGTTCCGCTCTTCCTGTACCTGTTGCTCGGACCCCGCGCGGACGGCTGGGCGCTGCTCGTCCTCGTCTTCGCGGGGCTCTCCGACTGGCTCGACGGCAAGCTCGCGCGCTGGCTCGACCAGATGAGCAACCTCGGCGCGCTGCTCGATCCCGCCGCCGACCGCCTCTACGTCTTCTGCACGCTGCTGGCGTTCGTCATCAGGGACATCGTGCCGCTGTGGGTCGCCCTCGTGCTCGTGGGACGGGAAGTGGTCGTGGGCCTCTGCCTGCTCGTCCTGCGGCAACGGGGCTGGGGCACCTTCGAGGTGACCTACCTGGGCAAGGCCGCGACGTTCAACCTGCTCTACGCCTTCCCCCTGCTGCTCCTCGCGCAGGGCGACTCGGGCTGGGCGCAGGTCGCCCTGCCGTTCGCCTACGCGTTCACGGCGTGGGGCGGGGCGCTCTACCTGTGGTCGGCGCTGCTGTACGTCTACCAGTTCTTCCTGGCCCTGCGGACCACACCTCGCACGGTCGCGTGAAAAGATCACCCCATACAGGTTCAGCACGAGGAGCGCAGTCAGTTGATTCCCGAGGAGCTTCGCTACACCGAGGAGCACGAGTGGGTCGCCGCCACCGGCGAGAACACAGTGCGCGTCGGCATCACCGACTACGCCCAGGAACAGCTCGGTGACGTCGTCTTCGTCCAGCTGCCCGAGGTCGGTCACACCGTGGCGGCGGGTGACACGTTCGGTGAGGTCGAGTCCACCAAGAGCGTGTCCGACCTCTACTCGCCGCTCGACGGCGAGGTCGTCGCCATCAACGACGCGTTGGTCCAGACGCCGGACTCGGTCAACAGCGACCCGTACGGCGAGGGCTGGATGGTCGAGATCAGGCTGAACGACCCCGAGGCGCTGGAAGGCCTGCTGGACGCGGACGCGTACAAGGCGTTGGTGGAGAAGGAGTGACGTCGATCTTTCGCCGGATCTTCGGCCGGAAGGGGAGCCGCGCTGAAGGCGGTGACCCCAACGCGATAGGTTTTACCGGAAGTGACGGATCCAGCAGCAGGAGGAGAGCTCAGGTGAGCACGAACGACGGCCCAGGCGTTCCGCCGGAGCAGTCCCCGGAGCGGACCTCCGTCTTCCGGGCGGACTTCCTCCAGGAGATGGAAGGCGGCGCCGAGGCGCCCGCACAGGAGCCGGCCGTTGCCGGTGTTGACGCCCTTCCCGCCGGTTCCGCGCTGCTCGTGGTCAAGCGCGGTCCGAACGCCGGTTCCCGGTTCCTGCTGGACCGAGACACGACGAGCGCCGGGCGCCACCCCGACAGCGACATCTTCCTGGACGACGTGACGGTCTCGCGCCGCCACGCCGAGTTCCGCCGGGAGAGCGGCGAGTTCGTCGTCATCGACGTCGGCAGCCTCAACGGCACCTACGTCAACCGCGAGCCGGTCGACCAGGCCGTCCTCGCGAACGGCGACGAGGTCCAGATCGGCAAGTTCCGCCTCGTCTTCCTGACGGGTCCTGGCTCCGCGGGAGCCTGACGCGTGACGGCCGGGCGGCCACGACGCGGGGAGTCGAGCATCGGGGCTGTGCTCGCACAGCTTCGGCCCGAGTTCCCCGACGTCACCATCTCCAAGATCCGCTTCCTGGAAGCGGAGGGGCTGGTCCGCCCGGCACGCACCGCCTCCGGCTACCGCCAGTTCAGCGCGGCGGACGTCGAGAGGTTGCGGTTCGTGCTGTCCGCACAACGCGACAGGTATCTGCCGCTCAAGGTGATCCGCGAGCAGCTCGACGCCGCCTCCGCAGACTCGGGCCAGGTCTCCCGGATCGACCTGCTGACCCAGACCGGAACCAGCGCCGACCAGCTGTCCCAGCTGGAGCGCGACGGTCTGCTGCGTCCCGGCCCCGGTGGCCGGTTCACCACCGACGACATCACCGCGCTCCGCACGATCCGGGCGATGACCGGACTCGGCGTCGAGCGCGAACACCTGCGCGCGGTCCGCGCGGCAGCGGATCACGAGGTCGATCTGCTGAATTCGTTCTCAGATCGTGGGACCGTGCGGGAATTGGCCGACCTGTTCGCCTCGTTGCACACGTTGTTGGTGAGAGCAGGCCTGCGTCAATCATCTTGATCACGTTCTGCCCGCAACGATTGAGCACACGGCCCGCTTGGCGGGTAGCGTCGAACGCATACGCCGGGGGATGCTCGGAAGCGAACCGGGTACTCCCCAACGAGTCAGAGGGAGGCGAGACCCGATGAGTGAGATGCGCGTCGTGGGCGTCCGGGTGGAGCTGCCCCAGAACCAGCCGATCCTCCTGCTCAGGGAAACCGAGGGCGAGCGGTACCTGCCGATCTGGATCGGCTCCGTCGAGGCCACGGCGATCGCGCTCGAGCAGCAGGGCGTGCGCCCCGCGCGCCCGCTCACGCACGACCTGTTGAAGGACGTCATCGGGGCGTTGGGCCGCAACCTCGAGCAGGTGAGGATCACGGACCTGCAGGAGGGCACCTTCTTCGCCGAGCTCGTGTTCGACGGCGACGTGCGGGTGTCCGCGCGTCCGTCCGACTCGGTGGCGCTGGCGTTGCGGGTGGGCGTGCCCATCCACGCCGAGGAGGCCGTGCTCGCCGAGGCCGGGCTGATCATCCCGGACGAGCAGGAGGACGAGGTGGAGAAGTTCCGCGAGTTCCTCGACTCCGTCTCCCCCGAGGACTTCCGCGGAGCGGACACATAGGCACTGTCGGGGCGCGGACACGTAGACACAGTCGCGGGCGCGGGCACCTGAGTTTCCGGTGCTCGCACTCCGTCTCGTATGGGCGACAGAGCAGTTCGTTTGGATGTCCCCCTATCGGACTACTTTCGGTCGTTTCGACCGCTAAACGATCACTAAACGTCACCTGAACGTCCTACATCGGGTGACGGTCCGGCTCTCCACCTCAGGTTGAGGGTCGACACTCCCCGCGCGTCGCGTTGACCTGCCCTCGGACCGGTCCTACCGTCGAACTCGAGTGGACGTCGCTGCTGAGCGAGAGCGGACACAGCGGCTTGACGGTCATGAGTTTCGTGGCCGTTCCGAGGGGAGGCAGGCGTGGTCGAGGAAGCGCCCTTGAGGGCGGAATCCGGGCTGCAGGGTGAACTGTTCCCGGACTCCTCGCTGCCGGACGAGCTCGTCGGTTACCGAGGACCCGCGGCGTGTCAGATCGCGGGCATCACGTACCGGCAGCTCGACTACTGGGCACGGACCGGGCTGGTCGCGCCGACGGTGCGGGTGGCGCACGGCTCGGGCAGCCAGAGGCTGTACTCCTTCAAGGACATCCTGGTGCTCAAGGTCGTGAAGCGGCTGCTGGACACCGGTGTCTCGCTGCAGAACATCAGGGTCGCGGTCGACCACCTGCGCCGCCGCGGCGTGCAGGACCTGGCGAGGATCACGCTGTTCTCCGACGGCACCACCGTCTACGAGTGCACCTCGCCGGAGGAGGTCGTCGACCTGCTGCAGGGTGGTCAGGGCGTGTTCGGCATCGCGGTGAGCGGTGCGATGCGCGAGATCTCCGGCACGATCCACGAGTTCCCGGCCGAACGCGCGGACGGCGTCGAGATCGCCCCGATGACCGAGGACGAGCTGACCCGCCGCCGCCGCGAGCGCGCCACCGGCTGATCGTGGCCGACCGGCCGCCCCCGGTGGCCGGTCGGCAGCAGCGCGGGGCCGATCGGCGTCCCTAGCGTTGCGGGCATGACGCACACACCCTCGTCGCAGGTGGTCAAGGTCCTGGCCGCGGCCGTGCAGCGCGCGTTCCGCCTGGAGTTCGGCTTCGTCGGCACCGAGAACCTGCTGATCTCGCTGATCGACACGATCGGCCCCGGCCGCAAGCTCGGCGTGAAGTCGGTGCGGCCGCAGGCTATGGCGCGGGGGGCCGAGAACTGGGCGGGCGACGACGGCGGTCTCGCCGAGCCGGGCCCCGACGTCATGGCGCTCGTGCGCGCCGCCCACCACCACGCCCGCGTCGAGACCGTGCTGCCGGTGTCCCGCGCGCTGGACGAGTGCCTGCGGGCGGCGATCGTCCTGGCCGGCGACGGCGTGCTGACCACGACCCACCTCTCGCTCGCCCTGCTGTCGCTCGACTCCGGGCGGGCGGCCGACCTGTTCCTGCTGCGCGGCGTGGACGTCGAGGCCACGGCCGCGGCCGTGCGGGCCGACGCCGCGCGGAAGTACGCCGAGGTCGAGGAGGCACCCGCCGTCTGGCTGCTGCGCAAGGCGGGAGCGCTGGAAGGGGACGCCGGCGGCGGGTACGTGCGCCGGCTGACGCGCCTCGTCGCCCGCGGGCAGGGCCTGGGCGGGCCGGTGCTCACGGTCGTGCGGGGCGAGGCCGAACGCCTCGCCGTCGCCGCGCGCCGGGACGTCTCGTCGCGCGACCTCGTGGAGGCCGTGCTGACGGTCGACCACCAGCTGACCGCGGCGGGGTGCCGGCTGAAGCCCGAGTTCGAGTCGGGTGGCGCGGCGGCGTTGCGCGAGGCGGGCGTGGACCGGGAGGCGTTGCCCGAGGGCGGCACCGTGGAACGGGCGGTGGAACGGGCGAAGCTCGTCGCGGCCCGGCGCGGTGACCGGGTCGTCGGCACCCGGCACCTGCTCGTGGCGCTGCGGGACGACCCCGCCGACCCCGTCGCGCCGGCGCTCGCCGGTCTCGCCACTGAGACGTAGGTCGCGTCCCTAGCGACTACCCGGGCTGCCTGCGGGTATTCTTCCCGGGTAGTCGCTGAACTCAGGCGGGAGAGACCGGGCCCCGAGCCCGGCGCCGAAGGAGCAAGTCCCTCCCCGGGAACCTCTCAGGCATCCAGGACCGCCGAGCGAGACGCCTCTGGAAAGTGGACCCCCGCGAGGGGATCCCGCCGACGGTGAAAGCCCGTTCTCACGACGGGTGAACCTCTCAGGCGCCCTTCGGGGTACGGACAGAGCGGGGAGGGCACAGGACACGTGTGCCCTCAAGCCACCCCGGAGGCGTTTGATGACGCAGGACCGCATTCCGCTCGCCGCTCTCGAGCACGGCACCCCGTTCGCCGACCGCCACGTCGGCCCGCGCCCCGCCGAGCTCGCGCGCATCCTCGACGTCATCGGCGTCGGGTCGCTCGAGGAGCTGGCGCAGCACGCGGTGCCGTCGTCCATCCACGAGCGCGACCTCGTGCTGGACCTGCCGGCCCCCGCCACCGAAACCGAGGCGCTCGCGGAGCTGCGGGAGCTCGCGTCGCAGAACCGCCCGATGACGCAGATGATCGGTCTCGGCTACTACGACACCGTGACGCCGGGCGTGATCCTGCGCAACGTCCTGGAAAGCCCGGCCTGGTACACGGCCTACACGCCGTACCAGCCGGAGATCTCGCAGGGCCGCCTCGAAGCGCTGCTGAACTTCCAGACGATGGTCGGCGACCTGACGGGCCTGCCGGTCGCGAACGCGTCCATGCTGGACGAGTCGACCGCCGCCGCCGAGGCGATGACGCTGGTGCGCCGCGCGGGCAAGTCCAAGTCGAACAAGTTCGTCATCGACGCCGACACGCTGCCGCAGACGCTGGCCGTCATCGAGACGCGCGCCGAGCCGCTCGGCATCGAGATCGTCGTCGCCGACCTGTCGCAGGGCATCGAGGGCCTGGGCCTCGGTGGCGACTTCTTCGGCGTGCTGCTGTCCTACCCCGGCGCGTCCGGTGTGGTGCGCGACCAGAAGGCGCTCGTCGAGGAGATCCACGCCGCCGGTGCGCAGGCCGTCGTCGTCGCCGACCTGCTCGCGCTGACGCTGCTGCGCGCGCCCGGTGAGATCGGCGCGGACGTCGTCGTCGGCACCACGCAGCGCTTCGGCGTCCCGATCGGCTTCGGCGGCCCGCACGCTGGCTACATGGCCGTCCGGTCCGGTCTGGAGCGCCAGCTGCCCGGCCGTCTCGTCGGCGTCTCCGTCGACTCGGACGGCTCGCTGGCCTACCGCCTCGCGCTGCAGACGCGCGAGCAGCACATCCGCCGCGAGAAGGCCACGTCGAACATCTGCACCGCGCAGGTGCTGCTGGCCGTCATCGCGTCCATGTACGCCGTCTACCACGGTCCCGAGGGCCTGCGCGGCATCGCGACCCGCGTGCACCGCATGGCCACCGTGCTCGCCACGGGCCTGTGCGAGGCCGGTCTCGACGTCGTGCACGGCGAGTTCTTCGACACCGTCGAGGTCCGCGTCGAGGGCAAGGCCGCCGAGGTCGTCGCGAAGGCCCGCGAGGCCGGCATCAACCTGCGTCTCGTCGACTCCGACGTCGTCGCAATCGCTTGCGACGAGAAGACCACGCGCGCGCACATCATCGCCGTGTGGGAGGCCTTCGGCGTCACGAAGGCCGATGTGGACGCCATCGACGCCGACACCGCCGACGGCATCCCGGCCGACCTGCGCCGCACCTCGGACTACCTGACCCACCCGGTCTTCCACGCGCACCGCTCGGAGACCGCGCTGCTGCGCTACCTGCGCGCGCTGTCCGACAAGGACGTCGCCCTCGACCGCAGCATGATCCCGCTCGGCTCCTGCACGATGAAGCTGAACGCCACCGCGGAGATGGAGTCCATCACGTGGCCGGAGTTCTCGACGCTGCACCCGTTCGCGCCCGTCGAGGACGCGCGCGGCATGCTGAAGATCGTGTCCGACCTGGAGGCCTGGCTCGCCGAGGTCACCGGCTACGACGCCGTGTCGCTGCAGCCGAACGCCGGTTCGCAGGGTGAGTTCGCCGGCCTGCTGGCGATCCGCGCCTACCACCGCGCCAACGGCAACGCCGACCGCGACGTCTGCCTGATCCCGTCGTCCGCCCACGGCACCAACGCCGCGTCCGCCGTCATGGCCGGCATGCGCGTCGTCGTCGTGAAGTGCGACGACAAGGGCAACATCGACATGGGCCACCTGCGCACCACGGTCGCCGAGCACGCCGACGACCTGGCCGCGATCATGATCACCTACCCGTCGACCCACGGCGTGTACGAGGACACGGTCCGCGAGGTCTGCGGCCTGGTCCACGACGCGGGCGGCCAGGTGTACGTCGACGGCGCGAACCTCAACGCGTTGATCGGCCTCGCCCGCTACGGCAAGTTCGGCTCGGACGTCTCGCACCTGAACCTGCACAAGACGTTCTGCATCCCGCACGGCGGCGGCGGCCCCGGCGTCGGCCCGATCGGCGTGAAGTCCCACCTCGCGCCGTTCCTGCCGAACCACCCGCTGCAGCCGACCGCGGGCCCGGCCACCGGTGTCGGCCCGATCAGCGCCGCCCCGTGGGGCTCCGCGTCGATCCTGCCGATCTCGTGGGCGTACGTGCGCATGATGGGCGGCGACGGCCTGCGCCGCGCGACCCTGACCGCCGTGGCCGCCGCGAACTACGTGGCCCGCCGCCTCGACGAGCACTACCCGGTCCTCTACACCGGCGAGGGCGGCTTCGTCGCCCACGAGTGCATCCTCGACCTGCGCCCGATCACCAAGGCCACCGGCGTGACGGTGGACGACGTGGCCAAGCGCCTCGCCGACTACGGCCTGCACGCCCCGACGATGTCGTTCCCGGTCGCCGGCACGCTGATGGTCGAGCCGACCGAGTCCGAGGACCTGGGCGAGATCGACCGGTTCATCGACGCCATGATCGCCATCAAGCGCGAGATCGACCGCGTGGGCGCCGGCGAGTGGCCCGTCGAGGACAATCCGCTGCGCAACGCCCCGCACACCGCGGCCTGCGTGACCACCGGCGAGTGGAACCACCCGTACACCCGCGAGGAGGCCGTGTTCCCCGCGGGCCAGAGCAGCACCCCGAAGATCTGGCCGCCGGTCCGCCGCATCGACGGCGCGAAGGGCGACCGCAACCTGGTCTGCTCCTGCCCGCCGCTCGAGGCGTACAGCAGCTGACCGAGGGTTCTCAGGCCCCGACGGGACAGGCGTCGTCGCCGCAGTTCTCGTCGGGGCCCAACCCCGGCTTGTCCAGGTCGTGCTCGAACGCGAAGTGGAAGCAGTCCGGGTGCATCCGCTCGAACAGTTCGAAGTCCTCGGCCTCCAGCTCGACCGTCTCACCGCAACGCTGGCACGTCTGTTCCTCTGACACGGCCGAATGGTCTCACCCGCGCCGGGCGAACAGGACGGCCCCGTCCTCCCCGAGCAGCCACTGGGCCTCGACGGTGAACCCGGCGGCTCTCAACCACTCCGCGACCCGCTCCGGCCGTCGCAGGTGGACGTGCACGCGCATCGGGTGCCCGCCGTAGCCCTGCGTCTTGAGGTTCGTCCGGTCCCCGACGTGAAAACCCAGCTGCAGCAAGCCGTCCGGCCGCAACGCGTCGTGGAAGTGCCCGAACACCACCGGCACGAGGTCGTCCGGCACGTGGATCAACGACCACCAGGCGAGGATCCCGCCCAGCGGACCGGCCAGCGGTTCCGTCATCGACCCCACCTCGAACCGCAGCCCGGGGTGGGTGCGCCGCGCCAGCGCGACCATCGCGGGGGAGAGGTCGATGCCGGACGCGTCCACGCCGAGGTCGTTCAGCCGCGCGGTGATGTCACCGGGTCCGCAGCCGACGTCGGCGACCGGCCCGCTCACCTCCTCCGCGAACAGCCGCAACGCCGCCCGCAGGTGGGGCAGGCCGTCCAGCAGACCGCGCGTCTGCTCCGCATAGCTGACGGCGACGGTGTCGTAGGACTCGCGGGTGTCGGTGATCCACTCGTGCACGCCGGAAAACTACTCCTCGAACGGCTCCGCGCGGTGCCGTCCGAACAACGCGAGCGAGGAGATCCACACGTCCGGGTCCCCGTCCCAGTCCAGGGCCTTGATCTGGTCGACGGACCGCCGCCCGCCGATGGCCCGCATCAGCTCGAACGACGTGGTCCGCAGCGTCCCGGCCGGATCGCCGTGGCCGAGCACGCGGTCGCCGTGCTCCAGCGTGATCCGCAACGCCGGCACGTCGTTCTCCCGCATCCGCTGGTCGAGCTGCTGCAACGGCCGCACCAGCGCCGCCCGCACGTCGGTGCCGCCCCGGTCGCCCGGGACGCCCAGCGCCGCGCGGAGGTCGTGCTCGTGCGCGATCACCTCGGACACGAGCACCGGCCCCATCGGCGTGTCGAAGAGCGGCCTGGCGAGCTCCAGGTTCGCGTCCCACTCGGCGAAGGCGTCGGACAGCGTGTTGGCGCGGCGGTCGCGCACCTGCCGTTCGCCCCACTCGCCGGACTCGACACCGTCGAACCGGCGGTCCACGAAGTCGCGCAGACCGCCGGCGAGGTGCGCGACCACGTCCTTGACCGACCAGCCGGGCGTCGCCGCCACGGGCGTCTGCGGATCACGGCCCTCGACGAGCGAGGTGATCCGGTGCTTGGCCGCGTCGTAGACGGGGGCGTTGGTCATGCTCAGACCTCGTACTCCAGGGTGTAGGTGCCGCTGCCATCCTCCGCCCAGTCGATCGTCACCGCACCTCGCGCGTTCAGGTACCTCCCGGTGCCGTCGACGACCTCCGTGGAACCCTCCACAGCGGACCGGTAGGCGCCGACGTGCCGCAGCACCAGCGTCCCCTCGTCGGTCACGACCTCCTCGATCGCGGTCGTCCACGCCACGTCGTCGCCGTAGTACATGAGGTACCGGCAGCTGCCGACGCCGCTGACGTCACCCGCGTACGAGAACTGGACGTGCGCCTCGGTGAGCTTGCGCCCCTCGACCTCCTTGTACGAGCGGCCGTCCCAGGTCTTCTCGTCCCAGCTCTTCACTTCGATGGTTCCGGTTGCCTTCATGGCGGCCACTCTGCTGGCAATTCCTGACAGATCGTGTCAGGTTCATCCCGTGAAATCCGGCAGGCTCCTCCAGGTCCTCCTGCTCCTGCAGTCGCGGGGCCGCATGACCGCCGACGAACTGGCCGAGGAGCTGGAGGTCTCGCCGCGCACGATCTACCGCGACATCGAGTCCCTGAGCGCGTCCGGCGTCCCCGTCTACGCCGACCGCGGCCCGGCGGGCGGCTACCGCCTGGTCGACGGCTACCGCACCCGCCTGACGGGCCTCACGACCGGCGAGGCGCGGTCGCTGTTCCTCGCGGGTCTGCCCGGCCCCGCCGAGGCCCTCGGACTGGGGGAGTTCGCGGCCGCCGCCCAGCTGAAGCTCCTCGCCGCGCTGCCGACCGAACTGCGTTCCCGCGCGGAGCAGATCCGCAGGCGGTTCCACCTCGACACCCCGACGTGGTTCCGCGGCGACGAACCCACCGAGCACCTCGCCACGATCGCCGACGCCGTGTGGGAGCAGCGCCGCGTGCGGATGACCTACCGGCGCTGGGGCAACGAGGTCGTCGAGCGCGAGGCCGACCCGTACGGGCTCGTGCTGAAGGCGGGCACCTGGTACTTCGTCGCCAGCGGCCGCACCTACCGCGTCTCCCGCGTGCTGGCGCTGCAGGCGCTGCCGGAGACGTTCGAGCGTCCGGCCGACTTCGACCTCGCGCGCTTCTGGGCCGAGTGGTCGGAGCGGTTCGAGGCGCGCATGTACGGCGAACGCGTCACCGTGCGCATGACGCGCTCCGGCCTCGACAAGACCCAGTACCTGCTCAGCGGCTACCAGGCGCGCGTGATCCGGGAGCTCGCGCCCGACCCCGGCGAGGAGTTCGGCTTCCCCACGGAGTCGACCAGGCACGCCACGGCCGACCTGCTCAAATTCGGCGCGGACGTGGAAGTGCTGGCACCGAACGAGTTCCGGCACGAGTTCATCGGAACCATCAAGGCGATGCGGGACGTCTACAACGGTGCGAAGCTACCCGCATGGTTCCGCTGATCTCGTTGAACAACGGAGTACGGATCCCCCAACTCGGCTTCGGCGTCTACCAGGTGCCGGAGGACCAGGTGGCCGGTGCGGTCACGACGGCGATCGAGGCCGGCTACCGCAGCATCGACACGGCTGCGGCCTACGGCAACGAGTCCGGTGTCGGCGACGCCATCGCGGGCGTTCCCGACCTGTTCGTCACCACCAAGCTGCGCAACGCCGACCAGGGCTACGACTCGACGTTGCGCGCGTTCGACGAGAGCGCGCGCCGCCTGCGCCGCGACGTGCTCGACCTCTACCTCATCCACTGGCCCACGCCGCAGCGCGACCTCTACGCCGAGAGCTGGCGCGCGCTGGAACAGCTGTACGCGGACGGCCGCGTGCGCGCCATCGGCGTCTCGAACTTCCACACCCCGCACCTGCAGCGCCTGTTCGACGAGTTCCCGACCACCCCGGCGGTGAACCAGATCGAGCTGCACCCGTTGCTGCAGCAGGAAGAGATGCGCAAGGTGCACGTCACGCACCGGATCGTCACCGAGGCGTGGTCACCGCTCGGGCAGGGCGCGCTGCTGCGCGAGCCCGACATCACCGGCCTCGCCGACAAGTACGGCAAGACACCGGCCCAGATCGTGCTGCGCTGGCACGTCCAGCTCGGCCTGGTCGTGATCCCGAAGTCCGTGACCCCCTACCGGATCAGGGAGAACATCGACATCTTCGACTTCGAACTGGCCCAGGACGACATGCTCGTGATCACCGAACTCGACAACGGCACCCGCACCGGCCCCGACCCGGACCGCTTCAACGCGGCCTGACCCCGCGCCCCGGTCAGGCCTTGGTCGACAGGACCTGACCGAGCGCGGCCTCCACGCCGTTCTCGTTCTCCACCACCGACACCGAACCGCCGGTCGTCTGCGCGATGTCCGTCAGCGCGTCCTTGTCCACGTCACCGCCGATCGCGATGAAGCTGACCGGCAGGTCCGTCCCGTGCAGCTGGGACTTGAGCGCCTTCAGGTCGATGCCGCCGTCGGACCTGCCGTCGGTGATCACCACGACCCGGTTGACCCGCCCGGCCACGAACCCGTCGTGCGCGGTCTCGTAGCAGGCCGCCAGCGCGCTGTAGAGCTGCGAACCCTCCGCGGTCTTGAGCGCGTCGATCGACCTGCGCAACGCGTCGCGCTTGTCGCTGACGGCGGCGGTCGCGACCAGTTGCTTGTACGGCTTGGACCCGTCGAGGTCGCGCGCGAACTCCCACAGCCCGAACGAGCCGGAGACCGACCGGTCGACCTGGCCGCGCAGGGCCGCCTTCACCTTGTCCAGTCTGGGCTTCATCGACGTGGAGACGTCCGTCAGCACCGTGACGACCTGCCCGCCGCGGTCGGCGGACTGCCACGCGGAGGAGATCTGCTGCGTGGTCGTGGCGTCGGCGGCGACGAGGTTCTCCGTCACGGGGGCCCACGAGACGCCCGGCGAAGGCGACGGGCGGTCCTGAGTGGACTCGACCCGCAGGCCACCCTTCGCGAGGATCGCCTGCTGCGACGGCTCGGTCATGAAGTCGCGGAACGCCTGCGCCGCACGGACTTCGGCCTCGCCGACCTCCGGGCCGCCCAGGGCGACGTACGGGAAGTCCGCCACCGGTGCCGGTCCGGCCGGCAGCACGCCGACCAACGGCTTCGACGGGGCTTCCTTGCCCGTGTTGTGCTTGAAGAGGTCCACTTCGGACACCGGCGTGACGGAGAAGCCCGCCGCGTTGACCGTCGCGCTGTCACCCAGGCGCCGCAACGCGTCCCGGGTCGTCGGCGGGACCTCCGGCGGCACCGCGGCCGCGAGCTTGGTGAGGGCGGTCTTCGAGGCGTCCGACCCGAGCGACTGCGCCGTCACGGGGCCCACGCCACCCGCGAGCGCGGACTGGATCGCGAGCGCGGAGGCGGTGTTCGCGGCCGGGTCCGGCATCGCGACGCTGAACCGGCCCCACGACTGGCCGTACTTCTCCCAGTCCGTCACCTCGGGCATGTCCGTCCAGCGGAAGTCCTTCAGCACCGGCGCGGCGGCCTCGGGGGCGGCGAGCAGCACCGGCGACGTGCCGACGGACTTCGGCGCCGAGCCGACCAGCTTCGCGTTGAGCGCGGTCAGCCGGTTCGCCCAGAGCGTCGAGTCGGGCAGCCACGCGTGGGGCCGCTTGCCGAGCTTCGACTCGTCCCAGGTCGTCGTCAGGCCCTCGAGCACCGCGGAGGAGTCCGCGGACGTCACCTCGATGGCGATGCAGTGGTCGTACACGACGGGCCGGGTGGCGCTGTACGCCTGCGCGACGTCCCGCACGGCCTCCGCGACGCTGGGCGTCACGGCCACGCGCAGCACCGAGTCGCCCTCGCTGCAGTTCTGGGCCAGCGCCTGGGAGCGCTTGTCGAGCACGCCGCCGGCCCAGGACAGCGCGAGCCAGCTGAGACCAATCAGCACCACGAGCACGACGATGAGCACGGGCCACTTGGCGATTCCGCGCTTCACCTTCGCCCGCAGAGCGCGGTGTCGAGACATCGATCCCTCACAACTACTCAGCGGCCCCCGACGACCGCCAGTCACGCTAACAGGTGAACTCGTTCAGCAGAGTGAAGTCACTGCAAGTATCGACTGGCAAACGAAGACGAGCCGTTCCCGCAACGGCCGGGCCCGTTCGGCGAACGCGGCCTGCCGTCGCACGTACTCCGCGCGCCCTTCCGCGGTCTCGATCCGCACCGGCCCGTACCCGAGTTGCTCCAGGTCGTAGGGCGATGCCTGCATGTCGAGTTCGCGCACGTCAGCGGCCAGTTCGAAGCAGTCGGCCACCAACTCCGAGGGCGTCGCGGGCTCCATTTTATAGGCCCATTTGAACAGATCCATGTTCGCGTGCAAACAACCCGGCTGCTCGTTCGACAACTGGTCGTCACGGGTCGGCTGCAGAGCGTTGAGCGGCCGAGCGGGTGACGTGAAGAAGCGGAACGCGTCGAAGTGCCCGCACTGGATCCGGCTCGCCTCGACCACCTGGTCGGTGCCGCCGCTGCCCAGCCGCAACGGCCACGCGTTGTGCCGGACCTCCTCCGGCTGCTGCCGGTAGACCATGGCCCACTCGTGCAGCCCGAAGCAGCCGAGCCGGGCGGGACGGCCGAGCGTCGCCGTGAGCAGCGCCTGGACGAACTCCAGCGTCTTGGCGCGCTGCCCGAGGAAGCTCCCGACGTCGAGCGTGACGCCCTCGTCGACCCGCCGGTAGTGCGGGAACTCCAGGTACTCGTCGGCGTCCTCGAGAACGACACCGGGCCCGGGATGCCACCGTTCGAGCCGCACGGGCCGATGGCTGTAATAGGTGAAGAGGAAGTCCATCACCGGGTGCTTCTCTTTGCGAAGCTTCCGCTCCTGGTGCGGACCCGTGAACCGGCGCATGCGCTCCACGTGCGCGTCACGCGATTCGTGCCATTGAGCTCGGGTCAGGACCTCCACGGGCGATTACCGTACGCGAGGGCTAGAGCGGCGGTACGAGCCCGGTGAACGTCCGCGCGCCGTTGCAGTGCGGGCACTCCCGCCCGTTGTCGACCGTCCGCGGCGCGCCCCCGATGATCGCGAGAGTCGGCGCCGCGATGTAGCTCGCGCCCCCGCACAGGTGGCACACCGTGCGCGGCTCGGGCGTGACGGCGAAGAGGTCGTCCGGGTCTTCCTCGTCCTCGAAGTCGTCGTCCTCGGCGAACTCGTCCTCGTCCTCGTCACTCATGCCGCCCAACCTAGTGGACCGGCTCTCCCACCCGGCTGAGCGACTCGGCGGTCGCCTCCTCGCCGCAGTGCGCGCACACGACTCGCGGCTCCAGCACGTGGCCGCACGAGTGCTCGTAGACGAGGGGGAGGGGCCCCTGCGTCACGTAGTCGTCGCCCCACTCCTTGAGCATCAGGAACACGTTGTGCAGCGCCCGGCCGGTGTCGGTCAGGTGGTACTCGTGCCGCGGCGGGTGCTCGGAGTACTGGTGCTTCTCCAGCAGGCCCGCGGCGACCAGCTTCTTCAGGCGCACGGTCAGCACGTCACGGGACGCGCCGGTGTTCGCCACGATCTGGTCGAACCGCGTGTTGCCGAAGAAGACCTCGCGCAACGCCAGCAGCGACCAGCGTTCGCCCACGACCTCCAGCGCGTTCGCCACGGAGCAGCTTCGAGGTGCCATGTGACCATCCTAGCAGTGAGTTGGCAAATCCAACCTACCTCGCTAACGTGAGTTGGGAAGTCCAACTCAGGAGGTAGTCATGGGATTCGACGGTGCAGTGGTGCTGGTGACCGGAGCCAACCGCGGGCTCGGCAGGGTGTTCGCGCAGGAGTTCGTGAAGCGCGGCGCGAAGGTCTACGGCGGCGCGCGGAACCCGGCGACCGTCGTCGACGAGGGCGTGATCGGGGTCCAGCTCGACGTGACCGACGACGCGTCCGTCGCCGCTGCCGCGAAGGAGCTCGGTGACGTCACGATCGTCATCAACAACGCCGGCGTGCTCGTCCCCGACGCGGGTCTCGACGGCATCAGGGCGGAGTTCGAGGTCAACTTCTACGGGCTCGTCCGCACCACGGACGCGTTCGCGCCGGTGCTGAAGGCCAACGGCGGCGGCACGCTCGTCAACGTGCTGAGCATCGTGTCGTGGCTCAGCCGGCCGGCCTGGCGCGGCTACGCGGCGTCCAAGGCGGCGGCCTGGTCGCTCACCAGGTCGACGCGCGACGACCTGCGGGAGCAGGGAACCCACGTCATCGCCGTGCACGCCGGCTTCATCGACACCGACATGGCCGCGGAGGTCACCGCGCCCAAGATCGCGCCCGAGGACGTCGTCTCGCAGGTGGTGCGGGCGATCGAGAACGGGGACGACGAGGTGCTCGCCGACGAGGGCACCCGTGCGGTGAAGGCGTCCCTGTCCTCCTGAGGATCACCGGCCTCGTGAGCGTGCGTCCTCACGCCGCAGTTCCCACACCACGTCCACCCCGACGCGCCTGCCGATCGCCGGCTCGCGCGCCGGTGTGCGGCGGCCGACCTCGGTGAACCCGAGGCGCCGCGGCACACCGCTGCTCGCCGCGTTCGCCTCGTCGTGCCAGATCTGGACCCGGCGCACGCCGTCCAGCGCGAACGCGAACTCGACGAGCTCCGCGGCCGCGGCGGTGGCGTGACCTCGGCCGGTGTGCTCCGCGTGCAGCCAGTACCCGATCTCCACGAGGTCCTGTGCGCGGCGCATCGCCGTGACCACGCCGACGATCGCACCGCCGACGGTGATGGCGTGGGGGAAGGCCGTTCCGCTCTCCCAGGCCTCCGCGGCCTCGCGGAGGAAGGTCCGGGCGGTCTCCACGTCGTAACCGTTGGCCGCCCACGGCGCCCACGGCTTCAGGTGCGCCAACGACTCGATGACGGCCCGGGCCAGCTCCTCGGCATCGGCCTCATCCAGTCTCCGCAGCTCCATGCTCCAACTTGTACCGCTTCGCAGCAGACGGTTCAGCCGATCGGCTCGGGCAGCTTCGTCACCTCGTACTCGCAGTCGAGCACGTCACCGGTGGCCGGGTCGCGCAGCTCCACGCGCCACTTCGACGCGAACTGGTCCACGCCGTGGTGCATCGGGATCGTGCCGGACAGCAGCACGGTGCCGGGCTCGAGCAGGCCGAGGTCGCGCAACCGCTCGACCCAGTACTGCGGGGTCAGCAGCTCGGCGAGCGTGCCGCGCTGGATCTCCACCCCGTCCGCCCACGCGGTCAGCTCGATCGAGTCGATCCGGTCCGCCACGTCGGCGAGGCGCCACGCCCTGCGGCCCAGCACGTCGGGGCTCGCGTTCTTGCTCCAGGCCACGCCGTGGACTTCCAGCGCGCGGTCCGTGTGGTCGCATGCGACCGTCAGCAGGACATCTGAATCGGTGACCACGAGCGCCCACTCGGCCTCGCCCGAGGTCCGGCCGTGCTGCACGGGAACCGCGGACGTCTGCTGCGCGAGATACGGCGACACGGGGTAGAGGCTCGGCGTCACGGACGGCGCCGGCACGCCCAGCTCGGCCAGTTCGCGCACGTGAGCGGCCACGTCGTCCTGGCTGCGGCCCGCGTACCCGCCGTTGAGCAACGTGCTCACGGTGACCTCGGCGACGGTGCCGTCCGGCAGGTCGAAAGCCAGGGCAGTGGCCTGTGTACGAACAGTAGACATGCGGTACTCCTTGCGCATACGAATTGTATACAGGCAGTATTACCGCATGTCCCCCGGATCCTCAACTGCCACAGCAACGCAGGACGTGCCACGTTCGGCCCTGGTGCGGGCGTTCGTGGCCTCGCTCTCCGGTACCGCCCTGGAGTGGTACGACTTCGCGATCTACAACGTCGCCGCCGCCGTCGTGCTCGGCCCGTTGTTCTTCCCGAGCGAAGAGCCGCTCACCGCGACGCTGCTCGCGTTCTCGACCTACGCCGTCGGCTACCTGTCCCGGCCGCTCGGCGGGTTCCTGTTCGGCCGGCTCGGCGACAAGATCGGCCGCAAACGCGTGCTCGTCACGACGTTGCTGATCACGGGTATCGCGACGCTGCTGATCGGTCTGCTCCCGACGCACGCCGCGATCGGCCCGGCCGCCGGTGTGCTGCTCGTGTTGCTGCGGTTCGCGCAGGGCGTCGGCCTCGGCGGCGAGTGGGGCGGCGCCGTGCTGCTGTCGAGCGAGTACGGCAACCCGGAGCAGCGCGGTTTCTGGGCCAGCGCGGCCCAGATCGGCCCGCCCGCCGGCAACCTGATGGCCAACGGCGTGCTCGCGCTGCTCGGCGTGGCGCTGTCGGACGCGGCCTTCATGTCGTGGGGCTGGCGTGTGGCGTTCCTGCTGTCCGCGGTGCTCGTCGTCTTCGGCCTGTGGATCCGCGTGAAGCTGGAGGAGACCCCGGTCTTCAAGGCGATCGAGGCGCGCGGCGACCGCCCGTCCGCGCCGATCAGCGAGGTGTTCCGCACGCAGACCCGGCCGTTGATCGCCGCCGTGCTGTGCCGCGTCGGCCCGGACGTCCTCTACGCGCTGCACACCGTCTTCGTGCTGACCTACCTCACGACCCAGCTGGGCCTGCCGCGCAACGTCGGCCTCGTCGCCGTGCTGATCGCCTCGGGCTTCCAGCTGTTCCTGATGCCGCTGGCCGGCTGGCTGTCCGACAAGGTCAACCGCCGCGGTCTGTACGCGGCGGCCGCGGTGCTCGGCGCGGTGTGGCCGTTCGTGCTGTTCCCGCTGATCGACACGAGGTCGTGGCCGCTGATCGTCGTCGGCGTCGTGGTGGGCCTGGGCTTCCACGCGTTCATGTACGGGCCGCAGGCCGCGTTCATCGCCGAGCAGTTCACCGAACGCCTGCGCTACACCGGCAGCTCACTCGCCTACACGCTGGCCGGCGTGATCGGTGGCGCCATCGCCCCGCTGCTGTTCACCGCGCTGCTGGCCGGGTTCGGCACGTGGGTCGTCGTCGGCCTCTACGTCACGGTGGCGTGCGTGGTGACGCTGGTCGGCCTGTGGCTCGGCCGCGACCCCCGGCCGGAGGAGGTCCAGCGGGATCAGCCGTTGAGCAGCACCTTCAACGTGGTGTCCAAGTGAGCGGTGATCGCCGCCGTGGCCGCCTCGACGTCCCCGGACTCGAGCGCGGCCACGATCACGTCGTGCTCGTCGATGACGGCCTGCTGCCGGCCGTGCGCCCGGTACAGCGCGACCACACCGGCGCGCACCTGCCGGGCGCGCAACCCCTCGTACGTCTTCGTCAGCAGCTCGTTGCCCGTCGCCGCGACCAGCAGCGCGTGGAACTGCCGGTCGACGTCGATGAACTGCCGCGCGTCCTCGACCAGGAACCGCTGCCGCTCGACGAGCTCCTGCATGCCCCGCAGCGGCACGGTGCCCTCGGTCATCGTGCGCTCGGCCGCGTACCGCTCGACGATGCCGCGCAACTCCATCAGCTCGCTGATCTGCCGCGAGGACAACGGCGCGACGTAGGCACCCCTCTTCGGCACGAGCTGCACCAGGTCCTCGGCCGCGAGCAGCAGCAGGGCCTCGCGGATCGGCGTGCGGGAGACGCCGATCTGGTTGGCGACGTCCTGCTCGCTGATGAACCGCCCCTGCATCTCGGGGTCGGCGAGGATGGTGTCCTTGAGGAACTCGTAGGCCTTTTCCCTGCCGGACAACGGGTCGGCACCTTGCATACAACATGTATACCAGAGGAGGATCATGCGCTTCGCGCTTTGCCAGATCAGCTCCACCGCTGATGCGCAGGAGAACCTTGCCACCGTGCGTGCCCATGTGGCCAGTGCCGCCGAACGAGGTGCACGCGTCGTGCAGTTCCCGGAAGCCACCCAGTGCCGCTTCGGCGTGCCACTGGGCCCGGTCGCCGAACCCCTCGACGGCCCGTGGGCGACCGCGGTCCGCGAGATCGCCGACCAGCACGACGTCGTCGTGGTCGCCGGCATGTTCACCCCGGGAGAGGGTGGGCGGGTCGCCAACACCACGCTCGTCACGGGCGGCGGCCTGCACCTCGGCTACGACAAGATCCACCTGTTCGACGCGTTCGGCTTCCGCGAGTCCGACGGCGTCACCCCCGGCGAGAAGCCGCTGACGTTCGAGGTCGACGGCACCACGATCGGCCTCGCCACCTGCTACGACGTCCGGTTCCCCGAACTCTTCCGCGCCCTCGCCACCACCGCGCCCGTCATCCTGCTCGGTGCCTCGTGGGGAGCGGGCCCCGGCAAGGCCGGCCAGTGGGACCTGCTGGTCCAGGCCCGCGCCCTGGACGCCACCTCCTGGGTCCTCGCCTGCGGCCAGGCGGACCCGCGGCAGGACCACGGCTCCGCCCCCACGGGCATCGGCCGCAGCGCCGTGGTCGACCCGCTCGGCGTCGTGCGCGAACGCCTCGAAGGCGCCCCCGGCACGATCCTGTCCGATGTGGACGCCGAGTTCGTGGACGACGTCCGCGCGAAGCTGCCCGTGCTCGCGAACCGGAGGCTGTGATGCGCGAGGAGCGCGAGTTCTTCCCGGTCGCCACCGTCGACTGGCGCCCGGCCGGACCGGGTGTCACCGAACGGGTCCTGAGCCGCGACCCGGACACCTCGACCCTGACGAGGATCGCTCGCTGGGAACCGGGCCACGTGACCCACGACGTGATCCGCCACGACTACCACGAGGAGGTCTACCTGCTGGAGGGCGACCTCACCGACCTGACCCTGGGGAGCACGTTCCGGGCCGGCGACTTCACGAGCCGCCGCCCCGGCATGCCCCACGGCCCGTACCGGACGGACCTCGGCTGCACGATGCTGGAGATCCGCACCGCGCCCACTCCTCCAGCGCCCTGAACGTCTAGCCCCGCCGCACGTGGGTGCCGTCGCGCACGGTGCCCACGTACTCCTCCAGCAGGTCCTCCAGCGCCACCACCCCGAGCAGGGTGCCGTCGCCGTTCACCGCCCGCGCGAGGTGCGACTGCGCCCGGCGCAACGCCGCCAGCGCCTCGTCCAGCCGGGCGTCCACCGGCACGTCCGGCAGGCCGCGCACGCGGTCGCGCGGCACCGAGGTCGTCGCGCCCTCCAGGTCCAGCACGTCCTTGACGTGCAGGTACCCGACCAGGCCCGTGTCGGCGAGCACCGGGAAGCGCGAGAAGCCGGTCGCGGCGACGGCGGCCTCGATGTCGCCGACCGTCGGGAACGCGGGCACCGTCGTGAGCTTCTCGAGCGGCACCAGGACGTCGGCCACCGTGCGCTCGGCCGACGACAGCGTCTGCGCGAGCCGCCGGTGCTCCGAGTCCTCCAGCAGGCCCTCCGACCGCGACTGGCGGATCAGCAGCGAGAGCTCGTCCGGCGTGTACGCCGACTCCAGCTCGTCGACCGGCTCGACGCCGAACCGGCGCAGCACCCACCGGCCCACGGCGGTGAACATCGCGAGCACCGGCGCGATCATCCGCGAGAACCCGTAGTGCACGGGGACCAGCCACACGGCGGCCCGTTCGGGTCCGGCGATCGCGAGGTTCTTCGGCACCATCTCGCCGAGGATCGTGTGCAGTGCGACAACGATGACCAACGCCACCGCGAACGCCACACCGTGCACCACTGCCAACGGCAACCCGACGGCGCCGAGGGGCCCCTCCAGCACGGAAGCCAAAGCGGGTTCGGCGATCGCACCGAGTCCCAGCGAGCACAAGGTGATGCCCAACTGCGCGCCCGCGATCAGCAACGGCAGCTGCTGCGACGCCTTGATCGCGGTGCGGGCCCGCGAGGAACCCTTGTCCGCCAACGCCTCCAGCCTGTCCCGGCGCGCGGTGATGACCGCGAACTCGGCACCGACGAAGAAGGCGTTGCCCGCCAGCAGCAAGGCGATGACGAGGAAGTTCATGACGACGACACCACCCGCAGCTCGGCCACGCGGTGCTTGTCCATCCTCATGACGGTCACCCTCCACCCGTCAACGCGGATCTCGTCGCCGACGTCGGGGATCCGCCCGAGCCGCGCCAGCACCAGGCCGGCCAGCGTCTCGTAGTCGCCCTCGGGCATCTGGAACCCGGTCGCGTCGGCCACCTCGTCGTCGCGCAGCAGACCGGACACGATCCAGCTGTCCTTGCCCAGCGACCGCACCGGCGCCGCCTCACCGCGGTCGTGCTCGTCGCGCACGTCGCCGACGATCTCCTCGACCACGTCCTCGAGCGTCACCATGCCGGCCGTGCCGCCGTACTCGTCCACGACGAGCGCGGTCTGCAGCCCGGACGCCCGCAGCCGGTCCAGCAGCGCGTCGCCCTCCAGCGTCTCCGGCACCGAGTACACGGGCCGTTCCACCGCCGACAGCGGCGTGGACGCGCGCAGGGCGGTCGGCACGGCGAACGCCTGCTTCACGTGCACGATGCCGCTGACCTCGTCCAGCGACCCGTTGTGCACCGGAAACCGCGAGAAACCCGTCTCGCGCGCCTTCAGCACGAGGTCCGCCACCGTCGCGTCGGCGCGGAGGGCCTCCACGCGCACCCGCGGCGTCATCAGCTCGCCCGCCGTCCGGTCGCCGAAGCGCAGCGACCGGTCCAGCAGCGCGGCCGTGCCCTCGTCGAGGGTGCCGTGCTCGGCCGACGTGCGGACCAGCGCGCCCAGCTCCTCGGGCGACCGCGCGGACGCCAGTTCCTCGACCGGCTCGACGCCGAGGCGCCGGACCAGCCAGTTCGCCGAGTTGTTCATCGCGTTGATCAGCCAGCGGAAGACCGTCGAGAACGCCGCCTGGAACCCGACCACGCCCCGCGCGGTCTCGAGCGGCTTCGCGATCGCCAGGTTCTTCGGCACGAGCTCGCCGAACACCATCGACAACGCCGTGGCGATCGCCAGCGCGAGCGCCAGCGACAACCAGTCGGCCACCGGCTCGGACACGCCGACGGCGGTCAGACCGGGTTCGATCAGGTTCGCGATCGCGGGCTCCGCGATGTACCCGGTGATCAGCGTGGTCAGCGTGATGGCGAGCTGCGCGCCGGAGAGCTGGAACGACAGGGTGCGGTGCGCACGGTCGATGGTCCGCGCCTTCGCGTCACCGACCTCGGCGACGTGGCGTTCGACGGTGCTCCGTTCCAGCGCGGTCAGCGAGAACTCCGCCGCCACCGCGATGAAGGTGCCCGCGGTCAGCGCCACGACGGCGAGCAGACCGAGCAGGCTCAGAAGTGTTCCGGTCACCTGTGCGCTCCCGAACAGCGCGAACGGTCGACCGGGTTGGTATGCCAGTCAGGGCCAGACCCCATGGGGACGGCTCAACTCCTCGTGACTAAGTACGTGAATAGCCAGACGAGTCTAATTGTGGGCAGTCGAGGCCCTGAGCACCACCTCACCCGCCACGCGGACGGTGCGGGCCTCGTCACCCCCGCCGTCCAGCACGAGACCAGCGGCGATCTCGCCCATCTCCTCCAGCGGGAGTCGCACCGTGGACAGCGCGGGCACCGTGTCGCGCAGCGTCGGGATGTCGTCGAACCCGGCGATCGACATGTCCTCCGGCACCCGCACGCCGCGCTCGCGCAACGCCGCCATGGCGCCCATCGCCATCACGTCGGTCACGGCGAACACGCAGGTGGCGCGCGACTTCGACGCCAGCAGCTCCATCGCGGCCGCGTACCCGCCGTCACGGGTGAAAGCCCCGTTGATCACCACGGGAGGCGCGACGCCGGCGTCGTTCAGCCCCGCCTTGAACCCAGCGAGCCGGTCGCGGGCCACCACGAGTTCGGAAGGACCACCCAATACGGCGAACTTCTTGTGTCCGAGCTCCGCCAGCGCACGGGCGAGCGCGCGCCCTCCGGCGCGATTGCCGGGCACGACCGTGTCGGTGCCGAGCTTCGCCTGCGACACGCACGCGACCCGTCCGCCCTGCTCGGTGAACGCGTCGATCTCCGCCGCGAGCCGTGACTGGGCCGCACGGTCCGTGGTGCGCGAACCGGCGAGCACCACCGCACGGGCCCGATGCGCTCGCAGCGTGGACAGCAGCTCCGCCTCACGCTCGGGACGGCGCCCGGTCGTGCCGAGGACGACGACGAGGCCGGCCTCCTCGGCCACCCGCGTCACCCCCGCCGCGATGCACGAGAAGTACGGGTCGGTGATGTCGTGGACCACCAGTCCCACGAGCGAGCTGGAGTTGCGGGCCAGCGCCTGGGCCGACGCGTTCGGCACGTAGCCGAGCTCCTCGGCGGTGCGCAGGACGCGTTCGCTCAGGTCCCCGCTCACCTGCCGGGTGCTGCCGTTAAGCACGCGAGAAGCGGTCGCCAACGACACACCCGCCTGCCTCGCCACCTCGGCGAGCGTCACCTGTCGGGCGGACACGACCACCTCCGTCAACACGCATGTGAGCGCTGAGACTAACTCGCGGGGAGGTTGACGTCCGCGAAGCACCGCGATTAGCGTGGCGGGAAAGCGCTTTCCAGCGCTGCTACCAGGGAGGTGTGATGGCGGTTCGGACCATCGGAGTGGCGGTCAACGGCGTCACGGGGCGGATGGGCTATCGCCAGCACCTGGTCCGCTCCCTGCTGCCGTTGCGCGAAGAAGGCGTGCGGTTGCAGGACGGGACCGTGCTGAAGGTGGAACCGGTCCTCGTGGGCCGCAACGCCGACAAGCTCAAGGAGATCGCCGAGCGCCACGACCTGGCGCACTGGACGACGGACCTCGACGGGGCGCTCGCGGATCCGTCCGTGGAGATCTACTTCGACTCGCAGGTCACGTCGCGGCACGTCGAGTCGATCACCAAGGCCCTGGAGGCCGGCAAGCACGTCTACACCGAGAAACCGGTCTCCGAAACGGTCGAGGAGGCGCTGCAGCTCGCACGCCTGGCCGACGAGAGGGGTGTGAAGCACGGTGTCGTGGCGGACAAGCTGTACCTGCCGGGCATCCGCAAGCTCCGGCGGCTGATCGACGGCGGCTTCTTCGGCCGGATCCTCAGCGTGCGCGGCGAGTTCGGCTACTGGGTCTTCGAGGGCGACTGGCAGACCGCGCAGCGCCCGAGCTGGAACTACCGCGCGGAGGACGGCGGCGGCATCGTCGCGGACATGTTCTGCCACTGGAGCTACCTGCTGCACGACCTGTTCGGCCGCGTCGAAGCGGTGACCGCCAAGGCCGTCACGCACATTCCAACGCGGTGGGACGAGCAGAACAACGCTTACTCCGCCACCGCGGACGACGCCGCGTACGGCATCTTCGAGATCGAGAACGGCGTCATCGCCCAGATCAACTCGTCGTGGTGCGTGCGGGTGCGCCGCGACGAGCTCGTCGAGTTCCAAGTGGACGGCACGGAGGGGAGTGCGGTCGCGGGCCTGCGCGAGTGCTTCGTGCAGCCCCGCGCCGTCACACCGAAACCGGTCTGGAACCCGGACCTGCCGGTCACGCACCCGTTCCGCGACCAGTGGCAGCAGGTCCCGGACAACGAGGACTTCGACAACGGCTTCAAGGTGCAGTGGGCCGAGTTCCTGCGCCACGTCCACGAGGGCGCGCCGTTCCCGCACGACTTCCGCGCCGGAGCACGCGGCGTCGCGCTGGCCGCCGCCGGACTCCAGTCCTCTTCGGAGGGTCGACGGGTGGAGATCGAGGGTGTCTAGCCCGGGTCGAGGTGACCGCATCGTGTTCGCCGCGGCACACGTCGTGGCCGGGGACGAGAGCACAGTGGACTGGGACGCGACTCTCGCGTTCCGGCACCACCTGTGGTCGCACGGCCTGGGTGTCGCCGAGGCCATGGACACCGCGCAACGCGGCATGGGCCTGGACTGGCCGACGGCCGCCGAGCTGATCCGCCGCAGCGCCGCCGAGAAGGCCGGCCGGATCTGCGCGGGCGTCGCGACCGACCACCTGACCGGTGAGGCGACTCTCGACGAGGTGCTGAACGCCTACCTGGAGCAGCTCGACGTCGTCCAGGAGGCGGGCGCGCAGCCCGTGCTGATGTGCTCGCGCCAGCTCGCCGCCGCGGCACGGGGTCCCGAGGACTACGAGAAGGTCTACGGCACGCTGCTCGACCGCGTCAGCGAACCGGTGGTGCTGCACTGGCTCGGCACCGCTTTCGACCCGAAGCTCCAGGGTTACTGGGGCGCGGCCGACGTCCCGCAGGCCACCCGGAACTTCCTGGAGGTCATCCGCTCGCGGCCGGACAAGGTCGACGGCGTGAAGGTCTCGCTGCTCGACGCCGGTCACGAGATCGGGCTGCGGCGCGCGCTGCCTCCGGGAGTCCGCTGCTACACCGGCGACGACTTCCACTACCCGGAGCTGATCGCGGGCGACTCCGAGGGCTTCAGCCACGCGCTGCTCGGCATCTTCGACCCGATCGCGCCGGTCGCGGCCCGCGCCCTGGCCAAGCTGGCCGAAGGCGACACCGACGGGTTCCACCGGATCATGGCGCCCACGGTCCCGTTGTCCCGCCACCTGTTCAGCGCGCCGACGTACTACTACAAGACCGGTGTCGTGTTCCTGGCGTGGCTCGCCGGGCACCAGGAGCGGTTCCAGCTCCTCGGCGGCCTGGAGTCCGCGCGCAGCGTGGAACACCTCGCCGAGGCGAAACGCCTCGCGGAGATCGCCGGCGTGGTCGACCCGGAGTTCGCGGAACGGCGGTGGCAGCAGTGGCTCGCCTCTCGCTGAACCAGGCCACGATCAAGCGCGCGACCGTCGCCGAGGCCGTCGAAGGCTGTGCGCGGCACGGCATCGAGTCGATCGGCCTCTGGCGCGAACCGGTCGCGGACCACGGCCTGGACCGCACCGCGAAACTCGTCGCGGACGCCGGTCTGCGCGTGTCGTCGTTGTGCCGAGGGGGGTTCCTCACGGCCGTCGACAACCGCGCCGCCCTGGACGACAACCGCCGCGCGATCGACGAGGCGGCGGCGTTGCGCACGGACGTGCTGGTCATGGTCGTCGGGGGAGTGCAGCCCGACAAGGACCTCGTCGGCGCACGTCAGCGCGTCGCCGACGCCATCGCGGAGTTGTCGGTGTACGCGGGCGAGGCGGGTGTGACCCTGGCTCTGGAACCGATGCACCCGGTGTTCTGCGCGGACCGCGGCGTGCTGTCGACGTTGTCCCAGGCGCTCGACCTCGCCGAGCAGAACTCCTCCGTCGGCGTCGTCGTGGACGCGTTGCACGTGTGGTGGGACCCCGACCTGGACGCGCAGATCGTGCGCGCGGGACCGCACATCGCGTCGTACCAGGTGTGCGACTGGCTCACGCCCGTGCCGGCCGACGTGCTGCTGGGCCGCGGCTACCCCGGTGACGGCGACATCGACCTGGACCGCCTGACCAGGCACGTCGCGGCGACCGGGTACGCGGGCGACGTGGAGGTCGAGATCTTCAACGCCGCCATCTGGGCGGCGGACTTCGACGAGGTGATCGAGCGGGTGAAACGCGGGTACCACGACGTTGTGGAACCGGCGCTCTAACAGCGACGCGGGAAGCCGGTCGTCGACGGCGGCGACGACCGACCCCGGCGTTGGAGCCTGTATAGCCGAAAGTCCGGGCCCGGGGCCCGCGATTTCAGAGAATTCTCAGGAGATCAGCCGCCGTTGAAGAACCGGTAGACCTTCGCGCGGTGCCTCGGACGCGTCGTGGTGATCCTGATGACCGCGTCGAACATGGACCGTCCGAGCTCCGCGCGAGCCGCCACGGCCGGGTGGGTGGTGCTGAAGTCCTCCTCGTTGACGGCTTTGTCGCCGGAGAACTCGCCCGACGCGAACATCGAGTAGATCAGGATCGCCCGGTCGTCCGCGCTGAACATGATCCCGGCCTCGTTGCGCCCGTCGGCGAACCAGCCGGCCTTCGTGGCGACGCGCAGGCGCTCGTTGGTCGTGAGGTGGAGCCGGACGCCGTCGGTGAAGCTCGCCGTCGCGCGCAGGATGTTGAGCAGGTACGCCGTGGACGCGGCGGACAGCAGCTGCCCGTCGACCAGCTTCTGCAGCAACGTGTGCGTCTCGCGCGCCGTCGTGGTGCCGAGGAAGAACCGGTTCGGGTTCGCGACCGGCACCACCTGGGTGTGCACGAAACCCTTGGAGCGCAGGATCTCGTTGAGCTCCAGCGCCGGCACGACCAGGCCGCACAGCCGGACCGCGGTGTTGTCGGAGACCGTCAGCAGGTTCGCCAGCGCGTGCCCGACGGTGACCTCGCTCGGGTACGCCCCGTCGAGCGCGAAGATGCCGTCGGTGTCCTGGATGACGATCGCGGCCGAGACGGTGACCTTGTCGTCGAGCTTGATCAGCCCGCGGTCCACCTTGTCGAGCACGGCGACCGCCACGGCCACCTTGTTGACGCTGTAGGCCTCGACGACCTTGTCGGCGTCCTCGTCGACCGCGGCCTTCGTGGTGCCGTCGAGGTCGGCGACGGTGATGAGCGACGACCAGCTGCCCCGCGCCTTGCGGGCCTGCCGCCGGTACACCTGCGCCACGCGCTTGCGCGACCGGTCGGCCGTCGCCGGGGAGCGTTCGATCTCGGCCTCCGGGTCTTCCTGCGCCTGTGCTGCACCGTGGGAGCCGAGCACGGCCGTCGCGGCCGCGACGGTTCCCAGCCCGAACACGGACCTGCGGTTCAATGTCATGCGCGGTATCAAAACAGGCGCCACTGACGTTTCCCTGACTAGGGTTCCGATCATGGAAAACGTCTTCGTCGTCACCGGCGCCTCCCGCGGAATCGGGGCGGCCACCGCCGTTCTCGCAGCCCAGGCAGGGTATCGCGTGGTCAGGGCCTCGCGTTCCGCGGAAGAATCTGTCGGCGATCGCGGCTGGGACGCCCGATGCGACGTGTCTTCGTGGGATTCCGTGCAAGATCTCATGTCCCGGGTGGAATCGCGTTGGGGACGAATCGACGTGGTGTACGCCAACGCGGGCGTTTCGGTGGACACGTCGTTCGTCTCTTCGTCGGGTGCGGAGCCTTCCGAATGGACGGACATGGTCGTGACGAACGTCTGCGGCCCGGCCTTCACGGCCCGCGCCGCGATGCCCGCTCTGATGCGCGCCGGCGGCCACCTGGTGCTGACGGGCTCCGCCGCGGGCAGGGGAGTGCGGCCGGGCAACCTGTACTCGGCGACGAAGTGGGCGATCACCGGCCTGGCCCAGGCGATCCGCGCCGAGGCCGTCGGCACCGGCGTCAGGGTGACGGTCGTCCAGCCGGGCCTGGTCGACACCGACGCCATCCCGGCGTCGCGTGTGGACGACCCGAAGCTCGAACCGGAGGACGTGGGCAGGGCGGTCCTGTACGCCGTGTCCCAGCCGTCCACTGTGGACGTGAACGAGATCCTGCTGCGCCCGACGGGTCAGGCCGCGCATCGCTGAGGGGCGGGGTTCACGCTCCGCCCAGGAACTCCACCAGCAGCCGGTTGACCTCGTCCGGCCGCTCCAGGTACCCGACGTGCCCAGCGTCGGCGACCTCGGCGTACCGGGCGCCCGGGATCGCGTCCGCCACCTCGCGCGACAGCCGCGGCGGCAGCACGAGGTCGTCGGCGAACCCGATGACCAGCGACCGCACCCCGATGGCGCGGTAGGCGGCCAGGCGGGTGTCGTACTCGCCGAGGCCGAGCTGGATGCGCTCGCCCGCGCTGAGCGCGTTGCCGGCGAACTCGTACATCTGCAGCCAGTCCCGGGCGATGACCGGGTCGGTGAGCGTCCTCTGCGACAGGTTCCTGATCACCGACGCCACCGAGTAGAACTGCAGCGGGATCTCGACGCCCTTGTCGTGCAGGTCGCACAGGGCCTGCGTCCACGCCTGCTGCACCGGCTCGGGACGGCCGGAGGTCGCCATCATCACCGCCGACCGCACCAGCCCGGGGCGGGTCAGCGCCAGCTCCTGCACGATGCGCCCGCCCAGCGACGTGCCGATCACGTGCGCCGGACCGCCCAGGTGCTCGATCAGCGCGGCGGTGTCGGCCACCATGTCGTCGATCGTGAAACCGCCCGCGCACTCCGACGACGGCTTGATGCCGCGGTTGTCGAAGTACGCCACCCGGTACCCGGCCTTCACCAGCGCGGGCACCTGGTAGGTGCGCCAGACGCGGCCGGGGCTGCCGGTGCCCATGACGAGCACGACGAGGTCGCCGGAACCCTCGGTCTGGACGTTCAGGTCGATGCCGTTGAGCGGGACGAGCGCCATTCCGGAGATCCTAGAGAGCTAGAATCGGCAGAGGGGCCGAATCAGAGCAGCGTGTGCGGGATAACGCGCGCACAGGTCGTCCGCGTGCCCGAACTCCACGACGTCGTCGGTGTACGGCGGCACCACGACCGTGCCGACCAGCGACCAGTCGCCCGCCGGGGTGCTGCCCTGCCACACGCCCGCGGGTACCACGACCTGCGGGTTCGACGCGCTCAGCACCGGCGACGTCACTGTGCCCTCGGGGTGCAGCAGCAGCATCCGCAACGGCGACCCGGCGTGGAAGTGGTAGATCTCCAGGTGCTCCAGCACGTGCATCCCGGAGAAGTCGGGGCTGCGCAACAGGTACGCGATCGCGGACGCCTCCTCGGAGCGGTGCGTCTGCGCGAAGTACCCGCCCTCCACGGGGAGCTCCTGCATGCCCAGCGAGGAAATCAACTGCTCAGGGGTCACGTCATCTCCGGTAGCGGTGAACCGTGCACGACGACCATGCCCTTGCCGAGCCGCTTCGCCGTGTACATCGCGGCGTCCGCGGCCCGCAGCACGTCGTCGGCGGTGATCGAGGGGTCGTGCGAGAACCGTTGCGCCACACCGATGCTGGCGTGCACCCGGTGCACCCGGCCCAGCACCTCGTGCGGATGTCCCAGCGCGCTGAGCAGCCGTGCGCCGATCTCGTCCGCATCACCGCCGTCGACCAGCACGCCGAACTCGTCGCCGCCGAGCCGCGCCACCGTGTCCTCCGGCCGGACGTTGTTCTTCAGCCGTGCGGCGACATTGCGCAGAACGGCGTCGCCCTCGGCGTGGCCGTGGTTGTCGTTGACGGCCTTGAAGCCGTCCACGTCGATGAACAGCAGGATCAACGGCCTCGCGCGGTCACGCACCGCGAGAGCGCGCTCCAGCCGTTCGCGGAAGAGCGAGCGGTTCGCGACGCCGGTCAACGGGTCGTGCGTCGCCTCGTGCCGTAGCTGCTCGCGAGAGACTCGCAGCTGGTCCATCAGTCGGACGTTGTCCATCATCGTGAGCAACTGACGCACGATCACGAGACACACGACCAGGATGCCGGCGTAGATCTCGACCGGGTTGAGGCGGCCGCCCGTCGCGGTGTTCCAGCAGATGAACAGGCCGGTGACCGCGAGCGGCAGGTACGGCACGGACAGGTGCAGGAAATCGGCCGTGCGCAGGCGTCCGGGCGTGGGTTCGAGGGTGCGCGCCGGAGCGAGGGCGCTCAGCAGGAAGAACGCCGGGCACAACATGAAGCCGATGTCCGCGGTCGCCGGGATCACCGTGTTGCCCTGGGCGATGTGGAACGCGAACACCCAGCCCGACGACGACTGCGCGATACCGGCCAGTGCGATGAAGAGCATCGGCCACTCACGCACGGCCTGATGCGTCCACGACATCACCACGATCGCCACGAGCAGCACGAGGTACGCGGCGGGATGGGCGACGACGGTCGCGAACCCCGGCCCCTCCGTGGCCCACGCGCGGGTCAGCGACTCGAGCGCCGACACCCACGTCAGCACGAACAGCGACCCGATCACGATCAGCCCGTCGAGCACGATCACCGTGCGGCTGCGGTAGTTCGGCAGCAGGTCGCCTGCCGTGCGCTTCTGCGCCTTCACGACGACCGCGGCCAGGCAGAGGACCGGCACCATCGTGAACCCGAGCGGCGCGATCGTGGACGACGGCAGCTGCACGCCCATGATCTGCTGGCCCCAGATCCACGCGGACAGCCCGACGGTCAGGCTCGCCATGGCCGCCGTCATCCACTTGTCACGGGCGCGCGCGTAGGCGACCAACGCCGCGATGGCGAAGACGAGCTGCACGACCTTGTCGATTGCGATACCGATATCGCGGGGCGCGGTCAGGGCGGTGAGGATGGCGATCGCCATGAACGTGCCGACGCACGCGGCGACGACCCAGAACCTCTTCACCGTGTCTCCTGTGATCGAAACCCGACCACCGTAGTAACGGCGGCGTGGACTTGTCGAACCGCGTCAGCCCGTGTCGGTGCGGGTCACCTATGGGTGCACCGGATATGGTTCGAACTGTTGTTCGTTCGGCGATCCGGGGAGCTGTTGTGCGGGTGTTCGGGGTCGACCCCGGTCTGACCAGGTGCGGCTTCGGCGTGGTCGACGGCGGGCCGGGCCGGGTCGTGCGCGCCGTGGCCGTCGACGTCCTGCGCACGCCCGTCGACGCTCCGCTGTCCGTGCGCCTGCACGAGCTGTACGACGGAGTCTGCGTGTGGCTCGACCGTTACGAACCTCAGGTCGTCGCCATCGAACGCGTCTTCGCGCAGCACAACGTCCGCACCGCGATGGGGGTCGCGCAGGCGTCGGGTGTCGTCGCACTGGCCGCCGCGCAGCGGAACCTGCCGGTCGAGTTCCACACGCCGTCCGAGGTGAAGGCCGCCGTCACCGGATCGGGCCGCGCGGACAAGGCGCAGGTGACCGCCATGGTGACCAAGCTGCTGGGGTTGAAGGTCGCCCCGAAGCCCGCCGACGCGGCGGACGCCCTGGCGCTCGCCATCTGCCACCACTGGCGCGCGCCGATGCGCAGCAGGCTCGAGGAAGCACAGGCCCGCGCGGCGGAGCTCGCCCGCGTGCACAAGGCGAAGCTGGCCGAAGCGGCCAAGCGCGCCAACTAAGGTCCAGCTCGTGAAGTCCGGAGGAACCAGGTGATCTCGTCACTGCGCGGCCAGGTGCAGCACGTCGGCCTCGACCACGCCGTCGTCGAGGTGGGCGGCGTCGGGTTCGCCGTGCAGGCCACGCCCACCACCCTCGCGAGCCTGCGCCGCGGCGAGGAGACCACGCTCGCCACCACCCTCGTCGTCCGCGAGGACAGCCTCACCCTCTTCGGCTTCGCCGACGCCGAGGCCCGCGAGCTGTTCGGCCTGCTGCAGACCGTGAGCGGCATCGGCCCGCGCATCGCACTGGCCACGCTCGCCGTGCTCGAGCCCGACAAGCTCCGCCACGCGCTCGCCGAGGGCAACATCACCGTGCTCACGCAGGTCCCGGGCATCGGCAAGAAGGGTGCGGAACGCCTCATCATCGAGCTGCGCGACAAGGTCGGTCAGCTCCCCGCGCCCACGACGCCCGCGCACAGCCAGACGCGCGACCACGTCGTGGAGGCGCTCCTCGGCCTCGGCTTCCCGGCCAAGGCCGCCGAGACGACCGTCGACAAGGTCCTCTCCGACAACCCGGACCAGTCCACGTCCGCCGTCCTGCGCCGTGCGCTCGCGACCCTGGGGCGCAAGTGACCGAGGACGAGCTCAGCCCGTACGTCGCGCCGGCCGAGCGCGACGTCGAGACCAGCCTGCGTCCCGCCGACCTGCACGAGTTCGTCGGCCAGCAGCGCGTCCGCGAACAGCTCGAACTCGTGCTGCACGGCGCGATGAGGCGGGGGACCGCCCCCGACCACGTCCTGCTCAGCGGCCCTCCCGGCCTCGGCAAGACCTCCCTCGCCATGATCATCGCGAAGGAGCTCGGCAGCGCCATCCGCATCACCAGCGGCCCCGCCCTGGAACGCGCGGGCGACCTCGCCGCGATGCTCTCCAACCTGGTCGAGGGCGACGTCCTGTTCATCGACGAGATCCACCGCATGGCCCGGCCCGCGGAGGAGATGCTCTACCTCGCGATGGAGGACTTCCGCGTCGACGTCGTCGTCGGCAAGGGCCCCGGCGCGACCAGCATCCCGCTCGACATCGCACCGTTCACGCTGGTAGGAGCCACGACGAGGTCCGGAGCGCTGACCGGGCCGCTGCGCGACCGCTTCGGCTTCACCGGCCACATGGAGTTCTACAGCGCCGACGAACTCGACCTCATCGTGAAGCGCAGCGCCAAGATCCTCGGCGTCGACATCGCCGAGGACGCCGCCCTCGAGATCGCCGGGCGCTCCCGCGGCACCCCCCGCATCGCGAACAGGCTGCTGCGCCGCGTCCGCGACTTCGCCGAGGTCAGGGCCGACGGCCGGGTCACGGAGGAGATCTCCAAGCAGGCGCTCGAGGTCTACGACGTCGACCAGCTCGGCCTCGACCGCCTCGACCGCGCGGTGCTCTCGGCCCTGGTCAAGAGCTTCGGCGGCGGCCCGGTCGGCGTCTCGACGCTCGCGGTCGCGGTCGGTGAGGAGCCGACGACCGTCGAAGAGGTGTGCGAGCCCTATTTGGTCCGGGCTGGCATGCTGGCCAGGACCCCGCGCGGCCGGGTGGCGACTCCAGCGGCGTGGTACCACCTGGGGCTGGAACCGCCCGCCGGTGATCAACTGTGGTGACCTGGCACAATCGGCGAAAGCACCTGGACATATCGGGCGTGCGTCGAGGCATGTCCACTTGATCGGAGAATGATGGACCTAGGCAGTTTGCTTTTCCCGTTGCTTCTGGTTCTGCTCGCCGTGCCGCTGTTCCTCAGCGCGCGCAAGCAGAAGCGCGCGATGGCCGAGCAGCAGCAGCTGCAGAACTCCCTCGCGCCCGGTGACAAGGTGATGACGACGTCGGGTCTGTACGGCACCGTCGCCGACGCGAGCCACGACACCACCATCGACATCGAGATCTCCGAGGGCGTCGTCACCCGCTGGCTGCGCGCCGCGATCCGCGAGAAGGTCGCGGAGACCGAGGAGGCCGTCGTCGTCGACGACAAGGCGGACGAGGACGAGGAGCCGGCGATCACCGCACAGGTCGCGGAGCCCTTGGACCACAACGCCAAGAAGTAACCAACTGAGTCGTGACACCTGGAGTTGGCAACTGTGAACACCGCCAACTCCAGGTAGTGACGCGCAGCTCACCTGGCGCGCGTTACGCTGCGCGCTCGGAAACCATCGCTACTAGGAGACGGACGGATCGTGGCACCTCCGGCCGGGCAAATTCGCCCTGCGAAGTATCTGGCGAGTTTTGTCCTCATCGTGGTCGCGCTCTACGCCCTGGTCTTTTTGACCGGGAACGGTTCGGCCAAACCCAAGCTCGGAATCGACCTGCAGGGTGGCACGCTCGTCACGCTGACCGCGCGTCAGGAAGACGGGGCCCAACCCAGCGAGGAGGCGCTCAACCGCGCACGTGACCTCATCGAGGTCCGCGTGAACGGTCTCGGCGTCTCCGGTGCCGAGGTCGTGCGCGACGGCAACAACCTGGTGATCACGGTCCCGGGCGCGGACAGCGAAGGCGCGAAGGGCCTCGGCCAGACCGCTCGCCTCGCGTTCCGCAAGGTCATCGGCCAGCCGATCCCCGCGGGCGCCGCCCCGAACCCGACGCAGTCGAGCACGCCGCCGTCCGGCAGCGCGAGCACCCCGCCGTCGGCCCCGCCGAGCCAGAGCGCGGGCCAGGCCCCGCCGTCGAGCGGTGCCCCCCAGGGCCGTCCCGCGCCGAACCTGGCCGCGCAGCCCTCCAGCACGCCGCCGTCGAGCAGCGCCGCGCCGTCCAGCACCGCGCCCAGCACGCCGTCCGCCCCCTCCAACGTCGACCCGAAGGTCGCGAAGGAGATCCAGGAGGCGAAGGCGCTGCGCCAGTCCACGGACCCGCAGGTCCTGCAGCAGGCCGCGCTCATGCTCGACTGCACGAAGGCCGACCCGTTGCGCGGCAACGACGACCTCGACAAGCCCCTCGTCACCTGTGACGAGAAGGGCGAGTTCAAGTACACGCTGGCCCCGGTCAACCCTCCCAAGGAGGACACCGAGACCAAGGCGGACGACTACTCGAACTACTCCCGCCTGACCGGTGAGGACATCAGCAACGCCGCCGCGAACGCCAACCCGAACGGCACCGGCTACGTCGTCAACCTGGACTTCAAGTCCGAGGGCGGCACGAAGTGGGGCTCGTTCACCGCGGCCAACGTCCAGCAGGCCGTCGCGGTCGTGCTCGACGGCGAGGTCATGTCCGCGCCGACCATCCAGTCGGCCATCTCCGGTGGTTCCACCGAGATCAGCGGCAAGTTCACGCTGAAGGAAGCCACGAACCTCGCGAACACGCTGAAGTACGGCGCGCTGCCGCTGTCCTTCGACTCCTCCGAGGCGCAGACGGTGTCCCCGACGCTCGGCCTGCAGTCGCTCAAGGCGGGTCTCATCGCGGGCGGCATCGGCCTCGCGCTGGTCTTCGTCTACTGCATGTTCTACTACCGCCTGCTCGGCTTCCTGACGATCCTGTCGCTGGTGCTGTCCGGCGTGATCATCTACGCCTTCCTGGTGCTGCTGGGCCGCGTCATCGGCTTCACGCTCGACCTGGCGGGCATCGCGGGCTTCATCGTCGCCATCGGTATCACCGCGGACTCGTTCATCGTTCTCTTCGAACGACTGAAGGACGAAGTGCGCGAAGGCCGTTCGTTCCGTTCGGCCGTGCCACGCGCATGGGTCCGTTCGCGCCGCACGATCCTCTCCGCCGACGCGGTCAGCTTCATCGCCGCCGCCGTGCTGTACGTGATCGCGGTCGGTCAGGTGAAGGGCTTCGCGTTCACCCTGGGCATGTCGACGGTCCTCGACCTCGTCGTCGTGTTCCTCGTGACGCACCCGCTGGTCGCGCTGGCGTCCAAGTCCAAGTTCCTGTCCAACCCGAGCCTGTCCGGCCTGGGCGGTGCCGCCCGCGAGGGTGCCGCACACCGCGCCGCCACGACCGGCAAGACGACCGCCGTGAAGGAGGCCTGACATGAGCGTGCTCTCACGCCTCTACGTGGGCAACGGCGCCTTCGACATCGTCGGCAAGCGCACCCGCTGGTACATCGTGTCCGGCATCATCCTGCTGGTCTGCATCGGCTCGATGGTGTTCAAGGGCTTCAACCTCGGCATCGACTTCGAGGGCGGCACCAAGATCTCGCTGCCGTCCGCGTCGGCGAGCGGCCAGACCATCTCGACCTCGGCCGTCGAGGACGCGTACGCGAAGGCCCTGCCCGGCAAGAAGCCGAACGCCGTGCAGGCCGTCGGTTCCGGTGCCAGCGCGACGATCCAGCTCAAGTCGCCCGCGCTGAACGTCTCCGAGGTCGCGGCGCTCAAGACGGGCCTCGCGCAGGACCTCCAGCCGCAGGGCGGCCAGACGGCGATCTCCGACAGCGCCGTCTCCGCGTCCTGGGGCGGTGAGATCAGCACCAAGGCCCTGTGGGCCCTGTTCTGGTTCTTCATCGCGGTGACGCTGTTCCTGGTGTTCTACTTCGAGTGGCAGATGGCCGTCGGCGCGCTCGTCGCCGTGTTCCACGACGTCATCATCACCGCCGGCGTGTACTCGCTCATCGGCTTCGAGGTGACACCGGCGACGGTGGTCGGTCTGCTCACGATCCTCGGCTTCTCGCTCTACGACACGGTCGTCGTGTTCGACAAGGTCAAGGAGAACACCCGAGGCCTGCTGGGCCTGACCCGCCGCACGTACGGCGAGGCGTCGAACCTGGCGCTGAACCAGACCCTGATGCGCTCGATCAACACCTCGCTGATCGCGTTGCTCCCGGTCATCGGCCTGCTGGTCGTCGGCGTCGGCATCCTGGGCGTCGGCACCCTGCAGGACCTGGCGCTCGTGCAGCTCGTCGGCATGTTCATCGGTGCCCTGTCCTCGATCTTCATCGCCACCCCGGTGCTGGTGGACCTGAAGATGCGCGACCCGAAGTACATCGCGCAGGCCAAGCGCGTGGCCGCCCGCCGCGCCAAGGCCACGGGCCCGCAGGTCGCCGAGGGCATCGAGTCGGTCGACGACGACGCGCTCGCCGCCGACCTGCGCAAGGAGGAGGCGTACGCCGCCGCCGCGTCGGTGCCCCACCGCACCGCCAAGGCAGGCGACGCCCGCCGCCGCCCGACCGGGAAGCGCCAGCGTTGAAACTGGATCGTGCTCTGGAACTGATGCGTGAAGTCCCGGACTTCCCCCAGCCGGGGGTCGTCTTCCGGGACTTCACGCCGGTCCTCACCGACCCCGACGCCCTGCGCGCCGTGGTCGACGGCCTCCAGGACAAGATCGACGACAGCACCCAGGTGATCGCCGCCATCGAGTCGCGCGGCTTCCTCCTGGGCGCCGCCCTGGGCTACGGCTGGCGCTACGGCGTCGTGCCGCTGCGCAAGCCGGGCAAGCTCCCGGTCGTCGCCGACTCGCAGGCGTACGCGCTGGAGTACGGCGAGGCCTCCCTGGAGCTCCCCGCCGACGCCATCCAGCCGGGCCAGCGCGTGGTCGTCGTCGACGACGTGCTCGCCACCGGCGGCACCGCCGAGGCGGCGTGCACCCTGGTGGAGCGCGCGGGCGGCATCGTGACGGGCGTGTCCGTGGTCCTGGAGATCACCGCCCTGGGCGGACGCTCCAGGCTCGCGGGCCGCGAGGTCAGCGCCCTGATGGCGGTCTAGAACGTTTCGTTCGGAAGGGGACCGGCCAGCTGGCCGGTCCCCTTCCGCATGTCAGCCGGACGCCGGCACGGCGACGAACCGGTAGGCGACGACCACGGTGATCGCCCACAGGAAGTAGAAGATCGGCAACCCCAGCAGGACCAGCCGCCACGCCTTCATGTCACCGTGCCCGACCCGCATCAACGCGGCGGCCGCACCTAGCCACGGCACCACCCCGAGCACCGCGGCCCGCAACCCCTCACCGCCCCCGCCGGTGACCAGGTTGAGCAGGACGATCGCCGCGTACCACACACCGGCGAACGCCAGGCAGTGCCAGATGGGCCGACGGGAATGCATGCCTCAGCTTGTCAGCCCTTGCGGGGCCGCCCGACGTCAGGCAACGGGCGGCGGAGCCACAAAGGCGGCACCCACGCTCACGAACACCAGCGTCACCAGCGACGCAGGAGCCGTGACGACCGCGATCTCCCACAACCGCGGAGCCTTCGCGCGCCGCAACACCAGCCAACTCAACGCGGTCGCCACCACCCAGCCCACCGCCGACCCGACGACGGACCGCGGATCGATGTAGCCGGGATCGTCGAGGGCCAGGTACGCCATCGTGCCAAGCCACACGAACGTCATAGCGGCGCACCACAACAAAGTCCTCACAGCCCGAGTGTGTCAGGCGCCCCGCAACACCTCCCACAAGCCACGTCCCGCTCGTCACCCCGCGCCCCTAGCCCGACCGTCTCTGCCGCCTGCCACGGCCACCTGCCCTACCAACCGGCCTGCCTCAACCAGCCGCCCCGCCCACCCGCAGCCCATGCCGCCCAAGACGGCCGCCCCGCTGCACCATTCCGCGCCCCGCCGGCCACCGCCGTCTGCTCGCCGCCCCTCCTCCAGCCGCCCACACCCCCGATCAGTCCGCAGCACCCCCTGCCGCGGCTGGCGTGCACCGCTCCTGTCGCAGGCACGGCTTCGCCGAACCGGTACATGCCCTCCTTCGTCGGGCGTGTACCGGAACGAATTTCCGTGGTCCATTTCTGAGGGCGATTGCGGGGTGTGGTCCGTGTGCGTGCATAGGGTTTTAGTTGCGTGCGTGGTTGCTAGTGGTTGCGTTGCGTCTAGAGAGAAGTGCACTAACGGCGCCTATAGCGGTTGTCCAGTTGGTTCACCCGAACGTGTCCGATCTGACGTGCTTTTATGCTGTGATCTTGCGGTAATGTCGAACGCATGAGCGAACGAGACTTCCGACTTCTGTCTACCGGCGAGCTGCTTGCCGCAGTCGTTGGTGACGTGGTGGAAATTCGCGTTCTTGAGAATGTGGTCATGCAGAAGATCGCCGAGTTGTCTCGGCGTGGGGCTGCGGCCGAGTTGGGTTATCGGAATGTCGCTCAGGTTCTGCGGCACGCGGTGCGGTGGGACCTGAAGACGGCTCGTCAGTGGGTCGCCCGGGCCGAGGTGCTGGCTCGGGAGGTCACGCCGTCCGGGTCGGTGCTGGAGGCGGAGTTGCCTGTCACCGCTGTGGCGGTGGCGGAGGGTTCGCTGTCCGGCGAGCACATCTCGGCGGTGGCCGAGGTGATGAGGGAGTTGCCGCCGGAGGCCGAGGCGCCGGTGGTGGAGTTCGCGCAGGCGCACGAGCCCAGTGCTGTGCGGGCGTTCGGCAAGGAGTTGGCGTACCGGCTGTATCAGCAGGACGCGGAGCCCCAAGAGGTCGTGGAGCAGGCGCCGGTCAACCGGCTGCGCATGGAGTGGAAGGGCGAGCAGTTGGAGATGTGGGCGAAGCTCGACAAGGTCGCCGGCGCCAAGTTCGAGGCGATGATCGACCCGTTGGCCAAGCCCCGCCCGACCACTCCGGAAGAAGGTGTCGACCCACGCTCGCGTGCCGAGCGCGAGGGTGACGCGTTCGCCGACCTGATCGACCTGATGTTGCGTGCCGACCGCCTGCCGGAGCACGGCGGCGAGCCCGTCACGCTCACCCTGACGATGTCGTACGAGAACCTGGCCGGGAAGACGGGCTTCGCGACGCTCGACAACCGCGTCCGCGTCCCGGCCACGCTGGTCCGCCGCCTCGCCTGCAACGCCGGAGTGATCCCGGTGGTGCTGGGCGGCCGGTCCGAGGCGGTGGACATAGGCCGCAAGGCGAGGACCTTCCCCGCCGCCATCCGCCGCCTGCTGGTGGCGAGAGACCAGGGGTGCACCTTCCCGGGCTGCGACCGCCCGCCGAAGCACTGCGACGCCCACCACGTGAAGTTCTGGTCCGAGGGCGGCGAGACATCCGTGAACAACGCGGCCCTGCTGTGCCGCCACCACCACACCTTGATCCACCAAAGCGATTGGGAGGTGAAGCTCCACAATGGAATCCCCACGTTCGTCCCACCTGCCTGGCTCGACCCCGACCGCACACCCAGGACCAACACGACCCACCGCGCCGGCCGCCACGCCGCCTAGTGGCGCGCCCGTTTTCACCCGAAGGAGCTGGTTCGTGGAGGAGGGTCAATGCCTACCGTCGGACGAATGACTGCGATCACCTCCACCGCGTACAGCCGCGACCTGGGCGACGAACTGCGCCGCCTCCGCGAGAAGTTCACGGGGCTGACGGGCCACGCCTTCGCGGAACAACTCGGCTGGGACCCGAGCAAGGTCTCCAACATCGAGAAGGGCAAAGCGCGGGCGAGCGAGATCGACCTCGTGCAGTACCTGCTGACGTGCGGGCGCGACACGGGCTATTTCGAAGCCTTCCGCGACCGCTACCGGTACGCCTTCGACCCGTACGTGGTGACCGTCCCCGACAACCTGCGCACCCTGGCCCTGGCGGAAGCGCAAGCCAAGAAGATCACCACTTTTGACGTGCTGTCCGTGCCTGGGCTCGTTCAGATTCCGGAGTACGCGGAGGCGTTGCTCGCCTCTGGCCGGAACACGCCGGAGGAGGTGGAGAAGTACCTCAGGTGGCGGATGGAGCGCCAGGCGATTCTGAAGCGGCCCAATCGACCGGATTGTCGCTTCTATGTGCATGAGTTGGCGTTGCAGCTTCAGGTGGGCGACGAGCGGATCATGGAGGAGCAGTACCTGCGCCTGCTGTTCAATACGCACATCCTCCGGATTGTGCCGATGTCCGCTGGTCAGGCCGTGATCAGAATGTCCGCGCGCATGCTTTTCAGCTTCGAGAAGCTGGTGCCCATGGCCTACAGCGAGACCGACCTCGCGCGGGTCTTCGCGCACGACGGCGCAGCTATCGCCGACTGCCGGGAGTTCTTCAAGTGGCTGGATGCCCTCGCGTTGGATGAGGGACAATCGCGGAGCGTGCTGGCGAGCTACGTCAGCAATCTCCGAAAGGACTCCGATGAGCCACGACCGGAGTTGGCGTAAGAGCACCTACAGCGGTCCTCAGGGCGACAGCGCCTGCGTTGAGGTGTCACTCGCCCAGGACGCTCTCGTGCGTGATTCCAAGGCCACCCAAGGTGAGGTTCTGGCGTTCTCCGCTGACGCCTGGCGGGCGTTCGTGGTGAGCGTCGCCTGATCGGCTCAACGGAAGTTTGTGCGGCGTTCACCGTGTGAGCTGTGCCGCTCACCGCGCCATCGGAAGTTTCATCACGGTAAACGCGTTATCCTCGGTACTCGCGAGACCCGAGGAGCGTGGGGTTGAGTCAAGACACCGAACCCGCTGCGACGGTTGTTCAACCGTCGGCTACCCGGCGTGTGCGCGCCCGCCTTGCGCGGCGCATCACCGCCCAACGTGCGGCCCCGGTGAAGCAGGTCCTCGAACCTCTCGCCGCCGTGCACCGTGACCTCCATCCCAAAGCCGATCTGGCGCTTCTGCAGCACGCATATGACGTTGCCGAGGAGAAGCACCGCCCGCAGCGCCGCAAGTCCGGCGACCCGTACATCACCCACCCGCTCGCCGTGGCGACGATCCTCGCCGAGCTGGGCATGGACACCACGACGCTGGTGGCCGCGCTGCTGCACGACACCGTGGAAGACACCGACTACTCGCTCAACCAGCTCAAGGAAGACTTCGGTGAGGAAGTCGCCCGGCTGGTCGACGGGGTGACGAAGCTCGACAAGGTCAAGCTGGGGGCGGCTGCCGAGGCGGAGACCATCCGCAAGATGGTCATCGCGATGGCCAAGGACCCGCGGGTCCTGGTCATCAAGCTCGCCGACCGGCTGCACAACATGCGCACGATGCGGTTCCTGCCGCCGGAGAAGCAGGCCCGCAAGGCCCGCGAAACGCTCGAGGTGCTCGCACCCCTGGCCCACCGGCTGGGCATGGCGACGGTCAAGTGGGAGCTGGAGGACCTGGCGTTCGCCATCCTGCAGCCGAAGAAGTACGACGAGATCGTCCGCCTGGTCGCGAAGCGCGCGCCGAGTCGTGACACCTACCTGCGGTCCGTCGTCGACGAGCTGAACGGTCAGCTCGAGGCGGCCCGGATCGTGGCGAAGGTCGAGGGCAGGCCGAAGCACTACTACTCGATCAACCAGAAGATGATCGTCCGCGGCCGGGACTTCGACGACATCCACGACCTCGTGGGCGTCCGGATCCTGGTGGACGAGGTGCGGGACTGCTACGCCGCGATGGGCGTCGTCCACGCCGCCTGGCAGCCGATGCCGGGGCGGTTCAAGGACTACATCGCGCAGCCGCGGTTCGGCGTCTACCAGTCGCTGCACACGACCGTGATCGGACCCGACGGCAAGCCCCTGGAAGTGCAGATCCGCACCCAGGAGATGCACCAGAGGGCCGAGTACGGCATCGCGGCGCACTGGCGCTACAAGGAGACCAAGGGCACGCACAACGGCAAGTCCGTCGAGATCGACGAGATGGCGTGGATGCGCCAGCTCCTCGACTGGCAGCGGGAAGCCGCGGACCCCGGTGAGTTCCTGGAGGGCCTGCGCTGGGACCTCGCCGCGCGCGAGATCTTCGTGTTCACGCCCAAGGGGGACGTGGAGACGTTGCCGACGGGCTCCACGCCGGTCGACTTCGCCTACTCCGTGCACACCGAGGTCGGGCACCGCTGCATCGGTGCCCGCGTGAACGGTCGCCTGGTCGCCCTGGAGCGCAAGCTCGAGAACGGTGAGGTCGTCGAGATCTTCACCTCCAAGGCGGAGGGCGCGGGTCCGTCCCGCGACTGGCTGAGCTTCGTGGCGTCCCCGCGCGCCAAGGCGAAGATCAAGCAGTGGTTCGCCAAGGAGCGCAAGGAAGAGGCGATCGAGCAGGGCAAGGACGCGATCACCAAGGAGGTCCGGCGCGTCGGGCTTCCGATCCAGCGCCTGGTCTCGGTCGACTCGATGCAGGCCCTCGCGAAGGAACTGCACTACCCGGACATGAGCGCGCTGTACGCGGCGGTCGGGGAGGGGCACACCTCCGCCCGCCACGTCGTGCAACGGCTCGTCGCGCAGCTCGGCGGTGTGGATCACGCCGAGGAGGAACTGGCCGACCGCGCCACCCCGTCCACCGTCACCCGGCGCCGCCCCACCGGCGACGCGGGCGTGATCGTCAAGGACGCGGGCGACGTGTGGGTGAAGCTCGCCCGCTGCTGCACCCCGGTGCCGGGCGACGACATCCTCGGCTTCGTCACAAGGGGCGGCGGCGTGTCCGTGCACCGCACCGACTGCACGAACGCGGAGGAGCTGCTCAAGTCGCCGGAACGGCTCCTCGACGTCGAGTGGGCGCCGTCGGCCTCCAGCGTGTTCCTGGTCGCCATCCAGGTCGAGGCGCTCGACCGGCACCGGCTGCTCTCGGACGTCACGAAGGTGCTGGCCGACGAGCGCGTGAACATCCTGTCGGCGTCGGTGACGACGTCACGCGACAGGGTGGCCGTCAGCCGGTTCTCGTTCGAGATGGGCGACCCGAAGCACCTCGGTCACGTTCTGAAGGCCGTGCGCGGCATTGAGGGCGTCTACGACGTGTACCGCGTGACGTCGGCCTCGTAGGCCGGCACTGGGGCGAGAGACGAGAGGAGCCCCCGTCCTGAAGAGGGCGGGGGCTCCGTCGTGTGTAGCTCTAAGTGCTGAGTGCGCTCAGTTCGCGACCAGCGCCGACTTGATGTCGACCGGGGTCTTCGGCTTGCCGTCGCCCTGGCCCGGCTGCTGCGAGATCGTGCCGGTCTTCGCGACCTCGTCGATCTTCTTCAGCGAGTCCTCGTCGACCGTGCCGAAGATCGTGTACTTGGCCTGCAGGTTCGCGCCGTCGCCGTAGACGATGAAGAACTGCGAGCCGTTCGTGTCCGGGCCCGAGTTCGCCATGGCGAGCACACCGCGGCCGTAGGTGAGCTCCGGGTAGACCTCGTCCTTGAACGAGTAGCCGGGGCCGCCCATGCCGTTGCCGCCGGGGTCGCCGCACTGCAGGACCTGGATGCCGGTCACCACGAGGCGGTGGCAGGTCGTGTTGTCGAAGTACTTCTGCTTCGCGAGCTCGACGAAGTTGTTCACCGTGCACGGCGCGAGCGAGCGGTCCAGGGTGAACTTCAGGTCACCGATCGAGGTGCCGAGCGTGACACCGACCGTGCCGACCGAGGACTGCTCGCCGTTCGCGGGCGGCGTGTTCTCCTTGGCCGCCGGCTCCTGGCCCTTCGTGTATTCACAGTTCACCTTCTCCGGGAGCGCCTGGGGGCGCTTCGGGATCTGGTGCAGCGCGGTGGGGATGTTCTCCGCCTTGTCCACCGACTCCTGGGTGGGAGTCTCCGACGCGGCGGCGTCACCGTTGCCGAATACGTCGTTGGTCGCGAGGAACCACACGCCACCTCCGACGAGCGCAACAACGACGACCGTCGACACGACGGCGATGATGCGACGCTTCTTGGCCCGCTCCTGGCGGTAGACCATCTGACGCTCAAGCTTGCGCTTGGCTGCCGCGCGTCGCTGCTCGTTGGTGGGCACGTGCTCCCTCCCCAGGGACTCATGCGAATAGGGCGGTCGGCTCGGCAGTCTAGGGCCTGGGCATATGAGCTTTGTGTGGTGGTTAGGCTGTCCTTGAACAGGGAGGTCATTTTCGTGCTCGTGATCGGGTTCCCCACCGGGGCGCTCCAGGCGAACTGCTTCGTCCTGGCGGCCGGTGAGGGCGAGCCCTGCGTGATCATCGACCCCGGTCAGGACGCGGTCGAGCCGATCGAGCAGGCCTTGCGCAAGCACCGCCTCGCGCCTGTCGCCGTGCTGCTCACGCACGGGCACTTCGACCACACGTTCTCCGTCACCCCGGTCTGCGACGGCAACGACGTCCCGGCGTACATCCACCCGGACGACGTGGCGATGCTGTCGGACCCGCTCAAGGGCATCAGCGCCGAGTCGGCCGCGTTCTTCGGCGGCAACCTCGAGATGCGCGAGCCCTCGGAGGTCCGCGAGCTGACCGACGGCCTCGAGCTCGACCTCGCCGGCCTGCGGATCACCGTCGACCACACGCCGGGCCATACCGGCGGGTCGGTGATGTTCCGCTCCGGCGCGCAGGAAGGGGGTCGCCTGGTGATCTCGGGTGACACGCTCTTCGCCGGTTCGATCGGACGCACCGACCTGCCCGGCGGTGACCACTCCGCGATGCTGTCGTCCCTGCAGAGCAAGGTCATGACCTTGCCCGACGACACGGTGGTGCTGCCCGGCCACGGCCCGACGACGACCATTGGCCGCGAACGCGCGACGAACCCGTACCTCCTGCAGTTGCAGACGGTCGGTTCGAACGACGGGCCCGCGGCCCCGCACCGAGGACTTTGAGAGACGTGTTTTCCGCACCCAAGGGCGTTCCCGACTACATCCCGCCGACGTCTGCCGCTTTCGTGCACGTTCGGTCGACTCTGACGCGGGCCGCCGAGCTCGCGGGCTACGGCTACGTCGAGCTGCCGGTCTTCGAGGACACGGCGCTGTTCGCGCGCGGTGTCGGCGAGTCGACCGACGTCGTGACCAAGGAGATGTACACCTTCCTCGACCGCGGCGAGCGCTCGATCACGCTGCGCCCCGAGGGCACCGCGGGCGTGATGCGGGCCGTGATCGAGCACAGCCTCGACCGCGGGTCGCTGCCGGCCAAGCTGTACTACTCGGGCCAGTTCTTCCGCGCCGAGGCCCCGCAGGCCGGTCGGTACCGGCAGTTCCACCAGGTCGGCATCGAGGCGATCGGCATCGACGACCCGGCCCTGGACGCCGAGGTCATCGCGGTCGGTGACGCCGGGTTCCGCGCGATCGGCCTCACCGGCTACCGCCTGGAGCTCACCTCGCTGGGCGACGCGAACTGCCGTCCCGCCTACCGGGAGAAGCTGCAGGCGTTCCTCGCGGAGCTGCCGCTCGACGAGGCGACCCGGCAGCGTGCCGAGCTGAACCCGCTGCGCGTGCTCGACGACAAGCGCCCCGAGGTGCGCGAGATGGTCGCCGAGGCGCCGCTGATGGTGGACAACCTCTGCGACGCGTGCCGTGAGCACTACGAGCTGGTCAAGGGCTACCTGACCGAGCTGGGCGTGAAGTTCGTCGAGAACCCGCGCATGGTCCGCGGCCTCGACTACTACACGAAGACGACGTTCGAGTTCGTCCACGACGGTCTCGGCGCGCAGTCCGGCATCGGCGGCGGTGGCCGTTACGACGGCCTGATGGCGCAGCTGGGCGGCCAGGAGCTGTCCGGTGTCGGTTTCGGTCTCGGCGTCGACCGCGCACTGCTCGCGGCCCAGGCGGAGGGCGTGCTGCCGGAGTTCTCCCGCGTCGACGTGATCGGCGTGCCGCTGGGCGAGGCCGCGCGGGCGCGCCTGGTGGCGATCGCCGGTGAGCTGCGGTCCGCGGGCGTCCGGACCGACCTGGTCTACGGCGGCCGGTCGATGAAGGCGGGCTTCAAGGCGGCGGACAAGTCGGGCGCGAAGCTCGCGCTGGTGCTCGGTGAGCGCGACCTCGAGGCCGGCAGCATCGGCGTGAAGACCCTCGCGACCGGTGAGCAGGTGACGGTGCCGCTGGCGGACGTTGTCGAAGAGGTGCGGAAGGCGCTGTGAGCGACGACAAGCTCGTTCTCGACCTGCTCGACAAGGCGACGGTCCGCAAGCGGGCGCGCATGGTGGCGATCGGCGGCATCATGGTCGCCCTCGCCTTCGGCGCGATCGTGGGCCTGATCGGCGGCCGCTGGCCGGGCGTCATCGCGGGCGTGATCGTGGCGGTGCCGGTGATCCTGCTGGCGCTGTCCGAGGCGCGCCGCACGGTGTGGCTCGAGGGCACGACGGTCCACGTGCGGGCGTTCGGCACGCGCAAGGTGGACCTCGCCACGGCCGACGGCCTCGACCTGCTGGTCACCGACCTGCGCGGGGCCCGGACCGTCGGGCTGTTCGTGCGCGGGAACAAGAAGGCGATCAACGTCGCCCTGTCGATGTACGCGGGAACGGGCGGTCGTGAGCTGGGCGTCTACCAGCTGCGTCGCCTGGCCGACGCGCTGGCCGCCCGCGGCGACACGCCCGGCCTGGTGTTCTCGGAACTGCTCGTCGCGCAGCTGCGGGCCGAGGCACGGGGCCTGGCGGCGGCGGAACGGCCGCTGTACCGGCTCGGGTCGCTGGCCCCGGCGGGCCGGATGGCGCAGAAGCTGCATCCGGACGCGGTCTCGAAGTTCGTGACCTCGCTGGACTGAAACCGGACGCCGCTCCCTCGGGGGCGGCGTTCTTCACGTGCCCCAGAGGCCGGACGGCGGGGCGGGCGAGAGCTTCGCGGTGGCGTCCGTCGTCACCGGTGCTCCGCCGATGAACTTCGTCAGGCCCGTGCCGTGCTCGACGCGGCCCTGGAACGGGTCGCCGGCCGTCGCCCGGGTCAGTTGCTGCATCGGCAGGGCGTGGTGTGAGGCCATGATCACGAAGTTGCCGAAGCGGCGGCCGCGGAACACGCCCGGTTCGGCGAGCACGCAGACGTGTTCGAACACCGCGCGCACGGTCGCGCACTGGGAGCGGGCGAACTGCAGGCCGTTGCCGTCGCCGATGTTCGCGGTGTAGATGCCGTCCTCGGCCAGTGCCGCGGACGCCTGGCGCACGAACTCCACGGACGTCAGGTGCGCCGGTGTGCGGGCTCCGGCGAAGCAGTCGGACACGATCAGGTCGAACGAGCCGGGACGCGCCTTGACGAGCACCGCGCGCGCGTCGCCCGTCGTGATCCGCACGCGGGGAGGCGGCGGCAGTTCGCGGCGGATGAACGCGATCAGGCCCGCGTCGATCTCGGCCACCTGCTGAGACGCGCGAGGCAGTAGATCGGCCACGTAGCGCGCTAGCGTGAGAGCGCCACCACCCAGGTGGAGCACACGCGAAGGCGCGGTGAGGTCGACGATGTGACCCAGCCTGCGGACGTACTCGAACTCCAGGTAGGTCGGGTCGTCCAGGTCCACATGCGACTGTGGGGTTCCGTTGACCCGCAACGTCCAGGAGTTCCGTCCGCCGAGGTCGGGGACCAGCTCCGCGACGCCGGAGTCGATCGACTCGGTGATCGCCTCTGTGTCGGGCCGTTGTCTTCCCACTGCTCTATTGTCTCACCGCGTGTGTCAGCTCTGAGGAGGAACCCAAGTGCAGGTCATCGCAGGCGTCTTGCTCGCTCTCGTGGCGTTGATCCACATCTACATCGTGGTGCTGGAGATGTTCCTCTGGACGACCCCGCGCGGGCAGAAGGCGTTCGGCCTCACGCCCGAGTTCGCGCAGGAGTCCAAGGCGCTCGCCGCGAACCAGGGTCTCTACAACGGGTTCCTCGCCGCCGGACTGATCTACGCGATCGTCCGGCAGGACTTCGGCGCGTCGGTGCTCTTCACGGTGTTCGTGATCGTGGCCGGCATCTACGGCACGTTCACGGCGAGCCGGAAGATCTTCTTCGTGCAGGTGGTGCCGGGCGTGCTGGCGCTGCTCTTCGTGCTGCTGGCCCGCTAGGCCGTTCCCACGGCCCCTTGTCGGGGTCGTAGCCGGTGAAGAGGTCGCCCTCGATGCGCGCGGGCCGGGGTTTCGGCGCCGGCTTCGCGCGCTTCACGGTCTTCGGCTCGGGTTCCGGCTCGGGCTCGGGTTCGGGGGCCTGGAGCGGGGTGACGTCCTGGCGCACCGCGATCAGCGCGGCCAGCGCCGTCGTCACCGGGATCGCCGCCACCAGGCCGATGCTGCCGACCAGGGTGCGCACGATCTCGGACGCGATCTGCTGCGCCGTCAGGATCTCCCCCATCGACCGCCCGGCCAGTGAGATCGCCAGCAGCAACGGCAGGGCGGCGCCCGCGTAGGCCATCACGAGCGTGTTCACGACGGACGACATGTGGTCGCGACCGATCCGGGAGCCCGCGGCGAACAGTTCGCGCCACGTCAGCTTGTCGTTGGCACGGCGGAGTTCCCACACGGCGCTGGTCTGGGTGACCGTCACGTCGTCGAGCACGCCCAGCGCGCCGATCAGCGTGCCCGCGAGCAGCAGGCCGCGGGTGTCGATGTTCGTGCCGAGCAGCGTGACGAGGTTCGTGGTGTCCTCGTCGATGCCGGTGAGCTTCGACGCCGCCGAGAACAGCGCGCCCAGCGCGCCGATCAGGGCCAGGCTGACCAGGGTGCCCAGCACCGCGGTCGACGTGCGGGCGGAGATGCCGTGGGTCAGGTACAGCACCACGAACATGATCAGTCCGGCACCGACCACCGCGACGAGCAGCGGGTTCTCGCCCGCGAGGATCGACGGCATGATGAACAGCACCAGCACCACGAAGCTCAGCAGCAACGCGCCGAGCGCCGCGAGCCCCTGCCAGCGCCCGAGCAGCAGCACGGCGCCCGCGAAGAGCAGCGCCAGCACCCAGAGCGACCACCCGCGCTGGAAGTCGACGATCTGGTACGACTCGGCGGCCTGCGGCTGGCTGCCCGCGTAGGACAGCACCACCTCGTCGCCGAGCGCGAAACTCGGCGCCCCGGGCCCCTTCACGCTCGGGATCGTGACGCTCTGGCCGCTCGCGGCGCCGTCGGTCATCTTGACGGTCACCGCGACGCACTTCTCGCCGCAGTTCTCTGCCACACCGGTGACGACGGCCGCGACCGGTGTCTGGTGCAGCCCGATCTCCGCGCCGGTCTTCTGCTCGTACCCGAACGGGTAGAGCAGTGCCGCGCCGACGAGTGTGGCCAGCGCGAACGGCACCAGCAGCCACAGCAGCAACGTGCGCACGCGCTGTGATGCCGGTTCCTCGTTCAGCGCATGGCTATGCCCGTGACCGTGACCCACGCGCGACATCCTGCCGCATGAGGTGTTCAACGGCAGTGACGCCCGCGTCGAACCTGTTCTCCGTCAGTTTCAGCCACGGCACCCCGCGCCGCGTGAGCTCGCGTTCGAACAGGCCGGTCATCCACTCGCGGAGGTGCTCGCCGTCACGCCAGCCGTCCTGTTCGAACGGAACGCCGACGTGGTCGGTCAGCAGGTACAGGTCCGGTTCGGCGCCCTGGAAGACCTCGGGCCGGAAACCGAGGTAGCGCTCTCCCCACGCGGTCGCGGCGAACGCGTCGTTGTCCGCGATCACCAGCGGCGCGGTCTCGGCCTGGATGCGGCGGTCCTGTTCGCGGGCAACGTCTTCGAAGTCGCCCAGGGTCCACACCAGACCGTCCACCGTGGCTTCCCGGTCGAACGCGCGTGCGGCGGCGAGCTTGTGCTCGGTGTGCTCGCGGCCGTACTCCGGGATCCAGGGTGCTCCGAAATGGTCGGCGAGCTGCTTCGAGAGCGTGGTCGTGCCCGTGCTCTCCGCGCCGACGACCACGACCTTGCGGCCCAGGCCGCGCTGGGTCGCGGGGGAGAGGTGGTGCCAGTGCGCGACCGGGTCGGTGCGCACCGCCGTGCCCGAGACCGGGTGGGTGAAGCGGTCGAGGTCGACGAGCACGTGCCGCGCGCCCAGCCGGCGGGCCAGTTCGTCGCCGTACTTCTCGCTGGAGAACACGACGTCGACCGGGGCCCGCGACGGGTCGCCGTCCGCGATCGCGCGCCGCGCCAGCACCGCGCGGGTCAGTGCGACGTGCAGGTCCCAGATCTCGTCGGAGTCGAAGTCCATCGGGTGGTCGTCGAGGTCGCCGACGATGCGGACGCCGGGGGTGTCGCGGTGGGTCTCGGTCAGCCAGCGCACGCGGTGGTCGAGGGGGATGGTCTCGCTCGACGCGGCCAGGACGGTCACCGTGGTGCGGGTGCTGCGGGAGGCCGCCGTCTCGATGAGGTGGTGGTGGCCGTTGTGCGGTGGGTAGAACTTGCCGAGCACGAGCGCGTGGTCGTATTCCTTCACGCCTGCACCTCGTCGCTCTTCAGATCCTTTGTCCAGTTCCGCAACCCGAGCACGCACAGCACCATGAACCCCACGTACAACACCGCCGTCAAATACAGTTCTTTGTAGGCGTAGAGCGGCACGTAGATCACGTCCGCGGCGATCCACAGCCACCAGCACTCGACCTTCTTGCGCGCCTGGCCCCAGGTGGCGAGCAGCGACAGGACGGTCGTGACGGCGTCCCAGAAGGGCACGGTGGACTCGGTGAAGCTGACCAGGACCCAGTGCAGCAGACCGGTTCCGAGCACGCCGGCCACCGCGAGCCACAGCCACTGCGGTCCGGTCGTGCGGCTGACGCGCAACGTGCTGTGCTGCTCGCCGCCGCGCACCCACGCCCACCAGCCGTAGACGGCGAGTGCCATGTAGACGATCTGGAGACCGGAGTCGGCGTAGAGACCGCTGCCCCAGAACAGCACGAGGAACGCGATGTTGTTCGCGATGCCGATGGGCCAGTTCCAGGGGTTCTGGCGGGCGACCAGCCACACGCACAGTGCGCCGGTGACGAAGCCTGCTACCTCAACGGGTGACAAGGGCACTCCTTGACCGCTGTTCGAACATGTGTTCGAATCGATGGCGTGCGATGGGACGGACAGAAACTCGAGGCAGAGCCGCAACAGGCGCTACCGGGGCTACCGGGACTGGTGCGCAGCGTACGAACTCCTGAGTTCGCGGACGTGGTGTTCCACGAGGTCCGCGCCAAATCCGTGCTCAACGGGGTACCGGGTTCGTCGCTGCCGTTCGCGTGGACGGTCAACCCGTACCGCGGCTGTTCACACGCCTGCACGTACTGCATGGCCGGGGACACGCCGATCCTCATGGGCAACGGTCGCACGAAGCCGTTGTCCGAGCTGCGCGAAGGTGACGAGATCTACGGCACCGAGCTCGTCGGCAACTACCGGCGCTACAAGCTCACGACCGTTCTCGCGCACTGGGAGACGCGCAAGGAGGCGTACCGGCTGACGCTGGAGGACGGCACGTCCGTGGTCGCGTCCGGGGACCACCGGTTCCTGACCGACCGCGGCTGGAAGCACGTGACGGGGGAGACGGCGGGCGTTGGACGCAGGCCGCACCTCACCACCGGCAACAAACTCATGGGCACGGGGGCTTTCGTCGAGCAGCCCGCCGTGACCGACGACTACCGCCGCGGGTACCTGCGCGGCATGGTGGACGACGAGACCGAGTTCCACATCCCCCTGGCCGACATCGAGGCCATGGACCGCACGCAGGAGTACCTCGACTACTTCGGCGTGCGAGAAGGCGAGGGATTTCTGCACCAGGTGCGCGTACTAGCGCACTGGCAGATAGCGCCGAACCCGGACTGGCTCAAAGGATTCCTGGCCGGCGCGTTCGACTACCTCGGGACCTGCTCGCGCAGCATCCTGCGGCTGTCCACGCGCAACGCCACCGTTCTGGAAGCGATCTGCCTGGCGCTCAAGCACTTCGACTTCGACTTCGCGATCGAGGAGCTGCGCCGCCGTCGTGGCGTGCGGGTCGTGCGGCTGCGCGGCGGGCTGCGGGAGAACCTGCGGTTCTTCCACACCGTCGACCCGGCGATCACCCGCAAGCGCGACATCGACGGCGTGGCGATCAAGTCGCAGCGGCCGCTCGGCGTCGTGTCGGTGGAACCGCTGGGGGAGATGACCCTCTACGACATCTCGACCGGCACCGCGGACTTCATCGCCAACGGGGTGGTGTCGCACAACTGCTTCGCCCGCAAGACCCACTCCTACCTGGATCTGGACACCGGCAAGGACTTCGACGACCAGCTGATCGTCAAGGTCAACGCCGGGGAGGTGCTGTCGCGCCAGCTGCGGTCGTCGCGCTGGAAGCAGGAGCACGTGGCGCTCGGCACGAACACCGATCCGTACCAGCGGGCGGAGGGGCGGTACGCCTTGATGCCAGGGATCATCGAGGCGCTGACCGCCTCCCGCACGCCCTTCTCGATCCTCACGAAGGGCACGCTGCTGGCACGGGACCTGCCGCTGCTGACCGCGGCCGCCGAGGTCGTGCCGGTCGGGATCGCGGTGTCGCTCGCGCTGATGGACCGGGACCTGCACAAGTCGCTGGAGCCCGGCACGCCGACGCCCGCCGCCCGGCTGGAACTGGTCCGGAAGGTGCGGGAGGCCGGTCTGCCGTGCGGGGTGTTCGTGGCGCCGGTGCTGCCGGAGCTGACGGATTCCGTGGAGCAGCTGGACTTCCTGCTGGAGCAGATCGCCGCGGCCGGCGCGACCGGTGTGACGGTGCTGCCGCTGCACCTGCGGCCCGGTGCGAAGGAGTGGTTCGCGGCGTGGCTGCGGCGCGAGCACCCGGATCTCGTGGAGACGTACCGGTACCTGTACGGAGCCAGGTCCTATGTGGACAAGCGGTACCGCGCCCGGCTCGCCGCGCGGGTGGTCCCGCTGATCGAGAAGCACGGGCTGGCACCGCGGGGGCGTTCCACCGACGCCGTCACCGGTGTGCCCGGTGACGACGAAGGCGTGTGGCCCGACGGCAGCCTGCCGGTGGGTGTGCCGGCGCCGCGTGTCGACCAGGAACAGCTCACCCTGCTGTGATCGTCCTGCTGTGATCGTCTGAGTGGACGCCCTCTTCCCCGGGGTGTCTTCTACTCGGCCCACCCGCCCTGGGCCATCGTCTGGAACTTCCACTCGCCGCCGACCCGCGTGAGCAGGTCGCCGTAGCGCACCGTGATCCCGTTGATCGTGCCGTCCGTGATCACGAAGACCAGGTTGTCGTTGATGAAGTGCGGCGTCCTGGTGGACTCCATCTGCACCTCGCCGCCCAGCTGGGCCCCCATCTGCTCGAGGAACGTCGCGCGGTCCCACGACGTGGCCGACCCGTCCGTGACCGTGTTGATCGGGAACAGGGCCATGTCGGCCATCGCCTCGACGTCGCCCTTCACCGCGAGCGCGTCCCACTTCTCGAACCACTGCATGACCTCGTCGTACGACATACCGTACATTGTACGGAACTCAGCGCGTGCCGACCACCGCGTTGGTGTCGTCGCTGGTCACGAGCGTGGTGGTGAGGCCTGCGGCGGTGAACGCGGCCAGTGCGGCCGGTGCCTGGCGCTCGCTGGTCTCGCTCAGCAGGGTGCCGCCGGGGCGCAGCCAGGTCGCGGCCTGGGCGGCCACCCGGCGCAGGACGTCGAGGCCGTCCTCGCCGCCGTCGAGCGCCACGCGTGCCTCGTGGTCGCGGGCCTCGGGTGGCATGAACCGGATGTCCTCGGTAGGCACGTACGGGACGTTGGCGACCACGACGTCGATGTGGCCGCGCAGGTGCTGCGGCAGGGCGTCGAACAGGTCGCCTTCGAACACGGTCGTGAGGTTCCGGCGGGCGCACTCGACCGCCGCCGGGTCGATGTCGGCGGCGTAGACCGTGGCGTCCGGGAGTCGGTGCTGGAGGACCGCGCCGACCGCGCCCGAGCCGCAGCACAGGTCCACGATCACGGCGGGCTTCAGGTCGGTGGCGAGGTCGACCAGGAGTTCGGTGCGGTGGCGGGGGACGAAGACGCCCGGGGTGACCACGATCCGGTGGCCGCAGAACAGCGCCCAGCCGACGACGTGTTCGAGCGGGAGGCCGCCGACCCGTTGTGTCACCAGTTCTTCCAGGTGCTCGGGGCTGGTGGCGGCTTCTTCGAGCAGTGCGGCCTCTTCTTCGGCGAACACGCAGCCGGCGGCCCTGAGTCTCTCCACGGTGGTCATCGAGGTGCGACGGTACGCCCGACGTTTACAAGCAGGCTTGACTGTTTGTTTGTTCGGCGGAAGACTCGGCGGCGTGGAGACGAGGCAGCGCCAGGCCGACCGCACGCGGGAGACGAAGCGGAAGCTGATGGAGGCGACCGTCGAGTGCCTGGTGGAACGCGGCTGGTCCGGTACGACGACGACCGAGGTGGCCGAACGCGCCGGGGTGTCGCGCGGCGCGCAGCTGCACCACTTCCGCACGCGCGGTGAGCTGGTGGCGGCGGCCGTGGAGCACGTGGGCGCGGAGAGCGTCGAGGTGCTCAAGCGGCGCGCCGAGATGGCGGAGAAGAGCACGCACGCCGTCGTGGAGATGATCGCGGACTTCCACGCCAGCGACCTGTTCACGGCGGCGCTGGAGCTGTGGGTGGCCGCGCGCACCGATCCGGAGCTGCGCGAGCAGGTGCTGGAGCTGCAGGCGCGGCTGGGGCGCGAGGTGTACGGGCTGGCGCTGGAGCTGCTCGACGTCGACGACACCAGGCCCGGTGTGAAGGACGCGGTGCAGGCAACCCTTGATCTCGTGCGCGGGCTGGCGCTCGCCAACCAGCTCGCCGACGACACCAAGCGCCGGGCGCACGTGGTGCGCTACTGGGCGCGGATGCTGGAGGAACAGCTGTGATCACGGAACTGCTGGCCGACCTCGACGCGGAGTCGCGTTCGCTGGACGAGATCGTCGAGGGGGCCGACTGGACCGTGCCGACGCCCGCGGAGGGCTGGACCGTCGGGCACCAGATCGGCCATCTCATGTGGACGGACAAGGCCGCGATCCTCGCGATCACCGACCCCGCGGCGTTCCAGGCGCAACCGCTGACCGCCGACATCGTGGACAGGACCGCGGCGGAGGCGGCGGCGCTGCCGGACCTGCTGGAACTCTGGCGGGACAGCCGCACCGCGCTGCGGGAGCACCTCGCCCAGGCCACCGGGAAGATCGTCTGGTTCGGGCCGCCGATGAGCCCGGCGTCGATGGCCACCGCGCGGATCATGGAGACCTGGGCGCACGGGCAGGACGTGGCGGACGCCCTGGGCGTCGTGCGGGAGCCGACCGCGCGCATCAGGCACGTGTGCCACATCGGCGTGCGGACGATCGGGTTCGCGTTCCTGCTCAACGGGCTGGCGGCGCCGGAGGCCGAGGTGCGCGTCGAGCTGACCGGGCCGTCCGGTGAGGCGTGGACGTGGGGGCCGGAGGACGCGGAGAACCGGGTTTCGGGACCGGCGCTGGACTTCGCGTGGCTGGTGACGCAGCGGCGCAACCGCAAGGAGCTCGCGATCGAGGCCGTCGGGCCGGTGGCGGAGGAGTGGCTGCCGATCGCGCAGGCGTTCGCGGGGCCGCCCGGAGGTGGCCGGTGATCCGGATCGGCAACGCGTCGGGCTTCTACGGCGACCGGTTGTCCGCGATGCGCGAGCAGTTGGAAGGCGGGCACCTCGATGTGCTCACCGGGGACTACCTCGCCGAGCTGACCATGCTGATCCTCGGGCGCGACCGGATGAAGGACTCCTCGCTGGGGTACGCGAAGACGTTCCTGCGGCAGATGGAGGATTGCCTCGCGCTCGCGCTCGACAAGGGCGTCAAGATCGTGGTCAACGCCGGCGGGCTCAATCCTGAGGGGCTGGCGCGCAAGCTCGACGCCAAGGTCGGGTACGTCACGGGTGATGATCTCAAGGAACGGTTCCCCGAGGCACTGACGGCCAACGCCTACCTGGGTGCGTGGGAGATCGTGGACTGCCTGAAGCAGGGTGCGCAGGTCGTGGTCACCGGGCGCGTCACGGACGCGAGCCTGGTGGTCGGGCCCGCCGCGGCGCACTTCGGGTGGGCGCGCGTCGACTGGGACCGGCTGGCCGGTGCGACCGTCGCCGGCCACGTGCTGGAGTGCGGGACGCAGGCCACGGGCGGCAACTACTCCTTCTTCACCGAGATCGACGTGACGCGGCCGGGGTTCCCGATCGCGGAGGTCCACGAGGACGGCTCGTCGCTGATCACCAAGCACGACGGCACGGGTGGGGCGGTCACGGTCGACACCGTCACCGCACAGCTGCTGTACGAGATCGGCGCGCCGGAGTACCTGGGACCGGACGTCACCACGCACTTCGACACGATCCGGCTGGACGAGGACCCGAGGGGCGTCCGGATCAGCGGGGTGAAGGGCTCTCCGCCGCCGGACACGCTCAAGGTGTGCCTGAACACGCTGGGCGGGTTCCGGAACTCGACGACGTTCGTCCTGACAGGACTGGACGTCGAGGCCAAGGCCGCGCTCGTGCGGAGGCAGCTGGAGAACGCCATCGGTGACGAGGGGCTGACCTGGACGCTGGCGCGGACCGACCAGGCCGACGCGGCGACCGAGGAACAGGCCAGCGCGTTGCTGCACGTCACCATCAAGACGACGGATCCCCAGCGGGCCAAGGGGTTCAGCCGGGCGGGGATCGAGCTGGCGCTGGCGAGCTACCCCGGGTTCCACGTGACGGCGCCGCCGGGCGACGGGACGCCGTTCGGGGTCTACAAGGCGGCTTATGTGGGCCGTGACGAGGTCAGCGCCAAGGCGGTGGTGCTGTGAAGCGGCCGCTGGGAACGATCGCGGGTGCGCGCAGCGGGGACAAGGGCGGGGACGCCAACCTCGGTGTGTGGGTGCGTTCGGACGAGGCCTATGAGTGGCTCGACGGCTTTCTCACCACGGAGAAGCTTCGCGAGCTGCTGCCGGAAGCGCAGGACGTGAGCCGGTACGAGCTGCCGAACCTCCGGGCGCTCAACTTCGTGCTGCACGGCCTGCTCGGCGACGGGGTGGCGAGCAGCACGCGGTTCGACCCGCAGGCCAAGGCGCTCGGTGAGTGGCTGCGCGGCAGGGTTGTCGAGATCCCCGAGGAGCTCCTGTGATCACGAAGGACCTGTACGAGCGCACGGAGTTGCGGCAGCTCGTCCGCGACTTCACGCGCAAGGAGATCGCACCGCACCTCGGGCAGTGGGAACGCGACGGCGAGGTGCCGCGTGAGTTGCACAAGAAAGCCGCGGCGATCGACCTGCTCGGCATCGGGTTCGAGCAGGGTGACCTGCTGGACACGGTGGCGCTGACCGAGGAGATCATCCAGAACGGCGGGTCGTCCGGGCTGGTCGCGGCGCTGTTCACGCACGGCATCGCGATCCCGCACATCTGGCAGAGCGGGAACCGGGACCTGATCGAGCGGTTCGCGAAGCCCGCGATCCGCGGCGAGAAGATCGGCAGCCTCGCCGTCACCGAACCCGGTGCCGGCTCCGACGTCGCGGCGATCAGGACGAAAGCCGTGCGGGACGGCGACCACTACGTCGTCAGCGGCGAGAAGACGTTCATCACCTCGGGGTGCCGGGCCGACTTCGTCACGACCGCGGTGCGCACCGGGGGCGAGGGCTACCAGGGCATCTCGCTGCTCGTCGTCGAGGACGGGTTCACCCGGCGCAGGCTCGACAAGATGGGCTGGCACTGCAGCGACACCGCCGAGCTGCACTTCGACGACGTGCGCGTGCCGGTCGCGAACCTGGTCGGCGAGGAGAACCAGGGCTTCGTGCAGATCATGCGGCAGTTCCAGGTCGAGCGGATCACGATGGCGGTCGAGGCCTACGCGACGGCGCAACGGGCGCTGGACCTGACCGTCGAGTGGGTGCGCGGCCGCGAGACGTTCGGCAGGCCGCTGATCACCCGGCAGGTGGTCAGGCACAAGCTCGCCGCGATGGCGCAGAAGATCGACCTGGCGCGGACGTACGCGCGGGAGGTCGCCGCGCGGATCGACCGGGGCGACGACTGCGTCACCGAGGTCTGCTTCGCCAAGAACGCGGCCGTGCAGACGTGCGCCGAGGTGGTCGACGAGGCGGTGCAGCTGCACGGCGGCATGGGGTACATGCGGGAGTCCGAAGTGGAGCGTCACTACCGGGACGCCCGCATCCTCGGCATCGGGGGCGGGGCGAGTGAAGTGATGACCGAGCTCGCGGCACGACGATTGGGGTTCGCCTGATGGGCAACAGGGAGGCGCTGCTCGCGAAGATCGCGGGACTGGACGCCGAGCACGCCAAGGCTCTCGCCGGAGGCGGGCCGAAGTACGTCGAGCGGCACCACCGGCGCGGCAAGCTCCTCGCCCGCGAGCGGGTGGAGCTGCTGGTCGACGAGGACAGCCCGTTCCTGGAGCTGTCCCCGCTCGCCGCCTGGGGCACGGACTTCCCGGTGGGGGCGTCGGTCGTCACGGGCATCGGGCGCATCGAGGGCGTCGAGTGCGTGATCGTCGCGAACGACCCGACGGTGCGCGGCGGGTCGTCGAACCCGTACACGCTGCGCAAGTCGCTGCGGGCCAACGACATCGCTTTGCAGAACCGGCTTCCGCTGGTCAGCCTGGTCGAGTCCGGTGGCGCGGACCTGCCGACGCAGAGCGAGATCTTCATCCCCGGCGGGCGGGCGTTCCGCGACCTGACGCGGCTGTCCGCGGCCGGGATCCCCACGGTGACGGCGGTGTTCGGCAACGCGACGGCCGGTGGCGCGTACGTGCCGGGCATGTCCGACTACGTGATCATGATCAAGGACCGCTCGAAGGTGTTCCTGGGCGGGCCGCCGCTCGTCAAGATGGCGACCGGCGAGGACGCGGACGACGAGTCGCTGGGCGGCGCGACCATGCACGGCGCCACGTCCGGGCTCGCGGACTTCGTGGCCGAGGACGAGACGGACGCGATCCGGCTGGCGCGGCGGGTGGTCGCGCGGCTGAACTGGCGCAAGCTCGGGCCGGAACCGGCTCCGGTCGAGGAACCGCTGTTCGACGCCGAGAGCATCCTCGACATCGTGTCCGAGGACCAGCGCGTGCCGTTCGACCCGCGGGACGTCATCGCGCGGCTCGTGGACGGGTCGAACTTCGACGAGTTCAAGCCGTTGTACGGCAACAGCCTCGTCACCGGGTGGGCCCGGATCCACGGCTACCCGGTCGGCGTCCTCGCCAACGCGCGCGGGGTGTTGTTCAGCGAGGAGTCGCAGAAGGCCACGCAGTTCATCCAGCTCGCCAACCAGAGCGACACCCCGCTGGTGTTCCTGCAGAACACGACCGGGTACATGGTCGGCGCGCAGTACGAGCAGGGCGGCATCGTCAAGCACGGCTCGATGATGATCAACGCCGTCTCGAACAGCCGGGTGCCGCACCTGACGATCACGATGGGCGCGTCGTACGGTGCCGGCAACTACGGCATGTGCGGCAGGGCCTACGACCCGCGGTTCCTGTTCACCTGGCCCAACGCCAAGTCGGCCGTGATGGGGCCCGCGCAGCTGGCGGGCGTGCTGTCGATCGTCGGACGGCAGGCGGCCGCGGCGAAGGGGCAGGAGTACAACGAGGAGCACGACGCCGCCATGCGCACGATGGTGGAGGCGCAGATCGAGGAGCAGTCGCTCGCGCCGTTCCTGTCCGGGAAGCTCTACGACGACGGCGTGATCGACCCGCGCGACACCAGGACCGTGCTCGCCCTCTGCCTCTCCGCTGTCCACAGCGGACCGATCAAGGGCGCCGACGGCTTCGGCGTCTTCCGGATGTGAGCGCCATGATCAAGTCGTTGCTGATCGCCAACCGCGGCGAGATCGCCCGCCGGATCATCCGCACCTGCCAGGCCAACGGGATCCGCACGGTGGCGGTGTTCTCCGACCCCGATGCGGAGTCGCCGCACGTGCGGGAGGCGGACTTCGCGGTCCGGTTGCCCGGTGCGTCGCCGTCCGAGACCTACCTGCGGGCCGACCTGCTCGTGGAGGCGGCTGTGCGCGCGGGTGCGGACGCCGTCCACCCCGGTTACGGGTTCCTCTCCGAGAACGCCGAGTTCGCGCGGAAGGTGCAGGTCGCGGGGCTGACGTGGGTCGGGCCGGAGCCGGACTCGATCGAGGCGATGGGGTCCAAGGTCGCCGCGAAGAAGCGGATGGCCGCGGCGGGCGTGCCGACGCTGCCGGAGCTCGACCCGGAGACCGTGACCGAGTTCCCGGTGCTCATCAAGGCGTCGGCCGGGGGTGGCGGGCGCGGCATGCGGATCGTGCGGGAGAAGGGCGAGTTCGCGGACGCGCTGGCGAGTGCGCGGCGCGAGGCCGAGTCGGCGTTCGGTGATCCGACGGTGTTCTGCGAGCCGTTGCTGGAGCAGGCGCGGCACGTCGAGGTGCAGGTCCTCGCCGACGCGCACGGCACGGTGTGGGCGCTCGGCGAACGCGAGTGCTCGATCCAGCGGCGGCATCAGAAGATCGTCGAGGAGTCGCCCAGCCCGGCGGTGGGCGACGAGGTGCGCGACCGCCTGTTCGCCGCGGCGACGGCGGCCGCGGAGTCGATCGGGTACGTCGGCGCGGGCACCGTCGAGTTCATGCTGAAGGGCGAGGACTTCCACTTCCTGGAGGTCAACACGCGCCTGCAGGTCGAGCACCCGGTGACCGAACTGGTGTACGGCGTGGACCTGGTCGAGTGGCAGCTGCGGATCGCCGAGGGCGCGCGGCTGCCCGCTGACGTGCCGGAACCGCGCGGGCACGCGATCGAGGTGCGGCTCTACGCCGAGGATCCCGCGAACGACTGGCGGCCGGCGAGCGGCACGCTGCACCGGTTCGAGGTGCCCGGGGACGTCCGGCTGGACAGCGGTGTCGAGGACGGGTCCGTGGTCTCGGTGCACTACGACCCCATGCTGGCCAAGGTGATCGCGTACGCGCCGACCCGTCGTGCGGCGGCGCGCAAGCTCGCGACGGCGTTGGAGAGCGCGCGGATCCACGGGCTGATCACGAACCGCCGGTTGCTCGTGGACGTCCTCAGGCACGAGGCCTTCCTCGACGGGGACACGCACACCGGGTTCCTCACCGAGCACGACTTCACGCGAACCGTTGACCCGCAACCGTTTGCGCGCGCGGCCGCACTGGCCTCCGCCGCCACCCGCAGGATCGGCACGTTGCCGCTGGGATGGCGCAACGTGCGGTCGCAGCAGCCCAAGGCGAAGTTCCTGCACGGCGACGAGCTGGTCGAGGTCGAGTACGACCCGCGGGAGGCCACCGCGGGCACGGTGGTGCTCGACCTGGACGGCGTGCGGGTTCCGTTCCACGTCAGCAGGTACGGCGATGTCGTCGAGGTCGACTCGCCGCGGGGATCGGTGTCGCTGAAGGTCGTGCCGCGCTTCCCCGAACCGGAGACGAAGCTCGCGCCGGGCGCGACCGTCGCACCGATGCCCGGGACCGTGGTGAGGGTCGGCGTGCGGCAGGGCGACGTGGTCGAGGCCGGCGCCGAGCTCCTGGTGCTGGAGGCGATGAAGATGGAACACCGGGTGCTCGCGACGAACGCGGGCACCGTCACCGAACTCCTGGTCGAGCAAGCACAGCAGGTCAACGCCGGCGACGTCCTGGCAGTGGTGGAGGAATCGTGAGCTTCGTCGAGTCCGAAGAGCGGATCGCGCTGCGCAGGGCCGTCGCCGAGTTCGGCGCGAAGTACGGCCAGGACTACTTCACGGCCAAGGCCCGCGCGGGGGAGAAGACCACCGAGCTGTGGGAGGAGGCCGGCAAGCTCGGCTACCTCGGCGTGGCCGTGCCGGAGGAGTACGGCGGCGGTGGCGGCGGCATCGGTGACCTCGCGGCGGTGTGCGAGGAGCTGGCGGCGGCCGGATGTCCGTTGCTGCTCATGGTCGTCTCGCCCGCGATCTGCGCCACGGTGATCGCGCGGTTCGGCACGGACGAGCAGAAGTCGAAGTGGCTGCCCGGTTTCGCGGACGGCACGCTGAAGATGGCGTTCGCGATCACCGAGCCGGACGCCGGGTCGAACTCGCACAGGCTCAGGACGAACGTCCGGCGCGACGGCGACGAGTGGGTGCTCAACGGCGGCAAGACCTACATCTCCGGTGTCGACGAGGTCGACGCGGTGCTCGTGGTGTCGATCCTGGAGACCGGGCCGGTGCTCGTCGTCGTGCCGACCGACGCCGAGGGCTTCACCTGGCAGGAGATCGAGATGGATCTGTTCATGCCGGAGAAGCAGTTCACGCTGTTCTTCGACGACGTGCGGCTGCCGTCCGACGCGGTCGTCGGCTCGCCGGACCAGGGGCTGCAGCAGGTCTTCGCCGGGCTCAACCCCGAACGCATCATGGGCGCGAGCATGGGGACCGGGTCCGCGCGGCTCGCCATCGCCAAGGCGGTGAAGTACGCCCAGGAGCGGAAGGTCTGGGACACCCCGATCGGCGCCCACCAGGGGCTCGCGCACCCGCTGGCGAAGATCCACGTCGAGGTCGAGCTCGCCCGGCTGATGACGCAGAAGGCCGCCGCGCTCTACGACTCCGGTCGTGACAAGGAGGCGGGCGAGGCCGCGAACATGGCCAAGTACGCGGCGGGCGAGGCCATCGCGGCCGCGGTCGACCAGGCGATCCAGATCCACGGCGGCAACGGGCTGAGCCGCGAGTTCGGCCTCGCGTCGATGCTCGCGTCGTCGCGCCTGTCCCGCATCGCGCCCGTGTCGCGGGAGATGGTGCTCAACTTCGTCGCGCAGAACTCGCTCAAGCTGCCGCGCTCGTACTGACACACTGCGGGGCATGGGGACTTTCAGGAACTCGGACGGGCTCGGCCTCGCCTACCACGGCGAGGCCGAAGACCCGGTGATCTGCCTGCCCGGTGGGCCGATGCAGGCGTCGTCGTACCTGGCCGGCCTGCCGCTGCGCGACGTGATCAGGCTGGACCTGCGCGGCACCGGTGAGTCGGAGGAGGCGGGGTACTACCGGGTGGACCGCCAGGTCGACGACGTGGAGGCGCTGCGCCGCCACCTCGGTCTCGAGCGGATGCGGCTGCTCGGTCACTCGGCCGGTGCCACGCTCGCGATCCTCTACGCCGTGCGGTTTCCGCAGCGCGTCGAGGAACTCGTGCTCGTCGCGCCGAGCCCGCGCGTGGTCGGCATCGACGTCACCGACGACGACCGCCGCGAGGTCGCGCTGCGGCGTAGCGGTGAGCCCTGGTACGCCGAGGCGATCGGGGGCTTCGAGGAGATCTGGGCGGGCAGGGTGACGCCCGAGGCGTTCGCGCGGATCAGCCCGTTCTTCCACGGCCGCTGGGACGACGCGGCGCGGGCGCTCGACGACCACCCGCGCAACCAGAAGGCCGCCATGGAGTTCTACGCCGACGGCGCGTTCGACCCGGCGCAGGTGCGCGCGGCGTTGCGGAACCTCGACGTGCCAACGGCGTTGCTCAGCGGTGAGTACGACGTCAGCCTGCCGCTCAACCGGGCGCAGGAGTACGCGGCACTGATTCCCGGTGCCAGGTTCGGACTGCAACTGGGCGCTGGTCACTTCCCCTGGGTGGACGATCCCGGCAAGTTCGCGGAACTGCTCCAGCGCATCCCGTAGAGGCCGGGACCGAAGTCGAGCGCGGCGGCGTGCGCGTACCCGCCCTCGTCCACGGGGACGGGGCGTGCGCCGCTGGACATCTCCGCTCCCGCCGGTCCGGAGGCGAATTGCTCGCAGGACGCGGGCGGTTCCTCGAATTTGATCTCCAGCACGTAGTCGTGGACGCGCTCCCCGAACCGCCGGAAATGCGTGTGCTCGGCCGTCGGGTGTGGATAGATCAATTCGTACTCGATCGCGATCGAGTCGCCTGCGGAGATCGGCTCGTCGAACACCATCTCCGCGACGAGCACGCCGTTGGTGCGTTCCCTGGCTATCCGGCCGACCCGGCAGGAACGGACGGCCGTGACGGCGGGCTGCGCGGAACCCGTTTCCTGGCAGAGGATCCAGCGGTCCACGCCGGTGGTGCTCGCCTGCATGACCTGTCGTGAGCGGACGCCGCGCACACCGCCGCAGGGCGCGACGTCGACCCGGTCGTGCTGGGCGGTCACCACGAGCCCCGAACCGTCCCACGCCGACCGCGCGGGCTGCTCCCGCCTGCGTGAACGGCCCCGGGGCCTGGGCGGGCCCAGCAGGCGGCTCAGGGCGGTCTCGGGCAGTCCCAGCACGTTCTCCAGCTGTGCGAGGGCCATCAGCGACTCGGGTCTCTCGGGCCTGCGGCGACCCGACTGCCAGTAGCTCAGCGCCGTCACGCTGATCGGCGCTCCCCGCACCTTCAGGCGGTGCTGCAACCGTTCGAGACTCAGTCCCCGCACCTGGATCGCGACCCGCAACGCGTCCGCGAACGGACCCGTCACGAGAAGGTCGGCGAGCTCCTCGCGCGGTGGGTAAATCGTGAGCATCACTCCTCCGTTTCACGGAGTCAAGATCGGAAGGCTATCGGCAGCAAAGGGAACGCGGTACAGCCGATCGGCGGTTTTGTCCGGCTTGGGAACTCGGCAGGTTCAGATCTCGGGACTATTACGCCGCCAATAGTCCGAGTGGGTTCCTGCAGCATCCCTGCGACGAACAGGACTGCACAATGCGCAAGACAGCGACCCTCGTGGGCTCGGTGATCATGATCGCCGCGTTCGCCTCGCCCGCCACCGCCGCGGCCGGCGAGATCCGCGTCTCGCCCGGTCAGAACATTCCCGGCTCCTTCATCGTGAAGCTGAAGGACAACGCCGTCACCGCGAGCGCGCAGACGCTCGGGTCCCGGTTCGGCGGTCAGGTCGGCCACGTCTACGACGCGGTGTTCCGGGGCTTCTCGGTGAAGATGAGCGACGCGCAGGCGCGCAGACTCGCCGCTGACCCCTCGGTCGAGTACGTGGAACGCGACCAGGTCGTCAGCATCCAGGCCACCCAGGTCAACCCGCCGTCGTGGGGGCTCGACCGGATCGACCAGCGCAACCTGCCGCTCGACCAGCGCTACACCTACAACTCCACCGGTTCCGGCGTGAACGCCTACGTCATCGACACCGGTGTCCGCATCACGCACACCGACTTCGGCGGCCGTGCGCGCAACGGCTACGACTTCGTGGACAACGACGCCGTCGCGCAGGACGGCAACGGGCACGGCACCCACGTCGCCGGCACCGTCGCGGGCACGCTGCACGGTGTCGCCAAGCAGGCCACCATCATCGGCGTCCGCGTGCTGAACAACTCGGGCTCCGGCACGATCGCCGGTGTCGTCGCGGGCGTGAACTGGGTGGCGAACAACCACGTCAAGCCCGCCGTCGCCAACATGTCGCTCGGCGGTGGCGCCAACACCTCGCTCGACAACGCGGTGTCCGGCGCGATCACCCGCGGCGTGACGTTCGCCGTCGCCGCGGGCAACTCCAACGCCAACGCCTCGGGCTTCTCGCCCGCCCGCGTGGCCGCGGCGCTGACCGTCGGCTCGACGGAACGGACCGACGCGCGGTCGTCGTTCTCCAACTACGGCGCCGGTGTCGACGTGTTCGCGCCCGGTGGCGGCATCACCTCCGCGTGGCACACCAGCGACACGGCCACGAACACCATCTCCGGCACCTCGATGGCGTCGCCGCACGTCGCCGGTGTGGTGGCCCGCTACCTGCAGGGCAACCGGAACGTGACGCCCGCCCAGGTGGCGACCGCGATCACCTCCAACGCCACCAACGGCAAGGTGACCAACCCCGGCCCGAGCACGACCACGCGGCTCCTGTACTGGCCGCCGACCAGCTGATCCCCTGAGATGTGCGGCCCCGGCTCTGTTCGCGAGCCGGGGCCGTTTTCCCTGCACAGGAAAGGAAACCCTGCCCGTGAGAGCCCTGCTGGCAGTCGCCGCCCTCGGTGCGGCGGTCGTGGTCGCCCCGGCGTCCGCGGCCACCTCGTCCTACATCGTCGTGTTGCGTGACGGCGCGGTGTCGTCGTTCAGCGGCACGGTCGAGCACACGTATTCGAGTGTCTTCAACGGTTTCAGCGCGCGCTTGACGTCCTCGCAGGTCCGTGCGCTGAAGGCCGACCCGAACGTGTCCTCCGTGGAGCGTGACGGGATCGTGCACGCCAACAGCGTCCAGCTCAACCCTCCCTGGGGGCTGGACCGCATCGACCAGCGCGCATTGCCGCTGGACCAGCGCTACGAGTACACGACCACGGGCCGTGGCGTGAACATCTACGTCATCGACACCGGGCTCCGCGTGACGCACGCGGACTTCGGTGGACGGGCGCGCAACGGCTGGGACACCGTCGACAACGACGCGATCGCCCAGGACGACAACGGGCACGGCACGCACGTCGCCGGCATCGCGGCGGGCACCAAGTACGGCGTGGCCAAGCAGGCGACGGTGTGGGGCGTGCGGGTGCTGAACGGGTCGGGCTCCGGCACGATCTCCGGTGTCATCGCCGGAGTGGACTGGGTGACGCGCAACGCCGTGAAGCCCGCCGTGGCCAACATGTCGCTGGGCGGTGGCGCTTCCGCGGCCCTCGACACCGCGGTGAAGAGGTCGATCGACTCGGGTGTCTCGTACACCGTCGCGGCGGGCGGCAGCAACACCGATCCCGGGAACTCCTCGCCGCAAAGGGTTTCCCAGGCCATCTGCGTGGGCGCGCTGACGCAGACCGACACCAAGTCGTCCTCGTCGAACTACGGGCCGCTGGTGGACATCTGGGCAGCCGGGGTGAGCATTCCCTCTGCCTGGAACACTTCCGACACGGCGACGAACACGCTGAGCGGTTCGTCGATGGCCGCACCGCACGCGGCCGGTGTGGCGGCACGGTTCCTGGAGCTCAACCGCACGGCCACGCCCGCGCAGGTGGAGAGCGCGCTGGTTACCACGGGCACCCCCGGCACGCCACCCGTCACTCGTATCCTCTACTGGCCGCCATCTCTGTGAATCGTCAATTGTCCGGCAATGCAAGGGCGTCTTATTCCGTGGACGCCCTTGGCAGGAACCGGTTCTCTCCATAACGTCGAAAGCGCTTCGTTCCCCTGCAAAGAACGGAAAGCACATCATGACGCGAAAGATCCGGTTCCTGGCCGGTGCCGGCGTGGCCAGCCTCGCCCTGTCGGTTCTGATGGTTCCCCACGCCTCCGCCGCGGAAGGCGAGGTCCTCTCCCTCAACGCGCCCGAGAAGATCACGGGCAGCTTCATCGTGAAGCTGAAGGAGGGCAAGGGCGACTCGCACGCCCTCGCCTCCCGTTTCGGCGGCACCGTCGAGCGCGAGTACAAGACCTTCGGCGGCTTCAACGTGAAGCTCACGGAGAAGCAGGCCAAGCGTCTCGCCGCCGACCCGTCCGTCGACTTCGTCGAGGCCGACCAGGTCGTCCACACGCAGGCCACGCAGACGAACCCGCCGTCGTGGGGTCTCGACCGCATCGACCAGCGCAACCTGCCGCTCGACAGCTCCTACAGCTACACCTCGACCGGTGCCGGCGTGACGGCGTACGTCATCGACACCGGTGTCCGCATCAGCCACTCGACGTTCGGGGGCCGCGCCTCGAACGGCCGTGACTTCGTGGACAACGACAACGTCGCGCAGGACGGCAACGGCCACGGCACGCACGTCGCCGGCACCATCGCGGGCTCGCAGTACGGCGTCGCGAAGGCCGCGAAGATCGTCGCCGTCCGCGTGCTCGACAACAACGGCTCCGGCACCCTCGCCGGTGTCGCCGCGGGCATCGACTGGGTGGGCGCCAACGCCGTCAAGCCGGCCGTCGCCAACCTGTCGCTGGGCGGTGGCGCCAACGCCACGCTCGACACGGCCGTGCGCAACGCCATCGCCAAGGGCGTCACGTTCGCCGTGGCGGCCGGCAACTCCAACGCCAACGCGTCCGGCTTCTCGCCGGCCCGCGTGACCGAGGCGATCACCGTGGGCGCCACCGAGCGCACCGACGCCCGCGCGTCGTACTCGAACTACGGTTCGGTGCTCGACATCTTCGCGCCGGGCTCGTCCATCACGTCCGCCTGGAGCACGTCCGACTCGGCCACCAACACCATCTCGGGCACGTCGATGGCCACCCCGCACGTCGCGGGTGCCGCCGCTCGCTACCTCTCGACGAACGCCTCGGCCACGCCCGCTCAGGTCGCCTCGTACCTGATCGCGCAGTCGACGCCGTCGAAGGTGACGAACCCGGGCTCCGGTTCGCCGAACCGCCTGCTGTACCTCGCGCCCACCGCGTGAGCTGAGCGTTGAGGTGAAGGGCCGCGACTGCCGTCGCGGCCCTTTTCCTATTGTTGGGTCCATGGTGGACGGCCTGAAGAAGATCGACTGGTACCGGTTGCGGAGCCACGACGGGTTCGCCGACGACCTTCCCAGGCTGTTGAGGCAGGCGCGGACGTCCGTCGAGCCGCACGAGGAGCTGGTGCGGCACCTGACCGGGGACGAGTCCGAGGTGAGTGAGGCGACCGCGGCGGCGTGGCCGTTCCTGCTGGACCTGGTCGCGCACGACAACACCCCCAGCCGCGAGTGGCTGCTGGAGAACCTGTGCGGCGCGATCGCGGTCGCCGGGGGCAGCGGGTCCGACGGCGTGCACCCGAGCTGGCCACCCGCGTGGGAGGCCTCGAAACCGGCGGTGCTGGCGCTGCTCGACCACGACGCGGCGGCGGTGCGGCGGGGCGCGTTGTTCCTGCTCGGGAAGGCGCGCGGGGACAGTGCTCCGGTGGTGCCCGCCCTGGCGCGGCGCTGGGAGGCCGAGACCGATCCGGCCACGCGGTTGTGCCTGGTGATCGTCGTGACGGAGTTCGCGGGGCGGGGCGACGAGGCCGCGGTCTCGTGGCTGCGGGAGCTCGACGTGCCCGAGGACGAACCGCTGGCGCGCCTGCTCGTGTCCGCGGCGACCCGGCCGGACGCGGGCGTGATCCTGCGCGGGCTGACCGGGGACCTGGGGTTGTTCCTCGGGACCGGGCAGTTCGAGATGGGCTACGACGAGGTGCTGGAGCACGTGCTCTGGCTGGTGGGGCCCAAGGACTTCGAGGGCATCGACCTGGTGCTGTCGCTGGTGGACGTGCTGCCGTGGCGCACGGAGGCGCTCGACTACCTGCGGCGGCTCTTCGAACGCGACACCACCGACGTCGGCCTGGTCGTGCCGTTCGTGCCGGTGTGGATCGCGGACCCGGACGTGCGGCTGCGGGCGTTCGCGGTGTGGCTGGTGGGGGTCGCGCGGGCCCGGGAGCACCGGGACCTCGTCGCCGAGAGGGTGCACGACCACGGCGTGACGTCGTTGGGGCAGAAGGTCTCGACGCTCGCCACCTCGGTGCTGGAGGACCTGGAGGAGCTCGGATGAGCCTGGAGGGGCTGGACGACGTCGCGTGGCACTCGGTCGACCACGCCTACGGGCCCGCGCTGGACACGCCCGGTCACGTGCGGGCGTTGTTGTCCGGCGACCCCGAGGTGGTCTCGCGCGCCATCACCGACCTGGACCGGACCATCCACGAGGAGGGCGGGTTCGTGTGCGGGGCCGCCACGGCGGTGCTGCCGTTCCTCGTCGAGGTGCTGCCGTCGCTGGCGCCGGCACCGCGGGCGCGGCTGCTCGACCTGCTCCACCGGATCGCGGAGTGGGGGGACGCCGAGCAGGTCGACGCCGGGTGGCACGCGGCGTGGGCCCGGGCGAGGCCGCTGCTGGGGAGATCATCTCCGCGACCGGAAAGCCCTGCCTGAAAATCTGTCGGTGGCTCCGGCTAGCCTTGACGGCAAAGCTGACTTCGTCTACAAGGAGCCACCACCGTGTTGCGCACGCACGAGGCCGGATCACTCCGGGCCGAGCACGCCGGGCAGTCCGTCACCCTCACCGGGTGGGTCGCCCGCCGGCGGGATCACGGCGGTGTCATCTTCATCGACCTGCGGGACGCCTCCGGTGTGGCCCAGGTCGTCTTCCGCGAGGGCGAGATGGCGGAGCGCGCGCACCGGCTGCGCAGCGAGTACGTCGTCAAGGTCACCGGTGAGGTGAGCAAGCGCCCCGAGGGCAGCGAGAACCCCGAGCTGCCGACCGGCGCCATCGAGGTCTACGTGAGCGACCTCGAGGTCCTCAACGAGGCCGCGCCGCTGCCGTTCCAGGTCGAGAGCGACGTCGAGCCGGGCGAGGAGGCGCGGCTCAAGCACCGCTACCTCGACCTGCGCCGCTCCGCCCCGGCCAAGGCCATCCGGCTGCGCTCCGAGGTCAGCCGCATCGCCCGCGAGGTGCTGCACTCGGAGAAGTTCGTCGAGATCGAGACGCCGACGCTGACCCGCTCGACGCCCGAGGGCGCGCGCGACTTCCTGGTGCCGGCCCGCCTGCGTCCCGGTTCCTGGTACGCGCTGCCGCAGTCGCCGCAGCTGTTCAAGCAGCTGCTCATGGTCGGCGGCCTGGAGCGGTACTACCAGATCGCGCGCTGCTACCGCGACGAGGACTTCCGCGCCGACCGCCAGCCGGAGTTCACGCAGCTCGACGTCGAGATGAGCTTCGTCGAGCAGGACGACGTCATCGCGCTGACCGAGAAGCTGCTGGCCGCGATCTGGAAGGAGACCAAGGGCGTCGAGCTGCCGCTGCCGTTCCGCCGGATCTCCTACGCCGACGCGATGGCCAAGTACGGCTCGGACAAGCCGGACCTGCGCTTCGACGTCGAGCTCACCGAGCTGACCGAGTACTTCAAGGACACGACGTTCCGCGTGTTCCAGGCGCCGTACGTCGGTGCCGTCGTCATGCCGGGCGGTGCCTCGCAGCCGCGCCGCACGCTCGACGCGTGGCAGGAGTTCGCGAAGCAGCGCGGTCACAAGGGCCTCGCGTACGTGCTGGTCGGTGAGGACGGCACGCTCGGCGGCCCGGTCGCGAAGAACCTGACCGACGCCGAGCGCGACGGTCTCGCCAAGGCCGTGGGCGCCAACCCCGGCGACTGCATCTTCTTCGGTGCCGGCGACCCGCGCGACGCGCGCGCCCTGCTCGGCGCCGCCCGTGTCGAGATCGCACACCGCGTCGGCCTGGTCGACGAGAACGCGTGGGCGTTCGCCTGGGTCGTCGACTTCCCGATGTTCGAGTCGGTCGACAAGCTCGAGGCCGGTGACGTCGCGGTCGGCGGCGGCAACTGGACGGCGCTGCACCACGCGTTCACCTCGCCGACCCCGGAGTGGATCGACAACTTCGAGTCCGACCCGGGCAACGCGCTGGCCTACGCCTACGACGTGATCCTCAACGGCAACGAGCTCGGCGGTGGCTCGATCCGTATCCACCGCGCCGACGTGCAGCAGCGCGCGTTCAACGTCATGGGCATCGGGGCCGAGGAGGCGCAGGAGAAGTTCGGCTTCCTGCTCGACGCGTTCAAGTACGGCGCCCCGCCCCACGGCGGCATCGCCCTGGGCTGGGACCGGCTGTGCATGCTGCTCGCGGGTGCCGACTCGATCCGCGAGGTCATCGCGTTCCCGAAGTCGGGCGGCGGCTACGACCCGCTGACGGCCGCTCCGGCGCCCATCACGGCGCTGCAGCGCAAGGAGGCCGGTGTGGACGCCAAGCCGCAGGAGAAGGGCCAGGAAAAGGCTCCCGAGAAGGCCTGACGATCTTTCTCGCGCACGGAGGCAACCCCTCGGCTGCCTCCGTGCGTCCCAGAACATGAGAACAGTTCGCCCGATCGAGCAGCTACTTGATCGGTATTGAGGTGCTCGTGCCGATCGATCGGCTTGATCGGCACGTAGGGGGCAACGGAAGGTGTTTCCACACGTCCACACCTCGGAGGGGTGCCCGGAAGCTGTGCGAGCCGTTACCAACGAGTGGTGGTGGTCGCAGCCTGGCCGGATTAGCGTCGGTCCGGCTCACGGACTTGGGGAGTAGGGTCGGAGGGGATGAGCGTGGAGATCACCGCGGGCCCTCCCGACACGACTTCACCTGAGATCGCGGACGCTGTCGGGGCGGCTGAGCAGGTACTGACGAGAAGACTGGGCGCACAGGTGCGCCTCGCCGACCCCGAGGCCCTCGGGGGTACCGGGCGTTCCGTCGTCATTCGCGTGAGAGTCGCCTCCTCGCCGTTCTCCATGCCGCGCACGCTGGTCGTGAAGCGCTACCCGGCCGGTTCCGGTGATCGGGACCCGTGGGCGCACGAGGCCGTCAGCCACCAGCTGCTGACGGCGCTGCCCGCCGAGGAGCGCGCCACCCCCGAGCTGTTCGCGCACGACGCGGCGACGCGCCTGGTCGTGCTCGAGGACCTGGGACGTGCGCCGAGGCTGTCGGAGAAGCTGCACGCCAAGGACGCGCGCGCGGCCGAGCGGGGGCTGCTGTCGTGGGCGCACGCCATGGGTCGCCTGCACGCCACGACGGCGGGCCGGGACGCCGACTTCGACGCGTTGATGCGGCGGGCGGGCGCGCAGTGCTGCCAGGACCCGATCGCGGTCGACGTGCACGCGGCCATCGCCGGCTTACCGGCGTTGCTCGCGACGACCCTGGGCGTGGAGATCACCCCGCAGGCCGTCGAGTTCGCGGCCGGTGCCGCGCGGGCGTTCAGCACCTCGCGGCGCCGGGCGTTCAGCCCGTCGACGTCCTGTCCGGACAACCACCTGGTCACCTCGCGCGGGGTGCGGTTCGTCGACTTCGAGGGCGGCTGCGTCCGCGACATCGTGTTCGACGCCGCCGCGCTGCGCGTGCCGTTCCCGTCCTGCTGGTGCGGGTGGGGGCTGCCGCCGGGGATGTCGGAGGCCATGGTCGCCGCCTGGCGCGCCGAGGTCGGCTCGGTGTGGCCCGAGATGGACGACGACGCGGTGCTCTTACCGCGGCTGCTGGAGGCCCAGCTGCTGTGGGTGTGGCTCGCGACGTGGCGGGCGCTGTCGAAGCCGATGCCCACGGTCGTCAACGCGCCGCCGCGCAGCGTCGTGCTGACCGGCCGGTGGATCAGGCTGCGGTCCGACGCGCTGATCCTCGGCGAGAAGACGGTCGCGTCGCACGCCGACGCGGTGATCGGCGCGCTGGCCGACCGCTACGGCCCCGAAGTGCTCGAACTCCCGCTTTACCCAGCATTTCGCTGAACCGTTCCCGCACGGTCATTCCGGGATCACCGGGTGAGCTGATCCTGAAGCGCGTGCTGGTGTTACTCGGTGACTCGACAGCGGTCGGGATCGGCGACCTCGTGCCCGGCGGCTGGCGCGGCTTCGGCCCGATCCTCTCCTCCGCCTACGCGGACAACGGCTATCGCAACCACGCCGTCTCCGGCGCGCGGCTGGCCGACGTCCGGCGCACCCAGCTGCCGCGGGCGTTGCGGGACGGGCCCAGCGCGGCCGTCGTGATCGCCGGGGTGAACGACACGCTCCGGTCCGACTTCTCCGCGCGGCGGATGCACGAGGACCTCGACCACGTGTGCCGCGAGCTCACCGCGGCCGGCGTCGCGGTCGTCACCGTGCGGTTCCACGACCAGGGCCGCGTGTTCAAGCTGCCCGGCAGGCTGCGGCGGGTGTTGAAGGACCGCATCGACGAGTACAACCGCGTGGTCGACGCGGTGGTGGCGCGGCACGGTGTGCGGTGCGTCGACCTGCACACGATGCCCGGCGCCTACGAGCTGGAGACGTGGGCGGTCGACCGGCTGCACCCGTCCGAACGCGGTCACCGGATGCTCGCGCGGGCCTTCGCGGCCGAGTTGCGCGCGGCGGGGCTCCCGTTCGGCGACGTCAGCCTGGAGTGCTCGGGCGGGCGCGAGCTGACGGTGTGGCACCACGCGGCGTGGTTGGTGCTCAAGGGGATTCCGTGGCTGTGGCGGCGGGGAGCCGACCTGCTGCCGCTGCTGTGGGCGGACCAGGGACCGGCCGAGGTGTTCCCGGCCGGCCTCGGTCCCGAGGATCAGCTCCCGGTCAGGTCGTAGAGCGTCTGGCCGCCGACCGTCGTGGCGGTGAAGTTCGCCGCCACCCACTCGCCGATGTCGCTGCCACCACCGCCGGGGCCACCACCGCGTCCGCCTTCGACGTAGTAGCGCACCTCGCCCTCGGCGACGAGGGCCTTGAACTCGTCGAGCGTCGGCGCGGGGTCGCTGCCGTTCCAGCCGCCGATCGCGATCACCGGCCGGCCGGACGCGAGCTGGAGCCCCGCCGCGCTCTGGGCACCGGTGGTGGCCGCCGCCCACTGCGTGTCGGTGGCCTTGAGCAGCTGCACGACCTCCGTGGACGACGTGCCCTCGCGCATGCCCGTGCCCGCGCCCTGCTGGGAACGCGGGCCGGACAACGGGATCGAGCCGCTGTGCGGGGTGGCCGCGGTCGCGAGCGCGTAGCCGGAGGTGCCGAGCAGCGCCGCCGCGACCAGCACGCCGGCGAGCCAGTTCCTGTTCACGCCGAACACCAGCGCCAGCACGGCGATCGCCGTGACGGCCAGCAGCACCCAGCGCAGCCAGGGCGTCCAGTCCGGGGTGCGGTCGAGCAGGATGAAGCCCCACACTCCGGTCGCCGCGACCATCGCCGTCAGCGCCATCCGCGCCGGGAAGTGCCCGCGGCCGCGCCACAGCTCCCGTCCCGCGATGCCAGTCAGAGCGGCGATCGCGGGGGCGAGCGCCACCGTGTAGTACGGGTGCGTGATGCCGCTCATGAAGCTGAACACCGCGCCGCTCACGAGGGTCCAGCCACCCCAGACGATCAGTGCCGCACGGGTGCGGTCGGTGCGCGGTGCCCGGCGCAGGAACCACAGCCCGGCGCCCAGCCCGATCAGCGCGGCGGGCAGCAGCCAGGAGATCTCCGGGCCCATGCTGGCGCCGAACAACCGCCCGATGCCCGTCTCACCGCCGAAGCCGATGTTGCCGTTGCCGCCCATCCCACCGCCGCCGGGACCGCCACCGGAGCCGCCGAAGATGCGGCCGAGGCCGTTGTAGCCGATGGCCAGTTCCCACAACGAGTTGTTCGTCGAGCCGCCGATGTAGGGGCGGCTGTCCGCGGGCCACAGCTCGACCAGCGCGATGAACCAGCCCGCCGAGACGACCACCGCGAGTCCGGCGCCGAGCAGGTGCAGGAGCCTCTTCGGGACCGAGGTGGGAGCGGCGACCAGGTAGGCCAGCGCGAGCGCGGGCAGCACCAGGAACGCCTGCAACATCTTGGTGAGGAAGGCGAAACCGATCGCCGACCCCGCGAGCGCCAGCCACAGCGGGCTCGCCTTCTCGAGCGCCCGCACCGTGCAGTACGCGGCCGCGACCATCAGCAGCACCAGCAGCGCGTCCGGCAGGTTGAACCGGAACATCAGCGTGGCCACGGGAGTCAGCGCGAAGGCCGCGCCGGCGAAGAGGGCCGCCGTCGGGCCGGACGTGCGCTTCACCGTCGCGTACAGCAGTCCCACCGCCGCGACGCCTTCCAGGGCCTGCGGGGCGAGCACGGCCCAGCTCGAGAAGCCGAAGAGCTTCGCGAACACCCCGCTCACCCACAGGAACACGGGCGGCTTGTCGACGGTGATGGTGTTGCCGGGGTCGAGCGAACCGAACAGCAGCGCCTTCCAGCTCTGCGAGGCCGCCTGCGTGGCCGCCGCGTAGAACTCGTTGCCGTAGCCGGACGCGGTGAGGTTCCACAGGTACAGCACGGCCGTGGCGGCGAGCAGGCCGAGGAAAGCCAGGCGGTGCACCGTTTTCGTGTTCCGCGGTGCCGGTGGCGCCGGTGCCGCGGCGGCCGCGGGCGCGAGGGTGGCGGTCATGACGCGTCCAGTTCGTAGAGGGTGGCACCGGCGACGGTGGTCGCGGTGAAGTGCGCGGCGACCCAGTCGCCGATCTCGTGGGCGGCGTCGCTGCCGGTGTCGCCCTGCATCATCCGGCCGGAGGCGACGTAGTAGTGGATCTGTCCACTTCGGACCATCTCCTGGAACTCCTCCAGCGTCGGCGCGGGGTCGGTGCCGTTGAAGCCGCCCAGCGCCATCACCGGCTGCCCGCTCGCGAGCTGCAGGCCGGCGGCGTTGTTGGAGCCGATGGTGGCGGCGGCCCACCGGTAGTCGCCCGCGTTGGCCCGCAGCAGGGTCACGACCTCGGCGTCCGGCGTGGTCGCGTCGAGCAAGCCGCCGCCCATGCCGCCCATCCGCCCGCTCGACGGGCCCGCGACGGGCAGTGCGCCGGTGTGCGGGGTGGTGACGGTGGCGAAGGAGTACGTGGTGGGGCCGAGCAGCGCGGCGATCAGCGCGACCGGGATGGCCCAGCGCAGCGACAGCACCAGACCGACCGCCGCGATCAGTCCCGCCATCAGCACGAGCAGCGCTACCAGCGTGGAGAAGCCGTTGACCAGCACGTAGCACTGGAGGGCGCTCAGCGCGACCGAGGCCGAGAGCACCGCCGCGGCAACGGGTTCGGCGCGGCGTTCCCAGAGTGCGGTGGCGGCGATGCCCACGACGGCGGCGATCGCGGGTGCCAGGGCCACGGTGTAGTAGGAGTGGATGATGCCGTTCATGAAGCTGAACACCCCGGCGGTGACGACGAGCCAGCCGCCCCACAGCGCCAGCGCCGTGCGGGCGCGGCCCTTCGTGAGCCACAGCCCGGCGACGAGCAGCACCACCGCGGCCGGCAGCAGCCATGCGATCTGACTGCCCATCTCCGCGCCCAGCAGGCGGCTCCAGCCCGCGGAGCCCCAGCCGCGGCCGCCGCCGACGCTGCCGACCTCGTCCCCGGTGAGCCGCCCCAGGCCGTTGTAGCCCAGTGTCAGTTCCAGCACGCTGTTCGTCTGCGAGCCGCCGATGTAGGGCCGGTCCGGCGTGAGTTCGACCGCGACGATCCACCAGCCGCCCGCGACGACCACCGCTGCCGCCGCCCCGGCGAGGTGCAGGAGCTTCTTCGGCATCGACGTGGGTGCGGAGAGCAGGTACACCAGCGCGAACGCGGGCAGCACCAGGAACGCCTGCAGCATCTTGGTGAGGAAGCCGAAGCCGACCGCCACCCCGGCCAGGGCGAGCCAGAACGGACTGGCGTTCTCGACCGCCCGCGTCACGCAGTACGCGCCCGCGATCAGCAGCAGCACCAGCAGGGCGTCGGGGTTGTTGAAGCGGAACATCAGCACCGCGACCGGGGTCAGTGCCAGCACGGCGCCCGAGATCAGCGCGGCGGCGGGGGAGAACCAGCGGCGCACGGTGGCGTACAGGAGCCAGACGCTGCCCACGCCCATCAACGCCTGCGGCACCAGGATGCTCCACGCGTTGACGCCGAACAGCCGCGCGGACAGGCCCATCACCCACAGCGAGGCCGGTGTCTTGTCGACGGTGATCGCGTTCGAGGCGTCCGACGAACCGAAGAACCACGCCTTCCAGCTCGTCGCCCCGGCCTGCGCCGCGGCGGAGTAGTAGGCGTTGGCCCAGCCCGAGTCCCCCAGCCGCCACAGGTACAGCGCGCCGGTCGCGATCAGCAGGACCGCCAGCGCCAGGCGTTCTCGTCTCATGCGGACGAGCCTCGCGGCCTAGCCTGGGTCGGTCGTGTGCCCCTGCTGTGAACGAGCTGTGTGCAGGGTGACGGTGAACTCGGTGTGGCCGGGGCGGCTCGCGACGGACACCTCGCCGTCGTGCGCGCCGACCACGGCGGCCACGATCGACAGGCCGAGACCCGTGCTGCCCGCGGCCCGCGAGCGCGAGGAGTCGCCGCGCGCGAACCGTTCGAACACCTCCAGGCCCTGTGGGACGCCGGGGCCGTCGTCGGTGACGGTGAGGTCGACGCGTCCGTTGTGGACGGACAGGCCGGTGGTCACCGTGGTGCCCGGCGGGGTGTGCGCGCGGGCGTTCGACAGCAGGTTGCCGATGACCTGGTGGAGTCGTTGCACGTCACCGGGAACCGTGACGGGCTCCTCCGGCAGCGCGAGCCTCCAGCTGTGGCCCGGGCCCGCGATCCGGGCGTCGCCGACCACGTCCAGCACGAGCCGGGACAGGTCGACGTCGGCCGTCTCCAACGGGCGGCCCGCGTCCAGGCGGGCGAGCAGCAGCAGGTCCTCGACCAGCGACGTCATCCGCAGCGCCTCGGACTCCACCCGGCCCATCGCGTGGGTGACCTCGGGCGGCAGGTCCGCGCCGGTGCGGCGGGTCAGCTCGGCGTAGCCGCGGATGGCGGCCAGGGGCGTTCGCAGCTCGTGCGAGGCGTCGGCGACGAACTGCCGGACCCGTGTTTCGCTGTCGTGCCGGGCTTTCAGGGCCTCGTCGACGTGACCGAGCATCTTGTTGAGCGCCAGGCCGACCTTGCCGACCTCGGTGGCCGGGTCGGTGTCCTCCTCGGGCACGCGTTCGGCCAGCGCGACCTCGCCCTCGTGCAGCGGGAGTTCGGAGACGCGCGTGGCGGTCTCGGCGACGCGGTCCAGCGGGACCAGTGCACGGCGGACGATCACCCGTCCCGCCAGCGCCACGGCCGCGACGCCCGCGACGAGCAGCCCGGCGAGGATCCAGACCATCTGCCACACGATGTCCGTGACGGTCTGCAGCGACATCCCCCTGATCCCGCGCTGGTCGGCGACCACGCGGAACTCGCCCGCCTCACCGAGGTCGACCGTGTGCAGGCCCGAGGGGGCGGCCGCCAGCGCGTTCTTCTCGTCCTCGGTGAGCATGCGCGGCGCCTGCCAGCCCGGCTGCTCGATCGTGCCGATGATCTCGCCGTCGCCGCGGATGAGCGCGTTGATGCCGGGAGGGCCGTACGGCGAACCGGGCGGTGCCGGCCGCATCGTCGTGACCTCGCGGTCGAGGTTGTTCATCAGGAACGCGTGCAGCGCGAGCACCGACACCCCGCCGATCACCAGGATCAGCGCGGTGAGCAGGACGATCTGGCCCGAGACGAGCTGGGCGCGCAGCGTCCTAGGACGCAGGCTTGAGGACATATCCGGCGCCTCGCATCGTGTGGATCATCGGAGTGCGCCCGGCGTCGATCTTCTTGCGCAGGTACGAGATGTAGAGCTCGACGATGTTCGCCTGGCCGCCGAAGTCGTAGCTCCACACGCGGTCCAGGATCTGGGCCTTGCTCAGCACGCGCTTCGGGTTGCGCATGAGGTAGCGCAGCAGCTCGAACTCCGTCGCCGTCAGGTCGATCGACGTGCCGCCGCGCTCGACCTCGCGCGTCTCCTCGTTCAGCGACAGGTCGCCGACGACGAGCCGGGTGCCCGCGTCCGAGTCGGTCACGCCGGTGCGCCGCAGCAGTGCGCGCAGCCGCAACACGACCTCCTCCAACGAGAACGGCTTCGTCACGTAGTCGTCGCCGCCCGCGGTGAGCCCGGCGATGCGGTCCTCCACCGCGTCCTTCGCCGTCAGGAACAGCACGGGCAGGATCGGTGCCTCCGCCCGCATCCTGCGCAGCACCTCGAACCCGTCGAAGTCGGGCAGCATCACGTCGAGCACCACCACGTCCGGGCGGAACTCGCGCGCGGTCCGCACCGCCGTCGCGCCGTCGAGGGCCGTGCGCACGTCCCACTTCTCCATGCGCAGCGCCATCGACATCAGTTCGGCCAGAGTGGACTCGTCGTCGACCACGAGCACCCGCACCGGCTGCCCGTCCGGCCTGCGGAGTTCGGTCTTCATCGCGCGCATGGCTCCCATCGTGAACGCGGATCCTGTGTACCAGCTGTGAGCGATGCCCACAGCTCAGGCCTACGGCGCACACAGGTTCGGCACAGGTGGCGCCGACACGGTGGCTGCATGACCGAACAACAGCCCCCGGAGTGGGGAGCACCCCAGGCAGCGCCTCAGGAAGGGGCTCGCCCGGCGTGGACCGCGAAGAAGACCGTGGCGGCCGCGGCCATCGCCGTCGCGATCGCCGGTGCCGGTGGCGTCGCGATCTACGCGGCCAGCGGCACGGGCCAGGAGACCGGGGCGATGGGACCCGGCGGCATGGGCGGCGCACCGCCGGACGGTGCGGGCGGAGGCATGCGCGGCGGTTTCGGCCTCGGCACCGGCTCGGCGACGCACGGCGAGTTCCAGACCGGTGAGGTCACCGCGATCAGCGACTCGTCCGTGGAGGTGAAGTCGACCGATGGCTACACCAAGACGTACGTGATCGACGCCGACACCGTGGCCGAAGGTGTCGAGAAAGGCGACACCGTGACGGTGATCGCCACCACAGAAGACGGCAAGTCCGTCGCCTCCAGCGTCGTCGAACCTGGTCAGCGCGGCCAGCGCACCGGGCAGGCCCCTCCCACGAGGTGATTTGGGGTCAAGTGTGAGCGGTTATGGTCGGGTGATCGGCCCGACCACGACCGGAGGTGAGCGTGCGCACGTTCACCCTGACGGTCATGGGGTCCACAGACCTGCACGGCAACCTGTTCAACTGGGACTACTACCTCGACCGCGAGTTCGACGACTACGCGCACGACGACGTCGGGATCGCGAAGATCTCGACGCTGGTGAACGACGTGCGTGCGGCCGTGGGGCGTCACAGGACGTTGCTGCTCGACGCCGGTGACACCATCCAGGGCACACCGCTCGCCTACTACTACGCGAAGGTCGAGCCGATCACGCGTGGCGCGCACGTGCACCCGATGGCCGCCGCGATGAACGCCATCGGCTACACCGCCGCCGCGCTGGGCAACCACGAGTTCAACTACGGGCTGCCGGTGCTGCGGACGTTCGAACGGCAGCTCGAGTTCCCGTTGCTGGCGGCGAACGCGCTGGACGTGGGCACCGGGCTGCCGGCCTTCGAGCCGTACGTGGTGAAGACGGTGTGGCGCACGGGCGGGCCGCCGTTGCGCGTCGGCATCCTCGGGCTGACGAACCCCGGCATCGCCGTGTGGGACCGGGAGCACGTCGACGGCGTGCTCACGTTCCCCGGCCTCGTGGAGCAGGCGCTGCACTGGGTCCCGGAGATCCGCCGCCGGTCCGACCTCGTGGTCGTGGTCGCGCACTCCGGGGCGGACCTGTCGTCGTCGCTGGGCGACCAGGTGCCGTTCCCGGAGAACTGCTCCGAGCTGCTGGCGGAGACCGTGCCGGGGATCGACGCGATCCTGGTCGGGCACGCGCACGTGGAGATCCCCTCGCGGATCGTCACGAACAAGGTGACCGGGCGGCCGGTGCTGCTCACCGAGCCGCTGTACTGGGGCAAGCGGTTGTCCGTGATGGAGTTCGACCTGCGCCACGACGGGCAGTGGGAACTGGAAGCGTCGCGGTCGTCCGTGCTGTCGTCGTCGACCGTGCGGGAGGACCCGCGGATCGTGCGGTTGCTGCGGCACGACCACGAACGGGTCGTCTCGTACGTCAACGCGCGGATCGGGACGTGCGCCGCGGCGATGTCGGCGTCCCGGTCGCGGTTCGAGGACACGCCCGCGTTGCGGTTCATCAACCACGTGCAGGCGCTGGAGATCGCGAAGTCCACGTCGCTGCCGGTGGTGTCGTTGTGCGCGCCCTTCAACCGCAGGGCGGCGATCCCGGCGGGCGAGGTGTCCCTCCGCGACGTCGCCGGGCTGTACATCTTCGACAACACGCTGGTGGGCGTGCGGATGACCGGCGGACAGCTGCGCGACTTCCTGGAGGAGTCGGCGCGGTACTTCCGGCAGGTGAGCGGTCCCGGCCCGTTCTCCGCCGAGCAGGTGTCGGCGGACGTGCCCGACTACAACTTCGACATCGCCCACGGGCTGTCCGCGCCGCTGACGTACGACGTGGACATCGCACGGCCGGTCGGGTCGCGGATCGTGGGGCTTTCCTACGACGGTGCGCCGGTCTCCGACTCGGCCGAGTTCGCCGTGGCCGTGAACAACTACCGGCAGGCCGGTGGCGGCGACTTCCCGCACATCGCGTCGGCGCCCGTGCTGCACAACCAGCAGCAGGAGATCCGGCAGCTGCTGATCGACTGGGTGAAGGCGGCGGGCGTGCTGGACCCCGCGGCGTTCACCGGGACGGACTGGCGCCTGGTGGCGGCCGGCGAACCCGTGGTCGTGTCCACGAACGAGTGAATTGAGGCGGCCCGTCCTGGGCGTTTCCGCTCGGGTGGTGGCAGCCGATCAGCCGAATGAGATAGTCCAAGCGCGTGCAGTTGACGCAACGCGTTGCCGTCGGTGCGCTCGTCGTGCCGGCGTTGCTCGCGTCCCTGGGGCTCGCGGCGCACTCCGCTCCGGAGGGCCACCTCGTGCTGGCGGTGCGGTCGTCGGAGATCGTCCTGGCCGGCACCGCCGTGTCCGGCGAGGAGCGCCAGGAGGTCGTGGACGCGGTGCGCGCGCTGACCGCCCTCCGGGTCACGGACGTGATCACCGCCGACGCCGGTGAACGCCTGCCCGCGTCCGCCGCCGTGACCGCGGCGCTGCTCGGCGCGGTGCTGGCCCACGACGTCACCGAGTTCACCGGTGTCGTCCACGGAGGACGCCTGACCGCGTCGGCGCGTGTCGCGGACCCCGCCCGCGCGGGCTCCCTGAGCGACGCCCTGCGCTCGGCCGCGCCCGGCCTGCGCGTCGACGAGGACTTCACGACCACGAGCTAGGAGCTGTGCGGTGTTCGGGTTCTTCTTCCAGATGTTCCTGCTGTGCGCGGGCGCGTTCCTCGCCGGCGTCCTGCTGACGTGGCTCACCATGCGCTCGCGCGAGACCGCCGCCGCCGAGGCGCAGCCGCTGTCCATCATGGAGGAGGCGGCGGGCCCCGCGCCCGCGATCAAGGCCAACTCGCGCACGATGATGTTCCACACCCCCGAGTCGCCGTACTACAAGCGCATGAAGGGGGACGCGTTCTTCCACTCGCCGGAGGACGCGCGCCGGGCGGGCTACACGATGTGGACGCCACGCCCGCGGGTGCCGGCGGTGAGCTCGTAGGCTTGGGCGCGTGATTGGCGACGTGATCAAGCCCGGCCTCGACGTGCTGTTCTGCGGCATCAACCCCGGGCTCGTGTCGGAGGCGACCGGGCACCACTTCGCGCGGCCCGGAAACCGGTTCTGGCCCGCTCTGCATTTGTCCGGGTTCACGCCGCGCCAGTTCGCGCCCGGCGAGCAGGAGAAGCTGCTCGAACTGGGGCTCGGCATCACGAACGTCGTCGCGCGGCCCAGTGCGCGGGCCGACGAATTAACAATTGACGAAATGCGGGAAGGTGCGACCGTTCTCGCGGAAAAGGTCGAGAGGTATTCACCGAAGGTTCTCGCGATCCTCGGTGTGACCGTCTACCGCGCGGCCTTCGGGTGTAAGAAGGCGCAGGTCGGCGCGCAGCAGGACACCGTGGGAGGGGCCCGGTTGTGGATCCTGCCGAATCCGAGCGGACTGAACGCGCACTGGCAGTTGCCGGCGTTGGCCGAGGAGTTCGGGCGGCTCAAAGCGAGCGTCTAGAACCAGAACAATACTTCACATTCATGCCCACTGAAAGTGGGCTGGACGGAGTGGGGTCTGGTCTGGTTGCATCCAGATCTGCGTCCGTTCGAGTGCATTCACCCAGAAGTGGAACCTCTGCAGGTCCGGCTGCGTCAAAATCCGACAATGCCGTGCGGAAATTGGTGAATCTTCAACACCGGTGGGGGCGCAGTGGAGGTCAGGATTCTCGGCCCGGTCGAACCGGCGGTGCCGCCGAAGCCCGCGCAGATACTGGCCGTGCTGGCGGTCGAGTGCGGCAAGGTCGTGCCGGTCGAGCGGCTCATCGACCTCATCTGGGGCGAGGAGCCGCCGCCGCAGGCGCGCAAGTCGCTGCAGGTGCACATCTCCAGCCTGCGCCGCGCCGGGTTGCCGGTCGAGCACCGGGCGGCGGGGTACGTGCTCAACGCCGAACCCGAGGACGTCGACCTGCACGCGTTCCGCAGGCTGGTGGCCTCCGCCGGGGACGAGGCCGACCTGAAGGTCAGGGTCGACACCCTGGACCGGGCGCTGCAGCTCTGGCGCGGCACGCCCGTGGTGTTCGCGCAGACCCTCGACGTGCAGCGGCTCGCGGCCGCCGAGGCGTGGGTCGACGCCGGGCTGGCGCTGGGGCGGCACGCCGAGCTGGTCGACCGGCTCGGGGCGTTCGTCGCCGAGTACCCGCTGGCCGAACGGTTGCGCGGGCAGCTCATGACCGCCCTCGCGCGGGCCGGGCGGCGCGCGGACGCCATGCGGGTGTTCCGCGAGACGCGCAAGGTGCTCGTCGACGAGCTGGGGGTCGAGCCCGGCGAGCAGTTGCAGCAGCTCTACCGGGACGTGCTGGAGGGCTCGCGGGACAGCCGGCGCAACTACCTGCCGCGCGACGCGGGCGACTTCACCGGGCGCGACCGGGAGCTGAGCAGGCTCCTCGACAGCGACGGCGGCGTCTGGTGGGTCGAGGGCCCGGCCGGGGTCGGCAAGTCCGCGTTGGCGGTGCACGCGGCGCACCGGCTCGCCGACCGGTACCCGGACGGGCAGCTGTTCGTGGACCTGCACTCGCCGTCCGGGGCGCTGGACGCGTTGCTGCGCGCGATGGACGTGCCGAGCGAACGCATCCCGGAGTCCGCCGAGGAACGCGCGGCGCTGTGGCGGGCCACGGTCAGCGGGCGGCGCGTGGTGATCGTGCTGGACGGCGTCACGAGCGTGTCGCAGGTCCGGCCGCTGCTGCCGGGCAGTCCCGGCTGCCTGACGCTGATCACCAGCCGCAGCAGGCTGTGCGGGCTGGAGGGCGTGCGCCGCATCCCGTTGGACGTGCTGAGCAGCGACGAGGCCGTCACGCTGCTCAAGCGCATCCTCGGTGACGACCGGGTCGCGGCGGAACCCGACCAGGCCCAGGAGGTCGCGCGGCTGTGCGGGTACCTGCCGCTCGCGGTGCGGATCACCGGCGCGCGGCTCGCCGGGCGCGCGCACTGGCCGGTGTCGAAGCTCGTCCGGCGGCTCTCCGACGAACGGTCCCGGCTCGACGAGCTCGTCGCGGACGACCTCGCGGTGCGGGCCGGTCTGGAGCTCACCTACCGGGCGCTCGACGAGAACGTCCGCCGCGCGTACCGGATCTTCGGGTTCCTCGGGCTGCCCGAGGTGCCGAGCTTCCTGTGGGCGCACCTGCTCGACGAGGACGTGCTCGACCAGCTCGTCGACGCCCGGCTGCTCGACGTGATCGGCAGTGCGCGGTACCGGATGCACGAGCTGGTGCGGCTGCACGCCCGTGAGCTCGCCGAGGCCGAGGACGCGCGGCAGGAACGCGAGGACGTGGTGCGCAGGGCCGTGGTCGCCGCTCTGTCCACTGTGGACGGATTGACCGAGCAGCTCTTCCTGGCGGTGCCGCGGATGCAGGACACGCTGGGCGTCGTCGCCTCGGCGGCGCGCCCGACGGACAAGGACGCCTGGTTCGCGAGCGAGGAGCCGTTGCTGACCAGGCTCGTGGAACGCGCCGCGGAACTCGGTCTCGCGGAGATGGCGTCGCAGCTGGCCGAGGTGCTGGTGTTCGCGTGGTTCGGGCTCAGGAACCGTTACGAGGCATGGGAACGCACGCACACGGCGGCGCTGGAGTCCGTGTGGAGGGCGGGAGACCTGCGCCTGGAGGCGGTGCTGCGGTGCAGTCTCGGGCAGATGCACTACAAGCGGGACAACCTGGTCGAGGCGCGGTCGTGGTTCGAGACGGCGCAGACGTTGTTCGTGAACCTGGGCGACGTGCGCGGTGAGGCCGTCGCGATGAACGGCATCGGCATGGTGTGCCGTGACCTGGGCCAGTACCCGTGCGCGCTGGAGGCGCTGGAGAGGGCCCGCGACCTGTTGGAGGGCACGGATCCCGAGGGCGAGGCGCACGCGCTGTACGGACTCGGCTCCATCCGGCGGGAACTCGGCGACGACGAGGGGGCGTTCGGCACCCTCCGCCTCGCGGAGGCGGCCTACCGCCAGGCCAGCAGCCGTCGTGGCGAGGCGCTGGCGGCCCGGGGGATAGGGCTCGTCCACCGCGCCCGCGGTGAGCTCGACCTCGCCGAGGACCACATCCGCCGCGCCCACGAGATGGTGGAGGGCACCGGCGACGAGCTGCTCGGCTGCTACACCGCCCAGGCGTGGGCGAAGGTGTTGCTGCGCAAGGGTTTGCTGGATCCCGCCGAGGAGTTGATCCAGCAGGCGCTGGACGGGTGCCGCGACGTCGGGGACCGGTTCGGTGAGGCCCTGGTGCGCCGGACGCTGGGGGAGTGGCGGCTCGCGGCGGGCGACCACGCCGGCGCGCGGATCGTGCTGACCGACCTGTTGCCGGTGTGGAACGACCTGAGCCTGCCGCTGTGGCGCGCCCGCACGCTCCGGGACCTCGGAGCGGTCCACGCCCGTCTGGGGGACGTCGCGGGCGCGGACCGCTCCTGGGACGAGGCCGCCGTCCTGTTCGCACGACTGGGCACGAGAGAGCAGGGAGAGGTGCACCAGTGGCGGTCGCAGTGGGGCCTCGCGCCCCTCAGGGTCAGCCGGTGATCTTCTTGTACTTCCACGGGGCGTAGCCGCCGCTCTTCAGCGACGAGATGGTCACGGTCTCGTGGTCCATGTCCGTCGCGGTGCTGCCTTCCTCGTAGATCCACGCGGACGTCTTGGCGGAGTTCGCCCACTTCTCGAACAGCTTCACGTGGCCGTTGCGCAGGATCATGTCGCCCGGCTTGAGGTTCGCCCACGAGATCTTCGTGGCGACCTCGTCCAGGTTGCGCGTGTTGCGGCTGGTCGTGAGCTTCCACGTCATGGAGACGAAGCCCGAGCAGTCCGTGCGGTACTTCTTGCCCTTGTTGATGTCCCACGCGTACGCGGACTGGCTGTACGGGACCTTGCGGTCCCACCAGTCCTTGGCGCGCTTGATGACCTCGGTGCGGCTGATGGAACCGCCGTACCCGGCCGCCGCCTGGACCTGCGAGAGGGAGACCTCCTGCTCGGCAGGACCCTCCGGCGCGGCCTGGGCGATGCCGCTCATGCCGCCGAGCAGCCCCAGCGAGATGGCGGTCGCCGCGAGAGCGTGGCGAATGCGCATGCTTGTTGCTCCGATCGACTTGCAGTTGGTGACGACCGGAACTGTCCACTGAGGCGCCAAAGATCGGCCTAAGGCCGTTTTAGGCCTTCCTTTACCGCTCCTTCCTAGCGTCGCGGCACCTTGGGCTTGAGGAGAGGGAGCACATGTTCGTTCGCACGATCGCAGCCGTGGTCGCGATGTTCGCCGCTCTGGTCATGGGCGCGTCCGTCGCGTCGGCGGCCCCGGCGAAGTACACGCACGCACAGGCGACCGCACAGCTGCGCGCGGCCGGCATCGCGTGGGACTCGAGCGGTAACTGCAGTGACCGCAACAGGTCGAACTGCACGTCGTTCGAGCAGATCAACCAGACGACCATCGCGGGCGCCAAGACGTTCAAGAGCGCGTCGGGCTGTGCGCTGACCATCACCGGCGGCACGGAGACCGGCCACGCGTCGGGCACCTACTCGCACTGGAACGGCTACAAGGTGGACTACCGGCTGTCCAGCTGCATCACCAACTACATCAAGGGCACGTTCTCGTCCATCGGCGGCAACAAGTGGAAGTCCGGCGCGGGGAACATCTACTACCTCGAGTCGAACCACTGGGACGTCACCTACTACAACTGCGGCGGCTGCTGAGCTGTTGCTGAACCGGGGGTGGGGCCGGTAGTACTGGACGGGTGACCACACTCGGCGCCGTCTACCGGCCCCAGCTCCCTCCCGAGAACCTGCGCTCCGTCGTCCTCGCCGCGGAGGAGTCCGGTGTGGACTCCTTGTGGCTGTGGGAGGACTGCTTCCTCGAGAGCGGCATCGCGTGCGCTTCCGCCGCCCTGGCCTGGACTTCGCGGTTGAAGGTCGGCGTCGGCCTGCTGCCGGTGCCGCTGCGCAACGTCGCGATCACCGCGATGGAGGCCGCGACGCTCGAGCGGCTGTTCCCGGGTCGCGTCACGATCGGCGTCGGGCACGGCGTGCAGGACTGGATGGGTCAGGTCGGCGCGCGCGTGGCGTCCCCGCTGACGTTGCTGCGGGAGTACACCGGCGCGTTGAAGGCGCTGCTGGCCGGCGAACGCGTCACCGTGCAGGGCCGGTACGTGCAGCTCGACGGCGTGGCGCTCGACTGGCCGCCGTCCGCGCCGATGCCGATCTACGTGGGCGGGCTCGGCATGAAGACGCTGGACCTCGCGGGCGAGGTCGGCGACGGCACGATCCTCGACGCGTCGGCGGACCTCGCGAGGGTGAAGGCCATCAGCTCGACCCGTGAGCACCCCGTCGTCGTCTACGTCGAGACGGACTCGCGGGACTCCGCGTTCGTCACGGACCTGGTGGCCCAGGTGGCCGAGGCGGGCGCGACCAGCGTGATCTTGCAGCAGTCCGCCACGAGCGAGGACCCCGAAGGGTTCGTGCGTTTCGTGGGATCACTCGATGGGGTGAGCGCGTAGCGCCGGGGATAACGGCGGATTCCTCCTTGCGATGGAGAGGGGCATGGGCCTTTCGTCGCTGATCGGGGAGGTGGGCATGCTCGGTCGCAGGGAACGCGGGACCGCTCAGCCGGACTGGGTCGTCGAACGCGTCGCCGTCGCCGACCACCAGGCGCGGCTCGACCTCCTCCACGACGAGATGAAGGCCCTGATCAAGGCCGGTGCGGCCGTCGAGGGTGGCGGGCAGGCCACCTACAACGGATCGGACGCGACTGGGCGCAGGCTGGTCGAGGACTGGTCTGCGTTGATGCTGCGCTCGTACAACTGCGAGGCCGAGAACTGCCTGCAGATGCTGCGAGCCGGCGGCTTGGAAGCGGCGAGGAGGCGGCTCGATCGCGCGGCGTCGGCGATCGAGCGCCTCAGTGGGACCGTCGGTCTCCGCCTCTCGCCGCGCTACCAGGCGCTGCGCATCCGCGAGCTGGAGCTCACCGCCGACCACCTGCGGCGCAAGGCCGAAAGCCGCCGCCCCCGCCGGATTGCTTCCTGATCGACGGGGTACCTCCTGCGCATGGCTGAGGTCGCACTGAACGTCGAAGCGCCTGTGGACGCCGTCTGGGCGGTGCTCGCCGACGGCTGGTCGTACGCGGGATGGGTGGTCGGCGCGTCGCACATCCGCGACGTGGACGAGGGCTGGCCGGAGCCGGGCACGCGCATCCACCACAGCGTGGGGCCGTGGCCGCTCGTCATCAGCGACACCACCGAGGTGGTCCGCTGCGAGCCCCGCGAGCTGCTCGAACTCGATGCGCGGCTGTGGCCGGCCGGGGCCGCGCGGATCACGTTCACGCTGCACGCGCGCGGGGAGTCGCGGACGGAGGTGCGCATGGCCGAGCGGGTGGTGCGCGGGCCGTCGACCCTGATGCCCAAGGCCGTGCAGGACGTCCTGCTGACGCCCCGCAACAAGGAGACCTTGCAGCGCTTGGGCGACCTGGCCAGGGGTCGTCAGTAGATCGCCTTCTGCAGGCCCTGCACCACCGTCCGGTAGAGCTCGCCCGCCGCACCCCAGCGGGCGAGTGCCGCCCGTGCCGCGTTCGCGCCCGCCGCGCCGTGCACGCCGCCGCCCGGCCACGCCGAGGAGCCCGTCAGGTAGAGCCGGTCGAACGGGGTGTCCGCGCGGCCGAGGCCGGGCACGGGCCGGAAGACGAGCTGCTGGTGGATCGCCGCCGTGCCGCCGTTGACCGAGCCGATGTCGTCGGGGCCGAGCACGGACCGGGCCTGGATGAGCGAGCGGAAGCCGGGTGCGCGTTCCTCGATCATCAGCTCCAGGCGGTCGGCGCGGCGCTTCAGGCGGTCCGGTGTCCAGGCCCCGCCCAGCGGCACGTGGGTGTAGGCCCAGGCGGCCTCGGTGCCGGCCGGGGAACGGGTCGGGTCGGTCGTCGTCATCTGGCCGAGGATCATGAACGGGTTGCGCGGCACCTTGCCGCACGCCAGCTCGTGCGCGACGGTCGCGAGCCCGTTGACGTCGCCGCCGAGGTGCACGGTGCCCGCCTGCGAGGCCTCCGCGTTGCGCCACGGGATCGGGCCCGACAGCGCCCAGTCGACCTTGATCGTGTCGCCGTCCCACTGGAACCGCTTCAGGTCGTCCGCGAGCTTCGCCGGCAGCGCGTCGCCGCCGATCAGGTCGAGGTAGAGCCGGGGCGCGGGCACGTCGGCGAGCACCGCACGCCGTGCGCGCACGACCGAGCCGTCTTCCAGACGCACACCCACGGCCACACCGCGCGCGTGCAGGACGTCGGTGACCTTCGCTCCGGTCTCGATGCGTCCACCGAACCGGCGGACCAGCGAGGCGGCCAGCTCTCCCGCGCCGCCGCGGGGGACCGGGTTGCCGACGTCCTGGGCGAGCATCGCGAGCAGCCAGCCGAAGCCCGCGCCACCGGCCTGGTCCGGGCCGAGGTCCGAGTGCATCGTGTTGCCCGCCAGCAGCACCCGTGCGCCCTCACCGGAGAAGAGCTCCTCGCCGAGGCGCCGCACGGGCTGGGTCAGCAGGCGCGTCAGCCGCAGCGTGTCGCCCAGGCCCAGCGTGCGCAGCAACGAGACACCACCGCGCACGGGCGGGAACGGCCGCAGCAGGCTGTCCAGCACGCTGTCGCGGACCCGCCGCCACTGGGCGAACGCGGCGTGCCACGCGTCCGCGTCCGCGTCGGCGAACGTGCCGACGGACTTCGCGGTGACGTCGACGTCGCGGGACAGGAGCGCGACGCGGTCGTCCGGCAGCACGTGGGCCAGCACGGCCGGTGCGTGCTCCCACTGCACGTCGAGGTTCAACGCGCCGATGACCGGCGAACCCAGACCGAGGGGGTAGAACGCGCTGTAGACGTCGTTCGTGAAGCCCGGAGCGGTGATCTCGGCCGATGTCACGGCACCGCCCGGTGTGTCGCGCTGCTCCAGGACGAGCACGTCCCAGCCCGCGTCCGCCAGCAGGGTAGCGGCGACCAGCCCGTTCGGACCGGAGCCGATGACGACCGCGTCGACCTCGTTCACGCACGTCCTCCCATTGCCGTCATGACCTCGCGCAGCACATCGCGCGCGTCGTGTTCGGGCCACCATTTCAGATCTTCATGTGCTCGTGTGGTGTTCACGAGCGGCGCCTGGTCGGCCATCCGGACCCACTCCGGGGTCAGGGGCTGGAGCCCGAGGCGCGACGTCGCGCCCACGCGGCCCGCGATCATCGGTGCCGTCAGCACCGGTTCGGCCGCGAGGTTGAAGGCGCCCAACGCCTTGCGCTCCACTATCGCCACGATCGCGCGCGCCACGTCGTCCGCGTGCACGAGCTGCAGGCGCAGGTCGTTCCACAACGGGACCGGCAGGTACGGCAGCAGTCTCGGCGGGAGCAGCGGGCCGACCAGCTCCTCCAGCCGCACCTTGTGCGCGCTGTAGGTGTTGTCCGCGATGCCCGTCAGCGTCCACGACTCGTCGACCCTTCACGCGCGCGGCGAGCACGTGCTCGGTGCCGTCGACGTTGCCGGACGCACCGGTGACGACGATTTTCACCCTGCCCGGATACCCGCGATGTGACCGATCACGCGTATCTCATTTCGTTCGGTACCGAAGAGCTAGCACACTCCGTAACCAAGTGGAAGTTACTTGAACCTTACGGTGCTGTGTTCCGTAGCACATAAGGGGGCATTATGCGGGCCTCCGCCCAATACTGAGCTACCGCTTAGTATGCCTCGATCATTTGGACAAGGACCTCTGCATGCCCCTCCGCCGCGTACTGCCCTCCGCCGCCTTGGCGTTAGCCGTCCTGGTGGCCGGCTGTGGCGCAAAGGAAGACGCGAAGGCCCAGGTCAAGACCGGGCCGGGCGTTACCGACGACACGATCTCGCTCGGCATCCTCACGGACATGACAGGGCCGTTCAAAGCGTCGGCGCTCACCCGCATGAAGGGTTACGAGCTGTACTTGAAGCAGGTCAACGACCGCGGAGGCATCTGCGGTCGCAAGGTCGAGCTCAAGCAGAAGGACCACGCGTACGACGTCCAGAAGGCACTCGACGCCTACTTCGACCTGGAGCCGCAGGTCCTCGGCCTGCTGGAACTCGCGGGCACGCCGATGACGGCCGCGATCGAGCCCGACATCATGCAGACCCGGACGCTCACCGCGCCCGCGTCGTGGGCCGCGTCGCTGCTCGGCAACCCGCACATGATGATCGTCGGCACCACGTACGACCTCGACGTCATCAACGGACTTGATCACTACAAGCGCCGTGGTGTGATCAAGGACGGCGACACCGTCGGCCACGTGTACGCCCAGGGCAGCTACGGCGACAACGCCGTCGAGGGCAGCCGTTTCGTCGGCACGCAGTGGAACATGAAGATCGCCGAGCAGCCGATCAGCGAGACCACCGCCGACCTCACGCAGCAGATCGCCGCGCTGAAGGCCGCGGGCGCGAAGGCCGTCGTGCTCAGCACCACCCCCGCCCAGACCGCCGCCGCCGTCGGGGTGGCCGCGGCGCTGAAGTGGGAGGTGCCGTTCATGGTCAACGTGGTCGGCTTCGACACCGCGATCCTCGACTCCCCGGTCGGTCCGGCCGTGGAGAAGCAGGTGTCCGTGGTGACGTCGGTGGCACCGTTCACCGGCAGCCAGCCAGGCCCGCGCGAGGTCGCGGCGGCGTTCAACAAGTACTACCCGAACGACAAGCCCGCGATCTACGTCGACCACGGCTACACGGTCGCGAAGGTGTTCCTCTCCGTCATCGAGAAGGCCTGCCAGAACGGCGACCTCTCGCGCGATGGCGTGCTGGACGCGTTCCACAGCACCAACGGCCTCGACACCCAGGGCCTGACCAGCGCGTTGCACTACTCGCTGGTGGGACGGCCCTCGGCCACCCAGTCCTACGTCACGAAGGTCGACTCGAAGGCGCCCGGCGGTCTCACCACCGTCGAGGAGCTGTTCGAGTCGGAGCTCGTGAAGCTCAAGGGCACGCGCGCCAAGTAGTCGCCAAATGAGAAACGGCCCCTCCGGGTGGAGGGGCCGTTTTCTGTGGACTTACTTGCCGAATCCGGCCTTGCGGAGCGCGTCCGCCATCGAGCCGTTCGCCGGCGGCGGGGAGGTGCGCTGCTGGCCGCCGCGCTGCTGCCCACCGCGCTGCTGCGGACGGCCGCCGCGGTCACGGCCACCGCCGCCGCCCTGCTTCGGGGCGGGCTTGCCCGGCTCGTCGGTCAGCCGCAGCGTCAGGCCGATGCGCTTGCGGGCCTCGTCGACCTCCAGCACCTTCACCCGCACCACGTCACCGGACTTCACGACGTCGCGCGGGTCCTTCACGTAGGTGTTGGACAGGGCCGAGATGTGCACCAGACCGTCCTGGTGCACGCCGATGTCCACGAACGCGCCGAACGCGGCCACGTTCGTCACGACGCCTTCCAGCACCATGCCGGGCTTGAGGTCGGCGATCTTCTCGACGCCGTCCGCGAAGGTCGCCGTCTTGAACGCCGGACGCGGGTCGCGGCCCGGCTTCTCGAGCTCCTTCAGGATGTCCGTGACGGTCGGCAGACCGAACTGCTCGTCCACGAACTGCTCGGGCCGGATCTTCGTCAGCACCGCCGTGTTGCCGATCAGCTCGGCACCCGCGGCCTCCTGGATGCGGCGCACGACCGGATACGCCTCGGGGTGCACCGAGGAGGCGTCGAGCGGCTCGTCGCCCCCACGGATCTTGAGGAAGCCCGCGCACTGCTCGAACGCCTTCGGGCCCAGGCGCGCGACGTCCATCAACGCCTTGCGGGTCTTGAACGGGCCGTTCGAGTCGCGGTGCAGCACGATGTTCTCCGCGAGACCGGCGGTGATGCCGGAGACGCGGGTCAGCAGCGGCACGGACGCGGTGTTGAGGTCGACGCCGACCGCGTTCACGCAGTCCTCGACCACCGCGTCCAGGGACCGCGACAGCTTGGACTCCGCCAGGTCGTGCTGGTACTGGCCGACGCCGATCGACTTCGGGTCGATCTTCACGAGCTCGGCCAGCGGGTCCTGCAGGCGGCGCGCGATCGAGACGGCGCCGCGGATCGACACGTCGAGGCCCGGCAGTTCGGACGACGCGTAGGCCGACGCCGAGTACACCGACGCGCCCGCCTCGGACACGACGATCTTGGTGAGGCCGAGGTCCGGGTGGCGCTTGATCAGGTCGGCGGCGAGCTTGTCGGTCTCGCGCGAGGCCGTGCCGTTGCCGATGGCGATCAGGTCGACGTCGTACTGCTTCGCCCACGCGGCGAGCTTCGCGATCGACTCGTCCCAGCGGTTCGCGGGCACGTGCGGCTGGATGACGCCGTGCGCGACGACCTTGCCGGTGGCGTCGACGATCGCGACCTTCACACCGGTGCGGTAACCGGGGTCGAGGCCCATCGTGGCGCGCGTGCCGGCCGGGGCGGCCAGCAGCAGGTCGCGCAGGTTCGAGGCGAACACCTTGACGGCCTCGTCCTCGGCGAACGAGCGCAGCCGGCCGCGCAGGTCGATGCCCAGGTGCACGAGGATGCGCGTGCGCCACGCCCAGCGGACGGTGTCGGTGAGCCACTTGTCGCCGGGACGGCCCTGGTCGTCGATGCCGAAGCGGGAGGCGATGCGCGCCTCGAACGTCGAGGGGCCCTCCTCGCGCGGCTCCTCCGGCTCCAGGACGAGGTCGAGGACCTCCTCCTTCTCACCGCGGAACAGCGCCAGGATGCGGTGCGACGGCAGCTTGGCGAACGGCTCGTCGAACTCGAAGTAGTCGGAGAACTTGGCGCCCTCGGTCTCCTTGCCCTCGCGGACCTTGGAGACGACGCGGCCGCGCGTCCACATCTGCTCGCGCAGCTCGCCGATCAGGTCGCCGTCCTCGCCGAACCGCTCGACCAGGATGGCCCGCGCGCCCTGCAGGGCGGCCGCGGCGTCCGCGACCTCCTTGGCGGGGTCGACGAACTTCGCGGCTTCTTCCTGCGGGTTCAGGCCGGGGTCACCCAGAAGTGCGTCGGCGAGCGGTTCCAGGCCCGCTTCCTTCGCGATCTGGGCCTTGGTGCGGCGCTTCTGCTTGTACGGCAGGTAGAGGTCCTCGAGCCGCGCCTTCGAGTCGGCGGCGAGGATCTGCGCTTCGAGGGCGTCGTTCAGCTTGCCCTGCTCGCGGATGGAGTTGAGGACGGCCGCCCGGCGCTCCTCCAGTTCGCGCAGGTAGCCGAGGCGTTCCTCGAGCGTGCGCAGCTGGGCGTCGTCGAGACCGCCGGTCGCCTCCTTGCGGTAGCGGGCGACGAACGGGACGGTCGCGCCACCGTCGAGCAGTTCGACAGCAGAGCCGACCTGGCCTGCGGCCACGCCGAGCTCGTCAGCGATCTTCTGGTGGATGAGCGTTGTCACAGCGCGCCATTCTGCCCGCTGCCGGATTCGACGTGGCACGGTGTCCTTCATGACCATCGCCGCGGTCGTCCCCTCACTGCTGTCGGGCCTGGGAGTTCCGGGCGCCGACAACACGCTCGGCCTGCCACCGGCCCGGCGTGTCGTCCTGCTGCTCGTCGACGGCCTCGGCCACGAGCTGCTGCGCGCGCACGCCTCGCACGCGCCGTTCCTGTCCTCGCTGCCGGACCGCTCGATCGACGCCGGGTTCCCGTCCTCGACGGCCACGAGCATCGCCTCGATCGGTACCGGGCTGCACTCCGGTGAGCACGGCATCGTCGGCTACACGTTCGCCGTCGGCGACGAGGTGCTGAACTCGCTGACCTGGTCGCGGGCCGCCGACCACGGCCACGACCTGCGCAAGACGCTCGTGCCCGAGGTCGTGCAGCCGCACCCGACGCTGTTCGAACGCGCGGCGGCCGCCGGGGTCGCGGTGAGCGCGGTCGCGCCGTTGCTGCACCGCTCGTCCGGGCTGACCAGGGCGGTGCTCCGCGGGTCGTGGTTCCGCGGCGTGGCGGGGTTCGGCGACCTGGCGCTCGGGGCCGTCGCGGCCGTCCAGCAGGACCGGTCGTTCTGCTACGCCTACCACGCCGACCTCGACACGATCGGGCACTTCTACGGGCCGGGGTCCGAGGAGTGGCTGGTGCAGCTGGAGTTCGTGGACTCGCTGGCCGAGCGGATCGCCGCGCGGCTGCCTTCCGGCGCGCAGCTCGTCGTCACGGCGGACCACGGCATGGTCACCGTGGGAGAGCGGATCGACTTCGACACGGAACCGTTGCTGTGGCAGGGAGTTCGTGTGATCGCGGGCGAGCCGCGGGTGCGGTACCTGCACGTGGACAGCGACGAGGTGCTCTCGACGTGGCGGGAGTTCCTCGGCGACCGCGCGGACGTGCTGACGCGGGAGGACGCCGTGGAGGCCGGGTGGTTCGGGCGGGTGAGCCCGCTCGCGGCCGACCGGATCGGGGACGTCGTGGTGGCGATGCGGGACGAGCACGTGGTGGTGCGCAGCCAGGCCGAGCCGTTGCTGAGCGGGCTGACCGGGATGCACGGCGCGCGGACGCGGGCAGAGCTGGCGATCCCACTGCTTGTGCACTCAGTGACTTCAGTGTAGACCAAACCCAGCCTTCGTCGCTGGTCAGCTCTAGGATCACCGGACGTGACGATCGAACTGCCTGGACCAGTCGCCTTCGTGCTCGGAGGCGGGGGAAGCCTCGGTGCCGCGCAGGTCGGCATGCTGCGCGCGTTGCGGGAGCACGGCGTGCGGCCCGACCTGGTCGTCGGCACGTCGGTCGGGTCGGTCAACGGCTCGTTGCTCGCCCTGGACCCGGACAAGGCGGCGGAACGGCTCGCGGTGCTGTGGGAGGGCATGACGCGGCAGCGGGTGTTCCCCGGCGGGCCGATCGCACAGCTGAGGTCGTTGCGCACCAACAAGACCTACCTCTTCCCGAACACCGGGCTCGCCTCGGTGCTCGCGGACGGGCTCGACGGCTGTGCCGACTTCGCCGGCCTCGCGCTGCCGTTCGGGGCGGTGTCGGTGAACGGCGTGACCGGTGAGGCCGTGAACATCACCGAGGGCGAGCTGATACCCGCGATCCTCGCCAGCGCGGCGATCCCGGGCGTGTACCCGCCGGTGCGCATCGGCGACCAGGTGCTCTACGACGGCGGTGTGCTGGCGAACGTGCCGATCCGCCAGGCCCTCGCGATGGGCGCGAAGTCGTTGGTGGTGCTCGACTGCGCGTTCCCCGGGCACCTGCCGGCCGTGCCGGAGACGCTCGCCGAGACGTTGCTGTTCTGGGCGACGCTCGGCATGCGCAACCAGGCCGTGCTGGAGGTGGAGCTCGCGTCGCAGAGCGCGCCGGTGCTGTACCTGCCCGGTCCGCCCGTGCAGGCCGTGACGCCGCTGGACTTCTCGCACACCGCGGAACTGGTCGAGGCCTCCTACCAGGCCTCGACCGCGTTCCTCACGGCGCTGGAGTTCACCGGTGCGGGGCTGTACGGGCACCCGTCACACGGATAGCGCGCCGAACTGGTCGGCCGGGCGGGGCAGGCCGTAGTGCTCGCGCAGCGTCGTGCCGGTGTACTCGCTGCGGAACAGGCCGCGCTCGCGCAGGACCGGCAGCACGCCGTCCACGAACCGCTCCAGCCCGGACGGCAGCACCGCGGGCATGATGTTGAACCCGTCCGCCGCGCCCGCCCGGTGCCACTCCTCGATCGTGTCGGCGACCTGGAGCGCGGTGCCGGTGAAGGTGTTGTGGCCGCGGCCGCCGCCGAGCCTGCCGATCAGCTGCCGCACGGTGAGCCGTTCGCGCCGGGCCAGTTCCACGATCAGCGTGTACCGGGACTTGGCGCCCTCGATCGCGGCCTCGTCGGGCAGGTCGGCGGGCAGTTCCTCGTCGAGTTCCAGGTGGTCGACCTTGAGCAGGCCCGCGAGCTGCCTCGCCGCGTGCTCCGGGACGATCAGCCGCTCCAGTTCGGCGTCGAGCTCGTGCGCCTGCTCTTCCGTGGCGCCGATGACCGGGACCAGGCCGGGCAGGATCTTGACCTCGTCCGGGTCGCGGCCGAACTCGATCGCCCGGCGCTTGACGTCCTGGTAGAACGCGACCGCGTCCTCCAGCGTCTGGTGCGCGGTGAAGACGGCCTCCGCGTACCTCGCCGCGAAGTCCCTGCCGTCCTCGGAGCTGCCCGCCTGGACCAGCAGCGGGTGGCCCTGCGGTGAGCGCGGGACGTTGAGCGGGCCGCGGACCTTGAAGTGCGGGCCGACGTGGTCGATGGTGTGGACGCGGTCGTCGACGGCGTGCACCCCTGAGGCCTTGTCGGCGATGATCGCGTCGTCGTCCCAGGAGTCCCAGAGCTTCTTCGACACCTCCACGAACTCCGCCGCCCGGTCGTAGCGGGTGAGGTGGGCGGGCTGGGCGTCGAGGCCGAAGTTGCGGGCCGCGTCGTCGCCCGCCGTCGTGACGATGTTCCAGCCGGCGCGGCCGCCGCTGACGTGGTCGAGGCTCGCGAACCGGCGGGCGAGGTTGAACGGCTCGTTGTAGGTGGTGGACGCCGTCGCGATCAGGCCGATCCTCGTGGTGACGGCGGCGATCGCGGTCAGCAGGATGGTCGGTTCGATCTTGCCGGAAGGGCGGCGGCTAGGGTTCCCCCACAGCACCGGGGAGTCCGCGAGGAACACCGAGTCGAACTTCGCCTCCTCGGCGATGCGCGCGATCCGCTGGTGGTAGGCGATGTCGATGTGCGCCAGGGGATCCGACTCCGGCAGGCGCCACGACGCCTCGTGGTGACCGGTGTCGTGCAGGAACAGGTTGAGGTGGAGCGTCATGCGGCTACTCCGATGCCGAGTGCGGACAACAGGTGCGTGCGGTCGGCGTCGTGCGCCGGGAGGTCGAGGCCGATGCGGCCCTCCTGCAGGACGACCACGCGGTCGGCCAGTTCGATCGCCTCGTCGACGTCGTGCGTGACCAGCAGGACGGCGGGCCGGTGCTTCGCGCAGAGTTCGCGCAGCAGGTCGTGCATCCTGATGCGGGTCAACGCGTCCAGGGCGCCGAAGGGTTCGTCGGCCAGCAGCAGCCGGGGTTCGCGGACGAGGCAGCGGGCGAGCGCGACGCGTTGCTGCTCGCCGCCGGACAGCTCGGCGGGCCACGCCCGTTCGCGGCCCTGGAGACCGACCTCTTCCAGCACTGCCTTGCCCTTTCCCGGTTTCACGCCCAGCTCGACGTTGTCGAGCACGCGCAGCCACGGCAGCAGCCGGGAGTCCTGGAACGCGACGGCGACCTCGTGGGGCACGTCGAGCTCGCCGCTGCCGGTCACGTCGTGGTCGAGACCGGCGATGGCCTTGAGCAGCGTCGACTTGCCGGAACCGCTGCGGCCCAGCAGGGCCACGAACTCGCCGGGCGCGATGGTGAGGTCGAGGTCGTCGAGGACCTTGCGCTCCTGGAAGGCCCGGGTCAGGCCGGTCACCCGGACAGCGTGCGTCGCCATGCCAGCGCCCTCCGTTCGGCGATGCGCAGCAGCGCGTCGGAGACGAACCCGAACAGGCCGTAGACGACGAGCCCGACGACGATCACGTCGGTCTGGCCGTAGTTCTGGGCCTGGAACATCAGGTAGCCGATGCCGCTGGTCGCGTTGATCTGCTCCAGTACGACCAGCGACAGCCACGATGCGGTGACCGCGAGCCGCAGGCCGAGGAAGAAACCGGGCAGCGCGCCGGGGAAGACGACCTTGCGGACGTACTGGGAGCGTTTCAGGCCCACGGCTTCCGCCAGTTCGACGTACCTGCTGTCGATGCCGGTCAGTGCCGCGTGGGTCTGCAGGTACATGATCGTCGCGATGTTGATCGCGATGACCACGACCTTGAACTCCTCGCCGATGCCGAGCCACAGGATCAGCAGCGGGATCAGGCCGAGCGACGGGATGGCGCGCTTGACCTGGACGGTGCCGTCGATCAGCGCCTCGCCGACTCGGCTCAGCCCGGACGCGATGGCGAGCAGTGTTCCCGTTGTGGCGCCGAAGAAGAAGCCCAGCGCGGCGCGTTGCAGCGAGGTCAGGACGCTCTCGGGGAGCTTGCCGTTCGCGGTCAGCTCGATTCCGGTGTGGACGATCGTCCAGGGTGCGCTGAGGATGCGCGGGTCGAGAGCGCCGGTCGCGGACGCGACGCTCCAGACGGCGATGATCAGCACCGGGCCGAGGACCCGCCCGTACGGGATGGGTTTGCCGAGCCCGAGGCGGGTGCGTCGGGCCGGGGACGTGGGCGTCGTGAGGGCGGCGGGGCGGTCGAGCACGTGGGTCATGTCCGGCTCCGGTACTTCGCGTCGACGGCCTCGGCGGCGACCTTCTCGAACCTGCGGTCGAAGAGGTCCGTGACGTCGAACTTCTCGACGAAACCGCCTTCTGCCAGCAGATCCGAGGTCTCCTGCTCCCACCTGACCGCGCGGTCCCAGTTCGTCGGGAAGGTCAGCGGGGGCTGGGACCGCACGATCCGGTCGCCGTCGGCCTTGGAGACGTTCTGGTCCTTGACGTAGTAGGTGTCGACCCACTTGTCGGGGTTCTCGTAGCTCCACACGGTTCCGCGGGCCCAGAACGGGATGAAGGCCTTGATGGCGGCGAGCTTCGCCGGGTCGTTGAGGACCTCGACCGGCGCCCACAGGACCGTGAGCAGGTCGACGGAGTTCATCTGGATCGCCCGCGCGTCCGGGTACTGGCCGAGGTACTTGGTGAGCTGCGGTTCGGCCAGCACCGCGACGTCCACCTGTCCCGCCTGCACGGCGGTGAGGAACTGGTTGCTGGTCAACGGGATCAGCTCGACGTCGGTGATCTTGAGGCCGAGTTCCTCGAGGGTGCGCAGGACGACCACGCCCTGCGCCTGGCCCTGGCTGAAGGCGATCTTCTTGCCCTTGAAGTCGCCGAGGGTCTTGATCGGCGAACCGGGTCTGGTGGCGTAGGTGTAGAGGGGCTCGTCGCGTTCGCCGACGGCCACGATCTTGGTGGCGAGCCGGGTGGCCTTCGCCTGGATCGGCGGGATGCCCGCGTTGGCGCCGAGGTCGACGGACTTCGCCCGGAACGCCTGGATGACGTCCGGACCGGCCTGGATGTTCGGCCAGTCGGTGACCTGGAAGGGGAGCTTGCCCAGCTCACCGCTCGCTTCGAGCTGCTTGAGCGTGGTGCGGATGGAGATCGAGAGCTTGGTGCCCGGCGGCGGTGCCGTCGTGGGCAGGTCGCCGAGGACCTGCTGCGGGATGGAGTTGCCCGCGGAACACCCCGCGGCGCCGAGAGCCGCGAGGCCGAGCAACAGGGAACGTCGGGTCAGCATCGGTCACACCTGGCCGATCGTGTGGTAGGAGCCGTCGTGGTAGAGCAGGGGAGGGGAGGAGTCGGACATGTCGCTGCCGACGACCCTGGCGATGACGACCGTGTGGTCGCCGATCTCGATGAGCCGGTGGGTCTCGGCGCGCAGCCAGTTCGACCCGGTGATCACGGGGTCGCCGGTGTCGAGGCGGTGCCAGTGGTCTCCGGCGAACCGGTCGATGCCGCTCGTGGCGAACGTCCGCGCGACCGCCTCCTGGTGTGCGGTCAGGAAGTTGACGACGATCGTGCGGGCGATCCTGATGTGCTGCCAGCTCGAGGACGTGTGCGCGATGCCGAACGACAGCAGCGGCGGGTCGAGCGACAGGGACGTGAGCGAGGTGGCGGTGAACCCCACCGGTCCGTGCTCGGCGTCGGCGGTGACGACGACGACCCCGGCGGCGTGGCGGCGGAACGCCTGCTTGAAGTCGGCGCCCGGCAGGACCGCGGTCATCAGTCGACCTTGACGGCGTGGTCGGCGGTGAACGGGCGGCCGGCGAGCAGCGTGGACTCGCGCCCGTCCGGCCCGACCGGGGTGTCACCGACGATCGTGACGCGGTGCAGGGTGCGCTGGACGTCGAGGTGCTCCAGGTCGCGCGGCGCGAGGTGGGCGGTGGCGCGGTTGTCCCAGAACGCGACGCTGCCCGGTTCCCAGCGGAAGCGCACGGTGTACTCGGGGCGGGTGATCTCGGCGTAGAGCGGGTCGAGGACCGCCTTGCTCTCGGCCGCGGACACGCCCGTGACGTGGCTCGTGAAGCCCGGGTTGACGAACAGGCCCTTCTCGCCGGTGACGGGGTGCACGCGCACGACCGGGTGTTCGGCGACGAGCAGGTTGTCGTTGACGCGCTTGGCGTACGCGCCGTCCGCGACCTTCACCGAGCCGCCGTAGCGGTGCTCGGCCCTCAGCCCGTCCACAAAGGACTTGATCGGGTCGGAGAGCCCGTTGTACGCGGCGACGAGGTTCGTCCACGTCGTGTCGCCGCCGACCTCGGGCACCACCTCGGCGCGCAGGATCGACGCGGCCGGCGGGTTCACCGCGGCGGTGACGTCGGTGTGCCAGCCGGAGAAGTAGCTGTACTGGCGCCTGCGGGTCTGCTGGGTGAAGTCCTTGCCGTAGCGCTCCTCGTAGCGGCGCGGGTCGATCGTGAAGATCTCCGGGAAGCCGGTCGGCGGGGCGTCGTCGTGCGGGTGCGCGTAGGTGAGCTCGCCGAACTGCCGGCCGAAGGCGATCTGACTCGCGTGGTCCAGCTCCTGGTTCCGGAAGAAAATCACCTTGTGCGCGTGGAGTGCCTTGTAAATGGTTTCCAGATCGGCCGCGCGAAGGGGCTGGGAAATGTCGATTCCCGAGATTTCCGCGCCGATGTGCCCGGCGATCGGCTTGACGGTGGCGGTCTTTTCCTGAACTGAGGTCATGCATCGAGCTTGCAGTTCAGGGCCTTGCGCTGTCTATTTTGCGCTCACGGAAAATAAGTCGGTTGACCATAGAGTTCGCTGAGTACTACGGCTCCGGCGGCCACACTCAGCACGTTCCTGCCGAAACTGCTCCGAATCACCTCGGTACTGCGTGATCCTATTTCTCCTGTCAACACCTCCCAGCATTCAGGAATGAACATCGAACCGACCTCGACCACGACGAGCACGTCCGGGTTGATCACGTCGAGCAGCAGGCGCGCGGCCTGCCCGACGAGCACGGCGCGTTCTCGGAGGAGCTCCAACGCCCGGCGGTCACCGGCCTGGGCGGCGTCGACCACGTTCATCACCAACGGCTCGCGCACGATGCCGAGCTCCACGGCCCGTTCGGCGACCGTCTTGTCCGCCACCGCCGCCTGCAGGCACCCGGTGGCACCGCACGGACAGGGCGTGTCGTCACCGCGCAGCCGGAGGTGCGCGATCTCGCCCGCCGCACCACCCGGCCCGCTGTGCACCGCGCCGCCGGTGACGATGGCCGCGTCGACCACGTTGCCCACGAACAGGTGCACCTGGCTGGTGCGGGCTCTGGGGTCGGCCCCGAAGAGCTGCTCGGCCCGCGCGAGCGCCCTCGAGTGCGACTCGACCTGAACGGACGTGTCGAGCGCGGAAGTCAGGAACTCCTTGATGTGCACGTCTTTCCAGCCGAGCTGGCTGTGCTCGGCGATCGTGCCGTCGTCCACCCGCCCGCCGGTGGCGACCCCGACCCCGAGCGGCACGCGGTCGTGCCGGCGCAGGAAGGCGGGCACCCGTTCCGCGATCCGCCGCAGCGCCCGCCCGGCCTCCGGCCTGTCGTGCGCCTCGCGCTCCTCGGCGATCACCCGCCCGCGCAGGTCCACGAGCGCCAATGTCGTGTGCCCGTAAGCGATGTGCACCCCGCACACCACGTGCCGGTCCACGTCGATGTCCACCGGCACGTGCGGCCGCCCGATCGTCACGCGAGGGATCCGCGTGTCGACCTCCCGCACCAGCCCGCGCTCGGCGAGCTCCGCGTACTGCTTGGTGACGGTGGCGGCGCTCAACCCGGTCAGGCGCGCGATGGTGCTGCGCGCGACGGGCCCGTGGTCCAGCACGGACCTGAGCACGGTGGCGGCGGTGCGGCTCACGCGGTCCCTCCCCTTCTCGCAGGGGTTCGTCTGATTCCCGGTCAGGCGAAGGCGGGCACGGCACAGATCGCGCTGGCCTGCCGACGGAGGTCGACGTGGCGGCGCGTGCTGAGCACAGATGCCTGGGACACACCACGACTCTGACATCCCGCGCGCCCCCGGCCAAGGCCGCCCACGTGGTGGGACGTGCTCTGAACAGGTGAACGTTCGCCTCATGGCTAACAACCGCCCTGTTGCTTCTGACTAACCCTGCACACCAGATCGCGCTTGGCGGACGCGGTCGCGGCAGAGGAGTGCGCGCGACATGACGCCAGTCGAGATGGAGCTGTTCAACGCGATCGAGAAGAGGGGACGGGTCGACTTCGCCGGTGCGGGACGAGTGATCGGAGCCGCGTTCCTGACGGAGCAACTGCTGCGTGGGAACGAAGACCGCCCGCGCACGCTGGCGTTGTACGACGTGGCCGTGGTGGGTGAGCTCGACCTGGAGGCCAGCGCGGTCGGGTTCCCCGTGGAGTTCGTGCGGTGCTCCTTCGACAGCGAACCGAACTTCGAGCAGGCGAGTGTCGCCGGCCTCTACTTCACCGACTGCCGGTTGCCGGGTTTCCGCGCCTCGCAGGTCCGCGTTCAGGACGGCCTCGCGCTGGACGACTGCCAGGTGAACGGTTGCGTTCAACTCACCGGCGCGCACGTGGCGGGGCAGTTGAACATGCGGGACTGCGTGATCACAGGCGGGGCCGAAGGCGCATTGGAGGCGGACGGGTTGCGGGTGGACCAGGACGCCTACCTGTGCGGCAGGTTCCGGGTCACCGGTCTCGCCAGGATGATCGGCGCCCACCTCGGAGGGGAGTTCGTCTGCGACGGCGCCGTGTTCCGCAACCCCGGGGTGGCCACCGCACTGGACCTGCGGAGCATCGTGGTGAAGGAGCACGTCCTTTGGCGTCGCGGCTTCTCCGTCGAGGGGGCGGTGAACCTGAGCGGTTCGGACATCGGTGGTCAGCTGCTCTGCCACGGCGCCAGGTTCTACAACCTCCGCGGTCCGGCCCTGGACGCTCCCGGTATGAAGGTCCGCCAGCAGGCGGAGTTCACCGAGGAGTGCACCGCGATCGGCGAACTGAACCTCGTCGCCTGTGAGTTCGGTGGCTGGCTCTCCTTCACCGGTGGGACGTTCCGCAACCCCGGTGGCATGGCGATCAACCTTCAGCTCGCCTCGACCGCGATGAATCTGACGATGCGGGGCGGAACCGTGGTGCACGGCAAGCTTTGCCTGTCCAACGCGCGGGTCGGTGGCGCGGTCAGGGCTCAGGGAGGCCTCTTCTGGAACAGGTTCGAGACGGCGATCGAAGCGCTTGGGTTGAGGGTGCACGGTGAGTTGAGCCTCGGCACGCAGTACGGCGTGCGCTTCCGCTCCCAGGGGCAGGTCGTGTTCAGCGAGGCGCACGTGGGAGGCAACTTCGACTGCACCGATGGCTGGTTTGAGAACGAGGAAAGAGACGCTCTGGTCGCCAGAGGAATCAGGGTGGACAGGAACGTGGCTCTGCGCAACGGGTTCAGCGCGAACGGCCGGGTCGACTTCGCGGGCGCGTCGGTCGACGGCAAGGTCGACCTTCGGCACGGCCGGTTCGAGAGTCGCACCGAAGCGGTGCGGTGTGACCGGATTCGCGTCGGTCACGCCGTGAAGTTCGACCACGCCCGAGTGCTTGGGGGCGTGCAGATGCGTGACGCCCATGTGGGCACCGAGGTCACCTTCGACGGCGCGGTCATCGTCGGGAGCCCCGCGCTGAAGCTCACCGGCACCCAGATACGCAGCACGTTGCGTCTGGCGTTCGCCGAGAAGCCTGTCGGACCGCTGGACCTGCGCCAGGTGACGACGGGGTCGTTCGACGACCGCGACGGCGACTGGCCGGAGGGGACGGAGACCAGGCTCGACGACTTCGTTTACGGTGCCCTGCACGACGATTCGGTGAAGGTGCCGAAACGGCTCGAATGGTTGCGAACGCACCACAAGTACGTCCCGCAGGTCTACCTGCAACTGGCGTCGACCTATGCCAGAGCGGGCCGGCAGGACGAAGCGACCGATGTGTTGATGGCGAAGGAGGACGTGCGCCGCCGGAGCCTGAACGGTTTCTTCGGAAGCCTGCATCGCATCGTGTGGCTGCTGCTCAGCCCCACCGTCGGTTACGGCTACCGCCCGCTGCGAATCCTGTGGTGGCTCGGAGCACTTGTGCTGGTGGGTGGCCCGCTCTTCCACGGGCTGGCCGAGAACCCGGACAACTTCGCCCCGGTGAGGAAAGACGTCCAGGACGTGTGGTTCAACCCGTGGCTCTACACGATCGACCTGCTGCTGCCGATCATGAGCCTCGAACACAGCCAGCTCTGGGTGCCGCTGCACGGCGCGAGGTGGGCGTCGCTGGCGTTCACCGTCCTGGGCTGGGTGCTCGCGGTCTGCCTGGTCACCGGCATCGGCCGGCTGTTCAAGCGCGACGAGCGCTAACAGCTCAAGACTCGACCGATGTTGTGCTCCGCGATCGCCCGCATGGCCTCGCGGTGCGGGAAACCGCCGTCCAGCAACCGGAGCGGGCCCTCCACGAGGGACAGGTGCTGCGCGAGGCGGTAGAACGACATCCGGGCCTGGTCGAGGCCCGCGACCGGGCGGTGGTGGGAGCCGAATCGCAGTTCCAGGAACACGTGCTCCCACTCCACGTCGAAGAACATCACGCCCTCGATGTCGATCAGCACCGGCCGGCCGTCCGCGACGAGGACGTGGTCGGGGCCCAGTTCGCCGTGGATCAGCGAGTACGTGGTGCGCGGGGCGAGCACGGCGTGTCGTTGGCGCAGCTGGGTTTCCAGGCGGTCGTGCTCGGCGGCGATCCTCGGGACGCGCGCGCAGCAGGCCTGCAGGTGGCCGAGGGCGCGGTGCAGCACGACGTCGGGCACCGCGGGCGCGTCCAGCGGTCGGAGTGCGCTCGGGCGGCCGTAGCGCGGGCTGGTGTGGCGGTGCACGGCGGCTAGGTCGTCCCACAGGCGGTTCAGGGCCTCGGTGTCGAGCGACTGTTCCAGGAACTCGCCGCCCAGGTCCTCCACGACGACCACGTCCTCGGCGGCCAGCACCAGCCTCGGCACGGACGCGCCCGCTTCGGTCAGCGCGGCGTGGGCGGTGAGGAACAGGTCGCGTCCGCTCGCGTGGCCGAACAACGGGTCGTGGTCGTGTTCCGGCCAGTAATCCTCGGAGGCGCGCCACACGTACGCGATGCCCGTCGTGCCGTCGTCGAGCGTGAGACGGTAGACGCCCTTCTTGCTGCCGCCGCTGAGGCGGGTCACGTCGCGCAGTTCACGGCCGTACGCCGACCGCGCGATGCCCGCGAGATCGGCCACCCCCAGATGTGCCACGCTCCGCAACGCTAGTGAACGGCGCGGTGCCAACACTTCCGGGGTGGGCGGACACGTACGGGTATGACAACCGAAGACGACCGCGAGTTGTGGTTGCGGGCCGCCGGGGGCGGTGCGCGGGCCTTCGGGGTGCTGTTCGACCGGCACGCCAAGGCCGTCTACAACCACTGCTTCCGGTTGACCGCCTCGTGGGCCGAGGCCGAGGACCACCTGCAGGCGACGTTCCTGCTGGCCTGGCGCAAGCGCGGCGACGTGCGGCTGGAACGCGATTCGGCGTTGCCGTGGTTGCTCGCCGTGGCGACGAACGTCGTGCGCAACGAGCAGCGCTCCCTGACCCGGCGGCTGCGCAACCTGCGGCGGGTGGGCGAGGAACGCGCGGTGCCCGACCACGCGGACCTGGTGGCGGAGCGGCTCGACGACCAGCGGCGGATGAAAGAACTGCTGGACGCCGTGGCGGAGTTGCCGCGCAACGAACGTGAGGCGCTCGCGCTGTGCGTGTGGTCCGAGGTGTCGTACGCGGACGCGGCGGCGGTGCTCGGCATCACCGAGGGCAGCGTGCGGGCGCGGGTCAGCAAGGCGAAGTCGAAGCTCCAGCAGCACCGCGAGCTCGTGCACACCGAGGAGGACCGATGACCAGCACGCTCCCTCCCCCGCGCGACCTGCCGCCGGGCCGCCACGCAGGGATCCGCGCCGAGCTCGAACGGGCGGCCCGAGGCCGCCGCGGGGCGTCCCGGCTCACCGTGCCGCTCCTCGCCGCCGCTGCTGCGGTGGCGGTCGTGACGGCGGGCGTGGTGCTGCTCAGGCCAGGTCCGGCGGAGCCGACGCCGGCCGTCCACATCACGACGTCGCCGACGTCCGCACCGAAGGCGCGCGACACCTTCGGTCTCACACCGGAGCGGATCGCGGCGATCGAGGAGGGGTGCGCCAGGTCCTCGGCCGTACCGGGCAAGCTGACGCTGCACCAGTACGACGTCGCCGGCACCGACGGGTACGCGTTCCTCTACACGGACAAGGCCTACGTCTCGTGCCAGATCGGCCGCGGCGGGAGGGAATACCGCGCGGGCGGGTTCCAGCCCGTGTACGTCGGCTGGCTGGCCGGCCACTTCGCCATGGACGCGGGCGGCAGCTTTCCCGGTGGTGACACGAACCGGAACTTCCCGGAGCTCGCGGGCGCCCCCGGCTACCGCATCCAGGCGGGTCGCGTCGACCCGTCCGTCGCGCGGGTCACGTACCGGGCGCAGGACGGCAGGACGGCGGAGGCCAGGATCGCCAACGGCACCTACCTCGTGCGGATGCTGTACCCGTCGACGTGGACCGCCGCGGGCGACGAGAACGGTTCCTCGGAGACGCGGTTCTACGACGCGGCGGGGAACCTGCTCGGCACCGGTGGAGAGCAGGAGCAGCAGTGCTGGACCATGCCCGGCACCGACATCACGCTCCCCGACCACGATCCGATCGGGAAGGTCGAGACCGCGACGAAGAAGTGCCGGCCCGCTCCGGCCTGGGAGTGGCGCTGACAGGCGCTACCGATCTGCAGGGCCAAGCGACATACTGGTTGGTATGACGACTGTGGCGAACTTCGGCGGCACCAGCCACCACGCTGACCTCGGCGGGCCCGTGCACTGGGTCGACTTCGGCGGACCGGAGGACGGTCCGCGCGTCGTCCTCGTGCACGGGCTCGGCGGGTCGCACCTCAACTGGGTGCTGCTGGCGCCGTTGCTCGCGCGGAGGGCCCGCGTCACGGCCGTCGACCTCGCCGGGCACGGCCTGACGCACCCGGAGGGGCGGCAGACGACCGTCCAGGCCAACACGAGGCTGCTGGGCCGGTTCCTGCGGGAGGTCGTGCGGGAACCGGCGGTCCTCGTCGGCAACTCGATGGGCGGGCTGATCTCGCTCTTCCAGACCGCCCACGACCCCGAGCCGGTGACGGGACTGGTGCTGGTCGACCCCGCGCTGCCGATGGTGCTGGGCACCCGGCCGGACCCTGCGGTGCTCGCCACGTTCTTCCTGTACTCGGTGCCGGGGCTGGGGGAGCGGTTCCTGGCGAGGTCGAGGACCGCGCCGGCACGGGCGCAGGTCGACCGGCTGCTGAAACTGGTCTGCGCGGATCCGTCGGGCATCCCCGAGGAGCTCAAGCTCGCCAGCGAGCACCTGATCGGCGAGCGCGCGAAGGTCGAGGGGCTCGACAAGGCGTTCCTCGAAGCCGCGCGCAGCGTCGTGTCCGCGCTCTCGAAGCGCGGGCTCTACCACGCGGCGATGGCGAAGGTGCGCGTGCCGGTGTTCCTGATGAGCGGTGACCGCGACAGGCTCGTCAACGTCGCCTCCGCCCGGGCTGCGGCCCGCCGGTTCCCGCACTGGCGCTACGACGAGCTGGCGAACGTCGGTCACGTGCCCCAGCTGGAGGTCCCCGAGGTCGTGTCCGAGCGGGTCCTCGACTGGATGGACGCCAACCGCCTCAGCACGTCCGCGAGCTGACCGAACGTGAGCCGCTCCCGCAGCGCGGGGGCGGCCCCGGTCAGCACGAAGTGGTCCGCGTGCTGCTCGACGCCCGTCAGCTCGATGCCGCGCGGCAACTCGGGCACCGCGAACACCCGTGCCGGCAGCCACCTGTGCAGCCGCACGTGCAGCTCCGAGCCGACCAACCGGACGGTCAACGGCAACCAACTGACCGGTTGTAACTCCGGAATGTCCGTGAAGTCCACTTCCACGCGGAACTCGACCGGTGACGCCACCAGGACGGCGGGCGGGTTCACGTGCACGTCGCGGCACACGACGGTGGCGCGGCGGGCACGCCAGCGCGACCACCGCACGTCCTCCAGCTCGACCCGGACGTCGTCGACCTGGCCGAGAGCCAGCCCGAGGGCGCCCAGCCGCGCGTCGAGTCCCACCACGGTCAGGCGCAGGTCGTGCTCGCCCGCCTGGACCGTCAGCTCGTGCCTCAGGCCGTCGGCTCCGGCTTCGTGCGCACGGCACGCGGCTTCGCGGCGGGCTTCTTCGCCGCCGAGCTTTCCGCCGCCTCGGCGGCCAGCGCCACCATCTCGTCGAAGCCCGCGCGGATGCCGTCCGCGAGGAGCTGGACGTCCGGCACGCCGTCGAAGTCGGCGTTGATGCCGAAGGTGAACCGGTCGAGGTAGGAGAAGATGCCGACGGTGATCCGGATCGTCGAGGCGACCGGCACGTACGGGAACATCTCCACGAGCGGGCGGCCGAGCATGTAGAGCGGCACGCGCGGGCCGGGCACGTTCGTGGTGACGGTCTGCAGGATCTGCTGCGGGAACCGCATCGCCGTCCGCGAGCCCAGCGCCATCAGCGTCGGCGCGGCGAAGTTCGACAGGTTCGTCAGCACGTTCGCGCCCGCGGCCTGGCGGGAGCCCTTCAGGTCGTCCATCTGCTCGCGGATCGACGCGAGGCGCTTCACCGGGTCCGCCTCGCCCACGGGCAGGTTGACCAGCACGGCGCTGACGCGGTTGTTCAACTCGTTGTGCTGGTTGGACTTGCGCATCGACACGGGGACCATCGTGCGCACGACCATGCCCTCGGTCAGCTCGCCGCGCTTCTCCAGCAGGTCGCGGAAACCCCGCGTGATCGCGGTCAGGATGACGTCGTTGACGGTGCCGCCCGCGGCGGTGCGGATCTGCTTGATCTCGGCCAGGTTCGCGCGCGCCCACACCCAGCGGCGGTGCGGCCCGATGGGACCGTTCAACGACGTCGCCGCCCGCGTGACCAGACGCCTCGCCGTGCTGGGAAGGGAACCGAGGACGGACTTGCCGAAGTCCAGGATCTCGCTGAGGGAACGGACGTTGCGCGCGACGGCGGGCAACGCGGACAGGTGCTGCACCGGCGTCACCACGGCGTCGCGGACACCGTCGACCACCAGGTCGAGCGTCGAGGGCTGCGGCTGCGGCTTCCACTCCTTCGGCTCGGGCAGCACGCTGTCCTGCCGGAAGTCGAGCGTCAGCTGCAGCATGTCCGAACCGGACACTCCGTCGATCATGCAGTGGTGGACCTTGGAGATGATCGCCCAACGGCCGCCCTCGAGGCCCTCGACGAGCCACGCCTCCCACAACGGCTTCGAGTCGTCGAGCTTCTGCGCGAAGATCCGTCCGGCGAGGTTGCGCAGCTGGTCCTCCCCGCCCGGCGACGGCACCGCGGTGTGGCGCACGTGGTAGAGGATGTTGAAGTGGTCGTCGTCGACCCAGACCGGACGCCCCACGTGGAACGGCAGCGCCTTCACCTTCTGCCGGTAGCGCGGCACCTGGTCCATGCGCGACAGGAAGAGCCGGATCACGTCGCCGTAGGACGGGGCCGGCCCGTCGAAGACCAGGACGGAACCGACGTGCATCGGCACGTTCTCGTCCTCGATGAAGTAGAAGCTCGCGTCCAAACTGCTCATCCGATCCACTCGAAAAAGACTAGAGGAGCGGTGCGTCTCAATCGACGTCCATGCAGGTGAGAGGCACTGCACAGCTGTGAGGTTGCCGACGCGTTACATCTTCGTGGCGAATCGAGACTCGAAAGTGCTGGCGAAAAGATCGTTCACGAAACATCATGGACTCACCGGGCGACGTGGCCCGGGGCGCCGGCTCGGGGTTGTCGACGTGTGGGGAGGCTCCTATGTCCGCCGTACCTTCGGACGAAGTCTTCGAAGCTCCTGCGACCTCACCGCTGCACCTCGTCAGAGGCAGCGCTCCCGGCCTGTTCTGGTACCTCACCGAGCCCACCCGCTGCGCGCTCGACGTCGGCGAGTTCGTGGCCACGCGGGCGATGCTGCGCGGCGCGCCGTCCGGTGACGGCCACCCGGTCCTCGTGTTCCCCGGCCTCGGCGCCGCGGACTCGTCCACGGTGATGCTGCGCCGTTTCCTGTCGGGGCTCGGCTACGAGGTCAACCCGTGGGGCCTCGGCCGCAACATCGGGCCGACGCGCAAGGCCGTCGACGGCATGCACGCGCTGGTGAAGAAGGTCTCGGATGCCTACGGCGGGCCGGTGTCGATCGTCGGCTGGTCGCTGGGCGGTATCTTCGCGCGCGAGATGGCGCGCGACCACCCGCACCGCGTCCGCCAGGTGATCACGCTCGGATCGCCCTACAACATGAGCGATCCGGTGCAGTCGCGGGCGATGCCGGCGTTCTCGTTGTTGTCGCGCCTGCACATCCCGAAGGACGAGTTCCCGCCGCTCGAGTCGACGCGGCCGCCGATCCCGGTGCCCGCCACGTCGGTCTACTCCAAAACGGACGGCATCGTCTCGTGGGAGTCGTGCGTCGAGGAACCGGGGCCGCGCAGGGAGAACATCCAGGTGTCGTCCTCACACCTGGGCTACGGCTTCAACTCCAGCGTGCTGTGGGTCGTCGCGGACCGGCTGGCGCAGGCGGAGGGCACGTGGGCGCCCTTCGCTGCTCCTCCCGGTATGGCCCGCCTGTATCCGCGGGCGGCCTGAAACCCCTGTGACGCCCGGAAAGCGGGTGGGACTTCGGTCCCCACCCGCTCACCAGGTGATGGCCTCAGCCGATCAGGCGTCCACCACCTCGCTCAGGCTCGTCGCCACCGCGTCGCCGCCGTGGCCACCGTGGCCGGTGTTGCCGCCGTGGGTGTTGCTGTTGTTGGTCGCGTTGCCGGTGTCGCCCGTGCCCGTCCAGCCGGAGTCGCCCGAGTCCGTGCCGGTCACACACGTCGAGTGCACGCACATGACCATGGCGGAGTTGTGCCCGGTGTCGCCGGAATCGCCGCTGTCGCCCGAGTCGCCGGTGGTGGCGGTGTTGGTGCTGTCGGCGTCGCCGCCCTCGCCGGAGTTCCCGCCGTTGCCGGCCACCGCGGCCGCCGTGGCGCCGGACTCGTCGTTCCCGCCGTTCTCGTCGTCGTCCCACTCGGTCGCGGTGGAGCTGTCCGCTGCCGCGTCGGCGTCGCCGCCGTTGCCGCCACTGCCCGTGTTGCCGCCGTGGGTGTTGCTGTTGTTGATCGCGTCGCCGGTGTCGCCCGTGCCCGTCCAGCCGGAGTCGCCCGAGTCGGTGCCCGTCAGGCAGACCGAGTGCACGCACATGACCATGGCGGAGTTGTGCCCGGTGTCGCCGGAGTCACCGCTGTCGCCCGAGTCGCCGGTGGTGGCGGTGTTGGTGCTGTCGGCGTCGCCGCCCTCACCGGAGTTCCCGCCGTCGCCTGCTTCGGCGGCCGCGGTCGAGGAGTCGGAGTCACCGTGGCCGTAGCCGTGGTCCCCGCCCTTGCCCTCGTCCTCGTCGCCTTCCTCGTCCGAGTCCTCGTCCCAGGTGGTCGTGGCCGAGTCCGCCTCGGCGACGGCGTCGCCGCCGTCGCCTCCGCTGCCGGTGTCGCCGCCCTCGGTGTTGCTGTTGTTCGCGGCGTGACCGGTGTCGCCGGTCGGCGTGTCCTCGTCGTCGGAATCGCCGGAGTCGCCGGTGGTGGCGGTGTTGGAGCTGGTGGCGTCGCCGCCCTCACCGGAGTCCCCGCCGAAGCCGCCCGAGGCCCACGTCCACGTCTGATGGTCGAACCAGTCCGCGGTCAGGTTCTCGTGGCCACCGAAGTCGTACGGGTGGAACGCGCTGCTGTCAGCGCTGGCGGCGGGTCCGCCCGCCAGCACGAGGCCTGTGGCCGCGATCGCGGCCAGAAGGCCGGTTGTGACGTTCTTGCGCATGTTCTTCCTCTCTAGACGACAACATCTCGTTCATGCGAGGTGAATTCGGTGGCTGGAGCCCGTGCGTGCACCACGGCCCGGAGTCACGCCGGCATCCGGTCCGCGGGACGTCGATCTGGGGAAGAGGGCCTGCCACCGCCGCACCGGCGTTCCGAGCACTTCACCTCCCCTGAACGGAACACCTGGTTGCGCCGTCTGGAGTAGCCGCGTTCGAGCCCGAAAAACCTGCGGAACGCGCGCCACCTGAACGAGCGACCGCCGCCATGCCTGCGACGCCCACCGGACGGATGAACCGTCACGCGCAGGGGCGCGGGTCCGCGTAGATCACCAGCGTCTGGCTCGGCTGCTCGGCGAGGTGGAACGCCGTGTACGCGTAGTCGAGGGCGCCCAGTCGCTGGTGGCGCAGACGTTTGCGCCCTCCGCTCTGCGCCTGGACCTCCTGGTGCGGCCACCAGGCCCGCACCTCCCGGCTCGCCTCGCGCAGCTCCTCGAACAGCCGCGTGAACCGCTCGTCACCGGGGTGCCGCGCGGCGAGCGTGCGCAGCCGGGCGAGCAGGCCGCGCGCCTCCTGCTCCCAGTCGAGGACGACCTCTCGTGCCGTCTCGTCGGTGAACGTCCACCGCGCGAGGTTCGGCGCGGGCGTGCGCAGCACGGGGAAGAGGTCCGCGGCGGCCTCGTTGTGGCTCAGGACGTCGTAGGTGGCACCGATGACGTACGCCGGGTTCGGCTGCAGCAGGTGCGGCACGGCGGCGGCTTCGGCCGTCAGCGGTTCCGCCTCGGCCTCCGGCGCGGGCGCGTGGCCCGCGAGGTGGAACAGGTGGTCCCTCTCGGGCCGGTCGAGCCCCAGCGCCGCCGCGAGGGAGGTGAGGACCTGGTCGGACGCGCGCACGTCACGGCCCTGTTCGAGGTAGGTGTACCAGGTGGCGCTGATGCCGGCGAGCACCGCGATCTCCTCGCGCCGCAGACCCGGCGTGCGGCGCCGCGCGGTGGTCGGCAGACCGGCCTCGGCGGGTGTGATCCGTTCCCGGCGGCTGCGCAGGAACACCCCCAGCTCTCGCCTGCGGTCCGCGGTCATGGCACCTCCGGTACCAGAATAAACCGGCTCTGGATACCAGGCTGGGCTCGCCGCAGGCTGGGGTCATGAGTGGTGAGGGAAAGGTCGTGGCGATCACCGGTGCGAGCAGCGGGATCGGTGAGGCGACCGCGTTGTGGCTGGCGGAACGGGGCGCGCGGCTCGTGCTCGGAGCACGTCGTGCGGACCGTCTCGCGGACCTGGTGGACAGGATCGAGCGTGCGGGCGGCACGGCGGTGAGCGTGCGTGTGGACGTGACCCGCCGGGAGGATCTGCACGCGTTGGTGGCGTTGGCCCGCGAACGGTTCGGGCGCCTCGACGTGCTGGTCGGCAACGCGGGCGTGGGGCCGATCTCGCCGATGGACGACCTGCGCGTCGACGAGTGGGACGAGATGGTCGACGTGAACATCAAGGGCGTGCTGCACGGGATCGCGGCCGCGCTGCCGGTGTTCCGCGAGCAGCGGGCCGGGCACTTCGTGACCACCTCGTCGACGGCCGCGTTCACCGTCGCGCCCGCGATGGCGGTCTACGCGGGCACGAAGGTGGCGGTGCGGGCGATCTGCGAGGGCCTGCGCCAGGAGGCCGGTCCGACCGTGCGCGTCACCACGGTGTTCCCGGGGTTCGTGCACACCGGTTTCGCGGAGGCCTCGTCGAACCCCGTTGTGCGGGAACGCATCGCGGGCCTGCGGGACGAGATCGCGATCCCGCCGGACGCCATCGCCCGCGCCATCGCGTTCGCGATCGAGCAGCCCGCCGACGTGGACGTGAACGAGATCGCGGTGCGACCGGCCGCCCAGGGTTGAGCGGCCGGCCCGGGAAACGGCTCAGCGGAAGGCGTTGCGCGTGTAGGTCAGGCTGAAGTCGCCCTTGTTGGAGAAGTACCGGTCGATCAGCAGGGCCGGGTCGGTGGCCATGTAGCCGCGGTAGACCGGGCCGTCGTTCTGGTCGTCCCAGCCCCACGGTGCGTTGGCGGCGTTGTCCTTGCCGTTGTCGCCGCGGAAGGTGCCGAACGACGCGAAGGTCTCCGTGTTGTTCCGGCGGGCCCACATGCCGTTGGCGTCCAACGTGTTCACCAGGCGGTAGCCGACGCTGCGGTCGTTGCCGCCCGACGGCACCTCGCCGATCGCGGACGGCTGGTAGACCACGCCGTCACCGCCGGGGAACTCGGCGCCGTTCCAGCGGTACAGGCCGTGGCCCTTGGCCTCCTGGAACGTGGCGGGGCGGCCGCCGACCAGCAGCAGCGTGCCGTCGATGGTCTCCGCGCCGTTCCGGTACGGCGACCCGGCGGGCACGTAGGAGTAGAAGTCGCTGTGCGCCACCGTGACCGCGGCTTCGAGCCTGCCGTACTGCGAGCCGTCCTTGCGGACCGCGAACAGCGCGCCCTCCAGGTCGTTCTCGTGGGTGCGCTGGCCGAACGGGTCGGGCTGGTCGTCCCAGTCGCGCGGGTGGAAGAAGCCGTAGACGAGGAACCAGTGCGTGCCCGTCTCGACCACCGAGTAGTACGCGGCACCGGTCAGCTTGGCGAGCTGGGGCTGGTTCTCCCAGTTGTTCAGTGTGTTCCAGTCGCCGTCGAAGTCCACTGTGGACAGGTAGTCGGCGTCGTGGTCGGAGGAGTCGGTGTCCTGGTGGTGCACCGGGGCCCAGTGGAACGCCAGGTCGTGGTCGGAGACGGCCGCCCGGGCGGGCGCGGCCGTGGTCGTCGTGAAGAGGGCGACGGCCAGCAGGGAGGCGCGGATCGTTTTCACGCCGCCGGAGGTTAGCTGTAGATGGTGACCGTCAGGCGGGGGTTCGAGCGAAAATCAGTCGACTCGTAGGCGACGCGCGCAAGTGGCATCGACCCGGCGGCGGCCGTCAGCGTCGTCTCGATCTCGTGCCGCTCGTCCTCGGTCAGGTACGACCAGAACGAGCTGTGCCAGATCACCGTGTAGGTGGTGCGGTCCTCCGGCGGCACGAGGTTCTCGCGCAGCCACCGCCCCGCGGGGGAGCGCGCGACCTTCACGCCGACCTTCGCGGCGAGCTCGATGGCGTCGTCGAGGTCCCAGCGCAGCGCGTCGTGCTCGGGCGGGATGAACGACTGCAGGATCATCGCGTGCTTGGGGTCGGCGGGGTCGCGCGGCTGCAGGTCGCAGCCGGCCCGGTCGACGATCCGCAGGTTCGGCGGCTGCGGACCGGCCGCGGCGAGCCGCACCGGCGAGTCCTTGTCGCCCCACTCCCAGCCGAGGCCGAACCAGCGGTAGTGGTCGAGGATCAGGTTCAGCCCCGCGCACGCGCCGAGCTCGAGCAGCCGGACCTTCGGCGCCCCGATCATGGTGAGGCCCCGGAGCAGGAACCCGGCCGTCTTCGGCTGGTGCTGCTGCACCGTGCGGTCGAGCGCGGCCAGGATCTCGCCGGGGTTCTCGATGATCGCGCTGCGCGCGGCGAGCCACGTCAGCAGGGCCGCCGAGTCGGACTCCCCGGCCATCGCCGCCGCGTGCGCGCTGGTGAACCGCTCGGTGAGCTCCGGCGCCCTGCCCGACAGCATCAGCAACCGCACCCCCGCCAGCGCCTGCACGCCGAACAACGGGCTGTGCACGGCGCTGTGCGAGCACAGCAGGTCCGCCACCGGCCCGCCCTTGTCGAGCTCGCTCGCGAGCTCCGACAGGATGCGCGCGGACACCGGCGCGGTGGCGCGCAACCGCGCCGCGAACGTGCGCAACGTGGACGCACCCATTGCAGCCGCGGTCACGGGTCCTCCTGTCTTCGGCCAGAGGACCTTACAAGGGCGCCGGTATCGTCCGACGGGTGAGCGAGTTCCTGGAGCTGTCCGCGGCCGGTCCGGTCGCCACCCTGATGATCAACCGACCGGCCAAGCGCAACGCCATGAGCTACGACATGTGGTCGGCCCTGCCGGGGTTGCTCGGGCGCGTTTCCGCAGATGAGAGCGTGCGGGTGCTCGTCATCCGGGGCGGGGAGCACTTCTCCGCGGGCGCCGACATCGCCGAGTTCTCGACCCTCCGGCGCGGCGCGGAGGGCGCCGCCCACTACGGCGAGGCCGTGCACGCCGGCGAGCGGGCCATCGCCCGGTTGGACAAGCCGACGATCGCCGCGATCTCCGGCTTCTGCGTCGGCGGCGGCTGCGAGATCGCCCTGGCGTGCGACATGCGGGTGGCGGCGGTGGACGCCCGCTTCGGCATCACCCCGGCGAAGCTCGGCATCGTCTACAACTTCACGTCCACCAAGGCGCTGGTCGACGCCGTCGGCCCGGCGTGGGCGAAGCAGATCCTGTTCTCGGCCGACCTGATCGACTCGGCCACCGCGTTGCGGATCGGCCTGGTCAACGAGGTGGTGGAGTCGCTGGACGCACGCGTGAAGGAGCTGTCCGAGCAGATCGCCGGCCGCGCGCAGGTCTCGGTGCGCGGGGCCAAGAAGATCATCAACTCGATCACGGACGGCGGGCACGAGGACGACTTCGTGCGCGCGCTGTACGCGGAGGCCGCCTCCAGCGCCGACTACGCCGAGGGCGTGACGGCGTTCCTGGAGAAGCGGCCTCCGCGGTTCTAGTGGTGTGGCGCAGAAGGTTGCGGGCGGTGCCGCGAGGCGCCCTGCTGAGTGTGGATTACCTCGCCGACCTTCTGGGACGCACCACTAGCTAGAACACCTCGGCGGCGATCGTCGTGTCGTCGCCGTGGCCCGTGTGCACCACGGTCTCGCCGGGCAGCGTCAGCAGCTTCTCCCGGATCGACTGCTCGATCGTCGGCCGGTCCGAGAACGACCGGCCGGTCGCGCCCGGTCCGCCCTGGAACAGCGTGTCGCCCGTGAACACCGCGCCCAGCGACGGCACGTAGAAGCACACGGCGCCGGGCGAGTGGCCCGGCGTGTGCAGCACGTGGATCTCCTCGCCGGCCACGGTCAGCACCTGGCCGTCCTCCAGCGCCTGGTGCGGGATGACGCCGGTGTGCGTCAGGTTCCACACCACGTGGTCGGCCTGGTGCAGGGCGAGCGGCGCCCCCGTCGCGTGCGCCAGGTCCGGCGCGACGCGGACGTGGTCGTCGTGCGCGTGCGTCAGGAGGATCGCCACGACCTCGCGGCCGTTCACGACCTTCAGGATCGCGTCCACGTCGTGCGGGGCGTCGATCACCACGCACTCGGAGTCGTCGCCGATGACCCAGACGTTGTTGTCGACGTCGAAGGTCTCGCCGTCCAGCGAGAACGTGCCGGAGGTGACGGCGTGGTCCACGCGGAGTGCCATCAGAACACCACGACCGATCGCAGCACGTCGCCGTGGTGCATCTTCTCGAACGCGCCCTCGACGCCGTCGAGCGGGATCTCCTCGGTGACGAACGCGTCGAGGTCGAAGCGGCCCTGCTGGTACAGGTCGACGAGCATCGGGAAGTCGCGCGTGGGCAGGCAGTCGCCGTACCACGAGGACTTGAGCGCGCCGCCGCGGCTGAAGAAGTCGATCAGCGGCATCTCCAGCTTCATGTCCGGCGTCGGAACACCCACCAGGACAACGGTTCCGGCGAGGTCGCGGGCGTAGAACGCCTGCTTCCACGTCTCCGGGCGGCCGACCGCGTCGATCACGACGTCCGCGCCGAACGAGTCCGTCAGGTCCTGGATCGCGGTGACGACGTCGTCGACCTCGCGCGCGTTGATGGTGTGCGTGGCGCCGAAACCCTTGGCCCACTCCAGCTTCCGCGGGTCCGTGTCCACGGCGATGATCTTCGCGGCACCGGCGAGGCGGGCGCCCGCGATGGCGCCGTCACCGACACCGCCGCAGCCGATCACGGCCACCGAGTCGCCGCGGCCGACACCGCCGGTGTTCACGGCGGCACCGACACCCGCCATCACACCGCAGCCGAGCAGGCCGACGGCCGCGGCGCGCGCGGACGGGTCGACCTTCGTGCACTGTCCTGAGTGGACGAGCGTCTTCTCCGCGAACGCGCCGATGCCCAGTGCGGGGGAGAGTTTCGTGCCGTCGGTCAGCGTCATCGGCTGCGAGGCGTTGAACGTCGAGAAGCAGTACCAGGGCTTGCCCCGGCGGCACGCGCGGCACGTGCCGCAGACGGCGCGCCAGTTCAGCACGACGAAGTCGCCGGGCTCCAGATCCGTGACGCCCTCGCCGACCGACTCCACGACACCCGCGGCCTCGTGGCCCAGCAGGAACGGGAAGTCGTCGTTGATCCCGCCCTCGCGGTAGTGCAGGTCGGTGTGGCAGACGCCGCACGCCTGGACCTTCACCACCGCCTCGCCCGGGCCGGGATCGGGCACCAGGATCGAGGTCAGTTCGACGGGTTGACCCTTGCCCCGGGCGACGATGCCCTTGACCTCTTGCGCCACTGCGACTCCGTCCTCAGTTGATCAGTGTCGTGCCTTCGAACTCGCCGAGTTCTTCCCGGTAGAACTCAATCCCTACACCGTTGGGGTCGCGGATGTACAGGCTGTCCTCGACGCCCCGGTCGGGCCCCAGGTACTCGATCCCGGCCTCGTCCAGCTTGGACTTGATCTCGTCGAACCGCTCCGGCGACGTCGAGAGGGCGAGGTGCTGGACGGCACCGATCGTCTCGGAGAACGCCGGGTGGTCGTGACCCGGGAAGTCGAAGAACCCCAGCAGGTTCTTGCTGCCGAGGTCGAAGAAGAAGTGGCTCGAGCCGTTGTAGTCGCGGTTCTCGACGAGCTCGACCAGCGGGAAACCGAGGAACTCCTGGTAGAACCGGATGGTCTCCTCGACGTCCTTGCAGATCAGCGCGATGTGGTGCACGCCCCTGGTCGGCGAGCCGCCGCGTTCGGCGAGAGGCTTCACGTACCGTTCGCGCAGCTCATCGCGCTTGGCGCGGATGGCGGCGAGCTCTTCACCCTCTGGCTGTGGCATGCCGCCAGGGTAGTTGATCGTTCAAACGTCCGCAGGCTCAACGCCCGGCCCGCGGCGGGCCGGGCGCTCGGGGAGACCTGTCAGTCTTCCTCGTCGCCGGGCCACTCGCCCGTGAGCTTCTGGAAGCCCTTGGCGCCGCCGCGGTCGATCGCGGCCTTGACCAGGCCGAAGATGGCGCCCTGGATGGCCGCGGCCAGCAGCACCTCGGTCCAGGCGCGGTTGCGCATCGTGGCGCTGGGCGCTTCCTTGTCGCCGGCGATGAGCTTCCAGATCTGGCCGAAGATCGCGGTGGCGAGGAAACCTCCCAGCGCGCCGAACAGCATTCCGAGGGGACGGTAGAACAGCTTCATCGGTTCCTCCGTGAGATCGCCCAGATCGCGAGGACGAGCGCGATCAACGCCGCGGCGATCGCGCCGGGGTGCCTGCGCGCCTTCTCGACCTGCGCCGCGACGGGGTCGGGCAGCGAGTCGACGGCCTGGTTGGTCGCGGCGGTCATGCGCACGACCGCGTCCTGCGCCTGGCCCTTCACCCGCTCGGCCGTCTCGTGCGCCTGCTCCTTCACGCGGGCGGGCACGTCGACCTTGTGCGCCAACGCTTCCACGGTCTCGCCGAGCTCACGACGGGTGCGCTCGACGTCGCGCTGCAGCTGCTCCTTGGGGTCGCTCATCGGTGCGCACTCTCCTTGATCGTCGCGATGTCCCGCTGGACGTTGTCCATCGCCTGCCTCGGGACCGGCGGAGCGGCCTGCTTCACCTGGCCCTTGCCCACGAGCGCGAAAACGCCCGCGAACAGCAGAAGGGCGGCCGCGACGATCAGAGCGGCCGCCCACGGCGGAACTACGAGTGCCAGCAGCAGGATCAGGCCCGCGACGACGCTGAGCCCTCCCCACCACGCGAACACGCCGGCCGCGCCGAACATCCCGGCGCCGACACCGGCGTGCTTGCCCTTGTCCTTCAGCTCGGCGACGGCGAGACGGATCTCATCGCGCGCGAGCCTGCTCACCTGCTCGGACAGCTGGTTCACCAGCTGCGCGGTCGACGTGTCGGTGTTCATGCACGTCGATTACCCACAGGTGGGTTGAGCCAATCAGTCCCGCCGAGCGGTCCTGCCGAGGCGATCAGCCCTGCTGGGCCTGGGCCTCCGCGACCTTCGCGTGGACCTCTTCCATGTTCACGTCGCGCGCCTGCTGGATCAGGTCGTTCAGCGCGGGGGCGGGCAGCGCGCCCGGCTGCGAGAACAGCACGACACCTTCGCGCACGATCATGAGCGTCGGGATGGAACGGATGCCGAACGTGGCCGCGAGCTCCTGCTGCGCCTCCGTGTCGACCTTGCCGAAGACGATGTCCTCGTTGTTGTCCGACGCCGCTTCGTAGGTGGGCCCGAACGCGCGGCACGGCCCGCACCACTCGGCCCAGAAGTCGACCAGGACGATGCCGGAGCCGTCGGAGCCACCGACCACCTCGTCGAAGTTCTCCTTGGTCAGCTCGACCGTCGCCATGTTGGTCCTCCTCGTTTTCTGGGGGCATCCGGACCAACGAACCGGAGCGCGGTGGAATTCCCCAGGTGCGCCCGGTCACGTCGGTGGGAGGGTGCGGGGTGCCCGCCAGGACGGCGCGATCGCGCCGCCACGCGGATGAGGTGGCGGCCACGAGGCGCTGGCGGCAGCAGGCGCGAACCCGCTGTCCGCCACCCGCCACCCACCGGCCCGCGCCACCGGCCGCGACCTCAACTTTTTGTGGACGCCTTCAACACCCTGTTTGCGCAGCTCCCGCCGCCTGCCACCCCCGCCGCCGCCGATCTGCCGGAAATGGTTGGTTCAACTTTTTGTGGACGGCTTCAACTCGGCGTTGTACGGTCCCCGCCATGATGCCGCGCCTGCTCGTGACCTCGCTGCTCGTGTTGGGGCTCGCCGCCTGCGGGTCCACGTCCGACCCCGCCCAGACGTCCACGCCCCCGTCGTCCGACCTCGGGTCGGTCAAGAAGGACGACGCGCTCGCCGCGCTGCTGCCGCCGGAGATCGCCTCGGCCGGCACGTTGAAGGTCGGGTCGAACATCCAGAACCCGCCGAACAACTTCTACGACCAGGACGGCAAGACCCCGATGGGGTCCGAGGTCGACCTGATCAAGGCGATCGCCGCCAAGCTCGGGCTCAAGGCCGAGCACAGCGACATGGCGTTCAGCTCGCTGATCACCAGCCTCGAGACCGGCCGCGTCGACGTGACGATGGCCGCGATGAACGACACCGCCGAGCGCCAGCAGAAGATCGACTTCGTCGACTACTTCACCTCCGGCATCACGATCATGGTGCAGAAGGGGAACCCGCAGGGCGTCAAGAGCCCGGACGACCTGTGCGGCAAGGGCATCGCGGTGAACCTGGGCAGCTCGCAGGAGCAGTTCGGCAAGGAGCAGAGCGAGAAGTGCAAGGCCGCGGGCAAGCCCGAGGTCACGCTCAGCGTCACCGACAGCGACACCGGCAACCAGAACCAGCTGCGCACCGGCCGCGTCGCCGCGATCCTCAACGACCTGCCGACCGCCGTCTACGTCGCGAAGACCGCCGGTGACGGTCAGTACTTCGAGGTCGTGCCGCTCGCGCCGATCAACGGCGGCCCGTACGGCATCGGCGTCGCGAAGAAGAACGCCAAGCTGTCCGAGGCGATCAAGGGCGCGCTGCAGTCGCTGATCGACGACGGCACCTACGAGAAGATCGTCACCACCTGGGACATCAAGCAGGGTGCGATCACCAAGGCCACCGTCAATGGCAAGTGACACCCGCATGAACGACGTGCGTGAGGAACTGGTCGTCGTGCCGCTGCGCCACCCCTGGCGGTGGATCAGCGGCGCGGTGATCGTGCTGGTCATCGCGGGACTGGGCTGGGCGATGTCCGAGGCCCAGATCCAGTGGGAGGACGTGCCGGGGTTCTTCACACACCCCGTGATGCTCGAAGGCCTGCTCAACACCATCGTGCTCGCCGTCGCCGCGCAGGGCGGCGCGATCGTGCTCGGTGTGGTCGTGGCGCTGATGCGGCTGTCCGCGAACCCCGTCGCGCGGTGGTTCGCGATCGGCTACATCTGGCTGTTCCGCGGGCTGCCCGTGCTGCTGCAGATCCTGATCTGGTTCAACCTCGCGCTGGTCTTCCAGAACATCAGCATCCCGATGCTGTTCTCCGTGCCCACCAACGTGGTCATGACGGCGTTCGTCGCGGCGCTGCTCGGCCTGGGGCTCAACGAGAGCGCCTACATGGCGGAGATCGTCCGCGCGGGGCTGAGCAGTGTCGACGAGGGGCAGACCGAGGCGGCCAAGTCGATCGGCATGACGCCGTTGACGACTCTGCGGCGCGTCGTCCTGCCGCAGGCGATGCGGGTGATCATCCCGCCGACGGGCAACAACTTCATCAACATGATCAAGGGCACGTCGATGGCGTCGGTGATCGCCTTCACCGAGCTCATCCACGCCGCGAACAACATCTCGTCGCGGAACCTGGAGATCATGGAAACGCTGTTCGCCGCCGCGGCCTGGTACCTCGTGATGGTGTCCCTCGCGTCGATCGGGCAGCACTACCTGGAGCGTGCTTATGGCCCTCGTTGAGGCGGTCGGTGTCCGCAAGTCGTTCGGGCACACCGAGGTGCTCAAGGGCATCGACCTGGAGGTCGAGCGCGGCGAGGTCGTGTGCCTCCTCGGCCCGTCGGGCGCGGGCAAGTCGACGTTCCTGCGGTGCGTGAACCACCTGGAGACCATCGACGCCGGCCGCATCTGGGTCGACGGCGTGCCGGTCGGGTTCCGTTCGGCCGGCGGCAAGCTCTACGAGCTGCGCGAACGCGAGGCCGCCCACCAGCGCCGGGACGTCGGGATGGTGTTCCAGCGGTTCAACCTGTTCCCGCACCGCACGGCGCTGGAGAACATCATGGAGGGGCCGGTCCAGGTCCTCGGCCGCGGTCGCGCGGAGGTGCGCGCGGAGGCGCTGGCGCTGCTGGAGAGGGTGGGGCTGGCCGAGAAGGCGGGCGCGTACCCGGCCCAGCTCTCGGGAGGTCAGCAGCAACGTGTTGCGATCGCCCGCGCTCTGGCGATGAAGCCCAAGCTGATGCTGTTCGACGAGCCCACGTCCGCGTTGGACCCGGAGCTGGTCGGCGAGGTGCTCGACGTCATGACCTCGCTGGCCCGCGACGGCATGACGATGATCGTGGTGACCCACGAGATCGGCTTCGCCCGCTCGGTCGCCGACCGCGTGGTGTTCCTCGTCGACGGCGCGGTGGTGGAGTCCGGCACACCGTCCGGCGTGCTGGACAATCCGCAGCAGCCGCGCACGCAACAGTTCCTCGCAAAGGTGCTCTGAGTTGATCGACGCCTCGTACCTCGCCCAGTTCCGCGAACCGGAGGGGTATCTCGACTTCGCCCGCTTCGGCCCGCCGTCGCTGGCGGTCGTCACGGCCACCTCCCGCCTGCTGGAGCAGGCCTCGCTCGCCGGGCCGTCCACCGTGGACACCCTGATGCGCGAGGAGCAGCGGGTGAAGGCCGCCGTCGCGCGCCTCTGCCGCACGGACACCGACCACGTCGCCCTGGTGCCCAACACGTCGATCGGCCTGTTCCAGGCGGCCTTCGGACTGTCCGGCACGGTCATGTACTCGGCCGCGGAGTTCCCGTCCAACACCTACCCGTGGGTGCGGGCGGGCATCCCGTCGGTCGTGCTCGACGGCCCGGTGCACCCGGCGGCCGTCGCTACCGGTCTGACGCCCGAGGTCTCGGCGTTGTCGGTGTCCGCTGTGGACTTCCGCACCGGCTACCGCGCGGACCTCGCGGCGTTGCGCGAGGCGGTGGGCGACCGCCTGCTGGTCGTGGACGGCATCCAGGGCTTCGGCGTGGTCGACGAGCCGTGGGAACTCGCCGACGTGCTCGTCGTCGGCGGCCAGAAGTGGCTGCGGGCGGGCTGGAGCACCGGTTTCGCGGTGCTCTCCGACCGAGCTCTGGAACGCCTCTCGCCGGTGCTGTCGGGCTGGACCGGCGCCGTGGACGCGGGCCTGTTCGACGACTCGGTGCACGCCGCCGCCCCGGACGCCGCCTCCTGGAACATCACGAACCTCTCGCCGATCGTCTCCGGCGCCTTCGCGGAGGCCCTGGAACTCGTCGAACTGGCCGGCGTCTCCAGGCTGGCCACCGCGGTGGCCGAGATCGTCGCCGAGGTCGAGGAGATCGTGCTGTCGGCCGGTGGCAAGGTCGTGTCGGCACGAGAACGCCGAGCTGGAATCCTCGCGTTCACGATGCCCGAGGCCGCCTCGGTCGTCGGCGAGGCCCTGAACGCCTTCGGCATCACCGCGACCGTCCGCCCGGAGCACGTCCGCCTGTCCCCGCACGCCACCACCTCGCGCGGCACGTTGGAGCGTCTGCGGGCGGCCCTGAAGTCGTTGTCCGGCCCGGCTTCCTCCCCGATTCCGGCAGCCTTGTCGGCGCTGGTGCCCACCATCGACAGCCTGGCGTCCGCCCTGGGCCCGGACACCGAGGTCGTCGTGCACGACCTGTCCCGCCTGCCCAACTCGATCATCGCCATCGCGGGCTCCCTGACCGGCCGCCAGGTGGGCGGCCCGATGACGGACCTGCTGCTGGGCCTCGTGCGACGGGGCACCACCACCGACATGCCGGGCTACGAGACCTACGCCCCGGACGGCCGCGCGATCTGGTCGTCGACGACCTTCGTCCGCGACGCGTCGGGCGTCGCCGTGGGCTGCCTGTGCGTCAACAAACTCGCGGCCCACGAGGCGTCGGGCCCGGTGGAGTCCTTCCCGCAGGACGTGGACACGCTGCAGCGCTCACTGGTCGAGAAGGCCATCGCCGACGTGGGCGTGCCGGTCGAGCTGATGAAGAAGGTGCACAAGTCGCAGGTCGTCCGGGTGCTGGACGAGGCAGGCTTCTTCCTCATCCGCGACTCGGTCGACCACCTGGCGGGCGTCCTCGAGGTCACCCGCTACACGATCTACAACTACCTCAACGAGAACCGAGGGACCTGAGCAGGCTCTGCCAGGCGGGGACCGAGAACGCGAGCACGCCGCCGCTCGCGTTCTTCGAGTCCCGGACGAGGGCGTCGTGGGAGAGCGAGACTTCGACGCACTCACCTTCCTCGGTGCCGACGCTGTAGCTGCTAGTACGCCAAGTGCGGTCCTGCATCATCGGAATCCTCTCGCGGTCGGCCGACGTAGTCCGCCAGCCTGCTCCGCGATTGTTCCGCATTCAACGCGACTTCATCCAGACGATCGAAGAGCAGCCGAGTCCGAGCGATCGCGCCGGGGTCCTGCACGTACACGTTCGTCAGTTCGGTCTCGCTGTAGACCACCGGCCGGGCCTTCTCGAACTCCCAGAGCGCGCAGCTCGAGGCCACCACCGGCGCGTCGTCTGGCACCACTCGGATGGTGTGCGCGTGGAACAGGAGCCGGGCGTATTGATCCTTCATGATCGCGCTGCTTCCCACTCGCAACCGCAGCGCGTTCTCATGGATGTAGAACACGCAAGTCGGCCGATCGTGGCGGCGCAGCACCGCCTGTCGGTCGACCCGGATCTGGACGAGTGCGGGGATCCGCGCTTCCGTCACCATTCCGGTCATCCGGTAGTGACCGTCGGCGTACTCCGGAGTTTGGACCAAGCCGGGTATCGCCTGTGGCGAGTAGCTCGTGAGTGCCGAAGCGGTGGCCTCGGCCATCGCGACAGTGCGGAGGTTGTCGGACACCTGCACGATGTACTCGTCGAACGCGTGCTGGTAGCGGCGCCTGAAGTCGTTGATGTAGTCGATGTCCTTGCCGCACATGGACAAGAACTGGATGATGTCGACCTCGCTGGCACGTGCCCGGCCGTGTTCCACGGTCGAGACCTTGCTCGGGTCCCAGCCCAGCTTCTCGGCCATCTTGCGGCCGCCGAAACCCGTGCAGGTCTCGCGAAGGCGCCGGAGCTCGTCACCCAGGTCCCGGCTGTACGCGGTGGATGCAGTCATGCACCGACGCTATGGGTTGTATTCACTTCAAGCCGCTGCTCGTTCGGGTGAAAACAAACTCGTGCCGGGAAGCTTTCGTGAAACTTTCATCTTCCGCAACCGTCATCTCCGCTTTACCGTTCCAGGTGTGAGAGCGCTCTCAAAGGTGAGATGGCGGCGTGGACTTGCCGCCGTAGCGATTGCCCTGTCGTCATTGGCGACGGTCGAGGCCGCGTACGCGGCCGACGACTACACGCAGAACGTGACCGCGATCGACGCGACTCAGGCCCGGATCAACTTCACGCCGACGACCCCTGCCGCCTACGTCGACGTGCACTACCTGATCTCCGGCCAGGCACAGCAGAACTTCCGCATGACCAACAACGCCGGGACCTGGCAGAAGACCGTCGGGTCGCTGTCGTCCGGCACGGTCATCGACTACTGGTTCACCTACGAGAAGAGCGGTCCGCAGTACGACACGCCGCACTTCACGTACACCCACCAGGGTGCGGTGCAGCCGGTGGCGACGCCGACCTTCAGCCCGCCCGGTGGCACGTACTCGACCGCGCAGACGGTCACGATCTCGACGTCCACCAGCGGCGCGACGATCCGGTACACCACCGACGGGTCCACGCCCACCACCAGCAGTCCTGTCTACAGCGGGCCGATCTCGGTGCCCGGCAACAGGACCGTCAACGCGATCGGCATCAAGTCCGGTCAGCCCAACTCGGCCGTCGGCAGCGCGCAGTACGTGATCGGCACGCCGGTCGCGACGCCGACGTTCAGCCCGCCGGGTGGTGCCTACGCGTCCGCGCAGACGGTGACGATCTCGACGTCCACGTCCGGCGCGACCATCCGGTACACAGTGGACGGATCGACGCCGACGAGCAGCAGTCCTGTCTACAGCGGGCCCATCTCCGTGCCCAGCAACAGGACCATCAGCGCGATCGGCATCAAGTCGGGGCTCGTGAACTCCGCGGTGGCCAGCGCGACGTACACGATCGGGACGCAGCAGGGGTGTTTGCAGTCCGACAACCCGAACTTCGGGCCGAACACGCGCGTTTTCGACCCGAGCATGTCGGCGACGAGCATCCAGACGCAGCTCGACATCGACTTCAACAACCAGAAGGACACGCTGACCGCGCAGATGGCGCCGCGGAGGGTCGCGCACCTGTTCAAGCCCGGTACGTACAGCGGCATCCACGACGACGTCGGCTACTACACGTCGGTGTCGGGACTGGGCAAGAACCCCGGTGACGTCGTGATCAACGGCGACATCACCGTGGACGCGTTCAACGAGTCCGACAAGGGTGTGGCGCTGCAGAACTTCTGGCGCTCCGCCGAGAACATGACGGTCGTCCCGAGCAGTGGCACCAACCGCTGGGCCGTCGCTCAGGCCGCTCCGTTCCGGCGCATGGACGTCCGCGGCAACCTGGCGCTCTACCCGGCCAGCTACGGGTTCGCGTCCGGCGGCTACACCGCGGACACCCGCGTGTCCGGCCAGACCGCGTCGGTCTCGCAGCAGCAGTGGTACACGCGCGACTCCAACTACGGCAGCTGGAACGGCGGCGTGTGGAACATGGTGTTCTCCGGAACGCCGGGCGCGCCCGCGACCACGTTCCCGAACCCGCCGTCGACCAACCTGGCGACGACGCCGATCTCGCGCGACGTGCCGTACCTCTACTTCGAGAACGGCAAGTACCGGGTGTTCCTGCCCTCCCTGCGCACCAACGCTTCCGGTGCGTCGTGGGTCAACGGTGGCACGCCGGGCAGTTCGCTGCCGATGAGCGACTTCTACGTCGTGAAGTCCGGTGACACCGCCGCGACGATCAACGCGGCGCTCGGCAACGGCTGCAACCTGTTCTTCACGCCCGGCATCTACAACGTCAACCAGACGATCAACATCACGCGGCCGAACACCGTCGTGCTGGGCATCGGCTACGCGACGATCGTGCCGCAGAACGGCGTCACCGCGATGCAGGTCGCGGACGTCGACGGCGTGCGGATCAAGGGCGTCCTGTTCGACGCCGGCACCACGCTGTCGAACTCGCTGCTGACCGTGGGCCCGGCCGGCTCGTCGGCCTCGCACGCGTCCAACCCGACCACGCTGCAGGACGTGTTCTTCCGCGTCGGCGGCGCGATCGCGGGCAAGGCGACGAACAGCCTGGTGATCAACAGCCACAACACGATCATCGACCACACCTGGATCTGGCGCGCCGACCACGGCAACGCCGGCACCTGGGGCTGGGACGAGGCGATCGGGGACACCGGTCTGGTCGTGAACGGCAACGACGTCCTGGCCACCGGCCTGTTCGTCGAGCACTACCAGAAGTACCAGGTGATCTGGAACGGCGAGCGCGGCCGGACGATCTTCTTCCAGAACGAGATGCCGTACGACGTGCCGAACCAGGCGACCTGGAACAGGCCGAACGGGCAGGCCGGATATGCGGCCTACAAGGTCGGCGACAACGTCACCACGCACGAGGCGTGGGGACTCGGCAGCTACTGCTTCTTCAACGTCAACCCGTCCGTGCGGGCCGAGAACGCGTTCGAGGTGCCCAACCGGTCCGGCGTCAGGTTGCACAACCTGCTGACCGTGTCGCTCAACTACCAGGGAACGATCACCCACGTGGTCAACAACGTGGGCGGGGTGACACCGCCGGGCACCGTGCCGGTGAACGTCGTCAGCTACCCGTAGTGCTGCTCTGAAGTGCGGCCCGTCACCTCCTCCTGGTGACGGGCCGCATCGCTGCGCCCACCTATGATGCGGACCATGTCGATCGAGCGCGGCCCCGAGTTCACCGAGTTCTGGGCGGAACGCCACCTGTGCACGATGTCCACCGTTCGTCCGGACGGGACCGTGCAGGTTGTTCCGGTCGGGGTCACGCTCGACCAGGAGACCGGGATCGCGCGGATCATCACCGACGGCGGGTCCTGGAAGGTCAAGCACGCCCGCAGGGCCGGGTATGCCGCGGTGTGCCAGGTGGACGGTCGGCGTTGGTCCACGTTGGAGGGTCCTGCCGTCGTGCGCGACGACGTGGAATCCGTCAGGGACGCCGAGCAGCGGTATGCGGCGCGCTACAAGCAGCCGCGCGTCAACCCGACGCGCGTGGTGATCGAGATCCAGGTGAAGCGTGTCTCCGGCAGCGTCTGACGTCGTGGTCGTCGGCATCGGCGCCGACGGCTGGGACGGGCTTTCCCCTGCGGCTCAACAGGCCGTTTCCAGCTCGCGTGTGCTGATGGGGTCGCGGCGGCAGCTCGACCTGGTACCGGGGGAGTTCGAACGGGTCGCGTGGCCGTCGCCGCTGGTGCCGGCCTTGCCCGCGTTGTTCGAGAAGTACCGGGACGTGTGCGTTCTGGCGTCGGGTGACCCGATGTTCCACGGCATCGGGACCACTTTGGTCCGGTTGCTGGGGGAACGGGTGCGCGTGGTCCCGCACCCGTCGTCGGTGTCTTTGGCCTGCGCGCGGCTCGGGTGGGCGTTGAACGAGGTCGAGGTCGTGTCGCTGGTGGCGCGCCCGGTCGATCTGCTACGCCCCGTGCTGACGCCGGGACGGCGCGTGCTCGTGCTGGGCGGTGACCCCGCGACGGTCGCGGGGATCGCCGGATCGATCACGGTGCTCGAACAGCTAGGTGGTCCCGCCGAGCGGGTTTACCCTTGGTTCGGGCAGGACTCGGACCCGCTGTGCGTGATCGCGATCGAGTACGACGGGAGCGCTCTCTCGAGGGTCCCCGGCCTGCCCGATGACGTGTACGACTCCGATGGCCAGCTGACGAAGCGAGAGGTGCGGGCTATTTCGCTGTCGAGATTGGCGCCGCTGCCCGGGCAGCTGCTGTGGGACGTCGGCGCGGGATCGGGTTCCATCGCGATCGAGTGGGCGCGCACGCACCCGACGTGCCGCGCGATCGCCATCGAGCAGTCGGACGAACGCGCAGAGCGAATCCGGGGTAACGCTGCGTCTCTGGGTGTGCCCGGTGTCGAGGTCCACATCGGACGGGCGCCGGAGGCGTTGGAAGGGCTGGAGAAGCCCGACGCGATCTTCATCGGCGGCGGGGTGACCGTGCCCGGCGTGCTGCAGTCCTGCTGGGACGCGCTGGCCGCGGGTGGTCGTCTGGTCGTCAACGCGGTGACGCTCGAATCCGAGGCCGTGGTGGCGCAGTGGTACGCGCGGCTCGGCGGTGACCTGGTGCGGATCGCGGTGAACCGCGGCTCGTCGGTCGGCAAGTTCACCGGCTGGCGGCCGCACATGCCCGTGACGACGTGGAGCGTGACGAAGTGACCGTGCACTTCATCGGGGCCGGGCCCGGAGCGGCCGACCTGATCACGGTGCGGGGGCGGTCGCTGATCGAGTCGTCGTCCGTCTGCCTCTACGCCGGTGCGCTGGTGCCGGAGGAGTTGCTGGACTTCTGCCCCGCCGGGGCGCGGAAGGTCGACACGGCCGAGCTGACGCTGGACGAGATCGTCGCCGAGCTCGTCGCGGCCTCGGAGCAGGGGCTGGACGTGGCCCGGCTGCACTCCGGCGACCCGTCGGTGTTCAGTGCGATGGCCGAGCAGATGCGCCGGTTGGACGCGCTGGGCATCGACTACGACGTGACGCCCGGGGTGCCGGCCTACGCGGCCGCGGCGGCGTCGTTGCAGCGCGAGCTGACGGTGCCCGGCGTCGGGCAGACGGTGATCCTCACGCGGACCTCGCAGCGCGCCACGCCGATGCCCGAGGGCGAGGACCTGGACACGCTGGGACGCAGCCACGCGACCCTCGTGCTGCACCTCGCCGTGCAGCGGATCTCGGACGTCGTGGCGGAACTGGCGCCGAACTACGGGTGGGACTGCCCGGTCGCGGTCGTCGCGTACGCGTCCCGGGAGGACGAGGTCGTGCTGCGGGGGACGCTGGACGACATCGCCGCGCAGGTCGAGGCCGCCGGGATCAGGCGGACCGCGGTGATCATCGTGGGGCAGGTGCTGGGGGCGACGCAGTTCCCGGACAGCCACCTGTACTCGGCCGCGCGCGTTCGATGATCCTGATCCTCGGGGGGACGGGGGAGGCGCGCGAACTGGCTTCCCGGGTGACCGCTGTCTCCTCGCTGGCCGGCCGGGTCAGCAACCCCGCCCTTCCCGCCGGCGAGGTGCGGATCGGTGGGTTCGGAGGGGTCGACGGGCTGGCGCAGTGGTTGCGGGACAACCGGGTTGATGCCGTTGTCGATGCCACGCATCCGTTCGCGCGGCAGATCACCGCGAACGCTTTCGAGGCCTGTGCGCGGGTCGGTGTGCCGTTCCTGATCCTGCGCCGTCCCGGGTTCACGCCGGTCGACGGATGGCACTGGGTCGGCAGCGTGGCCGAAGCCGCGCGGAACCTGCCGGGCGAGCGGGTGTTCCTGACGACCGGGCGGCAGGATCTCGCGGAGTTCGCCGGGTGCCCGCAGTGGTTCCTGGCGCGGATGGTCGAGCCGCCGGAACCGCCGATGCCGCAACGGATCGAGGTGCTGCTGTCCCGAGGCCCGTTCGTTGTGGACGGTGAGCTGGAGCTGATGCGCTCTCGCCGGATCGACGTGCTGGTCACGAAGGACAGCGGCGGTTCGATGACCTCGGCCAAGCTCGAAGCCGCGCGTCAGCTCCGCGTTCCGGTCGTGATCGTGCGGCGGCCACCGCTACCGCCCGCCCAGGTGGTGGACACCGTGGAGGGCGCGCTCGGCTGGCTGGGCCGCTGACCTGTCGAGGTCGTCGAGTTGCCGCTGGACGCGGGCGACATCGTTGTCACGGCCCTGCTGCCGGTAGAGCTCCAGCGCTTCCCGCCACACCGAACGGGCCTGCGCGACTTCGCCGAGCGCGACGTGGGGATGGCCGAGGTTTTCGAGGGTGACGGCGGCCTCGACGGCGTTGCCGACGCTGCGGAAGAGGGCGAGTGCCTCGCGATAGTGATCGATGGCCCGCCGGTGGTCACCGGTGCGGTGGGCGATGAAACCCAGGCTGTCCAGGCAGTCCGCCTCGCCGTCGCGGTCCTGCTGGTGCCGGTGCAGGTCGAGGGCTGCCCGGCAATGCGAGCGGGCGGTGTCGTAGTCGCCCAGGTGTGCGGCGTGCCAGCCCACCGTGTTGAGGGCGTCGGCTTCCCACACCGGCTCGTCCAGGTCGCGCAGGAGTGCCACGGCACGACGGGCGTGTGCCAATGCCTGCCGGTTGTCTCCCTGTTGTCCCCAGGCCCACGCGAGGGCGTGGTGTGTCCGGGCCTGCTGGGCGGGGTCGTGGTGGTCTTCGGCCACGGCGAGGGCGCGGTGCAGATGGGCGACGGCTTGCTCGTGCTGTCCCAACTCCGCGTGCGCGTGGCCGAGCCGCCGGCGGGCGTGGACGAGGGCGGCGGGATCGGGCAGTCGTTCGGCGGCGTCGACGGCGGCCTGCCAGACGGCCAGGTCGTCGTGGCGGTGTCCCCGCCTCAGGTGGAACGTGGCCAGCGCCCAGGCCAGGTGCCACACGACCTGGGGACGGTCGTGGGCGGCGGCGGTGTGCTGGGCGGCCAGCAGATGGGGATGGTGGACATCCAACCAGGCCAGCGTGGTGGCGCGGTCGGTCAACGGGTGGGGGTGGACCCCGGGAGCGGGCGGGTCGAGCGGGATCGGCGGGCGGTGGGGTTCGAGGAGGCGGTCGGCCGCGTCCGTGGTGTGCAGGTAGAAGTCGACCACCCGGTCCACCGCCGCCCGCCGCACCGGTTCGAGGAGGTCACGGGCTGTCTCCGCGGCGTAGGAGCGGACCAGGTCGTGCATTCGAAAACGGCCGTGCGGGTGCCGGTCGAGCAGTGAGTGCTCCTCCAGCGCGCGCAGGACCTTGCGAGTCCGCGCCGGGGACAGACCGGTGAGGGCCGCGGCGGTGGGCAGGTCGATGTCCGGACCGGGGGCGATTCCCAGCAGCGCGAACGTGACGCGTTGCTCGTCGGTGAGGTGGTGCAGGGACCACGACAGCACGGCCGGCAGGCTGGCGGTGGGGTCGATGTCGTGGTCGAGCACCGCCAGCCCGAGGTCGCGCAGTTCCGCGGTGTGCTCCGCGAGCGGGATGGTGGGGTGGGTGGTGGCGTGGCGGACGGTGATCGCCAGGGCCAGGGGGTGGCGTCCGCACAGTTCGATCAGGTCGTCGGTCAGGCCGGGTTCGGCGTTGATCCGCCGTTCGCCCAGGCGGGTGGCCAGCAGGGCGCGGGCCTCGCCGTGGGTGAGGACGTCGAGGGGCAGGTGGCGGGCTCCGTGGCGGTCGATCAACGAGGACAGGGTGGTGCGGCCGGTGACCAGCACGGTGCAGTCCGGGCTGCCGGGCAGCAGGGGGACGACCTGGTCGGCGGTGGCGGCGTTGTCCAGGACGACGAGCATCCGCTTGCCCGCCACCAGGCTCCGGTACAGCGAGGCCGCCGCGTCCAGGTCGGACGGGAGGTGATCGGCGTCCTGGCCCAGGGCGTTGAGGAATCCGCGCAGCGCGTCGGCGGGCTCGGTCAGCCGGCCGGTGGGGCTGAACCCGTGCAGGTCGACGAACAACTGGCCGTCGGGGAACCGGTGCAGGTTGCGGTGCGCCCACGTGAGGGCCAGCCACGTCTTGCCGATCCCGCCGGCGCCGCCGATCGCCGAGATCACCACCGTTCCAGCCGTGGCCCGGCCGTTGCGGGCGCCGGTGAGGGCGCGGTCCAGCTCGGCCAGTTCGAGGGTCCGGCCGGTGAACAGCGCGGGAGCGGCCGGCAGCTGGCGCGGTACCACCGGTGACCGGTTCTCCTGGGCGGCGAGGCCGGGATCGGCGGCCAGCATCCTCTGGTGGAGTTCTCGCAGGGGCGGCCGGGGATCGACGCCGAGCTCCTCGGCCAGCAGGACGCGCAGCCGCTCGTAGCGCTCCAGCGCGTCGGCCTGACGACCGCTGCGGTACAGAGCGAGCATGAGCTGGGCCGTGATGCGCTCGTCCAGCGGGTGCGCCTGGGCACGCGTGGTCAACTCGGGCAGCAGCGCGGCGTGCCGGCCTTGGCGCAGCGCCAGTTCGAGGCGGTCGGTGTCGGCGGCGAACCGCTCGCGCTCGAGTTCCTGGCGCAGCGTGGCGATCCACGGCGTGTCCAGCCCGGCCAGCGCCTCACCACGCCACACCTGCGCGGCCTGCTCCAGCAGTTCCGACGCATGGACCTCGTCGGCGTCGGCGCGGGCATCGGCGACCAGGCGCCGGAACCGGTGCACGTCCACCTGACCGGGTGCGGCCAGCAGGACGTAGCCGCCACCGCGCCGCTCGATCACCACCTCGTCCGCGACGCCACTGGCGGACAGCAGGATGCGCAGCCGCGACAGGTAGTTGCTCACCAACTGCCGGGCCCGCCGGGGCGGGCGCTCGCCCCAGATCCGGTCCACCAGCTGGTCGGTGGAGACCACCTGGTTGGCCTCGACCAGCAACGTCGCCAGCACGTACCGCTGGCGGGCGTGCCCGAGGTCCACCCGCGTTCCGTCGACGAAGACCTCGACCTGGCCCAGCACCCGCAGCTCCACCCTCACCCGCGCAGCTCCCCCTCCGATCGCGGCACGGCGATGTGCGAATTCCTGCTTATTCCCGGAGGCACCCAGGGCGGCACCACTGAACAGCCGATTCGCAGAACGTTGTGTGGCCGCACGAAACCGGGCGTCCACGCTGGCCTGCGTCCCGATCCACATGACGAACGCAAGGAGAAGCGCATGTTGGGTGGATTCAGGCGGATCGCCTGCTTCCTGTCCGTCCTGCTGCTGAGTGCCGGTGCGGCCGGCACCGCGTCAGCCGCGACAGCGGTGCCGGCCGCACCGCGGGTCGTGTTCAGCGGGCCCGTCATCGGGCTGTCCGCCCAGGGGGACGTGTCCGCGGCCGCGATCCGCTGCGAGGTCGGCGTCGGCAACGACGTCACCCTCTACGACGGTCAGCTCCACGTCACGTGGGCCATCGCCTGCCGGGACACCGCGACCAACCAGTTGTCGCCCCTGGTCAAGGACATCAGCATGATCATCGGCATCCGCAAGGGCACCAGCATCATCCCGCCGACCAGCCCGCTGTGCACAACGCCCGGCCCGTCCGCGACGTGCTCCCACCACGTGCTCTACGACGGGTTCACGGGCAGGACCGACAGCGTGATGGCGGCCCAGGTGACGTGGACGGACGGTTATCAGCCGCTCACGGGGTCGTTCCGCTCCGGCGGACGCATCATCACCTGAACCCGGCCCTCCGCACCCTCCGCGCCGGCCGTTGCCGGCGCGGAGGGTGCGGACGTGGTCAGGACGGGTAGCGGCGCGGCGTGAACACCACGCCCGCGTCCGTGACGACGGTCTGCGACGAACCGATGATCAGCAGGCAACGCATGTCGATCGTGTCGGGGGCGAGGGTGCCGAGCGTGAGCACACGGATCTCCTCCTCGGGGCCGCCGACGTCGCGTCCCACGACCACCGGAGTTTCCGGTTCGCGGTGCCGCAACAGAAGGTCTCGCATGTCCGCGACCTGGTGCGTGCGAGCCTTGGAGGCCGGGTTGTAGATCGCGACGACCAGGTCGGCCTTGGCGGTGGCCTCGAGGCGTTCGGCGATGACGTCCCACGGCTTGAGCCGGTCGCTCAAGGAGATCACCGCGTAGTCGTGCCCGAGCGGCGCGCCCGCCTTGGCCGCCACGGCGTTCGCGGCCGTCACACCGGGGATGACGCGCACCGGCACGTCCTGGGTCTCCGCCGCGACCTCCAGCACCGCGGTGGCCATGGCGAACACGCCGGGATCGCCCGACGACACGACCGCGACCCGCGAGCCCTTGCGCGCCAGGTCCAGCGCGAAGGCAGCGCGTTCGGACTCGACCTGGTTGTGCGAGGAGTGCCGCTGCTGGCCGGGACGTTCCGGCACGCGGTCGAGATAGGTGCTGTAGCCGACCAGTTCGTCGGCGGCTTCGAGCTCTTGGCGGGCCTCCGGGGTGAGCCACGCGCGGGTACCGGGGCCGAGGCCGACGACCACGACCTCGCCCTTCGGCTTGGCGGGCTTGGACCGGCTCGGCAGCAGCGCGATCGAGAAGTACGGGACGGACTCGGGGTCGACGTCGGCCAGCGGCGACATCTTCTGCCGCGTGGTGGTGGCGCGCTCCACGTACCACGCGCCGTCGAGCCTGCCGGAAGCTTCGAGCGCCTCGCGGACGTTGCCGAAGGTGCGGCCCAGCTTGAGGATCGCGGCGCAGTCGGTGTCGGCGAGCCGGGACGCGAGCTCGTCGGGCGGCAGCGTTCCGGGCAGGATCGTGAGCACCTCGTCGCGTTCCACGAGCGGGGTGCCGAGGACGGCGCTCGCCCCGCTCACGGACGTGACGCCGGGGACGACCTCCCACTCATAGCGGTCTTTGAGGCGCTTGTGCATGTGCATGTACGAGCCGTAGAAGAACGGGTCGCCCGCCGCGAGCACGACGACGTCACGCCCGGCGTCGAGGTGCGCGGCCAGCGTGGCGGCGGCCTCCTCGTAGAACGCGTCGATCTCGCCCTGGTAGTCGTCCGTGTCCTCGGTGGTGACCGGGTAGACGAGCTGTTCCATGATCTGGCCGTCGCGGAAGTACGGCGCCGCAACGGTCTTCGCGTTGCTGCGGCCGTGGCGGGCGCTGTGGAACGCGATCACGTCGGCGTCGTGGATGAGCCGTGCGGCCTTCACCGTCACGAGTTCCGGGTCGCCGGGACCCACGCCGACGCCGTAGAGCTTGCCCGTCATCACTCTTCCTCGCTCGCGATCGCGTTGATGGCCGCCGCCGTCATGGCACTGCCGCCGCGCCGGCCGCGCACCACGAGGTGCTCCAGATCCGTTGCGGCCAAAGCTTCCTTGGACTCCGCCGCCCCGATGAACCCGACCGGGATGCCCAGAACCGCCGCCGGCTTCGGGGCTCCCGCGGCGATCAGGTCGAGGAGGTGGAACAGCGCGGTGGGGGCGTTGCCGATCGCGATCACCGCGCCGTCAAAGCGGTCCGCGAGCAGTTCGAGGGCGGCGGCGCTGCGCGTGTTGCCGATCTCCTGCGCTCGTAAGGGTGTGCGCGGATCCTGGAGGTAGCAAAGGACTTCGTTGTCCTTCGGCAGCCGGCGGCGGGTCACGCCGGACGCGACCATGTTGGCGTCGCACAGGATCGGCGCGCCGTCGTGCAACGCCTCCCTGGCGTCACGCACGACGTTCGCGGAGAACGCGACGTCGTCGGGCAGGTCGGTCATACCGCACGCGTGGATCATGCGGACGACGACCTTCGCGACGTCTGCCGGGAACCTGGTGAGGTCCGACTCCGCGCGAATGGTGGCGAAGGACTGGCGGTAGATCTCCGCCCCGTCCTTGATGTACTGCGTCACCTGATCTCCTCGTAGCCGTCGCCGGTCGCGACGAACTCGATCACATCACCGGCGGGACGACCGCAGCGGCGGGCACAGCCCGACCAGTGAACGGGCCGGTCGTGCGGGGTTCCGAGCCACGCGCGGGCGTCGGCCCGCACGTCGGAGAGCGACTTCGCGCAGCCGGGGCGGCCGGTGCAGGCGCTCACACCGTGCCAGGGGGAGCCGGGGTCCGTGATCAGGCCGGAGGTGTCGGTGCCGGCGGGCACGACCAGGCCGCGCCACGGCGTCAGGCGGAGGGCGACGCCCGGAAGCTGGTGCGCGTCGAGGCGGCCTAGTGGAACGCCCGGGGTCAACGGTGAAGGTGCGACAGGAGTCACAGCAGGGGTGATGCGCGGGGCGTCCGTCGTGCCGAAGTGAGCGGTGATCTTTCGCACACCGTCGTCCACTTCGGACAGGCGCCAGGCCGGGCCGCGCAGCCGCTGGAACAGGCGGGCGGCGGTGAGGACGGCGTCGGCGGGGTCGGTGACGCGCACACCGGTGTCACGACCGGCGAGCAGCAGGGCGAACGTGCCCTCCGGGGCGCTGACCAGGCCGAAGTCGCCGCCCAGCCCGCTCACCGACTCCCCTGCCGTGAGCAGGAAACGGCCTGGCAGGTCCGCCAGTTCCGGGTCCGCGCACAACGCCGCGTCGATCTCGTCGACCAGCCCCTGGTTGTCCTCCAGCGGCGCCGCGATGATGTTGCGCATCCGCTCGTGCGTGGCCGACGGCAGCAGGCCCGCCGCGGCCAGTCGCGCACCCAGCTCCACGCCGTCCCGCAGGCCCCTGATCTGGAGGTTCGCCCGCGAGGTCAGTTCCACTGAACCGTTTCCGAGCTCCAGTGCGGCCACCCGCACGACGTCCCACTGAGCAGCGGAAAGCGTGCCGCCGGGCACCCGGATGCGCGCCAGCCCGCCGTCGGCCGCGGCGTGCAGCTCGACGGCGCCGGGGCAGGCATCCGGGTGACTACGCATAGGTCGGACTGTAACCCGCCGGTTAGGGTGAGCCCGAACGACGAAGCGCAGGAGGAAGCCGGTGTGAATCCGGCGCGGTCCCGCCACTGTGACCAGCACACCGCTGGGAGTCAGGAACTCTGCTTCGCCAGTCACCCGCAACCTGGGGCGAGGACCCCACGAGGGATGGAGCCTGCGTGATCCTGCTGCTGTCGACCTCCGACACCGACCTGCTGTCGGCGCGTGCGAGCGGTGCCGAGTACCGGCTCGGCAACCCGTCGCGCACCACCGTCGACGACCTCCCCGCGCTGGTGGACGGCGTCGACCTGGTCCTCGTGCGCATCCTCGGCGGCCGCCGGATGTGGGAGGAAGGGCTCGACTGGCTCCTCGCGAGCGGGCTGCCGGTGGTCGTGCTCGGGGGCGAGATGCAGCCCGACGCGGCGCTCATGGAGCTGTCGACGGTCGCCGGTGGCGTGTGCGCCGAGGCGCACCTCTACCTCGCGCACGGCGGCCCGGCGAACCTCACCGAGCTGCACAAGTTCCTCTCCGACACCGTGCTGCTGACCGGCCACGGCTTCGCGGCACCGGCCGCCACGCCCACGTGGGGGGTGCTGGAGCGGGAGAGCACGCCGGAGACCGGTCCCACGGTCGCCGTGCTCTACTACCGCGCGCACCACGTCGCCGGGAACACCGCGTTCATCCACGCCCTGTGCGACGCGATCGAGGCCAAGGGCGGCAAGCCGCTGCCGGTCTACTGCTCCTCGCTGCGCACCGCCGAACCCGAGCTGCTCGACACCCTCCGGCAGGCCGACGCGCTGGTCGTCACGGTGCTCGCCGCCGGGGGCACGAACCCCGCCAAGGCGTCCGCCGGTGGTGACGACGACGCGTGGGACGTCGGGGCGCTGGCCGCGCTCGACGTACCGATCCTGCAGGGGTTGTGCCTCACGTCGAGCCGCGACACGTGGGATTCCAACGACGACGGACTGTCTCCTTTGGACACCGCGACCCAGGTCGCGATCCCGGAGTTCGACGGCCGGATCATCACGGTCCCGTTCTCGTTCAAGGAGATCGACGAAGACGGTCTCACCGTCTACGTCGCCGACCCCGAACGGGCGCTGCGCGTCGCGGGCATCGCCGTGCGGCACGGCCGGTTGCGCCACATCCCGGTCGCCGAGCGCAAGGTCGTCGTGATGCTGTCGGCGTACCCGACGAAGCACTCGCGCATCGGCAACGCGGTCGGGCTCGACACGCCCGCGTCGACCGTGCGGCTGCTCAAGGCCATGAAGGAGCACGGGTACGACATCGGCGACGAGCTGCCGGGCGTCGACGAGCTCGACGGCGACAAGCTGATCCACGCGCTGATCGCCGCCGGTGGCCAGGACGCCGACTGGCTCACGCAGGAGCAGTTCGAGAGCAACCCGATCCGCATCGCCGCGGCCGACTACCGCGAGTTCCACGAGACGCTGCCGGAGGACTTCCGCGAGTCGATGCGCGAGCACTGGGGCGAGGCGCCCGGCTCGTTGTTCGTCGACTTCTCCAAGTCCGAGGACGGCGAGATCGTGCTGGCCGCGCTGCGGTCCGGCAACGTCGCGGTGATCGTCCAGCCGCCGCGCGGGTTCGGCGAGAACCCGATCGCGATCTACCACGACCCGGACCTGCCGCCGTCGCACCACTACCTCGCCGCCTACCGGTGGATCGAGTCGAACTTCGGCGCGGACGCGGTGGTGCACGTCGGCAAGCACGGCAACCTGGAGTGGTTGCCGGGCAAGACCGTCGGCATGTCGGCGTCCTGTGGCACGGACGCGGCGCTCGGCGACCTGCCGCTGATCTACCCGTTCCTCGTCAACGACCCCGGTGAGGGCACGCAGGCCAAGCGCCGTGCGCACGCCACGCTGGTCGACCACCTCGTGCCGCCGATGGCCCGCGCCGACAGCTACGGCGACATCGCGCGCCTGGAGCAGCTGCTCGACGAGTACGGGAACATCTCCGCGATGGACCCGGCGAAGGTGCCGGCGATCCGCGCGCAGATCTGGACGCTGATCAAGGCCGCGAAGCTCGACCACGACCTGGGGCTCGACGACCGGCCGCACGACGCGGAGTTCGACGAGTTCATCCTGCACGTCGACGGCTGGCTGTGCGAGGTCAAGGACGTCCAGATCCGCGACGGCCTGCACGTCCTCGGCGAGGCGCCCACCGGTTCCGTTCGCGTGAACCTCGTGCTCGCGATGTTGCAGGCGCGGCAGATGTGGGGCGGTCAGGTCGCCGCGCTGCCAGGTCTGCGTGAGGCACTCGGGCTCACGAGCACCGCACGGGAAGACGTGGACGCGATCGAGGAAGAGGCCCGCGCGCTCGTCCAGGCGATGGAGGACGCGGGCTGGGACCGTTCCGCCGCAGCGGGTCTGCACCCCTCGGCGGACGTGCAGAAGATCCTGGAGTTCGCGGCCGTCGAGGTCGTCCCGAGGCTCGCGCGCACCACGGACGAGATGACGAACGTCCTGCACGCGCTGGACGGCGGCTACATCCCGGCCGGCCCGTCGGGTTCTCCGTTGCGCGGCCTGGTGAACGTGCTGCCGACCGGCCGCAACTTCTACTCGGTCGACCCGAAGGCCATCCCGTCGCGGCTCGCGTGGGAGACCGGCCAGGCGATGGCCGACTCGCTGCTGGAGCGCTACCGGTCCGAGAACGACGGCGAATGGCCGCCCTCGGTCGGCCTGTCGGTCTGGGGCACGTCCGCGATGCGCACCGCCGGCGACGACATCGCCGAGGTCTTCGCACTGCTCGGCGTCCGGCCCGTGTGGGACGACCAGTCCCGCCGCGTCACCGGGCTGGAAGTCGTGTCCCCGGAGGAGCTGCAGCGCCCGCGCATCGACGTCACGGTCCGCATCTCCGGCTTCTTCCGCGACGCCTTCCCGCACGTCGTGTCCATGTTGGACGACGCCGTGCAGCTGGTGGCCGCGCTCGACGAGCCCGCGGAGCAGAACTTCGTGCGCGCACACATGCTGCGGGATCTGGAAGAACACGGCGACCAGCGCCGGGCGACGTTGCGCGTCTTCGGGTCCAAGCCGGGCGCGTACGGCGCGGGCGTGCTGCCGCTGATCGACAGCCGCAACTGGCGCGACTCCTCCGACATCGCCGAGGTGTACGCGGTGTGGGGCGGCTACGCCTACGGCCGCGGTGTCGACGGTGTCGAGGCACGCGCGGACATGGAGTCGGCGTACCGGCGGATCGCGGTGGCGGCCAAGAACATCGACACCCGCGAGCACGACATCGCCGACTCCGACGACTACTTCCAGTACCACGGCGGCATGGTCACGATGGTGAAGGCGTTGACGGGCAAGGCGCCCGCCGCGTACGTCGGGGACAGCACGCGCCCGGAGGCCGTGCGCACCCGCACCCTGACCGAGGAGACGTCGCGGATCTTCCGCGCCCGCGTGGTGAACCCGCGCTGGATCGGCGCGATGCGCAACCACGGCTACAAGGGCGCGTTCGAGCTGCAGGCGACGGTCGAGTACCTGTTCGGCTACGACGCCACGACCGGTGTCGTCGCGGACTGGATGTACGAGAAGCTGACCGAGAGCTACGTGCTCGACCCGGAGACGCGGAAGTTCCTGCAGACGTCGAACCCGTGGGCGCTGCACGGCATCGCGGAGCGGCTGCTCGAAGCGGCCGAGCGCAAGATGTGGGAGCACCCGGAGGAGTCCACTCTGGACGCGCTGCGGTCGGCCTACCTGGAGACCGAGGGCGAGCTGGAGGACGGCGCCTGACCGAGTCCGGCGACGGGTCGAGGCGGGCGTCGTGCCTCGACCCTCCCGGAGCTCAGGCGGTCCGGACCGGTCCGAACACGTAGGAACCGGCGGCGTCCGGGTCGTCACCGGCCCAGAACTCGGCCCACAGCGTCGTGAACTCGTTGCGCGACAACCTGCCGTCGCCGTCGAGGTCGAGGACGGTGAAGTCGGTGCGGCCCTCGCGGCCGAGCCAGGCCTCGATCATCACCCGGTACTCGTCCTCGGAGACGTAGTCGTCCCCGTCGGAGTCCACGGCGCCGAACATCGCGTCGGCCGTCCCGAGCACCGGCTCGATGTTGCCGGGCAACACGTCCACGACGTTCAGCACGTCGTCCAGCGTCACCCTCTCGGCTCCGCCCGCGGCCAGCCGCAGGGTGTTCCACCAGCCCAGCATCACGGTGGACAGCAGCTCCTCGTCGCTGCCGCGCAGCGACGCCCACCGCTCGGCGAGCAGGCGGAAGTCCTCCTCCGTCAGATATCCGTCGCCGGTGACGTCCATCGCGCCGAACACCAGGTCCACCTTGCTGCGCTGAAATTCGCTCGCCATGGGCAGGACGATAGGCCGGACGACCTAATCGGATAATCGGCCGAACGGGTCCCAACTAGTGCCGTTGGTATGAAACCTCGCTAGCCATTTCGCGTTCAGACGGACGCATCGTGGTGCCGCCCCCACGTCCTCGTACTGGTTGTACGGGGGCGTGGGGGCGGTGCCGCGAGGCGTCCTGCTGAGCGTGAAATTGCCTGCCAGGGGTCATACCAACGGCACTAGTCCACGAACAGAGCATCCGCCAGGTGCAAACGGCCGCCTACGCCGAGCTTCCGGTAGATGCTGGACAGCACGCCCTCCACGTCGGAGGCGGGCATGAGCAGCGTCGACGCGATCTCGTCATCCGAACGGCCGCGTGCCGCCAGTTCCGCCACCTGGTGCTCCACCGGGGTGAGCGCGGTCGGGCCCGTCTGCCGCATCCGCCGAGGTCCGGCGCTCGTCGCCACCAGTTCGGAGTAGGCACGCGCGGCCATCGCCGACGACCCGCACTTCTGCGCGAGGTCCACCGCGTCGCGCAGGCACGTGCGGGCGAAGGCCTTGTCGTCCTGGCGGCGTGCCACCACGCCGAGGTCGACCAACGCGCGCGCCAGTTCCAGGCGGGCGGGGGAGCCGCGCAGCACGCGCACGGCCTCCTCCAGCACCGTTCGCCCGGCCGCGCCCGCCGTCACGCGGCCCTCCGCGCGCAGCGCCATGCCCAACGCCCTCGGCGCGCCCCAGACGCGGGCCAGTTCGACCTCCTCCCTGGCGATCGCGCGGGCCCGTTCGCCGTCGCCCAGTGCCGCGTACGCCACGGCCGCGCCCGAACGCCACGCGAGCGGTGCCGGGTTGCGGTACGGCCACGCGGCGCAGTGCCGGCCGGCGGCCAGGAACGCTTCCAGGGCCTCGTGGTCGTCGCCCCGCGCGGTCAGCAGCCGTCCGCGCACGGTCAGCACGCCGCCGAACGACCAGGTGCGCCGCGCCTCGTCCGTCGAGGCCTCGGCGATCACCTCGGCGGCCTCGTCCAGGCGTCCCTCCTCCAGCAGGATGTCGCCGAGCAGCGTCGCGTGCCACGTCGAGACCGCGTGCCAGCGGCGGTCCTGCCTCAGGTGGTCGGCGGCCACGGCCAGGTCGGCGTGCGCGGAGGTGAGATCTCCCTTGCGGCGCTGGACGTTCGCGCGCATCACGTTCGTCAGCGCCCGCAACGCCGGGGCCTGCGCGCGGTCCACCTCGTCGAGCACGGCGAGCGCCTCGTCCAGGTTGTCGGCCAGGTTCAGGACCATCGCGGACGTCAGCGACGACAGGACGTCCGACGTGGACACCCGCGCCACGGCCTCCGTGCAGCTGATGTCGCCCACCATCACGTGGTGCAGCACCCCGGCGGGCGTGTCGAGCGAGACCGACGACGGCACGGCCTCGTGCCACGCGAGCCCGTGCACGGCGAGATGTGCCTGCGCCTGCGGGGAATCGCCCAGCACCGACCGGATCTCGGCCGGGGTGCCATCGGCGTGCAGGGCGTACGACAGCGCCACGGCCGACTCCACGTCGTCCACATCGGACTGGAAGGCCTCGCGCAACCGGGCCGTCGCGCCGGGCAGGTTGCCGACCAGCTCGGCGATGCCCAGCATCCGCAACGCCCGCGACGGGTTCGCCACCGGTTCCCGCAGCGCCCGCCACAGCAGCCGGGCGGCACCGGCCGTGTCGCCGCGGGTCACCGCCTCCTGCGCGGCCCGGTCGAGCACCTCGCCCGCCCACGGCTCCAGGCCCGGCGAGGTCTCCAGCAGGTGGTCGGCGACGACCCGGTCCGCGGCGCCGTGCGCGCGCAGCGACCGCGCTGCCCGGAAGTGCAACGCGGCCCGCGCCGGAGCGGACATGTCGTCGAGCACCGCGGGTCCGGCCACGCCGAGCAGTTCGACGGTCCGGACCGCCTCGGCGAGCTCGACCGGGCTCAGCCGGGTCAGGTCGGCCAGCACGCCCGGATGGGGCGACGGCCCCAGCGCGGCCAGGCAGTGCGCCGTCGTCACGACCGCAACGGGACGGCGGCGCAGCCGGGCGGCCATGATCTCGCCGGCCACCTCCGCGCCGCGCGCGGCCACCCGCCAGGCGGCGCCGGCGGTGGGCGCGACCTCGTCCTCCGCCAGGGCGCGGGCCAGGCGCGTCACGGCGAGCGGGTTGCCGCCGGTCGCGTCGAAGCAGGCCTTCGAGAACTCCGGCGCGGCCTCACCCAGCACCGACGAGACGAGGCGGTGCGTCTCGGGGTAGGTCAGGACGTCCAGCGCGATGCGGTGGCACGCCGTCATGATCTCGCCGTAGGACGGGTCGTCGCACCGCTCGCCCAGGCCGACCGCCAGCACCACGGCGATCGGCTGGCGCCGTACCCGCAGCGCCAGGTACGCGAGCCAGCGCAGTGACGCGGAGTCGGCCCAGTGCGCGTCGTCCACGACGACGAGCAGGTCACCGCGCGCGGCCAGGCCGGCGGCCAGCCGGTAGACGCCGTGCAGCACGGGGAAGTCGGCGGTCGTGGCGGTGAGCTGCAACGCGCTGATCGCCTCGGCGGGCACGAGATCGGTGTCGACCAGGTCGAAGAGCTGGGCGACGATCCCGAACGGCAGGTCGCCCTCCAGCGCGCTGCCGCGGGCCCGCACGACCTGCCCGCCGGCGGCCTCCCAGCGTGCGGCGACGTCGTCCAGCACCGCCGTCTTGCCCGTGCCGGGGGCGCCCTCCACCACCGTGGTCGTGCCCCGCGCCACCTGATCGCTGAATCCGGCGCACCACGCTTTCAGCCGGTTTTCCAAGATCTCTCCACAATCCGCCGCTGAAAGATCAGCAGAATTGATGCTAGGAGAAACAGCTCCACTTGCCCAGGTAAAGCTTCCCGCGCTACGGGCGTCTCAACAGGAGGGGCTGCACGTATGATCCCGCGGGCAACTACTCGAATGGGTAGCGGCAGCCTGGCGGTGGCCTCACTCGCCATCCGAAGGGCCTGGGGGAGGCCGGTCGGGGGGTGGTCACGGTGCGATCACTGTGGTATTGCAGCGCTTGTTCTCCGCCGCCGCGGAGCGAAAGGAAAATGGGTGTCGGGGAATCGGGACGGGGTGTTCCGCGGCCGTGGGGGAGAACGGGAGCTCCTCTGCGGCGTGCTGAACGCGGGCACCGGTGTGGTGCTGGTCGACGGGGCGGCCGGTACCGGCAAGACGCGGCTGCTGGCCGAGATCTCCGCCGTCGCCGCGAGCCGCGGTGTCGAGGTCGTGACCGCGCAGGACGAGCTCGACCTGCCGTTCCTGGTGGCCCGCCTGGCAGAACGCCGTCCGGACGGCCCCGCGCTCGTCGTGCTGGACGATCTCCACCTGGCCGAACCCGGCACCCTGGTCACCCTGCGCGCGCTCCTCTCCGCCGCCGCGCACGAGAAGGTCGTGTGGCTGCTCGCCCGCCGCCGCGAGGGCGCCGACCGGGTGTTCGCCGCCGCCGCACAACGCGGTGCCACCAGGATCGACCTGCGGCCGCTGCCGGACGACGTGGTCGCGGACCTCGTCGCGGACCTCACCGGCGCCGTTCCCGACGACGGCCTGAAAGCGCTTGCTTCCACCGCCCAGGGCAATCCCGCCGCTCTGATCGGCCTCTTCGAAGCCCTGCGGGACGACGACCTCGTGGTGGTGAACGACGGGCGCGCTTCGCTCCGTGACGAACCGGCGCTCGCCACCGGGACGTTGCTGCGCGGCCACGTGAGTGCGTTGAGCGGCAAGGCGAGGCACGTGCTGCAGGTCGCCTCCGTGTTCGGGCCGAGCTTCGAACCCGGTGACGTGGCCGAGATGCTGGCGTCGAGCACCGCGATCCTGTTGCCCGCCCTGGACGAGGTCATCACGGCGGGCGTCGTGACGTCGCTCGACGAGAGGCTGGCGTTCCGCCACGAGTTGCTCTGGCGCCTGGTCGCCGAGTCCGTGCCCCCGCCCGTGCGGCGCGCGCTGCACCGCGAGGCCGGCGAGATGTTGCTGGGACGTGGCGACAGCGCCGTCGTCGCCGCGAAACACCTGCTGCACGGCGCGCAGCGCGGCGACGTCCGGTCGATCGACGGACTCGTGACGGCCGCGAAAGCCGTGCTGTGGAACGCACCCGAGGCCGCCGCCGAACTCGCGGTGCGCGCACTGGAGCTGACCGACCAAGCGTCTGCTTCGCTGGTCCACCGCACGGTGATGGCGGTGCGGGCGCTCACCGCGGCAGGCAGGCTCGACGCCGCGCACTCGCTCGCGCGGGAGGCGTTGTCCCGCCAGGTCCCGCCGGACCCCGCGGCGAAGCTCCGGCACTGCGTGGCCACCACGGCGTTGCTGCGCGCCCGGCACGCCGAGTCGGTGGAGATCTCCGAGGCGTTGCTGCGCGAACCCGACCTGGCGCCGGAACTGGCGCCGTGGGTGGAGATCACCAGGCTGATGGCGATGCTCGGCCACGACCGCGACCGCGCGGAGGAGCTCGCCGAGGCCGTCGTGCACACCCGCCAGGGGGCGCCGGACGACGTGCTGGCCACGGCGCTGGCCGTGCTGGCGGCGATCGCCCGCGACACCGGACGTCCCGGCGCCGCACTGGAACTGGCCCGCGAGGGCGCGCGGTGCGGCACCTCCCACGACCTCAGCGCGTACCCGCAGCTCCTGCTCGCGTCCCTGCTCTCGGGCCTGCGGGAGTTCGCCGACGCCGACGGCGTGGTGCGGCGGGTCCGCAGCGGACCGTCCGCCGTGGTGACCCGGCAGGTCATGACGGCGGTCGTGCAGGCCCGGATCCTGTTGCAGGCGGGACGGATCGAGGAGGCCGCCGCCGAGGCGCGCTCGGCGCTGGCGGTGGCGGAGGAGACCGGTCACCAGACGGTGGTGGCGCCCGCGCTGGCGGTGCTCGCGATGGTCGCGGTCCACACCGGCGACCTGCCGGCCGCGGTCGAGCACGTCGCGCGCTACCGCGACCAGGTCCCCGCCGACGCGATCATCTTCTCGGGCGCCTACTACCGGTGGGCCGAGGTGCTGGTCGCCCACGTCGATTCCGGGCTCGAGAAGGCTCTGCCGCTGCTCACCCCGGAACTGGTGGCGTCGGGGCTCTTCGCCGAGGAACCCCGTGCCGCGGGGTGGTTCGTGCGGCGCGCGCTCGAGGCCGGCGACGAGGGACTGGCCAAAGCCGTGGTGGACCGGGTGGAACGGCTGGCGGAGGAGCACCCCGGGTTCGGCGCGGTGACGGCCGCCGCGGTGCACGCGCGAGGACTGCTCGACTCCGACGCGGCGTTGCTCGACCTGGCCGCGCGGGAGCAGTGCGACCCGTGGGCGCGGGCGAACGCGGCCGAGGACCTCGGTGTGCTGCTCACGGACTCGCAGCGGGCGGAGTCGGTGAAGGCGCTGGAGAACGCGCTCGCGCTCTACCGGGAGATCGGCGCGTCCCGCGACAGCGCACGGGTGCTGGGCCGGCTGCGCAAGCTCGGCCGGCGCCGCCGTGCCGCCCCCGCGCGACCTGCGTCCGGATGGTCCAGTTTGGACGACACCGAACGGGCCATCGCCAACCTGGTCGCGAAGGGGCAGACCAACCGGCAGATCTCGACGCAGCTGTTCATGTCGCCGCACACGGTGAACTTCCACCTGCGCAAGATCTTCCGGAAGCTCGAGATCAGCTCTCGCGTCGAGCTGGTGATGCGGTCGCGGGACGACCAGTGATCCGCTTGGCCTGACGGCGCAGCTGCAGGATGCGGGCCGCGCCGACGACCGCGACCAGCAGCGCGCCGCCGATCGCGCCGAACAGCAGCGCCACACCCAGGGGAAGGCTGAACTGGCCCCACAGGAAGTGGATCGTCGCGGTGTCGCCGTTCTGCAGGATGAAGACCAGCAGGAAGATCAGCACGACGATCGCCACCAGCACGGCGATCCAGGTGCCGCTGATCCGGGTGGGCCGCAGCTTCTTCGGTGCGGCCGCCGGGGCGGGCGGGGAGGGGGGAACGGTCCGCGGAGCGCTCGGGATCGGTTCCGTGACCGGCGTCTTCGGGGTCTCGTCGCTGGAGGTCGCCACGGGAGAATTATCGGCGACCAGGCGTGATCCCGCGCGCTGGCGAACGGGCTACAACCGGCGCAACCCCGACAGCACGCGCTCGAGCAGAGCCATGTTCGGCTTGTCGCCCGGCTCGTGCACGGCGACCAGGTTCAGCGTGATCAGGTCGCTCAGCAGCACCCGCGTGACGCCGAGCGGGATCTTCATGAGCGCGGAGATCTCGGCGACCGACCGCGGCTGCAGGCACAGCCGCATCATCGCCGCCTGGTCGTTGTTCGCGCGGTGGAGGCGCTCCTCGTCGGTGGAGAGCAGCGTCTCCAGCCGGAGGTCGTGGCGGGCCGTCGTGCGGCCGCCGGTGCGGGCGTAGGGACGGATCAGCGAACTGTCCCTGGCGGGGGTCTGGGGCCGTTCTTCTTCTTGCACAGGCCACTCCGGTGGCGGTTCCGGTGGGCGTTGGCGCAACGGTTGCTGACGGGGCAGTTGTTGCGTCTCCGCGCCGTTGAAGTCTCCACTTCCGTCGGCGTGCAGCCGTCTGCGGGTCGCCGGAGACCCGAATCGAGCCCCCGTGTAACCGATTTCCGTCGCTTCCTCGTCGTGCACGTGCTCAAGCTATAACGAAAGCGACCGAATGTGAGTGGATCACGTTGTCTTTTTGTCAGTCAGGTCGAATCTGACTTGGATTGCGGTGCCCTTTGACGTCGTTTGGGTGCGCACGAGGTCCGCCAAACGGTTGACAAGCAACAGACCGCGACCGCCTGGTTCGTTTGCGTGAACAGGGGTGCGTCCGGCCAGAACATCGGTGATGTGCCCGTTGTCGTTGACTTGGCAAACAATACTTCGGCTTTCGGCCCAGACGCGGACCGTGCTCTCGCCCCCGCCGTGCCGCACGCTGTTCGTCGCGAGCTCGGTGACCGCGAGCGCGAAGTCGTCGACCCGGTCCTGCGCGAGCCCGTGCTGCAGGGCCTGCTCGCGCGCGAACGCCCGCACCGCCGCCATCGCGCCCGCGCCGACGGACGTGCTCGCCGCGTCGGACGGGATGGTCAGCGGCAGCGAGTGGGCGGCGACGACCACCCGTGCCGGGTGGAAGTGGTCACTGGGGCGGTGGCCGCCCGCGTCGATCACGACCGGGTGGGTCTTCTCGGCGTCGGCCAGGATGTCGTGGGTGAGGGTGGTGGTGCTGTAGGGGCAAAGGATGCTCAGGTCGCGGCCGCTGAACGCGTAGTTGACCAACGCCTCGTGCAGCGTGCACGCCGGGTACTCGACGTCGGTGCGCAGGTCCCACACCGGTTCGCTGACGATGCGGACGGCCCCGCGGTGCCGGTCGGCGAACGCGCGGAGCTCCGGGATGATCCGGCCGGGGTTGCGGCCGGTGTCCTCCATGTCGATGAAGGTGACGAGGTGGGCGAACCCGCTGAGCGCCTCCCTGAGCAGCTCGAGGTTCCTGCTCGGCACCGCCACGGCGACCGGCTCGGCGCTCACGAGACCTTCCACGACGAACGGGACCGTCCCGTCGATGTAGGACTCCTCGTCGGAGTAGAACAGCGCCGGATGTGCGAACGTCATGTGCCACCTCTCGTCAACGTCCCAGGATCCCCACCCGGAGCGTCGCTCAAACCATCATTTCTTGACCCTGACACCGTGTCAGCCCCTACACAGGAGCAGTCATGTTCACCATCGGAGACTTCGCCCATCTGGGGCGCGTGTCGGTGCGGATGCTGCGCCATTACGACGCGGTCGGGTTGCTCCCGCCGGCACACGTCGACCCGTCCAGCGGCTACCGCTTCTACACCGCCTCCCAGCTGCAACGCCTCAACCGCCTCGTCGCGCTGAAGGACCTCGGCCTGACGCTAGACCAGGTGCGCGTGGTGCTCGACGAAAAGCTTTCCGTCGAACAGCTGCACGGCATGTTGTCGTTGCGGCGGGCCGAGCTGCGGCAGCAGATCCTCGCGGACGAGTCGCGGTTGCGGCGGGTCGAGGCACGTCTCCGGGTCATAGAGAGGGAGGGCGCCATGCCCACCGACGAGATCGTCGTGAAGTCCGTTCCCGCCGTCCGCGTCGCCCGGCTCACCGCCACCGCGCCGTCGTACGGGCCCGAGGACATCGGTCCGGTCATCCAGCCGATGTACCCGGAGCTCTTCGCACGGCTGGGCCGCGCGGGCGTCGCGCCCGCCGGTCACGGCATCGCGACCTACGAGCCCGCCGAGGGCGAGGCGGTGGTCGTGCACGCGGGTGTGACCGTGGCCGTCGACCCGTCCCCCGCCTACGACTTCGAGGTCGTGGATCTGCCGGCGCTGGCGGAGGCCGCGACGATCGTGCACCGCGGCACGATGGACGACGTCGACACGTCGTACCAGGCCGTGGCGGCGTGGATCGAGGCCCACGGGTACCAGCAGAACGGGTTCGCCCGCGAGGTGTACGTCCGCTACGGCGAGGGCGACCCGGCCGACTGGGAGACCGAGCTGCAGCTCGAGATCACCAAGCCGTAAGGGCGATCACGGCGGCCAGCCCGAGCAGGCCGACCGGCAGCGAGGCGACCGAGGCGAGCCCGCCCACCAGGAGCGGGCCGCCCGCGTCGCCGAGCTCGCGGCCCACCTCGGCGCTGCCCATCGTCTGACCGAGGCGTTCCTCCGAAGTGGACTTGGCGAGCGCCGCGAACGCCAGTGGCGTCACGGCTCCCGAGCCCGCTCCGATGAGGGCGGCCGCGACGAGCGTGCCGGTGAGCCCGGGAACCACCGCCGCGGCCAGGAAACCCGCCGCCGCCAGGAGCAGGCCGGCCCGGACGCCCGTGCGCGTGCTGACCTGCCGGGAGTCCAAGGCCTTGCCCACGCGCGGCTGCACCAGGGCGGCGGTGACCGCGAGGAGGCTCACCGCCGCGCCGGTGACGACCGGGCCGTGCGCGGCGGCCTTCACCGGCAGGAACCCGATCGCGGTCGCCAGTGCGGCGGTGGACGCGGCGAGTGCGGCCGTCGGCCTGAGGAAGTCGTTGTGGGACAGGCGCTTCACGAGGTCGCGGACGGTCTGCCGCCGGCGCGGCAGGGGTTCGAGGTGCGGCACGGTCAGGCACCACAGCGCGACGACCACCGCCAGCGCGGCCATCGTGAGGAACAACAGCTCGAAGTCGCCGAAGTGGATCAGCACCCCGCCGAGCAGCGGCCCGGCCGTGTACCCGATGCCCTTCCACGCGCCGTAACGCCCGAACGCCTTGCCGCGCGCCGACTCCGGGGTCAGCCGCGCCACCATCGCGCTCGCCGCCGGGGAGAAAGCCGCCGCGGCCACCCCCTGCCCGAACCGGGCGACGGCGACGTTGTCGACCAGCACGAACGCACTGGAGGCGAGGGCGAACGCGGCGAGCCCGCCGAGCAGCACGGGACGGGGGCCGATGCGGTCGGCGAGCGTGCCGAACACCGGTTTGAGCAGCACCTCGGCGCCGTCGTAGATCGCGAGCAGGAGGCCGAGGGCCAGCAGGTCCGACTGCAGGAACCCCAGGCCGGAGGCGACGCCGTGGGCGCCGAACGCCGTGACGAACCCCGCCGCGCACAGCGGCAGGACGGGTCTCACACGTCGTCCCGGTGGATGCGCCGGTGCAGCGACTCCATCCGGTCGTCGAGCTGGGCCGCGATCATCGCCGTCGACATCAGTTCGCCCACGAAGTCGGCCGGCGGGTGGTCGTCGTACTTGTAGAAGAGCTTGTGCTCGAGCGTCGCCCAGAAGTCCATCGCGATGGTGCGCAGCTGCACCTCGACCTTCACGTGCTCGACCCGGTCGGACAGGAACACCGGGATCCGCACGATCAGGTGCAGGCTGCGGTAGCCGTTCGGCTTCGGCTGCGCGATGTAGTCCTTGGTGCGCAGGATCTCGACGTCGTGCTGGCGTGCCAGCATCTCCTTCACGCGGTAGACGTCCGAGACGAACGGGCAGACCACGCGCACACCGGCGACGTCGTCGAGCCAGTCGCCGAACGAGTCGAGGTCGAGCGGGAAGCCCTTGCGGCGCAGCTTCTCCAGGATGCCTTCCGGCTTCTTCACCCGGTTGGAGATGTGCTCGATCGGGTCGTGCTGGTGGACCGAGTCGAACTCCTCGCTCAGGATCCGGAGCTTCGTCATCAGCTCCTCGATCGCGAACTTGTAGACGAGCAGCCGCCGTTCGAGATCGCGGAGCACACCCAGGTCGTCGGCCAGATCGGTCACGCCGTCCAGGGTACTGATCACGCTCACCGGAACCGCGCGACCGCCTCGGGCGCGTAGCCGTAGAAGCCCGGAAGACCACCTGTGTGGAGGAACACGACCGGTACGTCGCTTCGCGGGGCGATCTCGCGGAACTTCACCGCGGCCTTGCCCGTGTAGACCGGGTCGAGGACGACGCCCTCGGTCTCGGCGAACAGCTTCAGCACGTCCCACATCTGCGGCGTCGGCACGCCGTAACCCGGCCCGATCGTGTCGTCGGTGACGGTGACGTGCGCGAGCTTCGGAGCGGGCTCCCCGAGCAGGGCGGCGGCCTCGGTGGCGAGGGCGTGCAGCTCCTGCTCGGCGTCCTGCGCGGTGTGCGACACGCTCGCGGCGTGCACCTTCCCGGGCCAGCCGAGCAGCTCGGTGCCGAGCGCGACGCCCGCCGCCGTGGCGCCGCTGCCGTCCGGCACGACGATGGTGGCGTCGTCGATGCCGCGCTCGTTCAGCTGCCCGACCAGTTCGACGGCCGCGGCGACGTAACCGAGCGCGCCCAGGCCGTTCGAGCCGCCGACGGGCAGGGTGACGGCCTTGTCGTGGTTGATCCGCTCGTAGGCGGCGGCGGTCTCGTCGGCATCGGCGCAGACGTGCACGTTCGCACCGAACATGTGGTCCAGGACGACGTTGCCGGACCTCTCGTACGCGTCGCCCGCCATCGGCACCTTGGCCGTGAGGACGAGTTCACACTTCAGGCCGAGCTTCGCGCAGGCCGCCGCCGTCTGGCGCCCGTGGTTGGTCTGCAGCGCGCCGAACGTGATGATCGTGTCGGCGCCGTCCTCGATCGCCCGGCCGAGCAGGAACTCGAGCTTGCGCAGCTTGTTGCCGCCCGCGCCGAGGCCGTTGACGTCGTCGCGCTTGATCAGGACCGGAGGGCTGCCGAGCGCCGCCGCGAGCCTCGGGGCGTCCTCCAGAGGGGTCGGCCAGCTGCCCAGTGCGACTCGGGGGAACGCGCTCAGGTCCATGGCGCGAGCTTAGTTGCCTCCGTGTCGGTCGGAGGCTCTCCGACGCCGTGCAGGACGTGGGCGAGGACCTCGATGCCGCGCACGACCCGCGGGCCGGGGCGGTTGAAGTACGACGGTCCGTCGAGGACCCACGTCTCGGGGAGCTTTTCGTCCGGGAGTTCCCGCAAGGTGCGTTCGGGCGGAAAGCCGCACGGCATGAGCAGCACCACGTCCGGCTTCGCGTCGTGGACGGCCTGCCAGGTGATCGGCCTCGTGTGCTCGCCCTTCTCCGCGAGCAGCGGGACGCCGCCGGCCTTCGCGATCTGCTCCGGGACCCAGTGCCCGGCCGGCCAGACCGGGTCGAGCCACTCGATCGGGGCGACCCGCGGGCGGGGGAGGTGCCTCGTCCGCCGTTCGACCTCGTCGATCCGGTGCCTGAGGGCGGCGATCTTGTCCGCGCTGTCGACGCCCAAGACGTCGCCGACGGTCTTCAGACAGTCGAGCACCTCGTCCAAAGTGGAGGGTTCGAGGCTCAGGACCGCGGGGCCGACGTCCATCATCCGGACCGTGTCGGTGACCTTGCGGTAGGAGATCGCGCAGACGTCGCAGAGGTCCTGGGTGAGGACGACGTCCGGCTTCAGGTCGTCGAGCAGGTCCGCGTCGAGCCCGTAGAGCGACGAGCCGCGGTGCACGGTCGTGTTGATCTCCCTGCTGCTGAGGGTGAACTGGTCGACGCCGGTGCTCGTGACGACGGGGACGCTCTCGATCCCCGCGGGCCAGTCGCACTCGTGGGTGCGTCCGACCAGGTGCTCCACGAGGCCGAGCTCGGCCACGACGTCGGTGGCCGCGGGCAGCAGCGAGACGATCCGCATCAGACCTCCCGGCCGAACTCGGCGTACCTCGTGGAACCGCTCTCCAGGGCGGCGACGGCGAGGATGAGCCTGCGGTGCAGCGACGGGTAGATCCTCGGCGCGGCCTCGTCGAGCGCCAGGTAGGTCACGCCCTCCAGTTCGGGGTCGCACGCCACGGCGCCGTCCACCACGCCACCGTCGAACACGAACTGGTGGCAGTCGCGCCAGACCCCGTTGCGCGGCGTCCAGTCCACCACGAGCAGACGTCCCAGCGGCACGGTGAGGCCGAGCTCCTCGCGGACCTCGCGCAGCGCCGCGGCCCTCGGCGACTCGTCGTCCTCGGTCATGCCGCCGGGGATGTCCAGCACCGCCTTGTAGGTGGGCACGACGAAGAGGACACGTCCGGCCGAGTCGCGGATCAGCGCACCGCCCGCGCTCGTCTTGGTGGGACGCCGGGACGCCACCCCGGGGACGTGCTCGAGCTCCGGCGGGCCTTCGGCGAGGACGTCGGCGGCGAACGTGGCGGGGTCACCCGAGTGCAGTGCGGACACGGGGTTGATCATCACACCGGCGGGTGAATCGCGCACGCGCCGTGCACCGGCTTTGCGCTGGTGGTGATTCGGGCGCAGGTGACGGTCTGCGACCAAACGATCCAGGAGTACGCTGGGCGCTGTAACTCCGTGCGATCAATCGCCGATGTCCACGGCAACATCGGTGGAGGTGACGCCAATGGGGGCAAGTGCCGCCCAGCGAAGACACGACGGCAGATCGGCCCCGTGGTCGGTGGTCGGACTGACTGTCGTGTTCGTCGTGGTGGCCCAGGTCCAGTTCGCCATCGCGGTCGCGGAATCGGTCTGGTGGCCGGCCGTGGTCGGGGTGCTGCTGCTGGGCGCGGCGGTCGTGTTCGTGAAGACGGCGCGCAAGCTGCGTTGGGAAGACAGCGACTCGTACACCGCACCGCCCGAGGTGGCCCAGCCGCTTCCGGCAGAGCACTACGAGAGCCACGTCGACGCCGACGGGAGCCTGGCACGCGCGGTCGGCGAAGTCGTCCACGCGTCACGGCGCTGGCGGGCCTGACCGCCTCGTACCGCGGAGACCGGGTCAGGCGGTGACCCGGTCATGTCGGCGTGTTCGCCGACGATGACGCCGGTGCTCAGCTCCGGAACGGGTTGGGCAGGTAGGCCCAGGCCTTCGTGCCCTGGTCCAGCCGCATCAGCGTGAGCGGCTTGGCGGGCAGCGGGTCGTGCAGCAGCGCGTGCCGGTCCGGGGTGTCCGGGACGGTCTTCGCGACGACGTCCCACAGTTCGGCGTCCGGGGCGTCGAGCGTGCCCACCAGACCGGTCAGCGCGGTGGCGAAGAACGTCGCGAACGTCTTGGCGCGCAACGCCTCCGGGCTCGCGTGCAGGCGGGTGGGCAGGCCCGCGCGCGGGCTGACGCGGATGTCGGCCAGGTCGCGGTAGATCACCCGGCTCGGCCGTCCGTCCACCAGGCCCACCACCAGGTTCTGTTCGTGGGCCTCCAGCGCCACCCCGCGCGCGAGCAGCGTCATCAGCGGTGGCACGGTCAGTTCGGCGAACTCCCGCAGCCAGGTGACCGGGTCGGGGACGTGGTGGGCTCTCAGCGTGGCCAGGGGCAGCAGGGTCTCGCCCTCGCGCGGCACGGGCTTGTCGCGCAGGATCACGCCGAGCCTGCGGTCCGGTTCGCCGTCGGTCAGCACGGCGGCCGAGGCCCGGTTGGCCTGCAGCTCGATGCCTTCGACCGCGGCGCTCAGGAAGTCCGAGACCGTCGTCGCCGTCGCGATCGAGTCGCCGGAGATGTCCCGCACGGCCGAGGTGATCTGGGCGCTCAGCGTCGTCTTGACGTGCCAGTCGCCCGCCGAGAGGGTCCGCAACGCCATCAGCGGGTATGCGGTGAGGGTGCCCGTCGTGGGCACGCCCAGCCGGGTCGCCTGCCACGGGTGGACGGGGAGGAGGATCCGGTCGCCGTCGCGGAGTTCGCCGGGCCAGTCGCCGAACACCACGTGGTCCTTCGCGGGGTGCAGTCCCAGTGCGACGACCGGACGGTGTTCGGGGCCGTACGCGAGGTGGTCGAGTGCGGTGAAACCGGTGCGGTTGCGGCAGCACGGGTGCAGCGGGTGGCCGTCGACGACGCTCTGCTCGTGCTCCTCCAGCGAGCGGTCGGCGAACGGGGTCGTGAGCGGGCTCGTCGTGCGGGACAGGGCCAGTCCGGCGACGCTGTGGGCGACCTCCGTGACGAGGCTCTCAGAGCGCGGCCAGCGCAGTGCGGTGAGGAGGTCGACCGGGTGGCTGAAGGCTCTCGGATCTACGCTGACCTGCGGCAACGGCTCGATGGCGAAAGCCCGGAGCAAGCGTGCGAGGATCGCCGCACGGGCTCCCGGCAAAGCCGCGGTGAACCTTTCGGCGCGATCTTCGTCCAGGGCCGCGGCGAAGGCGGACTCGACCGGTGTCTGCGTCAGAATGATCTGATCCTGGCACATCGCGTGAGGGAAGCGGACACCGGTGGAAGCGATCACTGATCCCGACGGCACCACCTCCACGGCGCTGCTGAACTGCCTGCGCCGCGAGGTGGGGGAGTGGCGGGGCGGCGTGCTGCGCCTGCCCCGCACGGGCACGCTGCTGCGCGCGCGGGAGGGCCGCTGGCTGTCGGACCCGGAGGTGTTCACCGGATCGTGGCAACCGTTGTCCTGGCACGAACTCGCTGTGCTCGTCACGAAGGAGCTGGGCGACCCGCCGATCGGGTTCCTGGACGAGATCGCGGGCTCCCGGTCGGCCATCGCCGCCGTGCTCGACGCCCGTGCCACCCCGCCCGCCGACCTCTACCAGCGCTCCGAGCAGGCGCTGGTCGCCGGCCACCGCTACCACCCCGCGCCGAAGGGCCGGGGAGGCGTTCCCGCGTCGGAATGGCTGCCGTACGCACCCGAGGTGCACGCGAGCTTCTCGTTGGCACAGCTGGAAGGCGACTTCGTCGACGACGGCGAGGTGCCGTTGCCTCCCGGGGTGCTGCCCGCCCACCCGTGGCAGCTGTCGTTGCTGGGCCTGCGCGGGGAGGCGACCGGCCGCGAGGTGTGGCCGACGTCCTCGGTGCGCACGGTCTACGACCCGGCCGCGGACCTGTTCTACAAGTTCAGCCTCGACGTGCAGATCACCAACGACGTGCGCCGCCTGTGGGCGCACGACCTGCGCTGGATCCCGCCGCTCGCGCGCCTGCTGAGACCGGTGTTCGCCGACATCGCCTCGGTCTTCCCCGGCGCGACGTTCCTGATCGACCGCGGCTACCGGACGTCCCCCGACGCCTTCGAGGGCCTCGCCGTCGTGGTGCGGGACGGCATCCGGCGGCACACCCTGCCCGGCGCGACCCCGTTGCTGGCGGCGGGGATCAGTGAGGGGTTCGACGGAAACCCGTTGGACGGCCTGGGTTCCGCCGACGCCCTGCGGTGGTTCCGGCGGTACGTCTCGGTCGTCGTTCCCCCGGTGTTGCACGCGTTCTTCGCCCACGGCGTCGTGATGGAGTGCCACCTGCAGAACGTCGTCGTCGGCGTGGACGCCGCGGGCATGCCGGTGCAGGCGATCTACCGCGACCCCGAGGGCATGCGCCTGCTGCCCCGGCACGCCGACCTCCTGTCCTCAGTGGACGGAGAGGGCGGGGCGCGCGGTGTGTCCGAGGCCAAGGGCTGGGAGCGCCTGCGGTACTGCCTCGTCGTCAACAACCTGATCGAGATCGCCGGCGCGGTGCGGGAGCGGCACCCCGGCCTGGACGTGTGGGCCGAGGCGCGCGCTGTCTTCGTGGCGTACGCGGAAGAACACGGCTGCGAGCAGGTCATGTCGTTGCTGGAGGACCCGTTCGTGCCCGCGAAGGCGAACCTGCTGCTGCGGTGGACGCGCGCGGAGGGTGCCGCCGGCCGGTACGTGGACGTCCCGAACCCGTTGTACCGCGGCTGAAGCACCCCCCGTCAGAGCAGGCGCTTGATCTCTCCCCTCGCGCGGTAGAAGCCGCCGCTCGCCGACGTGTGGATCTCCGTCACCAGGTAGCGGGCGCCGGGGACGCGGATGTCCTTGGGGAACTGGACGGCACGCGTGTGGTCGTAGCCGTCGGAGATGACGTGCACGCGCAGGCGGCCCGCCTCCTGCACGCACTCCACCACGACGCCGCCGGCCGGGACCGCGCTCGCCACCACGGTCTCCACCTCGGTGGTCGCCTCGACGCGCTGCCAGTGGTCGGCCTTGATGTCGCTGCGCTGCGGCAGGTCGCCCTGCTCGGCCGCGTGGATGGCGGCCGGGCTCGCGTCGATGCACGCCAGCGAGCCGTCCGTGGTGACGATGTAGAGGCGTTCGTCGCGGTACTGCATGGAGAACGCGGAACCGCAGCCGGTGCCGAGCTTCCACAGGCGGGTGCCGTCGGCGGCGAAGCAGTAGACCGACGAGTGGTTGTCGCCCGCGAAGACGTAGTCGCCGCCCGGTGAGGTGGCGCACGAGAACACCGCCGCGTCGCAGCGGTAGCGGCCCGTCTCCGCGCCGGTCGCGCGCGCCAGCCGGTGCACGTACCCGCGGCTCGTGCCCGCGAACACCTCGGCCGGCTCCTGCCAGCCGAACAGCACCGCGCCGACGGTCTCGGCGTGCCACACGGGATCGCCGCTGCGCGCCGCGTAGTGCGTGACGCCGTCGGAGTGGCCGTGGAACACGCCCTCCGGCGCGCACCGCACCATCCACGCGCTGTCGCCCCTGCTGCGGCGCGACCACTGGAACTCGTCCTCGTGGTCGACGATCGTGATGCCGCCCTGCCGGTCGGACACGCCGAGCACGCCGTCGTCGATGTCGAGCCAGTAGATGTCGACGTCGGTGGCGATCTCGTACGCGACGCGCGGGACCTTGCCGCCCAGGTCGTACACGCGGCCGTCGTCACAGCCCGCGTAGATCCAGAAGTCGTCGGCCACGATGCACTTCACGCCGTCCGGCAGGCCGTAGCGGCCCGTGACCCGGCCGTCGTGGGTGAGCGTGAAGACGTCGCCGTTCTCGTTGCCGACCCACGCCTCGTCCTCACCGATGAAGATGCCGAACGCGGGCGCGCCCGAGGCGAACCGCCACAGCACGGGAGCCTGCCGGGCGCTCGACCGCACGCTCGTGATCTCGCGCCGCGTGATCGCCCGCCGCTGCCGCTGCCCCTTGACCGCCGGCGCGTAGCCCTTGCGCACCTTCTCGCCGATCTTCTTCTCGGCGGCGCTCACGGCCTTGGCCTCGTCGGCGAACGTCGACGTGCGCGTGGAGCCCCGCTCACCGATGCGGCCGAACGTGATGCTCACCGACGTGCCGTCGACGACCACCTCGTAGAACTTGTGGGCACTCCCGGCGGATTCGGACAGCTCCAGGTACGTGGTGGCAGCGGCCACGGTCTTCCCCCTCGTGTTGATCAGCTGGATCGGACCGTAGCAAGCGGGTCCGACAATTCCCGTCGCGTGTGGTCAGGGGCCCGGCGGCCGCGCCGCGCGCCCGCTCGTGGAAAGCTGGGCCGGCGGGACGGAGGTGTGATGACCGAGGCGGAGAGGCCGTCGATCCGCATGCGCGTGCTCGACGCCATCACGGACCCGGCGCTCAAGGAGCTCGACCTCGACAAGGTGCTCGAGGTCCTGCTGGAGCGCTCCCGCGCCCTGTTCGAGGTCGACACCGTCACCGTCCTGCTGGTCGACCGCAGCGGCGAGAGGCTCGTGGCGCGCGCGAGCTCCGGGCTCGACGAGGAGGTCTTCCAGGGCGTGCGGGTGCCCGTCGGCAAGGGCTTCGCGGGCAGCGTCGCCCAGCGCAGGCAGGCCGTGCAGATCGAGCAGGTCGACGAGTCCACTGTGGTCAACCCGCTGTTGTGGGAGCACGGGCTGCGCGTGCTGCTGGGCGTGCCGGTGATCGCCGAGGGTGAGCTCATCGGTGTCCTGCACGTCGGCAGCACCACGGCCCGCCGCTTCACCGACGAGGAGGTCGAGGCGCTGCAGATCGTCGCCGACCGCCTGGCCTTCGCGGTCTACGTGGACAGGACGCGGTCCGAGCGCGCCGCCGCCGCGATGCTGCAGGAGAGCCTGCTGCCGTCGAGCCTGCCGAGCGCCGACGGCTGGGAGCTTGCGGCCCGGTACGTCCCCGGCGCGGAGAGCGGCGTCGGCGGCGACTGGTACGACGTGTTCGCGCTGCCCGGCGACCGCATCGGCGTGGTGATCGGCGACGTCGTGGGCAGCGGCCTGCGCGCCGCCGTCGTGATGGGACGGTTGAGGAGCGCGTTGCGCGCCTACGCCCTGGAGTACCTCGACCCCGCGCAGGTGCTGGGCAAGCTCGACCGCAAGGCCAGCTACTTCGAGCACAACACCATGGCCACCGTGGCCTACGCGATCATCGACACCGCTACCCACCGCATGAGCCTCTCCGTGGCGGGGCATCTGCAGCCGGTCGTCGCCGTGCCGGGGGAGCCGGCCCGGTTCGCGGGTGCCCCCGTCGGGCCGCCCGTCGGGTTCGACCTCGGCACCACCGGACGCCGCAGCGTCAGCGTCGACGTGCCGCCGGGCAGCCTCGTCGTGCTGTACACCGACGGCCTGGTCGAGCGCCGCGGGCAGGACCTGGACGCCGGGCTGGAACGGCTGCGCGACGCCGTCGGTCCGATGGAGGCGGAGGCGGCCTGCAGCCGCATCATGGCCACGTTGGTCGGCGACCAGCAGGCGACCGACGACATCGCGCTGGTCGCCATCCGCCACAGCGGCTGAACGTCCTGATCACAAGCCCGTCGGAATTGTCGGTCTCGCGACGTAAGCTCCCCGGCGACGAACTGGGACGCCTCTGGGAGAACTCGCCTTGAGAAAGAAGCTGAGATCGTTGTGCCTGGCCGTGGCCGGGATCGCCGCGACCGCGTCGGTCGTGACCACCGGCGCGGCGGCCGCCGCCGAACCCACCTGCGGGCCGGTGGCGCACATCTTCACCATGCAGGCCGACGGCGACCTGTGGCTCTACGAGCACGCGGCGCCCGCGACCGGCGGGTTCGAGTGGGCGGGCGCGAAGCAGATCGGCTCGGGCTGGGGCGGCAAGACCTTCGCCGGTCCCGACGGCCGCGTCTACAACATCACCACGGGTGGTGAGCTGCGCCGGCTGCGGTACAACGGCACCGGCTGGGACACCTACCCCGGCGGCGGCCAGTTCCAGACCATCGGGTGGGGCTGGCAGGCCTACGTGCAGGCGGCGAACCGCGGCAAGATCACCGTGGACGCCGACGGCTCGATCTACACGCTCGAAGGCGACCAGCTGCGGTGGTGGCGCTACGACGAGCAGGCCGGCGCGTGGGCTCCCGGCAGCGGCCGCGTGCTCGACACCGGCTGGGGCGACTTCGACCTGATCGCCGCGAGCGGCAAGGGCGGCCTGCAGGCGCAGGACCCCGCCCACGCCCTGCACCGCTTCCGCTACCACGCCGAGACCGAGCAGTTCATCGTGCGCGACGTCGTCCCCGAGGCCGGCTGGGAGCGCTACGGCAACCTCTTCTCGCCCGGTGGCGACCTCTACTACTCGGTGCGGCCCGACAACGGCGAACTGCGCTGGAACCGGTTCACCGACGACCCCGGCTGGCAGAGCGTCCTCGGTTCCACGATCGGTTCGGGCTGGGGCACCGACATCGACGTCACGGCGACCACGAACGACTGCTCGATCACCCTCCCCGGCCCGGCCGGGAGCTAGACCGCACCACGACAGTGATCGAACGACTGGGGGAACAATTGAAGAAGAAGCTGAGATCTCTCGTGCTGTCCGCGGCGTTCGCCGCGGGCGCGGTGACGGCCGTCGCGACCGTCACCGCGGGCACGGCGTCCGCCGCGGAGTGCGCGGCCACCGCGAACATCTTCACGATGCAGGCGGACGGCGACCTGTGGCTCTACCGGCACGCGAGCCCGTCCGGCGGTGAGTTCAGCTGGGCGGGAGCACAGCAGGTCGGCTCGGGCTGGGGCGGCAAGACGTTCGCCGGCCCCGACGGCTGGCTGTTCAACATCACGACCGGCGGAGAGCTGCGCCGGTTGCGGTACAACGGCGGCGGCTGGGACATCATGCCCGGCGGAGGCCAGTACGAGGCGATCGGCTCGGGCTGGGAGAAGTTCGTCCAGCCCGCGAACCGCGGCAAGATCACGGTCGACTCGGACGGCTCGATCTACACCCTCGAGGGCGACCAGCTGCGCTGGTGGTCCTTCGACCAGGAGAACCGCCAGTGGGCGCCGGGCAGCGGCCGCGTGCTCGACCAGGGCTGGGGCCGGTTCGACCTGATCGCCGCCAGCGGCCAGGGCAGCATCAAGGCGCGCCACAGCTCCGGCGTCCTGCACCACTTCCGCTACGACAGGATGAGCGAGCGCTTCACCCTGTACGAGACCGTCCGCTACCGGAACACCTGGCAGGCCGACACCATGCTGTTCTCGCCCGGCGGCGAGGTCTACTACACGGTGCGGCAGAGCACGGGCCAGCTGATGTGGAACTCCTTCCAGGAGGACGTCGAGAACGGCTGGCGGTCGCCGGGCGGAACCGTGGTCGGCACCGACTGGGGCACCGACATCGACATCACCGCGACCACGAACGACTGCGCGGTGCCCGGCTACTGGGTCCCGAGGAACCCGGCGACCGTGGACCAGGACGCGACGCCGATCGCGTACGTGAGCCCCCAGGGCGCCGCCCACCTGCTGCGGGTCGAGCCCGGCAACTACCTCACGGACCTGCGCGACAGCGGAGCCGGCTTCTGGATCTTCGAGCCGTTCAGCCCCGACCAGACCGGCGCCTCGAACGTGGTGCCCGGCCCCACGTCCGGGTCGGAGACCTTCGCGTCCACCAGACTGGCGGGCGGCGACGTCGAGCTGCACACGCTGGCGGCCAACGGGCGGTGGCAGAGCCAGGTGCTCAAGGGCGCTATGCGGGTGGCCCCGTCGCTGGTCCGGCGGCCGGACGGCACGCTGGTCGTCTACGCGATGGGCGACAAGGCGAGCCAGGACCACCTGTGGGACGGGCAGCTCTACTACCGCGAGCAGCTCGCGAACGGCGACTTCCTGGCGTGGAAGCGGTTCGGGGACGGTCTGTACGACGAGTCGCCGAGCGTGGTCAACCGCGGCAGCGAGGTGACGCTCGTCGGCAGGCACGGGTCCCTGACGTCGTGGTTCCGCACCGGGGCGGACGGCGTCCCAGTCGAGAAGGGCCGGCTGCCGTACGTGGTCGGCCCGCGGCCGAAGCTCGTGCAGGACGCCGCCGGCCGGATCCTGCTCGTCGACGTCGGCGCCCGCGAGGGCGAGGGCGCCGGTGAGGGCGCCTTCGTGCTCAGGGAGAAGGCCGACCGCAGCGGCTTCGAGAGCAGCTGGACGTTCCTGCCCGACCTGCCGGGAGCGCCCGACGCGGAAGACCGCCAGGTCGACGCGGTGGTGATGCCGAACGGCTCGCTCGCCGTGTCGCTGACGGCCGGCGGCAAGGTCTACGTGACCACCTCGAAGGGCGCAGCGGACGGCACCGAGTTCCACCCCTGGCAGCAGGTGAGCCCGGAGGGGATGAACGCCGTTTTCGCCGAGCCGACCACCATTCGGATGGACGCGGGTGTGCTGAACGTGGTGGCCGTGTCGACCGAGAACTCGTACTGGCGCTTCGGCTCGTCGGTTCCGTTGAGCCCGACGACCCCGTTGTCGTTCAACGCCGCGCGGCTGGGCTAGCCACAGGTGAGGAAGCCCTCAAGGCGACCAGGATTGTCAGACTCGCTTCGTATGCTGGTCCTTCGCCCAGGTGTTGCCGAACGGCTCGGTGGCCGTGACGGTGATTGGCGACTTCCGCCGGCCGCTCGTGACGACGTCGACGGTGCCCGGTGTGCCCGCGGGTTCCACCCGTGGGCGGCGGTCGCACCGGACCTGGAGCACGTCTTCCTGGACGCGCCGAGCCTCGGCCTGACGAGGTCGGGTGACGTCGTGCTCACCGAGCGGCGCGGCGACCAGATCCACCACTGGCGTGCCTCGGTGCCCGGTGACCCGTCGGCACCGCTGCAGTTCACCGGCGGCCGCATCAGCTGACCGTTCGGCACCGCGACGCCCCGGCACCTCGACGAGGTGCCGGGGCGTTTCCCTTTGCCCGAAAAAGCGTTGCCACATTTCTTCCGCGGCGGTTCTGAGCACCGCCGATTCATCACTCCTATATCGCACTTCTGGGTGAATTGCCTGATCAGGAGCGCGCTGGAAGGCCTTTTCCATCGTTGCGCGAAGCCCGAACGTTTCCGTTTCGTCGTGGCCAGTTTTTGTCGCCTTTTCCGCCTAACGCTCGGCGCGGTGCGAGCGATGAGACGTCCGAACGGCGCAGCGGAGGAGGTGCGGGGGAGCACGATGGGCGAGATCAGGACCGGTGTCACCACGCATCCCGGCGTGGTGCGGGACGTCAACGAGGACAACGCGATCGCGGGCAGACGCGTCTTCGCGGTGGCCGACGGGGTGGGCGGGCACGCGGCGGGCGAGGTCGCCAGCGCGTTGCTCGTCGAGCGGCTGCACGAGCTCGACCGGCTTCCCGCGGCGGGCCCGGAGGACGTCCGCGCGGCGCTCGCGGCCGCGGGCCGGTCCCTCGAGGAGGCCGGGCACGCCGGCATGACGACGGTCGCGGGCATCGCGCTCGTCACCGTCTCCGAACGGCCCCATTGGGTCGTGTTCAACGTCGGTGACTCGCGCGTCTACCGGTTCGACGGCACGGCACTGACGCAGCTCACCGTCGACCACTCCGAGGCGCAGGAACTCGTCGCGGCGGGCCTGCTGACGGCCGACGAGGTCAGGACCTACCCGCGCCGCCACGTCGTCACCCGCGTGCTGGGCAGGGCCGGCATGTCCGACCCGGACCTGTGGCTGTTCCCGCCGCGCGCCGGGGAACGGTTCGTGATCTGCACCGACGGCCTGAGCAACGAGGTCGCGGACACCGAGATCGACGAGGTGCTCCGCTCCCACCCCGACGCACGCGAGGCGGCCGCCGCCCTGGTCGACCGGGCCCTCGCCGCGGGTGCGCGCGACAACGTGACGGCTCTCGTGGCCGACTACGCCGTCGTCGCGGACGCCAGCTGTGACACGGCGCCGCGGAGCCCGCGATGAGCGCCGTCGAGTACGTGCCGGGCACGTGGGTCGCGGTGGTGGGGGAGCGGACGTGGCTCCTGCTGGCCGTGGCGCCCGAGTCCGGCCTGGTGCGCCGCTGCTGGGACCTCGTGCGGACCGACGAGCCCCTCGACGAGGTGCTGGCCGGGATCGTCCACGAGGGGTTCCGCGCGGTCAGCGGGTTCGCTCTCGTCCGGCTGGCACCCGGCGAGAAGCGCGCGGTGGTGCGGGGCGCGGCACGGCTGCAGTTCGCCGACGCCTCCGGTGCGGTCGACGAGATCAACGCGGCGGGCGTCGGCACGTGGGTCGACCGCAACCTCGGTGAGGTGGCGCGGATGCGCATCGCGACGGGTGCGGCCGGGCCTGCCCTGCCGGTGCGCGGCGGGGTGGTGCTCGCGGGCGAGCTGGCGGTGTCGTTGTCGGACACGCCGCAGGAAGACGTTGCAGGACAGGAAGAAGTGGTGGAGCTGACGGTCGTGCGGGACGAGCCGCGGACCGCTCCGCAGGTTCCTGCCGCACCCCCACCCCAGCCCCAGCCCGCACCCCACTTGGCCGCCGTGCCGCAGCCCCTGCCCACCCCGCCCGTACCCCAGGTCACCCAGATCACCGGTGTCATCCAGTCCCTCGACTGGGCGCCCCCGGCACCCGCCGCCCCTCGCCCCGAACCGGCCACCGTCGTGCAGGCCGAACCGGTCACCGACACGGTGCTGCGCACGAACGTGCTGTCCCCCAACGAAACGCGCATGCTGCACCCCGGCAGCACCAGCGGTCCGCAGCTGGTGCGGGCCAAGAAGTGCCCGGCGGGGCACCTCAGCTCGGACTACGCCGTGCACTGCCGCGTGTGCGAGGTGCCGCTGCCGGAGCAGGACGCCGCCATGCTGCCGATGCCGGTGCTCGGCCTGCTGCGGCTGTCCAACGGCGACACGATCACCCTCGACCGCAACGTCGTCATGGGCCGCGACCCCAGCGGTGACCGCAGGGGCGTCAACCTCGTGCAGGTCGGCCGGGAGAACGACACCGAGATCTCGCGCACGCACGTCGAGGTGCGGCTGGAGGGCTGGGACGTGCTGGTGCGCGACCTCGGCTCGATGAACGGCACCTCCGTCGCCCGCCCCGGCTGCCCGCCGCAGAAGCTCGCCGCGCACATCGAGGAGTTCCTCTACCCCGGCACGCGCGTGGTGCTCGGCGACCAGTTCTCGTTCACCTTCGAGGTGAACGGATGACGGAGAAGCCACCGGAGATCCCGCACTTCGAGTACCGCGGCGACATCGGCGGCGGCGGTTTCGCCATGGTGCACCGCTACTACCACCGCAAGCTCAAGCGCGACGTCGCCGTGAAGGTGCCCAAGGCGACCGGCCTGTCCGACGCGGTGCGGGAGCGGTTCATCGCCGAGGGCGAGTCGATGGCGGAGCTCGGCAACCACCGCAACGTCGTCACCGTCTACGACACGGACACCGCCGCCGACGGCCGCCCGTACCTGGTGATGGAGTACTGCCCCGGCGGCGACCTCGCGAAGCTCTCCGGCCGCACCCCGTTGTCCGTCAAGGAGGTCCTCGACATCGGTGTGCAGGTCGCCGGTGCCATCGAGACCGCGCACGAGCGCCGGATCCTGCACCGCGACATCAAGCCCGCGAACATCCTCATGAACGAGTACGGCAAGCCGTGCCTCACGGACTTCGGCATCGCCGGCCGCTTCGCCGAGCAGGACGAGGACGGCCAGGTGATCCTGTCCGTGCCGTGGTCGGCGCCCGAACTGCTCGACAGGTCGGCGGTGGAGCAGGGCGGCGTGCCCGCGGAGGTGTTCTCGCTGGGCGCCACCCTGTGGCACCTCCTGGTGGGCCACTCGCCGTTCATGCCGCGCGGCACCGACAACTCGCTCGCCGCGATCGAGCAGCGGATCGTGTCCGGCTGGCTGCCGACCGGCCTCGCCGCGCCCGCCGACCTGCAACGCCTGCTGGCACGCGCGATGGCGAAGAACCCGGCGGCACGGCCAGGATCCGTGCGCGAGTTCGCCGTCGGGTTGCAGCGGATCCAGAAGGCGCAGCGGTTCGGCGAGACCGAACTGGTGCTGATGCCCGCCCCCGAGCCGGACGAGCCGGTGGCCGCCGCGTCCTTCGTGGCACCGGAGGCGCCACTGGCACCGCCGACACGGCAACGGATGCAGCCGGTGTTCGTGCCGCAGGAGGTGAAGCCGGCGCCGCACACGACGGCACGAGCCGCGGCACCGCCGCCGCTGCAGCTGCCGCAGGCCCGGCCGGTGCCGCACACCACGGCCCGCTCGCCCGAGCCGCCACGCCCGCTGACCGTCGACGCGCAGCGGACGCAGCTGCGCAACCCGGTACCGGACAACGTCATCCGGCCTTCCACGCGGTCCCGCTGGCCCCTCTACGTCGTCGGTGCCGCCGCCACGGCGGCGATCGTCGGCGTTGGCCTCTTCCTGCTGTCCGGCGAGGACAAGCCCACCGGCCCGGTCACCACGACCATCACCGACGACGTCCCGGACCAGAACGCCGGCGCGGGCGGCGCCCCGCCCGGCAGGCCCGAGATCACCGCGACCCGCCTGGACGGCACCAAGGTCCGGTTTGCGTGGACCTACTCGGCCCAGCAGGCGACCGACACGTTCTCGTGGCGGACCTCCACGCAGACCGGCACCGCGAAGGAGCCCCAGATCGAGGTCGAGGGCGCGAACCCGGTGTGCCTGCAGGTGAAGGTCGTCCGCGCGGACGGCAGCAACGCGACCGCGGAGTGGTCGCAGGAGAGCTGTGGCTAGCTCCCGGAACCCGGCGAGGGGAACAGTGGGATTCTTCAGGAGGCACCGGACCACGCTCGCGTCCGGAACGGTGCTGGTCCTCGCGGCCGCCTCGCTCGTGGCGTACGCGCTGACGTCCACCGGCAACCCGGTGCGGCAGGTCGACCTCAACGACGGCGGTGTGTGGGTCACGAGTGATCGCGACGGGCTGTTCGGCAGGCTCAACAAGCCGGTCGGGTCGCTCGACGCGGCGTTCAACCCTCCCGGCGGGGCGCAGCAGAACTACCAGCTCGACGTGGTCCAGGACGCCGCCGCCGTCGTGGCGAGGGACCGCGCGGGCGGCAAGCTCTACCCGGTGGACGTCGCCCGTTCGGTGACGGTCCAGGACCGCGGGCTGGCGCTGCCGAGCGGTGGTCAGGTCGCGCTCGCGGGCGGCACGCTCGCCGTCCTCGACCCCGCCGCGGGCAAGGTGTGGGCGCTCCGAGTCGACTTGCACGCCGGCGTGAGCGCGCTCGACCAGCTCAGCCAGGAGACGCCGCCGCTCGCCACCCTCGACGCCGCCGACACCGCCGCGCTCGCCGTCGGGCTGGACGGTGTGGTGCACGCCGCGTCCGCCAACGGCCGCACGGTCAAGGTCGTCCCGGCGGAGTCCGGCTTCGGCGAACCCGAGTACGGCAAGCTCGCGAACTCCCCGAAGGCGCCGAGGATCACCGCGGTGGGCGGCGAGACCGTCGTGCTGGACGCGGAGTCCGGCACGCTGTTCCTCCCCGGCGGCCGCACCGCGCAGGCCGGGCGCGAGTCCGTGCTCCAGCAGGCCGGACCGGAGGCGGCCACCGTCGTCGTGGCGTCCCACACCGGGATGAAGGCCTTCCAGCTCAACGACGACGGAGCGGAGACGTTGAGCGAGGGCGTGGACGGCGCCCCCGCCGAACCGGTGCGGCTCGGCGAGTGCGTGCACGGCGCGTGGGCCGGTGCGTCGGGCGGCTACTTCCGTTCGTGCGACGGGAAGAAGGCGTCGGCCGGCAACCTGCGGGACGCGAAGGCGTTGGTGCAGCCGGTGTTCCGGGTCAACCGCAGGGCGATCGTGCTGAACGACGTCGCGACCGGCGCGGTCTGGGACCTCAGCAGCCAGCGCAAGGTCGACGACTGGCAGTCGGTGAAGCCGCCGCCCGAGCAGAACTCCAGTGACAAGGACAAGAACGAGAACACCACCGAGTCGGCGAAGGACAAGCCGCCGAAAGCCACCGACGACACCCTGGGCGCACGCCCCGGCCGCACGACCGTGCTGCACGTGCTCGACAACGACTCCGACCCGGCCGGGAACATCCTGTCCGTCACGGCCGTGAGCGACCTCGACCGCAAGGACGTCGGCCTCGCGATCGCCCCGGACGGCCAGACCGTCGAGGTGACGCTGCCGGAGCAGGCGCAGGACGCGCACTTCAAGTACACAGTGGACGATGGCAAGGGCCTGAACGCCACGGCCGCGGTCACCGTGCAGGTGCGCACGGAGTCGCAGAACGAGCCGCCGGCCGTGCGCAAGGGCGCCGAACCGCACGAGTGGTCCGTCGCCTCGGGCGGCCGGTTGACGTTGCCGGTGCTCGCGGACTGGCGCGACTTCGACGGCGACCCGGTGGTGCTCACCGAGGCCGTCGCCAAGGCGGGTGTCGCGACCACGACCAACACCGGGTTCGTCGAGTACGCGGCGCCGGTCGAGGCCGGTGACCAGCCGATCGACTACGAGGTCACCGACGGCGTCGCCGACGCGGTGGCCGGTGCGGAACGCGTGAAGGTGCTCGACCCGGCCGCGCCCGCCGCACTGCCGCCCGTCGCACGGCCGGACGTGGCCCGCGGGCAGGTCGGTGCCCCGGTCCTCATCCGCCCGCTGGAGAACGACCTCCCCGGCGCCGATCCCGTCGACCCCGCGGCCGAACTGCGGCTCGCCGCCGACGTGGCGCCGATCGCCGGCGCGTCGATCACCACCGACACCAAGACCGGCCTGGTGACGCTCACCGCCACCAAGCCCGGCACGTACCCGCTCGACTACACCGCCGCGTTCGGCAACGCGCCGTTCGCGAAGGGCGCCATCCGCGTCGACGTGGCCGCCGCTCCCGCCTCGCCACTGCCACCGGTCGCGATGCCGGACAACGCCGTGGTGCGCGGTCAGGAGCCGGTCGTCACCGACGTGCTGGCGAACGACTTCAGCCCGGCCGGTTCCGTGCTCGGTGTGCAGCACGCGGAGAGCGTCGCGGGACAACTGGAAGTGGCCGTCGTGAAAGGACGGTGGCTGCGGATCAACGCCACCGCGCCGGCCCTCGCCCGCAACCCGCAGGTCGTCCGCTACACCGTGACGGACGGCGTGACCGGCCCGATCACCGGCGAGGTCACCGTCACGCAGCTCCCACCGCCCGCCGACGACACCCCGGTGCCGAAGGACGACCGCGCCGCCGCCCGTGCCGGCGACTCGACCACGATCCCGGTGCTGGACAACGACATCTCACCGGCCGGAGCGCCGCTCTCCCTGCAGTCCAACGTGCAGGGCGCGCCAGGCAACGGCAGGCTGGCCGTCACCACCCGGGACGGCCGCCAGGACGTCGGCAGCGCCTACGTCTCCGGTGACGTCGTGCGGTATGTGGCGCCGGACAAGACCGACGCGCCGTTCGTCGCCGACATCTCGTATGTGGCCCAGAATCCCGACGGTGACCAGGCCGTCGGCCACGCGCACGTGACGGTGAACCCGGCGCCGACCCCGGCCAACCCGAACCAGCCACCGGCGCCCGAACCCGTCGAGGTGCGGGTCGTGGCGGGCGACCGGGTGACGATCACCGTGCCGTCGAGCGGCGCGGACCCGGACGGCGACTCGGTCGCGGTCACCGGCATCGCGTCCGCTCCCGCGCTCGGCCGCGTCGTCGGCATCGCCAGCACGACCCTGACGTACGAGGCGTTCCCGACGTCCAACGGCACCGACACGTTCGGGTTCGTGGTCACGGATTCGTACGGCCGCACCGGTGAGTCGCTCGTGCGCGTCGCCGTGGTGCCGCCGGGCGATCCGCAGCCGCCGGTCGCCGTGGACGACGTCGTGACGGCCGCACCCGGTGCGCGCCTCGCGGTGAACGTGCTGTCCAACGACGTGCAGGCGCCCGGCGACACGGTCACCGTCGAGCCGCTCGGCCCGCGCAACCCGTCGCTGCCGGGGGACGTGAAGGCGATGGACGGCCGGATCGAGCTGACCGCGCCCGACCTCACCGGCAAGCCACTGGTGATCACCTACGGCATCACGAACGGACTGGGCCAGCCGTCGATCGCGACGCTGACCGTGCGCAGCCGTGACGACTACGCGATCCCACCGGTCGCGGGCGAGCTGTTCCCCGTGGTGAAGAAAGAGGACAGCACGGTCGAGGTGGATCTCGCGGGCGCGATCGCCGACCCGGACGGCTCCGCGGACGGGCTGGAGGTCACCAAGGTATTCCACGACCAGGCGAAGGTGTCCGGGCGCAAGGCCACCGTGCCGGTCGGCGACCACCCGCGCACGCTCGTCTACGAGGTGAAGGACAGCTCCGGCGCCACCGCCGCGGGCCTGATCCACGTGCCGTCCAAGGGAACCGGCGCACCGCGGGCCGTCCCGGACAAGCTGATCACCGTGCCCGCCGACGGCTCGGTCTCGGTGCAGATCAAGGACTACGTCGACGTGCCGTCCGGCAAGCAGGCGAAGCTCACGACCACCGACAAGGTGACCGCCGCGCCCGTGACCGGGCTGGAGGCCCGCAACGAGGGCGACACCGGGCTCGTGCTGACCGCGCGCGGCGGCTACACCGGACCGGCCGCGGTCACGTTCCAGGTCACCGACGGCACCTCGCTCACCGATCCGGAGGGCAGATTCGCGCTGATCACCGTGCCGGTGCAGGTCGGACCGGACACGCCCGTGCTGCGCTGCCCGGCGTCCGCGCTGACCGTCGTCGAGGGCGGGCTGCCGGTGAAGGTCGACGTCACGTCCGTCTGCCACATGTGGGTCGCGGACCGCTCGAAGCTCGGCGACGTCCGGTACACCGCGACGTGGCTCGACCAGGTCGACGGCGTGTCGCTGGAGGGCTCCGGTGAACGCGTCCTGACCGTCACGGCGGCGGGCGGCGCGAAGCCGGGATCCACCGGCACGATCGAGGTCGGTGCCGGCGACGGCCCCAAGGGCAAGCTCGCCGTCAAGGTCGCGGCCGCCCCGCCGCCCACCGTGTCACCCGTGACGCTCGACGGCGTGAAGGCCGGTGACACCGCAACGGTCGACCTCGTCTCGTACGTGCGCTCACAGCTGCGTGACCCGAAGGTCTCGGTCGTCTCCGTGACCCAGGCAGGCGGTGCGGCGGCGAGCGCCACGAACTCCGGTTCGTCCGTGAGCATCACACCGAACGGAGAGGCGCACGGCGCGATCGACTTCAACGTCGTCGTGACCGACGTGGCCGACACCTCGCGTGACGATCGCAAGGTCACCGGCCGGATCAGGCTGAACGTGCTCGGCGTGCCGGACGCTCCGGGCGTGCCGGTGCCGGGCCGGACGGTGCTGAGCAAGGTCGTCGAGCTGTCGTGGAGCTCGCCGTCGGGCAACGGCGCCCCGATCGACTCCTACGAGGTCGAGTACAACGGCGGCAAGCAGACGTGCGCCGCCTCGCCGTGCACGATCACGGGCCTTTCGAACGGCACGGAGTACAGGTTCACCGTGCGCGCGCACAACCTCGTCGGCTGGGGCAAGGCGAGCGGTTCGTCGGCGGGCGCGCAGCCGAACACGGTGCCCGGCGCGGTGTCGGGCCTGACGACGTCGACCCCGCGCGACGGCTCGTTGCAACTCAACTGGACCGCGGCGCCGAACGAGGGCACACCCGTGCTGCGCCACGAGATCAGCTGGTCCGGCGGCGGCCGCACGACCGCACCGGGCGGCGCGACGACCGTGACCGCCTCCGGCCTCGACAACAACGCCCAGACCGTCTTCACCGTGATCGCGGTCAACTCGCAGGGCCCCGGCCCGGCGGTCACCGTGCAGGGCCAGTCCGCAGGTGCTCCACAGGCCCCCGCAGCACCGACCTTCACCGCCACGAACGCCGCGAACGCGCAGACCCGCGCCGTCACGGTCTCGTGGGGCGCGGTCGGTGCGAACGGCCCCGGCCCCACCACGTACACGCTGACCCGCACAGGCGGCGGCACCAAAACGGTGTGCACCAAGGTGACCGCGACAACGTGCCTGGACGACGGCCTCCAGAACGACGGCACGATCTACAGCTACACGGTCGTCGCCGCCAACGCCGCCGCCGAGTCCGAACCGGCGGGCCACACCTCACCCGCCAGCGCCCCGGCCCAGATGGAGGCGACCGCCACCCCGGACCCGATCACCGGCTTCACCGCCACCCCCACGGGTTCCGACGGCCAGGCGACGCTCAGGTTCGACGCCCCCGCCTCGCACGGCAAGTCGAACACCGTGACGTGCACGTGGTCCGGTGGCTCGTGCGGCACCTGGACGTACCCGACCGGCGGCCAGGCCGGCGCGACACAGACCGTCAACGGGCTGCCGAACGGCCAGCCGGTGACCATCAGCCTCCAGACGTGCAACGGCAGCGGTGGTGGCGCGTACGCCGGAAATCCGTGCAACAGCGCGGTTTCCGCCGGGGTGACGACGTACGGGCCGATGCGCGACCTGGTGCTGAACACCTCGACCAGCAACACCGTCGTCAACTTCTCCGTGTCGGTGAACCCGAACGGCAAGCCCGCCACCGTCCAGGTGACGACGAGTCGCGGGTTCAACCAGTCGTTCACCACGGGTGTCGGTGGGTGGAGCTGGTCGGGCAGCCAGGACGTTGGCTACTCGGCTCCGACCACGGTGACCGTGACCGTGTCTGATGCGGGAAGGCCAACACTGAGTCAGTCCCAGCAGCAGACCACACCGCCACCGCCGCCACCACCGTCGGTGACTGTCTCGAAGGGCGCCGCATGCCCGGCGAGCGGGTGCAACGGCACGGGAGTCTGCACGTCGAACGCGTGTGCCTACATCGTTGTTCGGACGGCCAACTTCTCCGGCAACGTGACCTGCACCTTCGACAGCGACCACGGCCCGGTCGGCTTCGTGAACGAGAACTTCGGTCCGAACGAGACCAGGCAAACGAGGAACTACTACGGATATCCGCGAGAACAGGTCTACGTCACCTGCGGTGGTGTCCGCGGATCAATGGTTTGGTAGTGGAGGAGATGAGCATGTCCGTTACGCCGCAACAGGCCCAGCTGTTCGCGCAGACCTTCGAGCAGATGGTGCTGAACATCTCCCGCGCCATCTCCGGCAAGGAGAACGTGATCCGCCTGGCCCTCACCTGCCTGCTCTCCGACGGCCACCTCCTGCTGGAGGACTACCCCGGCACCGGCAAGACCTCGCTCGCCAAGGCCCTCGCGAACACCGTGCAGGGCAAGGGAACCCGCATCCAGTTCACCCCGGACCTGCTGCCCTCGGACGTCACCGGCGTGCAGATCTACGACCAGCAGCGCGGGGTGTTCCGGTTCCACCCCGGGCCGATCTTCGGGTCCATCGTGCTCGCGGACGAGATCAACCGCGCGTCGCCGAAGACGCAGTCGGCGCTGCTCGAGGTGATGGAGGAGGGGCGGATCACCGTCGACGGCGAGACGCACCCGGTCGGGTCGCCGTTCATGGTGATCGCCACGCAGAACCCCATCGAGCAGGCGGGCACGTACCGGTTGCCGGAGGCGCAGCTCGACAGGTTCCTGATGAAGACCAGCATCGGGTACCCGGACCACAACGCGACCGTGGCGCTGCTGGCGGACGCGGCCACGCGCGACCGGTCGGCGACGGTGCCCGCGGCCATCGCGGCGAACGCCGTGTCGCAGCTGACCGCGCTGGCGGACCAGGTGCACGTCGACCCGGCCGTTCTCTCCTACGTCAGCCGGATCGCGGAGGCCTCGCGGTCGCATCCCGCCGTGCGGCTCGGGGTTTCGGTGCGCGGGTGCCTCGCCTACGTGCGGTGTGTGAAGACGTGGGCGTTGGCGCAGGGGCGGGCCCACGTCGTCCCGGACGACGTCCAGGAACTCGCGCATCCCGTGCTGGGGCACCGGATCCTGCTGCACCCGGAGGCGCAGTTCGACGGTGCCACCGTGGAGAAGGTGGTCGATTCGCTGTTCGCGGACGTCGAACCGCCTGTCCGGCGGGGTGTCTGAGATGGGGCTGGAGACCGTCTCGTCGTCCGGCCGGCTGCTCGCCGTGGCCTCCGTGGCGGCGTGGGGCCTCGGTGCCGTGCTCGGGTGGGACGAACTGGTGCTGCTCGGTGCGACCGGGGTGCTGTTGCTGGTGCTGGCCAGTGCGATGACCTTGGGGCACGGGTCGGTGCGTGTCGCCGTCGAGATCACCAAGCGCCGCCTGCAACCCGATGACTCCACGAGGTGCCTCGTCGAGGTCGAGCACCAGGGACGGCGGTCGTTGTTCGCGCCCGAGGTCGAGTTGCCGATCGGCAGGGACCGGGTCGAGGTGTTCGACCGCGGCCGGGAGGTCGAGATCACCGGGCTGCGGCGCGGGGTGATCGCGGTCGGGCCCGCCACGACGGTCCGGGGTGATCCGCTCGGTCTGCTGCGCAGGACCGTGCCGATGACCGAGGTCGTCGAGGTGTTCGTGCACCCGCTGACGGTGCCGCTGGAGCCGCTCGGCACCGGGTTGCTGCGGGACATGGAAGGCCGCACCACCGACGACATCTCGATGAGCGACCTGGCGTTCCACGCGCTGCGCGAGTACGTGCCGGGCGACGACCGCCGCCACATCCACTGGCGCTCCACGGCGAAGCTGTCCACGTCCACTCAGGACGGACGGTTTCTGGTGCGGCAGTACCTCGACTCACGACGGGCTCACCTCGTCGTCGTGGTCGACGGTCAGTCCTGTCCGGACGAACAGGTCTTCGAAACCGCTTTGTCCGCAGGTGCTTCCGTCGTGAAGCGCGCGGCGGCGGACGAGATCGACACCACCGTCGTCGCGGCCGGGCACGTCTGCGGCAAGGGGAGGGCGCAGCACGTGCTGGACGTGTTCGCCCGCGCCGAACAGGGCGGTCCGGTGCTGGCCGAGGCCGCGACCCGTGCGGTGGCCGCGGCGCCGGACGCCACGCTCGTCGTGCTGATCACGAGCGCGCAGCACAGCTACGCGGACCTGCGCGTGGCGGCGGCCGCGTTCCCGCCCGAGGTGCGCAAGGTCGTGCTGCGGGTGGACCCGTCCGCGCACACCAGGCGGGCGGCGAGCACCGCGTTCTCCGTTCTCACGCTGCGGCAGCTGAACGACCTGCCCGCGCTGCTGTCGGGAGGAACCCTGCAGTGACCGGACTCGTGCCCCGCCGCGACGACCTCGTCGACGCCGCCTTCCTCAGTGCGCTGTTCGTCGTGGCGCTCCTGGGTTTCCGCACCACCTACACCGGCTGGGGCTTCCTGCTGGTCGGCGGCACCGGACTGGCGCTCGGCGTGCTCGCGGGCCACGTCGCGTCGGCGTTGCGCCGCCCGATGATCGCCGTCGCGGCGATGACGGTCGCCGTGTTCTTCCTGCTCGGCGGTGTGGTGGCGATGAAGGCCGTGCCGACGCCGGACACGCTGGCCGGGCTCGCCTCCCTCAGCGTGCACGGCTGGAAGCAGCTGCTCACCACGCTCCCGCCGGTCGACGGCACCGGTCCGCTGCTGGTGCTGCCGTACATCCTCGGCCTGCTCTGCGGCGCGGGCGGCTTCACGCTGGCCCGCCGGGTGTCGCTGAGCGCCGCCCCGATCGGCGCGCCACTGGCCGTGCTGGCCGCGGTCGTCCTGCTGGGCACCGGCGAGGCCGCGGGCGTGCTGGGCGCGGTGTTCGCGGCGGCCGGCACGGGCTGGCTGTCCGTCCGCGCGGGCCGTCACCGCACCGGAGCGCGCGCGGGCGGTGCCAGGCGAACGCTCACCGCCGTCGCGCTGGTGGGCGTCGCGGCCGGGCTGGCGTTCGTGGCCGCCCCCGTCCTGCCGGGCACCGGCAGCGCGCACCGCCTGGTGCTGCGCAACTACGTGGAGCCGCCGTTCGAGGTCGGTGCCTACGCGAGCCCACTCGTCGGCTACCGCAAGCACACCAAGGACGCCAACCAGCTGTGGGACCAGACCCTGTTCACCGTGCAGGGCCTCCCTGACGGCGAACGCGTCCGCATCGCCACCCTCGACGGCTACGACGGACGGGTCTGGGGCGCCACCAACGACCCGGCGGGCGCCACCGACCCGTTGCAGCGCAACAACTTCCAGCGCATCGGCGTGCGCATCCCGGCCCGGAGCACCGGTACCGCGGCCGACGTGACGATCAGGATCGAGGCCGCGTACGCCACCGCCGACGAGCTCAGCGCGTGGCTGCCGACCGCGGGTCACGCCACGGAGATCGCGTTCACCGGCGAGCGCAAGGACGGCCACACCGAGAACCTGCGCTACAACCTCGCGACGGCGTCCGGCATCGTCGCCGACCGCCTGCGCGAAGGCGACACCTACTCGGTGCGCACGGTCCTCGCCGCGCCGGGCATCCCGGACGACGCCCAGCCGTTCGGCCCGCCGACCGTCCGCACCGGCGAACTGGCGTTCGTGCGCGGCAAGATCTCCCAGTGGACCGGCGGCGCGACGACGCTGGCCGAGCGACTGCGCGCGGCCGCCACGTATCTGCGCGACAACGGCGCCTACACCGACGGCGGCCCCGGCGAGACGGAGTACCTGCCCGGCCACAGCACCGGCAGGCTCACGGCGTTCTTCAACTCCAAACGGCCGGCGGGCAACGACGAGCAGTACGCCGCCGCGTTCGCGTTGGTGGCCAACGAACTCGGCATGCCGGCCCGCGTGGTGCTGGGCGCCGTTCCGGCCGGCGGTGTGGTCCGCGGCGAGAACGTCCAGGCGTGGGTGGAGATCCACCTGGCCGACGGCACCTGGGCGGCCATCCCGAACACCGAGTACATGCCGGACCGCTCGAAGCGGCCGGACCACCAGCCGCCGCAGGAGATCGAGAACACCGACGCGTCGGTCGTCCCGCCGCCGAACACGGTGAAGATGCCCAGTTCGCTGGTCGACGCGAGCCGCACCGACGCGTCCGGGGTGGGCTCGGGCGAGCTCGGCGGGCCGTGGCTCCCGGCCTGGCTGGTGCAGTTGCTGCTCGACGTCGCCACGGTGCTGGCACCGGTCGTCGCGGTGGTCGCGCTGATCACCGGCGGCAAGGCCGTGCGGCGCCATCGCCGCCGCACGAGGGGCAGTACCGCGACCAGGCTCGCCACCGGCTGGCGCGAGCTGGTCGACCACGCCCGCGACCTGGGTGCGAAGGTGCCGAAGGGCCTGACCAGACGGCAGGAGGCGACCCTGCTGGCACCGTTCGGGATCCACGGTCTGGCCGTGCACGCGGACGACCACGTGTTCGGCCCCGGCACCCCGGACCAGGCCGCGGTGGACGCGTACTGGGCGGCGGTGCGGGAGGCCAGGGGCCGCATGCGGTCCGCGGTGCCGCGCTGGCGGCGGTGGCTCGCGCGGGTCGACGTCCGCACGTTCCTGCCGGTGCGGTGACCGCTCAGACGTGGGTGTGCGAGGCGTCGTCGTGCTGCGCCTCCGCCTTCCGCTCGCGCTTGCGGTCGAGCAGCCACATGACGGGCGACGCGGAGAGGCCGTGCAGGAGGATCGAGCCGATCACGACGAGACCGATGGTCTGCCACAGTGCGTTCTGCTCGGCGAACTCGCCGTGCTGCAGCGCGTAGACCAGGTAGAACAACGAGCCGACGCCGCGCACGCCGAAGAAGGCGATGACCTTCCGTTCGCGGGGGCCGGTGCTGCCGCCCAGCAGCCCGATCCACCCCGCCAGCGGCCGCACGAACAGCAGCACCGCCGCGGCGACGGCGATCTGCTGCCAGCTCACGCCCGCCAGCAGACCGGTGGCCGCGGCGCCGCCGAGCAGGAACACGATCACCACGGTGAGCATGCGCTCGATCTGCTCGACGTACTGGTGCAGGACCCGGTGATAGCCGTGGCGGCGTTCACCGGACCGGATCGCGCACGCGCACACGAAGACCGCGATGAACCCGTACCCCTCGGCGAGCTCGGTGACGCCGTAGGCGAGGAACGTCGCCGCGAGGGCCACGAAGCCCTCCGCGTGCTCGGCCAGCCGGAACTTCTCCGACGGCGCCGAGAAGAACAGCTTCCGCAGCGCCCACCCGATCAGCACGCCGATGGCGAGTGCCGACGCGAGCCGCCACAGCACGTCCACCGCGAGCCAGTGCCCGAACCACCCCGACGGCGCCACCCCGGCGATGCTGATCGCGATGGCGGCGTAGGTGAACGGGAACGCGAGCCCGTCGTTGAGCCCGGCCTCCGAGGTGAGCGCGAACCGGGCCTCGTCCTCGTCGGATTCGGGGTTCTCGGCGGGTTCGGCGACCTGCACCTCACTCGCGAGCACGGGGTCTGTGGGCGCGAGCGCGGCCGCGAGCAGCACGGACGCCGCTATGCCGAGCCCGAGCACGCTCCACCCGAGCACCGCGACGGCGACCATCGAGAGCGGCATGGTGATCGCGAGCAGCCGCCACGTGCTGGCCCAGCCGTGCAGGCTGACCTGGCGGTTCAGTGCGAGGCCCGCGCCCATCAGCGAGATGATCACGCAGATCTCGGTCAGGTGCAGCAGCACGCCGCTGTGCGCGACGGGGTCGGGGTCGGGCAGCGGGTCGACGACCGTGAACGTCAGCGCGCCCGCGCCGAGGAACACCATCGGCATGGAGATCGGCGCCTTGGAGAGCAGCCGGGGCAGGAGCGCGGCGGCCAGCGTCGCCAGGCCCGCTCCGGCGTAGAGCAGGGGTCCTGGTTCCACCCTCGGCCTTCCGTCGAACTGGTTGAACTGTCGACGAGGTACCCGTCAGGGTGAACGACAAACTACGGCTGGTGGCCGTGCAGGAACCGCCTCACCACTGCTTCCGGGTCGGCGGGCGCCTGCGTGGCCAGCCGGTCGACCCGCCGGGCGAAGGACCGCATCATCAGCGGGCCGATCAGCGCGAAGAACGTGTGCCGCGGTGGTTCCACGACGAGGGCGCCACGACGTTGGTGGTGCAGGATGACCTCGTCCACCTTCGCCAGCAGCTTCTCCGGCTCGGCCAGCACCGCCGCCACCTCCGGGCTGAACTTCGCCTCCCGCATCAGCGTGAGCACGACCCCGCCGCGCGTCTCGTAGAGCCGGGCGTAGTAGCTCACGATCGTGATCAGGTCGGCGGTCACGTCGTCGCCCGGCGCGTCCAGGTCGAGCGCGAACCCCACGAAGTTGCTGCGCACGGCCTGGCGCAGCAGGTTCTCCTTCGAGGTGAACCGCCGGAACAGCGTCGCCTCGTTGATGCCGGCGGCGTCGGCTATCGCGCGGGTGGTCGCGCGTTCGTACCCCTGCTCGGCGATCACGGCCAGGACCGCGTCGAACACCGCCTCGTCGGCCACCCGACCTGCCACGCGTCCTCCTCGATCACCCATCAATGCAAGTACGTACTTGCAATCAGGAGACCGGAGTGGCTACCTTAATTGCAAGTGACCGCTTGCAATTAGCCTACCTAAGGACAGGGCCCATGGCCGACACCAGCCTCCCCGCTCGCTCCGTTCTCGCGCCGACCACCGGTGAGGTCGTCGTCGGCCTGCTCGGCGCGGCGGTGGTCTCGATCGCGGTCAACGCGCTGATCGCCCTGGTCGCGGGCACGTTCATCCCCGAAGGCACCGAACGCATGGGCCTCGCCCTGGCCGAGTACGCGCCCGCCACGGTGATCGGGATCCTGCTCGGCACGCTCGGCTGGTACCTCGTGCGCCGCTTCGCCGCGAACCCGCGGAAGCTGCTGCGCGTGCTGGTGCCCGCGGTCGTCGTGGTCTCGTGGATCCCGGACCTGGGCATCCTCGCGGGCGGCGCGTCGATCGTGAACTCGATCGCGTTGATCCTCATGCACGTCGTCGTGGCCGCGGCCGCCGTGCCCACGCTCTCGCGCGTGCTGCCTCTCGGCGCCAAGTGACGCCTCAGGTCGAGGCGCGCAGCACCAGGTCCGTCGGCAGGATCAGCGACGTCGGCTGTTCCCCGTTGAGCAGCCGGACGAGCATCCGCGTCATCTCGCGGCCCATCGCCTCGATCGGCTGGCGGACCGTGGTCAGCGCGGGTTGCGTGTTCCGCGCGGTGACGACGTCGTTGAACCCGACGACCGCCACGTCTTCCGGGACGCGCTTCCCGTTCTCCCGCAACACGTCCAGCGCGCCGATGGCCATCGCGTCGGACGCCACGAACACCGCGTCGAGGTCCGGGTGGTCGTCCAGCAGGAGCTTCATGCCGGCCGCGCCGCTGGCCTCGCTGAAGTCGCCGTGCGCCACCCGCTGGTCGCTCAGGCCCGCGAGCACCATCGCCTCGCGGTAGCCCATGAACCGGCCGTGACCCGCGTGGGTGTCCAGTTCGCCGGTGATCGTGGCGATGTTGTGGCGGCCCGCGGCGATCAGGTGCTCCACGGCCGTGCGGGCACCGCCCCGGTTGTCCGCGTCCACGTACCACTGCGGGGTGCGGTCGAGGGAACGGCCGCCGTGCACGGTCGGCAGGCCGCTCTCCTCGGCCATCTTGGACAGCGGGTCGTTCTCCTTGAGCGCCAGCAGCATCACGCCGTCGGCGCTGCGCGACTGGAGGATCTTCGCGAACCGGGCGCGGCCCCGTTCGGAGGCGGCGAGGACCAGCATCAGCTGCAGGTCAGTCTCCTCGAGCACCGCGTTGACGCCGGTGATCACCTCGGCGAAGAACAGGTTCGCGAACAACGCCGGGTCGTCGCTCGAGATCGCGAGCACGACCGCGCCGCGCCGCTGGGTCGCGAGGGAGCGGGCCGCGGTGTTCGGCACGTACCCGAGCTCCGAGATGGCCTTCTCCACCGCGCGGCGCGACTTGTCGCTGACGTGGCGGGCGTTGTTGATGACGCGCGACACCGTGCCCGTCGAGACACCGGCACGCTGCGCCACCTCCTCCAGGGTGGGCGGTCGCGTGGTCATGAACGCAGCCTATCAACGTTGTAAGCGCTCACAGGCCGCCCCGCCGGATCACGTCGGCGTACCACCGGGCGCTGTCCTTGAGCGTGCGCCGCTGGGTCGTGCGGTCGACGTGCACGAGCCCGAACCGCTGGGCGTAGCCGAAGGACCACTCGAAGTTGTCCAGCAACGACCAGGCGAAGTAGCCCTTCAGGGGAACCCCGCGCGAGACGGCCTCCGCACACGCCCGCACGTGCCCGTCCAGGTACGCGACCCGGCCGGCGTCGTGCACCTCGTCGTCGAACGCGGCACCGTTCTCGGTGACGTACAACGGGATCGCGGGGTGGTCGCGTTCCAGCCGCACCAGCAGGTCGAGCAGGCCGCCGGCGTCGATCTCCCAGCCGATGGACGTGCGCGCCCGGCCGCCGTCGAGGTGCTCGACGTGCTCCGACCCGACGTAGGCAGACGGGCGAGGTTCCGCGCCGTGGCCGACGAGCATGGGGGAGTAGTAGTTCACGCCGAGGAAGTCGATCGGCGCGGCGATGGTCTTGAGGTCGTCCTCCTGCACGAAACCGAAGTCCGTCACGGGTTCGAGGTCGCGCACCACGTCGTCCGGGTACTCGGCGAGCAGCACCGGGTCGAGGAAGAGCCGGTTCTGCAGGCCGTCGATCCGTCGGGCCGCGTCGAGGTCCTCCGCGGACGACGAGCCCGGTGTGACGGGGGACAGGTTCAGCGTGACGCCGACCCGTGAGCCCGGCATCGCCCGTGCCGCGAGTCCGTGGCCCAGCAGGAGGTGGTGGGTCGCGCGGATCGACGCGGCCGGGTCCCGGCGGCCGGGCGCGTGCCGTCCGGTGGCGTACCCGAGGAACGCGGAGCACCACGGTTCGTTCAACGTCGTCCAGTGCGTCACGCGGTCGGACAGAGCTTCGTGCGTGATCTGCGCGTACTCGGCGAACCGCAGCGCGGTGTCGCGTTCCGGCCACCCGCCGGCGTCCTCCAGAGGTTGCGGGAGGTCCCAGTGGTAGAGCGTCGGCCACGGCTGGATCCCGTTGTCCAGCAACGTGTCGACGAGCCGGGAGTAGAAGTCGAGCCCGCGCCGGTTGACGGCGCCGGAGCCGAGCGGCTGCACGCGCGGCCAGGCGATCGAGAACCGGTACGCGCCGAGCCCGAGCGACCGCATGATCGCGACGTCCTCGGGGTAGCGGTGGTAGTGGTCTACGGCGACGGCACCGGTGTCGCCGTTGTCGACCTTGCCCGGTGTCGCGCAGAACGTGTCCCAGATGGACGGTCCACGGCCGTCCTGCGCCGCCGCGCCCTCGACCTGGTAGCTGGAGGTGGCCGCGCCCCAGAGAAAATCCGGTTCGAACGTCGTCATGCCTTGACCGCCCCTTCCATGATGCCGCCGATGATCTGGCGACCGAACGCGAGGAACACGAGCAGCAGCGGGACGGTCGCGACCAGCGCTCCGGTGAACATGAGGGTGTAGTCGGTGTAGTAGGTGGTGGAGAGCTGCGACAGCGAGAACTGCACGGTCGGGTTGTCGGCTTCGAGCACCGCCAACGGCCACAGGAACTCGTTCCACGTGCCCATGAACGTGGTCAGCGCGAGGACCGCGGCACCGGGGCGCAACGCGGGCAGCACGATCGACCAGAAGATCCGGAACGTGCTGCAGCCGTCGATGCGCGCGGCCTCGATCAGCTCGTCCGGCACGGCCTGCTCGGCGTACTGGCGCATGAGGAACACGCCGAACGCGGACACCAGCGCCGGCACGATGATCGCTTCCATCCGGTTCTGCCAGCCCAGCTCGACCATGATCATGTACAGCGGGATGATGCCCATCTGCACCGGGATCATCATGGTGGCGAGGATGACGAGCAGCAGTCCGTTGCGGCCGCGGAACTTCAGTTTGGCGAACGCGAATCCGGCCAGCGACGAGAAGAACACGACGGACACGGTGACGACCACCGAGGTCAGCAGCGAATTCCACATGCCCAGCAGGAAGTTCGCGTCCTCGGCGGCGAACAGCCTGCCGACGTTGTCCCAGAGGTTCGGGCCGGGCGCGAGCGGTGGCGGCCAGTCGCCGACGACGTCGTTGGACCGGGTGGCGACGACGAAGAGCCAGTAGAGCGGGAACGCCGACAGCGCGATGCCCACGAGGAGCGTGGCGTACAGCAGAGGCTGGGTCTTGCGCATCAGCGGGACCTCCGCGTGATCAGGAAGTTGACGACGCCGAGCACCGTGATGAGCAGGAAGATCATCCACGCGACGGCCGAGCCGTAGCCGTAGTCGAAGTCCCGGAACGCCTTCTCGAACATGTACATCGACACCGTCTGGAACTGGCGCAGGCTGCCGCCGGAGATCGCGAAGCTCCCCTGGCCGAAGATCAGCGGCTCGGTGAAGAGCTGCATGCCCGCGATGGTGGACATGATGACGGTGAAGACGATGGCGGGCCGGATGTTCGGGACGGTGATGCTCCAGAACTGCCGGACCTTGCCCGCACCGTCCACGGTGGCCGCCTCGTAGAGGTCGCGGGGGATCGCCTGCATCGCCGCCAGGTAGATCAAGGCGTTGTAACCGGTCCACCGCCAGTTGACCATCGTGGCGATCGCGCTCCACGACGACCACTTGTCGGCGCGCCAGTCGACCGCGTCGACGTCCACGAGACCCAGCAGGCCGTTCACCATGCCGACGTCGCGGTCGAAGACCTGGCTGAACACGATGCCGACGGCGGCGACGGAGGTGACGATCGGCAGCAGCACGCCCATGCGCAGGAACGTGACCCCGCGCAGCCTCTGGTTGAGCAGGCTCGCGAGCACCAGCGCCATCAGCAGCTGCGGCACGGTGGCGAGCACGAGCATGCCCAGGGTGTTGTAGACCGAGTTCCAGAAGTCCGGGTCGCCGAACAGCGTGACGTAGTTGTCGAGGCCGACGAACGCGCCCGCGCCGGTGATGGTCCAGTCGTGCAGCGACACGTAGGCCGTGTACACCAGCGGGAACAGGCCGAACACCGCGAAGATCACGAAGAACGGCGCGATGAACAGGTACGGGGACCATCTCACCTCGACGCGCGAGATCCGGTCGCGCCACCCGGACCGCGGCCGCCGGGGTGGTGTGCTCCCGGCGGGCGCGGTGCTCGTGACCGGCCTCGGCCTCAGGTCCGTCTCCATCACTTGGCGAGGCGCTTCGCGTCGTCGACGGCCTTGGCCCAGGCCTCGTCGGGCCGGAGCTTGCCCTGCTCCACGGCGAGCAGCGCGTTGCCGACGCGGTCACCGATGGCGTTGTTGTCCGGGCCGAGGTAAACGGGCTTCAGGGCCTTGACGCTCTCCCCGAAGATCTTTCCCACGGGCGCGTCGTTGAAGTACGGGTTCTTGAAGTCCCGCACGACCGGGTCGTCGATGGCCTGCGGGGACGACGGGAAGTTGTTCTTCGCCTTGAACGCGGCGGTCTGGCCCTTCGCGCTGGTCAGGAACTTGGCAAGCTCGGCGGCTTCCTTCTGGTGCGTGCTCTGCGTCGGCACTGCGAGGAACGAACCGCCGCGCACGGCGCCGTTGCCGGGCACGCGGGTGACGTCCCACCTGCCCTTGTTCTCCGGGCCCGCCTGCTTCTCGATCGTGCCGAGCATCCAGGACGGGCACGGGATGGTGGCGAACGTGCCGTTCTTGAAGCCCGCGTTCCACTGTGGACTCCACTGCTCGATGCCGGCGGACAGGCCGGCCTCGACCATCTCGACCGACTTGTTCCACGTGTCCCTGACCGCGGTGTTCGAGTCGATGACGAGCTTGTTCGTGGCGTCGTAGTAGGTGTGGTCACCGGACTGCATCAGCATGTTCAGGTAGACGCTGCCGGTCGAGTCGTAGAAGCCGACGTCGGGCTTCTTCGCCTTGAACGTCTTACCGGTCTCCAGGTACTTCTCCCAGGTGGGCCAGAGCTCGCCGACCTCCTCGCGGTCGGTCGGCAGGCCGGCCGCCTCGAACAGGTCCTTGCGGTAGCACATACCCTGTGCGCCGACGTCCGTGCCGAGGCCGATCACCTTGCTGCCGTCCGATGTGGACGCCTGCTGCCACTTCCACGGCAGGAAGCCGGCCGAGAGGTCCTTGGCGCCGTGGTCGAGCAGGTTCACGAACTGGTCGGGCTTCGCCATGAACTGCGAGAGGATGCCCTCCTCGATCGCCACGACGTCGCCCGCGCCCTTGCCGGTGGCGAGCCACTGCTGGAGCTTCGGCGTGTAGTCGCCGAGCTTGCCGATGTTCTCCTCCTTGATCTTGATGCCGGGGTGGCTCGCCTCGTACTCCCGGTACAGCTCGTCGTAGCCGAACTGGCTGAACGTCTTGACGATCAGCGTGACGTCCCCCGACGCCGAGCCGGCGGCACCGCCGCCGCACGCGGACACGGCCACCAGCGAGCCCAGCAGAGTCGTGGCGAGCAGAGCGCGCCTCGGTCGAACACCCATCGAAGAACCTCCAGTCGGCGGATGGTCCGCAAGCGCTAACACACAAAAGTGATCGCTTCAGCGGCCACTGGAACACCGTTCACCTGCTGCGACGCTGCGGCGTGTGCCGGTGTGCGCTCATCCGGATCGGGATGAACTGTGAGCGCTTACAGGACTGTAACCACGAGTTCATCGGGATGGGAAGAGGTAGTCCCGGTCACATTTCGATGAAGCGGGGTCGTTGACACCCGGGGTCGGGTGGGTGAACATTCGCTCCGACGCTGCGGTCGCGCCGGGAGACAGTCGACCTCGAGAGGCCCCCGGTATGTCCGTGAAGAACCGGCTGGTGGCAACCGGCCTTCCGCTCGTGCTGTTCGCCGTGCTCGCGACGCCCGCGACCGCGGCCGAGCCCTACGAACGCGTGCTCAACGGCAAGTTCGACAGCGTGAAAACGCCTTGGTGGAGCAGCGGAATCGCTCCGTCCACAGTGGAGGACGGCAAGCTGTGCGCGCAGATCCCCGGCGGCACGGCGAACCCCTGGACCGCGATGATCGGCCAGAACGACGTCCCGCTCGAGGCCGGCCGGCCGTACACGCTGCGCTTCACCGCGACCGCCTCCCGGGACGTCACGGTGCGGGCGGCGGTCGCTCTCGGCGTCGCGCCGAACACCACCGTGCTGAACAGGCCGGCCGCACTCACCAGTGCTCCCAGGACGTTCGAGTTCACCGGTACGTCCACTGTGGCCACCCGCACCGGCGGCCAGGTCGCGATCCAGGCCGGTGGCGCGTCCGCGGAGCCCTACACGCTGTGCCTCGACGACGTGTCGCTGACCGGCGGCATCATCCCGCCCGGCGGCGGCTGGGACTACGGCTCACCGGTCCGCACGAACCAGCACGCCTACCCGACGCACGGCACCAAGCGCGCCTCGATCGTCAGCAGCTCCACGACTCCGCTCGACTGGCAGTTGAAGGACGCTTCCGGAACGATCGTCAAGAGCGGGAAGACGCAGGTCAAGGGACGCGACGCGATGACGCGCGACGACGTGCACATCGCCGACTTCTCGTCCTACCGCCAGGCTGGAAGCGGTTACAGCCTGATCGTCGGCGACCAGGCCAGCTACCCGTTCGACATCACCGACAAGCCCTACGACCAGCTGCGACGGGACGCGCTGGCGTACTTCTACCACAACCGCAGCGGCATCCCGATCGAAGCGAAGTACGTCGGTGACGCCTACGCGCGCGCCGCGGGCCACGTGGGCGTCGCGCCCAACAAGGGCGACGTCTCGGTGCCGTGCCTGCCGGGGGAGTGCGACTACTCGCTCGACGTGAGCGGTGGCTGGTACGACGCGGGCGATCACGGCAAGTACGTGGTGAACGGCGCGTTGGCGGCGTGGCAGCTCATGGACACCTACGAGCGTTCGCTCCACACGTTCGACGTCGAGGGCATCCGCGACGGCCTGCTAGCGATCCCGGAACAGGGCAACCAGCGACCGGACGTGCTCGACGAGGCGCGCTGGGAGGTCGAGTTCCTGCTGAAGATGCAGGTGCCGGCCGGAAAGCCGTTCGCGGGCATGGCCCACCACAAGATCCACGACCTGGCCTGGACCGCACACCCGATGCTGCCGGCCAACGACCCGCAGCCGCGCTACCTGCACGCCCCGTCGACCGCCGCCACGCTGAACCTCGCCGCCGCCGGCGCCCAGTGCGCCCGCGTCTACAAGATCTGGGACCGCGCGTTCTCCGGCAGGTGCCTGGCCGCGGCCGAGACGGCGTGGAAAGCCGCCCTCGCCACCCCGGCGAAGTACGCGCCGGACGAGGACGGCGTGGGCGGTGGCGCCTACGACGACACCAACGTCACCGACGAGTTCTCGTGGGCTGCGGCCGAGCTCTACGCGACGACCGGTAAGCGCGAGTACCTGGGCAGGATCACCACGAAGCTGACCTCGGCCGGGTTCTCCTGGAAGGACACCGGGGGGCTGGCCGACCTGACGATCCTGCGCCTGCCGCTGAAGTTCCCGCTCGACCGCGTGCTCGCGGCCCGGTCCCGCGTCATCGGTGTCGCCGACGGCCACCTGGACGACCTGAGGTCGCAGGGCTACCCGAACCCGTCCAAGCCCGCCGACGGCCAGTACGCCTGGGGTTCGACCAGCGCCACGCTCACCGCATCGATGATCATGGCGATGGCCTACGACACCACGCTGAACCGCAAGTACAGCGACGCGGTGCTGGAGTCGATGGACTACCTGCTCGGCCGCAACGGCCTCAACCAGTCGTTCATCAGCGGCTACGGCGAGAAGGCCAGCAGGAACCAGCACCACCGGCACTGGGCGAACCAGGTCGACGCCGAGCTGCCCACCCCACCCGCCGGTGCGCTCGCCGGCGGCCCGAACTCGGGCCTGCAGGACCCGGTGGCCCAGCAGAACCTGCCGGGCTGCGCCCCCGCGAAGTGCTACATCGACGAGCTGGGTTCCTGGTCCACCAACGAGGTCGCCATCAACTGGAACTCGGCGCTCGCCTGGGTCGCGGCGTTCGCCGACACGCGCTGACGCGCTCTCCCCGCAGGAAAGTCCCCCGTCCGAAAGGAGATCCACAGTGCGGTGGATCGTCCGTTCCACGACCGTCGTCTGCGCGGTCGCGCTGCTGGCACCCGCTTCCCCTGCCACAGCAGCCAGTCCGATCAGCCTGACGAGCGGCTTCTACGTCAACCCGAACTCCGCGCCCGCCACCTGGGCGCGGAACAACCCGGGCGACTCCAGGTCCGCGCGGATCCAGTCCTCCATCGGCTCCAAGCCGATCGCGCGCTGGTTCGGCGACGACGCGAACATCGGCTCGACCGTGGCCAACTACGCGGGCGCGGCCGACGGACAGGACAGGTTGCCCGTGCTCGTCGCGTACAACATCCCCAACCGGGACGCCTGCGGCGGCCACTCGGGAGGCGGCGCGGGCAGCGCGGCCGCCTACCGGACCTGGATCTCGGGCTTCGCGGCCGGGATCGGGACCAAACCCGCGGTCGTGGTCGTCGAACCGGACGCGCTCGCCGCGTACGGCTGCCTCGACCAGGCGAAGCGCGACGAGATGGCCGGGTTGCTCCGGTACGCCACCGAGCAGCTGAAAGTCAAGGCGCCCAACACCTACGCCTACCTCGACGCGGGCAACGCCGGCTGGGGCACCCCGTCGACGATGGCGTACCGGCTGAACGAGGCCGGCGTGGCGAACATCCGCGGGTTCTCCGTCAACGTGTCCAACTACTACACGACCAGCCAGTCGGCGACCTACGCGAACTCGATCAACGGCTTCCTGGGCACCGCGCGGCCGTTCGTGATCGACACCAGCCGCAACGGCAACGGGCGCAACTCCGACCCGGACGGCTGGTGCAACCCGGCGGGCGCCGAGCTCGGCGTCACCGCCCAGACGGGCGGTGGTGCCGAAATGCTGTTGTGGGTCAAGACACCCGGTGTGTCCGACGGCCCGTGCGGCATCGCCCCGACCACACCGGCCGGGACCTTCGACCCGGATCTCGCCGTCCGGCTGATCACCGGGACCTGAGGGGGAGCACCGGCCCGTGCGCGGGCCGGTGCTCGCCGAAGATGAGGTCCCAGTCGAGCTCGGGCTCGGGGACCGGGCGCGGTTCGGGGAGGTGGTGGTGCGTCGGGACGATCGACCCGTTGAGGAACTGCCACACCTCGTCGCCCACGCGGTGCCGTTCCACGACGGCGGCCTTCCTCGGCTGGGGGATGCCGGTCGGGATCGTCGCCACGAAACGGATCCCGCGGAACCCCTCGGCGTCGGTGGCCTCCAGCGTGCCCTGGTGCCGTCCGGCGATGCGGCGGGCGATGGCGAGCCCGAGGCCCGCACCACCCGCGGCACGGGTGCGGGCCTCGTCGAGCCGGGTGAACCGGTCGAAGACGCGTTCCCGGTCCCCCTCGGGGATGCCGGGGCCGTCGTCGATCACCTCGAGCGTCGCGGACGACCCGCCGCGCAGGCGCACGACGACCTCGGTGCCCGCGTGGCGTTCGGCGTTGTCGAGCAGGTTGCCGAGCAGCCGGGACAGCTGCGCGTGCCGTCCGGGCACGAGCACGTGGTCCTCGGCGTCGAGCGTGACCATCGCCCGGCGAGAGACCTCGCGGCGCACGACGGCGCTGAGGTCGACGGTGTCCTGCCGGTCCAGCGCGTCGGCGTCCAGCCTCGCCAGCAGCAACAGGTCGGTGGTCAGCTCCTGCAGCCGTTCGGCGTCCTCCAGCGCCATCTTCACGACGGTCGGCCAGTCCGCCATGTCCGGGTGCGACAACGCGATCTCGAGCTCGGCCCGCAGCGCGGCGAGAGGGCTGCGCAGCTCGTGCGAGGCGTCCGCGACGAACCGGCGGGTGTCCTCGACGGCGTGGTGCACCCGGTCGAGCGTCTCGTTCAGCGTCGCGCCCAGCCGGGCGATCTCGTTGTCCGAGGACGGCACGGGGACGCGCCGGGTGAGGTTGTGCTCGTTGATCTCGGCCACCTCGGCGCGCATCGCCTCCACCGGCCGCAGCACCCGCCCGACCGCGGTCAGCACCGTGACCGACACCAGCGTGGTGACCAGCACGAACACTCCGAGCAGGCCCAGCGCCGCGGTGTTCAGCTCCGCCTGCGCCTGCGCGGTGATCGTCCGTGCCACCCCCTCCGCGGGCCGCGGCCCCGCCCCGACCACCTCGTATCCGAACTCGCCGAACGGCGACAGCGTCAGCTCCGGGCGCACCTCGGTGGTCGCGTACTGGACCACCACGTCCGGCGCGGTGAGCAGTCTCCGCTCGTCCAGGACGACGCACTTGCTGCCGGCGCACACGTAGTGCACGCGCGAGCTGTTCTCGGCCTGGGTGGTGATCTGCTGGCGCTGCGACCCCAGCATCAGGAACCCGGCCAGGCCGACCATCACGGCTGTCGCCACCGTGGCCAGCACGGTCACCTTGACCTGCAACGACCTCACCGGTCCACCAACCTGTAACCGACACCGCGCACGGTGGTGATGCTCCGCCGGTCGAACGGCGCGTCGATCTTGCGCCGCAACGCGCTGACGTAGACCTCGACGAGGTTCGGGTCGGGGTCCTGCGCCGAGTCCCACACGCCGTCGATGATCTCCGACTTCGTGACGACCTCGCCGGCGTGCCGCAGCAGGAAGCTCAGCACCGAGAACTCCTTGGCCTTCAGGTCGATCCGCGTGGTCCCGCGGTGGCACTCGCGGCTGACCGGGTCGAGCACCAGGTCACCGGCCCTCAGCAGCACCGGCTGGGCGGTGCGCGACCGCCGTCCGAGCGCTCTGAGCCGCGCGACCAGCACGACGTAGGAGAACGGCTTGGTCAGGTAGTCGTCCGCGCCGGTGTCGAGACCCTCTGCCTCGTCGAATTCGCCGTCCTTCGCGGTGAGCATGAGGATCGGCGTCCAGATCCCGGCGTCCCGCAGCTCCTTGCAGACCCGGTAGCCGTTGAGACCGGGCAGCATGATGTCCAGGACGATCACGTCGTACGGGTGCTCCCGCGCCCGCCACAGCCCGTCGGTGCCGGTGCGCTCCACGTCGACGGCGAACCCCTCGGCGGTCAGGCCGCGGGTGAGCAGGTCGGCGAGGCGGGGGTCATCTTCCACGACGAGCACGCGCATGGGAGCAGCGTGCCGCATCACGCATGATCGAGTCCTGAAATCCGTTTCAGGATCCTTCAGCATCACTTCAGGTTCACCCTGACAGGCTCTGCGTCGTGGAACCGGGGGGATCCACGGCCGGGGGAGAAGGTGGCGGCGAGGTCGAGGGGGAGCAGCGCCGCCGCCTTCTGAAACAGACCGCCCGGCTCGGGTCGTTCCGCGACCTGGAACGACCTCTCCCGCACCGCGCGCGGGTCGACTTAGCGTGCGGCCATGTCCCCTTGGAGCGCGGACGACGTCCCCAGCCAGCTGGACCGGATCGCGGTCGTCACCGGAGCCGGTTCGGGACTCGGCCTGGCCACCGCGACGCAGCTCGCGCGGCACGGCGCGCTGGTCGTCCTGGCGGTGCGGGACGTCCGGGCCGGTGAACACGCGGCCGGGGTGATCAGGAATTCGGTGCCCCGCGCGGACCTGCAGGTGCGGGAACTCGACCTGGCGTGCCTGGAGTCGGTGCGCGGGTTCGCCGGCGACGTGACGTCCTCGCTCGGCACGGTCGACCTGCTGGTGAACAACGCCGCCACCGCCGACCTCGGCCCGGCGCGCGCGACCGCGGACGGGTTCGAGCTCCACATCGGCACGAACTTCCTCGGCCTATTCGCCCTCACCGGCCTGCTCCTCGACGCGTTGAGCCGGGCGGGCGGGGCGAGAGTCGTCAACCTCAGCTCCACGGCGCATCGCAGCGTGCACCTCGACGTCGACGACCTCATGTCCGAACGCGACTTCGAGGGCGTCCGCGTCTACAGCCGGTCCAAGCTCGCCACGACGGTCTTCGGTCTCGAGCTGGACCGGCGGCTGCGCGCCGCCGGGTCGTCGGTCCTGAGCGTCGTCGCCCATCCCGGCCTGACCAGGACCTCCCTGGCGCCGAACGCTTTCGCGCAACGCGGGTGGCGAGGACGGATGACGGCCGCACTCCTGCGCGTGCCGTCCCAACGGGTCGAACGGGGCGTGCTGCCCCAGCTGCACGCCGCCACGGCCACCGGAGTGCGCGGTGGGCAGTTCTTCGGCCCGTCCGGTCCCGGTGAGATGCGCGGGCACGTCGTCGAGGTGCGCCCCAGTGCGGAGGCCGCCGACGCCGTCGTCGGACGGCGCCTGTGGAACGCGGCCGAGGCGCTCACGGGAGTGCGCTACCTCTGACGCTGTTCCCACTGTCAGGCCATGGGAAACCTGAACCACTCGAACGGAGCAGCACCGCGCCTGGACAGTCTACTTGCGACAGTTGTGTCCGTCGGCGCTGATCCGTCCTGTGAGGACGGACGGTGTCGGACATCCGCTGCTGTCGTGTGAGGTCTCGGTAAAGCACGAGATCGTTTGCGAATTTTCTTCTTTTCTTTCATCGCATCAGCCCTGGTCGGTGCGCTGTTTTGCTTGTCCGTGCGGGAAGTCGGGCCGTGCCGGACGCTCGTCCGGTGTTGACAGAGCCGACTCGGCGATCAACCATGGAAGCGCTCTCATAACCGGTCTGTACCAGTTCTCGGAGCGCGGGCGCCGGCCTTCCCTGAAGCAGGGCCGGGGCCTGCTGACGGAAAAACCCTGCACAAGGAGTTGTATGCGCACTCGAACAAAGTGGTTGAGCGCGCTCGCCGCACTGGCGGCGACTGCATCGGCGGTCATCGCGACCGCACCTGCCCAGGCGATCGGGCCCGAACTGCTGCCGTTCACCGTCACCAACAACAGCGGCCGTTCCGAGGCCGTGCACCTGTACGTGCTGGGCACGGACATCCGCAGCGGGCGTCTGGGGTACGTGAACCAGGCGGGGGCGTTCACGCCGTGGTCGCCGGGCGGCAACCCGCCCACCCCGGCACCGGACGTGTCGATCGACGGCCCTGGTCAGGGCGGCACGACCACGCTGCAGGTGCCGCGGTTCATCTCGGGCCGGGTGTTCATGTCGTTCGGGGAGAAGTTGAAGTTCTTCCTGACGCCGGACGGCCTCGTGCAGCCGGCGCCGTGGGCGGGTGGCGACCCGAACAGCGGCATCCTGTTCGACTGGAGCGAGTTCACCTACAACGACGCGGGTCTGTGGCTCAACAGCTCGCAGGTGGACATGTTCGCGGTGCCGCACGCGGTCACCGTGACGGGTGCGAGCGGTGCCACGAAGAAGACCGGTGAGCTGAAGTCCGGCGGCCGTGACGCGGTGATCAACGGCGTCCGCGGCCAGGCCGGGTGGGGCGGGTCGGTCGTGTCCCGTTCGGACGGCACGGTGCTGCGGGTGCTGGCGCCGGGCAAGGCGGCGGACGTCGGCAACTTCGACCGCAACTACCTCGACCCGTACATTACCGAGGCCTGGGACGCCTACACGGGCAAGACGCTGACGGTGCAGCCGTTCGGCGACCGTCCTGACGTGAAGTACTTCGGCCGCACCTCGGGCGCCACCATGAACTTCACGGACTCCACCGGAAAGCAGGTGGCGTCGTTCGCGAAGCCGTCGACGTCCAACGTCTGGGGCTGTGACGGCGCGTTGCAGGCGCCCAACGACCAGGTGGTCGGCCCGATCGCCCGCACGCTGTGCGCCGCGCTGCACCGCTCGACGCTGGGGCGCATCGACACCCAGCCCGGTGGTGGCCCGGCGGACTTCTACCAGGGCGCGATCACCAACCACTACTCCCGGCTGGTGCACCAGAACATGGTGGACGGCAAGGCGTACGGGTTCGCGTTCGACGACGTGCAGGCCCAGGAGTCCCTGGTGCACGACGGCGATCCCCGTTCGGCCGGGATCGTCCTGACGCCGTTCGGCGGTGCTGCCCCGGTCTCCGCCGGCGGTGCCGTCAGCGGCTCGAGGGGCGAGGTCGTTCCGAACTGGAACTTCGCCCTGGCCTGAGCCCACAGCTGGAGCCTCCTGCGAGCGGCGTTGCGGACCATGTCCGCAACGCCGTTCTGCTGTGACCCAGGATGTAGATAGAACGATCGGTCTTGACTCTGGAGGTCGTGGAGGCTTTACTAATCGAGGTAGAACGTTCTGTCTCTTTGAGAACGATCCGCCGCCCAAGCCTCCCGTCTCCGAGTAAGGACCCGTCATGCGCAGCGAACTCCTCCGCAAGGCCTTGATCGTCGGAGTGAGCGCACTCTCCGTGCTCGCCCTGTCCGTGCCCGCGACGGCCACCACACCCGACCGCCCCGGCGGTTCCGCCAAGCCGACCGTCGTGCTCGTCCACGGGGCGTGGGCGGACTCGTCGAGCTGGGCGCCCGTCGTCGAGCGGCTGACGCGCGACGGTTATCCGGTGAGAGCCATCGCGAACCCGCTCCAGGGCCTCACCGGTGACAGCGCCTACCTCGCCAGCTACCTCGCGACGATCGAGGGACCGAAGATCCTGGTCGGGCACTCGTACGGCGGCGCCGTGATCACCAACGCGGCCACGACCGCCCCTGGCGTCAAGGCGCTCGTCTACGTCGCGGGCTTCATCCCCGCCCAGGGCGAGACGATCGGCGAGCTCGCCTCGCGGTCGGCTTCGCCCCTGCCGCTGCTCGCCACCCAGGTCCCCGGCGGCACCGAGGTCGTCATCGACCCCGCCCACTTCCGCGACAGGTTCGCGGGTGACCTCGACCGGACCACCGCCACCACCCTCGCCGTCGCCCAGCGGCCGGCGAACACCAACGCGGTCACGGACGCCAGCGGCACCGAGGGCTTCCGCACCATTCCCTCGTTCGCCTTGGTGACGCGCAAGGACCGCGCCATCGACCCGTCGGTGCAGCGGTTCATGGCCACCAGGGCCAACGCGAAGATCACCGAGGTGGACGCCTCGCACGCCGTGATGCTCAGCCGTCCGGACGTGGTCACGAAGCTGATCGAGTCCGCCGCGCGGTGACCTCGTGAACCCGGCGGGGTGCGGTGGTTCCGGCCACCGCACCCCGCCGGTCACTCGGCATCCACGTCAGATCACAGGGATCGCGGGGAACTTGAAGCGCGCGGTTTCTCCCGCGAAAGCGTACGGGGAGTCGTCACGAATCCGTGGTGCGCTAACGCTTTCGAGCCGGGTGTAGTGCTCGGGTGTGAGCTCGAGTGAAAGCGAGGCGATGTAGTCGTCGAGCTGCTCCGTCGTGCGCGGTCCGATGATCGGGACGATCGCGGTGGTGGCGCGCTCGGCGCGGGCGAGGACCCAGGCGGACGCGATGCGCCCCGGCTTCTCCCCGACCTCGTCGGCGATCTCGAGCACGACGTCCAGAACCGACTTCTTGTGCCCGGTGTCCTCGGTCGGCACCCCCAGGGCGGTGTAGCGGCCCTCTTCCCCGCGGCGGTACTTCCCGGTCAGCCGGCCGCCGGCGAGCGGGTAGTAGGCGCACACGCCGAGACCGAACGCTTCGGCCGCCGGCAGCATCTCGTGCTCGATGTCGCGGTTCAGCAGGTTCAACGGCTCCTGCACGCCGACCAGGTCGAGGCTCCTGCTCGCCCCCACCGCCACCCGCCAGGCCGGGAAGTTCGAGAGACCGCCGTGGAGGATCTTGCCCGCGCGCCGCAGGTCCTCGAAGGTCGAGAGGATCTCGTCGATCGGGGTGACGCCGTCGGGGAGGTGGACCCAGAGAAGATCGATGTGGTCGGTCCTGAGGCGACGCAGACTGGCTTCGACGGAGAGCGCGGCGGCACGGCGGCTGTTGCCGGTGCGATGCACCGAATGCGGCATGCGCGTGTACTTGGTGCCCAGCACGAAGTCCTCACGCCGGCCCTCGATGAGCTCGCCCAGGACGCTTTCCGATTCCCCGGCCCCGTATCCGTCCGACGTGTCCAGGAAAGTACCGCCGGCGTCGGCGAAGGCGTTCAGGACGATCCGGGCCTCGTCCGGCGTGCTGCGGGCGTTCGGCCCGGTGCCGAACCCGGCTGTGCCGAGTGCCAGTTCGGACACCCGCAGTCCGGTCCGTCGGCCGAAGGTCTGGTATCGCATCGCGGATCACGCCCCCGCCACGGGCAACGGCGTCGCCGAGAACAGGCCCTCCGGATCCCACTTCGCCTTCACCTGCTGCAGGCGGGAGAGGTTCTCCCCGTACAGGTGTGCGATCTGCTCGGTCGCCTCCGGCCCGAGGTTGTTGACGTAGCCGCCGGGGAACGACTGCTCCGCCAGCGCCTCCGACGCCGCGTCGGCCCACGCGCGAACACGATCGCCCGCGTCCTCACCCTCCCAGATCCCGATGATCTCGATCATGAGGTGCGGCTCGCGCCGCTCGAAGGCGGTGGCGTCCGGAGCGACCCTCGTGGAAGTGCCGTGGAAGTGGTGCAGCACGAGAGCGGAGAACGACGTCGGAACCGTGTCGCCGAACTCCACGAGAGAATCGATGAGCTCGTCGCTGAGGGAGGGGACGTTGCGCGTCCGCATCACGACGTTGCGGCCATCGGGGAACATCGCGTCCAGCGAGGCGATCACCGCGGCCTGGGGCGCGGCCGCGAGTCGGCCCACCACCAGGTCGCCCAGCCTGGTCAGCGCCATGGCCGGACCGTGCGGATCGAGCCCGGCCTCGACATCACCCGACCAGGTGGGGATGACGGCCAGACCGGGCGAACCGTCCGGTCCCACGATCACCGCGGTCTGGATCGTCAGGCTGTCGGGGCAGTTCTCCATGGCCTCGCGCACGCCCTCGAGCACCTGACGGGCCTGGTGCCACGGGTACAGCAACAGCCCGGACACCACCTGTGGCACGGCGTGCAGCCGCACGGTCATCGACGTGACGACCCCGAAGTTGCCGCCACCACCGCGAAGCGCCCACAGCAGGTCCTCGTCAGCGTCCACAACGGACCCGTCCGCGGTCACCACCTCGGCGCCGAGCAGGTTGTCCGCGGCAAGACCGGCCACACCGTTCAGCGGCCCGTAGCCACCGCCGAGGGTGAGACCGGACACCCCCACCGTTCCCACCGTGCCGGTCGCCGCCACCAGGCCGTGCTCGCCGGCCGCGCCCAGCAGGTCGTTGACGGCAGCGCCCCCGCCCACCTCGGCCGTCCGGGCCCGCGGGTCCACCCGCACGGAGTTCAGCGGCCTGATGTCCAGCGTCAGACCTCCCTCGGCCAAGGCCAGTCCCGCGTGGTTGTGGCCCCGTCCACGCACCGACAGCGGCAGCCCGAACTCGCGAGCGGTCCGCACGCCGATCACCACGTCATCGGTGGACGTGCAGGTCAGCACGATGGCGGGACGCTGTTCCGCGGCACCGTTCCACAAGGCGATGCCGCGGGCGTACTCCGGCCCGGACACGTGCACCTGCTGGGCGGGCAGACGATCGATCAACGCGGCTCGGGCGGACACGACCGCCTGGTTGTGCTCGAAGCCGTCGCCAGGCATGAGTTCTCCTCTGAATTGTATGTAACGATCACTATACTCAGAAGAGGTGAGGTCCGCCTCCGACCATGATCTCCTGGCCCGTGACGTGGGCGGCCCCGTCCGGAGTGAGGGCACCGTGATGGGCGGGGCACCGCGGCTGCCGGCTGCGACGCTCGTGCCGGGGATTGCTTCGGACTCCCTGTGGGACAACGGCTCAGAGCTGGGTGTAGCCACCGTCCACCGCCAGCTCGACCCCGGTGGTGTAGGTGGCGTCGAAGGCCAGGAACGCGGCCGCCGTGGCGATCTCCACGGGGGTGCCGAGACGTCGCAACGGGTTCTCCGCCACCCGCTGCGCGATGAACTCCGCGGCGGCCTCCGGGCTCATCTCCTTCTCGAGCACCCCGGTGTCGACCGGCCCGGGGCTGATCGCGTTGACCCGGATCTCTCGGCCGGTCAGTTCGGCGGCGAAGCTGCGGGCCAGGGAACGCAGCGCCGCCTTGCCCGCCGCGTAGGCACTGGTGGTGGGGATGCCCATGACGCTCGCGGCCGAGGTCGTGAGGACGACACCGGCTCCCTTGTGCAACAGAGGGGCGAGTTTCTGCACCGTGAAGTAGGCACCTTTGACGTTGATGTCGAACACTTCGTCGTAGGCGTTCTCGGTCATCTCCTCCAGCAACGCGGTGCGGGTGACACCGGCGTTCACGAAGAGCGCGTCGAGCGAACCGAGTTCCGCCGAGACCTGTTCGGCGAGTGAGTCCAGGTCCTCCAGCGAAGCCACGTCGCCCCGCGCGGTCAGCGCGTTCGGTCCGAGCCTCTCCCGGGCGGCGTCGAGTCGTTCCCGGGAGCGGCCGGTGATCACGACCCGTGCGCCGCGCTCCACCAGGAACTCGGCGATCCCGAACCCGAGTCCGCTGGCTCCGCCGGTGACGACAGCGTGCTTTCCGGTGTACACACCCATCCTGGCATCTCCTGCGCTTGTTCTTCGATGTGCTGCAAGGGGTTCGAGGTCTGGTCCACTGTGCACGGTCAGCGGCCGCGGGTGTCGATCTTCATGTCTCCGTGGGACACCATGCGGATGTGGTCGCTCGCGAGCAGGTCGTGCGGGTCGCCGAGGCTGATCGCGCTGACCTCGTCGAGCCGGGCGAACTGGTCGTCGGTCAGCTCGACCTGCAAGGCGTCGAGGTTGCCCCGCAACTGGTCCGGAGTGCGTGCCCCGATGATCGGCGCCGCGACACCGGGGTTGCGCAGCACCCACGCCAGCGCGACCTGCGCCGGCGTGCGTCCGTGCTCGGCGGCGATGTCCCGCACGACGTCGGCGATGCCGAGCGTCCGCTCGGTCACCATGCCCAGGTTCGCGTTGAAGCTCTTGCGGTTGCTCTCGCCGGGCTCGGGGCTCGCCGGGGTGAGGTCGGCGCGGCTGTACTTGCCCGACAGGACGCCGCCGCCCAGTGGCGAGAACGGCGTCACGCCCAGTCCCATCGCGCGGGACATGGGGATGAGGTCGCGTTCCGCGTCCCGGTTGATGAGGCTGTACTCGACCTGCAGTGCGATCAGCGGCGACCAGCCGCGCAGGTCGGCGATGGTCTGCATGCGCGAGATCTCCCACGCGGGGGCGCTGGACATCGCCACGTAGAGGACCTTGCCCTGGCGGACCACGTCGTCCAGGCCGCGGAGGATCTCGTCGGCCGGTGTCGTGAAGTCCCAGACGTGCAGGTGCAGCAGGTCGATGTGGTCGGTGCCGAGTTGCCGCAGGCTGGCCTCCACCGAGGCGAACAGGTTCTTGCGGTGCGGCCCGCCCGAGTTCGGGTCGCCGGGAGTGCGCAGGGTGGAGTACTTCGTGGCCAGGACCAGGCTTTCGCGCCGGCCGCGGCTGAACTCGCCCACCAGCCGTTCGGAGCTCCCGTTGGTGTAGGTGGGGGCGGTGTCGATGAAGTTGCCGCCGTTCTCGACGTACGTGTCGAACAGAACTCGGGCGTTGTCCCGCTCGACGCCCCAGCCCCACTCGGTGCCGAACGTCGCCGTGCCGAGCGCCAGCGGGGAGACGCGGAGTCCTGACCGCCCCAGCAGTCGGTAGGTGTCAAGGCTGAGTGGCATCGAGGTTCTCCGGTTCCTTAAGTACAACGACTGTGTACTTAAGCTAGCCCGACGGGCCGTGGCGCCGCAAGTTAAGTACTCCGACCATTACCCAGCTCGTACACTGGTGGCATGGCCGAGCTGGAGATGGGCCCGTCGAGCCGACGACGTGGCAGAGGCGCGCGAGAGCGCATCCTGGAGACGTCGGAGCGCCTGTTCCGCGGCCAGGGGATCGGCGGCACCGGCATGGACCAGCTCTCCGCCGAGGCGCAGGTGTCGAAGCGCACCGTGTACCAGCACTTCGGCAGCAAGAACGAGCTCGTCGCCGAGTACCTGCGCCGGCACGACCCCGACACGATGCCCGAGGTCTTCGACCGCGACGACCTGTCTCCCCGTGAGCGGCTGCTGGCCGCGTTCGACAAGCCGCGAACGGTGCCGCCGGCCGAAGTGACGCCGCTGTGCCCGTTCATCGCGGCCGCCGTCGAGATAGCCGACCCGGACGATCCCGGGCGCAGGTGCGCGCGCGACTACAAGATGTCGGTCGCGGCCCGTTTCACCGAGACCGCTCGCCAGGCCGGCGCCGCCGATCCCGAACAACTCGGCGAACAGCTGGCCCTGCTGCTGGACGGCGCGTCGGCGCGCACCAGGGCACTCGGCACCGAGACCCTCCCGACCGCGCAGGCCGTCGCGACGATCCTCATCGACAACGCCCTGCGCGGTGCGGCGCCGGAGGCTACCGGCGCCTGAGCCCTGTTTTTAACGGTCGTCTCAGGTCCGCTCGATAGGAAGTAGCCACCACCGGCCCGCACCGGACGGTGGCCGGACCGCGCGACCCTGAAAGGCAGCCGCTCATGATCTCCGTGCTCGTGGTGGACGCCCAGCCGCTGCAGCGCTTCGGGTTTCGCGTGCTCCTGGAGAGCACTCCCGACACCGAGGTGGTCGGCGAGGCCGCGAACGGCGCCGAGGCCGTTCGGCGGGCCTCCGAGCTGCGTCCCGACGTGGTGCTGATGGACACCCGCACGCCGGGCGTCGACGGGATCGAGGCCACCCGGCGCATCGTCGCCGCCGGTGGGCGTTCGCGGGTCCTCGTGCTGACGACGTCCGATGTGGACCGGTACGCGTTCGCCGTGCTGCGGGCCGGGGCAAGCGGTTTCCTGCTCGAGGACACCCGCCCGGAGGAGCTGCTCGCCGGCATCCGGGCCGTCGCCGCCGGGGACGCGGTGATCGCGCCGGCGCTGACCCGGCGGTTGCTCGACGCGGTCGCCGACCGGCTCGACGACGACCTCGGCGGGCCGGGGCGGGAGGATCCCCGGCTCGGCTCCCTGACCGGCCGCGAGCGCGAGATCCTCGTCGCCATCGGCCACGGCCTCACCAACGGCGAGATCGCGCACCGGTTCACGCTGTCGGAGTCGACGGTGAAGACCCACGTCGGGCGGGTCCTCGCCAAGATCGGCGCACGGAACCGGATCCAGGCCGTCATCCTCGCCTACGACCTGAGGCTCACCCGGCCGGTCCAGCGCTGCTGACCACCGGCACTCCGAAGATCAGGCGAGCACCACCCGCCCCTCGACCACCTCGACCGGGATCTTGACCAGCGGTGCGGGGGCGGGCCCTCCGGTCACCTGGCCGTTCTCGTCGTAGGTGGCGCCGTGGCACGGGCACCGGAATCCGGGACCGACGTACGACACCGGGCAGCCCTGATGACTGCAGGCGGCGTTGTACGCCAGGAACGTGTCCGGCGCCGGGCGCAGGAGGTGGGCGGGCGTCCCGTTCGGCATCGTGAAGCTCTTCGACGAACCGACGGCGACGTCGTCGACCGCGGCGATCACGTGGCTCGCCGGCTTCGCGGCCGAGCGGGCAGGACGCCGGGCGAGCGCCAGCACGCTGCCCGCGGTGACTCCGGCGACGGCCGCCGCCCCCGCGATCAGGCCGCTCAGCAGCACGGTGCGCCGCCCGGCGTCATCCTGCGCCTTGGCACGCAGCCGGGCACCCAGTGACAACACCCCGGCGTCGCCCGCGATCAGCAACGGAGTCCAGGCGAACACGAACACGATGTCGGCCCCGAAGTAGTACGGCCGAGTCGCCCAGCTCACCGCCAGGAAGAAGCTGAGCGAGAGCACCACACCGCCGAGCGCGGCGAGCCGGGTGAACAGGCCGAGCAGGGTCGCGAGGCCGACCGCGACCTCCCCGAAGGCGATCGCCAGCCCGGCGACGGTCGCGTGGTCGGCGGCCAGCGAGACCAGCGGGCCGATCGGGGAGGTCGCGGCGGCGTTCACCATCTGCGCGTGGACACCGAGTGCGGAGGTGCCGTCCAGGTAGTGCGTGTCGAACAGCTTGGAGACACCGGCGTAGATGAAGGTGCCGCCGAGAAAAGCGCGCAGCGGCAGCAGTGCGTGTTCGTCCCTCACGTCAGGACTTGTGGGGAGAGACCGTCATGATGCCCGTGCACATCTCGTCACTGGTGCCGTCGCCCCACACCACGTAGCGCGGCGGCAGCTTGCTCAACTGCGGCAACTGTTTGCGCAGTCCCGCGTCGTGCGTGCACGTCACCCGCAACGTGTCGCCCGGACCGATCTCCACCGGCGACGGCAGCTTCAGCAGCCGCTGGTCGTCGAAGTCGAACTGCGGCACGTCCAGCACGACCTTGGCCTTCGGCGTGCCGGGGTTGAGCTCGACCTTGATGGCCCGCCCGAGCATGTGCATGTGGCCGAAACCGGCGAACAGGGTCATCGGCGCCTCCACCTTGTGGTCACAGGTCTGGGTGTCGCCGGGCCTCGGCGTGCCGCCCTGATTGCACTCCTGCACCTGGATGTCCGCCATCTCGCCGGTCTCCGCCCCGAACCGCTTGGTCACGTCCGCGATCGAGGCCTTTCGGTCGCAGAGAGGACCCGACTCGCCGACGGTGCAGGGCAGGTCGGTCGGCGCGCTGAGCGGCCACGTCTCGAGTTCCCGGGTCTGCGGCGTGCCGTCCGTCAGCCGCAGCCGCACCGCCGAGCGGTCCGACCCCGCCGGCTTGCCGTCGGTCGCGAGCAGGTTGTAGTGGATCTGCAGGACGATCAGGCTGCCCGGCTCCAGCTTGTAGCCGACGTCCTGGTCGAGCAGCGTCTCCGCGGAGCCCGGCGCCCAGGTGTCCACCCACGCCGCGTCCCCGTCGTCCTCCTCGGCGCCTTCCACGCCGGTTCCCCCGAAGCACTGCCAGCCGAGGCCGGAGGTCTTCGCGTCCTGCTCGCGCACCGCCGCCACGCCTTCCGGCGGCACCGCGTACACGATGGCGTGGTGGGCGATCGCGACGTTCTCCGGCGTGAACTGGGTCCCGGTCAGGAACTGCGCCTTGGTCAGGCCCGGATCGATCACCTGGCACCGGTAGTCGTCCGTGCCGCCCTCCAGCGACGTGGGCGTGTAGGCCTGGGCCATCTTCACGTCGACGAACCGCTCGCCGGCGCGCAGCGGCTGCGTCGGGGCCGGCGGCTTGCCCGCGTGCCCGTGGTGCGGTCCGGGCGGGACGGGCGCCGCACCGCCGCCGGTGTTCGACCCGCAGGCGACGACGGTGAACGCCGTCGCCAGTGCCACGGTGGCCGCGCCGATCCTCCACAGTGGACCATTGGATTTCCTCATGGCCTGAACGCTAGGGCCGATTCCGCCGCGTTTCGTCGTACCGCGGTCGTCACTTCCGGGGGCGCCCGGTACGACGGTACTACTCCAGCAAGTCCTCTTAGGACTGAACGGCGGTCCTGAGCACCGCATTAACGGTCTTCTCATCTTCGCTCGGTAGGAAATGGGCGCCAGACAGGCGAAGTGACACGGACGCAGGAGGCTCGTGAATGACAGTCAACGCGACGCGGCTGACCGGCCGGTGGGTGCCGTGGTTGGTGATCGGCCTGTGGGTGGTGCTGACGGTCTTCATGGTGCCGTTGAGCGGAAAGCTGAGTTCGGTCACCACCGACAAGGCCGTGGACACCCTGCCGGCCGGCGCCGAGTCCACCGAGGTCGCCGCCCTGGAGGACAGCCTCCCCGGCGGGGAGGACAACACGTTCGTCTTCGTCTACCACCGCGACAGCGGCGTGACCGACGCCGACCGCGCGGTGGTCGAGCGCCACTACGAGACCCTGGTCAAGCGGTACCCGCCCAAGGCGGCGGCCCCGGAGGACGAGGGTCCGCGGACGAGCCCTTCCGCCGACGGCAAGGCGATGATGTTCACCCTCGACGTGAGCACGTCCCACGGCGGACCGGAGGTGGTCGTCGGCCCGTTGCGCGACGCCGCGAAGGACCGCCCCGCCGGCCTCCAGCTCGAGGTGACCGGCCCGGCCGCGGTCGACGGCGACATGGACGCCGTCTTCGACGGCATCGACCTGCAGGTCCTGCTCACCACCATCGTCGTCGTCACGCTGCTGCTCATCATCACCTACCGCAGCCCGGTGCTGTGGCTCATCCCGCTGGTGGCCGTGGGCGCGGCCGCACTGACGTCGATGGCGACCGTCTACCTGCTCGTCAAGGGCTTCGGCATCGTGGTCAACGACCAGAACTCGGCGCTGCTGACCATCTTGGTGTTCGGCGTCGGCACGGACTACGCGCTGCTGCTCATCGCCCGCTACCGGGAAGCGTTGCACCAGCACGAGAACGTCCGGGTCGCGATGCTCCACGCGCTGCGGGGCGCCGCTCCGGCCATCGTCGCGTCCGCGGCCACCGTGGTCGCCGGCCTGCTCTGCCTGCTCGTCGCGGACCTCAACAGCACCAGCGGGTTGGGCCCGATCGGCGCGGCCGGCATCCTGTGCGCGCTGGTGGCCATGCTGACGCTGTTCCCGGCGCTGCTGGTGCTGCTCGGCAGGAGGGTCTTCTGGCCGGCCATCCCGCGGTTCGACGCGGTCGTGGAGGAGAAGCCGGGGCTGTGGGTGCGGCTCGGCGCCGCCATCAGCCGCCGCCGGTGGGTGGCGACGCTCGGCTCGCTCGGAGTCCTGGGTGTGCTCACCCTCGGCCTTGCGGTGGGCGGCACCGGAGCCCTGCGGGAGCAGGACCAGTTCGTGTCCGCGCCGGAGTCGGTCACCGGTTTCGCCTTGCTGCGCCAGCACTTCCCGGAGCTCGGCGGCCAGCCGATGACGGTCTTCACCCGGCCGGGGCAGCAGGAGCAGGTGCTGGACGTCGTCCAGCGCACTCCCGGTGTCGCGGTGGCCGTCCCGGGGGAGACTCGCGGTGGCTGGACGGACATCTCGGTGTTCCCGACGGACGCGCCGGACACCGTCGCCGAGTACGACACGATCAAGCGGGTGCGCACGGCCGTGCACGCGGTGAACGGTGCGGAGGCGATCGTCGGCGGGCCGAGTGCCGAGCACCTCGACACCGAGCTGACCACCGACCGCGACGAGAAGCTGGTGATCCCGCTGGTGCTCCTCGTCGTCCTGATCGTCCTCGGGCTGCTGCTACGGGCGGTCGTGGCCCCGCTGGTCCTGATGGCCACCGTGGTCGTCTCGTTCGCGGCGGCCTTCGGCGGCAGCGTGTTCGTGTTCGACAAGGTCCTCGGGTTCAAGGGAATCGACTACTCGGTTCCGTTGCTGGCGTTCCTGTTCCTGGTGGCGCTGGGCGTGGACTACAACATCTTCCTGGCCAGCCGGGCACGGGAGGAGGCACTGCGTCTGGGCACCCGCGACGGCATGCTCAAAGCGCTGTCCGCCACCGGTGGTGTGATCACGTCGGCGGGCCTGGTCCTGGCGGCCACGTTCGGTGTCCTCGTCTCGCTCCCGCTGGTGATGCTGATCGAGGTCGGCTTCCTGGTCGCCTTCGGCGTGCTGCTCGACGCCCTGCTGGTGCGGTCGGTCCTGGTGCCCGCCCTCACCCTGCTGATCGGGCGGCGGATGTGGTGGCCGAGCAGGCTGTCCCGGCCGGTCGAGCAGCCGGACGGCCCGCGGCAGTTCGCCGACGACGCGGAGCCCGCACTGCAACGGTGAGCGCGGTGAACAGATCCGGGACGGGAACTCGTCCCGGATCTTCCCCTCTCACCGAACAGCCGGAAGGTCGACCCGCAGCAGCGCGCCACCGCGTGCGGAACGGGCGACGGTGGCCCGGCCGCCGTGGGCGTCGACGACCCGCTGCACGATCGACAGCCCCAGCCCGGATCCCGGCAACGCCCTCGCGCTGTCGGCCCGGTAGAACCGGTCGAACACCCGTGGCGCGTCGGCGGCGTCGATACCCGGCCCGGCGTCGTCGACCTCCAGCACCGCCGTGGCGCCACTGGCACGGAGCCGGACCTCGATCGGCTGGCCCGCGGGGGACCACTTGCCGGCGTTGTCGACGAGGTTGAGCACCGCCCGCCGGAGCGCGGCGGGACGCCCGCTCACCCACACGGAGTCCACGTCGAGCGCGACCTCGACGTCGGGCATGCGGGAACACGCCTGCGCCGAGGCGGCCACCACCACGTCGGCGAGGTCGAGCAGTTCGGTGTTCTCGTCACTGACGTCACCGCGCGCCAGGTCGGTCAGCTCGGCGGCGAGGGTGCTCAGCTCGGCCACCTGGGCGCCGAGGTCGTGCAGCAGCCGGGTCCGGCTCTCCGAGGGCAGCGCGCTGTCCAGGGTGCCGCGCCGATCGAGCCGGATCAGCAGCTCGATGTTGAGGCGCAGACTCGTGAGCGGCGTCTTGAGCTCGTGGGCGGCGTCCTCGGCGAGCAGCCGCTGGGCCAGCCGGGAGTCCCGGAGCGCCGCGAGCATGTCGTTGATCGACCGGATCAGCTGCCGGATCTCCCCACCGCCCTCGTCCGGGATGTCGGCGTCGAGATCCCGTGTGCGCGCAACGCGGACCGCGGCGGCGGTCAGCCGGTCGATCGGTGCCAGCCCGGCCCGCGCCACGGCCCGTCCGACGAGGGCGCCGCAGGCCACGCAGAGCAGCCCGATCAGCAGCATGCCCAGCCCGAACCGGTTGATCGGGCTGTCGTCGGCGACGCGGGCCACCTGGACCGCACCGCCACCGGCCCGCACCGTGTAGACGAAGAAGCCGTCGTCGTCGCTGTCACCCGACTCCATCAGATCCGCCGCCGCGCCCTGCGCCACCCGCCCGGCGTCCGCGCTGACGGGCGGCAACGCGGGTTGGCCGTCCGGCGTCCGGGTCGAACCGTCGGGCAGGACGACCCGCACCAGCCGGCCGGCTCCGGGATACGGCGGCAGCTCGACCTGCGCCAGACCGGCGCGTTCCGCGTTCGCCGCCAGGACACGGGAATCGGCGCGCAGCTGGTCCTCCGCGGTGGCCCGCAGCTCCCAGTCCAGCAGCTCGCTTGCCACCTGGAACGACAGGAACACGCTGGCCGCGATGGCCGTCGCCGCGATCACCGTCAGCCTGGTCCGCAGGGACCGCCGACGCCACCAGCGCGTCAGCCTCACGGAGGAGTCTCCCGCAACGTGTACCCCAGACCGCGCCGCGTGTAGAGCAACCGGGGCTCACCCCCGGCCTCCATCTTGCGGCGCAGGTAGCTCACGTACACCTGGAGGTTGTTGGACGTGACGCTCATGTCGAAGCCCCAGATGGCCCCGAACAGCTCGCCTCGGGTCAACACCCTGGTCGCGTTGCGCACGAGCACCTCCAGCAGGAAGAACTCGGTCCGCGTCAGGTGCAGCGGCCGCTCACCCCGCCACGCCTCGAACCGGTCGGGATCAACCCGGAGATCGGCGAACCTCAGCATCTGCGACTCGTCACCCGCCGCCCGGCGCCGCAGCAGTGCCCGGACCCGCGCCAGCAACTCCTCGGTGGCGAACGGCTTGGGCAGGTAGTCGTCGGCGCCCGCGTCCAGCCCCGCGACCCGGTCGGAGACCTGATCCCGGGCGGTCAGCATCAGCACCGGCAGATCCCGCCCCGCGGCCCGCAACCGCCGGCAGGTCTCCACCCCGCCGAGACGGGGCATCATCACGTCGAGGATCAGCAGATCCGGCTCGTCGCCCTCGACCCCGTCGAGCACGGCCAGACCGTTGGCGACGGTGCTGGTGTCGTATCCCTCCACCTGGAGCACCCGCTCCAGCGACTCGCGGATGGCCGCCTCGTCGTCCGCGATCATGATCCGCACGCGGCCTGCCCTCCAGTCGATGCCGTGGCCGCTCATCGTCCCCGAGCAACCTGAGACCAGCGTTAGAGCGTCACCGTCGGGTGGGGTCGACCGGTGTGGGCCGCGGTGGTCCCTCCCGGTCGACAAGTGTCGTCGGACCGGCTCACAGGTCGCGACCGATGTCCACTTCTGCACCCGGTCAGCCTTGACGACAATGACGAAACGCACCCGCGTGCGCGGCGAACGAGGAGTGTCGATGAGGACCACGATCGGAGAATCCGCCACGCCGGCGGTGCTCGGGAGTCGGCAGGTACCGCTGCTCTCGGACGAGCAGGTCGGGCACATCCGCCACGTCGACAACCTCTCGCGGCTCGCGCGCGGGGACTGGCGGCACATGGCGGGACCGGTGCCGTTCCAGGAGGACTTCAGCTCCTACCGCTACCAGCTGGGGTACATGAGCCTCGCGATGGCGCTCGCCCACTACCACCGCCTGCCCGCCGCACCCGCCGTCTTCCAGGGCCAGCTCGACCGGCTCATCAAGAAGATGCTGGAGCCCGACGCGTGGAGCTACTGGCGCGACACCAGCACCCAGGGCGGGTTCGGGCCCTTCGACCTGCCGCGGCTGCCGAGCCGGACCGACCCGGTCGCGGTGGACAACATCATGTACAGCGCTTACCTGCAGGTCATGACGCTCATGTACACGATGCTGTTCGACGACCGCACCTACGAACAGCCCGGCTCGCTCACGTTCAGCATGCGGCCCGTCCTGTGGGGCAAGGACCGCCACGAGAGCTTCGAGTACGACCAGCGCACGTTGAACGAGCGCATCTACTGGAACATGGTCGAGAACGGCTACCTCGGCGTCGCCTGCGAGCCGTACTGCGTGTTCCAGATCTGCAACCAGGTCCCGATCCTCGGTTTCCGGCTGCACGACCACATCTACGGCGGGAAGACCGCCGAGGAGGTCACCACCGGCTACCTCGCGGCGTGGGAGAGGTTCGGCGGCAGCGTCAACGCCAACGGTCACTTCCACAGCTACGTCGTGCAGCAGAACGAGGTGCTGCCGAACGACGTGCTGGTCGATCGCGACCTCGCCTGGACCGACGGCTGGCTCGGCATGCTCATGAACATGTGGCGCCCCGAGCTCGTCCGGACCACCTACGGGACCTCGATCGAGCAGTGGCTCGACCGGGCCGACGACGGTCTGATCTCCGTCCGCGACCTCTCCCGGATCCCCGGAACCGACGTGTACGCGGGCCTGGGCACCCTCGGCGAGATGGGCTGGCTGGCCGCCTGGGCGTCGGAGATGGGCGACCAGGAGGTCGTCGACGGACTCCTCGCCCACGCGGACAGGTACATGAACCCGCAGTGGGAGAACGGCGGGCTCCACTACCCGCGGCGTGACGAGACCTATGACGAGAACGGCAAGTTCGTCCTCATGCCACCTGTGGTCAGCAACGCCACGTTCCCCTACGCGCGCCTCAACGTGGCCGACGGACTGCGCACGCTCTTCGAACGTCCGTGGACCGACCGCGAGCGGTCCAGGCCCGCGCTCACGGAGATCGGCGACTCGGTCGACATCCGGCGCGCCTGGTACCACGAGGACGTTCGCCGCCTCCAGCTGACCGCGAGTCCGCGACACGGCTTGTCCAGCACCACAACGGATCTGGCGCTGTCACGGGTGTGGGACCGGGGAGAGTGGACGCTGGCGGTCGACGGCGTCGTCGTGGCGAACGGTGACGACACCACGGTGACCGCGACCGGGCACCGGCTCCAACTCAGGCGCACCGGCGACGAGCTCCGGCTGACGCTGGACCTGCGCGGCCACACCGACGTCGACATGTCCTGGAGCAACACATGAATCCCAACGTCGTCCCCCGCTACGACCTGGTCGACCACCACGGCAACGCCGTCACCGAACAGCACTTCACCGGCCAATACCAGCTGGTGTTCTTCGGCTTCACCCACTGCCGGATGGTCTGCCCGACGGCGTTGACGAAGCTGAGCACCGTGCTGGACGACCTCGGGCCGCTGGCCGACCGGATCCAGCCGCTGTACGTCTCAGTGGATCCGGACCGGGACACCCCCGAGGTCATGCGGGCCTTCCTGGAAACGGACTACCCCCGCTTCCTGGGACTGACCGGCAACACGGAGGCGACCGAGGCCGCGCGCACCGCGTTCCGCGTCTTCGCGACCCGCAAGGCCGACCCGGACGACCCCGACGGCTACGCGGTGCCGCACACCGCTGTCACCTATCTGCTGGACACCGATGCCACGTACCTCGCGCACTTCCCGGACGTGCTCGAGGCCACCGAGATCGCGGACCGGATCCGGGAGCTCTGCGGCACGCGAACATGAGGGTCACGATGGAGATCTACACCGAGGTCTCCGACGACGAGACGAGGAAGGCGCTCCAGCAGCTGAGCGAGAGCCTGAACATCTGACCCGCTGCTGTACTTCGCTGCAATGGGCGGTACTGAGATCGAACCAGTGACCTCTTCGGTGTGAACTATGGCGATGGGATCGCGCTGACCTGCAGAAACGCGACTCCTGCAGTGGGCGCGGCTCCGTTCAGGTTCGTTGAGGACCGTTCTGGCGCATCCAGAGCACGAAGCTGCTCCCAATCCGCTCCCAGGGCGTGCTCCCACGGCTGACGTACTTTCGTCGCCGACCTGGGCGTCCTGTGGCGCAAGAGGAAGAGTCGAGCTCGGGGACTTCAGCCGTCCTCCTCTTCACTCTCGTCGAGTATCTCGGTGCCGTTCCACACGAAGCGGGCGGTGGTCACGGCCTCTTCTCCGTCGCCACCCGTGATCAGCTGGTGGATCGCTATGCCGTCGAGCTCACGGTAGGTGCACCACTCGTGGTCGGAGGTGAGCACCAGGTCCAGGTCGAGCGCGGACAGCAACTCGAAGACCTGGCCGCGGTTGACTGTGTCGACGCCGACGAAGACCTCGTCCAACAGGATGACCCGCGGTGCTCGGGCGACTGCCTGGTAGTGGGCCGCCACGGCGGCGAACAGGGGCAGGTGCAGAGCGATCGCCTTCTCGCCGCCGGAAAGTGCTCCGTGAAGTTTCTTGGTCAACGGCTGCCAGCCCGTGCCGTTCATGCGGTCGAGCTTCACCACGAACCGGTGCCAGGCGGTGTAGTCGAACACCTGCCCCAGTTGCTGTTCCCAGCCTGCGGCGGACTCGTCGGCCTTGGCCTGCTCCACGCGCTCGCGGAAGAACCGGTGCAGCGACTCGCGATCGGCGTCGTTCAACCGCACAGGGTCCTTGAGCAGGAGGTCGCGCGCCGCCTTCGTGCCGGCCGGAAGGTCCGGGGAGACTTCCCACACCAGCCGCACCGCCACCTTGGACGCCGTGCGCACGCGCTCCAAGCGGGCGTTCATGCCGTCGACCAGCTCGTGCGCCTGCCGAATCCGGGCGGCGAGGTGGCGGCGGGTGTCGCCGGTGAGGGTTCGGTCGAACAGTTCGCGTTCTTGGGCGGTGATGTCTTCACGGCTGCGCTCGGCGTCGGATCGAAGCCGGTCGAGCAGCGCCGACGCACCGATGCGCATTCCGTCCACCATCGCGGAGAAGACCTGGACGTCCTCATCGGAGTCGAGTTCGAGGTCGGCGCGACCGCCGAGCACCTCACGGGACGCGTGCACCTCCTCGGCCAGCCGATGTGCGGCGTCGCCGATGTTCTTCGGTGAGTGGGGCAGCGTCGGCCACGCGGCCGCGACCGTTCTCGCCGCGTCGAGAGCCGACCGCACACCGGGGGACGTCATGAGCGCCTCGGTGAACGCAACAAGGTCGTGCAAGCCGCTGTCCGCTGGAAAGCTGCCGTTCGCCAGGTGGCGGAAGCGGGTTGCCGCCTGGTCGCGCACGCTGATGGCACTGTCGCGAACCTGCGCGTCGGTGGCGCGCCGGGTGGTCAGTTCGCCCACCCGCTCGGCCAGGGTGCCGATCTCCTTGCGGGTCCTGCTCGCTTGCTGCTTGAGCTGGTCGAGCTCGATCCGCAGGGCACGGAGTTCGTCGAGCACGCTCCGGTAATCGACGCCGATGGTGCCCTCGACCGCGTCCAGCTCACTGTCCAGTCTGCTGGCGACGGCTTCGGCTTCGTCCGCCTCGTCCTCTCGCTGCTCGGCGGCGAGCCTGGAACGCTGTGCTTGTTCGGCGGTCCGGTCGGCTTCGCGACGCGTCGCGATCAGGGTGGCGTGCTCGTCGATCCACGCGTCGGCGGCGGCGCGGAAGGCGTTCACGGCGTCCGCCACGGCGTTGAGCGCCTTTCGCTCGGTGGGCAGCCGGTGCTCGGCCGCGGCCGCGGCCAGATCGCGCAGTGCGCGGTCCACGCGCTGCTCGCGCTTCGACAGCGTGTCCAGCGAGCGCCGGACCACGCCATCGGCGCTGTAGACCGCGGCCTCGGCCCGGGTGAGCGCTTCCAGGGCCGCGTCCGCGTCGGCGTGGCCGGGCCGCGCGTCCCGGTCGGCTTGGACGGCCGACCTGCGTGACGCAAGCGTTCGCAGCGCGGCGGTGTGCGTCTCGATCAGCTCCTCCGACGTGGCGATCCGTTCGCGCAGTTCGGTCAACCGGCGCTGCCTGGCCCGCTGCCGGGCGAGCGCGCCGATGTGCGCGGGCTCGTCCTTCTGCCACGTGCCGCCCAGGGTGCCCAGCCGCCAGCCGCCATCGGCGCCGATCGCCGCCGGGTGCCCGTCCGGTGGCTGTTCCCCGTAGGCCACCTCGCTCAGCAGGCGGGTGACGACGTCGGTGGCCACGGGGGTGTCCGGCTCGGGCACGAGGATTTCGGTGAGCGACCGGCCCGGCGCCGCGGGTACGGAGCCGGGCACGGCGAACGTGTCGTGCCCGGTGATCGCGCCGTCGTGGCCGACCCAGGCGTCCAACAGGCCCGATGCTTGGAGTGCGGCCTCCACCGACGCACGGACCTGCTCGGGCACCGCGTCGGCGAAGCGGACCAGCCGCCACAGCGGCGCACCGCTCATCCTCGCGCGGTCGGTGGTGCGGGTGTGTGGTGGCAGGGGAGGCAGGTCCTGTTCGGCGAGCAGCCGACGGACCTCCTCGCGCAAAGCACCCCGTTCACGTTCGGCGGCTTCCCGCGCCGTGTCGACCAGGGTCTCCTCTCTGGTGATGGCGTCCAGCACGCGGCCGGCGACGGCGTCGACCTGGGCCAGCAGGGCGGTCTCCGCCGCGGCGAGGCCCGCCAGCGCGCCGGGTTCGATGAAGGTGAGCTCGCGGCAGCCCACCGCCCAGGTCACGATGGCAGCTTGCAACTTCGCGAGCGCTTCAGTGCGGCGGTCGCTCGACACTGCGCGCCGTTCAGCAGCCTCCGCGAGTGCTTGCCTGGCTTCGTCGAGTGCCTGCTCCGCTTCCTCCCTGCCCGCGACGGCGGCCCCGTGCTCGCTCAGCGCGACGCGCACGGCTTCCACCTGTTCACCCCGTGCCTGCACCGCGGCGCGCAGCAGGGCCCGCGACCGCGAGGGATCGGCGATGGTTCGGGTGATCTCCGCGTGGACGGAGGCAAGCCCGACGCGGGTGGCGTCGGCCGAGGCGCCTTCGGCCAGCTCCGCGGTGGTCCGTGCCCGCGCCTCCGCGTGTCTGGCGGCGGCGTCCGCGGCCTCCTGATCGGACTTGGCGGTCTCGCGCTGGCTGGTCGAGTCGGCACGCCTCCTCGTCGCCGCCGCGCGCGCCTGGCGGACCTGTGTTCGCAGCCGGTCGAGCTGCTCACCCTTCCGGTACGCCTCACTGCCGATCAGGCCTTGGACCCGCCCGTCGGTCTCGACGATCCGCCGTTCCAGCTGGTCCTCGAACTCTTCGGCCTCTTCCTTGCGTCGCGCCGCGATCTCGTGCTCCTCGGCCGAGAGCTTCGCGGCCTCCGCCAGTTTCCCGAGCTCGGTCGTCGCGGAGATCAGCTTCGCCGCCGCGGCGCGCAGCACTCGCTGGGCGTACGCGCGTTGCCTCGCACCGAGGCGCTGTGCCGCCTCCACCTCCGCGTCCATGCGGTTGAGCTGTTCACGTTGCCGGTCCAGGCGTTCGAAGCCTTCGGCCAGATCACTGATCTCCGCCTCGCCGAGGGGCGGCAGGGCCTTGGACAGCAGCGTGGACAGCAGTGTGGGGTCGAGCCGCTGCGACAGCTTGGGTGTGCGGAGCTGGAGCAGGGCGGTGATGAGTGCGTCGTAACGCTGTTCGCTCAACCCGTGGAACAGGGTCGAGCGCACGGTGGTCCGGTAGTCCGCGGCGTTCTGGTGGAGCACCCCCTGCTCGCCCAGCGCGGCTTCCAGTGCCTTGGTGGTGAGGGGAGCGCCGTGCTGGTCGGTGAGCGAGAGGCCGTTCTGTACACCGATGCGGAGGTCGGTGGTGAAGTAGTCCGGGTGCACGGTGGTGGTGTGCTTGGTCGCGGCCAGTCGTGCGCCGCAGGAGAACCACGTGTCCGGCGAGCCGTTCGCACCGGGGAAGCGGAACTCCAGCCACACGTAGCCGACCCTGGTGGTGCCGGACGCGCCGTCTCCCATCAGGTTCCAGTGCATGGTGCGTTCGGACGTGCCGAACGTGGAGAGCCGGTTGGCGCGCAGGTTCGCGTCGAACAGGAAGGGCAGGAGCAGTTCCAGCGCCTTCGACTTGCCGGTCCCGTTGGGACCGCGCAGCAGCAACCGTCCTTTGTGGAATCGGAAGACCTCGTCGTAGTAGCGCCACACGTTCAAGATCCCGGCGCGCTCCGGTGCCCACCTGGCAACCGCTTCGCGCTCCGCGCTGGTGACGGCGGTGGCGCTCGGCAGTTCGGTCACCGTCATGGCTCGTCCTCGACGTCGTCGGTGCTGGTCCGGGTCACCGCGTAGCGGGCGGCCGAGGGACGGGCTCGCACGAGCCCGCCGCCGACCCGGACGAGGCTGAACGCGACGAGCACGTCCAGTGCGTCCGCGACCAGTCGGCCGGAACCGTTCTCGCCGCGATAGCCCTTGGCCCACTTGGGGAATCGGCTCAGCAGCGCGTCTGCTTCGCCGTGCAGCTGTTCCACCGCGACCGGTCCTGGCGCGGACGCGATGCCGTCCAGGAGCAGCAGGGCGGCGACCTTGGCGTTGCTCGAGTCGTCCGGGAAACGGCTGTCGGTGGCCAGGCAGTCAGGATCGACCAGCATGACGCCCTCGGCACGTTCCTCGACCAGGAAACCCGCCTGGTCGGCGGCCCGGCGCAGGAGCTGGCCACCGGTCGGGGACTCCAGGTAGGCGAGTTCCGCGGGCATCAACTCGTCGCGGTACACGACCGGGTCCTCGACGAGCCTGCGGAACACCGAGTGCCGCAACCGCAGGTTGCGCCGCACGTCGGACACCTCGTCGTCGGCGTCACCGTAACGCCGTTCGCGGGACAGCCTGGTCAGCAGCTCCGGGAAGCGCAACGGGACCTCGTCGGCGGGTACCGCCACCTGCGAGGCGCCGACCGGAGCCGCCGGCAGGCGCATGAGCAGGGTGGCGTCCACCCGGTAGAGGACCTTCGCCGCGGCGGAGTCCACGTATGCGTCGGTGGCGCCGTCCACCACCTCGACCGCGCCGAACGATTCGAGCAGGCGCAGCGCGTCGACGAACGCCATGCGTTCGGCGCGACTGGACGTGTCGAACCGCGGCACGGCCGGGTCCGCGGCACAGGCCTGTACGACGCGGTCCGCCAGCAACCCGATGGTGGTGACCGGAACCGCCAGCAGCTCGGCGGCCACCACGCACATCAGCGTGTACCGGCGGCGGTCGAACGGGGCACGTCCGGCACGGTGCCGTCGTGCCGGACGGGTGGGGTCGGTGGCGAGCCTGACCTTGGCCAGCCGGGCATATCCCAGGCGCGGCTCGACCACCACCGACCACCCGCAGTAGTAGTCGAACCACTTCTCGACCGGGTCCCGCCGTCTGCGCACGAGGTCGAAGGTCTCCGGTGCGCTCCTGGCACTGATCAGCGGTGCGGCGAGGAGCAGGCGAATCGCTCGCGCGACCTCCTCGCGCTCGGCGATGACCAGCTGGTTCGCCAGGTTGCTCATCCGGTCCCAGCTTCCAGGGGACGTGTGGTGCGGCGACCCGGTGTGCGGATCTCGACGTCGTAGTCCGGGCTGATGAACACCCCGCGCGGACTCCGGATCACGGCGTGCTCCCGGTGCTCTCGCGGTGGAGTCAGCACAATTTCCACCCGTCCGTCGCCTGTGGTGGCCCGGTGGACGCCGTGCTGGTCCGGTGCCGTGCCCAAAGCTCGTCCGAGCAACTCCAGCAGTCGTTCGAGCACCTCGTGTTCCAGTTGCGCAAACCGGGAGAGCCGGATACCACCTCCGGTGTCCAGGCGGTCCCAGGCGGCTTTCAGCGCGGCCCGCTCAGCGCGAGCCCGTTCGGCACGCACCGCCTTGACCTTCGCCACGTCGCGCACTTGCCCGGTGCGGCTGAACCGCTCCGTCCTGCCCGCACTGCGCAGGAGCGCGGACACCTCCACCGGCGCTGCCTCGGACCACCCTGCCGACGAGCTGATCAGTTCGGGATCGGCGTGTGCGAGGTGAGCGTGCCGGGCCGAACCGAAGCCGAAAGCCGTGGCCCACAGCAGGTGCAGGTCTTCCTCCGACGGTGCCGCGGCGAACCAGCGGGCCAGTTCGCGAAAGTCGGCCGCCGCACTGGTCGAACGGCGCCGGGACTCGGTGATCCGATCCAGGACCTGCAACAACGCGATGATCGCGCGCCGAGCTACCGCGAACAGCTGCTCGGCACGCGGTGTGCTGCCGTCCAGCGGGAGGAACCACGCCCGAAGCCCTTCCCATCTGGCCCGACGCAGCTCCAGCCACGCCACGTCCGCACCGTCGCTCTCGGTGGGCGGGAGCTCTGCGCCGAGCAACGCCCGGTGGTGCAACAGAGGCACGCCGTAGTCCTCGACCACGGCGATCCGGTTGGCGATCGTGTGCGTGCGCTGCTCCAGGTTCGTGGTGAACTCCTGCAGGTAGGCCACGGTCGCCGCCTTGACCTCGCGGAAGGTGTCCTGGTCAGCACCCTCGGTGCGCAGCAGGCGCTGGAGTGCGCCGTTGAACTGCTTCGTGTTGCCTCGCAAGGCTTCCAGGTGACCTTCGAGTTCGACCAGCGTGCTGAAGACCCGGCGATCCGGCGTGGCGGGAGCACCGAGGTGCACGGCCAGTTCAGCGAGCCGGTCCGCGATCGCGTCGATCACTGCGGTCTGCAGTGCTCCGGTCGAGGCCAGCACGCCCATCGCGTGCATCACCCCGGCCAGCGCGGCCTCACCTCGCCTGGTCAGCGAGTACTGGATGTTGCGCCGCTCGTACTCGTCGGCGGTCCGGTAGTTCTCGGCGTGGTTCTGGGTGACGTCGAGCAACCCCCAGCCGCGCAGGCTGCCCAGCGCGTCGATGAGATCCTGGTCGTCAAGGGGATCGAGCCAACCGACAGCTCGAAGTCTCGACCGCACGTCGTCCAGCCCGAGAGCGGTCTCAAGGCGTTCGTTGGCCTCGCCGAACGCGTGCAGGATCGCGACGTACAGCTCCGCCCGCTCGCCCGTGGTGAACCGGAACATCTCCGGCGGCACACGCATGGCAGCCAAAACCCCCTCCTCCCTTTCAGCTGAGCACGCTACGGCAGACCACCGACAGCCCGCCCGCGTCGCTCGATCTCGTCCAACAAGTGACTGGTGACCCGCTCCTCCGGAACCGCCGACCCGTGCTCGCGCATCGCGGTGGCCAGCCCGTCGTCCCAGGGCGCCTCGGTCACCCGTCCCACCGGTGTGCCGTCACCCAACGCCCCCAGGTAGTCCTCAGTCGCCATGCGCCAGGGCTTGGCCCCGGTGCGGGCGATCACGTGTGCGGCGATCCGCACGCCCTCGCCGTCGAAGTCGCCGTGGTAGCGCAGCGTGGACCCTTCAGCGGCCAGCCCGCGAAGCAGAGCGATCACCGCGCTGTTGGGCCACCCCGACGTGCACACCATCGGCGGGCACGAGGGTCCGAGCCGGGCAACCGCCACCGCGAGCACGCTCGGGTTTTCGAAGACCCACACCTCCTGCGGCGCGCCGGCGAACGAGGTGGCCCGCAGCTGTGCCAACGTCAGTGCCGCGACGTGCCCCTCGTCGGCGCACACCCGCAGGACCTGGCCGCCCACACCGCTCAACCTCAGCCCGGCGGCCAAGACGACCGACGACAGCTCGTCCTCGACCACTCCGACGCTCTCCCACAGCGCCCGACGCTCCTGAGCGTTCCCCGGCAGCTCCACGTCGTGCAACTCCGCCAGTGCCCGCAACACCAGCCCCGCGCTCCGCGTTCCCTCGTCCAGGGCGTGCGGATCACCGAGCAGGTTCTCCGCGAGCACTGGCAGAGGCACACCCGCCGCGGGCAGTGCGGCGAGCACTCGCAAGGCGCGATCCAGCTCGTTCCTGGTGCGCTCGACGGAACCGGCGACGAGCCCTGCCCGCCGAACGGAGTCCACCCACCCCTTCAACGCCGGCTGGGCGGTCACCACCACGTGGCTGTCCAGCCACGTCCACAGCTCTGAGCGGGAGACATCGGCCAGCGCCCGCTCCCCGGCTCGGTCGCCCAACGGTCCCAGCAGGGCCACGGCAACCTCGCGCGCCCCGGCACCCACCGCGGACATGAGCAACTCGTCGAGCGCGGCCATCGACACCGTCGCGTACTCGCCCGGCAGGCGATCCGTTCCCAGCAGATCGGCGACAGCCGACCGTTGCTCCTCATCAAGGGGACCGGCCTTCACCCTGGTGACCTGACGTCCGGACGAAAGCCGGTCGTGCACGGCCTTCCACAAGGGCATCAAGGCAGGCGAGCCGAGTTGGTCCACCGCGCGCATGATGCCAACCTTGGCAGAACCGCTCATAAGCCCGCATGGGACTTCACCCCCGGAGCGGTCTGCCCAGCCGGCACAGCCAGGCGTGCTTCTTCACTGCCCCAACTCCGGGTGCCTTGGATCGTCTTGCGCGTGAAGGAGGCGTTGAGGCTTTCCGCGGCTGCGTTGTCGGCGGAGCTGTCCGCCGCACACATGGTGCGGGGTTCAGTGTGAACGCTGGTACTCCTCCCAAGTGCGGATCGCGACGCGAGGCCCGTCGTCGGGTCCGTGGTTGGCGAGACCGTTGAACCCGAGGTAGTGGTCACCGACCTGGTTGCGGGCCTGGGCGGCCTGGTCTGTGTCGTTGATCGCCACGCCGTGGATGTGCCACGGCCAGTCGCCCTGCGACGGGCTGCGCAGCCAAGCGGCGAAGCCGACCTGCCGCAGTGCGCGGACAGCGGCGGTGCGGGTCGCGGGGGGCATGTCGTCAACCTCGATGTCCACGGCCCCACCACCGTCGTGGGTGCCGGCGGAGGTCGGGTCGCCGCCGGGGTTGTAGGAGCCCTGTGAACACGGCGGTGCCCAAGGTGGCCGTACCTCTCCTGGTGGCTGGACGAGATCGTCAAGCCCAGTCTGGCTCCGCTCACGCACAAGACCTACGAGACGTGCGTCAGGGTGCACATCGAGCCGTCCTTGGGGGAGAAGGAGCTGAACTTCAGCGTCCGTGAAGGGCAGCTCTGGATGAACAAGCTCGCCCGCACCTGCCAGTGCTGCAAGCAGGGCAAGGACGCGCGCCGGCCGGAGGAGAAGCGGCGCTGCTGTGCTATGGGGAAGTGCTGCAACGAGCTGCTGACGCTGCGATCGCTCAACGACATCCGGGCTTGCCCACGGTCGGCCCTGACGTACGCCATGGTCGAGGAGCTCATCAAGCGCACCGTCATGAAGCTGGTGAAGGTCAAGCGCTCCGGCGAACGCCAGCAGAAGCGGAGGTGGACGACTGCGGAGGCCAAGACGTTCCTGGTGTCCGCGATGGAGGACGACGACCCGTTCTACTCGGCGTACGTCCTGGTCATCGCGATGGCGATGCGTAGGGGGAGGTGCTGGGCCTGCCCACCGACGCCTCCGACGAGGTTGAGCAGGTTCTCGACATCGGCTACCAGCTGCGGCGGGTCGGTGGTCGCCTCTTGCACCGCGAGACCAAGACGGCCACCTCCGACGACGTGCTGCCCATCCCGTCGATCGCCGGTACCGCGATCCGGCTCCGGCGCAAGCAGCGCGAGGTGGACAGGACGGAGGCTGACGTGGCGTGGCAGGAGAGCGGCCTGCTCTTCACCACCCGTCACGGCACTCCGATCGAGCCGCGGAACTTCAACCGGTCGTGGGACCGTCGGTGCGAGAAGGCGGGCGTTCCGAAATCACGGTGCACGACGGCCGGCGTAGCTGTGCGTCTCTGCTCGCGGAGCTGAACGTGCATCCGAGCGTGATCATGCGGATCCTGCGGCACGCGAATATGCGAGTGACGATGGAGATCTACACCGAGGTCTCCGACGACGAGACGAGGAAGGCGCTCCAGCAGTTGAGTGAGAGCCTGAATTTCTGAGCCGCTGCTGTGCTTTGCTGCTTGCATCAACCTCAAAGGCCTGGAACCGGATTCGGTTCCGGGCCTTTGACCTGCAATGGGCGGTACTGAGATCGAACCAGTGACCTATTCGGTGTGAACGGATCCTGGCGGGTTCCAGATGGTCTTGCTCGTCTCTGCATTGGTGTCCTGAACTGCCTGGACGATGTGATCGCGTCTCAGGGTTCGCCTGAGCTCTCTCATGTGTCTGGTTGTCTCAGCTACCGTACTACTACCGGTTTGGATGGATGTCGTGCGCGGCGGACGTGCCTATTGGTCTGATGCATGCTTCAAGCATGTCGCCGTGTAGGCGAGGCGGGACGTCAGAGTAGGTGCTTTGGTGTTCAGCTTCCGGGACGTTCGCCAAAAGGTGGTCGATCCGTCTTCCCGTGCATATTTGAGTGGTCGTTCGAAATAATGCTCCGTGGTTCTGATGGTATCGGTTATGGGTCTGGCCTTTTGTGCGATTCATGGGTGTGTTCAGTCCGGGGATTTCGGGTTTTTCTGTCTGGGAGTTCCGTCTGCTGTGCTGTGGTACTTTCTGGTGCAACTATTCGGAGTGGAAGCTGGGTCTCTGCTGCCGCAGGGGTCGTAATGGGCGCCTACAGCCTTGATCTCGCCGACATGTGCTCCGGCCCAGTTACTTCATCTACGTCGTTGGGATCGGCGGCACGGGCAAGTCTGTGAAGACCACGGCGGCGTTCGGTGATGGCGAGTACGAAGTCGGCCAGCTTCCCTGAGCGGATGCTTTCGCATCTCAGGAGCAGGAACCCAGGGCGCTGCTGGTCAGAGCTTGCCTGTCGTCCGGTGGTGCCGGGTTGCTCGGGCTTTCGCGGATCGTGTGGGCCTCAGCAGCGCTGAGAGTGCGGGAACAGCGGAACGTTGCGGAACCGGTCGAGGCCACGCCAGCGCTACCGGGCTGCCACGAAGGAACGCGACGACGCACGGCGTTCACAAGCCGGATCTGATCGGTGTCAAGAGTGTGACTTCACCCGATGGTGTTGCTGCTCCGCGATTGGAGTCCGTGTGCGGAACCTCGTAGAGTCGCGATTTCCCACTGCTCTTCGGCGCGATGCGGGTCACCTTTCGTAGGCCTCGTCGGTGTGGGGCGTGCCCTGTCCAGTCGGCTGGGCCGCGCCCCGGAACGAAGCCGGGCAGGCCGAAACTGAGGAGTTCTGTGCTGGAACGAGATCAGCCGCGATCAGTTGTCTCCCTCGACACCGGAGATCCCGGGGCGAAGGCGAGCGCTGACGAACTGCTGCTGCAGGTGGCGCGCGGTGACGAGACCGCGTTCGGGCAGTTGTACGACGCGGTGTCGGGTGCGGTGTTCGGGCTTGTTCGGCGGGTGCTGCGGGATCAGGCTCAGTCGGAGGAGGTGTTCCAGGAGGTCATGCTCGAGGTGTGGCGGACCGCGAGCCGGTTCGATCCCGAGCGGGGCAAGGCGATGACCTGGATCCTGACGATGACGCATCGGCGTGCGGTGGACCGGGTGCGGTCGGCGCAGGCGGCGGCCGACCGCGACCAGCGGGTCGCTGTGCTGGGCGCCACGACGCCGTTCGACGAGGTGGTCGAACAGGTCACCGAACGTCTCGAACAGCGCAAGGTCAGGCGGTGCCTGGGCTTTCTGACCGAGCTGCAGCGCGAGTCCGTGCAGCTGGCCTACTACCAGGGGTACAGCTATCCGGAGGTGGCGAGCCTGCTCGACGTTCCCCTGGGCACGGTGAAGACCCGGATGCGCGATGGCCTGATCCGGTTGCGCGACTGCCTGGGGGTGACGGTGTGAGCGCGACTGTGGATCCGCACACTTTGGTGGGCGCCTATGCGGTGAACGCGTTGAGCGACACCGAACGGGCCGAGTTCGAGGCGCATCTGCATGGTTGTTCGTCGTGCGCCGAGGAGGCCGCCGAGCTGCTGGCCACCGCGGCCGTGCTGGGGACGGTGGCCGAGATCGCACCGCCGGAGCACCTGCGCGCGCAGGTGCTGGCCGATGCCGCTGCCACCCGCCAGCTGCCTCCGCAGGTGTCTGTCCACGTGCAGCCGACAGCCGCGTTGCCGGCGCGCAACCGGTGGTTGGTCCGCACCAGCGTGCTCGCGGCGGCGGCCAGTGTGCTGGTGGCCGTGGTCGTCGGTGTCCAGGGTCTGCAGGACCGTCGTGAGCTCGACGACCTGAAGCAGTCGGCCGTCGGCTACAGCCAGGTCTCGGACCTGCTGAGTGCTCCTGACGCGAAGGTTCTGAGCGAGCCCGGCGCCGGCGGGGGCAAGGCCACGGTGGTGATCTCGCCGAGCCGCAGCAAGGCCGTCTTCCTCGCGAACGGGTTGCCGCCTCTGGCCGCGGACCGCGACTACCAGTTGTGGGTGGTGGGAACCGGTGACCCGCGTCCGGCCGGGTTGCTGCGGGGAGAACCCCTGGTCGCCGACGGGCTTGCCGACGCGCGGGCGTTCGCGTTGACCGTCGAACCGAGTGGCGGCTCGCCTGCTCCCACGACGAAGCCCGTTCTCGCGATCGCGGTGGCCTGAGTCGCGGAGGCCGGCGGTCGGTGTCGCGGAAACGCTGACAGCAGGGGAAGTGGGCGATGTCGATCGTCTACTGTGGATCGAGGGTGGCCCGGTCCGGCTTTGTGCTGGTCATGAGCGTTCCGCGGGAAGTCGCGTAACGGATCGGTAACCGCACCCATCCGTTCCCGTGAGGGCGGCGAATCACGAGCAGCAAGTCTCCCGTTCACCTCCTTGGAGATGTCTCGTCATGAACAAGACCGTCCGCAACACCGTTCTCGCCGTCGGCACGGCCGCTCTCGCCCTGTTCGGTGCGGCGTGCGGCTCGGGTGACATGGCCAGCAGCGGCTCCTCGTCCACCGCCGCCGCGCCCACGACGACCGCGTCGTCGTCGGCGATGGCCGACCCGGCCGCGAACCTGGTCGGTCCCGGTTGTGCCGACTACGCGAAGCAGGTCCCGTCCGGTGCCGGCTCCGTCTCGGGCATGGCCGCTGACCCGGTCGCGGTCGCCGCGAGCAACAACCCGCTGCTCACGACGCTGGTCAGCGCGGTGTCCGGCAAGCTGAACCCGAAGGTCAACCTGGTGTCGACGCTGAACGGTGCCGAGTTCACGGTCTTCGCGCCGGTGGACTCCGCGTTCGCGAAGATCGACCCGGCGACGATCGAGACGCTCAAGACCGACGACGCGCTGCTGACCAAGATCCTGACCTACCACGTCGTGCCCGGCCAGATCACCCCGGACAAGATCGCCGGCGACCAGAAGACCGTGCAGACCGGCACCGTCAAGGTCACCGGCTCGGGCAACGCCATCAAGGTCAACGACGCCAACGTGATCTGCGGTGGCGTGAAGACCGCCAACGCCACCGTGTACCTCATCGACTCGGTGCTGATGCCCGCCTGACATCTCCAGGGGTGGCAGTACCGAGAACTCCGGGAACCGCACTGTGTTGCGGTTCCCGGAGTTTTCGCGTGCCGGGGGTCTTGACCCGAGAATCGCAAGTGGACGGTCATGCGCCTTCGGAGGCGAACAGCGCGTGGTTATCCGGTTCACGGATGAGAGCGACGATCGACGATCCGGTCGGCGGCGGCGAATTCGATGTCCAGCACTGTGAGCCGGGCGTCCGGTTGCGAGTTCGGGACCGAGCTGACGGTATTGCGCCCGGTGTCGCCGTACCCGATGACGAGGATGCGATCGGGCACGCCTCAGGGTTCGGCGCGTGGATCGAACCCGATCGGCCGTGCGCTCAGCGCAGGGAGAGAGTGAGGACCGGAGCACCTGTCGGCCCCGGTGATCCTCCTGCGGGCTCGATGGTGAGGACCGCCTCGTCGACTCCGTTGATTCCCTGAACCAGCATCGACGCCGTGCCACCGCTGGGAAGCTTGGTTCCGGCCGAACGCGGGCCGTGGTCGTCCACGAGCCACAGTTGGTAGGTGCGGCCGGGCGGCGGAGCGAGCAGGCCGTCGGCGAGGAAGAGCATCTCGTTCCGGTTGCCCGACAGCGCCGCGCTTCCCGCTGGATCTCCCGAGCTGACCAGGCGCAGGTCCGGTGCTGCGAGCAGATCGCCGATCGGGGTGTGCTCGGGGGCTGCCACCGGTGAGGTGGATGCCGAGGTCAGTGCGCCGTGCACGCCAGCCACGGCACCGGCCACCAGGCAGGCGGCGGTGACGAGCGCAGCGGCGAGCTGGAGGCCTTGACGCCGCGAGGAGACGATGACGCGCTCCGACCTGGGCGGCACCTGCCGCACGAACCTGACCGCGTTCACCACCTGCGGCCGGAGAAGTCGCGGTTGGAGGCGGTCCACCGCGTTCCCGAGCAGAGCGGCGGTCTCCCGCAATCCTGTCACCTCGTCGGCGCAGGCTCGACAGTCGTCCAGATGTGTTTCGAACGCGGTGCGCTCGAAGTCCGGCAGCGCGTCGAGCGCGTGTGCACCGGTCGCCAGGTGCGGGTTGATCGCACGTGGCGTTCCCGGTTTCACGCGGGTACTTCGGTGCGGTCCGGTGAACGGATTGCCGCGTTGCGGGAGCTTGTTCCCGGATCTGCGAGATCACGGCCACTGCTGGTCCGAAGTGGACGGTGTGGATGGTGCTGACGCCTGAAGGCCGCCCCGGAGCGCGGTCGGGGCGGCCTTCAGAAGGTGTGTCAGAGGCTCAGGTCGAGGTCGTTGAGCACGCCGCCGAGGTTGACGTCGCCGAGTCCGCCGGAGATGTCGCCGATGGCTGCACTCACCGCCGTGGTGGCCACGGCGGTGAGTGGACCAGGCCGGAGCTCTCGCGGTGGTGCTGCCGGACAGTCCCACCGCGCTCGCCGCGTTGACCTGCGTCCACGCGGGGGAGCTGACGGTGGCGAGGTCGTTGCTCGCCAAGGCCGTCCAGGACGACAGCGGCAGGGGCTGCTCGCTGACCGTCACCAGCTGTTGCTCGCCTGCGTGGAACTCCTCGGCGGTGACACCGGGGCGGCACAGCTGCTCTCACGTCCGGACGTCGCAAGGGAGCCGCGAGGCCCTGCTCGCCGCGACCCTGGAGTTCGGCGTTGTCGTTCGCCCGTGCGCTCTCGATGGCCGCGCACTGCTGGAGCCGGGCATGCGCGCGGACGCGGCCGGACTCGCCGGGCACGCGACCATGCACACCACCGACCGCGAAGCGATGACCCAGCTGCTCGACATCGCCCGCCAGTTCCACGGCGGCGGTGGGGAGAGCAGTGGTGGTGCCGCGGTCCTGAGCGAACGCGAGCAGGAGGTGGCCGCGCTGGTCCGGGACAGGCTCACCCACCGCGAGGTGGGCGACGCGCTGTTCATCTCCCCCAAGACCGTTGAGCACCACGTCATCCGCATCCGCGACAAACTCGATGCGAAGAACCGGCGCGAACTCGAACGCGCCGTGGAGGACGTCGACCTGTCCTAGGGAGATCACCCGATCAGGTGGTGTGGGTCTCGGTGTCGATCCGGCTTCGGGACTTCGTGCGGATGTCGTGTGCGCGGATCCGCCAGATGCGGTTCAGCCGGTTCGGGACGGCGCCACGCACGTCCCTGTGCGTCCACAATGGATCTGGACGCACAGGGACAGGGCGTCGTCCTGCTGGGCGAGCTTCGACTCGGCGTCGCTCCGCGGCGGTGAGTTCGGCCGCTGCCCAATCTGCCGGGGAGTTCGCCCCGAACCACTGGTGTGAAGGCAATGCGATCCATCCTCATCGGTCTCGTGTCCGTGGCCGCGGCCCTGGCGGCAGGCCACCTCGTGGCCGGGCTGGTGAGTCCGCTGGCCTCTCCGTTCCTCGCCGTCGGCAACACAGCGATCGACCTGACACCGCACCCGGTCAAGGACTTCGCGATCCGCACCTTCGGTGAGAACGACAAGGTCGTGCTCCTCGCGGGCATGGCGGTCGTGCTCGCGGGGCTCGGCGTGGTGGCGGGCTTGCTGTCGCGGCGCAGCCCGTGGCCCGGCACCGCGCTTGCCGGCCTGCTGGGACTGCTCGGCATCGCCGCCGTGCTGGCCCGGCCGACGACGACCGGATGGGCAGTGGTCGCGCCGCTCGCAAGCCTCGTGGTCGGCGTGGTCGCGTTCCGCTGGCTGTGGTCCCAGGCACCCGCGGAGGCGCCGGGCAGGCGCAGGTTCCTGCTGTCGACGGCCGCGGTCGCCGCGGGAGCCGCGGTGGCGGGGGTGGGCGGTCAGTTCCTCGCGGGCCGGGTGGACGTCGAGGCCTCGCGGCGCGGGATCACGTTGCGGCCGGGGCGCAAGGCGCCGGAGATCCCGTTCGACGCGGACTTCTCGCGTGAGGGCACGCCGACGTTCCTCACGCCGAACGAGAAGTTCTACCGGGTCGACACCGCGCTCACCGTGCCGCGCCTGCGGGCGGAGGACTGGCGGATGCGTGTGCACGGCATGGTGGACAACGAGATGGTGCTGACCTACGACGACCTGCTGCGCCGTCCGCTGGTGGAGAAGACCATCACGCTCGTGTGCGTGTCGAACGAGGTCGGCGGCCCGTACATCTCGACGTCGAACTTCATCGGCGTGGACCTGGCGGACCTGCTGCGCGACGCGGGCGTGCAGTCCGGCGCCGACCAGCTCGCGACCCGCAGCGTCGACGGCTGGACGTGCGGAACGCCGGTCTCGTCGATCATGGCCCCGGGCTCGAACGCGATGCTGGCCATCGGGATGAACGGCGAACCGCTGCCGCTGGAGCGCGGTTTCCCGGTCCGCATGGTCGTGCCCGGCCTCTACGGCTACGTCTCGGCGACGAAGTGGCTGGTGGACATGGAGCTCACCACCTTCGACGCGTTCGACCCGTACTGGGCGCAGCGCGGCTGGGCGAAGAAGGCACCGGTCAAGGTGATGTCGCGGATCGACCGGCCGAAGTCGTTCGAACGGGCGCCGGCGGGGAAGTTCGTCGCGGCGGGCATCGCGTGGGCCCAGCACCTCGGCATAGACAAGGTGGAGGTCCGGGTCGACGGCGGTCCGTGGCAGCAGGCGACCCTGAGCAAGGAGGTCAACGTCGACACCTGGCGGATGTGGCGGATCGAGCTCGACGTGGCGCCGGGCAACCACACCGTCGAGTGCCGCGCCACCGACCGCAACGGCCTCACCCAGACCAACGACCGCGCCGCCCCCATCCCGGACGGCGCCACCGGCTGGCACTCGATGGTCTTCACCGCCGTCGCCTAGTGCCGCCCGGCTGCCTGTTCCTGCCGCCGGTTCCCGCCCGCCCATCCTCCACAGTGGACCAGCACGACCGCCGGACCTGAGACCGCGCGATCGGCCGGGTGCCAGACCCCCAGCGGAAGCCGGGCACCGTCACGCGAGAGCAGCTCGTGCCGCTCCGGCGCACGCGCGCGGAGGAAGCCGGTCAGGTCGAACAACGCGGCACGCGGGGATGGGCGGCACCCAGCGCGAGGGCTTGCCCCACTGCGCTCCGGCCACGCAGAGCTGGGCCCCCGCGGTGACCGCCGCCGCCACCGCGAAGACCAGGTTCCCGTTGACCGCCGCCACCGCCGCCAGCGCGATCGCCACCACCGCGAGCGGAGGCGCGAGGCTCAGGGCCAGCGCCCGGACCACCCACAGTGCCGGTGTGGGAGAGGGGAGCAGGGACACTGCCGTGAGCACCGCGACCAGCACGATGACGGTCTGCAGCAAGCCGATCAGCCTCTCCGAGTGCGTCCATTGCAGAGTCGCGTTGTTCTGCGGCCTGAACGGTCGTGGTTCGTCGGCGCGGGCCCTGTGGGTTGGTCGTCGCGCCGAGAGCGTCCCGAGCACGACTCATTGATGCCAGATTTTGGCAACAGTGCGATCGGGTGAACCGGGCAAACCCGCACTTCATCGGTGGCGAATGAACGACGTCCTGTCCGCGTGGCGGGTATCGCTCCGGACAGGCGCGGATCCGAAGGGATGGAGCATGTCAGCACCCCCTCCCACACGTCGCCGACGACGTGTGGCGGTAAGTCTGATCGCGGTCGGGAGCACGTTGCTCGCGGCAGGTCTGATCGGTGGTTCGGGATCGGCCGGGGCGTCGAGCCACCGAGAAGCGCCGTTGATCGCGGGCGACCCCGCGGTGGACAACACCGACGTGTACGCGTTCGTGAGCCCGGACAAGCCGGACACGGTCACGTTGGTGGCGAACTGGTCGCCGTTCCAGGAGCCCAACGGCGGGCCGAACTTCTACCCGTGGGCGACCGATGCCCGCTACGACATCAACATCGACAACGACGGTGACGCCAAGGCGGACCTGACGTACCGGTGGACGTTCCGCACCGAGGACCGTCGTGGCAAGTCGACGTTCCTGTACAACAACGGGCCGGTCACGTCGCTGGACGACGAGAACCTGCTGTTCCGGCAGACCTACACGCTGGAGCTGATCGACCGCGACGGCCGTGAGCGCAAGCTGATCCGCTCGGGCAAGGTCGCGCCGTCCAACACCGGACCGGCGTCGATGCCGGACTACGGCGCGTTGACCGCTCAGGCGATCACCGACGTCCCCGGCGGCGGCAAGAGCTTCGTCGGCCAGTCCGATGACGCGTTCTTCCTCGACCTGCGGGTGTTCGACCTGCTCTACGGCGGCAACCTGTCCGAGGTCGGTCAGGACACGCTGCGCGGCTACAACGTCAACACCATCGCGTTGCAGGTGCCGAAGTCGCAGCTGGCGCTCAAGGGCGACGCGACCCGCAACCCGGTCATCGGCGTGTGGAGCGACACCGAGCGGCAGTCGATGGTGCTCACTCCCGGCGAGTCACGACCGGTGGGCCCGTTCGTCCAGGTCTCCCGCCTGGGCAACCCGCTGGTCAACGAGGTCGTCGTGCCGGCAGGGCTGAAGGACAGGTTCAACTCCCTCACGCCCGACCAGGACGGCAAAACGCCCGAGCTGGTCAACCGGGTCACCGATCCGGAGGTGCCCAAGCTGATCCAGGCCATCTACGGCCTGCCGGCACCGGCGACGCCGCGCAACGACCTCGTGGAGATCTTCCTGACCGGCATCACCACCAAGGCGGGCGGGCCGATCAAGGCGGACCTGAACTCACAGCTCAACAACGCCGACGTGAACCCGAAGAAGTTCACACCGTCGGAACAGCTGCGGCTCAACACCTCGATCCCGCCGGCGGCGTCGCCCAACCGGCTGGGCGTGCTCGCCGGTGACCTGCAGGGCTTCCCCAACGGACGCCGGCTCGCCGACGACGTGCTCGACATCGGCGTGCAGGCACTGCAGGGCGCCGCGGTGAGCGGCATCGTGCCCGCGCTCGCGGCGGGGGACAAGGTCAATGCCAACGACAAGGCGTTCGGCACCTCGTTCCCGTACGTGGCGCTGCCCCACAACACCGCGGTCAACTCCGGCGCTGCCGGAGCTGTGCCGCCCGCGGGCGGTAGCGGTGGCGGTGGCGGTCTGCCGGCCGGGCTGATCCTCAACGGCGTCCTCGCGGCGCTGCTGATCGGTTCGGGCGTGTGGCTGCTGAGCCGCCGTCCACTTCGGACCGCGGTTCCCGCAGTCGCATGACAGCCGTGCCGGGGAACGGACCCGTTCGTTCCCCGGCACGTCCGGTGACCTGACTCGGCAGCAACCCACGGAGCGCGCCATGAACCGCCGCAAGATCATCGCAGCGCTGGCCATCGCCGCCGGCGCCGCGTTGCTCGCCACCACCGCGACGGCGCTCAGCCGCGGTGACGACCCCGTTCCCACAGCCGCGGGCGCCGCCGTGGCTCGCAGCGACGTGCAACGCGCCATCAGCGCTGCCCAGGAGCGGCTGCGGCGCGTGCCCGGTGACGCCGCCACGTGGGCGTCGCTCGGCTCGGCCTACGTCGAGCAGGCCCGCATCACCGGTGATCCCACCTACTACGGCAAGGCACAGGGTGCGCTCGAGACCTCTCTGCGGCACAAGCCGGACGGCAACGGACCCGCCCACCTGGGTCTCGGTGCCCTCGCCAACGCCCGCCACGACTTCGCCGCTGCCCGCGACCAGGCCGAACTCGCCCGTGCCGCGCTGCCCGACACCGCCGAGGTCTACGGCGTGCTCGCCGACGCCCTCACCCAACTCGGCAAGTCCGACGAAGCACGAGCCGCCGTGCAGCGGATGCTCGACCTCGAACCCGGCGTGCCCGCGTTCACCCGTGCCGCCTACGACTTCGAACAACGCGGCGACGTCGACGCCGCGCGCCAAGCGCTCACCCGTGCGCTCGACGCCTCCTCGTCACCCTCTGACACCTTGTTCTGCCGCTACCACCTCGGCGAGCTGGCCTTCGACAACGGTGATCTCGACGAGGCCTCCTCGCAGTACGAGCAGGGCCTGCTCGTCGACCCCCTCGACCCCGCACTGCTGCAGGGGCGGGCCAAGATCGCCGCGGCCCGAGGAGATCTGGGCACCGCGATCACCGGCTACGCCGCGATCGTCGCCCGCGTGCCGTCACCGCAGTACCTGCACGAGTACGCGCTCCTGCTCCGCGCGTCGGGCCGCACCGACGACGCCGCGCGTCAGTTCGACCTGCTCGCCCAGCAGGAGCGCCTGCTGGCCGCCGCGGGCAGCATCGACGACATGGCCGTGTCGGTCGTCGCCGCTGATCGGGGTGATTCCGCCACCTCGCTGGCCGCCGCCGAACGGGAGTGGAACCGCCGGCAGCATCCGCTGGTCGCGGACGCGCTCGCCTGGGCGCTGCACCTCACCGGTCGTGATGCCGAGGCACTGCCCTTCGCCGAGCGCGCCGCCGCGACCGGCTGGCGCAACGCCACCTTCGCCTACCACCGCGGCATGATCCTGCGTGCGCTCGGTCGCACCGCGGAGGCCAGGAGCGCGCTTGACTCCGCGGTGCGCACCAACCCGCACTTCTCACCCGTGGACGGCCCGGCCGCCCGCGCAGCCCTGGACGGACTGCGATGAGGGCGGCCGCGGTCCTCGTCCTGGCCGGGCTGGCCCTGCTGGCCGCTCCGGCGAGCGCTAGCGCGCACCCATTGGGCAACTTCACGATCAACCACCACCACGCCATCACCGTCCACCCCGACCGGGTCGACGTCGTCTCGGTCATCGACCTCGCCGAGATCCCCACCCTGCAGGAGCAGCCCGCGCGCACGAGCGACTACGCGGACCGGGAGTGCGGTGCCGTGCTCGACGGTCTCCAGGTGACCGTCGACGGCGTCCGCACCGCGGCATCCCCGCGATCGGCGTCGGTCGAGCACCCGTCCGGCGAGGCCGGGCTGCCTACCACCCGCCTCACCTGCCTGTCCACCGCGCCCGCGGACCTCGGGTCCGCCGCCACCGTCGACGTGCGGGACACCTACCGGCCGGGCCGCGTCGGCTGGCACGAGATGACCGCCACCGGCGACGGCATCGCACTGCTGGACCCGCCCGTACCGGCGACCAGCGCCAGCGACGAGCTCCGCGCCTATCCCGACGACCTGCTGGCCGACCCGCTCGACGTCCGGGAGGTGAGCCTGCGCGTCGAACCCGGCACCACCGCGGCCTCGGGCGTCGGCGTGGCCCAGGGCGGCACCACCTTGCTCGGCACGGCCACCCGCGCCTTCACCGACCTCGCCGGCGAACAGGACCTCACGCCGTTGGTCGGGGTGCTCGCCGTGCTGCTGTCGCTGCTGCTCGGCGCCTCGCACGCCGCGTTGCCCGGCCACGGCAAGACCGTCATCGCCGCCTACCTGGCAGGCCGGGACGGCACCGCTCGTGACGCGGTCGTCGTCGGTGCCACCGTCACCCTCACCCACACCGTCGGGGTGCTGCTCATCGGTCTGGTGATCAGCGCTTCCAGCGCGTTGGCCGGTGAATCGCTGCTGCGCGTGCTCGGCGTTGCCAGCGGCGTGCTCGTCACCGCCATCGGGGTGTTCCTGCTCCGCTCGGCACTGCAGCGCCAACCCGTGCTCGTCGGCCACGGCCACGGGCATGGCCACGGGCACGGCCACGGGCATGGCCACGGGCACCGCGTTGGCCGTGGCGGCCTGATCGGGATGGGCGTGGCAGGGGGACTCGTGCCCAGCCCCTCGGCGCTGGTGGTGCTGCTGGGGGCGATCGCCCTGGGGCGGACCTGGTTCGGCGTCCTGCTCGTGCTCGGTTATGGCATCGGCATGGCCACCACGCTCACGCTCGTGGGACTGCTCCTGGTCCGTCTGCGTGACCGGCTGGCCGCCGTCGAGCGCTTCCGCGACCGGTTCACCGCCCTGCCCGCGATCACCGCCGGGCTCGTTCTCGTCGTGGGCCTCGGGCTGACCGCTCGAGCGCTGTTCGGATAGGAGACGCGATGCGCGTTCCGCTCTTGCTCGTGTGCTGCACGACCTTCTTGGTCGCATGCACGGGAACCCCCGATCCCGGTCCCGTCTTCGACAACGAGAACGGCGCGGACCTCACCTGCCTACGCCACCAGTCCCAGCCGCCAGGTTCGCGCTACACCGACGAGTCGATGCGCGGCACCGGCGAAACTCTGGCACTCCTGCGTTACTACACCGCGCACGGCCGCAAACCCTTCTGCGACGGTCAAAGTCCCAACGGCAACGACAAGCAGTGGGCCCAGCTCTACGTCACCCTCGGCGCCCACCGCGCCAACGTCACCGCCTTGCTCGGCTGAGACAGGGAGGCACAACGGTGGAACCGCCCGAGACCCAGGCACACAGGATCGAGCAGCGCATGCATGATGCGCGGTTGAAGAAGACGGATGAACACGCAAGACAGACCAGCACGGCCGGGCGACCCTGCGAGGACGGCGGGAGTGGTCGTGGTCGAGCAGGACGGAACGCTGGCCGTGCTGGTCTCCTGTGAGGTCAGTACGTACACCGCAGACGACCTGCGCGGGGTGCTGCTCGGCTTCCTGGACGGGCGGAGAGAGGCGCTGCTGGTCGACGTCACCCGTGTGACGTGGTTCGATCCGGCCGGAGTCGCGCTGCTCCTCGATGTTCACCGAGCCGCCAGTGCGTGTGGCACCAGGATGGCTGTCGTGGGAAGCGACACGCTCACCGCCCGCGCGGCGCTGCTCGCCGGCATCAGCGAGGACATCGTGTTACACCCCAGCAGATCCGCGGCGATCAAGGCTCTGACCACGCCGCGAAGCGAAGACCTTCCTCGTGTCGTGCCGAAATCCCGTCCCTGCTGGGTGACGATCGACCGGTTCGTCCAGAGGGGCCGCGGCCACTCGTCCTCTGCGGCTTCACAGCCCGCTCCGGGTGAGGTCACGTCCGGCTGCACCGTGCGGGCGCGGGCGAAGCGAGGATGCGGTGAGCGCGGGTGACACAGGGCAGGACGGGTGAACGATGGCGTGGTGGACCTCGTCGGTCGATCTGAAAACTTATGGCCTCCTGCTGCTGAAACAGAATGTGATGCCGAGTGCGACCTGTGCTCGGACACGGGCTCGATGATCTGGACACAGCCTCAACCTGATGGAAAGGGCGGCTTCGAGCTGCTCGAGATGAGTCACCCGCGCGTCAACGGTGCTCCGGCTGGTTCAAGATGTCCGCCGCTGAGGGCGCTGGTCTGGTGGACCCTTCCGGAACGAGCGAGACCGGGCACGTCGCGCAGGCGAACGCGGAGCATCGCACGGACTGGTTCGGTGGCTCAACCTCACGCTCGGCTTCGGCGCGGTGGCCTGCACCGTCGAGCGTGTGATGCGCATGCGCTACCACTGGTTGCTCGACAGCGGCGCCGGCACCTGACATCACACCTGGTGGACAGTTCGGTTCACCGTCGCTCGGGGTTCGAAGTGGTTCGTCCCTGGAAACGCCTGCACCTCCTGGACGCGACGCTCGGTGCGCTTGCCGGGAGAGCAGGTCCAGCCGCAGTCCGTGGTGGTCTTGTCGCGGTGATCAGCGCTTGCAGCGACAACACCCCACTACCGAACAACGACCTCCGTCCGATGGCCGCCACTTCGCGGCCAGGTGTGTGGCGGTTCGCTCCGAGGTGTCCGGCTCGCGGGTTGCCCGGCGAGCTATCTGTCGATCGCGTCCCCTTAACAGTGGCTGACCGCGGCAACTTCGCAGTTCTTTGCACTCGACCCGCCCACCTACAGGGGCGAAATATTCGTTTTATGCCAGGAAACTCGTGATGCGCGTGGTGTGTCGCGCGGGGCCTGCGTCGACACGTCCGGACTCCCGGTTCCCGGCATCGAGGACACAAATGCCGGCTCCACGGTCAGGGCCGGGCAAAGAGTTCTCCGCGGTTTGGGGTCTGCAGCAGGTACTGGCCGATTCGGGCCTCGGAAACGCACTCGCCTCCAGCGGCGGCGGCCGGCTCCGCGATCATTGAGGACCTCGAACGCAACGCCGCGAAGACAGTGATTGCTCTGCTGCAGATGCTCTGGATGACGAGGCTGGACTGATGAGCAACGAGGCGGGTCTGCTACCACTTTTACTACCAGGGCTGCGCGATCCGTGGACGTTCACGCTTGAGTTCTCGCGTCTGCGCAGGTCAGAGGCTTCCGCTGCAGTTGTGATGCCGAGAACGAGGTTCGTGACCTCTTCGGTACCGGCGAATGGGGCACGGGCTGGAGGGGTGACAAGTCGCTGACCTGCGGGTTCGATGTCCACAGACCTGAGGCTGGCAGGGTAGTTCTGCGCTACGCAACGCAAACGGCCCGCCGATGGAATCCATCGGCGGGCCGTCTGATCAGGTAAAACACACTGTGGGCGATACTGGGATCGAACCAGTGACCTCTTCGGTGTGAACGAAGCGCTCTCCCGCTGAGCTAAACGCCCGTGTTCTGTTGTCTTGCTGTCCCGCTCTCGCGGTGTGGTCATAGCCTACAACATCATCAACGAGAACCAAAAATCGGGCTCTGCAACCAGCTCCACTCGAGCCCGAACCAGCCTCCGACCAGGGCGAACACGTTGAGGAAGTAGCAGGTGACGAGGACGATGGCGCAGACGCCCGCCATCACGAGGCCCCGGACCCAGGACGGCTGGCGCTTGAGCCACTCGACCCAGCGGTCGTAGTAGCGCTTCGCGAACTTGAGGACTCGGCCCGCCCACTCGAACTCCGTCGCGAGGATGGCGAGGCCCGCGAAGACGACCAGCCAGCCCGGGCCGGGGTACGGGATCATGATGATGCCCGCGATCAGCACGAGGCCGCCGATCACGCCCACGCCGATGCGGTACGCCATGTTGAGGGCCGGGTTCCTGTGGAACCAGTGCCGCCAGCCCTTGTGCTCCTCGGGCTTCACGTCGGGCTTCGTCATGTGTCGATCATCCTGTTTGGAATCAGGCGGGTGCAACCTGGCCGCCCGCCAGTACCTCGGAAGGTTGCTGAGGGGCCTGGCGGCCTGGTTCGAGCGACACCGCGAACGTCGTGTGCTTGTGCGCGTCGGACGACCAGGGCAGCAGTTGCGGGTCGGTCGTGCCGGCTCGTACGTCGAACACCGCCAACGGTACCGGCGCTTTGGTGCTCGCACCCCAAACTACGTAAACGTGACCCGAGTCGTTCGGTTTCAGGTTCGTCGGCATCACGGCGCCGGTGGTGGGGTTCGAGAAGACGACCGCCACCTCGTCGCCCGAGCCGGTGCGCAGGACCGCCCTGTTGGTGGCCGGGTCGGCGGCCAGGGAGAGGGCCCTGTTCAGGTCGTTCGTCCTGGCTTCCGCTGCCGTGACCTCGCCCGAGAGCTGGTTCACGCGCACGCCCAGGTAGCCGCCTCCTGCCAGGACGGCCAGGGCTGCCGCGGCGGCCAGGAGCACGCGGCCGGTGCGGCGGCGGTGTCGTGGGCGCAGCGGGATCGGGGCCGCGTGGCGCGGGGTGTGCGGTGCTGCCGGTGCCGGCGCTTCCTGCGGGATGTGCTCGATCTGCTCCATCAACCTCGCGCGCAGGTGTGCCGGCGGTTGTTCCTGGCGGACTGCGCCACCAATGCCCGCGAGGACCTCTTCGGTCGCCTGCACCGTGCGCTGGCACGTCGTGCAGGTCGGCAGGTGGTCGCGGACCAGTGCTTCCTCGTCGGGCTCCAAGGAGTGCATCGCCCAGCCGACGGCGAGCTCCTCCTGAGCGCACAGGTCGCCGTTCACCGGTGAGCTCCTGTCGTTTCGCCGGTCTCCCCGGCCCACAAGTTCCCCAACGTGCCTCTCAGGCGTCTGATCGCCGCGAACGTGCGCGACTTCACAGTGCCCAGTGGTACGCCTGTCAGTTTCGCCACTTCGCACTGCGTGTAGCCACCGAGATAGGCGAGCGCTATGACCTGGCGCTGCTCTTCGGGCAGCGTGTGGAGCGCCGCTCTGACCTCCGCGCTCACCACGCTCACCAACGCGTCGTGGTCGGAGCCCTGCACGGGCGGGGAGGCGTCGTCGGTGAGGGGAACAGTCCGGCGGCGCTGGGTGTTCTCCTTACGTACGGCGTCGACCGCGCGGTGGTGCACCAGGGTCATCAACCAGGTGCCGAAACTCCCGCGGGCGGGGTCGAACCTGGCGGGGTGCCGCCAGAGCGCGAGGAAGGCCTCCTGGACGACGTCCTCGGCCAGTTCGGGGTCCACGCAGATGCGCCTGGCCAGCGAATACGCTGGCGTGCCGTACCTGTCGTACAGCTCTCCGAACGCCGTCCGATCGCCCTGTGCGAGTCTTTGCACGAGCTCGAAATCGGTCGGCCGGCCGTCGCGTCTAGCGACGGGTGGGCCGGGCGTGTCAGCCACCAGAGATGTCCTCACGTCCAACATTCGCGCAACAGCCGGTACCGGGTTCAGGTTAGACCCAGCAAGATGGGAGTCGCTGAACGCGGGCTAACGAGTGAGGAGGGCACGGAACGCGTGCAAACCGTCGCGTTACGCAGTCAAGCTGACCCGATGGGGTGATCTGCGCCCGTTCCGCGAGCGTTCCTCGCCACATGCACGTCACAACTGAGGTGCTCGGTCGTTTCATTGACCGGGAAGGGAGAAGAGGGTAACGACGATGCGCAACGATCACGTGACGCTCCGCTCGACAGCGGTCTTCGACCTGCTGGCACCGAGGACCCCCGCGGTCCCGGTTCAGGTGGAGCTGCGATACGACACAAAGGACCCGTACGCGGTCGTCGCCGCGTTCCGCACCGGCCGCGCCGGTTGGGTCGAGTGGGTCTACGCCCGCGACCTGCTCGCAGACGGTCTCATCGCCGACGCAGGCGATGGTGACGTCCGGATCCGCCCCGCCGCCGACGACCCCGAGGTCGTCGTGATCGAGCTGAGCTCACCGTCCGGGCACGCCATGTTCGAGGCTTCCGCCCAGGAGCTCGCCGACTTCCTCGACCGCACCTATGACGTCGTGGTGCCGGGCAACGAGCACCTCTGGGTCAACGTCGACGAGGCGCTCACGCACCTCATCTCGAACGATCTGAGCTGAATAAACCGAGGTAGGGGGCCCGCGAAGGTGATGCGGGCACCCCCGGTGAAACCCGCTTGAACCCCTCGTATAAGCTTTGTTTCAACATCACGAAGTCAGTGATGTACGCGGATGTAGCGCAGTTGGTAGCGCATCACCTTGCCAAGGTGAGGGTCGCGAGTTCGAGTCTCGTCATCCGCTCTGTGGTTCCCCGGTGTGTTCACCGTGGATCCATGCTCCTGGCGGAGTGGCCGAGTGGCTTAGGCAAGGGCCTGCAAAGCCCTGTACACGGGTTCGATTCCCGTCTCCGCCTCGGACGATTAGCTCAGCGGGAGAGCACTACCTTGACACGGTAGGGGTCACAGGTTCAATCCCTGTATCGTCCACTCGGAACGCCAGCGGGGCCAGGTGCACAGCGCACCTGGCCCCGCTGGCGTTTCCGCACGTGTGCGGGCCTGCCGGAACCGTTCAAGATCAGCCGATTTGGAACTTCGGGGGACCGTCGGATAAAGTTCCTCTCGCACCACGGGAAACCGGGAGCAACGCGGATGTAGCGCAGTTGGTAGCGCATCACCTTGCCAAGGTGAGGGTCGCGAGTTCGAGTCTCGTCATCCGCTCGGACGATTAGCTCAGCGGGAGAGCACTACCTTGACACGGTAGGGGTCACAGGTTCAATCCCTGTATCGTCCACTCAGGACAGGAAGCCCTCGATCGAACTCGATCGGGGGCTTCCTGCTGTTCCGGGTCCGGCAGCGCCGGCACCCAGTTCCTGTCCATTTATTGGTCGGAACGGCTGAAAATGCCCACTTTTTTGTCTTTTATCGACCGGGGTGGCGCACCTACCGTTGTGCGCTGTGTCCTACAAGTACGATTTCTTCATCAGTTACTGCCGATACGGCAGTGTGCAGCGATGGTTGCTCAACCACTTCCTGAACAAGCTCAAGGAATGCCTGGCTGATCAGTACGCACCGACTCCGACGGTGTACGTCGACCGCACGATGGAGCGCGCCGTGCACTGGCCGTCGGACCTGCAGGACGCCCTGCGGCGCAGCAAGATCATGATCCAGCTCCTGACGCCGCAGTACTACGAGTCGCGCTGGTGCATGGCCGAGCAGAAGAGCATGCGTGCCCGGGAGGAGATGCTCGGCGTCGCGAGCCTCGACGTCTCCCAGGGACTGATCTACCCGATCCTCTACTCCGACTCCGAGAACTTCCCGCCGGAGGAGAAGGAAAGGGCGTGGGTCGATTTCAAGGACGTCGCGCACCCGGATCCGGTGTACCAGCAAAGCCGGAAATACCTCCGATTCCACACGAAGGTGAACGATCTCGCTGCTGATCTCGTGCGGCTCGCCAGATCGGCGCCCCCGTGGCAGCCCGACTGGCCCGATGTCGACCCACCGGAACCCCCACTTCTGCCACCACCCCAGATACCGAGGTTCTGACCATGGCCGGGACCGTCATCACCTTCTACTCGTACAAGGGCGGCGTCGGACGCAGTTTCACGATGGCCAACATCGCCGTGTTGCTCGCACGCTGGGGTTACCGGGTCCTCACGATCGACTGGGACCTGGAAGCACCCGGACTGCACCACTACTTCGCACCGGTGCTGGAGGAATCGCCGAAAGGCGGCGTGATCGACCTCGCGCACGATTTCCTCGACGGCGCGGCGGAACCCTCCGATCACGTCCTGAAAGCAGAGGTCGGGGGCACCGGCACGCTCGCGCTGCTGGCAGCGGGGAAGATGGACCGCTCCTACATGCGCCGGATGCAGGACATCGGCTGGGAGAAGCTGTACGAGCGGGGGTTCGCGAGGTTCCTCGAGCAGTGCCGCGAGCGCTGGACCGCCGAGCACGACTTCGTGCTGATCGACAGCAGGACCGGCATCTCCGACATCGCGGGGATCTGCACCGCCCACCTGCCCGACCGGCTGGTCGTCGTCTTCACCGCCAACGACCAGAACCTCGACGACGTCGTCGACATCACCCGCCGCGCCGACGCCGCGCGGGACCGCATGCCCTACGACCGTCCCCGGCACACCGTGCTCCCCGTGCTGTCCAGACTGGACAACCGGGTCGAGTACGAGCGCGCGGACAAGTGGCAGCGCAAGTGCGCCGAGGTGGTCGCCCCGCTGTTCGAGAACTGGCTCGTCAAGAGCGTCCCCGAAGACCTGATGCTGCGGCACCTCACGGTCCCGTACGTCTCCTACTGGAGTTTCGGCGAGCAGCTGCCGGTGCTGGACGAGCTGGTGCCGTCCCCCGACCAGATCTCGTACGCGCTGGAGACCATCGCCGCGGTCGTCGCGCAGGGGTACGACCGCACCGACGTGCTCGAAGACAACCGCGACGCCTACGTGGCGGCCGCGCGCAACCACCACCGCGACTACGACCTCGACCTCCTGGTGTCCAGTCCTCGCACACTGTTGAAGGTCACCGAGGAGCTCATCACCGAGCTGAACGCGCTCGGCGTGCGGGCCGGCCGTTCGGTGTCCGGTGACCCGGGGATCCTCGAGAAGACGAGCGAGCCCGCCGAGCACCTGTGCCTCCTCGTGGACGAGGAGCCGAGCCGGTGGCAGATCACCGAGGCGGAGCGCTTCCTGCGGCACGCCATCGGACCGGAGGGCGGGCAACGGCAGCTGTTCTGCGTGCTCTCGGAGAACACGGACCAGGACCAGCTGCCGGGGTTTCTGCGCAACCTGCGGCACCTGGAGCTCGGACTGCGCCCGGAACTGGTCGCGCGGCAGCTCCAGGCCCTCATCCAGGGCAACTCCGACCAGGAGCCCCACCACGAGGCGCTGCTCGCGGCCGCGACCGCGTTGCGCGGTCTTCCCGACGAGATGCCCTACGCGGGCCGGTTCGCGCTCGTCCAGGAATCCGTCCGCGGCATGACCGCGGCGCTCGACAGCGGTGCGTTGGAGCTGCTGCTCGACCACGCGGCTGATCTCGCACTGATCAGCAAGGCGCACGGCAGCGGCGCCCGGACCCCGATGCCCTCCGGACTGCGAGCGGCTGTGGGAGAGCTGCTCGCCCGGATCGATCGAAGACTCAATGCGTTCACCGACTGAGAGAGGCGGCGTGATGCCGGAGAAGTACGGGCCCAGCGCACGAGCGGCACTGCTGCGGCTGATGCTGGAGAACCGGGCGATCCCGAACCCGGAGCTGGTGGCCGAGTTCAAGATCAGGCTTGAGCCCAAGGAAAGGGAACGGCTCAACTCCGACGGGCTTCTGGAGACGTCGAAGGTGGCGAGGCGGCTGGTGCACGAGATCACCGCCAAGGGACGGGACTGGTGCCGGTCCGACCTGCGTGGAGGCGGATCCCCGACGCGGTCGGGGCCGCTGGCTCGGGTACATGCCGACATCCTGCAGCTCGTGCTGCGATTCCTCGACGAGCGGGGGCTCCTCGCCGAGGCATTCAGCGCCCGCGACCTGGAGTCGCTGATCCGGTCCGTGTACGAGGAACTGGCCGAAGAGCCGCAGGACTGGATCCGGCTCGCCCGCATCCGGCCCCGGCTGAACGGCGCGGACAAGGGCGAGGTCGACGAGACCCTCGTGAAGATGATGAAGACCGGGACCGTCCACCTGGCGCCCGAGTCCAACACCAAGGTGCTCACCGCCGACGACCACGCGGCGGCGTTGCGGGTCGGCAGTGAGGACCTGCACCTCGTGGCGATGGAGGAGTCGTGACCGCGCAACTGCGGGAGGCGCTGGCGGCGCTGCGGTTCAACTCCGCCGAGACTCCCGACGACGTCTGGCGCACCTCACCGTCCCACGTGGACGGCCTGCACACTCGGGCCGAACACCGCATCCGGACGGCGATCGCGGACGCCAGGGACAGCACCGGCTCCAACCCCATCGGACTCGTCCTGCAGGGGCGCAAGGGGGTTGGCAAGACCCACCTGCTCGGCACCGTGCGCAGCATGGTGCAGGAGACCGGTGGCTACTTCTTCCTCATCGAGGTCAGCTCGGCGGCGATGTTCTGGGACGACGTCGCCGACGCCATGCGCAGCGAGCTGCTCAGGACCGATGACGGTGGCCATCTGCAGCTCATCGTGCTGTTGCGGGAGCTGTGCCGAGGCGCGGATCTGCCGGAGAACGTCAGCAAGGCCATCGTGCGCGAGGCGACGTTGATGCCCGAGCACTTGGACGCCCTGGTCGACGGGCTGCAGAAGGTCGATGCGCGGATCGCCAGCGAGTGCGACGAGGTGATCCGGGCACTGGTCCTGTACGCGTCCCGGCGGCACTCGTCGATCGGCCGGAACTACCTCGAGGGGTTGGAGGAGGAGAAGGGCGAGCGCGCCGAGTGGGGGTTGTCGGCGAAGACGAAGCCGGCACACCAGGTGGTGCGGGACATCTCACGGGTGCTCGCGATGACCGGTCCTTCCGTGGTGGCGATCGATCAGCTGGACACCGTCGTCAACAAGACCCAGGACGCGATCGAGGACGAGCTCGACCCGGAGGAGGCAAGAGAGCTCGCGCTCATCTCGGACGGGTTGATGCAGTTGCGGGAGGTCACCCGGCGAACGGTGACTGTCGTGGCCTGCCTGCCCACCACCTGGGTCAAGCTGCGCAAGGCGGCCAGCGACACCGTCGGTGACCGGTTCACGAAGACACCTGTGCTGGGTGCCATCGACGATCCCGCGATCGGGAGGGCACTGGTCGAGAAGTGGCTGGGGGTGATCTACAAGGCCAAGGGGATCACTCCTCCTCACCCGACCTGGCCTGTGGCCGCGGAAGCATTCGGCGACGGCTGGCAGACCGAGACGCCGCGCGCGCTGCTCAAGCGCATCCACTTGCACGCCGAAGAGTGCTTGCACGGTGAAATTCGGGAGCTTCGGTCGTTCCAGGAGCCGGAACAGGAAGAGGCGCCCGCGCCGGTGGTGCTGGCCGTGCCGAAGGCAGGTCCCGCACAGGACTACCTCGCGGAGCTCGACGCCAAGTTCGCGCGGTTGCGGGAGAAGGCCGCCGGTGCGGCCGCCGAGGTGCGGTCGCAGAACGAGGACGACGTGATGCCGGCGTTGTTGCTGGCGGGGTTGCGGTCGTGGGTCACGGAGATCGGCAACGACGACCTGGCCTGGTATCCCGAGCCCGAGGCGAAGGACAAGAGCCTGCACGCGAGTCTGCGGCACACCGTGGACGAGGAGCGGGACGTCGAGGAGCGCTGGGTCTTCCGGCTCATCGCCAGCAGTCACGGGAACAAGGTGCTGCGGAAGTTCCGCAACGCGCGTGCCGCGGCCGAGGACGGGCGTGGGCGGCACCTCGTGCTGATTCGCAAGGGTTCCGACGGCTGGACCGGTGCGAAGACGAAGGGTGAGGTCGCCGAGTTCGTGCAGCGCGGTGGCAAGAGCGTCGACGTGTCGGATGACGACCTGCGCACGTTCATCGCGCTCAAGGAGATGTGGGCGTCGCAGTCGCATCAGTTGCTGGCGTGGCTCGTTGCCCGGAAACCGGCCAGCAGCAGCACGTTCCTGCGGAAGATCCTGCCTGATCCGGCGCGGGGCGGGAGTCGGCACCAGGAGACGCGTCCTCCGCCGGAGCAGGTGAGGCCCCCGCAGGCGAAGGCGGAGGAACCGGTGTCCGGTTCGGGCGACGGCGAGATCGTGCTCGGGATGGACGGGGAGATCCGGATCGCGCTCGAGTCGTTGCGCAAGCACGCGATCGTGTTCGCCGGGTCCGGTAGCGGGAAGACCGTGTTGTTGCGGCGGATCGTCGAGGAGTGTGCGCTGCAAGGGGTTTCGGCGATCGTGCTGGATCCCAACAACGACCTGGCGCGGCTCGGGGACGCTTGGCCCGAGCCGCCGGCGGACTGGCTGCCCGGGGATCGGGAGGCTGCTGCCGCGTACTTCGCCGGGACCGAGGTGGTCGTGTGGACGCCTGGGCGCGCCGGTGGGCGGCCGTTGAGTTTCCACCCGTTGCCCGACTTCGCTGAGGTTCGGGGGGACGAGGACGAGTTCAGCGCTGCTGTCGAGGCTGCTGTGGCTCGGTTGTTGCCCCATGCGCGGATCGCCAACGCGACCAAGTTCGCTGTGCGTGGGCGGGCTGTGCTCAAGGAGGCGTTGAAGTACTACGCGCGCAAGGACAGGCGGGACCTGAACGGGTTCGTGGACCTGCTGGCCGAGTTGCCGGACGGGGTCAGCAACCTGGTCTCCGCGACGGCCACCGCTGCTGATCTGGCGGAGACGTTGCGGGCCGCGATGGTCAACGACCCCTTGCTCGCGGGCGATGGGGAGGCCACGGATCCCGGCGTGTTGTTCCAGCCTTCGGCGGGGAAGAAGGCCCGGGTTTCGGTGATCAGCTTCGTCGGGTTGCCGTCCGACGAGCAGCGGCAGGGGTTCATCAGCCAGTTGCAGCTGGAGGTGTTCGCCTGGATCAAGCGGAACCCCGCTTCGGACCGGCCGCTGGGTGGACTGATGGTGATGGACGAGGCGCAGACGATCGCGCCTTCCGGGCAGGCCACGGCCAGTACGCAGACGACGATCCTGCTGGCGTCGCAGGCTCGCAAGTACGGGCTTGGGCTGGTGTTGGCCACTCAGGCGCCGAAGGGTGTGCACAACCAGGTGACCGGTAACGCCACGACGCAGTTCTTCGGGCGGTTGAACAGTCCTGCTCAGATCGCCGCGGCCACGGAGATGGCGCGGGCGAAGGGGAGTTCGGTCGCGGACATCTCGCGGTTGGAACGCGGGCAGTTCTACGTCACCGGTGACACGTTCGGGTTCCGGCGGATGCTGGCTCCGCTGTGCCTGAGTCACCATCCGCCCAGCCCGTTGCGGCTGGAGGAGGTCGTCGAGCGGGCCAGGCGATGAGAGAAGGGCGGTGTCCCCGAGTGGGGGACACCGCCCTTCTTCGCGTCACGCCGTCGCGGTCAGCATGTCCTCGATCCGTTGCCACAGCGTGGAGAACAGCTCGGGGGAGTCGCCGACGACGACGAAGTTCACGATCTCGTCGTCGCGCACTTCGAGGGCGTAGACGGCGTCGTTCTCGCGTTCGACGCGCACCGCGACCGTGGTGCCGCCGAGGTGCAGCGTGCCGGCGAGTCCTCGTCTCGCGAGTGCGGGCGGGGCGGCGGCGAACTGCTCGGCGAGGGCGCGCAGGGGTGACTGCTGGACGGGCGCCGGCTCGGGGGTCTCCGGTTCCGGGGTCTCCTCCTGCTTCAGCGCTGCCGCCAGGTCGGCGACGGGGACGCGGTGCTGGCCCGCGGTCTCGGCCGCCTCGATGCGCGCGACCAGGCTGTTGACGAGGTACTCGTCCGCCCGCAGGTACCTCACGTCCGACGACGCGGGCGGCTCGCCGGTGAGCACCGGCAGCACGTGCTCGTGGTCGCTCGCGATCTCGTCCAGAGTGGACACGAACGGCACGAGGTAGCGCACCTCCGCCTGTGGCAGGTCGTTGCTCTCCAACACGGTCAGGCCGCGCTGACGGCACGCCTCCACCACCTCTTCGGCGACGGTGCGCTGGTCCTCGGCGAACGACACGGCGATGTCGTAGGTCGCGGATTCGGTCACTCCAACCTCCTTGTTGACGACCGGCCGGCGGCCGGGTGCGCGCAGTGTCCACGGCGGGTGTTGACCAGAAGTGGATGAGGAGTGGACGCGTTGACCACCTCGGTGGGCAACGGGAAACACCTGGTTCCACGCTTTTCGAAGACGAATGCTCGAAGGGAGCCCGGAACAGCCGGGCGAAATCCGGAAAACAATTCCGACTCCCTTCGGAGGATTCGCCATGTCCAAAATCGTGTCCACATTCGTCGCGGGTGCCGCCACCCTGCTGACCGCGCTCGCCGTCGCCGCCTCCCTTTCCGGTGGTGTGACGGCGAACGCCGACGACAACCCGCCGCCGCCTCCCACGACAACGACCACGGAGACCCAGGACGGGAACGGCAACCCGTGGCACGGATGAGCTGACGCAAATGCGCCCCGGCCATTTCTTCGAATGGTCGGGGCGATTGCGCGGGAACACGCTGGATGATGTACTCGGGTGACGCCGGAGCGGGAGGCAATCGTGTCCGAGAGTTTTGGTGAGTTGCTGCGCGCGCACCGCGTCGCGGCGGGACTGTCGATGGGCCAGCTGGCCAAGTTGATCCATTACAGCAAGGGTTATGTCAGCAAGATCGAGAACGACCTCAAGCCGCCCACGCCGACGGTGGCGCGCCTGTGCGACGGCGTGCTGGACGTCGGCGGCCGGCTGGTCGAGGCCGCCGCGCAGGCACCGTCCTCACGCGACGCGAGGGGGTTGGGCCGGCGCCAGGTGCTGGTGGCGGGGACGATGCTCGGCGTCGGCGCGCTCACGGGCGGGGCGCGGCCGGTGCCGGACGAGCAGGTGATCGTCGGGATGCGGACGTCGTTCGAACAGTTGCGGGGCCTGGGTCTGCGCACCAGTCCGCAGGTGGTGCTCGAACCGTTGCAGGCACTGCAGCACACGGTGCACGGTCTGGCGCGGGAGAACTCCGGGCCGGTCGGCACGCGGCTCCTCCTGCTCGCCGCGCGGATCGCCGAGTACACCGGCTGGATGTGCCAGGAGGCGGGCGACGAGCAGGGCGCGCTGTGGTGGACCCGGCACGCGTCCGAACTCTCCCGTGCCGCGGGAGATCCGGACATCGCGAGCTACGCGTTCGCGCGGGAGGCGGGCCTCGCGCTCTACCGCCAGGACGCGTCCGCCACGATCAACCTCGCCCAGCAGGCGCAGTGGATCGGCCGGGCGGGCTCGCGCGTCCTCGCCCTGGCCGCGCGGCGGGAGGCGCAGGGCCACGCTCTCGCGGGCGACCGGGCCGCCGCGGAACGCGCGTTCGACCGCGCCGCGAACCAGATGGAGTCCGCGCCGCCGGACGGCCCGTACCCGGTGCTCGGGCCGAGCGCGCCCGACCCGCTGGAACTGGCCAGGGGCTGGGCGCTGTCCGACCTCGGGCTCAACACCGAGGCCGCCGCGGTGCTGGACCGGCAGCTCGGCCTGGTGCCGGCCCCGTCCCGCCGCACCCTGGCGCGCTTCCGCACCCGGCGTTCACTGGCTCTCGCGCTCTCGGGTGAGGTCGACGAGAGCTGCCGCACGCTCGCCGCGGCCTTGGAGGACGCGGCGCACGTCGACTCCGCGACCGTGCGGACCGATCTGCGGCAGCTCGCCAGGACCCTGGGCCGGTGGCACAACCACGGTGCGGTGCGCGAGATCTACCCGGACCTGAAGCGACAGCTCACTCACCGCTGACCGCACGCACACGTCAGCGCCGCCCGCGTCCGCCGCACCTCCTCGGCCTCCGGCTGGCCCAGCTCGCGGTACACGGCCTCGGCCGCGTCCCAGTGCGCGGCCGCTTCCGCATGCCTGCCCATCGCGTGCAACGTTCGCGCGGCGCCGAACTGGCCGCGCGACTCCTGCCTGCGGTTGCCGGTGTCCGTGGCCACGCCCAGCAACGACCGGTAGAGGCGCAGCGCCGCGCCGAGGTTGCCGCGGTCCTCCTCCGTGGCGGCGCGGTCGCGGACGAGGCTCGCCTGGAGTTCGACGTCGGTGAGTCCTGCGGCCGTCTTCTCCGCCAGGTCGTGGTGGTGCAGCGCCTCGGGGAACCGGCCGGCGAGCCGGTGGGCGTCGGCGATGTTGGACAACGCGTAGGCGGCCACGCACCTGTCGTCGATCTCGACCGCGATCTCGTGCGCCTCCAGGTGGTGGGGGATGGCGTCGTCGAGCGACCCGAGGTTCTGCAGGTTCGCGCCGAGGTTGTTCAGCGCGTGGGCGAGTCCCTGGCGGTGCCCGATCCGCCGCATGATCACCACGGCGGCTTCGTTCTGCCGCACCGCGGCCTCGTACCTGCCGTGCTGCTCGTGGATGTAGCCGAGTGCGCTCAGCGCGTGCCCCTGGCCGCGCAGGTCCCCGCACCTCTCGTACTTCGCCAGTGCGGCCTCGAAGTGCCCCACCGCCTGGTCGTGCGCACCGAGCTGCATCGCGGGCACCGCGATCGCGCACAGCGCCGCCGCCTCGCCGGGGTCGTCGCCGAGGCGGGTCCAGCTCACCAACGCCTGCTCGGCGAGGTCGAGTGCCTCCGCGTGCCGGCCGAGCCGGTCGTTCGCGGTGGAGAGCCGCAACAGCACGTGCGCCCGGCCGTGGTCGTCCTCCGGCCGCACGGAACCGACCGCGTCGATCCAGTCGTCGAACCTGTTGGCGGTGTTGAAGTAGCGCCAGATCAACGAGGCCAGCTGCCAGGCGCGGTCCGTGTCCGCCCGCCTGATCGCGGCCATCAGGTTGTCGCGTTCGGCGGTGATCCAGCTCAGCGCCGCTTCCTCGTGCTCGAACCGCAGGGCCAGCGGGCTTTCCCGCTCGACGGCGGGAAGAGCGGTGCGGTCGAACGGGTACGCGACGTCCACGGCGTCCGCCAGGGTCACGAGGTAGAAGTCGAGCAGTCGCTCCAGCGCGCCCTCGGTCGCGGGCTCCAGCGCGGCGAACTCCTTGATGGAGTCCAGCATCTGGTAGCGCTCCGGCGCGACCTCCTCCAGCAGGCAGACCTCGTGCAGGTCGTGCAGCAGCACGCGGGTGGCAGCGATGTCACGGCCGATGAGCGCGGCCGCGCCGCGGAGGTCCACGTCGGGGCCCGGCAGCCGTCCGAACAGGCGGAAGACCTGTTGCTGGTGGGCGTCGAGCTGGCGGTAGGAGGCGTGGATCGCGGCGCCGTTCTCCTGCCACGCACCGCTTTCGTCGAGCTGGCCGAGCAGGTAGTCGAGCGACCACCTGTCGTGCTTGCGCAGCATGGCCGCCGCGACCGTGATCGACACCGGCAGGTAGCCGCACCGCGCGACGAGCCCCGCCACGTCCGCGGACCTCCCGCGCACGCGCGACGACCCGGTCAGCCGCTGGAACAACGCCGACGCGTCGTCGGCCGGCATCGGGGCCAGCCGCACGTGCTCGGAGATGTCCGGCTCGCCCATCCTGCGGCTCGTGATGACGGCGAAGCAGTCGCGGTTCTCCGGCAGCAACGGCCGGATCTGCTCGGGTGAGACCGCGTTGTCCAGCACCACCAGCGTTTTCGTGCCGTAGAGGTGGGTCTGGTACAGGGTCGCCTTGCGCCCCACCGTGTCCGGGATCTGCTCGGCCGGCACGCCGAGCTCGGTCAGCAGCTGGGTCAGCGCCTCCGAGACCGACAACGGCGTCACGCCGGGGGTGAAACCGTTGAGCCGCACCAGGAGCTGGCCGTCCGGGAACCGGTGGCGCAACTGGTGCGCGGCCTCGACGGCCAGACCCGTCTTGCCGACCCCGGGCGGGCCGCTGATCCACACGGCGCGCCGTTCGTCCGAGCCCGACGCGGCCGCGGCGATCGTGGCGAGTTCCTCGGCCCGGCCCGTGAACCCGCCGGGACGCGACGGCAGCGAGCTGCCCGGTTCACCCCGCCGGGCGCGTTCCGCGAGGTTGCGCAGCACGGTTCCCGGTTCGAGGCCCAGGTCGCCGAGTGACTTGGAGGCGACGTCGAACGCCCTGATGGCGCCCACCCGGTCACTGCCGGCGATCAGCGCCCGCATCAGCAGTTCGGCGTACTTCTGGTTCTCCGGGGCGGTGCGCACGGCTCGGCGCATGCGGTCGCGGGCCGAGCGGTGGTCACCGGAGAGCAGTTCCAGTTCGGCCAGGTCGCCGAGCATGTCGAGGTAGGTCTCGTCCGGCAGGATCACGTCCGCGCCGCCGACCCTGTCGATGTCGATGTCCTCGAGGAAGTCGCCGCGCCACAGCGCCACCGCCTCGCGCAGCAGGTCGATGGCCCGCCGCTGGTCGTTGTCCTGCAGGGCCAGGGCGGCCTCGGAGCGCAACCGGTCGAAGCGGAGGACGTCGATGGCGTCCTCGTCGATGCGCAGCATGTACCCGGTGGGTGTCCGCTCGATCTCCGCGTCGGACCCGTCGAACGACTTGCGCAGCTTGTTGATGTACCCGCGCACCAGCGTCCGGCGCTCCGGGTTGCCCTGCCACACGATCTCGGTGATGCGTTCGGGTGACACGGGCTTGTTCGCGTGCAACAGCAGTACGACGAGGATGAAGCGTTGTTGCTGGTCCCCCAACGGTACGGCGGTGTGGTCGTGCCACGCCTCCAGTGGTCCCAGCATCCGAAATTCCACGCCGCCTCCTGACCCGAAGCTTCCGTCTTGGGGGGAATGTCGCGCAAGGCCCCGTCTGCGTGTCACCGAATCAGCTTTTTGTCCACGTTTGATCAACGCGATCCGGTAACGGTGCACGTCATGGACCGTGATGTGTTGCCGTGCTACGTGGTGTGCGACGTGTCGTTCTCGATGGCCGGCCACATCGACGAGGTCAACGCCGGGATGCGCGAGTTCCGCGGTGTGGTGCACGCGGACCGGCGCACCGGAGCCCAGATCCGGCTCTGCGTGGTCGTCTTCGCCGAACAGTCGCAGGTCGTGCGGCCGCTCGCCCCCGCGCTCGACCCGGTGGAGGTGATTCGACCCCGGCAGGAATCGGGCTCCGACTTCGGGGCCGCGTTCCGCCTCGTGCGCGGCGTCATCGAGCGGGACGTGCGGAGCCTGAAGGCGCAGCGGCTGCGGGTGCGGCGGCCGGTGCTGTTCTTCGTCTCGGACGGCAGGGCCACCGATCGCGCCTGGCCCGCCGCGCTGGAACGCCTCAACGCCACGACGTCGTGCCCGGAGATGATCGCGTTCGGGCTGGGAGCGGTCGACCAGCCCGCGCTCGACCGCATCGGCCGTTCGCGGGTCTTCCTCGGCGGCGACGGCGTGCGGCTGGGCACCGCACTGGCCTCGTCGGTGGCACGGACGGTGCTGCGACCGGACCACGTGTGACCGATCCACGGCGTGTCCACTTCTCGTCCACACGGCCGACGCAACCTGCCTTCGCCGCACGTGAGCGAGCACGGGAGGAGAACGGGGATGACGACGTCGAGCCTGGTCCGGGAGCTGAAGACGCTGCGCAAGGGACGGGGTGTGCACGCGGGACGGATCGTCGACAAGATCGGCCCGGCGCTGGCCGCGGCGTGCGGGATCACCAGCGCCGACGGGCCGGTCGCCGCCAAGCAGAAGCTGGTCACCCGGCTGACCGAGCTGGTCGAGCAGCTCCCGGAGGACCTGCACCTCGCCGCGCGAGTGGCGTTCGGGCTGATCTCCGACGTCCGGCACCCGCTCTACCAGGAGCGCGTCGCCTGGCTCGCGACGACGATCGACCGCGACGCGCGCACGGTGCGCCGCCGCGTCGACGAGGCCGTGGAGCAGCTGGCGGACCTCGCCGCGACCACCACGCGCCGCGACGCCGGCGGCTGGCACACCGCGGAACTGGCCGTGGCCGTGACGCTCGACCAGGAGCAGCCGGAGGTCCTGGAGCGCTACCAGGTCGTCGCGAACCAGGACGGCGTGGTCTCGTTCGACTTCGCCGCCGTGTTCCCGGTGCACCGGCGGGACGTGCAGGCGCACCTGCTCTACGGCGGCACGCTGCAGGACCGCGGCCTCCTCGACCGGCCCGGTTTCCGGCTGGTGCCGGCCGAGCCGCTGGTGCGCGGCGACACCCTCGACTTCGCGGTCCGCTACCGGATCTCGCACCGCGACGCCATGCGCCCGTGCGTGCTGCACGTGCCTGAACGGCCGTGCGAGGTGTTCGACCTGCGCGTGCGGTTCGAGCACGACCGCAAGCGGTTCGTGCGGGCGTTCGACGGGGTGATGGTGCAGCGGTCCGAGGTCGAGCCGAGCGGGCTGCCGCAGGCGGTGGACCGGGCCGGGGAGATCCACCTGCGGTTCCGGCGGCTGCTGCCGGGGTTGCTGTACGGGGTGAGGTGGGGCGGGGCGGCGGCGTGCTCGGTGCGCCGGGCATCATGAGCGGCGGGCCGCCGGCGTTCGAGCGGGCATGCTGGACGGCGTGACACCGCTGATCCTGATCGACGTCGACGGCCCGCTCAACCCGTGGGCCGCCGACCCCAAGCCGGACGGCTACCGGCCGTTCGAGATCAAGGTCGGCTGGCGCCGGAGGCTGCGCGTGTGGCTCGACCCCGGGCACGGTCACCAGTTGAGACGGCTGGCGGACGAGACCGGCGCCGAGCTCGCGTGGGCCACGACGTGGCTGCACCGGGCGAACACCGAGATCGGACCGCGTCTGGGCCTGCCGCCGCTCAAGGTCGTCGAGTTCCACGACGAGACCGGGTGGAAGTACCCGGCGGTGGCGCGCTACGCCTACGAACGGCCCCTCGTCTGGTTCGACGACGACTTCGGGCTGCACCCGGCGCGCCGGGAGGCGTTCGTCCACAAGCGACGGCACCTGACCACCGCACTGATCCACGTCGATCCCGCCACCGGGATCGGGGCGCGACACCTGGACGAAGCTCGGAAAGCATTCAGTCGCAACCCCTGAGGCGCCCAGAATTCACGCTAGGAGTCGAGAAGGTCTCAACCGGCGCGGCTGGCTTGACAACGAAAGCATCCCGAGCCAAAGCTCCGCTGGTGCTGAAGCGAGGGAACGTCACCACGAAGATGATTGGTGTCGGCGCGTTGGTGCTGGCGATGGCCGCTTGTGGCGCCCCGCCCGCCAAGGAGACGCCGGCCGGTGCCGCCGGGACCGCGAAGTCCGCGAGCGAGTTCGGCGGCATGGACAAGCTGGTCGAGGCGGCCAAGGCCGAGGGCAAGCTCAACGTCATCGCGCTGCCGCCGGACTGGGCCAACTACGGCGAGATCATCAAGGCCTTCGAGGCCAAGTACGGCATCAAGGTCGACTCCGCGCAGCCCGACGCGAGCAGCCAGGAGGAGATCAACGCCGCCAAGCAGCTCAAGGGCAACGACCGCGCGCCCGACGTGTTCGACCTCGGGCTCAACGTGGCGCTGGCCAACAAGGACCTGTTCGCCCCCTACAAGGTCAGCACCTGGGACGACATCGCCGCGGAGCTCAAGGACGCGGACGGCGCCTACTACGGTGACTACGGCGGCTTCATGTCGATCGGCTACGACGCCGCGAAGGTGCCGGCGCCGACCTCCGTGAAGGACCTGCTCAAGCCCGAGTACAAGGGCAAGGTCGCGCTGAACGGCGACCCGACGCAGGCCGGTGCCGCGTTCTCCGGTGTCGTGATGGCGGCGCTGGGCAACGGTGGTTCCGCCGACGACATCGCCCCCGGTGTCGAGTTCTTCAAGCAGCTCAAGGCCGCCGGCAACTTCCAGCCGGTCGACCCGTCGCCCGCGACGATCGAGTCCGGCCAGACGCCCGTCGTGATCGACTGGGACTACACCAACGCCGCCCAGACCGAGAAGCTCAAGGGCAAGCTCGACTGGAAGGTCGTCGTGCCGTCCGAGGCGCAGATCGGCGGCTACTACAACCAGGCCATCAGCAAGGACGCGCCGCACCCCGCGGCCGCGCGCCTGTGGCAGGAGTTCCTCTACTCCGACGAGGGCCAGAACCTCTACCTCAAGGGCATGTCCCGCCCGGTGCGCCTCGACAAGATGGGCGACAAGGCGGACAAGGCGGCGAAGGAGAAGCTGCCGAAGACCGACGGCAAGCAGGTGTTCCAGACGCAGGCCCAGGCCGACAAGGCCAAGGCCGTCCTGACCGCTACCTGGGCCCAGGCCATCGGATGACCGCGGTCGCTCCCGTAGCGACGACGCCCGGCGGCTCCACCTCGAAGAAGGGTGGGGCCGCCGGTCGGCCATCTGCGGCCGCCTGGCTCGTCGCGGTGCCGTTCCTCGCCTTCGTCGGCACCTTCCTCGTCTACCCCACGGTGCTCGTGCTGTTCGGCGCCTTCCAGGACTCGAACGGCGCCTTCACGCTCGACAACCTCACGACGTTGTTCACGGGTGTCGTCTTCGACGCGTTCGTGCGCAGCATCGAGCTCTCCGCGCTCACGGCGCTCATCGGCGCGGTCTTCGGCGCGTTGCTCACGTGGGCGATCGCGGTCGGCAACCCCGACGGGATGCTGCGCCGGGTCGTCGTCGCGGGCAGCGGTGTGCTCGCCCAGTTCGGTGGCGTGCCACTGGCGTTCGCGTTCCTCGCCACGGTCGGCTTCGAAGGTCTCGTCACGAAGTTCCTGCGTGACAACGTTGGCATCGACCTGTTCGCGGGCAGCGCGTGGCTCTTCGACCTGCCTGGTCTGACGCTCGTCTACACGTTCTTCCAGATCCCGTTGATGGTCATCGTGTTCCTGCCCGCGCTGGACGGTCTGCGGCCGCAGTGGCGCGAGGCCAACGCGTCGCTCGGTGGCACGAGCTGGACCTACTGGCGCCACGTCGGCGGCCCGATCCTCACGCCGCCGTTCCTCGGCGCGCTGCTCCTGTTGTTCGCCAACGCCTTCAGCGCCTACGCCACGGCCGCGGCGCTCGTCTCGCAGGGCAGCCCGATCGTGCCGCTGCAGATCCGCGGGTTCCTCACCGGCGAGGTGGTGCTGGGCCAGGAGAACCTCGGCAAGGCGCTCGGCCTCGGCATGGTGATCGTGGTCAGCATCGCCATGGGCGTGAACGTGCTGCTGCAGAAGAGGGTGGCCAAGTGGGTTCGCTAGTGAAGCAGCGCGTCCTGCGCACGATCATCCTGCTGGTCCTCGGCGTCTACTTCGTCCTGCCGCTGATCGCGATGGCGGAGTTCTCCACGCGCGGCAGGGAAGGCAGTCGCAGCCTGGAGTCGTGGACGTCCATCGTCGACGACGACGGGTTGATGGAAGCGCTCGTCAACTCGTTGCTGCTGTCGGTGACGAGTGCGGTGCTGATGCTGGTGCTGCTCGTGCCGACGATGGCGTGGATCCGGCTCAGGCTTCCCCAGCTGCAACGGCTCGTCGAGTTCCTGTGCCTGCTGCCGCTGGCGATCCCCGCGATCGTGCTGGTGGTCGGCATGGCACCGCTCTACGCGTGGGTGAACTACTTCCTCGGCGACTCACCGCTGACGCTGACGTTCGCCTACACGGTCCTGGTCCTGCCGTTCGCCTACCGCGCGGTCGACGCCGGACTCTCCGCGATCGACCTGAAGACGCTGGCCGAGGCCGCGCGCAGCCTGGGCGCGTCGTGGTTCACGGTGCTGTGGAAGGTCGTCGTGCCGAACATTCGCGTGGCGCTGATCGGTGCCTCGCTGCTGTCGGTCGCCTTGGTGCTCGGCGAGTTCACCATCGCGTCGCTGCTCAACTTCGACACGTTGCAGGTGCAGGTCAACCTCCTGGGCAAGCGCAACGCGGGCGTGTCCATCGCGGTGTCGTTGCTGTGCCTGATCTTCGCGTTCGTCCTTCTGTTCGCACTTTCTTATGTCGGCCAGCGGCGCCGTCAGACCGTGGTCGAGGAGTGAAGATGGGTCACCTGGAACTCAAGGGGCTGCGCAAGACGTTCGGCGGCAACACCGCGCTGGACGGCCTGGACCTGGAGCTGGCCGAGGGCGAACTGGTGTCGCTGCTCGGCCCGTCCGGCTGCGGCAAGACGACGGCGCTGCGCATCGTCGCGGGCTTCGAGACCGCCGATTCGGGCACGGTCACGGTGGGCGGCAAGGACATCACGAAGGTTCCCGCGAACAAGCGGGACATGGGCATGGTCTTCCAGGCCTACAGCCTCTTCCCGAACATGACCGCGGCGCAGAACGTGGCGTTCGGCCTGAAGATGCGCAAGGCGGACGCGAAGAAGGCCGGCGAACTGCTCGAGCTCGTCGGTCTCGCGCACCTCGGTGGCCGCTACCCGCACCAGATGTCGGGCGGGCAGCAGCAGCGCATCGCGCTGGCGCGGGCGTTGGCGATCCAGCCGCGCGTGCTGCTGCTGGACGAGCCGCTGTCCGCGCTGGACGCCAAGGTCCGCGTCACCCTGCGCGACGAGATCCGCCGCATCCAGACGGAGCTCGGCATGACGACGCTGTTCGTCACGCACGACCAGGAGGAGGCGCTCGCCGTCTCCGACCGCGTCGGCGTGATGTCGCACGGACGGCTGGAGCAGCTCGACACCCCGTCCGTGGTCTACCGCGAGCCGAAGACGGCGTTCGTGGCGCAGTTCGTCGGCGTCACGAACTCGGTCGAGGCCAAAGCCGAGGGCCAGACCGTGGTGATCAACGGTGTGACGCTGCCGGTGTCCCACGACCAGCCGTCGGGCAGCGACGTGCGCCTGATCGTGCGTCCCGAGGACATCGGCGTTTCCGCGCACGACGGCGACGCCGGTGGCAAGATCGTGGGCGATGTGCTGACCCAGTCGTTCCTCGGACCGGTCACGCGGATCTCGGTGAGGGTGGGGGAGCAGGTGCTGAGGATCGACCAGCCCTCCAACACCGCCTCCGCGTACCAGCCGGGCACGCGGGTCGCTCTCGACCTCAGCGAATCGAGGATCATGGTGGTAGCGGGATGATCAGGAAGCTCCTCGCGCGCGACACGGCGGAGGCCCACCGGGTCGCGACGCCGTTGGAGCTGTTGTTCGACCTGAGCTTCGTGGTGGCGGTCGCCCAGGCCGCCGCCTCGTTGCACCACGCCGTCTCCGAGAACCACGCCGGGGCCGGCGTCATGGCGTTCTGCATGGCGTTCTTCGCGCTGTGGCTGCCGTGGCTCAACTTCACCTGGTTCGCCAGCGCGTTCGACAACGACGACACGCTGTACCGCGTCATCACGATGGTGCAGATCGCCGGTGTGCTCGTGGTCGCGGCGGGCGTCCCGGCCGTCTTCGAGCACCAGGACTACCGGATCGTCGTCGGCGGGTACGTCGTGATCCGGCTCGCGATGGTCGCGCACTGGCTGCGCGCGTCGCGGGACAACCCCGAGCACAAGACCTGCACCCGCCGGTACGCGGCCGGCATCACGTTCATGCAGGTGCTCTGGGTGCTGTGGGTGCTGGTCGCGCCGCCCGCGCTGCAGATCCCGCTGTGGGTGCTCTTCATGCTCGGCGAACTGCTGGTGCCGGCCTGGGCGGAGCGTTCCGGCGCCACGACCTGGCACCCGCACCACATCGCCGAGCGGCACGGCCTGTTCACGCTGATCGTGCTCGGCGAGTCGATCCTCGCGGCCACCCTCGCGTTCCAGAAGGGCTTCGACAGCGGCGTCAACCTGATCTCGCTGGCCGCCGCTTCGCTCGTCATCGTGTTCTCGGTGTGGTGGATCTACTTCGAGGCGCCGGCGACCCTGCACAACCTCAGGAAGGCGTTCCTCTGGGGCTACGCGCACCTGTTCATCCTCGGCTCGATCGCCGCGCTCGGCGCCGGGCTGGCCGCCTCGGTGGACTACGACCTGCACATCTCGCACGCGCCCGGGACGACGGTGGCCGCGTTCACCACCGTGCCGCTGGCCGTGTTCTTCCTGTGCGCCTGGTACGTGCAGGACTGCCCCGGGCAGGACGGGCTCCGCAAGTACCTGCTGCCGGTCGGGGCGGTGGCGGTGCTGGCGGCGACGTTCGGACCGGCGCCGATCCACGTGACCGCGGGGATCGCGCTGGTGCTGGTGGTGGCGACCAGGCTCACGACCGGGGAGCCCCAGCGCGTCGACGTGTGAGGCACTTTCGCGTCTTCTCCTCGTTCTGACACGAGGAGTGAAATGATCGTCACCATGACCGGTGTCCGTGAACTCCGCCTGGTCGTCACCGCCGACGACTACGACGAAGCCCTGCGTTTCTACCGAGACGTGCTGGGGCTCGAGCAACGGGCGGCGTTCGCGTCCGACGGCGGGCGGGTCACGATCCTCGAGGCGGGCCGGGCCACGCTCGAGATCACCGACCCGCCGCACGCCGAGTTCATCGACTCCGTCGAGGTCGGCAAGCGCGTCGCCGGGCACATCAGGGTGGCGTTCGAGGTGACGGACTCCGAGGGGACGACCCGCAGGCTCGAAGCCGCCGGGGCTGAGGTCGTCGCCGAGCCGACGCGCACGCCGTGGAACTCGCTGAACGCGCGGCTGCGAGCGCCTGCCGGGTTGCAGCTGACGTTGTTCCAGGAGCTGGGCGAGTAGATGACGATCTCCGCTGCCGGGTACCGCGACCTCGCGAACCGGGACGTGCTGGCGTGCGCCGTGGTGACGGTCGCCGCGAAGCTGCCGATGTCGATGACGCCGCTGATGATGGTGTTCCTGACGCGCGGACTGCCCGGCGGGTACGTGCTGGCCGCGTCCCTGGTCGCCGTCTACGTGCTGGGCGAGGTGCTCGGCGCCGCGCTGCTCGGGCTCTTCCTCGACCCGTCGCGGATGCGCGGGCAGCTGTCGATCGGGCTGGTCGTCGGGGCGGCGGCGTTCACGACGCTCGCGCTGACGCAGAACGTGACGGTGCTGGCGATCGCGGCGTTCGTCGCGGGGGCCGGGCCGTCGACGACACCGGGCGGGCTGCGGGCGATGCTGCTCGGCCTGGTGCCGGACGCGCTGGTGCCCAAGGCGATGGGCTTCGACGCCATGATCACGCAGGTGGTGTGGGCGGTGGCGCCCGCGCTCGTCACGGTGCTGGCGCTGAGCGTCGACCACCGGGCGCCCGTGGTGGTGTCCGTGTCGTTGATCGTCGTGGCGGCATGGCTCGTGTTCATCCTGCCGCGCGGGCACGTGACCTCCCGGTCCGGCACGGCGAAACCCCGTGTCGTCGCGTCGGCCTGGCCGATCTACCTGGTGAGCGCGGCCGCGCTGGCGCAGCTGGCGGTCGCGGAGCTGGTGCTGCCCGCGTTGCTGGAGCACCGCGGCATCGGGATCGGCTGGATCGGACCGCTGCTCATGGGTTTCGCGGCGTGCAGCGCCCTGGGCGCGGTGCTGTACGGGCTGCGGCCGTGGCCGGGGACGTTCCGCACGCAGGGGCTGGTGCTGCTCGTCGTCACGGCGACGTGCGTCGGCGCGCTGGCGTTGTTCCCGAACCTGCCGGGCATCGCGGGCGCGTTGCTCGCCGCCGGGTTGTTCCAGTCAGGTGTGCTGGTGACACGCAGCCTGGCGTTGCGCGAACGGCTTCCGATCGGCGCGCACGCGGCCGGGTTCTCGATGATGTACGCCGTGACGGGCGCGGGCTACGGCCTCACGGCCGTCGTCGCCGCGTGGGCGATGGACGCCGGCAACCCGGTCTGGGCCGTCTTCGGCGGTGTGGCGGTCACCCTCGTCCTGACAGCGGTCAGCGCGGCTGCCGAACGACGGCAGCCGCGCTGATCTGGGTGGACAGCTACTACCCGCGGTAGAAGTTGCCCTGGGTCTGCACGTTCAGCTCGTTCGTGCGGAAGAGCTTCGCGACGAACGTGCGCGGGTCGCGCATGTCGATGACGTCGAAGCCGCGGCCCATCTCCGAGGAGTAGATGTAGCCGTTGTACCAGTACGTGGACCACGTACCGCCGCCCGCGCCGTTCGGCATCGGGCCGCGCTCGAAGAAGCCGATCTCACGCGGCTTGGCCGAGTTGGTGAAGTCCCACACCGAGATGCCGCCCTGGTACCAGGACTGCACCATGATGTCCTTGCCGGGCACCGGGATCAGCGAACCGTTGTGCGCGACGCAGTTCTCCGTGTCGGTCTGCATGCGCGGGATCTTGTAGTACGACTTGAAGACCAGCTTGCGGTTCTTGCCCTTGCCCACGATGTCGTAGATGCCGTTGGCACCGCGGTTCGGGCCGATCTTCTCGTTGCACGTCGCGGCGCCACCGCCACCGAGCTCGTCGGTGAAGACGACCTTGGTGCCGCTGTTGTTGAACGTCGCGGAGTGCCAGAACGCGAAGTGCGCGTCGTCCTGGACCCGGTTGATCTCGACCAGGTTCTCCCGGTCGGAGATGTCCCACAGCACGCCGTCACCCATGCACGCGCCGGCCGCGAGGTCGAGCTGCGGGTAGACGGTGATGTCGTGGCAGCCCGAGGTGGCCGAGGTGTAGCCGGTCTCGATGTCGCCGGGGACGCCCTTGTTGCCGCCGTCCGGGAAGAGGACCGGGGCCTTGAGCAGCGAGGCCGCGGCCGGGTTCTTCACCGGCACCTTGACGATCGAGATCTTGTCGTGCGGCGGCTGGCAGTCCGGGAACGTGGCGTTGGGCGAGTAGGAAGAGACGTAGAGGTACACGTCCTTCTTGTTCTTGCTCGGCACCATCGTGTGGGTGTGCGAACCGCAGGCGGTCTCGACGGCGGCGACGTACTTCGGCGCGGCCTTGTCGCTGATGTCGAAGACCTTGATGCCCTCCCACGACTCCTTGATCGTCGCGGGCTGGGAGACGCTGCTGCACGAGTTGTCGCTGCGCGACGAGTCGGTCGACAGGAACAGCAGGTTCCCGTACACCGAGATGTCGTTCTGCGAGCCCGGGCAGAGGACCTGCGACTTGATCGTCGGCTTCTTCGGGTTGCGGACGTCGTAGATGACGAAGCCGTCGTAGTTGCCGACGAACGCGTAGTTGTCCTGGAACGCGATGTCAGTCTGCGTCGAGTTCAGCGGAGCCTGCTTGTCCAGGTGGGCGACCGGGACCATGTTGCGGCTGCGGCTGATCTCGTCGACACCGGGGAGGCCGGTGGCCCCGTCCGCCCGCGCCTCGAGCTGGGCCTCGGTGAGGCCCTTGCCGTCAGCGGGGAGGTCGGGCTCGGCGTACGCGGGCGCGGTCACCGTCGACAGCGTCAGCGCGAGCGCCCCCAGAACCGCCAACGGCGCTCTGCGACGCCGGGCCGTTGCGCTTGAAGACACAGCTGTACCCCCTCAGTACGGGTTGGTGAGGGGGAGTATGACCCTTTCGCCTTGCTAAAGGCCAGCGTCTTTCGGAGGGTATTGTCCGGAGCATGCGTTCTGGGGTTCTCGTCATCGTCGCGGCATCCGCCCTGCTGGCAGGCTGTACGTCGGAGCCGCCCGCCGCACCGGTCATCGCGCCGGACACCCCCGGCGGCACGGCGTCCGTCGTCGCGCCCGGCGACGTGAGCGCCAGGGTCACGCCGCCGCCCAACGACGCCGACCGCGAGTACGTGGCGATGATGATCGCCCACCACGAGCAGGCGCTCGCGATGACGCGGTTCGCCCCCGACCGCGCGGAGAACGAGACGGTCAAGGGCCTGGCCGACCGCATCCGGTTCAGCCAGGAGCCCGAGATCGGCGCCATGAAGCAGTGGCAGCGCACCTTCAACGCCATCGGCACGCACGGCGACCACGCGTCGATGCCGGGCATGGCGACGCAGGACCAGCTGAACGCCCTGGGTGCCGCGCGCGGCAAGGACTTCGACCGGATGTTCCTGGAGCTGATGATCAAGCACCACGAGGGTGCGATCAAGATGGCGACGGACGTGCGCGCCGCCGGGTCCAACGTCCAGGTCGAGGAGATGGCCGACGACGTGGTGGCCACCCAGGACGACGAGATCAAGCGGATGAGGAAGCTGCTGACAGAGCTGTGAGGCGCTCGCGGGCCTTGGCGACGTCGGCGTGCCCGAGGCGTTCGTAGATCTCGAGCGCCTCTTCCCACGCGTGCCGTGCCTCGTCCGCCCCGCCGGTCGCGACGTGCGCGTCGCCGAGGTTGATCAGGGTGGTGGCCACCTCGAACTGTTCGCCGATCGCGGCGAACAGATCGAGCGCGTCGCCGTAGTGCGTGATCGCACCGCTGAAGTCGCCGAGGTGGCCCAGGTTGTAGGCGATGCTGTCGAGTGTGCTCGCCTCACCGAGCTTGTCACCGCCGGCGCGGTGCAGGGCGAGCGCGTTCTGGCACTGGCCGAGCGCCTCGTCGTGGCGGCCGAGCAGCCCCAGGAACCAGCCGACCTGGTTCAGCGCGCCGGCCCGCTCGATGTCGCTCGCGGCCAGTGCCACCGCGCGTCGTCCGTGGTGCAGGGCCTGGGCGAGGTCGCCCTGCTCCTCGTGGGCCTGGGCCAGGCTGCGGTGCACGCGCGCCTGACCGTCGGTGAGGTCGCCGCGTTCGTACAGGGCCAGAGCCGTCCGCAGGTGTCTGTCTCTCGTCTCGGCGTCGCTCAGCCGGTAGTGGGCGTGCGCGAGGATGTGGTGGAGGCGGGCGGCCGCGTGGTCGTCCTCGAGTCGCCGGGCGGCGGCGAGCGCGGACCGCAGGACGGTCACCCATTCGTGCCATCTGCCTGAGCGGTCCATGTGGACCGTCAGGCACCACGGGAGCTGCCACGCGTAGCGGTCGAGCCGTGCGCCGGCCGCGGCGATGCCGAGCGCGATGATCACGCCGGTTTCGGCGGCGAACCACCTGCTGCTCGCGTCGTGGCCGTCCGGTCGTTCCGGGACGACGTCAGGGACGTGCGGAGCGATCATGAGGCGTTGACGGTGGGCGTGGAGTTCGGCGTCTGCGTGGTGCGCGCTGTGCAGGTAGTGGTCGAGCAACCTGTGCAACGCGTCTCGGCCCTCGTCTTCCTCGACGAGGCCGCGGGCGTGCGCGTGGACCAGGTCGTGCAGCACGAAGCGGCCGTCGCCGGTCTCGGTCACGAGGTTGGCGGCGACCAGCTCCGGCAGCGCAGGGGTGGTGCCCGCCAGGCTGCGGGCGGCCGGCGCGGACACGTCCGGTCCGGGGTGGACGCCGAGCAGACGGAAGAGTCGTTGCGCGGTAACCGAAAGCCGCTCGTAGGACCAGTCGAACACCGAGCGGACGGTGGTCGTCTCCTCGCCGGTGTCGAGGAAGTCGAGCACGTCGTCGTCCGCGAAGTCGTCGGCGAGCGCGGTCAGCGAGTGCTGGGGGTCGGCGCGGGCGGCCACGATCGCGAGGGCGAGGGGCAGGCCGCCGCACCGCGCGGCGAGGCGGGAGAGCGCCTCGGGCTCGGCGCCTGCGCGGGCACCGATCCGCTTGGTCAGGACTTGGTGCGACTCGGCGGGGCTCAGCGCGTCGAGCCGCACCCTGGTGGTGTCGCCGAGGTCGTCCATCCGGTTGCGGCTGGTGATCACCACGCGGCACGAGGGGTCGTCCGGCAGCAGCGGGCGGACCTGGTCGGCGTCGCGGGCGTTGTCGAGCAGGAGCAGCATGTTCTTGCCGCGCAACAACGTCCGGTACAGCAGGGCCTGCTCGGTGGTGCTCGGGGGCAGGCTCTCCGGTGGCACGCCGAGCGCGCCGAGGAAGCTCCGGATGGCCTCCTCGGGACGTGCCGGCGCGTTCTGGTCGAAGCCGCGCAGATTCACGTGCAGCTGCCCCGCCGGGAAGTCGGCCTCCTTCGCCCACTGCAGCGCGAGGGTGGTCTTGCCGACTCCGCCCACCCCGCTGAGCAGGGTGACCGGGCCGGAGCGGCGCAACGCGGCGAGTTCGCGGTCGCGTCCGGCGAACTGGACGGGCGGCGCGGGGACCTGGTGCGGCACCGGCGCGAGCGCCTCGACGGCCCTGCGTTCGCCGTCCAGGCGCGCGGCGACGTCCCGCACGCCCTCGACGTCCTCGAAGGCCCTGCCACGCCACAACGTCAGGGCCTCCGCGTAGCGGCTCTGGTCGCGCAACGACCGGAAGTCGAGGAGGTCCGAGTTCGTGACGTGGAGGAGGTAGCCGGTGCCGTGCGTGCGCAGGCTGCCGGCGGCCTCGCCCAGCACCCGGCGCAGCCTGCTGACGGCCTGGGGGGTGGACGAGGCACCGCCCAGCTCCTCGACGGGCACGACCTCGCCCGCGTTCGCGAGCAGCGTCGCGAGGATGGTCCTGCCGCGACCGGCGGGCAGCGGGATCTCCTGCCCGCCGACCTCCACCCGCAACGGTCCCAGCAGCAGAAAGCGCACTTCCCCCATGCGGGGGAAGGCTAGCGGCCTACTGCTCGACGCGCTGCCGGGGCAGGACCAGGTCTTCGGCGTGCGTGAACCGTTCCGGCTCGTTGCCCGTCACCAGGCGTGCGATCGTGCGGTGGCCCTTGTGCGCCTCGCGGAACGCGTCGGAGGCGACCCACGCGCGGAAGGCGTCCTCGGACTCGAACTCGTTGACCGAGACGTACGGCTGGTCGTCCTGCGTCGGCTTGAGCAGCGTGCTGCGCAGCAGGCCGGGAACTCCGGGCAGGTGGGTGCGCATGTTGCCGCGGAAGTACCGCTCGAATTCCTCGGACATCTCCGGGTTCACGAACATCCGGTTGGTCGCGATGAACATGCTGGCCTCCCTGATCCCGACGCTCTGTCGGGAACTATTCCAACTCCCCGTCGGGAAATCAAGCGCGATACGATCCCGATGTGCCGAGGATCAGCGCAGACACCGTCGCGGAGCACCGCGCCAACCGGTTGCGCGCCCTGCTGGACGCCGGGCGGGAGATCGTGTCCTCCGAGGGGGCGGAGGCGCTGACGCTCGCGTCGCTCGCCAGACGCGTCGGGCTGTCGCGGCCGAGCCTCTACGAGTACTTCCGCTCGCGTGAGGAACTGGTCGCCGCGATCGTGTCGGACGCGCTGCCGGAGTGGGCGGACAAGCTGGAGGACGCGGTCAACAGCGCCTCGTCCGTGCCCGAGAAGATCGAGGCGTACCTGCGTACCGAGCTCGCGATCATCACCGACGGCAGCCACGGGGCCGTGGTCGCGTTGTCCGCGCACACGCTGCCGGACTCGTCGCGCGAGCAGATCCGGGCCGAGCACGAACGGTTGCTCGCGCCGCTCGTCGGGGTGTTCAAGACCGCCGGCGTGGAGCGCGCGGCGTTGCGGGCGATGCTGGTGCACGCGATGGTCGAGGCGACGTCGCGGATGATCACGCCGGGCCGCAACGAGCACAACGAGGCGGTCATCGCGACATTGCTCGACCAGGTGGTGCATGGGCTGGACAAGCCCATCGGCTGAGCGCCGCCGCGTGGTCGGCGCCGCGGATGACCGGTGGCATCAACCGATCGGTTGATCCCGGTCGGACTCGTCGTTCGATGATCTCGGCGCCCCGGTCGCCGAGGCTGGTGGCATGGCGATCATCGAAGTGCGCGACCTCGGGAAGAGGTACGGGCCCCGCGTGGCGGTGGACTCCGTGTCGTTCGAGGTGGCCGAGGGGGAGATCTTCGGCGTGCTGGGGCCCAACGGGGCCGGCAAGACGACGACGGTCGAGTGCGTGTCGGGGCTGCGGACGCCCGACTCCGGGAGCGTCGCGGTGCTGGGGGAGCGGCCTGCCGACGTGCGGGCGTCGATCGGGGTGCAGTTGCAGGCCTCCGAACTGCCGGAACGGATGCGGGTCGGCGAGGCGCTGGCGTTGTTCTCGTCGTTCTACCCGTCGCCCGCCGACTGGTCCGCGCGGCTGGGGCTCACCTCGCACCTGAAGGCGGAGTTCGGGCAGCTGTCCGGCGGTTTGAAGCAACGGCTGGCGATCGCGCTGGCACTGGTCGGCTCGCCCCGCGTCGCCGTGCTCGACGAGCTGACGACGGGGCTCGATCCGCAGGCGCGGCGCGACACGTGGTCGGTGGTCGAGGAGGTGCGGGCGGCCGGCGTGACGATTCTGCTGGTCACGCACTTCATGGAGGAGGCCGAACGGCTCTGCGACCGGGTGGCGGTGTTCCGCGAGGGGCGGATCGTCGCGCTCGACACGCCTTCCGCCCTGGTGTCGCGTGTGGACGGTGCGACGCGGGTGCGGTTCGTGCCGTCGGAGCCGCTGGACGTGACGTTGCTGGAGGCGTTGCCCGAGGTCACGTCGGTGTCCGCGGTGGGGGAGCAGCTCGTGGTCAGCGGATCGGAGAACCTGCTGCACGCCGTGACGTCCCTGCTCGCGCGGCGGCAGGTCGTGGCGCGGCAGCTCCGCGTCGACCAGGTCTCGCTGGACGACGCCTACGTCGAACTCACCGGGGGTCGTGATGGTGCGGATCGTTGAGATAGAGGCGCGCTTGTTCCTGCGCGACCGGCTGAACTCGTTGTTCGCGGTGCTGTTCCCGTCGATGTTGCTGCTCGTGCTGGGCGCGATTCCGGGCTTGCGCGAGCCCCTGCCGGAGCTCGGCGGGCAGCGCTTCATCGACAGCTACATGTCGGCGCTGGTGGTGTTCACGCTGGCGTTCATCGGGTTGCAGCGCGTGCCGACCGTGGTGGCGTCCTACCGGGAGAAGGGCGTGTTGCGGCGGTTGTCGACGACGCCCGTGCACCCGGCGCGGTTGCTGGCCGGTCAGATGGTGGTCAACTTCGCCGCGGTGATCTTGTCGGTGCTGCTCCTCATAGTCGTGGGGTACGTCGTTTTCGGCGTCGACCTGCCTCACCACCCCCTCGGCCTGGCGTGTGCCGTGGTGCTGGGAGGCGCGGGCACGTTCGCGTTGGGCCTGGTGATCGCCGCCCTGGTCCCGAACGCGCGGGCGGCCGGTGGCTGGGCGACGGTGGTGTTCATGCTGCTGATGTTCCTCGGCGGCGTGTACCTGCCGCGGTTCATGCTGCCCACGGCGATCCAGGCGATCGGTTCGTACGCGCCTCCGGGTGTGGAGGCGCTGCAGCAGGCGTGGCTCGGCACCGCGCCGGACTGGAGGCATCTCGCGATCATGGGACTGGTGGGCCTCGTGGCGGGTACCGTCGCGGCCAGGACGTTCCGCTGGGAGTAGCTCGTGGACATGGCCGCGTTGGACAGGTGGGAGCGCAGGCTCGTCACGATCGCGCACGTGATCCCGTACTTCGTGCTGATCGTGACGACGGTGCTGTACTCGATCTTCACCGCGCAGTCCGCGCCGGAGCGCTGGTTCACCTACGGCGTCGTGGCGTTCGGCTTCGCGTGGATGATGTGGTGGTTCACGCTGCATCCCGCGTGGCACCGGCGCACGGACCTCATGGCGGTGTTCATCGCCGGCATGGTGGTGTTCTACGCGGTGCTCGGCATGCGCGAGCACTGGTTCGGCGCGGTGTCGTACGCGGTCTACGTCTACGCGAGCGAGATCCTGCGCGGCCGCTGGATGTTCTTCGTCGTGGCGCTGACGGCAGGCCTGGCGACGCTGTCGTTGTTCGGCGGCTACCCGTCCGACGCCCCGGCGGCGTTCTGGTTGCTGATGCTCGTGTTCGTGGTGGTGGCGTGCACCTTCACGTACGTGGGCCACGTGACGACCGAACAGTCCCGGATGCGCAAGGAACTGCTGGAGGAGAACGAGGGCCTCCACGCCCAGTTGCTGGTGCAGGCGCACGAGGCGGGCGTGCAGGACGAACGCCACCGCATGGCGGGCGAGATCCACGACACGCTGGCCCAGGGCCTGGCGGGCATCATCACGCAACTGTCCGCCGCGTCCTCTTCGGACTGGGAACGCCGCGTCGCCGTGGCCACCGACCTGGCGCGGTCGAACCTGGCCGAGGCCCGCCGCTCCGTCCACGCCCTGCGCCCACCGGCCCTCGACTCGGCGGCCCTGCACGAGGCACTCGACGACGTCGCCTCGGGCTGGTCGAGGCACAACGGCGTCCCGGTCTCGGTCACGCTGACCGGAGCTGTGCGCGAGACGCACCCGGAGGTGGAGGTCGCGCTGCTGCGCACCGCCCAGGAGGCGCTGGCGAACGTGGCGAAGCACGCCTCGGCGTCGCGGGTGGGGCTGACGCTGTCCTACATGGAGGACGTCGTGACGCTGGACGTGCGGGACGACGGGGTGGGCTTCGACCTGGCTCGGCCGTCCGACGGGTTCGGGCTGCCCGCGATGAGGCATCGGGTGCACCGGCTGTCGGGGGCGTTGTTCGTGGAGTCGGAGCCCGGGGCGGGGACGGCGATCTCGGCGCGGGTGCCCGCGTGAGGCGGGAGGGGCGTGGCTGGGGAGGGGCGGCGGCCGGCCTGGTTGGCGAGCGGTGGGGAGCGTGTGTGGAGCAGGGGAGTGATGGCGTGAGTCGTGTGGTGCGCGGCGGGAGGGTGGCGGCGTGATCCGGCTCGTGATCGTCGACGACCACCCGGTCGTCCGCGACGGCCTGCGCGGCATGCTGTCCACCGGCGACTTCGAGGTCGTCGGCGAGGCCGCGTCGGGGGACGAGGCGGTCGCCGTGGTCACGGCCGTCTCGCCGGACGTGGTCCTGATGGACCTGCGCATGCCCGGTTCGGACGGCGTGTCCGCGATCGAACGGCTGCGCGGCCACCCGTGCCGCGTCCTGGTGCTCACCACGTACGACACCGACCGCGACGTGTTGCCCGCCATCAAGGCGGGCGCCACCGGGTACCTGTTGAAGGACACGCCGCGCGACGAGTTGCAGCGGGCGATCCGCGCGGCGCACTCGGGGGAGGCGGTGTTGTCGCCCGCGGTGGCCACGCGGTTGCTGGGGCAGGTGCGGGAGCCTGCCTCGGAACCGTTGTCGGCCCGGGAGGTCGACGTGCTCGCGTTGGTGGCGAAGGGGACCACGAACCGGGCCGTGGCGGCGGCGCTCTTCATCAGCGAGGCGACGGTGAAGACGCACCTGCTGCACGTCTACGCGAAGCTCGGTGTGTCGGATCGGGCGGCGGCGGTCGCGGTGGCGTACGAGCGCGGGCTGCTCAAGCCGGGAGGTCGGTGAACCCGCGACCCCTTGCCCCGGGGTGCGGGTTCACAGCTCGCGTCACGCACTCAGCGGCAGCAGCCAGCGCAGCTCGAAGTCGAGGGCCTCGAAGAACGCGTCGGAGTGCTCCCGCAGGTCGGGGTTCCGCAGGTGGCCGAGCAGGTCCGAGCCGTTCGACCAGCGCTCGTAGAACACGAAGACGCGCGGGTCGTCGAGCTCGGCGTGGACGACGTACTGCTCACACCCCTTCTCCGCGTGCACCGCGGGGATGGCCGCCTTCACCAGCCGGTGGACGTGTTCGGGCTCGAAGCCCGGCCGCAGGCGGGCGACGGCGACGAGGCTGACCGGCTCGGTCGAGGACAGGAACTCGGCAGGCGCCAGAGCGCCGTTGTCGGTGTTGCTCAAGACTTCCTCCCAGAACGGCATGGCGCCAGCGCCACGCAGGTCACTTCTGCTGTCCGCGCACGCTCGCCAGCATCCCGGCGGCCAGGTCGAGCATCTGGTCGACGTCGTCGGCGAGGTACATCAGGTCCACCAGGACGTGCCGGACCTCGGACTCCGCCTCCACGCGCCTGATCAGCTCGGCCACCTCCCGCACGACGGTGGCGGAGCGGACGGACGGGTAGATGCGCAGGATCACGTCCAGCTCGTCCGGATCACGGCCGGCTTCGGCCGCCATGCCGCGGATCACCGCCCAGGGCCCGTTCACCGCCGCCTGGATGTCCGTGGCACGGGGCGGTACCAACGCCGGTAGCCAGCCGTCGGCACGGCTCGCCACTCGCCGCATGGAGGCGGGAGCGAACGCCGCCAGGTAGACCGGCGGGCGGCGCGCCGGCTTCAGGGCCGCGCGGGTGGCGGGCAGTGTCCAGTGTTTGCCGCGGTATTCGGCGGGATCGGCCGTCCACAACTGGTCGAGCACGTCGAGGGTCTCGTCCAGGCGGGAGCCGCGCTCGGCCATCGGCACGTTGACCGCCTCGAACTCGTCCGGCGACCAGCCGACCCCGAAGCCCGGCACCAGGCGTCCCCCGCTGAGCACGTCGAGCGAGGTGAGCACGCGACCGAGCAGCGCAGGCGGGTACCACGGCGCGTTGAGGACGTTGCTGCCGATCAGCACCCGTTCCGTGGCCGTGGCGGCCACGCTGAGCAGCACGAACGGGTCCAGGATCGCGCGGAACTCGTCCGGGAACCTCTCGCCGCCGTTGTGGCCGATGGCGGGGTCGACCGGCGACAGCAACCGGTCGATCACCCAGAGGCTGTCCGCTCCCAGCTGTTCCACTTCGCGCGCGTACCTCGCCACCTGCGGCGCCTGCCAGGCGACACCTCCGGCTTGCGGCAGCGTGAATCCGATCTTCACATCACTCCCCGGGATCGACGCGGACCCTGACCGCGGTTTGAGGTCAGCGGTTCACCGAATCGCGCACGTAGTCCCGCAACGTGCGCGGCGCGTGCCCGAGCAGCTTCGTCATCGTGTCCACCTCGGCCGGATCGGTCGGGATGGCCGCCGCGCCGAGCAGTTCGAAGCTGCGGATCCAGTCCACGAGTTTCTGGCCGGACAGCCTCTTCGCGAACGCCTCACGCCACTGCGGGTCGTCCCCCGTGTAGCGGACCTCGCGACCGAGCGCCTCGGCCCAGATCCGCGCCGACTGCTCGCCGTTCAACGACTCCGGCCCGAGGAGCTGGTAGGAGCCGGGCGCGAAGCTGACGTCGGTGAGCGCGTTCGTGATCACCTCGGCCGCGTCGCGCAGGTCGATCCGGTTGACGCCGCCGGGGTGCAGCGGCGTCGGGAAGACACCGGCCTCGATGTCGGCGCGGAAGACCTCGTCGTTCTGGTCGAAGTTGGTGAGGCTGAACATCGCGGGCCGGGTGTCGGTGCTCGCGAGGAACGCGGCCAGCCGCAGCTTGCCGACGTACGCGGGAATCGCGCGCCCGGCCGCCTCACGCGCGTCGTCGTCCTCGATGTGGAAGCCGCCGAACGCCAGTCGAGCGCCCGCCCGCTGCGCCTCCTCGCCGAAGACCGTCGCGATGTCGATCTCGTTGGTCTCGTGCGGCGACACGTAGAACGCCGAGTCGACGCCCCGCAGCGCGCTCTTCACGGCCTCGCGGTCGGCCAGATCACCTTCGACGAGCTCGACCGTGTCGGGCAGGTTCGCCCGCTCCTTGTTGCGCACCAACGCGCGCACATCCACACCTCGGCGCACGGCCTCGTCCAGCACCAGCCCACCCACGGTGCCCGTCGCTCCGATGATCAGCGTCTTGGTCATGGTCCCCTCCGTTGACTCAAAGTCAGTGACTCTTAATCAATGGATACCGCTTCGCTGACTTCGAGTCAATGAACTGTTAGCGTGGAGGCATGACCCGCGCCGCCAGCGCCGCTGCCACCAGGGAGAAAGTCCTGGCCGCGGCACGAGAGTTGTTCATCACGTCGAAGTACGACGACGTCAAGGCAGCAGACATCGCACGCGCGGCCGGTGTCGCGCACGGCCTGGTGTTCCACCACTTCGGCAGCAAGCAGGGGCTCTACAGCGAGGTGCTGTGCACCATCGGCCGCGAGGTGCTGGACCTGCACGTCAGCAATCCGGACGTGCCGCTGGGCGAACGGATCCGCCGATCGCACGCGGCCCACCTGTCCTACCTCGTGGCGCATCGCGAACTGGCGTTGAACCTGTTGCTGCAGCCGTGGGGTGCGGAGGAGCCGTTCGACGCGGTGCGGGACGACGGCAACCGGAAGCTGTGCGAGAACCTCGGCCTGGACTTCGACCGGCCGGCGGTGCGGGCCGTGCTGCGGATGTACACGACAGCGGCCGACCAGCTCGCGCGTGACTACCTGCTGAGCGAGCACCCGTTCGACGAGAACGTGGTCGTCGAAATGCTCATGACCGTGCTCGCGGGAGCGTTGCGAGCGGCGCGGATCGCCGACCCGTCACTGGAGGTGGACCGGGTGGTCGAGGAGCTGGCGCGGCCGTAGCCGTGCCGGCCCGATCCGCGCGGGAACGCTGGACGACCTGCTGCCGCTCGGACCCCCGCGGCGAACCCGGCGTGTGCACCGGGTCCGCCGCCTGCGGCAACTCCCCCTTGCCCGTGGCACCCCCCGATGCCACTTCCCTCACCCCTCGCGATGAAGGAACTCCCGCCAGTCCCCCAGATACGAGATGTCCTGGATGTCACCCGATTGGAGCAACGGGTCGACCATCGCGTCCCGCAGGACGGTGGCCAGGGCGGCGCTGCCGTCCTCCAATTCGATGACGCCGATCTCCAGTTCGGCGGGCTCCGCGGGGACCAGGTGGTCGCGCAGGACCTTCAGCGGCAGGTCGTAGAGCTCACCCACGACCGAGGCCGAGCCCGACTCGTGCATCGCGGGGAACTTCCCCCGCACCGAGAAGTAGCGGTACCTGGCCGCACTGCGGGCCCGGCACACCATCGGCGTGCCCTGCAGTTGGGCGTGCAGCGGTCCGCCCCGCATGCCGCCGCCGTTGAGGAAGATCAGTGCCATGGCTCTCCAGGGTTCGGTGGATGGGCGTGGACAGCGAGGACAGGGGGAGGCCAGACCCGTCGTGGCGCACGGCCACGAGCTCGGCCGCGATCGACACGGCCGTTTCGGCGGCGCTGCGTCCGCCCAGGTCGAGGCCGATGGGCGAACGCAGCCGCGCCAGTGACGCCTCCGGCACACCTTCGGAACGCAGGAGCGACAGCCGTTCGGCGTGGGTGCGGCGGGAGCCCAGCGCGCCGACGAACGCCAGCGGTCGGGACAGGGCCTCGACGAGGACCGGGACGTCGAACTTCGGGTCGTGGGTCAGCACCACGACGGCGGTGGACGGGTCGGTGCGGGTGGACGCGAGGTAGCGGTGCGGCCAGTCGACGACGACGGAGTGTGCGGCGGGAAAGCGTTCATGGGTGGCGAAAACGGGGCGTGCGTCGCACACGGTCACGTGATAGCCGAGGAAACGGCCCATCTCGGCGACGGCGGCGGCGTGGTCGATGGCGCCGAACACCAGCAGGCGCGGCGGCGGCAGCCACGAGTCGGTGAACACCCGGCCCCCGGCCTCGAAGCGCACCGAGAGCGGGAGTCCCTCCAGAGAGGCCGAGAGGGCCGCGCGCAACGGGAGAGAATCGCGCTGCACCAGCACGTCGAGGGAGCCGCCGCAGGTGAGGCCGACCGCGAACGCCGTGTCGTCGGAGTAGCCGAACGACGCCAGCGCGGGGACACCGCTCGAAAGCACCTCGCACGCCAGGTCGTACACCTTACCCTCGACGCAGCCGCCGGACACGCTGCCGATCACCTCGCCGGAGGGTCCGACGGCCATCGCGGCGCCGACCGGGCGGGGCGCACTGCCGCGCACGGCCACCACCGAGGCGACCGCGAACCGGTCCCACGACAGCAAAGTCGAAGCCAGGTCGCGCATCGAACCTCCCCAACGAAGGGGGCCCGGCCGGGTGGCCGCCCGGCCGGGCCCCGCGGATCACTTGCCGCTGATCAGGTCGACGCCGAAGTACACGGCGAACATCAGCGCGAGGCCGGTCATCAGCCAGCCGGGCCAGCGGCCCTTGCAGATGCGCAGCACGACGTAGGACACGAGGCCCGCGCCGATGCCGTTGGTGATCGAGTAGGTGAACGGGATGATGGACACGGTCAGGAACACGGGGATCGTGAAGTCCGTGTCCTGCCAGGGGATCCGGCGGATCTGGGTCATCATCAGGCCGCCGATCACCACCAGCGCCGGTGCCGCCGCCTGCGCCGGCACGACCGTCGCGAGCGGTGTGAACAGCAGTGCCACCAGGAACAGCCCACCGGTCACCACCGAGGCCAGGCCGGTCCGGGCGCCTTCGCCAACGCCCGCGGCCGACTCCAGGAACACGGTGTTCGGGGCGGACCCCGTGACGCCACCGGCGATCGCGCCGGCGCCGTCGACCATGAGGATCTTGCCCATCCCCTCGACCTTGCCGTCCTTCTTCAGCCCCGCCTCGTCGGCGACCGACGTGATCGTGCCCATGGCGTCGAAGAACCCGGAGAGCACCAGCGTGAACAGGAAGATCGTCGCCGCGATCACGCCCGCCGACACGAAGCCGCCGAACAGGTCCACGCGTCCGAACAACCCGAAGTCCGGCGAGCTCACCACGGACGAGGGCAGCGACGGCGTCACGAGACCCCAGCCCCGCACGTCGAACACGGCGTTCACCACGATCGCGACGACGGTCGCCACCACGATGCTGATCAGCACGGCACCGGGCACGCCCCGCGCCAGCAGCACGATCATCAGCAGCAGACCGAGGCAGAAGACCGCGATCGGCCACCCGCTGAGGTGCCCGTCGAGGCCCATGCGCACCGGCACGGTCGATCCCGCCGCGTCCGGCGTGCGGGTCACGAAACCGGCGGAGACCAGTCCCACCAGAGCGATGTAGAGCCCGATGCCCACGGTGATCGCGATCTTCAACGGCTCCGGGATCGCGTTGATGATCCGCTCGCGGACTCCGGAGGCGGCCATGACCACGATGCAGATGCCTTCGAGCACCACGAGACCGAAGGCCTGCGCCCACGTCATCTCCGGTGCCATCTGAAAGGCCACCACGCCGTTCACGCCGAGACCCGCCGCTATCGCGAGAGGTGCGTTGCCGACGAGTCCCATGAGGACGGTCATCACGCCGGCGGCCAGCGCCGTCGCTGTGGTGATCTCGGCGATGGTGAGCTTGGCGCCCGTGATGTCCGCGGACGCGCCGAGGATCAACGGGTTCAGCAGCACGATGTACGACATCGCGACGAACGTCGTGATGCCCCCGCGCACCTCACGGCCCAAAGAGCTGCCACGTTCGGTGATGCGGAAGAACTGGTCGAGGGCCGACGTCGGTTGTCGGCTCCGTAACTGGGTCATGGAGGACGGCCTTTCCCATGCCGGTGGGCGCGTTCCAACGCCGGAACGCGTTTAAGCGATGTGAGCTCCGGTCAGCACTGTGTTCGATTTTTGGGGGCTTGTGGCCTAGTAGTCGATACGAGTCGCGAGCGACATCCACGCTGTGAACGGGGCGTTGTCCTCACCGGTGGAGATCTGGTGCACGGGCAGTTCCCAGTCGTCGCGCGACTTGCTGAACAGCTCGTAGAACTCCCGGTCGTCGAACCCGGCCGCCGCCGCGTCGTGGCGGTCGGCGGCGTAGACGACCCTGTCGACCCGCGCCCACAGCGCGGCGGACAGGCACAGGGGACACGGCTCGCACGACGAGATGAGCGTGCAGCCGGTCAGTTTGAAGTCACCGAGGGCTTGGCAGGCCGCGCGGATCGCGACGACCTCGGCGTGGGCGGTGGGGTCGAGCGACGGCGTCACCTGGTTCACGCCGGTGGCGATCACCTCGCCGTCGCGGACGACCATCGCGCCGAACGGGCCCCCACCGGAGGCCACGTTGCGGGTGGCCAGGTCGATGGTGGCGAGCAGATGTGCGTTCACAGCAGGAAACTCCAGGGTTCTAAGTACCGGTGAGGTGTTCCGGGCGGACCGGGACGCGGGTGAGCGCCAGGCCGGTCGCCGCGCGGATCGCCGCCACGATCGCCGGGGTCGACGAGATGGTGGGCGGTTCGCCGACGCCGCGGATCCCGTACGGGGCGTGGGGGTCGGCGAGCTCGAGCACGTCGATGCTCATCGGCGGCATGTCGAGCACGGTGGGGATGAGGTAGTCGGTGAAGGACGGGTTGCGCACCTTGCCGCCGGAGGTCTGGATCTCCTCCATGACCGCGAGGCCGAGGCCCTGGGCGGAACCGCCCTGGATCTGGCCCACCACGGCCTGCGGGTTCAGCGCGCGGCCCACGTCCTGGGCGCAGTCCAGCGACACCACGCGCACCAGACCGAGGTCGACGTCCACGTCGACGACGGCGCGGTGGGCGGCGAACCCGTACTGGACGTGCGCGTTGCCCTGCCCGGTCTCGGGATCGAGGGCCTCGGTCGCGCGGTGACGCCACTCGGTGGTCTCGTCGATGACCTCGTCACCGATGTCCGCACGACCGTCCAGACGTGCCTTCACCAGCGCGCAGGCGGCCTTCACGGCGCCACCGGTCACGTACGTCTGGCGGGAGGCGGAAGTCGAACCGCCGTTGCCGATCGTGGTGTCCATCGGCAGCACGGTGACGCGCTCGATGCCGAGCTCCGTGCGCACGATCTGCTGCATGATCGTCACCAGGCCCTGGCCGACCTCGCACGCCGCGGTGTGCACCGCGGCGGCCAGTTCGCCGTTGACCATCGAGACCCGGACGCGGGCGGTCGAGTAGTCGTCGTAGCCCTCGGAGAAGCAGATGTTCTTGATGCCGACCGCGTACCCGACACCCCGCACCACGCCTTCGCCGTGCGTGGTGTTCGAGACGCCACCGGGGAGTTCGCGGATGTCGGTGGAGGTGCCGGCGGGCAACGGCTTGTCCTGCACCAGCTTCAGCAGCTGGGCGACGGGCGCGGCCGAGTCCACGACCTGGCCGGTCGGCATCACGGAGCCCTCGGTCATCGCGTTGCGGATCCGGACGTCGACCGGGGACATGCCCAGCGCCTCGGCCAGCTTGTCCATCTGGGACTCGTAGGCGAAGCCCGCCTGCACAGCACCGAATCCGCGCATCGCGCCGCACGGCGGGTTGTTCGTGTAGAGGCCGTACGCGTCGACCGTGACGTTGTCGACCTCGTACGGTCCAACGCCGAGTGTCGCCGCGTTGGCCACCACAGCGGGCGTGGAGGAGGCGTACGCGCCACCGTCGAGGTACATCTTCGTCCGGACGTAGACGAGCTTGCCCGTGTGGTCGGCGCCGTGCTCGTAGTACAGCACGGCCGGGTGCCGGTGCACGTGGCCGTAGAACGACTCTTCGCGGTTGTAGACCATCTTCACGGGCTTGCCGGTGTGCAGCGCCAGCAGGCAGGCGTGGACCTGCATCGACAGGTCCTCGCGGCCACCGAACGCGCCACCGACACCGGACAGCGTCAGCCGCACCTGCTCCTGCGGCAACCCCAGCGCCGCCGCGATCTGGTCGCGGTCGACGTGCAGCCACTGCGTCGCGATGTAGAGGTCGACCGACCCGTCCTCCGCCGGCACCGCGAGCCCGGACTCCGGCCCGAGGAACGCCTGGTCCTGCATGCCGACCTCGTACCGCCCGGTCACCACGACGTCGGCCGTGACGTCCTGCGAACCGCGGCGGATCGGCACGTGCCGGACCAGGTTCCCGCCGGGGTGCAACGGGGTGTCGTCGGCCGCGGTCTCCATGTCCACCACGGGTTCCAGCACGTCGTAGGTCACGACGATCTTCTTCATGGCCCGCAGCGCGGTCTCCGGGTGGTCGGCGCCGACGAGCGCCACCGGCTCGCCCTGGTAGCGCACGACGTCCACGGCCAGCACCGGCTGGTCCTTGTGCTCCAGCCCGTACAGGTTGCGGCCGGGCACGTCCGAGTGGGTCAGCACCGCGTACACGCCCGGCACCTTCAACGCCTCGGTGATGTCCACCGACGTGATGCGGGCGTACGGGTGCGGTGAGCGCAGCGTCGCGCCCCAGATCATGTCCTCGTGCCACAGGTCGGACGCATAGGCGAACTCGCCGCGCACCTTCAGGTTGCCGTCAGGCCGCTGCGGAGACGTCCCGATGCCACCCGACACCGCGGACGTGAGCTCGGCGGGAGTGAGGGTCATCGCGCAGCCTCCTGGAGCTTGGCGCTGGCGGCGGAGAGGTCCCGCGCCAGGTCGTCGGTGGACGCGGTGAGCAGGACCCCGTCCCGCACCACGACCTCACCGCCCACGATCAACAGCTTCAACGGCGGGGGAGTGCCCAGCACGAGTGCCGCCACCGGGTCCGCGATCCCCGCGTAGTTCATCCCGGACAGGTCCCACACGGCGAGGTCCGCGACCTTGCCGGGCTCGATCGAGCCGAGCGAGTCCGCGCGGCCCAGCACCTGCGCACCGCCCATCGTGCCCATCCACAACGCCTTGCGGGCGTCCAGCGCGCCCGGACCGCCGCGCTGCCGTGCCTGGTAGAGCGCCGACCGCAGCTCCACGACCAGGCCACCGTCCTCATTGGACGCGGCACCGTCGACGCCGAGTCCCACGGGCGCGCCGGCGTCGAGCAGGTCGCGGACCGGCGCGATCCCGGTGCCCAGCCGCCCGTTGGACGTCGGGCAGTGCGCGGACCCCGTCCGGGTCGCTCCCAGCCTCTTCACCGCGCCGGAGTTCAGGTGCACGGTGTGCGCGAGCCACACGTCCGGGCCCAGCCAGCCGAGCTGCTCGGCGTACTCGGTCGGCGTGCAGCCGTTCTCCGCCAGGCACTGCTCCTCCTCGTCGAGGGTCTCGGCGAGGTGCGTGTGCAGCCGGACGCCGTGCCGGCGGGCGAGCGAGGCGGCCCCGGTCATCAGCTCCTTCGACACCGAGAACGGCGAGCACGGCCCGACGGCCACGCGCACCAGGGCGTCGTCGGCGGTCGAGTGGTGGTCGCCGATGGCCTGCTCGGTCGCGACCAGCGCGGCCTCGGTGTCCTCGACCAGGTTGTCCGGCGGCAGGCCACCGGACGACTCACCGCGGTCCATCGACCCGCGGATCGCCTCCAGCCGGATCCCGATCCGCCGCCCCGCCGACACCAGCGCGTCGAACACGTCACCGCCGCCGGACGGGAAGACGTAGTGGTGGTCCGCGGCCAGCGTGCAGCCCGTCAGCGCCAGCCGGGCCAGCCCCGCCGACGCCGCCGCGTGCGTCACGGTGTCGTCCAGGCCGCGCCACACCGGGTACAGCGTCGTGAGCCACTCGAACAGCGTGGCGTCGGTCGCGAGGCCGCGCGTCGCCCACTGGTAGAGGTGGTGGTGGGTGTTGATCAGCCCCGGCGTGACCAGGCACGACGACGCGTCGACGTACGTGTGCGACTCGTAGGGCCGTGGCGCCGGGCCGGAACCGACGGAGGAGATCCGCCCGTTCTCGATCACGACGTGCCCGGACGCGTGCTCGGTCCCGGCTTCGTCCACAGTGGACACCGCGCAGCGGTCGAGGACGATCATCGGCGCGACGCCGCCAGTCGCACGGCGTCCAGGATCTTCTCGTACCCGGTGCAGCGGCACAGGTTCCCGGCGAGCGCCTCGCGGATCTCCGGGTCCGACGGGTTCGGCACGCGGTCCAGCAGGTCGTGCGCCTGCACGACCAGACCGGGCGTGCAGAACCCGCACTGCACCGCGCCCGCCTCGACGAACGCCTCCTGCACGGGGTCCAGCGCGTCCCCGTCGGCGAGCCCCTCGACCGTGCGCACCTCGCGGTCCTGCGCCTGCCCGGCCGCGACCAGGCACGCGCACACCGGCACGTCGTCCAGGTACACCGTGCACGACCCGCACTCGCCCTGCTCGCAGGCGTTCTTCGAGCCGGGCAGCCCGAGCCGCTCGCGCAGCACGAACAGCAGCGACTCGCCTTCCCACACGTCGTCGGCCTGGCGCTGCTCGCCGTTGACCGTCACGTTCACGCGCATGCCCGCTCCCCGTCCAGAAGTTCCTGCCAGGCCCAGCCCAGCGTCCTGCGTGCCATCACTGCCAAGGCGTGCTTGCGGTAGGCGGCCGACCCGCGCACGTCGTCGATCGGCGACGCGGCCCGCGAGACCAGCTCGCCGAACTCGCGCTTCACCGAGTCGAGCAACGGCGCCGGATTGCGGAAGTCCAGCGCCGAGGCCAGGAACTCCTCGGCCTCGGTGGCCCGCCGCGGTGTCGGGGCGGCCGACCCGACCGCCGCGCCGACGCGGTTCTCCTGCGGGAACAGCGAGATTCCGAACGAGCACACCGCGATCACCATGGCGTTGCGCGTGCCGACCTTCGAGAACTGCTGTGGCCCCTTGGCAGGCGCGAGGTGGACCGCCACGATCAGTTCGTCCTGCTCCAGCGCGTTCCGCTTCACCCCCAGGTAGAACTCGGCGGCGGGGATCATCCGCGTGCCGCGCGTGGAGGCCACCTCGATGACCGCGTCCGACGCCAGCAGCACCGGGTGGGTGTCCCCCGCGGGGGAGGCCGCGCCGAGGTTGCCGCCGACCGTGCCGCGGTTGCGGATCTGCGGCGACCCGACCGTGCGGGAGGCCATGGCGAGACCCGGCAACTGCTCGCCGAGCTCGGTGATGATCCGCGCGTACGGCACGCCCGCGCCGATCCGCAGCCCGTCCGACCACTGCCGCAGCTCGGGGACGCGCGTGAGGTCCAGCAGGGCGGAGGGCCTGCGGTGGTCGTAGTTCAGCTCCACCATGACGTCCGTGCCGCCGGCGATCGGCACGGCGTCCGGCCTCGAAGCCTTCAGCTCCAACGCCTCGGCGAGCGTTTCCGGTCGAAGGAAGTCCATCGTCAGCTACCTCGGTAGGTGGAGTAGGCGAACGGCGAGAGCAGCAGCGGCACGTGGTAGTGCTGCGCCGGATCGGAGTAGTCGAACGTGAGCACGACCTCGGGGAAGAACGGCGCCGCCTCGGCCGTGTCGAACACCAGCCGGTACACCCCGGCTTCCAGGCCCTCACCCCATCCGGTGATCCGCCCGTCGGTGTTCGTCTCGGCGTTCGCCACCTCGGTCCCGTCGCGGCGCTGCAGCGACACGGCGATGCCCGCGAACGGCCTGCCTCGCGCCGCGTCCAGCACGTGCGTGGAGATCGTCACTCGCCCTCCCATCTGGTTGTGAGCCAGTACACAGAGACACGGCTGTGTTCCTCTACGGCAGAAGTACATGAATCGCCAGGCCCCTGCACGACGAGGATTTGTGCTTTCCTACAAACACGAATGGACGAAAGTGACCTGTCATGTTGCTGCTGCGGACGTTGCTGCAGATGCCGGAACTGCGCCTGAGCCTGCACACCGGTGAGGACCAGCTCGACCGCACGGTCACGCGCGTGTACGGAACGGAGCTGCCCGACCCCAGCCGGTACCTGTCCGGCGGGGAGCTCGTGCTGTCCGGCCTGCTCTGGCACCACGGCCCGCAGGACTCCGAGACGTTCGTCCGCTCGCTCGCCTCGGCCCGCGTCGCCGGGCTGGCCGCGTCGGAGACCGAGGACCGCGCGCTGCCGACCGACCTCGTGGATGCCTGTGAACGCCACCACGTGCCGTTGCTCGAAGTGCCCGTCGACCTCTCGTTCGCGACCATCACCGAACGCGTCTCGATGGAACTCGTCGGGCTCTCGCGCCACCGCCGCCTGCTCAACGTCGTCGCGGAGGGCTCCGGCCTGCCCGCCCTGCTGCTCGCCGGCAGCCACGAGCTGGGCGCGTCGTGCTGGGTGCTGTCCACGGCCGGCCGGGTCGTCGCGGGCGGTGAGCTGCCCGACCGCGTCGGGCTGGTGAAGGAGTTCCTGCAGGCCGACCGGCTGCCGAAGACGGTCCGGGGCGTCACGCTCGTGCCGGTGTCCGAGCGCGGCGGCAACCGGCTCACCAGCTGGGTCCTCGTCGTCGGCGGCCCGGTGCAGCAGGAGGCCGCCGCCGAGCTCGCGTCCCTGGTCGGGCTGGAACGCCTCCGCGAGGCGCAGGGCCGCCAGATCGAGAACCGCACGGCCGCGCCCCTGGTCTCCGCCGTGCTGAACGGGTCGGCCGACCTGGAGTCGCGGCTCGCGGCCGCCGGTCTGGAGCGCGCCCGGCTCCGGGTGATCAGCGCGGTGACCTCCGACCAGCGCACCGACCTGGCCGCCGCCGTGCTGGAGGAGGCGCTGCCGCAGGCCCTCGTGACCCCGGTCGGCGACACCGTCTACGCGATCGCCAAGGCCGGCGACTCGATGCCCGACGACCTCCGCGAGGCGATGCGCGTGATGGAACCGGGCCTCGGCTCGTCCCGCGTGCTCGTCGGCATCAGCTCACCGGTCACGTCCCGGGGCCTGCGCGGTGCGGCGGAGGAGGCCACGCACGCGCGTCGGCTGGGAGAGCGCCGTGGCGGGCGCACGTGTGTGGTGGCGGGCGAGGAGATCGCACTGCACCAACTGCTGCTCGCGGGCGTGCCGGAGGAGTTGCGCACGTCGTTGCGCCGCCGGTTCCTCGGGCCCGTGCTGGACTACGACGCCGAGCACGGCTCGGACCTCGTGGGCACGTTGAAGGTCTTCCTGGACTGCTCCGGCTCGTGGACGGCGGCGGCCGCCAAGCTGCACGTCCACGTCAACACGTTGCGGTACCGGGTCGGTCGCGTGGAGGAGTTGCTCGGCACCGACCTCGCGGAGTTCGAGGCGCGCGTGGACCTCTTCCTCGCGTTGCAGGCGGGGTAGCTTGGCACCGTGTCCGAACATCGGCCGATCGAACAAATCGCGGCCGACCTTCGTCGCGTGCGGCGGGCACGGGCGTGCTTCGAGCCCGGTGCGTCGGCCGCCAAGAAGATCGGTGCTCGTCAGGCCTACGACGCGCTGCTCGTGCAGGCCTGCACGGCCCTGGGCGTCGAGCACCGGTTGCGCGCCCTGCCCGAGGGGATGGACCGCGAGGTCGAGCGGATCAGGGTCGAGGAGTGCCTTCGGCACCAGGGCTTGTCACTCTGATGGCTGATATCGCTTGAGCCTTCAGGCTGATGCCGGATCACCCCCGCGCTTCCTACCGTTCGGGGCATGAAGACCGCCGCCTTACTCGTGGGCCTGCTGCTGGCCGGAACAGCCGGTTGCGCGGCAGCGCCCAACATCCGCGTGGTGGTCGAGGGAACGGGCACGACCGACCGGCTCACCTACACGTTCCCCGGTGAGGAGGAACGCACCCTGCGCAACCCCGACCTGCCGTTCGAGCGCATGGGCAAGCGCAAGGGCAGGGTCGTCGTCCGGCTCGAGGGCGTGCACGGCGAGCTCACGTGCAAGATCATCGTCAACGGCCGGCAGGTGCGGTCCTCGACGTCGAGGACCGGGGCCGCGCTCACGTGCGATCACTCGATGGCCGTCTGATGAAAGACGGGGAAAGCCCGTAACTTCGAGGTTTCGGGGAGGTGCGGGATGAGGGACGTTCTGGTGGCCGGCGCGACCGGGGGCATCAGGGGGCGCGACGACGTGCCGCCGCGGTTCCGCCCGCCCGCGCCGCCGCGGCACTTCGTCGGCAGGGACGCCGAACTGGCGGGCATCCGGGCCGGGGTGACGGTGCTGCACGGCGCGAGTGGTGCGGGGAAGACCGCGCTGGCGTTGAAGTGGTTGCGGGACAGGGGGTCCGGAGCGCAGCTGTACGTCGACCTGGCGGCGCACGACCTCGGCCGCGTGCTGCGGGCGTTCGGGCTCGACGCCGGCCCCGCCGACGAGCAGGCGGTCTTCCGCGGCCTCGTCACGCGCCGGCAGTTCACCCTGTTGCTGGACAACGCGGACTCCGCCGAGCAGGTGACGCCGCTGCTGCCCGCGTCGGGCACCGTGCTCGTCACGAGCCGGTCGAGGCTCGCTCTCCCGGGAGCACGGGAGATCGCCGTGGGACCGCTGCCCGACGACGGGCGGCTCGGGCCGTTGCTCGATCTGTCCTATGTGGAGCTCGGTGAACGGCAGGCGCGGCTCTACCGGTTGTGCGCGTGGGAACCCGGCGCGTTCGGTGTGCCCGTGGCGGCGGCGATCGCGGGCGAACCCGAGTGCGACGTGGAAGACGCGCTGGACGACCTGGTGGAGAAGTCGTTGCTGACCGAGGTCGGAGACGACGCGTTCCGGTTCCACGACCTCGTGCGTGCCCATGCGCGCGCGATGCGTTATCAATAGCTTCGTGCGTTTAACGCAACGCGTCACGGTGAACGAACTTCCTTGCCAGTAAAGGGTTGTCCACACCGCCCGTCCCTTTCGGGGATCCGAATTGGTCCTATCCTTCGCGTCATGCCGAAGGATTTCCGGGCCACGACGCTCGAACGCGCCATCGGGCGTCAGCTGGCCGGGTGGCGCGCCGAGCGCGAGCTGAGCCTCACCGAGGCGGGCCAGCGCGTGGGGTTCAGCAGCGCCAAGCTGTCCATGATGGAGAACGCGGTGCAGCCGTCCGCGCCGGTCGACGTCATGGCGCTCGGGTACGTCTACAAGGTGCCGGTCGTGGAGTGGCAGGCCGTCGTCGCGCGGGCGCAGCACGCGGAACGGGCGCGCAAGGGCGCCGGGCACCCGGTGAACTTCGACCCGGCGGCGGACTTCGCGAACCTGGTGTTCGAGGCGACGGTGCTGCGGGCGTTCACGCTCGACCTCGTCCCGGCGGTGTTCCAGCTCCCCGGTTACACCGACGCCGTGATGCAGACCGACGACCCGGTGCGCACGGCACGGCTCGCGATGGTGCGGGAGGCGTGGGCCACGCGCCTGCGGGACAAGGACCCGCTGACGGTGCAGGCGGTGTTCCCGGAGGCGGTGCTGCGGCAGGTGGTCGGCGGGCCGCGGGTGATGAAGGCGCAGCTGCTGCACCTCATGGAGGTGAGCGAGCACGAGACGGTGAGCGTGCGGGTGGTGCCGCGCGGCGCGGGCGCCTACCCGGCGATGGGGTCGCCGTTCACGCTGCTCGGGTTCGCGCACCGGCAGCACGACGACGTGGCGTACCTGGAGACGTTCGTGAAGGGCGAGTACGTCGAGGAGCCGGGGATGACCGAGCAGTGCGCGCAGCGGTTCGCCGGGCTGCGGGAGGTGGCGCTGGGGGAGGGCGAGTCGCTGGAGCTCGTCGCCGAGGCCGCGGCCGAGCTGTGACGCGCCGCTGACCTGTGGAGATGTCGGAATCCTGAGAAATCTCCTGTTCGGCCGTCCTCTGGAGAAGGATCGGGGACGCACCCAATCCGATTAGGAGGCGGCATGTACCGCAGATTCGGTGTCCTGCTCGTGGCGGTCCTGGGCGTCTCGCTCACCGCCGCGGCGCCGGCCACCGCAGGCGCGTCCGAGCAGTCCCGCGGCACGCGGTTCCCGACGGAGTTCTCCCTGCCCAACGGGTGGCAGCCGGAAGGCATCGCGATCAGCGGCACGACGGCCTACTTCGGGTCGCGGGCCGACGGGTCGATCTACGCGGCGGACCTGCGCACCGGCACCGGCGAGGTGCTGGCCACCGGGCCGGGGACACCGTCGCTGGGCCTGAAGGTCGACGACCGCAAGCGGCTGTGGGTCGCGGGCGGCACGGGCGGCGACGCACGGGTCTACGACACGCGTTCCGGGAAGCTGCTGGCGAAGTTCCAGTTCGCGACCGCGGACACGTTCGTCAACGACGTGGTGCTGACCGAGAAGTCGGCGTGGTTCACCGACTCGCGCAAGGCGGTGCTCTACGAGGTGCCGCTGAGCCTCAAGCCGCACCGCACGCTCGCGGTGACGGGTGATCTCGTCGTCACCCCCGGCGCCACGAACCTGAACGGGATCGTCACCGGGCTCGACGGCGGTCTGATCGTCGTGCAGAGCAACACCGGGAAGTTGTTCAGGATCGATCCCCGGAGTGGTGAATCGACCGAGATCAATTTGAACGGTCAAACACTCACCAATGGCGACGGCCTGTTGCGTGAGGGGCGTCAGTTGTACGTGGTGCAAAACCGACTGAACAAAGTCGCGCGCTACACGTTGAGCCGTGATGGCGCGACGCTCGCGGCGGAACGCACGGACGCCCGTTTCGACGTGCCGACCACGGTCGCGGCGTTCGGCAAGCGCCTCTACCTGCCGAATGCCCGGTTCAGCACGCCTCCGACGCCGGAGACGACGTACACCGTCGTGGCGGTGGAGCGCCCCTAGGAAAACGGACGACGGAACTAGCCCGTACGGGGGTTCTTGCCTTGTGAGAACCCCTGTACCGGGTGTTGCTCCTCTCACTCGACTGGGTAGCCTGCCCCGTAACCTGAAACCACCCGAAGGAGTTACTCAGGTAACCCGCAGCGCTAGCCGTGGGACACAGGAGAGACCGAGAGCGCTGTGAGCGAGAAGAGCGGTTACACACCGACCAACTACCGGACCATTCGGTCGCGGCTGGCCGGTGTCGTGGTCGTTCCCAGCGTGGTCCTGCTGGTCATGTGGGCCGTTTTCTCCTCTTACACCCTTTTCGACGGTTTCTACATGCGGTCGGTCGCGGCCGGGGTGAAGGGCGCGGCGATCCCGTCCGTCGAGGCGCTCGCCGGGCTGCAGAAGGAACGGCAGCAGAGCCTCGAGGTCCTGGGCAACGTCCAGGGCGTCGACAGGGGCGGGCTCAAGCGCCAGCACGCCGTCACCGACGAGGCCGTCCGGAAGATGAAGGCCGCGTTCACCGAGTTCTCCGACAGCGTGCCGCAGGACATCGACGACCGGATCAACGCCCTCAACACCGCGCTGGACGAGCTGCCCCAGCAACGCGCCCGGATCGACTCGGGGTCCGCGAACGCGCAGGCGGTCTACGACTTCTACAACAGCCTGCTCGACTCGGGCGTCGCGCTGCTGTCGAGGCAGGCGCGCCTCGTGCCCGACGCGGAGGCGAGCCAGGCGAACGTCCAGGCCGTGACGATCTTCCAGGCCTCCGACTGGCTCTCCCGCGGTGCCACGATCGGGTCGCGCGGGCTGCTCAACGGCTCGTTCGCCGCACCGGAACGCGTCGAGTTCGCCCGGCTGATCGGCGCGTACCACTCGAGCCTCGACTCCTCGATCCCGTTCGCGCTGGAGCAGCCGCGCTCGCAGTACGACGCGCTGCGCGGCAGCACGGAGTACCGGACGCTGCTCGACCTCGAGGGCCGGATCATCACCGCCGACGCGGCCGTCACCGACGTGCAGTGGCGCGGCGTGGCCAGTCCCGTGCACGACAACCTCGTCGGGCTCGCCGTCACGCAGGCCCGCAACGCCGCCGACCTGGGCGTCGACAAGGCCGACAGCCGGGTCGCCGCGGTGCTGATCGGCAGCCTGATCGCGTTGCTCGCCGTCGTCGTGGGCATCGTGCTGGCGTTGCGCATCTCGAATCGGCTCGTGTCGAGGGCGCTCGTCACGCGGCTGACGTCGTTGCGCGAGGACACGCTGCGGCTCGCCCAGGAACGGCTGCCGCACATCGTGGCGCGCCTGCGCGGCGGCGAGCAGGTGGACGTCCACCGGGACATGCCGCCGCTCGACTACGGCAACGACGAGATCGGCCAGGTCGCGGACGCGTTCAACGCCGCCCAGTACACGGCGGTCGCGGCGGCGGTGAAGGAGACGCAGGCGCGCGAGGGCGTGAACCGGGTCTTCCTCGACATCGCCCACCGCAACCAGGGGCTCGTGCACCGGCAGCTCAAGATCCTCGACAAGCTGGAGCGCGAGGAGGAGCACCCCGAGCAGCTCGACTCGCTCTTCCAGCTCGACCACCTGGCGACCCGCGCCCGCCGCAACGCGGAGAACCTGATCATCCTCGCCGGGGAGCAGCCCGGAAGGCAGTGGCGCAAGCCGGTGCGCCTGAGCGACGTCATCCGCTCCGCCGTCGCCGAGACCGAGCAGTACGTCCGGGTCAGGGTGAACCCTGTGCCCGACCGCGCGCTGGTCGGCGTGGCCGTCGCCGACACCATCCACCTGCTCGCGGAGCTCGTCGACAACGCCACGGCGTTCTCGTCCCCGCGCTCCGAGGTGATCGTCCACTCCAGCGCCGCGCCGCACGGGCTCGTCATCGAGATCGAGGACCACGGCCTGGGCCTGACGCAGGAGGAACGCCTCCAGGCCAACGCGAAGCTCTCCAACCCGCCGGACTTCGAGACGATGGCGTTCCGGGGCGAGTCCCGCCTCGGCCTGTTCGTCGTCGCGAGGCTCGCCGCACGGCGGGGCATCAAGGTGGAGCTGCGCGACTCGCCCTACGGCGGCACAGTGGCGTTGTGCGTCCTGCCGCCCGCCATCGTCGCCCCGCACAACACCGCGGGCGACATCACCGAGACCACTCAGATGCCGGTGCGGTCGTTCCACGACACGTACCACGGGCACACCGAGGACCACCCGAGCTTCCCCGTGAAGGTGAATCCCGAAGTGCAGGAGGCACTGAACGCGGGGCTGAACGCGCTCGTAGAACCTGACATGAGCGCTGTTGCCCCTGTGGACGAACCAACCCCCGCGGCACCTCAGGCGATGGACGGGAAGGCACCCCTTCCCCGCAGGAAGAAGCGGCAGAACCTCGCGCCGCAGCTCATGCAGTCCTCGGAGGAGCCGTCGCACGCCGAGCCGGTGACCGGCGAACGGGCGGCCGAGCGGACCCGTGACGGACTCGCCGCGTTCCAGCGCGGCACCCGTGACGCCCGGCTGTCCGACGACTGGAGATCAGAAGGAGCCCCCTCGTCATGAAGGACAACACCAGCCAGCACGGCGAACTGAACTGGTTGCTGGAGGACCTCATCCAGCGCGTGGTCGGAGCCCGCCACGCGGTCGTGCTGTCGGCGGACGGACTCCTGCTCGGCCGCTCGGCCGGGCTGTCGCGCGACGACTCGGAGCACCTGTCCGCCATGGCGTCCGCGTTCCAGTCACTCGCCCGGGGGACCGGCCGCCATTTCGGTGGTGGTGCTGTCCGGCAGACCATCGTGGAGATGGAGCATGCTTATCTTTTCGTGACCGCTGCGGGCCACGGCGCGTGCCTGGCCGTGCTGGGTGAGGAGGACGCGGACATGGGCATGATCGCGTACGAGATGAACATGCTGGTCAAGCGAGTCGGCACGTACCTCTCCTCGGCTCCTCGCGCCGAGACCGCGACGGTCCCTTCGGCGCGTGAGTCGCGCTGATGACCGGGCGCGACGACTGGTGGTACGACGAGGCCGCGGGCCCGCTGGTGCGGCCGTACGCGATGGTGCGCGGCCGCACCCGGCCGAACGCGCCTGATCTGCACCTCGTGACGCAGGTCCGGGCGTCCTCGTTTGCGTCCGACCAGACCTCGCTGACGGTCGAACATCGCGAGATCATGGCCCTGTGCGCACGCCCGCTCTCGGTCGCCGAGGTCGCCGCCTACCTCGACGTCCCGCTCGTCGTGGTGAAGGTCCTGCTCTCGGACCTCATCGAGCGCGGTGACGTGCTCGTGCAGACCTCCACTCCCAAGATTCCTGACAGGGACCTCCTGCAGGCCGTACTGGATGGTGTTCGTGGGATCTGACGCCCAGCTGACCGTGCCGACCGCGGTCAAGATCGTCATCGCGGGCGGGTTCGGCACCGGCAAGACCACCATGGTCGCGTCGGTGTCCGAGATCCCGCCGCTGCGGACCGAGGAACTGCTCACCGAGGCCGGTGTGCACGTCGACGACCTCGCCGGCATCGAGGGCAAGGACACCACCACCGTCGCCCTCGACTTCGGCCGCATCACCATCAACACCAAGGTGGTGCTGTACCTGTTCGGCACGCCCGGCCAGAACAGGTTCTGGTTCATGTGGGACGAACTGGCGACCGGCGCGATCGGCGCGGTCGTGCTCGTCGACACGCGCCGGCTCGACTCGTCGTTCCCGTCGATCGACTTCTTCGAGCACCGCGGCATCCCGTTCATCGTGGCCGTGAACTGCTTCGACGGGTCTCAGGCGTACACGGTGGACGAGGTGCGGCACGCCCTGGACATCGACGAGGCGATCCCGGTGGTGCTGTGCGACGCGCGGGACCGCGAGTCGTCGAAGTCGGTGCTGGTGGCGTTGATCCAGCACTCGATGAACCGGCTGGCGGCGGTCTAGAGCGGGGTTCGGCGGTAGGCGGGGTCCGGCCCGCCGAACTCCAGGTCGTTCTCGTCGAGACCGTTGGAGACGGTCAGCCGGTTGCCGGAGAACACGAAGCTGATGGCCGTCATGCCGTGGGCGGCGTTGGATCCCGCGTACTCCAGCAGCTCGACCGCGTCGAGACGGTGGCCGTGGTGGGCGGACGCGTCGGCACGGGCTTCGTCGCGCCACGCGAGCTGGAAGACTCCGCTGGTCCAGGCCGGCTGCTTCGCCGGGGAGATGGTGTTCCAGGTGACGGAGAGGTCGGCGAACTTCTGGTGGCTGATCTCGACCTGCTCGTGGCCGAAGTCCAGCAGGACGGGGGCGTCGGCGAACCACTCGTCGTCCTCGATGTCCCAGAGCAGCCAGACGTGGCGCAGGACGTGGCCGGTCAGCGCCCGCAGGCGTGGCCCGTGGGCGGCGTCGATGATGGACGAACCGGCGAGCCACCGGGGTTCGTAGCCGTCGATGCCGAAGTAGGACACCTCGGCATTGTCCACAAACGCGAAGGGTCCCTCGAACCGTTTTCGAGGAACCCTTCGTGAGGAGCTACTTCGCGTAGTTGTGGAAACCGCGGCCCGACTTCTTGCCGAGCAGCCCCGCGTCCACCATGCGCAGCAGCAGCGGCGGCGGGGAGTACAGCGGCTCCTTGAACTCGTCGTACATCGACTCGGCGATGGCCTTGGTGGTGTCGAGGCCGATCAGGTCGGTGAGGCGCAGCGGGCCCATCGGGTGCGCGCAGCCGAGCACCATGCCGTTGTCGATGTCGTCGGCCGAGGCGAAGCCGGACTCCAGCATGCGGATCGACGAGAGCAGGTAGGGGATCAGCAGCGCGTTGACCACGAAGCCGGCGCGGTCCTGCGAGCGGATGACCTCCTTGTGCAGGGTGCCGGTCACGAACGCCTCGGCGCGGTCCTGCGTGGTGGCGCCGGTCAGCAGCGACGGCACGATCTCGACCAGCTTCAGCACCGGCACCGGGTTGAAGAAGTGCACGCCGATGACCTGCTCGGGCCGGTTGGTGGCCATGCCGAGCTTCATGATCGGGATGGACGACGTGTTGGACGCGAAGATGGCGTCCTCGTCCTTCACGACCTTGTCGAGCGACGCGAAGATCTCGGTCTTGACCTGCTCGTTCTCGGCGACCGCCTCGACCACGAACTGGCGGTCGGCGAACTCGCCGATGTCGGTGGTGAACCGGATGCGCGCGATGGCGGCGTCCCGGTCCTCCTCGCTGAGCTTGCCCGACTTGACGCCCCTGGCGAGCGAGGTGGCGATCCGCCCCTGCGCCGCCTCGGCCGCACCCGCGTTGACCTCGACGACGATGACGTCGAGACCGGCGCGTGCGCTCACCTCGGCGATACCGGACCCCATGAGACCGGAACCGACGACTCCCACACGTTGAATGTCACTCACGTGCCCGATCCTGCCACGAGTGCCTCGAAACCAGGTCGCGGAGCGTCTCCTGCACGGTGTGGGCGTAGTCGCCGACCGGGCGGTGGCCCAGGGCCACGGCGGCGGACGTGTCCAGGACGAAGCCGCGGTGCCACGGGTGCAGGCCCGCTTCGGAGTGGTCCAGCAGGATCTCCGTCCACACGTGGCCGAGCGAGGCCGCGATGATCCGGGAGATCTCGAGGCCGTTCGGGGCGTCGGGGTCGGCGGCGTTCAGCACGCGCGCGCCGGGGTGGTCCGCGACCGTCTCGATCAACGCCGCCAGGTTCGCCGCGGCGGTCGGGTGGTCAACGCCCTCACCGCGTGCGGCGAGCACGACCACCTTGTTGCCCGCGAGGATCCGTTCGACGAAGTACTGCTCCAGCGGGCGCTTATTGCCAGGACCGTGCACTTTGGACGGTCGCAGCACGGTGACCGGAAGTCCGCTGTCGAGCAGCGTCCGTTCGGCCGCGACCTTGTTCGGGCCGTATCCCTCGCGGGTGAACGGATCCGACTCCTGTGGTGCGAGCGTCGGCTGGTCCTCGGTGACCGGATCGTCGAACCGGGGAGGCTCGGGGGAGTTCGCGTGCCGTCCCCGCGAGTCCGCGTACACGGCCTTGGCGGAGATCATCACGGTCAAGACGGCCTTGCGCGCCAACGGCAGCAGCGTCCGCGCGTCCCGGGCCGAGTAGCAGAGGGTGTCGACGAGGAGGTCGGCGCCGTCGCCCATCGCGGCGGCCAGGGCCTCGGGATCGCCGCGGTCGACCTCGCGGCCCGGCGCGTCGACGGTCCAGCCCGCCTGCCCCAGACGCCGAGCGGCGGCACGGCCGATGAGGCCCGTGCCGCCGAGGATCAACGCTCGTCTGCTCATCCGAGCACCAGATCAGAGACCGAGGCCGAGGCCTTCGGTCAGGCCGCCGACGCCGTCGAGCACGTCGAGGTCCGTGACGCCGCCCAGCACGTCGCCGCCGAGAACGTCGACGACGCCGTGGACGGTGTCGTGCACGTCGCTGACCGGCGCGACGTCCGGGACGACCTCGTGGACGGTCTCGGTGACGGTCGTGACGTCGAGGGAGACGACGTCGGTCACGCCGGTGACGGTGCCGAGGACGCCGTCGACGTCCGCCACACCGGTCACGGTGCCGAGCACGTCGCCGGTGCCGGCGAGACCCGTCACACCGGAGAGGTCGGTGACGCCGCCGAGGTCGGTGACGCCACCCAGGTCCGCCACACCGCCGAGGTCCGCGACACCGCCCAGACCGGCCACGTCGCCGAGACCGGGAACGACGCCGGTGACGCCGTCGAGGGTGTGCGACACGTCGCCGAGGCCGGACAGGTCGCCGACCAGGCCGTTGACGTCCGCGAGGCCGCCGACGTCCGCGATCGAGGCGGCGTCGAGCACCAGCGGGAGGATCTCCTGCACGTCACCGGGGGTGATGTCGCCGAGGCCGCAGGAGCCGAGGACGCCCTCCGGGTCGAGGTTGAACGCCGACAGCGCCGCCGGGTCGTTCAGGAGGTTGAGGGCGAACTCCTGCAGCGTCGCCGGCTGGGCCTCCTGCGGCACGGCCGCCGGGGTGGCCTGGGCGGGCGCGGCGGGCTGAACGGGCTGCTGCGGGGTGGCCGGCTGGATGTCCTGCTGCATCATGGGAGTGGAGCTCCTACGGCGGGTCGGGGGAAGGTTCCCGGGAACCGTAGTGAGATCAACATCCCCCTGGCATCGGGTCCGCGCCCTAGATCTCGGGCGGCCGAACTCCTTAGGGGCCGTCCGTCACCCGTTAGGGGGACGTCGCCCCGCGTTAGGGGCGGGCGGCGGCACGGCCCGTGCCGCCGCCCGTCCGCTCAGTCGAGCTCGGCCTCTGCCTTCGCGATCGCCGCGAACTCCTCCTCCGGAGCGTTCGCCACGAGGTGGTGCCGGCTGTAGAACCAGTAGTACGCCACGGCGATCACCACGATGCCCGCCGTGACCGCGGCGGCGATCTCGTCCACGAAGAACGTCGCGATGACAGCGGCCACGGCGAGAACCAGCGCCACGCCCGTGGTCACCACACCGCCAGGAGTCCGGTACGGGCGAGGCAGGTCGGGCGCCGTCTTCCGCAACACGATGTGCGACACCATCATCAGCACGTACGACAACGCGGCACCGAACACCGCGATGTTGATGAGCCGGGCGCCACCGGTCACGGGGTCGATCGTCTTCATCGTGGTCGCCAGGACGAAGCCGATCGTGCCGGGCACGATCAACGCCAGGTACGGGGTCTTGCGCTTGCCCGTCTTCGACAACCACCGCGGCAGGTATCCCGCCCGCGACAACGCGAACAGCTGCCGCGAGTACGCGTAGATGATCGAGAAGAACGACGCCACCAGACCGGCCAGCCCGACGTAGTTCACGAGCTGCGCCAGGAACGTGTCGCCGCCGTAGGCCGCGCGCACCGCCTCGGGCAACGGGTTGCCGGACGCCTCCAGCACCTTCGAACCCGCACCGCCGGGAGCGACGAGCAGGATCGCCGCCGCGAACACCAGCAGCACCACCATCGCGCCGATGATGCCGCGGGGCATGTCCCGCTTGGGATCGCGCGCCTCCTCGGCGGCCAGGGGCACGCCCTCCACCGCGAGGAAGAACCAGATCGCGAACACCACCGCGCCCCACGCGCCCGTCACACCCATCGGCAGGAACGAGCCGTCGCCGATGTCGAAGAGCTTGGAGGAGTCGAACTTCGGGACCATGCCCACGACGAACGCCACCAGGGCCACCACCGCGACACCGGTGATCACGAACATCACCCGCAGCGCCTCGCCGACGCCGTACAGGTGGATGCCGACGAACACGATGTAGCACGCGAGGTACACGGGCCACGTGGCGTCGAGCAGACCGAGAGCCTTCACGTAGTCGCCGATGAACACCGAGATCGCCGCGGGAGCGATGGCGTACTCGATGAGGATCGCGATCCCTGTCGCGTACCCGCCCAACGGGCCGAGCGCGCGCCTCGCGAAGCCGTAGCCGGCGCCCGCCACGGGCAGTGCCGACGCCAGTTCCGCCAGACCGAACACCATGCACGTGTACATCGTCGCCATCAGGATCGTGGCGATCAGCAACCCGCCCCAGCCACCCTGGGCGAGGCCGAAGTTCCACCCGGCGAAGTCGCCGGAGATCACGTACGAGACTCCCAGCCCGGCCAGCAGGACCCACCCCGCCGCGCCTCTTTTGAGCTGTCGGTGCTCCAGGTAGTCGCTGCTCACCTTCTCGTACTCGACGTGCTTGGCCATATGGACTCCTAATAGTCCTTTAAGCGGTGGTTGAGGGTGGCGCTCGTCACCCGGTGGTGTCAAGATGGTGCCGCCAATGGCTCGCAGACATACCTTTGGAGGAACGCGGAGATGCTGACCGTCGAGGAGTTGCGCGAGGCCGTGGAGACCGGTGAGATCGACACCGTCCTGGTCGCGATCGTGGACATGCAGGGCCGCCTGCAGGGCAAGCGCTGTGCCGCGCAGTACTTCCTCGACGAGGTCCTCGGCCATTCCGCCGAGGGCTGCAACTACCTGCTCGCCGTCGACGTCGAGATGAACCCCGTGAGCGGGTTCGAGATGTCGAGCTGGGAGCGAGGGTACGGCGACTTCGTGATGAAGCCGGACGTCGAGACTCTGCGCCGGGTGCCGTGGCAGGAGGGAACCGCGCTGATCATGTGCGACGTCGTCTGGGAGAACGGCGACCCCGTCGTCGCCTCGCCGCGGCAGGTCCTGCGCAAGCAGCTCGACCGGCTCGCGGCGCTCGGCCTCGAGGCGTACGTCGGCACCGAGCTCGAGTTCATCGTCTTCGACGACACCTACGAGCAGGCCTGGAACGCGGGCTACCGCAACCTCACACCGTCCAACCAGTACAACGTCGACTACTCGTTGCTCGGCACCGCGCGCGTGGAACCGTTGCTGCGCGCCATCCGCAACGGCATGACGGGCGCCGGCATGGTCGTCGAGTCGGCCAAGGGCGAGTGCAACCCCGGCCAGCACGAGATCGCCTTCCGCTACACGACGGCGCTGCGCACGTGCGACCAGCACGCGATCTACAAGAACGGTTCCAAGGAGATCGCCTCGCAGCAGGGCAAGTCGCTCACGTTCATGGCGAAGTACAACGAACGCGAGGGCAACTCCTGCCACATCCACCTCTCCCTGCGGTCCCAGGACGGGGAGCCGGTCTTCGCCGAGGGCCACGGCATGTCGAAGCTGATGAAGCACTTCCTCGCCGGTCAGCTGGCTGCGCTGCGGGAGCTCACCTACTTCCTCGCGCCGAACATCAACTCCTACAAGCGCTACGTGCAGGGCTCGTTCGCGCCGACCGCCGTCGCGTGGGGGCGGGACAACCGCACGTGTGCGCTGCGGGTCGTGGGCCACGGGCAGTCTTTGAGGTTCGAGAACCGGGTACCCGGCGGGGACGTGAACCCGTACCTCGCGGTGGCGGCGCTGATCGCGGCCGGTCTGCACGGCGTCGAGCAGGAGCTGGAACTGGAGGACGAGTTCGTCGGCAACGCCTACGCGTCCGACCGGCCGACGGTGCCGACGACGCTGCGCGAGGCCGCGGAGTTGTTGTCCGCCAGCGAGATCGCGCGGTCGGCGTTCGGACAGGACGTCGTGGACCACTACCTGAACGCGGCGAAGGTCGAGCTGGCCGCGTTCGACGCGGCGGTCACGGACTGGGAGAAGGTACGCGGGTTTGAGCGCCTCTAAGCCACTCATCGGCATCAGCACGTACCTGGAGCGCACGCGCTTCGGGCACTGGGACGTGGAGGCCGCGGTGCTCTACCGCGGCTACCTCGACTGCGTGGTGCAGGCGGGCGGCAACCCCGTCATGCTGCCGCCGGTCGGCGCGTGGAACGCCGAGACCATCGCCTTCCTGGACGCCCTGGTGATCGCGGGCGGTGCCGACATCGACCCCGGGACCTACGGGGCCGAGCCCGACGAGCGGACCGGTGACCCGAACCCCGCTCGCGACGAGGCCGAGTTCGCGCTGGTCGAGGCCGCGCTGAAGCTCGACCTGCCGCTGCTCGGGGTGTGCCGGGGCATGCAGGTCCTCAACGTGGCGCTGGGCGGCACGCTGCACCAGCACGTCGAGGGCCACAACCCGGCGCCCGCGGTGTTCGAGCACACCGAGATCACCGTCGCGGACGGCACCGCGCTGCACCGGATCCTCGGCGGCCGCACGACCGTCCAATGCCACCACCACCAGTCGCTGGACCGGATCGCGGACGGGCTCAGGGTCACCGCGCAGGCCCCCGACGGCACGGTCGAGGCCGTGGAACTGGAGGGCGCGCGGTTCGTCGTCGGCGTGCAGTCGCACCCGGAGCAGGACATCGAAGACCTCAGGCTGTTCGAAGCGCTCGTGGACGTCGCAAGGAGCAAAGCGTCGTGACCTTTGACGTGATCAACCCGGCCACCGAGAAAGTCGTGCGGTCCGTACCGCACACGTCCCTCGAAGAGACGGACGCGGCGATCGCCCGCGCGCAGAAGGCGTTCGAGAGCTGGCGGGGCGTCGCCCCCGGTGACCGCGCCCGGCTGCTGCGGAAGTTCGCGGAGGTCGTCGACGCGCACGTCGAGGAGCTCGCGCTGCTGGAGGTCGAGAACTCCGGCCACACCATCGGCAACGCGCGGTGGGAGGCGGGCAACGTCCGGGACGTGCTGCAGTACTACTCGGCCGCGCCGGAACGCCTGTTCGGCAAGCAGATCCCGGTCGCGGGCGGGCTCGACGTCACGTTCCACGAACCGCTCGGCGTCGTCGGCGTGATCGTGCCGTGGAACTTCCCGATGCCCATCGCGGGCTGGGGTTTCGCGCCCGCGCTGGCCGCAGGCAACGCGGTGGTGCTCAAGCCCGCCGAGGTGACGCCGCTGACCGCGATCCGGCTCGGTGAGCTCGCGCTGGAGGCGGGCCTCCCGGAGGGCGTCTTCCAGGTGCTGCCGGGCAAGGGCAGCGTCGTCGGCAACCGGTTCGTCACGCACCCGTTGGTGCGCAAGGTCGTCTTCACCGGCTCCACCGAGGTCGGCAAGCAGATCATGGCGGGCTGCGCGGACCAGGTGAAGCGGGTGACCCTGGAGCTCGGCGGCAAGTCCGCGAACATCGTCTTCGCCGACTCCGACCTCGAGAAGGCGGCCGCCACGGCGCCGTACGGGGTGTTCGACAACGCCGGTCAGGACTGCTGCGCGCGCTCGCGGATCCTCGTGCAGGCCGGCGTCTACGACCGGTTCATGGAGCTGCTGGAGCCCGCGGTCAAGGGCGTCAAGGTGGGCGAGCCCGGTGACGAGGCCACCGAGATGGGGCCGCTCATCACGGCGGCGCACCTCGGCAAGGTGGCGTCTTACGTCCCAGACGACGAGCACGTCGCGTTCCGCGGTTCGGCACCGGACGGACCGGGCTTCTGGTTCCCGCCCACCGTCCTGACGCCTCCCGCGGACCATGCGACGGTCACCGAGGAGATCTTCGGGCCGGTCGTCGTCGTCCTGCCGTTCACCGACGAGGCCGATGCGATCCGGATCGCGAACGACTCCGAGTACGGCCTGTCCGGGTCGATCTGGACGAACGACGTCGGCCGCGCGATCCGGGTGTCCCGTGCCGTCGAGGCCGGGAACCTGTCGGTGAACTCGCACTCGTCCGTCCGCTACTGGACGCCCTTCGGTGGTGTGAAGCAGTCCGGCCTCGGCCGCGAGCTCGGTCCCGACGCGCTCGACGCCTTCACCGAGGTCAAGAACGTCTTCATCGCCACCTGATTTCCGGTCACACCCGAGCAAGGAGAACACAAGATGGTGCAGCGACTCGAGGGCCGCGTGGCCGTCGTGACGGGGGGCGGCAGCGGCATCGGACTCGCGACCGCGCGCCGGTTCGCGAGCGAGGGCGCGAAGGTCGTCGTCGCCGATCTCGACCCGGCCACCGGCAAGGCGGCCGCGGACGAGGTGGGCGGGCTGTTCGTCCAGGTCGACGTGACCGACGAGGAACAGGTCAAGGCGCTCTTCCAGACCACTGTGGACACTTACGGCAAGTTGGACATCGCGTTCAACAACGCCGGTATCTCGCCGCCCGACGACGACTCGATCCTCACGACGGGCATCGAGGCGTGGGAGCGCGTCCAGAAGGTGAACCTCACCTCGGTCTACCTGTGCTGCAAGTACGCCATCCCGCACATGCAGGCAGGCGGCAAGGGCTCCATCATCAACACGGCGTCGTTCGTCGCGACGATGGGCGCGGCGACGTCCCAGATCTCCTACACGGCGTCCAAGGGCGGCGTGCTCGCCATGTCGCGCGAGCTCGGCGTGCAGTTCGCCCGGGAGGGCATCCGCGTCAACGCCCTGTCGCCCGGCCCGGTCAACACCCCGTTGCTGCGGGAGCTGTTCGCGAAGGACCCGGAGCGGGCCGCGCGCCGGCTCGTGCACGTCCCGCTCGGCCGGTTCGCCGAACCCGAGGAGATCGCCGCGGCGGTCGCGTTCCTGGCGTCCGACGACTCCTCGTTCATGACCGCGTCGAACTTCCTCGTGGACGGCGGCATCGCCGGCGCGTACGTGACACCGCTCTAGCGATGGTGGAGCACGCGCAGGAGGCGTTGTTCCGCCCGGTGCGGGCGGGCAACGCCTTCGAGGAGACCGTCGAACGGCTCATGCAGTCCATCAGGCTCGGCGTCGTCGCGCCGGGGGAGAGGCTGCCGTCCGAACGGGACCTGGCCACCCGGCTCGGCGTGAGCCGGGTGACCGTGCGCGAGGCCATCAGGTCGTTGCAGGAGAACCACTACGTCGAGTCGCGAAGGGGGCGGTACGGCGGCACGTTCGTCAAGGACGCGCTCCCGAAGTCGGACCCCGGCAAGGAGTTCGGTGACCTCCACGACGTGCTGACGTTGCGCAGGGTGCTGGAGACGGGCGCGGCGGAGACGGCGGCGGGGCGCTCCCTCGGCCCGGCCGAACGCCGCGGCCTGCGCGCCCGCCTGGAGGAGGCCTCGACCTCGTCGCTCGCGGAATACCGGCGCAAGGACTCGCGGCTGCACCTCGCGATCGCCGAGGCGACCGGGTCCGCGGCGCTGACCGCCGCCGTCGCCGAGTCGCGGATGCGCGCCAACGAGCTGCTGGACCACATCCCGCTGCTCGAACCGAACCTCGCGCACTCCAACGCCCAGCACGAGCGCATCATCGCCTCCATTTTGGACGGAGACCCCGCGGCGGCCCGCCAGGCGATGGCCGAGCACCTCGACGGGACGGCCTCGCTGCTGCGCGGCTTCCTGGTCTGACCGGTCAGACTCCGGCGAACGCAGCAACGTGGCACAGTGATCGGGCATGTTGACGACAACGTGAAAACGTTTGCAGGCTTAAATGTCCTGTTGTCATGCGAATTCCGCATGCGGCAAGGCTTGGCGTGAGCCTTGCGGACAGTTACCGTCCGAATACCTCGGGGACTTGCAGCGCGAGGAGCTGTTGATGCCAGGGTTGCGCAAGGTGTTTCGCGACGCCATGGGCCGGGTGCACTCACTCCGTGTCTTGTCCGAGGCGGGCATGGTCAGTCTCACGAACATCAAGATGTCCATGCAGGCGTTGCAGGAGGTCAAGGTCTGGGGACCGAACGTGACGGCGCTGCGCCGGTCCGTCCGGCTGAACCCCGACGGCGTCGCGGTCGTCGACGAACGCGGCTCGGTCACCTACCGCCAGCTGGACAGGCGTTCCAACGCGATCGCGCAGGGGCTGCGCTCGCTGGGGGTGCAGCACACGCACATCGTGGCGCTGATGTGCCGCAACCACCGCGGCATGGTCGAGTCGCTGCTGGCGTGCGCGAAGCTCGGTGTGCGCGTGCTGCTCGTCAACACCGGGTTCGGCGCCCCGGTGGTCCTGGACCTGTTGCACCGTGAGCGTGCCTCGCTCGTCATCCACGACGAGGAGTTCACACCGCTGTTCCACCAGCTGCCGCCGTCGATCCCGCGCTGGCTGTCGTGGTCGCGCGACGGCCTGGACCGCCGCACGCCGACGCTGGACCAGCTGGTGGCCAAGGCGCCGCGCGGCGAACTGGAACCGCCGCGCGAACCGGGTGTCGTGATCCAGCTGACGTCCGGCACGACCGGCACGCCCAAGGGCACCGCCCGCGAGATCAAGTCGGTGCTGACCGCGTCGGACTTCCTCGACCGCATCCCGATGCGCTCGGGCGAGTCGACGTTCATCGCGGCGCCGATCTTCCACTCCGTCGGCTACTCGCACCTGACGCTCGCGATGTCGCTGGGCTCGCGCGCGGTGCTGCACCGCCGTTTCGACCCGCGCAAGACGCTGTGGTCGGTGCAGGGCCAGCGCTGCACGACGCTGGTGCTGGTGCCGACGATGCTGCAGCGGATCATGGAGCTCGACCGGCACGTGATCGACTCGTTCGACCTGTCGCACCTGAGCGTCGTGTTCTCGTCCGGGTCGCCGATCTCGCCGGACCTCGTCGAGCGCACCCAATCCGTCCTCGGCCCGGTGCTCTACAACCTCTACGGCTCAACGGAAGTCGCCGTCGCCACCGTCGCGACCCCCGAGGACCTGGCGGCCGCGCCGTCGAGCGTCGGCCTGCCCCCGCACAACTGCGTCGTGCGCATCTACGACGAGAACGGCAACCGCATCACCCGGTCGTTCGTGACGGGCCGCATCTACGTGCGCGGCTCGCTGACCGTCGACCTCTACACCGACGGCACGCAGAAGGACTCGATCGACGGCCTGGTCGCGACCGGCGACCTCGGGCACTTCGACCCCAGCGGCAGGCTCTACTTCGACGGCCGCGAGGACGACATGATCGTCTCCGGCGGCGAGAACGTGTACCCGGTCGAGGTCGAGAACCTGCTCATGACGCACTACCGGGTGCGCGACGCGGCGGTGCTGGGCGTGCCGGATCCCGAGTACGGGCAACGGTTGCGCGCGTTCGTGGTGCCGGTCGCGGGGGCGCGGATCGACGTGCGGGAGCTGCGCGAGTTCGTGCGCACCCGCCTCGCCCGGCACAAGGTCCCGCGCGAGGTCGTGGTCGTGCCGCAGCTGCCGCGCAACGCGACCGGCAAGGTGCTGCGGCGCCAGCTCCTGGCTATCCGGCTCGGGCCGCAGCACTAGGGCTTTTGGGCGGAACGCGCGTCACCGCAGAACGAGGGGGACTAATCCGGCGGTGACGCGCGTTCCTGGCTTGGGGAGTGCGCGACTCACGGCGTCGGGATCGGTACGTGAGTCGCGCACTCGGTCGGGTCACCGCTCGAAGCGGTCGCCCCGCTCACCGCGGTCGCCGAACGGCCCGCGCTGGTCGAAGCGGTCGCCGCCGCGGTCGGGGCCTCGTTCACCGCGCTCGTACATCCGCACCTGGCCGGGGCCGCCGCGGTGGTCGAAGCGGTTGGCGGCGACCGCTCCCACGATGCCGCCGCCGAGGACCAGGCCGAGCAGCCCCACGGCGACCAGCTGGGTGGCGCGGTGGCGCACGAAGCGCCTCCCGCGGCCGGGGCCTGCCGGCACCGCGGCCGCGGGGGTCGCGGCCGGAGGAGGCGGAGGTGGTCCGGCCGGTGCCTGCGCGGCGGCCGGTGGGGCCTGCGCGGCGGTCGCGGACGGCGCGGGGTCGGCCGGCAGCGGGGTCGTCGCCTGGTCCGGTGCAGGCCGGGCCGCCTGCGGTTCGTCGTTCGACGGCTCCTTCGGCGGAGGCGTCTGTCCCTGCTCGCTCATGTCCTCAACGATGCGCCGTTCGACTGAGCTGGGGCTGACAGCCACCTGTTCGTTTCCTGAAGCCCTCCTGGGAACCGCCTGGAGTTCATCACGGGCCTCGAACCAGCGAAAACGTGCCGCTGGTCGGCGTAGGTCGCGCCGAAGGTCTCGTCGTCGAGAACCCCGGTCCACAGGAAGTGCAACGTGGTGCGCGTGCCGTTGCGGGCGTCGCGGCGGGCGTAGTGGTCGCGGAGGTCGGCGTAGAGCAGGCGCAGTTCGTCCCGGTTGGACTCGGTGAGGCGGACCGGGCATTCGACGACCAGGTCGGACATGGCGGTGCTCCTTTCGGCGGGCCGGGAGACGACCAGGGTGCTCGCCCCGGGCCCTGCGCCGCATCCGAAAAACCACTCAGACGCCGCTGCGTAGAGAAAGCGGTTGCGCCGGCGCGCTTCAATCGGACCATGGAACTCGTACCGCTCCGCAGGGAGTTCGCGCAGGCGATGGCCAGGAGCCGCCCGAACGACGCCGAGGTCGACCGCCTCACCGGTACGCACGGGACGTTCACGCTGGAGGATTACGAGGCCTACGTCGAGCGGACCTTGAACGACCCGAACCGCTACACGCGTGCGATAACGGAGGACGGCGAGTTCCTCGGCGAAGTCGTTCTCACCATCAATCCGCACAACCGCTCGGCGGGCCTGCGGATCGCGCTGTGGGACGGTTTCGGCAAGGGGTACGGGACGGCCGCGATCGAGCACGTCCTCGACCACGCGTTCCACGAGCGGAACCTCCACCGCGTCGACCTGGAGGTGTACGACTTCAACGAGCGGGCCATCCACGTGTACAAGAAACTGGGCTTCCGCGAGGAGGGCCGGTTGAGGGACGCCCTGCTCTGGGACGGCGTCTTCCACGACGCGATCGTCATGTCCATCTTGAGCACCGATAACATCTGATCCGCAATCACTCTCTTCGATCTAGGAGTCACCGTGTCCGAGTCGCGCCCAGCAGTCGCCCAGAACCCGCCGCGCGTGGTGGTTCCGGCTGGGACGACGGCGGGCACGGCCGTGCGCGAGGCCGGTCTGCCGGGCAAGGGCGCAGACGCGATCGTCGTCGTGCGCGACGCCGAGGGCCACCTGCGCGACCTGTCGTGGACCCCGCAGGTCGACGTCGAGGTCGAGGCCGTCGCCGCGGACACCGAGGACGGCCGCAGCGTCGTGCGCCACTCCGCCGCGCACGTGCTGGCGCAGGCCGTCCAGCAGCAGTTCCCCGAGGCCAAGCTCGGCATCGGCCCGCCCGTGAAGGACGGCTTCTACTACGACTTCCAGGTCGAGAAGCCCTTCACGCCCGAGGACCTGCAGGCGCTCGAGAAGCGCATGAAGCAGATCATCAAGTCCTCGCAGCGGTTCTCCCGGCGCGTCGTCGAGTCGATCGACTCCGCGAAGGCCGAGCTGGCCTCCGAGCCGTTCAAGCTGGAGCTCGTCGACATCAAGAGCGACGTCGACACCAGCGAGGTCATGGAGGTCGGCGGCGGCGAGCTGACGATCTACGACAACCTCGACCCGCGCTCCGGCGAGCAGGTCTGGGGCGACCTGTGCCGCGGCCCGCACGTGCCGACGACCAAGCACATCCCGGCGTTCAAGCTGACCCGCGTGGCCGCCGCGTACTGGCGCGGCAACGAGAACAACCCGCAGCTGCAGCGCATCTACGGCACCGCGTGGGAGTCGCAGGAGGCGCAGGACGCGTACCTGGAGCGCCTGGCCGAGGCCGAGCGCCGCGACCACCGCAAGCTGGGCGTCGAGCTCGACCTGTTCTCGTTCCCGGACGAGATCGGCTCGGGTCTCGCGGTGTTCCACCCCAAGGGCGGCATCATCCGCAAGGCGATGGAGGACTACTCCCGCCAGCGCCACACCGAAGAGGGCTACGAGTTCGTCTACTCGCCCCACATCACCAAGGGCAACCTGTTCGAGGTCTCCGGCCACCTCGACTGGTACAAGGACGGCATGTACCCGGCGATGCACCTCGACGCCGAGCTGAACGAGGACGGCACCGTCCGCAAGCCGGGCCAGGACTACTACCTCAAGCCGATGAACTGCCCGTTCCACGACCTGATCTTCAAGTCGCGCGGCCGTTCCTACCGCGAGCTGCCGCTGCGCATGTTCGAGTTCGGCGGCGTCTACCGGTACGAGAAGTCCGGTGTGGTGCACGGCCTCACCCGCGTGCGCGGCATGACGCAGGACGACGCGCACATCTTCTGCACCAAGGACCAGGTGCGCGACGAGCTGAAGTCGCTGCTGACGTTCGTGCTGGACCTGCTGCGCGACTACGGCCTCGACGACTTCTACCTGGAGCTCTCGACCAAGAACCCCGAGAAGTACGTGGGTGCGGACGAGATCTGGGACGAGGCGACCGAGACGCTCGCGTCCGTCGCCCAGGAGTCCGGCCTGGAGCTCGTGCCCGACCCCGGCGGCGCCGCGTTCTACGGCCCGAAGATCTCCGTGCAGTGCCGCGACGCGCTCGGCCGCACCTGGCAGATGTCGACCATCCAGCTCGACTTCAACCTGCCCGAGCGCTTCGAGCTCGAGTACACGGGCCCGGACGGCTCGCGCGTGCGCCCGGTCATGATCCACCGCGCGCTGTTCGGCTCGGTGGAGCGCTTCTTCGGCGTGATGACCGAGCACTACGCGGGCGCGTTCCCGGCGTGGCTCGCGCCGGTGCAGGTCATGGGCATCCCGGTGACGTCCGAGAACGCCGACCACCTGTTCGCCGTCCGCGAGACGCTGAAGAAGGCCGGCATCCGCGTCGAGGTCGACGCCTCCGACGACCGCATGCAGAAGAAGATCCGCAACCACACCATGCAGAAGGTGCCGTTCATGCTCCTGGCGGGCGCCAAGGACGTGGAGGCGAACGCGGTGTCGTTCCGGTTCCGCGACGGCACGCAGATCAACGGCGTGCCGGTGGAGCGGGCCGTCGAGCAGATCGTCGAGTGGGTGCAGCGTCGTGAGAACGCCTCGCCCACGGCGGAACTGCTCTCGTGACGCCTGAGTACTCCTCTCAGGACGGTGTGGGGGTCCCGGACGCGTTGCAGCGCCTGTGGACCCCGCACCGCCTGTCGTACGTGCAGGGAGCGGGCAAGGCCGAGGGCGACGAGCCGGCGGGCTGCCCGTTCTGCCGCGTCGTGGAACTGTCCGACGAGGACGGCCTGATCGTCGCGCGCGGCGCCGAGGTCTTCGCGCTGCTGAACCTGTACCCGTACAACCCCGGCCACCTGATGGTGCTGCCGTACCGGCACGTGGCGGACTACACGGACCTGACGGTGTCGGAGGTGGCCGAGCTCGGTGCCTTCACCCAGAAGGCCATGAGGGTCGCTCGGCACGTGGCGGCGCCGCACGGGTTCAACATCGGCATGAACCAGGGCGTCGTGGCCGGCGCCGGGATCGCCGCCCACCTGCACCAGCACCTGGTGCCGAGGTGGGGTGGCGACGCGAACTTCATGCCGGTCATCGGGCACACGAAGGTGCTGCCGCAGCTGCTGGGCGAGACCCGGCAGCTCCTGGCCGACGGCTGGAAGGCCGTCGGCTGACCGGTCGATCGGATGACGGGGGGCGAGCGGGGTTCCGCTCGCCCCCTTTCGCAGTGATTTCCGGCACCGTCGTCCCGGCGTTTTGCGCGCTAAACCCGGCGTTTAGCGCGGCGGTGTGTTTGAAATCCGTACGAATTCATGGACAAAAGAGTGACAAAACCCACTGGCGTTTGTCTCTGGTGGACAATCAAGGCTCTTTCCATGTGACGCGGAATGGCATTGGGTTACTTCTTTCGGGTGCATTTCCCGGCCTGTTCGAGACGTAACGCCAGCACAAAGCGATTCCAGGTAGGTGAGATCACCCACCTGGAGGTGTCAACTGCGAGTCAAGTCCCCGCCTATGGCCGATCGTCTCACCGTGTGCGAATGGTTACGGTGCGAACATGACCGCACCTGAGCGTTCGCGATTAGCGAGAGAGCGGCTTTCGCGTGAACTACGCCGGTTGCGCACCGAGGCGAAGATGACCGGCACGGCCACCGCCCGTGCCACCGGGATGAGCCAGTCCAAGCTGTCGAAGATCGAGAACGGCATGCTGCTCCCGTCCGTGACGGACGTGGAGCGTCTCGTGGCAGAACTGGCCGCCGCGAGAGAGACGCGCATCGAACTGGTCGAACTCGCCAGGTCGCTGCACGCGGAGGCGGAGACCCGCCGCGTCGTGCTGCACCGAGGAGCGCACCGCCACCAGCAGACGATCAGCCGCGTGGAGGCGCGGGCCGCGACGTCGAGGTTCTTCCAGGTCAACCTGGTCCCCTCGCTGCTGCAGTCCGAGGCCTACCTGCGGATCGTGCTGGGGACGATGCCGCATTCGGAGCAGGAGGCCGCGGTGGCCGCCCTGCGCACCCGTCGTTCCCGGATGGACGACCTGGCGAAGCAGTTCGTGTTCGTGCTGTCCGAGAGCGCACTCCGCTGGCGGATGGGCTCGGCGGAACTCATGGCGGAACAGGTGGAACACCTGATCGCCATGCAACGCCGCCCGAACGTCCGCCTGGGCGTCGTGCCGTGGTCGGCCGACGCCAACGTGGTCGCGTTGCACGGGTTCCAGATCTACGACGAGCGCGTCGTCACGGTCAGCGTGCTGACCGGCAACGCCACCATCACCGACCCGCTGGACGTGCGCGAGTACCTCGCGTTGTTCAGCCGGTTGGAGCGGCTGGCGGTGCGAGGGGAGGAGTTGCAGGGGTTGCTGAAGCGCATCGCCGAGGACCACCGCCGGCTGGGCTAGGGGCCCGGCCGGGCGGGTCCGGTCAGTGGTGGTGTTAGGGACGGGTTGAGTGAGGGGGTTGGGCGGGCTGTTCGCGGGGCTGTCGCGGGGATGAGACGGCGCTCGCACGGCCCGCGCCTCGCGCGCATGCCCGGCGCTGCGCGCACGGCTCTCGCCCCGCGACTCGCGCACGGTTTGCGTCATGCCGCATGACCCGTGTCTCGCGCACGTGCGGCACCTCGCGCACGGTCTGCCTCGTGCGCATGCCTCGCACATCCCGCACGGCTGGCGCTTCGCGCACCGCCCGCACCTCGCGCGCACGACTGGCGCCTCGCGCACGGTCCGCCTTCGCGCGTGCGTCGCGTCTCGCGCACGGGTTGCGTCACGCGCGCACCGCCCGCCTCTCGCGCGCCCCGGAGCGCCCCTCGCGCACACGTGCGTCGCAGAAAGGCTCCGCCCCGGGCGGTTCGCCCGGACCGCACCCGACTGCGCGCCGCTCCCGCGGCTACCTCGCCCCGCCCCGCAGGGCGTTCGTCCCCGCACGGCCTCCGCCTCGCTGGCCCGCTTCGGTTCCTCTTCCCGCCGGCCTGCCCACGCGCAAACCCCGGACGTCCCGCTCGCCCCGCCCCGCCCGCGCGCCAACCCTGCACCCGGCCCCCACCCCGCCCGCGCGCCAACCGGCACCCGCCCCCGCCCGCCGCCGGACCTCACCCGCGGCGCGCGCGTTTCGCCAGTCCAGCTAGGCTGCGGCTGCCATGCTGAACATCTTCGCTCGCGCGTCCGTCTCGCGCGTCACCGATCCGATCGGGGCGTGGCTGCTGGCGCGTGGCCTCACGCCCAACGCCGTGACCGTGGCCGGCACTGTCGGTGCCGTGGCGAGCGCGCTGTGGTTCATCCCCCGCGGGCAGCTGTTCGTGGGCTGTGCGCTGGTGACGTTCTTCGTGCTGCTCGACCTGATCGACGGTGCCATGGCCCGAGCGCAGGGGCCCACGAGGTTCGGTGCCGTGCTCGACGCCACCTGTGACCGCATCGCGGACGGGGCGTTGTTCGCCGCGCTCACCTGGTACGCGTTCGACACGGGCAACCGGTGGACGGCGGCGGCCGGGTTCATCTGCCTGGTGGCCTCGCAGGTCATCTCCTACGTGAAGGCGCGGGCCGACGCGTCCGGGCTCAACGCGGACGGCGGGCTGGCCGAGCGGGCCGAGCGGTTCATCGTCGCGCTGATCGGCGCCGGGGTGCAGGGGCTGGGTGTGCCGTACCTGCTGGACATCTCGCTGTGGCTGCTCGCGGCGATGACGGTCGTCACGGTGTTGCAGCGCGTCTTCGCGGTGGCGAAGTCGGCGCGGGAGGCCGCGTGAACCTCGCGACCCTCGGGTACAGCGCCGGGTGGCGGCTGATCCGCCTGCTGCCGGAGTCGTGGGCGCGCGGGTTGTTCCGCGCGGGCGCGGACTACGCGGCGCGCAAGGGCGGTGCGAGCGTCGAGCAGTTGCGCACGAACCTCCGCCGGGTGGTGCCGCGGGCCGGCGAGGACGAGCTCGACGAACTGGTGCGCGACTCGCTGCGGTCGTACGCGCGGTACTGGTGCGAGGCGTTCCGGTTGCCGTCGATGGACCTCAAGGCCGCCTACGAGAAGTGCGACTCGCAGGTGTCGGGTGTGGAGAACCTCGACGCGGCGCTCGCAGCGGGCACGGGCGCGGTCGTCGCGCTGCCCCACAGCGGCAACTGGGACATGGCGGGCGTCTGGCTCGTCGGCCACTCCGGCACGTTCACGACGGTGGCCGAGCGGCTCAAGCCCGAGTCGCTGTACCGCAAGTTCCTCGACTTCCGCGAGACCCTCGGCTTCGAGGTGCTGCCGCTGCACGGCGGCGACCGTCCACCCGCGACGGTGCTGGCCGATCGGCTGCGCGCCAACAAGGTCGTGTGCCTGCTGGCGGACAGGGACCTGACGTCGTCCGGTGTCCCCGTGACGTTCTTCGGCGAGCAGACCCTGATGCCCGCGGGCCCCGCGCACCTGGCGTCGACGACGGGCGCCGCGCTGCTGCCGGTCGGCTGCTGGTTCACCGGGGACGGCTGGCACTTCCGCATCCACCCGCCGATCAAGGTGAGCAACGTCCAGACCGCCACGCAGGCCGTCGCGGACGTGTTCGCCGCCGACATCGCCGCGCACCCGGCCGACTGGCACATGATGCAGAAGCTCTGGCTCGCCGACCTGCCGGAGAGCCGCCGCGCCGCACTGGCCAGGAGGCTCGCGCGGTGAAGGTCGGCATCGTCTGCCCGTACTCCTTCGACGTGCCAGGGGGAGTGCAGGCGCACGTCGTCGACCTCGCCCGCGCCCTCATCGGCCTCGGCCACACGGTGAACGTGCTCGCACCGGCCGACGACGACCAGGAGCTGCCGGAGTTCGTCACGTCCGCCGGTCGCGCGGTCGGCATCCCGTACAACGGTTCCGTGGCACGCCTGAGCTTCGGCCCCGTCTCGTACGCGCGGGTCCGCCGCTGGATCGACGAGCACAGGTTCGACGTCCTGCACCTGCACGAGCCGACCGCGCCGTCGCTGTCGTTCCTCGCGCTGATGGTCGCGGACGGCCCGATCGTCGCCACCTTCCACACCTCGACGCCGCGCTCCAAGATGCTGTCGGCGTTCCAGGGCGTGCTCCAGCCGTTCCTGGAGAAGGTCACCGCCCGCATCGCCGTGTCCGCGCTGGCGCGGCGCGTCCAGGTCGAGCACCTCGGCGGGGACGCGGTGGAGATCCCGAACGGCGTCGACGTCGACTTCTTCGCCTCCGCGTCCACTTTGGACGGCTACCCCCGGCCGGGCGGCACGATCGGGTTCGTCGGCCGCTACGACGAACCGCGCAAGGGCATGCCGCTGCTGTGGGAGGCGTTCGGCCTGATCGCCGACGAGTTCCCCGACCTGCGCCTGCTCGTCGTGGGCCGCGGCGAAAACCCGTTCGAGGGCCCGCACGCCGACAGGGTCGACCTGCTGGGTCAGGTCAGCGACGAGGACAAGGCCCGCATGCTCCGCTCGGTCGACGTCTACGTCGCCCCGAACACCGGCGGCGAGTCCTTCGGCATCATCCTGACCGAGGCCATGTCCGCCGGCACCGCGGTGGTGGCGAGCGACCTGGACGCGTTCCGGCGCGTGCTCGACGACGGCAAGGCGGGCGTGCTGTTCCCGGTGGGCGACGCCCACGCCCTGGCCGACGCGCTGCGCTCGGTGCTGCGCGACTCGGCCCTGCGCGCCGAGTACGTGACCGTTGCGTCCCAACGGGTTCAGACCTACGACTGGTCCGTGGTCGCCTCGCAGGTGCTGCGCGTCTACGAGACCGCGATCGCCGCCGATCCGCGCCGGGTGAGCGAGGCATGACCACCGCGCTCGTCGTCGTCCTCCTCACTCTGCTGCTGGCCGCCTGGGTCCTCAGCATCGCGAACCGCCTCGACCGCCTGCACGTCCGCACCGACGCGGCCTGGGCGGCCCTCGACGCGGCACTGGCCCGCCGGGCGGTGGTCGCCCGCGCGTTGCTGGACCCCGCGCTGTCCGCCGCGGCCTCACGCGCCGAGTCCGCCACGCGCTCGGAGCGCGAACAGGCCGAGAACGAACTCTCGGCCCTCCTCGTCACGGTCGACCGCTCGTCCCTGGCACCGGAACTGGCCTTCGAACTCGCCGACGCCGAAGAACGCGTGATGCTGGCCCGCCGCGTCCACAACGACGCCGTCCGCGACACCCTGCTGCAGCGCCGCCGCCGCGTGGCCCGCTGGCTGCGCCTGGCCGGCACCGCCCCGCAGCCGTCGTACTTCGAGATCGCCGAGCCCACCGCCCCCGCCGAACCCGTGATGCTCAAGCCGCGCCCGTCGGCCCGCGTGGTGCTGACGGACTCCGCCGGCCGCGTGCTCCTGTTCCAGGGCTTCGACCCCGCACGTCCGCAGGAGTCGTTCTGGTTCACGGTCGGCGGCGGCGTCGAGGAGGGCGAGGAGCTGCGCGACACGGCCCTGCGCGAGGCCTTCGAGGAGACCGGCCTGAAGCTGGCGCCGGAGGACCTGGTCGGGCCGATCTGGCGCCGGCGCGCGGTGTTCAGCTTCGGCGGCGAGACCTTCGACGCCGAGGAGTGGTTCTTCCACGCCTCGGTCGACGGCGAGCTGACCGTCGACACGTCGGGGTTCAACGACGTCGAGGAAACCTCGATCACCGCGCACCGGTGGTGGAGCCCTGCCGAGCTGGAAGCCGCCGAGGACACGGTCTACCCCGTCCAGCTGGCCGAGCTCATGCCGACGCTCGGCCAGGCCTGGGACGGGGAGACCCGCACGGTCCGCTGACCGTCAGACCGCGGGGATGACCGCCGACCCGTAGGCGTCCCGCGTCTTGTCCTTCTCGTCGTGCATCAGGTACAGCGCGAAGTTGTCGACGCCGATCTCCTTCAGCTCCTGCAACCGCTCGACGTGCGCCGACTCCGGCCCGACGAGGCAGAAGCGGTCCACGATCGCGTCCGGCACGAAGTCCGTGGAACGGTTGCCCGCCTTGCCGTGGTGGGAGTAGTCGTAGCCCTCGCGGTCCTTGATGTAGTCGGTCAGGGCCTTGGGCACGACGCCCGAGTCCCCGTACCGCGCCACGAGGTCCGCGACGTGATTGCCGACCATGCCGCCGAACCACCGCAGCTGGTCGCGCTGGTGCGCGAGGTCCGTGCCCACGTAGGCCGGTGCCGCCACGCACATCGTGATCGCCGACGGGTCACGTCCGGCCGCGACGGCCGCCTCGCGGACCGAGCCGATGGTCCAGCGGGCGATGTCCGGGTCGGCGGTCTGCAGGATGAAGCCGTCGGCCTGTTCCCCGACCATCTTCAACGCCTTCGGACCGTAGGCGGCCATCCACATCTCGAGCTTTCCGTTGCGCACCCACGGGATCTGGACCGGTGTGCCGTGGTGCTCGACCTCCCGGCCCTCCGCCAGCTCCTTGATCACGTGCATCGCGGAGCCCAGGGTCGCGAGCGACGCGGGCTTCTGGCCGATCACGCGGCGGGCCGAGTCGCCGCGGCCGATGCCGCAGACCGTGCGGTTGCCGAACATGTCGTTCAGCGTCGCGAACAGGGAGGCGGTGACGGACCAGTCGCGGGTCGACGGGTTGGTCACCATCGGGCCGATGACCAGGTCCCGCGTGGCGGAGAGCACCTGCGAGTAGATGACGAACGGTTCCTGCCACAGCACGCAGGAGTCGAACGTCCACCCGTAGCGGAAGCCGCAGTCCTCGGCCGCGCGGAGGCCCTCCACCACGTCCCGCGCCGGCGGGTCGGTCTGCAGCACTACACCGAAGTCCACAGTGGACCTCCTCTCAGACGAGGTACTGGTTGAGATCGCGCGACACGAAGCGGCCGTGGCCGGTCGAGCCGTGGTACGCGCCGTCGGCGATCACCTTGCGGCCCCGCGAGAAGACCGTCTCCACGCGGCCGGTGACCTCGAAGCCCTCGTACGCCGAGTAGTCCACGGCCATGTGGTGCGTGTCGGCCGAGATGGTCTGCGTGGCCGACGGGTCGTAGACCACGACGTCCGCGTCGGCTCCCGGGGCGATCACGCCCTTGCGCGGGTACATGCCGAACATGCGCGCCGGGGTCGTGGAGACGATCTCGACCCAGCGCTCGCGGGTGATCTCGCCCTTCACGACGCCCTGGTGCAGCAGGTCGACGCGGTGCTCGACACCGGGCATGCCGTTGGGGATCTTCGAGAAGTCGCCGAGACCCAGCTGCTTCTGGTCCTTGAAGCAGAACGGGCAGTGGTCGGTGCTGACGACGGACAGGTCGTTCGTGCGCAGGCCGCGCCACAGCGACGACTGGTGTTCCTTGGGGCGCAACGGAGGCGACGCCACGTACTTCGCGCCCTCGAAACCGGGCTTCGCCAGGTCCTCCAGCGACAGGTACAGGTACTGCGGGCACGTCTCCGCGAACACGTTCTGGCCCGTGTCACGGGCGGCCGTCACGGCGTCGAGCGCCTGGGACGCCGACAGGTGCACGATGTACAACGGCGAACCGGTGACGCGTGCCAGCTGAATCGCGCGGGACGTCGCCTCGCCCTCCAGCTCCGGCGGCCGGGTCAGGCCGTGCTGCACCGGGTCGCCAAGGCCCGAGGCCAGTGCCTGCGCGACGAGCTGGTCGATCGCGATGCCGTTCTCCGCGTGCATCATGATCGTGGCACCGGTCTCGCGCGCCTTCTGCATGGCGCGCAAGATTTCGCCGTCGGTGGCGTAGAAGACGCCGGGGTAGGCCATGAACATCTTGAAGCTGTTCACGCCGGCGGCGATGCACGACTCCATCTCCTTGAGCGACTCGTCGGTCACGTCGGAGATGATCATGTGGAAGCCGTAGTCGACCGCGCAGTTGCCGTCCGCCTTGCTGTGCCACTTGTCCAGTGTGGACAGCAGTGACGAACCCTTGGGCTGCACGGCGAAGTCGACGATCGTGGTGGTGCCGCCCCACGCCGCGGCGGTCGTGCCCGTCTCGAAGGTGTCCGCGGACTGGGTGCCGCCGAACGGCATCTCCATGTGCGTGTGGGCGTCGATGCCACCGGGGATGACGTACTTCCCGGCCGCGTCGACGACCTCGTCCGCCTGGACCGCGAACCCCGGCGTGACGAGAGCGGCGATGTGCTCGCCGTCGATCAGCACGTCGGCGGCGTGCGAGCCCGTCGCGTTGATCACCAGGCCGTTCTTGATCAGGGTGCTCACGGGGTCACCAGGCCCTCGTAGGTGTCGGGGCGGCGGTCGCGGTAGAACGCCCACGTGTCGCGGACCTCGGTCAGCAGGTCCAGGTCGAGGTCGCGCACCACGAGCTCTTCCTCGGTGTCGGACGCCGCGTCGCCGACGAGCTGCCCGCGCGGCGAGACGAAGTACGTCTGGCCGTAGAACTCGTTGTCACCCAGCGGTTCCACGCCCACGCGGTTGATCGCGCCGACGAAGTATTCGTTCGCGACGGCCGCGGCGGGCTGCTCCAGCTTCCACAGGTACTCCGACAACGACCGGGACGTCGCCGACGGGTTGAACACGATCTTCGCGCCCGCGAGGCCCAGGGCGCGCCAGCCCTCGGGGAAGTGGCGCTCGTAGCAGATGTAGACGCCGATCCGGCCGACCGCCGTGTCGAACACCGGGTACCCGAGGTTGCCGGGCTTGAAGTAGAACTTCTCCCAGAAGCCCTTCACCTGCGGGATGTGGTTCTTGCGGTACTTGCCGAGGTACGTGCCGTCGGCGTCGATCACGGCCGCCGTGTTGTAGTAGACGCCCGGCTGCTCGACCTCGTACATCGGCACGATCAGCACGATGTTGTTCTGCGCGGCCACCTCCTGCATCAGCTGCGTGGTGGGGCCGTCCGGGATGGACTCGGTGTAGGAGTAGAAGTCGGCGTCCTGCACCTGGCAGAAGTACGGGCCGTAGAAGAGTTCCTGAAGGCACAGCACCTGAGCGCCCTGGGAGGCGGCGGCGCGGATGTGCTCGACCGCGTTCGCGATCATCGACTCCTTGTCGCCCGTCCACTTCTGCTGGACGAGCGCCGCCCGGATGATGTTGCTCACCTGGTCGTCTCCTTTGCCGTGGTGTCCTTCAGAGCGAGGAAGACCAGGAAGCCGGCCGCGAAGCCGACGACCCAGTTGTAGTCGTAGAGGGGCTTGAGGAACGGGATGAGCCCGTCCGCCGGGAACGGCCCGCCGTGGGCGCCGCCGACCGCGAGCACCGAGCCCACGAGCGTCGCCGCGACCGCACGCCAGTTCCAGCCGCCGTTGAACCAGTACGCGCCACTGCCGTCGAGGTAGAGGTCCGCGAGTTCCAGCCGGGTCTTCCTGATCACCCAGTACCCGGCGACGAACACGCCGGCCACGGACGCCAGCAGGCCGCCGTAGAACCCGAGCCACGCGAAGATGTAGATGTTCGGGTCGGAGATCAGCCGCCACGGCTGGATCACGATGCCGATCACACCGGTGATCAGGCCGCCGACCGCGAACGTGATGCGCTTCGGGAAGGCGTTCGAGAAGTCGTAGGACGGGCTGACGACGTTCGCCGCGAGGTTCGCCGAGATCGTCGCCAGCACCAGCGAGACCAGCGCGATGATCACCAGGAACGTGCTGTCGAAGCGGGACGCGAGGTCGGCCGGATCCCAGATCGCCTCGCCGTACAGCGCCTGCGCGCCCGAGGTGGTCAGGATCGCGACGATCGCGATGAACGACATGGTGGTCGGCAGGCCGAGGATCTGCCCGGTGACCTGCTTCTTCTGACTGCCGCCGAACCGCGTGAAGTCCGGCATGTTCAGCGACAGCGTCGACCAGAACGCGATCATGCCCATCAGCGCGGGGAAGAAGACCTTCCAGAAGTCCGGTCCCCAGCCGAGCTTGCTGGGCGTGTCGAGGATCGGGCCGAACCCGCCCGCCTTGACCAGCACGTAGCCCAGCAGGATCAGGAACCCGATGCTGACCAGCGGCGCCGTCCAGTTCTCGAACCGGCGGATCGCCTCCATGCCGCGCCAGATCACCAGCATCTGCACGACCCAGAAACCGAAGAAGCACAACCACAACGTCCACGGCTGCCCGCCGATCGACGACGCCTTGGTCCACCCGTCCCCGGCCAGCCGGCCGATGATCACGTGCAGCGCCTTGCCGCCGACCCACGTCTGGATGCCGAACCAGGCGCACGCGATGAACGCCCGCAGCAACGCCACCAGGTTCGCGCCGCGGATGCCGTAGAACGCGCGGGCGAACACGGGGAACGGGATGCCGTATTTGGTGCCCGCGTGGCTGTTGAGCAGCATGGGGATCAGCACGATCAGGTTGCCCAGGGTGATCGTGAGGAAGGCCTGCACCCAGTCCATGCCGATCGCGATCAGCGACGCCGCGAGCGTGTAGCTGGGGATGTTGTGCGCCATGCCCATCCACAGCGCGAAGAAGTTGTACGTCGTCCACGTCCGCTGCTCGACCGGTACGGGGGCGAGTTCGGGGTTGTAGAACCTGCTGTCCTTGATGGGACCCACGTCGCTCAGTTCGACTCGGCCATCAGGTGTGACCTGGGGCGGTGAGGACTCGACTGCCATCGTTCAACCCCCTGTTACGCTGCTGAAACAACGCCAACCCGGTCTGATTCCATCCCGGAATCCTGGGTCCGCCGGTGCAGGACTGGCAGTGTCAGAGTGTCCACGCTTGTCATGATCGGCGCACATTGTGTTCCACTGACGGGCATGGGGATGTCGCGCAGGACTGTTCTGCTCGGTGGCGTGGGGCTGGCGGGAGCAGCGGGGACGTGCGCCGCGCTCTCCCCGCGAGGCCGCCGTCTGCTCGGCTGGACGGGCCCCGACGGCGTGGTGCCGGACGTCGAACCTGTACCCGTTCAGCCCATGCCGTGGGGTGCGTGGATGGGTGCGACCGGTCCGACCGTGCTCGTGCTGCACGGCCGTGGCGGCAGCGTCGGGTGGTGGGAGGCCCTCGGGCTGCCGCGGTTCCTCAACGGCAGCGCGTTCCGGTGCGCGGTGGTCAACGGCGGCGAGGACTACTGGGTGAACTTGACACCGCCCGTGCCGTTCGAGGCCGCGCTGGGCGTGTCGATGGGCGGCTTCGGCGTGCTGGACATCGCGTCCAGGCGGCCTTTGAAGGCCGTGGCGGCGATCAGCCCGGCGCTATTCCCTGCGTGGGAGGACGCCGAGCGCATCGACGGGTTCGCGTCACGAGAGGTGTGGGAGGCGCGCGAACCGTTGCGGCACACGGAGAGGATCACGTCACCGGTCGGCGTGTGGTGCGGGCGCGAGGACCCGTTCCACGACCCCGCGCGCACACTGGCGGACGCGGTCGGCGCGCAGGCGTCGTTCGACCACGGCGAGCACGGCGACGGCTACTGGCGCCGTGTGCTGCCGGACGCGCTGAGGTTCATCGCGCAGCGACTTTGAGGCGCACCACGGCCGTGCCCGCCTTGCGGTCGTGCCACGTCCGCGTGCCGCGCAGGTCCAACGCCTCCACCACGGACAGCGAGAGCAGCACGAAGCCGCCGACCAGCAACAACGAGCCGAGCCAGCCCGCCGACCCCATGGCGACGTGCTCGCCGATGACGACCCACGGCTGTTGCCAGCCGAGGCCCGCCATCAGCGCCGGTTCCCGCCAGCCCAGACCGGTCAGCACGAGCACCACGCCCGTCCCGGGCAGCGCGGTCGTGATGAGCGTGCGGGTCAGCGCTCGTCTGAGGCTCAGGCCGGACGCGGGGCCCACGACCCGCAGCCCCGTGAGGGCCTTGCCGAGGGTGTTCAGGCGGAGCAGCAGGAAGTCGTACACCGCCGCGCAGAGCACCACCAGCACGGGTTCGTGGACCAACGGCCACGCCACGACCAGCACCAGGAGCCAGTCGAGCAGACGGGCGAGCAGCCGACGAACGAGCATGATTCACGCTAAGCGGCGGAATGCCGCCATAAGTGGTCAGTTCATGGCCACTTGTCGCACGAACTCGGCCACCCACCGGCCGTTGTCGCGCCGGACCGAGCGCGGGGCGAGGCCGTCGCCCGCGAACGCCTCGACCTCGGCGGGCGTGAGCGGCCACGGAGGACCGTCCGGGTCGGGCCCCTCGTCGCGTGCCACGGCGAGCACGAGCAGTTCGCCGCCGGTCAGCGCCGCCACCTGCCTGGTCGCCTCGGCGTGCAGGCCGACGGGCAGCGCCTGCACCGTCATGTTCTCCACCACCAGGTCGAACGCCCGGTGCCACCGCGCGGGCGGGGCCAGCAGGTCGGCGACTACGTAGGAGACGGGGGAGCCGGGGTGGCGCTCCCGCACCGCGGCGATGGCGGTGGGGGAGATGTCGAACGCGGTCACCTCGAAGCCGAGAGACGCCAGGAACTCGGCGTCACGGCCGTAGCCGCAGCCCACGACCAGGGCGCGCCGCCCGGTGCCGTCGACGCCGTCCGCCCACTCGACGAGGTGCGGCTGGGGGTGGGGGACGTCCCAGGGGACGGAGGCCGTGCCGGCTTCGGCCTCCGCGTAGAGATCTTCGAACCACCCGGTCGGGTTCGCTGCCTGCAGGCGTCGGTCATCGGGGAGCATGACCACTGTCTATCGAACTCTTCGGCGCCGTGCGATCGAGTATGCGCATATGAACGCCAGGGTGGCGAGGAAGACCAGCGCTCCGGTGGCGCCGCCGTCGATCGGATCGCCGGCGGGCGCGAGCAGTTCGCGGAAGAAGCCGAACAACGCCAGGGCGGCGCTGCCCGCGCCGACGACGGCGAGTCTGTTCGTGGGCAGTGCGGCCACCACGCGTGGAGTCGCCTTGTCGCACACCCGCCGGAGCAGGTCCGGGAAGGGCCGCCCGGACATCCCTGACCAGAGCAGGACCACCGCCGTCCCGATCGCCGGGACCAGTGCCGCGACGAGGCACCTCACCGCGATGTTCCCCGCGCCCGCGATGGCGTCAGCCGTTCCCCCCCCACCGCCGCCGCGCCGAACATCAGCGGGAGCAAGGCGACGGCCCAGCGGCCCACCTGACCCAACACCGGCGAACGCCGCCGGGCAGGGGCCGGCGACACCACGTGGTACTGCTGGGGGACGGGTACCGCGGTCTGCGGTGCAGGCACGTTGTGGAAGTGCACGTCGCCGTAGACCGCGCCGGCCTGGAACGCGTGGCCGTTCACGGTGCTGCCCTTGATGCCGTTCTGCACGTGCGGGACCGGATCCGGCGGTGGTTGTGTCACGCCTGGCTATCGCGCAGCCCGCGCCCGAGTCACGTATTCCACCAGCCCGTCGTCCGCCGGCCACCCGATCCGCGAGCTGATCGACGCCTTGTTCTCCTCCCAAGACCGCTGCGCCGCCGCCTGCACGGCCGCGTCGCCACCGGTGAACTTGGCGCCGAGCTCGTCCCACTGCCGGGCCAGCTCGACGACACGCGGGTCGGACGGCGGGGTGCCGTCGGCCATGTGCTGTCGCAGTTGCCCCACCAACTCGAGCCACGACGCCTTCAGCGCCTCCACGGCCTCGGGGCCCATAGCCGCCGCGCGGGACCGCAGGTCGCCCAGCTGGTCGGCGGTGAAGTAGCTCTCGTGCACGGACATCATCTCCAAAGTGGACAGAAGGGATTCGGTGGTGTGCCCGTCGAGCAGTGCGGTGAGGCGGGACCGGAGTGCCTCGACCTGCTGTGCTTGTGCGGTCAAGGAAGCGAGCTGGGCCTCGAAGAGCGGCCGCAGGGAGTCCGAACGGGACAGTGCCGATCGGACCTCCTCGAGCGACAGGCCTAGCTGACGCAGCGATCTCACCTGATAGAGGCGACGTACGTCGTCCGGTGTGTACCGACGGTGACCGGATGGCGTGCGCTCGGACGCGACGACCAGTCCGATCTCGTCGTAGTGGTGCAGCGTGCGGACCGTCAGTCCGCTCGCTTTGGCCAGGTCACCGATGCTCCAGTGGGTCACATGACGACCGTAGGACCTCCCGTGGCGTCAGGTTCAAGCCCTGAACACCCGATCGAGCGGGTTAATTCGCGAACCGAACGCGCCGATGAAATCGAAGATCGGTCCCCAAAACCAGATTGAGGAAAACTGTGTCCCGTTCCGGACTCTTCCGTGCCGCCGCCCTGCTCGCCGCCAGCGCCGCGCCGCTCCTCGCCGCGGGCTCCGCCAACGCCGCCGAGCTCCCGCAGCTGGGCTCGACCCTTCCCGAGGTCGGCGCGGACCAGCTGGCCTCCGGCGCCACCCAGCTCACCAACCCGCTCGAGGCGGCCTCGGCCCTCCAGCTGCCGCACGTCGGCGCGCCCGTGGCGAGCGACCTGCCCGTGGCCGGTGCCCTGCCCGTCCCCGCCCTGCCCGGTGCCGCCCAGGAGCGCTCGCTGCCCGCGACGCCGGACCTCGCCGGCCTGCCGCAGGTGGCGACCCCCGAGGCCCACGGCGGCAACACGCACCTCGGCTCGGTGCGCGCTCCCATGCCGTCCGGCCTGCCCACCGAAGGCGCCGTGCCGAACCCGACCGTGCTCTCCGGCGTCCTGCCGACGATCAACGGCTGAGTTCGCACGTCGAAAATGGGCCCGTGCGCGCTCACGGGCCCATTTCGTGCACCAGCAGGGCGACGTAGAGCGAGAGCACGGACTCCGGGTCCTCCAGCGAGACGCCGAGGACCTGTTCGATCCGCCCCAGCTGCTGGTAGTAAGCGGTGCGCGAGAGGTGTGCCGCCGCGGCCGCCGCCGACTTGTTGCCGCCGTTCTCGCACAGGCACCGCAGCAGTTCCACGAGCCGCGATCCCTGCGCCGCGTCCCGTGCCAGCAGGGGCCCGAGCTCGCGATCGGCGAACGCCCGCATCCGTTCGTCGTCGCGCAGCAGGTGCAGCAGGCCGCGCAGCCGGACGTCGTCGAGCCGGTGGTAGAGCTGGGATCCGGGCGCTCGCAACGCCGCCCCGGCCACGTGCGCCGCCTCGCCCAGCGACCGGCGAACGTCCGTTGTGGACGTCACGGTGGTGCCGACGGCGATGACGACCTCGGACGCCGCCGTCCGGTGGACCTCGCGGGCGACCTTGCGCAGCACCCCTTCCACGCCCACGGTCATCGGCACCGAGAGCAGCGCCCGCACCGACGTGTCGTCGACGACGCCGACCAGCGCCGCGACCGTCACCCGCCGGCCCGCGAGCGCGGTCGCCTCGGCGAGATCGCGCAGGACCTCCTGCGTGGCAAGCGTTTGCCCCTGCAGCACCGACACCGGCCGGACCGCCACGCCGATGAGCTGCCGTCGTTCCAGCGGCACCCCCAGTGCCGCCGCCCGCGCGCCCAGGTCCGGTGACTGAGGCGACTGGCCGAGCAGCTGCGCCAGCAACGTGCGGTGCGTCTGCCGTTCCAACGACTCCCGGTCGCGCGCCACGAGCCGATGCACGGCCAACGCGGACGCGGCGCGTTCGGCGACCACGACGTGCCGGTGCGGTGGAGCCTCCGGCGAGACCATCACCAGCCGGCCCCAGTCGGCCCCGCGCGCCCCGACGATCGTGATCAGCCAGCCGGACACCGTGTCGTAGGCGGTCCGCTCGGTCACCGTGACGGCCCGCGAGCGCGCCGCCCAGTCGTCCAGCAGCGTCACGGGGTCGTTGCCCGCCGCGTCGTAGGCGAGCACCTCGTGGCCCAGCGTCTCCAGGACGACGGCCAGTCCGGACGTCCGCGCCACCTCGCGCAGCACCTCGGACGGCTCGGCGCCCGCGACCGTCAGCGCCGTGAACGTCTCGTGCACCTGTTCCGCGGCCCGCAGCTCGGCCAGCTGAGCGTCCACGATCAACCCGACGACGGCTTCGGTCACGGCGACGTACTTGGTCTCCTCGGTGAGCGTGACCAGCGGCAACCCGTGCCGTTCGGCCTCGGTGACGAGCGCGGCCGGCACGTCGTCGCGCCACCGCCGCCCCAGCTCGACGACCAGCCCGGCGCAGCCCACGGCGGCCAGTTCCTCGACGTACCGGGCGAGCCCGGACTCGGGCAGCATCACACCGGTCGTGAGCACCAGTTCGCCGCCGCGCAGCAACGGCGCGATGTCCGCGATCTCCGCCACGTGCACCCAGCGGACCCTCCGGGCGAGGCCCGCCGACCCCGCCACCAGGCGCGGTTTCCCCTGCCGGATCACCGGGAGGGCGACGACATCCGCGACCGTCGGGTACATGGACACAACGTAATGCCAACCAGCCGATCCGGGTACAGGTTGTGCATGGCGGCCAGGGTCCTGCGCCAGCAGACTCCGAGGTCAGGTGCGGAACCCCTGGAGGCGAGATGGCCCACAAGGAGCTGCTGGCACGTCACCGCGCGGTGATGCCGAAGTGGCTGGCCCTCTACTACGACGAGCCCATCGAGATCGCGAGCGCTTCCGGGCGCCGGGTGACCGACCGCGAGGGCACGACCTACCTGGACTTCTTCGCGGGCATCCTGACCAACGCCATCGGCTACGACGTCGCGGAGATCAGCGACGCGATCCGGTCGCAGCTCGACACGGGCGTGCTGCACAGCTCCACGCTGTACCTGATCCAGTCGCAGGTCGAGCTCGCGGAGAAGATCGCGGAGCTCTCCGGCATCCCGGACGCCAAGGTGTTCTTCACCAACTCCGGCACCGAGGCCAACGAGACCGCGCTGATGCTCGCCACCCAGGCGCGCCGCAGCGAGCAGGTGCTGGCGCTGCGCAACAGCTACCACGGCCGTGCGTTCGCCACGATCGCCATCACGGGCAACCGCGGCTGGTCGGCGTCCGCGCTGTCGCCGATCAAGGTCAGCTGGGTGCACGGCGGTTACCGCTACCGCTCGCCGTTCAAGTCCTTCAACGACGCCGACTACATCAAGGCCTGCGTCGACGACCTGCGCGAGATCATCGAGACCACCACGTCCGGCGACGTCGCCTGCATGATCGCCGAGCCGATCCAGGGCGTCGGCGGCTTCACGTCCCCGCCCGACGGCCTGTTCCGCGCGTTCAAGGACGTGCTCGACGAGTACGGCATCCTCTTCGTCTCCGACGAGGTGCAGACCGGCTGGGGCCGCACCGGCGAGCACTTCTGGGGCATCCAGGCGCACGACGTGGTGCCGGACGCGATGACGTTCGCCAAGGGCCTCGGCAACGGTCTCGCGATCGGCGGCGTCGTCGCGCGCGGCGACCTGATGGACACGATCAACGCGAACTCGATCTCCACGTTCGGCGGCAACCCGATCTCCACGGCCGGCGCGCTCGCCACCGTGAACTACCTGCTCGACCACGACCTGCAGGCCAACGCCGCCAAGCTCGGCTCGCGGCTGCTGAGCGGCCTGCGCGAGATCGCCGACAAGCACCCGGTGATCGGCGACGTGCGCGGCAAGGGCCTCATGGTCGGCGTCGAGTTCGTCGGCCCCGAGGGCGAACCGAACGGCGCCGCGGCGGCCACGGTCCTGAACGAGTCGAGGGCGCGCGGCCTGCTCGTCGGCAAGGGCGGCCTGTACGGCAACGTGATCCGCCTGGCCCCGCCGATGACGCTGACCGAGGACGAACTCGAAGAGGCACTGGGAATCCTGGCTCAGGCGGTGGAGAAGGCGTGATCAGGCACTGGATCAACGGCAAGCCCTGGGACGAGTCCCCGGAACGCGCGGGCGACGTCTACGACCCGACGACCGGCAAGGTGGCCCAGCAGGTCGCGTTCGCCTCGGTGTCCGAAGTGGACGCGGCGGTCTCCGCGGCCGCGGAAGCGTTTGCGTCCTGGCGCAACGCATCCCTGGCGCAGCGCACCACGGTCATGTTCAAGTTCCGCGAGCTGCTCAACGACCGCAAGGGCGACCTGGCGAAGATCGTCTCGGCGGAGCACGGCAAGGTCGTCTCCGACGCGGGCGGCGAGATCCAGCGCGCCCTCGAATCCGTCGAGTACGCCTGCGGGATCCCGCAACTGCTCAAGGGCGGCTTCAGCGAGAACGCGTCGACCCGCGTCGACGTCTACTCGATCCAGCAGCCCGTCGGCGTGGTCGGCGTCATCTCGCCGTTCAACTTCCCGGCCATGGTCCCGCTGTGGTTCGTGCCGACCGCAATCGCCTGCGGCAACACGGTCGTCCTGAAACCGTCCGAAAAGGACCCGTCGTCGTCGAACTTCATCGCCGAGCTCTTCGCCGAGGCGGGCCTGCCGGACGGCGTCCTGAACGTCGTGCACGGCGACAAGGTGGCCGTCGACCGGTTGCTGGAGCACCCGACCGTGAAGGCGATCTCGTTCGTCGGCTCCACCCCGATCGCCCGCTACGTCTACGAGACCGGCACCTCGCACGGCAAGCGCGTGCAGGCGCTGGGCGGCGCCAAGAACCACATGGTCGTCCTCCCGGACGCCGACCTGGACCTGGCCGCGGACGCCGCCGTCTCGGCGGGCTTCGGCTCGGCAGGAGAGCGCTGCATGGCGATCTCGGTCGTCGTGGCCGTGGGCGAGGTCGGCGACGCGCTGGTCGACCGCATCAAGGCCCGGATGGCCGAGGTGCAGGTCGGCTCCGGCGCCTCCTGCGAGATGGGCCCGCTCGTCACCGGCGTGCACCGCGACAAGGTGACGTCCTATTTGGACGCGGGCGTGTCCGAGGGCGCCGTGCTCGCGGTCGACGGCCGCGACCACCCGATCGACGGCGACGACGGTGGGTTCTGGCTCGGGCCCACGCTCTTCGACCACGTCGGCACGGACATGTCGGTCTACACCGACGAGATCTTCGGCCCCGTCCTGTCGGTCGTGCGCTGCGACACCTACGAGGACGCCGTGGAGATGGTGAACTCGAACAGGTACGGCAACGGCACCGCGATCTTCACCAACGACGGGGGTGCGGCGCGGCGGTTCCAGAACGAGATCGAGGTGGGCATGGTCGGCGTGAACGTGCCGATTCCCGTGCCGGTCGCCTACTACTCGTTCGGCGGGTGGAAGGAATCGCTGTTCGGCGACGCGCACGCGTACGGGCCGCACGGCGTGCACTTCTTCACGCGGTCGAAGGTGGTCACGTCGCGGTGGCTCGATCCGTCGCACGGAGGCGTGAACCTGGGGTTCCCGCAGAACACCTAGGGTCGACGAGTGGACACTCGCCGGCAAACCGCTGGACCGCGCACTGCTCGACGTGGTCGCGGTCGGTCGGCGCGCTCGTCTGCCTGTACGCGAAGGGTGACGAGGTCGACCTGACCTTCCGCTTCCTCGACCCCGAGGAGGAGGCCCGCGCGCTGGCGGAAGCGGGCCTCGCCGTGACGGCCCGCCTCGACCGCGCTCCGGACCCGCGCGTGGAGCACCGGAGCGATCGCTGCTACCTGCCGGCGCGGGCCGCCAGTGCCTCCGGCAGCGGGTCGTAGCGCGAGAACCGGCGCGTGAACGTGCCGGTGCCCGACGTCAGCGACCGCAGCTCGATCGCGTACCGCAGCAGCTCCGACGACGGCACCTCGGCGCGGATCACCGTGCGCCCGCCCTCGTCCGCCTCGGTGCCGAGCACGCGGCCCCGTCGTCCGGACAGGTCGCCCAGCACGGTGCCGAGGTGCTCGTCGGGCAGGCGGATCGCGACCTCGTCCATCGGTTCCAGCAGCTGGGTGCGCGCCGCCGCCGCGGCCTCCTTCAGCGCCAGCGCGCCCGCTGTCTGGAACGCGGCGTCCGACGAGTCGACCGAGTGCGCCTTGCCGTCGACGAGGGTCACCCGGACGTCGACGACCGGTGTGCCGTCGTGCAGACCTCGTTCCAGCTGTGCGCGCACCCCCTTCTCGACGCTGGGGATGAACTGGTGGGGGACCGAGCCGCCGACGATCTTGTCCACGAACTCGAAGCCGGAGCCGCGGGGGAGCGGTTCGACGACGATGTCGCACACCGCGTACTGGCCGTGGCCTCCGGACTGCTTGACGTGCCGGCCGTGGCCTTTCGCCGCTGCCGCGAAGGTCTCGCGGAACGGGACGCGGACCGGTTCGGTGTCGATCTCCGCGCCGCCCGCGCGCAGGCGGGCCAGCACTACGTCGGCGTGCGCCTCGCCCATGCACCACAGGACCATCTGGTGCGTCTCGGCGTTGCGGTCGAGGCGCAGGGTCGGGTCGCTCGCGACCAGGCGGTTGAGGTTGCGGGCCAGGTTGTCCTCGTCGCTGCGTGTGCGCGGCACGACGGCTATGGGCAGCAACGGTTCCGGCATGTCCCACGGCGCCATCAGCAACGGCTGTTCGGGGGCGGAGACGGTGTCCCCGGTCTCGGCGGTGGTGAGCTTGGTGAGGGCGCAGAGGTCGCCGGCGACGCAGTAGGGCACCTCGCGCAGGGACGAGCCCAGCGGCGAGTAGATGTGGGCGACGCGTTCGTCGGCGTCGTGGTCCTCGTGGCCGCGGTCGGCCATGCCGTGACCGGAGACGTGCACGGGGCGTTCGGGGCGGAGGGTGCCGGAGAAGACGCGGACCAACGACACGCGGCCGACGTAGGAGTCCACGGCTGTGCGGACCACCTCGGCGACGAGTGGCCCGTCCGGGTCGGCGGCCATTCTGGGTTGTGGGATGCCCTCTACCGATGTCACGGCGGGAACGTCGTGCTCCAGCGGTGACGGGAACGCGCGCGCGATGCCGTCCAGCAACTCCGTCAGGCCCATGCCGGTGGCGGCGCACACGGGCATGACGGGGTGGAACGAGCCGCGCGAGACGGCGGTCTCCAGATCGGCGATCAGCGTGTCCTGGTCGATCTCCTCGCCCGCCAGGTAGCGGTCCATGAGGGTCTCGTCCTCGCTCTCGGCGATGATCCCCTCGATCAACGCCGCGCGCTCGTCCGGGTAGTTCTCACCGGACGTCAGCAGGCCGACGAGGGAGTCGCCCTCCTGCACGTACAACGGCGTGACGCCCGCGCCGAACGCCGCCTGGCACTCGATGACCTCGTTGCCGAAGTTCGCGCGGTGGTGGTCGGTGCGTGTGATGACCACGGCCCGAGGCATGCCGACGAGAGCGCACTCCTCCCACAACGCGATGGTGGCCGCGTCCACGCCCTCGAAGGCGTTGACAACAAAAAGGGCCGCGTCCGCGGCCCGGAGTCCTGCCCTGAGCTCACCCACGAAGTCGACGTAGCCGGGGGTGTCGATCAGGTTGATCTTGATGTCCCCGTGCTGGATCGGGGCCACCGCGAGGCCTACCGACCGTTGTTGTCGCACGGCGGCCGGGTCGTGGTCGCAGACCGTGGTGCCCTCGGTGACCGATCCCGCGCGGGTCAGCACGCCGGTGGCGGCGAGCAGGGCCTCGGTGAGCGTCGTCTTGCCCGCACCGGACGGGCCCACGAGCACGACGTTGCGGACCTTGGCCGGGTCGTCCACAGCGACCGCGCCTGCCGATGTGCCGTTGTCGGAGTGCTTGCTTCCCATGGCGACCTCCGTCAAGTCGTAGTGTTCGATCTCACACCCGATGGAGTTCCGGGACAACCCCGTGCAACCCGCTTGGCGGTGGCGGGATCGATCGAGAACCGGTGTCATGTGCGCGAGGTCGCGCCGGTCGTCCGGTCAACCGCTCGTGCCGAATTCGGCGAAGCCCAATTCGGTGCGAGCGATTCGGCCGGACGACCGGCTTCCCGGCGATCGAGCCGCCGCCTCCGAAGGAGCGGCCAACAAGCTCAGTGACGGGCGTCACGACCTGCGTTGATCGTGAAAGTGGCCTTCCAAAACGTGGCTCCAGTGGCTTGGCAGAGGGGGCCACAGCGGTCGTACCGTGAGTTCACCAAGACTTCCCCTCGTGAAAGGTTGCCCAGGTGAGCACTGATCAGGTCACGGGTACTGCCCGCGTCAAGCGCGGCATGGCCGAGATGCTCAAGGGTGGCGTGATCATGGACGTGGTCGACGCGACCCAGGCGAAGATCGCGGAGGACGCGGGCGCCGTCGCCGTCATGGCCCTCGAGCGCGTTCCCGCCGACATCCGCGCCCAGGGCGGCGTCGCGCGCATGAGCGACCCCGACCTGATCGACGGGATCATCAACGCCGTCTCGATCCCGGTCATGGCGAAGGCCCGCATCGGCCACTTCGTCGAGGCCCAGGTCCTCGCGTCGCTCGGTGTCGACTACATCGACGAGTCCGAGGTCCTCACCCCGGCCGACTACGCGAACCACATCGACAAGTGGGCGTTCACCGTCCCCTTCGTCTGCGGCGCCACGAACCTCGGCGAGGCCCTGCGCCGCATCACCGAGGGTGCGGCCATGATCCGCTCCAAGGGCGAGGCCGGCACCGGTGACGTCTCGAACGCCACCACGCACATGCGCAAGATCCGCCAGGAGATCCGCCGCCTGCAGAACCTCCCCGAGGACGAGCTCTACGTCGCCGCCAAGGAGCTCCAGGCGCCGTTCGAGCTGGTCCGCGAGGTCGCCCAGAACGGCAAGCTGCCCGTCGTGCTCTTCACCGCGGGCGGCATCGCGACCCCGGCCGACGCCGCGATGATGATGCAGCTCGGCGCCGAGGGCGTGTTCGTCGGTTCCGGCATCTTCAAGTCCGGCAACCCGGCCCAGCGCGCCGAGGCCATCGTGAAGGCCACCACCTTCCACGACGACCCCGACGTCATCGCCAAGGTCTCGCGCGGCCTGGGCGAGGCCATGGTCGGCATCAACGTCGAGGACGTGCCGGAGCCGCACCGCCTCGCCGAGCGCGGCTGGTAAGCACTGCGGAACGAGGGCGCACCGCTTCGTGGCGGTGCGCTCTCGGTCGTTCTCAGCCGATCGTGAACGTGTGGGTCAGGCAGTACGTCGTCTTGATCTCCGGGTACGCGAGGGCGAGCGCGAGCCGTTCGTCCTGCCCGCACGCCGCCTTGTCGACGGTGTCCGCCAGCACCTTGGCCTTCACGACCATGTAGCCGCCGCACGGCTTCTTCGGGAACTCCGCCTTCAGCGACGCGAGCGCGAAGTCGTAGCACTCGCCGTCGGCGAACACCGGGACCAGGCACACGTTCATGCCGTACCCCTTGGTGTACTTGACGTACGAGTCGTCGTCCTCGCCGCACTTCTCCGCGGTCTGCAACGTCCTGGTGACCACGTAGTTGTGCTTGTTCTCGGTGCACTCGGTCTTCGCGTAGGCCGCGTCGAACGTCCCGCCGGTGAGCAGCACGCAGTCGCCGACCACCGCGAACGGCTTCGGCTTGCTGGTCGTGGTCGTCGGCACCGTCGTCGTGGCCGGCGCGGTGCCGCTGCCGAACTCCAGGTCGTCCTTGCGCACGACCCACAGCAGCACGGCCCCGATCGCCACGACGAGCACGAGCAGGCCGGCTCCGATCAGCAGGCCGGCGCGCGAGGACCGTTGCGGTGCCACGTCCAGCATCGGCCGCGGGCCGTCGCCCAGCTGCGGGTACTGCGGCGCGGGGCCCGAGTAGGCCCCGAACGGGTCCGGGTCGACGGGGCCGTACAGGGCGTCGTTCTGGTCGGGCGACCGGCGGGCCGGGCCTGCGGGCGGCGCCCACGGGTTCTCCGGCTCGCCGGGTCTGTCAGGTGGTGTGGTCATCAGGTTCCCCCAGTGGTCGAAAGGGGGAGCGTAATCCGTCCTCCGCGTCAGGTGCGCACGGTTTCGGCCAGGCCGGACAGCGCCTCGGGCAGCGGTTCGTGGTGCAGCACGCCGAGTCGTTGCGTGGCACGGGTGAGCGCCACGTACAGCTCCGCCGCGCCCCGCGGCCCTTCGGCCATGATCCGCTCCGGCTCCACGACGAGCACGGAGTCGTACTCCAGGCCCTTCGTCTCCGCGGCGGGCACGGTGCCGGGCACGCCGGGCGGGCCGATCACCACGCTGGTGCCTTCGAGGGCGGCTTCCGCGAGGGTGAACTCCTCGATGGCGGCCGGCAGCTCGTCCTCGGTCAGCTGCCGCGCCCACGGCTCGACACCGTTGGCGCGCACCGACTCCGGCGCGACGACGTCCGGTGCGAACTCGGCGAGGACCCTGGCCGCGACGGCCATGATCTCCGCCGGCGTGCGGTAGTTGACCGTCAGCGAGCGGTACTCCCAGCGGCCCGGCACGTACGGGTCCAGCATCTGACCCCACGACGTGGCCCCCGCCGGCGCACGGCGCTGCGCCAGGTCGCCCACCACGGTGAAGGAACGGCCGGGACAGCGGCGCATCAGCACCCGCCAGTCCATTTCGGACAGTTCCTGAGCCTCGTCCACCACCACGTGCCGGTACGTCCAGCCGCGGTCGGCCATCGCCCGCTCGACGAGCGTGCGCTGGTCGTGGTTCTCGAAGCGCTCGGCCAGGTCGTTGGCCTCCAGCATGTCCGAGGCGAAGAGGTGGTCCTCGTCGTCCATGTGGTCGAAGCGGCCGACCATGCTGTCGAGCACCTCGGCCGCGTACCGGGCCTCGGCCGCGCGCTCGGCCTCCGCGGCCTGGTGGGCGGCCTGCTCGGAGCCGTCCTTGCCCAGCAGGTCGTACAGCTCGTCGAGCAGCGGCACGTCCGACACGGTCCACGCGTCGCCCTCGGCGCGGTGCAGCGACGGGTCCGCGCCCGCCGCCGCGAGCTCCTCCGGCGACGAGTACAGCGAGCCCAGCAGCTCGAACGGCGTCATGATCGGCCACAGCGCGTCGAGCGCGGCGATGAACGCGTCGTCGTCGGCGAGGTCCCGCACCAGGCCCGACCGCATGTCCTCCCACGCCTGCTTGTCGTCCCGGGCCATCCAGCCCTTGCCGATGCGGCCGATGGCGCGCTCGGTCAGGACGTACGTGACGATCTCGCGGAACACCGCGCGGGCCTCGTTGTGCGGCAGGCCGCTGTCGCGCGCCTCCTGCCGGGCCCACTCGGCGACGTCCGCGCCGATGTTGACGACGATGTCCTTGATCCCGATCGGGATCGGCTCCTCCGGAACCCGCTGCCGGGCCGCGACGGCCGCCTTCAGCACGTCCACCATCGTGCGCGAACCCTTGATCTTCGCGACCTCGGGCGCGTCCTCGGCGGTCGCGAGCAGACCGGGCAGCAGGCTGCCGGCGGTCGAGAACACGACGTCCGACTCGCCCAGCGACGGCAGCACGCGGCTGATGTGGTTGAGGAACGCCGGGTTCGGGCCGACGACGAGAACGCCGTGCCGTTCCATGCGCTCTCGTTGCGTGTACATCAGATAGGCGACGCGGTGCAGCGCCACGACCGTCTTGCCGGTACCCGGCCCGCCCTCGATGACCAGCACGCCGGGGTGGTCGAGCCGGATGATCGCGTCCTGTTCGGACTGGATGGTCGCCACGATGTCGCGCATGCCCTGCCCGCGCGGTGCGTTGAGCGCCTCCAGCAGGGCCACGTCGCCCCGCTCCTCGCCGAGCTTGCCGAACACCTCGTCGGTGAACCCGGCCACCGTGCGGCGGCGGGTGAGGAACTGGCGACGGCGGCGCTGCCCCTCGGGGTTCGCGCCGGTGGCGGTGTAGAACGGCCGCGCCGCCGGTGCCCGCCAGTCGAGCAGCAACGGCTCGAAGTCGTCGAACTCGTCGAACAGCCCGATCCTGCCGATGTAGGAGACGTCCCCGTCGGCGCTGTCGAGCCGGCCGAAGCACAGGCCGTAGTCGGCCACGTTCAGGCGCTTCATCTCGCGGTGCCGGGCGCGCACCTCGTTGTCGCGTTCCATCGCGGTCTCGCCGGTGCCACCCAGCGCGGACTGGTACGCCGCCTTCACGCGCGCACGTTCGCCATCGAGCCGTGCGTAGAGACCGGCCACGTAGTCGCGTTCGGACTGCAGTTCTTCTTCGTAACCCACGTGCTCCCCAGTGCGCCTGGTTTTGGCTTGAGGCGTCGAGTGTGAACGATGCCCGGGGCCTTGTGGCAAGGCCCCCTCTCTGCTATACGTTTGAATGGAAGAACGGGCCGGTCGCACGCGCGACGCGGCCCGTTTTTCGTTGGCGCCGGCAGTGCCGCGCTGGTCATCATGGCCGCGTGAACATGCCGCTCCGCTGGGACCTCGTGAGGCCCGACCAGCTCGGGTCGATGCTCGACGGTGTCGAGGCGCCCGAGGTCTGGTACCTCGACGACCTCGCCGAGTGCGCGGGCAAGGTGCTGGCCCGCAGCGGCAACGGTGACCTGGTGTTCGTCGGCCGGTCGCTCGACTCGATGTTCGACCTGCTCGGCGGTGCGCTGGAGGGCACCGGCCGGGTACCACGCCGGCTGCCGCTGTCGATCGACCGCTTCCGCCGGATCAGCCGGTCGGAGGTGCTGCGGGCTCGCGAGATGTTCGCGGAGATCGGCATCGCCCCTGCCTCGCTGGCCCGGCGCGACCGGCCGGTGACCTTCGTCGACGTCGTGTGGCAGGGCGAGACCTTCGCCAGGTTGTTCGCGCTGCTGGACGACTGGATCGCCGAGGAGCGCGAGACCTGGCCCGCGATCCGGCGCAAGCTGCGCTTCATCGGTGTGACGAGCCGCACGAAGACCAGCCCGAACACGTGGCGCTGGCAGCAGGACGCCGACTGGCCGCGCCGCCTGCCCGCCGGGTCCGTGGTCAACGTGTCGCTGCATCCGTTCGTGTGGAGCTACCTCGGTGATCATCAGGACAAGCTGACTTGGCCCTACCAGCTGCACAGGTGGCGCGAGTACCTGCGTGAGGCCAAGCGCGACGAACGCACGCGTGAGGCGCTCGCCGAGGCCGTGCACCTCGTGGAGCTGGGCCGCACCAAGGAGGTGCGGCGAATGATCGCTCGTGCCATCGCCGGTGAGCCCACCCTCGCCGAACCGTGGCTGCGGACCCTCCACAGCCGCCTCAGCTAGACGGTGTGCTCCATCACCATCATCGCCGTCGTCCCCGGCTCCAACGCCTTGCACACGTGCGGCAGATCCCCGGGATAAACGATGTAGTCACCGGGCCCGAGTTCGATCGGGTCGTCGGCGAGCCCCGCCAGGCACCGGCCCGACGCCACGATCATGTGCTCGACGCTGCCCGGCACGTGCGGCAACGACTCGCGGGCGCCGCCGGGTTCCAGTGCCAGCCAGTAGATGTCGTGCTTGGTGCCCGGACGGCACGCGGCCAGCAGCGTCGCGGAGTAGTGCGCGCGCTCGGAGTGGATGACGGGGCCCTCGCCCGCCCGGATCACCTGCACGCGGGGGACGGCGGGTTCGACGAGCTGGCTGAACGGGACGCCCAGGGCCACGCCGAGGGCCCACAGGGTCTCCACGCTGGGGTTTCCCGCGCCGGACTCCAGTTGGGAGAGCGTCGACTTCGCGATGCCTGCCTTCTTGGCGACCTCGCTCAGCGACATGCCGGTGCGATCGCGCTCACGCCGGAGGTTGGCCGCGATCAGGTCGAGTGGTGCGTTCGACACAGAAGTCCATCCGTTCGTCTTGACGAACACCGAGTCCAGGTGTTCATCTTAATGGGTGGTGCGTTCGATCTGGCGAACTCTTGATGCTGTGCTCCTGCGTGACGTGGCCGCGGTGGCACTGGGGGCCGCGGTGACCGGTGCGAGCTTCGGCGCGATCTCGGTGGGTTCCGGCCTGCCGTGGTGGATGCCGGTGCTGATGTCGCTGGTGATCTTCGCGGGCGGCTCGCAGTTCATGGCCGTGGGCGTTGTCGCCGCTGGTGGCAGCCCTGCCGCCGCGGTGCTGGCCGGGCTCGTGCTCAACGCGCGGCACCTGCCGTTCGGGCTCGCGGTCGGGGACGTGCTCGGCAGGAACCCGCTCGCGCGGATCGTCGGCAGTCACCTGTTGATCGACGAGTCGACGGCATTCGCGATGGCGCAGAGGGATCCCGCGAGAGCGCGTGCCGCCTACTGGGCGTGCGGTGTGTCGTTGTTCTTCACCTGGAACGTGGGCGTGCTCGTCGGTGCGCTCGTGGGGCAGGCGATCGGTGACCCGGGGACGTTCGGGCTGGACGCGGCGTTCCCGGCGGCACTGCTGGCGCTCACGCTCCCGGCGCTCAAGGACGCGGCGACGCGCAACGCTGCTCTCGCCGGTGCCGCGATCGCGCTCCTGACGACGCCGTTCCTGCCCGCCGGTGTGCCCGTGCTGCTCGCACTGGCCGGTCTGTTCGCGTTCCGCACCACCAAGAAGGAGGAGCCGTGCCCGTCACCGCGGTCCTGATCCTGGCCGCCGGCACCTTCGCCATCCGGTTCGCCGGGCCGTTGCTGCGCGACCGCGTCACGCTGCCCGAGAAGGTCCGCGAACTGATGTCCGCCTCCGCCACGGTGTTGTTGCTCGCTTTGGTGGCCGTGTCCGCTTTGACGAACGGCAAGCAGTTCGGTGGCTGGGCACTGGCCGCGGGCGTTGCTGTCGGTGGGCTTGCGGCGTGGCGCAAACTGCCGTTTGTCGCAATTATTGTCCTGGCGGCGGGAACGACCGCGGGACTGAGGCTGCTCGGCGTCGCCTAGTTGTGATGTCCAGGGAGGTTGGTCAGCCGGGTGATGGGTGGCTGGCCTCCGAGGGCGGAGTGGGCTCGGTGGTGATTGTAGAAATGCAGCCAGCCGGGCAGGGCTGCTCGGCGCTGGGTTTCTGAGGGGTAGTGGCGGGCGTAGGCCCAGCCGTCGGCCAGGGTGCGGTGGAAGCGTTCGATCTTGCCATTGGTCTGCGGACGGTAGGGCCGGGTCCGTTTGTGCCGGACGACGAGCTCGGCGCAGGCGTCGCGCCAGGCATGCGAGCGGTAGCAGGATCCGTTGTCGGACAACACTCTTTCGACGGTGACATCGCGGTCGGCGAACCAGGCGATCGCTCGTTGCAGGACACCGATGGCGGTGGCGGCGGTCTCGTCGGCATGGATTTCGATGTAGGCGACGCGGGAGTGGTCGTCGATCACGGTGTGCAGGACCGCGGTGCCGACGTTGGGTTCGTAGTGGGCGTGCCGGGCGCCGGTGCGTTTGGCGGTGGCCTCGCGGTTGCGATCGCCCTGTTTCCTGCCGACGAAGCGCCAGCCGCCGCCGTCGGGAATGTTGCCGAACTTGGTGACGTCGACATGCAGCAGCGAACCGGGATGTGGATGTTCGTAGCGGCGCAACGGTTCGCCGGTGACCCGGTCGATCCGGGACAGCCTGTTGATCCGGCAGCGCACCAGCACCGCGTGCACTGTCGAGGCCGCGAGACCCAGCCGGCCCGCGATCTGCACGGGTCCGAGCCGGTGGCGCCGGCGCAGCGTCACGATCTGCCGCACCACGGGATCGGGCGTCTTGGCCGGGCTGTGGTGCGGCCGCGAGCTGCGGTCGGCCATCCCGGCTTCGCCCTCGAGCCGGTAGCGCTCAGCCCATTTACGTGCTGTTCTGACCGAGGTCATGAACATTCTCGCGGCCTCGGCGGGACGCCAGTTCTGCTCGACGACCAGACGCGCCAGGCGCAGCCGGGCACGCGGCGTCAGCGCCGCGTTAGGGTGGGACACGAAGGCCTCCGGGTGGTGAAGCGGTTCCTAGACAGCTCCACTTCACATCCAGAGGCCTTCACCTGTCTTCACGACAGGCCGTCACCCGCCCAAACCGGAACAACGTCCCTGGACATCACACCTAGTGCTTTCTGACGTGGGAGAAAAGCAGGTTCGTGTGCACCTCCGTCACCTCCCGGCGGCTCGTGAACTTGTCGAGCACGAGCCGTTGGAGATGACCGACGTCGGACACGGCGACGTGCACGAGGAAATCCTCCGGACCCGTCACGTGGGAGAGCGCGAGCGTTTCGGGGAGCGAGAGCACGTACGCCATGAACGGGTCGACGATCTCTTTGGTGTGCGGGCGGATCTTCACCGCGAGCATCGCCTGCACGTGCTGCCCGACGGCGCCGGGGTCGATCTCCGCGTGGTAGCCGGTGATCACGCCCCGCTCCCGCAACGCCCGGTGCCGGACCACCGCCGTCGACTGCGCGACGTTGACGCGTTCGGCCAGGTCCTTGTTCTGCAGCCGCGCGTCCTTCCGCAGCTCCCGCACGATGGCCTCGTCGATCGAATCCAGCACGGCTCTTCTCCGTTTCATCGAATCGGCTGCGAACAATCACCCGCTACGCCGAGGAAGTCTCCACCATTCGGGCCATGACGCGCATCGAGACCATCGCAGTGCACGGCGGCCGCGACGACCTCGCGGAGCTCGGCGTGCACGCTCCTCCCATCGACCTGTCCACCACCTACCCCGTGCCCGACCAGGCGCTCGGCGGTCAGGCGCTGGGGGACTGGGCCACCGGCGCCGCGCGGGCCTCCTCGCCCGTCTACGCGCGGCTGCACAACCCGACGGTGGCCCGTTTCGAGCAGGCGCTCGCGGCCCTCGAGCACACCGAGACGTCCGTGGCGTTCGGCAGCGGCATGGCGGCGGTGACCGCCGTCGTCCAGGCCGCGTGTGTCATGGCCGGAAAACCGCACGTCGTGGCCGTGCGGCCGCTGTACGGCGGCACCGACCACCTGCTGTCGTCCGGTCTGCTCGGCGTCACGACGACGTACGTCGAGGCGGGCCTGGTGGCCTCCGCGATCCGGCCGGACACCGGGCTCGTCGTCGTCGAGACGCCGGCCAACCCCAACCTCGACCTCGTCGACATCGAGCACGTCGTGCGCCAGGCCGGGTCGGTGCCGGTCATGGTCGACAACACCTTCGCGACGCCGGTCCTGCAGAACCCGGCGCTGCACGGCGCGGAGTACGTGCTGCACTCGGGCACCAAGTACCTGGGCGGGCACGGCGACGTCCTGGGCGGCGTGGTGGCCTGCTCCGAGGAGCTTGCGGCGGCGTTGCGGCAGGTCAGGATCATCACCGGCGCCGTGCTCCACCCGCTCGGCGGCTACCTGCTGCACCGCGGCCTCGCCACCCTGCCGCTGCGCGTCGAGGCGGCCTCCCGGTCGGCGGAGGTGCTGGCCTCGCGGCTGGCCGAGCACGACGCCGTGGAGTTCGTGCGCTACCCGTCCACGTCACGGCAGATGCGCGGAACGGGCGCAATGATCGCGTTCGGCGTGCACGGCGATCCGGTCGAGGTGGTGCGCCGTTTGAAGCTCATCACGCCGGCCGTCTCATTGGGTTCGGTCGACACGTTGATCGAGCACCCCTCGGCTTTGACACATCGCCTCGTTCCCGGAGAAGAACTGCGGGCTTCCGGCGTTCCGGACAATTTGCTGCGCATTTCCGTGGGCCTCGAGCACGTCGAAGACATTTGGGAAGACCTAAACGCAGCGCTGTGTGACGTGGCTTACGTTAAGTCTTCCCCAGGTGGTTTCTTGGTGATGACCGCCACTCGCTAGGGTTCCCCGCATTCAGTGCGTCGGGGCGCGGGAGGTTCCGACGCGAGCATTTTTCCGTTTTCGGAAGGAACCTCTTCGTGAGTTCTGTGGAAATCGATGCGGACGGCTACACCAAGGCGTTGAGCAAGCGCCAGGTGCAGATGATCGCCATCGGTGGCGCGATCGGCGTCGGCCTCTTCCTGGGTGCGGGCGGGCGCCTCGCCACAGCGGGGCCGTCGCTGATCCTGTCGTACGCGGTGTGCGGCCTCGCTGCGTTCTTCGTCATGCGCGCGTTGGGCGAACTGGTGCTGCATCGACCCGTGTCGGGCAGCTTCGTCGAGTACGCCCGCGAGTTCATCGGTCCGTGGGCCGGCTTCACGTCGGGCTGGCTCTACTGGCTGAACTGGGCGATGACCGGCATCGCCGAGATCACCGCCATCGCGATCTACATGCACAAGTGGTTCCCCGACCTGCCGCAGTGGATCACCGCTCTCGTGGCGCTGGTGGTCCTCGTGGCCATCAACCTGTTGTCGGTGAAGCTCTTCGGCGAGCTCGAGTTCTGGTTCAGCGTCATCAAGGTCACCGCGATCGTCGTGTTCCTGGTGGTGGGCACCGGCCTGGTCATCGGCAACGCGGACATCGGCGGCACGACGGCCTCGGTCTCGAACACCCTCGGCCACGGCGGCCTGTTCCCGGCGGGCGTCGGCATCGCCCTCATGACGTTGCAGGCCGTCGTCTTCGCCTACGCGGCCATCGAACTCGTGGGCATCGCCGCGGGTGAGACCAAGGACCCCGAGAAGGTCATGCCGCGCGCCATCAACGGCGTCGTCTACCGCATCGCGATCTTCTACGTCGGTTCGGTGCTGCTGCTGACGATGCTGCTGCCGTGGGACCACTTCACCGGCACCGAGTCGCCGTTCGTGACCGTGTTCTCGGCGCTGGGCGTCCCGGTCGTCGGCGACATCATGAACGCCGTCGTGCTGACCGCCGCGCTGTCCTCCTGCAACTCCGGTCTCTACTCGACCGGCCGCATCCTGAGGTCCTTGGCGCAGAAGGGCGAGGCGCCCGCGGTCACCGGCCGGATGAACTCCCGGCACGTGCCCTACGGCGGCATCCTGTTCACCGGTGTCGCCTACCTCTTCGGCGTGGTGCTCAACTACGTCGTGCCGAAGGAGGCCTTCGACATCGCGATCGCCGTGGCGTCCCTGGGCGTCGTGTCTACCTGGGCCACGTTGATCATCTGCCAGCTGCGGCTGCGCAAGAAGGCCCTGGCGGGCGAGATCCAGCGGCCCTCCTACCGGATGCCGGGCGCGCCTTACACCTCGTACGGAACGCTGGCTTTCCTCGCGCTGGTGATCGGGCAGATGGCGTTCGCGGGAACGGCCGAGAAGATCGCGTTCTGGTCGATTCCGGTGCTCGCGCTGGTGCTGTTCGTCGGCTGGCGTTTCGTGAAGTCGCGTGACGTGCAGCAGAACGAACTCGTCAGCGTCGAGTGACGGTGCCGCACAAGGCCTCCTCGTCCCTTGGACGGGGAGGCCTTTTCGTACCCCCTATTGTTCCGCCATGACTTTCGACTTCGGCGACCGGTTGACCCCCTTTCGCGACAAAGCGATCGAGCGGGGAATTCCCCCGGAAGACGTGGAGAACTGGTTAATGCTCGCCCGCCCCTGCGCGACGCTGACGCAGTCCGGGGACGGACCGGTGGTGGGCCGGTTCGGCGGCCCGCTCCTGCTCCCGGCCGACGTCCCGGACCCCGCCGAGCCGTTCGTCGCCACCGTCGACCTCGCCGCGCTGCCCTCCGGCTGCACGGATCTGCTGCTGCCGCGCGACGGGCAGCTGCTGCTGTTCGCCTTCCCGGAGGACGAGGGCGAGTGCGTGAGCATGGGCAGCGTGGTCCACGTCCCCGTCGGAACGGCCGTGGTGGAACGCGACCGGAACGCCTGGAACGAGTGGGACATCGACGACTACGAAATGATGTTCAAGGAGTTCCCCCAGGGCCCGCTGCGAGCCGTGGCCGACGTGTCCCTGCCCAACCACCACGCGTTCCAGGTCCGCGGCGAGCGCACGGCCGGCCCGATCCCCGGGCACCCGCGCTCCGAGGACCTCGTCGACGTCTGGCAGGACACCCGTGAGGCCGTCAACACCGAGGGGTCGCTCCAGATCGGCGGTTACGCGGACGAGGAGGCCGTCTACACCGATCCACTCGGCAACGTCGTGCGCCGTGCCGTGCGAGCGGCCGAGAAGGGCAACTGGGAGGGCCCGGTGTCGGACGACGTCGCGGACTGGGTGCTCCTGGCCGACTGGTACGCCGGAGCGGACGTCTCCGGCTGGGAGAGCGCCACCGTCCACTGGGGGATCCAGCGCGGCGACCTGGCGGCGGGACGCTTCGACCGCGCCTTCGCCCAGGTCTTCTACAACCCCTGATCCGGCTCGAATATGCTGGTGAGCATGGTTGTCGCTGCTCCTCCCGTCATCGGCGTGCTCGCCCTCCAGGGCGATGTCCAGGAACACCTCGTGTCGCTCGCTCAGTGCGATGTCACGGCACGGCCCGTGCGCAGGGCCGAGGAGTTGGACGAGCTGGACGGGATCGTCATCCCCGGCGGCGAGTCGACGACCATGAGCAAGCTGCTCGACAACTTCGAGCTGCTGGAGCCGTTGCGGGCGAAGATCAAGGCCGGGTTCCCCGCCTACGGGTCGTGCGCGGGCATGATCCTGCTGGCCAACGACGTGCTCGACGGGCGCGAGGACCAGCACCAGCTCGGCGGCCTGGACATCACGGTGCGCCGCAACGCGTTCGGCAGGCAGGTCGACTCGTTCGAGACCGACCTCGACCTGGCTGGCGAGAGTGTGCACGCCGTGTTCATCCGTGCGCCGTGGGTGGAGTCGGTGAGCGGGGACGTGGAGGTCCTCGCTACGGTGCCCGTTACGGCTGAGGCGGGCGATGCCGCCGGTAGGATCGTCGCGGTCAGGCAGGGCAAGGTGCTGGCCACGGCGTTCCACCCGGAGCTCACGGGGGACGAGCGCGTCCACCGCCTGTTCGTGGACATGGTTCGTGGTTTGACTGGTTCGGAGGAGAAATGAGCGGCCACTCCAAGTGGGCGACCACCAAGCACAAGAAGGCCGCCATCGACGCCAAGCGCGGCAAGCTGTTCGCGCGGCTGATCAAGAACATCGAGGTGGCGGCCCGCACGGGTGGTGGGGACCCGGACGGCAACCCGACGTTGTTCGACGCCATCCAGAAGGCCCGGAAGAACTCGGTGCCGCTGGACAACATCGAGCGCGCCCGCAAGCGCGGTGGCGGTGAAGAGGCCGGCGGCGCCGACTGGCAGACGATCATGTACGAGGGCTACGGCCCCAACGGCGTCGCGGTGCTCATCGAGTGCCTCACCGACAACCGCAACCGCGCCGCCACCGAGGTCCGGACGGCGATGACGCGCAACGGCGGTTCGATGGCCGACCCCGGTTCGGTGTCGTACATGTTCAGCCGCAAGGGCGTCGTGATCGTGCCGAAGGCGGGCACGACCGAGGACGACGTGATGATGTCGGTGCTCGAGGCCGGTGCCGAGGAGGTCAACGACCTGGGCGAGGCCTTCGAGGTCGTGTCCGAGGCGGGCGACCTGATCCCGGTCCGCAAGGCGCTGCAGGACGCGGGCATCGACTACGAGTCGGCCGAGTCGAGCTTCCTGCCGTCGGTGTCGGTCCAGCTCGAGGCCGAGGGCGCGAAGAAGATCTTCAAGCTGATCGACGCGCTGGAGGACTGCGACGACGTGCAGAACGTCTTCGCGAACTTCGACGTGTCGGACGAGGTCATGGCCGAGGTCGGCTGAGACCCCGCACGGACGGACGCCGGTCACGCAGCACGCGTGGCCGGCGTTTCTCGTCTGCTCACTTCACGTCGAGGTGGCCGACCGGGTCGAGGTCCTCGGCCTGCACCTGCTTCCACGCCAGCTCGTCGACACCGAGGGCGTCGCGCAGGAACGCCCAGGACGCCCGCCTGATCACCGCGACGCGCGCGGGGTCCTCGTCGGTCGTGTCCGTGGCGTTGTAGGCGTGGATCCCGCCGAGCGAGTGCTCGCCGCCGAACAGGGTCAGCAACGCGCGGGAACCCTTGCTGTGGTGGTGGACGTCGGTGAACCAGTCGGGGCCGCGGGTGCTGAGCATCGACTGGTCGTGGTCACCCGCGACGGTGAGGAACGGCGTGGTCATCTCCTCGAAGTCCGGGTACATGAACGAGCCGAAGTTCTCCTGCGCGAACGGCGTCAGGTCGTCGCCGCCGAAGCCGGTCGCGGCGAAGAGCACGCCCGCCTTCACCCGCGGGTCGGCCAGGTTCGGGCCCGGCCGCCCGTCGGCGTCGAGGACGCGGGCGCCGAGGAGCATGCCGATGGTCTGCGTGCCCCACGAGTGGCCCGCGACGGCGATGCGGTCGAGGGAGGCGCGCTCGCCCAGGCCGGGAACGGCCGCGAGAAGCTGCTCCAGGTCGTCGACCACCCGCTGGACGTCCTGCACGCGGAAGCGCGCGATCTCGGGGTAGCGGGGGTCGGCCGGGGTGAGGCCGAGGGTCAGCGAGTCGAGGAACGTCGGCTGGACGACGACGAACCCGTTGCCCGCCCAGAAGTCCACGATCGGGTCGTAGTTCGACATCGACCCGCTGAAGCCGTGGGCCAGCACGACGATCGGGAGATCGGTGCCGGTGGCCGGTGCGGAGACGCGCACCTGGAGGTCGTCGCCGCGGTCCGGCGCGGGCAGGACGATCCCCTTGACGCTGATGATCGGCGTGGTGAAGGTGGGCAGCGCGGTGCTGGTCACGGGCATGACAGAGTTCCCCTGAGAGGTGTGGGTGAGCTGATAGGCTCCTAATCGGAGCGCGGTTCCGAATATACGGAGCAACGTTCCGGTTGGCAAGGGAGGAGTTGTCGCGTGGGTGCAGGAGAGCCGGTGGCCGCGAAGCGGGCGGACGCACGGCGCAACGAGAAAGCGCTGCTCGACGCCGCCGCGGCGGTGTTCGTCACGGACGGGGTGGATGCGCCGGTGCGCCGCATCGCCGCCGAGGCCGGCGTGGGCATGGGGACGATCTACCGGCACTTCCCGACGCGCGCGGACCTGGTCGTGGCCGTCTACCGGCACCAGATCGACGCGTGCGCCGAGGCCGGACCCGCGCTGCTCGCGTCGGCGGAGTCGCCGTTCGCGGCGCTGCGGGACTGGGTGGACCTCTTCGTGGACTTCCTGGTGACCAAGCACGGCCTCGGCGCCGCGATGCGGACCGACCCCGAGGGTTTCGCGGGCCTGCACGGGCTCTTCCTGGACAGGCTGCTGCCGGTGCTCGCCGACATCCTCGGCGCGGCGCGCGAGGCCGGCGAGATCAGGGCGGACATCCCGCCCCTGCACCTGTTGCGCGCCATCGGGGACATCTGCGCGGGGGCCGAGGGAGCCGGCCCCGACTACGACGCGCGGTTCGCCATCGGCCTACTGCTCGACGGGTGCCGCTACCTCGGCTGAGGCCATCTTCAGGAACGCAGACCACGCCTGCGCGCTCACGGGCAGGTGGGTGGCCGGTGCCTTGCTGTCCCGGATGCCGACGCCGTGGCCGACCTCCACGCAGTTGTCGCCGGTGCCGCTGTAGGTGCTCTTGCGCCAGTTGGTCATTGGAGACCCTCCAAGATGCTGTTGATCACCGCCCTCGATTGTTCCTCATCCAAGGCAACGGCAGCGAGCCTCTTCAGGATGGCTTCATAGGTGTCGACCGTCTCCTTGTCGTCGAAGAACAAGCAGCATCGGACGCTCTCGATGTAGACGACCGGCGGGAACTTCGGGAACTTCATCACGCGGAAGTCGCCCGAAGTGCCCGCGTGCATGCCGATCGACCTGGGGATGATTCGAAGGCTGATGTACTTCCGCACCGACATCCGCAACAGGTGTGCGAGCTGCTCGCGCCACACCTCTTCGCCGCCGACGGGAAGCAACAGGGCCTGTTCGTGCATGTAGAAGTTGAACGTCCGGCCCGGTTCGAGGATCTCCGCTCTCGCCACGCGTGCGGCGACGAGCGGCGGCACGTCCTCGGCCTCGACCGGCGCCGATTCGGTCACCACGGTGATGTATTCGGGGATCTGCAGCAGGCCGGGCACGAGGCTCATCGACCAGCAGTCGATCTGGTCGGCGTCCCTCTCCTGGTTGATCAGCGTGCGGACCTGGTCCGGGACGCCGTCCTCGGGGATCTGGACGTAGAAGCTGCCTGACTCGCGGAACAGGGCGAGCAGGCGTTCACGCTCGACGAGCGGCACGCGGCAGTAGGCGAGCAGGGTGGCGACCTCCAGCTCGGTCACGCCGCCCTTGCCGGACAACATGTCGGAGAGCTTGGCCTCCTGCCAGCCGAGCAGTTCGGCGAGCCGGCGCTGGGTCAGTCCGGTGCTCTCGATGGCGGCGCGGACGCCGTTGCCGAACTCGCGGCCCACCACGCTGGACGATCTCTTGGGCATCCCCGGAAGGTAGGGCCGTGGCCCGCGAAAGCTCTATCGTTTCGCGTCAAATCTGCCTGAAGGTGGGAGCGTTGGAACAGCTCCAAGCAGGCATAAGGCGCTTCGGGGGTGCCGTAGGCTGGGTGCCGTGCTTTCCGACGAAGACATCGAACTGCGGGCGCGCCTGCTGTCCGCGGCCGACCGGCACGGCCACACCAACATCGTCGTGAACCCGGACGCCGAGGGCCCCGGTTACGTGTTCTCGGTGGGGGCCTGGCGGCGGTTCGGCGTGGCGGAGGCCGTCGTGATCGGGCTGCCGCAGGGCATGGGCGAGAACCTGATCAACATGTACGTGAAGCGGGCCAGCGGCGGGGAGCGGTTCCAGCCGGGCAAGCCCTACGACGACTTCTTCGAGGGCGTGCCGGTCGTGTTCGAGCGCGTCTACAAGGGGTTCTACCCCGAGTTCTTCGGGAGCGCCTACCTGCTCTACGACGGGTCGGAGTTCGCCGCGGTGCAGATCATCGTGCCGACGCCGCAGGGGCAGTGGCCGTGGCAGCCGGATGCACCGGAGGGGTTCCACGACCACCAGATCATCCTCACGGCGAGCGGCCTGCCGGAGAGCTGGACGCCGGGGGTCACCGGGCCGTGAGCGTCCACATCGGACCGTTGACCGAAGCGCACGCCGGCGAGGTCATGACCGTCCAGCGCGCCGCCTACCTGCGGGAAGCGCGGCGGTACGGGGCCTGGGACCTGCCGCCGCTGGTCGAGACCCTGGAGGAGGTCCGCCGCCACCTCGCCGACGGCACGCCCGCGCTCGGCGCGTTCGACGGGACGCGGCTCGTCGGGTCGGTGCGCAGCCGGGTCGACGGGGACCGCATGGAGGTCGCGCGGCTGTCCGTCGCGCCGGACGTCCAGGGCGGCGGGGTCGGCCGCAGGCTGCTGGAGGCGATCAGCGGGCGGGCGCCGGAGACCGTCCGCGTGGTCTGGCTGTTCACCGGTGCCGAGAGCGACGCGAACATCCGGTTCTACGAGAGCGCCGGGTTCGTCCGGGCCGGTGAGCACCTCGACGCCACCGGCATCGCGTGCGTCACCCTGGAGCAGAAGGTCGTCTGACGTTCAGGGACGGTGCTGCTCCGGGCGAGACCAGAACGTTGTCAGCTGGACGTTGTCCGCTTTTCACGCCACGACACCGGACAACGATCACCCTGTAGAACTGCGGTGCGGCCGGCCGGTCCGGGGGGATCCGGTGGCCGCGGCCGGGGGAGGAGCGCCCCGCAACGCAGGAGGCACAGGGGGCTGCGTTGCGGGCCGCTTCAACCACCAGAGGACTAGGGCTTGCGTCCCAGCAGGCCGATGAGTCGCGTCTGGTCGTCGGCGTCCGGCGGAACGGGGACAGGTGAGTCGAACATCGACGACCCGCTCCAGTCGTCGACGTTGTCCTCCACGTAGGACAGCACGGCCGACGCGAGTGCCGGGTCGATCCGCTCGTCCGCTCCGATCGAGCGCGCCAGGTCCCAGGCGTGGACCGCGAGATCCGCGGTCATCTGCCAGCAGTACTCCTCGGCGTCCATCGTCCCGCTCGACACGCTCACGGACCTGCCCAGCGCCGACGGCTCCAGCCACGCCTCGCGGGCCGCCGCGGCCGCCACCACCCAGGACACGAGCGGGTCGTCACCCAGGTTGTCGTGGTCGAACCGGTCCCCGACCTGGTCCACCGTGCAGCCGGCGAGCAGTTCCGGGGCCCAGAGCTGCTCGTGCACGAGGTGGCCGACGAGGTCTCTGACCGACCACTCCCGGCAGGGGGTGCCGAGGGTCCACTGGTCCGGTGCGACCTCCCGCACCCGCCGGTCGAACTCCGTCATCGCCACGCCGTGCGCCTGGATCAAGTCCATCCCAGAAGTGCATCAAATCCTGACCGAACCCGCAGCCCGGCGTGAGAGCTGGGCCACTCGGGCGCAACCTGATTTGCCAGCCGTACACGCGTTCGGCGTAATCTCGACCGGATCCGCCGTGACATCGTTGACACGAAGGGACGATGACTGTGAGCGCTCCTAGCGCCAGCATCTCCGCGCAGGACAAGGGATTCTTCGGGCACCCCCGAGGCCTGTCCACGCTGTTCTTCACCGAGCTCTGGGAACGGTTCTCGTTCTACGGGATGAAGGCCATCCTCGGCCTCTACCTGTGGACAGCCGTCTCCGAGGGTGGCCTGGGCGTCGACAAGGCGCTCGCCCTGTCGGTCGTGGCCATCTACGGCACAGCGGTCTACATGTCCGGTGTCGCGGGCGGCTGGCTCGCCGACCGCGTCTGGGGCGGCCAGCGCGCGACGTTCTACGGCGGCGTGCTGATCATGTGCGGTCACATCGCGCTGGCGATCCCGATCGGCATCACGGGCGTCTACCTCGGCCTGATCTTCATCGTCTTCGGCACGGGCCTGCTCAAGCCGAACATCTCGACCGTCGTCGGCGGCCTCTACGCCCGTGACGACCAGCGCCGCGACGCGGGCTTCACGGTCTTCTACATGGCGATCAACATCGGTGGCTTCGTGTCGCCGCTGATCACCGGCGCGCTCGCGGACGGCATCGGCTTCCACGCGGGCTTCGCGGTCGCCGCGGTCGGCATGGCGCTCGGCCTGATCCAGTACCGGATGGGCCGCAAGCACCTGCGCGGGTCGGCCGCCGTGCCCACGAACCCGTTGCACCCGAAGGAGAAGGGCCGCGTCTACGCCCTCATCCTCGGCGCCGCCGTCGCCATCGCCGTGCTGGGCGTCGTGGCGTACCTGCTCGGTGACGTCGAGGGCGTCATCCTGCTGATCAGCATCATGTCGGTCGTGCTGCCCATCGGGTACTTCACCGTGATGCTGCGCAGCAAGAAGACGCTGCCGGAGGAGAAGCCGCGCGTCATCGCCTACATCCCGCTGTTCATCGCGGCGGCGATGTTCTGGCTGATCTTCGAGCAGAGCGCGTCGGTCATCGCGGAGTTCGCCGACTCGCACGTCGACAACCACGTGTTCGGCTGGGAGTTCCCCGTCGCCTGGTTCCAGTCGATCAACCCGATCATGATCATCGCGCTGGCGCCGGTGTTCGCCTGGATCTGGTTGAAGCTCAAGGACCGCGCGCCCTCGACCCCGCGGAAGTTCGCCGGTGCCCTGGTGCTCGTCGGCCTGTCGTTCGTGCTCATGTTCTTCGCGAGCAACTCGGCCGCCGACGGCAAGGTGACGCCGCTGTGGCTCGTGGTGATGTTCCTGATCATGACCGCGGGTGAGCTCATGCTCTCGCCGGTCGGCCTGTCGGCCACGACGAAGCTCGCGCCCAAGGCGTTCGCGTCGCAGACGATGAGCCTGTGGTTCCTCGCGACCTCGGCCGGCACCGGTGTGGCCGCGCAGCTCGTGAAGTTCTACACGACCAGCCCGTCGGCGTACTTCCTCACACTGGGCGGCGCGGCCGTGGTCCTCGGCGCCGCTCTCGCCGTGGCGGCCCCGGCCATTCGCAAGCTCATGGCGGGCGTCGAGTAGGGCTTTGAGGTGAAAAGGTGAGAGGAAGGCCCGTCGCGGCGGCGGTGCGGCGGGTCTTCCTCTCGCTTACAAGCATGCACTACGGATAAGTGTCATTGGGGCACGAACATTGCTCCAGCCGGGTGAAGTCGAGCACGCGTCGCAACAAATTTCGCCCCAGGTCAGCATTACTTCACCGCGAGTGACCGTTTGGTTTCGTTCGCTCGAACCGGAAGTCGCAACGCGCCGCGGATCAACTTCGACTTCCTGCGCGTCACCGGTCCGTCGGCGACGAGGTCCGGGAAGCGCTTGAATAGTTCGTGCAACGCGATCGAGCCCTCGATGCGGCTCAGTCCCGCGCCGATGCAGTAGTGGATTCCCGCGCTGAACGCGAGGTGCTCGCGCGCGTTGGACCGCGTCGGGTCGAACCTCAGCGGGTCCTTGAAGACGCGCGGATCGCGGTTCGCCGCCGCCAGCATCAGCATCACCGGCATGCCCTTCGGCAACGAGACCCCGGCGAGCTCGAGGCGTTCCTTCGGCCAGCGGATCGTGTACTGCACGGGCGGGTCGAGCCGCAGGACCTCCTCCACGAACCCCTCGGCGTACTCGGGGCTCTGGCTCAGCGGCGTCACCGTGTGCGGGTTCTCGAACGCCTTCAGCACGCCGTTGCTGATCAGGTTCACCGTCGTCTCGAACCCGGCGAAGAGCAGAAGGCCGGTCGTGGCGACCAGGTCCTCGCGGCTCAGGTCCTCGTGCTGCGTGACGAGGTGGCTGACGATGTCGTCCTTGGGATCGCGCCGGCGCTCGGCGATCAGCCCGTCGATGAAGTCGTTGTACTCGACGATCGTGGCGTGCAGCTCCTTGAGCTGCTTGTGCGACCACACGCCGTCGAGCGTCTCGGCCAGCGAACTGCCCCACCGCGCGAAGAGCGCCTTGTTCTCGTCCGGCACGCCCAGCAGGTCCGCGATGACCTGGATCGGCACCTGCGAGGCGAACTCCGCGACCACGTCGAACCGGTCGTCCAGCCGGTCGAGGTAGTCGGTGACGATCTTCTTGATGGACTCGGTGCGGTCCTTGAGCGCACGGGGCGTGAAGAAGGGCTGCACCAGCTTGCGCAGCCGCGTGTGGTCCGGCGGGTTCTTCATCAGGAACGAGTCCTGCACCGGGTTGACGATCTTCTCGCCGTCCCGGATCAGGGTGATCGGCACCATCGACGCCTCGTCGAACGTGGCGGTGACGAACCTGTTGTCCCGCAGCACCGAATCGCAGATCGCCCGGCTCGGCGTGACGTACGCCCCCATCCGGCTGCGCACCATGTCGCCCTTCGCACGCACCTTCTCGTACATCGGGTACGGGTCGCGGTCGGGCGGCGAAGCCATGACGCCCGCGTACGGGTCACCCATCAGCGCGTAGCCGCGGACGAGCGTGCGCAGTGCGAAGAACTGGACGGTGGTCTTCAGCATGGGTCCACACTGCGGTTTCGGGCAGGTGGTTTCAAGAGCTGCGGCGGTGCCTGCGCACGGTTTCCTCTACTAGATCGAGTACAGGTTCCATGTCGTCCGCCGGAAGCCCCATCGCGAGGTGTGAGACGAGGCCTTCGAGGACCAGTTCGAGGAAGCTCGTCAGCACCGTCACGTCGACGTCGTCACGCAGGTTGCCGGCCTCGCGCTGGCGGATGAGGCGCTGGCGGGTGGCCGCGGTGAGCTGTTCGCTGCGTTCGGCCCACCGCGCGCGGAAGTCCGGGTCGGTGCGAAGCCTGCGGCTGACCTCGAGACGCGTGCCGAGCCAGTCGGCGGCGTGCTCCTCGGTGCGCTTCTCGGGTTCGTCGAGGAGGTCGCGCATGACCTGGACGAGACCCTGCTCGGCCACCACGTCGGCCATCCGGAGGGCGTCGTCCTCGGCCAGAGCGAGGAAGAGCGACTCCTTGTCGCGGAAGTGGTGGAAGATCGCACCGCGGGAGAGGCCCGTGGCCTCCTCGAGGCGGCGTACGGTGGCACCCTCGTAGCCGTGTCGCGCGAAACAGGCACGCGCGCCGTCGAGGATCTGACGGCGGCGGGCGTCGAGGTGGTCCTGACTCACCCTGGGCACTGGTAGATGGTGGCAGGGGGAGGGCGGGAAATCCAATCCGTACGTACGGATTGGACCCTGTCGCCCGTGTGATCCTTTCGAGTGGATCATGTGGGGCGGCTGGGCCGGTTCGGCTGGGGTTGGTTTTATCCTTCCGGCTCATGGAGACGCAGGAGGTTCGCCCGTTGTCGGCGCTGGTGGAGCGTCTGGGGTGGCAGCGGCGGGAGTCGACTGGGGTCCACGTGGTGGATTTGCTGGTTTCGCGTGGGTTTTCGGATTTGATCGCGGTTTTGGCTGAGAACCGGGAGCGGTGACGGGTTCCGGGGACGGCTTGCGAGGGTGGTCCCTCCGGTCTTGACGAGTTCCGGGGTGCGATCGGGGTGCGGCTGCCCCTCGCCTCGAGGTTCATGCGGCTCGCTTCGCATCGCCACGCCAGGCTGGATGCGTGGTCGGCTTTCGCATGCGGCTGTTCGGTCGGTACCGCGCGCCGGGCCTTGCGTGTGTTGTTGTGGCGGGTGGGCGTGTGCGGTTCGCACCACGCCGGGCCTGCGTGCAGGGTCGTGTCGCGGGGTCGCCACCACCTGCGTTCGCTCGCGCCTCCCGCTGTCGACCGGGATACGTCTCGGGTTCCGGTAAGCGCTTTCCCGCACCTCGGCGGCGGGGTTGACTCAAGCGGCCCGTGGTGGTGTGATCTGCGCAACAGTCAGGAAAGTTTCTTGTCTATACCGCTGGACACCGCCGCCGCTTCGTCGTGATCCCCCTGGGAGGCACAACAGTGGTACCGAGAAGAGGCCGGGCGCTTGCGTTCGGTGTGATGGGCGTTGCCTGGGCGACAGCCGTGGCTGTGGTGTCCGTGCCGGAGTCCGCTCTTGCGGCGCCGGTGCGGTACGAGGCCGAGAACGCTGCCGTGTCGCAGGGTGTCGTGGAGTCGAACCACGCCGGGTTCTCCGGGGCCGGGTTCGTGAACGTCGACAACGTGGTGGGCAGCTCGGTCGAGTTCACGGTCACCGCGGCGAAGAGCGGGCAGGTGAAGCTCGTCTTCCGGTACGCCAACGGGAGCGCGGACAACCGGCCCGCCGACGTGAGCGTCAACGGGGCGTTGGCCGTCGACGAGCGGGCGTTCGCGGGGACCGGCGCGTGGACGTCGTGGGTGTCCGCTGAGAACACCGTCGCGCTCAACGCCGGGGTGAACAAGATCAAGGTCACCTCCACCGGGGCCACCGGCGGGCCGAACCTCGACTACCTGGAGGTCGAGGAGGCAGCTCTGGAACAGGAGGCCGAGGACGCGGTCATCGGCCAGGGGGTCGTGGAGTCGAACTGGGCCGGGTTCTCCGGGCGCGGGTTCGTCAACTACGACAACGTCGTCGGGTCGTCCGTCGAGTACGTGATCAACGCCGAGTCCGGTGGGGAGCACGACCTCGTGTTCCGCTACGCCAACGGGACGACGGCCGACCGGCCCGTGTCGGTGACCGTGGACGGGGCCGGCGCGCAGGTCGTGTCGTTCCCCGGGACCGGGGCGTGGACCACCTGGCAGACGCGCACCGTCAAGGCCACGCTGCACGCCGGTGCCAACAGGATCAAGGCGACCGCCACGACGGCCAACGGCGGGCCCAACGCGGACAAGTTGACGGCCGTGCTGGTCGGGCCGCCGGACAACGAGGCGCCGACGCCGCCGCGCAACCTGCAGTTCGTCGGTTCCACGCACAACTCGGTGTCGCTGAAGTGGGAAGCGGCGACCGACAACGTCGGGGTCACCGGGTACGACGTCTACCAGCACGGGCAGCTCGTCACGAGTGTCGGGAACGTGCTGGAGGCGACGGCCACCGGGTTGCGGCCCGACGTCGAGTACGACTGGACCGTGTTCGCGAAGGACCGCGCGGGCAACGTCTCGCAGGCCTCCAACAACGTGCCCGGCCGCACCAAGCCCGCGCCCGCCGACACGCAGGCGCCCACGACGCCGGGCACCCTGCGGTCCACGGGCGCCACCTCGACCAGCGTCTCGCTCGCGTGGGGCGCGTCGAGTGACAACGTGGGGGTCACCGGGTACGAGATCCACCTCGACGGCGCGCTGAAGCAGACCGCGGACGGGTCGGCCACGTCGGCGACCGTCGCCGGGCTCACCACCGGGCAGACGTACCGCGCGAAGGTGCGGGCGAAGGACGCGGCGGGCAACCTGTCGGCGTTCTCCAACGAGATCTCCGTCCGGCCGGCGGCCGGTGGGGGCACCGGGGTGCCGAACCCCGGCGCGGTCAAGCAGATCGTGGCCGGGGTCGACGTGGCGTGGGGGCTCGCGTTCCTGCCCGACGGGTCGGCGCTGGTGACCGAGCGCGAGACGTTCAACGTGCTGCGCGTGACCGAGGCCGGCGCCAAGACCACCATCGGCAAGGTGCCCGGGGCGATGGGCACGAACGGTGAGGGCGGTGTGCTCGGCATCGAGGTGTCGAAGAACTTCGCCACCGACCGGTTCGTCTACGTCTATCACACCTACAGCGGTGGAAACCGGCTGGTCAGGGCCCAGTTCGACGGCTCGCAGCTCACCGGCTGGACGACGTTGCTCGACGGCGTGCCGAAGAACCGGTACCACAACGGCGGGCGGTTGCGGTTCAGTCCGGACGGGCGGTACCTGTTCGTCTCGACCGGGGACGCGCAGAACGGCAACAACGCGCAGAACCTCAACACCAACGCCGGCAAGATCCTGCGGCTCAACGCGGACGGCTCCATCCCGTCCGACAACCCGTTCCCCGGCAAGGCGATCTGGAGCTACGGGCACCGCAACGTGCAGGGCCTCGACTTCGACTCGCAGGGCAGGCTGTGGGCGTCGGAGTTCGGCAACTCCCAGCAGGACGAGGTGAACCTGATCACCAAGGGCGGCAACTACGGCTGGGAGCCGTGCGAGGGCACGATCGGCAACTGCGCCGGCACCATCGCGCCCAAGAAGACGTGGTCGACCTCGCAAGCCTCGCCCTCGGGCCTGACGATCATCAACGACCACGTGTTCGTCGCCACCACCGTCGGCCAGCGCATCTACCGGATGCGCATCGACGCGAACGGCAACCTCGTCGACCAGCAGACCTACTTCCAGGGCACCTACAACCGGCTGCGGACGGTCGAGGTGGACGCCGAGGGCGACATCTGGCTGACGACCACGACCGACAAGGACGGATCGGCCGGGAACGACCGGATCCTGCACATCGACGTGGTGTACGAGGGCGGCGCGTCAACCGCCAACACGGTGCCGCGCGGCCGTTTCGGTGCCACAACGTAAGACGCCCCGCCAACCAGTGGGACGGTTGCCCGTGTGCACGCATGCACACGGGCAACATCACTTGTTTCGTAAGGATTTGAGAGCTGCGAGTGTCAGACCCCGCGTGTAGCGTCGAACGGGCCAGACGATCACGGGGAGTGTGGCAGCGTGACTGCGTTGCGTACCAAAAGGGCGCCGGCGAGGTTCGCCGATCGCGCCGAGGCCGAGGCCTACGTCGCCTCGGTCTGTTTCAAGCACGGTCCACCGAGGCTCTTCGGCGTCGAGCTCGAATGGACCGTGCACCACGCCGAAGACCCTTCGCAGGTCCTCGATCGACATAGGCTCGCCGCCGCGCTCGGCGACCACGCACCACCCACGCTAGTCCCGGACAGCCCCCAGCGGCCGCTTCCGAGCGGCACACCGCTGACCGTCGAACCAGGCGGGCAGGTCGAGATCTCCACCCCTCCCTGCACCAGCCTCCCGGACCTCTTCCAGACGGTCTCCCAGGACATCTCCCAGCTCACCGCCATGCTCGCCAACCACGGCCTCGTGCTCGGCGACAAGGGCGCTGACGTGCACCGACGTCCCACGCGGATGTTGCAGGTGCCCCGGTACGCCGCGATGGAACACGCCTTCGCGCCGCTCGGCGACGACGGCATCTCCATGATGTGCAACACCGCCGGCTTGCAGGTGTGCATCGACTTCGGCGAGCAGAAGCACGTGCAGGACAGGTGGGCCGCCGTGCACCAGCTCGGGCCGGTGATGATCGCGCTGTTCGCGAACTCGCCGAGCATCGGCGGCCTGCACCAGGAGTGGGCGTCCGCGCGCATGCGGGCGCTCTACGGCTGTGATCCCGTGCGCACCAGACCGAGTGCCGTGTGCGCCGATCCGGCCGCCGCCTACGCGCGAAGAGTCGTCGACACCCCGGTCATCGTGGTGCGCGGGCCGAGCTCCAGCTGGATCCCGGAGCGCCGGTTCACGTTCGCGGAGTGGCTGGACGGGGCGCACGACCGCGCTCCCACCAGCGACGACCTCGACTACCACATGTCGTTGATGTTCCCGCCGGTCCGGCCGCGCGGGTACATGGAGATCAGATACCTCGACACCCCCGCACCGGGCGGGTGGATCGCGCCGAGCGCGCTGCTCGTCGCGCTGTTCAGCGACCCGTCCGTTGTGGACGGTGTGCTGGCGGCGACGGAACGGGCCGCCGGGCGGTGGCTCGTCGCCGCGCGGTACGGGGTGGCGGACGAGCGCATCGCGCGCGCCGCGAAGGACGTCGTGGCCCTGGGCATCGAGGCGTTGCCCCGCACGGGCCTCTCCCGAGAACAGATCAGCGCCATCAGCCAGGAGCTTGAGGGGAAGCTGTGACCGAACAACTCCGCGAGCAGGTGGCGGAGGAACTGCTGCGTTCGCGCGCGCGTTCCACCGCCCTGACCGACGCCGTCGACGAGCACGACCTCGTCCGGCAGCACTCGAAACTGATGTCGCCGCTGGTCTGGGACCTGGCGCACATCGGCAACCAGGAAGAGCTGTGGCTCGTCCGCGACGTCGGCGGACGCGAACCGGTGCGCAGCGACATCGACGAGTACTACGACGCGTTCAAGTTCGCCCGCAGCGTGCGGCCCGAGCTGCCGCTGCTGAACCCGCGCGAGGCCCGCCAGTACGTCGGCGACGTGCGCGGCAAGGTGTTCGACGTGCTCGAGAAGGTGCCGCTCGAAGGCCGCCGGCTCGTCGAGAACGGGTTCGCGTTCGGCATGATCGTGCAGCACGAGCAGCAGCACGACGAGACGATGCTGGCGACGCACCAGCTGCGCAAGGGCGACCCGGTGCTGCACGCGCCCGCGCCACCGGCCGGAAGTCTCGTGCCCACAACGGAAGTGTTCATTCCGGGCGGACCGTTCGAAATGGGCACTTCGGACGAACCGTGGGCCCTGGACAACGAGCGGCCCGCGCACGCCGTCCACGTCGACTCGTTCTTCATCGACACCACGCCGGTCACCAACGCCGAGTACGCCCAGTTCATCCTGGCCGGCGGGTACGACGACCGTCGCCTGTGGATGGACGAGGGCTGGGAGCACCGCACCACGGCGAAGCTCGTGGCGCCGAGGTTCTGGCAGCGCGAGGAGAACTCGTTCGTGCGCACGGCGTTCGGCGTGACGGAACCGATCGTGCCGGACGAACCCGTTGTGCACGTGTGCTTCCACGAGGCGCAGGCCTACGCGACGTGGGCGGGCAAGCGCCTGCCCACGGAGGCCGAGTGGGAGAAGGCGGCCCGGTTCGACACGGCGTCGGGCAAGACCCGCCGCTACCCGTGGGGCGACGAGGAGCCGACCGAGGAGCACGCGAACCTCAACCAGCGCCACCTGCGCCCGGCTCCGGTCGGCGCGTACCCGGCGGGTGCCTCCCCGGCGGGGGTGCACCAGCTGATCGGTGACGTGTGGGAGTGGACCTCCAGCGACTTCGGTCCCTACCCGGGCTTCGAGGTGTTCCCGTACAAGGAGTACTCCGAGGTCTTCTTCGGGCCGGACTACAAGGTGCTGCGCGGCGGGTCGTTCGGCACCGACAGGTCGGCGATCCGCTCGACGTTCCGCAACTGGGACTACCCGATCAGGAGGCAGATCTTCGCCGGCTTCCGCTGCGCCAGGGACGCCTAGGCCGATGTGCCGCCACCTGGCGTACGTGGGCGCCGCCGTGCCCGTCGCGAGCCTGCTCTACGACGCACCGCACTCGCTGGAGCACCAGTCCTACGCGCCCGCCGACATGCGGGCCGGCGGAACCGTGAACGTCGACGGCTACGGCGTCGGCTGGTTCCCCGGCCCGGTGCGGTACCGGCGCGCCGGGACGTTGTGGAGCGACCCGAACCTGCGCCAGCTCGCGGCGGGGGAGTCGACGGCGATCTTGGCGGCGGTGCGGTCGGCGACCACGGGCATGCCGGTGTCGGACGCGGCGTGCGCGCCGTTCACCGACGGCACGTGGCTGTTCAGCCACAACGGCCGCGTCGACGGCTGGCCGCACACCGTCGCGGGCCTCGCGAAGACGCTCGACGTCACCGACCTGCTCACGATGGACGCCCCCACCGACTCGGCTCTGCTGTGGACGGTGCTGAGGCGTCGGCTGGAGACGGGGGAGGAGCCGGCGACGGCGCTCGCCGAACTCGTGCGGGAGGTCGCGGACGCGGCGCCGAAGTCACGGCTGAACTTCCTGCTGACGAACGGAAAAATGCTCTCGGGGACGACGTGGACACACGCCCTGTGGGTGCTGCAGAAGGGCCAGGGCGTGACCCTCGCGTCCGAACCGCTGGACGACGACCCGGGCTGGCGGGAGATCCCCGACCGGCACGTGGTCACCGCTGATCCATCCACTGTGGAGGTTCGACCGATATGACCGAGCCGGTGCTGGACGTTCATCTCAAGCCGGAGGACGCCGCACACGCGCTACGTGCCGACGTGCGGGCCGGACTGACCGCGGACCCGAAGTGGGTCTCGCCGAAGTGGTTCTACGACGCCGTCGGCAGCGCGTTGTTCGAGGACATCACGCGGCTGCCCGAGTACTACCCGACCCGTGCTGAACGCGAGGTGCTCGCCTCCCGCGCCGGCGAGATCGCGGCGACCACGGGCGCGCACTCGCTGGTGGAGCTGGGGTCCGGTTCGTCGGAGAAGACCAGGCTGCTGCTCAGCGCGTTGCGGGAGCACGGGACGCTGCGCGAGTTCGTGCCGCAGGACGTGTCGGTGTCGGCGCTCACCGAGGCCGCGCACGCGATCATCGCGGACTACCCGGGCCTGCGGGTGCACGGCGTGGTCGGCGACTTCACGCAGCACCTCGCGCTGCTGCCCGGTGAGTCGCCGCGCGTGGTCGCGTTCCTCGGCGGCACGATCGGCAACCTGATCCCGGAGGAGCGCGAGAAGTTCTTCCGGACCGTGCGCGACGTGCTGGAGCCGGGGGAGTGGCTGCTGCTCGGCACCGACCTGGTGAAGGACGAGCGGACGTTGGTGCGCGCGTACGACGACGCACAGGGCGTGACGGCGGAGTTCAACCGCAACGTGCTGAACGTGCTGAATCGCGAGGTCGGCGGCGACTTCGACGTCGACGCGTTCGAGCACGTGGCGTTGTGGAACGCCGAGCAGGAGTGGATCGAGATGCGCCTGCGGGCGAAGCGGGCGATGACGGTGACGATCGCCGAACTCGGCCTGACCGTCGAGTTCCGCGAGGGCGAGGAGCTGCGGACCGAGGTGTCGGCCAAGTTCCGCGAGGAGGGCGTGAAGCGGGAGCTGGAGGAGGGCGGGTTCGCCCTGCACCGCTGGTGGACCGATTCCGAAGGCAGGTTCGCGGTCTCGCTCGCCCAAGCCGTGTAGCTCAGGTCACAACCCTCCGATAGGCGGGTACACACGGTGCACGCCCGGTGATGGGCTGCAACGATGACTTCCGCATCTACGCGTGCCGTGCGCGTGGCGCTCGCCAGTGCGCTCGCGCTCGGCACCGTCATCACCGGGCTGGGCAGCGCTTCAGCCCAGCCCGAAGCCGCTTCCGCCGCCAGACCCGCGCAATGGGGTCCGTGTGCGGCGGACGTGCTCGCCGAGATCCCCGCGGCCGAGCGCACCAAGGTCAGCTGTGCCGTCCAGGTGGTGCCCGTCGACCACTCGCGCCCGCGCGGGGACTCGACGGGCATCGTCATGATGAAGCGGCCCGCCGGCGACCCGGCGAAGAAGATCGGCTCGCTGTTCATCAACCCCGGCGGCCCCGGTGGCGCAGGTCTGATCTACAGCGCCTACGGTTCCAGCTTCTTCACGCCGGAGATCCTCGAGAAGTTCGACCTCATCGGCTTCGACCCGCGCGGTGTCGGCCGCAGCGCGCCGCTGCGCTGCTTCCGCACGCAGGAGGAGGCCGACGCGGTCAACGTCGGCTGGTACGCGCTGCCGATCACCCAGGACGAGATCGCCAGCTCGATCCGGCAGTCGAAGGCGTACACGGACTACTGCGGGATCAACGCCGGTCCGCTGCTCAACCACATGTCGACCGAGGCCGTCGCCCGCGACCTCGACGTCATGCGCGAAGCCGTGGGGGACAGGCAGCTCACGTACGTCGGCTTCTCGTACGGCACGCTGCTCGGCGCGACCTACGCGAACATCTTCCCGTCCAAGTCGCGGGCACTGGTGCTGGACGGCAACGTCGACCCGCGGCTGCGGCTGACCGACGGCGCGCAGTACGACCGCGAGCGCGCCCGCGGGTTCGAGATCGCGCTGGACGCGATGCTGAAGCGCTGCGACTCCGTCGGTGTCGAGCGGTGTGCGTTCGCCGGTGACGCGCGCAAGAAGTTCGACGCGCTCCGCGACACGCTGCGCAAGGGCCCCACGACGTTGCCCAACGGCACCCGGGTGACGCTGACCGACGTCGTCGGCCGCACGGCGAGCAACCTGTACAGCCCGACCACGTTCAAGGCGCTCACCGCGTGGCTCCAGTCGATCCACGCCGCGCAGAACCCGTCGGTGGCCGCTGTGGGCGTTCAGTCCGTTGTGGACGTCCCGGTGGTGAACAACCTCGGCGGCCGCGCCGACGTGCGGGCGTTGCCGGAGACGCCGTACACGAGCGACGACTCGTACTACGCCGTGAACTGCACCGACAAGCCGTTCGCGCGCACGAACCGCAACTGGGCCTCGACCGCCGACAGGTGGGAGAAGGAGTCGAAGACGTTCGGCCGCTACCAGGCCGCGTCCGACCTGCTCACGTGCCCGACGTGGCCGACGCGCAACCCGGACCGCTGGATCGGGCCGTGGAACAAGAAGACCAAGAACCCGGTCGTCGTGGTCGGCAACTACTACGACCCGGCGACGCAGTACCTGTTCTCGCAGCGCATGGCCAAGCAGCTCGGCAACGCGCGCCTGATCAGCGTCGACTCGTTCGGGCACTGCATCCTCGGCGACTCGGCCGGTGCCGACGCCGCGGTGACCCGCTACCTCGTCGACCTGACCGCTCCGGCCGACGGACAGGTGTTCCAGCCGAACGCGCAACCGTTCTGACCACCGGTGCCCGCCTGTCGCCGGACAACCCGACGATAGGCGGGTACAAACGGTGCACGCTCGGTGATGAGGTGCATCCGTGACGTCATCCTCTTCTTTGCGTGTGGTGCTCGCGAGCGCGCTCGTGCTCGGCACCATCGTCTCCGGTGCGGGTTCGGCCTCGGCCGAGCCCGCACCCTCCGTCAGACCCGCTGCCTGGGGGCAGTGCGCGGCCGACGTGCTCGCCACCCTTCCGTCCACCGTGACGCCCGAGGAACGCGCACGGCTCTCGTGCGCCACGCAGGAAGTGCCCGTCGACCACTCGCGCCCGCGTGGTGAGAAGACCGGCATCGCCATGATGAAGCGCCCCGCCAACGACCCGGCGCGCAAGATCGGTTCGATCTTCCTCAACCCCGGCGGTCCCGGCGGGTCCGGCCTCATCCGCGGCGCCATCGCGAAGAACTACTTCCAGCCCGCGGTGCTGGACCGGTTCGACATCGTCGGCTTCGACCCGCGCGGCGTGGCCCGCAGCGCCCCGATGCGCTGCTTCCGCACCCAGGAGGAGGCCGCCGCCGTCAACGACGGCTGGTTCTCGCTGCCCATCACGCAGGCCGAGATCGCGAGCTCCATCAAGCAGTCCAAGGCCTACACGGACTACTGCAAGATCAACGCCGGTCCGCTGCTCAACCACATGTCGACCGAGGCCGTCGCGCGCGACCTCGACATCATGCGCGAGGCCGTGGGCGACGCCCAGCTCAACTTCGTCGGCTTCTCCTACGGCACCCTGCTGGGCTCGACGTACGCGAACATCTTCCCGTCGCGCACCCGCGCCATGGTGATCGACGGCAACGTGGACCCGCGCCTGCGCCTGACCGACGGCGCGCAGTACGACCGCGAGCGCGCCCGCGGCTTCGAGATCGCCCTCGACGCCGTGCTGAAGCGCTGCGACTCCGCCGGTGTGGCCAAGTGCGCGTTCGCCGGTGACGCCCGCGGCAAGTTCGAGGCGCTGAAGGCCGCGCTGGCCAAGGGCCCGGCGACCCTGCCGAACGGCACGCAGGTGACGCTGGCCGACGTCGTGGGCCGCGTGGCGGGCGACCTGTACTCGATCGCCAGGATCGCGCCCCTCGCCGCGTGGTTGCAGAGCATCCACACGGCGCTGAACCCGTCTCTCGCGACCATGAGCGTCCAGTCCACTGTGGAGCTCGCCGAGCCGCTGAACAACGGCGCCGGCCGCTTCGACGTCGACCCGCTGCCCGACACCCCGTACACGGCGGACGACTCGTACTACGGCGTGAACTGCACCGACAAGCCGTTCTCCCGCACCACCCGCACCTGGGCCGCCACCGCGGCGAAGTGGGAGAAGGAGTCGCCGACGTTCGGCCGCTACCAGGCCGCCTCGGACCTGCTGACGTGTGCGACGTGGCCGACGCGCCACCCGGACCGCTGGATCGGCCCGTGGAACAAGAAGACGAAGAACCCGATCGTCGTGGTCGGCAACTACTACGACCCCGCCACGCAGTACCTCTTCGCGCAGCGCATGGCCAAGCAGCTCGGCAACGCGCGGCTGATCAGCGTGGACGCGTTCGGGCACTGCATCCTGGGCCGCTCGGCCGCGACGGACGCGGCGGTCGCGAAGTACCTGGTGGAGCTGGTGGCGCCGGAGGACGGGCAGGTGTTCCAGCCGAACGTTCAGCCGTTCGCCTGATCCCCTCGCCGGAAGCGGTGGCGGTGCTCGCGCAGCGCCGCCACCGCGGTCCACACCAGCGTCACCACCACCAACGCCCAGAACAGCCGGTGGTCGTACACCACCTCGACTCCGGGCAACCGGGCGCTCATCTCGACCCCGCGCAGCGTCTCGTAGCTCTCCTGGCCCGTGTACCAGCCGGGCTGGGAGCCGCAGCGCGCACCGGGTTGCTCGCACAGGTCCTCCAGGCCCCTCAACTCCTGGACCGGCGCGTGCACGTACGCGGTCAGCGCCGCGAGCGAACCGATCCCGAGCACCACCCACGCGGGAACCCTCACGACAGCACGCTCCGCACGATCAGCACCACCGCGCTCGCCCCCGACACGACCAACGTCGGCGTCCGCATCCCGTTGGCGTCGAGCCTCGTCCGCAACGGCCCGGACAGCAGGAACCCGGCCACCAGGAACGGGATCAGCAGCACACCGCTCCACAGCTGGTGCGCCGTCACGTTGCCGGTGGCACCCAGCCCTGCGAGCGAGGCGCCCGAGCCGAGCACGAAGAACGCCGCCAGCGTCGCCCGCACCTGCGGCCCGGCCTGGTTCTGGTAGAGCAACGCGACCATCGGCCCGCCGATCGACGTGGCCGTGCCGAACGAGCCGCTCGCCACGCCGGCCGTGACCAGTGACGGCGGTGTCGGGTGCGGGCGCCAGGACGTGATCGACAGCAGTACGCACGCCAGCACGGCGGCCCCGACGACGATGCCGAAGCTGCGCGGGTCGAGCGCGTTGACGATCCAGATGCCGACGGCCGTGCCCGGCAGGCGGCCGAGCATCGCCCAGCCGACGCCGCGCCAGTCGACGTGACCGAACTCCCTGGCGAGCGACATCATCGCGTGCGCGCAGGCGATGACCAGGACCGGAACCGGGACCAGTGCCGGGTCCAGCAGTGCGAGCAGCGGCACGGCGACCAGCGCCAGGCCGAAGCCGATCAACCCCTGCAGCAATCCTCCGCACGCGACGACCAGGCCCGCGACCGCCAGCAACCCCCAGGACATGGTTAGCAAGGCTACACATCGGTGTCCGGGGTGATCAGGCGGTCGGAGGCAGCCCGAAGCTCGGGAACAGGGTGAGGTCGAAGAACGACGACACGCGCGTGATCCGGCCTCGCCCGATCTCCAGCACCTGGAGGTTGAACGGGCGGAACACGCCGTCCTCGGCCCGCAGGTAGAGGCCGAAGGCGGGCTGACCGCCGGCCTCGGTGGTGATCATCCTGGCGCCGTGCGGGACCGCAGGGCACTGGTTCTCGAGGTGCCACGCGACCATCGCCGGGCCGCGGTAGAACTGCGGGAACGGCGGCATCTCCCAGACGACGTCCTCCGCGAACATGCCGATGATCGCCGGGATGTCCTTGGCCTCGAACGCCTTCACCCACCGGTCGAGCAACGCCTTGGCGTCCGCCGGTTCGACGACCTCGTCCTCGGTGAGGTCCTTGAGCTGCGCGTGCGCCCGTTGCAGCGCGCTGTTGACGGCCGCGACCGTCATCTCCAGCTCGTCGGCGGTCTCGGCGGCGCTCAGCCTCAGGACGTCGCGCAGGACGAGCACCGCGCGTTGCCGCGGCGGCAGGTGTTGCAGTGCCGCGACGAACGCCAGCCGCGTCGACTCGCGCTCGGTGACGATCGCGGCCGGGTCCGTCGGGAACGGCTCCAGCCACGGGACCTCGTGGTCCTGCGTGAGCGGATCGGTCTCGGTGGCGCCCTCCGTGCCGAGCCCGAACGGCAAGGGGCGCTTGGCCTTGCCGTCCAGTGCGGTGAGGCAGGCGTTCGTCGCGATCCGGTACAGCCACGTGCGCACGGACGACCGGCCCTCGAATCTGTCGTACGCCTTCCACGCGCGCAGGTACGTCTCCTGCACCAGGTCCTCGGCGTCGTGCAGCGAGCCGAGCATCCGGTAGCAGTGCGCGAGGAGCTCGCGCCGGAACGGGTCCGCGGCGGTCTCGAAGTCCACTGTCATGCCTGCGCTCCGATCGACTTCTGCAGCCGGGTGATGAGCGTACCCACGTGGTCCCTGAGCCGTTGCGGTTCCAGGATCTCGAAGTCGAGGTCCAGGTACAGCAGGTAGAACACGATCCGGTCGAGCGCCTCGGCGCCCGTGCGCATCAGACAGGACGTGTCGTCGACCGGTTCCAGCGACACCGACATCGGCGACGTGCGTTCGGCGACGACCTGCAGCGGCGCGTGGATCTTCAGCACCGCCTGGTAGGTGTAGACGTTGGACGAGATCTGCCGGGAGACGAACTCCCCCAGCGACTCCGCGGGTGGTTCGCGCGGGGTGAAGCGCGCGGCGGGAGCCGGGTGACCGGTGATCCGGTCCACCCGGAACGTTCGCCAGTCCTCTTTGGACACGTCCCACGCGACGAGGTACCAGCGGCGGCCGGTGTGCACGAGACCCTGCGGTTCCGCGAGCCGTTTCGCGGGCTCGCCGTGCGTCGAGGCGTAGGTGAACCGCAGCTGCTGGCGGTCGCGGCAGGCGGCGGCGATGATCGTGAGCGTCTCCGGGTCGACCGTCGGGCCCGCCGCCGTCAGGGGAGTGGTGTGCGTCTGGAGCGCCTGCACGCGCCGGCGAAGCCGGGACGGCAGAACCTGTTCGAGCTTCGTGAGAGCGCGCACCGACGTCTCCTCGATGCCCGCGATGCTGCCGTTCGCCGCCGTGCGGAGCCCGACCGCGACGGCGACCGCCTCGTCGTCGTCGAGCAGCAGCGGCGGCAGTTCCGCGCCCGCGCCGAGCTGGTACCCGCCTGCCGCGCCGGGCAGCGACGTGACGGGATAACCGAGGCTGCGCAACTTGTCGACGTCTCGGCGGATCGTGCGCACGTCCACGCTCAGCCTGTCCGCGAGCTCCGGGCCCGTCCAGTCCCGCCGCACCTGCAACAGGGACAGCAGCTTCAGCAGCCGTGCGGACGTCTCCAGCATGTGACGGATTCTAGATTCCATTGCGGACAACGGCCTGCGGTGGCTAGGGTTGCCGTCATGACTGCCGGGTCGGCCTTGTGCCGTGAGCGGAACGGTTGCCCGGCCCTGACTTGATCAGGGCCCCTCCACCCCGCGCCTGTCCACTTCTGGGACACGCGCACGGGAGAGGAGGTGATGCGCAATGCTTCCCAACGTTGGTGATGTCTTCTCGGGGAAGGTCGTCTCGACCGTTCCCTTCGGTTCCTTCGTCGAGCACCCCGCCGGTGCACACGGGCTCCTGCACGGCCGCCAGGCCGAGGTCGGTGCCTCGGTGCAGGTGAAGGTGCTCGCGGTGGACGTCGAGCAGCAGCGTTTCAGCCTGGAGCTGGCGTGACGTGAGTGCCCGGGCAGAGGCGCCCTGCCCGGGCCTGCTCACGGCCTGCGGTACTCCGCGCACTCGCTGACCAGGCGGTCGTACAGGGTCTTGCGGTGCCCGTCCTCGGCGGGTGCCGGCCCGAGCGCGTCCGCCGGACTCGTCACGTCGTGCAGCAGCCGGTACAACACGACATCCGTTGCGGTGTAAAGCCAATCGTCCGCCCGCCCAGGTGGCGCGGCGGGCCCCATCGCGTTCTCGAACCACGCCGGGAACAGCAGGTCGTTCGCCACCGCGTCCTCGATGCGCGCGCGGATCTGCTGACGCGTGCGCTTGATGGCCTCGTTGCCGGCCGACTTGGCAGCGGTGTCCTTGGCGTGCGTGTCGTCGTTCGGCACCTCGGGCCGATGTTTGTCCGTGATCGCATGCCACTGCTTGTAGTGCTTGCGCCACAACGATTCCGCGTTGGCGGGCAGGTGCGTCAACGACTCGGCGGCCTCGATCGCCTCGTGCGCCCTCCGGTCGTACTCGGCGATGGCCTTGCGCGTCTCCTTGGCCTCCTGGGGCGTGAAGGTCCTGCGCGAGTAGGCCTCCTGGCCCTGGAAGATCTTGGCGAGTTCCTTCTTCTCGATCTCCGGCCAGTTCTCGAAGTCTGCCTTGCGGGTCTCGCCGGCCCGGACCTTCCGGTTGAGCGCCACCAGGAGCCGTTCCAGCCGGTGCACGCTCTCGGCCAGTTCGGTGACCCGGTCGTTGGTCCTGCCGAGCTTGCGGGTGGTGTCCTTGAGCTGGTTCGTCAGCCCGAGCTGCTCGTGCGCCGCGTCGGTCTGGGCGTTCTCGAGGCGGGACTCCAGCGCCTTCAGGTCCTTGCCGAGGCGTTCGACCTTGCCTTCCAACGCCTTGACCGGGTCGATGTTCACCGTTGCGTCCTCCAGGCCCACCAGGCGATGCCCGCCGCGGTGATGAGTGTCGCCCAGCCGTGGAGCAGCGGGGTCAGGAGGGTGGCGGCGAGGGCGGCGGTGATGGCCGTGGTTCGTGCCCTGGGCTCCCACAGCCTGCGGCCCGCGGGGTCCACGAGGACCGAGGCGGCCGTGGCCACCGCGACCAGCAGGGACAGCAGTGACCAGGCGTCGAACCACCCGACGGCGACTATGAGGGCCGCCGCGGTGGTGGCCGCCGCGATCGCGCGGTTCGGGGTGGTGAGCCGGGCCGCCTCGACGTCTCTGCGGGCCTGCATCACCGCCTCCACCTCGTCGTTCGTGGTGGTGAGGAGGGCGGGGAAGTCGGGGCTGCCGGGGCCGGCCGCTTGGAGGGCTCGCAGGGCTGTTCGCAGGGACTGCTGGCGGTCGGCCAGGCGGGCGAACGGATCGGCTGCCATGCCCCGAAATCGTGATCAAGGGTTGGGGGTGGGGCTAGGGGTGGGAGGGGAGTTGGTCCGGTTGCCGACGAACTTCCCTCGCTCGGCCTAGTGGGGTCCCGTCGCAAGCCGCACCAAGTGCTGCGGCGCGACTCGTGATGGAACCCCACCGCCGGTGCCCCTGGGGAAAGACGGCTCGTCTTCGGCGTCGCACCGATCGGACGGCTCGCATCAGGCGTCGGCCATCAGGCGCGGCTGGGCGTCACGACTTCCTGCGGGCCTCCGGTGGCCACACCACCTCGATCGGCACGCCCGAGGCGCGCGCCTGCTCCACCACGTCCGCCGTGCCGCCCTTCCCCTGCGCCGGCACGCCGTCCCACACCGCCACCAGCACCTCGACGGAGGCGAGCATGCGTTCGTTGGCGGCCACGTAGGCCAGGCGGCCGCTCGACATGTGCGGCAGGACGCTGACCACCGTGGCGGCGGCGCGGAGTTCGTCGTAGTCGGCCACCTGGTGTGGTTTCAGGCGGTCGCGGTAGTCCAGGGCCGGGAGGACCACCTCCACCTCGCCGCCCAGTTCCAGGACGGCTCTGGCGAAGATCTGGTCGGCGCCCGGTGCGAGGCACGTCACGCCTACCAGGGTGCCGCCCAGGGACTTGAGGGTCTCGGTGATCGCCGCCTGGACCGCCGGGACGCACTCGGGGACCAGGTTGGTGTGGCCGGTGATGCCTACGCGCATCACGCTGTCCGGATCGCTCTGATCGCGTCCCTCGTGTCCTGCACGGCGGGGATGTGGCGGTGTCGTGCCGCCTCCTTGGCGAAGTCCTCCAGTTTGCGCAGGACGCGTCCCGAGGAGAGCTTCGCCGCCGTCGGCAGGACTTCGTTGATCAAGCCGCACGCTGCCTCCGGGTCTCCCGCGACCATTTTGGTGCGCGCCAGTCCGATCACGTCGAAGGCGCGGTTGCGCACCTTGGACGGGTCACGCAGTTCCAGGGCCCGCCGGATGTGTTGTTCGGCGAAGACGGCCTGGGTGGGGTCGTGCATCGCGAGGTCGCGGCAGCGGGCGCCGATGACGCCCTCCAGTTCGGCCTCGTCGAAGCTGTGGAGGTAGCGCGGTTCGTTGTCGGCGTCCCGCTGGGCGAAGCTGTCCTGCGCCATGCCCACTGCCTGGTGGAACTCGCGGGTCTTGCCCATGCTCGCGTAGGCCCAGGCCTCACGGGTGAGGAGCAGCGCCTTCAACGTCGGCGTGCCGGTGCGGCGGGTGCCGTACTGGCCGAGTTGGACGAGTTCCAAGCCGTCCTCGGGGCGGCCCAGGTCGAACATCTGCCTGGCCATGGCGGCGAGGCAGAGGGCCGCGAAGCCGTCGTTGTGGCCCGCCTTGGCCATGCGGACGGCCAGCACGTAGTAGCGCTGGGCCGCGTTGTGCAGCCCCGCGTCGAACGACATGCTCGCCGCCACCTTCGACAGTTCGGCGCCGATGAAGAACGCGCGTTCCGTCGTCGGGCCGGACGGGGCCCTGCCCAGGCGTTCGGCCAGCTCGTCGAGCTGACCCAGGACCGCCTTGCGGGCGAGGCCGTAGCCGCCGCGTCCGCCCCAGCCGCGCAGGCCGTCGGCGACGCGTTGCAACGCGAAGAGCTCCTCCTCGCTGATCGCCGAGTGCGACGACCACTTCGACAGGTTCTGCAGGGGGTGCAACCACCGCTGCAGCGGCTCGACCAGTGCCGACCCCACCGTCACCGCGGCGGCTCCGGTGAGCGCCGCTCGTCTGCTGATCGCCAAGTCGCTCCTCGCCGTCTCCTCGACCGAACGGGCAATGCTCGTCGCCTCCCAGGGGGCGGCGAGCACGTCTGGCGGGCCCGAATCGGGGGAGCCCACCTGAGCTGGGATGACGACTCGGTCGAACCACAGTCGTTCGCCAGGTACACCGAGCACTTGCGCGAAGTGGCGCAGCCGGTCGAGGCGGTCGATCTGGTTCTCGCCCGACTCGTAACGAGAGAGCTGCGCCTGGCTGATGCCGAGCCACCCCGCCATGCGGTCCTGGGTGACGCGGCTCAAGTGCTGGGGGTGGTGCCGGTACGCCGAGATCAGCGCACCCATGTCGCGGTCCGTGCACGCGGCGGCGATCGCGGGGAGGTCCCAGAAGTCGGGCGGGACCTCAGGTGGTCCGTGCACGTCCGCGCGAGCGTTGCGGCGGCACCGGTGACACAGCCGATCGGGGTTGTCGGCGGCGATGAACGCCCCGCAAGGGCAAGCGCGTCTGGATGTGGGTCTCGCTGCATCCATCGGCCTCGCCCCCGTCACTGAGCGTTTCCCCAGTGTACGGAGGTGTGATCGTCAGTCCATCCATCTCATGCATAAGACGTAATGGATTCGCGTGTCGCAGTGCTGGTGCCCCCGTGCGGCGGATGAGCTTCATACGCGTGATGCATGAGGCGCATGCATCACGCGAGTGGTGTTGGCGGGAACTGAGAAGGACCCTGCACAACGTCAGGCTGCGGGTCGATCCCCGTGGCCGTGGCCAGTGCCACCCACCAACGGGGAGGACAACCGCCGATGAGCCTCACGACCGCGGAGACCGGTACCGGGAATGCCGGGATCCCACAGAACAGAGGACACGCCCGCGCGATCGGCGAGGCCGTCGCCGGCTACCGGTTGCTCGGCTGGCAGGTGAGCGTCACCGAGCAGGGCGTGTTCCTGCCCCTGGGCCCCGCCACGACCGCACTGGCGATGCCGGCGCGGATCGGGTCGCGCGTCCTGGCCGATCTGAAGTCGCGCATGCTCGCCGGGCCGGTCACGGTCATCCCCGGCCCCCGCGAACACTGGATCTTCCTCGCCGAGCTCGTGGCGCTGCTGCCCACGCACCTGAAGGCGCCGCCGGAGGTCCAGTTCGTGCGCTCGCCGCACCGGATCGCGCTCCCGCCCACGATGACCAGGTACGGATCGCTGCGGTGGGCGAACCCGCCGTCGCACTCGCGGCACTGGTTCCCGCCGTTCACGGCCGTGCTCGCACTGGCCCGGACGGCCGCCGCGGAGGACCAGCGCCGATAATCGGCGTCCGTGGATCGTCGAACAGTGTTGTTGTGTGGGCTCGCCGCCGCTCTGAGCGCCTGTGGCGAGCCCGCTCCTCGCAAGACGGGCGGTGTCGGGACCGCCCGGCCGGGGGACCGGGTCGTCGCGGTGTCCTCGGTGCCGGAGAAGTCCGGACTGCTCGTGGACATGCCCGGAAACGCCCAGCTGCTGGTCGTGCAGCCTCGATCGGGTGAATTCCGCGCTTTCAACCCCGCGTGCCCGCACGTCGGTTCGTTGGTGAACCCCCCTGCCGGTGGCGCGATCACGTGCCCTTTGCACGGGAGCACATTCGACCCGGCGACGGGAGAAGTCCGCAAAGGACCTGCGACTTCCGGGTTGACCGAGGTCGCGATTTCCCGTTCGGGTGACGATTTGGTGCTCGCCTGAGACCTGTGCATTTGCTGTGCATCGTGCGTCTCGCTGAACTTCAGCCGATCTGTTCGCGTAATGCTGTGGTGTGAGCCCGAACACCCACCACCACGGAGGATCGGTCGTGAACACCGAAAGCTCGGTCAGCAGGCGGGCGGCGCTGTGCGGAATCGCGGTCGCCCTCGCTGTTCCCAGCGGACTCGTGACGGCGTGCAGTTCCACCCCGACCGGTTCCGGCGGTTCCACCCCCACCCAGGGCGGTTCGACGCCCACGGATTCCACAGGATCGGCCGGGTCCAGCGGGACCGCGCTGGTCGCGCTGGCCGACGTGCCCGAAGGCGGTGGAGCGGTCGTCGACGCCCCCGGCGGCAAGAAGATCGTCGTCGCGCGCATTTCCGCGACCGAGGTGAAGGCGTACGACGCGACCTGCCCGCACCAGGGTTCGATGGTCGCGGAGCCGTCCGGCGGCACCATCACCTGCCCTTCGCACGGAAGCCAGTTCGGTGCCTCCGACGGCGCCGTGAAGAAGGGGCCGGCGACGACCGGGCTGAAGGCGGTCGCGGTGAAGGTCGACGGCGACCAGGTGGTCCTGACCTGACCCTTTCTGTTTTTGTCGGACCGCGTCGATAGTCTGGGCGGCGTGGCAGATCCCTCGACGTACCGCCCCGCGGTGGGCACGATTCCTGAGGCTCCCGGCGTCTACAAGTTCCGCGACGCCGGTGGCCGGGTCGTGTACGTCGGCAAGGCGAAGAGCTTGCGCAGCAGGCTGAACTCGTACTTCGCGGATCTGGCGGGCCTGCACCCGCGCACGCGCCAGATGGTGACGACGGCGGCGTCCGTCGAGTGGACGGTCGTCACCACCGAGGTCGAGGCGCTGCAGCTCGAGTACAACTGGATCAAGGAGTTCGACCCGCGCTTCAACGTCCGGTACCGCGACGACAAGTCGTACCCGGTGCTGGCCGTGACCCTGCACGAGGACTACCCGCGGCTGCACGTGTACCGGGGCCCGCGCAAGAAGGGCGTGCGCTACTTCGGTCCGTTCGCCCACGCGTGGGCCATCCGCGAGACGCTCGACCTGCTGCTGCGGGTGTTCCCCGCGCGCACGTGCTCGGCGGGCGTTTTCAAGCGGCACAACCAGATCGGCCGCCCGTGCCTGCTCGGGTACATCGACAAGTGCTCGGCGCCGTGCGTGGGCAAGGTGTCGGCCGACGAGCACCGCGACATCGTGCTCGACTTCTGCGACTTCCTGGCGGGCAAGACGGACCACATGGTCCGCCGTCTCGAACGCGAGATGCTGCAGGCGTCGGAGGAGCTGGAGTTCGAACGCGCGGCCCGCCTCCGCGACGACCTGGGGGCGCTGCGCCGCGCGATGGAGAAGCAGGCCGTCGTGCTGGGCGACGGCACGGACGCCGACGTGATGGCGTTCGCGCAGGACGAGCTCGAGGTCTCGGTCCAGGTGTTCCACGTGCGCGGCGGCCGGGTGCGCGGCCAGCGCGGCTGGGTGCTCGACAAGGTGGAGGCGGTCGACGACGGCGCGATCGTCGACCAGTTCATCATGCAGTTCTACGGCGACAACACGGAGAGCACACCGCGCGAGGTGCTCGTGCCGGTGCTGCCCGACGACGCGCCGGCGCTGGAAGACCTGCTGTCCGAACAACGGGGCTCCCGCGTCGCCCTGCGCGTCCCGCAAAGGGGCGACAAGCGCGCGTTGATGGAGACGGTGGCGCGCAACGCCTCCGAGGCCTTCGCACAGCACAAGCTCCGCCGCGCCGGCGACCTGACGGCGCGTTCGGCGGCGTTGCAGGAGATCCAGGACGCGCTGGCGCTGGACACGGCGCCGCTGCGCATCGAGTGCATCGACATCAGCCACGTCCAGGGCACCGACGTGGTGGCCTCGCTGGTCGTCTTCGAGGACGGTCTGGCCCGCAAGTCCGAGTACCGCCGCTTCGCCATCCGCGAGGCGGCCACCGAGGGCGACGTGGCGTCGATCGCCGAGGTCGTCCGCCGCCGCTTCCAGGCGATGCTGCGCGAGACCGCGTCCGGCGGCCCGAACCCGGGCATCGACCCGGACACGGGCAAGCCCCGCAAGTTCGCCTACCCGCCCAACCTCCTGGTGGTCGACGGCGCGGGCCCCCAGGCCGCCGCGGCCTCCGACGTCCTCGCGGAACTGGGCATCACCGACGTCGCGGTGGTGGGCCTGGCGAAGCGGCTGGAGGAGGTCTGGGTGCCGGGAGAGGCCGACCCGGTGATCCTGCCGCGCACGAGCGATGCCCTGTACCTGCTGCAGCGCGTCCGCGACGAGGCCCACCGCTTCGCCATCGCCTACCACCGCCAGAAGCGCTCGAAGCGCATGACCACCTCGGAGCTCGACGAGGTCCCCGGCCTCGGCGAGACGCGCAAAGCCGCGCTGCTCAAGCACTTCGGCTCGGTGAAGAAGCTGCGACAGGCCACAGTGGACGAGATCAGCGACGTGCCGGGCGTGGGCCGCCGCACGGCCGAGGCGGTGGTGGCGACGCTGGCGTCGTCGGGCGGGAAGGCCTGATGGGGCACGCGGTCGAGCGCGAGGGCCGCGGCGGATCCGCGGCGGCCGGTTCGGCTGCGGCCGGCTGGGCGGCGGTCGGTTCGGCGGTGGTTGGCTTGCCCGCGGTTGGCTTGCCTGTGGTCGGTTCGGCGGCGGCTGGTTCGGCGGCGGTTGGCTTGCCCGCGGTTGGCTCGGCTGCGGTCGGTTCCGCGGCGGTTGGTTTGGCCGCGGTCGGCTCGCCCGCAGCGCGGAAGACCGTGCCGTCGCGGCCCGTTCCCACCGAGGCGGAGCCGTGGGCGCCGCCGGTCGGCGGAGAACCTCGATCCGGTACCTGGTTCACCACGGCGAACGTCTCCCACACCACCCGTCCCACCGCTCCAGCCCGGTGCCCGGCCACCCCGGCTCCGGGTTCGGGACGCGTTCTGCCTCCCACACCTCCCACACGACGTGCGCGGAGCTCGGCGCCGGTCGCCGGCCGCGACCGACCCGACCGGCCACCGCACGGCGCTCCCACCCGCCGCACCGGTCACGCCCACCCTGCACACAGCCCGCGGACGGGGTGAGGATCGCCACGACGCGCCCGTCTCAACTGCCCAACCTGCCGCACGGCGCAGCCGTTCCAAGGGAGACTCGGGAAGGGCGCGTCCAGGCGAGTGGCGTGGCCCACCACCGAGCAGGCCCAAACGAGAGCGCCTCAGTCGTGCTCATGAACAGGTAACGGAGTCGTAGTCGTGAACGCGGAGAAGTCCGGCATCGAAGTCGCCGTGGTGACCGGGCTGTCCGGTGCGGGCCGCAGCACCGCGGCCAAGTGCCTGGAGGACCTCGGCTGGTTCGTCGTCGACAACCTGCCCCCCGAACTCATCGCCACCATGGTCGAGCTCGGCGCCCAGGCGCGCGGGGCCATCACCAGGGTCGCCGTCGTGATGGACGTGCGCAGCCGCGCGTTCACCGAGGACCTGGCCGCCATCATCAAGGACCTCGACGCGCGCGGGTACAAGCCGCGCGTGCTCTTCCTCGAGGCCACGGACGCCGTGCTGATCCGGCGGTTCGAGGCGGTGCGCCGCGGTCACCCGATGCAGGGGGACGGGCGGCTGCAGGACGGCATCGAGGCCGAGCGGATCCTGCTCACGCCGCTCAAGCAGGAGGCGGACCTCGTGCTCGACACGAGTGCGCTCTCCATCCACCAGCTGCGGGCCAAGATCGAGGACACGTTCGGCACCGAGGCCGCGACGAGGACCCGGGTCACCGTGCTGAGCTTCGGCTACAAGTACGGGCTGCCGATGGACGCCGACCTCGTCATGGACGTGCGGTTCCTGCCCAACCCGTTCTGGATCCCCGAGCTGCGCGAGCAGACTGGTCTGGATGGTGAGGTGCGCAACTACGTGCTGTCCCAGGAGGGCGCCGACGAGTTCCTTGACCGGTACCACGAACTCCTGAGGCTCATCGGGGCCGGGTACCGGCGTGAGGGCAAGCGCTACCTGACGCTCGCGATCGGCTGCACCGGTGGCAAGCACCGCAGTGTGGCCCTGAGCGAAGAGCTGGCCGCGCGGCTGGCGAGCGAGGACGGCATGGCCGTGAAGGTCGTGCACAGGGATCTGGGACGTGAGTGACGAAGTTGAAAGCTGTTGCTTTGGGCGGCGGGCACGGGCTGCACGCGACGCTGACCGCGCTGAGGAAGGTCACCGACGACGTGACGGCCGTGGTGACCGTCGCGGACGACGGGGGTTCGTCGGGGCGCCTGCGGCGCGAGCTGCAGGACCTGCTGCCGCCGGGTGACCTGCGCAAGGCGATGGCGGCGCTGGCGGGGGAGGACGAGGCCAGCCAGCGCTGGACGTCGCTGTTCAAGCACAGGTTCGGCGGCACGGGGGCCCTCGCCGGGCACGCGGTCGGCAACCTGGTGATCGCCGGGCTGCTCGAGCAGCTCGGCGACCCCGTCGCGGTGCTCGACCTCACGAGCAGGCTGCTCGGCGTCCGGGGCCGGGTGCTGCCCATGTCGAACGACCCGCTCGACATCGAGGCCGACGTCATGGGCCTCGACGAGGACGTCACGGATGTGCGGCGCATCCGGGGTCAGGTCGCCATCGCGACCACCCCCGGACTCGTGCAGCGCATCCGGCTGACTGCCCCGAACGGGCGACCTGCCGGCTGTCCGGAAGCAGTACAGGCTGTACTTGAAGCTGATCTTGTGTTACTCGGGCCCGGATCGTGGTTCACCAGCGTGTTGCCGCATCTGCTGGTGCCCGAACTGCACGACGCGCTCGTGCGCACGCGGGCCAAGAAGGTTCTGGTGCTGAATCTCGTCCCCCAACCGGGTGAAACCGCTGGTTTCTCTCCGGAGCGGCATTTGGACGTAGTCTGCGAACACGCACCCGAGCTGAAGGTGGACGCGGTGATCGCCGACGTCGACTCGGTCCCCACCCCGGACCGGCTGACGCGAGCCGCCTCGGCACTGGGCGCGCGTACGCATCTGGCGAAGATCGCCGCACCGGACGCCGCTGAAAGGCATGATCCGGAGGCGCTCGCCGGTTGCCTGAGGCAAGTGGTCGAGGAGACCGGAGTGGGAGGGACAGGCCCGTGGCGATGACGTCGGCGGTCAAGGACGAGCTGAGCAGGCTCGCGGTATCCAAGACCTGTTGCCGCCGCGCGGAGGTGTCCTCCCTGCTCAGGTTCGCCGGCGGCCTGCACATCGTGTCCGGCCGGGTCGTCGTCGAGGCGGAGCTCGACCTCGGATCGGCGGCCCGCAGGCTGCTCAAGGAGATCCAGGCGCTCTACGGCCACCACGCCGAGGTCTTCACCATCCAGTCGAACGGCCTGCGCAAGGGCACCCGTTACGTCGTGCGCGTGGTCAAGGACGGCGAGGGTCTGGCGCGCCAGACCGGCCTGCTCGACCCGCGCGGCCGCCCGGTGCGGGGCCTGCCCGCCCCGGTCGTGTCCGGCGGCGTGTGCGACGCCGAAGCCGCGTGGCGCGGCGCCTTCCTGGCGCACGGCTCCCTGACCGAACCGGGCCGCAGCTCGTCGCTCGAGATCACCTGCCCCGGCCCGGAGGCGGCACTGGCCCTGGTCGGCGCGGCCCGCAGGATGGGCATCTCGTCGAAGTCGCGCGAGGTCCGCGGCGCCGAGCGAGTGGTGATAAGGGACGGCGACGCCATCGGCGCGATGCTGACCAAGCTCGGCGCGCACGACAGCGTCATGGCGTGGGAAGAGCGCCGCATGCGCCGCGAGGTCCGCGCCACCGCGAACCGCCTGGCGAACTTCGACGACGCGAACCTCCGCCGCTCGGCCCGTGCCGCGGTGGCGGCCGCCGCACGGGTGGCGCGCGCGTTGGAGATCCTCGGCCCGGAGGCCCCGGACCACCTGGCCGCCGCCGGCCAGCTGCGGCTCGCGCACCGGCAGGCGTCGCTGGAGGAGCTCGGGCAGCTGTCCGACCCGCAGATGACCAAGGACGCCGTCGCCGGCCGTATAAGGCGTCTGCTGGCCATGGCGGACAAGCGGGCCAAGGACCTGGGGCTGCCGGACACGGAGTCCGCGGTGACGGCGGAGATGCTCGAAGCCGAGGTGTGACGGCGTGTGCGGTCGAGCCGGCTGAGGCTGAAGGGCGGTCCGGCCGGAGCGCCGACGCCTACGGGCCCTCCGGCGTCTGCCGCCCCGCCCACACGGCGAGCTGTGCCCGCGACCGCAGCCCCAGCTTCGACCGGGCGTGCGTGACGTGCCGCGCCACGGTGTGCGGTGAGATGCCCAGCCGTTGCCCGATCTGCCGGTTGGTCAGCCCCTCCGCCACCAGCGTCGCCACGTGCAGTTCGCGGGCGGAGACCACGCCGCCGGTGTCGGCGAGCGGTTGTGCGGTCAGCGCGTAGGAGATGGCCTGTGTCAACGACATGCGCTCGCCCGTCGACTCGGCGGCGCGTACGCGGGCCGCGCTCAGCCTGTCGCGGCAGACGGCGCGGGCGTCGTCCAGCAGGGCCTGCCAGTACGGCTCCGCGCGGAAGTCGTAACGGGTGCGGACGAGGGCGGCGGCCGTGAGCAACGAGAGGGCGCGCTCGTCGTCAGAGCCCACGCCCAGCAGGCCCAGCGCCAGGCCCTCCAGGTCGTAGTACTGGTCGAGGGGGTGCTCCGAGCCGACCTCCAGGCCCTCGCGGAACACCTCGACGGCCTCGGCGTGGTCCTTGCGCGCCAACGCGATCGCGCCCGCGGTGTGCAGGACCGGGTTGAGCATGTGCGGGAGTCCTGCCAGGCGGATGAGCGTCAGGGCCTCGCGGACCAGCGGTGCCGCGCGGTCGGCGCAGCCGTGCTGCAGCAGGGTCCAGCCGTAGGAGTTCAGGAGGATGGCCCTGGCCAGTTTGTCGTCCGGGTCGTGCAGCAGCGTGGCGGCCTCGTCGAACAGGCCCCAGGCCAGGGACGGGTCGCCGGTGTGGGCCTCGGCGGAGGCGAGGACCTCCAGGGCGCGGGCCGTGGTGCCGGGGCGGCGGCCGTCGGCGCGTTCGATCGCCAGCGACTCCTCGGCGAACCGCCGGGTCGCGTGCCAGCCGCCGCGTGTCCGGTGGTGCATCGCCGCCAGCACCGCGAGGACGCTGCGGTACTCCGGCGGCAGGTGCTGCGACAGCGCGCGGTGCAGCAGTTCGGTGGGGGCGCCGCGGGGACCGCGCGGGGTGGACGTCCAGGCCATCGCGACGACCGCGAGTGCGTGGCGGGACCAGTCGCCGGTCTCCGCGGTTCTGGTCGCGGCCAGGGCGAGGAGGCCCACGTTCCGGTCCAGGCGCAGCACGACGGGCGGGGACGGGAAGAACGACGAGATCTCCGGCTCCACGAGCGAACACACCCACTCGACCACACGGTCGGCCACGAGAGAGATGTCGCCGTACGCGATGGCGCGTTCGTGGCAGTAGAGGCGGACGGATTCGAGCTGCCGGAACGTCGTGTGGCCGCCGACGCGGTCGACGACCAGCAGCGACTTCTGTTCGAGGCTGCTCAGCAGCTCCAGGGCGTCGGGGACGCCGCACACCGCGCTCGCCACCCCGAGGTCGAACGGCACGCCCAGCACCGCGAGCCGGCGGGACGCGGCCTGCTCGTCCTCGGTCAGCAGGTCGTAGCTCCAGCCGATCGCGGTCCGCAGCGTGCGGTGCCGGTCGTCGGCGGCGCGCGGCCCGGTCAGCAACGCGAGGCGGTCGCCCAGGCGGGCGAGGACGTCGGCGGGGGACAGGACGGTGATGCGTCGCGCGGCCAGTTCGATGGCCAGCGGCATGCCGTCGAGCGAACGGCACACCGCGACGACGTCGGCGACGTTGGACGCGTCCACCTCGAACGAGCGGTCCACCGACGCGGCGCGGTCGCGGAACAGCGCCACGGCGTCGTGCCGCAGGGCCTCGGCGAGGTCGGCGTCCGCGGGCGGCAGGTCCAGCTCACCGACCGCGAAGACCCGCTCCCCGGCGAGGCGCAGGGGCTCCCGCGACGTCACCAGGACGCGCAGCCGCGGGCACCGGGCGAGCAGCTCCGCCACGACGCCGGCGACGTCGGCCAGCAGGTGCTCGCAGTTGTCGAGCACGAGCAACGGCCGCCGGTGCCGCTCGACCTCGGCGACCACCGCGTCCCGCGCGGAGTGGTGCGGCACCGGGTGAGCGCCGACCGCGGCGTGGATCGCCTGCACGGCGTCGGACGCGGGCGCCAACGCCGTCCACCACGTCTGATCAGCGCGTCTGCTCACGTGCTGGAGCGCGAGCCGGGTCTTGCCCGCCCCCGCCGGGCCGACCAGCGACACGAGGCGGTCGCCGTCGTGACGGGCCAGCGCGGCGAGCTCCTCACGCCGGCCCACGAAGCTGTCGAGGGGTGCGGGCAGGGACGGAACGGGTGCGGCGGTCTCGTCGCGGGCGGAGGTGCGTTCGCGGTAGGCGCGCTGACGGCACGCGTTCGAGCAGTAGCGCCGGCCCGCAACCGCCTCGGCGAGCGGGTTTCCACACGTCACGCATGTGGCACCAGCCGTCATGACCTCGACCGTACCGGGTGCGTAACGGGCTGTAACACCCGCTGTTTCGGGGTATTGAAGCCGCCTCCCGGCCGTGGGGACGATCGGGGGATGACAGCGCAGAGCAGACCGCAGGACCCGATCGTGCCTCCCCAGGACCGCCCCGTGGTGGACGAGTGGCTCGCACGCATCGCGGCCGTCGTCGGACGCGACGCGCGGGACACCGGTCCGGAGGCTTGCCGGACCGCCGCGGAGGCGGCGGAGGAACTGAGCGCGTACCTCTGGATGCTCCGCGCGCTCCGCCGCCGAACGGCCTAATCAGGGGCCATATTTCTGGCTCGATCAAGAGATACGCACTATCCCTGTGACCAGGGACGCAGTTCGGCAGATAGGGTGGGCTCGTTCCTGCCAAAGCTGAACGCAAGGAGTCAGTCGTGACGGTTCGTGTAGGTGTCAACGGTTTCGGTCGGATCGGGCGCAACTTCTTCCGCGCCGTGAGGGCCGGCGGCCACGACATCGAGATCGTCGCGTTCAACGACCTCGGTGACGTCGCCACGATGGCGCACCTGCTGAAGTACGACAGCATCCTCGGTCGTCTGGACGCCGACGTGCAGGTCACCGATGAGGGCATCTCCGTCGACGGCAAGGTCATCAAGGCCCTCGCCGAGCGCGACCCGGGCAAGCTGCCCTGGAAGGACCTCGGCGTCGACGTCGTCGTCGAGTCGACCGGCTTCTTCACCGACGCCACCAAGGCCCGCTCGCACGTCGACGAGGGTGGCGCCAAGAAGGTCATCATCTCCGCGCCGGCCAAGAACGAGGACCTGACGGTCGTCATCGGCGCCAACGAGGAGAAGCTCGACGGGTCGCAGACGATCATCTCGAACGCGTCCTGCACCACGAACTGCCTCGCGCCGCTGGCCAAGGTCCTCAACGACAGCTTCGGCATCGAGCAGGGCCTCATGACCACGATCCACGCGTACACGCAGGACCAGAACCTGCAGGACGCGCCGCACAGCGACCTCCGTCGTGCCCGCGCCGCCGCGCTGAACATCGTCCCGACCTCGACGGGTGCCGCGAAGGCCATCGGCCTGGTGCTGCCGGAGCTCAAGGGCAAGCTCGACGGCTACGCGCTGCGCGTGCCGATCCCCACCGGCTCCGCCACCGACCTGACCGTCACGCTCAAGCGCGAGGTCACCGTCGAGGAGGTCAACGCCGCGTACCAGGCCGCCGCCGAGGGCCCGCTGGCCGGCATCCTCAAGTACTCGACGGACCCGATCGTGTCGGCCGACATCGTCACCGACCCGCACTCGTGCATCTACGACGCGCCGCTGACCAAGGTCATCGGCAACCAGGTCAAGGTCGTCGGCTGGTACGACAACGAGTGGGGCTACTCCAACCGCCTCGCGGACCTGGTCAAGCTCGTCGCCTCCAAGATCTGAGCAGGGGCGGACAGTCAGTGAAGACTCTCAGCGACCTGCTCGCCGAGGGTGTCGCGGGTCGGCGCGTCCTGGTGCGCGCCGACCTGAACGTCCCCCTCGACGGAGACAAGATCACCGACGACGGCCGCGTGCGCGCGTCGGTGCCGACGATCAAGGCACTGGCCGACGCCGGTGCCCGCGTGATCGTCACCGCTCACCTCGGCCGCCCCAAGGGCGAGCCGGACCCCAAGTTCTCGCTGGCCCCGGCCGCCGCTCGCCTCGGTGAGCTGCTCGGCACCGAGGTCCCGCTCGCCTCCGACCTCGTCGGCCCGTCCGCCACGTCCGTGGTCGGCGCGCTCACCGACGGTGGCGTCGCGATGCTGGAGAACGTCCGCTTCGACGCCCGCGAGACCTCGAAGGTCGACGCCGAGCGCGCGGAGCTCGCGGACGAGCTGGCCTCGTTCGCGGACGCGTTCGTGTCCGACGGCTTCGGTGTGGTGCACCGCAAGCAGGCTTCGGTCTACGACGTGGCGCAGAAGCTGCCCGCGTACGTCGGCGGTCTCGTCGAGGCCGAGCTGAAGGTCCTCAAGAAGCTCACCGACGACCTGGAGCGCCCGTACGTCGTGGTGCTCGGTGGCGCGAAGGTGTCCGACAAGCTCGGCGTCATCGCGAACCTGCTGTCCAAGGTCGACAAGCTGCTCATCGGCGGCGGCATGGCGTACACGTTCCTCAAGGCCCAGGGCCACGAGGTCGGCACGTCGCTGCTGCAGGAGGACCAGCTCGACCAGGTCAAGGGCTTCCTCGAGGAGGCCGGCAAGCGCGGCGTCGAGCTCGTGCTGCCGGTCGACGTGCTGGTCACGGCCGAGTTCGGCAACGTCGAGCACGACGTCGTCGGCACCGACGCGATCCCCGCCGACAAGATGGGCCTCGACATCGGCCCGAAGTCGCGCGAGCTGTTCGCGTCCAAGCTCGCCGACGCCAGGACCGTGTTCTGGAACGGCCCGATGGGCGTCTTCGAGATCGAGACCTACTCCGGCGGCACCCGTGCCGTCGCCGAGGCCCTCGTGAAGTCCGACGCGTTCACCGTCGTCGGTGGCGGCGACTCGGCGGCCGCGGTGCGCGCGCTGGGCCTGCCCGAGGACGGCTTCTCGCACATCTCCACCGGTGGTGGCGCGTCCCTGGAGTTCCTGGAAGGCAAGGAACTCCCCGGCATCAGCGTTTTGGAGTCCTGATGGCAGCCCGGCTCCCGCTCATCGCGGGCAACTGGAAGATGAACCTCAACCACCTCGAGGCCATCGGCCTCGTGCAGAAGATCGCTTTCTCCCTCCCGGAGAAGTACTTCGCCAAGGTCGAGGTCGCGGTTCTTCCCCCGTTCGTCGACATCCGCAGCATCCAGACGCTGGTCGACGGCGACAAGCTGCTGATCAAGTACGGCGCGCAGGACATCTCGCAGCACGACTCCGGTGCCTACACCGGTGAGATCTCCGGCCCGATGATCGCGAAGCTCGGCTGCCACTACGTGGTCGTCGGGCACTCCGAGCGCCGCGAGTACCACGGCGAGACGGACGCCATCGTCAACGCGAAGGTCAAGGCGGCGCTGAAGGTCGACGTCACCCCGATCTTCTGCTTCGGCGAGAAGCTCGACGTGCGCGAGGCCAAGGGCCACCTGGAGCTGGTGCGCCAGCAGCTGGAGGACGGCCTGAAGGGCTTCTCCGCCGAGCAGGTCGCCAAGATCGTGTTCGCCTACGAGCCCGTGTGGGCCATCGGCACCGGCAAGACCGCGTCGTCCGCGGACGCGCAGGAGGTCTGCTCGGCCGTCCGGTCGTTCGTGGCGGAGAAGTACGGCGAGGAGACCGCCGCTGTCGTGCGCGTGCTGTACGGCGGTTCGGTGAAGTCGTCGAACATCGGTGAGCTCATCCAGCAGAAGGACATCGACGGCGCTCTCGTCGGCGGTGCCAGCCTGCAGGCCGACGAGTTCACCAAGCTGTGCGCTCTGGCTGCCGGCGGGCCGCTGCCCTAAGTTGACCACGTGCTCCGGCCACCCGCCCGGCCCGCTGTTCCGATGCACCGCTGAGCGTCGGACACGGGGGCTAAAGTGGGTGGCCGCTGCACGTACTCCCTAATCCCACTGGTTGCACACGTTCGGCAGTCGAACAGGTACTCTGTGGCGTCGGCTGCCTGACAGCGAGGAAGAAATGATCCTGTTCCTGCAGATCCTGTTGATCGTCTCCAGCGTGCTGCTGGTGCTGCTCGTGCTCTTGCACCGCGGCCGTGGTGGCGGCCTTTCTTCGCTGTTCGGCGGCGGTATGCAGTCGAGTCTGTCCGGTTCCTCCGTTGTCGAGAAGAACCTCGACCGCCTGACGCTCTTCGTCGGCGCGATCTGGGTCATCGCCATCGTGGGCATCGGGCTGCTGATCAAGCTCCCCGGAGCCTGATCTTCCGTTCAGCGGCAGAAGCCCTCAGGGGCTTGGGGTAACCACTTGGTGGGGGTGTAACGGTCGATGTCCGGTGGTAACGCGATTCGCGGTACCCGCGTCGGCGCAGGCCCGATGGGCGAATCGGAGCGCGGCGAGTCCGCGCCTCGTCGTCGGGTGTCGTACTGGTGCGCGAACGGTCACGAGTCCCGTCCTTCCTTCGCGGTCGACGCGGATGTTCCGGAGAACTGGGACTGTCCGCGCTGCGGCCTGCCGGCAGGTCGTGACGAGCAGACGCCACCCGCGCCTCCGCGCAACGAGCCGTACAAGACGCACCTTGCGTACGTGAAGGAGCGGCGCTCCGACGCGGACGGCGAGGCGATCCTCGAAGAGGCTCTCGCCAAGCTGCGCCGTCAGCGCGAAGAGCCGTAGGTCTTGGCTCGGTAGTTCTCGAGAACAACGCGAAAGGCCCCCTCTACTGCGGAGAGGGGGCCTTTCGCGTTGTTCGTCTTTCAGCGCCTCAGGCCGGAGAACTGGCGGCGTAGCATCGCCGCTCCCACGAGCAGGAAGAACAGCAGCACCACGAGCGTGCTGGTCGTGCCGCCGGACGAGCTCGACAGCGTCACGTCGACGTTGCCCGCCAGCACGATGCCGCACTCCGCGAGCACCTTGTGGCGGCCTGGTTCGATGTTCGAGAACCGCACGGGGGAGCTGAACGTGCCGTTCTCGTCCGCGGTGGTCCTGCCGACGTCCTGGCCGAGCGACTTCAGCGTCACGTTCGCGCCCTTGGGGCAGCCCGTGCCGGTCGCGGTCAGGTCGTCGCCGGGCTGGATGTTGTCCTTGTCCAGGACCAGGACGCCGTCACCGGGGTTGGTCAGCGCGTTGGTCGTGGACGAGGACGGCGGGGTCGTCGTGGTCGTGGTCGTCGTCGTGGTGGTCACCGGGGTCGTCGTGGTGGTGACGACCGGGGGACGCGTCGTGACGGGCGGGTTGGTGACGGGCGGGTTCGTCACGGGCGGCTGCGTGGTGACGGGCGGTCGCGTCGTGGTGACGGGCGGCGGCAGGACGACGCGCAGCGCGGTGCCCGCCGTACCGCACTTCGTGTTCGTCGAGCGCGCTTCGAGCTTGTGGCTGCCTGCGCTGGTGCCCGACGGCACGGTCGCCCCGACCGAGCCGCTCGACGCCGACGGTGCCGTCGCGATCTGGGTGCCGTCGAGCGTGAAGACGATGCTCACCCCGCGGCAGGTCACGAATCCGCCCCAGGTCATGGTCACGGGGCCGCCCGCTGTGGCAGGCTGCGGCGCCGCACTCAGTGAGGGCGGCTGCTGGGCCGTCGCCGGTGTGGTGCTCAGCACCGTAACACCGGCCATCATGGCCACGAGTAAGCCTAAAGACCGCATTCCCTCTCCCCGGATCAGAACCTAAGGTGCGCTAGTGAGACGTCGCATGGCCGGTGCAGGTTTACTGCTGTGGTGCGGAATTATGCTGCTCCCCTCAGCGGCGTCCGCACAGGGCGGGTCGGTGATCCTCGAGGCCGATGTGGACGGTAGGCCGGTCGGAGTAGGGAACCTGGTGCTGGACCCGTCGCGGTCCGCCAAGGTGTCCATCACGGTCCGCAACAACACGAGCACCGTGCAGCGCGTGAAGACCGTGCGGATCAGCGGCACCGCACTGGCGTTGACCTTCTTCGCTTACGACACAACGGTTCCGTTCGAGGTGGCCGCGAACAGCTCCGAGACCCGCTCGTTCCCCCTGGAGCCCACGGACCTGGGGTCGCAGGCGATCGGTCTCCTCCCGGTCACGGTCGAGGTCGTCGACACGCAACGGGAGAGCATCGCGTCGGTCGAGACGACCGGGGACATCCGGGGATCGCTCTGGTCGGTCTACGGGGCGTTCGGGCTGGGCGTGCTGGTGCTGACGGCGTTGTCGTGGGCGGGCGCGCTGATCGCGCTGGCCCGCCGGCGCCTTCCCCCGAACCGGTGGCAGCGGGCCATGCGGTTCCTGCCCGCGGGCATCGGGACGGGACTCATCGCGGTGATCTCGCTGTCGGTGCTGCGGCTCGTGGCGCCGTCGCCCACGGCCGAGATCCCGTTCATCGTGGGCGCCGCCGCGGCCGCGTTTGTTCTTGGCTATGTGACGCCACATCCGGGTGAACGGCAACCGTCCTCTGTGGATGCGGAGACCGTGAGGTTCCGGCTGTGAACCAGTCCAGTGTGGTCGCCGCCCTGCCCCAGTACACCGTCGGCGAGCAGATCGGCGAGGGCGGCATGGGCGTCGTCTACGGCGGTGTGCACCGCCGGCTGGGCCGTCCCGTGGCGATCAAACGGCTGCCGCACGCCGTCGCCGAGGACCCGAGGATGAGCGAGCGCTTCGAACACGAGGCACGGCTGCTGGCCCGCCTCGACCACCCGCACATCGTGCCGGTCTACGACTACGTCCGGCAGCAGGGCGAGCACCTGCTGGTGATGGAACGGCTCGACGGCGGCACGGTCTGGTCGCGGTTCGCGGGCGACGGGCTGACGGCCCAGCAGTCCTGCGGCATCGTGCTGGCGGCGTTGTCCGGGCTGCACGCCGCGCACGAGGCCGGTGTGCTGCACCTCGACGTGAAGCCCAAGAACCTCCTCTTCACCTCCAACGGCGTGGTGAAGGTGGCGGACTTCGGGATCTCCCAGGTGGTGTCGGAGGGCGCGACGCTCGTGACGCACGGTGGCGCGGTGCTCGGCACGCCCGCGTACATCGCGCCGGAACAGGCGATGGGCAACCCGCTCTCGCCCGCGGCGGACGTCTACGCGACCGGCACGATGCTCTACGAGTTGCTCTGCGGCGACCTGCCGTTCGAACGCGGTGGCGGTCCGATCGCGATGATCCAGAAGCGGGTGTTCCAGGAGCCGCGGCCGGTGCCGAAGGTGCCGGAACCCCTTGCGGGCGTGGTGATGCGCAGCATCGCGCGGGAGCCGGAGGCGCGCTACCGCAACGCCGAGACGTTCGCGATCGACCTGGCGGGCGCGGCCGGCCACCTGTTCGGACCGGACTGGCTCGTGCGCCTCGGCATGCCCGTGCACCTCGCACCGCAGGTGTCGGCGTCATCGACGCGTCCGTCGCTGCGGCCCGTGCCCGAACGCGACACGGTGACGCTGACGGGACAACGGATCCGCGCCACGCTCGTGGACCCCGTTCCAGCCGCACGGCTGAGCGGCAGCAGCACGCTCGTGCCCGCCGCCCAGGTGATCAAGCCGCCGTCCACGCCGTGGGCGCTGTGGCTGGTGGCCGCGCTCGCGTTGATCGCGATGGCCGTGGTGCCGTTCACGGGCACGGACCGCGGGCTGCCCGAGATCAGCACGAACCTCGCGAACCCCGTCGTGGAGCAGGGGGAGAGGCTCGTCGTGAGCCTGGCGGGCATCGAGCTGGCCGACGTCGGGCGCGGACCGGCCGGGTTCGAACTGCCCGGTGCCACGCGCTGGATCGTCGGTGGGGCGGTGCTGGCGTCGATCGACGGCCGGGAGCTGCTGCTCGTGTCGGACCAGACGCCGTGGCTGAGCCTCATGGGCACCGGGTCGGTGCTGCTCCTGCTCTTCGCGTTCGCCTACCTGGAGTCGAACCTGCGGGCGTTGCGCCGCAGGCAGACCGGGATGGCGGCGGTGATCGCGTCGGTGCCGCTCGGGTTCACGCTCGGCGTCGCCGTGTGGCTGCTCGTGTCGGTGCTGCTCGAGCACGAGCCGACGACGTCGATGGGGCTCACGTGCGGTGTGCTCGGCGCGGCGGCGGCTCTGAGCGCGTCACTGGCCTCCAGGAGGCCCTGACCCCTGCGGGGGATGTTCGTGGCCTCGTGCACCATGTGCCGACAGAGGCGCTGGCAAGATCTGGCGCCGCGGCTCACGAACGGATGTGTTGCGAAGTGTTTCGCGAGGTACCGGTGCTTCCGGTGGTGGTTCCCCTGGCGGCGGTGGTCTTCCTGGCCCTGCTGTGGCACCTGCGCAGACGTGACCGCCTCACAGCGCCTCGTGCCGCCGTCGCTCTCGCGCTCTGCGTGTACGCCGCGGGAGTCGTGGCGAACACGGTGTTCCCGATCTTCCTGGACGTGCCGGAGAGCGAACCGTCCTGGAAGGTCTACTTCGGACTGGTCCACGGCTACGACGTCTCCGACGCGCTGATGAACGTCTTGGTCTTCGCGCCCGTCGGGGTGATCGTTCCGCTGCTCCTGGCCAGGGCGACGTGGTGGCGCGTGCTGGCCGTGGCGGCGGCGTTCAGCCTGGCGATCGAGCTGACCCAGTTCCTCACCGGGAACCTCCTGGGCGGCGGCCACCTGACCGACGTGAACGACCTGTTCTTCAACGTGGTGGGCGCCGCGCTGGGGTTCGGTTTCCTGTCCCTGGTGTCCCCGGTGCCCGGCGTTCCCGCTCTCCTCGACCGGTTCCGCTGGAACTGACCGGCGCGGCACCCGAGAAGTCGTTCCGGCGCTTCACTCGCCGATGACGCGTTCTCTCGGGAACGACGCCGTCACCAGGAAGCCGCCGTCCTCGGTCGGCCCCGCCGAGAACTCGCCGCCGAGCAAGGTGGCGCGCTCGCGCAGGCCGACCAGGCCGTGACCGCCGCTGGGCAGCGACGACGAGGGGCTGGACGGGGCGGTGTTGCGCACCTCGACCTGCACGTTGTCGTCGTACTGGGCGTCGATGAACACCGTCGCGCTGGCTCCGACGGCGTGCTTGCGGATGTTGGTCAGGGCTTCCTGCACCGTCCGGTAGACGGCGCCGGACACCGGTGCGGGCAGGTCCTCGACCGGGCCCTTGAGCTGGATGGTGACCTCGAAGCCCGCGTCGGCGGCCAGGTCCGGCAGCTCGTCGACACCGGGCTGGATGTCGTCCGTGGTGCGCAGGACGGACACGAGCTGGCGCAGCTCGTCGAGGGTGCGCGTCGACAGCGTGCGGATGGTGCCCGCGACCTGCTTGTGCTCGGCGTCGGCCACGGCCATGCGCAGCGCGCCGGCCTGCATGGCGATGAGGCTGACCTGGTGCGAGACGACGTCGTGCATCTCGCGGGCGAGCTTTGCCCTTTCGTCCGCACGGATGGCGTGCGCGTGCAGCACACGCTCTCGCTCGCGTGACTCGGCGAGCTCGGCGATGTGGTCGGACAGCTGCTGGCGGGCGTGCACCAGCAGGCCGATCGCGATCGGCAGGCCGGAGACCAGGAAGCCGTAGATCGCCGAGTGGAAGTGGCCCGACGCCGGTCGTTCGATCAGCTCCTCGAACGGCCACGCGACGAACCGGCACAGCCACACCAGGGCCGCCGCGAGACCCGTCTGCCAGCCGCCGACGTAGCGCCGCGCGACGGAGTAGAGGGCGATCATCGCGGCGAGCTGGGACCAGCCGACGAAGAAGCCGGGGATGGTCAGCACCAGCGTGAGGAACGGGAACCGGCGGCGCAGCACCAGCGCGCCGACCGCGAGCCAGTTGAGCCACAGCTGGTAGTCCTCGATCGGCGGGAGGTCCGTGATCGGGTCGGCCTCGAGCCACAGCCCGTACAGCCAGACGTCGAGCACGGCGAAGAAGATCAACGCCAGGTCGGCGAGGACCTGCCGGTAGTCACCACTCAGCGGCCAGCGCGAGCCGGCCGCGGTCTCCGCCGACCGTCTGGCCGGGAGCAGCGTCGTGGTCAGGATCCGACCTCCCCTGTGAGCCTTCTGACCCTCACCGTACTGCGCGTATGCGGCGGATGGCATTGGCTGCCCCTTTACCCCGACCTGCCCCGTCAGGGGGTAAGACGCCCGCACACGCGAATCTGTACGGCTGTTGGCTCACATATGTGCTACCGCACACGCTCGTGCGAGCGCGTGCGGTAGTCACAGCACTACAGAGGCGCTACCGGGGGGCACTACGGGCAGGTCTTCCAGCTGAACCGGTAGGTCGTGTCGATCGCACCGTCCGTGGAGTCCATCGACACGAAACTCGTGGTCGTGGCCGTGTTGGACGTGCCGGGGTAGACGCGGAGCTCGGTGTTGATGTTGAAGTTCCGCTTCTCGCCGCACGGCGAGTAGACGATCGCGGCGACCTCGGTCGTGTCGGTGGCCTGCCAGTCGTCGCTGTGCGGGCCGTTGTAGCGGTGCTGCGCCGAGTCGTTCTGCGACATGCCCTGGAAGTAGTAGTTGGCCTTCTGGATGGCGTACGCGCCTCTCTCGAGGTGCGCGAAGCCTCTGTAGTCGGCCTGGGCGATGCCGTAGGTGAAGCCCTGCGGGACGTTGACCCGCAGGTTGAGCTGGCAGTTCTTGCGGAAGTCCGTGGGCCGCGCGCCGACGCCCACCTGGGCCAGGTAGTCGCTGTAGGTGACGGTGAACGCCTTGTTGTCCTCGGACACCGCGACGGCCGCCGTGCCGGCGGGGCAGCCGGAGCCGTTGACCGTGACGATGTCGATGGTGATGTGGCCGGGCGGCGGGGTCTCGTTCGGCGCGCCGGGCGGGATGACGATGGCCGAGGCCAGCAGGGCAGCGGCAACCGCGTTGAGCATGGGTGCACCTTTCCAACGCATCTCGCAGGGAGGTGGCGGCGGTGGGACTTCGGTGGCGGCGGCCTGGTGGTGAAGAATCAGCAGCGCTTCCACGAGAAGTGGTGAAGGGTGCGCACTTCTCCGCGCTGGTAGTCCATCGTCATGAAACTGTTCGCATTGGCGTCCGACGTACCTTTGTCGACGCGCAGGGAGCTGTTCACGTTGAGATTCTTCTTCTCGCCGCAGGGCGAGTAGACGATCTCCGAGAACTCGGTTCGATGCGTGATCGACCAGTTGTCGTCGAACGGCCCGGTGAACGTGTGCTTCCACGTCGTGGTGGCCGACTGGCCCTGGAAGTAGTAATTCACCGACTGGTACCCGGTGGCGCCGGATTTCAGGTAGCCGTAGCCGCCGTAGGTCGCTTCCGCGATGCCATACGAGAAGCCCTGCGGGACGTTGACCTGCAAGGTCAGCTGGCAGTTCTTCCGGAAGTCGGTCGCACCGGCCCCTTTGCCCGCCTGGGCGAGGTAGTCGCTGTAGATCACCCAGAACGACGTGTTGTCCGGTGCCACGACCACTTCGGCGGTGCCCTGCTTGCACCCGGAACCGTTCACCGTCACCACGTCGATCGTCACCCGCTCCGAAGGAATCGCCGAAGCGTGCGCCGGTGCTGACGACAATGTGAACAGCACGGTCAGAGCAGCTGCTGCCGTCGCTTTGCGCATGAAGTTGGCCTTTCCTGGTGCCTCTTTCTCAGCGTGGAGCGGCAGCGGTGCCGCGAAGGTTAGCGCAGACCCTCGACCAATGGTGTGATCCAAATGGACCATGTCATCCTGATGGAGCAGTTCGTGAAGAATTCCCGCAAACAGTCCGTCACCTGGTGCTGAGAGAACGAATCGTTTCAGGCATACTTGCCCGCATGTCGCTGGCTGGGCTGGTGCTCGTGGTCGAGGACGAGGATCCCGTGCGGAGGTACACCGTGAGCCTGCTCGAGGAGCTGGGCTTCACCGTCCTGCAGGCCACCGACGGCGTCGAGGCGATCGCGGTCCTGCGCGAGCGCTCCGCCGAGATCAGCGCGATGCTGCTCGACCACAGCATGCCCGGCCTGTCCGGCGAGGAGGTGCTCGCCCAGCTGGAGCGCGAGGGCCTCTCCGTGCCCGTCGTGCTGACGAGCGGCTACGACCGCGCGTCGCTGGAGCGGCGGTTCGCGGGGCACGACATCGCCGGGTACCTGCAGAAGCCGTTCCGGATCGAGGCGCTGGACGAGACGGTCCGGCTCGCGGTGTCCGGGCGCGCGCAGGCCTCCTGAGCGGGTGGGGCGGCGCCACGGCGCATCGGCGCGGTCGTTGACCTGCGTGGTCGCGGACCTGCCTGACCGCACCACTACCGCGCCAGCACCTGCCGCACGCGTTCGAGCAGGTCGGACTCCACGTACGGCTTGGTGATCAGCACCTCGTCGTCGAGCACCTCGTCGGTCGTGTAGCCGGACACGTAGATCACGGCGGGCGCGGCACCGGTCGAGCGAAGCAGCCGCACGAGCTCCGGACCGCCCATCTTCGGCATTACGACGTCGGTGAGGACCAGGTCGATCGTGCTGCGGTGCGCGGTGGCCAACTGCAGCGCCTCCTGGCCGTCGCCCGCCTCGATCACCGCGTAGCCCGCGGTCTCCAGTGTGCGCCTGGTCATGACCCGCACCTGCGCGTCGTCCTCCACGAGGAGCACCGTGCCGACGCCTTGGTGCGTGGTGGTGCGACGCGCGTACGGGGCTTCGGGTGTGCCGTTGAGTTCGATCGGCACCGGCAGGTACACCTCGACGGTCGTGCCCTCGCCGGGCGCGCTGATCAGCTCGATCTGGCCGCCGGACTGCTGCACGATGCCGAACACCGTGGACAGGCCCAGCCCGGTGCCCTTGCCGACCGGTTTGGTCGTGAAGTACGGCTCGAACACCTGCGCCTGCACGTCCGGTGCCATGCCCGAGCCCGTGTCCTGCACTCGCATCACGACGTACTGGCCCGGCCGCACGCCGACGATCCGGCCGGTGTCGTCGCCGCGCAGGGGCCTGTTCGCGATCTCGATCCGCAGCGTGCCGCCGGCGGGCATGGCGTCGCGGGAGTTGACCGCGAGGTTGAACAGGATCTGCTCGACCTGGCCCGCGTCGGCCCACACCTGCGCGACGCCGTCCGGCAGGTGCATCTGCAGCTCGATGTTCTCGCCGACGAGCGTGCGCAGCATCGAGTGGACCTTCGTCAGGTTGTCCCTGAGGTCCAGCGACTCCGGGTGCAGGACCTGCTGGCGGGTGAACGCGAGCAGCTGCCTCGTCAGGTTCGCGGCCCGCTCGCCCGCGTGCTTTATGTCCTCGATCGCCGTGCGTCTCGGATCGTCCTGAAGGGTGCGGCGCAACAGCATCTCGCTGTTGCCGTTCACGACCGTGAGGATGTTGTTGAAGTCGTGCGCGATGCCACCGGTCAACCGGCCGATGGCCTCCATCTTCTGTGCGTGCCGCAACTGCGCTTCCGTCTCGCCGACGCGTTCTTCGAGCCGTGCGCGGGCGTCCTTCAGTTCCTGCATCAGCCTGATGCTCCGCAACGCGCTGCTGAGCTGCTGCTGCACGGCCTCGTAGATCCAGCCCGGCTGCGGGCCCTCCTCGAAGATCACGTACCCGAGGTGGTCCTCGTCGGTGTAGAGCGGGGCGACGAGCGCGCTGAACGGCGTGGTGCGCCGGAACGGGTACGGCGTCAGGTTGATCGTGGGGAACGAGGTGGTCGGTGGCGGCTTCACTTCGTCGTGCTCGTACCGCACGAGTGTGCGCGCCGTGCCAGGAGTGTCGTACGCCATGACGTGGCAACCGGGGATGCCGAGACGCGGGAGTTCTTCGGCGAGAGCGTTCGTCAGCTCGTCGACGTCTCTCGACGCGATGAGCCGTTGGCCTGCCTCACGCACCGTCTGGTCGTGACGTTCGTGCGAGAGGTACTTGAACCGTGCGTCCGTGGCGAACGCATCGCCCAGAAGCAACTGCACGCGCAGCCACAGATCGTTGATGAGCGTCGCGTCACTGATGCGGGCCGTCACGAAGCGATGCAGGTCGAACAGCGGTGGCCACCACTGCGCCGGTTCGCACCCGGCGCGCGCGCTCCAGCGGATGTATTCGGCCAGCAGCTTCAGGAACTCCGCGCCCTCGACCTCACCGCGTCCGGCCGCCATGAGCTCCACGACGAGCTGCTCCGCCCACCCGTCCGGCAGTGCCGTGGAGGCTTGGCCGAGCGAGTCGCGCAGGTGGTCGGCGACCGTGGAGGCGGTCGCGGACTCGTTGATGGTGAGCCGGTCGTGCGCGGGCGCGTGGTCGCCGAGCCCCGACGGCAGGCAGCCGCACGAGCGCCGCACGACCAGCTCGGTCGGCATGGTCTGGCGGTGGCGCGTGGGCTCGCCCTTCACCAGCGCCACGGCCAGTTCCACCGCGCGGAAACCCATTTGGCGGAACGGTGCGCGCACGGTGGTGAGGTCGTTCATGCGGACGTTCGTGTGGTTGTCGTACCCGACGACCGCGATCTCCTCCGGGGTGCGGAAACCCAGCTCCTCCAGCGCGGACACGGCACCGGTCGCGTAGTCGTCGTTCGCGGCGGCGATGGCGTCCGGCGGCTCCAAGACGCGCGACAGCATCCTGCGCACGGTGTCGGTGGCGCGGTTCGGTTCCCAGATGAGCGAGCCGGGCATGCTCACGAGGGCCGGGTCGAACGCGATCCCGTGGTTGCGCAACGAGTCCGCGTACCCCCAGAACCGCTCTTGGGCGCCCGCATGCGTTTGCGGGCCCCTGATGAACGCGATCCGGCGCTTGCCGTGCACCTCGATGAGATGATCAACGGCCTGTTTCATCCCGTTGCGGTTGTCCATCAGGATGGTGGGCCATTGCGCGAGAGGCGTCTCCACACTCACGATCGGCATCGGCGCGTACTGCTTCACGTACTCCTGCATGCCTTCGGAGCCGATGAGCTGCCCCACGCGCGTAGTCCACACAACGAGCGCATCGATGCGGTTCGGCGAAATGAGGTCGTAGACGGTGTTGGCCCGCCGCTTGTGCGGATCCGGGTGGTCGAGCTCGCTGCCGACGAAGCAGACCAGGTCGCACCCGTGGTGCCGGGCGCCGTCGCTCACACCGCGCCACTGCTCACCCGCGAGCTCGATGAGCGGTCCAGCGGTGATCATCCCGATCGTGGGACGTCGCCTCGCACTGCCGTTAGCCACAAAACCCCCGCTACTCAACGCGATTGGGGATGATACGCGTTGTCGGGGGGAATGCCTGCCTTGTTACCGGGGAGATCGGTGAACGCTGCACTGGAGGGCCTGGCGTCGAACCCGGCGCTACCCGGCACCCTGCTCGACCGCCTGGCCGCGATGCCGTCGTTGGCGTCCGAACTGGCCGGACGCGCTGATCTGACGGCATCCCACGTACGCACACTGCTCTCTCACGGCGACCCTTCAGCCGTGCACATCCTGCTGCAGAAGGGAGTGGTCCATCCGGCGGAAGTCCCCATCGCCGACGAATCGGTCGCCCTCGTGCTGACCGGCCACCCCGACGCCGATCCGTCGCTGACCCGGGCCCTGGCGTTCCACCCGGATCCCGCCGTGCGGGCCAGTCTCCCGGAGTGGGCTTGTTCGCTGCCCACCGACGTGATCGAGCGCCTGAGCCTCGACGAAGCGCCGGAGGTCGTCGCCGCACTCGTCACGTTCCACGCGGTGCCCCTGCCGGTGGCCGAGTCGCTGAGCCGTCACCCGAGCACCGAAGTGCGCCGCGCGCTGGCCGCCGACTCGCACACACCGCCTTCGGTGCTGGTCGCGCTGAGCACGGAGGACGCACTGGCCCGCGAACTCGCGTCGAACCCCGCCACGCCCGCTTCGATCGCGGTGGACCTGTTGCGCCACCACGCTTCCCGCTACTTCCTCGCCTCGCGCACCGACCTGCCCGCGGAGGTGTACGAGGTCCTCGCGTCGGAGTTCGAACCCGGCATCCTCGCGGAGCTGGCGGCGAACCCGGCCGTCCCCGCGCACGTCCTGCGCCGGCTGACCGACACCCGCGCACTGCGCCACGTCCTGCTGCGCAACCCGGCGATCCCGCTCGACCTGTTGAGGGAACTGGCCCCGGCCGCCCGCGCCGAGCACCTGCCCCGCATCGCTTCCGCCACCCCGGCCGAACTGCGCGAGCTGGCCGCGTCCCCGCAGGCACCGGTGCGGATGCTCGTGGCCACCCGACCCGACCTGCCCGCGGACCTGCTCGCCGCCCTGGTGGCCGACCCCGATCCCGTCGTCGCCGCCGCGACCGGTCCGTCGGCGACGGTGGCGCAGCTGCGGGACCTGGTCGCGTGGCACGGATTTCGGGTGTTCCCCCGCGCGGCGCTGAACCCGTTGTGCCCGCCCGATTTGGTGCACCACATGGCTTCGCGGGCACCGTCGGCGGAGATCCGCCGCGCGATCGCCCGGCACCCGAACGCCTCCGGCGAGACCTTGCTGCTCTGCCTGGAAGATCCGCAGGCGCGGTACCTGGCCGCCGCGCACCCGAACCTGCCGGTCGACGAGCTCGTCGGGATGCTGGGGAGCGAGTTCACGGCACGGGCCGCGGCGTCGAACCCGTCGTTGCCGCTGCACGTGATGGAGCACCTCGCCGGTGGAGGTGGACACGCCCGGCTCGTGTGCGAGGACGAGGTGATCGACCCGGACGTCTCCGCGGCCGGGTCGCCGGCGACGTCACCCGTGCTGCTGTACCGGCTCACCACGCACCCGGAACGTGCGGTGCGCCTGGCGTTGGCGGGACGCCGGGACCTGCCGCGCAGGGCGTACGAGCGCCTGGTGAACGACCCGGATCCGGAGGTGGCGGCGGCCGCACGACGGCGTGCCCGCGACGAAGGGTGACTTCCGTCAGTCCCACCACTTGATGAGGTTCGTCTGCTCCTTGCGGACGCCGTACCCGTTGGCCGCGTAGAACCTCCTGGCCCGCACCCGGTTCGCCCCGGTCACCAGCCGGATCCCGCAGGCGCCGTCGGCACGGGCCCACTCCTCACCGGCGGCCAGCAGGGCCCTGCCGACGCCCCGGCCCTGGTGCCGCGGTGAGGTGGCCAGGGTGATGAGGTTCTTCAACGGCCGGTGGTAGGTGTTCTCGTAGTCGCTGAGCTGGACGTACCCGAGCACCTCCGCTTCGTCGACGGCCACGAGCAGGACCACGTTGGGCGCCTTGATGATGCGCTCCAACTGGGCGCGCGTGTCCGGCAGCGGGAAGTCGTACCCCAGCGCCTCGTGGTTGATCTGCTGGATCGCCGGCGCGTCGTCGGCCAGCACCTCTCGGATGTGCAACTCGACCCCCTCGGTTGTCCTCTCCACTCCACCACGGCTGGAGCGGACGGGCGAATCGGCTGGACACAAACGGGAACCGGCTGGAACGCTCGACCGTCGAGGTGATGACGGTGCGCCGACGACGCTTCGACCTGTCCGCCGTGTTCGAGTTGCTGCTCGGGGTGCCGACGGTGCTGAGCAGTCTGCTGATCGTCGGTCTCGTCGGCAGGGCCTTCGCGCCGGACGAGTTGTGGCTGTTCCCGGTGCTGTGGCTGGTGTCCGGCGCGATCGTGTTCCTCCCGGCGGTGGACAGGGTGCTCGCGGTGCTCGCGCTGAACCTGCGCGGGCCCACGAACAAGGAACGCGCCGTGCTGGAGCCGTTGCTCGAAGAGGTGTGCGGGGCGGCCGGGGTGGCGCCGCAGCGGTACTGGCTGCGGATCGAGAACTCCAAGGAGATCAACGCGATGGCGGTCGGCGGGCACGTCGTCGCGGTGTCGACGGCGGCGCTCGCGCTTCCACCGCGACATCTCGAGGCGGTGCTGGCCCACGAGGTCGGGCACCACCTCGCCGGGCACACGCGGATCTCGTTGCTGCGCTGGTGGTACGAGCTGCCGGCGCGGGCGGCGGTGCGGCTCACGCTGCTCGTCGGGCTCGGGATCTTCCTCGCAGGGCGGAAGATCGGCACGAAACTGGCCTACGTCGCGAGCGTTCTGCTGGTCGTGGCGCTGGCGGCGGTGGCCGTGGTGGCCAGTCCGTGGGTGCTGCTGGTGCCGGTGATCGCGCCGCTGCTCGCGTTGTCGAGCCGGCGGTCGGAGCTCTACGCGGACCGGATCTCGGCCGAGCTCGGGTACGGGCCGATGCTGCTCGAGGTGTTGCAGCGGTGGGTGAGGCAGGGGTACGACGAGCGGCGGGCCAGGGCCGGGATCAGGGCGCGGATGCTGGCCTCGCACCCGTCGTGCGCGCAGCGCATCAGCAGGCTGCACGACAAGAAGGCCCCCAGGCCGTGAAGCCTGGGGGCCGATGGGAACTCAGGCCCTGAACGACGCCGGGACCTTCGCGGAGGCCGCCGTGTCCAGCAGCCACCACGTCCGGTGCCGGCCGAGAGCACCGGCCGCGGGCAGTTCCACCTCGTCCGCTCCGGACAGGGCCGTGGCGACCGCCTCGGCCTTGGCCTCGCCCGTGGTCATCAGCCAGACTTCCTGCGCGTGCCGCACCGACGACAACGTCAGCGAGACACGGGTCGGAGGCGGCTTCGGGCAGTCGCGCACCGCCACGACCGTGCGCTCCTTCTCGTGCACGGCAGGCGAATCCGGGAACACCGACGCCACGTGCCCCTCCTCGCCGACGCCCAGCATGCAGACGTCGAACGCGGGCACGCCGTCGTCCTCCGGGCCGGCCAGGGAGGCCAGCACCTCGGCGTAGGCCGCGGCGGCCGCCTCGGGGTCGTCGCCGAACTCGCCGTCCGACGGCGCCATCACGTGGACGCGTGACGGGTCCAGCGGCACGTGGTCGAGCAGCGCGGCACGGGCCTGCGTCTCGTTGCGGTCGGGATGACCCGACGGCAGGAAGCGCTCGTCGCCCCAGAACAGGTCGACGCGCGACCAGTCCACGGCGTCCCGCGCGGCACTGCGGTTCAGGTGCTCCAGGACGGCGGTGCCGGTGCGGCCACCGGTCAGCACGACCGACGCGACGCCGCGGGCGGCCTGCGCGTCGACGATGCGGGTGACCAGACGGGCCGCCGCGGCGGCGGCCAGCAGGTCGCCGTCGCGGTGCACCACCACTTGCGGATCGCTCACGAACTCGCCTTCGCCTTGGACTTCTTCGCCACCGGAGCGGCCTCACCGTTCTGAGGCGCCTCCGCGGCCGGCTCGTCGGCCTTCGGGGCGTGCGCCCGGCCCTTGGAGACCTTCGACAGCGACTTCAGCGCCGCCGCGTAGACCTCGTCGGGGTCGAGACGGCGCAGCTCCTCGGCGAGGCAGTCGCGCACCGAACGGCGCTGCAGCGCCACCCGCCGCTCGGGCTGGCCGGGCTGCGACAGCGTGCCCACCCTGCCGTCCGGGCGGTGCAGGTCGACGTCGCCGGACGCGCGGACGAGCCGCACCTCCACGATGCCTTCACCCGACGTCGCCTTGAAGCGCTTCGCCGGCACCTTCAGCCGGTCCGACAGCCACGCGGCGAGCAGGTCGGTGGACGGCGAGTCGGACTCACCGGTCACCTCCGCCTCCTGGACCTTCTCGTACGGAGGCAGGTCCAGCGAGGAGGCGAGCATGGCGCGCCACAACGTCAGCCGCGTCCACGCCAGGTCCGTGTCGCCCGGCGCGTAGTGCGCACGCCGGGTCTCCAGGGCCTTGATCGGGTTCTTCTCGGCCGCGGCGTCGGTGATGCGGCGCTGCGCGAGCTGGCCGATCGGGTCCTTCGACGGCGACACCGGCGCGTCGAACGGCCACCACGCCACGACCGGGGTGTCCGGCAGCAGCAGCGGCATGACGCACGAGGCGCCTTCCTTGGCCAGTTCGCCGTACAGGCGGAGGACGACGACCTCCGAGGCTCCGGCGTCACCACCGACGCGGATCTGCGCGTCCAGGCGGGGAGCCGCCTGACGGGCACCGCGGGCCACGACGATCACGCGACACGGGTGCTCGCGCGAGGCGTCGTTGGCCGCGTCGATCGCGGCGTCGGTGCGCTGGCCGTCCTCGGTCACGATCACGAGGGTCAGCACGCGCCCGAGGGTCGTCGCACCGCCTTCGTCGCGCAGCCGGACCAGCCGCGAGTTGATCTGGGAGGTGGTGGTCGAGGGCAGGTCGATGATCACGGACGCCTCCAGTGCCTTCCGGTCCGAGCCGTCATCGCGTCCGCCGACGGCGGCCCCCACGTACCGGCCTTGTACTTCTCCAGAGCGGGCTCGTCCTTGCGCGCCCAGAACTCGAGCACCGGGTCGAGGATCTCCCAGGAGAGCTCGACCTCGTCGTTCTTCGGGAACAGCGACGGCTCGCCGAGCAGCACGTCGAGCAGCAGCCGCTCGTAGGCCTCCGGCGACGATTCGGTGAACGAGTGGCCGTAGCCGAAGTCCATCGTGACGTCGCGGACCTCCATGGTGTTGCCCGGCACCTTCGACCCGAACCGGATCGTCACGCCCTCGTCCGGCTGCACGCGCACGACGAGCGCGTTCTGGCCGAGCTCCTCGGTCGCGGTGTCGTCGAACGGCAGGTGCGGCGCCCGCTTGAACACGACGGCCACCTCGGTGACGCGACGGCCCAGGCGCTTGCCGGTGCGCAGGTAGAACGGCACCCCGGCCCAGCGGCGGGTGTTGACCTCGCAGGTGATCGCGCCGAACGTCTCGGTCTTCGACTCGGGCGAGAAACCGCCCTCCTCGAGCAGACCGGGGACCTTCTGGCCGCCCTGCCAGCCACCGGTGTACTGGCCGCGCGCGGTGGTCTCCTCGAACGGCTCCGCGGGACGCGTGGCCGAGAGGATCTTCACCTTCTCCGCCCGCAGGTCCGACGGCTTGAAGGAGACGGGCTCCTCCATCGCGATCAGCGCGAGCAGCTGCAGCAGGTGGTTCTGGATGACGTCGCGCGTCGCGCCGATGCCGTCGTAGTAGCCGGCGCGGCCACCGAGACCGATGTCCTCGGCCATGGTGATCTGCACGTGGTCGACGTAGTTCGAGTTCCAGATGGGTTCGTACAGCTGGTTCGCGAACCGCAGCGCCAGGATGTTCTGCACGGTCTCCTTGCCGAGGTAGTGGTCGATGCGGAACACCGACTCCTCGGGGAAGACCTCGTTGACCGTGCGGTTGAGCTCCTTGGCGGACTTCAGGTCGTGGCCGAAGGGCTTCTCGATGACGACGCGCCGCCACTGGTCGCCCTGCGCCTGCGCCAGGCCCGCGCGCTTGAGCTGGTTGACCACCGTCGGGAACGCGCCCGGCGGGATCGACAGGTAGAACGCGTGGTTGCCGCCCGTGCCGCGCTCGGAGTCGAGGGCGGCGAGGCACGACGCGAGGTTGTCGAACGACGCGTCGTCGTCGAACGTGCCCTGCACGAACCGGATGCCTTCGGCGAGCTGCTGCCACACGGCCTCGTTGAACGGCGTGCGCGCGTGCTCCTTGACGGCGTCGTGCACGACCTTCATGAAGTCCTGGTCGGCCCAGTCGCGGCGGGCGAAGCCGACGAGACCGAAGCCCGGCGGCAGCAGACCCCGGTTCGCGAGGTCGTAGATCGCGGGCATGAGCTTCTTGCGCGAGAGGTCACCGGTGACACCGAAGATGACCAGCGCGCTCGGGCCCGCGATGCGGGGCATGCGCTTGTCGCGCGGATCCCGCAGCGGGTTGTGCCACTGGGCGGATGTGGTCACGAGCCGTCCTCCTGGACTGCCTCGACGAGCTGGGCCAAGCCGGCGATGCGGTCCTCGAGGTGCAGGCGCAGCACCGGGCGACCGTGTTCGGCCAGCACCTGACCGTCGCCGAGCGCCTGCGCGAGCTGCAGCTGCGCCAGCGTGTAGGGACGGCCGGGCACCTCCAGGTCGTCGCCGGACTCGCCGGTGATCTGGATGAACACGCCGTTCTGGTGACCGCCCTTGTGGTACTGGCCGGTCGAGTGCAGGAAGCGCGGACCCCAGCCGAACGTGGTCTGCAGGTGCGTCCTCTTCGCGATCTCCGGGCGGAGCAGCTCGAACGACGCGTCGTCGATCCTGTCCAGGTACGCCTGAATCGAGATGTAGCCGTGGTCGGGCGCCACTTCGACGATCGCCGCCAGCGCCTCCGCGACGGTGTGGACCTTGCGCGGTGCCCAGTCCGTGCCGTGGCCCTGCACCGGGCCGTCCACGAAGGACGGAACCGTCGCGGCGACGGCCGGCGCGTCGAGCAGCGCGCGGGAGGCCTTCTTCGCGGCCTCGACGTCGGGCTGGTCGAACGGGTTGATGCCGAGCACCCGGCCGACGAGCGCGGTCGCGTACTCCCACAGCAGGAACTGCGCGCCGAGCTTGCCCTCGACCGCGACGTTCGCGGAACCGGTGGCCGGTCCGATCGCGACGGTCGTGGCGTCCGAGCGCGCGTCGACGAAGCCGGGAGCGCCGGGGCCCTCGACGACGACCGGCAGCAGGCCGGTGCCGTTCTTGCCCGTCGACTCGGCGATGAGCTGCTCGGCCCAGTCGCCGAAGCCCTTGATGCCCGAGCCGGTGTCGGCGAAGACGATCTTCTCGGCGCCGTGCGCGTGCGCGGCACCGAAGATCGCCGCCAGCACCACGGCGGGGTTCTCGGGGGAGTCCTGCGACACCAGCTTCGCGACCTCGGCCGCGTCGTCGAGGAGCTCCTCGACGTTCGCGCCGGCGAGGTAGGACGGCACCAGGCCGAACGCCGTCAGCGCCGAGTACCGGCCACCGACGTTCGGGTCGGCCAGGAACACCTTGCGGTAGCCCGCCTCCTCGGACGCCTTCTGCAGGGGCGAGCCGGGGTCGGTGACGACCACGATGCGCGACGCGGCGTCGATGCCCGCGTCGGTGAAGGCCTTCTCGAAGATCCGGCGGTGGCTGTCGGTCTCGACGGTCCCACCGGACTTGGACGACACCACGATCACCGTGCGCTCGAGGTCACCGGCGAGAGCGTCGGCCACCTGGGCGGGATCGGTGGTGTCCAGCACGACCAGCGGCACGCCCGCGGTCCGCGTGATCACCTCGGGGGCCAGCGACGAGCCACCCATTCCAGCGAGGACGACGCGGTCGACGCCCTCGGCGTGCAGTTCGGAGCGCAGTGCCACGAGATCCGGGAGCAGTGCTCGGGACGTCTCGTGCAACGTCGTCCACGAGAGGCGGATGCTCGCCTCGGACTCGGCTTCCGGCCCCCACAGGGTCGGGTCCTGCGCGGTCAGCTTGCTCGGCACCGAATCCGCGACCAGGTCAGCAGCGATCGTGCTGACCTGGTCGGCGTTCGGTGACCTCACGATTTCGACGGAGGTCACTTCGTGATCAGCCCTTCAGTTGAGCCAGTTGGTTCTTCACCGTCTCGAGCAACTCTTCCCAGGACTTCTCGAACTTCTCGACGCCCTCGGTCTCCAGCGCGACGAACACGTCCTGGAGGTCGATTCCCACGGCGGCGAGCTTGTCGAACACATCCTGGCCCTCTGCGGCACGACCGGTGACCGTGTCACCCGTGATCTTGCCCGCCTCGGCGACGGCCTGCAGCGTCTTCTCCGGCATCGTGTTCACGACGCCGTCCACGACGAGCTGGTCGACGTAGAGCGTGGGGGAGTAGCTCGGGTCCTTCACGCCGGTCGAGGCCCACAGCGGGCGCTGCGCGTTCGCGCCGTCCGCCTTGAGAGCCTCCCAGCGCTCACCCTGGAACGTCTTCTCGAACGCTCCGTAGGCGATCCACGCGTTGGCGAGAGCGGCCTTGCCCTTGAGCGCGGTCGCCTCGTCGGTGCCGATCTTGTCGAGGCGCTTGTCGACCTCGGTGTCCACGCGGGACACGAAGAACGACGCGACCGAGTGGATCGACCGCAGGTCGTGGCCGTTCGCCTTGGCCTGCTCGAGGCCCGCGATGTAGGCCTCCATGACCTTCTCGTAGCGCTCGACCGAGAAGATCAGCGTCACGTTGACGGAGATGCCCTCGCCGATCACCTTCGTGATGGCCGGGATGCCCGCCTCGGTGGCCGGGATCTTCACCAGCAGGTTCGGCCGGTCCACGGTCTTCCACAGGTCCTGCGCCTCGGCGACGGTCTTGTCCGTCTCGAACGCGAGGCGCGGGTCGACCTCGATGGAGACGCGGCCGTCCACGCCGTTCGTCGAGTTGTAGATGTCGCGGAACTTGTCGCACGCGTTGCGCACGTCCGTCGTCGTGACCTCGCGGATGGTCGCCTCGACGTCGGCACCGCGCGACGCCAGCTCGCGCACCTGCTCGTCGTAGGACTCGCCCTTCGACAGGGCGCCCGCGAAGATCGTCGGGTTCGTCGTCACGCCGACGACGTTCCAGTCGCGGATCAGCTCGTCCAGGTTGCCGCTGGTGAGCCGTTCACGGGACAGGTCGTCGAGCCAGATGGAGACTCCGGCGCCGGACAGGGCGTCGAGATTCGGCTTGCTCACTTCTTACCCCTCACGTTGTCAAGGGAACGGCGGGCGGCGGCGACGACGTTCTCCGTCGTGAAGCCGAACTCCTTGAACAGGACCTGGTAGTCGGCCGAGGCACCGAAGTGCTCGATCGACACGATCTCGCCGGCGTCGCCGACGTGGCGGTACCACGGCTGCGCGATGCCGGCCTCGACCGCGACGCGCGCCTTCACCGAGGACGGGATGACCGACTCGCGGTACTCCGCGTCCTGCTTCTCGAACCAGTCGAGGGAAGGCATCGACACCACACGCACTGCAACGCCCTCGCCCTGCAGAACCTTTCCGGCCTCGGCCGCCATCTGCAGCTCGGAGCCCGTGCCGATGATCACAACCTCGGGGTCGTCGTCACCGAAGAGCACGTAACCGCCGCGCTTGACGCCCTCGGCGTTCGTGCCCTCCAGGATCGGCAGGTTCTGGCGGGAGAGCGCGAGGCCCACCGGGCCGAGCTGCTCGATGACGGCCTTCCACGCGAACGCGGTCTCGTTGGCGTCACCGGGGCGGACCACGGCGAAGTCCGGGATCGCGCGCAGGGCGGCGAGGTGCTCGATCGGCTGGTGCGTCGGGCCGTCCTCACCGAGACCGATGGAGTCGTGCGTCCACACGTACGTGACGGCGGCCTGCATGATCGCGGCCAGGCGCACGGCGGGACGCATGTAGTCGGAGAACACGAGGAACGTGCCACCGAACGGACGGGTCGGGCCGTGCAGCGCGATGCCGTTGAGGATCATGCCCATGGCGTTCTCGCGGACACCGAAGTGCAGCACGCGGCCGTACGGGTCGGCGCTCCACATGCCGGTGGAGATCTCCGCCGGACCGAACGACTTCGCGCCCTTGATGGTGGTCAGGTTCGACTCGGCCAGGTCGGCCGAACCGCCCCACAGCTCCGGCAGGTGCTTCGCCAGGGCGTTGATGACCTCACCCGAGGCCTTGCGGGTCGGGACCTCCTTGCCGCCCACCTCGTAGACGGGGAGGTCGGCGTCCCAGCCCTGCGGCAGCTCGCGCGCGACGAGGCGGTTCAGCAGCTTCTTGTTCTCGGCGTTGGCCGAGGCCCACGCGTCGAAGCTCTTCTGCCACTCGGCCTTGGCGTGCTCGCCGCGCTTGACGACCTCGCGGGCGTGCGCCAGGACCTCGTCGGCGACCTCGAACGTCTGCTCGGGGTCGAAGCCGAGGATCTCCTTGGTGGCCTTGACCTCGTCGACGCCCAGCGCGGCACCGTGCGCGGCGCCGGTGTTCTGCTTGTTCGGCGCCGGGAAGCCGATGATCGTGCGCAGCAGGATGAACGACGGCCTGTCGGTGACGGCCTTGGCCTTCTCGACGGCCTCGAGGATGCCCTTGACGTTCTCGCCGGACTCGACGACCTGGACGTGCCAGCCGTAGGCCTCGTAGCGCTTCGCGGTGTCCTCGGACAGCGCGATCGTCGTGTCGTCCTCGATGGAGATCTTGTTGTCGTCGTAGAAGACGACCAGGTTGCCCAGCTGCTGCGTGCCCGCGAGCGACGAGGCCTCGGAGGTGACGCCCTCCTCGATGTCACCGTCGGAGGCGATCACGTAGATGTGGTGGTCGAACGGGCTCTCGCCCGGCGCGGCCGACGGGTCGAACAGGCCGCGCTCGCGGCGGGCGGCCATGGCCATGCCGACGGCGGAGGCGAGACCGGAGCCCAGCGGGCCGGTCGTGATCTCGACGCCCTTCGTGTGGCCGTGCTCGGGGTGGCCGGGGGTCTTCGAGCCCCACTTGCGCAGCGTCTTGAGGTCGTCGACCTCGAGGCCGTAGCCCGACAGGAACAGCTGGATGTACAGCGTCAGGCTGGAGTGGCCCGCGGAGAGCACGAACCGGTCGCGGCCGATCCAGTCCGGGTCCGCCGGGTCGTGCCGCAGCACGCGCTGGAACAGCGTGTACGCGAGCGGGGCGAGGCTCATCGCCGTGCCGGGGTGCCCGTTGCCGACGTTCTGCACGGCGTCCGCCGCGAGCACGCGCGCGGTGTCGACGGCGCGCTTGTCGAGCTCGGTCCAGTCGTCGGGCAGATCGGCCTTGGTGAGCCGGCTGATGTCGTCGGTGACGGTCACGGACTTACAGCTCCAAACTTTGTCGCTAGGGCGGGTGCGACGCGTCTTCGGAATCGATCCCGAAGAGCCTCACCCGCATCTCTCCCACGTCCTCCGGCCAGCCTAGTCCTGGAAGATTCGGAAGGTGCTCCCAAAGCTCCCAGGCACATGTGTGGCGGGGCACACCAGCACCCGAACGGGCTGTGAACTCTTCGCGCGGTTACCATCAGTCGCTGGATTTCCCACCACTTGCAACACGAGGAGCGTTCACGCGATGAGTGCCGTCCTCGAGGCTCCCAACCGGACGCCTCGCCAGGTTGTTGGCGCCTATGTGGCACTCACCAAGCCTCGGGTCATCGAGCTCCTGCTGATCACGACGATCCCCGCGATGCTCCTCGCGCAGCACGGCCTGCCGCCTCTCTGGCTGATCGCGTGCACTCTCACCGGCGGTACCCTCGCCGCGGGGTCGGCAAACGCCCTCAACTGCTTCGTGGACGCCGACATCGACTCGGTCATGAAGCGGACCGCGGCCCGGCCGCTCGCGCACAACGCCATCCCGCCGCGCAACGCCCTGATCTTCGGCATCGTGCTCGGCGTCTTCTCCTTCGCGTTCCTGTGGATCTTCGTCAACCTGATGTCGGCCGCGTTCGCGGTGGCGACCATCCTCTTCTACATCTTCGTCTACACGCTGGTCCTCAAGCGCCGCACGTCGCAGAACATCATCTGGGGCGGCATGGCGGGCTGCATGCCGGTGATCATCGGCTGGAGCGCGGTGACGGGCACCGTCGAGTGGCCCGCGCTGGTCATGTTCGGCGTGATCTTCTTCTGGACCCCGCCGCACACGTGGGCCCTCGCGATGAAGTTCAAGGAGGACTACGCCCGAGCAGGCGTGCCGATGCTGCCCGTGGTGGCCACAGCTCAGCAGGTGACGCGGCAGATCGTGATCTACAGCTGGATCACCGTCGTCTGCACGCTCGCCCTGGCCCCGGTCACCTCGTGGATCTACGTGGCGATCGCCGCGCTGTCCGGCGTGTGGTTCGCCGTCTTCGCGCACAAGTTGCACAACGTCGTGCGCCGCGGCGGCTCCACGAACACCATGAAGTTCTTCCACATGTCGAACCTCTACCTGATGCTCGTGTTCTGCGGTCTCGCCGTGGACGCCGTGGTCGGGTTGCCGGTGCTTGGCTGGCCGTTCTAGCTGCACCTCCAGGCGTACGGCTGTGGCGCCCGTCGAGTTCACCGTCACCGGTGGTGAAGGCTCGCCACTGGACTTCGTCGCGGCCCTGACGCCGGGCCGCTCGCTGGTCGTGATCACCGATCCCGGCGGCTGGGCACAGGTCGGCGCCGGTCTGCCGGTCGGAGCGGCCGGGACCTCCTCGGTGCCGACGCAGGTGCGGGTGCTGAAGTTCGCCGTCCTGGACCTCCGGCACTTCCCGTCGGCCTCGGCGCTGCCGTCGCTCGAGGACGTCCCCGGCGACGTGGTGGCGTTGCACGACACGCGCTCCTGGGACACCGCGCCGGTGGTCGCCTCGCTGCGCGGCCTCGGCCGGCCGGTCGTGCTCTTCACCGCCATCCACACCTGGGTGTCCGGCCTGGACGCCGCGTCGGTGCTGGTCGGCTGGAGCTCACCGCACACCGTGCTCGCCGTGCCGCGCGGACCGGGTGAGGCGCGGGTCGAGGACGCCGTCTGGCAGTTCCGCGAACTGGAACGCCGCCGGATGATGACGTACACCGCCCTGCCCGCCCCTCCGCCCGCGGTCGTGGACCGGACCGTGTCGGTCGTGGTCGCGCACCCCGGGGCGACCGAGGGCATCGCCGGGGCGCTGCGTCCCGGCGGCGAGTACGAGGTGTGGGTGCGCGTCGGACCCGGTCCCGTGCTGCCGTGCGACCTCGAGCTGCGGACCGTTCTGGCGATGAACGGGCGTGAGGTGCGGTCGGAGTCGTTCGTGCTGCCCGCCGACGGCGCCGCACCGTGGGTGAGCTTCCCGGTGACGACGCCCTACGCCGCCGTGCCGTGGTCCGGTGAGCTGGTCGTCTACCGCGGTGCCGTGCCGGTGCACGTGCAGCAGGTCGTGCTGCCGGTCGGCGGCGGTGAGGCGCGGGTGCTGCCCAGGACGCGGCTCTCCCGGACGTTCGCCGACCTCGGTCCGCTGTCCTCGCGGGCGGCCTCGGTCCTGGTGCTGGGCGAACGGGCACTGGTCTGCGCCGACGGCGAGCCGTGGTGGACCAGCCTTCCCGCGGGCGGCGGCCCGCCTCCCGTGACCGGGCTGGACCCCTGGTACGGCAAGGGTTTTCCGGCGTTCTGCGAGGACCTGGCCGCGTTCGCGGTGCGCGGTGCCGCGCTGCACGCGCACCTCTTCCCGGACGGCACGACCGCCCGGCGCGGCGGCGGGATCGCGGTGGTGGGCGCGACGCGCGTGCCGTGGGCGCACGTCTACGAGCTGCCGTTCACCGAGGGCCCGTACCGGCTCTGCGCGTCGGTCTCGCGGTTCGGCCCGTTCGGTGCCGGGGGAGAGGTGCCGCCGGTCTGCCCGGAACCGGACCACAGCGGGAACGTGCTGTGTCCCTTCGGTTTCTGGGGCCTCTCGCGCGTGCTGGAACAACCGGCGGGCCCGCTCGCGTGGCAGGTCGCCCCGGCCGACCGCCAGGTGCAGGTGGCCGTGGCCGTCGACCCCGGCCTGGACCGGGCGCTCACGCAGAGGCACGTGGCCGAGCTGATGTCGTTCCTGCCGCCGCACCTGTTCTCTTCCGCCTACGTCGGCCCGCCGGACCTGGCGGGCGCGCTGGCGGAGGAACGCGCGGACGTCCTGCACCTCGTCTACGGCGAAGGCGTCCTGGAACCCGTGGAGGTCGAGGGCTGGCCCCACCGCCCGCTGGTCGTGACGACGTCGCCCGCCGCACACCTCGTGGACGCGTTCGTCAACGGCGCGGGGGCCGCGGGGGTGGTCTGCCCGGAGGTGCCCGTCGACCAGGGCATGGCGGGCTGGGTGAGCGGCATGCTGCTCGCCAGGCTCGCCGGGGGCGTGCCGGCGGGAGAGGCGCTGCGGCGCACGCGCTGGGAGATGCTCGGCCGCGGCAACGTCCTCGGCCTCGCCTACGCCCTGCACGCGGGCGCCGACCTGCGCCTCAGGTGACCTCGACGATCAGGACACCACCTTGGTGAGCAGGTCCTCGACGCACGGGTCGTCCAGGGACTCGACGATGCACTTCCACAGCACGAGGTTCGCCTCGGCCCACTTCGTGTAGGTCGCGGCGGCCTCCGCGTCGTAGAAGTAGTAGCCCTCGTCGGCCTTGCCGACCTGCTCGCCCACGATCTTGTGCGCGAGCTCGCGCAGGGTGATGCCGTTCTCCTGCAGGTACTTGTGCGCCAGGACGACCGGCGTCACCGGCAGCGCCTTGAACAGCGTGTCCGCGTCGGACAGCGCCTGCGCCTCCAGCGAGATGTCGCGCGAGCGGGTGCGCATCTCCGCCTCGACGACGATGCTCTCGATCCACTCGATGTCGCCCAGCGGGACGCCGGCGACGAAGAGGGTCTTGCGGCGCAGTGCCGCGCCGTCCGTCGGCAGCGAGTTGCGGCGGACCATGTAGTTCAGGTCGTGCACCAGCGCGGCGACCTCCACGACGTCGCGTGCGGCGCCGTTGCGCTCGGCGAAGTGCACGGACTTGTCGCGGACGAAGCTGACGTGGTGCCAGCCGTGGAACTGCAGCTTGGCGGCCAGGTCCTCGCACAGCCGCTTCACGCGGTGCTCCACGTCCGCGATGACAGACCTCGGAATCCTCGTGCGCGTACGCATCATCAGCCCTCCCGACCAGGTGGGCTGATGGTAGGCGTGTCGCGGGGGCTTTAAAGGTGGTTCGTCAGTTCCTCCAGGCGGTCCTCGACGGGCACGTGCCGATGGCTGATGCCGGTGTCCGGGTCGTAGCTGAGGCTCCACGGGGTCACGGCACGGGACTTGACCAGGAACGTCATGGTCCCGTCCGCCGCGCGCGGGATGCGGTGGAACTCGTGCGCGAGCAACATGCCGGTGGTGCCCTCGGTGCACTGGGTGCGGTTCGTGAGCTCCGTGCCGACGATCGAGCGGCCGCCGACGCCGAGCCGGGCGTCGAAGCGTTCGTGCAGGTAGGCGCCGCTCAGGATGGTGGTGCAGAAGTGGTAGCGGTGGTTGTGCACCGAGTCCGCGTAGCCGGCGCGCCAGTCGGCCAGCGGTTTGTACTCGTGCAGCCAGAACGTGAACGGCTCGTCGACCTCGTCTCTGAGACACCACGCGTAGTGCGTCGTCGTCTCACGCGAGTGCGCGATCACCCAGGTCGCTTGCTGGGGCGTGAGGCCGTCGATGTACGCGCGTAACTCTCGGCGCAGCTCGGGCCGGGCCGCCCAGTCGGTGAACCACGTGCCCACATCGGCCCAGTGGTCGACCACGGGGAATTCGGCGCGCTTCACCCGGGCGGCGAGCTCCTCGAGCGCGGACAACCCGGTGAACTCGGCTAGCAAGATCGATCAGCTCCTCAACTGAGCGGATGCGGAGAATTCACGACGGAATGCGTGGAACTTGCCTTCGAGTTCCGTGAAGCCGTCTTTGGTGAGTGCCTCGCCGGTGATCTTCTCGAACAACGCCGCGAAGTCGTCGCGGGTGGTCCCCGGCGTGATGGCGAAGTGGTAGCCGGCCTTGGAATTGCTGATGCGCAGGAACTCCGCGCGTTCCATCGCGTAAAGGAAGGAGCTCTCGGTGAACCGGAGCGTGCGCGGATACGGCCTGAGCACTCCCGCCGTGTTGCTGTAGAGCGTGAGCCACGCCGAGTCGTCGAACAACTCAAGGCGGTCGAGCGGGGGATCCGAAACGATGGTGACGTCGATCCGCGTGCACCGGCTGCGGGCGGCGAAGAGCCCGACGAGTCCTATGCGGATCTGTTCCTTGAGCCGTTCCTGGATCTCGTCGTAGTCGCCGTCCGCGCCCTCGTTGCGCAGCAGGTACCGCGCCCGGCCGCTGATCGCGTTGTCGTCGCGCGGGTCGGCCAGCACGGCCCTGAGCTCGCACTCCGTCTGGCTGAGCAGCACTCTTCCCGCCGCGTAGCGCCCGGCGAACCCGCGGAAGCAGTACAGCCGCGTCCGTTCGAGGTCCTGCATCATCAGCTGGTTGAACTCGGGGTCCGGCTTGGCCGTCGGCTCGAACACGTGACTGGGGAAGAACTCGCGGTCGAGCGCCCGATACTGTTCGGTCAGCTCTTTGAGCGCCTTGCGGCTCTCCTCGATGACCGGTTCGAGCAACGCCTTCTGCGCCGCTTTCGACGTGATCAGCGTCTGCGTGAAGCTCACCACCGCCGAAATGAGCGTGCCCGTACCCAGTGCGGTCAGCAGGTTTCTAGCTGTACCGGAATCCATTTGACTGGAAATGGCCAGCGACGCACCCGACGTCACGACGAGTATGAGGAGGAGCAACCCGGTCCGAGTCCAGAACAACTCCTGGATCAGGTTGCTGCGGATGCCTCCGGCCTCCGCGGACACGTGTCTCCACCTCCTGGATCACCAGATTGGTCGCTACCCGAACGGACGAATGCTCTCGGTGTCCGATCAAGTGCGCGGAGTTACTGTACGCGTCGGTCTAAAGATAAGGAAGCTGCTATTCGTGCGACATTCAGGACCGGAATAACCGCCCTTGAGCGCAGTCGCCGGTCCGCACTCGTGCTCTTCGGTGACGCCCTGTCGCCGCCGCTCCTGCGCGAGTCGGATGAGGGTGACCCACCCACCCGAACGCACCCCTGTCGCGCGTCTTAGCCCGCTCGGCCGGTCACCGCGCTGGTCCGCCAGGCCGAAGAGGCGACCGGCCTCGCGCGCGGCCTGCTACACGCCGCTCACACGCGTCCGAATACGCTCACCCACCATGCGTAACGTCCTGCTCATCGCTTCTGTCGCGCTCGCGGCGGCCACCGGCCTCACCGGCTGCGCGGGCTCGGCCCAGCCCTCGGCGGGCGGGTCGTCGACCGCCGCCCCCACCACCCCCTGCAAGGCCGACGACTTCAAGGTCACCGGCGACTTCGGCGCGGCGCCCAAGGTCGAGATCCCGAACTGCAAGCCCACCGGCGAGCTCGTCATCAAGGACCTGGTGCCCGGCACAGGCGCCGAGGTGAAGGCCGGCACGACGGCCACGGTCAACTACCAGCTGACCACGTTCTCCGACAAGAAGGTGCTCGACAGCTCCTTCGAGCGCGGTGCGCCGTTCGACGTCGAGAACGTCGGCCAGGCACCGGTCATCGACGGCTGGAACGAGGGCATCGTCGGGCTCAAGGAGAAGGGCCGCCGTCTGCTGGTCGTGCCGCCGGAGAAGGGGTACGGCAAGGGCGGTCAGGGCATCAAGGCGAACGAGACGCTCGTCTTCGTCATCGACGGCGTGAAGGTCAGCCCCGCCGCCTGACCCCCACGAATTCGAAGGCCCCCGACCGCGCGAAACGATCGGGGGCCTTTCTCACGCGCTCACGGCAGGAGCAGCAGCTTGCCGGTCGTCTTCCGCGACTGCAGGTCGGTGTGCGCCTGCGCCGCCTCCTCCAGCTTGTACCGGCCACCGATCCGGATGTTCAGCTCCCCGGACGCGATCGCCGCGAACAGGTCGTTCGCCCGCCCCTCGAACTCCTCGCGGGTGAGCGTGTACCAGCCGGTCGCCGGCCGCGTCAGGAACACCGCCCCGGCCGAGTTGAGCCGCTGCGGGTCGACCGGCGGCACCGGCCCGGACGAGGCGCCGAACAGCGCCAGCGTTCCGCGCGGCTTGAGCGACGCGAGCGACTGGTCGAACGTGTCCGCGCCGACGCCGTCGTACACGACGTCGACCTTCTCGATCCGCGAGGCGAAGTCGCCGTACCGCAGCACCTCGTCGGCACCGGCCTCGCGGGCCAGCGCCTCCTTCTCGTCCGTCGACACCGTCGCCACGACCGTGGCGCCCTTCGCCTTCGCCCACTGCGTCAGCAGCAACCCGACACCACCGGCCGCCGCGTGCACCAGCACGCGGTCGCCCTCCTTCACGACGTACGTCGAGTGGACGAGGTAGTGCGCGGTGATGCCCTGCAGCAGTGCGGCGGCGGCCAGTTCGACGTCCAGGTCGTCCGGCACCTTCACCGCGGCGGCCGCCGGCACGACGGCCTCGTTCGCGTAACTGCCGAGCACGGACATCCACGCGACCTTGTCGCCGACGGCGAACTCGGGGGAGTTGCTGACGACGACCTCGCCCGCGCCCTCCAGGCCGAGCGTGAACGGCAGCGGGATCGGGTACAGGCCGCTGCGCTGGTAGGTGTCGATGTAGTTGACGCCCGCCGCCGCCACCTTCACCAGCAGTTCGCCGTCACCGGGCACGGGCGACGGCACGTCGGTGTGCTCCAGCACCTCCGGCCCACCGGTCGCACGCACCACCACTGCCTTGGGCATCTGTCCTCCTAGATCGACTCACCCCGTCAACCGGGGTCGCGCCCCCGATGTTCCCGGTCCCAGCGGATGGGACCGTTCCAGCATGGGCGCGCCAGGCCGGTCCCGCTCGACACGTCTGGCGGAGTTCCCGTAGCGACACGGGCCACACGTCACTGGTAAGACCGGTCCATGCGAAAAACAACCCTGCTGCTGATCGCATGTCTGCTCCTCATGGGAGCGCTTCCATCGCACGCCGCCTCCGCCAAGAAGGGCGTGAACGCGGCCGACGACCCCGGTCCCGCCGGTGCCGCCATGACCGCACTCGACTCCCGCTGGTACTACACGTGGGCCTCGGACCGCCGGGGCATCCAGAGCAACGCCGAGTTCGTCCCCATGATCTGGGGCGCGGGCAACGTGACCGACGCCGACCTGAACGCGGCCAAGGCCAACGGCCGCCAGCTGCTGGGCTTCAACGAACCGGACATGGCGGGCCAGGCGAACATGACCGTCGAACGCGCCCTCGACCTGTGGCCACGCCTGCAGAACACGGGTCTGAGGCTCGGTGCGCCCGGCGTCGCGTTCGGCGGTGACGTCGCGGGCGGCTGGCTCGACCGGTTCATGGCCGGCGCCAAGGCCCGCAACCTGCGCGTCGACTTCATCCCGATCCACTGGTACGGCCAGGACTTCTCCTCCGCTGCCACCGGACACCTGGAGTCGTACCTGCGCAACGTCTACAACCGCTACAAGAAGCCCATCTGGCTCACCGAGTACGCGTTGATCGACTGGCGCTCCGGCCGCGCCGTCTACCCGAGCCAGCAACAGCAGACGGCGTTCATCACGGCGTCGACCAGGATGCTCGACGGACTGTCCTTCGTGGAGCGCTACTCGTGGTTCACGCTGTCCACGAAGACCAGCCCGACGGGACTTTCGACGGGTACGGCGTTGACGGCGGCGGGCAACGCCTACAGGGCGGCCTAGAGGAGTGGTCGGGGAAGCCGGGACCTTCCCCGACCACACCCACCTACTCCTCGCCCAGCGCGACCCGGCGCGCGAGCCCCAGCGGCAGCGCGCCGGACCCCGCGATCCTGTCGTGGAAGTCGCGCAACGACCCCAGTCCCGCCGCCAGGTAGTCGTCGCGGATCAGGTCGATCTCCAACGCCCCGGTCAGGTACGACGGCGCCTGCGTCGGCCACGCGCAGTACCGCTTCACCTCGCCCGTGGCGGTGCCCGGCGTCAGGGCCGTGCGCGCCACCATGAACTCCTCGGCCTCCGCCGGGGTCATGTCGCCGCAGTGCAACGAGGTGTCGACGATCATCCGCGCCGCCCGGAACAGCCGCGCCTCGACGTGGCCCATCAACGCGCCGCGAGTCGTGTAGTAGCCGACCGAGCGCAGCAGCTTCTCCGAGTACAGCGCCCAGCCCTCGGAGAAGTACGACGTGCGGAACACCTTGCGCAACGGGTGCGCGTCGCCCTGCGCCGCCAGCCACGCCGAGTGCCAGTGGTGGCCGGGGTAGGCCTCGTGCACCGAGATCGTCGGCAGCTGCGACCGCGCGTTGGTGCGCAGGCGTTGCGTGACCTGCTCGTCGTCCGCGCCGTCCGGGGTGAACGGCACGAAGAAGTAGCCGGTCCGCTTCGGCGTCAGCGGCGGCGGTCCCAGGTAGCTCGCGACCGCCATGAGCGCCCGCTGGAACGGGGGTGACGGCACGACCTGGCAGTCCTCGCCCTCGGGCATCGTGACGAGCGAGTGCTCGATCAACGCGGCGCGTGCCCGTGAGGTCTCCGCCTCGTACTCGGCGCGCATCGCCTCCATCGTCGGCGGGTGGTCGTCCTGCAACGCGCTCATCACTGAACGCCAGTCCGGAGAACCCGCCAGTTCGATGAGCTCGGCCTCGAGCGAGGCGTAGGCGTCCTGCCCGCGCTGGTGCAGCTCCGGGGCGCCGTAGCCGAGCAACTCCTTGTCCTGCAACAGGGTCGAGTAGAGCTTCTCGCCCATCCTCCAGTCCCCGGACGCCCGCAGCGCCAGGTCCTCGAGGAACACCGCGTGCCGGTCGAACGCGTCCGCCGCGGGGCCGGCCGCCTCGACGAGCGTCGCGCGCCGTTCGGGCGTCGACACCTGCAGCGGCAGCTGGTCCAGCAGGAACGAGCGCCCGGTGCGCACCTGCCCGAGCGTGCGCAGCACGACAAGGGACGACGCGAGGGACGGGTCGAGGTTCGCCTCGGCGGCCGCGAGGACCGACGGCACCTCGCGCAGCTTCGCGACGGTCGACGCGACGAGGTCCTCCTCCGGCAGCAGCCGGTGCAGGAACGGCCCGAGCAGGCCGAAGAAGATCACCCCGGAGTACTCGTGCGGGTCACGCCGCCAGCCGGGCCACGCCTCCATCGCCGACGCCCCGCGCAGCACCGACACGGCGAGGTCGCGGTCCACCGACCTCGGCAACGCCTCCAGTCGCGTGAGCCAGCCCTCCTTCTCCCTGGACCGCTGCTCGTAGGCCGCGGCGGAGAAGTCCCCGAACGTCGAGTGGTGCTCGAGCGAGCCGACCCCCGCGGCGTGCGCGGGGTGGTGGTCGAAGTACCACGAGAGGAACGTCGTCAGCGTGTCGGTGGTCACCCGGCTGAAGTTACCCGCTGGTTTTAGAGTGTGGGGGTGTCTGATCAAACCATTCAGAAGCGCATCGCCGAGTTCGTGAAGGCCCACGGCAAGCCGGACGCGGCGGTCAGGGCCGTGGTCGAGCCGATCGGCCGGGCCGGCGCGCGGATCGTGCTGGTCGGCGCGGACGGCGCCATGGGCGACGTGATGGCGAAGGACGTCGAGTCCGCCACGAACGCCGTCGAGGCCGCCGACAACGTCGAGCAGGCCGAGTGGGACCGCGAGACGACCGCCGCCACCAAGATCGGCCCTGGTCACCGGCGCAAGATGGCCAAGATGCAGTCATGAGGGTGGTGCTCGCCTCGTGCGACCGCCTGCCCTCCGGCGACGGCGACGAGGAAGCGCTCGTGGCCGCCCTGGCGCGCGACGGCGTCGACGTGGCGTGGCAGCCCTGGGGCACGCCGGTGGAGGCCGACCTCGTCGTCCTGCGCACGACCTGGGACTACCCGGACCACCTGGACGAGTTCCTGACGTGGTGCGCCGCCGTCCCGGCGCTCGCGAACCCGCTGCCGGTGGTGCGCTGGAACATCGACAAGTCCTACATGGCCGAACTCGCCGCCCGCGGCGTCCCGGTCGTGCCCACCACCGTCGTGCGGCCGGGCGAGGAGCCCGCCTTCCCGGACGGCGAGTTCGTGGTGAAGCCCGCGGTCGGCGCCGGATCACGCGGCGCGGGCCGGTTCACCGACCACGCCGAAGCCCGTGCGCACCTGGAGTCCCTGGGCGTGAAGGCGTTGGTGCAGCCCTACCAGTCCAGTGTGGACGTCCACGGCGAGACGGCGCTGGTGTTCTTCGCCGGCGAGTACTCCCACTCGTTCCACAAAGGACCGATGCTCGCGCAGGGCCTCGCCGAGGCGGAGTCCGGCCTCTACGTCGAGGAACGGCTGGGCAGCATCGAACCGTCCGAGCGGCAGGTGGCGCTCGCGGAGCAGGTCCTCGACGTTGCCGCCGCGCTGCTGTCGTTGCGGCGCAGCGACTTCCTGTACGCCCGCGTGGACGTCGTCACCGGTGGCGACGGCGAACCGCTGCTGCTCGAACTGGAGCTGACCGAGCCGTCGCTGGGCTTCAAGCTGACGACCGACGAGGCAGCGTCCCGGTTCAGCAAGGCGATCCAGGCGGCCGCCTCAAGTTAGGTCGGGTGTGCCGCGGGAGATGCGCGCCAGCACGTCCAGCGCCGCGCCCAGTTGGTCCACCGGCGGCGAGGCCAGTGCGAGCCGCACGGCGTTGGGGGCCGCACCGACCGCGAACGCCGCCGCGGGCGTGACGGCGATCCCCTCCCGTGCCGCCGCGGCGGTGAACGTGTCGGCCCGCCACGGCGGCGGCAGTTCCCACCAGCAGTGGTACGAGCGCGGATCGGCGCGCACGTCGAGCTTCTCGGCGACGAGTCGCTGGCGTGCCATCGCATCCGCGCGCTTGGCCTGCTGGACGGCGGCCGCCGTGCCGTCCGCGATGAGGTGCGCCGCCACCTCGACGGCGAACCGCGACGCCGTCCACCCGCCGGCCCGCACGGCCGCGGCGACCTCGTCGAAGAGGTGGGCCGGCGGCACGACGAAACCGAGTGTCAGCCCCGGCGCGACCCGCTTCGACAGGCTGTCGACCAGCACGGTGCGGTCCGGGGCGAGCGCGGCCAGCGGGGGATCGTCGCTCAGGAACGTGTACACGGCGTCCTCGATCAGCGGGACGTCGAGTTCTTCCAGCACCGCGACGACTTCCGCGCGCCGGTGCGCGGGCATCGTGACGCCGAGCGGGTTGTGCAGCACGGGCTGGAGGTAGACCGCCCGCACCGCCGTCGCGCGCAGGGAGTCCGGTACGACACCGTGCTCGTCGATCTCCAACGGCACCACCGCGACCCCGAGCCGCGCGCAGATCGTGCGCACCACCGGATACGTCAACGCCTCCACCCCGAGCCGCCCGCCCACCGGGACGAGCGCCGCGATCGTCGCCGCCAGCGCCTGCTTCCCGTTGCCAGTGACCAGGATCCGCTCCGGCGAGGGCCGCCACCCGGTGCGCGCCAGCAGGCCGGCGGCAGCCGTCCGGGCCGCAGCGGTGCCCGTCGCCCCGCCCGCCCCCAACGCCTCCGCCAGCACGTCCGGGCGCAGCACCGCGGCGAGGCTCGCCGACAGCAGCGCGGCCTGCTCGGGCAGCACCGGGAAGTTCAGCTGCAGGTCGACGGGCGCGCCACCGGGATCGGCCAAGGCAGGTTCCCCCGCCGCCCGCACGAACGTCCCGCGCCCGACCTCGCCGACGACCAGCCCGCGCCGAGCCAGCTCGCCGTACACCCGAGCCGCCGTCGAGGAGGCGATGCGCCGCCGCCGGGCGAACGCGCGCTGCGGCGGCAGCCGATCACCGGGCCGCAACCGCCCGGCCGCGATGTCGGCGGCCACGGCGTCGGCGATCCGCCGGTAGTCCTCCACGGCACCCCCATTGCACCGAGAGCAATGTTGTGATTGTACCGAGCAGAACCGCTGGTTACGGTCGGATCATGACCACCGCGACCGTCAACGGCATCACCATCGGCTACGACGACGAAGGCGCCGGCGACGACGTGCTGGTGCTGGTGCACGGCCACCCGTTCGACCGCACGATGTGGCACCCGCAGGTCGAGCACTTCAGCCGCACGGGCCGGCGCGTGATCGCCGCGGACCTCCGCGGCTACGGCGAGACCACCGTGGTCCCCGGCACCACACCGCTCTCCACGTTCGCGTCCGACCTAGCCGCCCTGCTCGACCACCTCGGCGTCGAGCGGTTCGTGCTCGGCGGCCTCTCCATGGGCGGCCAGATCGTGCTGGAGTGCGCGCGCACGTTCCCCGAGCGCCTGCGCGGCCTCGTCCTCGCCGACACGTTCGCCCAGGCCGAGACCGAGGAAGGCCGCCGCGCCCGCAACGACATGGCCGACCGCCTGCTGCGCGAGGGCATGTCCGGCTACGCCACCGAGGTGCGGTGGAAGATGGTGGCGCCGCACAACCCGGCCGTCGGCGAGTTCGTCTCGCGGCTCATGCACAACGCGCCACCGGAAGGCGCGGCGGCGGCGTTGCGGGGCCGCGCCGAACGTCCCGACCACACCGGCACCCTGGCGACGATCACCGTGCCCACGCTGGTGATCGTCGGCAGCGACGACGAGTACACGCCCGTCGGCGATGCCGAGTACATGCACGAGCGGGTTCCGGGTTCGACGCTGGTCGTGGTGGAGGGAGCGGCGCACATGCCGAACCTGGAACGTCCCGAGGTGTTCAACAGGGCAGTGGAGGAGCTGCTGGCGCAGACCTGATCCATCCCCTGGACAGAACCGGCGGGGCATACCCTCGTGCGGTGAGCGCGAAGATCTCCGTTGACACGGCGCGGGAACTCCGCGCGCGCATCTGGTTCGGGCTGCCGCTGATCGCGATCGGCGCCTTCATGGTGGGCGACACCGCTCGCCGGCTCGGCCAGGCTTGGACCTTCGTCGGCCGGTACTGGCCGTGGATCCTGCTCGGGCTCGCGTGCCTCAACCTGGTTCGATCGCTCTTCCACGTGGAGTCGCTGCTGGCGCCCGGCCTGCTCGGCGTGGTTGCCTTGACCGCGCTGGCACTGCGCGCGGAGGTGGCGTCGTCCGTGGTACTCGACTGGTTGCTGCCCCTGCTGGTCGTCCTGGCCGGGGTGTCGCTTCTCTCGTCGGTCGGTGCTCGGGTTCGCAGATCGCTGACGCGCGTGCTCTCGACCGGCAGGGTCGACCTGGACGGAGTGCTTCCCGAGGTGCTGCGACCACGAGCCGTGCTCGGCGACGTGAGGGTCGACCTCACCAATGCGGACGAGGCGGCGACCGACGTCGAGGTGGAGCTCACGGCGGTGTTCGGCGTGGTGAGGCTGGTCGTGCCGAAGACGTGGCGCGTCGAACTCCAAGGTCAGGGCGTGCTGCTGAGCCGGGTGTCCAGCTCCGGGCCTCGGGAGGAGCCGAAGGACGGCACACCGACGCTTTTGTTGCACGTCATGGGTTTCTGCGGATTCGTTTCCGTTTGTCGACGATGACGATCTCGTCCTTCTTCGCGCTGTCGTAGGCGATGCTCTGCAACGACATCAGCGCCAGTCCGTGTGCACTTCCGAAGTCCGTCGCGGCCTTCGAGTAGAAGTCCGACAACGTCATGAAGGTTGCCAGCTCTTCGGCCGGGTCTTTCGGCAGCGGCAAGCGCGCGGACTTGAGCAGCTCGGACCGGTAGAGGTCGTAGGCGGTCTTGATGAACGTGCTGTACTCGGTCGCGGCGGCGATCGCCCCCATGTAGGACAGACCGCACAACACAGCACTCGCCGCCGGGATCCAGTACGCGCGGGGTTCGTCGTGCAGTGCGACGACGCCGATGATCGTCGTGACGAAGAAGTTGAGGCAGAGGTTGGCCGCCGCGTCGAGGGCATCCCTGACGGAGGCCTGACCCTTCGCGAACGACTCGGGGAAGTGCGGGTACAGCCGTGGCCACGAGCTGAGCGTGTTGAGTCCGTACCGCTCACCGCCCGAGGTCTCGCCCGCGCGCAACGCGTTTCCCAGCCCAGTCGGGAGAACCGGGATGTCCCTCAGGTTGAGCGCGGTGAACCCCTTTCGGGGCTCGACGGGTTCCTTGGCCGGGTACCGCTGCAGTCTCCGCTCCGCGCGGCGCTTCTTCGCCTCGAAGCGCGCTGCTGTCCGACGATGCCGCACCAGTTCGTGGAGCGAGCCCGAGGTCGGTTCGTCCGAAGGCTGCCGGCCGGCGGTCCGGCGCAGCTCGCGCCTTCTGCGACGCTGGAACTCCTCGAAGACCGGCGCGATGCGCGCCGTCACGGCCCATCCGTCCCAGTAACCCTCCAGCACCCGGAGGACCCGGATCTGGAACGGCTGGACCACAGCGGTGACGAGGGCAACCGCGAGTACGAAGAGGACGACGGCCAGGGTGTCCGGCCTCAGGTCGCTGCGCAGGCCGTACCAGTCACTGGAACCGCTGAAGCTGCCCGCCGACACCGTCAGCACGACGAACACCGCGGGGACCGAGTTCGGGATGAGGCTGACGAGCACCAGCCTGCCGAGCGATTCGGCACTGGACGTCAGCAAAGATCCGAGCCACATCAGCCGGCCTTCTGCTCGTACGAGGGCTGCGGCTCGTGCCGGCCGGCATGGCAGCTGCGCAGTGTCTCCCCGGAGAAGAACGCGATTCGCGCGTTGCACGAACCGCACACCAACACGGGCACTGCGTCGAGCTGACCTCCGCAGGTGTGCCGGGACAACCTGTTCGGTAGTGGCGCGACGATCTGGAGCACCTCGTTGCGGCACTTCGAGCAGAAGACGGCCCACTCCTGGCCGCCGCCGCCGTGCGAGTGGCCGGCCAGGGATTGGCGGTATCCGTCCACGGGCGCCATCGACCGCACCTCCCCTCGCAGACGATCCAGTATCAGCCGGAGAGATCCACGAGGGGAGAGGCCGAACGGCCCTCGTTCAGCGCAGACCTGACCCGATGCCGGTCAACCCGCGCACCTCCATCTCCGCCTGCTTGCCGGGATCCGCCTTCTCCCCGCCCAGCACCGTGCCGAGGAACCCGGCCAGGAACGACAGCGGGATCGACACGATGCCGGGGTTCGACAGCGGGAAGAACGCGAAGTCGGCGTCCGGGAACACCGACGACTTCGAGCCCGAGATGGCGGGGGAGAAGATGATGAGCAGCACGCACGACGTGAGGCCGCCGTAGATGCTCCACAGGGTGCCGCGGGTGTTGAAACGCTTCCAGAACAACGAGTACAGCAGCGTCGGCAGGTTCGCGGAGGCGGCGAGGGCGAAGGCGAGTGCGACCAGGAAGGCGATGTTCTGGCCGTTCGCCGCGATGCCGCCGACGATCGCGAGCACGCCCACGCAGATCGCGGTGATGCGGGCGACGCGCACCTCGTCGCGCGGGTCGGCCTCGCCGTGCTTGATCACGTTGGCGTAGACGTCGTGCGCGAACGAGGCCGAGGCGGTGAGGGTGAGGCCTGCGACGACGGCGAGGATCGTGGCGAACGCCACGGCGCACACGATGCCCAGCAGCACGGTGCCGCCGACCTGGAACGCGAGCAGTGGTGCGGCCGAGTTCTCGCCGCCGGGCGCGCTGGTGATCTTGTCCGTGCCGACCAGTGCCATCGCGCCGAAGCCGATGACGAGGGTGCACGAGTAGAAGATCGCCATCATCCACGTGGCCCAGACGACGGACTTACGCGCTTCACGGGCGTTCGGCACCGTGTAGAAGCGCATCAGCACGTGGGGCAGTGAAGCGGTACCGAGCACCAACGCCAGCGCCAGCGAGATGAAGTCGATTTTCGACAGGTCCGTGGCGCCGTACTTCACGCCCGGCGACAGCACGGCCTCGCCGAGAGGGGAGCGCTGCGTCGCGCGGTCGAGCATCGAGGAGAAGTCGAAGCCGAACTTGCCGATCAGGAAGATCGTCAGCAGCGAGACGGACAGGATCAGCAGCACGGCCTTGATGATCTGCACCCACGTGGTGCCCTTCATGCCGCCGACCAGCACGTACAGCACCATGACGATGCCGACGACCGCGATGATGATGGCCTGGCCAACCTTGCTGTGCACGTCCAGCAGCAGCGCCATGAGGCCGCCGGCGCCCGCCATCTGCGCGATCATGTAGAACAGCGAGATCACGAGGGTCGAGTTGGCCGCGGCCGCGCGGACGGGGCGTTGGCGCATGCGGAACGCCATCACGTCGCCCATGGTGAAGCGGCCGGTGTTGCGCAGTCGTTCCGAGATCAGCATCAGGCCGATCAGCCAGGCGACGACCCACCCGATCGAGTACATGAAGCCGTCGTAACCGTTCACGGCGATCGCGCCGGAGATGCCGAGGAACGACGCCGCGGACAGGAAGTCACCCGAGAGTGCGATGCCGTTCTGCGTGCCCGTGAAACTGCTGCCCGCCGCGTAGTAGTCCGACGCGCTGACATTGCGCGTCGACGCCCGGTACACGACGTACAGCGTGAGCAGCACGAAGACGCCGAAGACGGTCAGGTTGATCGCGGTGTTCGCCCCGGTCACGCGAGCTCCTCGTCGGTTTCCGCGAGTGCGCGCACCTTGTCGACCTGCGGGTCGAGCTTCCTCTTGGAGTAACGCGCATACGCCATTGTGATGATGATGGTGGTGACGATCTGGAGGAATCCCATCGTCAAGCCGACGTTCACCGTTCCGAACAGCGGAGTGCTCATGAAGTCGGCGGCGTAAGCGGAAAGCAGAACGAAGGTGATGTACCAAGTGAGGAACACCAGTGTTGCCGGGAGAATAAAACGCTTCACCCGCCGCTTCAGGTTGAGGAAATCCTCACTCGTCTGGATGGCGCCGTAATCAGGCTCACCGTCACCGTCTATGAGCAAAGCGTGACGGGGCTCTTCTTCAAAGGTCGCGAAACCGGGGGTGGCCGGGCGTGACACGGAGGGCAGCGCCTTCGTCATCAACCGCTCGCATTCGTTACGGGGAGTTGCCCGGCGAGGCTCCGCGCACTCAGCGCGTCCGGTCCGGGGGTGGGAGGCGCAAGCGTAACCACGCGTGGCGGCGAGTCAATCCCCTGAACCTGCAGGACCACCCCAAAAGGTCGCTCGTCACCCTGGGTGATCGATCGTGCACGCCCGAGGTCGTTGTCGCGTCACGCTCTCTGGCCTACTATCCGCTCACACCCGATACGGCTGATGGAGATATCGAGCTGCGGGGACATCGACTCGCGGGGATTCGCCAGGCCAGGAGGTAGCCGATAGTGAGGCACTTCGAGCGCGCCTTGGGGATCATTTCGTGAATGTCGAGTGGAGAAAGATCAGCGACTGGCGCAACTGGCGCCTGCCCGTCAAGCTCGGCGTGGTGCTCGCCGTCCCGGTGGCCGTCGCGGTCGGCGCGGGCGCGATGCAGATCTCCGGTTACGTCGACCGGTCCGACAACTACGTGCAGATGCAGGGCCTGGTTCGTCTCAGGGCGGATCTCGCGCCCCTGATCTCGAGCGTCCAGCAGGAACGCACGCTCGCCGCGCAGAGCGCCACCAGCGGCTCCGGCGTCGGCGCGTACCAGAACCAGATCAGCGCCACCGACAACGCCGCCGCGACCGTGCGCCGCCGCGTCGACCGCACCGAGGGCGTCAGCGACGTCGCGCGCCAGCGGTTCCTCGAGCTCGGCGGCCAGCTGGAGACGCTCAAGAACCTGCGGGAGAAGGTCGTCCAGGGCGGTGACGGCGGCGATCCGTCCGGCGGCACCACCGGTTACACCGCGGTCGTGAAGTCGTTGCTGGACTTCGAACAGGCGCTCGTCGGCCAGTTCAACGACGACGCCATCTCCGGCACCGCGCAGGCCCTGCACCACATGGTCATCGCGCAGGAGCAGGTCTCACTGCAGCACGCGCTCGTCTTGGCGGGGATCGGCCGCGGCAAGCTGCTCGGCCCCGAGATCCGCGCGCTGGAGCAGTCCGACATCCGCCTGCAGGACCGCCTCAACGACTTCCAGGCCATCGGCACCACCGAGCAGCGCCGCGCCTACGACCAGACCGTCACCGGTGCCGGCGTGGCGCTGCGCACGGCGTTCGTGGAACGCGCGCTCACCCAGCCCGAGGGCACCCCGCCGCCGGCGACGCGCCCCGGCCAGCCCAAGCCGCCGCAGGAGTTCGGCATCGCCGTCGACGACTGGAACAAGTCGTCCGGCGCCACAGCGCGGCTGATGGAACAGGTCGGCCGCGGCCTGCAGGACGAGCTCGCGAACACCGCCGCCGCGCTGCAGGACGACACGTCCAACAAGGCGGGCGCCGCCGCGGTCGTGCTGCTCGCGATGCTGCTGATCGCCGGCACGCTCGGCTTCGTCATCGGCCGCTACCTGCTGCGCTCGCTGTCGGAGCTGCGGCGCTCCGCCCTCGACGTGGCGCACCACCACCTCCCCGAGGTCGTCGCCGCGATCCGCGCCGACCGCAAGCCGGACACCGAGATCGAACCGGTGCCGGTGCACTCCGTCGAGGAGTTCGGCCAGCTGGCCCGCGCGTTCGACGCCGTGCACGAGCAGGCCATCCGCTCCGCCGTCGAGCAGTCGTCGCTGCGGTCGGGCATGAAGAACATCTTCGTCAACCTGTCGCGCCGCTCGCAGGGCCTCGTCGAGCGCCAGCTCAAGCTCATGGAGGAGCTGGAGCGCCACGAGGAGAACCCCGAGCAGCTCGCGAACCTGTTCAAGCTCGACCACCTCGCGACGCGCATGCGCCGCAACAACGAGAACCTGATGGTGCTGTCCGGCACGGACATGGCGCGCCGGTTCAGCCAGCCCGTCCCGCTCGCGGACGTGCTGCGCGCCGCCGCGTCGGAGATCGAGCACTACCAGCGCGTCGTGGTGAAGTCGACGCCGTCGGTCGAGGTCGTCGGCTACGCGGCCAGCGACCTGGTGCGCCTGATCGCGGAGCTGCTGGACAACGCCACCGCGTTCTCCGCGCCCACCACGCAGGTCGTGATCGGCTCCCGGCTCGACCAGCAGGGCTCCGTCCTCGTCGAGGTCGCCGACCAGGGCATCGGCATGGGCCCGGCCGAGCTGACCGAGGCCAACGAGCGGCTCTCGTCCGGCACCGAGGACGACGTGCCCGTGTCGCGCCAGATGGGCCTGTTCGTCGTCGGCAGGCTCGCGGGCCGCCACGGCATCACCGTCCGGCTGCGCGGCGCGGGGGAGGGCCGGGAGGGCCTGCGCGCGTTCGTGCTCGTGCCGGCGGAGCTCGCCCGGTCGAACCAGGAGGCCCCGGCACCGTCGCAGCCGCGCCACGCCGCACTGCCCCAGCCGAAGCAGCCGATCGCCAAGCAGCCGCACGTCGTCGTGAAGACGCCGAACCTGGCGCCGCCGGCCGTGCCCGCCCCGGCCATCGAACAGCCGCGCGAGTCGGCCGAGTGGACGTCCTTCCGCGGCGCCGCCATCGACGAGTCGCTGCCGCAGCGCACCCCCCGTTCCGCCGCGGCCGAGCACAACGGTGTGCCGGCCGAATCGCCGAGTGAGACGACGTCCTCCTGGTTCGCCGGCAGCGGAGTCTCGGACGAATCGGTCAACGGCGACCGTTCGTCGGCAGGGCCCAACCTCGGACCCTCCCCAACGTCGTCACCGTCAGTAGTGGCATCCTGGTTCGGCAAGAAGCCCGGCGGAACCGTGTGGGAGCAGGCCGGAGACCCCGTGACGGACGCCGGTGAGACCGACGCCGGGCTGCCGAAACGGGCACCGCGCAAGAACCTGCTCCCCGATCTCGCGGAACGACCGGGGACCGTCGCGCGTCCCGCCACGGGCCCGAAGCGCGATCCGGAACGAGCACGGGGCTTTCTCGCGAGCTACCAGACGGGCCTGCGCCAGGCGCCGCTCGGTGGCGGCGGGAACGGAAAAGGCCAGGGGAACGGCCAGTACAACGGGGAGAAGGCATGAGCACGCCGCAGTCGCGTCCGGTCGACCAGTTCGGCTGGTTGATCACGAACTTCACCGATCGCGTGGCCGGTGTCGCCCATGCCATCGTGATCTCGGTCGACGGCCTGCTGCTCACCAAGTCGACAGGTCTGCCTCCCGAGCGCGCGGACCAGCTCTCCGCCATCGCCTCGGGCGTCGTGGCGCTCACGCTGAGTGCCTCACGATGCTTCGAAGGTGGCGGAGTGTTGCGCACCGTGATCGAGATGGACTACGGGATCATGCTCCTCATGTCCATTCGAGACGGGTCCTGTCTGGCGGTTCTCGCCGCCCCCGACAGCGACGTCGGTCAAGTGGCCTACGAGATGACCGTGGTCGTCGACCAGGTGGGCCAGATCCTCACCCCCGAACTGCGAGCGCAGCTGCACAGCGTGAGGTGATCCATGAGTTCGTCCTCTGACGCGCCCCGACGGCGGAGGCGGGCCGAAACGCCCGCCGAGCAGACGTTCGCCGACCTGATGAACGGGTTCTCCCTGGACTCGGGCCGCAAGCGCACGCGCACGCCGGACGAGGTGCCGGAGCGGGACACGACCCCCGTCGTGCCGCGGACCGAGGTGCCGGCGTTCGAGCCCGTCTTCCCGGAGCCGTCCGACGCCTCGATCGTTCGTGCATATGCCTGGACGGGCGGGCGCACTCGGTCGAACATCAACCTCGAGATCGAGACACTTGTCTCCGCCAATGATCAGAGTCGGCAGTCGACAGGTATCTTGCAGGCGGAGCACCAACGCGTCATCGAGCTGTGCCACACCCCGCGATCCGTCGCGGAAGTGGCGGCACTGATGCGACTCCCGCTGGGAGTCGTGAAGGTGTTGCTCGGCGACATGGCGGAACGAGGTCTGGTGGACGTGCACCAGACCGCTTCCGCGGGCGGTGACACGCCGGACCTCGGGTTGATGGAGAGAGTGCTTAGTGGACTACGTCGGCTCTAGATTTCCCGAATTCGGGCCCCCCGGGCCCCCCGGTCGGGAGCTGACCTCGGCCAAGGTTGTCGTCGCCGGTGGCTTCGGCGTGGGCAAGAGCACTTTCATCAGGTCCATCGTGGAGAGCGATCTCCTGACGATGAGCTCCCTCGCGCCGGAGCGCGCGGGCGGCGTGACGGAACTGGTCCGCATCCAGTTCGGACGCGTGTGGCTCGACCCGGGCCTCGCCCTGCACCTGTTCGTGGCGCCGCAGTGGCAGGACGCCCGCGCGGGCTGGACCGACGTGGTGCGCGGTGCCGTGGGCGCCGTCGTGCTGTTCGACATCATGCGCCCGGCGGACTCCGTGGACGCGATGCGGTACTTCGAGGACCACAACATCCCGTACGTGCTGGCGCTGAACAACGTGCACGCCTCCGTCCGGGGTGACGTGAAGGCCGTGATCCACGGCATGGGCATCTCGCCCGACGTGCCGGTGCTGCACTGCGACCCGCGGGTGAAGCTGTCCGTGCGGGAGGCGCTGATCTCGCTGACCGAGCACGCGAAGCTGGACCGGTGGCGCCGGAAGGCGGGGCCCGACGAGACGACCCCGCTCGCGCCCGTCTGCTGAATTGGACCTGGTCCAAGCGCTCACACCTTCTGGTTGTTCGGCCCCGAGTGACTGGCACTCGGGGCCGTTCGCTGTCTAGCGTCGCCCTCGGTGGCTGGGGCATCGGCCGCCACACGTGTCAGACTGGAACTGTGGGTCGACCGGTGTCAGAAGGCCAGGCTAGGGGTGATGAAGTGACCACTGCGCGGCGTCTGGACGGCTACACCCTGGACGACTGGGAGAGCCTTGATCCGCAAGAAGGCCGTCGCATCGAGCTGGTCGACGGACGGTTCGTCGTGAACGCCGCTCCGGCCATGAGGCATCAGCGGGTGGCGGACCGCCTCCAGACTCTTCTCGACGCCGCAGTGGCGCGGGAGGGGATGGAAGCGTTGACCGCGATCGGAGTCCGCGTCGGCAGGAACCTCGGTTACATCCCTGATGTCGTGGTGACGTCGGAATTTCTCGACACCGGTTCCGTTGATGTCCGCAATGTGGTGCTGGTCGTCGAGGTGGTCAGCCCATCGACGAAGAAGAACGACAGGCTTGAAAAGCCGGCAGCGTTCGCCGCAGCTGGTGTGGAGCGCTACTGGCGGGTGGAGACAGCCGACGTTGAGGGTCCGACCATCTACTGCTATCAGCTCGACGCTGGCGCCTACTCGCTGACCGCGACATTGGCAGCCGGTGTTGCCGGGACGGTGGCAGTCACGAGCACGGTGTCTGTGACGTTCGATCCTGCCGATCTCACCAGTAGCCGCCGCTGACAAGGCGTTCACGCCTGTCTGGTCGCTTGGACATTCTCCAAGCAGGCCTCTTTCAGGGCTTTTTGAGATGAAACGATAGAACTGGAAGGCATTCGGCTCCTACGTTTCTCGCCATGCCCAAAAGAGAGTCGAACGTCGTGGGCCGCGAGTTCGGCAACGGCCTCCGCGCCGCCATCGCCAAGACCGGCCTGACGCAACGCAAGCTCGCCGAAGAGCTCGACTGGGACGAGTCGAAGCTGTCCGACCTCGTCAACGGCAAAGGCGGCGTCACCGCGCACGAGGTCGAGGTGCTGCTGGCCTACTGCAGGTTGTCACTGGCCGAGCGGCGGCACCTGATGGCGTTGTTCCTGGAGGCGGGGGAGAAGGGGTTCATCCTCTTCCCCGAGGACGGCGTCCCGGACCAGCTCCGCACGCTGATCGAACACGAGAAGGAAGCCGACGAGATCATCGACTGGACGATGTCCGTCGTTCCAGGCGTGCTGCAGATCCCCGAGTACGCCTACGCCGTCACCGAGGCCGGGCCCCATGAGAAGGACGACATCCCGAAGGTTGTGGCCGCGAGGGTCGCACGAGCGGAGATCCTCAGGCCGGGCCGGACGTTCACGTTCTACGTGCACGAGCACGCGCTCCTGCTGCCCGTAGGTGGCGAGGAGGTCTGGCGTGAACAGCTGGCCCATCTGATGCGGATGTCGGTGCGGGCCTACATCAACATCCACGTCGTCCCGCGGTCGATCGGGATGCACGCGGGTGCGGCGGGTGACTTCCGGCTGATGAAGTTCCCCAAATTCCCGCCGCTGATCTTCCAGGACACCCTGAACTGCGGCTTGTTCTTCGACGACAAGGAGACCATCGCCCTCTACATGGATCGGATAAAGCGTCTCGCCGCTGTTGCTCTCGATCGGGAACAATCGAGGGCGGTGATCGACAACATCTTGGAGGGCCTCCAATGATCGACTGGCGCAAGAGCAGCTACAGCAGCACCGCGAACAACTGCGTCGAGGTGGGGCACGGGGTCGGCGTCCGGGACAGCAAGGCTCCCGCCACGCACCTGCCGGTGTCGGCGGAGTCCTGGGAGCTCTTCCTCGCCGGCGTGAAGCTCACCGGAAACGTCTGAACGCCAAGACGAACGCGCGGTGCCGTCCGGCGCCGTCCATATCGTTCGGCACGGCGTCGTTGACAAGATCGCTACGATGGCTTCAGTGTCGACCGAAAGGGATCGCTGATGAGCGTCGGGCGGGAGACCAGGCTGTCCGCCTGGATCGAGCGGTTCGCGGCCCACTTCGCCGAGGAGGGCATCCCGCTGATCGGTGGCCGCATCCTCGGCTACCTGCTGGTGTGCCAGCCGGTCGAGCGCACCGCCGCCGAACTCTCCCAGGAGCTCGAGGCGAGCAGCGGGTCGATCAGCACGAACCTCAAGTACCTGGTCAACGTCGGCCTGGTGACCAAGCGGACGCGGCGCGGGCGGCAGGCGGCCGAGTACCGGATCAACGAGAAGGCCTGGACGGAGTTCATCCAGCGCAAGCTCACCGCGATCGCCAGCGTGCAGGTCCTCACCGACGACGGCATGCGGTTGCTCAGCGGCGATCCCGAGCGCGCGCAGCGTCTCAAGACCGTCGACAGGCTCTACGGTTGGCTCTCGGAGGAACTGCCCGCTTTGTGGGAGCGCAGGCCCGCCTCACCGAAGTAGCGTGGTGCCATGTGGCACCCGTTTCGCGATGACATCGAGTACTACGAGGAGCGAGCCCGTGGTCTGCTCGCCTCCGCGTGGGACGGCGTGCCGGGTGCGCTGGAGGTCTTCGACGACGTCCCGCTGACGGACGAGGGCGCGCACATCGTGCTCGCGCAGGCCCACGGCTGTGAGGACTGGCGGGCGTTGAGGGCGAACATCCGCAAGCCGCGCCCGTTCGCCCGCGCCTACCAGGCCATCGAGATGCAGAACCCCGGTGAGCTCAAGGCGATCGTCACGCGCGACCCGTGGCTCGTGAAGGCCAGTGGCACCAACGGGAACGACCTGCTGGGGCTGTCGGCGGCCAAGTGCGACGAGCGGCTCGTCGAGGTGTTGCTCAGCGCGGGCGCGGACGTCGACCACCAGAACGTGCACGGCTGGACGGCGCTGCACCAGGCCGCGTACGCGGACCAGCCCCACCTGGCCGAACTGCTGCTGGCCAAAGGTGCGCGCACCGACCTGGAGGCCCGTGGCGAGGGTGGCACGCCGCTCACCGTGGCGTTGTTCTGGGGCAACGCGAAGACCGCGGAACTCCTGGCGCGGCACGGGGTCCAGCCGCCGAACCTGCGCACCGCGGCCGGCCTGGGGGACCTGGACCTCGCCGCCGAGCCGGAGGCGAAGCGCGGCTACTACCGGCCGCACAGCGGTTTTCCGCGCTGGTGGCCGACGAACGACCCGCAGGAGGTGCTCGACGAGGCGCTGTCGTGGGCCGCCCGCAACGACCGCACCGAGGTGTTCGGCGACCTGCTCAAGCGCGGCGCCAGGATCGACGCCGACGTCTACCGCGGCACGGCGCTCGCGTGGGCCGCCTGGTGCGGGCTCGAGAAGGCCACCCGCACGTTGCTCGACCTGGGTGCGAACCCCAACCAGCGCACGACGTTCGGTGGCCCGATGCACGGTGAGGGCGTGACGGCGCTGCACCTCGCGGCCGAACGCGGCCACCTGCCGGTCATCCGGGTCCTGCTGGACGCGGGCGCCGACCGGACCATCACCGACGTGAACTTCGAGGCCACGCCCGCGAACTGGGCGGGCCACAACGACCAGGGCGAGGCTCAGGCCTTGCTGAGCGCCTGATCGTCGTCGGAAGGCACCTCGACGACGTGCGTGCGTTCGCGCGAGGACGTCCACAGTGCCGCCGTGGCGACGACGACGGCCCCGGCGCCGAGCACGTGGATCGAGACGAGGACCTCGGGCACACCGGTCCAGTACTGGACCATGCCGAGCGCGCCCTGGGCGAGCACGACGGCGACCAGCGTCCAGTAGGTGCGGGTGCGGGTGAAGAACCCGATCGCGATCAGCAGGCCGAGGAACAGGAACAGCAGGTCCGCGTGGATCTGCGCGAGGGTGGCCACCTCGACGTCCAGGCGCGGCGTCGACGCGTCACCGGCGTGCGGCCCGGCAGCCGTCACCCACGTGCCCGCGAGCAGCAGGGCGCCCAGCACGACGGCCATGACGACCTGGAGCCTCATCAACGGCGCCGGCACCCTGAGCCGGGCGGGACCGTCGCCCTCGGACAGCGAGCTCACCAGCAGCACGGCCATCCACACGAGACCCATCGAGATCAGGAAGTGGATCGACACGGTGTACCAGGCGAGGCCCGTCAGCACCGTGATGCCGCCGACGACCGCCTGCACGGCCACGCCGACGAGCTGCACGAGCGAGAGCACCAGCACCCGGCGGCGGCGCGGCAGGTGGAACCACGCCGCGAGCACGCACAGGGCCGCGATGATGCCGACGACACCGGTCAGCGTGCGGTTGCCGAACTCGACCCACTGGTGCAGGGTCGCGACCTCGGGGTGTTCGACGGGGGTGACGCTGCCCTCGAAGCACTGCGGCCACGTCGGGCAGCCGAGACCGGAGCCGGTCACGCGGACGATCGACCCGGTGACCGCGATTCCGGCCTGCGCGATGACGACGGCAATCGCGAACGCACGCTGCCAGGACACGAGGAAGGCGGTCAGCTTCGACACGCCTTGATGGTAGGCGCCGTTATGTCAGCTTCGTCGTCCGGGTCGCCAAGGCGCCCGCCACAACACCCCAGGCCACGAGCACTGCGACGGGGCCCACACCGGGTGCCGTGCCGTGCACCACAGACGTTTCGAGCGCCTGGGCCAAAGCAGCCGACGGCAACAGGTGCACGAACCCGACGGGCACCGACAAAGCCACCCCGCCGACCATCAGCAGCACGAACCAGATGATGTTCGCCAGCGCCAGCACGATCTCGGCTCGCAGCGCCCCGCCCAGCAGCACGCCGAGAGCACCGAACGTCAGCGTGCCCAGGACGATCAGCAGCACGACCCACGGCAGCCCTGAAAGCGGGAAGCGCCAGCCCAGGACCAACGCCGTGACGGCGAGCAACAAGATCTGCAAAGCGACCACGACCAGCGCGCCGCACACCCGTCCGGCCACGAGCAGCCAGCGGGGCAGCGCCGAGGCGGAGAGCCGCTTCAGCACGCCGTAACGCCGGTCGAAGCCCAGCGCGATGGCCTGCCCGGTGAACGCCGACGAGATGATCGCCAGCGCGAAGATCCGGGCCGTCGCCGACCCCACGCGGGGCTCGGGCATCGGGATCACCGACATGACCGACAGGGCCACCAGCAACGCCAGCGGGATGATCACGGTGAGCAGGATCTGCTCGCCGTTGCGCAACGTCAGCATCGCCTCGGTGCGCGCGTGCACGAAGAGCATGCGCGGCAGCGAACCGCGGCCGGGCGCGGGCTTGAACGTGCCGGGAGCGAAGGTGGTCACGAGCGCAGCTCCCTGCCGGTCAGCTCCAGGAAAACGTCTTCGAGGCTGCGCTTGGCCACCGTCAGCTCCTCGGCCAGCACACCCTGCTGCGCGCACCACGACGTGACGGTCGACACGACCTGCGGGTCGATCAGCCCCTCCACGACGTACGCGCCCTTCGTCGCCTCGCGCACCTTCAGCCCCTCGGGCAGTGCGGCGGACAGCAACGACAGGTCGAGACCCGGCCGGGCGCGGAACCGCAACTGCTGGTCGTCGGCCCGGTGCGCGGTCAGTTCGGCGGGGGAGCCCTGCGCGACCACGCGGCCCTCGTCGATGATCACGACGTCGTCGGCCAGCGCCTCGGCCTCGTCCATGAGGTGCGTCGTCAGCAGCACGGCCACGCCGTCGTCCTTCAACGCGGCGACGAGGTCCCACACCAGTCGGCGCGCCTGCGGATCCATGCCCGCGGTCGGTTCGTCGAGGAACACGAGCTCGGGCCGGCCGATCAGCGCGCACGCGAGCGAAAGCCGTTGCTGCTGGCCGCCGGAGAGCCTCTTGTACGGGGTGCGCGCGGCACCGCCGAGCCCGAGGACCTCGATCAGCCACTTCGGATCGAGCGGGTTGGCGGCGCACGCCGCCACGAGGTTCAGCATCTCCTCGGCGCGGATGCCGGGATAACCGCCACCGCCCTGCGGCATCACACCGATGCGGGGGCGCAGGGCCTCGCAGCCGGGCGCCATGCCGAGCACGCGCACCGAGCCGTCGTCGGCCTGCCGGAAGCCCTCGCAGATCTCGACCGTCGTCGTCTTGCCCGCGCCGTTGGGCCCGAGCAGGGCTAGCACGGTGCCGGGCTGCTGGACGAGGTCGAGGCCGTCGACGGCGGTCTTCGAGCCGTACCTCTTGACCAGCCCCGACACTTCCACCGCAGGCTGGGGATTCGGGCTCACAGGCACGAAGCCTAGGCGGTCGGGGCGGTCCGCACGCAGTTGGGTCATTCGGCCCATTCCTGAAGTGGAGCTGAAAAAGGTGGGGCTGGCCCTACCCCGGTGACTCAGGGACACCTCAGGGTCCCCTCGGGGGAGTTCCCCATTGGTTGATCACCTCGTTCACAAGAGACTTTTCCCGTGGTCGAAGCGGGGGCGAAAAGACGAGGTCTGGTGGTCGGGGGACTGGTGTTCTCACTGGTCCCGATTCTTTACCTGCATGTCGTGTCGGCAGGTCAGCTGAGCCCGGTCTCGGACGTCATCAGCGACTACGTGTTCGTCGACAACGGCACGGGCTGGCTGGCGGCGACGTCTCTTAGCCTCGCGGCCGTCTCGGCGTTGCTCGCCGTCAACCTGCGGGGTGTAGGCAGGTCAGCGCAGTGGCTGATCGGCATCTGGTCGGCAGGGCTGACCGTGGCCACGATCTTCCCGACCGACCCGACGGGAGCGCCGACCACGATGTCGGGCTACATCCACCGGTACGCCGGCGCGGTGATGTTCGTGGCGCTTCCGGCCGCGGGAGTGCTCATCGCCCGTCAATTTCCGGCCCTGCTCGGTATCGCAACAACGGCGACGATCTCGTCCGCCGCGTTTCTCGTCAGCCACGTTTCCTTCGGCGGTTTCGAGGCGCGCGGACTTACGGAACGCGTTTTGTTCGCATCTCTTTACGTACTCCTTTTCGCCATCGCGGCACTACAGGTGAGGCGCACGTCATGACACTGCTCGCCATCACGCTCGCCGTGCTCGGAGCCGTGTGCTTCGCCCTCGCGGCCCGCCTGCAGCACGACGCGATCGCCTCGAACGGCGCGCGGGCCAGCGTCCTGCGGCAACCCCGCTGGCTGGGCGGCCTCGCGCTGCTGGTCGCCGGCGCCGGCGTGCACGCGGCCGCTCTCGGCATGGCACCGCTGACCGTCGTGCAGCCGATCGGCGTGCTCGCGATCGGCATGACCGCGTTGATGGACCGCCGCTTCCGCGAGTTGCCGGCGATCCTGCTCACGACCGTGGGCGTCGGTGCGTTCGTGTTCTTCGCCTCGGGCAGTGCGACCGCCACGAAGGTCGTGCCCGACGTCGAACTCACGGCCGGACTCGTCACTCTCGGTCTGATCGCGGTGCCGGGCGTCATCGCGGCCCTTACGTCCAACGCACGCATCCGCGCTGTGGCGTTCGCATCAGCCGGTGGCGTCGCATACGGCTACGTGTCCGTGCTCATGCGCGCCGTCTCCCAGTCCGTGCAGCAAGGCGGTTTCGGGCTCTCGCACCTCGCGTCCGTGCTCGGCATCGCCCTCTCGCTCGCCGTCGGCGGCTGGCTCGTCCAGCACGCCTACGCGGGCGGCCCTCCTCATCTCGCCGTCGCCTGCCTGACCGTGGTGGACCCGCTGGTCGCCGTGGGCCTCGGCATCTTCCTGCTCGGCGAAGCGGCCCACCTGTCCCTCGTGACCGGTGTCCTGCTGTTCGCCTGCGCCCTCGCCGCGGTGTGCGGCGTGTTCGCACTCGCTCGCCAACCTCGTGAACACATCCGAACGGAGCTTCCCGTGAACACCTCCAGCGCCCTGCGCGTCGTCATCGCCGCCGACACGTTCCCGCCGGACGTCAACGGTGCCGCGCGCTTCGCGCAGCGCCTGGCGGTCGGTCTCGCCTCGCGAGGCCACGACGTCCACGTCATCGCCCCGGACTCGCCCCGCGCCACGGAGATCCCAGGGGTGACAGTCCACCGGCTCCGGTCGCACCGGCTGCCGTTCTACCCGGACTTCCGCTTCTGCCTCCCGTGGCAGGCCTCGAAGGAGGCCGCCGAGCTGGTCAAGGCCCTGAAGCCGGACGTCGTGCACGTGCAGGCGCACTTCGTGGTGGGCCGGTTCGTCCTGAACGCGGCGGTGGCCGAGGGCATCCCCACGCTCGCCACGAACCACTTCATGCCGGAGAACCTCTTCAGCCACGCGCACGTCCCGTCGTTCCTGCAGGGCCTCGCGCGCAAGTGGGCCTACCGCGACCTCGCCCGCGTCTTCGGTCGCGCCGACGTCGTGACCGCCCCGACGCCGCGTGCCGTGCAGCTGTTGCACGACAGCGGTTTCCCGCAGACCGCCGTGCCGGTCTCGTGCGGCATCGACATCGCGCGGTACCAGCGTTCGGTGACGCACAACGACCGCCCGACGGCGTTGTTCGTCGGCCGCCTCGACGAGGAGAAGCGCGTCGACGAGTTCCTGCGCGCCCTCGCCCGAGTGCCCGGCGCGTTCGGCGAGATCGTCGGCGACGGCACCTGCAAGGCGGAGTGGGAGCTGCTGGCCCGCGACCTCGACATCACCGACCGCGTGCGCTTCCACGGCTTCGTGTCCGAGGACGACCTGCTCGACGCCTACGCCCGCTGCGACCTGTTCGTCATGCCCGGCGTCGCCGAACTGCAGAGCCTCGCCACCATGGAGGCCATGGCCGCGGGCAAGCCGGTCATCGCCGCCAACGCCATGGCGCTGCCGCACCTGGTGAAGCCGGGCCGCAACGGCTGGCTGTTCGAGCCGGGCGACGTGAACCAGCTGGCGCAGCGCCTGCACACGCTGGTGCACGACGAGCCGATGCGGGCCCGGATGGGGGCGGCCAGCAGCGAGATCATCTCGCACCACGCGCTGGGGACGACGCTGGAGCGGTTCGAGGCGCTGTACTCGCGGGCGATGGGCAAGCCGGTGCCGGTCATCGCGCTGGCGGCCTGAGGGGGAGTTCGACGGTTCGGGGGAGCCGCGGGGTGAAGTACCGGTCCGGTCGCGACGTGCGGCCGGGCCGGTGCCGTGAGCGGACGTTCCGGGGACCGCTCTCAGCTCTCGTCGGCAGGGAAGTCCGCCGACGCGCTCACCGCGGCCCACTTCCGCGTCTCCGCCGTCCGCCGGGCCTCCGCCGCCAGCACCGTCTCCACCGCCGCGGCACCCAGCACCAGCCTGCGCGGCGGCTCGTCGGACCCCACCACGTCGAGGACCACTCGCGCCGCGCGCACCGGGTCGCCCGGCTGCCTGCCGTCCGTCTCGTCGCGGAACCGGTTGATCGCGCCGACGGTCTCCTCGTAGTCCGCGCCGACCTCGTGCCGGACCATCGACGACCCCTGCCAGTCGGTGCGGAAGGCTCCCGGTTCGACGATCACGACCCGCACGCCGAACGGCGCCACCTCGTTCGCCAGCACCTCGGAGAAGCCCTCCACCGCGAACTTGGCCGTCTGGTAGGCGCCCATGCCCGGTGTGCCTCCCGCGCGCCCGCCGACCGACGAGAACTGCACGAAGGTGCCGGAACGCTGCCTGCGCAACACCGGCAGCGCCGCTCGGGTCACGTTCACGACGCCGAACAGGTTCGCCTCCACCTGGGCGCGGAAGTCGGCCTCGGACATCTCCTCGATGGGCGCGCTGTCGGCGTAGCCCGCGTTGTTCACCACCACGTCGAGCGAGCCGAACGCCTCGACGGTCTCCTCGACCGCGCGGCGGGCGGCCTCGGGATCCGTGACGTCCAGCGCCACCGCGCGCACCCGGTCCGGGTACCGCAGCACCAGGTCCTGGAGCTGCCGCGGGTTCCTGGCGCTGGCGACGACCCGGTCGCCCGCTTCGGCCGCCGCCTCGGCGATCCTGCGCCCGAACCCCCGGGACGCCCCGGTGACGAGCCACGTCTTCGACATGATCCAGCTCCTTAAGTGTCACAACTTGTGACACTTAAGACGTCCGGTGCGGCGGAAAAATGCCCGCCGGCGAGCATGGCCCTCGTCACACGGCGCCGACACCGTGCAGGAACGTCCTGACCACCAGCGCGGCGGCCTCGGCAGGCTCCAGCGCGGGCATCTCCTGCGCGACCGTGTGCAGCTGCGTTTGCAACGTCCGCAAGGACCACCCGGTGGGCAGCCCGGGAGCCAGCACGCCCTCCCGTTCGGCACGGCGCAGGAAGTCGTCCATTCGCGCGTCCAGTTCCTCGCGCCGCGACCGGATCGCCGGATCGGTCGCCGCGCGGACGTCGACGGGCCAGTCGCGACTCAGCCGGATGCCGCGCTCGCAGAACGCCGGCAGCGCCTCGCGGACCGGCCGGTCGACGAGCGTCTCGTCGATCAACGCCTCCAGCTCGTCGAGCCGTGCGCGGTAGACCGCCAGCAGCAGGTCCTCGCGCGAGTCGAACCGGCGGTAGACGGTCCGCTTGTCCACGCCCGCCGCGGCGGCGACGTCGGTGATCCGTGCGAGGGGGTCCGTGGAGAACACACGGGCTGCCGCGCGCAGCACGGCCTGGATGTTGCGGGTCGCGTCGGCCCTCACGACAGCTTCGCCTCGATCCTCCGAGCCACCGCCAGCCCTGCCGGCGACAGCGTCAACTCCTCCGGGTGCTCCCCCTCACCCTCCACCAGGAACCGGTACAGCGAAGCGTGCCCCTCCAGCCGTTCCCTCAACACGGCCGCCACATCGCACCCCGGCGGATAAACAGCCGGGATCGCCTCGTCCACCAACTGGTCGCGCAGCCGGCGGCGTTCCCGCCGCGGCACGTACCAGGGCGTGATCAGCAGCAACGTCAGGCCGAACGCCAGCGCCGTGCCGATCACCGCCTGCCAGCCCCACCCGCGCGGCCCGACGACCAGCAGCACGTCGGCGACGACGAGGTAGCCGATGCCGTAGATGACGGCCCAGCCCGCGGTGGCCGCGGCGGGAGGCTCGGCGCGTTCCGTGCCCCACACGCCCTCGACCCGGCGCCACCGCTGGAGCGACCTGCCACCGGTCAGCGCCATCCACATCCCGAACGCTCCACACAGGACGGACGCCGGGATCACCAGCCACGGCTCGGTGTGCAACCCGAACCGCCACACCGACCACGCCACCGCCGCCACCACCAGCACCACGGCGGCCTGCTTCCAGCGGCGCCGCACGATCTCGAGCGGCCGGAAGTCGGCCAGCACCGCCAGCGGTGTGCGGATCGGCGACGGCAGGGAACCCAGCACCAGCAACGCCGCCACCACGAACGCGACACCGGCCACGGTGATCGTGCCGGTCGTGATCTCCGCGCGGTCACCGGGCAGCCGGTCGACGGCTATGGCCCCCAACGGGATCACAGGCGACAGCAACACCAGGCCGTGCAGCATCGTGCCGCTTCGCAAAGCCGCGTAACCGAAAGCGCCGAGCAGACCGGCCGCGCCCAACGCCGCGCCGGGACCCGCGGCCCACGCCGGCAGCATCCCGAACATCGCCATCACGACCAGCGCGCCGCCGACCGCGAGTCCCAGCAGTCCCAGGAACTGCGCGAGCCGGCCGCCGCGCGTCAGGCCGGTGATCGTCCAGTAGGGGAGCAGGGCCGCGCCGCGCACCACCCGCGTGACGGGGCGGACGGCGGCGAGCCCGGAGCGTTCGGAGTCGGCCACCGTCACGGCGACGGCCGCGGCGGTGGCGGCCGTGCGGATCATCTGGTCCGACGCGGCCTCCTGGGTCAGCGGCTCGCGGCCGATGCCCGCGCGGTCGAAGGCGTTCAGCGCGCTCATGCCCAGCGTGACCGTGTGCTCGGCCGGGTTCTCCAGGCGCCGCAACAGGTCCGCGTGCTCCTCCAGGAACAGCTCACCCCGCGAGCGCTTGTCCGCGCCGTCACCGCGGTCGGCGATGATCGCGGCCCGCAGCCGCGGCAGCTCCTCGCAGATGATCCGCCAGTGCAGGCCCCACGCGGCCAGTTCGGCGAGCTTCATCGACGACGGCGACAGCTCGTTCTCGGTCTCGTAGATGCCGGCGAGCTCGACGCGGGCCTCCTCGGCGCACGCGGCGACCTGCACCGGCAGCTCCAGCCCGAACATGGACCGCACCACCTCGTCGACCACGGCCTTCGCGCGGGCATCGGCCGTGCGCGTGTCACCGGCCGGGCGTCCCAGCAGGTCCATGCGCCGCAGCCGGCGCGGGTCGAACAGCACGCGGCACAACATGGTGGCGCCGTCGAGACGGCCCCAGATCCAGTCGTTGACCCGCCACGACCGCTTCAGGAAACCGGAGAAGCGCGACAGCGACGCCCCGCCCGCCTTGTCGTCGGCGGTGATCGACTGCCGCGCGAACGCGTTGCGCGTCTGCAGCGACACCTGCACCAGCTCGACCGGCGTGTCCATCCCGGTCGAGGCGTCGTCGGACAGGCACGTCCCGGCGATCTCCAGCGCCAGCATCCGCGACAGCCACCGCTCGCCGTCGTCGAGACCGGCCTCGGACGCGACCGCCGGCGCGCCGAGCAGGGCGTGCCAGCAGACGAGCCCGCCGAGCTTCATCCGGTGCTCGTCCAGCCCGCCGATCACCCGCTGCGCCTCGCCGACGATCCGGCCGATCTCGCCGACCTGCGCCCGGACCTCCAGGCCGACGTGCCCGTCGACCATGTGCTCGTGGTAGCTCGCGAGCCTGCCGGTCCAGTAGGTCTCGCCGAGCGAGTCGGACGGCTTCCAGTCGAACAGCTCCTCCCGCAGCCTGCGCAGTTCCGCGCGCACCTGGTGCAGTTCCCGGCGCGCCCGCGTGATCTGCTCGGCGTGCTCCTCCGGCACCACCCACACCAGCCGCTTGAGCAGGTCGAGCGCCGACGCCCCGAGGCGTTCGGCCATCGTGATGCCCCACTCCCAGCCCACGTCCTCGCGGCACACGGCGCCCGGCAGCCGCACGCCCGGCACGTACGGCAGGACGCCGTGCAGCGCCTTCCACTTGCGCTGCGCGGTCTCCGCGGCCCGGCGCGCCCGTTCGAACGACCAGTTCGCCGGGTTCCCCTTGGGCAGCGCGAACTGCTGCGCCGTCACCTGACGGGCGGCGAGCCGGATCTCGACGTCCTCGTAGTGGCCGAAGAGCTTGTCCGCCAACGAGTACACCTCACCGACGACGTCGTCACCGGCGGTGTGCAGCCGCTCCAGCAACGCCATCCGGCCACCCCGGCTGCTCGCGGCCCGGCGGTTGTGCTCCTCGATCTTCTCGACGTAGGTCCTGCCGGCCTGGCTGGACATCGCGCCCAGCAGCTTGCCGCCGGACCCCACGGTCGTGAGCCCCTTGCCGGGCATGTCCGCCACCGGCTCGGTGCCCAGCGGCTCGGCGTGCGGGAAGACCAGCAGCATCACGCGGCGCACCGGTCCGTCCGCGGGCATCCGGTCGATGGCCTCCAGCGCCTCCTTCGTCGGCGTGTTGACGAGGACACCGCCGTCGACCGCGAACCGGCTGCGGTCGCCGGCGCCCGCCCAGCTGGCGACGTCCGCCATGTCCGGGCGGTCCGGCGTCGCCTGGCCACCGACGGGGATGAAGCTCGGCTCGAACGCGAACGGGAAGCTGGCGCTCGACCGCGCCGCCAGCGCGAGCTGCAGCACCCGGTCGTTCAGCACGTCGGGCGTGAAGTCGTCACGCGTGTGCTCGGAGACCCACTTGTAGGGGTCGCGGCGGAACGAGAACGACCCCTGGTGCACCGACTGCGACAGCGGCTGGCCCAGGTCGTCGTAGGTGGTCGTGGGGACGCCACCGAGCAGCGTGGTGGTGATCCGCAGGTCGATCGGGCGCTCGTTCGGCTCGGTCGGCGCGAAGTCGGTGGTGAGCCGGGCCAGCGCCTCCTGCAGGCGGGGCAGGAAGAACTCGTCGCCCTTCAGCAACGACGCCGGCGAGCCGCGGAACGGGGTCCGCAGCAGCTGTTCCATCCGCCCCTGCTCGGCCCACAGGTCCCGCAGGCGGCTCAGGTCGGCGTTCCTGTTGACCTGCGACAACGCCAGCGCGGCTCCGTTGATGCCCCCGGCCGACGTGCCCGCGATGACGTCCGCCCGCGCCGTGCAGCCGACGAGGTCGAGCAGCGGCTGGTACACCGATCCGGGCCTGGTCAGCCGGTCGAGCTCCAGCACGACGCCGCCCATCCAGACGGCGAGGCTCACGCCCCCGTTGAGCACGACGGCGAACCGGACCTCTTCGCGCGACATGGGTTGCTCGGACATGCCACGTCACCCCCCTCCGGCGACGATCTTCCTCTGACCATTTCTCGTCCGCCGGAGGTTTCGGGTTACTGCTGTCAGACGTGCCCGCCACCGGCCGGGTCGGACTTGAGGAACGGCCCCACCCGCTTGCGCGCGATCAGCACGCACACGGCGAACGTGATGACAGCGCCCGCGACGGCCTGCGGCACCGTGTACGCGCGCCCGTCGAACGCGGACCCGGTCGGCGGCAGGATGACCGCGATGATCGCCGACGTCACCATGGCGAACATCCGGAACTTCGGCCCGACCACCGCCGTGGCCAGCGGCAGCGCCGCCCACAGCACGTACCAGGGCTGGAGCACCGGCCCGAGCACCAGGATCGCGCCCAGCGCCGCGCCCAGGCCGTTCATCGCCTTGATCCGGCCCTTGAAGCTGCGCCACAGCAGCACGACCGTGATCACCACGGACACCGCCTGCCCCAGCAGGCGCGTCAGCGAGATCATCGCCTCGGTGTGGTTGCCGAGGCCGAGCAGGATGCCCGTGCCGGCGCCGAGGAAGCCCAGCGCGGTGGGCGGCGACATCCACGACTTCACGGTCGACGCGACGTTCAGCGTCTCGACCCAGCCGAACCCGAACCCGGTGCCGAGGCAGATCACCACCACCCCGGCCGCCGCTATCGCCGCCATGATCCCGGCCACCAGCGCGAGGTGCTTGAACTGCCCGCCGAGCTTGCGCGCCACCAGCACGCCGAGGAACCCCAGAGCGGCCATCGCGGGGATCTTCACCATCGCGCCGCACACGATGACCCCGGAGCCCAAGGCGATCCACGACCACTTCAACGGTTCCAGCCCGCGCATCGCCAGTTCGAAGCCGACCAGCATGAGGCCGAGCGCGAGGCCGTCGTTGTGCACGCCGATGACGATGTGGAACAGCACCAGCGGGTTCAGCGCGCCCAGCCACAGCGCGCCCACCGGAGGAACCCCGAAGCGGGCCGCGAGCCGGGGCAGCGCCCACACGATCATGCCCAGGCCGACCAGCACCAGCAGCCGGTGCACGAACACGCCGGACACCACGTGGTCGCCGGTCAGCATCGCCGTCAGCCGGCCGAACGCGAGGAACAGCGGCCCGTACGGCGCGGGCGTCTCCCGCCAGATGTTCGGCACACCGCGCGTGAGCACGTGGTCGACGCCCAGCGCCGTCGCCGGACCCAGTTCGTACGGGTCCTGACCGCGCGCGGCGATCTCGCTCTGCGCGAGGTAGGAGTACACGTCGCGGGAGAACATCGGCACGCAGAAGACCAGCGGAACGGTCCACATCAGCAGCGTGCGGTCCATCTGGCCGCGCGAGATGAGCCTCGGCCTGCCGGGCTTGACGAACCTGCCGAGGGCCAGCCAGGCCGACACGATCATGAAGATGCCGGTCCACACGACACCCATCGCCACGCTGGGCATCCGGGAGAAGAGCCCCAGAACGGGCACGCCGTAGAGCGGGGAGTAGATGGGGGCGGCGCCGCCGCCCAGCGAGCCCACGGTCAGGAGCAGCGCGCCGATGGTGCCCCAGCGACGCACGATGTCCAGCTGGCGACGCTCCCGGCCGTTCAAGAGGTCGCTCTCCGGAGTCACGGCTCCGCCGTTCGTGGGCATGTGGGCAGGGTATCGAGCCACGTTCAGCCGTGAGTCAGGTCACCCTGTGACCGCGATCTTTGCGACCTCCGGCGAAATACGCAACACTGGTGTTGTGAAAAACGCCGAGACCCACCTTGACGCCGTGCCGCAGCACGACGGCAAGACTCGGCGTGCCGTCGCCAGGCTCCTGCTGGAGCAGGGCCCGGTCACCGCGGCAGCCGTCGCGGAGGAACTGGGCATCAGCCCCACGGCCGTGCGTCGTCACATAGACGCGCTGCTCGCGGACGGCGAGGCGGTGACCAGGGACGCGCCCCGGCAGACCCAACGTGGCCGAGGTCGTCCCGCGAAGCTCTTCCTGCTGACGGATGCCGGACGCGCCCGGTTCGGCCACGCCTACGACGACCTCGCGGTCGCCGCGATCAGGTTCCTCGCCCAGACGGGTGGGGAAGAGGCTGTGCGCGCCTTCGCGCAGAGCCGCGTCGACGCACTGGTGGACCGGCACCGTTCAGCGATCGTGGCCCAGGTCACGCCCGCCGAACGGGCGAAGGCCCTCGCAGCCGCGTTGACCAGGGAGGGCTACGCTTCATCGGCTCGCAACGTCGGGGTGGGTGAGCAGTTGTGCCAGCACCACTGCCCGGTCGCCCACGTCGCAGCCGAGTTCCCCCAGCTGTGCGAGACCGAGACGGAGACGTTCGCGAACCTCCTCGGTACCCACGTGCAGCGCCTCGCGACGATCGCCCGCGGCCACGCCGTGTGCACGACGCACATCCCGAACGTTCAACCCGGCTCTGCCGGAAAGCTCATCCCAGATGATGGAGGGGAGCCCGCATGACTGCCGCTGCCGAGCAGCGCACGCCCACCACGGTGCAGTCTCCGCTCACGCAGGAAGAGACCATTGCGTCTCTCGGCAACTACGAGTTCGGCTGGGCCGACTCGGACGCTGCCGGCGCGAGCGCCCGCCGAGGCCTCAGCGAGGATGTCGTCCGCGACATCTCGGCGAAGAAGAGCGAGCCCGAGTGGATGCTCGAGTACCGGTTGAAGGCGCTGAAGCTCTTCGACCTCAAGCCGATGCCGAGCTGGGGCGCTGACCTCTCTGGGATCGACTTCGACTCGATCAAGTACTTCGTGCGGTCCACGGAGAAGCAGGCCACCAGCTGGGAGGACCTGCCCGAGGACATCAAGAACACCTACGACAAGCTCGGCATCCCCGAGGCGGAGAAGCAGCGCCTCGTCGCCGGTGTCGCGGCCCAGTACGAGTCCGAGGTCGTCTACCACCAGATCCGCGAGGACCTGGAGCAGCAGGGTGTCCTCTTCCTGGACACGGACACGGCCCTGAAGGAGCAGCCGGAGCTCTTCAAGGAGTACTTCGGCTCCGTCATCCCCGCGGGTGACAACAAGTTCTCCGCGCTGAACGCCGCGACGTGGTCCGGTGGGTCGTTCATCTACGTCCCCAAGGGCGTGCACGTGGACATCCCGCTGCAGGCCTACTTCCGGATCAACACCGAGAACATGGGCCAGTTCGAGCGCACGCTGATCATCGTCGACGAGGGTGCCTACGTGCACTACGTCGAGGGCTGCACGGCGCCGATCTACTCCTCGGACTCGCTGCACTCGGCCGTCGTCGAGATCATCGTGAAGAAGGGCGGCCGCTGCCGCTACACGACGATCCAGAACTGGTCGAACAACGTCTACAACCTGGTCACCAAGCGCGCCAAGGCCGAAGAGGGCGCGACCATGGAGTGGGTCGACGGCAACATCGGCTCCAAGGTGACCATGAAGTACCCGGCCGTCTTCCTGATGGGCGAGCACGCCAAGGGCGAGGTCCTCTCGATCGCGTTCGCGGGCGAGGGCCAGCACCAGGACGCCGGCGCCAAGATGGTCCACATGGCCCCGCACACCTCCTCGACGATCGTGTCGAAGTCGGTGGCGCGCGGCGGTGGCCGCACGTCCTACCGCGGCCTGGTCCAGGTCAACAAGCGGGCGCACCACTCGAAGTCCACGGTGAAGTGCGACGCGCTGCTGGTCGACACCATCAGCCGCTCGGACACCTACCCGTACGTCGACGTCCGCGAGGACGACGTCGCGATGGGCCACGAGGCCACGGTCTCGAAGGTCTCCGAGGACCAGCTGTTCTACCTGATGTCGCGCGGCCTCAACGAGGACGAGGCCATGGCCATGATCGTGCGCGGGTTCGTCGAGCCCATCGCGCGCGAGCTGCCCATGGAGTACGCCCTCGAGCTGAACCGCCTGATCGAACTGCAGATGGAAGGGGCCGTCGGCTGACATGGCCGCCCTGTCGACTCAACCTCACTCCCACGGAGCTGTCGTTCCCGTCGCCTCGCGCGCAGAGCACTTCACGTCCTACGACGTGGACGCGTTCGAGGTCCCGGGCGGCCGTGAGGAGATCTGGCGCTTCACGCCTCTCAAGCGTCTTGCCGGTCTGCACTCCGGCGCTGCGGCAACGGGTTCCGCTGCCGTCGAGGTGAACGCCGCCGCCGGTGTCACCGTCGAGACGGTCGGTCGTGACGACGACCGCCTCGGCAAGGCCGGCGTCCCCGGTGACCGCGTTGCGGCCCAGGCGTACTCGTCCTTCTCGCAGGCGACGGTCGTGACGCTGCCCGGCGACGCGAAGTCCGAGCCCACGACCGTCACCGTCACCGGTGCGGGCGAGGGTCAGGTCGCGTACGGCCACGTGGTCGTCAAAGCCTCGCAGTTCGCCGAGGGCACGGTGGTCCTCGACTACCGCGGCTCCGGCGCGTACGCCGAGAACGTCGAGTTCGTCGTCGCGGACGGCGCGCACCTCCAGGTGATCGCGATCCACGACTGGGCCGACGACGCGGTGCACGTCTCGCAGCACCACGTGAAGCTCGGTCGCGACGCGTCGGTCAAGCACACCGTGGTGACGCTGGGCGGCGACGTCGTCCGCATCACGCCGGTCGTGCAGTACGCGGCCAGGGGCGGCGACGCCGACCTGGCCGGTCTGTACTTCGCCGACGCGGGCCAGCACCAGGAGCACCGCCCGTTCATCGACCACTCGCAGCCCAACTGCCGCAGCAACGTGGTCTACAAGGGCGCGCTGCAGGGCGATGGCGCGCACACCGTGTGGATCGGCGACGTGCTGATCCGCGCGGCGGCCGAGGGCACCGAGACGTACGAGCTGAACCGCAACCTGGTGCTCACCGACGGCGCGCGCGCCGACTCGGTGCCGAACCTGGAGATCGAGACCGGCGAGATCGAGGGTGCGGGCCACGCCAGCGCCACCGGCCGGTTCGACGACGAGCAGCTGTTCTACCTGCAGGCGCGCGGCATTCCGGAGGACCAGGCACGACGTCTCGTCGTGCGCGGCTTCTTCCAGGAGCTGATCGCGAAGATCTCCGTCCCCGAGGTGCGCGAGCGCCTCGAGGCCGCCATCGAGGCAGAGCTCGAGGCGGTCGGCGCGTGATCAAGGTGTGTGCACTGTCCTCACTGGACGACCGCAAGCCCTTCGCGGCCACTGTGGACGACGTCGACGTCGTCCTGGTGCGCGAGGGCGAGCGGGTGCACGCGCTCGCGGATCTGTGCTCGCACGCCGCGGTGTCGCTGAGCGAGGGCGAGGTCTCCCGCAAGGGGATCGAGTGCTGGTTGCACGGGTCGTGCTTCGACCTCGAGACCGGCAAGCCCTCGTCGCCGCCCGCCACCGAACCGGTCGACGTCTACGCCGTCGACATCCGTGACGGCGACGTCTTCGTCGACGTCACCGTCACCACGAACTGACTTCTAGCTACACCACCAGGAGAACGGCAAGTCATGGCCACCCTTGAGATCAAGGACCTGCACGTCTCGGTCGTCAGCGAGGACGCTCCCAAGGAGATCCTCAAGGGCGTCGACCTGACGATCAAGGCCGGCGAGACGCACGCCATCATGGGCCCCAACGGCTCCGGCAAGTCCACGCTGTCCTACGCGATCGCCGGGCACCCGAAGTACACGATCACCTCGGGCACCGTCACCCTCGACGGCGAGGACGTCCTCGAGATGTCCGTCGACGAGCGCGCCCGCGCGGGCCTCTTCCTCGCCATGCAGTACCCGGTCGAGGTCCCCGGCGTCTCGATGTCGAACTTCCTGCGCACCGCCGCCACCGCCGTCCGCGGCGAGGCCCCCGCCCTGCGCCACTGGGTCAAGGAGGTCAAGGGCGCGATGGCCGACCTCGACATCGACCCGGCGTTCGCCGAGCGCTCGGTGAACGAGGGCTTCTCCGGCGGTGAGAAGAAGCGCCACGAGATCCTGCAGCTGGGCCTGCTCCAGCCGAAGGTCGCGATCCTCGACGAGACCGACTCCGGTCTGGACGTCGACGCGCTGCGCGTCGTGTCCGAGGGCGTCAACCGCTACAAGGCCTCCGGTGAGGTCGGCGTCATGCTGATCACGCACTACACCCGGATCCTCAAGTACATCCAGCCGGACTTCGTGCACGTCTTCGCGAACGGCCGGATCGTCGAGTCCGGTGGCCGCGAGCTGGCCGACGTGCTCGAGTCCGAGGGTTACGTGAAGTACACCGGCAAGACGGAAGCCGCAGCCATTTCCTAGCGTTGTAGCGGTTGAGAGGAGGCGCTGTGACCACCACCGCAGCACCACTGGACGTCACCGCCCTGAGGGCGGACTTCCCGATCCTGTCTCGCACCGTTCGTGACGGGAAGCGCCTGGTCTACCTGGACTCCGGCGCCACCTCGCAACGCCCGACGCAGGTTCTGGACGCCGAGAAGGCGTTCCTGCAGCAGCACAACGCCGCTGTGCACCGCGGTGCACACCAGCTGGCGGAAGAGGCGACCGACGCGTACGAGGGTGCGCGTCAGCGCATCGCGGACTTCGTCGGCGCCGACTTCGGCGAGCTGGTGTTCACCAAGAACGCCACCGAGGGCTTCAACCTCGTGGCGTACGCGATGGGCAACGCCGCCACGTCCGGCCCCGAGGCCGAGCGCTTCGTGGTCGGCCCCGGCGACGAGATCGTCGTGACCGAGATGGAGCACCACGCGAACCTCGTTCCGTGGCAGCAGCTCGCCGCGCGGACCGGCGCGACCTTGAAGTGGTTCGAGCTGACCCCGGACGGCAGGCTCGACCTGTCCGATGTGGACAGCGTGATCACGCCTCGGGCGAAGGTCGTGGCGTTCACGCACCAGTCGAACGTGACCGGCGTGATCAACCCGGTCGACGTGCTCGTCGCGGCCGCGCGGAAGGTCGGCGCGCTGACCGTGCTGGACGCGTGCCAGTCCGTTCCGCACGGCCCGGTGGACTTCCACCGGCTGGGCGTCGACTTCGCGTCGTTCTCCGGCCACAAGATGCTCGGCCCGTCCGGCATCGGTGTCCTCTACGGACGGCGTGAGCTGCTGGAGGCGTTGCCCCCCTTCATCACCGGCGGTTCGATGATCGAGCTGGTGAAGATGGAGGGTTCGACGTTCGCCCCGCCGCCGCAGCGCTTCGAGGCCGGTTCGCCGATGACGTCCCAGGCCGTCGGTCTGGGTGCGGCGGTGGACTACCTCAGCATCGTGGGCATGGAGCGCATCCACGCCCATGAGCACGCGCTGACCGTGGCGGCGCTGGAAGGCCTGTCGGCGGTGAAGGGCGTCCGCCTGATCGGCCCGGCCGACGCCGTGGACCGCGGCGGCGCCGTGCCGTTCGAGATCGAGGGCGTCCACCCGCACGACGCCGGCCAGGTGCTCGACAGCCTGGGCATCGCCGTGCGCGTCGGCCACCACTGCGCGTGGCCGCTGCACCGCTGCCTGAACGCCCAGTCGTCGGTGCGCGCGACGTTCTACCTGTACAACACGCTGGACGAGGTCGACGCACTGGTCGACGGCGTCCGCGAGGCGCAGAAGTTCTTCGGGGTGGCCTGAGATGCAGCTCCAGCAGATGTACCAGGAGATCATCCTGGACCACTACAAGAACCCGCACGGCCGAGGCCTGCGCGACCCGTTCGACGCGGAGTCGTTCCAGGTCAACCCGACCTGCGGCGACGAGGTGACGCTGCGGGTCAAGCTCGACGGCGACGTGGTCTCCGACGTCTCGTACGACGGCCAGGGCTGCTCGATCAGCCAGGCCTCGACGTCGGTGCTGACGGACCTCGTCGTGGGCAAGCCCGTGGGCGAGGCCTTTCAGAAGCTGGACGCGTTCGTCGAGCTGATGCAGGGCCGCGGCCAGATCGAACCGGACGAGGACGTGCTGGAGGACGGCATCGCCTTCGCCGGTGTCGCGAAGTACCCGGCGCGCGTGAAGTGCGCGCTGCTGGGCTGGATGGCCTTCAAGGACGCAGTAGCACGAAGCCAGGGAGCAGCATGAGCACCGAAGAAGTGGTCCGGGGAGCCGAAGGCATGCCGGTCTTCGAGCCCAAGGCTGACGTCGCCGCTCTGGACGACGTGGAAGAAGCGATGCGCGACGTCGTGGACCCCGAGCTCGGCATCAACGTCGTCGACCTCGGCCTCGTCTACGACATCCACATCGACGACAAGAACGTCGCCACCATCGACATGACGCTCACCTCGGCGGCCTGCCCGCTGACCGACGTCATCGAGGACCAGACCCGCGCTGCCCTCACCGGCGGCACGGGAGGCGGTCTCGTGAGCGACTTCCGCATCAACTGGGTGTGGATGCCGCCGTGGGGCCCGGAGAAGATCACCGACGACGGCCGCGAGCAGTTGCGCGCGTTGGGCTTCACCGTCTGACCCCTGAGTCGGATCGAACGGCGTGCACCCTTCGGGGTGCGCGCCGTTCGTCGTTTCAGAGCAGGTCGAGGAACACCGGCGCCGCCAGGGAGTCCGAGGTGCTCGCACGTGCCTCGGCCAGGCTGACCAACCGGGAGCTCTGCTCGTACCCGTCGGTGTCGACCCAGCCGGGGCCGCCGTCGCGCCGGGTCGCCGTGCCGTGGAAGACGACCTGCAGGAAGTCGGGGTAGGGGTACGCGTAGCCGGGCGGGCGCGGGGCCAGGTGCTCGAAGTGCAGCCACCCCAGGACGCGGAGGCTGTCGCGTTCGAGCAGCCACCCGGTCTCCTCGTGCACCTCACGAGCGGCCGTGTCCGCGTGCGACTCGCCGGGCTCGCGCCTGCCGCCGGGCAGCGGATGCCCGCCGTCGGGGTTCTCGCAGAAGACGACCAGCTCACCGACCCGCACGACGCACCTCACCGACGTGACCAGCTCGTCGGGCAGGTCGGCCGGCGTGGTGTGGGCGCTGAGCCGCAACGGCATCGCGCCGCCCCGCCACGACACGTCGCCGGTGAAGGCGGGTTCGCGCTCGGCCAGCAACGCCGCCAGCAGTGGATGACGCGCCCCCGCGCTCTTACCCGCCATGTCCACCATCGAAACACAAATCCACTATCTGGAACATCCCGGTGAACTCGATTAAATGCGTTGCGACCCCCGGCGGCCCTCGCATAGCTTGGTCCCAACAACGAACGACAGAGATCAACCGGAGGAAGACATGCTCACCAAGGCGCAGCTCGCGGGATGGCGAATTCTCGCCCTCATCGCCGGCGGTCTGCTGGCGGTGGCGTGGGGCTCCACGCCATGACCTGATCCCCAGGTCATGACCTCGGAGCCGCCCACGGACAACGTGGGCGGTTTTCTTTTTGCCTGCCGGTGAGCTTGGGAAGCGGAACTGCCTCCAAAACAGTTTCCCGAGGGTTCGACTCCTTCCATCGGTGCTGCCCGAAAAACAATGCGGTCGTGGTGAACTCGGCGGACACGTCGGTCTTCCAAACCGAAGCAGGGGGTTCGATGCCCTCCGACCGCTCGTCCCGAAAGTGGATCTAGCCCAACAGGCAGAGGCACATGGTTGAGGGCCATGACAGTCGGGGTTCGACTCCCCGGATCCGCACGCCCCGGTAGCCCAACGGAAGAGGCAACGCGCTCAGAACGCGTCCAGTGCAGGTTCGAATCCTGCCCGCGGCACTGCACAACTCAATCGGGGGACGCGCCGGCGCGCAGGTGATCCTTGCAAGATCGCCCTGGAGGGTTCGACACCCTCGTCTTCCACTCACGTCCCGTAGCTCAGTCCGGTGAGAGCGTCCGTCTGATACGCGGTAGGTCCCAGGTTCAAGTCCTGGCGGGACGACCAACGTTCGCACACGAACCAGTGAAGTAGATTGGACCCACGACCGACGGGAGTGGGTGGAGTGGCACGTCTGCACGTCGGCTGCGCGATGTGGACCCACAAGGCGTGGCCCGGACGGTTCCTGCCGCAGCCCCTGCCGCCGAAGGAACGCCTGCGGGCCTACGCGGGCTGGTGCAACGCGGTCGAGGGCAACACCACCTTCTACGCGACCCCCGCCCGCGGCACCGTGGAGATGTGGGCGCAGCAGGTCGACCCCGGTTTCCGGTTCATGGTGAAGGTGCCGAAGGTCGTCACGCACGAACTCCGGCTCGCCGGGGTCGAGCGGGAGATGCGGGCGTTCCTCGACGCGATCGAACCCCTCGGTGAGCGGGCCGTGCTGTGGACGCAGCTGCCCTCGTCGTTCGGCCCGAACGACGTCGAGGCCCTCGGCCGGTTCCTGCGCAGACTGCCCGCCGATCGCCGGCGTGCCGCGGAGGTGCGCCACCTCGACTTCTTCACCGACGCGCGCTCGACGTCACTGCTCGAGGCCACGCTCGACGACGCGCGCGCCGAGTGGGTGCCGTTCGACACCGAGGTCCTGTTCCAGAGCCCGCCGTCCAGCGAGGGCGAAGCGGAGGCGTGGGCCAGGAAGCCGAGGATGCCGCGGCGGACACGCGCGCTGACCGATCGGCCGGTCGTCCGGTACCTCGGCAGGGACTCCGTCGAGGAGACGGTGCGGGGGTGGCAGCCGTGGACCGAGGTGGTCGCGGGCTGGCTCCGCGAAGGCCTCTCGCCGACGTTCTTCATGCACACGCCCAACAACGATGACGCGCCCGCGCTGGCCCGCCGCTTCCACGACGACGTGCGCGCGTTGGTCCCCGAGCTCGATCCGCTGCCCGAGCCGGAACCGGTCGAGCCCGCGACCCTGTTCTGAGCCGTACAAAGGAACCGTGGACCACAGCAGCAGAGCGCTCTCCGGTGCCGGTGCCCTGTTCTTCGACGAGGCGGGGCGCGTCCTGCTCGTCGAGCCGACCTACAAGCCGTACTGGGAGATCCCGGGCGGTGCGGTCGAACACGGCGAGACCCCGCGCGAAGCGTGCCGCCGCGAGATCGAGGAAGAACTCGGCCTCACCAGAGAGCCCGGCCGGCTGCTCGTGGCCGACTGGGCGCCACGCGACGGCGAGGACCGCGTCCTGTTCGTGTTCGAAGGCGGCCTGCTCACGGCCGACGACCCCATCCGCCTGCCACCGGAGGAACTCAGGTCCTACGAGTTCGTGACGCCGGAGCAGGCCCGGGAACGCCTGATCCCCAGGCTCGCGCGCCGCGTCACCGAAGCGCTGCGAGCGAGGGAATCAGGCGAGACGCGCTACCTGGAGCACGGCGTTCAGGCGTAGACCCGTTCGACGAACGACGCCAGCCGGTCCTCCGGCAGGTGCCGCGCCAGGTCCGCCTCCGACACCATGCCGACCAGCCGGTGGTCCTCGATCACCGGCACCCGCCGGATCTGGTTGTCCTCCATGGTCCGCAGCACCTCGGCGATCGAGTCCGACGCGTCGACCCAGTGGACGTGGCAGCCGAACTCGCCGGCCTTCGTCGTCGCCAGGTCGAGCCCGCCCGCCACGGCCCTGATCACGATGTCGCGGTCGGTGATGATGCCGTGCAGCCGGTCGTCCTTGCCGCAGATCGGCAGGGATCCGACGTCGAGGTCCCGCATCAGGCGGGCGGCCTCGACGAGGTTCGCGTCCTCGTCCACGCACCGCACGCCGGGGTGCATGATGTCGCGCGCTGTAGTCACAACGTCCTCCTTCCGGCCCGTGACCCCAGCATCCCCCCGCGCGGACCGGGGCGCAGATCAGACCGGTGACGTCTGCGCGACCAGGAACGCCACCACGTCGGCCAGCCTGCCGCGGCGCGCGAACGCCCTGCGCTGCCGCACCGCGCCCGTGCCGTCGAGCAGCAGCCGGTCGATGCCCGTGGTCACCAGCTCGTAGTCGCCCGCGAGCTCGAGCGCCGGCCGGATCCACCGCAGCAACGACGCCACGATCGACGACGCGGGGGTGGGCGAGCCGGTCGCCGGGTCGATGCCGAAGCCCTCCAGGCCGTCGCGCGCGGCACGCCACATCGCCACCTTCAGCAGGTGCGGCGGCAACCTGAGCGGTGCCGTGCCCGAACTCAGTGCGGTGGCGGCGATCCCGCGCACCAGCGCCGCCATCAGCACGGCCTCCTCGACCGTCGGCGCGACGTCGGAGACCCGCAGTTCGAGCGTGGGGTGGTTGGCGGAGAGCCGCACGTCCCAGTACAGCATCCCGGCGTCCATCGCCGCGCCGCTCGCGACGATCTCCTCCCGTGCCGCGTAGTACTCGGCGGCGGAGTCGAACAGCGGTGGCGCACCCGAAGTGGGCCAACGGTTCCAGACCACGTAACGCCAGCTCGCGTAGCCCGTGTCGCCGTCGAGCCAGTACGGCGAGTTCGCCCCCAGCGCCAGCAACGTCGGCAGCCACGGCCGCAGGTGGTTGCTCACGAAGATCTTCGACTCGTCGTCGGGCAACCCGACGTGCACGTGGCAGCCGCAGATCGCGAGGTCGTTGGTGAGCGCGCCCATCTCCTGCGCCATCCGGTGGTAGCGCGGGGAGTTCGTCAACGGGGTCGGCATCGTGAGGCCCAGCACGGGCGTCCCGGTCGCGGCGAGCCTCGCGTCGTGCCGCGCCGCCCGTTCGATCAACGCCCTGCGCGCCACGGCCAGCTGGTCGCGCAGCACCGCCATGTCCGTGCACACGCCGCTGGCCGATTCCACCTGGTATTGCGCGATTTCCGGCTGCAGGTCGATCTCGAAGGAGTCGGCGCCGGCGAGAACTTCGTTGGCACGGTTGGCCAAATGGCCTGTGGAGTCTTCGACGAGCACGAATTCCTCTTCCACGCCAACGGTGAGGAGTCCGTCGATGCTTCTGCGCTGCGCGGGTACCGATTGAGTTCTGCTGCCGACCTGCACGCCGAACCTCCAGTGCACTGAGTAGCACTCCCGATGCTATGAGTGATCAGTGCGCCGCACAGCAGGCGTTCGGTTGTACTTGTCAGCTCACCGCGCGTTGCTCGACTCCACGCAGCACGTCACGTCGTTCGGTGCCCGGCCGGCCCATGACCCAGCTGGACCCGGCGAGCGACTTCGCGTGCTCCTTCACTGGCGCCAGCAACCGCGACACCTCGCGATACGAGCCCACTGATCCCGGGGCACAGATAAGGGTCGCAAGAGAGAGGGTGACGTGTCGTCCCTCTGCCGTGTACGGCTTGTCGAGCAAACGAGCACTCAGCGGTACCGTCTCGTCGAGGCCCGCGAGGAGGAGGAAGTCGTCACCACCGACGTGCCCGACCTGCACGCCGGGGAACGCGTGCGCGAGGTCCGCCAGTTCGTGCCCGATCTCGCGGATCAGGTCGTCGCCCGCCGCGAACCCGACCGTGTCGTTGACCAGCTTGAAGCCGTCGACGTCCAACCACGAGATCGCGAAGATCTCGCCGGACGCGATGCGCCGGTCCACCTCGTCCGAGATGACGTCGCTACCCGGCAGCCGGGTGAGCGGGCTCAGCGCCGCCGCCTGCTCCACCTTGAGCTCGGCGACACCGCGCACGACGTCCGCCACGCGCACGACGCCCATGCACCGCTCGTTGTGGTCCACCACGATGAGGTCGTCGTTGGTGCGCTCGCGGTTCGCCCCCGCCACCACGTCCAGCAGGTCGAGCGCCGACGACTCGGTGCCGATGACGTGCGGCTTGTCCGCGAGCCGTGCGGCCTCCCTCTTGGCGTGCAGGGCGTGCCCGTACGGCCCGGTGACCGCGAGCAGGAACCGGTTGCGGTCCACCGACCACTTCGGGCGGCCCTCGTCGTCGAGCAGCACGACACCCGTGACCGACGGCTGGGTCGCGAACACCTCGCGCACCTCTTCGCTGGTGGCGTTCTCCGGCAGCACCGTCGCGGGGTGCAGGAAGGCCGTGATCCGGGGACCCGTGCTGGCGCGGCGGATCTCCCCGGTCTCGGTGACCGACTCGGGCGCGATGCGGGCGTTCACCGCCGGTCTTCGCTGCGGGGGAGCGAGGAACCTGCCCTGCGCGTACCCCACCCCCAGCTTGCGCAGGTAGGTCAGCTCGGCCTCGGTCTCCACGCCCTCGGCCACGACCTGGCCGCCCGTGTACTCGCCGAGGTGCACCAACGACTTCACCAGCGCGCCCCGCGCGGCGTTGTCGGGCAGCGACCGGACGATCTCGCGGTCGAGCTTGACGTAGTCCGGCGAGGCGCTCGTCAGCAGCCCGAGCGGCACGTCGCCCTCGCCCACGCAGTCGAGCGCGATGCGGAAACCGTTGTTCCGCAACGTCTGCATGCCACGGGCGAGCCGTGCGCGGTTGGCACGCGAGTACGGTTCGCCGATCTCGACGACCACGCTGTCCGGCGAGCGGCCCGCGTCGCGCAGAGCGCCGTAGATCGGGCTCATGACCTCGGGCTTGTCCGCGACCGTGATCGCCAGCAGGTTCACGTGCAGCGGCAGGATCAGGTCGAAGTCGGCCGCGGACCGGATGGCGCGGCAGGCGAGTCCGACGTCGGCGTTCGCCAGCAGGCCGGCGCGGAAGGCGGCCTGGAGCAGATCCTGCACGCTGCCGTCGTGCGGCCGGGCCAAGGCCTCGATCGCGACGACGCCCCCGGTGTTCAGGTTGAACAGCGGCTGGAAGGCGAACCTGACGTCATCCAGCAATGCGGGCACGCCTTCGATCGTGCCGGTGCGAACGACCCGCACCAAGCGGGTTCACCAGCTGTTCACGATGTTGGCGGCCACCGGCCACACCGGCGCTGCGCTCGGTGACACAGCGTGCACGCTGGGAGTTCGCTAGAAGAAGAGTTTCCACCTGAGGTGTGCCGGAGCGGTCAGGAACAACGTGTTCATGGCCTTGACGTTGCCCGTCAAGTCCTCGCGGCCGGAGAGGTAGGCGCGCTGCAGTTCGGGGGCGAGCCCGAAGAACACCTCGAAGAAGTCCTTGGTCTCCTCGGCGTCGAAGCGGAGCAGGACCTCCAGGCCGTGCTTGCGCATCGCGTGCACGAGGCGCGCCTTGGGGGACCAGATGACGTGCTTCGGGTCCTTGCCCGCCTTGATCGCCTCGGCCACCCGCGGGGCGAGCTGCAGTGCCGTGGCGACGCTGTAACCCGTCGCGGGGTGGATGATGCCGGCCGCCGCGCCGAACGCCCCGCCTGCGCGGGGTGCGTCGAGGGGGAACCGGACGCGTTCTTCTTCGGCGCTGGGTTCGAGCCGTGCGTGCAGGCGTTCGCGGAGCTCGCTCAACGGCATTCCAGGCCTACGCGCCAGACACGTCTCCTCCACCAGAAGGCGGTTATCGCCCAGGGGGACCGTGTAAAGGAACGTCTCGCCGTCGCCGCGCCAGTCCATCAACGTGGTTTCGGTGCTGTCCGACTCGATGACCGTCCCCACGGCCGTCTGCTCGGCACGGCCCTTGCGCGCGCCTGTGGCGTTGAACGTGTGACGGGCCGGCTCCGGCCGTTGGAGGACGGTGACCTCTTCCGGCAGTTCGTGCAGACGTGCGTTGTCCAAGATGACGTAGGTGCGCTCGATCCGGTGCTCCTCTCGCACGTACGCGCGAACAGTCGTGCTCGTCGTCTTCACCGGAGTGTCCGGTGGGAGCTCGTCAGCCCACGCGCCATACGTCGCCGTCCACGGACGTTCTGGACGGCGGTCGACTATCGCCGTGTGCAGTCCTTCCTGTGCACAGGCACGTGCGAGCGCACGGCCGGAGGGACCTCCGCCAATCACCACCACGTCGAACATCACGAGGTCCATGATTGACCTTGTGGCCAGGACCTACCGTCAGCACCTCGTCCGCCGTGTCGGCAACGTCGTGATCAGTCGTGCCGTTTCGCTGGGCATCGGACCCTCCTACTACGTGCTGCTGACGATCCGAGGCCGTCGCACCGGTGCGGAGCGGACGATCCCGATTCGTCTGATGAAGCACGACGGCCAGGAGTGGCTCGTCGCGCCGTACGGCGTTCGGGACTGGGTGCACAACGCACGGGCGGCCGGGTCGGCGGTCCTGCGAAGGGGACGCAGGTCACGTCAAGTCGTTTTGAACGAGGTTTCCGCGTCCGTCGCGGCGCCCGTGCTGGCCGCCTATGTGCGCAAGGAGCCCGTGACTAGGCCTTTCTTCGACGCGAAGGTCGGCGACGCCGTCTCGGCGTTCGAGGCCGAGGCCGACCGCCACCCGGTCTTCTCGGTGACGAACATGCAGGTCAGCGGCGGTTCCGGCGCTTAGGGGACCCCCCGATTTGGAGATCGAAAGTGCCCCGTGTAATGTTCTCCAAGTCAGAGCGACACGGGCCGGAAAACAAGCCGGAACGGGCCTGACCACAAAGCCGGAAGACAAAAGCCTCTCAGAGGCGGATTTGACACCGGCGAGCAAGACCAAATAAGCTTCAGAAACACCAGCCCCGAGTGAAACTCTCCGGAAACGGAGATTGGATC